>NZ_JAAAPL010000001.1:0-1747500 GCF_011317445.1 Chelativorans multitrophicus
TTTGAGAATCCGGCCACCACGATTCTCACAATAAAATGCCAAGTCCGGACGAAACCACCGTATTCTTACAATTAAGTGCCAAGCGACACCATGAAAGGTCAGGCAGCGCGAGATCGCGATGCCCGGCCCAATAGCCTCCAGCCCCCGCCGCCAAAATGGCGGCGAGGGTGAGGCCAATTCGGCCCGCCCGGCTCATGGCACGGCCTTGAACACGAGCTTGTTTTCGAGCGTGCCGGTCTCGCCCTGCACCTTGGCGCCGAGCGACAGCCGCCAGCCGCCCACCATCGAGATCTGCGCCTTGAACCGATAGACGCCGGGCTCGGTCGACGGCATCGCTTCGATCGGCGCTGCCATCATCTCCATCCCATCGGGAGCCATATCGACACGCTGAGCAAAGATCACGGCATCCGGCACGGCTTTGCCCGAGCGCTTGTCGACCAGGCGCACGGCTATCACCGCTGCATTGCCTTGCTTGATCTCAGGCTGGACGAGCTGGAACTCGTAGTCCTGAATTCCGGCCCAAGCGTTGGAGGAAAGGCCCGCAACAGCAAGGCCGATCAGCACCGCGGAGGCGGTGCGCTTCATTGCAAAAAACGTCATTGTTTAATTCCCGAGTTTCATCGTTGATCCGTGCAGGCGCACGGCCGGGCTCGTGGCGAAAAGCCACGGCGCTTCGCCGCACGGCAGTCGGCCGCACGGCGACAGACGGCTCAAAACGAGCCGGCGATGAACTCAGGTTCTGGGAGGTCGTGGAGGGGGTGGTTCGGCCAGGAGATCGCGCGCGGCGTCATCCCAAGGCGTGAGCACGGTCACAGGCACGAAAATAGCCCGATGGGATGCGCTGACCGCTGGCGCGTTCGGGAAACACTTGGCCACGCACAAAGTCGCCAACGGACACGACTTCTGGCAATCCGGCAGCGACTGTTTCTGCTGCGGACAGCAAGGCATGTCCTCTGTCATGCTGGCCATGCCTTCCATCGCCGCCATGGGCTCGGCATCCATCATCGCCGCGGCCGATGGAGCAGCCATCGGCGCGATCAGAAGGCTCAGGACCGCCAGGATCGAGAGCAGACGGGGGAGCATGGGCCAGAATGTCACGAGCGCAACTTCTCACATTGTGCGCTGCAAGAAAAGATGGCGAGGATCATATATGTGCCAGGAAGGCAGAACTGATTGCCGTGAGCAAATCTATCAGTCACTCAAATCGATTGAGGGATTCTAATTATTGATGAGTCGAGAGTGCTGCAGAGATTTTCTGGCACGCCGTTATCGTAGTTCACCTTGGGCAGCGGCGCCGCATTGCCCCTTTATCGTTCGTGTTGTCGCCGTCAGGCGGACCAAGTCACCACAGGCCACATCGTTCGGGGGGGTGCGGGCCGATGCTCTGGCGCCACTGTCGACTACCTGGATTTTCACCCGTGGCTACCATGGGCCCGCGCTGACGTGGCGGTCGTCGTGCTTGTGACTATTGGGTATCGGGCTGACCGGCCGAGTCAGCGAGAACTTCGATGATCCGGCAATTTGCGACGTTCCCGTTGTCGCACTCATCGATCATCCGGGTTAGCTCGGTCCGAAGTCCAAGTAGCCGCCGGATGCGGCTCTCGACGGTCTCGAGCTGATCGGCGGCGATCCGGCTCACCTGCTCACACGACGCTTCGGGCACCTCCTGCAGAGAGAGCATCGTCTTGATGGCAGCGATGTCGAAGCCGAGGTCCCTGGCATGGCGGATGAACGTCAGCCGCCGAACATCGTCCGCTGCGTAGAGGCGCCTTCCACTTTCGGTTCTCGGCGGTGGGGGAATGAGCATAATCCGCTCATAGTAGCGGATCGTCTCGATATTGACGCCAGTGCGCTTGGACAAAGCTCCGATGGTGAACATCAACAACAATTCTTTAGTGGCTACAGAATTCGATATAGCAAGCGGCCGAGGGCATGTGAAGCGCGAACGATGGGAGGCGAGCAAGTCATAGAAATGCACGCATACAGCGATCCCGCGGAAGCGGCCGCTAGTGCAGCCTGATGGCGTGTTGGGGTGCAACTCGTGAAGCCATAGCAGAGCATGGCCGTCCGCAGGCGGGCCGCGATAGTGATCTTTAGGGGTTGATTCTGTAGTGGCCACAGGAAGTAGATATAGCGATTGGTTGGAGGTGTGTGAACCTGACAAATTATGACCGAGCATGTCGTAAGCCTGATCTGGGACGCCTGGCGCACTCGGAAGAAGGGGGTGGGCGCAATCGCGCAACGCCAGCGTGCCCGTCTCGCCGACATAGTCGCCCATGCCCGGGCCAACTCCCCGCACTACCGTGAGCTGTACCGTGATCTGCCGGATCTGGTTGAAAGCGTCCAGCAGCTCCCGGTCACCGACAAGAAGATGCTCATGGAGCGCTTCGACGACTGGTGCACCGACCGCGCCGTCACGCTCGAGGCTACAGAAGCGCTCGTCGACGATCCCAGCCGGATCGGAGAGTGGTTCCTCGGAAAATATACCGTAATGACCACCTCCGGTACGACCGGCCGCCGCGGGATCTTCCTGGTCGACGATCACACGATGGCGGTCGTGACTGCCATGATGCTCCGCTGGATCGGCGATTGGCTCGGCCCGAGCGACTTCCTTAAAATCATCGCCCGCCGCGGGCGGATGGCAATGGTGATGGCGACCGGCGGCCACTTTGCGTCAGCCGTTGCCGCCGCGCGCCTGAAGCAGCGGCGCGGCAGCCGCATCGAAGTGCTTTCAGCACATATGCCAACGGCCGAACTTGTCGCGCAGCTGAACCGCTTTCAACCTGCTCTGCTGACGCCCTATGCCAGCATGGCCGCGCTGCTCGCCGACGAGCAGGAGGCCGGCCGGCTCGATATCCATCCTGTGCTGCTGGCTCTCTCGGCCGAGGGGCTGCCGCAGGCTGAGTACGGCCGAATTGCTCGCGTGTTCAACGCGAAGATCGGCAACAGCTACGCCGCCTCGGAATGTATGTTTCTGAGTGCCATGTGCGACGAAGGCTGGCTGCACATCAACGCCGACTGGGTGGCGTTCGAGCCGGTCGACGCCGACTACCGCGCGGTCGCTCCAGGCGAGCAGTCACACACTGTCCTGATCAGCAATCTCGCCAACCGCGTGCAGCCGATCCTGCGCTACGACCTCGGCGACAGTGTGCTGCAGCGGCCCGATCCATGCCCCTGCGGCAATCCCTTGCCCGCAATTCGCGTACAGGGGCGCTCCGCCGACGTTCTCACGTTCCGCACGCCAGGCGGCGAAGTCAGGCTGCCTCCGCTGGCGCTTAGCCAGGCCATTGAGTCAATCCGCGGCGTGACACTTTTCCAGATCGCGCAGTCCGACCCGGACGGACTTGAATTACGGCTGCAAATCGCGCCGGCGGCGAATGCAGACGCCGTTTGGCGCGAGGCCGAAGCAGGTCTGCGAAAGGTGCTTGGCGAACACGGGCTTGAACGCGTGGCTATCAGGCGCGGCGGCGAACCGCCGGAACAGGGTCGGGGCGGAAAATTCCGGGAGGTCATTCCGCTCTCGGGTGGGCGCTCGTGAAGCGGGTTCGAGGAGACGTCGATGAAAGGGAAGGAAATTGCCAAGTTCTTTGCGGGCTTAGCAGCCAATCAGGTGCTCACCCGTGGAGTCTTGGCCACTGCGGGCGTTCAGTTCAGTCTGTTTGGGATCACCTATAACCAGCGGCTGAACACGATCGCCGTTGTCGTTTGGGGGATCATTCTTCTGCTGCTCATCTACTATGCCTGGGTCAGGAGATGACGAGCACGAGCAAGTGTGACACGTCTACAGAGGGCGAGACATGAACCATGCCTAGTGACGAAGAAACAGAGATACGTCTTGATGCTCGCGATGCCGAGGAACGGCGCACTCTGTGGTGGGTACTCGGGATTAACTTCACGCAGGTCTTGGTAGCCGGTGCCGTTGGCGTGCTTGCGGATTCCACGGGCCTGCTCGGTGCCGCACTCGACAATCTGGGGGACGCCGCTGTTTATGCGGTCAGTCTCTATGCGGTCGGCCGCACGGTCATTACCAAGGCACGTGCCGCAAACCTGTCCGGCATTCTTCTGATCCTCCTTGCCTTCGGTTTGCTTGTAGAAGTCTTGCGTCGGTTTTTCGCGGGAGCCGAGCCAATCGGGCTCGCGATGATCATCACGGCGCTCGCGAACGCGGCTACCAATTTGCTCTGCCTTCGCCTTTTGCGAGCGCATCGTGCGCATGGTGTGCACTTCAAGGCGTCGTGGATTTTTACGACGAACGACATGCTGGCCAATGCGGGCATCGTCCTTTCCGGTCTCTTGGTGATGTTTCTGAAGTCTCCCGTCCCCGATCTCGTGATCGGGGTTCTGATCGTCGGAATCGTCCTCAAAGGAGGGTGGGAGATTCTCAAGGAGGCGCGTGAAGCCCGCGATTCTGCACAGGGAGACAGAGGATGACCAAACGTCCCCTGTGGACCCATAACCATGCGTTTGCCTCCAGGAGGCCGGAGGATCTCGCCGAACGGGATTTGGAGAGCCGCAATGCCCCGGATTCCACGTGACAGAAGCCTGGACTCGACGATCGCCCTGATGGGTGATCCCTATAGATTTATCTCCAACCGGAGTCGGCGCTATCGATCGGACCTGTTTGAAACGCGGCTTCTGCTGCGGAAGACCATCTGTATGACGGGCCCGGAAGCGGCCCAGCTGTTCTACGATCCGAGTCGCTTCGTACGCACTGGTGCGATGCCTAAGGCGATCCAGAAGACGTTGCTCGGCGTGGGTGGCGTGCAGGGCCTCGACGACGACGCCCACCGGCATCGCAAGCAGATGTTCATGTCGCTGATGACACCCGAGCGGATCGAGCAGCTCGTCCAGCTGACCGCGGCCGAGTGGCAGATCCGAGTGCTCAAGTGGGGATCGATGGACGAGGTCGTGCTCTATCCAGAGCTCCACTTGCTTCTGACACGCGCGGTCTGTGCCTGGGCCGGCGTGCCGCTGGCGGATTCAGAGGTCGACGCGCGGACCAAGGAGATTGCCGCGTTGTTTGACCATGCGGGTGCGGTCGGACTTAGACATTTGTGGTCGCGGTGGGCCCGAAAACAGGCTGATCGTTGGATAGCGGATATCATCGATCAGATTCGCAGTGGCCGTATCCGCCCGCCCGAACAGTCGGCCGCCCACATCATTGCGTGGCATAGGGATCTGAATGGTGAGTTGCTGACGCCCCAGATCGCCGCTGTCGAGCTGATCAATGTGATCAGGCCGACGGTTGCCGTCTCGGTTTACATGCTTTTCGTCGCCCACGCATTGCACGCGCATCCCAAAATTCGAGAGAGGCTTCAGGCTGACGAGGACAGCTACTCCCGCCGTTTCGTCCAGGAGGTTCGCCGGTACTATCCTTTTTTCCCGGCAGTCGCTGCACGGACGCGGCAGGCATTCGATTGGAACGGATATCAATTCACCGCAGGTCGACGCGTTCTCCTCGATCTATACGGCACCAACCAGGACCCCCGAACCTGGAAGAGACCGGAGGAGTTCGAGCCCGAGCGATTCCGCCATTGGGACGAGAGCCCATTCAATTTCATCCCGCAGGGCGGCGGAGACCACTATGTTAATCATCGCTGTCCTGGCGAATGGATCGCAATCGAGCTCATGAAGCTGACTGCGGATTTCCTCTCGCGATCCATGAGCTATGAGGTGCCGCAGCAAGACCTGCGGATTGACTGGTCGCGGCTGCCCGCATTGCCGCGTAGCCGGTTCGTCATTAGGAATGTCAGGGAGAGCTAAAGCGAAGGACACACCGAGGCCCGTGTAAATTTCTTGGTGTGCGCCCAACACGCATCTTGCCGGGATGATCCGATCTGGACGGGTGCTGGCGCTACTTGAGATCGTGCGCTGCTATGAGCGCCTCGATATCCCCACTGAACTGGCTTGGGGACCGGTAATAATCGGGCTGGCGCGTTGGTTGAGGCGTCATCCGCCGGACCTCTATGGATCAGCTTCGCCGCGGCGCCCCTTGATTCTGTAGTGGCTACAGAATGTATGGTTCAAAGAGTACGTGAACGCTCGGGAGCCGAGCTCGAATTGCGACAGCAAGGAGATATTAATGAAAGTTGATGCCGCGGCGACGGGCACTGCCGGCTCACTCCGGTTCAAGGTCGACGGCCTTGATTGCCAAAACGAGGTCCGCGCGCTTCGCACAGCGGTAGGTCCCGTTGTGGGCGGTGACGACAAACTGTCCTTCCACACCCAAGCGGGCGTTATGGAGGTGCTGTCCGGGAACCCTTCGGAGCTCGATGCCATTCAGCGGGCGGTTGCTACGACTGGAATGCGAGCGCATCTTCTGCCGGAGGAGGCAGCGCGGCAAGCCGCACCGACACTCCTGTTCCGGGTCGAGGGGCTCGACTGCAAGAACGAAGTCGCGGCGCTCAAGCGCGAAATCGGCCCGCTGGTCGGCGGCGACGCTTGGCTAATGTTTGACGCGACGAAAGGGCTCATGACCGTGGCCCCGCAGCGAAAGGCGACGGTCGACGATATAATCGGCCACGTGGCCCGGACCGGAATGCGGGCTTCACTCGTCGTGGAGGGTGCAGCCGAGGCAATGCTCTTTCGGGTCCAGGGCCTCGACTGCAAGAACGAGGTGGCGGCGCTCACGCGGGAACTCACACCGCTCGTCGGCGAAAGCAAACTCGCTTTTGACACCGCCGAAGGCACGATGACGGTGGCCCCCCAGAGCCGAGCGGCGGCAGACCTGATCGCCCAAGCCGTGGCTCGAACGGGCATGCGCGCCGAACTATGGGCGCCGCAGGCGGCCTCACCCGCTCCAGCCCAGCCCGCCGTGGTACATGAGGGTTCGGCGTGCGGCTGCGGCGCAGAGGTGCAAGAGGTCTTCAGCCCGCCGATCCCGACCCACTTACCCGGTCAGGTCGTGTTTCGCATTCATGGCATGGATTGTGCCGACGAGATCGCGGCCTTGAAGCGGGAGGTTGGGCCGCTCGTCGGGGAAGACAAGCTCGCTTTTGATCTCCTCAACGGCCGCATGTCGATCGACGTGACACCGGATTCCGTGCTCGAAGCCCGTATCGAAAAGGCGGTGGCTCGCGCCGGCCTACGCGCGGAGCCGTGGATCGAAGGTGGCATTAGCGAAGCCGCACAGATCGAAGAGCGCCGCAAGCGGGTGCAGTCGTGGCTGACAACCGCAAGCGGCGTGCTCACCGCGCTGGGCTTCGCGGTCCACGCTTGGCTCGGGGGCGGCGTCATAGCGGCTTTCGAGGCAGGCGAACATGCCATGGGCACAACCCCGTTGCCGAGCATGGTTCTCTACGCGGTCGCCGTGCTCTGTGCCGCGCGCTACGTCGGGCCCAAGGCTTGGCTCGCGGCGAAGCGACTTCGACCCGACATGAATCTGCTGATGGTGGTTGCGGTCGCGGGCGCGATCGGCATCGGCGCCTGGTTCGAGGCCGCCACCGTTTCGTTCTTTTTTGCATTGGCGCTGGCGCTCGAGGCCTGGAGCCTTGGTCGCGCGCGCCGGGCAGTTGCCGCCCTTATGGAACTCGCGCCGCCGACGGCACGCGTCAAACTTGAAGACGGCTCCGAGCGCGACGTGCCGGCGGCCGAGGTGCGAGTCGGCGCGCGGATCATAATCCGGCCGGGAGACAAGGTGCCGCTCGACGGCCGGGTTGCCGCTGGCGAGAGTGAGGTCAACCAGGCACCGATCACCGGTGAAAGCGTGCCGGTATTCAAGGCAGAAGGCGACGACGTCTTTGCCGGGACCATCAACGGTGAGGGTGCAATCGAGGTCGTGACCACCAAAGCGGCGAATGACACGACGCTTGCCCAGATTATCCGCATGGTCGGTTCGGCGCAGAGCCGACGCGCGCCCAGTGAGCAATGGGTGGAGAAATTCGCGCGCGTCTACACACCCGTCGTGATGGTACTCGCCGTTGCGATTTTTCTCGCTCCGCCCTTGCTCTTTGGCGGTGCCTGGGACGTCTGGTTCTACCGGGCTCTCGTGCTCCTCGTGATCGCTTGCCCCTGCGCGCTCGTGATTTCGACCCCGGTGACGATCGTCGCGGCACTCGCCGGCGCGGCAAAGCAGGGTGTCTTGGTAAAGGGCGGCACCCATCTCGAGACGCCTGCGCACCTCAAGGCGATTGCCTTGGACAAGACGGGCACGCTCACCGAAGGACGACCGCAGGTCGTCGAGATTGTGCCGCTTCGAGGGCGCAGCGAAACTGAGCTCCTCGGCTTGGCCGCCGCCCTGGAGGCGCGCAGCGGACATCCGATCGCTCGCGCCATCCTGGCGAAAGCCGCCGAACTGAAAATCGCCGCCGAGCCTGCCGAGGCTGTCCAAGCTATCACTGGCCGAGGGGTCAGCGGGCGCGTGGCCGGTCGCGAGATGTGGCTCGGCTCGCGCCGCTACCTTGAGGAGCGCGGTGTCAATTCTGCTGAGGTTCTGCAGCGGGCAGATGCGCTTTCGAGCGCCGGTCGCACTATCGTCGCGGTCGGCGATGGTCGGGACGTCTGGGGACTCGTTGCCGTCGCCGATGCGGTCAGGCCGGAGGCCAAGGACATTGTCACGGCGCTGCACCGCGCCGGGATCGGACACGTTGTGATGCTCACTGGAGACAATCGCGCGACAGCCGAGGCGATTGCGAAGCAGACGGGCATCGACGAGGTCCAGGCAGAACTTCTACCTGGCGACAAGGTGGCGGCGGTCGAGGATTTGGTGCGGCGCTACGGATCGGTGGCGATGGTCGGCGACGGAGTCAATGACGCTCCCGCGATGGGGCGCGCCAATCTCGGCATCGCCATGGGTGCCATGGGCAGCGACGCCGCCATTGAAACGGCCGATGTTGCCCTCATGTCAGACGATCTTTCGAAACTTCCTTGGCTGGTGCGCCATTCGCGCGCGACGCTCGCCGTCATCCGACAAAACGTTGCCTTCTCGATCGCTGTGAAGCTCTTGTTCACAGCGCTGACGGTGATTGGTCTCGCATCGCTCTGGGGTGCTATCGCGGCGGACGTCGGCGCGTCTCTGCTGGTCGTTCTCAATGGCCTGCGCCTGCTCAATCGTGGTCAGACCAGCAGTCAAAAGGGTGGCCCATCCAGCGGCCTTGGCGTTTCGCTGCACCGGCATCGGGCCTCGACGATCACCGAGACGGTCCCGGCGTAGACCGCGGCCGCGTCGGTGCGGCCCAACCCATGTGCACCGGCCGCGCAGAATGGCCGAAAAGAAGGATTGATTGAGCGTGGCGTATCCGAGGCTGATCCGACGAGCTACACTGGCATGTGGTGCTTTAGCTGCCGCCCTTGCGGTCGATCTTGTTACGAAATGGCTCATCCTCAACGTCGTAATGGTGCCGCCACGGACGATCGAGATCGCGCCATTTTTCAACCTGACCCTCGGATTCAATACGGGTGTCAGTTTCGGAATGTTCCGTGAGTTCTTCCTCGACCGCCCATTGATGCTCGCCGGAATCAAGATGGTGATCGTCGCCGGCCTTCTCCTCTGGGCCATGAGAACGCCAAAGCCGTTGGAGACGCTTGGTCTCGGCCTGATCGCCGGCGGTGCCATGGGCAATATTGTGGACCGGATAAGTCAAGGTGCCGTGACCGATTTCCTCGATTTCCGTATTGGCGGCTGGCATTGGCCGGCATTTAACATGGCCGACACGACCATAACGATTGGCGTCGCCCTACTGATCGCGGGCTCCTTTTGGCCGGGGCGCTCGGTGGCTCCCGTTCTGAAGCGGCCGAGCGGCGCGGGGCACTGACGGTGGCGCTCATCGATGTGTCTTTGCTCGGGTTGGTCACGGCCGCGATGGCTGGAGCCATCTCCTTCCTCTCGCCCTGCGTGCTGCCGCTCGTACCGGGCTATTTGTCGTATGTCGCGGGAGGCGTGAACGGTGATTGCTTCGATGGGAGGAGCCGCCGGTTCCATGTTCTCGGGCCAGCCCTGCTCTTCGTGCTCGGCTTCACGGCGGTGTTTGTTCTGCTCGGGCTCAGTGCGATGGCCCTTGGTGGATTTCTGCAACGTTATCAGATCCAAGCGAATCTAATCGGCGGTGCGTTGGTCACTGTCTTCGGTCTCGCTATGACAGGGCTGCTGCGCCTGCCCGCCGTATTGATGGCGGACCGGCGCTGGAGCGGGCCGACGCAGATTGGAGGCCCCTTCGGAGCGTTTCTCCTCGGCATCGCCTTTGCCTTTGGATGGACGCCTTGCATCGGCCCGGTGCTCGCTTCCATCCTGACAGTCACGGCGGCCTCTTCTGGAAACGGCGCGGTGCTCCTCGGAGCTTATGGCCTCGGGGTCGGCCTCCCGTTTGTCTTAGCGGCACTGTTCTTCGGCAATGCGGCCGTCGCTCTGAAGCGGATGCGTCGCGCTGGCGCGGTCCTCAACGTAGGAGCAGGAGCAGTGATGGTCGGCGTCGGCATTCTGATGATGACCGGTCGCCTGCAAGTGATTGCCATCTGGATGCTGACGACTTTTGCGATACTCGGCAGCATCGGATGAGACGCGCGCCAGCTGCAAGCAGCGGCTCGAGCATACGCAGCAACTCGCTCATTGGCCCCAGGGATGCATGATCGGCAAAACAAGACGCCCGCACTTCTGTTCATGAATCCCGAAGCCGCAGCGGTAGATATCGCAGCGGTAGATATAGTGCGCCGAACGCCGGCAGCACCAAATGCGGCGTCCCCAAGATGGTCGGGCGGTCGACCGGCCCGTCGAGAATGTCGGCCAGCCGCTGCATGGTCCAGTCGGAGGCCACCATGCCGCCGTCGACGCGGAGCACCGTCTTGGCCTAGTCCTAGGCGCCTTTCCAGTCCTTGCGCATGGTATCCAGCAGGTCGCGCGCCAGGAGCGCGACCGATTCAGGCGCGGCGCTCGCGAACTCGGCCGTACCTGAGTCGCGGTCAGGCCGAAGATTGCCCCACGCATCGCGTCCCTTCTCGGCGCGTCTTCTTGCACCCTTCACCTTGTCCCAGATCCAGGCGATCTTGATGCCCGAACATCAGGGATCGAGAAGCAAACCAGTCTTGCGCGGGAACTTTTTCTCCAACCCGTGTTTCTTCAGCTTCTGGCGGTGTGGCGCGGTGCGTCTGTCTCGCCAGATGATCGCGTTACGGACCGGCTGTCGGTCGCCTTGTCCCAGATGACGTCGGTTCCGCTTGCCGAAATCCATCCGGGCTGAGATCGAGCAATTCAGGACGGTAACAACCATTGCCAGCCACAATGCAACCGTTACGAGGAAGAACCCGATGCGGAAGGTCGGAAGACTTCCAATTGGGAGGAATTGACCCCCTCGTTCCTTGTCGTCCTCCGGCAAGCAGCTGTCGAGATAAACGACCGGAGCGGCCACCTATCTCGGCGTGATCGCGGGTTCACACGCCGCGATCATAGGTATATATGAATCTGTAGCGACTACAGAATCGATCTTTGCGTAGCATCTGTCAAATTTGAACGTGGTCGCGGTGTCAGCGGTCACGGTCGCTTGGCTCACTCGGCAACGGGAACGCAAGAACAGGAGATCGCACGGGCAGATGAGCTTCTATTCTATCTATCAGCAGGGTTTCATTCGCGTAGCTGCCTGTACACCGAAATGCGAAGTCGCCGATCCGGGCTACAATGTCGCCGAAACGGTTGCGCTCGCCCGCGATGGTGCACGACAGGGTGTGGCGCTGATGGTCTTCCCGGAATTGGGCCTCTGTGCTTATGCGATCGACGACATTCTCGGCCAGGCTGCACTGCTGCAGCGGGTAGAACAGGCGATCGAGGAGATTGCGGCCGCAAGCGCTGAGCTTTCGCCTGTTTTGCTCATCGGCGCGCCGCTAGCTCGCGAAGGACGACTCTACAATTGCGCTGTCGTTATCCATCGGGGGCGCATTTTGGGTGTCGTTCCCAAAGGACACCTGCCGAATTACCGAGAGTTCTACGAAAAGCGTTGGTTCGCCTCAGGGCGAAACCTGAAAAGAGCTACCATCGGGATTGCAGGTCAGCCCGTCCCCTTCGGAATGGATCTGATCTTCGCGGCCGAGGATTTGCCAGGCTTCGTCTTCCACGTCGAACTGTGCGAAGACCTATGGGGACCGGCTCCGCCCAGCGACTTTGCGGCGCTCGCCGGCGCTCTTATCCTGGCCAACCTCTCGGCCAGCAGCATCACCGTCGGAAAGGCAGAAACGCGCCGACTACTCTGCGCAACCCAATCGGCGCGGTGCTGGGCCGCATATATCTATTCCGCGGCCGGTCCGGGCGAGTCAACGACGGACCTCGCTTGGGACGGCCAAGCCTGCATTTATGAGCTCGGGTTGCTTCTGGCGGAGACCGAGCGGTTTCCGCTGGACTCGCAAATGGCTATAGCCGACGTCGACGTTGAGAGACTCACGTTGGAGCGTCTGCGCACTGGCACCTTCAACGAGGCGGCCATCGCACAAAATATGCCTGAAGACAGGTTCCGACGTATAGGCTTCCAGTTCGAGCCGCCCATGACGGACCTCGGGCTGCGCAGGATAGTCGCACGCTTTCCCTATGCTCCTGCCGATTCGGCACGGCTCGACCAGGATTGCTACGAAGCCTATAGCATCCAGGTGCAGGGACTGATGAAGCGCCTGCAGGCGACAGGCATCCGCCGCGTCTGCATTGGCGTCTCCGGTGGTCTGGATTCCACTCACGCGTTGATCGTGGCGGCCAAGGCATTCGACCGGCTAGGCTGGCAGCGATCCGATATTCTCGGCTTCACGATGCCGGGGTTCGCGACCGGGGATGCCACGAAAGACAATGCCTGGGCGCTGATGCGCAGTCTCGGCGTCACTGCTGAGGAGATCGACATTAAGCCGCTGGCGCAGCAAATGCTGGCAGGACTGCGGCATCCATTCGCCAAGGGTGAGATGGTTTACGACGTGACTTTCGAGAATGTGCAGGCGGGACTGCGCACTGACATCTTGTTCCGTGCGGCTAATCAGCGAGGCGCCATTGTCCTTGGCACCGGCGATCTATCGGAAATCGCACTGGGCTGGTCGACCTACGGCGTTGGTGATCAAATGAGTCACTACAACGTCAATGCGTCAGTGCCGAAGACACTCATTCAGCACCTTATTCGCTGGGTGGCGCAGTCGAATGCCTTCGACGCGGGAACGAATGCAACGCTGCTGTCCATCCTTGATACCGTGATCTCGCCTGAGCTTATACCGGCAGATGAGGGCGGTCCATCGCAGAGCACGGAAGAGAAGATTGGACCGTATGAGCTGCAGGATTTCACGCTGTTTTATCTGACACGGTACGGCTTGAAACCATCGAAGATCGCATTCTTGGCGTTCCACGCTTGGCGTGATATCGCCGCCGGTGCCTGGCCACCTCAATACCCTGATGACCGCCGCAGGGCATATGATCTGCCTACAATCAAGTCTTGGATGGAGGTGTTCCTCTATCGATTCTTTACGATCAGCCAGTTCAAGCGCTCCGCATCTCCCAACGGGCCTAAAGTCACAGCCGGAGGCTCGCTGTCGCCGCGTGGCGACTGGCGGGCTCCGTCGGACGGCAACGCCCGCCTTTGGTTGGAGGAGTTGCGCGCCAACACGCCGTCTGAATGAACTTGCTCTAAGAGTCTGTTTTGAAAGTCATGCCGACTTTGCCAAACGCCTGAAGAGGAACACCGCAGATGCTGCGTAGAGGAATGCAGCGCCGGATTTGATTGATGCCTCGATGTCCTTTGCGAGGCGTCGATTGCGACTGATTCAGGCGAACAAGCGTTCGACGATCCAACGTCGTCGATAAGGCCGAGCTGGCCCCTCAGCATTCGTGGGTACGATGCGGGTTCGATCTGCGTGCTGCCCGAAGGCACCGGTCAAGGCGTCTGCGCGTCGTCTGGAACGCGCAATCGCGGACATATGCAGGGTGGAGGCAGCCAAGGGTTCATCAAAACCAGCGATGCCGTCTCTCGTCCGCTGCACGCATTGGCTGCGTCGAGGTGCTCGCAACAAAAACTCCTGACTGTCCCGTGAAAGACACGAACAGCGCCGACGCATACCGGCGCTGGATGATCGTGGCCGCGGGCGGCCACAAGTGATGATCGCACGCTTTGCCGAATTTCTGGAGACGCACCAGGGTGCGCCTCGGCGGAAGCGCTCGCCGCCTGCCGCCGATCGATCGGCGCTATTCGCCCCCTATTTTCGGATCATGCAGCCTGAAGGCGTCCGCGCTTCAGCAGGATCGCGTAGAGCGCGGCCACCAGCGCCACGTTGACGATCGCGAGCACGAGGAATGCAGCGAGCGGGCGGTCAGCGCCGACCATGTCGATCAGCAGCGCCCCGAGCGACGGTGATGCGGCCTGCATGATCAGGCTCGGCATGGCGATCCGTCCCATGATCGAGGCATAGCGATCCTCGCCGAAGACGGCGAGCGGCAACGTGCCGCGCGCGATCGGCTCGATGCCGATGCCGGCGCCGTAGAAGATCAGCGCGGCGGCGATGATCGGGAAACCGCTTCACAGCAGACCGACGCCGGTTGCCACGAATAAGGTGGAGGCGAACTTCGTCCAGATCGGATGATGGAAGCGGCTGATCAGCATTTCAATGGCTCGCGCGCCGACCTGTGACGGTCCGACGATCGCGCCGAGCGCCACGGCCGCCGCAAGCGCGATTTCGCGGGCCTGCAGGATCGTCAGCAGATGCACGGACAGCATCGCTGAGATCATCGAGCTGATGGTGATGACGATCGCGATCAGCACGAACAGAAGTTTCGAGCCCGAAGCGAGCGACCGGACAGCGCCTTCGCCTTCCGGCGTCGCTGAAGGGGAAGCGACGCGAAGCGCTCGTTTCGGCTCGGTCGGAAGCGCGAAGACATAGAGCGGCAGCAGGACGGCGACGTGAATGGCCGCGTAGATCAGGCAGGCGTTGCGCCAGCCGAACTCGGAGACCAAGAGGGCCGAGAGCGGCCAGCAGACCGTGCTGGCGAACCCGCCGAACAGGGTCAGCGTGGCAATCGCCGTGCGGGCGCGCTGGCCGTAGAGGCGGCCGAGCGTGGCGAAACCCGCGTCGTAGAGTCCGGCGCCCATGCCGACGCCGAGCACAAGCCAGGACATAATGTAGAGCGGCAGGTTGGGCGACAGCGCGAGACCGGCCAGGCCTAGCGCCAGGAACACGGCGCTGGTGGCGAGCACGAGCCTGCCGCCGAACGTCTGGATGCTGTCGCCGACCCGCGGCGAGACGACGCCGGCGACCAGCAGTCCGAGGCATAGGCCGCCGACCACCCAGGCCAATGGCCAGCCGGTGTCGGCGGAGATCGGCTGGGCGAGAACCGCAAGAAGGTAATAGGACGAGCCCCACGCCAGAATCTGCGTGACGCCGAGGACCGGGATGACCAGGAGCAGGCTTGGCGGCCGGTAGGTAGAGGCAGGCGTGTCCGCGGCCGAAACGCTCACGCGGCGACCCCGCATCCGCAACCCGACTTGCCCTCGTCCTTCGCCACGGCGTCGGCGACGCAGCATGCGTCGGACCTCTCCGGCGCGGGGCCGCCGCAACATCCCGCAGTCTCGCTCCCGACATCGAAGTTGGTGACGCACACGCCTGTCTCCGGCAGCACGAGCTGCACGTTGTTTGCCGCCGCCATGTCGCCGGCGATTGCCGCAGCAACGGAGCGGACCTGCTCGTAGCCGGTCAGCAGCAAAAAGGTCGGCGCGCGGCCGTAGCTCTTGATGCCGACCGTGTAGAAGCCCGGCTCGAGATGGGCGAGTTCACGATGGCCGTGCGGCGGCACCGAGCCGCAAGAGTGCTCGTTCGGATCGATCAGCGGCCCGAGCGCCTTGGTGCTTTCGAGCCAGGGATCGAGATCGAGACGCAGTTCCCGCGTCAGCGACAGGTCCGGCCGCTGGCCGGTCGCAGCGACGATGCGGTCGACAGGGCCGATCGTGCGCGGACCCTTGGCCGTTTCCCGTCGAGTATAAGCCGGCCACCTACCTCGCGAATGGCGAGGATCGCAAAGCCGGCGACGAGCGGGACGCGACCGCTTTCGAACAGCTCGCGCGTGTCGGCGCCGAGCTCGCCTCGCGCCGGCAACTGGTCGGCATCGCCGCCGCCATAGATGCTCACGAGATGGGTGCTGCAGGTCGCCCAGATCGCCTTCGTGGCCGGATCTGTTTCCGCCAGGCGGACCAGGTCGAGCAGCGCGTTCGCAGCCGAATGTCCCGCGCCGACAACCAGGGTGGTTTTGCCGGCATAGATGTCGCGATGCCGGCCGAGTACATCGGGAATGCCATAGGCGATGCGATCGGCGAACGCGGCCTCGCCGTCGGCCGGCAGGCCGCTTGCGCCGAGTGGGTTCGGCGTAGACCAGGTGCCGGAGGCGTCGATCACCGCACTGGCGAGATCGCGGCGCGTGCCTGTCGTCGTCTTTGTCGCCAGCACGAACGGCAGCTCCTCCCGCCCGTGGCTTACCACCTTGTCGATGCCGAGCCGTGAGATCGCCACAACGCGGGCGCCCGTCTCGATGACGTCGGCCAGTTCGGGCGTCGCGCCGAGCGGTTCGAGATAGTCGCGGACGAGGTCGCTGCCAGTCGGGAAGGCATCGGTTGCGGGCATCGTCCAGCCCTGACGCTCGAGCAGTGCGACGACGCCGCATCGACGCAATAGCGCCACGGCGTGAACACGCGGACATGGCCCCAGTCACGGATGTTGGCGCCGACCTGCGGACCGGCCTCGTAGAGCTTCACCGGCAGACCGCGCGAGACGAGGTGGGCAGCGGCAGCGAGACCGACAGGACCGCCGCCGACGATGGCGACAGGCAAAGATTCGAGCGATAACGAGAGGCTGTCACGCGGCTGCTTCCTCCTCGCTCGCGATGCAGGCGGCGTCAGCACAGCACTCGTCGGCAAGGAAGCCGATGAGGCCGTTCATGGCCGGATAGTTGGCGCGGCAGATCAGCGTGGTGGCCTGGCGTTCCTGCGTCACCAGCCTAGTCGCGATCAGCCTTTGCAGGTGATGGGAGAGCGTCGAAGCCGGGATGCCGAGCCGTTCCTGCAGGCGGCCGACCGGCAGCCCGGCGTCGCCGGCGCGCACCAGCGTCCGATAGACCTGGAGCCGGGTCGGGTTGCCGAGCGCTTCGAGCTGCTTTGCTGCTTGTTCGAGATTCATGGAAATAAGCCTACACGGCTTTGCGCCGCTGTCCAGCACTAATTTCGATGATTGTCGAAATAGCAATCTGCCAGGCTGCGGCGTCAAGCCGGCCGCGGCGGACCGGAAACCACCTCGCCATCCTCCTTGGTGAACGTGCCGATGTTGGGGTTCGGCAGGATTTCCAGCACGGCCTCGGAGGGACGAGCGAGCGTCACGCCGAGCGGCGTGACGACGATCGGCCGGTTGATCAGGATCGGGTGCGCCAACATGAAGTCGGTCAGCTCGTCGTCCGTCCACTCCGGATCGCTGAGACCAAGCTCGGCATAGGGCGTGCCCTTCTCGCGCAGCAAGTCGCGCGGCGTGATCCCCATCGCCGCGATTAGCTCCACGAGCCTTTCCTTCGATGGCGGGGTCTTTAGATACTCGATCACCTCCGGTTCCTCGCTGGACTGGCGGATCATCGCGAGGGTGTTGCGGGACGTGCCGCAGTCGGGGTTGTGGTAAATGGTGATCTTCATTCGGCGGCTTTCGGTTCCAGGCTGGCAGGTGTCTTGGCCGCTTCGCTCGCGAGCCATCCCGCCATGATCATGGCGAGGACGGCGCCGAGAAGCTGGGCGGCGATGAATGCCGGCACGTCGATCGGACGAATGCCGGCAAAGGTGTCGGTGAAGGCGCGGGCGATCGCCACGGCGGGATTGGCGAAGGACGTCGAGGCCGTGAACCAGTAGGCGGCCGTGATGTAGAGCCCGACCAGCCAGGCAACGGCATCCGGCCGAAAGCGCAGACCCGCGAGGATCGTGAAGACAAGCCCGAACGCCGCGACCGTTTCCGCGATCCATTGGCCCGAACCCGTGCGTATGGTCTGGGAGGCCTGCAGGAGCGGCAGCTCGAACATGGCGTGCGCGAGCAGCGTGCCGGTAGTGCCGCCGAGCACCTGCGCGACGACATAGGCGAGCGCCGCGTTCGCCTCGATTTCCCGGCGCAGCGCGAAGACGAGGGTCACGGCCGGGTTGAAGTGCGCGCCGGAGATCGGTCCGAGGATCGTGATCAGCACCACGAGAATCGCGCCGGTCGGCAGCGTATTGCCGAGGAGCGCCAGGGCAACGTCATCCGTCAGCCGGTCGGCCATGATGCCAGAGCCCGCGACTGTCGCGACAAGGATTCCCGTGCCGAGCGCTTCGGCCGTCAGGCGACGCGACAGGTCGAACGCCATAGCCCTCAGCCCGCTTCGGGCAGACGACGGCCGATCTCGTCGAGCCGGCGCTGCAGGGCGAGCTTGTCGAGCGACCTCATCGGCAGGTTGACGAAGATCGAGATGCGGTTCGCGAGCATCCGGTAGGTGTCGGCGAAGGCAAATCGCTTCTCCGCCTCGGTCCCTTCGACCGCGGCCGGGTCCGGCACCCCCCAGTGTGCCGTCATCGGTTGTCCCGGCCAGACCGGGCAGGCCTCGTTGGCCGCGTCGTCGCAGACGGTGAACACGAAATCCATCTTCGGCGCGTCGGGAGCGGCGAACTCGGGGTCGGAACAAGAGCAGTGCCAAATCGTACGCTAAGGCCGAACGGATGGTGAACGTCATGCGGCGCGCAACATTCGGCCGGGAAGAGGGGTCGGAACAAGAGCAGTGCCAAATCGTACGCTAAGGCCGAACGGATGGTGAACGTCATGCGGCGCGCAACATTCGGCCGGGAAGCCGCAAGGGCCTGAAGCCTTCGGACAACTGCTGCTCGGTGTCCCAGGAATAGATGCCGGTGAGATTGATGTGCTCCCAGCTGAGCGGCGAGACGTGCTTCAGCAATCCGTCGGGAATATTCCGGCCTCGCTGGCGCAAATGAGCCGTTGCCCGGCTGAGATAGACGGTGTTCCAATGAACGATGGCGCTGACCACGAGGTTGAGGCCGGAAGCCCGGAATGCCTGACTGTCAAAGGAACGATCACGGATTTCGCCGCGCTCGTGGAAAAAGACGGCGCGCTTGAGCTTGTGAGCGGCTTCGCCTTTGTTGAGCCCGGCCTGACAGCGCCGGCGCAGCGCCGGGCTGGAATACCATTCGATCATGAACAGGGTGCGCTCGATGCGACCGAGTTCGCGTAACGCTTTGGCCAGATCGCTGGATTTGGACGAGGCGGACAACCGTTTGAGAATCGCTGACGGCGCGACGGTGCGCGTGGTGATTGACGCGGCAAGGCGCAGGAGCTCGTCCCAATGTTCCATGATGAGCGCGGTGTTGATAGGCGCGCCGATATGATTCGCCAGCGTCGGATAGGCATCGGCTTTTTCGAAGGTATGGAATTTTCTGTCCTTGATGTTGCGAAGACGTGGCGCGAAGCGCCTACCGATCAGGCAGAACAGCGCAAAGACATGATCGCTTGCGCCGCCGGTGTCCGTGAACAACTCCTCGATCTCCAGAATCGTGTCGTGGTCGAATAGGCCGTCGAGCACATAGACGGCCTCGCTCTCGGTCGGGCTGATCGGCAGGATGCTGTAATAGCCGTACTGGTCGGAAAGACCGCTGTAGAACTTCGAGCCCGGTTCGCTGCCATAATGCAGGTTGATGTCGCTGCGCCTTGCGGCCCGGTCACTGGCGCGGAAGAATTGCCCATCGGATGAGGCTGTCGTTCCGTCGCCCCAGATTTGCGCATGCGGATGGCGGGTATGGGCATCGGTGACGCAGGCCTGCGCGGCCCGATAGGTTTCGGAGCGGGCATGGAAGCTGCGCATCCAGCCGATCTGGTGGGCGCTGATCCCCTTCGACGCCCCCGCCATGCGTTTCGGGCCGAGATTCGTGCCATCGGCAAGCACGCCGGCCAGTATGGCGGCGATGTTTTGTGGCGCATCTCCCGTCCGGACGTGGGTGAACTGGTCGGCAAATCCGGTCCATTCATGTACCTCCCGCAAGAGATCGGGCACCTCGACCAGAGGATACATGTCCGTGATTTCGGCATTGAGGGCTTCCGCCGCTGCGGGAACATCGCTGGTATGCGGCGTCACGGTCAGCGTGCCGTTTTCCATCCTCACACCATCGAGCTTGCCGAAACGGGCGCGCCAGGCCAGCCGTTTGAGATTGAAGTCCATCATTTGCCCGACTTCAGCCAGCCAGATAGCGCAGTCGGACGGGACACCGAGTCCGAGCTGATCTTGCCCCTTCAGAGCGACAAAGGTTGGCTTCGGCATGAGATCTTCGTCTATCGGCCGGAATGACCGGCTGCCCTCGACCCACACATCGCGCGAATGCAGCCGGTCCCGTAAATGAGCGAAGGTGGCGATTTCATAAAGCCGCCGATCCGGCTTGCCATCCTCGAAGACCAGTTTCCTTTCGTTCGCACCCAGATGGCCGACCGGCACGCGATCCGGCAGAACACGGCGTCCCTCCACATAAAGCATTTTCAGGGTCGCGACCGCCGCAAGCAGCGGATCGTGCCGGCGGCGCGAGCGGAACGTGAATGCCTGAAGGAAAGCGCCGGCAAACTTGCGGATGTTTCCATGTTGCTCGGCCGCCAGCACCAGCGGTGACATGTCGCCGTTCTCCACCATGGCCTCAAGGCTGGGTTTGATCTGCAGCAGCCGATGCCAGCCCACGCGCCTGTCCAGTATCGTCATGGGATCGACATCATTGTCGTTCGCTGCCTGCAAGGCAACGATCGTGTCGAGGAACAGTCGCAGCGCCCTGGATGTTTCGATGCGGGCGTTCATGTGACGCTGCTTTTTCCGGTTGTTGGCCTGGGAGAATAGCCGGCCCATCAGCTTGATGAACATCATTACCGCATCGTCGGTGAGCTTCTGGCCGAGCTTGATCACCTGGGCCACGATTGTCGCACGGCGACGGCTGGCGTTGAAGTCACTGGCGAGCCAGGCCGGTGTGGCATCACCTTCGCGGACCATCTGCTCCCATCGTCCGGAGGGGATGCGGGCCTGTAAACGAGGATCGATCCCAAGCGAGCGCAGGAACGCGATCCGTTCCGTCAAGCCGACCAGGTTGCCTGCTCCGGGGGCGTCGGGAGCAGAGCGCAGCCAATGAAAGCGCGTCTGTCCGATCGCCGGATCAATGTTCAGCAAGGCATCGAGGGTTTCAAGCTTTTCCGGATCGAGATCCGAGATCAGCGCGTGCTCTGCGCGGCGGCGAGCAACAGCGCGCGCTGCCAACCCCATGCGTTCGATCATGTTCACCGCCGGCAGGAGAACCCGGCGCTCCCGGAACGTGGCAATGATTGCCTTTGCGATCACCGCCCCCTTATCTGTTGTTGAGGCCGCGTCGATGGCTGCCATCAGCGCCGTACGACGGTCATCGGCTGTCGGGCTTCGCATTTCCAGATAGCCGAGCAGGTGTGCGATGTGATCGCGGCGAGTTTCCTCACGGCGGGCGTAGAGATCAAATAGTCTGGGATCAGCGTCGATCTGTTCGGCGACATAATTGAGCATCGCGCCCGGAGGAGTCTCGTTCGGCATGAGCGGCCGGCCAGGATGGCGCATCAGGCAGAGCTGCAACGCAAAGCCAAGCTGGTTGTGCTTGCGCCTGCGAAGCTCGATTTCCAGCCGATCGGCCGGTGACAGGGAATAATGGCGGATCAGGCTGTCGTCATCGGTGGGAATGCAGAAAAGCTCCTGTCGATCCTGAACTTTTAGAAGCGTCCGTTTGGCCATCTATTCCTCCTGCAACTCCGTACCGCTGGCCCAAGCCTCTGTTCGGAAACGGACGATTCCGTACAGGGGTAAAACGACCTGTCCACAAACTATCTTGACAGGCTTTTGAACAGGAAGGATATTTCGGACAGCCTATTCGGACGAAATCGACCTCATGCCACGCACCTTCGCCTATGTTCGCGTCTCGACGACCGGACAAACCACCGAAAACCAGATCCAGGAGATCGAAGCAGCCGGCTTTCATGTCGAACCGCGCCGCATCGTCACCGAGACGGTTTCCGGCAGCACCGCCATTGCGCAGCGCCGCGGCTTTTCCCGACTCATGGATAAGCTGGAGTCCGGCGATATTCTCATCGTGACCAAGCTCGACCGGCTCGGTCGTGATGCGATCGACGTCAGCACCACCGTCAGGACGCTGGCCGAAATGGGTGTGAAGGTCTATTGCCTCGCACTCGGCGGCGCCGATCTCGCCAGTTCGGCCGGCACGATGACCATGAACGTGCTCAATGCCGTCGCACAGTTCGAGCGCGATTTGCTGATCGAGCGGACACAGTCCGGTCTCAAGCGCGCCAAATCGGAAGGAAAGGCCCTTGGCCGCCCTTCGAGGCTCAGTGAAAAGCAGAAGCAGGATGTGCGCGGTGATCTTGCCAAGGGGATGAGCGTTTCAGCGATCGCCAGGAAATTTGCCACCAGCCGACAGACCATTATGCGGGTTCGCGACGAGGGTTCACGATCCGTTCGACCTTAGCGTACGATTTTGCACTGCTCTTGTTCCGACCCCAGACAGACCATTATGCGGGTTCGCGACGAGGGTTCACGATCCGTTCGACCTTAGCGTACGATTTTGCACTGCTCTTGTTCCGACCCCTAAACCGTAGTAATACAAGCCGCTTACACCGCTATTCCAGCCCCTCACGGCGGCCGTGCGATGAAGACCCAAATAACCTGCTGTGCTAATGAATTTCGTGGGATCTTTTATTATGAACCATTTCCCTCCCACGCTATTTACCGTCACGTCCGGCCATGACAGCATTATGTCCATCCCGGATGAACGGTATGTAGCTACGCGCGGGGAAATACTGTTAGGAGCAGCTGATACATCAAGATAAAATCCGACCAGAACTTTATTTTCTGGTATTATCGCTTCGCTTGAATTTATGACTTCCGTGTATTCTCCGCCGAATCCGTGCGTATCCGGCGTCGTATTCGGATCCCAGCCAATGAAGGTTGCTGAGTCTAAATTGGCCTGAACATTACGAAATTCAGCTTCCGTCACTTCTACAAGCGTATCGTTGCTGGCTGCCGCATAGTTCGACGCCGACGAACTCAGCAATGGTGATATATTGCTCGTGCAAGAATTTTGAGCAACTGCCTCGTTGGAAAAACACAAAAGAGGTATAACTGCGCATAAAAATAGGACACGCAGCGAGCAAAAGAAGTTTCTTTCCGGGTAAGTTCGTCCTCGGCGCCGTAGGTCCATTGCGGTTGCAAGGCATCGAAGCATGCACCTGGATCGCATAGCTGTTGCTCTTTCACATTCATGTGGAATCGCCGAAAACGCTGCACGCTGGCGCTCCTAATGTGGGCCACGGCGCCTTACTCTGGCTAACTACGGGAACGGCGGTTCCGCCTGTTCAGGTGTCTTACCGCCATCGGTGGCTGAATGCCGGCTGGTAAAGCACTCCTGTTCCAACTGCGCTGGCGGGAAGCGAACGCCGGGGGGCTTGGCGTTCGCCCAAAAGACGTATGCTATTTGTAATACACGGGCGGCTCGGCTTCCGGACTGGAGACCGGTACGGCTATCCCGCGATCGAACAGGTTCCAGAGACTGTCGTCGAGCTTCATTGCGAGCCGCACATATGGTCCGGTCTGATAGATCTCGGAAACACCGGTCGCATCGACATTCGACCAGTTGTAGCCGGCCGCAACGAGCACGTTCCTGGCTGGAACGAAGCCGATCTCGCCGCCAACGCCCGTATAGTAACGATCATTGTAAACGTCGTAGAAGAGGGGCGCGTTCAACGCGAAGCGAACACGCAGATCGTCACGCACCGCGATGTCCTTTTCAAGCCCCATCTGAACTAGCAGAAGGAATGTCTGTGCCGAGACGTTTATGACATTGGCACGCTGATATTGGCCAGCCTGCTTGGCGGTAAGACGAGTGTCGGAATCGATCGCCACCGAGCTGGCTGCCGCCCAATAGGCGGTGGTCTTGGCCGTTTCATCCGTCAGGTTTCGGTCAAATCTCAGACCACCAACAAAGAGGGCATCCAGGCTCTCGGCCTCGGGCCGGAGAGCGAGCCCGGCGCGCAGATGGTCCCGCAACCGGCGATCACGATCGCCGCCATTCCAAGCAAAGCGGTTCTCCAATCCGAATGTCCAATCCTCAATGCGCCGGCTCCAAGATTGCTGGCTGTAGAATGTGCGGCCGCCGCCGTGGTCGAACGTGGCCTCGGCGCCGACGCTGAATTTACCCGTTCCTCCATCCAAGAGCTCAAGGTACCCTGCCGACACGGACGTCCGAGCCGAAGCGTCATTCTTAACGTCGGGGAACAACAAACTTCCCCGAAGACCATTGAACGCATATGGCTGGAAGTGCTCGATCATGGCATAGATCTGCCTGCTGTCCGTCCATTTCCAATCACCCTTGACGCCCCCGGCCAGCCCGGTCTGATCACCGCTGCGGGCTTCCGTGAAGGATGAGATGCCGTCGGTCACACGATATTCGATGCCCGCCTTTGCAGTCGTTTTGATCTCGTTGCTGGCGTCGGAGAAATCCAGGAAATCAGAGCCGCTCGTGGCCCAGTTGGCGCTTGAATAGGCCCTGATCCGCTCCGTTACCGGGTGGGAAGCTTCAATCATCCCCCGCAGATGCTTCAGATCCGGAACCTCACCCTCAATCTCTGTCTTGATGGTGAACCCCTTCAGAGCCGCGGGGCGCCATTCCGCTCCGAGCACCGCCGAAGGCGAGAAACGCCTTTCCGTGCTTCCACTCTCTGAAATCTGCTGCACGACACGCACCCCTCCCCGAAGCCGCATTTCATTGCTGACGTCCTGGCTTACGAGCAGCTCCCCGCCCCAACGATGCTTGTCCGTTGACAACTGACGGTCGTAAAGGACCGAGGTCCTGAGGCCGAGCCCGGATCCGATATTCCATTCTGCCTCGATTCCGGCCTGGTCGCGAGCCGAGGTGGACGAAGAGGAGCCCTCAATGAAATTCTCTCCCACGCGGGTAGCCCGGGCCCTCAGGGTAACGAGGTCATTTTTCACCTCATATCCGACACGGCCCGCATAGCCCTTCTTGTCCTCGCGATCGATGCTCTGGGCCACCTCGACTTCAGCTTTGCCATATTTGCCGAAGTCCGCGGCCGCATAGGCCGCGCGCATTGTCCGCCGGTCATTATATTGCTCGTCGGCGTCGGAATGAATTTCCCGGTAGCCGACGCTCATCCGATCATTGATGCGAAACTGCACCTCGCCGGCATAGACCCAGTAAGGATCGCCACCATCTTTCACCTCGTATGTTACCCGGATGAAGTTCGGGTTTCCCTGCTCGTCGCTCGCGGGGACAGGCGATGTGAAAAGGATGGAATTATTGAAGTAGTCGAGCAGATATTCCGCATATCGCTGCAGAACCGTCGTCTTGAGTATCACGGTCGGCTGGCGGCGGTCGCGCGTGATGATTTCCACGCGCTCGGAGCCTTCAACATATCCGGTAAGGTCGAAATCATAGGGGCCGGATATGCCGTCGGCGCGAAACTCCCTGATGACCCGCTCCTGGTTCGTGCGGCCAACAAAGAGATTGATCACAACAGGCCCTTGCTCAATATGGGCATGGCCGCCAGTCATGACGCGGGAATAGGAGCCAAGCTGGATTTGGCTTGCCTGCGCGGCGATGCTCACATCGCCATAAAGAATGTAGTTGAGGCCCTTCTCCACCTTCACAAACAGATCGGTCTTTGACTGGGCGTCGAAGCCGCGTTCGGACCGGTCACCATAGACCGGATAATATCTTTCCGGGTCGATGTCGCGGAACAGCCGCTCTTCGGCGCTGCGGTTGCTGTCGTAGCGCAGGGTAAGGAGAGCGTCGCCTCTAATCTTTCCCTTCAGGTAAAGCGCCCCTCTCGCGCCAGCTGCCGTTTTGTCAAAATTATCGAGATCGATAGTCTCGATTTTCTCGCCGTTCAGGCGGACAACGCCTTCCATCACGCCGACGATCACGCGCTCGCCATCATCCGGCAGCAGCTTTATCTCCGCCTCGAAACGGCCGAGACCGCTGGAGACTGAAATTGTATGGGTGCCGGAAAGCGATGGCGGAAAATAGTCAAGGAGTATCTGTCCTCGGTCAATGAAAGCCTGTATGCCGGGTTCAGAAAGGCGTGCGTCATCAACTCCCCACCTGCCGTTCCCGTTCACATCCAGCGTTACATCCATGGATGCGAAAGTGGGCAGTCCATCTGCATCCACAACACGGATCAGAACCGGAACTGGTGAAGCAGGGTCGGCTGTGGCAACCGGTGGCGTAACAATCTCCAAACGCGCCGGTTTACCGGGCGCCAATATCTCGATCTCCTCCCGCTGCCGGACATTGCCAAAGGCATCCGATGCGGTAAGCTCCAATCTGTTGCGTCCGCCCTGCAGCGCCACGGCTACATATTCGATCGCTTGAACGCCACCGTCCTCATAGATCACGTGCTGCCCGATCTGGGTCTCTGGCACCGGGGCACCGTTGATATTGAGGTCAATCTTCTCCCCAAAAGCTCCCTTCACGCGGATGGAGACAACCTGATCGTCAATTAGATCGTCAGAGCTCAGATCAAGAAATGCAAGTTCCGGCGTTAATTGGCGGACTTCCTCCTCAAGATTGCGGGTTCGCTCGAGGGAAACAGTCTCTGTCTCGACGTCGAGGCTTTCAGAGGCCTGATCTCCTTTGAACTGTATAATTTCGGTCTGCGTCGAGCGCGTGGCTTCTGTCGAATTCGCGAGAGTCCCCTTATCGTAATCGACCCAGGCGGTGCCCCCCATGGATGGCCTCATCGAGGATGTGGCCGTCGAATTGCTAATTCGTTCCACAAACTTGGTCGCGCGCTCAGTCAGATCCTCTACGACCGCAAGCGGATCGACCCCGGGCTTGGGAACGAGAGCAAAATATTCACTGGCGACTTCCCCAGGCATGAGCCGGATCAGGCGGCTATAAGGGCTCATTGCATCACGGGTGGAGGTCGATTTCAGTTCCAAGCTTTCCGGGATGGTTCTGCCCGAAATGCCCACCACATGGCTTCTGGGAGAGAGGCCGGGCATGGAATACTTGCCTTCAATGTCCGTGACTACGCTAGCGCCATTTTCGAAGAAGATCTTAACGCCGGGAATTCCAGGCTCCACCCGTTCCATTCCCTCGACGTCGATATAGGTGTCCTGAAGTCCGCTGCCGTTATAGTCTACATACACCTTGCCCAGGATGACCCCGTCGTCGCCGAAGACGCCTCCATCTCTTATGATTGAGACCACCGCGCGGGCTTCGTTTGAACGAATGGACCTTTGATAGCCGCCTTCTGCGTAGGCTATGTTGGTGAGCTTCCCATTCGCCAAGGGGTCGACAGAGACCATGTAGGTGAGTTCGAGTGTGGCAAAGCGGCCGATCTCGTTTACCGAAAAGACCAATTGCCGATTGTTCCTCGACGTGGGAACCTCCTGGCCATTGAAACGGGCAGTGCCCTCAATAAAGGTTAGTCCTTCCGGCAGTTCATCGATTATGAACAGATTGCTCAGCGTCTGTTCCGCACGGCTCGACAGCCGAAGCTTATAGGTGAGAATGTCACCGGGAGCGGCTTCGCGCTGATCGATGCTCTTTTCCAACTTCAGCATTCCCGCGGTCTGCGGATCGAGCGGGATGTCCACGCCGTCAAAAGGCGGGGGCGAGACTCCGAATGGCTGCCCGTATGATGCCAACGGGTCCACATTGCGATTCCAGCCCAGGAATATTTTTCGTGCGGAAGGAAAGGTCATCCCGGCCGGTGGCTGAACCGTTATCTGATATGTTCCGGCGGTCGTGACCTTGCTGAAGGTATAAAACCCATCCGCGTCCGTCACAACTTGGTCGACCAGCTGGCCTGAACTGTTATGAATCAAGACCGGGACATTGGGAATTCCAGCATTGGTAATCGAATGGAAAACCACACCGCCTGGATTGATGCGTAAGGTTGCAGTTGCGGTTCTTCCCTGGCAAGTGGCCGTGGCCTGCGCCAGCGTGTTCTTGTTTCCGGAAAGCACTCCATCCCCCTGAACAGGAGGCAGGATGCGCTGAACGGGAACGAGGGCGGTGAGGAAAATGCCGGTGTTCGGTCCAGTTTCCGTAGCGATAAAGGTTTCGAGATCGCCTTCAGGAGTGGTCATTACGTTGATCTGCACAGTCTCAACGGCCGCTGACATGTTGCAGGCGGCGTCGTCAAAGCGCAGGCGAACCTCAGTATCCAGGCGCGTGCTTGTGATCACCTCTCCGCCAGAGTTGAGGAAAGAGAGGGTCGGACCATTGCCGCCTTCCACGAGCGTGCGCAGCAGATTTGAGGGCAGTTCCTTGAGACCGTCTGGCGTGAATTGCCAGGTGTAGCCCGGTTCGAGATGAAGCTGCCGCCCGTCGCATTGTCGGCTACCTTTACCTCGAACTCGAGCGTGTTGGTGTCCAGAGGATAATCTCCGGACCAGAAGAACGCGATTGCATCGACCGTCGCGAGGTCCTGGGGCGCAGTGGATGTATAGCTGTGTTTGGGCCGCCCGCTGATGTGGTAGAGCGCTTGAAAGCTGTTATGCGATACGAAAGCAGAGAACTGTGTGTTAAGAGGCATCTCATCGCGCACGAGAATGCCCGATGCCTGAGCGCCATCAATGATGACGGCCTCGCCGTCGATCGAGCTGTAGGCAGGCATCGCTACGATACCGCGGTTGCTGAGGCGAAGCCTGTAGCGCAACAATCCCCCAGGCTTGACCTGATCCAAGTTCGCCGATTTCTCGAGGGAAAGCCCGGTTTTTGAAATGATGGCGGTTCCTGTCGCGGAACTCACGGCAGAATCATCTTGGGCAGTAAGCTCAAGCTCGGACCTTGCTCCTTCGGCAACAGCGGCGGGACTGCGGAAAGTAACGATAATGGAGGCTTCGGCATCGACGGGAAGCGTGATGTTTCCGCCGGATGAGAGGGCTTGATCGTTGGGGCCGGCGGAACCGTCGGAGTTCGTGTCAATCACCATGCTTACGTTCTCGAGGTCGAAATCGTCACCGAGGACCTGGTCCAGAGTTATGACTGGATTGATCTCGATATTGCCGGTGTTTCGTACGTGAAATACGAACTGATCGTACATGCTTGGAGCAAGGTAAACCGTCTGAGCAGGAAAAACATGAACGGCTTTGACAGCATTGACCTCCGTATAGACGGTGTTGGTAAACACCACTTCCTGCATGCCGCCGTTTTGAGGATTTATGAACTGGACCGTCGCTGTACTCTCGATATACGCGCCAGCGGGAGCGGGAGCGGCGGCCGCGTGCGATGCGGCCATCGAGGCCAAGGCCACGAAGCCAGCGAAGACCCGGCCCAGCATTCGGCACATTCCCGTCATGTCGATCTCCATCGAAAGCTTCTCTCCTCAAGGGTCATCCTGCTCGGGCTATCGCGGAAGAACGCGCACATCAGCGCGCGGAGAGACCTAGTGTGATTGCTTGTTCCCAAATGCGGGCGGGAAGCTTCTCCCCGCCCGCAAACTCGGTACCGCTTATTGGTCGATCTTGACGGTGAACGTCAGGACCGCATTTGAATTTCCGTTCAGTGTACCGACATTGGCAATTATGTTGCCCGTAGCTCCTATTGCGGGCTGCGCGGCGATCTGGCCCGGAGTGACCTGGGCCGCCGTGGAGAGCGTCGTATACAGCGGAACCTTGTCGTCAATCGTGACCTGGTTCACGAGGTTTCCGCCGTTATTGTTGACAGTTACCCTATACTGGATGCAGTCGCCGGGGTCACCCTGGAGCTTGCCCATCGTAAACGGCACGTCAACCGTCCCGTTGCAACCCCTGTCAAGTGCCTGCTCCTTGATCGGAACGATCGGTGAATCGACCACCGTCAAGGCCTCGTCCGCCCTGTTATTGCTGGGCTGAACGTCTTGAATAATGTTACCGCTCATGTCTTCAAGGCTTACGTTGACATAGACGGTTCCGATCTCGGTGGTCGTGGGAAGTGCGCCGGGCGGAGGTGTAACCCGACCGAACAGGATGATCGACTCTCCCGGGTCAAAAAATTCAGTAAGGCCACGAGCTGGATCAATCTGCTTCAGGGGTGAATTCGCTGGAAGCCGGTTCCAGATGTCACGTACGCCCGTGATTGGCTGTGCGCTCAATTCAGCCGTATCCAGGATGCCATTGCCGTTGAGGTCCGCATAAAGTGCCTCATCAAAGGTCGGGAATGGCGGATCATAGCTAATTGTACTGTCGACAACGGTGACATTGCCCAAGTTGGACATGACGTGACTGAAGACCCATGCCATTCCAGGAGCTGTGGCCCCAGGCTGATCTTGCTTGATCGCAAGATTTCCAACCCTATTGACCGTCACTGCGTCGAGCTTCGTGTCCATAAGGGCAGGATTTCTCACGCCTTGTACTCGGAAGTAGAAATTGACAGTTCCAGGTCTCGCGGATTGAGGAACTGTGACTTCTGCAATGAAGTCTCTGGAGGAGTTGGGGCCTATCAGACCGGTGTTCCCGTTACTCAGGGGATTCCTACTGGCGTCAAGAAGACGAACGGTATAGCCAAGAGGAGTGCTTCCAGGCACAAATGGAGCGTTGGTCGCGCTGAACGAAAGCTGGAAACTATCGGACAATAAGCTTTCGTTTTGCACCACGAGCGGGAATTCAACTTTAGCGCCGGGATCTGCATTGATATTGAGCCACGGGCTTCCATCAGGCCTGGTCGTATTGCTGCCATCGGCGATGAGATTGGTGCCATCCCTGTTCAAGAGGTCGACCCTCGAAGCAAGCACATCGCCGCGAATTACAATCCATGAACTGTTGGTGAGGTCGGGTCTGTTCGGATCAGGATTTTCCGCGTCAGTGAATCTCGAGGTTGCCGTTACCCGGCCGACCCAAGGATCTGCGCCGGCCGCACGCGTATAGCCAGCCGGGAGATAGATGAAGACCCGCAGCTTTATGGTTTGGTTGGCGGGGACAAGAACGTCCGGTTGGCCGCTATTGTCGTCGTCGTAGAGATTGTAGTCGGCGAATACGATCCGCGTCCCTGGCGGCAGAGGCTGATGCGGCTGTGTTGCGCTGGGATTGGGGTATCGCGGTCCTCCGTCCAGGGAAGAGGTAAGATTAAAAAGCTGATCGGTACTGGAGGTGTTTGTGAGAACGAACTCTTGTACCAGAAGAGCGCCTTCAGCAATGGCGGTCAGTTGTACAACCTGGTCGTTCGTGTGGTTCGTCTCTTCATCGGTGGCCGACGCATCATTACCGCTCAGATTGTTATCCGGCAGGTCTTGTGTGTGTGCGACCGCGGGATTTGGAGAGCTGTCAGCCAAGACCACGCTGACTGTATCGACAGCGTTGATCGGGATAAGCACCTCGTTCGACTCTACCGGATCTGGATGTCCATCGAAGACTGCCTCAGCCTGGTTGGTCAATGTTGCGCTGGCGACATTCAGCGCAACGACCACTTCGAATTCGAAGAAGCCGCTTGTCTGGGCGCGAACGGTGTTTAGCAGCGCACTTACCTGGCTGTTCTGAGTGGCGTAATTGTACGTGAGCGTTACACCGTTGCTGGGTGGCGTTGTGGAGTTTTCCGTAAGGGCAACCGTGCCGTTCCACATGCCAGTGCCGGTTTGATATATCAGCCCGGGCACCAAGCTGTCGGTGATATTGACATTTTGTGCGTCTGCGCCTGTGGCCCCCGTATTTCTATATGCTATCCTGAAGCGCAGCCTGTCGCCAGGCACGACATCGCCGCCATTGATGTCCACGTAACTTTTTACAAGCGATAGAACCGGCCCGTTTGTGGGATTGATGACATCGGTGGTATCATCTCTCGGCGTGATCGGCGGACCAGCATTGTAGTTGGAAGCATTTGTGTTGGTTGCCACCGCCGAAATTTGAAAGCTCTCCGGCGTCCCAACAACGGCGGAACTCATCAGTCCCGCTACCACAGAAATACAGAAGGATTTGTCCGGCAGCAGCTCCGGGGTTTTGAATGGAGCGACCAGTGCTGTTGTGCTGGGCAGGCCAGTTGCGCAATCGGCCTGATAAATAGTAACCGGGTTGACGACGTTTGCCGTGTATTGGCTTACGACTATGTCGAATGCTTCGGGACCGTTTCCTTTGTTCGTTATGACATGGAAAAAGCCGGGAGCCAAAGTGCCGGGAATAGCGTCCACCGGCGCGGCATCGCTGATGGTGACACCCGATACGGTATTGACGATCGTCTGCACGAGATTTGACTCTGCGCTTAACTGTGTACCGTCGACCTCGAATGAGACGTGCGCCTTATTGCCGATTGCAAATCCTGCGGGCGGCATTGCCGCCAGGGCGGGCGATGCGAGCGCGGCCACCCCCAGCGCCGCACCCGCCAGATAGCCGGAAATCCTGGCGATCCCTCGCCCATTTCCACCCATCTGGGTTCTGTTGAAGAAATTGGACTTATTGGGCATGGCGAATCACCTTTCACCTCCTTTTGATTGAACCCGGGAGGATCAAGAGGCTTTTCACCAGTTATGCACAAATTAGTCTGTAAGATTAACTTTTTATTAACCATAATTAATTTGCATTAATAAACACTATTGTACATACCCTAAGTAGGGTCAACCGATAATTTCGAATTATACAATAGTGTAACTCTCGCTTTTAAAAATCCCCTCTTTTTTGTGTTGGGTAGTTTCGAGACCGGAGAATTCATTTTTGCCTCGTCTGAGCATATGATTTCACGGCATGATCTATCTACACTCGAACGCAAAGCGCATTTTCTTGGAGCTGGCGAGGCAATGAATCTGGGATAAATTTCGCAAGCACCGCATCCAGGTGCACCAGTTGACGGACGGAATGAAGATGAGAGAGATCAGGGCGGGGATATTATGGCCTTTGGCGGCAATCCTCATGGTCTTTGCTATCTCCTCCGGCCAGGCCGAGCCCTCTACAAAGAACGACCTTGAGAAGGTTTGCGGGCTGATCGAAGAGCACAGCGCGAAACACGGCCTGTCACCCCACTTTCTCGCACGCCTTCTGTGGAAGGAGAGCCGATTCGATCCAAACGCGGTGAGCCCCAAGGGTGCCGAGGGGGTGGCACAGTTCATGCCGGCTACCGCTTCCCTTCGCGGGCTGACAGATGCTTTCGACGTCGCGCAGGCCGTCCCGGCCTCCGCCGCCTACCTTTCGGAACTGCGGCAAAGATTTGGCAATCTCGGTTTGGCAGCGGCCGCCTACAACGCCGGGGAAGCGCGTGTGACCCGATGGCTCTCGAAAGGCGGGTTCCTGCCGCTCGAAACCGAAAACTACGTAAGGGATATTCTGGGCGAACCGGTCGACGAGTTTGTGAACCGGAACCGGGAAGTCGCGATTCCGCCTCTCGAACCCGACAAAAGCTTCGATGACGCATGCCGGCAGCTACCCGCAACCGCCTCGGCGACTGTCGCGATGGTGAGCGTTCACACCAAGCCTTGGGGCGTCCAGGTGGCCGGCCATTTTCGTCGCAGCGTGGCCGTCCGAAAGTGGGAGAGCCTGCGCAAGCGCGTGGGAGTCGTCATTCCGAACGAAGAGCCGGTGGTTTCCCGCATGCGTTCGCCGCGAAGCCGCAGCGGCATATATGCGGTGCGGTTCGGCGCGGAAACCCGGGCGCAGGCGGAACAGATGTGCCGCAAACTGAAAAGCGCCGGCACGAGCTGCATCGTGCTGCGCAATGGCTGAGCAATACCCTCTCGGAAGGGGTTGCATGCACCGGACAAACAGGCTAATGAGCGCCGCATTCCTTGGCGATAACCGTGAGGTTGGCTTTCCGCCCCGGGGCGGAATGCAAGAATTCGGGATCGCCTGGTTGGGTGATTAGCTCAGTTGGTAGAGCAGCTGACTCTTAATCAGCGGGTCACAGGTTCGAGCCCTGTATCACCCACCAATTATTCCAGGAAAAGGACGTTGAAAATGCTGGCTTTGCCGGCAGCTGAAACACGCCGAGCTCGCCAACAGCCAGCTTCGGATCGGATTGCGACCCGTTGGGTATCCTTCGTTAAATCGTCACCACGGTCTAGACGAGGTGCTGGTAGAGGTCGATCAGCATCCGCATTGAGGTCAGCGCGAGAAACACTGCGAAAGAATAGCTCAATACCGCCTTGGGAATCGCATGGGCGGCTTTTGCACCCAGCGGCGCGACACCCATGGTCAGGGGGATCAGGGCGCCCAGCGCCACAAGATTGACAAAGCCGAGCGAGCCTGCAGGAAGTCCGTCGGCATTCCAGCCGGCGATCATATAACCGATCGCGCCGGGGATCGCGATAATGAAGCCGATTGCCGCGGCGGTGCCGACCGCCTTGCGGATATCGCAGCCGAAGGCTGTCTGGATCGGCACGCTCAAAGTACCGCCGCCGATACCCATCATTGCCGAGATGGCGCCGACGACAAAGCCGCAGAATGCCTTGACGAAACGGTTCGGGAAATCATCAGCCAGCGCCTCGCTCTTGGCGCGCAACGTCATGTTGACTGCCACCAGCAGCGCCACGATGGCGAATACGGCCGTCAGCACGATGCCTGAAACATAGGCCGCAAGCGCGGTTCCCGCGACCACGCCTATGAATACCGGCACCGCCCAACTTTTCAGCAGCGCAAAGTCGATGGAGCCCTTGCGATAGTGTGCGCCTGCCGAAGACAGCGAGGTAAACAGGATTGTGGAAAGCGACGTTGCCACTGCAATCTTCATGCGGATCGACTCGTCAACGCTCAACCCGCCGAGCACGAAATAAAGCACGGGTACGATGACGATGCCGCCGCCGACACCGAGCAGGCCGGCAATGAAGCCGCCCAGTACGCCCGCAAAGATCATGGCTGCAGCAAAGAGCGCGTAATCGGTCATCATATCGGAAGGCATGCTAGATATCCTGGTGAAGGCGTCTTGCGCCCGGTATGGCGGAAAGCAGCGCCCGCGTGTACTCGTGTTGCGGATTTGCAAATAGCTCGACGGTAGGCGCGATTTCGACGATCCTGCCGCGCCGCATCACCGCGAGGCGGTCGCAAACCTGCGCTGCGACATGCAGATCGTGCGTAATGAACAGCATGGCGAAGTTCAGGCGGGCCTTCAGTTCCGCAAGCTGCTGCAGCACCTGCGCCTGAACCGTGACGTCGAGAGCGGAAACGGCTTCGTCCGCAATCAACACGTCCGGGTCGAGTGCCAGTGCACGGGCTATGCCGATACGTTGGCGCTGGCCGCCGGAAAATTCATGCGGCAGGCGATCGACGGCATCCGGCAGAAGCCCGACCATTTCCATCAATTCACGCGCGCGTTTCAGCGCATCGCGTCGCGAGACGCCGCGCCCCATCGGGCCATCTGCTATGGAGAGCCCCACAGGCCGACGCGGGTTCAGGGATGCGAACGGGTCCTGGAATACCATCTGGATACGGCTTCGGCCCTTGCGCAGCTCTTCTCCCTTCATGTCGGACAAGGAGGCGCCGTCGAGCATGATGCTGCCGCTGTCCGGCTCGTTAATGCGCGTCACCAGCTTGGCAATGCTGGACTTGCCCGATCCGGACTCGCCGACGAGACCCAGCGTCTCGCCGCGGGCAATGGAAAAACTTACGCCGTCGACGGCGACCATTTCGCGGATCGGTCCCATCATGCCGGCGCGGGAGCGATAGGTCTTGTGCAGGTCCGTCACATGCAGGACAGGCTGTTCGGCCTCGTGGCTGCCACCGCTCCGAGGAGTTCCGGTCGGCACGGCTGCAAGCAATGCCTTGGTGTAGTCGTGCTGCGGCGAGCGCAGCACCTCGTCGACGCTGCCCTGTTCGACGACCACGCCCTGTTTTAGCACCAGCACGCGGTCGGCAATGTCGGCCACCACGCCGAAATCGTGGGTTATGAACATGACGGCAGTTCCGCGCCGCTGCTGGATCTCGCGGATCAGCTTCAGTACCTGCGCCTGTGTGGTCACATCCAGCGCGGTGGTCGGTTCATCGGCTATGATGAGGTTCGGCTCCAGCGCAAGCGCCATGGCGATCATCGCGCGCTGGCGCTGGCCGCCGGAAAGCTGATGCGGGTAGGCATTCAATAATTTCTCGGGGTCCGGCAGGCGTACTTCCTTAGCCAGTTCAAGCGCGCGGGCGCGCCGCTCGGCGGGTGTGAGCAGGTTGTGGGCTTCGAAAACCTCGGCGATTTGCTCGCCGACCCGCATTGAGGGGTTGAGCGCGGTCATCGGCTCCTGAAAAATCATCGAGATGCGTGCGCCGCGTATCTCGCGCAACTGTGCCTGACTTGCGGTCAGAAGGTCGATGTCGCCATAGAGGGCGCGGCCGCTCTCGATCCGGATCGCCTTCGACAGAAGCCCCATCAGGGCCTGCGCACACAGCGATTTTCCGGAACCTGACTCGCCGACAACGCAGACGATTTCGTTGGCGTTGAGATCGAGGTTCATCTCCTTCAGCGCGAATTCGCGATCGGCCCCGGCGGGCAACCGGAGGCTCAGATTCCGGATCGATACGACTGTACGCTTGTCCATGGTCAATAACCCAGTGCAACCCCGTCTTTCCGGTGGTCAGACGCGCCCCACAGAATGCCGCGCTCGCGGTCGATCCAGATCGCCTGGCAGCCGCCAAGTGGTTCGTCCGCCCAGCGCGTCTTGTGGCCCCGCCTTTCCAGTTCGGCCCGGACGTCCGCCGAAATGGTCACCTCGAGGGAGATGGCGCCATCGGTAAAGAACGAGCGCGGCTGGTCGCTTGCCATCTGCACGTCAAGGCCGTGGTCAACGATCTGCGACAGGATGTGTACGTGGCCCACCGCCTGATACTGCCCGCCCATCACGCCGTAAGACATGATAGGCTTTCCGTCACGCAGCACCATCGCCGGGATGATGGTATGAAACGGCAGCTTGCCGGGGCCGATAGCGTTCGGGTGTCCCCGCTTCAGTGAGAAGCCCGCGCCGCGATTTTGCAGCAGCACGCCGGCCTTCGGCGCATAGATGCCGCTGCCGAAGGCAAAAAAGAGCGAGTTGATCAACGAGATGGCGTTGCCGTCGGCGTCGACCACCGTCACATAGACCGTATCGCGGTGAAGGGGGATGTCGAAATCTTCGACGGCGCTCGCCTTCGTCATGTCGATCTTGTTGCGCAAAGAGGCAATGAAGGCGTCGGACAGCAGTTCCTCAGCGGAGTGCCGCATATACTCGGGGTCGGCGACATATATGTCGCGCAGGCGATAGGCCGCCTTGGTTGCTTCCGCGAACAGGTGAATGCGATCGGCTTCCGAGAGATCCGGCGCGGCGAGATCGAAGCCGTCGAGAATGCGCGCGATCACAAGCGCCGCCAGGCCCTGTCCATTCGGTGGGCACTCAACGAGGTCGTAGCCACGATAGGATGCGGAGATCGGCGCGGTTTCGAACGCCGCGTAGGATGCGAAATCCTCCAGCGTATGAAGACCGCCGAGGCTTTGCAGCATCGACACCATGTCCTGCGCGACCTCGCCTTCGTAAAATGCCGTGCGACCTTCCCTGGCGATACGTTTCAGGGTTTCCCCCAGGGCAGGATGGTTCAGGCGGTCACCGACGGCGGGCGCCTTATTGCCAGGCAAATACTGCTTAACCGACGCCGGGTATGGCCGCAGGCGGTCGGCATATCGCGCCCAATCGTGAGCGACCCGCGGCATGACGACGAAGCCGTCGCGGGTGGCATCGATCGCGGGCTGGAGGATCGCCTCAAGCCCAAGCTTGCCGTATCGTTCGCTGAGCTTGCACCAGGCATCGACCGCGCCGGGGACGGTGACGGCGTGAACCGAACCGTCCGGAATCTTGTCTAGGCCGAGGCCTTCGAAATGGTCCAGTGTTGCGGCTGCAGGCGCTCGGCCGGAACCGTTGATGGCGATGGGCGCTTTCCCGGCTGCGGCGTAGAGTGCGAAACAGTCGCCGCCGATACCGGTCATATGAGGATCGATAACACCCTGAAGCGCAACAGCGGCAATTGCCGCATCGACAGCGTTGCCGCCAGCTTCAAGGATTTTCAGGCCTGCCATGGTCGCCTGCGGGTGCGACGTAGCGATCATCGCCGTTCCAGCCAGCGCGACCGATTTGCCAGGTCGCATGAAATCCCGCTCTATGATGGTGTCGCTGATCATTATGGCTCCTCGAGGTGAGCAGCGGCTGCGCTGTCGCAGATCACAGTCACATGGTTGTGGAGTTGCAGGTAGGACGCCGGACAGTCGGAACCGACTGGACCTTGGAACGCCCGCCTGAGAATGTCCGCCTTTCCGCTTCCTGTAGCAAGCAGAACGATCCGCTCGGCTTCCAGAATAGTCGCGATTCCCATCGTCACGGCCTGTTTCGGGACCGGCGTTCCAGCCGGGAAGTCACCGGCATTCGCCTTACGGGTGGATTCCGACAGCGTCACGATATGAGTGCGGCTTTTCCTGTCGGCGCCGGGCTCGTTGAACCCGATATGGCCGTTGCGGCCGATGCCCAGCAGTTGCAGGCCGATGCCGCCGCTGTCGCGGATGCGTGCGTCGAAAGCCTCCGGATGGGTCTGGTCGGGAAAATGGAAGCGCCCTTTTGCCATGTCGACATGGTCGAAAAGATTGCGCCGCATATAGCTGACGAAACTCGACGGATCGTCGGATGCAAGGCCGCAATATTCATCGAGGTTGAAGCTGGTGCTTTGGGCGAATGACAGCTCGCCTTCCCTATGCCACTGGCGAAGCCAAGCATAGACAGGCAGCATCGTCCGCCCCGTCGCCAGCCCCAGAACTGAATTGGCAGTTTGCGTGATATGGCGCCGCAGCACCGCTGCCGCTGCTCGTTCGGCCTGCGCGGCGGTATTGAAGCGGATGATCTCCACCGCTCTGGTATTTTCAGCCTTGGCTAGCAATTGCGCCGTCATGGCCGCCCCACTTTCGACGGTTCCGTGGTCAGCAGCATCGCGCGCAGCAGGTCGCGGCTCTGGCTGATCGTACCCAGCAGACCAGCGCGACGGCCCAGCGTGCTGACGACGCATTCCGGCGGTCTCGGCGTGCAGAGCGGAATGAAATGCCGGACGCGCTCGACCAGTTCCTCGCGTGCGCCGATGCTGCCGCCCATGACGATCCGCTGCGGGTCGAGAATGGCGCAGATCGCCACGATGCCGACGGCAATCTGGCGCGCCACTTCGGTGAGTGTCGCGCTGGCGATCTGGTCGCCGCTGCCAATGGCATCAAAAATGTCGCGGACGGTCAGCCCCGCGGCGCCGCCAGCGCCCTCATAGCGATCGCGAATGGCGATGCTGCCGACGCTGCGCTCCAGCGTCCCCGCATGGAAGTTGCGTGCGTCGAACGGGTCGCCGCCAATTGGCAGCGTGGAGATTTCACCGGCAGCACCGCGTGACCCGGAAAGCACGCGGCCTTCATTGATGATGCCCATGCCGATGCCGGTGCCGAGCGCAATGAACACAAAACAGGGGATGTTTCGCCCTTCCCCACGCCACATTTCGCCTTTCGCAGCCATGTTGACGTCGTTGTCGACGCGTACCGGAAATCCGAGCCGCCGCTGAAGATCGTCCTCGATCGCATAGCCGTTCATTCCGGCGATATTGGGCACCATGAACAGTGCCCGTCGGGCCGGGTCGAATGCACCCGGAATTCCGACGCTGCCGGCCGCAATGCGCTCCACAGGCTGGCCCGCCTGTGCCGCCAGCGCCCGGCAGCACTCGAGGATCTGCGCGCCAAACGCTTCCGCGCCCGCCTGTGTCGTCGGCTCTTCCATTTCGGCAAGCACGCTGCCATTCGCGTCCGCAAGCGCGGCGTGAATCTTGGTGCCACCGACATCGGCGCCGAACAGCAGTGCCCGGTTCGGCGACAGTTCATAAACGGCCGCGCTGCGGCCGACAGTGCCGGACGTTCGTCCGACGACTTCAATCCAGCCATCTTCCTCAAGATCACGGAACACGTCCGACATCGTCTGCTTGGATAAGCCCGAGAGTCGGGCAAGCTCTGCACGCGACACCTGTTCATTGTCCATCACGGCGAGGATGACCGCACTCTGGATCTGTTTCCGCGAGGAGAAGTTCTGCGAGGTGAAATTCATGTCAGCCAAAAAATTAGTCCGTTTACTGGACAAACTATCTGTTCGTCGCGATTCGTCAATCGTGTTTTGCTCGTGAGTGTGATGATCTCAAGATTTTTGCCCGAACATTCGTCCATCAGCTTTACAAATTGACCCGGCTATGGTTCGCTAATGGGCGGTTGGTTCCAAAACATAAAGGGGAATTGCAATGAGAACTGGGCGCAAGCTTTCCATCGCCGCGATGGTCATGATGGTCGCCATGTCTTCTGCCAGCGCGGCAAGCCTGAAGGTCGGCCTGCAAGATGATCCCGACGCACTCGATCCGGCACTGGGGGGCACCTATGCCGGACGTATCGTGTTCGAGGCGCTGTGCGACAAGCTCGTCGACATTGACGGCGATCTCAATATCGTCCCCAAGCTTGCGACCGAATGGAGCTGGAACGACGCCAGCACCGAACTGACGCTCAAGCTGCGCGAAGGCGTTGTCTATCATGACGGTACCGCCTTCGATGCGGAGTCGGTGAAGGCGAACATCGAGCGCATGCAGACGCTGGCCGAATCCAAGCGCAAGAGCGAACTCTCCCCGATCAAGGAAGTCGAAGTCGTTGACACGCACACGGTCATCTTCAAGCTTGAGTCGCCGTTTGCGCCGCTTCTCTCGGTCCTCACCGACCGCGCCGGCATGATGGTGTCGCCCGCTGCGGCTGAAGCCGCCGGCGACAATTTCGCCACCGCGCCCGTCTGCTCGGGGCCGTTCAAGTTCGTCGACCGCAAGGCGCGCGATTCCATCTCGCTGGAAAAATTCGCTGATTACTGGAATGCAGACGCAATCGGCTATGACAGCATCGAGTATCTGATCCTGCCGGATTCGACTGTCCGTCTGTCCCGCCTGCAGGCAGGTGACCTCGATATTGCCGAGCGCATTGCGCCGACCGACATCCAGACCGTCAAGGGCGACAGCCGTCTGGCGCTTCACGAGTCGCAGGGTCTCGGCGTCTCGCATCTGTTCATCAACGTCCGCGAGGATTCCGGGAGCGCCCTCGCCCAGCATCCGGAACTGCGTCAGGCGCTTGAGCTGTCGCTGGATCGCGCCGCCATCAATCAGGTTGCGTTCAACGGTGCCTTCACCGCCGACAATCAGATGCTAACACCGCTGAGCGTGTTCCACAGCAAGGACCACCCAATGCCCGCTCGTGATATCGAGAAGGCGAAGGAACTCATCGCCACTACCGGCGTCGAAGCGCCTGCCCTCGAGATCACCTATGAGAACTCGCTGACTGATGGTCGTGTTGCGCAGATTATCCAGGCGATGGCTGGCGAGGCAGGTTTTAAGGTCGAACTGCTGCCGCTTGAAACCTCCACAGCGATCGAGCGCTACCTCGCAGGCAACTTCCAGCTCTACATCGGCAACTGGAGCGGCCGCACCGATCCGGATGCGACGCTCAACACCTTCTTCGGCTCTGCCGGCAGCCAGAACCTGAATGGCTACAGGAATGCGGAGCTCGACGAATTGCTGGATCAGGCCCGTCGCGAAGTTCGTCAGGAAGAGCGCATTGCGCTTTACAACAAGGTCACCGACATCCTGCTCACCGACCTGCCGACGATTCCGCTCTATCATCCGTCCTGGTTCTACGGCGCACAGGCGAGCATTGAGGGCATCAACATCTATCCTGATGGTCTTCTGCGCGTAGCTGGCGTCAAGCCCGCGAACTGATATCCCCATGACCGGGCGGGCGCGTTGTCCGCTCGGTCATTTGGGAGGCTTTCGGCATGGCAATGCTCAACTTCATCTTCCGGCGCGTTCTTGCGGCGATCCCGACCTTGCTGATCCTGTCGGTATTCGTTTTCCTGTTGTTGAAGCTGCTTCCCGGCGATCCCGCGCTGGCACTCGCTGGTGAGGACCGCGACCCCGCCGTGATCGAAAGCATCCGTGTCAAATACGGTCTCGACCAGCCACTTCCGGTCCAGTATTTCAAATGGCTTGGCGATATCCTTCAGGGTGATTTCGGCGTCTCGATCCGCACCAAGATGTCGATCGGCGAAATGCTGGCGCAGCGCCTTCCGGTCACACTCCAACTCTCCCTGCAGGCAATGCTGATCGCCATCATCATCGGCATTCCGGCAGGTGTCTACGCCGCGATCCGGCGTGGCAGCTATGTCGATGTCGCGGTTTCGACCGTCGGCCTTGCCGGCCTTTCGGTGCCGAGCTTCTGGCTTGGCATTATGTTGATCATGGCCTTTGCGGTCTCGCTCGGATGGCTGCCCAGTGGCGGCTTTGTCAACTTCTCCGACGCGCCGCTCGAAAACCTTCGCTACACGCTGCTGCCCAGTCTCGTGCTTGGCACGGCAGCCGCCGCCATCATCATGCGTCACACACGCAATTCGATGCTGTCGGTGCTCAAGCAGGATTATATCCGCACCGCCCGCGCGAAAGGCCTGAAGGAGCGCATCGTCATCATTCGCCATGCGTTGCGCAACGGCCTAATTCCGATCGTCACTACGGGTACGCTGCATCTTGGCGAGCTTTTGTCCGGCGCGGTCCTGACCGAGCAGGTCTTCGGTATTCCCGGTTTCGGCAAGATGATCGTCGACGGCGTGTTCAGCCGCGATTACGCGGTCGTGCAGGCGGTGATCCTGTGCTCCGCCGCGATTTTCCTGATCCTGAGCCTGCTCGCCGATATCCTTTATGTGAAACTCAGCCCGAGGTTGCAGGCATGAGCGCAGCTGTCGCCGCCCCGGCCAATACCGGATCCCGCAACCGCAGCTTCCTGCTGCGCGTCCTCTCACAGCGCAGCGCGGTCATCGGCCTGGCGATCGTTCTGTTTTTTGTTGCCTTGGCGGTTTTTGCGCCGTGGATTGCGCCTTACGATCCCATCGCGTCCGACTGGCTCAGCGTCAGGCAGGCCCCATCCGCGGCGCACTGGATGGGAACCGATGACCTTGGACGTGACGTGCTCACCCGTGTCATCTATGGAGCGCAGGCGTCGCTGTTGGCGGGGCTCATAGCCGTCAGCATCGCAATCCTGGCCGGTCTGCCGCTCGGTCTCATCGCCGGATATTTCGGCGGCTGGGTCGACACGATCATCTCGCGCTGCACCGATGCGCTGCTGGCTTGCCCGTTCTTGGTTCTGGCCATCGCGCTCGCCGCCTTTCTCGGCGCAAGCTTGCAAAACGCGATGATCGCCATCGGCATCTCGGCGATGCCGATCTTCATACGTCTGGTCCGCGGTCAGGTCCTGACAATCAAGAATGAGGATTTCGTCACCGCCGCACGCGGGCAAGGCATGCGCGACCGCTCGATCATCCTCTCGCATATCCTTCCAAATGTCGTCACGCCGGTTGTCGTTCAGGCTACGATCACGATGGCGGTCGCGATCCTCGCTGAAGCAAGCCTTGCCTTTCTTGGTCTGGGCCAGCGCCCGCCTGCAGCATCATGGGGCAGCATGCTCGATGTCGCCCGCCAGTTCATGCTGGACGCGCCGTGGATGTCGATCTGGCCCGGTCTCGCCATCGTCACCATCGTGCTCGGCTTCAATCTGCTAGGTGACGGTCTTAACGACGCGTTAAACCAGAAGGACGACTGAAGGCTGAAAGACTATCCTGCCGCGAGCCGTTCCAGAAAGCCGACAAGCGCCTAGCGCGGCTTAGAGCTTCCACTCTCAACGGCGGACCTGCGTAGCGGGCATTCTCGCCTGAAAAGCCCCGGAACAATCGACTCTCGATCAGCCTGAGAGTGGCCAGAGTGCATCGGGTGCACTCCTGGCCTCGCGGGAAGAGGTAAGCGTCCGACGTTTCGGAGCTTACCTCCGTCTCGATGTCAGTATTGGGAGTTTAGGTTCAATCCAGTGGGCGAGGCAGGTGGAACGGGTGAGCCGTCAACCGTTGTTCCTGCTTGTGCTATCCCCTCAATGGGCTGGCGGGTATTAACGCTCGATGTGTTCACGTCACGATCGATCGCCGTGGTTGCCGGCCCCACAAGTGGCCGCAACGCAGTCGTCCCTTGCAGGTTTTCAGGTAGCGAATTGGGTTCACTGAAGGTGCGGTTTTGAGCACCTGCAGCCGTCACCAACAGAACTGAGAATGCGAACGCGACGATAGGTATTTTGAACATTTTTGCCTCCCTGCCGAACAAGTCGGCGGTTCTGTTTACTCTGAAGGTGGAGCCGGTCTCATCCATGCGCTGCGGCCAAATCGCAGCTAAGGCGACGAGCCGGCGTTCATCTCTTTCGGATAGATGATGCTGAGCATACCGCCTGGATGGCGATTGAAAAAATGCCAAGATGTAATCGCCCTGATGCAGCGATTGCATCCCGACGCAGCTATCGCCATGGCGCGCGTCATCTGGCTGGATAAGGTCTCATCCTGATGAGGGGCTGCGCCCGCCGACGCCGGACAGCCCCGCGATCAAAAGGATGATACGCCTCTTACGGCGCCGCTCAGGCCCGCGCGACGAACCAAACGTTCATCGGGTCGTGCGGCAGCACAGTGCGCTCGACGTAGTGGAAACCCGCTGCCTCGAGCATTGCTTGCGCCGTCTCCCACCCCCACATGGTGCCGAGCCCTAATCCGCCCTGGCCGAGCGACACCGGTGTGCAGTGGGCGCAGGAGATCGCGTAGAGCAGCGGCGCGAAGGGGAAATCGAGATTGTTCTCCAGCTTCGCCGAGCCGCCGATATCCTGCACCAGATAGACGCCGCCGGGCTTGAGAGCGCCCTTCATGCTGCGGATCAGCGCCTGCGGATCCTTCTGGTCATGAATGGCGTCAAAAGAGGTGATGAGGTCGAACCTGGCCTTTTCGTCGTAGCCGGTCAGGTCCCGCGCCTCGAACTTCACATTTGTAAGCCCCGCCTTACGCGCCGCGTCAGTGGCGAATTCGATGGCGTCTTCGCCCAAATCGTAGCCGGTGAAGCGGCTCTGAGGAAAGTACCTTGCCATCTCCATAAGCGCCAGCCCGCGTCCGCAGCCCGCATCCAGCACCTCGATACCGGCCGCAAGCTGCTGCTTGAGACCGTCGACGAGCGGCAGGATCGTCTCGAAAAGCTGGGCCACGACAGTCTGCTCGCTATCTTCCGCCATCACCTGGTGGAAGCAGGGATAATCGCCATAGGTCAGTCCTTCGCCGGTCTCGAAGCAGGAAAGCAGCCGATCCTGCATCTGACCGAGAAGCGCGATATGCTGCGCATAGACTGCGAAATTGCCGAGCTCTGCACCCCGCGTGAGAGACGCCGCATGCTCGGCGGGCAGGCGGTAGCTCTTTTTGCTAGGGTCATAGGTGACGATGCCACCGGTTACCATCACCGCCAGCCACTCGCGCACATAGCGCTCCGAAAGCTCGGCGCGGGCGGCGATCGCCTCGCTCGTTGAGGCCGGAAGCCCGGCCAGGACGTCAAACAGGCCGAGGCGATGGCCAATCGAGATCATCACCGCCACTGCGCCCGAATCCAACATTCCCGCGATCTTCCCGGAAAAGGCTTCCGCCGCCGTCATGTCGGGCGGTTGGGTTGCGACTGCCACTGCCATTGTTTGTCTCCTGAATGTCGAAGACGGCGGTCTAGACGCGAATGGGACCAGCAAGAAGTGCGAGAATGGACAAGAACGAGGCATTCGTGCCAAATTTGCCTGCATGCGAGATGAAATCGGACCTGACACGGCGGCGCGCATCCAACTGCTCGTGGTGCCGGAGACGACGCCTGGCACCCTCTACGGGCTCTACGAGCTTTTCGATGCGGTGGGCGTGGCGTGGAAGGACATAACGGGCGAAGCGGTCAACACGCCTCGCCTCTCCCCTCGCATTGTATCGGCCGGCGGAACTGCCTTCGCCTCGCCAATCGGCATCCCCATTGTGCCGCATGACGCACTTTCCGCAGCCGGCCGCGCAGAGGTGGTCATCGTCCCCGACCTATCGCTGACCCAGGATCACGATCCGCGCGGACGCTGGGCGGAGGAGGCAGCTTGGCTTCGCCGCCGCTTCGATGACGGCGCAGTCCTCTGCTCCGTCTGCACGGGCTCGGTGCTTCTTGCGGAGGCAGGCCTGCTCGAAGGCGTGGAAGCCACTACCCACTGGGGCGTTACGCGCCTCTTCTCGCGGTACTATCCGCGCGTGAGGCTGCATGCCGAGCGCATTCTGTCGCCAAGTGGGCCTGAGCACCGCATCGTCACCTGCGGCGGTGCGGGCTCCTGGTCAGATCTGGCGCTCTATCTTATCGCGCGCTTCTGCGGCCCCGCCGAGGCGGTGCGCCTGGCCAAAGTCTTCGTTCTCGGAGACCGCAGCGAGGGACAATTGCCCTTCGCGGCCATGGGCCGCGTGCCTCCCCATAGCGATGCGGCGGTGAGCCGCTGCCAGGAATGGCTTGCCGATCATTATTACGAGCCCAATCCGGTCGCCCGCATGGCCGCCCTTTCGGGCCTTCCAGAACGTACCTTCAAGCGGCGTTTCAAGGCGGCCACCGGTTATTCGCCGATCGACTACGTTCAAGCGCTGCGCATCGAGGAGGCAAAGCAAATGCTGGAGACGACCGGCCAGCCGACCGATGCCGTCGCTCACGCGGTAGGCTATGACGACCCGGCATTCTTCCGCCGCCTCTTCAAACGCTCGACCGGTGTCACCCCTGCTCGCTACCGCCAACGCTACCGCTTCATCGGCCTGGCAGCCAAAGACGTGGTCTAAGACACCGCCCGGCGGATTCGATTAATTCTCTGTTGCAGCATTTCGCTGCCCCGCCAGAACAGGTGTTTGCCGATGATAACTCAACGCATCGAATTTCGGCGGCGCGGCAAATGTTCATGAGCATAACCGTTTGCTTAAAGCATCGTATTCTTTCATTATCCGGGCAAATCTCGATGCGCAGCCGATTCCTCTCTTGCGGACCTGAGAGCGTGCGCCTGATTCAGTTGGCCATTGTTGTGGAACTTGCTCATGCGAACTACCGCCGTTGCACATTCCCTTTGGTTGCTGCTCTTTTGGGTTCTGATCCAACCGCATCCCGCATCAGCCCAGAGCCATGCCGGCGACCCGAGCTATATCCACGCTGATCTGGCCAGTCCGCAGGACACGCTGAACACTTTTTTGTCGAGCACCGAAAAGGCCGCTGCACTTATGCTTGAGGCCTATAGCCAAAGGCAGGCCGAGGGAGGTCTTTTTCCCTCTGATTCGGTCGAGGAGAAAGTCACCACGGCAGAGCTCCTGCTGGATACCGCGGCGCGCACCCTCGATTTATCCAACGTCCCGCCGGCGGCTATCGCGCACGAGAAGATGGAACTTGTTTTGCGGCTCAAAGAGGTGCTCGAAGAGATTTCGCTCCCGCCGCAGGCCGAAATCCCGGATGAGGCAGCGCTGGAACAGGCGCATGCAGCCGATCGGCCGATAACGAGATGGAGAATACCGGGCACCGAATTGGTCATGGTGCAAGTGGCTGAAGGTGGGCGGTCGGGCGACTTTGTCTTTTCCGCGGACACCGTAAGTCGTATTCCCGACCTCTACAATGCCCTTGTGGCCGCTCCCGAGCGCTTTGACAGGCGAAATATCTATGAATTCTTCAGTTTGTCGCCAGGGCGTCTTCTGCCGCCGTTTTGGTACGACTACATTCTCGCCGGTCCCGATTGGCTCAACTTCAGCCTTGCCGACCAAGCCGCCTGGCCGTGGCTGGCGCTCATTGTCTGGATGATCGTATCTGCCACGGTTCTCCTCTGGATCGTGCGAAAGCAGTGGGGTGTACGAAGGGCTGATGGCGCGAAGCTCAATCTGATCGAACGCGCCCTTCTGCCGGTTGCGCTGATCGCCCTCTCGGCTTTCTTCCTTTTTGAAGTCATCGATCAGATCAATCTGACCGGGAGGGTTTTTCTGATTGCAAACGCCGCCGGGCAGGTGCTGCTTGCATTCGGGCTTTCATGGCTCATTGTACTGATCTGCCAATCCCTAGCGGAGCTTATCATCAGTTCGCCCTCCATTTTGCCGGATAGCTTGGACGCGCATCTGCTCCGAGCGGGGTTCCGGGTGCTTGGACTGGGTCTCGCGCTGATCCTGCTCGGCCATACTGCAACGACTCTGGGAATACCGTTGCTCGGTCTTATCGCCGGACTGGGGGTGGGCGGACTTGCCATTGCGCTCGCGGCACAGCCGACCATCGAGAATTTCATCGGGGGCGTAATCCTCTTCGCCGACAGGCCGGTCCGAATGGGAGATTTCTGCCGCTGCGGAGATGTCATGGGCACAGTTGAAGAGATCGGGTTGCGCTCCACCCGCATCAGAGCGTTGGATCGCACAGTCGTAAGCATTCCGAACGCAGAATTCGCTAAGGCGCAGATCGTCAACTTTGCGAGACGAGACCAGCAGCTTTTCGAGGCGAAGATCGGCATCAGGTTCGAAGCCTCGCGAGCAGCACTGGAACACCTGCTCGTAGAACTGCGCGAACTCATCGAAAGCAATCTAACAGCCGTGCCCGGCACCACTCGAGTCCGGTTCAGCTCGATCGGCAGCAGTGCTCTTGAAATTGACCTTCGCGCTTACTTGCAGATTTCAGATTTCGATGTCTTCCTCGCTGAAAAGGAGAAAATTCTCCTATCGGTCATGAGCATTGTCGAAAATGCGGGATGCGGCTTCGCATTTCCTTCACAAACGCTCTATCTGACGCGAGACAAGCCGCCCGCTTTGGAAGTGCCCGATCGCCATACGCGGGAAGAAGAGCCATTGGGTGAAATGCCCCGCGCACAGGCAGAGGAATCAAAGATCCGCGCCGTTACACGAACCTCACCGAGAAATTAGGTCGCCGCATTGAGGAGCCACAGGGGTGGAAAGAACTTCCCTCCCCCGAGGTCAGGCGAATAAGGTTCCCTCCGCCAGCTTGACGGCGGCTCCGCCAATGCGCGCCGCCTCTATCCCGCCGGCTGCCGCCTCGATTTCAAGCCGAATGCGCGATGGCCGCCCCATCTCGATGCCCTGTTCCAGCCAGTAGCGGTGAATGCCGTCCACCGGTTCGTCATGGGTGAGGATCGCGCCGGCGAAAGCAGCCGCGGCCGAACCGGTCGCCGGGTCTTCCGGGATGCCGTCCTGAGGGGCGAACATGCGTGTGTGAAAAGAGCAGTCGTGGTTCACGGTTTCCCGGCAATAAACGTAGGGAAACCCAATGACCGCAGGATTCTGCAGGACGATCTCGTCCCAAAGCCTTTCATCGAGCCGCACCCTGCCCGCGACATCAAGATCGGCAACGGGCACACAGACATATGGCACGCCCGCCGACCAGGCGCCGATGACGTGGTTCTCGAATCCAATCTCATGATGCGGGATCCCGAGTGCTGCGGCCACGGCTTCCGCAGGGGTTTCGAAGGGAATGCGCTTGGGCAGGCGCGGAAGATCAAATTCGGCAAAGGTGGCGCCAGCACCAGTTGAAACTGCGCACCGCACCGGGCCGACATTTTCCTCAAGTACGAGAAGCGAAGCGCCCTCGCCTTTACCGCGTGTCTTGCCCGCTTGCTCCGCCAGGGCCGTAGCCGTTCCCACCGTGGGATGACCGGCAAAGGGCAATTCCGTGCGAGGCGTGAAAATCCGCACACGAGCGGTATGCAGCCGGTTTTCAGGCGGTAGGACAAAAGCCGTCTCCGACAGGTTGAACTCCCCGGCAATGCGCTGCATGCGCTGATCGTCCAGCCCATCGGAATCGAGAACGATAGCCAATGGGTTTCCGGCAAGCTGCGTGTCCGTGAAAACGTCATAGATCAGATAGCGTCTTGCTTTCACGGCACACCTCTCCCGGTTACCTGAAAATCGGCAGAAAGCCCTTGGTCCACCTATAATACAGATTTGGAACCGTGTGTGGGCTCAAGCGCTCAGATCAAATCCAGTGATATGGCCACCGGGCAGTGATCGGAGGCCTTGGGCCTGTCCCAACCCGTGCGCGGATATCGTTCTACTTCTTGACCGGGTGGAAAAATGGTTCGCCAGGGCTGCCCATTTCGCACGATATCCGGCATCACCTTGCCATTCTTCTGCGCCAGCGCGGGCGACAGCAGGATGTAGTCGAGTTGGCACAGATGACGCTCCTCGGGGCCGCGCGTATGATATAGCGTCCAGCGGTCGAGTTCCGGCCGCCGCTCCACCACATTCTCGCAAAAGCCGCCATCGGTGAGCACATTGACGCTGGATTGCGCCTCGCGTACGGGCCGGAAATCATAGCCCGTGTGTGCCTCGCCTTCGATGAGAACGCGTTCGCGATAGTCGTTGAGGTCGCCACAGATCATCCATCGCTTGCGGGCCGTTCCTTCCGGCCCAAAGCGGTCGAGAATGATCCGCCGGACGGCAGATGCCTCGGCTATGCGAATAGGCATCGAGCCGAGACGCCCGTCGCGCCCATTGCGCACCGAATTCATCGCCTTGAAATGCACGATGTAAATCGTGAGAGGCTTTCCGCCGACAAGAACATCCACCTCCAGGCAATCGCGGCGAAAAATCCGCTCATTGGGGCCAAGGCCGAGTTCGGCCAGTTCCGGCGTGTAGAGGTTGAAATCGTCGAAGGTGATGTGGGCATGGGTGGTCATGCGCCGGAATTCGATCGGCTCACCATCAGCCGTTTGGCGCCGCATCATGATCGCCACATCGATGCCGCGCGCGTCGTTTCCGGCCGAGGAGTATTTTTCGCGATAGCCCGCGCCGATCATCTTGTGGAGATAACCGTATTCGAAGGCGTTGAGAGCGGCCTGATTATCCACCTCCTGCAGGCAGAGAATGTCGGCGCGCGTCGCAGCGATCGCCAGAGCCGTGAGCTGGCGGGTATCGTCGGTATGCGCGATCGTCCGCGCCCGCTCCAACTCGCGGTACTCCTCTTCGTCCTTGATCTCGAACATCGCCAGCGTCCGGTCCTGGTGCAACTGATTGCGGAAACCGGAAAAATCGAACCGGTTCATCAGGTTTTCGACGTTGAAGGTGGCTATCCGGACGGACATGCTTCCTCTTTTGACCCGCACGCAAATGAAAGGCAAGCGATCACTCGATCGTGTGGTCAATCGAAGCGTTGCTTCGCGTTCATGCCGCATTCATCCGCCACCGAGCATAATCTCGGAAAAGTAGGCTCAGCCGAGATGGCTTTGCTTGACCAGAGTAGGAGATGTACTGATGAAACGCGCGCTAACCGCACTAGCAATTTGCGCCTTAGCCGGCCTCGGTCTCGGCGCCACCGGAACGGCAACCCAGGCTTCGGCTTTGTCGGCTGGTGCATCTTCAGGCACAATGCCGGTTCTTGCCGAAAAGTCGAACCTTGTTGAAATTCAACATCGCGACCGTCGCTGGGATAACCGCCGCTGGGACAATCGACGCCATTGGCGGCGCGATCGGGATCGGGATCGGCACTGGCGCCGTCCACGGTCCGGCATTTATTTCGAATTCGGCACCGGCGGGTTCCGCTATGGTCCGCCGGCCTACGTGCACCCGCCCTATTACGCGCCACCGCGCTATGTGGCGCCACGCCCGACCTACGGCCTGTCTGCCGCCCATGTGAACTGGTGCTATGCCAGGTACCGGTCCTACCGGGCCTCGGACAACACGTTCCAGCCTTACAACGGGCCGCGCCGGGTCTGCGTCTCGCCCTATTTGGGGTGAGCGCCGCTCCGCTAAAAAGTGAAAGGCGGCGTTCAGCAACGCCGCCTTTCATTATTGTTCAAGCCAAAGCCTAGTTCTTGGCTTTGTCGACCAGCTTATTCTTGGAAATCCAGGGCATCATGGCGCGCAGCTTCTCGCCCACTTCCTCGATCTGATGTGAATCGTTGAGCCGGCGGGTGGCCTTGAAGCGGGCCGCACCCGAATGCCATTCCTGCATCCACTCGGCGGTGAACTTGCCGGTCTGAATATCCTTCAGCACACGCTTCATCTCGGCCTTCGTCTCGGGGGTGATGATGCGCGGGCCGGAGACATACTCGCCCCACTCGGCCGTGTTGGAGATCGAATAGTTCATGTTGGCGATGCCGCCCTCATAGATGAGGTCTACGATGAGCTTCACCTCGTGCAGGCACTCGAAATACGCCATTTCCGGCGCGTAGCCGGCTTCCACCAGCGTCTCGAATCCGGCGCGGATGAGCTCGACGAGACCACCGCAGAGCACCACCTGCTCACCGAACAGATCCGTCTCGCATTCCTCACGGAACGTGGTCTCGATGATGCCCGAACGGCCGCCGCCGACGCCACAGGCATAGGAGAGCGCGAGGTCGAGCGCATTGCCCGAGGCGTCGTGATGCACAGCCACCAGGCAGGGCACACCGCCGCCGCGCTGGTATTCGCTGCGCACCGTGTGGCCCGGGCCCTTGGGCGCGATCATCAACACGTCCACCGTTTTCTTGGGTTCGATAAGGCCGAAATGCACGTTGAGGCCGTGGGCGAAGGCGATTGCAGCGCCGTCGCGGATATTGGGCGCGATCTCATTATTGTAGATCCCGGCCTGCAATTCGTCGGGCGTGGCCATCATCATGAGATCGGCCCAGCCGGCGGCTTCGGCCACGCTCATGACTTTCAAGCCGTCTGCCTCGGCCTTCTTCGCCGATGCCGAACCGGGGCGCAGCGCCACCGCCAGGTCCTTGGCGCCTGAATCCTTGAGGTTCAGCGCATGCGCCCGCCCCTGGCTGCCATAGCCGATAATGGCAACCTTCTTTGACTTGATGAGGTTCAGATCGGCATCGCGATCGTAATAGACACGCATTTCGTTTCCTTCCTTGCTGGATTTCCCTCGCAGGCCCGTTCGCAAAACCGTCGAACGCTTTTGCGGAACCTGCTTAGACAGCCCTTACGCGAGGGGCCGTCTTCTCCTTCTCCCGCGCTCCGTAGAGCACGAAGAACTGCTGCACCGCCCTTTCTGCCTGTACGGCGAATGTGTCCGGTCTGCGGACATGCTCCTCGCCAAGAAGCATCCTCACATGCAGATCACGCACGATGAGGCCGTAGAGCGTGCGATACGCGTCGTCCCGATCCTGATAAATCAAATGGCCGCGCCGTTTCCCCGCCTCCAGCAGCGCGCCGGCGCTCAGGTCTATACGCCGCCTCCCCTGCTCCACCAGAAGCGCGCCGAGCCGGCTTCCCTCCCGGCTGGCCTGGCCAATTGCAAGCCTGTTGAGCGCCAGCGACACATCGCTGGAAAGAACCTGCAGCAAATCCTGCGCAAAGCCGACGAGATGCGCGCGAAAGCGCTCGCTATCCATTGGTACGCCGTCATCGGAGAAGCCGCGCACCTTGCTGGCCTGATGCGCGATCATGGCAGCCAGCAGACCGTCGCGGTCGCCGAACCACTTGTAGAGGCTTTCCTTGGAACAGCTCGCCGCCCTCGCGACGCCGGCCGTCGTCAGTGCGCGCTCACCGCCCGCAACGAGCAGTTCCAACGCGCGCTCCAGCACGGCGTGCTGCCTGGGCGTGAAATCCTGTTCGCGATGTTCCTGCACCTTCCGCCTCTCCAGTACCGTACGGTACGGTTCTGTCACAGGTGCCAGTTATTTTCAAGCCGAGTTTGGTATCGGGCGCGCATGCGAGCGGCGTTTCAACGCCCCGTCGCGGGAGATCAAAGCGCGACGGGGGCTAAAGCAGATTGGCTTTGCAAGGGCTGCTCAACTCAATCCAGCTTCGCAAGGAGCTTTTCGGTCTGCTGTTCGATTTGAGGGGCGTATTTTTCCGCGGCTTTCGCCAGAACTCCGCATCCTGCGCCCGCCACCCATGCTCCGGAAGATGCTATCGCGGCGGGAGGGAAAAACGTGGAAGCAGCGCTGAGACCCGCCGCTATTCCGTTGTAGCCTCCGCTGAGGAGATTGATCGTGTCGGAGACCACCAGAGGACTGCCTTGCCTGTAGTGATCCTTGAGATCATGCCAGGATTTTTGCACGGTATAGCAGGCGTTTTTCCCCCAATGGATCGAGTAGCCCAGATTGGCGAAGCCAGCCACAGGCGGCATATCAACCAGATTGGCAATAAACTTGATCCGTCCATAGGAGGTGGCGGATCTCGTCGCCCTATTGGCCAAGTTTCCCAATCGCGTCGAAAGGTCATTGCCTTCAGTGGGCGCCTCGGGCGCGGACGCGCGCCAAAACTCATTGCTGGCGCCATCGAGATAATTGGCCTGCATTCCCTCAGAAAAGGCAGATGCATAGCTGAATCCGGCGGCGCCCAACTCCATGCCGGTCTGCCAATAGTCATTCTTCTGCAGCCGGCTAAAGAGGGTCGTGTAGTTTCTCTTCAGAAGCTGATAGTCATCCTTTATGTTTTTGCATTTTCCCTTGATGACTTTGGCGCATGGCTTGGCGACATCTCTTTTCAATCTTCTATAGGCCGACAATGACGCACTAGAGGAACGGTCAATTTGCACCTGGCTTGATCTCGTCCGCACGCCAGGGCCGGGAGCCCGCGCCTGGTCCATCAGCGACCTTTCCCGCCCAAGGTCCCCGATAGCAGCCTCGCTTTTGCAGGGGACCGCTCTTGCGTTCGACCGTTTTCCCAAACGATTCCGCAGCTCGTTATTGACGGTCCCGAATTGCTTCAGCGCCCCAGGAGAAACATCTCTGCCAATCCCCCTCCAAGCTTCCGCCCCTGCGGAGGGTTTCGCGGTATAGGCAAGCACACTATTACTTCTCACAATAATGAATCCAGCATCAAAAATAACAAGTCATTAACGATAAAACACTTTATAATATTAAGTTCATTTTTCTTAATGCTGAAATTGGAAAATAGTAATGCCAATGATAGCGATCTCAAACCTGCGGCAGCGCTCGAAGTGGTTGCCGAAGACCGTCAGAAGGACGCAGACCACACCAGCCGGGATGGCAGCGTGCGGCTATTCAGGCCAGGCTCAATGGACAGGCTTAAGCTTCACACGCGCTGAGGTAGCGCCGCACCGTCTCCGCCATGCCGTATTCCAAAGCATCGGCCGTCAGGGCATGGCCGATGGAGACCTCCGCAAGCGAGGGAACATGCTCTACGAGTGCGGGCAGGTTCGCAACGGTCAGATCATGTCCGGCGTTGACGGCAAGACCGAGCCCTTGCGCCGTCTTGGCTGTCTTTTCCAGCTTTCTTAGCTCTTTAGCGGCCTTTTCGGCGTCGTCGTAGCAAGCGCCATATGGTCCCGTGTAGAGCTCCACCCGGTCTGCCCCCACTGCCTTTGCAACGGCAAGCGCTGCTTCGTCCGCATCGGGGTCCGCAAAGAGCGAGACCCGGAAACCGCGCCGCTTCAAGCGGCCAACTGCCGCCGCAAGAAACCGCTCATGCTCCTGAAATTGCCAGCCATGGTCGGAGGTGGCTTGCGACGGATCATCCGGCACAAGGGTTACCTGCTCGGGCTGCGTTTCTTCCACCAGCCGTAAGAAGTCTTCCGAGGGATATCCTTCGATATTGAACTCGCGGTCGGGGAATTCGTCGTCTATCAGAGCCCTGATGTGCGGGAGATCGGAAAAGCGGATATGGCGCTGATCGGGCCTCGGGTGAACGGTCAGCCCATGCGCGCCTGCGCCAAGCGCGATTCGCCCAAGCGCGGTAACACTCGGCCATGGCAGATCGCGACGGTTCCTCAGCATAGCGACGGCGTTCAGATTGACCGAGAGCTTTACTGGCATTCCAACGTCCCTATGACTGGATTTTGTTCTCTCCTATACCGTTTCCTAGGGAACCGACAGGCCTAATTGATGTTGACGTGAGACGTGGTCAGCATTGGGCAAGCGATATGCTCATCAATGAAACACCGCCTAGCGTGCGCCGGATCGATACGGACCAGCCGGATGCCTATGCCTTTGAAATCACCGGCTATATCGAAACTGCCGACATTGAGAATATGTACGGCCTCCTGGAGGGAGCCTATCAGCTCCACGACCAGATCGACGTCATCGTGATCATCCATGACTATGAGGGTATCGACTGGGGCGGTGCGTGGAAGGAGCAGGCCTATTTGCAGAAGGTCAAGGCACTGAAGCATATCCGAAGATATGCCGTCGTGGGCGGCCCCACCTGGGTTCAGGCCATGATGGGCATCGTGAAGCCCTTCCTTTCGGTCGAGATGAAACATTTCGAGCTGGAGCAAGCGGAAGCCGCATGGGAATGGCTCGGCGCCAGGCCCCTGCCCGCCTCTACCTGATCAACGCACGATCGTCAGGCGCTCCGCGGCGCGCGTGATCGCCGTATAGAGCCAGCGCTGGCGCGTGTCGCGGAAAGCAAAACTCTCGTCGAAAAGCACAACGTCATTCCACTGCGAGCCTTGCGCCTTATGCACGGTGAGCGCGTAGCCGAAATCGAAGTCGTCATAGCGCTTCTTGGTCTGCCAGGGAATGTCGCCGTCAGGATCTTCGAAGGCGGCTTTCAAGAGCTTGATCTTCGCCACGCCGCGGTCCGGATCATCCTCCTCCGGCGAAACAAGCAGGTTGATGCCCGGCTTCACCGTCTCCCGCGAGGAGGTCATCACCTTCCAGAGGGATCCGTTCAGGAGACCCTTGGCGGGATCGTTGCGAAGACAAACCAGCTTGTCGCCAGCCTGCGGATAGAAAGCCTCAAAGCCCTTCAATTCTCTCAGGCGCTGGTTATAGCGGCGCCGGGTGCGGTTCACCCCAACCAGCACCTGGTCCGCCGCCAACACGATATCGCTGTTGACGGCACCTCTCGGGATCACCTGCGCCGTGCCGTAATCCCCGTATGTGAATTCGCGCCCCTCACGCACGTCCAGCGCAAGCCGGATGATGGGATTGTCGCGCGCCTGGCGGTGGATTTCGGTGAGCAGGAAGTCCGGCTCGTGCTCGGTGAAATAGCCACCGCCGGAAATTGGAGGCAGCTGCCCAGGGTCTCCCAGCACAAGGATTGGTGTTCCGAAGGACATGAGGTCGCGGCCCAGTTCCTCGTCCACCATCGAACACTCATCGATGATCACGAGCTTCGCCTTGGCGATCGGGCTCTGCCGGTTGATCGAGAAGGTCGGAGAAATCAGCGTCTTGCCGGTCGTTTCATCCTCCACCTGCTCTTCCCCGCGGGGGCGGTAAATGAGCGAATGGATGGTGCGGGCGTTCGAAGCGCCCTTCGAGCGCAGCACCTGCGCCGCTTTGCCCGTAAAGGCAGCGAACTGCACGTCCCCATCCACATGCTCGGCAAAGTGCCGCGCAAGTGTGGTCTTGCCCGTGCCTGCATAGCCGAAAAGGCGGAAAAGCTGAGAGCTGCCGCTCTTCAGCCAGCGCGCGACGGCCTTCAGCGCCTCGTCCTGTTGCGGCGAAAATTCCATGCGCCCAGAAATCAGATTCTGGCGCGTCTGAACAGGGCTGCTCGTGCAGTTCCTGCCAGCTATCGCAGCATGGGCCAAAGCGTCGCGGCGAGCGCTAATCCCATCATGATGTTGAACCACTTGAGCCGCACGGGATTGGAAAGAAAGCCCCGCAACACCACGCCGAAACCCGCCCAGACCGAAACGCTCGGCAGATTGACCAAGCCGAAGGCGAACGCCACCAGCAAAACCGAGAGGAATGGAAATTCGGGATTGGTGTAGATGGCCATCGCCGTGACCGCCATCACCCATGCCTTTGGATTGATCCACTGGAAGAGAGCGGCCTGAATAAAGGTCATAGGCCTTCCACCGCTCTCATCGCCGCTCGTCAGCGCTCGCGACATCGCGATTTTCCAGGCCAGATAGAGCAAATAAGCGCCGCCAAGGATCTTCAGGGCTAAACTGACCTGCGGAAGCGCAATCAGCAAAGCCCCCAGGCCAAACCCTACGCCGAGCAGCAGGGACACAAAGCCCACGCCGATGCCCAGCATGTGCGGAATGGTGCGCACAAAGCCGAAATTCACACCCGAGGTCAAAAGCATGAAATTGTTCGGTCCCGGCGTGATCGAGGACACGAGCGAAAACACCAGGAGGGCTATGAAAACGTCAAGCGACATGGCTCGCTCCGCAAGAAGAACAGGCCCGGTCAGAATTTGTGACCTTTGACGTGATCTTCTTCTGCTTCTCGGGCTTGATCGAAGCTTTTACATCCCCTCCGGTCCGCGATTCATCGCAGCGACGCCGGTGCGGCAGACCTCCACAAGCCCAAGCGGCTTCATGATGGCAATGAACTGCTCAATTTTGGAGACCCGGCCGGTAATTTCGAAAATAAAATGCTCTGTGTTCGCATCGATCACCTGGGCGCGGAAGGCATCCGCAAGCCTCAGCGCCTCAACACGGCTGTTGCCGCTGCCGCTGACCTTCACCATGGCAAGCTCCCGCTCCAGCGGGCGCTCCTGGCCGCGATTGTGCGCGGTGAGCGTGAGATCCACCACCCGATGCACCGGTACGATCCGTTCGAGCTGGTGTTTGATCTGCTCCAGCACATGTGGGGTGCCGCGCGTGACGATGGTGATGCGCGACAGGTGCCTTTCGTGCTCCGTCTCCGAAACCGTAAGGCTGTCGATGTTGTAGCCGCGGCCCGAAAACAGGCCAATGACGCGGGCCAGCACCCCCGGCTCGTTGTCTACGAGCACCGCGAGCGTCCGCGTCTCGGCCTTTTCCGTTTCCTTGGTGATGAAGTAGGCTGAACCGGTCGGCTGAAGTTGGGCGTTCATAATATCTCTCGCTGCAAATTCTTCTGCTTTGTCTTTCCGTCTACACCAGCGCCCTGCCCTCGGCATCGATTGCATTCGCCACGGCCTCGTCGGTTGCCTCGTCCGGCAGCAGCATCTCGTTATGCGCCTTGCCGGAAGGGATCATCGGGAAGCAGTTGGCGAGATTCGCAACCCGGCAATCGAAGATCACCGGCTTCTTCACATCGATCATCTCGCGGATCGCGTCGTCGAGTTCGCCCGGTTTCTCGCAGCGAATACCGTGACACCCGTAGGCTTCAGCCAGCTTCACGAAATCAGGCAATGCTTCGGTATAGGAATGCGACAGCCGGTTTCCATGCAAAAGCTGCTGCCACTGCCGCACCATCCCCATATACTGGTTATTGAGGATAAAGATCTTGATCGGCGCGTCATGCTGCACCGCCGAGCTCATTTCCTGCATGGTCATCAGGACGGAGGCGTCGCCGGCGATGTCGATGACCAACGCGTCCGGATGCGCGATCTGCACCCCCAGCGCGGCCGGCAGCCCATATCCCATTGTCCCGAGGCCGCCAGAGGTCATCCACCGATTGGGCTGATCGAAGCCGAAGTGCTGCGCCGCCCACATCTGGTGTTGGCCCACCTCGGTGGTGACGTAGACGTCGCGCCCCTTCGTCAGTTCATAAAGCCGCTCGACCGCGTATTGCGGCATGATCACGTCGCTGTTGGTTTTATAGGCCAGCGACTGGCGCGCGCGCCACCTGTTGATCTGCTCCCACCAAGGCTTGAGCGCCGCCTTGTCGGCATTGGCGCTCGCCCGCCAGAGCCGCACCATGTCCTCAAGCACCCGGCCAGCATCGCCGATGATGGGAATATCGACCCGCACATTCTTATTGATCGATGAAGGGTCCACATCGACATGGATCTTGCGCGAGTTCGGCGAGAAGGCATCGAGCCGGCCGGTGATGCGGTCGTCGAACCGTGCGCCGATGCATAGCATCACGTCGCAGTCATGCATGGCCATATTGGCTTCATAGGTCCCGTGCATGCCGAGCATGCCGAGCCAGTTCTCGCCGGAGGCCGGGTAGGCGCCAAGGCCCATCAGCGTCGACGTAATCGGGAAACCCGTCAGCCCCACCAGTTCGCGCAGAAGATGGCTCGCCTCCGGTCCGGCATTGATGACGCCGCCGCCGGTATAGATGATCGGCCGGCGGGCGGAAGCCATCAGCGCGACGGCCGCACGGATCTTTTCCTGATCTCCGTCGAGCGTCGGCTGGTAACTTGTCCGCGGAGCGGTCTGCGGCGGGGTGTAGATGCCACGCGCAAATTGCACGTCCTTGGGGATGTCGACCACGACCGGGCCGGGCCGGCCCGTGGTGGCGACATGGAAAGCCTCATGCAGAATAGCCGCGAGATCGCTGACGTCCCGCACAAGCCAATTGTGTTTGGTGCATGGGCGCGTGATGCCCACCGTATCGCATTCCTGGAAAGCGTCGGAGCCGATGAGCGGCGTCGGCACCTGGCCGGTGATGCAGACAAGCGGGATGGAATCCATCAACGCGTCCTGAAGCGGCGTGACGGCGTTGGTCGCGCCGGGACCGGAGGTCACCAGCATCACGCCGGCCTTGCCGGTCGACCGCGCATAACCTTCCGCGGCGTGCCCTGCGCCTTGCTCATGGCGCACGAGAATGTGCTGTATCTGGTCCTGCTGGAAGAGCTCATCATAAATGGGGAGCACCGCGCCGCCAGGATAGCCGAAGATGTGCTCGACGCCGTTGTCCTTCAGCGCCTGCACGACCATCTCCGCGCCTGTCATTTCCTGTCTGCCCGTTTCGTGTGCCCTTGGCTCCGGCGCCCGCTGTTCCATCGCTCTTTTCCCGTTCTGATCGTCGTCTTCGGCCCAATAAAAAAGGCCCCCGAGGGAGCCTGTCTTCTGCACATGAGCGGCTGTCGCCTGGCGGCTACGCCGCCTTGCCCATGTGCCTTCCTACTACGAGAATGATCTTCTTAATCATGGGGGCGGACAATAAGGGTGAAGGGCGCTGCGTGTCAACGGCAATCTCGTCGCTGCTGGTCATGTAAATTTGTCTTCGATCCGCAACCCCCAGCGCGGACTGCTGAACTGGCCAGATCCCGTTCAATCGCCGAGAAGTCGAAGGCGTCTTTACCGGGCTTGAGGGACCTCCAGCTATAGACGATCTGAACCCCGGCGATCTCCGGCCGCGTCAAAACTTCCCTGAATTGTTCGAGGTCCCCCGCTCCCATGTAACGGAAATTGGCGGGATGCGCAGGCTTTTCAGCAGCGAGGCCGCCGCATGGAATAAGAAGGAGTAGCGAAAATGCCCATTTCAACACGCACATGCCCAAATTATCTCCTGATCAGCAATAATGGAGCCACGCCAAGAAAGTTGGGAGGAAATGTGGCTCAGTGGGCGGAGAAGAGAGCAGCCGAATAGCATTTCGCTGCCTGCCTTAACGCCTTTTCAACCATCCCCTCTCATCCGGTCTTAACCCGTCGCGCTTAGCTTCCTCTGGCAGAGGGGGCTAAGCAATGCATCAGGCCGGCGATGTTCCGCAGAACGCTGCGCATCAGGAGAGGCGCGCAGCAGACCAGCCGCGTTCGCGTGCGCTTGGCCATGTCGTCCAATGCGATGGCGCGCGCGCGGTAATCGCGGCCAACATCGGCAAGGAAGAAATTGCCATAGCGTCCACCTGGACCGTCGGCAGGCTGATCTCGATCAATCTCGGGTCGACGCGAACCGTTGGCCTGGTCTATGCGATCGAGAGGCCGAAGCGCGTCTGGGACGATCAGGGCACCAATCCCGTGGAAATTTTCGTCGAGCTTATCGGCGAGGTGCGCGACCTAGAAGGCGGACAGATCTTCGATCGCGGCATCACGGAATATCCGCATGTGGGCGCCATCGCTCATCGGATCCGAAGCAGCGACCTGCGCGCGATCTATCATCTCGGCGGCCGCCGCTCCGTCACAATTGGCCGCCTATCCCAGGACAGTTCAATCGAGGCCTCGCTGGCGGTGGATGAAACGCTTACGCGGCATTTCGCGGTGGTTGGAACGACCGGCGTTGGGAAATCCACGGCAGTTTCCCTCCTTTTGCGGAAGATGATCGGGGTGCGGCCAGACCTGCACGTCCTCATCCTCGATCCCCACAACGAGTTCGCCCCGTCTCTCCCGGAATATTCCGTACGGATCGACACTTCCACGCTGGAACTACCCTTCTGGCTCTTCCGCCTCGAGGAACTGGTCGAGGTGCTCTATCGTGGACGCGAGCCAGTCACCGAAGAGGTGGAACTGCTCAGAGAGCTGGTCTCTTCCGCAAAGCATTTGTACCGGAACCCCAACGCCGGCCTGCTGAGGCGAAGTCCCGATACGGGCGCGGTTACGGCCGACACCCCGGTGCCCTATCGCATGGCGGATGTGATCCGAGAGATCGATGATCGCATGGGGCAGCTTGAAACCAAGAACGAGCGGCCGCACTACCGGCAATTACGCGTTCGCATCGAAGCGGCGGTCGCCGATCCGCGCTATCGCTTCATGTTCGCTTCACGGCTGATCGAGGATTCGATTCACGAAACGATCGGCCGGATTTTCCGTATTCCCAGCGAGGGACGGCCGGTTACCTGCTTCGAGATGGCCGGTCTTCCCGCCGAAGTGGTCAATTCGGTCTGCTCCGTGCTCGCCCGCCTTGCTTTCGACCTGGCGCTTTGGAGCGAGGGAAAGCTCAAGCTGCTTCTCCTTTGCGAGGAAGCCCACCGCTACATGCCGGCGGACCCAAGGCTCGGTTTTTCGCCGACGCGCCACGCGCTCTCCCGGATCGCCAAGGAGGGCCGTAAATATGGATGCTATCTCGGCGTGGTCACGCAGCGGCCGGGAGACCTGGACCCGACGGTGCTGTCGCAATGCTCAACGATTTTCGCGATGCGCCTTGCCAATGAGCAGGACCAGGCGATCATCCGCTCGGCGATCCCCGATTCCTCCGCATCCATTCTCAATTTTCTCTCCGCCATGGGCCAGCGCGAGGCGATCGCCTTCGGCGACGGCGTGGCCGCCACCATGCGAATGAAGTTCGAGCAATTGCAGGAAAACCTGCTCCCCGGCTCGAAGAAAGATACGCATTGGGATCGAGCCGCCGATGCCGGCAGCCAAGAAACCGATCTCGCATCAATCGTTGGCCGGATGCGCAATACGGGCCGTCGTGAAAAGGTCGGATCATAGCGGCGCGAAGGGCGCCTGGCCGTTCTGCGGCCGAGACTGACCAGTGTTCGAGGTCATTCGAGCGGCGCCAGGCGCCTCATATCCAACTTGAGATAATTCGGGTCGAAATCCGCCAGGCTGGCAAGGCCGTTCCAATCCTTGATCTCGACCGTCTCCCCGAGCCAAGTGATCAGATCCAGCTCCCTCAGCCCTTTAATAGCGCGGTTCAGGTGTACGATGGACATGCCCCTAGCATCGGCCAGTTCCCCTTGCGTAATGGGCAACCGAAACTGAAATTTGTCGGCTTTGCCGACGGCCGCCAGGCGCATGTAAAGTTCGCACAAGAGGTGCGCGACATTTGCGCGCGAAGATCTGCGGCCGAAGCTTACCAGCCACTCGCGGTGTATCGCAGCATCGATCAACGTGCTCAGCCAAAGCTGACGCGTAAGGTTGGGAAAACGCTCCGTGATCTCCTTCAGCCTTTCATGCGGAACGGAAGCAACCGTGCATCGGGTGAGGGCCACGACCCCGTGATCCATCTTCTTCAGAAGGAAGCTGTGCAGGTCGACGAAGTCTCCTTCCACGTGAATGGTCAAAAATTGCCGTTTTCCGTCTGAAAGCTCTCTCGATCGCGCAGCGAACCCGCTTAAAAGAACGGTACTCGCCTGCGGAACGTCCCCTTCCCTGATGAATTCCCGGTCGTGTGGAATCTCCCGCGTTCCAGAGAAAGCTGCAGTCAAGAACTCCGACTCTTCACGCGTGATCGAGCCTCGAAGAGATAACTGCTTTAGTAGCGGGTATTCTGTCACTCTGCATTCAGTTGGTTGTGGAGCCTATAAGATTGCAACGCCCCATGCGGCTATATCGATCCCGTTCAAATCCCTCTTTTTGTTCCAGTGCCACGGTCCCTTTTCCCCCGCCCGAAAGCGGAACACCTCTCTAACTCCCCGGTTTGGCAGGTAGTCCCCAAAGAGATAGATGGAGCGAGCGATGCAGGACATCTCTGGAAAAAGGGTGGCAATTCTCGCAACCCATGGCTTCGAGCAGTCTGAACTTGAGGTCCCTCTCAACAAGCTGCGGCAGGCGGGCGCGGAGGTTCACGTAATCTCGCTCGAGCCCGGCGAGATCAAGGGATGGGACGAGAAGGATTGGGGGCGTCCGGTTAAAGTCGACAAGACTTTGGACGAGGCACGGCCGGAAGACTATGATGCCCTCGTCCTGCCCGGCGGACAGATCAATCCCGATCTTCTGCGCGTGGAGAAGGCAGCTCTCGATTTCATCAAGAGCTTCTGGAATGACAGCAAGGTCATCGGCGCCGTCTGCCATGCTCCCTGGTTGCTCGTTGAGACCGGGATTTTAAAGGGCCGCCGCGTCACTTCTTACCATTCGATCAAGACGGACGTCATCAATGCCGGCGGTAAATGGGAGGACTCGCAGGTCGTCACCGATCAGGGTCTCGTTACCAGCCGCAATCCGGGTGACCTTGACGCATTCTGCGACAAGCTCGCTGAGGAAATACGGGAAGGAAGGCACCAGCGCCGCGCCGCCTAGGGCTTCAATAAGGCGCGCCGATCCTCCCGGTTGACCGCGCCGACCCGCCCGCGCCCTCTGGCCGGGTGGGTTTTACTTTGAGCAAAATTTTGAAAGAAAATCACAAAGTCGCTACTCGCTTGCCCTGCAAAACTAACATAGACTGGTTTTTTTAGAGGCCCCTGAGAACTTGCTGCAGCCATTGATGCCATCTTTCGCCGACGTGTTCATCACCGACGAACTTAATCGTCGCGCGCCAAAGAAGCCGGATTACCTTCAGGAAAAGCTGGCGCTGCAAGAACTCGTGGTCCGCATGGTCGACGCGCCGGAGGAGGTCCTTCCCCGTTTCGTCGATCTGGCGCTGGAGATCACGGGCGGCGTTTCCGCCGGGATCAGCCTTTATGAAGGCGACGACACCCGCGTGTTTCGCTGGCGCTATTTGCGCGGCACCCTTGCCTCATTCGAAGGCATGCCTACCCCGCGCGATTATAGCCCCTGCGGCGTCACGCTGGATGAAAACCGTCCGGTTCTCGCTCTCCACCCCGAACGTGCATATAGCTGGATAGCGGATGCAGGCATTACAGTGCCGGAAGTTCTGCTCGTTCCCATTCATGTCGGCGGAAAGAAACCTTTCGGCACACTTTGGATCGTCTCGCGTGAAGCTGGCCATTTTGACGGCGGCGATGCCCGAACCATGACCGAACTTGCTACTTTCGTGGGCGGGGCTCTCAGCCTCCATGAGAGCCAGATGCGCCTTAGCCGCGCGCTTGAGGAGCAAGAGCGGCTTGCCGCCGAGATGGACCATAGGATCAAGAACCTTTTTGCCATCGCGGAAAGCATGATCCGAACCACCGCGCGCAGCACATCCACCAAGGAAGAAATGGCTTTGGCCCTTTCCGGACGGCTCCATGCGCTGTCGGCTGCCCATTCGCTTGTCCGCCGCAAGGTGCGTCACAACGAGGAGGGCCTGCGTACCACGGAACTCGGCGAGATAATCGACACCATCATACGCCCGCATGCTCCCGATCTTTCGGCGCGCTTCCAACTGGAGGGTCCGCAAGTCGCATGCGGTGACAAGGCAGCAGATGGCATTGCCCTTGCAATGCATGAACTTGCGACCAACGCCTCGAAATATGGTGCGCTGTCGACGGAAGAAGGGCGCGTCGACATTTGCTGGCGCAGCGCCGACGACCTACTGACGATCGTTTGGACCGAAAGCGGCGGCCCTTCCATCGAGAGCGCGCCGAAAAGCACCGGCTATGGGAGTCGACTCGTACATGCCACCGTCACGCGCCAATTTGGCGGCAAGCTCGAGTATGATTGGCAAGCATCGGGTCTTGTTGTTACGATCACCCTGCCGTTAGGCAATCTTCTCACGTGAAAGCGAATGCCGCCGCGGCAAGCCGCGTGTCGCAGGCATAATGTTCAGGTCTCGACGATAGCTCTTCTCGACCGCCATCGAGTCACGCCAAGAGCGGCTTAGTCCACGGCTGTTTGCGACATGACCCCGTGCAACGCAAAAGGCCCGGCACAAGGCCGAGCCTGTCGCAGCGACACTGTTGCTGATCGCGGCTATTCCCGATCCGTCGGAGCCCGGTCGCGCTCCATGCGATGCATCATCATCTTGTGAGGACGGTGACCGTCGCGCATGGCAAGGCGCCGGCCGTCGCCGCGGTGCATAAGCGTCGCGCCCCTGCCCCGGCGCAACTCGTCCTGGCTGAGTTGACCATCATCGTTGCGGTCGAGCAGTGCGAAGTGCTTGCCCTGCTGGTTTTCGATCTCGGCAAGCGTAACCTGCCCATCGCCGTCGATATCGAATTGCCCGGCCAACCGTTCGGCGCGCCGCTCGAACTCACGCTTCATCAGGTAATTGGCCAATTCCTCCTGCGAGAGCGTGCCATCCTGGTTCTCATCGGCGGTCCGCAGCGTGTCGAGACGATCGCCGCCGAATTCATCTCTTGCGATTGAACCGTCGCTGTTGGAATCGAAGCGGTTGAAGAACCCGCCGGGTCCGCGCTCGTTCTGTTGCGGGGCGGCAGCGGGCGCGTTGTCGTTGCCGGCCTGCTGGGCTTGCGCGAAACTCACGGCGCCGGCGGCAATCGATAGGGCGATGGCGGAAACAAGAACCTTGCGAAGCATCCGTTCACTCCTTCATGTTGTGCCGCCGGTGGCGGCGCTTGCGACAGCTCTTTTCTGCCACGCCCAACATTACGGTGCGCTTGCTGCGGAATTACATTTCTGTAAGGCTTCGACTGTTTCAGCGCAGGAAGGTAGACCACTCTTCGATCGGCGCGCGTTCGGTCCTGAGCTTGTTCTCCGGCTTGGACGTGTCTTCGTATCCGAGCGCCATGCCGCACACGACCACTTCCTCCTCGGGAATATCGAGAATGGGGCGGATGTAGCGGTGATAAGGGGCGAATGCCGCCTGGGGGCAGGTATGGAGCCCCCTCGCCCGCGCGGCGATCATGATCGACTGCAGGAACATTCCATGATCGATCCATGAGCCCTTGTTGAGCCTGCGGTCGATGGTAAAGATCATGCCGACCGGGGCGTCGAAGAAGACGAAATTGCGGTCGTGCTGGGCACGCATCCGGTCAACCTCGCGCCTTCCGATGCCGAGAAGCCCATAAAGCGCATAGCCGACCGCGCGGCGGCGGGAGAGATAGGGCTCGAAGAAGCTGTCGGGATAGTATTTGTACTCCTCCCACTTCGCCTTTTCCGCGCAAATGCCCGAGGAAAGAATTGCTTCGGCCAGCCTGTGCTTGGTCTCGCCGGCCGTCACATAGACTTTCCAGGGCTGCATGTTCGTGCCCGAAGGCGCTCGGGAGGCGACTTGCAGGATTTCGCGGATAGTCCCCTCATCCACCGGATCGGGCAGAAACGCGCGCACGGAACGGCGCGACGTAATGGCCTCGTCGACGGCCGCGACAGCCTCCGCATCCACTGTTCTCTGGTCCGGTGCCAACATTTTGCCGTCCTTGAGGCCGGGTAAACGTGACCGCCGGAGGCGAAGTGTTTGCGGCCCGCACAGTGAAAATCCCCTTGATTTTTTCATACAGGCTGGTTTCATGAATTTCCAGAGGAAAATTTCACGATGTCCACGTCCTTCGAACGCGCGGAAACGGATCTGAAAACCAAGGCGCTTCGGCTCCTGGCGAGCGATATCCGCCGGTTGCGCAAGGCGCGCGGCCTCACGCTTGCCGGCCTGGCATCGCAACTTGGCCGGTCGGTCGGATGGCTGAGCCAGGTGGAAAGAGGCATTTCGCTTCCCAGTGTCGCCGACCTGCGCGCGCTCGCCAATCATTTCAAAGTCCCCGTAAGCTTCTTCCTCACACCCGCGGCATCGGACGAGAAGGAGTTGCAGGTGGTCGTGCGCGCGGACAAGCGCCGCAAGCTCGTATCCGGCCAGCCCCGCGTGCTTGAGGAGCTTCTATCGCCGAACCTCGGAGGCCGGTTCGAAATCATCTGCTGTGAGTTTGCGGGCAATACGCCGCTGCCCCAGCCGCGAAAACGCGCCGCCGAAGAGGCCGGTTATGTGGTTTCCGGCGCGCTCGACATCGAAGTCACCGGAAAGTGGTACGAGCTTTCGGCGGGCGACAGCTTTCGCGTGCGCGGCGAGACCCTCCGGTGGCGCAACCCGCATGAGGAACCTGCGATCGTGGTCTGGGTCGTCTCACCGCCGGTCTACTAACGTTCCCGACGAAAGCAGGGCTTGACAATCTGAACCGTGGAGAAGACGGCTTTGCCGTAAAATTGGCCCCGAAGCCATCAAATAAGAGTAGATTCATGCCTGATATTTCAAAGCGCATTACCGGCATCATGCCCTCCGGCAAGGACGGTTGGGAGGTTCATTTCGCAGCCCTGACCCGAAAACTGGCGGGTGAAAACATCCTGATGCTCTCGGTGGGCGATCATGATTTCGACACGCCCGCGGGAACGGTCGAGGCCTGCGTGGAAGCCGTGCAAAGCGGCCATCACCACTATATCCAGCTGCCCGGCCTGCCGAAATTGCGCCAGGCGCTGGCGCGGCTTTCCACCGAGTGCACCGGCGTCGATACGGCCCCGGAGGAGGTGATCGTCACACAGGGAGGCCAGGGGGCGCTTTACGCGTCCTGCCAGGCAGTGCTCGATCCCGGCAGTCATGCGGTGATCGTCTCACCCTATTACGCCACCTATCCCGGCACGGTACGGGCGGCGGGCGCGAGCTTTACCGAAATCGAAACGCGCTCCGAAGACGGATTTGAGCCGAGGGTCGAGGCGATCGCCGCCGCGATCCGGCCTGAAACGCGCATGATCCTCATCAATTCGCCGAACAACCCGACGGGCGCCGTCTATTCGCGCGCCACTCTCGAGGCAATCGCGGAGATTTGCCGCAGGCACGACCTTTGGCTCCTCTCCGACGAGGTTTACTGGACCTTGCGCGGCGAGCGGGAGCATGTCTCCCCCCGATCCCTGCCAGGGATGAAGGAGCGCACGCTGGTCGTCAACTCCCTCTCCAAGAGCCACGGCATGACAGGCTGGCGCGTCGGCTGGCTCACCGCGCCGGCCGAGGTGGTGAAGCTCCTGATCAGCCTCAACATCGTGTCGAGCTACGGCATGGTGGATTTCGTCTCGCGCGCGGCAGTGGCGGCGGTGGAAAACGGCCATGGGGTTCAAGAGATCGCGGCGCGCTACGGAAGCCGCCGAAAGGCCTTCCTGGATGAGATCAGGGGCGCAAACGACATCGTCGTCCGGGGCTCCGAAGGCGGCATGTATGTCATGCTCGACATTTCGCACATAAATCCGGACGCCGAAGCATTCGCATGGGGCCTCCTGGAGGCGGAAAAGGTCGCCGTCATGCCCGGACCGAGCTTTGGTGCGGCGGCGCAGGGCCACATCCGCATCTCCATGTGCCAGGAAGAGCCCGTGCTGCGGGAGGCGGCGATGCGCATCCGCCGCTATATCGCGTCGGAGATCACAAGGCGCGACGCAGCCGAATAGGGACAGGTCTCTATTTTTTGATGGGAGGGTTGAGCCGTGCTTCAACCCCTCACCTTCTCCCCCGGTTGAGTTCCGGTATCAGCACCTCTCCAACTTCGTGGGGCAGCAAAGGCCGCCTTGCCGAGCTTGGCGGAGCGGTAAGGGCGAGAGCGTTTCGGCAAATCCTCAACGCTGCCGATTTGCTAGATGCTCCCCGTGCCGTGGTCATCCCATTTTCATCTTCGCGTCACCCGCGTGTCACCGCGTGCGGCCTAGAACAGAGCATCCCTGTTCAGACGAGGAGAATCGGAGATGCCCACACGTCGCATGCTCATCAAGGCCACTGCCGCGGCCGGCCTTCTAGCTCCATTCGGCGGGTTTTCTGCCGCGCCAGCGAGCGCACAGGGCAACGCCCTCTTCCGGTTCGGCATCATCGCGGACCCGCAATACGCGCCCTTTCCGCCCAAGGCCGGCGGCACCCGGTATTATGCGAACAGCCTGTGGAAGCTGACGGAAGCCATCGACACTTTCAACCAGCAGGATCTCCAGTTCGTCGCCACGCTGGGCGACATCATCGACCGGCACTGGGACAGCTTTGGCGACATCCTGCCGATCTATGACAAACTGCGGCACGATCATTTCTTCGTGCTCGGCAACCACGATTATGAAGTCGGGCAGGATTACCTGCGCTCGGTCGTCCGCACCGTGGGCATGCCAAAGCCCTATTATGATTTCACCGGCGGGGGCTACCGATTCATCGTTCTTGACGGCAACGATATAAGCCTGTTCGCACCGCCAGCGGGCGACCCAAGGCTGGAGATCGCCGCAGAGCGGCTGGCAAAACTCAAGGAGGCCGGTGCATCCAATGCCCAGAGCTGGAACGGCTCATTGAGCGATGAACAGTTTGCCTGGCTGGGTGAAACCTTGGAAAAGGCCAAGACGGCAGGAGAGAAGGTGATCGTGCTCAGTCACTATCCGATTTATCCCGACAATATGCACAATCTCTGGGATTCGGATCGCATTGTCGAACTCCTGACGAGCCACGACCATGTGGCCGCCTTCTTCAACGGGCACAACCATGCCGGAAATTACGGAGAAATCTCCGGAAAGCATTTCGTCAATTTTCAAGGGATGGTCGAAACGCCGGCGCATAATGCGTTTTCGACGGTGGCCGTATATGAAGATCGCTTGGAGATCACCGGCTTCGGCCGTGAGCCAAGCCGCAGCCTGAGGCTGGATGGAGCACGCGGAGCTTAAACAAAGAAAGAGGCCGGCGGGCGATTATCGCTCCGCCGGCCGTTCTTCTTAATGGCGCTGGGCCATTGCTTCATCCTCGTTGAAGGACTTGAACAACGGCATCAGCTGCCACAAGGCCGAAAGCCCGACCAGGACATAGATGACCCTGGAAACTGCCGCTTCCTGCCCTCCGAAGATGGACGCCACCAGGTCAACCTGGAAGAGACCGACGAGCAGCCAGTTCAGTCCCCCAATGATGAGGAGGATGAGCGTGACAACATTGAGTGCGTGCATAGGGGTTCTCCATTAGGACGCCCTGATGCTGACAATGCGGATCTTACGCCAATCGTTCCTCTTGTAACAATTCGTGATCGTACCGGCAATCTCAACTCTCCGTGCGGGGGAGCTCCGAGATGCCGCCGTGGCTGGCAGACCATTTGAGCGGCTCCTTGAGGAAGGCTTCCGCCTGATCCAGCGCTTCAGTGCCGAAACGGTTTTCCTTTCGGCAGACGGCGAGGACATCCCACCAGGTGGTGAGATAATGGAGCCGCATGCCGGCGGCTTTAAGCCGGTCCGGCGTATCGGGGAAGATGTCGTAATAAAAGACGGCAAAAGTGTCGCTCACCGTAGCGCCGGCATTGCGGATGGCTTCGGCGAACTTGATCTTGCTCCCGCCATCCGTGGTTAGATCCTCGACCAAAAGAACGCGCGCGCCGTCCGGCAGATTGCCTTCGATCTGCGCGTTGCGGCCAAACCCCTTTGGCTTCTTTCGCACATAAAGCATCGGCAAGCCGAGCTTTTCGGAAAGCCAGGCAGCGAAGGGAATGCCGGCCGTCTCGCCGCCCGCAACCACATCGAACTGCTCGAAGCCGGCGCCACGCAGGATCACCGACGCGCCAAAATCCATGACAGCCGAGCGGATGCGAGGATAGGAGATGAGCTTTCGGCAATCGATATAGACGGGCGCCTTGATGCCGGAGGTGAAGGTATAGGGCTCGTTCGCACGGATGTGGACCGCCTCGATCTCCAGAAGCATCTTGGCCACCGTCTCGGCGATCAGGGCCTTGTCGGGAAAGGTGTTGGCAAACATGGGCGGGCTTGGTTCCTTCGGACCGTCTTCAACAATATACCCCTCACTTGCAATTTCTAAGATTTTGGCTTCGCCAAACCAAGAAATCGCTTTCTCTCCCGAAAGGGGAGAGATAGGGCGCTTCGCACCAGCGCGGCCACAAATTACCTGCTCCCGCTAGTGGCGTTTTTTGCGGCTTTCTTCGCTATCAAGCCAAGGACCGCCTAAAAAGCCTAATCCTCAACTTTCCAGTGGATCGGGAACATCGGGTCGAAGACGGTGATAGCCTCGTCCCCCACGCTGACTTTCCGTTCCATTTCCAGCGGCTCGTCGTAACGCCTGAGCGTGATGCGCTTCTCGTTCGGCGGCAGGCGGTAGAAGGCGGGACCGTTTAAGGAGGTGAAAGCCTCCAGCCGGTCGAGCGCGCCCTCCTCCTCGAACACATGCGCCAGACAGGCCATGGTGTTCGGTGCATTGAAGACGCCTGCGCACCCGCAGGCGCATTCCTTGAGCGGATCCAGATGCGGCGCAGAATCCGTGCCGAGGAAGAAGCGGCCTTCGCCGGAGATGGCGGCCGCGCGCAGCGCGAGGCGATGGGACTCCCGCTTGGCGACGGGCAGGCAGTAATAATGCGGGCGAATGCCGCCGGCGAGGATTGCATTGCGGTTGATGATCAGGTGATGCGTCGTGATCGTCGCGCCGACATTCTCATCCTGCGACAGCGCAAAATCGACGCCGTCCTTCGTCGTCACATGCTCCATGACGATGCGCAGTTCCGGCAGGCGGCGGCGCAAGGGCTGCAGCACCCGCTCGATGAACACCGCCTCTCGGTCGAAGATATCGACCGCGGGATCGGTGACTTCGCCATGCACGCAGAGCGGCAGGCCGATTTTCGCCATGCGCTCCAGCACCGGGTAGACGGCCTCGATGTTGCGCACGCCGCTTTGGGAGTTGGTGGTGGCTCCCGCCGGATAGAGCTTGACCGCCTTGATCAGGCCGCTGCGGAACCCTGCCTCGATATCGTCAGCGCAGCTCGATTCCGTGAGATAGAGCGTCATCAGAGGCGTAAAGGCGCTGCCTTCAGACAGCGCCGCCAGGATGCGCTCGCGATAGGCCGCCGCATCCCTTGTGGTCACGACGGGCGGCACCAGATTCGGCATGATGATGGCGCGGGCAAAGTGAGCCGCCGAGTGCTCCGCCACCGCCTGAAGCACGGAGCCATCGCGCAGGTGTAGGTGCCAGTCGTCCGGCTGTCTGATGGTAAGTGTTTTCATGACAGGGCCGAGACATATCCGGTTTGCGGGCAAGCGCAAGGCGAAACTCGCGGCGCCGCAGCGAAATTCCCTCGCGGCTCCTGTCGGAATGAGGCATGCTCGGCCGTCTTTTAAGCGAACGAGGTGATGCCGATGCTTTACGCCATTCTCTGCTATCACGACGAGGACGTGGTGATGTCCTGGAGCAAGGCCGAGGACGAAGCGGTCCTGGCCAAGCGCAAGCTTGTGCAGAAGGATTTTGTCGAACGCGGCAAGATGGGACCGGCGATCAGGCTCGTGCCGACGACGGGCGCAACGACGATCCGGGCCTCCGGCAACGAGCAGCTGGTTCTGGACGGACCCTTTGCAGAGACCAAGGAGCAGCTCCTCGGCTTCTACCTCGTGGACTGCGAGAACCTGGACGAGGTGATCGATTTCGCCAAGCGCATGAAGGAAGGCGAGAGCTGCACCTTTGAAATCCGCCCCGTCCAGATCTTTGAAGAAGGCGTGCTCCCTCAGAAGGTGAAAGTGGCATCATGAACGACATGGCCTGGATCGAGACTGCACTGACGGGCGCGCGCCCGCAGGCGATGGGTGCGCTTCTGCGCTATTTTCGCGATCTCGACCGGGCGGAAGAGGCGTTTCAGGAGGCCTGCCTGCGCGCCATGAGGACATGGCCGGTGAAAGGGCCGCCGCGCGATCCCGCCGCCTGGCTCATCTTCGTCGGCCGCAATGCGGCGCTCGATTCGGTGCGCCGCGACAGCCGCAACACGGCGCTGCCCGAAGACTCGGCGATTTCCGAGCTCGGCGACGCCGAGGCGGACATGGCTGAAAGGCTCGACGATTCTCACTACCGGGACGACATCCTGCGGCTGATGTTCATCTGCTGCCATCCGGATCTTCCGGCTACCCAGCAGGTGGCGCTGGCGCTGCGCATCGTCTCGGGCCTCTCGGTGCGGGAGATCGCAAGCGCCTTCCTCGTCAACGAAAAAGCAATGGAGCAGCGCATCACCCGAGCCAAGCGCCGTGTGAGCGAGGCGAATGTGGCATTCGGGGCACCGGGCGCGGCGGAACGCGCCGAACGGCTCGCGGCTGTGGCCGCCATGATCTACCTGATCTTCAACGAAGGTTACTCCGCAAGCGGCGGGGAAGTGCATGTGCGCGAACCGCTCTGCAACGAGGCGATCCGGCTGGCGCGGCTTCTTTTGAGACTGTTCCCGGCCGAGCCGGAGGTCATGGGGCTCTTGGCGCTGATGCTCCTGCAGCATGCCCGAACGCCAGCACGCATCGATGGCAACGGCGATATCGTGCTCCTGGAGGAGCAGGATCGAAGCCAGTGGAACCGCGATATGATCACGGAGGGACTGGCGCTGGTGGACAAGGCTATGCGCCACCGCAAGCCCGGCATCTATCAGGTGCAGGCGGCGATCGCGGCGCTTCATGCGCGGGCGGCCAAGCCCGAGGATACGGATTGGCAGGAGATCAATCTCCTCTATCAAATGCTGGAGCGGCTGCAGCCCTCGCCCGTCATCCGGCTCAATCGCGCAGTCGCCCTGTTCAAGACGCAAGGACCGGAAGCCGCGCTGCTGCTCATCGAGCCGTTGGAGGAGCGCCTTTCCAACTATTTCTATTTCCACGGCGTGCGCGGCGCGCTTTTGATGGAACTCGGCCGGGAGCGGGAAGCGCGGACGGCCTTCGACAAGGCTATATCGCTCGCGCGCACGCCGGCCGAGGCAGCGCATATCCGTCAGCAGATCGACCGGCTGATCAGCGACGCGAAGCCGCGGGCAAAGTCCGCCTAATTTTTCGCTTCCTGTCGGATCGGCGCCTTCCCGAACGTCCTTGGAACGCAGCCTGCCAATGTTTCAGGAAAAGAAGGAGAAGGACATGTCTGCAATCCAGATCGCCCCAGGGGAAACCGGCCAACCGCGCGGCGGCGTCATCGCTTATCTGCAGGTGGAAGGCGCCGCCAAGGCCGCCGCGTTCTACGAGAAAGCCTTCGGCGCCAAGGAAGTGGCCCGCCACCCGGTCGATGAGCAGGGGCGCACGATGTATCTCCACCTCTACATCAATGGAGGCTCGCTGATGATGAGCGATCCTTACCCCGAATATGGTCACGCCTATGTCAAGCCCGCGGGCGTGTCGCTCACGCTTTGCGTGGAGGACGTGGACTTCTGGTGGGATCGCGCATCGAAGACGGAAGGCATGGAGGTGGTGATGCCGCTCGAAAAGATGTTCTGGGGCGACCGCTACGGCCAATTGCGGGATCCATTCGGCTTCGATTGGGCCATCGTCGGAAAGTAAGCCTGCCCCCTCACCGCCTTGAACGGCTGCCGCCCAATCTGCGGCAGCCGTTCTTTCGCCGGGATCCGGTAAAAATATCGGCCTTATAGGGTTTACACGGCTCTAGCATGCCCTACCCTTGGCCTTAGTGGCGGCGATCCATGGCCCGCCGCTTGGCGCCTGAGCGCGAACTGGATCGAAATCGGTAAAAAGGGAGAAATCCATGAGACAAGCCAGAGCGGGCGATGTCGTACGCGTCCATTACCGGGGACGCCTCACCGACGGCACCGAGTTCGATTCCTCCGACGGTCGCGAGCCCCTGGAATTCCAGGTCGGCGGCGGTCAGGTCATTGCCGGTTTCGAAAAGCAGGTGGAAGGCATGGAGGTCGGCGAAACATCGACCGTGACCATTCCCGCCAATCAGGCCTATGGCGAGCGCGACGAACGGCAAGTGCAATCCGTGCCGCGCAACACGATGCCTGACAATCTGGACCTGCAGGTCGGCACGCGGCTGACCGCCACCACGCGGGACGGCAAGCAGATACCGCTTACCGTAACCGACGTGAATGACGAGCAGGTGATCGTCGATGCCAATCATCCGCTGGCGGGACAAGATCTCGTCTTCGATATCGAACTGGTCGAGATCGTCGGTTCCGAGCCCGGCCTGAAATTCGGGCAATAGGAGATCAGGGAAAAGGAAAGTAGGCCAGAAGGCGGCTTTACCGCCTATTTCGGCTATTCCCTCTCCGGCAAAGCGGGACTAACCGAACAGGGCGTCGCCCTGCTCGTCCACGATCTGGCGGCCCTTGCGGATCGCATGCTCGGCTGCGAGATCGGCACTGGGAAAGCGATCAGCCCGAACGAAACGGTGCTCTTTCAACTCCCCGCCGACTTCCTTGGAAATGACGCCGCAGGTCTGGAACTGTCCCTGCTCGGAAAAGGGCGTAGCCCGGATGGTAAAGCCCTTGTGCTCCTCCGGCGTGCCGACCGTCTCTTGCGCGGGAGACTTCTCGGCGCCGCCGAACAAACGCTTCAGAAATGACATGGCAACTCTCCTCTATCGATTCCGGAAGCTAGCGCGGCCGCGCATTCAGGACCAGACCGGGGCATGCCGGATTGTCAGTCGGCCGAAGCCGCCGTGAAAACCGCCAGCTGAGCCTCGAAAGCACGCTTGTATGCGGCCCGCGCTTCGCCGCGCGCAACATAGGCGGACAGGTTTGGATATTCGTCCAATATATCCGAGCTTTTCTTCAACCTGAGCAGCACCGAGACCATCAAAAGGTCACCGGCGCTAAAAGCACCATCGAGCCAGTCCGCATTGCCGAGGTGGCCGGAAAGGCCGTCCAGCCGTTTGCGGATGCTTTCCTCAAGGGCTTGCAGGCGCTGCTCGTACCAGGGCTCGTCGCGCTCCAGGATCTTGGCGAGGTTGCGATCGAAAATCGGCGGCTCCACCGTATTGAGAGCGGCAAACATCCACGCGACCGCCCGCGCCCGGCCATTCTCATCCTCGGGCAGCAGGCCCGCATGGCGCTCGGCGATGTGAAACACGATCGCCCCGGACTCGAAAAGTGTGAGATCGCCTTCTTCATAGGTCGGAATCTGCCCGAAAGGATGAAGCGCGAGATGCGCCGGTTCCTTCATTGCTTTGAAGGACAGAAGACGAACCTCGTATGGCTGGCCCACTTCTTCGAGCGCCCAGCGAACGCGCATGTCTCGCGCCAAACCCGCGCCACGATCCGGCGACCGTTCAAAGGCGGTGATAATGGGGGTCATAGCGGCCTCCTGTTGATGGCATTGCGTGTCAAGCATGATCCTAGGACGAACACCCGGCGCGCCTTCCGACAACGAGCTCGATTTTGAGCCGTTGGGGACATTTTCACTTGCATGAGACCTTCCGGGATGAAGAGATGCGCCAGAGATCTTCGTTGGAAGGAACGCCGTCACTCTGGATTTTAAATCGAAAGGAAGACGCAATGGCAAAGAACATGATTTGCCTCTGGTACGACAAGGATGCCGAAGAAGCCGCGCGCTTTTATTCCGATGTGTTTCCAGACAGCGCGGTGACTGCCGTGCATCATGCGCCCAGTAATTACCCGTCCGGCAAAGAGGGCGATGTGTTGATGGTCGAATTCACCGTTGCGGGCGTTCCCTGTCTCGGCCTCAACGGGGGTCCCGCCTTCAAGCATAACGAAGCCTTCTCGTTCCAGATCTCCACCGAAAACCAGGAGGAGACCGACCGCTACTGGAACGCCATTGTCGGCAATGGCGGCCAGGAGAGCGCATGCGGCTGGTGCAAAGACAAATGGGGCATTTCCTGGCAAATCACCCCGCGTGTTCTGATGGAAGCGATGGCGGCCGGCGGCGCGGAAGCGAAGCGCGCTTTCGAGGCCATGATGACCATGGGGAAAATCGATGTCGCCGCGATCGAGGCTGCGCGACGCGGTTGATGCTCCGCCTTTTCACCGGTGAGGATCACTCCTCGGTTTTGCCGCAGCGCCCTGCCTCCTCTGGGAGGCACCCGAGAACCGATTCCGGTTTTCGGGCCGATGCTCTAGCTCAAGTGAAGGATGATCTCGCGCCGGTGCGGCTGGTCGCGGTGTTCGAAAAGGTAGATGCCCTGCCAGGTGCCGAGCAGCATCCGGCCCCCCGATACGGGAACGCCGATCGAGGTCTGCGTAAGCGCCGCCTTGATATGCGCCGGCATATCGTCCGGCCCCTCGATGCGATGGACGATCCAGTCCATGGACGGATCGCTCGACGAGGGCACGAGCCTGCGGAAGAATGCATCGAGGTCCCGCTTCACGTCAGGATCGGCATTCTCCTGAATGATAAGCGAGCAGGAGGTGTGGCGCACGAAGACCGTGAGCAGCCCCTCCTCCACCGGCTGACGGCGTACGAAATCGGCAGCTTCCCGCGTAAACTCGTAGAGGCCTTGGCCGGAGGTGGATATGAAAAGGCGCGTCTGGGCCATACCTGGGTCGTGCATCGGCCGGACGCGCCTGTCAAGCCTCAGGCCTCAGCCCAGCGAGCGGATGATTTCCCGATAGGCCTCCTCGGGAAACGCTTTCATGGTGCAGGTCTTCACATTGCCTTGAGAGCCCAGCGCGAGGGCAAAGCGAGCGGCTACCGCATCATCCGGCGCTTCGCAGATAACGACCATGTCGTATTCCCCCATGGTCAGGTAGAACGCCCGGATCGACCCCCCCATTTCCTCAACCAGGGCTTTAGCCGCATCGAGCCGCCGCGGCGACTCGCGCACAGTTTTGATGCCCTGCTCTGTCCAGTTGGAAAGTACGATATACGTGGTCACGTCACACCTCCCTCGGCGCCGTGACGTCTGCGGAGCGCAGTGCTCAGGCGCCGGAACGTTTTCCCACCACCCGGAGCCGAGTATGCGCCTGCCTGGCTAGACCGGCAAGCTAGCCGCTTTCCGAGCGCCATCCGCTTTGGGAAGCATTCCTACCAAAGCTGGATGAGGCTGCCGGGCACAAAAAAAGCCGGGCCAAGGCCCGGCTTTTAGGAGAAGTAGAGACGCTTCCTCAGCTGTCCAGGAAGCTGCGCAGCTTGCGACTGCGGCTCGGATGCTTGAGCTTGCGCAGCGCCTTCGCCTCGATCTGGCGAATGCGCTCGCGTGTGACCGAGAATTGCTGGCCCACCTCCTCAAGCGTGTGATCGGTGTTCATTCCGATGCCGAAGCGCATGCGGAGCACGCGTTCCTCGCGCGGAGTGAGCGAAGCAAGAACGCGCGTCGTCGTCTCGCGAAGGTTCGCCTGGATTGCCGCGTCGATCGGCAGGATCGCACTCTTGTCTTCGATGAAATCGCCGAGATGCGAATCCTCCTCATCGCCCACAGGCGTTTCGAGGCTGATCGGCTCCTTGGCGATCTTGAGAACCTTGCGCACCTTCTCAAGCGGCATTGCGAGCTTTTCGGCGAGTTCTTCCGGCGTCGGCTCCCGGCCGATCTCATGCAGCATCTGGCGCGAGGTGCGCACGATCTTGTTGATCGTCTCGATCATATGCACAGGGATGCGGATCGTCCGCGCCTGATCGGCGATCGAACGGGTGATCGCCTGCCTGATCCACCAGGTGGCATAGGTCGAGAACTTATAGCCGCGGCGATACTCGAACTTGTCCACGGCCTTCATGAGGCCGATATTGCCTTCCTGGATCAGGTCAAGGAACTGCAGGCCACGGTTGGTGTATTTTTTGGCGATGGAGATGACCAGGCGCAGATTGGCCTCCACCATCTCCTTCTTGGCGATAGCCGCCTCGCGCTCGCCCTTTTGAACCTGATTGACGATGCGGCGGAACTCGCCAATCGAAATACCGGTTTCCTGCGCAAGATTCTGGATCTCGGAGCGAAGGGCCTCGATCGTGTCGGCTTCGTGCTTGACGAAGTCCCTCCAACCGGGCTGCGGCAGGACGGCCACCGTGGAACCCCAGTTCGGGTCAAGCTCGGAACCCTGATAGGCCTTGAGGAAATCCTCGCGCCTCACGCCATAACTCTCGGCAAGCCGGAACAGCTTCAGCTCGTTCTGCACCAGGCGCTTATTGATATCGTAAAGCTGCTCGACCAGCGTCTCGATGCGCTGGTTGTTGAGCGAGAGCGACTTCACCGCCTTGATGAGCTCGTCCTTCAGCTCTTTGGACCGGCGCTCCTGACCAGCCGAAAGCTTGTCGGAATCGCCCAGGCGGCTCTCCACCTCCTGGTCCTGCAGCTTGCGCAGCTTGGAATAAGTGTCGGCGATGAAGTCGAGCGTCGTCATGACGCCGGGCTTGAGCTCGGCCTCCATGGCAGCGAGGGAGAGGTTCGTCTCGTCCTCCTCCTCGTCGTCTTCCTCGGGCCGCGACTCTCCGCCGACATTGGTAATGTCGTCGTCATCGCGCGCCCGCCGCATCAGCTTCTCTTCGGGCGCGGGCCTGGCGACATCTTCCGGCCGCGCGATCACCGGCGCCTGCTTGCCCTCGGGGCCGGCATAGGTCGCCTCAAGATCGATGATCTCGCGCAGCAGGATCTTTCCGTCGTTAAGCTCTTCGCGCCAGATGATGAGCGCCTGGAACGTCAGCGGGCTTTCGCAAAGCCCGGCGATCATGGTCTCGCGGCCGGCCTCGATGCGCTTGGCGATGGCGATTTCGCCTTCGCGCGACAGCAGCTCCACCGAACCCATCTCGCGCAGATACATGCGCACGGGGTCGTCGGTGCGGTCGGTCGGCTCTTTCTTGGCAACGGTGGCAACGGCGCTGCCGGTCTCGGCCAGCTCACCGCTTTCCTCTTCGGGCGCGCTGTCAGCCTCGGCTTCCTCGCCCGCCTCCTCGTCCTCGACGACATTGATGCCCATGTCCGAAAGCATGGCCATCGTGTCCTCGATCTGCTCGGAACTCACCTCACCGGAAGGCAGCACCGCATTCAGCTCGTCCATGGTCACATAGCCGCGCTTCTTCGCGAGCTTGATCATTTTCTTGACTGCGTCGTCGGAAAGGTCGAGCAGCGGCCCATCGGTGCCGTCGCGTTCGATCTCGACCTCTTCCTTTTCCTTTGTCGCCATGCTCTGCCTTCTCCAACCGCCCTTTGCAGCGGGCTCAGCCACTACCCACAGCTCGACTCATCGCCGGGATGCGCGCCGTCAGGCTCTATGCGCCCAGTGTTAAAGCGCGATTAACCCTGACATCTATGGCAGCCTTGCTGCCTTTCCATGCCTGTGGTCTCTTTGCTCTTAGCAGACCAACCCACGGTATCCGATCGAATCGACCCTGATTCCTTTAAATTGCGCCGAGGTCAAGCTGCTGTGCCATGATTCGCGTCCAAAAAGCGAATCGCAGCGCATTTCACGGCTCGCTTCTGGGGATAAATCAAGACCTTCCGACACGGCCTGAAAGAATGCCGAAACCCTCGATGAGCGCTTCCGCCGACTGCAAGTTGCGCAGTTCCGCCTGAATCTCCACAAGGTGCCGATAATTCTCTTCGGTCGGTTCGTTTGCCAGCGCCTGCTCGGCCGCTTTCAGCTCCCTATGTAGGGCACCCGCACTGCGGTGCAAGTGCAGGGCCTGCAGAAAGGCCTCGCGCGCGTCCTCTAAGGCGGCCTCCGGCAGAGCCGGCCACTGGTTGGCGCGGCGAACCAGCGTCTGTGCCCGCTCCAGGATTTCGCCCAGGCCTGCAGCGCCTATCGCCGCCGTCAACGCTTCATGATCACGCGCTACGTCATGGGCGACCGCGTCGAGCAGGGCGGAATAGAGCTTTTTGAGATCAGCATTGGCGAGCGACAACTTCTCGACGGCGTCGAATTGCTCATCGATCAGCGCCGGATGGTTTACGAGGGCGACGATCAGGGTAGCCTCGCGAAGCGGCATCATTCCGGCTGTGCGCTTCACCATGGCCGAACGGGCGAGGCTTTCCGAAACGGCGAACCGGCCGGCCGCCGCGCCAGGCTTGCCCGGTCCTCCTCCGCGCGGCGAAAAGCCGCCACGCTGCTGGCGTCCAGGCTGCGGGCCCGAACCGAAGAAGCTCTGCACCCGCTCACGCAATTCCTGCGCATAATGCCGGCGCACGTTCTCGTCGCGGATGCGGTTCGCAAGCTCTCGAAAGGTCTGCTCCAATTCGGCGCGCCGCTCCGGCGTGTCGAACACACGGCCAGAGGTCTCGCGCATCCAGAGGAGATCGGCGAGCGGCCGCGTTTCCCCGATGAGCGCATCGAAAGCCTGTCTCCCCTCCTCGCGCACCAGGTCATCGGGGTCCTTGCCTTCGGGGAGAAGCGCGAAGCGCAGCGATCTTCCCGGCTGCACCAGGGGCAGCGCCAGATCCGCCGCGCGCCAGGCGGCGCGCAGCCCCGCGCCGTCACCGTCGAAACAGAGAACCGGCTCGCCCGAGATGCGCCACAAGAGCTCCAGTTGGTTTTCGGTCAGCGCCGTGCCCAGCGGCGCCACGACATTCTCGACGCTGGCCTGGGCGAGCGCGATGACGTCCATATACCCTTCGACGGCGATCACAGGCCCATCCTTCACGGCCTTGCGCGCGCGGGCGTGATTGTAGAGCACATTGCCCTTGTGGAAGAGCTCGGTGTCCGGTGAATTGAGGTATTTCGCCGGAACATCGGAGGAAAGCGCCCGGCCCCCGAAAGCGATGACGCGTCCGCGCGCGTCCTCAATGGGGAACATGACGCGGCCGCGGAAGCGGTCATAGGAAACCGGAACATCCGGTCCGCTCACCACCAGGCCGCAAGCCTCCATCTGCTCTTTCCCGACGCCCCGGCCAGCCAGGAACTCCTTAAGGGCGTTGCGGCTGTCGGGCGCAAAGCCGAGACGGAAGGTCTGCTGGGTCAGGGAAGCGATGCCGCGCCCGCGCAAATAGGCTCTTGCCTCGGCTCCTCGTGCCCCTTGCAAGCAGTCCTGAAAGAACTGGGCCGCCATCTCCATGACATCGGTAAGGCTGGCGCGCTCCTTCTCCCGCTTTTCCGCCTCCGGATCGCGCGCCGGCATCGGCACGCCCGCCATCTCGGCCACGCGCTCAACGGCTTCGGGGAAGCTCATCCCGTCGAGCTCTGTCAAGAAGCGAAAATGATCGCCAGAGACGCCGCAGCCGAAGCAGTGATATCGCCCCTTCCGATCCTCGCAATGAAAGCTCGGTGATTTTTCGCCATGGAACGGGCAGCAGGCCCAGAAATCGCCGCGACCGGGATTGCTCTTGCGCTTGTCGAAAGTGACACGCGAGCCCACCACTTGACTGATGGGCACGCGGTCACGGATTTCGTCAAGAAAGCTGTTTGGAAAGCGCATCGGTCCCGCCTGTTATGGCGATCTTATACCCCGCCTGCCGGCCTGTCGCGGCCCCGTTTGAGCAATGCACGTTGTTCACAGGCTAGCGGCCAAGGCTTGTCTCATCCCCGGTCGCGGAATTTGTTGGTGATGGGATAGCGCCGGTCGCGCCCGAAATTCTTCTTTGTGATCTTCACGCCGGGTGCTGCCTGACGGCGCTTGTATTCGGCGACGTAAAGAAGATGCTCGATGCGATGGACAAGATCGCGATCGTGTCCGCGCGCGACGATCTCGTCCACCCCCAATTCATTCTCGACCAGGCATTCGAGGATATCATCCAACACGGCGTAAGGCGGCAGGGAATCCTGATCCGTCTGGTTCTCGCGCAGTTCGGCCGAAGGCGCCTTGTCGATGATCGATGCGGGGATCACTTCGCCGGAAGGCCCGAGCGCGGTCGGCGGCACATGCGCATTGCGCCAGCGGCAGAGCGCGTAGACCTGCATTTTATAAAGGTCTTTTATCGGATTAAAGCCGCCATTCATGTCGCCATAGAGCGTGGCGTAGCCGACGGACATTTCAGACTTGTTGCCGGTGGTTACCACCATGGAGCCAAACTTGTTCGAGATCGCCATAAGCAGCGTGCCGCGCGCCCGGCTCTGGAGGTTTTCCTCGGTGATACCCTCTTCGGTGCCCTCGAAAAGCTGGCCGAGCGCATTCCTGAAGCCTTCCACCGGCTCGTTGATGGGTACGATGTCATAGCGGCAGCCGAGCGCCCGCGCGCAAGCCTCCGCGTCCCGCAGCGATTCCTTGGATGTATATCGATAGGGCAACATGACCGCCCTCACCCGCTCTTCCCCCAAGGCATCAACGGCAAGCGCCGCGCAGAGCGCGGAATCGACGCCCCCGGAAAGGCCCAGCACCACATTCTTGAAGCCGTTCTTGTTCACATAGTCGCGAAGGCCAAGCATGCAGGCGCGGTAGTCCGCCTCCTCCTTCTCGGGAATGATCGCCATTGGCCCCTCGGCACAGACCCATTCATCGTCCTTTCCCCTTTGCGCGCCTGCGGCGTCGCGGCCTCTGCGCCAGGTTGTGACGGCTACCGCCTCCTCGAACTGGCTCATCTGAAAGGCGAGCGACTTGTCGGCCTGGATCGCAAAGGAAGCGCCGTCGAAGACCAGTTCGTCCTGCCCGCCAAGCATATTGGCATAGACGATCGGCAGGCCGCTCTCGATCACCTGCACGATGACGACCTGCTGACGCACCTCCACTTTGCCCCGGTAGTAGGGCGAGCCGTTTGGAACGAGGAGGATTTCGGCACCGGATTCAGCAAGGGTTTCGCAGACGTCGAGCTTGCCCCAGATATCCTCGCAAATGGGAATTCCGATGCGCACACCGCGGAAATTCACCGGGCCGGGCATGCTGGGAGCGGCATCGAAGACGCGCTTCTCGTCAAACTCGCCGTAATTTGGCAGGTCGAGCTTATAGCGCTCGGCGATCACTTTTCCGTCGTCGAGCACCACGACCGCGTTGTGCACGCCGCTTTCGCGCTTGAGCGGCGTGCCGATGATGACGCCAGGGCCGCCATCGGCCGTCTCGGCAGCCAGTTCCAGCACCGCCTTCTCGCAGGCTGCGACAAAGGCCGGTTTCAGCACAAGATCCTCGGGCGGGTAGCCGGCGATGAAAAGCTCGGTGAAAAGAACGAGATCCGCGCCTTTCCGCGCCGCGTCCGCGCGCGCCTCGCGCGCCTTGGCGAGATTGCCGGGGATGTCGCCCACCGTGGGATTCAGCTGGGCGACGGCGATGCGGAAAATGTCTGGAGCGGCGTTCGTCATGAAGCTCATCTAGCTTGCGTCCGGAAGGCTTGCAAGGATCGGCGCCCGTATGGAAGCCTGCAGCGCCGCAGAGATCGTGCTTTGCCTGCCCCGCTCACCTGCTGCCAATGCCGTTTTTGGCCGTTTCGCCCGTTGAGCGTTCAGGCATGGATCCTCGGGTCAAGCCCGAGGATGACGAAGTGGAGAGGTCTCCGCTAGTCTCCGGCACTGGCGATTGGTGGAAACGCATCCCCCGTCGTCATCCTCGGGCTTGACCCGAGGATCCGTGCCTGAGCATTGCCGCCTCACCAGCAAGGGCTGTGGAGTAAAAGTCCTCAGCCCGCCGCGATCTTCCTCTCAGGATGAGCCGCGGCATCCTTTTTCAGAAGTTCCGCCACCAGGAAAGCAAGCTCCAGCGCTTGATCGGCGTTGAGGCGCGGGTCGCAATGGGTGTGATAGCGGTCCTGCAGATCGTCAGCCGAGATGGCACGGGCGCCGCCCGTGCACTCGGTAACGTTCTTGCCGGTCATCTCGATATGGATGCCGCCCGGATGCGTGCCCTCGGCCCGGTGCACGTCGAAGAAGGTCTGCACCTCTTTAAGGATGCGGTCGAAGGGCCGCGTCTTGTAGCCGTTGAGCGAGATGGTGTTTCCATGCATCGGATCGCAGGACCAGACGACTCTGCGCCCTTCCCTCTCCACCGCACGAAGCAGCTTGGGCAGGTGATCAACGACCTTGTCGGCGCCGAAGCGCGCAATAAGGGTCAGCCGGCCAGGCTCGTTTTGCGGATTGAGCGTATCGATCAGGCGGATGAGCGTGTCAGGCTCCAGAGACGGGCCGCATTTTAGGCCCAGCGGGTTTTTGATGCCGCGGGCATATTCCACATGGGCATGGTCGGGCTGGCGCGTGCGGTCGCCGATCCAGATCATATGGCCGGAGGTCGCATACCAATCACCGGAGGTCGAATCGACGCGGGTCAGCGCCTCTTCGTAGCCGAGGAGCAGCGCTTCATGGCTGGTGTAGAAATCCGTCTCGCGCAGCGAGGGATGGCTTTCGGCATTGATGCCGATGGCCCGCATGAAATCCATCGTCTCGCTGATGCGGTCCGCCAGCGCCTTGTAACGCTCAGCCTGCGGGCTGTCGGAAAGGAACCCCACCATCCATTTGTGCACGTTCTCCAGATTGGCATAGCCACCCTGGGCGAAGGCGCGCAGGAGATTGAGCGTCGCGGCCGATTGACGGTAGGCCATTTCCTGGCGCGCGGGATCGGGAATGCGCGCAGCTTCGGTGAAGTCGATACCATTGATGATATCGCCCCGGTAGGAAGGCAATGTGACATCGCCCTTCGTCTCCGAATCCGACGAGCGCGGCTTGGCGAACTGACCGGCGATGCGCCCGACCTTCACCACGGGCTGCGCGCCGCCGAAGGTCAGCACCACGGCCATTTGAAGGAAGACGCGGAAGAAGTCGCGGATATTGTCCGCGCCGTGCTCGGAAAAGCTTTCGGCGCAATCGCCACCCTGAAGCAGGAAAGCCTCGCCATCGGCGACGGCAGCGAGCTGTTTCTTGAGCTTGCGCGCCTCACCTGCAAAAACGAGCGGGGGATAGGTGGCCATGCGGCCCTCGACCTCGGCCAGCGCTGCAGAATCCGGATAGGCCGGAACCTGCTGGATCGGCTTGCTTCTCCAGGAATTCGGGGACCACTTCGTCATATCAATTATCCATAGGCTTCCTCCCTGCGGCGTTCACCGGCAGGTTGCGGCTATTTAGCGGAAGCTTCGCCCGGATACTACCCCGCATTTCGCCGTGAATCGACGTAAAATCGTCTTTCGGGGTCCTATGCGGCGATTCCCGCTCGCCATTGGTTGGCGAGCGAGAGGAGGCATGCCTTTACACCCGCTCACCGTTTCTAACGCGATAGGAGGGCTGGTACATGGTCACCAATTCCTCCGCCGCCGTCGGGTGGACGGCCATGGTGCGGTCGAAGACGTCCTTCGTGAGCCTGCCTTTGATCGCGATCCCAAGAAGCTGCGCCATTTCGCCGGCATCGGGCCCCAATATGTGCGCGCCAACAACGCGCTTGGAAGCGGCATCCACCACGAGCTTCATGATCATCTTGTCCTGCCGGCCGGCAAGCGTATGCCGCATCGGGCGGAAGCTGGCGCGGTAAATCTCCAGCTCCTCGAAATGCTTTCCCGCCTCCTCCTCCGCTAGGCCCACGGTGCCGATCTCCGGCTGTGAGAAAACCGCCGTGGCGATATCCCGATGATCGACAGTGGTCGGGTTGTCCTTGAAGGCGGTCTCGATGAAGCACATGGCCTCGTGGATCGCGACGGGCGTCAGTTGCACCCGGTCCGTCACGTCGCCGATCGCCCAGATGTTCTCGACATTGGTGCGCGAATAGCCGTCGACGAGGATCTCGCCACGCACGCCCGTCTCGACACCCGCGGCTTCCAGCCCCAGGCCCTCGGTATTCGGAACGCGGCCGATGGCGAGCATGATCTTGTCGAAGGTCTCGACGCCTCCCGACATCAAATGGGCGGCAAGCCGGCCATCGGGCTGCTTCTCCACCTGCTCGATAATGTCCTGGCAGAGGATGCGGATGCCCTTGGCTTCCATTGCTTCGTGCAGGCCCTTGCGGAGATCGCCGTCGAACCGGCTCAGAATTTCCCTGCCGCGGTAAATCAGCGTCGTCTTCACGCCGAGGCCGTGGAAGATGTTGGCGAACTCGACGGCAATATAGCCGCCGCCCTCGATGGCGATCGAGGCGGGCAGTTCTTCGAGGTGAAAAGCTTCGTTCGAGGTGATGCAGTGCTCCCGGCCCGGGAGCGCCACATGCGGATTTGGCCTGCCGCCGGTGGCGACCAGGATATGTTCAGCCGTGAAAGTTTCACCGCCGACACGCACCGTATGGCTGTCGACGAGAACCGCCCTGCCGTCGATCAGGCGAGCGCCGGCATTCTCGAGGCCTTTGCGGTAGAGACCTTCAAGCCGTGCGATCTCCTTGTCCTTATTGGCTATTAGGGTCGCCCAGTCGAAGCGGCTCTCGCCCACAGCCCAGCCGTAACCGGCGGCATCCTCGAAATGCTCGGGAAATTGAGAGGCGTAGACAAAAAGCTTCTTGGGCACACAGCCGCGGATCACGCAGGTGCCGCCGAAACGGTATTCCTCCGCGATCGCGACACGCTTGCCCATGGAGGCCGCGACCCGCCCGGCCCGCACGCCCCCGGAGCCGCCGCCGATCACGAAGAGGTCGAGGTCGTATTTCGCCATGATTCTCCCGCTGCTCTCGTTCCGCTTCCTCGCAGCTATGACTTTGCAGCGCAAAAAGAAAGCCCGGCGCTAGGGCCGGGCCTTCAATTCTATTCAATATTGCTGCCGAGCTCAGTTGGAACTGGGCGCTGCGGCCGCACCATCGGTTTCTTCCGCAGGCGCCTTCGGAGCCTCGGCGCCGGCCGCGACCTGAAGCGTTTCCACCACGGAGTTGGTCAGATCGCGTGCAACGCCGCGCCGCCAGATTTCAGCCGCCTGCAGCAGTTCCCGCGTGACGATGGGGCCATCGGAGAGGAGCTTCTTGCCCGTGGGAGAGTTGTAGAAGGTCGCTATATTCTGCAGATCCTCCTGGCTGAACAGGCGCGCATAGGCAATTGCGGCCTCCTTCTCCAGATCGGCTCGACGTGCAGCCAGGTCAAGCGCCTTCTCATCCACGGTGGTGTTGATCAGATCCACCAGGTTGGGGCTCTGCTGTATGAGCTGGGCTTTGAGGGATGCGGCGGCGTCGGGCAGGTAGTTGTCGAAAGGATCGGTGGCGTTGATCGCGTCGATGGCGGCGCGCGCAGCCTTCAGATGCTCTTCCGAAACCTCCTGCGCGCCTGCCGGGAATGACAGAGCCGTCAGTGCTACCGCGGCGGTCAATGCGATCATGCGAGCGCGTTGGGCCAGTTTCATCTTCGCTTCTTCTCCATGTCTAGATTCGGCTGCCGGCGTCGAGCGTCCTGACACCGTTCCTGCCTGCAATAATCGCCGCGCCAGCCAGTCCGATGAAGAGACCGTGTTCCACAACACCGGGAATTGCATTCAGCGCCTCCGCCAGTGCTCTTGGCGCTTGAATACGGCCAAAAGATGCATCGATTATGAAATGTCCACCGTCCGTTACGAACGGCTCCTGGCCGGCCATACGTGTCCTCATCTCGCCGGCAAGACCGAGGCGCGCGGCGGCGGCCTCAATGGCGATCCTGGTGGCGCGAAGGCCAAAGGGATTCACCTCGATGGGCAGCGGAAAGGTGCCAAGCACATCAACGACCTTGCTCTCATCGGCAATCACGATCATCCGGCGTGAAGCCGCGGCAACGATTTTCTCGCGAAGCAGCGCACCGCCGCCGCCCTTGATCAGCGTGAGGTCCGGCCCCACTTCGTCCGCGCCGTCCACCGTCAGATCAAGTTCCGGCGTCTCATCCAGCGTCGAAAGGGGAACCGACAGCTCGCGGCAAAGGGCAGCCGTGCGCTCGGAGGTGGGAACGCCGACGATCTTCATCCCCGAGCTAACGCGCGTCGCAAGCAGCCGCACGAACTCCTCGGCGGTCGAGCCCGTGCCGATTCCAAGCTTCATGCCATCTTCGACATAGCCCAGCGCCACCCTGGCGGCTTCAATCTTAAGCGTCTTTGCGTCCGTCACTATCCTGCCCCAAACCAGACCGGCTTCCTAACCCGTTTCACCTTTTCCCGCAAATGCTTTGCAGCTGTGAATGGTGCACCGTATCGGGCAGGCGCCAATGATAGTTCCATAGCCTTCCTTGAAGAATGGGCTCATGCGGGTTATCGCGTGAGGATCAACGAGGGACGATTCATGATATCGCCGATCATCGTGTTCGATCTCGACGGCACGCTCGTCGACACCGCACCCGACTTGCTCGACAGCCTCAATCACTGCCTGCGCACGATCGGCTTGCCCGAGGCGGAACCCAAGGAACTCCGCCGCTTCGTGGGTTTCGGAAGCCGTGTGATGATCGAGCGGGCTTTTGCCGCGCATGGACGGCCGACAAACAACGAGGAGCTTGAAGCGCTGCAGAAGCTTTTCATCGAGCACTACACCGCCGCGATGCCAGGGCTTTCGCGCCCATTTCCCGGCGTTCTGCAAGCCTTGGCGCGCTTTCGCGAGGCCGGCTTCATCGCGGCTGTGTGCACCAACAAATTCGAAGGCCTCTCACAGGCCCTGCTCGAAGCGCTGGATATCGCGGATCGCTTCGAGGCAATTTGTGGTTCGGATACATTTGGCCATCGGAAGCCCGACCCGCGTCACCTGACCGATACGATCGAGCGGGCCGGAGGAGACCGGCATCGCGCCATCATGGTTGGCGATTCGCGTACGGACATCGATACCGCCAAGGCGGCAGGAATCCCTGTTGTCGCGGTTGATTTCGGCTACACCGACCGGCCGGTGCGCGAGTTCGAGCCGAGCGTCGTCATCTCTCATTTCGACGAATTGACCGTGGAGCTTGCGGGCAAGCTGATCAAATCGGCTGCGGGCCAGCCAGTGGCTTGACTTCGCCACCGGGGCTCCCTTATATCGCCGCGCGCTTGGCGATTTGCCGCCGGGCGGGCGCGTAGCTCAGCGGGAGAGCACACCCTTCACACGGGTGGGGTCGTAGGTTCAATCCCTACCGCGCCCACCATCTTCTTGAGCCACTTTCCAACACTCTAGGCCTGCTGCTCCGCCAGATCATGCTCATCGTCAGGCGGACCGTCCTGCAACGGCCGCCTTGAGCGCAGGCGCTTGGCGGCGACTGCGGGCCGCTCCCCATCGTTCCGGGGCGCACGCGGCTTCGCTTTGGCGGGCGAATTCATGGCTTCTTCACTGGAATCTGTGGAATCCATCAATGGCTTTGTCAGCCGTGCCAGATCTTCATTGCTGACGTTGAGCGTGACATGCGGGAATGGGATTTCGATTCCCCGCTCCTCGAACAACTCCTTGATGATCTCATTGTAGAGACGGCCAATCGCCCACTGTCGTCCGGCCTGCGTCTTGATGCGTGCGCGCACCATGATTGCCGAATCGCCGAACTCGGTCACGCCGTGCATCTCCAATTCGCCGATGATGTGCTCGCCTTCCTCCGTCTTCTTCAGGCGTTCAAAGGCATCCTGCATGGCGCGCTTCACTTCGGGAACGCTTACCCCGTAGTCCACACCGATATTGGCAACGTGGTAGCTGAAGTTCTTCATGAAATTCGATACGGAATCCACCGACGAAAACGGGATAAGATGGTAGGCGCCATCAAGCGAGCGCAGCGAAACCGAGCGGATCGTGAGACGTTCGACCGTTCCCGTCACCCCGCCGGCTGTGACGACGTCTCCCTCGTTCATGGCATTTTCGAACTGGATGAAGGCGCCCGTTATGATGTCCTGCACCAGCTTTTGCGCGCCGAAGCCGACGGCAAGTCCGAGGATACCGGCGCCTGCCAGAAGCGGAGCGATGTTCACCCCGAGTTCGGAAAGGACAAGCATGCAAGTCAGGACGCCGAGCGCGACGGTGAAGGCATTGCGGAAAAGCGAAAGCAAGGTGCGCTCCCGCGCACTGGGCTTGCTCCCCTTCGGCGGGTCGAGCCGGTATTCCACCCAGGACTGGACGACAATATAGATCAGGCTGCCGGCGATCAGGATGATCCCCGCCGACAAGATGGAGGTGACGATACGCTGGCCGACCTCGCTCGAAATCCAACCCAGGAAATCGGCTACAAGCCAGATCTGGGCGGAGGCGATAATGACGCCGATTACAATAACGCCACGCGTTACCCGCAGGACATTCGGCACGAAAGCGTTGAGGCGCTGTTCAAGCAGCGGCACACGTGTGCGAATATCGTCGGGCAAATGCATGCCGCCTGCGGCTATCCGCGTCACCGCCATGGTGAGCGCAGTGCCGATGGCGATCGCGATGAATGTCTGCGCAGTGGCGGTCAGCACGAAAGGCAGCGCGGCTTCATGGTCGGCAAGCCAGAGGCCGAAAATCAGTATGAGATAGGCGATCGCGACCACGTTCCAGAAGCGGGCGAGGATCGAAAGCGCGCGGGAAATCACTTCGGACTTGACGCGTTCCGCCCCAAGCATAAGCCAGGAGCGGACGAGATCGCGGTTCTGCATAATGATGATGCAGGCCATGGTGAGCGCACAGAAAAGCACAAAGGCGCGCAATACCTGAGCTGCACCATAGGATACGCCGGAGGCCAGAAGGGGGGCCAGAAAAAGGAAAGCGTAGCCTAGAATGCTGAGGAGCCTGCTCGACCAAAAATACCAATAGGCGGAAGTGGTATCGCCGATCCGCAGAAAGCGCAGTGCGGGCCATCTGGGCGCAAGCAGCACACGAGCCACGACTTTCGCCAGCTCAACAGAAAGGAAGGCGCCCAGGAAAAGCGTTTGGCCGCCTCCCGCCCGGTCCGCCAAATCAAAGTAGATAGCGGGCACATAGCCGGCTGCCCACGCCAGAAGCACGGTAGCCGTGTCGAACAGAGCCGACGCAAGGATCAGGCCCGAGCGCCGCAGGGGACCGGAACCGGCTGCTGCCGCGGCAAGGGCGCGCTGGATGCGCAGAAAACCAAGGCGCAGCAGGAAAAAGGCCGAAAAAGTAACGACGGCGACGACGATGACCGTGCGCACGGCATTCCATATGATGGAGAAATCCACAGTCGTCGTGCCGGTGAGCACATCGGAAATATCGCCTGACAGGCGAACCACGGCAGAAATGAATGCTGCCGAGCTTTCCACCGCAGCACGCGCATATTCGCCGATCTGGAGCACCCCGGTGGGCGTTGCCTCCTCCGCGGCCTCCTCCGTCTCGGCCTGGCGCAATGTCTGGATCAGGCGCGTGCGCGCCTGATCGTTTTCCAGAATTTGGATGAGTGCTTCGACATCGCCTGGAGACTCAGCCGCTTCAGCACCACTCGCGCCGTTCGCTGACTGTGCAGCAACCGGTGATGCGCAAATCAATAAAAAGAGGAGAGCCAAAATCCGCATAAGACCCCCGCAGGAAGCTCCAGCGACTGCCGCCAATCGTCGCCACCTTCTTCTAAGCAGCTGCTGCTTAACCAATTATTAGTTTGCGGCGATAGAGAGGCAGCCAGCTAAGCTGCATATCCGTCAGCAGATGCAGCGAAAAGGCTTCCCGGTGATTTGACCTTTCCGGTCGCGCGGGCGATATGGAGCTTTGGAAGAACTGCTTGCCTCGCCATTTCCATGATATTTCCCTCCCCGCTCACCGAAGCCCGGCTCATCCGCCGCTATAAGCGCTTTCTGGCCGATGTAGTGCTTGCGGACGGAACGGAACTTACGGTTTCAGTGCCCAATACCGGATCGATGCTCGGGCTCACCGCGCCGGGATCGCGCGTGCTCTTGTCGAAATGGGACGATCCGAAACGCAAATATCCCTATCGGCTGGAAATCGTGGAAGCGGACGGAACGCTGGTGGGTATCAATACAGGCCTGCCGAACCGGCTTGCGGCGGAGGCTATCCGCGCCCGTCTGGTGGGCGACCTCGGCACATATCCGGTGATACGGCCCGAACAGCGCTATGGCGAGCGCTCGCGCATCGACTTTCTTCTGGAGCACCCGGAGCGCCCGCCAGCCTATGTGGAGGTGAAAAACGTGCATTTCATGCGCGAGGCCGGGCTTGCCGAATTTCCGGATACGAGGACGGACCGCGGCGCCCGGCACCTCGACGAGCTTGCAGCCATGCGCAGGGCAGGCAACCGCGCCGTCATGATCTATGTGGTCCAGCGGGCCGATTGCTCCCGATTCCGCCTTTGCGCGGATCTTGACGCCTCTTATGCCGCGGCTTTCGGGCGCGCGAGGGATGCGGGGGTTGAAGCTTTCGTGATAGGGTGCCAAATCTCTGCCGACGCGATCGCTCCCGATCGCCTGATCGATTTGGATTTTTAGGACGCCTCAATGGTCACCTATCTCGATGCGGACACGGCTCCGCTGCGCAACACCGGCCAGATCCGCCTATACGGCAAAGACGGCTTCGAGGGCATGCGCAGGGCCTGCCAGCTCACCGCGCGCTGCCTGGACGAACTCGTCTCGATCGTGAAACCGGGCGTGACGACGAACGCGATCGATCAGTTCGTCTTCGAGTTCGGGATGGACCATGGGGCGCTTCCCGCCACGCTCAACTACCGCGGCTACACGAAGTCCACCTGTACCTCGATCAACCACGTCGTCTGTCACGGCATCCCCGACGATAAGCCGCTTCGCGAAGGCGACATCGTCAATATCGACGTGACCTATGTGCTCGACGGGTGGCACGGAGATTCAAGCCGCATGTACCCCGTGGGGCAGATCAAGCGAGCCGCCGAACGGCTTCTGGAAGTTACCCACGAATGCCTCATGCGCGGCGTGGAGGCGGTGAAACCGGGCGCGCGAACGGGCGCTATCGGCGCTGCGATCCAGACTTATGCTGAAAATCAGCGCTGCTCGGTGGTGCGCGATTTCTGCGGACATGGCGTTGGCCGTCTGTTCCACGATGCGCCAAACATCCTGCATTACGGCAGCCCCAACGAGGGCGTCGAGATGCGGCCGGGCATGATCTTCACGATCGAGCCCATGATCAATCTTGGCAGGCCGCATGTGAAGGTGCTGTCGGATGGCTGGACCGCCGTCACGCGGGACCGTTCCCTCTCCGCCCAATACGAGCACAGCGTGGGTGTCACCGAAACAGGCTGTGAAATTTTCACTCTCTCTCCAGCAGGGCTTGATCGCCCCGGCCTCCCATAGTTACCCTGTAGTCGATTGGGGACGGGGCAAAGCTGATCATGGCGGAAAGCGGCAACGGCGGGTTCAGCGAAGGTGCGCTGCGCACAACAGAGAACGTACCGGGCAAGACGGAAACACGTATCAAGAAGCATTACGAAGGCCACCGCGAGCGCTTGCGCGAGCGTTTTAACGAGGCCGGCGCGGATGCGCTTGCCGACTATGAGCTTTTGGAGATGGTGTTGTTCCGCTCCGTGCCACGCGCCGACACCAAGTGCGCGGCCAAGGCACTGCTCAACCGATTCGGCTCGATCGGCGAGGTTCTGGGGGCGCCGGAACATCGCTTGAGGGAGGTGGAGGGCATCGGCGAGGCGGCCGCCCGTGACCTCAAGCTGATCGCCGCGCTCACGCAGCGCATGCTGCGCAGCGAGGTGCGTGGAAAGCAGGTGCTTTCCTCCTGGACCCAGGTGCTAGACTATTGCCGCGCGGCGATGGCCTATGAGGATCGCGAGCAGTTTCGGATACTCTTTCTCGACAAGAAGAACGCGCTGATCAAGGACGAGTGCCAGCAGACCGGCACGGTGGATCATACGCCTGTCTATCCGCGCGAGGTGGTAAAGCGCGCTCTGGAACTATCGGCAAGCGCCATCATCCTGGTCCACAATCATCCCTCGGGCGACCCGACCCCTTCGCGGGCCGATATAGAGATGACGAAGCTGATCGCGTCGACGGCGGAGCCGCTGGGAATCACCGTGCACGATCACATCATTATCGGCAAAAAGGGCCATGCCAGCATGAAGGGTATGCGGCTGTTTTGAGCGAAGCAGCGAGGGTGACCAGGGGTTGTTGATCGACGCGGCTTTCTTGCTGCGGCCTCACCGCCTCGGTCTATTCGCTATTCCTTATTCCGCCGCCTCTACCACATGCGCCTCGACGATGCCGCGAATCTCTCCGCGGCAGGAGCCGCAATTGGTGCCGGCCGACAGGGCGCGGCCGATGGCTTCGACGGTTCGGCATCCGCCGCGGGCGGCAGCGGCGATCTGGTTGGCTCCAACACCAAAGCAGGAGCAGACGATGGCGCCGATTTCCGGGCGGTCGGCTTCTGCCCTGCCCGCCACCACGCGATAGCGGGAGCATGGGTCGGGATGAGCGCTTCCAAGCTGCGCGACGGCGAAGGAGCGCGAGACGGCTACGGGGTGCGCAGAGAGATAGAGCGCGCCCACCATGCGCTCGCCATCAAAAGCCGCGAGCCGATAATCTCCCCTCTTGGGATCGTGATAGGCTAGGATCTGCGTCTTGCCGGTCGACTTTATGAGCCGTCGAAGCAGGATCTCCGGGCTTTCCGACAGCGCGCCATGCGCCAGTTCGATGCGCCAGCCGCCGTCGGCGCGGGCCAGCGCCCAATAGTCCAGGCCATCCCACTCCGGGCGGCTTTGCAAAACGGCAAAGCCGTAAAGAGCCGCCTCGAAGCGGCTTACGCGCACCGCGACGTTCTTCAACGCCGGCTGGCCGGAGATGGGATCGGTGATAGGGGCGACAAGCGCATCCACCCTGCCCTTGGCGGAGAACTGGTCGGTCCAGTGCATCGGCACGAAGACGGAGCCGGAACGCTGCCGCGCCGAGATCAGCGCACGGACGATCACCGCGCCATGCTGGCTTTCCACGCGCACGAGATCGGCATCGCCGATGCCGAGACGGGCGGCATCCTCTGGATGCAGTTCGGCATAGGGCTCGGCCAGATGGGCAGAAAGCCGGGCGCTTTGACCCGTCCGCGTCATGGTGTGCCAGTGATCGCGCACGCGGCCCGTGTTGAGCACTAGTGGGAAGTCCGCATCCGCGACATTTCGCACCCGCGGAAAAACGGCGATGAACCGCGCGCGGCGATCAGGGGTATAAAAGCCTCCATCGGCAAAAAAGCGGATATTACCCCCCTCTGGCCTGCCGGCCATCTCCCCCTCAAGGGGGGAGATTATGCCGGCCGCAAGTTCCGAGGCTTCATCTGCAACATTGGCGATTGGCGAAGGTCCCAGTGAAAGCTGATTTCCCCCCTTGAGGGGGAGATGGCCGGCAGGCCAGAGGGGGGTGCTTCCCAGCGATGGCGCTGGCCATTGGAAGGGCTGGAGCGCTTCAAAGGCAGGGGCAGAGAGGCCGGCATAGACTCCAATGTCGAAATCGCGCGCGCCATCATTTTCGTATGCGGAAAGCGCGGCATGCTCGCGGAAAATTTCCGCAGGTGTTGAATAGGCAAAGCCTTCCGCAAATCCCATTCGCCGGGCTACCTCGACCACCTGCCACCAGTCGGGCCGGGCCTCGCCGGGCAATGGCAGGAATGGGCGCTGGCGGGAAATGCGGCGCTCCGAATTGGTCACCGTACCATTCTTCTCGCCCCAGCCGGCCGACGGCAGCTTCACATGGGCGTGGCGCAGCGTATCGGTCGCCGCGGAAATGTCGGAGACCACGACGAAGGGACAGGCTTTCAATGCCGCCTGCACGAAATCCGCATCAGGCAGGCTGTCGGCCGGGTTGGTGGCCATAATCCAAAGCGCCTTGATGCGCCCGTCGGCCACGGCACGGAACAGCTCCACGGCCTTGAACCCGGATTTTTCCGCCAGGCGCGGCGCCCGCCAGAAGCGCCGCACGATTTCGCGATGCCAAGAATTTTCCAGGTCCATATGCGCGGCCAGCATGTTGGCTAGCCCGCCAACCTCACGCCCGCCCATGGCATTGGGCTGGCCGGTGACGGAGAACGGCCCCATACCCGGCCGGCCGATCCGGCCCGTCGCCAGATGACAGTTGATGATAGCGCTGACCTTGTCGGTGCCGGAAACCGACTGGTTGACGCCCTGGCTGTAGACCGTAACCGTGCGCTCATTGCCGACAAAAAGGTCGAAAAACGCCAACACTTCGGAGGCGGCCAGGCCGCTCTCCAAAGCCACCCGTTCGGTATTGAAAGCACGTGCAACCGCCAATGCTTCATTGAAGCCGTTTGTGTGGTTTTCTATGTAATCTCTTGATAATGCTCCAGTTATATCGAGATAGCCGAGCAGGCCAGTGAAAAGCGCCGCGTCGCCATCGGGCGCGACGGCAAGGTGTAAGTCGGCGATGTCGGCCGTCATGGTGCGGCGTGGGTCGATCAGCACGACCTTCATTTCCGGGCGCTTATCCTTCGCCGCGGCAAGCCGCTGATAGAGGACGGGATGGCACCAGGCGAGATTGGAGCCGACGAGCACGACAAGATCCGCAAGCTCCAGATCCTCATAGGTCCCCGGCACCGTGTCTGCGCCGAAGGCGCGGCGGTGGCCCGCGACCGAGGATGCCATGCAGAGCCGGGAATTCGTGTCGATATTGGCCGAGCCGATGAAGCCCTTCATCAGCTTGTTGGCGACGTAGTAATCCTCCGTCAGCAACTGCCCGGATACGTAAAAGGCGACGGAATCCGGCCCGTGTTCCTTGATCGCATCCGAAAATCGTTGCGCCACGAGTGTGAGCGCCTCGTCCCAGCCCGCGCGGCGGCCGTGTATGTCCGGATAAAGAAGCCGTTCTTCCAGGCCAATGGTTTCGGCGAGGGCTGATCCCTTGGAGCAGAGCCTGCCGAAATTGGCCGGGTGGTCGGGATCGCCCTTAATTGCAACCGTGCCGTCGGGCTGCGGCGTGGCGATTACGCCGCAACCGACGCCGCAATAGGGACAGGTGGTGCGCACCTCCGCCAGTTGTTCATTATCGACCTTCACGCCGCTTTCTCCGCCATGTCGGTGAGGCCAAGCAAAATGCGATCGCCCTCAAGCCGGACCGGAAAGGGCGCGGTGGCTCCCTCATCCGCGCCTTGGGCAAACCCCGTCTCCAGCGAGATCACCCAATTGTGCAGCGGGCAGGTCACGCAGCCATCATGCACGATGCCCTGGCTAAGCGGCCCTCCCCGATGCGGGCATTTGTCCTCCAGAGCGAAGATGCGATTGTCGGCTGTACGGAATACGGCAATTTTGGTGTTGCCGGTCTCCACGCAGCGCGCGCCGCGGAGGGGGATATCCTCGAGCTTACCGATAGCGAACCAGTTCATGGTGCTCATTCCGCAGCCTCCAGGGTCAGCGTGGCCATCGGCTTGAACTCGTGCTTGTCCTTGCCCGAGGCGCGCTCGGACCAGGGGTCCACCTGGGCGAATTTCTGGCTGAAGACAAAGCGGTCGTAATAGGCTTTGCGCTTTTCGGGATCGTCCAGAATTTGGCGGCGGATCTCGTCATAGCCGATGCGCTTGGCCCATTTGTAGATGCGCTCCAGATATCGCGCCTGCTCGCGGTACATCTGCGTAAGCGCGACGATCACCTCCAGCGCCTCGTCCTCCGATCTGACCAGGCCGAGCTTTTCCGTGCCCTTGATATCGAGGCCCGCCGCGCCCGCGAAGTGGATCTCGAAGCCGGAATCGACGCAGATGACGCCGACATCCTTGCAAGTGGCTTCCGCGCAGTTGCGCGGGCAGCCAGAGACGGCCATCTTCACTTTCGCGGGCGTCCACGAGCCCCACATGAATTTCTCGATTCGGATGCCAAGGCCGGTCGAGTCCTGCGTGCCGAAGCGGCACCAGTCCGACCCGACGCAGGTCTTCACCGTGCGCAAGCCCTTGGCATAGGCGTGGCCGGAGACGAAGCCAGCCTTGCCGAGATCGGCCCAAACCTCGGGCAAGTCCTCCTTCTTGATGCCCAGCATGTCGATGCGCTGGCCGCCGGTGACCTTCACCGTGGGGATGTTGAACTTGTCCACCACATCCGCGATGGCGCGCAGCTCCGCAGCACTCGTCACGCCGCCCCACATGCGCGGGACCACCGAATAGGTGCCGTCCTTCTGGATATTCGCGTGAACACGCTCATTGATGAAGCGCGACTGGTAGTCGTCGGCATATTCGTCCGGCCAATCGCAGACGAGATAGTAGTTGAGCGCCGGCCGGCACTTGGCGCAGCCGCAGGAGGTCTTCCATTCCAGCTCCTGCATGACGGCTGGAATGGTCTTGAGCCTCGATGCCTTGATCAGCCGGCGCACGTCGTCGTGGCCAAGGTCGGTGCAACCGCACATGGGCGTGACGGCGGCCGGATTGAAAGCGTCGCCGAGCGTGAGCTTCATGAGCTGCTCGACAAGCCCTGTGCAGGTTCCGCAGGAGGCGGAGGCCTTGGTGTGGGCCCGCACGGCGTCAAGCGTCGTCAGGCCTTTTTCTTGAATGGTGCCGGTGATCTTGCTCTTGCATACGCCGTTGCAGCCGCAGATTTCCGCATCATCCGGCAAGGCTGCAACGGCCGCCATAGGGTCCAGTTGCCCCCCTCCCTGGTAGGCCTGTCCGAAAATCAGGGTTTCGCGCATCTCCGAAACATCGGTGCCCTTTCTCAGCATGTCGAAGAACCAGGCCCCATCCGACGTCTCGCCGTAGAGAACCGCGCCGAGGATACGGTTTTCCTTCAGTACCAGGCGCTTGTAGACGCCGGCACTGGCATCGCGCAGCACGATTTCCTCGCGATCCTCGGCATCGGCGAAATCGCCAGCGGAATAAAGGGTTACGCCGGTAACCTTAAGCTGTGTCGCAGTTTCCACCGGCCGGAAGGCCGCATCCTGCTTGACCAGCGTCTTGGCCGCCACCTTGGCCATCTCATAGAGGGGAGCGACGAGCCCGTAGCAGATGCTCTCGTGCTCCACGCATTCTCCGATGGCGAGAATGTCAGGATCGGAGGTTACCATCTGGTCGTTCACGACAATGCCGCGCTCGACATAAAGGCCCGCATCGACCGCGATGCGCACCTCAGGCCTGATGCCGACGGCCATCACCACGATATCTGCCGGATAGATCGTGCCGTCCTCCAGAAGCACGGCTTCCACCTGGGCATCGCCAAGAATGGCCTTGGTCTGCGCCTTGCAGTGAATTTTTATGCCCCTGCCCTCCAGTTCCTTCTGGAGCAGATAGCCGGCGGCGGGATCGAGCTGGCGCTCCATGAGATGGCCCATGAGGTGAAGCACCACCACGTCCATGCCGCGCAGCCTGAGCGCGGCCGCAGCCTCCAGTCCCAAAAGGCCGCCGCCGATCACCACCGCCTTGGCGCCGGGCCTGCCGGCGGCGGCCACCATGGCGTCGACATCATCGAGGTCGCGGAAGGCACGCACGCCCGGCAGGTCCTTGCCGGCGATCGGGATGATGAAGGGCGCGGAGCCGGTGGCGACGACGAGCTTATCGTAAGGCGTCTCGCCGCTCCTGGAGAAGACCACCTTCGCCTTGCGATCGATCTTCGTCACCGTCTCGCCGAAGCGGCAGTGGACATCATTGGCCGCGTACCATTCCGCGTCATGGGTGACGATCTGGTCGTAGGTCTTCTCACCGGCCAGCACGGGCGAGAGCATGATGCGGTTGTAATTTCCGCGCGGTTCGGCTCCGAAGAGCGTCACATCGAATGCACCGGGGGCTGCCTCGAAGAGGTGCTCGAGCATGCGGCCGGAGGCCATGCCGGCGCCGACCACCACGAGTTTCTGAGTCATTTGAACAAGTTTCCTCTTTGTTTCGCGTGGCGCTTTCAGGCGGGCTGCAGGCCCGCTTGGCGGCGCTCCATCTGGCGGATGGCGATGTGCATCCAGACGAGCGAGCCGGCGACGATGACGAAGAGCGCCATGAAGCAGCTCGTCCAAAGGCCGGTCACGTCGTTGAGCCAGCCGAAGAGAAGTGGCAGGAAAAAGCCGCCCAGGCCGCCGATCATGCCGACAAGGCCGCCCACCGCGCCCACATTTTGCGGGTAATAGACCGGGATGTGCTTGTAGACCGCAGCCTTGCCGAGGCTCATGAAAAAGCCGAGCACAAAGATAACGGCGATGAAGGCCCACGGTCCGATCTCAAAATGGGCTGCGATGGGGCCGTTGACGCCACGCACCACATAGTCCGTGGGCGGGATGGACAGGATCAGCGCGCAGACGGCCGAGACGGCAAACGTCCAATACATCACGGTGCGCGCGCCCGAGCGGTCCGAAAGCGCGCCGCCATAGGCGCGGAAGACCGAGGCGGGGATGGAATAGGCCGCGCCGATCATGCCGGCTGTTGCGATGTCGAACCCGTAGACCCCGATCAGATAGCGCGGCAGCCACAGCGAAAGCGCCACGAACCCGCCGAAGACGAAGAAGTAGTAGAGGGCGAAGCGCCAGACTTGCAGGTTTTTAAGCGGCTCAAAATCCGCGGCGAAGCTGTGCTGCGCACCCTGCCCTGCCCGCCGGGCGCGGATCACCGGGTCGTCGCCCGTGGTGAACCAGAAGAGGATGGCCATTGCAGCGAGCGCCAGCGCCCAAACCTGCGCCACCGCTTCCCAGCCCCAGGCGACGAGCACAAAGGGCGCCAGGAATTTCGTGACTGCCGCGCCCACATTACCGACGCCGAAAATGCCAAGTGCCGTGCCCTGCTTCTGGGCTGGATAGAAACGCGAGACATAGGCGACGCCCACGGCGAATGAGCCGCCGGCGAGCCCCACGCCAAGCCCCGCCAGGAGCAGATGCGCATAGGTGTGGGCGAAGGAGAGGAGAAAGGTGGCGATCGCCGCCGCGAGCATAGTGACGGTGTAGACCAACCTGCCGCCGTAGCGGTCTGTCCAGATGCCGAGCGCAAGGCGCACCAGCGAGCCGGTGAGGATCGGCGTGCCCACAAGCAGGCCGAACTGGGTTTCCGAGAGGCCCAGTTCCTCCTTGATGCGCACGCCAATGATGGAAAAGATCGTCCATACCGCGAAGCAGACGGTAAAGGCGATGGTGGACATGCTGAGCGCGCGGACCGGTGTGGTGGTTGGCGCGCTTGAGGCTGGCTCATGTGAGGTCATGGGTCGGTTCCATCCAACTGCTCGTGTCCAAACTGCCCGGAGGGGCCGACCAAAAGAAAAGCTGCCGGCCAGATCTCGCACGCCCACCGCGGTCAACGTGGGTGCAAGACTGATCGGCAGCTTTGCCCGAGCGCCCTTCGCTGGACGCTTCTTTCTGGTCCCCTCTGGGTTCCGCCTTTTACTATGCAGATTGCGTGCCAGTTTTGCTGCAGCGCGATAAGTGCAATTATATCAAAGGATTGAAATGGAATGGTGCCGTGGCTTCATCTTTCGCGCGGCGAAAAGCGCTGCCGAATGTTGCAGCGCGATGTTTATTTCTTAGGCAATTGAAGTTTGCGCCTAAAAAATAGGCTCTTTGCTGCAGGCCTCCTGACCGGCGGCGGCGTTCCCGAACCATTCAATCCGCAAAAGATCAAATGGAAGGGTCGCTGCCTTTACCGGCAGGACGTTGGCCCGCGATATAGGCGTCGAGCTTGTCGGGATCGAAAACGGCACCGTCGAAGAAGCCGCCCGCGCCTGGAGCAAGTGCGGCGCCCTCTGGCTTCATGTCTTCCACCGGCACGGGAACACCGAGCGGCTGGAGCGCGGCGCGATAAAGGTCCGGCCGGAAGGAATTGCGGGCTTTTTCCGCATTGGCAGCGCTATGCGCCACCTGCCCCCAACGAACCATCTGCGAATAGAGCCAAAGCGCATGGCTGCGCCAGGGGAAAGTAGCCGCCCGCGCGGCGGGAAGGAAGAAGTCCGGCACGTTTTGCAATCCGTGGCCGGTGTCGAGCCGACCTTCGAGCGCGCCGAGGACGATTTCAACCGGCTGGCCGAGATAGCGCTCCCCGGCAAGGATCTCTGCCAGTTCGGCGCAGTTGTCCGCTTTCCCGCACCATTCGGCCGCGCGGTAAAGCGCGCGCAGGAGGCGGAACAGCTCCTCTCCGTTCGCTGCGGCCCAATCGGCGCGCACCCCCAGCACCTTCTCGGGGCTCGACTTCCAGATCGCGGCCTTGACCGCCGCGATATGCGCATGACCCCGGGCGACGGCGACGCTGCTCCATGGCTCGCCGACGCAGAAACCGTCGATGCTTCCCGCAGCGATCGCGTCTGGCATCAAGGGCGGCGGCAGCACGGCGACATCAAGGTCCCGCTCGGGATCGATGCCGCTCGCGGCCAGCCAGTAGCGGAGCTCGAGATTGTGCCCGGAATGGGGATGAACGACGGCAAAGCGAAGCCGGCCTTCCGCTGTCCCGCGCCTTCCGGCGATAACCTGCCTTAGGGCATTCCCAGCCGCAGCGGGATCGCCCACGCCTCGGGCACCGGCGCTCTCCATCTCCTTCCAGAGCGCGCGGCTGACGCTGATCGCGTTTCCGCCCAGCCCCAGCGCCATTGGCGCCACCAGGTCCAGGCGGATTGGCGTGAGGCCGAGCGTGGCGGCGATCGGCATGGGCGCCAGCATGTGCGCGGCCTCGAAGTGGCCGACAGCGATTCGGTCACGGATGCTGGCCCAGGAGGTTTCCCGCACCAGGGTAAGATCGATGCCTTCGCGTTCCGCGAAGCCTTTTTCCTTCGCCGCGACCAAAATGGCGCTGTCGAGCAATGGCAGGAATCCGGCTGTGATTGCATGCGTATCGGCCATAGCGGTTACTCCTCGAGCAGCCCCGCGGCCAGAATGAGGCTCTGGGCGATCTCCGAAATCTTCCGGTTCTGGTTCATGGCCGTGCGGCGCAGGAGCGCGTAGGCCTGCTCTTCCGTAAGGCCGCGCGAGCGCATGAGTATCCCTTTGGCGCGGTCGATCAGCTTGCGGTTTTCGAGCTCGCTTCGCGCGTCCTCCAGCTCGCGCGCCATGCGCGAATAGGCGTTGAAGCGGCTGATGGCCATGTCGACGATCGGCTTTACGCGATCCTGCCGAAGGCCGTCGACCACATAAGCGGACACGCCCGCCTCCACGGCCGCCTCGATGGCGCTCTGATCCGACTGGTCGACGAACATCGCGATCGGCCGCTTCACGGCGCGGGACAGGCTGAACATGCTTTCAAGCATGTCGCGATTTGGGTTTTCCAGATCAATGACGATGACATCCGGCTCGACGGCCGCGATTCGCTGCGCGATTCCATTGACGTCGTGCACCACCGTCACGAACTCATGGCCTGCCTCGCGCAAGCCCGCCTCTATGATGGCGGCGCGCACCGTATTTTCATCGATAACCAGGACAGAAAGCGACCGAGGCGACATGCCTCTATTTTGCGCATGCACAATGATTGTGCAACGCAAAAAAATCACAAGGGCGAAAGACGAATGTCAGGCGTAGAAGATACCGTTGTCGCCGGCAGGCGTCGCCTCCTCCCGCTCCACGGCGGAGAGGCTGGATTTCTCCCCAAGCTCGACCAGAAGCCGCAGACGGGCGCGGTTAAGCCGGCTCTTGATTGTGCCTATGGCGCAATTGCAGATGGTGGCGGCTTCCTCATAGCTCATCCCGAGCACGCCGATCAGCATCATCACCTCGCGCTGCTGCTCAGGCAGCCGCTGAATGGCATGGTGAATCTCAAGACCGCGCGCCGACCATTCCTGGGTGGCGTTCACCACCGGCCGCGCGGAAACGCAATCGGCCGTTCCCGGCGCTTCCCGCTTGGCTACCTTGATCTTGGTGTAGAACGTGTTGCGCATGATCGTGAAAAGCCAGGACTTCATGCTGGTCCCGGCTTCGAACTGATGCAGGTGTGAAAGGCCTTTCGTCAGCGTCTCCTGCACCAGGTCGTCGGCATCGTTCGGGTCGCGGTAGAAGGTTCTCGCGAAAGCGCGCAGCGCGGGAATGAGGTCTACGATCTCGGAGCCGGGATGCCTGGGGGCGCTGTCTCTCTCATATCGGGACGGTGCCATTCCAAATCCCTTCTCTTACGACGAATCTTTTCGGCTGTTCGCGGGATTAATGCGCGATGGCGGTGGGAGTTCCAAAAGCCGGAGGAACTTGGCAAAGAAACTCGCCGGACCCTTACGCGATGCCCGCCCGGCATTTGGCACCCCGAATTATACGGAATTCAAGCCGCCGCAGGGCTTTGCGCCCGCAGCGCCGGATGGGCTGTCGCCAGTTCGTCTTCCTGCGGGTGTGAGGGATCGAGCTCAATCAGCCCCACGGTCTCACCCTCCTCGAAGATGATCCTGGCGGCAAATTTCGCCGCTAAGGCCCGCATGGTGTTGTTATTCGGGTGTGTGGTCACGTAAAGGCGCGTATAGCCGAGCGATCGCGCATGGGCGATGAGCCGCTCGAAGAGCCGGCTTCCCAGCCCCCGATGCTGCAATGCCTTTTCAACGCTGAAGGCGATCTCGCCTGTCGGCGGGGTTAGCTGGGGCCGCTCGTGCAGTTCCGCAGCGCCGAGCACCTGCCCCCCTTCCACATAACCGACCACCGTTGCGCCCTCGTGGAAGCTTCGGATCGCATATTGCTCGAGAAATTTATCGCTGATGACGCCGTTGAAGCGGTCGCGCCGGCTTTCCTTATCCAATCTCAAGAGATGCTCGCGGAAAAGCTCGAGCTCGGATGGCCTCAGGCGCCGTATCACCCCTGGGAGCATATTCGTGGATTTTATTGCTTGGACCATAAGCCGCACTCCTCGCGGGTTCCTCCCCGAGCTGTTCGACCGCTAGCCCCTTATCTGTGTGGAAAAACCTGCTTAACAAGCCCTGATCATGCATCGCGGCATTGTAAAAAATGCATGACCTGGCAATCTGGACCTATAGCGTCATCTTTTTGTGATTATATCTGGAATTGCGCTGAACTATTAGCCATATTGGTTTGCGACATACAGCGAAGGGTTTCTCATGCGGCTTACCCGGCAAACGAATTATGCAATTCGAATTCTGATGTATTGCGCGGCGAATGAAGGCCGCCTCAGCCGGATTCCCGACATTGCTCAAGCTTATTCCCTGTCCGACCTTTTTCTTTTCAAAATCCTTCAACCCCTGGTCGAGGCCGGGTTCGTGCAGACGGTGCGCGGCCGCAACGGTGGTGTGAAGCTTGGCAAACCGGCCGAGGACATCACTTTGTTCGACGTCATCCGTGTCACGGAAGAGAGCTTTGCCATGGCGGAGTGCTTCGAGAACGATACGGAGTGTCCGCTCGTCGATGGCTGCGGGCTGAATGAGGCGCTGCGTAAGGCGCTAGGCGCATTCTTCGAGGTTCTTGCCTCCTACACGATCCAGGATTTGGTCGACGCGCGCCCGAACATGCGCGATGTATTGGGCTTGGAAGTGCAGCAAGTTCCATTAGCCACAACCGTCTAGGCAGAGAATATCAGACCATCGCCGTCTGCGGCAAAAGGAAGGGTGTGGGTCCGTCCGGGAGCGCACCCACTTTCAGCTGACAATCGAAGACCTCCGATAACAGCGCATCCTGCATCACCTCCTCCGGCGTGCCGCCGGCGACGCTTCGCCCCTGATGCATGATGACCACGTGATGCGCGAAGGCGACCGTCAGGTTCAGGTCGTGCAGCACGGCCACGACCCCGCCACCGGCTGCGGCGAACTCCCTGGCGATCCGCAGGACAATGAGCTGATGCTTTATGTCGAGGCTTGATACCGGCTCGTCGAGGAGGAGATAGCGGGGCTGCCCCAGACATGGCGTCCAGACCTGGCATAGCACGCGCGCGAGCTGGACCCGCTGCTGCTCGCCCCCGGAAAGCTCCTGGTAAAAGCGGCCGGCAAAGCCGGCAAGGTCCACCTTCTCCAAGGCGCGCTCGGGAAGGCAGTTATCCCGCGCCGCGCTGTACCCTCTCATGATGCCAAGGCTCACCACTTCGCGCACCGTACAGGGGAAGGAGAGCGTTGTGCTTTGGGGCAGAACGGCTCTTACCATCGCGGCTTCGGCGGGCTTCATCCGGGCCAGCTCCTGTCCGTTGAGGGTTATGCTTCCCCCATATGGCAGATCGCCCGAAATGGTCTTGATCAGCGTGGATTTGCCCGAGCCATTGGGGCCGACAATGGCGGTGACGATGCCCGGCTCGGCGGCAAAGTTCACATGGGAAAGAATGCGCTTTCCGCCTATGGAAACGTTAAGGTCCCGTGCTTCGATCATGCTTCTGCTCAAAGGTCGAGGATGCCGCGCCTGCGCAAAAGCACCCAGAGGAAAAAGGGCGCGCCGAAGACGGCAGTGACAATGCCGATCGGCAGTTCCGCCGGCGCAACAATGGTGCGGCTTACGGCGTCGGCGATCAGCAAAAGGCTGGCGCCCAAAAGGGCGGAAGCGGGAAGCAGATAACGGTGGTCCGGGCCGATCACGAGACGAAGCAGATGCGGCACAACGATGCCGACGAAGCCGATGCCGCCGGTAAACGCCACGGACGCCCCCGTGGCCGCCGCCACCGCCAGAATCGCCAGCGCCTTGATGCACTGAACCGCCACGCCAAGATGCCGGGCGGAAGGCTCGCCCAGAGCTAGCGCATTGAGTCCGCGGGCGAGAAACGGCGTGACGGCAAGCGCCACCGCGATGACTGGCGCTGCCGCCCCGATCTTGGTCCATGTCGCGCCGCCGAGAGAGCCGAGCTGCCAGAATGTGAGGTCGCGCAGCTGGCGGTCGTCAGCGATATAGATGAGGATGCCGGAGAGCGCGCCGGCCAATGCCGCCAGCGCGATGCCTGCGAGCAGCATGGTGGCGATGGAGGTTTGGCCCCGCCTTGTGGCCACACTATAAAGAATGAGGGTTGTCGCCAGCCCGCCGACGAAGGCCGCGAGCGGTAACGCATAGATGCCCAGCAAGCCAACCGCAGGTGCAAGGAGGGTGTGGCCAAGCACGATGACGGAAATCGCGCCCAGCGCAGCCCCGGCGGATACGCCGATGATACCGGGATCAGCGAGCGGATTGCGGAAAAGCCCCTGCATCAGAGCGCCGGAGACCGCCAATGCCGCGCCCACAAACATGCCGAGCGCGATGCGCGGCAGCCGAATCTCGTTGATGATGAGGCGGTCGCGCGCCGAAAGCGCGCTTTCAGCCCCGCCGCCGAGCCAGCCTTCAAGAACCCCGATTACCGATGCATCGGAAGCTCCGGTGGCAATGCTCATTGCGGTGACTGCCAAGAGCAGCAGGATGAGCAGAGCCAGCACAAACCTCGCCCGCGCGGAACGGTCCCCTTCCGGCCCCGCGGCGATGCGTCGGACGAGGATTGTTTCTGCCACTTGGCTCATGGTCGGTTGGCGATGGAAGCGCCGTAAAGTGCGGCGGCCAGATCACGAATGGCTCCGGCCGTGCGCGGCCCGAACCCGAGCAAATAGCTGCCGTCCATGCGCACCACGGCCTTGTTGCGGCCAGCCGACGTGGCCGCGATTGCCGCATTTGCGAAAAGCTCCTCGTCGCCGACGTCCAGGCCTCCGCCCCGATTCATCATCAGGATGACGTCCGGCCGTGCCTCTATGATCGCTTCCGCCGATACTTGCTTATAGCCCGGAAAGGCGCTGACGGCATTGAGGCCGCCGGCCATGCGGATGATCCCGTCGGCTGCGGTGCCGGTCCCTGAAGCCAGAATGCGGCCGTCCTGATTGCTCAGGATGAAAAGCACGCGCTTGCGTTCCGCGATGCCTCTTGTTACCGCCTCCGCCTGATCGATTTCTGCGCCGACACTTGCGGCAAGTTTCTCGGCCTTCTGCGTTTTTCCCAAGGCGGCGCCAACGATGCGTATCTTGTTCAAGATGCCGTCACGGTCGAATTCTTCCGGCACGCGGACCAGCGGCACACTGCCCTTCGCGAGTACATCCATTGTTTCGGGCGGGCCGCTGCCCTCCAGCGCGAGGATCGCCGTGGGCGCGACCGAAAGCACGCCTTCCGGCGAAAGCTGGCGCATATAGCCGATGTCGGGAAGCTCCCTGACCTGCGGAGGGAATATGCTCGTCGAATCGCGCGCGGCCAGCAGTTCCTCTTCGCCCAGCGCATATACGATCTCTGTAAGAGATCCTCCAATCGCAACGAGCCGGGAGGGGTCTGCGAAAGGCTCGGGCAGATCTTGCTGGGCATGGGCTGAAAATGAGGAAAGGATGCCTGCCAGTAGTAGAGTGGCCGGCCTGATCACTGCCGCAAGTCGAGCAGCAGGCCGAAAATTGTCTGCCCGTTTCCGCCGGATCTCCTCCGGTCGCACCGTCCCCACAACAGTCATTCCAGCGCCTATTTGTTGAGAATGAGCTTGCCCTGCTTCGTAATTTTCAGGCGGTAGAATGATCCGCCGTGGGCGATGACGATCTCCTGCGCGCCGCGGAAAAGATCCTCGCTCGCAAAGGTGCGCAAAGACGGCGCATTGTACGGAAGCTCGTGCTCGTGCTTTGCCGTCGGCGGCTTTCGATCCAGAGAAAATTCAGCGTTCACGTTCAATGCCCCTGGTCTAAGCGCCTGGCTCGCATCGGGGGCTGGCTGGGCGATCTCACTGTGATCTGATTTCTTGACATCAATAATCAACTTTAATAGGAAGCGCAATACCGGATAGATTTACTCAACATTTGAATGCCGGGGGCAAAGGCGAGCCAGCAATCCCGCTCGGGACGAGCCAGCGAAGGCCTAATCGAGAGATTAAGGGGATTCGCAATGAAGGGGCTTTTGGCTCGCCATCGGATGGCAATGCTTGTCTGTGCGACCGTTGTCGTGAGCATTTCGGCGGCGGCAGCCGCACAAGAGGCAGGCGGTCAAACCGCTGAAGCAGCAGCAACAGGCCAGCCAGGCACGACGCAGTTAGACAGAATTACCGTTGTCAGCCGCACCGGCGAGACGCCGATCGAGACCATGGCTTCGGTGAGCCATGTGGGCGAGGAGCGGCTGGAGCGGCGGATGGCCACGACGCCAAGCGACCTTCTCTACGGAGTTCCCGGCATCAACATCTATGCCGACGGACAGCCCTCGGTGACGAACATCAACATCCGCGGCCTGCAGAATGCCGGCCGTGTCGCGGTCATTGTCGATGGCGCCCGCCAGAACTTTCACAAGAACGGCCATGATGTCTCGCGGATGTTCTGGATCGACCCGGAACTCGTAAAGCAGGTCGACGTGATCCGCGGGCCGAGCGCCAACACCTTCGGCTCGGGCGCTATCGGCGGCGTCGTCTATTTCGAGACAAAGACGGCTGAGGATTTTCTGCGCGAGGGAGAGACCCATGCGCTTTCAACGACGGCGCGCTACGAATCGAACGGCTCCGGCTGGACCACGAGCGCCACGGGCGCCTACCGGCTCACCGATGACTTCTCCGTCCTGGGCAGTGTCGTCTGGCGCGACTATGGCGATTATGACGACGGCGCCGGAAACACGGTGGAAAATTCCGGCTTCGAAATCCTGAGCGGGCATGCAAAGGCCACGCTGAAGCCGACGGAACTCAGCGAGTTTACGCTCGGCTGGACGGGCTCGCGGGACGAGTGGTCCACGTCCGACGAGGTGGACAACGAGCTCAAGGGCAACACCTTCACCGGCGAATTCAAGATCTCCGGCGAGGAGGAGAAATGGCTTAACCTCAATGTGAAGGGCGCCATCAACTCGATGGACCTTACCGAGACAGAGGTGGGCGGCCAGACCGAGTACGAGCTCCAGACATCGAGTTTCGACATCTGGAACACCTCCTATTTCGATACCGGCGTCATCCGGCACGAACTCACCGTGGGCGGCGACTGGGTCTACGACGATTTCACCTCCAGCACGGGGACGGGCGCGGATTTCTTTAATCCGGCCGGTGAGCGCACCGTCTGGGGCACCTATATCCAGGACAAGCTGACCTATGATTGGCTGGAGGTGGTCGGCGGTCTGCGCTACGACGCCTATACGCTCGAAGCTTCCCAGGAAAGCTCCGACGACCGCATCTCGCCGCGCCTCAGCGTGGGCGTGTCGCCCTTCCGCGAGGGCCTGCTTTCAGGATTGCAGATCTATGGCTCCTATGCCGAAGGCTATCGTGCGCCGAGCACGTCCGAGGCCTTCATCAGCGGCATGCATCCCTTTCCGCCCTTCCCGTTCCTTCCCAATCCCGATCTGAAGCCGGAGACTGGCAAGACCTGGGAAGCGGGCGTGAACTATACCGCCGAAGGGCTTTTCCGGCCCGACGACGCATTGCGGCTCAAGGCAGCCTATTTCCACAATGACGTGGACAATTTCATCACGACCGAGACCATTTTCATGGGGCCGGGATCGGCCTGCGCCTTCTCCCCCATGGGATTCTGCGTGCAGTACCAAAACATTCTCAAGGCGGAGATCGATGGCTTCGAGCTCGAAGGCTACTATGACGCCGGCCGGTTCTTCGGGGGCTTAAGCGTTTCCATCATTGACGGCCAGGAAATCCAGCAGGACGGGACGCGGACCGATCTCGCGACCATTCCGCCGACCACTGTGACCGCCGATCTGGGCATGCGCTTCCTGCAAGAGCGGCTGACGGTCGGGGGCGAGGTGCAGTTCAACGAGGCCCCGAAGGGATCGAGCTTCGCCGAGGACTACACGCTCGTAAATATCTACGCGAACTACCAGGCCACGGAGAACCTGCGGCTCGACTTCCGCGTCGACAACCTCTTCGACGAGAAATACGTCGTCCCGCTCGTCGATACGGCCGGTGGCTTCGACTATCAGCCCGGGGTGACGTTGAAAGTCGGCGCCACCCTGCGGCTCGGGGGCTGACCATGCGCGGGCGGCTTGCATCCTGGCTGATCGTGACACTCATGGCGGACGCCGGACATGTTCTGGCCCAGGAGGGCGGCAACGCGCCCGTCCTCTCGCTTGAACTCAACGGAGCCGAGCCAAGCGAGCGCGGGTGCAGGCTGACATTCGTCGCGGCGAACCGGCTCGGGCAAGATATAGCCCGGGCCGCCTACGAGGTCGCACTGTTCGGCAAGGACGGGCTGGTCAAGCGCCTCACTGTCCTCGACTTCAAGGAATTGCCCGACAGCGAAACGAAGGTCCGCCAGTTCGTCATGCCGGACATGGATTGCGCGGATCTCGGACGTGTTCTCGTCAACGATGCCACCGCCTGCGAAGGGCCGGAAGCCGCCGCCTGCATGAGGCGGCTGGAAACCGCCACGCGCGGCGCGGTGGCCTTCGGAAAATAGGCCAGCAAGCAGAAAAGCCAGCAAGGATAAGGAAAATGCCCGCAGGACTAATCGATTCCATTGCCTCTCTCCTGGAGCTCGGCGGCATCGTCGTGGCCTTGATCCTGGTTCTCTCAATTTTCGCGGTCGCGATCATTCTCCTCAAATTCGCTCAGTTCTGGCGCGAGCGGGTGGGTCGCCACCGCGGGGCGGAACGGGCACTGCATGCCTGGTTTCACGCCGGCCACGGCGAAGCGCGGCGCATGGTGGAAGGGGACCGCTCGCCGGCGGGCGAGGCGCTTGCTGCTTCCATGCGGCTTGCAGCGATGCGCAATGTTCCCAAGGACGCGATCGAGGACGAGGTAGCCCGCATCGCGCTCTCGCGTTTGCACGATTTGCAGCGCGGCTTCCGCGCGCTCGACGCCATCGCGCAGATCTCGCCGCTGCTCGGTCTCTTCGGCACCGTGCTCGGCATGATCGAGGCATTTCGCCAGCTCCAGAATGCCGGCAATGCGGTGGACCCCTCCATGCTCGCCGGCGGCATCTGGGTGGCGCTTTTGACGACGGCCGCGGGCCTTGCGGTCGCCATGCCCGTCTCGCTCCTTCTCACCTGGTTCGAGACCCGCGTCGAGAACGAACGCGTGGCGATCGAGACGATGACGAGCGCCGTCCTCTCACACCGAGGTGCACACAGGCAGCCGGAAGGCGAAACCCATGCAATGGCGGCAGGCACGGGAATGGCCCATGCGCATTGACCTTCCCGTTCCCCGGCGGAGGCCGCTGTCGATGACGTCGCTCATCGACATAATTTTCCTGTTGTTCCTTTTCTTCATGCTTTCCTCCACATTCCTGCGCTTCGCCGAGGTGGAGGTGACGGGCGGTGCCGCCTCCAGCGCCGCCAGAGGGGAGGCGCCCGATATTCTGATCCGTCTCGACAGCCAAAGCTGGCAGGTGAACGGCGTCTCCACCGATCCCGAGCAGGGAATGACGGAACTGAAGCGGCTGCAAGAAGTGGGGGCCGAGAAGGCGGTGCTTCTCGTTCGCGAAGAACTTTCCTCGCAGGATCTCGTCGGCGCGCTCGAAAGGATCCGCCGCGAAACGTCACTCTCCGTCACCGTGGCGAGGTGATCCCACATGCTGCGCCTTTCCCGCCCCCTGCCCCGACGCCAGCGCGAAAGCACGATCGCTCTTATCAATGTGGTCTTTCTGATGCTCGTGTTCTTTCTTGTGGCTGGCTCGCTCGCGCCACCGATCGACAAGGAGATCGAGCTGATCTCGACAGCGATGACCGAGCCCAGCGCCCCGCCAGACGCGCTTTTTGTCACGGGTGAAGGAGAACTTCGCGCCCGCGGCGAAACAACGACCGTTGCAGCCTTCATCGAAGATCTGACGGCAGGCGGCACGGAGGCAGATGAAATCGAGGTGAAGCTTGCGGCCGATCGCAATCTGCCGGCCGTGCGGCTGATCGAGATCGTGGGAGAGCTGCGCCAGGCGGGAGCCGCACGCATCAGCATCGTGACGGAGATCGCCGAATGAAATGGAAGCGGTCCCACTGGATGCTGGCAGTCGGTGCCTCCTGCGTCATCCATGCGGGCGCGGCCGCGCTGATCGAGCCTTCCAAGGAAGAGGTGCTGGTCGAGAGTGGCGGAAGCGGCGTGATCGTGCTCGGCAACAATGTCTTCGCGGACATGTCCGCCATGGGCGAGGAATCGGAAATCGTGGAGCCGGAGACGGAGATCCCGGCGGCGATTGTGCCGCCGGAGCCGACTGTCACCGCGCCGGAGCCGGCCGAACCTTCGCCCGCTGATATCGCCGTACCGGCGGAGACAACAGAGCCCTTGGGGCCTGAGGAGGAGGTGGCGATGCTGCCCATCCCGCGGCCGACACCCCGCCCGCATTACACTCCACCGAAGGTCGAGCCGCGCCAAGGCCAGCCGCCCAGGCAGGCCCCCTCCCCGCGCCAACAAACCGAGGAAAGAAAGGAAAGTCCGAAACGGCAGGCCACGTCACGTGGTTCGCGCGGTCAGAACACGCAAAATGCAAGGCGCGGTTCATCGGAAGGCAGCCGGACGGCAAGCGGAACGGAAAGCCAGGGGCCGGGGCGTTCACGGCAAACCGGCAATGCCGCAACTTCCAACTACCCAGGAAAGATCGTCGCGAAATTGCGCCGTTCGCTGCGCTATCCGCGCGAAGCCCGGCGGCAGCGCCTCGGTGGGGAGGTGCGCGTCGCATTTACGGTAACGCAGGACGGACGGGTAAGCGGCATTCGCATCGTGCGCAGCTCCGGCTCGCCTGTTCTGGACCAAGCAGCCCTCGAGACGGTCCAGCGAGCGGCCCCTTTTCCCAAAATACCGGCCGAAGCGGGCCGACCATCGTGGCCCTTCACGGTCCCCCTCGAGTTCAAACGTTGAAAGGATGTCTCCCATTTTTCACATTACCGCATTTCACCAATTGGCCGCCTCGCGTGGCGAGGGCTTGAGACAGGAGTTTCTCGAACTCTTGCATCAACGGGCCGAACGAGTTGATCCTGCCGTGCGGGAGATCTACCCGGAGCGGCAGGCTGGTCCCGATCCGGCGCAGCGCATCGACGGAACGTTGCCGAAGAACGTTCTGTTGTTTCCTTCCGGCGACCACCGGAAGATCACTGGTACCTTAATTGCGGAACTGACGGGGAATTGAACATGTTTATCGCAATGAATCGCTTCAAGGTCGTGGCAGGCCAGGAAGAGGCCTTCGAGCAGGTTTGGAAGAACAGGGATTCAAGCCTCGCCGAGATGGCAGGTTTTGTCGAATTTCGCCTGCTGCGCGGCCCGCAAAACGAGGAGGAAGGCTACACGCTCTATGCCTCCCACACGATCTGGAAAAGCCGGGACGATTTTGTTGCCTGGACGAAATCGGAGAATTTCCGCAATGCCCACAAGAATGCCGGCCAGAACAAAGGGCTATATAAGGGCCCGCCGGCTTTCGAGGGCTTTGAGAGTGTTGAGGGGGCGTAAGGGCAATTTCCGCATGTTGGCCGCGCCAGAAAGCGCGCCGTTAGAATTTGCGGCTCACATAGATTGAGCCTTCCAACCCGAACCTCCACTCTAGCTCGGCGGCGCGCGTGATGCCGATGCGCGTGCCGCTTATGGCGCATGCTTTTGCGTTCGACAGATCCAGTCTGAAGGGCGGTTGATCGAGACCGCGCCCGTCAAGAGACCGGTCGATGCCGAGTGCCTCCCCTACCCGTCCCGGACCGGAACAGAGCTGTTTCAGGGAAATCGTCCGGCGGCGCTCCTGCATCAGTTCGATGCCCGCGGTGGGCTCCAGGGCACGGATGAGGACCCCGCTGCCCGGCAGGCAGACGAAGTTCAAACACCAATGAATACCATAGGAACGGTAGACGTAGGCATGCGCAGGCGGGCCGAACATCGACCTGTTTCGGGCGGTAGGACCGCGGAAGCTGTGGGAGGCCGGCTCTTCTCGATCATAGGCCTCGGTCTCGACGATAATGCCGCCCGCGGACCCGACGAAGAAATTCGCTCCGATCAGATCTTTCGCGACAACGACAGAGGGACGTGAAAAGAAAGCGGTAAGAGACATGATCAAGAAGAGGGTATCCAGACTGTCTGAATTGCAGGATGGAAGCGAGGGGTCAAGGCCGGAGTGCGGAAGCCGCTGTTAGCCTGCCCTATTGGAAAGCTGTTATACCCGTCCCAACTATCCTATCTTGAAAAAGCGGAGAAGGTGCGGATAGCCATATGAATGAATTCTCGCGTGGGCCTGGAGGCGGCGGCGGCAAACGCCGCCTGTTGACAACGCAGGCTCGCGAAAAAGCAAAATCGTCTTACAGCGAGTAATTTTGACCTTACGCAACACCATCTTTGAGGGCCGGAAGCGGATGGCAGGCAGGCTCCTGCCGTCTGACGTTTCGGATCGCGCCGCCTCAAGCCCAGTGAAGCGGGCTTTGCGATGGCTTGTGCTCATGGCGCTTGCCGGGGTGTTCGCGCTTAGCATCCTGATCGCCTGGGCAATGGAAGGCACCCCGTGGAAAGAGATTGCCGACCAGCCTGCTTCCGCGCAAGCCGGGTATGTTCCCAGATCGGCATTCCCGCGGCATCTTGTCGATGCAGTGCTGGCGGTGGAGGATCGCCGCTTCTACGGACATTTCGGGCTGGATCTGCGGGGCATTGCCCGGGCCGTCGTCAGCAATTTCCGCGCCGGCGAGATCGTTCAGGGCGGAAGCACCATCACCCAACAGCTCATAAAGATCGCGTATCTGCAACATGACCGGACATTCAAACGAAAGTTCCAGGAAGCGGTGATCGCGATCTGGCTGGAACAGAAGCTGGGCAAGGAAGAGATCCTTACCCGCTATCTCAACAGCATCTATCTCGGCGCCGGCGCCACAGGAATGCCCGCTGCGGCGCGCGTCTATTTCCACAAGGACGTACAAGACATCGATCTTGCCGAATCGGCACTTCTTGCGGGCCTGATCCGCGCCCCTTCAATGCTCAATCCGTTGGAAAACCCCGAGGGTGCCAGAAAACGCGCGGAACTCGTTCTGGACCTCATGGTCATCGACGGCAGGCTGGACGCGGCAGAGGCCGAACAGGCAAAGCGGCGCTATGCGAAGTTGCGCCTTGCACCGGGCGCTCGCTCGCAGACACTGCCGGCGGCCGGAAACCTGGGCTCGGTCCCGGAATGCAACATCCAGGCCTGCACGCGGGCATACCGCTCGTTCCGCGCCTCCGACTGCACCTATCAGCCTTATAGTGGCCCGCGCCAGCTGTGTGAAAAATAGAACTCACACTTTCGACACGAAATCGGCGGCAATGCGCATTTCCCGCAGCGGACGGACCTTCGTGATCGTCTCGGAATAGATCGGATGCGCCTTGTAGGCATGGAGTGCAGCCTCGTCGCGGAACTCCGCATAGACCACGACGTCGACTTCGGTCCCCAGCTGGTCGACCTTGCGGTTAAGGCCCACTTCGAAGAACTCGCTGTGCGGAATCCGGCCGAGCCCATTTAGATCCTCGGCTATGCGCTGGATATCTTCCTCATTTTTCGCGCTGAAAAAGACAATGTGACGAATCATGGGGCTGCCTCCAAGGCTCTGGCGGGAAAACGCGCCGTAGCGCAGCGGAAGTCAATACGAAAATGGGCCGCGCCGACAGGCGCCGCGACCCTTGGGCATTTCCAATGAATGTAGCAGATTCAGTCCAACTGATTCCGGTGGCGCATGGATGGCGATGCCCTGTCACGCCATTTCAGGCCGGATGCCGACGGCTGTCCGATCGATCACCTCCCGCAACGCGAAAGCGGAATTGAGCTTGATGACATGAGGCATGGCGGTCAGCCATTCCTTGTGGATGCGCTCGTAATCTTCGAGATCACGTGCGGTTATCCTCAGGATGTAATCATATTCGCCGGACATTAGGTGGCAGGAAAGCACGTTGGGGCAACGCTTCACCGCAGCCTCAAATTCGCTCAGGGTCTTCTCGAACTGCCCGGAGAGAGAAATATGCACGATCACCGTCATCCGGTGGCCAAGTGCCGCGTTTGAAATCCGGGCGTGGTAACCCTTGATGGCGCCGGACTTTTCTAGATTGTCGAGCCGCCTTGAACAGGCCGACTGGGAGAGCCCCACCTTTTCCGCGAGGGTTGCGTTGGGCATGCGACCGTCCTCCTGAAGGGCGGTCAACATGGCAATATCAATCCTATCAAGGGGCATCGTTCGAAACTTCTCCTACAAAAAGCCCCAGTCACGCAAGAAATAACGAATTTGACCGGAGCGAGCAAATATATTCACAAGGACCTTCCAGCCGGTTTGTGGTTCCCTAGAGCAATTGAACAAAGCCAGTTGGAGGTGGCAATGCGTATCGGATGTCCCAAGGAAATCAAGAACCATGAATACCGGGTCGGCCTGACCCCGGGCTCGGTACGCGAATATATGGCCCACGGCCACGATGTGCTGGTCGAAACTGGCGCCGGTGCCGGGATCGGCGCGGATGACAATGCTTACCGAGCTGCGGGCGCAGAAATCGCCAAATCGGCCGAAGACGTGTTTGCCCGGTCGGACATGATCGTAAAGGTGAAAGAGCCGCAGCCTTCGGAATGGGTGCAACTTCGTGAAGGCCAGATCCTCTATACCTACCTCCACCTGGCTCCGGATCCTGAGCAAACCAAGGGCCTGCTCGAAAGCGGCGTGACGGCGGTTGCTTACGAAACCGTGACGGACGCGCATGGCGGCCTGCCGTTGCTTGCCCCGATGTCCGAAGTTGCCGGTCGCCTCGCGATCCAGGCGGGAGCTACGGCTCTGCAAAAGGCAAATGGCGGGCGCGGCGTGCTGCTTGGGGGCGTGCCGGGTGTGCTGCCTGGCAAGGTCGCCATCATCGGCGGTGGAGTGGTCGGGCTTAATGCGGCAAAAATGGCGGTGGGCCTCGGCGCCGACGTGACGATCATAGACCGGTCAATTCCACGGCTGCGCCAGCTGGATGACATCTTCAACGGGCGCATCCACACGCGCTATTCCACTGTCGAAGCGATCGAAGAAGAGTGCTTTTCAGCCGATGTGGTGGTCGGCGCGGTGCTCATTCCGGGTGCCGCCGCGCCAAAGCTCGTCACCCGCGAGATGCTTTCCGGCATGAAGAAAGGTGCCATTTTGGTGGATGTGGCGATCGATCAGGGCGGCTGCTTCGAGACCTCGCATGCCACCACCCATTCCGATCCGACCTATGAGGTGGACGGCATTATCCACTATTGCGTCGCGAACATGCCGGGTGCGGTGCCCGTCACCTCCGCGCATGCGCTCAACAACGCGACGCTGCACTATGGTTTGCAACTGGCCGGCAGGGGGCTAAGGGCTCTTGCGGACGACCAGCACCTGCGCAACGGCCTCAACGTGCATAAGGGCCGCATCACGAACCGCGCGGTGGCGGATTCTCTCGGCTATGAAATGATCGAGCCAAAGGCCGCCCTCGCCGCCTGATGCGCGCCGGCCTCCTTTGTGCGTCTTTTTTGACGCACAAAGCTGCTCGTAACCTGTCCGCCTGCTCGGGCGGACTTTGGCCAAGAATTACGGGCGCAGCAGCACGTCCGCACGTGCATCGGAGGAAAGCTCCCTCACCGTCTCTTCCTTCCGCCAGACGGGAGAGAAACCAAGCTTTTGGTAAAGCGGCAGCGCCGCCGGGTGGTCGAGGGTACATGTCTCGACTGAAACGATGCGCGGCTGGTGTTCCCATGCCGCCTGAATTGCCGTTCCCAGGAACCAGCGGCCGAGGCCGCGCCCGACGGCATGCGGCATGAGTCCGAAATGCACGAGCCGGCACTCCTCTTCCGAAAGCAGACGCAATTCGAAGAAGCCGGCCGGCGCTCCGTCCATGTAAAGGACGCGAATATCGGTCTTCGGGCTGTCCAGCCTCTGCTTGAGATCGGCGTCGGAAAGCGTGAGCGCCGCCGTCCAATGCCAGTCCCGGCCGACACGGTCGTAGAGATATCGGTAAAAATGCAAGGGAATGGAACGGCACCGGAGCAGCGCCAACGGCATTCCCGAAGGGAAAAGCGGATGGCCGGGCGGGGGCGCATCCATCCGCAGGTGCGTCACCACTGCCGCCAGGGAACGCGCTTTGGAGAGGGGTTCCTTTCCGCTCATTTGTCCCCCGTCACCACCGGCGTATCCTGATGCCTTCCCCACTCGCTCCAGGAGCCGTCATAAAGGCGGTTGTCCTTATGGCCGAGGGATTCGAGCGCTAGCGTGATCACCGCCGCCGTTACGCCGGAGCCACAGGAGGTCACGACTGGCCTTTCCAGATCAATGCCCGCGGCCTCCAGCTTTTCCCGGAGCCGATCAAGCGGCAGAAGCTCTCCGTTCTCCGATAGGGAGGCGGCAGGAACACTCACGGCTCCCGGCATATGGCCGCCGCGAAGGCCGAGGCGCGGCTCCGGCTCGGTGCCGGCAAAACGGCCCGCCGAGCGGGCATCGGCAATCTGCGCTTCCTCTCGCTCGACGATGCGCCGCATCTCCTCGAAAGGAACCACCCGGCTCGCATCGAATTCAGAAACAAAGGCCGATGGAGCGATTTTCGTCCTCTCGCCCGTCACGGGGCGCCCCTCCGACCGCCAGCGCTCAAAGCCGCCGTCGAGCACGAAGACCTTCTTTGCGCCCATGACCCGGAAAAGCCACCAGGCGCGCGGGGCGGCCAAGAGGCCCGGCCCATCATAGACGACGATGGTGTCGTCCTTTGAGATGCCCATCGAACTCGCATGGCGCTCGAAGGTCAGCGGGTCGGGGAGCGCATGGGGCAGATCGGAATCCGTGTCGACGACGAGGTCGTGATCGAAGAACACCGCGCCGGGAATATGCGACGCCTCATATTCAGCCCGCGCGTCGCGGCCGGGGAAATACCAGGACCCGTCCACGATTGACAGGCCCGGACTGCCGAGACGTTCCTGCAGCCAATCGGGCGAAACGACAAAGGGGCTCTTTTCACTCATGCTACACACCTGAAGCTAGGGTGATCATCCACCCAATTGCGCGGAAAGAAAAGATGAGGTCGCAACGATCGATGATGCCGAGGAACGTTGCTCCGGCAAAGGCAACATATGGCTGCCCGCGTAACAAAGTCTCGGATCACATGCGCTTTCTCCATCGGCTTTGATCTAACCTGCACCAAAAGCGTCCGCCAGAGGTTAGCGCGGGCTGTTATGAAGGAAACCTTCCACTTTGGTATTTCCCGAGGGGATGGCAAAGTGTCTCGCGCTGATGCTCGGACAGGATCTCGCGGAAGGTAATATGGAACGAAACGCGATAAAGCTTATCGGCAGCCTGATCCTCATGGCTGCGGCCGTTCTTACCGCCGGCTGGCTGGTTGAACCATCACAGCCAGGCTCGTTCTACAGGATCGAGGAGGAGATAAAGGGGGCGCCGGGCGATATTCTTCGCGTCGCACCGTTTCCCGGCCCCGTTGCCAACGGGGCGCGGGCCTGGCGCGTGCTTTATGTCTCGACCGGGCTTTCGGGCGAGCCGATTGCCGTTTCCGGCGTGATTGCCGCGCCGGAGGAAAAGGCTCCCGCCGAGGGTAGGCCCGTGGTCGCCTGGGCCCATGGAACCACGGGGGTGACCAGCCGTTGCGCGCCCTCGCTGCGCGCGGACTTCTTCCAGCATGTTCCCGGCGTAACCGAGTTGCTCAGGAAGGGGTATGTGGTGGCGGCGACGGATTATCCCGGCCTCGGGACGCCCTCCCCTCATCCTTACCTTGTCGGCGAGAGCGAGGGGCGCGCAGTGCTCGACGCGGTTCGCGCAGCGGCCAAAGTGGAGAGCGCCGGGACGTCTAAGCGGTTTGCCGCCTGGGGCCATTCGCAGGGTGGACATGCCGCGCTCTTTGCCGGGCAGATCGCCGCGGATTATGCGCCGGAGCTCGAAATTGCCGGCGTGGCGGTCGCAGCACCTGCGACAAACCTCGCGGAGCTTGTGGACGATGATCTTCCGAGCAAGGCCGGAAAGGTGCTGACCGCACTTGCCATGTGGTCCTGGAACAAGGTCTTTGACGCTCCCCTGTCGCCTCTGCTCGATCCGGAAGCCATAGCGGCCATCGACCGCATCGCTGCCGATTGCATGGAGGATGTCCTTCAGGGTCTCGTTCTCGCGGAGCGGGAAAAGGCGATCGACGGGAACTTCATCCACGGTGATCTGACCCAGACCGAGCCCTGGAAGAGACTGCTCGAAGAAAACACGCCGGATGCCGGCAAGGCCGACGCCCCGCTTTTCATGGCGCAGGGCACCGCGGACACAATTGTGCGGCCCCAGGTGACGCGCGATTTCGCCGAGCGCGCATGCCGAAGCGGCAGGCCGGTCCGTTTCATTGCCGGACCGGGGCTTGATCACATGGGAATTCTGGCCGGCGCCACAGCCGATGTCGTAGAATGGATTTCAGATCGCCTCGCTGGCAGCCCCGCGCCTAGCGATTGCGCGGACCTGCCGACCGTACGTTATTGAATCTACGCATCGTTCTTTCCGAAAACCGTTTCCGGTTTTCGGGCCGGTGCGCTTAGCTGGCCGCCACCTGTTCGAATGGCACCGGTATTTCCGATCTTCCTTCCATCCAGGCGGGAACGGGAAGCTTCTTTTCACGCAGGAAGGCAGGATTGAAGAGCTTCGACTGATAGCGCGTGCCGTAATCGGCCAGAATCGTAACGATCGTGTGGCCGGGGCCCAGTTCCCTTGCCATTCGAATCGCGCCAGCGATGTTGATGCCGGTCGACCCGCCCAGGCACAGCCCTTCTTCCTGCACGAGCGAAAAGATGATCGGCAGCGCCTCCTCATCGGGAATCTGAAAGGAAAAGTCCGGCTGGAAATCTTCCAAATTCGCCGTGATGCGCCCCTGCCCGATTCCTTCGGTGATCGAACTCCCCTCCGATTTCAATTCGCCAGCGGTGTAGTAGCTGAAAAGGGCAGCGCCAAGCGGATCGGCCAGCGCCACCTTGACGTCCGGGTTCCTGGCCTTGAGGCCCGCCGACACGCCCGCAAGCGTGCCGCCAGTACCAACGGCGGAGACGAAGCCGTCCACCTTGCCGCCCGTCTGGCGCCAGATCTCTTCGGCTGTGGTGCGGATGTGGCCGTCGCGGTTCGCCACATTGTCAAACTGGTTGGCCCAGATGGCGCCGCTCGCCTCGGTGCGGGCAAGCTGTTCGGCGAGGCGGCCCGAAACCTTCACGTAATTGTTGGGGTTCTTGTACGGGACAGCCGGCACCTCGATCAGCTCCGCTCCGAGGATGCGAAGTGCATCCTTCTTCTCCTGGCTTTGCGTATCGGGAATGACGATTACGGTGCGATAGCCCAGGGCCTTGGCGACGACGGTAAGGCCAATCCCCGTATTTCCGGCCGTGCCCTCCACGATCACGCCGCCCGGCCGCAGCAGGCCACGCTTCTCGGCATCGCGAATGATGAAGAGCCCGGCCCGGTCCTTCACGGACTGCCCGGGATTCATGAACTCCGCCTTACCATAGATCTCGCAGCCGGTCTCCTCGGAAGCCCGTTTCAGGCGGATAAGTGGCGTATTGCCAATGGCTTCGATGACGGTCTGGTACATGGCGGATCCTCGCTGGTCACGGGCTACGGCGACTGGTGCACGGACAGTATGTCGCCCTGCGAACCTAAAAACCGGTCATCCCTGTTGCAAGTTCTTGTTTTTGCGCCGTCCACAAAGCGTTGGCAAAATGCTTCGGTCATTCTGCCCCCAAGCGGACAGTTTTTCCGTTGCGCTGCTCCGGCGTTTGAGGGAGGCCGGAAAAGCCGCCCTCCCTGGGAGTTACAATCAGGCCGCCTTTGAGGTGGGGCGCTGCGCTCCGCCTTTCTGTCCGCGGCGGTTGCGCCGGTGACGCGGAGGCTTGGCGCCCGACCGTTTGGGCGCGGCATTTCTTTGCGGCTTCCCCTCGACGCCCTCGGCAAGCGGTTGAATTGCCGAAGGGACGCGGGGCTTTGGTGCAGAATCCGGCTGGCCGGTGATATCGCGAGCGATTGGAAGGCGGTTGCGTATCACGCGTTCCACCTGGCGCAGCTTGGAAACTTCGCCGGGATCGCAGAGCGTGATTGCCTCGCCCTCCGCACCGTTGCGGCCGGTACGGCCGATGCGGTGCACATAGCTCTCCGCCTCGTCCGGCAGATCGAAATTCACCACGTGACTGATACCCGGAACGTCGATGCCGCGGGCGGCGATATCCGTCGCCACCAGGATGCGCACCGCGCCCTCCCGGAAATCATTGAGCGCGCGCTGCCTCGCGTTCTGAGACTTGTTTCCGTGAATCACCGCCGCTTGAAAACCGTCGTGCTGAAGGTCCTTTGTCACCCTGTCCGCGCCGTGTTTGGTGCGAGAGAAAATGATGACTTGGGCCATTTTCTCGTCGGCCAGCATTTCCGACAGAAGCTTCCGCTTCTGCTTGGTGCGGGCCATTATGACGCTTTGCCTGATCTCTGCCGCCGTGGTGCCCTGGGGAGAGACTTCAATGCGCACGGGTTCCTTTAGCAGGCTGGAGGCCAGCGCTTCGATTTCCCTTGGCATGGTTGCGGAAAACAGTGCGGTCTGGCGTGCCGGATGTGTTGCTTTTGCGATGCGACGGACATCGTTGATGAACCCCATGTCCAGCATGCGGTCCGCCTCGTCGAGCACGAGCCAGGTCGTCTCCGAAAGGACGACTGCCCCATCGCGCACGAGATCCGTCAGCCGGCCCGGCGTGGCGATCAGCACGTCCACGCCCTGAGCCATCCGCTTTATCTGTGAATGGCGGGAAACGCCGCCGAGCACCAGCGCGGTGGAGACGTGAGCGCCCTTGGCAAGTTCGCGCACGACCTTCTCGATCTGCACCGCGAGCTCGCGGGTCGGCACCAGGATGAGAGCACGCGCCGTGCGCGGACGCCGCTTCGTCCCAAGCCCGATGATCTTCGACAGAATGGGCAGGGAGAATGCCGCGGTCTTGCCGGAACCGGTCTGAGCGACGCCCAGAATATCGCTGCCCGCGAGGAAAGGCGGAATGGCTTCTTTTTGGATGGGCTTCGGTTCGGTCATGCCGGCAGCCGCTGCTGCCTTCAGAAGCGTTTCGCTGATGCCCAGATCGGCGAAGCCGCCGGAAGGCAGAATGTTGTCTTTGGTCAATCTATTCTCTCTTTCGCGCTCAACTCCATGAGTCGGCGCAAATTGCATTGCGGCAGGGCGCAACCTGCCGAATAGGATTTTGTGAAACGACAAGGCGGCGGAAAATTCCACACGGCTGCGCTGTCGCGCCCGAATTGTTCGGGCTTCTCCGCCTGCGATTCACTGAATTCGAGGAGGATCAGACGCAACCAGTCTCGTTTTGAGAAAGCCGGATTGCCCAGCCCATGCGCCTATGCTGCTCATATGGCGTATCCTTCGCCGAAGCGCAATGATAATCTTGTGCGGTGCGGCATCAGGGCCGGATGGCTGCGGCCATATCCCTCAGCGCAAGCACGGTGCGCCAGTTCCGCGCGGTCATGGCGACCTTGAGCGTCGGCTCGATCTTGGGCACGAACAGAGAACGGCCCATGCCGTCCGGCGTGTGGAGATAAAGGGACCGGCCGTTAAGGACAAAGCGCTCCGCGCCCGTAGCCTTCCCCTGAAGAGCCTTGACGGCCTGCGCTTCGGGCTCACGCTCCAGCGCGAAATGGTGCAGCTTGGTCGGTTCTGCGACCACGTCGGGGTAAGGGTTCTGCTCTATCGCCTTTACCCATTCGGCGAGACTGCGCACAAGCACTCTCTTTTCGAAGCCCATCTGCTCCTTCACCGCCGCAGCCACTTTCCGGGCCACCTGTGCTTCCGTCAACGGCGAGGACAGAACGGCATTGCCGCTGTTGATATAGGTGGAGACGTTGCGGAAGCCCGCCTGCGGAAGCACCTCCCGCAGCCGCGCCACAGGAAGCTGCGTGGCGCCGCCCACGCCGCGAAAGAGCACGATATAGGCCGTTCCCGCCGTCATATGAGGAGATTCGCGATCGTCTCGTCTTGGGTGATGTCCTGATACCCCCAGCCGGCCTCGTCAAAACGACGCCCCAGCAGGGCAAAGTTCCGCGGGTCCTTGGTCTCGATGCCGATCAGCACCGAGCCGAAATTGCGCGCGGATTTTTTCAGATATTCGAAGCGGGTGATATCGTCGTCCGGCCCCAGCAGATCGAGGAAATCCCGCAGCGCGCCGGGGCGTTGGGGAAAACGGAAGATGAAGTACTTCTTCAAGCCCTCGAAACGCAGCGAGCGCTCCTTCACATCCGGCAGCCGCTCGAAATCAAAGTTGCCACCGGAAACGACAGCGACGATCGTGCTCCCACGGATCTCCCGCCGTGAAAAATCCTTGAGGGCGTCAATCGCCAGCGCCCCTGCAGGCTCGAGCACCACACCTTCTATGTTCAGCATTTCGAGGATCGTCGAGCAAAGGCGATTTTCCGGTATTTTATGAACATCTTGAGCAGAAAAGTTCTTAAGACGCTTGAACGGCTCGCGCCCGATCTCGGCAACAGCAGCGCCGTCCACGAAATTGTCCACCTGCGGCAGCTTTACTCTTTTGCCGGCCGAAAGGCTGAGCGCAAGACTTGGCGCGCCGGCCGGTTCGGCAAAGGCATATCGCGCGCCGATACCGCTTTCCTGCAGGAAGGCAGTGATTCCGGCAGCAAGGCCGCCGCCGCCCACCGGCAGGATGATCGTCGCGCCCTCCAGACCCTTTCCCAACTGGTCGGCCAGTTCCTGGGCAACCGTCGCCTGTCCTTCGATGATATCGCTGTGGTCGAAAGGCGGGACCATCAGCGCATGGTTAGTATCGGCAAACTCCTTCGCCGCCTCATAGCAATCCTCGAAGAAATCGCCCACGAGCCGAACCTCGATCCATTCTCCGCCGAAAAGCATCGTCTTTTCGATCTTCTGCTGTGGCGTTGTAACCGGCATGAACACCACACCCTTGCGGGAGAAGTGCCGACAGGCGTACGCGAAGCCCTGGGCGTGATTGCCCGCCGAGGCACAGACGAAGCCATCCGCCCCCGCACCGGCCGCGATTGCCTTGCGCATGAAGTTGAACGCACCGCGCAGCTTGTAAGAGCGCACGGGGGTCAGGTCTTCTCGCTTGAGGAAGACCCTCGCGCCCGTCTTCCTGGAGAGATAATCGTTTTTCTGGAGCGGCGTCTCGGGAAACAGGTCGCGCAGCGCCTGCGCTGCTCTCCCGACGCGCCCTATGAAAGCGCTCATACAATTCTCCTCAGGCCGGAAAGCTCGGCAATCACGATGCTATTGCATATCGAACAGGCTGAGGCCACTTTGCATTTCTTCCGCCAAAGGCAGGATCAGGCGGAAGAACGCCATGGCCGACGAATCGGCATGCCCAATCTCGGTTCTTATTTCCGGCGCTTTGCTACGGCCCGGCTCACAAATTTCCGAGCGGTCACGTGAAGCCAGGAAATCCGCGCCGTCATGGAGGACTGTTTGGTATCTATGTACAGGCCAAATCTCTTTGGCCGAATCGTTGTAGCGAGAGGGATTTTTGCGATGGCCTCGCCTATACGGCAAAAATCGCCATTATCTATTCAGGAGAGACTTTTGCGACCAGTGCCGCGGGTTCGCCCGTTCTACGAGGCGAAGCCGGCATGTGGGGCAAAGCTCATAATCGCCCGTCAGCAGCTCTGATCCCTGCCGCGACGTGATCTTGATCTTAACCCAGCGCCATTCGTCGATCTTACGCAACGCACTTTCCACACCGCAACCGTCGCAAATCCACTGTGAAGTGCGGCTCAAGGCGTTCACTCCCGACTCCTCATCCAATTGCCACTATAACGTGCACTAATGGGGAAAGAGTACAACCGGTTTTTGGCTTAAATGCACAGATTGAAGCAATTTTTCTAAAAATTGCGGGAGTTTATAAAATACACACCAGCGGCCGCCGGCATCAATAGGCGACAGGCAAACAGAGCTAAGCGGGAGCTAAAATGACCCTGGTCCTGGCCCGCCTTAAAGAACGTTAGAGCCAATCCGGCTCAATCGTCGCGATAAACCTTCTCTCGCCTTTCATGCCGCTCTTGAGCCTCGATCGAGAGTGTCGCGATCGGCCGCGCATCGAGGCGCTTCAGCGAAATCGGCTCGCCCGTTTCCTCGCAGTAGCCATAGGTGCCGTCCTCGATGCGTTGCAATGCAGCATCGATCTTGGCAATCAGCTTGCGCTGGCGGTCACGCGCCCGCAGCTCGATCGCTCGGTCGGTTTCGGAAGAAGCGCGATCAGCGAGGTCCGGATGATTGGCGTTTTCCTGCTGCAACGCATCGAGCGTCTCGCGAGCTTCCCTCAAGATCTCGTTTTTCCACTTGATCAGCTTGGCCCGAAAATAGGCCCGCTGACGCTCGTTCATGAAGGGCTCGTCCTCGGAGGGGACATAGTCGGCATCGACGAGATCGGACATGGATTAACCCCACAGCTTGCCAGCGGCGCCTATATATTCGGCTGTGAGGGCTGGGACAAGCATTAACGGTCTTTGAATAACGCATTTGTCATCTTCAGGTGGAAAACATCAAACGGATGCAACGTAAATTCGCAGTGGGATAAGGTTTCCGGAGGTGCGAAGCGGTTTGGCTCCGCACATACTACATCATAAGATGGAGCAGAGGCCGTCGGACGGCCGCTCACCCTAGGAGAAGCGCTTGTACCGGCTTTATCTATTGCGGCACGCTGAAGCTTCGCACGCGACGGCAGGTGCGCATGATTTCGACCGTGTGCTGTCCGACCGGGGCTGGCAAGACGGCGTGGAACTCGGGCGTGCCATGAAGACTGCCGGCTATCTGCCCAGTTCCGTCCTTTGCTCCAGCGCGGTTCGGGCGAGCCAGACCTGGGAAGCCGTGAGACAGGGCCTGGAAGCCCTTTCGATCGAGGTCAGCTATTTGCCCGAACTTTACCGGGGAGATGCCGCGGATTGCCGTATCCTGATCATGACCTCGCCGGTGGAGAGTTCCCTCCTGGTGATCGGCCACAATCCCGCGATCCAGGAACTGGCACACCTGCTCCTACGCGGGAGTGAGGCGCGCATGGCCGCGTCGGCCGGATTTGCGCCGGGAACACTTGCCGTCCTGGACTTCCCGGAGCCGCTGCAAAACCTGGCGCCGCGGACCGGCACCCTCGTCGCCGTCCTTTCGCCGCGCAAGTGAGGTGCAGCGGGGCGACACCCTCAACCCTTTTCATATTCCCTTCCAATTGCCTATATCGGTGCCGGAGAGCAGATAAGGAACACCCCTTGCCATCGCTGACCACGTTCGCTGACGAAGCCCGCATCGCTCTCGACACCGTGGCCGACCGGACCGCAGGTCTCTGGTCACCTTCCATCCGGATCGGCGTGACCGGCCTCTCGCGGGCGGGCAAAACGGTCTTCATTTCCGCGCTGGTCCACAATCTGATCCATGGCGGACGGCTGCCGCTTTTTGAGGCGCAGTCCTCAGGCCGCATCGCCAAAGCCTATCTCGAGCATCAGCCCGACGATGCCGTCCCACGCTTCCAGTATGAGGACCACATCGCGGATCTTGTGGAAAGGCATGTCTGGCCCGCCTCCACGCGGGCGATCTCGGAACTCAGACTTACCATCGAATACGAATCGGCCTCGGCCTGGGGCCGGCTCCTCTCACGCGGGAAGGTCTCGATCGACATCGTGGACTATCCCGGCGAGTGGCTTTTGGACCTTCCTCTCCTCGGCAAGGATTTCGAGACCTTCAGCCGCGAAGCGATGGAACTGTCGGAACTGCCGGGGCGCGAGGATATTGCCCGTCCCTGGCGGAACCTTGCCGCCAGCATCGACCCGGATGGCGAGGCCGACGAGGTTCTCGCCCGAAAGCTGTTCGAAAGCTTCACCTCATATCTCAGGGCATGCAAGGAAGAGAGCCGTGCTCTTTCCACCCTGCCGCCGGGCCGTTTCCTTATGCCGGGAGACCTGGAAGGTTCGCCTGCCCTCACCTTCGCACCCCTTGCCAGGTTCAGCACGCGCGCACGCGCCGGCTCCATGCAAGCTATGATGGAACGGCGCTACGAGGCCTACAAAACCCACGTGGTGAAGCCTTTTTTTCGCGAGCATATCGCACGGCTCGACCGGCAAATCGTTCTCGTGGACGCCATGCAGGCCATCAATGCCGGTATGCCAGCCGTGCACGACCTGGAACGCTCCTTGATGGAAATCCTTGCCTGTTTCCGGCCCGGCCGCAGCAACCTGCTCACCGGTCTCGTTTCGCGCCGGATCGACCGGATTCTGATCGCCGCCACCAAGGCGGACCATATCCATCATGAGAGCCACGACCGCCTGCAGGCAATCGTGCGGCGCCTGGCGGAGCGGGCGATAGCACGGGCGGACTTTTCCGGCGCGCTCGTCGACGTGGTGGCGATGGCGGCGGTCAGGGCAACGCGGGAGGGGACGGTGACGCGCGGGCGTCAGACGCTTCCCGTCATCATCGGCACTCCGCTGGCGGGGGAAAGCATCGGCGGAGAAATATTCGACGGTGAAACGGAAACCGCCATTTTCCCCGGAGACCTGCCGGAAAGCCCTGCTGCCTTCTTCCGCAAGGAAGCACCCGCGCCTTCCGGCGACCCTGCGATCCGCTTCGTACGCTTCCGCCCGCCGAAGCTCGAACGCACCATGGAGGGCATTACCTTGTCGCTGCCTCACATCCGGCTTGATCGAGCCCTGCAATTCCTTCTTGGAGACAAGCTCGCATGAGCGAACCGCGCCGCCCCGCCGCATTCCGGATTGAGCCCGCGCCCTCCCCCTCTCCCGAGGCGACGCGGGAAGACGTACGCAAGCCGCGCGCCATAAGAGTGGACGAGGCGGTCAAGATCACGCCGGCCGAGATCGACATCTTCGATTCTCTGGAGACTGAAGCTTCCGCTCCGCCGCCCGCGGCAGCTCCGAAAAGGCGCTCACGCCTCGGTGCCGTTTTCGTGGCGGCGCTGGGAATGCTCGTCTCCCTGGCAGCGGGACTTTGGGCGGACAGTCTCATCCGCGACCTCTTCTCCCGCGCCGATTGGCTTGGCTGGCTGGGTGCGGCGCTCGTAGCAGTCGCGGCGCTGGCGCTGTTTGCGATCGTCGTGCGCGAGGCCATCGCGGTCGCGCGGCTTGCTTCCGTTGAAAGGATGCGGCGGCGCTCCGACGACGCTTATGAGCGTGACGATGCCAGGCAAGCGCGGGCGGTGATCGCGGATCTGTCCTCGCTGCTTGCAAGCCACCCCGACACGGCCGCAGGGCGGCGGCAACTGGAACAGCTGGAGGGCGACGTCATCGACGGACGCGACCTCCTGCGGATTGCCGAAAAGGAACTCCTGGCGCCCCTCGACAAGCGTGCTCAGAAACTGGTGCTCGATGCCGCCAAGCGCGTTTCGGTTGTAACGGCGGTCAGCCCTCGGGCGCTGATGGATGTCGGCTATGTCATCTTCGAAGCGGTGCGCCTGCTCCGCCGCCTGTCCGAGCTCTATTGCGGCCGCCCGGGCTTTTTCGGATTCCTGCGGCTGTCACGCAACGTGCTCGCCCATCTCGCCGTCACCGGCTCCATGGCAATGGGCGATACGATTGTGCAGCAGATCGTGGGGCACGGAATTGCTGCCCGCCTTTCGGCCCGGCTCGGCGAGGGGGTGGTGAACGGCATGATGACGGCGCGCATCGGCATGGCTGCCATTTCGGCGATACGCCCGCTTTCCTTCCGCGCTGTCGAGCGGCCCGGAATCGGCGATTTCCTGAAGGCGCTTACTCAATTCGCGGCCAAAACCGACGGCAAACGAACCTGAATGCCTTTGATACAGAAGTTTATCGGGCCAACCATCGCCTGCCGGGGCTACTCAGTGATAAAGCTTTAACCAAACTTCTTCATGCTTCGGAAATCGATGTCGCCCCAGTGGATGTTCCGTCCCATGTTCCTGCGCAAAATTGTCCTTTTACCCTTCGCCGCCGCCCTCTTACTCGGGACGACGGCATTCGCGACCGCCTCCGACCATGAGCGCCGGTTCTTTGAGCAGATCGAGGGTGGCTGGACCGGCCCCGGCGAGATCGTCGCGGGAAAGTACAAGGGTACGAAGTTCGTCTGCAATTTTGCGGGCGCAACCCCGGAGGACCGGGTGGGCATGTCGCTTGACGGCGGCTGCCGTGTGGGCGTCTTCAATCAGGACATGTCCGCCAGGGTGGAGCGCAGCAAATCCGGGTTCAGCGGCACATTCCAGGACGGCGCGAGCGGCAAAGGGCTCGATGTAATCGGCGGCTCTGTCAAAGGCCAATCCGCAGTCTTTGCCATTCATCGCAAAGCCCTTACCGGGGCGATGCGCGCGCAGCTTTCGGACAAGAACACGATGAATGTGACGATCTCCGTCCATGTGGATGAGGACCTCGTCCCGGTGATCGGCATGACGCTGAAGCGCGTGGACGCTAAGACGGTGAGCGCGTTAACGGGCGAATAGCCTCATTCTTCCACCACTCGCCGCCGGTCTTGACCGGCTCGACGCCGGAAGCATCGAGCCGTGCCATATGTTCACTGATCGACTTTCCTTCGAGCACAAGGCCAGGCGCGATTTCGGCCAGTGGCAGCAGCACGAAAGCGCGCTGGAGCATCCGCGGGTGCGGAATTTCAAGCATGGCGTCGGCAATCCGCTCATCATCATAGGTCAAGATGTCGATATCGATGACGCGTGGGCCCCACCGGTCGCGGCGCTCCCTTTTCAGCATGCGCTCGATTGCCAGACACTGCGAAAGCAGTTCGTGCGGGGTAAGCCCGGTCTCAATTTCGGCGGCCGCGTTGAGAAACTCCGGCTGATCCAGCTTGCCCCAGGGCGGCGTTCGATAGACCGAAGAAACACGGATGACGCAGGTCTCGGGGCTGGCATCAAGAACCTGCAGCGCCTCTGCCATGGCGCGTTCCGGCTCGCCCAGATTGCCGCCCAGGCACAAAAAGGCGCGTGCTTTCCTATTGGGGCCAGTCAACCGTTACCTCGACATAATCCAAGACGCCGGCAATGGGCGCGGACGGCTTTCGAACCGTGATCGTTGCATGCTTGATTTGAGGGAATCTTGCGCATAGCGACTTTGCGATCCGAAGTGCCAGCGTTTCGATAAGCGGGCAACGCTCGCCCGTGACGATTTTCTCAATAAGGGAGAAGGCGACGCCATAATCGACAGTCGTCCCGATGGAAGCCTCCTCCAGCGGCACTTCAGGCTCCACAAGGAGCTCGGCGTCGACATAGAATCGCTGGCCCAGCGCCGCCTCCTCGTCGAGCAAGCCATGCCGAGCGTAGAACGCGCAATTCCTCAATCGGATGGAGTACACGGGAATCCTCCCTTACCTTTCGGCGGCGCGGGTGGCGTCTGCGATCCGCAGCGCGTCCCTGTTCGCCGCAACATTGTGCACGCGGAAGACCGAGGCCCCTTTCAATCGCAGCAAGGTGCTTGTTGCCGCCGTTGCAGTGTCTCGATCGCCCACCTCGCGTTCCGTGATGCGGCCGATAAAGCGTTTGCGCGAGGTGCCGACGAGAAGCGGAAATCCCAGCCCCCTCAGTTCTCCGAAACGGGCCATGATCTCGATATCCTCGTGCCATTCCTTGGCAAACCCGAATCCCGGATCGAGAACGATCTGCTCGTCCCGGTTGCCTGCCTGATGGGCGATTTCGATCGACTTGCGCAAATAGAAGAACTGATCGGCGATGACGTCAGGCAGCTTTTGCCTTCCCCGCCCGGTGTGCATGAGAATCAGGCCCGCACCAGCATTCGCGGCAGCCGTGGCAACGGCCGGATCCCTTTGCACGCCGAAAATGTCGTTGACGATATGGGCGCCGGCGCGAACGGCAAGCTCGGCCGTTTCCGAACGATAGGTGTCAATCGACAGCACGAAGCCGTCTTCCCCGGCAAGCGCCTCGATGACGGGCAGAACCCTTCTTTGTTCCTCAATTGCGCTCACGGGTTCGGCGCCAGGCCGCGTGGATTCTCCCCCGACATCGATGATAGAGGCCCCCTCAGCGGCCATTATACGAGCCGCCGCAACCGCACTTTCCACGGACAGCAGGCGTCCGCCATCTGAAAAGCTGTCCGGCGTGACGTTGAGGATGCCCATGATCAGGGCATCCCCTCCGAGCTCCAGGGTGCGCCCATGAGCCAATGTCCACTGCCGCGGTTCGGTCATTTCCTAAATCCATGCGATCAAATTCATGTGCGGCTCCTTGCCCGCAGAATCAACTGCCACGGCCGGGTCATACATGCTTTTTACCTAAAGGAAGATGCGTCTGTGCCGGGCCCCGATTTTCATTGCGTCCGCCCCCGCGTCGTCGCAAAGTCTCATCGGGGCGCCCCCAGGAGATTTTTGATGCTACGCCTTCTCCCGATCATGCTGTTTTTTGCCATGGCGCTTAATCCCGCTACGGCTGCAACCATTTCCAAGACCTATAGCTATTTTCCCATCGGCGGCCGAACCCTGTCGGAAATAGAGCGGCAGCTTCATACACGCGGGCCGCGCCTCGACAGCACCGGCCAGAGACATCCGGGCGCCACTAATATGGAGTTCACAACGCGCATCGACTATGCGGAGTCGCGCGGCCAATGCCGCATCGAAAATGCCCGTGTCTCCGTTAAGGCCAAGGTGATCCTTCCGCAGTGGCGGGACAGGCGTCGCGCGGAGACCGAGGTCAGGCTGATCTGGGACACGCTCTCACGCGACATCAAACGCCATGAAGAAAGCCATTTGAGCATCGCCAAGAACCACGCGCGGCTGCTCGAGGATACATTGAAGGGACTGTTCCCGCGGCGGACCTGCAGCGCGCTTGCCAAGCAAGTGGAGGAGACAACGCAGCGGCTTCTTGCACAGCACGACGCTGCTCAAGACAAGTTCGACCGCATCGAGAGCATCAATTTCGAGAGCCGGATGATGCGCCTGCTGCGCTATCGCCTGCAACAGATCGAGGCCCTTCAAATGCGGCAGCAGGGCCGTTAGTTGCCGCAGCGCTGGCAGTGGCGGGCCTGATGAGGTCAGCCCTGACGCTCAGGTATCCTTACCGTAAGGCCATCCAGCTCTTCCCTCACCCGAACCTGGCATGACAGCCGTGAGGTCGGCCGCACGTCATAGGCAAAATCGAGCATGTCCTCTTCCATGGGCTCCGGTGGGCCGACGATCTCCGCCCATGCCTCGTCCACATAGACATGGCAGGTTGCACATGCACAGGCGCCTCCGCATTCGGCTTCTATGCCCGGCACGCCGTTTCTGACGGCGTTTTGCATCAACGTTGAGCCGTTATCGGCCTGGATGTCGAATTCCGTGCCGTCGAACGCGATGAATTTCAGCCTTGGCATAAGCGAAAACCTGGAGGGGTTGAGCTGCTGCGGAGGAACAACAGCCGGGAATAATCACTACGCAGGACGAGTCAACCTGCTCCACCAGTTTCCGTATGCTGGGAGACAAAGAGCTTCATCTCCTCGATAAGGCGGGGCAGCCGCTCCGCGATCTCTTCGGAATTTGGCGAAGCCTCCAGCTCGGCGGCGCAGGCTGCGATCGCGAAAGCACCGACGGCCCGCGCCGATCCGACCAGCCTGTGGGCAAGCATGCGACGGCCTTCCAGGTTTGTGCCGGCAACTTCGGCTTGCGCCGCCGCCGCTTGCACAAGGAAGAGATCGAGCACCTCGCGCTTCAATTGCTCGTCGCCCATCGTCTGACGGCTCAGATGCGCGAAATCAAGCGGTAAGGCTTTGAAAATATGTTGTTTTTCTGAGTCCAGCATTCCCGGCAACCCACCCTGGCCACCCCATTAATATCCAGCTAATGTGCGTTTAACCAGCATTAACTCCTGTGGACAAGGCATTAAGGTTATGCCCAAAAAATACCGCATTCAGCCAGTCTGCCGTTAACCCTATATTTAAACTTACGGGCATGGCTTTTAAAACGTATTTTAATCACAACCCTGTGCCACTACGATACGGGTGGCAATATGTGGGCGGAAACAGGTCGTGAAGGGACCCAATTCGGGATGCCCAATGACAGGGTAGGCGGCGGCATGGCACGCAATACGATCAAAAAAGAAGACGACTTCGCGAAAGAGCTCGAGGATGCCCTGGAGCTTGAAACCGCATCTTTCGCGGTGGAGAGCGAGGATCTCGACGTGGCTGCCTCCATGGAGGAGCTCGAAGCGCAGATCACAATGGCTGCCGAGGAGCTTGCCCGCGAGGGCCGCAGCGATCAGGAAGAGGCCGCCCTCCCCAAGGAAGCGGCGAACACCAAGGCCGAAGCCTTGGCTGACAATTTCGAAGAGCTGCCCGAGCTGGACGAGGAGCCGGAAGAGTTTCAGCCTGTCGAAAACCTTACGCGAGCGGAGGCTCAGCCGCCCAGCACCGGCGCTACGCCGGCGCTTCTGCCGGCCAATGATGACAAGCAGACGAGCGATTATCTGCGTCTCGCCCACACGATCGAGCAACAGCCCTCGCGCACGAATTACTGGATTGCTGCCGCGCTTTCAGTCGCGTGGGTCCTGCTCGGCGCCGCCGTTGCTCATTTTGGCTTCGGCTCCCAGATCTGGCAGATCGGCTCGTTGAGCGAGCTTGCCTCTGCTCCCGCGGCGCTTGGCCTTATCGCCGCCGTCGTGATGCCCGTGCTGCTCATCTGGGGCTTCGCCGTGATGATCCGGCGTGCCCAGGAAATGCGGCTTGCCGCCCGCAACATGGCCGAAATCGCCTTCCGCCTCACCGAGCCTGAAAACCTGGCCCATGAGCGCGTGATGATGGTCGGCCAGGCCATCCGCCGCGAAGTGCAGGCGATGAGCGAGGGCATCGAGCGCACGCTGGCACGGGCGGTCGAACTGGAAACGCTCGTTCATACGGAAGTCAACGAGCTCGAGCGCGCTTACTCGGAGAACGAGGCTCGCATCAGATTTCTGGTCGACAGCCTTGGCAGCGAGCGCGAGGGCATCGTCGGGCATGCGGAGCGTGTCCGGGCCTCCATCACCGGTGCTCATGAAGTCATAAAAGAAGAGCTCAATTCTGCCAGCGAGCAGATCCGCGTGACAGTGGATGGCACGGCGCAGCATCTGTCCACCATACTTCAGCAGTCTGGCGACACCTTTGCTCAGCGCATAAATACCACGGGCGATTCGGTCGCCAATCTGCTCAACGAGCGTTCGGAACTTCTCTCGCGCCAGCTTGCCACGTCGAGCGAGACCCTCGCCGGATTGCTTGATTCGCGCATTTCTGCGCTTGGCGAATCCAGCCAGGAGTTCATCAAGCGTGTCAGCGCCTCTAGCGATGGCGTGAAAGGCCTTCTGGACGAGCGCGCGGAAACTCTCTCGCGGCAGATCACCACCTCGGGAAGCGGGCTCGCGGAGTTGCTCGACACCCGTATCGCGACGCTCACGGAGCGTACCGATCACGCCACACGTACCCTCAGCGATCTGTTCGACGACCGGGTAAACGGCTTCGTCTCCTCGGTCGGAAGCGCATCCGATCGCCTGAATGCGTTGTTCGCCGACCGACTGGGCGAAATCGAGCGCACCTTCACCGATCGCGGCGAAACACTGCTTTCGGAGTTTTCTACCCGTGCCCAGGCTTTGGACACAGGAATTGAGCGGCTTGAATCGGCGCTCGATGCGCGCGCGCGCAGCATCAATGAGGCTTTGGTCGAGCGCGCCCGCGAAATCGCCGATACTTTTGTCCGTGGCAAGCAGGATGTCATCTCGGCCATCGAGGCCGGGCGAAACACCATCGACGGCGAACTTTCGGAACTCGTCGCCTCGACATCCATCATGCTGCAGGGCAAGGCGGAGGAATTCGCAGAACGGCTCAAGGAAGGGCACGCAGACCTGGACAGCCGCCTCGACCAAGGTCTCGGCCGCTTCCATTCCGTGCAGGCACGCATGGATGAGGCGATCACCAATCAGATCAACGTATTCGAGCAAAACCAGGGGCGTCTCGCGGAGCTCCTTCAATCGGATATTCAAAAGCTCGACGAGGTTCATGCAAACTTCGAGAGCCGGGTCTCCAGGCAGATCAACAAGCTGATCGAGACGCGCGGGACGTTCGCTGCGGCGCTTGAAGAGGATATTGCCAAGATTGGCGAACAGCGCGACGGGATCACCGCCGCCATCCGCACGGATATCGAGCAGATCAACAGCGCTTTCGCTGCTCAAACCGGCCTCATCGAAGAGCGCACCAAAACCATGGAGAAGGCGCTCACCATCGGCGTCGATAATGTGCGCCAGACGCTGGAGAGCAGCGCAATCGTGGTCGCCTCCGCGCTTCGCGACAAGGTGACCGAGGCAACGTCCTCCCTGGGTGACGAGACCACCAAGCTGCTGGAAGGCATCGATCGCCGAGTGGCCGCGCGCGTGGAAAGCACGACGCGTCTGTTCACGGATCAGGCCGAGCGGATCGACGCCACCTTCGACAGCGCTGCCGACCGCATAGCTGCCCGCGCCGAAGAGGTCGCGCGCAGGCTCGGTGAACATGTCGAGCAGATCGACATGACCTTCGACGGCGCGACGGAACGGGCTTCCGGACGTGTCGAAATGGTCGCTCAAGCAATCGCTGGCCAAGTCAGCCGGATCGATTCGGCTGTTGATGCGGCCGCGGATCGAATTTCAACTCGCGTGGAGGGTGTAAGCCGCTCGCTCTCCGACCAGATCGGGCAGATCGACAGCACTTTCGATAACGCGGCGGACCGGGTTGCCGGTCGCGTCGAAGGCGCCGCGAAGCTTCTTGGCGAGCATGTGGAGACGATCGACCTGACGCTCGACAGTGCTGCGCGGCGTATCGCCGAAAGAACCGAAAGCTTTCAGAGCGGTTTCAACGAGATCGATGGGCGCGTCGGAACACGGATCGACGAGATCTCTTCCGTGCTGTCCGACCGGGCAGACATGGTCGCGCGCACCTTTGAGGAAGCCGACCAGCGCATCGTTGCCCGCACCAAGCAGACGTCCCTGGAGCTCGAGGCGCGTGCCGCGGCCATGGTGGAGCAGCTTGCCGAGGTCGAAGGTCGCCTGAGGACGGCGACCGGCTCCACGAGCTCGGCCATCATGGGCAGCGTGTCCGAGGTCGAGCGGCGACTCACCGAAAGCGTCGGCCGCACGGCGGTCGCGCTGGAAGAAGGCTTCGGCGGCGCCGAAGAACGCTTGAAGACCACCGCGGAACAGGCAGCTCAGCATTTGAGCCAGCAGCTTGCCCGCACTCAGGCCGATCTGGTTTCGACCGCCGATACGATCGGCCAGACCTTTGCCACCATCAATGAACATATTTCCCGGCGCACCGGCGAGACTGTCCGGACGCTTGAGGAGCGCACGCGCGAGTTCAACAGCGTGCTTGCAAGCCGCACATCCGAGATCGCCCGTATCCTGGATGAAACCGCTCGGCCGCTGGTCGAGCGCTTTGAAAGCAGCGGAGGAGAGCTTCGCGAAGGCATTGAAGCCATCACGCAGCAGACCGCAGAGCGCCTGCGCCAGGAGAACGCCGCCCTCGTCAACGCCTTGGCAAGCCGCACGTCCGAAACGCTCAGCGCCATGGAGCGTGCCCGCAACAATGTGCTCGGCAATGTCGGCGACCTGCTCGGCAAGCTGGAAACCTCCGGCGAGAAACTAAGCGGGCTGATAACCGCAGCGACGCAAAATCTTTCGGACGTGGACGAAAAGCTGACAGGAACCACGCACGAATTTGCCCGCAACGCAGAAAGGGCGGCGGAGACGATCGCCAATTCCGCAAGCCTCATCAATGCGAATTCCGGCCGGCTGGCGGATTTCTCCGAGCGGACCTTGCGGGAGATCTCAGTCATTGCCAGCCGTTTCGAAGATCACAGCCGCGTTCTCGAAACAGCTTCCGAGTTGCTCGAGAAGGCGCAGGGAAGCCTCGGCGCCAGCCTGGAAAGCAGGCAGCGCGCGCTGGATGAGCTGGCAAACGGGCTTGTCGAAAAGTCCGAGCATGTCGAGCGGATCATGAAGTCCTTCGAGCATCTTATTGAAAACACGATAGACGGCGCCGAAGGCCGGACGCGTGAATCGATGGATGCCATTCGCAACTCCATCAATGAGGTCGTGGAATCCGCGACACGCCGCTTTGCAGGCGCGACGGAAGACCTGCGCCAAAGCGCACGGGAAATCCGCGATGAGATCGAAGCCACCCGGGCAGACGTGAAACGGGGAATTGTCGAACTTCCCGAGGAGGCCAAGCAGTCGACCTTCGCCATGCGCCGGGCCATCACGGAGCAGATCAACGCCCTGAAGGAGCTTTCGGACATCGTGGCGAAATCCGGTCGTCTGCATGACGTGGGCGGTAGCAGTGCGCGCGCGCCTGACGGGGGCCCTGCGCTCGAGCGGGTTCGTCCGAACTCCGGGCAGATCGTGACGGAGGCAGGACCGGCGCTTGGCTTCTCGCGCATCGTCGAAAAGCCGCGTCCCGACCTGGCGCCGCAGAGGCCGCGCCAGAGTGCACCCCGGCAGGTTGTTTCCGCACGCGACGAGCAGCCCTCATCCCCCAGCGGCGAGGGATGGATTCGCGACCTTCTGCGTAGCGCCTCCCGCGAGGAAGAAGCCGCGGCCGTGGAAGCGCCCTCCGACAAGTTTCCCGCACATGTCGTGGAATCCTTGAATTCTCTCTCCCTCGATATCGCCCGGGCGATCGATCACGACGTCTCTGTCGAGCTTTGGGAGAGATATCGTCGCGGGGAGCGCAACGTCTTCAATCGCCGGCTCTACACATTGAAGGGTCAGCAAACCTTTGACGAGATCCAGCGCAAGTATCGAGAGGATGCAGAATTCCGCAAAGCAGTCGATCAATACTGCCGCGATTTCGAGAAGCTACTGGCCGATGTCGCCCGTTCCGACCGCGACAATGTGATGAGCCAGACCTACCTCACCTCGGACACGGGCAAGGTCTACACCATGCTGGCCCACGCAAGCGGGCGGCTGAACTGAACTGTTAAAGCGGCCTCAGATGTGGGCCGCTTTCATGGCCGGCCATTAAGGCTGCCGTAAAATCCTTAGGATGGCCGCCTTGGAAACGAGGCGGCCATTTTCATGGGACACATTGTCGGGGAGCAGTCGATGCGACGCCAAATGTTCCGGCTGTACGCTGAAGGCGCGCTGGACTACCGCTAAAAGGCGTCTCGTCAAGCGCCATTTCGAGACGAGCTCAATCGTATCAACGCGAGCGCCGGCGCAAAATGATGCGCGGCGGACGATGCGCCGGCAAATATCCGTTCCGCACGATCAAAAGAAGATGGCTGACGGAAGTTCCTGACAAGATCTCAAGGGAACAGGACCTCAAATGTCCCTCCCCGTCCCGCCTGTCGCATCCTGCTTGCCATCAAAATTCAGGATCGCCATCGCCTGAAGTAGAAAGAACCGGTTACGCGGATTCACTTGCCACATAGCCCGCATTTTCCGAAACTTCTTTTTGCATAAGGCATTTTTTCGCAGCTCAAATTATACTTGCATTACTCTACCTTCCCGAGCATTCTCAAATTGGGACAGAAATGAGGGCTGTATGCTTGGTGGCCAGGACGACGCCCTTCAAGCTGGGATCGTGGAAACTGTACGGAGCGCGAAGAATATTGAGGAGGCTATATTCTTATTGCGTGACGGCCTCGGCCTCGCGCATGTGAGCTTCCATCTGAATGTTTCCGGAGCAGCCCCGCTGGATTATCCCTATGTGAGGACGACTCTCCCCTCACAGTGGATCTCCCGCTACGTTCTGCGTACGTATGTCGGTCACGATCCGGTGATGCGCGAAGGCTTTTCATCCCTGCGCCCCTTTTCATGGCACGAGCTCGAAATGAGCGAAAAGGAGCGGGAGTTCATGGAGGATGCCCGTTCCCACGGTATCGGCGCCCAAGGCTATTCAATTCCGACGGTGGATCGGTTCTCCCGTCGCTCGCTTCTGTCGTTGACAGCCGATCTCGACCTTGGCCTCTGGGCGGGTTTCATCCGCCGGCATGCTTCATCAGTGATCGAAATTTCTCAGGTCTTGCACCAAAAGGCGCTTAATGAACTGGGGATCGGTGAGCCGTCCGGCGCAACCTTGGCGCCGCGCGAGAGGGAATGCCTACTGTGGACCGCTCGAGGCAAGGATTCGAAGGATATCGCCGGGATTCTCGATCTGTCCGAGTATACGGTGCGCAGCTATTTGAGAACTGCGCGGCAAAAGCTGCAATGCAGAACGCTTTCACAGGCGGTGGCCACGGCCACGCGGCAACGGATCATCGATCCCTAGACCATCGGCATCGAGCCAAACGGCTCCGATTAATGCTTCTAAGAAACTTCGTCTTACTCAGCTTCTGGAGGTCAGTGGTCCTTCGAGCGGCATCGTGCATCCGCGCATATTCCGGCACCGTAATGCACCTCGGCGGCGTGGCCGGGCCCGCGCACAAGGCGCACAAATCGTTTAGGCGCTTGATCTCCGTCCCCGCCTTGCGCGGCCTGCGCCAGACGCAGCGGTATGACGCCCTAAAGCGCCGGCAAGTCGCCGCGCACCCACTCTTCCTGGATTTCCGCCGTGCGTTCGCCCAGCCGGCCGGCTTCAATGGCGGCTCGGATGTCGGCCATCAGGCCCTGGTAATAGGCGAGATTGTTCCAGGTGAGCAGCATGCCGCCCAGCGCCTCGCCGGATTTCACCAGGTGATGCAGATAGGCGCGGGAATAATCACGCGCGGCCGGGCAATCGCTCTCCTCGTCCAACGGACGCGTGTCCTCCGCGTGGCGGGCGTTCTTCAGGTTGATTTTGCCGCGCCGGGTGAACGCAAGCCCATGGCGGCCCGCCCGGGTCGGCATCACGCAGTCGAACATGTCGATGCCGCGCGCAACGGACTTCAAGATGTCGTCGGGCGTGCCAACGCCCATCAGGTAACGCGGCTTGTTAGCCGGCAGCGCAGGGCAGGTTGCATCGAGAATGTCGAGCATCACCTCCTGCGGCTCGCCCACCGCGAGCCCGCCCACGGCATAGCCTTTCAGCCCCATCGCAGCGAGCGCTTCGGCAGAGCGTAGCCGGAGCCGCCGGTTGTCTCCGCCCTGAACGATACCGAACATGGCCTTGCCCGGTTGATCGCCGAAAGCGATTTTGCAGCGTTCGGCCCAGCGCAGCGAAAGCTCCATCGCCCGCTCGATTTCCTTTTCCGGCGACGGCAGCGCGATGCACTCGTCGAGCTGCATCTGGATGTCGGAATCGAGCAGACCCTGGATCTCGATGGACCGCTCGGGCGACATCTCGTGCACCTCGCCATCCACATGGGAGCGGAAGGTGACGCCCTCCTCCCTCACCTTGCGCAGGGCCGAAAGCGACATCACCTGGAAACCGCCGGAATCGGTTAGGATTGGATAAGGCCAGCGGGCAAATTCGTGCAGCCCGCCGAGCCGGGCCACGCGCTCGGCACCCGGTCGCAGCATGAGATGATAGGTGTTGCCCAGGATAATGTCGGAGCCCAGCGCCCGCACCTGGTCCATATACATCGCCTTCACCGTGCCGCCGGTGCCTACGGGCATGAAGGCCGGCGTACGGATGTTGCCGCGCGGCATGGAGATTTCGCCGCGCCGCGCCTTGCCGTCGGTGGCGAGCACGCGGAAGGTAAAGGTGTCGCTCACGTGTCTTCCCTGAAAAGCAGGCTGGAATCGCCGTAGGAGTAAAACCGGTAGCCCTGGTCGATGGCATGGCTGTAGGCGGATTTCATCGTCTCAAGCCCGCTGAAGGCCGAAACCAGCATGAACAGGGTCGAGCGAGGCAGATGGAAGTTCGTCATCAGAATGTCAATCGCCCGGAAGCGGTAGCCGGGTGTGATGAAGATATCCGTCTCGCCGGACCAGGCCTTGAGCAGCCCCGAAGGCTCAGCCGCGCTTTCGAGCAGCCGGAGCGACGTCGTGCCCACGGCGATGATGCACCCGCCACGTGCACGCACCGCGTTGAGCGCATCGGCCGTCATCCCGTCGACTTCGCCCCACTCGGCGTGCATCCTGTGAGCTTCCGTATCCTCCGCCTTCACCGGCAGGAAGGTCCCGGCGCCCACATGCAGCGTCACGAAATGCCGCTCGACGCCGATTGTATCGAGGGCTGAGAAGAGATCCGGCGTAAAATGGAGCCCGGCGGTGGGCGCCGCCACTGCGCCTTCCTCGCGCGCGTAGATGGTCTGGTAATCGGCGCGGTCGCGCTCGTCGTCAGGCCGCTTCGAGGCGATATAAGGCGGCAGCGGCACATGGCCGGCCGCCGCGATCGCCTCGTCGAGAACCGGCCCGGAGAAATCGAAAACGAGCAGCGCCTCTCCACCCTCGCCTTTTTCCGCCACCGTCGCATCCAGTGAACCCAGAAAACAGCTTTCGCCATCATGGCCGAACTGGATGCGCTCGCCCACCGCCACCCGCTTGGCGGGCTTCAGGAATGCCTTCCAGCGGTCCGGGCCGGCGCGCATATGCAGCGTCGCTTCGATTTGCGCGACCGTCTCGCCGCGCCGGCGAATGCCTGAAAGCCGGGCCGGGATCACCTTCGTATCGTTAAAGACGAGCGCATCGCCCGGCCGCAAAAACTGCGGCAGGTCACGCACGATGCAATCTTCCAGAGGTTTCCCCGGCCGCACGACGAGCATACGGGCTGAATCGCGCGGGCTTGCGGGCCTCAGCGCGATCCGTTCTTCTGGAAGATCGAAGTCGAAGAGATCGACACGCATGGGTGAGCGAAAGAGCGAATAGTGAGTTGCGAATAGTGCAGCCTACTCGTCCCCACCCGCTATTCGCTACTCCCTAACTGCTTCTACGCAATATCCGCCGCCACCCGCATCGAGACGATCGAATCCGGATCGCGCACGGGCTCGCCGCGCTTGATCTTGTCGATATTGTCCATGCCCTCGACTACCTGGCCCCAGACGGAATATTGCTTGTTGAGCCAGGGCGCCTCCCCGAAGCAGATGAAGAACTGCGAGTTGGCGGAGTTGGGGTTCTGCGAGCGGGCCATGGAGCAGGTGCCGCGCACATGCGGCACGTTCGAGAACTCGGCCTTGAGGTCCGGTTTGTCGGAACCGCCCATGCCGGTGCCCGTGGGGTCGCCCGTCTGAGCCATGAAGCCGTCGATCACGCGGTGGAAGACAATCCCGTCGTAAAATCCCTCGCGGGCCAGCTCCTTGATGCGCGCCACATGGGCGGGCGCCACATCCGGGAATAGCTCAATCACCACATTGCCCTTGGTCGTCTCCATGACGATTGTGTTTTCCGGGTCTTTCTTTTTAGTCATGAGACGCCTCTCTTCTGTCGTTTCTATTCGTCTGCCGCGATCCGCACGCTCAGCATGCGATCGGGATCCTGCACCAGCCCGTTCGCCGCCGGATCGCCCTTCTTGATGTTGTCGACGAGCTCCATGCCCGTTTCCACCTGCCCTACCACAGTGTAGGCGCCGTTCAGATGCGATGCCGGTGCGAACATGATGAAAAACTGCGAGTTGGCTGAGTTGGGATCCTGCGATCGCGCCATGCCGACCGTACCACGATCAAAGGCGGTGTTGGTGAACTCGGCCGGCAGGTCCGGCAGGTCCGAGCCGCCGGTGCCCGCGCGCTCAGCGCTGAAGCCGTCTTCCAGATCGCCGAACTGGACGTCGCCCGTCTGCGCCATGAAGCCGTCGATCACGCGGTGGAAGGCGACATTGTCATAGGCGCCCTGGCGCACAAGCGTCTTGATCTGCTCCACGTGCTTGGGCGCGAGGTCGGGCCGCAGCCCGATCACCACATCGCCATCCTTGAGCTTGATGATCATCGTGTTTTCGGGTTCCGCGGCAAGTGCGGCGGAGCCGAAGGCCAAAACGGCGGCAACGCAAAGAGGTGCAAAGCGAGAAAAAGGGCGCATCAAATCTCTCCCGGTTAGGCTGAAAATTTTTCTTTCAGGGCCGCCGCCACGACGGCCGGCACGAAAGGCGCGACATTGCCGCCCATGGATGCGATCTGCCGCACGAGCGTAGCCGTGACGGTGCGGACCGATGGGCTCGCCGGCAGAAAAACCGTGAGCAGCTCCGGCGCCATGGTCTGGTTCATGCCCGCCATCTGCATCTCGTAGTCGAGGTCCGTGCCGTCACGCAGGCCGCGGATCATGATCGAAGCACCGTGGACGCGCGCAGCATCGATGACCAGATTATCGAAAGCCACCACCTTGATGCGGCCGCCATCGGCGCCCAGCTCATCCTTGGCCGAGCGCTCGATCAGGGCAACGCGCTCGCCATACGAAAAGAGCGGCTTTTTGCCCGGGTGAATGCCGATGCCGATCACCACGGTATCAGCAAGTTCCAACGCCCCCTTCAGAACGTCGAGGTGGCCGTTGGTAAGCGGATCGAAGGAGCCGGCATAAAAGGCGGTGCGATCAGTCATGGGCGGCTTCTAACGCTCCTATCAAGGGAAGGCAATTCGCTTCTCGGCTTATCGCCTCGAGAGCGCAAGCCACAGTCCGCCACTGATGAGACAGGTGCCGGAGATGCGCTCCGCAAGTCTCACCCGTGCCTTGGTTAGTTTCGCACCCGCTCCGCCCGCCGCAAAGGCATAAAAGGAATCGGATACGGCCGCGATGAACATGAAAATGGCGCCCAGGAACAGGGCCTGCCACGCCGTGCCATTTGCGGGATTGATGAACTGTGGAATGAAGGCGCCGAAGAATATGAGGGTCTTCGGGTTCGACCAGAAAACCACGAAGCCCTGCAGGATCAGCGAGCCGTCCCCACGCGGCGGCGCCTCGGCCATACCCAGCGAGCCGTCGGAGCGCCACATGCGAATGCCGATCCAGATGAGATAGGCGGCCCCCAGCAGCCGCACGACCTCGAAGAGATTGCCCATGCCGGCCACAATGGCCTTGAGGCCCAGCGCCAGCACTCCGAGCATGGATGCGAGGCCAATCTGGGTGCCCAGCACATTGAGCAGCCCTGCCCTTGCACCATGCCGTATGGAATTGGCGATGATCACCGTCACCGTCGGGCCGGGCACGATGATAATCGCGATGCAGGCAAGCGTGTAGGAGAGCAGCGCAGTGGTTTCCGGCATTTCAGTGCCTCCGTGACGATCGAAGCAAAGCCATAGCCGCACCGCCTTGGCAAGGTAGAATTCTAAACACGGCCTGAACGGAATATTCAGGCGAGGTTCTTATGGAATCCGGCAGACAAGTGGCGACAGGCAGTGAACCAAACCGCCTTCTCATCGTTAACACTGCCAAGGAGGCAGTCCGATGCTGATATTCACGCTCGCAGCCGCCATGACGGTCGCCATGCTCATCGCCACCGCTCTTGGCCTTCATCAGGAAGCCCAGCGCGTCAAGCTGGAGAACCGGGTTCAGAAAGACCGCTACCCCTTCCGCCGATAAATCTTCCAGGGCAGGCGGCGCTTATTCGGCGCCGCCTTCGCCCTCCGAATCTGCTGGCGGGATCTCCCCGGCCCCTTCCGGAACCGCAGCGTCCTCCTCCCCATTCTGGGGCTCGGAAATACGGTCAACGGAAACCACCCGTTCGCCGTCGGCCGTGTTGAAGATCGTGACCCCCTTGGTGGCGCGGCTGGCGATGCGGATGCCCGTCACCGGCACCCGGATGATCTGGCCCGCATTGCTCACCAGCATGATCTGGTCTTCCGGCGCGACCGGGAAGGCCGCGATCAGCGAGCCGATCTCTTCGCGCTTCGATACGTCCGTCGCGCGGATACCCTTGCCGCCGCGGCCGATGACCCTGAAATCGTAGGACGAGGAACGCTTGCCGTAGCCGTATTCGCTGACGGTGAGCACGAACTGCTCGCGCGCCTTGAGCTCTTCGTAACGCTCTGGCGAAAGCACAGTTTCCTCGCCCACCTCTTCATTGGTCAGCGCGATCTCTTCCTCGTCGCTGCCATTGGAGAGCCTGCGCTCAGCCGCGGCCTGCTTGAGATAAGCCGCGCGTTCGGCGGGCGTCGCGTCCACATGGCCGACGATTGCCATGGAGATCACCTTGTCGCCGTCGGGAAGGTTGATGCCGCGCACGCCGATCGAATTGCGCCCGGCGAACACGCGCACATCCGTGACGGGGAAGCGGATGCACTGGCCCGAGGCGGCCGTAAGCAACACGTCGTCATCTTCCGTGCAGGTGAAGACGGCGAGGATCTCGTCGCCCTCCTCGTCCAGTTTCATGGCGATCTTGCCGTTGCGGTTCACCTGCGTGAAGTCGGACAGCTTGTTGCGCCTGACGGTTCCCCGCGTGGTGGCGAACATCACGTCCAGCGCGGCCCAGCTCTCTTCATCCTCCGGCAGCGGCATGATTGAAGTGATGCGCTCACCCTCCACAAGTGGAAGCATGTTGCGCAGGAATTTCCCGACCGATTGCGGTGTTCCGACGGGGAGCCGCCAGACCTTTTCCTTGTAGACGATGCCGCGGGAGGAGAAGAAGAGGATCGGCGTATGCGTGTTGGCCACGAAAAGCCGGGTAACGAAATCCTCGTCCTTGGTCGACATGCCCGAGCGGCCTTTGCCGCCGCGCGCCTGCGCCCGGTAGATCGAGAGCGGCACCCGCTTGATGTAGCCCTTATGGGTAACGGTGACGACCATGTCCTCGCGCGGGATCAGGTCCTCGTCCTCCATGTCCGCCCCGCCCTCGGTGATCTCGGTGCGGCGGGGCGTGCCGAACTCGTCGCGCACGGCGATGAGCTCGTCCTTGACGATGCCCTGGACGCGCGCCCGCGACGACAGGATGTCAAGATAGTCCTGGATCTCGGCGCCGATCTTGTTCAATTCGTCGGCGATCTCGTCGCGCCCGAGCGCCGTCAGCCTCTGCAGGCGGAGGTCGAGGATGGCGCGGGCCTGCTCCTCGGAAAGGTTGTAGGTGCCATCGTCGTTGATCTTGTGGCGCGGGTCGGCGATCAGCAGGATGAGCGATTCCACATCCTGCGCCGGCCAGCGCCGTTCCATCAACTGCTCGCGCGCCGTTTGCGGATCGGGGGCGCGGCGGATGAGCTGGATGACCTCGTCGATATTGGCGACGGCGATCGCCAGGCCGACGAGCACATGCGCCCGCTCGCGCACCTTGCGCAGCAGGTATTTCGTGCGGCGGGTCACCACCTCCTCGCGGAAGGCCACGAAGGCCCTCAGCATATCGAGAAGGTTCATCACCTCTGGCTTGCCGCCATTGAGCGCCACCATATTGGCGCCAAAGGAGGTTTGCAGCGGCGTGAAGCGGTAAAGCTGGTTTAGGATGACCTCGGCGTTGGCGTCGCGCTTGAGCTCGATCACCACGCGGTAGCCCTGCCGGTCGCTCTCGTCGCGGATGTCGGAGATGCCCTCGATGCGCTTCTCGCGCACGAGCTCTGCCATCTTCTCGATCATCTGCGCCTTATTCACCTGGTAAGGCACTTCAGTGATGATGATGGCCTCGCGCTCATTGCGGATCTGCTCGATCGAGGTCTTGCCGCGCATAACAACGGAGCCGCGGCCGGTGGCATAAGCGCTATGGATGCCGGAGCGGCCAAGAATAATGCCGCCGGTCGGGAAATCAGGCCCGGGAATGATCTCCAGAAGCTGTGGAAGCTGCAGCGCCGGATTGTCGATCAGCGCCACGCAGCCGTTCACCACCTCGGACAGGTTGTGCGGCGGGATGTTGGTTGCCATGCCCACGGCAATGCCGCCGGAGCCGTTGACCAGCAGATTGGGAAAGCGCGCCGGCAGGATGCGCGGCTCGCTGCCTGTCCCGTCATAGGTATCCTGGAAATCGACGGTATCCTTGTCGATATCCTCAAGCAGCTCGTGAGCGACCTTGGTCAACCGCGCTTCTGTATAACGCATGGCCGCCGGCGGATCGCCGTCGATGGATCCGAAATTGCCCTGCCCGTCTATCAGCGGAACGCGCATGGACCAGTCCTGCGCCATGCGCACGAGCGCATCATAGATCGAGGCATCGCCGTGCGGGTGGTATTTACCCATCACGTCAGCCACCGGACGCGCCGATTTCACATATTTGCGGTTCCAGTGATAGCCGCTCTCATAGGAGGCGTAGAGGATGCGCCGGTGAACGGGCTTCAGGCCGTCGCGCACGTCCGGCAGCGCACGTGAAACGATCACGCTCATGGCGTAATCGAGATAGGAGCGCTGCATTTCCTCGATGATCGAGATCGGTTCGATGTCGTCGGGCTCGTCCGGCCCGCGCGTCGTCTGGTCAGTCAAAACAGATCACTTTGGTTAAAGAATCATACGCTTCTTATATAGGAAGCGCAGCGGATACTCCAACTGCCGGAGTCGATATTAACGGAGATTTTATCTCTATTTTTCAATTGGATACGAAAGTGATTTCGCATCTGCAACAAAATATGACGAAAAGGAGCGTGGCCGGGCGGGAAGATGTTTTCTTGAGGAGACAAACGATGTCCGCTCCATGTTGCGCGCGCCGGCCGACAGAGCCTTCTCATGGATGGATCGACCCTTCCTGCCGGAGCCGGTTCGGGTTCAAGGTCAGCCGGGTTTCCGCCGGCGGGCGACCACTTTATCAAAGGACTTGCCCAACATTCCGCATCGCGCTGCACCGCGCCGCCGGACGAGAAACAGAGCTGTTCAATCCAGCGATGAACGGCTCTAATTTGAATGCAGATTCGAAAGATGCCCATGCCGCCCTACGACGCCATCCTGAATGCTTTCACCACACTGCTTGTGACGGTTGATCCGCCGGGTCTGGCACCCTTGTTCCTGGCACTGACGGCTGGCATGAACCGCCAGGAACGCCATCAAGTCGCGATCCGCGCGTGCCTGATCTCCCTTGGCGTGCTGGTGTTGTTCGCGCTGGCGGGAAGCTCGATCCTCTCCGTCCTCGGCATCACGATCCCGGCTTTCCGCGTCGCCGGCGGGATGCTTCTTTTTGTTATCGCCTTCGAAATGATCTTCGAACGCCGGCAGCAGCGCCACAAGAGGAGCGCCGAACGCGCGATCACGCGCGATATGATCCACAACATCGCCGCCTTTCCGTTGGCGATCCCGCTCACCGCCGGGCCGGGCGCGATCTCGGCCACGCTCCTTCTTTCCGGCACCGCCTCGGCCCCTGGCGCGCGGCTGGTGATGGTCGCGATCCTGCTGGTGGTCATCCTGATCACCTATCTCGTCTTCGTGCTGGCCGAGCGCATCGATCGGTTTTTGGGCGAAACGGGACGGTCGATTTTGACCCGCCTTCTGGGCTTACTTCTGTCCGCACTTGCGGTGCAGTTCGTGGCTGATGGCGCCAGGGAACTTATTCAGAACGGCTAGATTTAGCCGGACAGAGACGCGGCGCGTCTGCCCCTTATGAGAGATGTGAGAAGATAAGAGGCTCAACTGGCCTAGCTTTCGCTTGGGCGGGCATGAAAGGTGTTGCTCGCCTCCATGAGCAGCCCTCGCCCTTGTTTGACGGGCGAGGGAGAATGGTTTGCCCGCGTGAGCGCACACGGGCGAGCGTCACCGCGCCAGCTATTGGTTGGACTGGCCCATAGCCTTGGAAAGCCGCTCCGCCAAGGCAGGGTCCGTTTGCGCCGTCTGAATGATCTGATTGTATTCGTCGACCGATATCCCTTTGCCTTCGACGGCCTGGAGCATTTTCTGACCGGCCTCGTTCTGAATCTGCTGCTGCTCCGCCTCTGAGCCGGCCGTCTGCAGCCGCTGAGAATATTCCTGCTTGATCCGTTCGACCTCCGCGAGAGCCACCACAAAGGTCTCCAGCTTCTCGTCAGTGACCGATGTGGCTTGGGAAGGTTGATTTGGCGCAGGTGCGGCAGGTTGAGTTGCCGCTGGCGCGGATGGCTGAGCTTCCTCCGGCGCAGGAGCCTGGGTTGCCGCGGGCGCGGAGGGTTGGGAAGGCGCTTGTGCAAGCACCGGGGATGCAATGGCAACACCGGCGCACAGGCAGGTGGCCATGAGCAGGTGTCGAGAAGCGTTCTTGAAAATCACGTTTCTGATCCTTCCTTGGCGTTTTCGTTCAACGGGCCGTGCAAGGTTCCCCACGCCGGCAACGCTGCTGCCCGTGCGTTCTCGGTACGGGCGATTTCAAGGATGGAAAATCAATGTGGCGATTAAAACCGCTCAAGGCCGTTCGCGGCATCATTTCCGCTTACCGCGGGAAAGAAATCCTGACTGCAAGGGGGTTGCCATCCCGCTTTTAGGCCTTAAAGGCGCCCCCGCCATTTGGCGAGAGTGCAGATAGCGACGATATTCCGGAATGCCCTATGGCATCTTGGGTCAAGATCGCCATTAACAACGGCGGTGAGGTTGCGGAGCGAGCGCCATGCCGGCGCTCATCTCATCATGCCTTTGCTGAAAACGCCGCATCGGAATGCAGCCACCGGGTGAGACCTGTCGTTACCCATGGTAGAACAACGGCCTTGCTCCCCGCATGCGGACCATGGACGAAATCAGAACGGTATTTCGTCGTCCAGGTCTCGCGAGTGGCCGCCTCCTCCGCCGCTTTCGGCCGGACCGGACCGGCCGAAATCGGAGCCCCGGCCACCACCGTAGCTTACCTGGCCCTCGCCGCCGCCCTGGCCACGGGAATCCAGCATCTGCAGTTCCCCACGGAATTTTTGCAGGACGACCTCGGTCGTATAACGCTCCTGGCCGCTTTGATCGGTCCATTTCCGGGTCTGCAACTGACCCTCCATATAGACCTTCATGCCCTTCTTCAGATACTGCTCCGCCACCTTGGCCAGATTGTCGTTGAAGATTACGACATTGTGCCACTCGGTGCGGTCGCGACGCTCGCCCGAGTTGCGGTCGCGCCAGGACTCCGACGTTGCGATCCGAAGATTGACAACCGGATCGCCCGAATTGAGGCGCCGGATCTCGGGGTCGGCCCCCAGATTGCCCACCAAGATCACCTTATTGACGCTACCCGCCATGACTTTACTCCACTCGTCCTAAATTTCGCGTCCCGAAGAGTGCTTTCCCCAGCAGGAGAAGCGGCCGCTCCGATCCAGTGCCGCGATCTTACCCGACCCGCATCCGCCGCGCGCCCATGAATGGCCGGTCTGCCTGTCCGTCCACAACTCATTTATGTTCCTTTTTTGTTCTATTCCAGATTTTGCGCCGGCGCAAGGCGGTTTTCTACCATTCTAGCCGGATGGACAGCAAAGGAATGGCCCCGCCGCCGCTTGGTTTTCGGGCGCGCAGGGGCCGATCTGGATTTTTCCTCGCCGGGAGTGATTTACCGGCGCTCTTTTCAGATGGTCTTCCAACCATCCGCGCAAATTTCCTGATTTTCGGCAGTCGGCTTCTGGCTGGCGTGGCATCTACCTGGATGACCTCAGCCTCCGCGTTTCCCAGTCGGCATAGCCGTCTCGGGACATAGCGGTAGATCAGTCAGCTGCAAGCCGGCTGTGGCTCCACGCCTCGGCGGAGCCTTCTGAACAGTCCGGTGGAGTCATGCCTCCCTCCCTGTTACGTTGCTCCAACACCATCGGAAAACGGACGCTGCGAGAGTCTGTGACTTGGGAGCGCCATTTGCCGAGAGGTTCGAATCCTGCGCCGATCGCAGCGCGACGTCAAGCCTTCCCTACGCCCGGAGCGAAAATGTGATCAAGCCATACCGCCCCCCCCGACAGCATCCTGTCAGGAGGCCGTTCGTTCTTTGTTCTTTTTGCTTGCTCTGAATGTAAAAAGCTGAAAAAGGTGGAGGCATTCGCCCAAGGGTGAGATGCGGCCGCGCCATCGATATCGGGCTCGCATTTCCTATATATGCATGACCGGCGGTACCCGCCGGCCATCCTGAACAGTTCGGAAGGCGTCGACGGGGCATGCCCGACCATAAGTCTATTTCCATTCGCGGCGCGCGCGAGCACAACCTGAAGAATGTCGATCTCGACTTGCCGCGTGAAAAACTCATCGTGATGACCGGGCTTTCGGGGTCCGGCAAGTCTTCCCTCGCATTCGATACGATCTATGCCGAGGGCCAGCGCCGCTATGTAGAGAGTCTGTCCGCCTATGCGCGGCAATTCCTGGAGATGATGCAGAAGCCCGATGTCGACCAGATCGACGGGCTTTCGCCGGCGATTTCCATCGAGCAGAAGACCACCTCGCGCAATCCGCGTTCGACGGTCGGCACCGTTACCGAGATCTACGATTACATGCGGCTGCTCTTCGCGCGCGTGGGCGTGCCTTATTCGCCGGTGACGGGTCTTCCCATCGAGAGCCAGACCGTTAGCCAGATGGTCGACCGCGTTCTTGCGCTGGAGGAAGGTACCAGGCTCTACATTCTCGCGCCCATCGTGCGCGGGCGGAAGGGAGAATATCGCAAGGAGCTGGCGGATCTACAGAAGAAAGGCTTTCAGCGCGTAAAGGTAAATGGCGCGTTTTATGAGATCGCCGACGTGCCAGCGCTAGACAAGAAATACAAGCACGACATAGATGTGGTGGTGGACCGCATCGTCGTGCGGCCTGATATCGCCACGCGCCTGGCGGATTCACTCGAGACCTGCCTGAGGCTCTCCGAGGGGCTCGCGGTGGCGGAGTTTGCCGACCGGCCGCTCCCCGAGGCGGAGACAGAAGGCGCCAACAAGTCCAAGAACGAGACCCATGAGCGGCTGATCTTTTCGGAGAAATTCGCCTGTCCGGTCTCGGGCTTCACCATTCCCGAGATCGAGCCCCGGCTCTTCTCCTTCAACAATCCGGCTGGCGCCTGCCCCGCCTGCGACGGGCTCGGCAGCCAGCGCGCCATCGACCCGGACCTTGTGGTACCGGACGAAAGCGCGGTGCTGCGCGAGGGGGCGATCGCTCCCTGGGCGAAGTCCACCTCGCCCTATTACCTGCAGACGCTTGAGGCCCTTGGCAAGGAATACGGCTTCAAGGTGAGCAACCGCTGGAAGGACCTGTCGGAAGAGGCGCAGCAGGCGATTCTGCATGGCACGGGCGAGCGCAAGATCGCCTTCGACTATAATGACGGGCTGCGCAGCTACCGCACCACAAAGCCTTTCGAGGGCGTGGTGAGCAACCTGCAGCGGCGCTGGAAGGAGACGGAATCGGCCTGGATGCGCGAGGAAATCGAGCGCTACATGTCCACCCATCCCTGCCCCGCCTGCAACGGCTATCGGCTGAAGCCGGAGGCGCTGGCGGTGAAGGTCGCCGGCATCCACATCGGCGAAGTCACCCAGATGTCGATCCGCAAGGCCGGCGCCTGGTTCGAGGCACTTCCCGAGCAACTTAACGCCAAGCAGAACGAGATCGCCGCGCGCATTTTGAAGGAAATCCGCGAGCGCCTGCGCTTCCTGAACGATGTCGGCCTCGACTATCTTACGCTCTCGCGCAATTCAGGCTCGCTTTCGGGTGGCGAGAGTCAGCGCATCCGGCTTGCCTCGCAAATCGGCTCGGGCCTCACCGGCGTGCTCTACGTTCTCGACGAGCCTTCCATCGGCCTTCACCAGCGCGACAATGACCGGCTGCTCGCCACGCTTCGCCACCTGCGCGATCTTGGCAACACGGTTATCGTGGTCGAGCATGACGAGGATGCGATTTTGACCGCGGATTATGTGGTGGATATCGGCCCGGCGGCCGGCGTCCATGGCGGGCGCGTGATCGCGGAGGGAACGCCGAGCGAGATCATGGCGAACCCGAACTCTATTACCGGAAAATATCTCACGGGCGAGCTTTCCATTCCGATGCCGGAGCGCCGCCGCGAGATCCCGAAGAAGCGGCGTGTGCGCGTCGTAGGTGCACGCGGAAACAATCTGAAAAACGTGACGGCCGAGATCCCGCTCGGCACCTTCACCTGCGTTACCGGCGTTTCGGGCGGCGGCAAGTCCACCTTCCTGATCGAGACGCTCTATAAGGCTGCCTCACGCCGTATCATGGGCTCGCGCGAGCACCCGGCCGAGCATGACCGCATCGAGGGGCTGGAGTTCCTCGACAAGGTGATCGATATCGACCAGTCGCCCATCGGGCGCACCCCGCGTTCGAACCCGGCCACCTATACCGGCGCTTTCTCACCCATCCGCGACTGGTTCGCCGGCCTGCCGGAGGCGAAGGCGCGCGGCTATCAGCCGGGCCGTTTCTCCTTCAACGTCAAGGGCGGGCGTTGTGAGGCTTGCCAGGGTGATGGCGTGATCAAGATCGAGATGCACTTCCTGCCGGATGTCTACGTCACCTGCGATGTCTGCCACGGCAAGCGCTACAACCGCGAGACGCTGGAGGTGCTCTTCAAGGGCAAGTCCATCGCGGACGTGCTTGAGATGACGGTGGACGAAGGCGTGGAGTTCTTCTCCGCGGTGCCTGCCGTTCGCGATAAGCTCACCACGCTGTCGCGCGTCGGCCTCGGCTATATCCATATCGGGCAGCAGGCCACCACGCTTTCAGGCGGCGAGGCGCAGCGCATCAAGCTTGCGAAGGAGCTGTCCAAGAGGGCGACCGGCAAGACGCTGTATATCCTCGACGAGCCGACGACGGGCCTGCATTTCCATGATGTGGCCAAGCTGCTGGAGGTTCTCCACGAGCTGGTCGACCAGGGCAATACGGTGGTCGTGATCGAGCATAATCTGGAGGTCATCAAGACGGCAGATTGGGTCCTCGACCTCGGGCCCGAGGGAGGCGACGGCGGTGGCGAGCTGGTGGTTGCCGGCTCCATCGACGATGTCATGGCCCAGCCACGCTCCTATACGGGCAAGTTCCTGAAGGAGTTGCTGGAAAGACGCCCGGCACGGAGGCAGGCGGCGGAATGACCCGCGGTCGCGGCGCGCCAATCGCCTGGTCCGCTTGAGCTTTGGAGGATGAAGGGGATGATCCTTATCGGCCAGTATGACTCGCCATTCGTGCGGCGTGTCGGCATAGCAATGACGCTTTATGCCCTGCCCTTCGAACACCGGCCATGGTCTACATTTGGCGACGCGGAGAAGATCGGAAAATACAATCCTCTCATCCGGGTGCCGACGCTGGTGCTTGACAACGGCGATGTCCTCATCGAGAGCCAAAACATCCTCGATCATCTGGACACCCTGGTGCCTCATGCTCAACGGCTGATGCCGGCCGAAGAGCATGCTCGCCATCAAGCGGTGAAAGTCACGGCTCTGGCGACTGGTATATCCGACAAGGCTGTCAGTTTGTTCTATGAAATACGTATGCATCGCGAAGTTTCGCAGGTCTGGGTCGACCGGTGCCGGGCGCAGATCAAAGCTACGATCGCCGTGCTCGAAGCGGATCGCGCGAACCGGACCGGAGAATATTGGTTCGGCCGTGATATCGGCCACGCCGATATTGCGGTCGCCGCCATGCTGCGCCATCTTGCCGAGGCGCATCCCGGCATGATCGATATGAACGGCCATCCGGCCCTACGTGATCATGCGGGCCGGCTCGAAGCATTGCCGGCGTTCAATCTGATCTCCCAGCCCTTCGTACCGCCAGCTTAGGAGCGATCGCATGACCACATCCGGCACCATCCGCGCCGGCATCGGCGGCTGGACCTTCGAACCATGGGAAGGCACGTTTTATCCCGACGACCTTCCGAAAAAACGGCAGCTCGAATATGCCAGCCGCCAGATCCCCACCATCGAGGTCAACGGCACCTATTACTCGACCTTCAGGCCGGACACATATGCCAAATGGGCGGCCGAGACGCCCGACGGTTTCGTCTTCTCCGTCAAGGCGATCCGCTTCGCCACCAATCGGCGGGTCTTGGGCGAAGCCGGCGAGTCGATCACCCGCTTCCTCGAATCAGGTCCTGCGGTGCTGGGTGAAAAGCTGGGCCCCATCGTCTGGCAGTTTGCGCCCACCAAGAAGTTCGACCCGGAGGACTTCGAGAGCTTTCTGAAGCTTCTGCCGGAAAAGCAGGACGGCGTGCCGCTGCGCCATGTGCTGGAGGTTCGGCATGCTTCCTTTGTCGCGCCGGAATTTGCCGCATTGGCCCGCAAATACGGAGCGGCCGTCTGCTACGCGCATCACTTCACCTATCCGGAGATTGCGGATGTGACGGCCGATTTTGTCTATGCGCGGCTGCAGCGTGGCGAAGATACCATCCCAACCGCCTACACGCCGGCCGATCTCGATGCCTGGGCCGACCGGGCGAAGATTTGGGCCGAGGGAGGGATGCCCGGCGACCTGCCGCTGGCGGACGAGACGGTTAAGATCGAGGCGCGTCCGCGCGACGTTTTCGTCTATTTCATTCACGAAGGCAAAATCCGCGCGCCACATGCGGCCCGGGCCCTCATGGAGCGCGTGGACAAGTAAGCGAAGCTGCGAAAGCCTATTCCTTCATCGCTCCGGCGGTGCGCAAAACGACCTCGGCGGCGATTTCGCCCGAAGGCTTTGGACCGGCGACCGCCTCCGCCACCTCGGCAAATCCCTCGCGCTGAGCGCGGCGGGTTGGCGTATCCTGCCAAAGTTTGGGAAGCAGCCTTGCAAGATAGGCAGGCCGCACGAACTCGTTGAAGAACTCCGGAACGACGGGCCAGCCGGCAATCAGGTTCGGCAGCGATGCCGACCAAACCTTGACCAGCAGCGGGCCGACCATGCCGCCGATCGTATCCGTCTTGTAGACGCTGATAAAAGGTACGCGCGAAAGCGCCAGTTCCAGAGCCACGGTTCCCGAGCAGGCCAGAGCCGCATCGGCCGCTGCAAAGGCGCGCCACTTGCCTTCCCGGTCCAGAATGATTTCCGGCCGTACCGGCCAATCGCGCACACCTTCCTCCACAAGCGCCGCGACATGGGGAACGGTGGGCAACAGGAGATCGAATCCGTGGCCGGCGGCGGCGAGCTCCCTTACCGTTTCGCCGAAAGGGCCGATCAGGCGCCGCACCTCTCCCTTGCGAGAGCCTGGCAGCAAAAGAAGCGTTTTCCGTTCCCGCTGCCCTTTCCCTTTGCGACCGAGTTGCGCGCGCGCAGCGGCTGCCAGATCGGGATCGCTCGTGAGGCGATGACCGACAAAGGTGCCAGGAGGGCCGCCGAGGCGGGCAAGCTCCTTGGGCTCGAACGGCAGGAGGCACAGCACATGATCGACATAAGGCCGCATGGCGGCTGCCCGGCCAGGCCGCCATGCCCATACGCTTGGGCTTACATAATGAACGATCGGGACGGCAGGCTCGGCCGCCCTCACCTTCCGCGCCACACGCAGGCCGAAATCCGGGCTGTCGATCGTCACGAGGCAGTCGGGTTTGGCCGCAGCGATCGCCTTGGCGGCATCGCTGATGCGCTTTAAAAGCCGCGGCAGGTCTCGCAGCACGGCGGAAATGCCCATGATGGCGATGTCGTCGGCGCTGAAAAGCGATCGAAGGCCGAGCGCTTGCAGATTACGCCCGCCGACGCCCAGAAGCTCAACAGGGCGGCCAGTCTGCCGCTTAATGGTGTCCACCAGATCCGCGCCGAGCAGGTCGCCCGATTCCTCGCCGGCGATCACCGCGATGCGCAGTGGGCGGACCTCACTCATTCGTCGCGCCCTCTCTTAAAACCCAGCAGAAAAAGCCCAAGGAGGTTCGCAAGGCGCACAGTCTCACCGCACTCAAGAATCAAGCTCCGCTCGCTCTCAACCGCGATGCCTGCGAGCCCCGCCTCGTGAGCATCCTTTACGGTTTGTGGGCCGATGGTCGGCAAATCCACGCGCAGCTCCTGGGCCGGCTTGGCGCATTTCACGAGCACTCCCCGCGTCTTACCGGCAAGCCGCCCATGCGTGCGCAACGCCTTGGCGCGGCGCAACAGACCGTCCGTTCCCTCGATATCCTCCAGCGCAATCACGCGGCCGCCCACGGCAACCGCCGCCTGGCCGATATCCAGCCGGCCGATGGCGCGAGCAGCGGCGATGGCGGCGGAAATATCCTTCTCGTCGGAAGAGGTGGGAGCCGTCCCGGTGAGCAGGCCCGCGGGCGCGAGCAATTCCGGCACCACCTCATGGGCGCCGACAGGCTTGATCCCATAGGACTCGATGAATCCGATAATGGCCCTCAGCAAACCGTCGTCTCCGCGTGCGTAGCCGGCAGCCAAACGGGGCAAATACAAAAGAATTTTCGGGCTGTAGCGAAGAGTGCTAAGCGGCGGCCGGCGCGCTACACCGCCGGCGAGCACGAGATGCGTTACGCCCCTGCGCTTCAGAATCGAGAGAAGCTTTCCCAGTTCCTCATGGGTCACACGCATAAAATCATAGCGGGCCGGTTCGTCCTCAAGGTCTGCTTCGCCGGTGATGGCGACGACGAGCGGTCGGTGCCCGGCGCGGACAAGGCCGTTTGCAACTTCCCTCGGCAAGAGCCCGCTTCCCGCGACGACGGCGATCCGGTCTCCCGCCGTCAGATCGATCGCGCGCGGCTCATGCGCCTCCGTGCTCATCGTCCTCTTCCACGGACGCTCCCCGCGCTGGCAGAACGAAATATTTGCGTTCGCGGCCCGCCATGAAGTCAAGGATATCCATAACCAGTGCCGAGCCGCCGAACTCCTGCCGCACGCGCTCGATATTCTGTGCAAGCGGCTGTTCCTCCGAAAAAAGGAGGCGATATGCCTTTCGGATCTGCATGATGTCCGGCCGCGCCATTCCGCTGCGCTTCATGCCGATCACGTTCAGCCCGCGCAATTTGGCCCGGTCCCCCACTGCCATGCCATAGGGGATGACATCCCCCACGACCGCCGCGTAACCGGCAAGGAAGGCGTGGTGACCGACCCGTACAAACTGGTGAACCGCCGCGTAACCGGAAATGATGACGCCATCGCCGACCGTGACATGGCCTCCCAGGCAAGCACAATTCGCCATGGTCACGTTGCTGCCCACGTCGCAATCATGCGCCACATGGCTGTAGGCCATGAACATGCAATTATCGCCGATGGTGGTCTTGCCGCGGCTCGTATCCGTGCCCCTATGAAGGGTGACACCCTCGCGGATGATGCAGTCGCGCCCGACGGTAAGCGTCGTTGGGCCGCCCTCATGCTTGTAATTCTGCGGCGCTCCGCCCAGCACGGCTGTGGGATAGACCTGACAACCGGCGCCCAGAGTGGTCGCGCCAAGAACAGTCACGTGCCCGATCAGCTCCACCCCATCCCCAAGCACCGCTTCAGCGGAGACATGGCAGAACGGCCCGATTCTTACGCCGGCACCAAGTACGGCCCCTTCTTCGACTATCGCCGTCGGGTGGATGAACGCTTCCGCCATCGTCAGGTCATTCCGGTTCTTCGGCCGAGAGCAGGGCCGAGATCATGGCCTCCGCAACCTTTCCGCCGTCTACTATCGCCTCGCAGGCAAACTTCCAGATCATGCCGCGCTGCTTCACCTTCTTCACATGGATTTCCATTCTGTCGCCCGGCACCACGGGCTTGCGAAACTTCGCATTCTCAATTGTCAGAAAATAGACGACCGACGGCTTTATTTGCTTTGCATGCTGAATGCAGATGGCTCCTGCGGTCTGGGCCATAGCCTCGATGATCAGCACCCCCGGCATGACCGGACGCTCCGGGAAATGCCCCATGAAGTGGGGCTCGTTCACCGTGACATTCTTGATGCCGATGGCTGAGTTGTCGCCATCTATTTCTACAATCCTGTCCACCAGCAGAAATGGATAGCGGTGCGGCAGGAGTCGCAGCACGTTCAAAATGTCGAGGCTTTCCATCGCGGGCGACACACCGTCGGCCATTATCCCTTACTCCCCTTCCGCATATCCTGCACCAGGCTGCGCAGCGCCGCGATTTCGCGGAACGCCTGCCGCATGGGCTTGGCCGGCACGCCGGCCCATCTTTCGCCTTCGGGTACATCGTCCATCACACCGCTCGAGGCGGCGAGCTGCGCGCGATTGCCGATCGTAATGTGATCGGCAATGCCCACCTGCCCGCCGAGCATGACATAGTCGCCGAGCTTAACCGAGCCCGAGAGACCGCAAAGGCCGGCGATGACGCAGCGTCGGCCGATATGCACGTTGTGCCCGATTTGCACAAGATTATCGATCTTGGTGCCCTCGCCGATTATGGTGTCGGACAGAGCGCCGCGGTCGATGGTGGTGTTGGCGCCGATTTCAACGTCATCCTGAATGATCACGCGGCCGATCTGCGGGTTCTTCTCGAACCCGTTCGGCCCCGGCAGGAAGCCGAACCCGTCCTGCCCGATCTGCGCGCCAGGATGGATAATGACGCGATCTCCGATGACAGCATATTGCAGCATCACGTTCGGCCCCACATAGCCGTCGCGGCCGATGCTGCAGCGGGCGCCGATAACGGTGTTTGGGCCCACAATCGTTCCGCGCCCCACCGAGGCGCCGACGCCGATCACCGCGCCTGCCTCTATGATCGCGCCGTCCTCGACGACAGCTCCCTCGGCGATCACGGCCCGTGGGGAGACCCCCGTCTCGCCAGTTACCGGCTGCGGCCGGTTTGCCTCGGGAAAGAGGAGGCGCGCCACCATGGCAAAGGCCTGCTGCGGCTTCGGGCTGACAAGCACCGCGACCCCGTCCGGCGCATTTTCCGCCAACTCTTCCGAGCACAAGAGCGCCGCCGCGCGCACCGAACCAATCCGGGAGGCATGGCGCCTTCCGTCGATGAAAACCAATGTTTCCTCGCCGCCCTCGGCAGCGGGCGCCAATCGGCTGATCGTGATCTTTTCCTGCGAGGCATCCCTCAGGCGCGCGCCCGTCAAGGCAGCAATCTCGCCCACCTCAAAGCGGCGTGCGGGAGCAAAAAAAGCCGGTTCCGTCATGATGCCTTCTCGTCCGGGCGCACCGTCAGGCCGCCCGGACAACATACGGTGAAGCCCTAAAACCGGGTGGAGATGCCGAAATTCCAGTGGCGAATGCGATCGGTATCTTCCTTGACCACCGGTTCGGCATAGTCGACGCGCAGCGGACCGAACGGCGAGGCCCAGATAAGGCTTGCGCCCACGGAGGCACGCCACTCCATATCGGTCCCCCTCACGAGGGGACTGGTATAATCGCTGCCATAAAGCGTCGCGGCGTCTGCGAAGACCGCACCACGCAGACCGAAGCTCTCCGGCACGATGGGCAGCGGGAACTGCGCTTCCGCCGAAGCATGGAAGTAGGTCGTGCCGCCGAGATAATCGCGATCGTCGTCGCCAGCAGACCTCAGCTCGAATGGACCAATGCCATTGTACTCGAAGCCGCGAATGATGCGGTCGTTGCTGTTGAACTGATCGAAGATCCGAAGCGGTTCATCGCCAAAGGCGACTATGTGACCGCCGCCAACCGTCAACAGACCGACCAGATCGAGCTCATCGGACAGCGTACGATAGTAGTTTGCACGCGCCGTAAATTTCGCCCACTTCGCATCGCCGCCGAGGCCGGCGATCTCCGTCGTGAGGTTAGCGTAGATGCCGTCATGCGGGTTCTGCATGTTGTCGATCGTGTTATAGATCAACGAGGCGCTAACCGACGACTTCACCCATTTGCCTTGATCAAGCGCCTGGTTGATGCCGGTCGACAGGTCCGATGAATCGGCGAGACGCTCGTACTCTTCCTGCGTCAGATTGTAGGCGAGCTGTGCTGTGAGTGCATCGGTGATCGGCAGGCCGAACCGTACGGTACCGCCGGTAACCTCACGGTCGTAGATGTTGTCGCCGTCCGAATCCTCGAAGGTACGGGTATTGCGGAAGACATCGAAGCCCGCCGCGATGCGCCGGCCCAGGAAATACGGTTCCGTGAAGGAGAAGGTATAGTCACGCGATTTCTCGCCGCCCGCCGCGGCGAAGCGGATGAACTGACCGCGGCCGAGGAAGTTGCGCTCGGTCACGGATCCTTCGACCGAGAAGCCGCCGCTGCTGCCGGAAGAGGCGCTGGTCGTATAGCCGGCGCCGATCGAGAATTCGCCCGTCGACTTTTCCACAACATCGACGACCAGAACCACCTGATCGGGCTGCGAGCCCGGCACGGTGGTGATGTTCACCGTTTGGAAGAAGTTCAGCCTCTCAAGGCGGCGCTTGGCCCGCTGGATGAGGATCTGATTGAAAGCGTCACCTTCGCTGACGTCGAACTCGCGGCGGATCACATAGTCGCGCGTGCGGTTGTTGCCGCGAATCTCAATGCGTTCGACATAGGCGCGCGGGCCTTCGTCGATGGAGTAGACGACCGAGATCGTGCGGTTCTGAAAGTCGCGGTTGCCTCGCGGAGTGACCTGAGCAAACGCATAGCCATGGCCGGCCACATCTTCCGTAAGACCGATGATCGACTGTTCGACATCCTCGGCGCTATAGACCGCACCCTGACGTGTCTTCAAGGCGGACTGCAACGCGCTGACATCGACGCCCGGAATGGTCGATTCGATGCTCACGTCGCCGAAGGTGTAGCGCTGACCTTCATCGACCATGATGGTGATGGTGTATTTGTTGTCCACCAATTGCGCATCGGAGGAGATCACGCGGAAATCGGCATATCCGCGATTGTAGTAGAAGCGGCGGAGCAGTTCCTCGTCCGCCTGCAGCCGGGCCTCATCATACACGTCGTTGCGCATCATGAACGAGAAGACATTCGACCGCTTGGTCGTAATGACGTCCCGCAAGCGCCGGTCGCTGAACGCCGTGTTGCCCTCGAAATTGATCTCGGTGATCTTGGTGCGGTCGCCTTCCTGGACGTGGAAGATCACATTGACCCGGCCCTCGCCCAAGTCCTGGACCTCGCTCGTCACCGTCGCCTCGTCGCGTCCGACGCGCCGGTAAGCCTCGCGGATCACCTCCGCATCGCTCTCCACGAGCTGATTGGAGAAAGCAGAACGGGGCTTCAGCTGGATCGCCTCGGAAAGGGTCTGGTCCTTGACCTTCCTGTTGCCCTGGAAGAGCACCTGGTTGACGATTGCGTATTCGTCAACTGAGACGACAAGCGCGCCGCCCTGCTGGGTGATTGAAACGTCGGCGAACAGGCCCGTTGCGAAAAGGCGCTTCACAGCCTCGTCCACATCGGCCGTGGTGAAGTTCTGGCCGGGACGAATGCCGACTTGGTTGCGAATCGTCTCCGCATCCACCCGACGGTTCCCCCGCACCTCTATTCTGCTGACGGTCGCGGCATAGGCCGAAACGGTTGCAGTTAGCTCAGCAACCATCGCGCCGCTAACGACGATACCGGCAGACAGCGCCACCGCCGAAACGGCGCTCATCAATCTGGAAACTGCCTTCATTGGGCCTTAAAACCTTCTATTCTCGTTATCCCCACCGAGAGAAATCCAGAATACGGGCAAGATCAGTTACCCCCTAATAGCTGGAATTTCACTACACGCAAGGCTTCTGGTTAATTTGCATTTACCGAAAGGGCGGGCGTGGCTTTCCGGTCACGCCATTCCTTCCGCGTGGTAAACACCGTCTCAACAATGCGATCGATACAGCCCCCCAAACCCGGATTCGTCGGAACTTAGAGCCTTGATGGCTAAATTTGAACCGAGAAAGACTCTAGCACCCGAAAAGGTCGTTCCAAAAGACGAATCCCATAAAGACCAGCACCATAAGCATCCCCACGCGGTAAACCGCCTCTGCCACCTGTTCCGGCACGGGCCGGCGAAGCACCGCCTCTATTGCGTAGAACAGGAGATGTCCTCCATCAAGCGGCGGAATTGGCAGAAGATTGAGAATCCCGATACCCACAGAAAGAAGCGCAGCCAGCTGCACGAGCCATTCGAAGCCAAGGCTCGCCGCCCTCCCCGCCATGTCGGCGATCTTGACCGGCCCGCCGAGCTGGCATCGGTCCTCCCGTCCCGCCACCAGACGCTGTAGGAACTGGCCTGTCCGGACAATCGCGCCCGCGGTCTCCTCAATGCCCGCGCCAACCGCCTCGACGGGGCCGTATTCGACAAGGCGCGGCTGCCCCAGCGCCTCGTTGTTGATGACGCCGATGACGCCGATCTTGATCTGATTGCCGAGCGCGTCCGCTTGCTCGCTCAGTTCGGGGGTGGCGGTGACGGTGATTTGGCGCCCATCCCGCTCCATTACGAATGTGAGAGGATCGCCGGCCCGACCGGAGACGATGCGCTGCACATCGCCGAATGTTTCCACAGGTTTGCCGTCGATCGAGACGAAACGGTCGCCGGGAATGATGCCTGCGACGGCTGCGGGGCTATCAGGCCGCACCTCCGCCACCATGGGGTCCGAAATGTAGCGGCCAAAGAGCGAAAACATGACCGAAAAGACCGCGACGGTCAGAAGGAAGTTGAAGAATGGGCCAGCAAAAACCGTCGCCGCCCGCTTCCATATAGGCTGCAGGTGAAAGGCTGTTCGCCGCTCCTCGGCGCTGAGTTTCTCCAGGCCTTCGGCATCCGGCGCGCTGGTGGCCCCTACATCGCCCACGAATTTTACATAGCCGCCGAGCGGAATCGCCGAAAGCTTCCATCGCGTGCCGTGACGGTCGGTGAAGCCGACGAGCTCGGGACCGAAGCCGATCGAGAAGGCCCTTACTCCGATACCGCACCAGCGACCGACGAGGTAATGTCCCATCTCGTGAACGAAGACGACGACCGTCAGCACGAACAGGAACGGCACGATCGTTCCCGCAAGAAAGCTGCCAAAGCCGAAGATTGTGCCCGTGACGTCGCCCAAAACAAGCCCCAAAGCCGATGCCGGAATTTTCCCTGTGTCAGTTCTCTGGCGAAAGGCGGCAAATCCGTGGCATATCTCCTATCGCGGGGAGAAAAGACCGGCGGGTGCCGCGTGTCCTGAAAAGATGACGCCCAGCAGATAAAGGACCAGGGCGGCGGCGACAAGCCCATCAACCCGATCCATGACGCCGCCATGGCCAGGGATGAAGGAGCCAGAATCCTTCACGCCGCTGCGACGCTTGATCATCGATTCGAAAAGATCACCCAGCTGCGACACAAGGGAAAGCAGCAGCGCAAGAAGGAGCACGGCCCAAAAGGGCAGCGCCGCGCCGGAAAGATAAGCGACCAGCCCACCGGCCAGAATGCCTCCGACCGCGCCGCCCGCAGCGCCGCTCCAGGTCTTTCCGGGAGAAATGGACGGCGCAAGCTTCGGTCCTCCAACAGCTCGCCCAACGAAATAGGCGAGGATATCCGTGGCCCAGACAACGGCGTAAAGGAAGAGGATCGCGATCAAACCCGCGCTATCGTCTCCGCGCAGATAAGCCAGCGCGGTCGCAGGTATTCCGGCATAGGCAATTCCATATGCGCTCCACCGGTCATCGCCGGAAAAGCCGCCATGTACTAGCGCCACCAGAAAACAGATAAGAAGCATTGCAAGTGCCGCCGGTGCTGAAACGGCAGCCAGCAAAGCAAGCAGGAAAACCGCGAGCGCGCCCCACGAAACAGCCGTGTGGATACGGCTCTCGGCCGGCCTCATGGCAGTCCACTCATAAAAAACAAGCACGGCCAGCGCGGAAGCGAAAAGCCGGAATGCAAACCCGCCCAGATAGGTAAGCCCCAGCGCCAGCAGCGCCAGTATGATGGCAGAAACAATACGAAGCGTCAGGTTGCTCGGGCCCGTTCCGGGGCTGCCAAGCGGCGAAGCAGCCTCGCTCATGAGGCCGCTTCTTGAGCGATACTGCCGAAGCGGCGGTCCCTTTCTTCAAAAAGGCTGATGGCCGCCGCCAGATCGCCCGGACCGAAGTCCGGCCAATGGCAGGGAAGAAACACGAATTCCGTATAAGCAGCTTGCCAAAGAAGGAAATTGGAAAGCCTCTGCTCTCCACTCGTCCGGATAATGAGATCGGGATCGGGCATCCCGACGGTATCAAGGCGCGCGGAAAATTCTTCCGCCGTCATCTTCTCAGGATCGAGTCGGCCTGCCTTGGCTTCCAAGGCCACCGCGCGCGCCGCGCGCAGAATCTCATCGCGTGAGCCATAGTTAAAAGCGACGGCGAGGTTCATGTTGGTGTTGCCGGCGGTCAGGTTCTCTGCTTCCAGCAGAAGCGCCGAAATATCGGGCTCCAGGCCCTCACGACTGCCGACGATGCGCACCCGCACGCCGCTTTGATGCAGTTCCGCCAGGTCGCGGCGAATGAACAGCTTCAAAAGCCCCATGAGGTCGCTGATTTCCGATTTCGGCCGCGACCAGTTCTCGGACGAAAAAGCGTAGACGGTGAGCCACCGGATACCCATCTCGCCGGCGGCACGCACCGTCCGGCGCAGCGCCTCGACGCCCGCGCGATGACCAGCGCTTCGCGGAAGACCGCGGGCGCGCGCCCAGCGGCCGTTTCCATCCATGATGATCGCGATATGCGCGGGTTTCACCGCTCGAATCCCCTTTTGTGGTGATGATGCCCGCTCTATGCGGCCATCAGACCTGCAAGATCTCCACTTCCTTTTCAGCAAGGAGCTTGTCGATCGCGGCGATGGTCTCGTCGGTCATCTTTTGCACGCGATCGGACTGAACGCGCGCCTCGTCCTGGCTGATCTCGCCATCCTTTTCGGCCTTTTTGAGATGCTCCATGCCGTCGCGGCGCACATGACGCGCGGCAACACGGGCGTGCTCGGCATATTGGTGAGCGATTTTCACCAGTTCCTTTCGCCGCTCCTCATTAAGTTCGGGAAGCGGGATGCGAAGCGTCGATCCTTCCACGATCGGATTGAAGCCCAGATTGGCTTCGCGAATTGCCCGGTCCACCGCGCCCACCAGGCTCTGGTCCCATACGGAGACGGAGATCATCCGAGGTTCCGGAACGGAGACGGTGGCAACCTGATTGACCGGCATCGAGGCGCCATACGCGTCCACATGAATTGGATCGAGCAGGTTGGCCGAAGCCCGGCCCGTCCTGAGCGATGCGATATCGTGCTTGAACGCGGCAATGGCTCCGTCGAAGCGCCGGTGCAGATCCTTGAAATCAATACCATCCGGCATTTTTGAGCCTCCTTACGCACTTGCCTGTTGTTGGGCAGCCGGGTCATCGTCGACGATGGTGCAGTGACCTCCGCCCCGCAGAATAGCTCCAAACCCGCCCGCTTCGTGAATCGAAAAAACGATTATCGGAATGTTGTTCTCACGCGCAAGCGCAATCGCCGCGGTGTCCATGATGGCAAGCCCATCGCGGATCACCTGATCGTGCGTGATGTGATCGTAACGCACCGCGTTCGCATCCTTGCGCGGATCGGCCGAATAGACACCGTCAACCTGCGTGCCCTTGAAGAGCGCATCGGCTCCTATTTCGGCGGCCCGCAGCGCCGCAGCGGAATCGGTGGTGAAAAACGGGTTGCCCGTACCGCCTGCGAAGATCACAACCTTGCCCGCATCCATATAGGCCAGGGCCTGGCGCTGGGAGAAACTTTCGCAAAGTTCCGGCATGGCTATCGCCGAGAGCACCACGGCCTCGACGCCGATTTTAGCCAGAGAGGTGCGCAGCGCCAGCGAGTTGATGACAGTTGCCAGCATTCCCATGTGGTCGCCGGTTACCCGGTCGCCGCCCTTGGAGGCGACGGCCACGCCGCGGAATATGTTGCCGCCGCCGATGACCACACCCACCTCGACACCGAGCGAAAGGGCGTCCGCAATATCGGCTGCAATCTGATCGACGACCGAAACATCGATGCCGAAACCCTGCTTACCCATCAGGGCCTCGCCGGAGGCCTTCAACACGACGCGGCGATATCGTGGGGTCAAGCGATCGTCTCCTCTTATCGGCAGGCTTCTCTTAGACGATTAGAGCCGTTTCGATGCTTCAGACAAGTGGCCCTACACGAAGGGCACCGCGTTGTCACGCGGTGCCCTCGATTGAAGCTCAATTGCGGTGTTTACTTCTTGGCTGCGGCCGCGACCTCAGCGGCGAAATCCGAGCTTTCACGCTCGACACCCTCGCCAAGCGCGAAGCGGATGAAGCCGGTGATCTTTGCCGGGGCACCGATCTCCTTCTCCGCTTCTTTGAGCGCCTTCTCGATCGTCAGGTCCGGATTTATGACGAAAGCCTGCTTCACGAGCACAACTTCCTCATAGAATTTGCGCAGCCGGCCCTCGACCATCTTCTCGATGATGTTTTCGGGCTTTCCGGACTGACGGGCCTGATCGGAGAAAATCTCCTTCTCACGGGCGACGGCAGCCGGATCCACCTCCGCCTCCGACAGGGCAAGCGGGTTGGTCGCGGCAACGTGCATTGCCACCTGGCGCCCGAAATTGCGGGCCGCCTCGGCGTTGCCCTCGGTCTCGATCGCAACGAGAACACCGATCTTGCCAAGGCCTTCGCTCACGGAGTTGTGCACATAGGTCGCAACCGCGCCCTTGCTGACCGAAAGCTTCGCGGAGCGGCGCAGCGCCATATTTTCGCCGATGGTTGCGATGGCATCGCGAACTGCATCCGCCACGGACTTTCCGCTGCCGGGATACGAGGCCGCGGAAACAGCCTCGACATTGCCGTCGGTTCCCAATGCGACCTGAGCAATATTGCGCACCAACTCCTGGAACGCATCGTTGCGTGCCACGAAATCGGTTTCGGAGTTGACCTCGACGGCCACGGCGCTCGTGGCATCCGCGGCAAGGCCGATAAGGCCCTCGGCCGCCGTGCGGCCGGCCTTCTTGTCCGCCTTGGAAATGCCCTTCTTGCGCAGCCAGTCGACCGCAGCCTCAAGATCGCCGCCAGTCTCAGCAAGCGCGGTCTTGCAGTCCATCATGCCTGCGCCCGTCACTTCGCGCAGTTGCTTGACCAGTGCAGCTGAAATGCTCATCGTCGCCTCTCTTTAATTCATGTGGGTCGCCATGAAAGGCGACCCGGAAAATAGGGTAGAGGGGTCTCCTACAGAAACCCTTTCTATGCTTGGCTACCCGGCTGCTCGCCTTCCGCCGTGGCTTCTGCGGAAGCAGTCTCCAGCGCAGGCTCGGAAGGCGCCGCGGCAGATTCGCCGATGTCAACTCCCAGCGAGCCCTGCTGGCGCTCGATGCCGTCAATGGCAGCCTTGGCGATCAGATCGCAATATAGCGCGATCGCACGGGCGGCATCGTCATTGCCGGGGATCGGGTAGTCGACGACATCCGGATCGCAGTTCGAATCGATAACGGCAATCACCGGAATGCCCAGCCGGCGGGCTTCCTGGACCGCGATCGCTTCCTTGTTCGTGTCGATGACGAACATCATGTCGGGCGTGGAGCCCATGTCGCGGATACCGCCAAGCGCGCGCTCGAGCTTATCGCGCTCGCGCTCCAGGTTGAGGCGCTCCTTCTTGGTGAGGCCCAGATTCTCGCTCGAAAGCATCTCGTCGAGTCGGCGCAGGCGCTGGATCGAATTGGAAATCGTCTTCCAGTTCGTCAGCATCCCGCCAAGCCAGCGCGAGTTGACGTAATACTGTGCGGAACGGCGCGCCGCATCGGCCACGATGTCTGATGCCTGGCGCTTGGTGCCGACGAAGAGCAGACGGCCCCCGCGTCCCACCGTGTCGGAAACGACCTTCAGCGCCTGGTGCAGCAGCGGCACCGTCTGGCTGAGATCGATGATGTGGATGTTGTTGCGCTCCCCGAAGATGTAGGGAGTCATTTTCGGGTTCCAGCGATGGGTCTGGTGGCCGAAGTGAACACCAGCTTCAAGCAGCTGGCGCATGCTGAAATCAGGCAGTGCCATTCTATGTCCTTTCCGGTTAGCCTCCGCGGATCCTCAGGCGGCAGTGCCGCCACCGGAGGCGTCCGCCGGATTTCTCCCGGACGGAAACCCATGATCCGCGTGTGGAATGGTCGCGCATATAGATGCATATGCGCGGCAATGCAAGCCTGAGCCCGATCAGTTCTTCTCTTCCGGCTCGCAGGGCTGCGGATCAAAGACAGTCAAATCAACAAGCTTTGCCGTCATGGAGTACTCCGCGTAACGGATGACCATGTCGCGCTGCACGCCGCCTTCATGCAGCTTGAAGCTCACATTGTAGTCGCTGGTCTCCTCACCCTTTTCTTCATCGTCTTCCGTGCCGTTGAAATAGGCCGCCGTCACCGGGCGGAACTTATCCTCCGCCAGTGATCCCAGCGCCTTTCTCTCCGGGTCGTCGCCTTCCACCGCCTTGGGATCGCCGACTACGATGGATACCTGGACGGCCTGGTCGGCGAATTCCGTTCCGTCGAAGATCGCGGTCTCGTAGAAGCGCTGGCCCGCCTGAGCCTTCTCCAAAAGCTCGCGCAATTGGGCGGTCGGGAAGAGCGTGGGCGCAAACTTCTTTTCGGTCGCCTCCGGCTGCTCGTAGGAAACGATCGTGTTGTTTGCATCGAGCTTCGCCGTTCCCCTCACCTCGCTTTCCGGCTGTTCATCCACGAAGGATTTGGTCACAAAACGCAGCGTCTTGCTGTCGCTGGATTCGAAGCTTGTCACCTGCTGATCCACGAGATTCGGCCCCTCTGCCGTCTCAAAGCGCATGACAATACGGGACTTCAGGGTGTAGCCTTCACAGTCGGAACCGGAAAATTCGAAAACCCAGCGGCCGGTCAGCCCGTCGATGTCGGTCTCGTCACTTGTTTCAAGGAGTGCCAGATCGTAGACAGCCCGATGCGGCATAAGCGGTTGGGCCGAGGCGGCGCCAATCGTGGCCGATAACGTCGAAACAAAAATTAGGGCGAGGCGCGACAGGCGCATTGGCATCTCCGTCATCGAACGGTTTCATATCGGGCTTAACAGATTACCGTGGGCCTTTGTCGTGACGAAAGATAGGCGATCATGCAAGGGCTGACACAGCGAGGGACAATAAAATGAGCGATGCGATCGACAAAAGGCTTCTGGAACTGGGCGTCGAACTGCCAAATCCCGCTGCACCCGCGGCCAACTACGTTTCATATGTCCAAACCGGCGATCTTTTGTTCATTTCAGGTCAATTGCCGATCAAGGACGGCAAACTGATGGCAATGGGCCTTTTGGGCCGGGAGCTCGGGACCGAGGCCGGCAAGCTCGCCGCCAAATGGTCCGCGGTTAACGTGCTCGCTCAGGTTCGCGCCGCATTGGGAGACCTCGAACGCATCAAGCGGATCGTGCGGATCACGATCTTCGTGGCGTCCACCCCCGACTATGTCGAGCATCATGTGGTCGCCAACGGAGCGTCGGACTTCCTCGTTGCCGCATTGGGCGATCGCGGCCGGCATGCGCGGGCGGCAATAGGCATGGCCTCCCTCCCCCTCAACGCTCCAGTTGAAATCGATGCCATCATCGAGGTGGCTCAGGACGTTTCATGAACGACCTTTCCTGGCTGACCGCGCGGCCCATCGCACATCGCGGCTTCCATGACATGAACAACGCGCGGTGGGAAAATACGCTTGCCGCTTTCGGCGCTGCGGTCGAGCGCGGCTACGCAATCGAGTGCGATGTGCAGCTGAGCAGCGACGGCTCGCCTGTCGTCTTTCACGATCACGACCTGGCGAGGCTCACCGGCGCGGAGGGCCAGGTCTGGCAACGCACGGCCGCGGAATTATGCGCCCTATCCGTGGGTGGCACCGCGGAGCGGGTTCCGGCGCTTTCAGAGATGCTGAACCATGTCAACGGCGCGGTGCCGCTCGTGATCGAACTCAAGGGCGTTCCCGGCCACGACACGGGCCTCGTGGACAGTGTTTTGAAAAGCCTGCGCGGCTATCGCGGCGAGGTGGCGCTGATGTCCTTCGATCACTGGATCATCCGGGAACTCGCGCGAAAGGCGGAAAATTTGCCGATAGGGCTTACCGCCGAGGGTGAATCCGACAGCGCGCTCGAAGCGCATTTCTCCATGCTCGGCCACCATATCTCCTTTGTCTCCTATGCGGTGGCGCATGTTCCCAATCCCTTCATCTCCTTCGTGCGCCAGCGGCTTTCCATGCCGGTCATCACCTGGACGGTGCGCAACCAGGTGGATCTGGAAAAGTCGTTCCGATATGCCGACCAGATCACTTTCGAAGGTTTTGCGCCTTGAGGATGGTGAAAGACACGGTGTCAGAGCCTATGTTCTGATGCGATGGCGACAAGACACGACAGGGATGGCGGGCAAACGACGGCGAATTTGACGATCGCAACGGGTCTCGATGCCTTCACGCGCAAGGAATGGGCAACGCTGGCCGGCACGACGCGAAGCGACAGCGACTATAATCCCTTTATTTCTCATGAATTTTTGGCCGCGCTCGAAGAGAGCGGCTGCGCCGCGCGCCGCACGGGCTGGCTCCCTCAGCATCTGCGGCTCGAAGACGCAAACGGCAGTCTTCTGGGCGTGGTGCCTTGCTATCTCAAATCCCACAGCAAGGGCGAATATGTCTTCGACTATGGCTGGGCGGACGCTTTCGAGCGCGCAGGCGGCCAATACTACCCGAAACTCCAGGTTTCCGTGCCCTTCACGCCCGTAACGGGTCCGCGCCTCCTCGCAAGCAAGGATGCCGATCCGGATGCCGTGCGCCAAGCATTGGCGGAAGGCCTCAAGACGCTGACCGACCGGCTCGGGGTCTCATCTCTCCACGTCACCTTCGCGCCCCGGAGCGAAACCGAGGTGCTGAGCCATGCCGGCTTCCTCACGCGCACCGATCAGCAGTTTCATTTCTTCAACGAAGGCTACGGTTCCTACGAGGATTTCCTGGAGGCCCTTGCGTCACGTAAGCGCAAGGCGCTGAAAAAGGAGCGGCGGACGGCGGTCGAAGCAGGCATGGAAATTGAGTGGCTCACAGGACGCGATATCACCGAGGCCGCCTGGGACGATTTCTTTGCGTTCTATATGGATACGGCCAGCCGCAAATGGGGCCGGCCCTATCTCAACCGGCTCTTCTTTTCGCTCATCGGCGAGCGGATGGCAGACGATATCCTCCTCGTCATGGCAAAGCGCGGGAGCCGCTATATCGCGGGCGCCATCAATTTCATCGGTTCGGATGCGCTCTATGGCCGCAACTGGGGTGCGATCGAGCACCATCCCTTTTTGCATTTCGAGGTCTGCTATCACCAGGCAATAGAGTTTGCCATCGCCAAAGGGCTGAAGCGCGTCGAGGCCGGGGCCCAGGGCGAACACAAACTCGCGCGCGGATATCTTCCCGTCACCACATATTCCGCCCATTACATTGCCCATCCCGGACTGCGCCGCGCAGTGGCCGATTATCTCTCCCGCGAGCGCCGCGAGGTCGAGGCCATCGGCGATTTCCTGACAGAGCATTCGCCCTATAAAAAGGGATGATGGGCGTCCACGCTAAAAAGTCGGGCTTGACCGGAACGCCGACACCTCCCAAACATCAGCGCGGCCAATCTTCGCATACGAGAGCGAGTCCAGCATGACCTATGACAACGACAATCCCTTCGCCAAGATCCTGCGCGGGGAACTGCCGGCGCAAAAGATTTACGAGGATGCCGAGACGCTCGCCTTCATGGACATCATGCCCCGCAGTCCGGGGCATTGCCTGGTCATCCCCAAGCGTCCCTCGCGCAACATTCTCGATGCGGATCCAGCGGTGCTCACCGCGCTCATCCAAACCGCCCAGAAGCTTTCCAAGGCGGTTATGACCGCCTTTCAGGCCGATGGTGTCAGGATTGCGCAGTACAACGAGCCCGCCTCCGGCCAAACCGTCTTTCATTTGCATATACACGTCATCCCCTGCTTCGCAGGCAGGAGCCTCGGTCCCGAAGGCGGGCCGATGGAAAAGCCGGACATCCTGGCTGAGAACGCACGCAAAATCCGCGAGGCGCTGGAAGCGGCTGAGGCGGAAAGCTGATCGTGGATATCCCTGTTTTGGTCATCAATCTCGACCGCTCGAAGGAACGGTGGGAGGGCTTGGCGGCTCGCGCCGCGGCGATCGATATTTTCCCCGAACGTGTTCAGGCCGTGGATGGGAATGCGATCGAGCCCTCGGAGCGGCGGGAGTTGCAGCTGCGAAAGTTCCAGCTATGGCACGGCCGAAGGCCGATGGGCGGGGAATATGGCTGCTATATGAGCCATATGCGCGCTCTTGACCGGGTGATTGCCGCAGGCTGGCCCTATGCAGTTATTCTTGAAGACGATGCCGAGTTTCTGCCGGACTTCGCGCCTCGTCTCCGGGCGCTGACGCGGCTCGATCTCAAACCGGATCTCGTGAAGCTCTATAACCACAGGACGAAGGGATTCCTAACGAAAGCGAAGACGGAGGCCGGCGACCATGTGGGTCGTTGCATCCATGGTCCGCTGGGTTCGTCCATGGGATATCTTGTTTCCGGCGAGGGTGCGGCCAAGCTTCGGGCGGGGGCACTTCCCATGTTCCTGCCGTATGATATCGCGCTGGAGCGCGGCTGGGCACATGGCCTGCGCGTCTACATCACGCGCAAACCGCTCTTAAAGCCCGCGCGCTCAGGCTCCACCATCGGCGGCTATAAGAAGACCAAATTTCCATTCTATATGCGCATCCCGACCGCTCTCTTTCGCGGCCAGGACTATTTGCGGCGGACGCTTTACGCTGTTTTCAGCTGAAAAGGCCGCCGCACGTTCCGCCAGAAGGCCTCCTTCTTGAGGTACAGAAGCAGCGATACGAGGAAGATGGCGATCAAGGCCATGTTCCGGTCCGCCAAGAGCAATCCGTGCAATGCGCCATAGGTCAGGAGCGAGGCGAAGAACAGCACCGTCGCCTCGCGAATTTCCGGCAGGCCGCTCGCCCAAAGTCTCCAACAAACTGCCAGGAAGAATCCCAGCATCACGACGAGGCCGATGATCCCGCGCACGCGCAGCTCGTCCAGAACGAAATTGTGCACATGAATATAGGGGGAAAAGGTGGCTCGCTGCTCCTGCGGGGTAGATCGTATGATTTCCCGCATGCTCGCATCGCCGCCGCTGCCGATAAGCGGATGACTGCGAATAACTTCAATCGCCTTTTGCCACAGCGTTAGTCGAATTTCGAGGCCAGTAAGGGGGGCGTCCTCTTCGCCGGGGTTCTGCATCGTGGAATCGATCTCGGCGAAGGTGTAGTCGACCCGATTGGCGATCGACCCGGCAAGTTCGTAGCCGATCGCGCCCAGCCCAAGAAAAAAGACCAGCATGACCACGGCTGCGCTTCTCAGACTCATGCGAAGCGCGCCATTCGCCAGCTGGCGACGCATCGCAAAAAGATCGAAGAGGAGGCCCAGGGCGAAGACGGGAAGCACGGATCGCGTGCCCGTCATAATCACCGCTAGGGCAGCGAGGTAAAACCAAAGCCGGGAATTGGGAAGAAACCGGGGCGGATTTCGCACCGGCATGCGCGAGAGCACGCCCACGACCACAATGACGAAGGCTGTATTGGCCGCATTGCCGCCCAGGCCGATGCGCACCAACCCTCCCACCATCTCGAACGCTCCTACAACCAGAGCGAGAATCAGGCCTGCCCTTGCGCCGAGCACGATCTGACGCAGCGGGTCCTTTATCAATACGACACCGGGAAAAAGCGTGATGCCGAGCAACAGGTAAAGGGGATAACCGATCCAGCGAATCTCCTCGGGCAAGTTGCCGTGGATCAGACCGATTACTATTGCACAGCCGGCATAGAGGCAGGCGCCCGTCGCATAGACCGGATCTATGGAACGGATCGAGCGGTGCATGCCAGTAATGAGATAAATGCCGATACCCGCAAAAAATCCGAAGAGCAGCACATCCAGCTTTACCTTCACCACGAGGCAGGCGACAGCAATGGAGAGGAGGACCGGGTCGTAGTGTCTGCGCCAGAGGAGGAAACGGAACATTATTCCTGCTTTAGGTGGCACCGTGCTTCCTTCCCTTGCCAAAAGATATATACGCCGGAATTATTTCTACTCTAAGTTGATGTCTATTCACACCGCTCGAAGTTGGTGTGGATATCATAGCGCGGCCCGCGCACAATGGGCTTTTGCATCGAGCAATCCCCTGGATGCGACACGGACCACAACTTTTTTCCGAACGTAAGGCAGGCAACAACCCAAAGCCAACGGCACGAACACCCGGCCATTGAAAAGCCGGCGCGGCAAACCATTTGCGGCGCCGCTTGCACCGGCCCTTTGCTGAAAAGAAAAATGGCGCGGGCCTGAAACCCACGCCATCATTTCTGATACAACCGCGTCAACTCTTGCGCGGCAGCTGCGGCACAAGGCTACGCTTCGGCGGCTCCGGCAGCGCCGGGGGCCGCTTCGCCGCCTTCGGCTTCGTCTTTTTAGCCGAATTCCGCTTCGCCGCGGTCTTGCGTGCCGGCGGAGATTCGCGTTTTGGCTTCACGGGCGCATCATCAGGGATCGTCTCCAGCTTCAGGCCGGTTTCACCGCCGTCCTTCGACTCCACTGTGACCTTCACCGTGCCGCCACGCCTGAGCTTGCCAAAGAGCACCTCTTCCGCCAGCGGCTTCTTGATGTGCTCCTGGATCACGCGACCGAGCGGGCGGGCGCCCATGCGTTCGTCATAGCCCCTGTCGGCCAGCCAGGCGATTGCCTCCTCGGAAAGGTCAAAGGTGACCTTCCTCTCGGCAAGCTGTGCTTCGAGCTGCATGACGAACTTTTGCACCACCTGGTGCACAACTGGCATGGGCAGGGAGCCAAAGGCAATGACGGCATCGAGCCGGTTGCGAAACTCCGGTGTGAACAGCCGGTTGATCGCCTCCATATCGTCGCCTTCACGCTTGGACGAGCCGAAGCCGATGGCCGGCTTGGCCATATCCGCCGCGCCCGCATTGGTCGTCATGATCAGGATGACGTTGCGGAAGTCGATGCGCTTGCCATTATGGTCCGTCAGCTTGCCGTGATCCATGACCTGCAAGAGAATGTTGAACAGGTCCGGATGCGCCTTCTCGATCTCGTCGAGAAGCAGCACGCAGTGCGGATGCTGATCGACACCGTCGGTCAAAAGCCCGCCCTGGTCGAAGCCGACATAGCCGGGAGGCGCGCCGATGAGCCGTGAGACCGTGTGGCGCTCCATGTATTCCGACATGTCAAAGCGCAGCAGTTCCACGCCCAGCGATGCCGCAAGCTGCTTGGCAACCTCCGTCTTGCCGACGCCCGTGGGGCCGGAGAAGAGATAGGAACCAATTGGCTTTTCGGGCTCTCGCAGGCCGGCGCGGGCAAGCTTGATCGCCGAGGCAAGCGCCTCGATGGCCTTATCCTGGCCGTAGACCACGCGCTTCAATTCGGTTTCGAGCCCCGCCAGCACTTTCTCGTCGTCGGCCGATACGGTCTTCGGCGGGATACGGGCCATGGTGGCGATGGTGGTCTCGATCTCCTTTACGGTGATCGTCTTGCGCCGCTTGGATTCGGGCAGGAGCTTCTGCGAGGCGCCGGTCTCGTCGATCACGTCGATCGCCTTGTCGGGCAGCTTGCGGTCGTTGATGTAGCGCGCCGAGAGCTCCACCGCGGCCTTCACCGCCTCGTTCGTGTACTTCACGCGATGGAAATCTTCGAAATAGGGCTTCAGCCCCTTCATGATCTCGATCGCGTCCAGCACCGTCGGCTCGTTCACGTCGATCTTTTGGAACCGGCGCACCAGCGCCCGGTCCTTCTCGAAGAACTGGCGAAACTCCTTGTAAGTCGTTGAGCCGATACAGCGGATTGCGCCCGAGGAAAGCGCCGGCTTGAGCAGGTTGGACGCATCCATCGCGCCGCCCGACGTAGCGCCGGCACCAATGACCGTATGTATCTCGTCAATGAAGAGGATGGCGCCGGGGAAATCCTCCAGTTCCTTGACGACCTGCTTCAGCCGCTCCTCGAAGTCGCCGCGATAGCGGGTGCCGGCGAGCAGTGTGCCCATATCGAGCGCGAAGATAGTAGCATCGGCAAGAACGTCGGGTACGTCGCCTTCCACGATCCGCTTTGCAAGGCCCTCCGCGATCGCGGTTTTGCCCACGCCCGGATCACCCACATAGAGCGGGTTGTTCTTGGAACGGCGGCAAAGTACCTGGATCGTGCGGCTGATTTCGCTCTCGCGGCCGATGAGCGGATCGATGCGCCCTGCCCTCGCCTTCGCGTTCAGATTGACGCAATAGGCCGAAAGCGCGTCCTGCTGCTGCTTCTTCTTGGCTCCTTCCTCCGTCTCCGCGCCGGTCGAGCCCGCCTGGTCCTCGTCGGCGCCGCGCGGCGTGCGCGCTTCGGAAGCGCCCGGACGCTTGGCGATGCCATGGCTGATATAGTTGACCGCGTCATAGCGGGTCATCTGCTGTTCCTGCAGGAAGTAAGCGGCGTGGCTCTCGCGCTCGGCGAAGATCGCAACAAGCACATTGGCCCCGGACACCTCTTCCCGGCCCGACGACTGCACATGAATTACGGCGCGCTGGATCACGCGCTGAAATCCGGCCGTCGGCTTGGAATCCTCGTCATAACCGGTGACGAGGTTGTCGAGTTCGGTATCGATGTAGTCGGTGACGGTGCGCCTCAGCTCGTCCAGATCGACATTGCACGCCCGCATCACGGCGGCCGCGTCATTATCGTCGATCAGTGCGAGCAGCAGGTGCTCGAGCGTCGCATATTCATGATGGCGCTCATTGGCATAGGTCAGCGCTTGATGTAGCGCGCGTTCCAGGCCTTGCGAGAAAGCCGGCATTCAAAACCTCATTTCTTCTCCATCACGCATTGCAGCGGATGCTGGTGCTGACGGGCAAAATCCATGACCTGGGACACCTTTGTCTCGGCCACTTCGAACGTGTATATGCCGCACTCGCCCACCCCATGATTGTGGACATGCAGCATAATCATTGTCGCCGCCTCCCGGTCTTTCTGGAAGAAACGCTCCAGAACATGAACGACGAATTCCATGGGCGTGTAATCGTCGTTCAACAGCAGCACGCGATAGAGACTCGGCTTTTTGGTCTTGGTTCTGGTACGGGTGATGACAGCCGTGCCGCGCCCTGTGCTGTTGCCTTCGTCGTCCCCACGGCTCATCCGCAAAGCGTCGCCTGGCATTTTTCTCTCGCCGATCCCAATATTCCCATGCGTTCCGTCATAGCTCCCCATGAGCTATGACATGTAGGCACCTTATTGGTGATTTTAAGCCCTTCTGGCGTGCTGACAATACGCATTGCACTCCCGCCCCGCTCAAATTTTTCACATGCAGGCCCAGCCATGATGAAGGAACGCGGGATGCGCTACGGAATGCCGCGGCTGGGCGATTGTAGTTTGGCTGGGCCACCCCAGGGCCGCACACGATCAATAGATAGGAACCCCATACGCTATTTCAAAGGCTATTGAACAATGCCGGGAGGCCACCCTTCGATTAACGATCCTCACCCAATTTAATCGCATTCAGTTGCCGCCTTGCCCCATTGTTGCCCAATCGGCGGGGGACAGCCGGAAAGGGGCATCCATAAAACAGGATTTAAAAACGCATCGAATGCGAAAAATCCCGTCAAGCGATCGCTCACCATAACGAATTGGTAACGAGGGTTACCTAGGGTCAATGAAAAGAACCTGCGGACCCCCGCTGGCCGCGGAAGGAACAATTGCTTTGATGGGTGTGGTCGTGCGACAGGCACTGGCAGAAAAACTACGTAAGGTCACCAATATCGCGGTTCTGGCGGTTGCGACGGGGGCATTTGTTCTGTCACTCGCAGCTTCGGCTGCGGCAAACCCAAAATACGCCGGTATCGTGATCGATGCGAAAACGGGGCAGGTGCTTTACGAGGACAGTGCCGACGAGCTGCGGTATCCGGCCTCGCTCACCAAGATGATGACGCTTTACCTCGTATTCGAGTCAATGGCGGCGGGCCGCATCTCCAAGAGCACGAGCATCACGTTTTCCAAGAATGCGTCCGCTGAACCGCCAACGAAGCTCGGCGTGCCGGCAGGCAAAAGCATTACCGTTGAGCAGGCTATCCTGGCGCTCATCACCCGCTCGGCCAATGACGCGGCCACGGCCATTGCGGAAAAGCTGGGCGGGTCGGAGGAAAGTTTCGCCCGGATGATGACGGCCAAGGCCCGTCAGCTTGGCATGAAATCCACCACCTTCCGCAACGCGCATGGCCTTCCCAACAACGCACAGAAAACGACGGCCCGTGACATGGCCCGGCTGGGGATCGCGCTGCGCGAGCACTACCCGCAATATTATGACTATTTCTCCACCCGCTCATTCGTGTTCTCCGGAAAGAAAATCAACGGCCACAACAATCTTCTTGGCCGCGTGAAGGGCGCAGACGGCATCAAGACCGGCTATATCAACGCTTCGGGCTTTAATCTCGTCTCCTCGGTCTCGACGGGTGGACGGCAGATCGTGGCCGTTGTGATGGGCGGCAAGACGGCGCGCAGCCGCGACGCCCATATGGTGAGTCTCATCGAGCGCTATTTGCCCAAGGCATCCACCGGTCGCGGCCAGGACCTGATTGCAAAGGGGCCAGCCATTCGCCCGACAATCACGGATACGCCCGCGATCATGGCGTCTGCTGCGGCTTTGCCGAAGCGGGCCCCTTTGCCTGCCGAGCGGCCTGACGTCGAAGTTCCCGTCAACGCCTATGCCGAGGATCCCATTCCGAGCGCCAAGGCGGCACTCGCGGAAGCCGTCGTCGAGCAGAACAACAACTCAGTCGATCCAGTGGCGACCGCGTCGACCCCTGTCTCCGGCTGGGTGATTCAGGTTGCTTCGGCCCAGACGGAAGAGGATGCGCGCCGCGTGCTGGAGAAGACGGCAGCGACCGCGTCGGGAATTCTTTCCGGGGTCAAGCCCTTCACTGAAACTTTTGAGCTCAAAGGGCGTACTTATTATCGCGCTCGCTTCGGCGGCTTCGAAAGCAAGACGGCCGCATGGGATGCCTGTGCGTCGCTGAAGCGGAAGAGCGTGGATTGTTACGCGGTGCAGAACTAGCCTTCTGCGCCGCCGTTCAAGTAATCGCGTCAGGGAACTAGCGATGATCGGACAGGAGAACGTCCCGAGCCTCGTTGATACGAGCGGCAAGAAAGGCGGAGCCTCCCATATCGGGATGCAGGCGCTGCATCAGACGGCGATGAGCCTTGCGGATTTCCGCCGCGGACGCTCCAACTTCAAGACCAAGGATCTTGTAAGCCTCCTCCTCACTCATGGGGCCAGAAGCTGGCGCGCCTCGCTGCCGTCGGTCATGGTTCGTCTGAACGCGTTCGCGCCAAACGGGAAACCTGCCGTCAAGATACGTCTCCAGTAGCTGGAGGCTTTCTTCATCCTCGGCAAGTTCGGCGTGTAAGAGCAGAAGATCGTCGAGCGGCAGCTCTCCCAGTTTGCGCCCCTCGAACCGGCCCGCAAGGACTGTTCCCTCAAGCGATCCGCTATCGTGATCGAGTTCCATTTCGAGCGCAGCCGAGCGAACGCTGGACCGCGTGCCGGCCGATCGCTTTCTGCGTTGGCTCAGCCTGACAGTTCCCAGCCAGGCGGCCGCGAGCGACAGAAGGGTTCCGCCGACCCCTGCCCTGCCCGCAAGCATCAGTGCCAATCCGCAAAGCGCTACCAATGTCGGCCCCGCCAATCTTACCGCGGCGGCGATTGCCGCCGGGCTCGCGCGCGAAAAGGCATAGGCGGCGAACGCGAGCACAACTAAAAGGCCGATAAGAAAGAGCGGAGAGGTCATTTCTTGCCGCTTAGATGCTCGATCATCATCCGGTCTTCTGGCCGCCCCCTCGCCTCCAGGGCGGGTAGGCCACCGGTGGCGTAGACCGCCACCGCTCCGAGAAGCTTGGCCAATACGTCGCCGGCGTTTCGATCGAAGCGGAACCAGGCCCCCTTGGAGAGCCTTGCAATTTCCTTGAAAGCGCCGGTGGCCGAGGGGTCGCGGCCTTCCTGGAAAACGAACACCGGTACACTTTTCAAGCCGAGTTCGCCGGCACGCTGGGAGAGCAGGTCCACATCCTCCTCCATCGCATCACCGATGAAAACGAGAGCATTCACCTTGCCACGCGCGTTTTCCTTCAAAGCATGAGCAAGAATCTTGCCGATCTGCGTGCGCCCGCCGCGGCAATCGATCCGCGCCATCAGCTTTTTGAGCGCTTCCGTGTCGGTTACGAACCTGGATGCGGCGCATTCCCCGAACCCGCGGTAATAGACAAGCTGCACGTTCAGCGCACCAGCCTTGCCGACGGCGTCGAACATCTCAGCCTGAATCTCGCAGGCGAGGTCCCAGGTGGGTTGGCGGCTCATGGTGGCATCGAGCGCAAGAATGAGGCGCCCGTTTCCTTTTCCAATTGTTGCCAGCGCCCGCGCCTGGCGCACAAAGGCTTCAATCGCGCTGTTCTCGGAGCGCGGCTTCGAGACCTCCGCTTTCCTCCCGGTCTCCATCGGCGGCTTTCTGTCGCTCATGGGGAAAAGATGTGCTTTCGCGGTCCTCGAGGCAAGGCCTACAACAATCCGAGCTCCGTCAGCTCGCGGCGCAGGTGGTCCGGCAGGTCGCCCGTACCGGAGCCGGCGGTCAAATCGGCGGGCGCGTCCTCAGGCTTCAGGTAGCGCCAGCCCTGGAACGGGCGGCGCGGCTGCCATTCCGTGCGCACGACGACGGGCTCCAGCACAAGCCGGCAGCGCTGAATGCCCTCGCCGTCCACAAAAGGGCGGATGTCGAGAAGCCGCTGACGGCACTGCACCATGCCCTTGATCACCCAATAGAGCGATCCGCCCGTGATCTCATCCGTCTGCTTCGGCACCATGCGGGTGACATGATACTGCTCTTCAGGCTCTCCGCGGCGCAGCTTTTCCTCAAGCCGCTCGGCGATCCACTCTTCGAGATCTTCCGGGCTTTCGCAACCAACGCACAATTTTATGAGATAAAGGGCCATGGCCGCACCATCGGGAATATCAGAGGCAAGGTCAACGCGGCCCCGCCCTTTCCACAGGCGGTCAGCATTCTACTACATTGACCGCAAGCCCGCCGAGACTTGTTTCCTTATAGCGCTCGTTCATATCGAGCCCCGTCTGGCGCATGGTCTCGACCGCGGCGTCCAGCGATACGAAATGCTGGCCGTCGCCTTTGATGGCCAGAGATGCCGCCGTAACAGCCTTGACCGCACCCAGCGCATTACGCTCGATGCAGGGCACTTGCACGAGACCGGCCACCGGGTCGCAGGTCATGCCAAGATGGTGTTCCAACGCGATCTCGGCCGCGTTTTCCACTTGCTCGGGCGTGCCGCCCATGACCGCGGCCAGCCCCGCCGCCGCCATGGCCGAGGCGGAGCCCACTTCCCCCTGGCAGCCCACCTCCGCGCCGGAAATCGACGCATTGAATTTGATGAGTCCGCCAATCGCCGCGGCAGTGAGCAGGAAATCGCGAATGCCGTTCCTGTCTGCCTCGGGATGGAACCGCAGCCAGTAGCGCATCACCGCCGGCACGACGCCCGCCGCGCCGTTGGTGGGAGCGGTGACGACCCTTCCGCCCGCCGCGTTCTCTTCATTGACGGCCATGGCATAAACGGAAAGCCAGTCATTGGCGGCAAGGGGGTTGGGCCTGTTCTGCCGCCATTCCTCTTCCAGCTTGCGGTGCAGTTCACGCGCGCGGCGGCGCACTTTCAGCCCGCCCGGCATGATGCCTTCCTGCGTCAGCCCGCGCTCGATGCAGCCATGCATGGCGTCCCAAATGCGATCGAGGCCCGCGTCAAGTTCCTGAGCGCTTCTGTGAGCCAGCTCGTTGGCACGCTTCATCTCGGCGATCGAGAGGCCGCTTGAGGCGGCCATCTCCAGCATCTGGCGGGCATTGGTAAAGGGATAGGGGACGCTGCTATCCGCGCCCGGCCTCTTCTCGGCCTTCAGCGCTTCAAGCTCCTCCTGCGAGACTACGAACCCGCCGCCCACGGAGTAATAGACGCGTCGCAAAAGCAGCCGATCATCCGCATCGAAAGCGCTGAACGCCATTCCATTCGCATGGCCGGGCAGAGGCGCCTTCCTGTCAAAGACGAGATCCGTCTCGGGGTCGAAGCGGTATTCGGGATGTCCGGCGGGCGAAAGCCGCTTTGTGCTGCCGATTTGTTCCAGAATGGAATCCGCCTGGTCCGGGTCCACCGTCGTCGGTGTGAAACCTTGCAGCCCAAGGATCGCGGCGCGGTCGGTAGCGTGTCCCACACCCGTGAATGCGAGCGAGCCGTGCAGGCTGACGGACAGCCGATTGACTTGCACGCCCGCCGGCCGCGGCCACTCCCCTTCCGCGATTTCGCGCAGAAAGCGCTCTGCGGCTACCATCGGCCCCATCGTATGTGAACTCGACGGACCGATGCCGATCTTGAAAAGATCGAAGACTGAAAGGAACATGGCGGACTCCAGCGAGCCTGTTTGCTCATCGCACGAACAAGGCGGATATGCCTATGCCGGCATGGCAACGCAAGGTCCAAAAGAAAACGGGGCGCAGGCCAGACGCCGCGCCCCGTTTTCTAATCGTTCGCTGGATTTAGCTCGCGGCCATCATGGCGACTCCGTCGCCCCCAACAAAAAGCCAGGCCAGAAGGATGATGCCGGCTAGACCGACGACCGCCTTGGCGGTCACGCCCCAGCACGATTTCTGAACGGGTTCGTCCATAGATTTTCCGTGTTCTTGTTACGCGTGGCGAGCCCTCGTCCCCGTCGCCACAGCGGCCGAAATACTCCCAAGCTTGCTGCAACGCAATAACAAAAGCGGCAGGAGCTTGGCACCAGACGGCTGTACATGATCAAAATATAATCGCGATCGCTGGGAATTCAACAGCTTATACAACAAATGCGGTTAGTGACTTTTCAACAATGAAGGCTGAAATGTGGCAGGATCTAAGGCGCTCTTGTTGGCAGAATGCTGTCGCTCCGCCCGACCATCCTATAGGCAAGCAGGCCTACCCATTCCCGAATGCCGATGCTGGTGTTGCGCAGCGAATCGAGCACGTTGTCATCCGTCAGCCCCGGTTTCTCGCGACCGGTGGTTTTGTAGTCTGCCGGCCATGGCAGGATGGGAAAGCCCGCTTGCCGGAAAGCGCCCACCGCGCGAGGCATATGGAAGGCAGAAGTGACCAGCAGCCATGTCTCATCAGGGCCGGGTTCGGCCATGGACATGGAAAACCTTGCGTTTTCGAACGTGTCCCGCGACCGGTTATCGAGTTCGATGCGCTCGGGCGCCACGCCCAGGGCGGTCAACAGCCGAGGCGCGGTGTCCGCGTCTCCCTCTCCGGGCAGGAAGACCGATCCGGAACCGCCGGAAACGATAAGCCGCGCCTCGGGATATCGCCGCGCGAGAATGGCTGCCTCGACAAAGCGATCACCGCTGTCGTTAAGCTCATAGCCGCCACGCGCAAGGTTGACCGCGCCTTCGAAGCCGCCGCCCAGAACGATGATCCCGTCCACATGCTGCGGCGCCGGGTCGGGACGTGCGAACCTGCTCTCCAATGGATGGAGAAGCATTGCGCCGAAGGTGGTCCAGCCGGCCAGAGCGACAACAAGAAAAGCGAAGACGCCGAAGGTGATTGAAAGCTTCCGCCAGCGAAAAATCGCGGCGATAAGCGCTGCCGCGATCAGCAGGCCCACAAGATTGAACGGTTGCACCAACGCCCAAAAAATGGCGGAGGCCAGGTGGAACATATTTCGCCCTCAAGCCGAATCACGAAGATCGTGCTCGAGAGTACGCCCCAGCGTCACCTCGGGCGCAATTACCACCAGCGCTTCGGCTCGAATTTACCCGCGGCCTGCTCGATTATGTGAGCCGTGCGGAACAGCGTCTCCTCGTCGAAGGCGCGGCCAATGAGCTGAAGTCCGAGCGGCAGGCCCCTGGAATCGAGCCCCGCCGGTACGGCGATGCCTGGCAGGCCCGCCATGTTCACCGTCACGGTGAAAATGTCGTTCAGGTACATCTTCACAGGATCCGCGTTCATTTCCTGGTCGGCAATGCCGAACGCCGCCGAAGGGGTCGCCGGTGTGAGGATCGCATCAACGCCCGCCTCGAAGGCCTGCTCAAAATCGCGCTTGATCAGCGTGCGCACCCTCTGCGCGCGCAGGTAATAGGCATCGTAATAACCGGCAGACAGCACATAGGTGCCGATCATGATGCGCCGCTTGACCTCGCGACCGAAGCCCGCCGCCCGCGAATTCTCGTACATCTCGGTGATGTCGCGGCCAGGCACCCGCAGCCCGTAACGCACGCCGTCATAGCGCGCCAGGTTTGACGAAGCCTCCGCCGGCGCGACGATATAATAGGCCGGCAGCGCGTATTTCGTGTGCGGCAGAGAGATATCGACGATCTCGGCGCCGGCATCGCGCATCCACTCGATTCCTTTATGCCAAAGCGCCTCGATCTCGGCCGGCATGCCTTCGACCCGGTACTCCTTCGGAATGCCGATCTTCAGCCCTTTCACCGACTGGCCGATCGCGGCCTCGTAATCCGGCACGGGGATGTCGATCGACGTCGTATCCTTGGGATCGACCGAGGCCATGGACTTCAGAAGGATTGCCGCGTCCCGCACATCGCGCGCGATCGGCCCCGCCTGATCCAGCGAGGATGCGAAGGCGACGATCCCCCACCGCGAGCAGCGCCCATAAGTGGGCTTTATGCCCACCGTCGCGGTGAAGGCCGCCGGTTGCCGGATCGACCCGCCCGTATCGGTCGCGGTGGCTCCCGCGCAAAGCCAGGCCGCAACCGCCGCGGCCGAGCCGCCCGAAGAGCCGCCGGGCACGAGATCCTTGTTGCCGCCTTCCTCGCGCCAAGGGTTTACCACCGGGCCGTAGTAAGAAGTCTCGTTGGAGGAGCCCATGGCGAACTCGTCCATGTTGAGCTTGCCGAGCATCACTGCGCCATCGGCCCAGAGATTGGTCGTGACAGTCGATTCGTAACGGGGCTTGAACGCATCGAGAATGTGGCTGCAGGCCTGGGTGTGCACGCCTTCCGTGGCGAAAAGGTCCTTGATTCCGAGAGGCACGCCTTCAAGCGGCCGCGCGCCGCCCTGCATGAGGCGCATGTCCGAAGCCTTGGCCATCTCCCGCGCCTTGTCCGCCGTCACCGTGATATAGGCGTTCAGCTTCTCATTCGCCGTTTGGATTGCCGAAAGATACGCCTCCGTCAATTCCAGCGCCGTGAACTCCTTGTCGGCCAGTTTGGCTCGGATTTCCGAAATGGTGAGTTTCGTAAGCTCGGTCATATTCTTCCGTTCAGGCAGCCGCGGATTGTGCGGAGAGGTTTTTTTCGTAAAAGACGGACCATTGAGAGTCAGGATAATCGAGCACGGGGCAGCAGCGGGTGAAGCCCGCGCGCTCGTAGATCGCCCAGGCGGCCGGATGCCGATCCCCGGTCTCCAGAACCAGCTTGGCGAAGCCTTCCTCGCGCGCCAGAGCTTCGATCTGTTGCTCGACCATGCCGCCGATGCCGCGCCCGCGGTGAGAAAGCCTCGTATACATGCGCTTGACCTCGGCGATGCCGCCCGGGTGCCGGTGCAGTGCGCCGCAGGCCACCGCCTGGCCCTCGTCCCGCACCACAAACAGCGTCGTCGCAGGCCCGGTCATCTGCTCCACTGTCATATGGAAGCAGAATTCGGCTGGCGTCAGCGCGAGCAAGGTTTCGTTCAATTCCTCGATCAGCGCCCGCACATCGTCCTGCAACGGCGTCTCAGCCGTTATGGTCAATGCCATCCGGCTACTCCACCACCTTCGGCACGAGGAAAAAGTGCTCCTCGGTCTGAGGCGCATTTGCGACGATATCCTCGGCCTTGCTCCCGTCCGTCACCTCATCGACCCGCATCTTCATGGTCGTGGGGATAACGGAGGTCATCGGCTCGACACCCGTAACGTCCACCTCGTTCAACTGCTCGACAAAGCCGAGGATGGCGTTGAGCTCGCCGGTCATGCGGCTTGCATCTTCCTCGTCCACGGCGATCCTCGCCAGCCGGGCCACACGTTTCACGGTGTCGATGTCGACGGACATGCCTTCTTCCTTGCACGGGAAATCCTTGGCACAGGGCTATAGTCGCGCCCGGCGCCATGCGCAACAGCTTCGCGGCATTCGCTCTGCTATAGATCAACCTCCTGGCCGGGGGGCGGCGTCAACACCTTCGTCTCAGCGCCTTCCATGCCCTCGATGAACTTCTCGGCGGTCTGATCGATGATCGGAAAGGTCCCATAGTGGCAGGGGATGACAGCCTCGAAGCGGAAGAAGCGGCGGCAGGCGAGCGCCGCGACGGCGCCGCCCATCGTGTAGCGGTCGCCGATGGGCACAAGGCCGATCTGCGGCTGGTGGAGCTCCTCGATGAGGGCCATATCGCCGAAAATATCGGTATCCCCCATGTGATAGACGGTCTTGTCGCTCGGGAAATGCAGCACGAGGCCGTGAGGATTGCCGAGATAAATGTTGCTGCCGTCCTTGGTGAAGGAGGACGAGTGCAGCGCGTTCACGAAGGTTGTGGTGAACCCGCCGCAATCCACAGTGCCGCCGTGATTGCCGGGGTTGATCCTGCTGCCCTCAACGCCTTGAGCGCCGTAATAGCTGCTGATCTCGGCATTTGCGACCAGCATGGCTCCTGTCTTCTTCAGGATGTCCAGCGTGTCTCCCAAGTGGTCGCCGTGGCCGTGGGTCAGAAGAACGTGCGTGACGCCCTCGGCGGGTCCTTCCCAGCCCTCTTTCCAAGTGGGATTGCCGGAAAGGAAAGGATCGATGAGGATTTTGGCGCCGCCCGCCTCAATCCTGAAAGCGGAATGGCCATACCAGGTTATTTTCATGCCGGGACTCCTCGATGGTTTGCGCAAAGGATAAAACGGGAAGAGATCGTGTCAAATCAGGGATACCGGCGTGAGCGTTGTTTCCATTGAGGAACTGGAAAAGGCCAGGGCCTATGGCCGGCCGCTCGCTGGGCTCGACCTCGGCACGAAAACGATCGGCGTTGCGATTTCCGATCTTGGCCTTTCCTTCGCCACGCCGCGCGCGTATCTCCCGCGCAAGAAGTTTCAGGAGGATGCGAAGGCGCTCCTTCATCTTCTTTCCCGCGAGAATGCCGGCGGCGTCATTGTCGGCCTGCCCATCAATATGGATGGCAGCGAGGGCCCCCGTGCCCAGTCCACGCGCGCCTTCGTGCGCAACCTCCAGCCATTGACAAAACTGCCCTTCGCCTTCTGGGACGAGCGTCTTTCCACGGTCGCGGCCGAGCGGGCACTGATCGAGATGGATGTCTCGCGGGCCAAACGCGCGCAACGCATCGATTCAGCGGCGGCGGCCTTCATCCTGCAGGGCGCGCTCGACCGCCTTCAGGCCTTGCGTGCGGACCCCGGCGGGTAGAAGCCAAGGCGCTCACATCGCCTCGGGGTAGAGCATATCCAGGATGGCTACCGCATCATATCGCGCATCGAGCATTCCGTAGGTGCCGCGCCATTGGCCGGCAAGTCGTGTCTCTATAAAGGCGTCAGCCACCTGCCCCGCTCCGAGCCGCTTCAGCTCGGCCGCTGCCGCAGCCAGGGCCAGTTGTTCCGTCAGGATCCGCCCTGCCCCTTCGTCGCTTTCGCACACGCGCATGGCCGCCGAGAGCACTTCGACCGTGCCGCTTCCCGCCGGGCCTAGATCCGCGGCCATTCCCTGAAGAACGTCGTCGAACAGCCCTGCATTGCGTGACAAGACACGCAGCACGTCCAGCGCCATCACATTGCCCGAACCTTCCCAGATCGCATTCACCGGTGCTTCGCGGTAATAGCGGGCGAGTGGCGCCTCCTCCACATAGCCGTTGCCGCCCAGGCATTCCATGGCCTCATAGATCACCGCGGGCGCGATCTTGCACACCCAGTATTTTGTGACCGGCGTCATCACGCGGGCATAGGCGGCCTCGGCACGGCCGTTCGCCGCCTCATCGAAGGAGCGCGCCAGCCGGAACGCAAGCGCGGTGGCGGCCGCCACATCGAGCGCGAGATCGGCCAACACCCGGTTCATCAACGGCTGCTCGAAGAGCGCCTTGCCGAAAACGCTGCGGTGCCGCGCGTGATGCACCGCCTCTGCGAGCGCCGCCCGCATCAGCCCTGAAGAGGCAAGCGCGCAGTCGAGCCGCGTCAGCGTGACCATGTCCATGATGGTGCGTATGCCCGCGCCGGGCTCGCCGACGAGATAGCCGAGCGCTCCCTCGAATTCGACCTCCGAGGAGGCGTTCGAACGGTTGCCGAGCTTGTCTTTCAGCCTTTGAAAACGAAAGCCGTTGGTCGCGCCGTCATCGGTGACCCTCGGCAGCAGAAAGCAGGAAAGGCCCTCCTCCGCCTGTGCCAGAACCAGGAATCCGTCGCTCATGGGCGCGGACATGAACCACTTGTGGCCGTTGAGACGATAAAGCCCTTCTCCGGCCGGTTCGGCTCTGGTCGTATTCGCGCGCACATCGGTGCCGCCCTGCTTTTCCGTCATGCCCATGCCGAGCGTGACGCCCTGCTTCTGGGCGGCGGGCCTGTTAGCGTTGTCATATTTGCGCGCGATCACACGTGGCGCCCAGGCGCGGAAAAGCGCCGGGTTTGACATGAGCGCGGCGAGAGCCGCACTCGTCATGGTCATCGGGCACAGATGGCCGCATTCCAGCTGCGCCGTCAGATAGAATCGCGCTGCCCGCGCCTGATGACGCTGGCCCTTCTCGTCCTCACCGTCCTCCCAGATGGAGGAATGGAGGCCCGCACTTGCGGACCGCCGCATCAAGGCGTGATAGGCGGGATGATATTCCACCTGATCCACGCGGAAGCCATATCGGTCATGGGTCTTGAGAACGGGGAGCTCGGTGTTTGCGAGCCGCGCCAGCTCTTGCGCTTCTTGCGTCCGCACGAAACGGCCGAGCTGCTCAACGTCCTTTCGGACGGGCTCGGAGAAACGCTCACAAAGCTGCACCAGCAAGGGATCGCCGCGCCACGCGTTCGTGCCGCTTATCGGCGGCGGCTGGTTCAGCACCTCTTCATTCTTCATGACACCTCCTCCGAGGCGGCGAACCCGGATGTTATGAAAGAAACGGCCGATTCTGATATATGGTCCATGTCAACAGAATGCCTTATCTCTTTTTCTTTCCCGCACAAAATGGCGGGAAGAAACTGCGCACAGGGTTTTCGGTGCTTGCGGCCCGGGCGCTGCGGGCCTATAGCAGCGCTTCAAGATGACTGACGCGCCGGGCTTTCCCCTCTTCCCTCACCCCCACCTCCTGGGCATCAAGGGCCTTTCGCCCGCCGATATCGAGCTCCTGCTCGAGCGGGCCGACGCTGCCGTTGCGATCTCGCGGCGGCCGGAAAAGAAGCTCGCCACCTTGCGCGGGCGCACCCAGATCAATCTCTTCTTTGAGGCATCCACCCGGACCCAGTCTTCCTTCGAGCTGGCGGGGAAGCGGCTTGGAGCCGATGTCATGAACATGTCGGTCGCAAGCTCCTCGACCAAAAAGGGCGAGACGCTTCTCGATACGGCGATGACGCTCAACGCCATGCGGCCTGATATCCTTGTGGTTCGCCATTCCGCGGCGGGCGCGGCGGCGCTGCTTGCGCAGAAGGTAGGCTGCTCGGTGGTGAATGCTGGCGACGGCGCGCATGAACACCCCACGCAGGCCCTTCTCGACGCGCTCACCATACGCCGCAAGAAAGGCAGCATCGCTGGGCTCGTCGTCGCGATCTGCGGTGACGTTCTCCACTCGCGCGTCGCGCGATCAAACATCCTTCTTCTCAACGCGCTCGGCGCGCGTGTGCGCGTCATTGCCCCTTCCACCCTTCTGCCCTCCGGCATCGGCCAGATGGGGGTCGAGCCCTTCACGAAAATGGGCGAAGGGCTTGCCGGGGCCGATGTTGTGATGATGCTGAGGCTCCAGCGCGAGCGCATGGCCGGCACCTTCGTGCCTTCCGTGCGGGAATATTTCCGCTTCTTCGGCCTCGATGCCGAAAAGCTCAAAGCCGCCAAGGAGGATGCGCTGGTCATGCATCCCGGACCGATGAACCGCGGAGTCGAGATCGCTTCGGAAGTGGCTGACGGTCCGCAAAGCGTGATCCAGGAACAGGTGGAGATGGGCGTTGCCGTACGCATGGCGGTGATGGAAGCCCTGCTCGATCCGCGCCGCAACGGGGACGGAGCATGAGCGTCACCGTCTTCACCAACGCACGCCTGGTCGACCCCTCGCGCGGTCTCGACGAAATCGGCACGCTGATCGTCGATGGCGAAAACATCGTCGCCTCCGGCGCGTCCGCACAAAATCAGGGACATCCCGACGGCGCCTCGGTGGTCAACTGCGGCGGCAAGGCCATTCTCCCCGGTCTTGTTGATTCTCGCGTCTTCATCGGCGAACCCGGTGCGGAGCACCGCGAGACCATCGCCTCGGCGGGCCGCGCAGCCGCGGCGGGCGGCGTAACCTCCATCATCATGATGCCGGACACCTCGCCCGTGATCGATGATGTGGCGCTGGTGGAATTCGTGCTGCGGACCGCGCGGGAGACATCCTGTGTCAATATTTTCCCCGCCGCCGCCATCACGAAGGGGCTGGCGGGACACGAAATGAGCGAGTTTGGCCTGCTGCGCGATGCCGGCGCGGTAATGGTCACTGAAGGCCGCCACACGATCGCAGATTCCCTCGTCATGCGCCGGGCGCTTACTTATGCGCGCGACATGGACATGGTGATTTCCCATTCGACGCAGGACCCGGATCTCGGCTCCTCTGGCGTCATGAACGAAGGATTGCTTGCAAGTTGGCTGGGCCTTCCCGGCATTCCTCGCGAGGCCGAGGCCATTCCGCTGAGCCGTGACCTGATGCTGGCCGCCCTCACCCAGAGCCGCTATCACGCCGCCGAGATTTCGACCGCCATGTCGTCGGCGGCGGTCAAACGCGCAAAGGACGAGGGCACGCGGGCCACGGCTGGGGTCAGCATCAACAATCTCTGCCTGAACGAGAACGATGTGGGCGAATACCGGACCTTCTTCCGGCTCTCGCCTCCGCTACGCTGCGAAGAAGATCGCCTGGCGATGGTCGAAGCCGTCAAGGACGGGACCATCGACGTGATCCATTCGGCTCACGACCCGCAGGACGTGGACACGAAGCGTCTTCCTTTTTCCGACGCCGCGGTCGGTGCAATCGGGCTCGAAACTTTTCTTTCGGCCGCCTTGCGGCTCTACCATTCCGGCGATGTGCCGCTTCTTCGCCTTGTCGAGGCGCTGTCTACTGCACCCGCCCGCCTCTTCGGCCTGCCGGGGGGAAGTTTGAAGCCGGGTGCGCCGGCCGATCTCATTCTTGTCGACCTCGATGCGCCATGGATCGTGCGAGAGGAAAATATCCGCTCGCTCTCGAAGAACACCTCCTTCGAGGAGGCGCGGATGCAAGGCCGAGTATTGCAAACCATGGTTGCAGGCTCCACAGTATTCACAACCTGATTCTGGGGAGGGCGAATGGATATGACGGGCTGGTCGGCTTCGCTGCCACTATTATTGGCCGCGGTTCTTTGGGGTTATCTTCTCGGCTCAATCCCCTTCGGCGTCATCATCACACGCGCGGCGGGTCTTGGAGATGTCCGCAAGATCGGGTCCGGCAATATTGGGGCGACCAATGTGCTTCGAACGGGCCGGAAGGGCCTCGCCGCGCTTACGCTTCTCCTCGACGCCCTCAAGGGGACCGCAGCCGTGCTGCTGGCGGGCGTTTACGGCCAGGAAGCCGCGGTCGCGGCCGGTTTAGGCGCTTTTCTCGGCCACCTCTTTCCCGTCTGGATCGGCTTTAGGGGCGGCAAAGGCGTCGCGACTTATCTCGGTGTGCTCGTCGCGATTGCCTGGCCGGGAGCGCTGGTCTTTGCTATCGCCTGGCTTCTGATTGCCTTCGTCACCCGCTATTCGTCGCTCGCCGCCCTGGTGGCGGCGATTTGCGTGCCGCTCGCGCTTTACCTGATGGGGTATTTGCTGCCCGCGCAGCTTTTCACCGTCCTCAGCCTTCTCGTCTTTCTGAAGCACCGGGCCAATATCCAGCGGCTGATACAGGGGAACGAATCGCGCATCGGAGCGAAGGGATGACCGCTGCGCCGCCGGCGGGCGGCCCGAAACTGGATGACCGGCAGCGCCAGGCCTGGCTGCGCCTCATCCGCACGGAGAATGTCGGGCCTGCCACCTTCCGGATGCTGATCAACCGGTTCGGTTCGGCTGAGGAGGCATTGAAAGCACTGCCCGAGCTTGCCCGCCGCGGCGGCGCGCGGCAGGTCAGGATCCGCTCGGAAGAGGAAATCGACGCGGAAATCGCGGCAGCGGCCCGCATGGGCGCGCAATTCATCGCGCTTGGCGAAGCCCACTATCCCCCGCTTCTGGCGGCTGTCGACAATCCTCCGCCGATCATCGCCGCGAAGGGGCATCTCAATCTGCTGCGCCAGCCGATGCTCGCCATCGTCGGTGCCCGCAACGCCTCGCTCGCCGCCGTCAAGCTGGCGCAGCGCATGGCGATCGAGCTCGGCCGCGCCGGCTATGTCATCGCCTCGGGGCTCGCACGCGGGATCGATGCCGCCGCCCATCAGGGAAGCCTAGAGACGGGCACTGTGGCGGTTCTCGCCGGCGGCCTTGACCGCCCCTACCCGCCCGAGAACGACGGGCTTTTCCGCGCGATCGGGGAACGCGGCGTGGTGCTGACGGAAATGCCGTTCGGCTGGGCGCCGCGAGCACGGGATTTTCCCCGTCGCAACCGCCTCGTCGCCGGCGTTTCCTATGGGCTCCTGGTGGTGGAGGCGGCACACCGCTCCGGATCTCTGATCAGCGCGCGGCTCGCCAACGAGATGGGGCGGCTCGTCTTTGCCATCCCCGGCTCGCCCCTCGATCCCCGTGCGGCGGGCACCAACAAACTTCTGAAGGAAGGCGCCATCCTCGTTACCGAGAGCGGGGACATACTGACCGCCGTCGCGCCGCTCATCGGCAGATTGCCGCCGTCGACGGCGGACCTGGAAGAAACGCCCGATCTTTCTGCTACCCCCGATCCCGGTGAGAACGAGCGGAGCCTTATTCTCCAAGCGTTGGGCGCCGCTCCCGTCGCCGTGGATGAGATTATCCATCACACCGGCTTGCCCGCGGCGCAGGTTCTCCTCGTTCTGCTGGAACTGGACCTTGCCGGCAGGCTCGAACGCCATGCCGGAGGCAAGGTCTCGCTTCTACCGCCGGAGTCTTGAACCGTCCGCGCTTAAAGAAGGCTCCTGGCTGGCCCGAAGCAGGTCACCGGTCTCTATCGTTGCCATCTCGATGAGATAGCCAAGCAACTCGCAATCCTGCTGCCGTGCCAAAAGGCAGAGCTGTTCCAGTATCTCCTGTATATATTCCAACGTTTCGGCCCGTTGGTTTGTATGCGACGGTCCCATGCGGTCTCGCTCCTTTTCGCTTACTCGCAATGGGCTGCCCCACCCCATCGGGATTTGTGACACCACCCCTTCATCTCCGTCCGTGCTCCCCAGTCGCTCGCCTTTTATTCAAGGCGAGCACATCCGGCCGTTATGTTGAAATAAAGGGCTGGAAGGCCATGCAGCCCGATTGACACCGCCGGTGCCGAATATCGCAATTTCACCGGGGGGCCTTGACCGCAGCGACAAGCGCGGCCATGTCACGTGCTGCCGGATCGCCGTATTCGGGGCCAACCGCGGCGCAGACCGCGGCATTTAACCAAGGTATTGCCAGCGAAATGGATGTCGTCGTCGTCGAATCGCCTGCAAAGGCGAAAACTATCAACAAATATCTGGGGAAGGATTACAAGGTCCTGGCTTCCTTCGGCCATGTCCGCGATCTCCCGGCTAAGGATGGCTCCGTCCGCCCGGAAGAAGACTTCGCCATGTCCTGGGAGGTCGACAGCCCCTCGGCCAAGAGGCTTGCCGACATTGCAAAGGCGGTCAAGGACGCCGACGGCCTGATCCTCGCCACCGACCCCGACCGCGAAGGCGAAGCCATCTCCTGGCATGTTCTGGAAGTTCTGCGCCAGAAGCGGGCGCTCAAGGACAAGCCGGTCCGCCGCGTGGTCTTCAACGCCATCACCAAGAAAGCGATCCTCGACGCGATGGCCTCCCCGCGCGAGGTCGACGCTTCGCTGGTAGACGCCTATCTCGCCCGTCGCGCGCTCGATTACCTCGTGGGCTTCACGCTTTCTCCGGTCCTCTGGCGCAAGCTGCCGGGCGCCCGCTCGGCCGGCCGCGTCCAGTCCGTGGCGCTGCGCCTCGTTTGCGACCGCGAGGCGGAGATCGAGCGCTTCGTGCGCGAGGATTACTGGCAGATCGCCGCCCTTCTCGACACGCCGCGTGGCGATAGCTTCGAGGCCCGGCTTACCACGCTGGACGGCAAGAGGCTGCAGAAGCTCGACATCAAAAGTCAGGAAGAAGCGGACTCGATCAAGGCGCTGCTCGACGGTGCGGCCTATCGGGTGCTTTCGGTCGAGGCGAAGCCGACGCGCCGCAACCCTGGCCCGCCGTTCACAACATCCACGCTGCAGCAGGCCGCCTCCTCACGGCTGAGCTTTTCTGCCTCGCGCACCATGCAGGTCGCCCAGCGGCTCTATGAAGGCGTCGAGATCGGCGGGGAAACCACCGGCCTCATCACCTATATGCGTACGGATGGGGTGCAGATGGCGCCCGAGGCCATCGAAGCGGCCCGTTCCGCCGTATCCAACACTTTCGGCCCGCGATACCTGCCCGAAAAGCCGCGCCATTATTCGAGCAAGGCCAAGAACGCGCAGGAAGCGCACGAGGCGATCCGCCCGACCGACTTCTCCCGCACGCCGGACGAGGTGCGCAAATACCTCGATTCCGACCAGGCCAGGCTTTACGAGATGATCTGGAAGCGCGCCATCGCCAGCCAGATGGAGGCGGCGGAGATCGAGCGGACCACTGTCGAGATCGAGGCTTCGGGCGCTGGCCGCGCGGCGGGACTACGGGCGGTGGGCTCCGTCGTCCGCTTTGACGGCTTTCTTGCGGCCTATGCCGAGGTGAAGGACGAGGACTCCCAGGACGAGGAGGACCGTCGCCTTCCGGAGATCAACAGCGGCGAGGCGCTGAAGCGCAACTCGGTCAATGTCACCAAGCACACAACCGAGCCGCCGCCGCGCTATTCGGAAGCTTCGCTTATCAAGAAGCTCGAGGAACTCGGCATCGGCCGGCCCTCCACCTATGCGGCTATCCTGAAGACGCTGGACGATCGCGGCTATGTCTCCAATGAGAGGCGCAAGCTCGTACCGCAGGCCAAGGGCCGTATCGTTACGGCTTTCCTTGAGAACTTCTTCCGCCGTTATGTGGAATATGATTTCACGGCCGACCTTGAGGAAAAGCTGGATGAAATCTCGGACGGTAAGCTTTCGTGGAAACAGGTGTTGCGCGATTTCTGGAAGGACTTTTCCGCCGCCGTCGGGGATATCAAGGAGCTGCGCGTTACCGATGTGCTCGACGCCCTGAACGAGGAACTGGCGCCGCTCGTCTTTCCGACGCGTGAGGATGGTGGCGATCCGCGCATCTGCCCCAAATGCGGAGCCGGCAAGCTTTCACTGAAGCTTGGACGATACGGTGCCTTTGTCGGCTGTTCCAACTACCCGGAATGCGACTATACGCGCCAGCTTGGCGAGAACCCGGCGGAAAATGGCGAGGCGGAAGCAGGCCTCAATGGGAACAAGGTGCTGGGCACCGATCCCTTCACCGGCGAAGAGATCACGCTGCGGTCCGGCCGCTTCGGGCCTTACGTCCAAAGGGGCGAAGGGAAAGACGCCAAGCGAGCGGGCCTGCCCAAAGGCTGGACGCCTGAAGATCTCGACCATGAGAAGGCCATCGCCCTGCTTTCACTGCCGCGGGATGTCGGCAAGCATCCGGAAACCGGCAAGATGATTTCCGCCGGCATCGGCCGCTATGGGCCTTTCCTGCTGCATGACGGTACATATGCGAATCTGGAGACGGTCGAAGATGTGTTCTCGGTCGGCCTCAACCGCGCTGTTTCGCTGCTGGCCGAAAAGCAGGCGAAGACCAACGGCGCCCGCGCAAAACCGGCCGCTTTGAAGGAGCTCGGGGAACATCCGGACGGTGGAGTGATTACCGTGCGTGACGGCCGCTTCGGGCCCTATGTCAATGTCGGCAAGGTGAACGCTACTTTGCCCAAGGGCAAGGATCCGATGTCTTTGACCCGCGAGGAGGCGCTGGAACTCCTCGCTGCCAAGGCGGGAAAGACGGGCAAGAAGCCGGCGAAAAGCAAGGCGAGGAGCTGACGGATTTGGCGCGCAAGAACTCGAAAGCGGCAGGAGGGGAAGGTGCTTCCGCCAATCCTCACCTGCCTTCGCGCGAAGAGATCCTGCGCTTCGTCAGCGAAAATCCCGACCAGGCCGGAAAGCGCGAGATCGCCAAGGCATTTTCGCTGAAGGGCGGCGACCGCATCTGGCTAAAGGAGATGCTGAGGGACATGCAAAATGACGGGCTTCTGAAACAGAAGCGCCGTCGGCTCTCCCGGCCGGGCTCCCTTCCCCCGATGGTCGTCCTCGACATTTTCTCGCGGGATGCGGAAGGAGGGCTCCTGGCGCGGCCGGCTGAACTGGAGGATGAGGACGGTCCCATCCCGCTCGTTTCCATCCGCCCGCAGCGGGGCGGCCGCTCCCCCGCAGCCGGCGTGGGCGACCGTGTGCTCGCCCGCGTGTTTGCGAGCAAGGAGGAAGGCGGCCCGGCCTATACCGGCCGGGTGGTCAAGCTTTTCGAAAAGCGCCGGCGGGCAGTGCTCGGGGTCTTCCGTGAAATGCCTGATGGTACCCTCCGCATAGAGCCGGTGGAGCGCCGCCAGCCCGAGCTGGTCGTGGATGAGGCTTCCCGCAAGGGCGCGAAAAGTGGCGATCTCGTAGAGGTGGAGCCGCTATCGCAAGGGCGCTACGGCCTGCCGCGCGCGAGGGTGCTGGAGGTGGTGGGGTCAATCACGACGGAAAAGGCGGTCTCGATGATCGCCATCCATGCCCACGAGATCCCCCACATTTTTCCGGAAAGCGTGGTGAAAGAGGCCGAAAGCGTCAAGCCGGCCACGCTTGAAGGACGTGAGGATTGGCGCAAGCTGCCGCTTGTGACCATCGATCCGGCCGACGCCAAGGACCATGACGATGCGGTCTATGCCGAGGCCGACACGGATGAGAAGAATCCGGGCGGCGTGGTGGTAACCGTCGCGATCGCCGACGTTGCCTGCTATGTGCGGCCCGACTCCGCGCTCGACCGCGAGGCGCTTAACAGGGGAAATTCGGTTTATTTCCCCGACCGCGTCGTGCCGATGCTGCCCGAGCGCATATCGAACGACCTGTGCTCGCTGCGCGAAGGGGAAGCCAGGCCCGCGCTTGCCGTGCGCATGCGCTTTACCTCGGGCGGCCGCAAGATCGGGCACTCTTTTCATCGTGTCATGATGCGCTCCGCGGCGCGCCTTTCCTACGAACAGGCCCAGGCGGCGATCGACGGACGGCCGGATGACAAGACAGGGCCGCTGCTTGAACCGGTGCTTCGCCCGCTCTGGAATGCCTATTCGGTGCTCAAGCGCGGCAGGGAAGCGCGCGAGCCGCTGGAACTGGACCTGCCTGAACGGAAAATCATCCTGAAGCCCGATGGCACGGTGGATCGCGTGGTGGTGCCGCCGCGCCTCGATGCGCACAAGCTCATCGAAGAGTTCATGATCCAGGCGAATGTGGCGGCGGCTGAAACACTGGAATCGGTCCGCCAGCCGCTCGTCTACCGCGTTCACGACGCCCCTTCCCTTGCAAAGCAGGAATCGCTGCGCGAGTTCCTTGGCTCCCTGGAAATCTCGCTGGCGCATGGAGCGGCGTTGAGGCCGGCGCAGTTCAACCGCATCCTCGCGCATGTGGCGGGCACTGAGCAGGAGCAGCTCGTCAACGAGGTGGTGCTGCGCTCGCAAAGCCAGGCGATCTATGCCCGCGAGAATATCGGCCATTTCGGGCTCAACCTGCGCCGCTATGCGCATTTCACCTCGCCGATCCGCCGTTACGCGGACCTCATCGTGCATCGGGCTTTGATCACGGCGATGAATTTCGGGCCGGACGGCTTGAGGGAGGCGGACGAGGAGCGGCTGGAGGAAGTTTCCGCTCTCATCTCGGCGACCGAACGACGCGCCATGGCAGCCGAGCGGGAGACGGTGGACCGCCTTATCGCCGAGCATCTGGCGGGCCGCATCAACGAGGAATTTTCCGCGCGGATTTCGGGCGTCACCAAGGCCGGGCTCTTCGTGCTCCTGCCTCAATACGGCGCGGACGGCTTCGTTCCCGTTTCGTCGCTGGGGGACGACTACTATATCTTTGACGAGGTGCGCCATGCGCTCGTCGGGCAGCGCAGTGGGTGCGGCTATCAGCTCGGCGACAGCGTGGATGTTCGTCTGCTAGAAGTAGCACCGCTTGCGGGTGCCATGCGCTTTGAAGTCCTGACCAGCCCCACCCGCCTGCCCGGTTCCTCCAAATCTTTCCATAAGGCGAGACGCGGATCGGCCCGGAACCAGAAACGCCCAAGCCGCTCCACGGTTAGGGGCAGGAGACGATGATGGAAGAACAGGTTTTCGGCGGCGGCGCCCATGCGAAACAGCACGATCGGTCTGTTGTCCGCGCCATGTGGCGCGGGTTCCAGGGCAAATGCCCCCATTGCGGCAAGGGGCGCCTCTTCCGCTCCTTCCTCAAGACGGTGGATCGCTGCTCCGAATGCGGCGAGGAGATGATCCACCACCGTGCGGACGACCTGCCAGCCTATCTGGTGATCGTCATCGTCGGTCATGTGGTCGTGGGGGCATTCATGGGTGTCGAGGCGGCGACCGAATGGCCGCTTTGGCTGCATCTCGCCATTTGGGCGCCGATCACCGTCATCATGTCGCTGCTGTTGCTCGGCCCCGTCAAGGGTGCCGTTGTCGGCCTGCAATGGGCCTTGAGAATGCACGGCTTCGGCGAAGAGAAGGAAATTCTCGAAACAAAGCCCGAAATCTAGGCTGCGGCGCCATGCAGCGAATGGAAGATCTAACAAGGGCCGAGGTGGACGCGGCTGAAGCCATAGGAACGGCACCTCGCGCCAAGCCGTTGCGTCCGCGCGATGCGGCCACCTTGATCCTTATCGATCGGCGAGGCAGCAAATACCTCGTCCTCATGGGCAGACGCCACCGGCGCCACAAATTCATGCCAGGCCGCTTTGTCTTCCCTGGCGGGCGGACCGATCCGGCCGATGGCCGAATCGCGGTCGCAAGCGGCCTTCATCCGGAAGAGGAGGTCAAGCTCATCAGTGTGTCGTCCCGTGCGACGGCCACGCGAGCCAAGGCCATCGCGCTCTCGGCCATTCGCGAGACCTATGAGGAGGCGGGGCTGCTCATAGGGCAGGAAGCGCCTTTCTCTTCCAGAAGCCCGCATTGGCAAGGCTTCGTTGCGAACGGAGTCTGCCCTTCACTCGATGGCCTTCGTTTCATCGCCCGTGCAATCACGCCACCTGGACGCGTGCGTCGCTTCGACACGCGCTTTCTCGCCGCCTGGCGTCACCATGTGGCCGTCGAGCTTGCCGAAAGCCCGACGGATGAGCTGGAGGAAATCGCCTGGGTTCCCATTCGTGAGGCGATGCAGCTCGAAATCCCGAACATCACCCGAACCGTTCTCGACGATCTGGAAAAACGGCTCGCGGCCGACCCGCAGCTTTCGCCAGGTGCCGGCGTGCCGTTCTATTTTGTCCGCGGCAAACGCGTTGAGAGGCTTATACTTTGACGGTCCTTGCCGTTCATCGTCCGCGATGACGGCGCCGGACTTGACTTTTGACGTGCGGCCGTTATGTCTGCCGCCAGTTTTTCAAAGCGCCCTGCCGCGACAGCCGTCAGGCCGCCGATCATCACCAGAAACGGAAAAGTGACATGGCCAAGGCCACGACCATCAAGATCAAGCTCCTGTCGACGGCCGATACCGGCTTCTTCTACGTGACCAAGAAGAATAGCCGCACGATGACGGACAAGATGACCAAGCGCAAATACGATCCGATCGCGCGCAAGCACGTCGAGTTCAAAGAAACGAAGATCAAGTAAGCTTCGTTTTTCTGCGCGTCGAGCGGCGCCCTCGGGGCGCCGTTTTTGTTATCAGGATTTTCCGGGTGCAACCCGATCTTTCCGGCAGTTGCTTCGAAGCAAGATTGAAAAGATGAGAGGGCAGATTGGCGCGCTGTTGGGGGCCGGCTGGCAACTGGCTGCGGTACGAGGAGGCCACTAACACCAGCACCAACCGGCCAACCCCACGGACCCAGGAGATGCGGCGGACCTGAGCATCATGGGGTATTTGAGCGGCAACCGTACATTATGTCCAGCCACCCACCAGTGGTTGCGAGATTTACGCAACTTTTAACGAAAATCAACAGTAACTTAACCTTGGCCGGGATTTGTTTCACGTTAAGGTAAACGGCCTCCCTACAGCCTTCGCCTGAAACGCGAGTTGGCGGATTGGCTCGACAGTCAAGGTCGGCTTTCGGAGAGCATGGTGTAAGGCCGGCGCAGCGCGATGCTGGACATCAGCCAGCCGGCCGACAAAGTGGCGCCCGCCGGAAACGTGGGGGCTGTTTGACCCAGTTCCATCGGGCTTTGGCTCGACAATACGCCGATAAGTGCCCCCTCGCCAAATCCCTGGCCTTGAGCCAAACCGGCTTCGGCAAAATGGTTCAATACAGATGTGAAAAGCTCCAAAGGACGCCGCGGCGCTTCAGGGGCTTCATCTCGGAAACTTGGCCGCTGACGCCGACGCATTTCGGCTTGATTTGCCAGCCCGCAATGCCGTTAAGAACCGGCGCGGTTATGGATCAGGCAGCCGGTGCGACCACCCGATTGCGACCGCTCGACTTCGCCTCATAAAGCGCCATATCAGCGCGCTTCATCAGCGCCTCCACGGTATCCTGCGGCTGGAGAAGCGCCGCCACCCCTATGCTGACCGTGACAGAAATGGCACCGGCTGAATCGCCCAGCAAAAAAGCGCCTTCGGCGATCTGCTGCCTGATGCGCTCGCCGACGCGCTCTGCGATCGAAAGTTCCGTTTCCGGCATCACAACCACGAATTCTTCACCGCCGTAACGGCACACGAGATCGATCCCACGCAGGCTCCGGCGCAGCCGCGCGGCCACCGCGCGCAATACCGCGTCACCGCCATCATGTCCGTAGGTGTCGTTGATTGACTTGAAGCGGTCGATATCGACGATCATGACCGAAAGCGGACGGCGCCTGGCCTCCGCGCGGTCGAAAAGGCTCTGAAGGTGACTATCAAGATACCGCCGGTTATGAAGGCCGGTCAGCGGATCGGTGATCGCCATTTCCACAGTCTGGGCGACACTGGAGCGCAGGCTGTCATTGTATCGCTTGCGGCGGATCTGCGTGCGCAGCCGCGCGATCAGTTCCTGCCGTTCCACCGGGCGCAGCACATAATCATTCACCGCCAGTTCGAGCCCGCGAATGATCACTGTCTCATCGCCCTCGCCCGCAAAGAGGATGATGGGAACGAGCCGCGTGCGGTCCATCGCCCTTAGCTGCGAGCACAGCCGCAGCGGGTCATAGGCAACAAAGCTGCTCGATACGATGATGCACTCGTAAGACCTTTCGGCGGCGCGAACCAAGCCTTCCTGCGGGTCGTCGACGGCATCCAGCGCAAAATGATCCTGCAGCATTCTGGCAAGCTGCCTGCCGGCAGCTTTATCCTCATCGATGAGGAGCACCGAAGGCTTTTCCTCGTCATCGACACTCTTCTTCTGCAGCAGCTGCTCAATGCCGATGTTGCGCGTCGTAGCCGCGCGCAGCCTGAGCTCGTCCGTCAATGCCTTGAGCCTGGTTAGGCTCTTTACACGCGTCAGAAGCTGCAGGTCGTTGACTGGCTTCGTCAGAAAATCATCGGCTCCGGCCTCCAAGCCGCGGACGCGATCCGACGGCTGGTCGAGCGCGGTGATCATGATCACGGGGATATGCGTCGTGAGCGGATCGGCTTTCAAGCGCCGGCAGACCTCGAAGCCGTCCATTCCCGGCATCATCACGTCCAGGAGCACAACGTCGATCTTGCTTGATTCGCAGATATCGATGGCGTCCGGTCCCGAACGGGCGGTCACCACGTCGTAATATTCGGCGAGGAGCCGTGCCTCCAGCAGGCGCAGATTGGCAGGAACATCATCCACCACAAGGATACGGGCAGTCATAGCGCTCGGTCGCTCTCGCTGGAATAAGTCTGGGCGCGCATCAGGCGTCCCCGAGATAGGATTTGATTGTCTCGATAAAGCTCTGCACCGAGATCGGCTTGGAAATATAGGCTTCGCATCCCCCCTGGCGTATGCGCTCCTCGTCTCCCTTCATGGCAAAGGCGGTCACCGCGATCACCGGGATGGAGTGCAACTCGTCATCCTCCTTCAGCCATTTCGTGACTTCGAGCCCGGAGACCTCGGGCAACTGGATATCCATCAAGATGAGATCCGGCCGGTGCCGGCGGGCAAGGTCCAACGCCTGCAGCCCGTCGCGCGTGCGTACGGTTTCGTAGCCGCTGGCCTCGATGAGGTCGCGGAAGAGCTTCATATTGAGCTCGTTGTCCTCGACGATCATGACTTTTTTCGGCATCGATACCCCACGACGATAACCGCCCCGGAGGAAGCTCCGGAATGGCCCTTTATAGGGTGTTTTGGCACAATTTGCTTTACGAATGAAAAAATTATCGCGCTCAAATTCCATCGATGTTCCATAGGCCTTCCGAGCCGCACCCACTTGGCGGAATTGGCATCCTCATAGACACTGCCGAGCCGCCATTTCGCGGGCTTCACCCAAACTCGGCGCCGCTATTTGGTGCCGATGACATCCATGCGCGAGGACGCGCGTGGACCGGATCAAAAATCCCGGTTAAACACGTTCCACCCCGACCGAATTGCCGACTTGCGCCGAAGGAGAGTTTTATGAGTCCCGAGCAAGCCGAAACCATTGCCGTTCAGGCGCTGACCTTCATTGCCGGTGACCCGCAGCTTCTGCCGCGCTTTCTTGCGATCACCGGCATCGAAGCGAACCAGATCCGTGAAGCCGCGCAAGAACCGGGTTTCCTCGCCGGCGTTCTCCAATTCGTGATGGCACATGAACCCACCCTTGCCGCTTTCAGCGAAGCGAAGGGCTTTGAACCCCGGGATGTGAGCACTGCTTTAAGGACCCTCCCCTTTGGCGAGGAGCGCTGGGACATTCAGCCATAATCCCACCGCGGGGGCATCGGATCCCGCGGCCGAGCGCACCGCGCGCGAGCAGGCCATCAAACGCACCTCCAACCATCGTGCTTCCATTTCTTCCCGCCTCTGCCAATTCTGTTTAAAATGCGATGCGCATCAGCGGCCGCCCCGCCTTGCGTTCCACGATGGTGGTGAACCCCGCCTTCTCGAATACACGCTGCGAGCCGACACAAAGCCCGACCGACCGCGAATCCTTCGATTCCCGTATCGGACAGGCTTCCAAGAGCCGCGCTCCGTTTGCGCGGGCATAGTCCACCCCTGCCCTCACGAGCTGGTGGGTTAGACCGCGCCGGCGGGCGGCTGTGCGGATAAAGAAACAGGATATGGCCCAGACCGACGGATCGTCGGCCGGCGCATCCTCCGCGGGCGCTGAGACACGGCCGCCGTTGTTCCATTCGGGTATATCGAGGCGTGGCCCAATTTGCATCCAGCCATCCGCCCTTTCCGCCTCGAAGAGCAGCAGCCCGGGCGGCGGGCCGGCCTCCACCCGCGCCCGCATATGATCTTTCTTCCGCTCGCCCGTGTTCTGGCGCCGCGATGCCGGCGGCAGGCGGTAATGGGTGCACCAGCAGCCGTAGCAGGCGCCCTGCTTCCCAAACAGATCCTCGAATGCCGGCCAGAGATCCGGCACCAACGGGACGATGGTGACCGTCACGTTTCTCTCCACCGCTTGTATGGCAATGCGCATTGTTCTATGATTTTGTTCTTCTTATGTTCCCATAATGATCCATGGCTGTCAACGCTCCTCTGCAAAGCCTCTGCCGCGATTGCCTTACCGGTGCCGGAGTTGGCGAGCGGCGCTGCAAGGCGTGCGGCAGCCCTCGCATGGTGCGGCACGAGGAGCTTTGCAGCCTTTCAATCGCCCATGTCGACTGCGACGCGTTCTATGCCGCGGTCGAGAAGCGAGACAATCAGGAGTTGCGCGACAAGCCAGTGATCATCGGTGGCGGCAAGCGCGGCGTGGTTTCTACCGCGTGCTACATCGCCCGCATTCATGGCGTGCGCTCGGCCATGCCCATGTTCAAAGCGCTGGAGGCATGTCCTCACGCGATTGTCATCAAGCCGGACATGGAAAAATATGTGCGCGTGGGACGAGAGGTCCGCGAAATGATGCAGGCGCTCACCCCTATGGTGGAGCCGCTGTCGATCGATGAGGCCTTCCTCGACCTCGCAGGCACCGAGCGGCTGCATGGCGCCTTGCCCGCTTTCGTGCTGGCGCGTTTCGCCAGGGAAGTGGAACGGGAGATCGGAATCACCGTCTCGGTCGGCCTATCCTATTGCAAATTCCTGGCGAAGGTCGCCTCCGATCTCGACAAGCCGCGCGGCTTTTCCGTCATCGGCCGGGCGGAAGCGCTCTCCTTCCTCGCCGGGCAGCCGGTCACCACGATCTGGGGCGTCGGCAAGGCCTTCGCGGCCACGCTTGCCGCCGATGGCATCCGCACCATCGGCCAGTTGCAGCACATGGAACGCGGCGATCTCATGCGCCGCTACGGCATCATGGGCGACCGGCTCTACCGGCTCTCGCGCGGCGAAGATGCGCGAGCCGTTCAGCCGCGCAACGAGGCAAAGAGCGTTTCGTCCGAAACCACCTTTGACAAAGATATCTCTTCTTTCGAGGAGTTGGTGCCGGTTCTTCGAGCATTAAGTGAACGTGTTTCCACGCGGCTAAAGAAGGCGGGCATCGCAGGACGGACCGTGGTTCTGAAGCTGAAAACGGCTGATTTCCGCATCCGTACGCGCAACCGGCAGCTTGCCGATCCCACTCGTCTTGCCGACCGGATCTTTTCCACGGGATTGGACATGCTCAAGCGCGAGGCGGACGGCACGTTCTTCCGCCTGATCGGCATCGGCGTCAGCGATCTGACGGACGCCGCCAAAGCCGACCCGCCGGACCTTGTCGACCGCCTTTCCCATAAGCGGGCGCTGGCAGAGGGCGCGATCGATGCGCTCAGGGCGAAGTTTGGAAATCAGGCGGTCGAGATGGGCTACACCTTCGGCCGCTTCCGCCGTTCGCGGCCGGAGCCGGAAATCGAGGAGTGACCGCCCGGGCGGAAGGACCTTAGTTGACGAGCGTTGCTCGGCTGCATGACGCTCCATTCACGCGGATATCGGCCTCGCCCAGACGGACGCCGAGCGCCGTCAAAACATTGAAGAGGATCGGATCGATGACGCTACCGAAGCCCGCAAGCGTCTGGGAGAGGCCTGTCAGAACCGGGTCGATGACACCGCCTAGAATCTTCGGTTCCGTATTGAACTTGAGATTGCCGAGAAGCGACGAGAATAACGGGCCGGCAAGGGTCGTGGAATAGGCCGTCTTCAGAACGCGTCCTTCGATCTCCCGCTTATCGAAGATCAAGGTTTGTGCAGTTTCGTCCGCCGTCTGAAGGTGTGCCCTCCCCTTGACCGCTATAGTTGGCAGGAGCGGCAGGTTGACCGTCGCCAACTGCACCTCCTGTACCGTTGGTTTGCGGTCGAACCTCTTGAGCTGCGATGGGTCGACCTGGCCAATCCAGGCTTCAAGGATGCCGGGGCGCGCATCGATCGCGACGCGCGAAACGCCGCCTGGAGAACATGTCACCTCGCGCAGTTTGGCTTCGGCGAAGGCAAGCTCCAGATAGAGCGGCAATTTGGCGTTCGCCAATCCCGGAAGACTGACGCTAAGCTCGAGATAGAGCCGTGTCTGCGCCGTCCGCACGAGGGTTCCCGCTTCTCCCACCGCAAACCAGGGCGTGTTCAGCGGCGGCTCACCGATCGCGATCTTTACGGAGGCGCCAGCCACGTTCAAGAACGCTCCGAGCTGGACATTCACCTGCTCGTTTCGATTCGCCACCGCGGTTGCAGCGCTCACCAGGTCCAGGATACCGATCACGGCCTCGATTCCCGGCGCTTGCTCGCCAATTGCCAGCCGCCCGAGATTTCCGAGATCGAGCAGATATGAGAGCGGCACCTTGAGGCTGCCGGTCCTGGTGCCGCTTGCAAGCTGCAGCACGAACTGACGCGCCGCGCTGTGGCTCGTGCTGGCGGCGACCGCGCGCAGCACTTGTCCCAGCGTCACCTCGGCCGCGAGCACATCGTCATAGGTTCCGGCAGTCAGACCGATTTCCGTTGCAAGTTCCTCGAGAAAGGTGAGCGCCTGGATATCGGCGTTCGCCAGCGCCTCGTAATCCATCAATTTGAGGTTCAGTTTCACGCCCAGCAATTCACCGAGGACCGGGTTCAGGATCGACGTCTCCGTGTTGGCGCTCAACAGGCGCGATCCGATCGAAAATGCCGCTTCGGCCCTTGCCGCGGCGATGCCCGTGGTCGTTATGACCGGCGGCTCGAAGAAGCCTGCGCCGAAATACAGCTTTCCCTTTTTTCGGAAGGTCACGCGCACGGCGTTGGCGGGCTCGGCCCCCGGCGTGAATCGCCATGGCGATTCCGTTGAGGGATCTGCGCTATATCGGCCGGGTTCAACGAGCATTTGTGCACCCGTCCCTGCCGCCATCGGTGTGGACAGTGTTGCCCGATCGATCAGTTGCACGTTCCCTTGCCTGTTATCGGCCATGGTCAAAGCCGCTGCGGCGTTTGCACGAGAGATGTTTGCCACCGCAGTAACGGCTGCCAGGTCCGTCAGGGCCTGCGCTTCCCTGCGCTCAAGGTAGAGAGAGCCCTGGTCGACGCCGAAAACCGCCCCAAGAAGCATTACGGGAAAAAGAAGCCCGGCCATGACGGCCACATTTCCGGAGCGATCCCTCAGGGCTTGGACAGCCCTGCCGGCAATCCTGGCCATCATCAAATGCCTCCGACCCTGATTGTCGATGTTCGCGACATCTGCTTGCCGGGCAAAGGCAAATCTTTAAACAAGGTCCAGATTGGCAGGTCTTTCGCGTCGTAGCGCAGGCGGACGACAAATTGCGTGCCGGTTGGATTGCTGACGGTCTCCACGTCGAGCTTGCGCGGATCGATGAAAGCATAGCCGCTTGCATTCTCGTCGAGAAAACGCGCGACGAGGTCTGTCCGCTCGGCATCATTGAGCCCGGCAAGGGAGGCCCGGGCTGCATCCGCAGCCAACTGCTGCAGCGAGTGCATGGCCCCAAAATAGATGCCGTATGCGATCATCCCCGTAAAGAGGAGGACGAGGACCGGAGCGACCAGCGCAAACTCCACGGCCGCCGAACCTCGACAGTTCCGGCCAAGATCGGTTGCCGGACCTCTCCAGGCCAAGCCTGCCGGCCGGCAGTCGCGAGGATCGCCTATATCTTTTCCCGGCGCAGACTCTTGCGCTCTTCTGGAAAGAGTGCCCCTAAAACAGCCCCACATTTCTGACCTCCCCAAGGTCGGCGGACAGATAACCCGCTTTCTGGAGCTTAACAGTCACGTTCAACTGAAATATTAACACTGCCGCAGCAGATGGAGCTCACGCGAATGCCTGGGGCAGGCTGCGGGCGGTCAAAAGCAACCTTTGACGGCATCGCTCCAGTTGCAATTGATCAGATTTAGCTTTGAATGCCTTCGCCGGCGCCGCTTATAAAGCGTGGTGCGGACGGCGGGAATCGAACCCGCACGGGCGAAGCCCGAGGGATTTTAAGTCCCTTGCGTCTACCAGTTCCGCCACGTCCGCGCGGCCCGTTTCTCGGTGCTTCGGAGGGAAACGTCAATCATTCTTTTTTATCGCCCGACACGGAATCTCATCCCCCACAGAAAAAAGCGGCGCGGATGTCAGCCGCGCCGTAGCATAGTTGCATTCAGCAAAGTGCAGGAAGCGGGCGGAGGCGCCCGCTTCGGCACAATCAACGTACAAGCTTGGCTGTAATCTCCGCCAGCCTTTTGCCCTGGAATCTCGCGCCTTCCAGCTCCTGTGCGGAGGGCATGCGCGAGCCGTCTGTGTCGCTGGTTGTCGTCATGCCGTACGGAGCGCCGCCCCGAACCGTGTCATTGCCCGACTGTCCCTGATAGGCATAGGAAAGCGGAACGATAATCATGCCATGATGCTGCAGCGCGAGCTGGGTCGAGGCGAGCGCGATTTCGGCTCCGCCATGCTGGGTGGCTGTCGAAACCATCACCGTCGCCGGCTTGTTGACCAGTTTTCCCGCGGCCCAAAGCGGCCCCGTTTGATCGAGGAAGTTCTTCAGCTGCGACGACATCATGCCATAGCGGGTGGAAACACCGAAGATGAAACCGTCATAATCGGCAAGCTCCAGAGGGGTAGCGATCTGGGCTTCCTGCTCCAGCTTGTAGTGCGCTTTCCTCGCGACTTCCTCGGGCACGAGCTCGGGAACGCGCTTGATGGTCACATTGGCACCGGCTTCACCGGCGCCTCTGGCAGCAGCCATCGCCATGGCTTCCATGTGGCCCCAGCTGGAGTAGTAAAGAACGAGGATCTTAGCCATACTGATTAGCTCCTGAATAATTGGCGTAACATCGCCTTCGTCCTTTGAATTAGTCGGTGCTCAGAGAAATTAAACGCCTTCGATCCGGACACAGTGTTCACTATCCATTGCCGAGCGAAATGCTCGCGGCTACCTGGCGGGCGTGAAAGAAAGGGAAACCATGGGTGAGATTGTCACGGCCGCAATGACCGTCATCGGCGACGAGATTCTTTCAGGCCGCACGAGGGACAGCAATATCGGCCATCTGGCGGACAGGATGACGGCCGTCGGGATCGACCTTCGGGAAGTGCGCATCGTTCCAGACGAGCAGGCCGCCATCGTCGAGGCCGTCAATGTGCTGCGCGGCCGCTGCACTTATGTCTTCACCACCGGCGGCATCGGCCCCACCCATGACGACATCACCGCCGACGCGATCTCCGCCGCCTTCGGCGTTCCCTGCGAATATGACGATCAGGCTCTTCGGCTGCTGGGCGAATACTACGCATCGCGCGGCATCGAGTTCTCGGAAGCGCGTAAGCGCATGGCGCGCATGCCTCGCGGCGCAGCACACATCCACAATCCGGTGTCCGTGGCACCCGGTTTCTCGATCGGCAACGTCTTCGTGATGGCCGGCGTCCCGTCGGTCTTCCAGGCGATGCTTGAAAATGTCATTCCGACGCTCAGAACCGGCGCCAAGCTTCTCTCTGTCTCCGTGCCCTCCCCCCTTCCCGAAGGCACCATCGGCGGGCCATTGGGAGAGATCCAGAAGGCCCATCCCGACACGATTATCGGCTCATATCCCCGATATATAGAAGGCAAATTCTGGACGGAGCTGGTGATACGCTCGCGTTCCGAGGAAGCTCTCCAGGCAGCCAAATCCTCCGTCGAGGAGATGATCGAGCGCCTCTTGCAACGCAATTGAGACCTGCCCATTCTCTCTTTGCGGGCGAGGCAGAGCAAAGGAGGCTTCGATGACCTACAAGACGATGCTTGTGATTCTGCAGAACCGCACGGATGCTCCGCGGGTTCTGGACTTCGCCCTGCCTATGGCGGCGCGTCACGGTAGCCATGTGATCGGCCTTCATGCCGAGGCGATCCCCATGCCCGTCGTCTCGCCGCTTGGCGGTTCCATCGTCGAGATGACCCCCGCTTTCCAGGAGGATGCGCTGGAGCGTCACAAGGAGCTGAAGACATTCTTCCGCGAGCGTGCGGAGGCTGAGGGCGTAGCCTATGAATGGCGCAGCTTCGATAATGTCTCCGGCGATTCGGCCGTTTCGGGCATCGAGAGCGCGCGGACGGCTGATCTGGTGATCGCGCAGCAGAACGATCCCAATGCCGAATCGGTGCGCATGTCCGACGTGGAGACCCTTCTTTTCAACACCGGCCGCCCGCTGCTTCTCGTCCCCTACACTTTTTCCGGCCGCTCAAGTCCGTTCGGCCAGGTTCTATTGGCGTGGAACGGCAGCAAGGAGGCCGCACGTGCCGCTTTTGACGCTCTGCCGCTGATGAGGGAGGCCGGCAAGGTCGAGGTGCTCAGCGTCGATGCGCGCGATACCATGGACCAGGATGCGGCGATGGCGGGGTCGGCCATTGCACAGGCGCTGGCGCGGCATGGGATCGATGTGACGCTCAAGGCCGAGCCTTCGGACGGGCGTTCGCACGGGGATGTCATCGCCAACCGCCTTGCCGAATCAGGCGCCGATCTCCTGGTTATGGGGGCGTTCGGCCGCTCGCGCCTTAGCGAGTTCGTCTTCGGTGGAGTGACGCGCGGCACGCTCCGGTCTATGGTCACACCGACGCTGTTGTCGCATTGAGCAAGGATGACGGCATTCCTATACTCAAATTCCTTCGTTGATGAAGCAGGAGACCTTCGTGCGCGCAATTCTTCTTTCGACCGCCATCATCGCTTTGCTGACAGCGCCAGGCTACGCTCAGGATACCCATGCCGGCCACGGCGCAGCGCCGGCTGCATCAAGCGCCGAGCTTCCGGCAATCTGCAAAAGCGAGGCCGCGAATTCCGCTCAGGCACATGCCATGCCGCCATCACCCGACGGTCTCGATGAAGGCCGCAAGGCCCTCATCGAATCCATGGCCGCCATGAACGAGATGGGGATGGCCATGATGGCGCCGGACATCGACGTCGCCTTCGTTTGCGGCATGATCCCCCACCACAAAGGAGCCATCGCGATGGCGAAGGCAGAACTCGACCATGGCGACGACCCTTGGGCCAAGGAACTCGCGCAAAAGGTCATCGCCGCACAAGAGCAGGAGATTGCGGAAATGCTCGAATGGCTCGAAGCCCAGGCAAAATAGTTCAGGTCGTCTAATCGCTGACCACATAGGAAATCGATGTATCGATAATCCCGTCCACCGTGCCCGAAATGAGGCCCTTCTCCCTTGCTTGTTCGGCCGTTAGGACAAGCCTCTGATTTTCGGAATAGGAAATCGCCCTGATTTCCTCTTCCGGCATCGAGGTGCAGGTTTTATAGGCTTCGGTGCTGAAGTTCGCGGATATGTTGATCATTTCATCCATCTGCCGCAACTCATCCACCGTCCAGGGCGCCTCCTGCACCATCAATGCCGGTGGATGAAGAAGAAATCGGTGGATGAAGAAGAAATGTGCCATACTCCAACGAAAGCCGTTCACGGCCGCCGCAGAACATAACCGACGCCGCTGAACCCACATAAGCGAGATTGACGGTCGTAATGGGTGTGCGGCTGCTCCTGATGATCCAATATGCGGCATCTCCTGCATCGGCGTTGCCACCCCAACTGCGGATGTACAAATAGATCTTTTCAAGATCACCATATTGTTGATTGATCTCATCGATTGTCGATATGAGATCGTTAACAGAACTCTCCGTAACCAACCCAGTGAAAATTACCTTTGCGAATTTCTCGCTTTCTGTCTCTTCCTTCATTTCCCCAAAGGCAAACCACACAATAGAGGCCAATACGGCACCAATAACTACATATAAAAATTTCATCTATATCACCGTTCTCAATCACGCGATCGAAACCTGACGTCCAGATCCTCCCTGTCGAGGATCGTGTATGATAGGGGAGAGACAACTATCTCCCTCATTTCCGAGGAAATGATCCCCTTCTCACGCGCTTCGCTGGCGCGCACCAACAGCCTGTTGTCTTCACTTTCGATAACGGCCGATATTTCGTCGGCAGAAAGGCTCGTGCATTCGCGATACACGCTTTCAAAAACTTCGTTGTATGACTTCAGCAACTCTCTTGAGAGCTCGAAATGAACGGGCTGCATGGACATTTCCGGCAAAGTGACGCTGGCGGGCTTGAGGATGAAGTACGTATTTGGAAAGGCCGCTCTTTCGGCTGCCCCGCAGAACATCACCGCCGCGACCGAGGCCACGGTCGATATGTTGACGGCAATAACGGGAATAGGCGAACTCTTGATCGCCCAGTAGGCGGCCTGGGCACTGTCCATGTCTCCGCCCGGGCTGTTGATGTAGAGATAAATGGATTGCAGCGCTTTATGCTCGCTGTTCAGCCGATCGAGCACCGAGACCAGTTCCGCTACTTTCCGCTCGGTTACCTCTCCGACGAAAAAAACTTTCGCCAAAGCTGTTTCGCTTAACTGTTCCTCGTCCGGCGCGACCGAAATTATGTCAGCTCCGGCGGGGGGCGATGATATCGCAAAGCCAGCGCACAGAAACGAATATAATAAATATCTTCTCATATATTCCTCTAAAGTAATATCACCCTAAGGATAGCATCATCCATTTCTTCCTAATCTTTAATTCTCTTCTTTTCTGCTTTTTGATGAAAGTCCTTCCGAACGCGCGAAGGATGGCGCGTCGGCGGCGGCTATCTCTTCGCAATTCCAGAAAGGAGGGCTGCTCTTGCCACTTCCCCGTTTTTCCGGCTAATTCCCGGCGCATTCCAGCTATAGCGGCCTGCATCTCAGGAGTGCGCGCGAATGTCCCTTCCAGAAAAAGCCTTTCCCGTCTCTTGGGACCAGTTCCACCGCGATGCCCGCGCGCTCGCCTGGCGTCTTGCCGGCACGAACGGACGATGGCAGGCCATCGTGTGCATCACGCGCGGCGGGCTTGTCCCGGCGGCTGTGATTGCACGCGAACTGGGCATCCGCCTGATCGAAACCGTCTGCATCGCGTCCTATCACGATTACAGCGAGCAGGGGGAACTGAAGGTCCTGAAAGAGATTTCTCCCTCCCTTCTCGAGGAGGACGGGCAAAACATCCTGATCGTCGATGATCTGACGGACACGGGCAAGACGGCCGCCATTGTGCGCGCGATGATGCCCAAGGCCCATTTCGCCACGGTTTACGCCAAGCCCAAGGGGCGGCCCCTCGTAGATACTTTTGTCACCGAGGTTTCACAGGATACCTGGATCTATTTTCCCTGGGATTTGGGATTTTCTTATCAAAAACCTATTGCCGACGGAGAAATCGGCTGATTTTCCGCGCCGAAATCGCCTGGCGCTTATTTGCCTATAGCCGGCGGCGACTTATCTTCACAATTGGAAACATTCCGATGGTGAGGTGTGAATGTAATGATAAGCCGGCTTGAGCGCATCAACATAATCGAGTGGTTTCGCCGTCTCTTTGGAGGCAACCCTCCGCGCATCCAGGCCGCAGCCCTGCCTTGGCGGCGCAAGCACGGTACGGTCGAGGTGATGCTTATCACAAGCCGCAACACCGGACGCTGGATATTGCCGAAGGGCTGGCCTGAAGGCCGGGAAGCGCTTGATCAGACCGCCATGCGAGAGGCGCTGGAGGAAGCCGGTGTAGAGGGGGCCATCTCGGGCGAGATCGGCCGCTATATCTACGGCAAGGAGATGTCCTCCGGATTCCGGTCCCGCTGCGAGGTGGCGGTATTTCCGCTTGAGGTAAAACGCGAGGTCAAGCGCTGGCCTGAGAAAACGCAGCGGGCCCGCCGCTGGTTCGTGCCGGAAGAGGCGGCGCTGCTGGTCGTAGAGCCCGATCTTTCCCGTTTGATCGGCGCCTTTGAAGGTAATCCACGAAAAATAACGGCCTGAGAGACCGTTTGCCCTTTTTCTGCGTTGGCGTTCGCGCCTTCGTTCATTATTGCCTAGGCGGACCAAACGAGGGGGCGACGCGGTTATGACGCGGATGCCATTGATTCAAAGCCGCCAATGACCGACACGCCGATCCAGCCGAAAAAAGAAACACTCGACAAAGACTTGAACAAATTCGTCTATGTCGAGGAAGCGGCAAGCATCCTCGCGCGGGGTCTTGTGGGGCCGGGCCTTGCCCTGCTTTTCCTTGCGCTCGCCTCGATTTTTGCCGGCTTTTATGTGTTTGGCGAGCCGGGTGCGCTCGTCATTATCGCGGCAGCTGCCGTAGGCGCCTATATGGCGCTCAATATCGGCGCCAACGATGTGGCCAACAATGTCGGGCCTGCCGTCGGTGCCCGCGCCATGACGCTCGGCTCTGCGCTCCTGATCGCGGCTATCGCCGAGAGCGCCGGCGCGCTGATTGCCGGCGGCGACGTGGTCGAAACCATTTCCAAGGGCATTGTCGATCCGGCGGCGGTGGGAGATCCCGGCGTCTTCATCAGCGCCATGCTCGCGGCACTCATCTCGTCCGCTTTGTGGGTTCATCTCGCCACTTGGATCGGCGCTCCCGTCTCCACCACCCATGCCGTGGTGGGCGGTGTCATAGGGGCAGGAATCGCCGCAGCCGGGATCTCCTCGGTCAATTGGCCCATGATGATGCAGATCGCCTTAAGCTGGGTGGTTTCCCCCGTCATGGGCGGTGTGGTGGCGGCCGTTTTTCTCGCCTTCATAAAAACGATGATCATCTATCGGGATGACAAGATCGCCTCGGCCCGCCGCTGGGTGCCGCTGCTCATCGCCGTTATGGCGGGCTCTTTTACCGCCTACCTGGCCACAAAGGGGCTGCGGCAGGTGCTCCATGTTCCCAACGGCATGGTCGCGCTCCTGGGCATTGCGGCCTTCATTCTCACCTGGGCGGCATCCCATGTCCATGTACGCCGCCAGTCGCGTGGCATGGAAAACCGCAACCAGTCGCTGCGCCGGCTGTTCAATGTGCCGCTCATAATTTCGGCCGCTCTTCTGTCCTTCGCGCATGGAGCGAACGACGTCGCCAATGCGGTGGGTCCCCTGGCGGCGATCGTTTCCGCCGCTCAAAGCAACACTGTCTCGGCGGAGGTCGTCATTCCCGTTTGGGTGATGATCATCGGCGCGTTCGGAATCTCGCTGGGCCTGCTGCTTTTTGGACCGAAGCTCATCCGCATGGTGGGCGAGCAGATCACGAAGCTCAATCCGATGCGCGCCTTCTGCGTGGCGCTTTCGGCTGCGCTTACCGTTATCATCGCCTCCGGCATGGGAATGCCGATCAGTTCGACACACACCGCCGTGGGCGCTGTCTTCGGGGTCGGCTTCTTTCGCGAGTGGTATACGGCCAATTCGAAGCGCCGCCGCGCCTATATCGAACGTAAATATGCCAGCAGGAACGGAAGCGCCCGCAAATCCAAAAAACGCAAGGAGCCTGCCGGCGCCAATCACGAGGACGATGAATACGGGACGGCGGGGCTTTCGCGCGAGGAAATCGTTCGCCGCAAGCTCGTGCGCCGCGCCCATGTCCGCACGATCGTAGCGGCCTGGGTGCTTACCGTACCGGCTTCGGCCGGCCTTGCCGGCGTCATCTTTCTGCTGCTTGATGCTTTTGCCTAACGCACCGGCCCCCACACAGGTATCGGTACGAAAAAGGAGCCTCCTTGTGCGTCCCGAAGGATACGGGGCGCTGCGGACGCACAGCCTTCGAGAAATACGGGCAGGCTCCATCAGGCACGCCAAGCCTCATTGCGGCTTCTCCCCGATATCCACATGTACAAGACACAATATCTAGCGTCATAGAACCTGCACGAAACGACTGCTTGACGGGTGAGCCCGAGTCGCCTTTTATAACTGAGGAGCGTCTGTCACGGGCGCACCGAGAGTCGGACAGTTCAGTCGGTTATTCCAAAGTCAGTTGTTGCGCGTAGCGCTTCGCCCGTCGTCGCCGCGGGTGATGGCGGTGTTTTTGTCCGACGAAAAAGGCGACGGGGGCGCTGGTGTCGAAGTGGTATTTGCAGGCTGTTAATGCTATATTTAGCGTTTGCTGGACAAACTCGGCACCATATAATGTGACGATCTCCATTCGGAGAGATAATCACAGGGAAGCGTCAAGGGGACCAGCCGGACTTGCCCGGCGGCTTTGCGTGGATTTCGGATCCGCGCCAGGCAACGGGCGGGGAGGAGGTATGGGGGCTGCCATGTGTCAGCGCATGACAGCAGGCGGAGGATTTGGGCTGCTGCTGAGGCAAATGTGACGAGCATTGCTTCGCGGCGAGCGCTATATCTTGATATCAGAGGGACGCGAAGAGATGCGTATCGAACGTCGGTTCACTAAGGAAGGCCAGTCTCCCTATTCGGAGATCCCCTTCCGCAAGGCCTTGAGCGAGATCAAGAACCCGGATGGCTCCATCGTCTTCCGGCTTGACGATATCGACGTCCCCGCGCAGTTCAGCCAGGTCGCCGCCGATATCCTGGCACAGAAATATTTCCGCAAGGCCGGCGTGCCCGCGCGCCTGAAAAAGGTCGAGGAGAATGACGTTCCCTCCTTCCTATGGCGCTCGGTGGCCGACGAGGCGGCGCTGTCCGAACTGCCGGAAGAGCAGCGCTACGGCTCGGAAACCGACGCCCGCCAGGTTTTCACGCGCCTTGCCGGCACCTGGACCTACTGGGGCTGGAAGGGCGGCTATTTCGATTCGGAAGCCGACGCCCGCGCCTTCATGGACGAGCTTTCCTACATGCTCGCCACCCAGCGCGTCGCGCCCAACTCGCCGCAGTGGTTCAACACCGGCCTTCATTGGGCCTACGGCATCGATGGCCCCGGCCAGGGCCACTATTATGTCGATCCCTTCACCGGCAAGCTGACGAAATCAAAGTCGGCCTACGAGCATCCGCAGCCGCATGCCTGCTTCATCCAGTCGGTCGCCGACGATCTCGTCAATGAAGGCGGCATCATGGATCTGTGGGTGCGCGAGGCGCGGCTGTTCAAATACGGCTCCGGCACGGGCTCGAATTTCAGCCAGTTGCGCGGCGAAGGCGAGAAGCTTTCCGGCGGCGGCAAGTCGTCCGGCCTCATGTCCTTCCTGAAAATCGGCGATCGCGCCGCGGGCGCCATCAAGTCCGGCGGCACCACGCGCCGCGCCGCAAAGATGGTGATCGTCGACGCCGACCATCCTGACATCGAAGCCTTTATCGACTGGAAGGTGAACGAGGAACAAAAGGTCGCCGCCCTCGTCACCGGCTCCAAGATCGTCAGAAAACATCTCGATGCGATCATGAAAGCCTGCATCAACTGCGAAGGCGCCAATGATGATTGCTTCGATCCCGCCAAGAACCCCGCGCTGAAGCGCGAGATCAAGGCGGCCAAGAAAAATGCGGTGCCCGAGAACTACGTCAAGCGCGTTATCCAGTTCGCCAAGCAGGGCTACACATCGATCGAGTTCAAGACCTACGACACGGATTGGGATTCGGAGGCCTATCTCACCGTTTCCGGCCAGAACTCCAACAACTCCGTCTCCATCAAGGACGATTTCCTGCGCGCGGTCGAGAATGACGGCGACTGGACACTGATCCGCCGCATCGACGGCAAGCCGGGCAAGACCATCAAGGCGCGCGATCTGTGGGAGAAGATCGGCTATGCCGCCTGGGCTTCCGCCGATCCAGGCCTGCACTTCAACACGACCATGAACGACTGGCACACCTCGCCGGCCGCCGGCCCGATCCGCGCGTCCAATCCGTGCTCGGAATACATGTTCCTTGACGACACGGCCTGCAACCTCGCCTCCATCAATCTCCTCGCCTATCGCGGCAAGGACGGCAGGATCGACATCGAGGGCTATGAGCATTCGGTGCGGCTGTGGACCATCGTGCTCGAAATCTCCGTCATGATGGCGCAGTTCCCCTCCAAGGAGATCGCAAAGCTTTCCTACGAGTACCGCACGCTGGGCCTCGGCTATGCCAATATCGGCGGCCTCCTGATGACCTCCGGCATCCCCTATGATTCCGACGAGGGCCGCGCCATCTGCGGCGCGCTCACCGCGATCATGACCGGCGTCGCCTATGCCACCTCGGCCGAGATGGCCGCCGAGCTCGGCGCCTTCCCGGATTACGAGCGCAATGCCGACGCAATGCTGCGCGTCATGCGCAATCACCGCCGAGCCGCCCACGGTCTTGCGGAAGGCTATGAACGGCTCGCCGTCAACCCCGTGCCGCTCAAGGCCGAGGACTGCCCCGATCCCGCGCTCACCGCGCATGCCCGCGCGGCCTGGGACCGGGCGCTGGAGCTTGGGCAGAAGCATGGCTACCGCAACGCCCAGGCCACGGTAATCGCGCCCACCGGCACGATCGGCCTCGTCATGGACTGCGACACGACCGGCATCGAGCCCGACTTCGCGCTGGTGAAGTTCAAGAAGCTCGCCGGCGGCGGCTATTTCAAGATCATCAACCGCGCCGTCCCCGAGGCCCTGCGTACCCTCGGGTACTCCGAAAGCCAGATCGCCGAGATCGAGGCTTACGCCGTCGGCCACGGCAATCTTAACCAGGCGCCGGGCGTCAACCCCTCCACGCTCAAAACGAAGGGCTTCACCGACGAGAAGATTGCCGCGCTCAACGAGGCGCTGAAATCGGCCTTCGACATCAAATTCGTCTTCAACCAGTGGACGCTGGGCGCGGACTGGCTGAAGGAGACCTTCGGCTTCACCCAGGATCAGCTCGACGATTTCTCCTTCGAGCTTCTGCCGGCTCTGGGCTTTTCAAGGAAGGACATCGAGGCCGCAAACATCCATGTCTGCGGTGCCATGACGCTCGAGGGCGCCCCGCACCTGAAAGACGAGCACCTGCCCGTCTTCGATTGCGCCAATCCCTGCGGCAAGATCGGCAAGCGCTACCTCTCCGTGGAAAGCCATATCCGCATGATGGCGGCGGCGCAGCCCTTCATCTCCGGCGCCATCTCCAAGACCATCAACATGCCGAACGAGGCCACGGTCGAGGATTGCAAGAATGCCTATATGCTCTCCTGGAAGCTGGCGCTGAAGGCGAACGCGCTTTACCGCGACGGCTCGAAGCTTTCGCAGCCGCTCAATTCCTCCCTCATCGCCGATGACGAGGAGGAAGAGGACGATGCGGTGGAAGCCCTCGTCGCCCAGCCCATGGCTGCGCGGGCCGCCCAGATCACCGAAAAGATCGTCGAGCGCGTGATCGAGCGGGTGGTGCGCGAGCGCGAGAAGCTGCCCAACCGCCGCAAGGGCTACACGCAGAAGGCCGTGGTCGGCGGCCACAAGGTTTATTTGCGCACCGGCGAGTTCGACGATGGCCGCCTCGGCGAGATCTTCATCGATATGCACAAGGAAGGCGCTGCCTTCCGCGCGATGATGAACAATTTCGCCATCGCCATCTCGCTTGGCCTGCAATATGGCGTGCCGCTTGAGGAATATGTGGAGGCCTTCACCTTCACCAAGTTCGAGCCGGCCGGCATGGTGCAGGGCAACGACGCCATCAAGAACGCCACCTCGATCCTCGACTATGTCTTCCGCGAGCTTGCCGTCTCCTATCTCGGCCGCAACGACCTTGCTCATGTGGACACCTCGGATTTCGACAAGACGGCGCTCGGCCGCGGCATTACCGAGGGCAAGGCGACCCCCTTCTCCAAGGGTCTCTATCGCGGCGCTTCCCCGCTCAAGGTGGTGAGCGGCAAGACGGAGCCGAAGGGCGAGGCCTCCGCCTCCCCTGCCCGCGCGCAGTCGGCCGGCTCCAATGTCCGCGCCCTCTCTTCCGGCGCGACCGTCACGGCGCTGAAACCCGCCTATGCGGGCCTTCAGGAGGAAGCCACCGCCTTCCGCCGCGATTATGAGGAGCGCGCCAAGGAGCTGGCCCAGGAAGCCGCCGAGGAGGAAGGGCTGAACGCCCTCTTCACGGAGGAAGCGGCCGACGAGGCGGCGGAAGCCAAGAAGGTCGAATCCCACCGCCGCCAGCAGGCGATTGCCCAGGGCTATACGGGCAACATGTGCTCCGAATGCCAGAACTTCACCATGGTGCGGAACGGGACTTGCGAGAAGTGCGACACATGCGGCGCGACGAGCGGGTGCAGTTGAGGGGCGAGGAGCATTATTGCTGCCATGGTGAGCGTACGACCGCGACTAAAGCTTATAGAAGGCGGTGGAAAGAAGTCGTCTGAATGGCTCTCGCCTCCTTCAACCGTATTGGGAAAGTCTCCCTTCGATAACGCGGCGATAATGGCTTACCGCGTGGCGCCTGGCGATTTACGAAAGCACATCGCTACTGGCCGCCATCAACCAATTCTGGACTTGTGGTGGCATGTGTACGGGGAAACACCGCCGGTTCCAGGGGCAGAGCGGTATTCCTCAATGTTCGCTGACACGGAGCAGGGACTGCATTCGGCCCATGCCTGTTTTCGTGGGATTATGCGGCCTGTCGCGGAAGACGATCGAGGCCTGGACTATGCAGCATTTGTAACCAAGCCAAAAGTGGGATTTCGCTACCGACCCTCGATGAGCTGTGTCATCGAACCCTACGATATACCGGAAGATTTGTTGTTCCTGATCTATGCACACCTTGATTTCCCTGAAGGCCGAGCTTATCAATCCAAGACAGGAAACAGACCAGTCACGAATGGCGTTGTAACGCATTGGCAACTAGTCGAATGCGATCCTGCTGAGCCTCTGTTGCCAATGGACTACGAGGCAAGATTCCGACGACGGTATTGGTGATGAGCATGTTCAAATGCAAACGGTAGCCGAACTCACGCGGTTCACGCCAAGAGCATTATACTATGCGGATGCGGATGCCTTGGAATACGTTCGCATCGATGAACCTGTGGTATATCGCCGGATCGATGGTCTTTTGACGCTGATACTTGGCATCGACGAAAGAAAGCCAGTTGGATTTAAAATCAAGGGCTTTCGCAACATCTACTTACGCAAGTTAAAGCCATCGTTGCGGGATGACAATGATCATTTCCTAAGGATGGTAACTGTTTTTGAAAAGATAATGTCGGAAATCGGAGATGGGATATTCTCTGACAGTTCGCGGCGGGAAGCGTATAAAGCTGCCACAAACATTGCCATGGAAGATCAAGTTATTGTTTCTGACCTTCCAAACGCCGCTTAGATCACTGACATCTCCTTCGTCATCCTAGGGCGAAGCCGAGCGCAGCGAGGCGCAGACCCTAGGACCCATGCCGTTCCCTCTCCGCCCACGACCGGCGCTTCCGGCACCGGGCGCTCATGGCGAAATGCCACACCTGTTTCACCGTCACGGCATGGATCCTCGGGTCATGGATCCTCGGGTCAAGCCCGAGGATGCGAAACCAGAAGGGTAGGTTCGTCCCGACGCGTTAGTGCCGAAATTGCCGCTTGACTGACAACATTCTCCCCTAGTCATCCTAGGGCGAAGCCGAGCGCAGCGAGGCGCAGGCCCTAGGACCCATGCCGTTCCCTTCTCCGCCCACGACCGGCGCTTCCGGCACCGGGCGCTCATGGCGAAATGCCACACCTGTTTCACCGTCACGGCATGGATCCTCGGGTCAAGCCCGAGGATGACGAAACCAGAAGGGTAGGTTCGTCCGCACGCGTTAGTGCCGAAATTGCCGCTGACTGACAACATTCTCCCCTAGTCATCCTAGGGCGAAGCCGAGCGCAGCGAGGCGCAGACCCTAGGACCCATGCCGTTCCCTCTCCGCTCACGACCGAGGCTTCCGGCACCGGGCATCCTGCCGAAACACCGCCCCCCTTCATCCTCCTCACGGCTTGGATCCTCGGGTCAAGCCCGAGGATGACGAAACCAGAAGGGTAGGTTCGTCCGCACGCGTTAGTGCCGAAATTGCCGCTGACTGACAACATTCTCCCCTAGTCATCCTAGGGCGGAGCCGAGCGCAGCGAGGCGCAGACCCTAGGATCCATGCCGTTCCCTCTCCGCCCACGCCCGAGGCTTCCGGCACCGGGAGCTCATGGCGAAATGCCATACCTGTTTTCACCGTCACGGCATGGATCCTCGGGTCAAGCCCGAGGATGACGAACGCAGGGTTGCGCCCACACGCGCTAGCCCGAGGATGACGAAAATGGGAAGCTGGAACCAGCACGCCACACGGCGCAGGCGTCACCACCCCCACCCGCGCAGCAGTTCCTGCCACTCGGGATTGTTTTTCTCGATCAGATCGATTTTCCATTGCCGCGGCCAGCGTTTCAGCGATTTCTCCCGCTGAATGGCGTCGCGCATATCGAAATGCTCTTCGTACCAAACGAGCCGTGCAACACCATACCGGCTAGTGAAGCGCGATCCCTTTCCATCCTTGTGCTCGATGATGCGGCGGCCAAGATCATTCGTCACGCCGATATAGATCGTGCCGCGCTTTTGGCTCGCGATTATATAAACATAGCCGGTCATGTCAGAAGGCTAATCGAGTGCCGAGGCAACGCGCAACCACCCGAGCGCGGGCGGCGCGTTTCGGATGGCGCTTACCCGCGAGGAGGCCGGCCAGCGCGGCAAGACGGACGACAACAGGGATGTGGTCGAGGGGCGCTTCGTGGAACTGGACGAAGATATCTCCATTGCCGGCCTGCTGGCGGGACGAGCCTATCAAACCGTCCGCCGTCCCAAAGTCGCCTGAAAGTCAGCGTCATACTCTCCCGCATTCTTCCAAGGTGATCCTGTTAAAAGAGCAATCTCAAACCGTGGTCCGGCCCCATAGAGGAGATGCAGCATGGACCGATTCACCGGCGGTTGCCTGTGCGGCAACCTGCGCATTGTGGCGTTGGGATCCCCATACCGGGTCGGTCTTTGCCACTGCCTCGACTGCCGCAAGCATCACGGGGCCCTTTTTAGCGCATCCGCGATTTTCCCCCAGGAAGCGGTGACGATCGACGGCGAAACACGCGACTATGCCGGACGGTTCTTCTGTCCGCGCTGCGGCTCTTCGGTTTTCGCCCGCAGCGGGGACGAAATCGAAGTGAACCTCGGGTCACTGGATGCTCCCGACCAATTGATGCCCACCTACGAGAGCTGGATCGTCCGCCGCGAGTCCTGGTTGCCGTCTTTTCCGCTCAAGAGACGATACGACCGCGACCGTGACCCCACGAGTCGCTTTGAGGACTAGGCTGTGGGATCGATTCACACCGGGTCGCCGCCATGAAAGGCAAGCCTGCCAGCAGAAACGACCGCGCCTCGCGCCTCATTAACGCCCCTCCCCGCGCCATCTACGGCGCCTTCGTGAATCCTGCTGCCCTTGCTCCATGGCTCCCGCCCAAGGGCATGACGGCCGAGATCTTTGCCTTCGAGCCGCGCGCGGGCGGCGCGTTTCGCATGGCGCTTACCCATGATGCGGCCGGCCGGCGCGGCAAGACGGAAGGCAACAAGGATCTGCTCCAGGGCCGTTTCGTGGAGCTTGTCGAAGATGAGCGCATTGTTTGGGCGGTCACCTTCCGGTCCGACGATCCTTCCTTTGCCAGCGAAATGACGATGACCTGGCGTATTCCGGCGCCGGTCGCCGGAAGGCGTGGAAGCGGCGGGGCGGAGGCAAAACTCCATACCCGGAGGAGCCCGGCGCTTTCATGAGGCTCGACGGCTAGCGTCGGTTAAGCCGCTGCAAGCAGGCTTGCATTTCCACCCGCCGCCGTCGTGTCGACGCAGACCGATCGCTCATGGGCATAGGCCGCGGGGTAGACAAGCTCCGTCACGAGCGGCACGATCCGGCCTTCCCGCGCGGAAAGCGCGGTCCTCACTGCCGTGAGCCACTGCCGCTCCCCCGTAGCCGCAACAAGATCGAGCGCGAGTGTTTCCAGTGTCTGCGGCGCGACATTTCCATGGAAAGCGGCGAGCGGAAATCCGGCCCTGGTCAGGGGCTGCAAGATGGCCGGCGCATCTTTTGCGACGGCAAGCACCGCATTGCCCGCGGCAAGCGCCTGGATCACCTGCGCGGCAAGAGCATCGGCATCGGCGCCAAGGCAAAGCACGCGGCCGCGTGGGGCAAGCTGCAGGGTGTTGGCCTCGCCCGTAGGCCCGGGCAGGTCGACAGGACCCAGATCGAGGGCGGCCGCGGAGGCAAGCACGTCCGCCCAGCGCCCGCGCAGCGCGCGCCGCAGCGCGACGATGCGATCTGTGCGATCCGCCCAGCCGCTCTTTTGCGCATCGGGCATTGCCCGCACCAGCTCTTCGGCGGCGATCGCCGGAGCATCGGCTGGCGCGAGGTCCGGCCCGGCCTTGCCGCGGCGGAAACGCCGTAGATAATGCGGACCGCCCGCCTTTGGCCCGGTGCCCGAAAGCCCTTCTCCGCCGAAAGGCTGCGATCCCACGACCGCTCCGATCTGGTTGCGGTTAACATAGATGTTGCCGGCATGGATCCCGTCCACGACCTCCTGCACGCGCGCGTCAATTCGCGTGTGAAGCCCGAAAGTCAGGCCGTAACCCTTCGCGTTGACTGCGGAAATCACGTGTCCCAGATCCTCCGCCTCGAAGGTGGCAACATGCAGGACGGGGCCGAAAACCTCACGCTCCATTTCCTCGATGCCCGAGACTTGGAAGGCTGCGGGCGCCACGAAGCGCCCCCCCTCGGGCCGCTCGATCCGGGCGAGGAGACGGCCCTTGCGCTCCATCTCCTCGCAATAGCCGGAAATCCCGGAAAGGGCCTCGTCATCGATGACGGGGCCCACATCGGTGGGAACCTGCCAAGGATCACCTACGGTGAGCGCCTGCATGGCTCCTCGAAGCATCGCGGTCACACGGGCCTCCACATCCTTCTGGATGTAAAGGATTCGCAAGGCGGAACAGCGCTGGCCGGCGCTCTGGAAGGCAGAGGCGAGGATGTCGCGCACGGCCTGTTCCGGCAGGGCCGTGGAATCGACGATCATGGCGTTGAGGCCGCCGGTTTCGGCAATCAGCATCGCGTCAGGCGCGGCGGTCTTGGCAAGCTGGCGCTCGATCGCCCGCGCAACCTCGGTCGAGCCCGTGAAACAGACGCCGGCGATGCGCGGGTCCGCCGTGAGCGGCGCGCCGACGGAGGGGCCGTCGCCGGGCAGGAGATGCAGCACATCTTCGGGGACGCCCGCTTCGTGCATCAGCGCCACCGCACGCGTTGCTATGAGGCAGGTCTGCTCCGCGGGCTTGGCCACCACCGCATTGCCCGTCACAAGCGCCGCCGCGATCTGGCCCGTGAAGATGGCGAGCGGGAAGTTCCAGGGCGAGATGCAGGCGATGACGCCACGCGCCCCGGTCCCCTCCTCCGCCTGTGCCGCCTCGTTTGCATAATAGCGCAGGAAATCCACGGCCTCGCGCAGTTCGGCAATGCCGTCAGGCAATGTCTTGCCCGCCTCTCGCGCGCAAAGGGCGAAGAATTCGCCGGCATGGGCTTCGTAGAGATCGGCGATGCGCCGCAGGATCTCCGCCCTCTCGGTAACCGGCGTGGCGGCCCAGCCGGGCTGGGCGGCAACCGCAAGGCGGACCGATTCGCTCACCTGCCCGGGCGAAGCATCAAAAACCGTGCCGACGATTTCGCTGGTCCGGGCGGGATTGACGATGATGCGCGCCTCGCCCTGCCCTCTCGCGCGCGTGATCGGCCGCCCTTCCCAGCGATGCGGCGCCTGGAAAGGCCGCCGCGCCGTCTCGATCTCACGAAGCGCCGTCTCGTCGGTGATGTCCCACCCCTTCGCGTTAATCCGCTGCCGACCGAAGATGAGTGCCGGCAGGGGAATGGCCGGATTCGGAGCAGAGCCGGCGGCTTCGGCCAGGGCGAAGGGATCACGCGCGATCTCCTCCGCGCTCACCTCTTCATCCACGATCTGGTGGACGAAGGAAGAATTGGCGCCGTTTTCGAGAAGGCGGCGGACCAGATAGGCAAGCAAATCCTCATGCGCGCCCACGGGCGCATAGATGCGGCAGCGCGTTCCTTCGCGGCGCTTAATGATATCGTGCAGGGCCTCGCCCATCCCGTGCAGACGCTGGAATTCGAAAGCATTCCTGTTCTCGGCCATGGCCAGGATGGCGGCGACCGTGTGCGCGTTGTGCGTGGCGAATTGCGGGTAGATGCGATCGGTCAACGAAAGGAGCTTCCGCGCGCAGGCAATATAGGAGATGTCCGTGTTCACCTTGCGCGTGAAGACGGGATAGCTCGACAGGCCCATGACCTGCGCACGCTTGATCTCCGTGTCCCAATAGGCTCCCTTCACGAGACGGACCATGATCCGGCGGTCAAGCCTTTCGGCAAGCGCGTAAAGCCAGTCGATGACAAAGGGGGCACGCCGCCCATAGGCCTGGACGACAATGCCGAAGCCGTCCCAACCTTCAAGCGAGGGGTCCGCCAGCACGCGCTCGATCACGTCAAGCGAGAGGTCGAGCCGGTCCGCTTCCTCCGCGTCGATGTTGAGGCCCATGCGCGCGGCCCTGGCGTCCTGCGCAAGCAGAAGCAGGCGTTCGGTCACGACCGGCATCACGCGTTCGCGCTGCGTGGCCTCGTAACGGGGGTGGATTGCCGACAGCTTTACGGAAATGCCTGGATTGGCGCGGATATCCTCGCTCTTCGCCTCTCCCTTAAGCGCGGCGATCGCATTCCGGTAAGCCTGGAAATAGCGCCGGGCATCGGCTTCCGTGCGGGCTGCCTCGCCCAGCATGTCATAGGAATAGGTATAGCCCTTGGCGGTCATCGCACGGCCGCGCTTGATCGCCTCCGCGATGGTGCGGCCAAGCACGAACTGCTCGCCCATTTCGCGCATGGCGGCGGCCACCGCGGCGCGGATCACCGGCTCGCCCAGGCGGCGGACCATGCCGCGCAGCGTCGCCTCGATGCCGTTGCCTTCATCGTCCAGCACACGGCCCGTCAGCATCAGCGCCCAGGTGGAGGCGTTCACGAAGATGGAGGCGGATTCGCCCGAATGCGCCGACCAATCGTGCGGCGCGATCTTGTCGGCGATGAGGTCATCCATGGTCTCCGCATCAGGGACGCGCAGCAGCGCCTCCGCCAGGCACATCAGCGCTACGCCCTCGCTGGTCGATAGGCCGTACTCCGCCAGGAAGGATTCCATCAAATGCCGGGTGGAGCCTGCCCGCACCGCGCGCACCAGTTCCGCCGCCTTTGCCGAAATCGCCTCACGACGGGCGGGGGAGAGGTCGGCGGATTCGATCAGCCGCCGGAGCAGAACGTCTTCATCGGCAAGGTAATGTTTCCGGATCTCGTCGCGAAGGGCATCGAGTGCAGGCATCGGAGGACCTCGATCAGCGTAGGACTTCGACGTTCTTATCATATGGTGCAGACGCCCGCCGGACTGAAATCTAGCGTTTGTAAGATCATAAATACTGTTCTAATGATAAATAGCAGCATTAAAGGACCGCAATAGGCCGTGACTTTAGATCGACTGGACCGTATCGACCGGAATATTCTCGACGCGCTGTCGCAGGACGGCAGGCTCTCCACGGCGGAGCTTGCCAAACAGGTGGGGCTTTCCAAAACGCCCGTGCAGGCGCGGCTGCGCCGATTGGAGGCGGACGGCTATATTCGCGGCTACACCGCAATCGTCGATCGGGAGCGCATGGGCGAAGGCCATATCGCCTTCGTGCAGGTGACGCTGTCAGACACGCGCTCGGCGGCGCTGGAGGCTTTCAACAAGGCCGCTCTGGCGGTGCCGGAGGTCGATCAATGTCACATGATCGCGGCAAGCTTTGATTACCTGCTGAAAGTACGCACCCGGGACATTTCCGCCTATCGGCGCGTTTTGGGCGAAAAGATCTCGAACCTGCCGCACGTCTCCCACACGTCCACTTTCGTTGTGATGGAGACGGTAAAGGATCGATAACGGCATCTTCTGCGCGCATGCCGGGGCTGCTGGTGGGGAATCCCGTCGACACGACAGGCGGCGGCGTTTCCGTCAACGGCGCCAATCTCGCGGCGCTCATCGAGGCGATGCGCCTGAACCGGCCGTCCGCCGGGCCCACAATGTGGCCGCGGCGGTTGTCCAGGTTCCTGGGGCTCTCGCTCCGTTCGAAGTGCTACGACAGGCCTTCGGAAGCCAGCCGGACTGGTTTGGAGTTAAAGCCCCAAGCCGCCGATGCAGACATATTTGGTATCGAGATAGTCCTCGATACCCTGGCGCCCGCCTTCCTTGCCAAGGCCTGACTCCTTCAGCCCGCCGAAGGGCGCTTCAACCGTCGTGATCAAGCCTTCGTTCACTCCCACCAGACCATATTTCAGCCCTTCCATCACACGGAAGGCGCGGCCAAGGTCGCTGGTATAGAAATAGCAGGCAAGGCCGAAGGATGTGTCATTCGCCATCCGAATGCCGTCCGCTTCGTCCTTGAAGCGGAAAACAGGGGCAACGGGACCGAAGATTTCCTCTTCCATGAAGCGCATCTGGGGCGTTGCTTCAGCGATGACGGTCGGCTCGAAATAGCTGCCGCCCAACGCATGGCGCTTGCCGCCAGTGACAACCTTGCCACCCTTGCTGACCGCATCGGCGATCAGCTCCTCCACCTTCTCGACGGCACCGCCATCGATCAGCGGTCCCTGCTCCACGCCTTCGTCAAGCCCGGAGCCGACTTTCAGCTTCCGGGATGCTTCGACGAATTTCTCGAGGAAGCGATCATAGATGCCGTCCTGAACGAAGAAGCGGTTCGTGCACACGCAGGTCTGTCCCGCATTGCGGTATTTGGCGATCATCGCGCCTTTCACCGCCCGGTCCAGATCCGCGTCGTCGAAAACCAGAAATGGCGCATTGCCTCCCAGTTCCATCGACACCTTCTTCACCGTGCCCGCGGCCTTCTCCATGAGAAGCTTGCCGATTTCGGTCGAACCGGTGAAGGTGATCTTGCGCACAAGCGGGTTTTCGGTGAGTTCATCGCCGATTTCAGATGCCGAGCCGGTAACGATGTTCACCACGCCTTTGGGGAATCCGGCTTCCTCGGCCAATACGCCCCAGGCAAGGCCCGAATAGGGAGTCTGCGATGCAGGCTTGGCTACCGTCGTGCAGCCGGCCGCGAGCGCCGGGCCGAGCTTACGCGCCAGCATGGAGGACGGGAAGTTCCAAGGGGTGATGGCGCCAATCACGCCGACAGGCTCCTTGGTCACCAGGATGCGCCGGTCCGTCCAGGGGGCGGGCACGATGTCGCCATAGATGCGTCTCCCCTCCTCTGCGAACCAGAGTATGTATGCCGCAGATGTGCCGACCTCCCCCTTGGCCTCTGCAAGGGGCTTTCCCTGCTCCATCACGAGAAGCTCGGCAAGCGCGTCCTGATTGTCCATGATGGCATCGTGCAGCTTGCGCAGAAGCTTGGCGCGATCGTTGGCCGAAGTTTTCTTCCAGGACTGGAATGCCTCCTGCGCCGCCTCGATGGCGCGGCGCGTCTCGGCCCGGCCGCATTTCGGCACCGTGCCGATCGTCTGCCGGGTGGCGGGATTGATAACCTCGATCGTCGCGCCCGAGTCCGCGTTTACCCACTCGCCTGCGATGAAATTCGCTTCACGAAGGAAATGACTGGTCTTCTTGAGCATTGGTCCTCCTTGGCGCGCTGCGCGCCTTTCTGGCCGGAAAGATCGGACTCATATCCGAAGGTGGGAAGATTCGCGGCTGGTTCAAGCAGATCGCCACGATCGTTTCATGAGCCAATTGGGCGCTGAGATAGAGCCAGGAACAGTGGGTAGCGGTAGCGCACCTTCATCCGAACACCCACTGTACCACCGCGACCCAGAAGGCAGTGGTGACGACCGCCAGGGCCGTGCTGATGCACATGGAATTCGACGCGAGCCCCTGGCCGGTGCCAAAACGCATCGCAATGAGATATGGATTCATGCCTGACGGCATCGAAGCCGCGGTTACCGCTACCTTTGCACTGATGCCGGTGAGGCCAATCAATTTTACTGCCACCAGCGCCAGGGCCGGCATCAGAAATAGCTTGAGGAAGGAAAGTGCGATCGCCGGCCGCACATTGCCGCTCACACCGTAATGCAACAGGCCAAGCCCCATGGCGAAAAGAGCGACCGGCGCGGCAACATTGGCGAGCGCGTCGACAAGCCGCGAGGCAAGCGAAGGCATCTCAAGCCCGGTGAAGCGCCATAGGAGGCCAGCGGCTATGCCGATAACAAGCGGGTTTGTTACGAGATTATAGACGAAATCCCGCAGAATGGCCTTTATGCCCTGAGGCGCCCCTTTGCCGCCGAACCATGCCAGCATGGCTATGGTCGCCCCCATCATAAGCGGCAAATGGACCGCAATGATGAGGGAGAGAACTTCGAATCCCTCATGCCCGAAGATGCCAAGGACAAAGGGAACTCCGAGCAGGGCGAGATTGGAAAAACTGCCGGACAAGCCCCCCACCACCCCGGCGCGGCTATCGCGGCCGAATATGTAGACGACCGTGAGCTGCGCCACCACCCATGTGACCGTAGCAGCCCCGAAATAGGTGACCCACAGGCGCAGCGGCAGCCCGCCCGTGAAATCGGCTTGCGCCATGGTACGGAACAGGAGCAGCGGCACGCCCACGGATATGGCGAAGTCGCTCAGGCCCGCTCCGGTTTCCTTCCTCAGGTAACCAGACCATCCGCTCACATAACCAAGGGCAACCAGCGCGAAAACGAACGCGATTGTTTCGAAAAGAGGCGACATCCGCCTTTGCTTTAGGCCACTCCACATGACCGCGCAACCCGCGCCAGGAACGCGGGCCGGGGCATCCCATTTCCGGAAACGGGCATGGAACGTTATAAGGGGTGAACCGCAAGAGAGAACTTGATGATCCGCACCGCACTCGCTGTCCTTTTCCTTTTCCTCGCCTCGATCCAGGCAATCGCGACAGAAGCGGGCTGGGCGCTGCTGCGCCAGGGCGGGCAAGTCGTGCTGATCAGCCATGCGAACGCCCTTGGGCATGACGAACCGGCGGATTTCAATCCCGCTTCCTGCGCCACTCGGCGCAACCTGTCCGATCAAGGCCGGGAACAGGCGCGCAGGATGGGCGCGCTCTTCTTCGCCCGCGCAGCACCCATCGATGCGGTTCTTTCAAGCCGCTATTGCAGAGCATACGAGACCGCAACGCTGGCATTCGGGGATGCGGATATCTTTGCCGCCCTTGACGATTTCGAGCGCGGGTCGGAGGCCGAAGAGGCGCAGACCGCGGAGATTCGCGAGCGCGTCATGGGCTACACCGGCGCCGGCAATTTGATCATGGTGACTCACCCGAATGTGATCGAAGCTGTTACAGGCGGACGGGCGCGGGACGCCGAGGCAATCATCGTTTCGCGCTCGAAGGAGCGCATCGGCGTTGCCGCACGCATAGCGTTCAATTAGCCTTCCCTTGCCATCTGCCCTTTTCCTGCCTTTAAAAACCGATTAGAGAGCCGCTGATCCATTCAGAAAACGAATCCCGTTCCGAGGGAAGCCAGTGACGACAACATTTGATAAAGTGGCCGACATCATCGCAGAGACGAGCGAGATCGACCGCGACAAGATTACACCTGAGAGCCATACGATCGACGATCTGGGAATCGACAGCCTGGATTTCCTCGACATCGTCTTTGCGATCGACAAAGAATTCGGCATCAAGATTCCGCTGGAGAAGTGGACGCAGGAAGTCAATGACGGGAAAGTCTCCGGCGAGGAGTATTTCGTCATGAAGAACCTGTGCGCCAAGATCGACGAGCTCGTTGCCGCCAAGGCAGCCAGCTAAGCTTTGCCTCAAAGCGAGGGGACATGAATCCGACAGACGTGCTCATCACCGGCATCGGTGTCGTCTCCTCGCTGGGTCTCGGCGCCGACGCCCATTGGCAGGCCCTGACGAGGCGCGAGCCCATGCCCGCGCTCGACCTGGAGCGCTTCTCGCCCTACATCGTCCATCCCCTTCCCGAGATCGACTGGAGCACGCAGATCCCCAAGCGCGGGGACCAGCGGCAGATGGAGACCTGGCAGCGGCTCGGCACTTATACCGCAGGGCTTGCCTTGGAAGATGCCGGGATCAAGGATGACGAAGCGCTCTGCGCGTCCATGGACATGATCATAGCGGCCGGCGGCGGTGAACGGGACGTGGCGGTGGACCAGGCGATCCTCGATGCATCGCTCACACGCAACGACAATGACGTTCTCCTGAACGAAAAGCTCACGACGGAGCTTCGCCCGACGCTCTTCCTGGCACAGCTGTCCAATCTCCTGGCCGGCAACATCTCGATCGTGCACAAGGTCACTGGCTCGTCGCGCACCTTCATGGGCGAAGACGGCGCCGGCGTTTCAGCCATCGAGACGGCGGCGGCGCGGATCCGTTCCGGCCAATCGGCACATCTGCTCGTGGGCGCGGCGTTCCAGACCGAGCATCCGGATATGCTGCTCGCCTACGAACTGGGCGGATATCTTCAGCGGGAGAAATGGTCGCCCGTCTGGCAACGCAACAAAGATCTGGGCGGCGGCGTGATCACCGGGTCTGGCGCCGCGTTCCTGGTGCTCGAATCCCGTGAGCATGCGGAAAAGCGGGGCCGCACACCCTATGCCGCCATCGGCCCCGTTGCTTCAGGCCGGGCCAGGCGGAAAGACACGGACCTGCAGAAAGACTTGGCTGCGATGCTCGCCCCGCTTCAGCAGGATGTCCGGCCGGTCCTCGCAATTTCCGGCGCTTCCGGCGCACATGCGCCGACGGCGGCGGAAAGGGCAGCGCTTGAGAGCGCGGGAGCCGTGGTTCGCGGTTTCAACACGCTCACCGGGCACTTGAAGGAAGCGCAATTTCCCTTCGCCGTGGCGCTGGCGGCGCTGGCCGTCCGGCACGGACAAGCCTACCCCGCCTTCGACCCGTCCAGTGAAAAGCCTTTCGAAAGCGCGCCCAAGGCAGCGCTTGCCACCGCCATCGGCTATGACTGCTTCGAGGGCATGGGGCTCATCGTAGAGGCCTAAGGAGAGCGTCCATGAAGACCACCGACAGTTTCGGACGCCCGCTCGTCGCCGTTACCGGCATGGGTGTCGTCACCTCGCTCGGCCAGGGCAAGAAGGACAATTGGCGAGCCCTGACCGGCGGCCAGTCCGGAATCCATCCGATCACGCGCTTTCCGACGGATCACCTGGCGACGACCATAAGCGGCATGGTGGATTTTCTGCCGGAGAGCAGCCGCGGCGCAAGCGCTCTTACCTTTGCGCTGGCGGACTCGGCCGCAGAGGAAGCCATCGGCGAGGCAGGTTTCTCAACGAGCGATTTCGGCGGCCCGCTGTTCCTCGCAGCGCCACCCGTCGAGCTCGACTGGCACAACCGCCTGCGGCTTTACGCGCAATCCGATCGCGCCAATGGCTGGCGCAGCCTGATCGAGGCGGCGCGGAAGGCAAGCGAACGCGCCCTTTTCGATGAGAGCCAGTTCGCCGCGATTGCCGACCGGCTGGCTGAAAAATACGGCACGCGCGGCCTTCCGATCACACTTTCGACCGCCTGCGCCTCCGGCGCCACGGCGATCCAACTCGGGACGGAGGCGATCCGCCGCGGAGAGTGCGAGCGGGCGCTCGCCATAGGCGCGGATGGCTCGGCCACCGCCGAGGCGCTGATTCGCTTCTCGCTTCTTTCCGCGCTCTCGACGCAAAACGAGCGGCCGGAAAAAGCTTCCAAGCCCTTCTCCAAGGATCGCGACGGTTTCGTGCTGGCGGAAGGTTCGGGCGCGCTTGTGCTGGAATCGCTGGAGAACGCTTTGGCGCGCGGCGCCGAGATCCTCGGCATTATCCGCGGCTGCGGCGAAAAGGCGGACGATTTTCACCGCACACGCTCAAAGCCTGACGGATCGCCGGCCATCGCCGCCGTGCGCGCCGCGCTCAGCGATGCCGGGATGTCGGAGGACGAGATCGGCTATGTCAACGCGCATGGCACCTCGACGCCCGAGAACGACAAGATGGAGCATCTCTCGCTCTCGACCGTCTTTGGGGAGCGCATGCGCACGATTCCCATTTCGTCCAACAAATCCATGATCGGCCATACGCTCTCGGCCGCGGGCGCCGTGGAGGCCGTCTTCTCCATTTTGACCATGCGCGAGAACACCATCCCGCCGACCATCAACTACGAGAACCCGGACCCTGCAATCGAGCTTGACGTGGTGCCAAACGTAAAGCGCGAAGCAGAGGTGGCCAGCGTGCTTTCGAACTCGTTCGGCTTCGGCGGCCAGAACACTTGCCTTGTCATGGCGCGCGAAGCGGGTTAAGCGACCGGCCTGTCTAAAGGACCGGCATTCATGCGTGCATTGCAACTCGTCGCGGACCGCAAGCTCGAAATCGCGGACGTATCCCCACCCCCTCCCCCCGGCCATGGTGAGGTGACGCTTCGGATCTCCGCGGTCGCGCTCAACCACATCGATGTATGGGGCTGGCGCGGCATGGCCTTTGCCAAACGCAAGCTGCCGCTTACCGTGGGCGCGGAGGCTTCCGGCCGGGTCGACGCTGTCGGACCCGGCGTCAGCAATCTCGTGCCGGGTCAGCTTGTATCAATCTATGGCGCGCGCACCTGCGGGCTCTGCCGCCCCTGCCGCGAAGGCCGCGACAATCTTTGCGAGCATGTCGGCGGTGTGCACGGCTTTCACCTGGACGGCTTCGCGCAGGAAAAGATCAACCTGCCGGCGCGCCTCCTTGTGCCCGCGCCGCCCGGCGTAGACGAGATCGGCGCGGCCGTGGCTCCTGTCTCATTCGGAACGGTCGAGCATATGCTGTTCGACAATGCGAAGCTTGAGCCCGGTGAGACAATCCTGGTTCATGCCGGCGGCTCGGGCATCGGCTCCGCCGCGATCCAGCTTGCCAAACGCATGGGCTGCACGGTCCTCACCACGGTGGGTTCGAACGAAAAGATCGAACGAGCGAAGGCGCTGGGCGCCGACCATGTGATCAATTACCGCGAGGACCGCTTCGAAGGCGCCGTGCGCAAGATCACCAAAAAACGCGGCGTGGATGTAGTGTTCGAGCATGTGGGCGCCGATACCTGGGCAGGCTCCATGCTGTGCCTCAAGCGCGGCGGGCGGCTCGTCACCTGCGGCTCGACCTCGGGCGTTTCCACGAATATGAACCTGATGCAGCTCTTCCAGCAGCAGCTCAAGATCCTCGGCTCCTTCGGCTGCCGCATGGAGAACATGGCCGACGCCATGCAGAAAATGGCAGCCGGGATCGTCGCTCCGGTCATCGATACCGAGGTCGGCTTTGAGGCCATCGACACGGCTTTGAAGCGCATGGAAGGCCGGGATGTTTTCGGCAAGATCATCCTGCGTGTGGGCTAGAGCCTTTCATGGTTAGATTGAACCATTCTGCCGGAGCTGGTTTGGCTCAAGGTCAAGGGATTTGGCGAAGGCCGTATCGGGCATACGGTCGAGCCAAAGCCCGCTGGAATTGGGCCAAACCGGCGCGGCCCTTTGGGTTTCCGGCCGGCGGGCGCCCACTTTGTCGGCCGGCTTGCCCGATGTCCCGCATCGCGCTGCGCCGTCCTCCTCGTGGATCGCCGCGCCGGACGAGAAACAGAATTGATTCAATCTAGCCATGAAAGGCTCTAAGCCCGCCCATGAAGCGCTTTTTCCGCAAGCTCGGCCGCAGGCTCAAAAACGCCGAGCATTGGCTGACGGCCCAGGTGGCGCTTGCCATGCTGGCCCTGCTGCGGCTGCTGCCGCCTGACGCCTCACTCAACTTCGCCGAGCGGGTGGCACGCAGGGTCGGGCCGATGACCGGCAGGCACCGGGTAGCGCTCGACAATTTGCACCGCGCCTATCCCCAGAAATCTGCGGACGAGATCGAGGCCATTGCCTCCGACATGTGGGCGAACATGGCCCGGCTTGCGGTGGAATATGTCTTTCTCGACAAGCTCTTCGATTTCGACCCGGAGAGGCCGAACGCCGGCCGGGTGGAAGTCTCCGGCATCGACGTGTTCCTGCGCGTTCGCGAGGAGAAGCGCCCGCATATTTTCTTTACCGCGCATCTGGGCAATTTCGAATTCCTGCCCATCGCGGCGGCAACCTTCGGCCTTCAGGTCACCTCGCTCTTCCGGCCACCGAATAATCCCTATATCGGCGAGTACATCCATAGAACGCGCCGCACTTCCATGGGCGGGCTGCTTGCCTCGCGCTCAGGCGTTGCGCTCCAGCTTGCCCGAGTGCTGGACGAAGGCGGCAATATCGGCGCGCTGGTGGATCAGAAATTCATGGGCGGCGCACGCACCCGCTTCTTCGGCCGCGAATGCAACACGAGCCCGCTCGTGCCCAAGCTCGCGCGGCATTACGACTGCGACGTCCACCCCGCGCACTGTATCCGACTGCCCGGCGGCCGCTACCGTGTCGAAGTGAGTGAAAAGCTCGACCTGCCGCGCGATGAGGCTGGCGCCGTCGATGTTCAGCGAACCGCACAATTGCTCAATGATGTGGTGGAGGAATGGGTGCGCGCCGATCCCGGTCAGTGGATGTGGTTTCATAAGCGGTGGCAGATCCGGTAACCCCTTTCTAGTCCGTCACGACGACCAGCGTGTTGGCGGGCCCAATCTCCTTGACGAGCGAATAGAGCTTCGCGGCATTGTCCGGGTGCAGCCGCACGCAACCGTGAGAAGCCCGGCGGCCAAGCGATTTCACCGCATAGGTGCCGTGGATCGCGTAGCCCCTGTGATAAAAGATGGAAAAGGGCATGGGAGACATATCGTATTTGCGCGAGCGCCACATGCGGTGCATGCGCGTCGGCTTCCAGCGTCCCCGCGGTGTCACATAGCCCTTGCGCGCGGTGGAGACCGGCCAGCGGTAAAGGACCTGGTTGCCCTTCTTCACGGTCATGACCTGCTTGGAAAGGCTTACCCTGGCTTCCAGGCCTGCAGCAGCCGCCTCTCCCGCGAGACAAGCTGCAAGCAGGACCGCTGCAGCAAAACTTCGCACCAACTCTTCATCCTGTGTCCCTCCAGTTGCTCCAAACAGATACAATCTGCAGCTTAATCATAGATGCAAACTCTCCCTAAAGTTGCATTCTGATTTTCGTAAGATCTTAGGCGAGCAGGCACCGGGGGCCGACGATAACAAGTGCGATCTATTCGCCCTTGGATTCAGGCTTCAATCATTGCAGAACATGCACCTTCAATCAGATGCCGGATTTGGGGAGTGACGAATGAGAATGTTTGCACGATCGCTGGCCGCGGCTGTCATTCTGGCCGCTTCGGCTTCCGCAGCTCTGAGCGCGCGGACAGACCTCGTGCTGGGCGTCGTGCTCGAGCCGCCGCATCTCGACCCCACGGCGGGGGCTGCCGCGGCAATCGACGAGATTGTCTACGCCAATATCTTCGAGGGCCTTACCCGTATTGGCCCCAACGGCGATGTCGTACCGGCTCTCGCCGAGAGCTGGGAGATCTCAGAGGACGGCAAGATCTACACGTTCAAGCTGCGTGAGGGCGTCAAATATCACGACGGGACAAGCTTCGATGCCGAGGATGTGAAATTCTCGATCGAGCGCGCGATGGGGAAAGATTCGACCAATGCGCAGAAAGTGCTCTTCTCGGGGATCCAAACCGTCGAGGTGGTGGATCCCACGACCGTGAAGGTCACGCTCCAGCAGCCGCAGGGCTCGTTTCTTTACAATATGGCCTGGGGCGATGCCGTTATCGTCGCGCCCGAATCGGCCGACGGCAATAAGGAGAAGCCCATCGGCACCGGCCCGTTCAAATTCGGAAACTGGGCAAAAGGCTCGTCTGTCACGATTACAAGGAATCCGGAGTATTGGGGCGAGCCAGCGCGTCTGGAAAAGGCCGAGTTCCGCTTCATCCCGGATGCAGCGGCCGCCGTGGCGGCGCTGCTTTCAGGCGATGTGCAGGCGTTCCCCAATCTGCAGGCCGGGGACGCGCTGCCGCAGATCGAGGCCGATCCGCGCTTCAAGGTTGTCATCGGCGCCACCGAGGGCGAGACGATCCTGGCGATGAACAATGGCAAGGAGCCCTTCAATAATCTGAAGGTGCGTCAGGCGATCTCTCATGCCGTCAATCGCGACGAGGTGATCCTCGGCGCCACCAACAGCCATGGCGTACCGATCGGTTCTCACTTCTCACCGGCAAATTCCGCCTATGTGGACCTTACCGGCACCTACCCGTATGATCCCGAGAAAGCCAAGGCGCTTCTGGCCGAGGCCGGCTATCCTGACGGCTTTTCGGCGACGCTGAAGCTTCCGCCGCCGCCCTATGCACGGCTTGGCGGTGAAATCATCGCCTCCGAATTGCGGGAGGTGGGGATCAATCTCGAGATCATTCCCATGGAATGGGCCCAGTGGCTGGAGCAGGTCTTCACCAATAAAGAATTTGACCTCACCATCATCTCCCACACGGAGCCGAACGACATCAACATCTATGCGCGCGACGATTATTACTTCAGTTACCGGAACCCCAGGTTCAACGAGATCATGACGAAGCTCGACGCCACCGTCGAACCCGAAAAGCGAAAGGAACTTTACGGGCAGGCGCAGCGCATCATCGCTGAGGATGCGGTGAACGTGTTCCTCTTCCAGCTCCCGAAGATCGGGGTGTGGGACGCGAAGCTCGAAGGCATGTGGGAGAATATGCCCATCCAGGCAAACGATCTCACCAAGGTGCGTTGGGTGGATTGAGATCTCGGGGAACCTTGAAGGCTTGCGCTCTACGTGGCCCCCCTCTGGCCTGCCGGCCATCTCCCCCACGAGGGGGGAGATTGGCTGTGGCAACCTTTGCGCCCCTTTCGGCGCCGGAGATCAGCGAAAACTTTGGCGACAGTTGATCTCTCCCCTTGAGGGGGAAATGGCCGGCAGGCCAGAGGGGGGTACGAAAGGGCACCGACGAGCCGAGCCAGAGACGAGGCGGGTTCGATGACCGCCTATCTCCTTCGCCGCCTTGCCATCGCGGTTGCCACTCTTTTCGTGGCTTCTCTCGTGGTGTTTTCCGTCCTGGAAATCCTGCCGGGCGATCCCGCGCGCCTCATGCTGGGCTTGAATGCCAGTCCCGATGCGCTCGCAGCCCTACGCACGGAGATGGGGCTCGACCGGCCCCTTGCCGCCCGTTATCTTGACTGGCTCGGCGGGATGATCACAGGGGATTTCGGCCGCTCGCTCACCTATTCCTCGCCAGTGATCGATCTCGTCAAGGAACGGCTCGCCGTCTCTTTTCCGCTTGCGCTCATTGCGCTCACCCTCTCGACGATTATCGCCATCCCGGTCGGTGTTTTCGCGGCGGCAAGGCGTGGGAAGGCGGCCGATACCGTGGCCATGGGGTTGGCGCAGGTGGGCGTGGCCGTGCCCAATTTCTGGTTCGCACTGCTTCTCGTCTATGTTTTCGCCGTTAGCCTGAGGCTCGTTCCGGCTGGAGGGTTTCCGGGATGGGGCGATAGCTGGGCGAGCCACTGGCAAGCGCTGAGGGCGCTCATCCTGCCCGCGATTTCCCTTGCCCTTCCCCAGGCCGCGATTCTTGCCCGCGTGACGCGCTCCGCCACGGTGGAGGTGCTGGGTGAGGATTACATCCGCACCGCCCGCGCCAAAGGGCTGCCGTACCGCAGGGTACTGTGGCGGCACGCGCTGCGCAATGCGATGATCCCCGTGCTCACCATCATGGGCCTGCAATTCGCTTTCCTTCTCGCCGGTACCATCATCATCGAAAATGTGTTCTACCTGCCGGGATTGGGCCGGCTCATTTTCCAAGCCATCAGCCAGCGCGACCTGATCGTGGTGGAAGGCGTCGTGATGCTGCTCGTCGCGAGCGTCATCCTCATCAACCTTGTCGTCGACATTTGCTACACGATCGTCGATCCCCGCCTGAGGGGCGGCCGATGAGCCTCGATCCGGTTCCCGCGCCTCAGCGCCGACGGATGCGCGGCGCGCTCTCCAACCGCTCGTTCCTGGTGGGGCTCGTCATCACCGGAGCGGTGATCCTGATGGCGCTCGTCTCCTTTTTCTGGACGCCCTACGACATCACGCGGCTTGCGGTCGCGAACAGGCTTTTGGGGCTTTCCCCGGAACATCCCTTCGGCACTGATCATATGGGGCGCGACATTTTCTCCATGATCATGATCGGGGCGCGCAATTCCATCGCCGTCGCGATTGTGGCGGTGGGCATTGGGATGGGCGTCGGCGTACCGCTCGGTACCTGGGCGGCCGCCCGCGGGGGTTGGGCGGATGAGGTGCTCATGCGCGCGAACGACGTGATGTTCGCGTTTCCCGCGCTGCTTTCGGCGGTGATGATCACGGCCATCTTCGGTCCGGGAGCTGTAAACGCGATCATCGCCATCGGCATCTTCAACGTGCCCGTCTTTGCCCGCGTTGCGCGCGCGGGGGCACTGGCGCTGTGGCCGCGCGAATTCATCCTGGCCGCCCGCGCCTCCGGCAAGGGCAAGGTGCTGATAACGCTGGAGCACATCCTGCCCAATATCGCCGGCCTTCTTCTGGTGCAGGGAACGATCCAATTCGCGCTCGCCATTCTGGCGGAGGCGGGGCTGTCCTATCTGGGCCTCGGCGCCCAGCCGCCCATGCCCTCCTGGGGGCGCATGCTCTTCGACGCGCAAACGCGGATTGCCGTGGCGCCGCATCTGGCGCTTTTTCCGGGACTCGCCATCGTCGTCACCGTGCTCGGGCTGAACCTGCTGGGCGACGGGCTTCGCGACGTTCTCGACCCGCGGCTGAGGCAAGAGCGATGAGCCTGCTCCAGATCGAAAAGCTGACGCTCTCGATCGGCGGATCGCAGATCCTCAGGAGCATCGACATTTCGATAGAGCCGGGCGAAATCATGGGCCTGGTGGGCGAATCAGGCTCCGGCAAGTCCATGACGGCGCTCAGCATCATGAAGCTTCTGCCGCCTGGCGCACGGGCGGGCGGCCGCGTGCAGTTCGACGGCATCGACATCCTCTCCGCGCCTGAAGCCGCCATGTGCCGGCTGCGCGGGGACGACATCGGCATGATTTTTCAGGAACCGATGACGGCGCTCAACCCGGTGAAGACCATCGGCCAGCAGGTGGCCGAAGGAATCCGCTGGCACACGGGCGCGAACAGGGCAGACGCAGAGAGCCGCGCCCGCGCCATGCTCGAACGCGTGGGACTGCCCGAAAAGGAATTCCCCCTCACCCGCTATCCGCACGAGCTTTCGGGCGGACAGCGCCAGCGCGTCGTGATCGCCATCGCCTGCGCGCTCAAGCCGAAGCTTCTGATCGCGGATGAGCCGACCACGGCGCTCGACGTGGTGCTGCAGAGGCAGATTCTGACGCTCTTACGCGAGCTGGTGAACGAAAGCGGCATGAGCCTGCTTCTCATCTCGCATGATCTGGCGGTCGTGGCGGAAATGACGGACCGCCTGACGATCATCCGCGATGGCGCCGTGATGGAGGCGGGTGAAACGGTCCAGATCCTCTCGCGGAAAACACATCCTTATACGAGGCAACTTGCGGAAGCCTCCACTCACGTCCCGGCGCGGGTGGCGATTTCCAAACCGGGCGCCGGGCCGTCTGCCGCACCCCTCCTCGAAGTGGAGGGCCTGACGCGCGACTATCCCGTACGCCCTGCCGGTCTTTTTGCACGGGCAAGCAGGTTCCGCGCCGTGGACCATGTCTCCTTCTCGATTTTCCCTGGCCAGAGCGTCGCTCTCGTCGGCCGCTCCGGTTGCGGGAAATCGACACTGGCCCGAATGATTCTGGCGCTTGATCGGCCAAGTTCAGGCTCCATCCGCTTTATGGGCCAGGAGATCGGCGGAAGAAGCGAGGAAGCGCTGCGGCCCGCGCGCCGCAACATGCAGGTGGTCTTTCAGGACCCCTACGGCTCTTTCGACCCGCGTCATCGCGTGGAAAGGCTAGTGGCCGAGCCTCTGCATCTTGCCGACGAGAAACCGGGTGCGGCGCGCCGGCGCGATCTGGTCGCCGAGGCGCTGGAGCAAGTCGGCCTTTCGCCCTTGGACATCGACAAATATCCGCATGAGTTCTCAGGCGGTCAGCGGCAGCGCCTCGCCATCGCCCGCGCGATTATCACCAGGCCGAAGCTCATCGTCGCCGACGAGCCCGTTTCCGCGCTTGACGTTTCGATCAGGGCGCAGATCCTCGATCTTTTCGCGGACCTCAACGACCGGCTGGGGGTCGCCTATCTCTTCATAACGCATGATCTAAGGGTTGCCCGCGCGATCACCGACACGGTGCTGGTGATGCACGAGGGAAAAATCGTCGAGACGGGGCCGACGGAAATCGTCCTGGACAATCCCAGGAGCGATGCGGCCCGCGCGCTTTTGGCCGCCGCTCCCGACCTCGGGCTGACCCTGCGAAAACGTCTCGCGCAGGATACGGGTTGAAAAAAGAGCACCACAAGGTGCAGAGTTGTGCCGGGAACCGGCGGGCGAACAAACGAGGAGGAATGCCGCATGAGCAAGTCCGTCTCCATCCAGCCGCCGCGCGTTTTCCCCACCTTCCGCTACCGCGATCCCGCTGCCATGATCGAGTGGCTGGTGAAGGTTTTCGGCTTTTCCATTCATGCGCGCTACGGAGAAGGAAACGAAGTGGCGCATGCCGAACTCGCCCTCGGCTCATCCATCATCATGCTCGGCAAGGCAAAGGACGATGAGTATGGGGCCATGGTGGGGGAGCCGGGGGAAGGTGGCGGGAAATCCGTCTATATCGCGGTCGAGGATGCCGATCTGGTCCATGACCGGGCAGTGAAGATTGGCGCTGAGATCCTGCAAGGCCTGACCGATCGGGACTATGGCAGCCGCGAGTTCATATGCCGCGATCCCGAGGGCAATGTCTGGTCGGTCGGGACCTACTGGCCGAAGGCGCATGAAGAGGCCTGAAATTTCCTATTCGACAGTGGCCGGTGCCCATTATTCGGAGGTTATATGACCAAAATCGCCTTTATCGGCCTCGGAAACATGGGAAACCCGATGGCCGCCAACCTGGTCAAAGCCGGGCATGAGGTGAATGGCTTCGATCTCTTGCCCGAGAATCTTGCAAAAGCGGAAAAGAGCGGCGTTTTCCGGGCGGAGAACGCGCAGAAGGCAATCGAAGGTGCTGATGCGATCATCACCATGCTGCCGGCGGGCAAGCATGTGCTCACGGTCTATGAGGACATCCTGGCCAAGGCGGCGGCGGGCACGCTCTTCATCGATTCATCGACCATCGACGTCGCCTCGGCGCGAGTGGCCCACTTGATGGCCCGCAAGCACGGTCATCTGTCTGTCGATGCACCCGTTTCCGGCGGGGTGGTCGGAGCGGAAGCGGGCAGCCTGACCTTCATGGCCGGAGGCTCCGCTGAGGCCTTCGCCAAGGCCGAGCCCATCTTGAAGCCGATGGCCGGCCGCATCGTTCATTGCGGCGATGGGGGTGCCGGCCAGGCCGCGAAGATCTGCAACAATATGATCCTGGGCATCTCGATGATCGGCGTCGCGGAAGCCTTCGTGCTGGCGGAAAAGCTCGGACTTTCGCACCAGGCCCTCTTTGAGGTGGCGTCGGCTTCATCGGGCCAGTGCTGGTCGCTGACAACCTATTGCCCGGTGCCGGGGCCGGTGCCGACCTCCCCCGCCAACCGGGACTACCAGCCAGGCTTTGCCACAAGCCTGATGCTCAAGGACCTGCGCCTTGCCCAGGAGGCCGCGCAGACGGCCGGCGCCGTAACCCCGCTCGGAGCCGAAGCGGCGCAGATCTATGCGCTCTTCGATGCGATGGGCCAAGGCGGACGGGACTTTTCAGGCATCATAAGCTTGCTGCGCGGCACTACCAAATGATCCATCGGCGAAAGCTTTCACCGGCGAGGAAAAAATCCCGAATTAAGGAATAAGCAAGCACTCGCTAACCTCCCGGTAACGATGTCCAGCTAAAACAAAACACGAGGCGGACATTGAAGCCTCCCCGGCTCCGGATCAGGTCTCGCGTACCGGAGGGGCCGCTCCCGCCAGCGTACGAGTATAGCGGGGGCAGACAGAGTAGTGCGTAGAAGACCGCGTTTCTCCCGGCCGGAGAACGCGGTTTCGCTTTTTTTGACCAAGCTTTTTTTGCCCCGCGTGGAAGCCGGCCTATGCGAAGCCTATGAGGCGTTTCCGCGGAGCCGAGGAGCCGCTACGGTGACGCCCGGCATAGCCTCGCCAGATACGTCCTGGGGCTATGCACTCAATCGCCGCAAGAAGTGCTGAACTTGACCTCACGGGCCGAAAAGATGCTTCTTGGCCCCGCGAATACGACGCTGCCTTCCAGGATTTGACCAGGCAGTATCGTGCGGTCCAAAACTGGCGTATTCGCAACAATCTTATACTTATCTGGCCCAACCAGGACAAAACATCCATCCGTCAGGTCGACTGGAGCAACGCCGATATTCTCGACTTTGACCTTGAAGGCCTTCTGATCGCCGGGTTCGTCCGTCTCGACTTCCAACGCATCTCGGGTCGAAGTCACCTTGATTGGCCCCTCAACGATTGCTTTTTCGGAACAAGAAAGCAGAACAAATGCCATTGCTAAAATTGAATACGCATATGTATTTTTCATAATGAGCTACCATTTACAATTAGACTAAAGGCGATACTTTTCAAATAGATTTCAATAAGATATCTTAGGATAGAAAGGCTTATAAGATATTTCCCTCCTCTAACATTCCTGTTACCTGTCTAAACGAAAGACTGTCGGCGGCGAGAAGCCCTGACACGCGGCTGCATTCCGCAGCTGATCCACATCATTCGCGAATTTTCGCAGGACAGAGCTACGACGCCCCCGACGCAGCTTGGGGCACGAACTCTGGCGTGTAAGCATTGTGCTCGGCGCATCTTGGCGCATTCACAGGCGCCTGCGTATCGCTGTTCGTGGCGGTGGTGAGCCATCCGAGCGCATAAGGCGATCCCACGGGCAAGCACCCGCGCAGCGCCGTCTTCAGCAGGTCAGCGCAGGCTCCTAGTTGCCCGGTTTTTCTCCCGCGGAGCTCCACCCCTCGTCCGCCCAAGCCGCTCCTTCGTCTACCTCGACGACGGTATTCATACGGGGGTCAAGACCACGCCTGAGCATCTGCACCTCAAGCTGAAGGCGCTCCAGTTCCAGATTGTAGAGGCGGTTGCAGTCGACCCGCTCGGTCCCCTTCCCCAGCGGTACGACGACACGCCCATACGCCGTAAGCGCGTTGGAGCCGCTGCCATCAAGGCCACCTCCTATGATGCCGGAATCGACATAGGCGCCTCGTCCACCTACCGCGGACCGGCAGGTGGTCCCGTCGGCGGCGCGAACTTCGTCGTGACCGCTCGGGGCGCTGACGCCCGGCAAGGAGATGCCGGTCTGATTTTGCTTCACTATAAAAAAATCATCGGCGGCTGCACTTACGGTCCAATGTAATGGAAATATCACCGCCATCAGCGCAACCGACGAGCCAGGAAACGCCCGCATATCTGTGCCTTTATCCTGGTTGTGCCGTCGGGGAAGGGAATGCTTTCGGTACAGATTCGAACGCGCCGTTCGCTCATGCCCTCGAACGGGATAACGACGACCACCGGGCGGGAGGCCCCGCCGGTGAGCATCATCGTGGAGGGCGATGTACGTGCACGAACCGGGCGGAAATTTTCGTCATAGACGCGTACCGCCACCTCAACCTGGTGGCGATACGTATTGCGTGGGAAGACGCGGACAGCGAACTCATCGGCAAAGCTGGTGATGACGCCCCGCATCGGAGTCATAGACTGGGCGCCGACAGGAGAACTCGACAAAGCGACCACAAAGAACACCGCAACCTGAAGCAGCCGGTCCGGTCTCATCGCCCGTCCTATTCGCAGGTTATGGTTACGTCGGCCGAGTAATTGCCTTCAGGGAAGATGCCGGTGGACTTCGTCGCAGTGAGATCGACGGCCAGATTCGTAACACCGGTGCCCAATGCCGTCGGTGTTGCGCCGGCCACGTCGGTGGCTGTCGTGGCGCCGGTGGCACTGTAGAGCGAGGCGAAGGTGACATTCGTCTCGCCGCCCGCAGGGGCCGCGCTAAACGCGGTCGGCGCGGAGGCCGTGACATCGAAGGACGCTCCGGTGGTCGTGATCGTCGCAAGACCGGCGCTGCCGCCCTGCTCCTGAGAGCTCAACTGGGTCTGATCACTGCTGGGGGTCATGATACCTGCCGAATCGATGGCGATATTGCATGTCGCAGATACGGTGCTGCTGAACGGCATGGTAGCGGTTGCAGCTTCGGCATTGGACATCGTTGCAGCCGTGATGACAGCAGCGACAAAGAGTTTCTTCATAATGTTGCTCCTGGAAGCCCAAAAACCCCCCGTCCGACTCAGTAGCACTCACTTTGTTAACCAACATTTAAACGTGTATTTTGATATGCTGAAACAACTAGAAGATCAATCCTGCAAGGAGGACGGGGCATTGGCGCAGGTGCTGGAGCGGAGTGTGCCTGGCAGTCTCTTTCCTGCGGGCGGCATCGCAACGCGCCAATGCTTGATTGAGCGCAAGTACATTATGGCAGCTTGGACCCGAGCGTCAGTTGCAGCCGTGCACGCTATCTCTCGGCGGCGGTCGCTACATTCTGCCCCGCGTTCTGAGTGGCATTAACGGCATTCGCGGTGTCCTGGCCCACACCGCGAATGGTGTTGGCGCAGCCGGCGGCCAAGCCGATCACGGCGGCGAGAACGGCAATGCGCGAAAGGATCTTGGCAGACATGATCTGATTCCCCATTTTCGCTCCACGCGAGAGACGTGAAAATGACGACAATGACAGGGACAAAACGCATTGAGCCAGAAAAGGTTCTGGCCATCGCCTGCGCCGGCGCTTGTGACCTATGCTGATTGCGGGCTCGGCGGCCGGCGCAGAATGCCGTCGACCTTCAATATCAGCAGATGCATCCAGGCTTGATATCCTGGAGTTTCGGCGTTCACATTAACCCGCTATATAATGCTGCTTATCGCTTGGCGGCGCTTGCAACGAAATAGCTTGAAACAGAACCGGTTGAACGAGGAAGGAAGCGCACTGGAGAGATTGTCGGCACATTATCCACCGCCACGGCGCCTGTCCCAGATATTCGAAGATCTAGTGCATAATGCGCAGGGAACGGCGATCACCGTGGATCAATTGCGAAATGCGCTGGGTGAGCGCAGCTTCGCGACGTTTCTTGTCTTCTTCGCGTTGCTCAATATGCTTCCGCTGCCGCCGGGCAGCACGCTTGTGCTGGGTATTCCTCTCCTGCTCATCTCGATCCAGATGGTGCTGGGTCGCAGCACGGTGTGGCTTCCACATTCGATCCTGACGAAGTCGGTGGGCGTGGAGCAATTTCGCCAGATGAGCGAAAAGCTCGGCCCCAAGGTGAAACGGGTGGAGCGCCTGATCCGCCCGCGCTACTGGCCGTTCGCTCCGGGCCAGGCGGATCGCGCAGTCGGCCTCTGCGCCCTCTTTCTGGGCGTCCTCATCACACTGCCGATCCCGTTCGGCAACTGGTTCCCGGCGCTTGCCTGCGCGCTACTCGGCCTAGCACTCTCCGAATGTGACGGGCTTCTGCTCGGGATCGCCGTCGCAGTCGGGCTGTTTTCGCTTGTCATTGTGGGCGTCATTTTCGGCAGTGCGGGCGCCCTCGCAGCATTTTTCATACTGTAGCCTCATAGCCGCGTCGCTTTCTAATAAAGCTGGGTGCTCACGATTGCCTGCGCGAAAAGACCCCGCCGCCGTTCGCGCTAGGAACGGGTGCGGCGGGGCGGAGACACGGGGCCTCCAAAACCGTCTGTTTGAGGATCAGTTCGGCGGAGATGCCTTTTACCCGATTACACGCGTGACTCCCGCGGGGCACCTGCCGTTCCGCTGCCGCCTTCGCCGCCACTCCCCGGCCTTCTCTGCTGCCATATGTCAGCGGCCGAGCCCCAGACAGGAGCGCTGGAAGACCCCTGCTGCTGCACGTTGGAAGGGTTATAGGGCGGAGGAGGACCCGGAGCATAGGCTGGTGGCCGGCGGGGAGCGCCCCGGAACTCCGCACCGGGATTGGGATGCCGGGAATAGGCCGGCGGGGCGCCAGCCGGATTTTGACTGGATGGCGGGATGTGGCCGAAGGGCATGGGCGGGCTACTCCTGTTGAGTTCGGTTCGGCTGGCCCGGTGTTGATAAGGCGCGCGGCGATTATGGCGATATCGGACCTTCTTATGGGCGAGCCGCTTCAAGTGTCCGATCGGCCCGGATCATGCGTGCTACTCCGCGCCCGCCTTCTCCAGAAGCTTCCTCGTGATGGACTGCCGCCAGCCGGCGGCCTCCGCCCAGGGATCCGGAGCCGCCATGCGCGCTTCCATATCCTGCACATGGAAGGTGTTGGCCGCATCCAGTCCCCGCAACTCCTCCCACGAGACGGGCATCGCGATCGGCGCGCCCTGCCGCGCCCGCGTCGAATAGGGAGCTATCGCTGTCGCTCCGCGCTCGTTCCTCAGCCAGTCGATGAAGATGCGGCCCTTGCGCTTCTCCTTGGAAGCCTGGGCCAGGAAGCGCTCCGGTTCTTCCTCTCCCATGCGGTAGGCAAGCGCGCGAGCGAAGGCCTTCACCTCCGGCCATTCCGCGCGGCGGGAAAGCGGCGCCACCACATGAATGCCCTTGCCGCCGGTCACCATTGGCAGCGTTTGAAGCCCAAGCCCCTCAAGGCGATGGCGCAGATCAAAGCAGGCCTGCTTCACATCGGCAAAACCTAGCCCTTCATCCGGATCGAGATCGAAGACGAGGCGATCGGGCTTTTCGATCGCATCGATTCGCGATCCCCAGATGTGAAACTCCAGTGTGTTCATCTGGACGCCGGCGACGATGCCCTTGAGGTCGTTAGTATAGAGGTATTCTGCCTTGTCACCATCCTTCTCGGTGATTTCCCGCCGCTTGACTGCCGAGGGAAACCCTCGGCCGGCATGCTTTTGGAAAAAGCATTCCTGGCTCGGGCCGTCCGGGCAACGCACGAGGCTCACCAGACGATTCCTGATCGCGGGGAGCATGCGATCGGCAACCCGGAGATAATGCCGGGCAATATCGGCCTTTGTCAGGCCCTGGGACTCGAAGAGCACTTTGTCCGGGTGGGACAAGGAAATGCCGGCGATCGTCTCGCGGCCTTCGCGTTGCATGCCGCCTCCTCAATATCCCGAAGAAAAACGCCCCTACCAATAAAGACGCCGCGCCAATGGTTCCTGCCGCCTAGAACCGCCCGGTCTCGTTGAACATGTCGAACGCTGCACGGATATGGTCGGCCGCGGCTCTTACCGGTGCGGCGGCATCGGGCGTGACGACCATGGCGATCTGATAATTGCCGAGTTCCGGCAGGCCGTCCTTCGGTCCAAGCTCGACCAGGTCATCCTCCATGAAGGATTTGGGAAGGGGCGCGATCGCGAGATCTGAAAGGATCGCCGCTCTTTGCCCGGCCGCGTGCGCGCTCATATAGGCGATGCGATAATCACGGTTATGCTTTGAAAGCGCTTTCACCGCTCTGGCGCGCCAGGTGCAGCTCTCCTCCCAGAGAGACACCGGAAGGGGCTCTCGCATATGGGCGCATCCCCCCTTCGCTCCCGCCCATACGATCGGCTCTGTCAGAAGGATCTCAATGCCCGTCTGATCCACATCTTCCGAGCAGGTCATGAGCGTGATGTCGAGCTGACGAGCGGCCATGCGCTTTCTCAAACTGGCGCTTTGATCGATCACCACATCGACGGCAATGGCCGGATGTGTCTGGGCAAAGCGCTTCAGAACGCTCGGAAGCACGCGCTCGCCGAAATCATCCGGAGAGCCAAGCCGCACAATGCCGCTGATATCCGGCATCACGAATTTCGACACCGCTTCGCGATTGAGCGCAAGCAGCCGCCGCGCATAGCTCAGCAGCGTCTCGCCGTCGGAGGTCAATGTGACGGAGCGCGCGTCCCGCACGAAAACGGGGCGGCCGAGCTGTTCCTCCAATTTCTTGATCTGCATGGAAACGGCCGAAGGAGTGCGGAAGACGGCATTGGAAGCCGCGGTGAAGCTGCCCGTTTCGGCAATGGCGACAAAGGTTCGAAGGACATCAAGCTCCAGCAGCGGCAGCGGGTGATTCAGGGGTGCGTTCATGACGACTCTTCAATTTCATTGAACGTTATCATAACATCATTGCGTTTGATTGAATAACAAAACCCCCACATAGTCAATCCATCAGAAACCCGGCCCGCCCGAAAGCAGAAGGAGCAGAACCATGCCTGTTCGAGCATCGCTTACGGAATATTTGCGGCATTACGCTGCGCTTTGGCGACGTCGCCGAGCGGAGCGCCTCATCAGCAGCCTGCCGCCTGAAATCCAGAAGGATATCGGCTGGCCGAGCGCCGGAGCGCCGACGCAAACCCTCTACCGCGCGGCCGGCCCCGGTCTCGGTCAGCCCTAGAACCGCAGAGGAGGATGAAATGGGAATCCTAATAACGCTCCGCGTGTTTCTCCGTGAATTCGACGAGATGATGGAGCAGGGCCGCACCGGCAAAAGCCCGGTGCGGCGGGATGTGGGTCTCAAGCGCGTTTCACCGAGACGCTGAAATCCAAGCTTTGATCTTACGCAATACCAGGACGGAAGGTCCGCTTTTCCTGGGATTGCTCTAGGGAGACTGTTCCCGCCAGATCCAGGACCGGTTCCGCCACATCTTCTCGCCAATGAGGCAGTCATAGGCGGGGCTTGCCTGGGCTAGCACAATATGTGGCCGCAACTCGTCCGGCGCGCTGGCGCCCGCGAGCTCGATAACCAGCTTCCGGCGTATCGCTTCGGGAAACTGCGACCATTCGTTGACCGGGATCATGAAAGCGCCGGGCCCGCCGATCACGCAATTCGTATAGTAGTTGTCGAGGTCCGAGGTATCAAAGGACGAGGCGTAGCCCTCGTTCGTCATGAGCGGCAGGCCGTTGATCGTGATGCCTTCAGCCACCAGCGCATCGCGCGCCTCGGTGACGGAGGGCCCCTGATTGTTGGGGCCATCGCCGGAGACGTCGAGCACCCGGCGCACTCCCTTATAGGGGCTTTCGGCAAACAGGTCGGAGGCGAAATTGATGGCGCCTGATATGGATGTCCTGCGCGCGCTCTGCGACGGGCTGGCCGTCAGCATTTGGGCGATCTTCTCCGCGTCCTCTGCCGAAGCAATCACGGTCCACGGCACGAGCACGCGTTGCGAAAAGTCACCCGCCCATTCGAAGAAAGTAACTGCTATGCGCCCGTGCAACCCATCCGAAATCGCGTCGATCACCGACTGGTGGGTGAGCGCCGCCGCATAACCATGACGCTGGATCTCGAGTTCTCCCGGCGACATGGAGAGCGAAACGTCGACGGCCAGCACCAGCTCGACATCCACAGCCTCCTGTGCCTGCGCAGCGCCTGGCACAAGCATGACGGAGAGCGCGGTGAGCGCACCCAGGAAATGCCAGCGCCGTTGTCGACCTGGAGCAAACATATCCGGAGTTTACGGGAGACGCCGCCGCCTGCAATTCCTGGCGTGCGAAAAAGCCTTGCCGCCAATTCACAATTGCGCGATGAGGCCCCGCGCCCGCCGGCTTTGCAGCGCATACATCACGGGAATTGCTCGTTTCCTCCAGAGAAATTAACTTGTCCGCCCGGTTGCGGGCGCTATTAAGCATCCGGCAGGCAATCTGAACCGGATTTGCTGCAATCGATGCGGCTGCCAGCCGCACACCGCACAAAGAAAGCATGGTTATGACAGCGCTGGCTACGGGCGCGAGTGCGCCCCCGGTCAATCTTTGGCTTTCCGAAGCGCGGGCGACACTGTCGCTTGCCTGGCCCATGATTTTGACCAATCTCGCCCAGACGGCGATGACCATGACCGATGTGATGATGCTGGGCCGCCTCTCGCCCGAGGCGCTCGCCGCCGGCACGCTCGGCCATAACCTTTATTTTATGCTGGTCATATTCGGTCTCGGCCTGCTTGCTGCCGCGTCACCCATGATGGCGAGCGCCATCGGCCGAAAGCTGCGCTATGTGCGGGACGTGCGGCGGACCGCCCGGCAAGGGCTGTGGCTTGCCTTGGTAATCTCCGTTCCCATCTGGCTCATCCTTTGGAACACGGAAAGCATCCTCCTGGCGATGGGCCAGGACCCGGCGCTGAGCAGGGGCGCGGCTTCCTATATGAACGCGCTGCAATGGGCGGCCTTGCCCTTTTTCGGCTATATCGTGCTGCGCTCCTTCATCTCGGCGCTGGAGCGGCCGGGCTGGGCGCTGCTGGTGGCTTTCATCTGCGTGGGCTTCAACGTGCTCGCCAACTGGTGCCTGATCTACGGCAATCTCGGTTTTCCGGCACTCGGCCTTCAGGGCGCGGGCCTGGCCACCACGCTTTCAAGCATCTTCATGTTTCTCGGGCTCGTGGCGGTGGTCACGCTCGTGCGCCAGTTCCGCCGGTTCAGCCTGTTCGGCCGCCTCTGGCGCTCGGACTGGCCGCGCTTTAAAGCCATGTTGCGGCTGGGATTGCCGATCGCGGGCATTCTCACCTTTGAAGTGTCGATCTTCAATATCGCCGCCCTGCTCATGGGCCTTATCGATGCGGTTTCACTCGCCGCCCATGCAATCGCCATCCAGATCGCCTCGGCGAGCTTCATGGTGCCGATGGGCCTCGGCCAGGCAGTAACGGTGCGCGTGGGCCGCGCATATGGTGCGAGGGATGCGGAGGCCATCACGCGCGCGGGCTGGACGGCTTTCGTTATGGGCGTGAGCTTCATGGGCATGATGGCGCTTTTGATGTATTTCGCGCCCCGCCTGCTCATCGCCGGCTTCCTGGACCTGAACGCCCCGGAAAACCAGCCGGTCATCTCCACGGCCGTTACCTTCCTTGCCTTCGCCGCCCTCTTCCAGATCGCCGATGGCGCTCAAGCCGTGGGAAGCGGCATGCTGCGCGGACTGCACGACACGACGGTGCCAATGATCTATGCGGCGCTCGGATATTGGGGCATCGGACTGCCGCTCAGCATCGTCCTGGGTTTCCCGCTGGGCTATCGCGGCGTCGGCATTTGGACCGGCCTTTGCGCCGGGCTTGCCGTGGTGGCCGTGATGCTTCTTTGGCGGTGGCTGCGTCGAGAAAAGCTCATGCCTTTTTCAGCCTGAGCCGCCGCCGCTTCGCCTCGTCGATCAGCATATTTGCGACCTGCATGCGAATCACCGCGCGGGCACGCAGATGCTCCGGAACGCGGTCGGGATGGTTGCGCAGGGCGAAATCACGACGCAGCCGATCGAACTCCCGGGATTTCAGTGCGCCCTCCAGGCACAGTTCGCGTGCGATCTCGTCCGGATCGACTGACGGTTCCGGCTCGGCTGCCGCCGTCTCCTTTACGGACCCATAGGCGGCCTGCAGATTCTCGTCCGAAATGATGATCCGGCCGGAATGCAATTCCTCGACAACCGAAAGATAGTCCATCGAAACGAGGTGGGCGCGGCCGGGCTCCTGTACGCGCTCGGCCAAAAGTTCGTCCAGCATGCTTGCGAAATCGCGGGATGCGCGTTTTGTCATGAAAAATCTGCCCCGAACCGTGACGCGGCGGAACCTAAGGAAGGAGCGTTAAGAAAAATCTGCCGAAATCCACACAAATCAAGCCAAGGCCGCCGCCGGCACGACGTTTTTCATACAATCCGCCAAAACGACGTCCTAACATCACCCAGTCTGCCAAGCGAACAGTGGAGCGATCCCATGAAGCCACGCACTCTCCTTCAGATCGCAGGCTCTGTCCTGCTGACGCTCGGAGTCGAGGCCCGGGCCGCGGACCCGGCCTATCTCGACGACCGGTCAAGCCCGGAGGCGCTGGTGCAATCGCTTTATAACGCCATCAATCGAAAGGAATACGCGCGCGCTTACTCCTATTTCGGCACGCCGCCCGCCAAGGACCTCGACACATATGCGGCCGGATACGAGACGACCGAGCAGGTCGATGTGGTTACGGGAGCTGCCAGCGAAGACGGAGCGGCCGGCAGCATCTATTATTCGCTGCCCGTCGCCATCCGCGCACGCGAGGCAAGCGGCGAAGAAAGGGTCTTTGCGGGCTGCTATGAGCTGAGATTCGTGCAGCCTTCGGTGCAGACGTCACCCTACATCCCGCTTCAGATTGAGAGCGGGCAGTTGAAGCCCTCCGACAGTGCGCTCGCAGAGGCACTGCCGGCAAGCTGCGGTGAAGGGGCTGCGCAAACCGCCGACGCTACTTTGCAGCGCGCCGAACGGCTTTTTGACACGGTCTATGGCAGCATTTGCACGGGCGCGGGGTCGGAAAGCGGCACGGAGACGGAGAGCCACGTGATCCGCTTCAACTACGAATACGATTCACAGGGCACCGAGCCGCACGAGGCGCGGCTGTTCCGCTTCTTCTGCGATCGTGGCGCCTATAACGAAGTTCATGTCTACCTCCTCGCCAACGAGAACGGGGAGATCCTGCCCCTAAACTTCGCATCGCCGGAGCTCGACATCCGGTACGAGAATGGGGACCGGGAAGGACGCGTCGAGGAGGTGCGGATCATCGGCTTCAAGACGGAAGACCGGCTCGTCAATTCGGAATTCGACCCGGACACGCTCACACTTCTCACCCATGAAAAGTGGCGCGGCGTTGGGGATGCCTCCTCCAACGGGGAATGGATTTTCCGCTCGGGCTCCTTCTCGCTTGTCCGTTACGATGTGGATGCTTCCTATGACGGGGAGATCAACCCGGAGACGGTGCTCGACTATGCGACGGGGCCGTAAAAAGCCCCAACTTCTAGGGCCGCCGAGACAGCATCCAGTTGAGTGTATCGCGCCAATCGGTCATGCGGATCGGCGTACCATGGGTGCCCGTCTCAAACCGGACAAAGCGGGCGGGATAGCCGGGCGCCTTCTCCCCTATCGCACGGAAGAATGCCTCCTGTTTCTCTACCGGGAAGACGGAATCGTGGCTGCCATGGCCGAAGAAGACGGGAACGCGGTTGTGGAAGGCAGGTGAGTTCAGGAACGAATCGTCCCAGAAGGACCCCAGTAGAAGAAGCCCACCGATGCGCCCGGCAAACGGTCCCGACATCGCGAGCCGCCAGCACAGCGCCCCTCCCATGGAGCCGCAGGCGATGAAGATCGGAGCCTGGGGAGACCTGGCGGCGTAATAAGCGACAAGCGCGGTTATTTCCCGCGCGCCCCTTTCCGCGAAGTCGGAGAAGTCCGGCGAAAGATAGAGGCCGCCATTGCGCCCCATCAGGTTCTTGATGCGGTTGAAGTTGCCGCCGAAGGTGAAGTCGTTCACGCCCTGGTGCCGGTTGCCGCCCTGCCCGTGCAGATAGACAGTGATGACGCGCGCATTCTCCGTCGCGCCGACCGCAAAATGGCGAATGTTCCCGGCGCTCGTCCTGATTGCCAGGTCGCGCTGCAATCGGCGAATTTCGGTCGAGACGTAGCGCCCCTGCACCCTTCGCTCCGGCACGGCGTCGCGGCCATTGATGTCGCGCATCTCCTGATAGTCGACCACACGATAATCGCCGCCCTCGCTTTGTTGCAGGATGCGCGGATAGGCGAAGAGATGATCCTTGAAAGGAGCGAGTTCGAATGCGTGGCTTGGCGCTGTGAAGAACACCGTGAGTATGGCAACGACCAAAAGAACAAAACGCTTGTGCGCTTTCACACCCCCCTCTGGCCTGTCGGCCATCTCCCCCTCAAAAAGGGAGATTACGCCGGCAGGCCAGAGGGGGGTAGGAAGGAGCGCCAGCATCCGTGGCACTAGGAAGATCGCTGGCCTAATACGCCACCTGCCGCAATCAAGGCTTCGGGTGTGTCGACGTCCAGGCTTGCCGCAGCGCCCAGTTCAATATCGGCCACGTCGACAGCACTTTCGACAATTTGGCGTGCGCCGGTGTCGCCTTCGAGCTTTTCCACCTCTGCAAAGAGAGCGCGCGGAAGGATCACCGGATTGCCGCGCTTGCCGTTGTGGGTGGCTCGCACGATCGTCCGCCCACCGGAAGCGGTGAAAGCTGCGATGAGCCGGTCGAGATCCGCCGTGGTGATGCCCGGCATGTCGCCAAGCGCCACGAGGGCGGCATCGGCCGAGGGCGGCAGAGCGCGGATGCCTGCCTTAAGCGAGCTTGCAAGCCCGGTCGCGAAATCCTCATTGTGAACCGTCCTGAGGTCCAGGCCGGAAAGGGCGTTCGATACCGCCTCCGCCTCGTGGCCCAGAACCGCAACAGTGCCGGCCAACCGGCTTTCAAGAAGGCGCTCGGCCGTGCGGCGCACCAGTGGCTTTCCTCCGAAATCCGCGAGCAGCTTGTTCTGCGGCCCCATCCGGCGCGATTGGCCCGCCGCGAGAAGAACGGCCCAGACCCTTGCCGGTGCACGCTGGGCGGGCGCTTCGCGGGGCTGCGGACGGGTTGGGATTTCCATCAGAAGCCCGCCAACGCCCATGCTCCCGATATCTTCCGGCGAGACGTCGATCCCAGCGATGAGGCGGTCCATCACCCAGTCGAAACCGTTGAGCTTCGGGCTGCGGGCGCAGCCCGGCACCCCGATCACCGGCTTGCCGTCGAGCACTCCCATCACCAGAAGGTTGCCCGGATCGACTGGCATGCCGACCCGCGAGACCTCGCCGCCCGCACGGCGGATCGCGGCGGGCACGACATCGTCCTCGTCGCAAACCGCCGAGGCTCCGAACACAAGCACAATGTCATTTGAACGCGCCTGATCGGCGATCGTCCGGGCGACCTCTTCCGTCTCATGGGCCGGACGCAGCTCTCGCGTGATACGGCTTACGGAGCGGGCCAGGCGCGCCTCGGTGATGCGGGCGGTCTTGTCGAGCACGCTCGTCTTGATGCCGGGCAAAACCGTCTGGACGAGGCCGATGGAGCGCGGAACAAAAGGGCGCACCGAGAAGGCCCGGCGTTCGGACGCGATCGCTTCGACACGCTTCACAAGGCTTTCGCGCACGGCGAAGGGAATGATCTTGACGGTGGCAACCATCCGCCCAGCCTCGACAGCGGCGTATGGCTCAAGGGTTGCCACGGTAATGGCCGGATCGATGCGGTTGGTGGCATCGACGATGCCGCGGTCGACGAGGAAAATACCCGCCTCGGTGGAGTGCAGGTTGACGCGGCCCGTTGATGGCGGGCGGGCCTCCACATGGTCCGAAAGCAGCACGGCTGCGATTCGGGCGGCGGCCGCATCTTCATCAAGATCGCCCGCTTCCAGAACCGCGGCGTTTACCTCGCGGATACCGGCGCGAAGAAGGTCTTCCACGTCACTGGCCGTCAGGCGATGCGCCTTACGAAGGCGCTTTTCACCGGCAACCGTGGCATGGGCAAGGATCGCGCCTTCCGCCTTTTCCGTTTCTATTGTGCCGAACTTCACGCCGCCTCGCCTTTCCGGTCTTGCAGTCCGCGCAAACGCAGGGCCTCTATGATTTCGGCAAGAACGGCCACGGCGATCTCGGCAGGGCTCGCCGCACCGATGGGAAGGCCGATGGGCGCCCGGATGCGCTTGATCGCGGGCATCGGAACACCCGCGGCCGCCAGCCGCTCGACCCGGCTTGCGTGGGTTTTCCGGCTGCCGAGCGCGCCCACGTAGAAGCATTCGGCCTCCAGCGCCGCTTTGAGTGCCGGATCGTCAATCTTGGGGTCATGCGTGAGGGCCGCAATCGCGCAATAGGCGTCGAGCGGAGCCTTTTTCAGCACATCCTCGGGCCACTCGGCATCCAACCGGATGTCGGGAAAACGCTCCGGAGAGGCAAAGGCGGTGCGCGGATCGATGATGTGCAGATCAAAACCCGCGATTTTCGCCATCGGCGCCAGCGCCTGGCTGATATGAACGGCGCCGACCATCACCAGGCGCGGCGGCGGCAGATGCACATTCAGGAAAAAGCTGCGCCCTTCGACCTCTACCGTGCCGGATTTTCCCGACCGGAAGGCAGCGGCGATCGCCTCTCCCAAAGTTCCCGCGACGGCATCGCCTTCCACCACCACCCGGTCGCGACCGTCGCCCAGATCGGTGAGAAGGATTGCGGCTCGCCGCTCACGACGACACTGATTGAGCTTCTTGAGTGAATAGGGGTCCATATCAGCCCAGCCGCTCCACATAGACCTTGATGCGGCCGCCGCAGGAAAGCCCGACGCGCCAAGCGGTCTCGTCCGCCACGCCGAATTCCAGCATGCGCGGTTTGCCGTCGGCGATCACCTCAGCCGCTTCGGCAATCACCGCTCCCTCAACGCAACCACCGGAAACGGAGCCTTCGAACAGGCCTTCGGAATCGATGACCAGATGGCTGCCGACCGGACGCGGGGCCGAACCCCATGTCTCCACGACCGTGGCGACAGCCACATCCTTGCCGTCCTTCATCCATTCCTCGGCGATCAAAAGGGGATCGCGCGGCTCATGGGTTTCTACGCTTTGCGGCATGTCTGCCTCCTCGATTATGAGGCGTGGGATGATTCACAATATGGTCACGCGGGCGGGCGCTTGCCAAGCCCTTCAAGAAGAGCTGACGGCCTTGCGCGGCTGCGGGGCACGGCCGAGAGCGCTTCACAGAGATCCGAGAGTGCATCCAGCGAATGCACGGGCCGCAACTCGTCCACATAAGGCAGCATGGCCCGCATGCCGCGCGCCCTGGGCTCGAATCCATCGAAGCGCAAAAGCGGATTGAGCCAGATAAGCCTGCGGCAGGACTTGTGTAGGCGCTCCATCTCGCGTGCGAGTGCTTCCACGTCGTCGCGCTCCAGTCCGTCGGTGATAAGCAGCACCACCGCCCCCTGCCCCAGGACGCGGCGCGACCAAAGACGATTAAAGGAGCCGATCGCCTCGCCGATGCGCGTGCCACCTGACCAGTCTTGAACGGCGGCAGCGCAATGGGCAAGCGCTTCGTCGGGATCGCGATAGCGAAGCTGGCGTGTGAGATTGGTAAGCCGCGTCCCGAAGACGAAGCTCGTCACGCGCCTGCGGCTCTCGGTCAGCGCATGCAGGAAGTGCAGGAAGACGCGTGTGTACTGGCTCATGGAACCGGAGATATCGGCAAGCACCACCAAAGGAGGGTGCACGCGGCGGGGCGATTTATAACGCGGCAAAATCAGGTCTCCGCCCGTGCGCAGGCCAAGCCGCATCATCGACCGCGGGTCGATACGCCGTCCCCGCGGATCGGGCCGATGCCGGCGCGTGGCGACGAGGTCGTGCGGCATGACGAGCGAGGAAACGGCCTTCCGCGCCTCGGCTAGCTCCTCCGCCGTCATCTGCGCGAAATCCTTGCCGCGCAGCAGCTCGCGGGAAGAGAAGGTAAGCCTGGCGTCTATTTCCAGCTCCGGCTGCGCCTCCCGGCGCTCTTCCCGGTCCGGGCTGAGCAGGGCATGACCGGCGCGCGTCTCGCCAGCCCTCGGCTTTTCCTTTTTAAGCGGGACCGGCGCCAGAGGCGAAAGCATGGCGAGCATCTTCTCGATCAGCTCGCGTGAGCGCCAGAACAGGCGGAAGGCTTCGTCGAAGACCGCATGGTCCTCATGCCTTGTGACGAGCACGGAATGGAGCGTCCAGTAAAAATCCTCGCGCGTGCCGATGCCAGCAACGAGCACGGCCTGAATGGCGTCGGTAACCGCCGCCGGCCCGACCCTTAGCCCTGCTTTACGGAGAGCGCGGGCGAAATAGACGATATTGTCGGCAATGCGCCCTTCCGGATCGGCGGCCGTCGCGTGCTTTTCTACGCCGTTTCCGGCCATCGTCTCACCCGGCGGCCGCGAGTTCAGCCTTCACTTCGTTGAGGATGCGCGCGCTTTCGCCCTCGCGCAGGCGGGCAATGTCATCCTGATATTTGAGGAGCACACCCAGCGTATCGGAAACCGTCTCGGGATCGAGCGCTACCTTGTCGAGCTCGGCGAGCGCGCTTGCCCAATCGATCGATTCGGCAACACCGGGAACCTTGAAGAGATCCATGCCGCGCAGTCTCTGAATATAGGCAACGACCTCCTGCGACAGGCGGCTGTTGGCCTGAGGCACCTTGCGGTGGACAATCTCCAGCTCCCGCTCGGCATCGGGGTAGTTGACCCAGTGATAGAGGCAGCGGCGCTTCAGGGCGTCGTGGATCTCGCGCGTGCGGTTGGTTGTGATGACGACGATCGGAGGCTCCTCCGCCCGTATCGTCCCCAGCTCGGGAACGGTCACCTGATAGTCGGACAGGATTTCGAGCAGGAAAGCCTCGAAGGCCTCGTCGGTGCGGTCGAGCTCATCGATAAGGAAAACAGGAGCGGCGCCGGGCGTACCCGTGAGCGCCTCCAGCACGGGGCGCCGGATGAGATATTTTTCCGAAAAAACGTTGTGCTCCATGACATCGCGATCGGCGACGCCTGCCGCTTCCTCCATGCGGATCTCGATCATCTGTCCCGCGTAGTTCCACTCATAGACCGCGGAGGAGACATCCAGGCCCTCATAGCATTGCAGCCGGATGAGCCGGCGGCCGAGCGACTGCGCCAGAACCTTGGCGATCTCGGTCTTGCCCACCCCGGCCTCGCCTTCGAGGAAGAGGGGGCGCTGCATCTTGAGAGCCAGGAAGACGACGGTCGCAAGCGCACGATCCGCGACATAATCGGCCTCGTTGAGCAGCGTGACGGTCTCGTCGATCGACTGCGGAAGGACGCGCGGCTTGCTCTCGGACATATTTTCTCCGGAAATCAGCTCACAGAACGTGATAGGCTCGGTCGTGGTAAAGGAGCGGCCTGAGGTTAGCTCCGATACGCAGACCTGTCACCTTGCCGAAATAAACCCGGTGCGTGGCAAGTTCCTTGGCATCGACCAGCTGGCAATCGAAAACGGCGATTGCGCCGAGCAGAGTCGGGGCGCCGCTCGATAGCGTATCCCATTGCGCCAATGCGAAACGCTCATCCTGCGAAAGGCCAGTCAGCCCGGAGAAGGCGTTTGCAAGGTCTTCATGCCCTGCGGCCAACGTGTTCAAGGCGAAGACGCCGTTGTTCAGGAAAAGATCGTTGCTGGGATTTTGACGGTTGAGGCAGGCAAGCACGGTGGGCGGATCGTCGGAGACCGAGCAGGCGGCAATGACGGTCACCCCCCTCCTTCCTGCGGGGCCATCGGTGGTGATCACATGGACGGCGCCCGCAAAGTGGGCCATCGCATTCCGATAATCCTGGGGAGCTATGTCGTTCGTCTTCAGCACAAAAAATCCTCGCCCGCCTCGATATAGGTGCGGCTCCCACGCTTGCAAGCCGAGCCGGAGGCTCAATAGCGTGTTGCGCCATGGCCTGCCAAGCTTTACCAGTGCAACGGCTACCGCTGCATAACAGCCTCGGCTTCAAAATGTGATGCGCCTGGTTACATTCACCTTGCTTCTTTTCTCCGCGATGGGGACACTGTCGGCGCGCTCCCAGGAACTGGTGATCGGGCTTTCCGCGCCGCTGAGCGGCGATTTCCAGTTGCTTGGGGAACAGTGGGCCGATGGCGCGCGAGCGGCGGCAACGCGGGACCAGTCCACGCAACTGGTCGTGACCGACGATGCCTGCACGGCGGAAGGGGGAGCGGCAGCCGCGCGGCAGCTGGTGGATGCGCAGGTCACGATCGTGATCGGCTTTCTCTGCACGCCGGCGATCGAAGCTGCCATGCCGATCCTGAAAGAGGCCGGCATTCCGGTCATCACGCCTGTCAGAACCAGCAGCCTCACGGACCAGAAGGACCGTACCGGCTGGCCCGTCTACCGGCTGGGACCGCGGGCCGATGACGAGCGGGAGGCCGTGGCAAGTCTTCTCGTCCCGCTATGGCGGGAAGAATTCTTTGCAATCGTGGACGACGGCACCATTCATGGCCGGGAGCTTGCGGAGAACCTGCGGGCCGAGGCGGAGCTTGCGAAGCTGAAGCCTGTTCTTGTCGATACATTTCGCCCGCAGATGGACAATCAGATCGGCCTGGTCGGCAGATTGCGGAGAGCAGGCGCCGCTTATGTCTTCGTCGGTGGCGATCGGAGCGATGTCGCCATCATGGCGCGCGACGCGGGCAATCTTGATTACTCCGTCACCTTCGCGGGGGGCGAGGCTCTCAGATCGGCGGATGGACCCGTCCCCCTGCCGGAAGGAGTGTTGATGGTCGGGCTGCCGGAATGGCGGGACCTTGCGACCCCTGAGGCAAACGAAGTGCTGCAGCGCGCGGGCGTCCTGGCGGAGGGCTATACCCTTCCCGGCCTGGCCGCGTTCGAGATCGCGGCAAAGGCCAGCCGGGAGGCGATGCAGGCCGGGGTGGAGATGACGGACGCACTCTCACGCCTCAGCTTCAGCACCGGCATGGGAGAGATCCACTTCAATGAGAAGGGGGATCTCGCCGACAATCCCTATCGGCTCTTCCGCTATGACGGAGAGCAATTCGTGGAGACGGATTGAGTGTTCAAAACCGGCGCCCGAAATCTCATCACCGATGTTCCCGGCCTTCGCGTCGGAAACAGCGAGGATCAAACTCTCAAATCAGGGGTGACGGTCGTCGTTTGCGAGGAGCCGGCGGTGGCCGGCGTCCAGGTGCTGGGCGGTGCGCCCGGCACGCGCGAAACGGATCTGCTCGAGCCGCACAATCTCGTCGAGCGGATCAACGCCATCGTACTTTCAGGCGGATCCGCATTTGGGCTCGATGCCGCCTCCGGCGTGCAGGCCGCCCTACGGGAGATGGGACAGGGCTTCGAGGTTGCAGGCCATCGCGTCCCCATTGTTCCCGCCGCAATCCTGTTTGATCTTGCCAATGGCGGCAACAAGGATTGGGGCCGCTATCCACCCTACAGGGAACTGGGATACGAAGCCTGCCGCGCGGCCTCCGCGGATTTCAGCCTCGGCAGCCAGGGCGCGGGCACGGGGGCTCTAACGGCCGGGCTCAAGGGCGGGCTCGGCTCCGCCTCCACGGTGCTTTCCAACGGAATAATCGTTGGCGCCCTTGCAGCCGTTAACGCCGCCGGTTCTGTTACCGTGGCGGCGACTCCCTGTTTCTGGGCGGCGCCCTTCGAAATTGATGCCGAGTTCGGCGGCCTTGGCCTTCCCTCGCCCATTCCGCCGGAAGCCCGTCGGATTCCCAGCAAGGCGATGGGGGGGCTTTCGGGAAACACCACCATCGCCGTGATCGCTACGAATACCACGCTTGGCAAGGCGGGCGCGAAGCGTCTCGCCATTGCGGCCCATGATGGCTTTGCGCGCGCCATCTGGCCCTCGCACACGCCGGTCGATGGCGATCTGGTCTTCGCAGTCGCGACTGGAGGACATCCCAGCGATCTCGACGTCGCAGAAAGCAAGGAACTTCACGCCGCCGCGGCTGCAACCATGGCCCGTGCGATAGCCAGAGGCGTTTTTAGCGCAGCAACCGCCGAAGGGGACCTTCTGCCTAGCTGGCAGGAACGTCAGGCGGGCTAACCTAGGAATTTAAGGGGGAAACCTGATGCCGTCTCTTTTCCGATTGGCCGCCGCGGCCTTCCTGCTTTTGTCCTTTCCCGCCCGGGCAGGCGATATGGCGGCGGCTGAAATTCTCGGCTTCAGCGCCGACGGGAGAATATTCGCGTTCGAGGAATTCGGCGTGCAGGACGGCTCAGGCTTTCCCTATGCCAACCGGTTCTACATCGATACGAACAGCGACGAATTTCTGCCAGGTACGCCGATCCGCGTCAGGCTCGATGACGAGCAGGCGACCGTGCAAGGGGCGCGCGAAGAGGCGAGGAAACGTTCCGAATCAATATTTTCGGATGAGGAATTGAAGGAAAATCGCGGCTTTCAGGCGGGCTGGAACGATGTGACGGAGCTTTCGGCCGACCCTCATCGGATGGTGATCAATCCCCGCCCTATCGTGCCGCCTCTCGATGATCCACTCGAGTTCCGCCTTGAGGAAATACCGGTCCCGCAGCCTGAAAGTTGCCGGAACATGGGCGATATCGTCGGTTTCCGCCTGCTTCGAATCGCGACGGTCGCCGGTGCCGAGACAAGAACTCTACACGAAGACGAAGGGGTGCCGTCGAGCCGTGGCTGCCCTCTCGGCTATCGGATTGCAGGCATCCAGACCTTCCACCCGCAGGGCGGAGAGCCGGTCTTCGCCGTACTGATCGCCGTCCGCCGTGTCGGTTTCGAGGGACCCGACCATCGGTTTCTGGCGATCACAGGCAAATTTCAGGAAGCCGAATAACCGTCCGTCTTATCGGCACGATAGCCATGTGCGTTGAGCTTCGCGCGGCTGTCTGATAGGACGCGACGCAACTCCTTTCCAATCTATGCAGGCAGTTCCATGATCCCCCGCTATTCCCGGCCCGAAATGGTATCCATCTGGTCTCCCGAGACGCGATTCCGCATCTGGTTCGAGATCGAGGCCCATGCGGCGGATGCGATGGCGAAACTCGGCATCGTGCCGCAGGAAGCGGCCAGGACGATTTGGGAAAAAGGCGGCAATGCCACTTTTGATATCGACCGGATCGACGAGATCGAGCGCGAGACGAAGCACGATGTCATCGCGTTTCTGACGCATCTGTCGGAGATCGTCGGCCCCGAGGCGCGCTTCGTGCATCAAGGCATGACCTCCTCGGACGTGCTCGACACCTGCCTTAACGTACAACTGGTCCGGGCAAGCGATATCCTGCTCGACGATCTCGACAGGCTGCTGGAAGTCCTCAAGAAGCGCGCATTCGAACACAAGGACACCGTCACCATCGGCCGGAGCCATGGCATACATGCCGAGCCAACCACCTTCGGAATCAAGCTCGCGCAGGCCTATGCGGAGTTCTCCCGCTGCCGCGAAAGGCTGGAGCATGCGCGCGAGGAAGTCGCCACCTGCGCCATCTCCGGCGCAGTCGGCACGTTTGCCAATATCGATCCACGTGTGGAAGAGCATGTGGCCGAGAAAATGGGGCTGAAGCCGGAGCCGGTCTCGACCCAGGTCATCCCGCGCGACCGGCACGCGATGTTCTTCGCCACACTGGCGGTGATTGCCTCCTCAATCGAGCGGCTGGCCACGGAAATACGCCATCTTCAGCGCACGGAAGTTCTGGAAGCGGAGGAATATTTCTCGCCGGGGCAGAAGGGTTCGTCCGCCATGCCGCACAAGCGCAACCCGGTGCTTTCGGAAAACCTCACGGGTCTTGCCCGGATGGTGCGTTCTTATGCAATGCCGGCCATGGAAAATGTCGCGCTCTGGCATGAGCGGGACATCTCCCACTCCTCCGTCGAACGCATGATCGGCCCCGATGCGACGGTGACGCTCGATTTCGCGCTGGTACGGCTCACCGGGCTCATGGAAAAGCTGGTGGTCTATCCGGAGAACATGCTCAGGAACCTAGACCGCTTCCGCGGGCTCGTCCACTCCCAGCGTGTGCTTCTGGCACTCACCCAAGCGGGCGTGAGCCGCGAGGACGCCTACCGGCTGGTCCAACGCAACGCCATGAAGGTATGGGAGCATGGGGCGGATTTCCAGCAGGAACTGCTCGCCGATAAGGATGTGCGCGCCGCGCTCTCGGAAGCCGAGATCCGCGAGAAATTCGACCTCGGCTACCACACCAAGCACGTGGACACGATTTTCAAGCGGGTTTTCGGAAAGGCCTAAGCCTTCCCGCTTACCCGGATGACGGTCCCCCACGGGTCTTCCAGCGCGCGTTCGCCCTCGGCGCCAGCCGCGCTGAGCTGAACCCAGGACAAGCCCGCGCGTGCCGGATTTCGCCGTCCGGCACCGGGGCTGTGCCAGGCATTGGCGCCGATATGGTGGTGATAGCCTCCCGACGAGAGGAAGACGGCATTTGACCCGTATCGGGCCATGGTTTCAAAACCCATATTCTCACGCCACCAGCGCTCGGCTTCGGCCGGATCGCCGACGCGCAGATGCACATGGCCGACAACCGTACCGTCCGGTACTCCGCTCCACCCCACGTTCCCGGCGGCCGAGAGCAGGCCGTTGAAATCCAGGCGCAGAGTCTTCATGGCGACCTCTCCATCCTCCCAGGGCCAGCTTTCGGGCGGACGGTCCGCATAAATTTCGATGCCGTTCCCCTCTGGGTCGCTCAGATAGATCGCCTCGCTGACCAGATGATCGGACGCACCGTCGATCGTGACATGCCGGTCCAGCGCGTGGCGCGCCCAGCGCGCCAGATCGGCCCGCGACGGCAGAAGAAAGGCCGTGTGGAACAAACCCGCCTCGCGCGCATCGTCCGGGAGCGCGGCCTTGTCCTCCTCGAGGACGAGCAGTGTCCGTTCCTCCGTGCCAAGCGATATCGCTCCATTGCTGCGCGACAATTCATGAAGGCCAACGACATCGCGGTAAAATTGCGCCAGGGCCTCCGCATCACGTGATTTGAGGCCGACGCTGGCCACATTGACGGGTGTCGTCGCGGCAAAGGGAAGAGTTGCCATTTTTGGTCTCCTGACTGCTGGATTTCGGCGCCGCTTAGCTACGGCGCGTCCCGGCAGCTTCCTGGATGCATGTGATAGCGCATTCCCCGGCAAACAAGCTCTGAAAAGAGAACGCCGTGTTCAACAATCACAACCATACCCTACGGGTTGCATGGAGAGATCATGCTGGCTACATGCGCGACCATGAAATCAAAGGACGCAGACATCCTTATCATCCCCGGCTATACGAATTCCGGGCCCGATCACTGGCAGACGCGCTGGCAAGCGCGGCTGACGACGGCCCGCCGGGTGGAGCAGGCGGAATGGTCAAAGCCCGTTCGGGACGACTGGGTGAACAAGGTCGTGGAAGCCGTGAACGAGGCGCGAAAGCCGATCGTTCTGGTCGCCCATTCGCTCGGGATAGCCTCGGTTGTGCATGGCATCCCGCATTTCCGCAAGAAGATCGCGGGCGCCTTCTTCGTCGCTCCGCCCGACGTTGCCAACCCAAGCATCAGGCCGAAGCACCTGATGACATTCGGCCCCTACCCTAGGGATCCCCTGCCTTTTCCATCAATCGTGGTGGCTAGCCGCAACGACCATTTCGGCAGTTTCGAACAGGCGGAAGACATCGCGGCAGCGTGGGGCTCGCTCTTTCTCGATGCCGGTGAAGCCGGGCATATCAATGCGGAAGCGGGTTTTGGGCCGTGGCCGGAAGGAAGCCTTGCTTTCGCTCGCTTCCTTTCGCAACTCTGACCGCTAGACGGAAAACCGCAGGCGGCGCCCCGCGCCTACTCGCTTTTCACCTGGGCGATGGCTTGGCCAAGCAGATCCACCATCTTGCCGCGAATGGCCTCGTCGGTCTCGTTCACGGCGGCGGCATCGAAATCGCGGCGGATCTTGCGGAACACGTCCTCATCGCCTGATTCCTCGAAGTCGGACTTAATCACTTCCCGCGCATAGGCCTCCGCCTGGTCGCCCGTCTTACCGAGCTTCTCGGCGGCCCAAAGACCCAGCAGCTTGTTGCGCCGCGCCGTGGCCTTGAATCTCAACTCCTCGTCCCGCACGAACATCCGTTCGAATGTTTCTTCACGCTCTTTCAAATTGCTCATCCTTGTCTCCGGCCTTGGCAGCAGCACATTGCAACATGCAGGGCAATCTGCTCCTAGAGAGACCAGAAGCGCTCCGCTTGGTCAATAGGTGCGCTGCAAACGGCGATTCACGTTAAGGAGATGAAATGCCGATTGAGGTGAAGGCAGGTTTGCGCTAGAGACCGCAGGAGCCAGCTGGCTCCTCCCTCTTGCCGAGTCGGGCCCATGACCATCACGTTAGGACCGGCACACGAAACCCAGAGAAAGCCATGAATCGTCGCCGCCGCATTTACGAAGGCAAGGCCAAAATCCTTTACGAAGGCCCCGAGCCAGGTACGCTCATTCAGTTCTTTAAGGACGATGCCACGGCCTTCAACAAGAAAAAGCACGAGGTCGTCGACGGCAAGGGCGTGCTGAACAACCGGATTTCGGAGTATATTTTCGAGCATCTGAACCGGATAGGAATTCCCACCCATTTCATCCGCCGGCTCAATATGCGCGAGCAGCTGATCAAGGAAGTGGAGATCGTTCCGCTCGAAATCGTGGTGCGCAATATTGCCGCAGGCTCTCTCGCCAAAAGGCTCGGCATTGAGGAAGGCACCGTGCTGCCGCGCTCGATCATCGAGTTCTACTACAAGGCGGATGCGCTCGACGATCCCATGGTTTCGGAAGAGCATATCACGGCTTTCGGCTGGGCAAGCCCCCAGGAGATCGACGACATCATGGCGCTTTCCATTCGCGTCAATGATTTCCTCACCGGTCTTTTCCTCGGTGTTGGCATCCAGCTTGTGGATTTCAAGATCGAATGCGGCCGCCTTTGGGAAGGCGACATGATGCGGATCGTGGTAGCGGACGAGATTTCGCCGGATTCCTGCCGCCTATGGGACATCAACACACGGGACAAGCTGGACAAGGACCGGTTCCGCCGCGATATGGGCGGGTTGGTGGAAGCCTATCAGGAGGTGGCACGCCGCCTCGGCATCATGAATGAAAATGAGCCGCCGAAGCCCGCCGGGCCCGTGCTCGTCTCTTCCAAGCCTGACGGCGAAACCCGTCACTGACAAACACAGGGGCAAAGAGTGATCAAGGCACGCGTCATCGTCACGCTCAAGAACGGCGTGCTCGACCCGCAAGGCAAGGCCATAGAAGGCGCGCTGAGGGGCTTGAGCTTTTCCGATATCGGCTCGGTGCGCCAGGGAAAGGTTTTCGACCTGGAGCTCGAGGGGGCCGACAAGGCCAAGGCCGAGGCAGAGCTTAAGGAAATGTGCGAGCGTTTGCTGGCGAACACGGTGATCGAGAACTATAGTATCTCCATCACCTGAGATGCATTGAGGAAGTCGGCTGAACCCCCAGCCGACGAAAAACCCTACGAATTGAGCGCATGAAGTCAGCCGTCATCCAGCTTCCCGGCCTCAATCGCGACCGCGATATGATCGCCGCACTCACCAAGATCTCCGGCCAGGCTCCGGTCACCGTCTGGCAAACCGAGACGGAACTGCCGGAGGTCGACCTGATCGTCATCCCAGGCGGGTTCTCCTACGGCGACTACCTGCGCTGCGGTGCGATCGCCGCGCGCATGCCCGTCATGAAGGCGGTGGCGGAGAAAGCGGCAAAGGGCGTGCTCGTCATCGGCGTCTGCAACGGTTTTCAGATCCTGCTTGAAGCCGGTCTCCTGCCCGGCGCGCTGATGCGCAATGCATCGCTCAAATTCGTTTGCCGCGAGGTGAAGCTGCAGGTGGCCAACGCCAATACCGCATTTACCCGCGCTTACGCTCCCGGCCAGATCATCCGCTGCCCCGTGGCGCACCATGACGGCAACTTCTTCGCCGCCCCCGAGACGCTGGCGCGCATTGAGGGCGAGGGCCAGGTGGCCTTCCGCTATGCCGAGGGAACGAACCCCAACGGCTCCATCAACGACATCGCCGGTATCGTGAACGGTGCCGGCAACGTCCTTGGCCTGATGCCGCATCCGGAAAATCTCGTCGAGGCCGCCCATGGCGGCACGGACGGGCGGGCGCTTTTCGAAAGCGTGCTCGGACGTGCGGCCTGATGCACCACGCTTCTTCTCATCGGAGTTCGCGCGAAAGCGGCTTGGGGCGAGGCATTTTGACCGCGACCTTCCTCTGCGGCGTTGCTCTTCTGTCGGCCTGCCAATCCAATAATCGGCAAAGCGAAACCTCCGCAGGCTCAGGCAAAAGTGCCGCGCTTCAGTCCATGGAGCGGGTTGCCATAGCCGCGCACCGATGCTGGTTCGCAAGTCAGGATCCGGCTTTCCGGCCATACCGCATGGCCAATGAGCTCAACTCCTTCACCGGCCGGCCGCGCTTCCTGCTCGTACCCGCAAAGGACTTCGAGGCGAGACCCCTTCTCGTCGTGCAGGCCGAAGGGAATTCAAGCGCGGTCGAAGTTTTCGGACCTTTGATGAACGAGGCAATTGGCAGGCGCATCTCCTCGGATGTTGCTCGCTGGGCATCCGGTAACAATTCCTGCGGCGGGGCTGCTTGAGCTCATGCGCCGCCCGCCTCAGACTCTCCGCAACGGATAACGGACGATGACGATCCCCAACGATATCAGGATCACACCCGAGCTGGTGGCTGCGCACGGACTTAAGCCAGACGAGTATCAACGCATCCTCGATCTGATCGGCCGCGAGCCGACCTTCACCGAGCTTGGCATCTTCTCGGCCATGTGGAACGAGCATTGCTCGTACAAAAGTTCCAAGAGGTGGCTCAGGACATTGCCCACCTCCGGCCCGCAGGTGATCCAGGGACCCGGCGAGAATGCCGGCGTGGTGGATATCGGTGACGGACAGTGCGTTGTCTTCAAGATGGAGAGCCACAACCACCCCTCCTATATCGAGCCCTACCAGGGCGCGGCGACAGGCGTGGGCGGCATCCTCCGCGACGTCTTCACCATGGGCGCGCGGCCGATCGCTGCCATGAACGCGCTGCGCTTCGGCGCGCCCGATCATCCCAAGACGCAGCATCTTGTGGCGGGCGTCGTGGCCGGCATCGGCGGCTACGGCAACTCCTTCGGCGTGCCGACTGTCGGCGGCGAGGTCAATTTCGACCCGCGCTACAACGGCAATTGCCTGGTCAACGCCTTTGCGGCAGGCCTCGCCCGCACCGATGGGATCTTTTATTCCAAGGCCGAGGGCGTCGGCTTGCCGGTGGTCTATCTGGGCGCGAAAACCGGCCGCGACGGGGTGGGCGGCGCCACCATGGCTTCGGCCGAGTTCGACGAAACCATTGAGGAGAAGCGCCCAACGGTGCAGGTGGGCGATCCATTCACCGAGAAGTGCCTTCTCGAAGCCTGCCTGGAGTTGATGGCGACCGGTGCCGTTATCGCGATTCAGGATATGGGCGCAGCGGGCCTGACCTGCTCGGCGGTCGAAATGGGCGCCAAAGGCGATCTCGGTATTGAACTCGACCTGGACAAGGTGCCGGTGCGCGAGGAGCGCATGTCGGCCTATGAGATGATGCTGTCGGAAAGCCAGGAGCGCATGCTCATGGTGCTCAGGCCCGAAAAGGAGCCGGAGGCAGAGGAAATCTTCCGCAAATGGGGGCTTGATTTCGCGATCGTCGGCCGCACGACGGACGATCTACGCTTCCGCATCCTGCATGGAGGAGAGGAGGTCGCGAACCTTCCCATCAAGGAGCTGGGCGACGAGGCGCCGGAATATGACCGGCCCTGGGCGGAGCCTAAAATGCCCCCTGCCCTCGATGCCGCCACGGTGCCCGCAGCAGATGTCGCGGATTCGCTTCTGAAGCTCCTGGGTTCGCCCGATCTCTCCTCACGCCGCTGGGTGTGGGAACAGTATGACACGCTGATCCAGGGCAATTCGCTGCAGATCCCCGGCGGCGATGCCGGTGTCGTGCGCGTGGAGGATCACCCGACCAAAGCGCTTGCCTTTTCTTCCGATGTAACGCCGCGATACTGCGAGGCCGATTCCTTCGAAGGCGGCAAGCAGGCGGTGGCGGAGTGCTGGCGCAACCTGACCGCCACCGGGGCGGACCCTCTCGCTGTCACCGACAACCTCAATTTCGGCAATCCGGAACGGCCGGAGATCATGGGGCAGTTCGTGCGCGCCATAAAGGGCATAGGCGAGGCCTGCCGCGCCCTCTCCTTCCCCATCGTTTCCGGCAATGTTTCGCTCTACAACGAGACGCTTGGCCAGGCGATACCGCCGACGCCCACCATTGCCGGTGTCGGGCTCATTCCGGATTGGTCTAAGATGGCCCGCATCGCCTTTGCAGGCGAAGGCCAGGCGATTCTTCTTGCCGGTGCCCCGGAAAGCTGGGGAACGCATCTCGGCCAATCGGCCTATCTTCGCGACGTCCATGGACGCGCGGAAGGCGCACCGCCGCCCGTGGATCTGGCACATGAAAAGCGCGTGGGCGATTTCGTGCGCGGCGTGATCCGCTCAGGCACTGTTACGGCCGCTCATGACTGCTCCGACGGCGGACTTGCGGTCGCCTTGGCAGAAATGGCGATGGCATCCGGTATCGGCGCCAGGATCGATGCCCCGGTAAACAGCGCATCGGCGGCTTTCTTCGGCGAAGATCAAGGCCGTTACGTGCTTACGGCAGCCCTTGCGCGAGAGGACGCGCAGCTGGCGACGCTTATCGAGGACGCAAGAAAAGCGGGGGTATCGCTGATCGCGATCGGCGTCACCGGGGGGCGCGAATTGAAACTGGGCGAGGCACGTGCCATATCGGTTGAAGAACTAAAAGAAGCCCATGAGGGCTGGTTCCCGAGGTTCATGCAGGACGGAAGCTTGCAATGAATGGGCGGGCCGAAGGGGAGATTGATCATGGCCATGAGCGCGGGCGACATTGAACGCCTGATCAAGGAAGCCATACCGGATGCGAAGGTCACCATCCGCGATCTTGCGGGTGACGGGGACCACTATGCGGCGGAGGTCGTGTCCGAAAGCTTTCGGGGAAAGAGCCGTGTGCAGCAGCACCAAATGGTCTATGAAGCCCTAAAAGGCAACATGGGCGGCGCGCTGCATGCACTTGCACTGCAGACCAGCGTGCCCAATTGAGCAGCACACCCGCCTAAATTTTCCCGGCGGGATGTAAATCGCCGCAATTCTCGGCAACGCTACAGAATCTTGCACCACGATAGCCCGAACCGGCGATCTCGTTGCACAGTGTATTCCATTCGCAGCCCACGCATGCCGCACGGACCTGCCCTGAGGAGAACGCCGCGCGCATGCGATGCAGATCCGCGTTCCGCAGCTTGAGCGATACACCCGGCGTGATCGGCCGGCCCAGGAGAGCCGCCACGTCATCCGCCGCCAGACGATCGCGTTCTCGCACACTCTCGCAAAGGCAGTGCGGCTCGGCATCGCCGAGCATGGGAGCGCAGATGTCATCGGGCCCGCCAACAACGAGGATGTCTTCACCGGCAGCGAGTCGCCCCGCAATCACGTCGTAATTCGCGGTGAAGGCGGGGCTGTAACCTTTGCCGACATAGGTCAGCAGGCACAGCAGGTGATGTGCTCGGAGCCGGATGGTCACGCCGAAGGCAACACCTTGCCGCGTTGGAGCGCCTTGAGTGCCGCAGCGCCCAGCGCGGATTTCAAAACAGCGCCGAGAATGAATGGGGTCACCCCGTGGATGATCGCCTGTTCGACGCCGATCATGCCTGAAAGCCACGCCGCGCCAAGCAAAAGGCAAAGGCAGTTGGCGAGCAGCATGGACAGGAAGGCGAGAAAGACGCGGCTGCCGTTCCAGCCATGCTCGGCAAGCCAGCCCGTAAGCATTGCCATCAGGGGAAAGGCGAAAAGATAACCGGCGGTCGGTCCGGAAAAATGCAGCAAGCCGCCGCCACCGCCGGCGAGCACGGGCAACCCTAATGCCCCTTCGACGAGCCATGCCAGGACGGTGATGCCCCCCAGCCGCCATCCATAGATCGCGCCCAAAAATGCGACCGCAAAGGTCTGCATGGTCATCGGCACGGGATACATCGGCACCTCGATATACGATGCAAGCGCCAGAAAGGCCGACCCGAAGGCGACCGCCGCAGCTTGCAAGGCAAACGACCGATTTTGCCGGCCGAGTGGGCTTAATGCGGTTTTTGACGCTGATTTCGACAGATTTGACATGAAGCGACCATCGGTGGGAATCGAACTGAGTGCACGGGAGTTTGCCGCTGTGCGGGCAATTCCGCAACCAGCCGCGCGCGCTACGCCGCTGACTGTCGTGTCGGATTATACCCTCGCCGCATTGCACGCCTTCCCGTCGTGCAATAGATAAGAGACCAAAGCACTATGAATGCCGGGCCTTGACCCCGGCAAAGAAAGGAAGACGCGATGAGCGGCATCAATGAATTCATCGACAACGAGGTGAAGACGAACGACGTGGTTCTCTTCATGAAGGGCACGCCGGGCTTTCCCCAGTGCGGTTTTTCCGGCCAGGTCGTGCAGATTCTCGATTACCTCGGAGTCGACTACAAGGGCATCAACGTGCTGACCTCGGACGAATTGCGCCAGGGGATCAAGGAATATTCGAGCTGGCCGACCATCCCCCAGCTTTATGTAAAAGGCGAATTTGTCGGCGGCTGCGACATTGTGCGCGAGATGTTCCAGGCAGGCGAAATGCAGTCCTTCCTTGAAGAAAAAGGGGTGAGCGTCCGCGGGGCCGCCTGACCGCTTGCAGTAGGCGGTCTCACCCGGCACGCATCCGGGTTTAAGTGCCTTAACATCTGATCATCTCAGTCGACTGCCAGCCGACATTTTTTCCGGCCCCTTCAGGCGCTCCTGCCTGGGGGTCGCTATTTCTTTACGACAGCGCGCCCTTGTCCTGCAGGCGCGCCTTTGCCGGAGCAAGAACATGGACGATTCCCTCGCGCGAGAGGCGCCCGCCTCGGCTGCCTTGTCCATTGGGAAAACAGAATTCATCGCACTCATGGCGGCCTTGATGGCGCTCAATGCGATGGCGATCGACATCATGCTGCCAGGCCTGCAGCAGATCGGGTCCGCACTCGGCGTGGCCGACGAGAACAGCCGTCAGCTCATCATCAGCGCTTATGTGCTGGGGCTCGGCGGCGCCCAGCTTTTCTATGGGCCGATAACGGACCGCTTCGGACGCCGCACCCCTCTGCTCATCGGCCTTGTCATTTACGTCGCCACAGGATTTGCCTGCGCTTTTGCGCCGAGCTTCGCAGCCATGCTGGTGCTCCGCCTCCTGCAGGGAATCGGGGCGGCCGCAACCAGGGTGGTCGCGATCTCGGCTATCCGGGACGTTTATGGCGGCCGGCGCATGGCCGAAGTGATGTCGATGGTCATGATGGTTTTCATGATTATCCCAGTCGTGGCGCCCAGCCTCGGCCAGGTGGCAATGCTGTTCGACGATTGGCCGAGCATTTTCCTGCTCATGGGCTTCATGTCCCTCATCATCACGGTTTGGACGCTTTTGCGCCTACCCGAAACGCTGGCACCGGAAATGAAGCGCTCGCTCTCCCTCGGCTCGATCATGGAGGGTTTCCGCCTCGTCCTCACCAACCGGGTGGCGCTTTGCTACACACTGGCCAGCACGGCCATTTTCGGGGCTCTGTTCGGCTTCATCAATTCCGCGCAGCAGATCTATGTGGAGATCTATGATATGGGAACGCTGTTCCCGCTCATGTTCGCCATTGGCGCCGGGCTGATGGCGGTTTCCTCCTTTACAAGCGCCCGGCTCGTTGGCCGTTACGGGATGCGCCGCCTCTCCCACGCCGCGCTGCTGGGCTTCGTGGCTGTCTCCGGAATCTGGCTGATCATGGCCCTTTTCGACTATGAGCCCTTTTGGCTCTTCTTTATCCTGTTCTCGCTGGCCATGTTCCAGTTCGGCTGGGTGGCCCCGAATTTCAATTCCATAGCCATGGAGCCGCTGGGCCGCGTGGCAGGTACCGCGGCCGCGGTGCAGGGATTCATAACGACGCTTGGAGGCGGCGTGCTTGGCGCCCTCATCGGCCTGTCTTTTGACGGTACGCTGGTGCCGCTGGCGGCTGGCTATTTCATCTCAGGAGGTGTCGGCCTGATCCTGGTTCTGATCGGCGAACGCGGACAGCTGTTCCGCCAGGTAAGCGCGCCGGTTTAGAGAATTCCGAGACCGGCAAAGTCGAAGAGTTGCCGGTCCAGCAGATGCGACGGCCGCACATTGGCGAGCGCGCGGATCATTGTATCCTTGCGGCCGGGCATACGACGCTCGATATCTTCCAGCATTGCCTTCATCGCGTTGCGTTGCAGGCCATCCTGGCTGCCGCAGAGATCGCAGGGAATGATCGGGAATTTCATTCCCTCGGCGAATTTCACCAAGTCCGTCTCCGCGCAATAGGCGAGCGGCCGCAGCACCAGTACATCGCCCTCGTCGTTCAGAAGCTTCGGCGGCATGGCTGCAAGCCGCCCGCCGTGGAAGAAATTCATGAAGAAGGTTTCCAGAATGTCCTCGCGGTGATGGCCGAGAACGAGCGAGGAGCACCCCTCCTCCCGCGCGATGCGGTACAGATGCCCGCGGCGAAGGCGCGAACAGAGGGAGCAATAGGTGCGGTTTTCAGGAATCTTTTCCGTCACCACGGAATAGGTGTCTTGGTATTCAATGCGATGGGGAACGCCGAGACGGGTAAGATAATCCGGCAAAATATGCTTGGGAAAATTCGGCTGCCCCTGGTCGAGATTGCAGGCCAGAAGCTCGACCGGCAGGAGACCGCGCCATTTGAGATCGAGGAGAACGGCAAGCAGCCCGTAGGAATCCTTGCCGCCCGAAAGCGCCACCAGCCAGCGGTCGCCCGGCTTCACCATGGTGAAATCCTCGAACGCCTGGCGCACCTGGCGCAGAAGCCTCTTGCGGAGCTTGTTGAACTCCACTGAGGAGGGAGCATCGGCAAAAAGTGGATGGCCGGAAGCCTCATCCGGTTGGGCCGTTTCAGACACTGGCTGATGGAACGTCATGGCAATCTCCTGCCCCTCCATAACGCCGGTCCGCCAAAAGAAAAAGGCCGCCACTGGCGGCCTTTTCCGGCAATTCGAACGATATCAGCGCGAATAGTACTCGATGACGAGATTCGGCTCCATGTGCACGGCATAGGGCACATCGGCCAGCGCCGGCATGCGCACATATTTCGCGGTCATCTTGTTGTGATCGACTTCGATATAGTCGGGAACATCCCGCTCGGCGAGCGCGACGGACTCCAGCACCACGGTGAGTTGCTTCGACTTCTCGCGCACCTCGATCACGTCACCCGGCTTGCAGCGATAGGACGGAATGTTCACGCGGCGGCCATTGACCTTCACATGGCCGTGGTTGACGAACTGGCGCGCGGCGAAGGGGGTCGGCACGAACTTGGCGCGGAAGACGATCGCGTCGAGGCGCGATTCCAGAAGACCGATCAGGTTCTCGGTGGTTTCGCCCTTGCGGCGGTTCGCCTCGTCATAGATGCGGCGGAACTGCTTCTCAGAAAGATCGCCGTAATAGCCTTTGAGTTTCTGCTTGGCACGGAGCTGCTGGCCGAAGTCAGAAAGCTTGCCCTTGCGGCGCTGGCCGTGCTGGCCGGGGCCATATTCGCGGCGATTGACCGGCGACTTCGGACGGCCCCAGATATTCTCGCCCATACGGCGATCAAGCTTGTACTTTGCGGATTGGCGTTTGCTCATCGCATTCCCTTTACAACAAATTGCATCCGAAACCTCATGTTCCGGACGAAGGAAACGCGCCCTCCTCTGGCCTCCGTTTTCGAGGCCTGACAGGACATCGCCGCACGCTTGAGGCAATGTTCACGGGACACGTCAAAAAAGCGCGGCGGCGAATGACGCCATCGCGCTCGTCGTGTCCCTAAGGGAGACGAGCGGGAAAGTCAACCATTAGCGTGTCATCATCGGCGCTGTCTCCCGCCAGCCTGGAGGCCGACGCCCTGACCTGAGGGATGGCGGCCGGAGCGGGTCAGCCCGCCGCGGCCTCAATCCCATCCACAATCCTGAAGCCGAAGCCGGATGCCAGCCGCCGCAGGCTGGCCGGTGGGTTTCCGGATGTGAAGCAGGCGCGGTCGGGCAGGTCCGGCCGGGCGGGTGGCGGAAGGGTTTCGGCCAAAGTCAGCGCCCGGCGGGCGATTGCCTCTGAGGTGTCGATCCAATCCACCGGCCAAGGCGCCATTTTGCGCATGCGGTTGACCAGGAATGGATAGTGGGTGCAGGCCAGAACGACGATGTCGGTGCGCTGACCGTCGCGTTCCATGAAGCAGGGTTCGATCTCTTTGCGCACCGCCTCCTCGTCGACAAATCCTTCGCGCATATATTTTTCCGCCAAGCTTGCCAGGTTTTCGCTGCCCACCAGCCGCACATGGCACTTGGCCGCATAGGCGCTGATCAGGTCGCGCGTGTATTGCCGCTTCACCGTGCCCGGCGTGGCAAGAACCGAAACGAGGCCGGAGCGCGTGCGCTCGGCGGCCGGTTTTATGGCCGGCACGGTGCCGACGAAGAGCTGGCTCGGATAGGCCGCCCGCAGATCGGCGATCGCAAGCGTCGAAGCCGTATTGCAGGCGATGACGATGAGAGATGGCGCAAAACGCGCGATCAGACTTCCGAAGAGTTCCACAAGGCGGGCTCGCAACGCCCCCTCTTCCCAGGCGCCGTAGGGAAAGGCGGCGTCATCGGCCACATAGACATAGGGGTGCTCGGGCAGGAGCACGCGCGCTTCCTTCACGACGGAAAGCCCGCCGATGCCGGAATCGAAGAAGAGGATGGGGCTGGTTTGTGCGAGCGCGGTCATTGTGACACGAGGAACCACGGTGAGCGTCGCGCTCTACGTTGCGTGAAAGGGCTCGACATCATGAATCAATCGGTTTCAGGCGCACCGGACCCGCGCGGCTTCTTAGGCGAAAATTTCTCTAGCGAGACCAGCACGCCGCGCAGCACCGCCAGTTCCTCGACAGTAAAACCCGGCCGGGTAAAGAGCGCCCTAAGATTGTCGAACATCTTGGGCTTCTTGTCCTCATTGCGGAAATAGCCGCGCTCCGAGAGCACGCGGTCAAGATAATCCATGAGGCTGTTGAGGTGTTCACGCGGCGCGGGAACGTGCTCGGGCGAGACGGGCGCTACGCCCTCCCCTCCGGCCTTCAACCATTCATAGGACATCAGAAGCACCGCCTGGGCGACATTGAGCGAGGCAAAGGCGGGGTTGACCGGGAATGTCACGATTTCGTCGGCAACCGCAACCTCTTCATTGGTGAGCCCCCAGCGCTCGCGGCCGAAGAGAATGCCGGTCCTCTGCCCCGCGGCATGACGTGCGCGCAATTGCAGCGTTGCCTCCACCGGCCCGCGCACCGGCTTGAAATTGTCGCGCGGCCGGGCCGTGGTCGCATATAGGAAGTTCAGGTCCGCGACCGCCCCCGCAAGATCGTCGAAGACCTTGGTCGCGTCGATGACATGATCGGCCCGGCTTGCGGCAGCGCGGGCCTTTTCATTCGGCCAGCCGTCCCGCGGTTTGACGAGGCGCAGCTCGCCCAAGCCGAAATTGGCCATGGCGCGTGCCACCATGCCGATATTCTCACCCAACTGAGGCTCGACGAGGACGATTGCGGGTCCTTCGGCGAGCAGATCGCGCTGTCTATCCGTGCCTGCCATGCAGCGGCTGTTAGCGCCTTATCGCACCGGGGTAAAGCCTGGCATCCGCCGTCTTTGCCAAGCGGCGCAACGATGCTATAGGGGCGCCACCTTCAAGTATATCTGTTGGCGGCGCGGTCCGCCTTTTCCGGAGAGAGGCTTATGGCGAAGATCAAGGTGGACAATCCTGTCGTCGAACTGGATGGCGACGAGATGACGCGCATCATCTGGCAGCTCATCAAGGACAAGCTGATCCACCCTTATCTCGATATCGATCTCAAATATTACGACCTCGGCATCCAGAAGCGCGACGAAACCGACGATCAGATCACCATCGATGCGGCCAAAGCTATCAAGAAATACGGCGTCGGCGTGAAATGCGCCACCATCACACCGGACGAAGCGCGGGTGGAGGAATTCAAGCTCAAGAAGATGTGGAAGTCGCCCAACGGCACGATCCGCAACATCCTGGGCGGCGTCATCTTCCGCGAGCCGATCATCTGCCGCAACGTGCCGCGCCTGGTGCCAGGCTGGACGAAGCCGATCGTGGTCGGCCGCCATGCCTTTGGCGATCAGTACCGCGCGACGGATTTCAAGTTCCCCGGCAAGGGCAAGCTGTCCATCAAGTTTGTCGGCGAGGACGGAGAGGTAATCGAGCACGAGGTGTTTGACGCGCCGGGCTCGGGCGTGGCCATGGCCATGTACAATCTGGACGACTCGATCCGCGACTTTGCGCGCGCCTCCTTCAATTACGGCCTGCAGCGCGGGTTCCCGGTCTATCTTTCCACCAAGAACACGATCCTCAAGGCCTATGACGGGCGCTTCAAGGACATCTTCCAGGAAATCTACGAGACGGAGTTCGAGGCCGCCTTCAAGGAAAGGAAGCTCTGGTACGAGCACCGGCTGATCGACGACATGGTGGCGGCGAGCCTCAAATGGTCCGGCGGCTATGTCTGGGCGTGCAAAAACTATGACGGCGACGTGCAGTCGGACATCGTGGCCCAGGGCTTCGGCTCCCTCGGCCTGATGACCTCCGTGCTCATGACGCCGGACGGCAAGACCGTGGAAGCCGAGGCCGCCCACGGCACGGTGACGCGTCACTACCGCCAGCACCAGAAGGGCGAAGAGACCTCCACGAACTCCATCGCCTCCATCTTCGCCTGGACGCGCGGGCTTGCCCATCGCGCGAAGCTCGACGGCAATGCGGAACTCAAGAAGTTCGCCGAAACGCTGGAGCGTGTCTGCGTGGATACCGTGGAAGCAGGCCACATGACCAAGGACCTCGCGCTCCTCATCGGGCCGGATCAGCCTTGGCTTTCTACGACTGGCTTCCTGGACAAGATCGACGAGAATTTGCAGAAGGCCATGGCGGCCTGACAAGCATGAAAAAGGGCGGCCCAGCCGCCCTTTTTATTTGATCTCGCTTTCCGCTTGGATCAGCCGGCGAGCGCCGCCCGCACAGCCTCCACCGCGGCTGCGGCATTGGCTGCGTCCGGACCGCCGGCCTGGGCCATGTCGGGCCGGCCGCCGCCGCCCTGCCCGCCGATCGCTGCGGAGGCTTTGCGCACGAGGTCGACGGCGCTGAAGCGTCCCGTTAGATCATCAGTAACGCCGACGACGACACTCGCCTTCCCCTCTTCCGAGGTGCCGACGAAGACCACCACGCCGGAGCCGAGGGACTTCTTGCCCTCATCGGCGAGCGGCTTCAGGTCCTTCGGCGAGATGCCTTCAACCACGCGGCCAATGAAGCCGACGCCACCCACTTCTTCCCTCTCCTCGCCCGCCTTCGCGCCCGCGCCGCCACCGAGGGCGAGCTTCTTGCGCGCCTCGGAAAGCTCGCGCTCCAGCTTGCGCCGCTCTTCCACGAGCGTTTCGAGACGCGGCAGGAGATCGCCGGGAGACACCTTCAGCACAGAAGCCGCCGCCTTGAGCCGGCGCTCCTGTTCGTCGAGATAACGGCGCGCGGCAGCCCCGGTAAGGGCCTCGACGCGGCGGACGCCCGCGGCGACCGCGCCTTCCCCAATGATGTGCACGAGGCCGATATCGCCGGTGGCATTCACATGCGTGCCGCCGCAAAGCTCAAGCGAATAGGTTTTGCCGCTCTTTTCGCCCTGCGTGCCCTTGCCCATGGAGACGACGCGCACCTCGTCGCCGTATTTCTCGCCAAAGAGCGCCATGGCGCCTTCCGCAATGGCGTCATCCACCGCCATCAGCCGGGTGACCACGGGCGCATTCTGCAGCACGACCTCGTTGGCGAGATCCTCGATCTGCTGCAGCTCCTCTTCCGCGATCGGTTTGGGATGCGAGAAGTCGAAGCGCAGGCGGTCGGGCGCCACGAGCGATCCTTTCTGGGCGACGTGGGTGCCCAGCACCTCGCGCAAGGCTTCATGCAGGAGATGGGTCGCGGAATGGTTGGCGCGGATGCGCGTGCGGCGCTCGTGATCGACACGCAGCGAGACCGGCTCGCTTATTCTCACGGTGCCCTTCTTAACCTGACCGAAATGGACGAAGAGGCCTTCGCCCTTCTTCTGCGTATTCTTGATCTCGATGGCGAAGCCTTCACCCTCAATTGTGCCGGTGTCGCCCACCTGGCCACCGGACTCGCCGTAAAACGGTGTCTGGTTGGTGACGACCGCCACCTCCTCGCCCTCGGCCGCGGTTTCGACCATCGCGCCGTCCTTGACAAGAGCAGCGATGATGCCCTCCGCCTCCTCGGTCTCGTAACCGAGGAAATCGGTTGCGCCGGTCCTGTCCTTGACGGAGAACCAGACCGCCTCCGTCGCCGCTTCGCCGGAGCCTGCCCAGCTGGCGCGAGCCTCGGCCTTCTGGCGCTCCATGGCAGCATTGAAGCCTTCGAGGTCTACGGTGACACCGCGTTGGCGCAGTGCATCCTGCGTGAGATCGAGCGGAAAGCCGTAAGTATCGTAGAGCTTGAAAGCCGTTTCACCGTCCAGCCGGTCACCCTCGCCCATGCCCCCGGTGGCGTCGGAAAGCAGGTTAAGGCCGCGCGCCAGCGTCTTTCGGAAGCGCGTCTCCTCCAGCTTCAGCGTCTCTGTGATCAGCGCCTCGCCGCGCACCAGTTCCGGATAAGCCTGGCCCATCTCGCGGACGAGTGCGGGAACGAGCCGCCACATCAACGGCTCCTCGGCGCCAAGGAGCTGCGCGTGGCGCATGGCGCGGCGCATGATGCGGCGCAGCACATAGCCGCGCCCTTCATTGGACGGCAGGACGCCGTCGGCGATCAGGAAGCTTGAAGCGCGCAGGTGGTCGGCGATCACCTTGTAGCTCGGGCGCCGCTCTCCTTCGGCGCGCACACCCACCGCCTCCTCCGTGGCATGGATCAGCGCCTTGAAGAGATCGATCTCGTAATTGTCGTGCACGCCCTGCAGCACGGCGGCAACGCGCTCCAGCCCCATGCCCGTATCGATCGAAGGCCGGGGCAGGTTGATCCGCTCATCCGGGCTTACCTGCTCGTATTGCATGAAGACGAGATTCCAGATCTCGATGAAGCGGTCACCATCCTCATCGGGACTGCCGGGCGGTCCGCCAGGAATGCCCTCGCCGTGATCGAAGAAGATTTCGGAGCATGGACCGCACGGGCCGGTATCGCCCATTGCCCAAAAATTGTCGCTGGTCGGAATGCGGATAATGCGCTCCTCGGGCAGGCCCGCGATCTTGCGCCAATGCCCGGCCGCCTCGTCGTCCGTGTGGTAGACGGTCACCAGCAGGCGCTTGGGGTCAAGGCCGAACTCCTTCGTCACGAGATTCCAGGCAAGCTCGATGGCGACATCCTTGAAGTAGTCGCCGAAAGAGAAATTGCCCAGCATCTCGAAAAAGGTGTGGTGGCGCGCCGTATAGCCGACATTGTCGAGGTCGTTGTGCTTGCCGCCGGCGCGAACGCATTTCTGTGCCGTGGTCGCGCGGTTATAGGGGCGCGTTTCCATGCCGGTGAAGACGTTCTTGAACTGCACCATCCCCGCATTGGTGAACATGAGGGTGGGGTCGTTGCGCGGCACGAGCGGGCCGGAGGCCACCACCTCATGCCCGTTCTTCTTGAAAAAGTCGAGAAAAGCCGACCGGATGTCGTTGACGCCACTCATGTAATTGCCTTTGCGAGAAGTCCGCCGCCTTGGCGGAAAAGGGTTGCAGCCTTTTAGCGCCCGCATTGGAACCTGTCCACCAGCGGACTGGCTGGCGCGTCCCTTCCTTTGCGGCTCAAAGGCAGGTGGAAACCGCTACGCTAGGCAGCCAGAGCGATCGCGATCCTTGCGGCAAGGCGCGCATTGTTCTTAACGAGCGCGATATTGGTCTTCAGGCTTCTGCCGCCGGTGATCTCCAGAATGCGGGCGAGCAGAAAGGGCGTGACCGCCTTGCCGCCGATCCCGGCACTTTCCGCGTCCGCCTGCGCCTCGACGATATAGGCCGCCATCTCCTCCGCCGGGATTTCGGCCTCCTCCGGCACCGGGTTGGCGATCAGCATGCCGCCGACGATGCCGAGCCGAGAGCGGGTCTTCTGGAAACGCGCGATCTCCTGCGCCGTGTCGAGCCTCAGCGGCGCCGGGCATTTGGATGTCCTAGACCAGAATGCGGGCATGGCGTCAGTACCGAAACCAACCACCGGTACGCCGCGCGTTTCCAGCACTTCGAGCGTCTTCGGAATATCGAGAATAGCCTTCGGCCCGGCCGACACGACGATGACCGGGGTGCGCGCCAGTTCATCGAGATCCGAGGAGATATCGAAACTCTTCTCCGCCCCCTGGTGTACTCCACCGATGCCGCCGGTGGCGAAGACGCCAATTCCGGCCAGATGCGCGCCAATCATCGTCGCAGCCACCGTCGTGCCGCCAGTGCGCCCTTCGGCAATGGCAAAGGCCAGATCGGCGCGCGACAGCTTCATGGCATCTTCAGCCCGCGCGAGCTTTTCGCGCTCCTCACCGGAAAGGCCGATCTTGAGACGGCCGGCCATGACGGCAATCGTCGCCGGCACGGCGCCCTCCGCCGCGACGATGGCCTCCACCTCGGCCGCCATCGAACTGTTCTGGGGCCAGGGCATGCCATGCGTGATGATCGTGCTTTCGAGCGCCACGACAGGCTTTCCGGCCGAGAGCGCCTCAGCCACGGGGCCGTATATGTCGATCTCTCGCGCAAGGTTCATCTCTACTCTCCTTATCCCGCCGGGCGCGGCTGCGGCACCAGGGCAAGCGCCGCGCGGAAGCTCGTTTCGTCGATTCTAGGAGCAGCCGTCTCGCTTTCCAGCGCAAGCTTGGCCGCTGCGACACCTTCGCGGGCGGCGTCGGCCAGGGGCATTCCGCGCATGAGCGCGGCGATGGCTGCACCGGCAAGCGCATCGCCCGCCCCGGTCACATCGGCGAGCCGGTCGGGCGCAGGCGGCGCAATCTGGTACAAATTGCCTCCTTCCATGACGAGCAACGGCTCACCGCCCCCGCTGATGAGGCTCGCCTTCAGGCCGCGCGCGGCCAGCGCCTCAGCCGCTTGCGGTGTGAATGCGTCCGCCGGCAGGCCCGCCAGCCGGCATGCCTCGCGCCGGTTCATGAAAAGACATGAGAGTTGCCCGAGAATAGGCGCCAGGCGCTCCACCTTGGCAGGGGAGATGCCGATCGCGAAAATGGGCTTTTCTGCCGCGCGTTCGGCAACCAGCCTCAGCGCCTCCACAGGCAGATTGGCATCGCAGAGAACCGCGCCGGCCTCATCAAGCGCGTCGCGGATCTTGCGCCGCCGGAGCTGCTTGGCGAAACCGATTTCGTAGAGGCCCATATCGGCCAGGCCCGCCACCAGGTCGCCGTCCTCCGTCAGGATCGCCGTGTAGCTCGGGGTGGCGCGGTCGAGAAAGACGGCGGAACAGTCCTCGATCCCGCTTTCCTCGATTGCCTCGGCAACCTGCTGGCCCGCCGCATCACCGCCCCGAAGCGACATCAAAGTCACCGACAGGCCGCGTTGCATGGCCATTCGCGCCGCGTTGAAAGCCCCGCCACCCACTTCCTCGCGCATGGTTCCAGGATTGGAGGCCTGAGGCACATAGGGCCCTTCCACGCGTCCGCGGCGATCGATATGCGCCCCTCCTATCGCGAACAGCCGATCACCCGCCATCATTTCCTCCGAATCGCCGTTGCCGCGGTTTTGCCCCAAATGGTTCCCGGCAGCATGCAGCGCATTGCCGCGGAAAGCCGGCTGCCATGGAAAAACAAAAAACGAACACCAGAAGATTTTCCCTTATTTTTCAGGAGGATATGCACTATTGCAAAATGCGAACAAAACGGGTACATAAAAGATCGGGAGATTGGCCAGCGCGGCCTCCATTGAGGACAAGGGGTATTGTATCATGGCTCAGAACACATTGCGGCTTGTAGAGGAAAACGGGGTGGACAAGTCCAAGGCATTGGATGCAGCGCTGTCGCAAATCGAGCGGGCTTTCGGCAAGGGCTCGATCATGCGGCTTGGCGCCAACGACAAGGTCGTTGAAATCGAGACGATATCGACCGGCTCGCTCGGGCTGGACATTGCGTTGGGCGTGGGCGGCCTGCCGCGCGGCCGCATTATCGAGATCTATGGGCCGGAAAGCTCGGGCAAGACGACGCTGGCCCTGCATACGGTTGCCGAAGCGCAGAAGAAGGGCGGCATCTGCGGTTTCATCGATGCCGAGCATGCACTCGATCCCGTTTATGCCCGTAAGCTGGGCGTGGATCTGGAGAACCTGCTCATTTCCCAGCCGGATACGGGCGAGCAGGCCTTGGAGATTTGCGACACGCTGGTTCGTTCGGGCGCAGTGGATGTGATCGTGGTGGACTCCGTGGCGGCCCTTACCCCCCGCGCCGAGATCGAAGGCGAGATGGGCGAGTCGCTTCCAGGCATGCAGGCCCGCCTGATGAGCCAAGCGCTGAGGAAGCTCACCGCATCCATTTCGCGCTCCAATACGATGGTGATCTTCATCAACCAGATCCGCATGAAGATCGGCGTCATGTTCGGTTCGCCGGAGACGACGACCGGCGGCAACGCGCTGAAATTCTATGCATCGGTTCGTCTCGACATCCGCCGCATCGGCTCGGTCAAGGACCGGGAAGAGACGGTCGGCAACCAGACGCGCGTGAAGGTGGTCAAAAACAAGATGGCGCCACCCTTCAAGCAGGTCGAATTCGACATCATGTATGGCGAAGGCGTTTCGAAGACCGGCGAGCTTGTCGATCTCGGAGTGAAAGCGGGCGTGGTGGAGAAGGCCGGCGCCTGGTTCTCCTATAACTCCCAGCGCCTCGGCCAGGGGCGGGAGAACGCGAAGCTTTTCCTGCGCGACAATCCGGAGGTCGCGCGCGAGATCGAGTTGGCCCTCAGGCAGAATGCCGGCCTTATCGCCGAGCGCTTCCTTGAGGCAGACAAGGACGGTTCGCTGGACGACGCCGCCGAAAGCTGAGCGGGAATCCCCTAAGGGTTGAAAAGGGCGCCGCCAATGTGCGGCGCCTTTCGTTTCCTGGTCAGGCGATCTGCGCGAGATTGGTGGAGCTGCTGTCCTGCCGCCGGGACGTTCCAGGCAAAATGAAAGCCGGGGTGTTCCACCCGGCTTTCATGTCAAAATCAAAAAAATTACTGAACGGCTCTAGCCCGCGGTAAGCGGAGCGAGACGAATCTCCACGCGACGGTTCTGTGCCCTGCCTTCTGGCGTCGCATTCGAGGCGATCGGCTGTGAGGGCCCCTGGCCGATGACGGCAAAGCGCCGGCTGTCCGTTCCCTGGGCGATCAGATAATCCGCCACCGATGCGGCGCGGCGCTGCGACAGCTGCATATTGTGCTGCAGGCTGCCGGTCGAATCCGTGTGACCGTAGACGTCGACAAGTGTCTGGTTATAGCGCTTCAAAACGAGCGCCACCGAATTCAGCGTCTGGTAGAAGGCCGGCTGGATATCGGCGGAATCGGTGGCAAAGGTGATGTTGGACGGCATGTTCAGGATGATGTAGTCGCCCTGACGCGTGACGCTGACGCCTGTCCCCTGGAGCTGGGCACGCAGCTGCGCCTCCTGCTGATCCATATAAAGGCCGATGCCGCCTCCCGCGAGCGCGCCGATGCCCGCGCCCAAAAGCGCGTTGCGGCGATCATTGCCCCCTGCAAGAAGCCCAAGGCCAGCGCCCGCCAACGCTCCGAGCGCAGCCCCTCCGGCCGCGTTGGACATCTTTTGTTGTCCCGTATAGGGGTCGGTGGTGCACCCTGTGACCAGCGCTCCCGCAATGGCGGCAGCAATCACTCTTTTCAGCATCGGCATCCTCTCCTGATCGGTTTCCTCCGCCCCGCCAGCGGAGAATCAGTTATGCGCCTCAGCTTTAGCATAAAATGTTCGAAAATCGGGCAGGCGCGGAGCCGGCTGTTTCCCGGCGGCACCTTATCCCCATTAGAACGGCGGGAACGCGCACCGCTCGCTTCGACGGCATTGATAGGACGGGAATAATATGCGTTGGTTCGTCGGGCCGACCCTGCCAGAGTCGTCCTCGGCCGCCCGGACCAAATCGAGGAATAGGATGCAGGCTGCGCGATCCAGAATTGAACTCATCGATATCGCCCGCGGCGTCGCGCTGGTGGCAATGGCGATCTATCACTTCACCTGGGATCTCGACTTCTTCGGCTATGTGGAGCCGGGAATGTCGATTACCGGCGCGTGGAAATTCTTTGCGCGGTCGATCGCCTGCTCTTTCCTTTTTCTTGTCGGCTTCAGCCTCTACCTTGCCCACGGTCACCGTTTCCGGGCCCGGCCGTTTTTGAAGCGACTCGGAATGATTGCCGCCGCCGCCGTGGCGATCACGGCCGCGACCTACATCCTTTTTCCCGATTCCTTCATCTTCTTCGGCATCCTGCATCATATCGCGCTTGCCACTATTGTCGGCGCAGCCGTCCTGCGGCTGCCCGTACCGGTCCTTCTGCTCCTTGCGGCCGCCGTCATCGCCGCGCCGCATTACATCCAGGCGCCCTTTCTCGACCATCCAGCCTTCTGGTGGACCGGACTTTCGAGCAATGTACCGACGACCAACGACTACATTCCCTTCTTTCCCTGGTTCGGCGCCGTCCTTCTGGGCATTGCCGGAGCGAAGACGGCGGAACGTTTCGGCCTCCTTGCACGGCTTTCGGAGATCCGGCCGGGCGGAGTGATGCCAGTGCTCGCAGTCGCGGGAAGGCACAGCCTTCTCTTCTATCTCCTGCATCAGCCGGTGCTCTTCTCCTGCGTTTGGCTTTTCATGCAGGTGATGCCCCCGGACCGGGGTCCCGCATTCATGCAGGCGTGCACCGCGCAATGCTCGACCCAGCGCGACGAAGCCTTTTGCCGCGCCTATTGCGGCTGCGTGCTGGAGGAAGTGGCAGCGCAAGGCAGAAGCGACGCGCTCTTTGCCGCTAATCCGGATGAGGAAACGCGGGCCTGGCTCGAAAATCTGGTCTTGCAATGCTCAATGGAGAAGGAAGAATAGTCTCGCCGGCTAATTGGGAGGAACGGGAAAATGAGCCAGCCGCTTGACGATGCGCCAAGCCGCATCCCGTGGCCGCCAATGCTTTACGTCGCGGCGGTCGCTCTGGCGATTATTGCGGATCAAATGGTCCCCTCCGTCTGGTTCGGATCGCCCCTTTCCGATATCCTCTTTGCGGCGGGCTGGCTGATCGGCCTCGCCGGGCTTTCCATCAATATTGCCGCGCTTCGCCGGCTGCGCCTGGCTAAAACCACGGTAATGCCGACCCGAAGCGCGACGCAGCTCGTAACCGACGGCCCCTTTTCCTTCAGCCGCAACCCCATTTATCTCGGCGGGACATTGATCGTTATCGCCATCGGCCTCATCGTCGGCAATGCGTGGTTTCTGCTGTTTGCCCTTCTTGCTGCATTCGCCACTCAGAAGCTTGCGATCGAGCCCGAGGAGCGCCATCTCGCCCAACATTTCGGAAAGCGCTATCGGGATTACCAGAAGAAAGTGCGCCGCTGGTTCTGACCGCGGTCAGGTCGTTACGCCAAGTTCGGCCAGCCGTTCCACACAAGCCTCTTCGGCCTGATCCAATTCCTGCAAGGTGTCTTCGAGGTCGCGGCGTTTCTGGCGAAGCACTTGGCGCTTTTCCTCGATCTTCCCAAGGAGAAGCCGCAGCTGCCCGACCTCGCCCGGCGGAGCCTTGTAAACCTGGATGATCTCGCGAATCTCATTGATGGAAAAGCCGAGCCGGCGCCCGCGCAGGATCTGACGGATCAGGTGGCGGTCTGATGGGCGATAGAGGCGCGTGCGGCCGCGGCGTACCGGGTTGATGAGCTCTTCGTCCTCATAGAAGCGCAGCGTGCGCGTGGAAATGCCGAACTCCCGCGTGAGCTCCGTTATCGTATAATATTCCCGCATAGGTCACCCGGCTTGCAGCATCTGGGGAAAGTGTCACTGTCACTGGATTACGTAAAAGTCAATTCACGCGATCCGATCGCTTCCTCTCACCAAGCTATGAGTGGGCGCACGAGCGTCATCGAAGTACCGATCTCGACTGCTTTAACCGCTCCCTGCTTTGTAGCTTATGGAAGCAGCGGCGCACTGTTGAGATGATGGAACCTCCTCCGGACGGTCAACTCGTTCCCCTCGAAAACACCTTTTAAAATCCGCGGTGGGGATAAGCAGGGGTGCCGGCCGTGTTCTTCTTTCTTTCCAAGCTGTTTTCGATTTTCGCGGTTCCTTCGAACCTGGTCGGATTCGTCGCGCTTCTTGGTCTCGTCCTTCTTCTTTTCCGGCGGAAAGTTGCCGGCACACTCTTCGTGGGCACCGCGGCCATTCTGCTCGCCGTCATCGGCTGGTCGCCGCTCGGCAGCGCGGCGCTGCTGGCGCTGGAGAACCGGTTTCCGAGGCCAGCAATCAGCGGCCCGATCGCCGGAATTGTCGTTCTTGGCGGAGAAATAGACACCGATGTTTCAGCCGAACGTAAGACCATCGCCCTGACCGATGCGGCGGAGCGGCTTACCAAGACGGCTGAGTTCAGCCGCCTTTACCCGAATGCCAGAATTCTTCTCTCGGGCGGCATCAACGACCTGCTGATCACCCATGACAGGACCGAAGCGGCGCTTGCGCGTGAACTTCTCGTGAAGATCGGCGTGCCGGCCGACAGGATCGAGCTTGAGGAGCGCTCCCGAAACACGTGCGAGAATGCAATCGAGAGCAAGGCGGTAGCGGCTCCGAAACCCGGCGAGACATGGCTGCTCGTCACGTCCGCGTTTCATATGCCGAGGGCGGTTGGCTGCTTTCGCGCCGCCGGCTTCCCCGTCCTCCCCTATCCCGTCGACTACCTGGCCCGACGCTCCGCCCTGAGCAGCCTCGCCCCTTCTGTCGCCGCAGGACTTTATCTGACGGACATCGCCGCTCATGAGTGGCTGGGGCTCGCAGCATATTATTTCGCCAAGGGAACCGAGCTGTTCCCAGCACCGGAAGGAAGCTAGCCGGTTCTCGGGCAAAAGCGTCTGGCAGGAAGAAAGCCGCGCTTGTTTTTGGCGCGGTACTGCAGAAACCAACCAGAAATCGCTCCCATTGCTATAATGCAAGCGACTCACTTAGTCTTTTGGTTTCTTTTTTTCACGTACTCTTTGGTCGAGAGGTATTCCAACATGATGGCCCTTGTATTTGCACTCCTATCACTTGCGCTTGTCTTGGCATGGTTTGGCCGCCGGCCCATTGCGGTAGGCTTCATGATTTTAACCCTCTGCGTGGCGGTCGGGGAATTTCTTTGGGAGGTCTACAGCCCCGAATACGGCTTCCGTATGCCCTGGATCCAGACCCGGATCATCGAGAACCCACCTGTCCCGGATAATACCTTCGCGGTTCTGGCACTGACACGGGGAGAACTATCATGAGCGAGAACACCATGATTGCCGGCATGGAAAGCCTTAAGCAGCCCAGCGTGCGTACGCTGCCGTCGACGCTCAACTATCTCTATCTGCTGGCGATGATGACGGTGATCGCCGCGATCCTCACCGCGGCGATGGTAATGCAATATGCCCGGGGTGAATTGCCCTGCCCGCTTTGCCTGCTGCAGCGCGTGGCGCTGTTCGGCGTCTGTTTCGGCATCATGCAGCAGTTCCGCAACGGCTTCTCCGTTCGGAACACCGGCTTCAGCCTCCTGTTCACGGTCTTCCTGCTGGTGGTTTCGGTGCGGCAGACATTGCTCGACATCTATCCGCGGCCAGGCCACGAATATATCGGCAGCGCCGTTTTCGGGCTCCACATGCCGGTCTGGTCAGTGCTGATCGCGCTTGCGCTGCTCATCGCCTTCACATTCGAGCTGATCTTCTGGAGCGGCAAGAACCATATGCACGAAGCGCGTCTCACCGGCCTGCCAGTGATCCGGGGTCTTGCGACGGCGCTCAGCCTTTATGTCATCCTCATCGGACTGGTAAATTTCGGGTCGGTCGTGCTGCAATGCGGCGTCGGAGAGTGTCATACCTTCGGCTATTCACTGCTCGAATCTTTGGAGGGTGCCCCAGCCACTTCAAACTAACTCCACATCCACCACGCCGGAGACGGCACGCATGGCGGCGGCAACCTGGGGGGAGATGCGGTAGCGTTCGGGCAGGCCGATCTCGATTTCCCCCCGGCCGCCGTCTTTGATGACGATAAGGCTGACCTGCCCTTCCCCGCGCGTGGTGAGCTGGGAGGAAATCGCCGCGATCGGCTGCGGGTCACGCAGATAGATGCGCAGCGCCTTCTGCATGCAGCTTGCCTCGGCTTCGAGCGATTGCACCGTTTGAATACGCAGATTGATGCCCTCGGGGCGATCCTCGGCCGAAACCATGATGACGACCGAGCGACCGGGCTCCAACAGGTCGCGATATTGGGCCAGCGCCTCTGAAAAGAGCACGGCTTCATACTGGCCCGTTGCGTCCGAAAACTGCACGATGCCCATCTTGTTGCCGGTGCGCGTCTTGCGCTCTTGCTTGGCCGTGACGGTGCCGGCGAGCCTGCCGGCCGTGGCCCCGCGCTTCACCGCGGCCTGAAAATCAGCCCAACTCTGTACGCGCAGCTTTTCAAGCGTAGGCAAATAATCATCGAGCGGATGGGCCGACAGATAGCACCCAACCACCTGGAATTCCCGATGAAGCTTTTCCGCCGCAAGCCAGGGAGCGGTGGCGGGCAGCTGAAGCTTTTGCGGCTCGATCGCGGCGGAGCCGAAGATGTCCGCCTGACCGATTGCGGCGTCTTCGGCCGCGCGAGAGGCCATGCCCATCAGGCGGTCGACGCCTGCAAAGAGCGCGGCGCGGTCAAGCCCGAAGCAATCGAAAGCGCCGGCACAGATAAGGCTTTCGAGCACGCGCTTGCCGACGATCTTTGGATCGACCCGGGCGCAGAAATCCTCAATGCTCTCGAACGGCTTTTCCTTCCGCTTCGCAACAATGTGCTCCACCGCGGCGTCGCCCGCGCCTTTGATGGCGGCAAGCGAGTAGAAAATCCGGTTCTCGCCAACCTCGAAGTCGCGATAGCTGGTCAGCACCGATGGCGGCACCACCTCTATCCCGAGCCGGATTGCGTCGCGGCGGAAATCATTGAGCTTGTCCGTGTTGGCCATGTCGTAGGTCATGGACGCGGCCAGGAATTCCACGGGATAATGCGCCTTGAGATAGGCGGTCTGATAGGAAACCACCGCATAGGCGGCCGCGTGCGACTTGTTGAAGCCGTAATCGGCGAATTTTGCGAGCAGGTCGAAGATGAAATCTGCCTGCTGCTTCGTCACCCCGCGTTCCACCGCGCCCTCCACGAAGCGGACGCGCTGCTTGTCCATCTCGGCGCGGATCTTCTTGCCCATGGCACGGCGGAGCAGATCGGCTTCGCCGAGCGTATAGCCAGCCAGTTCCTGCGCGATCTGCATCACCTGCTCCTGATAGACGATGACGCCCTGCGTCTCCTTCACCAGGTGATCGATCTTGGGGTGGATCGAGGCCATCTCCTCCTCACCATGCTTGCGGGCATTGTAGGTGGGAATGTTCTCCATCGGGCCGGGGCGGTAGAGGGCGACAAGCGCGATGATGTCCTCAACTCGGTCCGGTTTCATGCCGATCAGCGCCTTGCGCATGCCCGCGCTTTCCACCTGGAACACGCCGACCGTTTCGCCGCGCGAGAGCATCTCGTATGTCTTCTTGTCGTCCAGCGGGATCTTGGACAGGTCGATCTCTATGCCACGGCGGCGGATGAGGTGGACCGCCTTTTCCAGCACGGTCAGCGTCTTCAGGCCCAGGAAGTCGAATTTAACCAGCCCCGCCTGCTCCACCCATTTCATGTTGAATTGGGTAACGGGCATGTCCGAACGCGGATCGCGATACATCGGCACGAGTTCGGAGAGCGGCCGGTCACCGATCACAATGCCTGCAGCGTGCGTGGAGGCGTGACGGTAGAGACCTTCCAGCTTCTGCGCGATCTCAAGCAGCGTGCCGACGATCGGCTCCTTCTCAACCTCTTCGGCGAAGCGCGGTTCGTCCTCGATGGCCTTGCCGAGCGGCGTGGGATTGGCGGGGTTGGACGGCACCATCTTGCAGAGCCGGTCCACCTGGCCGTAGGGCATCTGCAGGACGCGGCCGACATCGCGCAGCACGGCGCGGGCCTGCAGCGTTCCGAAGGTGATGATCTGCCCGACCTGGTCGCGGCCGTATTTCTGCTGGACGTAGCGGATCACCTCCTCGCGGCGGTCCTGACAGAAGTCGATGTCGAAATCCGGCATTGATACGCGGTCGGGGTTTAGGAAGCGCTCGAACAGCAGCGAAAAACGCAGCGGATCGATATCGGTGATGGTGAGCGCATAGGCCACCAGCGAGCCTGCGCCGGAACCGCGGCCGGGGCCGACTGGAATATCATGCGCCTTGGCCCATTTGATGAAATCCGCCACGATGAGGAAGTAGCCGGGAAACTTCATCCGTTCGATGACCCCGAGCTCGTATTCCAGCCGCGCGGCATATTCCTCTTCGCTGTGCCCCTCGGCGATGCCTTGTATGGCCAGCCGCTTGTCTAAACCTTCGCGGGCCTGACGCCTCAGCTCGTCTGCCTCCGCCTGGAGCGCGGCGGCTTCGTCCCCTGCCTCGTCGCCGGTGAAGCGCGGCAGAATGGGCTTGCGGGTCTTCGGGTAATAGGAGCAGCGCCGCGCGACCTCCAGCGTATTGTCGAGCGCTTCCGGCAGGTCGGCGAAGAGCGCAGCCATCTCGGCCTGGGTCTTCAAATAATTGTCGGGCGTGAGCCGGCGCCGGTCATCCGAGGCGATGACGGAGCCCTCCGCGATCGCGATCAGCGCGTCATGGGCATCGAAGTCGTCGCGCGTCGGGAAGAACGCCTCGTTGGTGGCAACCAGCGGCAGGTCGTGCCTATAGGCGAGGTTGACCGCCGCCGCCTCCAGGTTTCGGTCATAGCCCTGGAGCCGCTCCAATTCCACATAAAGCCGGTCGCCATAGGTTTCCCTCAGAAGGAGGAGACGCGCTTCGGCCAGTTCCGCACGATCGGCTTTCAAGGGCGCGCCGATCGGCCCGCGTGGGCCGCCGGTTAGACAGATGATGCCTTCCGAATGCTCCTGGAGCCAGTCGGCCGCCACATGGGGTGGCTCACCCGCCTCGTTGTCGAGATAAGCGCGGCTCATCAGCCGCACGAGATTGGCATAGCCGGCCTCGGTGGCCGCAATCAGCACCAGCGGATCGTAGTCCGCAAAGGACTTGCGGCTTGCCGCGCGACGGGCCTCGGCAAAGGCATCATCGAAAGCCACGTCGAGCTGGCAACCGATGATGGGCTGGATGCCGTCCTTTACGGCCTTCTGCGCGAATTCAAGGGCTCCGAAGAGATTGTTGGTGTCCGCGGTGGCGATTGCGGGCGCCTCGTCCTTCAGCGCGTGCCCGATGATCTTTCCGAGCGGCAGAGCGCCTTCAAGCAGGGAATAGGCCGAGTGCACGCGCAGATGGATAAAGTTGCGCTCCGGCCGCCCCTGGCGGCGCGCAGCTTCCTTCACGAGAGGATCACGCGACGTCCGATCGCCCGCCATGGTCAATTTTCCCGAGGATTCGTGTGGCCGATGACATGCATGTAGCGCTCCTTGGTCCTGCGGGGCAAGCATGCTGGACGACCGCTTGGCGGCTATGCGGGGAACGAGTTGGCCGCTCGCGAATTCTTCCCGCGTCAGAACCCCTTTTTGGAGGATATTATGAAAGCCAGATTTCCCGCGACTTTGACTGCCTTCCTGTTCCTGTCGGGCGCCGCCTTTGCTCAGCAGGCCACCGTCGTGATTTCGCCGGAGCAGGAGACCGTCATCCGCGAATATGTGGTCCAGCAGCAGGTACAGCCAATCCAACCCCCAGCCGATGTGACGATCGAAGTCGGCGCGACGCTGCCGGATACAGTTGAGCTGCGTCCCCTCGAAGCACCCGATCTCGAAGTCGAATATCAATATGTGGTTGTCGACGGCCGCACTGTGCTCGTCGAGCCGGATACGCGTAAAATCGTCCACATCATCAGCGACTAAGCGCACCCGAAGCGGCGGAATGGGAGGATCCATTCCGCCGCTTTGCTCCACCCAAAAGCTCATGGCCCCGCTTATTGATGCGCCAAAGCACGCTCCCCCCTGACGCATGGCGTCGGCAGCGCATAGCTGCGATGCAGGTTCGCATATTGTAGCAGAGCCAATGGGGCGGCATCCTGACAAACGGTCAGGAGGCAGGAGGAGCACCCCAATGACATCCATTCTCATTACCGGCGGCAGCCGAGGCATCGGACGCGCAACCGCTCTGCTGGCGGCGCAAAGCGGCTGGGCCGTGGCAATCAATTATCTCGGCAACGCTGCCGCTGCGGAGGAGGTCGTCGCCGAGATCAAAGCCGGAGGCGGTCGAGCCTGCGCGGTGCAGGGAAACGTGGCGGCAGAAAATGACGTCATCGCAATGCACGAAGTTGCGGAGCGGGAGCTGGGTGGGCTTACCGGCGTCGTTATCAATGCCGGCATTGTCGGGCCGTCCCGCCCCCTGGTGGATATCGAGCTAAACCGGATCCGCCGCATCTTCGAGGTCAACACAATCGGCGCCTATCTTTGCGCGCGGGAAGCCGCGCGCCGGCTTGCCCGGAGCCGCGGCGGAACGGGAGGCTCGATCGTCCTGGTCTCTTCAATGGCGTCGCGTCTCGGCTCCCCTTTCGAATATGTGGACTATGCCGGCTCGAAGGGAGCGGTGGACACTCTCACCATCGGACTGGCCAAGGAGATGGGCGGCGAAGGTGTGCGGGTGAATGCCGTCAGGCCAGGGCTGATCGAAACGGAGATCCACGCGAGCGGCGGCCAGCCGGATCGCGCACAGCGGCTTGGCGCTGCTTCCCCGCTCGGACGCGCAGGCGAGGCGCGGGAAGTGGCCGAGGCGATTGTCTGGCTTCTGAGCGACGCCTCATCGTATGTCACCGGCAGCTTCATCGATGTGGCCGGCGGCCGATAATCGCTTCTGCGCCATTCAACAAACTAAAATTTGGCAGGAATAAAATTCTTTTGTAACATTGTGACGAGCTGAAATGGGCATTCATAGTGTGGGGAACCGGTCGGTCACCGGGCATTTCCAACCCAAGCCTCACCTGTAATAAAGTTACAAAAGATGGCGCGCTGGTCGCCATGCAAGACGAGTGCATGGCTCGCCAGCAAATTCACCGCAAGTTGGGATTGGCGCATTACGTAGGCAATCCAGTCTGTTTCGATTTTCTCGCCCGAAATTATAGTGGCAGGGGTCCCCCGATGCAGCACCGCGCCACACTTCCGATACAGCGTCTTCAGGTTCTCCTTTGATAGATGTTCGATCTCGTTGTCCTCGACCGAAATACGCCCGCTTTGCTTCCGCTCCACTTTGATCGGTTGCGGATAGAAGCGGTCATGCAGCTTCGATAGAAAGTTCACAATCTCATCAGCCGCATACGAGTTGCGAAATTTCCTGGCGGATAACTCAGAGAAGCCTTCGTGCGAGATGATGCACCCGAGTGCAATTATTTCGCAGATCATTCGCAATTGAAGATACGACAACTCTCTTGCAAACCGAGCTCTCAGGCTGGTTTCTTTATTAACTAGCGCCTCAATCGTATCGAGCCTTTGCCGAACTTCCTTCATCATGTCTTTGTATATCAGAAGCGTTCTTAGCTCATTCGAATCCATCGATTCATCCCGCATTCTTTGAACGGAATCGTACGATAACATAAAGCCCACCGGGCGAGCGGCAGCGCCGGAACTCTTGCCAGGTGGGTCCGCTATTCGTCCCTCATGGTCTCCGCAATGCATCCGCGCACGATGTCACGGTCGACAGTCTCGTTCACCACGTCCGAGTCAATGGCCTGCGGCAGCCCCTCGCGCTCCCCATAGCGAATGATGGTGTTGCGGCCGGCGCTTTCACCATCGCAGTGACGTTGCCAAAGGCCGTCCCATTTCGAACGTGCGCAGCTAACGGCTTCATCACGGCAGCGATACCATCGCTGATCTTGGTCATGAGGGGCATCGTCGATGCCTGACACAGCGCGGCTCGGTGTCCCCAAGCTCTTCATTGAGGCAAGCCGGGATTGGTATTCGCGAAGCGCGACTTGGTAGGCCGCGAGCGGATAGCGCCCAACGGTCAAATCGCGCTTACCTGCCTTTGCGGCGCGCTGTGAATGGTGGGCGATGAGAGACTCGAACTCCCGACATCTTCGGTGTAAACGAAGCGCTCTACCAACTGAGCTAATCGCCCGCCGCTAACCGGCCCGGCCCGTCCGTTTAGGCGGTTCGGCGCGTGATCGCAAGGGAAAATCGCCGGTTCAGACCTCATCCCCAGTTCCATTGTGAAATCAATCGACAAATGGTTCACACCGCTTGACAGTCCACTGGGAACCGCCTAATTGACCGCCACGACACGCGCTAACGCCGTGTCGAAATGCGCGGGTGTAGCTCAGTTGGTTAGAGTGCCGGCCTGTCACGCCGGAGGTCGCGGGTTCGAGCCCCGTCACTCGCGCCATTTTTCAATGACTTAGACGAACGATCTTCCGAAAAAAGTTGGAACTCCAGACCGGCAATTCCAACTTTCAACCCTTTTCGTTCCCCTCTCCCCAAGTTCCTTTCCACGTTTATCGCGTGTTGTGGATATCTTCATGCTGACACTCGTTGCCGCCGCTATCTCCACCTGCCTTCACCTCTCCGCTGTCGACGGCGACACGATCAAATGCGACGGGCAAAACATGCGGTTGCTCGGACCAGGCCAGCCGAACAAATCTGGCGTTGACGCGCCAGAGATCGGACATGCCAAATGCACGGCCGAGAAGTTCCTGGGGCAGCAGGCCAAGCGCCGGCTGGAAGAGCTGTTGCGCGAGGATGTCCGAATCGAGTTGTCTGGGGTCAAGGATCGCTACGGTCGGCCGCTCGTCTGGGTTCGGATGCCAAACGGCAAGGATGTCGGCGAGGTCCTTCTCGAAGAAGGATACGCCCTGCCCTGGCGGCCTGGGCACGCCATAAGTTGGTGCGACTGACCGGCTCAGGCCGGACGGTCATTCGTCCCGCCAGATCACCCGCCGAATATATAGGATCCGGTCAATGCGCCGCAGCTTGATCTTCTGCAGATCGGCCGCGGAAGGGTTCACAATCGTAAGGTCGATCATGTTCCTATTGCCGCAGGACGTGCATCGCCAATTGTTGCGGTAAGGAACGTCGTCGCATTCGACATTGCCGAAGGCGACCTTCAATTCCTCGACAAGATAGTACCGTTCCGTCTTGCAGAAGCGACAACGGAGCTTCGCATAGCGACTAACCTTGGCCGCGTCCGCGAGCGTGTACGATCCCTTCTTTTTCGGCCAATATGGTTCAGGCATGCCCTATGAAAGAGGAATGATTTCCTCTTCCGTCAAGGCTCCTCTTGACTCTTTTGTTCTCATTCCGTTCACTGTGACCATCCTGCTACGGAGGCAATCGTATGTGCGGGCGCTTCACCCGATATCTAACTTGGTCGGAGATCCATCGGCTCTACCGGCTGACGCTCGATTGGGAAAAGCAGAAGAACGACGAGCCGCGCTACAACATCTGCCCGACTGAGGACGTTGATTTCGTGACCGCCGGCGAAAACGGTTCGCATCGTCTAAAGACCGGCCGATGGTGGCTGGTCCCGTGGTGGGCCAAGGAAATGCCCAAGGCAGCGATGTTCAATGCACGCATTGAGACCGCCGACACCTCCGGCGCGTTCAAGGATGCTTGGAAGTCAAAACGCTGCCTGATCCCAGCCGACGGCTTTTACGAGTGGACAAAGAGCCCGGCCGATGGCGGCAAGGACCCGTGGCACATCCATTTGCCGGACCATCAGCCTTTCAGCTTTGCTGGATTGTGGGCGTACAATGAAAAGCTGGGCGTGACGAGCTGCACCATTATCACGATGCCCGCGGAAGAACCCGTGACGCAGATCCACGACCGCCAACCGGCCATACTGCACCCAGCGGTCTATGACCAGTGGCTTGATCCCGTTACGCCATCAGAACGTCTGAAACCTCTCGTCCGCGAACACAATCTGGATGGTCAGCTTCAGTTCTACCGCGTTGGACGCGAAGTGAATGCGACGAAGTTCCAAGGCGAGCAGTGCATTGCTCCGGTTAACCCGCTCTAGTGTGGCGACGCGGCTGAATCTAAGGTGAGATGATTATAAGTATCTGGGATGATTTTGATTTTAACTGGCACCTCATGAGTTTTTAGTCGTTAGTTAACGTTTACACGCAAGATTTCTTATGTTCACTCAATTGTGAGGGGGTCATGTACTTAAGTGCAAAACGGAAAGTCGCCGATATTCGGCGAAAACATATCGCTCACGGAGAAACAGATGAGTTGATCTGTGCAGTATCAACCGGCCTGGAGGCGTTGGCGGAAGCTCTCCACAAGAACAATCGAAAAATGCAAACCCAATACGATGAAATTGTTTTAGAGCTTAAGAAGATGCGGGCTGAAAACAGCCGCGAATGCTGAGCAAACTGCCTGGGGAATGACTCCCCAGATGACATGGGAGAATGATTCTCCCCCTTCCAATCACTGTAGGGCAAGTGATGAAACAACTGGGGAGGTTTTAATGAATGAAGCAGACGATACAATCCTGCGGGTGATGTTCGAGGACAGAACCGGCAAGAATTGGGAAGACGCAACCGAGGAGGAAAGGCAGAAGCAGCGGGATACTCTTGCTGAGCTAAGGGCTATCCTAGTCGCGCCCTGGCCTACTCACCTGCCTGGAAAGATTAGGCACTAACGACTGTTTCGCAGCGCCCTCAATTGGCAGCGCTGGAGGAAATGCGGAGCAGGTCTTCAGCCTCTGGAAAACTACGGCTTAGGGCACCCTTCGACTGAAGCCCTATCCTGACTCACCGGAAACTCGCGACTTCACATCACGCAGCACGGCCATGGAAGCCAGGCACTTCCTCAAGAGCTGCTTGATCCCACCGTGATTCTCTCTGGAGTTGAGCGTGGGGTGCTTCGGTCCTCTTGCCATCGTCTTCCGGTTGCGCCACTATTGCGGATAGCGGTTTGGGCATTTGGGGGATTTCGTGAAACGATCGGCTTTTGTAGCCGTGGCATTTGCCGCGGTACTTTCTGCATGCGCAAAGACACCGGAGAGCATTTCGGCGGCGTATGTCAGTGAAGTTGGTTACCACTCTTGGAGTTGCACGCAACTGGGCGAGGAGCAGCTTAGGCTATCCTCTGCCTACGCTACCGCAGCCAAGCAGCAGCAGCAGGCGCGCTCCAACGACATCGCGGGTGTAATCTTGATCGGTCTACCTGTCTCGTCATTGTCAGGCGATAACATCGCTCCAGAGATAGCTCGACTGAAAGGTGAGCAAGAAGCCGTACGCAAGGCGATGATCACAAAGAACTGTGGGAAGTGATCCTAAAGCATCCAGAACACCACATGGCTAGGGGCACGCATGGGCATCCTAAATGGTCTTCTCGGGCACGGTAGCGAGGTTGACGCCTCCAAGCTGGCGCAGCGATTGGATGGCGTATTGATCGATGGTGAGACGGTCGATTTGGCGTTCCGTGTCATCCGCGATTTCTTCGTGTTCACAAGCAAGCGAATGATAATCGTAGACATCCAAGGGATCAGGGGAAGCAAAGTCGACTATCTCAGCATCCCATATCGGGCGGTAACACGGTTCTCAGTAGAGACGTCAGGGACGTTCGACTTAGACTCCGAACTCAAGATCTGGGTTTCCGGCGATCCCAAGCCCATTGAGAAATCGCTAAAAAAAGGTACTGACGTGCGGGGCATTCATAGGGCAATCGCAGCCGGCGTTCTTGGGTAAATTCCAGCCGCCAAGTCGCAACAAACTGCCGCCGCAAAAAAAGCCCCGCCGGCTGAAGCCAACGGGGCGTGATTTTCTAGGCCAGATTTGAGGTTCGCTAAGGCGGCCTACGGTTTTCCGGGAACCTTTTCAGAAAACCTCCATCCAATGGTTCGAGGTCGCCGCATGAAGCGGCGGCGCATGCCTAAGGAGAAGGTCAAATGAGATTCATTCCCGCCGCGCTCGCCCTGCTGCTCACCGGTTCGCTCACTGCCCTCGCGCATGAGGTTCCCGCCGAATTCGCCAAGCCGCCGCCCGCCGGCGCGTTCAAGGCAGTGAGCAACCTGGTCAAGCTGCCGGACTTCCTGCCTGGAATGGGCCAGCTGTTCGTCGATCCGGCGAGCCTGCCTGCCGGTCCGTTCCTGGCCTATGACCATGACGGCGCGCTTGTCAGCACCATCTACATGCTGCCGACCAAGGATCTCAACCCGGACAAGCGCTTCGAGGATCTGACCGCGCCCGGCGGGAATGTCGACCATGTCGACGTCTACTATAATGCCGGCCATCCGGGCGTCGAAAAACCTCATGTCCACGTTGTGCTGTGGCACGTCCCCGTGGCAGACGAAGCGAAGGTGGCGCAATGATCCTGACGCGCAGGCGCGTGCTGGAGGTTGGCGGGGGTATCCTCGCCGCCCTCCTGGCCAGGCCAGCGGCGGCCTGGAGCGCTTCGGTCGAGATCGCCATGCAGGGGAGGCCCGACGGCTCGCATGTCTGGTTCGATCCCATCGGCCTGCACATCGAGCCCGGCCAGACGGTACGCTGGATCAATCGCGACCGGGGCAATTCACATACGGTCACGTCCTACCACCCGGAAATATTCGATCGCCCCCGGCGCATCCCAGCCAAAGCCAAGGCATGGGATTCGGGTTATCTTCTGCCGGAGGAGACTTTTTCCGTCCGTTTCGACGAAGAAGGCGTCTACGACTATTATTGCGTTCCGCACGAGCATGCAGGCATGGTGGGCCGGATCGTGGTCGGAAAGCCGCCTGCCGTGGAAGCAGCTGCGGAAACCGCGGGTTTGACGCCTTTGCCGGAAGCGGCGCTAAATGGCTTTCCGCAGGTCGAGGAGATCATCGACAACGGCATTGTGCGGCGGGAGTGATAGGGAATGAGAGGTCTCGACATAGAAATGACGATGGCTCATCCCAAGCTTGATCTTGAACGGTTGAGCGATGAAGAGCTTGTTCATCTCGCCAGACAGGGTGGCGAAAGCGCCATTCGCCTGCTCATCAAACGCAACAACCGGTCTCTCTTCCGGGTCGCACGTGCGGTCGTGCGTGACGACGCAGAGGCCGAGGACATCGTGCAGGAAACTTATGTCAGCGCCTTCACGAAGCTCGACTCGTTTCGCGGCCATTCCCGGTTCTCGACCTGGCTCACCCGGATCGCCCTCAACGAGGCACTCGGGAGGGCGCGAAAGCGGTGGCCGGCGGCCGAACTTGCTGAACTGGATATGGCGGAGGGCTGCAATGGAGGGTCGGTGATCATGTTTCCGACTTCGCTGAAGCCGCCGGGCGCGGATGCCGAGCTCGCCCGCAAGCAGGTGCGCGACCTTCTCGAGACTGCCGTCGACGAGTTGCCCGATCCGTTCCGGCTCGTCTTCATCCTCCGCGACGTGGAGGAGATGAGCATCGAGGAGACGGCGCACCAATTGTCGCTGAAGCCGGAAACCGTGAAGACGCGCCTCCACCGAGCGCGGCGGCTGATGCGCCTTGCCGTCGAGAAGCAACTCGCGGGGACGTTTTCCGAACTGTTCCCGTTCGACGGGGCGCGGTGCGAGCGGATGGCCGATCGAGTTATCGATAGGCTCCATGGCCTGGAAAGGCCACGCGAGCCAGGTTGATGCCTGGTGTGACATCGGTTGCTTCGGTGACGGCCGATCAGGAGCCTCCGATGGCAACAATCCTCCAGTTGGGGTTGCTTGAAGGAGCTTGAACCCAGGCCGCTCCCGCAGTTCCGCTCCCAGCGTGGGCGAGACCTTTCGAGACAAGGACGGCAAGGAAGAACACCCCCCACGCGATCAGGAGCGCCACGTCCAGCCGCTTTTGAGCCTTCGGCGATTTCATCTGCCTCATGACCGGCCTCCAGTGATCTGGATTTTGCTCGTGTCGATGATCTGCATGATGCGGCGAGCCAAACGGTCGCCCGACATGGCGAGAAGGCCTGCCACCGCATATTGCCAGACCGAGAATTCCAAGCCCGCCCAACTGATAAGCGGCTCGGTGAGGAAGACAGCGAAGAACAGGCCCGTAGCAACGCTGGTGAGGCGCGCCTTTACCGTGTTTGCGGTTGAGAGAAGGAATGCGATCAGGAGGCCACCCGCGATCGCCGCGATGAGCTTAACGTCTGTCCAGTTCAATTCCCCCGCTCCTCTATGAGCCGCCACAGTGGTAGAGTTGGAACCGACCGCGATGCTGGGCGATGGCAACTGCCGTCGGCCGGTCATTCGCGATCAGGTATGAGTTGGTGGCCGGGGCCGGGTTGATCGGCACCAGCACGTCGCAGGGCTCAGTGATCGCCTTCGTCTGGCAGGCAGCCGCCAAGAAGGGCACAGAGAGCGCCATCGTCAGCGCCAAGCACATCCTCATCGATCTTTCTCCCGTCTTGGAGCACGGTGATGCGGTCAGATGCGAGCTTGCTGAGGACCGCGGACTTGCCGGCGCGGAAAGCCGCGCCATGAGAGATTGCGAGCGCCGCCAGAACCGCCAGCGCAGCGCCGAGCTTGATCCATGTGGCGAGCCCGAACATCAGGACGCCCCGCTATAGTCGGGCTCCCGATGGCGCGGCTTCAGATCGTCAGCCCGCCGCCGGCGCAGGTATTCGGTGATCAGGCCATTCGCGACCAGGAACCAAGGAAAGTAATCGCCGAATACCGGCGCGAAGAGGTACGGGTCGACGGTGGTGATCACCTCGAGCAGAACGCCGAGGATCATTTGGAGCCGCGCCCAAGCAAGTGTTTCCGAATCGCGGAAGAAGTCACGAATGCGCTGCCACATGGTCAGCCTCCACAGAAAATGCCGAAAAGACTGCAGGGAAGGTTCACGATCCACGCTCCGGCCGCCGCCAGCGCGGCGAGGATCGCGGCCAGAATGCCCGCATTGCCCGGTTGCGGGGCCGCTGGCGCGGGTTTGGGCGCTGGAGAGGGATTGGGCCGCGGCGTGGGTGTGGCACCGCTCGGAAGCGGCTTTGCCTTCGACCAGCGCTCATAGGCCGCCGCCATCTTCGTGTGATAGCCATTCCTGGCGTAGCCGGGGCCGTTATAGCCGCGGGCAAGGGTGTGCCAGTCCTGCCGTTTCAGCGCATCTGCGAGCCCTGCTTTCTCGATGTAATTTGCCATGAGGCGGACCTGGCCATAGACGCCGTTGCGGGCATCTTTCACCAGGTCCTCGACCGAGTTGTAGCCGAGCCATTCCCAGTGGGCGCCCATCACTTGGCCGATGCCCCAAGAGACGCTCTCATATGCCGCCTGCTTATCGATTGCCGCGGCACGCTCCAGCATCCGCCAACGCGCGGCTTGAGCGGGAGGATTTTTGACCGCGCCGGCTGATGGAGCAGCCAATCCTTCGCGGCGTGCGATCGCCCGTTTTTCCGACGGCAGGCGGCGGTCGAAATAATGCCCCTCGAACCGGATGAGCGGTTCGGGGCGGCCACTCACGATGGCATGTGTCCGGCCGCCGCTCTCCACCTCGGCAATGGCGAGCAGGGCGGCGGCAGGCCAGCCGCGGTCCTTTGCGACGCGCTCGATCTCTCGGCGCGCGTTCTCATCGAACGGCATCGTTCTTTCCTTTCAATGTCGAATTTTGGTTGGAGATGCACTGGAGCCGATGCAGAGTTGCATGCGGTTCGGAGTGTGCGTATTAAGGGAGCCGGCTCGTCAGGAATGGGCGAGCTGGGGCGTGAGAACCCCACCGGTGGCGGCAGGAGAGCCGTAAGCGTCCTCTGACCCTCGTGTCAGAGGGCGTGGACCCATCCTGATATCAGGTCGGGGAGGCCGTTGTGCATGTCCAGGGCGAAAGCCTAAAGACAGCGGCGGTCGCTCACCGGTGGCTTCTCAACTCCCCGACTGCAGTCAGGGGTGGGGATGATGTTCAGAGACATTCGTAATGCGAGGATTTCGACGCCTCTCGTGCGCCTACCCCAATTCAGGCACACAAAGAGGAAATAATGAAGTTACTCGTTTTAACTACAACTGCGCTCCTCATTAGCGGATCCGCATTCGCAGCCGATGCCGTTTATGGCGATGTTCCAGCAGCGCCGGTGGCAGAAGTCGCAGCCGAGAGCTTTGATTGGACCGGACTATACCTCGGCGCGTTCGGTGGCGTTTCGACCGGCGACTTCAAATATGAAGCCGGTCCAACCGGTGGTGATCCGCTGGGCGGTATCGACATTTCAGGCGGGGGCTTCATCGGCGGCGCACAAGTCGGTTATGACTGGCAAATTGGCAATTGGGTCATCGGCGGCGTTGCTGACATCGCTGCGACCAATCACGACGCCGACATTTCCGCTGATATCGACGGGTTTGGATCTGCGGAAGCGGAGTCGAAACTGAAGTATCTCGGCACTGTCCGCGCCCGAGCCGGTTACTCCTTTGATCGCACACTGGTTTATGGCCACGGTGGCTTCGCCTATGGCGAGACCGAGCAAAAGATCGATCTTGGAGGCACCGAACTCTTCAATGAAAGCCAGGGGCGCACAGGCTGGACAGCAGGCGCCGGCGTTGAATTTGCTGTAACCAACCGCATTTCAGTTGGCACGGAATATTCCTACGTGGACCTGGGCGAGGAGCGCGTCTTTGAAGACGCCGGCGTTTTCGTCGACGAGGATGTGGCGTTTCATAGCGTCAAGGCGCTGTTGAACGTGCGCTTCTGACCCATAAAAGGCGGTAACTAATCTCCAGTCTCTGGCGGGGCAGCGTCGCCGCCGTATCAACGCTGCCTCGCCCTCTTTTCAGGACTCACCATGATTAATGAATGGGCCTTCAAGCTCGCCCGCGAATACGCGAAATCGGTTCCGGACGACATTCACGTACCAACTCTCGCGCGTGAATTGCAGACAAAATACCGAGATGAGAAGGAAGCGAGGAGTGCTTTGGAGCATACTCCGTTGGGGCCGCGGCAGTAATACTCGTGCCGACGGCTTCCGGGATGATGCAACCGCATAGATGAGGGTATTTACTAAAGGTTGTGGTCTGGGTAGACGGCAGTTCAGGTGTTGGCGGTCAAAATCTTTAGTGGATACATGCTTAGACGAAGCGAGTTGATCATCCTTCTATGGATCTTGCTGGCGTACGCGGCAACGCTCGTCTTTTTCTACGTTCTCACTCGAGAGATCAGGGCCGTTACGGGTGGCGATTTGAGCTTCGCTAAATGGATACGCATAATTTTTCTAAGGGGATGACTTGGGGAGAGTAGTTGTCGATAAGCTTGTCGCGAATTGCGGGCTGACGCGCTCTGTCGGCCTTGCCACGGATACGGCCTGCTCTTATTAAGAGCAATTGGGCAACTGGAAGGGGTATCAAAGGTGGAAAAGCTAATCATCCACGCTGGCTCGCAAAAGACGGGCACCACGTCGATTCAGTCGTTCCTGCATGAAAGCAGGACTGCACTGCAAGGAATTGGCTTTACATATGCCGAAACATGTTTCGGCGACCCGAACATCACCAGTCATTACAATAGCATCCGGGGTTTCTTTTCAAAAAGCCCTGAGGAAATGGATCATACCGCCAAGTTCGTTGAGAAGGTGAATAGCTCTTCGGGCACTGTCATCATCTCGGCTGAAAGCCTGTTCAGCTTTCCCGCCAAGCATATTTTTGAAGACAACACGGGCTATTGGATCCGTAAGAAGATGATGCTTGAAGAGATCAGAAGCGCTTTTCAAACGCGCGACTTCGAGATCATCTTTTTCCTCCGCGACAAACAGAGGTTCCTCGTTTCTCTCTTTCGTCAGTACCTTCGGGTGGTGCAGCGGCCGAGCCCGACCTTAGCAGCCGCTCTCGATGCATTCCTCAACAGCGAGGGACACCTCGAAAATTACGAGACGCAGATTCGAATCTGGCGGGAGGTCTTCGGTAACGTCACGATCGTTGACTATGACGATGCCGCCCGGATGGGCGGATCCTCGATAGAGGCGTTCTGCAACGCCGCCGGCATAAAAGGCATTCCCATAACGGACCGGCGCGAGAATGCCTCTCCGGACTGGGCAAGCCTTGAGGAGCGCCGTCTGCTGCAGTTCTTTGGCGCAAAAGCAAATCCCGGGATATTCAAGGACGCGCGCCGTGAACTGCTCAATCTTGAGATTGAAAAAGAGGTGAATGCCAGGATTGCGGCCCACCTCAATGACCCGGAGCCTTACTTTTCAGAGTTCACGCCGTACGAATGGCGGTCTGCGAAGGGAGATGTGGAGGAGGTGGTCAATTGACCACCTCCAGACTGCACCACGAGTAAAGCCCCGCGTTTAGATCCAAATCAGCCCCGCTGGTCTGGAAAACCTCAACGGTTAGGACGTCGCCGGCCGCCACAGCTACTTTCCCGGATGTCACCGCCATGCCATACGCCCCTGAACCTGCGGGCTGAAGCTCATTGAAACCACCTTGCGCCGCAGCTCCGTTGCGGCGCAGCCGGATCGCTCGCACTCCAGTATCGTTCGCTGCAAACTCTACGTTGACACTGACCCGGACAAACCGGATCCCCTCATGGGCAGGCACGACAAAGTTCGTTGAGCTTGCGCCCGCATCAAACATGCCGAGGTCGTCCCGTGTTTTGGTGTTCCACTGGACGGCTGTGAACACATTATTCGGGATGCCTTGAGGTGATCCCGTGCGAACAACCTCCGTGGTAGGCGTGACGCGCCGCAAGACGGTGATGTTGGCCTGCCCGAACGTCCCCGCCAAATGCTGCCCGATTGTACCGGTCAGCCTCCCCGGTCTAAGCTGCACTCCGGACGCTCCAAGGCCAATCCTAACGACCTCTGCCACTGTGCCAGTGACGTTGTAGTCGAATATGTCTATGTCCCGAGCAAGGGCGCTCGTATCAATTTGGTTGGCGATGCGCCGGGTATCTCCGTCATAGTGGTGGGTGTTTGCCGCAAGCGTTGTGTCAGTGACATTGCTGAGCAAAATATCAACCGGTGCCGACAAAGAGTGGTTGTTGGGGTCTATCTGATAGATAAGGTTCCGGTAAATTTCCAAAAACTTACCGCCTTTGATCCAGATGCCATTGTCCCGATAGGAGGCGTGGCAATTGTACATGTAACCAAGGGGCTCTGGATCAGTTCGCTCGATGTAATAGCCTTTGCGCACCTCATTGGCGATACACTCATGGAAATACCATGCTTCCTCTGCCGTTCCTTGAGAGAAAAACCCCCAATGGGCGGAAGATGCACGGCATCGAACAACATAGGGTGAATAGCAACCGTCGAGGATAAATCCCTTGTTCATCAAAAAACGTGGATCGGTATCCGAATATAGACCATCCGGAGCCACCACCTCAGGTCCCCAGCAGCCCGTCGCAAAGCAGTCTATAAGGCGAGGACGCCAGTGCCCCGTCACATCGATCCCGAATGTTACATAGTCAGTTGCGATAGCCAGACCATTGACCCTGACATTTTGTAGGATCGCGGATGGTCGATCTTGAACGCCCCCGGGCGGCATTGTGGATTTTAGAGCCGTTCCGCCGGAAGCTTGACCGTCAATAACAATACTGAAATCCCGGAAGTGCGTTGCGGCTAAACGATCAGCGGATGTAAGAGCGATACCGTTGGCCGATGAGATAGCATCCAGCGTAAGGGTCGTGCTCTGCATCCCAGCCCCAATGATGGAAATGATTTTGCTGGAGCTATCGCCGGAGACTAGATTTTCGAGATAGACGTTACCGGGGGGCAGAATGATCTGCCCATATCCACGGGCAACACTGAAATCGACGGCGTTCTGTAGAGCCTGATTCGCAATCTGGTTTTGCTGCCAAGGCCCGAAATCCTGTGCCTTTACGGTGAATGCGCTAGGAACCCAAACCTGGCCATTCTCATCGGTCCGGTAGATTCCATGGGATGGATTGCTGTCCGACCGAACCCAATCGTTACGAGCGCCAGGAGAATTGGGATACCCTAGGACATTTATGGATGGCGCGCTTACCCCAGGATTTAGTTTCCCGATGTCATCAGGAACCGCTACGGAATTCTCATATTCATAAGCGCGGTACCAAGTCCTTGCAGTGGTACCCCCAGACTGGAAGGTATCCGTTGAACCATTATTTTGGTCAACGAACAGGCCGCCTCCGCCATCTCCGGATGAAGCGTATCCGTTAACGCGTATCGTCTGGATTCCTACTGGCACCTCAAGCGAAGGCATGCCCGCGACAGTCGAGTATATCGGCACATTGCCTTGGGAAACCGCATCCGAAGCATATCCGGCGGCGATGTCACGCGCCGCTTCAGCAGCAGCCTGAGCCGCCTGTGCTGCGAATTGCGCCGCTTCCGCGAGATGCTGCGCGAGCTCGGCCGCTTCCTTGTTTCGGAGCGAGGACGGATCAGCGTACAGGCGATAGTGAACACCTGCATCCGCCAGCAGGAACATGTCATTCGCCTTAACCTCCCCGGCTGCGATCTGCTGTCCACCATTGGTGAGGAGTGGCTTCGCTCCATCGCCAAGGTCGAGCGTGATTGGGCCCGAGTTTTCGGCGACCGTCTGTAACGAGATCAGCTGCATACCGGGCCCGGTTAGGGGCAAATTCGGCACCGCGACAATGTTGTTGCCGGTTCCGCCCGTGACCGTCGCACGCACGAGGAGATTAGGTAGATCAATATCCCCGCCCTGGTCTGCGATAAGCGCGATGATTAAGCGCTCAACCTCTGTTCCCCACCGCTGAACGGCGTCGTTCTGGACACTTCGCGGATATCCCGCCGCATCAGTAGGCGCAAAGACATCCACAGCCGTCTCGGTAAAGCCGGTCATCAAGATCTCCAGATTTCAAGAATGAGCGGGGGCTTAATTGCCCGGAATGTTGAAGCTGCCGGTTGCGTATGCGCCCCTGGTGCCATTGCTGGTGTAGGAGGCCACGCGCCAGTTGACGGTCGAGCCGCCGCCGGAGCGGTTGTAATCTTTATGGACCTGCCGCGTTATGCCGGGACGGATGTCGTCCAGCGTGGCGATCACGGTCCACTCGCTGCCGCCAAAGCCGGTCTCTTCCTCGACCACAACTTTGACCGCTCGCAATTCCGGTACGGTTATGTCCCAGGTCGCCACGACAATGGGATCGCCGATTTCCTCACTCGTCGTCACGCTCGGAGCGCCTGTCGCGGTGTTGCTGACGCTCATCGGATCGACAATAAGCGGGTCCGAGAAATAGCCGACATCATCGCCGTCCACGAGGCGGACGCGGAATTCAGCTTTCAGGCCGTTGGTGTTGGTCCCGACATAGGCGTAATAGGTCGAGCCGGCCTGGTACTCCGTCATCGCTGCCCATTGGGTGGGGTTTTCGTCCGGATAGTAGCGATAGTTCGCTTCGGCCGTGCCGGCGTCCCCACCTGTGAAGCGGATGCGCGTTTCCCAGGTTCCGTTGGGATACTGCACCACGGTTGCCTGGTTTGGCGGCGCAGGCGTGGGAATGTCGGTCTCGTATTGGAGTTCTGGCAGCACCGGTGGCGCCGGCATTTCATCCACCGCCGGGTTCCACGGCACCTTCAGTTCGTCGGGTATTATTGCGACCGGAATTTCGCAGACGCCCTCGCTGTCGAGCATCCTCATTGGCGCGACGACACGGCATTTCACAAAAGCGCTTTCTCCGCCCTCGCCCACGTCAGGCACTTCCACGGTGATGGTGCGTAATCCCCACGCTGCTCGGCCGGCAAAGGTGGTTCGCACCAGGCCCTTCTGGGCTCGATCCATCCAGAAGAGGCGCCTCGCAATGCGCTGAGCCTGGCTTGCATTGTCGCAGAACGGAAGCTTGTAATGCTTTTCCTTCTCGCCGTATTTGCTGATGTCGGATTGCACGCGAGCCCAGGAGGCATTCGTAAGATCGATTTCCGCCAGATCGCCTTGCCGCTCATGGCTGTAATAGCTGACGCGGCAGACGTTCGGGCGCTTGGCAGCCTCCTCCGGCGCGAATTCGCGATCGATGATGTGGCGGTCAAGCAGCGTGAGCTCAGATACCGGGTCGTCCTCGGTGAACTTGAATGTGTGCAGCTTCGCCGGCGGCCGTCGCCATTCCAGCCCAGCACTTTCGAGCATGTCCAGAACGACATCTGTGGTGAGATTGCCTTCCCACCCGCCAGAGATCGTGCAGCGCGGCGCAGTACCCGTAAGTGTCGGAACCATCTGGTCGGCATCATCCGCGAGGGCGGCGATGGAGTTGAAGTCGATCAGGTCGTCCCGCATGTCGGGCAGAAGGCGATACCAGTGGAGGCACTGCAGCACACCGTTCAGTGTCCACCTGGTCTGCCCGTCGCGCGGGTCGAAGAACTTACCCACGCGGGCCTGCACCTCGAGTTCTTTGATCCCTCCCTGAAGGAGTGTCTGAAACCGCTCGCTCGCAGTGCCAGGGTTCCTGACGTGCAAAAGTGTTTGACCAATGCCTCGATTGCGAAAATCGTCATCGACGAGCGCCGGGAAGCCTGCCTTTAGCTGCGGCCAAACCGTCTCGCCCCCGGTTCCCATTTTGCTCTGCACGAACATGTTGGAGCCATTGGGTTTGGCCCAAGGTGGCGAGCTAACCGTCCCGTCGGATTCTACCGTGATAGAGCGGCCGTCATAGTAGTACTCTTCGATCGCATCGATGGGCCCGAAACAGTGAAAGATCAGGCGATAGATGTCGTACCCGGTTGTATTGCCGAACCCAATTCTGCCTGCCAGCCGGACGCGCCCGGTCGCATAACGGCCGGGTCCTTCCGTGCCCGTTCTGGTGTTCTTGATGTCCTGCGGGTCGACGCGCGGCCGTGAAGGTGCGAGGGCGCTCTGGACAGCGGCAAGCGCGCCTACCGCGGCAAGCTGAAGCCCAGCATAGATAGCTCCTGGCGCTATCCAGACAGGGGCTGCGGAAAACAGCAGGAACGTCAGCGGCGTGAAGATCGGATCGGCGGACGCATGCGCCGTCATCGCCAGGAGCGATGCCCCCGACAGAAATATCTTCTTGTAGTGCATTTCAGCCTAGCGCCCACACCTTCACGACAACAGGGCGGCGCTCCCACGTTCCGTCTGCGTTTCGTACCGGGAATGCGCGCCCAACCACACCAATGGCTGCGGCCCCATCCAAGGTGCGAACGCACATTCCTCCCCCGAAGGTGAATATGCCGCCTACGCGCCCGCGCGTCGTCTCGATGATGCCGACATCGCCGACAACCGGCATTTCTCCGTACCGCGGCATGACGCCAGCCTGGCGGGCAATCCGGTTCCATACACTCACAAGACCGCCCTCGGCGTCGATGATCCTGTGCGCCTCCGCCTCTGAGGAATACAGCGGCCAATCGAACTCCCGGCCCGTCTCGTTGGCGAACCATTGCGCAGGCCAAAGAGAGCAGTCGTCAACGCCCCAGGTCATCGGCTTGCCTTTCACGGCATCGACATAGGCGCGCAGGCGCTCGCCCCTTTCGCGAAGAACACGATCGATCATCAGTCTTCGCCGCCCTTGTAGAATTCGATGATCTTCGCGTTGATGTAATCCATGCCCTTGTCGCCAGGATAGCGTGCCCTCTGGCCAGACGGCGACCACGCCGAATCGACAGCAGGAAAGTTCAGTCCCTCGAACACGGATGCGATCTTGAGCTGGATGAAGCGGATGGCCGCCCCCATGAACGAAAAGCGCGGTGCGGTAATCCTGCCAGGCACCAGTTCTTCCAGGTCAAGCAGCACCTCGCCGGTCTCAGCATCGAAGGTCGCGAAAAAGATGTCGCACCTCGCGCCATCAAGTGGTTCGCGTTCATCCCACATTTGCTTGAGCCATTGCCGGTTGGCGCCGGAAACGACCACGTCGACCACCGGTGCATGACCGAACCAAGGTTCCTCGATTGAGCCGATGCTGACGATCTGCCCTCCGAAGGGATCAGACACGCCCTCCCAGACATGGCCGCCGATTTCCTGCTGCCCCATGCCCGTGTGCAGACGGCGCTCGCCGCTAGGAAGATCGACGTACGCGAAAATCGCGCGCTGTACATGCGGCCGCGACAGTTTGTCGAGGATCGCTTCCGCTGTTGCCATGATCAGCCCGTGAAATACTGCCTGACATAAGGGTCAATGACTTCAACCAAGGTCACGCTCGTGGTCTCAGTGTGTGCTGGAACTCGCGCCGGAGGCATTGCTGAGGTTTTGCTGGTAGGGCGCAGCACGATAACAGGGCGGAGTGTGCAAAAATCGCCCGCGGCGATTGCTTTCCTGAGCCGGTACTTCACGCGATAGGTACCCGGCTCCAGAACTTCGGTGATCTGGTACACTCCAAAATGGAAAGGAAAGAAGCCGATCCGATCCCCTATTCCGAGGGCATGACCCCAAAATTCGTCCCGAAGTCTGATAACACTGCTATCAACGCCAGCGCTTGCCGCTACCCGCACGACAGGCGGAGACACTTTCCAGAACTGACCGTTCTCCCATGGCATTCCGTTCGACCACGGCTGCGCCGGCACATCATTCCAGCCGAGCCAGTCCGGGACACTCATCCCAGCTTCTGCGGGCGTCATCATGTCGGGGTCGATTACGGTGAAGCGCATGGCGTTGGCGCCGCCCATAAGAGCGTCGAGGATACCTCGCTGCGCGCGGGCCGCCCTGCCCTGCTTGATTGTTAGACCAAGGCGAAAGGCCCAGACAGAACCAATGCCCTCAAATGTCTGCTCTGAGCCGTCGGCCGCAGTATTGCTGCCCGAATTGCGAACATTGGGGCCCTGAACAACCTCGAGCGCATTCAGCCCAAGGCCATCATTCCAAGTTAGGAGGCGACCCATTTAGGCTGCACTCATCGGGCGAATGCGGCGGAAGTCTCGCTCATCGTTTCGCGCATCTACCATTGCCGGCACAGAACGCGCGAGGCGGGCAGTGGTTTCCGCGCTCACCTGCTGCGCGATGGGGCGCGACGTACGCTCAACGGCCGTGTCGAAACCGCCATCTGCATCGAACCGGGAGACCAGTTCGATCGTCAGAGGTTGTTCATTAGCTGGAGACTGTACGCGCGGGATTACTGGAGCCACATACCCGCCCGACTTGTAGCCATTGGCAGCCTTGTGGAGGGCGTCGAGATTGGCTTTGCCGATACGCGCAGTGGCTTTGGCGTTGAAGACATACTCCTTGCCATGGACGATGCCCGCTGCAGCGTTTGCAGAACCATCGCCGGTGTAACCGCCAGAAGCGAAACCGAGCAATCCACCGAGCAGCCCCTGCAAGAAGCCACCTCCGAGGAAGTTTGGGTTCAGCGATTGCATCAGCCGCAGCGCCACAGAAAGCGCCTGAGACAGCGCTTCGCGCCACGTGAGTGTACCGTCAATGAGACCCTTCAGGATTCCGCCAGTAGACTTGCCGGCTTCCAGAAATGCGCTTGCCGCATCATTGGTGGTCTCCCGGAGGCCTTCCCATGCATCCGTTGCCCTCTTAGCCGCGCTCTCCGCGCCGCCACCTGCTTTTCCGGCAGCCTCCTCAACTGCGTTAAAACTCCCAGCGAACTCCCGAAGCTTTTCGGCGGCGCCTGATGCGGCAGAGACAACTGCCGAACCAAAATTGCCGATATAGTCCTGGCTCAGGGCCGATTGAACGGCTGCATTCCTTTCGCCGAGCGCACCCGACAGCTCGCCAGCAAACGGATTGGCAATCTGCCCGAAATCAACGGTGCCGATCTCTCCGATCTGAAACCCGCCAGGCAACACGGCAAGTGCGCTATTCACGCTGCCGATTAGTTCGTTCAGCATTCCCGATGCCGAATTGATCATGCTCTCCATGGCCCGAATAGCCGCGTTGGCCGCCCCCACGGCTGCCGCGCCAATGATGTTGGGGAACTGGTTCCAGACGAATTTCAGGTCTTCGAATGCGGCTACAAAGGATCCAATGATAAAGTTGGCACCGGTCTTTGCTACCGCAACGAGATCAACTCCAAGAATCCGGGTGAGTTCATCGCGGAAGATGTTCGCAGCGGCTACGGCGGCCGTGATGCCGAGAACGAATGCGGCACCGGGATTGGCAGCGGCCATTGCTGCGGCAGCGGTGACCGCAGAAACAGTCAGGCGACCCAACAGAGCAATCACCTGAACGATGCCGCCGATAATGGCTGGCGCGTATAAGAGGGCCAGTCCAGCCGCAGCCATAGCGGCATAGGGTGCAATCGCCTGCAGGATGGAGGCGAGGCCGTTTAGCGCGCCGGCAGCGACAGCAGCCCAATCGACAAATTGCAAACCAGCAGCGAGCAGGGCGGTGAGAAGAATTGAGATCAGCGAGACGGGAGAGATCAGCGAGCCAAGCGCATCCCTGAAGACGCTCGCGGCCGATCCTCCGTTCTGCATTGCGTATTCCATCTGGCCGGCGATCTGCGTGCCCTGCTGAAGCGCGATGATCATGGGATTCATGCCCATCGCCGCAGTGACGCCGATGTCCTGGACCTGGGCGGCAAGGCCGGAGAAGCTGCCACTCATGCGGCGAGCGTTGTCATTGACGGCGGCGGCATGCATGCGCATCGCTGACGCGGCTTTTGTGGCTGCAGCGGCCTCTGAGTTCAGCGCAGCAGCGGCGCTATTGGCTGACCCAGATACGGCAGCGGATGCCGCACTGGCAGAGCGAGCGCCGGCGGCCGTGCCCTTCGTCGCCGCCTCGGCCCGCTTTGCCGCAGCCGACAGTTTCGTAAGGGAAACGGCGCCCTTGTCGGCTTGAGAGCTATCGACGGCAATGCCAAGCGTGGCGATGTCCATAACTCAGTCCTTCTTCTGCTTGGCCCGCTCAGCTGCTTCCGCCTGTTCCACCGCATTGGCAGAGAGGAAAGCAGCATCCATTTTGCGAATGATCGCGATCTCGACGCGGCGGATCAGGTTGCCGGTGAGTTCGGCCCAATCGGCGATTTCCGAGTAAGAAATGGGATTGGGTCCTGAGAAGCCCTGGCTACGCGCCGCGCTGAGTTCCCAGAACCATTCCCATAGATGCGCCCAATGCTCGGCAACGGTGAACTCGGGATTAAGATGCTCCATTCCGAAGCGGGCATTCCTATCCCGCCTCGTCTCGCCAGTTTCGTCCGGAGTATCGTACCTGACCGCCAGCCTTACGGCTTCGCAGCAGGCCTCGGCGATTCCTTCGTAAAATTTGCGAGGTTGTTTGCCGCCTCGCTGACCTGGGCATAGATCCAGTCTTCCTTATCAAGGATTTCAACGGCCTTCTTAAAGGAAAACTCAGGCTTCTCACCGGCGTATGTGTGCTCGCCCCAATCCCATGAGGCGATCCAAGACGCGGCTTTTTCGAGCTCCTGGCGCAAACGCATTTCGCCCTTGACCAGCTTGCCGCGCTGCTGCCGCTCGGTCACCTCATCGACATGCTTGCGAAGCACTTTCTTGGCCTCCGCAGACGATGCCGAACGGATCTGAAAGATGATGCCGATCTTCTCCTCCGTGTCCGGCCTGACGAGATCGAGGGGAAACAGCGTCTCATAGTTGTAGATGCCGGCGATATCCATGTGTCACCTCAGGGTGTAATCGGCTGCGGATCAACGACGATCTCGGTCTGAACGAGACCGAGCGTGAAAATCTCGAGGATGAAGTCCTCATTCCGGCCGTTCGGACGCGTTGGACCGGTGACAAGGCCGCGGTTGTAATAGACCGAGTTGGTCGTATCCTCGTCCGGCGCGTCGGCGTCCTCTGTTTTGTAAGCATAATAGTATTTGGTCTTTGCCGCCGCCCGCATCGCCTGCTGGCCGGGATCAGAGGGATTGCGTGCGCATTCCACCGCAGGATCGCCGGCATTGGAAATGCCCTTTTGCTTCTGGGTCACTTCGGTCGAGAGCTCGTCGTAGCTGACGATATTCGTGTTCGTGCCGCTCTCACCAATCGAGGCGACATTCTTGACCTCGGTCCAGGTCAGGGCCTCGTATTGCGTCTGCGTCAGGTCGGTCGGCTGAGCGAGCGGGATCGGGCCGCCTGCGACCGTGCAAGCGATGTAGAACTTGCGTCCCTTGTTTGTGTTGGCCATGGGTCAGCCCTCCTGCTTGGCCTTCGGCAGCAGATCGGATACGGAATGCACCTTCACCCCGACATCTTCATATGCCGCCTTGATGTTGGGATAGTCGCCGTTCAGGTAGACCGTCTTGGCCTCCTTCTTGACGCCGGTGAAGTGGACCGGGTTGACGATTGTGATGTCGTCAGCCTTCTTCAGTCCGGGCACTCGCGTGCCGGAGTAGACAAGCTTCATCTTTGCTTCTCCTAGATGATGGCTTCGATTGAGACGGTGACCGGCACCAGGAGGTGCGTATCGTCGGGAATGGGTTGGGCGATCTCCGGCGCCTTGGTGACGCGCGCCGTAACACCATAGGCGGTCATGCGAAGGTCTGCCGGGAAGTGCGCCGCCACCTGCCCCGCAATCTCGATCGCAACGGCAGCATTCTGGTTCTTCCGCTCAAACACATCGATCTGAAGCCGCGAAAGGCGCTGGTGAGGATCGGAACCGCTCAAAAAGAGCCGTCTATTGATGTTGGGTATCCAGGTCACGCGCAAATAGCTCGACAGCGAAGCATTGAAGCTCTCATTCGGCCATGCGACCGGCAGGGCCGGCGACAAGACGAGCGACTGCACCCTCGCCTTTAGTGCGAGCCAGATCGACGTTTCTATTGATGGATAGGCCATACTTCGCTCATAAAAATGGGCGCCTCAGAAGAGCCGCCCGTGCCTACTCCTATGCGCGCTCGCTGTGCTAGGAATGAGCTGCTAATGCTCCGGGGGAGACACATGAACCAGCAGGAACAGCGCGAGGTGAAGGACGCCGCCAGCGTTGTGGCATCGGTTCAGACGAACTGCGCCACCGAGACCCCGTCCCAGATCATTACGGTCGCCAGATCGTCGCTCATGTCCTGGTTTGGCATTTTAGGTGGGGTGCTCACTATTTTTTCTAATCTGCAAGGAATTCTTGATCTTGCAAGATGGGCCCATTGGCTCGCGGGTGTTTGGACCACCTATGCGGTAGGGTTTTGGCGAGCAATCTTCGGTGTATTTGGAATTCGCACTGATGCCGACGCTACGATGATGATTTGCATGGCGGCGTTTGTCACGATGATCGCCTTGGGAGCACGGGTCGAAAATGATGTTTTGACCTCCGACCGGGAAGAATGGCCAATATCATTTCGCCGAGCAGCAAATTGGCGAGTTGCAGCGGCGACGGCAATTTATCTACTTCTCAGCCTCACGACCTACTATCTCTATTTCATACCTTGGCTCGCCGACGCCTACATCCATGACCCAATATTTATCTCCGCTGTCGCTAAAACGATTTACATCACTGCGATTGTCATAGGCCTCCAAGGCTGGCCGACGAAGCTCTCTATCTTTGTAGCCCTTTCATTTGCTGCTCTAAGTCATGTCTTCACCTACGGACCTATGCGAGACGCAATAGAACCCAACATATCTGAAGGTTTATCCGCGGCGCTTGCATTGGGCTTTGCCGTCGTTTCCGGCCTTTCCGTCGTGATATTGGCACCCCCAAGAGCTTTCTGCCGTCGCCTTATGTTCGTGATTGCTGGGGTGGCAATTCTCATTGGGCTAAGCGAATTGTCGACGCTTGGGTTGTCCGTTTCGGCGCCGCCTGTTAGCTGATCCGGTTCCGATCTCGGACGTTTCATGCTAGCCAACTTGGATGAAGCCGCTCAGCGACAACGAGATCCACGAAAGACTGACCGCTGCCCGCCAGCTTATTGGCGACGAGACGGCGGAAACCGTTCGCGGCGATACGGCTCTTGAGGCAGCCCGGCGTGTGCTTTCCGGCCTCTCCCTCGCCCTGCTCCTTGCAGGTGAGCAGGAAAGCGATCGGCTGGCCGGCGTCAAAGACCAAGACGCGCCTTAAGCTCCGCAACCTTCTCTGCAACGATTGCTTGCCACCGCTGGGCGACCATATCGACCCATGGCCGCGGCGGCCTTCCCCCTGCCCCGTAATGAACGTAGGCGCCGTACTTGGCTGTGTAGCCGAGATAGATCGTCTCCCCGACATCTGCAGCCATGATGACGAGTTCGATCTGTCCATAGTCGGGCGTGAACGTGCCGCCCGGATTGTCGAGCGAAAGCACCGGCATGGCAGTAGTCGAGGCCCGAAGCGAGGCGCGAAGAAAGCCGGTGTCGACTGGAACGAGCGCCTGCATCTGCGAAACGAGCTCCTGCACGCTCTCGCGAAAAACGGCCTCGATCGCACCCTCGACCTTGTGAACCCAGGCATCGATCTGGGCCGAGAAGGATTGGGCCACTACGCCGCCCTCTGCCGGCGCGCGACATTGGCAAAGTGGTCGATCTTGTATTCCACCCAGCAGCGGCAACCGACGATTTCAGAAGCAGGTGCCTGCGGGTCACCGGGATAACGCAGCATTGCGCCGCTCGGGCTCTGGAAGAAGCCGTCCATCGGTGCAGACTTCCCGCTCAGGATCCTGTGCGTGTGCCTCACACGGCTATCACCGGCCGAGCGCCACAACTTTGTTACATCCTCGACCATGATCTTGCCCGCCGCGATCTGCTGCCGGATCGCGTCATCCCGGCTCTTGCCAAGCGCAGTCATGGTCTCGGTGCGGGCCAGCATCTCGCCGCGAAGTTCGAGGAGGCGGTCCGAGTACCTGCCGACTATCCTATTAACGGTCTCGGCAGGGATCGGTTTACCCTCTTTGATGGCTGCTGTGACTACCCGATCGAAGCGCTTATCCCGCCTGCCGCGGCTCAGGTAGTGGTGTAGCTGGTCGGGCTCACCAGAAAGCAGCTCATGGCGCGCTCGGGCAACATACTCGCTCTGGGCTGTGGTGAGCCCGATCACCCCGCCTTCCCTGCGGTTCGTTGCCCTCGACACTCTTCCGACGACATTTAAGGCCGTCTGGCGCGGGTTCTGGCCGACCGCCAGCCCTTCGGTCAGCGCGTTACGGATCGCCTCTCGCTGATCCTCTACAATCCGCGTCACTAGCGTCGAGGAATGCTCGCGCAACCACGCCTCGGCCTCTGGATTGCGGATGCCGAACCGGAACACCACCCGGTTGCCCTCGGGATCGCTCATCCTGGGCATGTTCTCGACCGAGGCCGCACCACCGGCGTTGTATGCCTCTGCTATAGCGAGTTCGAGCTTGGCAAAGGCATCGGCGTCGAGGTGCATCGCCTCGATTGCGCCGGCCACATCACCGCGCTCCAGCCTCTCGACGACGACGCGCAGGACGACCGCATTGCGGATATCGTCCACAGCCGAGAGGAATGCCAAGCGCAGCCGCCCGTCATAGGTCGCGAGTAGTTGCTCGATGAGGTCACGGGTTGGGCGTGCCATGGGCTAGGTGAACCGTTCGCGAGGTGATATGCGTTTGAGCAATGGACTCTCCTGTGCGGCGCGGTAATCTCATCTCAGGGAACGGGAGGGGGAAATGCCAAACGATCACGTGCTTCGTCGCCTTGAAGGCATCTGGGCCCAATTGAAATCGGCGCATTTGGCTGGAGCTGGGCTTTCCACTAGTTCTAAGGGACGGGAACGAGAGGCTTTCGTCGATCTATTCTTGAAGAGCGTTTACCCTCCGATCTACCGTTTCGGGTCTGGAGACGTAACGGACGCTGCAGGGCACAAGAGCGGCCAGCTCGACGTAGTAATCGAGTTTCCCTTCGGCCCCTCATTGCCATCGGTAGGGTCCGATCAAGTGAGGCTATACCTAGCGGAATCGGTCGCGGCCGTCGTCGAGGTAAAGTCGGACTTAGCCAATCAATGGTCGGAGGTGCGTAGGACAGCTTCCCAACTTGCCCCGATAACCCGAAGATTTGGCGCGGCAATGATCATGGGAAATCCGCCTTCAAATCATGTTCCGCTGATCGCTGTCGGGTTCAAGGGATGGTCTAGTATCGAAACGCTCGCGCGGCACGTCGATGATACGCCAGGTGTTGAGGCCGCACTTGTAGTGGAAAGCGGTCTGTTCGCATCTTCAACAGGAACCGGAAATTGGCGTGCCGGTGGAGTCGCGGCACTCTGGGCGATGATTTGCTTTACGCACTTTCAACTGAATGCTCTTCAGTCCGCTTCAACTGACCCTCTGCAGTACCTTCGCTAACTCTAATGCGAAACTTGGGCCAATGAAGCCGGACTCGGCTTTCGCGCAGACAAGTTCCACGACATGGCCGGCCTTCGGATGCGGTCACTCGAAAAATTCCTTCCGATCCAAGCCGAGTAAGCTTATCACAAGAAATAACCTCCGTTGACTAAGCCTCACACCACGCCTTCCACGCTACCGTCGTCCCAGCAGCCGGTATCGGCGTCAGATTCGTGATCGCCCTCTCCACGCCGTCGATGATGAGCGTGTCAGTGAGCTCGGGCACGACAGCAGGGACAGCGAACGTCACCAAGTCGCCGGTCTCGACAATCAATACGCCATTTTCGTAGCGCTGGTGGAGCCTGCGGACACTGGCCTTGAGCGGATAGGTCGCCGGCGTCTCAACAGGCGGGTCCCATTCGTTCTGGCCCGGCGACAGTGTAACGCGCTTAAGCAGGACGGTGCCTTGCTGGAAACGATCGAGCAAGCGCGTCGCCGTGCCCTGCATGCGGCCGTAGTCGAAGCGCCGGGCCATCAGACCACCATGATCGACGGGAACCCGCCGAGAGGCCGCAGGAACGGCGCCAGCAGCCCCTCGATGACGGTCATGACTGGTATCAAAGTTCCGGCGAAATCCGCCGAGCTGGCCTGCTGGTATTCGACCTCGACCGCGCCGTCGACCTTCTCGCGCTTAACGCGCTCGGCCGCCGATCCGATGACCGACAAGCTTTCCGGCTCCCTCGCCTCCTGAAGCGCAGCCTCATAGCTGGCATGGATGACAGGGAGAGGCACGACGTCATCAGGGATGGCAGAGCCGCCGGCATATGCGCCAGTGCGTGGCCATGCCCGCTCCTGCTCCCAACCACCTGTCTTCTCGCCGACGAAATTCATGCCGTAGATCCCGTCGACATAGACGGACCCTCGCTGGCGAAGCACGGCCGGCGACGGAGCGCCATCGGGCAGTGTATAGCCATTCTCTGCCAGCCAGGCATTGAACCCGCTGTCGTCTCCGTAGCCGGCCATGGTGTTTTCTCCCGCTCGGGAACTTCCGATCATTCGTGCGGTTTGAAGGTTCCCCGTCACGGAGAACAATCATGCACAAAGATGAATTGAAGGGTTCCGCAAAGAAAATGCGCGGAACAGTCAAGGACGAGGTCGGTAAAGCCACCGGCGACGATAAGATGCGCGCCGAGGGGAAGGCCGACAAAGCAGAGGGCAGCATTCAGAAAGGCGTCGGCAAGGCTAAAGACACCGTTCGCGACGCCCTCAAGCATTGAGGTAATGGGCCGCACAACCGCGGCCCATTCGCCTACGTCTTTGTAGCCTTGACGTATTCTGCCTTTTCCTCTTCGGACATGGCGCTGAACGCATCTGCATCGGCTTTCGACAAGCCAGACGCCAGGACTTCGTCGCCCTGAACGATATCAAACCTGCCGCCGCCATGGTGAACCGCCCTGAGGGCAGTCGGATCCAGTTCGGGTTGCCCCGTTTTCGCCTTGCCGCCCTTGGCCTTCACCTTGACGCCTTCGCGCTCGAAAGCCTCGATCTGCGCCTCGGTGAGTTCCTTTGCATCAACGATATCCGCCTCCTTGCCGGCAGGGACGACCCGATGGCCGCCCCTCACCTTGAAGGCCTTGGCAACATGGCTGCCGTTCTTGACGTGATACTGCGCCATGATCAGGTCCTCACTCCCTTCCTCAGGACGTCGGGACGCTGCACGAAATACAGCGGATAGCTGTAGAGCTCGCCGCGGGTCCATGCCTGCCGATCGCGATCCGGGATGTTGATGGCGTAGGTGTCCTGCCCAAGCGTATTAATGTACGGGCCGAACTCGGCCGGTGCCATCGCCTTCTTGAACACGTCACGCGCGCCCACGGGGAAGAACTTCGCCTCGTCCGTGTCGATCGCCACGGTCGAGTTGTCGTCGGTGCCCCGGTAGTTGTGCCAGGTGATGCTCCCGTAGGTGAAGGACTGGAACGACCGGTCCTGTCGCAGGTCGGCGGCGGCCTGCCAGTTGATGTAGGTCTTCTCCACCTCCGGATGCGTGATCAGAGCGTCGAAGAAGGCATCCCCGACCAGGGAGTGGACCGTAGTCGACGGTGTGAAGGCACCGCCAGCAGAACGCTGCATGGACCGGATCACCTCGGCGCACTTCAGACGGACCGCACCAGGCGCCGGGCTCGGGTTGTCGAGATCGAAGTCGATCGCGGCAGGCTCAGGCACGCCGAACTCGGTGAAGTAGTTGTAGATCACCGTCGTGCCATCGGCATCGAGCAGGAGACCCTGAAGGGCGCCCAGTCGATGGTACTCGTGCGTAAGCTCCAGGTCGTCGCGGACCATCGCCATTCGGCGCAGGTACTCCGCTTGCACCTGGGCGAACTCGGTTTCAGACCCGAATGCGCGAATGCCCTGGATCTCTTCCGCATAGAGCGTGAAGCCCTTGGCAAGCCGCACGGTCTTGAGCGGAACCGCGTTACGAGGATCAACCTCCAATTCCTTGGGCGGAGAGCCAACCGGGCTCGCGGGAATGAGCGTCAGCTTGTTCTCGCGACGATCAACGAAGATCGAGCGCGTACGCACAGGCATCGGCTCGAAAATTCCGAGCTGGCCAAGAAGCTGGGGTTTGTACCCGACCTTCTGAACCGCGCCGGTGAGCGAGGTCATCGAGAAGGCCGAGTTGTTGAAGACGTCCATAGATGCCATGGTTTCGGCCTCCTTTAGCGAACGATAATGCCGAGCGCCGCCAGAGCCGCGTTGGCCGTAGCCTTCGCAGCATCATCAGCGCCAGCCTGGTAGATGAGATGCGCACCGTTCACCTCGCAGTCGCGAACGACGACGGTGCGCTTGACCGTACCGACCGCAGCCTCGAACAGGATGCCGGCAATAGTCTCGGCTCCCGTTGCAGCGGCCGGGTCATAGCGCACGAAGTGGCCCGTCGACGTATGTTTGCCGAGGATCGTGCCGGCCTGAAGGCCAGGTGTAGCCCCAGCGGCAACCGTGCCGTCATCGCGGCTGCGATACATGCCGTTCGCCTCGGAGACGAGGAAATTGGCAGTGCCGCGGTGTTCATTGAGCTGTGCCATTGAATCAGGCTCCCTTCTTCACGCTGACGCCGGCGGCGGCAAAAACACCCTCGGCCCACGCGTCGTTGGCTACGATGGAATGGTCCTGGGTGCGGAGCGCATCGCGAACGCTGTCGTTCGGCTTGGCATCCTTGGTCAGGGCCTTGAACATGCCGGTGATCTCGGCTTCGGAGACGTCCTTGACCGCCTCGTCGCCAAGACGGGCCGTGACAACCGCCTTGCGGATTTCCGCATCCGACTTGCCATCGGTGACGATCTTCTCGTCCACAGCCTTAGCAGCGGTCACCAGCGCTACACGATCCGCAACCATGCGGTCGATATCGGCCGGCTTCGGAGCAGCGTCCTCGAGCTTCTTCTTGTCCGCCTTGAGGGTGCCAATCTCCTCGTCCTTCTTGGCGACGGCATCGGCATGGTCGGCCGTCAGCTTGGCGATGTTCGCTGCGGAGTCGGCCAGCGCCTTCTGCAGCTTCTCGATGGCCTGGGCGCCCTGATCGGTGGTCTGCACCGACAGTCCGTCCACGACCACAGTCCTGAGTGCGTCGCTCATCGCGCGCGTCTCCTTTTCTGGGGTGGGAGTGATCGGGGCGGCGCCCCACTTTCCCGCGCTGTCGCCAACGCGAGCCTGTGAACCCGCTCGGGCCTTATCGACCAGTGCGAGGTGATTGATGCGGATGGACCGCTGAACTGCGTCGTATGGTTGGCCGTCTGGCGTCACGCCGGCGGTGAAATCAAAGTCGGCAATGTAGCCTGCCGAAAGTTCCCGCTTGCCGCCCTCGATTTGGCCGATCGCTGCGGCATCCTTGAAGATCAGGGGCAGTTCTACCCAATCGCCAACCTGCTTGGCGGCCGTGCTGACCTCGCCGACGGACAGCGCCTTCCAGTTGTCAGCCGTGACCTGTTCTGTCGGATGATCGATCGTGATCGGGGCGTGGCTGAAGCTCTGCAGGCTGTCCTTGGCGAATACCTCCTCGGCCGGCCGATAGACCCGAACGATCTTCATCTCTGGCTTGCCGAGCTCGTCGCCCGTGTAGAGCTGAATGCCAGCGCGCACGCATTTGGCGGTGGCGACAAGATAGCCGTCACCGGTCCGCCGCGTTCCCGCGACGGTTACAGCGTCTGTGAATTGCATGAGACTCGACTTTCAGTTGACGGTAGGCCTACTCTCACGAGACTGGGCGAGAGGGGGACAACAATGAACGAATGGTTTGTTTTCGCAGCCAGCTGCGTGTGCTTGGCCGTAGGACTGCTGCTATGCTTCTTACCGGCCAGACGTTATCTGATGCCGGCCAATATAGGCGCTGCCGGCGGGCTCTTTCTCATTTGCGGCGTGGTTCTAATGACCACCTTCAAGTGGACCGAAGTCGCGCTCAAAATAAGTGGGCTTGAGGTAAAATTGGCCGAGGCGGAGAACGAAGCCCGCATGGCCCAATCTGCTCTTACCGCAATTAAGGTGGCTACTTCACCAGAGGGCAAGAAACAGTCCCTAGATGCTCTACTCGCCAATTATAGACAGCTTTCGAACACCGACCCAACGGCCTCTCAATTGGCTGACTTTGAAAGAGCACTCGACAGCGCTGATGTAACAATTGTTCCCGTGCAAGCTCTAGGCGCGATTAATCAGCGGTCTACAGATACTCAGAACGATTGACTAGCTTCCTTAAAATTGGCGCTTCGATCTTCAAGGATCTCTTGGAAGATCTCCGGCTCGCTGATTCTTGCCCTCTGCCGGCATCGCTGCCGCAAGATCCTCTTCATCCTCCTCCTGGTCGGCGAGCGTGCCGTACTTCTTGATCGCGGCCTCGAGGCCAGCCAGCGTTCCGTCTTCCACTAGCTCGGAAACGAACGCATCCGACAGCGCCTCTACCGGCATCAGTGGACTTTCCTGCCCCTTGCCGGCGATGGTGCGAGCAGCATCGGATTTGGCCTTGAATATTTCCGCCTTTTCCTTCTCGCTCATCTGCCAGAGCGGGTTCCAGACGTAGTGAATATCCGGATCGCGACTGCCGAGAGCTGAGCGGATCAGGCATTCGTCCAGGTTTGCCAGCGCCGGCTGCATTTCCAGCGTCTGGCCCGAGGCAATGCGGTCGTAATAATTCCTGAGATCAGCCTCGCCCGTCGAATTCAGTCCGCCCGGCGACATTCCAAACAGGCGCGTCATCGGAATATCGGCCGCGCCGCTGACATTCTGGAAGAACCGATCCATCAACTCATGCAAGTTGGTGAAGCTCGCCGACTTGCGCTCGTACTTCTCCTTACCGTCGAGGATGAGCATGCGGTTGATGCTCTTGCCGGTGGCGGCGATGCGATAGCGATCCGTGACCTTCCGCTCGCCGTCGGGCGTGCCGACATAGGCCATGAGGCCTTCCATCGTCACCACATCGACATTGGCCTCGAAGATCAGGCTGGCGATGTTTGCTGACGTGCTGTCCGCCTGCTTCACCGCCTCCAAGACTGAGGTGAGGACGCTATCGCCCCAGGCATAGCTGGCGCTAGAAGTGATATCCCGATCGGGAAGCTCATTGCCGATAAAGATGGCGAGCCGAGAGGGGTGGATTTTGACCCGGGCGGTCGTGCCGCTGACAACGGTGTAATCCTTCGGCCGACCATAGAGAGGCGAAAGCGGATCACTCTCGATCTCGCACGGCTGAAGCTGGCGCGGCGTGAGTACGGTCAAGAAGCGGATACCACCGGCTTTCACCTTCTCCACATTCAACGGCTGCGAGGCATCATCGCCCAGATCGAAATAGATCGCAGCCCCGCCAAACAGCCTCGCCTTCTTCCGCACCTCCAGAACCTTGCCCTGAACGCCAAGGCGGGTTTCCTCCGCCTCCAGCTTCTCGATCTGAGGGTTCTTGGCCTGCCATGCGCGCCATGCGCGGCAGGAGTCCAGCGCCGGGATGTCGATAATCTTTCTCGGCAGCCAGGACGTACGATAGGCCGCAACCAACTGCTGCAGGTCCACTGTCGGCTCGGTGTAATAGACCGTCGCCGCCTTGTCCCGCTCGGTTCCCAGTCCGGCAATGGCGCTGGCGAGGCCATCGCGGACGAAGGTCAGAATGTTGCCCATCCGAGCCTCACAGGTTGTCCAGGTTCATGCCGAGGAAGCCACAGATATCGAGCGCGGCATCAATGAAGGGGTCCACCTGGTCATCGAACCCGCCATCGGGGAACGCCGCCAGTTCATTCTCAAAGTCTTTCAGCCACAGGGCCGACTTGGGCAGCACGATCAATCCCGCCGCAGCCGCCGGCACCACGTCGAGGGCGCGAGTGTATTTATCCTTCTCGCGCTGCATCGCGATCACCGGTATCGCCTTGCGGGTGAGCGACTGGATTAGGCCGGTACCGGATACCTTATCCTCGATTGCCATCTTGCGAAGGTGGCCGTATCGGTCGGCAGGCCAATCATCACCGCGAAGGCGCGTCCACAATGCAAAGGCGGTCTTCTCTAGCTCGGGCGCCTCAAACCGCCCGCGCACCACCTCGAGTAGATAGGCCTTGCCATCCACCCCGGCGCCCCAGTGCTCGAATACGGTGTAATCGTTGCGCTCTTTTGTCTTCTGCGCCGTATCGACGTAGATCGCGCGCCATGAGAGCCGGGGCACATCATCGTATCGGGGCAGCAAACCCGGCTTGAACAGGTTGCCACCCGCAACCGTAGGTTCCTGTGCGTACTGGCCCGCGTAGACGTGCGGAGCGCCTTGCAGAACCTTGATCTGCTCGCGGGTGTGCTTCTCCTCCCACAGCGGCCCGTCATGCAGCCCGTGCGGGATGAGAGTGACATTGCCGGGCGGAGCCTTACCCTCGCCCTCGATAAGCACCGGAAGCTTGAGCAGATGCCAGTGCTCGCCGGAGTTCTCCAAGAGGTGTGCCACGAAGTCATCGATGTGCAGGCGCTGCATGATCACGATGACCGGCACGTCCTCATGCGCCAGGCGGGATCGAAAGGTGTTCTCCCACCGCTCGTTGATGAACTTCCGGGTCGTGTCGGACGAGGCATCGTCCGGCTTCAGAGGGTCGTCAATGACCAGCGCACCGGTAAAACCTGGCTCAGCTAGTATACCCGCACGAAACCCGGTAATGGGCTGACCGGCAGCAGCGGCACGCAGGTGCCCACCGGCGGTTGTCCGCCACAAACCCTTGGCGTTTTGGTCCGGCCTCATCGTCACCGGCCAGTGGGCCTGATAGCCCGGCAGGCTGATGACGTCCTTGACCTTGGTCGAGTTATCGAGTGCCAGCGGCTCGGCATAGCTGGCATGGATGAAGCGCGACCGCGGATTGATTGCAAATCCACGGGCAATGAAGTTCACCACCGCCAGCTCGGTCTTACCATAGCCAGGCGGAATGCAGATGATCAGGCGCTTGATCTCGCCCGTGAATACCTGATCAAGGGTCCCGCACATGACGGGATGAAACGGCGCAACCGAGAATGGCTGCCCTTCCTTCTCCCGGAAGAATTTCATCGTGAAGGCCAGATGCGAGCCGAGCAGTTCATTCCGCTCAGCTTGACGATCGGCCTCAGACCTCCTCGCCTCCCTCTCGGCCCTGATCGCCGTCAACAATTCCGATCTGGACAAGTGCACGTTCAAGAAGTTCGAGCTCCTCGTCGGTCATGCCCTTGAGCTTGGTGACGTCCATGGTTTGGATGGGACCGCCGTTACGGCCAGTGTGCTGCATGGAGGCAAGGCGCGGATGCATGTACGGAGCCGCATCCTTCGCAATCGAAGCCGCCTCATCCCACCGCATGTGCTTAGCGTGCTCACGCATTGCGGTAAGCATGACCTCCAGCGGCGTCAGTCCTTCGGCAGTTGCCTTGTCCGCAATCGCCCGAGTTCGCCGTGTGGTTGCTCCCTTCGGTCTCCCCGCGCCTATTCTCTTGCCACCGCGCGCCACGTTTGATTACCTTTGATTTAATTCAACCACAGGGGGTGCATCGTGAAAATTCTGGCGCCGTTCGAGGCCACAAATCTCAATGAAACCAAGGTGGGGGACTTGATCCGTATTATCCATTCGCCATCGCCGTTCGGGCTAATTGTCCATAGCTACCAGGGACAACGCGTCGTGGCAGTGCTGCAAGATGCCGAAACCCGTCCGCCGTACCACATCGCTTACAAAAGAGACTTCCCGTGCTTCCGCTACACTGCCGGTTGGGTTCTCGAATTGCCGCAGGATGGTGCCGAGTTTTCCGCAGACAAACTCGCGTCAACAGCTGGCGTTATACACATCGGAAAGAACGGCCCACTACTCAACCTAAGCGCCTCAACAGCCGAGGACGAACCTCTGACGGTCAATCTTAATACGTTCGATTGGGACGATGTCGATCATCGCGACGCTGCGTTTCCAATATGGCGCATTTGGGCTTCTGCGGATGACATGCAACGGGATGATGCGACGCCGATCTTCGAGTTCAAGGCGCCCCAAAGCACCACCTGACCAAGCCTGCCGCCTTGGTCGCCTCTCACCAAAAACTTGCCCTTTGCGCGCTCCTGCGTGAAGCTCTCGTGACGTGGGTTGGGGAGCATAGGCATGCCAGATTTTCCGAAGACGCGGGAAGCAGCCAAAGGGACTGCCACCGAATGGGCATGGGAAACACCCGATCACTGGCCCCGCAGTATCCGTCGTGTTTCCTTGGACGATGATGGGCTTGGCTTAGATCCGACAAACGGCGGGCTTTACTGGCAGGGCCAGCCGCTTGTCACCGAAAAGCGGTGGAGCACCACTGAACGTCGAATTGCTATTGCCGGCCTGCTGATCGCCTCAATTGGCGTTGCTGCGACAGTTGTGCAAGCTTGGGCTGCAGTTTGCGCCTCACCCGCGCCTTAGCTCCATCCGTCGCTGTACCGATTTGGTTGCAGGCGCATTTCTACACCAATACTGGTGATACTCGCGCCCGCTCTACTAGACAGGGCGCTTGCTTTTCCCCCATAACTTGCATTGGGGGCAATGAAATGATGCAAAAATTGACCATTACTGCGGTTCTGGCGCTTGGGCTCGCCGGCTGCGCAACCACAAGCTACAATGTTGACGAACTACCAACAAAGGACACTCGCGCCCTTTGCCGAATCGTCGCTGAACATCCTAACCAGGAATACAAGGCCGAAGCGGTCAAACTTCTCGCGAAACGCGGCGCTACTCCTGAAAGGTGTGTACGATTAATCCAAGCCGACAACGCCATGATAACTGGGATCGCAGTTGCCGGAGCCGCAGTAGCGGTTGGAGCTGCCGCGAATAATGGCGGGTACTACACGCCGCGATATCGCGCCTATGGCGTCGCCTGGGATCAGTTTCAAAACGAATATTACCAAACGACATGGCGTTGCCGCGATCGGGCTAATGGTCAGTTCGTTCCTGATTATCAGTGCAGCCACCTAGCAATGGTGGATTCCACCTGGCCTGGCTGGTGATATCATGCAGGACCACTAGCGAGGCAATTGCGACAACAACTCGCCCCTGAATTTCGAAAAGTTGGACCTTGGCCAAGACGTATCGTGGTTCACTTCGGCGTAAGCACGCCAATCGCCATTGCCGAATCGCTCCCTCATTCCATCCAGAGCAGGCTTCATGACCGCTGCCATCTCAATGTATTCAGACCTTAGCGGCGAAAACCGCCGCTGAACTTCAGCCTCCGAAAGCTGCGGTGCTAGGTGACCATACGTCCGATCCACCGTGGCAATGTCGGCGTGGCCAAGCTGCTTTGCCACAATGGACAACTGCATTCCAGCCTGCACCAGTTGGCTGGCATAAGTGTGCCTGAGACTGTGAAACACCGTACTCTTCGGGAGCCCGCAGGCATCGGTCAGATCGCGAAACAGGTGTTTGTAACGCTCGCTCCAGGGGCGCCCGTCCTGGTTTCGGAAAACATATTCGTGGCCCTGCCGCTTACGGCAGAGTGAAAGAAAGAAAGCCATCCCTTCTTCCGGCAGGAGGACGAACCGCGGCCTATAGTTTTTCGATGGAGAAACGTAGATTCCGAAACCCTCACGGCCAACGTCTGCAACTTTGAGATAGACCAATTCTCGCACTCTGCAGCCGGTATAAAGGGCGCCAAGAATAAGCTCCCGGAGGTCCGGACGGGCCGCCTCTATAAGCCGCTTGCATTCTTCTCTTCTGAGGAAGACCATGCGTGGACGGTCGACGTTCGGAAGATGCCTCAGGCACCGTTGCGGGCGATCAGTATCAATCTCGCCATTGTCCCAAGCTAGCGCAAATGCACCACGCAGGGTGCTGGTCAGCGCATTCATCGTCTTCTTTCGTTTGCGCAGCGCCTCGGGATCCAAATCGCTGATATCGCGACGCGCACCGATGGCACGATTCCCGTATTTTGGGGGCGTTTCCAGAACGTCGACGCATAGCTGGTGAAAGTGCCGCCCATTGAAATCAGCCAATGGCACGCTCGCAACGCGGCCCGCCAAGTGGTGATTGATCATGGTAAGGACCGAATAGAAGGTTGTCGGCGCTGCAGCCAGTCGCTTCCATTCAAGATAGTCGCGGAGCGCATGCCCAACCGTATAGACCGGCCCGATAGGGCAGTAGATCAGTTGGCCGTTGTACCGGACGATATGGCGCGAAATGGCCTTCGCGCTAATTGAAGTCGAGGCAAACCATTGCTCGGCTTCCCTAACTGCCCCCTCGAAGGTGAGACCGGGATAGCGGGCGCTTTCCATCGGCCCCAGCGAAGTCTCATGATAGAGACCATTCCTGGCTCGGTAGCGCGCCTTCCAGATGGCTTTGGTATTGCCCTTACAGAGAACCCCGACGTGGCGGCCCGGGCCAAGTTCGTACCAATATGGAGCCCTCCTAGGAGCGAGACTGTCTCTGATCTGCTGTGACGTAAGATCGTACTTTGCCATCCGCTGATCCTCCAGGCCTGCATGGCCGTAAGGATCACACGCTCGCGTGGCGCTGTCGCCTAAATAACTTCCCGCTCCTTCTGCTTTAGTCCTCTCCGGCGCCTGCGCTCATTGCGCTTTCTGGCCCACGAAAAATCAGCTGACCGATCAGAGAAGAAAGAGCTGAATGCATCATCAGCGGCCCATGAAACGATGCTGGATGTCTCCTGCACAGGTACCGCGAGGCTATCCAAAGTATCCTCGATTTCAGGCTCCTCAGGCAACACCCCGAAACCCGCATTTTCGTTATTCTGCGATGCCCTGCCGAGGAGTTTTCGCGCAATGCATGCAAGAGCGCGGTCTTTGCGACGCCTTCCTGTTTCAGGGTGAATGCCTGCTTTTTCGAAGCACCAGTCCTTGAAGTGCAGGTTCGGGTTGGCCATGGCCCAGACCCAGGCCGAGAGCGCAGCACGGTCCTGTTCCTTGTCGACCAGTGCCAGCCAGCCCAGTGCTTCCTCCGCGTGGGAGACCTGCTGCGGTGTCGGCCGGCGCAATATCCGCTCCCAGAGCAAGCGTGCTTCTTCCTCTAATCGCTCCTTGCCCCAGCCGTTCACGTCTGCCCAGGAATGGGCATAGCCGAGATTGAGCGATCGGGCATGCGACGGCCCCACCTGACCGCCACTGAAGATGGCGATTTCCGCTGCCTGAATCAGGCGCTCTGAAATCTCGCCTGGGTTCATGGATCGAGCTTTCCTCGCGTGGTGGATGCGCGCCAGGTCTCACCGTGGCACTTGATGACGAATATCCCCTCGCCAGTTTCCCGGTTCGTGTCGGCAATCTCAGGCGTGAATTCCTCAACATCCTTTCCGCACACGCCGCAGAACAGAATGTCACCTATGCCGCCGCGCGGAATTCGAGGAACCCTGACCATTAGATCCTCCTCCGATCATCCAGCAGATCGAGCTGATCCGCATTCGGGCCAAACCTACGGTATAACCGCTCGTAGACCATACCGCCCAAGGCAAAACGCTGAGGGATGAGGCCCCTCAAATCCTGGCACATGAACTGCAGTTCACCGGCCGGGATGCGGTCCCACGTCTCCAGCCAAGCGCCGGCTTCTCGCTCGATGAGCGCCTGACACGCGCGAACCATATCCGAGACCATCCAGAGCCCCACCTCATCGAGCAAGAGCTTGTGATTGCCTGCTTCCATGAGCGTCGACAGCACGAGCCGCAAGTGCCCTTCCCCATGACGTCGATATATGCGGGCGAGCGTTTCCACTGCGCGCGTTTCGCCGGGCTCCGGGTAGCGGTGCTTGTCTATGATGCGGATGCCGTACTCGTCGCATAGGCTCTGGATGTGGCTGGGGATGATCATGCTGCCTTCGCCTCCACGATGGCCGGATCAGCCTCGGCGAACTCCCGAGCTCGCAACATACGGCAGACAGCGCGCTCGATTTCGCGGCCGGTCATGAGGCGCGACATTTCGGGAGCCAACTTGTAGGCTGGAGTGCGGTTGCTGCACGATATCCCGTGGCGCGAAGCCACGAACCGCAGTTCGTCGGTCCAGAGCAGCAAGAGCATGCGGTGGAACCAAGGAATACTGACGCCTGGTTGCCACCATGTTCCCGATGTCGGATATTCCCATATGGTGAACCGCCTGCTTTCCGCCGTTGCAGCCCGCAATGGCGACGGGATCTGACGCATTCCGTATTTGGTTGGCTCCATGCCGGGCGACTTTGTCCACTTCTCATGTGCTGCCACGATGAGCCCGTGACAGGTCGGACCGAAGTCCTTGATCTGTCCCGCAAGACGGTCGAGCTTGTCACGCTCGCTTTTGATCTCGCATATCCATATCCGATCGGGCTGGACCGCTACGACATCGGCGCGGGAACTGCCGTGTTCCACGTTCATTTCATGAATGATGCGAGCATCGGGCCACAACTCGCGGAAGCGCTTCACCACAGCGTCCCGAATTTCCCATTCGGAGGAGGATCGTGTGTGCTTCATCTACCGCACCTCAACCTCGACTGGTTTCTTGCCAGGCCTGAAAAGCTTCTCGGCGGCGATTTTGGCTACTGAGACCTTCTCACCGTGGCGACGGTATTTCCGCTCCTCGATCTTGTGTTTGATGCGACAGGCCGCGAGCTCGGCTTCCTCCGCCGTACCGAAATAGAGTACGCGCCCTTCCCTATGCTCTCTCACCAGGAAGGCCTCGGAGCGCCACGCTACTCGGAAGCGTCCGATATAGGCGCCGCCTATGGTCGTCTCCGCGAATGCCGTGGAGTGATTCAAAGCATCGCCTCCATAAGCTCGGGCTGGTCGTTCATCTGCTCGCTGCGATAGCGGGTAAAACGAGCCTCGAAGATGAGATTCCGGGTGATGGCGGCATTGCCGAAGCGAACCTTAATGGCCCCGATCTGGGCAATGTCCTCACCACCCTCGCGAACAGCTGATGGGAACACCTTCGCAATTTTCTTCCAGTCGCTCTCAGACGAGGCGATGGCCTTCCGCTCCTCAAGGAATTTCAGGTAGCGATAGACATAGAAGATGGCGTCGTAGGCCTGCTTGGCCGGATCACCGCCAAAAAGGTCCGCTGAGATTGGCCGGGGGTTGTCGCGCTTCATGCCGTAGCTGTTGCGCTGATTGAGGATGAGCCAGGCGGCGCCCGTCTGCTCGGCACCAGCCTTAAACACCTTGTTGATGTCCTTGGCCTTGGTGCCCTCGTCCGCGCGCCTGTCTTCCGGCTTCACGGCGCCGATATGGTCAACGACGATCAGCGGGACATTTCCGTTGCCGAAGCGCTTCACGAAGGCGCGGGCGAAGGCGAGGAGCTGCGGCGCGCTATGATCTGTGCATTTGACCACCTCGAAAGGCTCCCGATCCATCCAGTTGGAGAAGTCGACGACCGTCTCCCATTCCTTTTCGGAGAGGTCGCCTGCCCGCTGCCGGCGCGCCTCTATACCGTGCTCTTGCGCCACCAATTGCCGGATGCACTGCTCCGCGGATTGGTCGAAGCTCAGGAACTGGACAGGATGCCCCTTCTTTAGCGCGTGCATGATGATCTGCAGGGTGAGCGAGGTCTTGCCCTCGCCTGATGAGGAAAGAAGCCCGTAGAGGTTTCCTGCCTCGAATGACGGCTCGGAGATGACCGCGGCAATCTCCGGCAGGCAGATCGGCACGCCGAGCACCTTGCCCCGCTGGCGGGCCTCTGTGAGGCTCTGAAGGTACTGCCGGCCATGGGAAGCTGTTCCGCTGGCGCTCACGCGCTCGGCGCGGAGCTTGGCAAGCATATCCTCGACCGGGCCCGCCTCCGTCAGCGGGTCCATGCCCGGGCGCCTCTGGTAGAGCTTGGCAACCGTGTCCTCGCAGGCGACGATGATCTGCCGGGACATCCAAGCGTCGAAGATCGAGGCTGCATAATCCCGTGCCATGACGATCGTCACAGCATCGGCGCAGAGCGCGGCGAGGTATTGCGCGACGGTCATCTCTCCGACCTTGGCATCGGCCGGGAGGAAATCGCGCAGGGTGATCGGGTCCGCTCTGCGGCCGACGGTGATCAGATCCCCCGAGGCCTTGAAGATGTCGCGGTGCAGCGGCTCAAAGAAGTGCTCAGGCCGCACTATACGCGAGACCAGGTCGTAGCAGGCGTTGTTCACCATCACGGCGCCGAGCAGTGCTTGCTCGGCTTCGATGTTGTGCGGGACTTCGCGGATGGGATCGGCGAGCGCGTTCATCCGATCGCCCTCCCAAGTACCAAGCCGTTGACTGAGATCCCGATTGCCTGTTCCCTTTCCGAAATGGGCAGGGATGGGAGAATCCACAGATGGCGTGGGGTTATGAGCGCGACCGCATCTACAACCGCCGGCGTGACATTCACGCAAGATTTCGGGGTCAACAACAGGGAGGCATAATCACACCAGCCGCTCACCCCCTGGTGATCATCATTACAGGAGAAGAGGGCCTGGAGCACGGCTATGCCGACCGTTGGCGAGATGATGGTGCGTTCGAATATTTCGGTGAAGGACAGATCGGTGATATGCAAATGCTCCGCGGGAACGAAGCGATCGCGCGACATTCCGAGCGTGGCAAAGACCTTCTTCTCTTCAGGAAGGAGCGAAGCGGTCTCCGATTCATCGATGAGCTGGTCTACGAGGCACACCACATCGAACGTGCACCTGACCGACAAGGCGATCTTCGTAATGCAATCGTTTTTGAGCTTCGTCCCCTGGATGGAATAGCAGAGGCTATAGGCGAGCCTGAAGCCATCGCTCACCCTAACCTCGCACTCATGCGGGCCGCTGCTTTTCGAGCGGCGAACTTCGCCCCCGATCGCCGCCCGGTACAGGGAGCCGCGATCGAACGAAGCCGAGCAGTGAGGGACTATGTCGTGGCCCGTGGGAACGGCCGGTGCGAGGGGTGCGAGAGTCCAGCTCCATTCATGCGCGCTAACGGCACTCCTTATCTGGAGCCACACCACTTGCGCAGACTGAGTGATGGCGGCCCGGATGATCCGCGTTTCGTTATTGCGCTTTGCCCGAACTGCCATCGCCGAGTTCATCATGGGATGGACGGCCAGGCCTATAACACAGAGCTTTTGGACCGAATGGCACTCATTGAGCCGCCGGTTGAGGTTTGAACGAAAGCTCACGCCGCCGCCCTCACCCGTTGCAGCAATTTCAGTTCTTGGCAGTGGCCAGCGCACCAGAGAGCTATTACGGCGGCATCCCGCGAATCGGCGTTCGGGCTGTCAATGCGGAGCATGTCGCAGTACGCCTTGGCGCGCTGCTTGGGCGCGCCGCGGATATGGTACGGGATGATGCTCTGCCACGTCCTTGGCGAAACCAGCGTGCAGGGTACGTTCTGCCCAAGCACCACCATTTCAGCCGCGCCGGCGAGCCAGTTGAGCTGCATAATCGTGTTGGCGTTGATGGTACTGGTCTCCTCCTCAACGCCCATGAGGGTGCGGGTTTTCTTCTTGAACTGCGGGATGAAGGTCAGAGGCGCTTCCATGGCCGCGAACGCCGGCTGATGCTGGCGGATCAGCTTAGGCAGCTTCCGGCGCATATCCTGCGTCTTCTCGAAGGCGTTGGAGCCCTCCAGCTTGATCGAGCCGGAGAGTATGGCGGATGGCGTCTTATCCGTATCGTGGATGGCCCAGCCGAGCTTGGAAGCCACATCGAGCGCCAGGATCAGCATGGAACCTGCCTCCATGCGGGGCGATTTGGCCGGGTATGACTATTGGATCGTGGAGAACGCCCATCAGAATACGCGCCGGACAGCGGGGCACCGTGCTTACGTTTGTCAATGATGCGCTGAGTGCTGCGGTGCTCCTTTTCCACGGCTGGCCCGAGCAGGCAATGCTGACCCCGAAGCATCTTGAGGCTCAGGAACGGTGTCATCTCTGCATGGTGGGCAGATGCGATCCTGAGGAAGCTCGGAAGGCGTTCATCAAGGCCGCAGAGGAAGCCGGCATTCTGCATTGAGGCGGGAACAAGCCCCCTCGCCTGCGGTTCGGCAGCGCTATGGTTGTTGGTGGATGGAAGCCGGCTGTTTCGGTTCATGCGGGGCGGCACGGCGGCAGGAATTACGTCATCACCGATGCGGCGAAGGCCGCAGACGTACTCCTGCATGATTGGCCGGATAACGCGCCAAGAGGCCGGAAGCACCTGAAAGCGAGAAAGGTTTTGCTGCGCTGCCTGGAAGGGAAGTGCGATCCCGGACAGGCGAGACAGGCATTTGTTGAGGCTGCGGAGGAAGCAAATATCCTGGCGTAGCGTCATTCGGCCGCCTCCGCGAAGAGGTCACCGAAGACACCCGAGGCCTCTGCATCGATCAGGTTCTTGATCGCCTGTCGAAAATAGGCCGGGTTGAGCTCTGTACCGATGAACTTGCGGCCTTCCTCGATCGATACAACGCCCTCAGACCCGATACCCATAAAGGGGGAATAGACGACATCGCCCCGGTTCGACCACATGCGCAGCGCGCGCCGCGTGATGTTAAGCGGCATTGGGCAAAGGTGCTTCTCGTCTTTGTCGCTACGAGCAACCTTGACGTTCAGCACGTCCGTCTCAGGAAGGTCTTGGCGCGGATAGTTCCACACCGGTGAGGCGTATTGCTGCCACTCTTCGACGGGGAAGGTTTCCTTGGTGTGGGTAACCGGTCGGACTTCCTCACCATCACTCGCCCACTTCCGGAACACGAGTAAATACTCTGGCAATCCCATGCGGGAGAAAGTGGAGTCGGCGCGTAGGGTCTTCCAAAGCAGACCGTGCGCCTTCGTCTTTTGCATCTCGCGAACGGGATCGCGCCAGATCGTGATCCTGGAATGGAAGTCCCATCCCTCTTCGATGTGGAGCCGAGTGCAATCATCAGAGAAGGGCCGGAGCCCCGCCGTGCCTCGCTCACTGGAGTTCTGATAATAAACGAGATCCTTGACGTGAATAGCCGTCAGGCGCCCCGGGCGCGTTGCACGAAATTTCTCGCGGACAAGGAACCGGTATTGTTCAAAGAATTCATCATCCGACGCGCAGTTGCCCATGTCAGCGACGCTCTCGCTGTAGATGTACAGCGAGGAGAACGGCGGCGAGTAGACGCTGAAATCTATACTGTTGGCAGGCAGAGCCGCGGTGAACGGCACGCAGTCAGCGCAATAAGCATTGAAGCTTCGGCCTGCGGCCTGGTCGATGACATTCGTCACGCGGCTTCCCCCCTCATCCATACGGGCAACTGCATGGGCTGCGTTGGCTGGTAATCGATCTTGATCTGCCGGCTCTCGTGGGCGCGGCGCATGGCGGCGTGCATCTCCGCCTTCATCGCTTCGTGATCGGCGCTTTTGCGCATCACCACGTCCCAGATGTTGCGCTCCGTGTCAGCCATCGCAATATGGCATTCAACTTCGCGCGACTGACCGAAGCGCCAGCAGCGACGGACCGCCTGGTAGAACTGCTCGTAGGAAAAGGAGAGGCCGACAAACGCCACACGGGCGCAGTGTTGCCAATTAAGGCCGAAGCCGGCCACCGAAGGCTTGCTTACAATGATGCGCAGACTGCAGTCGGAGAAAGCGACGAGACGTTCCTCCTTCATGGCGTCCGGCATCGAACCGCGAACCTCGACCGCATCGGGAATACGCTCGGTCAGCGCATCGGCCTCATAGTCGGTGTCGCACCAGATCACCCAAGCCTCATTCGGCTCGGCTGAGACGATTTCGGCAATCTTCTCTGCCCGCTGGTCGGCCGTCAGTCTTTTCTCGCGATGAATCGACGTTGCCGAAGTTTCGGGGATACGAAATAGCGTTTCATCTGCGCCTATTGAGATGTCGGCCGCGACCACATGCCGATGGATGTTCAGCTTTGGGAGGATGAAGCCCTCATCGGTAAACCCGAGATCCGACGGTTTGGATATGCAGCGTGACCAGCTCGCCACCCAATTCCAGAACGGTTTTACCGCGTGCCCCTTGAGACGATACCGCCCCATATTCGTCTGGTCAGCAATGAACCAGCGCGACAGCATCTCATTCGATGGCATTACGCCCAAAAATTGGGAATGCTGTCCGAGCTCCATATGATCGTTTGGCGCCGGCGTGGCCGTGCACGCGAGCCGGAACGGTGTTTGCGCGAACATCGATATGAGCTTACGCGAGGTCGCGCCGGTGAAGTTCTTGATGATGGAACTCTCGTCCAGTATCACGCCGCCGAATGCGTACGGGTCGAAATTGTCCACCTTGGCGTAATTTGTGACGTTCACCCCGGGGCCGATCTCGGATTGATTACGCACAACGCGCGCTTCCAGGCCGAACTTCTTCGCTTCGCGCACATGCTGCGGCGCGACGGCGAGAGGAGCGAGCATTAGTACAGGCTTCCCGGTATGCTCGGAGACAACCCTGCCCCACTCCAGAGACACCAGAGACTTGCCGAGTCCGGTATCAAGGAATGCGGCACCGGAACCGACAGAGAGAAGAAATTCAGTGACGGCGCGCTGGTACCCGAACATGCCGTCGTGGAGCGGCGGGATACTCGTCAGGCCCCGCTTAGGTGCCTCTACGGCTCGGCGGCGGAGAAGCTCGAGATAGTCTTGCATATCACCCTGCCCCCACCAGAACGGCGACGAAGCCGACGATCGCCGGGATCGCCATGGCCCAAATCACCAGCATCCATTTTGCTTGAACGGACATGATTGCGCTTACTCGGCGGCTTCGGGGAAAGGCTCGTCTTCGGTCTCATCCGCCTTCATGGCGTTCCGCTTTTCCATCGCGGCCTGGAGCTCTTCGCGCATGATGCGCTGACCCTCGTGCCAACCCTTCATCCAGGCTTGGCCCTGCTTGCTATCGGCTCCGTAAGGCGGCTCGGGGTTCTTGCCGGCGAGGCCCGCGACCTTGCCTTCATCGAAACAGCGCTCGTTAGCAGGGCGCCGGTCGGGGAACAGATCGCCTTGCTCACCGGGTGGCAGAGCGTTGAAGGCCTTGGCAATCTCGATCAATTCCTTGATCTCGGCCACGAAAATGGACGTGTCTTCCATCGTGGAGAGCCGGATCGCCGCATCGATCTCGGAAAGCTTGAAGCCGTCGCCCTTAGCTTCGGCACGGATCTGTTTCCGGCGTTCTCGGAGCGGCTGCATTTCCTCCTCAAGCTCAAGCAGCCGGCGCACATGGTGCATGCGCAAGGCGCTCTTCTGCTCAGTTGTCAACTCGCTGTTGTGGCCGATATCAGTCATGTTGCGTCCTTTCGGCTCGGAAAATCAGCATCGCGCCCCAGGCCTGAAAGCGGCCGCCCAAGGCGATCAATTTCTGCCCGGTAAAGATCAGGATCGATCGCCCGAAGCTTCGCGGCGAGGACGGCGTTTTTCTGCTGCGCGATGAAGAGCTCATGTTTGGCACGGGTCAGGCTTCCCTCGTTGTGCTGGTGAACGGCCTCGCGCACGGTGTCTGCGATGTCCGCTGGAATTCGTTTGATCTTCTTCCAGCGAAGCCGCTCGATGATGGTTTGCGTGAGCCCGGTGGCGCGGGCCGCCCTCCAGTTCTGTTCTTTGGCTGTCCCCGTGCCGCCCAGCAGGCGGACGGCAGACGCCATCTCATCGGCAATCAACTCAGCACGCATGATTTCCGTCTCGCGCCGTGAGATTTCCGTGGCGCGCCCCTGTTTTTCCGTCATTTGGAATTTCTCGCTCGCTATCTTCGTGACGGTCGAAGTCGGCGACTGAGCCAGCGCCGTGCTGGCCAAAGAGCCGAAGCGGCTCAATCTCGAATGGAAGGAAAGGAATGGAGAATGCGCACTCGAAGGAACCGGCAAGCTCATGCGAATGCGCAACTCGATCTCTTCGGATATGCGGGCGCGAGTGGGGCATCACAGTCCCCCTCGCCGCGCCAAATCCTCGGGCGAAAGCCGAGGAAGGAATTCATCTGGAATCCGGACTGGCGCCCCTTCTCGACCGGCATGATGCCAATGATGCCGAAGCGTGGCGCAGGCATAGCCCGCAAACCAGCCAATGGCAGATCCAACCAGCGCGCTTAGGAGCATGGCTAATGCCGTCATGCGTCGACACTCCTCAGGAATGTCGGGAGACCTTCCGCGGCGCGCAGCTCATCAACGAGCTTGATCACCTGAGCCCAGGTCAGCTTCCTTGGCCGGCCGCGGCCGCTGGAGATCTTGATTTTCCCCTGCCAACCGCTGAGCGTGTAACCTCGCTCTTCGAGGAACTTCTGTATCGAATAGCGATCCGTTGTCTGCCCAGCATCGAACCGACGCACGCCGTTTCGGGCGATGAATTCCTCTATGAGCTTCTGCTCATTGCTGATGACGTGGAGAGCTGCCTTGTCGTCTGGCTGCGGTTCACGCTGCCAATGCCGGCGTGTTTCGCCCCTGAACACTGCGGAAGCCCTTACCGTGGCATTCCGGCCAACGCTGCTGTGTCCTTTTTCGGCGTTTTTGTTGCCGGTTCCCGGCGTTATCAAACGGATGCCGAGCCGGTTTGCTCTGCCGAGGATGGAATTGCGGCTTCTGTCGAGCCTCGCTCCGATTTCGCTGCCGGTGCGCCCCTCTGCAGCCATCTCGGCAAGGATTCGGTCTTCCTCTGCCGTCCACGATACCCGCGCCGGCCGGGCTTTATCACGATGCTGGCGAGCCCCGTTCGGAGACCTGCCATCCCCCCTGCCGGCCGGCTGGCCCTGGACCAAGGTGGGCGTTCTCTCACTACTGGCCGCAACATGGCGGCGGTCATGCACCAGAGCGTCTGAATTCATGCTGCCCACCACACGATGGCGACGAGCCAGAAAGCGGCACAGCCGAGACACACCACGCGCCAGGCCCACTGGCTTCTGGTTTCGGGATAAAGATCCTGGGGAGACGGGGAGGAGTTCGCCTCCCCAGGACGCGGCACCACGCAAAGGGGGCTAGCGCGGTGATGGGAATTGATGCTTTTCATGAGGAATGTGCCCCATGGCTGTGCAAGCCGAACCGCCGAAGATTACCGAACCGGAGACGGTTCAAACGCCTTTCTGCACTGCCGTTCGCATAGAACTCGGCAGCGACCATGTGCGCCTGGTCGCGTTTGATGAAGTTCAGATCGTCGGCTATGATGGAGGCGAATGCCGGATTGTCGGCCGATGGGCGATGACCAAAGATTCCGCTCGCGCCCTGCTTCGTGAGCTGCGCAAAAGCCTGCACCGGGGAGCGCATTGAGATCATGCCGCCTGCTCCGTTGCTGGTCGCGCTACCCCAGACGGCCAGACAGCATTCTCAGGCCATTGATCGGAGAACCACTGAAGCGCCGCGTTATAGCGACCAACGGTGATGTCTGCTCCACGTCGCAGTGCCGCGAGCTTCTTGCTGTCGTTGAAGACCCAAAAGCTAACCGTCACCTCCTTGGTGCTGGTGGCTCGCATGAATTCGTCGGCGATCGAGATCAGGTGCGAAACATCGTTCATACGCCGATATTCGGTCTTTTTCCCGAATATGTCAACGGTTTTATTCCCGAATGCTTCTAGATCTTAAATCGGGAATAATACCGGCATGCTGAGAGACATTCTGGAACGCATTGATGAAAGGCTTGCCGAAGTCGGGCTCACCGAGTCGCGCGCAGCCAAAATGGCCGGCCTTAGTGACTCTGCTATCCGCGATATGCGGCGTGCGGTGAAGTCGGGAAAAGAGGATGCAGGCGTCTCGACGCGCACCCTCGCCAAGCTGGCTCCGGTTCTGCAAACCAGCGCAGAGTGGCTACTAACGGGAGGCCCTGAGGGTATTCGCTCCCGAACTGTTCCGATAATGGGCTATCTTGGAGCGGGCGCCGAGGTCGAACCAGAATATGAGCAAGTGCCACCGGAAGGGCTCGACCAGGTGGATGTTCCCTTCTCAGTCCCGGACGAGATGATTGCCTTCAAAGTCCGCGGTGATTCAATGCTGCCGGTCTACAAGGATGGCGCCGTGATCATCGTCTATAGCGAGCAGAAGAAGCCGCTGCATTCGTTTTACGGGGAGGAAGCCGCCGTGCGGACCAGCGACGGCCGACGCTTCATCAAGACGATCATGCGCGGCCCCGATGATACGGTGAACCTGCTCTCCCACAATGCGAGCCCAATTGAGGGTGTGCGCCTGGAATGGATCGGTGAGATATTCGCCGTCATCCCTCCAGGCGCACTCCGAAGTGTCGGAAGATCCGTTGAAAAGCAGGGCGGCATACAAGGGCAGCTAAAGCTGAGAGCATAGGGGCACCCGGAATGGCCATACTTTGGGTGGTAAACGGTCTTCTCCACGTCGCCTGGATCTCGCTTGCAATCTATATTTGGAACCAAGGGGGAGCATCAAACGTCGACCTAGACACCCTCTCCATGTCGATGACAGCGGTCGAGGTTACACTCGTCGTGTTGGGCTTGGTCGGGTTCGGTGTAGCCACCATTGTCGCTGATCGCGTGGCCAGGCGCGCTGCTCCGGAAGCGGCTAAAGACGAGGCGCGGGAGCTGGCGAAGAAGATCGCGCGCGAAACCGCAGAGAATCTGGTACGATCGGAGTTGCCGGCTCTGGTGCGCCGGGAACTAGCGGATCAACATCGCACCGACAGCGTTTTAGGAGATCCGGACGATCTCACAGAAAGAGTACCAGCCAGCACCCTGGATAGAGAGCCGACATGATACGCTACGAAGTCGAGGACGAAATTATCCGCAAGTATGCGGTTGTCGCTCCGGTCGATGTAAAAGCGATCATCCGCGACATCGGCCTCACGTATGTCGAGCGAGACATGCCTCCCGGCGAATCCGGCTACATAGAGTATGACGGCTGGACGTGCACGATTGCAGTCAATGCGAACGAGGGCCCTCAACGAAAACGGTTCACGGCCGCACATGAGCTCGGTCATTTTCTAATGCACAGGGATTTGCTCCGAAAACAAAAGCACTTGGATCGCCTCTTTGACGAGGCCGCAAACAGAAACACTGCGGCACCGCTCGAGTATTGGCACGAAGTGCAGGCCAACAATTTTGCGGCTCGGCTGCTGATGCCGAAGCAAACTGTCGAACAAGAGATAGCCTCTGGCAACAACACCATCGAAGGTCTCGCCCGCAAGTTCGATGTGTCGCGTTCGGCTATGGAATACCGCATCAAATCATTGCGGCTAGAGAGACAACTCGCAGACGATCCAGATCGAGCACCAGCGGAATTGTAGCGTGGAGTTCCATACTGAGACAAACCCATAAGCCTCGAAAAGGATGGTCCTGTGAAGGCCACCCTGCCCTGTCGAGATCCGCGTCTCGACCAAGCATCCGTAAAGCCGATTTGAACCGACAGGTAGTTTTGTTTTCCCGGACCCTACCGGGCTGTGACGGCATCCTCGCACCGGTCAGGTGGTCTTAAGGTACGCGCCGTCCAACTCGTCTTCACATCAGTCCTGTCGTTATCCCGTGGCTTGCAAGGCCATTCTCGGGCGGGCCATCAACCCCGTCTGGCTTCGTCCGGCGATTCGCGGCACCGGCACCGTTTGGGCAATTCATGCACCGGATGATCGGCGTGGCGGGGCAATCGTCCGTGAAGACCGCCGCTTTGGCACCTTGACCGCTTCATCTTGCCGGGAACCTCCGAGCAGACACAAGATTTTGCGATTTCAGTGCCGAGAGGCAGCAATTTCGATTGCATCCGCAGTTATGTAACGGTATAACAATCACGACTTTGTTGCCGCGCTCTCGCCCCGGTCGGATCATCCCGCCGGGGCTTTCTTTTAGGTCCGATTCCCGAAGCTCGTCAACATTATTCGGTTTTATTCCCGATTTCTGTTGCATATCGGTTTTTTTCCCGATATCTTCTTCTTCATCGAACACCGCCGGCACGAAGAAGCGACCGCCGATCTGCCGGGAACTGATGGGGATGAAGATGAACGCCCTCGCAATCACCACCGCCGGCCTGACGCGTGCGCTTACCGCGTTCACCACCGAACCCACGCTCCGTGATGTCCATCGCTGGGGCTGGGAGCAGGAAGCCAACCCTTACCCTCGGTTTCTCTGGGCCATCGAAGCTACTGCGCTCCTCAAGCCCGACGTTACGGTCAGCACGGCGAAGGCGCGGCTGCAAAAGGTCATTGCCCGCGACGAAATCCGCCGGGCTGCCGGTGATTGGAAGTTCGACGCAAATCGCCTCATCGCGGCCAAACAGCAGCTCGCGCACATCGAGGCGTTCGAGCAGCGGCATGCGAGGGCTGCGTGATGGCGACCGAAGCGAAGCACACGCCGGGGCCGTGGAACTGGAAGCCGCGCCATCACGTCATCAACGAAAGCGCCGTTCTCTCACCTGATCCCCATTCAGAAAACGGTGGGTTCGTGGTTGCACACACATACGGCCCAAAGCACGCCGCTAACGCCCGCCTGATCGCCACCGCGCCTGTCCTGCTGGAGTCTCTAAAGACGGCTCGAGATGCCATAGCATCGGTCGCCGTTGAGACGTTCGGCGTTGCAGATCATGGCGGATTATCGGACCCATACCCAATCCAAGCCGAGCTTCTGCACAACATAGACGCCGCCATCGCCAAGGCGGAGGGCCGCTCCGATGCGTGACCTCCTCCAAGACATTTCCAGCCTCATTGCCGTGACGGCATTCGTACTGGTCGCCGGCGCCTATCTCGGGGCGCTGTGATGCAGGCGGATTTGGTCTCAGAAACCGCCTTCGCGATCTACCAGACATGGAGCCGCGAGCGTGATCCAGATCGAGCCCGGCGCCGGTTTGAGGCACTGAGACCAGCCATCCGCGATCAATTTGAAGCTGAAGCCAAGGCGGCAATCCGCGTGGTGGAAGCCTTTCAGCAGGAGCAATTCGCATGACGATGCAAAGCCTGGGCGATGTCGTCGGAAACCTTGTCGACGGTATCGGAAACGAGCGGTACTGGCGTGGCGGCAAGATCGCGGAGCCGGGCGTCTATGCCGGCGTCGACATAGAGCGTTATCACCATGACCCCGACCTGTTCGACGGGTTCTCAATTTCGAGCTCTGGCCTGCGCGCCCTGTTGCGCCGGCCGGCCGAATATTGGTGGTCGAGCCCATACAATCCAAGCAGCCAGGAGCCCGAGAGCAAGCCCGCGCTCGATTTCGGCAAGGCCGCTCACATGCTTCTCTTGGGAGAGGATGGCTTTGCCGGACAGTACTCCCTCCGCCCTGCGACCTACACCGACAGCAAGGGCGATGAGAAGCCTTGGAACGGCAACGCCACGTCGTGCAAGGACTGGCTTGCCCAGCAGGCGAAAGCCGGCCGGACGGTCATCACCGAAACCGATATTGCCCATATCCGGCACATGGCCGACGCGCTTTCGCGCAAAGAGGCAATCCGGCTTGGTATCCTCAATGGCAAGATTGAGCGATCCATCTTTCACAAGGACCGGGATATCTGGCTGAAGAGCCGCCCCGATGTAATCCCGATATCGTCTGGTGACTTCGTGGATCTGAAGACCGCGGCATCGGTCGATGACGAAACCCTGTCGCGGGCCATCTTCGCCCACGGCTACCACGTCCAAGCCGGTCTCCTGCGCGTGATCGTGCGGGAGATTCTTGGGCCCGACGCCTTCACCTCATTCACCTTCGTCTTTGTCGAGAAGGCCCCGCCCTATGACGTGCGGGTGATGCAGCTCAAGGACGCTGACATCGATATTGGTGAGCGCCAGGCGCGGCAAGGTCTGAAGCTCCTGCGTGAGTGCCTGCGGCGCCAGGAATGGCCCGGATATGACGGCTTCGATCAGCACATCTCGTACATCGAAATGCCTTCCTGGGCGAAGACCCGGATTGACAACGAACTCAATGCGGAGGCCGCATAACCATGAACCAGATCGCCACTCGTGAAGCGTCCATAACTCAGGTCGGCATTGCCACCGGAGCCGGTGGATCGAGCATAGCACCGCAGAACCTCGGCGAGGTTGTCCGGTTCGCCGAAGTCATGTGCAAGGCCGATATAGCTCTGCCGAAGCATCTGCGCGGGAACGCCGGCGCCTGCATGGCCGTGGCACTCCAGGCCTTGGAATGGCAGATGAGCCCGTTTGCGGTCGCCTCCAAGTCCTATTCAGTCAATGGGCAGATCGCCTATGAGGCGCAGCTGATCGCGGCAGTCGTCAACACGCGATCGGGCATCAAGGGCCGGCTGAAGTATCACTACTCCGGCGAGGGCGATCAGCTCGTTTGCAAGGTGGTGGGCATTCTCGACGGTGAGGAGTGCGAATATGAGACCCCGCCCATGGGCTCGATTAACCCGAAGAACTCGCCGCTTTGGAAGACCGACCCGAAACAGCAGCTCGGCTATTACGCTGCCCGCTCCTGGGCGCGCCGCCACTGCCCCGAAGTAATCCTCGGCGTCTATGACCGGGACGAGGCCGAGCAGTTCCGCGGCCCAGAAAATGCCAAGGACGTGACGCCCACCGTAATGCAGCGCCTTCAGGCTCAGCAGCAGCCGCAGGCAACCTCAGAGACGCGCGAGGGTTTCAATCAGGCCCATGTGACCCGGGAGATGGAAACGCTCGCCAGTGATCAGGGCGAAGCTGAATTCGAGGAAAACGATGACAAACCGTCGGCTCCCCCCGCCGACGACGACGCGGCGGCATCCGACTCCGCCCCCCAAGCCCAGGATGCCGCCGCAAACCCTTCCGCTGCCGATACCGGTGGCGATGAGGAGGCCGGCGCCACTGTCCCAACTGAGAAGGCGGCTCATGGTGAGCCGTCGGCGCCGGCCTCCGATCCTGTCAGGCAAGAGCTCAAGCGTGAGTGCTTGGACAAGTTCCTGACCACTGCGAGCGATGTGACCAAATCGCCTCAGGACCGACGCGAGCAGATCGGGAAGATCAAGGACGCCTGGAAGGTCGAACTGCCCCACGATCAGGAGTTCGTGAAGGCCTGCCTGCAGACGGCCGACAAGGTTGCCAAGGGCGAACTGAATGCCAACGCGGCAATGAAGTATTTGGAGGGGCTGCTGTGAGCGTTTCAGCCTACCCCCTCCAGTGGCCCACCGGCCGGCCGCGCACTTCACCCAGCGCTCGTCAGTACGGTCGTTTCAACAAAAAGCAGCACAACGGCCGCTGGAACGAGACCAAGAGCCTAAGCGTAGCCGACGCCTTAGGCAGACTTCAGGATGAGCTCGACCGCATCGGCGCCCGTTATCCAGTTATATCGACGAACTTGGAGCCGCGCCTTGATGGCTTGCCGCGCTCCGGTCAGCCGGAGCCGGTCGATCCTGGTGTAGCGCTTTACTTCGACCTGAAGGGCGAACCTCATTGCCTGCCCTGCGATACCTATACCCGCGTTGCCGACAACATCGCCGCAATTGCCAAGCACATCGAGGCGACACGCGCGATCGAGCGATACGGGGTTGCCAGCATCAGGGAGATGTTTGCTGGTTTTGCTGCCTTACCTCCTCCTGGCGGGGCAGAAAGCCAACTGTGGTGGAAAGTGCTGGGTGTCGAGCCAACCGCAAGCGAGGACCAGATCCAAGCGGCGTATCGCAAGCGCGCTGTGGAGTTTCACCCTGACCGGCCGGGCGGATCGGCTGCGGCCATGGCCGAATTGAACGCCGCTCGGGATGCTGCTCTTAGAGCTGTGCGTGGGATGGCGTGATGGCGCGCACCGTCTCTGAATGGGTCGGCCGCACCGACGATAGCCAGCCCACCGACGCATGCAAACTGCGCATCTTGGACCGGCAGGGATATCGCTGCGCTCTGACGGGCATGGAGTTTTCGCCGGCGAACCGGCCAGAGTTCGACCATATCACGCCGCTATGGCTGGGCGGCGAAAACCGCGAAAGCAACCTGCAGGCCGTCACGGCAGACGCCCACAAACGCAAGACCAAGGCAGAGGCCACGGTGCGCGCGAAGGTGAAGGTCAACGCCAAGCGCCATCTGCTCGGCAAGAAAAAGTCGGCGCGGCCAATCCCAGGATCCAAATCCACCAGGTTCAAGAAGCTCATCACCGGCGAGGTCGTAGACCGTCGGACAGGCGAGGTAATTTCATGACGAGCAATTCAGAGATAAGCGAGAAGGAAGTCGAGGCGGCGTTCCGAGCATTTTGCGATGCTTGCCAATTTCGTGACGGTGAGGAGCAATATCGGGACTTCGATACGGAAAAGGCGGCGCGTCCTGAACTGTATAACTTTGGGATGAAGGGAATGCGAACGGCCCTCGAAGCCGCCGCCCTTGCCAGAGCGGAAGCCAATGCCGGGGAGTTGTCGCCAGAAGATGAGAATTATCTTCAGGAGGTCGCAGATGGCGCTTGGGGAGATGATCCAAGAACGCGCGGCCTTGCTCGGGACAGGTTAGCAGCCCACCCCGCCCCGCAGCCGAGCGGGCCGGTGGAGGCGCTGGACGATCTAACGCGCGACGAGATCAGCAGCCTGGCAAAGCGCCTGTGCCCAGATTGCGGTCGAGAGAAAGCAATGTCTGCGGCGGATGCCGCCAGGGGGCAGTGCCCTAAATGGTGGGCCATCACAGACGCCGACGCAGAAAAGGATTGCCGAAATCACGTCCCGCAGCCGAGCAGGCCGACGCGGGAGCTTATAGAAGCTGGCCTGCTTCGCGGCGATGAGTCCTGCGAGTGCGGGGAATGCACCGTAGAAGAATGCAACGACTGCATGATGCCCGATGCAGCCCCGCAGCCGAGCGGGCCGGTGGAGGTCAAGCCCCTGGAGTGGCGCGAACGCTGGTATGGTTCGGAACCGATGCGGGGGTGGAGCATCGTTCAAGACCGCGAACTTGTCGCTTACCTGGGTCCTGAAGTTGACGGCAAGCAGGTTACGGCAATCGTACTTGCGCACAACGAGGCTATCTCCGCCCTCACGGCAGGCAAGCCGGTCGAAGCGGTCTTCGCGGAATTTGCCAAGAAGCAGGAGCGTCTACGCCATGATTTCGAAGCGGCAATCTTCGACAACCTCGAAGAGCTTTATGAGGGCGAGCCGATCCCGGCAGGCAAGCCGGAGCAGGAGATGCCGAGCGGGTGGCAACCGATGGAGACCGCGCCGAAGGACGGAACACCTGTGTTGCTTTCCTGGGGCCTAGGATACCATCCATTATCGGGCCGCTTTGAATACGGCAAATGGGGATTTTTAGGCTTCGACTGGGGATTCAACCCCTTCCCAACGCAACCGCGATACTGGTTGCCGCTCGACACTCTCCCCGCCGCCCCTACGGCAGGAGGTGGCGATGCGTAGGCTGACGGAAGCGCAGATGCGCGCGCTCAAGGCGATGCCTTTTGATTACATGGAGTGGGGATTGGATCTACTCGGCCCGCTACCTGAGGCGGTTAGATCTCGCTCGACCCTGCACGCTCTTGAAGAACGAGGACTCGCTAAATGCCTGTCCGGCGCGATGTCAAGGCAGTGGATTATCACCGAAGCAGGCCGCGCCGCCCTCAAAATGGAGGGCTGCGATGGGTGATCTGCATTCGGAGATCGAGAACCTTGAAGCATTCGAGCCAGTCTGGAACCGCAAGTGTGAGGTGTGCGGTGAGAAACCGGTGGTTCGTGCCACGGAACTCTGCGGTCCTTGCACTTGGGGCGAAGCGGATACCGCCAACGGTGCATGGTGGGGCGACGACGACGCTAATCGGCTCGCCACCCTCCGCGCCAAAGCACAGGAGAGCGGGCGATGATGAGCGCACGGGAAATCATTCAGCAGGCAGTCGTCAGGTGCAACCAGTTCTGCGACCAGACATACGCTAGCGCCGTGCTCAACGAACTCGCCGCCGCAGGCTACCGCCTCGTCGCCCCCGGCGAGCTAGACGATGAGACCCTGGAAAGGGCGGTGGTGCACCTCCTCGAAATCTCGCAAGCCATGTGGGATCGGGCAGAGACGAAGCGGCCAGCCGATGGATGGGAACGCCCTCCTGAGGGCGAGAAGGATGACGCCGTCACCGCATGGTGCTTCGAAAAGGCAGCGAACGCAATTCGTCCCCTGAAGGCAGACCGCCGCGCACTAGAAGGGGACGGGCGGGGATGAGCGTCCGTTTCCCTGTCGACCCGCGGATGATACCGCCCCAGAAGGTCGCAAGGCGGCTGGGCGTTTCGGTTGCAACCTTTAGAGAAAAGCTGCCCGCCCTCTTGGCAGATGGCTTCCCAAAGCCAGATTCCATCCTCGGCAACTTCTGTTTGCAAGCTGTGGACAGATGGATTGATCAAAAGGCTGGCTTGCTTCCCGAGGACGATCCGGTTTCCGCTCAGGCTGCGATGTTGCGGTCAGTTCGGGAACGGGCATGGGCAAAGTGAAAATCCGCTACTACACCGTGAAGAAGGGGCGCGGGTATTGGCAACCCACCCAGGCCATGCGCTCTCTCGGGTTCAACCCGGTTTCATGCGGACCAGATGGTCCCGCCGCCTGGGCGAAAGCAGAGAAGCTGAATACGGCATGGGACGCGCGCCTATCGCAGGCAGCCCCAGCCATTCCCGATATCCAGAAATGGCCGGCGGGCTCGATCGGAGAAGCCTTCGACATTTACCGTCAAACGCCGGAATGGGCCAAGAAGGCAGTCAGAACGCGGGAAGATTGGGAGCGCGGCTGGAAGTATATCGGCCCCGTGTTCGGCCGTTTCTCACCCCTCCTGGTCACCATGCCGGTGATATCGGAATGGAGGCAGGGGATCGAGGATCAGGTAAGCCTCAGGGAGGCGCACCGGGCCATGAAGATCTGGCGCGCGCTCTGGAAGGTAATGGCGGCGATGCGCTATTGCACTCCAGATGCCGACCCCTCATTCGGGGTTAGAAACACAGAGCCCAAAGGGCGCCGGGAGACATGGAAGGAAGGCGAGGCCGTCCGATTGGTCAAGCGCGCGATTAGAATGAAGTATCTCGGGCTCGCGGCCGCCCTTGCCTGCATGTGGGACGGCGCAGTCGCCCCGGTCGATGCACGCAAACTGACGCTGGCCCAACGCCAGCAGGATGACCTGGGAACATGGTTCGAGCTTGGTCGAGCAAAGACAGGCCGCGATGCCGTTCTTACGCTTTCGCGCCGCACGGAAAGACTTCTGAACTGGTATTTGGAGAAGCAGTTCGGTGAGGCCGAGCCGATCGGAAGCATGTGCATCTTTCGGACCCGCCGCGGGGCTGCCTATACCAAGAACAGCTTCGCAGAGGATTTTCGGGATATCAGGAATGCCGAGTTCCCCGGTGATACGCGGAAAATGCTGGACTTCCGGCGCTCGGGATCGGTCGAGGCCGTGGCCGGAGGCGTAGAGGGGACAGCACTTTCGGCCAAGCTTGCTAACTCGCTCAGCCAATCGAAAAAGCTCGAACAGACATATGTGCCTGTGCACGTCGAAATGGTGCGCGCGGCCGATGCGGCGCGGAAGCTTGGCCGAGAGAAACTGAGGGGAAAAAAGACAGGGTGAAATCGTTCCAAGTTTCACGGTTTGTCCAAGGTCAAATCGTTGCTCTCAGAAATTTGGAACCTGTTGTTTTTGCTGGCTATCCTCTCGGCCTGTCACGCCGGAGGTCGCGGGTTCGAGCCCCGTCACTCGCGCCATTTTTCAGTGACTTAGATGAAGTTCTTCCGAAAAAGCTGGAACTCCAGCCGGCAATCCGGCTTTGACTTCTTTCGTCCTCTCCCCAGCCTTCCCCCAGATTTTTCGTGAGCTCCGCCGCTGTCGCCGCGATCGATGCTTGGCGGGGAATGCGCAGCTATGCGTGTGCCCCTCCAACCTTCGCAGCAACTGTGCGACGTGATCCACCAGGCTGCAAAATGCCTTAGAGCGCCCCCAAAGCCTTGAGGATGTGCCAATGGTCTTCAAACATCTGCCGCGGCTCAAGCTCGTTCGGCGAATACCAGCCTGCGTCAGCCGCGTCATCGGATCCCGCCACCCGGTAGCGTTCAGAGGTGCCTGGCAGCCGGAAGAGAAATGCGTTTGTAATGATTCGTCCACGGCCCGACCGGTGCGGATCGTCGAAGACCTGGCTAGACCGCAGCGCGGCTCGAAGTGTCTCATCCGATAACAGGCCCTTCTCATCGGAGATGCCCGTCTCTTCCTTCAATTCGCGAAGCGCTGCATCGAGAAGGCGCTCATCGAGATTGATGAAGCCACCCGGTATTGCCAAGAGGCCCTGCCCCGGCGGACGGCCGCGGCGAACAAGCAGGACCCGCGCATCGCGGCAGAGAACCACTGCGTCGGCGGTAACATGAGGACCAGGCCCCCATGTCTCCTTGTATCTTAGACAATATTCCTCGTCAGAGACTTGGTCGGTCATTTCGAGCTCTCACCCTTTAGCGCCAGCCTATCGGGCAGCAGGCCCTGTGGCGCTCAGCGCCAGTCGCCAACCGGCCCTAATCGTCCGAATCCGGAATCTTCAGCAGATAACCGCAGGCTTTGCAGTGGACCGCGTCAGGATCATGCCGTTGCAGACCGCAGCGCGGACAGGGATGCCATACCTTTTGCGGCCGGAAAATCGCCTGTCCCAGCCGAATGAAAAGCGTGACCCCGGCCAGCATGATTGCAACCGCGGTAAGCTTCCCCCAAGGGCCGGGTAAAAGGATATCTCCGTAGCCCGTGGTGGTCATGCTCGTAACGGTGAAATAGAGGGCATCGATATAGCCGGTGAAGCCGGAGCCCTCGCGGAAGAAGAAGGTGTAGATAAAGCCCGTTACGACAAAGAGAAACGTCACCAGATTGACGACCGACTGCACGACCTCGCGCCATTGGGCGTAACCGCGCCTGATCAGGGGCTGCCAGAACACACCGCTGCGTGACAGAGACCACAGCCGCAAAACGCGGAGAAATCCGAGATTCGCGAGCCAGAGCGGAAAGAGCAGGGTCAGCATGATGAAGATATCGACGATGCTCGTCGGCTGCCGCAGCCAGCGCGGAATATCATTCGAAGCCATCGCGCGGGCCGTGATGTCGAGCGCCAGCAGCGCCGCGATGGAGTAGTCTACCCAAAGGAAGTAAGGCCCTTCACGGATCACCGGGCTGGCGATGAAGAAGGCAACGATCAGCAGGTCGACTGCCATGACGGAATATTGGAAGCGCAGAGCATGTGGAGATCGGCCGTGATAGAGCAGACGGAGGCGATCCCGCAGGCCATCGATACCGATGGGGCGCTGCGTTTCTGTGGCGGGGCGGTCATCCATAGTGTTCAATCGGGCAAGTCAACTTTCCTTGTCAATGAATAAACGGCCCTTTTCAGACCTCAAAGGGTTCCAAACCGATGCAGAACAACGGATCGATTCGTGCGATCACCTTGGATGCAGCACGCAATTTGCCTCTGAACAATCCGACATAGCTCATCTAAACGGCTGCTCTGAAGGGATGTTCTAAACCAACAAGGCTTGCCAGCCGGCGCCAAGTAGCCCTGACAGGCCGACTGCCCTAGAGGACCAGCGGATCATTCCCGTGACAACCGGCGAGGTGTGAGGCGGGCGTGGAAAATCCGGCCATCGGTTATGAAACGGGTTCCCACCGGCTCGCCGGCTTCGATATAGCGTTCCTCCGTGATGCCCTCGGAGTCACGAAGCGCGGCCACGATATATTCGCGCTCGGAATCGGCATCGCGGTCCACCTTGTGCGAGATCTGCCACGTCATCGATTGCAAGCCGAAACCGGTATCGGTCGTGCCGGCGCCGACCCAGACATTCGATTGCGACGGATCGATATTCTGCCTGCGTATCCAGTAAGCAAGGTCGCCGTCCTGAGGGTCGATGTCCGTCGCCCAGAAGCGGATGTGATGCCGTTTCCTGGGGCTGTCGCCGACGTCCTTCTGAAAGCCGATGTCCTGCCTGCGGCCGAACAGATATAGCGCGCTGAAAGGGGCCGTGGGATAGGAGCGATTCAGCAGGAAGCTGACCGCCATTCTCGCGCCGGAGCGAATTGTGAGCGGATCCGCAACGTGCCAGCCTGCTGCGGCAAATGCTGAGCGGAGCTGCTTCTCAGTCCCGATCAGGACGATATTGACGGGATCTGCCGGAAGGCCGTCCGCTGCGCGCGTGACTCTCGGGATACGGTTGCGGCGCAGAATCGCCACGCTGGCGCGGATCACCGGCGGCAGGACCACATAGGCTGCAAGGGCGTAAGTGAGCAGCAACGCTGCGAAGACCGGAACCCGCTGCTCGATGCGATCGAAAATCTGGGTGACAATGAACCACAGCGTCGCCGAGGCGATCAGCAGGATGAGGACGCGTTGGATCCATCGGCCGAGGCGGGTCATGGAGCGCAGAATAAATGGAAAACCCCTGCCGACAGTAGCCAGCGGGCACACAGCCCATTTAGGCGCGGCAGCCGGATCACAGGCGTGCATCCTCCACATTGATCCGACGGTAGACCGCCTCGGCGAAGGAATAGAGGGCAAATGCGATCAGGCCCAAACCCATGAGCGTCAGCAGCAGCCATCCGAGTGGGAGGCTTTGAATGAACTCAAGCGCTGCTTTGGAGCTGGCCTGTTCGCCACCTCTGACGGATCTGGTTGCGAGAAGAAAAGCCAGGACCAGGAAAACAACGCCCCTCGCTATCAGCCCGGTTTTCGCGACCGGGTGAATGATCTTCATCTTGCTCTGGTCCGTGTCGATGTAGCGGGTGTATCTTTCCCGCACCGCCTTTACGATGTGGGCGAGGCCAGCGCCGGCCAGTGCGAGCGCCAGCCCGGCAGCCACCCAGCGCGCTCCGACGAAGCCGGCAAGCATATTCGCCCAATCACCGCTACCGCCACCACCGCCGCCGCGGGCAAGCGACCAGGTGTAGGAGGCAAGGGCCGCATAGATGACACCGCTCACGGCGAGCCCAAGGCGAATTGCTATGCCCTGCGCCTCCTTCCCATGGCGGTCGACGTCGGACCAGGCCTGGATAAGGCGCCAAAGCGCATAGAAGCCGAAACCGACGATAAGGACATAGGCAATGGCGGTTCCTGCTTTGCTGGAAAGGAGCACGAGCAACGCATCCTGCGAGCCCAATGCTTCTCCCGTTCCAATCGCAGCCAAGGCCGCGAAGAAGCCGATCACAGCATAGATCAGGCCCCTTGCGGCATAGCCGATGCGCGCCAGCGGGCGGAACCACCGTTTCATTTTGCCAGCCACTCCGCCCTCCTCGCGCTGCAATCTCCGGCGGAAGAATGCCCGAGGCAGCAAGCTCGTTCCGCGGGCAACTGCATCTTTGCCAGCCATATCACTGAACAAAGGCCAGCGCCGCAAGGCCGCCCAGAAAAAGGACGACCACGGCAAGGGAATCGTAGCCCATGCGCAAAACCGCTGCGTCTCTTCTTTCCAGGAGACCAACAATGAATATGCCGATCAAGCCCGCCGCGAGGAGAGAGGACAAAACTTCAAACCGGCCCAGCTCGTTGATGACCGCGGCGCCCGGAAAAACGGCATCCGCGAGGACGATTAGCGAGAGGTTCACGAAATTTGTGCCGAGAACCTGGCCAAATGCCATCTCATAGCGACGCAGCCGGATCGATTGGATGATGGTGCTGAGTTCGGGAGTCGAGGTTGCAACTCCGATGAGCGCGAATCCCACCATCCCGGCGCCCAGGCCCGTTTGCTGGGCAAGCGCGTCGCCGGTCTGCGAGAGCACGTAGCCTGCAGCGAAGATAACCGCTCCGGCCAGAGCCGCCTTCCAGACCGCTTCTGAAAGCGGGCCCCGCTCTTCGCCTGTTTCGGCCTCTGCTTTGGATTCTTCTCTCTTGTCCGAAACTTTCCAGGGGCTCCGATCGGCGTAGCCGGAGGAGAGCCAGAAAGACACGACGCTTACTGCAGCAAGTGCGAGCCCCCAAGCGCCGACACCGTAAAGGAGAATATCTCCGGTGGTGATCGCGACGGCAACGGCGATCAGCACCAGCATGCAGAGCACGCTCATCATGAGGGTTGCCGGACTCGCGACGATCGACGTCAGGGCATCCCGGCGAACAACGGCATCACCGATCGCGAGGAAGAACACGTTGATGGCCGCACTGCCGAGCAGATTGTTGACCGCCAGAGCCGGGATACCTGCGCTCGAGGCGGTAATGACATTTGCGACTTCCGGCAGCGATGTGACGCAGCCAAGCAGAAGCATTCCGGCGAAGACCTGACCGAGCCGCGTAAGCGTGCTGATCCTGTCCACATAGATGGTGAGCCTGACGCCGCCGCTCCAAACAACGATGCTTGCCGCCAGGAAGACAGCCGCGTTGACCCATATCGGAAAGTCTTGAGTATTCACCGGCAGCCCATCCATTCCGCACCGCTAATCTGAACGAAATGCGTAAGGGGGCCGATCGATCCTATTTCGAGCTGATCCACGGCGGACCTGACGGACCCGCCCGGCGTTCAGGGTCGTCAAGCGCAATCAATAAATCGGATTTTGCAATAGCCTGCCGCTGTTGAAACAGGAGGCCGAGGCGCCGACCCGTTTGGGAAGGAACCAGATGACGTTGAACAATGGAGAAACACGGAATGCCGAACGGAAAAATAAGCCCGATGACGGGCCATTGGCCGAATTCGTGGTTGCCGGTCAGCAGCTTTGACGCGCGACTCGATGCGTGGAGGCGAGGTATCACTACGCCGGGAGTACAACAAAATCAGCAGCCGCCAGTCCTGCAGGGCCATCAGGCGAATAATGCGGGAAATGCCGATGGGAACGCCGGTCATATCGGCGGGAATGCACGTTAGCGGCCGACCTGTCCGACGAAGCGTTGTGCGCGCGAGAGAAGGTCAATCATCCGCGCGAACAGCGAACAAGTCCTTGTACCGTCGCGGCTGGGAACGGAGATACTGTTTGGGCGCCTTGACCCGTGCACCCAGATGGGCGGCGGCATGCCAGGGCCAGTGCGGGTCATAGAGAATGGTGCGGGCAAGCGCGACGAAATCAGCATCGCCCGTGCCGATGATCGCTTCGGCCTGCTCGAATTCGGTGATCAACCCGACGGCGACGACCGGCATGCGGACAGCAGCCTTGACCGCCCGGGCGAGCGGAACCTGGTAGTTGGGCCCGATCGGAATCCGCTGCGCGGCCGAAAGCCCGCCGCTCGAAACGTGGATCGCGCCGCACCCCCGCGCTTCGAGCGCCTTGGCGAATGCCACGGTATCCTCGATGGTCCAGCCGCCCTCGGCCCAGTCCGTACCGGAAACCCGCACGGTCACCGGCTGCTCGGCCGGGAAGGCGGCACGGACCGCATCAAAGACCTCAAGGGGAAAGCGCATGCGGTTTTCGAGCGAACCGCCATATTCATCGTCTCGGCGGTTCGACAGCGGCGAAAGAAACTCATGCAGAAGATAGCCATGCGCCGCGTGGATCTGCACCGCGTCTAGCCCGAGGCGGGCAGATCGCCGCGTGGCTTCGGCAAAGGCATCCCGCACGCGGGCGAGTCCGGCGCGATCAAGCGCGATCGGCGGATTCTCGCTCTCCTTGAAAGGCACCGCCGAGGGGGCCTCGGTTTGCCAGCCGCCCGGAAGGCCGGGACGTATCTGCCCTCCCCCCTTCCATGGGATCTCGGAGGACGCCTTTCGTCCCGCATGCGCAAGCTGGATGGCGATGGGCATATCCGACCAGCGGCGGACCGTTTCCAGCACACGGCGCATCGCAGCTTCATTTTCATCGGAGTAAAGCCCGACATCGGCGTAGGAGATCCGGCCCTCGGGTGTTACGGCGGTCGCCTCGATGGTGAGCAATGCCGCGCCGGATAGGGCCAAGCCACCGAGATGAATGGTGTGCCAGTCGGTCATGCAGCCATTCTCGGCCGAATACTGGCACATCGGCGCGATCACGATGCGGTTGTCCAATTGAAGCGAACCGACGCGCATCGGGGTGAAAAGCTTGGAACTCATTCTCCGGGACTTCCTTGAGGTAAAAGGCTGGAGCTTTCCTTAAGCCTCTTTGGCGCGATTGGAAAATCTCTGCCAATTATAAGGCAGCTTCGCGGCACAACAGAAAAGCCGGGCAGAGCCCGGCCTTTCGGAATAAAGGAATGATTTTAATTGATCGCGTCCTTCAGGCCCTTGCCCGCAGAGAATTTCGGGACGTTACGGGCCGGGATTTTGACCTCGGCGCCGGTCTGCGGGTTGCGCCCAGTGGAGGCTTCGCGCCGCGACACGCTGAAATTGCCGAAGCCGACGAGGCGGACATCGCCCCCGCTCTTGAGCTCACCCGTGATCACAGAGAACACCGCGTCGACAGCCGACTGAGCATCACCCTTCGAAAGGCCGGCCTTCTCGGCGACGGCGGATACCAGTTCGTTCTTGTTCATAAACAACAAACCCCTTCCTTGTCATGGCCGGAGAGCGACTCAACCGGCAAGGTCCGCACTTTATGAAGAACTCGCCGCGCCACCAAGCGGCAAATGCTGGGGATTCTCAAAAAATCCCCGCATTTCTGCGGTTTTCAGCGAAAAAAGCCGGCCCTGACGGGGCCGGCTTTTATCTTTTTGCTGGAAATGGCAGCTTAGTGGGCAACCGCGGGCTGGCCTGCGTCTTCAGACACGTCCGCCGTGGCGGGTGTGGTGACGGGCTCCACCCACTCGATCGGCTCGGGCAAGCGTACCAGCGCATGCTCCAGAACCTCGCCCACGCGGCTGACGGGAACGATCTCCATGCCGCTCTTCACGTTCTCCGGGATATCCACCAAATCCTTGGCGTTCTCTTCCGGGATCAGCACCTTTTTGATGCCGCCGCGAAGGGCTGCGAGGAGTTTCTCCTTGAGCCCGCCGATCGGCAGGACCCGGCCGCGCAGCGTGATCTCACCCGTCATCGCGACATCCTTGCGGACCGGAATCCCGGTGAGCACCGACACGATCGCCGTCGCCATCGCGACACCAGCCGACGGACCGTCCTTGGGTGTCGCGCCTTCCGGCACGTGCACGTGGATGTCCCTCTTGTCGAAGAAGGGCGGCTCGATGCCGAAATCGACAGCCCTTGAACGAACATAAGAGGCCGCTGCGGAAATCGATTCCTTCATCACGTCGCGCAAGTTGCCGGTAACCGTCATGCGGCCCTTGCCGGGCATCATGACGCCTTCGATCGTAAGCAGCTCGCCACCCACCTCGGTCCAGGCGAGGCCCGTGACCACGCCGACCTGATCCTCGCCTTCGACCTGGCCGAAGCGGAACCGCGGCACACCGAGATAATCGGCCAGATTGGCCTCGGTCACCTCGACGGAAGTTTTGCCGGTCTTGAGGATCTCGGTGACCGCCTTGCGCGCCAGCTTCATCAACTCGCGCTCGAGGTTACGCACACCGGCTTCCCGCGTGTAGGTGCGGATGACGGTCTGCAGGGCCTCATCGGTGACGGAGAACTCGCTGGGCTTCAGCGCATGCTCGCGAACGGCCTTCGGCAGAAGGTGCCGCTTTGCGATCTCCACCTTTTCATCTTCCGTGTAACCGGCGATGCGGATGATCTCCATGCGGTCCATAAGCGCCGGCGGGATGTTGAGCGTATTCGCCGTCGTCACGAACATCACGCTCGACAGGTCGTATTCGACCTCGAGGTAATGGTCCATGAAGGTCGCGTTCTGCTCCGGATCGAGCACCTCAAGCAGCGCCGAGGAAGGATCGCCGCGGAAATCCATGCCCATCTTGTCGATCTCGTCGAGCAGGAAGAGCGGATTGGACTTCTTGGCCTTCCTCATCGACTGGATGACCTTGCCGGGCATCGAGCCGATATAGGTGCGCCGGTGACCGCGAATCTCGGCCTCGTCACGCACGCCGCCCAGCGCCATGCGCACGAACTCGCGCCCGGTCGCCTTGGCGATCGATTTGCCAAGCGAGGTCTTACCGACGCCGGGAGGGCCGACGAGGCAGAGGATCGGACCCTTGATCTTATCCTGCCGGCTTTGCACGGCCAGATACTCGATGATGCGTTCCTTCACCTTCTCCAGGCCGAAGTGATCGGCGTCGAGCACCTCCTCGGCAAAACCGAGGTCGCGCCGGACCTTGGAACTCTTCTTCCACGGGATCGACAGCAGCCAATCGAGATAGTTGCGCACGACCGTCGCCTCTGCGGACATGGGCGACATGGTCTGCAACTTCTTGAGCTCGGCTTCCGCCTTCTCGCGCGCCTCCTTGGAGAGCTTGGTCTTCTTGATGCGCTCCTCAAGCTCGGCCACCTCGTTGCGGCCGTCCTCGCCCTCGCCGAGCTCCTTCTGGATCGCCTTCATCTGCTCGTTGAGGTAATATTCGCGCTGCGTCTTCTCCATCTGGCGCTTGACGCGCGAGCGGATGCGCTTTTCCACCTGCAACACGGAGATCTCGGCTTCCATGAAGCCCATGGCCTTCTCAAGCCGCTCGCGGATGGAAAGCGTCGCAAGCATCTCCTGCTTTTCGGGGATCTTGATCGCCAGGTGCGAGGCAACCGTGTCCGCCAGCTTGGAATAATCCTCAATCTGGCTCGTCGCGCCGACGACCTCGGGCGAGATCTTCTTGTTGAGCTTCACATAGTTCTCGAAGTCGGCAACCACAGAGCGCGCGAGCGCCTCGATCTCGACCTCGTCTTCCTCGGGCTCGGCCAGCGCCACGGCACGAGCCTCATGGAAATCCTGCCGATCCGTGAAGCCGGAAATGCGGGCGCGCGAAGCACCCTCCACCAGCACTTTCACAGTGCCATCGGGAAGCTTTAGCAGCTGCAGCACATTTGCGAGCGTGCCGATGTCGTAGATCTTGCTCGGATCCGGATCGTCGTCGGCCGCGTTCATCTGGGTCGCCAGAAGAACCTGCTTCTCGGCGCCCATTACTTCTTCGAGAGCCTTGATCGACTTCTCGCGCCCTACAAAAAGCGGCACGATCATGTGCGGGAACACGACGATGTCGCGCAAAGGCAACACCGGGAACACGGCCTCGCTCGGAGTTTTCGGAGCTTCTGTCATTTTTTCAGCCTTTCTGGCCGCGACCGCTTGGGAGCCGGCCGGACCATACTGTTATGGGGCATCTTTCCGCAAGGATGGGCTTGTCAACCGCAACACCGCTCCAGAATACGAAATCCGCCACCGCTTGCTCCTTAAGTGGAGGCATGCGGGGTCAATATCAACCCCGGTACGGAGCGGATGAGGCCCAACGGAAGGGAGAACACGGCGGCCGCCGCCGCCGCTCTTTTCCGAATGAGTGGGCCATTCTCGATCACGCGCTGACGCTACCCTTTTCCTTTTCGCGTTCGGCGTAGATGTAGAGGGGCCTGGCACTGCCGGCGACCACATCTTCGGAGATAACAACCTCCTGAACGCCTTCCAGCGCCGGTAGCTCGAACATGGTGTCGAGCAGGATCGCCTCCATGATCGAACGCAGGCCCCGAGCGCCCGTCTTGCGCTCGATCGCCTTGCGGGCAATCGCCCGCAGCGCGTTTTCATGGAAGGTAAGTTCCACATTCTCCATCTCGAACAGGCGCTGATACTGTTTCACCAGCGCGTTCTTGGGCTCGGTGAGGATCTGCACGAGCGCTTCCTCGTCCAGATCCTCCAATGTCGCAAGGATGGGCAGGCGCCCGACAAATTCAGGGATCAGACCGAACTTCAACAGGTCTTCCGGCTCCACCTGGCGCAGGAGCTCGCCCGCGCGGCGGTCCTCCGGAGAGGATACGCTTGCGCCGAAGCCGATGGAGGTTTTCTTGCCGCGATCGGAAATGATCTTCTCCAGCCCTGCAAAGGCGCCGCCGCAGATGAACAGGATCGACGAGGTATCCACCTGGAGGAATTCCTGCTGCGGATGCTTGCGACCGCCCTGGGGAGGCACGGAGGCAACCGTCCCTTCCATGATCTTCAGGAGCGCCTGCTGCACCCCCTCGCCCGACACGTCGCGGGTGATCGAGGGGTTGTCCGACTTGCGGGATATTTTGTCGATCTCGTCGATATAGACGATGCCGCGCTGCGCGCGCTCGACATTATAATCCGCCGACTGCAACAGCTTCAGGATGATGTTCTCGACATCCTCGCCGACATAGCCTGCCTCGGTCAACGTAGTGGCGTCGGCCATCGTGAAGGGAACGTCGATAATGCGGGCCAGCGTCTGGGCGAGCAGCGTCTTTCCGCACCCCGTCGGGCCGATCAGCAGGATGTTGGACTTCGACAGCTCCACATCCGCGTTCTTGCCCGCGTGGGCAAGCCGCTTGTAGTGGTTGTGAACGGCTACCGAGAGCACGCGCTTGGCGTAGGTCTGGCCGATCACGTAATCGTCCAGAACCTCCATGATCTCCTGCGGGGTGGGAACACCCTCGCGCGACTTCACCATCGAGGACTTGTTCTCCTCGCGGATGATGTCCATGCACAGCTCGACGCATTCATCGCAGATGAAGACGGTCGGGCCGGCGATCAGCTTACGGACCTCATGCTGGCTCTTGCCGCAGAACGAGCAGTACAGCGTGTTCTTGGAATCACCGCCGCTGTTGCTGATCTTGCTCATGCTTCACTTTCCTTTCAGTACTGCCGGCATCCACCCTCGGTGACACCGGGGGGAGCAGGCGACGGCAGACCGCAAGGTCGCTCCGTCATCCCTCCCATCCGCATCTTCCGAACGAAACACAAATCCGAAGGCGCGGCAACGATTCTGGTTCCCAGAAAAACCTAGGCTGTTGAAACTCAACATTGCCTTAACCTAGGCGGTTGCCGGCGCTTAGGGAACAGGAAAATGTGACAGAAATGACGCAAAGCCACCGATTTTGATAAATGGGGTCTTGCGATTCCAGGAGGGGCTGGACAGCCTCCGCCCTACGCTGCGTCACGTTTGCGGGCGATCACGAGGTTCGTGGAGCCTCGATCGCCTCGCGCTCGCTTATCACCCTGTCCACCAAGCCAAAGGCCTGTGCTTCGTCAGCGGTCATGAAATGATCACGGTCGAGCGTCCGCTCGATCGTGTCGTAGTCCTGTCCCGTGTGCTTAACATAGATCTCGTTCAAGCGTCTTTTCAGCTTGATGATGTCCTGGGCATGGCGCTCGATATCGGAGGCCTGGCCCTGGAAGCCGCCGGAGGGCTGGTGCACCATGACGCGGGCGTTCGGCGTAGCGAAGCGCATGTCCTTGTGCCCGGCGCAGAGCAGGAGCGAGCCCATGGAGGCTGCCTGTCCGATGCAAAGCGTCGAGACCGGCGGCTGAATGAACTGCATCGTATCGTAGATCGCCATCCCGCTGGTCACGACGCCACCCGGCGAATTGATGTAAAGCGCGATCTCCTTTTTCGGGTTTTCCGCCTCCAGGAACAGAAGCTGTGCGCATACGAGAGTGGCCATGCCATCTTCGACCGGCCCGGTTATGAAGATGATTCGCTCCTTCAAAAGGCGCGAAAAGATATCATAAGCCCGTTCGCCGCGGTTCGTCTGCTCGACGACCATGGGCACCAGATTCATCGCGGTCTCGACGGGATTCTTCATGGGGGTTCCTTCGAAGCTGGTATCCATCACTCCAGTGATGGAGTCTTGATGCCCCTAGATAGGATGGCAACTTGCTATTGCGCAAGACCGGCAGCAACGCAAGCTCGCGGACTTTTGGGGAGAGGCAGCAAGGCGCGGCCGGCTGCCGCTATCGGACCATAAGAAAAGCGGAATTGCTCCAATCAGATGGCATGATAGGAAATCTCCGGCGTTTTGGGGAACAGGCGATGCCCGGCGGATCAGATTTCGTCCAGTCTGCGTGACAAGTAGCAGGATCCACAGGCAGATCTCCTCAGGATTTAAGCAATATTTCGAACTTAATTTTTTCGAGGTCACAATATGCATGTTCCCGCTCGTTCTTCGGCGGCCGCGGCGAGCCCTCCTGGTCCCAGCCTGGAAAATATGCCTGCCAAGGCCCTGCAGAAAATTGGCCGCTATGCAGGCAACTTGAGCGCGCTGGCGCTCACGAACAAGCAGATCCGCGGCAAGGTCACTTCCCTGCTGGAGGTCGACAGGATTGAGCACGGCGCACGGAGCGTTCGGACCGCCCATGAATTTAACCGAGTGCTGCAGGAAGCGGAACAACTTCCTATTACCGCCCGAGCAGACATTCTGAAGATCCTGACACCCAGAATTACCGGCAGAGCCACTTGCCATGCCCTTTTGGAAGCGCTCAACAGGTTTGAGACCCAAGCCGGAAAATTATTGGCGTCTTCAAGCGCCGTTCTTTCCGCCGGGGAGAGGGCGAATATAGAATCGGCGCTCAGATATAAAGACGCATTATCCGATCCCATCCGCGCGGCCGTCCTCGTCGTAAACGGCAGTGAGGTGCAACACCCGGAGAGTGCTGGGCATATATTTGCCAGGCTGAGAGAAGACCTCAGCTCGGATCGGACAATTCCCGTACGCCACCTTCTTCAAGAGCTCAGCGGCCACCGCCCCGAAGCCACTTCCCTTCCGCGCTCGGGCACTGTTCCGGCCGAGTTCTGGGGGCCGGGAGACATAGCGGAACGGGTGCAGTTCATGCGGCAGGCCGAATTCTATGAGGTGGTCAAGCCCATGATAAGAGAAGCGTTGAAATCCGGCCCTTGCATCTTCGTGCCAAGCGACAATCGGCCCCTGCAAATCATCACGGCGCTTGCCGGGGATGAGATCAAGTCGACAGCCGTCCTGGACGGGCCTGAGCGCACCTCCATCAACGACAATAGTTTCTGGGGCCTCCACATCGCTCTCAATACGAAGTTCATGGGACGCGACAGGATCGAATTTCCGCGTGTCGGCGATTTGATCTCTCTTAGAAAGAGCCTGCGACGGAAGCGGCCGCTCGCCTCGATTGAAGTTCGCAGCGCTTCCTCCCGGCCGTGTGGGAGCGGGAGGAAGCGCCCCGGTATCAAAGCTTTGAGAGCGCCTGCTCCAGATCGGCGATGATGTCCTCCACATCCTCGATACCGACCGAGAGCCGGACCACATCAGGTCCAGCGCCGGCCGCGATCTTCTGATCGTCGGAGAGCTGGCGATGGGTGGTCGAGGCCGGATGAATGATGAGTGACTTGGTGTCACCGATATTGGCGAGGTGTGAAAAGAGCTCCACACCCTCAACCACCTTCACGCCTGCCTCATAGCCCCCCTTCAAGCCAAAGGTGAAGACCGCGCCGGCGCCCTTTGGGGAATATTTCTGCATGAGCGCGTGGTTCGGATCCTCCGGCAGCCCTGGATAGGAAACCCAGGCCACAGCGGGATGCTTCTGCAGCCACTCGGCCACCTTGAGGGCATTGTCGCAATGGCGCTGCATGCGCAGCGGCAGCGTCTCGATCCCGGTGAGGATCAGAAAGGCGTTCTGGGGCGAAATCGCAGGGCCGAAATCGCGCAGACCCAGCACGCGCGCCGCGATGGCGAAGGCAAGATTGCCGAAGGTTTCGTGCAGCACCATGCCGCCATATTCGGGCCGCGGCTGGGACAGCGCCGGATAATTGCCGGATTTCGACCAGTCGAATGTGCCGCAATCCACCAGTATTCCGCCGATCGAATTGCCATGGCCTCCCATGAATTTGGTGAGCGAGTGGACGATGATATCGGCCCCGTGCTCGATCGGCCGCAAGAGATAGGGCGAGGCCATGGTATTATCGACGATGAAGGGCAGGCCGTGGCGCTTGGCCACTTCGGAGATCTTCTCCAGATCCACGAACGTGCCGCCGGGATTGGCCAGGCTTTCCACGAAAATGGCGCGGGTGTTGCCGTCGATCTGGTTTTCGAAGGACGAGATGTCGTCGGGATCCGCCCAGCGGACTTCCCAATTGAAATTCTTGAAGGCATGGCCGAACTGGTTGATCGAGCCGCCGTAGAGTTTTCTGGCTGCGATGAAGTTGCAGCCCGGCTGCATGAGCGTGTGGAACACCAAAAGTTGCGCCGCATGGCCCGATGCGGTGGCTAGCGCCGCGGTGCCGCCTTCGAGCGCAGCCACCCGCTCCTCGAGCACCGCCTGCGTCGGGTTCATGATGCGCGTATAGATGTTGCCGAAAGCTTTCAGGCCGAACAGCGATGCTGCATGCTCCGCGTCATTGAAGACATAGGAGGTGGTCTGATAGATCGGCGTTGCACGGGCGCCCGTGGTCGGGTCGGGCTGAGCGCCAGCGTGGATCGCAAGCGTGTTGAAGCCGGGGGTGCGTTCGGTCATGGCGTTTCCTTCGTTGAGCATGCTCGTTACGTAATCAATACAAAGAGCCCGGAGCTGGGCAAAGAAGATTTGCCCGAATATCGGGCAGGCGGAGAAATAAGATGCCGGATTGCCCCGGTGATGGCCGTGTGTTGCCGGGCTGATTGGAACGAACGGACATTTGGGCCGCGCGAGGAAATGCCCAAACCCTCCTTTCAGCCGAGCTTGCGCCCAAGACGCGGGATTTCGATGGCCGGGCAGCGGTTCATCACCACCTTTATGCCCCTTTCCTCAAGCCGTGCGGCTGCGGAATCATCACGGATCCCGAGTTGCATCCAGACCACTTTGGGCAGCGGGTCCATGGCCAGAATTTCCTCCGCAACGCCGGGAATGGCGGCGGGCGCGCGGAAGACATCGACCATGTCCACCGGCTCAGGAAGCTCGGCCAGCCGGGCATAGGTCATCGCACCCGCGATCTCCTTGCCCTCCTGACCCGGATTAACGGGGAAAATGCGATATCCATTCCTCCCGAGAAAATTCATGACGCCGTGGCTGGGACGGCCGGGTTTAGGGGATGCGCCGAGCACCGCGATGGTCTTCACGCTGCCCAGAATGCCGGCGATGTAGCTGTCGTCGTAGGAATCGTGGTTCATTCCGGAAGCGTGATACGCCCTTCTGCGTCGAGCGGAAAATCCGGGTTATGCGCCACTTCCCAGAGATTGCCCTCGGTATCCTCGAAATAGCCCTGCATGCCGCCCCAGAAAGCGCGCTGGGCGGGCTTGAGGATGCGACCGCCCGCCTTCTCTGCCTGCTTCAGGATGAGCCTCACCTCCGCTTCCGAACGCGTGTTGTAGGCGAGCGCGACGCCAGAAAAATCCGGCTTTGCCCCGCTCCCGCGGCGATAATTCTCGTTGGCGACATCGGCTGCAAGCTCCTCGCGCGGCCATAGCGCCAGGATCATGCCGCCCATCTGGAAGAAGGCCACGCCTTCGGTAATCTTCCCGTTTCGCTCCAGCCCCATCGCCTCATAGAAACGGGCGGCGCGATCCAGATCGTCCACGCCGAGGGTAATAACGGAAATGCGCGGCTCCATCTTCATTGCGCTTTCTCCTCTTTGCCTTTTCCCTAACATAGGGCTGCGTGCAGATCAGCCGGGAAAAGGCCAGATCACAGCCTGCCGGACCATGAGCGGGCTGATAGGCCGCAAAACTGCGGCCGCATTTCCGTTCCACAGCGCCAAATTGTTGCGGTATCTTATTACCTCCTTTGTAAGCCATTGATCTTACAAGACTATTCATGGTGAAGTGGAGCTACCCTCACTTGACTTCCTGAGATGGCCCCCGTATAAGCGCGCGACCATGGCATCAGCCGGGTTTCGAGGGCCATTCGGCCATCGGCAAGCAACAAGAAACGCCTTGTCCGTGCGGCAAGGTCCAACAGAAGCGGAAAGAACCATGAAAACCTTCTCGCAGAAGCCTGCGGAAGTGACGAAGAAGTGGGTGCTGATCGACGCCGAGGGTCTCGTCGTCGGCCGTCTCGCAACCATCGTCGCCAACCGCCTGCGCGGCAAGCACAAGCCCACCTTCACCCCCCATGTGGACGATGGCGACAACGTCATCATCATCAATGCCGACAAGGTGGTCTTCACCGGCAAGAAGTATCAGGACAAGACCTATTACTGGCATACGGGCTATGCCGGCGGCATCAAGGAGCGCACGGCGCGCCAGATCCTCGAAGGCCGGTTTCCCGAACGCGTGGTCGAGAAGGCAGTGGAGCGCATGATCCCGCGCGGGCCGCTCGGACGCCGCCAGATGAAGAACCTGCGCGTCTATGCAGGCAGCGAACATCCCCACAGCGCGCAAAATCCCGAGAAGGTGGATATCGCCGCTCTGAACAAGAAGAATGCGAGAGGCTAGCCCCTATGGCTGAAATCAATTCCCTCCAGGAGCTCGGTGCAGCGACGCGTGAAGCAACGCAGCAGCCGGCCGCTCCGGTGCACGTGCAGAAGCTCGATGCCCATGGGCGCGCCTATGCAACCGGCAAGCGCAAGAACGCCATCGCCCGCGTGTGGGTGAAGCCGGGCTCGGGCAAGATCCTGGTGAACGACAAGGAGTTCACCCAATATTTCGCCCGTCCGGTGCTGCAGATGATCCTGCAGCAGCCGATCGTCGCGACGAACCGCAACGGCCAGTATGACATCGTCGCCACCGTGGTGGGCGGCGGCCTGTCCGGCCAGGCGGGCGCCGTGCGTCACGGCATTTCCCGCGCCCTCACCTTCTACGAGCCGGAGCTTCGCGCCGTGCTGAAGAAGGGTGGTTTCCTTACGCGCGATTCCCGCGTGGTGGAGCGCAAGAAGTACGGCCGCGCCAAGGCTCGCCGTTCCTTCCAGTTCTCGAAGCGCTAAGGCGCTTTACCAGTACAGGACGGAAAAAGCGGGCTTCGGCCCGCTTTTTTGTTGCACGCACGCAAAGCCCCCCATAGCCATAGGCGGCCTTTTCGGAGGGAGTTACCGCGATGCCATCCAAGACCATCGACCACGCCTTCACCGCGCGGCAGATCACGGGAGCCGCCGGCGACCCGACTTACGCGGGCGCCCTCTCCTTCATGCGCCGCAAATTCACAAAGGATGTGAAGGGCGCGGATGCCGTGGTGTGGGGCATACCGTTCGATGCCGCGGTTTCGAACCGGCCGGGCGCGCGCTTCGGGCCGCAGGCGATCCGCCGCGCCTCCGTCATCTTCGACAACGACCCGCAATACCCGTTTCACCTCGATCTGTTCGATACGCTCGCCGTGGTCGACTATGGCGATTGCCTGCTCGACTATGGCCGTCACGACCTTACTCCCGCGGCCATAGAGACCGAGGCTTCGAAGATCCTGGAATCGGGCGCCTTCCTCGTCACACTCGGCGGCGACCATTTCGTCACCTGGCCGCTGCTCAGGGCACATGCGGCCCGACACGGACCCCTCGCCCTCGTCCAGTTCGATGCGCATCAGGACACCTGGTGGGACGACGGCAACCGTATCGACCACGGCTCCTTCGTCGGGCGGGCGGTACGGGACGGCGTGATCGATCCCGCCCGCTCCATCCAGGTCGGCATCCGCACCCATGCGCCGGAGGATTGCGGCCTCAAGATCGTGCATGGCTACGACCTTGAGGAAATTCGTGCCGCCGAAATCGCGCGCATGATCGCCGAGCGGGTGGGCGACGCGCCGGCCTATATCACCTTCGATATCGATTGCCTGGACCCCGCCTTTGCGCCGGGCACGGGCACGCCGGTTGCGGGCGGGCCTTCGACAGCGAAGATGCTCTCCATCCTTCGCCAGCTCGGCGGGCTCAACATCGTGGGTGCTGACGTGGTGGAGGTTTCGCCCCCTTATGACCATGCCGATGTCACGGCCATTGCCGGGGCCTCCATCGCCATGCACTATCTGGGGCTTCTGGCGGAGAAGCGACGGCCATAATCCTCAAGTTATGGTTCAAGAAGTTTTCGGATTGATTCCGGAACGCTTCTCAACCATTTGAAGGCTGACTCTTTTTCGGGCGCGAACAATATGACGGCAAAGATCTTCATCGACGGCGAACACGGCACCACGGGGCTCCAGATCCGCGCCCGCCTTGGAGAGCGCAGGGATATCGAACTCCTCTCGATCCCCGTGGAGCGGCGTAAGGACCCAGCCGCCCGCGCAGAGTTCCTGAACGCGGCCGATATAGCCATTCTCTGCCTGCCGGACGATGCGGCGCGCGAAAGCGTCTCGCTCATCGCGAACGACACGACGCGCGTGATCGACGCCTCCACCGCGTACCGCGTGAGCGAAGGCTGGGCCTATGGCTTTCCCGAAATGGACAAGAGCCAGTCCAAGGCCATTGCGCAGGCGAAGCGTGTCGCCAATCCCGGCTGCTGGCCGCAGGGTCCAATCGCCCTTCTGCGTCCGCTCGTCTCCGCCGGTCTGCTGCCAGCGGATTTCCCGGTCACGATCAACGGCATTACCGGCTATTCCGGCGGCGGCCGCTCGATGATCGAGGACTATGAGGGCAAGGGCGAGGACGCGCCGGAATTCTTCCCCTACGGCCTCACACTCAGCCACAAGCACCTGCCGGAGCTGCGCACCTACGCCAAGCTTGCGCGCGACCCGCTGATGCAGCCGGTGGTCGGCAATTTTGCCCAGGGCATGATCACTATGGTGCCGCTTCAGCTCGGCCACCTTCCCCGCGTGCCCAAAGGCGAGGAGCTGCATGCGGCCATAGCCGATCACTATGCGGGCATCGAGGGGAGCGCCGTCGAGGTTGCGCCGTTCCAGGCCATCGAGCGTTCGCCGGAAATCGAGCCCGAGCGCTACAACGACACGAATACCATGCGGCTCTACGTCTTCGCCAATGATGCGCGGGCGCAGGCGCTGCTCTTGGCTGTCTATGACAATCTCGGCAAGGGCGCGTCGGGCGCTGCCGTGCAGAATCTCGACCTGATGCTTTCCGGGCTCCGCTGACGAATGCTCCGCGGCCGCTCGCGCCCGCTTCGTCGGTATGCGCCTCAGCGGCGAAAGCCGAATTCTGCTGCTAAAGAACTAAGCGGCCGCCTGCATGAACGGATAGGCGCCCCTGGTTGCACGCCAGTGGGCGGTGGCAAAGCCAAGCACGATCAACGCCATCGCCTGATGGGCAAGCGCCACATCCATTGGCACCACCATGAGAAGCGTCGCGATTCCGATCGCTGCCTGCACGCATACCAAAAGGAAGAGAAGGACAGCCCTGCGCGCATGGGTTGAGTCGGGCTCGGCGCGCAAAGTGGCAATCGCATGCCACAAAGCCAGCAGGAGGACGACATAGGCCCCAAGACGGTGCACAAACTGCACGGTTTTGGGATTTTCGAAGAGGTTCACCCAAGCTGGACGATGCTCGAACAGGCCCTGGGGTACCAAGGCCCCATCCATGAGCGGCCAGGTATTATAGGCCATGCCGGCGTCCAGCCCCGCGACAAGCCCTCCAAGATAGATCTGCACGAGCACGGCGACGACGAGCCAGAAGGCGAAGCGGCGGGTCGAATCGAGCGCGGGTTTCCCGCTGTGCGGTGCCAGGCCGCGCGCCACCGCCATGGTGGCATTAAAGATGAGGCAGGCAATGGTGAGGTGCGTGGCCAGCCGATACTGGCTGACATCAACGCGCTCGGAAAGCCCGGAGGCCACCATCCACCATCCCACTGCCCCCTGCAGCCCGCCCAAGGCCAGGATGCCCAGGAGCTTCGGCTTTAGGTGGCGTTCCAGCCGACCGGTCACCCAGAAGAAGAGGAGCGGCAGGGCGAAGACGAAGCCCACGCCGCGCGCGAGCAAGCGGTGCGCCCACTCCCACCAGAAGATGCCCTTGAACTCCTCCAGGCTCATGCCCTTGTTGATCTGCTCATATTCCGGGATCTGCTGATATCTGGCGAACTCTTCCGCCCATTCCGCCTCGCCAAGCGGCGGGATGACTCCGTGAATAGGCTTCCACTCCGTGATGGAAAGGCCGGAATCGGTGAGGCGCGTGGCACCGCCGACGAGCACTATCGCGAAGAGGGTGACGATGACGCAGTAAAGCCAGATCCGAACCCAGAGGCGGTTGCGGCGTGCGGCATCGGTCAGCATAGGAGAAACAGGAAACTCGGTAGCGGCGACCATTTGTGTGTCCGGCGGTTTGCCGTTAGGTGGACCAAAGTCGCCCCGCTTGCAAGTTTTCCCCGCGCGACATGCGGTCGCCCTGCGGGATGCGGCATTATAGGCCTGTCGAAGGGCCGTTGTTTGCGTTATTGCGACCTCTCGAAAGGTAATCGCGATGCCAATAAGACTGAAAAAACTGATCGGCATGCTTCTTCTGGTCTTGCTGGTGGTCGTTTACGCCATCGTCTCGACGGCTTTCGCCGTGGCGCAGCTTGCGGACAAAAGCGCGCTCGTTCACCTCGCCTTCTATCTGGTTACGGGGCTGCTTTGGGTGCTTCCCGCCATGGCGCTGGTTAAGTGGATGGAAGGAAAGCCCAGGCGGCGCGGGAACTAAGCGCCAACTGGAGCAATCCGCACGCCGCTGTTCACCATTTTCTGGTCATTTGCTGGCACGTTGGGGTGCAACCGGATTGTCAGGATCGAGGATGGTTGAGGGCGAAAGCCAACCACGGAAAGATGCGCAGCCTGCCGCTCAGGAGAGATCCGCGGCCGGGTTGGGCGGCTATTCGGCCCGGATTCTGGTTGCGGAAGAAGAGGCGCTGGAGGCCTATCGATCTGCCTGTCAGGGCGCCGTCTTTGCGCCTCCGCAAAGTCCTCTTTGGGCAAGAGCCTGGCTTCGGGGTCAGGGCCGTAACGGCTTGATTGCGCTCATCCAGCGCAGGGGCGCACCTGCGTTAGCGCTCGCATTGGAAGTGGTTGCCATAGGCCCTCTGCGCATCGCGCGTTTTGCCGGAGGGCGGCATGCCAACGGCAATTTTCCCGCCGTCAACCCAAATGCCTTTGCCGATGGCGCAGACCAGGCCGCGGCGGTGCGCGCCTTGATCGGCGCACTTCAATCAGGCCGCCCAGAAATAGACATGCTTGCCTTCGAGCGGCAGCGGGAGGCTTTTCAGCAATGCGCCAACCCACTGCTGGCGTTTCCCCACAGCGCCAGCCCCAACGTGTCGCTGGCCGTCGACCTTTCCGAAGGGTTCGATAAGCTCCTCAGAGACAAGCGCCGGCGCAGAAGGCGCCAACTTCGGCAAATGGAAGCAGCAGGCGGTTACCGCCGCCTAACAGCCGCCTCCAAGGAGGAGGTGGAAGAAGTCCTCGAGCTCTTATTCGCCTGGAAAAGCGTCCGCCTCAACCGCATGGGAGTTCATGATATTTTCGGCTCGGACCAGGTCCGCGCGAGCTTCCGTCGGCTTTTCGTCTCCGCGCTTGAAGAGCCGCAGCCTTCATTCTTCCTCCATGCCCTTGAGGTGGGGGGGAAAATCCGCGCGATTACCTGCTCGAGCCGGACGGCCGAAAGCATCATCTGCGAAATCAGCACCTTCTGCGAAGACGAGCTTGCCTATGCCAGCCCGGGCGACTTCCTGTTCTATGAGAACATCGCGGAAGCTGCCGCAGAAGGGCTTGCCTTCTACGATTTTGGCGTTGGAGACGAGCTTTACAAACGCCTTTGGTGTGACGTTGAAACCAGACATGCGGATGTCTTCATCGGTTTGACGCCGCTCGGACGCGCCGCAGCACAAGCAAATTTTGCGGTGGCGGGGGTCAAGCGCGCGATCAAGCAAAACCCGACGCTAGCAAAGCTTGCGCGGCGCGCGCGGCAGATGTCGGCCAAATCCCAGGCTCAGGAAAATTAGCGCCTAGGCAACATCCCGGTCCGGCGGGGCAGCGGGGGGTACATACCCGACAGGAGACACGAGAATGGGCTTTCCGAGCCCTTTCTCCCTGATCTGAGCGGCCGCGTCCGCAACACGCTTTTCCCCGGGGTCGAGGACACTCACGAGCACCTGCGCATCCTCATCCATAAGCGTTTGCACCACGCCGGCTTCAGCCGCCCCACATTCAACCACCACCACGTCGTAAGCGATGGCGAGTGAATTCATGATGATGGGCAGCCGGTCAAAGGCGCGCATGGCCTTTTCCGGATCGGCCGTACCCACCGGAATGATCTGGCAGCTGGAATAAAGGTCGGCATGGATGACGTCGGCAAACTGTGCTTCCGACGCCAGAAGATTGGTGATCCCCGCATATGAGCTGGTCTCCAGCATGGGGGCCGTGGCAGCGCCGGAGACAGTCAGATCGAGAAGGATGACACGTAGGCCCGCATCGGCCATTTCCCGCGCTACGAGCACTGCGGTGGCCGCAGCTTCGTCCCCCTCGGGAGAAACGAAGATGGCTCGAATGATGCCCTTTGAAATAAGCGCCTCGGCGGCCGCCGCGATATCGACCTCACCAAGCCTGGCCGGGGTGCTCTTTGCTGCCGTGGCTGCCATCCGCGCCGCCATGCGCACCGGAGCCGATTCAGAGAGCGCGGGCTGAGAAGCCGTTGTTCCAACTGATGGGCGTTCGATCGATCTGGGCGCGGCCGGCTCGGCAACTACCTCGCTGCCAGTCTGGACATAAGCCTCGGCCGGCCGCATGGCACGGCCGCTGAACAATTCCCTTAGCAAGGTAAAGATTATCATTGCCAGAAGAGAGGCGGCGAAAGCGGCAATCGTGAGAGAGAGGACTTTCGGGAAATAAGGCTCCTGCGGGACCACCGCACGCGAGAACACCCGCGCATCGACCGGCAGATAATCACGTTCGCCACGGGCCGCGGCCTCCCTGTAGCGCGTCAGATAGGATTCAAGCAGTTCGCGCTGGGCTGTTGCCTCCCGTTCCAGGGCGCGCAGATCCACCTGTTGTTCGCCAGCGCGGGCGGACTCGACCTTCAGCCTGTTCAATTCAGCCGTAAGATCCACCTCGCGGCGCCGCGCGGCTTCGGCTTCGGCTTCCAAACCATCCAGCACCTTGCCGGCTTCGGCCCGAATCTGGCCATCCAGGTCTGCGAGTTGCGATTGCAGCGCACGGATGCGCGGATGCCCCCCCAATAAGGTGGTGGACAAGTCCGCAATCTGTGCCCGAAGCTCGATCTGCCTCTCACGCAGCCGCTGAATCAAGGGAGAAGCAAGCACTTCCGGGATGGTGTCGATCGAACCGCCGCCTTCAATCGCGGCGCGGACGCTCTCTACCCGTGCCTCCGTCGCCGACCTGTTGGCCCGCACACGGGAGAGCTCGCTCGAAAGCTCGGCCAGCTGCTGCGTGGCGAGCACCGTGTTGTTCTGCCCGATCAGAAGATCGGAGTTGGCGCGGAACTCCGCAACCCTGGCTTCGGCTTCCCTTACTCTCTCTCGCAGATCCTCGATTTCCGGCTCCAGCCAACGCGTGGCATCCGTGTTCGATTGCGACTCGGCGGCCTTCAGGCTCGCCACATAGGCATCCGCGATAGCGTTGGGCACGCTGGCGGCAAGCTCTGGATAGGCTGAGGAATATTCGATGACGATGACACGCGAATTCTCCACCTGGTAAACGGTCAGGTTTTTGCGGAACTGCGATAGCAATCTCTGTTCCGGCGGCGTTTCGGCCCCGCTCTTTGCGCCCACTGACATCAACAGCCGATCCAGCAGCGTTGGCTGGGTGCCGGCAAACTCGCTGTGGTTCGCAAGATCAAGGTCGCGCGCAACCTGGGTAAGGATATCCGTGGAGGTGATGACCTGCACCTGGCTGGCGACACCCTGTTGATCGAGAATCGCGCGCTCATCTGCCGCCACCCCCTGGGGCCGCGTGTAGACCGATTCACGCGATTCGATCAGGACGCGCGTCTCCGCCCGGTAGAGCGGGGTCGCCAGCAAGAGGAGCAAGAAGACCACGGCAGTGATGGCGAGCGAGATAAATAAAATGCGCACCCAGTCACGGCGGAGGCTCGTGAACAGCCGTGGAAGATCGACGTCAACGTCGTCGGCCAAGATTTCACCCCTCTTCATGCACAAAACTCCGGCCTCGCCAATGCGCGAATGGTAAATGTCTATGGTAACTGCAAGGTTAAGCAGGGAGTAGAATCCGCTTAACCGGCCATTAACCCTAATCATCGGATAAGGAGGAAGTATGGAGGCTTGCTAATAGGCGAGCATTGTTGGATTTGGCCCGTTGCTTATGAAGACTCAGTTCCCACTCCTGACGATGCTGATCGCCGCAGGCCTGTTGGCGGGATGTTCGGGCTATCGTCCAGCCCCACCAGCCTTCCACAAGGCGCTCTACCAACCCTATATTCTTGATGCGGGCGATCGCCTGCGCATCACCGTTTTCGATCAGGAGAATCTTTCCAATACCTACGGCGTCGACCAGGCCGGCTATATCGCCTTTCCCCTTATCGGCTCGGTTCCAGCGCGCGGGCGCACATTGAAACAGATTGAGCAGACGATCGCTGAAAAGCTGCGTGCCGGCTATCTCCGCGATCCGAATGTGACCGTAGAGGTCGACCGCTATCGTCCGGTCTTCATCATGGGCGAGATCGGCGCGCCGGGCCAATATTCCTATGTGCCGGGCATGACGGTTCAAAAGGCAATCGCAGCCGCGGGCGGCTTCACCCCACGCGCTTATCAAGGCACCGTCGATATCACACGCGAGATCAACGGACGCGTCATGACCGGCAGGGTGCTTATCTCCGACCCGTTGCTTCCGGGCGATACCATCTATATCAGAGAGCGGCTGTTCTGATGCATTTGGCCCCACGCTAAGCTCTTGCGCATCGTCCATTGCTTTCGTTCGCCGGTCGGCGGCATTTTCCGCCACGTGAGAGATCTCAGCGAGGCTCAGGTTGCTGCTGGCCACGACGTCGGAATCGTTTGCGATTCCACAACCGGCGGCGCTTATGAGGACCGGCTTTTCGCCGAGATTTCAGCAAAACTACCCCTCGGGGTCTCCCGCACACCCATGCAGAGGCATCTTGGTCCCGGCGACGTTACGGCGGCACTCCAGACGCTGAAAATCATTCGGCGGTTGCGTCCGGACGTGCTGCACGGGCACGGGGCAAAGGGCGGCGCCTATGCCCGGCTGTTCGGCACCGCGCTGCGGGCGTCAGGGCGCAAGGTCGCCCGTATTTATTCTCCCCATGGCGGAAGCCTCCACTATGACGCCAGGAGCCCCGCCGGGCGATTCTTCTTCGGCCTCGAGCGGCTGATGGGGAACATCACGGACCACATCTTCTTCGTTTCACTTTACGAGCAGCGGGCCTACGAGAAGAAGATCGGCAAGCCGCGCGCGCCATCAAGCCTGGTCTATAACGGGCTCAAAGCCGCTGAATTCACGCCGGTGATCGATGTCCCCGACGCCGCGGACTTCCTTTACATCGGCATGATGCGCGACCTTAAGGGGCCGGATCTCTTCATCAATGCGCTCAAGGAGGCCGAGAGCAAAACAGGCCGGCAGCTAAAGGCGGTGATGGTGGGGGACGGCGACGATCTCCCCAAATACATGGCCCAGGCGAAGGCGCTCGGGTTCGGACAGCGGATCACCTTCCACCCGGCCATGCCCGCCCGCGAGGCATTTGCACTCGGCCGCACGATGGTGGTGCCCTCGCGCGCGGAGGCGATGCCATACATCGTGCTGGAGGCGCTGGCGGCTGGAAAGCCGCTGATCGCAACCGCGGTCGGCGGCATTCCCGAGGTCTTCGGCGAGGGCTCCCCTGCCCTCGTCTGGCCGTCCGTTTCCTCGCTTTCCGCGAAGATGGCCGCCGCGCTTGCCGACGAAGCAGCCTACCGCCGCTTCATGCCCAGCGCGAGCGATCTCAGGGCCCGCTTTGGTGTGGACGTCATGGCGGAGCATATCGAGACCATATACCGCAAGACGCTTAAGACCGAGAGCGTCTAATCTGCTAAGGAACTTAGACTGCCCGGCGAATTCTCAAGGTTTTCTTTAGCCTTGGATGTTAACGACAGCTAAATTGGGCGTGGGGAAATGAACAACGCCGAACGAAAGCATCGTTTTACGCCCGAGGGCGGGCCGACCGAGGAGCCGCATCAGCGGCGCCCACGCCCCGTGCTGAGCAAAATTGCACGGCAGGTGGCCCAGCAATATCGTCGCGACACCATGTCTCCCGTCATGGTGAGCGGTGTCATGCGCCTCATCGAATTTGGGGCACTGCTTGTTGCGGGGCTTCAAATCTATGCGGTGCATGTGGGGCTCGGCACTCACCTTTCCTGGCATTATCCCATCGTCATCCTCGCCGTGTCGCTTCTGGCAGTCATCCTTATGGAGTTCTCCGACTGCTACCAGATGCCGGCGCTTCGCAACCCCGTCACACAGGCAGGACGCATCCTGCTCATCTGGTCGGCGACCTTCGCGCTGCTTACGCTCGCGCTCTTCTTCCTGAAGATTTCCGAGGAATTTTCGCGGTTCTGGCTCGGCATCTGGTATCTCAGCGGGCTGGCACTTCTGCTTGTCCTTCGCCTTATCGCGTCGCGGCTCATCCGAAGATGGGCGCGCAACGGGCGGATGGAACGGCGTGCTGTGCTTGTGGGCGGCGGCAAGAATGCCGAACACCTTATCCGCTCCATCGAGCAACAGCCCTATAATGATATCCGCATCTGCGGCATCTTCGACGACAGGGATGAAACCCGCTCCCCGCCGGTCGTTGCGGGCTATCCGAAACTCGGCAATATCGATGAGCTCATCGAATTTGCACGCATTGCACGCATCGACATGCTGATCGTCTCTCTGCCGATCACTGCCGAGGCACGCGTGCTAACGCTGTTACGCAAGCTCTGGGTGCTGCCGATCGATATCCGGCTCTCGGCCCACTCGACCCATCTGCGGTTCCGGCCCCGCGCCTATTCCTATATCGGCGCGGTGCCGATGCTCGATATTTTCGACAGGCCGATCAACGACTGGGATTCGGTCGCCAAGCGCGCCTTCGATATCGTTTTCAGCCTGATGGGCATCATCGTCTTTTCGCCGGTAATGCTTGCAACGGCGATCGCCATCAAGCTCGACAGCAAGGGCCCAGTGATCTTCAAGCAGCGGCGGCATGGCTTCAACAACGAGGAGATCGAGGTCTACAAATTCCGCTCCATGTATGTGGAAGCCAGCGATCCCACCGCGCGAAAGCCCGTCACCAGGGGCGACCCGCGCGTGACGCGCGTCGGCCGGTTCATTCGCAAGACTTCGATCGATGAGCTGCCGCAATTCTTCAACGCGCTCTTCGGCAGCCTGTCCTTGGTAGGACCTCGGCCGCATGCGGTGGCGGCGGAGGCGCATAACCGGTTGTTCGACGAGGTGGTGGACGGCTATTTCGCCCGGCACCGCGTGAAACCAGGCGTGACCGGATGGGCGCAGATAAACGGCTGGCGCGGTGAGCTCGATACGGAGGAGAAAATCCGCAAGCGTATCGAATACGACCTTTACTACATCGAAAACTGGTCGCTCTGGTTCGATCTCAAGATCCTGCTCCTGACGCCGATTCGCCTTCTGGATACGAGAAACGCCTATTGAGCACGCCCGGCCAAGCAAGACCTGAGGGCATGTCTCTTTCCCGTGCTGCCATCGATGCGCGACTGAAAGAACTCATTCGTGCGGGCGCGCTGGCGGTGGGTGTCTTTCTTGCCGGTTTTGTGGTTCGCGAGCCTGCGCCTTACGAGATTTATATGGTGGGCCTCATCGGGGTATGGGCGCTTTTCGGGCTCAGGCTTTCCCGGCACGTGATGCCGCTTCTCGTGCTTCTGCTTCTCTTCAATCTCGGCGGGCTCGTGGCCGCCAGCCAGGTTCCCGATCCGGGGCTACGCGATGTGCCGCTCTATCTGGCCGTCTCGCTGTTTCTCGCCCTCACCTCCGTCTTCTTCGCGGCGGTGGTGGAGCAGCAGCCAAGCGTGCTGACCGTCATCTTCCGCTCGTGGTTTGCTGCGGCGGTGATTACCGCATTGGTGGGCATTCTCGGTTATTTCCAAGCATTTCCCGGCTCCGAGATGTTCACGCGATATGGCCGCGCGGCGGGTGTATTCGAGGACCCGAACGTATTCGGCCCGTTTCTCACACTGCCGGGCATCTATCTTCTTCAGCGCATCCTGACCGGCCGGCCGGCCACGGTCCTGCTTGCGATCCCTCCTTTCCTCATCATCACGCTGGGGATCTTTCTTTCCTTCTCGCGCGGGGCGTGGGGGCTTTTTGTAATATCAGCCGTCATGCTTGCACTCGCGCTCTTCATCCATAACAGGCGCGGCGCTGTGCGGTTGCGAATCTTCGGCATGAGCATCGCCGCCTTTGCCATTGCGGCGGTCGCACTCATCATCATTGTCAATATTCCGACCGTGGCCGAGCTCTTTTCCGAGCGCGCGCAGCTGGTGCAGGATTATGACGCCAACCGGGTTGGCCGCTTCGCGCGCCACGCGCTCGGCTTCATGCTGGCGACCGAACACCCGCTCGGCATCGGCCCGCTACAGTTCGGCGTCCTTTACGGTGTCGATACGCACAATATCTGGCTGAAGGCGTTGCTCGACTATTCGTGGTTGGGCTTTGCCGCGCTTCTTACGCTCGTTGCGTGGACAGTGGCCGGCGCATTCCGGATCCTTTTTCGCGCCCGCCCGTGGCAGCCCTACCTCCTCTGCGCATTCGTGGTCTTCCTCGGCCATATTCTGCTCGGATGGGTGATCGACACCGATCACTGGCGGCACTTCTATATGCTGCTGGGCATTATCTGGGGGATGATGGCGCTGGAGCAAAGGCACCAGGCAGGAATACTGAGGGAAAGGAAAATGGTCGGAGCGGCGGGATTCGAACCCACGACCCCTTGACCCCCAGTCAAGTGCGCTACCGGGCTGCGCTACGCTCCGAACCGCGGAAAGCCCTATAAGCTCCAAGGTTCAGGTGCAAGGGCAAAATCATCACCTCGAACAAAAAGCGGATAATCTGGTGCGGCGATGGCGTTAAGGGGCGCGGTCATCGAGCGGCCGGGATCTACTGCACGCGAGGTTTTCATAGAACGGCGGCAAGCGGTCCCGAGACCTCCATCGAGCCGCGGTAGATCATCTCCAGGGCCACGTAAAGGATGATCAGGAGACCGATATAGGCGATCCAGCGATAGCGATCGAGCAGCCGCGCGATGAAGGAAGCCGCAAGCCCCATGAGCGCGATTGAGAGCGCCAGGCCCGCGATGAGAACCGTGGGATGCTCCCGCGCAGCGCCAGCAACCGCGAGCACATTGTCGAGCGACATGGAAACATCGGCAACCACGATCTGGGTCGCGGCCTGGGCAAAGGTCTTGCGCACAAGGGCCTCCCCTGGATTGCCGCCCGCCTTGCCTTCGCCGGGCTCCGCCTGCGGCAGGCTCGCATGGGACCGGATTTCCCGCCACATTCGCCAACAAACCCAAAGAAGCAGGAAGCCGCCCACCAGAACGAGCCCGACGATCTGGAGAAGCTCTATCGCGATCGTTGCAAAAAGGATGCGAAGCGTGGTGGCGGCAAGGATGCCGACAAGTATCGCCCTGGTTCTTAGCGATGGAGCCAGTCCGTTTGCGGCGAGGCCGATGACAACCGCATTGTCGCCGGCAAGAACAAGGTCGATCACGACGACCTGCAGCAACGCCACGAGGCCTGGACCCGTAAAAATCTCCATTATGTCCTGCGCCTGCAGCTGACTTTTGGAAGACAGGTTCTTAGCTGGCGAACCCTCACTTGTCGATGACGGCCGGGTGAGGACGAAGTGATCTGCCGCTCACGAAACCATCTTGAGCAAAATGCGTTTCCGTCAGGTGCCTCTGGAGGGCCCTATGGCGCCACGACCTTATTGGAAGGGCTATTTGAAGCTCTCGCTCGTCACCTGCGCCGTGTCGCTGACGCCGGCCACGAGCGACCGTGAAAAAATCCGCTTTCATACGATCAACCGCGAAACCGGAAACAGGGTTCGCAGCCGATATGTCGATGCGGAAACGGGCAAACCGGTTTCCGATGAGGACGAGGTCCGCGGCTATGAAACCGAAGAAGGCAAATATGTCACCTTCGAAGATGAGGAGTTGGAAGCCGTAGGCCTCGATAGTACCCGCACAATCGACATCGACGAGTTCGTGCCCGCCGATTCGATAGACTGGGTCTGGTTCGACAAACCCTATTACCTGATGCCGGATGACGAGGTAGCGCAGGAGGCCTTTGCCGTCATCCGCGAGGCTATGGCGGCGACAAACACGGTCGGCATCTCCCGGCTGGTGCTTTCCCGGCGCGAAAGAGCCGTGCTCCTGCAGCCGCGGGACAAGGGGATCGTGCTCTGGACGCTGCGCTACGGCGATGAAGTGCGCGATGCGAAGGATATTTTCGGCAATCTCGAGAACAAGAAGGTGGAGTCGCGTCTCGTTTCCCTCATCGAAACGCTGATCCAGGACCTCACAAAAACCTGGGACCCGGAAATGGTGCAAGATCCGGTTCAGGAGCGCCTGAAGGAAATCATAGAAAGCAAGCAGAAGAAGCGGAAAAAGCCTGCACAGCGGAAGAAGACGAAGGAAGATGAGCCGGAGCCACCGGATAACGTCATCAGCATCATGGATGCGCTTAAGCGCTCCATCACCGAGGAGAAGAAGCGGAGCAGGTGAAACTCACGCGGCGCGGCGCGCCTTCCTGCCAAGCGGCACCGCCGCCCGCCAAAAATCCTCCCACGGGTCCTTCCCAATGGCGGCCAAACGTGTTGGAGCATTGGCCACGGTAAAATAATCGGCGGTGATGGCGGGGCTCAGTTCCTCCCAGAACAGCGGCATCGACACCGCCGCCCCCGCCCGCGCCCGTGTGGAATAGGGTGCGACGGCCGTCGCCCCCCTGCCGTTGCGAAGATAGTCGACAAGGATCTTTCCCTTGCGCTTGGCTTTCGTCACGGTGGCAACGAAGCGCTCGGGTGTGTCGGAAGCCATCGCATCGGCGATGCCCTTTGCGAAGGCCTTCACCTCAGGCCAATCCGCGCGCGGCTTCAGCGGCGCCACAACATGCAGGCCCTTGCCGCCGGACGTCTTCACAAAGCTTTCAAGGCCCGCTTGCGCCAGCCGCTCGCGCACCTCCCTTGCGGCATCGATCACGTCCTGCCAGGTGACATCCGGGCCAGGATCAAGGTCCATATTAATGAGGTCGGGGCGCTCCAGATCCTCCAGTTGCGATCCCCACGGGTGGATCTCCAGCGTGCCGCCCTGCACAAGCCCTATCAGGCCCGGCAGACCATCGATGGCGATAATGGGCTCGTCGTCCTCCGGGTCTACGGCTTTCATGATCTCGTGGGATTGACCGCGCCAGGCATGCTTCTGAAAGAAGCACTGGCCCTCAACACCATCGGGACAGCGCACAAGCGCCAGCGGACGATTGACGATGAAAGGACCCATGCGCGGCCAGACTTCCGCATAATAGTCCGAGAGCCCCTGCTTGGTGACACCGGCATCCTTCCAGTAAATCCGGTCCGGGTGCGTAAGCCTGATTGCAGGCGCCGCGCGCTCGGCGGGCTTGGATTGGTTCGTCTCGCGGGTGACATCCGTCGCGCTTTTATCCTCCCGCAGACCCCGGAAGGAGGCATGGCGGATCAAGTTGTCGGCTGTCCAAGTCCGAAACTCCACTTCCGCCACGAGCTCGGGCCGCACGAATTTCGCGCCGCGCGCTTCTTCAGACGTCAGCTTCTTTGCGAAGGGGCTTTTCGCGATGCGCATTTTATCCAGACGCTTGAAAAGATCCTGCGCAAGCGCATGGCTGAAGCCGGTGCCGACACGGCCGGCATATATCAACCGCTCGTTTTCATAATAGCCCAGCACCAGTGAACCGATGGCGCGGTTGGAGGTGGTGGATGGCACGTAACCCGCGACGACGAACTCCTGCCGCATGGAACATTTCGACTTGATCCAATCCTTGCCGCGCCCGGAACGATAGGCCGCATCGCCGGCCTTCGAGACAATGCCTTCAAGACTCAGGCGGCAGGCATGGAGGAAAACAAGCTCGCCATCCTCTTCGAAATGCTCGCTGTAGCGCAGGACTGGTGGCGCGCCATCGAGGAGCTTCTGGAGGGTGGCTTTTCTCTCAGCCAGCGGAACGGGGCGGAAGTCGTAGCCGTCAAGATAGAGCAGGTCGAACAGATAGAGCGCCATGCGGTCGACGCGACCTTCGGATAGCGCTGCCTGGAGGGCGGAGAAGTCCGAAGCGCCGCCCGCTCCCTCCACGATCAGTTCTCCGTCCATAATGGCCTGCCGGACGGGAAGGCTGCCCAAGGCGGTCACGATCGCGTCCCCAAATTTTTCGGTCCAGTCGAGGCCGCTGCGCGTCAATAGCCGCGCTTTGCCGTCGCGGATATGCGCTTGCAGCCGATAGCCGTCGAACTTGATCTCGTGCAACCACCTGCCGCCGGGCGGAGGCGTGCTGCGCAATGTGGCGAGCGCCGGCTCTATGAAGCCGGGATAGCCCGCTTTCTTCGCCCGCTTGGGTACCGAAATTTTCTCGCCAGCGGATTTCTCGCTACCGGCCTTGGTCGCGCGCTTCTTCCGCGCCGGTTTTGCCTCCGCCGGCTGCTCGATCCGCCCGGTCTTCGACGACCAGCCCGGCGCCTCGCCTTCCACCTCTTCGATCACCCGTCCGGTTTTCACCGACTCCGGGCGCTCCTCCAGAATATCCGGATCAGCCTCGCTGCGCGCGGCATCGTCCTCGCCCTTAATGAGCAGCCAGTTTTCCTTCTTCTCGCGCGGCTTCTTCGCCATGCGCACCAGATGCCAGCGGCCCGTCAGCTTCTCGCCGTGCAATTCGAATTCCAGATGGCCCTTGGCATAACCCTTTTTCGCATCACCGATCGGAGACCAGCTTCCGCGGTCCCAGACGATAACGGTCCCGCCGCCATATTCGCCCTTGGGAATGGTCCCTTCGAAATCGCCATAATCGAGCGGGTGATCCTCCACATGGACGGCAAGCCGCTTTTCGCCCGGCACGAGACTCGGCCCGCGCGTGACCGCCCAACTCTTGAGAACCCCATCCATCTCCAGCCGAAGATCGTAATGAAGGCGGCGCGCGGCGTGCTTTTGGATCACGAAACTATCGCCGCGCGGCGAAGCCTTCTCCTCACCCGGAGGCTCGGGCGTAGCTGAAAAGTTCCGCTTCCTGCGATAGGTGGTGAGCGCCATCAGCCCGCCTTGCGGCGCTCGCCGGAAGCACTCTTCTTGCGCGTGCCGGCGCGCGTCTTCTTCGGTGCCTTGCCTGCTCCCGCGCTTTGGCGCAGAGCCTCAAGCAGGTTGACCACCTTGGTTTCCTTGGGCGGTTTCGGCGGCTTGATCTCGCGGCCCTCCATCTTGGCCCGCACGAGTTCCGCCAATGCCTGGTCGTAACGGTCGTCAAACGTGTGGGGGTCGAACTCGCCGCTTTTGGTTTTGATGATGTATTTGGCCAGATCCAGCATTTCGCCTTCGATCCTGATGTCGGGCAGATCGTCGAAGACCTCCGAGGCAGGCCGCACTTCGTAGTCGAAGTTCAGCGTGTTGGCAGCGAGCCCCGGTCCTTCCGGGCGCAACAGGAGCGTGCGAACGCGGCGGAAGAGCACGGCGCGGGCAAGGGCAGCCACCTTCTTGCGGCGCATACCCTCGCGTATCACCGCGAAGGAATCCGTCGCAACCGCGCCCGAGGGCGCCAGATAATAGGGGCGGTCGAAATAGACGGCATCAACCTTATCGAGAGGAACGAAAGCCTCGATGCGGATAGTCTTGTCGCTTTCGGGAACCGTCTGCGCGATTTCCTCCGGTTCGAGGATAATGAATTGATTGTCGCCCGTATCGTAGCCCTTGACCTGCTGCTCCGGCTCGACCGCCTCATCCGTTTCCTCGTCGAAATACTGGCGGTGGACCCTATTCCCGGTCTTCCTGTTGAGGATGTGAAATGACACGCGGGCGGACGTGGTTGCCCCCGCGTAAAGCGCCACCGGCAGCGCCAACTCGGATATCTTCAGGAAACCCTTCCAGGAAGCACGCGGCGCCAACTGATTCTCCCCTGTCAAGACAAAAACAAACGCGACGGGTAACGAGAAGGTTCCGGCTTTGGCTCAGCTCTCTCCTTGCGGATGCAGCATACCCATTTTGGGTACTATAACTCCGAAATCATGATGCATCCCTTACATCACAAAACGGTTTATTGCGTAAATCTAAAATTGAATATCACAAAATGCGCACCATCATCGTGCGCTTTTAAAGATTTTTGAAGTCTGTATTTAACTTTACTATAACAAGGATCTTGCTATTTTTGGTAAGCTTGCTGAAGTTTCTGGGCGGGGTATTTTCCGGGCGGATTCAGCCTGGTGTCGACCAAGGATACATGACCAATGAGAAAACTGATCTTTGCTTCGATCTCCACCGTTGCCCTTCTCGCACTTGCGGCATGCGACGAGCAGGGCACGCAGGGCGGCGGCGCAGATACCGGCGCTACGACCACTACACCTGCTCCCGCCACCGGCGACACCGGTGCCGGAGGGGGTACGGCAACCACGCCCCCAAGCACCGGGGGTACGACCACGGCACAGTGACACCACTGACGAAGGTCAAACAGAAAAGGGGCACCTGAGTGCCCCTTTTTCGTTCCAGCAGGACCGGCTCAACGTACCTGGTCGAGCAGGCGCTTGCATTCCAGCAGATCGAACAGGGCTTCCTGAAGCAGTGCCCTGTTGTCGCGCGAGAGACGATTATCATCGGCTGAAACAGGGCCGTCCTCATCGCCACGATTGAGGCCGAAGAAGCGCAGGCTGGGCTTCACCTTGGGCTTGCCAACCACGAGTTCCTCTTCGGATGCTTTTTCGGCAGCCTTCTGATGAATGACTTCGACGGCGGCCAAATCGCCACGCCCAACAGCGGCCATGAACTGGTTGCCGTTTTCACGCAAAAGCTTTTGCACGCCTTTGATCGTATAGCCCTGATCATAAAGCATGTGGCGAATGCCCTTGATCAGCTCCACGTCCTGGGGACGGTAGTAACGGCGCCCGCCGCCGCGCTTGAGCGGCTTGATCTGCGAGAATCGCGTTTCCCAAAAGCGCAGCACGTGCTGGGGCAGGTCCAGCTCCTCGGCAACCTCGCTGATGGTGCGGAATGCGTCCGGGCTTTTGTCCATTCGGTATCGACCTCCTGCGACTCAGACCGTTATTTTTTCGCGGCTTGGGCCAGAAACGCAAGGGAAAGAGATCGCCGATGCACGGTTTCCAATGTGCCCGGCGAGCAATATCGGCTTAATCGGCGCCCCGATCAGCGAGACCGGCGGCTAGGATGAAGCAGTCGCCTCCTTGCTCGGCTTCCGGGTCTGGTGCGCGCGCAGAATACGGCTCTTCAGCACGTTCGATGCCTTGAAGGTCATCACCCGGCGCGGAGAAATGGGGACCTCTTCGCCGGTTTTCGGATTGCGGCCGACCCGCTCGTTCTTCTCTCGCACCTGGAAGGTGGCGAAAGACGACAGCTTGACCGTCTCGCCGCGCACAATGGCGTCGCAAACTTCCTGCAACACCATCTCGACGATCTGGGCCGACTCAGTGCGCGAGAGGCCGACCTTGCGGTAAACGGCCTCGGCGAGATCAGCTCGTGTCACCGTCTTTCCCCCCATCCGGCTCTTCCCAATCCAATCGAAACTATTGAAAATACTAGTGCGGCCGGAACGTTAAGAAATTGGACGGGCGAGGTCAAGAACCAGAAAACGCGCTCATGCATCCAAAAAAGCTACCACCGCAGCAGCACCGCGCCCCAGGTGAAGCCGCCCCCCATGGCTTCCAGAAGCACCAGATCCCCCTTCTGGATCTTGCCCTGTGATACCGCGTGGTTGAGCGCCAGCGGAACGGAAGCTGCGGAAGTGTTGCCGTGGAGATCTACGGTGATAACCACCTTTTCTTCCGCAATGCCCAGTTTCTTCGCGGAAGCGTCGATGATTCGCTTGTTTGCCTGGTGGGAGACAAACCAGTCGATGTCTTCGGCCGTGATTCCGGCCTGACCGAAAACGTCCTCGATCACATCCGTGATCATTCCGACAGCATGTTTGAACACCTCACGCCCCTGCATCCGCAGGTGCCCCACGGTACGTGTGGTCGAGGGCCCCCCGTCCACATAAAGCTTTTCCTTGTGTGATCCGTCGGAGCGCAACGCCTCGGCAAGTATGCCGCGATCGCTTATGTCCCCCTGCCCTTCCTCCGCTTCCAGGACGATAGCCCCGGCTCCATCGCCGAACAGAACGCAGGTCGTACGATCCGTCCAGTCCAGGATGCGCGAGAACGTTTCCGCCCCGATGACCAGCGCGCGCTTGGCCATACCGCCGCGAATGTAAAGGTCGGCCGTGGTGACCGCGTAGACGAAACCGCTGCAGACCGCCTGCATGTCGAAGGCGAAGCCCTGGCGTATACCGAGCCGCTCCTGAATTTCCACCGCGGTGGCGGGGAAGGTGTTGTTGGGCGTCGACGTCGCCACCACGATCAAATCGATATCAGCAGGGGCAAGACCCGCGGCATCCAAGGCGCGGAGTGCCGCAGCCTCGCCGAGCGAGGCTGTCGTCTCGTCGTCCGATGCAATATGTCGCTGGCGGATCCCGGTCCGTTGAACGATCCATTCGTCGGACGTTTCCAGCCGCGTCTCCAAGTCCTTGTTCGTCACGACTCGGCGTGGCAGGGCCGCGCCTACACCACGCACGGTGGATCTGATCATTCTGTTTCCCTATGCATTGGAGACAGCTCCGGCAGGTGCCACAGGGCGGCGCGCATGATAAAGATCAAGCGTGGCGCGCGTCTTATCCAACAGTCCGCTCTTCACCATCTCGTAACCGAGTTCCACGGCCGCTGCGAAGCCTTCCTCATCGGCAGCGCCATGGCTCTTTACCACGATCCCCTTGAGGCCGAGGAATACGCCGCCATTGGTCCGGCGTACGTCCATCTTCTCGCGCAAGCGCTGAAACGCATCCCGCGCAAAGATATAGCCGATTCTGGCCATCAGCGTCCGGCTCATCGCCGCGCGCAGATATTCCGCGATCTGGCGCGCCGTTCCCTCGGCCGTCTTGAGCGCTATATTGCCGGAGAAGCCCTCCGTTACCACCACATCCACGGTGCCTTTGCCGATATCATCTCCTTCGACAAAACCGTGGTATTGCATGGTTTCGAGGGCGGCTTCACGCAGCATACGCCCCGCCTCCTTGACTTCCTCCTGGCCTTTGATCTCCTCCACGCCGACATTCAGAAGGCCCACGGTCGGCCGTTCTATGTCGAAAAGGGCATTGGCCATCGCCGCCCCAAGAATTGCGAAATCGACGAGTTGCTGGGCGTCCGCGCCGATGGTGGCGCCCACATCGAGGACGATGCTTTCGCCGCGGATCGTGGGCCATATGGCGGCTATCGCCGGCCGCTCGATATCGGCCATCGTGCGAAGACAGAATTTCGACATGGCCATGAGCGCGCCGGTATTGCCGGCGGAGATGCAGACATCAGCTTCTCCATCCTTCACCGCCTCTATGGCTTTCCACATGGAGGACTTCCACCGGCCATTGCGCAGCGCCTGGCTGGGCTTGTCGTCCATGCGCACGGCCACTTCGCAATGGGTGAAGTCGCTGACGTCGGCAAGGGCCGGAAGCCGATCCAGAACGGGCCGTGCCTCGTCCTCGCGGCCGAAGATGAGAAACCTCGCATCGGGCCGGCGCTCCGCCACCCGAAGAAGGCTGGGGAGCGTGACCTCGGGACCGTGGTCTCCGCCCATTGCATCGATCGATATGCGTATCACGCGGCGTGCCTCAGCTGTCGAACGGAGCGGAGCCCCCAGAAAAGCCCGGCGAAAATAGCGTGTTTGCGCGCCCGCACAACCTTGATTTCCATCCTTTTCACTTTGTCAGCCATTTCCCTTGAGTTTCTTGAGCGCTTCATAAAGCGGGCCAGCATCTATCTCCTCGCCTTGCACTGGAAGCTCCAGTCCCGATCCCTCCTTGCGGGGGTAAGGGTCAATGGCAAGCTCGAAAAACTCTTCCGCCAGCGCCCCGACATCGACCGAATCGCCCGAAAAAACCTCGGGCAGATCGTCACCCTCGGCCTGGATAACCAGTTCGACGGTCTCGTCATCGATTCGGGAGAGGCGCGATCCCTCCGGCACCAGGATGGCGGAAACCTCTTCGTCTATTCGTGCAGGCAAGGGTTCAAGCGTCACAATACAGGCCTGGGTAATATCCGCTTGAACGCGGCCCAAGACCTGCACCCCGTCCTTCTTCCATGGCCGAACGGCCAGTTCCGCCGAGAAGTGCTCCACCGACAGAAGACCGTGCAGCCGCGCCAATTCCCCGCATTGGTTCGGATCAGCCGCAAATGTCACGGTAACGCCCTTGGCCGGGAGATTCCGCACATTGACCTCGTAAGAGACAGGGCTTTTCTCAGGTCGGGTTTCCATCACGATTTCTCCTGCGGCAAAGGCGGGAATGTCAGCTTTCCGGCCAGGAGTTCCTCATTGGCAAGCCCGGAAAGTACATGACAGGCCTCCAACATATAGGCAGCCAGTACCGCCGACTCATCCCAGACCGCGCGATCTGGCATGATGTTCCGCCTCAAAGCGCCCGCAAGCTCCGCTTCATTTCCAGCGTCCACAGCTTGGCCATAGGCTGAAAGTCTGCCGTAGAACATCCGCGCAAGCTTTTTTATGCGCTTGGGAACGCCGAGATCGCCGATGCCCAATTCCCTCAGAGAATGATCGACCTCGCGAAAGAAATAATCGGTGAGCTCTTGCGCCAGATCGGCCAGTACACCGGTTTCGCCGCGCAGCCGATGGAGAAGGAGAAAAAGGTGGAGAGACAGCATTTCGAACCGGCCTAAAGGGGTATCGGGCACCTGCAGCTCGGAATAGAGCCGGGGCCGCCGTGCTGCCGCCACGATTTCCCCATACAGCGCCTCCACCACACGTTGGCGAGCGCGCCGCTGCGCGCCGAACGGCCACTGGAACATGAAGGTCGCCTCCTTCGGCTGGGGTTAACATGACCAATGCGGCTGATCCATAGCCAGGTCCAGTTGCATCGGCGCGAAAGCTGGTTTACCGGTTTTGCCGACCTGTGCAAGGTGACGGCCTTTCTCCAGACAGGCCAGCAAATCAGGGAGATGTCGTTGCGGGTACGGAAAATCAATGGGAGCCATGCCTGCCGGGCGCTTCTCGCCGCGGCGGTCGGTGGCGCCGCTTTGGCGGTTTCAGGCTGCGGCAACGTGGCCTCCACGCTCAACGCGCGGGAAACCCTGACGCAGGGCTATGTGATCGACCCGCAGGCGCTGGAGCTGGTGCCGGTGGGATCAAGCCGCGAGCAGGTGCTTTTGGCATTGGGCACGCCGTCGACCACAGCCACCTTCGATAACGAGGTTTTCTATTACATCTCTCAAAAGCGAGTGCGCGGCGCGGCTTTCATGAACGCGAAGCTGGTCGACCAGCAGGTGCTTGCCGTTTATTTCGGGCCAGACCAGCGCGTGACGCAGATCGCGCATTACGGGCTGCAGGACGGGAAGGTGTTCGACTTCATCTCGCGAACCACGCCGACCGGCGGCCGCGACCAGAATTTCATTGCACAGATGATTGCGGGTGTCGCGCGCGGCGCGCCGCCTGCCAATCCGCTGGGCGCCGCTGGCGGCGGCGGTCAGTAAAGAGCGATCGATCCCACGAAAAAGGCCCGCAGAAATGCGGGCCTTTTTGCTTTTGATGCTCTTTGCCTAAAGCGCTAGTGCGCGAGTACGGCGAGCAGCAGCAATGCCATGATGTTGGTGATCTTGATGGCCGGATTCACGGCGGGGCCGGCGGTGTCCTTGTAAGGATCGCCCACGGTGTCGCCCGTCACCGATGCTTTATGGGCGTCGGACCCCTTCATGTGCTTCACACCGTCCTTGTCGACGAAACCGTCCTCGAAGCTCTTTTTGGCGTTGTCCCATGCGCCGCCGCCCGAAGTCATGGAGATGGCGACGAAGAGGCCGTTGACGATCACGCCCAGGAGCGAGGCACCGAGCGCAGCGAAGGCCGAGGCCTTCGAGCCTGAAATGAGCAGCACGCCGAAATAAACGACCAGCGGCGCCAGCACCGGCAGCAATGACGGAATGATCATTTCGCGGATCGCCGCCTTTGTGAGCATATCCACGGCGCGCGCGTAGTTTGGTTTGCTCGTACCCTGCATGATGCCGGGATCGTCGCGGAACTGCTTGCGCACCTCTTCCACGATCGACCCCGCAGCACGCCCCACCGCCGTCATGGCGATACCGCCGAAGAGATAGGGGATGAGGCCGCCGAAAATCAGGCCGGCCACCACATAGGGGTTGGACAGGGAGAAGGAGATGTCGCCGATATCCGCGAAATAGGGGAACTCGGTCGCATTGGCGGCAAAATATTGCAGGTCGTAGGAATAGGCCGCGAAAAGAACCAGCGCGCCGAGACCTGCCGAGCCGATCGCATAACCCTTGGTCACCGCCTTGGTGGTGTTGCCGACAGCATCGAGCGCATCGGTGGACTGGCGCACCTCAGGCGGCAGGCCCGACATTTCGGCGATGCCGCCGGCATTGTCCGTCACCGGACCGAAAGCGTCGAGCGCCACGATCATGCCGGCGAGCCCAAGCATGGTGGTGACGGCAATCGCCGTGCCGTAAAGGCCGCCGAGCTGGTAGGTGGCGATAATGCCGCCCACGATCACGATGGCGGGAAGCGCGGTCGCTTCCAGCGACACCGCAAGCCCCTGGATCACATTCGTGCCGTGGCCCGTGACGGAGGCCTGCGCGATCGAATTCACCGGGCGCTTGTTGGTGCCGGTGTAGTATTCCGTAATCACCACGATCAGGCCGGTCACGACGAGGCCGATCAGGCCGCAGACGAACAGGCTCGTGCCGTTGACGGTGATGCCGTTGACTGTTCCGAGGTCGCCCCATCCCACCGTAAGCGACGTGGCGGCACCGATGCCGAGGATCGTGAGCAGGCCGGTTACGATCAAACCCCTGTAGAGCGCGCCCATAATGGAGTTGTTCGTGCCAAGCTTCACGAAGAAGGTGCCGATGATGGATGTGATGATGCAGGCGCCGCATATGGCGAGCGGGTAGAGCATCACGCTCCCCAAAATCTCGCTTCCGCCGAAGAAAATGGCGCCAAGAACCATGGTGGCAACGACCGTCACCGCATAGGTCTCGAACAGGTCGGCAGCCATGCCGGCGCAGTCACCCACATTGTCACCGACATTGTCGGCGATGGTAGCCGGATTGCGCGGATCGTCTTCCGGAATGCCCGCTTCCACCTTGCCCACAAGGTCGCCACCAACATCGGCACCCTTGGTGAAGATGCCGCCGCCCAGACGGGCGAAAATGGAGATGAGGGAGGCGCCGAACCCAAGCGCAACCAGCGCGTCGATAACGCCGCGATCCGCAGGCCCGTAGCCCATGGGGCCGATCAGCACCCAATAATAGACGGAGACGCCGAGCAGCGCGAGACCAGCCACAAGCATGCCGGTGATGGCGCCCGATTTGAAGGCGATCTCGAGCCCGGCGGAAAGACTGTTCGAGGCCGCCTGCGCCGTGCGCACATTGGCGCGGACGGAAACATGCATGCCGATGAAGCCGGCAGCCCCCGAGAGCACGGCACCGATGAGAAAACCGATCGCCGCGGCGGCATTCAGCAGCCACCAGGCAAGGAGGAAAACGACGACACCGACAATGGCGATGGTCGTATATTGCCGAGTGAGATAAGCCTGTGCGCCCTCCCGAATGGCACCGGCGATTTCCTGCATGCGTGCATTGCCCTGATCGGCGGCGAGCACCGATTGTGTAGCCCAGATGGCATAAAGGACAGAAAGCAGGCCGCAGGCGATGACAACGTAAAGCATGGTCATGCCAAAACAATCCCTTGATTTCGGCCCGCCGGAACCCCTCCCCGGGCCTGGAGAAAGGCCGCAGCGAAGAAATGCCGCAGCCCAGGGCGCGACTTTGTGAAAGACGCCGGTCTGCGTCAAGGTTTTCGTGCGACGAATATACGCAGCAGGCACATGAGGACAAAACGCCGCACCCAGCCAGAAGCGATATGCCCCGGTTTCACGCCGGGCGGGCTGTCCTTCTGCGCTGCAAGGCCAGAACACTCAGAATCACCAGGCACAGGCCCGCCACCGGAAAGATCACCCAGTTCAGCATCTCCCAGCCAAAGCCGTGATAGACACGGCCCGACATGAAAGAAGCGAAGGCGACGGTGGAAAACAGCAGGAAATCGTGCACGCCCTCCACCTTGTTCTTCTCGGAGGGGCGGTAGCACTCCGCCACCATGGCGGTCGCACCGATGAAGCCGAAATTCCAGCCGACGCCAAGCAGCACGAGCGCCAGCCAGAACTGCCACAGCGCGATGCCGGAGAGCGCCACCAAGCCGCAGCCGATCAGGAGAATGAGGCCGGCAGCAACAATCGGCTCCTTGCCGAATCGCGCGATCAGATTTCCAGTGAAGAAGCTCGGCGCGAACATGGCAAGCACGTGCCAGGAAATGCCGAGCGTCGCCTCGTCCGGCGAAAAGCCGCAGCCCACCATGGCGAGCGGCGCGCCGGTCATCACAAAACTCATTAACGCGAAGGAACTGACGCCGCAGAAAAGAGCGGTGATGAAGCGCGGGCGCGACAGGATCTCTCCCAATGGACGGGCGGAATCTTCCTCGCGCCAAGCCGCTACGGAGACTTCATCCTTCCTGAGCCGCAGGAGCGAAAGGATTAAACCACCTACCACCGCAAGCCCGACAATGGAGGCAAAAGCGCCGGCGAACATCACCGGCGCAAAGAGTTCGCGCGTGTGGATTGCCACCTGCGGCCCCAGAATGGCGGAGATCACCCCTCCCCCAAGCACCCAGGAAATGGCGCGCGGCTTGAAGTCCGCCGGGGCATTGTCGGCTGCCGCAAAGCGGTATTGCTGAAGAAACGCATTGCCACCGCCCACGAGCAGAAGACCGAGGGCAAAAAGCCAAAAATTGGCCTGGAACAATGCCACTACTGCGATGACGCCTCCTATGGCGGTAACGCCGGTGCCCGAAATGAAGCTGTTCCGGCGGCCGAACGTCCCGGCAAGCATCGCTGCCGGAAGAGTCGCAAGGGCGACCCCGATGTTGAACCCGGTGAGGGGCGCGGTGGCGAGCGACTTGTCGGAGCCGAGCAGATAGCTTCCCGCGAGGCTGCCCATGGATATCGCTATGGGTGCCGACGCACCGACGACCGCTTGTGCAGCCGCGAGAATCAGCGCGGTGCGTTTCGCCTCACGATAAAGCGCTTCAGCCGTCACGAAGGATCCTTGCCCTTGCCCTCGCCACGCATCCGACGTGCCACACGGTCGAGAACGGCATTCACCAGCTTAGGCTCTTCCTCCTCGCCGTAGAATGCCTTGGCTATATCGATATATTCAGAGACAACGACGGGGACAGGCACGTCGGAGCGCTTTGAAAGTTCATAGACGCCGGCCCGCAGGATCGCACGCAGCGTCGAATCGAGGCGTGAGAGCGGCCAATCCTCCGTCAGCGACTGGCGAATGACCGGATCGATAAAGGTCTGATTCTCGATGACGCCGGACAGGATCGCGCGGAACCATTGCGCGTCTGCTTCCCGGTAGAGATCACCGTCGATCTCCTTGCCGAGCCGGAAAGCCTCATATTCGGCTGTGGTCTCGAGGAGACCGGTGCCCGCAACATCCATTTGATAAAGCGCCTGCACCGCAGCAAGTCGTGCGGCGCCGCGCTTGTTGGCGGGGCGGAAGTTTTCGGCAGGGCTTTTAGAGGGGGTGGTCAAGGTTCACGCTCCAAGGCGTTTCTTGAGTTCAATCATTCGAAGCGCGGCCTCGGCGGCCGCACGCCCCTTCCCGGCTCCTTCGATTGTCCCGGTCTCGGGACGGCCTTTCACCCGCTCCCAAGCCTGCTCCTCATTCTCGACCGTGAGGATGCCGTTGCCGATAGCAAGCCCCTCCTTCACCGTCAGGTCCATGAGGCCGCGCGCCGATTCGTTCGAAACGATCTCGAAATGGTAGGTCTCACCACGAATGACGCAGCCGAGCGCGACAAAACCGTCATAGCGACGGCCATTCTTCTGCGCAGCCTGATGCGCGAGAGCGATCGCCCCGGGGATCTCCAGTGCGCCGGGGACGGTCACGAGATCAAAGGAGGCGCCCGCCTCGTCCAAGGCTTCCTTCGCGGAATTCAGCAGGCCATCGGCCAAGTCATCGTAAAAGCGCGCTTCGACGATGAGGAGTTTCGTCTTGTCTGTCATCTTTATCTCCGGGAGAGCAGCCGATTAGGCCTCTTTCGCCGCCTCCGCAAGACGCGCGGCGTAGCGGGCCATGGTATCGACCTCAAGATTGACCTTTTGACCCACCTGCCGCTCCCCCCAGGTCGTGACGTCGAGCGAATGATGGATAAGCAGCACGTTGAAACGATTGCCATCGACGCGGTTCACCGTGAGAGACGTGCCGTCCAGCGCTACGGAGCCTTTGGGGGCGATGAATTTTGCGAGTTCCCGCGGCGCTTCGAGCACAAAGCGCACGGCTTCGCCCTCTTCCCTGCGCTCGACGATGGTGGCCGTGCCGTCCACATGGCCCGAGACGATATGTCCACCCAGCTCGTCGCCGATCTTTAGCGCGCGCTCCAAATTGATGCGCGTGCCGTCATGCCATTCGGAAACGGTCGTGAGTTGAAGGGCCTCATCCCATGCCTCTACCTCGCACCAACGCTGGTTCGAACCGCCCTCGGGCAGGGCCACAACCGTCAGGCACACGCCGGCACAGGCGATTGATGCGCCGATATCGATGCTCTGCGGGTCGTAATTGGTCCCGATCCGCAGCCGCAACCCCTTGGGAAGCGGCACAATGCGCTGAATCGCGCCCACATCCGTCACGATGCCCGTGAACATTACGCCCTCACATATTCGAAATAGAGATCTTCGCCGAAGCGCGCCTCGCGCCGCTTGGCGAAACCCGATGGGATATGGTCGAGGTCAACCGGCGAGGCAATGCCTTCATCCCCGATTTTCCCCCGACCGACAAAAAGACACAAGCGATCCACTAGGTCTTCCGACAGAAACTCCCTGGCGGTGAAGGCACCGCCCTCGACCATCAGCGTCGAAATGCCTCGGGCGGCGAGATCCTCCAGAAATTCCGGCAAGGCGATGTGGCCGTCAAAGGCCTCCACGCCAATGAGCTCCACGCCGGCAGCCGCCAGCGCCGCCCGGCGCTCGCTGTCGACATCCTGAGCCGCCGTCACCAAAAGAGGCACTTCGCGCGCCGTACTCACGAGTACGGAGTCCGGCGGCAGGCGCAAATGGCGGTCCAGCACAATGCGCGCGGGCGATCGCGCCTCCAGCCCCGGCAGACGGCTGGTGAGTAAGGGATCGTCGGCAAGTGCGGTGCCATTGCCGATCAGGATCGCATCGGCCTCGGCGCGCATCATATGAACCTGCCGGCGGGCAATCGCCTCTGTAATACGGACCTGCCCCTGCCCTTCGCGGCCGATTTTCATGTCAGCAGAAAGAGCAACCTTCAAAGTCACTTCAGGACGTTTCTTCGTGGATCGGGTGAGATAACCCGCAAGAAGGTCCGCCGCTTCGGCAGCCAGGAGCCCCTCGACAACTTCAATTCCGGCGGCGCGCAGCATCGAATAGCCTTTGCCGCTGACCCGCAGGTCCGGATCGCTAGCAGCGCCCACCACGCGCGCCACGCCAGCAGCAATCAGTGCCAGCGAACAGGGCGGCGTGCGGCCATGATGGGCGCATGGCTCGAGCGTGACATAGGCCGTGGCGCCGCGCGCCAGTTCGCCAGCCTCTTCAAGCGCCTGGCTCTCGGCGTGGGGCCGTCCGCCGATGGCGGTAACGGCGCGCCCAACGATATAAGGCCCTTCGCCATCGTCGCGCACGATCAAGCAGCCTACCGATGGGTTGGCCCCGGTCAGGCCGAGATGCCGTCGCGAAAGCCGGACCGCCGCCGCCATGAAGCGGCGGTCGTGCGCGGAAATTGGGGCGCTAGGCATCTAAACCGTCTCAATGTGGCTATCTAGGGTGTTCACCCCGTCTACTCCAGCTCCGGCTCGCCTCTCAGCTCGCCGAGCACGTCCTGGAAATCCTTCGCCTCGCGGAAATTCCGATAGACCGAGGCGTAGCGGACATAGGCAACGTCGTCGAGCGACTTCAGCGCCTCCATGACGAGCAGGCCGATATCGTCCGTACTAATCTCGTTCTCCCCGAAGCTTTCGAGCTGCCGCACGATGCCGGTTACGGCACGCTCAACCCGATCAGGATCGACATTACGCTTCCTAAGCGCGATCTCGAAGGATCGATGCAGCTTATCGCGGTCGAAAGGCACCTTGCGGCCGGTCCTCTTCACCACGACCAGATCGCGCAGCTGCACGCGCTCGAAGGTGGTGAAGCGGCCGCCGCAGACGGGACAGGCACGGCGGCGGCGGATCGCGGCGCCATCTTCGGCGGGCCGCGAATCCTTCACCTGGGTGTCTTCCGACTGGCAATAGGGACAGCGCATCTCAGCTTCCGCTCGTCAAACCCGCGCTTCTCAGCGCTCAGTCCAGATATGAATAGAGCGGGAAACGTTCGGTAAGGGCAATCACCTTTTTCTTCACCGCCTCCTCGACGGCGATATTGCCATCGTCGGAGTTGACGGCGCGCAGCCCATCCAGGACCTCAGCGATAAGCTGGCCGATCTGGCTGAATTCGGCTACGCCGAAGCCGCGCGTGGTGCCAGCGGGCGTGCCAAGCCGGATGCCAGAGGTCACGAAGGGCTTCTCGGGATCAAAGGGAATGCCGTTCTTGTTGCAGGTGATGTTGGCGCGGCCAAGGGCGGCCTCCGCCCGCTTGCCCGTGGCGTTTTTGGGCCTGAGATCCACCAGCATCAGGTGATTGTCCGTGCCGCCGGAGACGATCTCCAGCCCTGTCTCCTGAAGGCTTGCCGCAAGCGCGCGGGCATTCGCCACCACCTGGTGCGCATAGGCTTTGAATTCGGGCTGCAACGCCTCGCCGAGCGCCACCGCCTTGGCGGCAATCACATGCATCAGCGGCCCGCCCTGCAGGCCCGGGAACACGGCGGAGTTCACCTTTTTGGCGATATCCTCGTCATTGGTGAGGACCATGCCGCCGCGCGGGCCGCGCAGCGATTTGTGCGTCGTCGTGGTGACCACATGCGCATGCGGCAGCGGAGAAGGATGCGCGCCGCCTGCCACGAGGCCCGCGATATGCGCCATATCGACCATCAGATAGGCGCCGACGCTATCGGCGATTTCGCGGAAGCGCTTCCAGTCCCAAATCCGCGAATAGGCCGTGCCGCCGGCCAGGATCAGCTTCGGCTTGTGCTCCGTGGCGAGCCGCTCCACCTCGTCCATATCGAGGAGGTTATCGTCGCGGCGCACGCCATAGGAAACGACGTTGAACCACTTTCCCGACATGTTGACGGGGGAGCCGTGGGTAAGGTGGCCGCCCGAATTCAGGTCGAGCCCCATGAAGGTGTCGCCCGGCTGGAGCAGCGCCAGGAACACCGCCTGGTTCATCTGGCTGCCCGAATGGGGCTGCACATTTGCAAACTGGCAATTGAAAAGCTTCTTGGCGCGGTCGATCGCAAGCTGCTCCACCACGTCGACGAACTGGCAGCCGCCGTAATAACGCTTACCCGGATAACCCTCGGCATATTTGTTGGTGAGCACCGTACCCTGCGCCTCGAGCACTGCGCGCGAGACGATATTTTCGGAGGCGATCAGCTCAATCTCATGCCGCTGGCGGCCGAGTTCGCTGCGAATTGCCGAGAATATCTCGGAATCGGTTTCCTCGAGCGGCCGGGAGAAAAAGGTCTCGGTCTCGGCCGCGACGGTCGATGCTTGTGCCATTGCAATCACCCTTTGTGAGGCTCTCTATCGGCGGAGCCAGCGCATTACCATTTTTCCGCGCTTGTCACCACGCCTTGAGAGGATTTTTTGCAGGTGGGCCAAATGTTGCGGCAAGCCCCCTGCGGGACGCACAAAAAAAGACCGCCATCAAGGCGGTCTTCTTGAGGGTATTGCTGGTGCTTCGCCGTCAGATCGCGGTGGAAATCTGCAATTCCTCCGCACCATCAAAACCGTAGATGTCGTCGCGGAAGTGGACGACGCCGTCGCCGGTCGACCAGGCGGAGACGTAGACGAAGTACACCGGCACCGGGTCCGCCACGTTGATGTGAATGTCTTCCTGGCTCTGAATCGTGGTCTCGATGCGCCGGCGGTCCCAGCCTTGCGTGTCGCGCAGCAGCCAAGCCACAAGATCGCGGACGTTCTGGACCCGCACGCAGCCGGAGGAATGGAAGCGCTCCTGATCGCGGAACAGGCTCTGCTGCGGCGTGTCGTGCATGTAAACCGCATGCTGGTTCGGGAAATTGATCTTCACCGAAGCCATGGCATTGATCTTGCCGGGATCCTGGCGGAAACGGTACTTGGCGGCTTCTTCCGTCGACCAATCAATCGTCAGCGGATCGACTTCGCTACCGTCCGGCGCGATCATGCGGATATTGTTGTCGGTGAGATAATTGGGATCCTTCCGCATCAGCGGAATGATGTCCTTACGCACGATCGAGACCGGCGCGTTCCAATATGGATTGAGGATGATCTCGTTGATCTTGGAGCTGAGGACCGGCGTCTGCCGATCGATCTTACCGACAACGGCCGTATGCCGCGATACCACCCGGCCATTCTCGACCGCCTCAATCTGCGCAGCCGGGATGTTGACCATCACGAAGCGGTTTCCGAGCTGCTTCGAGGTCATCTCGCGCAGGCGGCCAAGATTGGTCTGGAGTTGGCCAAGCCTGACCGGCGCTGAAACATTGAGCGCCGAGAAGGTGTAACGCCCGGTCACGCCATCGGCGGGAAGGCCATGGCGAACCTGAAAACGCTTCAAGGCTTGATCAACATAAGAATCGAAGGCGGGAGACATGCCTGCCCGCGGCGAAAGATCCCCAGATACCATCAGGCGGCGGCGAAGCGCCTCCACATCAGGATCGATGACACCGAGTTGCAGCTTCTTCGTCGCCGGCACCTGCGGCCAGCCGCCGCTTGCCACGATGTTGGAATAGCCGGCTATTGCCTGCTCGACGTGAACCGCGGTCTGCGGGTTTAGAACCGGGAGATAGGAGATGACCCTATCCCTGCCGCTGCTGATCTGGGCGTCGAACTGATCGTCCCAAACACCTCGGCGGGGAGCGTTGATAATGGCATCGAACGCGTTCTGCGCCTTGGCAGCACCCGTGAAGGCCGCCGCAGCAGCAGCGCCCGCTCCACCAAGGAAAATACGGCGACTGGTCTTCATCTCCGATCCTTTACACTCAGGGCTATGGCCTGCAGCCGAAACTCGCCGACACAGGGTTAATTTTTCGCCAATAGATTGCAGTTTGTCGCTCCGCGGGATTATCGTGGAGACGGTCCCCCCATTGGCGTTGCGCAATCTTCATTTCGTTCAATTGTGTTATTAACGTGACGCGCCGGCCGACTCCTTCGCCCCTGCGCTATTTCTGCAACAATCAAAAAGCCGACGCCCCTTTCGGTGCGCCGGCCATATTCGTAATCGCAGTTCGCAAAAACCGGTCGCCCCCGGCCGTCAAAAAAAGCAGCCGGTTACATGCGGTATGCGATCGTGTCGTTCCAGAAGCGATCGAGCCGCTGCAGGGCCCGGTTCATCTGAAGGAATTCCTCCGCCTTGATGCCGCCAACCTGCTCGATCGAGCCGATATGACGGTCATAAAGCCGCGAGACGACATCCGCGATTTCCTGCCCCTTGGGAGTAAGGCTGATGCGGACGGAGCGGCGGTCGACGCGCGAGCGCTGATGATGAATGAAACCCATATCGACGAGCTTCTTCAGATTGTAGGAGACATTCGAGCCCAGATAGTAGCCGCGCGAGCGCAACTCGCCCGCCGTCAGCTCTGCGTCGCCGATATTGAAGAGCAGCAATGCCTGGATCGCGTTGATGTCGCTGCGGCCCTGCCGCTCGAACTCGTCCTTGATAACGTCAAGAAGTCGGCGGTGCAGCTTCTCGACGAGATGAAGCGCTTCCAGATAAAGCGAGCGCAGACCCGTTTCGCGCTCTTCATGAATAGACCCGTCCTGGGCCATGGATCGCGAGTTGATCATGAGTGGTGCCTTTCGTTTTGACGCCGGTGAGTTTTTTTGTTTTCACCTGAGGCCACCGTATCGCGGGCACCTAAAATTCGACTTAAACGCCAAGCTTAACAACGCATTACACTGGAAAGCCTGCATATAGGGCTAAAAAGACGTTAACCTGGGTTAATCCGCCTCCGGTCCAAATGAAGGAGGACGCGGAGCGTGACGTAGCCGATCGCTACTGAGGCGTGGAGCGCAAGGACCAGGTAATGCCGCCCGTAAAGTTCGGGAAAAACGCCATACATAATTATCTCGGCGGCAGCGCAAACAAACCACACCACAGGTCCCCAGGATGCGAGCATCCAGAGCCCGACCGCGGCAAACGGAAAGAGCACCGCCAGCGGCGCGGCAGCCGCTTGCCAATAAAACGGCATCAGGTCGAAGCGCCAGGCAGCACCGTCGAAAAAGCCGAGCAGCCGCACCCAATAGCTTACACCTTCCACCAGGCAAGCCAGCGCCACGCCGCGCTGGAGCAACTCCAACGCATGCTCATAGGGAGATGGACGGATGGGCAACCGGGTAGCGACGTCGTCGCTCACAGTTCCAATTCTCCTTCGGGCAGAGGAGCGAAAAAGGCTTCGACCGCCGCCGGTTGAACCTGGTCAATGGAGGTCGGCTTCCAGGCCGGGTCCTTGGTCTTTTCGATGACAGCTGCGCGGATTCCTTCATAGAAATCATGGTTTTTGAGCATACGGTTCAGGATCCTGAACTCCATTCGCATGCATTCATCCATGGAGAGCATGGCGCCATAGCTTACTGCGCGAAAGGTCACATGAAGGCTGGTCGGCGAACGCGTTCGGATCGTGCGAAGTGTCTCACTCGCAAAATCGTCCCCTTCGCCAGCGGCGGTTTCGAGGCTCAGAATGCAATCCTCCAAGCTCCCCAGCGAAAAATGCTTCTCGATGGCGTGAAAGCTCGCCTCATCGCCTCCGGCCGGAACGTCTTTCGTGAAGCCGGCCAGCGCCTCGTCCGGGTCTGACGCCTCGACCAGCTTTTCAAGCAGGGCCGGCATATCGGCCGAATCCACCGCGTGGGTTGCGATACCGGTTCGCAGGGCCTCGCCATGGCCGATCCGATTGCCGGTAAGCGCGAGATACATTCCGTAGGCCCCCAGGCGCGAGAGCAGATAGCTGCCCCCCACATCGGGGAAAAAGCCGATACCAACCTCCGGCATGGCGAAGACTGCCTTTTCCGTCATCACCCGGTGGGAACCGTGGCAGGACACGCCGACCCCTCCGCCCATCACAATGCCGTCCATCAAGGCTATGTATGGCTTGCCGAAGCGGGCGATATGGGCATTCAGCCGATATTCGTCAGCGAAGAAGGCGGGAGATGCCTTGCCGGCGAGCCCGGCCCTATAGACGTCGACAATATCTCCGCCTGCAGAAAAAGCCCTGCCCTCGCCCATGATGACGACGAAGCGAATGGAGCTGTCCGCCTCCCACTGCGAAAGCGTCCGGCTCAGAGCCCGGATCATGCCGTGGTTCAGCGCATTCAGCGCCGAGGGCCGGTTGAGCGCGATCAGACCCGCTCCACCGCGCCGCTCGAAACGCACCTCGCCGCCGCTGCTCATGTCCTGGACCAAACCGCTTCCTCCCGCAAAACCGGGTTACCATAAAGAGGTGATTAGGTGTGAGGCCGAGTCGCGTCAATCCGGTCTCTCCCTTTCATCTCCTGCGGCGAAAACGTTCGGTCGCCCGCAGTTGTTCGCGGGCGCACGAGCGTGATAAAACGCAACGAACAGGAGTATTGCCTTGAATAAGTTCAGCCGCCTCAAAATGGACCCGATCCGCAGTGTCGACGAGATCACCGGCAGCAGGCGTCTGAGGCGAATGCGCAAGGCTTCCTGGTCGCGGCGTCTGGTGCAGGAGAACCACCTCAGGGTGGAGGATCTCATCTGGCCGATCTTCCTGGTGGAAGGTGAAAACCGGAAGGACCCGGTCGAAGCCATGCCCGGCGTCTACCGTTACTCGGTCGACCTTGCAGTGCGCGAAGCCGAGCGGGCCGCGAAGCTTGGAATTCCGGCCATAGCGACCTTTCCCAATATCGGTATCAAAAAACGGGACGTGACCGGATCGGCCATTCTCGATCCGGACAATCTCATCAATCAGGCCAGCCGCGCCATCAAGGCTGCCGTGCCGGAGATCGGCATCATCACGGATGTTGCACTCGACCCCTTCACCAGCCATGGCCATGACGGCATCCTGCGCGACGGTGTCATCCTCAATGATGAGACGGTGGCGCAAGTGGCGGAGGCCGCCGTGCTTCAAGCGGCAGCCGGCGCGGACATAATCGCACCATCGGATATGATGGATGGCAGGATCGGCGCAATTCGCGACTCGCTCGACGCCAACGGCTTCCAGGACGTGGCGATCATGTCCTATGCGACCAAATTCGCTTCCGTCTTTTATGGGCCGTACCGGGAGGCGATCGGCACTGGAACCCTGCTTACGGGCGACAAGAAAACCTATTACGTCGACCCGGCCAATTCCGACGAAGCGGTGCGCGAAGCCGAGCAGGACCTGCTCGAAGGCGCCGACATGCTGATGGTGAAGCCAGGCCTGCCTTATCTCGACATCATCAGGCGGCTGAAGGATGAGTTCGCCATGCCCACCTTCGCCTATCAGGTTTCGGGCGAATATTCGATGATCAAGGCCGCGGCAGCCAATGGCTGGCTCGACGGCGAGAAGGCCATGCTCGAAACCCTGCTCGCATTCAAGCGTGCCGGTTGCGATGGCATCCTTACGTATTTCGCTCCGGAGGCAGCTCAACTTTTACGCGCTTAGCGGCACTCACTTGAAAACGCCCGTAGGGTCCCCATCTGCTGAGCTTTGACCCGTTTTTGAAAGGCGTTGTTATGGTTGCAAAAACGATCGATCTCCGCGAGGACCGTTTCAGCGCGCGGAGCTTCGACGGCGTGCTGACGCGGCGCGTGATCGCATTCTTCATTGATTACCTGCTGATCGGGCTGCTTCTTATTCCTGTCGGGCTTTTCGTATTTATTCTCGGCATCTTCACGGTCGGCCTTGGCTGGCTTCTCTTCGGCATTCTCGGCCCGCTGACTGCGCTTTGCTATGTCGCCTGGACCCTGGGAGGGCCGCGGCAGGCAACGATCGGGATGCGGGTAATGGGCATTCGGCTGGAGCGGCTCGACGGCGCGCCTGTGGACTGGATGCTTGCCGTCGCCCACACGGTTCTCTTCTGGGCCGGCAACGCGATTCTCACGCCGCTCATCCTTTTGGCTGCATGGTTCCTGAGCTACAAGCGGACACTCCACGATCTTCTGCTTGGAACCGTAGTCGTGCGCACGAATTAATGGGGAGTCGTGGCGGGGATCTGCCGCCACAACAATCCCATTGACCTTTTTCATCTTCGGTTCATGGTTATATTGATCTTGTAGTGAGAGGGGCCGCGTTCGGTGTTTTCGGCAAGTTGGCCACGGGTCCATAGCTAGGGGCACAGGAGAAACGCCCGCCAACCATGACACAGCATCATCCCACGCAGTCGCCGCAATTCTTTCTCACCGCGCCGTCTCCCTGCCCCTATCTCGAAGGACAGTTCGAACGGAAGGTCTTCACCCATCTGGTGGGGCCAAAGGCCTCGGAGCTCAATGACCTGCTGACGCAGGGAGGTTTCCGGCGGTCGCAGAACATCGCCTACAGGCCCGCTTGCGAAACCTGCCGTGCCTGCGTTTCCGTGCGCATCCTTGCCCAGCAGTTCAAGCCGTCGAAGAACATGCAGCGGGTTTTAAAGCTCAATTCCGATCTGATCGGCACGGCCCATCGGGCAGAACCCTCGACCGAGCAGTACTCATTGTTCCGCACCTATCTCGATGCACGCCATCGGCGCGGGGGCATGTCAGACATGACGGTGCTCGATTACGCGATGATGGTCGAGGACAGCCATGTGGATACCAAAGTCATCGAGTACCGCCGGCGCGGCCCCGACTCCTTCATAACCGGCAAGGGCGAAGGGGAGCTGATCGCCGTCGCGCTGACGGACCAGATGGCCGATGGGCTGTCGATGGTCTACTCCTTTTACAATCCCGATATGCAGGAGCGCTCGCTCGGCACGTTCATGATCCTCGATCATATCCGGCGGGCGACTGCCGCCGGCCTTCCCCACGTCTATCTCGGCTATTGGGTCAACGGCTCGCGCAAGATGGCCTACAAAGTGCGCTTCACGCCGCAGGAGCATCTGGGGCCGAATGGCTGGGAACGGGTGGAGTAATAGTGAATAGTGACAAACGTCGGGAGAGGACGATGTCAACCATTCACTATTGACCATTCATTCTTTCCTCATATCGTCTTCAAAAGTTCCGCCAGCTGATCGGCGCATTGGCCCCATCCCTCATGAAAGCCCATTTCCTCATGGGCCTTCTTGTCCTCCATCCGCCAATGGCGAGCGCGCGCGGTATACCGCGTCTTGCCGCCCTCATCCTCAAAGGTGACGATAGCGGTGAAGAACGGCTTCTGCGTCGGCTCCCAGCCCACCGTATAGGCGTCCGTGAAGACGATCTTCTCGTTCTCGATCACCTCCAGATAGACCCCGTTATTGGGATACTCCTTGCCGTCAGGATCGCGCATCACGATGCAGCTTGCACCGCCTGACCGAAGATCCGTCTCGACTGACGCGATCGTCCACGGCTTTGGCACAAACCACTGCTTCATGAGCTCCGGGTCAGTCCAGGCGCGGAAAACCTTCTCGCGCGGCGCATCGAAAAGCCTGGTGAGCACGAGCTCTCGCTCATCAGCGGGATTCACATTTTGCTGGGCGGTCATGAAACACTCCTAAATGGGTTAGGCCCTAAGGACGATACTCTCACGGCCGGCCCGACAACTGCCGTAAAAAAATTCATCGCCGAGACGCCAAGCGGCATCACGAATGGCTACCCCACTCCTTTCAAAGCACATCCACCATAGTTTCCTTCTAAATCTGATCTGATTCCTCTATATTTCCGCAACGGCTTCAACAAATCTAATTTCCGTATCATCTCTTCTTTTTCTGTGTTCGCAATCTTCATCCAAACGCGCAGGAGCTGGAACAAATCTTCTTCTCCCTAGTTGGCTGGCAGAAGAATTTTGGAGGATACTGCCGTGAAGAAGCTTCTTATCGGCGTGGCTGCGGTCGCGCTTTTATCTTCCCCATCGATTGCACCCCAAATTGTCTTTCCAGGCGTCCAGGAGGCGCATGCGCAGGGTGCTGAGGTCAGCATCAGCGTGTTCTATGACCGCTTGGCCGACCATGGTTCCTGGGTCAGCCATCCTCGGCATCAATATGTCTGGGTGCCGACTGATGTCGATGCAAGCTGGGTGCCCTACTCCCATGGCCACTGGGTCTATACGGAGCAGTATGGCTGGTATTTCGCTTCGGATGAACCCTTTGCCTGGGCGGTTTATCACTACGGCCGCTGGGGCTATGATCCGGAAATCGGCTGGTTCTGGGTACCGGGAACCCGCTGGGCACCCGCCTGGGTTTCCTGGCGGCGCGGAGATGACCATGTCGGCTGGGCGCCGCTGCCCCCCGAAGGCGATGGAATCGCCGTCAGCGTGGAAATTTCTGCCGAACCGCCCGAAGGCTATTGGGTATTCGTGCCCGTCAATGAGTTCGTTGCCCCGGATCTCGCCGTCGTGATCATCGCGCGGGACGAGGTGCCGGTTATCTATCAGCGGACCGAGCTGGTGGGGCCGGTCGAGGTTGAAAACAATATTGTCGTCAACAACGTGATCGATATCGATTACATCGAGCAGCATGTGGACGAGGACATCGAGGTCACACAGGTTCAGGAGGTCCAGGACCCGGCTGAAGCTGCCCAAAGCGATGGTGTAGTCGCCTTCACCGGCGAGATCGCCGCTGAGCAGGATGCAGCCCCTGCGGAAGCGGTTGAGGCCGCACAGGTGGAATCGCCGACCAGAGGCCAGGAGATCGAGGCAACCGGCGAGGCGACATCGGAGCAAGGCGAGGGGGCTCCGGCCGGAGAGACGGAACAAGCGCCCGCTGAAGGCGCGGAGCCGACGGATCAAGAAACCGAGCAGGCACCGGCCGAGGAAACAGAGCAGACACCGGCGGATCAGGAGTCCACGGAGCAGCCTGCCGACCAAGAACCCACGGCCGAAGCGCCTTCCGACCAGCAGCCCGCCGAAGAGGAGGCCCCTGCCGACCAGCAGGAAGCTCCCGCTGAAGAACAGCCTGCCGAGGAACAACCCGCCGAGGAGCAGCCGGCAGAGAGCCAGCCGGAGGCGGAGCAGGCACCGGCCGAAGAAGCAGCCCCCGCAGAAGAAGCGCCTGCCCCGCAGGAACCTACAGGCGAGGCTGAGGAAGCGCCGGCAGAGCAAGAGCAGCCCGCCGAAGCAGGCGAACAGGAAGCGCCCGCTGGCGAGACTGAGCAGGCTCCCGAGGGCGCCGAAGAGGCTCCTGCTGAGGGCGCCGAAGAGGCGCCAGTGGAAGGCGCCGAGGAGGCTCCTGCCGAAGGTGAACAGGCTCCCGCGGAAGAATGCGCGCCGGAGGCGCGGGAAGCCGGCGAATGTTAAAATAACGATAGTTCCAGGACCCCCGCTGCAGCGGGGGTTCTTATTTCAGCCGTGCAGGCGGTTCCGGACGGCGGGCCGTCTTTCGCTTACTCCCGCTCAGCCGAACTTGCCTGTTCTCGGAAAGCCCTTGGGCGCCATTCGCCCCGCGGCAGCGCGATCGCCAATCCATTCGGCAAGTTCGTCCTTGCTGCGCGTGAAGGTGCGGTCAGCCGAATCCTGCCAGGTAAGGCCGTCGGCGATCGCGAAAGTCTTGAGATCGGCGATGCCACCGTCCTTATAGCGCTGCAGGCGCACGCCCTTGCCACGCACCATCTCGGGCACTTGCTCAAGCGGGAAGACCAGCAGCTTGCGGTTCTCACCGACGATCGCCGCATGATCGCCCGAAACCGGAATGCAAAGCCGCGCCTCGTCCGGCGTTTTGACGTTCATGATCTGCTTGCCCTTACGGGTGTTGGCCACCACTTCCTTCTCCGGAACGATGAAGCCATTGCCGGCATAGGAGGCGATCAGCAGCCTGCGTTCGGGATCATGCGCGAAGGCAGTGACGACGGCCTGATCGTTCTCCATGTCGACCATGATGCGCACGGGCTCACCGTGGCCTCGCCCGCCTGGCAGACGGTCACCGCCGATCGTGTAGAACTTGCCGCCGGTGGTGAAGAGCAGGATCTTGTCCGTGGTCTGGGCATGGAAAGAGAGCTTCAGGCTGTCTCCCTCTTTGAAAACCACCGTGGAAAGATCCGTCAGATGGCCCTTCATGGCGCGCAGCCAACCCTTCTCCGACAGGATCACCGTGATCGGCTCGCGCTCGATCATGGCCTGCTGCACGTCCTCCAGATCGTGCGACGGCGCATCGCCAAAGGTTGTGCGGCGGCGGCCGAGAGCAGGATTCTTCTCCGGATCGAAGGTCTGGCGAACCTTCGCCACCTCCCAGCGCACGGTCTTCCACTGTTTCGCCTCGGAGGCGAGCAGCGCCTCGATCTGCGTCTTCTCCTCCGAAAGCTTGTCGAACTCGGTGCGGATTTCGAATTCTTCGAGCTTGCGCAGGGCCCGCAGGCGCATGTTGAGGATGGCTTCGGCCTGATTGTCCGTCAGGTTGAAGCGCTCCATCATCACCGGCTTCGGCTCATCCTCTTCACGGATGATGCCGATCACCTCGTCGATGTTCAGATAGGCGACGAGATAGCCGGCAAGTATCTCAAGCCGTTTCTCGATTTCGGCCAGCCGATGCTGCGAACGACGGACAAGCACCTCGCGACGGTGATCAAGCCACTCGCGCAGCACGTCCTTGAGCGACAGCACCGAAGGCACCTTGCCGCGCGACAAGACGTTCATGTTGAGCGGGAAGCGCGTCTCAAGATCCGTCAGGCGGAAGAGCGATTCCATCAGAAGCTCGGGTTCGACCGCGCGGCTCTTGGGAACGAGCACGACGCGGATGTCCTCCGCGCTCTCGTCGCGCACGTCTTCCAGAAGCGGCAGCTTGCGCGCCAGGATCAGTTCGGCGATTTTCTCGATCAGCCGCGACTTCTGCACGCCATAGGGGATCTCGGTAACAACCACGTTCCACGTGCCGCGGCCCTGGTCCTCCTTGTGCCAGCGCGCGCGCAGCCGGAAGCCGCCGCGGCCGGTCTCATAAGCCTCGCGGATCGAGGCGCGGCCCTCCACAATGATGCCGCCGGTCGGGAAATCCGGCCCCTGCACGAAATCGAGAAGCCGGGAGACCGGCACGTCCGGATCGTCGATTAAAGCGAGTGCCGCGTCGCAGACCTCCGCCGCATTGTGCGGCGGCACGGAGGTCGCCATGCCCACGGCAATGCCGGAGGAGCCGTTGCACAGCAGATTCGGGAAGGCGCCGGGGAGCACGATCGGCTCCTCGTCCTCCTCGTTGTAGGTCGGGCGGAAATCGACCGCGTCTTCCGTGATGCCGGAGAGCAATTCCGCCGCCACTTCCGTCATCCGCGCTTCGGTGTAGCGCATGGCGGCGGCGTTATCGCCGTCGATATTGCCGAAATTGCCCTGACCGTCCACCAGCGGATATCGCATGGCGAAGGGCTGTGCGAGGCGCACCAACGCGTCATAGATCGACTGGTCGCCATGCGGATGGAACTTACCCATCACATCGCCCACGATGCGGGCGCATTTGGCGAAACCCTGCTCGGGATTGAGGCGCAGAAGCCGCATCGTGTGCATAATGCGCCGATGCACGGGCTTGAGGCCATCGCGCACATCGGGCAGCGCGCGATGCATAATGGTTGACAGCGCATAGGCCAGGTAGCGCTCCTCGAGCGCCTTCTTCAGGTCGACCGGGGACGCCGAATCACCATTGCCGGGCGGAAGTACCTCTTTTCCCATGAGTTGGGGTTAACGGACATCGCCGCCCAGGACAAGTGCGCGTTGTGGCACGAGAGGGGGCTTTCCACGGTCGGGTTGCCGATCCCCGCCGGTTGCAAGATCTTCATCATATTCAAGCGGCTAAATTGACAGCGGTTCAGGCCGCCGTCATCTTCTGGCGCAAATTTCGCGCAATAAGGCTGGCTCCTGAGCAGCCATGAAATGTGAGAACCACCATGCAACCCCATCGCCTTCGCCCTCTCTTTCTCGCCAGTCTTCTGGTTACAGTGAGTTCCTCCCATGTCTTCGCTGTCGAGGCGCAGGCTGTCGGAGAACGCCTAAAAGCGCTGCTTTCGAAGCAGGGGATCGAATTCACCTACACAGATGCTCGCATGGACGGGAATGATGTGGCGCTCAGCGGGACCGCTGTGAAGGGCCCGGAAGGTGGAGACGGTCTCGACCTTGGCGAACTCACGCTGGAAGATGTGACGGAAGAGCCGGACGGAACATACCGGGTCGGCAGATTGGCGCTCGACGCCTTCGAGCAGCAGGAAGGCGATCTGACGATCTCCATGGAGGAGGCAACGATTGAAGGATTGGTGCTGCCAAGGGACGAGGCGTCCGATCCGTTCGGCGGATTCATGCGTTACGACCATGCGGCAGTGGCTCGCATCGATGTGGAGAACGAAGACGGCCCTCTCGCCACCGTCGAAAATCTCGTCGCTGACCTGACGATCGCCGATGACAACAGCGCGGTGGATTTCAACGGGACGGCGGAGTCCTTCAGCCTCAATCTTCAGGCGATGGTCGAAAGCGGCAATGCAGCCGGCCTGCTGGAGGATATCGGCTATCAGCAGATCACCGGCAGCGCGTCCATGGAGGGGCGCTGGCAGCCTTCGGACGGGCGTCTGACGCTTTCCCGCTACGAAGCGGTCATCGATGATGCCGGAACGCTAAGCTTCCTGTTCGATCTCAGCGGCTATACGCCGCAATTCATCCAGGCGGCCGCCGAGATTGCCAAGGAGATGGACCAGTCTCGGGGCGATCAGCAGCAGGCGGCACAAGGCATGGCCATGCTGGGGCTCCTGCAGCAGCTCACTTTCCATGGGACGGCGATCCGCTTCACCGACAATTCGCTCACTGGCAAATTGCTTGACTACCAGGCAGAACAAATGGGCAGCACGCCCGATGCGCTGATCGGACAAGCCAAGGCCATCATTCCGGCGCAGCTCGGCCCCTATCTCGGCGCTGAGGCCGCCGAATCGGTGGCCGAGGCAGTCGGCACCTTCCTGGAGAACCCGGAAAACATCGAAATCAGTGCAAAACCGGAAAACCCGGTGCCGTTGGCGATGCTGGCCGCAGCCGCGATGGCCTCGCCGGAAATGCTCGTGAAGCAGATCGGGCTCGCGGTGAAGGCAAACCAGTAGCGCCCGTTCGGACGAGCCTGCGGATTTCTCAAACCGCAGGCTGTCCGCTCAATCCTGCTTCGGCGCGAGCCGGATGTGCAGCTCGCGGAGCTGCTGCGGAGTGGCTTCCGAAGGCGCCCCCATCAGCAGGTCCATCGCCTGCTGGTTCATGGGGAACATCGTGATCTCGCGCAGGTTCTTGGCCCCCCTGAGCAGCATGACGATGCGATCGATGCCCGCCGCCATGCCGCCATGGGGCGGCGCGCCATACTGGAAAGCACGGTATAGGCCGCCGAAGCGCTCCTCCACCATCTGCCGGTCGAAGCCCGCAACCTCGAAAGCCTTCACCATCAGTTCGGGCATGTGGTTGCGGATGCCGCCAGACGCAATTTCGAAGCCGTTGCAGACCAAGTCGTACTGAAAGGCTTTGATCGACAATGGCTCCTGGTTTTCCAACGCCTCCATGCCGCCCTGCGGCATGGAAAAGGGGTTGTGGCCGAACTCGATGCGCTTCTCGTCCTCGTTCCACTCGTAAAACGGGAAGTCGACAATCCAGGCGAGTTCGAAACGATCACGGTCGACAAGGTTCAGTTCTTCGCCGGCGCGCGTACGCGCGGCGCCCGCGAAGGCCACGAATTTCTTGGGATCGCCCGCGACGAAGAAACAGGCATCCCCATCACCGAGACCAAGCTGGGTGCGGATCGCGTCCGTGCGCTCCGGGCCGATATTCTTGGCGATCGGACCAGCGCCTTCGAGCGTATCGCCCTCCTTGCGCCAGAAGATGTAGCCGAGGCCCGGTTGCCCCTCCCCTTGCGCCCAGGAGTTCATCCGGTCGCAGAATGCACGGCTTCCGCCGGTCTTTGCGGGAATGGCCCAGACTTCCGCTTTCGGGTCATTTGCCAGGATATTGGCAAAAACCTTGAAGCCGGAACCGCGGAAATGCTCCGAAACCTCCTCCATCACGATCGGGTTGCGCAGGTCCGGCTTGTCGGAGCCATATTTGCGCATCGCCTCGTCATAGGGAATGCGCGGGAGTTTCTGCGTGACCGGCTTGCCCTCGGCGAACGCCTCGAAGATCCCGCGCATCACGGGCTCCATCGTGGAGAACACATCCTCCTGCGTGACGAAGCTCATCTCCAGGTCGAGCTGGTAAAACTCGCCCGGAAGGCGATCGGCGCGCGGATCCTCATCGCGGAAGCAGGGCGCGATCTGGAAATAGCGATCGAAACCGGAGACCATGATGAGCTGCTTATAGATCTGCGGCGCCTGCGGCAGCGCGTAGAACTTGCCCTGATGAAGCCGCGAAGGAACCAGAAAGTCGCGGGCTCCCTCAGGCGATGAGGCGGTCAGGATGGGCGTCGAGAATTCGGTGAAGCCGGATTCCGCCATCCGCTTGCGCATTTCCGCGATGATCTTCGTGCGGGCGAGGATGTTCCGGTGCAGCGTCTCGCGGCGGAGATCCAGAAAGCGGTATTTGAGGCGGATGTCCTCCGGGTAGTCCGGCTCGCCGAAGACCGGCAGCGGGAGCTCCTTGGCCTGACTCAGCACCTCGATCTCGCGGGCGAAAACCTCCACACCGCCAGTGGCCAGATTCGGGTTGACCGTTTCCGGCGTGCGTGCCTTGACCTCACCGTCAACGCGGATCACCCACTCGCTACGCAGCTTCTCGGCCGTGCTGAATGAGGGCGAATCCGGGTCGGCGACAATCTGCGTGATGCCGTAATGATCACGCAGGTCGATGAAGAGCAGACCCCCATGATCGCGCACGCGGTGGACCCAGCCGGATAGCCGGACGGTCCCGCCCACATCCGATGGCCTCAGTTCTTCGCAGGTGTGGCTGCGGTAACGGTGCATTATTTCGATTCCGTATCCTGAAAGGGTGACCGGAAGCGGGCCCGATTGCCCGTCCAAAAACCGCGCGAAAAGCGCATGTGCGCCCACTTTTGTCAAGGCGCAGAAGCCATTCTCCGCCACATCTGGCAGACGAGGCAAGAAAGCTGTAGGGAATTCTTCACATTTGCGCCGCCAGCGCCTAAAGAAGATGCATGGACCTGATCAAATCGCGCTCAGAGCTGGAAAATGCGGTCGCCGCGCTCGAGAACTCCGATTTCGTCACTGTTGACACTGAGTTCATCCGCGAAACCACATTCTGGCCGGAGCTGTGCCTCATCCAAATGGCCGCCCCCGGTGTCACGGCGCTGGTGGATCCGCTAGCCGATGGAATGGATCTTGCCCCGTTCTTCCGTCTCATGGGGAACGAGCAGGTCGTCAAAGTTTTCCACGCCGCGCGGCAGGATATCGAAATCATCTACAATCGCGGCGGCCTCATTCCCCACCCCATCTTCGACACGCAGGTTGCCGCAATGGTGTGCGGGTTCGGGGACAGCATCTCCTACGACCAACTCGTGCTCAGGATCACTGGCGAGCACATCGACAAGACGTCCCGCTTCACCGATTGGCGGCACCGGCCCCTGTCGGAGAAACAGCTTCGCTACGCCCTGGCGGATGTCACGCATCTCATCCCTGTTTATGCGCATCTGACAACCGAGCTCCAGCGCGGAGGGCGCGAGGGGTGGCTGAAGGAGGAGATGGATGTCCTGACGGCGCGGGAGACCTATGACCCGCACCCGGACGACGCCTGGAAACGGCTCAAGATGCGCGCGCGCAAGCCCGTCGAACTGGCTATCCTCCAGCGCATCGCCGCCTGGCGCGAGCGCGAAGCACGTGAGCGCAACGTGCCGCGCGGCCGCATTATGAAGGACGATGCCCTCTACGAGGTGGCCCAGCAGCAGCCTCGGGACATCGCGGCCTTGAGTCGCCTTAGAGCGGTTCCCAGGGGCTGGGAACGTTCGGGCTCTGCAGCCGCCTTGCTCAAAGCGGTGAACGACGCGCTGGCGCTGCCGAAGGAGGCACTGCCAAAACTGCCGAGGCCGCATCACGCGCCGGAGGGAGCAGCGGCCGCGGCGGAGCTCATCAAGGTGCTGCTCAAGCTCGTGGCGGAGAAGGAAGGCGTGGCTCCCAAAATGCTCGCTTCCACCGACGACATCGAAAAGATCGCGGCTGAAGGCGAGAAGGCCCAGGTTCCGGCGCTTCATGGCTGGCGCCGCGAGGTTTTCGGCGAAGAGGCGCTCAAGCTCCTGCGCGGGGAGATCGCACTGCGCTTCGCCAACCGTCGCATTGAAACCTTCGCGCCCGCGGACCAGATGCGCAGCGCGGCGGAATAGCTAGTCTTTCGCCACCTTCAGCACGAGGCTCTTGCCCGTGAGCTTGGCCAGCTGCGCCATGCGGCCTTGCGGTCGTTCGCCCATCAGGCTGGCACAGTCCCGCGGAATGAGGAGTGCCAAGGATCCGTCGGTCCCTTTTTCCCATTTGAGCCGCGGAATGACACCCGGCATGGAAGCCGAGAGCAGATAAACCACACGCATCAAGCCGCCGAGAAGGCGCGCCCGCTCGGCGTAAAGAGGCGTGGCAAGCTTGCGCATCTCCGGTGAAAGCGCATCATCAAACAGCCCTTCGTGGCGAAACAGGCTGGTGAGCGCGATAAAAGCGCGACCGGGATGATCGATGCCGATAAAGGAGCCATGGGCTATGATATTGAGGGACTGGGTGCCACGATATTCCGGATGCGCGCGCCAGCCGATATCCGCCAGCAGGCAGGCGGCGCGACGATAACGCGCCTCGACTTCAGTCTCATCGATGCCGAGTGCGGCGAATGCCTCTCCTGTCCATTCGGCCAGTTCATGGACGTGGGTGAAGGAGCGTGAGCGCAAAAGCGCCAGTTCCTCCGCCGCGGAAATCAACGGGTCGGCTGCCTGATCCTCCTTGGAAAGAAGAGAATAGAGATAACCTTCGCGCACGCCATTGGCAGAGATGATGATCTTTGACGGATTGGCGGCGTGGATGATTTCCAAAAGCACCGTCGCTCCATAGGGAAGCAAGGCCCTGCGGCTTTTCGAGACGCTTTCGATCCCCCGCATATTCTCGATATCGCCACGTGCGACACGCTTCAGGAAAGCAGTGGAGCCGGCTGGGTCCATTTCGTAGTTGTGCATAACCTCAAGCGGATAATGCGAGGTGCACATGTGGAGCCGAGCGAGGTTTCGCCAGGTACCGCCAACGCAGTAGAAGGCCCGGCCCTGCCCACCGTCGAGCCACGAGGCGCGCGCGATCTCCTGGCGCACGATATCAGATGCCGCCGTCAACGACGCGCCCGCCATGTCGCGAAGCCTGAGACCGCCCAATGGCAGGGTGATACCCTCGCCGATGCAGTGGTCCTTCACATCGACCAGTTCGAGGCTGCCCCCGCCCAGGTCTCCCACGATGCCATCAGCCTTATAGAAGGCGGAAATTACGCCGAGCGCCGAATAATAGGCCTCCTCGCGACCGGACAAGACTTTGATGCTGGTCCCCAGGATCTCCTCGGCACGGCGAATGAAGTCCGGGCCGTTCTTCGCCTCACGGGCGGCGGCCGTTGCCACCACATGCAAAGATTGGGCGCCTGCCTGATCGGAAAGCGCACGGAAGCGGCGGAATTCCTCCACTGCGCGGCTCACGCCCTCAGGATCGAGTTCCCCGGTGGTGACGATCCTCCGCCCCAGGCCGGCGAGCATCTTTTCGTTGAACAGGACGGTCGGCGCGCGTGCGATCCCCTCATAAATCACAAGCCGGATGGAGTTCGAGCCGATATCGATGACCGAAACGGGACGCCGGTCCTGAAGCCGACCTTGCGAAGTCTTAATGCCCACGCTGTTAGCCGACGGCTACAGCCTTTTTTCGCCGCTTGAAGGCGGCGATCCGCTTTGGCGCATGAGACTTCAAAGCTTCTCCTCGACCCGACAGGCTGGGATTGGTCATGAAATACTCCTGGGCGTTGAATGCTTCCTCACCCTCCTCAGGCATCATCCGCCGGGAGGTACCGTCAGGCAATACTTCGAAACTTTGCTGGTTGTCCATGATATTGCCCAGCATGATCTGACCCAAAACCTGCTCATGCACAGTCGGGTTCGTGATCGGCACCATGCACTCCACCCTGCGGTCGAGATTGCGCGGCATGATGTCAGCCGACGAAATGTACACGACCGCTTCGTCCGACGGCAGGCCGTGACCATTTCCAAAGCAATAAATGCGGCTATGCTCCAGGAACCGCCCGACAATGGATTTCACGCGGATGTTTTCAGAGAGCCCCGTTACCTGAGGACGCAGGCAGCATATGCCGCGCACCACCAGATCGATCTCCACGCCCGCTCGGCTTGCCCAGTATAAGGCATCGATAACCTGCGGATCGACAAGCGCGTTCATCTTCATCCAGATCTGCGCAGGCCTGCCGGCTTTCGCATGCTCGATCTCGGCCCGAATATGCTCCAGAATCCTGTCCCTCAGCGTGAAGGGAGAAACGGCAAGCTTCATTTTCACGTCCGGCTCGGCATAGCCGGTGATGAAATTGAAGACCTTGGCCACATCGTGAGCGATGACCGGATCGTCGGTGAAAAACGACAGATCCGTATAGATCCGCGCCGTAATCGGATGATAATTGCCCGTGCCTAGATGAACATAGCTCCGCAAGCGGCCATCTTCCCGGCGCACCACAAGCGACATCTTGGCGTGTGTCTTGAGTTCCAAAAAGCCGAATACGACCTGCACGCCGGCACGCTCCAGATCGCGCGCCCAGCGGATATTGGCCTCCTCGTCGAAGCGGGCCTTAAGCTCCACCAACGCCGTCACGGACTTGCCCGCCTCCGAGGCGTCGATCAACGCGCGCACGATGGGGCTGTCATTGGAGGTGCGATAGAGCGTCTGCTTGATCGCCACAACATCCGGGTCCTGCGCGGCCTGACGCAGAAACTGCACCACCACGTCGAAGGATTCGTAGGGGTGGTGGACGATCATATCCTTTTCGCGGATGGCGGCGAAGCAATCCCCGCCATGCTCGCGGATGCGCTCAGGGAAACGCGGATTGTAGGGCTGGAATTTGAGGTCGTCCCTGGAGAGCCTGACGATCTCCGAAATCTGATTGATCGCAAGCGGCCGCTCCAGCACGCTGATGCGCGATCCCGGCACTCCCAGTTGCGTCGCCACGAAACCACGCAAATCCTCCGGCATCGAGCGCTCGAACTCAATCCGGATCACGGAGCCACGGCGCCTGCGCTTCAGTGCCGTTTCGAAAAAGCGGACAAGGTCCTCGGCCTCCTCCTCCACCTCGATATCGCTGTCGCGGATAATGCGGAAGGTGCCGGAGCCGTTCACCTTATAGCCCGGAAAGAGCTTGCCGGTGAACATCTCCACCACGTCTTCCAGCGCGATGAAGCGCACGCGCCTCGGCCGCTCGGGCAAGGCGATGAAGCGCTGGAGTGTCACCGGCAGGCGCAACAGCGCCGTCATGGTCTCCTTATTCGACAGGTGCTGCAGGTCGAGCGCTATCGAGAAGCCGAGATTGGGGATGAAGGGAAACGGGTGCGCCGGGTCGATGGAAAGCGGCGTTAGCACCGGGTAGATCTCATCCATAAAATGCTGCTCGACCCAGGCACGGTCTTCCCGGGACAAGGCGCCCGGCCCGACGATCTCGATCCCCTGCTTCTTCATCAGCTCCAGAAGATGAGCGAAACTTTGCTGCTGCTCGATCTGCAGCCGGCTCACCTCACGCAGGATATGCTCCAGCTGCTCTTCGGGCGTGCGGCCATCCGCGCTCTTTTCGAGGATGCCCTGACGAACCTGGCCGGCAAGTCCCGCCACTCGGACCATAAAGAACTCGTCGAGATTGTCGGCCGAGATAGAAAGAAAGCGAACGCGCTCCAGAAGCGGGTGGCTGGGGTTCTGTGATTCCTCAAGCACACGGCGATTGAACTGCAGCCATGAAAACTCGCGGTTGACGAAGCGATCCGGGCTCGTGAGCGCAATCTGCCCCTCGCCTTCCGGCACTTTGGGAAATTCAGTTTTAACCGGCTTTAACTCGTTCATGGCGTTCCGCTGCTCCACCCATGCGGTCTTCTCCCGCGACACATAATGTGTTGCCAGCATTTTACGACAGTTTCATATCACAGAATGCTTCACGCTTCCCTTTTCTCCCGCAGCCCCGAAGCTCCGTGGAACAATGGTCGCAAAATGCGGGCCAGGAGAGGCAAAATTCTAGGAACTGCCGTCAAAGCACCGCTTGCAAAGACGGCAATTATGCCTACAAACCCAGCGCGACAGCTTTGAAGCGCCTGCGGAGATTATCATGGCCGGCCACGCGACACCGCATTTTCACAACACCAATGGATACCCGTCGATCGAGATCGGCGCCAAGGAATTCATGTGCGTCGGAGCCAAGCCGCCTTTCGACCATCCGCATGTCTTCCTCGATATGGGCGATGACAACGAGCGCGTCTGCCCCTATTGCTCCACGCTCTATCGCTACAACCCGGCCCTGAAGGGCGAGGAAAGCGTGCCGGCCGACTGTCTCTACACCTCAGAGGTGGCGTGATCCAAAAGGCGGCGGATGACCGTAAGGTTCTTGTCGCCGGCGCAGGCATTGCCGGGTTGACGGCTGCCCTCGCCTTTGCCGCCAAGGGGTTTTCCGTCGTCGTCTTCGAACGTGCGGAGAAGCTGGAGGAAGTGGGCGCGGGCCTGCAGCTTTCGCCCAATGCAACCCGCATCCTGCACAGCCTTGGCGTGCTGGATGATCTGGAGCGATATGCCGTCCGGCCGGAGGCGATCCTTCTCAAGGATGCGGCAAATCTTTCCATCCAGGCGAAAGTGCCGCTTGGATCTGCTGCCGAAATGCGCTGGCGCGCGCCCTATCTGGTCATACACCGGGCAGACCTGCAACGCGTGCTCGTTGAAAGGGTCCAGCAGATACCGGAAGTCACCCTCAGGACGGGCGCAGAGCTGCGCGACGCGCATTTCCGTCCCGGTGGCGTAACCGCTCTGGTGCAGGAACAGGAAAGGCAGCACGAGGTTGAAGGCGATCTCCTGGTGGGCGCCGATGGCGTCTGGTCTGGACTGCGGCAGCTAACCGGCGGCAAGCCCAGCAATTTCACCGGCTACGTGGCCTATCGCGCCGTGATTTCTCATCCAATCAAAGCGGTGCTGGCACCCAACGCGGTCACGGCTTTCCTCTCCCCCGATTTTCACCTTATCTCCTATCCCCTGCGCGGCGGTGCCGTAACCAATCTGGTTTTGGTGGCCCGCGGCGAGGAGGTCGGGCGCGGCTGGGCGAATGCCGCCGACACGGACCACCTTTTGGGGAAGACAGTGAAAGCTGCCCCCGCCCTCTCGGCGTTAATCCGGGAGGCCGGCGCCTGGACCGCCTGGCCGATACATGAAGTGCAGAGCGAAAGCCGCTGGATTGATCCGCGCGGGTTGGCCCTCATCGGCGATGCCGCGCACGCGCTAAGCCCATATGCGGCACAGGGCGCGGCAATGGCTATCGAGGATGCCGCCACGCTCGCAGCTCTCGTGGCGGGCGGCAATCAGCCGGCCGCACTTGCCGCTTTCGAGCACCGGCGGAAACGGCGCATGCTGCGCGTGGCAAGACGCGGCGAGTTCAACCGCTTTGTCTGGCACGCTGGCGGCCTGATCGCCCGCGCCCGCAACCTCGTGCTGCGGCTCAAGAGCGAAAGCAGCCTGGCTGCCGATCTGGACTGGCTTTACGGATATGATGCCCTCAGGCAGCAATAATGGCCGCCGTCTGCTCCGAAACGCCTGAGCCCTCAAAGAAGCCTGCTTCAGTGAAGGATTTGTGAGAGGAACAGTTTCGTGCGCTCGTGTTGAGGGTGTTCGAAAAACTGTTCCGGGGTATTCTGTTCGACGATTTGCCCCTGATCCATGAAAATCACGCGGTTTGCCACCTGGCGAGCAAAGCCCATCTCATGCGTGACGCAGATCATGGTCATGCCTTCCTGCGCCAGGTCCACCATCGTGTCGAGCACCTCCTTGATCATTTCGGGGTCGAGGGCAGAGGTGGGCTCGTCGAAGAGCATGATGCGCGGGTTCATGCAAAGCGCGCGCGCAATCGCGACACGCTGCTGCTGCCCTCCTGAAAGCTGTCCTGGATATTTGTTCGCCTGCTCTGGAATGCGCACGCGCGTCAGATAGTGCATGGCGGCCTCTTCCGCCTCCCTGCGCGGAATTTTGCGCACCCAGATCGGCGCCAGCGTGCAGTTTTCGAGGATCGTCAGATGCGGGAACAGGTTGAAGTGCTGAAAAACCATGCCCACCTCGCGGCGCACCTCGTCGATCTTCTTCAAATCATTGGTGAGTTCGATGCCATCGACGACAATCTTGCCCTTCTGATGGTCCTCGAGCCTGTTGATGCAGCGGATCATCGTTGATTTGCCTGAACCGGACGGTCCGCAGACCACGATACGTTCGCCCCGCATCACTTTGAGATTTATGTCGCGAAGCACGTGAAAGTCGCCGTACCACTTGTGCATTCCGACAATCTCGATCGCGACCTCCGTGTCCGAAACCTTGAGCTTGGAAGGGTCTAACTGGATGCCCTCGGCAGCGGTGAGATTTTCAGCCGACATCGTGTTCTCCCTCATCTTTTGTGACCGGTGTCGAACCGGCGTTCCATGAACATAGAGTAGCGCGACATGCCGAAGCAGAAGAGCCAATAGACGAAACCTGCAAATACGAGGCCCGTCGCTGCGGTTGTCGGCGTGATCCAGTTCGGATCCGAGAAGCCGCGGCGCACTGTTCCCAGAAGATCGGCAAGGCCGATGATGTAAACGAGGCTCGTGTCCTTGAAGAGGCCGATAAAGGTATTCACTATCCCCGGTATCACGAGCTTGATCGCCTGCGGCATGATCACGAGCCGCATCATCTGCCAATAGCCGAGGCCCAGCGCCTCCGCGCCTTCATACTGGCCCTTCGGAATAGCCTGCAGCCCCCCGCGAATGACCTCCGCCATATAGGCCGCGGAGAAGATCGCGACGCCGATCAGTGCCCTGAGCAACTGGTTGAAGGTCACGCCCTCCGGCAGAAGCAGCGGGATCATGAAAGCCGACATGAAGAGAACGGTAATCAGGGGAACACCGCGCCAGAACTCGATGAAGATGATCGAGAAGAGCCGCACGGCGGGAAGATGCGAGCGCCTGCCCAGCGCCAGCAGGATGCCGAGCGGCAGCGAGGCGGCGATTCCGGTAAGCGCCACCACCAAGGTAAGCATCAGCCCGCCCCACTGACTTGTGGGAACATGCTGGAGACCGAAATCAGCAGCAAGCACCGCTATCAAAACCGCCGATAGGAGCGGCGGCGCAAGAACCCGCAGGGGCGAAGCATGGCGCGGCTCTCCCGCGCGGAGTGCCGAAAGGATGCTCGCCGCGATGGAGCCGATCGCCAGCAGGAAAGCGAGAAGCGAAAGGGTGGAGAAACGGAAATCCAGAAGCGTCACTCGACCGCTCGAAACGAAATTTGCGGCCAGGAGCACGACCAGCGCGAGCAGTGCGAGACTGCCCGCCGTCTTCAACAGGTTCGGTGATGCCTTCACATTGCCGGCAGCCAATACACGCGAGGCGAAGGCAGCCAGGGTGAAAAGAAATGCCACCCATCCACCATTGATCCCGATATTGCCGCCGGTAAGCAGAACCAGCGCCACAAAAGGAAGCACGAGTACGAGCAGAACGGCGTTCAGCCTTTTGAAGGGGGCAGTCGGGATCGCAAGAGGCAACATCAGGGCGACGAGAAGGATAAAGACAAGATCCACACGCCAGCGCTGCGACAAAGGATAAATTCCGTAGAGGAATTGACCAAGCTTGGCGCGAACGAACGCCCAGCACGCGCCAACTTCCCCGCCCTCGGTCGCCAGGCAGGCCTCCCGATTGCCACCCGTGAAAACCGCTGCTGAAATTCCCCATTGGATAAGCCGCCAGGCTGCCCAGGCGGTGAAGAGCCCCAGCACGATGGTGATCACTGAATCGAGCGGGGTGGCAAAAAGGTTTTTCCTGAAAGTGGCCACGATGCCGAATTCGCTCGGAGGCGGCGGCAGCGGCTGTTTCTGCTCACGGGCGACATAGGCTGCTACCTGTTCTTCCATCGCGCGGCCCCCTATCGCTCCACAAGCGCCACGCGGGCGTTGAACCAGTTCATGAAGGCCGCGGTGGCGACGCTCAGCCCCAGATAGACAACCATCCAGATCGCCACGACCTCCACGGACTGGCCGGTCTGGTTCAATACGGTCGAGCCGACCGCGACGAGTTCGGGATAGCCGACCGCCAGACCGAGCGAGGAATTCTTGGTCAGGTTGAGATATTGGCTCGTCAGTGGCGGGATCACGACACGGAAGGCCTGCGGGACAACAACGAGCCTAAGCGATTGCCGCCGCGTGAGCCCCAGCGCCGATGCTGCTTCCGTCTGCCCTCTGGAAACGGCCAGAATGCCGGCGCGGATAATCTCCGCGATAAAAGCGGCGGTGTAGAAGGAGAGCGCCAGGAAAAGCGACAGGAATTCCGGCCTGATCTGCCATCCGCCCACCAGGTTGAAACGCGTTGCTTGAGGCGCCTCGAAGCTGACAGGCAGGCCGGTGACCACAAAAACGATCAGCGGCAACCCGAAGATAAGGCCGAGAACCGGCCACAGAATCGATTGCCGCTCACCCGTCCGCATCTGGCGAAGCTTATTCCGCCGCGACAGGAGGACTGCAGCGGCGATACCGAGTGCGAAGGCGGCAAGCGTCCACACCGCCAGCGGCTCAAACCGCGCGGCAGGCATCTGCAGGCCACGGTTTGAGAGATATGCACCGAATGGCAGTTCCAGCGCTTCCCTCGGCAATGGCAGCACGGAAAGGACGCCGAAATACCAGAACAGGATCACCAGAAGCGGCGGCACGTTGCGGAACGTCTCGACATAAATGGTGCTCAGGCCCCGCACGAGATAATTGCGCGACAGGCGGCCGATGCCGATGACGAAACCAACGATCGTGGCAAGCACGATACCGGCCCCCGCGACAATCACGGTGTTGGTGATGCCCACCAGCAATGCGCGCCCATAACTGGAATTGGCGGAATAAGCGATCGGCACTTGCCCGATATCGAAACCGGCGCGGGCGGAAAGAAAGTCGAATCCGGAGGCGATATTCGCGCGCGTTAGGTTGTTCACCGTATTGTTGATGAGCCATGCGGCAAAGGCCAAAATGGCGATGATCAACACGGTCTGGATAATGAGGCCACGCGTTCTGGGGTTTCGCATGAGCCCTATGCGCTCATGCGACAACGAAATACTCGAGGTATCGATCGTCATGCGATTTGCCTACGCCGAGTCGTGAGCCATCCAAAAGAAACGGCGGCTCACGCTTTGGCTTACAGGGAAGCCGCGAACTCAGCCGCGCCGCGGCTTGTGCTCATCTGCTCAGCGAACCGGTGGCGCGTATTGCAAGCCGCCTTTGGTCCACAATGCATTCAGGCCCCGCTGAATCTTGAGCGGCGTATTTGGCCCGACATTGCGGTCGAATATCTCGCCATAATTGCCCACGGCCTTGATTACGTTGACCATCCAGTCATTCGTAAGACCAACATCCTGACCAAAAGTGCCATCAGCTCCCAAAAGCCGGCGAACGTCCGGGTTCTCGGAATTTGCGGCCATGTCCTCGACATTATCCTGGGTCACCCCCAGTTCCTCGGCATTGATCAGGCCGAAGTGGACCCATTTCACAATGTCGAACCACTGCTCGTCACCCTGGCGTACGACCGGCCCAAGCGGCTCCTTGGAAATGATCTCAGGCAGCACGACGTGGTCGTCGGGATTGGAAAGTTCGAGGCGGCTGGCATAGAGGCCCGATGCGTCGGTCGTCAACACATCACAGCGTCCCTGCTCGTAAGCGGAGTTTACATCCGACTGCTGTTCGATGACGACCGGATTGAACTCCATATTGTTAGCGCGAAAATAGTCGGTCAGATTCAACTCGGTCGTCGTGCCGCTTTGAACGCATACGGTAGCGCCAGAAAGCTGCAGGGCGGAGGTCACGTTCAGGTCCTGCCGCACCATGAAGCCCTGCCCATCATAGTAGTTCACGCCTACGAAATTCAGACCCAGCGCCGTGTCCCGGTTCATCGTCCAGGTCGTGTTGCGGGCAAGAAGATCCACCTCGTTATTCTGCAGGGCAGGAAAGCGCTGCACTGCTGACAGGGGCGAATATTGAACTTTGGTCGCATCGCCTTCGAATACCGCAGCAGCAACGGCCTTGCAGTAATCGACATCCAGGCCCTGCCAATCTCCCTGATCGTTCTGAAATGCGAACCCCGGTAGGCCGGTATTGACGCCGCAACGCAGCGCACCCCTGTTCTTCACGTCGTCCAGAGTTGCTGCTGAGGCCGGAATGACGGCGGAGGCGATTACGACTGTGCCAAGCAGCGCCTTGATGAGATTGTTCATGATTGTTGACCCTTTTCTTAGCAGGCAGGGCTTATCCCCAATTGCGTGCAGAAGCCGAGGTTCTGCCCTCGCAAGCACCGGCTTCTTCTCCCAAGCACGCCCCATCAAATTTAATAAATCGACGCCGGTCAAGAGCTTACGCGCATATGAGGTACATTCCCGCCTTGTTAAGGCACGCTTTAGGAATTAAGCCCGAAATCATACCGCAAGGGATTGAGGGAGAAGTGTTGAAATGGCCTCGGATAAAAGCGGCGGCATAAACACCAGGCTTGCCCATATGGGCAATGATCCCTTGTCGTTCCACGGCTTTGTCAATCCGCCTGTAGTGCACGGCTCGACGGTGCTTTTTCCCGACAGTGCGACAATGGCTTCGCGGAGCCAGAAATATACCTACGGGACGCGTGGGACGCCTACAACAGATGCGCTGGCAACCGCCATCAACGAACTCGAAGGCTCTGCCGGTACGATCATTGTGCCGTCGGGGCTGGCGGCGGTGACAGTCCCGCTGCTCGCTTTTTTATCAGCCGGCGACCACGTGCTCATCGTCGATTCCGTCTACCATCCGACACGCCGCTTCGCCGACACGATGCTCAAGGGTTTCGGCGTGGAGGTGGAGTATTACGATCCTCTCGTGGGCGGGGAGATCGAAGCCCTGATGAAGCCCAATACGAGGGTGGTCTTCACCGAATCCCCGGGTTCAAACACAATGGAGATTCAGGATATTCCAGCCATAGCCGCCGCGGCGCGTGCACGCGGCGCCATTGTGATGATGGACAATACCTGGGCGACGCCGCTCCTTTTCCGCCCGCTGGACCACGGAGTCGACGTATCGATCCACGCAGCCACCAAATATCCCGGCGGGCACTCGGACGTTCTCCTCGGCACGGTCTCCGCCAACGAAAGCTCCTGGGAACGATTGCACGATGCCTTCATTACCCTCGGCACCTGCGCTGGGCCCGACGATGTCTACCAGGTGCTGAGGGGGCTTCGCACGATGGGCATCCGGCTTGAGCGCCATCAGGAAAGCGCGCTCGAAATCGCGCGTTGGCTGGAAGGCATGCCAGGCGTGGCAAGGGTGCTCCATCCCGCCCTCCCCTCGCATCCGGGACACGCAATCTGGAAACGAGATTTTTCGGGCGCGAGCGGCCTTTTTTCCTTCGTTCTCTCTGGCGGTGGAGAGAAGGAGGCGCACGCATTTCTCGATACGCTGAAAATTTTTGGGCTCGGCTATTCCTGGGGCGGATTTGAAAGCCTCGCGGTCCATGTTTCGCTGGCCGATCGCAGGGTTGCAAAGGGCAATTTTCCAGGGCCGGTGATCCGGCTTCAGATTGGGCTGGAAGACGCGGCTGACCTCAAGGCCGATATCGAAAATGGGCTTAGAGCAACGGGATTACGCTAGAGCCTTTGGCGCGCTACTCGCTCCGTTCGATCAGCACCGCCTGGCCGTCATGATCACCCGTTGTTAGATGGGCATTTCCGACAATTGCGTTCCCCATGTCGACAAAGCCGGAGATCTTGTAACGGGTTGCCCTGTCGAGGCTTTGTGAGAAGTCGTCGCGCGCCCTATCGAACGAGGCGTATTGGTGCTTGAGCTTAGCGAATGCAACGATGCGCTCGCGACTGAAGGCGCCGATGAACACGTAAGCGTCATCATACGAATGCGGCCCGAATATCCGGCCGTGATTGTTGTCGAACTCGTAGGGTGCATTCGAGAACGCGTGATCCTTTTCTTCGGGAAGCTGGGAATAAAATCTGTCCCCAATGAAGCCGCTATAGCCGTTGGAATGGCCCTTCCGGCTCGGATAGCCCGCGGAAGCAGCCGCCTGAACAAGCTGGGTCTTTGCCTCCTCGGGCGAGGTTGACAGCCGGTCGACGATGATGACGTTAATCGGCTCCTGCAGCTGCTTGCCCTCATAGCTGGCGCCAAGCCAGCTGGCCAGATGGCCGTTTGGGTCAATCATCCATTTTCCGACAGGAGGAAGCCCATCCGCCTTCACCACCTCCTCCGCGGCAGGCATTTCAAAAGCCGCAGCCGGATCCTCCTTCTGCACGGCATCGTCGGCAGCAGCATGAGGCGGCATCGCAACAAAGGCTGCGAAAAGTGAAGCGCGGAAATTTCTCATAATGGGTGCGATCCTGATGGAGGATCTCCCTCTCCTACAGAATTGCCGGTTGCACAAGCCAGAGATTGGCAGCTGCGGGCCTCTATAGTTCTCCGACGCGCCGTAGCGGTGAACCCGTGGGGCCGAGCGCGTTGCAATGCAACGCAGCGCCCCTGCGGCGCGGTGCCGTGCTGGGCATCCTTTTCGTCATCATCTAGCCGGGCTGCTGCATCGCGGGGGGTTGGCGTGCTACCAACACCGACCGGGCCGCTGCTTTATGGGCCATAGACCCATAACCTCCCCACATGGCCTCTTCTTCATCAACTTACAAGTGTGTCGCCGCGCCGTTATTGGAAATCCCAATGCGCCGGCGCACATTTTCATGGATCGCTTTTGTGTGAAGCAGGTAGTGAGGGTTAAGGGAGACAATCAGGTGGGAAGATCGATTTCAAAAGCATAGTGAAACAAGAGTCAGGAATTGTCCCACAGATTCTATAGGTATTTGAATTGTTGCATTTTGTCAGTCCGGGAGTGGGCGGCACGCTGACATGGTATGCCAATAACGGCTTCTATCTCGATGGTCAGGCGCAGGTCACTTGGTTCGACAGCGATCTAAGTTCCAGCACAGCAGGCCTGTTGCTTGCGGATGGCAATGATGGCGTTAGCTACGCACTCAGCCTCGGGATGCTTTGAAGAAATAGAAACGGCTTGCGGCGGTGCGGCCTTTGCCGGAGTCCATACGCTCAACTTTCGGCGAGGGTGGCGGGGGTGCGGTGCTCCCCACGCCGTAGCCCATCACCTGACGTTCGTGCGACCTACAGTGTCGTTACGCCGGCTGCGACCCATTAAACCTCCTAAGCCCAGTAAGCCAAGAAGGCCCAACCAGCCCCAGTCGAAGTCTTCGCCAGTGTCCTCGGCTCCGGCAGGTGGTGTTGTTGTCTCTTGCGAAAAGGCAGGTGCTGCGCTTGCGGTTAAGCTGGCAGCTACCATTAGGGCGAATAGAGATTTGGTAAGCATTGCATTCTCCCATTGTTCAAGCGCGGGCCTAACAGATGGGTGTGACTGTTGTTCCTGTGGGGCTATCGGGGCGGCAAACTCGGCCCAGTCGCCGGGCTACTTCCGACGGCAGGGGCTAAAGGAATGGCCGGGACGGCATCTCAGCCCCCAGCAACAGCCGACAGTAGGAGCAGAAAGTAGGAAGAGGGCGGTTGCTGGAATCACCCCTCGCCAATATCCTCGGGACCTCTTTTCATCGGCTCGATTGGCGGCTCGCTTACCAGGAACTTTGACTTCACCCACTCAGCAAACTTGCCGTTCGCAACGCCATTCTCGGCAGAGCAATCGCTGGGGCCAGTCTCCACGTACAATGACTTTCCATCAAAGCACCCGGCCGTCTTGTAGTTTGATATCCTCGACCATCCATCCGCGGCCTCAAAAATCTGTAGCGTTTCCCGGAAGAAGAAGCGGCCGACGACGCCGCACTTTACCGAGGGGCAGGTGTATCTTCTCAGGTCGTCAACTGCGACCCACTTCCGGGAGTCTGCCGAAGCTGGAGATATCGAAGCAATTATCGCCGCGACCGCCCCAAGAATTAAAGTCGTACTCGGTTGCATCAGCTAGGTCCTAATTGGTCATCTCATCAGGAAAGCATGGATGCCACTGACCGACAAGGACGGGGCGATGAGGACCGCTCGGCCTCAGAAGCCAGGCTGTTCGTTCAACACGCCGGTGCAATCAGATCCAGACAGCGTCGCTACCCATCTAAAGTGGGAGGAAGGAGATGCTTATGCTTCAACCCTTCCCCCGTTCACGACGTGTAGCTAATTTTCTGCGAGCTCAGCCCTCGGTGCTCGTCGCCTCGGAAGGTTCTGGCTCAACCACACGTGCTGGCACCTCTTCCATTGCCACCAATTGGGCTGCGCATAGATCGTCGGCAGACGCGACTTGTTCCTTTAGGCCGGTGAATTGAGACCAGCCGCCGGCGCTGATGAAGTCGTCGCGCTCCCAGGATTTCGCTTCTTTCAGTTGGGCCAGGTTCTTCTCGGCGTTTGCGGCAGACAGAAAGTTATCGACACACAGGTTGGCGACGAGTTCAGCGCGAGCTTTCGACCGTGCTTCTTCTACCATTTCTGTCGCCGTTCCGCCGGTGGTCCAGCCGCCAACGGTAAATCCAATTACCATCGTTGCGACAGCCGTGCCCACGCACGACCAAAACCAAAGCGTCTTCGTTGGTTGATAAGCCTCCCAGCTTTGCATGAATTTCGACATTTTTTCTCCCCTTGTTATTCACGGAAGATTTCCGTTTGCAACCTGAGCGTAACCGATGGCGACACGTATGTGAACCGTTGAAGGAAGAAACATAAATGTCGTACGCGAGCGCGCACGGACGAGCGTCCTGTGATCGAGATGCGCGACAGCGCACGCGGTGCGTGGTGGGCTGGGTCGAGATCAAGCGCAGGCAGGGCATCAGAAATAAAGCAGTTTTTGCCGGTTCGCGCGCAGAGAAGTGCGCAAACTTTGAGTTGAATTTGTTTAGTCTGGTTTGGTTGTATTCCACGCGGCTTCTGCGAGGGGTTAAGCTCTTCTACACGCATCTGCCTGCACATTGGGGCATGTCTAAAGGATGCAACAGCGTAACATACGCGCCGCTCGACACGCTCAAGCCTGTAGCGAAGGACGTCTGGATCGTAGACGGCCCGATGATCCGCTTCGGTATGGCGCCCTTGAAAATGCAGTTCCCGACGCGGATGACCGTGATCCGATCGAAGAGGAGGGCACTGTTCATTCACTCGCCGACACCACTGACGGATAGCTTGAAGGCTGAAATCGCAAACATTGGGGAAGTACGGCATATTGTTGGTCCGAATAGAATTCATTACTGGTGGATCCCTGAGTGGCGCACTGCGTTCCCAAAAGCGGAGGTCTGGCTCGCACCGCGCATCCGCGAACAGGCCAAGGGCAGGATCGACTTCGACGCCCCGGAACTCACAAAAGAGACCGGCTATCCGTGGGACGAAGAAATAAAGACGTTGCCGGTCGCGGGCAGCTTCATGACCGAGGTAGAGTTTTTCCACCCCGCCAGCCGGACGCTGGTGCTCACGGACTTCATTGAGAATTTTGAGCCGAAGAAGCTTTCATGGTGGTGGCGGTGGCTCGCCAGGGCCGGCGGCGTGCTGGCCCCAAATGGTGGTATGCCGCGAGACATGCGGCTGACCTATTCAAGGCAGAAGCCACAGCTCAAGGCCGCCGTTGAGACCATGATCGGGTGGAACCCAGAGCGCATCATTCTTGCGCATGGGAAGTGGATCGAACGCGATGGCGCTGCCGAGTTGAAACGGTCCTTTGGCTGGCTTCTTGATTAGCTTGATGCGATCTCACTGATGCTCACCCACATGGGGGAGAGAGGAAATCGCCCAGGTGCTTGATCAGGAAGTGCAACTCTTGCGGGAGCTCGGCTGATCAGTGCCAATGAGAGGCGCGGCGGCTCAAGCAGATGTCGGCGCCATCAGAAGCGCGAAGACCTTCGCGGCTCCGCACGCATCCTCCATTTGAAAAACAATCAAACCCCACCTGAGGAAATCAAACATGTCTCGCGGTGGCAAGCGGGAAGGCGCTGGGCGTAAACGCGGCGCACCGAACAAGGCAACGCAGGAGCGTCAGGCTAAGGTTGCTGCGACAGGGGCAACCCCGCTCGAAGTGATGATCCGCAAGATGCGGTTTCACCTGGCAATAGCAGACCGGGAGATGGCGAAGGGCGAGGCGGCCGACACCGAGAAGGTGATTGCAGCCCTCGATAAGGCGGAGGCTTACGTTGGAAAACGAAAAAGGGCCAACACTGGTTATTGAAGCACCCCCTCATGCAAGATGAGCAAAATCGCCGCAGTTTTCGTCTTGACTTAATGAGGGGTCTTGTCGCAGAGGGCGAAACTAGAAGCACGGCAGCTCTGACGGTCGTGGAGCACGAGGGTTTGGATTGCGAAAAATGCGTCTAGGGGTTCTGCGTTGCCGCCCCGACTTCATCGCGTTGATGATCGTGCTCTTGTCTCTGCAGGTCCATACCGAAGCGCCCCACCAAAAGGGATTGCAGGGCCACTCCCACGCCTCCTCGCATGATGGCCTGATCCACGCTTCATCTGATGTGCTTGGGTCAGAGGAAGACGAAAGCACAGGATGCCATATCGCGAAGGCCATTCAAACTCAGCTTCTGCCCCGGCCTTGCGGGGAATTAGCCTCGGCTCTGGTGGCGGCGAAAGCCTCGGCTCTGGTGGCGGCGAAAGCCTCGTCCTTTTCGCACTTCACGGAACTGATCACGCCACCACCTCAAACCTTCAATTGGCGTTTTCCGCCCTTGGCGGAAAATGAATTGTCGACTTGAAGGAAGGAACTATGGACGGGAACAACGCTCAATTCGGGCCTACACGATTGCACAATATGTGGTCTTGGCGGAACTGCTGAGAACCATGGTGACGTGGGACTCGCAATGGCGAATAACGATAGCTCAAGCCATTGAAACGGCTATTCGGAACTTGGAAGAAACAGCAAAGCAAGAAGGTGATTTCGAGATAAAATCCCTTCTGGCAGCCGCTGCGGGTGCCGCGGAACAGATGCATGATGAAGTATTCTGTACCTGAGTGAACTTTCACCCCTAATTTGCGCCCCGCTGGCTCCGGCCGGCGGTTTTTTTTGCATCAGAGCGAATCGACCGGTGCGATGCAGCTCGCATCGCCCTGGATGCGCGAGCTGTTGATCTCGCGCCCCACGCGGTAGAACTGAAGCTGACCATCCAGATTGTGTTCGCGGAGGAGCGGTTTGAGCCGTTCGATCGTGGAAGCCGGGTCCAGCCACTGATCATAGGCCGCGGGTGCAGGATAGCCGGTGTCGGTCGTGGATCTGCGCCATTGGTTTTTCCGCAGGCATCGAAATGATGGTGCAGGTCGTGACGCCAAGCTACAGGATGAGGCGCGCGAGGATTTCCGGTTTTTGAGAAGACTTCGCTTAGCCATGGACGGTGCCACCTCAAAGGTCGGCGGCGCTGTCCTCTTGGCCATCGTCTCGGGCGTCCTTTGGCTCCTCTGGATCGGCTTCCAGGCAATCTTTCCCAACATATAGGAGCGCAAAATAGCACGCACACGTTCAACGCGCGCTAACCTAAGCCGAGCTCATCTAATCGTTCTTGCCCTACGGGGAAAGGCGCATTCTTCCTCGCCGCTTCCTTCCACCATTCAGGCAGCATATCGTTGCGATACTCTGGAAGGATCTTTCTATGATTCTTTTTCGAGCGGCGGCTCTCTTGTTTGTGAATGATCGCTGCCTGATTGAATGCGATCTGGAAGAAGCGCTTGAATGACTTTCGGTTCAGGATGAGCAGAATGCGTTCATCTAACCAGAGCGTGTTCAGATTCAGTCGCAGAGACGTATCCCACCAGGCATAGCCGAGGGATACTTGGTCCCAGATGTATGGATAGTCGCGGCAGTATTTGCACCATGTGTCGATTAGGGCTTCCGCTTTCGAGCCAGTGCCGAAGTATACTTGTCCACTACTGATCTCCCATCCCCTACGCCGGACAGTCGCAAAGTCGGCATCGGAATCTACCAATTCATGCAAGGGTCGCCGTAGAACGGCGTCGGCATCAATCCACAAAATGGGGCGACTTTCGCGTTCTCGCATTTCCCTGATGAACTGAGCCTTCTGCGCGCAGTTCTCAACCCAAGAGGACTTTGCCTCACGCGGCTCAATTCTGCAGTCTAAGCCAAGCTTATCTATTGATCTCCTTAGCTCAGCCGCGTGACCTTCGTACGCTGTATTCCGCGTATAGTAGGACACGATTATTGGATGGCTCATTAGCCCGCCCCCAAGCTTCCCCATTTTGCCCGCATCCGCATTAACAGACTGAATCTGTTTTGCAAGGTCACACTGCCTGGGATCTTAGCGCGCATGACGTTGGCGTGATGATGTCCATGATGAAGCCGGCCAGGACACAATCCGGCGCGCACAGTCCGGCTCCAGAGACGTATGACCAGTTCCGAAATCACAGAGAAGTAACCCGGATCAATGCGGTCCCAATTGGCATTGTAGCGCCGAATGAAGGCGGGCATGCGCCCATAGTGAGAACCGGTCTTCCGATAGTAGGCAATACCTCGGAAGTGATCCATTTTCTGAAGCGCTTCGCTTTTGGTTTCGATGATTGAAGGATCACCGAATACAGCCCTGACTCGTTGATGATGGTCGTCTTTTGCTGACGCCCGATGACGTCGGTAATTCCGACGGCGGCCTGAATAGCAGCAGCCGATGGGAACATGACGTCGCAGGTCATTGTTCGTGGACCCGGGACGGGATCTCACAACAGGAGTGTGAAAATGAAAAGACTCATCGCTTTGGCAGCAGCTGGTCTACTTGCCTCAACTGCTCTAGCCGTGGCACAGAATAATTCCGATTCCGCGCCGGGTGCTTCCGAGAATGCTCCGGGGCAAATGAAATCAGATGGCGAAAGCGCTCGTGATCTTGCCCCCGGTCAGATGAAGGCAGACGGCGAGAGTGCTCGCGACTATGCTCCGGGACAGCAGGTCGATGAGGAGACAACCGCCAGCATCGGGGATGATCAGTTTGCCTCCGTGCTCTCGCTTCTCAGGTCGGGTAACTCCAACCTCGGCGAAGTCTCCCCCGACACCAGGGTTTCGATAGTGAACCTTTCCGATCTGAATGAGGAGCAGCGACAGGAGTTGCAAAGCGCAATTTCTGAAAGTCAGTCCTCCATTGATAGCCTCCAACAAGAGCTTGAAAGCCTGGGTCTTTCCGAACTGGACGAGAGCGATATCGACAGCGTGGTGGCTGCCGATCTCGGCGCCAATGGCGAGCTTATTCTCTACGCCCAGTAATAGCGGTCGATTAATATTGTCGGGCCGCGCATCTCGGCCCGGCTTCATTTCCACGCGGCTGGTAGCTCCGGATTTGCCCGGCGGTCCAGGCTAATTCATTGATTCCATGGCGACCCCGGCAGGATTCGAACCTGCGACCATCGGCTTAGAAGGCCGGTGCTCTATCCGACTGAGCTACGGGGCCGAGCGCGGAACGCGAACTCAGTGCGTCCACGGAATTTTGCGGTCATAGCGGAAATTCTCCGCGTAGGAAACCTGGCGCCGGTGCACCGGCTTCTCAGGCTCGACCTGATAGGCGATGCCGTTACGCTGAGCATAGGCGATCGCCTCCTCCTCGGTGGCAAAGCTCAACCGCACCTGTCTCCTGGTGTCAGATGAACTTGTATACCCCATCAGCGGATCGATCTTGAGCGGCGTTTCCGGCTCAAATTCCAGCACCCATTGGCCCGTCTTGGCGGTGCCGGACTGCATGGCGGTTCGCGAAGGGCGATAGATGCGCGCGGACACTGACAATTTCCCCAATTCCGGTAACCGGCAGAGCCGGCACCGATTGCCTAAAGCTTGGTCGGAGCGGCAGGATTTGAACCTGCGACCCTCTGGTCCCAAACCAGATGCGCTACCAGACTGCGCTACGCTCCGAAGCGGAAAAACCCCTATAGTCTCAAGACATGGCATGCAAGCGTGAAATCGTCGCTTCACGGCATATGTGGGGCAAACGGCGTCCCTTGGTAAGGGGTAACCTGCGCCAGCGGTTGACGCCTCGTTACGTGCCCATCCCCATCAAGTCAGGGTCTTCCTGCTTTCGGCATCGAAGATGTGGACCGCGCCCGTTGCGAGCGACAGCTTTTGGCGGCTGCCAACCTCGAACCAGGGCCGCTCGCGCAGAACCGCCGAGACGATCTGTTCGCCGAGCTTCAGCTCAATGAATGTCTCCGATCCGGTCGGTTCGATGTTTTCCACGACAGCCTCGAGATTGCCGTCAGAACTCAGGACGATCTCTTCCGGCCGCTTGCCGATCAGCACCTTCTGGCCATCGCGAACGCCAGTCGGAGCGGCAAGCCCCGCCGGCTGCCCGTTCTGGAGGATCAGCTGACCATTCCCTGCCGTGGCGGCAAACAGGTTCATGGCAGGCGAGCCGATGAACTGCGCGACGAAGGCGTTGGCCGGGCGGTCGTAGAGTTCCAGCGGCGAGCCGATCTGCTCGATCCGGCCGCTCTGCATGACGACGATGCGGTCAGCCATGGTCATTGCCTCCACCTGATCGTGGGTGACATAGACCATCGTCGTTCCAAGCCGCCGATGCAGGCTCTTGATCTCACCGCGCATCTGCACGCGAAGCTTGGCATCCAGGTTCGACAACGGTTCGTCGAAGAGGAAGACCTGCGGATTGCGAACAATCGAACGGCCCATGGCGACGCGCTGGCGCTGACCGCCGGAAAGCGCTTTCGGCTTGCGTTGAAGCAGGTTTTCCAAGCCGAGGATCTCGGCTGCTTCACGGACTTTCTTTTCCTTCTCCGCCTTGCTGGCGCCGGCAAGCGTCAGCGAAAAGGCCATGTTCTCCTCGACCGTCATATGCGGGTAGAGCGCGTAGTTCTGGAACACCATCGAGATATCGCGGCTCTTCGGCGGCAGGTTATTGACCACTTTTCCCCCGATCGAGATCGTGCCGCCTGAAATATGCTCGAGACCTGCAATCATCCTGAGCAGGGTTGACTTGCCGCAGCCGGACGGGCCGACGAGGACGACGAACTCGCCGTCGGCGATCGCCACGTCGATGCCGTGAATGATCTCGGCGCTGCCGAACCGCTTGACGACCTTGTCGATCGTAACGCTTGCCATGAAGTTCTCCTTACGCGGCGCCGACGTGGATGCGCGTGGCCGACAGGGCACCCTCATGGATGATCAGGCCGCCGGAGCCGCCGCCGAACGTCTGGTCATCGGCCTCGACCACGGTCTCGCCGACCTTGGCCAAAAGCTCGCCGCCCTTGGCGGCGAACCTCATGGTGAAGCGGGTTTCGAACTCGACGCGGAGCGGAGCGGAAGCGAGCACGGTCTGCTTCTCGTCCTTGCGGCAGACGATCTGCAGTTCGCCCTTCCGGGTCACCAGGGCCGCATAATAGCGGCGCTGGCCCTCTGCCCGGATGACGAGGCCGCCATGATCGCCGAGATGCAGCATCATGTCGGCTTCGATGGCGTAGTCGGTCCAATCGCGCGTGCCCTGCAGGATCATGCCTTCTCCACGGTTCTGGCTGATGCGGAAATCCTGCGGGAATTTCTTCGAGAAGAAATGGACGTTGCTGACCCAGGCCCGGCGCCAGAAATCGCCGCCATCGTCAGGTCGCTTGAAGGTCACATCGGGGCAACCGTCCCAGGTCAGCGCGTCGACCAGGACGCGGCCGTTGGCGCGACCCTGCGGCGCGGTCAGCACGATGCCGATTTCGGCGATCGGCTGATGACCGGTTGCCGGAACCGTCCATTCCAGCGTGCCGGTGCCGCCCGGACCGAGCAGCTTTCCGTTGGACATATCGATATCGACGAGATTGTCGCTGCCGTCATAGTGGCGGATGCGGAGCTTGGCTTCGACCGCGCCACTGTTGGCGGCATCGGCGCTGATCGTCGCGCGCAGCGTCTGCCCCGCATGGATGCGCGGGCTTGCCATCAGGTCGTAGGTACGCATCTTGGTGACTTCGAGCGGCGTGAAGACGGGCGTGGTCGCTGCCGCTTCGCGGCCGGGCGCAAGCGCCAGATAATCGATCGCCAGAGCCGAGCCGGTGCCGGTGACCTTGAGGCCGTCGATTGCCGTCTCGCCGGGCTGCGCGCGAAATCCCTGGACGGAGCCGGGCAGCGAGAAATGGAACTTCGCGCCATTCTTCGGCGCCGGGTCTGCCGCTTGACCGGCGAGCTTGCGGCCGAGATTGGCAAGCCACAGCGAGACTTCGACCGCGTCCGCAATCGACCGGCCGCCATCGGCCGTCGACATGTAGAGGCGGTCGGCGACCGGGCCCCGCCAGTCCGGACCGGCATCCAGACCGTCGAGACCGAGCATGATGCCGTACAGGCAGCCGAGATTGCCGGCGTTGCAATCGGTATCCCAGCCCGAGGTGTTGACGATCATCTGGCCGCGCTGGAAATCGTGCGGGGCATGCAGCAGCGCCATGATCATCAGCGCATGGTTCGGTACGACATGGCAAATGCCCGGATATTTGTCGTAGCCGTAATTGTCTTCGATTTTCTGGCGCGTCGCTTCCCAGTCATCATTGCCGGACGTCCATTCGCGGATGTCGGCGATCAGCTTGGCGATCAAGCTGTCCTTCGGGATATGGGCAAGGCCCGTGTCGAGCAGGTGATCGACGTCCTTGCTGACGAAGGCTTCCGCCTCCATCGCCGCCCAGAGCACGGCGGCGTTGACGGCCTCGCCGTCATGGCTGACGGAGCCTGCCGCCCGCGCCAGCTTTGCGGCCTGCGCCGGGTTGCCCGGCGAGATCAACGCCCAGCCGTCGATGAAGATCTGCGCGCCGATCTGCTGGGCGACGGTCGGGCCGTTGACCTCGATCGAGCCGGAGGCCGGGGCCGGAATACCGCGCTTCAGATTGAGCCAAGCGGTGTGTTCGGTCGAATTGCCCGCGCCACCCCACCACAGGATCGAGCGCTCCTCGATGATGTAGTTGAGCCATGCCTTGCCGATGTCTTCGGACGAAAGATCCGGCGAAATACCATAGTCGTCGAGGGCACGCGGAAAGGTAAAGGTACCGGCCACGTCATCGTCTGTGACGACGAGCGGGTCGCCGAGGCGGTCGTGGACATAGTAGGTGATCGGGCCGAGCTTTTCGAGAATATCCTTGTAGCGCCAGTTCTCGAACGGGCGGCCGAGATAGACGCCGATCAGCTTGCCGAGAACGCCTGCATAGACGCGGTTCGTATAATCTGCGGGAATGGACATGCAAAACTCCTTGTCAGCCCTTCACCGAGCCGCCGGCCATTCCCTCGATGAAGTGACGCTGCAGCAGGACGAAGAGGATTACGATGGGAAGAATGATGATGAGCGCAGCGGCCATGATCTCACCCCAGTCGGACGAGTATTGGCCGGAGAGCAGAAAGAAGGAGACCACGGCGGTGAGCCTGTCCTGCCCCTGAAGGAAGGTCGTGGCGATCAGGAATTCGTTCCAGGCATTAAGGCCTACGATCAGCGCGACGGTGAGAATTCCGGGCGAGACGATCGGCAGGAAGACCCGGCGGAAGACCTGCCAATGCGTGGCCCCGTCGATTAGTGCGGATTCCTCCAGCTCCTTCGGAACGGCGAGGAAATAGGTGCGCAGCAGCATGATCGCGAAGGGCGAATAGACCGCCGTGTAGATGAAGGCAACGGCAACCGGATTGTTGACCAGCCCGAAGCGGGCAAAGCCGAAGTAGAGCGGAAAGAGGAACAGCTGGATTGGCGCGGTGGTGCTCGCCAGAAGATAGAAGGTCAGGATCTTCCAGCGCTTGATCTTCTGGCGTGCCAGCACATAGCCAGTCAGCGAGCCCGTGGTGCAGACGAGAATAATCGTCAGGCCCGTGAGCACGGCCGAATTGACGAGCGTCGTGCCGAAATTCGCGTCCGTCCAGGCGCGGGTAAAGTTATCCCAGCGGATGATCGATGGCAGCGCCAGCGGGTTCTGGACGATCTCGGCAGAAGGCTTCAGCGCGTTGAGCACCGTCAGCGCGATCGGAAACAGCGTGATGACGAGCAGCAGCGACAGCGTGATGTAGACGATCACGAAGGTGAGGCGGCTTTCGGAAATGTTCATTTTTCGAACTCCGTCGCCTGGGCGCGGATATAGAAGATGGTGGCCGCCAGACCGAACAGGCTGATGACGACGGAGATCGCTGCCGCCTTTCCGACCGCCAGATCGTAGAAGGCCGAACGGTAGGCGAAGGTCGACAGCACTTCGGAGGAATAGGCGGGACCACCCTGGGTCAGGATGTAGACGAAGTCGAAGACCAGGAACGACCAGATGACTGTCATGATCATCATCAGCGTGATCGTCGGCATGATGCCTGGAAGAAGCACGTAGCGGATCGTCTGGAAGAAGGTCGCGCCTTCGATGCGCGAGGCTTCGATCTGCTCTGCCGGCACCTGGCGGAGCGCCGCGAAGAAGATCACGCAGAGAAAGCCCCACCAGTGCCAGAGGTCGACGACGGCGATGCCGTAAAGTGCGCTCGACGTCTCGGTGAGCGGGTTGGAGATATCGATGCCCATGCGCTGCAAGAGGCCGGTAACGCCCGTTACAGGCGAATAGATCATGGCCTGCCAGACGCGGCCAGTGATGGCGGTGGCGATGATGACGGGCAGAAAATAGATGACCTGGAAGAATTTCGAGCCGCGGCGCGCCACCAGCATCATGGTTGCCGCAAGCAGCCCCATGGCGATCGGCACCGTCAGGAAGATCAGCGTCCAGATGATGTTGTTGGTCAGCGCCGTCCAGAAGACGCTGTCGTCCCAGAGCGCCCGGAAGTTGTCGAGGCCGACAAAGACGGGCGTGCTGATTCCGTCCCATTCAAAAAAGGCGAGAGCGACGGTGAGCAGCGCTGGAATGGCAATTATGACGGCATTGATGATCAATGTCGGCAAAACATAAAGTCGGTGCATAGCGTACCTTTCAAGGCGTCGAGCGCCCTGCGCCACCAGGAAAAGCGGGAATGTGGGGGCCTGGGCAGGCCAGGCCCCTAAGATCTGCGGATCAGCGGGCCGGAACGGCGGGAGTCTTGCCGGCTTTCATTTCCTTCTGGAAGGACTCGTCTATCTTGGCGAGGAAATCGGCAGTCGTGATCTTGTTCAGCCAGACCTCTTCGATGCCGTTGATGAGATAGCTGTCGGTCGCCGGCGGCAGGAAGGTCCAGGTCGAGTAGCCGTATTTGCCGTCATTCACGGCGGCTGAGAGGCTCTTCATCGTCTCCGTGAACAGCGGCGTGACTTCGCTCGCCATCTTGACGTTGGAGATGTCCTTCAGCGGGATGTTCCACTCACCCTGCCAGGCCGAGTTCATCGTGCCGTAAACCTCGGGCGAGAAAACAAAGTTGATGGCGGCAGCGGCGCCGTCCGGATTTTTGGCCTTTGCGGCGATTGAAAAGGTCGAGCCGATGCCGAGCGGGAAAACCGGATCGCCCGAAGCGCTCGGGAAACCAACGAAGCCGGCATCGCTGCCTGCCTTCTTACCGTAAGTAGCGACATTCTGGAATTGCCAGGTGCCGGTCGGCATCATGCCGGCCCTGCCTGTGGCCATAGCATCGGCGGTATCTTCGCTGCTCGTGAGCGAGAAGTAATTTTTGCCGAAATAGCCCTTCTGCCACCAGGAATTCAGCCGGTCGATCGCCTTGACGAAAGGCTCGGACGTCCAGGGCATCTCGCCACGCAGGGCCTTGTTGAGATTTTCGGGGCCGGCGACCGAGTTGAGCGCTAGCGTCACAAACCATTCGTTGGCGCCGCGCCAATTGGCGTTGCCAGCGGCAAATGGCGTAATGCCATCCTTCAGCATGGCGTCGGCCAGGGTTTCCAGCTCGTCGAGCGTCTTCGGCGGTTGCCAGTTCTTCTGGGCAAAAAGCGTTTTGTTGTAGAACAGGCCGAGCGTCTCGTAGGTCTTGGGGAGCGCGTAGATCTTGCCGTTATATTCGCCCATCTTCAGGAAGACCGGAAGGATTCGGTCTTGCCATTTGTACTTCGCGGCATAGTCGTCGAGCGGCATCAGCTGGCCGGACTGGGCCATCGGCGCCACATAGCTCGGGCCAGCGGTATAGACGACGTCAGGGCCGTTGCCAGACAGCATCGCGACCCGCAACTGCTTGTCCAGCTCGTTGCCGCGATAATCGATGACAAGGTTGTAGTCCGGGTTCGCCTTTGCGAAGGGCTCGACGATGTGCTGCTGGATCAGCTTCTGCTGGTCCGGCGTCGCCTGCTCATACCACCAGGATACCTTTTCCTGTGCGGCGGCCATCTGCGCGGTGCCGGCGATCAATGCGGTGGCTGCCAAAAGCTTCAGCCTGATCATGATATTTCCTCCCCTGTTCGATGCGTTTGGTCCGGCCGCGCCGTAAACGGTGCGACCGAAGCGCGGATGATAAGTTCGTAGGCCATTTCCTCCGCCTGGCCCGGGGCCGTAGGCTCGCCAGCCAGGCGCTTGATCAGCTTTTCCGCGGCGCGGGCGCCGAGCCGATCCTGAAACTGCGCCACGGTCGTCAGGGCCGGGGTGACCAGCGCTGCGGCGAGTATGTCGTCGAAGCCGGCCACCGAAACGTCGCCAGGCACCGAGAGCCCATTGGCCGCCAGCCCCTGCATGACGCCGATGGCCATCAGGTCGTTGGCGGCGATAATGGCGCTGACGGAGCGGCCGCTTTCGATCAGCCGGTCGGCGACTTCGCGTCCAGCCTCCAGCGTGAAATGAGCGGCTTCGAGCACAATCGGCTCGGCCCCGATCGTCGCCATCGCCTCGAGATAACCTTGCAGGCGCACCTGCTGCGGTCCGCCGGGGGCGGCGATCATGGCAATCGACCGATGGCCGAGCTCGAGAAGGTGGAGCGTCAATGCGCGGGCGGCGGCGACATTGTCGATGAACAGATCGTCAATCGGCAGCGGGCCGCCGGCCTTGCGGCTGACCTCGATACGGACCACGGGCACGCCGCTTTTGCCGAGCGGAGCGAGATCCCGGGCGTTGGCCTTGAAGAACACGCCGACGACTCCGTCGAACCGGCCCTGCTGGGCGGCGAGGATCACCTGCAGTTCGTTGGCAAGCTCTCCCTCGGTGTCGATGGTCACCACCTCGTAGCCTGCAGCGCGGGCGATCTTCTGCACTGCGACCACGAGCGAGGGGTAAAAAGGGTTTGTAAGGTCGGGCACGACACAGGCGATGACATGGGTCCGCTTGGTGCGAAGCGCCTGTGCGAAGCGGTTCGGCTGATAGCCAAGCTCGGAAATCGCCGCCTCGATGCGCTCTGCTGTTTCGGGCGCCACCTTGTCGCGGCCGCCATTGAGGACAAGCGAGACCGTCGCCTGCGCGACGCCTGCCCTCTCGGCGACTTGTTTTTGCGTGGCTCTTTGAGACATCCGATCTCTTTTTTGCTACGTAGCAATGGATACTGATACGTAACAACGGAGTCAACCTGGCGCCTTTCAGGCCAGTCTGCTCTCGTTAAATGTCAGCTTTTCGAGCTCAAACATCCAAACCGGGGCGGTCAGCAACTGCTCCAGATCCTGTAGCACTCAGTTGCTGCAAGAAGGGAAGCTTATGGGGAACGCGCGGTGGTCCTTAACCGTCCAGAACGGTGGGCGTTTTCCGACTGGCTGCTTTCACGCACTCCCGCCGTGCGGCGATCCGATACGACGAGCTAGCCGCCAGCTTCTCGCTATGGTTCAGCTCGCCTCAATGAGGCGCCGCGCTCATGAGTCGACGGCCGAGATCATCCTGGCAAGGCTGACGATGAGCACGTTCGCCTCCGCTGCCGGAAGGTCTCGTCCCAACGACCGGCCATAGGCCGCGAGATTGGCGCGTGCCGCCGTGATGGGTTCCGCCTCCCCAGTGGCGGGCTGGGCGGAGGCAAGGAGCGACTGCATGAGTTTCTCGGCATGCAGTTCAACCGTCTTCACCTCGGTCCGCAGACGCTCGAAGCCGTCGCTGTCGGCTGCAAAGCCGTGCTTCTTCATCTCGCGCCGTATTGAGCGCAGGGGGATTACGGCAAGATCGCGCACCGGCTTAATCATCGCGTCAAGTCCGGCGAAGGCCGCTACGTCGAGCGTCCGGCCGTTCCGCGCCTGATAAAGTCCATAGAGAACAAGGTTCACGTCGCAGCCGGCCCGATCCTGTAGGGCAAGAGAAGCCGCCTGCACCTCCGGATCGGCATATAAGGCGAGGGAGAAATCCCAGAATGGGTTCGACATGCGGCCTCCAAATCGACTGAGGTCAGACTAGCCGTACGGGAGCGGTCAGGCCATAGTCATTGCGAGGGCGCGGTCGACCACCGCGACGAGCTGGCGGCGGTTGCGCAGCTCGCCTAGCGGACCATCTCGCGTGTCATCGCGGCTTGGTCCTGCATCTTTCGCGACGGCGATGTTCCTGAGCGTCACCCCATGCGAGAGTCGTCACGGCGACCCCTCCCGCACTGGACGGACGGATTGAAGCCAGGTCGACCAGACCACCACTCCGACGACGAGGCCCAGCCCAATGAGGGCGGGCGCGATGCCCGGTGCAATCAGGAGAACACCGCCGAGTGAGATCAGCGCGCGCTCAGCTCCGCTGAGCCGCTGTAATGCGAAGCCGCGAAGACCCGCGGAAAGTGCGACTGCACCAACCAGCGCGGTGCCGGTGGCGAGGATGATCTCTCTGACGGCCCCCTCCATGAGCAGGGCGGGGTTCAGCGCAAAGCTCATCGGCACAAGGAAGGCCGCGATGCCAAGGCGCACGGCCTGCCAGCCCGCCGCCCAGACGCTCGCGCCGGCCATCGGAGCGGTAACGAAAATCGCGATGCAGGTTGGCGGTGTGAAGAAAGAGGCAAGGCCCCAATAGACCACGAACAGGTGCGCTGCGATGTCCTGAACGCCCATCTGAATCAGCGCAGGGGCCATGAGCGTGGCGAGCGTCACGTAGGCCGGGGTCGCGTCGAGTCCCATGCCGATCAGGAGGCTGACAGCCCCGACGAGGACCAGCGTGACGACAAGGTTGCCGCCGCCGATATCGACGATGAAGCGCGAGACGTTGAGGCCGACGCCCGAGAGTTCCATCGCGCCAATCATGATGCCGACGGAAGCGGTGATGACGACGATGACGAGCCAGCGCATCACTGCGTCTTTCATCGCGAGAAGCAGAGGCCTTGGCAGGAGCCAGCGCGAGCGATCGGGCGACAGGAACGAGCAGAGCAGAACCACGCCGCAGCAATAAATCCCTGCCATTCCCGGCGGCAACGCGGCGATGATCAGGAACCAGATCAGCGCCAGCATGGGCAGCGCGTAGTACCAGCCGCTGCGCAGCGTCTTCCAGAAGGCAGGGAGGTCGGTGCGCGCCATAGCACGGATACCCGAGCGCTTTGCCTCGAAATGCACCGACGCGAAGATCACGATGAAGTAGAGGATCGCCGGGATCAGCGCCGCGATGACGACTTCGCGATAGGTGCGGCCGATCCATTCGGCCATGAGGAAGGCAATGGCCCCCATCACCGGCGGCAGGATCATGCCCCCGGTCGATGCCACCGCTTCAACGGCAGCGGCGAAGCTCGGCTTATAGCCCACCTCGCGCATCATCGGAATGGTGAACACGCCAGTGGTGGCGGCGTTGCCCGAGGGCGAGCCAGAGATGGAGCCGAACATAGCGGAAGCGACGACGGACGCCTTGGCCGGACCGCCGCTCGACCGGCCGGTGAGTGAGAGCGCGAGATCCATAAACCAGCGGCTGGCCCCTGCCCTCTCCATCAGAGCGCCGAACAGCAAGTAGACCATTACGATATTGACGGCGATGCCGAGCGGCGCGCCGAATATCCCGGATTCGCCGACATAGGAAGAGTAACGGAGCCGGTCGAGCGAATAGCCTCGGCCGTGCAGGACTCCGGGCAGATAGGCCTGGAACATCGCAATGGCGACGAAGCTCAGGATGATGATCGGCAATACGATCCCAGTCTTGCGGCGCACGAGTTCCAGGAGGGGAACGGCGACGCAGAGCGCCAGAATGACGCCGGTGGTGTCGAGCGCACCGAAGAAGCCGTAGTCCAGCACCTTGTCGTAGTTGAAAATGACAAGGCTGCAGCCTGCGGCAAGCGGCGCGAACACCAGAAGGTCGAGCCAGCGGAAGCGGACGCCGTCCTTAAGCGGTTCGCCCTCATGGCCGCTCGCGGCATGGGAGGTGAGCAGGATCAGCACAGCGGCAAGCACGAGGCTCGTGGCCCGGATCGACGCCTGAGGAATGAAGATGCCGAACCAAGTGGGCAACTGCGCTATCGTCACGACGTGCCAGAGCACGGTAAGGGTCGTGAGGACGAGCAATATGGGAGGGACGACCGGTTTAGCTTGGCTGGACATCAGTGCTGAACCCGTGGACACGCGAGGTTCCGGGCCACGCGCGGCAGCCTGGAACGGGTGAAAGATCAACGGGTGAGGAGCTTGTCCTGCTTGGCCTGGATCTCGTCAGTCCAAACGCCGATCTCCTTGAAGTAACGCACAACGCCATCGTGATAGGGCAGCGCAGGAGCTATCAGCGTATTCTCGACGGTCCATTGCCCGCCCGTCGCATGATAGCTGCGGAACTTTTCGATGTTCTCGAACACGGACTTGGCGATCTGATAGACGGTTTCTTCGTCGAGTTCAGGCGAACTGATCAGGTAGGTGTTCAGCGCGACAGCCGGCAATTCCTCGGGCTGGTTCGAGAAGTCGTTGGCCGGAATGTCTAGGCCGTAGAAGCCGTTCGGCAGGCGGGCAAGGATGCCGTCACGGTCTTCCTTCGAGATTTTTAGCGCGGTCATCACGCCGTCGTGCATCGGTTCCTCGATCTGGCCGGCGCGGCGGCTGAATGGCATCATGATCGCGTCCACGCTGCCGGCGCGGATCGCGTCGATGGTTTCGTTCGATTCCACCGTGCCGACGATGTTGACGTCCGACGGGTGAAGAAAGGCGTGCGTGACGAGTTCGAGCTCCGGCAGCGAGCGGCGCTTGCCGATCACGGTCTTGCCCACGAGGTCCGCAGGCGACGAGATGCCGGAGCCTTCGCGTACGAACAGCCAGCGATTGCTCGCCTGGCCCTGGATGACGAGACGCAAATCGATCGGGGCGGGAAAGCCGAATTCGCCGTTATAGCCCGAATAGGAAGCGAAGGAGTTGGAGATCGCCAGATCGACATTGTCATTGGCGATGCCGTTGACGTTAGCGGCAGAGCCGCCCACCGGCTCGATGGTGCTATTGATCCCCGAGCTTTCGCGGATCATCTCGCCGAGCCCGACGGCGAGGGTGTAAAATACCGAGCCCGCGCTCGAAGTGCCGATTCGCACGGAAGCGGCCTGGCTGAAGCTCACGCCGGGCAGCCAAAGCGTGGCAGTTCCGGCGGCGAGTCCGCCGAGCACTGCGCGCCTGGTGATAGTGGCAAAAGTCATGATTCCCCTCCTCCCTAATTGTCCGCTCCGCGGATATCAGTAATCGCATCGTCCTCCGCGCCCGTTGGCGATCATGCGAGCAGATGGGCCCGCGCAGTTCGGTCCTGCCTCCGCTGCGACTGTCCGCAGGAAATCGGCACGGGACAGGGCTCGTTCGCAGCAAGTGCCCCCGTCGGGCGGCACTGGCCCGCCGAGAACCGTAGCGAGGCTGGCAGAGGAGTTCGCTGCGCCCGACAGGATGCGGACGCCGGGCACTCAAATCCGTTGACGTTGTCAAACAGGACAGCGGGCGACGAATGGCCAGGCTTGAGCTGGGCGACCGTCTCGGCGTTAACGCGCCGCTTTCGCGACCGCGGTCTGCTCCCTCAAGGTGCGTGAGTTCCCCGAACCGCCCGATCGGGGCACGCAGCTTTTGATGGCACCAGCCCTGTTTCGGCCCGTCTGCCATTTCGGTTTCCTCCCTCCCGCCAAGCTCAGCGTTTTCACGCGTTTCGCGGCAGGATGACGCTCACAGTATTCGATTTGACCGGGGAGTTGCAACTAAAATAGCTAGGCAAGCTACATAAATGCTGGAGACTCAACACGTCTTCCTCGCCACGAGAAACCGGCTGTGGCGTGAGATCTAGAGCCAGGTTGCCGTCTTCAATCGGGATCGAATCAATTGCAGCAGAACCTTTCGGAACACCTCGTACTCGGCAGGGTCGATGCTGGTCCTGAGCCCTTCCTCGCGCTCGCGCATCTTGGCAGCGACGAATTTTAGCGCCTCTTGTCCGGAAGGCGTGAGGTAGAGATGGAAGGCGCGCTTGTCGTCGGGATTTCGCACCCTCTCGATGTAGCCGAACTCCGCGAGCCGGGTGATCGACTTCACCAGCGTCGCCGATTCGACGTCGAGTACCTTAAGGAGGCGTGCCTGCATCACGCCGGGGTTCTCGGCGATCAGGATCAAAACACCGGCCTGAACCGGCGTGATCAGCGATGCTGGCCCGACGATATCCGCCTTCCAGCTCGACACGAGCGAATTGTGCAGGCGCCGTACCAGAAAGCCCGTCGTGTGGTCGAGTTGGCCGAGTTCGATCGGCTCTTCTTGCTTGCTCGTTTCATCTGCCACCGGTCCGCCTCCCCGCAACTCGGGCAGAAAGGTAGCCTCAACATCTAGTGAATGACAAGGCGATGGGCTGGGGCTTTCGATTGCGGCATATAGTCGGGCCTGCCGTGAGCAGGCTATCGGACAGCCTCGCTGATCCGCGGCTCCATGTCGGGGGTCACCACGGCAGGACGCGCCGGAAGCGGCTGTTCTGCGCGCTCTCCGTTAGCTTCAATATCCTCAATGAGCCGCTTCATCACTTCAATTTCGCGCACTTGGGACGAAATGATTTCGTCGGCGAGTTCTCGCACGCGGGGGTCGCTTATCTCCGCCTTTCTTGCGTTGTTGATGGCAATGGAATGATGGGGAATCATCGATCTCATAAAGGCGGTATCCCGCACCAAGGCCTGGTTTCGGTTCAAGTACAGCAATACGCCGCCAGCGATGATCGCGGTGAGCAGGACCGTTATCTTGATGCCAGTGCCCTCATACATACCCCACATGAAGCCAAGCATCACGGCCGCCATCACGCACCCCATCACAAGCGAAGCTACCAGCCGATTTACGCTGAACGTCGCATGATCGAGGCTGAATACAAGCTGGTACATCAGGAAGAACATGATGACCGTAGAGGTGGCGATCACCAGCGCGAACCGCCCCCATCCCATTTTCATAACGTGCTGCCGGGGGTCCATGATCCCCTCCTTCGCCAGTTCGACAACCGACTAACGTAGCCGGCTGCCATTGGTTCGGCAGCAGAACGACACCGGGGCCGCGCTGCGGCGCATTACTGATCTTTGAGCTGAGCAAAAGAGAGCCCCGGCAGCAGGGCAGCAACCGGGGCTGGATATCCTATTTCAGGTCAATCACTCTGTGGCGGCACCTCCGGTATCGTCAGTTTCGCCAGCACCTCCGGTGTCAGTTTCATCGGCACCTCCCGTGTCGTCAGTTTCATCTGGCAAACCGGACGCGTCGTCCTGATCCCCGGTAACGGAATCTTGCTCGTCGCTCGTCGATCCTGTCGTCAGGTCATCGGCGGGCGCCATTCCGGGAGGGCAGGCACCGGGACCACCCTGTTGGGAGGGCGTATCCTGGCCCGAGGGGTGGAACTGCTGGGTTCCTTCTTGAAGCTCGACGCAATCTCCCGAGATATAGGCTTCCCCTTGAGGGACAAGCCTCCACACCCGCATTGTGCCCGTCGTGTCCTGCGCGGCTGCCGGGGCCGCTACGGCAAGCAGTAGAGCAGATGTCACTAGAATTTTGCTGCGCATATACTCTCCTTCCAGATAGGTTTTTCGAAAACCAAACCAGAGAGCTCGGCGGAAGTTCCTCTTTACTTCGCGCGCCGCCAAGCAACGGGCGCAAAACGCCCGGCGGTCGTCCCCGGCTCGCAAGCTATTGAAGAAGAGAGGCTGGAGCGGGCAGCGGGAATCGAACCCGCACTAAGAGCTTGGAAGGCTCCTGTGATACCATTTCACCATGCCCGCGACCGAAGCACACCTATTCGAGCGGATCGCGGAGGTCAAGCCCGCCGCGCTTGAACACTTGTGAGCTTTTCACCTGTGCGGAGAGTGAATGCAGATCCATACAGCACCATGCGCCGCTGGCGATTGCATCTTGGGCCAGATGATCATTCACACAGGAACAAGAACGTGGCTATCGAGGTGCGATGGCATCGCCGTGGACAATGTCTGGAGCTACATTGGCGAGCGAACGCCACGATCCAGACGAAAGATTATCCATGAACATTCTTGTCGACGGCACGGAAGGTGGAGACGCGACGATTCTGCTCGCGCACGGGGCCGGAGCCCCCATGGATTCTGCGTCGCTAAACGCCATCGCAAAAGCGCTTGCGGCAGAGAACCTGCGCATCGTCCGTTTCGAGTTCGGCTACATGGCGGCTCGCCGAAGCGGACAGAGAAAGCCGCCTCCGCGAGCCGAAACCCTTGAGCCGGAATATTTGGCGGCGGTCGATGCCTTGGCCGCTCAAGGTCCCCTGATCATTGGCGGCAAATCGATGGGCGGCCGCGTTGCATCGATGATAGCCGATGCGCTTTATGAGCGTCAGAAAATCGCGGGCCTTCTATGCCTTGGATATCCATTCCACCCGCCCGGCAAGCCGACCCAATTGCGGACAAGACATCTGATCGGGATCAAGACCCCTACCCTGATCTGCCAGGGGACGAGAGACGAATTCGGCACGCGCGACGAGGTGGCCACATACGGCTTGTCGGATCGGATCGAAATGCTCTGGCTAGAGGACGGCGATCACGACCTGAAACCGCGAAAAACTGTCTCCGGATACTCCACCGCCGACCATCTGCGAACTGTCGCCAAGACCGTCTCGGCGTGGGCAAGACGCATCGCACGATGAAGATTGCCACCTTCAACATCAACAATATCAACAAGCGGCTGCCAAACCTTCTCGAATGGCTTCATTTATCAAAGCCGGACGTGGTTTGCCTGCAGGAATTGAAAGCCACGGACGACGCCTTTCCGAAAAGCGCGATAGAGAGCTTCGGCTATAGAGCGGTCTGGAAAGGCCAGAAATCCTGGAATGGCGTGGCGATCCTATCGAGGGTAGGCGAGCCTGTTCTGACCAGGACGCGTCTTCCCGGAGACGCCGCCGACACGCAGGCCCGATATATCGAGGCGGCGGTAAGGGGGGTACTTATCGCTTCGATCTACGCGCCGAATGGCAATCCGCAGCCGGGACCGAAATTCGACTACAAGCTGGCCTGGTTGGAACGCCTGAGAAAGCATGCGACCGCGCTCCGGAAAACCGGCGCTCCGATTGTGCTGGCGGGCGATTTTAACGTCGCCCCCACGGATATCGATATTTATCCCACCAAGTCATGGGGTGATAACGCGCTCATTCAGCCGGAGAGCCGGGCAGCATTCAGGCGGCTTCTCGGCCGAAGCTGGACGGATGGCATCCGACTCCTGCATCCGGAACAACGCATATACACGTTCTGGGACTACAAACGCCTGCGCTGGCAGCGCGATGCCGGGCTGCGGCTCGACCACCTGCTGCTCAGCGAGAATTTACGCGGAGCTATCGTGAAAGCAGGTGTAGACCGCGATGTGAGAGGCAGGGAAGGCGCGAGCGATCATGCGCCCGCATGGATAGAGCTGAATTTGCGCCGGTGACCCTTCGGCTTTGGCATTTAGGGCAGGATGGTGGAGGGGGCTGGATTCGAACCAGCGTAGGCGAAGCCAACGGATTTACAGTCCGTCTCCTTTAACCACTCGGACACCCCTCCGCGCCTGCTGCTTATATAAGCAACGCGCAGGACTTATATGGGAAAACCGATCGGGCAGATCAACGCCGCTCCGTTTTCGTGTGCGCCTTATGGCCACGTCATTTCCGCCTGTCAACAGCGTCAAAGCGCATCACAGCGGAAAATCGCAAGAACCCGCCCCTGCGGCCATAGGCGTTCGGCCTCCTCTCGTTTATAGGAGGCGCCATGAGCGACCATAAGAAGACAGGAACGCCCAAGGATAGCCACTATGCGCGGCTACGCAGGGCTCATCGCGAACGCACCGCGCCCAATGAACGCGCGGGAGCGGATTTACCGGAAGGAATCGTGCGCCTCTATGGCTTGCATACCGTGCGCGCGGCCATCGACAATCCTGCTCGCTCGATCCGTCAAATGCTGGTGACGCGCAACGCAGCTCAAAGGCTGGGGATTGCCGATCCCAGCACCCTGCCCTTTCCGGTGGAAATTGTGGAACCCAAGGCCATCGACGCATTGGTGGGGGCCGATGCGGTGCATCAGGGCGTGCTCGTGGAAGCCACGGCCCGCACCCCAAAGCCATTCTCCGGCCTTGAGGATGCCTCGCTGGTCCTGGTTCTCGATCAGGTGACCGATCCGCACAATGTCGGTGCGATCATGCGTTCGGCGGTGGCCTTCGGTGCCGATGCGCTGGTGACCACCGCGCGGCACAGCCCCGCCGAATCCGGCGTTCTCGCCAAGGCCGCATCCGGCGCGTTGGAGCATATTGATCATATCGAGGTGCGCAACCTCGCCAACGCGATCGAGGAGTTGCATGCGGCCGGCTTCCTCACGGTCGGGCTCGACTCGGAAGGCCCGCAGCGCTTGGAAAAGACGCTGCAGGGCAAGAAGATTGCCCTCGTGTTGGGATCAGAGGGCAAGGGCCTGCGTCAGAAAACGCGCGAAACGGTCCGGGCGCTCGCGCGCCTTGACATGCCGGGAGCCATTCATTCCCTCAATGTTTCGAACGCGGCCGCTGTCGCTCTCTATATAGCGCGCCGATCGCTTGCCGAGGGCTCATAGACCAAACCACCAGGTGGCAAGGCCGAGGAAGCCGAAAAAGCCTACCACATCCGTTATCGCCGTCACGAAAACGGATGAAGCCACCGCGGGGTCCGCGCCAACCCGATCGAGCAACAGCGGAATCAATATCCCGGCAAGCGCCGCCACGAACATGTTTATGACCATCGCCGCGGCGATGATCCCTCCGATCGTAGGGCTTTGAAACCAGGCGCCGGCGACAAGCCCGATCAGCGTCGCGAAAATGACGCCGTTGAGAAGGCCCACGCCGACCTCGCGGCGGATAATGCGTCCCGCATTGTAGATATCGAGATCGCCGGTGGCGAGCGCCCGTACCGTCACGGTCATGGTCTGGGAGCCGGCATTGCCACCCATGCCCGCCACGATGGGCATGAGAACGGCGAGAGCGACCACCTGTTCGATCGTCGCATCGAAAAGGCTGATGACGGAGGCCGCGATGAAGGCGGTGACGAGATTGACCATCAGCCAGGGCACGCGGGAACGCCCGGCGGCAAGCACCGAGTCGGAAAGCTCCTCGTCGCCCACACCGCCCATCCGGAGAAGATCTTCCTCGGCCTCTTGGGTGATCACGTCCACCACGTCGTCGATGGTGAGCACGCCCACCAGACGCTCGTTCTCGTCCACCACGGCCGCCGAAAGCAGGTCGTACTGTTCGAAAATCCGGGCCGCTTCTTCCTGGTCCATCGTGGCCGGGATGGCATGGCGCGTCTCGCGCATGATCTCCTCGGTCTTGACGGACCGCTTCGTGCGGAGGATGCGGTCGAGGTCGACAGCCCCGACCAGCCGAAAGCTCGGATCGATGACGAAGATCTGCGAAAAGCTGTCCGGCAGGTTCTGGTCCTCGCGCATGTAGTCGATGGTCTGGCCGACCGTCCAAAAGGGCGGCACGGCGACGAACTCCGTCTGCATGCGCCGGCCGGCAGTCTCTTCCGGATAGCTCAGCGACCGGCGCAGCCGGACCCGCTCGGTGAATGGAAGCTGCGCCAGGATCTCGTCCTGGTCTTCCGGATCGAGATCCTCAAGGATGTAGACCGCATCATCCGAATCGAGCTGCTGGACGGCCTGTGCGATCTGCGTGTTGGGCAGGCTCTCGACGATGTCGAGGCGAATCGCGTCGTCCACCTCCGTCAGGGCCGTGAAGTCGAATTCGTCGCCCATGAGCTGCACGAGCGCGCGGCGTTGTTCGGGCTGGAGAGCCTCCAGCAGATCACCGATCTCGGATTGGTGCAGGCCGCCTACGTCCCTTCGCAGCGTCAGCGTGTCGCGATCTGCAATAGCGGCACCGATATGGGCGAGGAAATGCGCCGAGACGGAGCCATCCTCGCCATAAATGCCATGCTCCGGCGTCGCGGCCGGATTGCCGTCTCTTTCCTGCGTCTCCGGCTCGCTCAAGGACGCCTCCTACCGAATATCCGGCCACGACTACGCGCGTCGCGCCACCTCTAGCGCGCCTTCGGCAGGAACAAAAGCGCTGGAAAGACAAAGTTCAACGAAAGTCACACGGCTTATTGCCGCCGAAGAAGGCGCAGGTGAATTTGGACGCCGCTTGATCCGTCGCCGCGCCAGGGTCATTCTGCAAGGAAGCATGTGTCTCCATATCCGAGGTCATCCATGAGCACCCTCACCCGCTTTTCCGTGCGCCCGCTGGCAACCATGACACGGCATCTTGCCGATGTGGCTTCCGGCCGCGCAGAACCCGACCTCGTCATCAAGGGCGCACGGGTGCTCTCCACCTATTCCGAGCGTATCCTGCCGGATCGCGAAGTGTGGATCTCGGGCGGGCGAATCGCTGCGGTAAAGCCCGCGGGCAGCTATCGCGGCAGCGCGGCGACCATTTACGACGCGGCGGGCGGACTGATCGCGCCGGGGCTGGTGGACCCGCACATTCATATCGAATCAAGCATGGTCACCGCCTGCTCCTATGCGGAGGCGGCCCTTCTCAACGGCACCACCACGATCTTCTGCGACAGCCACGAAATCGGCAATGTCATGGATGTGGCGGGAGTCGAGGCAATGCTTGAGGATGCCCGCCAGGCACCATCGTCGATTTTCCTTACCGTTCCGAGCACGGTCCCCGCAACGTCTCCCGAACTTGAAACGGCAGGCGGCGACCTCACGGCCGAAAAGATCGCAGCCCTATTCGACAAATGGCCGGAGGCCGTTGCGCTGGGCGAAAAAATGGATTTCGTGCAGGTTGCCATGGGTGACGAACGCAGCCATGCAATCCTGGCCGCGGCGCTGGAGCGCGGGCGCCCAGTGTCCGGCCATGTCTATGGCCGGGAGTTCGTCGCAGCCTATGCTGCCTCGGGCGTGACCGACACGCATGAGGCGATCGATCGCGAGATCGCGGACGACCTGCTCGAAGCCGGCATCTGGCTTTTCCTGCGCGGCGGGCCGCCCACGACGCCTTGGCACAGCCTGCCGCAGGCCATCAAGACCATCACGGAGCTTGGCGCCTCGCACAAGCGCATTGCGGTCTGCACCGACGACAGGGACGCGGACGACCTGCTGCTCTTCGGCCTCGATTGGGTGACGCGCGAGGCGATGAAGGCGGGGATGAAACCCGAACAGGCCTGGGCAATGGGTTCTTTGCACGGGGCGACACGCTTTGGCCTGGAGGGCGATATCGGCGGCCTTGGAGGCGGGCGGCGGGCTGATCTCGTGCTCCTCGACGACGGCTTTAAGCCCGTCAACACCTGGTATGGCGGCGAGCTCGTGGTTGAGAACAGGAAGATCACGCCTCTGCTCGATACCGCTCTTTCCAACCGCTACCGCTATCCGGAAGCGGCCTATCACACGGTCAAACTGCCGAAGGCCGTGAAGCTTACGCCGGAACTTCCTACGGCAAGAGTCGTCGCCCATACGATCCGCACCGAGCTTCCCGGCATCACGCTCGGCCACGAGCGGATCACGCTGGAGCCTTCGAACCACTGGCAGGATCATTTCGACCGGCACGGGCTCTGCTTTGTGGCCGTTGTCGAACGGCACGGAAAGTCAGCCGGCAATGTCGCTCACGGGCTCTTGAGCAATTTCAACCTGAAGCGCGGCGCCGTCGCCTCCTCTGTCGGCCATGACAGCCACAACATCATCGTGGCCGGAACCAACGAGGCGGACATGCAGGTGGCGCTGCGCGCCATCGAGGAGGCGCAAGGCGGCGTCTGCGTGGTCATGGATGGAAAGGTGACTGCGATGGTGCCCCTGCCCATCGCCGGTCTCCTGTCTGACAAGCGGGTGACGGAAGTGGCGGAGGAGGTGAAAGCCTTGAAGGTTGAGTGGGAGAAGGCAGGCTGCTCCATCCCCTATATGGGCTTCAACCTCATCCCGCTTTCAGTAATCCCGGAAATCCGCATTACGGACAAAGGGCTCGTCCTCGTGCCTGAAATGGAGATCGTGCAACTTTTCGAAGCGGCTTGAGCAATAGATGCGAGATAGGCTAGGTCCGGCATTTCGGCCCTTACACAGCCTGGCTTTCTGCAACGAACTTCGCCAAGGCGAGAGAGGATGTCAGGCCGGGCGACTCGATGCCGAAGAGGTTGATCAATCCGGTGACGCTGTGTGCCCGTGGACCTTGAACGAGGAAATCCTGAACCGCCACCTCCGGCGGCACGATCTTCGGCCGGATACCCGAATAGGCCGGAAGCAGCGCTCCATCCTTCAGGTCGGGGAAATACCGGCGCACCCCGGCATAGAACAGCTCGGCCTTGGCGGGGTCGACCGCGTAGTGGAGGTTGTCTACCCATTCGATGTCCGGGCCGAAACGCGCCTGTCCGGCAAGATCGAGCGTCAGGTGGATTCCAAGGCCGCCTTTGACCGGAACAGGGTAGATGAGCCGCGAGAAAGGCGCCTTGCCGGCAAGCGAGAAGTAGTCGCCCTTGGCAAGGTATTCCTTCGGCACAAGCTGCGCGGGCATTCCTTCGATGCTCCGCGCCAGCTTCGGCGCGGAAAGCCCCGCGGCATTCACGAACAGGCGGCAGGAGAGCGTTGTGGGATCGGACCCGCCGATATCGAGCACGATGCCCTTATCGGTCACTCTCCCCCGCTCGACCGGGCTGTTTAGAACGAGGACGGCGCCGGCGCTTTCCGCGTCTCCCAGCAGCGACACCATATAGGCATGGCTGTCGATGATGCCCGTCGACGGGGACAGTAATGCTCCGGCCGTCGCCAGCGCCGGTTCGAGGGAGCAGGCTTCGGATTCGGTGAGCTGCCTCAAATCTGCAACGCCGTTCCGTTCCGCCTTTGCGGCAATTGCCGGCAGTTGCTCCAGTTCGGCCTTGGACGTCGCGACGATCAGCTTTCCGCATTGCCGGTGCGGTATATCGCGCTCTCGGCAATAGGCGTAGAGCAGTTGCCGCCCTTCCACGCAGAGGCGCGCCATGAGGCTATCGGCCGGATAGTAGATCCCGGCATGGATGACCTCGCTGTTTCGCGATGAGGTTTCGCTGCCGATTGAGCCTGCGGCCTCAAGAATGATGACTTCGCGCCCCATCGACGCCAAAGCACGCGCGACTGCGAGCCCGATCACACCCGCACCGGCAACGACACACTGAACTTCCTCCATGGGGGTCCCCTAGCGCGGGATTGGACGCAGCGCTAGGCTACCCGGGAAACGAGCTCGCCATTGGCAAAATGCGCCTTGAGGTTATTCGAAATGCGCTGCATCGCCGCCGAGACGGTTTCCGGCGAGCGGCCCGCCATGTGCGGTGTGATGATCAGGTTTGGCGCTTCAAGCAATTCCTGGGTGACGTTCGGCTCGCCCGCCACCACGTCGAGGGCAGCGCCCGCGATCCGCTGCTCATGAAGCGCCTTGACCAGCTCGTCCGTATCCACGATGGAACCGCGGCCTATATTGATGAGGAATCCCTTGGGCCCGAGCGCATCCAGGAATTCGCGGTTCACGATGCCTTTCGTGCCTGGTCCTCCAGGCGTGGCGATCACGATGAAATCGCTGTCGCGCGCGAGCTCGAGCGGCGAGGCCTTATATTCATACGGCACATCGCTTCGCTTGTTTCGGTTGTGGTAACGGATCTCCATGTTGAAGCCTAGGGCCCGCTCCGCGATCTGCAGGCCGATTTCGCCCAGCCCCAAAATGCCCAGACGCTTTTGATAGGCAAGCGCACGCGGCCCGCGGGACTTGAGCCACAACCCGTTGCGGACCTGCCGGTCCGCCCAGGATAGGTTGCGCGCGATCCCGAGGAGAAGCGCCATCGCGTGGTCCGCGACGGAGGACGCATTCGTCCCCTTACCTGTGCACAGGATCAATCCGAGCTCTTTCACCGCCGCAAGGTCGACATTCTCATGGCCGACCCCTTGCGTGTGCACCAATTCCAGCTTTCTGAGCCGGCGGAGCTGGTCTCCCGTCACACCGATCGAGCCATTCGTGACCAGGGCGCGCGTGGCGGGATACGCATCGATCGCCTTTTCGAACTCCTCAGGCGAAGGCGCATAGTGGACGACAAAATCTTCCTCCAAAAGCTTCAGCCCGGCGGAAGGCAATGGGATCCGCACCATGACCTCCGGTCTCATGCCGCCTTCTCTCCCGCATTGCCGCCTGCCGCAAGCGCGGCCAACATCTCCGGATACTCCTTATCGAACGGGAGGCCCGACGCCTTGAGCTTTTCATACGAGCCGCCGATCGTCTGCGCGATCGCGGTCGACAAAATGGGCTTGAGCCCAAGGCTTTCGAGAGTGGCGGCGGCTTCCTTCATCTCCGTCACCCGGCGGGCGCCGTGCTGCTGCGTGCGGCCGATGTAATAGGTGGCCGTCTGCCGCCAGTCGAGCCCGGGAAAGGTCTGCGAGATCGAATCGATTATGCGCTCGCGCACCCCCGCTTTCTCCGCCGCGGTAAGACTTTCGAGCAGGAGCGCCTCGATGCCCTTCACGAGGATTGAGCGGATCATCTTCACCGCACAAGCTTGGCCGATCTCGGTCCCGACAGCCTCGATATCCATTCCCGCGCCGGTCAGGATCCTTGCCGCGCGCTCCGCCTCCCCTCCGGCCAGGAGGATCGGCACCTTGTGCTCGTAAGGCGGCACGCGCGCCATGACGGCGCCTTCGACGAAGTCCGCATCGCCTCCCCTGGCCAGCGCCTCGCCCACCCTCTTCTTGGCGTCCGGCCCGATGGAGTTAAGGTCGATGAAGACCTGTCCCTTCCTCAGATGCTTGCCCGCATCCTCTCCCACTTTAACCGCCGCCGACCCCACTACGAGGGAGAGCACGACGTCCGCACCCGCGACCGCCTCTACCAGGCTGGTGCAGGCCTTTACTTTCCGCGCCTCCGCCCGGCTCTTGAGATCAGGCGCTTGAGCGGCATCCGCGAAACGGAGGTCGAAGGCGGAAAGCCCTTCCACCGAGGGCTCCTTGCTCAGGCCCATTGCCATGGCCTGCGCGGCTTCGCCGAAGCCGATGAAAGCGATGTTCGTCATTGATGCTCCTGTTTTTCAACGACCGTTCCTGGGCCCGTCAATCCGGCCGACCAAGCCCCGCATCCACTCTTGTATTTTTCTGTCGACCTTTGTATTCAAAGAAAGACAGGCCTGCAAGATTGCGGCTGGCGAAAAGTGCGTCGGCGCCGAGGGAGGAACGAATGCATGCGAATCTTTTGAAGCACAGGCTCGGCTCTGGCGAGCCGACATTCGTTTTCTCGGTGCGCATGGCGCGCACGGTCAACATCGTCTCGATGGCGCAGGCGGCGGGCTATCACGGGCTTTATGTGGACCTGCAGCACAGCTCGATCTCGATCGACACTGCCGCGCAGATCTTCTCCACCGCCCTGCACAGCGAGGTGACGGCCTTCGCGCGCGTGCCGAGCCTGGAGCCGGGGCTGGTATCACGCGTGCTCGATGCGGGCGCCCAGGGCATTCTCGCTCCCGATATCCGCTCGGCCGCCGAGGCAAAGGCACTGGTCCAGGCAGCGCTGATTGCGCCCAAGGGCGACCGCTCCGTCGGCAGCGGCATCCCCAATCCGCGTTTCAAAGGCCTTTCGGGTGGCGCACTGGCCGCCGCCATCAACGATGCTACCTTGCTCATCGCCATGATCGAAACCGAGGAGGCGGCAGAGAGGGCTGGGGAAATCATCGGCGTCGACGGCATCGACGCAATCCAGATCGGCAGCAATGATCTCACCACCTCCATGGGCATACCTGGCCAATACAAGCACGATCGGGTCCAGACAGTCTATGGAAAGGTTATCGCCGCCTGCAAGGCCGCCGGAAAACCCCTGATCATCGGCGGCATCCGCAAGAGCGATGAACTGGAGCCATATGTGCGGATGGGTGCCTCGCGCTGCTACTTTACCGGCGCGGACACCAACTTTTTGATCGAGGGGGCAATGAAATTCATGGCCGAGGCGAAAGCCGCCGACGCCGCGATCGTCGGCTGAACATCACGACAAACATGACCGGGAGGAACTGATGAAAACGATTTTCTTGGCTGCAGGCGCCGCGGCGCTTGCACTCTTTGCGACCGCGGCTTCCGCCGAATATCCCGAGCGTGCGATTACCGTGGTCAATCCGAACTCGGCAGGCGGCGGCACCGATGTCGGCATCCGCACATGGCAGCCCTATGTGGAAGCCTGCCTCGGCCAGGGCGCCGTGCTCGTGCCGACGGCGATGCCCGGCGCTGCCTCAGCGGTGGGTATCACCGCGCTCGCCAAGGCCGCGCCGGACGGCTACACGATCGGAATGGCGAACATGCCGAACCTGGTGACGAACAATCTCTCCAAGCCGGATCAACCGTCCTTCGAGGACTTTGAGTGGCTCGGCAACATCATCGGCGTGAATTCAACGCTCAATGTGCGCAAGGACAGCAAGTTCCAGACACTCCAGGAAGCGATCGACTACATCAAGGGCAGTTCCACCCCGATTAATGTCGGCATGGGCGGCGTGGGCGCAGACGATCACCTTGCGGGTCTCCAGTTCCAAAAGCTGATCGGCGCCAAGCTCAACTTCATTCCCTTCGGCTCGGGGGCGGATTCGCGCAACGCCCTTCTGGGCGGCCAGGTCGAGTTTTCCCTGATGTCGAACGTGGAAGCCGCCGGATTCCGCGATGAAATCCGTCCGCTCGCAATTGCCGCGGAGACGCGCTCCGAGCTCTTCCCGGAGGCTCCCACATTCAAGGAACAAGGGATCGACCTGGTGGGTGGATCCACCCACGTCATCGGCGCACCGAAGGGCTTCCCCGAGGAGGCGCTGGCAAAATGGCGTGAGTGCATTCAGGTCGCCGGCAAGGACCCGAAGTTCCTTGAAGACGCAGAGAAGCGCTCGCTCTCGCTGAATGTGATGACGGCCGAGGAAACCGAAGCCTTCATTCGCGCCCAGCACAAGGCCCTTTCTGAGCTTTGGGCAAGCGACCCCTGGATCAAGTAACCCGGCTTGGGCGAGGTCCTTCGATGAGGTGTTAGCCGCCGCTGGCTGATCCAGCGGCGGCCTTTTTCTCGCAGAGGTTACAATGGACAGCGAAATCGAAACACTCGTTGACCGGATTCAGGGCCGGATATCAGGCCGAGAGCCCTGGAAGGACGTGCTGGAGGACCAGCCCGGCCTCAGCGACGAGGATGCCTACCGCATCCAGTTCGCGCTGATCCGCCGGCTTGCCGCCGCAGGAGATCGCGCAGTAGGCTACAAGGCCGCCTATACAAGCGCCGCCGTCCAGGCTCAACGCGGCAATGGCGGCCCCATTGCCGGCGCTTTCCTGCAGTCGGGATTTCTGCCGGAAGGCGAGCCGATCGCCATCGTTCCGGAGCGTCGCAACGCGGTGGAGCCGGAAGTGGCGATCCTTCTCGGCGCCGATCTTCCCGGGCCGCAGGTGACGCCGCTCGATGTCCGGCGGGCGGCCGCCCTCCTGCTGCCGGCCATCGAAGTGGCGGTCGGCGCGCCCGGCGATCTGAAGCGCAGCCGACAGATGGTCATTGCCACCAACAAAACCGCCGGCAGCGTTATCGTCGGCGGGCCGGGCCGCGCGCCGGACGGGATCGATCTCAGGCTAGAAGGATGCGTGATGACGATCAATGGCAGCCCGGCCGGGTCTGCCACGGGCGCGGAAGTAATGGGCGATCCTTACAATGCCGCCGCCTTTATCGCCAATACCGTGCTTGCGAATGGCGGGATGCTCACAGCCGGTATGATTCTGATGACCGGCTCAATCATCGCCGCGGTGCCGATCGAGGCAGGCGACGACGTGCGCGCCGAGTTCACGCGGCTGGGGAGCATTCATATCCGGTTTGCGAGGTGAGTGGCTAGTGGCTGGCCGTCCCCTCACTTGCAATTTCTAACACTTAGCCTTCGGCTAAGATGTTGAGATCGCTTTCTCTCCCACAAGGGGAGAGATATGGGTCGCCTACGCTTCCATAAGCCGCCAAGATCAGCGACTGGCAGCGAGGGTAATGCCAGCGTTATCTCTCCCCTTGTGGGAGAGAAAGCGTTTTCCTGCATCTGCGAGCGGGCTTTTACCCGAGCACGTGCTTGGAAACGCAAGAGAGGGGAATTTTGGTCACGCTATCCGGTGCACGATATCTCCCTTCCCGAAGAAATGCGCCTTCAGGTTCTTGGATATCTGCCGCCTGGCAAAGACCACCGCTTCCGGGGAGCGGCCGCCGATGTGCGGGCTGAGGATCACATTCGGTGCGCCGGCCAACTCCGGCGAAATCACCGGCTCGCCTTCCCAGACATCCAGGCCGGCGGCGGCGATAACCTTTCCATGCAGCGCCTCGACGAGTGCTGCCGTATCGACCACGCTGCCGCGGCCGACATTGATGAGAACACCGGATGGGCCCAGCGCTGCCAGCACGTCGCGGTTGACCAGGTGGCGCGTTTCCTCTCCGCCCGGGCAGGAGATGATGAGGATGTCGGAGGCTGCGGCGAGTTCCCTGGTTGTGGAATAGTATTCGTAGGGGGCGCCTTCGCGGGGCCTGCGATTGTGGTAGAGCACGGTGGCTTCAAAGGCTTGGACGCGTTTGGCGACGCCCAGACCGACCTCCCCGAGCCCGACAATGCCGACACGCTTTTCGAAGATCAGAGGGCGGGGATAGCGTGCTTCTTCCCAGATACCCGAGCGAACCGCCCGCTCCGCTGCCGGAATGTCGCGCAGGACCGCCAAAAGCAACCCCAGAGCTTGCTCTGCCACCGAAAACGCGTTCGTGCCGGCATTGTTGGCGACGATGATCTTTTTCTCCCTTACCGCTTCCATGTCGATCTTTTCGTAGCCGACGCCGACGGTATGGATCATTTCCAGATGGGGAATCGCGCGAATCTGATCACCGGTGAGACCGATGGACCCGTTGGTGACAACGCCTCGTGTCGTGGCGCCATGCTCGCGGATTGCCTTTTCGAGCTCTGGAAGCGTGGGCGCATAATAGACAGTGAAATCCTCCTCCAAAAGCGCGATGCTTTCGGGCGGAAAGGGCACACGGACAATCACCTCGGGTTTCATGAGCATTCCCCAACTGCGTAATAACTGAGCAAAATCAATGCTTGGCGGCTACGGGCGGATGCGCCCGGAGCGCCTCCTCGTTCACATCCGCGCCCCAACCCGGCCCGTCGGGCAGGCGCATATAGCCCCTCTCGATCGTGGGCGGATTGGTAATGAGGTCGTTCGTCCACGGGACCTGTACCACATCCATTTCCATGACGCGGAAATTGGGAACGGCGGCGCAGAAATGCGCACTGATGAGCGTGGCGATCGGCCCGCAGAAATTATGGGTTGCGACATTGACCTCAAAACTGTCGGCCAAGGCGGCCATCCGCATTGCTTCATAGATGCCGTTCCACGGCACATCGATGATCACGACATCGACCGCCTGCTCCTCCAGATAGGGCCGAAGCTGGCGCCTGCCGCTCAGCGTCTCGCAGGAGGCGATGGGGATGCGGCTGGCCCGGCGAACCTGGGCGACGGCCTTGGCGTCGAAATTGTCGATTTCCAGCCAGTCGAGGTCCACGGGCTCCAGGGCATGGGCGAGACGGATATAGCCCTCGGGGCGGAAATTGAAATTCACGTCCAGTTTAAGGCCAATATCGGGCCCCGCGCCCTCGCGGAAGGCTGTCATCTGGTCGACCGCCGCCGAGATGGCGGAGCGAAGCGGATTGCGGTCGGGGTCACCCGAACCGCCGGCGAAGCCCGGACGGTACATGTAAGGTTCGGGCCTGTCGAACATCATGAGGTTGGTCTTGAGCGCGTGATAGCCGGACTCCCGCACCTGCCGCCCCAGCGACTTCACATCATCGAGCGAGGTGATGCGCGGAACGCCGAGATCCTTCCAGTTGGTCACATGATAGGAACCGCAATGCGACCAGTACATACGGATATCATCGCGCATCCTGCCGCCGATAAGTTCATAGGCCGGCACGCCGATAGCCTTTGCCTTGATGTCGACCAGTGCGTTCTCGATCGCGCCGATCGCGCGCGAGACCGCACCGAAGGGCACACCCCAGGCCGCGCGGCGGAGGCGGTCGATCACCGGATGTATGCGCCGCGGATCTTCGCCGAGGATCTGCTGGCCCATGTGGCGGACGAGCGGAGAGAGTACATTGTTGATGTGATTTTCCGGAAACTCCGCCCAGCCGACCAGCCCCTCGTCGGTGGAAATTTTCAGGAAGGAAAGGTTGCGCCATCCTGCGTTGCAATAGAGGGTTTCGACCGCGGTAATCTTCATCGTACTCGCCAGCCTCCTAGTCCTTGATCCAGGGATCCTGGTCCCAAAGCTTCTTCAATGCTTCATATTCGCCGCGCGCGAAGGCTTCCGTCTCGGCAGCATTCATCGGCGTGAGGATAAAGTTCCGCTCGGTGATCTGCTTGCGGTATTCGGGGTCCTGCGCGACGGTCTGAAAACACTGGTCCAGCTTGGCCTTTATGTCGGCTGGCAACCCGGCCGGCGCTCCCATCAGAAAAGTATTGCCGGCGGTGATGTCCCAGCCCAGCTCCTTCAGCGTCGGCACGTCCGGCAGACCGGCAAAGCGCTCTGAACCCGCTATCGCCAGCGTCTGAAGCTGGTCCTTGAAATTGGCGCTCTCCGTGACCGAGAGGCCGAGGATTTCGACATGCCCGCCCATCACGGCGTTTCGCGCGAGCGGCGATTCCACCATTGGAATGAAGTCGAATTTTGCGCCCGTTTCCTGCAGGAGGCGGAGCAGCACCAGATGGTCATCAGCGCCAGGCTGGGTGATCGCGGCCTGAACAGGCTTTTCCTTCGCGGTCTCGATCAGCTGCTGAATGGTCGTGAAGCGGCCGCCCTTGCCGGCACTGATTGCTACCCGCGTTCCCACCAGATTGGCCAGATAATCGAAACTGTCCATAGTGAAGCGCGGATTTTCCGTCGCAATGGTGTTCACCGGCAGGTTCGGCGTGATGATGCTGCCGAGCGTGTAGCCGTCCGGCGCGGCATTGGCGATGTCGAACATGCCGATCGCACCGCCCGCGCCGGGCTTATCTACCACGACCAGCTCGCCGCCCAGGCACTTCTCCATGAACGGCTCCATGATCCGCACGCCGACATCGGCGCCGCCGCCCGGAGCAAAGGGCACGATGAAGGTGATCGGCTTTTCGGGATATTCGGCCAGCGCGGCCGTTGCGGCTCCCCCCGCGAGGGCAAGGGCAAGTACAAGGGCGCAATATCGCATGCGGGTCATCTCCAGTCAGGATCGGGAGGATTGCACTTCGGCGGGCTCCCGATCGGGGCCGGGAACCCGCATGATGCAGCGAGCCTACTGCCAGGGCTCCGTCTTCCAGAGCGTCTCCAAGTCGGAATACTCCTTGGCGATGAATGCCTTCACTTCTTCAGCGTTCATCGGATTCAAGCTTACGGAGCGCTTCTTCGCATCCTCCAGAAATGCCGGGTCCTTCACGACCTGCTCCACGCAGCCGGCAAGCTTGGCGCGGATTTCCTCCGGTACGCCGGCACGGGTGCCGAGCACGTGATTGGAGCCCGCGACGAGGTCAAAGCCCTGCTCGCGAAAGGTCGGCACGTCCTGCATTTCCGGCAGCCGCTCGGGCGTTGCCGTCGCAAGCACGTGCAGCTGGTCGCGGAAAGGCGCGGTTTCGTTGTTGGAGAGGCTGCCCACCTGGATGTGGCCGCCGATCACCTCGTTGCGGACATTGCCGGCGCTTTCGAGCGGCAGCGTCGCAAACTTGACGCCCGCCATCTTGGCGAAACGCAGGCCGGTGAGATGATCCTCCGCGCCGAGCGAGGAGGTGCCGATGTTGATCGGCGTCGACGAACTCTTCGCCGCCTCGATCAGATCGGCGAGTGTCTTGATCGGGCTGTCCTTGCGTACGACCAGCGTGACATTCGTGCCGACGATATTGCCCAGAAGCTCGAACTGGTCGAGCTTGTAGGCGGTGCCCGTGATCGCGCCAATTTCGAAATTCGGCGCGTTCAGCGTAGAGATCATGTAGCCGTCGGGCTTTGAAGTTGCGAGCTCGGCAAAGCCGAGCTGACCGCTGGCGCCAGGCTTGTTGATGACCACAAGCTCGGCATTGTTGCCAATGCACTTTGCCAGATAAGGCGCATAGGTGCGCGCCGCCACATCTGTGCCGCCACCGGCCCCGAACGGGACCTGGAAAATGATGGGGCGCTCCGGATATTCCGCCGCCGCGACACCGATGCCGCCACCCAGCACGGCTGCGGCCAAAAGACAGATTCCTGCCGATTTCATGACCTTCCTCCCATTGTTGCGGGTTCCCGGCTTTCGCCGCCTCCTGAACCCAAAAGATCGCGGAACCTCCTCCAAAGGCTCCGGTCAATTGCTTTTGTATACAGAAATATGCAAGGATATGCAAATAGGTTTCAGGAGGGTTTCTGAGGAGGAGCGCATGAAGATCACCGACGTCACGATCACCATGTTCGAGAAGCCGATCCCCCCGGCTTCGTACGGGCGGCACACCCTGCCCGGATCCGGCAAGCTGACAATGGGTTTGCTGAAGGTCTCGACCGATGAGGGGGTCGACGGCCATGCCTTCCTCGGATCGCCCGTGCGCACCGCGGAACTCGACGCCGCCTCGCTTATCATCGCGCTCAAGCCCGTCGTGGTCGGGCGCGACCCGCTCCAGCGCGAAGCAATTTACAAGGATCTCGCCCGCCGCGCGGGACTTTCCACCTGGCGCTGCGTCGGCGCCATCGACGTGGCGTTGTGGGACATCGCAGGCAAGGTGGCGGGGCTGCCGATTTATCAGCTGATCGGCGGCTTCAGGGAAAAGGCGCCGGCTTATGCCAGTTCGCCCGGCTGGGCGGAGGTGGAGCAATATGTCGAAGAAGCCCAGACGGTGAAGGCACATGGCTACGCCGCCTATAAAGTGCATCCGCCTCGCCTCGGCTGGGAAATGGATTTGAAAGTTGCCCGCGCGGTGCGCCGGGTGGTCGGCGACCACTATCGGCTGATGTTCGATTCGACCGGCGTCTACACCTATGCCGAAGCACTGAAGGTGGGGAGGGAGCTGGAGGAACTCGGCTACTACTGGTTCGAGGACCCCCTCCCCTTCGAAGACATCTACAACTACACCAAGCTCAAGCAGAAGCTCGAAATCCAGATCATGGCGACCGAGCTTTCACCCGGCGCGTTCCATGCTTACGAGCCATGGGTATCGCAAAAGGCGACAGATGCGCTGCGCGGCGACGTAGCATTGAAGGGCGGCATCACCGCCTGCCTCAAGACAGCGCATCTCGCCGAAGCCTTCCGCCTCAATTACGAGCTGCATCACGGCGGGAATTCGCTCAACAATGTCGCAAACCTGCATGTCTTCTGCGCCATCCCCAACACGGAATTTTTCGAGGTCGTGTTGCCGGACGAAGCGCAGAAGTGCGGGCTGGTCGTGGATCTTTCCGTCGGCTCTGACGGCTTCGTCCATGTGCCGAAGGGGCCGGGACTCGGCGCCGAGATCGACTTCGATCTGATCGAAAAATCAAAGATCGGGCTGCTTTCCTGAGCTGGACGCGCACCCGAACAAAGGAGAGGGAACGTGGCGGACAATATCGCGGATGAAATCCTGGAGGCTGAGGCCACCCGCTGCAACGCGCTTACGAATGCGGACGCGGCCGCGCTCGGCTCATTGCTGGCCGACGACTTTCTCTACGTCCACGCCAGCGGACGAACGGAGGACAAGAAGGCGTATATCGGCTCCATAACGTCCGGTGCATTCCAGCTGAAGGCATTTGAGCGGCGCAACGTGCTGGTCCGGAAAACGGAGAACACGGCCGTGATGTCGGGTGAAATTTCCGTCACCCGCGAGGAAGGGCAGAACACGCGCGTAACCGAGTTTGCATTTCTCGGCGTCTGGAGCAGAAGCGCGGAAAGCTGGCGCCTGCTCTATTGGAAGCATACGAAGATTTGAGGAAAAGGCGCCCACCCTCCCCCTTGTGGGAAGGGTGGGAACCCCGCTAAATCGCTTCCCTCACGCCCAGCCCGCGCATGAAACGCTCGCGGATCTGCACGGGATCGCGGTGCGTGGTGGCCGCCGGCTTGGCACTATCGATCTTGACGGCGATGAAGAAGGGCCCCTCCTCCGAAAGCGCGCGGTCGACCAGCTGTTCGAAGTGGGCCTCGTCCTTCGCCCAAAACGATTTTTCAAGGCCGGAGGCGCGGGCGAGCCCCACCACATCGACAACCGTGGCGGTGGCGGCAGGCTGCCCGCCGGTGATCTGATAGGCGCCGTTGTCCCAGACGATCATGACGAGGTTCCTCTGGTTGCGGCTGGCGATGGTCCCAAGCGCGCCCACTTGCATGAGAAGCGAGCCGTCGCCCTCGAGCCCGATGACGCGGCGTTTCGGCTGCGCGATCGCGACCCCGAGCGCGATGGGAAATGCAAGGCCCATGGAGCCAAGCATATAAAAATTCTGCGGCCGCTGGCCGGCGCCCCAGAGCTCGAAATTCGTCCAGCCGATACCGCCGACGACGGCTTCCTCGTTCCTGAGTTTGCTGACCAGTCGCTTCGTCAGGTCGGCCCGGCTCATCACCTTGCGTTCGTTGCTTTCCGGCATGATCAGACCTCCCTCTTCTTCTCGACCTTGCCGCCGGTGAGCAGCGCGTTCAGGATGATGGCGGCCGGAGCCTGGGTGGAGACGGCTTGGCTGACGGTCCGGTCGACGACGAAGGCGACCTCGTCCAACCGGCGCAGCGTATGGTTCTCGATGCCCATCGATTCAAGCGCCGGGCGCATTGTGCGGCAGACCATCGCCTGGCCGAGATTGAACTCGCCGAGCGTGCCGCGCTCGGAAATGATCATGAGAAGCGGGATTTGGTAGGGCACGGCAAGCGAGGCGAGCACGTTCGGCAGCGTCGCAAACCCACTCGTCTGCATCAGCACCACGCCGAGCGTGCCGCCCAGCCACGCCCCTGTCGCGACGCCGACCGCCTCCTCCTCCCGCGCGCAGCAGAAGGTGGTGAAAAATGGGTCCGCGTGGAGCCCTCTGATCAAGGGTGAAAGCACATTGTCCGGCACATAGGTGGCGAGCCTGACATTGTTTTCCTTAAGCACGTCCCTGATGATCTCATGCCACGCGCGCTGACCGTCCGGTTCCGCGGAACTCATTCTTTGCTCCTCAATCTATTCTACAAAATGCAAGCAGGAGGCGGGCAAGCCGCCGCCTTCCCGTGTGTTACTGCTCAGCCGAGACCTGACGCTCACCGCCGCTTTCCCTGCGCTTTCGCCAATCCTGATAGGCGCGGTAGAGCGGAAACGTAACGATCAGAATGGTCAGGATGATGAGAATGATGCAGATCGGGCGGAAGATGAGAATGCCGTAGTCGCCGGCCGACATCATCAGCGAGACACGCAGGTTGAACTCCGCTTTCGCCCCGAGCACGAGGCCGATGATTACCGGCGCGATCGGGAAGTCGAAGCGGATCATCGCCAGGCCCACCACGCCGAAGAAGGCCGCCACATAGACATCGAACATCGAATTTTGCGAGGCGAACACGCCCGCGCTCGCAATTACGATGATGAGCGGCAGCAGCAGCGTCGTCGGGATGCGCAGCACATTGGCGAAGATGCGGCTCGCCAGCGCTCCACCCAGCGGTACCAATAAAAGCGCGGTGATCACCAGCGCCCACGAATAGCCGTAGACGATATTCGGTGCGTCGCGGAAAAGCTGCGGGCCGGGCTGGAAGCCCTGGATCAGCAGCGCGCCCAGCATCAGCGCTGCGACATTGCTGCCGGGCACCCCGAGGGTCAGCGTGGGAATCAGCGCGGAAGCATTGTCGGCGGCGTTCACGCATTCGGCGGCTGCGAGGCCCTCAATGCTACCCTTGCCGAATTTTTCCGGGTTTTTGGAGACGCGCTTTGCCTCGTTGTAGGCGATGAATGAGGCGATCGCCGAGCCCGGCAGGATGCCGTTGATGATGCCGATGAAGGACGCAACCGACCAGGCCCGCCACACGCCGGCGATGGTCCAGATTTTTTCCGAGACGATGCGGATCTTGTTTATCGATGCGGCCGCGCTTTGGCGTTTGCGGGCGTGGCGGACCAGGTTCCAGGCAGGCGGGAGCGAGAACATGCCCACCATGACCGCCACCGTGGCGACGCCGTTGACGAGTTCGAGCATGCCGAAGGTGTATCGCTCGTGGCCCGACACATTGTCGAGCCCGATGGTGCCGATCAGCAGACCGAAGCAGGCCGCTATGAAGCCCTTCAACAGATCATTGCCAAGAAGGGCCGCGACCGTCGCGATGCCGAAGACATTGACCCAGAAAATCTCTGGCGGGCCGAAGGCCAGCGCCACCTTAGCGAGCGGCGGCGCGAGCAGAATCAGCGACAGCGCGCTCAGGCTGCCGCCCACGGCACAGGACATCGCCGAAAGGTTGATCGCGCCGCCAGCCTTGCCTTGCTGCGCCAGCGGATGACCATCCCACGTCGTCACGATGGCGCCGGGCGTACCCGGCATGTTGAGCAGGATCGCCGGAATGGCGCCCCCTTGCGAACTGCCGTTGTGAATGCCGGCGAGCAGCGCCAGCGCAGGCAGCGGGCCCATGCCGTAGGTGAAGGGAATCGCCAGCGCAATGCCCAGGGTGGCGCCGATGCCGGGAAGCGCGCCAAGGCAAATGCCGAGGCAGGTGCCGGCTATCATGGCGACGATCGTTCCGATCGTCATCATTTCGATCAGCGCGGTGAAGATGTCGTGAAACATGATGTCCACCTAGATCCCGAACAGCTCGAGGATCAGATCCCTCGGCAGCGGGGTGTGAAAAACGTGGGCGAACAGGTAATAGAGCGCGCCGACGAAGCAGAAGGCCGTCAGCCAGATCACCAGGTGGTTGCGCATCCCCAGCGCGTAGGACATCACGATGACGAATGCGACGCTCGCGGTCACGAAACCGAGCGGCACGATCAGCGCTACATAGCCGATCGTCGCGATCACGCAGAACGTGATGACGTCCCTCTCCGACCGCTCCATTTTCGGGGTGCCTTCCGGGATGGCAGCGGGCCAAAAGACGGCGCGCAGAAACATACCCGCGGCAGCGATCATCATGATCACCGCCAGGCCGCGGGGAAACAGTTCGGCGCCTCCGCCATAGTTTTGCGCCAGCACGAACGCGCCCAGCGAGAAAAAAAAGACAACGACCGAGCTGACCGTATCTTTAGCGATCATGGCAACCTCCCCAGTGAAGCCGACGGCGATCCCGAGCCTATCGCGCAAATACCCAGCATTCTTCCTCCCTGAACGCTCCGCCTGTTTTGCCGGGCGGTCCGACTGTTCCCAACGGGAACGATTTTCACTTCGGCCGCCGCATGGCGGCCCGTCACTCATTTTGAGCGTGCAAGCTCCAGTTTGCCCGCCGGTGCCAGCCCGCTCGGGCCGTCATCGGCGCCGTCGAGCAGCCATTCCACGCCCGCTGCCTCAGCCACCGCGATAAGCTTCGCGCGCAGGCCCTTGCCTATCGGGACACCTTCGCGCAGCCGCTCCTCCGCCATTTTCCATTGCGGGTCGCCGGCAACCATGACCGGCGTTCCCTCCTCCACCGGCTTGGTGTTGCGCAGGGCGGCGCAGAACGTGCCGACATCGGTTTCGAATTCGCCGGCATCCCGGAAAAGCTTCGGATCGAGCGCAAGGTAGAAGTGGCCAATGTCGAAACCCTTCGGCTTCTTCGTGTGCATCGGGTCCGTAATAAGGGTTGAGCCCGAGAGGCAGGAGGACAGGATATTGACCATCACAGAAAGACCATACCCCTTGTAACTCGCGCCTTCCGGCGTGCCGCCGAGCGGGGACATGAAGCCGCCACGCCGCGTCACATCGAGGGGGTCCGTGGTGGGCTCGCCATTGCTATCCGTGCCCCAACCGATCGGCATCGAAGCGTTTTCGTTCATCTTATTACGAATCTTGCCATAGGCGACAGTGGTAGTCGCCATATCGAGCAGAAAAGGGTTCTCGTCGGTGCTTGGCGCGGCAAAGGACAGCGGATCCGTGCCCAGCTTCGCTTCCGCGCCATTGGTCGGCGCCACGCGGATGCCGGCTGCGCTCGTCGCGCCCATGGCGATCAGGCCCGCGCGGGCCGCAAGCTCGGTGAAATAGCCGACGGCGCCGAAATGCGAGGAATTGCGTACCGAAGCCACGGCGATGCCGCTCGCCTTCGCTTTCTCTATCGCTGCGTCGGCTGCCATTGCATAGGCAATGTGCCCCATACCGCCATCGCCGTCGATCAGGACCGAAACCGGCGTTTCGCGGACCACCTTGAAATCGGCATTCATCTTCAGGCGGCCAGCCCGAAAGCGCATGTCATATTCCACCAGCATGGAGATGCCGTGACTTTCAACGCCGTGGAGATCGGCCCAGCCAAGAATATCGGCGGTGCGCGCGGCCTGGGCTTCGGGCATCCCCCAGGCCAGGAGAATGGTTTCGATCTGCCGGCGGTGTTGAGGATAAGGGCACGCCATCAGCCTCGACTCCTTCCAATTATCCAGCGCGGGAAGATTGGGAACGGGCCGCGCTGAATGGCAAAGCCCGCCCCGAGCGCTGTTTCGCCTTTCCGGTCAGGCGTGAGCGGCTTGCCGCATCCGCCAGCCTCGTATAGTAATGTCGACAATCGTATACAGAAGAACCCGGACATTCAACCCTTCCCTCCCCTTCCTCCACCATCCAAAGGAAAAAGCAGAAAAACACTTGCGCATACATTTGTATACGATAGATTGCGCATGGCAAGACGAAAACACAGCAGGCGGCAATGACTGAAATTTTTCATGATGTGATTGTGGTTGGAGCAGGCAACGCTGCGATGTGCGCCGCGCTCTCCGCTCGCGAAAACGGGGCCACGGTCCTGGTGCTCGAACGGGCTCCTGAAGCGGAACGGGGCGGCAACAGCCGCTTCACGGCAGGCGGAATGCGCTTTGCCTATTCCGGGCTGGACGATCTTCTGAAGGTCATGCCGGACCTGACCGAAGAGGAAATCGCGCGCACCGATTTCGGCACCTTCACAGAAGACCAGTTCTTTGACGATATGGGCCGGATCACCGAGTACAGGACCGACCCGGACATGGCCGAGCTTCTTGTTACCAAGAGCCTCGACACGATGGTCTGGATGCGCTCCAAAGGTGTGCGTTTCCAGCCGATCTATGGCAGGCAGGCCTTCAAGGTGGACGGCAAGTTCAAGTTCTGGGGCGGCATGACGGTGGAATCCTGGGGCGGCGGCCCCGGCCTTGTGGAGGCGCTCCATAGCCGCGCGGCCAAGGAGGGCATCAAGGTGCTCCATAATGCCCGCGCGATGTCGCTTATCCATGACGACGACGGCGTTCACGGAGTGGTCGCGCGCATCAATGGGCGCACTACGAAGCTTCATGGCGGCGCAGTGGTGCTCGCCTGCGGCGGTTTCCAGGCCAATTCCGAGTGGCGCAGCCGCTATCTCGGCCAGAATTGGGAACTGGCCAAGGTTCGCGGGACACGCTTCAACACCGGCGACGGCATTCGGATGGCGCTGGACGCCGGCGCCATGCCGTGGGGCCATTGGTCGGGCGGTCACGCCGTGGGATGGGACCGCAACGCGCCGCCCTTCGGCGACCTCGATGTGGGAGACGGGTTCCAGAAGCACAGCTACCCGTTCGGCATCATGGTCAATGCCAATGGCGAGCGCTTCGTGGACGAAGGCGCGGATTTCCGCAACTACACCTATGCCAAATATGGCGGCATCATCCTCAATCAGCCCCAACAATTCGCCTGGCAGATCTTCGACCAGAAAGTGGTGCATCTTCTTCGCGACGAGTACCGCATCAGGCAGGTCACAAAGGCCGAGGCCAATTCGATCGAGGAGCTTGCCGGGAAACTGGAAGGCGACGATGCCCAGCGTTTCATCCGCGAGGTGGAGGAATACAATGCCGCGATCAAGACCGAAACGCCCTTCAATCCGAACGTGAAGGACGGACGGTGCACTCAGGGACTCAAGATCAACAAGTCCAACTGGGCCAACACGCTCGATCAGGGGCCGTTCTTGGCGTTCCAGGTCACATGCGGCCTGACTTTCACCTTCGGCGGGCTCAAGGTTGATACCGATGCGCAGGTGATCGACTCAGAAAATGAGCTGATGCCGAACCTCTTCGCGGCCGGCGAGCTTGTGGGCGGGCTTTTCTACTTCAATTATCCGGGCGGAACGGGCCTCATGGCCGGCGCCGTCTTCGGCCGAACGGCGGGGCGCAGCGCGGCGCGGGCAGCGCTTGCGCGCGGCGAGAAGGTCCGCTCCACTGCGCTTTGACGAACCCCGAGAAGACGAAGGTGCACAATGTCTGACCGCCGCCTGACCGGCAAAATCCATCCGTCCGGGATCGGAGCAATCGAGCTGCCGAAAGTCCCCGCGGATATTCTGGAAGGATTTCGCGCACTTGGCGCGGATGCTTCGAGCGTGGTCTCTGACGCGATGGACGAAATGGGCGTGGCGAAGGCCATCGGCGCATCGGTGCTTCGCCCCATCTATGCGCCCGCCGCGATCGTCGGCCGCGCGCTCACGCTGCGCAACGTGGTCCAGGAGGACAGCCCCTACAAAGGAGCCTCGGAAAAGATCTCCCGCCTGGCGGAGATTGAGGCCCATAATCTCGCCGAGCCGGGAGACGTGCTCGTCATCGAAGGCGTGCATGGTGTTTCGAATATCGGCGGCATCTCCGCGGCAATCGGCAAGCGGCAGGGCGAGATCGGCGCGATCGTGGACGGCGGCGTGCGCGATGTGGGCGATTGCCGCTCCCTCGGGTATCCGATGTGGAGCCGCGACGTGACCCCGCTCACCGGGAAATGGCGCATCCAGACCGTACAGATTAATTTCCCGGTGCAGATCGCCGGCGTGCAGGTCACGCCGGGCGACATTGTCATTGCCGACGAAACGGGCATCTGTTTCATTCCGCCGGATAAAGCTGCCGCGGTGCTGAAACGCTGCCAGGAAATCATGGCGGCCGAGGCAAGCCGGCACAAGGATATCTCCGCCGGCGTTCCTGTTCCCGATCTTGCCAATCGCGCCGGCGCCTTCACCATGCCCACACAGGACAAGCAGAAATGAACATGGATCAATATCAGGGCGCCCAGGGAACGAAAGAACGCACGGGCGCGCAGGTGCTGATCGATTCACTTATCGCTCAAGGGGCAGACCTTGCCTTCTGCGTTCCCGGCGAAAGCTATCTGGCCGCGCTCGACGCGATGCACGACGTGCAGGATAAATTCCGTCTCATCGTGTGCAGGCATGAGGCAAGCGCCGCGAATATGGCGGAAGCGAGCGGAAAGCTGACCGGCCGGCCTGGCATCTGCTTCGTCACCCGCGGGCCGGGCTCCTCCCAAGGATCTGTCGGCGTGCATACGGCGCAGCAGGATTCGACACCGCTCATCTATTTCGTCGGCCAGGTGAGCTATGGCGACCTGGGGCGCGAGGCGTTCCAGGAAGTCGACTATGTGGCGATGTATTCCAAGTTCGCCAAATGGGCCGTGCAGATCGACGACGTGGCTCGCATCCCGGAAATCATCAGCCGCGCCTACCATGTTGCGGTGAATGGCCGGGCGGGCCCGGTGGTCATTGCTATTCCCGAGGACGTGCTGAAAAAGCCCTGCCCGAATCCTCCGGCGCCCCCCTTCACCCCTGTCCGCGCCGCGCCAGGCAAAGCGGCGCTCGATGAGCTGGAGAAGATGCTGGCCGCGGCGGAAAGGCCGCTTCTGGTGCTCGGCGGCGGCAGCTGGGATGCCCATTCGGTGGCTCAAATGCAGGCCTTCGCCGAAAAGCACCATTTGCCCGCCGCCGTCGGCTTCCGCCGTCAGGATCTGTTCGACAACACCCATCCGAACTATGTGGGCGATCTCGGCCTCGGCATCGATGCGGCGCTGGCGGAGATGGTGAAAGCCTCGGACCTGATCATCTCCGTCGGGGAGCGCCTGGGCGACGCCTCGACCAAGGGATATACCCTGCTCGACATTCCGCAGCCCGCGCAGAAACTGGTGCATGTCCATCCCGGGCCGGAAGAGCTCGGCATGGTCTACCGCGCCGATCTTGCGATCGGTGCGACGCCACGCGACTTCGCAGAGGCGGTAAGCGACATCAAGGCCGGTTCGAAGACCCGCGAACAGTGGATCGCCAACGGACGCGCCGCATATGAGCGGAAAATCACGCCCAAGCCGAACAGCCTGCCCATCGACGTGGCGGAGGTGGTGAAATATCTCAGGGAGTCGCTCCCAGACGATGCCATCGTCACAAATGGCGCCGGAACCTACACGGGCTATGTCCACCGCTACTACGTCTTCCGGAAATTCCGGACGCAGCTTGCGCCAACCAGCGGCGCGATGGGTTACGGCTTCCCGGCGGCGATCGCCGCGCAGCTCGTTCATCCCGACCGCACGGTGGTCTGCTTTGCGGGCGACGGCTGTTTCCTCATGGCTTCCCAGGAGCTTGCCACGGCGATCCGGTATGATCTGCCGATGGTCGTGATACTGGTGAACAATTCGAGCTATGGCTCCATCCGCATGCACCAGGAGCGCGAATACCCAGGACGCGTGTTCGCGACCGGCCTTAACAACCCGGATTTCGTTGCGCTGGCGAAAGCCTATGGCGCCTATGGCGAGCTGGTCGAGCGGACCGCGGATTTCCCTGCGGCCTTTGAGAGAGCAAAGGAATCAGGAAAGCCGGCGCTGCTCGAACTCAGGATAGATATTGAAGCCATGATGGCCGCCAATCCACGCAAATAAACAAAAGGGAATTCCACAAGCAAGACAAGAAAGAACGTGCTGCGCCCGGCCATCCAGTTGACATGTGGTCCGCTTCCCTCCACATCGCATACAACGGTCCACGAAGAACGTTCTGTCCTTGGAATCGGAGTGCAGGTGGCGGATGGCGAAGTCTGGCGGCAAGGAAGCTACGATGAATGCATTGTCGTCGCGCGGAGGACCTCGTGGCGAATTCGTGTACCGGGCTCTCCTCGAAGGCATCCGCGCCGGGCGCATCCTGCCTGGTGACCGCATTCGCGAGGAGGACGTGGCGCAGTCCCTCGGCGTCAGCAGGACGCCGGTTCGGGAGGCGCTACAGCACCTTCAAGCCCGCCGGCTCGTGGAGCTGGCGCCCGGCCGGGGCATTGTTGTCGTGGAGCTGAACACCCAGCAGGTGATGGAGCTCTATGCCATGCGCGAAGTGCTGGAGGGTGCGGCGGCCCGCTTCGCCGCCCAGCATGCCCTGCCGGCCGAGATCGCCATCATGCATGAGCTGGCGGATGAGTTCGATGCGTCGAAGGGCGACCCGGCAAAGCTCGCCCGCATCAACAACAACCTTCACCGGGTCATCTATGAGGCGGCGCGTAACCGCTACATGCACGAGGCGCTGAACAGTCTAGAGGATGCGCTCTCGCTGCTTCAAAACACCACCTTCAGCTTGCCGGAACGTCACTCCTCCGCCTCGAAGGAACATCGCGCCATCATCGCGGCGATCGAGGCCCGCGACGCCGAAAAGGCGGAAACCGAAAGCCGTCAACACATTCGCGAGGCTCAGCGCGCACGCCTTCGCATGCTGATGGACAGATAAGCGGCCCTGATTTCCATCTGTAGAAAACGAGCCTGGCATCAGAAGGTGCCGTGGCATGAGCATTTGCCGTCAGCCATTCGTGCCCCATCAGTGACAAGCTTGAAGCCGGTTTTCCTCCACTAAGAGAGAAACCGACAGTGCCTGCCCGCTGAAATTGCCGGCATTCCCGACACCAGAAGGTGCCATCCTAAATTAGCGGCCCAACAATAAAATAAAGGCCCAAAAGCCCGCTTGCACCCCTGCGGTTTTTTGTCGTATACAATTGCATGCAATTGTGAACAAGGCGGGAGAGCATGGCGTTCCGCATCAACCACATTCACTTCAAGTCGCGCGACCCGAAGCAATCGGCGGATTGGTTCGTGAAGGCTTTCAACTTCATGATCCTCACCGACGAGGTACGGCAGACCGGTGACCGCTTCATTCGCTGCATGACGGAAGACAACGCTCTCCGGGTGAATTTCTCCGGTGAGCGGAACGGCGAAAAGCTGCCCGAAGCTATTGTCGGACCGCATCTCGGGCTCGAGCATTTCGGCATCGACTCCGCTGATATCCATGCCGACGTCGCGCGCTTGTCCGCGCTGGGCGCCATCCTCAACGAGGGACCGCGCACCGGGCGCGGCGGCCAGATGGTCGCCTTCATGCAATCGCCGGACGGCTTCCGCATCGAACTGATGCAGCAGCCCAAGAAATAAGATCAGATCCAAGGGAGGAAATCCGTGCCTAAACTGAAAGTTCTAGTCGCCAGCCTTATGCTCTCCGCCATTGCGGCGCCGGCCTGGGCTGAATTCCCGGAAAAGCCCGTCACCTTCATCATTCCCTACGGTCCCGGCGGCACTTCAGACGTGGGCGCCCGCACCTGGGGCCCCTTCATGGAAGAGTGCCTGGGACAGCCGATCATCTTCGTCAACAAGCCCGGCGCGGGCGGCGAGCTAGGCTTCACGGAACTGGCCGCCTCGGCGCCCGACGGCTACACGATCGGCGCGCTGAACGTGCCGAATTTCCCGGCAGGGACGATCACCAAGCCGGACGCCAAGTACAAGCTCGACAGCTTTGCGTTCCTCGGCAACATCTATGGCTCGATCGTCACGATCAACGCCAAGAAAGGCGGGCAATACGATACGCTCGAAAAGCTGGTGGAAGCCGCGAAGTCCGGCACGAACATCAACATGGCGGTCAGCAATTTCGGCGCTGACGACCACATCAAGATGCTCGACTTCATGAAACAGGCCGGGGTGAAGTTCACTTTCATTCCGATGACTGACGCGGCGACCTCGCGCAACGCGGTAATGGGCGGCCATGTCGATGTGTCCGGCAATTCGATGACCGAAGTGGCGTCGTTCCAAAATGAACTCCAGACGCTCGCGGTCGCCTCGGCGGAGCCACGCCCCGAGTTGCCCGGCGTTCCCACCTTCAAGGAGCAGGGCTACGATGTCCTCGGGGGATCGAACCACGTGATCGGCGCTCCGGCAGGGACACCGCAGGAGGCTGTCGATAAACTCGCCGGCTGCCTATCGCAGGTGGCGGCCGATCCGGAATTCCAGAAGGCCGCCAAGGAGCGGTCGCTTCTCCTCAATGTCATGGACGCCAAAGAAACCACCGAGTGGGTCGAGAAGGAGTCCGCAACGATCAAGGCGCTCTGGGAAAGCGATCCCTGGACCAAATGACGCCTCCAAGGCAGGGCGAAGGCGTCCGTTCTAAAGACGTCTTCGCCTTGGCGGCGGGGAGCAGGCACCCACCCCGCATCGCAACAGAGGCCACGGGCGTCCCGGCTTGCCGGGCCGCTTTGATAACGGCGCGTGCCGCTAACGACCGAAGACCTGACGGAGAAGACCATGCCCATGAGCTCGTCCAACAAATTCAAAGTCGCCGTCGTCGGCCGTGCTTTCGGGCCGGAGGCCCAAGCCATCATACAGGAAGTGGCGCCGCCGGAATTCGATCTCTCCTTCTCGGTGGATACGACAGAGAAAGCTCATCCGCTCATCCGTGAGAGCGATTTCTGCCTGGTGACGACCGCGATCACCGAGAAGCTGCTGCAGGAATCGCCAAAGCTCAGGCTCGTCCACAAATGGGGCATCGGCATCGACAAGATCGATCTCGAAGGCGCCGAGCGGCAAGGTGTCTACGTGGCGATTACGGCCGGCTCCAATGCCGGCGCGGTGGCCGAACATACGATCATGCTCATCCTGGCCGCGCTGCGGCGGCTGGCACTCGCAGACCAGTCGATGCGCGAGGGCAAGTGGATCTATACCGAATTGCGCCCCCTCTGCCGCAAGCTTTCGGGCAAAACGGTCGGTATCCTGGGTTTCGGCAATATTGGCCGCAATGTCGCGCAACGCCTGCAGGGCTTTGATGTCGAGATCATCTACCACGATCCCTTCCGCGCGCCGCCGGAGGTCGAGGATCGTCTCAAGGCTACCTATGTCTCCTTCGACGAGCTGATAAAGAGGAGCAACATTCTCACGCTCCACTGCCCCGGCGGAGCGGCCAATCACCACATCATCAATGCGTCGGCGCTCGCCAAGATGCAGCGCGGCTCGGTCTTGGTGAACTGCGCGCGCGGCGACGTGGTCGACGAGGAAGCGATGGTGGCCGCACTTCAGTCCGGCCAGTTGCTCGCGGCTGGCCTCGATGCGTTCGAGCCCGAGCCCCTGCCTGCTTCAAGCAAGCTCACCCAGCTGACGAGCGTGGTGCTGACGCCACATACGGCGGGCAGCGTGCTGGACAATGTCGCGCCCGTGGCTCAGCACGCCTTCGGCAACATGCTGCGCATGATCCGGGGCGAGGCGCTGCCCAAATCCGATCTCGTTGTGGTCCCCGACAAGCCGCGCCAGTTCGCCGGTGCGGGCCCGGTGGCGGTGTAATCCCAAACGAGAGGCATTCCACGATGGCGAACCTCGCTCTGGAAAGACTAAGACGGCAGGAGCTGTCCCTCGGCGTCGTCCTGCGCCAGGCGCGTAGCGTGGAAACGGGAAAAATCTTTCAAACAGCGGGTTTCGACTGGCTGTTCCTCGATCTTGAGCACAACTCGATGTCGATCGAAACGGCCTGCGAAATCTCCGTCGCTTGCCTCGGGACAGGAATAGCGCCGCTGGTTCGGGTACCGGAAAACCAGTACTGGATGGCAACGCGGGCGCTGGACGGCGGTGCGCAGGGCATCGTGTTGCCGCATGTGGATACGGAGGAGCAGGCGCGCGAGACCGTCAGGCAACTCCGCTATCCGCCGGCCGGCAGGCGCTCCATTTCCTCCATGCAGGTGCATGTCGATTTCCGCTCCGTGCCGGTGGGCGAGCTTACTGCCCAACTCGACAAGGATTTTCTGATCGCCGTCATGCTCGAAACCATCACGGCGATTGAGAATAGCGAGGCAATCGCGGCTGTGGACGGCATCGATGTCGTCATGATCGGCGCGAACGATCTCTGCCTCGACATGGGTATAGCGGGCGACGTCATGAACGAGCGCGTCATAAAGGCGTTCGAACGCGTCGCGGCAGCCTGCCGGAAGCACGGTCGTTATGCCGGGCTCGGCGGGGTGCGCAGACCGGAAGACCTCAAGGTCTATTTTGACATGGGATACCGTTTCATCCTTGCGGCAAACGACGTCACCATGCTGGTCGATGCCGGCCAGCGGCGGACGGCATCGCTTCGCAGTCTCATCTGAAGCCGGGATCCGGAGGGCAGGTCATGGGGGTAATCCTTGGTAGCGGCGACTTCACCTATCGGGTCGAGGAGCAATGGGTGAAGCTTCCACCCGGCATGGTCATGGGGGACGTCGCCGCGCTCGCCGTCGACCGGCGAGACCGAACCTACCTTTTCAATCGCGGCCCCAATCCCATGATCGTCGTCGATAGCGAGGGCAATTTTCTGGATAGCTGGGGCCAAGGCGTGTTCTCCAATCCGCATGGTCTGCATATCGCACCTGATGACACGATCTTCTGCACGGATGACGGCGATCACACGGTGCGCCGCTGCACGCTGGACGGAAAAGTGCTCCTGACGCTCGGCGTGCCCGGCAAGCCGTCTCCTTACATGTCCGGCATCCCCTTTCATCGCTGCACGCACACCGCCGTCTCGCCCGAGAACGATTTCTATGTCTCCGACGGCTATGGAAATGCGCGGGTTCATAAATACAGCCCCGAAGGGAAACCCATTCTTTCCTGGGGCGCGCCCGGCATCGACCCCGGCCAATTCAATTTCCCGCACAATATCTGCTGCGATGAAGACGGCTGGGTCTATGTTGCCGACCGGGAGAACCACAGGATCCAGGTCTTCGACGGAAACGGGAAATACGAAACGCAGATAAACAACGTGCACCGCCCAAGCGCTCTGCTTCTCGGCCACGGCAAATGCCCAATCTGCTATGTGGGCGAGATCGGCCCCTATATGAACGTCAATCGCAAGAATCCCAATCTAGGCCCGCGCATCTCAATCATGAGCAATGACGGACAACTGCTCGCCCGCTTCGGCGAATTGCCGACGGGGCCACGCAATCCAGGCCAATTCCTCTCTCCCCACAGCCTTGCGGTGGATTCCAAAGGCAATCTTTACGTGGGGGAAGTGAGCACCCGCGCCTGGCCCTCGCTCTTTCCGGGAGAGCCCCTACCCGACAATCTGCACCGCATGCACCGGCTGACCAAGATCACGGACCCTGCGGCAGGCGCGGACCGCTGATGCTCGGCAGCCTGCTCGCTCTTTTCGCAGCGGTCACCTTCGCCCTCAACAACGCTGCCTACCGGCGCGGCGCGCTGACCGGCAGCGTGGCGCAGGGAATGGCGGTGTCGCTTTCGCTGGGCGTTTTGATCTTCTTTGCCGCAAGCATCCTGATCGGCGGCCTCGAAGCAATTTTCTCCTTCTCTTCCTTCTCGTTCTGGCTGTTTTGCGCGGCCGGTCTCCTGCACTTCGCCTGGGGCCGCTACTGCAACTACCGTGCAACCAAAGCTATGGGCGCCAATCTCGTCGGGCCGCCACAGCAGCTCGGCATCATCGTATCGCTTGTGCTTGCCATTATCGTGCTCGGGGAGACGCTGACGCCGCTTCGCATCCTCGGCATCCTTCTCGTGGTCCTGGGGCCGGCCATATCGCTGCGCGCCCGTATGGCCACGCAAGGCCCCGACGCCCCGAAGCCGACATTCCAGCCGAACTATGTGGAGGGCTACTATTTCGCTTTCCTTTCCGCACTGGGCTTCGGGGTGAGCCCGATCTTCGTCAAAGTTGCGCTGGACGGAGGAGGTCTGGTCGAAAGCATCGCCGGAGGCTTCATCGCCTATCTCGCCGCGACCGCGATCATGGCGCTGGCGCTGCTCAAGCCGGGCTTGGCGGCGCACATCGCGGCAGTCAAGCCCGTCTCCGGCAAATGGTTTTCCACCGCGGCTGTGCTTGTCAGCCTGTCGCAGATGACGAGTTATATGGCGCTGGCTCTCGCCCCGGTTTCCGTGGTCATGCCCATTCAGCGCCTGTCGCTGGTCTTTCGCGTCTTGGCCAATTCGATGCTCAACCGGGAGCACGAGGTGATCGGCGGGCGGATCTGGGTGGCCACCGGCTTAGGGCTTCTGGGCGCGATCTTCCTGTCGCTCAGCACAGAGTTCGTATTGAATCACCTGACGCTGCCGGACTGGCTGGAACAGGCCGCGCAATGGCACTGGCCGTGATGTTTGTCCGGGGTGTACCCACTCGATAGAGTTGCCCCCTCTCTTGCGTTTCCAAGCACTTTGCTCGGGGACAAGCCCGCTTGCAAGCGCAGGAAACGCGTTCTCTCCCGCAAGGGGGAGCGACTTCAATCGCTTAGCCAAGCGAAGCGAAGCTAAGTGTTAGAAATCGCAAGAGGGGCGCGCACGGGATTAGGGCAATCAAATAAACGGCGCCTTGCCGCCGTCCACGGGGATCGCGGCGCCGGTCACGTAGGACGCTAGGTCCGACGCCAGGAAGCAGGCCATATTCGCGAATTCCTCGGGCTGCCCCATGCGCCCGAGCGGAATATCCTTCCCGATCTCCGCGACCATCTCCTCCAGCGTTATGCCGTCGGTCCTCATCCTGTGGCGGCGAAAGGTCTGGTCCGAGACGATATTGCCCACCATCAGCGCATTGACGAGCACGCCATAAGGCGCGCCTTCGCCTGCCAACACCTTGGTGAGCGCAAGGCCCGCCGCGCGCGATACGGTCGTGGGCGCGCCGCCAGGTCTTGAGTTCTTGGCGTTGATCGACAAGACATTGATCACCCTGCCCCAGCGCCGTTCCTTCATCTGCGTCCAGACCAGGCGCGTCATACGGATCGCGCCCATCAGCTTCTGCTCGAGATCGTCGTGCCACATGGCATCGGTGATCTCTTCGAATCGCGCCAGCCGGGATTCGCCCGCATTGTTGACGAGGATGTCGACCTTGCCGAAGGCCGACACCACTTTGTCATAGGCGGCTTGCGTCTCTGCCGCCTTTGCAACGTCGCAGGATACGCCGAGCACCCGGCCTTTGGCGGTCTTGCTGATCTCCGCGACAGCCTCGTCCAAGGTGGATTGCGTCCGCGCCAGGATCGCCACATCGGCGCCCGATGCGGCGAAGCGGTTCGCCGTGGCAAACCCCAGGCCCTTGGAGCCTCCGGTAATGACAGCGGCGCGTCCTGCGAGGCTGACTTCCATGGCGGCTTGCCTTTCCTAAAAGCATGATCCCGAAAAGTTGCAGACTTTTCGGATAAGGTCATGCACCTAAACCGAATGCATAGAGCGCGTGCGCTCTATGCGGTGATCTTTTGAGATACGAATTTCGTGATCATGAAGGCGTCGAGAGTTTCGTACCCGCCCTCCCGGCCATAGCCGCTTTCCTTCACGCCGCCAAAGGGCGTGTCGGCCTGCGACGTGCCGAAATGGTTGAGCGACATGATACCGCTTTCCACCCGATGGGCCAGTTCGTGCGAATAGGCCTGGGAGTTGGTGAAGGCATAGGAGCAGAGCCCGTAGGGCAGACGGTTGGCGATCTCGATCGCCTCCTCGAACTCACGGAAACGGACCACGGGGGCAATCGGCCCGAACGGCTCGACATTTACCACGTCGGCATCGTCCGGAACGTCCGTCAGAACGGTCGGCTCGAAGAAATAGCCGCGATTGCCGATGCGTTTTCCGCCCGTTGCCACCGTCGCGCCCTTAGCCCTGGCGTCGGCCACCAGCTCTTCCAGCGCCCTCAGCCGGCGCGAATTGGCAAGTGGTCCCATCTGCGTGTCCGCTTCGAGCCCGTTGCCGACCTTGATGGCACTCGCCGCCTTGACGAAGCTTTCGACGAAAGCGTCGTGCGCCTTCTCCTGGATGATGAACCGGGTCGGCGCCGTGCATATCTGCCCCGCATTGCGGAATTTGGCGGCAACTGCCTGCCTGGCGATCTTGTCGGCATCGACATCGTCGAACACGATGACCGGCGAGTGACCGCCGAGTTCCATCACCACGGGCTTCATCGCCTCCGCCGCGAGCTTGGCGAGGTGCTTGCCCACCGGCGTGGAGCCGGTGAAGGTAATGGCGCGGATTACCGGCGAAGCGATCAGATAGGCCGAGATCATCGAGGATTTGCCGGAGACGATGTTGATGACCTCGGGCGGCAGTCCGCCGTCGAGCAGGCACTGGACCAGCGCGCAGGTCGCGGCCGGAGTTTCTTCAGAGCTCTTGATGATGACGGAACAGCCCGCACCCAGCGCGCCGCCGAGCTTGCGACCGGGCGACGAGATCGGAAAGTTCCATGGCGTGAACGCGGCCACAGGGCCGATCGCCAGCTTGATGCCGTAGCGATTGAAACCGGGATCGCTCGGCACGATCGTGCCATAGGCGCGCCGGCCCTCATTCGCGTCCCATTCGATGATCGAGGCAGCGCGGATGATCTCAAGCCTCGCCTCCTCGACCGGCTTTCCCTGCTCGATCGTGATCAACGGCGCGATTTCGGCTGCCCGCTCTCGCAGGATCCGGCAGCCGCGCATGATGATGTCGCAGCGCTGCTCGGCGGAGAGCTCCTGCCATTCCCGGAAACCGCGCTGCGCCGACTGAAGGGCGCGGTCGAGGTCGGCTTCCGTTGCCGAGGGCAGCATCGCAATCACCTCTTCCGTCGCAGGATTGATGACCTCCTTCGGCTCACCGGACCCCTTGGTCCATTCACCGCCGATCAGCATCAAGGGTGCCTTGTACGTCGCCACGTCGTCTTCTCCTCGTTTCGTGCCGCCGGACGGCGGAAATGGAACATCATGCTTTCGATCGGCCTTCAGCTCCTGCCAAGCAAGGCGCGGCGGAACTGCATCTTCTGGAACACGCCGTCTCGGTTGCGGGGAAAGAGCGGACCGACCTCGTTGCTGACCTTAAGCAGCGCGAAGACCGGACCGGGCGCCCTGCGGATCAGTGGCGTCGCCTCTTCCAATTCTGCCGATGTGCGGATCGTGCGCACAACAGGAAATTGACAGCCGATCGCCACACCCGCAAGGTCTATGCCGCGGCCGGTGTGGGTGCGCTGCATGCCGGTCTCGGCATAGTGCTCATTGTCGATCACCACGATGGCCAGATTGTCCGGCTTTTCCGCTCCGATGGTGGCGAGCGAACCCAGGCTCATCAGCATCTCGCCATCCCCCGCGAACACGATCACGCGGCGCTTTGGCTGCGAAAGCGCGAGGCCCAGGCCGGTCATCGTCGCCTGCCCCATGGCTCCGCCCAGCGGAAAATCCTGCTCGAAGTCCACCTGGATGGCAGCCACGTCGTAGGAGGGCCCGCCGAGCGAAGAGACGGTGAGCGTATCGCCACGATCAGCCAGGATGCGCTTCACGGCCTCGCGGCGGTTGAGGGTGTTCTCGGTCATGGGCATCTCACTTGAAAACCTTGGCGCCGATCAGGCGCTGAGACAACAGGACGGCAATCGCCTGCTGAGCGGAAAAGGCCATGGCGAGGCCGGCACGCACGGTCTCCTCCACGTCCCCGGCCGTTTCGGCGCGCAGGCAGATCATGCCCATCTCCTCCAGAACCGGCTTCACGCTCTGCCCCATCGGGATCTGCCAGGCGTTTGTCTCGCCGAAATCGCCGCGCATGGTGACGAAGGTGATGAAGGGTATCTGGCAGTTCCTCAGGAGCGACAGCGCATTGATGCAGTTGCCCACACCGCTCGATTGCATGAGGAGCGTGCTGCGCACGCCGCCGAGCCAGGCTCCGGTCGCAAGTCCGACGCCGTCCTGCTCCGTGGTGAGCGAGATCGTGCGCATATCGGGATCGTCGATGCAGTATTGGATGAGCTGCTTATGGCCGCCGTCCGGCACAAAGGAGACCTGCGCCACCTTCGCTTCTTTCAGGAGGCGGTAGATCGTGTGCGGCCATGCCGCCTGGCTCTGTTCGTCCGACATTCCTGCCCCGGTCCTCCTCAGTCAAAATTATGCAACAGGATGCGTCCGGTCGCTCTTCGGCCCCTGAACGCCGCTCCTTCGGCCCGCATCCCATTTTCGCGATTGATTGTATACGCGCGTCGACTATAAAATACAAGTATTGGCGAGCGGTAGCGGGAGGAGCAATGACAGTCGTCTTGGGAAACGGAGAATACCGCTTCAAGGTCGAGCGCGGCTGGGGCCGCTTGCCGGACGGGTGGTCGTTGAACGAAGTCGCCGGCGTGGGCGTCGACGCCAAGGACCGCGTCTATGTCTTCAATCGCGGCGAACACCCGATGGTCGTGTTCGACCGCGAGGGGAATTTCCTGACCTCCTGGGGCGAAGGCGTTTTCACCCGCCCGCATGCGGTGCATATCGGGCCGGACGACACGATCTTCTGCACCGACGACGGCGACCATACCGTGCGCAAATGCACGCTCGATGGCAAGGTGCTGATGACGATCGGCGTGCCCGGCGCTCCCTCCCCTTATATGAGTCTAAGGCCGTTCTGCCGCTGCACCCACACGGCCTGCGCGCCCAATGGGGACATTTTCGTCTCGGACGGCTATGGCAATGCGTGCGTGCACAAATACACGCCCGACGGCCGTTATCTGAAAAGCTGGGGCTCGCCGGGTACGGGTCCTGGGCAGTTCAGCCTGCCGCACAACATCACCTGCGATGCGGACGGCTGGGTTTATGTGGCGGACCGCGAGCTCCACCGCATTCAGGTCTTCGACAGCGAAGGCCGCTACGAGACCCAGTGGAACAACCTGCATCGCCCGAGCGCGCTTTACATGCCGCCCGGACGGTGCCCCCTTTGCTATGTGGGTGAGACAGGGCCGACCATGAGCGTCATCCGCAACGTGCCCAATCTCGGCGCACGCATCAGCATCCTCGATAACAAGGGCAATCCGCTGGCCCAGCTCGGCGGGGAGCATGCCGGCAACGGTCCGGGCGAATTCATGTCTCCGCACGGGATCGCGGTCGATTCGGAAGGATCGATCTATGTCGGCGAGGTCGCGCGTACGGCTTGGGGCCATATGAATCCCGGCAAGCCCGTGCCCGAGCCGATCCACGTTCTCAGCAAATTGACCAGGCTCTAGACGAGGAAACGGATATGAAACTTGCGTTCATCGGTTTCGGCGAGGCCGCGCAGGCGATGGCGCTCGGCTTCAAAGCCGAAAGGAGCCTCGAGCGGCTTTCCGTCTACGATATTCGCTCCAATGATCCGGCGCAGGCGCCGGTATTAGAGGCCAAGGCAGCGGAGCTGGATGTCTTCCTGGCGCCGTCGGCCGCCGAGGCAATCAACGAATCGCCCATCGTGCTCTCGCTCGTGCAGGGTTCAGTGGCGGTGAAGGTGGCTGAATCGGTGGCGCCGCTTCTTGCCGAGGGGCAGATCTATATCGACCTCAATTCCGTCTCCCCTGATACCAAGCGCCGCGTGGCGGATGTCATCGCTGGAGGAGGCCGCGGAGATTGTGTCGAAGGCGCGATCATGGATGCCGTCCGGCCGAAGAACCATAAGGTGCCCATCCTGCTTGCCGGCCCCCGCGCGGGCGAAGCGGCGGACAAGCTGAATGCAGCCGGTATGAACAGCGAGGCGATCGGCGAGAATATCGGGCAGGCCTGTGCCGTAAAGATGATCCGCAGCGTGATGATGAAGGGCGTGGAAGCGCTCATCCTCGAAAGCATGGTCGCGGCGGAAACGGCGGGTGTCACGGAGCGCATTCTCGATTCGGTGAACACCACCTTCAAAGGCCTCGATTGGCGCCAGCTCACCTCGCATTACCTAAAGCGGACCCATGAGCATGGCGCGCGCCGTGTATCGGAGATGAAGGAATCCGCCGCGACGGTAAAGGGCCTTGGGCTGGAGCCTTATATGTCGACCGCCATCTCGGAGAGGATCGCGGACGGCTACGCCAAGCTCTCCAAAGTGCCCTATGATCCAAAGGCGCAATACCCCGAACTCCTGAAAGTGCTGACGGACAAGGGCGGAACGTGACGTTCACCGTCAATGGTTGAGCCCAGACCGTGCTCCAAGGAGGAGGTCATGAACAGGATGCAGGAAATCCGCACGCCGGATCAGATCGCGATCCCCGCCGTCTTCATGCGCGGCGGCACATCGAAGGCGATCGTCTTCCACGCGCGCGACCTGCCGGAGAGCCGGGAAGCGCGGGATCGGATTTTCCTGGCAGCAATGGGCTCGCCCGACCCCAATGAGCGGCAGTTGAACGGCATGGGCGGCGGGCTTTCCTCCCTGTCGAAGGTCTGCATCATCGAGCGTTCCAAGGCTCCGGGCGCCGATATCGACTACACTTTCGGGCAGGTGGAGGTCCTTGCAGCACGCGTCGACTACAACGGCAGTTGCGGCAGCATGGCTTCCGCCATGGGCCCCTTTGCCATAGACGAAGGGCTCGTCGAGGCGCCTGCCGATGGCGAGGCGGTCGTGCGCATCCGCGACGTCAACGCCAACAAGATCATTGTTTCGCGGTTTCCAACGCGCGGCGGCAAGGCGGCCGTCCGTGGAGACTTTGCCGTGGACGGCATTGCCGGCACGGGCGCTCCGGTCAGGCTGGAGTTCCAGGCGCCAGGCGGAGCGCATACCGGAAGCCTGCTGCCCTTGGGCGGCATCACCGACACGGTTGAGGTGGCCGGCATCGGCCGGATCGACTTCAGCTTCGTCGATGCGGCCAATCCGGTCATGTTCGTGGATGCGGAGGCGGTTGGGCTCACCGGGACGGAACTGCCGGAGGAAATCGAAGCCAAACCCGGCTTCCTCGACCGGGTCGAGACGATCCGCCGTCATGTGACGGTCAAGGCCGGTGCCGCACCCGATCTTGCGGCCGCCGGCGCCGTATCGTTGCCGCGCATCGCCTTCGTCGCGCCGCCCAAAGCGTATACGGCCCTTTCGGGCCAGCCCTTCCGATCCGACCAGACCGATATTCTTATCCGCATGATCGGCAGGGGCCGGCCACACCGCGCCGTTCCGATAACGACGGCGCTTTGCCTTGCCGTCGCCTGCCGCTTGCCTGGCAGCGTGCCGAACAGGATGTTGAGCGGGCAAGCAAGGGACGGCGGCGATATCATCGTTGGCCATCCCAGCGGAGCATGGTCGATTGCCGCGACGGTTCGGGAAACGCCGGATGGGCCCTATGCCGAGATGGCGGGTACCATCATGACCGCGCGCCGGCTCTTCCAGGGCGAAGTGCTGGTTCCGCGAGAATAGCCCGGCTTCGGCGCCCCCAAAGCGCAATGCAGGGGTCCCATTCGTGATGATGCGGTGAATGCGACGGTGAACCTACCGTCCAGCGGCTGATTGGTCGTCGCCGCGCAATGCAAGATCGAAACTACCACTTGCGCGGCCTGCGAACTTGCGCCAGACTACAATAGTATACAAACGTCTACAATAAAATACGAAAGAGATTCGATAGGCCGCCGCCACAGCGCGCGGTCACGGAGAGGTTTTCGCACGGGCCGAAGAATCGGCCCGGCAAGGGAGGGTCAACTCGCTTCTTGGGAGGAACCGATGCGAGCAATATGTGCAATGGCGTCTTTCGTGGCGGCGGCCGGACTTCTCGTCCTTCCCGCCCATGCCGAGTATCCTGAAGGCCCGATCACCTTCATTGTGCCCTATTCACCGGGAGGGGGCACGGATATCGGGGTACGCACCTGGCAACCCTATATGGAACAGTGCCTGGGCGGAACGATCGTCGTGCAGAACAAGCCGGGAGGCGGCGCGATCCTGGGCATGGCCGAGCTCGCAAAATCGTACCCGGACGGCTACACGCTCGGCAGCACCAACACGCCCAATGTCTACACGAACGCGATTTCCGGGGAGGTGCCGTGGCAGTTGGACAGTTTCGTCTTTCTCGGGGCGCTGGTCGGCGGCCGAAGCACGATCGTGGTGCGCGAAGACAGCCCTCTGCAATCGGTGGCCGACCTCGTGCAGATGGCAAAGGACAAGGGCGGCGCGGTCAATGTGGGGATGTCGGCGCTGGGCGGCGACGACCATTTCATGCTGATCCAGGTGGCGAAGGCAACGGGGCTGAACTTTACCTATATTCCCATGAACGACTCGCCCACGGTCCGCAACGCCCTGATGGGCGGGCATATCGACATTACCGCCATGTCCCACGCCGAAGCGGCGACGCTCAAGGGCTCGATCCGGCCGATCTCGGTCGCCAGCGAGGAGCGGGTCGAGCTTTGGCCCGAGGTGGCGACCCTGAAGGAGCAGGGCTATGACGTCGTCTCCGGTTCCAACCATGTGATCTCCGCGCCCAAGGGCATTCCCGAGGAGGTGGAGCAGAAATGGTCCTCCTGCCTTCAGGAGGTGGGAAAGAACCCGGATTTCATCGCCGATGCCAAAAAGCGATCCGTTCCCCTGGTCGTCATGAGCGCGGACGAGACCAGGAACTACATTACAAAGGACGACACTTTCCTGCGGGCACTTTGGGCGGAGGATCCCTGGATCAAATAGTGGCTATCCTTGCGCAAAGCGTTTGTGTGTCGCTTCTAGTCGCTGCAGTATTTCCCGCATCGCCCTCATCTCGGCGGCGAGGCCATTGGCGGTTTAGAACGCGCGCGCGCGCCAACAGATTTTCGCGTCGCCATCATGGATGGGGCGAGACCGGGGGAGTGCATCTAACTCTTCCAACCCGGGCAGCATCCGGATACAAGCTGAGTACCCGCCCCATTCATTCAGCCAAGCTCCATTCCCTTGGAGAAAATGTGAGACGACGCATATCAAGGACTGGCCTGATAAGGCGTTCGTCCGTACTCGTAGCTTCTCCACGTCTTTGGAAGCCACGGTTGGTCTTCTGGACCGGCGCCATTGCGATCGGCATCATCAGTGTGGGTTTTGCCAGGCTTGCCGACGAAGCCCAAACAATTTTTGCCCATGCCATCAATGTAGAGGGATGGCTTCGCTTCTTGCCGATCCTCGTGACGCCATGCGGCTTCGTCATATGCGCATGGATGGCCTGGCGCTTCTTTCCGGGTTCGCAAGGTAGCGGCATTCCGCAAACCATCGCCGCCCGGCACCTGCGTGAGGAAGTTGAGGTCGGTCAAATCCTGTCTCTGAAAACGGCCGCGGGAAAAATCCTGTTGACGGTTGCAGGGCTGCTCTGCGGCGCTTCCGTGGGACGCGAAGGGCCAACGGTGCAAGTCGGTGCATCGCTGATGCTCCAGGCGGCGCGTTGGGGCGGCATGGCGCGGGCACGCGGCCTCATTCTGGCCGGATCGGCGGCCGGGATCGCTGCTGCGTTCAACACTCCCCTCGCCGGCATCGTCTTTGCAATCGAGGAGATGAGCCGGACCTACCAGTCCCGAACCAACGGGCTCGTGCTTTCGGCGGTCATCCTGGCGGGCGTGGCGTCCCTGGGGATCCTTGGAAACTACACCTATTTCGGCGTCGCTCACAGCAGCGCGACATTCCCCGGCGACTGGCCGATTGTAGTCTCCTGCGGCGTGATCGGCGGTGCGCTTGGGGCAAGCTTCTCCTACCTCACGCTGCGCCTAACAAGGCGCATCCGGCGCTGGCAACCGCATGATCCTTTCCGACGCATGCTTATCGTAGCAGCGCTAAGTGGCATGTTTGTCGCCGTCATAGGGGTGGCCACCGGAGGGTTGACCTTCGGCACCGGCTACGCCGAGGCTCGCGACGCGGTGGAAGGAAACGCCCTGCCCGTATCGTTTTTTGCCGCAAAGCTCGTCGTGACGCTTGCCTCGACCGTTTCGGGTATTCCAGGAGGTCTTTTTGCGCCTTCGCTCTCGGTCGGGGCAGGCTTGGGATCAACTCTCGGCGTGATTCTGGGCGCTGACATCGGTCTGGCAGCCGTCCTCGGAATGGCAGGCTATTTTGCCGGGGTTGTCCAGGCGCCGATGACGGCATTCGTCATCATCCTGGAAATGACAGGCAACCATGCCAATGTGATTCCCCTTATGACCGCCTCGATGCTCGGCTATGGAACCGCACGGCTTGTTTCGCCGGAGCCGCTCTACCATGCACTGTCGCGCCTGTTCATTGCCGACGTGCTGCGGCGGCAAAGAGCAAACAAGGCGGTTGATGACAGGTCCTGAATATCAGCCGCGTCCTGCCAGGTCCGTCATCAGCAGGTGTTTCATTCACTTAGCCGGCAGCTGCTTCGAAAAAGGTCAAGAACGCCCACCGCCCGCACCTAGGCGACCAGGCGCGGGGAAAAGCAAAAACGTTGTACAGGCTGATAAAACAAGATGGTGCGGTCGAGAAGACTCGAACTTCCACGGGTTGCCCCACAGCGACCTCAACGCTGCGCGTCTACCAATTCCGCCACGACCGCACGGAAAGAAGGCCGGTAACGACCGGCACGGGCGCATGTAGCAAATCACCCCTGGCGAAACAAGCCTGCCGAATGCAAATATGCAAAAAGAAAACAAAGCCGCAGCGCGCGCCCCCGCCCTCTCGACTTCGCGCCGTCGCAGGGCCATAGAAAGTGCGGAGCATCAGCCCATGAGCCAGACAAGCCAAACCCGCTTCATCCCGCATTCCCCCTCGCCACCGGTTGAATGGCGAATCGAACCGGGCCTTACTCCCTACGAAAAGGCGCTTGCCTTCATGGAACAGCGCGCAGACGCCATCCGCGCCGGCACGGCGGGTGAGATGGTGTGGCTGGTCGAGCACCCTCCCCTTTACACAGCCGGCACGAGCGCCAGCCCGGGCGACCTGCTCGATCCGAATCGCCTGCCCGTCTACCAGACCGGCCGCGGCGGCGAATACACTTATCATGGTCCGGGTCAGCGCGTGGCCTATGTCATGCTCGACCTGAAACGCCGGCGCGAGGACGTGCGCGCCTTCGTCACCGCGCTGGAGGATTGGATCATCGCCAGCCTCGCCCGTTTCAACATCCGTGGCGAGCGCCGGCAGGGACGCGTCGGGGTGTGGGTGGCGCGCCCGGAAAAATCCCCGCTGCCGGACGGAACGATCATGGAAGACAAGATCGCAGCCATCGGCATCCGTCTACGGCGCTGGGTGAGCTTTCACGGCATTGCCGTCAATGTGGAGCCGGAGCTTGCGCATTTTTCGGGCATCGTGCCCTGCGGAATCTCGGGCTTCGGCGTCACCAGCCTCGTCGATCTCGGCCTGCCCGTCACCATGGCCGATTTCGACGTTGCGCTAAAGGAAGCGTTCGAGGAGGTCTTCGGGGCAGCAGAGCCGCTTTTCGAAACGGATTCCCTGAAAAGGAGTGCCTGACATGGGTGTAAGAGAAACACTCGCCAAGGGCGCAATGGCTCTCGGCCTTCTCCTTGCCACACCCGCCCTGGCCCAGCAGGCGGCCGACACGCTTGCTCCCGAGATCGCCAGCGGTACGGAGGAAAAGGCGCCCGTCAAGGCGCGCCGCCAGATGGTCGTCGCAGCCAATCCGCTTGCCGCCGAGGCGGGCCTGAAAATCCTGCGCGAGGGCGGCAGCGCGGCCGACGCGCTCGTTGCCGTGCAGACGGTGCTCGGTCTCGTCGAGCCACAATCCTCCGGCGTCGGCGGTGGCGCCTTCCTGGTCTGGTATGACGCTGAAAATGGAACGCTGACCACCTTCGACGGCCGTGAAACCGCGCCCGAAGCTGCGACGGCAGAGCTCTTCCTCGACGAGAAGGGCGAGCCGCTTGCCTTCTTCGATGCCGTCGTGGGCGGACGCTCCGTCGGGACACCGGGCGTGGTGCGGCTGATGGAAAAGGCGCACGAGCGCTACGGAACGCTTGATTGGAACATACTCTTCCAGCCTGCCATTACGCTGGCCGAGAACGGCTTTGAAGTCTCGCCACGGCTTCATGCGCTGATCGCCGCCGACAAAGGCAAGCTCGATAAGGAGGAAGCTGCGCGCGCCTACTTCTATGATGCGGACGGCGAGCCGCTGGACGAGGGCACGCTTTTGAAAAACCCTGACTACGCGCAGACATTGCGGGCGATCGGGGAAAAGGGCGCGGATGCTTTTTATACCGGAGAGATCGCCGAGAAGATCGTCGCTGCCGTGCAGAACCACCCGACAAATGCGGGGCTCCTCAGCCTTGAAGATCTCGCCGCATACGAAGTCAGGGAGCGCCCGGCGGTCTGCGCGCCCTATCGCGGCTACGAACTGTGCGGCATGGGGCCGCCCTCCTCTGGTGCACTCACGATCGGGCAGATCCTTGGCATGGTCTCGCATTTCGACCTTGGAGGGCTCGGCTCGGACGATCCGGAGAGCTGGCGCATTATCGGAGACGCGACCCGGCTCGCCTTCGCCGACCGGGAGCTTTACATGGCCGACAGCGATTTCGTCTCCATGCCGCAGGGGCTGCTGAACCCGGATTATCTAAAAGACCGCGCGTCCCTTATCCGCCGCCCGACCGCCCTTCCCGCGGAGGAGGTCAAGGCCGGTACTCCGCCGTGGGACAAGGCTGAGCTGCGCATCCCCGGTATCGACATGGAGCAGCCCTCGACGTCGCATTTCGTCATTGTGGACGAGGCAGGCAACATCGCCTCAATGACCACTTCCATCGAGAATGGTTTCGGCTCGCGGCAGATGGCGGCAGGCTTCCTGCTCAACAACCAGCTCACCGATTTCTCCTTCACCCCGGAGGAGGACGGAAAGGCCGTCGCCAACCGGGTGGAGCCGGGCAAGCGCCCCCGCTCCTCCATGTCGCCCACTGTCGTGTTGCAGGACGGCAGGCCAGTCTTCGCCCTCGGTTCGCCCGGCGGCAGCAACATCATTCCCTATGTCGCCAACACCCTCATCGCGCTTATCGACTGGGATATGGACATGCAGCAGGCCATCTCGCTGCCCCATCTGACGAACCGCTTCGGCACCTATATATTGGAAGCCGGCACGCCGGCCGAGGAACTTGCCGATGACCTCACAGCATTGGGCTTTGAGGTTGAAGCCGGCGAACTCAATTCCGGCCTGCACGGCATCGCCTTCACATCAGAAGGGCTTGAAGGCGGCGCCGACCCGCGGCGAGAGGGCGTGGCGCTAGGTGACTAAGCCGTCCATCCGCAGGGCAGCACCGCGCAAATAACGGCGGCTACAGGGCAAGAATCCAGGTGACGGCAACAAGAACGAAGGAGCTGACTGCGACCAGCGAAGCGATATCATGAATGATGTCGGCCATGGGATTTCTCCTGTGCACAAATGCAGAACAGATCTTGATATGATCCTTATATGTTCTGATAATGTTCCGGTCAACCCTGGATTTGCAGCCAGGTGCCGAACTGCATCAAAATTGATGCCGCATTGGACCGGCTGTGCAGGTGGGCTCGGTTGGAGAAAGCATTGGCTGTGAGGTGATGAATGAGGGTCAAGCGCATTGTTGCCAACATTTCCACGCCCGAGCTTGACGCGGCCAGACGTTTTTACGGCGACATACTCGGGCTGGAGGTGGTGATGGACCATGGCTGGATCACCACCTATGGCTCGAACGAGCAGATGCGGGTGCAGGTCAGCTTTGCCTCGGAAGGAGGCTCATCCACGCCAGTACCGGATTTGTCTATTGAAGTAGACGACCTTGAGGCGGCGCTGGAGCGGGTGCAAAAAGCAGGCGTTCCGATTGAATATGGCCCGGCGGACGAGCCGTGGGGCGTGCGCCGCTTTTACGTGCGGGATCCTTTTGGGAAGCTGGTCAACATCCTCGTCCACGCGGAATGAGCGCGATTAGCCGGCGGGCAAGGAGGCAGCTTATTTTGCCGGAAGCTCCACCACGCGCCCGTCGGAGAGGGTCACGCGGCGATCCATCCGGGCAGCAAGCTCTTCATTATGCGTCGCGATAAGCGCCGCCAAGCCCGAATGCCGGACGATGGCCTCAAGCGCCTCGAAGACATAGCCCGCGGTCACAGGATCCAGATTGCCCGTCGGCTCGTCGGCAAGAAGCACCAGCGGGGCATTGGCCACTGCACGCGCGATTGCGACGCGCTGCTGTTCGCCGCCTGACAGCTCCGAAGGACGATGCTCGGTGCGGGAACCAAGCTTCATATAAGCGAGAAGCTGGCCGGCGCGCTCCCTGGCTTCCGCAGGGCTCAAACCGGCGATGAGCTGCGGCATCATCACATTTTCGATTGCGGTGAATTCAGGCAGGAGGTGGTGGAACTGGTAAACGAAGCCGATTTCCTTCCGGCGTATCTCCGTCCTCCGGTCGTCCGCAAGCCCGGCACAGGGCTGCCCGTTGACAATGACATCGCCGCCGTCGGGATGTTCCAGCAGGCCGGCGATGTGGAGCAGCGTCGATTTGCCGGTCCCGGAAGGTGCCACCAGCGCGACCATTTCGCCGGGCGCGAGCGTGAAATCGGCAGCTTTCAGGATGGTGAGCGTGTTCTGTCCCTGAACATAGTGCCGGTCGACCGACTTCAATTCCAATACGCTTGTCGGCATCTACTCGTATCTCAAGGCGTCCACGGGATCGAGGCGCGAAGCGCGCCAGGCCGGAAACAGAGTTGCAAGGAAGGAAAGGATGAGGGCCATCAAGACCACGGAAATGGTTTCGCCACTTTCCATATCGGCGGGCAACTGGCTCAGGAAATACACTTCCGGATCGAAGATCACCGTGCCTGATAACCAGGTGAAGAACTCCCGGATGGATTCCACGTTCAGGCAGAGCATCGACCCGAGCACAAGGCCGGCGAAGGTTCCCGCCACACCGATCGAAGCACCCGCCATCAGGAAGATGCGCATGATAGAGCCGCTGGTGGCTCCCATCGTGCGCAGAATGGCTATGTCGTGGCTCTTGTCCTTCACCAGCATGATCATGCCGGAAATGATGTTGAGCGCCGCCACCAGCACAATCATGGTCAGGATCATGAACATAACGTTCCGCTCGACCTGAAGGGCGGAGAAGAACACCTGATTTCGCTGGCGCCAGTCGCTAATGGAGACCGGGCGCATGGCCGCCTCCTCCACCAGTGGACGCAAGGTGCCGACATTGTCGGGATGATCAGCGAATACTTCGATGAACTGTACCAGGCCTTCGACATTGAAGAAGAGCTGCGCCTCCTCCAGCGGCATATATATGATGGAGGCATCATATTCCGACATGCCGATCTCGAAGACAGCCGTGACGGGATAGCTTTTCACGCGGGGTGTCGTGCCAAAGGGCGTCACATCGCCTTCCGGCGCAACAAGGGTGATGGAATCACCCACCGCCAGTCCGAGGCTCTGCGCCATGCGAGACCCGATTGCGACCCCCTGCCCCGCGGCAAAATCGACCAGCGAGCCGACACGAATGTTCTTTGCCACCAGATCGATCTTGGTGAGGTCTTCAGCACGCACACCACGGACGAGCGCGCCGCTACCGGCTCCGCTGCGACCGGAGGCAAGCACCTGCCCCTCCACGATCGGCATTGCGTCACGCACGCCTGGCACCTGGGCGATGCGTCCGGCGACCGCATCATAGTCGCTCAATGGTGAATCGACGGGCTGCACGATGATATGGCCGTTCACGCCCAGAATGCGTGTCAGGAGTTCGCCGCGAAAGCCGTTCATCACCGCCATCACCACAATAAGAGTGGCGACTCCGAGCATGATGCCCAGAAATGAAATCAGCGCGATCACGGAAACGACGGTTTCCTTGCGGCGCGAGCGCAGATAGCGCCAAGCGACGAGGCGCTCGAAATAGGAGAAGGGTTTAATACCCCCTTTTGCCGCCTCGGCTCCGCTCATCGACGCGCGCCGAACCGCCCGGGTACTGCCGAAATAGGCAAATTCTCACGCTCTCCCGTGGCTCGGTTCTTCACTTCAACTTCTCCGGCGGCTATTCCACGCGGGCCGACGATTACCTGCCAGGGAAGACCGATGAGATCAGCCGTCGCAAACTTCGCGCCGGCGCGCTGATCCGTGTCGTCGTAAAGCACCTCGCGACCGGCCGCCGTCATCCCGGCGTATAGCTCCTCGCAAACGCGGTCACATTCCGCATCGCCCACTTTCATATTTATGAGCGCCACATCGAAGGGAGCCACGCTTTCCGGCCAGATAATTCCGCCATCATCATGGCTCGCCTCGATAATCGCGGCGGTAAGCCGCGTCGGGCCGATGCCATAGGAACCCATGGAAACGAAGTGTTCCTGCCCGTCCGGCCCCGTCACCTTCGCGTTCATCGGCTTGGAATATTTCGTGCCGAAATGGAAGATATGGCCAACTTCAATGCCGCGCGCGGCAAGCTGCTTTTCCGCCGGCACCTCGGCCCATGCGGCCTCGTCATGCATCTCGTCCGTCGCCGCATAGGGTGTGGTCCACTCCGAAACCACGCCGCCGATCTCCGCATCATTGGTGAAATCGACATCGGCCGGCGGCACCGGAAGGTCCAAAAAGTCCTTATTGCAGAAAACCTCGCTTTCGCCCGTTGAGGCGAGAATGATGAATTCGTGGCTCAAATCGCCGCCGATCGGGCCCGTATCGGCTCGCATGGGAATAGCCTTCAGGCCCATGCGGGCGAAAGTTCTAAGATAGGCCACGAACATGCGATTATAGGCCGCCTTGGCGCCCTCGTAATCGAGGTCGAAGCTGTAAGCGTCCTTCATCAGGAACTCACGGGAGCGCATGACGCCGAAACGCGGCCGCACCTCGTCGCGGAACTTCCATTGGATGTGATAAAGATTGAGCGGCAGATCCTTGTAGGATTTCACATAGGCCCGGAAGATATCCGTCACCATCTCTTCATTGGTGGGTCCGTAGAGCATGGCGCGATCCTGCCGGTCGCGGATGCGCAGCATCTCCTTGCCATAATCGTTGTAACGGCCGCTCTCGATCCATAGATCGGCCGACTGAATGGTGGGCATCAGGATTTCCTGGGCGCCCGCGCGATCCTGCTCCTCGCGGACGATCTGGCACACCTTGTCGAGAACGCGCTTGCCGAGAGGCAGCCACGAGAAACTGCCCGCCCCCTGCTGCCGGATCATGCCGGAGCGGAGCATAAGCCTATGCGAGACGATTTCAGCCTCGCGGGGTGTCTCCTTCAATATGGGCAAAAAGTAACGCGATACACGCATGAGTTTATCCGTGACGAGAGGGCGGCGGAATCAGTCTTGCCCGCCAGAGCGGTGACGCTTCTTATCGGTTTCGAGGCAAATTGAAAACCCGCACCATCCATGGGCAAGCTGCCCCGCAAGAGCCATCAACCATACCGTCAAACCCGGCCATAAATTGAAAAATTTCGCGTGACATTGAGTCAAAACTTGGTCTAAAGTTATCGACACAAAATAAGAGGGTGGAACAATGAATCCGCTCTCATTACGCGGTCAAAAGTCTTGGGAGGATACGGTCCTGGCGCGGTTACTCGCCGCCGCCGTTTAAAAAAAACGGAAGCGGATCGGACGCGTTCTAGTTGCAAGGCTTCTGCCTTGCTTTTTTTTTGACCCAGAACTCCCGATCAACGGAGTTTAGGAACGATCTGCGGGATATCGTCGAACGAATATCCGAGCACACGCGTGACCACATAGAAAATACCGATGACGGCCACTGTCAGCATCGTTGTGCGGATCACTGCGCGCAGCATATGCGGGCCGCGTGGCGCGCTGGACGTCGTTCCCAACACCACCTCTTGATCGTCGTCCTGCGTGCGCAAGCCGAAAGGCAGCGAAACGAACAGCATCATCCACCAGACGATGAAGAAAACTGCCGCGAGCGAAATCCAGGTCATTCATTTTCCAATGCGTGGGGACTAACTCACTCGCAAGTGAGGAGGTTCGACACTTCGAGCCCGGCTACGCCGTTCAGCTATAAAACTGCCGTTCTATAAATAGCGCCTAAGCCGGCGGTTTGAAACCACCGACGGCGCGGCGTGCCGTCACACTTCTTCAAGCTCCACGAGCGTGCCGCAAAAGTCCTTGGGATGCAGAAAAAGCACCGGCTTGCCGTGAGCGCCTGTCTTCGGCTCGCCATCGCCCAACACACGGGCGCCGCCAGCCACCAGCCGATCGCGGGCAACGATGATGTCGTCCACTTCGTAGCATATGTGGTGCATGCCGCCCGCCGGGCTCTTCTCGAGAAAACCGGCGATCGGTGAATTTTCGCCCAGCGGCTCGATCAGCTCCACCTTCGTGTTGCCGAGTTCGACGAAGACGACCGTGACCCCGTGCTCAGGCAGGGCCTGTGGCGGCGAGACGGTGGCGCCCAACACGTCACGATAGGTGGCGGCGGCTGCCTCAAGATCGGGCACAGCGATCGCAACGTGATTGAGCCGCTTGAGCATCTCCCTCCTTACTGGGTGACAAAGACCGTCACGATCGGCTTCTTGCCCCAGGCGTCACTGGCGGCCGCACGCACCGCGCGCCGCACCGCCTCGCCCACGAGATCAAGGTCCCTGCGGTTGCCGCGCGGGATGCTGCGCACGGCTCCCACCGCGGCATCCAGCATGATATCCTCCATCGGCTCACCCGCAGAGTCCGCCTGCGGCAGGCCGATTGCCACCAGATCTGGATCGCCCGCCAGATCATAGCGGTCATCGAGCACGACATTGACAGCCACATGGCCGGCAAAGGAAAGCTTGCGCCTGTCGCGCACGCCCACTTCATCGTCCGTGCCAATCACCTTGCCGTCCCGGTAGATGCGGCCAAACGGAACCTGGTCGATGATTTCGGCCGGACCTGGAGCCAGGCGCAGCATGCCGCCATTCCTCACCTGGGCCACCTCGGGGATTCCGGACATGGCGCCGAGCGATCCCTGCGCAACCAGATGGGCGGCCTCGCCATGGACGGGCACCAGGATGCGCGGCCTTACCCATTCATACATCTGCTTCAATTCGTTGCGGCGCGGATGGCCGGAAACATGAACGAGCGCGTCGCTATCCTCGACAACCCTGATCCCCTGTTCGATCAGCTGGTTTTTGATGGTGAGGATCGCCTTTTCGTTGCCCGGAATGGTGCGCGAGGAAAAGATGACCGTATCACCCGGCGAGAGCGCCACATTGCGCATCTCGTCGCGCGCAAGCTTTGCCAATGCCGCGCGGGCTTCGCCCTGGCTGCCGGTACAGAGGATCACCGCGTTCTCGCGCGGGATATAACCGAAATCCTCCTCGACGAGGAAGGGTGGCAATCCGTCCAGATATCCCAGCTCGTCGGCGACATCGATGACGCGTTGCAACGAGCGCCCGAGCACCAGCACCTGCCGGCCTGCATCGCGCGCCGCTTCGGCTATCGAGCGGATGCGCCCGACATTGGAGGAGAAGGTGGTAACGGCCACGCGACCCGGCGCCTTCTCGATCACCTCCCTCAGCCCCCGGCCGACATCCTGCTCCGAGGGGGAAACACCCTCGCGCATGGCATTGGTGGAATCGCAGATGAGCGCCAGAACGCCCTTCTCTCCCAGGGCGCGGAAGCGTGCCTCGTCCGTTTTGGGGCCGAGTTCGGGCGCGGGATCGATCTTCCAGTCGCCGGTATGGATCACCGTTCCCGCCGGCGTGGTGATGGCGAGAGAGACAGGCTCGGGGATCGAGTGGGCGACGGCGATCGCCTCGATGGCGAAGGGGCCGACGGTGAAGGTCTCGCCGGCCTTGTAGATCGTCACCGGCACTTTCGGCGCGTTCACCTCACCCTGCCGTTTGGCCTCGAGAAGGCCTGCCGTGAACGGCGTCATCCACACATTGGTCTTGAGGCGCGGCCAAAGGTCCAGCAACGCGCCGTAATGGTCCTCATGCGCGTGGGTGATGATTATGCCCGCGAGATTTTCAAGCTGGTCCTCGATGAAGCTGACATCCGGAAGAATGAGATCGACGCCCGGCAGGTTCTCGCCTGGAAAGCTCACACCGCAATCGATCATGATCCAGGTGCGATTGTCGCGCGGCCCGTAACCATAGAGGGCCAAATTCATGCCGATCTCGCCGACACCACCCAAAGGGCAAAAAACCAGTTCCGCTTCGTCGGACGCCACGCCCTCTCCTCTTCTAATCCCTTGCCGACGCCACGGCGCCGAAATGCACATCGCCCGCGGCGATCAACAGCCGCGATCCATTATCCTCCCTTACGACGAACCGGCATTGTTCGTCGATTGTTTCGAAAATCCCGCGCACCACTCTTCCATCGGCACGCACCGAAACTGTGGAACCGAGGCCCGCGGCGTTTTCCAGCCAGCGGTCGCGGATGGCCGACATGCCGCGCGGCCCTTGCCAAAGAGCAAAATTTTCGACCCACGCGGCCGACAGCGCCTCAAATAGACGTTCGGCATCGCAATCCGCCCCAAGCCCCTGCAGGGAGATCGCCGGGTAAGGCGTGTCGACGGGATGCGAGACGATGTTGACGCCGATGCCGATCGCCACCGCGAACCGGCCCTCCCCCAGCACGGAGGATTCAAGCAGGATGCCCGCGAGCTTGGCGCCATCCGCAAGCACATCATTTGGCCATTTGAGCTCGAAGCGGGTGCGCTCTGCCTTCCCCTCGCCGCCATCGATCCCGATGCCGAGCCGCGCCGACGGCGCGGCCTGACGCAGAGCATCCGAAAGTGACAATCCGGCCACGAAGCCGAGCGTTGCGGCAGCGCCCGGTTCAATCCGGTCGGCAAGAAGCAGCGTGGCGGCGAGGTTGCCCGCAGGCGTTTCCCAGGTCCGGCCCCGCCTGCCGCGCCCACTTGTCTGGTTTTTCGAGACGACCCAAAGCTTTCCGGGATCGCCGCTCACAGCCCTTTCGAGCGCCAAGACATTTGTCGACCCGACGCTCTCATGCGCCTCCAGCCGGTACCCTGCGGCAGAAGCCGAAGCCGCGAGCGCGAACATCTTAAAAGAACGTCGACGCTGCGGCTTCCGCCAGCCGGCCGACAGGGCCGCCGAAGAACACGTAAAGAAGCACGAAAGCGCCCGATAGAGTAAGCACAAGACGCAGTTCGCCCGCCATCGGCTGGAAGGCTCCGACGGACTCATCGAACCACATCACCTTGATAATGCGCAGGTAGTAGTACGCGGCCACCACAGAGGCGAGGACGCCGATGACCGCCAGCGCCACCAGCCCGGCATTGATGGCGGCGAGGAAGACGTACCACTTGGCCCAGAAGCCCGCGAGCGGCGGAATGCCGGCCATGGAGAACATCAGGATCGTCATGATGGTGGCCATCATGGGATTTGTGGAGGCAAGCCCAGCGAGATCGTCGATCTGCTCGACATTGGTGTCGTTGCGGCGCATCGCAAGGATGAAGGCGAAGGTGCCGAGCGTCATCGCAAGGTAGATGAGCATATAGATGATGACGCCGCGCACGCCGGCCTCTGAATTGGCGGCAAGCCCGACCAAAGCGAAGCCCATATGGCCGATGGAGGAATAGGCCATCAGACGCTTGATGTTGCGCTGGCCTATGGCCGCGAAGGAGCCGAGAAGCATGGACGCGATCGAAATGAAGACCACGATCTGCTGCCAATCGACGGCGATGGGCTCGAACGCCTGCATCGTTACGCGGATGAGCAGGGCGATGGCAGCCATCTTGGGCGCGGCGGCGAAAAAGGCCGTCACCGGCGTTGGCGCACCCTCGTAGACATCCGGCGTCCACATATGGAACGGCACGGCGGAGATCTTGAAGGCCAGGCCGGCCAGAACGAACACGAGCCCGAAGACGAGGCCCAGCTGCCTCTCACCGCCGCTCGAAAGGGCAGTGGCGATAGCCTCGAAGCCGGTGTTGCCGGTAAAGCCGTAGACCAGCGAGACGCCGTAGAGCAGCATGCCCGAGGAGAGAGCGCCGAGGACGAAATATTTCAGTCCCGCCTCCGTCGCGCGCACGCTGTCGCGGTTAATCGCGGCCACGACGTAAAGCGCAAGCGACTGAAGCTCCAGGCCAAGATAGAGCGAGATCATGTCATTGGCCGAAATCATCAGCAGCATGCCGAGCGTCGACAGCATGATCAGGACCGGATACTCGAACTTGTCGAACTTCTCCGCCTTGGCGAAGCCAACAGACATGACGAGAGTCACGGCCGCGCCGATCAGGGTCAATAGCTTCATGAAGCGGGAGAAGGGGTCGCTGATGAAGGCGCCGCCGAAAGCCTCTCCATCGGCCGGGAAGACCACGATCCAGGCGATGGCAGCGAGGAACAGCGCCACCGCAAGGCCCGTCACAGTGGCGTTCGCCCTCTCGCCAGAAAAGACGCCGATCATCAGCAGCACCATGGCGCCGACGGCAAGCGCCACTTCGGGAAAAGCGAGGGCCAGGCTCGATGCGAGATCAAAGTTCATTTGCCAGTCTTCCCGTTCAATTGGCCGCCGCGGCCTGCGCGGTGGAAAGCGATGCGCTGACGTGGTCAAGCAGCGCGCTCACCGAGGCCGTGGTGGTATCGATGAGTGCGGAGGGATAAACGCCGAAGAAGATGACCAGCGCCACCAGCGGATAGAGGATCGTCTTCTCGCGCAGCGAAAGGTCCGTCAGTCCCTTCAGGCTCTCCTTGGTCAGGGCACCGAAAATCACGCGGCGGTAGAGCCATAGCGCATAAGCGGCAGAGAGCACCACGCCGGTGGTGGCGAAGAATGCCACCCATGTGTTCACCTGGAAGGCGGCAAAAAGCGTCAGGAACTCGCCGACGAAGCCGCTCGTACCGGGCAGGCCCACATTGGCCATGGTGAAGACCATGAAGGCCACCGCATATTTCGGCATGTTGTTGACGAGGCCGCCATAGGCAGAGATCTCGCGGGTGTGCATACGGTCGTAGATCACGCCCACGCACAGAAAGAGCGCGCCTGAGACGAGGCCGTGGGAGAGCATCTGGAAGATGGCGCCTTGCACGCCCTGCTCGTTCATGGCGAAAATGCCCATGGTGACGAAGCCCATATGGGCCACGGACGAATATGCGATGAGCTTCTTGATGTCATCCTGCATCATCGCCACCAGCGAGGTGTAGATGATGGCGACAACGGAGAGCGTGAAGACGAATGGAGCGAATTCCGCCGACGCCTCGGGGAACATCGGCAAGGAGAAGCGGAGAAAACCGTAGCCGCCCATTTTCAGGAGGATGCCCGCCAGGATCACGGAGCCTGCCGTCGGCGCCTCGACGTGGGCGTCCGGCAGCCAGGTGTGCACCGGCCACATGGGCATCTTCACCGCGAAGGAGGCGAAGAAGGCGATCCAAAGCCAATATTGCATCTGGACGGGGAAGGCATGCGTGAGCAGCGTCGGAATGTCCGTCGTGCCGGACTGCCAGAACATGGCCATCATGGCCAGTAGCATGAGCACGGAGCCGGCGAGCGTATAGAGGAAGAACTTGAAGCTCGCATAGACCCGGCGCTTGCCGCCCCACACGCCGATGATGATGAACATCGGAATGAGGCCAGCCTCGAAGAACACGTAGAAGAGCACGATATCGAGCGCGCAGAAGACGCCGATCATCAGCGTTTCCAGGATCAGAAACGCGATCATGTATTCCTTGACACGGCTGTCGATCGCCTCCCAGCTTGCCAGGATGCAGAAGGGCATCAGGAAAGTGGTGAGGATCACGAACAGCATCGAAATGCCGTCCACCCCCATATGGTAGGAAATGCCGGAGTCCAGCCACTCCCTCTTTTCGACCATCTGGAAGCCGGGCGTCGTGTAATCGAAGCCGATCCAGATGAAGAGCGACAGGATGAAGGTGAAGACCGTCGTCAGCAGCGCCACGTTGCGGATGTTGCGGCGCGCGCCCTGCCCGTCATCCCTGATAAGCAGGATGAGGAATGCGCCGACGAGCGGCAGGAAAGTGACCGTGGAAAGAATGGGCCAGTCGGTCATTTAGAAGGAGCTCCCGAGCATCATCCAGGTCACGAAGGCAGCGATGCCGATCAGCATCGCGAAGGCGTAATGATAGAGATAGCCGGTCTGCAGCTTGACCACGCGATTGGCAACGTCGACCACCCGCGCAGAAATGCCGTCGGGGCCGAAGCCGTCAATGAACCAGCCGTCGCCCTTTTTCCAAAGAAAGCGGCCGAGGCGCTGCGCCGGGCGCACGAACAGGAAGTCGTATACTTCGTCGAAGTACCACTTGTTCAGCAGGAAGGCATAAAGAGCGCGGTGCCGTTCGGCGAGCCGCTTCGGGCTTTCCGGCGAGCGGATGTAGAACTGCCAGGCAACAAGAAGCCCAAACAGCATCGCCACGAATGGCGAGAGCTTCACCCACAGCGGCACATGATGGAACTCCTCCACCATATGATTGTCTGGCAGCGTAAAGAGTGCGCCCTTCCAGAAGTGGTCGTATTCGTGGCCGACGAAGAAGCCTTCGAAAACGAGACCGGCGAAGATGGCGCCGATCGCCAGCAGGAAGAGCGGCACCAGCATCACATAGGGTGATTCATGCACATGGTGCATGACGTCCGAAGAGGCGCGCGGCTTGCCGTGAAAGGTCATGAAGATCAGCCGCCAGGAATAGAAACTGGTGAAGACGGCGGCCACCACCAGCAATGTGAAGGCGATGGGCGCCACCGCGTTGTGGGCTACGAAGGAGCCTTCGATGATAGCGTCCTTCGAAAAGAAGCCCGCCGTGCCGATAAGCGTGCCGGGAATGCCGACACCCGTCAGCGCAAGCGTGCCGATGATCATCATCCAGTAGGTCTGCGGAATGAGTTTCCTCAGGCCGCCCATCTTACGCATGTCCTGCTCGTCGGAGACCGCATGGATAACCGAGCCTGAGCCCAGGAAGAGCAACGCCTTGAAGAAGGCGTGCGTGAAGAGGTGGAAGATCGCCGCGCTATAGAAGCCCGTGCCGAGCGCCACGAACATGTAGCCGAGCTGAGAGCAGGTGGAATAGGCGATAACGCGCTTGATGTCGTTTTGCACGAGGCCGACGGTCGCGGCGAAGAAGGCCGTGAAGGCGCCCACGGCCGTCACCACCGTCAGGGCGGTTTGCGACAGCTCGAAAATGGGCGACAGCCGCGCCACCATGAACACGCCCGCCGTCACCATCGTCGCGGCGTGGATGAGGGCGGAGACCGGCGTCGGGCCTTCCATGGCGTCGGGAAGCCAGGTGTGGAGCGGCACCTGCGCCGACTTGCCCATCGCGCCCAGGAAGAGGAGCAGGCAGACGACCGTCAGCGCGGAATGCGGATCGAGGGCATAGCCCAGGAAGGTCAGCACCGGCTGGGCCGCTTCCGCCCCGCCTTCACCCGGCATGAAGGCCGCCGTGTTGGCAAAGATCGTGTCGAAATTGATCGAACCGAAGAGGACGAACACGCCGAAAATGCCGAGCGCAAAGCCGAAATCGCCCACGCGGTTGACGATAAAGGCTTTCATGGCCGCGGCATTGGCGGAGGGCTTCTTGTACCAGAAGCCGATAAGCAGATAGGAGGCCAGGCCCACGCCTTCCCAGCCGAAGAACATCTGCACCAGGTTGTCGGATGTCACCAGCATGAGCATGGCGAAAGTGAAGAGCGACAGGTAGGCGAAGAAGCGCGGCCGGTCGGGGTCGTGGTGCATGTAGCCGATGGAATAGATGTGCACCAGCGCCGAGACGGTGTTGACCACCACCAGCATCACTGCCGTCAGCGTGTCGATCCTAAGCGCCCAGTCCACATCCAGCGCGCCGGATGAGATGAAGCGCAGAAGCGGTATGGTGATTGCCTCGCCGTCGCCCAGGCCCACCTGAAAGAAAGCGATCCATGACAGGAAGGCTGAGACCACCAGCAGGCCGGACGTGATGTATTCCGACCCTTTGGCGCCGATCGAGCGGCCGAAGAGCCCGGCGATCAGGAAGCCCGCAAGCGGAAGGAAGACGATTGCTTGATACATGTTTTCGCCGACCTCTAAAGCATCTTGTGTTCAGGCATGGTGCCGGGCGTGATCGTTTCCATAGGTGCAAATCCAACCAAGGCAGTCGCCTCAGCCCTTCATCATGTTGATGTCTTCCACCGCGATCGAGCCTCGATTGCGGAAGAACACCACCAGGATGGCAAGACCGATGGCCGCCTCGGCCGCGGCAACGGTAAGAACGAAAAGCGCGAAAACCTGCCCCACCAGATCGCCCAGCACCGCCGAGAAGGCGATGAAGTTCAGGTTCACGGCAAGCAGGATGAGCTCGATCGACATCAGGATGATGATGACGTTCTTGCGGTTCAGGAAAATGCCGAAAATCCCGAGCGTGAAGAGCACGGCCGAAACGGTGAGATAATGCGCGATACCGACTTCCATTGCTCAGATTCCCTCGCCCGTTTCCACCTTGCGGATCTCGATCGCGGTCGCAGGCGTGCGCGCCACCTGGGCGGCGATGTTCTGCCGCCTCACATTCGGCTTGTGCCTGAGGGTGAGCACGATGGCGCCGACCATGGCCACGAGCAGGATCAGGCCCGCGACCTGAAAGAAGTAGAAGTAGTTCGTGTAAAGGATATCGCCCAATGCGGCCGTGTTGTGCCGTTCCGCGATTGCCGGCGCGGGCTGGGCGATTTCGGCGGCGATCTCCGGCGTGAAGGCGTAGCCGCCAAGCACCACGATAAGCTCCACCGCAAGGATGATGCCCACGATAGCGCCGACCGGCGCATATTGAAGTGCGCCCTGCTTCAGCTCGGCAAAGTCCACATCGAGCATCATGACCACAAAGAGGAAGAGCACCGCCACCGCGCCCACATAGACGATGAGGAGGATCATCGCCAGGAACTCGGCCCCGGTCAGCAGGAAGAGTGCCGCCGCGTTGAAGAAGGTCAGGATCAGAAAAAGAACCGAGTGCACGGGATTGCGCGCGGAAATGACCATGAAGGCCGCCGCAACCCCGATGAAGGCGAAGAGATAGAAGAAGATCGCCTCGAGTCCTGTCAGCATCGATTCCCTCGATTTTTCCCGTTGCCGGAGCTGCCGCCCCAGCCTTCCGTTCCGCCCTGATTGCCGGCTCTCTTAAAGGAGCGCCCCGCCCTCGTCTACTCCTGCGACACCGCCGCCCCTATCAGCGATAGGGCGCGTCGAGCGCGATGTTGCGCGCAAGCTCGCGCTCCCAGCGGTCGCCGTTCGCAAGCAGCTTGTCCTTGTCGTAATAGAGTTCCTCGCGCGTTTCCGTCGCGAACTCGAAATTCGGTCCTTCCACGATGGCATCCACAGGGCAGGCCTCCTGGCAGAAGCCGCAATAGATGCACTTCACCATGTCGATATCGTACCGCACGGTACGGCGCGTGCCGTCGTTGCGGCGCGGCCCGGCCTCGATGGTGATGGCCTGCGCCGGGCAGATCGCCTCGCAGAGCTTGCAGGCGATGCAGCGCTCCTCGCCATTGGGGTAGCGGCGCAACGCGTGCTCGCCGCGGAAGCGGGGCGATAGCGGTCCTTTCTCGTGCGGATAGTTCAGCGTCGCCTTCGGCGCGAAGAACTGCCGCATGGAAAGCACGACTGCACCAAAAAACTCCTTCAGGAGAAGGGATTTGGCGGCTTGAGCAAGAGCTGACATCGTCATTCTCCGGCGAATCTGGACGGGCGGCTCTTCATACCAGCCCCGTAAATTTCAGGAATGCCGCCGTCGCAACCACCATGAAGAGCGAGATCGGCAGGAAGACCTTCCAGCCGAGCCGCATGAGCTGGTCGTAGCGGTAGCGAGGCACGAAGGATTTCACCAGGGCGAACATGAAGAACACGGCCACCAGCTTGAGCACGAACCACACCACGCCTGGCACCCAGGTAAAGGGAGCGAAGTCGAAAGGCGGCAGCCAGCCTCCGAGGAAGAGGATGGTGGTGAGCGCGCACATCAGCACGATGGCGACATATTCGCCGAGGAAGAAGAGCAGGAAGGGCGTCGAGGAATACTCGATCATATGGCCGGCGACCAGCTCCGATTCGGCCTCCACGAGATCGAATGGCGGGCGGTTCGTCTCCGCCAGGGCGGAGATGAAGAAGATGATGAACATCGGGAAGAGCGCCAGCCAGTGCCAGTCGAGGAAGGAGTTGGGCAGGCCCACCATGGTTCCGAGCCCGTCACGCTGGGAGAGCACAATATCGGTCAGGTTGAGCGAACCCACCGCGAGCAGCACCGTCACGATGACGAAGCCGATGGAAACCTCGTAGGACACCATCTGCGCCGCCGAGCGCAGCGCGCCCAGGAACGGGTATTTCGAGTTCGACGCCCAGCCGGCCATGATCACGCCATAGACCTCGAGCGAAGCGATGGCGAAGACATAGAGAATGCCCACATTGATGTTCGCTATTGCCCAGCCTTCGCTGACTGGAATAACGGCCCAGGCAGCAAGCGCTAGGCCAGCAGCGACCACCGGCGCAAGCAGGAACACGCCCTTGTTGGCGCCGGAAGGAATGACCGGCTCCTTGAACACGAACTTGAATAGATCCGCAAAAGCCTGAAACAGGCCCCACGGCCCCACCACATTGGGACCGCGGCGCAGCTGCACCGCTGCCCAGATCTTGCGGTCGGCGTAAAGGATATAGGCGACCCCCACCAGCAGGATGACGATCAGCGCGACCGACTTCAGCAGGATCAGAAGCCCCGGAAGAACGTAGAGCGTGACAAAGGATTCCATCGTTTCTCGCCCCTACTCGGCCGCCTGTTTCAATTCGCCACGCGCAAGCGCGGAGCATTCCGCCATGATGGCGGATGCGCGCGCGATCGGGTTGGTGAGATAGAAATCCGTCACCGTCGAAAGGAACGGCATGGGATTCAGCTTGCCGGAGAGTCTGGCGAGCGCCAGCACCTCGTCCGCGCTGCCGGGCTCGATCGCGTCGAGGCCCGCGAAATGCGGATGCTCCGCATAAAGCTTCGCACGCAACTGCTGAAGCGAATCGAAGGGCAACCTGTGGCCGAGCACATCCGAGAGCGCGCGCAGGATCGCCCAATCCTCGCGGGCGTCGCCCGGAGCGAAGCCGGCGCGGTTGGTCATCTGAACGCGGCCTTCCGTGTTCACGTAAGTGGCGGATTTCTCCGTATAGGTCGCGCCCGGCAGGATCACGTCGGCACGATGGGCGCCGGCATCACCATGAGTGCCGATATAAACCGTGAAGGCATCGCCGATCTGGTTCATATCGATCTCGTCGGCGCCGAGCAGGAAGAGCACGTCCATTGCGCCCATCATGCCGGCGACGGCCTTCCCGCCCTTATTCGGCACGAAGCCGAGATCGAGACCCCCCACACGCGCCGCTGCCGTGTGAAGCACGGCAAAGCCGTTCCACTCCGGCGTGACCGCGCCGATATCGTTTGCAAGCTTCGCCGCGCGGCCGAGCACCGCCGCGCCGTCCGGCCGGGCCAGAGCGCCCTGCCCCACGATGACCATCGGACGCTCTGCCTTCTCGAGCACCGACAGGAAGCTTCCCTTGCCTTCGGCCAGGTCCGAAAGCGTTTCGGGTCCGGTACCGAGATGGGTGTAGCCGTAGCGCAGTTCTCCACCCTCGCCGATGACGCCGATGGGGAACTCGCCCATGCGCCAGCGCTTGAGGATGCGGGCGTTGAGCACCGCCGCCTCGATGCGTGGATTGGCGCCGATGATGAGGAGCGCGTCGGAGCGCTCGATCCCTTCGATCGTCGGATTGAAGAGGTAGCTTGCGCGGCCGAATTTCGGGTCTAGTGCCGTGCCGTCCTGCCGGCAGTCGATATTGGGCGAGCCGAGCGACTGCATGAGCTTCTTCAGCGCATACATCTCTTCCACGCTGGCGAGGTCGCCGGCAATCGCGCCGATCTTTTCGGGCGCTGCCTTCTTCACCGCCTTGGCGATCGCATCGAACGCCTCGCTCCATGTCGCCGGCTGCAGGCGCTTGCCCTTGCGGACATAAGGCCGGTCGAGGCGCTGCGTGCGAAGACCATCCCAAACGAATCGGGTTTTGTCGGAGATCCACTCCTCATTCACGAATTCATTGACGATCGGCAGAATGCGCATCACCTCGCGGCCACGCGTGTCGACACGGATGGCGGAGCCTACCGCGTCCATTACGTCGATGGACTGCGTCTTGCCGAGCTCCCACGGGCGAGCCTGGAAGGCATAGGGTTTCGAAGTCAGCGCGCCCACGGGGCAGAGGTCGATCACATTGCCCTGAAGCTCGGACGTTATCGCCCGCTCCAGATAGGTGGTGATCTCCATATCCTCTCCGCGGCCAGTGGCGCCGAGCTCGGAGACGCCCGCCACCTCGGTCGTGAAGCGCACACAGCGCGTGCAGTGGATGCAGCGCGTCATGATCGTCTTGACGAGCGGGCCGATATATTTGTCCTCAACGGCGCGCTTGTTCTCGTAGAAACGCGAGGAATCCACGCCGTAGGCCATGGCCTGGTCCTGCAGGTCGCACTCGCCGCCCTGATCGCAGATCGGGCAGTCAAGCGGGTGGTTGATGAGCAGGAACTCCATCACGCCTTCGCGCGCCTTCTTCACCATTGGGCTCTTGGTGAAGACTTCCGGCAGTTCGCCATTGGGGCCGGGGCGCAGGTCGCGCACGCCCATGGCGCAGGAGGCCTGCGGCTTGGGCGGACCGCCCTTCACCTCGACCAGGCACATGCGGCAATTGCCGGCAACGGAGAGCCGCTCGTGGAAGCAGAAACGCGGGATCTCCGCCCCCGCCTCCTCGGCAGCCTGCAGCAGCGTGTAGTGATCGGGTACCTCGATCTCCGTGCCGTCGACTTTCAACCTTGCCATTATCGCCGTCCGCTAACTGCTTGCCTGTGAAGCAAGATCCGTTTTCGTTTTACTCTATTCCGCAGCCACCAGCGCGGGCTCCGCGCGGTGGGCGTTGCGGGTGAATTCGTCGATGCGCCGCTCGATCTCCGGGCGGAAGTGCCGGATCAGGCCCTGGATCGGCCACGCGGCCGCGTCACCCAACGCGCAGATCGTGTGCCCTTCCACCTGCTTCGTGACGTCGAGCAGCATATCGATCTCGTGCTTGTGCGCCTCACCGCGCACCAGCCGCTCCATGACGCGCCACATCCAGCCGGTGCCTTCACGGCACGGCGTGCATTGGCCGCAGCTTTCGTGCTTGTAGAAATAGGAAAGCCGCGCGATGGCCTTCACGATGTCGGTGGACTTGTCCATCACGATCACCGCCGCCGTGCCGAGACCCGATTTCAGGTCGCGCAGCGAATCGAAATCCATCGGCGCGTCGATGATCTGCTCGGCCGGCACCAGCGGCACCGAGGAGCCGCCGGGGATCACAGCAAGCAGATTGTCCCAGCCGCCGCGAATGCCGCCGCAATGGCGGTCGATGAGCTCGCGGAAGGGGATCGACATCTCCTCCTCCACCGTGCACGGGTTGTTAACATGGCCGGAGATGCAGAAGAGCTTCGTGCCCTTGTTGTTCTCGCGCCCGAATGAGGAGAACCAGGCGGCGCCGCGGCGAAGGATCGTGGGCGCCACGGCAATGGACTCCACGTTGTTCACCGTGGTCGGGCAGCCGTAGAGACCCATATTCGCCGGGAATGGCGGCTTCAGGCGCGGCTGGCCTTTCTTGCCTTCCAGGCTTTCGAGCAGCGCGGTCTCCTCGCCGCAGATATAGGCGCCGGCGCCGTGATGGACGATTACGTCAAAGTCCCAGCCATGGATGTTGTTCTTGCCCAGCAGACCATGCGCGTAACACTCGTCGATGGCCGCCTGCAGCGCCTCGCGCTCGCGGATGAACTCACCGCGCACATAGATGTAGGCGGCATGCGCGCCCATGGCGAAGCCGGCGATGAGGCAGCCCTCCACCAGCGTGTGCGGCTCGTGGCGCAGGATGTCGCGATCCTTGCAGGTGCCGGGTTCCGACTCGTCGGCATTGACGACGAGGTAATGCGGCCGGTCCGTCGGCGCTTTCGGCATGAAGGACCATTTCAGGCCGGTCGGAAAGCCGGCGCCGCCGCGTCCGCGCAGGCCGGAGGCCTTCATCTCGTTGATGATCCAGTCGCGGCCCTTTTCCAGGATGGCTTTTGTGCCGTCCCAGTGGCCGCGCGCCATGGCACCGTGGAGCGACCGGTCGAACTGGCCGTAAATATTGGTGAAGATGCGGTCCTTGTCCTGAAGCATCTATCTCTCCTCAGCGCCGCTTCCTGCCCGACCCCGGACCGCCCGCAGGTCCCGCGGGGTCGACGCCGCGCTCGGGCGATTCCGGCCCGACATCCATTTTGTTGCGTGGCGCCTTGCGCTTTTTCAGCTCCGGCGAGCGCAGCGACGGCTCCTCGGTCTTTGGCGCATCGCTGTGACGGCGTGTGCGGGAGGCAACTTCCGTCTCCTCGGCCACACGATCCGCCTGCACGGGGTTTTCCTTTGGCCCTCGCACGCTGACGCGCTTCTCGCCGCCGCTACGCGCCTTGACGGGCGAGGGCGACTTGATTGCCGCATCGGTCTCCAGGGCATCGGTCTTCGGCCTGCCGGCCCGCGTCGGGGGAACGGCCGCGCTGTCACCGGCCTTGGCCGCGCGCTTGGCAACCTTCTTGCCACCATTGGGGAACTTCAGGATAACGCTCTCGTCGGTGAGCGAGGTCAGACCGGAAGCAGGCGCCGAGGTCAGGCGGTCGATCTGCGTGCCCGGCTTGATCGTGTCGCCCTTGCCCGCCTCGAACGCATCGATGATCTCTTCCAGCCGCTCTGGCGTCAGATCCTCGTAGCTATCCTTGGAGATCATGATCATGGGCGCGTTCACGCAGGCGCCCTGGCACTCCACCTCTTCCCAGGAGAGCGTGCCGCCCTCATTGGTGTGGAAGGGCTCGGGATGGATCCTGCTCTTGCAAACCTCGATCAGGTCGCCTGCCCCGCGCAGCATGCAGGGCGTGGTGCCGCAGACCTGCACATGGGCGCGCGTGCCGACCGGTGCCAGCTGGAACTGGGTATAGAAGGTCGCGACCTCCAGGACGCGGATCAACGGCATGTCGAGCATTTTGGCGACATGCTCGATCGCCGCGCGCGTGACCCAGCCTTCCTGTTCCTGCGCGCGCATCAAAAGCGGGATCACCGCCGACTGCTGGCGCCCAGGGGGGTATTTGCGGATCGTATGATGCGCCCAGGCCTCGTTTTCCCTGGTGAAGGCAAAGCCCTGGGGCTGGACGGCTTCGTCTGCGAGACGGCGGACTGCCATTATCTGTCTACCTCACCAAACACGATATCGAGGGAGCCGAGCACGGCGGTTACGTCGGCAAGAAGATGGCCGCGGCACATGAAATCCATGGCCTGAAGATGAGCGAAGCCCGGCGCGCGCAGCTTGCAGCGGTAGGGCTTGTTGGTGCCGTCGGCCACGAGATAGACGCCGAACTCGCCTTTCGGCGCCTCGACGGCCGCGTAAACCTCGCCGGCCGGCACGTGATAGCCTTCCGTATAGAGCTTGAAGTGATGGATGAGCGATTCCATCGATCGCTTCATGGCGGCGCGCTTCGGCGGCACGACCTTGCCGTCCATGTTCGAGACGGGGCCAACGCGCTCCTTGCCGAGCAGACGCTCAACGCATTGCCGCATGATCTTGGCCGACTGGCGCATCTCCTCCATGCGGATGAGATAGCGGTCGTAGCAGTCGCCATTCTTGCCCACAGGGATGTCGAAATCCATCTCCGGGTAGCACTCGTAGGGCTGGCTCTTGCGCAGGTCCCAGGCCGCGCCGGAGCCGCGCACCATCACGCCCGAAAAGCCCCAGGCCCAGGCATCCTCGAGCGACACGATTCCGATATCGGCGTTGCGCTGCTTGAAGATCCGGTTCTCGGTCAGGAGTTCATCGAGATCGTCGACCGTCTTCAGGAACGGATCGATCCACTTGCCGATATCCTCCACCAGCTTTTCCGGCAGGTCCTGGTGCACACCGCCGGGCCGGAAATAGGCCGCGTGCATGCGGGCGCCGGAAGCCCGCTCGTAGAAGACCATCAGCTTCTCGCGCTCCTCGAACCCCCACAGCGGCGGGGTGAGCGCACCGACGTCCATCGCCTGCGTGGTGATGTTGAGCAGGTGGTTCAGGATGCGGCTGATCTCGGAATAGAGAACACGGATGAGCTGGCCACGGATAGGCACGTCAATGCCCAGCAACCGCTCGATCGCCAGCGCGAAGGCATGCTCCTGGTTCATCGGCGCGACATAGTCGAGCCGGTCGAAATACGGGATCGCCTGCAGGTAGGTCTTATACTCGATCAGCTTTTCGGTGCCGCGGTGGAGCAGCCCGATATGGGGATCCACGCGCTCCACCACCTCGCCGTCGAGCTCCAGAACAAGACGAAGCACGCCGTGCGCGGCCGGATGCTGCGGGCCGAAATTGATATTGAAGTTGCGGATGGAGGTTTCAGCCACGCGACACCTTCCCGATCACTGCTTTGCTTTTTCATCGCCAGGAAGGACGTAATCGGTTCCCTCCCATGGAGACAAAAAGTCGAAATTTCTGAATTCCTGCCGCAGATTCACCGGTTGGTAGACGACCCGCTTGGCCTCGTCGTCATAATGCACCTCGACAAAGCCCGTGAGCGGGAAGTCCTTCCTGAGCGGATGCCCCTCGAAGCCATAGTCCGTGAGAATACGGCGCAGGTCCGGGTGCTCTGTGAAAAGCACGCCGTAAAGATCATAGATCTCGCGCTCATACCAGTTCGCGGCCGGGAAAACCTCGATCACGGAGGGGATCGGCGTTTCCTCGTCGGTCGAGACCTTGACGCGGATGCGTTGGTTCTGCCGCGGCGAGAGCAGGTGATAGACAACCTCGAAGCGCCTCTCACGTGCCGGATAATCCACGCCCGAAATATCGACAAAGGCGAAGAACTGGCACTGCACGTCGCTCTTCAGGAAAGTCAGGACATCGACGATATCGCCTGGCTCGACGAAAATCGTCAGCTCGTCATAGGCGACCATCCAGTCCTGGACCCGGCCGTCCAGCTTTTCCTTGATGTAGCCCGCGAGATCCCTCAGCGCTTCATTCATGGTCCGCTCCTAGCGCTCGATGGTGCCGGTCCGGCGGATCTTCTTTTGAAGGAGAAGAATGCCGTATAGCAGCGCTTCCGCGGTGGGCGGGCAGCCGGGCACATAGATATCCACCGGCACGATGCGATCGCAGCCGCGCACCACCGAATAGGAATAATGGTAGTAGCCGCCGCCATTGGCGCAGGATCCCATGGAGATCACGTAGCGCGGCTCCGGCATCTGGTCGTAGACCTTGCGCAGGGCCGGCGCCATCTTGTTGGTGAGCGTGCCGGCGACGATCATCACATCCGACTGGCGCGGGGAGGCGCGCGGCGCGATACCGAAACGCTCTGCATCATAACGCGGCATGGAGGTGTGCATCATCTCCACCGCGCAACAGGCCAGACCGAAGGTCATCCACATCAGCGAGCCCGTACGCGCCCAGGTGATCAGCGCCTCGGAGGAGGTGACAAGGAAGCCCTTGTCGGAAAGCTCTTCATTGATCGCGCCGTAAAACGGATCATTCGCACCGACCGGGTTGCCCGTGTTGGGGTCAATGATACCGCGCGACCTGGGCGCAACGAGGGTATCGTTCAATCCCATTCCAGCGCTCCCTTCTTCCACTCATAGATGAAGCCGATGGTCAGCACGCCGAGGAAGATCATCATCGACCAGAAGCCGAACCAGCCGATCTCGCCGAAGGACACCGCCCAGGGGAACAGGAACGCGACCTCGAGATCGAAGATAATGAAGAGGATCGAGACGAGATAGAACCGCACGTCGAACTTCATGCGCGCGTCATCGAAGGCATTGAAGCCGCATTCGTAAGCCGACAGCTTCTCGGGGTCCGGATTCCTGTAGGCCACGATGAACGGAGCGATGAGGAGCACGAGGCAAATGGCCAGCGCCACGCCCATGAAGATGATGATGGGTAGATATGAACTCAAGAGATCGTTCATGTTCCGACTTTCCGTTGCCCGACGAACGGGCTCCGTACCGGGCAAGTGCGAGCGCCTGCTTATAAGCAGTGCGGCAAAGCCCTTGTTGCAACGCGGCGACGGTTAGCGCAGCCGGTTCGGTGACGCAAGTCAAACCTTGGCCGGAATGAGGCATCCGATTGCCAATACCAGGTTTTCTGCTGGAACCGTTCGCCTGTCCGGCGTGATGACAGCTATCATTTAAGAAGGCCGAGGCTTCTTTTGAAGCACCGATTTCGCTACCGCGACAAAAATGTCAGGAGCCCGCGCCATGATCGTCAATGCGGGTGGCGCGCGGCGCATTCAGGCTCTACCTTTCGCACGCCAATGTGAAATCCCGAGGCCAGATGAAGCCACGTGAAAAGTTGACGATAAGGGAGGTGCGGCGAATCGCCCTTTCCGCTCAGGGCTTCGCGGACCGGCCGCCGTCCGGCCCTATCGGACGCCGGCATCTCTCCCGCGTGATAGGCCGCACCGGTCTCTTTCAGATCGACTCCGTCAATGTGGTCGTACGCGCGCATTATATGCCGCTCTTTTCCCGTCTCGGCCCCTATCCCGTCGAGCTTCTCGAGCGTGCCGCCTCGCGAAAGCCGCGCTCCCTCTTTGAATATTGGGCGCACGAAGCCTCGCTCCTGCCCGTGGAGATTCAGCCGCTGATGCGGTGGCGCATGGAGCGCGCGCGGGAGGGCCTGGGCATCTATGGCGGGCTTGCCCGGTTCGGCCGCGAGCAACGCAGCTTCATCGATCAGGTCTATGCCGAAGTCGCCGCGCACGGCCCCCTTGCCGCTTCCGATATCGAGGGCCACAAGGGCACGTCCGGCTGGTGGCAATGGAGCGACGCCAAGCGCGCGCTCGAATGGCTGTTCTGGGCCGGCTTCATCACCACGCATTCGCGGCGGGCGAGTTTTGAGCGGCTTTACCATTTGCCGGAGCGCGTCCTGCCACCGGCGATCCACGAAGCGCCCACACCTGCGCCTCAGGATGCAAAGCGAAAGCTGATCGAGATTTCCGCCCGTGCGCTGGGCGTCGCGACCGCGAGCGATCTGCGGGACTATTTTCGCTTGTCACCGGAAGATGCCTATCCGCGCGTGGAGGAACTCGTCGAGGAAGGCACGCTCCTGCCCGTGAGCGTAAAGGGCTGGCCGCAGAAAGCGTATATGCACCGCGACGCGAAAATGCCGCGCAGGATCGAGGCAGGGGCACTGCTCGCGCCCTTCGATCCGCTGATCTGGGAGCGCTCGCGCACCGAGCGCCTTTTCAACTTCCGCTACCGTATCGAGATTTACACGCCCGCGCACAAGCGCGTCTACGGATACTATGTCTATCCCCTCCTGCTCGGCGAAAGCATCGTCGCGCGCGTCGATCTCAAGGCCGACCGTCAAAACCGCGTTCTGCGCGTGCAGGCGGCGCATGCGGAGCCCGACGCGCCGCGCCACACCGCGCCGGAACTATGGCAGGCGCTCAATTCCATGGCGGAATGGCTCGGATTGGAGAAGGTGGAGATTTCCCGCACCGGAGATTTTGCCCCGGCACTGGCCGCCGCCGGCAAAGTTGGCCTTATCGAGTCGAGCCAAGTGGCCGAGGCTGCCCTCACCGAGCCGCAGGAGTAACCGGCGCGTTCGCTTCACCGGCCCCTCTCTTGCAAATTCCAAGAACTTAGCTTTGCTAAGCCCAGGAATTTGCTTTCTCTCCCACAAGGGGAGAGATAACGTCGGCATCCACCTTGCCGCAAAACTCTCTGTCGGTGCATGCGCCCTATCTCTCCCCTTGTGGGAGAGAAAGCGATTTCAACATCTTAGCCGAAGTAAAACGAAGGCTAAGTGTTAGAAATCGCAAGAGAGGGGGAGAACCTGCGGCTGCTCGCCGTCACCACGCTTCAGGCAAATTCCATGATGACCGCATCGACGGCGAGGCTATCGCCCGGCGCCGCCAGGACGGCGGCCACCGTGCAATCACGCTCCGCGCGCAGCACATTTTCCATCTTCATCGCTTCCACGATTGCCAGCACCTCGCCTGCCTTTACCTCCTGATTCTCGCTCACGGCGATGGAGACCACGAGGCCAGGCATTGGACAGAGCAGCTTTTTGGACATGTCGGCGGCTTTGCGTTCGGGCATCAGCCTGTCGAGCTCGGCTATGCGCGGGGTCATGACCTTCACGACCGATGCCACCCCCTGCCAGGAAAGCTCATGACCATTCAGCACAGGGCGGATCTGCACGGCCGCTTCCTTGCGCCCTACCCGCCCCGTCCATATCCGTTCGCCCGGATGCCAGGACGAGGAGAGCGTTACCGGAGCAGCGCCATCTATCGAAATGCTCAAATCGGTCGGGATGGATCCCGTCCCCTCGACCAACGATACCGGAATATATTCGCGGTCCAGCTTCACCACCCAATCGCGCCGCATAACGCCTGAATGCGGCGCGAGCCGACCGGGAAGCCGGTCGAGGCGGTCACGCCGGATAAGTTCGATTGCAAGCGCCACTGCGCAGAACACCGCGCGCTCTGCCTTCCCGGCCGCGGGAATCGAGAAGCCGTCAGGGTATTCCTCCGCGATGAAGGCGGTTGAAAGCCGCCCCTCACGCCAGCGGGGATGGCGCATGAGCGCGGCAAGGAAGGGAATGTTGTGGGCGATGCCGTCCACGACGAACCGGTCCAATGCCTGCGACATTGCATCGATCGCGCCGAGGCGATCCGGTGCCCAGGTGCAAAGCTTGGCGATCATGGGATCGTAGAACATCGAGATCTCCGACCCCTCGGTCACGCCAGTGTCATTGCGCAAAACAGTTTCTCCGCTCCGCCCCTCCTCCGGCGGACGGTACCGCGCAAGCCGCCCGATCGAAGGAAGGAAGTTGCGCGTCGGGTCCTCGGCATAAAGCCTGCTCTCGATGGCCCAGCCCTTGAGCTTTACGTCGTCCTGCGCGATCTCCAATCTCTCTCCGGCGGCGATGCGGATCATCTGCTCGACGAGATCGATACCCGTGACGAGCTCCGTCACTGGATGCTCGACCTGCAGGCGCGTGTTCATTTCGAGAAAATAGAAGTTGCGCTCGCTGTCGACGATGAACTCGACCGTGCCCGCGCTCTGATAATCCACCGCCTTGGCCAGCGCGATGGCCTGCGCGCCCATTTCCGCGCGGGTCTTCGCGTCGAGAAAGGGCGAAGGCGCCTCCTCCACCACCTTCTGGTTGCGCCGCTGGATCGAGCATTCGCGCTCGCCCAGATGGATGCAGTTGCCGAAGCCGTCCCCCAGCACCTGGATTTCGATATGGCGCGGCTCCTCAACGAATTTCTCGATGAAAATGCGGTTGTCGCCGAAAGACGAGGCGGCTTCCGAGCGCGAGCGCTCAAAGCCTTCGCGAGCCTCCGCATCGTTCCAGGCGATCCGCATTCCCTTTCCGCCGCCACCGGCGGAGGCCTTGATCATCACCGGGTAGCCGATCTCAGCGGCAATCCTGGCGGCATGGCCGGCATCCTCCACCAGCCCCATATGGCCGGGCACGGTGGATACGCCCGCTTCCGCCGCGATCTTCTTGGAGGTGATCTTGTCGCCCATGGCGCGGATGGCCTTGGATTTCGGGCCGATGAAGACAATGCCCTCCGATTCCAGCCGCTCGCAGAATTCCGCGTTCTCGGAGAGAAATCCGTAACCGGGATGCACGGCCTCGGCTCCGATCTGCTTGCAGGCCGCAATGATGTTCTCGGCCACGAGGTAGCTCTGGCTTGCCGGAGCAGGGCCAATCGCCACGGCTTCGTCGGCCATCTCCGCATGCAAGGCATCCGCATCGGCTTCCGAATAGACCGCGACCGTGGCAATTCCCATCCGGCGGGCGGTCTTGATGATGCGGCAGGCGATCTCGCCACGATTGGCAATGAGTATCTTTTTGAACATGCGGCCTTTCCCCTCCCCGGCAATCTTTTCTATGGTTTCGTAGCGCTCTGCTCAAGCGGGAGACCAATTCGTGGCCACGATCTATGTTGACGCTGACGCATGTCCGGTAAAGGAGGAGGTCACCCGCGTGGCCGAGCGCCATGGGCTCCCGGTTGTCTTCGTCTCCAATGGAGGGCTGCGGCCTTCCCGCGATCCGATGATTCGTCACATTGTGGTGCCTGGCAAAGCCGACGCGGCCGACGATTGGATCGTGGAGAATGCGTCAAAAGGAGATATCGCCATCACCGCTGACGTGCCGCTTGCGGCAAGGCTGGTGGAGAAGGGCTTGCAGGTGCTGGGTCCCACCGGCCGCACCTTCACCCGCGAAAGCATCGGCATGGATGTGGCCATGCGCAACCTGAAGCAGGATCTGCGCGAGGCGGGCGAGATCCGGGGCTACAACGCCAGTTTCACGGCGAAAGATCGCAGCAGCTTCCTTCAAGGTCTCGACATGGCAGTCAGGCGGGCTCTGCGCGGCGGCTGAGGCTTGAGTTGCCCGCGGGGGTTCTGCACAAAGAAGTGTTTGCTCCCTCGCTGCGGGCAGGTGACAAAGCCCTGCGCCTACGCTAGGTATCACGCCGTCATAGGAGAAATCCTGCCCGTCCGTGGGAGAGAGCAGCCCGGCTGCCGCCGAAGGGGAAATCGCCCGAAATCTCTCAGGCAAAAGAACCGCGAATGGGTTAGACACTCTGGAAAGTCGGGGCTTTTGCCCCGCGCCGAAGGTGTAAGCGTGGCCGACAGGGTTCCGGCGCGCGAGTCTCTCAGGCTTCAGACAGAGGGGCACGGACACGTTGCGAAGGCAGCGTGCGTGCATCTTTGGAGGCTTGATGAGCGACCTGAAACATCTTCCCCTTGAATCCTTGCATGAGGAAGCCGGCGCGCGCTTCGGCGCCTTTGCCGGCTGGCGCATGCCGCTTACCTATCCCGCCGGCGTGATGAAGGAGCATCTTCACACCCGCGAGAAGGCGGGCCTTTTCGACATTTCCCACATGCAGCTCTTTACCATAGAGGGCGCGAATACCGCAGCCTTCCTTTCGCGCGCCTGCCCGCTCGACGCGGCGGCGCTCGAGGCCGGCAAGTCGAAATACACCGTGCTGCTCAACGAAAAGGCGGGCATCATTGACGATCTGATCGTCACCCGCCTTGGGAGCGACCGCTTTATGGTCGTCGCCAATGCCGGCAATGCTGCAAAGGATGAAGCGCATTTCCGCTTCGTTGCACGCGATTTTGACGTAAAAATCGATGCTTTAGACCGCGTTTTCCTGGCTTTGCAGGGTCCGGAAGCTGAAAGCATTCTGCTGGGCGCGGGCCTCGATCTTGCCGATCTTTCCTTCATGACCGCCGCCGAGCCGCGAGAGAACTGGTTCGCCGCGCGCTCGGGCTATACCGGCGAAGACGGCTTCGAAGTCGCGCTTCCAGAGGAGGAAGCGCGGAGATTTGCGGAGAAAATTCTCGCCGACGAGCGAGTTATATGGATCGGGCTCGCCGCACGCGACAGCCTGCGGCTTGAAGCAGGGCTCTGCCTGCACGGGCAGGACCTTGACGAGACGATCGACCCGGCGAGCGCCGCAATCCTCTGGGCGATCCCGAAAAAAATACGCGAGAGCGGAGATTTCATCGGTGCGGAAGCCTTGCGGCGTACTATCGCCGAAGGCCCCGTGCGAGTGCGCGTCGGCCTCAAGCCCGATGGACGCCAGCCCGTCCGCACGGGCGCCCTGCTTCTGAATGAGGAGGGCCAGACGGTTGGCAAGGTCACGTCCGGCGGCTTTGGTCCTTCTGTCGGCCACCCGATCGCCATGGGCTTTGTCGCGCCCGGCTATCGCGAGCCGGGAACCATGCTCGTGGCGGAGGTGCGCGGAAACCGCCTGCCGATTGCCGTTCACCCCCTGCCCTTCACGCCCCATCGCTATCGCAAAGGATAAAAAGAATGAGCAAGACCTATTTCACAGAAGACCACGAGTGGATCCGCGTCGAAGGAGAGACGGCGACCGTGGGCATCACCGATTATGCCCAGGAGCAACTGGGCGATCTCGTCTTCGTCGAGCTGCCCGAAACGGGCAAGACGCTCAAGAAGGGAGACGCGGCGGTGGTGGTTGAATCCGTGAAGGCCGCCTCCGATGTCTATGCTCCAGTGGACGGCGAAGTGACCGAAGTGAACGAAGCGCTGTCCAGCGAACCCGCTCTCGTCAACGGCGCCCCGATGGATGGCGGCTGGCTGTGGAAGATGAAGCTTTCCGACAAAAGCCAGCTCGAAGGCCTTATGGACGAGGCAGGCTACAAGGCGACGATCGCCTAGGAGAATCATTTATGACTGCAACTTTCTCCACCCGCCATATCGGCCCGCGCAGCGACGAGACCAAGGCGATGCTCGCCTTTCTCGGTCTCCCCTCGCTCGAGACGCTGATCAGCCAGGCGGTGCCGAAATCAATCCGCCTCGACCGCCCTCTCAACCTCCCGGAAGCGGCGAGCGAGGCCGAAGCCCTGGCAGAGCTGCAGGCTTATATGCGGGAGAATAAGGTTCTGAAGAGCTTTATCGGCGCCGGATATCATGGCTGCCATGTCCCGCCGGTCATCCAGCGGAACCTGTTCGAGAACCCGGCCTGGTACACGGCCTATACGCCTTATCAGTCCGAGATAAGCCAGGGCCGCCTGGAAATGCTCTTCCACTTCCAGACGCTGGTGACGGAGCTTACCGGCTTGCCCGTTGCCTCCGCCTCCCTTTTGGATGAGGCGTCGGCTGTCGCCGAGGCTGTCGGAATCGCCTGGCGGCATCACAAGAGCAAGCGCAACAGAATAGTGATCGCCGGCGCGCTCAATCCGCAGACGCGCGATGTCGTGGAAACACGCGCGGAGCCTCTCGGTATCGAGATTGCAACGAATATTGAGCTCGATGGCGACACCTTTGCCCTTATCGTTCCGTGGGGCGACACCTACGGTGCCTACGAGGATCACTCGGCCCTCATCGGCGAGGCAAAAGCGAAGGACGCGATCGTCATCTTCGTGGCCGATCCGCTCGGTCTTCTGCTCAGCGACACGCCGGCCGCGCTTGGCGCGGAGATTGCCGTCGGCCCGATGCAGCGCTTCGGCGTTCCCATGGGCTTTGGCGGCCCGCATGCGGCTTATTGCGCGGTTTCCGACCGGCTGACCCGCCTGATGCCGGGCCGGCTCGTCGGCCAGTCGGTCGATGCCCATGGCCGCCCGGGCTATCGCCTGGCGCTACAGACGCGCGAGCAGCACATCCGCCGCGACAAGGCCACCTCAAATATCTGCACCGCCCAGGCGTTGCTCGCCAATATGGCGGCGGCTTATGCAATCTGGCACGGGCCTGAGGGGCTGAAGGCCATCGCAACGCATGTGCATGGCCTTGCCGCGCGCCTCCATGCGGGTCTCAAGGCGGCGGGCCTGGAGCTTGCCGGCGAGAAGATTTTCGACACGGTGACGGTCACCGTTCCCGGCAAGGCCGCGGCGATTGCGGCTGAGGCCGAGAAAACCGGCAGCCTGCTGCGTGTCATTGATGCGGACCGTGTCGGGATCACCTTCGACGAGATATCGACCGAGGCCGATCTGGAATCGATCGCCAAACTCTTCGGCATCACCGTGCCCGCCGCAGCCCCGGCAATCGCGCCGTCGCAGCCTCGCGGCGAGCACTTCCTCACGCAGCCTGTCTTCCACGAGCACCGCTCGGAAACGGAGATGATGCGCTTCCTGCGGCGGCTCTCCGACAAGGATCTGGCGCTTGACCGGGCGATGATCCCGCTCGGCTCCTGCACCATGAAGCTCAATGCGGCGGCCGAAATGATGCCGGTGAGCTGGCCGGAGGTAAACGGCCTCCACCCCTTCGCGCCGGATGCCCATACGGTGGGCTATCGCCGCATGGTCGGCGAGCTTGAAGGCTGGCTTGCCGAGATCACCGGCTTTGATGCCGTGTCGCTGCAGCCCAATGCCGGCAGCCAGGGCGAATATGCCGGGCTTCTCGCTATCCGCCGCTATTTCCGCGAGCGCGGCGAGGACCATCGCGATGTCTGCCTTATCCCCTCCTCGGCCCATGGCACCAATCCGGCGTCCGCTGCGATGGCCGGCATGCGCGTGGTGGTCGTGCGCTGCCTTGAGCAAGGCGATATCGATCCTGAGGACCTGAAGGCCAAGGCCGAGGAGCACTCGAGCCGCCTTGCCGCCCTTATGATCACCTATCCCTCCACGCATGGGGTGTTCGAGGAAGGCGTGCGCGACATGTGCGCCCTCATCCATGAGCATGGCGGACAGGTCTATCTCGACGGCGCCAACCTCAATGCGCTCGTTGGCCTCGCGCGTCCGGGCGATCTCGGCGCCGATGTATGCCACATGAACCTGCACAAGACCTTCTGCATTCCGCATGGCGGCGGCGGGCCGGGCATCGGCCCGATTGGCGTGAAGGCGCACCTGCAGCCCTTCCTGCCCGGCCACGTGGAGTTGGGCTCGGCCCACGCCGTGGCGGCTGCCCCCTTCGGCAGTGCGTCCATTCTGCCCATCACCTGGATGTATATCCGCATGATGGGCGCGGCGGGGCTGAAGCGCGCGACGGAAATGGCGATCCTTAACGCCAACTACATCGCCGGCAGGCTTGAGGCGTACTATCCGGTACTCTACCGGGGCCGCAACGGCCGGGTCGCGCACGAATGCATTCTCGACACCCGCGTCTTCAAGGAACGGGCAGGCATAGGCGTCGAGGACATCGCCAAGCGCCTCATCGACTATGGCTTCCATGCGCCGACCATGTCCTGGCCGGTGGCCGGCACGCTCATGGTCGAGCCGACCGAGTCGGAGCCCAAGAGCGAACTCGACCGCTTTTGCGACGCGATGATCTCCATTGCGGGAGAAGCGGGACGCGTGGAAAAAGGCGAGTGGCCGAAAGACGACAATCCGCTTGTCAACGCGCCCCACACCGCCGCGGAGCTGATGGCCGATACCTGGTCGCATCCCTATTCCCGCGCGGAAGCGGCCTTCCCGTCGGGAAGCATGGATTGGGCGGCGAAATACTGGCCGCCCGTCTCCCGCGTCGACAATGTGGCGGGCGACCGCAACCTTGTCTGCGCCTGCCCGCCTATCGAGGCGCTCGCAAGCTGACGTCCGGAAATAGTTAATAAATGCGGTGCACTCCCGTTAACGGGTGCACCGCATTATCCGGTTGGCTAAAAGCGGTTCTTCGGTTAAGAGCCGTCCACAACCACCGAACGGAACCGGAACGGCCTTCGCTTTGCCATGGAAACCATGGCAAACTGGATGTGATTCGCGGGGTGCGCAGGGGAAAAGAATTTCGATGGACGACACCAACGACCTCTTTGCAACGCTTGGCTCCTCCAGCGCAGAGCGCGTCAAGCAGCCGGAACCGATTGCGACTGCGCGCAAGGCGCAGCGTGCGCCATCCCCTGCGCGCGATGCAAGCGACAGCTACAGCGCGGCCGACATCGAGGTTCTGGAAGGCCTGGAGCCGGTGCGCCGGCGGCCTGGCATGTATATCGGCGGCACGGACGACAAGGCGCTGCACCACCTCTTTGCCGAGGTGATCGACAATTCCATGGATGAGGCCGTGGCCGGCCACGCGACCTTCATCGACGTTGAGCTCTCCGAAGACGGATTCCTCACCGTCACCGACAATGGCCGCGGCATTCCGGTCGACCCGCACCCGAAATTCAAGGACAAGTCCGCCCTGGAAGTCATCATGACGACGCTGCATTCGGGCGGCAAATTCGATTCCAAGGTCTATGAGACCTCCGGCGGCCTTCACGGCGTGGGCGTTTCTGTGGTCAACGCGCTTTCCGAGTTGCTGGAGGTGGAGGTCGCGCGCGGGCGCCAGCTCTTCCGCCAGCGCTTTTCGCGCGGCAAACCGCTCGGCCCGCTCGAAAGCGTGGGCGAGGTGCATAACCGGCGCGGCACGCGCACACGCTTCAAGCCGGACCCGGAGATCTTCGGCGCGGGGGCAAAATTCGAGCCGGCGCGGCTCTACCGCATGACGCGCTCAAAGGCGTACCTCTTCGGAGGTGTCGAGATCCGCTGGAACTGCGCGCCTTCGCTGCTCAAGGAGAAGGACGAAACGCCGGACAAGGCCGTCTTCCATTTCCCCGGCGGCCTGAAGGACTATCTTTCAAACTCCATCGACGGCGAATTCCAAGTCACCCGCGAAGTCTTCGCCGGCAAGACCGAGAAGCAAAGCGGCCACGGCGCAGTGGAGTGGGCGGTCACCTGGTATGGCGGCGACGCTTTCCTCAATTCCTACTGCAACACCATCCCGACGCCCGAGGGCGGCACGCATGAACAGGGCTTCCGAAACGCGCTCCTGAGGGGCCTGCGCGGCTACGCCGACCTCACGGGCAACAAGCGCGCCTCCATCGTCACCGCCGAGGACGTGATGATCTCGGCCGCCGGCATGCTCTCGGTCTTCGTGCGCGAGCCCGAATTCGTCGGCCAGACGAAGGACAAGCTCGCCACCGCCGCAGCCATGCGCATTGTCGAAAACGCGGTGCGCGATCCCTTCGACCATTGGCTGGCGGACAACCCGGCCGAGGCTTCCAAGCTGCTCGACTGGGTGATCGCCCGCGCCGACGAACGGCTGAAACGCCGGCAGGAAAAGGAAGTCAGCCGCAAATCGGCGGTGCGCAAGCTGCGCCTGCCCGGCAAGCTCGCCGATTGTACCGTGGGCGCTGCCGCGGGTGCCGAGATCTTCATCGTCGAAGGTGATTCGGCCGGCGGCTCGGCCAAGCAGGCGCGTAACCGCGCCACACAGGCGGTGCTGCCTTTGCGCGGCAAGATCCTCAACGTGGCCAGCGCGGGCTCTGGCAAGCTCGCCGCCAACCAGCAGATCACCGACCTGATCCAGGCACTTGGCTGCGGCACACGATCGAAATACCGCGAGGAGGATCTGCGCTACGAGCGCGTGATCATCATGACGGATGCCGACGTGGACGGCGCGCACATTGCCTCCCTCCTCATCACCTTCTTCTATCAGGAGATGCCGCAGCTCATCACCGGCGGGCACCTGTTCCTGGCCGTGCCGCCGCTCTACCGCATCAGCCAGGGCGGCAAGACCATGTATGCCCGCGACGACGCCCATAAGGACGAGTTGCTGAAAACCGAGTTCACCGGCCGCGGCAAGGTAGAGATCGGCCGCTTCAAGGGTCTCGGCGAGATGATGCCGGCGCAGCTCAAGGAAACGACCATGGATCCGAAATACCGCACCCTTCTGCGCGTTGAGGTCCTGGACACGCCGGAAGCCACGAGCAGCGCTGTCGATGCATTGATGGGCACCAAGCCGGAAGCCCGCTTCCGCTTCATCCAGGAAAACGCGGAATTCGTGGAAGAGCTGGATATTTGAAGAGCGAATAGGGAATAGCGAGTAGCGAATAGGGGAGTTAGTGAATAGCGTCGCGGCAGCGACAGCGGCGACTTCCTGTCTCCTGCTCTTCTATTCGCTACTCGCTATTCCCTATTCGCTCTCATCACGCCGCCGCCAATGCCAGCGCCTGCTGGCGCGCGTTCTGGCGCATCGCTTCAAGATGAATGCGCCGCAGCAAGCCGGCGAGCGCAGTGCCTGCCGGGTCTTCGAAGGCCCTCGGATTGCCCTCCAGGGCCTTCAGCATGTGCCAGGAAGCCTCCTGCGGGCCCGCGGCGCGCTTTCCGTTCGCGACCTGACGCCAAATCTTCAGCGCGGCGAGAATCGGCGCGTGCGTGATCTGCTTGAGGCCGGCCTTGGCGAGCAAGCCCGTTACCGCGCCATCCCTGCCGCGCGAAAGGGTGGAGCGCACACGCGCTTCGCTTGTCCCTGTGAGGGCTACGAGGACCGCGCCGAAGAAGTCGATTTTACCGTGAGCCACGGAGCGGGCGAGGAAGGCGGAGGTCAGATCCCCTCGAAGCCGCAAGTGCTCCACAAGCGCCGCGTGCTCCCGAGGCTCCGTCGTTTCGATAAGCGTGAGCGAGGCTTTCACGCAGGCCTCCCGTGTCAGCTTTTCCGCGCGCTCGGAACCCATGAGCGCCTGGACGAAACGGGCGGAGGAAAGCGCCTCCCCCACATGGACAAGCAACAGGTGACGGCAGTCGGATGGCAGGCGGCGGTCAGCTGCAAGGGCGGCGCGAACCCCGGAGTGAGCGCCGTGCCGCTCTATCATTCGGCGGAAACTCAAAGCCGCGATCTGTGCGCCTCCATTGCGCAGAAGCGCCAGGCAGGCCGGTGCTTCCCCCACTTCGGCGATGGCAGCCGCAAGCGCCATGGAAACCCAGGGGCGTGAGGCGATCAGAACCTGGATCCGCACCTCGCCCGTGGCCACCCAATCGATGAGGTCTATATCTGTGAGGAGAGGCGAGCGAACGAGCACGGGTGCTGCCACTTCCGGCTGATCGGTTGCCAGCGCCGCGACGACCTGCGGCGGCGCCGTGTGGCTGAGTGAAAGCACTTCGGCAAGCGCAAGACGAACCTGCGGCGAAGGATCTTCCGCCAGAAGGGTCATCGCGGCCTCGGCGGCCACCCGCTCCTCAAAGGGGAACTTTCTATGAAGATAGGCTCGCGCCAAAGCAGCGGCGGCCTGCGCGCGCTGTGACACCTTTGCCGTTGCGACCCAACGGAGAAAGTATTGGATGACAGCCACAATTTTTCTCCCCCTGATAAACCTCAGGTTAGGCGCTGTTCGTTTAGAATTCGTTGACCATAATTGCCGTTCGAAAGTCGTGTACCGACGCAACTTGCGGGTGGGACCCGCTCCGCTAAAATACACTCAACAAAAGGGGGTGATGATGCCGGGTCTTTACCTTGAGGACTTTGAACCGGGACAGGTTTTTCGTCATACTCTGCGCAAGACAATCACCGAGAGCGACAACGTTCTCTTTTCGGTGATGACGCTGAACCCGCAGCCCCTCCATATCGACTTCGACTTCGCCGAGAAGACTGAATGGGGCAAGCCACTCGTGAACTCACTCTTCACGCTTGGACTCATGATCGGCATTTCAGTTCACGATACTACACTTGGCACGACGATTGCCAATCTCGGGATGACAGAAACAGTGTTTCCCCACCCGGTTTTCCACGGAGATACGCTGCGTGTGGAAACAGAAGTGAAGAATTTGCGTGCATCGCGGTCCAAACCTGACCGCGGCATCGTCGAATTCGAGCATCGCGGCTTCAATCAACACGATGTGCTGGTGGCCCGGTGCCTGCGGCAAGCGATGATCGTGAAAAGGAACGCCTGATGCGCTCGCTGCTTTTCGTTCCCGCTGATTCGGAGCGCAAAATGACGAAAGCGCTTCAATCCGGGGCCGACGTGCTGATCCTGGACCTTGAGGATTCGGTTGGCCCTTCCCGAAAAGAAGAAGCGCGCCGGCTTGCGGCCGACTTTCTCGCGCGGCACGAGACGCCAACCCTAATATATGTGCGCGTGAACGCGCTCTCGACGGGACTGACCGATGAGGATCTGGCGGCGGTCATGCCGGGCCGACCGGCAGGGATCATGCTGCCCAAAGCCGAAGGGGGGCAGGACATCTCCCTCCTTTCCGTTAAGCTCCGCGTTTGTGAGGCCGAGAACGGGATTGAGGATGGCGCAACGCACATCCTTCCCATTATCACGGAAACCGGAAAGGCCATATTTTCGGCCCAGACGATCGCTGGCTCAAGCGAGCGGCTTTCCGCTCTCACCTGGGGAGCGGAGGACCTTTCCGCCGCAATCGGAGCGCGGGCTACCCGCGATGATGCAGGCCGATATACGAGTGTTTTCGCGCTTGCACGCTCCATCACCCTCTTTGCCGCCGCCGATGCCGGCGTGCCGGCGATCGACACTGTCTTCCCCGCCTTCCGGGATCTCGATGCCTTCGCACGCGATTGCAGAGAGGCGGAACGCGACGGCTTTACGGGAAAGATGGCCATCCATCCCTCGCAGGTGCCGTTCATCAATGCCGCCTTCACCCCTTCCGAGGAGGCGATCGATCATTCGCGCCGGGTTGTTGCGGCCTTCGCCGAAACCGGGGAAACCGGCGTTGTGAATCTCGATGGTGAAATGGTCGATCGGCCCCATTTCATCCGGGCAACGCGCATCCTGGAACGCGCGCGCCTTGCCGGACTGGGGGAATAGGGCAATACGGCAGCAGGCAGTAAGTGGGGTCACAACGGTCGCCAGCAGCTGCGAAAAATTTTCCGCTACTGCCTTACTGCGCTATTCCCTTACTACCTTACTCCGCTACTCCCACGGCCCTTGATAATCGCTGACCAGGCTCGCCACATCGGGTCTTGGTCGGTCTGGCGTATTTCCATGGTGCTTGCCGATATGCACGAAGCCGATCACCCGTTCGTGCGGCGCGATCCCCAAAATCCGCCGGCCCTCCTCGACATCCGAGTACCAGTTGGTGATCATGTTGGTGTGATAACCCACTGCTCTCGCGGCGATCATGAGGTTCATGGCCACCATGCCGCCCGAAAGAAACATCTCCCATTGCGGAATTTTGATGCTTTCCTTGGGGCTCGAGACCACTCCGATGACGAGCGGCGCGCGTGAAAAACGCGTCAGTTCCTGCTGTCGGCGCGCATCGTTTAGCGGTCCTTCGCGCTTTTCCGCAAGCTCTGCGAGCAAATGACCGACGCGCTCGCGTGCCTCGCCACGATAAAGAATGAAACGCCATGGCGTGAGCTGGCCATGATCGGGCACACGGGTGGCGGCCCGCAAAATGATATCGAGCTCACGATCCGACGGGGCGGGCGCGGCAAGCTCGTGGATCGGCGCCGAACGGCGCTCAAGCAAAAGGTCGATCACTGCATTGCTCAAGAACACATCTCCTGTGGTGGAAGGGCAGCCGAAACCTTCGCGAGGCAAAGCTCGCATGGCTGCAGTCTTGAAATTGCCACCGGCTTGGGCTTCATGGCAAGCATGTGGTTGGTGGCCAAACGAATCATAGTGATATCCTTCCTTGCAGCGGGGGTTCCAGCAGCCCCTGCCCTGGCCCAGGATGACAGCCGGAATTTGCCCGGCCTGACCGAATTTGCCGCGCCGCAAACCCAGTCTCCCCTTGCCCAGGCGAAAGCGTCGCAGGTGGTGCTTGCAGCACAGCTTACCAAGGATGCGCCGGAAATTCCGGGCGGCCTGACATGGCGTGTCTTCAGCCCGGAACCGGGGCCCGATGGCAAATTGCCGCTCGTGGCGACAGCAAAGGGCGGAACGAGCGCCTTTTCGCTCGCGCCCGGCAGCTATCTGGTCCATGCCGCTTACGGGCGAGCGGGCGCGACCAAGCGAATAACGGTCGCGGGAGAAGCCAAGCACGAGAGCCTCGTGCTCGATGCTGGAGGTCTCAAGCTTGACGCTGTGCTTCCCGGCGACATCCGGATTCCCGAGAAGCAACTGCGCTTTTCCATTTATGAGGCAGAGCCGGACGCTACCGGAGAGCGCCCGTTGATTGTACCGGATGTGCGGCCGAACGCGATCGTGCGGCTCAATGCAGGCACATATCACGTCGTCTCCAACTATGGCCCGATCGCAGTCATCCGCTCCGACATTCGCGTGGAGGCGGGCCAATTGACGGAAGCAACGGTCGAGCATAGGGCGGCCGAGATGACGCTGAAGCTGGTGCGTGAAACCGGAGGCGAAGCGATCGCCGACACGGCGTGGTCTATCCTTACGGAGACGGGCGAGATCGTGCTCGATACGGTCGGCGCCTATGCCTCGATCGTGCTGCCCGAGGGCGACTATACGATTGTGGCGAAGAACCGAGAGCGCATCTATCAGCGCGATTTCACGGTGACACCCGGCCAGAAGCAAGACGTGGAGCTTCTGCCCGAGGACCTCATTCCGCCCGATGAAGAATTTACGGATTAGGCCGTGAACCCATAAAGGCAGCATGACCGACTTGGGGGTGGTGAAGCAGACGGTCAGCTTCTGGGGGCTGAAGTTGAGAAAGAGGCCGTTCAGGTGATCGCCGCACTTCGACCGCAACGCGCCCCATTCCGGTCTCTGCGCGTAACATCTGGGGCTAGACGTCGCCAGAATGGCCGCGCGCGAGAACGGTATAGACGAGGGCGGCGACACGAGTGCATCCTATGAAGCTGCAAGATTCGAGGTTGAGAAGATAAGAACAATTGTTGTGCATGTTCATCATTTGGCCTTCACAGTAAGGCACACTATTTATATCTCTGATCAGACCGTGGGAGGTTGCCGCACTGAATCCGATCGCCGATAGGGCCGCTAAACTTGAACGGGAACTACGCTCAGAGCTTGCCGAACTCGGAGTGGCTTGGCGGTCGTTGAAGCTTGTGCTCCCGGACTGGATCGAGACGGCCTTTGACAGCAAATCCGGTATGGTCGAGCTGAAGACCTTTCTGTCGCGCAACACCGGTTTGCAGATAACGTCTGACGGCCATCTCGCGCCGAAGGATCTCCCTGCTGCTTGCTTCAAGACCAATGCTGCAACATCAGTCGAGCAGGTAACTGCCGCCCGAAGCATGGCGACCGCTTGTGCCCGTTTGGTCGCAAAGGCGACAAAGATCCCATACACGCGACTGCCTGACGCTGCAGACGCTTTCCGCGAGCAGGTTCTACGGCAGAACAGTAAACCGTGGATCGACTTGTCGATGCTGCTGTCCGCTTGCTGGGCGCACGGAGTCCCTGTCCTTTTCTTGCCGTCTCTGCCGGTTCAGGGGCGGAAGATGGAGGGCATGGTCACGTACGTAAGTGATCGGCCTGTGATCATCCTTACGAAAAAAGTGCCTCACCCGGACTGGCTCTTATTCATCCTTGCGCACGAGATCGGACACTTGGCCAAGGGGCACCTGCCTGAGGACGAAGGCCAGGCTATCGTGGACGACACGGTAGAAGTGAAGACTGGCGACGACCGCGACCAGCAGGAACGGGAGGCTAATGGGTTTGCGACCCATCTTCTTGCTCCGGGCGGCAAAGAGGTCACCATTGGGCGCCGTTTGCCTGTCGCTGCGCGGTTTGCCGCGCTTGCCCAGAAATATGGTCACGATAATGGGATGGCACCTGGCTACGTCATCCTGAACGCCGTTCACAATTCGCTCATCAACGGAAGGAAGCCGTATGCACTCGGCCAGGCCGCGCTCAAGCTACTGCCGCCAGATGGAGGTCCGAGTGCGGCCGAGTTCTGCAAGATTGCTCTGCGCGACAATATAGATATAGACCTGCTTCGCGACGACAGTATCGAATTCCTAGAGAAACTCGAATTGCTCTAGGAACTTCCTCATCGTGATAGGGCTGTTCGACCGTGACGTATTTCTCAAGCTCTGCTGCTGCAATCTTTGGTTTGAGGCGGTCGAAGCGCTCGGGATAACTGATCCGTTCCGACTTGCCGCGACAAGCAGCGAGAAGTCCAATCGCAAGAAGATCACTCAGATGCTCCGCGACATGGATCCTGAGGAGGCCCTCCTGCGAACACAAGAGATCGTACATACCGTGCCGGTCTTGCCGGATGAGTGGGTTGAAGAGATCTACGCGGCTCAGAGTTTCCAAGAACTGTCGGACATCGACGGTATTGATGGCGGCGAACAAGTTCTGGCTGCGATCCTGATCGCTGCCCCAGAAGGTCGGGTTCTGCTCTCCGGGGACAAGCGGTTCGTTCAGGCGTTTCGTGAAAACCTGCCAGAGCGCTGGGATGCGCTCGGCGGTTCGATCATTTCCTTCGAAGCATGCATGCTTGCCATCGAAGAAAGATATGGATTTGACTATCTGCGCGAGCGTGTTCACGCGGTGAAGCACTGCGATGGCAGCCTCAGACTAGCCGTTGGCGATGAGCCAACCGCAGAGACATTTCGCGAGGCGATGGCGTCATTCAATCCGTGCCGGATTGTTGAGCCTGTAGTCGAACAAGTGGTCGTCGTGGAATAGGGCTACGTACTTTAAGTAGGCGGTCGCTGAATGGAAGGTTCATCACAAGGGTGCACAGAGCTGGCCGGCCCCGGCTCTGCCGTCTGGCGGGACTGAACGAACGGCAGGTTTTGGGTGGGGCGTAAGCAATACGAACGGCGATAATGCGGTCGCTCGCCGACCGGCACATTCTGCGGCTTATGACTCTACGGCGTGATGAAAGCGCCGGCTTTGCCGGCGCCCTCACTAAGCCTTGGCCCGCCGAATGTCGGGCGGGGTAGCCTCGTCGATCAGCTGGGCAATCGCTTCCGCCAGGAGCAATGACGCTTGATCCCGGCTGCCGAGCCGGCGGATGTTCACGCTGCCTTCCTCCGCCTCGCGCTTGCCGCAAACGAGGATGACCGGCACCTTTGCGAGGCTGTGCTCGCGGACCTTGTAGTTGATCTTCTCGTTGCGCAAGTCGGCCTCGGCGGTAAGGCCTGCCGCTTTCAGTTGCTGGGTCACCTGCCGGGCATAGTCGTCGGCGTCCGACGTGATCGTTGCCACCACCACCTGCAACGGCGCGAACCATAGCGGGAAGTGTCCCGCATAGTTCTCGATCAGGATGCCGAGGAAGCGCTCCATCGAGCCGCAGATGGCGCGATGGATCATCACCGGCTGTTTCTTCTCCGAATCCTTGTCGATGTAGAAGGCGCCGAAGCGCTCCGGCAGGTTGAAATCCACCTGTGTCGTGCCGCACTGCCACTGGCGGCCAATGGCATCTTTCAGCACGTAATCGAATTTCGGACCGTAGAAGGCACCGTCTCCCGGATTGATCGCGGTCTTGATGCGTCCTCCCGAACGTTCCGCAATCTGCTCCAAGACGCCGCCCATGATCTCTTCCGCGTGATCCCAGAGCGCATCGGAGCCCACGCGCTTCTCAGGCCGCGTGGAGAAGAAGACCTGAATCTCCTCGAAGCCGAAATCGGCATAGGTGGAGAGGATCAGATCGTTGATCTTGAGGCACTCCTCGGCGAGCTGATCTTCCGTGCAGAAGATATGCGCATCGTCCTGTGTGAAGCCGCGCACGCGCATCAGCCCATGCAAGGCGCCCGAAGGCTCATAGCGGTGAACGGCGCCAAATTCGGCAAGGCGGATCGGCAGGTCGCGGTAGGACTTCAGGCCATGCTTGAAGATCTGCACATGGCCGGGGCAGTTCATCGGCTTCAGCGCGAAGGTGCGCTTGTCCTCCGCCTCCTCGTCGGCGCACTCGACCTTGAACATGTTCTCCTTGTACCAGCCCCAGTGGCCTGAGGTCTGCCACAGGGAATGGTCGAGCACCTGCGGCGCATTCACCTCCTGATACACACCGTCGAGCCGGCGGCGCATGTAGGAGACAAGGTTCTGGAACATGCGCCAGCCCTTGGCGTGCCAGAAGACGACGCCCGGCCCCTCCTCCTGGAAATGGAACAGGTCCATCTCGCGGCCGAGGCGGCGATGATCGCGCTTTTCCGCCTCCTCCAGCATCTGCAGATAAGAGTCGAGCTGCTGCTGGTCCGCCCAGGCAGTACCGTAGATGCGCGTCAGCATCGGGCGGTTGGAATCGCCGCGCCAATAGGCGCCGGCAACCTTCATCAGCTTGAACGCCTTGCCGATCTGGCCGGTCGAGGCCATGTGCGGGCCGCGGCAGAGATCGAACCAATCGCCCTGAAAGTAGATTTTCAGGTCCTGGTCTTCCGGGATGGCGTCGATCAGCTCGACCTTGTAGCTCTCGCCCTTGTCGGCAAAAACCTTCTTCGCCTTGTCGCGCGGCCAGACTTCCTTGGAAAACCGCTTATTGCGGTCGACGATCTCCCGCATCTTCTTCTCGATAACCGGCAGGTCATCCAGCGTGAAGGGCTCATTGCGGGCGAAATCGTAATAGAAGCCGTTCTCGATCACCGGGCCGATGGTCACCTGGGTGCCCGGCCACAATTCCTGCACGGCTTCGGCCAGCACATGCGCCGCGTCGTGCCTGATAAGCTCCAGCGCGCGCGGGTCCTCGCGCGTGATGATCTCTATCTTGCCGCTGCGCTCAACGGGATCGGATAGATCGCGCAGGGAGCCGTCCATGGCATAGGCGACGGCCTTCTTGGCCAGCGATTTCGATATGGATTCTGCAATGTCGGCTCCGGTCATCGCCGCATCGACATTGCGGACGGAGCCATCGGGGAATGTCAGGGAAGCGGCTTCAGCCATTGGAATCTCCTTATCCAGTCCCGCCAACGAGCGCGGGTGGTGAAAGACAATCAAGGCTGTCGCATCTAGCGGGATAGAGGGGGATCGGCAAGCCCCCAGTGGAATCTAGGGCTTCAATTTCCAAAGCCGCCAAGGGGCCCACCAGGCGTGGCGCGGCTGCAAGATCTCCGGCACCGGATCGATGCCATGGGTGCCCCCAGGCCCGCAATGCATGACGCGAAAGAGGCCCATCCAGCCGCCCGCCCAAAGCCCATGCCGCGCGATTGCCTCATAGGCATATTCCGAGCAGGTCGGGAAGTGCCGGCAGGAATTGCCGATAAATCCAGAGAGTGTGAGCTGATAGAGGCGCACGAAAGCGGTGCCCAGCACCCTCCCCGGCGTCTTCGGCCACGGGCCGGACCAGTTGCGGGAATATCCTGCGGGCAAGGCCATTGGATCAGGCGGCCTTCTCCGCCGCCTTGCGCTCGATCTGGTCTATGCAGTCCACCACCGCGTCGAAAGTGAGCAAGGTGGAGGCGTGGCGAGCCTTATAGTCGCGCACCGGCTCCAGATATTTAAGATCCGCGAAGCGGCCGTCGGGCGGAGCACCGTTCTCCTTGAGCATCAGGCGCATCTTCTCCCGTACGGCCCGAAGCTCTCCGGCACTCGCGCCAATGACATTTCGCGCCATAATGGAGGACGACGCCTGGCCAAGCGCGCAGGCGCGCACCTCATGGGCAAAGTCAGTCACCACGCCGTCCGCCATCTTCAGATCGACCGTTACAGTCGAGCCGCAGAGCTTGGAATGAGCCGTGGCGGTGGCGTCAGGATCCGCCAGCCGGCCGATGCGGCCGATATTGCCGGCAAAGCCAAGAATTTTCGCATTATAGACGTCGTCGATCATGAAATTCCGCCTGTCGGCGCCAACTCGGGACAGGATGTCGCGCAAATGGCTTTCATTTGCGCCGCCCAAAAACTATATAGTGAGGGTATCCGGCGGAGGGCAAGATGGTGTGTTCCACCCGCCGGTGCCGCTATGCCGCTTTCGGGCGGGACTGATTGCAGTTCCCAACAACCCGCAAAAGGCAGTGACCGTTTAACTCGCTCCTGCGCGACAGGGGCTACGGGAGACGCCTTAACATGGACGCGATCATCAAGAGCTTCCCGCCTCGTCCTGACCAGACCTCCGTACCGGCGGAACAGGCCGGCTATCTCGACAAGCCGATCACGGACCGGCCCAGCCGGGAGGAGGCCGAGGCCGCCGTGCGAACGCTTCTGCGCTGGGCCGGCGACAATCCGGACCGCGAGGGCCTCAAGGAGACGCCAGCGCGTGTGGTGAAAGCGTACCAGGAATTGTTCGGCGGCTATGATCTCTGTCCGGCCGAGGAACTCGGGCGCACCTTCGAGGAGGTCGCCGGCTATGAGGACATGGTGCTCGTGAAGGACATCCCCTTTCACTCCCACTGCGAGCATCACATGGTGCCGATCGTCGGTAAGGCCCATGTGGGCTACTTGCCGGACGGAAAGGTCGTCGGCCTGTCTAAGATCGCGCGCGTTGTGGACATCTTCGCCCGCCGGCTTCAAACCCAGGAAGCGATAACGGCCCAGATCGCCGGCGCGATCCAGAACGTGCTCCAGCCCCTCGGCGTCGCCGTGATGGTCGAGGCGGAGCACATGTGCATGGCCATGCGCGGCGTCCGCAAGCAGGGCGCCAGCACGCTTACGACAACATTTACCGGAGCCTTCAAGACGCGACCTGAAGACCAGGCGCGCTTTATCACCATGGTCCGCGATTCGCGCAGCGGTTAAGCCATGCAAGCCTCGGAACTTCGCTTCGCGCCTCCCTCAGCCGACAAAAGCGCGCTGGAGGAAGGCAGGCTTTTTACGCCGCGCTTCGATGCGAACGGCCTTATCACGGCGGTTGTCACCGACGCCGGGGACGGCACGCTCCTCATGGTGGCGCATATGAACGCCGAGGCGCTGGCGAAGACACTAGAAACGGGCATCGCCCATTACTGGTCGCGTTCCCGCTCAAGCCTCTGGAAGAAGGGGGAAACCTCCGGCAACCTGCAGCATGTGGAGTCGATCAGCACCGACTGCGATCAGGATGCTGTTCTTCTCAAGGTGCGCGTCGGGGGCGAGGGTGCAACTTGTCATACCGGCCGACGTTCCTGCTTCTATAGGAACGTGAAAGTTGAGGACGGCCGCCCAATTCTGACCGAAAACGGGTGAAATTCTCGCTTTCGGGTGAGCGGAGTCACCAATTCGGATCTTTGCCGTCCCGGATTCATGAATTTATTACGGTCCCTTGGCATTGTTGCCTGGGGCGTAGGAGATTGCGATGCTCGATTGGGGACCGCTCCGCGGAAAATCCGAGGGCAGTGACAACAACGCCATGAAGCCTCCGGCTAAGCAGCTTCACGCCGCCGACCAAGGACCAGCTATCGCACTGGCGCTCGGCGGAGGCGCCGCGCGCGGCTGGGCCCATATCGGGGTGCTGCGCGCACTGGACGAGGCCGGTATTCGAATTTCCATGATCGCGGGCACCTCCATCGGCGCGCTTGTGGGCGGCTGTTATCTTGCCGGTAAGCTGGATGCGCTCGAAGAGTTTGCGCGTTCGCTGACCCGCCGCCGCATCCTGGGTCTGCTCGATCTCAATTTCGGCGGCAGCGGGCTCCTGGGCGGCATGAAGCTCACTCAGAGAATGCAGGAGCACCTCAACGGGCTCACCTTCGAGGATTTGCCGAAACCGTTCGTCTGCGTCGCGGCGGAAATCCGCACCGGGCATGAAATCTGGATTTCCAGTGGTTCCCTTATCACGGCCATGCGGGCCTCCTACGCCCTGCCGGGCGTTTTCGAGCCGGTGGTCTGCAACGGCCGCGTGCTCATCGACGGCGCGCTTGTCAATCCCGTTCCCGTAACAGTCTGCCGGGCGCACGAGCAGCCGCTCGTCGTGGCCGTCAATCTCCATTACGACGTCTTTGGCCGGGCGGCAGTCATCCGGCACAGCGCCGACCTGCCGGAAAAGGAAGGCAAGCCCCTGGACGGCGAAAAGGCGCCTCTGCTTGTCGACAAAGGTCCACGGCGGCACGAAATGCGGCTTGGCATTACCGGAGTGATGGTCGAGGCCTTCAACATCATCCAGGACCGCATTTCCCGCGCGCGTCTGGCGGGCGATCCGCCGGACCTGTCGCTCCAGCCGAAGCTTGGCCACATCGGGCTGACGGAGTTCTACCGTGCGGGCGAAGCGATCGATGTCGGCTATGAGACGACCAAGTCCCAGCTTGCCGATCTGGAACGCATGCTGAGCGTCTTGACCTAGCCGTAGAGTGAAAGGCGCGGAGTTGCGCGCGTGCCCTCTTCTGCAAATGCCTGCAGGGTGAGCAAGGCAGAATGCCGGACGCGCCACTTCAGGTTTTTGCCGAAGCGTATCCACCATTCGTATAGCGAAACTGCAGGTGATGCGAGAGATCGCGCCGGCAATTGACCTTCTTTCATTGCGGCTGATTGAAAGTAAAAACCCCAGCCTCCGGCCATAATCTCGGAACAAAAGCAAGGGCTGTGAATGTCATAGATATTTCATATGGATTTTATGAGCGTGACACACTCGGAACCCTAATGTGCGGCGCATGTGGAGTTGAATTATCTCCGCCATTGAAAGGAGTTCTGGATGTTTACGCTCAATCGACGGCGAGCGCTCGGCTTGCTTGGTGCCACCGCGGGCAGCATCGCCCTGCCACGTTTCGCGATCGGCCAGACGGCTCGCCCGTCCGTCACCATCGCGGTGCAAAAGATCACCAACAACAACACGCTCGACATTTGGTATGAGCAGTCCAATGTCGGCGAGCGTGTATTCTTCCCCAACCTCTGGGAAGGGTTGATCCTGCGCGATTGGATGGGCAACCAGGGCCCCGTTCCCGGGCTTGCCACAGAATGGCGGCGCATCGACGACAAGACGCTCGAGCTCACGCTGCGCCAGGGCGTGAAGTTCCACAATGGGGACGAATTGACCGCCGAGGATGTGGTGTTCAGTTTCTCGGCAGAGCGCGTCTTTGGCGACACGCAGCCCGCTGGCGGCAGAACCATCTTCGAGACCGATCACAAACCAACCACGGTCAAAGAGCTGCCCGCGAGCGTGCCGGGCATCGGCCGCCGTCTGTGGCCGGCTCTGGCCGGCGTCGAGGCGGTGGACAAATACACGGTGCGTTTCCACAATGCCACGCCGGATGTGACGCTCGAAGGGCGCCTCTATTCCCACGGCAGCCAGATCGCCAACCGTCGTGCCTGGGATGAGGCTTCCTCCTACAACGACTGGGCGCGCAAGCCCATCACCACTGGCCCCTATATGGTCGGCGAATACCGGCCCGACGTTTCGCTGACGCTGGTTGCCTTCGACGACTACTGGGGCGGGCGGCCGCCGCTGGAGCAGATCCGCTTCGTCGAGGTGCCGGAAGTATCCTCGCGCGTGAACGGCCTCTTGTCGGGCGAATATGATTTCGCCTGCGACCTGCCGCCGGATCAGATCGCCGCGGTGCAATCCGCTCCGGGTTTCGAGGTCCAGAACTCCACGATCTGGAATCACCGCATTTCCGTCTTCAACACGCAGATCCCGATACTGGCCGATCCGCTTGTGCGCCGCGCCATGACGCATTCGATCGACCGTCAGGCCATCGTCGATTCGCTCTGGGGCGGCCAGACGGTCATCCCGGCCGGGCTGCAGTTCGAATCATTCGGCGACATGTTTGTACAGGGCTGGACTGTTCCGGAATTCAATCCTGAACTGGCGCGCGATCTGTTGCGGCAGGCGAACTACAAGGGCGACCCGATCCCTTATCGCCTGCTGAACAACTATTATACGAACCAGACACCCACGGCGCAGATCCTGGTCGAGATGTGGAAGCAGGTGGGCCTCAATGTCGAGATCGAGATGAAGGAGAACTGGGCTCAGATCCATGAGCCGGCCGGGGTGAAGGGTGTACGCGACTGGTCGGCGTCCAACACCATCAACGACCCGATCACCCCGATGGTGGTGCAGTTCGGCCCCAATGGCGAGGTCCAGCAGAAGCAGGACTGGACCAACGCCGAGGTGAACGAGCTTTCCGTCGTGATGGAAACCTCGACCGACAAGGCAAAGCGCAAGCAGGCTTTCGCCCGCATGCTGGAAATCTGCGAGCGCGAGGACCCCGCCTATACGGTTCTGCACCAGAACGCCGTTTTCACCGGCATGAAGTCTTCCCTGAAGTGGAAGGCGGCTCCCGCCTTCGCAATGGACTTCCGCAGTTCCAACTGGACGAGCTGAACGCCACAGGCAGGCTCCGGCGCTTCGGCCGCCGGAGCCAAGCTCTTTTCCAATAGCGTCCATGGGCGTCGCTCGCGATGGGCCTGCAAACCGCGGAAGAGGCATGAGCACGCAAACACCTAACCTCGTGGAACTGCGGGATCTGAAAGTGGCCTTCGATGGCGTTCAGGTCCTGCACGGGATCAATCTCGACGTGGCGCATGGAGACGCGCTTGGCCTTGTCGGGGAGTCGGGCTGTGGCAAATCCGTAACCTGGCTGGCGGCCCTTGGCCTGCTGCCGGGCAAAGCCAGCGTCACCGGCTCCGTTCGTCTTGGAGGAATGGAACTTTCCACCGCGCCACGGCCGGTCCTTGAGAAAGTGCGCGGCAAGCGGATTGCGATGATATTTCAGGATCCGTCGAGCTCGCTCAATCCGGTCCTGCGCATCGGCCGGCAGATAACGGAGGCGCTTGCCATCCATCGCGGCCTGACCGGCGAGGCTGCCAGAGCCGAAGCGCTGCGTCTGATGGATATGGTGGGTATCCCCGATCCCAGGCGCCGTTTCGATCAGTATTCGCATGAGTTTTCGGGCGGGCAGTGCCAGCGCTTGATGATCGCCATCGCGCTTGCCGGCGAGCCCGATCTCTTGATTGCCGACGAGCCCACGACGGCGCTCGATGCGACTATCCAGGCGCAGATCCTCGACCTACTGGCAGAACTGAAGAGGGAGACCGGCATGGCGCTGGTTTTCATCAGCCACGATCTCGGTGCGGTCTCTCAGGTTTGTGAGAGCGTCTGCGTGATGTATGCCGGCCGCATCGTCGAACAGGGCACGGTCGATCAGCTGTTTTCCGAACCCCGGCACCCCTATACGCGGGGCCTGTTCGACGCCATTCCCCGCCTCCACGGTACTCGCGAAAGGCTGATCCCCATTCCCGGCACGGTGCCGAACCCGAGGGAGCTGCCGCGCGGCTGTGCGTTCTCGCCGCGCTGCCCCAAGGCGAGCAACTTCTGCCACACAAACAGCCCGCGGCTGCTTCTTCAGCCCGACGGAAGCAGCCTTGCCTGCGTGCATCCAGTCGAGGTCGCCGGAACCGGCGCGGGCAAGGCCCGCATTTTCGAAGAAGTGATGCAATGATACCTTTGATCGAGGCGAGAGGGCTCGTCCGCATCTATGAGATTCGCAAGGGGCCCTTCAGCCGCCCGCAACCGGTGCGCGCCGTCGACGACCTTTCCCTGTCGGTTATGCCAGGCGAAACTGTGGGCATTGTGGGCGAATCCGGCTCGGGAAAATCGACCCTCGGGCGCATGCTTCTCGGGATAGACCGGGCGCAGGCGGGTGAGGTCATCTTCGACGGGCGGCAGATGCCGCCGCTGCACAGCCAGCAATGGCGCGCTCTGCGGGCGAAGATGCAGCTGGTCTATCAGGATCCGCTTGCCGCGCTCGACCGGCGCCTAACGATCTCGGCACAGATCGGCGAGCCGCTGGATATTCATGGGATCGGCAGCAAAGAGGAACGCAAAGAGCGCGTGCGCGAGCTGATGGGTGCCGTCGGCCTCAGGCCCGACCAAGCCGGGCGCTATCCGCACGAGCTTTCCGGAGGGCAACGCCAGCGCGCCGTCATCGCGCGCGCGCTCGCCGCCCGCCCCTCGCTTCTGATCTGTGACGAGCCGGTGTCGGCTCTGGATGTCTCGATCCAGGCGCAGGTCGTCAATATGCTGCGCGATCTCCAGGAGCAGAACGGCATCGCCATGGTCTTCATCAGCCATGACCTCAAGGTCGTGCGCAACATCGCCGACCGCGTGGCGGTGATGTATCTCGGCAAGATCGTGGAGGAAGGCTCCTCCGACACGATTTTCCAGTTCCCGCGTCATCCCTATACGAAGGCATTGGTCTCAAGCGTGCCGGTCCCCGGCAAGCGGCTGCAGGGCCGGGTCATCCTCCAGGGGGAGCCGCCCAATCCGGCCGCCCGCCCTTCGGGCTGCGCCTTCCATCCCCGCTGCCCGCTGGCAACCGACATCTGCCGCACCAGAACGCCTGAGCTGCGCCGGATCGAGACGGGCCGCACGGCCGCCTGCCACCTCTTGGCGAATGACCTCGCCGTGGCAGCCTAAGGAAACAGAAATGGTTCAGTTCGTCCTCACGAGGCTCCTCCGGGCTGTCATCACGATTGCCGCCGTCGTCACCTTCGCATTTGTCGTGCTGCGCATGTCGGGCGATCCGGCACAGGTGATGCTCGGCCCCGACGTGCCGCAGGAGTCGGTCGACGCTTTCCGCCGCGCCTGGGGGCTCGATCAGCCGCTCTGGGTACAATACTTCGCCTATCTCAAATCGATCCTCACAGGCGATTTCGGCGTCTCGATGCGCGACAAGGCCCCAGCCATCCAACTGGTGCTGGAACGCGTGCCTGCCACGCTGCAGCTGACGCTTCCAGCCCTCTTCCTGAAGCTCCTGATTGGCATTCCGGCCGGCGTCTATGCCGCCCTGCACCGGCAGAGCGTCACGGATCGCGGCGTGATCCTGGCTTCGATCATCGGCTTCACGATACCGTCCTTCGTGTTGGGGTTGCTCCTCGTGCTGATCTTCTCGGTGACGTTCGGCGTGCTGCCGTCAGGAGGACAGGACACCTGGATGCACGGCATCCTCCCGACGCTTACCTTGAGCATCGGCGGCATCGGCATTCTCGCCCGCTTTTCGCGTAGCGCCATGATCGAGGTGATGGGCCAGCCATTCATCCGCACGGCTTCGGCCAAGGGCCTGAAATGGCGCGAGGTCGTCTGGGGGCACGCGCTGCCCAATGCCGCGATCCCGATCGTCACGATAGTGGGCTTCATGGTTGGTTCGCTCATCGCCGGCGCCGTGGTGGTGGAATCGATCTTCTCATGGCCGGGGATCGGCAGGCTGCTGGTCGTATCTGTCACGAACCGCGACCTCGCCGTCGTGCAGTGTATCCTCCTCATCATCGCAGCCGCCATGGTGATTTCCAACCTGGTTGTGGACCTCCTCTACGGCTGGCTCGACCCGCGACTGCGCGCGCATGTCGCGCATTAGGTAACAGGAAGAAGGCATGTCCTCGGCAGATCTGACCCAAACGCAACAGACGCCACGCCCGGCTTTCGGCATTCTGGCCCGCATTCGCCGTCAGGTGCCGGCTTCCGTAGGGTTTGGCATCTTGTGGCTCGCTGCCATGGTGCTGATTGCGATCCTGGCCGATTGGCTGCGTCCCTACGGCATCACCGCCATGGATCTGACCAGCCGCCTCTCCCCGCCGGGAACCCCCGGCCATTGGCTGGGTACCGACGAGCTTGGCCGGGACGTGCTCTCCCGCCTCATCCAGTCAATCCGCGTTTCGCTGGTCATCGCCTTCGGCGCGACCATCATCTCCGCCGTCTTTGGAACTACGCTCGGCTTTCTGGCCGCCCAGTTCCGCGGCACGGTCGAGCATCTGGTGCTCGTGCTTGCAGACTTTCAAGCCGCCTTGCCCTTTCTCATCATGTCGCTGGCAGTTCTGGCCTTCTTTGGCTCCTCCATGATGCTCCTGGTCTGCCTCATGGGCTTCTACGGCTGGGAGAGATATGCGCGCATAGCGCGCGGGCTTGCGATTTCGGCCGGGGCGCAGGGCTATGCCGCGTCTGTGGTCCAGCTTGGGGCCAACCCCGCCCGCGTCTATTTCCGGCACATATTGCCCAACGTCGCCTCGACGCTGATCGTCTCGATGACACTCACCTTTCCCGAGATCATTCTCATGGAAAGCGGGCTCTCCTTCCTCGGCCTCGGCGTGCAGCCGCCGGAATCGAGCCTCGGCAACATGGTCGGGTTCGGGCGTGAATATCTCACCAGCGCACCATGGATCATGCTCGCGCCTGCGGCCGTGATCATGGTGACAACGCTTTCCATATCGCTTGTCGGGGACTGGCTTCGCGACAAGCTCGACCCAACCATCCGCTAAGAGGTAGCCATGACACTGATCACCGGCCATCGCGGAGCCCGCAACCTCTGGCCTGAAAATTCCCTGACCGGATTTCGTAACGTGCTTCAGCTTGGCGTCGACGCCATCGAGTTCGACGTTCATCTGACGCGTTCCGGCGAGCTCGTCGTCATTCACGATGCGACTCTTGACCGAACGGCCGAAGGCTCGGGACCCGTCCGGGATCTGACGCCGCAAGCGCGTCTTGAAACGAAGCTGAAAGACACCGACGAGTGCATACCCACGCTTGCCGATGTGCTCGAAATTCTCAAGCCTTCGGACGGGCCGACGCTGCACGTGGAGATCAAGGTGGACGAAGCCGGACTGCCCTATCCGGGCATTGCCGGTCTTGTCGCGCGGGAGCTTTCCCGCTTTGCAGTGGACCAGCGTGCTGTCCTCACCTCCTTCGATACGTCGATCCTGGAGGACTGCCGAAGACATGCGCCGCAGGTCTCCCGCCTCGTCTCGGTCAATGCCGCCTGGGCGCAAAAGCAGGGCGGGCTTGCTGCATTCCTCGATCATGTGGAACCGCTCGTCAAAACCGTCGCGATCCATCACGAACTGATGGAGGCCGAGTGGGCGCTGATCCGCAAGCGGCTGCCGCTGGAGCGTCTCTGCGTCTGGACCCTCAACGATGAGCCGCTCATCCGCCAGTGGCTGGAGCGCGGCATCGGCCACCTCACCTCGGACCAGCCCGACCTTGCGCTCTCCCTACGGGCTTCGCTTCAGAAGTCATCCAACCCCGCAATGGCTGGATAAGCCAGCCTCCCTAATCCATCGGAGACAGACAATGGCCAATATCATCGCGACGGGCTTCAATGCCGGTTCTATCGACGGGGAGCTCTTCAGCCTCGAGGCAGAGCTGCGGCGGCTGGCCGAGATCGGCGTTGACACGGTCGAGCTGGGGCTGACCAGCATCGACCTCATCAGCGGCGGCCGCATCATCAGGGAACGGGCGGAGAGGCTGAAGGCGCTCACGGCGCAATTTCCCTTCCGCTATACCGTTCACGGCCTGGTTTCCTCGAACTTCATGGATCCTGCGACCCTGCGCTACCAGATGGATGCCGCCAAGGCGCTGATCGAGATCTGTGACCAGATCGATGCCCGGATAATCGTCCAGCATGGCGGGCATCTGCGCGCGGACCAGCTCTTCGACCGCGCGGCGGCGGATGAGCGCGAACGCGAGGCGCTGTTCGAGCTTGCCGAGTTCGCCCGTCCTTATGATGTGCGCATTGCGTTCGAGAACATATTCACCACCGAGCCGGGGCAATACCGCCAGACGCCGGCCGAGGTTGCGGCCACGGTGAAGGCGGTCAACCACCCCAATCTCGTGGCGCTGATCGATTTCAGCCACGCCTACATCGAGTCCACCTATCGCGGGCTGGATTTCCGCGAGCAGCTGCGGGCCATGGCGCCGGTTGCCGGGCACCTGCACGTGCACGATTCTTTCGGCCGCCCGATCGGCTTTTACAAGCCGTACCATCTCCAGGAAGCCACCGCGCTGGGACTGGGCGTCCTGCACCTGCCGCTTGGCTGGGGAGATATGGACTGGGAAGACATCTTCAGCGAGCTGGAGTTCCTGCCGGGCACTGTGATGATGATGGAGATCAATCATCGCTATCGCAGCGAGCAACCCGCTAGTCTCGAACGCGCCCAGCAGCTGATGGCGTTGAACGCCCGACGCATTTCAATCGCAGCGGAATGACAGAGTGCTAGTGCCACCTTGCAAGCGAGGGTGACGAGCCTTGCAAACCTGCCGCCTGGCAGGCTCTGGCGGCAGGACACGAGGCGGAGCTTCGGATTCATAGAAACGAAAGGCAATCGCCGGAATCCCGTCAGAGTCCGGCGATCACCTTGGTCATCGTGCCATATCTCGGGGGGCGGCTACTCGTAGCGATCGTGGCGGCGCACCCAGTCCATTCCCCGGGCCTCGTTGCGGCCCTTCGGAGCGAGATCGAGCATGTTGTAGGTGCCCATCATCACCTCGACGCCGCGCCCGTAGGTGGAATAGGTGCGGAAGACCTCTCCCGCGTCGTCCTTATAGAAGGCGCTGACGCCGGGCCATTCCTCGCCGGTTTCCTGCCATTCGCCGAAATTGTAGTCGATGTGCCCGCTGGCCACCTCCTCGGGAGTGAAGCTGACGCGGAAGTCGTAGTTGAAGTCGGTGCCGAAGGACGACACCCATTTGAACTGCCAGCCCATGCGCTTGCGGTAGCGCTCGATGTCGGCAAGCGGCGCGCGCGAAATCGCGATCATGGTGACGTCGTGATGCGCCAGGTGCTTGTTCATGCCATCTGTGTGATCGGCCATGTAGGAACAGCTCGGGCAGCCTTGCTCCCATCCCGGCGCTAACATGAAATGCTGCACCAGAAGTTGCGATCGACCGTCGAAGAGATCGGCCAGCGTGCGCGGGCCCTCCGGCGTGTCAAATACGTATTCCTTGTCGATGCGCACCCAAGGCAGGGCGAGCCGCTCACGAGCGACCTTGTCACGAAAACGCGTGAGTTCCTTCTCGGCTTTCAGAAGGTCCCGGCGGGCTGTCAGCCAGTCATCGCGTGAAACAACAGCGTGTTGCATTGTCAGTCTCCTTCGGTTTGAGTGACGGGCGTGTTGGGGCGCTGCGAACGGGCGGAAAGGAGCTTCATCCACGGCGATAGGTGAAAGAGGCTCATCAGCACGTACATGAGGGCCATGTCGTTGATCGGCACGAAAGGCGAGGCGGCAGCGCACATCATCATGCCGGGCGAGCCGACGGCAGAAATCCAGGCCATCAGCGCGAAGGTCGGGGTGGCGGCAAGTCCTAGCCGGCCTGCCGCATCGAGCGCCGGCTTGGGCGACGAAGCGACCACTTCTGTTGCTGTGCGCATTGTCATTTCCGGTCCTCTCATCGTATTCGCCGTTTGCAGCGGTTGCGATACCAAGACGGTAGCTCGGGCAGAGGGCCTGGTGAGAGTTACAAGTGTGACGGGATTTCAATGGACTCGCTGATCACCGCCGCTGCACGCGCTCTCTCGGCTGGCGACCCCCTCGCTGCGCTGAAGAGGGTCGCATTGCGCGATGACCCGCCCGCACTGGCGTTGCGTGGCATCGCGATGGCGCAGCTCGGCGACCTCACGCGCGCCAGGGAGCTTCTGCGAAGCGCGGCACGTGCCTTCGGCCCGAAAGAGCCTGTGGCCCGTGCGCGTTGTGCCGTCGCCGAAGCCGAAATCGCCCTTGTTACGCGCGATCTTGGCCGGTCGTTGCAAACGCTCGACGCAGCGCGGGCGGTGCTCGAAGCTTCAGGCGACCGATGGAACGCAGCGCACGCTGCCTATCTCGAAGCCCGGCATCTTCTCCTGATCGGCCGTCTCGATGAAGCTGAAAAGGTGCTCGATGCGTTCGATGCCGGCGCTCTGCCACCCGCTTCGCTGGTCGGGCGCGAATTGGTGGTGGCGGGCATAGCCATCCGTCGCATCAGGACGGAGCCAGCGAGAACCGCTCTGGAACGGGCAAGACGGGCAGCGGAAGACGCGCGCATTCCAGCGCTTTTGGCCGAGGTCGACCAGGCAGTGCGGGCGTTCGGGGCCCCGGCGGCGCGCTTCGTGAGACGCGACGTCGAGCGGTTGCTCCATCTCGAAGAGGTCGAAAGGCTATTTGGCTCCGATACGCTCATTGTGGATGCCTGCCGCAACATCGTACGTGCGGGGACAAAGATCGTTCCGCTCGCCGCCCGTCCGGTGCTGCTCGCACTCATCCGTGCCCTTGCGGAGGCATGGCCGGAGGATGTACCGCGCGAAACGCTTCTCCAACGTGCTTTCCGGGCACGGCATTCCGACGAGTCGCATCGCGCGCGATTGCGTGTCGAAATTGCCCGGCTGCGTGAGGCGATCAAACCGCTGGCGGCGCTGAGTGCAACCAAGCGGGGCTTTGTCCTGCGGCCTCACGCTGCGGGCAGTGTTGCCGTGCTGGCCCCGCCCATCGAAGGCGATCATGCAGAAGTGCTCGCTCTGCTCGGCGACGGCGAAGCCTGGTCGAGTTCCGCATTGGCACTGGCTCTGAGCGTTAGCTCGCGAACGGTACAGCGGGCACTCGAAGAGCTTGCCCAGGACAACAAGGTCGAGGCCTTCGGGCGCGGGCGGGCCCGCCGCTGGATCGCTTCGAGCGTGCCGGGATTCCCGACAAGCTTGTTACTCCCCGCCGCGGGAATTTCCAGCTAGGATAAAGACATGAAACATTCAGCTGTCGAAATCATCCGTGAATATGGTCCCTTTCCCGATGTGGACGACGTGGCCGGCGTCAGCTTCGACGGCAGTCAGATCTGGTTCGCAGCCGGCGAAAGGCTGAACGCTCTCGATCCCGAAAGCGGGGAAATCTTGAGATCGCTCGATGTCGCCGCCCATGCAGGGACCGCTTTCGATGGCGAGCACCTGTTCCAGATTGCCGATGCCGTGATCCGAAAAATCGATCCCAAGACCGGCGAGGTTGTCGCCACAATACCCGCGCCCGGGCGTGGTGGTGACTCGGGGCTGGCCTGGGCGGAGGGCTCGCTCTGGGTAGGGCAGCATCGCGGGCGCAAGATCCATCAGGTGGACCCCGAGACCGGAGAAGTGCTGCGCACGATCGAATCCGATCGATTCGTCACCGGCGTCACCTGGGTAGACGGCGAGCTTTGGCACGGCACATGGGAAGACAGCGGGAGCGAACTCCGCCATATCGACCCCGAGACAGGTGAAGTGCTCGAGCGATTGGATATGCCGCCGGGAACCGGCGTTTCAGGGCTGGAATCCGATGGCGGCGACCGCTTTTTCTGCGGAGGCGGAAGCAGCGGAAAACTAAGAGCCGTTCGTCGGCCCCGGCAGAGCCTTTGAGCGTGGACTTACGGCCAAATGATGATCCGACGAATGGCCGCTTTTTGGTGGTGCCCCTCAAGAAGCCGACCGACAGAAAACCACCCATCTCAGCCGTTCGCGTTTTTGGATTCGCAGGCTAATCCCTTGCCGCATCCGTGATGCGGAATTGCACGGAGCGGCTGCCATTCCAGTGGTTGACGGCGAGCGTTCCGGCCACATGGACCGAAGCTCCGCGGCTTGCGAAAAGAAAATTCCCCAGATCCGTTTCGGCGGCACGGAAGGCGATCGCCTGGAGGCGAGCGCCAGAGAGCGACCTTAGATCGGCGCGGATGTGGCCGTTGCCGACCAGTTTCGCATCGGCCAGCCGATGGCGCGGCAAAGCCAACACAGGAGCCGGATGACCGGAACCATACGGGCCGGCTGCCTCCAAGGTCTCCAGAAGCTCCAGCGTTGCGCCTTCCGCCGAAAGGGCGGCATCGATCCTGAGGCTTTCGGACTGGCGCAGAAGCGAAACGGCGCCGGCGGCCTTCTCCTCAAAGAATGCACGCAAGGCGCCGAGCTTCTTCCGCTCGACCGTAATCCCCGCCGCCATGGCATGTCCGCCGCCTTTGACGAGAAGTCCCTCGGAGACCGCGTCGCGCACCAGCCGGCCGAGATCAAAGCCCGTAATGGACCGGCCGGAGCCCGTGCCCATGCCATTCATGTCGAAGGCGATCGCAAATGTGGGCCGGCGCGCGTGGTCCTTGAGCCGCGAGGCAATCAGCCCGACAATTCCGGGGTGCCAGGTGTCGCTTGCCGTCACCAGCACGGCGGGTCCATCTCCGCTCATCAGTTCGGCATCCGCCTCCGCCCGCGCTTCGGCCAGCATGGCCGTCTCCATCGCCTGGCGCTCCTGGTTCAGACGATCGAGCGTGGCGGCGATCGATTCCGCTTCGCCCGGCTCCACGGTGGCGAGCAGCAGGCTGCCCAAGGCCGCATTCCCGATGCGCCCGCCAGCATTAATGCGCGGCCCCAGAAGAAAACCCAGGTGATGGCAATTGAGCGGTTCACCGATACGCGCCACCCTGGCGAGCGCGGAAAGGCCCGGCGTTCTCATCTGCCGCGCCGCAAGCAGGCCCTTTGCCACGAATGCGCGGTTGACGCCGACCAGCGGCACCACATCGCAGACTGTGGCAAGCGCCACCAGATCGAGCATGGAAAGAAGATCCGGCGGCGGCGTGGCGCGCAGCTCCTCCCTCAAGATGCGGGTGGTCTGTACCAGGGCGAGGAAGACGACCCCCGCGGCGCACAAATGTCCCTGGCCGGAAAGGTCATCCTCGCGGTTCGGATTCACGATGGCAACGGCCTCGGGCAGGTCGCCTCCCACCTGATGATGATCCAGCACGACGACTTCCGCGCCCATTTCATTGGCGGCGGCTATGGAAGGAGCGCTGTTGGTGCCGCAGTCCACGGTGACGATCAGCTTTGCGCCACGACGGATCAGTTCGCGCATGGCATCGGGATTGGGGCCGTATCCCTCGAAAAGGCGATCGGGGATATAAATCTCCGCCGTGACGCCGTAGTGGGCCAGAAAGCGCTTCAGGATGGCAGAGGAGACCGCGCCGTCGACATCGTAATCTCCGAAGATCGCCACGCGCTCCCCGGCATGCACCGCGTCCGCTATGCGGCGGGCCGCCTTCTCCATATCGGTCAGTCCGGCCGGGTCGGGCAGCAGGTCGCGGATGGAAGGAGTCAGAAAACGTTCCGCCTCCTCAAGCGCGACGCCGCGGCCTGCGAGCACGCGCGCCACGATCTCAGGCACGCCGTGGCTCTGCGCAATTCCAAGCGCGACGTTCTCACCGCGCGAGTCGAGCCGGTGTTCCCAGCTCACACCCCGCGCGGACTGTCTCACGCCCAGGAAATATCGCTTCTCGCCGCTCAAACCAGTCTCCGTCCGTTCTAGCGCATCGGCTCGAAAACCGGGATCGGTTTTCGGAAAGCACGATGCGTAGAATCAATAACAGCGTCCTTTGTGCGTCCTAAAAGGACGCATGGCGCTGTCGGGACGATAGACGTTTGAGCGGCGGAATTGGAAAAAATTCAGAACTTTTCCAAATCTTGATGCCGCGCCTTGATCTCACGGACCGTGCGTGAGGAAGAGCGCATGACGATCGTATGGGTCTGGATCGAATCGCGGCCGAATTTCACGCCCGCGAGCAGATTGCCGTCTGTCACACCCGTCGCGGCGAAGAGCACATCCCCGCTCGCCATCTCCTCCATGAGATAGATCTTGTTGGGATCGGAAATTCCCATATTGGCCGCGCGCGCCACCTTTTCCTCGGTGTTGAGCTGGAGCCGGCCCTGCATCTGGCCACCGATGCAGCGCAGCGCCGCCGCGGCAAGAACCCCCTCGGGGGCGCCGCCGATTCCCATATAAATGTCGATGCCGGTATTGTCCGGATCGGTGGTGTGGATGACGCCTGCCACGTCGCCGTCACCGATAAGCCGGATGGCGGCTCCGGTGGCGCGGACCTCCTCGATCAGGCGCGCGTGGCGCGGGCGATCAAGAATGCAGGCGGTGATCTCCGAGACCGGCACGCCCTTCGCCTTGGCAAGATTTTCGATGTTTTCGGCTGCCGGCGCATCCAGGTTCACAATGCCTTCCGGATAGCCGGGTCCGACCGCGATCTTCTCCATATAAACGTCCGGCGCGTAAAGCAGGCTGCCGCGCTCGGCGATCGCGATGACCGCCAGCGAATTGGGAAGGTTCTTCGCGCAGATTGTGGTGCCTTCGAGCGGATCGAGCGCGATATCGACAGCCGGGCCCTCACCAAGGCCGACCTCCTCGCCGATGTAAAGCATCGGCGCCTCGTCCCGCTCGCCCTCGCCGATTACGACCGTACCCTGGATCGGCAAACGGTTCAGTTCCGAACGCATCGCGTCCACGGCCACCTGATCGGCGGCTTTCTCATCACCGCGCCCGCGCAGCCTTGCCGCGGCGACCGCCGCCCTCTCCGTCACGCGGACGAGTTCGAGCGTCAAGATTCGATCGAGGCCGGCCTGTGGGCTTTTCGGCATGAAGGTCATCCCTGTTCTCCCGGAAAATAGGCGCGGAAAGACCACCCGCGCCAAATGCTTGTCAACTGTTCTGGCAAAGACATCGAAGGACGGCAAGTCCCCCACCACCCCGCCTAGCAATATGAATCGATTGAATAATTATGGCGGGCAATTTGCTTATCGGCCATGCGTCCTGGCCGTCCCGGGCTCGCGCGACTGAACCACTGTTGAACAAATTTTGAACCAGCCCGTCCCGCGTCTCGTTTATGCGTGCTTTTCTTTGCGAAATTCCGATTTTGTTTCCGATACTTACCAAATGCCGGGTCCAAGGCTGCCACGGGATTGCCTCGAAAAGGCCCAAGTCTTTTCATCCGCAGGCGATCTGGTACATAATCGCGCCTTCCCAAGACGGAGGCCACGATGAATCCTCTGCTCCAAAAATTGGCGTCCAGCCTGATACAAAGCGGATCGCTTACGATCACGGATGCGGATGGGGGGGTGCACCGGTTCGGTGACGGATCGGGCGAGCCTGTTCATATCGTCATCCATTCCCGTCGCGCCGAGCGCGCCATTGCCCTTGATCCCATGCTGTCCGTTCCCGAAAGCTATATGGGGGGCGAAGTCGACTTCCTCGAAGGCGATCCGCTGCGTCTTCTCAAGGTGGCATACCAGAATTTCGAACACGGCGGCGCGGAAGCCCTCGCGATGAAGGTCGGCGAGGGTATCCGCTACCTCTTCCGCAGATTGCATCAATTCAATCCAGCCGGCCGTTCCAAGCGCAATGTTGCGCGCCACTACGACCTCTCCGGCGAGATGTACAAGCTCTTCCTCGACGAGGACATGCAGTATTCCTGCGCCTATTACCCTGATCCGGACATTTCTCTGGAGGAGGCCCAAAAGCTCAAGAAGAGTCACATCATGGCAAAGCTGGCGCTTGAGCCCGGCCAGAAGGTGCTCGATATCGGCTCGGGCTGGGGCGGGCTTGGCCTCGATATTGCTCGCCAGTTCGATGCCAATGTGCTGGGCGTCACGCTTTCGGAGGAACAGCACGCGGTATCGCAGCGGCGCGCGAAGGAGGCAGGCCTAGCCGACAGGGCGCGTTTCGAAATCGTCGACTACCGCGCGCTCAAGGGTCCCTTCGACCGAATTGTCTCGGTCGGCATGTTCGAGCATGTGGGCATCAATCACTACCGCACCTTCTTTAAAAAATGTGCGCAGCTTCTGGCCGATGACGGGGTGATGCTTCTCCACACGATCGGCCGCACCTCCGGCCCGTCGGTGACAAACGCTTTCATCCGCAAATACATCTTCCCCGGCGGCTACATCCCTGCCCTGTCGGAGGTCGTGCCGGCCATCGAAAAAGCCGGCCTTATCATCAGCGATATCGAAATCCTCAGACTCCACTACGCCGAGACCCTGAAAGGCTGGAGAGAGCGCTTCATGGCCAACCGCGCCAAGGCAGTGCAGATTTATGACGAGCGCTTCGCGCGCATGTGGGAATTCTACCTTGCAGGCTCCGAAGCATCTTTCCGCTGGCAGGACATGGTGAATTTCCAGATCCAGATCACCAAGCGACGCGATGCGCTGCCAATAACCCGCGACTACATGACCGAGACCGAAAGGCGGCTCACCGCACGCGAAAACGGAACGGCAATTCCCGACGCCGCCGAATAGGAATATAATCCGGAAACGAATCAGGTCACTGTCAAGCCGTAAGAGAGCTTTGCAGCCTCGACAGTGATTCGTTCCGTGGGTTGGTGTGGATATCGTGCTCAATGATCGGATTGTTTGCTTCTATGGCCAGATCGGGGAGCGCCCTCACTTACATCACCGCCCCCGAGAGGTTATGAGAATGCTCAAGGGGGGCGCCGGACCGTATCAGCTGTTTTCCGGCCGCCATTCGTAAGATGGAAATGTTATGGCCGACGCAGTCCGCAAGTTGAATCCGGCGGAGACGCCGCTTTATCGGGAGCCGCCGAACAATATCGAGGCCGAACAGGCCTTGCTCGGAGCGATCCTGGTCAACAATGATGCTTTCTACCGGGTTTCGGATTTCCTGAAACCAAACCACTTCTATGAGCCCCTGCACCGGCGGATCTATGAGATCGCGGCGGAGTTCATCCGCATGGGCAAGATCGCAAGCCCCATCACCATCAAGACATTTCTGCCGGCGGAAGAAAAAGTAGGCGAACTGACGGTCGCCCAGTATCTGGCGCGTCTTGCCGCCGAGGCCGTCACCATCATCAACGCCGCCGACTACGGCCGCGCCATCTATGATCTTGCCGTCCGCAGGGCGCTGATCACCGTTGGCGAGGACATGGTCAACATCGCCTATGACGCCCCCGTGGACATGGCCCCGCAGTCTCAGATCGAGGACGCGGAGCGCCGGCTTTTCGAACTGGCGGAGACCGGCCGCTACGATGGCGGCTTCGAAAGCTTCGGGGACGCCACCAAGACGGCCATCGACATGGCCAACGCCGCCTTCATGCGCGATGGAGGCCTTTCCGGCATTTCAACGGGCCTGCGCGATCTCGACCGGCGCATGGGCGGGCTGCAGCCCTCCGACTTGATCATTCTCGCCGGGCGTCCGGGCATGGGAAAGACCTCGCTCGCCACCAACATCGCCTTCAACATCGCTGCCGCCTATGAGCCTGCGCAACAGGCGGATGGCTCCTTTAAGGCCGCCAATGGTGGCGTCGTCGGCTTCTTCTCGCTCGAAATGTCGTCAGAGCAGCTCGCCACGCGTATCATCTCCGAGCAGACCGAGATCCCCTCCTCCAAGATCCGCCGTGGCGAGATTACGGAAGCGGAGTTCGAGAAGCTTGTGGCTTGCGCGCAGACGATGCAGAAGATCCCGCTCTTTATCGATGCGACCGGCGGCATTTCCATTGCGCAGCTTGCCGCGCGATCGAGGCGGCTCAAGCGTCAGCGCGGGCTCGACGTTCTGGTCATCGACTATGTGCAGCTCATGCAGGGTTCCTCCGCCAAGTCGCAGCAGAACCGCGTGCAGGAAATCACGGAGATCACTACCGGCCTTAAGGCGCTCGCCAAGGAGCTTGGCGTACCGATCATCGCGCTCTCCCAGCTCTCGCGTCAGGTGGAAAGCCGCGACGACAAGCGGCCGCAGCTTTCGGACCTGCGCGAATCGGGCTCCATCGAGCAGGACGCCGACGTGGTGCTGTTCGTCTACCGCGAAGAATACTATCTCAAGAATAAGGAGCCCAAGCCAGGCTCGGAAGAATATCTGAGATGGGAAGCGGATATGAACGAGGTGCGCGGCAAGTCCGAGGTGATCATTGCCAAGCAGCGCCACGGGCCTACGGGAATGGTGCCCCTTGGCTTCCAGGGCGAGTTCACGCGCTTCTTCGACCTTGCGGAGGATTCGCACCTGCCGGAGCGTTTCGAATAGCGGTGCCTGTTCCGTCGCATATATCGGATACAGGCCCGCCGCCTCATCTGGCGGGCGGGCGACTGACGGTCGACCTTTCCGCGCTTGTGGCGAATTACCAGCTTCTTGCCCGGCGGTCCGCGCCCGCCGGAGCGGCGGCGGTCCTGAAGGCAGACGCCTATGGGCTGGGGCTGAAACCTGTTGGCTCGGCGCTTTGGGCAGCCGGGTGCCGCCGCTTTTTCGTGGCGCTGCCGCAGGAAGGAATTGAGCTGCGCGCCATCCTTCCCGAGGCGGAGATCTTCGTTCTTACCGGCCTTTTCGCCGTTGAATCAGCCGCAGCCTATCGCGAGGCTCGACTGATCCCGGTCCTTAACTCCCAAAGCGACATCTCCATTTGGGAAGCACATGGCTGGAATGATCAGCGTTCTCGCCCCTGCGCTGTTCATGTCGACACCGGCATGAACCGGCTTGGCCTTACCCCCGAACGGGCGCGCTCGCTCGCGGAGGAGAACGCGCTGACCGGCGCCCTTACCCCCATCCTGCTGATGAGCCATCTTGCTTGCGCGGATACTCCCGACCACCCGCTGAACCGTCGGCAACTCGAATTGTTTCAAGCAGTTCGGACGCTTTTCCCACAAAGCGAATCAAGTCTCTGCAACTCCGCAGGCATCTTTCTCGGGAGCGATTTCCTTTGCGATCTCACCCGCCCCGGTATCGCTCTTTATGGAGGCGCGCCCGTGAAAGGCATCGCAAATCCGATGCGAGCGGTGGCGACGGTGGAGGCCCGTGTGGTTCAGGTTCGGCACGTGCGCGCGGGGGAGACGGTGAGCTATGGGGCGACGCCGCTTGCGCGCGATAGCGTCATCGCCGTTTGTTCGGCAGGCTATGCGGATGGATACCACCTCGCCGGCTCCGGCGACAGGGTGCCGCTCAGGCGTGCCGTCCGCAAAGCTGCCGAAGGCTTCATTCACGGGCGCCGCGTGCCGGTGGTCGGTCGCGTCACTATGGATCTCACGCTGTTCGACGTTACTGAAGTCGGCATGGATGTTATTGCGCCGGGCGATCACATCGAGCTTTTCGGACCGAATATGCCGATCGATGAGGTGGCCGAAGCGGCAGGTACGATCGCCTACGAGCTGCTGACCTCGCTGGGACGGAGATATTATCGCGAATATGTCGGAGGGGTCGTGTGACGGCAATCCTCATATCCTGCTCCCCGCACGCTCTCCTCTGGGCTAGGACCAGGGCCAGCCGCCGGATGGTCAGCAAATAATGGCCAAATCTCGCTTTCAGTTCGTCTGCCAGAATTGCGGAACCGTCCATGCGCGCTGGGCCGGGAAATGCGACGGCTGCGGCGAGTGGAATACGCTTGTCGAGGAAGGCACCGCGAGCGGTATAGGCACCGGACCGCAGGCGCTCAGGAAGGCACGCCCCGGGCGGCCCGTCGCGCTTACCACGCTTGCCGGCGATATCGAGGATGCGCCGCGCATCATCACCGGTATCGGCGAACTGGATCGGGCGACCGGAGGGGGCTTCGTGCGCGGCTCTGCCCTTCTGGTCGGCGGCGATCCGGGCATCGGCAAATCCACGCTTCTCACGCAGGCGGCCGCGGCACTGGCCTCCAGAGGCCACCGCATCGTCTACGTTTCCGGCGAAGAGGCGGTCGCGCAGATCAGGTTGCGGGCGCAGCGGCTCGGCGTGGCGAACACCGCGGTGGAACTGGCTGCGGAAACCAATGTGGAAAACATCCTTACCACCATAGAGGACGGCAAGCGCCCAGACCTCGTGATCCTCGATTCCATCCAGACGCTCTGGACGGACATGGTGGAATCCGCGCCCGGCACCGTAACGCAGGTTCGCGCCGCCGCGCAGGCGATGATTCGCTACGCAAAATCCACGGGTGCGGCCATCGTGCTCGTCGGCCATGTGACAAAGGAAGGCCAGATCGCCGGCCCGCGCGTGGTCGAGCACATGGTGGACGGTGTCCTCTATTTCGAGGGTGAAGGCGGGCACCATTACCGCATCCTGCGCACCGTGAAGAACCGCTTCGGCCCCACCGACGAGATCGGCGTCTTCGAAATGGGGGATCGGGGCTTGCGCGAGGTGCCGAACCCTTCGGAACTTTTCCTCGGAGAACGCAGCGCCGCCGCGCCGGGAGCTGCCGTTTTTGCCGGAATCGAAGGGACGCGGCCCGTGCTTGTGGAAATCCAGGCGCTCGTCGCCGCCTCCCCGCTCGGCACGCCGCGGCGCGCTGTCGTCGGGTGGGACGGCGCCCGGCTTTCCATGGTGCTCGCCGTGCTAGAGGCCCATTGCGGCGTGCGCTTCTCCACCCATGACGTGTATCTGAATGTGGCGGGCGGATACCGCATATCGGAGCCCGCGGCGGACCTGGCGGTGGCGGCCGCGCTCGTCTCCTCCGTCACCGGGCTTGCCCTGCCCTCGGATTGCGTCTATTTCGGCGAAATCAGTCTCTCGGGTGCGGTCCGGCCCGTTGCGCATGCAGCGAGCCGGCTCAAAGAGGCCGAAAAGCTGGGCTTCACGCAAGCCGTCATGCCGCCGGCCAATGAAGAGCTGGCGGGCGGGATTGCAGCCAACGCTTTCAAACCCGAGGGATTGGCCGATCTCGTAGCCCGTATAGCGGGGTCGCGGGTACGGGAGTAAAGAATAGCCTTGCGCCGCGTCAGGAGCAGTGAAAAAGATCCTGCCGTGAAGAAAAACTGGGGTGCTGATGCCAATCACGCTGCTTGACGGCATTCTCGTGGGCTTTACGCTGGTCTCGGCGATGCTCGCCATGGTGCGCGGCTTCTCGCGCGAAGTCCTCTCCATCGCCTCGTGGGTGCTGGCGGCGATAGCCGCCTATTTCCTTTACCCGGTGGTACTGCCCTACCTGACGCCCTATATAGACAATCCGATGCTCGCGGTTGTCGCGTCGGCTGCGGCGGTGTTCTTCGTTGCGCTGATTATCGTCACGATCATCACCATGAAGATCGCCGACTTTATCGTCGATTCGCGAATCGGTGCGCTGGACCGCACGCTTGGCTTCCTTTATGGTGCCGCGCGTGGTGTCTTGGTGGTGGCGGTGGCGCTTTTGTTCCTGAATTGGCTTTTGGGATCAAACCCGCCCGCATGGATCACGGAAGCAAAGTCCCGCCCGCTCCTCGAAGGGGTGGGAAGCTGGCTGCAGAGCCTATTGCCCGAGGATCCCGAGACCACCATATTCGACCGTCTGTCGCCGAATGCGCCCGAAGCCGATCCTGCGCCTAACACGGGATCGCCTCAACAGGGAGCGGCGGACGGAGCTGAAACAAGCAACTGACGGTCTGTGATGGCCGCCGAGCACACCAACTGAAACGAGGCGGCCAGTGATGGCGGAACGTGAGAATTTGCCTCTGATGGGCGAAGCCGACGATCATTTCCACGACGAATGCGGGGTGTTCGGCATTTTCGGGCGCCAGGATGCGGCTGCTATCGTCACCCTGGGACTGCATGCCCTCCAGCATCGCGGCCAGGAAGCGGCAGGTATCGTGTCATTCGACGGCAGCCAATTCCATGTCGAACGCCATATCGGCCTGATCGGCGATACGTTCACAAAGCCTGCGGTCCTTGAGCGCCTCAAGGGCTCGCGTGCAATCGGCCATACCCGTTATTCCACCACCGGCGGCTCGGGCCTGCGCAATGTGCAGCCCTTCTTTGCCGAGCTTTCCGACGGCGGGCTGGCGCTCGCCCATAACGGCAATATCACCAACGCGATGACTGTGCAGCGCCGGCTGCAAAAGCAGGGCGCAATTTTCTCCTCCACCTCCGACACCGAAACGATCCTCCACCTGGTGGCGAGCAGCAAGGAGAACAATCTCAACACACGGTTCATCGATGCGGTGCGGCAGCTGGAAGGCGCTTTCTCGCTCGTGGCGCTCACATCCAAAAAGATGATCGGGTGCCGAGATCCGCTGGGCATCCGCCCGCTGGTGCTGGGTGATCTCGACGGCGCCTATATACTGGCTTCCGAGACCTGTGCGCTTGACATTATCGGCGCACGTTTCGTCCGCGACCTCAATGCCGGCGAGATGGTAGTCATCACCGAGCACGGCATTGAAAGCCACTTTCCCTTTGAACCCGTACGCCAGCGGTTTTGCATCTTCGAATATGTCTATTTCGCCAGGCCGGATTCCTCCGTCGAAGGGCGCAATGTCTACGAGGTGCGCAAGCGCATTGGCGCGGAGCTCGCGCGGGAAAACCCGGTCGAGGCCGATATCGTCATTCCGGTGCCCGATTCCGGCACGCCTGCCGCTATCGGCTTCTCGCAGGAAGCTGGAATTCCCTTCGAGCTCGGCATCATCCGCAACCATTATGTCGGCCGCACCTTCATCCAGCCGACGGATGCCATCCGCCACATGGGCGTGAAGCTCAAGCACAATGCAAACCGGCGTTCCATCGAAGGCAAGCGCGTCGTGCTGGTCGACGATTCGATCGTCCGCGGCACGACGAGCCAGAAAATTGTGCAGATGGTCCGCGAGGCGGGCGCGAGGGAAGTCCATATGCGCATTGCCTCACCGCCGACACGCGCTTCGTGCTTTTACGGGGTCGATACGCCACAAACGGCGAAGCTGCTGGCCTCGCGCATGTCCGTCGAGGAGATGGCCGACTTCATTCGCGTCGATTCTCTGGGTTTTCTATCGATCGACGGGCTCTACAGGGCGGTCGGTGAAGCGGCGCGTAACGGTGAGGCACCGCAATTCTGCGATGCCTGCTTCACCGCCGAATATCCGACCCAGCTTACCGACCACCATGGTACCGACAATGTACGCCAGCTGTCGCTGCTCGCGGCGGGCGGGCAATAGTGACATTCAAGGTGTGACGAGCTTCAGGCCGATAATGCCGGCCACGATCAGGCCGATGCAGGCGAGCCGGATGGCCTCGGCCGACTCGCCGAAAAGCATAATGCCGAGAATGACGGTGCCGATCGTGCCAACGCCGGTCCAGATCGCATAGGCCGTCCCAAGCGGGAGGGTGCGAAGCGCGATCCCGAGAAGGCCAAGGCTGACGATCATGGAGAGGATGGTCCAGACCGTCGGCCAAAGCCGGGTGAAGCCGTCCGTGTATTTCAGTCCGACCGCCCATCCCACTTCAAAGAGGCCAGCGGCAAACAGTGCAAACCAGGCCATGCTGATCTCCACAATAGCGATGAGGCCGTCCTCATCCGGATAGAAGAAAGCAAGGCCGTCCCTGCACCGCCGATATAAAGGTACCGGCCGGTGGCCGCAACACGGACCAGCGGGTTTCCCCCCGGCGCAATTCATACTAATACCGGCCCAAAGCACTCTCAGGGAAAGACGCATGCCCAATTCAATGGACCTCAGCGGACGCATCGCCCTCGTTACCGGCGCCTCCCGCGGCATCGGCTATTTCCTCGCCAAGGGGCTGGCGGCCGCCGGCGCCCATGTGATCGCCGTTGCCCGCACTGTCGGCGGTCTGGAAGAGCTGGATGACGAGATCAAGGCGGCGGGAGGTCAGGCGACCCTTGTGCCTCTCGACTTAACCGACATGCCGGCGATCGATCGTCTCGGCGGCGCAATCCACGAGCGCTGGGGCAAGCTGGACATTCTGGTGGCCAATGCGGGTATCCTCGGCGTGATCTCACCCATCGGCCATGTGGAGGCCAAGACGTTCGAAAAGGTGATGGCGGTCAACGTCACCTCAACCTGGCGGCTCATCCGCTCCGTCGACCCGCTGCTGAGAGCTTCGGATGCCGGGCGCGCCATTGTCATGTCTTCAGGCGCTGCGCATTCCGCGCGCGCATTTTGGGGGCCTTACGCGGCCTCTAAAGCCGCCGTGGAGGCGCTGGTGCGCTCGTGGGCGGATGAAACGAAAAACATGCCAATTCGTGTCAATGCGGTAGATCCGGGCGCCACGCGCACCGCCATGCGCGCTCAGGCGATGCCCGGCGAGGACCCCGACACCTTGCCCCATCCGCGCGACGTGGCGGAAAAGATCCTGCCGCTGGCAAGCCCGTCTATTACAGAAACCGGGCTCATCTATAACGTGCGTCTCGGGCGCTTTACACGTTATAGTATGCCCGAATAGCATCCACGGATCGGATTGACCTTGTCTGTCCTTCCGCTACCCTGCTCGCAAGTGGTCAGAAGAAGCCATTTAAGGACTGTATTGCATCGGCGACGGTCCCCCCTCGCCTCATAATTAGGATGATGCTTCAATTCTTTTGGAGGATGCCCAGTGAAGAGAGCTGAGCAATGCTGACTGCCGTCACAATTTTATGCGCGATCGCAGCCATCTGGCTGGCAGTCGCACTTTTTCTAATGATGCGTCTCGGCATCAACCTGCATCAGGCGATGCTGTATGTGCCGTTGAAACTGTTCTTTCGTATCAGCGATACACCGATACGCCAGGCGCACAGCACGGAGCCGCCGATCATTTATGCCATATGGCACCGCTCCCATCTTGAACCTGCCCTGATGCTGTCGCTGCTTCCTCACGACACGCTCCACATTCTCGACGAGGAGTCCGCGCGCAGCTTATGGCTCGACCCGTGGCGGGCGCTCGCCCGCACCATCGCCTTCAATGCGCACCATGTTTTCGTCAGCCGCAGACTTGTGCGCCGGTTGAGAGGCCGGGGACGTCTTGCCGTTTACCTGCCCGATGACGAAGCGCCCGATCCCAAAGCGTTCAGGCTTTTCCGGGCCATCGCCCGCATCGCCACGAATGCGGAAGCGAAGATCCAGCCGATCCATGTGGAAGGTGCGGAACATTCGCCCTTTTCACTGACACCGGGGATGAGACGCCGGCTTGCGCCGCGATTTCGGATCACCGCTCTCGAACCATTGACGATCGCGCAGATGGTGGCCCTTGCCGATGATGAAAAGCCGAGGGGGGCGAACGCCTTCTTCGATCGGATGCTTGCGGTGCGCCGTCAGGGCGTTGCGCGGGAAGAAGTGCACGAGCCAGCCTGATCAGGACGCGCTCAGCCACCCTCTTTCGCAGCGGCTTTCTCCTCGAGTTCAACGCGTCGCGAATAGGCGCGGGCACTCCAGATGAGCGAAACGAGATAGATGATCGCTGAAATCGCCATTGTAAGCCAGGTGTAGCTGGCAAGCAGCAGCGCATAGAAGACGATGCCCAGCATCAGTGGAATGGCAAACTCCCGCCTCACGCGGCTGCCCGAAGCCTTGCCCGAATAGACGGGCAAGCGGCTTACCATCAAAAACGCGATGGCAAGCGTATAAGCGCAGGCGGCCAAAGCCACCGGGCGGCTCGCCTCCAGCCCAAGAAAGCCCAGATAGACCGGCAGCATGACCAGCACCGCCCCCGCCGGGGCGGGAACGCCTACGAAATAGTCCATTTGCCAGGCAGGGCGATTGGGGTCGTCCAGCATCACGTTAAAGCGCGCAAGCCTCAAGCCGCAGGCGATTGCGAAGAGAAGCGCCGCGATCCATCCGATGGCCCCTGCCCTATCGAGAAGAGAGGCGTAGAGCACCAGGCTGGGCGCCACGCCGAAGTTGACGATATCGGCGAGCGAGTCCATCTGCTCGCCGAATTTGGACGATGCCTTCAGCACGCGCGCCACCCGCCCGTCGACCGCGTCGAGAAAGGCGGCGATCAGCACCATGATCACCGCCAGTTCCATGCGGTGCTCGAATGCGAGCCGGATGCCGGACAACCCCGCGCATATGGCAAGCACTGTGATCAAGTTCGGGACCATCAGGCGCAGCGGGATTTCACGGATGCGGCGTCCGCCTCCGCCATGAGGCTCGAAGGGAGGAAAAGGACCCGACATCAGGAAACTCTTACCAGAGGAGGAGGTGCGTTGCTGCCGAATTCGGCGATGATTGTCTCGCCGCCCACGGAGACCTGCCCCACTGCTACACGCGGGCGTGCTTCCCTGGGCAGGTAGACGTCGACACGCGATCCAAAGCGGATAAGTCCGAAGCGCTCGCCGACGGAAATTTCTCCCGGCGCCTCCGCCCAGCAGACAATGCGGCGTGCAATGAGACCGGCGATCTGCACCACTGCCACGGGACCATACGGGCTTTCGATTATGAGGCTGTTGCGTTCGTTCTCCATGCTCGCCTTGTCGAGATCAGCATTGAGGAACTTGCCCGGCCGATGCTCTATCAGCGAAATGCGGCCACGCACCGGTGCACGATTGATGTGGCAGGAAAAGACGTTCATGAAAACGGAAACCCGCGTGAACTCTCCGGAAAGCCCCAGCTCAGGCGGCGGCAGCGCAGGCCCGACCGAGGAGACGATCCCGTCAGCCGGTGCGATCACCAGCCGATCGTCGACCGGGGTAATGCGCTGCGGATCGCGGAAGAAATAGGCGCACCAGGCGGTTAGCAGCAAGCCGATCCAAAAAAGCGGCTCCCATAAAAGCCCAAGGATTACCGAGCCGATCCCAAAAGCGGCAATGAAGCGATACCCCTCCCGGTGGATCGGCACCAAACTGCTTCGGATTGTGTCAGCTAGGCTCATGGTCGTCCGCATCCCCGGCAGATCAAATGTGGGCTTCCTATCGGAAAGGGCGGCCTCCTGCAACGCGGACCCCGATCGGGTGATGTAATAAATTGTGATCGATGCAAGTGGAAGCCTCGCCCTGTCGGGTTCGGCAGCGTGCTCTACCTGCTTTTATGCACCTTTATGCACGGTGCGTTTGCAGGGAGGCCTTCATGAAACACCAGAGCCAGCAACAATTGGCAGCGGCGGCAACAACCTTTCCGGCACCGCCGCAGCCAAGGCTATCACGTCGCGAGCGCATCGAGCGCTGGGCAACGCTTCTAGAGCGCCATGGAGGGGGATTGAACGCGCTCAGGCGCGTCGAATATCTCTCACCTGAGGAGCGTAGGGAATATCGGGGCCTCAACACCCCACTCACGGTCGCCTTTGATGATCCTGTTCTGCGCGAGGAAGGCCTCAAAAGCGACCGGCTCGGCGACGCGATGGACTTCTTCGAGCTGAACGATCACGATACGCACCTTCTTTTGTGCGATTGCCGCTATCAAGGCACTATGACAGGCTCGCTCCTCGCCAGCCGCTTGCGCCAGCATATGGAAAGGAAGGAACGCCGCTCAAGGCTGCTAAACGTCGTAAGTCGTTTCTTCCGTTTTGCTTGACCCAAGCGTTCGCATACTCATGCTAGATTGGAGCCGCTGGAAACAGCGGCTCTTTTTCAATGGTGGAGTGGCGGGCGCCTATTTGCCAGCCTGGCGGAGCAATCCCAGATCGTCCTCACTGAGAGCGAGCCGCGCGCCGCGGATGAGGCTTTGAAGCTGCCCCACGGACGTGGCGGAGGCAATCGGGGCGGCAACGCCCGGCTGTGCATTGATCCAGGCCAGCGCGATCTCGGCATGTGCTGCGCCGGTGTTTGCGGCCACCTTGTCCATCGCCTCAAGGAGGCGCACTCCTTTGGAATCGAGATATCGCGCCATACCCTTCCCACGGGGACTTTTGCCGTAATCGGCTTCGGAACGATATTTTCCGGTGAGGAAGCCGGAAGCTAGCGAAAAGTAGGACATGAGACTCAGCCCTTCGCGCAGCACCAGTTCCTGAACCTCGCCCTCGTACTGGCCGCGCGTGTACAGATTGTACTCGTTCTGCAGCGTCTCGTAGCGTGGGAGCTCCTTTTCCTTCGATGCCGCCAAGGCCGCCGACAGCAGCTTCGCATCATAGTTGCAGGTGCCGATGTAGCGGACTTTTCCGGCCTTGATCAGCCGGTCATAGGCCGAAAGCGTCTCCTCGTGGGTGACGGTGGGATCGGGCCAATGGCTCTGATAAAGATCGATATAGTCGGTCTGCAGGCGCTTGAGCGAGGTGTCCACTTCCTGCTCGATCCACTTCGCCGAAAGGTCCTTCTTGCCCTGGCCCATGTCCGAGCCGACCTTGGTGAAGATATGTACCTTGTCCCGGTTGCCGCGCTCCTTGAGCCAGCGCCCGATGATCTTTTCGCTGTCGCTGTCGTTTCCCGGCACCCACCGCGAATAGGAATCTGCAGTATCGATCGCAGAGAAGCCCTCCGCCACAAAGGCGTCCAAAATCGTGAAGGACGTCTTTTCGTCCGCGGTCCAGCCAACCACGTTGGTTCCAAGGATCAGGGGAGCGATCTGAATATCCGTCCGTCCAAGCCTGCGAAGTTTCATCTCTGGTCTCCTGTGATTGCCTGGGGAGGCGGTATTCACGCGATGTTAGATCCGCTTAGTGTTTCCACTTTTCCTGCAATTGCTCTAGTAGGCCGGCACCCCACGCGCCACGACACCCATCTCGTCGCTTTCGCGCGCCCGGCGCAGCCGCTCCTCCGCCTCGCTTGCCTCGCGCTGGCGAGCCCACATATCGGCATAGAGGCCGCCGGCCTTCAGCAGGGTGCGGTGCGTGCCCCGCTCGGAAATGCGGCCATCCTTCAAGACGATGATCTCGTCGGCGCCAATGACCGTCGATAGACGGTGAGCGATAACGAGTGTGGTGCGCCCCTTGCTTACCAGGTCGAGCGCGGCCTGAATCTCCTGCTCGGTATGCGTATCCAGCGCAGAGGTCGCCTCATCGAGGATGAGGATGGGCGGCGCCTTGAGAATGGTTCGAGCGATCGCAACGCGCTGCTTCTCCCCGCCTGAGAGCTTCAGGCCGCGTTCGCCCACCATGCTGTCATAGCCGTTGGGCAGGCTTTCAACAAAAGCGCCGATCTGGGCAAGCTCGGCGGCGCGGCGCATCTCCTCATCGCTGGCGTCGGGCCTGCCGTAGCGGATGTTGTAGGCTATCGTGTCGTTGAAGAGCACCGTATCCTGCGGCACCATGCCGATTGCCGCGCGCAGGCTTTCCTGGGTCACATCCTGTATATTCTGGCCGTCGATCAGGATCTGTCCCTGATTTATGTCGTAGAACCGGAAAAGCAGACGGGAGATCGTCGACTTGCCCGCTCCCGACGGTCCGACCACGGCAACCGTTTTACCCGCCGGGATCTCGAAGCTGATGCCCTTCAGAATCGGCCGGTTCGCATCATAGGCGAAGGAGACGTTCTCGAATTGCACCCGGCCTTCCCCGACCTTCAGCGGCCCGGCGCCCGGCTTGTCCTTCACTTCCGGCGGCACGTCGAGCAGATCGAACATTTGTTCGATGTCCGTCAGCCCCTGGCGGATCTCCCGGTACATAAAGCCGATGAAATTGAGCGGCACGGAGAGCTGCATCAGCATGGCATTGATGAATACGAAATCGCCCACGGTTTGCGTACCCCGCGTAACTTCCCACGCGGAAAGGCCCATGGAGGCCATCATGCCCAGCCCAAAGATCACGCCCTGGCCAAAATTAAGCCAGCCAAGGGAGGTCCAGGTCCTGGTGGCCGCCTCCTCGTACCGCGCCATGGAAGCGTCGAAGCGGCGTGCCTCCATCGCCTCGTTGTTGAAATATTTCACCGTCTCGAAATTCAGTAACGAGTCGATCGCCTTTGTGTTCGCCTCCGTGTCGGACTCGTTCATCTGGCGCCGGATATGGATGCGCCAGTCGCTCGCCTTGATCGTGAACCAGACATAGAGCCAGACGGTCACCGCCATGATCGCCACATATTGCCATCCATAATTCAGTGCAAAGATGATGGCGACGAGCGAGAACTCGATGACCGTCGGCACCGCACTCAGCAGCGCCAGCCGCACGATGGCCTCAATGCCCTTCACGCCGCGCTCGATGATGCGCGAGAGTCCTCCCGTCTTGCGCTCCAGATGGAAGCGCAGCGACAGGGAATGCATATGAACGAAGGTGCGATGCGCAAGCTGGCGAACGGCGTTCTGCCCGACGCGCGCAAATAGCGCGCTGTTGAACTGCTCCAGGCCAATGTTGGTGATGCGCATGAGATTATAGGCAACCACAAGCATCAGCGGCGCAGCGAGAAAGGCTGGCAGATAGGCCGGCAGCGCGCTACTGCCAGACAGGGTGTTCGTTGCCCATTTGTAGAAGAAGGGTACGAGGACCAGCACCACCTCGGCGAGCAAAAGGAAAACGCCGGCAATAGCCACCCGCGCCTTGAGATCCGGCCTGCTGGACGGCCAGATATAGGGCCACAAATTGGCGAGCGTGCTCAGCAGGGAGCCGGAGTCGGCGGAAACGGTCTTGGAAGGCATAGGGCTCAATTCTTCTCGATTTGCGATGCGTCCGCGGCGGCGGTGCATTCGGACAGAAGATTGCTGATGGCAGCGGAAAGCGCTCGTAGCGCTTCGCGGTCCACCGTATAATTGGAGCGCTGCGCCTGAGGGCGTACCCGCAACAGACCTGCCTCAAGAAGCACTTTGAGATGCTGCGACACTGTGGATTGAGCCAGCGGCAGCCGGCCTGCGACATCCTTGCAGCAGCACGCCTCGGCGCCAGAAAGCTGGCGAAGAATCTCGATGCGTACAGGGTGGGAAAGAGCGGCTAGGCCGCGCGCCAGCGCTTCCGGCGAGCAGCATTCAAATGCAATCTTTGGTTGGCGTTCGTTCATCGTTCATCGTCGATATACGATGCAAGCCAATCTTGCAATACTCCGCTGACCAACTTTCGCACAATTGCCTCCTCAGCGGACCGGAAAAGAGTCGGGCATCGGCCGGATCGCACGCTTGCCTCTCAACTTGTTACGAATGTTCACTTGGCTTACACCGCCGATGGTTTTACAATCTGATTAGGACAGTTATCGTCATGTAAAATGAATGTTGTCTTTTGCCTCAAATTCGAACGAACAATACATGAAAATACGATCCTTAGTATTTCAACCCATACTGCTTCTTTGCGCTTTCATGATTGCCTTCCCGGCGTCGGCAAATGACAGCACCGCCGTGCTCGGCGCCGGCGGATTGGAGATCACTACATCCGACGATATCGTCATGGAGGAAGAGAAGCTCTTCCTGTCGCCAGAGGAAATCCGTGTTCGCTACGTTTTCCGAAACGATACAGACAAGGACGTTACGACGCGTGTTGCCTTCCCGCTACCCATCGTTTCCTTTGGTCCCGCTGACAATTTTGAACTGCCGGATTCCCAGGACGAGAACTTCGTCGGCTTTACTGTAACGGTCGATGGCCAGCGCCTGGCGCCGGCGCTCGAGCAGCGAGCCGTCCTGGATAACGGCACCGATGTCACGGCGGCTGTGCGAGCGATTGGCCTGCCGCTTAACGCGTATCTTCCCTCCTGGGAAGAGAAGATCAAAGCCGTGCCGCGCGAGGCTTTAAGACGGCTCGTGGAACAGGGCGTTCTCGAACAGCTTAGCGATACGGTTGAAACGGCCGATGACGTTTCCCCGTCCTGGAATCTGCACGCGACCTTTCATTGGGAGCAGACCTTCCCGGCTCAAAAGGCAGTCGTGGTGGAACATCAATACCAGCCGGTCGTCGGCTCTTCATTCTTTGTCGGGGACGATGGCGAATTGGATCGGCTATCGGAGGAATATGGGACGTCATATTGTCTGGACGACACGACAAAGGCTGGAGTGCGGCGCCTCCTCCAAAGCGCGGCAAAGGCCAACTCAAACGGCGATTATAAGTCTTACGTGTTCGCCTATGAGGTGAGCTACATCCTAAAGACCGGAGCAAACTGGAAGGGGCCGATCGGTCATTTCGAGTTGACGATCGACAAGATCAGGCCCGACGCGATCCTCTCGCTTTGCATAGACGGGGTCAGGAAAACGGGAACAACAACGTTCAAGGTCGAGCGGGACAACTTCACACCGACAAGGGACATCGGCTTTGTCGTGTTCGATCAGCGAGAACTCGTTGAATAATCCCTTTGCTCCTCGGCACCGGCAGCATCCATATCCGCCCGCTCCCCCTCCCGCGTCTGATTGGGGACGGTGAAAACCTGGCCGGGCCAAATCCGGTCCGGATCCCGGATCTGGCTCTGGTTGGCCAGATAGATCGTGGTGTAGCGGATGCCGCGTCCATAGATACGGCGCGAGATTTGCCAGAGCGTATCACCGCGCCGAATGATGACGGAGCCGCCCACCGGCTCAAGAGGCGGCGAAGTGACTTCAGAGGAATCCCGACCGAGATTGCGGTCATCGGATCGCAATTCGTTTCCCCCGGCCGACGCGACCCGGTCACCCAGTCGATCTTCAACAGCGCCGGACCGGGACATGTTGCCGTTGCCGGCGTTTGGCCCAGTTTCCGCCAGCTCGCGAGCGTCCGGGCGGGTGGCGCCGTCCGGCAGTCCCTCACCCGCCGCGCGGGCATCCTGCCGCGTCTCTCCGGCATGGGAAGCTCCCTGCGCGGGGGGCGTCTGCGCCAGCGACCGAGGCGCCACCGCGGCGATTTTTTCGCCTTCATGGCGCTCAAACGGTACCGCCGCCCGCGCGATTACCGTACCTTCATCGTCCGCGAGCACATCCGCTCGAATAATATAGTCCCCCACCGGCAAATCGCGCTCGGCCTCAATCAGGAAACGACCCTCCGGCGATACGGTGGCCTGACCGAGCAGGATGTCATTGGCATAAATGCGCATCGTGCGCCCGGGCGCCGCCCGCCCGGCAACAAAAACGTTCCGCCCGTCGATCTCCACCGCTTCGATGAAGGGCTCGTCCTTGTTCGGCGTGTCAGACGGCATTTCCGCCTGAGCCGGGCCTTCCTGGGCAGCCTCCCCGCTGGCATGCGAGCCGGATGTCTCGCCCGGCTTGGCCTCCGCGATCTCGGAAGACTGGGGGATGCTGCCGGCACCGCTTTCCGGCCCCATCGATTGCGTGGCACCGCCGGCCTGCACCGCTCCGTCCTGGCCTGAAGCTGGCGCATTCTTCTGCCGCTCGTCCAATCCCGCGGTCTCGCCAGACGGCGGCGCCTCAGCCTCAGGCGTTGTGATTAGCCGGCTGGGCTCGCCCGGCTGCTGGACGAGAGCGACCACCTGGCCATTCTCCGCGGTGGGAACAGAAACGATCGCGGTTTCAAGGGACGTCGCGGCCACATTGTCCTTCGACGTGGCACGCAGCACGATATTGTGCTCGCCGGGTTTTAACGGCTTGTCGAGGACCGCCGCGAAATCCCCGGTGGGACCGGCGGTCGTCTTGGCAAGCAAGGAGGAGCCGCTGACGATTTCCACTTCGGCCCCGGCAACGGCCCTGCCGGCAATCACGAGCGAGCCGTCAGGCTCAACGCGCAGGAGATCGAAGGCAGGAACGATCACCTGCTCGTCGGTGGCGGCCCGCTGGTCGCCCGCCTCGGCCACGATCGGAGCATCGCCAGGCTCGCCACCTGTTGCGGTTGCGCCTTCCGCAGCCTCTGTGGGGGCGTGAGAATCCACCACCGCCTGCGATTGCTCGGTCTGCGAATTGAAAATGCCGGTGAAATAAACGAGACCCCCGGCGACCAAGACTCCCGCGATGACAAGCAACGCTTTAAGCGGAGTGAGAACCATGTTTCAAACTCTTTGTCGTTACCAGCCGGTCTATCTCTTTTTGCAGCCAAGGACAAGGCGAGGTCCCTTGAAGTCCCGGCATTCACCCGGCTTTGTTGCTCCCTCGACAGATGACAATAGTCACTTGACCCGGCTCGCCAAGCCAATCACCAATGCTCACATGAAAGCGATCACATCCGTTTGCGTCTACTGCGGCTCTTCCACGGGCCGCGGCGACGGCTATCTCACCGCCGGCCGAAGGCTCGGCAATGCGCTTGCGCAAGCAGGCATCCGTCTCGTTTATGGCGGAGGAACCAAAGGCATCATGGGGGCGGTCGCCGCCGGGTGCCTGGAAAAGGGAGGCAAGGTCACGGGCATCATTCCGCGCTTCCTGATAAAATGGGAAGCGACCGAAAACGCGCATACCAGCCTCGACGACCTCATCGTCACCGAGGACATGCACCAGCGCAAGCATCTGATGTTCGACCATTCCGACGCCTTCATCGCACTTCCGGGCGGCATCGGGACGGTGGAGGAGATCGTCGAGATCATGACCTGGGCCCAACTCGGCCGGCACGAGAAACCCATCGTTTTCGCCAATATCGACGGCTTCTGGGCGCCTCTTATGTCGCTTCTGGAACATATGAGAGCGGAAGGCTTCATCCATACCGGACACCGCGTGAAACCGCTCGTCATCGATCACGTGGACGAAATCGTGCCGGCACTTATGGGCACCGGCTCCCCTTCCGAGGGTGACCCCGCGATTATTGAACGGCTTTGACCTTTGCCCCACGGAGCATCGGCCAGGTGTAAAGCGCCAGCGCGATCCAGATGAGGGCGAAGGTGAAGGCCTGGACGCGGCTGAAAGGCTCCTTGAAAATGAAAACGGCCGTAATGAAAACCATGCTTGGCGCGATATACTGCATGATGCCGATCGTCGCGTAGCGCAAAGCCTTGGCGCCAAAGGCGTATAGAAGGAATGGGCATGCGGTTACGGGCCCGCAGGCCAGAAGCAGCACCATATTCTCCGGCTGCCCGAGGCCGAAGTGTCCCTGCCCCGTCCATTGCAGCCAGGCGATATAGGCAAGAGCCGGCACGCTGAGAATGAGCACTTCGAGGAAGAAACCCTGGCTCGGGCCGATTGGCAGGGTCTTTCTAAGGAAGCCGTAGACAGCAAATGTCATGGCGATCATCAGCGATAGCCATGGCAATCCGCCGCTTTCGATTGTCAGCACCGCCACCGCAGCAGTCGCAAGCGCAACTGCGGCGAGCTGCAGCCGGGTGAATTTCTCGCCCAGGAACACCGCCGCCATGGCGATGGAAACAAGCGGGTTGATGTAATAACCGAGGGCGGTGTCGAGCGCACGGTCTGTTGCAATTGCCCAGACATAAAGGCCCCAATTGGCTGTAATGAGCGAAGCGGTCAAAGCGGCCAGCAACAAGGTCCGCGGCGAGCGGAGAGCCTTGCGGACATCGGCGGTGCGGCCAAGGAGGAGCAGCACCACGGCCGCGATCGGCACGGACCATACAACGCGATGCGCAACCACTTCCATAGGCGGAATATGCGCAACCATCTTGAGAAAGATGGGAAGCAGGCCCCATAAGAAATATGCCGAAAAGGCAAACAGAAAACCTTGGGCAGAGTCGCCCTTGCTTGGCGGTGGAACTGCCACTGTCTCGGTCATGTCATTCGGCCGCGAGGCCGGTCCTTTCCCGGTTCTTCACCAGCTTATAGACAATGGAATCCATCAGCGCTTGAAAGGACGCATCGATGATGTTGTCGGAAACGCCCACGGTCCACCAGCGGTCCCCCGCAGCGTCATGGGATTCGATTAAAACGCGCGTGACGGCCTCGGTGCCGCCATTGAGGATCCGCACCTTATAGTCCGTAAGGGTCATATCCTCGATTTCCGACTGAAATTTGCCGAGGTCCTTCCGAAGCGCGACGTCAAGCGCGTTCACGGGGCCGTGCCCTTCCGCGACCGAGAGCCGCGTCTCCCCGTCGATCGTCACGCGCACTACAGCCTCGGAGACGGTCTTCAGGTTGCCATTGGCGTCGAACCGGCGCTCCACCATGCAGCGGAAGCCATCCACCTTGAAGAATTCGGGCACCTTTCCAAGTATGCGGCGCGCCAGAAGCTCGAAGCTCGCATCCGCGCCCTCATAGGCATAGCCTTGCGCCTCGCGCTCCTTCACCAGCGCAATCAGCGTGTCGAGCCGGGGATCTGCCTTCTCCACCTGAATCCCGCGCCGTGTAAGCTCGGCGATGAAGTTGGACTTTCCTCCCTGGTCAGAGACCATCACCCGTCGCGTGTTGCCTACCCGCTCAGGCAGCACATGCTCGTAGGTCTGCGGGTCTTTCAGGATCGCCGAGGCGTGGATTCCCGCCTTGGTCGCGAAGGCGGACGTGCCCACAAAGGGCGCCTGCGTATCGGGCGCCCGGTTCAGGAGCTCGTCGAAAGCATGCGAAATGCGCGAGATGCGTTTCAGCTCGTCCTCGGCTATGCCCACCTCGAAGCGTTCGGCATAGACCGGCTTGAGCATCAGCGTGGGAATGATCGTGACGAGATTGGCGTTCCCGCACCGCTCGCCGATGCCGTTAAGGGTGCCCTGGATCTGCCTTACGCCCGCCTCGACCGCGGCCAGGGAATTCGCGACCGCCTGGCCGGTATCGTCATGGGCATGGATGCCAAGATGCGAGCCGGGAATGCCGGCTGCGATGACCGCCGACACGATCTCGCGCACTTCCCTCGGCTGCGTTCCGCCGTTGGTGTCGCATAGCACCACCCAGCGGCACGCCGCCTCATAGGCGGCTAGCGCACAGGCGAGCGCGTAGTCCGGATTGGCCTTGTAGCCGTCGAAGAAGTGCTCGCAGTCGACTATGGCTTCCCTTCCGGCCGCGCGCGCAGCAGCCACGGAAGAGCGGATTGACTCCAAATTCTCTTCATTGGTCGCGCCGAGGGCGACCCGCACGTGATAATCCCAGCTTTTGGCGACAAAGCAGACCGCATCGCTCTCAGCTTGCGTAAGCGCCGCAAGGCCCGGATCGTTGGCGGCAGAGATCCCCGGCCGCTTTGTCATTCCGAACGCCACGAAGGCGGCGCGTCGCGTGCGCTTTTTGGAGAAAAACTCCGTGTCGGTCGGGTTGGCGCCGGGATATCCGCCCTCGACATAATCAACGCCGAGCTCATCGAGCAGCTGCGCGATGGCGATCTTGTCCTCAACGGAAAAGTCCACGCCCGGAGTCTGCTGTCCGTCGCGCAAGGTGGTATCGAAGAGATAGATGCGTTCTTTCATCTAAGGCTGGATGCGCAAGCATCCCCCTCCGGCCTGCCGGTCTCACCGGACCTCAATTCTGGATGGAAGCGGTGCAACGTGGTCATTTCGTCCTCAATGGCGGCCATTGATCGGTATCGTGGTCAGGATGCTGATAGGAAACGAGATCGGCCAGAAATTCCGTGGCGCCGGTATCCTCCATCGTCGCATGACCCGGCAAGGTATGGAGCGTGTCGACATAGGGCAGCTTGCCCTCGATTCCCCACTGGATGCGCGGGGCGACCTCTTCCGGATGATCGAAAGCGCCGATGGCAAGCGCGATCCCGTCCGGCGCCTCATAGGTCAGCGGGGTGCCGCATTCCGCGCAGAACCCGCGCTTTACGTGATTGGAGGATTGGAAGCGTTTCGGCTCGCCGCGGGTCCACTCCAGCTTCGCCTTGCGCGCGGAGACCAGCGGCGCATAAAAATTGCCGAACGCCTTCTGGCACATGCGGCAGTGGCAGATGGAAGGTTCGCCCAGCGCGCCTTCGATGCGAAAGCGCACCGCGCCGCACTGGCAGCCGCCGGTGTAGACCGGTTGATTGTCGAGGCTCATCGCAAAGCTCCTTGCCGCCGCTTATGCCGGCGCGTGGCAGACCGCTTCAATATTGTTGCCGTCCGGGTCGAGAACAAATGCGCCGTAGTAATTGGGATGGTAATGCGGACGCAGGCCCGGCGCGCCATTGTCCTTGCCTCCGGCGGCGATTGCCGCCTGATGGAAAGCGTCGACCTCATCTCTCGTGCGGGCGGTGAAGGCGACATGCTTCGCCTCGCCCGAGCTGCCCGTCTCGTGCAGCCAATAGACCGGCCGGTCGCGGCCATAGCCGCCGACCTTCACCCCGCCGGTATATTCCGTGGGCACCATCATCATGAGGCTTGCACCCAATGGCGCGAGCGCCTGATCGTAAAATGCCTTCGCGCGATCGAAATTCGCAACCTTGATGCCGATGTGATCGATCATTGCGTCAGCTCCTTCTCATGCAGCACTCCGGCCCTGGCCGCATCTCCTGCGATCAATCCCGCTGCGGCCACGATGTGGCGGCAGACGCCGTCAATATCGCGCAGGATTTCGTCATTCCAGAAGCGAAGGATGGTCCAGCCATCTGCTTTCAGGCGCGCGGTTCGTAGTTCATCTCGCCGCGCGGTATTCGGCTCGCCGTGCTGCGAACCATCAACTTCCACAATCAATTCCTCGGCTGGACATGCGAAATCAGCAATATAGCCGGCGATTGGCATTTGGCGCCGGAACCCAAGACCTGCGAGCCGGTGCGCACGTAGAGAATTCCAGAGCTTCAGCTCGGCGTCCGTCATCGCGTTGCGCATCGCCTTCGCGTTGCGGCGATTGCGTCCAGGGACCGGCGTATGCGGCATCACCAGCCCTCCCGCGCAGGAAAAATCGTGAAGGCCGGTGCACTGTGTTGCCCCCCTCTGGCCTGCCGGCCATCTCCCCCACAAGGGGGGAGATCGGATAATCGCGATGCTGGCTCCCTACGATCCGCTTCTTCAAGATTGGCGTGGACGATCCTGAAGGCTGATCTCCCCCCCTGTGGGGGAGATGGCCGGCAGGCCAGAGGGGGGCGCTGTTCCGCCAGCATACGCCCCTTGAGAGCGTGCCCGGCAGGGCAGAGGGGGGTCGCCAGCTCCGCGCTCACCGCTTCACCTCCCATTTCGTCCGGCGCTCGCCGGTTTCGGGATCCTTATAGTCCATGAGCTGGATCCCGCGGCCCGACAGTTCCTCCCGGATGCGATCGGCCTCAGGGAAATTCTTCGCGCGAAGGAGGGAGAGGCGAGCAGCCACGCGCTCTTCCACCGCCGCCTCATCAATCGCCGCATCCGCCGCCTTGCCAGAAAACCACTGGTCCTGAGACTGCGTCAGCAATCCCAAAAGCACGGCATTCGCCTTAAGGTCCGCCTTTGCGGCCTCGCTTCCCCTCGCCGCCTGCGCCCGCAGGTCGTGCAGAACCGTGATCGCTGCGGGCGTTCCGAGATCATCAAGAAGCGCGCGCCGTACCGCGCCGCTATCGCCCTCTTGGTGCTTGGCGTCTCCCACCACCCGGTACCAGCCGTCGAGCACAGCCTCCGCCTCCTCAAGCTTGCGCAATGAGAAGTCGAGCGGCTCGCGGTAATGGGTCATGAGGATCGCGAGCCGCAGCACCTCGCCGGGCCATTTGCGGCCGCCGAAATTCTCCGTCGCCAGCAGGTCGTGGATGGTGACGAAGTTGCCTTCGGACTTGGCCATCTTCTTGCCCTCCACCTGCACAAAGCCGTTGTGCAGCCAGTAATTGGCCATCACCGGCGTGCCATGGGCGCAGCGCGATTGGGCAATCTCGTTCTCGTGGTGCGGGAAGATCAGGTCGAGCCCGCCGCCGTGGATATCGAACACCTCGCCCAGATACGCCGCCGACATGGCGGAGCATTCGATGTGCCAGCCGGGGCGGCCGCGGATGACGAGCGGCTTTCCCTCGAAGGTGAAGCGCCCTTCCCAGCCCGGCTCCTCGGCCGAAGATTCCTTCCAGAGAACGAAATCCGACGGGTTCCTCTTATGCGGGTCCACGGCCACGCGCGCGCCTGCCTGCTGGTCTTCCAGCCGGCGCTTGGAAAGCTGGCCATAATCCGGCATGGAGGCCGTATCGAACAGGATTTCTCCTTTGGCCGCATAGGCATGGCCGCGGTCGATGAGAGTTTGAATCAAGCTTGCCATATCGGCCTTGCCATCCGTCCGCGGCAGCACGAATTCCGTCGCGCGCGGCTCATGGGTAGGAGCAAGGCAGCCGAGTGCGGCCACATCCGCATGAAATTGCGCCGCCGTGCGCTCGGTCACGCGGCGGATGGCCTCGTTGAGCGTGAGCCTGCCCGCGGTAATGTCCTCGCCGAAGTCACGCAATGCGCGGGCGTTGATCTTGTCATCAACGTCCGTGATGTTGCGGACATAGGTGACGTGGTCATCGCCGTAGAGTTGGCGCAGGAGCCTGAAGAGGACGTCGAAGACGATCACCGGTCGCGCATTGCCGATATGGGCGAAGTCGTAGACCGTGGGCCCGCAGACATACATGCGCACATTCGCCGGATCGAGGGGCACGAACTCCTCGTCGCGCCGCGTCAGCGTGTTGTAGAGCTTCAGTGCCTTGAACCCGTCAGACATGCCCGATCCTGTGATAACAACATCCATGCGGCGCTCCGGCCGGCTGGCCTGGGCGTTTTTCGTATCGGGAAAGGAAGGCGAAAACGACCGGACCAGCGGAGAAGCGCTAGCCGATAATGCAAATGCCGATAATGGCGAACAGCGTTTTCATCGCCGCTCTTATCGCCTCGACCGATGCCCGCGTCAAGCGCGATCAGCTGTGGTTCGCGCGCAACACCACCGCAAGGAAGTATTAAGCCTTCCGCGAGACTCTCATCGGGCGATGGGTCGCACGCTCATGGAACATGATTTCGTCGGAATCCGTTCCCAGTTAACGAGCAAACGTGAACCAGTCAGGCAGTGTCATGGCCATTGATAGCGCCACAGAGAACCGAGCACAGAAGTCCGAGGAAGAAGAGGCGGCGAAGCCCGAACTCGTCCGAAAGTATCGGCGGGTCGGCCCGGCCGCGATCAACGCGGCCTTGCTCTGCAAGCCGAAGCAGAAGAAAGAAGAGCCGAAGCCCTCATACGAGCCGCGCGAGGACGAGATCTGATCCAAGCGCGGCCGCAATGCCGCCGATCAACGCGTCAAGAACGCGCCCCGGAAAAAAGTGGCCGCTACAGCCTAAAAAAGGCTTAGCTGCCCATCCTCCCTGGCCGGCTCATCTTCCGCCTGCGTCTCCACCCTTTCCTGCAGATCCGGCCCCACATTGGAGACGCTGTTGACCTTTTCGGAAACGGGAATGGCCTCAAAGAAGCCCGGCTCAACTGGCGCCAGCAGGTCCGCCATGTCGCGCGGCTCGTACCTTACGCAATCGAGCCATCTTGAGAAATGCTCGGGACGAATCACAAGCGGCATGCGCGGGTGGATCGAAGCGAGGTCGCGATTCGCCACCGTCGTCAGTATGGCTCCCGTATCGAGCTCGCTGCCGCCAGGCTCGGACCAGGTTTCCATGAGCCCCGCGAAGGCCACGATCCCGCCGCTCCTCGGCCGAACCCAGAAAGGCTGCGCCCGGCCTTTGCCTTCCCGCCGCCATTCATAAAAACCTGATGCGGGAACAAGTGTCCGCCGATGCCGCATCGCGGCGCGGAAGGCGGCCTTTTCCGCCGCGCTTTCCGAACGCGCATTGATGAGAAGCGGCATGTCCCTGGGATTTTTCGCCCAGCCCGGAAGAAACCCCCAGCGCACCAACGCCGATTTCCGGGGCGGCAGGTTCGAGCCTTCCGGCCGCGATGCGCCGATCACCATCAAAATCGGCTGGGTGGGGGCGATGTTGAACCGGGGAGGGAAATCCTCCAGCCCGGCAAGGCCGAGGAACATCTCCACTTCCTTTGTTTGTGCCGTCAGCGCAAACCGTCCGCACATTTTTCACCTCGCCCAGATCTGGGCGGCATTCTCGCCACAGATGTGCTTAGAGTAGAATCCGAGATCGGGGATGTAACGATGGACGAAGGCGAAATCCAAGCTGTTTCGTTGGCTGTGCTGTCGAACGGCCGCTTTCTGCTCGTGCGTCGAGGAAACGAGCCCGCGAAAGGGCTCTTCGCGTTTCCGGGCGGGCGTGTGGAAGGCGGAGAGGCAACAGCCGCTGCCGTGCGCCGGGAACTTTATGAGGAAACGGGGCTTACCGCCGGGGAAGTCACCTTGTTTCGGGAGGTTACGTTCGGAACTGAGAATGGGCGGCGCTACCGTCTCCAGGTGTTTCAAGCCCACGAGGTGGAAGGCATAGCGCGAGCCGGAGACGATGCAGACCTCGTCGGCTGGTACAGGATCGAGGAAATGCGAAGCCTCCCCATAACCGAGAGCACACTGGAAATAGCCGAAGATATCCTCGCCCGGTCGACTGTGAGCGCTGCCGGAATTTAGAAACAAGATCCTTTCATGAAAACCATTTTGAAGCTTCTTTCGGCCGCCGTCCTGGCCTCCACCTTTTCGCTCTCACAAGCGGCCGCTCAGGTGCCCTACGATCCGCAGCTCATGCGGCTTGCCGAGATCCTGGGCTCCGTCCATTTTCTGCGCGGGCTTTGCGGGGAGGAGGAACCGGTCTGGCGGGAACGCATGGAGTCCCTGCTGCAGGCGGAAGCGCCCTCGGAAGAACGCAGGGCTAAGCTGACCGCAAGCTTCAATCGAGGATATCGCGCATTCGCGGGCGTCTATACGAATTGTACCGACGCCGCCGTGCAGGCAATCGATCGCTACATGAAGGAAGGTGAGACATTGACGGACGAAATTACGCGCCGCTACGGAAATTAAGCCTGCGCTTTTGTCCGATCATTAAACTTTTACCTTTCCTTTACCACCTCGAACACTGTCTCCGTCCCGCCGCATTTTTCATGTTACCGCTATAGACTAGGGATAGATTGGGACAGGCGCGGAGATCCCGGCGCCTCGGATCGGGTGGTGTTTCATGCATATGACTGTTGCCGATATCGAAGCGCTGATCGAGGAAGAAAAGCGCACGACCTGTGCTGAATGCCACAGTGCTGCCTGGGCCGAGGGGCTTCTGGCGGGCATAGAACCGGAGATTATCGCGGAGGCCGCGCTTGCCACCGCGCTCGGAGAGTTGGGGAAAAGCGGAGAAGAAGAAAAGCTTCTCGAACTGCTCGACACCATGCGCCGGCGAGTGCTCCTGGGTGATTTCCTGCCGCAACAGAGCCGCCATTGAGCTTGCGGCCCACTTTGGCTATTCGTGGGGCCGGGCCATCTACGGCTCGAAACCGTCAACAAAGGTGGCGCGAATGCCGACCCCTCCCCCTTCCTGCAGAGCTTACGCGGTGGCGCTGGCCCTGGCCGCGCTTTTCTGGCTGCCAGGCAAATCCCTCGCGCTGAACGATACTTTCCCTGAATACCGGCCAGTGCAGCAACAGCCTGGAGGAGCATCCGAAGGGAATCCCGACCTTCTGTCCGCGCCCACGCTTTCAGAGGAATCGGGTGAGGACTCCACAGTCGGCGCCGAGGAAAGGTCGGGAGATGTAGCGCGCCCCGACACCACTCCCGGCGAGGAGCCACCGGAGGTGATTTACGACCTCAGCCGCCTGCCCGAGCCAGTGCGCCGCATGCGGCAGCTCATCATCGATGCCTGCAAGAGCGGTGACATTGAAAAGCTGAGGCCGCTTATCGGCAGCGGCGACAGCGCCACCCAACTGCTGCTGGGCAATCTCGAAGGCGATCCGATCGATTTCCTCCGCCAGATCTCAGGCGACGAAGAAGGCCAGGAGATCATGGCCATTCTGCTGGAGGTCATGGAATCCGGCTTCGTGCATCTCAATGCCGGTGCGGAGAACGAATACTATGTCTGGCCCTATTTCTTCGCCTTTCCGCTCGATGAGCTGTCACCGCAGCAGAAGGTGGAGCTTTTCACGCTGCTGACGGCGAGCGATTATGAAGAGATGAAGAATTTCGGCGCTTACATTTTTTATCGCTCGGCCATCACGCCGGACGGGCGCTGGCTGTTCTTCGTGGCTGGAGACTGATACGGGTCCGCTTGCTCCGCACGCCAGGGAGGCTTACGTAGCAGAAAGCCGCCGAGACCGGATTCGATGCCATGCCGAGTGTTGAGCTTTCCGACCGCACCGTTCTCCTTGCCGCCGGGCCGGATGCCGAGGCGCTGCTGCAGAATATCATAACCACCGACCTTTCCGCGCTCGGACAAGACGAAGCGCGGCCCGGTGCGCTGCTGACGCCGCAGGGAAAAATCCTTTTCGATTTCCTGATCTCGCGCACCGGACAGGACGGGTTCCGTCTCGACTGCCGCAGCGATCTGGCGCAGGATTTTCTGAAGCGCCTGATGTTGTACCGGCTGCGGGCAAAGGCGGAATTATCCATCGATAACAATGCGGTTATCTCCGTTTCCTGGGGAAATGATTCACTAAGCTCACAAACTGATTCAATGTCCGTCGTGGACCGGCGCTTTCCAGAAGCGCTGAAGGTTGCGCGCCGCTATGGCAGTGCTGATGAGGGAAGCGCCGACATCTCCGCGTGGGACCGTCTGCGCGTCGAACACGGAGTTGCGGAAAGCGGCAGGGATTACGATCTTGGGGATGCTTTCCCCCATGAAATCCTCTTCGACCAGAACGGCGGCGTAGGACTCAAGAAGGGCTGCTATGTGGGACAGGAGGTCGTCTCGCGCATGCATCACCGCGGCACGGCGCGCAGGCGACTTGTGATCGTGCGAGGTGACAAGGCCCTGCCCGCTTCCGGCAGCCAGATCACAGCGGATGGCCGCGCAATCGGCGCGCTCGGCACCGTTTGCGACGCCGACGGGCTGGCGATCCTGCGCATCGACCGCGCGGCGGAGGCCATTCAGGCAGGCAATCCAATCCTCGCGGGCGAGGCCGCGCTTTCGCTGAAAGTGCCGGCTTTCGCGAAGTTCACCATTTCCGTTCCCGATGGCCCGGCGGAGACCGCCTGATGGCGGGCCAGACCGCCGCGCGCGCCTGGCAGCGCATGCTCTCGGGCCGCAGGCTCGATCTCCTTGATCCCTCGCCGCTCGACATAGAGATCGCGGACATCGCACACGGGCTTGCACGCGTGGCGCGCTGGAATGGCCAGACAAAGGGCGACCATGCGTTCTCCGTCGCGCAACATTCGCTGCTCGTAGAGCACATTTTCCGCACGATGCATGTGGAGGCGCCCGCCGACTGGTTGCTTGCCGCCCTCCTGCACGATGCCCCGGAATATGTGATCGGTGACATGATCTCGCCTTTCAAGGCGACGCTCGGCGAAGACTACAAGTCCGTGGAGAAGCGGCTGCATGGCGCAATCCACCTGCGCTTCGGATTGCCGGCGGACACGCCGCCGAAGCTCAAGGCCGAAATCAAGAAGGCCGATTGCATCGCCGCCTATTTCGAAGCGACGGAGCTTGCGGGCTTTGCCCATGGCGAAGCGTCCCGCTTCTTCGGCCGTCCGCGCGGATTCACGGCGGAAACGCTTGATCTTGAGCCGAAACCCGCCCGGCGCGCCCAGGCTTCATATCTCGCCCGCTTCGAGGCCGTCGAGAAGTCGCGACGCAAGGCAGCGTGATTTATCTCCCCTGCCGTTCCAGCCGGTCGATGAACCATTGGGTGAGCCGCATCCAGACCTGGTCCTTCTCGCCCGAATCCTCGCAGCCGTGGTCCAGGTTGGGATTGTCGTTCACCTCGATCACGTAGATCCCGTCCGGCGTCTCCTTGATATCGACGCCGTAGAGCCCGTCCCCGATACAGCGGGCAGCCTTCACGGCGATATCGATCACCTCGCGCGGGGTTTCCTGCAGGGTAAAGGTGCGGAATCCGCCCTCGTCCGGCTTGCCGCGCCGCTCGTGATTGACGATCTGCCAATGCTTCTTCGCCATTAGATACTGCACCGCAAAAAGCGGCTCGCCGCCCAGCACGCCGATGCGCCAGTCAAACTCGGTAGGCAGGAATTTCTGCGCGATTAGCAGATCGGAATCCTCCAGCCACTTGGTGGCGAGCTCTTTCAGCTCCGCCAGATTCCCCGCCTTCTTCACACCGCGTGAAAAAGCGCTGTCGGGGATCTTGAGCACGAGTGGAAACCCAAGCGTGTCGGCGGCTGTCTCCAGATCCCCCGGCCCGGAAATCATCACCGTCGGCGGCACGGATACGCGGTTATAGAGCATCAGCTCGTTCAGATAGACCTTGTTGGTGCAGCGTATCATTGACAGCGGATCGTCGATGACCGGCATGCCCTCCTGCTGCGCCCGGCGGGCGAAACGGTAGGTGTGAGTGGAGATGGAGGTCGTCTCGCGGATGAACAGCGCATCATAGTTGGCGAGCTTCGGCAGGTCCTTTCTCGTGATCGGCTCCACCTCCACGCCCATTTTCTCGGCGATCCGCGACCAGTGCTTGAGCGAGCCGATGCTAGAAGGCGGCAGCACCTCCTGCGGGTCCACCAGAGTGGCGAAGGTATAGCGCGAGGGCGTACGCGTTTTGGTGTCCCGCCACTGCCGGTTCGTGTAATTGTCGAGGCTGGCGAGGAACCGCGCCTTCTCGTCGTTCTTCATGCGCGCCAGCGGCAGGAAGCCGATCTTCTTGATGGTCGCCCATTCGCCTTCCTCGATCGCCACCTCCAGCGCCGGCGCGCGGAACCAATCGAATAGCAGGCGCGCGAAACGGTCCCAGGCTTTGGAGGGGCCGATGCCGAAAAACACCGCCACGGTGGACGGGAAGCCTCCTCCCAGCTCCTTACGGCACCTGTTGAGCGCCTGTTCGAGTTCCGGCAGCGCGTTTTCGTAGAGCTTGCGGCCGGAAAGATCGATCATCGTTTCGACCGAGGGAATCACCTTGTGGCCGCGCGAGCTCGCCAGCAGCGAGGCATAATAGCCGCGGCTCTGATAGGCGTAGCTGTTCGACAGGTTGATGATCTTGGGCCGCTGTCCCCGGAAAAGGGCCGGATGTGCCAGGTAATCGCGGCTGGTTATGATCTTGTGCGGGGTTGCGACCTGGTCGAGGTCGCTTTGTCTGCCGGTGAGAATGACCCAGCTCATTGCTCCTTGGAGCCTCCCAGATGCTTTTCGAAACGCAGTGCCGGGGCACCGTCCTCGTAATAGTTTTCGCGGCGCCCGATGGGGCGGAAGCCCGAGCGCCGGTAGAGATCGACGGCGCGCGCATTGTCTTCGCGCACCTCCAGGCGAAGAATAGGGCGGCCGCGCGCGGCGGCAGCCTTTTCCGCCGCCGCGAGCAGCCCTCGCCCGACGCCGGCCGAAGCATGGCCGTTGGCGACGGCAATCGAATATAGCCGGGCAGTTTTGCCGCCCTTGCGGTAGAGCAGAAGGGCGTAGCCGGCAATCGCGCCATCTTTTTCGGAAACGAGGAGCGAGGCCGTGCCGCTCGCCAGGTGGCTGCGGAAGGCGCGGCGGGAAATGCGGTCAGTGTCGAAGACGCTGTTCTCGATAGAAACAAGCGTATCGATGTCGGTCGCGCGAGCCGGACGAATGTCGGCATGCATGGGTGTGCGGATCACCTCGTGTAAGGCCCGCGGGAGGTCGCCCGCGTGGTCGCAAGGCTGCGAGTCATATCACCGCCTTCGGACAGTTCCAGTGGAAAAGAAGTTTGTCCGCTGCGGCATATATCGGACCTCCAATTTTCCCGGTCCGGCAAAGAGCTTAATCATGGCTTATTCGCGGCGCCGGTGGCGGCCGGACCATTAACCTGATCCTTATTGGCACCATACACGCGGCTGATTCGACTCTGCCTTTCCGCATTGTGTATACCGCCGCTAAGATACGGAGGGATGCATGGACTTCGATGCTGCAGAAAACAACATCCTCACGACTGCCGAAGCTGCGTGGCTCCAGGTTCAGGAATTTGCAGTCTCCTACGCCCTTTCCATCCTCGGCGCGATCATTCTCATTCTCGTCGGCTTTATCGCAGCTGGCATCCTGGCGCGCTGGACGCGGGCCGCGCTTGGTCGCCTGCCGGGCGTCGACGAGACGCTGCGGCGCTTCCTCTCCAAGATCGTCCGCTATGCCGTGCTCATCCTCGTTGGCGTCACCGTTCTCGCGCAGTTCGGTGTTCAGACGGCCAGCATCATCGCTGCCCTCGGCGCTGTCGGCCTCGCCATCGGCCTTGCACTTCAGGGCACGCTGCAGAACATCGCCGCCGGCATCATGCTGCTGGCGCTCAAGCCTTTCCGGGTGGGCGAATATATAGACGCGGGCGGAATCGCCGGCACGGTGGAGGAAATCGGCCTCTTCGCCACGGAATTGCAGTCTGCCGACGGGGTTTATGTGATGGCGCCGAACAGTGAGCTGTGGAACAAGGCCGTCACCAATTATTCGCGCAATGCCCTACGCCGGAACGATATTGCCATTGGCATCGGTTATGAGGACGATATCGACCTCGCCCAGGAGCTCCTGCTGAAATTGGCGCAAGGCGACCAGAGGGTCCTCGCTGTACCAGCACCGGAAACCTTCGTCGGCGCGCTCGGCGACAGCGCCGTCATGGTAACGGTCCGCTACTGGACCGCGACCACCGATTACTGGGCGGTGCGTTTCGATATCACCAAGGCCGCCAAGCAGGCATTTGACGCCAACGGCATCTCCATCCCCTTCCCCCAACGGCAGATACATTTCGTGCAGGGCGAGGATACGCCTCCGCGCGCCAATACCAGCCAGAAAGCCGCGGCAGGCTGATCGCCTGCCCAACAGCAGGCTAGCCGAAAAGCAATGCGGGGCCCGAAGGCCCCGCACCAATCCATCAGATCAGACTGGCATCAGGCAGCGGCAATCTTGCCGCCGCCCTGCTTGGTGACAACCACCACGGCCGGGCGCACCGGCATGTTTTCCTGGAAGTCGGGCCAACGGGTGGCGGGCTGCTCGAAAGTGGCAAGGCCCTCATCGCCCGGATGCTGCACCGCGAGGAACAGCGTCTCACCGTCCGGCGTGAAATAGGGGCCGCACATTTCCGCGCCAACAGGCACGCGGAAGAAGAGCTTGGAGGTTCCCCGCGCCTCACCTTCGGTGTCCACAGCCCAGAGACCGTCGGTGCGGCCGGTGGCCTTCTGATTGTTGCCATCGGTAGACACCCAAAGGCGTCCATCGGCATCGATCGCGCAGTTGTCGGGCATGCCGAACCAGCCGTTGCGCGTGGTATCCGGGGAGAAGCTCGCACCCACCTCGGCAACGGAGGGATCGCCGCACTTCAAGAGCACTTCCCAGGTCGATTTGGTGGAGGCGAAATCGCCGTCGGTCTCGGTGATCTCGATGATATGGCCGAAGGCGTTCTCCGCGCGCGGATTCGCCGTGTCCACCTGCTCTTCCGTGCGGCGCGTGTTGTTGGTGAGCATCACATAGACCTTGCCGGTCTTCGGATTGGGCTGCACGTCCTCGGGCCGGTCCATCTTGGTGGCGCCGAGCAGGTCTGCGGCGCGGCGGGTCTCGATCAGGACGTCCGCCTGGCTTTCGAAGCCGTTCTCGGCCGTGAGCGGGCCCTGGCCATGGACGAGCGGCATCCATTCCATCGTGCCGTCCTCGTTGAAGCGGGCGACATAAAGCGTGCCCTCGTCCAGGAGGTCCATATTGGCGGCGCGATCCTGCTCGCTGTAGGTGCCGGCGGTCACGAATTTGTAGACATAGTCGAAACGCTCGTCATCGCCGCAATAGGCAACCACGCGCCCGTCCCTGTTGACGATGCTCTCGGCCCCCTCGTGCTTCACGCGGCCGAGCGCCGTGCGCTTCTTGGGCACGGAGTTCGGGTCGAGCGGATCGACCTCGACCACCCAGCCGAAGCGGTTGGGCTCGTTCGGCTCCTTGGAGACATCGAAGCGGTCGTGGAACTGGCCCCAGCTGTATTCGCCACCCGGCACGCCGATACGCTGGTAATTGTCCGCTTCGCGATGGCCTTCCGGCAATTCGCCCATGAAATAGCCATGGAAGTTTTCTTCCGCCATCAGGTAGGTGCCCCACGGCGTAACGCCGCCTGCGCAGTTGTTGATGGTGCCCAGCACCTTCGTCCCGGAGGTATCGGCATTCGTCTTCATGCGGTCATGGCCGGCCGCGGGGCCGGAGAGCTGCATTTCCGTGTCGGCGGTGATGCGCCGGTTGTACTGGCTGTCCAGCACCGGCTCCCAACGGCCATCCACCTTGCGGATTTCGATGAGAGTGCCGCCATGGGCCGCTATTTCGATATCCACCAGGTCCTTGGTGTACTCGCCGAGCTTCACCTCGTCGCCTTCCACCGTGGCAAAGCCGGGGAACATCAGCTCGGCATTGGTGTATTCGTGATTGACCACCAGGATGCCGCGGTCATCGGCGCCATCGAGCGGGATGAAGCCCACAAAGTCGTTGTTGTAGCCGAACTGCCTGGACTGCGACTCGGCCGTCTGGTTGGCGGGGTCGAATTCCGGCGCGTCGGCGAAGACCTTGTCCCCCCACCGCAGGAAGATCTGCGCATCATAGCCTTCGGCCACATGATGCGTCTCGTCGACGCCGGCCTCCACCTCCGCGAACGTGAACTGGGAGGCGGGTCCTTCGGCTTTCGCGTCCCTGGCGGCAAGCAGCGCCAGAGGGCTGACTGTGGCACCGATGGCGGCGACGGCCAGAGAACCGCGGAGGAAGCCGCGGCGCGAATAGCGGCGATGGATAATGTCGCCCATGGTGGGGTTGGCGCTCTCGTTGCGCCCGACATCCTCACGCTCCTCGCGCATTTCGGTAAGTGTCTTGATCGCCTTCGGATCGATGGTCTGGTTCATGCCTGCCTCCTGGTGGGTGGGAAGTCTCCAGAAGGGCTAAAGCAAACCCGTGTTGCAGCCAGATGACAGAATCTTGGCGCCGGCGACAACTTCACCCCGCCGCGGCGAGCGCGGGCCTCTCCACCGGCTTTTCCTGGATCGGCCAATGGACGATGGCGGCGAAAATTCCGAGTGCGACGCCCAGCCACCACACCGGGTCATACGAGCCGAACCGATCATAGAGATAGCCGCCGAGCCAAACGCCGAGGAACGATCCGATCTGGTGCGAGAAGAAGACCACGCCGCCGAGCATGCCGAGATGGCGTGTGCCGAACATCACGGCCACGAGCGCATTGGTGGGCGGTACGGTCGAAAGCCACAGGAACCCCATCAAAATCGCGAAGATCACCACCGTGATGGGAGTTTGCGGCAGGAGGAGGAATGCGGTCACAAGGACGGAGCGTGCGAGATAAATGAAGGCCAGAAAGGCCGGCTTCGGATAGCGCTGGCCAATAAAGCCTGAAGCGAGCGAACCGATGATGTTGCAGAAACCGATGAGCGCGAGCGCGATCACCGCATAGCTGGCATCGATGCCGATATCCCCGAGATAGGCGGGAAAGTGCGCCGTGATGAAGGCGACCTGAAAACCGCAGACGAAGAAACCGGAGTTCAACAGGACGAAGCCGCGATGGGCGAAGGCCTCGCGCAGCGCCGCGCCGAAAGTCTGCTCATATTCGGCCTGGCGCGCCACGCCGCTCGACGAATTGCCGGCCAGCGGAATGGCGAGCACCGGCACGATGAGCATGGCGATGCTCATATAGACGAGCGTGTCAGACCAGCCGAAACTGTCGATCATGCCTTGGCTGATGGGAGCGAAGAGGAACATGCCCGCCGAGCCCGCCGCCGTTCCGATGCCGAAGACCAGGCTGCGCTTTTCCGAAGGCACGTTGCGCGCGAAGGCTGACAGAACGATGCCGAAGGAGCCTGCCGCAACGCCGAGGCCAACCAGAGCGCCGCCGCCGATGTGCAGTATCGCCGGGCTGTCGGCGGTGGCCATCAGGAAAAGCCCAAGCGCGTAGAGAATGCCGGACATGGCGAGCACCCGCCAGGTGCCGAAACGGTCGGCAATCGCGCCGAAGAATGGCTGGCCGGCGCCCCAGAGCAGGTTCTGGATCGCCATGGCGAGCGCAAAGGTCGTGCGGTCCCAGCCCTTTTCCGCGAGCATGGGAAGCTGGAAGAAACCCATGGCCGAGCGCGGGCCGAAGGTGAGCGCAGCGATAAGACAGCCGCAGATCACGATCAGCCACGGAAAGGATGGGGAAGCGGCGCGGGTCGAAACGGTCTTGGTCATGGGAGTGCCCTTGATTGCGTAGCCATAGACTTAGCCAAAGCAATCATTGATTCAAATGAATAGATGAGCACTGTAGTTTCAATATTTTTGATGCTTACTCGTAAAGCGCCTGCGCCTGGCGAGCGCAGACTCACGGCGCGCTCTCTCCCTCCGGGAGATTGCGCATCACTGCGGCGAGAAAGCCTGCCCTCGCCTCCGGCTCGGTAAGTCCCCGCGGCTCGTAGACATGGCGTGCGAAGAAAAAGCCCGTCAGCGCGAAAGCCTGCGAGAGGATCGCCCGATCATAGAGGGCCTCGTTTCCGGCGGTCAGGAAGGTCGGCAACGGAAGCAGCTTGTCAGCCCAGGGTGCTCCCGCTTCCCGCGTTACCGCCCTTCCCGTTTTCGGTGAGACATAAGCGAGGTCTTCGCGGCTGCCCGTCACCGCGCAGCGGGCAAGATCGAGCCCGAAACCCAGCGCATCCAGCACGGCGAGCTCGAAGCGCGCCACCAGAACGCCCGCCGTCTCTGGCTCGTCCAGATGGGCCGCGATCACGCCCAGCGCCTCGAACAATCCAGGATGCGGGTCACGTTCGGGCAGCAGGCGCAGGTGAGCGGCGAGCAGCTGGATGCCGTAGATCGCAACGGCAGAGTTCAAAAGCCGCGCCGCATTGAGCTCCAGCGGTTCCACCTGGAACAGGCCCAGATGCTCGTCGAGCCGCGCGCGCCAGGTGAGATCCACCCTGTTGCCCGGTTGCAGCACCGGTTGCATGCGTTTCGAGCGTCCGCCGCGAACGAGGCCCAGATGCCGGCCGTGGGCGGCGGTTATCGCCTCCAGGATGACACTGGACTCGCCGTGCCTGCGGGTGCCGAGCACAATGCCTTCGTCATGCCATTCCATGGCCGCTTGTCGCGCCGCTATCCGGGGAATTCAAGCCCCATCTCGCGGTAGCGCTCTGGATCGTCGCCCCAATTCTCGCGGACCTTCACGAAGAGGAACAGATGCACCTTCTGCTCCAGGATCTGCGCAATATCCTCGCGTGCGGCCTGGCCGATGTCGCGGATCGTCGATCCCTTGTGGCCAAGCACGATCTTTTTTTGGCTTTCGCGCTCCACATAGATCACCTGCTCTATGCGCACGGAGCCGTCCTTCTTCTCCTCCCATTTCTCCGTCTCGACATGGGCGGAATAGGGAAGCTCCTGATGCAGCCGCATATAAATCTTTTCGCGCGTTATCTCGGCTGCGAGCTGGCGCATCGGCAAATCGGAGATCTGGTCTTCAGGATAGTACCAGGGACCTTCCGGCAGCGCCTCGGCCAGATAGCCCAGCAGGTCATCGCAGCCGTCCCCCGTCAGCGCCGAGATCATGAAAGTCCGGTCGAAGGAAACACGCTCGTTCGCCTCCGCGGCCAGCACAAGCAGCTTGTCGCGCTTTATACGATCGACTTTGTTGAGGATCAGGATCTTCGGCTGCCGCACTTCGGAAAGGTTATCGAGGATCGTTTCGGCATCTCCCCTGATGCCGCGCTCGGCATCGAGAAGGAACGCCACGATATCCGCGTCCTTGGCTCCGCCCCAGGCCGTCGTCACCATGGCCCGGTCCAGGCGGCGCCGCGGCTTGAAGATGCCGGGCGTGTCGACAAACACGATCTGCGTCCTGTCGCGCGTGGCTATGCCGCGGACCAGTGCTCGGGTCGTCTGCACCTTGTGCGTGACGATCGACACCTTCGCGCCTACCAATTGGTTGAGCAGCGTCGATTTTCCAGCGTTCGGCGCACCGATCAACGCGACGAAGCCGGAGCGTGTGCCCGGCGAAGGCTCTCCGGTTTCGGTCATGGCAGGCTTTCCATCGGCGTCCATACGGCCTCGCGAATCAAAACCTCGGTCGCAGCAGCCTGTTCCGCCTCACGCTTGGAGCGCCCCCGGCCGCGCCCTTCCTGGAAGCCGGCGATGCGCACCACGGCGGTGAACACAGGATCGTGGTCCGGCCCCTCGCGACTCTCGATCACGTAATCCGGCGTGGCGCTCGATACCCGGTGCGCCCATTCCTGAAGCGCGGTCTTCGCATCGGCGCGGGCCGCCCCCTCGGCGGTGGAACGCTCCGTCCAGTGGGTGCGGATGAACTGGCGCGCGCCGTCCAACCCGTCCTGCAGGTAGATCACGGCAATCAGCGCTTCAAGCACATCGGCCCGCAGGTTGACTTGCTTGCGCATGGCGAGGGCCTTCAAGTCGCTGCCGGTCCGGATCAGCGTGTCGAGGCCGAGTTCTTCGGTGATTTCCGCCAGTGTTTCGGCGTTGACCAAGGAATTGAGGCGCAGCGAGAGCTCGCCCTCGGAAGCGTCTGGATAGGCTTCGTAAAGCATCTCGGCGACAGCGAGCCCCAACACCCGGTCGCCAAGGAATTCCAGGCGCTGATAGTCCCCTCCCTTGCCGCGCGCGCTCGAATGGGTGAGCGCGCGTTCAAGCAGCTCGGCATCACGGAAGGAAAGGCCGATCCGCTCGTTCACGGCCTCAGCCAGTTCATGCCCTTTTGGACGCCTCCGCGTCATCACTCCTCAATCGATCCAGCTTAACATACGCGACAGCCGGATTTCGGATGGCCAGCGCCAAAGCTCCAGGGGGCTGGCCCCGCCAGCAATCGAGAAGAAGATGATATTGGCGCGGCCCACCAGGTTCTCCACCGGCACGAAACCGACCGAGAAACGACTGTCGGCGGAATTGTCGCGATTGTCGCCCATCATGAAATAATGCGCCTCGGGGACGATGAATTCCCGCGTATTGTCACCGACCGTTGTGGGCGAAAGGTCGAGCGTTTCATAAGAGACGCCATTGGGAAGCGTCTCGCGATAGACATCCACCGGCCGAGCCTGATCAGTAATGTCCTGATCCTCTATCTGCCCGATTTTCTCACGCGGAACGGCTGTCCCATTGATGTAGAGCTGGCCGTCGCGCATCTGGATGCGATCACCCGGAAGGCCGATGACGCGCTTGATGTAATCAAGTGAAGGATCGGGCGGATATTTGAAGACGACGACGTCGCCGCGCTCCGGTTCCGCTCCCCAGATCCGGCCCGAAAACAGCGGCGGCGAGAACGGAAACGAATAGCGCGAATAGCCATAGGCCCATTTGGTCACGAAGAGATAATCACCCTCCAGCAAGGTCGGGCGCATGGAGCCGGAGGGAATTGAAAAGGGCTGAAAGAAAAAGGTTCTGATAACAAGGGCAATCAGCAGTGCCTGAACGACGACGCTAATGGTCTCGCCCACCCCGCCTGATTTTCTTTTGGATCTATCCGCCACGCTCATTTCGTCCTCGGTTCGGCCGCCTCGCCAGGCGACCCATTTTGCAATTCGTCTTATCGGCTTGCGGCCTTTACGGCAATGCACCGACCTGCGGCATTCGCAGCTTCTTTGTTCACCATGGATCCAAGGCTATTCTACGGACACTGCCTCGATAATGACGAATGCCTGGGCAAGAGGAAAATCATCTGTAATGGTGAGATGGATAAGCGGCCGGTGACCTGCCGGAATCAATGCATTCAGCCGCTCGGCCGCCCCGCCCGTCAAATGCATGGTAGGCTTGCCGCCCGGCAAATTCACCACGCCCATATCGCGCCAGAATACGCCTTGAGCCAGTCCCGTCCCTAGCGCCTTGGCGCAAGCCTCCTTGGCTGCAAAACGCTTCGCATAAGAAGCGGCGCGCATGCGCCTCCGATCGGATTTGACGCGCTCGACCTCTGTGAAAACGCGATGAGTGAAGCGCTCGCCATGCCGCTCAAGCGCTTTCTCGACACGGCGGATATCGATGAGGTCACTGCCGATTCCGACGATCATGATGCCACCGCGTCCGCGCCGCCCGCGGCCCGGCGCCGCGCCCTTTCCGCCAGCCGCTTTCGCCGTTCCTCGCGAAAGGCATTCGTCGCTCCGCGAGTCACAAAGTAGAAGATCAATCCCGCCAGCAAGCCAAGCGGCAGCGAACCGATCGCCATCGGCTTCAGCAAAGGCTCCCAAAGCTTCTCGAATTCCAGATGCCAGAGCATGTGTCCGATATCCTTAGGTCCTATTCCTGCCGGATGTTCGCCGCGCAGGATAAACTTGCCCGTCTCGAGCGTGGCTCCCCAAATGAAGGGAAAGGTCAGCGGATTGCCGACAAAGGTGCCCAAGGCGGAAGCGACCAGATTGCCGCGGATCACCCACGCTACCGCTGCTGCGATGATAATGTGAAATCCCATGAAGGGCGTGAATGAGGCAAACACCCCGGCGGCAACGCCCGCGGCGATCGCATGCGGCGTGGCACTAAGCCTCAGGGCGCGCTTGACCAGGTAGGTCGCTGACCGCTGATATGAACGGCGAGGCCAGACCATCGTCCTCAGCCTCTCCCAAAGTGATACCCTTGTCCTGCGCTTGAACAACATGCCTTCGTGCTGCACTCTTGCGGCCGCCGCGTCCGCATCGTCCTACTTATATCAACATCATCTTCCGCCGGGCGGTACTCACTATGTAAGCCTCGACCGCGCCGCCGCAAACCGGCAACAGCAAACCCCGGTTTGTCTCTCTACACAAATATGGAGGTTGCAGGGCGGGTAATGACGTCTATCCGTTCACCCGGTGGACATTGCCCACGCAGCTCGTTTCCCTTAGCTGTGAAATCAAACGGTTGAGATGCTTCAGGTCCCAGACCTCGATATCAAACACCATTTCGGTGAAATCGGGGGCGGTATGCTGCATCGAAAGGGTGTGGATATTCGCATCATTGGAGGCCATCACCTGGGCGATGGTGGCAAGTGAGCCGGGTTCGTTGATGGCGGTCACCCGGATGCGCGCCGGAAACCGCTCTTTCATGTTTTCGTCGATGTCCCAGCGAACGTCGATCCAACGCTCCGGCTGATCGTCGAAGGCCGTCAGCGATGGCGACTGGATCGGATAGATCGTAATGCCGGCTCCCGGTGAGAGGATGCCTACAATGCGATCTCCCGGCACCGCCCCTTCGGGCGCGAAGCGCACCGGAAGGTCGCCGGAAACGCCGCGGATGGGAATCGCCCCATTCTCGCTGGACACTGCTTCCTTTCCCTTCCGGCGGGATGCACGTCCGGGAATCTTGAAAAGCATGCCCGCCGCGTTGCGCAGGTTGAACCAGCCCTCTTCCCGCCGCTTGGGATATTGCACCGTTACGCGCTCATCCTTGTAATCGGGGAAGACGGCGCGCAGCACGTCCTGTGACGTTATCTCGCCGCGGCCGACGGCAGCCAGCACGTCCTCAACGTCCTTTCGGGCAAGGCGATGCATCACCGGCTTCAACAGATCCTTGTTGAAGACCTTGCCCGCCCGTTCGAAGGCACGTTCGAGAATGCGCGCGCCGAGCCCTGAATATTGTCTGCGGATGGCGTTTCTCGTGGCGCGACGGATGGCCGATCGCGCCTTGCCCGTGACCACGACCGATTCCCAGGCGGCGGGCGGCACCTGTGCCTTGGAGCGGATGATCTCCACCTCGTCGCCGTTCTTCAATTCAGTCATCAAAGGCATGATGCGGCCGTTGACCTTGGCGCCCACGCAGGTATCGCCGACATCCGTATGGACGGCATAGGCAAAGTCGATGGGCGTGGCCCCGCGCGGCAGCGCGATCAACCGTCCCTTGGGCGTGAAGCAGAAGACCTGATCCTGGAAAAGCTCGAGCTTTGTGTTTTCCAGGAACTCTTCAGGATTGTCGCCCTCGGAAAGCTGCTCGATCGTATGACGCAGCCATGCATAAGCGTTGGTGTCCTTGGAGATCTGGTGACCGGTGCCGTTCAGCTTGGGACCGAAATCCTTGTAGAGCGAATGTGCCGCCACGCCATATTCGGCGATCCGGTCCATCTCCCGCGTGCGGATCTGCAGCTCCACGCGCTGGCGCGAGGGACCGACGATCGTCGTGTGGATGGAGCGGTAGTCGTTCTGCTTCGGGGTCGAGATATAGTCCTTGAAGCGGCCCGGAACGAGCGACCATGTGGTGTGAATGGCGCCAAGGGCGCGGTAGCAATCCTCAACGGTTTCTACGATCACGCGAAAGCCGAAGATATCCGACAATTGCTCGAAAGAGAGCGCCTTTGCCTCCATTTTGCGGAAAACGGACCACGGCTTTTTCTGCCGGCTCTTCACTGCCGCATTTATCTTATAATTCTCGAACAGATGCTGGAGCGCCTGTTCGATCTCGCCGATGACGCCGCGGTTCCGCTCCGTCAGATCGGCAAGGCGCTCGGTCACGGCATGATAGGCCTCGGGATTTATGTAGCGGAAGGCCAGTTCCTCCAGCTCCTCGCGCATGTCCTGCATGCCCATGCGGCCGGCCAGCGGTGCATAGATCTCCATGGTCTCTTCGGCGATCCTCAGGCGCTTATGAGACGGCATGTGATCGAGCGTGCGCATATTGTGCAGCCGGTCGGCAAGCTTCACGAGAAGTACGCGGACATCCTCGGATATGGCCAGGAGCAGCTTGCGCAGGTTCTCCGCCTGCTCGGCCCTGGAGGAAACCAGGTCCAGCTTCTTCAGCTTGGTCAACCCCTCGACCAGCTTTCCGATCTCGGAGCCGAAGAGCTCGTCGATTTCATCGCGCGTGGCGGACGTATCCTCGATCGTGTCGTGCAGCAGGGCAACGGCGATCGTGGCCTCGTCCAGGTGCATGTCGGTCAGGATAGCGGCCACTTCGAGCGGATGGGAAAAATAGGGATCGCCCGAAGCACGCTTTTGATGACCATGCTTCTGCATGGCGTAGACATAGGCCTTGTTCAAAAGCGCCTCGTTCACGTCAGGCTTGTAGCGTTGTACACGCTCGACAAGCTCGTACTGACGCATCATGGGCGGCTTCTCCTACAACGCCATGCGTTCATTAGGACGGACGCTGTAAATAATTGAACCCACGCATCGTGCTTCTAGGGCCAATGCAATGCAGCCTATAACATGAATCATGCGCCGCATCAGGCATGCGGCGCATGTGAAATTCGTCCGGAGGAGTTGACTTGCGCCGCCAGGCGGCCGCGCAAGAACGCCGATCAGAAATCGTCGTTCTTCTCCGGGGGGACCAGTCCTTCGATGCCGGCCAGCAGCTCTTCCTCGCTCATACGGTCGAAGGCGATGTTCTCCTCCGGCGCAAGTTCGGCATCCGGAGTTTCTTCCGCCTGGCTGGCGATCTGCGGCAGGTCTGCCTCGGGCTCGTCCACCTCCACATGCTTCTGCAGCGAGTGGATCAGAGCCTCCTTGAGGTCGCCCGGAGACAAAGTCTCGTCAGCGATCTGGCGAAGCGCCACCACAGGATTCTTATCGTTGTCGCGATCTATGGTGATCTGCTCGCCCTGGGAGATCTGGCGCGCACGATGGCTTGCGAGAAGCACCAGATCAAAGCGGTTCTCGACCTTGTCGATGCAGTCCTCAACGGTCACACGGGCCATATGTTCGCCCCTTTCATTCGCGCGAAATTTTCGGAAACTGCTGGGTCCATAGCTTTTCCACGTGAAAAATACAACACCCCACGGCCGTCGGCCTCTAACCGTTCCTCATCGACAGAGCTTTAGACGGTTAACGCGACATCACCGGGAACTTAGACCCGTTATTTGCAGTTTTTTTTCCTCCACAATTTAATTGGCATTGGCATCAAAACAAGTCCGCACTATGTCACGGAGTGAGAGCGGCATCGCCGCGATGAAATGGCGCATTGCGGCTATTCGCATCCTGCGTTTGCCATGAAGGATATTTGAGAATGTTTGACCCCCGCGAAAAGATCGCGATGTTCATAGACGGCGCAAATCTTTACGCCACTTCGCGATCCTTGGGTTTCGATATAGACTACAGAAAGCTTCTGGCGAGTTTTCAGAAACGCGCCTACCTTCTGCGCGCCTACTACTACACTGCTCTTGTCGAGGACCAGGAATACTCCTCTATCCGGCCGCTTATCGATTGGCTCGACTATAACGGCTACAAGGTGGTCACCAAACCGGCAAAGGAATTCACCGACTCGACTGGCCGGCGGAAGATCAAGGGCAATATGGATATCGAGCTCACCATCGATGCGCTGGGGCTTGTCGATGTGGTCGACCATTATGTGATCTTCTCCGGCGACGGGGATTTCCGGACGCTTGTGGAAGCGCTGCAGCGCAGGGGCCGCAAAGTGAGCATCGTTTCGACCATCCAGTCGCAGCCGCCCATGATCTCGGACGAGTTGCGCCGGCAGGCCGATCACTTCATTGATTTGGCCACGCTGCAGACGGAGGTGGGACGCGATCCAAGCGAGCGGCCCGTGCGCCGCCCGGACCCCACGGAACTTGACCAAGACGAGCCTGAATGAGCTTCCCCCTTGCGGCTGGAGATCCGCCGCGCGATTGCCCGCTGTGTCCACGTCTTCATAGTTTCATCGCCGGCTGGCGCGAGAAGGAGCCGGAGTGGTTCAACGCGCCCGTTCACACTTTTCTTCCAACCGGCGGCGAGCAGGCTGTCAGGCTTCTGATCGTCGGCCTTGCGCCGGGTTTGCGTGGCGCAAACCGGACCGGGCGTCCCTTCACCGGTGATTATGCAGGCATGCTCCTCTATGGAACGCTCATTCGCTTCGGATTCGCGAGCGGCCGGTTCGAGGCCCGGCCGGACGACGGGCTGAGCCTCACGGACGTAGCCATCACCAATGCCGTCCGCTGCGTGCCGCCCGAAAACAAGCCGGAGACCAGCGAAATCCGCACCTGCCGGGATTATTTCCTGACACCGACGATCAAACGCTTTCCGAACCTCAAGGGCATCGTGACGCTCGGTAAAATCGCGCATGATTCCACCGTGCGGGCGCTCGGCCATCGCGTGAGCGCCATTCCCTTCATCCACGGAGCCGAGGAACAGGCCGGAGATCTGCGCATTTTTTCCAGCTATCACTGCTCGCGCTACAACACGAACACCGGCGTCTTGACCGAAGAGATGTTCGTGGAGGTGTTTCGGAGAGCGAGGGAGTTTTTAAGCCAGTAAGGCAAAATGGGACAGCGTTCCCGGCCCGGACGCCACAAGCCCTGCTGGCCTGTGCCCTTCAACAACGTTCAGGCATGGATCCTCGGGTCAAGCCCGAGGATGACGAGGTGATGAGATTCTGGCAAATCTCCAACGCAGGTGATTGGCGGAAACGCCTCTGCGTTCGTCATCCTCGGGCTTGACCCGAGGATCCATGCCTGAATATCGACGCGTTTCCGGTACTGAAGGTCAAGCGGGAGCATTGTTGTGGGCTGTAGTCGCTGGCCTACTGCCCTACCCTCTTTCCTTCAAAAGCCGCGCCTGCTCCCGGCTCCAATCGCGCTGCTTCAAGGTCTCGCGCTTGTCGTGAAGCTTCTTGCCGCGTGCGATCGCAAGCAGCAGCTTGGCGATGCCGCGCTCGTTGAAATAAAGCTTCAGGGGCACCATCGTCATCCCCTCCCGCTCCACGGCCTGCGCCAGCCGGGCCATCTCCTTCTTGGAAAGGAGGAGCTTCCGGCGGCGGCGCGGCTCGTGATTGAAGCGGTTACCGGCGAAGTATTCGGGGATATGGGAATTGATCAGCCAGATCTCGCCGCCTTCCACCGCCGCATAGGATTCCTGGATGTTCGCATGCCCCTCGCGCAACGACTTCACCTCCGTGCCCGAAAGCACGAGGCCCGCTTCCAGCGTGTCGATCACCTCATAGGAGAAACGCGCCTTACGGTTGTCGGCAACCGTCGTGATGTTCGTGTTCTTGGCCATGAGGAAGGGAATGCCTGCATCGGCGCGTCAGTTCAAGAGCCCCGCGTGCTTCATCGCCGCATCAATCTTCTCGGCCGTCGATGCCTCGACCGTGACCAGCGGCGAGCGCAGCACATTCTCAAGCCTGCCCAGTCGGGACAATGCATATTTTGCGCCGGCGGGGTTGGGCTCCAGAAAGAGCGCCTTATGAAGCGGAAACAGCCGATCCTGAAGTTCGATGGCGCGCGCACCGTCGCCGCGGAGCGAAGCGGCCTGGAACTCCGCACACAGGCGAGGCGCCACATTTGCCGTCACCGAGATGCACCCCACCCCGCCATGGGCGTTGAAGCCCAGCGCCGTAGCATCCTCGCCCGAGAGCTGGATGAAATCGGGCCCGCAGGCCTCCCGCTGCTCCGACACCCGGTCGAGCTTGGCGGTCGCATCCTTCACGCCGACGATGTTCTTAAAGTCTGCTGCGAGTCTGGCCATGGTTTCGGGCAGCATGTCGACCACCGAACGCGGCGGTATGTTGTAGATGAAGATCGGCAGGCTGGTGGACCGTGCAATGGCTGCAAAATGCTCGTAGAGCCCGCGCTGATTGGGCTTGTTGTAGTAAGGCGTGACGACCAGAAGCGCATCGGCGCCCACCTTCTCCGCATGTTCTGCGAAGCTGATCGCCTCACGCGTGGAATTGGAGCCGGCGCCGGCAATCACAGGCACGCGCTTGTTCGCCGCCTCTACGCAGAGGCGGATCACTTCCTGATGCTCATCATGGGTGAGTGTTGGAGATTCACCGGTCGTGCCGACCGGAACAAGGCCGCTCGAGCCTTCCGCGATCTGCCATTCTACCAGCGCACCGAAAGCCTTTTTGTCCAGGCTTCCATCCTGACGGAAAGGCGTCACGAGCGCTGTGATGGAACCCCTGAACATCGAGAAAACTCCGATCTCCTTTTGGGCGGCTTCCGCCAGGCAAAGCCCGGGCAGCCGCGCCGAATTTGCTTAGCCACATTCGTGCGAAATTGCAGGAAAAAGGTTTCCTTCCGCAATGGCGCAATCTCTGCCGGCGCTTCTAGCTCATCCGCGCCCGCCGCACCACTGGTTTTTACCAAGTAGAACCGCGCCCAATTCTCGCCACGCTCGATTGCAAATGGTTAATTTGGATAAATGCTACCCTTTGCGATTACGCTCGTCAGCAAGCGTTTCACCTCTCGGGCGGGTAAAAGGGGGCGGGCATCTTCGCCATCAAGAGCCCGAACATACGGGGTTGTTCCATGAAAAAGGCTGCGCTCACGGCGTTAGCGATCGTGCTTTCCAACGGAAGCGCTGCGTACGCATTTGAATTGCCGGCGGACGCTCCCCTGCCGCAATCCAGACCCTATGCCCCCATGGACAAGGCGGCTGCCGCGGCCTCTCTCCCCTTTACGGCCGGACTTCTTCTGGAAGAGCACCTCGAAAGCTTGAAGGAAGGGCTCGATGCCCTGGAGAGCGGCGATATCGCCGGAGCAAAGCAGGCGCGCAGCGCGCTGGCACCCGATTCCCTCGATTACCGGATCCTTTCCTGGGCTATCGCCATGTCGGGCGGTACCGGAAGCGCGGAGATCGCCGACATTGCCGACATGCTTTCCGGCTGGCCGGGGAAATCACGGCTGCGGGAGAACAGCGAACGCGCCCTTTATTGGGAAAAGCCGACGGCGCAACAGGTGATCGCAGCCTTCGGCCGCTCGCGGCCCAGCACTTATCAAGGAGCGGTTGCGCTCGCCCGCGCCCATCTGGAACTCGGGAACACCGATGCCGCGCAGGCGGCGCTTTCTCCCCTGTGGCGGGAGGAGACGCTGGACCCCAAGCAGGAAGTGGCAATCCTCAATGAATTCGGCGATGTGATTCCCGTTTCCGATCACCGGCACCGCATAGAGCGCATGCTCTATGAGGAACGCATCCGTTCCGCCGAGCGCGTCGCCGAGCGCGCGGGAGCCGAGGCGTTGGTAAAGGCTTGGGCAGCCGTTATTCGCGGCGAAGCCAAGGCCGGAGAGCTTTTGGACGCGGTGCCCGCCGCGCAGCGGTCTGCCGGGTATTATTTCGCCAAGGCACGCCACCTGCGCCGGGCGGAGAAATTCAGCGAAGCGGCCGAGGCGATGCTTGCTGCCCCGCGCGACGCCTCCATGCTGATCGATGCCGATGAGATGTGGTTCGAACGGCGGGTTCTTTCGCGGGAGCTTCTGGATCACGGCGATGCACGCCTTGCCTATCGCATTGCCGCCGCTCATCTGGGCGGCAGCAAGGCCAGCATGGCCGATGCCGCGTTCCACGCCGGCTGGTATGCGCTGCGGAGCCTGAACGACGCCAAATTGGCGGAGCCTCACTTTGCCCGCATCGCGAAGATCGCCGATGGTCCGATTTCCAAGGCACGCGCCTATTATTGGCTTGGCCGCGCGGCTGACGCGGGCGCTCCGGGAGACGCCACCCGCTTTTACGAGCAGGCCGCCGCCTATGGAGCGACCTTCTACGGCCAGCTTTCAGCAGCCCGCCTCGGACGCAAGATCATCGCCGGGAGCCCGGATCCCAGCGCAACGGACCGGAAGAATTTCTCGGCGCGGGAACCTGTTCTTGCCATCGCCCGGCTGGAAAAAGCCGGCCAAATACGCCTCGCCGGCATTCTCTACCGCGATCTCGCACAAGAACTTTCGAGCACGGGAGAGCTGGCGCTGCTTGGACAGCTCGCAGAGCGGAAAGGCGACCATAATCTCGCATTGCGTGTGGGCAAGATAGCCGCCGCGCGCGGCCTCGAAATCGGCGCCCTGGCGCATCCGATCGGCGCCATCCCGGAAAAGGCGTCCATAGAAGGCGCCGGCAAGGCACTCGCTTATGCGATCGCTCGCCAGGAAAGCGAGTTCAATGCAGAGGCTGTCTCCCACGCCGGAGCGCGCGGCCTCCTGCAACTCATGCCGGCGACGGCCAAAATGGTGGCGAAAAAGGAAGGCCTGCCCTACTCGGCCGCGAAGCTTACTTCGGATGCCGGCTACAATGCCACGCTCGGCGCGGCCTATCTGAGCGACCAGCTCGAACGCTTCGACGGCTCCTATATTCTCACCTTCATCGGCTACAATGCCGGGCCCAGCCGCGCCAACGAATGGATGGAGCGCTATGGCGATCCGCGCGGAAAGCCAATCGAGGAGGTGGTCGACTGGATCGAGCGCATCCCCTTCACCGAAATGCGCAATTATGTGCAGCGCGTGATGGAGAATTACCAAGTCTACAAGATGCGGCTCACGGGCCGGTTCGATATCGTGGAAGACCTGGTGAGCGGGCGCGGATAGCCGCTGAAGAGCAGATCATTTATCGCGACAACAAAGCGTTCTTCAAAGAAAAACCCGGCGGGCAAGCCCGCCGGGTCTTTTAGGCTTTCTTCTAAATCAGATTAGAATTTGCGGTCGAACCGCAGGAAGCCGTGCCACTGGTCGAGATCGCCAGCCGGCGTGTCGAAGGTGGTGTAGTTGATGGCCAGCTTGGCGTTGAAGTTCTCGACGATCGCGTAGTCGATCGTGGCGCCAGCGCGGAGCGCATCAACCTCACCGCCGTAAAGCGCGGTGCCGGCTTCATGCCCAACCTCGTTGAAGTACTGAGCACCGATCGAGGCCTTGAAGCGCGGGTTGAACTTGTAGCCGATCAAGCCACCAGCGGACCACTGGGCACCTTCGCGGTAGCCAGCGAGTGCCGTGCCGCCGAAGAAGTCGCCGCCGGTGCTGTTGTCCGGGTCAACCGAGTAGAAGTTGATGCCGCTTTCATAGGTGCCGATGGCTTCGAGCCACACAGCCTCGGTCAGGTCAGCCTTGGCAATGGCCTTGAGGGCGAACTCACCGGCAGTGGCGTCATAGGCGCCCCACAGGTTTACGCCACCCCAGCCCTGGGTGAAGCCGACTTTGCCGACGACATTCGGCGTCCAGTCATGGCCACGATCGACCTCTTCGAGAGCCACCGCAGCCGTGAAGCCGCTGCCGCCGTCGAAGGTGTAGCGGATGAAGTGCGCACGGTCGCCGCCGCCACGATCGAACTCAGCCGAAAGGCCGGCGTCATAGAGCGTGTCCGCGACACCCATGGAGAGACCGCCCAGGGAGATGATCGCCTGCTGCACGCGCGAGGTCGTGTCCAGGATACCATTCGAAAGGGCTTCTTCCTCGTTAACGCCGCCAGCGAATTCCGTCACGGTGCCGCCACGGCTCTCGAAGCGCAGCTCGATGAAGCCGCCCAGCGTGCCGTACTCGGTCTCGGAACGGGCATCGAGGGTCACCGTAGCGCGGGCCAGCTTGCTCCAGCCGTCCTGCTCGGAAATGTCGCCATCGGAGTAGCCCATCTCGTAACGGACATAGCCGCCGATCTTGAGGCAGGTCTCGGTCCCCGGAATGTAGAAGAAGCCTGCGCCATAGACGTCGCAGACGCGCACGTATTCCATCGGCTCCGGCTCCGGAACGACGATGGCATCGGCCGCCTGGGCGCCCGTCGCGACTGCTGAAAGAGTCGCGGAGCCAATCAGAAGGCTCTTAATGTTCATTTCTGACCTCCAGTCAAAGGTTCTAAAGAAAGGGTCTGGGTATTTTTTGCTGAAGGACAGCTTTCCCTGCCCCATCCCCAACGTGTGAAAAGTTGCGCCCCCTGGCGCCCCTTCTCCGCGGTTGACATTACCCAGGACGCAGCAGCGTTCAACCATCATAACCGGCAGAACGAGCGCGCGCAGCGCTATGCGCGGGATCTGTTGCACAAAAGCCACGATCTGACCGTCCGAATTTACCATTCGGTAACGATGTGAACCCGGTTTTCCTTTCCTTAGGCTTTGAAGCGGCTCCCTTTGACCTCCTGCAGGTGCGAATCATGCGCCGACGCGGCTGCCTGAGCCGATTCGAGGTGATCCGCGTGTTTCGCCGAAAATCCGCCGGATTCGGCATGATGGTCCAATAAGGCGGGAGCTTAGTCATGTCGGACGGCGTCTTGGCTTGGATTGACGTTTGCCTGCCTTGCAATCCTAAGGGCATGCGGCTATGTGCGGAGCAACGGAGAGGTGGCCGAGTGGTCGAAGGCGCTCCCCTGCTAAGGGAGTAGGCTCCAAAAGGGCCTCGCGGGTTCGAATCCCGCTCTCTCCGCCACCGGTTTCTCACCGATTTCGCCTGATCAGGTTCTGACTCTGATCGGCGTCCCAAATTCTTCCCCATATCTGTTGACTACACGGCTCAAAGTCGACTGCCTGCCAACAGCATCAGACACGCAGATGCCTTTCGGCCGAGTTCAAGGCCAAGCTAGCGCTTGCTACGGCGAGCGGACGATTTCGGAACTGCCCGCGAGCACCGCAGGCCAAGCGGGAGCTGCGATCATCTATGACAAGCATCTCGATATTGCGGTAAATGTGGGCAAGAGGCTGCAAAGCCTCAACAACGGTAGCGGCCGCATTATTGGTGGACATCGCGACATGGCACAGCTGATCGCATTTTTCCTAAGCAACTTCACACTGACCTTCCTGATCATTGCCGCTATTGCGACAGTGATTTCGCTTGCTCGGGCTCGCGGCTCCAGAGAGCATCAGCTTCCAGAGAAGGCACTCGCCTTCTACGCGTTATTCGTGATCGGCTTCACCTTCCTCTATAATTTCGTCATGCACGTCTTTTTCGGCGATATGGCCGCATCCTTTATCGGTTGGGAGAACAGCCCCTTCCAGGCTGAGGTTGGCTGGGCCAGCTTGGGCTTCGCCATAGTCGGCTTCCTTGCCTACAAAGGCGGCTTCGAAATGCGGCTTGCCGCAGTTGTCGGCCCGGCCTCCTTTTTACTCGGCGCGGCGGCAGGCCATGTTTACCAAATGATAACCGCCGGGAATTTCGCACCCGGAAATGCCGGCATAATTTTTTATACGGACATCCTGGTGCCCCTGCTGGGCGGTCTTCTGATTTGGATGCGCTATGGCAGGACCAGCCGCAGCCCCGCATTGAGCAGCTAAGCGGCGGCGTTATTGGAGCCTCAAATCGCGGTGAGTAAGTGTACAGCGCCTGGAAGGGTGCTTGCCGGCATTCGCGTTTAACTTTTGCAATCCCGCCAGTTTTCAACCCTGAGGATATTTAGTATTTTCCCGCTGGCATTCTTTGGGGGGAATCAATGCATATCCGATCTACTTTGCTGGCCTCCGCCTGCTGTCTTGCAGTCGCGGCGTGCACAACTTCGCCGTCGGGAGTTTTGGGCCAAACCGCTGCTCAGCAAGCACTCGGTGAAGGCGCCTACTCTACGGCGCTGATAAGTCCTTCGGCGCTGAAGGCCGGGAGGATATACCACCAGGACAAGCAGGGGAATTTTCACGAAATCTGCCAGGACGATTTCAAGGACCAGAATGCCTTGCAAGCCATGCGCGTCGTTACCGACGATCCCTCGCCGGATGTATTGCGAGACTGGACAGTCCTGGACGGTGCCACATTTGGCTTTCTCGGCACCAACTTGAGGGTTCCCTATCGCCACCTGCAGGTGACCGGCTTTCAGGTTTCGCGGGTCGCGGAAGGCAATCCGTATAGCTTCATCTTGGGAAATCTCGGTCCAAATTGCCCAAGCCAAATTCTCCCCCGCAATAAGCCCTACTACGTCACATCCGCCGTGGCAGTGGCCAATCGAGCTCAGATCTTTGCCCGTGGGCCAATCGACAGCGCGGATTTAGGACCCATCAGGTATCGAACACCTCCTCAGGAAACGCCTGTTACGACCAGAACAAACGTCGTCTTCGGCATTCTGGCTCAACGAGTTGATTGATCAAAGCGCGCCTTCGCCGGCAACGACCTGAGAACAATAGCTCTGGCGCGACGTCCAGGACTGAATGTCCGCTCGCTTCGCTTGGTCGCGGAAGGGGCTCCAGTAAGCGGCGGCGCCCCTCCAAGGCCGGCCGTCGCTGGCTATCACCCCGGAGCGCGTGACCAATCTCGACAATATCTTTACCCCGCAGGTGAGATTCGTGCCCGGATCGTGCAGGTCATCAGCGGTGCGCAAGCCGCATCCGTATGCATTGGCGCTCTCAAATGAAAGCTGGAGGAGCCCACGACTGATGACGTTGTTGCCCGAAGCGTCATAAATGTCCGGCTCGGTAAACGTTACGGCGGGTTTGAAATTACTCTCCCATTTTGCAAGCGCCGAAAGCAGCCCCACCCAGAAGGAGGCTCGATCATCAGCGTTGGCTTTCTCATAGCCGGGACAGTACCGGCTCACATCTTCGGGTACATTGCTGACCAGGGCGCTGCCGTTACGGCGCACTGCATCGAGAGCGAGACGAGTGTAGCCGTCGGCTCCGGCTACCCCATCCCATCGCGCAACTGTCACGCGTGCTGGCGGGGTGGCTGCCTGCTGCCCTTCCGACACCGTCTGAGCCTTTTCTGAGCCGCCCGCGCAACTCGCGAGAACTGCGGCGGGCACCAGGGCCATGAGGAGAATCCATATTGAGCCGGGTCTTTGCACCAGTGACTACCCCCGACGAACGGAAAGAACTTGGCTAAACGGGTAAGGATCGTCGACGCAAAGGCGGTTGCTTTGGTTACCGCCCAGTACAAGGGACCGATCACCGTCATATCCAACAAGGAAGCCGACATGCCCCTTCCAGGAGTTTATACTGGTTCTCCAGAACACTATGATGTCGCCCACCCGCCAGTCACCGGCCCTGACTTCCGATCCCCAATTCAGCCATGAGCGAGCGGCTTTGCTGTCTGTGCCGATGCCGCCGGCCTGCTCCACACAATAGTTGACGAAGGATGAGCACCAAGCGACCTCGTCCGGTTCAGCCCCGCCAATGGTGGTTGCGTGATACATACGTATCCGCGGATTGTCTCTGCCTGGTCTGTTGTCCTGACAAACGTCGAACAACAGTTCACGCTCGGCGACTTCGTAGGCGCTAAGACCACCTCGTGCCGAAACGCGAGCTTGCATGATGGACTTGCGCGCCAACAGCGGCACATCGAGCGGTATGCCGGGCTCGAGTTCCTCAAGCGCGTGAATATGAGGATTTAGTAAGAGAAGTCCGCCGCGATCGAAACCAAGTTCACCGCCCAGCGATTCAAAAGTGTCTCCCGGTGCAGTGTAGATGGTCCCGAGAAGCGCCGCTTCCACACTGCCGTTATTCAACGCGGTCGCGATCGACTCTGCTCGGGAAACGTCCTTCTGTTTTGACGCAGCCCTTTTGGCCCGACTAGCGGTTCTTGCTTTCCTCACCATTTGCCCCTCCCACAGCTATGCTGCCTGTCAAGGAACACACCCATGACGGGAAAAGTCAATGGCCGAATCGCGTAATTTGATCCGACATCTTCCTAACTTCCGCGGGTATAGCGCATCGCGGCTTCTGGCAATTTGAGCATAATGCGATTCCGCCATAAACGCGTTTCGCAGCCCCCGCGCCCGCTCACCGGCTTGTGACTGATTAACCCGGTTTTTTGATCGGCAGGCGCTTGAGTGGCGCAAGTGCATCTGATTGCCTTGCGCGTGCAACAGGATCAACGGCCCGTATTGGAAAGGGAATCTTGACGTGAACAATCTGGAAGCTCGGCTCACCGAACTCTCGCCCTATGTGCTTGCGATCCTCAGGATCATGACCGCGCTGTTGTTCATGGCGCATGGCACTGCGAAGCTCCTTGGCTTTCCCGATACAGGGATGTCACCGCCGCTTTTCTCACTGGCAGGGTTTGCCGGCGCGCTTGAGCTGGTCGGCGGTATTCTCCTTGTTCTTGGTCTCTTTACGCGGCCGGTCGCCTTCATTCTGTCCGGCGAAATGGCGGTCGCCTATTTCATGGCGCACGCGTCGCGAGATTTCTATCCCATCCTTAACGGCGGAGAGACCGCAATCCTTTTCTGTTTCATTTTCCTGTATCTGGTCTTTGCCGGCCCCGGCGCCTGGAGCCTTTCCGGCCAGCGAGCCGAGGCAGGTGAACCCGCCACGCAGAAGGTATAGCCGGCGGCTCATTCAGTCGGCAGCGCCGGATCGCGGATAGCGTCCGGCGCCTGCACATGTTGCGGAGCATACTCGTGCCGGTGCATAACAGCGCCGTAAGCCGAGAGTTTCGCGATGCCCGAGCGCCCTTCCCTTACCCCACTGGTTGAAAGCCTGCCCGCCACCGTTCCGTTTGTTGGCCCCGAGACGCAGGAGCGCGCCCGCGGCAGATCTTTCCGTGCCCGCCTTGGCGCCAATGAAAACGGTTTCGGACCTTCGCTGGCTGTCGTGGCCGCGATGCGGGAGGCAGCGCCGGAGATGTGGAAATACGGCGATCCCGAAAACCACGATCTCAAGCTGGCGCTCTCTGCTCATCTTCGCCTAGGGCCGCAAAACATCACAATCGGCGAAGGGATCGACGGCCTGCTCGGCCTTGCAGTCCGGCAATATGTTCGGCCCGGCGATGCGGTGGTTACATCGCTGGGCGCCTATCCCACCTTCAACTATCATGTGGCCGGTTTCGGAGGCCGGCTCGTCACGGTTCCTTATGAAGGGGACCGCGAAAACCTTTCAGGCCTGCTCGATGCCGCATGGCGGGAGAATGCCCGCGTGGTCTATCTCTCCAATCCCGACAATCCCATGGGTAGCTGGTGGGGGGCCGACGAGATCGAACGCTTTATCGCGGGCCTGCCAGAGACCACGCTCCTCATTCTGGACGAGGCCTATGGCGAGACCGCGCCGGCCTCTGCAATTCCGCCTCTCGAACCGTTACGGCCCAATGTGCTGCGCATGCGCACCTTCTCCAAGGCTTACGGGCTGGCCGGGCTTAGATGCGGCTATGCGATCGGCGAGGCAACGGCCATCGGCGCTTTCGACAAGGTGCGCAATCATTTCGGCATGACGCGCATGGCCCAGGCGGCCGCGCTTGCTGCCCTTTCCGACCAGGCACATCTGAGATGGGTGGTCGAGCAAGTGGATGTCTGCCGGCGGCGTATCTCGGCCATTGCGGAAGCGCATGGGCTCGTTCCCCTGCCCTCGGCCACGAATTTCGTGACGATAGACTGCGGGAGCGACGGTTCTTTCGCATCGCGCCTGCTGAAGGCGCTTACAGACAGGGACGTTTTCGTGCGCAAGCCGATGGCGCCGGTCCTCGACCGATGCATCCGCGTCAGCGTAGGACCGGAAGCCGAGATCGCAATATTCGAGGCAGAGCTTGGGCCTGCGCTGGAGAGGGCCCGACAAGGCGCCTGACAGGCAAAGCCCATGGCGCGGCGGCTCCTTCGCCGTCGCTCAGATCAAATCGTCCTCCCCGCCGGGGCCGAAGCCGCGGTTCAGGATCTCGACAAGTTCGGCCACTTTGCCCTTGGGCATGGGGCGGAATTCATTCACCAGCGCCTCGTCGTTCATAACCCAGGCATGCGCCTCGGCCAATTCGCGTTCATCTGCCCCGGTGGTGGCAATTTCAGCCAGAAGCGCGTTGTCCACCGGCCCAAGAATGCGATGCACCCCTTCCCTGGTCAGCGTCGGCATGGAAAACTCCTTCGCAGGTGGGACTCCTTCAAAATGATGCGGAGCGGCATTGGGTTCCCTCACATCATTGGAGTGGCTCTTTCCGAACCCGCCGACGCAGAATACCTATGGAAAGGCCAGAGCGCGTGGGAGGAGTGATGTACACGAACACAATGAATTTCGGGCTCGGCGAGGACATCGACGCGCTGCGGGACATGGTGGGCCGCTTCGCCCGCGAGCGGATCGGGCCCATCGCGGCCGAGATCGACCGCGAAAACGAGTTCCCTGCCCATCTCTGGAAGGAAATGGGTGATCTTGGCCTGCTCGGCATCACCGTCGAGCCCGAGTTTGGCGGCTCAGGCCTCGGCTATCTTGCCCATGTGGTTGCGATGGAGGAGATTTCGCGCGCCTCCGCCTCAGTCGGGCTCTCCTATGGCGCGCATTCCAATCTCTGCGTCAACCAGATCCGCCGCTGGGGCACGCCCGAGCAGAAGCAGAACTATCTCCCGGCCTTGTGCGCCGGCCAAACTGTCGGCGCGCTCGCCATGTCCGAGACGGGGGCTGGCTCAGACGTGGTCTCGATGAAGCTCAGGGCAGAAAAGAAAAACGACCGCTTCGTGCTCAACGGCTCTAAGATGTGGATCACCAACGGACCGGATGCCGGCACGCTCGTGGTCTACGCCACGACTGATCTCGCGGTCGGGCCGCGTGGCATAACCGCCTTCATCGTCGAGCGCTCCATGCCCGGTTTCTCGGTGGCGCAAAAGCTAGATAAGCTGGGGATGCGCGGCTCCAACACGGGCGAGCTGGTTTTCGAGGATGTCGAGGTGCCTTTCGAAAATATGCTTGGCGAGGAAGGGCACGGCGTGGAGATCCTCATGTCCGGCCTTGACTATGAGCGCGTGGTGCTCTCGGGCGGGCCGCTCGGCATCATGGCCGCCTGCCTGGACGCCACCGTGCCCTATGTGCGCGAGCGCCAGCAATTCGGCCAGCCCGTCGGCTCTTTCCAGCTCGTGCAGGGCAAGCTCGCCGACATGTACACAACGCTTAATGCCTGCCGCGCTTACGTCTACGCCGTCGCTGCTGCCTGCGATCGCGGCGAAACCACCCGCAAGGATGCCGCCGGCTGTATTCTCTACGCCGCCGAGCGCGCCACCCGCATGGCGCTCGACGCCATCCAGCTTCTGGGCGGGAACGGGTATATCAACGAGTTCCCCACCGGCCGGCTGCTGCGCGACGCCAAGCTCTACGAGATTGGCGCGGGAACGAGCGAGATCAGACGATGGCTGATCGGCCGGGAGATCGTGGCGGAGAACTGATCGCGCGCCCGAAACGCCCTATCGAGGAACACTCACCCGCGAGAGAAGGAAACCATGCCCGTCATCCCCTCCCAGCTCTCCACCGCTGCCGAATCTTTCCGCGCCAACGAAGCGCGTATGAAGTCGCTGGTCTCCGAAATGGCCGAGAAGGCTGCAGCCATCGAGCGCGGCGGCTCCGACGAAGCCCGTGCCCGGCACACCGCGCGCGGCAAGCTCTTGCCGCGTGAGCGCCTAGCGCAGCTCCTCGATGTGGGGGCGCCCCTCCTGGAGATCGGGCAGTTCGCCGCCTTCGGCCTGTATGAGGGCGACATCGCGTCGGCCGGGCTCATTGCCGGCATAGGCCGCGTCGAGGGCCGCGAGGTGATGGTCGTCGTCAACGATGCCACTGTGAAGGGCGGAACCTATTATCCCCTCACCGTGAAAAAGCACCTGCGCGCGCAGGAGATCGCGCTCGAGAACAATCTGCCCTGCATCTATCTGGTCGATTCGGGCGGTGCGAACCTGCCCAACCAGGACGAGGTTTTCCCGGACCGCGACCATTTCGGCCGCATTTTCTATAACCAGGCCACGATGTCGGCGCGGGGCATCCCGCAGATCGCCTGCGTTATGGGCTCGTGCACGGCAGGCGGCGCCTATGTGCCAGCCATGTCCGACGAGACCGTGATGGTGAAGGGCAACGCCACCATCTTCCTCGGCGGCCCTCCCCTCGTGAAGGCAGCCACCGGCGAGGTGGTGACGGCGGAAGAATTAGGCGGCGCCGAAGTGCACACGCGCCTTTCAGGCGTCGCCGACCACTACGCGGTGAACGATGAACACGCTCTCGCCATCGTCCGACGCATCGTCAAAAACCTGAATCGGAAGAAGACGATCGGGCTCGATCTTCAGAAAGTGATTCCGCCGCTTTACGACCCGCGCGAGATCTACGGCATCATCCCGGCCGATGTGCGCCAGCCCTACGATGTGCGAGAGGTGATCGCGCGCATCGTCGACGGCTCGGAGCTCGACGAGTTCAAGCAGAACTACGGCGCGACACTCGTGACCGGCTTTGCCCATCTGCACGGCATGCCCGTCGGCATCATCGCAAACAACGGCGTGCTGTTCTCCGAATCCGCGCTCAAGGGCGCGCACTTCATCGAGCTTTGCTGCCAGCGCAAGATCCCCCTCCTCTTCCTCCAGAACATCACGGGGTTCATGGTCGGGGCGAAATACGAGGCGGGCGGCATTGCCAAGGACGGCGCCAAGCTCGTCACCGCCGTCGCCACGGCCCAGGTGCCGAAGATCACAGCCATCATCGGCGGCTCCTTTGGGGCTGGGAATTACGGCATGTGCGGCCGCGCCTTCTCGCCGCGCTTCTTATGGATGTGGCCCAACGCGCGCATCTCCGTCATGGGCGGAGAGCAGGCCGCGACGGTGCTTGCCATCGTCAAGCGTGAGGGCATTGAGCGAAAGGGCGGCTCATGGACTGCCGAGGAGGAAGCCGAGTTCAAGAAGCCGATCCTCGAAAAATATGAGCGCGAAGGCCACCCGCTCTATTCCTCCGCGCGGCTGTGGGACGACGGCATCATCGATCCGGCGAAGACACGCGACGTCCTTGCGCTCTCCCTATCCGCCGCCCTCAACGCGCCGATCGGGGAGACGCGGTTCGGTGTGTTCAGGATGTGAGATGTAACAAGAAAATTTTCCTAGTTTTATCCCCACTCTTTTCCGCCCGCTTACACTTCCCGCCACGCAACGGGCGTGGCGGGAAGGATGATGGAAGATACAACCGAGAATATTGAACTTCGCAGGATCGAATACAGCCTCGCGGCGAACCGCGTGCTGCTTTCCTGCCTGCGACTGCGAAACGCGGTCAAATACAACCCGTATTGGCACCTCCAGCCCCGGGCTCCGGCCGGCAGTTCTGACGGAATCGGCGGACAGTGGATCACGTGGCTGGGCGCGGCGGGTTCTATACTGCCTGCGCTGCAACGTATCGCCGTCCCTGCCCTCCGGAGGCTGAGGGAGGAAGCACGCCGACTTGCGCCGATCCTGCGAAGGCTTCCCCGGCGCTGGGACGACACGTCGCAACCTGATGAGGAAAGCTTCGATGATGAGACCCGGCGCATAAGCCGGTCCTCTTGGCAACGGTTCGGCTATCCGACGATCCGCTTCCGTACAGAAGTTGAATTGCGGCGTTACTTGGGCCCGGCGGGCTCTGGGCGCGAATGGCATCATATTGCGGAGAAGCGGTTGGCCGGCCGAGATGGCTTTCCGGCTGAACTCATCCACAGCACCGACAATATCATCAGCCTGCCGGTGGAGGTACATCGGCGGGTTACCGCAAAAATGAGTTCAAGAAGCCCGGAGCATGGTAATGTCGTTCGTCGTCTCTGGATGGAAAAGCTGCCGTTTGATGAACAGTATAACCTCGGGCTCGATCTGATCGCCGAAACGCTTGAGGAGATGGGCTATGACCCGACAAAATTTTAGTATCTCCGTCAGCGATCTGCTTGAACGCTTCCACAAGCATCAGGAACTGTATCGACTTGCCGTTCGGCGGCAAGATGTTCCTACAGCCAACCGTCACATCCTCAAGGCATCAGAATACCTGAATGCATTAGCTGCTCTCAATCCCGCGGGAAGGGAGACGATTGAAACCCTCCTGACGCATCCGGACGCATATTTGCGTCTGCGGGCGGCCGGCTCTGTTCTTAGCTGGTCACCGGAGAAGGCTATACCGGTGCTGGGTCGCCTCCTCTTTGAAGACCTAGGGCCGACGCGTTCACCCGACGAGCGTCTGGATATTCGAACGGAAGCCAAAGGCTGGCTCTACAAACACTTCGGCATACGCAGTTTTGATCGCAACGATCTGATCGAACCGCTCAGGGCATATGGTGTTGAGCTGCCATATCGGGATCACGCGAAGTGGCAGTAGAGACGGTTACTCGTACCAAGCCCTACCCGGGGATGGGGCAACTTCGACCGGCGTCCTTCAGCCCGATCAAGGAAGCTTACGAGGAACTCGGCTATGACTTCGATGCGATCAAGCAGAACGTTGGAACAATGGACCGAGGAATTTGTCCGCAGGTTGAAAAAGCAGGCAGAGGCAGATCGCGCGGACGACGTCCCCACCTACAACAAGCTGCACAAGAAGGTTGTGGAAGCCCTGAACGCGATCCTCGGTGCCGGCCCACGGGGGCGCGACGTTCTGGAAAATCTCTTGAGCCACGAAACGCCGCAGGTCCGCATGTGGGCTGCGGGGCAGGTCATGAAATGGGATCCAGATAAGGCTATTCCCGTCCTGGGCCATCTCATAGTGGACAAGCTGCCGGATGAAACGGCCGCCATGGAACGGGTCACTATCCGCATGGGGGCCAGTTCCTATCTCGAGAAGCATTTTGGGGTGAAAAACCATGACCGCAATGAGCTGATCGAGCCGCTGAAAGCCTATGGGATCGACGTGCCGCGGCGCTCCGAACAGCCTTGGCTTTGACGATGCCGAGCGAATGGCGATGGCGCGGCCAGGCCTGGAGCGCGCCATATTTCTTTTCTGCGGGAGCGGAGCCATTTTCTCCCCCCGCCAAGGCCTTTCCTACCAGCCGTACTGGAAGGTGGCGCCGGACTGATAATTGCCGTTCTGCACCACATGGCCCGAGGTGCCCCTGCCGAACTGGAACAGGCCGTAGGCGTTGCCGTCGCCGTTCTGCGTGACCGTGCCTTCGTGGCCCCTGCCCTCCTGATGCACGATGCCGAGATTGCCGCGCCCGTTCTGGGCCAGCCCGGCCGCGTTGCCAAAACCCTTCTGCTTGATGCGGCCGCTCTTGATGCCTTCGGCGAGCGCATAAAGACGCAGACCCGTCTGCAGCATATGGGCATCGTGCGGATTGGTGGGCTGGTAGCTCAGCGAAACGGAGCCGCCGGCATGGGCCGGAGCGCTGGCGAGGCAGGCGCCGAGCACGGCGGCGGAAAGAATGGTGCGGATCATGACTTGTCTCCCTTTGAAAAGCGATGCGGCCCCTGGCCGGATAAAAAAGCTTTTGCCGTGCCGGCTCAGCCGGTGCGTTTGCTGCAGGTGAGCCTGCCGTCGGGTGTTTCGATCTCCAGCGTGGCCTCGTAGACCGAGCCGGAACCGCCGAGCGTGACCTGCCCGAGCTTCGCCGGCGTACCGGGAGCCGCGGAAAAGTCGCCGCCCTGCCTGATGTTCGAGCTGCCCGCGCCACCAACGGATTCGACGCGGAACGTGTAGGAGCCGCTTACGGCCCTTTCGGAATGCACGACGCCTTCGAGCGTCGTCATGCCGCCCCTGGCGGTGGTCTGCACTTCGCAGCGCAGCGGGCCGGACTGGGCAGTCCCCGAGCCGGCCATCAGGGCCGTGGCCGAGAGCGCCAGAGCGAGCCCGGCCGCCGCCGGGACGAGATGCTTTGAGTTACGCAACATGGAAACCTCCTCAGTCGCTTGGGAGCGAAGGCCGGGGGACGAAACCGCCCCGGCGCTTCTCCCGAGCCCTCATTCTAGCGGCAGGTCTGCACGAAGGCTGCGACATTGCCGCTGCCGGACTGGCTGACTTCGCCGTCGCAACCCTTGCCGACCTGCACGCCAGCGGCGATGTTGCCGTTGCCGTCCTGGGTGACGACGGCGTTGTGATCGCGGCCGAACTGGCCGACGCCCGCGGCGTTCCCCTTGCCCCGCTGCCAGATATCGGCGGCGTTGCGGCGGCCCTGCTGGCCGATGGCGGCGGTGTTGTTCCTTCCCTGCTGCCGAACGACGGCGCCGTTGCGCTTGCCGTTCTGATAGATGCCGATCCGGTTGCGCGAGCCGTGCTGATCGCCGCCGGCGGCGTTGGCCCAGCCATACTGCTCGATATGAATGCTGTCGGCCGAAGCGGGCAGCACGGTGAAGCCGAAGAGAGCAGCGGTCGCGGTGGTGATAATGAGCTTGCGGATCATTGAACGTCCTCCTGGTGGGGCGGGTGTCCCCGCGGTTTCAACGATCGCAGTTCTAATGGCGCTGTCCGGAACCGTTGCTGAACCGCCCGTTCAACCGCCGTTCACCATTGAGGCAGGCGAGATCCCCCGCTTCAGCTTCCCCGCGGGCCTTTGCAGGCGCGTTATTCCTCCCTGGCGGCAAGAAAGCGATTTCAACATCTTGGCTGGAGCGAAGCGGAGGCTAATTGTAAAAAACGGAAGCGGGTAACTGCCCGGAGGAAAAACGCCATGCCCGTCACAGGCCGCATGACTGCCATCACCGGCGACATCACGAAAATCGAAGCCGACGCCATCGTGAATGCCGCCAACCGCTCGCTGCTCGGCGGCGGAGGCGTGGACGGCGCGATCCACCGTGCCGCCGGCCCGGAGCTTCTGGAAGAATGCCGCAAGCTCGGCGGCTGCGAGACGGGCGACGCCAGGATAACCAAGGCCTATCGCCTTCCCGCCCGCCACGTCATTCACACGGTCGGCCCCGTCTGGCATGGCGGCCATGAAGGCGAAGCGGACCTCCTCGCCTCCTGCTACCGCCGCTCACTGGAGCTGGCGCGAGACCACGGCTGCAAATCCGTCGCCTTCCCGGCAATTTCAACAGGCGTCTACGGCTACCCGAAGGACCAAGCCGCCCGCATCGCGGTGCAAACGGTGGCGGAGTTTTTGGAAGGGAATGAGATGCCGGAGAGGGTGGTGTTTGTCGGGTTCGATGAGGAGACGACGCGGGGGTATTCTTGGATGGTTGCGGCGTACAGACGCTGACAGGTTCCGAGCGTTTTCTAAGCCGCATACTATCTGGGCAATTCGGCAATTTGGTCGTCTGATTACGCGGGGATTAAGTGATGGATAGAGTAACTAGGGCGGAGCATCGTCTGTGTTGCTCCGTTGACAAGCACTCTTTTCACACGCCAATCTCGCTCGAAACTTTGGGCGGGAGAATGAGTTGGCGAAGCGTGTTGTTCTAGATGCCATGATAAAGAGAGCTGACTTCGCTCAACAAGCTGAGTCGGTGTCTTTGGAGCTCAGCAGCACCCTCAAGCTTGAGGAAATTGCAGGTAGCAGCCCCGTGGCAAAGTTTCTCAGAAAGCCTGACTTTCAACGAGAAACAAACCATTGGTCACCGCAGCAGGTAGCGGGCCTCATTAAGAGTTTTGTTTCAGGGGAGCTTATCCCCGCACTGATTCTGTGGAAATCAGAGTCCTTTGTGTTCGTAATCGACGGAGGTCATCGGCTGAGCGCACTTAAGGCTTGGGTGGAAAACGACTATGGCGATGGCGGGCTATCCTATTCTTTTTATCAAAAAAGCATTCCTGCGGACCAACGAGCTGTCGCGAATTTTACGCGAAGACAGGTGGAAGATCTGGTTGGACGTTACTCAGATTTTTACAATATGACAGAAGAAGAATTATCAAATAACCCTGAAAAAGCCAAAATACACTCAACTATTTTCTCCAGATCTCTCCATGTCCAGTGGATTCAAGGGAATCAGGAGGTCGCAGAATCATCTTTCTTCAAAATCAATTCGCAAGGCACTGTGCTCGATCAAACCGAGGAACTACTTCTGAAAAACCGGCACAAATCATACGCTATTGGCGCACGATCGATAGTAAGAGCTGGAACGGGGCATAAGTATTGGTCAAAATTTGATGACAACGTCCAGAAAAATATAGAGCAGCTAGCACTCAGACAGAACGATCTGCTGTTCCAACCAAATGTTTCTGAACCAATCAAGACGCTAGATTTACCACTTGGAGGGACTAGTTCCCCAGTCGAGGCCTTGAAGATACTAATCGACGTTTTCACGTTGGTTGACGGTTCTACAGCCGCAAAGAAGAGCCTAGAAAATCTCGGCGATGACCAAGATGGATCTGAGACTCTAGAATTATTAAGACGCAGCCTCAGGGTTGTCTCGCGCATATCCGGCAATGATGCAGCAAGTCTTGGACTCCATCCAGCGGTATACTTTTATACAGAGAGAGGAAAGCACAGCCGCTTTTTGTTCCTGGGAGTTGTCAAGATTATTGCGGATGCCGTCAGGGATAACAACAAGCAATGGTTTAAAGATTTTACGAACGCGAGAGGCAAACTAGAAGAAATACTAATTGGCAGAAAATCTCTTATAAACCAAGGATTGGCCAATGTAAACAGTATCCACCGGATAAATCGCGTATCAACCCTCATAAAAGATCTTGTTTCTGCAATAAAATCTGGAAACAAAGTCGATGATTCCTTGATTTTGAACTCACTTGGACTAAAGGGCTCGGCGGGAAACTTGAATATAATCGATGCCCCTCAAGGATTTACTACAGATGTAAAATCATCTGCATTTCTGCAGACCGCAATCACCAGTGCTCTACGTTGTCCAATATGCGGCGGTCTATTACACACGATAAAGTCGGTTTCCTATGATCATTCGCTGCCAATCAATTCCGGTGGGCTCGGGAATCTAGAGAATGCTCAACTGGTTCACCCCTACTGTAATACTGCCGTAAAGGGCGGCTCCGCTTTGCAGGCGCATCCCCATTCAAATGGGTCCGAAGCTCAGGCAGCAAGCGAGGCTTGAGTTGGAAAGGGTGACCATCGCCGAGCCGATGCTTTCGGAGGATATGCCGCTAGAACCGTGCTCCTGGTCTAACAGACTAGCACCGGCCGGCATTCTCGCACATCGTCATCTCCTCTATCAAAGTCGCGGGTTTTGCCATTCCTAAGCGAGTGCTGGTCATCGCCTTCGTTCTACGCCCGGTGCCGCCCTGCACCGGTCTACGGCATCTCGATGGCGACGGTTTGGTTCCTGCTCTCTCGCAATTTCCTGGGAATACCTGGGGTGATCAGCGCGGTCGTTGGCGATGTGCTGCATGTGGGATTGACGGAAAGACATGATGCCGAGCCCGGAGCCGGACTTGATGGCAGTAAATTCATTGCAAATTCAGCCGGCATGTGCCGGCTTTTTCTTTTGCGCTGAAGCAGACTGTCAAACAATGGGAGCAGCGTCACTCCGACATTTCCGTTTGCCCATTCACCAACCTTAACACCAGCTGGTGCACGTTTCCGCCGTCACTCATTTCCACCTTGTCGAACTCGCGGCTTCTGCGCCGCTGCTCCTGTGACAGTTCGCCGAGCTTTTGCGTCAGCACTTCGCGGATTTTTTGGCACGCGGGATCGTCCGAGGTCGTGAGCCCGACGGACACGGCCTCAATTTTCTTCACCATGTCGAGGATGATTTCGCCATGCACCCGCTCGTGCTTTTCCACGCCTGCGATGAAGGCCTCCCACAGCGGCTGCGTTTCGGGCGGCAGCTTTCCTGAAACCTTCGGCAGCCGGTAAGTGATGGTGAGGAAGGGCTTTGCGGAGGCGAGTACGCAGCCGCCGTTTCGCGGCTGGTAGTCGCGCGACCATTTGAGATCAAAATCCGTATAGGCGATCACGCGGCCGACGCCGACCTTCGGCCCGTTTTCCCCGATCGAGCGGTAAAGCTCGATGCCGGTCTTGCCGGAGACGGGATAGGTCACGATCTTCTCGGCGGGCTTCCAGTCCGCACGCGCGATGGCCGGCGAAAGCGCACTTACAGAAGCGATCGCCAACAGCCACACCAGTTTCATTCCTGCACCTCGCCGCTCCGCCGGGGAAGCCAAGCGTTTAGAATATTTCGTGCGCAAGTGGAATTGCCCACTGTCGAGCCGCTGCCGGCGCTTTCGCCGCCCATGGAAATTCCGATAACGCCATAACGGGAGGGGAGCTTATGCTAAGCTGTTCATACCTATGGAAATTTTGATGATCGATTATAGCAGCTTATCCAACTCGCCTTTCGGCGCCGCGCAGCGGGCGCCAATTTCCGATTATCCGCGACTTGTTCGAATCCCGCGCGCCCCGGATTTCATCCATGAAATGGGACACACTCCGCCAGACACGCCCTTTGGCTCGCCGCTCCCCTCGCCCAGGGCCGGAACGCCGGCAGCAGAGGGCGCAGGAAATGCCGTCCAACATGCCTTCAGGGAAGGACGAATCCCCGCCGGCTCCGCCACGCCGCCCAAAGGCGAAACGCCCGCCATGTCTCCTGATGCAATCGATCAGACGATAGAAGAGGTGGTGCAGGCAGCGCGCGCCTACGCCGCGCGAGCCGCGAATGCCGATGCAATCGATCGGACAATCGAGGACGTGATCCAGGCGGCCCGGCAGTATTACGGAAAGTGATTTGCCCGAGCCGTTGCGGCGGGGCGGATTGCCGGTTGTTCCGGCCCGCCTCCAGCATTGCGGGTTCCCCCCGACCGGAACGGTGAGCTATAGATTTGCTCATGGAGCGGCAAGCGCAGAGGAGGCGGGATGTTCGCAAAGATCCTGATCGCCAACCGCGGCGAGATCGCCGTCCGTATCATCGGCACGGCCAGGCGGATGGGGATATCCACGGTCGCTGTTTATTCCGATGCGGACGCGCAGGCGATGCATGTGGCCATGGCCGACGAGGCGGTGCATATCGGCCCCGCGCCCGCCGCCGAAAGCTATCTTGACGGCGCACGCATCATCGAGGCGGCTAAGGCCAGCGGCGCCGAGGCGATCCATCCTGGTTACGGCTTCCTCTCGGAGAGCCCCGAATTCGCGGAGGCGACGGAGAAGGCGGGCCTCGCCTTTATCGGCCCGTCGGCAAAGGCGATCCGCGCCATGGGCCACAAGGACGCCGCCAAGCGCCTGATGGAGAAGGCGGGCGTTCCCGTGGTGCCCGGCTATCACGGCGAGGCGCAGGAGCTTGTGGTGCTCGCCACAAAGGCGCGCGAGATCGGCTATCCCGTGCTTATCAAGGCGCGGGCGGGCGGCGGGGGCAAGGGAATGCGCCGCGTCGACGATCCGGACCAGTTCGCCGATGCGCTCGCCGCCGCCAGGCGTGAGGCCAAGGCTGCGTTCGGCGATGCCCATGTGCTGGTCGAAAAGTGGATCGAAAAGCCGCGCCACATCGAGGTGCAGGTCTTCGGCGACAAGCACGGCAATGTGGTTCACCTCTTCGAGCGGGACTGCTCCGCCCAACGCCGCCACCAGAAGGTGATCGAGGAAGCTCCCGCCCCCGGCATGACCGTAGCGATGCGCGCGGCCATGACGCAGGCCGCCATCAAAGCCGCGCAGGCGATCGGCTATTGCGGCGCGGGCACCATCGAGTTCATCGTGGATGCGGCCAGAGGGCTCAAGCCAGACCGCTTCTGGTTCATGGAAATGAACACCCGCCTTCAGGTGGAGCATCCCGTGACCGAGATGGTGACGGGGATCGACCTTGTGGAGTGGCAGATCCGCGTGGCGGCCGGCGAGGCGCTTCCCAAAAACCAGGAAGAGATCGCGCTTTCCGGCCACGCCTTTGAGGCGCGCATTTACGCCGAGGACCCGGCGCGGGACTTCCTGCCCGCGACCGGCCGTCTCCACCATCTGCGCTTTCCAGACGGGACGCCGGGCGCGGCCTTGCGCGTGGAAACCGGCGTGCGGGAGGGCGATGTCATCACACCCTATTATGATCCGCTGATCGCAAAGCTGGCGGTGCATGCGGAAAACCGCCGGACCGCGCTTGCCGTCCTCGCCGCAGCCCTGGACGAGACGGAGGTGGCGGGCTCGACGGTCAATACAGGCTTTCTTGCGAAGCTCGCGCGTGATCCGGATTTCGCGGCGGGGCAGCTGGACACCGGCCTTATCGCACGCAAGCAGGAGGCACTGACGGCGCTGGCCGAGCCTGCCCCTCGCCTGGCCGCCATGGCTGCGCTCGCGGCCTCCGGCGCCGGATATTCACCGGATGCGCCCGATCCCTTCGATGCGATCTCGGCCTATGGGCACTTTCACCCCCTCACCCACCGGATAGCCCTCGATCACGGCGAGCGCGCATTGACCTTTGCGATCACGGGCAAGGGCGACGGCAGCTTCGGCGTAAAGCAGGAAGGTGGCGAGGCCTTCCAGCTATCGGCCCGCGACGCCCCGCGCATGACCCGCTGGCCGGGACATCTCACCGTCTTTGACGGTGCGGCAAGCCACACCTTCCGGCTGCGCGATCCCCTGTCCCTCGCCGGGGAGCAGGCTGCCGCAGGCGAAAGCCTGCGCGCGCCGATGCCGGGGCTTGTCAAGCTTGTGCGGGCAGCGCCGGGCCAAGCCGTCAAGAAAGGCCAGCCGCTTCTCGTTCTCGAAGCCATGAAGATGGAGCACACCATCACCGCCCCCCATGACGGCCTGATCGCCGAAATCGCCGCCGAGGGGATGCAGGTGAATGACGGGGCAGTGCTGGTGCGGTTTGAGGAGGAAGGGCAGTAGAACCGAAACGCCGCGGGCGGCCTCAGGCCTCCGCGGCGTCGTTTCGGCGCTAGATCCTTTTCAGTGTCGTGAAAACACTGAATGATCTAAGTTTTTGATCTTACGCAATTCCGGACGGAAAACCGGTTTCCACTTTTCCTGGAATTGCTCCAATGGGGCGCCGCGCCCCCTCACTTTCCGGAATTAGTGGACCGTCATCCATTCGCGTGCTTCGCGCAGCGCGCGGGCGATGTCGGCCTTCGGCATCATGGCCGCGAGTTCGGAGCGCATTCTCGCCGCTTTCTCCGAACCTTTGATGGCCGCAATGTTCAGCCACTTGTGGGCGGCGATCATGTCAACGTCGCAATCGCGGCCGGTCGCGTACATAACACCAAGCTGGAAGAGGATATCGGCCTGAGCGCCGGCGCCCATGGCGCCTGTCCCTGCCTCCTCAATGTTGAAACGTGCCATTTCGAAATCCCTGTTCGTCCTGAGAGCTGCCCGCCGTTTCTTTTTTGCGGTGCTTTGATGGTTCAGGAGAATGCCACAGAGCCTTGAAATGGCCGTTAAGCGGCTTGCTTAACGCGCGGAAAAGAAAGCTAAAACAATAAGTAAATGGCTAGATTTCGTTAAGCATGGAAATGCCGGAATGGCGGGCCTTTCCCGCTTTTTGGCGTCACGGCCGGCATGCGAAAAGGAAACCCTTTTCTAACCACGCTCACACCCATTGGTGAAGGCTCGGTGGCCAAGCGGGGGATCGATCATTGTTAAACGGCAGATGAACGCCGGTCTCAGCATCGGTTCAGTGCTCTCCAGACAGTATGCGCCCACGATGAAGGCAGAGATGGCTGCCCGACGAAGGCAATTAAGCGTGGCGGTGGGGAAAAATCATGACGAATCTTTCGGAACTGCGGTCCCTTATGGCAAGAGCGGTCATGGCTTTGTCCGTGATCTTTCTTCCCCTCATGGCGGTGGGCGGTCTTCATGCGGTGGAGGGCGCGAACAGCGTCTACAAGAAGCAGTCCGCGGGCGCCGGGTTCGTGTTGCTGGTGAGCCTTCAGCGCAGCCGCTGATGCGGCGAATGTCTCGAAAAGGCTGCGCAGAATCCCTATAATGGGGTATGGACAAAAGAATCTATCACCGCCCCATCGAAACCATCTCCAGCCCGGAACCGGTCGCGCGGCGATCTTTCAGCGACGCGCTGCAGGCGGTGCAGGCGATGAAGGAAATCTACGAGCGCAACACCGCATTCCTGCGTGATGCCTTTTTCCGTGTCGGACAGACAGGGGAAAGCGACCGCCGATACCGGGCGTTCTATCCGGAGGTGAGCCTTTCCACCGCAACCTTCGCCCAGATCGATACGCGGCTCGCCTATGGCCACGTAGCCGCACCCGGCACCTATGCGACGACGATAACGCGGCCCGACCTTTTCGAAAGTTATCTTGTCGATCAGCTCGGGCTTCTCATGCGCAATCACGGTGTCAAAGTCACAGTGGCGGAATCGGAAACGCCGATCCCGCTTCACTTCGCATTCCTGAAGGATACTTATGTCGAAGGCGCCATTATCGCGGAATTGAAGCGCCCGCTACGCGACCTGTTCGACGTGCCGGACCTCAATTCCCTGGACGACGACATCGTCAACGGCACCTATGAACCCGGGCCGGGCGAGCCTATGCCGCTTGCACCCTTTACCGCCCAGCGCATCGATTATTCGCTGCATCGCCTTTCGCACTACACGGCAACGTCGCCGGAGCATTTTCAGAACTTTGTGCTCTTCACGAATTACCAGTTCTACATCGATGAGTTCTGCGCCCTTGCGCGCGATCTGATGGCCAGGGGCGGTGAGGGTTACGAGTGCTTCGTCGAGCCTGGAAACATACTTACCATGCCCGGCGAAAGCACTTCTCCCCACATGACCGTTTCTCGCCAACCGCAGATGCCCGCCTACCATCTCAAAAAGGCGGGCCACGGCGGCATAACCATGGTGAATATCGGCGTCGGGCCTTCAAATGCGAAAACCATCACGGACCATATTTCCGTGCTTCGCCCCCATGCCTGGCTCATGCTCGGCCATTGCGCCGGTCTGCGCCATACGCAAGCCCTAGGCGATTACGTTCTGGCGCATGCCTATGTGCGCGAAGACCATGTCCTCGACGAGGACCTGCCAGTCTGGGTGCCGCTGCCGGCGCTTGCGGAAGTTCAGGTGGCCTTGCAGGAGGCGGTCGCCGAGATCACGGGCCTGTCGGGCTATGAGCTCAAGCGCATCATGCGCACCGGCACGGTGGCCACCATCGACAATCGCAACTGGGAGCTGCGTGAGCAGCGCGGTCCCGTGCAGCGCCTCTCGCAATCGCGCGCGATCGCGCTCGACATGGAATCGGCGACCATCGCGGCAAACGGGTTCCGCTTCCGCGTGCCCTATGGCACGTTGCTCTGCGTTTCCGACAAGCCGCTGCATGGGGAACTGAAACTGCCCGGCATGGCGACGGATTTTTACAAGCGGCAGGTGGCGCAGCATCTGAAGATCGGAATCCGCGCGGTGGAAAAGCTGGCGGCAATGCCGCCGGAAAGACTCCATTCAAGAAAGCTGCGCAGCTTCTCTGAAACAGCCTTTCAGTAACCCTACGCCCGGCCGGACCGCGCGTGAAACGGGCTGCGGCGCGTGATGCGATAGACCGCAGCCGGCGGTACGTTCAGCATCGTTCGGCCTATGCGGGTTGCCTTGAGCCCGAGACGGTCCAGAATCGGCCGCGGCACAGGGCAGCGAGGGCCGTAGGTAAACTGATAAAGCGCCCCGCCCGGCCGCATATAGAAGAAGGCTCCGGCCACGATCGCCATCACCTTGCGCGGGCTCATCGACAGAAGCGGCAGACCGCTGACCACCGCGCCGACGGGGCTGCCGTCATAAAGATTGGCCTGGGGAAGACGGGAGGCATCCACAGGAAGAACTCGCGCGCCGGGGAATCGCTCGCGCAATATGGACACGAAGTCCGCGCCAAGCTCGACAACTGTCAGATCCTCCTCCGACAGTCCACGTTTCAGGAGAGCACGCGTGAAAACGCCCGTACCGGCGCCAAGCTCAAGCACGGGGGCGGATGACGGGGTTAACTCGCGGGTGATGAGATCCGCAAGAGCGGAACTCGAAGGGGCGATGGCCGAGACCCGGAGTGGATGCGCAAGCCATGCGCGCAGGAAGGGCACCACATCCGGTGTGCCGGGTCTTTCATCATTGCATCGTGCCATTGGTCACCCTCAAAAAGGCCGGCGGAAGCTACTGCTATTACCGAAATTCGGCAACTCGCCGGCGATACATCTTTAACACCAGCTTTTGATTTGCCTTGCCCGCATGCATTTCGCCCCTTACCCATGCCACAATTGCGCCGCTACAGCGTCCATACCGAAACCAATAACGCCGAAGCATGACCCAGCATCGCCGATCCAACCTTTTTGCCGCAGCCATATGGGTGGCCGCATTGCTTCTATCGGTTCCGCTGGTTCTCGGTTTACTAAAATATGTTCACCCTGCCTTCGACTCCTTTGCGCATCTGCGCGCGCATCTTGCCGTTCTCCTAGCCCTCACCGCCTTTCCCCTGCTCCTTCTTGCAAGATGGCGCGCCTATGGAGCGCTTGCACTCGCGCTTGCAATAATGGCTTTCACGAGCGTGCTGGATATATCTCTTCTGCACCGGTTTTCCGGCAGCAAGGCCGAGGCTTCCGCTCCGCCAGGGCCATATTATCGCCTGCTGCAGCTCAACCTGCGCTTTGACAACCTCACGCCCAAGGAGGTGCTTTCCCTGATCGGCCGCAGCAACGCCGATGTGGTGACGCTTGAGGAGGTGTCAGGCATGTGGCGGCGGGAGCTGTCCTTCATCGAAAAAGCCTATCCCTATCGTCAGTTCTGCCCCCGGCCGGGTGTCGGCGGCGTAGCGATCCTCTCGCGGCGGCCATTTCTGCACCCGTCCACCGCGAAATGCCTCAATCGGCACGCATTGGCCATCGCCACCATCAATTTCGGCGGTGCGGCCGTCGATGTCGTAGCGCTCCATTTGGGCTGGCCCTGGCCGTTCGAGCAGTCCCAGCAGATCGGTCCGGTGGCGAAGACCCTCGAAACCAAACTGGGCTCGAGCGCAATCCTTGCCGGCGACCTGAATGCGGCTCCCTGGAGCGCTACTGCCGAGCGGCTTGCGAAGGCGGGCGGATTCACGAGGCTTCGGCATATCGGGCCGACCTGGCTCGCACGGAACTTGCCCGATTGGCTGCGCAGAACCGCCGGGTTGCCCATCGACAATATCTTCGTGAAGGGCCGCGTGGCGGTGCTCCAAACGAAACGGCTGGAAAGCGTCGGCTCCGACCACCTGCCGCTGTTGGTGGAGTTCAGCCTTCTGCCCGGACCGCAGCAGGAGCCTGTATTCCAGGCAGGGCTCTGAGGAGCATTCGCAGCGGCGTCGGTTCAGCCTGGCCTGCTGCCGTTCGTTGCCGTGGCGGAAATGGCAGGCGGCGCCATCGCTTGCCGGTTTTGGCCGAGAAGGAGCCTTTGCGAAGGGCGTTCGATCAGCCGGTACATGGCAACCGATACGGCGACCGCTACCACGCACATGACCATGCCCATAGCCAAATGCACCCCGATACCCAATCCCGGGGGCGAAGCCTTCACCCAAAGCTGAAGAATATAGGGGTGGGAAAGATAGAGCGAATAGGAGGCGTCGCCCAGCAGCACCAGAAAGGCGACCAGCGGCGTTTTGGCCGTGGGCAGGGACAACGCCGCCGCAACAAGAAGCGCCGCGGGAATTGCGGTCGCCCAGATGGAGGTGACGCCCGGAAAAGCGAGCTTTGCCGTGAACGCCGCGATGAGCGCCAGGACCAGATAGCGTGCGGACTTGGTGAAAAGATCCGCATATTGGCGATAGAGGATGCATAGGGCGATGCCCATAGCGAATTCCAGCAGGATCGGATTGGTATAGAAGTTCCAAACCACATTCTCGAAGCCGGCGACCTGCCCTACTGCCACAATGATGAGAACAAGGATCAGCGGTGCCAGGCCGGTGCGGAAACCCGCCCCGATGCAAACCGCATAAAGAGCATAGAAGAACATCTCGTAGTTGAGCGTCCAGCCCAGAAACAGGATTGGCTTCACACCGCCGCCATCCCTTTCATAGGGAATGAAGAAAAGAGATTTCAGAAGGCTTTCGCCGTCGACCACGGTGGAATTGAGCATTCCCGGCAAGATGAGGGCGATCGCGGCCAGGCCAAAGGTCAATGTCCAATAGAGCGGCACGATACGGACGATGCGGCGCCAGATGAAGTACAGGAGTCCCCGGTCGGGATCGGCTGTGTAGGCGATGATGAAGCCGCTGAGGACGAAGAAAATGTCGACCCCGGCCGCGCCGATGCCGAAGACGTTCCGCGCCATGCCGAATTCGGCCTGGTAACCGGCGCCGAGATGGAACAGCACGACCGCAAAGGCCGCGACGAAGCGCAGGATCTGCAAATTGTAGAGCTTAGTCCTGCCACCCCTGTTTTCACTCGCCAACCGGGCTTTCTCCGGCGGGACAAATACCGCATCCGCTGCGGGAGCGTCTTGAGGACCTCGCCGCATGGATCTCATTCTCTCCGCTCCCAGCCGAGATCCGCCTCCAGCCTCGCACCCAGGATATCGGCCATATGCTCCTGTCCGGCAGCGTTCGGATGCCAGTCGCAGCCCCGCACTTCCCTGCCCTCAGGGTCCTCGAACGCGATGAAGGAGAGCTTGTCGTCGCCGGCGCCCGCACGCGCCTCCACCGCCCGCTTCACCGCCCCCGCTGCTGCTTTAAGATCCTCGCCGAAGAGCAATGGCCCCATTGCTGCATAGATCATCGCGTCGGGAGCCTTTTTTCTGAGCTCCTCCAGAAAGGCCGCGTAGCGCTCCTCGAAACCGGGCGGACGGGCACCGTTGCCGAAATCATTTGTGCCGAGATGGACGATAATCACATCGGACCGGGGAAACGGAAGATCGCCCGGCCTGTCGGGCAGCCCGCGCAGATAGATTTCGGGCATGGTGTTCTTCGCGCCCCCGTCATAGTTGCGGACGAGTCCCTTGCCGGAAACGGCGGCGGTTATCACATCCGCCTCGAAAGCGCGCGCGACCAGTGCGGCATAGGTCAGGTATTGGTTTTCGGTATCGGCGCTGAACTTGCACGAGGTCGTCTCGCCCTCCACGCCATATCCGGCGGATATGGAATCGCCAATCACGAAAAGGCTTTTCTCCTTTTCATGAGGCCTGGCAAAGGAGCCGTCAGTCTCAGCGCCCATAAAGACAGTAGGCCCGAACATCGGCTCCGTTCGTCGGATGAGCCGCAGGAGGTGCGGCCCATGCGGAGCACCGTCCACCACTCGGTAGTCGTGCTTTCCTTGCCTGAGATCGAGCCGCGAAGGCTTGCCGTCGAGTTCGACTACCATGCTGTTCTGCCCGGTATCGCGCAAGGAGATGTCGAGCCGCGAACCGGTGAATGCGATTTCGATCGCGCTGCCCGGCCAGGCGAAGATCGCGGCCGAGGGCGAGGGCTGGACGAACCGGCCGACAAGGCGAAACTGCTCGGCCAGCTTTTGCTGGGCGAGAGCGCCGGAAGGAAAAGAGCCAAGGAAGAATGCCGCGGCGGCAAACGCCGCAACGACAGCTCGAAGGCGGCCGGCAACGGGCAGTTTCCTGACGCTGGAGATTCCCATGGTCGCTGCATCCCAGATTGCGGCGACCACTAAAGTGAGTTTCCCTCGCTCGCGCAAAATAACTTTTTTTGCGCTGCAGCAGAGATCGTGAAGGCGCGCGGCCTGGGCCGCGCGCCTTTGCCTTACATGTTCTGGTAAACCGGTCCTTCGCCGCCCTGCGGAGGCACCCAGTTGATGTTCTGGTTCGGGTCCTTGATATCGCAGGTCTTGCAGTGCACGCAGTTTTGCGCGTTGATAACGAAGCGGGCGTCCGCGCTCCTGGCCGCAGCCCCTCCCTTCTCCGCCGCACCCGGGCCACCGGCGAGCGAATTGCCCTCCGCATCCACCCATTCATAGACGCCGGCCGGGCAATACCGCGTCGATGGGCCGGCATAGACGCCGTATTCGGATGCCTGCTGCAGTTCCATATCCTTCACCTGCAGATGCACCGGCTGGTCTTCCTCGTGGTTCGTGTTGGACAGGAACACCGAGGAAAGGCGGTCGAATGTAAGCACGCCATCGGGCTTTGGATAATCGATCGGCGCATGCTTTTCCGCCGGCTCCAGCGTTGCATGATCAGGCTTCCCATGGCGCAGCGTGCCGAAGGGTGAGAAGCCCAATAGCGTATTAAGCCACATGTCCATGCCGCCAAGGCCAATGCCGAGGATCGTTCCGAAGCGCGACCAGAGCGGCTTCACATTGCGCACCCGCTTCAGGTCCTTGCCGATCTCAGAGCCGCGCCAAGCCTCCTCATAGGAGGAAAGCTCGTCGTTAGCGCGGCCGGCTCCTATAGCCTCGGCCACATGCTCGGCGGCCAGCATTCCCGACAGAACCGCGTTGTGCGAGCCCTTGATGCGCGGCACGTTCACGAGGCCGGCAGAGCAGCCGATGAGGAGCCCGCCGGGGAAACTGGTGCGCGGAACGGACTGCCAGCCGCCCTCCGTGATAGCCCGCGCGCCATAGGAGAGGCGCTTGCCGCCCTCGAATGTGCGCCGGATCGCTGGGTGCGTCTTAAAACGCTGGAACTCCTCGAAAGGCGCCAGATAGGGGTTCTTGTAATTCAGATGAACGACGAAGCCGACGGCCACTAGGTTTTCGCCGAAATGATAAAGGAACGAGCCGCCACCCGTCTGCCGGTCGAGAGGCCAGCCAAAGGAGTGCTGCACAAGGCCCGGCTTATGGTTCTCCGGCTTCACCTCCCAGAGCTCCTTCAGGCCGATGCCGAATTTCTGCGGCTCGCGCCCGTCGGCAAGCTGGTAGCGGGCGATCAATTGCTTGGCGAGCGAGCCGCGCGCGCCCTCCCCGATCAGCACATATTTGCCCAGAAGAGCCATGCCCGGCTGATAGGCAGGGCCGTGCGTGCCGTCGCGCTCCACGCCCATATCGCCGGTGACGACGCCGATCACCGCATTCGCATCGTTATAAAGGAGATCGGCGGCGGCGAAGCCGGGATAGATCTCCACGCCCAGCGCCTCAGCCTTTTCGGCCAGCCACTTGCAGACATTGCCGAGCGAGACGATGTAGTTGCCGTGGTTGTTCATAAGCGGCGGCATCAAAATATTGGGCAGCCTCAGAGCGCCCGCCGGCCCCAGCACCAGAAAATGATCCTCGGTCACGGGCGTACTGAACGGGTGCCCCTCCTCTTCCCGCCAGCCTGGCAGAAGCCGGTCGATGCCGATGGGATCGACGACTGCGCCGGAGAGAATATGCGCGCCGACCTCCCCGCCTTTCTCGAGCACTACGATGGAAAGCTCCGGATTGAGCTGCTTCAGCCTGATCGATGCTGCAAGGCCCGCCGGCCCCGCGCCGACGATCACAACATCGAACTCCATACTTTCCCGTTCGCTCATCCAGTCCTCCAAAGCGCCACGATTTCTTCCTGCCGGCCCGGCTATAGCGTATCGCCACAGGCAGCGAAACCACTTTAGGATGATCAGGATAAGACCAAGAGCCGCGGTTTCGGAAGGTTCGGGCAGAAGACGCGGCAACCGGTAATCCGCGCCAAGTATTCGCTAGGATGGGGAGAGGCTCTGCCGTACAATAAAGGTTGCTGGCGCGGGCGCTTATGGCGCTTGGGTGGAAAAATCGCATGGCAAGCATCGCGCGATTGTCCGTCTTTGCTTCCGCAGCCTTCGTGATGGGCGCGGGACCGGCGGATGACGGTCGCTGGTTTGCCGGGGGCTTTTCCTTCTCCGACGAGCTTGGCGGGTTCCGCATCCTGGAAATCCGCGGCAGCGGAACCAAGGCCGACCCAGTGGTGCTGACGAAGGAACTCTATTCGGCCAGCGAGGTGATCCTGGTCATCCGGCAGGATGGCCCGCGCCCGCCTTCCATGGCCGCCGATCGGCCTGGCACTGCCCTTTACCTGCAGCTCGAAACCGTGAATGGGAGCGAGCTCGCATGGGTCGAGTTTTCCTATGAGCTGCAGATGCATCTCGGCCAACCCAGCGTCTATGGAGACGGTCTCTCTTTCGATCAGGCCCAGGCGGAAGATGGCACAATTTCAGCAGATGCCTTCACTTCTTTCAGCCGCGATTTCGAACCCTACGACCGTCTGCTCTTCCGTGACGGAAAGGTCGATCCCAAGGAAACGGCCACATTTTCCATGCTGATCACCGACCTCACGCCGACATACCAGTTCTATCTGGTCGCGGATCCCCGGATCCCCTTCTCCTGATCGGCGGTGCTTGCATTGTACGCGTCGGCGGGCGACATAGAGGCATGACTTCGACGACGCCCCTCGACTTCGCCGGGATACGTGAACTGCTTGCCTTTTATTCAGAGGCCGGGGCGGACGAGGCGCTGTGGGAGGAAGCGCAGGATCGTTTCGCCGAGGCGAAGGCGAGCGCGCAAACCTTTTCGGAGACTGTCCGTCCCGCTCAATCGGATGCCGCGGCACCGCAGCCGGAAAACCGTGCAACTCAGCCGAAGCCAGCCCCGATCTCCGCGCAACCGGCAGCCGTTCCGGACGAGGCACAGGCCGCGCATGCCCGCGAGGTGGCGCGGCAGGCACGGACACTCGATGAGTTGAAGGAAATCCTTGCGGGATTCGAGGGCTGCAATCTGCGCCTCACCGCGAAAAACCTCGTCTTCGCCGACGGCAACCCGCAAGCCGACCTTATGCTGGTGGGAGAGGCGCCGGGACGGGACGAGGATCTGCAAGGCTTGCCCTTCGTCGGACGCTCGGGCCAGTTGCTCAATCGTATGCTGGCGGCAATCGGCCGGGACCGGTCGACGGCCTATATCGCAAATGTCATTCCATGGCGGCCGCCCGGCAATCGTGACCCCTCGCCGCTCGAAACCGAAATCTGTCGTCCCTTCATAGAACGGCATATCGAGCTGGTTGCGCCAAAGCTGCTGGTTACGCTGGGAAATCCGTCGACGAAGCTCCTTCTTGGAACGCAAACGGGGATCATGCGGCTCAGGGGCACATGGTCCGTCCACCGCACGGCGGGCGGGCTGGAAATACCCACGATGCCGACCTTGCATCCGGCCTATCTGCTGCGAAATCCCGCACACAAGAAGCTCGCCTGGCGCGACTTCCTGGCGGTGAAGATGAGATTAGCGAACAGCGAATAAGGGCTCGAACAAAGACTGCGCTTTCAAGCGCCCTATTCGCTGCTCCCTATTGTCTATTCGCATCTCACGGGCTTGGCGGGACAAACCTGCGTGCCGCCACACGCTTGAGGCCCAGCCGCCGCTCGCGCCAGATGATGAGGAGCCCCGCCACCACGACAATCAAGCCGCCGACCAGCGTATAAATGGTCGGAATGTCGCTGAAGGCGAAATAGCCGACGACGATCGCAAGGACCATCGAGGTATACTCAAAGGGCGCGATGGTCGACAGTTCTGCGTGGCGGTAGCACTGGGTCATAAAGATCTGCGCAATGCCGCCACAGATGCCCGCACCGGCAAGGAACAGGAACTGCCAGAAAGACAACCAGACCCACCCAAAGGGGATGGTGCCGAGAGAAATCACCGTCGCCGTGACGGAAAACCACATCACAATCGTTGAAGTCTTTTCCGTGTGCACCAGCCGCCGCACGAGGAGCATGGCAACCGCGGAGAATGCGGCACCAACCAAGGTGGCAATGACCCCAATCGCCTGTTCAGTTTCCATTCCCGGGCCATCGCCCGCGAACAGGGTAAGATTGGGCCAGGCGATGATCACCACCCCGACAAATCCAATGAGGACAGCGCTCCAGCGATAGATCCTGACCGTTTCATGGAGGAAGATGGCGGAAAAAACCACCACCAGCAGCGGCTGGGCATAGCTGAGGGTGACCGCCTCGGGCAGTGGCAGACGCGTCAATCCGAAAAAGCCAAAACCCATCGAGGCCACGCCCACAATAGCTCTCAACACGTGGCCCATCGGATGCTTGGTGTGGAAGGCCGTCCCAAGCTCACGCTGCCAGGCGAGCATAACCACGATTGGAAAAATGGCGAAGAAGGAGCGGAAAAAGACGATCTGCCCAGCAGGAACATTTCCGGCCGCCTTTATGAGCGCGGACATGGCTAAAAAAATCGAGACCGAAGCAATTTTCATGGTGATCCCGACAAGCGGTTTATGCTCAGTGCCAAAATCGCTCGCAGCGACGGTCATGGTTTTACCGGATCAGAAAAAGGAGGAATCAAAACGCCCGGCCAACACGATCAGCCGGGCCTGAGTGAAATTATGCTTGCTCAGCACTCGCGCTGGCGATCGCCTGCCAGATGCGCGCCGGCGTCGCCGGCATCTCGATATGCGAGATGCCGTAGGCACGGTAAAGCGCGTCGACAACGGCGTTCAGGGCGGCCGGCGTGGAGCCGACCGTGCCTGCCTCGCCCGCACCCTTCATCCCCAACGCATTCGTGCTGGACGGCACATTGCGGGTCTCGAACTGGATGAAGGGCAACAGATCGGCACGCGGCATCGAATAATCCATAAAGGTGGCTGTCACGAGCTGCCCGTCCTCCGAATAGATCACCTCCTCGGACAGAGCCTGCCCGACACCCTGGGCTACGCCCCCGTGAACCTGACCGGCCAGGAGAATCGGATTTGCCGTCGCTCCGAAATCATCCACGATCGTATAGGCAACGACGTCCGTCCTTCCCGTCGCCGGGTCTATCTCGACCTCACAGATATGCGTTCCATTCGGATAGGTTGGCTCGGGCTGTTCGAAATTGCCGAAGCCCTTCAGGTCTTCCGGGCTTTTCGCGGCCCTGGCGATCGAGGCGAAGTCCATCATCCGGTCGGTGCCGACGATTCTGGCGATGCCATCGACCAGCTCGATATCGGCGGGCGAAGCTTCCATTTCCTCCGCCGCGATCCTCTTGATTTTTTCGGCAAGATCTTCACCCGCCCGTGCCGCTGAGACCCCACCCAGTGGGATCGAGCGCGAACCGCCCGTTCCGCCGCCCGTCTTCAGCACATCCGTATCGCCCTGATGGACGTGGATCTTCGCAATTTCTAGGTTCAGCTTTTCGGCCACAAACTGGGCATAGGCGGTCGCATGGCCTTGCCCGTTGGATTGCGTGCCGATCGCAAGCGTCACCGAGCCGTCGCCGTTGAGGGTGAGGTAAGCGGGCTCCGAGCCGGCGAAGGCACATGCCTCGATATAGGTCGACATGCCGATGCCACGGATGCGCCCGCGCTTCTTCGCCTCCGCGAATCTCTCCTCGAATGTGGCCCATCCCGCGCGCTCCATCGCAAGCGTCATGTGCCCATCGAACTCACAGCGATCGTAGCGCCGCCCCGTCGGCGTGCGGTAGGGGAACTGCTCCACCCCGATGAAATTGCGCCGGCGGATCTCTTCCCGCGGCAGCTTCATCTGGCGCGCGCATACCTCCACCAGCTTTTCGATGAGGAAGGCCGCCTCGGGCCGCCCTGCCCCGCGATAGGCATCTACCGGAGCCGTGTTGGTGTAGACGCCTCTCACGGTCACGTCGATCGCCTGAATGTCATAGACACCGGTGGTCATCGAGGCGCCGCCGACCGGAATATAAGGCCCGAACTGATGGATATACGCTCCCATATTGGCGAGCAGCTCCACGCGCATGGCAAGAAAACGGCCTGTCTGGTCGAGCGCCATTTCGGCGGTCACCGCATTGTCGCGGCCCTGGCTGTCGGTCAGGAAATGCTCGTTGCGATCGCTGGTCCACTTGACCGGCCGGCCGAGCCTCTTTGCCGCCTCCATGACAAGGGCATATTCGCGGTAGGCGAAGGCCTTGGTTCCGAAACCGCCGCCGACATCGGGCGTGACCACGCGCAATTGCGATGTGGGGATGCCGAAGACGCGGGTGAGAATTTCCTGCAGGGAATGCACGCCTTGCGAACCGGTGGTCAGCACAAAGCGATTCTCATCCGGCTTCCATTCAGCGATGGCAGAGCGTGTCTCCATATAATTGGCGACAAGGCGATTGTTGATGAAGGCGATCTTTACAACCCGGTCGGCGCTGGCGAAGGCCGCATCGGTCTTTCTCTTATCGCCGACATGATAGAGAAATGCCTGGTTTGTGCCCAGTTCGGGCCAAACGAGCGGGGCGCCGTCTTGAAGCGCGGCAGCCGTGTCGACCGCCGGCTCCTCGTCCTCATAATCGACCTCTATCAGTTCCGCCGCATCCTGCGCCTGCTCACGGGTATCGGCGACGATGAATGCAACGGCGTCGCCCACATATTGGACGCGATCGCGGCAGAGGATCGGGATATCGCGGGTCGGGGCTTTGCTGCCATCGGGCTGTTTAGGCATGCCGCCGGATATGAGGTCGCCCAGATGCGCCGTGTCGGCTCCGGTGAGCACCAGGTGAACGCCGGGAGCTGCACGGGCCGCCTCGGTGGACGAAACCGTGAAGCGCGCTTTGGCCATAGAAGAACGAAGGACATATCCACAAAGGGTTCCGGGCGGAGTGATGTCATCGGTGTAGCGGCCCCTGCCCGTTATAAAGCTCTCATCTTCCTTGCGCAGCACGGAAGCGCCCATGCCGAATTTCGGTGTGAGAACCGTCATAACGAATTCCTTGCGAGTGAATGGAAAGTCTGAACGTAGTGGCCTGAGCAGTTTTGTCGACGGGCTGCATCGTGTAAAGAGCCAGCTTCGAAATTCTTGGGCCAATTCTTTTCCGCCCTCTCAGGAGTGAACTATGCGCACCGACACCGGCCAGGTGTTTCGCCTCGAGGACTACCGCCCCAGCGCCTATCTCATCCCTGAAACGGAACTTACCTTCCGCCTGAACCCCGAGCGAACCCGGATCACGGCAAAGCTCGTGGTGGAAAGGCGCGACGAATCGGCCAAGAGCATCCCGCTCGTGCTCGACGGCGACGGACTTATCCTCGAAGAGCTTCTGGTGAACGGGAAACCGATTGCCGGTGAAGCTTATGACGCCACTCCCGACAGCCTGACCATAAAAGACCTGCCGCGGGCGAAACGCTTCGAGCTCACAATTGTGACGAGCGTCGCGCCGGCGGAAAACAAGGCCCTCATGGGCCTATATGTCTCGAACGGGGTCTTTTGCACCCAGTGCGAGGCGGAAGGTTTTCGACGCATCACCTATTATCTCGACCGGCCGGACATACTTTCCACGTATCTCGTGCGGATCGAGGCAAGGAAGGACGAAGCGCCGCTGCTTCTCTCCAACGGCAACCCGGTCGAGGCAGGCGATCTGGAGGATGGCTGGCATTATGCCGTCTGGCGCGACCCGTTCCCCAAGCCGTCCTATCTCTTTGCGCTCGTGGCGGGAGATCTGGGCGGCATCCATGATGCGTTCGTCACCTCATCCGGCCGCAATGTGAAGCTCGGTATTTTTGTCGAGCACGGCAAGGAGCCGCTCGCCACCTATGCTATGGACGCGCTGAAACGCTCCATGCGCTGGGACGAGGAGCGATTCGGCCGCGAATATGACCTGGAGGTCTTCAACATCGTCGCCGTCTCGGATTTCAACATGGGCGCGATGGAAAACAAGGGCCTCAATGTCTTCAACGACAAATATGTGCTGGCCGATCCGGAGACGGCGACGGATATCGACTATGCCAATATCGAGGCGATCATCGCCCACGAATATTTTCATAATTGGACAGGCAATAGAATCACTTGCCGCGACTGGTTCCAGCTCTGCTTGAAGGAAGGGCTGACCGTCTACCGCGACCACGAATTCTCCGCCGACCAGCGTTCACGCGCGGTCAAGCGCATCGCCGAGGTGCGCACGCTGAGGGCACACCAGTTTCCTGAGGATCAGGGCCCGCTTGCCCATCCGGTACGGCCCCGCCGCTTTCGCGAGATCAACAACTTCTACACGGCGACCGTCTATGAGAAGGGCTCGGAGGTCGTGCGAATGATCCATACGATCATGGGACCTGACAAGTTCCGGGCCGGCATGGATCTTTATTTTGCGCGGCACGACGGCCAGGCTGTCACCATCGAGGATTTCCTGCTGTGCTTCGAAGAGGCATCAGGCATGGACCTCTCGCAATTTTCGCTGTGGTATCATCAGGCGGGCACGCCGAATGTCACCGTATCCACGAGCTACAATGAAAGATCGAAGGAGTTCACGCTCGAGATCGAGCAGACCGTCCCGCCCACGCCCTCGGAGGCTCGAAAGCGCCTGATGCACATTCCCCTTGCCTTCGGCCTCGTGGGACCGAACGGACAGGACATGGACTATGACATTGCAGAGGGCGCACCGATCGAGAACGGCGTGATCCACCTGCACAAGAGGCGGCATACCGTACAATTCAAGGGGGTGAGCGCGCGGCCCGTCATTTCCCTCAATCGCGGCTTCTCGGCGCCGATCACCCTTTCCTTGGAGATGCCCTCGAAAGACCGGCTCTTTCTTGCCCGGCACGATAGCGACCTGTTCTCACGCTGGCAGGCACTCAACACGCTTTTCACCGAGGCGCTGGTGAATGCTTCCGCATGCATCCGCGGCGGCAGAAGCCCCAGCTTCGACAAAACGCTGCTCGGCTATCCGGCCGAGATCGCAGCCGACGAGCATCTGGAAGCTGCCTATCGCGCACTTGCGCTGACACTTCCGGCGGAGTCCGATATCGCGCGCGAGATTGGAAGCAATATCGATCCCGACGCGATCGGCGCGGCCCGAAATCTGCTGCGCAGCGCCATTGCGAGGGAGGCGGAAGCGACCTTCGCAACGGTCTATGGCGAGACGCCAAACGACGGCGCGTTCAGTCCAGACGCAGAGAGCGCCGGGCGGCGAGCGCTCCGCAATGTGCTCCTCGAATATCTTTCGGCAAGCTCCGGCGACCCGGCACTCGCCGCCAAACAGTTTGACGATGCAAGCAGCATGACCGAGCGCGCGGCAGCGCTTACCGTGCTTGCGCATCAGTTCGCTGGAAGCGAGGCCGCAAACAGAGCCCTTTCGAGCTTCGAGCGGCGCTACGCCGACAATCCCCTGGTGCTGGACAAATGGTTCGTCGTGCAGGCGACGATACCGGGACCGGAAGCCGTCAGCCTCGTCCGCAGGCTGATGTTGCATCCGGCATTCTCGATCACCAATCCCAACCGCGTGCGCTCGCTCGTGGGAGGCTTTGCCTCCAGCAACCAGACCGGCTTCCACCGGGAGGACGGGGAGGGTTACCGCTTTCTGGCCGAGACCATCCTAAAGGTGGAGGAAAACAATCCTCAGGTTGCGGCGCGGCTCGCCATCGCCTTCCGCTCATGGCGCTCGCTGGAGAAGAAGCGGCAGAACCTGGCCCGCGCGGCGCTTTCCGAGATTGCGCGCCAGCCCGATCTCTCGCGGGACCTGCGCGACATCGTGGAGCGCACTCTGGCGTAATCCGCATGCACCCGAATCAATTTTGCATCCGCCCCCTAGACAAGGCGAATCAGCTTTGATTCTTTATGGATGATTCGCATGTACGCGTTCGCGGATCGGTCAAGCAGAATCCAGCAGGAAGAAAGGGCCCGTCGGGATGGCGAGCGCGTATGCGTGGGCATTGCCTACCGCCCTGTTCTCCAGGGGCGGAAGGCCTAAGGCGGAAACCGAGGTCGCCGGCAATGCGAAGATCATTGCCGCGCCGGCTTATGAGCGCCTGCTCGCAATCGAGCCCTACCTGCGTCGGGCCATTCCGATCCTGATCGTCATTTTCCTGCTGATCCTCGCGGCGGCGCGCCTGGTGACACTGCTCAACTGGCACGGCGACATCGAGAAGGATACCAAACGGCATCTCGGCATGGTCGCCAGCAACCTTGCCCAGGCGGTGCAGATTGCGGGTGTGGAGTCGCTCGCTGAGGTGGGTCAAGCCGAAGTGCTGATCGACGAGACGATCCTGCGTGCCAGCATGGATGCCGGCTGGGTGCTCGCGCTCACCGATTCCCGGTTCGCTGTCACTGCCGTTTCCGCGAGCGCGCAGAAGATGAAGGGGCAATCCCTCGAAACCGTCGTTTCGGGCGGGCAGCCGCTCTTCATGTTTGGCGACAGAGCCGGCGTGCTGGAGGTGCAGATCGGCGAGGCGACATGGTATGCCGCGGTGAGCCTGCTTCCCGGTGGTGACGGCGCCGCCGTCGCACTTGCGCCCCAGGACCAGGTGTTCGGCGCGTGGCGCAGCACCGTCTCGCTCAATGTGACGCTCTTTGCCCTGACCGCCGGGGTGCTGATGGCGATCCTTTACGCCTATTTCAGCCAGGCCGCACGCGCGCAGGCAGCCGACCGCATTTACCGCGAAGCACATCAAAGGGTGGACCTCGCCCTTGTGCGCGGGAAGTGCGGCCTTTGGGACTGGGACATGGCGCGCGGCAAGATGTACTGGTCCGCCTCCATGTACGAGATGCTGGGCTACGAGGCCGCCGATGTGATGCTTTCCTTCGGCGATGTGGCGAGCTTGCTTCATCCCGATGACAGCGATCTGTTCGCCGTCGCGAACAGGATCGTCGCACGCGAGGTCGAGCAGGTCGACCAGGTGTTCCGGATGCGCCATGCCAACGGCCAATGGATCTGGATCCGGGCCAGAGCGCAGGTGGTGGACCCGGATGCGCCGGAGATTCACCTGATCGGCATTGCGGTGGACGTGACGGAACAACGCACGCTGGTGCAGCAGTCGGAGGCCGCGGACCAAAGGCTGCGCACGGCGATCGAGAACATCACGGAATCCTTCGTGCTTTGGGACGCGTCCGAGCGGCTCGTGATGTGCAATTCACGTTATCTGCAGGACACGGGCCTTGATCCAAGCGAGATCGTTCCGGGCCTGCCCCGCCAGGAAATCGAATCCCGCATGAAGGCCACGCGCTATGAGCGGCGGCTGACGGGATCGAACAACGCCAGCGAGGGCATCACCTATGAACGGCAGCTGGCGGACGGCCGCTGGCTGCAGGTGACGGAGCTGAAGACGCGTGACGGCGGCACGGTTTCCGTGGGAACCGACATTACCCAGCTCAAGCAGCACCAGGAAAAGCTGGTGGAGAGCGAACGCCGGCTGATGGCGACGATCCATGATCTGTCCCTCGCGCGCCGCGCGGAGCAGGAGCGCGGCCAGGAGCTCGTGGAGCTCAACCGCAAATATATGCGCGAGACCGAGCGCGCCGAATCCGCCAACCGCGCGAAATCGGAATTCCTCGCGAATATGTCCCACGAGTTGCGGACACCGCTCAACGCCATCATCGGCTTCTCGGAACTGATGCAGCAGGGACTGTTCGGTCCGCTCGGCTCGGAGCGCTATCAGGAATATGTGAACGACATCTACTCCAGCGGCACATATCTGCTCGGCGTGATCAATGACATCCTCGACATGTCGAAGATCGAGGCAGGCCAGTTCTCAATCCACCGGGAGAGCATCGACCTTTCCGAGGTCATCCGCGAAACCATGCGCGTGGTGACGCTGCAGGCGGGAAAGAAGAACATAGAACTGACAAGCGACGTTCCAGCCTCTCTCTCGCTTCACGCGGACCGTCGCGCGGTGAAGCAGATCCTCATCAATCTCCTCTTCAACGCCGTCAAATTCACCGGCCAAGGTGGACGCGTGACGCTTCGGGCCCGCGTGGTTTCGAACTCACTGATGCTGACGATCAAGGACACCGGCTGCGGCATTCCACGCGAGGCATTGAAGAAGCTCGGCCGGCCATTCGAGCAGGTGGAGAACCAGTATTCGCGCAGTCACAACGGCTCCGGCCTCGGCCTGGCGATTTCGCGTTCGCTCACCGAGCTTCATGGCGGCGCGCTGCGCATCCGCTCCACCGAAGGCGTGGGCACGATCGTCTCCATCCGGCTACCCGTGCAGATGGCGCGCAGGATGGCGGCGTAGCGGCATTCAAACTGCCCGATATGTTTGCGCTCCCCTTCGCGCCCCTCGTGTGGGAGATGGCCGGCAGAGGCCAGAGGGGGGCGCGACCGGCACAAACCTGTCAGAATTGCGTCAGCCCCCACTCTTTGACGCCGTTTTCAACAACCGGTCGAAATGCCCCCGCACTCGCCCGGCCGTCTCCGTTATATGAGCCTCCAAAACGCCGAAATCCGGCAGGTCGACGCTCCGCAGCAGAATATCGGCAAGGCCGGGCGGAATATCCTCGGAGTCCAGCGGGCCGGTGATGCAGAGGCGCACAATCTGCGTCAGCGTCATATATAGCCGGTGTGCGTCGAGAAGCTCCGAGCGGGTTTGATCGTCAGCGAAGTCCGGCGATAGCGACGCGAGCACCTCCCCGGTCCCGGTCGGGCGGGGCTCGGCGGGGCACTTGCCGGAGAGGACCGCCACCTGGGCGATGAATTCCAGGTCGATAATGCCGCCCGAGATAAGCTTCAGGTCCCAGATGTTCCTCGCTGGCTTTTCCTCCTCCAGAAGGGCGCGCATCTCCGTTGCGTCATGTCGGAGCTTTCTTTGATCGCGCGGCATGGCGACAATCGCCTCCACCTCCCGCGCCGCTTCGGCGCAGAGCGAGGCATCGCCCGCCACGGGCCGCGCGCGCGTCAGTGCCATGTGCTCCCAGGTCCATGCCTCGTTGCGCTGATATTTGCGGAAGGCATCGATATGGGTTGCCACCGGCCCCTTGTTGCCGGAGGGCCGCAATCTGAGATCCATGTCGTAAAGCACACCTTCCGCCGTCGGAGCCGAGACGGCGGCGATGAGCCGCTGCGTGAGCCGCGCATAATAGTGCGAGGGCGCAAGGGGCCTTGCCCCATCCGATTCCTCCGCATCAGGCGCATGGTCGTAAAGCAGGATCAGGTCTACGTCGGAGCCTGCCGTGAGCTCACGGCTGCCGAGCTTTCCCATGCCGAGAATGGAAGTCCGGCCGCCTTTGATGTGGCCGTAGGTCAGCGCGAACTCTTCCTGCACCGCATCGAATGCCGCGCCGATGGTGAGATCCGCGAGAGCGGAGAAGGACTTGCCGGCGCGCGTATGGTCGATGCTGCCTGTCAGCAGGCGGATGCCGATCAGGAACTTCTGCTCCGCCGCGAAAATGCGCAGCCGGTCGAGCTGCTCTTCAAAAGCTCCTGCACCGGCAAGAAAGGTCTGCAGCCGCTCGGCCAGGTAAGCTCGGTTGGGCAGCTCCGACAGAAGCGCCGGGTCCAGAAGACCGTCGAAGACATGGGGCCGGCGGGTGATGATCGCCGCGAGCCTGGGTGCCGCGCCCATTATGGTTGCGATCAGGTCGAGTAGCCAGGAATTGGATTGGAGCAGCGAGAAGAGCTGAATGCCTCGCGGCAGGCCGGAAAGGAATTCATCAAAGCGCAAAAGCGCTTCGTCCGCGCGCTGCGTCCGCCCGAAGGCTTCCAGCAATGCGGGGATAAGCTCCGTCAGCCGCTCGCGTGCTTCCGCCGACTGCGCCACCCGATACCGCCCGAAATGCCAGCCGCGAATGACGCGCGCGATGTCGCTCGGGCGCTCAAAGCCCAATTCGGAAAGCGTTTCCAGCGTACCGGGGTCGTCAACGTCGCCGGTGAAGACCAGATTGCCAATGCCGCGGGAAAGCTGAGGCGCCGTCTCAAACAAAGCGGCATAGTGGCGCTCCACCGTGTGCAGCGCTTTGCGGAATGTTTCCGCAAAAGCCGCTCCACTCCCATAGCCAAGCAGGCGGGCGATGCGCTCCAGCTCCTCCTCGGTGTCCGGCAGGAAATGCGTCTGCTCGTCCGCGACCATCTGCACCACGTTCTCGACGTCGCGGAGAAACCAGTATTGGGCAACAAGCCCCTCGCCTGCCTCGGCCGTTATCCAACCGCGATCCTGAAGCTCCTTGAGCACCGAGACCGTTTCGCGTCCGCGCAGCTCGGGAAACCGTCCGCCAGCAATAAGCTGCTGTGTCTGCACGAAAAACTCGATCTCCCGGATCCCGCCGCGGCCGAGCTTTACATTGTGGCCGAGCACGGCCACCTCGCCATGCCCCTTATGCGCATGGATCTGACGCTTGATCGAATGCACGTCGGCGATTGCCGCATAGTCCAGATATTTGCGCCAGACATAAGGCTGCAGTTCCGCCAGGAACCGCTCCCCAGCTTTCACGTCGCCGGCAATCGCACGCGCCTTGATCATGGCGGCGCGCTCCCAGTTTTGGCCACGGCTTTCGTAATAGTGGAGCGCGGCTTCCACCGGCAGCGCGAGCGGGGTCGATCCGGGATCGGGCCGCAATCGCAGATCCGTGCGGAAGACATAGCCATCCTCCGTCCGGTCCTGCAGGATGCGCACCAGCCTTCGGGTAAGCCGCACGAAAAGCTCGGTGACCTCCAGAGGATCGACGATTGCCGGCGCGGTCGGATCGATCAGGACGATGAGGTCGATATCCGAGGAATAGTTGAGCTCCCGCGCACCGAGCTTGCCCATGGCAAGCAGGAGCCAGCCGCTGCCCTCCGATGGCCTTGCTAGGTCGGGCAGCCGAAGCTTTCCCTGGCGATGCGCATCGCATAGCAGGAAATTTACCGCCGCACGCACGCAGGCCTCCGCCAGAAGGCTCAGCCGGAGGACCGTCTTCGCCGCGTCCGCTTCGCCCGAGAGCTGGCCAAGCGCAATCAGAAAATGCGCCTCCTGCTTCAACCGGCGAAGAGCCTTCATCACGCCTGTTTCGCTGGCATCCCCGGCGGAAGCGGCCTCTTCGATCTGCGCGTTGATGTGGGCGAGCCGCGCTTCAAGCTCATTGTCGAACAGCGCCTCCAGGCTGTTCGGCATGCGCCGGGCGCAATCGCGAAGATAGGGCGCGAGGTCGAACACCGCGCCAAGAAAGGCCGTCAGCCTGCTCCCGTCTCGAAGAAGGCCGGCAAGACGGGGACAATCCTGCGCCGCCGCGACTTCGGCAATCGAGTCCAGCTCCTCGCGCGCATGTTCGGCATCGAGTGGCTGCAGCTCCCGCACGGGTATGCCGAACCAGGCAGAGCCGTCCGGATGCTGCGGTGACGGTTCGGACATATTTCTTCCTGGCATTTCCCTTATAGCCCTCTGGCGGGCGGGCCAGAGAGGGGTTGGCAAGAGGCAGCAATATCACCCATTCTTGCCCGCGGGGAAGATCATGGCAACTGTGAACCCGCCGCTTGTCCCCGAAAGCTCAAGACGCCCGCCGTGAAAGGTCATCACCGCCTTGGCCAGGCTGAGACCCAGCCCTGATCCCGGCCGGCTCCGGCTTGGCTCTAGGCGTACAAAGCGCTCTGTTGCGCGTTCGCGATCCTTTTCCGGAATGCCCGGGCCGGTGTCGTTCACGGCCAAGCGGATTGCGTGTTTCTCCTTCCGGAGGGACAGGGAAACAGACGGCTTCTGGCCAAAGCCCGCGGAATATTTGATGGCGTTATCGACGATGTTGGAAAGCGCCTGGCCGATAAGTTCACGGTTGCCATCGATCTGAACACTTTCAACAGTCTCGGCTTTGAGGTCCACGCCCTGTTCTTCCGCCGCTGGCTCATAAAGCTCGACGACATCGGACAGGATCGCTGCAAGATCCAGCTTGGTCGTGCTTTCCGCTGAATACCCGGCTTCCAGCCGCGAGATCATCAATATCGCATTGAAGGTGCGGATGAGTTGATCGGACTCAGCAATTGTTTGCTCCAGCGCTTCCTTCGCTGCATCGGGGCCGCCACTGCTGTTCAGCGCCGCCTCGGCTCGGTTGCGCAGGCGCGTCAAGGGCGTTTTCAGATCGTGAGCGATATTCGCGGAAACCTGTTTCAGCCCCTCGTTCAAACCGGCAATTCGATCGAGCATCGCATTCAGGTTTTCCGAAAGCCGGTCGAATTCATCACCCGCCCCGGAAACGGGCAGCCGCCTCGCCAGATCCCCGCCCATGATCTGGCGGCTGGCTTCAGTCACGCTATCGATACGGCGCAGCGCCCGTCTGCCTACGAAATACCAAATCAGGAACGCGCCGAGCCCCATCATCGCCAGAGAGGCGGCGAGCGCGCGGCGCATCACGCGTCCGAACTTGTCAGGCTCGCTCAGATCCCGGCCGACCAGCAGGATCATCCGATTGGGAAGACGAATGATCTGGGCCACCGCCGCATGGCCGTTCTCGCCACCCTCAGGCCCCGGCTCGCCGAAGCGGCGATAAAAGAAAGCGTTTTCCGTCCAGCCCGGTGAGTCGAGCACGCCTGGCTGTATGCTCTCCACGTTTCCGGAGAGGATGCGGCCATTCGGATCCGTAATAAGGTAGAGATTGGCGCCCGGCTGCCTGGCCCGGATTTCGACGAGCCGGACGAGTCCGATCAGTCCGCCGCGTTGATAGGCACGGCCTAGCCCGGCAACCTCCTCCGAGATTGCCTCCTGGGTCTGCCCAACCAGTATGCGAGTGGAAAGTGAGCTTACATAGATGACGAGCATCACCGCGCAAGCGGCGAACAGCACAAGATAAAGTGCCGAAAGCCGTGCAGCGGTTGTCTTCATGACGGCCGACAGCGTGGCCATCGGTCAGTCCGCCCGGATCATATAACCCGCCCCGCGCACCGTGTGCAGAATGGGCTTGTCGAAGCCCCTCTCGATCTTGCCTCTGAGGCGCGAGACATGCACATCGATCACATTGGTCTGGGGATCGAAGTGATAGTCCCAGACATTCTCCAGAAGCATGGTGCGCGTGACCACCTGGCCGGCATGGCGCATTAGATATTCCAGCAGCCTGAACTCGCGCGGCTGCAGCGTGATCTCCTGCCCGCCTCGGCGCACCGTGTGTGACAGCCGGTCCAGTTCCAGATCGCCGGCCCGATAAAGCGTTTCCACGTCGCGTGTGCCCGCTCGACGTTTCAGCACTTCCACGCGGGCGAGCAATTCTGAGAACGCGTAAGGTTTCGTAAGATAATCATCGCCGCCCGCGCGAAGGCCGGTCACCCGGTCGTCCACCTCCCCTAAAGCAGAGAGGATAAGCGCCGGCGTCGTGTTGCCGTTCGCTCGCAATCCCGCAATCACGGAGAGCCCGTCGCGGCGCGGGAGCATGCGATCGATCACGAACACATCGTAATTGCCCCCATCGGCAAGCGCAAAGCCGGCCTCTCCGTCGGACGCCACATCCGCGATATGCCCCGCTTCGGAAAAGGCTTTCTTGAGGAAGCTCGCCGCCTCGCGGTCATCTTCGATGATCAATATCTTCATGGCGCGACAATAAGGGCACAAATGCACAGATGCCAAGAAAAGGCGGCGGAGAGCTTCTCACCGCCGCCCATAACGATTGATCCCGTGCCGATCAGCCAATTGGCAGCGCGACGAAGCGGTTAGCGTCATCACGCACGACCTGCAGGAGCACTGCGCCACGGCCGGCACTCGATGCCGCATCAGCAGCCTTCTTGAGGTCGCCCGCCGTTGTTACGGGCTGAGAATTGATGGCGCGGATCACGTCTCCCGGCTGGATTCCGTTCTCCTCCGCCACGCTGCCCGGCTCGACATCGGTGACGACGAGGCCATTGCCGTCATCGGCCGGTGCAACCGTCAATCCAAAGCTTGCCGGCTGACCGCCCTCATCCTGCGAGGGCGCGCTGGGCGCCGCCGAAGCGACCTGGTCAGTGTCAGGCATCTCCGTCAACGTCACGGAAAAATCCTGCGACTTACCGTTGCGCCACACCGTAACATCGATCTCGGTGCCAGGCTGGATAGCCGCCACCGTGCGAGCCAACTCGCGGGGGGTGGCGATGGTCTTGCCGTTCACTGCGATAACGACGTCACCGGCTTGAATACCTGCCCTGGCTGCGGGATCGCCGCTGTTCGCGCTGTTGATCAGCGCGCCCCTTGCGTCCTGCAGGCCAAGCGACTCCGCGATCTGGGGTGTCACCTCCTGGATGCTGACTCCCATATAGCCGCGCTCGACGGAACCATCCTCGATAAGCTGCTCTACGACCGTCTTGGCAAGGGAAGCCGGAATTGCGAAGGCAATGCCGACATTGCCGCCGGAGGGCGAGAAAATCGCGGTGTTGACGCCAACCACCTCACCGGCGAGGTTGAAGGTCGGCCCGCCGGAGTTGCCCTGATTCACCGCCGCGTCGATCTGCAGGAAGTCATCGTAATTCCCGGCGCCGATCTCACGGCCTCGGGCCGAAACGATGCCCGCCGTCACCGTACCGCCGAGCCCGAACGGGTTGCCCACGGCAACCACCCAGTCGCCCACGCGTGCCGCATCGTCATTGGCCCAGGTCACATAGGTGAACTCGCGGTCGGCTTTAACCTTGAGTACCGCCAGATCGGTGCGGGGGTCCTTGCCGATCAGATCGGCCTGCAGCTCGGTGCCGTCCTCCAGAACGACCGTGTACTGATTTCCACCTTCGACCACATGGTTGTTGGTGACGATATAGCCGTCACCGGAGATGAAGAACCCGGAACCTTGGGCAACCGGCCGGGTGCGCCGGCGCTGCTGCGGGCCGCGCGGCTGCTCGTCACGCCTCTGGAACTCATCGAAGAAACGGCGCAACGGATGGTTCGGCGGAAGATTGTCAAAGCCCGGCATGTCGAAGAACGGCGTCGCCACCGTGCCCGTCTCCGGCGCTTCACCCGAAATGCGCACGCTCACCACCGCGGGTGTGACGACATCGACCACATCGGCAAAACTGGGCGCCTGAACGGGCCTGTCCAGCTTCACCGGCTCAGCGAACACCGGGACGGTGCCCGAACTTATTGCGCTAAAACCGACCGCACCGGCTATAGCCGCAGAGGCCACGGCCGCCACGAGGCGATTGCGGGTCTTGGAAGTTATTTTTTTGGAGGTTACGTTCTGCTCTTCGCTCATGACGAACCAACTCCTCATACCTTGGATCCACTCGGGGGACGCATCCTCGTCCCGTTCCGCCATTGAAATAGGACTGAGTACCTTACGATGCCATTTCCAAGGCATGAAACTTTTGTAATGTTTCCGGCGGCCATTCTGAAGCCGTCAAGACCGGCCCATCCGCGCCATGCGTTTTGAGGTGCTGCGGATTGCCCGAACTTTTCAGCTCTCATCCTTAAGAATGTCCCGCAAGGCAGCTTCCTCCTCCGTCGAGAGAGGAGCGGGAACGGTGTTGCCGCGCCGCCGAAGAACCGAGAAGGCAAGTGCGCTCCCACCAACAAGGATGAGGACCGGCGCTGCCCAGAGAATGGCGTTGCGCGCATTGAAGCGCGGCTTCAAGAGCACGAACTCGCCATAGCGAGAGACAATATAATTCAGAACTTCTTCATTGGTATCGCCGGCCTTGAGCCGCTCACGCACGAGAACGCGGAGATCTCGCGCCAGCTCCGCGTCGGAATCGTCGATCGATTGGTTCTGGCAGACCATGCAGCGCAGCTCAGCTGAAAGCTGCCGCGCCCTCGCTTCGAGCGCAGGGTCCACAAGTATCTCATCAGGCTGCACCGCAACAGCGATGCCCGAAAATCCCAACAGGCAGAGCACAAGCAGAAATGCGCGAAAGATCATCGCGTTCCCCCACCGTCCGCCGCGAGCGCTGCTTTGCGCCTTGCCGGCGCACCGACGCGCAGCCTGCGGTCCATGAGAGAGATGAAGCCGCCGCCCATCATCACCAGCGCACCGGCCCAGATCAGCGTGACGAAAGGCTTCCACCAGATCCGCACGACGAGCCCAGCCGGTGTACGGTCACCGATCGAAACATAGAGCTGGCTCAGGCCCATCGTTCTGATGCCGGCTTCGGTCGTCGGCATACCCCGGGCCGTATAAAGACGCTTGGACGAAACGAGTTCCCCCAGCGACGCACCGCGGGTGGTCCCGAGCGCGAACTCGGCGCGGTCTTCCGTGTAATTTGGGCCGGTGAAGGGCCGCAGATCCACGAAGCGAAGAGTGTAGCCGCTGATTTCGGTGCTCTGGCCTGGCTGCATTGTCAGGATTTTCTCGGCCTGAAGCGCGGTGACGGAGACAATGCCGAGCACGGTAAGGCCCAGCCCGGCATGTGCGAAACAGGTGCCGAACATCGAAAGGGGCAAGCCGGAGAGCCGGCGAAGGGCAAGTGCTGGCCCGACCTTGCCGATGCCGGATTTGAAAGCGAGATCTGTCAGCGCGCCGAAGACAAGCCACAGCCCCAGGCCGATGCCGAGCGCAGCTGCGGCGTTGGCGCGGTCAATCAGGAAATAGCTCGCGATTGCGGCCGCCCCGGCTGCCCAGAACGCGAATTGCAGGCGCTGGAGAGCTCCTGGCAGATCGCCGCGCTTCCAGGCGAGAAGCGGCCCAAAAGGCACGGCCAGCAGGAGCGGCAGGAACAGCGGCACGAAGGTCAGATTAAAGAACGGCGCGCCGACGGAAATCTTGTCTTCGCTGATGGCCTCGATCAGCAGGGGGTAGAGAGTGCCGATGAGCACCGTCGCCGCCGCGGTCGTAAGCATCAGATTGTTGAAGACAAGCGCCCCCTCCCTGGAAATGGGATGGAACAGTCCACCCGGCGCGAGCGACGCGCCCCTTACTGCAAACAAAGCCAGAGCGCCGCCGATAAAGAACACCAGTATCGCAAGAATGAAGACGCCGCGTGTGGGATCTGTCGCAAAGGAGTGAACAGAGGTCAAAACGCCCGAGCGGACCAGAAATGTGCCAAGCAGCGACAGCGAAAAAGTGAGAATGGCCAGCAGCACCGTCCAGATTTTCAGTGCCGAGCGCTTTTCCATGACAATGGCCGAGTGCAGCAACGCCGTACCCGCCAGCCAGGGCATCAGGGAAGCGTTCTCCACCGGGTCCCAGAACCAGAAGCCGCCCCATCCCAATTCATAATAGGCCCAGTAGGAGCCCATCGCGATGCCGCCGGTGAGGAAGGCCCAGGCAACGAGCGTCCACGGACGCACCCACCGTGCCCAAGCCGCGTCCAGGCGCCCGTCGATCAGCGCCGCCACCGCGAACGAAAAGGAGATCGAGAACCCCACATAGCCGAGATAGAGCAGCGGCGGATGGATCGCGAGCCCGATGTCCTGCAGGATCGGATTGAGGTCACGGCCTTCAATCGGCGCCCGCTCAAGGCGGATGAAGGGATTGGAGGTAAAGAGGATGAACAGGAGGAAGGCGCTGGCAATCAGGCCCTGTATGGCCAGCACATTGGCCCTGAGCGTTGGCGGCAGATTCTGGCCGAAGGCTGCCACAAGAGCCCCGAAAAAGGCTAGGATCAGCACCCAAAGGAGCATCGAGCCTTCATGATTGCCCCAAGTCCCGGTAATCTTGAACAGAAGCGGCTTGGCCGAGTGTGAGTTCTCCCACACATTCAGCACCGAGAAATCCGATTGGACATAGGCAAGCACCAGCGCCGCGAAGGCGAACGCGATCAGCGCAAACCCGGTAATGGCCACCGGTTCGCCCATCCGCATCAGCGGAGCGCTGCCCAAGCGCGCGCCGAGGAGCGGCACCAGCGCCTGCACCAAGGCCAGCGCCAGCGCCAGCACGAGTGCGAAATGGCCAAGTTCGACGCTCATCGGACCTTTCTCATTGTTCCTGCCAAAGGCCGTCCTTTTTCAGCCTGTCCGCCACTTCACGGGGCATATAGGTCTCGTCGTGCTTCGCAAGGACGGTATCCGCGACAAAGACCCCGTCGGGCCCCATCCTGCCCTCGATTACGACACCTTGCTCCTCCCGGAACAGGTCAGGCAGAATGCCGTCATAGACCACTGGCACCCCGTTCTGGCCATCGGCCACCACAAAGCTCACATGCGTTCCCTGGCCTCGCTCGACGGAACCTTGCTGAACAAGGCCGCCGAGCCGGATGCGTTCCTGCGCCGCCGCGGGCTGCGACAGCAGGTCCGAGGGCATGTAGAAATAGGACGTCTGCTGCCCCAGCGCATAAAAGGTCAATGCCGCGGCCAGGGCGAGAAAGCCCATTCCCGAACCGATGACCGCCAGCCGCTTCTGCTTGCGCGTCATTTATTCACCTGCGTGTCTGTGAGGCCGAGCGTCCCGGCCAATTCACTTAAAGCCTTGCCGTCCGGCGAGTCGGGTCCAAGGGCGGAAAGTCCCCGGTCCAGGGCCCCCAGCGCGTCGTCCCTTCGGCCAAGCACGACATAGGAGCGCAGCAGGCGCCCCCAGCCTTCCGGATCTGCCGGGCTCTCGCGCAGCTTCGCGTCGAGGCTCGCCACCATACCTTCTATCATCTCCTGGCGCGCTTCGGGTGTCATCTCCTGAGCTGCTGCGAGCTGGTCTTGTGATGGAGCGCTTTCTGAAGCGGAAGCCTGCGCCGAATCCTGGGCGAGGCCCGCAATGGCTCGAGCGGCAGCAGCCTTCCATGGCGACTGTTCCGGGAGGCCGGAGGCCATCTCCTCCCAAATAGCCCGTGCCGCACCCCCGTTTCCTTCCTGCGCTCTCGCCAGGGCGATGAAGAAGCGTGCACGAGCGTTCTTCTCATCAAGTGCCAGCGCGCGGTTAAACGCCGCCTCGGCACCCGCCGTGACGATCCCGCCGCTCCGCGCCACCATCGCCTCGCCCAAGCCAGCTTCATACTCGGGGTTGGCGCCAGCCAAGTCGATTGCCCGCTGATAGGCGGCCACAGCATCCGAATAGCGCCCCAGCCGCATATAGACCGGCGCCAGCGTCTGCCAGCCGCGCACGTCTTCGGGGTGATCCGCCAGATAAGCCTCGGCGCGGGCGACCAGGTCTTCCACCGGCGCCTGCGCCGGGTCCTCGTTGAGCCTTGCCTGCAATGGCATGGCCGGCAGGCCGGGCGAGCCAATCAGGGAATAGATGCCCCAACTTATCGCCGGAACAGCCAATACGGCCGCTATGGCCACCGCGCGCGCCAGCCTCGTACCGGGTTTGACTGACCCTTCCGCGCTTTCATCGACAGATTGCGAGAGCCGGAGAATGCGCCGGCCGATTTCCGCGCGTGCCTCAGCCGCTTCCGTCTCGGCCACAAGCCCGCGCCTTACTTCCTGATCCAGCTCGGCCAACTGATCACGATAAACGGAAAGATCGTGCTCCCTGCCCGCCACATCTGTGGTCAACCCGCGCAAGAACGGCCGCATCACGGCCAGCGCGGCGGCAAGGGTTAGCAGTGCTGCGAGAACCCAGAAAAACATGTTGAGTTCAATATCCGTCTTGCCGCGCGGTGCCAACTGCCGACCGATGCGGCATTTTCCGCTGCCGTCACTGCCGGCAAAGAGCACCCTGCCTGATTCAGGCCCGAGACTGCCTATTCCAGCAGCGTCCAGCTTCCGTCCGGATTGCGGCAGGCCGTGCCGCGCGAGGTTCGCGTACCGCCAGCAGACGCCGAAATCGTATGTGAGTAGGGGCGGCAGTCCTGGGAGCCGACACGGTAGGGCTGCGAAGCAGTCACCGTTCCACTGCGTCCGGTGCGTTCATCACGCCAGGTCACAGATTGCCCTGCCGGCGCGGACTCGAGCGCTTTGTATTCGGCATCCACTCCCGCCATACGCTCACGGCGCTGGAGGTCGGTCCCCAAATTTCCCATTATCAGCCCGCCGCCGACAATGCCTCCGATTGCGCGGACAGAACCCTGTCCCGACGTCGCCGTGACATCGATAGAGCGGGAGAAGCCGCCGGCGGCGCATCCGGAAAGCAGGAATGCCGTCATGGCGACAACAGCTGATATCTTCATACGCTCTCACCCTCCGCCGCCGAAACAGCGCCGCGACTATAGCTCATGTTTGACCGAATTTTGTCCACGCGTTCCCGCCTCCACCTCATGCCGCGGGCAATACAACTTCAGCCCGGAGTCCTCCAAGCCTGGAACGCTCCAAGGCGAGCGTTCCCCCATATTCCTTCACCAGATCAGCGGCGATTGCGAGACCAAGACCCGTGCCCGGCTTACTTTCGTCGAGCCTGCGGCCGCGTTTCAGCGCCTGTCGCGCCTGGTCTTCGGGAATTCCAGGTCCGTCATCCTCGATCATGACGCGAAAACCAAGCCCTCGCGAATCAGCCAGCCGCAGCGGCTGCAACCAAAGAACCACATTCCGATCGGCCCATTTCATGGCGTTTTCGAGAAGATTTCCGATGATCTCTTCCAAATCCTCTCGCTCGCCCGCGAACACCACTTCCGTGTCGGGCATCGTCGTCTGGAGCTTCTTGTCCGGGTTGAGCTTCTCGGCGACGCGCGCCATGCGGGCCAGTGTCTGGTTTACGGGACTTCGCGCTGCAAGCGTACTGCGCTGCGCCGCGGCGCGAGCACGCTGCAGATAGTGATCGATCTGCTTCTGCATGGCCTCCGTATGGCCGGTGATGAGTGCGCCCTGCTCCCCCCCGAGAGCCCTGCCCTCATTCATCAGCACGGCAAGCGGGGTCTTCAGCGAGTGGGCCAGATTCCCAACTTGCGTGCGTGCCCGCTCGATGATGCGCCGATTGCTTTCGATCAGGGCATTCGTCTCCTCAGCGAGCGGAGCGATTTCCGCCGGGAAAGGGCCGGAAAGCCGTTCGGCCGTTCCGGCCCGAATATTCGCAAGCGCGCTCCTGATGCTTCCCAACGGCCTTAACGCAATGAGAATAGCGAAGACGTTGATTGCGATCATTCCGAGGCCGAAGATGCCGAGATACGCATAGAGTCGGCCAGCAAAATCCGAAATTTCCCGTTCAAGTTCGCTGCGATTGCCCATCACGCGAAAGCGGGCGATGCGGTCAAGCTGGTCCAGCACGACTTCAGCTTCCAGAACCTCGATCTGCTCCCCGCCCGGGCCTTCCTCCACATAGCTGCGCTGGAAGTTGCGGTCGAATTGAACATCGGCAGTGGAAGGGGATCTGACCGGCATCACCAGAGACGATGAGCGCAATTGATTGCGCAACGCCGTCGAGATTGGTTCCACGGACCAATACCAGCCCGACAACGGTTCGGAAAACCTGAGATCGCCCAGGTTGGGGCTCCCCACCAGGCGGCCGTCTTCGGTCGCACTCACCGAAGCGATCAGGTTGAAGAGATGCGCGGAAAGCACATTGTCGAAACCGCGCTCGCTCACCTGCCGGAACAGGGTTGAGATAACCGTCGCGATTACCACAAGCGCGATTATCGCCCAAACGGACGAAAAGAGCACGACACGGAAAGTGAGCCGGCGCGGCAGGCTCGTAAGCCAAGCCTGCATTCGTGCCACCGGGCGAGCTACCGCGTGATCTGCCTCATCCGTCATTCGGCTCGCGCATACGGTATCCCATGCCTCGCACAGTTTCTATCAGGTCCACGCCCAGCTTCTTGCGCAGGCGCCCGACGAAAACCTCGATCGTATTGGAATCGCGGTCGAAGTCCTGATCGTAAAGATGCTCCACCAGCTCCGTTCGCGAAACCACGGAACCTTTGTGATGCATCAGGTAAGCAAGCATCCGGTATTCGTGGGAGGTGAGCTTCAGCGGCACGCCATCCATGTCCGCCTTGGACGCCTTGGTGTCCAGCCGCAAAGGTCCGCAGTAAAGCTCGGAGGATGCATGTCCCGCTGCGCGGCGGATGAGCGCCCGCACGCGCGCCAGCACCTCCTCCATATGGAAGGGCTTGGTCACGTAGTCGTCCGCGCCGGCATCGATGCCGGCCACCTTATCGCTCCAGCGGTCGCGCGCGGTCAGGATCAGAACGGGCATCTTGCGCCCATCGCGCCGCCAACGTTCCAGCACGCTGATCCCATCCATCTGCGGCAGGCCGATATCGAGCACGATCGCGTCGTATGGTTCGGTATCGCCTAGGAAATGGCCCTCTTCGCCGTCAAAGGCGCGATCGACCACGTAACCGGCATCTTCCAGCGCGACGCTAATCTGCCGGTTCAGGTCTTTGTCGTCCTCGACAACCAGAATGCGCATGAGTGCAGATCGCCCAATTCTTAGAAATGTAATTGATTATCGCACCGGCACGGTAACTTCCACCCGCCGCGGTCGTTCGCCGTCTCGGGCAGGCACCAGGATGACGATCCGGCACACGATGGTACCGCCCCGGGATTCGGCCGAGGCCCCCGCCAATGTGCCGCCCTGCTGGGCAGCAATCTGCTGCCCGATTGCATAGCAATCCGGCGCGCCTTGAGCGAGGAGAACCGGTTGTTCGGTCGCGGAAGACTGGCCGTAGGCGTTGGGGGCGAGCAGTCCGAGCGCCCCCGCCAAAGTCATCAGCCCGAAAATTTGGTCGCGTATAAGTTTCATGCTCTCTGTCTATCGCAAGAGGGCTGAATGGAGAATGAACAATTGCTGCGCCAAAGCAACCTCTGCACGGAAAATAGGCCCACGCGCGGGTCAGGCGCGTGGGGATTGAAAGCTCAGCGGATCCGGGTGTTTGCGGCCAGCCTTCCAAAAATCGCAAAAAGGCCGGATATGGCGGTGATGGCCTGCAGCAGAGTTTCCGTCACGGCCTGTTTATCAAGTTCCTCGACTGGCAGGCCCAGAAGGCTTCCCAGGGCTGCGGCGATGGTGATCGCCGATGCCCAGATCGTGCGCGATAGATACCACGGTTTCGTCTCGGTCATTTTCGCATGCTCCTCTTTGTGGTGAAGATCTTCAGGCGAGCGATATCGCCCGTCTGGCGGGAATGCCGGGGCCGACGGCCGCACTCATTTGGGAGACGGATATGTCGATCGAAGCGGGCGGCTCGGGAAAATCCGCCGCAATCATCGTTGCCGTATAGATCCAGGCCGGAGCGGTCGTATCGACGGTTCTCACAATGCTTCCATTCTGCCCCGCCACTCTGATCCGATAGGCTTCCTGTGCTTCTCCCAGCGGGATATCTTCTCCAAGCCAGCTATCGGCATCGATCCGCCCGCGCCGGATCCAGGACAAATGAAGGTCGCCATCCCGCAAATGCGCCTTCAGATGCACGGGCGAGAGAGGCAGAAGCGCCCTCATCCCGCCTTCAGCCGAGACCTGCAGGAAATGCTCCCCCGAAATGTCGTATCCGGCAGGTCCCACTCGCCAGTTGAGCTCAAGACCGATTTCCTCCGCCTTCAGCCCGGCGGGCGCGACCGCCTCGTCCAGCAGAACGAAAGGCGCGCCAGTTGCGGCGCCCGCCATCATCGCGTCGCCAGTACCCAGCTGGCCCCGCAAAAGCCCGCTCAGCCGCCAGACCGACGGTTCGATTTCCTCAGCGTGCTCGAACTGGAGGATTTCCCAAACACCAGCCGACGAGCGGACGGCGGCGGCATTCCCGCCATTGCACATCCTTATCCTCGATATGCTCTGGAATTCTCCATCGAGAAGGTGGACATCGAGCGAAGCCGAACGGTCCAGACGGCCTTCGACGGTGCCGCCCGGTAATGCCTGCCGAAGCAGGCCAATGGTCGCTCTGCCTTCCGCGGTGGAACGCAGGTCGAAGCCGGCCTGTTCCGGGGAAGCAAGCACCGCCTGCCTGCGCCAGGGCGCTGCCCGCACGGCAAGCCGGAACTGATCCTGCGGCGTATCCTGCGCAGAACGCAGCGGCAGATCCAGAAACAGCGCGTAAGGCTTGCTCGGTCCATAAACACCGCCGGAATTTCCCGGACTCTCGACAATTCTTGCCGGTGGCGCCGCCACACGCACCACTCGCCTCGCCCTTACGAGCCGGCTCAAGCCCTCCTCGATCTCTTCGACCAGATAGTCCGGCCCTTCCAGCTCGCCCGGCAGCCGCAGGACACTTCCGGCATCGATGCGCCGCTCGGCTGCGGGCACCGCAAAGGTGACGCGCTCACGCCCATCCCACCTTCGCCTCATCAGGTCGCGAACGAGGCTCTCCGCCTCGCCTGTCGCAATCGAGCCCGGGAAGGAAACGAAGCTCGTGCCGCTGCCCTTGGCGCCCACGAAATCAGCGGCCGCCGTCGCCGACTGATGGCTGTTCATCGGATCGGTGAAATCCAGATGCACAAAGGCTGGCAGATCTTGATCCGGCTGGCGCACGCGCTCCACAAGCTCATGCTGTTCCTGCAGGACAAGGTCATCTAGTGTGACCGCCCTGCCTGCCCCCTCGGTCGCGAAGACAAGCCCCTCTTCGCCATCCACCGCGCCGATGCTGAAGAGCGCGGCGACCGGCTCGATCGCCGCGCGCGCGGTCGCCGGGTTCGTGACGGCGTAGCCCGCCACCATGCCATCGGCCCGTGAGGTATCGGCCGGCGGCAGGCCATTGTCGGCCAGGATCTGCGCAATCAGCGCCTCGACGGGAACGCCGCTCAAGCGTCCGTTCAGCCAGTGGCCGCTCCACCAGTTGCCGCCGTCCCCCCATACATCGCCCTGCAGCGGAAAGGCCGGAAAGGGCCGCGCGTCCCAAGCCCAGATGCTGATCTGCCCCACATCCACCATCGGCCCGCCATAGACCGGAGAAATCGGATTGGCGGCCGGACCACCGTCTTGCCAATGCCGGTAATGGGCCATCAGGAATCGGTATTGCGCGAGATCCGAGCGCCCGCCATTCGAAAAATAGGGCACGGCGCTCTCCGCCGATTTCGGGTCGCCAAAGACATTCGGCTGGTTCGGCCCCTTGTCGATCGCCGCGCATCCCAGTTCGTCGCACCACGCGGCGTCGAATTGCGGCCCGCGAAGGCTGTCGGGATCTTCCGAGGAAAAGACCAGCGCCACCGCGCCATTGTCCCAGACGAGACGCCGCCGGCTCGGCTCATAATGCGGACGGTTCCCGCGCGAAATGCTGCGTATGCCCGAAGGCCCCTCGATCATCACCTCGCGCACATCGCCCAGCGTCTCGCCGACAAGCGCGATGCGCCCATAGCGATGAACCGCAAAGGGCGGCAGTCCGCGCACCAGCGAATTGACCCATTCGGCCCCGAGCCTCGTCTTGCCGGAGCCCCTGCCGCCCATCACCAGCCAGGTGTCCTTCAACGATGCACCGGCCGGATATTGCGGCAGGCGGGCGGACCCGAACCATTCAGACAAGATCCGCGGCGCCGCTTCCCCGTTCAGCATCCTCGCTGCCCATGGTGGCAGCGAGTTCACAAGCGAGTTCCACGATACGGGCATCGATGAGGGAGAGCGCGGCGGCCAATTCTGCATCGCTTTTCTTCTGCTTTTCTGCTGCGCGTTCGGGAAGGCGCGTCATCTCGCCAAGCTTCTCGACCATCCGCAGCATGGTCGAGAGCGCGTCGATGCGGTGCTTGTCATATGCGCCGGCGGCCCTGCCCTCGGCGCCTGCCGTCTCCAGGTCGCTGACCAATTGATCGGAGAGCACCACCAGGCGCCGCTCCAGCGCCTCGGTGTCCTCCTGCGGCGCCTCGTCCGCCTTCCGCCAGCCTTCCCTGCGGGCAAGCGTTGCCAGATAGGTTTCCGAAAGCCTGCATGCCTGTGCCAGCAATCCGAGAGAAACCGGCGCCCCTTCAAAGAGCGCGCGCTGCGCGCGCCGCGCGGTCGCCGCCGAACCGTATCGCATCGATCCTCCAAAAAATCGGGAAACAAAAAAGCGCTGGCCGGGAGGCGCAGCGCTTGCTCAGTTCAAGGTCCAAGGAGGTCCAAAATGCTTCGGGGCATTCGCGATGCCCTCACCGCCGGACCCACTTTTCCGACGATAGCTGAACCCTACCAGACCGCCGTCACGGCGTCAAGGACTTTTTTCCTAATTATATACTTGACAAAGTACGGCCGATTTCATAGGGTTGGCCATAGAGAGGGCAGACCCATGAAACTTGACCATCCGATCTTCACCAACGTTGACGCAGCCCGCGAGCACCTTAAGGCGCAGCGTTGGCCGCATGGTCCCGTCTGCCCGCATTGTGGCAACACCGACCCTGCCCGCATCACGAAGATGGAAGGCAAGGCGCATCGCCCCGGCCTCTACAACTGCATGGAATGCCGCGAACAGTTCACCGTCACCGTGGGAACCGTATTCGAGCGTTCCAAGATCGCTCTTAACAAATGGCTGCTGGCAACGTTCCTCATGGCTTCCTCTAAGAAGGGCATGAGCGCGCACCAGCTTCACCGTATGCTCGGCGTCACCTACAAGACCGCATGGTTCATGGCGCATCGCATCCGTGAGGCCATGAAGGAAGACGTGAAGTCCTCCGGCCCGCTCGGCGGCGAAGGCAAGACCGTTGAGGCCGACGAGATGTACATCGGCAAGCGTGAGACGCCTCGCAAGCTCGCTCGTGGCCGCATCGCCAACCCCACCAAATCAGGCAAGGCAGGCGGCGCACAGAAGCGCATCGTGGTTGGCCTTGTGGAGCGCGGCGGCAAGTCCCGTATGTTCCACCTGAACGATGCCACGAAAGAGACCGTGCGCGACGTGCTGGTGCGTAATGCAGACCGCAAGTCCATCCTCTACACTGACGAAAGCCGTCTCTACACTCGCACTGGTGAGGAATATGCCGGTCACAAGACCACCAAGCATTCCGCTGGCGAGTACGCCCGCCGCGAAGGCGACGTGGTTGTTCACTCCAAATACGATTGAAAGCGTGTTCTCAGTGATCAAGCGTGGCATGGTTGGCGTCTACCAGCATTGCGGCGAAGCCCATCTGCACCGGTATCTCGCTGAGTTCGATTTCCGTTACAATCGCCGTACGGCGCTCAAGATCACCGATGCGGAGCGCACCGATCAGTTGCTTGCCATGATCGAAGGCAAGCGCCTCACCTATCGGCGGATTGGTGAAGCCGATCACGCCTAAGCAGAAGGCGCGAAGGCTTCTCCGGCTAAGGAAGCGATCAAAGCTCTAGCCGGGGCCAAATTCCTCAGCCGCTGTCGGATAAGGCTCAAGGCCCAGCCTTATTCGCATGGCAGGTAGAGAGACTTGAAGGGCATCCGCCATAGCTTTCGGCGTGGTTTTCCCTTCCGCCCTCAGGCGACTGATCAGATCGTAGGGCATTAGCAGGTTGGCCGCGAAGCGGTTTGCTTCCGTCTCCTCGCGCGGGCCTATACTCGTGTTGTGGTAGCGCCCCGCGCTCGTGCTGCGATAAGCCCGATCATCGTCAATCCCGGTGCCAATCAGGTGGCGGTGATGGAAGAAATGCCCCAACTCATGTGCTATCGTAAACCTACGGCGGCGCTCACCATGGGTGGCGTTCACATTGATCTGGTAACGGCCCTCACTCACGGGGACCAATTCACCGGAAACGTCATCAGCCAACCATGCAGAATGAACGCGGATGCCGAGTTCACGGCAAAGGCCCTCCAGATCTACCGGATAGCTACTCTGCGCCCTCTTTACGGCGCTTATCATCGTCGTCACTGACAACCTCCTTCGCCGTCACTTCTGCGATCTCGTTGGCCTGCTCCGAGCTAACAGAGTTCTTCACAAGCTCCATGTATTCGCCAATTAATGTAGGTAGCAGCGTCTCCATTTTGGAGATCGCCAAATCTTCGACTCTCCGAGCGGCGTCCTTAAGCGCTTCCTTGGCCTCTTTCTCTGCTATCGTTTTTGCCCGATGCTGCACAAAGAAAAAGAGCGGGAACGCAGCTAACGCGAGAATCAGCGCCAACACAGCTAGCACGGACGATAGAAAATCGAGGCGTCCTATTTGTGACGCATATTCGATCACGTCTCTTGCAGCTTCCTCTGCGCCCATCCCGATTACCCCCATCTATCGGTTATGACGCTGGAAAGGTTACTATTCAACTACGCGAAGCGGACGGGTTGCTTTTGGAGTCCTGTTTGGCGCGGTTGCTGCGGGGTTTATCCTTCGCCGCCTTCTCGTGCGGCTTCGGTGGCGTCTTGAGCATCCGCTTTAGCGTCTCGTTGAAACGCTTCTCATCGCTCTGGGGGCGCTCTTTATCTTCGGCCATTCCCCGATATCCACATTAGTGACACACAATATGCAGCGTTTCTGGAAGCAATCGGGAACGACTGCTTGACGCCCGAAAGCGAGTCGCCTTTTAGTTGATAGGCTTGGCGCGACGGGACCGGGATTTTGCGGGTGCATCCGCAGAAATCTCCCGGTCGCCATCTTGGCCCGCTAGCTGGCGCTACCCGCTACGGGTGCCTTCGGAGATGCCGTCGATCTCCGTCGTATCGGTGGGGCCGTAAGGTTGGTACCTTGGTCGCGGCTTGTCATCCTGACTTTCGGGTTCGATTCCCGACGGCTCCACCATCTCTACAATAGGCGTTTTCGCCTTTTTGCCAATGGGGCAAATGCGCTCCATCTTAAAAGTTCCACACATTCCGGCCTGTCACGCACCAAGCACAATACTCGAATCGACCTTACTTTGTCATGTATATAATTAGGACTTTTTTCCTAACAACGAAAGTCCGACGAGAAGAAATTCAACGTGAAGCAGACATTAAAGACGCCGCCTAAGCCCGACAAAGGAGGGAGTGCGAATAGAAAGGGCGACGACAAAAGCCGCCGCCCGAAACGGATGATACCTAATGCTGCTCAGGCCGCGAGACGTGACTCGGCAAGGTTGATGGACTCCAACTCAGCCCGGATCACCGGCTCAGTTGTCTCCATTTCGTAGCGGTTTTGGAGGTTGAGCCAAAACTCCGGCGTTGTGCCGAAGATGCGGGCTAGCCTGAGGGCCGTGTCCACCGTGATGCCGGTTTCCTCACGGACGATACGTTCAATCCTGGTCCTCGGAACTCGGCACGCTTTTGCGAGTGCGTATGCCGTAAGGCCATATGGCACCATAAATTCCTCGCGAAGCACCTCTCCGGGGTGCATAGGGGAAAGCCGCTTAGACATCATGGTTCTTCCTTACTCACCTGTGATAGTCGGTGATCTCAACCTGATAGGCGTCACCGTCACTCCAAACAAAACACACTCGATACTGGCTATTTATCCAAAGCCCATTGCCCCTTACGATCCTTGTCCAGCTCATGCAGCTTGTTTCCTGGCGGCGCTTTGAGGTCTCTTATCTCTCTAGCTGCTTCGATCATCCGCAACTTGCGCCTTGCGACTTTAACTATGTTCGTCGGGAATCCGGCTGGGCAGACCCCGTTGAACACGCTTTCCGTGGCCGCGTCAGCAAAGCTACGGATCATGCGTCTTCTCTTCATCTAACGTATCAGGCTTCGATACGTTCCGCAATACGGATCGTATCACGAACCGATACCAACGATCGCCGTTCAACTGTGGATGCCCCCTCCCGCGTCGTGGCGGCAACCTACTTCTTTTTTCGCAGAAAGAGGAGTCTTCTTGGCGTATGGCCTTCACCTATCCGCCGATACGCCGACGCTCATCTTCGGCCTGTACCCACGGTCTTCAGCCCCCTCTACACCGCTCATCCTGAGCGCCGCACGTCAGGATCATTTTCCCACACCGCAAATTTCATAAGCTTTTCCCTTAACAGGGATCAACCTTCTGCCTACCAAATGTGTTAAGCTTAGCTGGGGTAGGCTCGCGCGTACCTAAAGCCGCGTTGTTTCGCGGTGCAGCGAGAGCAGGAAGGACGCCGGGCTGTTCGGTCATGGTAGAGAAGCGTACGCCGAAGAAGGGAAATACACCGAGGGCCACGATCTTCCTCGACATAGATGCGTGGATCGATTCCACCCTCTATGAGCTGCGTTTCAAAGCCGCCGAGTTCTGGGAAGACCTCACCGTCTTCTTCCGCCGCTTCCGCTTCTACGGCTTAAGGCGCGCCGTCATCGAATTCTTCAGCGAAGGGGTCACCATGCTGGCCGCGGGCTCGGTGGTTATGCTGGGTCTTGCCATACCCGCCTTCCAGGAGACAGCGGGCGACTGGCGCGCGCAGGACGATTATGCCGTCACCTTTCTTGACCGCTACGGGCAGGAGATCGGCCAGCGCGGCATCCGCCAGCGCGATTCCGTGCCGGTCGACGAGATGCCCGACCATGTGGTCAAGGCTGTCCTGGCCACGGAAGACCGGCGCTTCTTCGAGCATTTCGGGATTGATTTCGTCGGCCTGTTCCGCGCGCTTTCTGAGAACATGCGCGCCAATTCCGTGGTGCAGGGCGGCTCCACCATCACGCAGCAGCTTGCGAAAAACCTGTTCCTCACCAATGAGCGCACGGTGGAGCGCAAGATCAAGGAAGCATTTCTCGCCGTCTGGCTGGAAGCCAATCTGACGAAAAAAGAGATCCTGCAGCTTTATCTCGACCGCGCTTATCTCGGCGGCGGCACTTTCGGCATCTCCGCCGCGGCCGATTTCTATTTCGGCAAGCAGGTCAAGGACCTCACATTGCCCGAGGCGGCCATGATCGCCGGCCTCTTCAAGGCTCCCGCGCGCTATGCGCCGCATATCAATCTTCCCGCCGCGCGCGCCCGCGCCAATGAGGTGCTCAGCAATCTCGTCCAGTCCCGCTTCATGACGGAGGGGCAGGTGCTTTCGGCCCGGCTCAATCCGGCGACTGCGGTGGACCGCGGCGACCGCGAGGCGCCCGACTATTTCCTGGATTGGGCGTTCGAGGAGGTGAAGAAGATCGTGCCGGAGGGCGCAACCCATTCGCTGGTGGCGCGCACGACCATGGACCTTGACCTGCAGCATGCGGTCGAGGAATCGATCGAATTTCATCTGCGCCAATACGGCAAGGATTACGACGTGGAGGAAGGCGCCGCTATCCTCATGGATACGGACGGCGCGGTACGCGCGCTGGTCGGCGGGCGGGACTACGGCCAGAGCCAGTTCAACCGCGCAACGCGCGCCGCGCGCCAGCCAGGTTCCTCCTTCAAGCCCTATGTCTACGCGGCCGCCATGGAAGCGGGTTTGACGCCGAAGACCGTTGTTTCCGACGCGCCCATATCCTGGGGCAACTGGTCGCCGCAGAATTACGGGCGCAGCTATGCCGGCCGCGTCGACCTCGCGACAGCGCTCGCAAGGTCCTACAACACGGTCCCCGTCCGCCTGGCGCGCGACCATCTGGGCATCGATGTCATCCAGAAGCTGGTGAAAGATATGGGCGTGGAAACGCCGCTCAACGGCCATAAGACCATGGTGCTGGGCACGTCCGATCTGACGGTGCTGGATCAGGTGACCGGATACAGCGTTTTCGCCAATGGCGGCTTTGCCGGCACACGTCACGGCATCCTGGAACTGCATACTCACACCGGCGAACTCGTTTACGATTGGCGGCGCGATGCGCCGCCGCCACGCCGCGTCCTTTCCGAAACGGCCGTTTCGAACATGAACAGCATGCTGGTTGAGGTGCCGGAGCGCGGCACGGCCCGGCGCGCGGCCCTTCCCAATATCCGCTCCGCGGGGAAAACCGGCACGACCCAGTCCTATCGCGATGCCTGGTATGTCGGTTACACCGGAAATTATGTCGCCGCCGTCTGGCTCGGCAATGACGATTACAGGCCAACCGACAATATGACCGGCGGCACGCTGCCGGCCATGGTCTGGCAACGCTTCATGGCCTATGCCCACCAGAACCTCGAGTTGAAACCTATTCCGGGCATCGAAAATCCGCTGCCCGCCAAGAGCGACGAGGCCGTGGCGGCTGCCAAAACCGAGGGTGTGGAGGCCGGTCCGCGCCGGCCGGCGCATAGCCTGCCGCTTGCCACCCGCACCGTGCTGAACGATCTGCTCGGGCTCTTCCGCCAGGCGCCCCCCGTCAAGCCTCGCCGCGTCTCCGAAAACCTGTCGGCTCTTTGATTGTAAAACCCAGCTCGGTTTTTACTGTTACGAGTTGCGCCGCCTCGGTCCTCTGCGTATTCGATAAATTCATTTCCGATATGGGTTTCGATGCTAAGAACTGTCCTGCTAACCCTGCTTACGCTCTCGATCGCGATTGGCGGGGGCGCCGGCAGTCTCTATTTTGTCATCAAATCCGCGCCGCCGATCGGCCCCGTCGAGGCGGGCCCCTGGATTGCCTTTCCCGATCTTGGAACAACGCTTGCCGATCCGTATTCGCGGGCCCGTTTCGCGCGAGAAGGCGGCATTCCCTTCGGCCGGGCGGAAGGGGTCGTTTTCACGGCCACGCAGGATTCCGCCGGCCAGGCGCTCAGCCGCACCTGCACTTACCGCGTTGAAGGTTCCATGCCCTCCACGCGGTTCTGGACTCTTCACGCGTCCGATATGCTTGGCGTTCCCCTTCCTCCGCTGGGGCGCAGGCCGGCTGCGCTCAATTCGGAGGTGATCCTGCACCGGCCCGGCAACGCTCTCGTCATCAGCGTCTCCCCTCACCCGCACCCGGAAAACTGGCTTCCTGTTACCGGGCAACAGGCAATGCAGCTGGTCCTTACACTCCTCGATACACCCGTTTCCGCGGGGTTCGAGATTACGGAGCTCGCGCTGCCTGAAATCAACCGGGTCAATTGCGATGCTTAGGCTATTTTACGTGATCCTTCTCGGCCTCGTGGGCGCCGGCATGGTCCACATTGCAATTCTTTTCATGCTGCCGTCCTATTCGGAGCGGGATATCTGGTCGAGGCTGTCGGCCGTTGCCGCTCCCTATGCGGTTGTGAACCTTGGGCCGGAGGCCCTTCGCGACAACGCTCCAGCGCCTCGTAATCCGTTTCTCCTCCCTGCGGCCTGCCGATTTGATCTGGCCGATGGGCCGGTCCATGTGCAGTCGCCGCAAACTGTCCCGTTCTGGTCCGTGTCCATCTACAACGAGGACGGGCTTAATATCTTCAGCATCAGCGACCGCACCGCCACCGACCGCGTGCTCGATTTCGTCATACTCACCACCGCCCAGATGCAGGTCATCAGAAGCGGCATCCCCAGCGAGCTTGGGCGATCGGTCTTCATTGAAACAGATGCGGAGGAAGGCATCGCCCTGGTGCGGGTTTTCGCGCCGGATGAAACCTGGCAGGGCGTGGCCGCTGCCTTTGTCAGGGAGCTGTCGTGCCGCCCCGTCGCGCTTGATTAGAGCGTGGCTACCGCTTGCCGCGGCCCCGTTTGGGCGCGTGCCGGGAAGAGGCCGCCGCCCTCAACTGCGCTCCTTCGATCCGTTCGTATCGAACTCCGGTAAAGATGAGGATCTCCGCGCCGCCAGTGGGCGGCGGTTGTTGCGTCCGCTTTGCCGGCTGTTGCCTTAAGGGCAGTATGATCGCCATGCTCGCTTCCTTGCTTTCCGCCGGAACGATCTGCGAATGCACCCAGCGCCATAAAACGCGGGTTATGGTTAACAGTCCCTTACCGTCTTCTCACCTTTGGTGAAGATAATCCTTAATTTTGCGGTTAATGGCTCGCTAACGCATTCGGGTTAGCTTGCGGTCTTGGGGGATTTTCCGGCGCACCGGGGGCGCGGGCTATCTCCCCCCGTGTCTTTTCTAAGTGCAGGGCGTATAACTGCGTGTCAGTCGCCGATTTTAGGGATATCGCTTTGGAACGGGGACCGCGTCATGGCGAGCGGGTGTTCCGTGCGGCGGTTTCGGCCTTCTCTTCCCTTTTGCATCCGACGCGGGAGGACGCCGCGCGGCTCGATGATCTCGCGCTGGGCCTCTACGATTCAGTCCCCAGCGAAGCGCGCCGCTTCGCCGCCGCTGCCTTGTCCGATTGCGATCCCGCTCCGCGCCACCTCGTTGCCCGCCTGGCGGATGAATCGGCGGATATAGCGGCTCCGATTCTCATCCGCTCGAAAGCACTGCGCGATATCGATCTCATCGGCCTCATTGCTCGCAGGGGCATTCCCCATGCCCGCGCGATCGCCCGGCGCGAAGGCCTCCACCCGACCGTGGCCGCTCTCATCCGAGCCCTGCTCAGCCGCGTCGAGCCGGAAACAACAGCGGCGCTGGAAATGCATGATCAGGAGAGCGCCATGGAAGCAGTGCGCAACCAGCTTCTTGGCCTGATGGATGAAGCGCGCATCCCGGAGGAAGAGCCACGGCCCTCCCCTTCGCCCCATGCGGCGACGGAGGTCTATCCGGCATTGCGCGAGGCCGTCCTTTGCGGAGAGATGCGGCGCTTGGCGGAACAACTCGCGGCAGCTCTTGAGCTGCGAATTGCGCGCGCGCGGACGCTTGTCAGCGGCGTTACCTATTCCGACCTGCTCCCGGCGTTGAAGGCACTGGAACTTTCCACCGAGCAGGCGCTGCTGCTCGTGCTCGCCGCCTATCCCGCGCAGGTCACGGGCCCTCCCGCCATCCGGCTTTTCTGCGTACGATATGAAGCGCTCACGCCGGAGGCAGCGCGTGAAAAGGTTCTAGATTGGCAGGAACAGGACATCGAGAAAGGTTCGTCTCACCTTTCCGCTCTCAGTCGCTGACCAGCGTAAAGTAGTCCGAGCGCTCTCTGGCTGTTTCGATTTCGACAACCCATAGATCGGAATCGAAGCGGATTTCGCGCGCCAGCCGGCTTTCGATTTCCGCCTCGTCCGCTGTGGTCGTCAGAAGGGTGAACTGCCGGTCGGTGGGCTTGGCCTCGTCATAGCTTGTCTGCGCGGCCGGGCCGTAGAGCTCTAATTCCCCCAGGCGCGTGCGCTGCAGGATGAAAATGGCGCCCGCCTCGGTGGAGCCCTTGCGTCTTACGGCGGCAAACCCGCCGTCGGAAAAAACCCGCCTGATCAGGAGGGAAACCCAAAATTCGCTGGTGACCCGCATTGGCGCTCCTGTAGGGCTGGTGTCGACGGATGCGCCCGCCTCAGTTGATCAGGCCGATCTCCCGCATCTTGGCCACCAGAGGTGCATCGGGCTCCCCTGTGACAGGCAAGCCGAAGAGCGACTGGAACTCGCGAATGGCCTCGCGCGTCCGCTCGCCCATCATACCGTCGATCTCGATGCCGTCATTGCCGAATGCCTTCAGGCCCGCCTGGACCTTGGAAATGTTTGAGTCTCCCGGCTCGGCGGAGGCGGTCTGCGGCGCTGTGGATGCCTCCTGCGCCGCCTGGCCGTCATCGCGCAGGCCAAGCTGATGGAGCAGAGCGCCGTCGATCTGGCTGCCCGGCTCCAGCCCGACGATCCTGCGATAGGTCTCCACGGCCGCATTCGTCTGCGGTCCGGTCATGCCGTCGATCGGACCGGCATAAAGCCCGAGATCATTCAGCACCGTCTGAACCGACCGCACCGTCCCGTCGCCGCCAGCCGGCGGCGGCACGGAACCGGTCGAATCCGGCGAAGTCTCCACCGCAGATCCGGCAGGCTCGATCTGGCGGATTTCTCTTGGTGCCGACTGGGGATGCGGATGCTGGGTCAGGTCCGGCAGCGCGCGCGGACCCAATATCCGCGTCGACAGAAAGGCGCTCGGATGCACCTGAGGCTGATAAAAGAGCGCGTTGGCCGAAACGAAGGCCAGAGAAACGAGGAATGCCGTCGTGCCGCCGACGGCCACCGGATTGCGCCCGGCCGCGGCGGCAGCACCGGAGATACCGGCCCGCAGCCAGCCGGTGCGCTTTCCCCTCGCGCCAGCCCGCGACCTAGGCCGTTTTGCGTAACGCGTCATCATACCACTCGCGATTATAATTCGCCCCGCTCGCAGCGAAGCTCGAATCCTCCACTTCCCGACAAGCGTCGGCCGGGCCGGCGGGCAAGGAAACGTGAACCCGCGTGCCCCGGCCTGGAGCGCTTTCGATGCTCAGGCCGCCGCCTTGCAGCCTGACCAGGCCCTTCACCAGCGCAAGGCCGAGCCCCGTGCCTTCGCATTTGCGCGTATAATCATTGCGCACCTGCATGAAAGGGGTGCCGACCAGTTCCAGATCCTCGGCGGAGATTCCGATACCGGTATCGCTGACGGTAAACTCCAGACGGTCGCCGCTGCGATGCGCCGTGACCTTCACCTCGCCGGAGGGTGTAAACTTCACGGCATTGGACAAGAGATTGATGAGGACCTGCTGCACGGCGTTCTTGTCGCAACGCACGGTGCCGATATCCCCGGCAATATCAGCTTTCAGTTCCACCGACTTCGCCTGCGCCTGATGCGTCGTCATGGCCATGCAAAGGCGCACCGCGTCCTCGAAATGGAACGGTTTGGCCTCCACCCCATAGGCGCCAGATTGCACCTTGGAAACATCGAGGATCGCGTTCACCACCGAGAGCAGATGAGTGCCTGCCTCCCGGATCACCTCCACATATTCGCGCTGCTTGTCATTGGCGAATTTGCCGAACATCTCGTTCGCCAGCAGGTCCGCAAAGCCGACGATCGCGTTGAGCGGCGTGCGCAGTTCATGGCTGACGGAGGCAAGCATCTCGTCCCTGGAGCGGCAGGCCGCTTCCGCAACATGTCTCGCCTCGGCAAGCGCCTCCTCTGCCGCGGCGGTGCTGACGTCTTCGCGCAACAGGGCGACCACGCCGGCCGCATCCTGCAGGGCAGCGACATCGAATATGAAGCTGCGATAGGCCGCTTGGATCGGAAGCCCGGGCGCGGCCGGGACACGGAGGCGAAGACGAAGCGTTCGGGGGCCGGCGCCCTCGCGGAGGTCGCCGAGCGTCGAAAGCCAGGCGACACGATCGGTCACGTGGATACGGTCGAAGAAGCCGGTTCCCAGAAGCATTTCCGGGGCTACGCCCAAAACTTCCTCCAGCTTCGGCGATGCATGGACGACATCGCCGGAGACCTGCAGGCGCAGGACTGCCGCACCGATCATCTCCTCCAGCGCCAGGCCCGGCGTTTCGCTCGAGACCTGCCCTTCGGCTGGTCCGGTAAAAGGCCAGCGCACAAGGAGAGTGGCCGCATAGACGAGCGGCACCAGCCATTGCCAGGCAGAGGGCAAATCCGTCCCGCTCAAGGCAGTCAACGCAACACCGAGGCCGATCGCAACGGCGGCCGCCGATGAGCCGAACACAATTGCCCGCCGCGTTCTGCCGAGCCAGGCCGCCTCGACGACGAAACCGGCGCTCATGACGACCAGCGGCGAAATCGCGCCCCCGCTCCTGGCGATCAGAGCACCGAGCGTGACCGCCCCAAGCGATAGCGCCAAAGCCTCGGCAATTCTTCTCTTTGCGGTGGTGATGAGCACAAGCGGTGGCAACAGACCCACACCGAACACCAGGGCGGCCGCCGAAAGGGCGCTGGTCAAGCCCATCTGCCGGGCAGCGATTTCGGCCGTCGCGAGCGCTGCAAGCATGGGCGCTGCAAGCAATATCCCGAGGAGGCGCGCTTGCCGCGCCCGCTCCTCTCCGGTTTCGACAGAGGGGTGCAGCAGGCGCTCGCAAGCGGCCTTCAATCCAAGGGACCAGTCTGCTCTGAAGGACGCTCTCGTATTCAACTCGACGCGCTCTGTTCTTGTCCGCTCGTTGGGGCTCTCGTTCTTTGGTCGACCCTCTCATTCACGATTTAAGGAAAGGATAAACAAAACTGTCGGGGAGCCCGCCCCGGCCGCACAGGTAAGGTTTTCCAAGCTCTGGAATGCGGTCATGGTTAACAAAGGGTCTCCGGGAGCGGAGCGTTCCAAGAGAGAAGGACAGCCAAGTTCTTCGTTCGAAAAGTTGCCCCCCGATTCTTTCCAGCGCTTCGAACAATTGGCTGCCGGCTGCCGGAGCCAGGCCCTTCACGTCAAACTTGCCTCAAATCCCGCTATTTCAGCTTTCCTTAGGCATTTGCCGCCAGTTTGAGGCTAATTTTACAAGTCGAGACGGGGAAACCGCGACTTCGAGGACCTATAAAATGGGACTGCTTATTCGCTCCGTGGCAGGGCTTTCTCTTCTGTTCCTGGCGCTGCCGATCGATGTAAGCGGCGAAACCACGGGCGAGGAGCCGGTGAGCCCGCTCCAGACGATCTTCGCCGCGCGTGACGCGTTGGCGGACATCGCATCCCTATGCGAGCGGCAGCCGGATGTATGCGCAACCGCAAAGGCCGCGATTGCCACGATCATCGCACGCGCGAAGGAAAGCGTGCGGATGGCCCAGTCCTTGAGCGGTGAAGCCAAGCCCGAAACGCAAACGCCCCATCCCGAGCCTCGCGAACCGGTATCTGGTGAGGCTCCGGAGCCCGTTCAGTAGCAAATCAGGACTTTTCCCGTGACGCATGCCCGCTGAGCCACTATATGCGGGCCATGAGCACGAGCATCGATACGATCCGCGAGGATTTCGCCTTCCTGGACGATTGGGAGGAGCGGTATCGCTATATCATCGAGCTGGGCAATGACCTTCCCGATTATCCGGATGCCGCGCGCGACGACCGGCACAAGGTGCGTGGCTGCGTGAGCCAGGTCTGGCTCCTGACAGATATCGAAGGCGGCCCTGACCCGGTCATTACCTTCATGGGTGATTCGGATGCGCATATCGTGCGGGGGCTGGTGGCGATCATGCTGGCGCTCTTCAGCGGCAAGCGGGCGAGCGAGATCGTCGCGATCGATGCCGAGCACACGATGCGTGAACTTGGCCTCGATGAGCATCTCACGCCACAGCGCGCCAACGGTCTGCGCGCCATGGTCCGTCGGATGAAGGAGGAGGCGGCCGCGGCTATGAGCGTGGCCTGATCGGCCGCCGTCAGGTCTACCGCAGCACCGGGCGATACCCTTCCGCACCCCAGTGAAGCACCTTCGAGCCGCGTCTAGGGCATGGTGGTTCGTAGTGACGGCTGAGCGCCGCAAGAGCGGCCTTCAGCACAACCTTGGCGGAGCGTACCGGCCAGCCGCGTTCCATTTCCACCTGCTCAAGTCCCTTCAGGAAACAGCAGATATCGACCAGCACACCGGCCAGTTCCGGCCCCACCGCCGTCAACGCGTTTTCAACCCTTTGCCGGGCGGCGAGCGCCGCATCCGTCAGTTCAGCAATCCCGTTCTCGTTGCTCCCGCGCCTCGCATCTGCGACCGCTTGGCTCCAGTTGGCGCTGATCTTGGGCATGATTTGCCCCCTCGTGTAGTCGGCCCGCAGCCTTTCGCCTGCCCGAAACTCGCTCGGGGCCAGGAATGGCTCACCGCCGCGCGTCCGGCGGCGGGCAAGCTGGGCGAGCGGGGATTCTGCCAGATTTTTGCAGATGATCTGCTCGCCATTGCCCACGACGGCAATCTCCGTTTCAAGCTCCATATGCTGAGCGCGAAATGGCGCGTCCGGATGCGCGTCGCGCCGCAATGCCGCTCGTCCCTCGGCGGAAAGGGAAAGCCGCGCGTCCGCTCGGACCACGAGCCTCTCTGTGACAAGGTTGGAAAGGACGGGCGGGCTGGCGGCGATCATTCCGCGCTCACCTGCGTCCAGCAGCAGCATGCCTTCTTTGGCCGCGGATCGTATCTGCGCCTCTCCGCCGGCCAGAAAGCGCAGGACGCGCCGCCTCTCCTTTTCCGGCAGGCTTTTTTTGGTCGTCGGCCGCTTCATCCCAGCACCTCCGTATGCCGGAAAGCAGCGGCAGTTACCCGCTCGATGACCAGCACGATCTGATCGAATTCCACATCGTCGCGCATGTCCTCGATCAAATGGCAGGCATGCTGCACCGTAGTGCGGTCGCGGCCGAACCCGCGGCCAATCTCCTTCATGCTCAAACCCAGGACCACATGGGCCACATACATCCCGATCTGCCGCACACGCGCCACCTGCGTAGAGCTCCGCCCGGAGCTCCTTATCTCCTTCCCGCTGACATTGAAGAGCGCTGCAACGATATCCATCACGCACTCGCAAATATCATTTACCCTCTCGTCACATATCGGGCTCAGCTTGCGCCCAAGGGCGTCCTGCCGAGCCGCAACCCCTGCATCCTTGTCTTGCTTTTCCTGCAACTGACTTGCCGCGATGGACTGCACGAAAAAACATCCTTCTTTTGGAGGAATATTTTCCTTATATCCCGGCCACAGATGAATGTGAACAAAAGAAGAACATGAAATGTAGGCGAGATGGCCCAACAGGCTGATCTAAAACCGTTTTTTCATATTGGAGCTGAATTCTTCAGTGGAATCTATCCCCACCCCCTGACCACGGGATCAAACTCGAGCTCCCGAAAATGGAGATGGGCATGGGCATTTCGCGGAGCGAGGCTAAAGCTTTTCAGGAGGACAAGGCAAAACGGATTGCAGAAGCCAGACAAAGCGCTGCCTTCTTTCTGATCTCGGGGATTGATCTGTCGAGCGCGCTTGAAACCAAAGGTGAGGAGAGAACAGCCCTGCTCATTCGCCTTGGCCGTCTCTTGGAGCGGGAGCGGCTAAAGGGAATCAGGCGGCACTGGAGCTATGATCTTAACCGGCATATTGCGTTGAAGGAGGCCTACGACTCGCTGAAACCGCGTCGAGAAGAGCGGCGGAGTCCGGCTCCTTCAGGAGCGCTGCGGAGGAGAGAAGGCCATATTACCGCGAAACCGCAAAATAAAAGCGGCGCCTGAAGGCGCCGCTTGTCTCATAAGCATAGCGGTAGTCTTACTTGCCCTTGCGCTTACGTCCCAGTCCCATCTTCTTGGCAAGCTGGGAACGCGCCACGGCGTAATTCGGGGCGACCATCGGATAGCTCGGATCAAGGCCCCATTTTTCGCGATACTGCTCAGGTGTAAGCCCGTAATGGGTCATGAGGTGGCGCTTCAGCGACTTGAACTTCTTACCGTCTTCAAGACAGATAATGTAGTCGTCATGCACCGACCGCTTCGGATTGACGGCCGGCTTCTGCTTTTCCGTGGCGACCTGCTCGGTGGAGCGAGTAACTCGGCCCAGAGCCGCATGGACGTCGGCAATCAGATTAGAAAGTTCGGAGACCGGTACAGGATTGTTACTGACATAAGCAGCGACAACATCCGCCGTCAATTCCACCAGCACGTCTTCGTTTTTTGTGTTCTGTTCATCCATTTCCGTATCTTTCCCCAGCATAAAAGGTACCCCAACCTCATTCCTATACATTCATTCTCCCCCAATGTATCGATCGCTCAAATCTAATTTTCATGGTGCCCAACGGTGTGGGGTATCCACCACCTATTTAAGGACGTCAACTCACAAACTCTTTCAAGGCTGGGTATATTTTATGTGCCTAATACTTAGCGGAGCGAAGTCGACGCCATTGTGCATAGTTCCCTTCAACAGCAATTAAGCGCGGTTAACAATAATTTCAATGGGGAAAACGCCCCGTCTTTGATCCCGCTTGTGAAATCGTAAGGTAATAAAACTTTCAGTGACTGTGGATTACGTCATAAGTGTGGAAAATGCTTTCGTTTCACCCAAAACTGAAAGGGACAACGCTTCAAACTATGTAGATCCTTCGGAAATCTTGGTCACGTTCATATCATCATGGATCGAATCCGCCCAGAGGCGGTAGCCTGCGGCATAAGCGGCCTTTGCGAGAAGATGGGCCGAGATGGGGGCCGTCAGCAGGAGGAAGGCCACCGCAGCCAGCGCCCGGGTCACTATTGCATGGTCTTGGGCATAGACCGCAAGCGCAATCAACATGACGCCCGATCCCAAGGTTCCCGCCTTGGAGGCGGCGTGCATTCGCGTATAAAGATCGGGCAGCCGCAGGAGACCGATCGAGGCGGCGAGCGCAAAGAAGGCCCCGATGAGAATAAGGGTGCCAACCACAAGATTCTGAAGCAAGTCGATCATTGATGCCTATCCCGATAGATGCCCAGCGGGTCACGAGAGGTGAACTCCTCCTCGTAGCGGCGGCTCAGGATAAAACGTGCAAAGGCTACCGTCGTCAAAAAGCCCACGAGGCCAAGCGCGATGGCTATATCGAGATATAGCGTGTAGCCGGTGCGAATGCCGATCACCGCGATAAACCCGATGGCGATCGCCACGAGCATGTCGAGGCCCACCACCCGGTCCGGCAGCGCCGGACCCCGCAGAACGCGAATGACGGTAAGCAGGAACGAGAGGCTTAAAATAGCCAGAGCCGCAAGCTCTGCGAAGGCCAGATAGGCTTCACCCGTTATCATCGGAACGCCTCCATTATTTTGCGCTCGAAGCCCTCGGCGATGTCGCTCCGCAGCGCCTCGACATCCGAACAGTCGAGCGCATGGACGAAAAGCGTCTTGCGGTCCTCCGACACGTCGACCGAGAGCGTCCCCGGCGTCAACGTGATCAAATTGGCCAGAAGCGTGATCTCGAAATCCCGGTCGACGGTAAGCGGATAGGAGAAGATGCCGGGCTTCAGGTGCATCTTCGGCGAAAGGACGAGCTTGGCAACGCGCGAAGCGGAAAGCACAAGCTCGTAAAGGAACAGAACGGCCAAGCTGAAAATCTTCACGCCGCGGCGGAAATAGCCGAGCGAACCCACCTGCTCACGGATGAGGTAGAGCGCGAAGGAGCCCAGCAGGAAACCAAGCACCATATTGGCAAGCGAGAAGGAACCGGTGATTGCTGTCCAGACGAGCGCGAGCAGGATGTTGATCAGGTAGAGCGTCATGGCTGCGCCCCCTCCGGAAACACCGTGCCGATGTAAGTCGAAGCATCGAGAATGCCCCCAGCGGCCTGCTCGGCGATATTGATGACAGGCTGCGGGTAAAGGCCCATGAAAAGCACAGGCACGGCGAGGATGCCCAGCGTTACATAGCCGAGCAGCGGAGAATATCTTTCCGCCGTCACCGCTTCATCGCGCTGCCGCCAGACGGCAAGGATGAAAACCCTGCCGAGCGCCAGTGTGGTGAAGAAGCCGGTGGCGAGCACGGCCAGCGCCAGCCATCCCTGTCCCGCATCCAGAGAGGCCCGAACCAGCATCACCTTCGGCCAAAGTCCCGACGCCGGCGGCAGACCCGCCGAGGCGAGGATCAGGATCAGCGCGAAGGCAGCGATCAACGGGTGATTGGCGTATAGGCCCGATAGCGTGCGTAGGGAATAACTGCCGCCGAGCCCGTTCATGATGCCGGCGAGCAAATAAAGAGCCGCCATGACGATCATGGAATGAAACGCGTAGAAGATGGTTCCGGCGAGCCCCTCGCCATTGCCTAGCGCAAGGCCGGCAAGCATGATGCCAACGCTGGAGATCACCACAAAGCCCAGGGCGCGGCGAATATCCGTCTGCGCCAGCGCACCCATGACTCCCAGGATCATCGTGGCCGCCGCCACCCAGCCGATCACGCCCGAAAGGAGCGCGCGCTCCGGCGGCAGGAGCATCACCAGAACGCGCAACAGCGCATAAACGCCCACCTTCGTCAGAACGCCGCCGAAGAGCGCCGCCGTAACGATGCGCGGCGTGTGATAAGAGGCAGGCAGCCAGAAATTTACCGGAAAGGCGGCCGCCTTCATGCCGAAGGCTAGCAGGAAGAACATCGCAAGCGTTGTGAGCGGCGCGACCTCCCGCACACTGTCTGCCTTGCGCGCGATGTCAGCCATGTTGAGCGTGCCGAACGCGCCATAGAGCAGCGCCGTTGCGGTCAGGAAGAATGTGGTGCCGATCAGGTTCAAAATGGCATATTTCGTGGCGCCGTCCAGCTGCCGGTGTTCCGATCCGAGGATCAGCAGCCCGAAGGACGAGATCAGGAAAACCTCAAACCACACATAAAGGTTGAAAAGATCGCCGGTAAGGAAAGAGCCGCCGACACCCGCCATCATGAGCATCAGGAAGGGATAGAAGCCGTAGCGCCGCCCGATCGTGCCGATATCGGCGGTGGAGTAGAACGCGCAGACGAGCGCGACCAGGCTGGCCACCAGTGCCAGTGAGGCGCCCAGCACATCGGCAGTGAAAGAGATGCCGAAGGGCGGCAACCAGCGCCCCATCGTCATCACCACGGGACCTTGGTCCATGATGCGCAAAAGCAGAAGCAGGTTGCAGGCGAGCGTGGCGATGAGCCCGATGATGGCCACGCTGGCCTGAATCCGCGTCTCGTGGCGGAACATCAAAAGCACCGCGCCGAAGACGATCGGGATCGCCACAGGCGCCACCACCAGCCAGTCGGCCGACGGCGTGGCTGCCAGGACCATGGCGCCCGAAAGGTCGACGGCTTCGGTTCCGGGAACGGCCATGCGATCAGTACCCCAGCGGTGGAAGCTCTTCGCCCTTCGGCTCGGCCACCCGCATACCGTCGGTGTCGTCGGTGCCGAGTTCCTGGTAAGTGCGGAAGGCCAGCACGAGCAGAAAAGCGAAGAATGAGAAGGAAATGACGATCGCCGTCAGGATCAGCGCCTGCGGCAGCGGATTGGCCGTTATCCCGTCCGGCACGGAGAGATCGAGCGGAATGATGGGCGGAATCTCCCGTACAACCCGCCCGGAGGTGAAGATGGTAAGGTTCACCGCGTTTCCGAAGATAGACACACCCAGGAGGATGCGGATGATGTGCTTGGAAAGCATCAGGTAGATCGAAACGCTGAAGAAAATCGCCACCGTAAGCGCCAGGATCGGTTCCATCAGGCGTGCTCCCTTTCCTCCAGCGCCAGCGCGATCGAGGTGATCGACCCGACGACGACGAGATAGACGCCAATGTCAAAGGCGATGACGGTCGAAATATCCACGGGCACGCCCACATTGATCTCGGTCCAGATGCCCGTCAGGAACGGCACCCCCTCGAAAAGCGAGAGGAGGCCCGAACAGGCCGAGACGAGAAGACCGAAGCCGGAGATCGCCGTCGGATGGAAATAAAGGGCGCGGCGCACCGGCGAAACGCCGCAGGCAATACCATAAATTGCGAAGGCGGAAGCCGCGATCAGCCCGCCGATGAAGCCGCCGCCCGGCTCATTGTGGCCGCGCAGGAGAACAAAGATGGAGAAGAGCACCATCAGGCTCGCCAGGTAAGGCGCGGTGGTTCGGAAGATCAGCGTGCGCATCTGAAGCCTAAGCCTCCTTCACTGGCTTATCGGCTGGCCGGCCGGCGCGAATGCGGACAAGCGCCAGGATTGCCAGGCCCGCGATCATCACTACAGCGATTTCGCCCAGCGTATCGAGCCCGCGGAAATCCACGATGATGACGTTCACGATGTTGCGTCCGTGCGCGATCACACGCGAATTGGCGGCGAAGAATTCGCTGAGCACCGGGTCGAAGGGCACCTGCGTGATGCGCAGGAGAAGAAGGCCGAGCGCCGCGCCGCAGAGGCTTGCGACGGAGAAATCGAGCGTCTTCTGCCCGAGCGGCCGGTGATCCGCGGGGGAAAGCCTGAGCCGCGTCATCACCAGCGCAAGGATGACCACCGACAATGTCTCGACCATGAACTGGGTGAAGGAGAGGTCCGGCGCGCCGAGCAGCATGAAGAGCAATGCCACGGCGAATCCCTGAATGCCGAGCGAGACAATCGCCGTCAGCCGGTCCCTCGCGTAAACCACCGCGGCAAGGCCGATGATCGCGATGACGAGGATCGTCGCCTCATAGAAATGCATCGCGACAAAAGCCGGCATCTCCGGCAGTTCTCCAAAGCCGATCATCGGCACCAGAAGCGCCGCCGCCAGGAAGATGAATGTGACGGTCATGTAGATGTCGAGGCGGCCGTTCTGCACGATGGCCGTGATCGCCGCCGAGATGCGGACCGCTCCACGCACGAACTGATCGAAGCCCCGATCCGGCCCCCAGCCGATCGCGGCCAGAAGCGAGGCCATCGCTGCGCGGCCCCTGTCGATCGCCAGATAAAGAATGATGCCAAGCCCGATCGTTGCGAGGGACAGGAGCAGCGGCAGCCCTACATGCGGGATCACCGAGATCGAGACGGAGACGCTCTCGCCCGCCACCGCGCTCGCCATTGGAGTTGAGATGAAGCGGTGGCTGATCTCCGAAAAGATCGCCGTCAACAAACCGCAGAGCGCGAGCACCACCGGCCCGAGCCACAGCAGCACCGGCCCCTCGTGGGCGGTTTTCGGCGTGGCAATGAAGCGTCCCGTAAAGGGTTTCAGCGCAACGGCGAAGCCGATGGCGAACATCAGCGCGTTTCCGAGAAGCGCCACCAGCGTGACAAGTGTACTCCAGTTGCTGCCAAAGCCCAGGCCGGCATAGATTTCCTCCTTCGCCAGAAAGCCGAAGAACGGCGGCAGGCCGCCCATGGACAGGGCAGCCAGCACGGCGGCGGCGAAGGTGATGGGCATGGCCCGGCCGATGCCGCCAAGCTTCGTGATGTCGCGCGTCCCCGTCTCGTGGTCGACGGAGCCGGCCACCATGAAGAGCGCGCCCTTGAACATGGAATGCGCGACGAGGTAGAGCACCGCAGCCTCAATGGCGATTTCCGAGCCGAAGCCCGTCAGCATCACGAGCAGGCCGAGCGAGGCCACGGTCGTGTAGGCGAGCATGAGCTTTAAATCTGTCTGCCGCAGCGCAAGCAGCGTGCCGACGATCAGGGTCGTGCCGCCGAAGATGGGCAGGATCGTTTCCCAAAGGACCGTATCGCCCATTACGGGATTGAGCCGCATGAGGAGGTAGACGCCTGCCTTCACCATGGTCGCGGAATGCAGGTAGGCGGAGACAGGAGTCGGCGCTTCCATCGCGTTGGGAAGCCAGAAATGCAGCGGGAACTGCGCCGACTTGGTGAAGGCACCACCAAGGACAAGAAGCAGCGCCGTCAGATAGAGCGGCGCCTGCCGGAGTGCATCCCCCGACTGGAGCAGCGCCGACAGCGAATTCGCGCCGGTTGCCAGCGTGATAACCAGAAGACCGGCAAGCAGCGCCAGCCCGCCCGCGCCAGTTACGATCAGTGCCTGCAGTGCGGCGCGCCGCGCCGCCTCACGCCGGTGATCGAAGCCGATCAGCAGGAAAGAGGCGATCGAGGTGAGTTCCCAAAATACGAAGAGCATCAGGAAGGAGTCGGCCACGACCAGGCCTTGCATCGCTCCCATGAACATGAGGATGAAGGAGAAGAAGCGGCCCAGATGCGGGTGGTCCTTCAGGTAACCGCCCGAATAGAGCACGATCAGCGTGCCGATGCCGGAGATCAGGAGCGCGAAAGTGAGCGACAGACCGTCGAGATACCAGGAGAAATCTACGCTCAGGCTTTCGATCCACCTATAGCCGCCGCTGACCGCTTGACCACCGGCAATAATGCCGAGAAAACCAGCGAAGTGATAAAAGAGGAATGCGGGGACGAGTGCCAGTATCCAGGCGGCGTTGTGGCCGAAAGCACGGACCAGGGGGGGAGCGGCAGCAGCTCCCAAAAACGGCAGGATGAGAGCAAGGAAAGTCAACCATTGCCCGTCTGCTGCCATCGGTCCCCCTTAGCTTTGATCCTACCCCGAAAGCGCGTCGCCGCGCTCCCCAAACGTGGTCGTGACATAGACGTTCATGTCCGTGCGGGCAAGGCAGGCGTGACAATCGGCCCTGATATTCACGGAGTTGTCAGCCGCCGCGGCTACCGGGCTGACAAACGAGCACGTAAGCTCCTACATAACGGCAAACAGAACGGAGATATAATGATGACTGGCGAGACCCGCCCAAAGATCCAGAAATCCGACGAGGAGTGGCGCAAGGACCTGACGCCCGAGCAATATCACGTCACGCGCGAGCACGGCACCGAGCGTGCCTTCACCGGCCCCTATTGGGACAACAAGCGCGAAGGCGTCTATCGCTGCGTGGCCTGCGGCCGCCCGCTTTTCTCCTCCGAGACCAAATACGATTCCGGCACGGGATGGCCAAGCTTCTATGCTCCGATGGACGATGACGCCGTTAGCCTGCACAAGGACCAGTCCTATTCCATGACGCGCACGGAGGTACGCTGCGCGGAGTGCGACTCCCATCTTGGCCACGTATTCGACGACGGCCCGGCGCCCACCGGCCTGCGCTATTGCATGAACGGCAATGCTTTGAACTTCGAGGAGAAGTGAGCGCAGCCCACTCGCATCCCCCTCTGGCCCGCCGGCCATCTCCCCCGCAAGGGGGAAATCACGCCGGTGGCTTGCTCCGGCACCTGTCTTGCAGCGCTGACGATTAGGGGAAGCCGTTGCGGCAGCCGATCTCCCCTTATGGGAGAGATAGCCGGCAGGCCAGAGAGGGGCGCGAAAGGAAGTTATCGTCCGCAGCTAGCCATGATCCCTCACTAGCCCTAAAACCGCGCCAGCCAAGGCCGCTTTATTTCAGCACCTCAGGAGTTTTCTCCATGTCCCCCCGCTCCCCGTTCCCTGCCCTGCCCGCGCCGAAAGCCGACAAGCGGCCTGTCACCGACACCCGGCACGGCTTCACCCGTACTGACGAGTACGGCTGGCTGAGGGCCGGGAACTGGCAGGAGGTGCTCAGGAATCCGGCGGCGCTCGCGGACGATATCCGTGCGCATCTGGAGGCCGAGAACGCCTATCACGAAGCCATGATGGAAGACACGAAGGAGCTGCAGAAGCTCCTTTTTGCCGAGATGAAGGGGCGCATCAAGGAAGACGAAAGCTCCGTCCCGATGAAGGATGGGCCCTTCGCTTACGGCAGCGCCTATCGCAAAGGCGGTGAGCACCCGCGCTTCTTCCGCACGCCGCGGGAAGGCGGCGCGGAGGATGTGCTGCTCGACGGCGACCGGGAGGCGGAAGGCAAGAGCTATTTCCATATCGGCGGCGTCGGGCATTCCCCCGACCACCGCTATATGTTGTGGAGCATCGACGACAAGGGCTCGGAGTTCTTCACGCTGCGCGTGCGCGATCTTGAGACCAAGCGCGACTTGGCCGACCACGTGGAGGGCACTAATGGCTCGGGCACGTTCACGGCCGACGCCCGCGGCTTCTATTACACGCGGCTCGACGACAACCACCGGCCATCAAAGGTTTTCTATCATGCGATAGGCGCGGATTCCGCCCAAGACCGGCTGGTCTATGAGGAGGCCGACCCCGGCTTTTTCATGAATGTGTTCGGCAGCCGGCTCGATGACTTCATCTTCATCTCAATCCACGACCATGAGACAAGCGAGTATCGCATCCTTCCCGCCAATGAACCTCATGCCGAGCCGCGCATCGTGGCGCCGCGCGAGCCTGGGATCCGCTACGATATCGAGCCCGCGGGCGAAGAGTTCTTCATCCTGACCAACCGCGACGGCGCGAAGGACTTCAAGATCATGACAGCGCCGGCGGCGGACCCCTCGCCCGCCAACTGGCGCGAGCTGGTGCCGCACGAGCCTGGCCGGCTCATAATGTCCTTCCTCGCCTTCAAGGACTACCTCGTGCGTCTTGAGCGCAAGGATGGGCTGCCGCGCATCGTCGTTCGCGAGCGCGCCAGCGGCGAAGAGCATGTGATCGCCTTCGCGGAGGAGGCCTACGCGCTCGCCCTTTACGGTGCCTACGAGTACGACACGGATGTCTTCCGCTTCTCCTATTCTTCGATGACCACGCCCGCGCAGGAGTTCGATTACGACATGCGCACGCGCGAGCGCGTCCTCCTGAAGACGCAGGAGGTGCCTTCAGGCCATAACCCGGAAGACTATGTGACGCGCCGATTGATGGCGACAGCACCCGACGGCGAGCAGGTGCCGATCTCGCTCGTCCACCGCCGCGATCTGCCGCTCGACGGTTCGGCGCCCTGCCTTCTTTACGGCTATGGCGCCTATGGCATCACCATCAGCGCCTCCTTCCGCACAAATCCGCTATCGCTGGTCGACCGTGGCTTCGTCTATGCCATCGCCCATATCCGCGGCGGCAAGGACAAAGGTTTTGCCTGGTATGAGGACGGCAAGCGGGAGAAGAAGGTGCATACCTTCACCGACTTCATCGCCTGTGCCCGGCACCTCGTGGCGCAGGGCTATACGAGCCACGACCGGCTCGTCGCCGAAGGCGGCTCGGCGGGTGGCATGCTGATCGGCGCAGTCGCAAATATGGCGCCGAAGGATTTCCGCGGCCTGGTGGCGGCGGTCCCGTTTGTCGACGTGCTCAACACGATGCTGGACGAAACGCTGCCGCTCACCCCGCCCGAATGGCCGGAATGGGGAAACCCCGTTGCGAGCAAGCAGGATTACGAAACCATCGCGTCCTATTCCCCTTACGATAATGTACGCGCGCAGCCCTATCCGGCCATCCTGGCGCTTGCCGGGCTGACGGACCCGCGCGTGACCTATTGGGAGCCGGCGAAATGGGTGGCGCGCCTGCGCGATTACAACACGAGCGAAAATCCCATCCTGCTCAAGGTCAATATGGAGGCCGGACATGCCGGAGCCTCCGGCCGCTTCTCACGCCTGGAAGAGACGGCGCTTAGCTATGCGTTCATGATGAAGGCGGTGGGGATGGAGGAATAAGGGAGTAAGGCAGTAGGGCAGTAACGCAGCCGGATTATCTTTCGCCTATTGGAACGCCGCAGCGTTGCAATGTTCAGGCATGGATCCTCGGGTCAAGCCCGAGGATGACGAGCGCAAAAGAACGTTTTCACCAGTCGCCGGGGCTGGAGATTTGCAGAAGCCTCCCCACCTCGTCATCCTCGGGCTTGACCCGAGGATCCATGCCTGAACGCCTCCATTGGCAAGACCACCAAAAGCAAGGGCAAGAGACATTCATCCTACTGCCCTACTCCCCTAAAAAGAAAACCCGGCTGAAAGCCGGGCTCTTTTTCATAGACTTTCAGCCGTTCAGCCGCGCGCCTTTTCGTAAAGCTCCAGGACGTAGTCCCAGTTGACGAGATTATCGACGAAGGCTTCCAGATATTTCTGCCGGGCGTTGCGGTAATCGATGTAATAGGAGTGCTCCCAGACATCGACACCGAGAATCGGCGCGCCGCCATGGACCAGCGGGTTCTCGCCATTCGGCGTCTTCATGATTTCGAGCTTGCCGTTCTTGACCGCAATCCATGCCCAGCCAGAGCCGAACTGCGTCATGCCGGCCTGCACGAAATCGTTGCGGAACTTGTCATAGCCGCCGAGATCGCTGTCGATCGCCGTCTGCAGCGCGCCGGGCAGGCTCTTGCCGCCGCCACCCTTCTTCATCCATTTCCAGAAATGAACGTGGTTGAAATGCTGGCCGGCATTGTTGAAGAGCGGCTGATTCTTGCCATAGGACTGCTTGACGATTTCCTCCACCGAGAGGTTGTCGAGCCCGGCTTCGGCCGCAAGCTTGTTGCCTGTGTCCACATAGGCCTTGTGATGCTTGTCGTGATGGAATTCCAGCGTTTCCTTCGACATGTAAGGCTGCAAAGCTTCATAGTCGTAGGGCAGGTCCGGCAGTTCAAAGGCCATATTCGTCTCCCTCAGAAAGGTGGTTGAAAATCCACAAACCGCAGATGGGGCGGGCAGCCCGTTTTGGCAACCGTTCCCTGATGATCTCTTAACAGGCGGCGCAATCAGCGTCGAACAAGCTTAGCCCCATTTAGACCATCGCAATTGGCTTGGCTACCTTGTCCGGCGCCGCTTGACGATCCCTCCCGGCGAGCCAATTCCTCTTTATGTGCAACGCTCCGGAAAGCTTCAGCCTTTGGAAAGCTTTTCCCGGAATTCTCCGTGGTGCCCGCGCGATGACGTCTGGGTCAGGATAGCAGAATGCGATTTTCAGCCTTTGTCTTTGATGCTTACGGCACGGTTTTCGACGTGCATTCGGCCGTCCGCCGCCATGCGGGCGATATAGGGCCGGCAGGCCAGACGCTTTCGGAAATCTGGCGTGCCAAGCAGCTCGAATATTCGTGGATCGGCACGCTCATGGATGACTATGCCGATTTTTGGGTGCTGACGGAGCGCGCGCTCGATTTCGCCTTCAAGAAGGTGCCCTCCGCTGATCCGGCGCTGAAGCAGAAGCTTCTGGAGGCCTATTGGCGCCTCGACTGTTACCCGGAGGTTCCCGCCGTGCTGTCGGCCCTGAAATCGAGCGGCGCGAGAATTTCCATCCTGTCGAACGGCTCGCCGGAAATGCTCGAAGCGGCGCTGCGTTCCTCCGCGCTCGATACGGTCGTGGATGATGTCTTTTCCGCTGACATGGTGGGCAAGTTCAAGACGCATCCGGCCGTCTACGAACTCGTTACCACCGCGCTCAGGGTCTATCCGGACGCGGTCTCCTTCCAGTCCGCTAACCGGTGGGATGTGGCAGGCGCCGGCAGCTTCGGTTTCCGCACGGTCTGGATCAACCGCAGCGATCAGCCGGACGAATACCACGAATATCCGCCGCAACTCATCCTTCCGTCATTGAAGGGTCTGCTGACCGACCGATGACCGATTCGTGACCCGACGTGCGTTGCACAATTGCAATAGGCGGCGAACAATATGGCCAGGATTAAGTTTCCAGCTTGCTTCCGACGCAACAAGGTTGGATTTGCACCGCAATGAATTACCCGGTTATCCGAGTATTAGCCGACGCATATATCTCTGCCTCCTCCCGCATTGATTGTTCTTGTCCTCCCGAGACCTATGGCCATGTCCTCAACAGTTGAACCTTCCCGCACCATGTCCCGCCGCGCGTTCCTGACAGCCAGCTTGGTGGGTGCTGCATCCCTTTCAGGCTGTGTGAACGTGCCTTCCACCGCTCCGATCGTGTCCTTCCAGCCCGCACTTCCTCCGGTCGAGCCGCGCTCCAATTCGGAGATGTACGCCGCGATGGTCGACGGCGGCTACGAAATTCCGGCCGTACCGGTCTCCAGGATGGACCCGCGTTATCTGCGGCAGGAAGTTGTTGATCCAACGGGCGAAGCTCCCGGATCTATCGTGATCGATACCTCCCAGCATTTCCTATACTTGGTCCGGGGCGGCGGCCGCGCGATGCGTTACGGCGTTGGGCTCGGCCGTGAAGGCTTCGCCTGGGCGGGCCGCGCGCAGATCGACCGCAAGGCGATGTGGCCGAAATGGCATCCGCCGGCAGAGATGATCGAGCGCCAGCCGGAGTTGGAGAAGTACAAGACCGAATACGATAAGGCGACCAACGAGTGGCGGGGCGGCATGGAGCCCGGCATCATGAATCCGCTCGGCGCACGCGCGATGTATCTGTATCAGGATGGTAAGGACACGCTCTACCGCATCCACGGCTCTCCCGAGTGGTGGTCGATCGGCAAATCGGTGTCCTCCGGCTGCGTGCGCATGATCAATCAGGACGTGATCGATCTCTACGACCGCGTTCCGGAGGGCACGCCTGTGCTGGTGACGAGCGGTCTTCGCACGGTCTAGGCGACGGCCCCATTGGCCTGCCGGCCATCTCCCCCACAAGGGGAAGATTGAGCCGGCCGTGCGGCACCTGTTCTGCAACATTGATGATTGGCGAAAGCAGGTAAGAAAGTCGATCTCCCCCCTTGAGGGGGAGATGGCCGCAGGCCAGAGGGGGGCGCGAAGGGGCGCCCGGTCAACCCGCCAACGTTTAGCTCACCTTCTCCGCGTCAGGCTGCCCAGCACCCCGCGAATGAGCTCGCGGCCAAGCGTGGTGCCCACGGAGCGCACGACGGACTTGATCGCCGCTTCCGTGACCGTCTGGCGGCGGGAGGAGCTGCCATTGGAGCTTCTGCGGCTCGGACTGGATCTTTGGCTGCGCCCCCCGAAATCCGGAAGCGTCCAGCCGCCACCGGTCTGCTGCGCCTCTTCCGGCTGGGCCTCAGCCGCCTTCGCCTGTGCCCGCTTCTGCAAAATCTCAAAGGCGGATTCCCGGTCGACCGGTTTGTCGTATTGGCCCGCGACGGGGCTGCCCTGAACCAGCGACTGGCGCTCGGCATCCGTGATCGGTCCCAAGCGCGAGGAAGGCGGACGGACCAGGGTTCGCTGCACCATGGACGGGATGCCCTTCGCCTCGAGAGTGGAGACCAGCGCCTCGCCCACGCCGAGCTGGGTTATCGTTGCGAAAGAATCGAAGTCGGGGTTGGGGCGGAAAGTATCCGCGGCCGTCTTCACGGCCTTCTGCTCGCGCGGCGTATAGGCGCGCAGCGCGTGCTGGACGCGGTTGCCAAGCTGCGCGAGCACCGTTTCCGGCACGTCGATCGGGTTCTGCGTGACGAAATAGACGCCCACGCCCTTCGACCGAATAAGGCGCACCACCTGCTCCACCCGGTCGATCAGCGCCTTGGGCGCATCGTCAAAGAGAAGATGGGCCTCGTCGAAGAAGAAGACGAGCTTCGGCTTTTCCGGGTCGCCAACTTCCGGCAATTCCTCGAACAGTTCCGAGAGAAGCCACAGCAGGAAGGTGGAGTAGAGGCGCGGATTCATCATCAGCTTGTCCGCGGCAAGCACGCTGACCATGCCGCGCCCGTCGCGCGTGGTGCGCATCAGGTCGGCAAGTTGAAGCGCCGGCTCGCCGAAGAAATGCTCGCCGCCCTGCTGCTCCAGGATAAGCAGCGAACGCTGGATCGCGCCGACGGACTGCTTGTTGACATTGCCATATTGCGCCGAGATCTCGTCCGCCCGCTCGGCGACATTCGACAAGAGCGCCTGGAGATCCTTCAGGTCGAGAAGGAGCAGTCCTTCCTGGTCCGCGATGCGGAATGCGATGTTCAGCACTCCCTCCTGTGCCTCCGTCAGATTCATGAGGCGCGAGAGAAGCAGCGGCCCCATCTCCGAAATGGTGGCGCGGATCGGATGTCCCTTCTCCCCGAAGATGTCCCAGAAGATGACGGGGCAGGCTTCGAAGGTGTAGGGATCGAGCTTGACCTCCGCGGCCCGCTTCAGAAGAAAATCCTTCTCCTCGCCGGGCATTGCGATACCGGAGAGATCGCCCTTCACATCGGCGCAGAAGACGGGGACGCCCGCATCGGAAAAGCCCTGCGCCAGCACCTGCAGCGTCACCGTCTTGCCGGTGCCGGTCGCCCCGGTGACGAGGCCATGCCGATTCGCATACCCCAAAAGCAGTTGTTCGGCCCGCTGGTAGCTGTCGTCCTTATGCCGGCTCGCGCCAATGAAGATGCTGCTGTCCTGGTCTGCCATTCCACTCCCTCGCTTTCAGTCCGCCCGCTCGGATACGGTAAAACCGCCAGGTTAATATCTCACACGCACTCCTGCCTGTCATCGCGGTCTCGCCCCTGCACGGGGCTGAAATCCTGCCAAGTCGAATGGATCGGATTGCTCCTCCGGCCTGCTGAGCGTGTCGAGGCGGCCGAAAGGAGGAGAAGTTACAGGCTGCTCTTCAAGCCAAGGTTGATGCAGAGGTGCATTGCAGCAAGCCGCGGCTCATCCTAAACTCATCGGGTCATATGACGCGAACGGAGGCACGATGGATCGGTCGATCCTGAAGAATGCGGACTTCCCGGCGGTCGACCGCCGGCAGTGGCTGGAACTCGTCGCCAAGTCTTTGGGCAAGGATACGGATTTCTCGTCGCTGATCCGCCATACGGACGATGAATTGCCGATCGAGCCGCTCTATGAGCGCGCCAGCGGCGCTTCCGCGCTCACCCGCGTCGATCCCGTTTCCTCGTGGAAGCTGATCCAGCGCATGGACGATCCGGACCCGGCACGGGCCAACGCGCAGGCAAGGGAGGATCTGGAAAAGGGCGCGACGGGGCTTTCCATCATCTTCGCCGGTGCTCCTAACGCCTTCCGCTATGGTCTGCCGGCCACGGCCGAGGCGCTGGAGACAGCCCTTGCCGGATTGCCGCTCGAAGACGTGCATCTGAGGATCGACGTCCATCCGCAAAGCCGCGCATCCGTCGACTGGCTGGCTGCGGTGCTCAAGAAGCACAAGGCCGATCCGGCGCGGCTCAGCCTCTCCTTCGGCATCGATCCCGCCTCGCTTTTTGCGGGAACGGGCCGGCTGCGCATGTCTATCGAGGCGCTGGAAGCTTCCATGCCGCAGTCGCTCGCGGGTTATTTCGTCCTCTCGCTCTCCGGGGTCCTGCTCGAGGCCGATGGCCGCGTTTTCCACAATGCCGGCGCCACGGAAGCGCAGGAACTCGGCATCATGCTCGCCTCGGCCGTCTCGCATCTGAGAATGTTCGAGGAGGCCCGCCAGCCGCTCGTCTATGCCGCGCCGCATATCGGATTCGCGCTTAGCGTCGATCAGGACCAGTTCCTCTCCACGGCCAAGATCAGGGCGTTGCGCAAGCTCTGGACGCGGATGCTGGAGGCCTGCGCAATCGACCCCGCGCCAGTGACGATCCATGCGGAAACCTCGTACCGCATGATGACAGCGCGCGATCCCGAGACCAATATCCTGCGCACCACCATCGCCGGCTTTGCCGCGGCAACGGGCGGCGCCGACTCGATTTCCGTGCTGCCGCACACCATCACCCACGGACTGCCCGACGGCTTTGCGCGCCGGCTCGCGCGCAACACACAGCTCATCCTGGCGGGCGAAAGCCGGTTGGACTTCGTGGCCGATCCCGCGGCCGGCTCCGGCGCCATCGAGGCGCTGACAGACGGGCTTTGCGAAAAGGCATGGGAGGAGTTCCGCCAGATCGAGAAGGAAGGCGGCGTACTGCGCAGCCTCGCCGCCGGTCACATCCAGCGGCGCGTAGCCTCCGCTCACGCCAAGCGCCTCGCCGAATTCCGCCAGGGCGCCCGCAATATCGTCGGCACCACACTTTATAAGGCCGCGCAGGAGCGCCCCTTCGCAACGCTTCCTGCCGCGCGACAGCCGATCCCGACGGACGGGGCGGTGACCTGCATTCCGCTTGCCGCCTCCCGCATCGACGAAGGGCTTGGAGAGCCCACATGATCCCCGACTTTTCCGCCATGGCCTGGTCACCGCCGGCCAAGACGGAAGAGAAATGGCCGGCGGACCGGTGGCAAACGCCCGAGGGCATCGCCATCCGCCACGCCTATGGCAAGGCGGACATCAACAAGCTGCGCTGGCTGGACACCTTTCCGGGGCTGGCGCCGTTCATCCGCGGCCCCTACCCCACCATGTATGTCCAGCGCCCCTGGACAATCCGCCAATATGCGGGCTTCTCCACGGCGGAGGAATCCAATGCCTTCTACCGGCGCAACCTCGCCGCCGGCCAAAAGGGCCTTTCCATCGCCTTCGACCTGGCCACCCATCGCGGCTATGACAGCGACCATCCGCGCGTTGCCGGCGATGTCGGCATGGCGGGCGTCGCCATCGATTCCATTCTCGACATGCGCCAGCTCTTTGACGGGATCCCGCTTGACGAGATAACCGTGTCGATGACGATGAACGGCGCGGTGCTGCCGATCCTGGCGCTCTATATCGTGGCAGCCGAGGAACAGGGCGTGGCGCAGAAGGACCTCGCCGGGACCATCCAGAACGACATCCTCAAGGAGTTCATGGTCCGCAACACCTATATCTACCCGCCCAGGCCGTCGATGCGGATCATTTCGGACATCTTCGCCTATACGGCGGAGCACATGCCGAAATTCAACTCCATCTCCATTTCCGGCTATCACATGCAAGAAGCGGGAGCGACGGCGGATCTGGAGCTGGCCTATACGATCGCCGACGGCATCGAATATGCGCGCGCGGGCCTTTCTGCCGGGCTCGATATCGACCAGTTCGCGCCCAGGCTTTCCTTCTTCTGGGCCACCGGCATGAATTTCTTCATGGAAGTGGCCAAGATGCGGGCTGCGCGCCTCCTCTGGGCCGCTCTCATCAAGAAGAATTTCTCCCCGAAAGACCCGCGCTCGCTTGCGCTCAGAACCCATTGCCAGACCTCGGGATGGTCGCTTGCCGCGCAGGACCCGTACAACAACATCGTGCGCACCATGGTCGAGGCAATGGCGGCGGCGCAGGGGCATACGCAGTCGCTTCACACCAATTCCTTTGACGAGGCCCTGGCGCTGCCGACGGACCACTCCGCCCGCGTTGCCCGCAACACCCAGCTCGTGCTGCAGGTGGAATCCGGCACCACGCGCATCATCGACCCCTGGGGCGGTTCGTTCTTCGTGGAGCGGCTTACCCATGATCTCGCTGCCCGCGCCCTCTCCCATATCGAGGAGGTGGAAAGCCTCGGAGGCATGGCCGCGGCGATCGAGAAAGGCGTGCCCAAGCTGCGCGTGGAGGAAGCAGCGGCGCGCACGCAGGCCCGCATCGATTCCGGCGAACAGCCGGTCATCGGCGTAAACCAGTTCCGCCCGGAAGAGGACATCCAGGTGGATGTGCTCAAAATCGACAATTCGCAAGTGCGGGCGCGCCAGCTTTCCAAGCTGCAACAGCTCAAGGGCACGCGCGACGTGGCGAAGGTGGAGAACGCGCTGGACGAGCTGACGAAAGCGGCCAAAACAGACGGAAACCTGCTCGAATTCGCCATCCGCGCCGCCCGCGCGCAGGCGACCGTCGGCGAGATTTCGCTGGCGCTGGAGAAGGTTTTTGGACGCCACGTCGCGGATATCCGCACGATCTCGGGCGTTTACCGCAAAGAGATCGGCGAGAACGATGCCGTGAAAGAGGCTGAGAGGAAGGTGGCCGCCTTCCGCCAGAAGACCGGTGGATCGCCGCGCATCCTCATCGCCAAGATCGGCCAGGACGGGCACGACCGCGGGCAGAAAGTGATCGCGACCGCGTTCGCGGACCTGGGTTTCGACGTGACGGTGGGGGCGATGTTCCAAACGCCGGCGGAGGTCGCCAGGCTTGCGGCCGAAAAGGACGTGCACATCGTCGGGGTCTCCTCGCTCGCCGCCGGGCATCTCACCCTCATCCCCGAACTGAGCCAGGCGCTCGAAAAGCTTGGCCGCCAGGATATCCTGATCGTTGCCGGCGGCGTTATTCCCCCCGGCGATTTCGAGGCGGTCCGAAAGGCGGGCGCGGCTGATATCTTTCCGCCCGGCACGGTGATCGCCGAGGCGGCTGTCCGGCTCCTCGACCGGCTGCTTGAACGGATCGGAAACCTTTCGGCCGCATAAGCTTTTGCCGGCACTTTCCCTGGGATTCCAATGCCATGATCCAAGTCTACACACTCGATGGCGATCGCCTCACCGGCGCTGAGGTAAAGGTCGGTGATCGGCTTCCCGCAAACGCCCTGTGGATCGACCTGCTCAATCCTTCAGTCGAGGAAGACAAGGCCGTCGAGGACTGGATCGGCGCGTCCGTGCCCACCGACAAGGATATGGTCGAAATCGAGGAATCCAGCCGCTTCTATATGGAAGAAGGCGTTCAGTACCTCACAACCCCGGTGCTTCACGCCACCGGCAGAGAGCACCGCACTGTCTCGCCAATCTCATTTGTGCTCGCGGGCAAGCGTTTGGTCACGGTCCGCTACAGCGAACCCAAAGCCTTTACCCTTTTCGTCAACCGGACCACCAAGCCCGGCAATGGGCTGATTGGGGCCGATTGCACCGGAATGTCGGTCCTTCTGGGCCTGATCGAGGCCATTACGGACCGGCTCGCCGACATTTTGGAAGGAGCGACCGAGGAGATCGAGGCGGCTTCCGATTCGATCCTGCACCGGCATGTGAAAGAGCGCCCGATGAGCACGCTGGAATTCCGGCACACGCTCACGCAGATCGGCGGCCTGGGCGCCTTCCTTTCCAAGGTTCGCGAAAGCCTTTCCGGGATCAGCCGCCTCCTCGCTTACGTGCGGGCGAATACGGAAGACGGTCCTCCTCGCAATGAAATGCGCAACCGGCTCGAATCGCTGGAGCGCGACGCGCGGTCGCTGGAAAACTACGTCGACTTCCTGTCGAACAAGGTGACTTTCCTGCTCGATACCATCGTCGGCCTGATCTCCGTCGAGCAGAACGCCATCATCAAGATTTTCTCGGTCGCCGCGGTGGGCCTGATGCCGCCGACGCTCATCGCCTCCGTCTACGGCATGAACTTCCGCTTCATGCCGGAGCTCGACCTGCCCTGGGGCTATCCCATGGCGCTTGCGGCAATGGTTCTCTCGGCTGTCGTGCCCCTCATCTATTTCTGGAAAAAGGGATGGTTCTAAGCCGCGGTCGTGGATACCGTTGATCAATGGTTCCAACCGGGAGGGCAGGACATGAAGATCGACGGGCAATGCCATTGCGGCCATGTGAGTTATGAAGCGGAGATCGATCCGGAAAAGGTCTCCGTCTGTCACTGCACGGATTGCCAGAAGCTCACCGGTTCGCCCTACCGCGTATCGGTCGCAGCCAGGCCGGAGAACATCCGCATGACCGGCAATCCACCCAAGGTCTATCTGAAGGTAGCAGAGAGCGGCCGGACACGCCGCCAGTATTTTTGCCCGGAATGCGGCTCGCCGGTATTCGTTTGCGGCGAAGATCCCGAAACCACCCCTTGGGGCATTCGCTGGGGAAGCATCAATCAGCGCGGGGAACTCGTGCCAAAGCGGCAGATCTGGTGCCGCTCCGCGCAGCCTTGGGCGGCCAGAGCCTTCGAGGACCTGCCGAGCGCCGAAAGGGATTGAGCGGTCGCTTTTTCCAGCTCTTGTCTTCGCTCGTTCCGATGTTATATCATGCGTTATAACATAGGACGAGAGCCATGAACGTCACCATCCGCAAGATCGGCAATTCGGAAGGGGTCATCCTGCCCAAGGAACTGCTCGACCGGCATAATCTCAAGACCGGAGACGCGTTGGCCATTGTAGAAGAGGGCAGTGATCTCGTGCTGAAGCCCGTCGACGATGCCTTCGAGCGGCAGTTAAAGGCCGCGCACGAGATCATGGACCAGTACAAGGTTGCGCTGCAGAAGCTTGCGGAATGAGCTGGGAGTTCCTGTCCCGGCTCGTCATCGAGGCGATGCATGAGGAGCAGTTGCGCCGTCACGGCGGGGCGCGCGGCATCCGTGATGCGAATGCGCTGGAATCCGCGCTTGCGCGGCCGGAAAATAAACTGGCCTATGGCGATCCGGAGGTGTTTGATTTGGCCGCCGCTTACGCTTTCGGTCTTGCCCGCAACCATGCGTTCGTTGACGGCAACAAACGCACGGCAATCGTCGCGGCGGCGACGTTCCTCCTGCTGAACGGCTACCGCATGACCGCCGATGATGGCGCCGTCTATGCCTTCACCATGGCGCTTGCCGCCGGCGAAATCAATGAAGAGGGCGCCGCCGCCTTCTTCCGCGATTTCACGGTGAAGCTTGAGGGTGAATGACAGGCAGCCCGGACGGCATCGGGCCTATGCCCCTATCCGGCCAGTAGCTCGGTCGGCCGCAGCCCGCCCACTTCGATCCCGCGCCAGTTTTTGAGGACGGGACGCGCCATGACCGCCAGTTGGGCACGCAGCGGATCGCCGGCGGGCAGAAGCCGCGCCAGCGTCTCCACTATCATCACTTCCGCCGCGCGGCCCGCGCCGTCATCGCATTTGAGCGCGATGCCGAGGCCTAGCTCGGGAATGGCGGCGCAGAAGACGCCCTCCGCGCCCGTCTTGGTAAAAATGCGGCCCTTGCCCGCCTCCATCATGGCCGTATCCGCCCGGCCGGTGCCCGCCACATAGAATGGCTCGGCCATGCAGGAGGAGAAAATGCGCCTTGCTGCCTCGGCGCGTCCGCGCGGCAGGCCGGCGCCCGTCGCCATGCGCGCGAAGCCCAGCGCCAGGCTCCTCAGCGGTACTGCGTAGGTCGGGATCGAGCAACCGTCCGTGCCGCAGGCGTCCATGCCCTGCACAGCGCCAGTTACGCCTTCCAGCGCCTCGCGCACCATCTCCTGCAGCCGGTGGCCATGGGCAACATAGCCGCGGCGGTCGATACCCTCATGGCAACAGGTGCAGAGAAAGCCCGCATGCTTGCCCGAGCAGTTGTTGTGAAGCGGCGTAGGCGAAGCGCCGGAGCGGGCCAGCCCGATCGTCGCCTCCTGCCCGAGCGGCCAGTGGGCGCCGCATTCATAGGCGCTCTCGTCCAGTCCCGCCCTGGCGAGCATCTTCGCCGCCAGTTCCACATGGGCGGGCTCACCGGAATGGGAGGCGCAGGCAAGCGCGATCTCACGGTCGCCGAAGCCATACTTATCCGCCGCGCCGCTCTCGACCAGCGGCAGGGCCTGGATTGCCTTGACGGCCGACCGCGAGAAAACGGGCAGCGTGACTTCGCCAATTTCAAGAACCGTGCTGCCGTCGTCATCGACAACGGCGACGGCCCCGCGATGGCGGCTTTCCACGACCCCGCCCCGCAACACCTCAACCAGAACCGGATTATCCATTTTCGCGCCAGATCATAAACCGAGTGCGGGAGCCCTTAGGACGACCTCGGGTTGAATATCAAGTGCTTCCTGTGAATTGCGCGCAGGGATCAATCGACGCGCAACAGCCCTGCGGCGGAAAAGCCGCCATCGATAACCAGCGTATGGCCGGTAATTGCGCCAGCTTCGGGCGAGAGGAGATAGGCTATGGCGGCCGTCATCTCCCGCGCGCTTACGGCACGGCCAAGCGGCGTGCGCTCCAGCCAAGGGCGCTGGCGCTCGGCGTCCTGAATAAAGGGCGAAGCCGTATCCATCGGGCCGACCGCCACGCAATTTACCCGCACGCCGCGGCTGCCCAGTTCAAGGGCCATGACCTCCGTCATCATCTTCACACCCGCCTGGGATGCGCCATAGGCGGTGCAGCCGCTATTGGCGCGCACTCCGCTCACGGATATCAGATTGACGACGGAAAGCCTGTGTCCCATCCGTTCAAGCGCGGCTTCGGCGGCAATGAAGGAGCCGATCAGGTTCACCTCCAGCGCCTCGCGGAAAAGCTCCGCGCTCACTTCTTCGAAAAGCGCTTCGCGCTTGGCGCTCGCGGTGTTGACCAGTGCGGATATCGGCCCCAGCGCGTCCACCACCTCATCAAGGGCCGCGGCCACCTCATCTTCGTCCGTGACATCCACTGCAAGGAAGATCGCGTCAGCTCCCCCCAGGAAATCCTCCGCCTCGCCGAGTGCAGCCTGGTCGGTGTCGATAACGGCCACCTTCCAGCCGTCATCCATAAGCCGTTCGGCGATTGCCAGTCCGCTGCCGGACGCACCGCCCGTGACGACCGCAACGGGGGTCATCTTGCGACCGCCCCGTCCAATTGGAGTTCGTCTGTTCCCATTCCTCTCCTCCTTCCTCTGGACGATAACACATCGAGCGAGGGTGGTCGCCTGGGATGCGAGGACGCGCCGGCCGTAACAAGGGTGGAATGGCTGAAGGCCGCCGACCATATTCTGGAAAAGCCGCTCCTGCCTCCTTATCTGCAGCTATGGACCAATCCGCGCTGACTGATGCTGGATTAAGTCGAAGCTGAATAACCTTTCGGCTTGCGGAGCGTACGCTCGGCAGTTATAAGCCCGCCGTCTGGTTCACGGAGTGTAGCGCAGCTTGGTAGCGCACCTCGTTCGGGACGAGGGGGTCGCAGGTTCAAATCCTGCCACTCCGACCAGCCAGCGCACAGAAACGCGCGCAGATACCATCCCGATCAATGATTGAATGCTGCCGCTCCCTGCTCTCGGGATGTGGCATATTGAACTCGCTTAGGCGCGCGAACCGCGCCGCTGTGCTATTTCGCCGTTCCCAGGGATCGGCGGCTTCAAAGAGGAAACCGCTGGCCTTCCGGCCAGCGGCGCGCATTCATCCAATCCACGACACGCATACAACCGGGACGTCGAATCTCCTGAACTGCTCGACGCACTGGACAAAATGCGATCCAGTAGTGGCCACGTCATCAACAATAAGGCCAATTTTCCCGGCAGGCCTTTCGCCTTCCAATCGCGCTTTGAAACGAAGGCTCTTTTGCGGATGGCTGGAACCTGCGCCTCCCTCTGAAACCGTTTCCAAAACGGGACAAAAGTTGATGTTCATGTAGTTCGCCACAGAACGCGCTATGAGATGAGAGAAATTCTTCTTCTTGCGCGGCGTACCTGAAGGAACAGGACAAACGAAGTTATAGGGGCGTCCATTCGTAATGGCGCACGCGCACTCCGCAATCTCCTCCGCAATAGACCTCAATGCTGCTTCCGACGGATTGGCTTTTAGATTTCGAACCGACGCAATCTGAAGTGGTTTGAGTTGCTTTCTCCAGCTTCGCACGGAGAAATAGCTGACGCTATCCCGAATACGGCGCCGGTTTGTTTGAATCAGACTCGATTTAAGAAATGAAAAGTTCGGGTCCTGCTGCTGACTGTCGTAGATACTATATTGATCATACTGACTTAGATGCTTGCTCACGTATACCCCCGCTCTTCCAATAACTCTCCAGCCCAATGCCTAGGCAGACATTGGCTGCGCGTTTTGCGTTAAGGTTAAGGGCCCCAAGCCCGTGTAACACTACCCCGTTTTTTTTTGTCCCGAAAAGGGACGGCTCATTGAAATTTAGCTTATAGTTAACCCTTACGAGGAAGACTTCGCGCGCTAACAAGTAGAGGGGGTTTTTATGTTCCTAAGTGCAAAGCGGAAGGCGGCCGATCTTCGCCGTAAGCATATAGCTCACGGAGAAACAGATGAGTTGCTCTGTGCAGTCTCGATCGGTCTGGAGGCGTTGGCGGAAGCTCTCCACAGAAACAGCCGCAAAATGCAAATACAGTACGATGAAATTGTTCAAGCGCTTAAGAAATTGCAAGCCGAAAGCAGCCAGTAGTAGCTGAGTGACCTACCTGGGGAATGATTCCCCAGATGAAATGGGAGAATGAATCTCCCCCCTATTCTTCTTCCCATTTCCAAGTGTACTCATGGTTTTTAAGCTGCATTCGAGGTCGGCAGACGACCTGTAACCCGTCAACGAATCCGCAGGGATCCAGCGGCGGCCAGGTGCGGCCTTCGCCAGCAACGCTTCCGCCACCCGGGAGGCGGCCTTGAAGGCGCGGTAGGCTGCTACCGGGCTGCGCAGGCCGTCAAGGCAGTCGCGGCACGCACGAACAGCGCTCCGGTATTCGCGGCAAGTGGTGATGGGCCACGGCCCTAGAAGGCATTCGAGAGCCTCAAACACCGTCGAAACCTTGCGAATATTGTGCTCAAGCCTCAATTCCACCGGCGTCGGGAAAGCTTTGTCGTTCATGACGTGAATGGCCGTTCTGTTCTTTTCTGAATGGCTGAAATTCAACCCCGGTCGAAAACTCGTCGATCGCGAGAAGGTTCCTTCAAAGAAGAAGCATCGGCGAACGAATCGGCGGGCGAACGATAGGTTTCAGGAACAAGCTGAAGGCGGCCGTGGTTCTGTTTGCTTCTTGAACATCGCGTCGTAGGAGCCCCACCATGCGCAAGCGCTCACTTCTTTCCCTGGCCGTCGCCCTCGCCGTCACACCGGGAATGGCCTTGGCACAAACAGGCGGTCCGCAGTCCCCTGGGCCGGATCAAACGCCGCGCTCGGGTTCACCCGAAGATCAGGATTTCGGGGGCGATCGCGACTCCATGCGGAACATGATGCGCGAGATGATGGAAGAGATGATGCGCGGCGCGCCGTCAGCGCAAGAGGAGCGCGATATGCCGCCCGATGGAACCATGAGGCGCGCTCAGCCTCCCCAAAATATGCACCAGCAGAGAGAGAGCGGGCCGCGGCGGTTTGGTCGGGAGCGCCACATGGGGATGGGCATGGGGATGGGCATGGGCTCCAGGGGGTTCCACAGCGCACGGATGAGAATGATGTTCGCGATAGTCGACGCCGATGGAGACGGCGCCCTGAGCATCGAGGAGGTCAACGACTTCCACAGCCGCATCTTCAATGCGGTGGACCAGGATGGCGATGGAAGCGTGACGATGGAGGAAATCGAAGATTTCTTCCACGCCGGTTTCGAGGATGGCGAAAGAGATTAGCCCGCGAAAGCCGCCTCGTAGGCCGCCACCACGGCTCGCGCTTTCTTCGCCACATCTTCCGGCAGCGAGCCGGGCTTATAAAGGCTGGAACCCAGGCCAAAGGTGCGCACGCCCACCGCCTTATAGGCGGCGAAATCAGATTCCGAGACGCCGCCCACCGCGCCGACCCTAATATCGGGCGGCAGGACGGCCTGAATGGCCTTGATGCCGCCCGGCCCGAGCACCGAGGCGGGGAAAAATTTCAGCGCCGAAGCGCCTGCGCGGGCTGCGGCCAATGCCTCTGTGGGGGTAAAGACGCCAGGCATGGTGACCATGCCATGGCTGGAAGCGCGCTCGATGACGGAAGGCTCCACATTGGGGCTCACGAGCAGATTGCCGCCCGCATCCCGGAGCCGGTCGGCATCCTCGAGCGTGAGTACCGTGCCAGCGCCGATCAGCACATTCCCAGGTGCGAGCCGCCGGGCAATTTCGATGGAGCGGAACGGCTCTGGCGAATTCAACGGCACCTCGATCGCCTCGAAGCCTGCCTCAATCAGCGCTCCGACAATGCCTTCCGCCTCCTTCGGTTTCAGCCCGCGCAGAATGGCGATGAGATCTCGCTCGAGGTTTGGCCAAGCTATCCTGTTCATGCGGCTTTCCTTTCCGGCCAGATTGCGAGCGCCGCGCCATGAAGCCCCCGGCGCACCAGCTCCAGTCCATCCAGCATACGGTATTTCAAGCGGGCGATCGCAAATGCCGTCTCATAAGCTTTCGCCTGCGCGCCGCCCGCAATCAACGTCACTTCCGCCGGGGCCTTCAAATCCCGGCGCGCAGCGGCGATTTCCGCCCCGATCAGAAGGCCCGAAAGCCGCGCCTTGGCGTCCGGCGCAGCATCGCCCTCAAGAAGGGCGGCTGCGCGGATGGAAAAGAGTTTTCCCGTAAGCCCAGCGCCACCCAGCATCTCACCGATCGCATGGCCAAAGGCAGGAGAGGCGCTGTCGCCCTCCCCTGCCGTTACCATGTCGTGCAGGATGGAATGCTGGCTTAAAAGCGCGAAGAGCTCGCCCGTCATATAGGTGGTGAAGCGCACAAGCGTCCCCTCCTCCACCAGCGCCCATTTGGAGTGGGTACCGGGCAGGCAATAGAGGCCGGACCGCCGCGTTTGCGCCCAGGCGCCGGCTAGCTGGGTCTCCTCGCCGCGCATCACATCCTCGCGGCCCTTCCCACGCTGGCAGACGCCGGGCAGGATGCGCACGTCGCGGGCGGTCCCATCGATCTTCACGGCATCCTGATAGAGCCCTTCAAGGCTGGCCGGCGCTTGGCGATAGGCCGCCTCGCGCCATCCGCCGCGCGCACCCGCCATGCCGGCAATGATTACCGGCAGGTCCGCGGGCGCGCCAGCCTCGGCCAGATGCGCCTCAACAACGCTCTCGAAGCGGTCGGGCTGGCAGGCGCGCATGCCCTCTCCGCTCGACCGCTCGGCCAGCACACCGCCTTCGGCGTCCAGCAGCCAGAGGCGGAAATTGGTCGTTCCCCAATCAACGGCAGCGCATAAGGGCTCCATGGCGGCGTGCCTTCACAACTCCTTCAGATCTGCCGGAAGCAGGCTTTCCGGCATGTCCTGATAGGCGACCGGCCGCAGGAAGCGGCGGATCGCCAGCGTGCCCACGGAGGTGGTGGAGACGTTGGTGCTCGCCGGGTATGGCCCGCCATGCATCATCGCGTCGCTTACCTCGACGCCTGTGGGAAAGCCGTTGGCGATGACGCGGCCCGCCTTGCGGCTCAGGATCGGCATCAGTGCCGCTGCAAGCGCGGTATCCGCCTCGTCCATGTGAAGAGTACAGGTAAGCTGGCCTTCGACCCGGCGGGCGATCTCAAGCATCTCCTTCTCGCTCCTCGCCCGCACGACAATGCCGAAGGGGCCGAACACCTCCTCATGCAAGGCCGGGTTGGAAAGCCACTCCTCGCCGGTGGTCTCCAGAAGGTCAGGCCCGGCATTGCGGCCCTCCCCCTTGGAGGCAAGGCGCGAGCGCACGCAGTTCAGGCCGATGACCTTGTCGCGCCCGCTGCGATAGGCATTCGCGATGCCTGCGGTCAGCATGGGCTGTTCGGTGATCTGCTCCAGCGCGGTCTGCGCCGCGCCAAGAAAGCTCTCGACATCGCTGCCATCAAGCGCGATCGCCACGCCGGGATTGGTGCAGAACTGGCCGACGCCCATGGTGAGCGAGGCCGCCCAGCCCTGGGCAATTTTTTCGGCGCGCGCGGCAAGAGCCGCCGGCAGCAGGAACTGCGGGTTGACCGAGCCAAGCTCGCCATAAAACGGAATCGGATCGGGCCGCGCTTGCGCCAGGTTGAAGAGTGCGCGGCCGCCACGAAGGGAGCCGGTAAAGCCGATGGCCCGTATCAGCGGGTGCTTTACAAGCGCTTCGCCCGCCTCGTTCGTATTGCTTTGGACGAGGGAGAAGACGCCGGGATGCTGGCCGGTCTTCCTGATCGCGGCTTCGATGGCTTCCGCGACCAGCTCGCCCGTCCCCGGATGGGCTGGGTGGCCCTTGACGACCACCGGGCAGCCGGCGGCAAGCGCCGATGCCGTATCCCCGCCTGCGGTGGAGAAGGCGAGCGGAAAATTCGACGCACCGAACACGCCGACCGGGCCTATCGGAAGCTGCATCAGCTTCAGGTCCGGCTTGGGCAGCGGCTGGCGCTCGGGATTGGCGGGATCATGCCGGCGGTCGAGATACTCGCCATTCTCAATATGGCCCGCAAAGAGGCGAAGCTGGCCGGTGGTGCGGCCGCGCTCTCCATTGATGCGGGCCTCCGGCAGCCCGGTCTCCTGCGAGGCAATCTCGGTGATCGCCTCGCCGCGCGCCTCGATCTCGTCCGCAATGGCGTCCAGGAAGGCGGCGCGCTTCCCGCGGCTCGTGGCGCCATAGGTCCAGAACGCCTCTTCCGCGGCCTTGGCCGCGCGGTCCACTTCCGCCGCCGTTCCGGCAGCGAAGCTGTGGGACGGACCCGTCGCGGGATCGGAGGCGAAGGTTTCTTCACTTCCCACCCACTCACCGGCAATCAGGTGTTTTCCGCGCGGTTTGAAATTTCGGGACATGGCACACTCCGAGAACGCTACTGATGGATGCGAACTTTCTTAATCGTTGAAAGCTTCCACCTCGACCTTTCGACCGAGCAGAAATGCGTCAGCCACGAGCTTCAGCGGGGCCAGGTCGACATCGCCCGCGCCCATTTTCAGAAGCTCCGCAAAACGATGATAGATGCTGTCATATTCGGCCTCCAGCCCGCCCGGATGATCGTCGCCATCCACCGACATCCTGCTGCCGCCATCGGCCAGGACCAACAGGCCCTGATCGGTCTCGACGCGAATCTCCCAGGTCTGCGGTCCCTCCTGCCGCCAGTCGAAATCGGCGGCGACATCGAAGCCCGCGAGGCTGCGCATCCCAAGCTTCGCCGCAATCGGCGTCTGGCAGTTCTCCGGCACTTCAAGCGTCGCGCGGGTCACAAAGACCGGCGGCACGATGGCGGTGAGGATCGAGAGCGCGTTGATGCCCGGATCGAAGACGCCGAAGCCGCCCGCCTCCCAGATCCAGGCCTGGCCCGGATGCCAGCGCCGCACATCCTCCTTCCAGACGATCTCGACGTGGCGGATCGTCTTGCCCGCGAGCCACTGCTGCGCCGGACTCACGCATGGCGCGAAGCGCGAATGCCAGGTGGCGAAGAGCGTGACGTTCTTCTCGCGCGCAAGCTCGATCAGGGCCTCGACCTCGCCGACAGTCATGCCGGGCGGCTTTTCGAGCAGCACATGACGGCCGGCATTCAGCGCCGCCACCGCCATCTCGTAGCGGGGCTCGGGCGGCACGCAAAGGGCAATCGCCGGAATGTCCGGCCGCTCGCCCAGCATGGTTTCGAGATTTGAATAATTGTCTATGCCGTCGACTTGGCCATGCCGGCTGACCGCCGCGGCCAGCTCGAACTCGGTCGAGCGTTCGATAGAAGGCAAATGCTGGTCGCGCGCGATCTTGCCGATGCCCACGACTGCGATTTTCGTGCCAGCCTCATTTACCATGTGCATCCCTTCAGCACTGCGCGCCGTAGATCATCCCCTCTCTGCCCTGCCGGACAGAGGGGGTCGTTCACATTCTAAGTCAATGCGAATCCCTGGCTACCGGGCTGCCGCGGCAGCCCTTGAGGAAGTCGAAATCGGCGCCCGTGTCCGCGCCCTGCACATGGTCGTGAAAGAGCTGAGCGTAGCCGCCTTCCGGCCGCGCGACATTCGGCTTCCATTCGGCCAGCCGGCGCGCCAGCTCCGCGTCTGAAATATCGAGGTGAATGCGCCGGCTGGACACATCGAGCTCGATCATATCGCCGTTTCTCACCACGGCGAGCGGGCCGCCCGCGGCAGCCTCCGGCGAGGTGTGGAGCACCACGGTGCCATAGGCCGTGCCGGACATGCGGGCATCGGAAATGCGCACCATGTCTGTGATGCCCTTTCTGAGTACCTTCGGCGGCAGGCCCATATTGCCCACCTCCGCCATACCGGGATAGCCACGAGGCCCGCAGTTCTTCAGCACGAGGACGCAGGTCTCGTCGACTTCGAGCCTTTCGTCGTTGATCTTGGCCTTGTAGTCGTCGATGTCCTCGAAGACGACCGCGCGGCCGCGATGATGCATCAGATGCGGCGAGGCGGCGGACGGCTTCAGCACCGCGCCCTTGGGCGCGAGATTGCCGCGCAGCACCGCAATGCCGCCCTGCGGGGTGAGCGCCCTTTCCACCGGGCGAATGACATCGTCGTTCCAGTTCTTGACGTCCTTAACCTCGTCCCATATCGGGCCGCCGGAGACGGTGAGCGCTTCTTTGTGGAGCCTACCGCCCTCGCCCAGCAGTTTGATCACCACGGGCAGGCCGCCGGCGTAGAAGAACTCCTCCATCAGGTATTTGCCCGAAGGCATCAGGTTGACGATGGTGGGGATGTCGCGGCCGAGCCGATCCCAGTCGTCCAGCGTCAGGTCAACGCCCACGCGCCCGGCGATCGCCAGCAGGTGGATCACCGCATTGGTGGAACCGCCGATGGCGCCATTGACGCGGATGGCGTTCTCGAAAGCTTGACGCGTAAGGATGTCCGATGGTTTCAGTTCGTCCTTCACCATCTGGACGATGCGCCGGCCCGACAGATGCGCCACCACGCGGCGGCGGCTGTCCGCGGCCGGGATGGCCGCGTTGCCCGAAAGCGCCATGCCCAGCGCCTCGGACATGGAAGCCATGGTGGAGGCCGTACCCATTGTGTTGCAGGAACCGGGCGAACGGCTCATAGCCTGCTCGGCGTCGAGGAAATCCTCCTGGCTCATTGTGCCTGCCTTGATCGCCTCGGACATCTGCCAGAGCGCAGTGCCGGAACCCACGCGCTCGCCGCGGAACCAGCCGTTGAGCATCGGCCCGCCGGAGACCAGGATGGCCGGAATGTCGACACTGGCCGCGCCCATCAGCAGCGCCGGCGTGGTCTTGTCGCAGCCCGCAAGCAGAACGACGCCATCGAGCGGATTGGCGCGCAGCGCCTCCTCCACATCCATGGCGGCGAGGTTGCGGTACATCATGGCCGTGGGGCGCAGCGCGCTTTCGCTTGGCGAGAAGACCGGGAATTCCAGCGGCAGGCCGCCCGCCTCGTAGATGCCGTGCTTCACCCGCTCGGCAAGATCGCGCAAATGCGCATTGCAGGGAGTGAGCTGCGACCAGGTATTGCAGATGCCGATCACCGGCCGCCCGTCGAAGAGATCGGCCGGCAAACCCTGATTCTTCATCCAGGAACGGTGATAGATGTGGTCGCGGGACGTGCCGCCGAACCATTCCTGCGACCGAAGCTTTCGCGGCCAGGGTTTTGGGGTGAAGGTGGTCATGCGTGAGGTCCTTTCCGGGTTCGCCGCCCGGAGTGTGGGTTTGATGTTTCGAAAATGGGAAAGAAAGCGCCCCTGCACACCCCCCTCTGGCCTGCCGGCCATCTCCCCCACAAGGGGGGAGATTGTCTGTCATGGGTGCTTTTCCCAATCGTCAGCGTCGCACAAAAAAGGTCGGCCTTACGGCTGGCGTGATCTCCCCCCTTGTGGGGGAGATGGCCGGCAGGCCAGAGGGGGGCGCGAATGAGCGTAATCATCGGTCTATTTCCGGCCATCCCACTCTAAAGCACCGCCACCTTTGTCTCGCGCTTGCCCTCCCGCTTGTGCGGGTTCCTGAGCGGCAGGCCGAAATCGGGTGCGGAGATCTCGAAGATGTCCCCTTCCCCGCAGGAGATGCCGTCCGCGAAGGAGAGCGTCGCCGTGCCGAACATGTGGACGTGCAGGTCGCCCGGCTGGCAGAAGAGCGTGTATTTGAAGTGATGGTGCTCCAGATTGGCGATGGTGTGGGACATGTTCTCCTCGCCGGAGAGGAATTCCTTCTCCCAGATCACCTTTCCGTCGCGCCAGACGCGGGAGGTGCCGCGAATATCGGCAGGCAGGTCGCCCACCAGAAGCTCGGGGCCGAAGGAAGCGGGCCTCAGCTTCGAATGCGCCAGATAGAGATAATTGATGCGCTCGGTCACATGGTCGGAGAACTCGTTGGCAAGCGCGAAGCCGACGCGGGAGGGCCGGCAATCCCTACCGATAAGGTAGAAGCCGGCGATCTCCGGCTCCTCGCCGCCGTCGAGCGCACAGTCGGGCGAGACGAGCGGATCGCCGGACGCCACAGCCGCAACCCCCGTACCCTTGTAAAACCATTCAGGCTGCACGCCCTCCGTGCCCGGCGCAGGCTTCCCGCCTTCCAGGCCCAGGCGGAACATCTTCATCGAGTCGGTCATGCCGGCCGTATCGGCAGCGGCGTGCATGGCATCGCGCGCGGTAGCCGAGCCGAGATGGGTGAGGCCCGTGCCGGTCAAGAACATATGGGCGGGGTCGGGATGGCGCACCGGCACGTCCAGCGCGCCCTCGGCCGCCAATTTCTCCAGATCGACCGCCTCGCCCAGCCCATGCCGATCGATGGTGGCGGAAAGGGACACGCCCGCCTCGATCGCTTCGAGAGCCAGCGCATAGGTGCTCTGCGCGCCGTTTACGAGCCGCGCGTCGGCGCCCCGGCGGCAGATCACGCCGCCCTTTTTCAGTTGCGAAAGATGCATCTCGATTTCTCGCTCAAGCCGCCTTGTTCTTGTTGTAGACGTCGAAAATCACCGCAGCGAGCAGCACGAGGCCCTTGATGACCTGCTGGTAATCGATGCCGATGCCGAGGATCGACATGCCGTTGTTCATCACCCCCATGATGAAGGCGCCGACCACGGCTCCGGTGATCTTGCCGACGCCGCCCGACATCGACGCCCCGCCGATGAAGACGGCGGCGATCACATCGAGCTCGAAGCCCACGCCCGCCTTCGGCGTCGCCGTATTGAGGCGCGCGGCGAAGATGAGGCCCGCAAGGGCCGCCAGCATGCCCATATTGGCGAAGGTGAGGAAGGTCAGCCGCTCCGTCCGGATGCCGGAAAGCTTCGCCGCCTTCTCGTTTCCTCCCAGCGCATAGATGCGGCGGCCAACCGTGGTCGAGTTGGTGAGGAAGGTGTAGATCACCGTCAGCACCGCCATTGTGATGAGAACGTTCGGAAAGCCGCGATAGGTGGAGAGCAGATAGGAAAGGAATACGATGGCGGCCGCGATCAGCCCGTTCTTGGCGAGGAAGAAGGCGAAAGGCTCATCTTCCATGCCGTATTTGGTATGGCGCTGGCGGTTGCGCATGGCCATGAAGACAAGCGCCGCCGCCGTTATCGCGCCGAGCAGGATCGCCGTCACATTGGGCCGGCCGACGCCGAAGAGATCCGGGATGAATCCGGTCGAGAGCAACTGGAAGGAGCGCGGGAACGGCCCGACCGATTGGCCAGCAAGCACCCACAAAGTGAGGCCGCGGAAAACCAGCATTCCCGCCAGCGTCACGATGAAGGAGGGTATGCGCCAATAGGCGATCCAGTAGCCCTGGGCCGCTCCGATAACAAAGCCGAGCAGCAGGCAGGCCGGAATGACCCCGAGCGGCGAGATATCGTACTGCACCAGCATCACTGCCGCGACGGCTCCCACGAAGCCCGCCACCGACCCCACCGAAAGATCGATATGGCCAGCCACGATGACGAGCAGCATGCCGAGCGCCATGATGACGATGTAGCTGTTCTGAAGGACCAGATTGGTGAGGTTGACCGGCCGCATCAGCGTGCCGTCCGTCATCACCTGGAAGAAGCCCATGATGACCACGAGCGCGATCAGCATGCCGTATTCGCGCACATGGGTCTGCAGGTGGCTGCCGATCGAGGACATCGCCGCTTCGGCCTTGGCCTCGCCGAGACCCTCTGCCGTTTTTCTTTGATGGGCGGACAGCTCAGACATTGGATTTCGACCTCACGATCATGGACATGATCTTCTCCTGGCTTGCCTCGCTTGCGGCGAGTTCGCCGACGATCGCACCCTCGTTCATGACATAGATGCGGTCGCACATGCCGAGCAGTTCCGGCATTTCGGAGGATATCATGAGAACACCCTTCCCTTGCCCCGCAAGCTCATTGATGATGCCGTAGATCTCGAATTTCGCGCCGACATCGATGCCGCGCGTGGGCTCGTCCAGGATCAACACCTCAGGCTCGGTAAAGAGCCATTTGCCCAGAACGACCTTCTGCTGGTTGCCGCCCGAAAGGTTCATCACCTTCTGGAACACGCTGGGCGTGCGCACCCCCAGCGCCCGGCGATAGCGCTCGGCCACCTGACGCTCCTCGGCATTGTCGATCACGCCGTTCCTGGCCACGCGCATGAGGCTGGCGAGCGTGGTGTTGCGCAGAACATTCTCTTCCAGGATGAGGCCAAGCGCCTTGCGGTCCTCCGTCACATAGGCAAGACCGTTCGCAATGGCCCGGTTGACGGTGGAGACATCGATCTCGCTTCCCCGCAGCTTCACGGTTCCCGAGATGTTGCGGCCATAGCTGCGGCCGAAGAGGCTCATCGCGAATTCCGTGCGGCCGGAGCCCATCAATCCCGCGATGCCCACCACCTCGCCCGCGGCGACTGTGAGCGAGACGTTGCGGATCATCTGCCGCTCCGACTGAAGCGGATGCCACACGTTCCAACCGCTCACCTCCAGAAGCGTCTCGCCGATTTTCGGCGTGCGTTCGGGATAACGGTGCGCCATGTCGCGCCCCACCATGTCGCGAATGATGTGCTCTTCGCTGATCTGCTCGGCCTGGCAATCGAGGGTGGAGACGGTGCGGCCATCGCGCAGGACCGTGATCGTGTCCGCAACGCGCTTCACCTCGTTGAGCTTGTGCGAGATGAGGATTGAGGAAATGCCATGCGACTTGAATTCAAGAAGCAGGTCGAGCAGCTTTTCGCTGTCGTTTTCCTGAAGGGCGGCCGTCGGTTCGTCGAGGATGAGCAGCTTCACCTCCTTCGACAATGCCTTGGCGATCTCCACGAGCTGCTGCTTGCCGACGCCAAGCGTGTCGACGCGCGTCGAGGGCTTTTCCCTCAGCCCCACCTTGCGCAGCAGCGCCTCGGTGCGCGCGTTCGTCTCGGGCCAGTCGATCACACCCGCCGTGGCGATCTCGTTGCCGAGGAAAATGTTCTCGGCGATGGAAAGGAGCGGCACCAGCGCCAGCTCCTGATGAATGATGATGATGCCGATCTTCTCGCTGTTGGAGATGCCGGAAAAGGCGACCGGCCGCCCCTCGAAGAAGATTTCCCCCTCGTAGGAGCCGTGCGGATAGACGCCGGAAAGCACCTTCATCAGCGTGGACTTGCCGGCGCCGTTCTCGCCGACCAGCGCATGGATCTCGCCGCGGGCGACCTTCAGGTTGACGTCATCCAGAGCCTTCACGCCCGGAAAGCTCTTGGTGATGCCGCGCATTTCCAGAATGGGTTCCATGGACTTCCATGCCATTGCCCCCTCTCTTGCAAATTCCAAGGACTTAGCTTCGCTAAGCCCAGGAATTTGCTTTCTCCCCCGCCAAGGGGGAGATGACGCCGGCGTGACCGCTTCCGCCAATCGCCAACCCTGGCGAATACATCGGCAAGCCTGCAGGGGCGCCTATCTCCCCCTCGGCGGGGGAGAAAGCGATTTCAACACATTAGCGCAGCTAAGTGTTAGAAATCGCAAGAGAGGGGGTCGCTGTTGCAAACCATTTACGGAATCCGGCTCTTTAAGCCGAGTTCGCTCGTTCCCACTATTGGATCTGGTCCTTGGTGTAGTAACCGCTGCCGATCAGCACCTCTTCCCAGTTGGACTTATCGACCAGCACGGGCTTCAGCAGATAGGACGGCACGACCTTGACGCCATTGTCGTAGGTTTTCGTGTCGTTGATCTCCGGCTCGCCGCCCTGGAGCAACGCATCGACCATGCCGACGGTCACGCGGGCAAGCTCGCGCGTGTCCTTGAAGATGGTCGAATACTGCTCATCGGCGAGGATCGACTTGACCGAGGGAACCTCGGCATCCTGGCCCGTGACGATCGGCATCTTCAGGTCGCCGGACCCGTAGCCCACGCCCTTGAGCGAGGAGAGAATGCCGATGGAGAGGCCGTCATAGGGCGAAAGCACGCCGTTGACTTCCTTGTCCGTGTAATAGGCGGAAAGCAGGTTATCCATGCGCGACTGGGCCACCGCGCCGTCCCAGCGCAGGGTGCCGACCTTGTCCATGCCCATCTGGCCGGACGGGACGGTGATTTCGCCGGAATCGATCAGCGGCTGCAGGACCGACATGGCGCCATCATAGAAGAAATAGGCGTTGTTATCGTCGGGCGAGCCGCCGAAAAGCTCGATGTTCCAGGGCTTCTGGTCGGGGAAGCGTTCCTTCAGACCGTCCACCAGCGAGGTCGCCTGCTGCACGCCGACCTGGAAATTGTCGAAGGTGGCGTAGTAGTCGACATGCTCGCTGTCACGGATCAGGCGATCATAGGCGATTACCTTGATGTCCGCCGCGTTGGCATTCTCCAGTGCGTTCGAGAGCGTCGTGCCGTCGATCGCCGCGATCACCAGGACATTGACGCCCTTGGTTATCATGTTCTCGATCTGCGCGAGCTGGTTCGGGATGTCGTCCTCGGCATACTGAAGATCGGTCTCATAGCCCGCGGCCTTGAACTGCTCGACCATCGAATTTCCATCGGAGATCCAGCGGGCCGAAGATTTCGTCGGCATGGCGATGCCGATCAGCCCCTTCTCCTGTGCCTGGACCACTCCGGTGAGCAGAGTGGCCCCCAGCGCAAGCGAAGCGAATATGGATGCAATCTTTTTCATTTCTTCCTCCCAATGCCAGGGCGCGGCCCCATGGCGATATCAGGCGCTCCCCCTGGTGGCGTTCAAGAACAAGCCGGATCACCTGATCCGTTGGCGAAACTATTGGAGATGGATTATACCAATCAAATGCATTTTTTGTTCTTTTGCATTACAAAACTGGTATGATGCTCCGTATGAAGGACGTCATGTCACGGCTCAAGCTCAGCCATTTCCGCCTTATCGCCGCCGTTGCGGAGCACGGCCAGCTCAGCCCGGCGGCGGCATCGCTCTCCATGACGCAACCGGCAGCCTCGCGCATGTTGAGGGAGATCGAAAGGCTTATCGGCGTCCCTCTTTTCGAGCGGCACGCCAAGGGCATGAGCCTGACGGAGGTCGGCGGGCTGCTGGCGCGACATGCCGAAACGCTGCTCACCGAAATCCGAGAAACCGTCATTGAGGTTGAGGAATTCAAGCTCGGCAAGGGCGGGCGGGTGCGCGTCGGCGCCGTTACGGGAGCGGCGGTGGGCTATGTGATGCCCGCGATTCAGAAACTGAAGGCCACTTCGCCCAATGCAGACGTGCATATCGACGTGGCACCGAGCGACACCCTGATCCCCGAACTCGTCTCAGGCCATCTCGATTTCGTGCTCGGCCGCGTGCCACCGCCTTTTGATCCGCGTAGTTTTGTCGTTTCCCGCGGAAGAAACGAGATCGTCGACCTGGTGGTGAGGCGAAATCATCCGCTTGCGGGGGCCAATGCCATCTCGATCGGCGAGCTCAGCGACTACGAGTGGGTGTTGCAGTCAAGCGGCGCACCTTTGCGCGTGGTCGTGGAGCAGGCGTTTCTGGCCGCCGGAGGCACATTGCCCCGCAACATCATCAACACGACCTCGCTCCTGGCGATGATTGCGCTGCTCGTCACCTCGGACGCAATCGCGCCGCTGTCGCGGGAAGTCTCGGATCTCCTCGGGGGAAACAGCGGGGGGCTGGGGCTTGCTGTTCTGCCCATCCGCGAGGCGCTGGTCGTCGCTCCTTACCACCTGCTTTCGCTCAAGAGCCGGCCTCTATCGCCGCTGGCCTCAAGACTGAAAGAGCTTATCCTGCTGGAACTTGGGGGTTATGATCGGCCTTGATGCCCTGGGCACATCAAATTCTTTCCGCCGTGTGTCTACCCGCATACGCTGACAGCCGGCGCCGTTCCTGATTCGCGCAGATTTGGAAGGAAGCGAGAATGATCCTGTGCTGCGGAGAAGCATTGATCGACATGCTGCCACGCGAAACGGCCGATGGCGAAGCCGCTTTCGTGCCACATGTGGGCGGCTCGGTCTTCAACACCGCGATCGCCCTCGGGCGGCTTGAAGTTCCCGTCTCCTTCTTTTCCGGCCTCTCGGAGGATCTTTTCGGAGTGCGCCTTCAAGACACGCTGCGCGCCAGTGGCGTCGACCTCAGCCATGCCATCATTTCAACCCGCCCGACAACGCTTGCCTTCGTGTCTCTCAACGAGGGCCAGGCGAGCTACCATTTCTATGACGAAAACACCGCCGGGCGAATGCTGTTCGAAGCCGACCTGCCGGACCTGGATGAGAGCGTGGAGGCCATGCTTTTCGGCGGCATCAGCCTTGCACCCGAACCTTGCGGCGGCACCTTCGAGGCGCTGATGACGCGTGAGAGCCCCACGCGCGTCACCATGCTCGACCCAAATATCCGCCAGGCCTTCATCCGCGATCCGCTCGCGCATAAGGCACGCATGCGGCGCATGATGGCGATCGCGGACATTATCAAGATTTCGGAAGAGGACCTTGCCTGGTTCGGAGGCCCCGCTTCGGCCGGAGAGGCAGCACAGGTGCTTCTCGCCGCCGGAACAAGGCTCGTGGTCGTCACCAGCGGCGGCAAGGGCGCGTCCGCCTATTGGCGGGGCGGCAGCTTCGTCATCAGTGCCGTGAACGTGAAGGTCGCGGACACGGTCGGCGCGGGCGATTCCTTCAACGCCGGCATATTGGCGGCGCTCAGGAAAGCGGGCTATCTCAAGAAATCACGCCTCGCCTCGCTGACGACCGAGGTCGTCCGGGATGCCCTCTCCTTCGCCACGCGCGTTGCGGCCGTTACGGTCTCGCGCGCGGGTGCCAATCCGCCCTGGGCGGATGAGGTGTAATTGCGCCCTTTCGCGCCCCCCTCTGGCCTGCCGGCCATCTCCCCCACAAGGGGGGAGATTGCGCTTGCAGCTTGCTCCGTCACCTATTCAGCAAGACCGGTGATCAGCGAAAACCGTCATGAATGCTGATCTCCCCCCTTGTGGGGGAGATGGCCGGCAGGGCAGAGGGGGGCGTGACGGAGCACCGGTGCAACCGGTCTAATCTTGAGCCGCCCGCCCCTCGGCTATGAAGAACGGGTTGGCGAAAGCCTCCAGTCCCTCACCTTCCTTCGGCCCATAGGTAAGCGGTTTGCCTTGAAGCGTAAGCGTGCTGCCACCCGCGGCGCGCAGCACCGCGTCACCGGCTGCCGTATCCCACTGCATGGTGCGGCCGTAACGCGGATAAAGATCCGCCTGGCCGCAGGCAATCATGCAGAATTTCAGCGACGAGCCGACGGAGACGGTTTCCGCGCCGGGATAGCGGGCGATGAAGGCTTCCGTTTCCGGCGTGGAATGGGAGCGGCTGGCCACGATCGCTGGAGGATTGCGCCGCGGGCGGGTATTGATCCCGCGGCGGCTTGTGATTGCGCCGTTGTGGCATTCGGCTTCGAAGGCCGCGCCGGGCCTGCCGGAATAGAGAAGCCCGCGCGCCGGCGCATAGACCACGCCGACCACCGGAGCACCATCCTTCACATAGGCTATGTTGACCGTGAAATCCGGCCTGCGCCCAATGAATTCGCGGGTGCCGTCGAGCGGGTCGACCAGAAAAAATCCTTCGTCGCCGCAGGCCGGCAGCACGCCGCCCGAGGCCTCCTCTTCAGAGACGCACGGCGTCCCCGCCACGGTGGCACGCAGCCCGGCGAGAATGACGCGCTCGGCGGCACGATCGGCTTCCGTCACGGGGGAGGCATCGGATTTGTGCTCGATCTGCACGCCGGCTTCATAATGCGCCATGACCTGACGGCCGGCCGCAAGCGCCAGCTCCTCGAAGAGCGCCAGAAGGGCTGTCTCGCCAGCCATCGACGGAAGGGCGGAGGTCAGCAATATCCGCGCTCCCGCAGCCAGGTTTCCAATTCGTCCGCCATATCTTCGGGTGCCCTGCCCACGGTGTGCAGGTGAAGATCCGGGTTCTCGGGAGCCTCATAGGGCGAATCTATGCCGGTGAAGTTTTTCAGTTCACCTTTGAGCGCCCGAGCATAGAGCCCCTTCGGGTCGCGCTTGGCGCATTCCTCGAAGGGCGTATCGACGAACACTTCTATGAACTCGCCCTCGCCCATCAGGTCGCGGGCCATGCGCCGCTCGGCGCGGAAAGGCGAGATGAAGGAGACGAGAACGATGAGCCCCGCATCCGCCATCAAACGGGCCACCTCCGCCACGCGGCGAATGTTTTCCACCCGGTCCTCCTCGGTGAAGCCCAGGTCGCGATTGAGCCCGTGGCGAACATTGTCGCCGTCGAGGATATAGGTGTGGCGGCCAGCCGCGTGCAGCTTCTTCTCCAGAAGATTGGCGACCGTCGACTTGCCGGACCCCGAAAGGCCGGTGAACCAGAGCACCGCCGGCTTCTGGTGCTTCAAGGTCGCGCGAGATTCCTTCGTCACGTCCAGCGCCTGCCAATGGATGTTGGCGGCCCGCCGCAGCGGGTGCAGGATCATTCCCGCGCCGACGGTGGCGTTGGTCACGCGGTCGATGAGGATGAAGGAACCGGTCGAGCGGTTCTTCCCGAAAGGATCGAAGGCGATCGGCGACTGGAGCGACAGATTGCACACGCCAACCGCATTCAGTTCAAGGCACTTCGCGGCCTCATGGGCGAAATTGTTGATGTTCACCCGGTGCTTGAGCTGGCTGACGGTGGCGCTCACCTCGTCCGTCTCGGTGCGCAGAATATACATTCGGCCGGGCAGAAGCGGATGTTCATCGAACCAGACGATGTTGGCGGTGAACTGATCGGCCACATCCGGCCGCGCCTCCGGCGCCACCAGAATCTCGCCGCGCGAGACCTCCACCTCGTCCTCCAGGACCACCGTGATGGCCTGGCCTTCAAAAGCGCTCGGCAAGTCGCCGTCATAGGTGACGATCCGCTTCACCCGCGTGCGCCGGCCGGATTTGGCGACCACCACCTCGTCGCCCACAGCCACGGAACCTGAGGCGATCGTGCCGGCAAAGCCGCGGAAATCCAGATTGGGGCGGTTCACATATTGAACGGGGAACCGGAACGGCTGGGCTACGCTCTCGCCCGCGACGTCCACCGTCTCCAGGTGCTCGATCAATGACGGGCCGGCGTACCAAGGGGTACGCTCGGAGATACGGGTCACGTTGTCCCCGTGCCTGGCCGACATCGGGATCGCCACGATCGAGGAGAAGCCAAGGTCCTTCGCAAAGGCATCGTAATCGGCGGTGATCTTCGCGAAGACCTGCTCGTCGAAGTCGACGAGGTCGATCTTGTTCACCGCAACAACGATGTACCGGATGCCGAGCAGCGAGGCAATGATGGAGTGACGGCGGGTCTGCTGCAGTACGCCCTGTCGCGCATCTACCAGCACGACGGCGAGATCGGCGGTCGAAGCGCCCGTCGCCATGTTGCGCGTATATTGCTCGTGCCCCGGCGTGTCGGCGACAATGAATTTGCGCTTGGGCGTTGCGAAGAACCGGTAGGCGACATCAATGGTGATGCCCTGCTGGCGCTCGGCCTCCAGCCCGTCGACCAGAAGCGCGAAGTCGATCTCGCCGCCATTCGTGCCGTGCTTCTTCGAATCCTGCTCGAGCGCGGCAAGCTGATCCTCGAAAATGAGCTTCGTGTCGTAAAGCAAGCGGCCGATGAGCGTCGACTTACCATCATCGACGGAGCCGCAGGTGAGGAAGCGCAGCAAGGTCTTTCTCTCCTGCGAGGAGAGATAAGCGCGAATATCGGCGGTTTCCGTCTCGGCGTCTGCGACCGCGGCCGCGGCGTTGGAGCTCAGCATCAGAAATACCCCTCGCGCTTCTTCTTTTCCATCGAGCCTGCCTCATCGCGGTCGATGAGACGGCCCTGACGCTCCGAGGTGCGAGCCGTCAGCATTTCAGAGACAATATCCTCCAGCGTCGCGGCGCAGGAATCGATGGCCCCCGTCAGTGGATAGCAGCCCAGCGTGCGGAAGCGCACCATGCGCTCCTCGACGGTCTCGCCGGGAAGAAGCTTCATACGGTCATCATCGACCATGATCGTCATGCCCCCACGATTCACGACCGGCCGCTTCTTCGCGAAGTATAGCGGCACAATCGGAATCCCCTCCTGCAGAATGTATTGCCAAATATCGAGCTCGGTCCAGTTGGAGAGCGGGAAGACGCGGATCGATTCACCCTGCGCGACGCGGGTATTGTAGATTTTCCACATCTCCGGCCGCTGGTTCTTCGGGTCCCAGGTGTGGCTGGCAGTCCGGAAGGAAAAGACGCGCTCCTTGGCGCGGCTCTTCTCCTCGTCGCGGCGCGCGCCGCCGAACGCCGCATCGAATCCATATTTGTCCAGCGCCTGGCGCAGCGCCACGGTCTTCATAATATGCGTGTGCACGTTGGAGCCGTGGTCGAACGGGTTGATGCCGTCGCGCACGCCCTCCTCGTTGATATGCACCAGAAGATCGAAACCCAGTTCGGCCGCCATGCGGTCGCGAAATTCAATCATCTCCCTGAATTTCCACGTCGTGTCGACATGGAGGAAGGGAAAGGGAGGCTTGGCCGGGTAAAAGGCTTTCATCGCCAGATGCAGCAGAACGGACGAATCCTTACCGATGGAGTAAAGCATCACCGGCTTGGAAAAATTCGCCGCCACCCCTCGCATGATGTGGATTGATTCAGCTTCAAGGCGCTGAAGATGCGTCAGGTTTGCCGTCATCTGAGCAATGACCTTCTTGTGTGTTGTCCAGCGCTCGCCATAAAACGCCGTTTCAGTGGCAATAGCACTGCAGCAACAGGCCCCTCAAGGTGGCCAAAACTAAAGGCACCGCAGGATCAATCCTGTGTTTTGCGCCATTTGCGAAGAAAACGGAAAGTTGTTCCGGTGCAATGGCCAGGGCCTTTGTTTCGACCTTTTGCCGCTGGACCGTACAGGCATGGCTCGTCGGGTCAAGCCCGAGGGTTCATGCCTGAACACAAGCGCGTCACCGCCGGCCATGAGGCTGGCTGGGTATTCTCTTTGATAACGAGGGAGAGAAGCCGCCCCTTACTTCACCGCGCTACGAATCGTGGCGACGACCCGGTCCTGGTCTGCCTCGGATAGATAGGGGTGCATCGGCAGGCAGAGGATACGTTCCGGCAGGGTTTCCGAAACCTCCAGACCTTTCGGCGCGCGTGGATAGGCGGCGTAGGCCTCCTGCAGGTGCAGCGGCTTTTCATAATAGACGACGGAAGGGATGCCCTCTTCCTTGAGCGCCGCCCTCACCTTGTCGCGCGCAGGCGTTTCGATCGCATATTGCGCCCAGGCGGAACGGTTGCCCGATGGGATCGCGGGAACCTTCACCACGTCCCCCAAGGCCTCGCTGTAGCGCGCGGCCACCTTCTGGCGAAGCTCCATTTCCTCCGACAGGATGGCGAGCTTCTCGATCAGGATCGCCGCCTGCATGGTGTCGAGCCGCGAATTGACGCCGATTCGCACATTGTCATATTGGCTCTGCCCCTTGCCATGGAACGCGACGGAGCGGAGGATTTCGGCAAGGTCCCCGTCATTGGTGAACATGGCGCCGCCGTCGCCGTAACAGCCGAGCGGCTTGGCCGGGTAGAAGCTGGTGCCTGCCACATCGCCGAAGGCGCCGCACATGGTATTGCCCTGCGAGCCGCCGGTGGCCTGGGCGGCATCCTCGATCACGAACAGCCCCTCGCGCGCGGCAATCCGTGAGATGGCGGAATAGTCGGCGGCGAGGCCGAAAAGGTCGACCGGTATGATTGCCTTGGGCGCAAGCTCTCCCTTTTCCCGGACAGCAGCGATCGCCGCTTGCAGGCTGTCGATATCAATATTGTAGGTTTCCGGGTCGATATCGACGAAGACCGGCGAAGCGCCCGCGAGCGCCACAACCTCGGCGGTGGCCGCAAAGGTAAAGCTCGGCACGAAGACGGCATCCCCCGGCCCGATGCCCTTGGCCATGAGCGGGATCAAAAGCGCGTCGGTGCCATTTGCGCAGGCAATGGCATATTTGACACCCAGATAGGCCGCGATCTTCTCCTCGAACTCGGCGACCTCGGGGCCAAGGATATAGCGCCCCTCGGCCAGCACCTTTGCCAGCCGTTTCTCAAGCTTTTCCTGAATTCGATCGCGCTGCTTACCGAGGTCGATGAACTGCATGCCAGATGCCTTGTCCGTGGTGATAGGATGAGGGTGAATAGGCGTGCGCCGGGAGTTTCGCAACAAAAAGGAACGTTCACTCTGTCGCAGGCATTGTTACACGCGGTGACCCGCTGCGAACAGCTTGGCGTTTGCGTTGCCCAAAGTTCGCCTCTAACAAATAGTCATCTTCGTACTCAGCAAATCAGTTCGTGCCAGTCAGGAGACAGAATTATATGAGTGCTCCCTTCAAGGCCTATGATGTCCGCGGCCGAATCCCGGAGGAGATCAACAGCCCCTTCGCCTATCGCTTCGCCCAGGCGACGAAGGAGGCACTTGGGCCAAAATCTGTCGTGATCGGTCATGACATGCGGCTCGACAGTCCTGCTCTTGCCGGCGCGCTCACGCAGGGACTGCTCGACAGCGGCGTTGACGTGCTGCCCGTCGGCCAATGCGGCACGGAGGAAGTTTACTTCCATACCGCCCGTTCCGGCGCCGATGCGGGACTTATGGTCACCGCGAGCCATAACCCGCCCGACTATAACGGCATCAAGATGGTGCTGAAGGGCGCTGCGGCCGCCACGCCCGACAACGCCTTCAACGCCATCGAAGAGCTGATGCGCTCAGACAAAGTGTTCCCGACTGCATCGAGCTACAAGGAGCGAGGAACGCTTCATCCGCTCTGCGACCGCAATACCTATATCGAGCGCCTGCTCGAGGAGGTTGCGGGGCAAAATTTGAGACCCCTGAAGATCGTCTGCCACGCGGGCAATGGCTGCGCCGGGCCAATCATCGACCTCCTCGAAAAGCATCTGCCCTTCACCTTCATAAAGATCGATCACGATCCAGATCCGTGGCTTCCCAACGGCGTGCCCAATCCTCTTCTTCCGGAAAAGCGCGAGAAGGCAAGCAGGGCGGTGGTGGAGCAAGGCGCCGACCTTGCCATCGCCTGGGACGGAGATTTCGACCGCTGCTTTCTCTACGATCACAAGGGGCGGTTCGTGGAGGGATACTACCTCGTCGGCATGATTGCCCAGCGGATGCTGAAGAAGGCTCCGGGCGGCACGATCCTTTACGATCCACGCCTCACCTGGAACACGATCGACGTCGTGGAAAGAGCCGGCGGTGTGGCGAAGCCCTGCCGCACGGGCCACGCCTATTTCAAGCGCATGATGCGCGAGGAGAATGCCATTTACGGCGGCGAGATGAGCGCACACCATTATTTCCGCGATTTCGCCTATTGCGATTCGGGCATGCTCACCTGGCTCGACGTCGTTTGTGAGCTGTCAGAAACCGGCGCAACCCTGGCCGAGACCTTGGAGGAACGCATCGCCGCCTTCCCCTGCTCCGGCGAGATCAATTTCACCGTTGCCGATTCCAAGGCGGTGCAGGAGCGCGTGGCAGAGCACTACCAGCGCTTCAACCCGGAACTGGAGACGATAGACGGGCTCGGGATGGCCTTCGACAATTGGCGTTTCAATCTGCGCGCCTCCAACACCGAGCCGCTGCTGCGTCTCAATGTGGAAACCCGCGCCGACCAGCAGCTCCTGGAGCAGAAAGTGCAGGAATTGCGCGGGTTGATCGAAGCCTAGCGCATCGGAAGCCGTCGCAGAGACGGCTCCGCCGAATAGGAGCTCTGCCGTCAATCAGAAAACCGGTCGCAAGATTTGGCTGGGGCGGCAGGATTCACAGCCATTACGCCGCCCCCAAGCCTGGCGAGGGCAATTCTGCGCCCAAACTTGCTACATTCCCGCAAGAATACGCGAATTGGCAAAACTTTCGGCCCGCAAGATGTGATCGATGACGATCGAACGCATGCGGTGAACATTGGCCCGGGACGCAGCCTCGGCCGCATCGGGCTGGTTATCCCGCAGGGCTTCGATAAGGGGGCGGAAATCGCGGCGGAAATCGATAGGGGCCTGTGAGTAGTGTCGGCGGGCCGCCACCACGCGGTCGAGCCGCTCGGTGATCTGCTGCGTGAGGGAGATTGCGTAGGAATTGTTCGAGGCGAGCCGGATGGTGCGCAGGATCTCTCCGCTCGCGAGCAGCACGCGGTGCTCGTCCTCTTCGCTCCGGGCCGGCTGCGGCCCGCAAGCTATCTCGGCGAGCGAGATCAATCGGTCATAGACATCGCCGATCCGGCCGCAGCTCATGCGGGAGAGCTGGGGCGAGATGATCTCGGAGAGATCGTAGAGCTCGATGACGTCCTTAATCGTGATGCCGTCGATCCGGTAGCCCTTGTTGGGCGCGGACGTCACCCATTGGCCGGCAACCAGCCGCTCCATGGCGGCGCGGATAGCCGATAAGCCCAGTCCGGTATGCGCCATGAGCTGCTGGGTGGACAGCAGCTCCCCGGGCGGCAGGACGCAATCGATGATATCCGCTTTGATCAGGAAAAAAGCCTTATCGGCCAGCGTCTTGGCCGAAGCGGCCAATGACCGCGCATTTAGGGCGGTCGGAACGCTGTAGCTACGATGTTCATCCATTGAGCAAGGGAATCCTCTAGGTGGCGACTGGGAGCAATTACCAAAGCCGAGCGTGGGAGGGAAGTTGCAGCACATTGAAAGTGTGTTATCGGACGTCAATAACATTTTATTATTGTCATATTTAGCGTCAATGATATTCTATTTGAAACTGCCCGTAAGAGGAGAGCCATAGTGACGACGTTGTCCAGCCCCAACACAGCAACAGAGCAAGAGCGCCAGTATCGCTGGAGCCGCACCCGCCAGTTCATGGACGACCACGGGCTAGACGCACTTCTGATCTTCGGGTCGGACCGCAGCGACCGCTACGATGCCGGGCAGTACCTGACCTATGACCGCCGTTATCAGCACCTCGTCTTCCCGCGCGAGGGGGAGCCTGTGATGATCGCCTTCGCCGCGCAGGTGGCCACCCAGAACATGGTGGCCCGTGAACGCGGCCAGAGCAGCTGGATCACCGATATCCGCACGGGCGCGGTGCCCCATCTGGGACCCGAAATCCTCAAGGAGAAGGGGCTCGACAAGGGACGGATCGGGGTAATCGGCGCAGGCTGGGGCGGCCCGTTCTTCCGCTATGGCTGGGTGCCCAAGGACGCCTGGGAGGCAGTCCAGGCCGGATTGCCCGATGCAACGATCGTGCCCGTGACCCAGGAATACGGACTGGTGATGGCGCAAAAGAGCAAGTCCGACCGCGCGCATCTGCGCCGCGCCGCCGAAGCTGGGGAAGCGGCCATTCGCGCCATGATGGAGGTGGCCCGGCCCGGCGTGACGGAAGCGGAGATCTATGCGGCCGGCTACGCCGCCCAGCTCAAGCTCGGCATGCGCGTCACCTGGATGATGCTCCAGACCGGGCTGGAAAACCCCTCCTGGGGCGAGCCCACCTGGCTCATTCGGGGCCACAAGCCCCGCGTTCTGGAAGCGGACGACATGGTGGGCGCGGAAATCCTCCCCAACTTTGCCGAGCTCAACACCCACGTGAACACAAGCTTTACCCTGGGCAAGGTTCCCGACGAGACGCGGCGGTGCCACGAGATCGCACGCGAGAGCTTCGAGATCGGGATGGGCATGCTGCGGCCCGGCGCGAGCTTCCGGGAGGTCTTCGAGGCGATGGAAGAGCCCACGCGCCGCAACGGCGCCTGGCACCTGACGCCGCAGATCGCGGCGCTCAACCCGCTGCTTGGCGGCGGGCCGTCCGCCGACGGAATCCGCGATCAGCTCCCCGACATGGCCGCGCAATATCCGCTGGTCGACGGCGGGGAGCGCATGCCCTTCGATTATGAAATCAAGGAAGGAATGACATTCTCACTCCAGCCCGATTGCCGGTTCGGCCGCTACTGGTCGCTGATCGGCGGCGTGGTCGCAGTGACGGAAAACGGCGTGGAGGGCTACAACACCCTGTCCACCAGCATGAACCATATCGACTAAATGGCCGGACGCTAGCCCCGACCCCACACGCTCTGCGTCAAGCTCATGGGGCGATTGGGGAACTGCCCCGCATATCCCGACACGGCGCCTGCAAGCGTCCGGGGGGACGCAACATGATCAAAGGAGGAAAATCATGAATGTCGATCGTTTCAGACTGTCACTGGCAGGCGCGGGCATAGCGGTAATGACCGCGATGGCCGCCGCACCTGCCCTGGCTCAAAGCGACTTGCCCGCGGGGGTCAGCGCCCTGCTCGATGACGCGGCGGCCGAAGGCACCGTTTCGCTTTTCGTCAGCTCGGACGCGCGCACGGCTGAGGACGAAGCCCGTCTCGAGGAGGCGATCGCGAACGACCTGGGCATTGATATCGACATCCGTCTGGTCGGCGGCGCCCCCGATCCGGTCTACGTTCAGCAGTTGGTGCAGCAGCACAATGCCGGGGTCGGCGTTCCCGTTGATCTGATCGTCACCGTCCCCACCCTGCTCGGCGTCCTTAACGAAGCCGGAGCGATCGCGGCCACCGACTGGGCGGCGCTCGACGCCAATCCCGAGGAAGTCGCCGAACAGGTGCATGGCCTGTTCGTAGCCGAGTTCGCCCGTCCGATCTTCTACAACACCAATCTGCTGAAACCGGACGAGGTGCCCACCAGCATCGAAGAGCTTCTCAGCGAAAAATGGGCGGGCCGGATCGTGACCGCCGCCCTGCCCGACGTCTTTTCGCCCTGGGCGATCGGGCTGGGCGAGGACAAGACTCTGGAAATGGTCGAAACTTTGCTCGTCGACCTGCGCGCGGGCATCGCCCCCGCGCCCGCGGCCATCCGCACGCTGGTCGAAAGCGGCGAATACCCTATCGGCTTCGGCATCCGCATCTCCGGCGACCAGATCGCCAACAATTCCCCGGTCGCCTATGCCCCCATCAAGGCGCCGCTGGTGCCGCGCTTCGCCGGGGTTCTCGAACAATCGAGCAACAAGAACGCGGCCGCCCTCGTCGCATGGTGGCTCTCCCAGACCGAGAACGGCCAAACTCTTTCAGCCGAAGTGCTCGAATGGCCGCGCCACACGACGCCGGGAACCGATCTCTACGAGCTGTCGAAACTCACCGACGGCGTCTATTCGGCCCCCGCTGAATGGTGGATGACCAAAGGCGTGGAAGCGGGCAATGCCGTAGCCAGGCTCTTGCAGGATATCTAGTCGCTGGGCGGCAAGCGGGGACCGTCCTCGCCTGCCGCCCGAAAATGAGGATGGTTTAGGCCCATGTCGCATTCGGTAGGTCTGGCAACCGCGATATCGGGACGCCGCCAAGATCCACTCGGCAAGCTCGTCGTCGTCCTGGCGGTGACTGCCGTGGTCCTGCTTTTGCTGCCCATCGCGGGACTGATCATGAGCAGCCTTGTCTCCGACGAGACCAAGGCGTTCGGACTGGAAAACTACCAGTCCATCATCAACTCGCGCAAATTCACCACCATCATCACCAACACCGCGATCCTCGCGGTGGGCAGCCTTGCCGTGATGTTCCTGATCGCGATTCCTCTGGCCTGGCTCTATGCCCGCACGGATTTCCGCTGGCGCGGGGCCATCCTGATCGCCGCCACGAGCCAGATCGCCATTCCGGGATTTCTCGTGGCCCTGGGCTACATCTTCCTGCTAAATCCCTCGAACGGCCTTATCAACCTGTGGTGGCGCGAGGCCGGAGGACAGGGATCGCTCGTCACCGTCTATTCGATGCCATGGATCATCCTGCTCCAGGGCCTCACCATGGTCGGTCCCGCCTTCTATTTCCTCGCTCCGGCATTTTCCAACGTGGACGGCTCCATCGAGGAAGCGGCAAGCGCCCATGGCGTGAGCAAGTTCGAAGCGCTGTTCAAGATCCTTCTGCCCATGACGGCGCCGGCCCTGATCAGTACGGCGCTGTTCTTCCTCGTCATCTCGGTGGAGACCTTCGACTATGCCGGTATGCTGGGCATGCCCGCCCGCATCGACGTGGTGGCCACGTGGATCTATCAATATACTCAATCCTCCATGACCCTGCCCCAATACGGGCGCGCCTCGGCCATCGGCACCATGACGGCGGCGGTGCTGTTGGCGCTCATCCTCGTCCAGATCCTGGTGTTCAAGCGCAGCGCCGATGCCGGGACGATCGGCGGGCGTGCGCGGGTCGCTTCGGTGCGGCTTGGCAAGGGCGCGCAACTGGCCGCGATGACCGGCTTTTCGATCTACGGCTTTCTGGGCATCGTCCTGCCCTTCCTGATGCTGGTCTGGACGGCGCTGCTGCCCGTGCCGCAACCCCCGAGCCTCAAGGCCGTGTCGCAGCTTTCGCCGGCCGGGTTCGGGCCGCAATTCTGGACCGAACTGGCCAATGTGGGGGGAACAACGCTGTTCATCACGGTCTTCGTGCCCACCTGTGTGCTGCTGTTCACGATCGCCATGTCCTGGGTGTCCAAGCGCATGCCGGCGCTGGGCAGGACGATCGATCTCGTTACCGTGGTCAGCCTCGCCGTTCCCTCGATCGTCATCGCCGTCGTCTTCAATATCGGCGGGCTGGCCGTGCACCGCTACGTGCCGATCTTCGGCACAGTCTGGCTGCTGGCCATCGCCATAGGCTCACGCTATGTGGCAACGGCTCACCGCATCACCGACAACGCCTTCCGCCAGCTAAACCCAGAAATGGCCGAATATGCCCGGACGGCGGGCGTGACCTCGGGCCGGACGCTGTTCTCCATCGCCGTCCCTGCCGCGCGCACCGGGCTGATCTTCGCCTGGTTCTGGGTCGCCCTGCTGACGCTGCGGGAACTGCCCATCACGCTCATAATGAGCAATTACGACCTGCAAACGCTGGCCTCGCGCATCTTCCTCTACAACAGCTCGGGCCAAACCCAGCAATCGGCCGCCCTATCGGTGGCGCTGTTCGCCGTCGTGACGGTGTTTCTCGCCGGCCTTCTCTACCTCACTCGGCGCCCCCGCGCCCGCTAAAGAACGGTTCCGTGTATCCATGACAGCTATTGCGCTAGCGAAAATCGAGAAAAGATTCGGCGGCCAGAACGGCATCCTCGTGCTCGATGGGCTCGACCTTACGATCGCGGAAGGCGAGTCCTATGTGCTGCTCGGCCAGTCCGGCTGCGGCAAGACGACGACGCTGCGCATGATTGCGGGGCTGGAGGAGCCCACCGGCGGCGAAATGACTCTGAATGGCAGCCCGGTCTATTCTCGCGCGAACCGGATATGGGTCGCTCCCGAGCGGCGTCCCATCGGCATGGTGTTCCAGTCCTACGCCCTCTGGCCCACCATGACGGTCATGCAGAACGTCCGGTTCACCCTCGAACGCGGGCGCACACGGCTTTCACGCGCAGAGGCCATGGCGCGCACCCGGGAGGTGCTCGACATGATGCAGATCGGCCATCTGGCCGATCGTCGCATAACCCAGCTTTCGGGCGGACAGCAACAGCGCGTGGCCCTGGCGCGCGCCGTGGCCCAGCAGCCCCGGATTCTGCTGATGGACGAACCGCTCTCCAATCTTGATCCGCAGTTGCGTTCCGACGTGCGCGGCGAAATCCGCAAGGTCTGCAAGAGCCTGGGAACCACAGCGGTGATCGTCACCCATGACCGCGACGACGCGCTGGGGCTGGCCGATCGCGTGGGGGTGATGGACAGGGGCAAAATCCTGCAGCAGGCCGCCCCCTCGGAGGTAATGAACGATCCCAGCTCGCTGTTCATCGCTCGTCTGTTCGGGGAAATGAACGCCCTCGATGGGCATGTCGCGTCCTTCGCGGACGGGAATGCGGTGGTCGCGGTGGGGAGCCGGCCATTCCCGGTAAAGCGGCACGCATGGATGGAACTGGGCCAGAAGGTGGTGCTCGGCGCACGCCCATCGAGCCAGTTCCTCGCGCAGGATGGCATCGCCGGCATCATCGTGGAAAGCCATCTCGAAGGTCAGATGCACCGCAACAAGGTCGATATCGGAGAGGGCGTGATGACCATATATCACGAGGGAGCCGCCCTGCCGGTCGGCGAGCGCGTGCATGTGGCCACGCGGCCGGAGGCTTGGATGGCATTTCCGGCCCGTTGATTGGAGGTCGGACGCTATCCTCACCGCATTGAAGGCAAAATTGCCGTAGGGCGGTTAAATCGCCGCTCGCCTTCAATTGGGCTCGGTCAGGTCGAAGCCGGACATATCTGCGTCGGTTTCGGCGAAGATGCGCACCGATCGAGAGGGGGATTGCCATCACCCATGATCACGCGATGGCGATCGCGGGCATCAGGCGCCTGCTTCGGGCCAGCGGGCCCAGGGATGGGGCTTGCCGGTCAAGTCCACATAGACGGATTTCTGGGCCATATAGGCGCGGATGCCCTCCCTGCCCTTCTCGCGGTCCATTCCGGAATCCTTTTCGCCCCCGAAGGGCGTGGAGATGGAGAACTGCTTGTAGGTGTTTATCCAGACCGTGCCGGTGGTGATGGCGCGGGCGGTGCGCCATGCCTTGGGAAAATCGCGGGTCCAGATCCCGCATGCCAAGCCATAGTCGTTGGCGTTGGATTGGGCGATGACGTCGGCTTCGTCGTCGAAGGGTAGGACGCAGAGAACGGGGCCGAACACCTCTTCGCGGCAGATCGGATCGTCGTTTTCAAGCCCGGCGAGGATGGTGGGCAGGTAATAGGCGCCCCTGTCGTAATCCGCGCCCGTGGGAATCGCGGCGCCACACAAGACCTCCGCGCCCGCTTCGACGGCGGCTGCGACCTGGGCGGCAACAGCGTCGCGATGATCGAAATGGACCAATGGCGCGACCTGGGTGCGCTCATCGAAGGGATCGCCCACGACGAGCTTCTTCGTGGCCGCGACGAGGCGGTCCACGAAGCTTTCATATATGGACCGCTCGACGAAGAGGCGCGAGCCAGCGATGCAGCTCTGCCCGCTGGAGGAGAAGACGCCGAACAGGATGCCAGCGATGGCGAGGTCGATATCGGCGTCGGCAAAGACGATCGTGGGAGACTTGCCGCCCAATTCCAGCGAGATGGGCATCAGTTTTTCGGCGGCCTGGCGGGCCAGCATACGGCCCGTCGCGGTGCCGCCGGTGAAGCTCACGCGCGAGATGGCCGGATGCTCAACCAGAAGATTGCCGATCTCCCGCCCTGCGCCAGGCAGGACGGAAAACAGGCCTTGGGGCAAGCCGGCCGCCTCGACGATGCGGGCGAGCTCGAGCGAAACCAGAGGAGACCATGAAGCGGGCTTGAGCAGCACCGCGTTGCCTGCGGCCAGCGCGGGGGCGACCTTCTGGGCGTCCGAAGCGATGGGAGAATTCCAGGGCGTGATGGCGGAGACCAGCCCAAGGGGCTCGTGCACCGACATGGACAGATAATCGCCGCGCGGCGCGGTGAGCGTATCGTCGAGGCTTTCCAGCGCGCCGGCAAAATAACGGAACGTGCCGGCGGCGGATGCGACCAGCGCGGTGGTCTCGCGCAGCGTCTTTCCGGTGTCGCGGGTCTGGATAAAGGCGATGCGGGCGGCGTTGGTTTCGATGCCATCGGCGATGCGATGGAGAAAGCGCGCCCGCTCATGGGGCTTGAGATTGCGCCAGGCCGGATCGGACTGGGCCTTCAGCGCCCGCTCGATGGCGCGTTCGCCATCGGCGCGGCTGGCACCCTTGATGACGCGGTTGACCGATCCGTCGCCCGAAAAGATCGAGACGATCTCCGCGCCTGAGCCTTCTTCCCAGCGCCCGCCGATATAGAGCTTCGAAGAGGGCAGTTCGAAACGGTTCATATGGCCTGCTCCCGGCATCGGTTGAAGACTTCCCGCGCGATCGAATAAACGGTGGTCACCGAGGTTTTCGGATTATCCGGAGACGGCCTGCCCTCGATCTTCATCGTGAAGTCGGCGGCGGCCGAGCGCACGCTGTATTCGTGCACATTGCCCTTGGCGGCGGGGTCTGCGATGAGCCTTACATCGGTCTTTTCGAACCCTAGGCCGGCCAGCGCGAGCGTTGCCGCAACATTGGCATTCTTGGGGTATTGCGTTGCCGCCTCGCGCGCATTGCCTGAAAAGAAGACGGTTTCGGTTGCAAGCGTATCCAGATCATAAAGTGCCGCGGCCGGCGTGTCCTTCCACGCGTGCGGAGGCTTGCGGCCTGTATAGGTGACGGCCTCGATCCCGGACACTTTAAGGGCCGAGAGAATATCGATGCCGCCGATGGCGCCGGCGGGCAGGATGAAGCGGGAGGACCCGGCGCGCGCCGCCTGGATCACCGCCTCGTGCAGGCTCCGGTCGGCCAGCGAACCGATGGAAACGATAATCGTTTCAATTCCTGCCTGGAGCACGGCCGTGGCGTGCTGGCGGACACCTTCATGGCCGGCACACTCGACAACCAGGTCAGGCGCGGCTTCGACCAGCGCTTGGGTCTCGCAGACGACGGTCCCCGGCCCTGCGAAGTCGCTGGCCAGCCGCACGCGGCTTTCATCCGCGAACCCGCGTGGGCAAACGACGGTCACCTGCGAGAGCGGAACGCTTTCGCGCGATAGTATCCCCATCAGCGTGCGAGCGATATTGCCGTAGCCGATCAGTCCCAGATGCACGGCAGTCAGACCTTATTGCCCGCGGCGCCGGCCGGGGGGCCGGAAAAGCTCTCGGCGAAGGGGCCGATCGCCAACATGTCGATTTCGATGAGCTGCGGACCGTCTGCCGCCAGCGCCGCGTCGAGCGCGTCGGCGAAATCGGCGACCGCCGTAACCTTGCGGTGCGGCAAGCCGATGGAGGCGCAATGGGCGGCGAAGTTAGGCGTGCGAAGCGCGGAATAGTGGTGCCGGCTATTATACTGGGCGTCCTGAATGTTGCGGATCACGCCATAGGCCTGGTCGTTCATGAGCACGTAGACGAGCGGTGCTCGCTCCTCGACCGCTGTGATCATTTCTGCGATGCCGAGCTGGGCGCCCCCATCGCCCAGCAGCGTGATCGCCTTGGCCGACGGCGATGCGATGGCGGCGCCGATGCCCATGGCGATGCCCTGCCCGATGCCGCCGCCCAACGCATGGACGCCGTGGCGGGGCTCGGCGAACTTGACGTAGCGGTTGCCGAAGGTGGAGTTGGAGATAGTCACATCGCGCACCCACGGGTGACGGCCCGGCGCCACGCGTTCGAGCAGCGCGTCGGCGAGGCTGCCATAAGGACCCATGGCGGCGCGCATCGTCCCCTCCCCCTGCGCGCGGGTACGGGCGACGTCGAAGACAAGATTGGGATCGACGGAAAGCTTTTGCGGCAGGCGATCGAGCAAGCGCTGGAGGGTATCGGCGGCATCGCCATGGACGAACAAATCCACCGGATAGTTGCGTCCGCCCTGCGAGGCGTCGGCGTCGATCTGGATGGTGGGCCGAGGCAGGCGCATGGTGTTGTTGAGCGTCTCGTTGCCCCGCAGCTTGGAGCCCACGACGATCATCAGGTCGATGGTCTTGTAGAGGGCTTGGGATTCGGGCGCCATGTTGAAGGCGCCCAGATTGGCGGGATTGTCCTCCGAAACCGTGGCGCGGCCATTGGTGGAGGTGACGAGGGCGAAGCCGCGCTCGACCAGTTCGCTCGCTTGCTTGCGGGCGCCGCGCGCGCCGCCCCCGAGCCAGAGCATGGGCCGCCGCGCCCCTGCAACGAGCCGGGCGATCTCCTCGATCGCGGCGTCGTTGGCGCGGGGGCTCTGCGGTTGCGGCGCAAAGACGCGCGTCGTGGGCAGCGCAGCCATGCGCTGGACGTCAACCGGAATTTCAAGGCTGACCGGCCCAGTGGGCGCGCTGATGGCCGCGGTGACGGCAGCGGTCAGCGTGCCGATGGCACTCTTTGCATCCCAGAGACGGTAATAGGCCTTGGAGATGCCCTTGAGCATGTCGGGCTGGCGCGGAACGTCGTGGATCGGCGCGCGGTCGCGGTCCATGAACTGGGTGTCGACGGTCGAGGTGATGTGCAGCAGAGACGTGCCCGCGGTCAGCGCCTCGACCTGGGCGCCCGCGGCATTGCCCGCCGCCGTACCCGTCGAGGTCATCACGACGCCCAGCTTGCCCGATACGCGTGCATAGGCATCGGCCATGTTCATGGCGCCCGCCTCGCCGCGCGCCGGAATGAACCGGACCCGCCCCTGGCGGGCGATCGCGTCGAGGATCGGCATGTTGTGGATGGAGATGACGCCAAAAATCACCTCGACGCCGATATCGGCAAGATAGGCTGCAATGAAATCGCCGACGGTCTCGTGGCGTGTGATGGATTCGAGTTTCATATCGGCTTCCAATGAACTGGATGTCAGATGTGCCGGGCGAGGCCGCCCGATACATCGAGTTGCGCGCCCGTGATGTAGCTGGCGGCGTGAGAGCCCAAGAACGCGATGGCGGCGGCGGCTTCGCTCGGATCACCCAGACGCCCGAGCGGAATGCCCTTGCCGCGGGCCAGATTGCCGTACCATTCCTCCCGGCTCATCGACTGGTCCTCGCGTTCGGCAAAGCGGCGGGCCCATTGGCCGGAGTCGACAAGGCCGAGCAGCAGGGAATTGACCCGAACGTCGGGCGCCAGCTCAAGACTGAGCGACTTGAGCAGGTTCTGCACGCCGGCCCGGGCCGAGGAGGTGCAGACCATGTGCGCCTCGGGCTGATAGGCGAGCAGCGAATTGACCGCGACAACGGCGCCCTTTGCCCGCTTGAGCATCGGCAGGAAAGCGCGGATGGGGTAAATCTGGCTGAAGAGCTTGAGCTCGTATTCGGCGCGCCAGTCGTCGTCACTTGTGTTCTCGAAGGTCGAGATGCGGCCCTGGCCGGCATTGTTGACCAGCAGGTCGCAGCGGCCGAAGGCAGCCTCGACTTCGGCGGCGAAGGCGTGGACGGCATCTGAATCAAGCACCGAAAAGGCGCGAGAGAGCAAGCGATCCGGGCCGTGGTCACGCCCCAGGGCCGAAACCACGTCCTTGAGCCGCGCTTCCCCGCGCGCGCAAAGGGCGACCTTCGCCCCCTGCTCAAGCAGCAATTGAACCGTCGCGAGACCGATGCCGGACGAGCCTCCGGTGACAACCGCGACCCGTCCCTCATAAGGCGGTTTCATCGGTTGCTTCCTCTCAGCTCGGGGAAGCCGGGATCGGGACGGCCCTGCATGACGGCGCGCTGCGCGCTGGTCGGCGGCCCAGCCGTCATCCACTGGTCCATCTTTTCGGGGTCGTCGCGCGGCCAGACCTGCGCTTCATGTGTCTCCTCGTCGATCTGCTGGATTTCGGAGGTGAACTCGATGACGAAGCCCGAGGGCGAAACATAATAGGCGAAGGGATTGTCCCCCGGACCGTGACGGCCCGGCCCCCAGGTGGGGTGAATGCCTTTCTCCTTCATGCGGCCGATCGAGCGCATGAACTCGTTGATCGAGGGCAACTCGAACGCGACGTGGTTGACCGAAGGGTAATGGCTGCGCACCAGCGCGATGGAATGGTGGTCGGTGGCGCAGCGCAGGAACACCATCTGGTCGGCCGAATAATCGGAGACCCGGAATCCGAGCACGTCCACATACCATTTCTCGACCCCGTCCATGTCGGCGCTGTTGAGCACCACATGGCTCACCTTTCGCGGGCGGGCCCATTCTTCCCGTGCCTCGACCGATTTCGCCTCGGTGCGGAAACGCAGGCGGCGCAAATCGGGATCGAGCATTTCGAAACCGTAGCCGCCCACGAAATCGTCGAACGCCGCGGGCTCGCCGAGCACCGTCGCGCCTCTAGCCACCACTTGCCTATAGAGCGCATCCATGGCAGCCCGGTCGGGCATCGAGAAATGCACGTATTCGATGCCGTAGACCGGGTCGTCCTTGAGGCCGTAGATGAAGGACTCGGTGCCGGTGCCGCGCAGATAGACGATACCGTCCTCCTCGTGGGCGACGGTCAACCCCCAATTATTCTCGTAAAAGCCCCTGGTGGCGGTTATGCCCGGCGCGCGCATAACGATGCCGCGCAGGGCACCAACGCGGATGGGTTCACTCATCGGACGTCTCCCAATTGTATCGTGCCTGCCAAAGGCAGAGCACTCCTCATCGTCGAAACGATGGTGGCAGCCAAGGCGGCGGGGGCCTGGCGGTGAATGGCGTGGCCGGCATGGGGCACGAGAGCGTAGTCCCCGCGGACAGCTTCATCGAGCGCGTCAAAGGCGGCGCGGGACTGGTCCGGCGGCGTCACCACGTCCCCTGTGCCGACGATGACCGAAGTACGGCTGCGGACCCGTCTGCAATCGGCGGCGAGATCGCCCGAGGCGAGCATTCGCACGGCCTGGCCATAACCGGGCATGGTGACCTTGGCCATGTCCTGACGCACGGCGGCGACGAGGTCCGGATTGCGCTCCGGCGCATGGATCAGGCGCGGAGCCCTGGCCGCGGCGAACGCTTCGGCCCCATCGCGTTCAAGATCGTCGAGGCGCTGCGCGTCCTTTTCGGAAAGCGTGCCGCCGCGCGGGGTGGCGCGGCCCTGGGCGCAGGCGGCGAGCGTCAGACTGGCGACCCGTTCTGGATGACCGGCGGCGAAGGCCGCGCCCATGAGCGTGCCCAGCGAATGGCCAAGAATATGAACCCGCTTGAGCTCCAGGGCCTCGCAAAGCGAGAGCAGCGCCATGGCATAATCGGCGGCCAGCGGCCAATCGGCCGCAAGCGGCGCGCTTTCGCCGTAACCGGGAGCGTTCCAGCAGATGACGCGCAAGTCGGCGGGCAGATAGCCGATCAGACCGTCGAAGGTCGAGGCCGTGGACCCGATGCCGTGCAGGCACACGAGGACGTCGCCGCCGCCGGCGCGCTCCCGCCATTCTATGCCGTTGGTGAGGGTCTGGCGCATAATCATCATGAAAAACAAGAGCCGTGTTCAAAGCGAGAGGGGCCTGCGGCCCCTCCCCCCGGCGGGTGTCAGCCCGCGGCCTTATTTCCAGCGGGGCGCGGGATCTTGGAAACCGGGTGGTCCTCCGGATAGGTCGGGGTGACCGGCTTGGGGTTGCCGATCATCACGCACATAAGGGCCTCTTCGATGCCCTCGTTGCGCAGCCCACGGTAAAGCCCTGGTGGGACCGAGATGAGATCGCGCTCGGTCAGGACGGTTTCGACAAGCTCGCCCTTGTGCTCGATGAAGAGACGGATCTTGTGCCCCTTGAGGATGAAGAAGACTTCCTCGGCATCGCGGTGGATGTGGAGCGGACCTTCGCAGCCGGCCGGCAGAACCATGGTCGAGAAGGTGAAGTTTTCTGCCGGAACGACATTCTCATCGTCGCTCACGCCGGTGGCCCCGGTGCCGATATAGCGCATCTGCGCACGCCGATAGATCGGGTCGTAATCGGCCTGGAATTTCAACGCATCCCAATCGAGCGTGCGGGTCTCGTAGCGTGCGACGCGGCTTTCAATCCACTCGGAGAGAGACTTTCCCTCGGGGATCACCACGTCGTCCGGTTCGATCGATGGGAATTTTTTCGGCACGACAGACATCAAGAACTCCTGTGCTGATGGTTCGGAAAGACAATCGGATGGGTACGGATGGCGCTCAGAAATGGACGCGACGAGCGAGCACGCGTGCGTACCGGGACGAGCCAGGCCGCTGATTTCGTTCGATCCTTCGCTAGGGTGATCGATACCACTTTAGGAAACCGCTCTTTGACGCCAACTGTTCAAATATAAACTCAATGTTTATAATTATGCATAAGCACCCTCGTGTCAAGGGCCGCACATTGCCCGCACTGGCGCTATGGACTAAGGGAAAGTACGAGACTTATGGCTGGAGTTGCCCGCGTGGACGACGATACGATCGAGATCGATGATGAAACCTCCCAGGGCCCGTCCTATTCGGTGCCCCCGGTCCACCGCGCCTTCCGGCTTCTCAGGCATATCGCGGCGGGTGGACGCTGCCGCAACGCAGCGGCCACGGCGCGCGAATTGGGCATCAACAGGACGACGCTGATCCGCCTTCTTCATACGCTGGAAGCGGAAGGAATAATCGAATCGGATGATGATGGCGCGAGCTGGCAGCTTGGGGTTGGGATGATCTCCCTGGCCGCCGACGCGCTCAAGTCGCGCGATGTGACGAGGGTCGCCCAACCCATCATGGCAAGGCTTGTCAACGAACTGCACCTGTCGATCCATCTGGGCGTGCTCGACGGGCGCGACGTGGTCTATCTGCTGCGCGAAACGCCCAATTCGCACCTGATCAGCAATATTCGCGAGGGTTCGCGCCTGCCCGCCCACGCCACGACGATCGGGCGCATCCTGCTTGCCTATATGCCGGAAAGACAGTTGCTGGATCTCTACAGGGACGCCGACCTGGAAGCCCACACTCCCAAAACCTCGACGACCCTGACCCAGCTCATCGCTCAGATTGCCGAGGACCGCAAGCAGGGCATTGCCTGGAGCAAGGGCAATTTCGAGCCGGGAATCGGCTCCTGCGCAGCGGCCATTTTCGACCATCGATCCCGTCCCATCGCGGGCATCAACGTCACCGGCCCCGAAGAGCAATTCAGCGCCTATAGCAACAACGCCCAGCGCATCGAGGGCGCCATCAAGGCGGCCGCGGCCGAGATTTCCAAGGGCCTCGGCTACCGGGGCTGAGCCATAAAGGCCCCGCGCGCAACCAACGCAGCAACAATATCTCCCGACACCCCCGGCGGTGGTGCCGACAGCTCTGGCGTGCGGACAAAAGCAACGCGCAGGGCCAGCTTGACACTAACCCATCGATGCGTAATTATGAACACTGCGTTTATATTTGAACACTTCCTGAGGGGAGCCGATGGACGCTTTCAAGGACCGATTATCAATCAAAGCCAAGGACACCACGCGGGCGGAACTGGCGCACCGGTCCTTGGGGCGCGAACGCTCGGAAGCCGAGCGGGCGCTGACCTCAGCGATGATAGACATCATCGCCACCGCTCAAGCCGGTTTCGCCCAGACTGCCGCGGAACTGTTCCGGCGGCGCATTGTGGCGCCGATTTCGCACCGGACCGGCTGGGACGAGGCTTTGCTGGCGCAGGAACTGAGCACACACGGCGAACTCGATCGGGCATATGCGGAAAATGGCTATGGCGCTTGAGTTTCGCGGGGTTGCCAAGCAGTTTGGAAACATAAATTCGGGCACGGAGGTCCTGACGGCGGTCAAGGACATCAATTTCGCGGTCGGCCGAGGAGAGTTCGTGTCGGTCGTTGGCCCATCAGGATGCGGCAAGAGCACGATCATGAGCATGACCGCCGGGCTTTATAAGCCCACCGAAGGCGAAGTCCTCGTGAGCGGGGAGACGGTGGTCGGCCCCAACTCGCATGTGGGTTTCATGTTGCAGAAGGACCTGCTGCTGCCCTGGCGGTCTATTATAAAGAACGTCGAGTTCGGTCTCGAAGCCCGCGGCGTTCCGGCCCGGCAGCGGCGCGAGCGCGCCATGGCGGAACTCGAGCGCTGCCACCTCAAGGGGTTCGAAAACCACTACCCCTACCAGCTTTCAGGCGGGATGCGCCAGCGCGCGGCGCTGGCCCGCACACTCGCCATCGACCCCGACATCATCCTGCTCGACGAGCCGTTTTCGGCGCTCGACGCACAGACCAAGCTTTTGATTCAGAACAGCTTTGCCAAGACTATTCAGGATGCGGGCATTACGGCGCTGCTGATCACCCACGATCTGTCCGAAGCCGTCATCATGTCCGATCGCGTGCTGGTGCTCTCCGAGCGTCCGGGCACCATCATCCACGAGCTTGCCGTCGATATTCCCGACAGAGGACAGCCTCTGGCCCGGCGGCAGATGCCGCAGGTCCACGGCTATGCCGCGCAGATCTTCAATCTGCTCAAACTCAATGAGCGGGCTGCCTGAGGGGGCAGACGCAAAATCCAGAGGAAGGACCATCAATGAACCGTGTCTCACTCTCGTTGCTGTTTGCCGGTGGTCTGGCGCTTTCGGCCAGCGCCGCCCATGCGCAGGAGAACCTGACCTATCTGTTCCCTGCTCCCGACTTCCTCCCCGCCTTCGCCCCATTCCAGCTCGCCTATCACAAAGGCTATTATGAAGAAGAGGGTCTGAACGTCGAATTCCGCGTCGGCCAGGGCGGCGCCGACGTCGCGACGCAGGTCGCCGTGGGCAATGTGGACATGGGCGGCGGCATGGGTGACACCGCGATGATCGTACGCCCGAACGGGCTCGAAGTGCGCGGGGTCGCGCTGCTGGGCGGCAGAGGGCTGACCCATATCGCCTGGCGCAACGACAGCGGCATCGAGAGCGTCGCCGATCTGGAAGGTCAGTCCATCGCCGTCACCACCTTCCAGGACACCGCCTATTATAATTTGCTTGCCGTGCTGGCCGGCGAAGGCATCGACCGTCCCGAAGCCGATATCCAGGCTTTGGGTTCGGGCGGGCTGATCCAGGCCATGATCGCCGGCAGCGTGCAGGCCATGTCGGGCGTCCCTGAATGGATCGTGAGCATTCAGGACGCAGGCGTCGATCTGACGGTGATGCCGGTCAGCGAACTGTTCCCTGCCCAGCCGCAGGCGATCATCGCATCCGACCAGTTCATCGCAGAGCATCCCGAAAGGGCGGCTGGTTTCGTGCGTGCGACGCTGCGCGCGATCGACGACATTGTCGCCGACCCGGCCCTGGCCGCGCAGGAATATGTCGGTTTCATCGATCAGCACGCCGAAAACGTCGATCAGATCGAGCGCATCCTGCGCTTCTATGTGGAAAGCGTTTACGTCGAGATGGATGGCCTGCCGCGCGGCGCCTTCAATGAAGGGCAGCTGCTGGAAATCCAGGATTTCTATCTGGCTAACGACATCATTACGTCAGCGGTGCCGATCCAAGACGTCTATACCAACCAGTTCGTCGTCTCCGAATAGAGACTTGGCTTCGTGGTCCGGCCGGCTCGTCCGGCCGCGCTTTTTGTGGTGTATCGCACCTCTTCTCACACATGCCAATGGTCGTAAGATATGAGTACCACCACGGTGAACGCCCCCGCATCTCCCTCCCGCCCGGCCGTGCTCCAGCCTCATGTGCTGATCGGTCTGCTCATTCTGTCGGCCGTGCTGCTGATCTGGGAGTTCTTGCCGCCCGCCCTCGGCGTGCCCCGGTTCATCATCCCCACCATCAGCGATATGGCGGGCGAACTGGGGCGAATGTACCGGCGCGAAAATCTCATCCCCAATATCTTATCGACGGCACTTTATACGGTTCTGGGCTTTGCCATAGGCTGGATGCTCGGAGCGATCATTGGCTATCTGCTGGGCCTATCACGCTTTTGGGAGAAGGTGCTCTCTCCCTATATCCTGGCGCTACAGATCGCGCCGAAGGTCGCCTTCGCGCCGCTGTTCATCATGTGGTTCGGTTACAATGCGACACCCAAGCTGCTGGTGACCGTGCTGATCGTGTTCTTCCCCGTGCTGGTCAATGTGCTCGCGGCGATGAAGACGGTGGATCGCGACATGGTCAATCTCGCCAGGGCCTACAATCTCAGCCGCTGGCAGATTTTCCTCAAGGTGCAGTTTCCATCCACCCTCCCCAACCTTCTGGCGGGGCTGCGGATTTCCTCCACGCTCGCGGTGATCGGGGTCACGGTGGGCGAACTGGTGGGCGGCAACACGGGGCTGGGCTTCCTGATCGCCTATGGCGGCGGGCAGGCTAATGCGGCGATGGTCTTTAATGCCATCATCCTGCTTACCATCATCGGGATCGCACTCTACAGCGTCCTGGCCTGGGCCGAGGAACGGCTGCTGCACTACATCCCCAAATCCCACATTTCCTAAAATCCGGCATGCAGCCGACAGCACACAAGATTAAGACATGGATCGTTTCGAAATTGCCATTTGCGGCGGCGGAGTGGGCGGTTTGACCGCGGCGCTGGCGCTGACCAAAATCGGACATAGGGTGACGGTTTTCGAGCGCGCGGAAAAGTTCCTGCGCATCGGTGCCGACGTCAACCTCACGCCCAACGCCGTGAAGGCGCTGGACGGGCTGGGGATCGGCGAGCGCCTGCGCAAGACCGCCGCGCGCCCCGCCTACCGCATCAGCCGCACCTGGGACACCGGGGAAGAGACATCGCGCTTGCCCATGAGCGTGGCAGCCGAAGAAAAATATGGCGCACCCCAACTCACGATCCATCGCGGCGACCTGCTGCAGGCGATGGAAGAGGCTATTGACCCCGCATGCATCCGGCTCGGCCATCAGGCGGAATCCGTCAATGTGGACGGCGCGCGGCCCGTCGTCACCTTTGCGGACGGCAAGGCGGAGAGCTTCGATCTGGTGATCGGTGCCGACGGCATCCATTCGGCGGTGCGCACGAGCCTTTTCGGCGCCGACGCGCCCGAGTTCACGGGGCTGGTGTCCTACCGCTCGGTGATCGAGAGCAAGGATGTGGACGTGCCCAATCTCGATTGCTTCACCAAATGGTGGGGCCCGACGCCTGACATGCAGATCGTCACCTTCCCCTTGCTTCGCGGAGAAGAGCTTTTCGTCTTCGCCACCACCTCGCAGCCCGAATGGACGGCCGAGAGCTGGACGATGCCTGGGGAGGTGGAAGAGTTGCGCGCCGTTTATGCCGATTTCCACCCCGAGGTCCAGAAGATCCTCGCTGCCTGCACCAGCGTTACCAAGTCGGCCCTCTATGTGCGCAAGCCGTTTGCGCAGTGGAGCCGTGGCGGAGCAACGATCCTCGGCGATGCCGCCCATCCGATGGTGCCGTTCATGGCGCAGGGAGCCTGCATGGCGATCGAGGATGCCATCGTCCTCGCGCGCGTGCTCCAGGGCGCTGCGCTGGCCGAAATTCCGCTGCGCCTCAAGACCTATGAGGAGTTGCGCAAGCCCCGCACCAGTCAGGTCCAGGAAGGCTCTCGGGCGAACAACTGGCTCAAGGGCCAGGGCAACGCTGACTGGGTCTATGGTTATGACGCCTGGAGGCTGGCCATACCGTCCTCTTGATCCAGAGTTGACAAGAAAGGCCCGGTCGACAACCGGGCTTTTTTTGGCGTCAGATCTGACCGGTAGGCGCGTTCGTGCCACGGAATGACGAAGGTGCTCACGGCACACCGCGCAAGATGAAAGATCGAGCGGCGCGAGGGCGTAGACGTTCTCCGGGCAGCCTCCTAAGTGGACACGTTCAACCGGGGTGGATCAGCATCGGCCTCCGTGGCCAAGGCGCCGACCGTGCCGCCGTCTACCCCCAAATGAGGCAACATCCCGGATAGACGTCAATTGACAGAGCGCATGTAGATAACATATTATCTAATTAGTATTTTTTCCAGGATCGCCGGCGTCTTCTATCGGGAGACATCAATGAAAGTGATCATCGCGGGTGGTGGGATCGGCGGCCTCGCTGCAGCTCTGTTCCTGCATGAGCGAGCCCCGAAGGATTGGCGACGTGATTCCACGCGTGAAGCTCGAGTCTATCGCGGCCCAATATCGCCAGATCACCTGGGCCAGCAAAACTGCCGTCAACGCTTAAGCTGACGGTCACCGCGGTTCAACCAAAGCAAACAAGGGCTTTCAATGGCAAAACTCGAGCTAACCGTCGCCACCTGGGACTATGACAGAGTGCGTCCGATCATGGATGGTCGTGTCAAAGTGGAAGGCTGCGAAATCAACTTCATCACCGTGCCGCCGGAGGAGTGCTTTCACAGGGCCTGGTATCATCAGGATTTCGATGTCACCGAGATCGGCCTTTCCGGCTATGTCATCGCCACATCGCGCGGCGACGGCCAGGTGGGGGGGCTCAGTCCTTATGTGGGCATCCCGGTATTCCTGTCGCGGTCCTTCCGCGCATCCGGCATCTACATCCGCACGGACCGCGGCATTGAGAAACCGGAGGATTTGAAGGGCAAGAAGATTGGCGTGCCGGAATATCAGATCACGGCCGCTGTCTGGTCGCGCGGTTTTCTATCCGACGAATATGGCGTGCAGGTCGAAGACATCAGCTGGTACCAGGGCGGCATGAGCGATGCTGGCCGCAAGGACAAGTGGCCGAACAATCTGCCCGAAGGCTTTCCGCTGCACTTCCTCGGCGAGGGGCAAACCATCAACCAGATGCTCGAGGACGGAGAACTCGATGCCTTCATCGGTCCACGAACCCCGCGCAGCTATCGCGACGGCGAGACCCCGATCCGGCGCCTCTTCGAGGATTTCGAAACTGTCGAGAAGAACTACTATCGTAAGACTGGGATTTTTCCGATCATGCATCCGCTCGGATTGCGGCGTGAGATCTACGAAAAGCACCCCTGGCTCGCTCTCAACCTCTATCTCGCCTTTTCGGAGGCGAAGCGCATCAGCCAGCAGGAAATGCTGGAGACCGCCGCCCTCAAAATTGGCCATCCGTGGATCGTCAGCTCCACTTTGTCGGCGCAGGAGGTGATGGGCGAGGATATCTTCCCCTACGGTGTCGAGAAGAGCCGGCCCACGCTCGAAGCCGCGATCCGCTACTCGATGGAGCAGCACATGGCAGTGCGCCCGGTGACGATTGAAGAACTCTTCCCGGCAAACACTCTTATGGATCCGAAGACCTGAAAGCCCGGAAAGGCCGGTGCGAAGCGCCGGCCCTTTTCATACCAACTGCGAACTGAACAGCCACCGTCCGCGGCGACGGAGGCGCTCCTCAGCAGTCAAACCCCGTAATCGTGGTCCGGGTGGTTGGTCTCGCCCGCCTGCCAATAGCCGCGCGTGATCAGGCGTTCCTTCGCAATATTTCCTCGCTCCAGCAGGATACTGCGCATTTTTCGCATCGCCTTTGCCTCGCAGGCCACCCACCAGAATGCGTCGTCGGCGGCCGTCAGGTCGGCGAGACGCCGGACCAGTGTCCCGCAGGGCTGGCGGTCGTCCCGAACCAGCCATTCGATCCGGCTGGCGGGCAGTCTGTCGATGTCGCGCGCCTCGTCCTCTCCGCCTACCTCCGCCACTAGCTTGACATTGCAGCGCGTCGACAGTGCGCGAACGATCATGGTGGCGGCCGGAAGCGCGGTGTCGTCGCACAGAATGACGATCTCCCGAAGATCGTGCGCGGGCTGGAATCCTCCCCGCGGCCCGCCGATATAGACCACGTCGCCGCGGCGGGCGCGGCGCACCCAGTCCGCGGCAAGGCCGGCGCCATGCAGCACGAATTCGACCTCAAGCTCATTCTTGGCGGGGTCGAAGGCAAGTGGTGTGTAGGTCCTCGATGGCGGTCGCGGCGCATCTGAATGCGGCGTCCAATTTCCTTCAGGGAAAAAGATCTTGATATGAGCACTGGGTACAGGCTGGCCGAAGCCACGGAGGCCTTCTCCGCTGAAGGTAACCCGCACCATTCTCGGTGATACCTGATCAAGGCCCAGAACCTCGGCCCGGCGTGGCGGCGGTCTCTTCGGACCAGTGTCGGATGGGTTCATGTCAAAAGCCACGGGCTGGTGGAGGAACGGAAATCAGGGCGAACTGCCTCAGGAGATCGACTATGAAGAACGGCACTATCCCCTGAAGATGGAAGCCGCCGGCAAATCGGGCGCCAGATGAGCGTTGAAGATAAGTTCACGCAGCTTAAAGCGCAAGAACATAACATATTAAGTTCTTTTCGCGCGTCAAGAGACAGCTAGTGCCTCAACCAAGATCCGATTGGCGATATCGAGCCTTTCAAGGACGGCGTTTCACACGTTAGCTTCCCTTCGGCCGACCGCGCCGCCGTTGCCCCGTATCGGCAATGGGTAGATCCTTGAGTCCAAGATCCGGTAGCTCCTCAAGCTCCGCCAGTTCGGCCTCGAGCTCGCTCAGCAAGGTATATAGCATCTGCAGACGCTCCTGACCGAACCGGCGGGTGATCTCGGCATAGATGATTTCGGAGCGTTCACCGGCCTTGTCTATCAACTGCTGTCCCCGCGGCGACAGCGAGATGAGGCCGCGCCGGAGATCGGCGGCTGAGGATCTCCGAACGACGAGACCTCTTTCCTCGAGGTCCTTCAGGATGCGCGATACCGATGGCGCGAGCAGAAAGGTTACAGAGGCGAGCTCCAGTACTTCCATTTTGTCGGTCGCGGAAAGCGCGCGCAGAATACGCCATTGCTGCTCGGTGATGCCGTGCTGGCGCAGAGAGGGACGGAACTGCCGCATGACGGCCTCCCGAGCGCGCAGCAGCGCCATCGGCAGCGAGCGTTTGAACCCGCGCAGCTTTACCCGGCTCCTTGAGGCGCTCTCGTCGGCCGGTGATGACATGTTCTGATTGTCTCCTGTCCCTCTTCGTAATGGAACTGTTACCATCACTGGACGTCAAGACAACCGAAGTCTCGTTGCGGGACGATCGTCCCACCATTCTTCATGCACTGTCGGAAGGAACAGAAATCCTTTTGATACCCAAACGGCCAAATCGATCGGCGATCAGTCGCGCCACTTGCTCAGTCGTGCCTCTTGGCGTCTCAGGATCTCGTTGATGATAATCGCGATGGTCGTGACCAGCAGGATGAGCGCGTACAGGTTCACCGTCTGGAACGTCATCGAAAATAGCCGCGCAAAATGGCCTATTCCGGCTTGAGAGACGAAAAGCTCCGACAGGATAACGCCGAGCAGGGTCGTCGCCATGCCGAGGCGCATCGCGGCGAAGAAGTTCGGCAGCATGTGCGGGAAGATCACATGCCGCAGGATCTGATAACGGCTCGCTCCCATCGAACGCGCACTGGCGAGCAGTACCGGCTTCAGGTTGGCGACTCCCGCCGCAACGGTGATGATGATCGGAAACACCCCATGCGCAAATCCGTAGGCGATCTTAGACGTGACGCCTAGGCCGAAGAGCAGCATGAACAACGGCAGAAAGACGGCGTTCGGCGTGGCGTAGATCAAAAGAACGATGGGCATGAACGTCTGGTTCAGGACCCGACTGAAGCCAAGCGCGATACCGACCGCCACACCAATGGCAACGGCCATCACGAAAGCAACCGCGACTTCGAAGGCGGTGATGCCGAGCGCCAAGGTCATATTTCTGATCTGGAAGAACTTCGGCAGGGAGAGAACCACCTCCGAGATGGGGGGCAGGAACCGCGGATTGGCGAAGAAACTGGCGTAAATTTCCCAGGCGGCGAAAAAGCCGATCACAAGAGCCAAACGCAGCGCACCGGGACTCGAAACGAATTTCGACCACAGGTGGCGAAGACCAGCCTCCTCGCTCTGCACGGATGCAGCCATATTGGTGCGCGCTCCCTTTTCCAACACCGTCATATCGGACCTCACTCCCAACGGCCGCGGCGCTCCACATAGGAGACCAGCAGGTTGAGCAGGAACGCAAGGAACACGACAACCACGATCAGGGCGAACATCTTGTCGATCCTCAGGTTTTCGGATGCTTCGACGATCGCGCGCCCCAGCCCGGAGCGTGCAGCAATGGTTTCGGCGCCGAGCACCGACAGGAATGAGATAACGAAGCCGAGCCTCAGGCCGGAAAGGATGGCGGGAAGTGCGGCCGGCATCATGATCCTGGCAAATAACTGCCAGTGCGAGGCACCCATCGACCGCGCCGCCAGCATGTAGATTCGATCGATCTTGCCGAACCCCACAATGGCGCTGAGAACTATCGGAAAGAAGCAGCTTGCGATCCCTGCAGCGATCTTGGATTCGGGACCCAAACCAAGGAGCAGCACGAACAATGGCAGCAGGAGGATCACAGGTACGGCAAATAACGCAGAGAAGACCGGCGTGAACACCTCGACCAAATAGGCCGAACGGGCAACGAAGAACCCGATCCCCAAGCCGACAACGGCAGACAGGCCGAACGCGGAGAATACCTCGTACAGCGTCACCGCAAGTTCTCCGGCGATCGTGCCGTCGGCGATCATCTGCACCAGCGAGTCGGCCACTGAGACAGGACTTGGCAATAGGAACCGACTGACGCCGCCGAACTCGGTAGCGAAGAACCAGAGCGCCAGAAGCGCCACCAGAAACCCGATTTGGACCACCGTCGCAGGGCGATTTCTCGCAACCGCCGATCCATTTGTCTGCCTTGCCATCGGCTGTACGCTCCTCAGGAGAATGAGCCCGCTGCCCGTCTTAGAAACGAACGATCTTTACTAGGCTACCTGCTCGACCGTCTTTCGGATCTCATCGTGCAACTGCCGGTACAATTCGTTGCGCAGATCGCCGAACTTGTCCGAGGTCATGAAATCGGGAGAACGCGGGTGGGCTTCGTCGACATTGATCATCTTCTTGATACGGCCCGGACGGGCAGAAAAGACAGCAACGCGGTCTGAAAGGAAAACCGCTTCACCAAGGCTATGGGTGACAAAGACAATGGTCTTGCCGGTCTGCGACAGGAGGACGGAGAGGTCCTCACCCAGCACCATGCGCGTCTGCTCGTCGAGAGCGCCAAAGGGCTCGTCCATGAGGATCACATCGGTATCGAGGCTGAGCGCACGGGCAAGAGCCACGCGCTGCTTCATACCGCCTGACAACTGGCCGGGGAAATGGTGTGCGAAATTCGGCAGACCCACCGCCTTCAGCGCCTCGTGGGCGCGGTCCTCACGCTCGGCGCGATCAACCCCCTGAAATTCCATTCCCAGCTTGATGTTGTCGATGACATTATACCAGGGAAACAAGGCGTTCTCCTGGAAGACATAAGCGATCTGCCGCGGTGACGGGCCGTTGATCGGCCCGCCCATTACGCTGACGCTGCCGCTTGAAGGCGTCAGGAGACCGCCGATTATGTTCAGCATCGTGCTCTTGCCGCAGCCGCTCGGCCCGATGAAACAGACGAGCTCGCCCGCCCTGATCTCAATAGAGGTTTTCAGCAGCGCCTGGACGTAGATCTTGTCGCCCGGCGTTCCGAAGTGCTTTGAGACATCCAGTGCCTGGATGGAGGGCCGTGCCGATGTGCAATCCATAATGCATCCTCTCTGCGCGAAGCTTGCGCGGGCGGACCAAGGGGCGCCCGCGCCCTCACCCCGACGTGCGTGCAGTCTACATCGCGTTTGGGAGATATTGCTCGTTGGTGTACTGATCGCTCGGAAAGGGCTTCTCCGTCTGGCCGTATTGGACGAACATCTCGTCCATCAGCTTGATGGCGGTTTCATTGAAGCGGCCATCCAGCGACATGTAGTCGGTCGCCATGAGCGCGTCATAGACATACGCTGCGTCCTCTTCGCTGATCTGCATGTCTTTGGCATAGGCTGAGACAACCTCGTCGCGGTGGTCCCTCATATACTGAACGGTTTCGTACCAAGCAGTAAGGAAACTTCGCAACGCCTCGGGCTGCTTCTCGATAAAGTCGTTTGCCGCGAAGATGATCTGGTTGTGAAAGTCCGGGATCAGTTCGCCGAACGAGGCGACGATCCTCATATCGCCCTTCTCCACCAGCGGTCGCGCAACCTCGATGCTGACGAGAGCTGCGTCCGCCTCTCCGGTCACCGTTGCCGCAACACGCTCGGCGTCGCCGCCGACACCGACGAAGCTCAGATCGGATACCGGCCAGCCTTGACTGATGGCAACATTGCTCGCCACCCATTCGGTCAGGGATTTCGGACGCGAGATCGAGATGGTCCCACCCTTCAGATCCGCAGCCGAATGAACGTCGCTGGCGCTGGGCGCAATCAGAACGAAGCCATAGGGCGAGTTGGAGAGCGCGCCGACGGCGCTGATCGGCACGCCATTGGCAATGTAGGCCAGCTGCGTGCCGCCCATCAGACCGATATCCGCGTTGCCCGTGACCATCGTCTGAACGATCTGGGCGCCGCCGATCTCGTAGATATCCAGCTCGATGCCGTGCTTCTGAAAAATCCCATTCTCCATGCCGAAATCGGCCGGATAGAAGGTAAAGTCAGTACCGACTTTGCCGACCCGCACCGTGGTCTCGGCCTGGGCGACCGTAGTCATCGCCAGAGTGACCGCGGCAATCGCGGCGCTCCTCAGCCCCGCTCTCAAACATCTGATCTCAATAGCTTCAGGCATTCTGATCCCTCCCTTGGATTCGAAAATGAAACCCGATCTTCACTGCGAGCCGATGAGAAGTCTGCCGATGTACTGGCCGGGCGGCCTCCCCCGCCCCTTCACTGGCTCTCCCCGCATGTCCCTCTCAAGTCGACGCGACTTGGTCTGAGGCGGACATCTCCTTGCTTGCGACGCTAAGGGGACGTTTGCCATACGTCTAATATATAGTATGCATTCCTCCCATGCCCTGCCGGCATACAGGGCAGTTGCTTTCAAACCTCACCTTGCAACAGGCAAAAGGGGTCAGCCTTGCCGCCCGGCTTTTCGGCAAAGGCCCTCACCTCCATTGCTCCCATGATGTAATAACCCAGTATGCTGATTAATTCGACAAGTGCCCGGCGATCCAGGTACTCTGAGACGTTCTTGAAGGTTCGGTCCGAGGTCGATTTCTCCCGCAACAGTTCGGTGACGAACCGGTAGAGGGCCGCTTCGTCTGCCTTCGCGAACGCGGGTTCGACACCACGGCGGATGGCATCGATCACCGCCTGGTCGATGCCGGATTCAAGCGCCAGCTTCTCGTGCCCGTGCCACTGGAAACCGGACCTCCATTCCGCAACCGTAATCAATATCGCCAGTTCGGAAAGCCGCATCGGCAGGCTCGTCCTCTTGCGGCAGAACTCGCTTAGCTGCAGTGCGATCTCTGCGAGCTCCGGATTGCGCAGATATGCCATCAGCGGTCCGGCGACGCCGCGCGCGCGGCCAGCAGCCATGCGGTCGTAGATGCGCTTCTGTTCGTCGCTCATCTCGGCAATGGTCAGATGCGGCAGTCTCTTGCTCACGGCTCACTCCCTTCCGGTGCTGGCGGGTTGAGCGCGGGCGAACATGTCGCCATAGTCTTCATCGGTTTCGCACCAGACGCTCTTGGTCTTGAGGTATTGGAAGATCGCTTCCGAGCCGTTTTGCCAGCCGATGCCACTCTGCTTATGCCCATTCATCGGGGAGTTGAAAGCGAAGGCGCGATACATGTTGATCCACACCGTGCCCGCCTCGAGCCGCCTCGCCAGTCGGTGTGCGCGAGCGAAGTCCCGGGTCCAGAATCCGGCGGCAAGCCCGAACGGGCTGTCGTTTGCCATCGCCACGACGTCATCCTCCGACTTGAAGGGCAGCACCGACAGCACCGGACCGAAGACTTCCGTCTTCAGGATAGAAGCCGCGGGATTCAGTTTGGTGAGCACCGTCGGCGCATAAAAATAGCCATCTTCGCAGCCGGGGGGCGAAACCCGTTCGCCTCCGGCAATCTTCACCGCTCCCTCGCTCAACGCTTCTGCGACCAGGCGCTCATCCTTCTGAAGCTGGAGCTCGGTCGAGACAGGCCCCATCTGGGTCCGCGGATCCATTGGGTCCCCAAGAACGATTTGCCGAGCGCGCGTTGCAAGTCTTTCCACGAAGCTGTCGAACAGGCTCTCGTGGACATAGGCGCGCGAGCCGGCCACGCAGGTCTGCCCGGTGGATGCGAAGATGCCGCCGAGCACGCCCGCTTCGGCTCGCGCGAGATCGGCATCGGGAAAGACAATGTTCGGACTCTTGCCGCCGAGCTCCAGCGTGCAACCGATCAAGCGCTTGCCTGCCCGTTCAGCGATCGCGCGCCCCGCCTCGACACTGCCGGTGAAAGCGATTTTCGCGATGTCCGGATGATCGACGAGCGCCTCACCGGCATTCCGGCCACCCGTCACCACATTGATGACGCCCTTCGGGATACCGGCCTCTTCCGCGAGCCGCGCAATCTCCAGGATCGACGCCGGCGTCACCTCACTTGGCTTGATCACGATCGCGTTGCCCGCCGCGAGAGCCGGGGCGGCCGACGACATAGTCAGCGAAGCCGGGGAATTCCACGGAGTGATGATGCCGATGACACCAAGCGGCTCGCGCAGCGTGTAGTTGAGGATGGACTGCCGCAGCAGAGGCACGACGGTTCCCTCGATCTTGTCTGCCTGTCCACCGTAATAATAGAGCCAGTTTTCCAAGTCCCGGGCCTGGTTGAGGCAATCACGGAAGATCTTGCCGTTCTGCGCCGTTTCGAGCCTTGCGATCTTTTCGGCGTTGACACTGATGGCGCGCGCCCATTCGATCAGAAGACGACCCCGCCTCGTTGGCGCCATGCTGCCCCACGACCCTCGAAGCGCTTCCATCGCCGCCGCGACGGCCCGCGCCACGTCGGCGGACTTGCCGGCTGGAAAGCGACCCCAGGGCCTGCCGTTGGCGGGATTGTGCGTAATGTAGGTTTCGCCGTCCGCCGCCGCCACGGCTTCGCCGCCGATATGCTGCGCATAATCCTGTAATTCCATTGGCTCTTCTCCCTAACCGCGCCGCAACTCGGCGCGCAGAGCGTCGCGCTTTCCCGGATCGTAGAGTTCCGCATAATCGCGCGGGCTGTCCGCGCCCGGTACGACCTTGAGGTCGGCGAAGACTGGACCCGGTTGTTGCAAAACCTCTTTTATTCCGGTCTCGAAAGTGCCGAGATCCTCGAAGCGGTAGACGGCGGCGTAGCCTGCAGAGCGCGCCATGCCCGCGAAATCCACGCGGCCCTGACCTGGAATGGGATGGCCGCCATTGGCTTCGTATGTGCCGTTCTCGAAAACGAAGTGCAGGAGGTTGGCCGGTGCCGCGGCGGCGATCGTCACCAGGCTTCCGAGGTTCATGAGCAGGCTGCCGTCACCGTCAAGAACGATGACCTTCCGGTCTGGGCACGCGATGGCAAAGCCGAGGCCATGCGAGGAGGCGAGGCCCATCGCACCGACGGACGTGAAATTCAGAGGATGGCCCGGACGCGTGGCGATCCAATCGAAGGCGGTGCTGTATGCGCCGATGACGATCTCCCGATCGAGATGACGCGCGAGGATTTTGAGGACCTGATCACGTTTCATCATCTCAGGAAGGGCTCCTGCCGGTCATGATGGCTACGGGATGGGATTGCGCATAGGCGGCCCGCAGGGTGGGCGCCACACGCGCAACATCCGCATCAGAGTTCAGCGTGTCGTGCACAATGCCCATCTCCCGGAGGATCGGCTCCATGATGCGCACGCCGTAGACAGACGACTGCCGTGAAGGCAGTTCCGGCTCCTTGTTCAGAAGGCCGATCATCATGCAGATCGGAAGCTCGTATTCGACCGCTACCGCGCGCACGGCGTTGATGGAATCGAGAAAGCCGGTGTGCTGTATAAGGATGAGAGCCCGCTCCCCCGCATAGGACATCCCAGCCGCTATTCCTATGGCCTCGTCCTCCTTGCAAACGCGCACCAGGCGGAAGCGGGAATTGGCCGCTATCGGAAACAGGAGTCCATCGCTGGTCGAGATATCGGGTACCGAGAGCACGGTTCTGATACCCGCCTCCAGAACGGCTTCGATTATGGCTTTCCCGGTTAGGTTCATCTGCTGCCTCACAGTTCTCCCGTCGGTTGAACGAGCGATCTTCAGCAGGATGCGTTGTCTTCCCCGGCGCCACAATCACATCGCAGAGGGACATTGCGCACCCGGTGGCGAGTGGCTTTGCCCTGCATTCGTTGGCGAGGTCTCAAGTTTATGCCTGCCCGGCATAGCAGGAATGCGCCGTAGCTTTGAGACAAGAGCCTTCCTCCCCGCATAGGTTGCGCGCAAGGAGCACCTTAAGAGGAGGGAACGGATGACGGTGGATGAGACGGTGGAGCCACGGGAAAAGACTGCTGCGCCGATCTTCGGGAGCGACGTCATTGCGGCGGCACTGCGTGAGCAGGAGCTCCCCTATATCTGCCTCAATCCGGGCGCCAGTTACCGCGGCTTGCACGATAGTCTCGTCAACTATCTCGGCAACGAAAGACCGAAGATCGTGCTCTGCCTTCACGAGGAGCATGCCGCCGCCATTGCCCATGGCTACGCCGCCGCCACCGGAAGGCCGCTCGCGGTCGCGGTTCACAGCACGGTTGGCCTCATGCATGCGAGCATGGCTATTTTCAACGCCTGGTGCGCGCGCGTGCCGATGCTCATCATCGGAGCGACGGGACCTGTCGATGCTGCCAAACGCCGGCCATGGATCGACTGGATTCACACGGCTGCGGATCAGGGCGCGCTGGTCCGCGACTATACCAAATGGGACGATCAGCCGGCCTCTCCCGCCGCCGCGGTGGAATCGATCCGTCGTGGGATGATGCTGTCGACCACTTCGCCGGCAGCGCCGGTCTACATCAACCTCGACGCCACGATCCAGGAAGAGGAACTGCGGCAGTGGCCGCCCCAGCGCGATCTTTCCGCCTATGCGAGACCAGCCGATGCCGAACCGGGCCGCGAGGAGCTGTCCGTGCTCGCCACCGCCATCCGGGAGGCTCGGGACATCGTGATCCTATCGGGGCGAATGGAGCGCAGCCTCTCAGACTGGAACAAGCGCCAGGAGTTCGCCGAGCGCATCGGTGCGCGCGTCTTGACGGACGTGAAGGATCCCGGAAGCTTCTCCACCTCGCACCCGCTGCACCTCGGCGAGACGACCGTGCGGCTCAAGCCCGAGATTGCCCGGCGATTGAAGTCTGCCGACCTGATCATCGCACTCGATTGGATCGATCTCGCCGGCACGCTGGAGCAGCTCTACGATCCCGAAAGTCCGCTGCCCCGCATCGTAACCATCTCCAATGATTTTCATCTGCATCGTGGCTGGAGCGCCGATTACCAGGGCTTGCCGCCCGCATCGCAGTGGATCGCGACCACGCCCGCCGCTGCGACACGCGCCCTTCTCAGGATCTTGCCGGCGGGCGAGCGTCGACCACTCCCACCAGCGCGCCCCACCGAACCCGACCGGGAACCCGCCAATAGCCTGCGACCGGGCGGCGGCATGGGCATCGCCGACCTCGCGCGCGCGTTTCGTATCGCAAGCGCCGGCCTCCCCCTCAGCATAATGAGCCGGCCGATCGGATGGCCGCTCGATGCGAACCCCATCGAGCATCCGCTCGATTTCCTGGGGCGCGCTGCGGGAGGCGGCATTGGAGCCGGCCCGGGAATGATCGTCGGCGCCGCGCTCGCCCTGCGCGACATGGGCAACGAGCGGCTGCCCGTCGCCATTCTCGGCGACGGCGACTACATGATGGGTCTGACAGCGCTGTGGACTGCAGCGGTCGAGCGCATTCCGCTTCTCGTCATCATTGCCAACAATCGATCCTACTACAATGACGAAGAGCACCAGAAGCATGTCGCACGCTATCGCGGACGCCCGGAGGAGAACGCTCCGATCGGACAGCGCCTCGAAGGCGCCACGCTTGATCTTGCCTTCCTGGCACGTGGCCAGGGACTGGACGCGGCCGGTCCGATCGAAGATCCGGCGGAACTGCCCGAAGCGCTCCGCCGTGCATTCGCCGCCGTTCAAGCAGGCGGAAGCTATGTGCTCGATGTCATCGTTCGGCCGGAATACGATAACCGCTCGCTGGCCGGCCGCAAGTCGGCGTGACTCTGCGTTACCCCGCCGCCCTGGCGAGCGGCAGGGCCCAACGGGCGGGCGCCTCATGACGGTTTGCCGCCACAGGGCCAACCGTGGCAGCGGCGGAATAGACGGCACGCAGCAATTCATGCTGGCTGGATATATTGAGCCGCGCATAGGCCCGCTTGCGGTATGTCATCACAGTGTTGCGACCGATGCCGATCTCAAGAGCGATTGCCTCCGAGCTCAGACCGAAGATGATACCGGCACAAACCTGCACCTCGCGCCGGGGCATATCCGGCGCGATCCGCTCAATGAGATTCTGGATTGCCGGTCGCGCTTCCGTCCATCTGGCAGGAACAGCGGCAAGGCGGTGCCGGGCCACAAGCGAAGCAAAGAACCATCCTTGCTCGCGCAGCGTCCCAATGTCGGCCGGCGTAAACCCCCCGCGATCCCGTGTTCTGTAAAAGTCGATCCGCACGAGGCCATGGCCGGTGCGCTTCAGCAGCGACAGGCGATCGACAAGCCGCCCGCCGCTCCGCGACCAGCCTGTTTCGCAGTAGCAGGCACGCCGGTGGGCTAGTCGCGCGAACATGCTTGTGCCCGTATGCACGAGCACTCCCCGCGACAGCTCGGCATCGGCGAGGCTGAGCTCGCTCAAAGCGTCGTGCCGCCAGTAGCGTTCCACGTACCGCCGCGAAGCTGCGTAGGCGCCGAGTGTCGGCTCTTCTTCCTCAGCGACCATGATAATCTCGGGCGCGCCGGCAGGATCTACGGCGAAGGCGGCAACGTGGGACGCGCCAAGAGCAGCCTGTGCGGCCTTTAGAAACGCTTCGTGAAAATGCGTAGTGCCAACGGTTTCAAGAAGCGTATCCGCGTGCGGCAGGGGCATGCCCTCCGCAGCCAATCGCATCGCTACGGTCCTCATCCAGGGCCTCCATCCGCCGCACCATCCTCACCACGGGTATTGCGGATCAGGCGCGTGCTCGCGCTTCCTCGTTGAAATACCGATCGGCATAGGTGCACTCGTCGGCTTGTGCTTCGAGGGCCCACTGTGCCAGCTCATCATGCGTGGCGAACCAGACATCATCGAAGCTCTTGAAGTATTTCAGTATCTCGTCGATTACCGCGGAAACCAGCGGCCGGCCACCGAACTGGCAGTGTATGACCATGGTGAGCATGCTCATCGGCTCGTTCTCGCGCAGATAATTCATCATACCCTTGTAGACGTCGGCGAGGTCCCAGGTATTCGCCTTCAGAACGCGGTTATCCGAAAAATCGGTAGTCGGCACGCCCGCAATATCCCCATATGCCGTTCGAATTCGGATCGGCAGGTCGACATAGGTGATGTCGCAGGTCCACGAAAGCCCCTGCTGTGCGAGGAAGCCTGCCGTTTCTGGAGTGAATGCGACGGCTGGGCTGCCCCAACCCTTCACTTTCCTGCCGGTGCAGTCCTCCAGCAGGCCAACGCTCCGCCGGATCATTTCACGTTGTTCGTCCAAGCTCATATAGGCAAGAATTGAATCGTGAGTGTAGGAGTGGGCTGCCAGGTCATGCCCGGAGGCGACCAGCTGGCGAACGGCGTCCGGATATAATTCCGCACAGCGCCCATTGGTGAAGAAGGTTCCGCGAATGCCATGCTTCGTCAGAAGCCTGTTGAGCCTCCACACACCGACGCGCCCGCCATAAGTGGACCAGGCTTTGGCAGCATGGTCGACCGTTCCGGACTTGAGGCTCGTCGCCTGGACGGAGTAGTTTGGTGCTGCTTCGTCCGACCATGTTTCGAACATCACCGTCACCGAGACGGCGACCTTCTTGCCGTTTGGCCATGCCCTGTAAGCGCGCATAAATTTCCTCCCCTCGAGACCTGCCTTGCAGGGGAAGAAGTAGCTTTTGCGCCCCTATTCGTCTAAGATATAAGAGGTATTCCTACTATGCTTTTGAGGCATAGGTAGAGGGAGGATGCATGGAGCTTCGCTCGTTGCGCTATTTCGTTTATATCGCCGAAGCACGGAGCTTCTCGCAAGCCGCGGTGCACCTGCGTATTGCACAGCCCGCCCTAAGCCGGCAGGTCTCAAAGATGGAGGCGGAGCTTGGTGTCCAGCTGTTCGTGCGCACAGGACGGCGGCTGGAACTCACTGATGCCGGACGAAGATTGCTCGTGCGCGCTCATTCATTGCTGCGGCAAGCATCGGCCACGGTCGAGGAGGTGCGGACCTATGGCTCCGGACTGAGCGGCACCATCGCAGTCGGGGTCAGCCCAGCGACATGCGAGGCCGTAGCGCCGGTCCTGCTGCGGGAATGCGCAGCGCGATACCCCCAGATGAAGCTGCGCTTCGTGGAAGGCTTCAGCAGCCTTGTTCTCGACCAGCTTCTCAATCAGGAGCTGAACTTGTGCATTCTGCACAATCCATCCGAGCACAAGGCCCTGGACATCACTCCCCTGGAACCGGAATCGATGTACCTGGTAGGCCCCCCCAAGGACTCTGAGGGGCTGCCACCGGTAGACGAAGAAACTCAGCTGGAGGGATTGCCTATCATTCTGCCAAGGGCTCCGCACGGTCTGCGGTTCGCATTGGAACAGTCTCGGCTTGGGCGGCAACTCAATGTGGCCCTGGAGGTCGACGGATTGATCACCACCAAGGCCCTGATTGAGGCAGGAGGAGGGTATACGATTCTCCCGTATAGCGCGATCTTCCGCCAGGTAAGAGCCGGACAACTCACGGCGCAGCGGCTTCAAAATATTGAAATCGCCTGGCGCATGTGCCTGGTCTCCCATGTGGAGACGCAGGCGACGCGCAGCGTGCAGGTGCTGGCAGAGATCGTAAAGAACGGCATCCGCAAGATGGTCGATTCTTCACAGACGTTTTCGACCGAAAGCTGAATGATCGCATTGCACCCTAAACCGTTTTTCGTCTTCGCTACTACTTCCGTCTTAACTGATATACTATAGGAGTAGAGCATCCTAACGATGCACGTCAACTAAACTTGATTCAGGAATTTACGAGCCGCCCCGATAACATTATTCTCTTTGTAATACAGAGGGGTTGGGGAAAATCATGAAACAAATATCAGTAGCCTGCGTGGACGATCATCCTGTCCTATTGGAGGGTCTGCAAAGTATAATCTCCGAGGCCGGCAAATACAGGGTGGTAGCCAGCGGGAAAAACTCGTCGGACGCCGTCGAAATAGCGAATCGAGATCAGCCCCAAATTCTGATACTCGATCTGAATATGCCCGGAGACGTATTCGACGCGATCGGAGTTATACGTGAAGCGTCGCCGACGACCCGCATCCTCGCCTTCACCGCTTCGGCCGCCATAGATCATGCTGTACGCGCGCTCGATGCCGGGGCAACGGGCTATGTGCTGAAAGGCAGCAGCGACGAGGAACTGTTGCAGGCCATTGATGCCGTTGTCGCCGGGGAAACATTCATCACCCCTGGCTTTGCCAGCAAGGTGATTGCTGCGCTTCGCAATGTTGCGGTGCAAGGATCAATGGCAAGAAAAGTCAATTTGAGCGTACGCGAGGATCAGATCGTTCGGCTTTTGCTGCTTGGCCGTACGAACAAGGAGATCGCTCAGAAGCTGAAAATCAGCGAGAAAACCGTCAAGCATTATATGTCCCTGCTGATGCAGAAGTTGCAGGCGCGTAACCGGGTCGAGGTCGTCCTGGCCGCCCAGGAGCTGGGAAGCTATCGCCCGGAAGGCATGTCGAGCGCCCGGGATCATTCCTTCATAAACTGAAATACGGCCTAGAGGAGAGAGGCCTGAGCGGGTGAACCAGGGGCTTCAACGGCTTCGCTCCTTCGCATTGGAGATCTAAGCGGAAGGCGCACCTCGACACTGGTGCCCACACTCGCCGATCGCACCTCTGCCACGCCGCCAAAGGCTTGCACACGGTTCTGGATCCCTCGCAATCCCAGTTTGGTGGGTTGCCGTTTCTGTATTTCCTCCGGGGCGACGCCGCCGCCGGCATCCGAAATGGTCAGCTCGATTGAATCATCGGAATAGGCAGCGCGGACCTTCTGTCCCACGCCTCTTGCATGCTTGAAGGAGTTGCTGAGCGATTCCTGAATAATCCTGTAGATGCAGATTTTCATGGCCAAAGGCAGAGCCTCCGGCAGCCGCTGCAGTTCTATCGCGACCTTCGTGCCCGTCAGATTTTCGTGCCTTTCGGCCGCCAGCATGATTGTCTCTTCCACGGAGAGATCGCGTATTTCGGGAAGCACAAGTCCGGTGGACAGCGTGCGCAGTTCATGAATGACGGTAGCAGTCAATTCCTGAATGGCGGCGCGGTCCTTTTCGGTCGGCCGGGCTGACTTGAGCTTGCCCAGACGCAGCATGAGAAGGCTGAGCAACTGGATAGGACCGTCGTGGATGTCGAGGCCTATACGGCCGATAAGTTCCTCATTGGCTTCGTTCGCATCCAGGCGAGTTTTCTCGGCCAATATCCTAAGTTCTTCATTTTGCGATGCCATTCGCCGGACTTGCGCAATTTGCCGTTGCAGTTCAGCTCGTTGGGCAGCGATGGTATGGCTTCCGCGACGGACGATGCCATAGAGCACCGAAAGCATGAGCAATGTCGTGAGGCACACGACCAGCCAAGTCTGCGCCCGGCTCACCCGCAGTTGAGCGGCAAGCGCCTCGCCATTCTCATAGACCTCGCCGACGGCGATTATCTCTTCCGTTCCGGTTCTATAAAGAGGTGCATACACCTCGATAAGCGACATTTTGAGGCTTTGTTCATACGCGCTTTCGGCGCTGACCATATCCTCGAATTCCGAAACGATCTTCCCCGATGCGGCTTTGGCCACGTCCGTTGAGACAAAGTGGTCGCCGATCACGTCCTTTGCCATGCTGCTGTAGATCACGGCACCGTCCGGCTTCCAGAGCTTGACCGAAACGATGCTCTTGCCGATCGGCGCTTCCACCAAAAGCGCATCGAGTGCCAAATGGGCCTCTGGAGGAAGCGTACCGTCGGCGCGTATGCCTTGGATCTCAGGCTCGATAAAGGCTTCCATAAATGCGACCCCGCCCGAACCGGAGGTCGCAAGCACGCTGCGGGTAATCTGATGATTGACCCAGGTGCCGAGGACGGTCATTGAGACGCACAGAACCAGGCCGGCGGCAAGAAGGAACTGGTTCGAAAGGCTCAGGTTCTTCCGCCAGCCGCGGATAGCTGTCCGCAGAAATTCCGCGCCATCAGCAACCCTCCCCCTGCGGCTAAAAATTGTCATTGTGCCTTCGCGACCTCCCGCGCACGGCTTCGGCAGCACCTGCAGGATCAATTTAGCATAGCCGGAGAAAAAGCGCAGGCAGCCCTTCAGCGACGACTTAAAACGCTGGAACCGCTTACCTCTCTCTGAACGCTTTGTTGAACTGATCGGTGACGGGCTTCACCAGATAGGAAAGCGCGGTGCGTTCCTGCGTCATGACGTAGACTTCCACCGGCATTCCGGGCAGGAGGGCACTTTCACCCAGCTTGGCAAGCTCTTCGGGCGATACGGATATCTTACCGGCATAATAGACCTCACCGCTCACCGGATCGATGGCCGTGGCCGGAGAAACGTGCGTGACCTCGCCCTTCAGTTCGGGCGTGACGCGCTGGTTGAAAGCGGGAAAGCGCAGCCGGGCTGGCCGGCCAACATCCACCTGGTCGATACTGGCGGGATTGAGCTTGAATTCGATGTTGAGCTTCGCGTTATGAGGCACGATGGTGACCAGCACCTCCGCGGGCGTGATCACGCCTCCTATCGTATGGATATTGAGCTCGTTGACTATGCCGGTGATAGGCGCCCGAATATCTGTACGGGAAAGCCGGTCAGCGATCGCCATATGGCGATCCTTGAGCTCCGAGATCTTTGTTTCCACCGCTGTGAGCTCGCGCTGCGCCTCGGTTCGTGCATTTTCGTCTATAGCGATTATTTGAAGGCGTATTTCGCTGGCCCGTGTCTTGGCCCGAGCTATTGCAGCATCGACTTCCCCGCGTTCTCCCCGAAGCCGCGTCCTTTCCCTGTCTGATGTGTATATCCGATTTCGTTCGATCAGCTTTTTGTCAGCAAGGCTCTTGATCTTTGCGTATTCCTCTTCAACCAGGACGATCTCCGCACTTTTGGCGGTGCGCTGGGCCTCCAATCCCTTGATCTCTTCCCCGATCTGCTCAATGCCCAGCGTTAACTGGCTCTTCTGGCTCTGCCGATTGAGCCGATTGCCGTCGAAAATGCGCGTTTCGCCACTTACGATGGAGGCTGTTTCCTCGCCCGGCAATTGGAGCTCGGGCGGAAACTCGATCTCTTTCAGGTCGTCGCGCTCAGCGATAAGTCGCGCTCTTCGCGCAGCAAGTTCGAGCAGTTGCGACTGCACGATGGAAAGTTCCGCCTTCGTCTGCGCATCCTCCAGCTGCAAGAGAACCTGGCCCGCGCGAACGAGATCGCCCTCCCTGACGTTTATCTCGCTGACTATCCCGCCGTCGCGGTGCTGTATCGCCTTCAACCTCTGATCCACCGCCACCGAACCCTGCGCGATAACGGCGCCCGAAAGCTGGGCGGTCGCAGCCCACCCTCCTGCCCCGGCTACGAGCAGAAAAGCCAGGACGGATCCCATGAATATGTGCGGGCCGATCTTGAAAGCGTGACTTGTCTCGGTCTTGCTCATATCCCCCCCCCTACGCCTGCTCGACTATCATCAGAACGTGATAGCCTTGAAGGTAAACCGTGGTTTCCCAAATCGCGTCGTCATTCAGGTCGGCCTCCACAATCGTGCGCGCCATTTCATCGTTCCAATCGTGGCTGAACCTTATCGGTATCTCATCGTCGGATTGTTCGCCGTAGATGTCTTCGAAATGATCTGCGACTTCGTCCATGACCTCCTTGAACAGATCGTATTTGGACATCCGTATCCGATCTCCGACGGTGAAATCGAAGATAAGATGAGATGTCTCAGCGGGCGGGGAAGAAGGGCTATAACAAAACTCGAAAACATCCTCCCCGTCTCCCCCCGTGAGAGACGCGGAGGCGTGGTCGACAATGAAATGATCGTTGCCCGTGCCGCCGATCACGTTTTCCATCGAGACGATCGTATCGCGACCCGTTTCCTCGCCGCAGGCGAGTCCCTCCTTGAGGTCCACCGTGACACCTTGGCTGGTTTGCGAATAGTCGAGCGTGTCGCAACCTTCCGCCCCATCATAATGATCGTCGTCGCCGTCAGCCGCGGCGGAAATCCTGTCGTTTCCGTCGCCGGCATCGATCACATCCGATCCCGAGCCATCGGCGATCACATCATCGCCCGCCCCGCCCAGAAGTGTATCCTGGCCTCCCTTGCCATCGAGTATGTCGTCACCCGCCCCGCCATCGAGCTTCTCACCCCCGGCGCTTCCTTTCAATTCGTCGTCTGCGGCACCGCCCACCACGGCGTCGAAGCATGAGACAAGATCATCAGGGGATTCCCCGATCTTGGCCGTACCGCTTTCCAGATCCACGGCAACGCGGGCCTCGGTTGATGCGTAGTCGAGAGTGTCGTGCCCTTTGCCGCCGTCAAAGCGGTCGGCCGTGCCGTCATGTGTGGGAACGACCCGGTCATTCCCGTCACCGCCTTCCACCTTGTCTGCTCCGGGTCCATCCAGCAGGACATCGTCACCTGCCCGGCCCTGCAGCCAGTCGTCCCCCTCGGCCCCATCCAGCAGGTCCGCGCCTTCTCCCCCATCGGCCGTATCATCGCCGGCACCTGCAAGCAGGATATCTTCGTCTTCGCCTCCTTTGAGGCTGTCATGGCCATCGTCACCGTGCAGGATGTCTCGTCCGGCGCCGCCATGCAGCGTGTCGTCCCCGGCATCACCGAACAGGAAATCGTCGCCATCCTGGCCGTAGAGCCGGTCGTTCCCACTTTCGCCGGCGAGATGATCATTTCCAGCTCCTCCGAACACGATGTCATCGCCCGATCCAGCGTGCACGACATCGTCGCCGGCTCCCGCAACGATGTGGTCGTTGCCAGGTCCCGCCGAGATGAGGTCGTCGCCGCCGCGGGAATCGATATTGTCGTCGCCGCAACCGGCGTCGATTTCGTCAGCACAGGGCGTTCCGAGAATGAGATCATCAGCCGGAGACCCTTCGATGAAGGATTTGCTCACGGAGAAATATGCCACCTGGTCGACGGAAAACTCGCCATCCGTCACTTGATATCTGACGGTGACCAAGCCTTCCGTTGTCGGCCAGCCGCGGTAAAGCCAGCCTTCGTCGGCTTGGACCAACATCCCTGAAGACACGGTCAGATTTTTAACAGAGAGAGCGTCGCCGTCAGGATCTTGCGCATTGCGCAGGAGTTCGCCCATGGCAATCGCCAGCACGGCACAACCGGATATGTCGTTGAGGTAGACAGGCCCTGCCAAACGAGGCGCTCGGTTTTGGGAGGTGTCATCCCCGTCATCGACGTCGGTTTCTCCATCCTCGCCTTCGTGCTCATCATCATCATCATCGTCGTCGTCGTTGTCGTGAGGATGCTGGTGATCCGGATCACCCGGCTCAGGCGTCTCGGCGCCGGGTTGCTCCCGGCCAATGTCGTTCTCGGCGGGGGCAACTCCGCCCGGCGGCGCAGCCCTGTTGTCGTTCGCCGCCAGCGAAACAGGCGGTGGCGCGAAAAATCCATTCCATTCACGCGGCGTTCTGAAGGCGACGAACTCGATGGCCGAGCTTTCGATCTGCATGAACTGCGCCGGAGGTATGAAATCGGCCAGTTGCTCTCCAGATCCCAGAGGGAGCTTATCCGGCAAGGCTTCATCTTCATCTTCGCTCACCGGGGCCTGCTCGGGCTCCGACTCAGCTACCAGGTCCGGCTGCTGTTCGGTTGGCCCGACCGGCTCCTTTGCAGATTCCGTGCCTTCCTTTTCCGGCCGGGAGAGAAGCGGCATCATTGATTTCAGGTAAAGCGCGATGCCAGCAAGAAACAGTCCGACCAGGTAAGGTGTATTCGACTTTTGATCCTGGTTCTTCGTTTCGTAGCGTGTGGCCGGATCGCCCTGCCGATCCTTTTGCCTTGTTCCCTTCACCCCGATAATCATGCCAACACCCGCGCCGATACAGCGCGCTCCTTCTTGTCGTTCGTGTCAGACGAACCATCGGCTGCAACGGCCTCGCGTCTGGAAACGCCGGAAAGGATGTCATGCTTCGGCCCGAAACCTGTAAGGCGCCCGTTCTGCACGACCGCAACGAGATCCACGGCTGCAAGTGCGCTAGGCCGATGTGCTATGACGACGGCGATCCCCCCGCGGGCCTTTACGCCCTCGATTGCGGCCGTCAGCGCAGCCTCGCCCTCGCCGTCGAGATTTGAATTGGGTTCATCCAGGACGACCAGGAACGGTTTGCCGTATAGCGCGCGGGCTAGTCCGATACGCTGCCGCTGACCGCCGGAAAGAGACACGCCGAGCGGGCCCAGCCCGGTCCTGTAGCCGTCCGGAAGCCGCACGATCATCTCGTGGACGCTTGCCGCTCTCCCCGCTTCGACGATGGCGCGGGCATCCGGTTCTTCCTGGAACCGGGATATATTCTCTTCGATGGAGGCGTCCAGCAAGGCAACCTCCTGCGGCAGGTAACCGATGAAAGCTCCCAGCTTTTCGTCGTTCCACTGCGTCAGTTCAGCATCGTCAAGACGCACACTTCCGCGCAGGACCGGCCAGATGCCGGTAAGCGCCCGCGCAAGCGTTGTCTTGCCGCCGCCGCTCGGCCCGATGACACCCAGCGCTTGGCCAGCCTTCAACTCGAAGCTGACATCGCTCAGGAGGACCCGGCCCGATCCGGGCGCGGCAACGGTGATGTTCTCTACCTTGAGGGAGTTCCGGGGCGCTGGGAGCTGCATCGGCTCATCGCCCGACGCAAGCGCCACTACCGTTTCCTTCAGGCGCTGGAAGGCCGATCTTGCCGAGACGACGTTCTTCCAGTTGGCGATGGCGAGGTCGATCGGCGCCAATGCTCTCGCCGAGGCCACGGAAGCGGCGATGATTGCCCCGGCCGACAACTCGCCATTCATGGTCAGGAGAGCGCCCAGCCCGAGCACCGCAGACTGAAGGATCATGCGCAGCACGCGTGAGATGGCGCCGAGGGTTCCGCTGATGTCGTTAGTCCGCGTCTGAAGCTCAAGGTGCTCCTCATTGGCACGGTTGAACCGCTCGACGGCTCGCCGGGCAAAGCCCATTGCCTTCAGGATTTCGGCATTGCGCGCGTTGGAGTCGGCGATCGCGTTACGCGACACCACAGCGCTGTGGGTGGCGCTGGCCAGCCGACGCGTCATCAATTCGGTTATGAGTGTGAGGGTGGTCAGGATAAACGCGCCGGCGATCGTAAGGGCGCCGAGCAACGGATGCAGGATGTAGACGAAAGCCAGGAACAGCGGCATCCAGGGCAGGTCGAACAAGGCCATCGGGCCTTGGCTGCCGAGGAACCCCCTTACCGTATCCACATCGCGTCCACGTTCTAGCGATTCCGCCGTCGAAAAGCCGAAACGCGGCATATCGACCGCGACCTGATGCGCTAGTGGCGCGATTCTCTGATCGAGCCGTGCGCCCATCCTCACAAGAATTTGCGAGCGGAGGACGTCAAACAAACCCTGGAAAGTGTAGAGGCCGAGGGCGAGCGCGGAAATCGCCAACAGAGTCGGCACGCTGCCGCTTGCCAAGGCCCTGTCGTAGATCTGAAGCATGTAGAATGCGCCGGTAAGCGCGAGGATGTTGATGATGCCGGACATCCCAAACAGAAAAACGCAGACGGCTCGAAAGCCGCTGGTGAGCTTCTCGGCGCTTTTGCGTCTCGTTGTTGCCGTCGATTGATCTTTGGAACGCATGGCAGTTCATCCGACATGGGAGTGAATTGAGGGGCCGGGTACCCGGCCCCTCTGCTCTCGCGCTATAGGTTGAAATCGCTCGCGGTGAGGTCGTGCGATCCCTTGATGCTGAATTTGAAATCGGCATCGCTTCCACCCGAGATGTTGCCCTGGACGACCGTGTAACTTTCGCCGTCTTGGGTTTCGTGGGTGACAAGCAGCTCACCTTTGGCACCGGTGAAGGCGTCGGAGACCAATGTGAAGCTCTGATTGCCCGACTCGCACCAGTTTGCATCCATGCCGCTGAGATCGATCTTGTCACCGGGCTGGAAGCCGATGATCGTATCTCCGTCGGCGGCGGCTGCGGACAGGAAGCGGAACGTGTCGTTGCCTGTCCCGCCATCCATCACGTTGGCGGCGTTACTGCCCGTGATAGTGTCATTGCCCGAGCCGGTGACGATATTCTCGACTCCCCAGATGGTATCGCTTCCAGACGCCGCGCTCGACACGCTGCCGCGCCCCATGAAGCCGGTGCCCAGATCAGCGGTGATGTTCGCGCCGATCGCCGACATGTCGAGCGTGTCGTTGCCTGAACCGCCGCTCATGCCGTCGCCGTAGTAGACGTCGTCGCCATCATCGGCTTGCGCCACGATCATGTCGTCGCCGCCTTGGCCGAAAACCGTGTCATTTCCTGCTCCGCCGGTGACGAGATCGCCGCCCGCACCTGCCAGGATACGGTCATTGCCCGCATCGCCGTAGAGCATGTCGGCTCCACTGCCGCCCATCACATTGTCATCGCCAGAACCTGCGAAAACCACGTCACGACCGCCAAGACCCATGATCGTCTCGCCATCAGCCGTACCCGTCAGCGCATCCGCCTGCTCGGTGCCCAGGATTACAGATGCTCCGATCGGATTAGGCGCTGGATCGCCGGCTTCGTCACCGTCGTCGCATGAGCCATGTCCGTCGTCATCATCGCCGTCGTCGTTTCCGGACGGCGGTGCATCGTCGTCCTCATCGTCATCATGTGCACCGTCATCGTCACCAGAGCTGAATTGAGGCAGCCCGCCCGTGCTGTAGAACGTGACGGAGTGGCTCTCCCCCGAGAGCGTTATCGTGCCGTTGACGTTCTGGACCAAATCGTAATCGTCGAGAGTCGTGCCATCGGGAAGTTCCACCACGTCCTGCGGGCGCAGCGTTCCAACGATGGTATCGTCACCGCCCTTTGACCGGAACACGATGCGATGCGCCGACTGGAGCGAGGAGATGTCCACGGTATCGTCGCCGCTTGTGCCACGGATCGTGATCGTGTTGGGACGCAGGTTGGTTGCGTCGAAATTGCCGTAAATCTCGAACGCGTCGCCTGCGCTCGCGCCATTGCCAGCGACGTTCGCGCCGTTAACGATGATCTCTTCGATTTCGGTGAGTTCAGCAATCGTCGTTTCGACCCCGTCCTCACCCTCCCGGGTCACGATGATCTCGGTCTCGTCGCTCCCGGCAAAGCCTATTCGAGCGACCGCTTCGTCATAGGTGTAGATGCGGTAGGTTTCGGATTCGGCGTTCCCGATGATCTGGAACACGTCGCCATTCGGACCTTCCATGCCACCGTTGATGGTGTCGAACCCATCGCCGACATTCCAGATGAAAGTGTCATCGTCCTGGGTTCCCGGCGTCGTGTTGTCGTCGCCATCGCCGACGTCGCTGCCGTTGAGAGTATCGTTGCCAGGGCCGCCGATGATGACGTCCTCACCCGGGCCGCCGATGATCGTGTCGTTGCCTTCGCTGCCGAAGATTATCGCAGGGCCATCCGGAATGCCGTTAGCAATGCTGGCGATGTCCAGCACTGGGCCGTCGCCGAAACGCAGCCGCTCGATGCTCGTCAGCGTATCGGTGCCGCCGTCACCCACCAGGTCAGTGACGGTCGCCAGCCCGTTTGCGCCGAGGCTGAAGCTGTAATCTCCGGCAGATCCCGCAAAGATCGCAATGTCGATGCCGCCCTGACCGTTCAGCAGGTCAGAACCGGCGCCGCCTTCGAGGATATCATCATTGGCGCCGCCGCGAAGGTCGTCATCCCCCGCATTGCCGATCAGCGTGTCAGCACCACCGGCACCAGTCAGGATGTTGTTCCCAGAGTTGCCGGATATGATGTTGTCGAGGCCGTTGCCCAGGCCATTTATATTGCCGGACCCCGTCAGGATCAGGTTCTCGACGTCGCCTACGACCTGCGCGGTATTGTTGAGGTTCCTGGTGACGCTGGAGATGATGGTGTCGATGCCACCACTGCCGGGAATGGCCAGGGGGTCCTCCGAAACCACATCGCCCCCATTGTTTACGAGATAGGTGTCGTTGCCAGCGCCACCTGCCATGACGTCGTTTCCCGCGCCGCCGACGAGCAAGTCGTCACCTCCGCCGCCGAGCAGTGAATCGGCTCCATTGAAACCAAGAACCAGGTCTGCCGCATCGGTGCCGACAACGGGCCCTCCAATGCCATTTGCGGCATTGGTGCCACGCACCATGTTGTAAACGACGCCGCCGATCTCGACATTCTCAATGTTGACGAGAGTGTCGCTGCCGCCGGCGGGGCTGGTGACGATGGTGTTGGCGCCAGCGTAGACGAAGTCGTAGTCGGAGACCTCGCCATCCAGGACCACCGTATCGACACCGGCACCGCCATCCAGCACATTGTCGCCGGAATTGCCCGTCAGGCGGTTATCGAGCGCATTGCCGGTACCATCAGTCGCTCCAGCGGCAAGCACCAGGTTTTCGACGTTCTCGGCGAGCATGTATGCCGCGAGGGAAGACCTGACGGTGTCGGTTCCTCCCGCTTCGTCTTCGAGCACCGAGTCACCGGCATCATCGACGAGATACGTGTCGTCGCCGCCGCCGCCCGCCATGGCATCCTGGCCACTGCCGCCGTCAATGACGTTAGCGCCGGAATTGCCGGTTAGCGTGTCGTTGAAAGCACTGCCGGTCAGATTCTCGATGCTGACCAGCATGTCGTTGCCGGCGCCGACGGTATCTTGCGGCGACTGTGAGCCGAGAGTGACCGTGACGGCCGCTGAAGCATCGGCATAGCTGACCGTATCCACCCCTTGGCCACCATCAAGGCGATCGTCGCCATCCCCGCCGCGCAGCGTATCGTCGCCCGCCTCGCCATAGAGCAGATCATTGCCGGCCCTGCCGATGAGCGTATCATTGCCAAAGCCACCGCGGATGGTGTCATCGCCACCTGCGCCGTCCAATAGGTTGTCGGCAAGATTGCCGAGCAGCGTGTCGTTTCCATCGCCGCTGACGACGTTCTCTACGTTTCGAATATAGGAGAAGCCCGTTGCGGTTCCGGCCAGAAGATTGACCGTCACGGCGTTCGGCGTGGCATAGCTCAGCGTGTCGGTCCCGTTGCCGAGATCCAACTGGGCACTTTCGATACCCGCAACCGACGCACCGTTGACGTCGGTGATGATACCCGCGCCGTCGAGCCCGATCTGGACGGTGTCATTGCCGCCGCCGGCGGATTCGACGATGCGCAGCGTGTCGTGGTCAGCACCGCCGTCGATCATATCGGCGCCGTCCAGGCTGCCATAGATGATCGTGTCGTCGCCGGCCTGGCCATTCACGATGTCGGCTCCGGCACCGCCCTTGAGCGTGTCCATGCCAGCGCCGCCGTTCAGCGTATCGCTGCCACCGCCGCCATTTATGACATCATTCCCGCCGAGGCCGGTGATCGAGTTGTCTCCGTCTCCGGCCTGGACCAGATTGTCGCCGACGTTAAGGGGCTTGGCATCCCCCGTGATGACCGCTTCGTTGGAACTGACGCTGTTGCCAACGATGGTGGTCACCGCAGAGGCGACAACATGAACGTTTGCGGCATCGTCGGTGTATGTCACGACGACCCGCAATGCGGCTCCGACATGCTCCTGTCCCGGTACGAAGGTACGGCTATTGGCACCTTCGGCAGGGGTCCAGGTGATCCCATTCGTGGAGTATTCCCATTGATAGGTCAGCAAGAGCTCCTCGAATGCGTCGGTCATTCCATCGGGATCGGTGAATGCGACGGTGGCAGTCAGCTCCTGACCTTCCGTGGGCGTCATGTCGCTGATCAGCAGCGGACCGACGGGTTCGTCGTTGACCCCGATGACGGGGTCGGTCGCGGCCGAGGTTACCGTCTCGATTACGCCGCCGCCGTCGATGTAAGTGCCTATGACACGGATGCGCAGGCCGACATGCTCGTCGTCCGGAACGAAGGTCGTACCGGAGACATTGGGAATATCGATATAGTCGCCGGTGCCGTCATTGCGCTCGATCTGCCAGCGATACGTGATGTTGTTCACGACGCCGTTGGGATTGTTCATATCGCGGATCTGGTCCGCCGAAACGGTGAGCGGGTTGCTCTCCGTCGCAGGATAGCCACTGATGGTCAGCCGGCCGGTTGGGTCGGCATTGCCGGTCTCCCGGACAGTGTAGATCTGATCGGCGAACTGGATGCGCTCTATGCCCACCAGCGTATCGGTGCCTTCGTCGATCTGTGGATCGACCTCCTCCATCTCGCGCCGCGCCACCTTTATGATGCCGCCGTCCAGTTCAGTGATCTCGTACCAGCTCATATTTCCCGCGAAGACAGCGGTATCGACATCGCCGGTCGGATCTTCGTCGTACTTGATCTCGCGCACGATGTGCATCTGGCTTGGCTTGATCGTGCCCGCCAGCAGCAATTCGGAAAGCGCCTTGCCCACCCAGGACGGATGCGCTGCATCCTCCGCTGTGAAGACATGCTTCAGGCTGTCAACCGTTGCGATCTCGTTCTCCGCCGTGTTCGCAGCGCCGATATCGGTGAGACGAATGCGCACATTGAGCCAGGCGTCGCCATGGATGAAGTCGTCGCCGCCACGGCCTTCGATAACATCGTGGCCGTCGCCGCCGATCAGGATGTTGCCGCCGGCGAACGCAACGAGGCTTTCCAGGTCGCCGTTGAAGCCCTCGGGGATCTCGGCGACCAAATTGCCTAGCAGCTCGCGCAACCCGTCTATGCGGTCGACGCCTGCCTGGGTGAGCTCATGATTGACCATGCCGAGCTCAACCTCGATCTCCTCGGTGCTGCCACGGTCGTCGCCACGCAAGATGTCGTTATGCTTCCAGCCCGAAAGGCCTTCAGTCTGGTCGAAACGGTCGCGCAGGATGTCGTCGGCGACATTGGTGAAGATGGGGATGCGCATATCCGAGTCGGCGGCCACCCGATTGCCCTTGTGGATGGCCCAGTCGAAGCCGAACATGCCTTCATTGCGCATGACGCTTTCACCCTGGACCATGATGTCATCGCCGGATTCGGCATCGAAATCGTTCTCGTTCTCGCCGGCGAAGAGAACGTCATGGCCCTTGATGGTGGAGTTGAAGAACAGTTCGGAGTTGTCGCCGTTCAGGACGTCGAAACCGTCGCCGCCTTCGATCCAGTCATCGCCTTCATTGCCGAGAATAAAGTCGGCATCCGCGCCACCGAGAACGAAATCGTCACCCTCGCCAGCGAAGACCTCCGTGGCATCGACGCCGACCAGAAACACGTCCTTGCCATCGCCGCCCATCAGCACATCGAGCCCGTTGGCATTGGCGATGACATCATCGCCATCCTCGCCCTTGATGAAGTCGCCGGTGTCGCCGGAGTCGGTGATAATGTCGTCGCCCGAGCCGCCGATGATGAGGTCCACGCCGGCACCGCCTTCGATGCGATCGTTTCCGCCGCCGCCCCAAAGAGCATCGTCGCCGAAGTCGGAGATGATCGTGTCGTCTCCCTCGGTGCCTCCGATGACGACGTGTTCGCCGCCGAGGAAGCGGATGTAGTTCTCATCGGGACCGGTGGTGGTGAGGTCGTCACGCTGCACCTTGGTCAGTCCGACCGCGTTGAGCGCCGGATCCTCATGCGTCGGGTCGTCACCGATCTGCTTGTCCGGATCGACGTGCAACACCAGATCGTGCTTGGCGAAGGAATCGACGCCAACATGATAGTTGACGATGTCATCCTCAGTGCCACGGACACCATCCGGCCCCGGCAGCGTCATGTCCGTATTGGCCATGACCAGCTTTGAAAACGCGTTGTTTTCCAGTTCGTTCAGCAGGTTGAGGCCCTGTGTCCGGGTGAGGTAATAGAACCGGTCCAGATCCTGCAGCATCTCAAGCTGGGCTTCGAACACGGCGTTGAACGTCGAGCCGAGCATGCCGCCGAACGGCATTTTCTTCTCGGCGAGGCCGCCGATCCACAGGTCGACCAGATTCAGGCCGGTTTCGACACCGCTCCATGCGCCGGTACCATTCAGGAATTCCAGACGATCCGCGGGCGCGTCCTGCCCTCCGAGCACGATCAGGGTGGCGGCGGCTCGTCTTGCCGCCACGTCGTCTTCGGCAGCCAGGATCAGATCATGCGTGCCGTAGGCAGCGATGAAGTTGATGATCGAGGCCGGAGTTTTGAGATTGGCAGCGAAATCCGTCCAGTTTGCATATGGCTTCACAAAGGTCGAGTTGCTCGCCTCATAGAGTTGCGTCCGCGCCTGATTGAGCGTCGGCATACCGGTATCACGCCCTCGAGCAATGTTGATCGCGGCCAGGTCGAGCGGTAGGCCGAGCAGGTTGTTCCGCAGGGCGTCTACGACGAATTCATCGATCTCGTTGCCGTGGACGAGCGTCATGCCGCGGAAGATCGCGCCTGCGGCCTGCTCATGAGAAATCTGACCATTCTGGTCGAACTCGATCGGGTTCAAAAAGGCTTCGATGAGCCCGATGTCATCGCCCCAAGCCGTCAGATCGGTAACCACCGTCTCGATGAGGTTGCCTTCGTCGTCGCGGGAATAGGTAACCGGCTCCCCGGCATCGTTAAGGAACATGCGGCCGATGTCTTCGGTGAGCATCGAATGGCCGAAGCGATAGACGACATTTGCGAATTCGGAGAAGATCGCCGGGTCGATGTCGGTGATCGTATTGAATATAAACAGGTCTATCAGCGGCTGCACCTTGCGGCCGAACTCTTCGAAGACGAGGTGCTGATACTGCATCTCGGTCGCGAAGCGCGCCGATTGGAACAACCGTTCGCCGTCCCAGGTGAGCGTGGCCGCATAGTTGGCAAGAGCCGCCCCGCCGGCTGGGATATCATCAACGCTCGCCAGATCCGTCAGCAGCCATTCGTTGATGAAGGCCAGATCTTTCGACTTCAATATTTCGAGCTTTTGCGCCTCGACCTGCCGATTGTGCTCGGAGTGGAAGACGTGGTGGACGGCAGTGAGGCCGACGTTCTCGTTGCCACGTCCGTCACCGGTGATGAAGTGCCGGTCGAGGAGCTCGTTGTCGTATTCGAGATTGTGTCCCGTCAGTGGGTCGAACTGGACGGCGTTGCCGGCGGGATCCACCGGCAGATCTACGCCGTCCGGCCGCAGAAAGCCTTGAGTGTCGAGCACCGGGACGGCGTTGTGGGCAATATCGTCCAGGAAGGCGTGAGAGGTGCGCACAGGCTCCGTGCCGCCGTCGGCTGGATTGAGCTTGAGTGGCGCATCCGGCGTGCCGCTCATGACGATGTCATCGTCGGTGTTCGGGATACCGTCAGGCCCGATACCGACGATCACTTGGGGAAAGCCGTTCTCGTCGCGGATGAACTCACCATAGAGATCGGTGCGGATGAGTGGGATGTTGAAGACGTCCCGGTCGGTAAGTTCGATGCCAAGCAGGTTTTTCGCCTGTGCCTTGATGTCTGCCCAGGTCGGCAGGCCACCATTTGCTCCGTCGAGCATGTGTCCGGTTGCCAGCGGCTTGCCGTCGACCATGGCATATTCGCGTAGGAAAACCTGATGTGAGGGATGCGAGGTGTAGGTCTGGTTCTGGTCAACGAATGGGGTCGTCGTGTTGATCTGTTCGCGGCTGGTATCGTCGGCGGTGCCGAGCACGCCGTCCGGGCCCGGACCGTCGAACTGCGTGGCCCGGGTCAGCACCATGAAATTGGCGTGGCCGCCGGGAACGTAGAGCGGATCGTCTGGCTCCAGCGGTACATAGATGGTGCCGTTGCCGCCCTTGCTGATGAGGTCGAGGCCGTGATCGAAGAACTGGCCGAAGAAGGTCATCCAGCCGTTGAATGGCGCGGACAAGCCTTCATCAGGCGCGACATTCGGTAGCTTGATGGTCTTTCCATCCATCTCGAATTCGAGGCCGTAGGTAGCGGCTGCAGTATCCAGCAGCCCTTGTTGGGCTGCGACCAATTCAGGGGTAAAGAGCGCTGCCTGTCCCTCGGCTATTTCCAGCGCAGCGGTGGCTCCGTCCCGAGCGCCGTTGAGTTGCGCCAGTTGCGCGGCATAGTCCTCGGCTTCCGGGTCGAGCGCCGCGATAGCGTCGGTCAGGTTCTGGATCGTATTTTGCCAAGACTCCACGCGGTGATAGGCGATCTCGGCCGTTCGGATCACCGCGTAGGGGCCGGAGATAGCCGCCACGGCCTGCGTTAATTCGTCCGCCGTGCCCTCGAAACCGGCGTGACGGAGTCCCGCGATGATTGCTGCAGGGTTGGCAGGTGTCTGATCAACGATCAGGTTGGAAATAATGCGTGGATCGGCATCGGCTACGCTGCCGCTGTGACCGCCGTTCGTCATGTCGCCGGGCGCATTCTGTTCGCCATCAACGCCGTAGTTCGTGTTGTCCACGACCGGCGCTCCGGGAGGTCCGAACGGCATCTCGTCGCCATCTTGCTCATCGCGCCAGTACGGATCGAACATGCGCGGCATGGTCTGGTCGGCTGCACCCCAGAGTTCGCGACCCGGCAGAATATTGTTGTAACTGCCGTCGACGGTGCGCAGGCCGTAGGGCAGGTGCGGCTGGACGATCATGTCGGTCAGCGGCGTGCCGGCGGTATGTGCCTCGGCGATCTTGATCTGCTTCAGAATGAATTCCAGGTCGTGCTTGTTGAGCTTGACAGCCATGACACCCTCCACAGTACCGTTTCGACGGTCTTCGCAACTCGTTCGGAGCTGCCAAACCGGCCGCGGGCATTACCCGCAGCAACGAATCTCTCCAGACTGTCGCTGCGTCCCGGGAAGAAGCCTCACTTGCTCTCCTGCCGGAACGCATCAGTCTGCACGTGGAAGCATCCAGCATGGTCCGTCCAACCGGTAGGGCAGATGGTCGGTCGAAATTGCGTACCAATGTCCAACGCAGCTTCGGACCAAGGACCAACGCATCGTTGGCCATTGGTCGAAAATGGACAGCGGGGCCGCAGGCTGGGATTCAAGTAAATGGTCGGTATGGGAACCCCGGGCTTATCAGCCGCGGCGGCGGTTATATGAGCTCAGCGCCGTTGACCCGCCTGGCCCGTCGACCCAGACCTCATCCGGCCTCACGGTGAGGCATTTCGCGCAAGCGCTTCTGGACGATTTTCCGAATCCTCCGATCGGCGCAAGGTAATCGCCGTCACCCGGCGCGCCTTGCTGGACGCCTTGCCGTTCTGACTTTGGCAATTCCAGATCCGACCACTAAAGGATCGATAGCGCCTTGATATAGTTGCCTTCCATGTTGGCGACATGCTCGCGCAGGATCGCGATCAGCGTATCGGCATCGCCCTTGCCAAAGGCATCCAGCATTTCGACATGTTCGTTGAAGGTCTGGTTGCGGTACATTTCCAGCGGGCTCGACAGGTGCGCCCTGAGGGCGGCGATCCGGCTGGCGCAGGTTTCGTATCCCTCGCGCACATAGTGGTTGCCGCAGTGATCGATGAAGGCGCTGTGGAAGAGGTTGTCCGCCTCCGCATAGAGCAGCGGGTCCTCGGTCTCACGCGCGATGGTCATCATGGACACTGCCTTGGTGAGCTTGGCCTGGGCATGGATCGGATCATGCGCCATGGTCATCCGCGCTGCCTGCGTTTCGATCATCATCCGGTATTGGACGAGCGCACGGACATCCTCCGCATCGGGCTTGAAGACAGCAGTTCCACGCTGCGGATAGATGTTGATCAGTCCCTGGGCCTGAAGCAGCGTGAACGCCTCACGCACGGGGGTCCGGCTGACCTTCATCGCCGAGGCGATCTTTTCTTCCGACAGCACCTCGCCCAAACCGATCTCCGCCTTGCAGATCGCGTCTTTCAGCCGATTGGCCACGATCGCCGCCAGCGACTTCGGCCGATCGATCGTCATGCCTTTCAATTGCCCCCTGCCACGCGCGGCCATAAAACGCCCTTTCCCTGTCTGCGGTCGTCATATTCTAGTGACGGCCACAACTGAGGTACAATATGTTTTTCTCACTTCCTCAACAAATTTTTTTGAGGAATAAAATACCAGCAACCCTGTGACAAAATCCGACAATCGTTGGAATTTCGCCATTTTTTTTGGAAATTTTCGCTTTCACAGCAGTCCCGAGGATCGTTGACATACTGTACCTCAGTATGCAAGGACACCTCCGCAGCGCCCGCGGAACCGGAGGTCATGGCGCTCAAATAACCGTCAACACAATTCAATGGAGGAGACGTTCCAGATGCTACGGAACATCACCAAATACATTGTTGCCGGCGCTACGGCCACAATGATGTTCCTCTCGCCGGCCACGGCGCAGGACAAGATTGTCATGCGCGTCGCGCATGCCATGCCGGAGTCCCACAGCTATCAGAAATGGGTCGAGAAGTTCCGCGACGAGCTTGAAAAGCTCGTACCCGGACGCGTCGACGTGCAGATCTTCCCGAACGCCCAGCTCGGTAAGGAGACCGAATATATCGAAGGCATGTCCTTCGGCACCATCGACGGCGCCGTCATGGGCCGACACGGCCAGATCGACCCGCGCCTCGATGTGTTGAACCTGCCGATGATCTTCCGCGACGACGCCCACAAGGATGTCGTGATGCGCAGCGGTGGCGAGATCCAGAAGCAGCTCGACGACATCATGTACGAGAAAGGCTTCAAGGTCCTAGGCTGGGGCGAGCTCGGCTTCCGCTACATCACCACGAAAGACAAGCCCATCAAGTCGGCCGCCGACCTGAAAGGCGTCGATATCCGCGTGCCGAATGTCGAGCCGTGGCTCGTTGCCTTCCGCGCCTGGGGCGCCAACCCGACGCCGATGGACTTCTCCGAGCTCTATTCCGCGCTTCAGCAAGGTGTCGTGAGTGCGCAGGAAAATCCTCCGGAAATCATCGAGACTTCGCGCTTCTATGAAGTGCAGAAATATCTCAGCCTGACGCGGCATGCGAGCATCCCGTCCCAGTTCGTGGTCTCGCGCGCCTTCTGGGAAAAGCTTCCGGAAGACCTGCAGGCACCGGTCATGAAGGCAGCCACTATCAGCCGGGACTACCAGGTTGCCCTCACCCGTGAGGCAAACAGCAGCCTGGTCTCAAAGCTGCAGGAACAGGGGATGGTCGTTATCGAAGACGTCGATCGTGAATCCTTCCGCGCCGGCGCCGAGGAAGCCTACGCCAAGTATCAGGACATCATCGGCGCCGACCTTATCAAGGCGGTGCAAGAGGCGCACTGATCATGACGCAAGTCTGCCGATTGCTGAGGGTAGCCGTCGGAGGTCTCATTGTCGCGCTCGTTTTGAGCGTGGCAATGGGCGTCTTCTACCGATACGCCCTGCGGGAGTCGCTCTATTGGGCGACGGAAGTGCCGAACTTCATGCTGATCTGGATCGTGTTTCTCGGCGCGGTGATCGCCTTCCATGAGAAGCAGCATATTGCCTTCACCCTCCTCCAGGAAATGCTGCCCCAGCGCGGCAACGCCCTGCTCGACCTGATCGCGACGCTGATCGTGATCTCGTTCCTGCTCGTCTTCGCCGTCTTCGGCGCCAAGCTCGTGCTCGTCACAATGAACAGCCTTTCCGAGGCCCTCAAAATTCCGATGGGTTACGTCTACGCCTGCCTGCCGCTTTCGGCCACGCTGATGACCATCAGTGCGCTTGGCAAAGCCTGGGAAGCCGTCCTTCGACTGACCGGAAAGGTATCTCCATGATCCTGACCTTATTCCTGGTCTTCTTCGCCTGCCTGCTGATCGGTGTTCCGATCGGCTTCGGCATGGGTTTCGCTTCTATGGTCGCGATCGCCCTTCATGGCAGTTTCCCCATGGAGGTCATTCCCCATAAGATGGCGAATGCCGTCAATTCCTTTCCGCTGGTGGCGTTGCCGCTGTTCATTCTCGCAGGCGCGCTGGCAGGGGAAACGAGCATCGCGGGTCGGCTCGTCCGCTTCGCCGATGCCCTGTTCGGGCATATCCGCGGCGGCCTCGGCCACGTGAACGTCGCCTCGTCGATGTTCTTCGGTGGCATTTCGGGTTCGGCGGTCGCCGACACGGCCGCAATCGGCAGCCTCATGATCCCGGCCATGGAAAAGCAGGGCTACAAACGCGCCGATGCGGGCGCGATTACCATCTGCTCTTCCGTCATCGGCGTGCTGATCCCGCCGAGCATTCCCATGGTTCTCTACGGCGTGACAGTCGGCACCTCTATCGGGTCGCTGTTCCTTGCCGGAATCGTGCCCGGCGTACTGGTCGGCGTTTTCCTGATGGCGGCCGTGTTCTTCATGTCGAAAAAGAAGGGCTGGCCGCGGCGGGAACACCGCGCGCCCGCAGGTGAGCTCTGGTCAGCGTTCAAGCAGGCGATCCTGCCGCTGCTGCTGCCGGTCTTCCTGCTCGGAGCGATCGTTTCCGGCCTCACCACCGCCACCGAGGCAGGCGTTATCGGCGTGGTTTATGCGCTGATCCTCGGCGGCTTCGTCTACCGCGATCATACGCTGCCGGACCTCTTCCGCATCGCGGTCGACGCGGCAATCAGCACTGCGATTCCGGTCTTCGTCCTGGCCACCACCTCGGTTGCGGCCTGGATCATCGCCATCGAGCAATTCCCGGCGGCGCTGGCTGGCTTCTTCTCGGAGATGGCTTTCGGCAAGATAATCGTCCTCCTCGTCATCAACTTGTTCCTGATGCTGGTTGGCATGGTGATGGATCTGGTTCCCGCCCTGATCCTGTTCGCACCGATCCTGCTGCCGGTGGCGCAGGAGGCTGGCATGGATGCGATCCAGTTCGGCGTGTTGATGGTGGTGAACCTCGGCGTCGGACTGGTGACACCGCCGGTGGGCAACTGCCTCTATCTCGGGGCGGTGGTCGCCCGTGTCGATCTCTCCTCCCTGATCCGCGCGAGCCTGCCCTTCCTGATGGTCAACTTATTCGTGCTGCTGCTGGTCACCTATGTGCCGCAGCTCAGCACCTTCCTCCCATCCCTCTTCTACTGACGGGCCGGCCACCGGCTTTCCCGCAAGGAGTTTGAAATGACTGGTCTTCTGGGGCGCGGAGCCCTCGTCAACTGGGGCGGCGTCATTGCCTCCGGCGAACAGGACTACAATGCCTGGCACAGCCTCGAGCACATGCCTGAACGCCTGTCCGTTCCCGGCTTCCGCCGGGGCAGGCGCGCGGTCGCGGTGGACGGCACGCCCGAAACATTGAAATACTTCATGATGTATGAGGCAGTTGATGCCGAGGTCTTCGTCTCCGAGCCCTATCTGGCGCGTCTGAACGATCCGACGCCGTGGACGCAGCGCATCCTGTCGCTCTACCTCGCCCCTTCGCGCACGGTCTGCCGGGTTATCGAAAGCCGGGGCTGCGGCACCGGTGGGTGGCTGGCGACGCTGCAATGGGCGACCGGCAGCGCAGCGGTTCTGGGTGAGACCTCTGCCAGCGCCTTGGTCAAGAAGCTCATCGAGATGACCGGCATTGTCGGCGTCCATGTTCTGAAGGGCGATCCGAAGCTCGGCCAGCAGCCGACCACCGAAAAGAAATTCCGTGAAAGCCAGGGCGAACCGGACCGTACCGTCGCCCTCGCGCTTCTTATCGACGGGCTGTCGCTCGGCGAGACGCAAGCGGCGATGGAAGCAGCACTCGAAGGGCTCGACAACGCGACGCGCGCGGCCTGCGTCGCCACCCTTTATGAAACGCAACACGTTTTGACCAATGCGGACGTGGGCCGGGGCTGAACAGCCCTGCCCGCCATTGCATCAGCGAGAACCTAAATGAAAATTCTGATCACCGGCGGCGGCGGCTTCATCGGAGCCTGGATCGCCAGGAAGCTGCTGGAGGCCGGACACGAAATCCGCGTTTTCGACCTTGTCGACGAACGGCGCATCATGCGCCTGATCGCAGGTGGCGCAATCGCGGACGCGATGGATTGGCGCGTCGGCGATATCGCCGACACGGCAGCGGTTGAGCAGGCCGCGACCGGCTGCGACGGCATCGTCCATCTGGCGGGTCTCCTGACGCCCGCCTGCCGCGCCAATCCGCTGAAGGGCGTGAGCGTCAACCTCGTCGGCACGCTCAACGTCTTCCTCGCCGCGCGCAGGCTCGGCATCGCCCGCGTCATCTACATGAGCAGCGCCGGCGTCTTCGGCCCCGACGGCAGCGGCGAACCACGCCCGGTCACCCATTATGGCAGCTTCAAGCTCGCCTGCGAGAATTCGGCTGCGGCGTTCTGGAATGACGACGGGCTTGCCAGCGTCGGCTTCAGACCTTTCGTCGTCTATGGTCCTGGCCGCGAGGGCGGACTTTCTGCCGGGCCGACGCTCGCCTGCCGGGCGGCGGCGAAGGGTGAAGCCTACACGATACCGTTCACCGGCAGCTTCGACATGATCCATGTCGAGGACGTCGCCGCAGCCTTCGTCATCGCCCTTTCGCTTCCGCCGGCGGGTGCGCGCGTGTTCAACCTGCCCGGCGCCGTAACTTCGTCCGACGAAGTCGTCGCCGCGATCCTGCGCAGCGTATCCGATGCGCGGATCGATGCCTCCGGCGATCCCATGCCGATAGCCTGCCCGGCGCCAGACGGGCTGGCACAGGCGGCACTGCCGGGCTGGAAGCCGCGCGATCTCGACAGCGGCATCGCCGATACGATCGCCTTCTATCGTCAGCACGCGCAGACCTGAAATCAGGAAAAACCATGTCCGAACGTTTCACAGACCAGACCGCGATCATAACCGGCGGCGTGCGTGGCATCGGCCTCGGCATCGCTCGGCGGCTCGCCGATGAAGGCGCACGCATCATTCTCTGGGATATCAATCCGCAGGGCTTCGACGCCCGTACCGCCGGCTTCACGCCCTTCCTCGTCAACGCCGTCAATATTGCCGATCCCCTGTCGGTAGAGGCAGCGGCTCGCCGCGCCATCGCCGACGCCGGCCGGGTCGATATCCTTGTCAACAATGCCGGGGTCAGCGGACCGGTCGCCAATGTCGAGGACTATGCCTTCGACGACTGGCAGAGGGTACTGGCGGTCGATCTGACCGGCGTCTTCCTTTGCTGCCGCGCGTTGCTGCCGCACATGAAGGCCAATCGCTACGGTCGTATCGTCAACGTCGCCTCGATCGCCGGCAAGGAGGGTGTGCCCGGCATTGCAGCCTATTCGGCGGCTAAGCACGGCGTGCTCGGCTTCTCAAAATCGCTCGCCCGCGAACTGGTCGAGACCGGCATCACGGTCAATTGCCTCGCCCCGGTGATGGCGGAAACCGATTTGCTGACGCAGATGACGCCGGAGCATATTGCCGCCAGCAAGGCGAAGATCCCCATGAAGCGGCTCGTCTCCGTGCCCGAGATCGCCGCCATGGCGGCCTTCGTTGCGAGCCGCGATTGCTCGTTCACCACCGGCTTCACCTTCGACGTCTCCGGAGGGCGGGCGGATTACTGAGGCCTAAACAAGGAAGCGCAAGACCATGAAAGCCCATTCCGTCGAGCTCGCGCATCTTACGGCATTAGACCTCGATCCGGCGCGGTTTGCGGCACACGCGGCACAAGCAGGCTTCGACAGCATTTCTCTGCGGATCGCGCCGGTCGCTCCCGGCGCCGTCCATTATCCGCTGCGGGCCGGCAGTCCCGCCCTGCGCGATGCGCGCGCCGCAATTGCGGGCGCGGGGCTGAGCGTGAGCGGCATCGAGATTGTTTCGCTCACCCCCGCTCTCGATGTGACCACAATCGAGCCGATGCTGGCTTGCGGGGCCGAACTCGGAGCGAAAGGTCTATGTGTCACCGGAGACGATCCGGACCGTGTCCGTATCGCCGATACCTTCGCACGGCTCTGCGAACTGGCGATCGGCTTCGGCATCAGCGTCGATCTGGAATTCATGCGCTGGCGGCCGGTCGCCAGGCTTGAAGACGCGATAGGCGTCGTCTCGGCCGCCGGAGCGCCGAACGGCTTTGTCCTGCTCGACGTCCTCCACCTCCACCGTTCCGGCGGCATGCCGGCCCACATCGCGGCTGCCGATCCGGCGCTGTTCCGTTGCGTTCAGCTCTGCGACGCCCATGCGCAAATTCCGCCCCATCTGGATGTCATCGGCGAAGCGCGCGGCGGACGGTTGCCGATCGGCGAAGGCGCGTTGCCGCTTGCACAAATCGTCGCGGCGCTCCCCGGCCATGTCGAGTATGCGGCCGAACTGCCGATTGCGCCCGAAGCCGGAGCTGTCGACGCCCTTGTCCGATCGCGCCAGCGGATCGCCGATCTGATCGGCGCACATGCCCGATGATCACACGCAGGAGGTCCATGCCATGAGAACTTCGATTGCGACTGTTTCCATCAGCGGCGAGTTCGAGGAGAAGCTTGCTGCCATTGCCCGCGCCGGCTTCGACGGCATCGAAATCTTCGAGAACGATCTGCTGGCTTTCGACAGGACGCCGGACGAGGTGGGTCGCATGGTGCGGGACCGTGGGCTGGAGGTAAACCTTTTTCAGCCTTTCCGCGACTTCGAAGGCATGCCGGAGCCTTTCCGCAGCCGCAATTTCGACCGGGCCGAGCGCAAGTTCGACCTGATGTGCGATCTCGGCACCGATCTGATGCTGGTCTGCTCGAACGTCTCACCTGTCTCGCTTGGCGGCATTGACCGTGCCGCCGCCGACCTGCGCGAGCTGGGCGAACGCGCCGCGCGCCGCGGCCTGCGGGTCGGCTACGAGGCGCTTGCCTGGGGCCGCCACATCAACGACCATCGCGACGCTTGGGAGATCGTGCGCCGCGCCGACCACCCGAATGTCGGCATCATCCTCGACAGTTTCCACACGCTGTCGCGCAAGATCGACGTCAATTCCATCCGCGCCATTCCCGGCGACAAGATCTTCATCGTCCAACTGGCCGACGCACCGCTGATCGACATGGACCTGCTCTATTGGAGCCGGCACTTCCGCAACATGCCGGGCGAAGGCGATCTGCCGGTGACCGATTTCATGCGCGCCGTCGCCGCCACCGGCTATGACGGCTATCTGTCGCTCGAAATCTTCAACGACCAGTTCCGCGGCGGTTCGCCGACTGCGATCTCTGTCGATGGCCACCGCTCGCTCGTCTATCTGATGGATCAGGTGGGGCGCAGCGATCCGGATATTGCTATCGCCGTTCCGGACATGCCGCCGCGCGCCGAGGTCACGGCCATCTCTTTCGTCGAATTCGCGGCGGCGAAGGACGACCTGCCCCAACTGGAGGCCCTGCTCGCTTCACTCGGTTTCGCGCCGACCGGCCACCACCGGAGGAAGAGTGTCACGCTCTATCGCCAAGGTGACATCAACCTTGTGATCAATACTGAGGAAAGCGGCTTTCCTAGCTCTTCCTACATGGTCCATGGCGCAAATGCCTATGCAATCGGGTTGAAGGTTGCCGACGCCCGCGCCGCCCATGACCGGGCGATGGCGCTCGGCGCCGAACCGTTCGAGCAGTCGAACGGCCCCGGCGAGGTCACGATTCCTGCAATTCGCGGGCTTGGCGGCGGCGTCATCTATTTCCTGGACGACGGAGAAGAACTCAAAGACATCTGGGAGAAAGAATTCGAATTCCTGCCGGGTGCAACAGCCAGCGCAGCAACCGGGCTGACGCGCATCGATCACGTCGCGCAATCGGTGAAATCCGAGGAGCTGCTGACCTGGCTGCTCTTCTACACGTCGATCCTCGATGCTCATAAGACGCCGATGGTCGACATCATCGATCCGGCTGGCGTTGTGCGAAGCCAAGTCGTGGAAAACGACACGGGCACGCTGCGCATAACGCTGAACGGCGCTGAAAACCGCAAGACGCTCGCCGGCCATTTCATCGCCGAGACCTTCGGTTCGAGCACTCAGCACCTTGCCTTCGAAACCAAGGACATCTTCGCCACCGCCGATGCACTGAAGGAGCACGGCTTCGTTCCGCTGACCATCTCTCCGAACTATTACGGTGACGTCGAGGCCCGCTTCGGTCTCGATCCCGAGCTCACCGAGGCGATCAAGCTGCGCAATATCCTTTATGACCGTGACGAGCACGGCGAATATTTCCAGCTCTATTCGCCAACCTATGGCGAGGGCTTCTTCATCGAAATTGTCGAACGGCGCGGCGGATATCGAGGCTATGGCGCCGCCAATGCCATCTTCCGCATCGCGGCCCTGCGCAAGCACTTGCGCCCCGCTGGCATGCCGCGCCGGTAAGTCCTGTTCGCACGCCGCGACAGGCCGAGAGATTTCGCGATAAGCAAATCCGCCTATTCGCGAAACATCAAGACCGGGATTTTGCACCGGCGGACCATGGCGGTCGTCGTGGAGCCGATCACCAGGCTGCGGATGCGCGAGTGCCCATAGGCACCCATGACCAGAAGCCCGATCCCGTCCGTCTCCACCCGCCGTCCGATCACCTCATCCGGCTCTCCGCTTTCGAGAACAGCGCTAACGGTGAAACCGGCTTGCTCAAGCTGCAGCTTCGGTGCCTCCAGGCGCGAACGATTTTCCGGCGTGTCGGCGCCGACCGTGAGGATCGTACACTTCATCCCCTTCAGGAGCGGGCTTGAGGCCACATATTCCACGGCGCGGTTCGCGCTCCTTCCGCCGTCATAGGCGATCAGGAAGCGATCGAATGGCGCATAGCCGCGAGCAGCGACCAGGACGGGCTTCTTGGCGGCACGAACGACACGCTCGACATTGGAGCCCAGATGCAGCTTGGCAAAATCAGCAGCTTCACCGCGCTTGCCGATGACGATCATCTCGGCATCCGCTTCCAGGTCGGCCAGCATCTCCAGAAGATCGCCATTGCGCAGCTTGGTCGAAACATCCGCCACGCCGGCGGATTGCAGGAGCGTCTTGGCGGCGTCGAGAATGGCGCGGCCCTTCTGCTGCGCGATCTTGCCGTGCTGCGCATCCAAATCGGCCAGTTCCTGCAGGAGCACGCCGCGCTCGTCGGCTTCCAGATTGCCGCTTAAGTCGAAGCTACTCAGAACCCTTCGCCCAAGCACGTGGGCCGCTTCCACGGGCAGGCCGAGCCGTTGTGCGGCCCAGGCGGAAATCCCCGCCACGCTTTCGGCATAAATCGAACCGTCCACCAGCGCGAGTATCTTGGGCATGTTGTTCCTCCTATTGGCTCACGAGACGCTCCAAGGCGTCAGGCTTGTCGTGAATGGCGAGCTTGTCCACCAGCGTGGCGCTCGCCTCGTTCATGCCGACAAGCTCGACCTCCGTGCCCTCGCGGCGGAACTTGAGAACGACCGTGTCTAGCGCTCCCACCCCGGTCAAGTCCCAAATGTGCGCGCGGCTGACATCGATGTGCACCTTTTCAATCGCTTCCCGGAAATCGAAGGATTTCAGGAAGCGCTCGGAAGAAGCGAAGAAGACCTGCCCCTCGACCACATAGGTGCGCTCCTTCTGGTCCTCCGATAGAGAGGAGGTGACACGGAAGATCTGCGCGACCTTGGAAGCGAAGAACAGGCCCGACAGGAGAACGCCGACCAGCACACCGATCGCCAGATTGTGCGTGGCGACCACTGTCACCACCGTAGCGACCATCACCACGGAGGAGCGGCGGGGATGATGCCGCAGGTTTTTGATTGACGCCCAGGAGAAGGTGCCGATCGACACCATGATCATGATGGCGACGAGCGCCGCCATGGGAATGATGGACACCCAATCGCCGAGTCCGACACAGAGGATGAGAAGGAAGACACCGGCGGCGAAGGCCGAGAGCCGGCCACGGCCACCCGATTTCACATTGATGACCGACTGCCCGATCATGGCGCAACCGGCCATGCCGCCGAGGAAACCGGTGGCGAAATTGGCGATACCCTGGCCGACGCATTCGCGGTTCTTGTTGCTTTCCGTGTCGGTGAGCTCATCGACAATGGAAGCCGTCATGAGTGATTCCAGCAGCCCAACCACGGCCACCGCTGCCGAGTAGGGGAAGACAATCCTCAACGTCTCGAAATTCAGCGGCACATCCGGCAGCAGGAAAACCGGAAGTGTGGAGGGCAGTTCGCCCATGTCGCCCACCGTGCGCAGATCCATGCCGAAGAAGAGCGCGATCGCCGTCAGCACGATGATGCAGACGAGCGGAGAAGGCACGGCTTTCGTCACATACGGAAAGAGATAGATGATCGCCAGGCCGCCCGCGACCATCACATAAGTCATCCAGGGGACGCCGATGAGCTCCGGAAGCTGGGCCATAAAGATGAGGATCGCCAGGGCGTTGACGAAACCAGTGATGACCGAGCGCGAGACGAAGCGCATCAGGTCACCCAGACGCAACAGGCCTGCCACGATCTGCAGCACGCCCGCCAGGATGGTCGCCACCAGGAGGTATTGCAGACCATGTTCCTTGACGAGCGTGACCATCAGCACGGCGGTGGCCGCGGTCGCCGCCGAGATCATGCCCGGCCGTCCGCCAGTGAAGGCGATGATCACGGCGATGGAGAACGAGGCATAAAGGCCGACTTTTGGGTCGACCCCGGCGATGATGGAGAAGGCGATCGCTTCGGGAATGAGAGCCAGCGCCACGACGAGACCTGCGAGCAGGTCGCCGCGGATATTGTGGAACCATTCCTCACGATATGTGGAGAGGGTAAGCATGAAACTCCGGAGCGAATAGGAAGCCGTGAGCACAGAAGGCCCGGCGAGAAATGTCAAAGACGAATGAGGTTTGTTGTCCGGCGGGTCGGCGGCCGGAAGAGCCACCCGGAGTTTCACCGGGTCCAGTCGAGTGAGTGCTTATTAGTTTCAGGAATGCTGCATCGCAATAGCAAATCAGCAAGCTCGGCTGAGCGCACCATCGTCCAGGCACTGATTAGGATCGGCAGATATGGGGGAGAACGGACGCTTCAGTACGACGCCTGTTCAAATCCTTCGCTGCGCTAATCTCGGGGATTGCATGGCGGCTCGCCAACGGGCAGCTGGCCCGGTCGTGCCAGAGCCGGGAAAAAACTTCGAAGATCTGCTTTCGAGCAACGCAGAATGAGTCGGCGAAATCGACAGAATTGTCTTGTTAATGCTGGAAAAGACAGGATCGCGCTATTCGCCCACGTCCTGGGGCGACTTGTTGGCTGGGGCGCCAGGATTCGAACCTGGGAATGGCGGTACCAAAAACCGCTGCCTTACCGCTTGGCTACGCCCCACCACCGGCCAAAGCCGACACGGACCGCTCATATATTGCGTTCAACGGGAAGCCGCAACGGGCAAAAACGCGAGCCGTTCTCAAACCGTGTGGACTATACACAATATGTTCCAGCCCGGCCGCAGACACCCTGATGCAAATTTATCGACGGTGAAGGGATTTGCTGCTAGGAGAAAAGCTTTAAAGAATAGAGGTAAGCTTTGATTTATCTGTTTATAAACGTTGTGAGATTGACCGAGGAAACAGCATGCGATTGAGAAGCGTCGTCGAGTGGCTGCACATGCGCTCGCGCCGGACCAAAAGAGCCATGCTGCTGTCTGCAGACGTGGTTGGCCTGATGGCCATCATCTGGCTTGCCTTCTGCTTCCGTTTCAACCAGTTCTTCATTCCCAATCTCGAGCAGACGCTTTTGATCCTGGCTGCGCCGGTCATTGCCATCCCCATCTTCATCCGGATGGGCCTTTACCGGGCGGTTCTGCGGTACCTGCAGGAACAGGCGATATGGACAATGATCCGGGCGGTGACCTTCTCCAGCCTGGCATGGGTTGGGCTCGCCTTCATTACCTTATCCTACGGCGCGGACGGCGTTCCGCGCACGATCGCTGTCCTCTATTGGGCTGGAAGTCTTGTCAGCGTGGTCGGCAGCCGCCTCGGCATCAAATGGCTGCTCAACGGGCGCATCTCTCATGCCGCGCATAAAAAGCGGGTCCTCGTTTATGGCGCTGGGGATGCGGCGATGCAGCTGGCGGAAGCGCTCAGCGCCTCCGGTGACCGTCAGGTCGTCGGCATCGTCAGCGATGATTCCGGCCTGCATGGGATGGAGATCGTCGGCATCCGGGTCTATCCCGCCGAACAGCTCGAAGACCTGGTTCTCGACACGGAGGCGCAGGAGGTCATCATCGCGGCCTCATCGTCGAGCACGCGCCGACGCCGCGAGCTTGTGACGCGGCTGGGCCGGTTCCCGGTGAAAATCCGCGTCCTTCCCTCCATCGCCGACGTGGCCGCGGGGAAATATCTCGTAAGTTATGTCCGCGACATCGATATCGACGACCTTCTGGGCCGCTCACCGGTGCCCGCCGATCCCGAATTGATGCGGTCGAGCATCGATGAGCGCATCATAATGGTGACTGGTGCTGCGGGATCGATCGGCTCAGAGGTGTGCCGCACAATCGCACGCGGGAAGCCGACGAAACTCGTGCTTTTCGAGATGAACGAGCCCGGCCTTTATCAGATCGAGCGGGAGCTGCGGCGATACGGCGCTTTTCCGATCGTGCCCGTGCTCGGTTCGGTCTGCGATGCGCACCTCGTCCGGCAGACGCTGGCCGAACACGGAGTACAGACCGTCTACCACTGCGCTGCCTACAAGCACGTGCCTCTCGTCGAATGCAATCCACTCGAGGGCGTGCGCAACAACGTATTCGGCACCTTGACCCTTGTGGAAGAAGCCTGCGCGGCCGATGTGCGAAACTTCATTCTCATCTCCTCGGACAAGGCGGTGCGGCCCACAAGCGTAATGGGCGCCACCAAGCGCTGGGCGGAGCTGATCGTGCGCTATGTCGGCGAGGAGGCCTGCAAGAAGGAGAAGAACCGCGTCTTCTCTTCCGTGCGTTTCGGAAATGTCATCGGGTCCAGTGGCTCCGTCGTACCGCTCTTCAAAGAGCAGATCGCAGCGGGAGGACCAGTCACGCTCACGCATGACGACATGACACGTTATTTCATGTCGGTGCGCGAGGCTGCGGGGCTGATCGTGCAGGCGGGCGCGCTTTCGCGCAGCGGCGATATTCTCCTCCTCGATATGGGAGAGCCGATCAGGATCCGCCAGCTTGCCGAGGATATGATCATGCTCGCCGGCTTCACCGTTCGAAACGAAGACAATCCCGATGGAGACATCGAGATCGTCACGATCGGGATGCGTGACGGGGAGAAGCTTTACGAGGAGCTTTTCTACGATCCCGCCGGCGTGACCACGACCCGCCACCCCAAGATCCTGCGGGCCGGCCAGCTTGGAACAACCGAACAGATACCGGCAATGATCGCACAGCTTAAACTCGCCGTCGAACATGGCGATGTGACCGCGGTGCGTCAGGTTCTCTTTGGGCTTATCGGCGAAAATGGCCGGCTGGCGCCTGTTCCGAAACTGCCGCCCGTGCCTACGGATGAAAACTTACGGCGCAGGGCGTGAGCGAGGATCAGAAAGCCGCTTTGTCGAACCCCATGCCGACGCTGTCGCAGAAGCAGCGGGCCCGGTGCATCAAGCGCTCGCTCGATCTGGCGATCGCATTGCCGGGCCTTCTCATCGCCGCCCCCGTGATCCTGGCGGCCGGCACCGTTATTCGCGCCACGTCGAACGGCCCTGCCATCCTGGCACAGACCCGCGTGGGCCGGAACGGCTCGCCTTTCCGCTGCTATAAGTTGCGCACCATGTATGTGGACACACCTGCGGTGCCCACCCACGAGGTGCAGCAGAGTGCGGTAACGCCCATCGGGCGCATCCTGCGGAATACGAAACTCGATGAGCTGCCGCAGCTCTGGAACGTGCTCAAGGGCGAAATGAGCCTCGTCGGCCCCCGCCCCTGCCTGCCCAATCAGGATGAGCTTATCCAGCATCGCAAGCGCTTGGGGGTACTGACAGCGCTCCCCGGCATCACCGGGCTTGCCCAGGTGCGCGGCATCGATATGTCGCAGCCGGCGCTGCTTGCCGAAACAGACGCGGAATATCTGCGGGCCTGGTCGCCGCGGCTCGACCTGCAACTGATGCTCAGGACCGTCTGGCGAGAGTCATAAGGGATACGGATACCTGTGTCCAAGCGTGTCGGATGGGTCTTGCGCCCTGCGCACCCCCCTCTGGCCTGCCGGCCATCTCCCCCACAAGGGGGGAGATCATGCTGGCCGCTTGCTCACCGCCCGTTCTGCACCGCCGGCGCTTGGCGAAAACCTCGCGACAGCCGATCTCCCCCCTTGTGGGGGAGATGGCCGGCAGGCCAGAGGGGGGTGCGCAGGGCGCATGAGCGAACAGATGTCTATCGCCAGCGGCCTTCAGCCCTCACACCCGGTTGCGCTTAGCCAGGATCTCTTCCCAACGGAGAGCGTCGCTGACGATCTCCCGGAGATCGTCGTGCTCGGGACGCCAGCCGAGTTCGGCGAAGCAGCGCTCCGCGCTCGCCACAATGGCGACGGCATCGCCGGGCCGCCTGCCGCTCTCGACCACCTTGAAGTCCTTGCCGGAAACCTGCTTCACCGCATCAATGACCTCAAGCACGGAATAACCCCTGCCATAGCCGCAATTGGCAACCAGGCTGCCGCCTCCGCTCCGCAGGCGCTGCAGCGCCAGATAGTGTGCGTTCACCAGATCCGAGACATGGATGTAATCGCGCACGCAGGTGCCGTCAGGCGTGGGATAATCGGTACCGAATACCTCCATGGAGGCCCGCTTCCCCGTGGCGGTCTCGCAGGCCACCTTGATGAGATGGGTTGCTCCCTTCGTGGACTGTCCCGTCCGGCGCTTCGGGTCCGCTCCCGAGACGTTGAAGTAGCGCAAAGCCGTATAGGCGAAATCATGGGCCGCCGCCGTATCGCGCAGCATGATCTCCGTCATCAGCTTGGATGTGCCGTAAGGCGATTCCGGCAGCAAGGGTTCGTCCTCGGTGACCGGGTTCTTTCGCGGCGTGCCGTAGACCGCCGCAGTCGAGGAAAAGATGAAATGCTTGACGCCGCACCGGACGGCGCTTTCGATGAGAGCCCGCGACTTGACGGTATTGTTGAGGTAATAGCCCAGCGGATCGGCCACGGATTCCGGCACGATGATCGAGCCCGCGAAATGGATCACCGCATCCACGTTGCGGCGCTTTATCGTTTCTTCCAGCAGCGCCTGGTCGCCGATATCGCCCACGACGAGTTCGGCGGCTTCGGGCACAGCCCAATCGAAACCGGTGGAGAGCCGGTCGAGCACCACCACCTCTTCGCCATGGTCCAGCAGTTCCCATACCATGTGGCTGCCGATATAGCCGGCGCCGCCCGTTACCAGAACCGTCACGTCTCAGTCCTCAGCTTCAAAAAAGAATGGGCGAGTTTCCTCGCCCATAACTGTTTCATATCCGTTCGAGACGAGGCAAGACCCGCTATCAGCGGAGGAGCCCCAGCCCGCGAAGAGCGGACCAGCCTGCCGGCACCAGGCAGGCGGCCAGCGCCACCTTGATCAGGTCGGGAAGGATGAAGGGCAGGACGCCGAACGTCCAGGCGCCATCGACCCCGATGAGAACGGAAAGCCAGGCAAAGCCAAGCCCGAGCATGGCGACTTCCGCGACCAGCATCGCGCCGAAGAGCTTCACCACATTGCGGTCCCACCCGCGATCGGCCGCGTAACCCGCAATAGCCGCCATCACGGCGAAGCCGACCAGGTAACCGCCCGTGGGCCCGGCCATATAGGCAAGACCGAGGCCCTTTTCCGGCGTGCTCTGGAAGACCGGGAAACCCATCGCACCTTCGGCGAGATAAAGCAGGAGCGTGGCAAGGCCAAGCCGCATGCCGAAACACGCGCCAACCAGGAGCACCGCGAGGGTCTGGAGCGACAGGTCGACGGGTCCAAGGACGACTTTCGTTTTGGCGGAAATGACAAGCAGGAGAGTTCCGGCCAGAACCAGAAAGGCCTGGGTCACCAGCCGCGCCGCGCGCGATTCGGGCATAGCGAGGGAAACGAGCGGGCGGAAAGCGATCACCTGCGACATGGAGGCTCCGTGGATTTGGTTTACCAGAATTCGCGTTCTTCTATAGTCCGTTCCATGATAGGCGGCAACACGCTCCAAAAATGAGGCAACCAGGATGGCGCTCGAGCTCGATACCCGTTTCGAACCGCATTACGGCGAAGCGGTCGAGGTCGCGCCGGGCATCAGGCGCGTTACGGTGCGCAATCCGAGCCCTTTCACTTTTCATGGCACGAATTCCTATATTGTGGGCGGCGGTGGAGCTCTCGCGGTCGTCGATCCGGGTCCCGACGACGCGGAACATCTCGAAACCTTGCTGAAGGCGATCGGCGGCCGGCCAGTGAGCCACATTTTCGTCAGCCACACGCACCGCGATCACTCGCCGCTTGCCGCCAGGCTTGCCGCACTCACCGGGGCCAAGACCCTCGCCGAAGGTCCGCATCGGCCGGCGCGGCCGCTTGCATTGGGCGAGGCGGACCGGCTGGACGCCAGCGCCGACCTCGCCTTTCAGCCGGACATCAGGCTCGCCGACAACGAACTGGTTGAAGGTGATGGCTGGGCGATCAGGTCCATCCACACGCCAGGCCATACCGCAAACCATTCGGTCTTCGCTCTCGAAGGCACGGGCATCGCCTTTTCCGCCGATCACGTGATGGCGTGGTCGACCACCATTGTCGCGCCGCCAGACGGGGCAATGGCCGAATACATGGCTTCACTCGACAGGCTCATGGCCCGGGAAGACCGTCTATACCTTCCGGGCCACGGAGGCCCCGTGCTGAAGCCGCAGCAATTTCTTCGCGGTCTCAAGGCGCACCGGAAGATGCGCGAGCGTGCCATCCTGGAGCGGCTTTCGGCGGGCGACCGCACCATCCCGGAGATCGTCAGGATCATTTACCGCGATACGGACCCTCGCCTGCACGGCGCAGCCGCCTTGTCCGTTCTTGCCCATATCGAGGACCTGATTGCCCAGCAGCGTGTGGAAACAGAAGGGACGCCTGCCCTCGATTCCATTTATATTCCTCGTTAAGGATCCGCCGGCGCCTGCATGCGGGCGTCGAGATCACGCATAAAGCGCTCAATGCGGGTGGCGTTTTCGCCAAGGTCGTGACGGCCGTAACGGGAAGCCGAGCGCATATCGACATAGGTGGATTCGCCGCGATCCTCTATGCGCACCGAAACATCCGATGGAAAGCCAAGCAGATAGGAATAGGCGACCGCATTCAGCACAATATTTTCGCCATCTTCCGTCTCGGCCCGACGCGCGGGCGAAACAATCTGCCAGCCGCGGTCCCGCATGAGCCTCAGCACGTTTTCCACCACATTCTCGCGCGGCTGTTCATAAAGCCGGCCGCTCAGTCCCTCATAGGCTCTTCGCTGGAGCGAAATTGTCTCTTGCGCAGCGGAGGTCACCGGGTTCATGGGCGGCAAACGGGCGGACATTGCAAATTGCAGCGGCGGCGGGCGCGTTGGATCCGTCGAGATGTCGGCCAATGGCGGCTTTGTGAAGTAGTGATAGGCAGACACGCCATAGGGCACCAGAAGGAGGAGTGACAGCAGAGCGCCGACCGCGGCTTCGCTAAGGCCGCCCACCCCGCGCTTCCACATCTGACTGAAAGCAAGCGCGGACACGAGAAGACCCGCCACCGCCAGAAGGAAGCAAAGACCGAGCAGCCAGAGAAATGGAACGGTTTCGAGCAGCCGGAAGCGGTGAGAAAGCGCGGAGGTGAGAAAGAGCACGACCGAGAAGGCCCCCAGCCTTCGCGCCCACGGCGCGGTCGGCGAGACACGTCGCTGCAATATGGCCGGCATGGCACTCCCTCCCCACTCAAACCCGCCGCTTCTTACCGGTTCGGCGGCAAACGGTCAAAGCGCCCGGCTGAAATGCCTTGGATGTGCATCCGCAATTCAGCCGCCTTTTCGAATCATTCCCGTAAGCATACGGAACCTTTCGGTATTTCTTTCATTTTGAATGGCCTTTGGGCGCGGTCGCAGCGATGGTAGGTTATGGCAGCGGATATTGTAGAAGAAGAAAAGCTCTCCCCTCCCTCTCTGGAACTCGTTGAGCTGGAACTGGCGCTTCGACATCAGAATCTTCTGGAACTCGGCTTCGAGGGCGCAGTCCGCCATGCGCTCGAGCAGGTGGGCGGGAAGCTTCTCTTCCGCATGCGCATGGACGGTGTGGCAGGCTATGATTGGCTCGCGGCGGTAGCGCTCGATTCCGACGAGGAGCGCAAGCTTGCGCTGGTTGCGCAGAGCACGGAAGGAGGTCCGCTCCGCGTCGAAGACGCCGAAACAAGCGATACCTCCATCGCCCGTGTCGCCACCGCCTATGCTAATCTGGTGAAAAGCCTCGGCAGGCTTTCCTGACTTCCCGTTCCTACCCCTTGCGGCAGGCGGCCTGAGCCGCCGCCAGGCGCGCGATCGGCACGCGGAAGGGCGAGCAGGACACGTAGTCCAGGCCGACTTCTTCGCAAAAGGCGATCGAGGCTGGATCGCCGCCATGTTCGCCGCAGATTCCGAGCTTGATGCCCTTGCGGGCCGCCCCACCCTTCTCCGCAGCGATTCTCACCAGTGCGCCGACACCGTCCACATCGAGCGTTACGAAGGGATCGTGCTCGATCAAGCCCTTCTTGCGATAGACCTCCAGAAAGCCAGCAGCATCGTCGCGCGAGATGCCGAAGGTGGTCTGCGTCAGATCATTCGTGCCGAAGGAGAAGAACTCCGCCTCACGCGCGATCTCGCCCGCGTTTAGCGCGGCGCGCGGCAGCTCGATCATCGTGCCGACGAGATATTCGATCGCCGCGCCCCGCTCGGCCTGAACCTTTTTGGCCACATCATCGATGATCGCCTTCACGAATGAGAGCTCGGAGGAGATGCCGACGAGAGGCACCATGATCTCCGGCACCACCGGCGAGCCGCTCTTCTCAGCCGCATCAACCGCTGCCTCGAAGATGGCCCGGGCCTGCATTTCCGCAATCTCTGGATAGGAGATCGCAAGACGGCAGCCCCGGTGGCCGAGCATCGGATTGAACTCGTGCAGGCTTTCGGCCTTCTGGCGAAGCTTTTCCCGGTCGACGCCCATCGCCGCCGCGACTTCGCCGATTTCCGCCTCACCATGCGGAAGGAACTCATGCAGAGGCGGATCGAGCAGCCTGATCGTAACGGGCAGGCCCGCCATGATTTCAAACAGTTCCGTGAAATCCGCCCGCTGCATCGGCAAGAGCTTGGCAAGCGCCGCGCGCCTCTGCTCCTCCGTGTCCGACAAGATCATCTCGCGCATGGCAAGAATGCGGTCGCCGTCGAAGAACATGTGCTCGGTCCGGCAAAGGCCGATACCCTCGGCACCGAAGGAGCGCGCGGTGCGCGCATCGGCGGGTGTCTCGGCATTGGAGCGCACCTTCATGCGGCGCAATTCGTCCGCCCAGCCCATCAGGGTGGAGAAATCGCCCGAGAGCTCGGGCTGCTGCATGGGCACCGCCCCTACGAGCACCTGGCCGGTGGACCCGTCAATGGTGATGACGTCGCCACGCTGAAAGCTGCGGCCCATGGAGACCATCGTCCCGGCACGCGTATCGACCCTGAGCGTGCCCGCGCCGGACACGCAGGGCTTTCCCATGCCGCGCGCGACCACCGCGGCATGGCTCGTCATGCCGCCGCGGGTCGTGAGAATCCCTTGAGCGGCGTGCATGCCGTGAATGTCGTCGGGGCTGGTTTCCACGCGGACGAGGATCACCTTCTTTCCCCGCCCCGCCATCTCCTCCGCCTCGTCGGGGGAAAAGACGATCTCGCCCGTGGCCGCGCCGGGAGAGGCGGGCAGACCCACCGCGATGGCGTCGCGTTTGGCGCTCGGATCGATGGTGGGGTGAAGAAGCTGGTCGAGCGAGGCCGGGTCGATGCGGCAGATGGCCTCGGCCTTGGAAATCAGGCCCTCATTGGCCATGTCCACGGCGATCTTGAGCGCTGCCTTGGTGGTGCGCTTGCCGGAACGGGTTTGCAGCATCCAGAGCTTGCCGCGCTCGATGGTGAATTCCAGGTCCTGCATGTCGCGGTAATGCTGCTCCAGCTTTTCCGCGATATCGACGAAAGCCGCGAATGCCTGCGGCATGACCTTTTCGAGCGAGGGCTTATCGGAGCCCGCCTCGCGGCGCGCCGCCTCGGTCAGGCATTGCGGGGTGCGGATTCCGGCCACCACGTCCTCGCCCTGGGCATTCACAAGAAATTCGCCGTAAAGCGCCTTCTCGCCCGTCGAAGGATTGCGCGTAAAGGCCACGCCCGTGGCGGAAGTCTGGCCCATATTGCCGAAAACCATGGCTTGGACGTTCACCGCCGTGCCCCAGCTTTCCGGAATATCGTGCAGCCGGCGATAGGTGATGGCGCGCGGATTCATCCAGCTCGAGAAGACGGCGCTGATCGCACCCCAGAGCTGCTCGTGCGGGTCCTGCGGAAAGGGCCTTCCAAGCTCGCTCTCAACCTTCTCCTTGTAGAGATCCACAACCTCCTTCCAATCCGCGGCGGTAAAATCCGTATCCACGTCATAGCCGCGCCGCGCTTTCTCGTCGGCAAGGATTTCCTCGAAAACCTCATGCTCCACGTCCAGCACCACATTGCCATACATCTGGATGAAGCGGCGGTAGCTGTCATAGGCGAAGCGCTCGTCACTGGATTCAGCCGCCAGCGCCCCCACCGTCTCGTCATTGAGGCCGAGATTGAGCACGGTATCCATCATGCCCGGCATGGACGCGCGCGCGCCGGAACGCACGGAAACCAGGAGCAGCCGGTCGGGATCTCCGAACCGGCGGCCGGCGATGCGGCCCACCTCGTCCAATGCCGCGTTAACCTGCGCTTCCAATTCGGCAGGATAGGCGCGGCCATTGGCATAATAATGGGTGCAGACTTCGGTCGTGATGGTAAAGCCCGGCGGAACCGGCAGGCCCAGACTGCACATCTCGGCCAGATTGGCGCCCTTGCCGCCCAGAAGATTCCTGTCCGAGGCCCTGCCCTCGGCCTTACCGTCGCCAAAGCTGTAGACCCATTTGGTCATGACACCCCCTGGTGAATTTCGCGGCATACCGCACCGCAACAAGAGCGGTAGCGGCCACCGGCAAATCTGGCAAGGCATCGCCGGCAGCTCTGTGTCTACTCAATCGATTTTTTTTGTTCCCGGTGCGGCCTTGACCGGGGCTGGCGCGCGCGACAATATGAGAACATAAAGTGAACGACTGGAGGATTCCATTATGCGCGAGACCGGCAAGCTCGATTATCTGGAAATGCCCGCGACAGGCGGCAGGCTCGACAATGTCAAAGCCTTTTACGCCAATGCGTTTTCCTGGACCTTCACTGACTACGGTCCAAGCTATTCCTCTTTCAGTGAAGGGCTCGACGGCGGTTTCTACGGCAGCCCGATGGAAGGGACGGACAAGCCCCTGCCGGTGCTCTATTCGGACGCGCTGGAGGAGACGCTCAAGCGGGTGGAGGAAGCCGGAGGACGGATCGTAAAGCCGATCTTCTCGTTCCCCGGCGGGCGGCGCTTCCATTTTGTCGATCCTGCGGGCAACGAGCTTGCCGTCTGGAGCGAGAAATAGGGCTATGGCGCCGCTTCCGGCAGCTTGGAAAGAATTTTCCGCAGGCCGCCGGTGGCGAGCGCCACATCCGGCGCGTTCTGAAGCGCGATCAGGTAGCGTAGGCGGAATTCGCTGTCCTCACCTTCCTCCTCGCCCAGAAGGCGGGCAACCTCGCCGCGGAACGGCAGAAGATCCTCGACGGATGAGATTTCGCCATCCGCCAGCATCTCATCCAGCCGCACTATGAGCTGGGAAAGGCCGCTGGTCCATGCGAAACGCGGGTCGCCGATGACGGCAAAGAGCAGCGTGTAGGGATTCTGCAGCGTCGGGTCGTCTCCCGCTTCCGCGAGGATGAGCGCACGGTGGAATGCTTTCAAGGCCAGCGAAAGCTCACCGGCGAGCGCCGGCACCATGCTGTTTGGTTCTTCCACGTTCTGCTCCTTTCGCCATCAGCCGCGTGCGCGTCGTGGAGACGTTTGCCGCAACAAATAACTATGCGTCGGCCTTCAGCCAAATAGCCGCGGTCAGCGCTTGGAGCGCAGAAGCCGGTCGTCCAATCAGGGTGACAGGCGGAACGCCCCTCGCTGAAGGGCCGCTATAACCTCTTCTAGCATTTGCTCGCGATCAAGTCCCGCGGTTGAAAGGACGTGCCGCTCCAGTTCACCGAGCGATGAGAACTGCTGATGGAGCGCCGTGATTGCTTCGGGATCCGTCAGAGTTTCACCGCCACGATCGCGGCATCGCCGAATGGCGGTTTCGAGCGGTGGTCGAAGAACGGCATAGTGAAGAGGCACATCCAGCCCCTTGAATGGCTCCAGGAACCAAGGTCCGATGATGCCGTCCAGAACGACGAAGTAACCGCCCCTGGCATATCCCTCCGCTACTCTCGCGAGAACATCGACTACGACGCCATTCTGTTTGTGGGCCTCGGGCAGATAGGGAGCGATCGCGCCATTTTTGATGTAATGCCAGAAATCGTCGGCATGAAGATGCACCTTCGGCGAGCCGGCCTGGATTGCGAGTGCCTGCGCGGTCGTTGTTTTCCCTGAGCCGGGCGGTCCGCTCAAGATCAGGACTTCACCCGCTTTCATCTGATCTCTCCGACACAGCGCCGCGTATGTGCGCAGCTACGGCCATGGCACACTGGGTTAACTAGCCTCGCGCAGGCGCTCCGCGGTCTGCAGGTCGACCGAGACGAGCTGGCTCACCCCCTGCTCCGCCATGGTGACGCCGAAGAGGCGATTCATGCGCGCCATGGTGATGGGATTGTGCGTGATGATGACGAAGCGGGTTTCGGTCGAGGCCGCCATCTCATCCATCAAGTTGCAGAAACGCTCCACATTGTGATCATCGAGCGGCGCGTCCACCTCGTCGAGAACGCAGATCGGCGCGGGATTGGTGAGGAAGACGGCAAAGATCAGGGCCATGGCGGTCAGCGCCTGCTCGCCGCCGGAAAGAAGCGTCATTGTCTGCGGCCGCTTGCCCGGCGGGCGGGCGAGAATTTCGAGCCCGGCTTCCAGCGGATCGTCGGACTCGATCAGTTGCAGCTCCGCCGTGCCGCCACCGAAGAGATGCGTGAACAGGCGCCGGAACTGGGTATTCACCACGTCGAAGGCGGCAAGCAGGCGCTCGCGCCCCTCGCGGTTCAGGTTCTGGATGGCCTGGCGCAGCTTGCGGATGGCCTCGATCACATCCTCGCGTTCCGAGACAATGGTGTTCAGCCGCTCCGAAAGCTCGTTCTGCTCCTCCTCGGCGCGCAGGTTCACGGCGCCCAGCCTCTCGCGCTCGATCTTCAGCCGCTCCAGCCGCTTTTCTATTTCGGCAGCGTCGGGAAGCGGATCGTCCGGCTTGAGCTCGGCCTGGCGGATGACGAGATGCGGGGGCACGCCAAGCGCCTCCTGAATGCGCGCTTCCGCCTCTCTCCGGCGCTCCTCCGCAGCCGCTTCGCGCTCTTCCGCGCGCGCCCTGTTTTCTCTAGCAGAAGCAAGGGCTTGAATCGCTTCATTCGCCTTTTTGTCGAGATCCGCCTGCCGGTTCTCCGCTTCCTGCAAACGGTCGGCGGCGGCCTTGCGCAGGGCTTCCGCTTCCGAAATCTGCGTCAGCAGCGAGCGGCCGCGCACCTCCATCTCGTCCGGCGCCTCCATGAGCGCTTCAAGCTCGGCGGCTGCCTCCGCGCGCCGCTCGCCCAGAGCCGTGATCTGCCGGTCCGCGTTTTCGGCGCGGGCGGCCCAGCGGCTGCGCTCCTCCGCGATTCCCGCCAGCCGGCGCTGCCGGGCGTCAGCCTCGCGCTTGACCCCCTCATGGGCGGCGCGAGCCTCCGCGGCTTTCGCCCTTGCCGAAGCGACCTCGGCGGTGGTCTGTTCGAGCCGGGCCTGCAGATCGGCCATATCCGGCGCCGTGGCGAAAGCTGCCTCGGCCTCGGCCACTGCGTTTACCGCCTCCTCATATTCTTCCGCGAGCCGGTGGCGCGCATCCTCAAGCGCCGTCCGGCGGCTCGCTAGCTCTCCGGACGCTTTTTCCGCGACGGCGAGCGCGTCCCGGGCGGCGGCGACGGCACGCTGGATCTCGCGCAGGCGTTCCCGCGCCTCGCGCTCCGCCTCGGTGCCGTTCTTCACTGAGGTCTCGGCCTGGGAAAGAGCCTCCTCGACGGCGCGAAGCTTGCGCGTGGCCTCGACGGCCTGGCTGTCAAGCTCGGCAAGCCGGTTCTTCTGGGCCAATCTCTGCGCGGCGGCGGTAGGCGCATCAGCACTCGCCATGAACCCATCCCAGCGCCACAGCACGCCCTCGCGGCTTACCAGACGCTGGCCAGGCTTGAGCTCCTTTTGAAGGCGCGCGCCGTCGCCCGCATCGACAATGCCGATCTGGGCAAGCCGGCGCGCAAGCTGGCGCGGGGCGCGCACCACTTCGCTGAGAGCGCGAACGCCGGCGGGCAGAGCCGGATCGTCGCCGGCGGGCTCCACGTCACCCCAATGGGCTGGCGCTGCCGGATCGAGGGGCGCGTCCAGATCCTCGCCAAGAGCGGCGCCCAGCGCCGTCTCGAAGCCGCGCTCCACCTGCACCTGCTCCAGAACGGCGGGAAAGAGATCGTTGCCGCCGGCATTCAGGATGCTGGCGAGCGTGCGCGCCTCCGTCTCGATGCGTTGCAGCTCTGCTCGTGCCTCGGCAAGCGGCGGGCGGGCGGCAGCTTCCGCCATACGCGCATCGGCAACCGCCTGCTCGGCGAGCGCCACGGCCTCTTCCGCCGCCTCCTGGGCGGCTGTCGTCTCCTCCAGTTCCAGGCGTCTTTCCACCGGGTCGGGAAGCCGTCCGATCTCGACCGCGATTTCGGAAAGCTGACGGTCCGCGGCTTCCAGCTGGCGCATGAGGCGGTCGCGCCGCTCGGCGCCTTCGCGGAGGGCGCGCTCGGCCTGCGACCGGATGGCCGCGGCCTCAGCCCTGGCAGCCGTAAGAGTCGTCAAGGATTCTTCGTGGGCGGCAAGTTCCGCGGCGGCCTCCGCGACAGCTTCGGCAATCGCGGCCTCCCGCTCTTCGCCGCCGGCCTCAGCCTCGCGCAGGCTCTCCGCCTCCACTTCCAGCCGCTCAAGGACATCCGCATTGTCGCGGATCATCTGCTCCTCGCGGGCGGCGTCCGCATCGAGCTGCTCGACGCGCTTGGTCAGTTCCGCCACGCGGCCCCGAATGCGGCGGGCCTCTTCCTCCATCTGCGTGCGGGCGATGGTGAGGCGCTGGAGAGTGGCCGCGGCGGCGGCTTCCGCCTCGCGCAGCTCCGGCAGCCGCCGGGCCGAGATCGCCTGTTCCTTCGCCGCTTCCATCTGCGCGCTCGCGCGCTCGGCCACCATCGCAGTAGCCTGGGAGAGGGCAGACTTCGCCTCCGCTTCCTGCTCCTTCGCCTGGGTCCAGCGGAGATGGAGGAGAATGGCTTCCGACTTGCGGATATCGGCCGAGATGTTCTTGAAGCGGGCGGCCTGGCGGGACTGGCGCTTCAGACTCTCGATCTGCGTTTCGAGCTCGCGCACCACATCATCGAGCCGTTCGAGGTTCTGTTCCGCCCCGCGCAGCCGCAGCTCCGCCTCATGGCGGCGCGTGTGCAGGCCGGAAATGCCAGCCGCCTCCTCGAGCAATGCGCGGCGGGCCTGGGGCTTTGCCTGGATCAATTCGCCGATGCGCCCCTGCCCGACCATGGAGGGCGAGCGCGCGCCGGTCGACTGGTCGGCAAAGAGGAGCTGCACGTCGCGGGCGCGCGCCTCCTTGCCATTGATGCGGTAGACGGAGCCCGCCTCGCGCTCGATGCGGCGGGAAACCTGCAGCTCGTCAGCATCGTTGAAGGCGGGCGGCGCGGTGCGGTCGGCATTATCAAGGAAAAGGGTGACTTCCGCCGTGTTGCGGGCGGGCCGGGTGGCGGAACCGGAGAAAATCACATCGTCCATCCCGGAGGCGCGCATATTCTTGTATGAGCTTTCGCCCATCACCCAGCGCAGCGCCTCGACGAGATTGGACTTTCCGCAGCCATTCGGCCCGACGACGCCCGTCAGGCCCGGCTCGATCACGAACTCGCCCGGCTCGACGAAGGATTTAAAGCCGAGAAGGCGAAGCTTCGTGAACTTCATGCCCGCGCACCCATGCGCGCGGGCGGACCACCGCTATCGGCTACATCAAAGCAGAGGATCGATAATCGCCGACATCTGCTCAATCGACAATGCTCCCGGATACTTCTTCCCGTTAATGAAGAAGGTGGGCGTCGAATCCACGCCAAACTCCGCGCCACGCGCGCGCACTGCTCTCACATCGTCCAGAAGTTTCTGGTTCGTCAAGCAAGCCTCGAAGGACTCCTGTGTAAAACCGGCAAGTTTGGCGATGTTGAGGAGCGCGGTGCGGGCATCTTGCACCGCGGCCCAGCTCTGCTGCTGCTTGAACAGCACATCGATCATGGGAAAATAATTGCTCTCGGAGCAGCGGGCGAGCATGAAGCCTGCCTCGGCGCGGGGATCGAAGGGAAATTCCCGCAGGATAAAACGCACCTTGCCCGTATCGACATATTTCTCCTTGAGAGCCGGGTAGGTCTCTTCATGGAAATGAGCGCAGTGCGGACAGGTCATCGACGCGTATTCGACGATGGTCACCGGCGCATCGGCCGGCCCTTGCGCCTGTTCCGGCAGGGCACCCGGCTCAAGCAGCTTAGCCATATCGACACTGCCTTCAGGCTCCGGCGCGGTGGCTGAGGTGGTAATCTCGTCCGCCTGAGCCTGCTCCCCTTCGTTGTTGCTGCATGCAGCAAGCAAGGAAACTGCCGGAATGGCGGCCACCGACATCAGAAAGCGCCTGCGCGTCGTCGTTTCAATCATGCGAATCACCTGGTCTCCTGCATTCCCTGCCGTCATAGATGGGGCTGGATCCGATCTGAAATAAGATATTTCGATTTCACCGCCAAAGCATAATTTTCGAGAGTGCGCTCACGACTTTGCGAGCGGCGGCTTCTTCGCCGAGGCCAGGATGCTGGCGCCGAGCCTTTCCAGGCTTTCCCGCAGGCCGGGATCATCAATCCCGCTCGTCAGGCTTTCGATCCTCCTGCGCTCGGCCTCGGCTAACGGCCGCAGGGCCTTCTTCCTGCTAGGCGTGGCTGGAGAAACCGGCTTCTGCACGATCTTTACGCGGCCGATCGCCGCAAAGCCGAGGAAAGAATTGGCGCGGGAGATGATCTCGCCCGTCTCGTGCTGCACGTGAAGCGCTGCCGGCCCCTCGCAGGCGATGACGAGGGTGGCGGGCTCGAAGGGATCGTCCTCATGAAGCCTGCGCGGCCAGGCGATCTTTTCCGGCCGGGTGCGGGAGGCGAGCCTTTCGCCGACGATTTCCGGCCAGGACTGGACGAGGTCGACAGACAGGCCGGCCCGGCGGCGGAGCACCGGGTCGAGCAAGGCGCTGGCGAGATCGCTCACCGGTATGGGATTGCCTGGGCGCATCTTCCCTGTCATGTGCTTTACCTCGGTGGAAACGCAAACCTAACGCATTGCGCCCGAATATGACACAGCGAATGACGGCGGAACGAAGGCCGGCAGCGGATGAGACCTCATTCGCCGAAGACCTTCTCCTCTGGTATGACCGGCACCATCGCCGCCTTCCCTGGCGCATGCCGCCCGCAATGATCCGGGGTGGGGAGCGGCCCGATCCCTACAGCGTCTGGCTGTCGGAGATCATGCTGCAGCAGACGACCGTGAGCGCGGTGAAACCCTATTTCGAAAAGTTCCTTGCGCGCTGGCCGACCGTCGAGGCGCTGGCAGCCGCTGAAACCGACGACGTCATGAAGGCCTGGGCGGGCCTCGGCTATTATTCGCGGGCACGCAACCTGAAGAAATGCGCCGAGGCGGTGGCGGAGCGGCACGGCGGCCGGTTTCCCGCCACCGAAGCCGGCCTGAAGGACTTGCCCGGCATCGGCGACTATACGGCGGCGGCCATCGCGGCGATCGCCTTCAACCGCCCGGCCGCGGTGGTAGACGGCAATGTGGAGCGCGTGGTCACCCGGCTCAAGGCAATCGAGACGCCGCTTCCCGCCGCCAAGCCGGAGATCCGCAACGTGGTGGAAGCGCTGCTGCCGCAAGCGCGGCCCGGCGATTTCGCGCAGGCGATGATGGATCTGGGCGCCACGATCTGCACGCCGCGCCGGCCCTCCTGCATCCTTTGCCCGGTCGGCGAGCACTGTATGGCTCGCGCCCTCAAGGCGCAGGAGCGGTTCCCGATCAAGGCCGCCAAGGCGGACAAGCCGCTGCGGCAAGGCGCGGCATTCGTCGCGGTGCGCGCGGACGGTTCGGTTCTCCTGCGGCAGCGGCCGGAAAAAGGCCTGCTCGGCGGCATGACCGAGGTGCCGACCAGCGCCTGGACCGCCCGGCAGGATGGAGAGAGCACCAGGGCAGCGGCCCCCTTCCCCGGCAGTTGGACGAGCTGCGGCGCGATCACGCATGTCTTCACCCATTTTGCCCTCAATCTTTCCGTATTCCGGGCAGAAGTCCCGGATTTTGAAGCGCCCTCGGGCCATTGGTGGTCGGCACCGCGCGAATTGCGCGGGGAAGCGCTGCCGACCGTCATGAAAAAAGCGATCGAGGCCGCTATACCCGGCGCGACAAAGACAAGGAGACAAGACGCCCGATGAGCGAAATCCGCCACATCGTCTTCGATATCGGCAAGGTTCTGATCCATTACGACCCGGAGATCCCTTATTCGCGGCTCATTCCCGATGCGCAAGAGCGACGCTGGTTCTTCGACAATGTCTGCACCCATGACTGGAACCTGGAGCAGGACCGCGGCCGAACGTGGGAAGACGCGGAAGCAATGCTGATTGCGCTTCATCCCGTGCATGAGGAGAACATCCGCGCCTTCCGGCGTTGCTGGCATGAAATGGTGTCGCATTCTTACGAGGATACCGTCGCGATCCTGGAAGACCTTATCGAAGCCGGCCATGATGTGACGATGCTGACCAATTTCGCTGGCGATACCTTCATGGAAGCGCGGCAGCGCTTTCCCTTCCTCAACAAGCCGCGCGGGGTGACCGTCTCGGGCGATATCAGGCTGATCAAGCCGGATCTGGAAATCTACGAGCACCACGCGGCAAGCTTCGGGCTGGAGCCTGCGGCGACGCTCTTTATCGACGACAACGCCGCCAATGTGGCCGGGGCCGAGGCAGCCGGGTGGCAGGCCGTGCAGTTCGAAAGCGCGGAAAAGCTAAAGAAGGATTTGAGGCGGTTTGCCGTGGAGGTTTGAGAGTGGCGGCGTATCGAGGCTCCCCCTCTCTTGCGATTTCTAACACTTAGCCTGCGCGCTGCTTCGGCTAAGATGTTGAAATCGCTTTCTCCCCCACCAAGGGGGGAGATAGGCACTCTGCACTTTCGCTTCTTGCAAATCGCGAACGTTCACGAATTGGCGGCAAGGCCAGCGCCAAGGATATCTCCCCCTTGGTGGGGGAGAAAGCGTTTTCCTGCAATTGCGAGCGGGCTCGTCCCGGAGCAAGTGCTTGGAAAACGCAAGAGGGGGGGCCGGTTACACCCCCAGCCCTACAGGCCGCGGCGCGCCACCTGCCGCAATTCGTCGATGGGCTTGAGCGCCCCTTTTTCCTCATAATGCCAAAAGGTCCAGCCGTTGCAGGCGTCCAGGCCCTGGACGCGGGCGCCGAGCCGGTGGATCGAGCCCGTCTCCGGGCCAACTGCGAGCGTGCCGTCGGCCCGCACATGCGCCGCCCAGCGCCTTTTGCTGTCGTAAAGCTGCATACCGGGCTTCACGAGGCCAGAGTCCAGCAGGCTCGCAAAGGCGATGCGCGGCTCCTCACGTTTTGCCGCCATCGGCGCGAGCGCGGCTTGATCCAAAGGCTCCACCGCCGCAATGCGCTCTCGGGCCGCTGCGATATAATCCGGGTCCCGCTCGATGCCGACAAAGTGGCGGCCAAGGCGCTTGGCAACCGCCCCGGTGGTGCCTGAGCCGAAGAATGGGTCGAGGACCACATCGCCTGGCTTCGTTGAAGACAGGAGCACGCGCGCAAGCAGCGCTTCCGGCTTCTGCGTCGGATGGACCTTGTTACCGTCAGCGTCTTTGAGCCGCTCCTTGCCGGTGCAGATCGGAAACAGCCAGTCCGACCGCATCTGCAGGTCGTCATTGGCGGCTTTCATGGCCTCGTAATTGAAGGTGTAGCCCTTCGCGTTGCGGTCGCGCGAGGCCCAGATCATCGTCTCATGGGCGTTCTGGAAGCGGCGGCCGCGGAAATTCGGCATCGGATTGGTCTTGCGCCAGACGATGTCGTTCAGGATCCAGAAGCCCAGATCCTGCATGATCGCGCCAACCCGGAAGATGTTGTGGTAGGAGCCGATGACCCAGACGGTTCCGTTCGGCTTAAGCACGCGGCGGGCCGCCAGAAGCCATGCTCGCGTGAAAGCGTCATAGGCGGCGAAGCTTTCGAACTGGTCCCACTCGTCGTCGACCGCATCGACCAGGGACTGGTCGGGACGATGGAGCGCCCCTTCGAGCTGGAGGTTGTAGGGCGGATCGGCGAAGATCACGTCCACCGACTTTTCGGGAAGCCGCTCAAGAGCGGCGACACAGTCGCCTTTCAGGATATCGTCCAGCCAATCGGCCTTGGCGGGAAGCGGGGAAAGCTCCTCAAGCGGACGCACAGCGGACATACGCAAAACCTCGACGCAACTTTTTACCGGCCGTTATGGTTACCGAGGAGGGTAAATATTTCCGTAAGACGGGGAACCAATTCGCTCTTATGAGAGTAGAAACCGCCGAGATAGGGCTTCACCCCTCACCGAGCCGGTTGATCCGTATGCGCTTCGGGGTTATGGCCTCGCGTCCCCTCCACTTTCGTTGATGTAGAGCCAATGCCAAAACCTGATCTCGTCATTTTCGATTGCGACGGCGTGCTCGTCGATTCCGAAATCGTCGCCGCTCGCGTCGAGGCGGAGATGCTGCGCGAGGCGGGCTACGACATCACTGCGGACGAGATTGCGGAGCGCTATTCGGGCCTTACCTTCAAGGACATCATGATCCATATCGAGAAGGAGGCGCAGATGCTCCTACAGGCCTCCATGATCAAGCAAGCGGAGGCCAAGGTCGACGAGAGGCTGCGCGCGGAGGTGAAGGCGATACCGGGCGTAGCGGAGGCGGCCGCCTCGCTTTCAGTTAAAAAATGCGTCTGCTCCAATTCGAGCGAGGAGCGAATCGCCATCATGCTCCAGCGCACGAATCTCGCGCGCTTTTTCGAAGGTGTCATCTTCTCCTCGCTCGCCACGCCCACCAAGCGGCCGAAGCCGGCGCCGGACGTGTTTCTCTATGCGGCGGAGCAGATGGGCGCGGAGCCCGCGGGGACGATCGTGATCGAGGATTCCGTCCACGGGATCATGGGGGCGAGGACCGCCGGAATGCGCGTCATCGGCTTCACCGGCGCTTCCCACAGCCACCCCCGGCACGCTTCCATGCTGATGGAGGCGGGCGCCGAAACCACGATCAGCCGCATGGCCGACCTCAAGTCCACCATTGCCGCGCTTTCGGAGTGGTCGGAGGAGGGGTGAGGACCTGCCGTCATTGCCCTCACTTTTCTAACACCTAGCCTTCGCGTTGCTCCGGCTAACGCGTTGTAATCGCTTTCTCCCCCATCAAGGGGGAGATAACGCGGCAGTCAGCCCTTGCCGCCAGTCGCCATTATTGAGAGGGAGACCTCTGCTCTTCACAGCCGGCTACCGCCCGTTGCCCTCGTCGAAGCCGACCTGCAGGGTGACGCCGCGGTCGATGCCGCCGGGCACCGGGACATCGGGCACGGTCAGCACGAATTGAGTCGCGCCGGAAATGTCGCTAACCGACACCGGATGGCGGTAAAGCTGGGAGAAGAGAACCTGATCCCCCCTCAACATGACGACGCGAAGCGGCAGGGCAACATTGCCCGCACGCCCCTTTGGCCCAGGCACGACCCTGCCCGCGATGGCGACGGTGACAGAGCCCGTCCCATAGTTGCAGGACCGGGTCGTCTCGGAGATCGAAGACAGATAGATGACCCGGTTCGGGTCATCCTCGCCGCCGCGCTCATAGGTGGTGCTGAATGCCGTGCCATCGCGAACCGTGACCGCGGGGCAATAGGCCCGCAACTCACTTTCGCGCACCGCGGTATCAGCCCCTTGGGGTTGAGCGCCTGCGCCAGTCCCACCCGCGCCGGACCCGCCAGACTGGCAGCCGGCAAGCAAAGCCGAACCGGCCAGGACCATCCCCGCAGCAAAAACTTTCTTCAACAAATGAACGCCCCCGAACTTTTCCAAGACAAGGTAGCTGTTCTATACCAACCGCTCGGTGAAATTTCGACTGCCTGTTAATAACTTCTCATGGGCGGCTCTCGCGCGGAGTAAATGAATGGCAATGGAATATGTGAGTACCCGCGGCGAGGCGCCGGTGCTGGGCTTTTCGGACGTGCTTCTCGCGGGGCTTGCGCGCGACGGCGGTCTTTATGTTCCCCGCGAATGGCCGCGCTTCTCGCCGGAGGAAATCCGCGCCCTGCGGGGCCGCCCCTATGAAGAAGCCGCCCTCACCCTGATCCGGCCGTTCATCGGCGGGGAAGTTCCAGATCAGGAACTGAAGCGCATCATCGACGAGAGTTACGCCACCTTCCGCCACAAGGCGGTCTGCCCAATCGTCCAGACCGCGCCCGGCGAGTTCGTCCTGGAGCTCTTTCACGGCCCTACCCTTGCCTTCAAGGATGTGGCGATGCAGTTCCTCGCCCGCATTATGGACCACGTGCTCGCCGAGCGGGGGCAGCGCGTGACCATCGTCGGCGCGACCTCCGGGGACACCGGCGGTGCGGCCATCCATGCATTTGCCGGATCGAAACGGGCGGATGTCTTCATCCTCTTCCCGCACGGGCGCGTGTCGCCGGTGCAGCAGCGGCAGATGACCACCTCCGGCGCGGCGAATGTGCAGGCGCTTGCGATCGAAGGGACGTTCGACGATTGCCAGGGGATGGTGAAGAGCCTCTTCAACGACCATGCCTTCCGCGACCGAATGTCGCTCTCCGGCGTCAATTCTATCAACTGGGCGCGCATCCTGGCCCAAATCGTCTACTACTTCACCTCGGCGATTTCGCTCGGCGCGCCCGACCGCTCCGTCTCCTTCACGGTGCCCACCGGAAATTTCGGAGACATTTTCGCCGGGTATGCGGCCAAGCGCATGGGCCTTCCGATCGACCGGCTGATCATCGCCACAAACGAGAACGACATTCTCGCGCGCACGCTCGACGGCGGGGAATATGCGACACGCCCCGTTATCGCCACAACTTCGCCATCGATGGACATTCAGATTTCCTCGAACTTCGAACGGCTGCTCTTCGAGGCATCCGGAAGGAAGGCGGAAGAAATCCGTGCCTATATGGATGGTCTGAAACAGTCCGGAAGCTTCACCCTGGGAAATGACACGCTCGCCAGGATCAGGGACGAGTTTGCCGCCGGCCGTGTGAGCATGGAGGAAACCGCCGCCACAATCGCCGGCACGCTTCGCGAGAGCGGATATCTCGCCGATCCGCATACGGCGACCGCGCTCAAGGTCGCGCGCGAGCACGCGCGGCCTCACGAAAACATGATCGTGCTTTCGACGGCGCATCCGGCGAAGTTTCCGCAAGCCGTCGCAGAGGCCTGCGGGATTTCGCCCGCCCTGCCCCAGTGGCTGGGCGGCTTGATGGAGAGCACGGAGACTTACACGGTCCTTCCCTCGGACCTGAAAATGGTGGAAGATCACATCAGCCGCCACGCAAGGGCGGAAGGATAGAAAGCGAGTAACATATGGGCGTAGAAGTGAGCCGTCTTTCGAACGGCTTGACGGTGGCAACCGAAACTCTTCCGCATCTTGAATCGGTTGCTTTGGGCGTGTGGGTGAAATCCGGATCGCGGAACGAGCGGGAAGACGAACACGGCATTGCCCATCTGCTCGAGCACATGGCCTTCAAGGGCACAACGAAGCGCACGGCCCTTCAAATCGCAACTGACATCGAGGATGTGGGCGGGGAGATAAACGCCGCCACCAGCGTGGAAACCACGGCTTTCTATGCCAGGGTGCTGAGGGACGACATGTCGCTTGCCATCGACATCTTGGCCGACATCCTCACCGATTCCAAATTCGATCCGCACGAGCTCGAACGCGAGCAGCACGTGATCCTGCAGGAAATCGGCGCCGCCCACGACACGCCGGACGATGCGGTTTTCGACCGTTTCACCGAGACCGCTTTCCGCCACCAGGCGATCGGCCGCTCAATCCTCGGCACGCCGGACACGGTGGCGTCCTTCACGTCCCAACAGCTCCGCCGCTTCATGGAGCGCCAGTACGGCGCCGACCGCATGGTCGTGGTCGCGGCGGGTGGTGTGACCCATGACGAATTCGTGCGGGAGGTGGAGGCTAGGCTGGGCAGCTTCCGCGACAAGGCGGATACGGCCGTTCCGCAATATTCCAACTATGTGGGCGGGGACTACCGCGAGCACCGCGATCTGATGGACGCCCAGATCATCCTCGGATTCGAGGGCCGCGCCTATCATGTGCGCGACTTCTATGCCTCGCAGATGCTGTCGATGATCCTCGGCGGCGGCATGTCCTCGCGCCTCTTCCAGGAAGTCCGCGAGAAGCGGGGGCTCTGCTACTCGGTCTATGCCTTCCATTGGGGCTTTTCGGACACCGGCGTCTTCGGCGTCCACGCCGCGACCGGGCAGAGCGACCTGGGCGAACTCATGCCTGTGATCCTGGGAGAACTGCAGAAGGCCGGCGAGAGAATCGATCAGGCGGAACTCGACCGCGCGCGGGCGCAGTATCGCGCCGGCCTCATGATGTCGCGCGAGAGCCCCGCCAGCCGCGCATCGCAGGTCGCGCGTCAGCTTCTGCTCTATGGCAGGCCCATCGAGACGGAAGAACTCATGGATCGCCTTGCGGGTATCACCGTCGAGCGGCTGGCGGATCTTTCCAACCGCCTTTTCTCCTCAAAGCCGACCGTCACGGCGATCGGGCCGGTGGGGTCGCTCGCACCCTTCGAGGCCATCCGCGATACGCTGGTAACTTCGCGTCCGGTGCTGCGCAAGCTCGCCGTCTAACTGCCCGCGCCCGCATGTTTCACTTTCCCTTCTCTCGCCGAGGCCTGCCGGCGCTTGAGGGCCCGAGAGTGCGGCTTCGCATGCCGATGGGGCGCGACTATGCCGAATGGGCGGCCCTGCGCGCCGAAAGCCGCGCTTTCCTCGAACCCTGGGAGCCCCGATGGGCTTCCGACGAGCTTTCCCACACCTCCTTTCGCCACCGGCTGCGGCGCGGCAAGCACGAATATGAGCAGGGTACCGGCGTTCCTTTCTTCATTTTCGAAACGGCTGAGGGCCGGCTCGTGGGCGGGATTTCGCTCAGCAATATCCGCCATGGCGTAGCTCAGTCGGCGAGCATCGGCTACTGGATGGGCGAGCGATATGCGGGCAAGGGGCTCATGCACGATGCCCTTCAGCAGGTTATCCCCTTCGCATTCGACCGGCTGAGCTTGCACCGGCTGGAAGCGGCCTGTATTCCCGGCAATACGCGTTCGATGCGCCTGCTTGAAAAAGCCGGATTCCAGCGCGAAGGGCTATTGCGGTCCTATTTGCGTATCAATGGCGTTTGGCAGGACCATCACCTTTATGCGCTGATTGCTGGGGAGTATCAGCCGCTACCAAGACGGGGTTGAGTTTGCTGAAGTCCAAGACCAGACCGCCGATGTCGGGTGCAATCGCCATGCTCCTATGGCTGGTGCTGGTTTTTGTTGCAGCTCCTGCATTCGCCGTCGAACCCATCAAGATCTCGCGCGAGGACGTCGCTCTCGACTTGTCGCAGGCGGTCGAGATCCACCGCGACCAGGGCGAGAATTTCCAGGTCTCCACAGCACCCGGCGCGGACGGTATCGTCAGGCGGATCGAGGTCGAGGCTCAGGATAGCCGTTCGACAGGCGACTGGGCCGTTTTCGCGCTTGCCAACACCACCGACGAGCAGCTCGACAGGCTCATCGTAGCGCCGCATTTCCGGCTGGTCGGTTCCGGTATTATCTGGCCGGACCTGGGGTCGCAGCGCATCGCCGCCATCACGCCTTCGGAGGGTTTTGCCCTCGACCGTCAGCCAAGCAGCGATGCGGATGAATTCCTGGTTACCTTGAACCCAGGCACGGTGGTCACTTTCGTGGCGGAGCTCTCGTCCCCCAACCTGCCGCAGATCTATCTATGGGACCCGGCGGCCTACAAGGATACGGTGAACTCCTACACGCTGTTCCGGGGCATCGTGATCGGGATCGCCGGTCTGCCGGCGCTGTTCCTCACCGTACTTTTCGTCGTCAAGGGAACATCGATGTTTCCCGCCACGGCCGCGCTCGCCTGGGCGATCCTTGCCTATATCTCGATCGACTTCGGCTTCCTGTCACGCATCATCGATATATCGCCCGGCAACGAGCAGCTCTGGCGGGCGGGCACCGAGGTGGCGCTCGCAGCGACTTTCGTGGTTTTCCTCTTTGCGTATCTGAACCTCGCCCGCTGGCGCAACCACTTCAGCTACGGAACACTGGCCTGGATACTCGTCCTCGTCATCATCGCCGGCGTTGCGGTTTTCGACCCGCCGATTGCGGCGGGGATCGCGCGCTTCTCTCTCGCCGCCACCGCCGTCATCGGCCTTGGCCTCATCGTTTATATGGGAATGCAGGGCTATGACCGGGCGATCATGCTCGTCCCCAGCTGGCTAATGGTTCTGGTGTGGCTCACCGGGGCATGGATGGCGGTGACGGGAACGCTGAACAACGACATCCTGCAGCCGGCCATCAGCGGCGGTCTCATCCTGATCGTGCTTCTGATCGGCTTCACCGTCATGCAGCACGCTCTTTCCGGCAGCGCGATTTTCCAGGGCCTTTTCAGCGACATGGAAAGGCAGGCGCTGGCCATCAGCGGTTCCGGCGACGTTGTCTGGGACTGGGACGTGCTGCGCGACCGCGTGACCACCAAGCCCGATATCAGCAAACAGCTCGGCCTTGCGGCAAACACGCTGCACGGACCCGCACGAAGCTGGCTGCCGCTGCTTCACTCGGACGACCGGGATACTTTCCGCACGACGCTGGACATGGTGCTGGAGCACCGGCGCGGGCGTATTGCGCAGAATTTCCGGCTACGCGGCGCGGACGGACACTATCACTGGCTGTCCCTGCGGGCTCGCCCCGTGGTGGGCTCGGACGGCGAGGTGATCCGCTGCGTGGGCACTATGGTCGATGTCACCGAACAGAAGAAGGCAGAGGAGCGCCTGCTGCACGATGCCGTGCACGACAATCTCACCGGCCTGCCCAACCGCGAGCTCTTCCTGAACCGGCTCGATGCCACCATTGCGATGGCCGGCAAGGAAAGGAAGATCCGTCCGACCGTGCTCGTCATCGACATCGACCGGTTCAAGCACGTCAATGACGAACTCGGCATCTCCGCAGGCGACACCATCCTGCTGACGATTGCGCGGCGTCTGCACCGGCTTTTAAAACCCGGCGACGCGCTCTCGCGCGTGGCGGGCGACCAATTTGCGGTCATGCTTCTTTCCGAGCAGGAACCGGCACAAATCGCCGCCATCGCGGATGCCGTGCGGCTGGCCATAAGGTCCCCTATCACCTTCGCCAAGCGCGAAATCATCCTCACCGCCTCCATCGGCCTGGTTTCCTGGACCGCGGTTCAGGCTTCGGCGGAAGAAATGATCAAGGATGCGGAATTGGCCATGTACCAGGCCAAGCGTTTCGGAGGCGACAGGATCGAGCCGTTCCGTCCGGCCTTCCGTTCCATCGGCACAGACCGGCTGCAGATGGAATCTGACCTGCGCCGGGCCGTGGACCGCAAGGAATTGAGGGTGGCCTATCAGCCGATCGTGCGGCTTGAAGACGGCACCGTCGCGGGCTTCGAAGCCCTGCTGCGCTGGGACCATCCGCGACGCGGGACGATTCCGCCGGCGGACTTCATCCCCATCGCCGAAAGCTCTGGCCTGATTGTCCAGCTTGGCCTGTTTGCGATGCAGCAGGCGGCGGAAGACCTTTATTCATGGCAGAAGCAGCTTGGGGACGTCCCGCTCTTTATGTCGGTCAACTTGTCCAGCCGTCAGTTCATCCGCCGCGACCTGGTGGGCGACGTGCGCTCCATCGTGGCGCGTGCGAACATCAAGCCGCGCTGCTTCCGGCTGGAGCTTACCGAATCCGTCGTCATGGATAATCCCGAGCAATCGTCCCACGTGCTGGCCAAACTGAAACAGCTCGGGATCGGCCTCTCCCTCGACGATTTCGGCACGGGCTATTCCTCCCTCTCCTATCTCACGCGCTTCCCCTTCGATACGATCAAGATCGACAAGACCTTTCTGAACAATCCGAGCTCGAAGGGAAACGTGCTGCTCAAATCCATGATCACCATGGCCCATGACCTTGGACTTTCCGTGGTGGCCGAGGGCGTAACCGACGAGCATGACCTCTCTCAGTTGCGCCAGATGGGCTGCGAATACGGACAGAGCTTCTATCTCGGGGCGCCCTCCGATGCAGAGTCCTGCCTGAAGCTCCTGACGGAGCAAAATCCCGTCACCGCGAGCTGATCCAAGCATCGCTTGCAGATTCCACGGGCCTTGGTTCCGCCAAGGCCGGGAATCGCAAGGCTCATGAAATACCAGCAATCGGGGCTACCTCTTCCCCGCCAAGGGAAGAGGAAACACACTCGCTTGCCATCGCCGCGCCTATAGGGTACCCCCCTATGCTATGGCACATCTACAGAAGAACAATGCGAAACTGGTTGCGAGGGTTCGCCGACTGCGCGGCCAAATGGAGGCGGTGGAGCGGGCATTAGAGGGCGGCGCTCCCTGTGGCGAAGTTCTCCATCTCGTCGCTTCCGTGCGCGGTGCGGTCAACGGGCTTACGCTCGAACTCATGGAAGATCATATCCGCTTTCATGTCGTTGATCCGGACGGGGAGGCCCCTTCCGCCGAAGGCGCGGCGGAGCTCATTGCGGCGCTGCGCACCTATATGAAGTGAGGGACCGATGAAAACGTATATGGATACCGATTCCTTCGGGCACGACCATGTCTTTCTGGGCGAGAGTCACAGGCGCAACGAGCGCCGCGTATGGCTCGTCATCGCTCTTACCGCCGCGATGATGCTGATCGAGATCGCCGCTGGCGTGATGTTCGGCTCCATGGCATTGCTGGCCGATGGCTTTCACATGTCGACCCATGCGGCGGCCATGCTGATCGCGGCAGGTGCCTATTACTACGCGCGCAAGCATGCTCATAATCCACGCTTTACTTTCGGCACCGGCAAATTCGGGGATCTTGCCGGCTTTGCGAGTGCAGTGATCCTGGCGCTGATCGCTCTTTTCATCGGTTACGAAAGCGTCATGCGCCTGACCGATCCCATTCCCATATCCTTCGGCCAGGCAATCGCCGTGGCCGTCGTCGGCCTTGTGGTGAACCTTGTCAGCGCATGGGTTTTAGGTGGTGATCAATCGCACAGCCACGGCCCTGCCCATCACGGACACCATCATCACCATGGCCACGAGAAGCACGGCACCGATCACAATATCCGCGCGGCCTATCTCCACGTTCTTGCGGATGCGCTGACATCCGCGCTCGCAATCATCGCGCTGACGCTTGGCAGCCTCTACGGCTGGATCTGGCTCGACCCGATCATGGGCGTGGTCGGCGCGCTGGTGATTGCCCGCTGGTCTTGGGGGCTTATCCGCCAGGCAGGCGCCGTTCTGCTCGACTATCTGCCGGAGGAGGAAGAACTGCCACAGGAAATTCGCGAGGCGATCGAGGCGGAGGGGGACCGGATCTCGGATCTTCATGTCTGGCAGATTGGCCCCGGCCATCATGCCGCGATCGTGTCGGTCGTTACCGAAGAACCGCGCTCCCTTTCCTTCTATCGGCAGAAGCTCGCACATATCCATGAACTGTCGCATCTGACGGTGGAGGTCGAGAGGCTTCAGCCGGCCTGAAATTCGGCACAGGGATTGTGATGAATGCCACGCTGGAGAGAATCAGGGTTTGGGCGAAGGCGCTCAAGCGCGACGTGCTGGCGCTCTGGATCGCAGCGGGGGACGCGCGAACGCCTTGGTATGCCAAGGCCGTCGCCGGAGCAGTGGCGGCCTATGCGCTGAGCCCGATCGACCTTGTACCCGACTTCATTCCCGTATTGGGATATCTGGACGATCTCATTATCGTGCCGTTCGGGATCTCGCTCGCGATAAGCCTCATCCCCGGCGATCTGATGTCGGAATACCGGCAGCAGGCTTCTTCCCGCGATGACCGACCGCGCAGCCTAACCGCCGCAACACTTATCATCGCTCTCTGGCTTTTCGCCCTAGCGGCAACTGGTTATTGGGCTTCCCTGAGGTTCCCATAAGCCGCGGGGTCGGTACGCGAGGTCAAGCGTGACCGGCAACCTGGCTCAGATGCAAGGGATCGATGCCGTTTGCGGCGAGAATCCGATCGTAGATCGTATCGATCTCGGCATCGAAAAGCAGTTCCGGCGAAGCGGGACAGGCAAGCCAACCATTGTCCGCGATTTCGGCCTCCAGCTGTCCCGCGCCCCAGCCCGAATAGCCGAGCGCCATCAACGCCTGGCTCGGGCCGCGCCCCGTCGAGATGGCGCGCAGAATATCCACTGTTGCCGTGAGGCAAATCTTCTCGGAAACGGCCATGGAGGATTCGACGACGTAGTCGTCGCTATGCAGAACAAAGCCGCGGCTGCGGTCCACCGGACCGCCACTGCGGACGGCGATATTGCGCGCACGCGCCGGCAGACGGATCGACTGGCTTCGCTCCAGAATGCCAAGCTCGACCAGAATGTCCGTGAACCCGAGCTGCTGGCCGCGATTGATGATGATGCCCATCGCGCCTTCGGCATTGTGGGCGCACATATAGATTACCGAACGCGCAAAGCGTTCATCGCGCATGCCAGGCATGGCGATGAGGAAATGGTTTTGCAGCGTGGCGCCGTAACCAATTCCGTCTGCGGAGATCGTCTGTATCATGGCTTAAACCTACTCTTTTTCGGCGAAGCTTGAAAGACGCTAGGCTGTAGTGAGCGCTGCCTTCCATGATCACATCAAAATGAGTAGCGCAGTGCCTCGCACGCGTTGCAATCATCACGCTCCACCGCCATTGTGCGCGCCATGCAATTTAGATTGACCGCCGCCCTGCCCATCCTTCTTGCCCTGATTGCGCCGGCAACCGCTTCGTCTACATCATGGATGGAGAGCGACGGGGCCGCCATCCGCATCGTGAGTTCCGGCCTCAGCGACGAAAAGGGCGCGCTGCGCGGTGCGGTCGAGATCAGGCTGAAGCCGGGTTGGAAGACCTATTGGCGCGCTCCCGGGGAAGCCGGCGTGCCGCCCGAGATCGAGCTTGCGCCGACATCGGACGCGCGGTCCGCCGAGCTCTTCTTTCCCGCGCCCGAACGCATCAGCGACGCCTATGCAAGCTGGGCCGGTTACAAGCACCCCGTGAGCCTGCCGGTGATCTTCGATTTTCCCAAGGCCGGCACTGCCGGGATCATCGAAGGTAAGATTTTCCTGGGCGTGTGCGAGACGGTCTGCATTCCGGTTGAATTACCCTTCTCTTTCGATGCGGGGACGGATCCGGACAATGCCGGCGACGCGATCGCCGTGGCGGCCGCATTCGCCGCGCTGCCTGGCCCGGCGCGCGAGGATTTCGGCGTGAGCGAAGTTCTTCGCGAACGATCTCACATGGAATTTCATGTGAAGCTGCCTCCCGACACGCAGCATCCTGCCCTTTTCGTGGCTCCGCCCGCGCAGGTGCAGATCACCATGCCCAAACTTCAGGAGCGGCAGGAGACGAGCGCCATCTTCACCGCCAAATCCTTGGGCGACCCCGCCCTATTCAAGGAGCCGCTGACAATCGAATACACGCTGGTATCGGGGGGCAAGGCGGTGGCCGGGCAAATTGCTCTTCCCTGACCGATCGCCTATGGTGCCCGGCCGCAACAGCATCTTCGATCAGGAGTTGCGTCTTAAAAGTTCTCATTGATCCCAGGGAGATATTGCATGACCATTTCCGTTGGCGAACGGCTGCCGAACGTCACCATCAAAAAGGCCACGCCCAATGGCGCCGAGGAGACGACCACGAGAGACTTCTTTGCCGGCCGCAAGGTGGTGCTATTCGGAGTGCCGGGCGCATTCACGCCCACCTGCAGCAACAGTCATCTGCCCGGCTTCATCGAAAATTACGATGCGATAGTATCGCGCGGCATCGACGCGGTGGCGGTCGTTTCGGTCAACGATGCATTCGTGATGGGTGCGTGGGCAAGGTTCACAGGCGCCGAGGACAAGCTGGTTTTCCTGGCGGACGGGAGCGGCGATTTCGCGCGCGCGGTCGGCCTCGATCTCGATCTTTCCGCGAGAGGCATGGGCCTGCGTTCGCAGCGCTATTCGATGATCGTCGAGGATGGCATCGTGAAGGCGATCAACGTCGAGGAAGTTCCCGGCCAGGCGGTGACGAGCGGCGCGGCCCGCATTCTGGAGCAGCTTTGATCAACCTCATGCTCTAGCGGCGGCGCGCGCTTCCTTCCTCGGAAGAGGCCGTGTCGCCCCCCTTTTTCTTCTTGAACGGGGCCATGCCGGCGCGGGCCAAGGCATCGGCGCGCTCGTTCTCCGGGTGCCCGGCATGGCCGCGCACCCAGTGCCAGTGCACCTTGTGGCGCCGGCGAGCCTCATCCAGAGCCTGCCAAAGCTCTGCATTCTTCACCGGCTTCCTGTCGGCCGTCCGCCAGCCATTGCGCTTCCAGCCCTCGATCCAACCGGAAATGCCGTCGCGCAGGTAGTTGCTGTCCGTGTGAAGGTCGACCTCGCAGGGCTCCTTCAAGGCTTCCAGAGCCTCGATCGCTGCGGTCAGCTCCATTCGATTGTTGGTGGTGTCCGCCTCGCCGCCGTACAGTTCCTTTTCCGTGCCGTTGTAGCGCAGAATCGCCCCCCAGCCGCCCGGACCGGGATTGCCGGAACAAGCGCCATCGGTGAAGATCTCGATCCGCTTCACGCCAGTTCGATCCCGTATTCAGAGGCGGTCCTGACCTGCCGGTGAAAGCGCAGCCGGCGCAGATATTCCAGCGGATCGCGCTTTTTCACCAGCGCGCCATCGGGGATCGTCAGCCAGTCATAAAGACGCGTCAGCATGAAACGGAGCGCGGATCCGCGCGCCAGCAGAGGCAGCATCTCGATCTCCTCCCGCGTCAGCGGACGCACCGCCTGGTAGCCTGCCAAAAGTGCAGCTCCCTTGGTGAGATTGTAGGAAATGTCCTTCTCGAAACACCAAGCGTTGAGGCAGGTGGCAAGGTCGTAGGCCAGGAGGTCGTTGCAGGCAAAATAAAAATCGATCAGCCCGGAAAGCTCGCCTCCCAAGAAGAAGACATTGTCGGGGAAAAGGTCAGCATGGATGACGCCGGAAGGCAGATCCTTGGGCCAGTCTCTCTCCAGGAGGGCAAACTCGGCATCCACCTCCCGGGCGAGGCCAGGCTCCACCTCATCCGCGCGCGCTTTTGCGCCCTCCCAAAGCCGCCGCCACCCTTCCGGGCCGAGCGCGTTTGGACGCTTCAAGGGGAAGTCCTCCGCGGCCTGGTGCAGGTCCGCAAGCGCCTTGCCCACCTGCCCGCAATGCAGGGCGGTCGGCCGGCGCATCCACATCCCTTCAAGAAAGGTAATGAGCGCGGCCGGCCGGCCGGCAAGCTCGCCGATCAGGCCGTCGTCAAGCCGTTTGACCGGCAGCGGGCAGGACACGCCCTTTCTCGCCAGATGCTCCATCAAGCCGAGGAAGAAGGGCAGATCGCTCCGGTCGACCCGCCGCTCATAAAGGGTCAGGATATAGGCGCCAGCCGTCGTGTGCAGGAGATAATTGGAGTTTTCCGTCCCTTCCGCGATGCCCTTGTAGGACAGAAGCTTGCCAACCGGATAATGGCGCAGGAATGCGGTAAGTTCCTCTTCGGAAATATCTGTATAGACGGCCATTTAATGTACCAGGAGAAATCTGTGCAGAGGGTTCTGCCATTCTGCACCCCCCTCTGGCCTGCCGGCCATCTCCCCCTCAAGGGGGGAGATCGGCTGCCACGATTGCTTTCGCCGAGTTTCACCGTTGCTGTGTCCATGCTGAAGCAAGCGGTCGGCGTAATCTCCCCCCCTGAGGGGGAGATGGCCGGCAGGCCAGAGGGGGGTGTGAATAAGCGCCATCCTTCTCCACTCAGCCGAATGAGCCATTCGTCCTATCCCACGCCATTGACGAAGGCCATGTCCGCCTTGGTCAGCTCCACGTCGCGCAGTGCCCGCATAACGGGAAAATTCTCCGGTTCCTCCGCCGTGATGGCGAGTTCCACCGATACGTCATAACTGTCGGCAAAGGCGGCGATTATCTCGTCCACGATGATTTCCGGCGCCGAAGCCCCCGCAGAAAGCCCGAGCACCGAAAGGTCGGCGATTTCTTCCCACGGAATTTCCGAGGCCCGCTGCACCAGGAGCGCACGCCTGGCCCCTGCCCGTTCCGCCACTTCGACCAGGCGGCGGGAATTGGAGGAATTGGGCGCGCCAACGACCAGGAAAAGATCCGAACCCGGCGCGGCTGCCTTCACGGCGTTCTGCCGGTTGGTCGTCGCATAGCAGATGGATTCCGCAGCCGGAGCATGGATGTTATCGAATCTGCGCTCCAGCGCACTGATAATTTCCGCCGTATCTTCCAGCGAAAGCGTGGTTTGACTTACATAGCCAAGCTCGACGCCCGCAGGCGGAGGGAAGTGAAGTGCATCCTCCACCGTCTCGATCAGTGTGACGGCACCGTGAGGCAACTGGCCCATGGTGCCGATCACTTCCGGGTGGCCGGCATGGCCGATCAGAAGCACGTGGCGGCCGAGGCGCTGGTGCCGCATGGCCTGCTTGTGCACCTTCGAAACCAGGGGGCAGGTCGCATCGAGATAGAAGAGATTGCGCGCCTGGGCATCGGCCGGCACGGATTTGGGCACGCCGTGGGCCGAAAAGACGACCGGGCGCTCGCGATGCTCCTCGGGGATCTCGTCCAGATCCTCGATGAAGATGGCGCCGCGCTGCTGCAGACCTTCGACCACGTAGCGGTTGTGCACGATCTCGTGGCGCACATAGACGGGGGGCCCGTATTTCTTGAGCGCGAGCACGACGATTTGGATCGCCCGGTCAACACCAGCGCAAAAGCCACGCGGGCCGCACAGCCTTATCGTCAATTTCTGCTTGTCCGCGCTCATTCGATGCCTCTGTTTCACCGCCGGTAAGTGGGAGTGGCCGGCATTCCCTGTCAAGCCTGTTCGCGACCCCCGTTCCGCCCGCGGCGGAACCAGACCACCAAAACGCATACCAAAGCAAATGCCAGCCCGTACCAGGTGAGCGCATATTGCAGGTGGTTGTTGGGCAGGTTTATGAGGGTGACACCGCCCACGGGCAAGCCGCCGGGATTGGGAGCGTCGCCGGCATCCACATAAAAGGGATAGGTTTCCGACGCGTCGAGCCCCGCCGAAGCGGTCATCGCGCCGAGATCCTTCCAATAGAAGATGTTCTTGGCCAGATCATTGTCGGGAACCAGGAAAGAAGGTTTTTGCGCCGGCGCGGCGCGCGCCAGCCCGACGATCGCGATCTCGCCTCCCACCTGCCCCTGCTGCCGCACCGCGGGGTCTTTGCGGTCATAGGGTACGAAGCCGCGATTGACAAAAATATACCTGCCGTTCCCGAGCCGAAGAGGGGTGTGCACGAAGAAGCCGGACTGGCCCTCCCAGGTGGCAAGATAATGGCGCTCGCGCTCATGCAGGAATGTGCCCGAAAGAACGACCGGGCGGTAATCGACATCCCCTCCCCGCTCATAAACGCTGGAAATTTCGTCGAGCGGCACCGGCTCAGAAGCGATGCGCTCATCGATCCGGGCAAGCAGATCCTCCTTCCAGTGGAGACGCTGGACCTGCCAGGTGCCGAGCGCGAGCAGAATGAGCAGAACGGGGACACTGAAGGCAAGCAGCAGCCAGACACGCCGTCTTTCACCATTATGCTCAACAGTCATTCGGCCGGTCCAAGCACTCTTTCCGCCCTATTGCGGTATTCCAAAAAGCAAGGGGCAGCCGCCTTCCCAGCGGCCGCCCCCTTTGCATTCAAAGCTCTTCCTAATGCGCGATTGTGGCACCCGCCGACGCCCAGACATAGATGAAGGCGAAGAGGAACAGCCAGACCACGTCGACGAAGTGCCAATACCAGGCCGCAGCCTCGAAACCAAAGTGCTGCTTCGGCGTAAACTGCCCCGCCATGGCCCGAAGAAGGCAGACGGCAAGGAAGATGGTGCCGACGATCACGTGGAAACCATGGAAGCCGGTCGCCATGAAGAAGGTAGCGCCATAGATGGAATCGCTGAAGGCAAACGGCGCGTGCATATATTCATAGGCCTGCACGAAGCTGAAGAGGATGCCAAGCGCCACGGTGACGGCAAGCCCGGCCACGAGCCCCTTGCGGTCGTTCTCAAGCAACGCATGGTGCGCCCAGGTGACCGTCGTGCCCGACAGCAGCAGGATGATCGTGTTGTAAAGCGGCAGGTGGAAAGGATCGAGCACTTCCACCCCGTGCGGCGGCCAGGTTCCGCCCGTGAACTCCGCGCGGCTTACCTGAGATGGATCGCCAGGGAAGAGGCTTGCATCGAAAAACGCCCAGAACCACGCCACGAAGAACATAAGCTCGGAGGCGATGAACATGATCATGCCGTAGCGCAGATGAAGCGATACGACAGCCGTATGATGCCCTTCCTGCCCTTCCCTGATCGTGTCGCTCCACCACGAGAACATGGTGTAGAGGATGATCAGGAGGCCGATCAGGAACAGCCAGAACCTTGATGCCGCAAGGTCGATCCCGAAGACCGGGAACGAGCTGCCCTGTGCCGCTTTCATCCACGCGATGGCACCCAGCGCCATGACTAGCGCGCCGACGGAGGCGATGAATGGCCAGGGGCTCGGATCGATGATGTGGTAATCGTGTTTTTTTGCGTGGGCGTCTGCCATTTTATCCCCCGAGCTTCTGGGTCTTTGCCGCACCTTCAGCCGGCCCTTCCGCCGACTCCTGATTATTCGGGTAGAAGGTGTAGGAAAGCGTGATGGTCTTCAGATTTTTCAGTTCCGGTACGTTCACGATCTCTGGATCGACAAAGAACTGCACCGGCATTTCATAGGTTTGCCCCGGCTCCAGCGACTGTTTTGTGAAGCAGAAGCATTCGATCTTGTTGAAATAGGCTCCCGCCAAAGCGGGCGCGACATTGTAGGTGGCCGTGCCCGTTGTCGTGGTCGGGGCGTTGTTGCGGGCGACATAGGCGATTTCCGTCGTCTCGCCGATCCGCAGCGTGATCTCGCGCTGCTTGGGCTTGAACTCCCAGGGAACGCCGCTGGTGTTCGCATCGAAACGCACATTGATCGTCCGGTCGAGGATGGTGTCCGAATACTGCTCCACCCGCTGGGTCGTGCCTCCGTAGCCAGTGACCTGGCAGAAAAGCCGGTAAAGCGGCACGGCGGCGAAGGACATGCCCACCATCGCCACGAAAACCCCGGCGCAGACAAACGCGACACCGCGGTTGCGCCGGTCGCGAGTGACTTCGGAAGGATTGGCAGGGCTCGTCATCCTATCCTCACATCCCCCGGCTAAAGACGGCCGGGCCAAGCTTGAGCACCGTACCCAGGTAAACGATGACCACGAAGGCGATCAGCGCAAGAGCGATCGCAATCGACCGGCTGCGTCGGGCCTTCAACTGAGCCTCCGTCGGCTTCACGCGATCCTTGTCCGGCATCTCAGGCTCCGAACCGCTCGACAAGGCCGTCACACAGCAGCGCAGCGAAGATGGCGAAGAGGTAGAGAACCGAATAGCCGAAAAGCGCCTTTTCGGGCCGCAGCGCCGGGTCCTGCCCCTTGGCCGCCAGCACGCGCCAGGAATACCAGACAAAAGCGACGCCGAGCGCCGCGGCAACAGCACCGTAAGACAGGCTCGCGAACCCCATGGCCGTGGGCAGAACGCCGCTCACTGCCACCAGAACAGAATAGGCAAAAATTTGCCTGCGCGTCGAAGCGGCACCCGCGACATTGGGCATCATCGGGACACCCGCCCGCTCATAATCGCCTTCCTTGAAGAGAGCGAGCGCCCAGAAATGCGGCGGGGTCCAAAGGAAGATGATCAGGAAAAGCACCAGGCTTTCCAAACTGACGCTTCCGGTCATGGCCGCCCAGCCGACAACCGGGGGCAGCGCGCCCGCGGCCCCGCCGATCACGATGTTCTGCGCCGTCGAGCGCTTCAGCCACATCGTGTAGATCACCACATAGAAGAAGATGGTGAAGGCAAGCAGGCTCGCGGCGAGCCAATTGGCCATCAGCCCGAGTGTGCCGACGGAGAAGGCCGAAAGAAAAAGACCGAAGCCCAGCGCCTCGCCGGGGGCGATGCGGCCAGCGGGCACCGGTCTTCCGGCCGTGCGCGCCATCACGGCATCGATATCGGCATCGTACCACATGTTGAGCGCGCCCGACGCCCCCGCGCCCACGGCAATGGCCAGGATGGAAATCAGCGCGAGGAACGGGTGAGGATTTGCGGGCGCCAGCACCATGCCCACAAAGGCGGTGAAGACGACGAGCGACATGACGCGCGGCTTCAAAAGCGCGATGAAGTCGCCGGCAGTCGCCTCGGAGAGGCGGCCCGCGTCTTCCTTCATATGCTCGCGCTCGACCAGTGCCATGCTTTTCTGTCGCCTATAACTAGCGCGGCCCGGGATCTATCCAGGCCGCGCGATGCTCCTTAGCGGATTCTCGGCAGCTCTTCCCATTGGTGGAAGGGCGGCGGCGAGGGAAGCTGCCATTCGAGCGTGGTTGCACCTTCACCCCAGGGATTGGCGCCTGCGACACGCTTCTTCGCGAAGGCCTCCATCACGCCATAGAGGAATACCAGCACGCCAATGGCCGCCAGATAGGAACCGTAGGAAGAAACCTGGTTCCAACCCGCGAAGGCATCCGGGTAGTCAATATAGCGGCGGGGCATGCCGGAAAGGCCCAGGAAATGCTGCGGGAAGAAGATCAGGTTCACGCCGATGAAGGTGATCCAGAAATGCAGCCGGGCGATGAAGGAGTTGTACATGTAGCCCGTCATCTTCGGGAACCAGTAGTACCAGGCGGCGAAGATGGCGAACACCGCACCCATCGAAAGCACGTAATGGAAGTGCGCCACGACATAGTAGGTGTCGTGCATGGCCCGGTCCAGGCCGGCATTGGCGAGCTGAACGCCGGTCACGCCGCCGACGGTGAACAGGAAGATGAAGGCGATCGCCCACAGCATCGGCACGCGGAAGGAGATCGAACCGCCCCACATGGTGGCGATCCAGGAGAAGATCTTCACGCCCGTCGGAACCGCGATCACCATGGTGGCGAAGACGAAGTAGCGCTGCGTGTCTAGCGAGAGGCCGGTGGTGTACATGTGGTGCGCCCACACGACGAAGCCGATCGCGCCGATGGCTACCATCGCATAGGCCATTCCGAGGTAGCCGAAGACCGGCTTGCGCGAGAAGGTCGATACGATGTGGCTGACGATGCCGAAGCCGGGCAGGATCAGAATATAAACCTCAGGGTGACCGAAGAACCAGAACAGATGCTGGAACAGGATGGGGTCACCGCCGCCATCCGGCGCGAAGAAGGTCGTGCCGAAATTCCGGTCGGTCAGAAGCATGGTGATGCCGCCCGCCAGGACCGGCAGGGAGAGGAGCAGCAGGAACGCCGTGATGAGCACCGACCAGGCAAAGAGCGGCATCTTATGCAGCGTCATGCCCGGCGCGCGCATGTTGAAGATGGTGGTGATGAAGTTGATGGCGCCAAGGATCGACGAGGCACCCGCGATGTGCAGCGCCAGGATTCCAAGATCCACGGCGGGGCCAGGGTGACCGACGGTCGACAGAGGCGGATAGATGGTCCAGCCGGTGCCGGCGCCATAGCCGCCCGGAGCGCCCGGCACGAACATGGACAAGAGCAGCAGAATGAAGGCTGGCGGCAGGAGCCAGAACGAAATGTTGTTCATGCGCGGAAACGCCATGTCCGGCGCGCCGATCATGATCGGTACCATCCAGTTGGCGAACCCGCCGATGAGCGCCGGCATGACCATGAAGAAGATCATGATGAGGCCGTGGCCGGTGGTGAAGACGTTGTACATCTCCTTGCCGGCATCGACGGCGGCCGCGCCCTCATATCCATAGACCATTGAAGCGAGGCCATGGAAAATCTGGATTCCGGGCTCCGCGAGCTCCCAGCGCATCATCACCGACAGAAAGCCGCCGATGATGCCCGCAATGATCGCGAAGATCAGGTAAAGCGTGCCGATATCCTTATGATTGGTGGAGTAGACCCAGCGGACCCAGCCTCTCGGCTTGTGGTCGTCGTGGTCGCTAATCGCTGCAGCGCCTGCCATATCCTACCGCTCCATTATCCTTTGGTCGCTCTGCCGCTACTGGGCGGCGGCGATCTTGTCCTTGCCGTTTTCGATTGCCGCCATCAAAGCGCGATTGGCGCCGGTAAGATCCTGCTGCGCGGCGGCATACCAGGTCTGGTACTGTTCCTGCGACACGACGCGAATGGCAATCGGCATGAATGCGTGGTCCTTGCCGCAAAGCTCCGAGCACTGACCGTAGTAAAGCCCCTCTCGCTCAGCCTTGAACCAGGTCTCATTGATGCGCCCCGGAACGGCGTCGACCTTTATGCCGAAGGAGGGCATGGCGAAAGCGTGGATGACGTCGCTCGCCGTCACCAGCAGGCGCACCGTCGTGTTGACCGGCACAACAACCTCGTTGTCGACCGCAAGAAGGCGCGGATACTGCGCCACATTTTCCTTGCCGGCGCCTGCACGGTCACCATCCTGCAGCAAAAGCGAGGTGAAGCTGAGCGGGTTTTCCGCATCCTGGTATTCATAATCCCAGTACCACTGCACGCCCGTCGCCTTCACCGTCAGCGTGGGTTCCTCATCGGGCGTGTACTGATGGGTCAGGAGCTGGAAGGAAGGAATCGCAAGGAACAGGAGCACCACCACGGGTCCGACGGTCCACAGCACCTCGATCAGCGTATTGTGGCTGGTGCGCGAGGGCACCGGATTGGCGCTCGCGCGGTAGCGGAAGATACACCAAGCCAGCAGCGCCATCACGAGGAGCACGATCGGGCCGACAAACCAGAGCGTGTATTCCTCAAACCAGGTGATTTCCCGCATAATTTCCGTCGCGGCACTCTGGAAGCGCATTTCCCAAGGCTGCGGCTGTGCGGCGAAAGCACCGCTCGCGGAAAGCGACAGAGCCCCAACGCCTGCTGCAAATTTCTTCATCACCCTCGTCATCTCCCGATCAACCCGCCTACCGCGGCTGCTCGATTGCGCTATGGCAAAATGCAGCGCCCCCGGAAAGCCCTGTTGAGATTCCTGGCTCTTATGGGCGCGTTCAAATCATACTCTTATAAGAACCGCAAGAAAGGCGTCTTGCCTCAGATGCGGCATTTTTGCGCTGGCGCCATGGCAGGCATGGGAGGCGCGGGTGCAAGGCCGCGCCGCAGTTCTGTCCGATTCCTGGGGAAATGTGAGAGTAACGCATGGCCGCCCGGTCGATCCTGCGCAGCGCCCTTCCCGCCTGGCGAGCGGCAGGGTAAATTGTCCCGATTCGGAGAGTAGTGAGGTTCCTATGCGTCTGTTGGCATGTGCGGCGACGATTGCCCTGATCCTGAGCACGGCACTTCCTTCTGCCGCCCAACAGCAACAGCCTCAGCAAAGCGGCAATGTGCGTTCCACCCATGGCGCCTGGTCGATCGTCTGCGATACGCCGGCAGGCGCTTCCAGCGAACAATGCGCGATGATGCAGAATGTGGTGGCGGAAGACAGGCCGGAGGTTGGCCTTTCTGTCGTCGTTCTTCGCACCGCCGACAACAAGGCCGAGCTCCTGCGTGTTCTGGCGCCGCTCGGCGTGTTGCTCCCCAACGGGCTCGGGCTGAACGTGGACGGCAAGGATATCGGCAGGGCCTATTTCGTCCGCTGCTTCCAGGACGGCTGCTATGCGGAAGTTATTCTGGAAGATCAGCTTCTGCAGACGCTCAGGACCGGGAAGTCGGCCACTTTCATCGTGTTCCAGACGCCGGAGGAAGGAATCGGCATTCCTGTCGACCTCAACGGTTTCGGCGAAGGCTTCGACGCCCTGCCGCGCTAGCCGCATTTCACTGCGCCGTTGGGGGGCAGGTAATTGTCCTGAACTTTGATGGACGCATCATGGGACAGGTTCTTGCCTCTTCGCGCCCCCCTCTGGCCTGCCGGCCATCTCCCCCACGAGGGGGGAGATCGGCTGTCATCAGCACTTTCGCCAATCACTGGCGTTGCAGAAAGAGTGGAGAGACGGCGGCCGGCATAATCCCCCCCCTTGTGGGGGAGATGGCCGGCAGGCCAGAGGGGGGCGCGAAGGGGCTCAGCATCTCCACGCAAGGCAAATTCGGGCCAAAGCAATCCGCGCAAGGGCTGGATCATCCCGCCGCTCCTCTCTACATGGATGAGGTGAAAAAGAGGATACCGCCCCATGTCCCGTTCCCTCATCGATTCGTTCGACACCTCGCCCGAAAAGCTCAAATCCATCGTATCGCAGACCATTTCCGGCGCGGATGACGGCGAATTGTTCCTGGAATACCGCGAGGGCGAGGCGCTGGTCTTCGACAATGGACGGCTGAAAACGGCGAGCTTCAACACCGACATGGGTTTCGGATTGCGCGCCGTTGCCGGCGAGGCGACGGGCTATGCCCATTCTCGCGATCTGTCCGAGGCGGCGCTGCTGCGCGCGGCCGACGCGGTTTCCGCCGTAAAGCACGGCTATTCGGGCACTCTGGCCGCACCACCCGCCGGCACGAATCAGCACCTTTATGGCGAGGACAATCCAATCGCCGCTCCCGGCTTTGAGGAAAAGGCGAAGCTCCTTCAGGACATCGACGGCTGGCTGCGCGCCAAGGACCCCCGTGTGCGGCAGGTCACCGCCTCGCTCGCCGCTTCGTGGCAGCAGGTGGAAATCCTGCGCGCGGACGGGCATATCGCGCGCGATATCCGCCCGCTGGTGCGCATGCATATTTCCGTGGTGGTCGGCGACGGAGACCGGCAGGAAAGCGGCTCCTACGGGATGGGCGGGCGCAAGAGCTTCAGCGAATTCATCGCCGAAGATTCCTGGCGCCACGCGGCGGGCGAAGCGCTGCGGCAGGCGCTTGTCAATCTGGAGGCCGTCCCCGCCCCGGCCGGCACCCTCGACATCGTGCTTGCCAATGGCTGGCCCGGCGTGATGTTGCACGAGGCGGTGGGCCACGGGCTCGAGGGCGACTTCAACCGCAAGAAAACCTCTGCCTTTGCCGGTCTGATGGGGAGCCAGGTGGCCGCCAAGGGCGTAACAGTCGTGGATGACGGCACCATCGCCGAGCGGCGCGGATCGCTTACCATCGACGACGAGGGCACGCCCACCAACCGCACGGTGATGATCGAGGATGGCAAGCTGGTGGGCTATATGCAGGACCGGTTGAATGCCCGGCTCATGGGTATGCGGCCGACCGGCAACGGCCGCCGCGAATCCTACGCCCATGTGCCCATGCCGCGCATGACCAACACCTATATGCTAGGCGGCGACCGAACGCCGGAGGAGATCATCGCCTCCGTCAAGAAGGGCATTTATGCCGTGTCCTTCGGCGGCGGACAGGTGGACATCACCTCGGGCAAGTTCGTCTTCGACTGCACCGAGGCCTATATGATCGAGGACGGCAAGGTGACACGACCGGTCCGCGGTGCAACGTTGATCGGCAACGGACCGGAGGCCATGAAGCGCGTCTCCATGATCGGCAATGACATGAAGCTCGATACGGGCATCGGCATGTGTGGCAAGGCGGGGCAAGGCGTTCCCGTCGGCGTCGGCCAGCCGCATTTGAGAATGGACCAGATGACCGTGGGCGGCACGCAGGCCTGAGCCTTCTGCCTCTGGAAAGTTAAGCGGATCAATCTCCAACCATGGGTAGGCATCTACTCCGCACTAGACTACGCGGAGTAGAAAAAGCCATGTTTTTGTCTTTAAAACTGTATTTTTCTCACAATCAAAGATTGCGGGATATCCAAAAACAACATCACAAATACTTCAATTTCACGAATTCTATATAATAAATTAATAGAACCGTTATTAACATTGATTAGTCCTTCATTTGTCATGTAGGAGGGCATCATGAACGAGTATCCATTTACTCAATCAAAACACACCGTTTCTTCGTCATTTTTGCAGAGCCATATACGCGGCGCGGCGGACCATCTCGCCAATGATTCAGAGGAACTGCGTCAATGCTCCCCGGAACAAGTTCTTTATAAAGAATATGTCGATGCCGGCTCGCCGCACGGACCGGCTCTCTATGCGGTCAAGGGTGAGCACTGGAACGGAGTGAGTCCAAAGTTCCTGGAATTCGTAAATGAATTCCGCTTTTCACGCGAAGTCATGGGCTATTCCGAATGCGGATATGGCATCCAGCGCCACCGTGACTTCATGCGTGATTTGATCTTGCGCGAGCACGATTTGCAGGGCCGTACAGCGCCTGGAAGCCTGGACATCGATGTCGGCTGCCTTGCGATGACGACGCGCATGGCCATGTACGACATGGCCAAGGTGGCCATCAAACATTCGCGCCAGGTCTTTCCGGGCAGGAAGCCCGTTGCTCTTGTTCCCACTCCGGGCTGGGATTACCGCGGCATCTTTAAGGATGTGGGCTTCGAAGTCGTTTATCTTCCGATTCGGCCCGACAATGGCTGGCAGCCCGATATCGACGAGTGGAAATTCATTGTCCAAGGGCTCCAGGATCAGGACGGGGTTCATATCGCCGTCGCCGTAAGCAACCCGCAGCACAATCCAACCGGAATGCAGTGGCCGATCGAGATCACGACCTTCCTGCTGGAACTTTGCGCAGAGACGTCGGGATATCTGCTGCTCGACGATGCCTATTACAAGGTGCATGATCCGCGCGTGCCGCTTGTCAATCACCTCAAAGGCATTCTCGGCCGATTCGATGAGCTGAACGGCAATAATGCTCTGGTGCGTTCAGGCGCCTTCGATCGCTGGATGGCGACGCGCCCATTCGGCAAGCAGTTCAGCAGCAACACAATGGGCGTGGCCGCGATCACCACCTCGCCGAAGCTCCTGCGGCAGCTTGCACGGGAATCGTGGATCAATCGCTACCATTGCAATACGCATAACGCCGAACTGATGTGCGCTTGGCTTGCAACCAAGGAAGCCGCCGAGTGGACCTTGGAGACAGGTCTTTTTTACGCACGGCAGAAAGCCTATGTGCGCCAGCAATTGGTGGAAACGATGGGCTGGCCTCGCGAAAGCGTGTGCGTCGGTCCCTCGACTTCCTACATGCTTTTTGAAGTTCCAGCCATTTACCAGACGCCTGAGGCGGGAATCGACCGATTCCGTGACGATTTATTCTATGCCACCGGCACCCTGCTCTGTGCGTCTCTCTTCAATCAGGCCGCCCCGGCGCCTTATGTGCGGCTGCATCTTGGCAGCCATTACGATGTGATCGACGAGTTCCTTGCCCGCTGGCGCGCCGCCGGCCTGAACTATCATCAAAAGGAGCTCTTTCCGGGGCGTGCCGCCTTGAACCAACCTGTGGGAGCGCAGGAAATGCACCGGCTCGCTTCCTAAGGTCGGGGGGAGCGGTTTGGTAGCGGGGCCTCAGCCTCGCTTACCAGGCCGCTCCAACAGCGCCACCACCTCCACATGCGGCGACCAGAGGAACTGGTCGATTGGCGTGACCTTCGCTATGCGGTAACCGCCTTCCACCAGGATCGAGAGATCGCGGGCGAGCGTGCCGGGATTGCAGGAGACGGCGGCGACCCGGTTGACCGTCGAGCGGGCAAGCTGCCGGCATTGAGCCTCCGCGCCGACCCGAGGGGGGTCGAAGACGAGCCCATCATATTGCGCAAGCTCTTTCGCCAGGATCGGGCGGTTGAACAGGTCGCGCCGTTCCACGGAGACCGGCTTCAGGCCCGAGGCGCCCTTGGCTGCATCTTCCAGCGCGGCAAGCGCCGCCCCCTCACTTTCTACCGCGTGTACACGGGCTTGGCGGGCTAGTCGCAACGCAAACGTGCCGCTGCCGGCAAAGAGATCCGCGACATGCTTGGCACCCTTAAAATGCGCGGTCACGAGGCCCGCCATGGCCTCTTCCGCCTGCTCGGTCGCCTGGAGAAAACCACCCGGTGGAATGGCCACCGGCACGTCGCCGAACATCACCACCGGCTTTTCCCGCTCCACAAGCACCTCGCCGCCGACCGAGAGCCGCGCGAAACCCTTGGCCAGTGCGAACTGCAGGGCTTTCTGGCGTTTCTGCTCGCCCAGCCTGCCCGATTCCTCGGCGGCGATATCGAGCCCCGTGCGGGTGGCGGTGACGGTGATGTGGAACGGCTTGGATCCCGCCGCGATCAGGCCGACGAGCAAGCGCAGATCGGGGAGTGCGGCAACGATCTGCGGGACGGCGATCGCGCACTCTTCTATCTCGACGATCTGGTGCGATTGCGCGGCGTTGAAGCCGAGCAGCGTGCGGCCGCCCGCCGAGCGCGCCGTCAGGGTCACGCGGCGGCGGGACGCGGGTGGACACAGGACAAGGGGGGCGACTTCCGCCTCCAGCCCGCGACTCCGAAGCGCGCGCACCACCTTATCCCGCTTCCATTCCGCATAGGCCAGGGGCGCCAGGTGCTGAACAGAGCAGCCACCGCAAATGCCAAAATAAGGACTCGCCGGCTCGACGCGCAGCGGAGACGGCTTTTCCACCGACAGCAGCGTCGCGCGCTGCTTCTCCACGCGGGCGGTGACCTCCTCACCGGGCAGCGCGAAAGGAACATAGACCGGCCCGGCCGGCGTGTGCGCGATGCCGTCGCCTTGCGCGCCCAGTTCAACGATGGTGAGCCGCTCGCTCATTCTTTCCGCCCCGCCAGCAGGAATTCGCGTGCGCCGTCGCCGCCTTCGATAGGCGATGGCTCAAGGCCAATCACCCGCCACCCTTCATTCATGCTGAGCCATTCCGCGATATTGCGGGCAATCTCTTCAGCCTTATCAGGCTCGCGCAACAAGCCACCCTTTCCGATCGCCTCGCGCCCCGCCTCGAATTGCGGCTTAACGAGGAAAAGGCCCCAAGCGCCCTTCTCCGCCATTTCGAGCGCGGGCGGCAGTGCGAGTTTCAGCGAGATGAAGCTGACATCGGAGACGAGGAAATTCGGCCTGCGGCCGCCGATCATCCCGAGTGTTAGGTAGCGGGCATTGATGCCTTCGAGGCAGGCGACTCGCGGATCCTCTCGCAGCCTCGCGTCCATCTGGCCGGTGCCCACGTCGATCGCCGTCACATGGGCGGCACCGCGCTCCAGAAGCACCTGCGTGAAGCCGCCGGTCGAGGAGCCGATGTCGAGCGCAAGGGCGCCGTGGGGATCGAGGCCGAACGCATCCAGCCCATGGACGAGCTTCAGCGCCGCCCGCGAGACATAGCGGCGGGCCGGGTCCTCGACCGTGATCTGCGCATCGGCCGGGAAAAGCTGGCCAGGCTTTTTCACTGTCTGCCCTGCCACCTGAACCGTACCGCGCAGTACGGCATCGCGGGCGCGCGCACGGCTTTCAAAAAAGCCGCGCTCCACCAGAAGCTGGTCTAGGCGAAGGCGGGCATGGACGGCTTGGGCAGTCATGGGTGATCAGTGAAGGATGAGGGGCGGCGTGGCAAGCGTCGGCTCTGTTAAATGCATCTATAAGGACGAAACCGGAAATGCCGCGCCCCTTCACGCCCCCCCCTCTGGCCGGGAGGCCAAAGGGAGGGCGCGAAAGGGCACCTAATCCCGCCAATTCAAACCCACTCAAGCCCTTGCCGCCTGCTCCGCCTGGCCGAGCGCGGCGAAAACCGTCTTCACGATGCCCGCCGCGTCGAGCCCAGCCTTGGCATACATCTTTTCCGGCTTCGCCTGATCCATGAAGATGTCCGGCATTACGAGCGGGCGAACCTTGAGCCCATTTTCGAGAAGGCCCTCATGCGCCAGGAAGTGCAGCACATGCGCACCGAAGCCGCCGATGGAGCCTTCCTCGACGGTGACAAGAACCTCATGCTCGCGCGCAAGCCGGCGGATAAGGTCCGCATCGAGCGGCTTTGCAAAGCGAGCATCGGCAACGGTGGTGGAAAGACCCGCCGCCTCAAGCTCTTCGGCCGCAATCATGCAGTCAGCAAGGCGTGTGCCGAGCGAGAGGAGCGCGATCTTGCTGCCCTCGCGGACGATACGGCCCTTGCCGATTTTCAGGATCTCGCCGCGCTGAGGCAGCGGAACGCCTGTGCCCTCTCCGCGGGGATAACGGAATGCGATGGGACCTTCGTCATGGTCAGCAGCGGTGCGAACCATGTGCTTCAGCTCGGCCTCATCCGCGGCCGCCATGACGACCATATTGGGCAGTGTGGCGAGATAGGCGACATCGAAAGCACCGCAATGGGTGGCGCCATCGGCGCCGACGAAGCCCGCGCGATCGATGGCGAAGCGGACGGGCAGGTTTTGGATCGCCACGTCATGCACCACCTGGTCATAGGCGCGCTGCAAAAAGGTGGAATAGATCGCCGCAAAGGGCCGATAGCCCTCGGTGGCGAGGCCGGCGGCGAAGGTCACCGCGTGCTGCTCGGCAATGCCGACATCGAAGCTGCGGTCCGGAAACTCCTTTTCGAACAGATCAAGACCCGTGCCCGAGGGCATGGCCGCCGTGATGGCCACGATCCGTTTATCCTCCCGCGCCTCCTGGACAAGCGCCTGGGCGAACACTTTCGTGTAGCTCGGCGCGCCCGCAGGTGATTTGGCCTGAGCGCCGGTGATCACGTCGAACTTTGCGACGCCGTGATACTTATCCGCCGCAGCTTCCGCCGGCGGATAGCCCTTGCCCTTTTGGGTAACCACGTGGATCAGCACCGGGCCCGTGCCATTGTCGCGCACATTGCGGAGCACCGGCACGAGCGCCTCCAGATCGTGGCCGTCGATCGGGCCGATGTGGAAGAAGCCCATCTCCTCGAACAGAGTGCCGCCCGTCACAAAACCGCGCGCGTGCTCCACGGCGCGGGTGATGGCGCGGTCAAACGACTTGCCCAAATGGGAGGTGAGTTTTTTGCCGACGTCACGGATTCCCCGATAAGCGCGGCCTGAGGCAAGGCGCGCCAGATAAGTGCTCATCGCACCCGTGGGCGGCGCAATGGACATATCGTTGTCGTTCAGGATGACGATCAGCCGCGCATCAAGCGCGCCGGCATTGTTCATGGCCTCATAGGCCATGCCCGCCGAAAGCGCTCCATCGCCGATGACGGCGATCACGTGGCGCTGGCCGCCGGAAAGCTCCCTCGCCACGGCCATGCCGAGCCCGGCGGAGATCGACGTGGAGGAATGGGCTGCGCCGAAAGGATCGTATTCGCTCTCCGAACGCTTGGTGAAGCCGGAAAGCCCGTCCTCCTGACGCAGGGTGCGGATGCGGTCGCGCCGGCCGGTGAGAATCTTGTGCGGGTAGGCCTGATGGCCGACATCCCAGATCAGCCGGTCATGCGGCGTATCAAAAATGTAGTGCAGCGCGACCGTAAGCTCGACGACGCCCAGGCCAGCGCCCAGATGCCCGCCCGTCTGCGAAACCGCATCGATCATCTCCGCCCGCAACTCCTCGGCGAGCTGCGGCAGATCCTCCTCGGGAATCTGCTTCAGATCCGAAGGGAACCGGACACGGTTTAACAGAGGCGTTTCGGGCGGCGACTTCAAATGGCCCGTTTCTCGCTTATCGTTTTTTATCTTGGACATAAGATCTCGTTCGCTGCGTGCGGCCGTGGCGCGTTATTTGCTCTGCCTTACTTCTCCGGCAAGGGGGTGAACTCCTCTTCGTCACCGGGAACGGTGTCGAAGCGGCCCGTGCGCCATTCCTCCTTCGCCTGTTCAATGCGTTCCTTAGAGGAAGAAACGAAATTCCACCAGATATAGCGCCGCGAGCCGAGTGCCGCACCACCCACCAGCATAAAATGTGCTCCCGTTTCCGCCCTCACTACAATTTCATCGCCGGGGCGGAAGACCAACAGCCGATCGGAGGGAAACTTGTCGCCCGAAATCTCGACCGTTCCTTCCAGAACATAAATGGCGCGTTCCTCGGTATCCGCAGGAATTTGAAAGGCGGCGCCGGGCGCGAGCCTGATATCGGCATAGAGCGTTTCCGCGGCGGTCTTGACCGGCGAGCGAAGTCCATGAAGCGCGCCAATAATCAGACGGCCGGAGACACCCTGCGCATCCAGCAGGGGAAGATCCCCCCGCAGGACATGCGAAAAATCGGGCTCCACCTCCTCGCCGCCATCCGGCAGCGCCAGCCATGTCTGCAAGCCCGATATCGACAGCGGACCGCCGCGCATCTCTTCAGGGCTGCGCTCCGAATGGACGATGCCTCGACCCGCGGTCATCAGGTTCAGGTCGCCCGGCTCGATGACCATTTCCGTTCCAAGTGAGTCGCGGTGCCGGATGAAGCCGTCGAAAAGATAGGTGACGGTGGCAAGCCCGATATGCGGATGCGGCCTCACATCCACGGCCTGGCCAGGCCGCAGGACGGCCGGCCCCATGCGATCGAAGAAGATGAACGGCCCGACCAGCCGCCGCCGGGCCGATGGCAAGGCACGGCGCACCTGAAACTCGCCGACATCGGCCGAGCGCGGAACGATGAGGGTCTCGATCGCGTCGCAAGCAAAGGCATCGCCCGCTTCGGGATCCCTGCCGGGAAAGAAACTCATGGACACACCTCGCGCCGGGAGCCAGCGGAGCTTAGACCTCTTCCGGGGAGCGGAACAGCCACTTTTCAGAGAATCAAGATCACTTGGGGTCAAGCGGCTCGGTGCCGACCGGCGCCCCTTCGCGGGACAGCCGGATTTTTTCCACCTTGTCCTCGGCCGCTTTCAGCAGCCGGTCGCAATGGGCCTTCAAAGCCTCTCCACGCTCATAAATGCGGATCGATTGCTCCAGAGGCACATCGCCCCGCTCCAGGTCGTTCACGATGCTTTCAAGTGCCTCCAGCGCCTGCTCGAAGCTCATGGCCTTGATGTCGTCATTCGTCCCGGCGGTGTCGTTTCCGGTTGTCATGCTTTACCCTTTCATCAAGCGTCCCACATGAGCGGCTACCGATAGGCCCAGCCCTTCCAGGTCGTAGCCGCCTTCCAGCAGGCTGACAAGCCGGTTGGACGACCAGCGCCCGGCGCGCTCCATCAGCATGGCGGTTGCCCAGCCGAAATCCCGCTCGTCGAAATTGAGCTGGGCCAGCGGATCGCGGTAATGGGCATCGAAACCCGCCGAAATGATGATGAGGTCCGGCTGAAATTCGTTGATGCGGGGAAGGATCACCGCCTCCAGCGCTTCCCGAAAATCCCCACCGTCCGCGCCCGGTGCGAGCGGAACGTTGACGATGTTGCCTGCTCCCGTTTCGGATTCAGTTCCCGTACCGGGATAGAGCGGCATCTGATGCGTGGAGCAATAAAGAACCGAAGGATCGTCCCAGAATATGTCCTGAGTGCCGTTGCCATGGTGCACATCCCAATCCACGATGGCGACACGCTCGGCTCCGTGCGCCTTCTGAGCGTGGCGGGCCGCAATCGCCGCATTGTTGAACAGGCAGAAGCCCATCGCCCTGTTCCTCTCCGCGTGATGGCCAGGCGGGCGAGCGGCGACGAAGGCGTTGTCCGCGCGGCCGGTAAAGACGTCATCGACCGCAGCAAGGGCCCCGCCAACGGCCGTAAGCGCCGCATCCCAGCTAATCGGACTCACCACCGTGTCCACATCGATGCGGACCATGCCCTCGGCCGGAATCTCACGCTCCATGCGGCGGATATAAGCGTCCATATGCGCGAGAAGGGCGGCCGACGAATCCGCCATGGGCGCCGACACGCGGTCGAGCGGATTGAAGACATCGTGAGCGAGGACTTTTTCAATCGCGCGCAGCCGATCCGGCCGCTCCGGATGGCCGGGCGGCACCAAGTGCTCCAGAAAAATGGGGTGGGTGTATAATCTAGTTGGCATAGCCCGATATAGGTACTTAAGCGGCGCTTGGCCACGCTGAGCAAAGCGCCCTCAAGAGCCTGCAGCGCCGTACGTCCATCAACTGACGAGCCGCACCGTTAGACAGACACGTGGCTCATCAGAGGATTTCGGTGGATGCGATCTCGATCCCAAAACCCTCGAGGCCCACATAGTGGCGTTCACGGGAAGCGAGCAGCCGGATCGACGTGATACCGAGATCCTTCAGGATCTGGGCGCCCAGGCCAATTTCACGCCATTCGTTCTCACGCCGCACTGCCTCTTCGTGATCTTCCCCGCCAGCCAGCCGGCGCTGCTGATGGGCCACGCCAACCGATCCCGCCCGCAAATAGACCAGGACTCCGCGGCTTCCCATGCGCTCCATGATCTGCTGCAACCGTCTTTCCATGCCGAAGACATCCTGGACGACATTCTCGGTATGCAGCCGGACCGGCACATCCTGCCCGTCGCGGATGTCGCCGAAGACGATCGCCAGATGCTGCATCACCTCCCAAGGCAGGGTGTAGGCATAGGCCGTCGCCTGGCCCGCGGCAGTGCTGACCGGGAAAGACGCTACACGCTCGACAAGCGTCTCCTTCCGCTGGCGATAGGCTATGAGATCGGCGACGGAAACCTGCTTGAGCCCGTGCTTTTCGGCGAAGGCCGTTACCTGAGGGCCGCGCATCACCGTGCCGTCGTCGTTCACCAACTCGCAGATGACACCGACCGGCGGCAGACCGGCCAGGCGGCAAAGATCCACCGCCGCTTCCGTATGGCCGGAGCGCATGAGTACGCCGCCCTCCCGCGCCACCAGCGGGAAGATATGGCCCGGCCGCACAAAATCCTGCGCGCCGACATTGGGGTTTGCGAGATTCCGCACGGTGAGCGTCCGGTCCTCCGCGGAAATGCCCGTTGTCGTGCCGTGCCTGAAGTCAACGCTGACGGTGAAGGCGGTCTGATGAGGCGCATCGTTCTCGGCAACCATGGGCGCCAGGTTCAGCCGGCGTGCTTCCTCGCGCGGCATGGGCGCGCAGACGATGCCGGAGGTGTGGCGGACGATGAAGGCCATCTTCTCGGGCGTGCAGTGCACCGCGGAAACGATCAGGTCGCCTTCATTCTCGCGTCCATCATCGTCCATGACGACGACGATCTCGCCGCGCTCGAAAGCACGCAGGGCCTCGACGACATGTTTCTGATCATAAGGCATATAGGTTTCCGTTCTGAGCAAGTAGCGAATAGGGAGCAGCGAATGGAAAGTCCGGCAAGGTTACTCCTCCCCGTTCGCTCATCCTTTCCCCGTCTGCCCCCTGTGGCGCAGATAATGATCGGCAATGGCGCAGGCGACCATCGCCTCGCCAATCGGCACGGCGCGAATGCCCACGCAGGGATCGTGCCTGCCCTTGGTCACAACTTCGACCTCCGCCCCTTTCCGGTCGATCGAGCGGCGGGGTGTCAGGATCGAGGACGTCGGCTTTACCGCGAAGCGCGCAATGATGGGCTGCCCTGTCGAGATACCGCCGAGAATCCCGCCGGCATTGTTGGAGAGGAAGCGCGGATATCCATCATTGCCCGAGCGCATCTCGTCGGCATTTTCCTCACCGTGGATGCGCGCAGCCTGGAAGCCGATGCCGATCTCGACGCCCTTGACCGCATTGATCGACATCAGGTTGGCGCAGATATCCTGATCGAGCTTGCCATAGAGGGGCGCGCCAAGGCCCGCCGGCACTCCTTCGGCCACGATCTCGATCACCGCGCCTACGGAGGAGCCCGCCTTTCGCACACCGTCCAGATAATCAGCAAATTCGGAAACGGATTTCGGGTCGGGCGTGAAGAATGGATTTTCCGGGTCGTGGAGGAAATCCCAATCCCAATTGGCGCGGTCGATCTCCTTCTCACCCATGGAAATGAGCGCGCCGCGAACGACCATGCCCGGCACGATCTTGCGAGCGAGCGCGCCTGCCGCCACGCGGGTCGCTGTTTCGCGCGCGGATGAACGGCCGCCGCCACGATAATCCCTGACCCCGTATTTCGCGTCATAAGTATAGTCGGCGTGACCGGGTCGGTACCGTTCGGCGATTTCTCCGTAATCCTTGGAGCGCTGGTCGACATTTTCGATCAGCATGGAGATGGGCGTGCCGGTGGTCACCAGCGTTTCGCCGTCCTGCATGACGCCGGAGAGAATCTTTACCTCGTCTGGCTCGCGGCGTTGAGTGACGAAGCGGGATTGGCCGGGCCTGCGGCGATCGAGATCTGCCTGTATCTCGGCCTGCGTGAAATGAATGCCGGGCGGGCAGCCATCCACAACGCAGCCGATGGCGGGGCCATGGCTCTCGCCCCATGTGGTGACGCGAAAAAGATGCCCGAATGTGTTGTGCGACATAAAAAGCTTCCTTCCCCATAAGGGGCCGGCCATGCTTCTATGTCGGTTTAGCGATGCGGTCAAACCGCGCATTGCGCAAGTTTGGACACATTTGCGACTTATACTCTTTTTATACTGTCACGCTCTGTCCCGTCTTATTCGATGAGGTTCGAATCATGCGAATCGCAATTGCAGTTCTTGTCCTCGGGCTCCTTGGCTCCCCTGCGCTGGCCGCGGATGCGGAAGGAAAGATCGCTTCGGTCGATCCGAAGGCAATGACGATAACGCTGGACGACGGCGCCACGTACAAGCTGCCGCCGGAAACGGATGTGGAAGCGATCAGCGATGGAGCCGAGGTCGTGATCGCCTATCAGGTGGACGACAACGGCGAGCGGCAGATCACTGACATGTTCCTGTCCGAATAATTTGCTCAACGGTTGGCTGTTTCGGCCGTTTGCGAGAATATGGCTTAAAGCCACTCCAGCCTGTTGTTCTCCACCCGCAGGATGCGGTCCTGCGGTATATCGAGCCTCGCGGCCTCATCACCGGGCATGTTTTCCAGCCAATGGAATATGGCACGCATGACCCCGCCATGCGTCACGCAGATCGTGGGTCTTTCAATCTCGTCCAGCCACGAGCGGATGCGCAGCGCCATCGTCTCATAGCTTTCCGCATCCACGCCCGGCGGCACGAATCGCCACTTGCTGCGCGTGCGCTCCGCCGTGCAGCCCGGCGAACGCGCCTCAAGCTCGGCATAGGTGAAGCCCTGCCAGTCGCCGAAATGCACTTCCATCAGGCGCGGGTCGACGCGGAAATCGGAAGGAGAAAGGCCAAGCCTGGCGCGAATGCGCTCCATGGTCTCGCAGGTACGCCGGAGGGGGCTTGCAACAAAATCGAATGACGAGGGATTCGGCACGATTTCCGCAAGACGCTCGCCGTTGCGGTCGGCCTGGAGGCGGCCGCGTTCGTTGATATCCGTATCCGCCTGACCCTGCAGGCGCGCCTCGCCGTTCCAATCGGTCTCGCCGTGACGCACGATATATAGCAGCGGAAGCACAGTTGCCCTCGCGATAGGGCGCCCCGCCAAATTCGGACTACAGCGCCGAGCGTCCTTTAGAACGCACCAAGGGCGTTGTAAATTATTGAATCCAGCGCCCAGGTTTCGATGCGTTAGTCACCGTTCACCGTGATATCGGGCGCATCCACCGCCTTCATACCAACCACGTGATAACCGGAATCGGCATGCAGCACCTCACCTGTCACGGCGCGCGAAAGATGTGACAGCAGGTAAAGCGCGGTATCGCCCACCTCCTCGATAGTCACCACGCGCTTCAACGGTGAATTGTATTCGTTCCAGCGCAGGATGTAGCGGAAGTCGCCGATGCCCGAGGCGGCGAGTGTCTTGATCGGCCCGGCCGAAATCGCATTGACGCGAATGTTGCTGCCGCCGAGGTCAACCGCCAGATAGCGGACGCTTGCCTCAAGCGCGGCTTTCGCCACACCCATCACGTTGTAGTGCGGCATGACCTTCTCCGCACCATAATAGGTGAGCGTGATGATGGACCCGCCATCCGTCATGAGAGGTTCGGCTCGCTTTGCGACGGCGGTCAGCGAATAAACGGAAATATCCATTGTGCGCAGGAAATTCTCCCGCGTGGTCTCGACATAACGGCCGGTCAGTTCGTCCTTGTCGGAAAAGGCTACAGCGTGAACGAGGAAGTCCAGCTTGCCCCAGCGCTTCTCCACCTCGGCAAAGACCGCATCGATCGACGCCGGATCGGTGACGTCGCAATGGCCGACGACTATGGCGCCGAGCTCGGCGGCCAGCGGCTCCACCCTCTTTTTCAGTGCATCGCCCTGGTAGGTGAGCGCTAGCTCTGCGCCCTCTGTGGCGCATGCCTTGCAAATGCCCCAGGCAATCGAGCGGTTGTTTGCAACGCCGAGAACGAGCCCCCGTTTGCCGGCCATCAGGCCATTCCCACCTGCCATATCGATTCTCCGAACTCAAATTGCGGCGGACGCCGTATCGCACAGTGGCAGAATTGCATCAAGCGCGCGACCGGGAAAGCCTGCCGTGAGGTTTTGCTCGGAAAAGTTGTCAGGCGTCTGCCTTACGGAACAGTGCCTCCAGCGCAGGGTCGCCCCCCTCGGGCAACATGATGCGCACATGAGTGTAAAGATCGCCGTTGCCGCCGGCTTTAAGCGGCAGCCCGCGCCCTTTCAGCCGCAACGTTCGATCGGAACTGGACCAGGCCGGGATCGTCACCGCCACCTTTCCGGTCGGGGTGCCGACCGCAACCTTGGCGCCAAGGACCGCATCGCGCAGACTTACCGGGAGATCGACGTGGAGATCGCGCCCTTCCACCCGGTACTGCGGATGGGGTCGCAGGCGCAGCTTCACGAGCGCATCGCCCCGCTCGCCGAAAGGCGTTTCCGCGCCCTGTCCCTTCAGCCGGATTGTCTGGCCATCCTCCACATAGCGCGGCAACTTCACCGCGATGCGCCGCCCGTCCGGAAAAACCGCGTTGACCTTGGCTTCGGTGGCGATGTCCTCCACACTTACGTCGAGCGTGACGTTGATATCGCCGATTCCCTCGGGCCGGGCGCTTCGCGCGCCCTGGTTTCCGCGGAAGGCCTGACCGAAGATCTCGCTGAAAATATCGCCTGCATCTCCGCCAACGCCGCTCGTGCGGAACTCAAAATGCGCGCGACCCGGACCGCCGCCGCCACGGCGGAACCCTGCGAAGGGGTCAGCGCCAGCTTCTGCGAAATCCTGGTAGCGCGGCTTGCCCGCAGCATCGATCTCGCCATTGTCAAATGCCGTGCGCTTCTTCTCATCCCCCAGGATCTCGTAGGCCTGGTTGACCTCGGCGAAACGTTCCTTTGCCTGCGGATCGTCGGGCCGCTGGTCGGGATGATACTTCTTCGCCAGACGGCGAAAGGCCGCCTTTATGTCCTTGGCCGACGCGCTCTTCGACACGCCCAGCACTTCATAAGGGTCTCTCATTTCTGCCTTGCCCAACGGCGGCAGGAAAGCGCCGCAAAGAATGTTTTTGCCAACAGTTTCAGCATTCAACGATTATATGCGTATTCGGCTGGCGGAATTCCAGTGCACAGGAATGAGGGCGCTAATGCTGCTCGAACATGCGCATGCGCAGATTGCCGGCCATATCCCGGCAGGCCTTGCCCCGATAGAGACCTATGCCGTCAAAGCTCTCGCGCGTGGTGGTGAAGGCGAAGCAGCCTGCTTCGCCGCTATAGGCGGTAATCAAGCCGCGAGCGCCGCTTTCCGGGTTTTCCCACCAAAGACCGGTCGCTTCCTCCGGATTTGCCGAGAGAGCGGCAAGAATCGCCTGGCCATCCTTTGCCAGATTCTCATCGGGAAATACCGCCACTCGCGGCGGAACGGAGCCCGTGGTGAGAACCGTATCGACAGCGGCCTTTTTCCCGCCGATGACACAGGCCTGAACCGCAACGGACATGACGAAAAGAGCCGCAGCCTTCCGAAGGGCGCGCAGGGCCAAACGGCCAACTGTTTCTGTCTCTTGCGTCACTCCCAACAATCGGCAATCTCCCAATGACAATAGATGAGCAGAACGATGATTAAAAACGACTTAAAGCAGACCGACTTTACCGAGGCAGGAGAGCCATTCCGCCTGTTTGCCGAATGGCTTCGGGACGCAGAACAATCCGAACCCAACGACCCAAACGCCACCGCGCTCGCAACCGTGGACCCGGAGGGGATGCCCAATGTGCGGATGGTCCTGCTCAAGGGATTCGATGAACAGGGATTCGTTTTCTATACCAACTTTGAAAGCGCAAAGGGACAAGAAATTTTGTCCTCTATGAAAGCCGCGATGTGTTTCCACTGGAAAAGCCTGCGCCGTCAGGTGCGGGTGCGTGGCCCGGTGGAAAAAGTGACGGACGAGGAGGCCAACGCCTATTATGCTTCCCGGCCGCGCGGCAGCCGGATCGGCGCCTGGGCTTCGAAGCAATCCCGGCCGCTGGAAGGTCGCTTCGCCCTCGAGAAGGCGGTTGCCGAGTACACGGCCAAATACGCGGTGGGGGAAATACCCCGGCCCGACTACTGGTCAGGCTTCCGCATCAAGCCTGTGAGCATTGAATTCTGGCACGACCGCCCCTTCAGGCTGCATGACCGCATTCTCTTCGAGCGGGAGAGCGGCGGGTTATGGACGAAAACGCGTCTTTATCCCTGACAGGGCGAGCACACGCGCGGCGACGATCAGTACCGCCTCGCGGCGCTTCAGCCTGGATTTGACCGCTCATGCCATCTCTTCCAGACCGTCTGCCGCCGCGAGCAGGCTTTCTCCGCCCGTCATAACCGCGCGTTTCAAAGAGGCGGTCTCGCCAAGATGGTTTTCCGCCGCAAAGCGGCAAAGCCGGGCAAGGCCGGCATCGGAACTGGAGACCGCCGCGCGGGAGATCAGGACGTTGCCGGCGGCAAGCGCGAAAAGCCGCAGATACGGTGTGGCGCCACAAAGGGCGATCTCCAGATTCCCCTCTTCTAGGAGGCTCAGGAGGTGTTCGGTGGCCTGCTCCAGATCATCGAGGGCCGCCGTAAGCGCCATCCCGGCCTCAGCGAATTCCGGCATATTGCTGCCGCGCATGGTTTCCACGTCGCGCCGCAGCTCGGAGATATAGCCGCGTACGTGGTCTCCGCCCGACTGGGGAAGCTTGCGCATTACCAGATCGATGGCCTGGATGCCGTTCGTCCCCTCATAAATGGGGGCGACGCGTATGTCGCGATAATAGACGGCGGCGCCGGTCTCCTCGATGAAGCCCATGCCGCCGTGAACCTGAATGCCGAGCGAGGCAGCCTCGACGCCCCCATCCGTGGCAAAGGCCTTCGCAACGGGAGTGAGCAAATTGGCACGCTCCTGCCAATGCGTTCTTCGTTCGGGCTCGGCGAGCCGGGCCATGTCCACGGCGTGCGCACAGGAATAGGTGATGGCCCTGGATATCTCGGCAAGGGATTTCATCGAAAGCAGCATGCGCTTTATATCGGGATGCGCAGCAATCGGGCTCATGCCCTCGCCGCTCCAGCCTGGCGCGCGGCCCTGGCGGCGCTCCTTCGCATAGGCCAGAGCCTTCTGGTAGGCCGCTTCCGCCACGGCCACGCCCTCCATGCCGACGGCAAGCCGCGCATTGTTCATCATGGTGAACATGCAGGCGAGGCCCCTGTTCTCCTCGCCCACCAGCCAGCCGACCGCTCCCGGCTCGTCGCCGAACCTGCCATCGCCATAAATCATGGTGCAGGTGGGCGAGGCGTGAAGGCCGAGCTTGTGCTCGATCGAGGCGCAGAAGACATCATTGCGTGGACCAAGCGAGCCATCCTCGCCCACAAGGAACTTGGGAACGAGAAAAAGGGAGATGCCTTTGCTGCCAGCCGGCGCGTCGGGCAGCCGCGCCAACACCATATGCACGATGTTCTCTGTCAGGTCGTGCTCGCCATAGGTGATGAAGATCTTCTGGCCGAATATGCGGTATGTGCCGTCACCGGCGCGCTCGGCACGCGTGCGCAGGGCGCCTAGGTCGGAGCCGGCCTGCGGTTCCGTCAGGTTCATCGTGGCCATCCACTCGCCGGAAACGAGCTTTTCCATATAGGTCTGCCTGAGCGCATCGGTTGCATGCCGCTCCAGCGCCTCCACCGCGCCCATGGTAAGCGTCGGCCCCAGCGCGAAAGCCATGGATGCGGAGTTCCACATTTCGAGGGCGGCAACCGAAAGCATCGTGGGCAGGCCTTGGCCGCCCCATCGCGTCGGCGCGGCGAGCGCGTTCCATCCGCCTTCGCACCATCTGCGGTAGAGCGCGGGCCAGCCCTTGGGCGTCGTCACCACGGCGTTTTCCAGCCTTGCTCCTTCCACATCTCCAATCTCAGCAAGCGGGGCGATTTCCTCACCCGCAAACCGGGCGGCTTCCGCAAGCACGGCCCGGACGAGATCAGGTGACAGACCTTCGACAAGGCCCTGATCCAGGATGTCTTTCAATCCCATCGCGTTCAGGGTTCGAATGATGGCCTCGACCGGCGCGCGATACATTCGTCACTCCTTCGGATGTATGCATTGCAAAGCTAACGGTGAAGCTGCTGCTCCGCCAGCCAGAAAGGAACTATTGCTTACGTAAAGGTCAAATCACTCCCCGTTGAGCATGCCCGGTCGAGGGATTAAAGGAGAGAGACTGAATAGGAGACGCCATGCTCGCCCGGCCGGAAAAGTTCAAATGCGTCGAATGCGGCAGGGCGATGGGCACGCCCGGTTTCGCCTATTATCACGGCCTGATCGAGAAAGGACCGGCCTACTGGTCCGACCGGGGCATACTGTGCTCAATCGAATGCTCGCTCGCGCATCACCGAAAGCGCTTGGCCGAAGGAACCTTGCCCACCAGCCCCGCGCCGGACCCGTTTGACGGCGATCAGGATTCCAACGTTTAGCCCCGTTCCTTCATATGAACACCGCGATTGCGGTGACAAACTGCTGCTACTCAGAAAGCGTTAACACCCAGCAGCCCTGCTCCGCCCAAAATCAGGACCGCGCCAGCGAAGCGTGAGAGAACTCTGCCGGTGGGCAGGATTTTTTCGGCAAGAACGAAGATTGCGATGGCAGCAATCCAGAGCACATTCATCACGCCGCCCACGAACAGGAGTCCCATAAGCGCCCAGCAGCACCCTATGCAATAAAGCCCGTGCCTAAATCCGATGCGCAGCGAGCCGAAAGCGTCGCGTCGGAAGCCTCCATGACGCTGAATGAAGGATAGCGGCGCCTGGCAATTTGCCAGACAGGTGTCTTTCAGCGGTGTCCACTGATAAAGCCCCGCCACGACGAGGATGATCCCGCTAATGGCGCTGCTGGCGCTCGCCATGGCCGGATTGAGCAAGAGCCCCTTCTCAAGCCCCCATTGGCCTATTGTCGCGAACAGCGAAAATACGAACCACGCAAGCAGGTATCCGCCGGCAAAGAAACCGGTGGCGGCTAAGGGTTTTCCCGCCAGAGCCGCATGACGGCCCACGCGGGCATATAGGAGGATGATTGGCGCGGCCGATGGCGTCATCATGCCGATCATCATCACCGCCCACATCGCAAACATGAAGGCGAACTCGGCCGCGCTCCATTGATGCACTTCCGGCTGCATGATCGAGCTGGGGCCCGCAGGTTGGCCTGGCATTGCCATACCCGGCATATTCGCGTCCGCACTCGCTCCTTCCATGCCCATGGAACGGGCAAGCCAAAAGATGTAGGCCCAAGCTAGAACAACGAGCGTTGCCAGGGCGCCGGCGACAATGATCCGGTCGCGCCGCAACGCTGTTTCGATGGCAATGCCGTTCATGGCATTAGTGGACGACACCAGCTCCCGTCATATGCAAGCGGGCGAAATGCGCGTGCGAATCTCCAAGACTGAGCGCTATCGGTCCCTTGGTCTCGGCCCAACCTCGGCCCGCTTCGCAAACGTCGTACTCGAAGCCTCTCGGCAGGTTGATCCGGGCGCGGTGTTCGTCGCCGGTCACCGGATTGAGGATCGGTTCACCGCGTGCTTCAACCAGTCCCGGCACGTTCACGCGCGCCGTGCGGGTATCGACATCGATCTCGAACTCGATATCCGCGAATACGGGATCATGGACCTTCTCGAAGGTAGTCGAGAAAACCTGAAAGAAGGTCGCGCCCGGTTCGGTGTCCTCGCCTGTCATGATGCGCAGCAAAGCCTGCCGCTGCTCATCCGACGCGCGCTCGTCAACAATCGGGACGACTTCTCCCCGGCCTTCGTGAATAGCGCCCGGCCATTGCAAGATCATACCGATCTTCAAACCATCGAGTTGCGTGTCGCCATGTCGGCCTTCGTCGATTTGAACGAATCCGACGGCGCGGCAACTTCCTTGGGTTGGGCGTGCAGCAAATTGGCAGGGACAACCGTAGGCGCAGCTGCAGTGTATGAACTCTCGGCCTTTGATAACCCATTCCGTGTCGGGCATGATCTCCTCCTCTTCTTGGCCGCCGCCATATGATGGCGGCGAACGGATCATTGTCCCTTCAAGATCAACCCACAATCTTGCAACACAGGTGAGAGCCTGTCGACTTGACCAAACGGCGTAGATACGGGATCGCGATGCCGTGAACGCCGTTACGTGTTCCGGGATTCCCGCTCGATCGCCCGCCAGCCGATGTCGCGGCGGCAAAAACCTTCCGGCCAGTCGATCCGGTCCACGGCGCGATAGGCCTTGTCGCCTGCCTCCGTCACCGTGCGGCCAAGAGCGGTCACGTTCAGGACCCGCCCGCCATTGGCAACGAGCGCGCCGTCCTTCAGCGCCGTCCCGGCGTGGAAAATCTCCGCGCCCTCGGCGGCCGCGGCGTTCAGCCCGCCGATAATGGAGCCTTTCTCCGGCGTTCCGGGATAGCCATTCGCAGCCATGACCACGGTCAGCGCCGCATCGTCGCGCCAGCGCACGGACATATGCGCAAGCTGGCCGTCGACCGCGCCCTTCATGAGGGCCAGCAGATCGTCCTTGAGCAGAAGCATCAGGACCTGGCACTCGGGATCGCCGAAGCGCACATTGTATTCGATGAGCTTCGGCCCCTCTTTCGTGATCATGAGGCCGGCATAGAGCACGCCCACAAAGGGCGAGCCCATCTCCTCCATACCTTTCAAGGTCGGCTCAATGATCTCGCGCATGACCTGCGAAACCATGTCGGACGTCATCACGGGGGCCGGCGAATATGCGCCCATCCCGCCGGTGTTTGGGCCTGTATCCCCCTCGCCCACGCGCTTGTGGTCCTGCGCGGTGCCAAAGGGCAGCGCCGTCTTGCCGTCGCACAGGCAGAAGAAGCTCGCTTCCTCGCCAACAAGCAATTCCTCCACCACCACCTCCGCGCCCGAATCGCCGAAGACGCCGGAGAAGCAATCGTCCACCGCTGCGAAAGCCTCCTCCTCCGTCACGGCGATGGTGACGCCCTTTCCGGCCGCCAGTCCATCGGCCTTGATGACGATCGGCACGCCCACCTTGCGGATATAATCTTTGGCGTGCGCAGCATCTTGGAAGCGGGCATAGCCAGCGGTCGGGATATCGTAGCGCGCGCAGAGATCCTTGGTAAAACCCTTGGAGCCTTCGAGACGGGCAGCACTCGCGGTGGGGCCGAAGACCGGGATCCCGGCGGCAATCAGGTCGTCGGCAAGGCCGGCCACCAGAGGGGCCTCAGGACCGACGACGACGAAGCCGATCCCGTGGTCCCGGCAGAAACCAATCACCGCCTCATGATCCCGGATGTCGAGCGACACGCATTCGGCATGTTCGGCAATTCCCGGATTGCCGGGCGCGGCAAAAAGCTTCTCCAGAAGAGGCGAGGCCGCCAGCTTCCACGCCAATGCATGCTCGCGCCCGCCCGAACCGATGAGAAGAACTTTCATGGACCTGCTCGTGCCTCAAATTTCCTGCGATGGGGCTATGGCCGAAAAGGCCGGAGGTCAAGCCGCAGCGAGACATATCAAGAAGGATTGGCTTGACGCGGGCCGCCCCTCTTGCCACTCCACTCAAACCATCGAAATGGGAAAGAGAGGGCAGATGGATATCATCCAGTCCCGGCGGATGCGGGGCCGCGTCGCCGATGCACCGTCGGGCCATTGGGTTTATCGCCTTTTGCCGCGCGGCGCCTGGCCTTATGCCCAGCTTGCCCGCTGGGACCGCCCTATCGGCTGGAAACTTCTGCTATGGCCGTGCTGGTGGTCGCTCGCCCTGGCGTCAGCCGCGGGCGCCACGCCCGGCACGCCGCTTCTGGACGTCATTCCGTCGCTCTGGCACCTCCTGCTTTTCCTCCTGGGCGCCATTGCGATGCGCGGTGCTGGCTGCACCTATAACGATATCGTTGACCTGGATGTGGACGAGAAGGTGGAGCGGACGCGCTCGCGCCCGCTGCCTTCGGGCCAGGTTTCCCGAAAGCAGGCCTGGGCGTTTCTCGTGGCGCAGGCGCTCGTCGGCCTTGCGGTGCTCCTGCAGTTCAACGGCTTTGCCATCCTGGTGGGGCTGGCATCGCTCCTGACGGTGGCGGTCTATCCCTTCGCGAAAAGATTCACCGACTGGCCGCAATTCTTTCTGGGGCTTGCGTTTTCCTGGGGCGCCCTGATGGGCTGGGCCGTCCATTTCGGTGCCCTGTCGCTCGCCGCTTTCCTGCTCTACTGCGGCAGCATTCTGTGGGTGATCGGTTACGACACGATCTATGCCCATCAGGACAAGGAGGACGATGCGCTGGTAGGCGTCCGCTCAACCGCGCGCCTCTTTGGCGAGCATACGAAACGCTGGCTTGTTGCGCTCTACGGGGGAGCGCTCCTCTTTTTCGCCGTCGCCTTTGCACTTGCGGCCGTGCCTATGCCGGCGCTTGCCGGACTTGTTGCCGCCGGCGCACATATGTCGCGGCAGATCCGGGTGCTCGACATCGACGACCCGGACCAGTGCCTTGCCCTTTTCAAGTCCAACTCGGTTGTGGGCTGGCTGATCTTCCTGGGGCTCCTGGGCGGAGGCGCCTGGGCGACGATCAGCCCTTATTTCTGATGTAGAGACAATCAGCCGCGGGCGGTGATCTCCTCGCCATCAACAACCAGACGCAGGCCGAGCGAGCCCTTGCGGCGGCGAGCCAGGAAGCGCGGACGGCGCCGGGCCACGGTGCTGCCCTGGCGGCGCTCCTGCGCCGCGCGCTTCTTTACGTTGCCCAGCGATTCCTCGAGCGTGCGGGCCACGCCGTCGGATTCCACCAGCAGCATCGGCAGGCGGTAGGCTTCGGCCCAGGCGCGCCAATCGGCGGCCACATCATCAAGATCCCCGGCCACGAGCAGCGGCACGGAGAGCTTGGCGTCGGCATGCAGAAGTTCCAGTGTGATCGTCACCTGGCCATCCTCATCCTCGATGGCGCGGGCAGCCACGCCGCGGAATGCGGAGGGTGGCAGGGCGAAGGTGACGGGCAGCTGGGCCTTGTCCAGAACCCGGCGCATGCGGACTCCGCGCACGCCGATTGTAAACGTCACCTCGCCAAAACTGTCCTGAGTTGCGTAGCTCACCACCTGCGGGAGGTGAAAAGGATCGAGCCGCAGGGCTCGTCCAGCCCAGACCGGTTTCAGACCAATTGACATATGTGCCTTCCTGTTGCTCCCGAGAGCCGGTTACCCGGTTCTCCCCGACCAGTTGACCCGGTCTCTTATGGAGGGAAGACTAGCGCCTGGGTTCTTACTTCCGGGCTTAGAAAGTCAGTTAAATTTTGCTGATCACGCGGCCGCGCATTTTACGACAAAATAAGCTTTGTAAAGAACCTTCTAACCAAAGTGCCGGCCTCAGATCACCTTGCCGGGATTCATGATGCCCTGGGGATCGAAGGCCGCCTTGACGCGGCGCATGAGATCCGTCGCGACGGCCGGCTGAGTGGCAAGAAGTTCCGCGCGTTTCATGCGGCCGATGCCGTGTTCGGCCGAGAACGAGCCGCCAAGTTCCCGCACGAGCGCATGTACGGCATCATTCATCGCGCGGTAGTGCGTTAGAAACTCCTCTTTCGAGGCACCGGCTGGCTGGGAAATATTGTAATGCAGATTGCCGTCGCCCATGTGGCCGAAACAGACCGGCCGCACCCCCGGAACCACCTCCTGAACGATTTTCGCGGCGCGCTCTATGAACTCTGGGATGGCCGCAACGGGCACGGATATGTCATGCTTGATGGAGCCGCCTTCGGGGCGCTGGGCATCCGACATGTCCTCACGCAGCTGGCGCAACTGGAGCTGCTGCGTTTCGTTCTGGGCGATCACCGCGTCGGTCGCCCAGCCCGCCTCGAAGCCTGCCGCAAGGATTTCCTCCATCAGGAAGCGGGCATCTTCAGCGGAGCGCCCCGAGGAAATTTCAATCAGGGCGTTCCAGGGATGGCTTTCGGCCAGCGGAGCTCGGGCTTGCGGAATATGCCGCAGGACGAAATCGAGCGGCGTTTTCTCGATGAGCTCGAACATGGTCAGCGCCCTGCCCGCCTTCTCGTTCGCGAGCTCAAACAGCCTCAGCGCGTCCACCGGCGAACCGAGCCCGACCCAGGCAAGATCCCGGCCCTTCGGCATCGGGTAGAGCTTTACGACCGCCGCCGTGATGACGCCCAGCGTGCCCTCGGCGCCGATGAAGAGATCCTTCAGATCATAGCCGGTATTGTCTTTCTTGAGCTTGCGAAGATCATCGAAGATCTCGCCTGTCGGCAGCACGACCTCGAGCCCCAAGCAGAGGTCCCGCGCCACGCCATAGGCAAGAGCACCCACGCCACCTGCATTGGAAGAGAGATTGCCGCCAATCTGGCAGGAGCCCTGCGCGCCGAGCGACAGGGGGAAGAGCCTGTCGTTTTTCGCCGCCTCCTCCTGGAGAACCTGAAGCACCACACCTGCCTCCACGGTGGCCGTATTGGAGGAAAGGTCGACCTCGCGGATGCGGTTGAGGCGCGAAGTGGAAAGAATGACCTCGCGGCCGGTCGCGTCGGGCATTTGCCCGCCGACCAGCCCCGTATTCCCGCCTTGCGGCACGATGGGCGTTCCGGTCTCGGTGGCGAGCTTCAAGATCCGGCTCACCTCCTCGGTGCTTCCCGGCTTCAATACCAGAAGGCTGCGCCCGCCCCAGAGGCCGCGCGGCTCCACCAGATGTGGCTCGATGTCACCTTCATCCCTGAGCGCATGGCGCTCGCCGACAATGGCCGCAAAGCGATCCGCAAGCGCTGGATCAAGCGTGTTCGTCTCAGCGTTCATCGGCGGTCACCTCTTCACTGATCCCTCGGCGCGGCGGCGCGGGCCAGACGGTCGTTGATCGCCTCGCCCAGCCCGTGCCGCGGCACGGGCTCGACTGCAATGGTTTTGGCGCCCCCAGCATCGAGCGTGGCAAGGTGAGAAAAGAGGTTCGCCGCGGCCTCACGCAGATCGCCCGAAGGCGAAAGATTGAGCACCATCGCCGCTTGATCCGCGCCCTTCGCCCGGTCCGGCCCGAAACCAAGCAGGGCTTCGCCCGCCAAAACCTCGGAAGCGTCGAGCCTGATCGCGGCATGCGGTGCATAATGCGACGCCAGCATGCCAGGGGCCTGCACGCCATTTGCGCCGCGTTTCAGGGACATGCCGGCAACACGCTCGATCTCCTCCGCCGCAAGCCCTCCGGGGCGCAAAAGAATGAGCGTTTCGTCCGCCACTTTCACAATGGTGGATTCCAGCCCGACCCTTGCGGGTCCCCCATCAACGACAAGCCTGATGCGATCGCCCAGCGCGGCGTTCACCGCCTCAGCCGTGGTGCCCGTCACGCGGCCGGAAATGTTGGCGCTGGGGGCCGCGAGCGGGCGGCCGAACCGTGCAATGACATTGGCTGCAAAGCCCTGGGGGCAACGGAGCGCCAGGGTGTCGAGCCCGGCGGTCACCAGCGGGTGGATGCCCAAATCCGGGCGATGGGGAAGCACGAGCGTAAGCGGGCCGGGCCAGAAGGCCTGCGCGAGGCGCAGGGCCAGCGGAGAAAAAACCGCGAAGCGCCCTGCCATTTCGAGATCGGCCATATGGGCGATCAACGGATTGAAGCGGGGCCTGCCCTTCGCCTCGAAAATCCGCGCGACCGCCTCTCCATTGCGTGCATCCGCGGCAAGGCCGTAAACCGTCTCCGTGGGGATCGCAACGGGCTCTCCCGCCGCCAACAGGCGGCAGGCTGCGTCAAGGGCAATCTCCTCACGCAGAATTTCGGCCATGCTCTTTTCCCTTTACCTTCCAGGGTGCCTATCCCGATGGAAGGCCGGGAGCAAGGCTTTGCATGGATAGAACCCTGCTTCAGCCAGCGATCTTCGAGAAATCCGCCACCCGGCCGGTCGCCTCGCGAATGCGCTGCAGGAGCGCCAGGCGATTTGCGCGAATTGAATCATTCTCGTCATTTACGAGGACTTTTTCAAAGAATGAATCAATCGGCTCGCGAAGCGCGGCAAGCGCCGTCATGGCGGCGGAAAAGTCTTGTTTCTGAATCGCTTCGCCGGCTTCCTTCTCGGCCTGATTCACCGCGCTGAAAAGCCTGATTTCCTGCTCTTCCTTGAGAAGCGCGGGATCGACGGCTTCCGCAATCCGGGTACCCTTCTTCTCCTCGGCCGCGAGAATATTGGCCGCGCGCTTGGTGCCCGCGAGCAGGTTCTGGCCCGTCTCCGTGCCCAAGAGATCGGAAAGCGCTTCCACGCGGCGGACGATCAGGAGGAGGTCATCGTTGGATGAAGGCGTGATCTCCCCCCTTGAGGGGGAGATGCCCGGCAGGGCAGAGGGGGGTGTGACAGACTGAGATGTTGGCGGGACAGCGCCCCCCTCTGTCGCCTTCGGCGACATCTCCCCCTCAAGGGGGGAGATCGGGCGGCCACTCGCCAGCACCGCGTCGATGAGATCGTGCCGGGCACCTTGATCGCGGAGATAAACCTTCAGCCGGTCATGGAAGAAAGAGAGGAGGTCTTCCGTATTCTCGGCGCTCACATTCCTAGCTTTGCGGAACGCTTTCAAAAGCGCCAGCCTTACCCCATTCTCCACCACAATCCTGATCACGCCCAAGGCAGCGCGGCGAAGGGCGTAGGGGTCCTTCGAGCCCGTCGGCTTCTCGTCGATAGCCCAGAAGCCCACAAGCGTGTCGAGCTTGTCGGCGAGTGCCACGGCCACGGAAACCGGATCGGTCGGCACGATGTCGGATGGGCCGAGCGGCTTATAATGCTCTTCAAGAGCGCGGGCGACAGACGGGTGCTCGCCCTGGAGCTCGGCATATTTGCGGCCCATGGCGCCCTGAAGCTCGGGGAACTCGCCCACCACCTCGGTCGTAAGGTCCGCCTTGGCGAGCACCGCCGCGCGCTCGGCCAGATCCGGGTCCGCGCCCACAATCGGAGCAAGTTCGCGCGCCAACCGGCGGATGCGCTCAACCCGCTCGCCTTGGGTGCCAAGCTTGGCATGGAAGGTAACGTTCAGATGTTCGAGCCGCGCCATGCGCTGGTCGAGCGGCTTGTTCAGGTCGAGGCCAAATTTCTCTGCCGAGCCTTTCAGCCGGTCGATGTCCGGCAGGTCGGCCTGGTCCGTCTTCCAGAAGTAGAGCGCGTCGGACAGGCGCGCGCGCACAACCTTGCCGTTGCCGTAGGCGATCTCCTTGCCGCCGTCCGTGGCCTCGATATTGGCCGTGATAATGAAGCGGTTGGAGAGCTTTTCCAGCTCACCTTGCGGCCGCGTGACAAAACATTTCTGATTGGCGCGGATGGTCAGGCGGACGACCTCGGCCGGGATCTCCAGATAAGCCTCCTCGAATTCTCCCATCAGTACGACCGGGTACTCAACAAGGCCGGAAACCTCTTCCAGAAGCCCCTCGTCCTCGACCAGCTCAAGGCCGTTGGCGAAGGCGAGGTTCTTCGCATCGTCCAGGATGATGTGCTTGCGCCGCTCGGCGTCGAGCACGACCTTCGCCTGCTCCAGCTTCTCCACATAGTCGTCGAAGCGGCGCACGGTGATGGCTTCAGGCGCGTGGAAGCGATGACCATAGGTGACGTTGCCCGCGCGGATGCCGTCGATCTCGAAATCGACCACCACCGGCTCTTCCGTTTCCGGGCCAAAGGTGCAGACGATGGATTGAAGCGGGCGCACCCAGCGCAAGCTGCCGGGATTGCGGGAGGCCTTGCCCCAGCGCATGGATTTGGGCCATGGAAAATTGCGGATGACGGCAGGCATCAGCTCGGCGATGATCTCCTCGGCCGGCCTGCCATTCTTTTCGATCACCGCGACGTAAAACCCACCCTTCTTGGGGTCGGTGTGCACGTGCGCCTGGGCAATATCAGTGAGGCCGGCCTTGCGGAGGAAGCCTTGTATCGCCTGTTCCGGCGCGCTGGTCGACGGCCCCTTGATCTCCTCACGCACATCACGGGAGCGGGCGGTGACGCCGCGGATATCGAGCGCCAGGCGGCGGGGGGTCCAGTATTCGGTCGCCGCCTCATAAGTGAGGCCCGCTTCCACCAGACCGTCGGTCACGAGCTTCTTCAGGTCGCCCGCCGCCTTGCGCTGCATGCGGGCGGGGATTTCTTCGCTGCGAAGTTCAAGAAGAAGGTCGGGCATGGATTGTTCTCGTGTGCGGGCTCGCGCGGGCAATAGCAAACTCGACCGGCCGCTGAAACCTTTTTGTAACGGAATTGGAAACATCGGAAACGCTTACGATACAGCCGAATCAAAAGAAACGTTGCCTTCCGTGTCGGATCGGCGGGCGATCGTCCGTCCTTGGAGCGAAATCACTCAACCCCAAAGAAAGGCGCTGAAGCACGAGCGCTTCAGGCGGCGAAGCTTTGTCCGGAACGGCCATGAAAACGGTATCGACACTTCTGCAACTGTTCGCATTGATGGCCTGCTTTGCCGCGCATCAGGCGTTTTCGGACGAGATGACGGGCGTGCGGCGGGCTATCGAGACGACGGCCGGGAAAGGCAAGTCGGAAGGGTTTTCCGCGCCCGCCTTCTATTTCTGCCCCGACTCGTAGGAAGCTGTCGTTCAGGCGGCAGTCGCCAATGTGGCCCCGCCTCCCTCGGTGTTGAGAAAAGCTTCGCCGCAGGCTTTCGCCAGATCGCGGACGCGCAGGATATAGCTCTGCCGCTCCGTAACCGAGATTACGCCGCGAGCATCCAGAAGATTGAAGACGTGGGAAGCCTTGATGCACTGGTCGTAGGCCGGGAAGACCATGCGATGTAGCGCGGCATTGTCGCTAGGGCGTGGCGCGCCGGCTTCAAGAAGCGCACGGCATTCCCGCTCCGCATCCTCAAAGTGGCGGAAAAGCATTTCGGTATTCGCATATTCGAAATTATGCCGCGAATATTCCTGCTCGGCCTGCAGGAAAACCTCGCCATAGGTGACTTTGTCCGAGCCTTCGAGCCCGTTGAAATTCAGATCGTAGACATTGTCGACGCCCTGCACATACATGGCCAGCCGCTCGAGCCCATATGTCAGCTCGCCGGAAACTGGGGCGCATTCGATGCCGCAGACCTGCTGGAAGTAGGTGAACTGGGAAACCTCCATGCCGTCGCACCAGCACTCCCAGCCGAGCCCCCAGGCGCCGAGCGTGGGGCTTTCCCAGTCGTCCTCCACAAAGCGGATGTCGTGCAGCAGGGGGTCCAGCCCGATGGCGGCAAGCGAGCCCAGATAGAGCTCCTGCAGGTTGGGCGGGTTGGGCTTCAGGATCACCTGATATTGGTAATAATGCTGCAGCCTGTTCGGGTTTTCACCGTAGCGACCGTCCTTCGGCCGGCGCGAAGGCTGCACATAGGCCGCGTTCCACGGGCGCGGCCCCAGGGAGCGGAGCGTGGTCGCCGGATGGAAGGTGCCCGCGCCCACCTCCATGTCATAGGGCTGGAGGATGACGCAGCCCTGCGCCGCCCAATAGCTGTGCAGCGTCAGGATCAGGCCCTGGAAGGACCTGGAGGGATGCATGTGCGGAAGGGCGCTGGCGTTCACGCGGCTTCTCCGAGGGCTTTGGCTCGGCCCGTCCTATTGCGGGGTTGGTCAGGCGTCAAGCGAGTGACGCCTTCACTTGTGAAGCCGAGCCCTTCGCGCGCCCATCTGTCCTACAGGGCAGAAGGGTGGCAACGTAGGGCAGAAACCTAAGCTATCGTCCTGTGGCCTTTGGCTACTGCCCCGCTGTCGGCAGCTTCAGTTCCAGGCCAGGCCTGATGCGGTTGGGATCACCCCTCAGGACCGGGTTCAAATCGAGAATCTCGCGAAAGCGTTCGCCATTGCCCAGTTCCTCGACGGCGATCGACCAGAGGGACTGGCCGGGCTTTACCCTATAGGTAGCCTCCGTCTCGGCAGTTGCGCCTTGCGCGGGCTCAGCGGGCGCGGCCGGCTGGGCCTGCGGCTGCTCCGGCTGCCGGGCAGGCTCGGAGGGCGCGCCGTCGCTGACGGTGCGTGCGTTGCCTGCAGCGTCAGCCACCTTCTCGCCATCCACGGGCGGCAGGCCGTTCTTCAACTTCTCCTCGATCTGGGCCAGAAGGTCGGGCTCAGGCTCAAGGGTCTTTACCTGCGACCATTGATAGCGCGCTTCGAGATGGCGGCCGACGCGCCAATAAACGTCGCCCAGATGGTCGTTCAGGACCGCATCTTCCGGACGCAAGGAAACCGCCCGTTCCAGATGCTCCACCGCTTCGTCGTACTGGCCGAGCTTGTAATAGGCCCAGCCGAGCGAATCGACGATGTAGCCGTCACTTGGCCGCAGCTCCACCGCCTTTTTGATCAGTTCCATGCCCTCTTCGAGGTTCATGTTCATGTCGATCCAGGAATAGCCGAGATAATTCAGCACCTGGGGATGATCGGGATAAAGCTCCAGCGCCTTCTTGAAATTGGGTTCGGCCTTGGGCCACTCCTTAAGCCGCTCATAGGCGATGCCGCGCTGATAGAAGATGTTCCAGTGCTCGCGCCCCGGCTCCGGAATTTCAGCCACTGCATCATCGTAGAGTTCGGCGGCCGCCTTGTAGTTCTTCTGGCTGGAATAGACGCCGCCCAGGGCGAGATAGGCGCGCAGGTCCTTGGGGTCGGCTTCCAAAACCTTCTTCAGATGCGCGACCGCTTCATCGTTCCGCTCAAGGTCGGCCAGGTTGAGGCCGATCTGAAATTCCGCAAAGCGCGTCCAGGGAGAATCCTTTTCGATCATGCGATAGATCGCGATCGCCCCTTCGCCATCCTGCTGCCGCTCGGCAACATGGGCAAGCTGCACGAGAACGGCGTCGCCATGCGGGCGCAGCGCACGAGCAAGCTGCAGATAGACACGGACATAGGAATCACCACCACCGCTCGCGAGCTCGGTGGCGACATTGAGCAGGATCTCGGCCGCTCCATCCGAGGCGTTCGCCACGACCGAATCGAGCTTCCCGCCAGTTTCCAGTTTGGCGCGAAGTTCCGGAATGGTCGCGATACCGCCGCCAGTCTCCTCTGCCTGCTGGAGGACAGCAAGCGCACGCTCCTTCTCGCCGCGGCTCGACAAATAGGAGGCATAGACCTCGGCGAGCCGGCCAAGAGTGTCCGGCGCCACAGAGCGTGGAGCAAGCTCGCTGATCACCTGGTCGAAGGCTGCATCCGCCTCTTCGGTACGCCCCTCATTGGCCAGAATGAGCGCACGGTGATAGGCCTTGAACAGCTCATACCACGGCGGGCCGCTCAGATTCTCCAGGCTCGTGAGCCCGCCGTCCGCATCGCCCTGCCCCACCTTCGCCCAGCTCGTCATGATGCCGGTAATGAGGCGGTCGAGATCCGATTCCAGAACGAGGTTCAACCAGCGCTCGGCCGCAGCAAAATCGTTCTTGCGGAACGAATCGACCGCAAGCGTGAGGCGGGAGAAGCGCTCCACCTCCGGAACGGCTTTCAGCTTGTCCGCGTAGGGAAGCGCCTTGTCCACCTCGCCTTGCGATACCAGCGCCAGCAGCAAAGTGCGCTGCAGATCCGTATTGTCGGGATCGAGCGAGAGCGCGCGCTCGTAATAGGTCACAGCGCTCTTCAGGTCGTCGTCAAACTCGGCCGCTCGCCCTGCCAGATAAGCACCCGAGAAAGTGAGGGTCTGAACCGGGCCGGCCGTATCCCCAGTTTCCTTGGCGACCCCGGCCTGCGCGGAAAATGCCATGAAGACCGCGAGTGCCGCCGTCGCTTTAAGTGTTGCCCTGGTTAGCCGCATGCTGTCCCTTCCGTCGGTTCGGCCCTTCCCTTGCGGAAACCTGCTAGCCGCAGAGGATGGCCTTTTTACGATGGTGCCGCAATCGTAAATAGAGAACCAACCAGCTCTAAGACACCCTGCTAATGCAGAAATCGATGACATCGAACAGCGCCGCCTTCTGCGGTGTGCTCTTCAGAGGAGCCAGCGCATCTCGCGCGATCTCGCCGAAATGGCGGGCGCGCGCAATCGTGTCGCCGATCGAGCCGTGCCGATTCATCAGGCCGATCGCTTTTGCGAGCGCGTCGTCGTCGTTCTGGTTCTCTTCGATGGCGCGCTTCCAGAATAGCCGCTCTTCCTCCGAACCGCGCCGGTAGCTGAGAATAACCGGCAGCGTTACCTTTCCCTCACGGAAATCGTCGCCGACATTCTTGCCGAGATCGCGGCTGCTGCCGCCATAGTCCAACGCGTCATCCACAAGCTGGAACGCGAGCCCGAGATTTATGCCGAAGGAGCGGAGCGCTGCCCGGTCATTGCGGGAAGCCTCTGCGATGATCGGCCCCACCTCCGCGGCGGCGGAAAACAGAGCGGCGGTCTTGGCCTTGATGACGCTCAGATATTCGTCCTCGGTGGTCTCCAGGTTCTTGGAGACGCCAAGCTGCATCACCTCGCCTTCGGCGATAATGGAAGCCGCCGACGAAAGCACATCCAGCGCTTCCAGCGAGCCAACATCGACCATCATTCGGAACGCCTGGCCCAGAAGGTAATCCCCCACGAGCACGCTGGCCTGATTGCCCCAAATCGTCCGCGCGGTCTTCTTGCCGCGCCGCATATCGCTTTCGTCGACCACATCGTCATGCAGCAGCGTGGCCGTGTGCATGAATTCAACACTCGTGGCGAGCTTCACATGCCCCTCGCCCGAATAGCCGAACATCTGGGCAGCCGCGAGGGTGATCATCGGGCGCAGCCTTTTGCCGCCCGAGGAAATGAGATGGCGCGCAAGCTGAGGGATCAGCTCGACATCCGATCCCGCCTTGGACAGGATCAGATCGTTGACGCGCGCCATGTCGTCCTTCGTCAGGCCGATCAGGCGCTCGATGGAGGCACCATTGCGCTTGCCGTCTTCGAGGTTCAACACTACGCCCACCGGTGCTCTCCTTCCATTCCTGGAATGTATGGTCGCAGCCCGCCCGACCGCAAGCGGCGAGTTGGCGCGGTTTGGGTAAGGCAAGCGGCGCTCATTTACAAGTAGACACGGACCTGCCAACGTCGCGTAATGATCGAACTCATCCGCACCAACGACGCCGTCGCCCTTTCCTTCATCGAGAGCCTGCTGCGCGATGCAGGAATCAATTATCTCATAGCCGACCAGAATATGAGCATCATGGAAGGCTCGCTCGGCGTGCTGCCGCGGCGGGTGCTGGTGGCCGAAGACCAAGCAGACGAGGCACGCCAGATACTCGGCGATGCCGGCTTGATGGAGATCGGACGCAAGGAGTGATAGCCGCGTGAGGGAGGTTGGAGCAGGTCGTACTCCTTTGCCGGTGGACTTGAATTCGGGCCAAAAGCCTTTCCAAATTTCTGCCAGGCCTATGAATCCTAACCCGGACTATACGATCGACGCCTTCCATCGCGGCGCGTTTCACCTCGTCCAGCCCGCCAATAAGGGACATCGGGCGGGGCTCGACGCAATGCTCCTGGCCGGCGCGGTGCCCAAGGGCTTCAGCGGGCGGGTGGCGGATCTCGGCGCGGGGGCAGGTGCTGCTGGTTTTGCGGTTGCGGCCCGCTGCCCGGCTGCAAGCGTGCTCCTGGTGGAGCATGCCGCGGAGATGGTGGGATGCGCCCGGCAAAGCCGCGATCTTCCCGCAAATACCGGCCTCGCCGGCCGAATCGACGTGCTGCAGGCCGATGTGGAGCTTTCCGGCCCTGCCCGCAAAAGCGCGGGGCTGGCCGACCGCTCCTTCGATTTCATCATCATGAATCCGCCCTTCAACGCAGCGCGGGATCGAGCGACGCCCGACCAGCTCAAGCGCGCCGCCCATGTGATGACGGAGGGCCTTTTCGAGCGGTGGATCCGAACCGCATCGGCGATCGGGCGGGCAAGGGCGGAGGTGGCGATCATCGCCCGGCCGGCCTCGCTCGCCGATATCCTCGCCGCACTGGAAGGCCGGTTCGGCAGCCCGCGCTGCCTTCCGATCCATCCTCGCCCCGACGCGGAGGCAATCCGAATCATCGTCCGGGCGCGCAAGGGCGCACGCGGGGCTTTGACCCTGGCCGCGCCACTGATTTTGCACGAGGGCGGCGGCCGCGACTTTACCATGCGTTCGGACGCCATCATCAACGGCAGGGAAACACTTTTCGTTGAATGAAGTTGTGCCGGGACGCCCATTGCGTCCCCGATGCCGATGCCTACATGAACGCAACAAAGCCTGGAGACATCCTACGTGAAAGAATCGCTGGCGCGCCTCCTGCCGAAGTCCCTTCGTTCCGACTCCGTTACCATCCCCGTTGTCCGGCTGCATGGCACGATCATGGCAGGCGGCAGCCCCATGCGGCAGTCGCTTTCGCTGGCCTCGACGGCCGGCCTTCTCGAAAAGGCATTCTCCTTCTCCGCGCCGGCGGTCGCGATCTCTATCAACTCGCCGGGCGGATCGCCCGTGCAATCGCGCCTGATCTATCGGCGGATTCGCGATCTGGCGGAGGAGAGAAAGAAGAACGTCTTTGTCTTCGTCGAGGATATCGCGGCGTCCGGCGGCTATATGATTGCGCTTGCGGGCGACGAAATCATCTCGGACCCCTCTTCCATCGTCGGCTCGATCGGCGTCGTTTCAGCGGGCTTCGGCTTCCAGGATCTCATCAAGAAGATCGGCGTGGAACGGCGGGTGCACACATCCGGGCGCAACAAGGCCATTCTCGACCCTTTTCAGCCGGAAAAGGAGGAGGATGTGGAGCGGCTCAAGGCACTGCAGGAGGAGGTGCATCAGACCTTCATCTCGCTTGTCAGGGAGCGGCGCGGTGCGAAACTTGCCAACGATGACGATCTTTTCACCGGCCTCTTCTGGACAGGGGAAAGAGGATTGTCCCTCGGCCTGGTGGACGCCGTCGGCGACATGCGCTCCTTCCTAAAGCACCGCTATGGGGAAAAGACACGCCTCAAGCTCGTGAGCCCCCCGCGCGGCCTTTTCGGGCGAAGACTGGGATTTTTCGGCTTGGATATGAAGGAAACCGATATCGCCGCCGCTGCCGCGAGCGGGCTTGTCCAGGCGCTCGAAGAGCAGGCGCTTTGGCGCCGCTATGGGCTTTGACGCCTTGCTGCGGTCGCAAAGTGCCATAATATGAGGGAGTCTGCCAAAGGAGGCATTCGGCCATGCCGCAAATCATCTTCTTCGCCCTCATAGCCACCGTGGCAATCGCGGGCTATCGCCTCTTCCTGCGGGAGGCGGAACGCGTGACGAAGCGGATGGAGCGTGTCCGTAAGGAGACAGCCACCGGCAGCATGGGCACGCTCGTCAAGGATCCGAGGACCGGTGAATATCGCCTGGCCAAGGACTGAGCGCGCCCCTGACATGAAGCTGGAATGCATTGCTCCGGCAAAAATAAATCTTGCGCTGCACGTCATCGGCCGCCGGACTGACGGCTATCATCTTCTGGAATCCCTTGTCGCCTTCGCTGCATTCGGCGACCGGCTCTCGGTCGAGAAGGCAGAAGCTGACACGTTTCTGTTGGCAGGACCGTTCCGCGACGGGCTTGAGGGATCAGGCAATTTTGTCCTCAACGCGCGTGACCTCCTCAGAGAAAAGTTCGCAAGCCGGGCGAGCAGTCCCGTCGCCATCACATTGGAGAAGAACCTGCCGGTGGCATCAGGAATCGGCGGCGGGTCGAGTGATGCGGCGACGGGGCTCAAGCTCCTGACGCGTTATTGGGAAATCGAAACCGAACCGGCCGAACTTGCGCAGATCGGGCTGGGGCTTGGAGCCGACGTTCCGATGTGCCTTTTTGGCCAGCCGCTGATCGCAAGCGGCATCGGCGAGAAGCTGGAGCCGGTTTCAACGCTCCCTTCTCTTCCCATCCTTCTTGTCAATCCCGGCCTTCCGTTGGCGACGCCCGCTGTTTTCTCGTCGCTTGTCGAGCGCGAGAATGCACCTCTCCCGCCTGCTCCGCGCAATAAGAGCGCCGCCGAGCTTGTAAATTGGCTCAGGCTTACCCGAAACGATCTCGAACCGGCGGCACTTTCAATCATGCCGGTTATCGGCATCGTGCTCAGACTTCTGCAGACGGAGGGCGCACTCATCGCCCGGATGTCCGGCTCCGGGGCCACCTGCTTCGGGATTTTCGAAACCGCGAGCAAAGCCCGGCAGGCGGGCGAGATGATCTCCCGGAGACATCCCGGCTGGTTTGTCCGCGCGACCCAGACGAGGGCCTCCATGCCGGAGTTGAGTCATGTCTGAACGGCAGTTCATTCCCGTGCGATTCGCGGTGCTCACCATTTCCGACACGCGCACCATGGAGAACGACAAGTCCGGCCAGACCTTGGCTGATCGCATAGAGCAAGCCGGCCATGAGCTGGCCGGCCGCGCCATCGCGCCGGATGAGGCTGGGGTAATCAGCCGCCAGGTGCTCTCCTGGTGCGCGGATCCGCATATCGACGCCGTAATCACCACGGGCGGAACCGGCTTTACGGGGCGCGATGTGACGCCGGAGGCGCTGGAGCCGCTCTTCGAAAAGCGCATGGACGGCTTTTCACAGGTTTTCCACAGGGTTTCTTTCGAGAAGATCGGCACCTCCACCATCCAGTCCCGAGCCACCGCGGGGCTCATCAACCAGACGTTCGTCTTCATCCTTCCGGGCTCTCCGGGCGCCTGCCGCGACGCCTGGGATCTCATCCTGAAGGATCAGTTCGACTACCGGCACATGCCCTGCAACTTCGTGGAAATCATGCCGCGCCTGGACGAGCATCTGAAACGCGGCGCCAGCTCCGCCTGATCTTGTTATCCACAGCTTTTCCTCCCTCCCATCTCCCGCCCGTTCCGATCTGATCGCGAAAAGTTCTTGATTTGTTCCATATCAGAAGATAGGAATAGATTCATCCAAGGACATCGGCCCGGCAGCGCGGAGGCAGACGATGGAACAGATCGCAAAGGCAGACACTGCCGCTTTCAGCGGCGGAGGGTCCGCCATGGCAAACGCGATCATAGACGAGGCGGGGCTGCGTGTCGGTGACGACCGCCGCAGAGGGCGTGGCGCCGGCATCAATCCCAGCGGACGCTTCGAGCCACTCACCCGCCATGTTTTCGACGACGGGTGGGAGACATTGGAGGAATTGCCCCCCTTCAGGACCGAAGTGCAAATCGAAAAGCCGCGCACCATAATTACGCGCAACACCTCGCCCGATATTTCCTTCGACCGCTCAATCAATCCTTATCGTGGCTGTGAGCACGGTTGTGTCTATTGCTTCGCCCGACCGACGCACAGCTATATGGGTCTTTCACCCGGCTTGGATTTCGAATCAAAGCTATTCGCGAAGCCCGATGCACCACGGCTCCTGGAAAAGGAGCTCGCCAAGCCCGGCTATGAGCCGCGCACAATCGCGATCGGCACAAATACGGACCCGTACCAGCCGGTCGAAAAGAAGTGGCGCATCATGCGCGACATACTCGAAGTGCTCGATGCGCATAACCATCCGGTTGGGATCGTCACCAAATCGGCGCTGGTGATGCGCGACATCGATATCCTCTCGCGCATGGCGGAACGGGGGCTGGCCAAGGTGGCGCTCTCGGTCACAACGCTTGACCGCCAGCTTGCCCGGACGATGGAGCCCAGGGCCGCCACGCCGACGCGGCGGCTGGAGGCGATGCGCGCGCTGAACGAGGCGGGCGTTCCCGCATCCGTGATGATCGGGCCTGTCATCCCCGGTCTGAACGACAGCGAGATCGAGCGCATTCTGGAATCAGCCCATGCGGTCGGCGCCAAAGAGGCGGGCTACGTAATCCTTAGGCTGCCTCTGGAGGTAAGCCCGATCTTTAAGGACTGGCTCCTGCGGCATTACCCGGACCGCTACCGGCATGTGATGTCGCTCGTGCGCTCCATGCGCGGAGGCAAGGATTACGATTCCGAATGGGGCAAGCGCATGAAGGGCACAGGCCCCTATGCCTGGCAAATCGGGCGCCGGTTCGAGATCGCGGCGCGGAGAATAGGACTTAATCTCGAACGGCGGAAGCTTCGCACCGATCTCTTCAAGGCAGGAAAGGGCGAGGGGGAACAGCTCAGCCTGCTTTAGCGGAAGCGGCAGGGCAAGCTCCGCCGGATGGCCGAAGCACTCGGGTCCGGCAATGAAACCTTGCCTAATGATATGCCGGCAGCAGTCCCATGCCCTGCCCTATTCAAGATTGCAGTTCCGGGACGGTATTGCCCCACCTCCCGGATTACCCGTCGAAGCCCTCGCCCCCGGGCCGACGGCGCCTTCCCCGCTTTTTTGTCCTGAGCACGGGGAAAGGCTTGCGGAGAATCGGAAGCGATGCAAGCATTGCTTATGGCTTCCTCGCAATCCGATTCTCCGCCCCTCTTCGATCTGCCGGTGCGCCCGGATTTCACTATTGAGTGGAAGATCATGCGCGAGGGCTTGGCGCCAGTGGCCGGGCTGGACGAAGCCGGCCGGGGGCCGCTGGCGGGACCGGTGGTCGCGGCAGCGGTGGTGCTCGACCCGGACCGCATTCCGGAAGGGCTTGACGATTCCAAGCGGCTGACGGCAGAGGCACGCGAAAGGCTGGTTCAGGAAATTTTCGAGGTCGCAGCCGCCGTTTCCGTCGCGTCCCTTTGCGCAGCCAGCATCGATGAATCGAATATCCTGAAGGCCAGCCTGGAAGCGATGCGCCGCGCGCTCGACGGACTTTGCGTGCGCCCGGCCTATGCGCTCGCCGACGGGAGGGATATTCCGCCTGGCCTTCCTTGTCCCTGCCGGGCCGTGGTCAAGGGCGATCAAAGGTCCCAGTCGATCGCCGCGGCGTCCATTGTCGCCAAAGTCGTGCGTGACCGGATGATGGTCAGGACCGGCACCCTCATGCCCCATTACGGTTTTCACAGCCATGTGGGCTACGCCACGGAGCGTCATCGCGAAGCCATCACCGCCTATGGGCCGGTCACACGGCTCCACCGGATGAGTTTCTCGCCCTTCAAAACGTCTGGCGAGGAGGACCGGATATTGGCAAGCGGGGATGCCGCAGAGCTTATCGCCAGCGCTTTCTCTGCGGCAGACGGGTTAAATGGGCGAGACGCCGAAAAGGAGCCGGTGTAGCCCGGCAACGAAGATCGCGTAGATAACTAGCCCTCCGACAACAGCCATCACGTCGTTTCTCGGGGACGGCTTGCCCTTAGCCACCGGTTCGCGGGGCCGCTGAACGGAGGAAACCCAGTCCACCGTTCCCCAGACAGCTATCCCACCGAACAGCAACAGGTCGGCCAGCGTCCCGTTCGCCAGGAGATGCGCCAAACCCCATATCACGGTGCCGAGGAGCATAGGATGCCCGACGGCGGTGCTTATCCTTCCCGGCCGATGCGAAGCGGCCATGAGCGGGAAAACGGGAAGCATCAGCAGCAGTGTCAGGTGCTGCATCCACGTGGCGGGCGTGTAGAGCACGACAGGGTTCTGCCGTGCCAGCCAATACCCCCAGACAATCAGCACGAGGCCGAGGAATGCAGCCAGACTATAGATGCCTTTCCAAGCACCCAGGCCGCGACTGCCCACGACGCGGTCGCGAAATTGCGGCGCCGCAATGCGGACGGAGTGCACTCCCAAAAAAAGAACAAGGCCAAGGACAAGCACCAGCATAGCTTTCCCACCCGTCATCTTTGAAGCCGACGCGCCCGTATCGGCAGCGCCGTCTTGCTTGCGATATTCACTAAAGTTAGATAATCTAACTAAAGTTATTTGCGCTAGCATGTCAATATGCCGATGAACGACAAAACAAACACCAAAATGAATCGCAGGGACAAGCTTCGCGAGGCCACCATGGCCGAGATCCGGCACATCGCTCGCGAGTTGCTGGTCAGCAATGGTGCCCAGGCAGTTACCGTCAACGCGGTTGCCCGGAAAATGGGTATGAGCGGCCCGGCTCTTTACCGCTATTATTCCAGCCAAAACGAGCTGATCGAAGCGCTGCGGCTCGACCTCTATTCAGAGCTGGTCAACACCCTCACATCTGCGCGGGAACGCAGCGGCGCAACCGACCCGGAATGCCGCCTCCTCGCCATCTGCAGGGCTTTGCGCCAGTGGGCCGTCACCCATCCTGCCGAATTCGGCTGCCTTTTCGCCACGCCTGCGCCCATGGGTCTCGAGAGGTGCACCAATGCCAGCCAGTCCGGCCGGGCGTTCGGACAGGTTTTCCTGGAGGAGATCGTGGCCATCTGGCGCACGAAGCGGTTTCCAATACCGAGCCTGGAGGATATGGATCCCTCCCTGGCCGAGCAGTTGTGCAAATATTCCGAGAGAATTGACGGCGCGCTGCCGCCCGAGGCCGCCTATATCTTTCTTTCCTGCTGGATGCGGCTTTACGGCCTGCTCTGCATGGAGGTTCTGAACCAGATCGGCTTTGCCTACAGCGATCTGGAGCCCGTATACGAGGAATGCCTGCAGGACCTCTGCAGGCTCCTTGATATTCCCTATGAGGAGCCAGTGCCTGCCGGACACGCTGGCACCATCAGAAAGGACAGGCTGCGCGAGGCGGGTCTCTAGGTGGTCGGCTGCTCCTTTGCGGAGGCTTAGCGCTCGACAGAATCGAAAACGCGGATCTTCAACCAAATCCGATTGGTCTCCGGGATGAAGTGGTTCACATGCGCGTCGGAGACTTGATACGCGTCATGTGCCTGCCTGCCGGAAAACACCAGGTGAAAGGCTACGTCGAATGAGTCGTCGTTGAAGAGATATGTGACCTGCTTATGGCGCGTGAGGTCGTGCGCCAGCACCGTTGCGAGGAAGGAAAGCTCTCCGGGGTGGTTTGCCAGATATTTCTTTCCAAGTTTGAGTTGCTTTGAAAATAGCGTTTAGACACAACGGAGACCGCCGGAACCGTTTGCGCCGGTATTGCATTCCAGAACGCTCTTTTGCACTCTGAGAAACGGGCAATAAAAATGCCGCCCGAAGGCGGCATTCTAAACGCTCAAATTCAAAGGTCGGCTTAGTTCAGCCGTGTCTTGACGTCCTGCAAGGACGCCTTGAACAGCTCGCTGCCGGTTTTGGTATCGATCTTCTCGGCCAACAGCTTGCCCGCAGCGGCGACAGCGACATCGACGGCGCGCGAACGCACCTCGTTGACCGCATCCCGTTCGGCCTGCGCGATCTTCTGCTCGGCCAGCGCCGTACGGCGGGAAACATATTCCTCGGTCTTGACCTTGGCATCGGATACGATGAGCTTCGCCTCGCGCTTTGCTGCGTCGACGAGTTCCTTCGCCTCCTGCTCAGCTTCACGGCGCTTGCGCTGATATTCTGCCAGCAGTTGCTGGGCTTCCTCACGCAGCCGGCGGGCCTCCTCAAGCTCGTTCTTGATCCGCTCAGCGCGGGCATCGAGCGAGCCTGCCAGCATCCCCGGCACCTTCATATAAAGCAGAATGCCGACAAAAATGATCAGCGCGACCAGGGCCCAAAAAGTTGCGTCCATGCGCTTCTCCTACTGCTGCTGGACGGCTTTGACAGCCGCCGAGAGCGATGCCTTGTCGACCTTGCCGCCGACGAGTTCCTGAACAATGGCGGCGGCGGTTTCCTCGGCGATCGTGCCGACATCGGAAAGCGCCGTATCCTTGATCAAGGCGATGCGGGCTTCGGCTTCCTTGAGCTTGGAGTCCAGCCCGGATTCCACCTTACGGCGCTCGGCAGCGGCTTCCGCCTTGGCGGTGTCACGCGCTTCCTGGGCGATTGCCGCAGCCTTCTTGCGGGCCTCCGCCAATTCCTGCTCGTAGGCAGCCACGGCTGCGTCGGCGTCTTCCTTCATGCGGGCGGCCTGATCGAGATCCTGAGCGATGCGGTCGCTCCGCACCTCCAGAATGCCGGCAATTCGCGGCAGGACCACGCGCTTCAGGAAAAGATAGAAGAGCCCGAAAGTGATCGCCAGCCAAAGGAGCTGCGAAGGATAGGTCTCGACGAGGAAAGGAGGAAAGCCGCCTTCGTGGCCGCCTTCCGCTACACCCGTCTCTGTATGTGTTTCGCCGGCGGTGTGATCCGCCTCCTGTGCGAATGCAGGTGCCACGAACATGGCTTACCCCTTCAAATCAGCGAAGCCGGCCGCGCGGAGGCGGCCGGTTCAGGCACGTTTATCGCGCTTAGACAGCGTAGAGGAGAAGCAGTGCCACGAGCAGCGAAAAGATGCCCAGAGCTTCCGTCACCGCGAAGCCGAAGATGAGGCGGCCGAACTGGCCGTCGGCAGCCGACGGATTGCGCAGCGCGCCCGCCAGGTAATTGCCGAAGATGTGGCCGAGACCGATGCCGGCGCCACCCATGCCGAGGCAGGCGATGCCCGCACCGATGAACTTTGCTGCTTCTGCTTCCATTTTAAACTCCTTATGGATTGGATCTGTTTTGCCGGGCACAAGCCCCGGTGCCTTAGTGGCCCGGGTGCAAGGCGTCGTTCAGGTACATGCAGGTGAGCACTGCGAAAACATAGGCCTGCAGGAAAGCCACCAGAAGCTCGAGGCCGGTGAGCGCAACCGTCATGGCAAGCGGCAGAACCGCGCCAGCGGCGCCGGCGACACCCAGCGCGCCAAGAGAAGTGACAAAGCCGGCGAAAACCTTGAGCGTGATGTGGCCCGCCAGCATGTTCGCGAAGAGACGAACGGAGAGACTGATGGGGCGCGACAGGAAGGAAATCACCTCGATGAGCACCACCAGAGGCAGAAGCACACCTGGAACGCCCTCCGGCACAAACAGCTTCAGGAACCCAAAGCCATGTTTCCAAAAGCCGTAGACGAGCACGGTTCCAATAACGAGGAGCGCCAGCGCGAAGGTGACGACGATATGGCTCGTGACCGTGAAGAAATAAGGAAACAGACCGAGCAGGTTCGCGACCAGCACGAACATGAATAGCGAGAAGACGAACGGGAAGAACCGCATTCCGTGGCTTCCCGCAGCGTCACGCAGCATTGAAGCCACGAATTCGTAGGACATTTCCGAGACGGACTGCATCCGGCTCGGAACCAGGCCGCGGCTCGACGTGGTGAGATAAAGGAACGCACCCGCCGCCGCCACTGTGGCGACCATGAAAAGGGAGGAATTGGTGAAGGAGAAATCAAGGCCGCCGATCTCGATCGGAATCAACTTCGAGATCTGAAATTGGTGGATCGGGTCTGTGGCCACTTGGCTCCCCTCGTCCTCTACACGCGGCCGAAACGCCGCCTACTTCTTTTCCCCCGGACCGGCGTCACCCTTATTGGGCGCCTTCGATCCGAATTCAGCCATAAGCCCTGCCGAGCGCAGGACGTTAAGAACTCCCGCTCCAAAACCCAGGAGCAGGAAAATGATCATTCCCCAAGGCGCAGTGCCGGCAGTCCTGTCGATGAACCAGCCGAGGCCCGCTCCAACCACGATGCCGGCGATGAACTCGCTGGAAAGTCTCAGCGCATTCGCATAGCCGCCCGCACCGCCCGTCTTCGCGCTCCCCCCGTCGCTCGGCTCTTCCGGCCTGCGCGCAGCCAACGCCGCCTCGAGATCACGCCGCCGCCGCTCCAGATCGTCCGGCTTTTCCCGATTGGCCATCAGAGCCTCCACGCCGCTTCGCGGCCTGCGGATACCCGCCTCGAAGTCGCGCGCAACATAGTGAGAGGGCATCAAGCAGTCAAGCCGCGCAGCAGCATAGAAGGCCTGGGTTTTTCGCCCATAAAATCAATGAATTAATGCGGTGCGACAAAGCGTCTTGCCGATCAGGAGCCTGTCGGGCGGCGGAATCACGGATTTCGGCGCCCGGAATGGGCAGCCATGAGGCCTTTCAATCCCAGCCGCCGCCATAGGTCCGGTAGAAAATGTGCTGCCCGATCTTCTTCGTGCGCTCCATGAAATTGGCCCAGCGCGGGTGCACATAGGTGGCGTGATAATGGGTGGCAGTGCCAACCTCTTCAAGCCAAATCCTGCCAGCAGTAACCGCCAATGCCACGTCCTTGGCCATCTGCCAGTGCTTCGGGCTTGCAACCCGGTCCTTTATGCCATCGCAGGCGAAGGAAAACTGGCAGCGGTTGCGCCATTTCTCGTTCTGATAAACGACGCCGCAGATGCTGTTCGGATAGGTGGGATTGCGCACGCGGTTCAAAATGACCTGGGCCACGGCCGCCTGGCCGCGCACCGGCTCGCCACGCGCCTCGAAATAAACGCCGGCCGTCAGGCACTGCTGCTCCCGCTCCGAAAAGACATCCGGCGGCAGGGGCGTCCGCGCCCAAGGGTGATCGCTTTGCGGGACAGGCGGGATGAAGCGGCCCGCGTTCTCGTCCCGCAAGATGCTGGCGAAGGGTGATGCCCGCGCATAATCCGGCTCTGCCGGCGCATAGGCGCTTGCAAGGATATCGCCCTCCTCGTTGTTGACGAGTTCGGCTATGGCGGGGAGAAGGCCAAGGTCCTGCTTCTTCTTGATATAGAAGGCGGAGGCGATTTGAACCTCCTTGCCCTTGATGTCGGGATCGACAAAAGCCATCAGGGTTTCGCCGAGCGGCTCAGCCTTGAGCAGGCTCGTCTGCTCGAAAATCGTGCCCGCATTGAAAAGGCGTGGAGGGGCCATGGGCAAGGTTTTCACCAAACGCCCATGCTTGGCCTGACGATTGATATTCTTCTCGTCCGATCCCTCAGCCGCCTTGCCGCCTGTGCGAAATGCGACCTCGCCAATGCCGGGCGTGAGGCGCCCTGCGCCCGAAACAGCCGCGGCCGGTGCATCCGGGTTCAGGAACGGCATCTCGGCTTTGTGGACGGACCCAGCGACGGAACGCTCCACCACCGCCGTCCAACGCGCTTGAATATCCTGTCCAGCAACCAGGCTCACCATGTCCTGATAGGCGCCGACCGTTGGGAAGCCGAGCAAAAAGCCGATGCCCAATGCAATGGAAGGAAAACGAGAGCGTTTCTGCCCCGGCGCCATACGCCGCCCTACACCTGACGCAAACACTCGGACCCCTCTCGAAACTAAAACGCCGATTAATCCGAGACTATTTCGTTAACCTTGATCACCGGTTAACGCGGAGAGAGCCCGTGGCCGATCGGAGCACAATTCCGGCTCCGCTGCCGGAGCGACTGGATGCGCCGATCATAGACGGGTGCTTCATCGGGGAGACAGAGCGATTTACACTCCGGCCGCCATAATCCCCTCCCCCGTTCCCTCTCGCAGGCGTATGCTTTTTTTAAGCAGAGGGGAGGAGACCACCATGGATGCCGATACGCTGCGCGCCATTCAGGCGCCGATAAAGGACCGCTACCGGTCCGATCCTCAGTCCGCCACCATAACGCTGAGCGCCCGTGGCAGCCTCGACGATCAGAATATCGCTTGCAAGGTGGAGACCGGCCGGGCGCTAGCGGTCGCGGGCCTCCATCCGGCAACCGGCGGCTCGGGGATGGAGCTTTGCTCCGGCGACATGCTGCTGGAAGCACTCGTGGCATGCGCCGGCGTGACACTCAAGGCCGTAGCAACGGCGCTGGAAATACCCATTCGTTCAGGCAGCGTTTCGGCAGAAGGCGACCTCGACTTCCGCGGCACTTTGGGAGTGGCGAAGGACGCGCCGGTGGGTTTTGCGCAAATAAGGCTCACCTTCGATCTCGACACCGAGGCGCCCCAGGAAAAGCTCGATCAGCTTCTAAAGCTCACCGAGCGCTACTGCGTCGTCTACCAGACGATCCGGAACGGCCCGCCGGTTGAGATGAGGCTGCAGCGTTAGGCCGAAAAGGGCATTGGGTTGCTAAGTCCGCTTGCGCGCTTTTCCGGCATAGGGATTTTCGGATGCGCGGAGCGAAATTCTGATTGGCACGCCGAAAATGTCGAAGCTTTCGCGCAGGCCATTCACGAGATAGCGGATATAGGACTGCGGCATGGCCTCGGGGCGGGAGCAGGAAAGCACGAAGCCTGGCGGTCTCGTCTTCACCTGCGTCATATATTTCACCTTCAACCGCCTGCCTGAAACGGCCGGCGGCGGATGCTGCGTCGACGCGGCTTCCAACCAACGGTTCAACGGGCCGGTCGGCACACGCCGGTTCCAGACCACATGGGTGCTTACCGCTGCTTCCAGCAACTGATCGAGACCGCGGCCGGTTTCCGCCGAGATGGGGACCGACCGAAGACCGCGCGCCTGAGGAAGCAGCCGGTCCGTCTTCTCACGCAGCTCGGCAAGCTTTTCCTGCCGGTTCTCGATCAAATCCCATTTATTGAAGGCGATCACAGGCGCCCTGCCCTCGCGCACGATCAGATCCGCGATCTGGAGATCTTGCTTCTCGAAGGGCATGGTCGCGTCGAAAACGATGATAACCACCTCGGCGAAGCGGATGGCGCGCAGGCTCTCGCCCACGGAAAGCTTTTCGAGCTTTTCCTGCACGCGTGCCTTGCGCCGCATCCCGGCGGTATCAAACAGCTTTATTTCCCTGCCGCGCCAATGCCAGTCGACGGAAATCGAGTCGCGGGTGATCCCGGCCTCCGGTCCGGTCAGCAGGCGTTCCTCGCCGATCAACGCGTTGATGAGTGTCGATTTGCCCACGTTGGGGCGGCCGACCACCGCAATGCGAATGGGCTTGGTGGGATCGTACCGGGCCTCCTCGGAATCGGGATCGATGTCCTCACCGATCAGCACGGTCTCCTCCTCCGTGACCCTCTCCTCTTCTTCTGCCTGACCGGCAAATTCAGCAATAGCGTCGCGCAGCTCGACCATGCCCTGGCCATGCTCGGCGGAAACGGCGACAGGGTCGCCCAAACCCAGGGCAAAGGCCTCAAGCACGCCAGCATCCGTTCCCCGAACATCCGTCTTGTTGGCGACCAGGACCACGGGCTTGCCTTTGCGGCGCACCACCTCGGCAAAGGCGCGGTCATCGGGCATCAGCCCGGCCCGCGCATCGATCATGAATAGAACGAGATCAGCTTCGTCGATGGCGGTTTCGGTCTGCGCGCGCATACGCCCGGCCAGGGTGGGCGCTGCCGCCTCTTCGAGGCCGGCAGTGTCTATGACATCGAAACGCAGGTCGAGGAGACGGGCGGAATGCACCCGACGGTCGCGGGTCACGCCCGGCGTATCGTCGACAAGCGCGATCCGGCGGCCCACCAGCCTGTTGAAGAGGGTCGACTTGCCGACATTGGGCCGGCCGACAATGGCGACCTTGAAAGGCATGATACTATCCAGCTTCGCCGGTGGCGGTGCCGGAGATCAGATCCATCATCATCTCCGCGCGTTGACGAGCCCCGGCAGGCGCCTGCTCATCATCCGCAATCTCGCCGAAGAGCGAAAGAGCATTTTCGCGGTTACCTTCCTTCCATGCGGCCAATGCCATCGTCTCGCGGGCGATGTGACGCATGGGGTTTGTATCGGCGGAAAGCGTTTCTACGCGCGCGGCCACGTCGGCATAGGAACCATGGTCGACGAGGAGCAGCGCAGCGCGCAGACGCGCTACATCGCGGATCGCAGCAGGAACGGCCGCGTCGTTGGCAACTTCGTCAAACTTGGTGATGGCGCCGTCGATATCGTCGCTGTCTGCCAGCGTCGTCGCCGCCCGGAGGCGCGCCAGCACCGGATAGGCGCCTGCGCCCGAGTTTTCCAATTCCTCCAGAAGCTGGAGCGCTTCCTGGCTGTTTCCCTCTTCGGCAAGCTCGAGCGCCTGCGCGAAGCGATCGCCCGACTCATTGGCGCGCGAGGTCCACCAGTGATCATACGCCACCCAGGCGGCCATGCCGAGCACAAGCAACGCCGCCAGGCCGATTGCGATCGGCCCATAGCGGCGCCACAGCACCCTCATCTGGTCTTGGCGAAGCTCCTCGTTGACTTCGCGAATGAAACTGTTGTCGGACATTTAAACCTTTATCCCGGCCTTGGCCCCGCCCAGGCTTTTAACCGAATTTCACACACATGGAAGGGGGCGAAAGAAATCACCCGCACTTGCCCAACGGGTTTTGCAGGCTGAACACCCTCGCAGAGCTCGTATGTTTCCCTTCAGCCGGTCACGCCATGGCTGACAAGACGGGAGCATCGGTTATCCGCTTCCTCCCGTTTCGACACCTTGGCCGGGCAGGCATTGCCGCTGTTCCGCGCTCAACAAAGCTGTGCACCAAGCCGCGCAAGTCTACACCTCGCCATAATTGCTTCATACCGACAAAGTGGGTTGTTTGATCATGGTTTCGGTATGCTGTTCTTCGCACGTCTCAGCGCGCTTGCGCTTTTCTTGGCTTCTTTTCCCGCCCTTGCCGAAGATCCCCCACGCCAGCCGCAATATGTGATCATCTCCTTCGACAGCGCCTCTTTCATTACGCAGTGGGAAAGGAGCCGCGCGCTGGGCGAGCGCACCGGCGCCCATTTCACCTACTTTCTTTCCTGCGTCTATCTTCTTTCACCGGAAACGAAAGGCCTCTACCACCCGCCCGGCATGAAATCGGGCCGGTCGAACATCGGATTTGCGCCCTCTCGCGGCGATGTGGAGGCGCGGCTCAGGCAAATATGGGCGGCACGCCAGGAAGGGCACGAGATCGCGAGCCACGGCTGCGGGCACTTCGACGGCGGGAAATGGAGCGCTTCCGACTGGAACAAGGAGTTCGGCCAGTTCCGCTCGATCCTGCAGGACGCCTGGACGATTAACTCGATTGCGGGTGAACCGGATGGATGGCGGGATTTCGCCGAAAACGGCATCAAGGGCTTCCGCGCGCCCTATCTCTCAATCGGCCCGGCGCTTTCGGCCGCGCTGGCCCAAAGCGGGTTCGCCTATGACGCAAGCACCGTCTCGCGCGGGCCGGCAAAGCCGCTAAAGCAGGGCGGTCTTACCCGATTTTCCCTTCCCCTCATCCCGGAGGGTCCGGCAAAAAGGCGAGTGATCGCAATGGACTACAATTTATATGTCCGTCATTCAGGCGGATTTGAACGGCCGAGCGAAGCTTCGTTCTTCGCCGAGAGGGCCTTCGATGCGTTCCGCTCCGCTTTTGACCATGAATACGAGGGAGATCGCATTCCGCTCCAGCTCGGTTTTCATTTCACGCTCATGAACAATGGCGCCTATTGGCAGGCGCTGGAGCGCTTCGCGGAAGAGATTTGCGTGATGCCTGACGTGCGCTGCGTGAGCTATCGGCAATATCTCGACGAGACGGGCGCGCGCTCGGCCGGGCTGCGGGAGGGCATAAAAGGATGAGAGGATTCCGGCCGGCAGGCGATGAATTCGGTGATTTCCGGGATGCAACTCTTACCGGTTCATCTACCCTATTTCCAGAGAAGTGCTTGACGCGACACAAAGGAGCGTCAACCATCGCGCGCGTAGAGAACCCGGAACGAATTGCCGCGTGGCGAATTGTGCCGGTGCAATGCCATTTTGGAGAGACCCCATGAAAAAGCTCATTGTTGTGATTCCGTTCCTTCTTGCCGCTGCAGCATGTACTCCCACCCAGCAGGGCGCAGCGATTGGCGGCCTCGGCGGCGCGGCAGTCGGCGCGGCAGTTGCGGGCAACGAGGTGGAAGGCGCGGTGATCGGCGGCGCAGTTGGCGCTATTGCGGGCGCCCTGGTTGGACGCGCGGCCGAGGGTTCGAATCAGTGCATCTATCGCGACGAATATGGCCGCCGCTACACGGCCGCCTGCCCACGGGGCTACTGAGCGCCTTAATAAAAATGCCCGCATAATGGGCATGGCTTTTGCAACGTGAAGGCTGAAGCGGCTTCGTTTCAGCCTTTTCTTTTTGTCGGAAATTGCTGCTTTTCCTGGTCGCGGATAGCCGCTGCAAAGCGTTCGCGATGCTCCCTGCTAGATCACCGCGCCGATTTGCCCGGTAGGCGAACTCGTTTCCGCCATACCGAGCCGCACACCTCAAGAGGTCAAAAGCTTTACTCTTTCCCGCCATGCCGCAGCCGGTGTGCCCGACCTCATCGCGGAGGGGCGGCGCTTTCGCGCCGCCCCAACCGTTCAGCCGTTCACGTAGCCGAACACCTCGACGCCGCCGCGGTAGATCATCTCCAGCGCGACATAGAGGATGACCAGAAGGCCCACATAGGCAATCCAGCGGTGCTTTTGCAGAAGCCGGGCGATGAATGAAGCAGCAATGCCCATCAGCGCAATCGAAAGAGCCAGGCCGAAAACAAGCACATATGGATGCTCACGGGCCGCACCTGCGACGGCGAGCACGTTGTCGAGGGACATCGAGACGTCCGCTATGACGATCTGCCAGGCCGCTTGCGCAAACGTCTTGCGCGGCGCACCGCCGGCGATCGTCCCGTCCGCATTCAGATCCTTGCCTTCCAGCGCTTCCGCGCCCTCCTCCTCCTGCGCGTGGTTGGCTCGCAGCTCGCGCCACATTTTCCAGCAGACCCACAAAAGCAGGATACCACCGGCCAGCAGAAGACCGACAATCTGCAAAAGCTGCGTCGTGACGGCGGCAAAGCCGATACGCAGCAAGGTAGCGGCGATGATGCCGATAAGGATGGCTCTGGCGCGCTGCTCCTTCGGCAGGCCGGCTGCGGCCAGGCCGATGACGATGGCGTTGTCACCGGCCAGAACCAGATCGATCATTATAACTTGGAGGAAAGCGGACAGAACTTCCGCGCTGAACATTTCGCTCATTTAGCACCCAATGTTGACGAGGGCGCCCCGATTCGCGGAACTCGACATTGCCGCTCATGCAGTAATCGTGCTGCCTGGGCGAACCTTTACATCAATGTCGATGGAGCTCCATGAATATCGGGCCACCCGATTTGGACTTCCAGTCCGACATCACAGCCCGAAAGAAGCTGCCAGAGGGGCCCGGTCTGGTAAGCGACATCTAGCGAGAAGACGCACAGAACTCAAGGGCCGACAATAGGCTTGCGCGCAACAAGACATTCCTATTGCCGACTTCTTTTTCAAGCTGCGCATAAATTTAGGAAGAAGTGTTGCAAGCAAACCGTAGACAACAGTACTCCAACCCCCTAAGAGCGGATTGGGTGCCTGCGTGAAGTACAGGATCGACTGGACGCACGAAGGTAGGGCCGGTTTTGTTCAATAGTCACGGATCGATGGCCAGCTATCAAACTGCGCTCGCCTATAACCTGGAGGTCGCGAGCACTCCCTTCAGCTTCTCTTCCGATGGGGACGAGCAGGATGGATCGAAAGATCCTGTCGCGCCGGACCACGACGCGGCGGAGCGTGAGGACCTGCCTTATAGAGTGGAGCTCTGGGACGCAGCAAAACAAGCGGTGGTTCAGGTGCTTGCGGTGACCGCTAACGCCAGCATCGGCTATGCGGCTTATTTCGCCGCTACCCGTGAGCATCCGGACCGCTACATTACATTGCGCCACAAGAACAGCATCGTCTCAAGGTGGAACGGCCCCGCGCATTAGAGGGCTGTCAGGACTTGGACTGCGGAGGCTGCATTGGAGCCAAGATCGTTCCTGAATGGGAGAAAAGCGCGGCGAAGTGTGGACCACTCCCGAGCATTTTCGATGCTATCGCGGGCGATCCTGGCCCAATCCCTTGAGGGCCGCGCGCAATTCCGCCGTTTCTTCGCCGAATATGCTTCGGCATGTCCTTCCTGCTCACTCCCGGAACCGGAGGATCTGAGTTGCGGCGCAGCCCCGTCCCTAGTCCTCAACAGCGTCTAGGCAGAACTTTACCGATGTCCCGGACGTCCGTCCCGAACAACACTCCCGAAGAGCTTCCTTACCGGATCGAGCTCTGGCATGACGGCGGCCGTGAGGAGGTGGAACGGGTACTCGCGCGGGCGCTCAGTGCTCAGCTCGCGCACGCCATCTTTCAGGCGGCGAAGGGCGAGCATCCGCATCGAAGAATTACTTTGAGCACGAGTGACGAGATTCTCGCGGATTCGGCCACTCCCCCGCCGGACTGATGGCTCGGTGGCTGCAGCAGCCACGCGACTATTGAATCAACGCCCCTTGCATTTCATCACCGGCCCGGTTTTTGACCGCAGGTGCAGGGATCTGCAGCGGAGATCTCAACCGGAGCCGAAGCAGCGCGATTGCTCTGAGGCCCAGTACCTATGCGGATTATTTGTTCACAGCACCGACGAGAAGATTGTTCTCGTTACGAAGGCTCACCCACTGTCCGGTGTTGGTGGTCGCCTGCCGCTTCAGAAACAGGTAGGACGTGTGGCTCCACAGCTTCACTTCGTCGCTGAGGTTATCAAGGATGAGATCACCGCGATCCGTGCGCACCGTCAGAACAGCATGCCCTTCCCCGTCAGGCTTGCGGACGACCGTAATGAGCAGGTTGGAAAAGGAAACGCCTGCCGCATGCAGTTTGCGCCGCTTTTCAAGGACATAGTCCTCGCAATCGCCTTCGCCCTTTGCCGGATAGACCCAGACTTCTTCCTTGCCGTAAATATCAATGTCGTTGCGCGGCTTAACCGCCCGGTTCACGGCGATATTGATGGCTGATATCTTTTTCATCAGCGCATCGTTCATGAGAAGCGGCCCCCTATCGCGCGAGCGAACGGAACACTCCTTTGGGTTGGCCTGACAAAACTCGTAATGCCCGATGGGTTGCGACGTCACCGATCCGGTAGCCATGAGCCCAGCACCGACAGCGGGACTTGATCCTACGCTGACTGTAGACAGCAAAACACCTATCGCGGCGACGAGACCCGCCCGCTTAGCAGCCATAAGCCGCTCCCCATTTATTTATGCTCGTTAATCGAACGTTAAGGAACTTTAAGGGGGGGCTGTCAATTAGAAATGACTCGTTTTCCCGTTATGGTTACCAAGGCGCGCGCTTATGGAGCGGGTTTTCAACAGCGGTGTCGCTTATGCGCCACGGTTTTCATTCACGAACCGCACGATGCGCGGAAGGATCTCCTTGCGAAACCGCGAGCCATTGAAGACGCCATAATGCCCGACGGAAGGCTGGAGGTGATGATGCCGCTTGCCTGACGGAATGTTGACACAGAGATCATGGGCGGCCTTGGTCTGGCCGATCCCGGAAATGTCATCATTCTCCCCCTCGACGGTGAGCAAGGCCACGGATCGTATGGAAGCGGGATCAACTCGTTCGGAGCGATGCGTCATCTCTCCTTTGGGAAGCGCGTGGCGGATGAAGACGGTGTCGACGGTCTGCAGGTAGAATTCCGCCGTCAAATCCATCACCGCCAGATACTCGTCGTAAAATTCCCGGTGTTTCTCCGCGGAGTCGCCATCTCCCTTCACCAGATGCATGAAGAACTCCTCATGCGCGACGATGTGGCGGTCGAGATTCATGCTCATGAAGCCCGAGAGCTGAAGAAAACCCGGATAGACCGGGCGCATGAAGCCGGGATTGGGCCACGGCACCGACATGACGACGTTATCGCGAAACCACTCAATGCCGTGCTCCTGCGCGAGGCGGTTGACGGCGGTGGGGTTCCTGCGGGTATCGATGGGGCCGCCCATCAGCGTCATGGAGGACGGCAGATTGGGGTCGCCACGCGCCTCCATCAGCGCCACGGCTGCAAGGACCGGCACGGAAGGCTGACAAACCGCCATCACGCTCGCATCTGGCCCCAGCAGGTGAAACATTTCGATCAGGTAGTCGATATAATCGTCGAGATCGAAATTACCGTAGGAAAGCGGCACCATGCGGGCATCGATCCAGTCGGTGATATAGACATCGGCGTGCGGCAGCATGGCTTCCACCGTGCCGCGCAGCAATGTCGCATAATGGCCCGACATGGGCGCGACCATCAGAAGCTTCACATCCGGCTTTCGCCTGGCCGGCAGTTGCCGTTCGAAATGTAGGAGACGGCAAAAGGGCCTCGACCACACCTCCTTCTCCTGCACACGAACTTCCTTTCCATCCACCACCGTGGAGGTGATTCCGAATCCGGGCTTGCCATAACGGCGTGTGGTGCGCTCGAACATCTCCGCGGCGGCGGCGATCGACCGGCCCCATGTGGTGCTGGAGACAGGATTCAGCGGATTGGAATAAAAGAGCCTGATCGCATCGGCATAGGTGCGTGCGGGCTGCAGCGCGGCGTGATGAAGCTCGTAAAGCTGATAATACATCGCAGACCTTTCCGGCGAATGCTCAGGCGGGCAGCGGGCGCTTTGGGCAGCGTACGCGATTTAGGTGCAACGCAATAGAGTCGTGTTTGTGCGCACCGCCTTGAAATACTTGGATTCCTGAACTTATCCGACGAAAAATGTATTGCTGCGATGCAACAGAATCAAGGAATAAATCTCGGCAGGCGGCTCAAGAAACCGCGATGAGCCGCAATCAGCCGTCGAATCCTTCCACCAGGATCAATTCGGCATCGGCCACTTCCTGGCGTATGGCTTTCGCGATCTTGTATTCAGGCGAGTTGTAGCAATCCTTCGCATGCTGGAGCGAAGGAAACTCGATCACCACGTTGCGCCCCCTGCCCCTTCCCTCAACCGCTTCGTAGGCGCCACCGCGGGCCAGAAATCTTGCGCCATATTTTTCGAAAGCCGGCTTCGCCGCGGCAATGTAATCCTTGTAGCGTTCGGGGTCGCGCACATCGACATGGGCAATCCAGTAACCCTTGGGCATTCCGTCCTCCTCTCGCTAGTTTCCAACAGCGCGATGTATTTCCCGCAAAATGGCCTCGGCGGCGGATTTGGGATCATCCGCAGCGACGATCGGTCGTGCGACGACGAGATGGCTGGCGCCGGCGCGAATCGCATCGGCGGGCGTGACAACGCGCTTCTGGTCGCCGTGATCAGCACCGGCGGGCCTGATGCCTGGCGTTACCACCGCCATATCGGGACCAACCACGCTGCGCACCAAAGCGGCCTCGACCGCCGAACAGACCACGCCGCCCATGCCCGCCGCCCGCGCCTGCTCGGCACGGCGCAGCACCAGTGTCTGCGGGTCGTGTTCGTAACCCGCATCGATCAGATCCTGCGCATCCATGGATGTGAGGACGGTGACCCCAAGCAGGCACAGGCCGGAGCCTTCCGCGGCTGCCACCGCGGCGCGCATCGCTTTGGGATAGGCGTGCAAGGTGAGCATCGCCACGCCCATTCGGGCGATGTTTTCCACGCCCTTTGCCACCGTGTTGTCGATGTCGAGCAGCTTCATGTCCAGGAAGACCTGCCGGCCGGATCGGATCAGGTCGCCGGCGAAATCGAGCCCGCCCGCAAAAGCGAGCTGATAACCGATCTTGTAGAAGGACACCGTATCGCCGAGGGCACTTACCACCTTCTCGGCTTCTGCAAGGGTCGGCACGTCGAGGCCGACGATCAGGCGCCCGCGCATTTCGTCAGCCGGCATCGTTAGCTCCCCGGAAATATCTGCATCGGCTCCCAGTCGCATAAGAGCTTGCGGCTGACAATCCCCGCGCTCACCGGTCGACGCGCATTGAACGGAGCCGGGCGTGCTCTATGAGCGTGCGGCAGACCGTCGTCATCGCCTTCCTAAGCCTATCCTCGTGGAAGTCACCGTTCTCGTCGAAGGCATCGCCTCCGCGCGGCACCGAGCATTGCGGAGAGATCACCTCCGCCTGGCACTGCACAAGGACGGCCCGCAGATGATTGATCGCGCGAATACCGGCATACATGCCATTGGAGGAAGAGCAGAGCGCGGTGAGCTTACCGTTGAAGGCGCGAAAGGGGCGGCCCCGAGAATCCGCTTTCACGCGGCTCACCCAATCGATCGTGTTCTTGAGTAGCGGCGGGAGCGAACCATTGTATTCAGGCGTGGCGATGAGCACCCCGTCATGTGCGCCTATCATGTGGGCGAGTTTTACGGCATTTTCCGGCACACCCTTTTCCCGCTCCAGATCCTGATTCATAATCGGCAGGGGGTAATCGGCCAGGGAAATGCGGGTGACATCGGCGCCCTGAAGCGCCAACTCCTTCATGGCCGCGTCGGCCGTCTTCCCGCTATAGGCGCCGACGCGCGTGGATCCTGCAAAGACCAGTATTCGCGGCGTCATAACGCTCCTCAAGACGCGTGTTCGGTGCCATCTTGGCGGTTATCGGGCTTAGGTCAAGCGCGCGCGTGGCGGCGGTAGATCCACAGATGCGCCGGCGGAATGTTGCGTATGACAAAATCGAACCGCTCGACCGAATAGCTGCCTCGGCCGGCGGGCACCGGCGACAGCGCGCCGTAGGTGATCTGCACGATCGGCCGGCCTGAAGGAAGCAGGTCCAGCAGCCGCTCGATGAGTTCGATGCGCTTTCCAACGGGGAAATTGAGAAGCGGAATGGCGGAAACCACGCTGTCGAAGACGCGGCCCTTCCAGGGCGCGAGCGTGGCATCGAGGTCGAAAGCATCGCCATGGACGATGTTCACGCGCGGGAAGTCGTCGCGCAGCTTTTCCACGAAATCCAGAGAGTATTCGACCGAAACGAGGTTTTCCGGCTTTACGCCACGCTCCAGGATTGAACGCGTGATAACACCGGTGCCTGGCCCGAGCTCCAAAACCAGGTCTTCGCGCTCGGGGCGAACGATGGAGGCCATGCGCCGCGCGGTAATGCCGCTCGTGGGCACGATCGAACCCACGGCCTTCGGCTTATCAATCCAGCCGCGAAAGAAGCGCAGTTCCTCGTCAAAGCGTGAGACGATCGCCTTGCGAACGTCAAAGGGTCTTCCCATACCGGATCCTCCTTGAGCCGCCTCGGCTCCTTCCATCCCAATGGCAGGTTGCCAGCAACAGCCGCCCACCCATCATTCGCCGAAGGTTTCGAAGAAGTCCTTCATGCGCGCGAAAAAGCCCGTCGATTGCGGACTGTTCTCGCCGGAGGAAATTTTTTCGAACTCCTCAAGCAGCTCTCTTTGTCTTCTGGTGAGATTCTGTGGCGTTTCAACGGCGACCTGGATGTAAAGATCGCCGACCTGGGGTTGGCGGAGCACTGGCATGCCCTTGCCGCGCAAACGGAACTGGCGGCCGCTTTGCGTTCCTTCGGGCACTTTCACGCGTGTCTGCGTACCGTCGAGCGTCGTCACCTCAAAAGAGCCGCCGAGCGCGGCCGTCGTCATGGAGATGGGGACCTTGCAATAGAGGTCCGCCCCATCGCGCTGAAAGAATTCGTGCGGCTTGATAGAGAGGAAAATATAAAGGTCACCGGGCGGTCCACCGCGCAGTCCCGCCTCGCCCTCGCCGGCAAGCCGGATGCGCGTGCCGTCCTCGATACCTGCCGGAATATTGACCGACAGCGAACGCTCTTCCGTCAGGCGCCCCTGACCGGAGCACTTGCGGCATGGATCGTCGATGATCTGCCCGCGGCCCTGGCATTGCGGGCAGGTGCGCTCGATTGAGAAGAAGCCGCCGGTCGACGCACGCACACGGCCGGCGCCGTGGCACATCGGGCACTGCACGGGAGAAGAACCGGGCCTTGCGCCGGAACCGGCGCATTCATCGCATGTGACCGCGGTAGGAACACGGATCTGAGCGGTCTTGCCGGTAAAAGACTCCTCAAGCGTGATTTCCATATTATAGCGGAGATCAGCGCCGCGCTCGCGCCCGCCGGAACGGCGCTGCCGCGCGCCACCCATGATATCTCCGAAAATATCCTCGAAAATATCTGCGAACCCGCCGCCATTGAAGCCGCCCCGTGCGCCCATACCTTGCTCGAAGGCTGCATGACCGAAACGGTCATAGGCCGCGCGCTTTTGCGGATCGCGCAGGGTTTCGTACGCCTCGTTGATTTCCTTGAACTTCTTTTCCGCCTCCATATCCCCCGGATTGCGATCGGGATGATACTGCATGGCGAGCTTGCGGAAAGCGCTCTTCAGTTCCTTTTCATCGGCGTTTCTCGACACGCAGAGCGTCTCGTAAAAATCAGCCTTCATACAAGAGATCCCGCGTTTATTCCAAGGGCACAGCAAAGTCCCCGGTCGGTGCCCGGTATTTAGTTATTCTACTCAGCGAATGCCATAGTTCGCGGAATTTTGCCAGTGTGTGTAGCCGTACAATATCGGTATGCCTTTTCATCGTTGGGTTGCAGCGAAGGACTCACCGTCTCGAGCAACCCACGAGCCACCTCTGCAGCGCGCAAAGAAAAGCCCGGGCATGCGCCCGGGCTTCGACGTGTTCCGCGATCCGATCAGGCCGACTTCTTGTCGTCCTCGTCGATTTCTTCGAAATCGGCGTCAACCACATCATCCTTCGCGCCGCCGGTCTCCTCGGTGCCGCCCGCAGCGTTTTCCGCCTGGCTCGCCTCGTAGACGGCCTGGCCAAGCTTCATGGAAGCTTCCGCGAGCGCGGTTGTCTTGGCCCGGATCGCGTCGGCATCTTCGCCTTCGGTCGCGGTCTTAAGCTCGGCAATCGCATTCTCGATTGCCTTACGGTCATCCTCGGAGACCTTGTCTCCGTAGTCCTTGAGCGATTTCTCGGTGGAGTGGATCAGCGCCTCGGCCTGATTCTTCACCTCGACCGTCTCGCGGCGCTTCTTGTCCGCTTCAGCATTGGCCTCGGCGTCCTTCACCATCTTCTCGATCTCGGCATCGGAGAGACCACCGGAAGCCTGGATGCGGATCTGCTGCTCCTTGCCGGTGCCCTTGTCCTTGGCCGAAACGTTGACGATGCCGTTGGCGTCAATGTCAAAGGTCACTTCGATCTGCGGCATGCCGCGCGGTGCGGGCGGGATACCCACGAGGTCGAACTGGCCGAGCAGCTTGTTGTCGGCCGCCATCTCGCGCTCGCCCTGGAAGACGCGGATCGTCACCGCGTTCTGATTGTCCTCGGCGGTCGAGAAGACCTGGCTCTTCTTGGTCGGGATCGTCGTGTTGCGGTCGATGAGGCGCGTGAACACACCGCCCAGCGTCTCGATGCCCAGCGACAGCGGGGTGACATCGAGCAGCAGGACGTCCTTCACATCGCCCTGGAGCACGCCTGCCTGGATGGCAGCACCCATGGCAACCACCTCGTCCGGGTTCACGCCCTTGTGCGGCTCCTTGCCGAAGAAGTTCTTCACCGTCTCCTGCACCTTGGGCATGCGCGTCATGCCGCCCACAAGCACCACTTCGTCAATTTCGCCGGCGGAGAGGCCCGCGTCCTTGAGCGCAGCCCTGCAAGGCTCGATCGTGCGCGTGACGAGGTCCTCCACCAGGCTCTCGAACTTGGCGCGGGTGAGCTTGATCGCCAGGTGCTTCGGCCCAGTCTGATCGGCGGTGATGAAGGGCAGGTTGATTTCGGTCTGCGAGGAGGACGACAGCTCGATCTTGGCCTTCTCAGCAGCCTCTTTCAGGCGCTGAAGGGCGAGCTTGTCGTTCTTCAGGTCGATGCCCTGCTCCTTCTTGAACTCGTCGGCCAGGTAATTGACGAGCCGCATGTCGAAATCCTCGCCGCCGAGGAAAGTGTCGCCGTTGGTCGACTTCACCTCGAACACGCCGTCGCCGATCTCAAGGATCGAGATGTCGAAGGTGCCGCCGCCAAGGTCGTAGACGGCGATGGTCTTACCTTCCTTCTTGTCGAGGCCGTAGGCAAGGGCGGCCGCTGTCGGCTCATTGATGATGCGGAGCACCTCAAGGCCCGCGATTTTGCCGGCATCCTTGGTGGCCTGACGCTGGGCGTCGTTAAAATAGGCGGGAACGGTGATGACCGCTTTCTCGACCTTCTCGCCGAGATAGGATTCGGCGGTCTCCTTCATCTTCTGAAGGATCATCGCGGAAATCTGCGAGGGGGAATATTTCGTGCCATGGGATTCGACCCAGGCGTCGCCATTGTCGGCCTTTACGATCTTATAGGGGACAAGCTTCTTGTCCTTCTCGACCATCGGATCTTCGAACCGGCGGCCAATAAGGCGCTTGATTGCGAAGAAGGTGTTTTCAGGATTGGTCACCGCCTGGCGCTTGGCCGGCTGACCCACGAGGCGCTCGTCGGAATCGGTGAAGGCGACAATCGAAGGCGTGGTGCGCGCGCCTTCCGCATTCTCAATGACCTTCGCGTCCTTGCCATCCATCACGGCGACGCAGGAATTGGTGGTTCCGAGGTCGATACCGATAACTTTTGCCATTTATTCTTCTCCGCTTAGCAGACTGTCAGGACCCATCCGGCGTTCCAGGCAACAGCCCCTGTTCATTTAAAATTTGTCGGAGACGCGTCTGTCACAAAACGCAGCTCCGAAACATGCGGCGTATATAAGAACCGCAATTTTTTCGTGCAAGACAGCTTCTGCCCGTTGTTCACGGGCCATCACCAGGTTCAGACGGTCTCCCAGCCGTCTTGCGCCGCGGCGCGGTAGATCGCATCAATCACCCTCTGGTTCCTAAGCGAATCCTCAAGGGTGAAGACCTGCACATCTTCCCCTGCCACGGCACGGGCGAAGGCTTCCGCCTGAAGACGGTATTGCCGCGTATCGCCGAAGCGGAAGACGGTGGACTGCGCATGGTTTGCGTTGTGCAGCGTCACGCGGTCGTCTCCGTAGATGCGCGAATTGAAGGGCGTCTCCACCTCTATGAAGCCCTTATCGCCGTGGAAGACCATCACCTGACGCGCGGCCATCTGGGTGGCCACGTAAAAGCTCATCTCGAAACCTCCGAACTCGGCCTTCACGCTGGCATAGATATCTGTGCCGAAGGTTTGATCGCGCTCAACCGAGGCCTGAATACGGACCGGCTCCTTCCCGGTGACGAATCGCGTGGTGACGGTGGGATAGACACCGATATCCGGCAGACCGCCGCCGCCGAGCTCCAGCTGGTTGCGCATATTGGAGGGGTCGACATTGTGATAGGTAAACGCGCCCTGCACATGGCGCAGCCGGCCGATGGCATCCTCGGCGATCAGCTCGCGCACTTTCCTCCACTGAGGATGGTAGGTCACCATGAAAGCTTCGCAGATCAGAACGCCGTTGCGGTCTCGCGCTTCGATCACCCGGACTATATCCTCGGCCTTGAGCGCGAGAGGCTTTTCCACCAGCACATGCTTGCCCGCATCGGCCGCTTTCACCGCCCACTCCACATGCTGCGAGGTGGGCAGAGGGATATAGACGCCGTCCACCTCCGGCGAGGCAAGCAGCGCTTCATAGGAGGAGAAGGCATTGGGGATGCCGAAGCGCTCGGCGATAGCCTTCCCCCGCGCCTCGTCGCGGCTGGCGATCGCGGTGACGACGCCATTCTCCGCGTCCAGAAGCTGAGGAATGACATGTTCGCGGCCGATCTTGGCCGTAGACAAAATACCCCAACGGAACATGCCCTTCCTCCCTTCCGGTGTTTCAGCTTCTCAGCACGCCACCTGTCTGCTTGCGGACATTTTCGACAATCCGGTTCGCCAGCGCCTCGAAATCCTCATCCGTCAGCGTACGCTCGATCGGCTGGATCGTCACCTCGATTGCGATCGACTTTTTGTCCGGGCCAAGAGCCGCACCTTCGAAAACGTCGAAGACATTCACGTCCGAAACCAGCTTCTTGTCGGCGCTCGCCGCCGCGCGGGTGAGCGTCCCCGCCTCGACCGTTTTGTCGACCACGAAGGCGAAGTCGCGCTTCACCGCCTGGAAGGGCGAGAGGTCGAGACGCGGCTTGGTGCGGGTGGCTCGCGCCTTGGGCTCGGGGATCGCATCGAGGAACACCTCGAAGCCGCAGAGCGGGCCGGACACGTCCATCTCCTCCAGCGTCTTTGGGTGGAACTCGCCGAATGTGCCGAGAATGTTCTTCGGCCCGAGCTTGATCGTGCCGGACCGGCCGGGATGATACCAGTGCGGCCCGCCCGCTTCCACCTGCAGCTTGTCCACGGGTGCGCCGCAGGCTTCGAGCACGGCAAAAGCATCGGCCTTGGCCGCGAAGACGTCGACAGGCGCGGTATTGCCCGACCAATGACGACCCTGCGCGTCAAGCCGCGCCGTGCCACGGCGCAGGCCGGCGGCAGCGCGGCGCTGCTCCTCCGGCTGGTCGCCCTCATAGGCGGCGGACACCTCGAACAGGGCAACATCGGCGAAGCCGCGGTCGGCATTGCGCTGCGCTGCCGCGATCAGGCCCGGCATCAGCGAAGGCCGCATGGTGGACATGTCAGCGGCGATCGGGTTGGCAAGCTTGATGAGCTTCCGGTTCTCCGCGAAGAGCCGCGCGTGCTCTTCCGGGATGAAGGACCAGGTGACGGCCTCCATCATGCCGCGCACGGCGAGCGCACGCTTGGCCTGGCGCGTGCGGATCTGCGCTGCGGTAAGGACGCGCCCGCCGACCGCATCCTTGGCGATCATTGGCTGCGGCTCGATCCTGTTCACGCCGTGGATGCGCATCACCTCTTCGACCAGATCGGCCTTGCCGTCGATATCCGGCCGCCAGGAGGGAACGGAGACCTCAACAACATCGCCAGAACCTTCCGGCTTGAAGCCGAGACGGGAGAGGATGGAGAGGCTTTCATCAGCCGGGACATCGAGACCCGTTAGGCGCTTCACCTCGCTCGTCGGGAAGGTGACGATCTTTGCCGTATGACCGCGGTAGCCGACGACACGCGCCTCGGAGGCTTCGCCGCCGCAGAGATCGATCACCATGCGGGTGGCAAGCTCCAGCCCCGGCACCATGAATTCCGGGTCCACACCGCGCTCGAAGCGGTAACGCGCATCGGTGATGATGCCGAGATCACGGCCCGTGCGGGCGATATTGAGCGCGTTCCAAAGGGCGGACTCGATCAGCACGTCGGTGGTGTTCTCGTCGCAGCCGGAATGTTCGCCGCCCATAACGCCGGCAATGGATTCGACGCCATTGTCATCGGCAATGACGCAGACCTCCGGGTTCAGCTCGTATTCGCGCCCGTCGAGAGCCAACACCTTCTCGCCTGCCTCAGCGCGGCGAATGACGAGATTGCCCTTCACCTTGACGGCATCGAAGACATGCAGAGGCCGGCCACGATCGAAGGTAATGTAATTGGTGATGTCCACCAGCGTGTTGATGGGCCTGAGGCCAATGGCTATCAGCCGCTGCTGCAGCCATTTGGGAGACGGGCCGTTCTTTACGCCGCGCACCAGTCGGAGCGCGAAGCCGGGGCAAAGTTCCGGCGCAAGGATCTTCACATCGACCGGGCAAGCGCCCTTCCCCGCCACCGGCTCGACCGTGCCGCTCTTCAGCTTGCCCAGCCCGGCGGCGGCAAGGTCGCGTGCAATGCCGTAGACGCTCGTGCAGTCCGGCCGGTTGGGCGTGAGCCCAATCTCGATCACCGGATCGTCCAGCCTTGCCCATTTGGCGAAGGATTCACCCACCGGCGCATCGTTCGGCAAGTCGATGATGCCGTCATGCTCGTCGGAAAGCTTAAGCTCGCGCTCCGAGCACATCATGCCGTGGCTTTCCACGCCGCGGATTTTCCCCACCGAAAGCGTGACATCAATGCCGGGGACATATGTACCGGGGGCAGCGAAGGCGCCGACAAGACCCGCACGCGCATTCGGTGCGCCGCAGACCACCTGAATGGGCTTGCCGTCGCCAGTGTCGACCGTCAGCACCTTCAGCCGGTCGGCATCCGGATGCTGCTGGGCGGTGAGCACCTTGGCGATCACAAAAGGCTTCAGCGCCGCCTTGTCATCGACGGACTCGACCTCGAGCCCGATCATCGTGAGTGTTGCAACGATCTCGTCGAGCGTGGCCTCGGTCTCGAGGTGATCCTTGAGCCAGGAGAGTGTGAATTTCATCTTTGGTCAGCCTGCCTGGAAAAAATCAGCTGCTCAGCCCGCCGAACAATGTCGGCAGGTCGAGCGGGCGGAAGCCGTAATGTTCGAGCCAGCGCACGTCGGCATCGAAGAAGGCGCGCAGGTCGGGCATGCCATATTTCAGCATGGCGATGCGGTCGATGCCCATGCCCCAGGCAAAACCCTGGTACTCGTCGGGATCGAGCCCGCCATGGCGCAGCACGTTGGAATGAACCATGCCGCAGCCCAGAATCTCCAGCCAGTCATTGCCTTCACCAAAGCGGATCTCGCCGGGCTTGGAGCGGTCGCATTGGATGTCCACCTCCAGGCTCGGTTCGGTGAAGGGGAAGAAGCTCGGACGGAAGCGCATATTGAGCGACGGCACCTCGAAATAGGCTTTGCAGAATTCGGTCAGCACCCACTTCATGTTGGCGACATTCGCCGTCTTGTCGATTACCAGCCCTTCGAGCTGGTGGAACATGGGCGTGTGAGTGGCATCCGAATCGGACCGGTAGGTCTTGCCCGGAATCACGATGCGGATCGGCGGCTTCTGCGCCTCCATGGTGCGAATCTGCACCGGCGAGGTGTGCGTGCGCAAAAGCTTGCGCTCGCCCTTCTCGTCCGGCTCGAAGAAGAAGGTGTCGTGCATCTCCCGCGCCGGATGGCCCTCGGGGAAGTTCAGCGCGGTGAAGTTGTAATAATCCGTCTCGATATCCGGCCCTTCGGCAATCGAAAAACCGAGATCGCCGAAGATGGCTGCAATCTCGTCAATCACCTGCGTAATAGGATGGATGCGGCCGCGCTCCGCCGGCGGGCGGGGCATCGGCAAGGTGACATCCACCTTCTCGCGCTCCAGCCTTGCTGCAATGGCGATGTCGCGCAGCTCCGCGCGGCGGGCGGCGAGCGCTTCGGTAACGCGGTTCTTCAGCCCGTTGATCGCGGGGCCCATAACCTGCCGCTCTTCGGGCGACATGGAGCCCAGCGTCTTCAGCTTCTCCGAGACCGTGCCCTTCTTGCCCAAAGCTGCAACGCGAACGGCCTCCACAGTCTGCTCGTCGCCTGCCTCGGCGATCTCATCCATGATCTTTTTTTCGAGTTGGTCCAGATCGTTCATGGTCCTTCCTTCACCCCCTCGGCAGAGCCGAGCCGCATTCTATTCAAAGCTTTGGCGTGCGCGCCCGTGGCTCCCAGGGCGCGCTTCAAAAATCGGGTTGCCTGGAGAAAGCGCCGCAGGTCGTTTCCAAGCGCCACATTCTTCAGCATCGCAAGTGGCGGCAACACAGGCGAGAAGAAGCGAACGAGCGAGCCGAGCTGCTCCAGGCTCCCCGTAGGGCCGGCTTCCACATAGGCCGCAAATGCCCTCTCCTCCGTGTCTTCGAGGATGGCTCTGGCCGAAATCTGCATGAAAAGCAGCCAGATGTCGCGTGCCTGCGCAGCGCGCAAGGGCATCACGGTTTCCGGTTCTTCCTCAAAATCCACGAAGCCCCAACGTCCCGCGCTCACGAACATGTCGCGCGTGTGCGGCCTGCCATGGCAAAGGCCGGCGCTGTGGGCATGCGCAAGCGCAGCGGCTGCGCCCACGAGAAGCTCGTCATGCGCCTTCGGATCCAGCGGTTGCAACCGCAACAGCTCGTGCTGCACGATTTCAGCAACGTGAGACAGAACGATTACGGTTTCCCCGCGATGAATAAGCGCGGGGACCTCGAAGCCCGCTTCCCGGAACGCCTGCATCTTGCGCACTTCGCGCTCTGCCATTCCGCGGCGGTCCACACGCCTGGAAGCGCGCAGGAAGGATTTCGGCATCAGGGGGGAGAAAAGCTCGTGCAACTGCTTTGCAATCGGCCGGGGCTCGGCATCGTAACGCTTGATCCAGACCGTGCGGCCGTCAAGGACCGCAGAGGAAATCCGCTGGCCAGCGCTTTGGACCAGGAGACGCAGCAGCGCCTCCTGCGCCGCCGGCGAGGGAAGCTCCTCCTCTATCCTTTCTCCGCTCGTCATTTCAAAAGTCTCTTATGCGTCTTTCAGATCCTAAAGAAAAACCCGCGCCAGCCCTGCCAGCGCGGGTTCCCGAAAATGATCCTCTTGCCTCGGGAGCGCTGGTCTTAAGCGACAGCGCTCTCAAACGCGTTAGGAGTGGTGTTCTTCAGATATTCGAGCGAGGCCTTGGACTTGGCCACGAGCGCGGCGAAAGCCTGCGGCTCATGCACGGCCATGTCGGCCAGAACCTTGCGATCGATCTCGATACCGGCCTTGTTGAGGCCGTCGATGAAGCGGCCATAGGTCAGCCCGTGCTCGCGCGTGGCGGCGTTGATGCGCTGAATCCACAAAGCGCGGAAATTGCGCTTGCGATTCTTGCGGTCACGATAGGCATATTGCAGCGACTTCTCGACCGCCTGCTTGGCGATGCGAATGGTGTTCTTGCGGCGGCCGTAGAAACCCTTGGCGGCTTTCAGGACCTTCTTGTGCTTGGCGTGGGCGGTAACGCCTCTCTTCACGCGTGCCATGGCATGATCTCCTTATACTGTTCCTAAATTCCGCGTCTTAGAAGCTGTAGGGCATGAACTGCTTCACGATCTTCGTATCGGGATCGGAAAGCACCATGGTGCCCCGCGCATTGCGGATGAACTTCTTGGAACGCTTGATCATGCCGTGGCGCTTGCCAGCGGCCTGCACCTTGACCCTGCCCGTGGCGGTCACCTTGAACCGCTTCTTCACGGCAGACTTGGTCTTCATCTTGGGCATTTTGCTTCTCCGAGTTTTTTACGGCGCCAGGCGCCTGGTTTTGACCGGGCCCAAGGCCCGGAAGCATTACGAGCCGCCACGGCATGCCCTGCCGGACGGCTCAAATGAACGGCGCCTCATATCAGCAAGTCGCCACCCGCGCAATAGCGCGACGCCCGCCTCAATAAAAGTGAAAGAGGACCGGAATCATCCCCAGGTCCCGCCCCTTCTCCACCAGCTCGAAAAACGGGATGGAGGCGAAGAAGGCCAGACCGTCAACCAGGGTGCGGTTGAAAACCCGCGGCCGGAAGGTGACCTCCTCCTGATCGCGGAAGAGCCAGGGGCTGGGGACGAAACGCGGCACCCGCTGCACATAAGCAAGATAGGGCGCGCCCAGCGTGGCTCGAAGATAGCGCTCCTCACGGAGCGCCACGAAATAGAACGCGCCGGCACAGAAGAGGCCAGCGAGAAGCGAGATGACGATGCTGCCGGTCTGCGCTCCCACGCCCGCCGCCGCAATCGTCGAAAAGAAATAAAGCGGATTGCGGGTAACCGAGTAAGGCCCGGTGGAGACGAGTTCGGCGGACTTCCGCCCGCCGATATAAAGGATCGACCAGAGCCGCCCTCCAATCCCGATCAGGATGAGGGCGAGCCCGTAGGCCTCGATCAGCTCATGCATCGAGTCTCCCTGCAGCGAGCTGCCGAAGATGAGAAGAATGCAGATGATGCCGATCAGGAAAGCCAGCACATAACGGCGAGAGGACTGGAACGCAGCCATCGCCTTGGCGGTCTCGCCGCTCATTCAGGAAACCCTCTCTGCCGATTCACAGACAAAGGAACGGATCGACCGGCATCTTGGCTATTTCGGGGCGAGCACCATCATCATCTGACGGCCCTCCAGCTTTGGCTCGGCCTCGACCTTGGCAATCCCCTCCACGTCCTCGCGCACGCGGTTGAGCAGCTTCATGCCCAGCTCCAGGTGAGCCATCTCACGGCCGCGGAACCGGAGAGTCAACTTCACCTTGTCGCCTTCCTCGAAGAAGCGGCGCACCGAACGCATCTTCACCTCATAATCATGGATGTCGATGTTCGGACGCATCTTGATCTCCTTGATCTCGATGGTCTTCTGCTTCTTGCGCGCCTCGGCGGCCTTTTTCTGGCTCTGGTATTTGAGCTTGCCCAGATCAGTGATCTTACAGACGGGCGGATCGGCATTGGGCGACACCTCGACGAGATCGAGCCCCGCCTCTTCGGCGATTCTCAAGGCCTCGTCCGTGGAAACAATGCCGCGATTGCTTCCGTCGTCATCGATAAGTTGGACCCGGGGGACCCGGATATCCCGGTTGGAGCGCGGGCCCTCTTTTACGACAGGCGCGGCTTTGAATGGTCTGCGAATGGTCGTTATCTCCCAGTTGTTGACGAAAAGCCTCTTACCCAAAGAACAGGCCGCCGGCTATGTGGGCTTGCAGGGCGAACTGTCAATAGCATAACCCGGCAGAAGAATCACGCCGCAAGAGCAATTTCAGACCTCGGAACAACGAAAATTTCGCGCGAGGGCTAACAGGAGGCGCTAATGGACGAAGGCGAACCCACCCGGATCGAAGTCGAGGGCAACGCGATCGCCGTAAGGCACAGACCGGGCGCCGCGCCGGGGCTCGTATGGCTCGGCGGCTACCGCTCGGACATGAAAGGAACGAAGGTGCAGGCTCTTGATGCCTGGGCGGGGGAGCGCGGCACCGCCTGCACGCGCCACGACTATTCGGGCCATGGCGAGTCGGGTGGCGCGTTCGAAGAAGGGACCATCTCACGCTGGCTGACGGAAAGCCTCGCCGTCTTCCGCCGCTTCACGGAGGGGAAGCAAATCCTCGTCGGCTCCTCGATGGGCGCCTGGATCGCGCTTAGAATGGTGCAGGAATTGCAAAAGGCCGGAGAAGGCGATCGCCTCGGTGGCATACTGCTTTTGGCGCCCGCGCCGGATTTCACGACGGAACTGATCGAGCCGAAGCTGACCGACGCCCAGCGGCAGTCTTTGGAGAGCAAGGACTATTTCGAAGAGCCGTCGGAGTACTCGCCCGAGCCCGACATCTATACCAGGGCCCTCATCGAGGACGGCCGGCGGAACCGTGTCCTTGAGGGCATCATCGACACGCATTGCCCGGTGCACATCCTGCAGGGCATGGCGGACCCCGATGTCCCCTATTCGCATGCCATCCGGCTCGTCGAGCACCTTCCAGCGGACGATGTGACCCTTTCACTGGTCAGCGACGGAGACCACCGGCTCTCCCGCCCGCAGGACATTGATCTGATGCTTAGGGTGGCTGAAGGGCTTATTGATAGGGCGCGATGACATAAATCGTCCTTGCCATCACAAGGTGGCCCATTACCTGAGCCTTACGATTTTTGGTTGCTCATGCCTTGAAAGGGTTCTTGAACCTTCCCATGTCACTTGAACGCGGCCGCGCCCCCGACTTCAACCCTCGATGAGGAACTGGTGACGATGACCAATTCAGCCCTGATCCGCCCGGCTTGGACTCCGGCAACCATCGCCCTGATGGTGATTGGCTTCATGGCATTCTGGCCGCTGGGCCTTGCCATGCTCGCCTATATTCTGTGGGGCGACCGCCTTCATGAATTCAAGCGCGGCATCAACAGCAAGACCGATGGCCTGTTTGCGAATTGCCGCAGGGCGAGCCGCAGCTATTCCATGACCGGCAACATCGCCTTCGACGAGTGGCGCCAGAAGGAACTGGAGCGGCTCGAAGAAGAGCGCCGCAAGCTCGACGCGATGCGCAGCGAGTTTGATGAGTATGTGCGTGAGCTTCGCCGCGCCAAGGACCAGGAAGAGTTCGATCGTTTCATGCGCGATCGCAACAATCGCGGGCCGCAAGGCGACGAGGCGAGCCAAGCCAGCTGAGCAGCCAACGCCCCGACCTCTGCGGCGCCCAACGGGCGCCGTTTTCATTTGCGGAAAATCCCCGCCGCGGCATCTTCCCCCCATCCTTCCCGAATCACGTATTCTGCCCCGATGCTTTCCCGCCTTCTGAAACGCACGCCCTCCAACGCGGTGCCTCCCGCAGAGCGCACGCATGTGGTTGCAGGACGCGAGCTGCCGCTGAAGATCGTCGAGAACGACCGCGCCCGCAGGCTCACGCTGCGGATCGCACCGGGCGGCGAAGGCCTTCGCGTGACTGTCCCCGTGGGGATTTCCTTCCGCGAAGTGAACCGTTTCCTGGAGCGCCACCGTGGCTGGCTCGAAGAAAAGCTGAAGAAACTGCCCGAGCAGCCGCTTGTGCGGCCGGGCATCAAGATACCCGTGCGCGGCGTGCCGCACCTCATCGTGCACGAGCCCGGCACGCGCGGGACTGTGACTGTGACCGCGATCGACGGGCAGCCGGCGCTGGTCATCAATGGCGACATGCGGCACTTGCCGCGCCGGCTGGCGGATTTTTTGAAGCGCGAGGCGAAACGGGAGATCGAACCGCTCGTGGCCCGCCACACTGCCACGGTTGGCCGGCGCGCCAAGGCGATCCGCTACAAGGACACGTCCAGCCGCTGGGGCTCCTGCACCTCCGACGGCACCCTCTCCTTTTCCTGGCGCATCATGATGGCCCCTCCCCTCGTCATCAACTATCTGGTGGCGCACGAGGTGGCGCATCTGAAGGAAATGAACCACGGACCGCGCTTCTGGAAGCTATGCGAAACGCTCTGCCCCGACACGGAGCGCTGCAAGGCATGGCTGAAGAGGAACGGAACAGCGCTGCAGGCGATACGGTTTGGATAGCGAATAGGGAATAGCGAATAGCGAGTAGCAAGCGGCAATTATTCGCTACTCGCTATTCCCTATTCGCTCACTATCGACTCCGCCCTCATTTCATGCCACTTCCACGCCCATGCAACTCGACATTAAAATCTGCGGGCTGAAGACCGAGGACGCCATTGCCGCCGCGCTCGACGGCGGGGCGAGCCATGTCGGCTTCATCTTCTTTCCAAAAAGCCCGCGGAACGTGGATATCGAGACGGCCGCCCGGCTGCGGCATCTGGCGAGCGGGCGCGCGCAGGCCGTGGCGGTGACGGTGGATGCCGACGACGAAATGCTTGATCGCATCGTCGAGGGCATGCGGCCGGATGTGTTGCAACTCCATGGGCATGAGCGTCCGGTGCGCGTGGAAGCACTGAAGAAGCGCTATCATCTGCCGGTGATGAAGGCGGTTTCGGTTCGCGAGGCAAGCGACCTGGAGGTGCTGCCCGCCTATCGCGGCGTGGCCGACCGCTTCCTTCTCGACGCCAAGCCGCCCGCAGGCGCCGAGCTTCCCGGCGGCAACGGCATCCCCTTCGACTGGTCGCTTCTAGCTTCCCTTGACGGGAAAGTGGATTACATGCTTTCGGGTGGTCTGAGCGCGGTCAATATCGGCGAGGCGCTGAGCATCGCCCGGCCGCGCGGCATCGACATTTCCTCCGGCGTGGAACGCGCGCCGGGCGAAAAGGACCCGGATTTGATACGCGCCTTCTTCAGCGCCGTGCGGGCCGCACGGGGCAAGCGCGAGTAACGGAGGCGGCATGAACAAGCCGGTTGAACCAAACTCCTTCCGCACCGGACCCGACGAGCAGGGCATGTTCGGCATCTTCGGCGGCCGCTTCGTGGCGGAAACGCTGATGCCGCTGATATTGGAACTCGAAGAGCACTGGAACGCGGCAAAGAACGATCCCGCCTTCAAGGCAGAGCTCCAGCAACTGGGCGCGCACTATACCGGGCGCCCATCGCCCCTCTATTTCGCCGAGCGCCTGACGGAGCATCTCGGCGGCGCCAAGGTCTATTTCAAGCGCGAGGAATTGAACCACACCGGCAGCCACAAGGTGAACAATTGCCTGGGCCAGATCCTGCTCGCCAAGCGGATGGGCAAGACGCGCATTATTGCCGAGACAGGCGCCGGCCAGCACGGCGTGGCTTCGGCTACCGTGGCGGCGCGTTTCGGACTGCCCTGCGTGGTCTATATGGGCGCGACCGACGTGGAACGGCAGGCGCCGAACGTCTTCCGCATGCGGCTGCTCGGCGCTGAAGTGAAGCCCGTGACTTCCGGCCATGGTACGCTCAAGGATGCCATGAACGAGGCGCTTCGCGACTGGGTGACCAATGTCGAGGACACCTATTACTTGATCGGCACCGCTGCCGGCCCGCACCCTTATCCCGAGCTGGTGCGCGACTTCCAGTCCGTCATCGGACAGGAGACGAAGGAGCAGATCCTTGCGGCCGAGGGCCGCCTGCCGGACATGCTGGTGGCCGCCGTCGGCGGCGGCTCCAACGCCATTGGCCTTTTCCATCCCTTCCTCGATGACAAGGGCGTGGCGATGGTGGGCGTGGAGGCCGGAGGGAAGGGGCTTGAGGGCGATGAGCATTGCGCAAGCCTCACCGCCGGCAGTCCCGGCGTGCTGCACGGCAACCGCACCTATCTGCTCCAGGATTCAGACGGACAGATCAAGGAAGGCCACTCGATCTCGGCCGGCCTCGACTATCCGGGCATCGGGCCGGAGCACTCCTGGCTCAAGGAGGCGGGCCGCGTCGAATATGTGCCGATCATGGATCACGAGGCGCTCGAAGCCTTCCAGCTCCTGACGCGGCTCGAAGGCATCATTCCGGCTCTGGAGCCTTCCCATGCGCTGGCCGAGGTGATCAAGCGCGCGCCGAAGATGGGCAAGGATCAGATCATCGTCATGAACCTTTCCGGCCGTGGCGACAAGGACATCTTCGCCGTGGCGAAGCATCTGAAGATGGATGTTTGAGCATGACGCTCGCCTTCATCGACATATGGGTGAACTGCCCCGACCGGGAGACGGCGGAAAAGATCGCCGATGCCTGCATCGGCGCGAAGCTTGCCGCCTGCGCCAACATCTTCGCACCAATCGCAAGCCGCTATCGCTGGAAGGGCGCAGTGGAGATGACAGACGAAGTGCCACTGCTTCTGAAAACCCGGGCGGAGCATTTCGACGCGGTCTGCGAAACGGTACGCGCCCTGCACCCTTATGAAGTTCCGTCGATCACGGCGACACAGATGTGCAATATCGACCAAGCCTATGCCGACTGGCTGCGCGCGGAAACGAGGGAGCCGGCATGACCACCACCCGAATTGACAGGCTCTTCACCAAGCTGAAAGCCGAGAACAGGCCAGCGCTCGTCACCTATTTCATGGGTGGCGACCCCGATTACGAAACGTCGCTCTCCATTATGAAAGCCCTGCCGGTGGCCGGCAGCGACATCATCGAGCTCGGCATGCCCTTTTCCGACCCGATGGCCGACGGGCCGGCGATCCAGGCGGCGGGGCTGCGCGCGTTGAAAGGCGGACAGACACTGGACAAGACGCTTCGGATGGCGAAGAGCTTCCGGCAGGATAACGACCATACGCCGATCGTCATGATGGGCTACTACAATCCCATCTACATCTACGGTGTAGACAGGTTCCTCACGGAGGCGAGAGCGTCCGGCATCGACGGGCTCATCATCGTCGACCTGCCGCCGGAGATGGACGAAGAATTGTGCGTGCCCGCGTTGAGGGCCGGCATCAACTTCATCCGGCTAGCAACGCCAACAACGGACGACAAGCGCCTGCCCAAGGTGCTCGAAAACACGTCCGGATTCGTCTATTACGTGTCGATGACCGGCATCACCGGCTCGGCGCTGCCGGACACCTCCAAGGTGGCTGGCGCCGTCGCCCGCATCAAGGGGCATACCAAACTGCCGGTCTGCGTCGGCTTTGGCGTAAAGACGGCGAGCCAGGCGCGTGCGATCGGAGCGGCCGCGGACGGCGTGGTGGTCGGCACGGCTATCGTGAATGCGGTTGCGAATGTGCTCGGCCCCGACGGCAAAACAACTGCCGACCCGGCGGAAGCGGTGGCAACCCTGGTGCGCGGCCTTGCCGATGGCGTGCGCGAGGCGCGCATCACGGCCGCCGCCGAATAACGGACAATTTCTCCCGGAATTATATCGGAGAGGAAGGAGCATCTGCCATGAACTGGATTACCAACTACGTCCGGCCGAAGATCAACTCCATGCTCGGCCGCCGAGAGATGCCGGAAAATCTCTGGATCAAGGACCCGGAGTCGGGCGAGATGGTCTTTCACAAGGACTTGGAGGAGAACCAGTGGGTGGTCCCCGCCTCGGGCTATCACATAAAGATCTCCGCCAAGGATCGGCTGAAGCATTTCTTCGACAACGGCGCCTATGAGACGCTGGAAAATCCGAAGGCTGGCGTCGATCCGCTGAAGTTTCGCGATGAGCGGCGCTATATCGACCGGCTGCGCGATGCGAAGGCCAAGACGAACCTGGACGACGCCGTGGTGAACGCGATCGGCCGGATCGAAGGCCTGGAGATCCTCGCAACGGTGCAGGACTTTGCGTTCATGGGCGGATCGCTCGGCATGGCGGCCGGCGAGGCGATCGTTCGCGGCTTCGAGACGGCAGTGGAACGCCGCCTGCCGCTCGTCCTCTTCGCGGCCTCGGGCGGCGCACGCATGCAGGAGGGAATCCTCTCGCTGATGCAGCTTCCACGCACCACAGTGGCGGTGGACAGGCTCAAGGAGGCGGGCCTGCCTTACATCGTGGTGCTCACCAATCCGACGACCGGCGGCGTCACCGCCTCTTACGCGATGCTGGGTGACGTGCATATCGCGGAACCCGGAGCACTTATCGGCTTTGCCGGGCCGCGTGTGATCGAGCAGACCATCCGCGAGAAATTGCCGGAAGGCTTCCAGCGCGCCGAATATCTGAAGGAACACGGGATGGTGGACATGGTCGTCTCCCGGCTTGAGATGAAGGCGACCATAGCGCGCCTCCTGAAAATCTTGCTCAAGGAACAGGCGACCGAGGAAAACGGGAGCCGGCGACTGCCTGCGCCGGAGGCCGCCGTTGTGGAAGCCGCGGTGAACGCCTGATCCCCCCGCGCAAGGTTTCGAGATCCTCTATGAGTGCCGCCGAGCGCGCCATTGACCGCCTGATGGCGCTCCACCCGAAGGGGTTCGACCTCTCGTTGGAGCGCGTCGGCCGCCTGCTGCAGCGCCTTGGCGACCCGCAGGAGAAGCTGCCGCCTGTCATCCATATCGCCGGCACGAACGGCAAAGGCTCCGCCGCAGCCTTCTCGCGGGCGCTGCTGGAGGCATCGGGCCGGACGGTCCATGTCCATACCTCGCCTCACCTGGTGCGCTGGCACGAGCGTTTTCGCTTGGGAAAGCCGACCGGCGGCGAATTCGTGGACGACGACGTTCTCGCTGATGCGGTGGAGCGCGTTGCGGAAGCCAATCGCGGCGAACAGATCACCGTGTTCGAGATTCTCACGGCAGTGATGTTCGTGCTTTTCTCCGAGCATCCGGCCGATGCCGCCGTCGTGGAAGTCGGCCTCGGGGGCCGCTTCGATGCAACGAATGTGATCCGGCATCCGGCAACAAGCCTGATCATGCCGATCTCGCTGGATCATGAAGCCTATTTGGGCGACCGGGTGGAACTCATCGCGGCGGAGAAGGCGGGGATCATTAAGCCGGGCTCGCCCGTCGTAATCGGCCAGCAGGAATGGGACGCCGCGCGCGAAGTGCTCCTCGAGACCGCGGAACGGCTGGACGTGCCCTTCGAAGTTTACGGTCAGGATTTCATCGCCGTCGAGGAAAACGGGCGCATGGTCTATCAGGATGAGGACGGCCTGATGGACCTGCCGCTGCCGCGCCTTGTCGGGCGGCACCAGCTTGCCAACGCGGCGGCTGCCATTGCCGCCGTGAAGGCTGCCGGCTTTTCCATTACCGTCCCCGCGGCCGAACAGGCGATGCTCGGCGTTTCCTGGCCCGGCCGCATGCAGCGGCTCACCGAGGGCCGCCTGGTGGACCTCGCACCCGAAGGCGCGGAAATCTGGCTCGATGGCGGGCACAATCCAGGCGCGGGCGCGGTAATCGCCGAGGCCATGGCAGAAGCGGAGGAGAAACGACCGCGTCCGCTGGTGCTGATCTCGGGCATGATCAACACCAAGGACCAAAAGGGCTATTTCAGCGCTTTTGAAGGAATGGCCCGGCATGTCTACACGGTGCCGGTGCATATGAGCGAGGCGGGCGTGCCTAACAGCGAGCTATCCGCCCGCGCGATAGCAGCCGGCCTGTCCGCCGAGCCGGTCAACTCCGTGTCCAATGCTCTGAAGCTCCTGCGCGACACCTGGGATGACCCGATGCCGCCGCGCATCCTCATCAGCGGCTCGCTATACCTTGCGGGCGAAGTGCTGGCGGAGAACGGCACGCCACCGCAGTAATAAATGGTGCGCAAGGGGGTAAGCCTCTAAATTGGCGTCTTGATTCAACGACTCGGCCGAAAGGCGTATAGAGACGCTGTGAAAGGTCGAAGGAGAGGGTCACGCGCTGAGGCAGAAACTTTTTACCTTGCTGGGCGGAGGCAAGCATGGCGCCGCACGCGCGCGCCTGCGCATCGATCTTCGCGACACAATCGTCTACGCCATCGGCGATGTTCACGGCTGCTTCAAGGAATTGGAGCGGCTGGAGCAGAAGATCGCCGACGACGCGTCAGGCTTCAGCGGCCGCAAGCTCATCATAATGCTGGGGGATTATGTGGACCGTGGACCGGATTCGGCTCAGGTCGTCGAGCATCTCCTACAGAACCCACCGGAAGGTTTTCAGCGCATCTGCCTGGCAGGCAATCACGAAAAATCCTTTCTTGATTATCTGGACGGCGTTCTGGCCCGCGAGGCCTGGCTTGCCACCGGCGGCGGGACCACGCTCCGCTCCTATGGGATCGATCTTTCCTATCTCGCCAATCTCTATTCGGCTTCGGAGATCGACCAGATGGTGCGCTCAAGCATTCCGCCCGCACATGTGGAGTTCTTGCGTGCGCTGCCCGTTATGGCCTATTCGCGCCAGGTGGTGTTCGTTCACGCAGGCATCCGGCCCGGGATCCCGCTTCGGGATCAGCATGAACGCGACCTCATGTTCATCCGCAAGGAGTTTTTCGATCATGCCGGCCAACTGGACCGATGGGTGATTCACGGCCATACGCCGGTAAAGAAACCGGACCTCAGCGGCCGCAGGCTCAACATCGATACCGGCGCCTATATGAGCGGCCGGCTGACCGCCGTGCAGATCGGCGCCGGGCGAGCGCGATTCCTGACCTCATAAGCCTCAGGCCGCCTGCTTCTGCGCCTCGGTATAATAGCTAACATATTCGCCCAGATATTTTTCGGAGCTTCCGAAACCGCCATAGCGCGACAGGGCTTTCATATTCACCTTGTTGAGCACGACACCCAGGACGCGCTCCGTAACGACAGGCTCCGAGCCCAAAACGGAGCGGACGAGCGCCCGCGGCGTTCGCCCCCACTCGACCACGACGATCAGCCCGTCCGTCTGAGGTGCAAAGGCCTTTGCGTCGATCACGGGGCCGAGCGGCGGCAGATCGACAATGATGTAGTCGAAGCTGTCCCTCGCCTCCTCCAGGAAACCGTGCATACCGGCGGAAGAGAGAAGCTCGCTGGTATGCGAAAACTGCCCGCGCACCATGGCCGGCACGATGACAAGGCGCGTTTCGGGATCCATTTTTGCGACCGAGCGCCAGGATTGCCCGTTCATGACCGCCTCCAGAAGACCCTGCTCGCTGTTCATGCCGAGGGATCGGCTCAAACCGGGATTGCGCAGGTCGGCGTCTATGAGAAGCGTTTTCTGGCCATTGACGGCAAGAAGATGTGCGAGGTTTGCCGCAACCGTCGACTTGCCCTCCCCGGGCAGAGCGGAGACGATGCCCAGCACCTTGCTTTGCCTTTCCTGTAGAACCACATCGGCCGCGTATTTGGCGCTGCGCAAGGTTTCCGCGAACATCGAAGAGGGGGCCTTGATCGCAAACCGCGTTTGCCGCCTTGCCCGAGCCGCCAGTCCCGCCGCGGCAGCAGGCTTGGGCGGCGCTTCCTTGCGCCCGCGGCGTGTTTTCTCTTCGTCGCCGAAAGCCGGCAGATAACCCAGAAAGCGGGCGCCGAGCCTATCGCGAATATCGTCTCCAGTGCGGAAAAACCGCTCGTTGAATTCGTTGAGACCCGCAAAGGCGCCGCCCATCATCAGGCCAAGCACCAGTCCCAGTCCAAGCACAAGCGTCGTTTTGGGGCTGGAGGGTGCGCGCGGCACACCTGCCGCGGAGATCACGCGCACGCCTGAGATTGGGAACGTGCTCTGCTGTGTCGCTTCCTCATAGCGGGTGAGGAAGGACTGGTAGAGCGAACTCAGCGCATTGGCCTGCTGCTCAAGCTCGCGCAGTTGCACCAGAGACTGCTTCGCCTCGGAGCTTTCGCCGCTTGCTGCCGCTATGCTTTCCTGCAGCGCCTGCTCGCGCGAAAGCGCCACCTGATATTCGTTCCGATAGCTTGCGGTGAGCTGCGTCAGCTCATCGTGGATTTGCCGCGCCACCTCCGCCTGCTCGCGGCGCAGCGCCACCGCCTGCGAATGGTCTTCCCCATACTGGGCGGAGATTTCCTGCTCGCGCCGGGTAGCATTGAGATACCGTGTCTTGAGCTCCGTCAGGACGGAATTGCCCGATAATTCCTCGGAGACAGTTGCATTTCGAACCGCCTCCTCCGGCCCGGCATCGACGATCTCCTGATATTGTCGATAACGCGCAGAGGCCCGTGCCGTATCAGCCTTTGCGATGGCTATCTGGCTGTTGAGATCGTAAAGGCGGCGATCGGCCATCAGCTCGCCGCTGGCGGCGGAAAGTCCGTTCTCCGCCCGGTACTGCTCGACGGCCAGCGCGGCGCTCTGGGAACTCTCGCGAAGTTCCGCCAGACGCCCCTCCAGCCAGACCGCCGCTTCCTCGGTCGCCTCGAAGCCGGCATTCAGCTGGTCCGCCACATAGGCCTTTGCGTAGGCATTCGTGATTCTGGCCGCGAGGTCGGGATCGTGCGAACGGTACCCGATGGAGATCACCAGGCTTCGGCCGGCGCGTTGCGCGATGATGTTGCGCTGCAGGGTGAGGATGGCTGCCTTGCGGCTGGCGTCGGCCGCATCGGCGTTGTCGGCAGCCACATTGCCGCGCAGGGAACTCACCACCGCGCGCGCATAGCCGATGAGACGTGAGAGAAGCGATTGCGGAGGCTTTAGAAAATTCTCGTCGCGATCAAGCCCCTCCGCATCCACGACCGCTTCGGCGAGCCGCCTCGACCTGACGATCTCGATCTGGCTCAGCATTGCCGAGTCGGTTTCCATCTCCGACGTGAAGGAGGAGGTTCTGTCCACCATCTTGCGCAGGCTCTCGTCGATCAGAACCTGGCTTGCCGCCGTGTAGATGGGTGGCGTGGTGGCAAGATAAAGAACACCGAGGCCAAGCCCGATGAGCGCGCAGAGGATCAGAACGCGCGCCTGCCTGTACAGCATCGCCAGGAGACGCTCGACGTCTATGAAGGTGTCCGTCTCCTGTGGCTCGCTGACAGCCACCGGTACGGGCTCCTTCACGGAAAAGCCGAGATGGTTCATGTCCGATCCTCTTGTCTTTCTCGCGGAAGCTTCATGCGGGTCCGACCACGCATTCGAGCGGCCGCTTCCACCGCGAAGGTGGAAGCGGTCAACGGTCCGCGGCTCAAGCAGCCTGTCCGGTTTCTCTGTCCATGCCGACCATGGCGCGGATGGGCTCGATGACACTTTCCCTGATGTCGTCCCGCTTCAGCGCGAAGGCGACATTGGCTTCGATGAAGCCGGATTTTGAGCCGCAATCGAACATGCGGCCCGTGAACGGCCGCGCATAGAAAGGCTGCTCCCTTAGCAGATGAGCCATGGCGTCGGTGATCTGGATCTCGTTGCCGGCGCCGCGCTCGTGACGGCTCAAGAACTCGAATATCTCGGGCTGCAAGATGTAGCGCCCGTTGATGTAGAAGTTCGACGGCGCATTTTCCGGCGCGGGTTTTTCAACCATGCTGGTGATCTGGAAGCCAGGCACCACCTCGGCACCGCGCCCGACAATGCCGTATTTGCGTGTTTCGCGGGGATGGCATTGCTCTACAGCCAGAACATTGCCGCCTGTGCGGCCATAGAGCTCCATGGCCTCGGCGAGGCAGCCCTTTTTGCCAAAGGAAACCATATCCGGCAGGAGCACGGCGAAAGGTTCGTTGCCCACAATGTCACGGGCGCACCAAACCGCGTGACCGAGGCCGAGCGGTGCCTGCTGGCGGGTGAAGCTCACCGAGCCCGCAACAGGCATCATCTCCTCAAGAAGACGCAATTCCTTGGTCTTGCCTGCCTTTTCGAGCGTACCGGCCAATTCCGGCTGAAGATCGAAATAGTCCTCGATAACGGCCTTGTTGCGCCCGGTGACGAAGATGATGTGTTCGATGCCAGCCTCCAGCGCCTCGTCGACGGCATATTGCACGACAGGCTTATCGACGATCGTGAGCATTTCCTTGGGCAGCGCCTTGGTAGCCGGCAGAAAACGGGTTCCAAGTCCGGCGACGGGAATAACGGCTTTCCTGACTTTCTTCATTGCAATATCCCTTGAGGTATTAGAACTGTGCAGCCGCCACAAAAAAGCGCTGCGGTGTAATCCCCCGTCCCATAGATTGCGGCTTCTTCGCCGCTGTTCTCGTCATCGAAAAACCTGGCCAGATTTCAGGTTGCATGCCCATGGCCCTCGCCTGCCGTCTGGATTCCGTACTGGCGAAGCTCGTTGCCCCCGAGAAGACCGCTTAGCGCACCCGCATGCATCGCCCCGCGCAGGATGTTGCGGTTGCGGCTCATGGTCCATGGTGCGGTGAGGAGAGTGCAGCCCGCGCAATAGGCGATCTTGGCGGCCACCAAGGCAAGTGCGGCGGCAAAGCCCAACCCCGACTTATGATCCGCCAGGAGCCTGCCGTGTGTTTGCCCCACCCGATAGCGCCTGCGCAGCAGCCAGCCGAAGGTGGCGCGGTCCTTGGGCACGATCTCGTCGGTCCAGGCGTCCGGCGCATAGACGATCCTGCCGCCCGCCCGGTAGACCTCATCGAAGAAGGCGGTATCCTCTCCACCGGTCTGGCCCCGGTCGAGGCGAAAGCGGCGGCCGCGTATCGCCTTTGCATCCATGCGCATCAAAACGTTGCAGGTGTAGCCCGTGCGGATCTCGCCGCCCGCGCAAACCGGGAAGGTGGAATGAAAGTCGCCACGGCGCATCCATTCGGGCGCATCCACTCCATAGCCGGCGCGCACCGGGCCGAGCACGACATCCGCGCGGCTACCCTCCGCCGCCTTGACGAGGCGCAGGAGCCACTCCTCCGTCGCCGTCTCATCATCGTCGATGAAAGCCACAAAGCGCGCGTAGCTTGCGTCCAGACATGCATTGCGGGCGAGCGAGATGTTGCGCGCGGGAGCATGGATGTAGTGAACCGGGGGCCGGAGTTCGTCCATCATGCCGATCACGAGGTCCCGCGCGGTGGGACTATCGTCGTTGTCGGCGATAATGATGCTTACCTTGTAGTTTTCAGGAAGCTTCAAACCCGCCAGGGAGCGCAGAGTCTGCGCGAGCGCGGGACGCCGGAACGTGCAGACGCAGATATCTATGGCGTCGGATATGATGGCGTCCGTCATGCCGCTTCCCTCCGCCGCAGCCCGGCCGAGAGAAGCTGCAGCCAAAACCCCGCCGACCAGGCGAAATGCATGATCATGGCCGAAGGCCCGGCAAGGAGGAGCTTGGCGTCGCGTTCCCTGATAGCGAGCATCGCGCCATAGACCAGGCATGTCGCGGCCCACAGAAGAAAGGGAATAGCAGCAAACCAATAGACGAAGGAAAGCGTGGCCAGGATCGCGAAAGGCAGGATCAGGAGCGGCGCCATCTGCCGCACTTTCGGGACGACGCGGTGCTTCAGCACATTGCGCGCCCTGCCCCGGCCATAGCCCAGATACTGCAGGTAGAGGCCCTTGAATGTGGAGCGCGGGTAATAGGTCATCCGTGTCTTGGCGGTGAGCCAGATGCGATAGCCAGCCCGCCGGAGCCGGTGATCGAGCTCCGCATCCTCGTTGTGGCTGAAGCTCTCGTCATAGCCACCTACTGCCGTGAAGGCGCTGATCCGCATGAGCGCATGATGGCCGTGATCGATCCATTCGCCCCAAGCCTTGTGGCGGTGCTTGGAGCCGCCGGTGCCGAGCTTTGAATTCTGCGCAGCAGCCGCAGCACTCTGCACGAGACCGGAGCCTGTGGTCTCCATGGAGACCACAACGGAATCCGCACCCGTCGCCACTGCCTCTTCCAGAAGCCGGTCGCAGTAATCTTCGGGATAGCCGCCATGCGCGTCGATCCGAATGAAATATTCGACGCCCTCGCCCAGAAGATGCACGGCAAGATTGACCGCCGCGCTTTGGAGCCGCTTCTTGTTCTCCAGCAAGAGCACAGCCGGGCTATCAGCGGCGAACCGCGAGACGATCTCCTGCGTGCCATCGGTGCTTCCGCCATCCACGACCACGATCCGGGCGTTGAGACGGCGGGCAGAAGGCTCCAGCAGCCCCAGGAGGGCGCCGATATGCGCGGCTTCATTCAGGCAGGGAATGATGATCAGGCAGGAGGGAGGCCAGCGGTCCGTCATCCGGTCATCGTCTCCATATGTCATGCTTGAGCGAGAGCTTGGGCAATTCGGGGCGGTGGGGCAGCCGCCAGGCGATTGAGCCGTGCAACGAAATCAATGCAGTCCTGCCGGTCACAGCTCCAGGTTTTTCGGTCCACCGCCAGAATGCGGCTGCGCAGCGCCCGGTAGCGAGGCCAATCCATGTCCCCAACGGCACGCTCAAGAGCATCTGGCGTAGCCTCAGGCAGAATGATGCCAAGTCCACGCTCCTCCAGGAAACGCGCGGTTTCCGTATCGCGCATTGCGATCGGCACCGCGCCGAAACGGCAGCCTTCGTAGAGCCGGTTGGGCAGAAGCCACTTCGAATTCTGCCCTTCCTCAAAGAAATCGATAACCCAGGAGAAATGAATTTTGCCGTAGATCGCGGAGAGATCCTCGGGATTGCGATAGGGGCCGTCGAAAGAAAGAAAGGGTTCGCAGGCAATCGCGCCGGCGAAATCCTCAAATTCCCGGAGGGCGGGCCGGCCCCTTAGCGTCACTTGAAAGCGCCCCTCCGAGCGGCGGGAGAATTCCGATAGGACCGCGAGCGAGCGACGGCAGCGGAGCGCGCCAAACCAGCCGATGCGCCAGGGCGGCGCGATGCGCTCTGCTGGTTGGCCATTTGAATCGCCGGTCGGGGTCAATTCAAAATGCTTGTTCTCAACCAGCTCCACGGGTGCGCTCACCTGCCCTCGCGGCAGGAAGTAATTGCGCACGAAAGCCGGCGAACTGGTGATGAGGAGCTTGGAATTGCGCGCGAAATAGCGCTCAAGGAAGCGGAGCCCTTTCCCCAGCGGATCTTGCCGCAGCAGCAGGCGGTGAATATCAAGGCTCTCATAGGCCACGGGAAGATCACCCGCGCCAAGAACCGCCTTTGCCCGAGCAGCAAGCGCGAGCATTTCAAGATTTCGGGCGACAATCACGTCAGGCTTCGCGGTGCCCTTCAACTTCGCGCTAAGTGACGCGGCGGCACTCAGAACCGCAACTACCCGCTGCGCGAATTGACCGTCATGACTGATGCCGAGATCGATCGGGCGGATGCCCTCGATTTCATCGAGCGGCTCTGCGGTCCTGCGGAAGCCCGCGAGCGTCACGTTCGCGCCACCCGCTTTCAACATCATCACCCGACGACGAACCGCCGGATCCGCCAGGTTGAAAACGAGATAGAGCACATGCAGCATTGGACACACCCCATGGTTTGTCCGCCCCCTGGCAAAAGCTATAACAGCCGACGCTGCACTGCAACATACTGTCCAGAATTTCTTCTGAAATTCAGTTTAATTTTTGTTGCAGTGCACATTTTTCAGTCATTTGATGAAATGACTGGCAGATTAGGTCGATATCTCATTAGAATTGTCGCCGCTTCGGGTGACAATTATTTGACAGAAGCGCGATATCACCCTTCAGTGATCGCCAGATGCCTTTTTTGGAACAGAGTCAGCTTCATTCTGCTCCTGGAAAATGGCCCGAGAGCGGGCACGCAGATCGTGCAAAAGCGCGATTTGGCGAGACAGGGCCGCAAGGCGATTCTCATAGTTGATGAGGTCGTCCGTCATCGCGGCGAGCCGGGCGGAGGAGCCCGTCGCGGCCTCTTCATTGTCGATCGCGTCCGCGAGAAAGCCAGCATTCACCGAACTTTCGCTGTAGCGCCGCTCAAGGCCGTTCCGCTCCGCCGAGATCTGGGCGGCGATCTCCTCAAGCAAATTATCCAGTCGCGCAAACCTCTCGCGGTCCGTTTCGCGATCCCGCTGAGGACTCCGGGTCCTGAAGCCAAAGAGTGAGGCCAAACTTCTCTCCGTCCGTCCTTGATTCCTGGCCGGCGCTGCCGGCATGCCGTTCAGCTGCAAGCATCTGCGCAGCTCGGCATTCTATAGAAGCGAATTATGTCCTTACGAAAAGAGAATACAATCGCGGTGCAAAAATATCTTTTCATCGCGAAATGCGAATGTGAGAGAATTTAGGTCAAGATGTTCTTCACGGGCGAACACAATCGAAGCGCAACGCGACGGATTTCGCTGCATCTCAACGAGAGAGGGGCCGCTCGTAAGGAAAATTCTCCTTGGCGGCTCGAGGCTCCTCCGGGGAAGCCGATTCCGGAAGTTCCGGCTCCCGACGCTTGCGGGACTGAAGAGCCACCCTTCCAAGGATATAGAGGAAATAGCCCAGTTGCAGGACGACAGCGCAGAAAACTGCGCGCAGGGCAATCGATCCAACGGGTGCCGAGTCGACAAGGGACAATATCGCCACCACCACGATGACGAAAATCATGCCAATTGCAAATTTCGGCAGCGACATCGTTCCGCCCTGCAGGTCTACTTCAGAAAAGACCGAGCGAAGCGGCCGGTTCCGAGCATCCCCGTAATTATTGTCCCCCGCGGCCTGACACCGCAACTTTGGGACTATATCCGTGTACATGAACGCCAGCAAGTCGCGCGCAGCCAATCGCCGCCGGCGATAAGCCTCAAAACTACGCTGCACTGCAAAATAGAGAAATAACCGGCCGATCATACTTCTCCGCAAGGAGAAAGCATCGAAAGCATATCCTTCTTTTTTTCGTGATAGCTAGCAATCTCAAATGTTATTCCCGGTTTGTAACGTAATATTACATAGATGTTAAAAAATTGCCGTATGTATGTCTTCGCATAACCTGCAAATTTTTCCATATGCAAGCATAGTTCATCCACTTCACAAAAGTTTCAAATAGATCACTTTTTATGCAACACCTAATTATAATTTGAGCGCAAAATATTTCTTCCTCCCAAAAGAAGTCATATTGCGCCGCACCATAAATTTGCTAACCTAGCGTAACCTGAGAGGTAGCCGGATGGGGCGTTTCATGCGGGAAATGGCCAAGTCTGTGAACTTCGGCACGGCAGAGGCGGATCTCGACCTTCCCCCCCCTCCCGGAGGATTGCTGAAGCGCAGCTTTGATATCACGGGAGCGCTTTGCGCCCTCATTCTCTTCAGTCCGCTGTTTTTGCTCCTGGCTGCGCTCGTGAAATTCTCCGATGGTGGGAGCGTTTTCTACGGGCACAGCAGGATCGGGCGTGGCGGACGCCCTTTTCATTGCCTGAAGTTCAGGACGATGCGGGAGGATGGAGAGGCTGTCCTTAAAGCCTACCTGGACGAAAACCCGGAAGCGCGAGCGGAATGGGAAGCCACGCGCAAGCTGAAGAACGATCCGCGCGTGACGGCGGCCGGAGCGGTACTTCGCAAGCTCAGCCTGGACGAGCTGCCGCAGCTTCTCAACATTCTCGCGGGCGAGATGAGCATTGTCGGCCCCCGCCCCGTGGTTCAGGACGAACTGGAACGGTATGGGACCGCGGCGGTCTTCTATCTCAAATCGCGGCCGGGCCTGACGGGCCTGTGGCAGGTGAGCGGGCGCAACGACGTGTCTTACGCGGCGCGCGTGGCTTTCGATCGCCAATATGTGGAGAACTGGTCGCTCACGCAGGACATCTACATCATCGCGAAGACGGTTCCGGCCGTCTGCCTGTCGCGAGGAAGCTACTGAAGGAGGGAGCGGCGAATCGATTGCCGCTGGGCCGTGGGGGCTGAAAACAACCCGGGCTGTGTCCCGTGTTCCCGATTCAGAAAAGGGCTGCATGTGCAGGAAAACCATCGGTCTTTCGTGAGAGGCATAGGCAAGTGGGTGCCTCTTCGCCTCTCAAAGGCAATGCTTACAATCGTGCTTTGTGGCTTCGGCATTTCCCAGGTTGCTGCCGACGAATATAGGCTCGGCAGCCAGGACAAGCTCAACATCCGCGTCGCCGAATGGCAGACGGTGGAAGGGACCTTCCGAGAATGGTCCGCCGTCAGCGGCATTTACGCCGTCAGCGGGGCCGGCAAGCTGTCGCTCCCCTTCGTGGGAGAGATTGCTGCTGCGGGAAAGACAACCGAGGAAATCTCGGAGGCCATCGAGACCTCCCTGCAGCAGAAATTCGGCCTTCCTGACCGCCCCGAAGCGGCGGTGGAACTGGCGGAATATCGGCCCTTTTTCATGGCCGGCGACATCAGCTCGCCGGGACAGTATCCCTACGCGCCGGATATGACGGTGCTCAAAGCGATCAGCATCGCGGGCGGGCTGAGGCGCGATGCCAGCGGCGGAGTCGAAAAAGACCTGATCAACGCGCAAGGGAATGCCGAGGCGCTGGCCGAAGAGCAACTTCGACTGCTGGTGAAAAAAGCGCGCATCGAGGCGGAACTGCAAGGCCAAGCCGAGATCGAGATGCCGGAGGAGATCGCCTCGGACCCAGGGACGCCCGGCATCCTCGCCGAGGAGAAGGCGATCATGGATGCGCGGCAAAAGCAGCTAACGCTCCAGCTTCAGGCGCTCGACGATCTGAAGGAACTGCTCCAGCAGGAAATCTCCTCTCTGGAAAAGAAGATCGTCACGGCAAACCGCCAGGTTGAGCTTGCCAGGAAGGAGCTGGAGAGCGTCGGCTCGCTCGCCGAGAAGGGGCTCGTGGTCAATACACGTGTGCTCACCTCCGAACGCAACATCGCCGAAATGGAAAGCAAGCTGCTCGATTACGAGACCGCCATCCTGACCGCGCGGCAGGATATCAGCAAGGCGGAGCAGGATGCCTTGAACCTCAAGAACACGGCAGTTTCGGAACTGGCCGTGGAGCGCCAGGAAGTCGAAGCCAAGCTCGTCGAGAACAGAATCATGCTGCAGACGCAGCGCGGGCTGATGGCGGAAGCGCTGGCGCAGGCGCCCGCCGCGGCAAGCAGCAACGACTTGCCCGAACCCAAAATCACTATCGTTCGCGTCGTGAACGGAAAGTCGACCATGGTTTTCGCCGACGAAAATTCCGCCATCTGGCCCGGCGACGTCATCAAGGTGAAGCAGGAGCTGCCGCCCATCCTGCAATATTCCGCCGGTCAGTAGGAGATGATCAGGCGCCAAAGAGCAGCCGGATGTCGGCTCTAGGATTTTCACAAATACCGGCCGAGGCGGGCGTGCAGCCTCGCGGGCTGCGGATCGGAACAGCCGCGAGCTTGAGCTTCATCACACTCGCCGCGCTGATCTTCGAAGCCTTGTTCGGCTCGCTGAGCGCGCTTCTTTTCCTCGTCTCCGGCTGTCTTCTGCTGATCACAAAGCCCGTGGCCAGCCTGAAAGGAATCCTGCGCTTCTGGTACGTTCTGATCCTGCCCGGCTACTGCCTTCTCTCCATTCTTTGGTCGCAGTTTCCAGGACTTTCCCTTCGTTACGCGCTGCAATTTGCGATTACCGTCGCGATTGCGATTGGGATAGCCACGCGGATTTCGCCAACGGCTTTCCTGCGCTGCCTTTTCAGCATTTACGGAATCGGCCTGGCGGGCAGTGTGCTCTTCGGGCGTGTGCGGGACGATATCGGCGCCTGGGTCGGCATCTTCGGCAGCAAGAATGCCTTCGCCGCGGTCATCTGCGCCTTCACACTGGCCTCGATCGGCATACTGTTCGACCGCGGCGCTCCGCGTCCAATGCGCTTCGCGGCGCTTGCGGGCCTTGCCGCCGCCGGGCCTCTCCTCATCAAGGCGCAATCGACAGGGGCAATCCTGTTCATTGTGCCTGCGTCGGCGGTGGCGCTTGCGGTGCTTCTCAGCCGGCGCTTCACTCACTGGCAGAAGCTCTTCCTGGGAGGGCTGCTCCTGTGCCTCAGTTTCGCAACCCTGATCCTGGTGCTGCAGTATTCCGATGAACTCTTTCAGAATCTGCTCGACACCTCAGGCAAGGACGTCACACTCACGGGCCGGACGGAGCTCTGGGATTTCGCGGCCCAGTTCATCCGGGAGCATCCGTGGCTCGGCCTCGGATACCGCGCCTTCTGGGTGCAGGGCTTTCCACCGGCGGAGCTGCTATGGGCCATATTCGGGATTCAGGCCCGCGCCGGCTTCAACTTTCACAATACCTATGTGAACAACGCGGTCGAGATCGGCCTGGTCGGCGTGGGGCTGCAGATTCTGCTGCTCTACGGCACACTCATCAGGACCTATATCTGGGCCTTCCGAGCGCCGGCGCCCGAGACCGCCTTCTTCGCGTCTTTCCTCACCTTCATTGTCTGCAGCAGCTTCATCGAAGTGGCGGTGTTCTTCCAGTTCAGCATCACCTCGATTATCGTGATCTGCGCACTGGTCTACACGGTGCGTGCGAATATGGGGCTTTCCAAAACGCCGAAACGCAACCCCGAAAAGGCTCTCCGTTTTCAGATGGGACTTAGCTGACGCGCACGCACAAAGCCGTGGAGGGCTTCCAGGGCGCGTTCGGTCACGTGTGAAATCTTCTCGTCACGGCTTAACTGAGGCTCGGCCTTCGCTATCCGCCGCAGGTGGCTGGCTGCCCTATGGGCAAGGAACCTGTTCGCCGGGCCGGCCAGCACGCTCCTGCTTAGCCGACCTGCGCGGCCGTCAGGGTCCCCTCGCCCGCCGGTGAGACCGACATAAAGCTCAAGGAAGCTTGAAGGACGCAAATCCTGAAAGCGCACGTCGAGCGAGAGCGCGCCCGACCAATCCTTCCACTTGGCGTGGTGGCCGGGATTGATCGGCTTGACCGCCACCCAGGGTGTCCGCAGGGCATCGGCGACAATCGCGCCATGCATGGCTTCGGTGATGATCATGCGGGCACCGCGGATCTGGGAGATGACCTTCTCCACATCGTCGCGCGGATCGATGAGCGGAATTCCGGCGAGCCGGCAGGCATCCTCCCAAAGGCCCCGGTCCAGACTCTCGTAATGGGGCATGAAACCGACATCGAAGGCGGGCGCCGGCGCAGGCAGATCCAACGCACGCAGCAGAACGGCGGAGTCGCAGATCGCCTTTTCAGGCTCGATGCCAAGGAGGCGGGCGGTTTCCGGCCCGCGCACGAAAACGATGTCCCATGTGCCGTCATGCACGTCCGGCAGGCCGGTATAGCCCGCATAGCCCGAGCCCACGACAAATTTGCGCGCCGATTTGGGAAAGGTGTTCCACAGGATCGAGCCTATGCCGATGAAGAGGTCGCGCTCGTCCTCGTCCAGAAAGCCTGCCGGCAGCAGATGCCGCCACATATGGGTGTTCAATTCATCGCCAAAGTTCGGCACATGGCCACGGAAATAGACAAGCTTCATTATGCAGCGGCCTCTCTCTTGAGGATCAGATCACGCATGCGCAGGAGGCGGCGGCCACCCATGGCCATGATTGCCGCCATGTAGACGAGCGCGCCGGTTGCCATCTCCGCCGGCAGAGCAAGCAGCGGATGCGCTTGCGGCATTGCGTAGCGAAGGGCAAGGACGGCGGCGAACATCAGGAGCGAGGCCATCGCCGGCGCGACGAACTGACGGGCGTAAGTGAACGCGTCCAGGCGCAGGATCCGCAGCGTGAGCGCCACGGAAATGGGCCAAGTAAGGAGCGTTTTGACGGCAATCGCCAGGACCACGACGGTGATGCCGAACCTGTAAAGCGCCAGGATCACGAGCGCGGAAAGGATCTGCTGGGCCGCCTGATAGGTCATCCACCAGCCCACTTTTCCCTGGCTGGTGATCAACGAGGACTGCAACACGCCAATGCAGCTCAAGAGGCCCAAGGCACAGAAGGCCTGAAGGGCGGGCACCGACTCCACCCAATGGCTGCCGAAAACGAGCGGCACGAGGTCTCCGGCCACGACGGCAAGCCCGGCGAAAATCGGAAAGGAGAACACCGATGATGCGAAAGTCGCGAAAAGGAATGCCTCCTTCAGCTTCTCGTGCTCCGCCTGCAGGGAGGAAAGCATTGTGAAGGATACCGCCCTAAGCGCGCCTGCGATCAGGTCGTTGAGGAGCTGGTAAATGCGCCGCGAAAAGCTGAAAATCCCGAGCGGCGCTGTTCCCATGAGCCAGCCAATCAGGAGCTGATCCGAGTTGAGAAGCTGGATCGTGCGGTTTCCCGAAGCAAAGGTGCCGTAACGGGCGACCTCGCGCAGCGCCCCCAGGCTGAAGCTCAGTCCAGGCTTCCAGACGACCGAGAGGATGGCCGCGGAGAATGTGGCAATGGAAGCCGCCACGAAGGAAAGCGCCAGCGCCCAGGTGCCGTAGCCCATCAGGAGCAGGGGCACGCAGACCGCCGCGGCGACCAGCGAGGCGAGCGTGGTGCGCAGCGCGATTTTGTCAAAGGACATGGACCGCGCCAGCAAAGAGCTGGGAACGACCGCCGCCTGGTCGAAAACAACGCGCACGCCCACCACCGGAAGGAGTGCCAGAAGGCCCGGCTGGCCGAGAAAATCGGCAAGCAGCGGCGTCAGCAGCAGCAAACCTCCATAGATCAGCAGGGCGCTGGCCACGCAAAGCCAGAATACCGCGTCCACGAGCTTTTTGGTTATGTCCTGACGCTGAATCAGCGCCTCGCCGAAGCCCGCCGGTGCGATTGCGGAGGCAAAAAGGGAAATGCTGGCGGCGAGCATCACCAGGCCGTACTCGGCCGGTGTCAAATAGCGGGAAGTCAGCGTGAAAACGCCTGCAGCCACCACGGCGGGCGCAAAGCTGTTGAGCCCCGCCCAAAGCGCCCCACGCACGGCGGCCCTCGCCCTCCCGGCACGCAGGTGGCCAAATGCGCCGTCACTTTCCTGGTGCTTCTCTCCCTCGGCGAGCACGCGTTACCCTCTGTTTGGCAGCCGGCGACCCGGCGATCGCCGGCGAAATGCTAGTTGAGACTGCAAGCCACCGATTCGGGAAACTGGCATGCCTCACCTGGCGCCGTATACGCCACCCAATCCACCTGCATCTCAAGCTTTCGGCCAGGATCCGCGAAGGCGCCCATCCAATCCGTGAATGTCTCGCTTCCCCAATGGCTGAAGAAAATCTTCTGCGGGTTGACCGGCAGATCTGTTCCCGTTGCCTCATGGACGAGCTTGCCGTTGACATACCAGCGAAGCCGCCCTTCTTCCCATACGAAGGCATAGTGGTTGAATTGCGTCGTGCCACCCGGCACGTCCACGGTGCTGCCATGGTGCGGCTTGCCCGAGACGTAAGTGTTGAGACTGACCTTCGAGGTGTCCTTCGTCAGCACCTCGAAATCGATCTCATCGTGAGGAGAGTTCGTGAAGCTGAAGAAAGCAGCGTTGATGCCCGAACCTTCGTCCGTCTTCATCCGCGCTTCGTAGACGCCGTAGCCGAAGCGAGCCGTCGTCTGGATCTCCGCGCAGGAATATTGCCGGTTGCCGGAAGGCTTCTTTTCATAGCCAAGCGTGACGATACCGCCGGCGACACTCACCTCGCTCTTCGACCAGGTGCAGTTCTGCCATTCTCCATTGGCCCAGCCATCGGAGACATACCAGCGGGACCGGTCAAAGCTGTCGAAATCATCGAAGAAGGAGGTCCCCGCCGTCTGCGAAAAAGCTACCCCCGTTCCACCGGCCAACACGGAGGCAATAACCAAAACGCGCCGGAAACAATTTTCTGCCATATCGGGACCTCATCATTCTGCGGGTGTTCCGCTTCAGGAAGCGACTTCCAGATTGCTGCAATGCAATATAGGATGGCACCGCGGGGCGGCGTCATCAACCCTCAAAAGCTCCATCTTTTCTAAATAGTCGCTGCACATTTGAAATTTATATGAACGCGCTTTGAATAATGTGATTACCCTACCGCGTATATGTCTTCTAAGTGACACAAACTTTTGATTTTTAAAATCAGTTACACTGGCAAAGAACTCTAGTTTAGGCATTTCATCTCTATTTAGGTGAAATGGTGTCTGTTTTTTGCTCATTTTTCATGTTCTAAATGGTTCTTTTCACCACTTCCGAATGCTGCGACGCAGCGACGCCGCAATTTTTCGACCGGATGAAGGGGTCAGCGTGAGATGAAGCTCCTGGTGCTAATCCAAGTTCGAGGCGGGAACTGAGCCGTGCGAGCTAGCACCAAGGAAACCGGGCCGCTCGTCTCCGTCATCATGGCCAACTTCCGCAGCGCCGAATATCTCGCCGCCGCGCTCGATTCGGTTCTCGCGCAGACGATAGGCGATATAGAAGTGCTGGTTTCCGACGATGCTTCGCCCGATAACAGCACAGATATCGTCCAGCATTATATGTCGCGGGATGCGCGCGTTAACCTGATCACGACCGACGAGAACAAAGGACCCGCCGCAGCCCGCAACCGAGCACTTGAAGCGGCTCGCGGCGAATGGATCGCCATCGTCGACTCCGACGATATCATCCATCCCCAAAGGCTCGAGATCTTGATTGCAATGGCCGAAGAGCTGGGGGCCGACGGGATTGCGGACGACCTGCTCTTCTTTTCCGACCAGGGTGCCGGGCCTACGCTGCTTGGCGCCACGGCGGCTCCCGAGCCGCTGGAGATAACGCCTTCTTATTTCATCCGCAGCAACACGTCAGGCAATGGACTTGCCCCGCTTGGTTATGTGAAGCCTCTTTTCAGGCGCGCGAAGCTCTCAGGGCTCAGCTATGACGAAGCCGTGCGGATCGGCGAGGATTACGATTTCCTCCTGCGCTTTTTGCTTACCGGCGCGCGCTTCTACATCCTGCCGGATCCGCTCTATCTCTATCGGCGGCATTCGCACTCGATCTCGCATCGGCTCTCCGAGAGCACGGTTCTGGCGATGATTACAAATCAGCAGAAATTGGTCGCAACTCATGGCAGCTTCTCACCGGAGATGGAGGACCTGCTTGAAAAGCGAATGGCCGCACTGCGGTCTATGCTTTCTTTTGAGCGTCTCGTGCTTGCGCTGAAAGAGCGGCGGGCCGGAAAGGCCGCCAAGCTCCTGGCAAAAAATCCCGGCCTTTTTCAGCCGCTCGCACGCTCCATCGCGGAAAACCTGCAGTCGCGTTTCCGGCCCCTTTTCGTTTCCGCACGGACGCAACCTTTCTGTCCAGGACACCTTATGGCCGAGCAGAAAGGCAGCTGGCGATCGCGGGAAAGCGTTACGCCGGCCGAGGGGATGAGCGGCAAGTGACGGATAGTTCTGAAAAACGCAGGGAGATGACCGATGTCGAAAATGGCACTCGTTCAAGTCCGCACACCGACCTATAAGCGGCCGGAGGCGCTTCGCCGCTGCCTGCAATCGCTGCAGGCGCAGACCTGGGGAAACTGGGTGTGCGACGTCTATGACGACGACCCGCGGGGCTCGGCCAAAGCGGTGTGCGACGCGCTCGCAGATCCCCGCATCCACTTCAACCACAACCGGCCACAGAAATTTGCCTCGAGCAACATCGACCAGTGCTTCTCGCGCGATAACCCCCGGAACGCCGACTATTTCTGCGTCGCGGAGGACGACAATCTGGTGATGCCCGAGTTCATGGAGGAGAATATCGCTCTCTGCGAGCGCGAGGGGGTCAATATCGTCCTGCGTAACCAGCTCATGGAATATGCAAGCGGCACGCCGGATGCGCGCTTGAGCGACTTCGGCATCCTGGATCGCCGTTTCGTGGAAGGGCGGTATGAGCCTGACCTCTTCAGAATGTCGCTCATTCCGGGGATCGGGGTTTCCAATGGCGGTCTCTTCTGGTCCAAATCGGCGAAGAGCGATCTCGAGATCGGCTATCCCTGCAACGCCACTCTTCAGGAATATCTCCGCACCTTTACCATCATCGAGGATATTTATGTGGCAATGAAGCCGCTGGCTGTCTGGGCTCAAAATGGCGAACAGACGACGCGCGACCTTGGTGATCGCGCTTCGTATCTTCGCCGCGAACTGAACCTGAAGCGCGGCATTCAGATGCTGCAGCGGGAAACATGGCACCTCGCAGGCGAAAGCCGGCAGCGCGCGTTCCTGGAAACCGAGCGCTTCCGCTACGACCGGCGCGAACGGGCGCAGGCCTTGATCAAGGCGCTGATCCCGGCCCGCGTCGGCAGTCTCCTAAGCTGGCGCGAGAAGCTGGAGCTTGCCGCCCGCGGCCTGCTCATCCGCACGGTTGGAACACCGGAGGAGCAGCTTGCCGGATTTATAGCCTCCCGCAGGAAGGCAAGGGGTACGGGCTTGGGCGAAGCCACCAATCTTTCCCACTAGGAGCATCATTTCGATGCAGCGCAGCGCGGGAATCCTCCCTTTTCGCCGCCGTTCCGGCGCGCTGCAGGTGCTGCTCGCGCATCCAGGCGGTCCGTTCTGGCGCAATCGGGACGAAGGCGCCTGGTCCATTGTGAAGGGGGAATATCGGGAAAGCGAAGAACCGGAAGCCGCGGCACGCCGCGAATTTATAGAGGAGACCGGCTGGCCGATCGAGGGAGGTCTGACACCGCTCGGCGAAATCCGCCAGAAGGGCGGGAAACGGGTCATCGCCTTCGCGTTGGAAGCCGATTTCGATCCAGACACTCTTGCAAGCAACATGTTCGAAATACCATGGCCGCCCCGCAGCGGCCGGATGCAGGCCTTTCCCGAAGTCGACCGGGCGGCATGGTTCGGCTTGGACGAGGCGCGCGTGAAGATTATTGCCGGCCAGCAGCCTTTTCTCGATAGCCTGGCGCAAATGCAGCAGGAGGCGGACGACTGACAGGCTTACAGCGGCAAAGCACAGCGGAATCGATCGGTCTCGTGTTCGCATGAAACAGCCGAATGGCTTATCGTCCGGGAGAACGAATCATCAGGCTGGGTGGGAATGCGCGTCAGTTTCGCCGCTTCGCGGTATTTTGTGTGGTTACTGTTGCTGGTCGCCGCTGGCTGCGCGAACCCCGAAAACCATCGCCTGATAGCGCGCACAACCGCGCCCGCGACCTCAGCCCAAATCGCCGGAGAATATCGCATCCTGGTTGCGACGACGCGTGCGGAAACGACCGAACCCGGCGTCATTTTCTCCGGCGACCGCTCGCCGGCCACCACCTATGCCTTTGTCGATGTTTCGGTGCCGGCAGTCCACCAGACGGGCGAGCTTGAACGCTCCCCCTCTCCGCAGGTTGCCGATCCCGCGCGCTATTTTGCGGCGCGTCGGCTCGGGATCTATCGCGACGAACAGGCCTATGGCAAAGCCCTCCGACAAAGCATCGAAGCGCATGACGGCCGAGCACTCGTCTTCATCCACGGCTTCAATACCGGGTTTGACAACGCAGTCTACCGCATGACGCAGATTGCGCATGATGCCGGCTTCAAAGGGACGCTTATCCTTTTTTCCTGGCCCTCCGCCGCACGCATCGTCGACTATATCTACGACAACAACAGCGCCACCGCGAGCCGCGACGCTCTGGAGGATCTGCTGCGGCTCGTCGCCCGATCCGGCGCGCAGAGGATCAATGTCGTTGCCCACTCCATGGGCGGCTGGGTGTCGATGGAGGCCCTGCGCCAGCTCGCCATGACCGACGACAAGGATCTTGGCGGGCGGCTCGCCGATGTGGTGCTTGCCTCGCCGGATATCGATGTGGACGTTTTCAAGAGCCAGATGCGCCGTTACGGTACGCCGGACCGTAGCTTCTTTATCTTCACATCCAGAAACGACCGGGCGCTGGACCTTTCAAAGATCATCGCAGGAAATCGTGCGCGCGTGGGCGGCGCAATCGATGCCGCCGAGCTCGCCAAATATGGCGTCATCGTCATCGACGTGACGGATGTCTCCTCTCCCGACCGCATCAACCACACGAAATTCGCGGAGAACCCATTGCTGGTGCGGCTTTTGGGAGAGGGACTGGTGGACACGGAGGAGCCCGCCTCCGCCGACCAGCAACTTGTGCAGCGCATCAACTCGCTCGCCGGAAGCATCGGCCAAACGATCGGCGCGGCGGCAGACATCGTTATCACCACTCCGCTCGACGTGCTCGAAGCAGTCGCGGATTGACCGGACAAGACGGCTGGAGAAAACAGGATTGATTTTCTCCACTATTCTCGGCTAGGCTGCCGCTGATTTTGCTCGCCTAGATTGCTGAAGAGGATTTTTATGAAAGTTCCTGTTGCCGTCACCGCTGTGGCGCTCGGTATTTCCGCCGTCCATGCCGAGGAGCCTTCGGCAGTGCTCGTTACCTATGCGGATATTGCGTTTGCCGGCTACGAGGACAGTCTGGAGTCCGCGCGCTCTTTGCAGAGCGCCGTCAACGCACTCATCGCCACCCCTTCTGAGGATACGCTTGTAGCCGCCCGGCAAGCATGGCTTGCGGCGCGCGTGCCCTATCAGCAGACAGAGGCTTTCCGTTTTGGCAACCCAATCGTGGACGAATGGGAAGGTCGCGTGAATGCCTGGCCGCTCGACGAGGGCCTTATTGATTACGTCGACGCCGGATACGGCACCGAGTCCGATACCAATGCCTTCTACACCGTCAATGTTATCGCAAATGACAAGGTGAGCGTGGGAGGCGAGATCATTGACACCTCGCAGATTACGCCTGAACTCATCCGCTCGCTGCACGAGGCCGGCGGAATCGAGTCGAATGTCGCGACCGGTTACCACGCCATCGAATTCCTTCTCTGGGGGCAGGATCTGAATGGTACCGGGCCGGGCGCCGGCATCCGCCCGCATACCGATTTCGACCCGGCAAACTGCACCGGGGGCCACTGCGAGCGCCGCGGGCAATACCTGAATGCAGCGACCGCGCTTCTGGTTTCCGATCTTCAAGAGATGGTCTCCAATTGGGATGCGGGAGGCGCAGCGCGGAACGCGCTTACCCAAGGCGACCCGAAAGTTGGTCTCACAGCCCTGCTGACCGGGCTGGGCTCGCTCTCCTATGGTGAGCTTGCGGGTGAGCGCATGAAGCTTGGCCTTCTGCTCAACGACCCGGAGGAGGAGCATGACTGCTTTTCCGACAATACCCACAACAGCCATTTCTACGATGTGCAGGGAATCCGAAACGTTTATTTCGGCCGCTATGAACGGATGGGCGGCGAGGTCGTGGAAGGCTCGAGTCTGGCGGCGCTGGTGCGCGAGAAAGATGCCGCGCTTGCCGACGAGATGGAAGCTAAGCTCAACGCAACCTATGAGGCGGCGAAAAACCTGAAAGCCCGCGCGGAATCGGTCGAGGCCTATGACCAGATGATCGGCGAGGGGAATGCGGAAGGCAACGCCACCGTGCAGGCCGTCATCGACGGGCTTGTCGACCAGACACGGTCCCTGGAGCGGGTGATCGCGGCGCTTGACATCTCCGGCGTATCGATTGAGGGGTCCGACAGCTTGGATAACCCGGACGCGGTCTTTCAATAAAGACCCTGCCGGCCAGGCGAACGGCCTCCTTTTCATAGTGAAGACATAAATGCGCTTTCGTTTTCGTGGAACCGTAATGGCCGCCGCGGCCTTCTCCGCTTTTGCGGTGCAAACGCACGCGGTAAACCAGCGCGACGACCTGAGCGAACGGGATCGGGCGCGCGTGGAAGAGGTGACGCGTACGGCGGATGACTTCAGCGAGCCCGAAGCCTTCGAAAGAATGCAGGGCGGCGCGGCCACGACGACCAAGCTTATCAACGCCGATATCTTTTCACACCCTTCCGCCACGTTGGAATTCGCGGAGCAGCAGCGATTTCTGCTTGGAAACGGGCTCTTTCGCAAGGATTGGGTGACGGCGCCCTCCTCCACCCAGGCGTCGGACGGGCTGGGGCCGCTTTTCAACGCGCGTGCCTGCCAGTCCTGCCACATCAAGGACGGGCGCGGCCATGCCCCAAACGGGCCGGAGGAACAGGCGACCTCGCTTCTCGTGCGGCTCTCGGTGCCGCCCTCGGAAGAGCAAGAGAGAGAAATTCTTGAGGGATATCTCTCCAGCGTCGGCGAGCCTGTCTATGGCGGACAGCTGCAGGATTTCGCGGCGGCGGGTCTGCCGGCGGAGGGGCGCGTGCGCATCGAGTATGAGGAATTGCCGGTGTCTCTCAGCGGCGGAGAAACGGCCCACCTCCGAAAGCCGGTGCTTTCGATCGATAAACCTGGCTATGGCCCGCTGCGGCCCGACACCATGCTTTCGGCGCGCGTGGCTCCGCCTATGATCGGATTGGGGCTGCTCGAAGCCATCGATGAAGGCGACATTCTCGCGCGAGAAGATCCGAACGACGCCGACGGCGACGGGATTTCCGGCCGCGCACGAAGAGTGCGGGACGAGACGGGGCAATGGAAGCTTGGCCGCTTCGGCTGGAAGGGCAACGCCGCAGGCATCATGCAGCAATCGGCCGATGCGTTCTCACATGATATGGGGCTTTCCACACCGCTTGCTCCCGACCATTGGGGCGAATGCACCGGGGCGCAGGCGGCCTGCCGCGCCATTCCGCATGGCGCACAGCCGCAGTTCGGCGATCAGGAAGTGCCGGGCGACCTTCTCGAACTCGTTGCCTTCTATTCGCGCAATCTTGCCGTGCCGGCGCGCCGTGACATCGACAGGCCGGAGGTGCTCGCCGGAAAGAAGGTGTTCTACGAGGCAGGCTGCGCCGGTTGCCACACACCCAAATTTGTGACCCGGCGCGATGCGGTTGTGCCGGCCCTCGCATTTCAGCTCATATGGCCTTACACGGACCTCCTGCTGCACGACATGGGCGACGGCCTTGCCGATAACAGGCCCGAAGGCATGGCAACGGGCCGGGAATGGCGCACTCCGCCACTGTGGGGCATTGGGCTGACCAAAACCGTCAACAGCGAAGCGTCATACCTGCATGACGGGCGCGCGCGCACGCTCCTTGAAGCGATCCTCTGGCATGGCGGCGAAGCGGAGGCCGCCCGCGAAAAGGTGGTGGAGATGGAAAAGGCTGAACGCGAAAACCTCATCCGATTTCTGGAGTCGCTTTGATGCTGAAGAGGATTGTCATCGGTCTGGGCGTCGTTTGCTGCACGCCTGCCATGGCGCAGGACGCGGCGCATGTTCCAGCCGATATCGGCTCGCGGGTGGTGAAGCAATATGTCGAGCCTGGGCTTGCCGCCTTCACAAAGGCGACGGCCGAGCTGGAGGACAAGATTACCGCCCTCTGCGCAGCGCCCGCGGAGCCAGCGCTTCGAGACGCGCGCAGCGCATTCGCGGAGACCATCGGGGCATGGGGACCGGTCTCAATTTTGCGTTTCGGCCCCCTCACGCAGGAGAGCAGGTTCGAGCACATTTTCTTCTGGCCGGATATACGCAGCGTCACGCTGCGCCAAGTGCAGGGCTTGCTTGCGCAACGGGACGAGCAGGCCGCCACGCCGATGGAGCTCAGGGAAAAGAGCGTGGCCGTGCAGGGCCTTCCGGCGCTGGAATTCCTGCTTTATGGCGCCGGCTCCGAAGAGCTTGCCTTAAAAGGCGGGGACTACCGCTGCCGCTATGCCGGAGCGATCGCTGCCAACCTCGCCCAGCTTGCCGGGGAGATCGCGGCGGCCTGGGATCAGGACTCCCCCTTCAACGCTGCGTTCACCCGCCCTTCCGCTGACAGCGCCCTCTACCGTTCACCCTCCGAAGTAGCCTCCGAAATCGTGAAGGCGCTTGGCACCTCTCTTCAGTTCACGCGCGATGCCGAGCTTCTGCCCGCGCTCGGCGACAGCATGGAGAAGGCCAATGGCCGCCGCGCGCCCTTCTGGCGCTCCAACCTCACATTCGCGCTGCTCGATGCCCAGTTGGAGGGCATGATTGAGCTCCTTGGGGCAGCAGGCTTCGATGAGGAACTGGACGACGATGGCCGCGCCATCCTAGACACCATGCTGTTCGACCTGAAGCATGCCCGGAATGCCCTTGCGGAGGTAAATGCGCCGGCGGAGGCGGCTTTCGGAGGGGAAGAAACACGCGGCAGCATCGCCTATGCCGCGGTCGCGCTGCAGGGGGCGAACCGCACGCTTGGCGAGCAGCTTTCGGCGGCAATCGGATTGACGATGGGGTTCAATGCGCTCGACGGTGATTGATCGCAGGACGTTTCTTGCCCTTGCGGGCGGAGCGATGTTTGCGCCTTCCAGCGGGAATGCGGCGGAAGAAGCGTTGTTCCTCGGCGCGCGGTTGAGCGGCGGCAAATATGAAGCAGCCGTCATGGACGAACAGGGGCGCGACCGGCTGGTGCTGGCGCTTGAAGCGCGCGGCCATTCCTTCGCGGTCGATGCTGCACGACGCCGCGCGGTGGCGTTTGCGCGCTCCCCCGGCCGCTTTGCCGTCGCGTTCGATGTCGACGGCAAGGCCGAACCCGTGGCGATCGCGGCGTCTCCCGATCGCCACTTCTTCGGCCATGGTGCCTTTACGCCGGATGGCAAGCTTATGCTTGCCACCGAGAACGATTTCGAGGGCGGACGCGGCGTGATGGGCGTCTATGACGCCACCGATGGTTTCCGCCGCGTCTGTGAGTTCCCGACCGCGGGCGTCGGCCCGCACGAAGCCGTCTTGCTCAAGGATGGCAAGACGCTCTGCATCGCCAATGGCGGCATTCTCACGCATCCTGATTATGGCGGCGCGAAGCTCAATCTCGCGACGATGGCGTCCAATCTCAGCTACATCGATATCGGCAGCGGCGATGTGATCGAAACCGTGTCGCTTGCACGGGATCTCCACCAGCTTTCAATCCGTCACATGGCGATCGACCACGCGGGCCACATCTGGTTCGGCTGCCAGTATGAGGGTCCCGCCGCCGACATGCCGCCGCTTGTCGGCAGGCATCGGCGCGGGCGGGAGATCGAGCTTTTTTCCGGCCCCAGAGAGATCCTTCAGGGCTTGCGCAATTATATCGGATCAGTGGCTGTGGACGCTTCGGGCAGCATGCTCGCGACGTCCAGCCCGCATGGCGGGCTAATAGCTTTCTGGGACACGGAAACTGGCCGCTGCCTCGGACAGCAGCCTCTCTCCGACGGTTGCGGGGTGGCACCCGCAGCTTCCAGGCAAGTGCTTGCCACCAGCGGACGCGGGGCAATCATGATGACCGGGCCAGCAGATTTGCAGACCATTCGCGCGGAGGCGGCGGACCAGCCTTCCTGGGACAATCACCTGCGCCGCCTCTGGTAAGCGAAGTTCTTTGGTGCGCCTGCGCACCTAAAGCCCGCTCTCACTCTTCGTCGCGAGCCCTGGCCGGCAGCCGCCGTAGAGCTGGAACAGGACCTTTCCTTTGAAAGGAATATGCCCTATATTTTCCATAGACTGGAAAGAGCCCTATGCAGAACTCAAAGCTTATAGACAATGCCGCACCCGCCGAGGGTGTCGTTTTGGGAAAGGCGGTGTTGCGGGCCGCCGATCGCCTTGGACTTACCGCGCGAGCCCTGGGCGCTGTCCTGGGGCTTTCGGAGCCTTCGGTATCTCGCCTGAAAAGAGGCGAGTTCCGTCTCGATCGCGAGATGAAGTCGTTCGAGCTGGCCGTTCTGTTTATCCGGCTCTACCGCTCGCTCGACGCGATTGTTGGCGGGGACGAAACAGTTGCAAAGGCGTGGCTGCGCAATAACAACGCCGCGCTCGGCGGCAAGCCGATCGACAAGATACGGACCATACCGGGCCTTATGGATGCCATCGCTTACCTGGACGCCCGACGCGCTGTCGTCTGAAGCGCGGCCCTATCGTGGCCGATGCTGGCGGCTGGTGGAGGCCCAGCATAGGGTTTCGACGCTGAAGCTCGTCGATACGCTGGACGAACAGGCAATCCTTGAAGACCTGATCGAAGAGACGAAGCCCGTCGTTCCGGCCGAATGCCGTCACCTCGACTATCTTCTCTGGACCCCCTTCCGCTACGGCTCGATCTATCCTCGCGGCTCGCGCTTCCGCCGCGCGGGGCGGACGCTCGGGGTCTATTATGCGGCGGAAGAACCACGAACGGCTGTGGCCGAGATGGCGTTTTACAGGCTTTTGTTCTTTGCCGAGTCGCCCGATACGCCCTGGCCATCGGACGCCGGCGAGTACACGGCCTTTGCCGCCGAAGTTGCAACCGAGCGCTGCCTGGACCTTACGGTGCCGCCCTTGAACAGCGATGAGGCGCGGTGGACAAACCCGACGGATTACACCGCGACGCAAGAGCTGGCGGATGCTGCACGCAATGCTTCGCTGGAAATCATCCGTTACCGGTCCGCTCGCGATCAGGCAGGGAACCGCAACCTGGCTCTGCTCACCTGCCGCACCTTTCTGCAATCAGGTCCCGTAGAGCGTCAGACGTGGCGGCTTCGCCTGAGCCCTTCCGGCGTGCAGGCCATCTGTGAGTTCCCGGAAACCCGCCTTGAATTTACGAGAGATGCCTTTGCCGCCGATCCGCGGATAGCGGTCCTCAATTGGGAACGTTGAAGCTGCTGCCGTTCCCCCGCGAGAACCTCGACATCGCCACATGCGCAAAGCTCCCGTTCGGCACCAGCGCCGCGGTCAAGCATTCGCAAGCTGGAACCATCGCCGGGTCCCTGCCGTTGTCGCGGAGAAACCGTCGTGGGGGTCGCAAGTGCCGAAACGTTCAGCCACTTTGGCCGAAGCGGATGCGCCGGGAAAGAATGAAGCCGTAAATCGTCAATTCTTCGTCGGGCTGGCACGCGGTTTCGGAGGCGCGCTTATTTTCGCACTGCCGATGCTGATGACGATGGAGATGTGGTGGCTCGGCTTCTATGTGGACAGGTTCCGACTGGCCCTTCTTCTCATCGTCAACCTACCGCTGCTGGTCCTGCTTTCTCATCACGCGGGTTTTGAGGAAACCTTCGAGTGGCGCGAGGACCTGCGCGATGCCTTGATCGCCTATGGAATAGGCATTCTGGCAAGCGCTGTCGTGCTCACCATTTTCGGCATTATCAGGCCCACCATGCCGATGGACGAGATCGTCGGCAAGATCGCGATCCAGTCCATGCCCGCCAGCATTGGCGCGCTTTTGGGCAGGACGCAGCTTGGCGGGAGGAAGGTGGAGCCGCAGGAGGGAACAAAGGGGGAGACCTATGCGAGCGAATTGTTCCTCATGGCGATCGGCGCCCTCTTCCTGGGTTTGAACGTGGCGCCGACGGAAGAAATGATCCTCATTTCCTACAAGATGACGGAGTGGCACGCGGTTCTGCTCATCCTGCTTTCGCTGCTGCTGATGCATGGCTTCGTTTATGCGGTGGAATTCAAGGGGGAAAGCACGCTCGGGCCGGAGACTCCGTGGTGGAGCGCCTTCTTGCGATTCACACTGGCCGGATATGCGATTTCGATCCTCGTCTGCCTTTATGTTCTGTGGACTTTCGGCCGTACCGACGAGCAAGCGGCCACGCAAATCGTGATGTCCGTCATCGTTCTAGGCTTCCCAGCCTCGCTTGGCGCGGCTGCCGCCCGATTGATCTTGTGAAGGGGAAACAGTTTTGGCCAACGTAAAGGAGGACCGAAAGGACGGCCGGAACAACCGAAAAGAGGTCCGCGCGAACGGGACGGGCGCAAAACCCGGTCCTATCGAATGGATCGTCGGAGGCATCTCGGCCGTGATCGTCCTGAGCGTGATTCTGTTTTTGCTCTATCAGGCCATTAGCAAGGAGGAAGTTACTCCGAACCTCACCATCAATATCGAGCAGATACAGGCGACCGGCGGCATGTATCATGTTGAATTTCGCATCACAAACAATGGAGATGCGACGGCGGCGGGGGTGCTCGTCCAAGGGCGGCTCAGAGACGGCGGCCAGGTGGTCGAAGAAAGGGAAGTGACGTTTGACTTTGTCCCCGGCGGCTCAGAAGCGCGGGCAGCCCTGATCTTTATGAACGATCCCGCCGACCATGACCTTGAGATCGTACCAAGCGGATACAGGGAGCCGTAGGCGGGCCCGCGACGGGGGTTCTTCAGGAGCAATCACGCCCGCATTCAAGGCCGAGCATGATGGGCCAGACGTGACTTTTGGCTCATCGGGCTCACGAATGGTTAAATAGCGATTCAATATTTCTTGGTAATTGGTCGTTAGCACTCTGCGCATGGGGGCTCGACGGGCTTTCCGCCGGTCAATCTGTTCTGCGTGGTGCTCATGCGTTTCTCAGGCGTAACAACCATCCTTCTCGCCTGCCTTTCACTGGGCGGATGCACATCCCGCGGGTTGACCGTGGACGAGCTGCTTGCGCAACCCTCCCGAGAGACGACCGGTTCCGTCAGCAGAGTTGCCGACGCAAGCCCGGCCCAGCAGGATCAGCCAGCGGAGATGCTGGCCATGGCGCCTCCGGCCCCAATTCCGCACGCGCTGGAGTCGGGCGTGATCGAGGCAGGCATGCCCGTACCGTCCACCAAACCCATCGCGTTTATGGCGCCGCCGAAGGTTCAAGCAAGCGCTATTCCCCGTAGCAAGGTCTTCCGGCATAGCTTCCGCGATGCGAAGCCGATCAATTTCGGCCATGCCTCACCGCATTCCCTCGCCGTCCACGGTGTCGACGTGTCACGCTGGCAGGGGGAGATCGACTGGGTGAAGCTGCGCTCGCAAGGCGCAAATTTCGCCTATATCAAGGCCACAGATGGCGGCGACCATCTGGATCCGATGTTCAAGAAGAACTGGCGCGCTGCCGCGGAAGCCGGCTTGAAGCGAGGCGCCTATCACTTCTTCTACTGGTGCCGGGTGGCCAGCGAACAGGCGGACTGGTTTATCCGCAATGTGCCCAAGGACCCAGGCGCTCTGCCTCCCGTTCTCGACGTCGAGTGGAACGGGGAATCCAGCTGCAAGAAGCGCCCGTCGCGAGAGGTGGTGCTGGAGAAAATGCGGGTCTTCCTTGAAAGACTGGAAAGGCATTACGGCCAGCGCCCGATCATCTATACCGCGCCGGATTTCTACCGCGACAACCTGCAGGGCGCTTTCCGGGACTATCCTTTCTGGCTCCGTTCCGTGGCAGGGCATCCGGCCAAAGTCTATCCCGACCGCAAATGGATTTTCTGGCAGTATTCGGGCTCGGGCCTTTCGCATGGCGTGGATGGCAAGATCGACCTCAACGTGTTTCACGGCAGCGAGGACGACTGGCACCGGTGGGTCGCCGCCTCCACCAGCTGACAGGGGCCGGCTTTGCCGGCCGCATCAAAAGCTCCTTTGCCCTGCCTTTTCCCTATCGCCGGGAAGCATTGCGGACCCTGCGCCTGACGGCATCAATGCCGTTGCAAGCGGCGCACAGCCGGCAAAATCATGCCCAAGCGGCATGAAGCAGCGTGAATATCTTCTGAGCAACCGGCACCGCGGGCTTGGTTTCCCTGCGCGGAATGGCAAAGTATAGCGGACGAAGGATGGGGGTTATCAATTGCGGATCGGGAGCTTGGCATTACCGCGACTTTTCTGGCTTGCCTTTATTGTCTTGCCCTTCGTGTCCGGTTGCGGATCCACATCGGCTGTGGCTCCTCTTGTCCAACCGATAGAATCCGAAAAATACTCATCCATCGTGGTCGACGCCGGTTCTGGAGAGATCCTTCACCAATATGCGGCGGATGCGCCACGCTATCCGGCATCGCTTACGAAGATGATGACCCTTTACCTCCTCTTCGAGGCGATTGATTCCGGCATCCTGTCGCCAACCAGCAGGATTACCGCTTCGGCCTATGCCGCCTCCCGCCCTCCCAGCAAGCTTGGCTTGAGGCCGGGAGACTCCTTCGATGTCCAGACGGCCATACTAGCGCTGTGCGTGAAATCCGCAAATGATGTGGCTGCCGCCGTGGCGGAGCATCTGGGGGGAACCGAGCAGCAATTTGCCGGCATGATGACTGCCAAGGCCCGGCAGCTCGGTATGAGATCCACGGTGTTCACCAATGCTTCGGGACTGCCTGATTCAGGCCAGATGACCACCGCACGTGACATGGCGTTGCTTGCTCTGGCGCTGCATAACCGGTTTCCCCATCATTATCATGTCTTTGCCAATCAAAGCTTTGCCCATGAGGGAAGAACCATCAAAGGACATAACGATTTGCTCGGGCGTGTGGATGGCGTGGACGGGATCAAGACGGGCTATATCCGCGCATCCGGCTACAACATAGCCACGTCCGCTGCACGCGGACGCAAGCGAATTGTCGTGATTGTGATGGGAGGCGACACCGCGAGATCGCGAAATGCACATGTCGAACGCCTCCTGGAAGCCTACCTGCCACAGGCCGGATTTGCCGCAATTCGATAGAGCTTTTGGCATCGCCAAGGGGCTGCTGGAGCGTTTGCGGCGAGCCCTCGCGGCGTCACGCATTGTTATGGACTGAAAAGCAGTGTTACTATACTCTTCGAGTGAAGGGTTGGTGTGGCATTTGCCACGATAAGATCTGGTAGTCCTCTCGATGCAAGAAGGTGCTTGCGCGGACGGTTCCGGCCGTCTGTCATCCATACCCCGTCGGCTCGCTGTGGCCGCGGCAGCTCTGCTGCTGCTAGCCGGCGCGGCGGGACTGGCTGCCATTCAAACCGTGCCGGAGTTCATCCTTTTTCGTGAACGGCTGGTGCTGAATCTCCTGGAGCTCGAAAGCAGCATCGAACTCCAGCCGCTTGATCTCAAAACAAGCGACGGCCTTACGCTCCGCTCCTGGTATCATCCGCCGATGCCTGGCAAACCTGTCTTCGTCTATTTCCCCGGAAGGGATGGCGATCTTATCCGCAAGCCAGCCCATCTTTTTCAGCTTGCCGAACAGGGCTACGGCCTGACGCTCGCCGGGTATCGCGGCTATGGCGGGAATCCGGGACATCCGAGCGAGCGGCTGCTCTACAGGGACGCGACGGCCTTGCTCACCAAGCTGACCGAGGAACGGCTCGCACCGGACGGGATCGTCCTTTATGGCTATTCGATGGGGACAGGGGTCGCAAGTTATGTGGCGACGCAGGCGCAGTCCCAAGCGTTGATACTTGAAGGCCCGTTCACTTCGTTTCCCGACGCGGTGCGCCGGCAAGTGCCTTCCATTCCGCTCTTCCTCGTTCGAAGCCGTTTCGATAACCGCGCGCGTATCCCAAATATTCATGTGCCGATCCTGCTCCTGGCGGGAGAGAACGACACCGTCACGCCACCATCTTTTGCGGAGACGCTCGCGAAGCTGAGCGAGGGGGTATCGCAGGTGCAGGTTCTACCCGGCGCCAACCACCTCAATATGTACCGTCACGGAGCACTGGACGCCGTGGCGAGTTTCCTGCTCGGTCTGGCCGCAACGGCAGATACCGGGACGGCGGAAGCAGAAGCGGCAATCTAACGCTTGTTCGCCGGGGAACCGGGTGCGTCCGCGGGCGAATATCGCGCGCCAGCCGGCTCGCGTATCAGCGCCTGCATGGCAAAGATCGCTCATTCATACAAATCGCAAGACTTAGCCATATTTTGTGAACGGCGCGAACGCAGCTTTAAGTATTAGGTTCATGAGCTTCCGATTCACTTAAGGCATCGGGCGGGGGATGATCGAAGACCTGCGGGACACAGCTCCATATCCCGAGAAAACAGACGTCATTGTTGTCGGCGCAGGAGCTGTGGGAATCCCGCTTGCTGTCCAACTTGCGCGTGGAGGGAAACGCGTGCTGCTTCTGGAGGCCGGCGGCAGGGCAAAAACAGGCACACTCCAGGGCTTCGAAGGCACGACCTCGGTCGGTCGGCATCTGAGGGGATTGCAGGAGGCGCGCCTGCGATCGCTCGGCGGCACGACCAATGCCTGGGGCGGCCAGCTGCTCGAATTCGATCCGATCGTTTTCGAGCAGCGCGATTGGGTGGACGGAAGCCGTTGGCCGATTACGAGGAGGGATCTGGATCCGTTCTACGAGCTCACCTTCGAAATGCTCGGAATGCGCGACCGCATCAAGAACACCGAAACTCTCTGGCAGAAGCTCAACGTTGCGCCGCCCGACACCGGGCGTGATCTGGACCTGTTTTTCACACGTTGGACGCCCGAACCCAATTTTTCACGGGTATTCCGGTCAGACCTGGCGACGAATCCAAACCTCCACGTGATGACAAATGCTCCGGTCGTGGGCCTGTCGCGCCTCGAGAGCGGACGGCGCTTCGGTGTCACGGTCGCTCCGCGCCATGGAGATACCCTTTCCCTCTCAGCCCGCCATGTTGTTCTTGCCCAGGGCACGATTGAAATAGCCAGATTGCTATCAATGCCGCTGACGAGCGGCGAAATAGCTCCCTGGACGGGTAATCCGTGGCTGGGAAAAGGTTTTTGCGACCATGTGGACGCCGATGTCGGCACCGTCAGGCTGACCGATCCCGAGCGCTTTCATCAGATTTTCGATGGCGCATTGCTCCACGGCCACAAATATCTGCCTAAACTGAAGCTTTCGAGTGAAGCTCAGAGACGCCGCAGGCTTTTGGGAATCGCGGGGCACTTCGTCTTTCAGTCGGGTCATGAGAACGGATTGAAGGCCATCAAGGGCATTGTTCGCAGCCTGATGCAGGGACATCTCAACATGTCCGAGTTGCAGGATTGGCGCGCTCTGGCCGCTATCCCAAAGGTCGCCATACCGGCCGCCATGCACTTGTTGCGAAATCATCGGATCTACAATCCTGGGGATGGCGGCATCACGCTTCGCGTCACCGGAGAACAAATGCCCCTGCGTGAGAGCGGATTGCGGTTGACTGGGAAAAACGATCCGCAGGGAATGCCCATCGCCGAAATTGATTGGCGTATCGACGGCCAACCTGAATTGGAAACGATCGCCACCTTCAGCAGCTTGGTGGCTGACTTTCTGAAACGCGAAGGACTGGCGCAAGTCTCTCTTGATCCGCGGCTGACCGCGCGCGACCCCGGTTTCTTGAGCAAGATCGAAGATGGCTTTCACCAGATGGGAATGGCCCGTATGGGCGCGTCCCCGAGCGATGGGGTCGTGGACAAGGACTTGCGGGTGTTCGGCACCGACAATCTGTTTGTCGCCGGCGCCGCTGCATTCCGCCCTGCCGGCTTTCCCAACCCGACCCTCACCGCGATCGCACTGGCCCTGAGGCTAGGAGATTTTCTGCTGCGACAACCGGCTGGTCGCGACGCTTTCGCAGCACAAGCGGGATAATATAGGTTTGGAATTGGGTCTGCTGCTCAACCTGCATTCCTTGACTCATATATAGCTCATTGGTTATTGATCCAATCCATAGCCAATGAGTTATAAATCGCGATGCAGCAGCAGTCTTACGACATCCTGTTTCGAACGCTTGCAGACCCGAAGCGGCGGGCAATCTTCGAGCGACTGTGCCGCGATGGAGACCAAACGGTCGGCGCATTGACGGCTCAAGCCGGTATCTCGCAACCGGCGGTCTCGAAGCATCTCAGGATCCTGAAAGAGGCAGGGCTGGTGCGCGACCGTCACCAAGGCCGGCAGACGCATTATAGCGCCGAACTCGGTGCGCTTACACCGCTGGTCGATTGGACGAACCAGATGACCGGGTTCTGGCAAAGCCGGTTCAACAACCTCGAAGACCTGCTCAAAAGGATAGACCAGTGACCGATACCGCGAGCGAAACGCTTTCCGTTGTTGTCGAACGGGAATTCCCCTATCCGCCGGAAAAGATCTGGCGTGCGCTTACGCAACCACACCTGATCGAGGAATGGCTCATGAAGAACGACTTCAAGCCTGTCGTCGAGCATCGTTTCAATCTCAGCGCCGATTGGGGCAGTGTCGATTGTCAGGTCCAGGCGGCTGAGTCGCACAAATTGTTGTCTTACACCTGGGACACCAAGGATCTCAGGAGTGTCGTCACCTGGACGCTTACACCGACAAGTTCCGGAACTCTTCTGCGCATGGAACAATCGGGCTTCCGCGCGGACCAGCAGCCATACTACCGCGGTGCCCAGGCCGGCTGGCCGAGATTCTTCGCGGGCCTGGAGCAGGTCCTCGAACGGATGGGCTGAAAGCCCGTGGCGAACTCATCTCTCGAAAGGGTGCTAATGAACTGGAACGCCTGGATTCGGCAAATTCACCGCTGGCTATCGATAATATTTACGATCACCGTCATCGCCAATTTTGTCGCCATGGGATTGGGCGAGCCTCCCGCCTTCGTGGTCTATTCGCCGCTGCTCCCGCTCTTCTTGCTGATGTTCACCGGCCTCTATATGTTCGCGCTGCCATATGCCAGGAGGTGGCGCGGCGGCCGACGCACCGCCGGATAGGAGCGGACATGATGGCCAAGCCCTCCCAGAGATCGGCGGAGGCTACAAGGAAGACCGCGTCGGGACCGGTCCTCCTCTCCGGCGGCAATCCTCAAATAGCCAAAGGCTATGGCGATGCCCCGGTGAAGGCCTATATCGCGGCGATGCCGGGCTGGAAATCCGGCATCGGGCGCCGCATGGACGATATCATCGTGCAAACCGTCCCCGGCGTGCGCAAGGCCGTCAAATGGAACTCGCCTTTCTATGGCGCAGGGGATGAGGACCAGGGCTGGTTCCTCAGCTTTCATTGCTTTGCAAAATACGTGAAAGTGACTTTCTTCCGCGGCGCATCGCTGCATCCCATCCCCTCCGGCAAGTCCAAGCATCCGGAAGTGCGCTACCTCGATATCTATGAAAATCAATTCGACGAAGCCCAGTTTACCGATTGGGTGAAGCAAGCCAGCCAATTGCCCGGCGAGCGAATGTGAGCGGACCAACCATGAAGAAAATGGCGACCACCAAGCGGAAAAGCGGCCCCAGTGATGCCGGAGAAGAAATCTCCCCCTCGGAACTGATCGATGCAAAGATCAAGGAGTTGAACGATTGGCGGGGCGAGATGCTTGGCCGCCTCCGAACCCTCATACAAGAGGCGGACCCGGACGTGGTCGAGCAGGTAAAATGGAGAAAACCTTCGAACCCGGCTGGCGTCCCGGTGTGGGAGCATGCCGGAATCATCTGCACGGGCGAAACCTATAAAGACAAGGTGAAGCTGACATTCGCCAACGGCGCTTCGCTGGAAGACCCTTCCGGCCTCTTCAACTCAAGCCTTGAAGGCAATACCAGGCGCGCCATCGATTTTCATGAGGGCGATCAGATCGACGAAGGAGCGTTGAAAGCGCTCATTCGCGCTGCCGTAACACTAAACCGGGGTGATTGAGCGAGGCGCCACCAAGCGGCGGCGCAAAGCAAACGAGCGCGGATCGCTCCGCGCTCGTTGCAGTCGCTTCTAGACCTATTCGACGGCCTGTTTAGATCAGGCCAGGTCGAAACGGTCGGCGTTCATGACCTTCGTCCACGCAGCGACGAAATCCTGAACGAACTTCTCCTGGCTGTCGCCGCACGCATAGACCTCCGCCAGCGCCCGCAGTTGCGAATGCGCGCCGAAGATCAGGTCGACGCGCGTGGCCCGCCACTTCAATTCGTTGGTCTTCCGGTCGCGGCCCTCATAGGTGCCGTCGGCGATCGGCTGCCACTGCGTGTTCATGGTGAGCAGGTTGACAAAGAAGTCGTTTGTCAGCTTGCCAACCTGCTTGGTGAGGACGCCGTGTTCGGAGCCGCCGGAATTCGCACCGAGAACGCGCAGGCCGCCGAGCAGAACCGTCATCTCCGGCGCCGTCAGCCTCAGTAGCTGCGCCCGATCCACCAGGGCTTCCTCGGGCATCATGAACTGCCTGCCACTCAGATAATTGCGGAAGCCGTCGGCACGCGGCTCAAGAGCGCGGAAGGAATCGATGTCCGTCTGCTCCTGAGAGGCGTCCATACGGCCCGGAGTGAAAGGCACCTTCACATCGACGCCCGCATCCCTGGCGGCCTTCTCGACCGCAGCGCAGCCGCCGAGAACGATCAGGTCGGCAAGCGAGATCTTCTTGCCGCCGGCCTGAGCCGCGTTGAACTCGCCTTGGATCGCTTCAAGTCTCTGGAGAACCTTGGCGAGCTGGGCCGGGTCGTTGACCTCCCAGTCCTTCTGCGGGGCCAGACGAATGCGCGCACCATTGGCGCCGCCCCGCTTGTCGGAGCCGCGGAAGGTCGATGCCGAAGCCCAGGCCGTCGAGACCAGCTCGGATACGGAGAGGCCCGAAGCAAGGATCTTCGCCTTCAGTCCGGCAATGTCCTGGTCGTCCACCAACACATGATCGACCTCGGGGATCGGATCCTGCCAGATCAAGGTTTCCTTCGGCACGAGGGGGCCGAGGTAGCGCACTTTCGGACCCATATCGCGGTGGGTCAGCTTGAACCAGGCGCGCGCGAATGCATCGGCGAACTGGTCCGGATTCTCAAGGAAGCGCCGCGAGATCTTCTCGTAAATGGGATCGAAGCGCAGCGAGAGGTCCGTCGTGAGCATGGTCGGCACGTGCTTCTTGGACGGGTCATGGGCATCGGGAACCGTGGCTTCGGCGTTCTTTGCCTTCCACTGCCAGGCGCCGGCGGGACTCTTCGTCAGTTCCCATTCATAGCCGAAGAGGTTCTCGAAGAAATAGTTGCTCCATCTCGTCGGCGTCTGCGACCAGGTGACCTCCGGGCCGCCTGTGATGGTATCGGCTCCAAAGCCCGTGCCATGGCCGCTTTTCCAGCCAAGGCCCTGGTCCTCAATGGCCGCCCCTTCCGGGTCCGGGCCGATCAGCGAGGGATCGCCGGCGCCGTGCGTCTTGCCGAAAGTGTGGCCGCCGGCGATCAGCGCAACCGTCTCCTCGTCGTTCATCGCCATGCGGTAGAAGGTTTCACGGATGTCCTTCGCCGCCGCCACCGGGTCCGGATTGCCGTTCGGTCCTTCCGGATTGACGTAGATCAGGCCCATCTGCACCGCGGCCAGCGGTTCGGAGAGCTGACGTTCGCCGCTATAGCGCTCGTCGCCCAGCCATGTTCCTTCAGGTCCCCAGAAGAGCTCTTCAGGCTCCCAGACATCCTTGCGCCCGCCGGCGAAGCCGAAGGTTTTGAAGCCCATCGATTCAAGCGCGACATTGCCGGCGAGAATCATCAGGTCGGCCCAGGAGATCTTGCGCCCATATTTCTGCTTGATCGGCCAGAGCATCCGACGCGCCTTGTCGAGGTTCGCGTTGTCGGGCCAGCTGTTGAGCGGCGCGAAACGCTGCTGACCGGCGCCTGCACCGCCGCGGCCGTCGGTTATGCGGTAGGTACCCGCGCTGTGCCAGGCCATGCGGATCATCAGTCCGCCATAGTGACCGAAATCGGCCGGCCACCAATCCTGCGAATCGGTCATCAGGGCATGCAGATCCTGGATGACGGCATTCAGGTCGAGGCTCTTGAACTCCTCCGCATAATCGAAATCCTCGCCCATCGGGTCGGACAAGGTGGAATTCCGATGCAGGACGTCAAGGTCCAACTGCTCCGGCCACCAGTCGCGATTCCTGTGTCCACGGCGGCCGCCGCCGGTAAACGGACATTTGCCCGCGCTATCGTCAGTTTTTGCGTCCATGTTGCTCTCCATCAGCGGCCACTCGCCACCCTAGAACTATTCCAGACTAGGCTAGATTAGAGAACTCAGCTGATAATCGCTAATCGAAATTCCTATTTTCCACGATAGGAATTTATTATCGCTCATATCAGCAGCTTTTGACCATCAACAAGGCATCGCCCTCGCGGTAGTGAAGGCTCGGGTGAGGAACGATTGGCCGCCGCCCGATCTCGCGAAAGCCCTGCCTGCGGTAAAACCGGATTGCGGTCTCGTTACCCTCGAAACAGATGAGGGAGACGCGCGGCAGACCCATTGAACGGGCGCGGCCGTAGACTCGATCCATCAGCCTGCCACCAATCCCCTGCCCGCGGTGGCGCTCGTGCACAGCCAGGCCGGAAACATAGAGCGAGCCCGGATCTTCGAGCTCCGCGTAGGGCCTCAGGACCGGGTCGGGTTCCTCGGCCCCGCTAGTGCCGGCCTCCATGGGAAAGGCGTGCACCATCCCGGCGATTTCGCCGCGGCGCAGCGCCACCAGGCAATTCTCGAAGGAGAACGCCGTGCCGGTGCGCGCATAGCGGGCAGCGCCGACCTCCTCGAGAGATAGGCCCGGCATATCCATCCTGCTCCAGATATAGGCCGCCAGCCCGTCGGAGGAGATGAGGAAGAGGCGGGCTATTTCGCCGGCCTCTTCCTGTAACGCCTGGCGGATTGCTTCGTCCGGTATAATGGCGGTCATGGGATATGACTTCCGTAATGTTCCAGACTGATACCTCAGGCCGCTTCGAGGCAGGTGATGCAGATCTGCTCGATGTGGCGGTGGTCTGTGCCGCAACAGCCGCCGAACACCGATAGATTGGGCAGCTTGCGGCGCAGACGCATATAGTCCTGCGCCAGTTCCACCGGATCGCCTGGGTCGAGCACGTCCGAATTGTCGAGCTCGGCATGGCTCTTGCGCGAGGCGTTGGCGCGGACGCCAAGAATGCGCGCGCGCCATTCTCCTTCATCAAGCGCATTGGCAAAGTGATCGGGGTGGGCGCAATTGACCATGTAATAGGCGGGCGTCGCATCGGTGGCATCGTCCACCTTCTCGATGGCCTCACCCAGCGTCTCGCCTGAGGGCAGCCGCCCATCGGTTTCCGTCGTGAATGATATGGCGACGGGGATTCCTGCGGAGCGCGCTGCGCGCGCAATGCCGATCGCCTCGCCGGTGTGGGTGATAGTGACGGCGGCGACCATATCCGCGGCAGTGTCGGCAAATGTGCGGATCTGGTGAATGTGATATTCCTCTGCCTCGTCCGGGCTGAGTTGAGCTTCCGGCGCATAGCCGTCGCCGCGAGGGCCGATATTGCCGGAGATCACAATGGGAGCACCTGTCCGGGCTTCCCGCCGCAATTCCTCCATCAGCTTGATGGCCTCGCGGTTGAAGGTTTCGATCCTCTGCGTATCGTGGCCGAGTTTCGCGCCCCAATCGCGCGAGCATCGCCAGGTCGGGCTTTCGAGAATGAAGCCGACGCCGCGCTCCTCGGCGATCCTGAGGTAATCACGATAGTAGCTCTTCAGCGCGTCCCGCCCTGCCCTGTCGTCGAGCAGGGCGTATGACGCAAAGTGAGGAAGATCGAGGCCCTTATGGAAGATGAGCGTGGTCTCGATGCCGCCGTCGGTCAGGAAACTGCCGCTGAGCTGCGGCAGGCGATCTCTATGGTCCGTCATGTCCGTGTCCTTTCATTGCCCTTCGCATTGGGCGGGGCTTCAGAGCCGCGCTTCGAGGATCAAGTTAAACGGCGTCTCGAATGCACGCCGGAAGCGGGTGAAGCCCGCCTGGCGGAAGACATCCTTCAGCCGTGACTCGCCGGCCTGCGCGCCGAGCACCAGGCGTCCGCCGTCCGAGATCGCATGGGCGCAACAGATCGTCGTGGAGGCCGCGTAGTAGAGCCTGCCCACCGGCGAGATATTGTCTTCCACCCGATCATTGGCGAAGGGCTCCACCAGCATCACCGTACCGTCGGGCGCGAGCGCCTTGGCGGCGTGTGTCGCGGCGGCGACCGGGTCGCCCATGTCGTGCAGCGCGTCGAAGAAGCATATCAGATCGTAGCCGTTGGCGGGATAGTTATCGGCCCGTGCCGCCGTGAAGGTCGTCTGTTTGGAAAGGCCTGCCTCGGCGGCCAATTCCCGTGCTTCTCTGATCGATTCCTCATGGGTGTCGAAGCCGTGGAACCGCGAGGCCGGGAAGGCCTTCGCCATGAGCGACGTTGAATGGCCGTGGCCGCAGCCGATGTCTGCAACCAGCGCCCCTGTCTTCAGCTTGCCGACGACGCCGTCGAGCGCCGGCAGCCATTCGGAGACGAGGCTTGCCTTGTAGGCATTGCGATAGAAGGCGGCAACGCCGCAGACGAGCCGCCCGTCATGGTCGCCCCACGGTATGCCACTGCCCGTGCGAAAGGCGTTCACGGCCTTCTCCTCGTCGGCCCACATCGAGGCGGGAACGGCCCAGGCGCCGGGAAAGAAGACCGGGCTGTCCTCGTCGGCGAGCACAAGGGCCTGCTCGGGCGTCAGCTCATAAGTGTCGGTCGCGGGATGGTGGGCCAGGTAGCCGCCGGCGACCTGCGAGTTGAGCCATTCGCGAACATAGCGCTCGGCGCAGTCGGCGCGAGTGGCAAGCTCGAGGGCGCTGAGCGGGCCGGCCCCCGCCATGGCCTTGTAGAGGCCGAGCCGGTTTCCAAGACTGATCATGACGCCGCCATAGCCGGCCGACAGGTCTGCGAGCGCACGAGCGACCAGCGCGTCCAGCTTTGCGGAATCGATTGCACTGTGGGTATGTTCCATGTTCAAACCTCCCGTCCACGCGCTCGGGGATGCCCTGAGCTGCGTGTCGTTGCTCACGAATTTCGTTGATGCAGCCAGTCGCCGAAGGGCAGCGGTTCTGCTCCTTTCCGATCGACTGCAGGGCCGCGTAAATAGATGTGGCGCCGCTCATAGAAGAGAGGCAAAATAGCCGGAACAGTGCGAGATGAGCCAAGCTGAGAAGGCGAAGCAATGCTCAAGCGCGTCAGCATCGTGGTCTTTCGCGAATGCGACCCGTCGATCATCTACGGCATCTTTGACACATTGTGGGCGGTGGGGAGGCTCAAAGGGCTGCCCGGCGGGCCGCTTTTCGAGCCACGCATCGTCGCGGCCGAGCACGGGCCGCTTGAGCTCATCACCGGCGTCAGCATCGTTCCGCAAGACCAGATCGACGATGTCGAGCAGACGGAGATCGTGTTCGTGCCGAACCCGATCGTGTGGACGCCCGAGGAACTTAGCGCCCTTGACCGCCGGATCATCGATTGGGTCAAGAAGATGCACGATCGAGGCGCGATGATCTGCTCCGCCTGCGGCGGCTCGCTCGTGCTCGCCGCGGCCGGGCTCCTCTCCGGCCGTGAAGCGACGACGCACTGGACCCATGTCCCCGTGTTCCGCCACGCGTTTCCCGATGTTCGGCTGCATGAAGACCGCATCCTGGTCCAGACCGGCGACGGCCATAGGATCATCTGCTGCGGCGGCGCCTCGTCATGGCAGGATCTTGCTCTCTTCCTCATTGCCCGCTACGGCGGCGGCGAGGAAGCGATCCGCATTTCCAGGTTCTTCCTCTATCAGTGGCACCGCGACGGCCAGCTTCCCTACGCCTCCATGGCCGTCAATGTCATCCATGGCGATGCCGTCGTTCTCAAATGCCAGACCTGGCTTGCGGAGAACTACGACCGTCCGGACGTCATTTCAGAGGTCACTCGGATTTCCGGCCTGCCCAAACGCACATTTGACCGACGCTTCAAGACGGCCACCGGCTACTCGCCGCTTGCCTATGTCCAGGCGCTGCGCATAGAGGAGGCGAAACAGATGCTGGAGACCGGCTCATCGCTGGTAGACGCTGTCGGCCGCGAGGTCGGCTACGAAGATGCCGCATCCTTCCGCCGTCTTTTCCGGCGCCTGACGGGCATTTCGCCGGGCGACTACCGCCGCCGTTTCAGGCTGCCCGACTATGTTCGATCCAGTTCCCGGGTGGGGGAACCCGGAAGGTAGGCGGACCGAACGCACTTCAGCGCCGGAGTATCGAGGCGATCGCCTTTTGCAGCTCTGCCATGGAGAAGGGCTTGCCTATTACAGGCTGGCCGGTGAACTCGTGAGGTAATCCGCTTTTCCCGTAGCCCGTGCTGAACAGGAACGGTATCTGCCGCTCGCGGAGGATTTCCGCAATGGGAAAGGCGGGTTGGCCATCCAGATTAATATCCAGAACCGCCAGATCTATATCTGCCGTGGCCGCGATCCTGCACGCTTGGGCAAAGCATGCCGTCGATGCCGCGATCTTGCAACCGAGATCCTCCAGCATCTCCTCAATCAAAAGCGCAACGGCCCCCTCGTCCTCAACGACAAGGACCTTTAGACCCAAAAGCTCATTCATGCCTTGATCGACTCGATTGGGATCGAGATGCTGCACGATACTCCGCCGGGATCGAAGACGAGGGAGAACTCTCCGCCAAGATCGCGTTCGATACAGCGCTCCATCAGACGGGTGCCGAAGCCTCGCTTCGTCGGCGGAATTACCGGCGGCCCTCCCTGCTCGCGCCAATCGAGCGCCAGCATCGTTTGTTTTGCCGCCCGCTGCAGGCGCCAGACGACCGAAAGCGTTCCCGTATCCGAGGAAAGCGCGCCATACTTGACGGCGTTGGTGACGAGCTCGTTGAGCGCCATCGTGAGGCTTAGCGCTGCCCGCGGACTGACATCAACGGCAGGCCCTTCGATCAGGATCCTGTCGGACGCTTCGCCCGCAAGAGGCGTCAACACCTCATGGGCCAGCGACTCCAGGGGGGCATTCTCCCAGTGCCGTTTGGTGAGCAGGTCATGCGCGTGCGCAAGTGCAAGAAGCCTTTCTTCGAAGCGGCCTCGGAAATCCCCCAGATCTTCGCAATGGCGTGCTGTTTGGGAGGCCAGCGACTGCACCGTTGCAAGCGTATTCTTGACACGGTGGTTGAGCTCGTCGATGAGCACCTTCTGCCTGTTTTCCGCCTTTTTGCGCTCGCTTATGTCCACGAGCATGTTGATGGCGCCGACGAGCTTCCCATCAACGTCATGGAGCGGCGTCGGATACGGAATGAAGGGAACACGCGTGCCGTCGGGCCGCTCGGCTATCGCTTCTACGCCACGAACGGGGCGGTTCTCCCTCAGTGCGACCGCCATCGGGCAGTCATCGTGCGGCAGGGGCGTACCATCCGGATTGTAAAGACGCCAGGTAACGCACCACAAATCCCCGGCCTGGGGTGTCCGGCCGGCCATTTCAACGGCAGCCTTGTTGTAAAAAGTAATATGGCCAGCCGCATCGGTGGTGTAGACGGCGGCCGGTAGCGCTTCGAGCAGGTCCCGCATGTGCCGTTCGCTCTCGCGGAGCCGATCCTCCATCCACTTCGCCTCGGTGACGTCCTGTATCACCCGTACGCCATAGCGGAAGTTGCCCCTACCATCTCGCACCGACGAGCTGTGGACGTCGAGGTAGACCGTTGTGCCGTCAGGCCGGTTTGCCCGCTTGCGCAGCGTGTAGTTGTCACGCTCCCCACGGATCTGACTCACATAAAGGGCGGAGTCCTTCTCGCGGTCCTCTTCGTGCGTGTAGTCGAAGAAGGTCATTTCCAGGAGCTCTTCGCGGGTACGTCCCAACATCTTGCAGGCGGCGTCGTTCACACGGAGCATGCGCCCTTCCGCGTCGGTTTCGGCAATGCCGATTGTGGCGGCCTCATAGGTCGCCGCCAGGCGCTCTTCGCTCTCGCGACGCGCCAGTTCGGCCTCGTAGAGACCAGTAACATCGGTCGTGAAGCAGCGCGTGTTGGCGAACTTTCCGTCCTGGAAGCGGCTGTTGGATGTGATCAGCACATGCTTAATCGTGCCATCCTTCGCGCGAAGGCGCGCGGGATACCGGTCCAGCCTCTCCCCGCAAGACAGCTTTTGGAGGATATCGCCGATAACGGGGGCATCCGCGTGAAATTCCGCTATGTGCCGGCCGACATATTCCTCGGCGGTGTAGCCAAGGAGGGCAAGCTCGGCCTTGTTTGCGCGCTGGATGGTTCCTTCACCATTCACGATGTGAAGGCCGATCGCACCATTCTCGAAGAAGTCCTCAAGTTCGTCATTCTTGCGGCGAACCTCTTCTTCCATGGCCTTATGGCGCGAGATGTCCTGAAAGCAGTTGATCGCCCCCTGGATTTTCCCGCTGTGATCCCTGAGAGCGCGGATATTCACCAACGCGATGATGCGCGACCCATTCGGCCTTTCGATCACGACTTCGGCATTGCGCGTGGCCTCACCCGTAAAAACTGCCGTTGCCATCGGGCAATCTTCATGTGCCAGGGGTGTGCCGTCCGGGAGGAAGAGACGATGCGAACCGCAGAAACGCACATTATTTTCCGGCGGGGACTGCCCCCAGAGTTCAGCAGCCTCCGTATTGTACCGAACGAGCCAGCCTTCGTGGTCGCAAAGATAGACTGCGCCGGGAATGGCCTCCAGCGCGCTGGACCCTGCCGCCACTAGCGCCTCATACTCGCTGAGGCGGCGTGCTGTGACTGGAAATTCTTCTACGTTCGACATCAGCCAACCTGCACCGGATAAACTTGCCAACGTGAGTATAATCGGCGTCCTAGTCCAGATCAAAGTGCCGAAGAAAGGATGAATCGGCCCCGCGTCGATCAACCCACGCCCAGTTGGAGAAAAAGAACGCACGACGCGGCGAATTGTTCCTACTTTTCTTTCGGATTTCGAGTTAGCGGGTCAGCCCAAGCGCGCCGCTGCGTCGCCCTGGCAAATGGAACCGGCCCCCGGAGAACCATTCCTACGCAGCTGAATTCAGCGGTCGTCTCGGACGCCGGCAGTATTGGCGGCCAGCCAACCTGCATCCGCCGCTAAGCCTAGGCTAACGGGCCTAATGGCGATCCTGCGTTTCATCAGCAAATATCGAGAGAGATCGTCAAGTCGAATGCGGCCGGAAAATCGACCGCGTGTTGGAGCAGATAATGGGCCCCTCCCTCGAAGCGCTTTACCAGGTACTTACTGCCATTCCCTATCCGGTCTTCGTGAAAGACGAGAACCACAGGTGGGTTCTCGTCAATCAGGCGTTCTGCGAGATAATGGGGCATACGCGCGAGGAACTGCTCTACAAGACAGACTACGACTTCGTCCCCGCCGCACAAGCCGACGTTTTCCGGGCCATCGATGATCATGTATTCGCCACTGGTGAGCCAAACGAAAACGAGGAGGTTCTAACCGACGCATCAGGAACAGTGCGCGTGATCACAACGCGCAAGTGCCGCGTCGAACTCCCCACGCCAGACGGTCCGCGACCGTTCATCGTCGCCATCTTCTCAGATATCACAGCTTATCGGGAAGCCGAGGCCCGCGCGCGTTACCATGCCCATCACGATTCGCTCACGGGTCTTGCCAACCGCATGCATCTTGGCGAACGGCTGCAGGAAGAGCTTATCGAAGCCCGCGCGAAGGGTACCCAACTGGCGTTATTCCTGCTGGACCTGGACGGGTTCAAGCAAGTCAACGACCGGTATGGGCATGCTGCGGGGGACGAACTGCTGCAAATCATCGCCACTCGCCTGAAACGGATAGTGCGCGGGCGCGATGTGATGGCCCGGCTCGGGGGCGACGAATTTTGCGTGGTTCAGGTGGAACCGGATGATTCCAGCGCGGTCGATGCACTTGCCGAGCGCATATTGGGAGTCTTGTCCGAACCAATTGTAGCAGAATGGGGAACTGCACGTGTCACCGCGTCCATCGGCATCTCGGCGTTTCCGGGAGATGCGGTGACGCAGGAGGACCTGCTTCGCTATGCCGACATTGCTCTTTACAGTGTGAAAGGATCGGGCCGTGCCTCCTACGCCCGATATGACAAGCAGAAGGACGGGGTGTCCAATTCCATCGGCAGCCTGGCGCCCGCACTTGAAGCGGCAATTGCCAATGAGGAGATAACCCTCGCTTTCCAGCCTCTGGTTTCGACCCTGGACGGCACCCCGCGGGCCTTCGAAGCCTTGGCCCGCTGGCACCACCCGGAACTCGGCGCGATACCGCCTGGCGTCTTTATTCCTCTTGCCGAGAGAAAGGGGTTGATGCCGGCCCTGGGCCGCCTTGTGCTGCGGCAGGCGTGTGATGCGGCTGCAAAATGGGACTCCGATCTCCAGGTGCGGGTCAACATTTCGCCGGTTCAGGTGGAAAGCGGAGATCTGGTGGAGGTGATCAGGGATGTTCTCAAGGAAACCCGGCTGCCTGCTCAAAGGCTCGAGATCGAAGTTACTGAAGCCGTCTTACTGAATGAGAAAAGCGAGAACCTGCACATCTTTCATCGACTGAAGATGCTGGGGATCAAAATCGCGCTCGACGATTTCGGTTCCGGCTGGACCTCCCTCGACGTGCTGCGGCGCTTCCCGTTCGACCGGCTGAAAATCGACCGGAGCTTTGTCGCGAACATGGAAACCGATCCGCGCGCAGCCGCCGTCGTCAGAGCTGTTCTCAGCATCGGCAAAGCGCTGGACCTGCCTATCACGGCGGAAGGTGTCGAGCGGCGAGAGCAGCTGGACGTCCTCAGGACAATGGGGTGCGACGAAGTACAGGGGCATTTCCTGGGCCGTCCAAAGAACATCCGTGGCAATGGCCCTGTGGACGAGGCCGAAAAATGCGCCGAGACCAAGGAGGAACTCCGTGAGGCCAATGAAGCTGGCGCTGCTTTAGGGTGATAGCTGAAGCCTCAGCCTGCATCGCCTGGGCAGGCCGCCGAAGCCGCCGTCTTCGCTGACAATCCGAGAGGTCTAGTACTCCAGCAAGGAAGGCTAGGCCATCCGGCTGAATGGTGGGGAGGCGCCGCCAATGCCATTTATCGGCGAGTACCGCCGGCTGGTTGAGGCGAATGCCTGCCCTTCCGGCTCAAATCCATCATTCCTGCGAAGCGGGTTAAGCAAGCCCGCAGAACGGAGCCGTTCTTGCAGATTGAAAACGCCCATTTGCGAGGTTTGTCGGTTTTCCGCCGCGGTGTGGCGGTTGCCGGTGTCTTTTCGCTCGCGCTCAACCTGCTGATGCTGAGCGTTCCGCTCTACATGCTTTCCATATATGACCGAGTGTTGACGGGCAGGAGCCTGGAAACGCTGCTCATGCTGACGCTCATCGCAATAGGGGCGCTGGTCATCACCAGCGTTCTTGAGGCAGCGCGGCAATTGATCCTGTCGCGAACCGGCGCGAAGCTTGAGACGGTGTTGGGCGAGCGCGTCCTTGCCGCCTCGCTGCAGGCCGGCGCGCCCGCATATCGGGAGGTACAGGGCCTGCGCGACCTTGGCCATCTGCGGCAATTCATCTCCTCGCCCCTTGCTTCCGCGCTTTTCGACCTGCCGGTGGTGCCGCTTTATCTCTTGCTTGTCTATTTGGTTCATCCGCAGCTTGGGTGGCTTTTGGCAATCTCGGCACTCGCCATCCTGCTCGTTGCCGCAATCAACGAAAAACTCACCAAGGCACCGCTGGAAGATGCCGCCGAACACGGCGCGGCCGCCCTCAGAAAAGCTCAAGCGCAGGCCCGCAACGCCGAGGTGATCCGCGCCATGGGGATGTTTTCCGCAAGCGTGGCTTCATGGGGAGCCGATAATGCCAAGGCGCTGACGGCATATGACAAAGGCGCGCGGCGGAACGCGCTGCTGGGTGGCGTGAGCCATTTCCTGCGCCTTTTCCTGCAGATCGCCATCCTCGGATACGGCGCTTATCTGGTGCTTTCGGATCACACGTTGAGCGCTGGCATCATCTTCGCCGCGTCGATGATCTCGGCTCGCGCGCTAGGACCGCTTCACCATGCAATCGGCGGCTGGAAATCGCTGGCTTCGGCCCGGCAGTCCTGGCGGCGCATCCGCACGCTTTTGTCCGCAGCGCCAAGCACGAACGTTTCCATGCAGTTGCCAACGCCGCAGGCCACTCTTTCCGCAGAAAAACTCGTGTATCAAACTTCCGGTGCGGCCGAACCGGTTCTCAAGGGGATCTCCTTCGAGATCGCGCCCGGCGATATCCTGGGCGTGGTGGGCCCGAGCGGGGCGGGAAAGTCGACGCTCGCCCGGCTTCTCGTGGGCGCCGTCGCGCCAACGGCCGGTGTCGTGCGCGTGGGCGGTGATGATCTGGCCAGCTGGCAGCCGGAAGCGCTCGGCCCCTTCGTCGGATATGTGCCGCAGGACGTGGAGCTCTTCTCCGGCACCGTGGCGCAGAACATCGCACGCATGGCGGCGACGCCCGACGCGGAAAAGGTTGTGGCGGCTGCGCAACTCGCCAATTGCCACGACCTCATCCAGCGCCTGCCGCGCGGCTATGACACGATGCTTGGCCCGGAAGGTCACGTGCTTTCAGGGGGCCAGCGGCAAAGGATTGCGCTTGCCCGCGCCTTCTATGGCAGCCCCAGGATCGTTGTCCTGGACGAGCCGAACGCTTCGCTCGACATCGAAGGCGAGCAGGCGCTGATAGCGGCGCTGCAAAAAGCGCGCGCGGCGGGCATTACCTGCGTGATCATCACACAGCGCAGCAGCGTCGTTCCGGCGCTGACGAAGATGTTGGTGCTGCGCGACGGGCGCATCGAGGCCTTCGGACCCAAGGAAGAGGTGCTTCACCGGCAGGTTCAGCCCTCGCCTGAGGCGTCGAAAATTCCCGCCACAAACCCGGCCACCGGCTCTCCGCTCGTGACCGCGCGGTTCGGCTGACGCATTGGACAGGATCAAAAAGATGGAATGGCATGCAGGCGTGAAGACCGGGTTCACCGGGCCATTTATCGCTGGACTGGTGAGCCTGACCGCAGGACTGGGCGGCTTTGCCACCTGGGCAGCGCTGGCGCCCCTGGAGGGAGCCGTCATCGCACCTGGAAAGGTGGTCGTGCAGGGGCGCAACAAGACCGTTCAGCATCTGGAAGGCGGAATCGTCAAGACGATCCTCGTCGAGGACGGCGAGAATGTGGAGGCAGGCGATCCTCTCCTCGTGCTCGATGGCACCGCCGCGAAATCGGCGGCGGACCGGCTGCGCGCCCAATTGGCCGCTATCGAGGCCACGGAGGCCAGAGCCCTCGCCGAGCGGGAGAGCGCCAAGTCCATATCTTTCCCGGCCCATCTACTCGCTTCTCAGAAACCGGAGATCGTGCGCCTTCTGGCGGACCAGGAGGCCGAATTTGACTTCCGGCTGCGCGAGCACGGAGCCGAAATCGCGACGTTCGAACTGCAGATCGCCGCGCTGGAGGCTCAGATCGCCGGCCATACGGTTCAGCAGGAAGAAACGGCGCGGCAGCTTGAATTGCTGGTCGAGGAACGGCAGGCATTGGAAACCCTGCTTGCCAAAGGGCTGACCCGCAAGAGCCAAGTTCTGGCGCTGAAGCGCAACGAAGCCGAACTTCATGGCCGCCAGGGCCAGCTTGCCGCGGCGATTGCGGAATCGCGCCGCACCATGGCGGAAATCCGTGAGCGCATTGAACAGGTCCGCTCGGCTCGCACCAGCAAGGCCTCGGCCCAGCTCAGCGAGCTTCGGCTAAAACGCGCGGAAGTGCTGGAGCAGCTGCGCGCGGCAGAGGACGTCAGCGGCAGGCTCGTCGTGCGCGCGCCGGCTTCGGGAACCGTCATCAACCTGGCCAAGTACAATCCGGGCGCCGTTATCGCTCCGGGCGAAGATCTGATGTCCATCGTGCCGGAAGAAAGCGGTCTGGTCGTGGAGGCGCGGATCAGGCCGCTCGATATAGACGAGATCAGGGTTGGCCAGGAAGCACGCCTCAATTTCTCGGCTTTCGATGCACGGCAAACGCCGCCGATCGAAACCAAGGTGGTCTATCTTTCGGCAGACCGGTTCGAGAGCGAGCGCGGCGAACCTTACTATATCGCCCGGCTCGAAATCCCGGCCGGCTCCGGCGCTGGTTTTGACCCGTCGAAAATCGGACCCGGGCAGGAGGCTGAGGTCTTCATCACCACGGGTGAGCGAACCTTCTTCGGCTATATCGCCGCCCCTCTCATGAAAACACTCTCCCGGTCCGTCCGGGAGAGCTGAGCACCACTTGACCCAAGCAGAGTAGAGAAAACAAATGCCCGCAACCGCCACCTATAATCTGACCGGCAACGCCTATATCGACGGCTTGCTGAGTGGAATCAAATGGGCGCCCACCAATCTCACCTACAGCTTTCCCACCAGCGCATCCTATTACGGGTCGGGTTACGGAAGCGGGGAGCCCGGCAGCAATTTCGGCGCGCTGAACTCGGCACAGCAGGCGGCTGGCCGCGCGGCATTCGATATCTTCTCTTCGGTCGCGAACATCACCTTCAGCGAAATTGCCGAAACGTCGAACCAGCATGCCGATCTGCGGCTGGCCGCCAGTGACATGGTCGGCACCGCGTGGGCCTATTATCCTTCCACCAGGTCTGAGGGCGGGGATGTCTGGTTCAACAAGTCTAACGGCTACTACACGAGCCCGCAGGCAGGGAACTACGCCTTCACGACATTCCTGCACGAGATCGGTCATGCGCTGGGTCTTGAGCATGCCCATGAGGGTCACGTGATGCCCGCTGGCCGTGACTCCATGGAATATACGGTCATGAGCTATCGTTCCTATGTCGGCGCCTCGACGACATCAGGATATGTCAATGAAAAGTGGGGCTTTGCCCAGTCACTCATGATGTATGACATAGCCGCCCTGCAGCACATGTATGGCGCGAACTACAGCACCAATTCCGGCGCCACCACCTATTCCTGGAGTCCAACCACCGGGCAGATGTTCATCAACGGCACCGGTCAGGACATGCCGGGTGCGAACCGCATCTTCCTCACCGTGTGGGACGGAGGGGGTGCCGACACCTACAATTTCTCGGCATACAGCACCTCTCTCAAGGTGGATCTGAGACCGGGCGCGTGGACCACCACCTCATCGGACCAGCTTGCCCGGCTGCATTACGACGGCTCGAAGCTTGCCGCCGGCAACATCGCCAACGCTCTTCTCCATGGAAACGATCCGCGGTCGCTGATCGAAAACGCGAAGGGCGGCTCAGCCAGCGACAGGATCACCGGGAATACAGCGGTCAACAAGCTGTGTGGAAATGGCGGAAACGACACGCTGAACGGCATGGAAGGGAACGATGTGCTGATCGGCGGAGCAGGCGCAGACAAACTCAACGGCGGGTCCGGCTTCGACTACGCCAGCTACACGGATGCAACCGCCGGGGTAGTGGCTCGGCTCTACGCGCCAACGACTAATAAGGGCTATGCGGCCGGTGACACATATACCAGCATCGAAGGCCTGATCGGCAGTGCGCACAGTGACCAGCTCTCCGGCGATGAGGCCGGCAACAAACTCCACGGAGGCGCGGGCAACGATGTGCTCTATGGCCTAGGGGGCAATGACGCGCTTTATGGCGTAGACGGCAATGACAAGCTTTTCGGCAGCGCAGGCGCAGATAAGCTCGATGGCGGGGCAGGCTTCGATTACGCCAGCTACCAGGATGCAACCGCCGGGGTAGTGTCGCGGCTCGACGCGCCCAAAGCCAACAGCGGCCACGCGGCAGGTGACACCTATAGCAGCATCGAAGGCCTGATCGGCAGCAAGTACAGCGACAAGCTTTACGGCGATGCAGCCCGCAACAAGCTCTTTGGAGGGGCGGGCAATGATGTGCTCTATGGCCTGGGGGGCAACGACGCGCTTTATGGCATGGACGGCACTGACAAGCTTGTGGGCAGTGCAGGCGCAGATAAGCTCGATGGCGGGGCAGGCTTCGATTATGCCAGCTACCAGGATGCAACGGCTGGCGTAGTGGCGCGGCTCGATCGGCCTTCGAGTAACACTGGCTATGCGGCCGGTGACACATATACCGGCATCGAAGGCTTGATGGGCAGCAAGTACACAGACAAGCTTTACGGCGATGCGGCTGCTAACAGGCTTTACGGGGAAGCGGGCAATGATGTGCTTTATGGCCTCGGCGGCAATGATGTGCTGATCGGCGGCGCAGGCGCGGACAGGCTGTACGGAGGCGCAGGCGCGGACAGATTCGTCATCGACAAAATCGGCAACTCGCTTCCGACCGCCCGTGACCGGATAGGCGACTTTACGCGAGGTGAGGACAAGATCGACTTAAGATCAATCGACGCGAACACTTCACTCGGCGGCGACCAGGCCTTTTCCTTCATCGGGGGCAAGGCGTTCAGCGGCAAGGCGAGCGAACTTAACTTCGCTGGCAACGTTCTTTCCGGTGACGTGAACGGCGATCGCATAGCAGATTTCCAGGTCGATATTCCGAACGTTTCCAGCCTTCTGGGAACTGATTTCTACCTCTAAGGATCAGGAGGCCTACATGAGTGAATGGATCGACTTCTCACGCTGGCCGGATTGTGCTTCGATGGAAAGGCCCGGGCTGGTGTTCGAGGTACAAAATGCCGACCAGCATATCCTGACCACCCACTGCGTCGTGCCGCTTCAACTTCCATTTGACTGGAAGACAAAGCCTGTTCGCTTCAGGGTTGTAGAAGAAGAACGGCCCAGGCATTCGAGCCCGCTGCCGCCGCCGGTCCGATGAAACCGTAGCTGGCATGACAGTAACGGCCCTGCAAACTCTCATCTATTTAGATTTCAAGGTCAGCAGGGAGCATTTATTACGGCTGGCAACTCATTGTCTGTGGGGAAACCAATAATGTGTTGACCGCATCACGGGCTTCCCCCATCACTGCTTATCAAAATATCACTTCGGGGTTGCCAGGGCGGAGGATCGTGATCAGCAAGGGGGGTTGACATGAAAGCGGCCACAGCCACCGGAAACAAGCGGCTGACCCGATATGTTTTCGCCGTGTGCGCACTGGCCTTTTTTGGTTGCGCATTCGGCACAATGGATTCATCCGCCAACGGGGATTCCATTCAGGTATCGGTTGCAAAGGACTCGGCGATCCGAGTGGCAAGGGGAAAGCCACTTACGGTCGAGATCGCTGAAGCATTCGACGAAATAGTGATCGGCGATCCCGAAATCGCAACAATCAATCCCCTCACCGATCATTCCTTCTACGTGCTCGGCCAGGGCCTCGGCACCACCGGAATAGCGCTCTACGACGAAAGCAAGCGCCTCATCGGCACTTTCGACGTGGAAGTGACGCTCGATACGAAGATGCTCGCCGGCACGATCCGCCAGAGCGTACCCGGATCAAACATAAAGGTGACCTCCGCCAACGGCAGGATCGTTCTTTCAGGCTCCGCGCCCGACGCGGTTGCCGCTGAAAAGGCCAGCCAGATTGCGGCGCGATTTGCGGGCGACGAGGACGTCATCAACACCATCGATATTACCTCTTCCCAACAGGTTCAGCTCAATGTCCGTTTTGTCGAGATCAATCGGGCGGTGGGCAAGGAGCTGGGAACGAAGATCAGCGCGGCCTATGTCACCTCCGGAGGTGGCATTTCCTTCAACAGCGATCCGCGAGCTTCCAGCAACACGCCGGCCGGCGACCTCATCGGGGGCTTGGTGAGCGACGGCTTTTCCATAGATGTCGCGATCGAGGCTCTGGAGGACCGCGGCGTCGCCCGCCGGCTCGCCGAACCGAATCTCATCGCCCGCTCCGGCGAGACGGCAAGCTTTTTGGCTGGCGGAGAATTCCCGATTCCGGTTTCGGAGGAGAACGGCGCGGTAACCGTCTCCTACAAGAAATTCGGGGTGGGCCTCAATTTCACTCCGACCGTGCTGAGCGATGGATTGATCGCCCTCGACATTGAACCGGAGGTCTCCTCCATCGACACCACCTCCTCCTATCGCGTGGGCAATATCGCCATTCCTGGGTTCACCGTCCGGCGGGCGCGCACCTCGATCGATCTTAGAAGCGGGCAGAGCTTCATGATGGCAGGGCTTCTGCAGAGCCAGAACGAGATCAACACCCAGCGCGTGCCGGGCCTCGGCCAGCTCCCCGTATTGGGCGCGCTGTTCTCGTCGAAGGCATATCAGCGCCGGGAGACCGATCTTGTGATCATAGTCACGCCTCACCTCGTCAGCCCCATCCCGCCGGGAAACAAGGTCGCCACTCCAGCGGACCGGACCAAGCCTGCGCGCGACGGTGAAGTCTTCCTGGGCAATGTGGAGGAGGTGCGGCTTCAGCAGCGCACGGCTGCAAACGCCCCTTCGGCGGGCCACTTCCTGGAGCTGCGCTAATGCGTAAGCGGTTGGCCATCCCCGCAGCACTTGCGACGGCCGTGCTTCTTCTGGCCGGCTGCGCCACCGAGCCGCCGTTGCGCTCCGAGACCATAGATTTCGGCGCGGGCGATGCCATCGCGGCGAACACGGTCCTGCAGATGGTCGATCCCTGGCCGCTGGGGGCGCGGGACACGCGCCTTGCGGTGCCCGCGAACCGTGAGCAGTATCGCAAAGCGCCGGCGGAGGGCGAAGGGGCTTATGCGGGCGAAGTGATGTCTCAGACCAATAGTGATGCGGTCCAGTAACATGCATTTCGGCGGAAATTCACGCTTCCCGGCGCGCCTGATCCGGACGGTGTCCTTTGCACTCGGCACATCCCTGCTTGTTGCAGGCTGCCAAACCTCATCGCTCGACGCCAGCATGGGCATGGAGAGCGGCAAAACACGGAGCGGCGGCGTCGCCGGGGATGACCTCAGCGTCGGGAAAGCCCATTTTCGCGACGGCAATTACGGTCTGGCGGAAGCGCATTTCAGAAAGGCTGTCGAATTGCAGCCGGACGACGCGGAGGCATGGCTCGGGCTTGCCGCCACCTATGACCAGCTTGGCCGGTTCGATCTGGCCGACCGCGCCTATGAGGAACTGTTAGGGCTGGCGGGACGGCGCCCGCGCATCATCAACAATATCGGATATTCCCATCTTCTGCGGGGGGATCGCAAGCGGGCTCGCGAATTGCTGATGGAAGCGAATGCCGCCCTGCCTGGAGACCCAGTGGTGCAGGCCAACTTGGCCCTGCTGAACAAATCGTAACACGTTCCGCCGGAAAGCGGCAGGAGCGGTCCGCTCCCGCCTTCTACTCGATGATAGCGATCGTGCGGCCGACCAAGATCTCGTTTGTCTTGTCGGCGCAGGTTTCCATCGCCGAATTTCCGGTGAAGTTAATCCGGTCCGCAACGATCTGCGTGCAGGCGCCGGTCACGGTCGAGTTACCCGTGAAATCGAGGATTCCCTTCGGCATGTAGATCGTGCCCTGAAGACGCCAGTCCGAATTGCCGGTGATCGTATGATTGGCTTCCGGCCCGCTGCGGCTTCCGAACATCAGAACTCCGGCATATGGTCCGGAAGTCGGGGCCGAAAGGTCGATTTTCGCGTTACCCATCAAGTCCACCGTGGTGGCGCCGGTGAGCAGGAATGTCACGCCACTGCCGACAAGCGCTGCCCCCGCCGTTATCGTGAATTTGCCGCCGTCGATGATATAGAGCCCAGATTTGAGCGTAATGTTACCTTTGATGTCGAGCCCGCCGCAGAAGCGGATGGCCTTCTGCCCGTTGGCCAAGGTATCGAATGCGTAGTCGGTGGTCGAAACGTGAGAAAGCGTCCGGCAGGGTAGCTGCTGGATCTGCACCTTGTCTGGCTCGGGGACACCGGCAAAAGGGTCGGGAACAGGTGGAGAAGAGACCACCGGCTTGCTGCACCCGGTCAGGTTCAGACCCGTCGTCGTGATCGCGCCGCCGACGGTATAGACGCAGTCCGTCGACATAAGAGCACTGCCGTTCCTCATCAAAAATGCGTCGGACGCGTTGGAGTTTGACACGACACTGCAGCCGTTAAGCTGCACGTCGGTCGAGCCTGTCACGGTGACGGCGCCCGGCGCGGTGGGCGACAGCGCAAGGACGCAAGCTCTGGAGCCGCCCTTGAGCTCAGCCACCGCGCGGGCACTGAGGACAACCGGATCGGTGGTAAAAACAGACGAGAAGAGGCGCGAATGCGTTTCCGTCAGTTCTACCGAAACCGTACCGCTTCCGGCCGTCGAGCCGGCCTGGACTCCTGTCGTAATGGTTCCAATGGAAGGCTGGTAGCCGGTCACGCGAGCGGATCTGAGAGCCGCCGTTTCCATCAGCGCACGGGCGTCGCCCGCACGATAGCGAACAGAGGCGGCGTAGACGGCAACGTCAGCCGCATGCTGCAGCTTGCGCTGCTTGAGATACCAATAGCCGCTCTCGACGCCCAGACCCATCGCACCGACAACGACGGGAAAGACGATGGCGGCAATAACCGCTACCGAACCGCCCTGGTCTTTCGCCAGAGAGCGGAAGAAGCGGAACAGGTTCGATGGGGATCGCGAGCAGGAAGTCATTTTTCTTTTCCGGGAAAGGTGGAGCGCGACGGATATAGCCCTTCCGGCAGTTCCTCTCGATTCAGCCACATAGCCTAGTCCCCGCAGCCCAGGGCGGTAGTCCATCAGGCTGAATGGCCTTCCAGACGCGCGCATATCAAATAGGGGCACGTTGCGGGCCGCCTCGATCACGAGCGGGCACCGCCTCTCCCTTAAGCTCACGAGGAAGCTTCGATGATCTCCAGTTTCGCGGCCTGGGTCGCGCTTCTCCTTTTCGCGGGTACCATGATCTATGCAGGCATTAAGGATGTGGCGACGATGACGATCACAAACCGTCTCGTGCTGCTGCTTGCGGCCGCCTATGTCGTGCTTGCCCCCCTCGCGGGCCTCGGCGTTGACGAAATGTTGGCCGCAGCCGCAGCCGCATCCCTTATGCTGGCAGGAACATTCCTTCTTTTCGCATTGGGGTGGATCGGCGGCGGCGATGCGAAACTTGCCGCCGTGGCGGTGCTCTGGCTGGGCGCGGATCAAACGCTCCCGTACATTTTCTATGTTTCCGTTGCCGGCGCGCTGCTCACTCTGGCGCTCATTCAGTTCAGACGGTTTCCGCTTCCCGCTGTTCTGCAGCGGTTGACGTGGACAGAGCGGCTGCATTCTGCGGCAGCGGGTGTTCCCTATGGCGCGGCTCTTGCCGGGGCAGCCCTGCTCCTCCTGCCGGAAACCGCCCTATTCGCGGCCCTGACCTGACGACGGCGCAACCCCATACGAGGATCTAGGCAATGGTTCGTATTCTCATTCTCCTCTTCGCGCTCGGCTCAGGCGGTATCGCCGCCTGGCTGGCGATGGGAACCGCTGAGCCGACTGCTTCACAACCGGCTGCGGCAGTCGAGCAGGAAGCTGATCCTGCGCGGGAAGTGCTGGTCGCGGGTGCCGACCTTGTGCATGGCTCGGTGCTTGACGAGAGCCACCTGCGCTGGCAGCCCTGGACTGCAGGCACCGTGCCCGCGGTCTTCATTAGCCGCGCCGCAAAGCCGGACGCGCCGCAGGCGCTGAAAGGCTCGCTGGTGCGCGGCGGCTTCGTGGCCGGAGAGCCGATCCGGGAAGACCGCCTGGCCCTGCCCGGAGCAGGTTTCCTTTCCGGCCAACTTCCTTCGGGAAAAAGGGCCATTGCCGTACGTGTCACCGCTGAAAGCGCGGCAGGCGGATTCATCCTGCCCAACGACAGGGTCGATCTCATCCATACCTCAGTGCTCTCGGGCCAATCGGGCGGCGAGCAGGTTTCCAGCCGCACGATCCTGTCGAATATCAGAGTGCTCGCCGTCGACCAGAACGCCTCCGGCGAGAGCGACGGTGAGGCCGTTGTTGCCAAGACCGCGACACTAGAGGTGGAACCCGATCAGATCCCCATCGTCACGGCGGCGGAAGCTTCCGGCACGATCTCACTCGCGTTGAGGGCCGCCTCCGACGAGGACGAGCCTGCGGCTGCCGTTCAGGCGGGAAAGCACACAAAGAAGGTGCGGATCTTCGGCGGCGCCACTTCCAGAACGGTCGAGGTACCGTCCTTTGCTCACGAAGGCAGCTAGGAACGAATTGAAATGATGCTGATTACGACCGAAAAGCAGGATACGGAAACGGCGGAGCCGGGCGCCCTGCACGCCATTCCGAAGATTGACATCACCGCTTTCTGTGCCTCGCCGGAAATCGCCGCGGCCATTCGTACCGGCGCACTCGACCGGCGGATGGCACGGGCGAACGTGACCGTTAGGGATGGCGGAATGCGCGAGGCTGCCTCCTTCTACCGCAGCACGCCGTCACCGAACCTCGTTGTGGTGGAATGCAACGACGGCAAGGAAAAGCTCATGGCGGACCTGGAAGCACTGGCGCTGGAATGCATCGCCGGCACGAAGCTGATCGTCATCGGCTCCTCGAACGACGTGAACCTTTACCGGGACCTCATTGCCGCGGGCGTGGACGACTATCTGCTCGCTCCCGTCGAACCCATGGCATTCATCGAGGCGGTCTCGCGCTGTTTCCGCGACGCGGTGGAGCAGAAGCTCGGGCGCATCATCGCCTTCATCGGCGCAAAAGGAGGCACCGGCTCTTCCACGGTATCTCATAACGTCGCCGCTGCCATGGTGGAGCGTTCCGACGCCGACGTTCTCGTCGCGGACCTCGATCTCCAGTTCGGCACGGTCAGCCTGGACTTCGACATTGACGCGCCGCAGGGCATGTCAGACATCCTCGAAAGCGCCTCCCGCGTCGACGAGGTGCTGATCAAGCGCATCGCGGTGAAGCACTCGGAACGCCTGCACCTGCTGCCGGTCAACGCGGCTTTTGACCGGTCCTTCAACCTGAAGGACGGAGAAATCGACCGGCTGCTGGATGTGGCAAGGTCGAGTTCCTGGCATCTTGTACTGGACCTGCCGCATCTTTGGACGCTGTGGACGAAAAAGGCGCTCCTTAGCGCCGACGAAATCGTCATAACCGCCACGCCCGATCTGGCCAGCATGCGCAATGCCAAGAACATCGTCTCCTTCCTGAAGAAGGCGCGACCGAACGATCCGCCGCCGCGGCTCGTGCTCAATCGCGTCGGGACACCGAAGCAGCCGGAGATCGCACCCAAGGACTTCACCTCGGCGATCGGCCTGGAGCAATGCGTAATCGTACCCTTCGATCCGCAGACCTTCGGCAAGGCCGCGAATGAGGGACGGATGGTTACCAAGGTGGCGCGCGGTTCAAAGGCTGCCCGTGCCATGAGCGAACTTGCCTGGCGCGTGAGCGGCCAGCGCGACAAGCGAAGCGGGAAGAAATTTGGCCTGCAGACACTTCTCGGCAGGTTCAAGCTTCGCCGGTGGCAGGACAGTATTCCGCTGGTGAAAGGCAAGGCGGAGGAGATGGCGAAGTCCGAAAGCGGTGTGTCCGCTGTCGAGTTCGCTTTGATAGCGCCGGTGCTCGCCTTCTCGCTGGTGGTCATGGCCGATATCGGCCTTGCTCTCAATGAGCGGATGACAATCGACCACATGCTGCGCGCGGGCGCACAGGCGGCTATGTCCGATCCCGGTGAGGCGCAGGTGCAAAAGGTGTTGCAATCCATGGTCAGTCAGCCGGGAGCACCCGCCGACGTCACCTTCGATCTGGTCAAGCGCTACTGCGCCTGCCCGGAAAACGCCGATGTGCCGCCGGCAACTGCCCCTGCCTGCAGCACGACGTGCTCGGGCTCGGCTCCACCATTCATCTTTTACCGCCTTCAGGCCTCGAAGCTTTACGACGCGATGTCATTGCCGGAGATCCTTGCGGATTTCAGGCTGAGCTCGTCCGTTCAGGTGCAGGTGCGATGAGCGGAAAACAGCGCCTGTTCCGCCGCTTCCTGGAGTCCGGCTCAGGCGCGGCGGCTGTCGAGTTTGCCATCGTTTGCATGCCGCTGCTCCTGATCTGTCTCGGGATCGTGGAATTCGGCCGCGCCTTCTTTGTCCGTAATGACCTTTCCTATGCCGCCGATGTGGCCGCACGCAAGGTTCTGATCGGCCAGATACCAGCGGGCGCGCCGTCGTCCGATGCCGCCAGCGGCCTTGAAACCGCGGTTCGTGAAGCCTTCGTCGGGGACGCTTCCCTGCTGCAAATTGCGGTTGGGGAAGAAACCGTCGACGGCGCACGATATCGCACATTATCAATTCGCTACCCGTTCACCTTCCTTGTTCCGGGATTGGATGACAGTCCATTTGCGCTCGGCGTATCCCGGCGCATCCCCGCCGGATGATTTTCCTTACTGGCCGGCTTGCCCGGTATCGGTGAAGCCGCTGCGCGTGTTGATCTGGGATGCCGTCGCGCTGAATAGTTCCGCATCGTCCCCGACGGACAGAACCGGCTCGCAACGGCGCGCACAGGCGAATGTCCGCCTACTTTGACCCTGGTGGACTGTGATGAGATGGTTTCCCGCCGCGACGACCTCCAGCACGAGATTCGCGATTTCCTCACCCTCGGCATCGAGGACGATGAGGTTCGTGGCTCCCGCCGTTCTTCCCGTCAGGATGAGCGTGCGATCATCGGTAAGGCTCGCCGCTGCGATGGCCGAATTGCCGACGATGATCGTGCTTGCCGGCTCGTCAAGCACAAGAAGCTCGGCGAAGTCTATGGTGAGCCTGACCGCACCTGCCCTCTCATAGGCCACGGTTTGCTCAACGGCCAAAAGCGGATCGCCGCCTGCCTCTGCGGGCGGCGTGACAAGCAAGACGGCCAGCGCAAGCGGAATTCGGGAAGCGGCTCTCATGGCAGATTACCTCCTTGGACTTCTGCCTGAACGGCTGCGCGAGCGAGGCGTTCCCGCGGCGTGATGGTGAGCGGTACAGCGGCCGTTCCGATCGGGCGAATTAGACCATGTGGCCGAGAATAGCGCGCATGAAGCTCGGCCATCAGGCCGAATGGAGCCGTAGGGTTAACAGAGTTATATCACGGCTACACAGAACGCGGACTTCAGGGCAGATGCCGCCCCGCCTGTGATGCCGCTCTTGCACGGGTCGGCGCAACCTCAACCTAAAGGATCGGATCATGAAGAACCTTCTCACCCGCTTTGCCAAAAACGAGTCTGGCGCCACCGCCATCGAGTACGGCCTCATCGCCGGCCTGATCGCCGTCGTCATCATTACCGCGGCCGGACTGGTCGGCACCGACGTGCGCGACTCGTTCCAGGCGATCGCCAACCGGCTAAACCCCGTCCTCTAAGACGTTAAGTCACTCAGGACACAAGAAATTTGGGGGGATGAGAATCCCCCCCTTTTTTCCCCCAGGCACATAGCGGGCAGACCCTCTCTTCAAAGGCAGGAACGATGATTGGCAGAAAATCCGCCTCCCAGGTGCAGGCCATCGAACAGCCCGCCGTTCAAGCGCCGATCACGCGCCGCGCACCTGAACCCGCAAACCAGTCAGAAAAGCTTCCCGCGACGGCTCCGGCCGCTTCTTTCGCCGAGAAGCCCAGCAGCTATTACGAGCTGAAGAAGGAAGTCTTCAGCGCACTCATTGCCGCAATCGATGTCGCCGCGCTCTCAGTCATGGAGCAGTCGCAGGCGCGCAAGGAAATCGGCGCCATCATCAACGATATCGTTGCCGCCAAAAGGGCCGGCATCTCGCAAGCCGAGCAGAATGACCTGCTTCGCGACATCTGCGACGACATTCTTGGATACGGTCCGCTGGAGCCGCTGCTTGCGCGCGATGACATCGCCGACATCATGGTCAATGGCGCCAACCAGGTCTTTATCGAGGTCGGCGGTCAGGTTCAGGAAAGCGGCATCCGCTTCCGCGACAACGAGCAGCTTCTGAACATCTGCCAGCGCATCGTGAGCCAGGTCGGCCGCCGCGTCGATGAATCCAGCCCGATCTGCGACGCGCGTCTGGCGGACGGCTCGCGTGTCAACGTCATTGCGCCGCCGCTCGCCATCGATGGCCCGGCCCTGACGATCCGCAAGTTCAGGAAAGACAAGCTCACACTCGATCAGCTCGTCACGTTCGGATCCATTACGCCGGAAGGCGCGGAACTTTTGAAGATTATCGGCCGCGTGCGCTGCAATGTGCTGATCTCCGGCGGAACAGGCTCCGGCAAGACGACGCTTCTGAACTGCCTGACCGGCTACATCGATGACGGCGAGCGCATCGTCACCTGCGAAGACGCCGCCGAGCTTCAGCTTCAGCAGCCGCATGTGGTGCGCCTGGAAACCCGCCCGCCCAACATCGAGGGCCAGGGCGAGATCACAATGCGCAACCTGGTGAAGAACTGCCTGCGCATGCGCCCCGAACGCATCATCGTCGGCGAGGTCCGCGGACCCGAAGCCTTCGACCTCCTGCAAGCCATGAACACCGGCCATGACGGCTCGATGGGAACCCTGCACGCCAACTCGCCGCGCGAGGCTATCTCGCGCCTGGAATCCATGATCACCACAGGCGGCTTCACGCTGCCCTCCAAGACGATCCGGGAGATGATCGTTTCTTCAGTGGACGTCATCGTTCAGGCCGCGCGTCTGCGCGACGGATCGCGGCGCATAACCCACATCACCGAAGTGCTGGGAATGGAAGGCGATGTCGTCATCACCCAGGACCTCTTCGTCTATGACATCCTCGGCGAGGATGCCAATGGCAGGCTGATCGGGCGGCATCGCTCGACCGGCATCGGCCGTCCGGCCTTCTGGGACCGCGCGCGCTACTACGGCGAAGAGGCCCGCCTGGCGGCAGCGCTGGACGCCGCGGAAGCGAAGGCCGCGGCCTGACCCCCCTGGGAGAAAATCAATGGATCTGAGCACGGCGCTGGGGCCCACCCTCTTCCCACTGATGGTCTTCGCATTCGCCACGCTTAGCGTCGGCGGCGTGGCAGCCGCCCTGTTCTATCCGCAGTTCGCCAAGGCAAGCCCCTTCCGCAGGCGCTTCCAGGGCCTGGCCGCCTTGGGCGAGGAAGAGGAGAGCACCGCACCGGCAGACGAAGACAGGGACCGCCGCAAATCGGTCGAGAAGACGCTGCGGGAACTCGAGGAAAAGCAGAAGGCCAAGACAAGGAAAGCCGGAAAGCCAACACTGAGCGGCAGGCTGCGGCAAGCCGGCCTGAGCTGGAACAGGCGAGCCTATTTCACCGCCTGCGCGGTCTGTGGCGCCCTCACCTTTCCGGTGGCGCTTCTCCTCGGGGCGGGCAGTCTCGTTTCCGTCGGCTTTGCGCTGGCCGGGGGACTGCTGTTGCCGCATTTCTACGTGGCGAGCCGCCGCAAGCGGCGCTTCAAGCAGTTTACCAACGAATTCTCCAATGCGGTGGACGTGATCGTGCGCGGCCTGAAATCGGGCTTGCCGGTGGGAGACTGCCTTCGCATCATCGCCGCCGAGGCACAGGAGCCGGTCAAAAGCGAATTTGTCGCGATCGTGCAGGACCAGACGCTTGGCATTTCCCTCGACGAGGCCGTACAGCGGCTATGGGAGCGCGTGCCGCTTGCGGAAGCAAACTTCTTCGCAATTGTGGTGGGCCTTCAAAGCCGGACCGGCGGCAGCCTGGCGGAAGCGCTCGGGAACCTTTCCAAGGTCCTGCGCGAGCGCAAGAAGATGAGCGCCAAGATCAGGGCTATGAGCTCGGAAGCCAAATCCTCGGCTGGCATTATCGGCGCCCTGCCGTTCTTCGTATCGGCGGCCATCTACCTGACCAGCCCAGACTATATGTCGCTTCTGTTCAGCACCCTCACGGGAAAGCTCGTGCTCGCAGGCTGCGCACTCTGGATGGGCATGGGCATCCTCGTCATGCGCAAGATGATCAATTTCGATTTTTGAGGGCGATATGAGCCTGGCTTCCTACATCCCCGAACCCGGACAGCTTTCCGCCCTGATGGCGGCGGTGGCGGCGTTTTCGTCCGTCATCGTGGTTTCCTGGCCTTATCTTTTTCGCGACAATCTCGCCCGTCGCATGGCGAAGGTGGAGAATGAGCGGGAGCTCCTTCGCAAGCAGGAGCGGGCGCGACTTGCCATGCAAAAGCGCCTTCCTTCGCTCCGCAGCGAACCGCGAAAACTCTTCAAGCAGATCGTCGATCGTTTCAAACTCGCAAAGCAGGGCGATAACGGACAGCTTGTGGACCGTCTCCGCAGGGCAGGCTATCGCGGCAATGCGCCGGTCATCACTTTCCTTGCGGTGCGGCTCATCGCACCGATCGCGATCTTTGCCGTCAGCCTCACTTATGTTCTTCTCATCCTCAAGCCCGACCTGCCTCTTTTCGCGATCCTCGGCATCGCTGCCGCCCTGGGGGGCTTCGGCTATTTCGTGCCGGCCCTTTATATCCGGAACAAGATCACCAAGCGGCAGAAGGCCATCCAGCGCGCCTGGCCGGAGGCGCTCGACCTTCTGCTTATCTGCGTCGAATCCGGGATGAGCATCGAAAGCGCCTTCCGCAAGGTGGCCGAGGAGATCGGCACACAATCCGCCGAGATAGCGGAGGAAATTGCGCTGACGACGGCGGAGCTGTCCTTTCTTCAGGACCGGCGGCAGGCCTATGAAAATCTGGGCCGGCGGACCGGCGTGGAGGGTGTGCGCGCAGCCGTCACCAGCCTCATCCAGGCGGAGAAATACGGCACGCCACTTGGCCAGGCGCTGCGCGTCATGGCGCAGGAGAACCGCGACATGCGCATGAGCGAGGCTGAAAAGCGCGCCGCCGCGCTACCCCCGAAGCTCACCGTACCGATGATCGTGTTCTTTCTGCCCGTTCTCTTCGCCGTCATCATCACGCCGGCAGCGATCCAGATCGCGGGAATTCAATAATGCCATTCAGGACTTCGAAGCCCCTGCCAGCCGGGCGATCTCGCCCGCGATCTGTTCCAGGGGAAGAACGAGGTCGACGAGCCCTGAATCGATAGCTGCCTTCGGCATGCCGAAAACCACGGAGCTTTCGGCATCCTGGGCGATCACCAGTCCGTTGGCGGCGCGGATGCTCCTCAGCCCTTCGGTGCCGTCCCGGCCCATTCCCGTAAGAACCACCGCAAGGGCCTGACTTCCGAAGGCCTGCGCCATCGACTCAAACAGGTATGTGCCTGAAGGGCGGAAGCCATCCACGGGAGGGTCATCAGCGACGGCGATGCGTGTCTTTCCCCGCAAGCCTATCTGATGCCGGTCCGGGGCGAAGTAGACGGTGGCGGGAGAAAGCGGATCTCCATTTTCGGCAACCTTCACCCGAAGCGGAAGCGCCTTGTCGAGGGACGATGCGACCCCGTTGATGTACCCATCCGATATGTGTTGGACCACTAGGATGGGCGCCGGGAATTCCGGTGGCAGGCTTTTCAAAATGGTTTTGATGGCTGCCGGGCCCCCTGTGGATGCCGCGATCCCGACAACCCGCACGGACGGCTGCAGCACGATCTTGGGATGAGGTCCCTGCCTCTCGGACCGCCCGCGCCAGCGCCTGACCACTTTCACCTGCGACATCGCGGTGAGGCTCGAAAGGAACTTGCGTGTCGAATTTTCCTCCAGCTTGCCCCCACTCTCCAAGGGCGCAGGAATGATCGCCAGCGCCCCGGAAGCCAGCGCATCGGCCCCACCGATCCCCAAATCGGGATCGCCCTTTCCCGCGACGATGACAATCGGCGCCGGCGCCTCGACCATGATCTCCCTCACCACCGAAATGCCGTCCAGCAGGCCCATCCGGGGTTCCACAATGATGAGATCGGGCTTGCGCCTTTTTGCTCCCTCGACGGCATCGGCCTGGCTTTGCGCCACGCCGACCAGCTCCAGCTCTCCGCCGGCCAGCGCGCGCTTGATCAGCGAGATCAGCTCCCCATTGTCTGAAACAAGGAGTATGCGGAGCATCTGAGGTCACACCATCTGGCGAACCGCTTCCAAGAAGAGCTGCTGGTCGAAGCTGCTCTTGGCCATGTAGGCGTTGGCGCCTGCATGCAGACCCTGCTCCTTCTCCTCGACAGTATCGCGCCCTGAGATCAATATGACCGGCAATTGGGCGAATTTCCGGGACCGTCTTATTGTTTGGGTGAGTGCAACGCCGTCCATTTCCGGCATGTCGATATCAGCCACCACCACGTCTGCGCCATGGGTCCGCAGGTGCTTCCATGCCTCGGCCCCATCGGCCGCAATTGCCACGTCGTAGCCGGCACCCTCGAGGATAAGTTTTTCCAGTGCGCGCACGGAAGGAGAATCGTCGACGACGAGAATTTTCTTCCGTGCCTGCCGCACTTGGAGGGAATAGGCATCGGTTCCAGAATACTCGCCCGACGCCGCCGCCTCGATCAGAGCGGCCGCATTCAGAAGCAGGGCGATGGGCCCGTCCGGAAGGATGGTGGCGCCGCTGTAGCACCTCGTGTTCGCCAGGCGCGGCCCGAGCGAGCGCACCAGCATCTCTTGTTCCTCCAGGATCTGCTCCACCAGAACAGCGGTTTCATCACCGGCCGTGCCAACAAATACAGCCGTGCGAATGTCTTTCCCATCCGGCATCAGTGGTCCGGGAAAACCGAGCCAGGTGGCAAGATCGAGAACCCGCACATTCCCGTTAGCCGTTTTGAGTAGGTTCGGCTTGCCGCGTTGAGGCAGATCGCGAGTGGAGATCTGGCCTACTTTGCGTACGGAAGAGGTGTCGATGGTGAAGATTTGACCGCCAGACATCACCTCCAGCGCCCGAACTGTGGCCAGGGTCAGCGGCAGCGTCATGGTGAAGGCCGCGCCGCCGCCCCGAACGTTGGAAAGCTCGACCGTACCCCTCATCGCCTCCACTGCGTTGCGGACGATATCGAGCCCGACACCGCGGCCCGAAAGGCTGGTAACCTCGGCCGATGTCGAAATGCCCGGCTCAAATGCCCGGCGCAGAAGTTGCCGCTCGTCCTGCGCTTCGGGTAGTCCCTTCCCGGCTGCGGCTTCGGCGATCGACTTCAGGTCGAAGCCCCGGCCGTCATCCTCGACATGTACCTGAAATCGATCGCGGAACAGTGCAGCCGAGACCGTTATCCTACCCTTCTCTGGCTTGCCTGCCTTGCGGCGCTCAGGCGGCGTCTCGATGCCATGTCCCATGGCGTTGCGCACGAGGTGCCTGAGAGAATCCTGAAGCCCCGAGACGATGGACCGGTCGACCTCGATTTCACCGCCGAGGATGTTCAGCTCCGCCAGTTTTCCAGACTCATTCCCAATATCCCGGACGAGGCGGGGAAGGCCCTGGCAGGCTTCCGCGAAACGCTGCATGCGGGCGCGCCGAATCTCGTGATCGAGCGCGCCGACAAGGCTGCCTATCAGTCTTGCGTCCTCTGAGAGCCCGGCAGCCAGTTCCCGCAAACTCTCGTCGAGCGATGGCGCCGCCTCGCCGTTGGCGGTGTGCGGGAAACGAACCCGCCTGAACCGCTCCCGCAGGGAGGCGGCTTCAGCAGCCCTCAGGCTCAGCCGCGACTTTGCGGCGAGCAACTCACCGCTCCTGTAAAGAAGCGCGTCGAGGCGGTGGCCGGAAAGCCGAATAGAGCCGTCGAGATCGCTCGTCCGCACAGGCGGCATGGGCACGCCGCCAGCGGCGCGGGTATCCTGAGGCGCTTTCGGCTTTTCCCCGAGCCTTGCATCCAGCCGTTCGAGCACATCTTCGGTCGGAGTCATCGGGGCACCGGGCTCCCGCTCCAACTTGCCTCCGGTTTGCGCGATCCAGTCCGTTGCTTCGAGCAGCACATCAAGATCCGCCCTCTCCAGGGGGCGTTCAGCGCGCGCGAGCTGGGCAAGAAGATCTTCCATCCTGTGGCACACCTTCTCAATAGAGCGGATTTCCACCAGCCCCGCAGCCCCCTTAAGACTATGTGCGATGCGCAGCAGCCTTTCCAGCAAGTGCCGCCGCTCCTCTGCCCCTGCGGCGCCTTCGACCGCGAGCAGCATGCGCTCCAACTCGCCCGAACGCTCCTGCACCTCCCTGATGAACAGGCCGAGCAACTGGCGATCGAGATCTGCCTTTGCCATGGGTCAATCCTTGCGTGTGCCCAGCATCGTTTTTAACCGTGTCCCGAGTTCATTCAGGGTCCGCGCGGCTTGTTCGGACTGGCGGACGGCCGCGAGATTCTGCCTGCTCGTTTGTTCGATGTGATAGATCGCGTCGTGGATCTGCTTTAGCCCGGCGCGCTGCTGACCGGCGGAAGCGGCGATCTGCGCAGCCGAGCGAGCGGAGTTGGCGATCACGCTCTCCAGCTGCCGAATGGTTTCCCCCGCTTCGTTGACCTTCTCCAGCGCGCGATCGACGCTTTTTGCGCCCTCCTCCATGCCGATCACGGCGGCATTGGTGCCCCTTTGGATATCCAGCAGGATGCGGCGGACTTTGTCGATGGATGCCTTCGACTGGTCGGCGAGAGCCTTGATTTCCGATGCGACCACGCTGAAACCGTGGCCATGCTCGCCGGCGCGGGAGGCTTCTATGGTGGCGTTGAGCGCCAAAAGATTCGTCTGGTCGGCGATTTCCGTAACGACCGCTACGATCTCGCCGATCTCCTGGCTGCTTTCGGCCAAGGCAAGGATATCGCCTGCAATAGCTTCCGTCCGGTCACTGACCGCATTCATAACGGCCACGGTTTCATCCACCGCCTTACGGCCAGCACCGCTCACTTCGACGACCGCTTCCGCCGAAGCCGCCACTGCTTCTGCGCGGCTGGCCGCCTGTTCGGCGGTTTGCAGCACCTCGTCTACGCTCGTCGCGGTCTCCGCCACCGCAGCCGACTGCTCGCGCATGCCTTCCACCTGCTGCGAGGCGCCTGCCAGGATTTCGGCCGCCGAGTTGGAAAGATGCTCGGCCGTTTCCGAAATCGTCGCAACCAGCGCCTCCAGCCTCGTGCGGTCACTGCGCTCGCCTTCAATCATCGCCGAAAGCTTCTGCGTCATACTATTGATGGAGGTGCCGAGGAGCGCCAGCTCCTCAGGCCCGTTGACCGGCGCCCGCCGTTCCAGATTGCCAGCACTGATCTCCTCTGCCGTCCTCACGAGCGCGCGCGTCCGCTTCGCCAGATAGTGGAGAAGGAAGATCATCGTGAAGAAGCCGAGCACGATCACGGCTGCTGCCGCAAGCAACAGGAACCGCGCTTGCTCGAGCTGCGCGCCAGCATGCTGTTCTATGAGGACGATCTGCCGATTCAGCCGATTGACGTAGACCTCCATCAGACGCTCGATCTGGTCCATCTCGGCGAGGTCGACCGGCGGGCTCTCGATAGCGCGCTCCAGAGCAGGCCTGACCACCGTCACCCAATATGTCCTGCTTTCCTCGAGTTCGGCCGTGACATGGGGATCCCTCGTGGCGTGCGGATGCCCCCCGACCTCACCCTCGATCAGCGTTTGCAGCATCCTCTCATTGCGACTCATGAGCTCGCGAATGCCCGCCGCGCCGTTGGCGGGACCTGCCGTGCCACCTTCGTTCAGCCGGGAGATCCTATAGAGGATCTCATGGTATACCCTCTCTCGACCCAGCTGGGATGTCGCTGCGACATCCTGGCGTACATGCTCAAGGTTCAACAGCCCAAGACTGACGAAGAGGGCCCAGGCCGCGACAAAGAAAATCATCGGCAGGCCCAGCGTGCCGTATAGGCCTCGCAATACGCTCATTCTCCCCCCTCCTTTCCGCCGGGGAAGCCGGCATTCCCCGGCTCCTCCAGGAAAAGCAATCGGTCCGCGAGAAGTGCCTCTCCGTCCAGAACGACCGTGCCATCGCTGGTCTCTCCACGGACCCAGGCAGCAGCCCCGTCTTCCCGTGGGTGGCTCGCATCCGGGAGATCTGATGCCGCACCGGCCATCGCCGAAGTCGCAATCAGGAACTCCGGCTGCTCATCCCCGCATACGATCGCCCAAGCCGGGGAAAACGGAACCGGCTTGGCGGGCTCCATCACCCGGCGTAAATCGAACACGGGAAGAAGGTGTCCGCGCAGATTGTAAAGGCCGATGACGAATTCCGGCGTGCGGGGGAGAGGCGTAATCTGCGTCAGCGGCACGATCTCGCTGACATAGCGCGCCTCTATGGCACAGCGCCTGCCATCCAGATCGAAGAGGATGGAGCCGATAGCCGGAACACCCGACCTTTCATGCGGACGGGTGAAGGCCTTCGCGACGGTTTCAAGCTTGCGCTGCCGGGCATCTGCGGAAGGCTCCCAGCGGCCGGCCGTCGCGTCCATGGCGGTTTTTAGCCTCTGGCGAACAACCGCCCAATCGATCAGTTCGTCGGAACTCTTCTTGGACGGCATTAGAAACCGTCCCGCGTCGAAAGCTTCAAATCGGCGATCTCGCGTCCAATGCGGATGGCGAGGCGGCCGGTACTGTACTCCTCCATAAGCTCCACCGGTTCTTCGGCGGGGCGGCGCGTGCAAAGCGCAAAGGCAATGGCGAAGGCCTGCCCGGCGGTCTCCGGATCGCTTTCACGAAGACAGGTGCCGAGAAGGTAATGCGCGGCAGCAAGGCTACCGTCGAGATACAACAGCCTGCGCAGCGCGGCCGCCGCGTCGTGCAGCCGGTCCGCGGCTATCAGGACGACGCTTTGAAGATAGTGCAGCCTGATCGAAAGCGGATGTACCCCGATGGCCTCTTTCACGAGAGCCGCAGCGGCATCTAAGGCACCTATTCCCACGAGTTCTTGGATGCATCGGGCAAGAAAATCCTCCCCCAGCGCAAGCTTCGCCTCCCTCAGGCGCTGCCCGACGGTCTGTTCTTCCGCCATCGCTGGCTCGCCGGGCGGGGACGCTTCGTCGCTCGCGGGAACCGTCACCGCTCCCTTCCGGTCGAACGCGACGCGGCCGGGCGCCGAGGGATCCCTACGGTAGAGAATACCCGCGCGCGTGACAAAGGTCGCGAATGGAGCGTGGTCCCACAAAGGCGGATCGGAGGGGCCGAGGAGAAGCCACCCGCCTGGCGCAAGGCAGCGGTAGAACTGGCGTGCAATGCGCTGCACGACATCCGGCCGCAGATAGATAAGCACGTTGCGGCAGAGGATGAGATCGAGATCAGCAATGCCCTTGGCGGGACAGGGGAGATCATCCTCACCGAGCCAGAATTGATCGAACCGAACGCGCCGCCTGTATTTCTCCCTTAGGCGCAACCGGTTGCCCCTGCGCGAGAGATGGGGCCTGATGCGCTCGGCTGCCTGGCCCCTCATAGAGTGCTCTGTATAATGTCCCTCTCTCGCCACCTTCAAAGCCTTGCGGGAGATGTCGGTGGCGATGATCTGCGTTCGGTCCGCCAGACCCATCTGATCGGCCAAAACCGCCAGGGAATAGGCTTCCTCACCCGTCGAGCACCCGGTGCTCCACATCCTGATCGGCGCCCTTTCCGGGCGGTCGGCAAGCAGAGAAGGCAGCACCTTCTTGCGTACGAGATCGAACTGGGCGGGATCGCGAAAGAAATAGGTCTCGCCGACGGTCATCTCCGCGATGACATCGTCGAAGAGCGCGGCATCGCGATTGAAGCGCTCGAGAAAAAGGCCGGCATTCTCGATTTTGTGCCGCTCCATCAATTTCATCAGGTTGCGGGCCAGATTGTGCCTTTGAGTTGGCGCGATCTCCAGCCCAACTTTATCGGCAATCGGCTCGATCAGCGCGTCGCTGCAGCATTGTGCCGGCGTAAGGCCCTGCGCGGCCTGCGCGGGCCGCAGGCTGGGCAATCCGGCTCTTCTGCGGCGTGCGGTGACCGATTGCATATGCGTTTCCTTTGGCTGGATACCTGCACTTTTTCGCCAGTGTCGCCTATTCGGCCAGATGGCCTATTCAAAGCCGGGGCGAGGATCAGACCTCAATCGGTATCTTTCCGTGGGTTCGACATGAGCCGCACCCCGGCGGCAGCCGCAGCCTGCCTGTTCCTTACGCCCAGGCTGCGAAAGAGGGCCGCCATATGGATCTTGACCGTTCCCTCGCCGAGGCGAAGCTTGCGCGCAATCTCCTTATTGGAGAGGCCGTCCACCAGGAGGGCGAGCACCTCTCGCTGGCGGGGCGTCAGGTGTTCGACGCCACGGCCCGGCTTTTCCGAAGACGGTTCGGAAGACACGGCCTGCGATGAACGTTCATCTCGCCCCGCGATCTCCGGTGGAACGTAGATTGCTCCGTTCAACACATGGCCGAGTGCAGCGGCAAGCTCCGTAGCTCCAAGCCCCTTTGGCACGTAACCGTGGACTCCGGCCGACAATGCCGCCAGCATATCCGCCCTTCTGGTCGAGGCCGAGACGACGGCAACACGCATTTCGCGGCGGAAATCGCGGACCGCTTCAAGGCTTCCGGCATCCTTCATGCCAGGCATTGCCAGATCGAAGAGAGCCAGCCCGATCTCGTCACGCTCGGCAAGCCGCTCGATCGCCTCGTCGAGCGATCCCGCCTCAATCACCTCGGCGAAACCGAGCTCGCCCTTCAGAATCGTGCGCAGGGCAATCCTGAAGAACTCATCGTCGTCCGCGATCAAGGCGACGCGATCGCCGTGACCGGCCATCACGTCCCGTCCCCAAAGAATATCTTTTCTTCGCCCAGAAGAAGAAGAAAATTTCGTCCTGTTACCCGCATCCTCTGCTCCTCCTTCAGAAAAAGCACTAGTAACGGGCGTAGTTCCCATATTTCAGCACTGGACCTGCTTCAACCTTTCCAAAACGTTACTTCCCGACGCCCGCGAATAGCTTTCTAGGCGGTCAAGGGAACGGGGCGCTTCAGGGAGTGCAGGAACTGCAGCGGCTCGAGGGGGCGCGAGAAGAGATAGCCTTGCATCTCGCGGCAGCCGAGTGAGCGCAGAACCTTGCACTGGTCCACTGTCTCCACGCCCTCGGCGACCACGTCCAGCTCCAGCGCCCGCGCAATGTCGAGCATGGCTCCAACGATTGCACGTCCCTGCTTGCTTTCCGAAAGAGCCTGCACGAACGAACGGTCAATCTTGAGCCGGTCGACCGGATAGTTGCGGAGATAGCTCATCGAAGAGTAGCCGGTGCCGAAATCGTCGATCGCGATGCGGATGCCCGCTTCACGCAGCGTTTCGAAGATCCTGACGGTAAGGTCCGGATTTTCGATCAGCACGGTTTCTGTGACCTCGAGCTGAATCCGTTCCGGCGCTACGTTCTCCTGGCGGATGATCGCCAGGCACCGCTCTGCGAAGTGCTCATCGCGAAGCTGCACCGCCGACACGTTCACCGACATCAAGGGGATATCGGCTTTGACGGCCATTCTGCAGGCTTCCCGCAAGACCCAATCGCCGAGCTGCATGATCATGCCGGATTCCTCAGCCACCGAGATCAGAAACACCGGCGACATTGAGCCGTGGACCGGGTGCTTCCAGCGCAGAAGCGCTTCAGCCCCGGTAATCTCGCTCGCATCGGAATAGAGCGGCTGGTAGAAGAGCTGCAGTTCCTCTCCGTTTGCCAGTGCGTTGCGCAGGTCAGCCTCCACCTGGCGGCGCTGCTTGAGAATATCGCCCATTGCCTCCGAGAAGATCTGGTAACAGCCGCGGCCGCGCTTCTTGGCGTCATAAAGCGCGATGTCGGCCTTGCGCAGGAGGTCCTGACGCTCGCTGCCCGCTTCAGGGGCAAGGGCTACGCCGATGCTGACGCCAACGTGCACGGGCTCGCCGCTGATGACGAAGGGGACCTTCAGTGCCTGGAGCAGTCTTTCAGAAAGCTCGATCGCCGCTTCCCGGGCCCCACTCCTCCGCAGGATCACCATACCGAACTCGTCGCCGCCTATGCGTGCAACGACGCCGGCATTGCCGATCGCCGTGCTCAGCCTCACAGCCGTTTCCCGCACCAGCTCATCGCCGGCCCGGTGACCAAGAGTGTCGTTGACGTTTTTGAAACGATCCAGGTCAAGGAAGAGCAGCGCCGCCTCGCCGTGGCCGGCTTGAACCGTGTCGATCACCCTATCCAGCTTCTTTTCGAAGAAGGCCCGGTTCGGCAGGCGCGTGAGAACATCATGGGATGCGAGATGCCGGGCGCGGCGCTCGCTCGCATGAAGCGCGAGAGAAGCGCGGCGCAGCTTGCGGCCAAGGAAAAGCGCAATCCCGCCCACAGCAAAAAGGGCAATAAGGCAAGCCGGGAGCACCTGCTTGAGCAGATGGAGCCCCGGCCTGTCGGCCTCCCATATCAGATAGCCCAAAACCTCGCCTGTAGAACCGGTCACGGGAACACTCGCCTGACGGTAACCCTTCGGTGCAGACGAATCGAAGCGCATGCCCTGGAGTAGGACATGGTGACCGATCTCCTCGGCGAGCGCGCTATCCACCATATTGACGGAAGCATAGAGATATTCCTCGCCCGCCGGTACGGTCAAACGATTGGTCGACGGGATGATCGGCTGCATGCTCAGGATCGCTGGGGCGCCGTTCAGGTCGATCACGCGCGTTTCCACAACGCTTTTGATCGGCTCGGCCTGATCGCCCGCAGAGCGCCGTGCTATCAGCCTTCGCCGGAGGCTGGAGGCAATTTCCGTAGCCTCCGCGATTTCGTTGCCGAAGGACGGCGGTGAGACCGTCTTGCCGTCAAGCATGGCGTAAATGAGATGTCCTTGGTCGTCGAGAACATAGGCGCGCTGATGGCCGAAATAGTCGTATATCCATTTGCCGAGATATTCCGCCATCCAACGCTGATCGTTCTCGCGCGAATGAACAACGGCCTCATCCCAGACGGTAACGCTGCGCTGGTCCCGCGGCACGGCCTCAATCTGTTCCTCAAGCGCGTGCCGGGTCAGCTGCTCCTGTTTCAGAATTGCATCCTGATCGGTCCTGAGAGACGCGACAACCGAGACGGCAATAGCCCCCGCTGCGGCGAATGCAGCAATAAGGCCCAAGGCTACTCGGATCTCCGTTGCAAGATTGAGATTTTTGTCGGTCATACTGGCCCTAATAGCTCGGACATGAACGGGCTGATCCGCTCCTACCGCCGCATATGATCTTCTTTCTACTCTTTGACCATCAGGCTGAATGGCCTAGGCCATCAGGTTGATCTCACTAAACAGAAAGTTCCACCTTCGAATAATCTACCTTCCAATAATGAGCGGATGCAACTGCGGAACTAAAGCCTGCATTGCCACCGCAGAGCCGGCTGTCCGTTAAGTGAAGGTGCTCGACCCTATGCTCTTGATACTGTCCACCGCGGCAGAAGAAGACATGAAATCCAGCGAATGTAATGCGCGCGGAAGGCATCGCTCCCCTTGATTTTTTTGCCGTTGATATTGCTAAAACAACTATACTAGCCGATACAAGAAAAAAAGCCGGCTAAATAATGGACTTTTTAGCTCGTCATTGAAGCCCAAGTCGCCAGCTTGAGAACATATCGGTCACCCACGGCCAGACATCGATAGGCCAGCCAATTTATACACTTCTTGATACGGGGCTGAAGGCGAGGCTCGTTCGCCCGCCAATCGGGTGTCCGGGCGAACGGTCGAACGCCGCGTGCGCGGAAAAACGCCCGCCAGCTTCCGACGCGCAGCGGCAGCGACGTCGGCATTGCCCGCCTCAATCAGAGTATTCTGCGCCCAATTCGGCACAGCCGGTTTCGAGAAGCGCGACGATATGCGGGGCGAAGGAACGCGACACATCGAAGCGGAAGCGGTTTGCGCCGTCGCGCCACAGGATGACCGTCGCGCCGTCAAACACCGTCCGCCGGCCCTCGCCATCGGCGATGCGGTCGATGTTTCGCGGGCAGCCAAGCGTAAGAAGTTCCGCGGCTTTTGGTCCCTCGATGAGAAAGCTAAGCTCACGGTCAGAAATCTCGACGAGGCTGTGCGGCGCTTGCCGCTGAATGCCGGCGCAGGCGTCGCGGAGACGCGGCGCATCGTCGGTGATGAGCACCCATTCATCGGGGCCGAGGCAGAGGACTTCAACGCCGCCCGCCTTCGCACGGGCGCCTGTCTTCAATGGAAGATCAAGCCCAATCGCTTTGGCAAGCGCCGCCCGTTCGGTTTCGCCGACGCGCAGCGAGAAACGCGCGAGGAGAGGTAGCAAGGACACCGTCGCGGCGCTCGTCTGCGCGATTACTCCCGGAGTGAGCGTATCAATCGTCATGCCGCCTCCTAAAGTTTCAGCCGTTCGCCGGCGGGGTCATAGAAGACAGTTCCCGTGACTTCGGCCTTGATGACGCGGCCGGGCATGGGCACGAAAACCGACTCGCCCATCCGGCTGTACCCGCCCTCGATCAGTGCCAGGGCAATCGGCCTGCCTACCGCATCGCTGTGGTAGGACGAGGTGACGTGGCCGACCATTTTCATCGGAATGGGCTGATTTGGGTCGAGCACGATCTGCGCACCCTCCTCCAGCTTGGTCTTACCATCTTCCGTCAGCAGACCGACCAGTTGCTTGCGGCCCTCGGCCACAAGATCGGCCCGCTGGAGCCCGCGCTTGCCGATGAAATCCGGCTTTGCCTTGCCGATTGCCCAGCTGATCCCCGCGTCATGCGGCGTGACCGTGCCATCCGTATCCTGGCCCACGATGATGTACCCCTTTTCGGCACGAAGAACGTGCATCGTCTCGGTGCCATAGGCGCAGATTTGGTATTGCTGACCTGCCTCCCAGAGCTTTTCCCAAAGCAACCGTCCATAGCGGGCCGGTACGTTGATTTCGAAGCCAAGCTCGCCGGTGAAGCTCACGCGGAACAGCCGCGCCGGGAAGCCTGCAACCGCGCACTCCGCAGCCGACATATGCGGGAACGCCGCGTCTGAAATGTCCAGCCCGCCGACGAATGGCGCGAGCAGCTTGCGAGCGTTCGGGCCATTCAAGGCAATCACCGCCCACTGCTCGGTCGTCGAGGTCAGCCAGACCTTGAGGTCCGGCCATTCGGTCTGGAGGTAGTCCTCCATCATGTTCAGAACCCGCGCCGCGCCGCCCGTGGTGGTGGTGACGTGGAAGCGATCCTCCGCGAGACGCCCGATCACGCCGTCATCGCGGATATAGCCGTCTTCGCCCAGGAGCAGACCATAGCGGCAACGGCCAATGCCGAGCTTGGCCCAGGGATTGGTGTATATCCGCTCCATAAAGGTAACGGCATCGGGCCCCACGACCTCGATCTTGCCAAGTGTCGAGGCATCGAACATGCCCACAGAAGCCCGCGTCGTGCGGCATTCTCGGCCCACAGCCGCATGCATATCTTCACCGGGCTTGGGGAAATAGCACGCGCGCCGCCACAGGCCGACCGGTTCGAACACCGCGCCATGTTGCTCTGCCCAACCATCGATCGGCGTCTTGCGCGTCACCTCAAAATGCCCGCCTCGATGATAGCCGGCCAATGCGCCGAACGTGGTGGGCGTATAGGGCGGGCGGAAAGTGGTTAGCCCTACCTCCGGCTGCCGTTTTCCGAGCGCATCGGCAGCAATATTGAGGCCGTTGATATTGGACATCTTGCCCTGATCTGTGGCCATGCCGTTTGTCGTGTAGCGCTTGACGTGCTCGATCGAACGCATTCCTTCGCGCACTGCGAGGCGCAGATCCTTAGCTGTCACGTCGTTCTGAAAGTCGACAAAGGCGCGAGCACGGCCGGGGCTGCGGTCGGTCGGCAATTCCGTGTGAGAAGCGCCGCTACCGCATCGGTCGTGCTTGACCGTATAACGGGCGGTGGTCGGCTCACGACGATGTTCGCGGGCGGCTGCCGCGTCCATAACGGCACCGTCGTTGAGCGCTGCCTCAATACCCCAAAGCCCACGCCCAGCCCCAGCGATCTCGCAAGCTTCTGTCTTACGGTCCGGCAGAAAGATCTGCCGTTCTTCATCCCACCGAAGCGTACCCTTGGTGTGCGAGAACAGGTGCAGTGACGGCGTCCAGCCGCCCGACATCAGCAGGCAGTCGCAGGGAAGCCACCGCGCGGGGCCGACGCGGCCTCCCGTGACCGGATTCACCCGCACGCCCTGCACGCGCAGCCGCCCTTTCGTGCCGGTGACCGTATGGCTCGTCAGCACCGCGATACCGCGGGACCGCGCTTCGGAGATCAGATCCTCACGGATCTTGGCGCGGGTATCCACGATCGCTTCGATTTTCGTCCCGACATCCGCAAGATCGAAGGCGGCATACCATGCGCTGTCATGGCTCGTTGCCACGACAGCCCTCTCCCCGACACGCACGCCATATCGATTGAGATAGATCTGTGCGCTGCCCGCCAGCATCACGCCCGGCCGGTCGTTACCGTCGAAGACCAGCGGCTTTTCCAGCGCGCCTTGCGCCAGAATGACCTGCCCTGCCCTCACCCGCCAAAGCCTCTCGCGCGGCATGCCCTTCCGCGGAGACTGCAAATGATCGGTCAGCTTCTGGCACAGCCCGACCATATTCTGGTGGTAATAGCCGATTGCGGTGGTGCGCGTCATGATGCGCACGCCAAGGCCTTCAAGTTCCTTGAGCGTCGCCGCAAGCCAGTTCCAGGCGGGGGTTCCGTCGATCTCTGCCTGAGGCTCGCTCAGAAGCGTTCCTCCGGCTTCTGCGTTCTCGTCGACCAGCGTCACCCGCAGGCCCGCTTTTGCCGTCGAGAGAGCCGCCGCCAGACCCGCCGGCCCCGCACCGACAATCAGCACATCGGTGTGCAGATAGCGCGACGCGTAGGTGTCCGGATCTTCTTCGGTCGGCGACACGCCCAGGCCCGCCGCCGCGCGGATGAATGGCTCATAAACCTTATCCCAAAAGGACTTCGGCCACATGAAGGTTTTGTAGTAGAAACCCGCCGAATACAGCATGTAGAACCAATCGTTCACCGCGCCCAAGTCGAATGCTAGGCTCGGGAACTTGTTCTGGCTCGTGGCTTCAAGTCCTTCCCAAATTTCCTGCATGGTTGCGCGGGTGTTGGGCTCAAACCGGCCAGGACCCCGGCTGGTGCCGATGAGCGCATTTGGTTCTTCCGAACCCGCGGTAACCGGGCCGCGCGGACGGTGATACTTGAATGACCGGCCCATAAGGTGCACGCCATTCGCCAACAGAGCCGAGGCGACGGTATCACCCACGCGCCCCTCGACAATCCTGCCATCAAAGGTGAATTTCACCGGCTGGGAATGGTCTACGCGGCCACGGCCGGGAACGCGCAAGCTATTCATTCTGCGGCCTTTTTTACAGAGTCCAGATCAGGCCTAGGCGCGCCGGCCCTGTATGTGGCCAGGAACTTGTCGCTTACGGTGTCACGCAGCGCGTTGAAGAAGCGGCCGCATCCGTGGATATGCCGCCAGCGCTCGAAATGAGGGCCTCGCGCATTGGTGCGGATGAACAGGAACTTCTCCCAGTCCTCGTCGCTCGCTTCGGAAGGATTTGCGGGCCGGGCAATGTGGGCCTCACCGGCATAGGTGAATTCCAGCTCGGGCAGGGTCTCGTCGCAATAGGGGCAGTGAATGAGCAGCATGGTGTCCTCAATGGGCAACGGCCGCCGCAGCGGCTTCATCGATGAGGCGACCGGCGCGGAAGCGTTCGAGCGTGAACGGCGCGTTGACCGGGTGCGGCTCGTCCTTGGCGATGGTCCAGGCAAACACATGCGCGGACCCAGGCGTGGCCTTGAATCCGCCCGTGCCCCAACCACAGTTGACATAGAGCCCTGGCACCGGCGTCTTGCCAAGGATCGGCGAGCGATCGGGCGTCACATCAACGATGCCGCCCCAGTTGCGCAGCATCCGCATGCGGGTGAAGATCGGGAAAATCTCGCAGATCGCCGCAATCGTATGTTCGATCAGCGGAAGGCCGCCGCGCTGCGAATAGCTGGTGTACTGGTCGGTACCCGAACCAATCACCAGCTCGCCCTTGTCGGACTGGCTGATATAGGCGTGCACCGTGTTCGACATCACGACACAAGGGAAGATTGGCTTCACAGGTTCTGAAACGAGCGCCTGCAACGGGAAGCTCTCGATCGGCAGCCTCACCCCCGCACTGTCCATGACAACCGTGGTGTTGCTCGCGGCCGAAACGCCCACCTTCTTGGCCCTGATGAAGCCCTTCGCAGTCTCCACGCCGGTCACCCGCCCATCCGGGCCGCGGCGGATAGCGGTAACCGGGCAGTTCTGGATAATATCCACGCCACGCATCGCAGCGCCGCGCGCATAACCCCAGGCAACCGCGTCATGCCGTGCGGTGCCCGCACGCTTCTGCAGCGCTGCACCCATAACCGGGTAACGCGCGCTCTTCGAGATGTTGAGCGGCGGGCAATATGCCTTCGCCTCTTCGGGGGTGAGCCAACGGTTGTCGACGCCGTTGAGGCGGTTCGAGTGGATATGCCGCTGAAAACTCTGAACATCATGCACGTTATGCGCCAGCATCATCACGCCGCGCTTCGAGTACATGACGTTGTAATTCAATTCCTGGCTCAGCCCGTCCCACAAATCGAGCGCATGGTCATAAAGCCGGGCGCTTTCGTCATAGAGGTAGTTGGAACGGATGATGGTCGTGTTGCGTCCTGTATTCCCGCCGCCGAGCCAGCCTTTGTCGATCACCGCGACATTGGTGATCCCATGCTCCTTGGCCAGGTAATAGGCCGCGCCCAGCCCATGCCCGCCTGCGCCGACGATCACGACATCATATTCCGCTTTCGGCTGGGATTCGGGCCATTGCTCCCTCCAACCGGTGTTGCCGATCAGCGCATTCTTCAAAATCGACAGGGCGGAAAAACGGGTCATGGCGCCTTCCTTGCGGCAGAAACTGCCGTGCTTGCACCCTATGCAAAAGAGCGCGCGGAAGACTGGATCATTGCGTCAAACTGGCGTTATTATTGCGCCATGCAGCGATACGATGAAAATCCGCAGCCCGGTAGCCGCCCACGCTTGCGCATCGGCTTTGTCCTAGCGCGCCGGTTCACGCTATCGGCCTTCGCCAATTTTGTTGATGTGTTGCGGCTGGCCGCGGACGAAGGGGACCGTTCTCGCCCAATCCACTGCAGCTGGAAAGTGCTCTCGGCCACCATGAGCCCGGTCGCCTCGAGCTGCGGCATCGCCGTCACACCGGACGAGCACCTGGGCGATCCGACGCGATTTGACTACATCGTCGTCGTGGGCGGATTGATCAAGGAGATCGAAAATCTCGACCCGGAATACATCGTTTTCCTGCGCCGCGCGGCGGAGGCAGGCGTGCCCCTCGTGGGGGTGTGCACCGGCGCCTTCATCCTCCACCGCGCCGGACTAATGCAGGGCTACCGGTGTTGCGTGAGCTGGTTCCACCACCATGATTTTCTAGAACAGTTCGATGGGCTGGTCCCGGTTTCCGACCAGATCTTCGTGGTGGACCGTGAGCGGCTAACCTGTTCGGGCGGTGCCAGCTCCGCCCACCTGGCGGCTTTCCTGGTGGATCGGCACATCGGCCGCTCGGCCGCGCGCAAGAGCCTGCACATAATGATCATCGACGAGGCGATGGCGGCCGAGGATCCCCAGCCTGGCCTGCCGCTGGAACTGAAGACGCAGGATGTTCTGGTGCGCAAGGCGTTGTCACACCTGCAGCAAAACCTCGATAACCCGCCGACGATTTCGACTGTCGCCGCGCGCCTCGGCGTCAGTCGCCGCAAGCTCGAGCGCCATTTCAACAATGCGCTCGGGCTGACCCCGAGCGAGGCGTTTCTGCGGGTAAGATTAACACAGGCCCGCTTCCTGCTCGGCAGATCAAGCAGGTCCGTGACGGACATCGCGGCCGCGACCGGATTTTGCGATCTGTCGCATCTGATCCAGGTATTCCGGCAACGCGAAGGGGTAACGCCGGAAGCGTGGCGCCGTCAGATACGCAAGCAGCCGCAGCCCGATTTGACAGAGGCAGATATGCTCTTTCCGGCCTAGCCAATCGCTCCGATAGTCTAGTTGCTGACCACGCCTTTGTGGATGTGAGCATATATCCGGCTGGAGAGTGGATGGGACCACGATGCCGCCGTTGGAATTAATGTGAATTGCTGCACGGCTATCGTATGGAATTGCCGATGTTGCCGTGCGTAGTTACCATGGGCGATAGCCCGAAGGGCGGACCCGGCCTAGGGACGACGATATGGATTTCGATCTGAGCGAGGAGCAGGTCGCCGTCGCCGAAACGGCGCGGTCCTTCGCTGACGAGGAGCTTGCCCCTTTTGCGATCCAGTGGGATCGCGACAAGCATTTTCCGCTGGAGACGCTGCGCAAGGCCGGCGCGCTTGGGATGGGCGGCATCTATGTCGCGGAGGCGAGCGGCGGCACCGGGCTCGGCCGGGTGGAATCCGTTATCACCATCGAGGCGCTGGCGACCGGCTGCCCCTCAATCGCGGCCTATATCTCCATCCATAACATGTGCGCCTGGATGATCGACTGCTTCGGCAATGACGAGCAGCGCCGGCGCTGGTTGCCCCAAATGATCGCGATGGAGTGCCTCGGCAGCTATTGCCTTACCGAGCCAGGCTCGGGCTCGGATGCCGCAGCCTTGACGACACGGGCGATCCGCGACGGCGACGATTATGTCGTGACCGGTCAGAAGCAGTTCATCTCTGGAGCTGGGGCCGCGGGCGTCTACATCGTCATGGTGCGCACAGGCGGCGACGGCCCCAAAGGGATCTCGGCGCTGGTAATCCCGGCCGATACGCCGGGCCTATCCTTCGGCGCCAACGAGCACAAGATGGGGTGGAACGCCCAGCCGACGCGGGCCGTCGTCCTGGACGGCGCGCGCGTTCCCGTCGCCAACCGCCTCGGCGCGGAAGGGGATGGCTTCAAGATCGCCATGGCAGGCCTTGATGGCGGCCGCCTGAATATCGCGGCGGCTTCGCTCGGCGGCGCACAGGCGGCATTCGAGAAGGCGGTGGCCTATATGCGCGAGCGCCGTGCCTTCGGGCAGGCACTCATAAATTTCCAGGCCCTGCAGTTTCATCTGGCCGACATGGCGACGGAGCTGGAGGCCTGCCGCACCTTTCTGTGGCGTGCGGCCGAGGCGCTGGAGAGGAAGGCGCCGGACGCAACGCGGCTCTGCGCCATGGCCAAGCGCCTGGTGACGGACCGCTGCTTCGAGGTGGCCAACAAGGCTTTGCAGCTGCATGGCGGCTATGGCTATCTCGCCGAATACGGCATGGAGAAGATCGTGCGCGATCTGCGCGTGCATCAAATTCTTGAGGGCACGAACGAGATCATGCGCATGATCGTGGCCCGCTCGATCTGCGCAGAGAAGTGACGGCAAGCGGGCACGGCGGAAGCTGTGCCCGAAGAGGCCTCAGATAGGCGCATGGCGAGAGGTTTGGCGGAGAGGTGGTTCAGAGATCGTCAATGGCCGTGGCGGAAAGCCACGCCAAATCGCTTCAACCCGCCGCAAGCTCCGTCAGTCTGCGGTATGCGGGTTTAAAGCCCCTGAGCGAGATATCGGCCCGCACCGGTTGGCCGTTGTTGGCGGTCATCAGAACGCTCGCGGCGGCGGCGGACTCCAATGCTTCCAAGGCAGCGTCCGCAAGGTCGATCTCAGCCACGCAGCCATCCGGCAGGCAGGTTCGGTAGGCTCCGCGCAAAATCTCCTGTCCGGCGATCTCGATGCGGAAGCCTTCGGATAGGAGCAGCCCGAACGGCATGACCAGTGTTGCGTTTGGCCCCTCCTGCTCTCCCTTCGTGATCGCGAACAGAAGCACACGCTGGCGCGTTTCCGGCTGGATCAGTTCCTGGGACATCCGGCACATCCGTCGCGCGCCCTCACCCGCCTTGACGGACTGCACGGTCCACGCCTCATAGGTTTCAGAAAGTGTTGTCGGTTCCTGCATGTCAGTTGCTCCCGGCGTCCTGCAGTGCCTCGAGCCGATCAGCGGCATCCCCCAGGCCAATCAAGGAGATCGGGAATACAACTTCGGCTGCATCCGCAGTCTGCACCCTCACCTGCAGCTTCCCGCCGGCGCGAAGTGCCGCGACCGCATCAGCGTCCAAATCGAGCGGAACCACGCAGCCCACCGGGAGACATGTAAGGAAAGGCCGAGCCTCCTGCTGAGCCGCCTCGTCAATCTGGAAAACCGCACCCGCATCCAGCATCAACCCGAACGGAAGCACGAGATTGCCCGAGAGGGAGCCTTCGCCGCCGCTACGCAGTTCGATCGCCAGCACGCGCTGACCATTCGGCTGAACCTGCTGCTGGGATATGACGCAAACCTTTTGCGGCGCGCTCTGACAGGCAAGGCTCCAGTCCTGATAGGTTTCCTGGAGTGAAGAGGCGCCGCCGGGCAGCGACGAAATCTCGCCAGGCGTCGAGTTCGCCTCTTGCGCGACCGCTCCGCCGGTAAGGATTGTGAAAACTGCCGCCATCGCTGCGCAGTGCTTACGCGAGGTTTTCATCAGCACGAACGATCATCCTTCTTGTTGTTCGAGAGCACAGCCGGCGTCTGGCGCGGACTGGTTGCTGGCGCGAGGCGGTCACGCACGGGTGAACGCCTCGAGGCCATGGATTGCGGTGAGTGCCTGCACGCTTTCAAGACGCGTGGCTCACCATTTCACATTGAAGCCGAGCTCGGCGCCCAGGCCATAATTGTCGCCGGCATCCTTGAACGTGCTGCGGACCGACGCCTCACCAAAGATCGTGAAGCGACCATTGTCGAGGCTCAGCGAACCGCCCAGTCCGAGGCCACCCGACAACGGATGGTTATCGCTGACCACACGCACGCCCGACACATCGACCTGTGAGCCGTCGCTGAAGTCATAATAGACATTGGCGATGCCATAGATATGCGCCTTGCCAACCTGCCCGCCTGCACGCGTCAACTCGTTCTCGTAATCGACGGAGAGCCCCAAGCGGCCGACCAGCCTGTCGCCGTCTTCGAGGGAAACGGCGGCTCCGTACGGATCGATGAAGTCCTCGAAATCGACCGAGGAATGGGCGAGCTGGGCTTGCGGCGTCAGCGACCAACCGTCATTCAGTTCGATCACCTGTCCTGTCTCGATACTGAGCGCGTAACCGAAGGCATCGTTGCCATCGATCAGCGTCCTCCCGAGCGTTGCGGAAGCGAGATCGGCGTCATACCACGTGCCCTGCGCCTGAGCGTCGACATAAAACCCTTCATTGCCGAGCCAGGTGAGCGTGCCCCCGACGCCGTAGCCGGTGGCATTGATCGAGCCAGCGCCGAACCTCGATGAGATATTCGATGATATAGTTCCGTAATGCGCGGTAACGCCGCCCATGAGGACGCCGGCACCGCTCTCGTGGAGCATGCTTTCCATGCCTGCCTGGAGTCTCCAGGTCGTCACGTCATAATCGGTGCCGGTCGTAGACCTCTCAGGATCAACGCTCGCATGCGCTGCCTCGATGCGAGCCCAGATCGGGCTGCCGCCGGCCGAGCCCGTTTGCGCGTCCGCGCCGCTCCAGGACCGGTTGCCGACCCGCTGCTGATAGGTGCCGAGTTCGTTGAAGCTCTGCAGGACGCCTGGATAGGCCTCATAGAGAGGCACGCCGGGCGCATAGAGCGGCTGCGGATCTGGATCGTCCGGATGCAGAGATGCCGAGCGCAGATACCAGTCGCCGTCGTTCGGCGTCGAGACGCCGCCCTTGTAGAGGCGGTATGCATAGGCACCGCCGACCACAGCCTGCTGGCCTTCAAAAACGTAGTCGCCGTCGAGCGAGAATGTGCCGTTCGAGGCGCCGCCCACATCGATGATCCTGATGCCCTCCACCGTCTGCGCACCGGCCCCGTCGAGGTTGATCACCCTGACCTCGCTGGTACCGGAAGTGTCGCCGGTCACGACGAGCCGGTCGGTCGGCGAGGCGTCGTCGCCGAGCACGGCCTCGATCTCCAGCGTGCCGCCGTCGCCCGCGTAATCGCCGGCGACCGTCAGCGTGCCAATAGAATTGCCCGGCGCCACAGTGCCGCCCGCGAAATTGTTCGTATCGCAGACGGTACCTGTACCCTGCAGCCGGCCGCCGTCGCGCACGTTGATCACGCCGCAGAGGCTTCCGTTGACGGCCAGCGTGCCACCTGCCACCGAGGTGGTGCCGGTAAAGGCGGAACTGTCGCCATTGAGCGTCAGTGTGCCGGCGCCGGACTTGGTGAACACTCCAGCGCCGGAAACCGCGCCAGTCGAGGTCAGTATCGTTCCGGCATCAACCAGGAGAGTCCCAGTGCCGGCGATGTTGAGCGAGCGCCCGCTCTCGAAGCGGGCAGTCGTCTGCAGCGTACCGCCGGCAAAGCTGATGGCGCCGCTGGCATCGCCGAGATTGGCATCTACCGAGACCTGCAACGTGCCGCCGTTGACCGCCGTGCCGCCGCTGTGAGTATTGGTTCCAGAAAGCACCAGCGTGCCGAGATCGGTCTTGACGAGCTGTGAGCTGCCTGAAAGGCCGGCGGAAATGGTGGCGACCATGCCCGAGCCTGCATCCGTGCCGTCTCCCACGCGGATCGTGACCACAGGTCCGTCGAGGCCGATCCTGTCACCTTGGATCTCGTAACCGTCGACGGCGAACTGAATCCCGGAGACGACGACCTGGCCGAGACTGTCGTCGACCGTCACGATGCCGGCCGTGCCAGAGAATATGGCAAACGATCCGTCGGTGAAGGCCGCGTTGACCGCGCCGGAGCCGTCGGCCCAGTTGTCGTTGCCGAGCGAGTTCTGCCACACGCCGTCGCCGCCCTGGATGGCACGGTCGAACTTCGGACCTCCTGCTCCGTCCCAATAATTGAGCGTCAGCCCGTTGGTGTTGACGAGATTGACCTGGTTGGCGATAGCGGTCAGGACGTACGTCCCGGCCAACGGCATGACCCCGAGAGTGAGTCCATTGTTGGTCAGGGTGCCGGCGTAATTGAAGAGGCGGTAGATGCCCGGCCCAAAGCTGCCGCCGGCCGTCTCGGTGACGTTCAGCGTGCCATCGAGGGTAAGATTGCCGCCGACGGTGACGAGATCGTTGAGCGCCCCGCCCGCAACATTTGCCTCCCCGAGGGAATAGTTGAGGATCGACCCGCCCGAGAGCGTCAGGTCGCCTGCAATCGCGAGCGTGCCGGGCGTGCCGTCCGCCGCGCCGGGCGATAGTGTCGCCCCGTCGGCGACCGTGACGCTGCCGCCGATCGTACCACCGCCGCCGATCGTCGCACCACCGCCAACGGAGACGAGCCCGGTTGCCGCACTCTGGTCGCCCTCGACATAGAGGCCGCCGGAGGAAACAATGGTCGGGCCGGCATAAGTATTGCTACCCGTCAGCGTCAGATTGGCGCTGCCGGCCTTGGTGAGGCCTCCGGAGCCGCCGACAATGCCGGAAAGGGTCAGGTCCGCATCGGTGAGCAACGTGCCGCCAGCGGCGTTGAGGGTGATGCTGCGGGCCGTCGTCTCGGCCAATGTGTTCTGCAGCGTGCCGCCGTCAAGCGTAATGCCGCCGGCCGCATCGCCGAGATTTGCGTCGCTGGTGAACTGCAGCGTTCCTTCCCGGATAACGGTTCCGCCGGTGTAGGTGTTGGTGCCCGTCAGCACGAGAGTGCCGAGATCGCGCTTGACCAGTTGCGCATCACCCTGAAGCACGGAGGTGATGGTGGCGACATACCCTGCGCCCGGCGCCGTGCCGTCACCGACGCGGATGATCGCCTGCGCCCCGTCGAGCGTGACGGCGTCGCCCTGTATGAGGTAGCCGCCGGAGGCGAACTGCATGCCGGTGACCGCAACCTGTCCGCTGCCGCTGTCGACATCGACCGTACCAGCCGTGCCGCCGAAAATGGCGAAGCTGCCGTTTGAGAACGCCGCGTTGATATTCCCGGTCTCGTCGGTCCAATTGTCGTCGCCGGCCGCCCGCCAGGTGCCGTTGCCGCCCGCAACGAGATCGTCGTCCTTGGGACCGCTGTCGCCATCCCAGAAGTTCAAGGTCATCGAGCTGATCTCGACGAGGTTCACCTGGCCTTCGATCGAAGTCTGAACCACATGAACTGGAGAGCTCTCGGAAAGCCCGAGATCGGTCAGCGTCCCGCCATAGCTGATCACCCGATAGATGCCGGGGCCGAAATTGCCGCCGGGCGTCTCGGCAACGTTTATTGTGCCGTCGAGCGTGAGGTCGCCCTCGATGATGGTCAGATCATTGTAAGGACCCCCGACGACGCCGGCCTGCCCGAAGTTATAATTGAGCGTCGCACCGGCAGCCAGATCGAGATTGCCATTGATGGTGAGCGTTCCAGGCGCAACGCCGAGATCGCCGGGATTGAGAGCGCCGCCATCGAGAATGGCCACGTCGCCACCGATGGTGCCGATGCCGCCCAGGCTACCGCCGACTTCCACAGTCGTGGTGCCGGTCGCCGCCGTCTGGTCGCCATTGATGATGAGAGTTCCCGCGCGCACAGCCGTCGTTCCGGTATAGCTGTTGCCGGCAGTGAGGATTGTGATGCCGCTACCGATCTGCTCGACTGCGCCGCTGCCCGAGATCAAGCCGGAGAACGCATAGCTGTTGCTCCGGTTGAAGGCGAGCGTGCCGTCGTTGGCGACGTTTCCGGTGATAGATCCCGATTCCCCGCCATCGCCGAGCTGCAGCGTGCCTGCGCTGATCGTCGTGCCTCCGGCATAGGTATTGGTGCCGGTGAGCGTCAGGCCGCCGGCGCCATCCTTGGTCAGCGCGCCCGTTCCGCTAATGGTATTGGTCAGCGTCAGGGTCGTTGCCGTGAGCGCCTCGAAAGTGCCGCCAGCGGCATTGAGGGTCACGTTTCGGGCAGCGCTGAAGGAGGCGATGGTGTGCAGCGTGCCGCCATTGAAGGTAAGCCCGCCGGCCGCGTTGCCGAGATTAGCATTGGCCGAGACCTCGACCCTGCCGCCATTGACGAAGGTTCCACCCTGATAGGTGTTGGCGCCGGCCAGTACCAGCGTGCCAGCACCGGTCTTGGTGAGCGCGCCGGTTCCTCCGACCGCGCCATTGAGCGTGAGAGTATCGAGCGCCTCGAAGGTACCGCCGCCGGTATTGAGCGTGACAGCGCGGGACGAAACCACAGCGGCCGTATTGCGCAGTGTACCGCTATCGAAGCTGAGCGCCCCGCCGGCCGCGCCGAGATTTGCGTTGGAGGCGATCTCGATGACACCGCCGTTGATGGCGGTGCCGGACGTATAGGTATTGGTGCCCGAAAGCACCAGCGTACCAAGATCCGTCTTCACGAGCTGGGTTGCGCCGGAAAGGTTCGAGGCGATGGTGGCGACATAACCTTCCCCGTCGGCGGTGCCGTCGCCGACGCGGATGACGGACTGCAGACCCATCTGAGAGCTGTCGTCGATGAGCTCGATGCCATCGCCCTCGATCAGATAGCCGCCGGACGCGAACTGCATGCCCAGCGCCTCGACCTGACCGCCGGTATTGTCGACGTCAACCGTTCCCGCCGTGCCCTGGAAGATGGCAAAGCTCGCATTGGCGAAGGGCGCAGCGAAGATGCCGGTGCTATCGGTCCAGTTGTCGTCGCTGCCGGCGCGCCAGGTGCCGTCGCCGCCGTTGACGGCGCTGTTGGAATGCGGGCCAGCATCGCCGTCCCAGAAGCTCAGCGCCAGGCCCGTCGAGTTGACGAGGTTGACTTGATTGGCAACCGCGGTCTGCACAAAATAGTCGGGCGAAGCGACATTAAGGCCATTGTTGGTGAGCGTCCCGCCATAGTTGAAGATGCGGTAGACGCCGGGACCGAACGTGCCGCCCGAGGACTGGGTGATGTTGATCGTGCCGTCCAGGGTAAGATTGCCCCCGACGGTGATCAGGTCGTTTAGAGCACCGCCGACCACACCCGCCTGGCCGAAATTGTAGTTGAGCGCCGCACTGCTGTTCAGCGACAGGTTTCCATTGATCGCAAGAGTACCCGGCGCGCTGCCGGCATTGCCGGGGCTGAGGGCGCCGAGGACGGTGACACTGCCACCGATCGTGCCGGTCCCGCCCAGGGTTCCCGCAAAGCCAACCGTGGTAGGTCCGGTCGCGCCGGATTGATCGCCGTTGATGATGAGCGTGCCGGCATTGACGCCGGTATTCCCCGCATAGCTGTTGTCACCGGTAAGCGTCGTGATGCCTGTGCCGGCCTTGAGCAGGTTGCCGGTGCCCGAAATCACGCCATCGAAGGTGTATTCGCTGTCAAGGTTGAAGACGAGCGAGCCGTTGTTAGTGACCGTCGGCGTCGCCAGCGCGCCTGCTGTCGCGCCATTGCCGACCTGCAGGGTACCGGCCGAAATGGTTGTGCCGGCACTGTAGCTGTGGTTGCCGGTCAGGAGGAGCAAACCGCCCAAGGTTTTGTTGAGGCGCTCGAACCCGGCAAAACTGCTTCCCTGCAGGGTCAAGGTGGCAGCATTGTTGGCCTGCAGCGTATCGCTACCCGCGCCGCCTGTGACCCCGCCGGCAATCGTGGCGCCATCGTTGAGCGTCAGAGTATCGTTGCCGCCGCCGAGCGCCAAAACGCCCGCGCCCGTGTTAAGCGTGCCAGAGACATCGACCGCATCGTTGCCGCCGGCAAGATCGCCGGTTGCGGTAAGCGTGCCGCCGGTATTGACCTCGATGATGTTGGACGAACCGTCGCCGGTGATCACGGCCGGCAGGCCGTTGCCCTGTATCGAACCATTGACGACAAGGGTAGTCGCCTCGTCGTCGTCGAAGACGATCGTGTCGGCCGTCAGACTCCCGTCGACCTGCAGCGTGCCCTCGGAAATCTTCGCCGTGCCGGCACTGTTCACCGCGGTGAGGACCGTCGTGCCTTCGCCCATCTGCTCGATGATGCCCGGGCCGCTGATCTTTCCGGCGAAATTGACCGTGTCGCTGCGGTTGAAGCCGAGCACGCCCGTCGAGAAGGCGAGGATCACCTCGCCGGTGCCGACATTGCCCGTGGTGCCGCCATTGCCGATGATCAGCTTGCCGTCATTGATGACGGTGTTTCCGGTATACGTGTTGTTGCCGGTCAGGATCCAGGTGCCGGCATCGTTCTTGGCAAGCGTCGTCTTGCCGGCGGTGGCGTCCTGGTCCTGTATGACGACGCCCATGATGTTGTCGCCGGTATAGGTGCCGCCCAGCGCCAGAGTACGCGCGCCGGCGCCCGCGAAACCCATCGTGCCGCCGCCCGTGCCTGTGAAGTTGATTGCGCCGGTGCCCGAGGATTCGATGTAGGTCGCGCCGGTACCGAGCCTGAACAGGCGGTTGGTGCTGTCGCCCGCGCCGACATAGCGAAGATGGCTTCCGGTGTTGATGACCAGACGGGTGTTGTCAGCTGTAGCCGCGCCGATGCTGCTGGCCTGTCCGCCATCGGCGAGCTTCACGACCTCCAGCACGCCACCATTTTGGATCGTGGTGATGCCGGTGTAGGTGCTGGTGGTGTTGGTGAGGCGCCAGGTGCCGGCATTCTCCTTGACGAGGCTCGTCTCCGAGGCGCCGTTGTTGACGATCTGCGCGGCCATGATGTTGGTGGCGGTGTTCGAGCCGCCGAGGCGGAACTGCCGGGTGCCGGTGCCGGCAAAGGCGACGGCAGCCGTGTTGGTGAACTCGAGCGCTCCGGTGCCGTTGTTGTAGATATAGCCGGCCGACGCACCCAGGGTGAAACGGCGGTCGGTGGTATCCCCGTCGCCGACATATTCGAGGCCGGCATTTGCCGGGGCGCCGATGACGAGGTTCGCCGCGTCGTTGGATGATGCACCGATGGAGCTGTCCTGGCCGCCATCCGCGATGCAGGTGACGCGGAGCCAGCCACCGCCAATCGTGGTGGAACCCTCGTAATCGTTCCCGCAGCCGCTAAGAACCTGCGTTCCTCCGCCAATCTTGACGAGATCGCCGGTCGTGCCTGTGATCTTGCCGGCGAAAGACGCGCCGCCGGCGCTCAGCGTCAGCGTTCGCGCGCCGATATCGATCACGCCGCCGGCTGTGTTGTTGTCGCTCAGGGCTTGAACCGTGTTGTTGAAGCCCGTCGTGTCCACCAGGGTACCAGCGAGACTATACAGTAGGCCGGAACCGAAGGCCTGGGCTGAGCCCGCGACCAGGGTGCCGGCTTCCACGGAGGTGGAACCTGTGGAGGTGTTCGTGCCCGAAAGTATCAGCGTGCCGGCGCCGCGCTTGGCCAGACTTCCCGCGCCGACCACGCCGCCTTCGAACTCGAGCTCGGCGGCAGCTTGCACAACGTCGATAACGCCCCAGCCGCCTTGGAGCGTGAAACCGCGGTCTGTCGCCACGTCGCCGCCGGTGTATTGGAGGACGCCGCTGCTCGCCAGCACCAGATTCGTGGAGGCCGCGCTGGACGCGCCGATGCCGCTGGCCACCATGCCGTCGCGGATGCAGTTTGTGATGATCGTGCCGCCGTTGATTGTGGTCGGCCCGGTATAATCGTTGGCGCATCCGGAAAATGTCTGTGTGCCGCCGCCCTCCTTCGTCAGGCCGCCAGTACCGCTGATCGTTCCCGAGAAAGTGGAGCTGTATCCGTTCGTGAGTGTAAGCGTGGCGGAGCCGAGCGACACGGCACCTGTCCCGATAAGACCGCCTATGCTGTTGTTGAAACCGGCGAGGTCCAGCGTGCCACCGGAATTCACCGTCGTCCATGTCGCTGTGTTGCCGAAAGCCTGGGTGGATCCCGCCCGCAGGATGCCGCTGTTGACAAGATTGCCGCCGGTATAGGTGTTGATCCCCGAAAGGACGAGCGTGCCGGGACCTTCCTTGCGCAGCCTGCCGGTTCCCGTCACCGCGCCGCTCATCGTCAGCGTGGTGCCGGCGTTGGCCACGCCAAAGCCACTTCCCAGATCGGCTAAGCCACTCAGCGTAAAGCCTCGGTTGCTGGCTGCAGTGGCGCCGGTGCCGATATAATTGAGAGTGGCGCCGTTCTGGATGACTAAATTGGCTGAATCGGTACTTGCGGCACCGATGCTGCTGTTTTCGCCGCCATTGGCGAGGTATGAGGCCGCCAGCGTGCCGGTGCTGACGGTGGTAATGCCAGTGTAGTTGCTACTGGTGCTGGTGAGCGTCAGCGTGCCCGCGCCTTCCTTGGTCAGGCCCGCCGCGTCATCGCTGACGATCGCACCGCCGATCGTCAGATTCGTGCCGGCCTGCGTGACACGGATCAGGTTCTCGGCGACGGCGCCGGAGCGCATGAGGGTCATGCCGCGATCGGTTTCGTCCGTGCCGCCGGTATAGCTGAACCTGCTGGCCTCAAGGACGAGATTTTGCGGATCCGCCGACGACATTCCGATGCTGCTGGCGACACCGCCATCAGCGAGCGTACCGACCTCCAGCGTACTGCGCGTGACCCACGTGGCACCCTCATAGGTATTGGCGGCATTGCCGAGCACGACCTTGCCGGCGGCCGTTCCCGTCCCCATCACGGTGAGCCCTGTCGCCCCGCCATTGTTGACGATGGTCGAGCTGATGGTGAAGGTGCCGGTGCTGTTCTACTGGATGCCCAGGACGCCGCCGGCGGCCCCGCGTATCGAGCCGCCCTGGATGGCCAAGCTGTTGCTGCCCACTTGGTCGCCCACGATGATAGCGCCGTCGACGCCGAGTGTCTTTTCGTCGGCGACCGTCACCGTGGAATCCCGCGCCGCCGCGTAGCGCAAGCCGCCGAGTTGCACCACATCATCGCCGCCGGCCTCGTCCACGATGCCGTAGAACGGCGTATTGGCGTCGCCATCCGTGTCGGCGACGATTTCGCCGTCGCTCCACGACGCCGCGTCGTCCCCCAGCGCGTAATTGGTGAAGGCCACGATCTCGTTCTGGTCGTTCACATCGGCATAGTCGCGGCCGTTGACGGTGGCCCAGCCGCCGAGCTCGGTGTCTGCCGAAACGGTCATCTTGGCGCCAGCGCCGATGCTGAAGTCGACGATGCCGGCGTCGCGGGTGACCTCGCCCAAATTGACGGTCGCATTGGTGGCGCTGATCGTGTTGCCGCCGCCCCCGATCTCGAGCCCGTTGAAGGTCTGGGTGTTGCCTTCGCCGGCGACGCCCGTCACCGTCAGCGTGCCGCCCGACATGTTGAGCGCCGAGGAGGCGGAGATGATATCGGACGTGGGGCCGCCGGTCCCGACGAAGCTCAGTTCCAGCGTGCCGCCTGAGATATTCGTCGCGCCCGCATACGTGCTCTGTCCGGTCAAGGTCTGCTTGCCGGCGCCGGTCTTGTAGAGACCGCCGTCGCCCGTGATGCTGCCGGCATAGACCGCGTTTACGCCGTCGGCGGTGTCGAGCGTAAGGTTGCCGGTGCCCAGCTTCACCTCGCCGCCCAAGCCATCAAGCCTGCCGAAGGTGTAATTGTGATTGTTGAGGTCGAGCACGCCGCCATCGACCACGACGGTTCCCGACGCGCCCAAGGCCGATGCGCCGCCAGCGCGTAGCGTGCCGCTCTTGACGGTGGTGCTGCCCGTATAGGTGTTGGCGCCGGAAAACACCCAGGTACCGGCGCTGTTGATGACGACACGGCCAGTGCCACTGATGGGGCCTTCTATCCTGTTTTCATCGTCGGAGGTGCCGCTGAGCGTGAGCACTTCGACGGTGGGGCCGGGATTGAACACCATTGCGCCGGAGAGAGTCAGCGCGCCGTCGCCGTCGTGCTGCAAAGTGGCGGCAGTCGAGAAATACCACGTGCGGTCGCTGCTGTCGCCGTCGCCCGTATATTGCAGCGTGCCATTGTTGATAATTATATCGTCGCCGGTTCCCGCGCCGAGCGAGCTGTTCACCCCGGCGTTGGAAAGCTTCCCGACGCTGACGACGCCGGCCCCGGTTATGGTCGCAGTTCCCGTGAAGCTGTTGGCGTCGCCCAGAGTCATTGTGCGACCCGAAGCCGCGGTGAAGACAGCTGAGCCGGCGCCGCTGATTTCGCCCTGCAGATCGAAGTCCGCGCCGACGGCTTCGAAATTAGTGCGCTGCAGCAGGCTGATGTCGCCGCTGAGCGTCAGCGTTCCCGTGCCTTCATTGAGGAAACGACGAGCCCCGTCACCCGACATTACCCAGTCCCGGTTCGAGCTGTCGCCGCCGCCAATATAACGTAGGAGCGAAAGATCTCCTCTGGTGAACGTAATCGTTCCGCCGGCGCCCAGCGAACTCGCGTCGCCGACGTCACCAACAGAGGTGAAAAAGATACTAGCGTTGCTCCCGAAATAGCCGCTGAGCGTCGTCGTACCGGTAAAGTCGTTCTCATCATTGTTGAGCGTCACCCCGCCAAAGGCGTTGAGATTGCCCGAACCTGTGAACTTCGCCGATCCCACGCCGTTGCCCTGTACGGAGAGCGTCGTGCCTCCCGCAATCAATACGACGCGGTCCTCCATCGAGCCCGACTCGACGTTCAGTATTGCGTTGGCCGTGGTCGTGATCGTGTTGCTGGCTGCGCCGAGCGCGGCATTGCCACTGGCCTGCAATGTGCCGCCGCTCAGCGTTATCCCGCCGCTGAACGTGTTCGTCCCAGTCAGGGAAAGCGTGCCCGTGCCGGTCTTGGTCAGGCCTGCCGACCCGGCGACGACAGAGTTGATAGTCTGGGTGCCAGTGCCTGTATCGATGGTGGGCGTCGCGCCGGCCAGGGTGAGCGTATTGCCGGTAAACGTATAGCCGCCGGTTTGGAAAGTGATGTTATGGACGGTAATGGGTGCGCCGAGCGTCACCGTGCCCGCAGTGCCGCCGAAGATGGCGTTGTCGATCGTACCGGGGACGATGCCTCCGTTGTTCCACGCGGCGTTGAAAGGGCCGCTGGTCCCGTCACTGTTGGGACTCCAGTTAAAGTTGCTGACATCCCAGACGCCGGTGCCGCCCCAGCCGGCGCCGTTCTGGTTGGCGTCCCAGTATCTGTCGGCAGCTTCCGCTGGATTGGCGAGGGCACCAAGCAATACCGCAGCCAGCATGGCGGCTGACGCGCGCGCCGCGCATGAGAATAGCTCCGCGGCATGCGGCGCATAACTCGCCGCCATGCCCTTCCACTTGGTCATGCGCCCGCCGCGCAGAAGACGCGAGAACCCAGCATGGCGCATCGCCTGCCCTGCCCGATCTGATCTGCTCAGCCCGGCACAAGCCGCACCCTCGGAGTTCCGCCGCATTTTCCTGCCCCCATCATACATCGCAGCCGAATGCCGCGCCCGCCAACCGATCTCACCCTCGCTCAGGATGCCGACTCTTGCCTCAGGCGGGTTTGTCTGAACCCGGTGAGATCGGTGTTTCCTCGAATCATCTCCGCAGAGACAATCCGACGGCAGAAGGCAACACGTCGGCGTCGGCGGGTCTTTCAAGAAAACTTGGTTTTTACAAAATACTCCGGCGCATCAATCATATGCTTTAGAAAAGCTTATTGATGTTGCGGACAAGTCACTGCCTGCGCTGCGAATTCTTCCGAGCGATGTCGAGTTGCGCGTAGCCGAAAGCTGCTCCCGGCGCGCCAAACCGCGATCGTGCAGCATCGCGGCGGATCGACCAATGGCAAGTGGTCACTGGAAATCGACGCCGACAATCCGCAGATCTTAAACTTTCCATCATCCGCCGCACTGGCACGGACAGCGTATGACGGCATGGCCTACATCACGCCGCGGGTGAAGCTGGAGTTTGGCCCGCGCGGCGCCCCAATGGCCCGATTCCGGAAATCGTGACAAAGAAAGGCCCAATGCTCGTTGGATGTAATAGGAAGCCGGACCAAGACACGCGGTTCACCAGAAAGCTTGGAACCTTTAGGGGGCACAATGATCGAACAGTTCTGCACCATGCGTCGCGAGAAATTGAACAATTCCGCAATCGTCGCTCTCGGCCTTGTGGTCGCCCTTTCTCTGCCCGGTCATCGGGCGCTGGCACAATCGGCGCCATCGGGCGGCACTTTTGCCCCAAACGGCCTCATCCGCATAGCGCATGACAACATTGTCACGGTGATTGCTTCCCAAAGGTGCCGTGCGCAGGTGGAGTCGACTCTCGCCACGACGGTCGCCGCGGAACTTCATGCTGACGCAACACAGATCCGTGTCGAAACAGATCCAAGCGACACGAACAAAAGCAAGCCTGCCCCCGAAGGATCTGCGACGGTCAACGGCCACGAGTGCCGCCAATCTTGGGACGAGTACCGCCGTGCCGCTGCCATGGCACGTATGATGCTCGTTGCCGGTGCGGCAGCCAAGTGGGACGTTGCGGCGAGCGAAATCTCCATCCGATGCGGCGTGGTGCGGCATGAAGCATCGGGTCTGGAAACAACCTTCGGCCCATTGGCGCCAGTCACTGCTGTCATGCCGACCCCTACTCAGGTCGTACTTGCCGATCGACGAGACGAGTGCGTCCGCCCTCCAGTGCAGCGTTGAGCGGATTCAGCACACGACAAAATGCTCCAAATGCACACTGAACCATGTGCGCCGGAACCTTAAGTGCCTCTGCAGCCCCTGCCCTGAGACTATTGGGATACCGTAAATCACCAATTTGATCGGCATCCGGAGTCGACAACGCGGCACGTCACGCCTCAAGTAGACGGGACAGCTTGAAAACCGCCAAGATCAGCAAAAAGCGTCGGGCAGCATATGGCGCTCATTGGCCCGGCGAGGCACCACGCGGACGCTGCAGATGTCGCGCTGGCGGGGAAGCGCTTGGCAGAATTCAGCCGCACAAATGTCATTTCAGCCACCGCCAATCCGCTACAAAATGAAACATGTGAGGCTCGGCACCTGGATCAACAAAGATGCCAGTCTTGAAGAGCTTCGACAGCAAGAATGTTCAATACAAGCGTGTCCGATGCGCCAACCATAGGAACGCACGCAAGACGAATAGAAGAACAGCCAGAAACACGATCGTGAGCCGGTTATGAGTCCTTCCGAAATTACGAGACGTCAGCTGATGGAGCTCAGCGCAGTAACCAGCGCGGCCGCGCTCCTTCCCACCATCAGTGTTCGCCGGGCAGAGGCCACTGCTCAGCCGTCGCCCGCCGCGGCCCAAAAAACCACGCTCGATTTGCACGTCAATGGCGCGGTGCATCCGGTCTCCGTCGAGAATCGAGCAACGTTGCTCGATGCTCTTAGAGACACAATTGGCCTGACCGGCACGAAGAAGGGCTGCGACCGTGGCGAGTGCGGTGCCTGCACGATTCATATCGACGGGCGCAGAGTTCTCTCCTGCCTGACGCTTGCCGTCATGACGGATGGGCGGGAAATCACCACGATCGAAGGGCTTGCAGAGGGCGATCAGCTTCACCCCGTGCAGACCGCTTTCATCGAACATGATGCGTTCCAATGCGGCTTCTGCACCTCCGGACAAATCATGTCCGCCGTGGCGTGTATCCGGGAAGGTCACGCCGCCTCGGATGACGAGGTCCGGGAATTCATGAGCGGAAATATCTGTCGTTGTGCCGCCTATCCGCAGATCGTAGCGGCCGTTCGCTCTTGCTCCGGGATGGAGGAGATCTGAATGGGGCCGTTCGCGATTGCAAGAAGCTCCTCCCTCGATGATGCTTTGGAGGCGACCGCACAACCCGGCGCCATGCTCATCGCAGGTGGCACCGAAGTCCTCAACTGGCTGAAGGAAGGGATAGTCGCTCCCTCCCTACTCGTCGACATCAATGCCGTTCCGGGCTTGGCCGACGTCCAGGCGGACGCCAGCGGCCTTCGGATCGGCGCCTTGGCACGGATGAGCGATGTTGCCGCTCATGAGCTCGTGCAGCGGGACTATCCGGCTATTTCGCAAGCGCTCCTGAAAAGTGCTTCGCCCCAGATCCGCAACATGGCGTCCATGGGCGGCAATCTGCTTCAGCGGACCCGTTGCGCCTATTTCCGGGCGGACACGCCGCTGCCCTGCAACAAGCGGGTAGGGGGAACCGGCTGCTCGGCCCGGCTGGGGGAAGACCGCGCAGCCGCCATCTTCGGCTGGACCGACCATTGCATCGCCACCCATCCCTCCGACGTGGCGGTCGCGTTCGCTGGATTGGATGCCTCGGTTGAGCTCCTTTCAGCGCAGGGCGTGCGGACCGTCGCTTTGGATGGCTTTCACCTCGTGCCGGACAGAGCCCATGCATCCGAAACCGTTCTTCAACCGGGCGAGATGATCCGGGCGATCCATGTACCGGCATCTGCGGCAGCACGAAACTCTTGCTATTTGAAGGTGCGCGAGCGCGCTTCCTATGAGTTTGCTTTGGTCTCTGTCGCGACGGCCTTCGAGAACGACGCCGGTACTATTCGAGGCGCGCGCCTGGCAATGGGTGGCGTGGCGCACAAACCATGGCGCCTGCGCGCGGCGGAGGCCGCACTCGAAGGCACGTCGATCGCTGACGATGCCGCTCTCCGCCGGGCCATCGAGCAATCCTTCGCCGAGGCGCGGCTGGGACGTCACAACCGCTTTAAGGTCGAATTGGGCATACGCGCTGCGGTGCGGGCCGTCCAAATTGCAGGAGGACGCGCCTGATGAGTGCTATCGGCGTCGCAACAAACAGGGTCGAAGGGCGAGCAAAGGTCACCGGCGCTGCCCGCTACACGGGCGATATCGTGGCCGAAGGCCTGGTCCACGGCTTCATCGTCGGAAGCACCATCGCCAGCGGGCGCGTGCTCGATATCGACTTTTCGAGGGCGCGCGAGGCCGGCGGAGTTCTCCGGGTGTTCACCCATCTGGACATGCCGAGGCTGCGGAGCCTCGCGAGTCCGCCCGCAGGCGACACGCATCTCCCGATGCAAGACGACAGGGTTCTCTACGAGGGTCAGCCGGTCGCCGTGGTGGTGTCAGAAACCTTCGAGCAGGCGCGTGAAGCCGCGCGGCTGGTTGAGGTTACCTATGATCGGAGTGACTTCCTAACCGACTTCGCGGGCAATCTCTCGCGAGCGGAGCACAGGCCGCTCTACGGCATGCCCCCGGACACGCAGCACGGCGATCCCGACACGTTCATGCAACGTGGTGACGTCGTCGTCGGAGCCACCTATGCCACCGCGGACCGGCATCATGTGCCGATGGAGCCATCCGTCACCATGGCAATGTGGCATGGAGAGCGGCTGATCCTGCGTGATGCCGTACAAGGAGTGATGTTGACCCGCAACACCGTCGCGCAGGCGCTCGGGATTGAACCTTCACAGGTTGAGGTCCAATGCGAGTTCGTCGGCGGTGCATTTGGCTGCACGGGTTTTATTTGGTCGCATCAGCTCCTCGCGGCAGCTCTTTCTCGCGAAATTGGGCGACCACTTCGTCTCACCCTCACGCGTGCACAAACCTTCACGGCGCATGGCTATCAGCCAGCCTCCGTACAGACCGTTCGGCTGGCCGCCACTCAAGATGGGGCACTTCTCGCCACACGCCACGACAGCCTTCTGGCGGGCTCGGTCGCAGGCGGGCACGTTGAGCCCGTCGGTTGGGGCACGCGCTCGGTCTATGCGTGTGACAATGCCGCGGTCACCCATCGCGTCGTCCGGCTCAACAAGGGCAATCCGACGCCGATGCGATCCCCGATCGAGGGTATCGGCATGGTCGCTACCGAAATCGCAATGGACGAACTCGCATTCGAGCTGGGAATGAACCCGCTGGAACTCAGGCTGCGGAACTACACTGATACGGATCTTGCGCATAATAGACCCTTCTCACTGAAGCGGCTGCGCGAATGCTACTCGGAAGGGGCGCGCCTGTTCGGCTGGCCGCAAACCCTCCCACCGCCGGCCACGCTCCAGGACGGGCGGGAGCTCGTCGGCTACGGCATGGCCACCGCGATCTTCCAGACATTCCGGAGCGAAGCCTCAGCCCGTGTCACAGCACTTCAATCCGGTCGCATTCGGGTGGAGACCGGAACACAGGAGATCGGCGGCGGTACCTATACGGTGCTCGCGCAAGTGGCCGCTGAGGTTCTCGACGTGCCTGTGGCCAACGTGGACGTGGTGATCGGCGACACCCGCCTGCCGGAAGGACCGATTTCGGCGGGCTCGCGCGTGACGCTTAGCGCGGGCTCAGCGGTCCAAGCCGCGGCTCGAAACCTCCTGACCCGCTTTGGTGAGGTCGGGCGGCCCAACGGCGAAAGTCTCGCGGCAGCGTTGCAGCGGCTCAATCTTGACGAACTCTCAGCGGATGGCCGGTGGCAACCCGAGCAGGAGAGCCGTTTCTCGCTCTACAGCTTTGGCGCTGTTTACGCGGAGGTCGGTGTCGACAAGGACCTGGCCATTCCGCGCGTCCGGCGGGTTGTTGGCGTCTACGACGCAGGAAAGATCATCAATCCGAAGGCAGCACGAGGTCAGATGACCGGCGGCATCATCTGGGGGATCGGCCAGGCGCTCTTGGAGAAATCCGAGATGGATCATACGCTTGGCCGGTTTCTCAGCAAGAACCTCGCCGGCTACCTGGTGCCGGTGAACGCTGACGTGCCCGACATCGAAGTCCAGTTCATCGATGGCTTTGACGCCGAGGCAGGACCGCTCGGAGCGCGGGGGATCGGCGAGCTCGGCGGCATCGGCATCGGAGCCGCTATCGCCAATGCCGTTTTCCACGCGAGCGGTCGCCGTGTGAGATCGCTTCCCATCCTTCCCGAGCATTTCCTCGGACAGACATGACGGCGCCAGATGACAGCAGAAGATGACACCATCATCCGAGTGAGCCGCCTTCAAGCGTCTGCTATTGCCCGCCGGCGATGTCGACGTGGTGAACACCGTGCGGCAACGGAATGCGGCCGAGACGTTCCAGGGCAGGATTATCGCCTTTGATGACGTGGAACACTTCGAGGCCCGAGCCTACGCTGTCATCCGCGCCGTCATGCCCATGAAATACCGTGGCCAGGAAGTGATCGCCCGTGAGATCAAACGTGCCGCCTTCAGGAAGAACGCCCTCGAACGGATAGTCACCGATCTTTGTCAGGGCGCCGGCTGAGCTGTCGAAAGCGAGCAAGGTGACTGTTCCCTCCGGCTGGAAACGATCGGTATCGGTGGGAAAAGCGGTGCCGCGCATGTTCACCGTTGCGACAAACCTGCCGTCAGGACTGACGGCCAATCCTTCGGCGGCGACATCCGTTTCGACGCTGGCGATCCGCTCGTGACGTTCGTCGTCGCCTCGGCGAGTGCGATCGGCCAGGCGGATAACACTGATCGCCGACGGCCTGTCCGGGATGCGGCCGGCCAGGTCGGTGGCGGTGAAGTTCCTACCCCAGTCGGAGGTGAGATAGAAGCCGCCGTCCGGTGTGAACCGCCCGACGAAGGGGTCTGCTCCTGTCTCGACTATATTGCCCCACGGGCGCAGGCCCGGTCTTCCGTCCTCATCCGTCAGCTCGAAGAAGGCGACGCGGTTCTGCGTGTTGATATTGACGGCAAGGAAGCGTCCGGAGGGGTGCCACTGCACGTTGGTCGCCGTCACGCCGCCTCGCGGTCCGCCAGCCGAGCCCCGCACGCCGAGTTCATCCAGATCGATCCGCGTCACCTCGCCGAACCTGCCGCCGTCGTAGGGCACGATCTGCAGAAAGCTCGCTTCCGCCGTGTTGGACACCACGGCGACCAGTCGGCCATCTGGACCGATCGCAAGAGCCTCCGGAAAAGCGGCCAGTTCCGCCGTATCGGCGAGCCGCGGTTTTGCCTCGTCTGTAAGGTCTGCCGCGAACAGCCTGTTGCCGGGCGGCAGATCGGCCACCGTATCCCCTCCCTCCAGGCGTTCGCCCAGGCGCTCGGTTACAAAGGCCGTCCGGCCATCGCGCGTGAGCGCTAGAACCTCCGGCGCGGCGGTCACCGAGTTCGACAGCGGAAGGCTACCCGAGACAAGACGACCATCAGCGATGGACAGGATGGTGAGAAGATCGCGATGACCCGCCTCGCGCGGCGCAAGACGTCCGGTCGCGTAGGTCTGGCCGACGAAGTCGCCGTCGGAAATCACAGCGATCGTCGATCCGGATATGCGGCCGACGAGTTCGGCCGGATCAGCCATCGCCGGGAAGCTCAAGATGCTGCTCATCAATGCGGCCGCAAGACCTGCGGCAAGGCGATTTCCGGGCATAGAACGCTCCTTCTGTTCGACGAGGCTTCGTCAGATTGAGTGGACGATGCCACGGGTACTGATTAGTATCCAATTCGAATACCCCGCCCTGTGATAAGGCAATGCTTTCTCCGCCATGGACATTCGTTCGCTTGCTTGCTTTGTTGCCGTCGCTGAAGATCTCCATTTCCGGAGGGCTGCCGAACGCCTTCACATCACGCAACCGGCTTTAAGTCAGCGCATTCGAACACTTGAGCACGAGGTTGGAGCGGCGCTTCTGGAGCGAGATCGACGCCATGTGCAGCTCACGGCAGCCGGTGCAGCGTTCCTCGAGCCCGCGCGTACGGCGGTGGCCAACGCCGCCCAGGCAAAGGCACAAGCACTGAGAGCCGTCCGTGGTGAGGTCGGCCGGCTCCGGCTCGGGTTTACGGTGATAGCCTTCTACAGCGCTCTTCCCGAGGCCGTGCGGCTTTATCGGAATCGATTCCCGGATGTTGCCGTCGAACTCGCGGAGATGAACTCCCCAACGCTGGAACGATCTCTCGCTGCCGGCGAAATCGATCTCGGCATTCTTCATCCGCCAATCGAGACTCCTGGTCTGTCGGTTCGAGCGCTTCGATCGGAGAGGCTCATGCTCGCCTTGCCGGAACACCACGTTTTGGCGGCACAGCAAACCATTTCCGTGCGTGATCTCGACCGTCAGCCGTTCCTCATGGCACCTCGGGAAATCGGGCCCAGTATCCACGATCGAACTGTCGCTCTGTTCAGGAACGAGGGCATCAGCCCGCACATCGTGCAGTATGTCACCCCGATGACGACCCTGGTCGGGCTGGCCGCGGCTGGTACCGGCGTCGGGTTTGTAACGGAAGGCATGGCCAACGCAGGCCGGCCCGGAGTGGCATTTCGTCCCGTATCTCCCGCCGCTCCGTCTTTACCGGTTGCCGCCGCTTGGGCAGGATCGTTACCTTCTGTGACTGCGGAACGATTTTTCGAAGTGGTGGCCAGCCTTGAACCCGAACTGGACGAGCGCTGAGGTTCGCTAGTCCCTTTAGCTAACACGCAGGAGCCTGCGGTTCGAAGGAGCGGTTCCAGTGCAGCCATGCGTCCAGGTAGCGCTGCGGCGTGACGCCGACTTGGCGGCGGAAATGGCGAATGAAATGGGGTTGGTCGCTGAAGCCGAGATCGTGGGCGATTGCGGCTGCTGAATTCCCGCCTTTCAAGAGCTCCTTCGCACGCTCGATGCGCAGGTGGTTCTGGTAGGCATGCGGCGGTAGACCGAACGTCTGGCGGAACAACCTGCTGAAATGGAATGGACTCAGTCCCGCTATTGCGGCGAGTTCCTCGAGCGATGGATTCGCCGCGATCTGATCATGCAGATAGCTGCGCACGATCTCGAGTCCGCTGGAGTGGCGCGTGCAACGGGGCACACGAGTGCTGCTCAGATTCCGGGCAAGAAGTTGGACAACCAAGTCGCGAAGCAGCGATGAGGCCTCGAGCCTGCTCATCGGACTTGTGAGTTCCGCGTGCGTGCAGGCGAACGACTGCCAGATCGCTGGGTCCGCAATAATGTGATCTCGGAAGTGCGGCGCATTCGATGGACGCCCCGTGATATCCTCATAAATCGCCTGAAGCGCGGCCGGGCTGATGACGATGACCCGATAGCTTGAATCGTTCACGCCGTCGAAGGCGCAGAAGCTTGTCTCGCCCGGCTCTGCATACTGGAGGTGCCCCGATGTCACGATGTGATCGATACCTCGGTATCGACACGCCCAGTGGCCTGATCCGGCAATTCCGAAGCGATAATCCTCATGAAGATGCCGCAGGGACGACCTGGCGGTGTTCGTTCCCCAGCAGAGCTCGACGGGGGCTCCACCCTGTAGCTGCCTCACAGCGAAGGTCGGTTCTACGGTGGACCTTGCCGATGGATGAGTTTCTGAGGGCTGAACCTCGCGCTCGGCCACCACCGCAGAGAGCGGAGCCGAATGCGTTTCCATCCGTGAAGAGGAATCGGTGCGGCCGGATTCCTCATCCATTTGGCTACTCCTGCACGATGGGTTGCATCGTGGCATCAAGTCGAGCGCGAGATTCGGCGTCCGGCCGCCAGATCATGAAGGGGGCGGGTATACACAGCGGAACCCGACATAGACTGCGTAGAAATCAGATGGCTTCCACTGCATGGCCTCGGCTGTCGCCTGTTCGCTGCCGTACCACCACGAGCCCCCAGCGGTGAGTGCCTCGTCACCCTGCCGATCCGCGATCCATTCCCAGACATTCCCTCCCATGTCGTGGAGGCCGTTGACACCTGGAGGCGTCGATCCGACCGGCGCATGGCGCGGCCAAGGATCGTCCTCCCGCGTGTTCATGCCCTCCGCGGTTTCGCCGGAGGGAAAGCGATAAGTTCGGCCGGTCTCGAAGCCGGCCACCGACGATCGCGTTTCTGTGTAGGCGGCAAGGCGCCACTCCTGTGCAGTTGGGAGTCGGCCGCCCCGCCAGCGGCAATAGGCGGACGCCTCTTCCCAGCTCACATGCACGGCAGGCTCATCGAGTGAGGCCGGTTCAGCGCCGAACGGGCGATAGACGATCCACCCGGACCGGCGCTCCCAACCCGAGCCCCATTCGAAGCCGCCGCCGGATTTCTCGGCTGCGGTCTCGAGCCCGGTCGCATCGGCAAATTCGCGGAACTGCCGGATTGTGACCTCGGTCGCATCGATTTCGAACGCGCCGATCGTGACACGTTCGCCGTCTTCCGACCGCGCCGGTGATCCAATGCCAACAATGATGCCGATCACCAGCAGGGCTTTGCTTCCGAGTCGACCGCCCACCTTCAGGTCCTCCTGAATGGCCAGGTGACGACCCCGCCATAGTTCTTTCCCGGATACGGCGGCTGACGTAGCGTGGCGCCAAATCCCTCGATCCCTTCCATGTGCTCGACCATCCTCGCTCGCATGGCCTGGTCCGGCAGCTCACCGTAGAGCGCGCCCATGTTATCTGTCAGATGCTCGGGATTGCTCGTCGCAGGTATGACATTGGTGACGGCCGGATGCGCGATGATGAACTTGAGGAAGAACTGCGCCCAGGTTTCCGCACCGAAGTCGGCCGCGAATTCGGGTAGCGGCCTGCCTTCTACACAGGTGAAGAGCCGCGCCTTCTCGAACGGAATGTTGATCTGGACGGCAACGCCGTTGTCCGCGCAGGCCGGCAAGATGCGCTCCTCCGCCTGGCGGGAGAAGATCGTGTAATTGACCTGCACGAAATCGAGATCACCGGTGCGGATAAGCCGCTCCATCGTGTCGTAGTATTCCGGGCTCCACTGCGTGACACCGATGTACCGGACCCGCCCTTCACTCTTCCATCGCCGAAGCGCGTGCAGGACTTGATCGACGTTCTCCAGACTGTGAACTTGCTGGACGTCCATTCTGTTGCGCCACAGCCGTTCCATCGAGCGGCGGAGCTGCGCCTCGGAATGGCTGTCATCCGAGAGCCATTCGCCAGTCGTCCATGTCTTGTTGGTGATGAAGAGGTCGTCGGCGATGCCGAGCTCGGTGGCAAAGTCGCCGACGCTCACTTCCGACATGCCATAGAGCGGCGACGTGTCGACTACCCGTCCGCCAGCCGCATGAAAGCGGCGCATGATCTCTCGGATGTGCTCGCGCGGCTCGCCGGGCAAGACATCGAACGTCTCGAAGGTGCCAAGGCCAACGACAGGAATTTCCTCCCCCGTCTTGGGGATTGCGCGCCTGATGATTGGCCGCTCAGTTGCCTGCTGCGCAAAGGCTTGGCCGCCAGCCAGCGAACCAATCGCCATCGATCCAATCGCTGCACCCGCAGCCTGCAGGATTGTGCGCCTGTGAACTCGTGTCATCATGCTCTCCGTACCTGGTTTACAGGCCTGGGGAGTAGACCTTTTGCTGCGGATGGTCGCTCACGATCCTGACCTGGGTCGCACAGAGCTGATGTTTTCCGCAATTGTGCCTGCAGATTCTCGAACACGTTTGATTGATACTGGATAATTCGAGGGGGAGCAGCCGACGGCCTTACGGAAAACACGTGAAAAGTAAGTTGGACTTGAAAAGCCGACCGCCACTGCAAGTTCAGCGGTATTGATCGGGTGCTGGTTGAGTATTTGAATGGCGCTTTGGATACGCAGCTCATTTATGAACTGCAGAGGCGTTTTTCCGGTCGTCGCGCGGAAGGCGCGATGAAAATGACCCTCCGACAGCCCCGTCAGTTTGGCCAGCATCGAAACCCGGACCTCTCCCGGCAACTGAGCCACGATGTAGTCCGTGATGCGGCGGATCGCCCATGAGGGCAACCTACGAAGACGCTCAGTAACCGCTCTGCTTTCAGTCTGATAGCGGACCCGTAGGTGGTGAATGAGAGCGGTTAGCATCGCGTCAAGATATGGGAGATTGAGATGACCATCCCGAACTTGGTACCACGCGAGTTGACCCAGAAGGGCACTCAGGAAACGGTCGTCGCGGGTGCTGAACGCATCGATATGCACGCCCCCTGTCATGTCCTCGAAATGATCAGGCGAGATCGCAATGCTGGCCCAGCGCCATGACACGGCTTCAAGTCTCAGGCGACGCTGGGAATTCGCGGGTAAGAAGGAAACCGATCCTGGCGCGTCAATACCGTCGTACCGATACCCGCAATCGGTCACGTAAGAGTGGCGAGCGGCACCGCCTTCCAAGGTGACCATGAGGAGATGGCAGGTAGAAAGGATCGAGCCCTCAACTAGTTCTGTGTAATCGCGACGCGCGACGTCAAATTGCCCGCTTGACCAAAGAAAGGTGCTTTGTTCGTGCGCCCGTGAGCTGAGGTTTCGCAAATAACTCGTATGCGCAACGGCATTCATCGTGTTTACCTTTTGACGCCCTCACGTGGCGACCTTGGCATCGCCTTTGCATAATTCTAATTCGTAGACTCGCTGCTGTGATAGCGATGCCTAATCAGAATCCGCGCCTTCGCCCTGCTGAGACAGGATTTCGTCACGATGGCGTTGATACTGCGGACCGAGGCGGTTGGTTGGGGGTAGTGCCTCAACTCACACTGCGCGAGAATGACATAGGAGATGCACTTTTCTGCCAAAGGCTGAAAGTCGGCGGTGAGAGCTTGACAGGCAGTTCGCGCAAAATAAGGATTGGCCAGAAAGTTGCTGAACCGAGAGTTTTCTGCCGTGCCAGGTCCGATCTCCCCGATCGACGTTCTTTTTCTAGCTTATCCTGGCGTCTCCATGCTTGATCTCATCGGGCCGATGGAGGCACTCCAAGGAGTGGCGCTGCACCAGTCCAATCCGGCGGGATACCGGTGCACTGTCGCTTCTATGACAGGCGGTCCTGTTCAGACATTCAACGGCCTCAGCATCGACACTGTAGAGGTGGGTGCGTTGAAAACGCCCTACCGCACCGTTGTTGTCCCAGGCGCTATTCAGCCCGATCTGATTATCGGCAACACGGCCTTGGTTGAATGGCTGCGAGAAAACGCCGGCAGAGCGGATCGGGTGTGTTCGATCTGCGCGGGCAGCTTCATACTGGCCGAAGCCGGGCTCCTGCGTGGCCGCCGTGCAACCACGCACTGGTTTCATTGTGATCGTTTGAGCAGGGATTACGAAGACATCACCGTCGACGCCGACGCAATCTTCGTGCGAGACGGACGCGTTTGGACTTCGGCAGGAGTCACCACCGGCATCGACCTCGCGCTCGCGCTCATAGAGGAGGATTTCGGGCGCGACCTGGCAATGTTCGTAGCGCGGTTGCTGGTCGTCTATCTTCGACGCACTGGCGGGCAGTCTCAATTCAGCGCCATGCTTGCCGCCCAAACCTCTTGCTCAACCGACCGGTTCGCTGACCTTGAGCGCTGGATGCTGGAGAACCCGACTGAGGATCTCCGCGTTGAGCGGCTTGCCGCGCGCGCTGGCATGAGCCCGCGCAACTTTGCGCGGCGATATAGTGATATGCGAAAGGCAACGCCCGCTCGTGCCGTCGAGGCAATTCGCGTCGAGGCGGCTCGCCGCATTCTGGAAGAACACGATTTGAGGCTGATCGAGGTCGCAAACCGCTGTGGCTTCAGTGATGAGGCACATCTACGCAAGGCTTTTCATCGGCAGTTAGGCATTTCGCCCAACGATTATCGCCAGCGCTTTGCAATTGGCGAGAGAACGCTGGCTGGCGTCCAGCAGTGAGCCCGAGCCTCTAACGGTAAGCCATATGTCAGCGTCAAGGCCCCGCGTCGCAGAATGGAATGCCGGGGCGCGAACGTCCCGGCATGAATTGCTAGTGAGTCTTTCGCAGAAACCTGATCACGCGAGATGATTACCGAAGTGACGGGCGACGGCATCTGTCGCTTCCGACACCTTCGCGCCGTCGTAGAACTCGAAATGAAGACCGTCGGTCCAGTGAAGCATTTTGGGTCCCTGCAACAGATCGTAGGCTTTGCGTGCCTGGTCCGGTAGCGCGCAGCCATCGGAGTGGACGATCAGCGTGGGCGCCGTCACCCGCTCGGCTTCGCTGATGGGATCGAAGTCGAGCCAGGGCTCCCATGACATGACGGCGAAGGCGTTTGTCCATTCGGCGATACCGCCGCCGCGCGACGTATCCATGTAGTATTCCATCGGTCCGACATGGGAGGCGCTCTGGTCGGTGTTGTGGTAGGCGAGGATCATTCGGTTCTGGCCCGTGCGCTCGTACTCTGCGCGGGCTTCACGGCCCGCCGCACGGCGCTGCTCAACCCCTTCCGGACCGCCATAGAGCAATGGCGTGATCGACGGCTCTGCAAGATGGCTGGCGACGGACGCAATTGCCGCAACTCTTTTGTCGCGGGCGCCGGCATAGAGCACCGTGCCGCCCGAGGTGCAGACGCCGAGGAGGCCGATGCCGTCCGGGCGCACGTCCTCGCGTGAAGCAAGATAGGTGACCGCAGCTGCCAGATCATCGGCCTTGCTGTTCGGGTCCTCGTATTGTCGGGCACCGCCGCCGCTCTCGCCGTAGTGACGGTAGTCGATCGACAGGGTGAGATACCCGCGGCTGGCCATTTCGGCCGCGTAAATGCCGCCCATCATCTCCTTGACGGCTGTGAGCGAACCACCGACGACCACTGCTGGGTAGCGCACACCTGCGCGGTAGTCCGTGGGCAGGTAGAGGTTGCCGACAACGAAGCTGTCGCCCGCCGTAAAACGGACCTTCTGAATCGCGCTTTCGGCGGCGCTGGCCGAAGGGGCCGCTTTGGCGAAGCCGGAAAGCCCCAGTGTGGCAATGGATGCGGCTGCAATCGCCGACTGTCCGAGGAAGGCACGCCGGGAGGGACGAAGAAGGGAAGAAGTCATTGTAGGTCTCCTTGGGTTTGCGTCCAGAAGAGACTGCCACTTCCCAGCATGCGGAAAAATCGGCTATGTTCTACTGAGTTATTCGGAAATTCCTTATAATGAGACTGGATCAGCTCAGTGGCGTTATCGCCTTCCTGAAAGTTGCGGAGACGAAGAGTTTCACCCGCGCGGCGGTCGAGCTCGGCGTCACTCCACCCTCGCTGAGTGAGGCGGTGAAGGGATTGGAAGAACGGCTCGGCATTAGGCTGCTGAACCGCACGACCCGTAGTGTCGGTCTGACAGAGGCCGGCGCGGCCTACCTGGAACGGGTCCGCCCGGCAGCGGAGGACGGCCGGAACCGCCCTTGCCGACACCAGAGACCGCCCCGCGGGCGTGCTGCGCCTCAGCTTGCCCTGGATCGTCGGGCCGCTCCTGATAGAGCCGTTGATGGGCCGCTTCCTCGACTCCTATCCCGACATTAGGCTCGATCTCGTCTTCAATGACGGCCTTGTGGATATCGCGGCAGAAGGGTTCGACGCTGGAGTTCGCATCGGCGAGCTGCTGGAGAAGGACATGATCGCCGTTCGGATCGGAGGACCGATGCGCATGGCAGTCCTGGCGAGCCCAACCTATCTCGCCGAGTTTGGCATGCCGCAGCGGCCAGCCGACCTCGCCCGTCACCGCTGCATAGCCTACCGCTTCGCATCGACCCGCGCGATCTCATCGTGGGATCTTATCGAAAATGGCCGCGAGATCGCATTCACACCAGATCCGCGCCTCAGCGCAAATACAATGCCGCTCGTCGTCGAGGCGGCTGCGCAAGGTGTTGGACTCGCCTACACTATCGAGCATCTCGCCAGGCGACGCTTGGAGGAAGGCAGCCTGCTCAAGGTTTTGGAGCCGTTCCTACCCGCTTTGGATCCGCTTCACCTCTATTATCCCAGTCGCCGGCTCATTCCCACCAAGCTCAGGGCGTTCATCGATTTTCTCCGCGCAGAGGAGAAGTGATTACGAGGATTCGCGACCACGACAAGCAAGCGGACTACCGGTGCGCGCCACTCGTGGTCTGAGTCCTGGGTCATTCCCACTCGACTGTCCAAACCACATCTAAGTCTTTGAAATCGCAGTCAAATTTTCCTCTAACGTCGGAAATACCGACGCGCAGGTCGCCAAAAAGTTACTATCTTGATTTTAAAGGGAAATCGCCCGAAAAATTTTTTGAGGGTTCAGCGACCATCGACGTCGATCGCCTGTTTCGACCTCTGGCAGGCACTTCTGCCGGGCGCTTGTGAGGCCATAAAATACCCGTCATCCACCGATGGTCAAGCGTCAGCCGACCGATACAAATCCTCGACTGCAGGGCTATGCCAGTTCGATCCCGCTTATCAGATCACCGTGCCGAAAGAGCTGGGCGAGGCACGCTGATGGCTTTTGCTGATGCCTACCGCAACCAGGTCGCACTCCTGATCCGCACGCTACCTTCCGTCGCAGCGGAAGAGTGTTTCGCGATGAAGGGCGGCACGGCTATCAATCACTTTATCCGCGACCTGCCTCGGCTCTCGGTGGATATCGACCTCACCTATCTGCCTGTTCAGGATCGTGCGACCTCGCTAACCGCGATCGATGTGGCGATGCTGCGCATCGCCGAGCGCATCACTAAAGTCGTCCGTGGCGTCCACGTCGCACCTTCGCGCTCGCGTGAGAATGTCGTCACCAAGCTCGTAGTCCGGAGCGACGGTGCGCTGATCAAGATCGAGGTCACGCCGGTCCTGCGGGGCTGCGTGTTCGAGCCGGGGATGCGTCCAGTCTCATCCAGTGTCGAAGACGAGTTCGGCTTTGCGGAAATGCGGATCGTCTCCTTCGCCGATCTCTATGCTGGGAAGATTGTGCCGCACTCGACCGGCAGCATCCACGCGATCTCTTCGACGATCGTATTGTTTACTAGTAATTTGCGCGACACGTAGGGAACTGGCGTAGAAACACCACCTAATCCTGTGCGAGTCTAAAACCGGCTGGATTTTCGACCTCAGACGTCTAGACTCGCAGGAAATACGCCATGGCCGACCTCCTTAACGACAGAGCGATCAGCGACCTCGAACCACCTGGTTCAGGCCAGTACCGCGCACGCGATACACAGCTGAAGGGCTTCCATGTCGTGGTCGCGAGGCGGAGGAAGATCTTCGCAGTCCATGGCGATCTGCGAAGAAACGGCAAGCGCGTCGCATCGATCTCTGTCCGTATAGGTGACGCAGTATCGATCTCCACTCGCGAGGCACGCGCGACCGCGAAGACGTATCTCGCTCAGATCTCGAAGGGTGAGCATCCTTCCCGAGGATATCACGGCACACGCAGACGAGATCGCTCTGACGCAGGATTATTGGTGGATGTACTCGAGCATTGAACTGTATGGCGTGAAGCCAACCCGCATCCAGAACACCCTGCCGCCAGGATTGTTTTCGATCACCTCGAGAACAACACGTTCGCCTTCCTGGAATCTGGCGGCAGCTAGTGCATCGAACGCTGCCTTTCCAAAATTGTCTCGCCGATAGTGGCGCACAATGTAGAACTGCTTCAGAAATACGCACTGACGGTTGGGATTGGTGGGGTCATTGTCGCGGCGATGTGTGGCGTAGCCAACAATCTCGTCGCCGACCTTAAATAGATCGACACTCCAACCCTCTTTGTTTACAAAGTGGCGGAATCGCTCCTCCATTTGCGCTACCGTCATTGGATTGCGGTGACCTTCATCGTCAGCCAATTCGCGATTCATCCGCGCCAAAAGCGGGTAGTCTTTCGCCGAGTGCCTGCTGATTATGATCTTGCCCGTGAACCGGGTCTCTTGGGGACCGTCGACTCCCCTGGGCGAAACCGACGATCCTGTATTGCTTCCATGGGGGGCCAGGTATTGCAGGACGACATCGCGCTCGCCAGTAATATGGCTACGCAGAGCGTCGACCACATGTTGTGCGTTCCGACTCCGCAATGCGCGTAGGATCGCCGCATGGTCCAACGCCGCGGCTCTCAGCTGCTCGGGGTTCGGGCTCATCATCAGGTGCACCAATCGCAGTTCGGTCGCCAGTCTCTTGAAGGTTTCAGTGATCCTATCGTTCTTGCCGGCACGGCAAAGTGCTGTATGAAATGCGGCATCGGATTCCATCATTCGACTGCGTGAATTCGAGAGTGCGGCCGTTTCAGTGTCGCGCATTGCAACTTCGATGGCGTTCAGATCGCTGGGCGTCGCCAATCGTACAGCTTCGAGCGCTGCGGTGGATTCGAGAATCTCACGCAAGCTGTAGATGTCGGCAACCTCTCTCTGGCTGAACTTCTTCACGTATGAGCCACGGAAGGCATGCGTTTCCAGGAGACCCATCTCCTCCAGCTGCCTTGCCGCCTCACGCACGGGGCCCCTGCTGACCTCGAGGCGCCCAGCGATCTCCATCTCGTTCAGTTTGTCTCCCGGCTTCAGTTCCCCGTTCAAAATTATGTTTGAGATCTGCTCTCGGACGGTTTCGGCCAACGGCCGCCGCTTCACACTCAAATCTGTCCCCTTGCCTTCAATTTTCATGGCGATCCACTCCCTTCAGCCATTTATGCGCTACGCCGTAATTTTGCAAAGTTTTTATTGTTGACAATTTAACGACTTCGAACCAAGCTCTCTCCATCGGCACCAAGACCGACGAAGTGCAGGGGACAAATGCAGCGCGACATATTCAAGAGCGAGTTCAAGGAGGAGCCTTACTGGTGGGATTTGGCACGGCCATTCTCATCGGTCGCGAGCCTCCCGGCGCGCAGCGACCTCGTTATAGTCGGAGCCGGGCTTTGTGGGCTCAGCGCCGCTTTGCGCGCCTTGGAGCTGGGCGTCCGTCCGCTCGTGCTTGATGTCGGCTTCATAGGCGGCGAGGCCAGCTCGCGCAGCGGCGCTATGGTTTCAAGTGGACAGAAATTTCTGATCAGCGGCGCGGCTCAGTCACTAGGAAGCGAAATTGTCAACGAACTAATAAACGTGCATGCCGATGCGTTTCGCTATGTGCGAACCTTGGCGACGAAGGGTGGAGTGGAAGGGCAGTTTCGAACTTCCGGAAGGCTCTTTCTTGCTGCTGTACCAGAGCACTTCCAACGCTTCGCGCAGTACGCAGAGATACTGAATGAAATTGCGCAAGTCACCGCGCGGACGGTTTGCAAACAGGATCTCCGTTCTGAACTGGCAAGCCAGCGGTATTACGGCGGCCTGTTGGTAGAGGAATTCGGCGGTCTGCATCCCTCGCTCTTCGCCTGCAACCTCGCGCGGGAAGTTCAGCGGAAAGGTGCAGAACTTCGTTCGCATACTCGGGTGCTGGCCGTGAAAGCCCGCGGGTCGGAATTTATCGTCGAGACCGACGCGGGGTCGGTGCGGGCTGGGCAGGTACTGTTCGCCACTAACGGCTACACCGACAATGCAATGCGCCTTGTCCGGCGTCGCATCGCGCCTGTCGGCTCATTCATGATCGCGACCGAAGAATTGGGTACCGACCAGGTTGCCGCGGCGATGCCCGGGCTTCGCATGTATTCAGACACGAAGCGTAATCTTTGGTTCTTCCGGCCGTCGCCCGATGGGAAGCGAATACTATTCGGCGGACGGCCTGGAATTCTGCCTCGCGCTCCTCGCCAGGCGGCAATTAAACTACACCAATACATGTCCTTGGTTTTTCCGTCATTGCATGATGTGAAGATCACCCACGCCTGGACGGGGACCATCGCGATGACACGGCGGCAGGTCCAGCACATCGGTCAAAGAAAGGGAATCTGGTTCGCCGTCGGCTGCAACGGCAGCGGCGTCGCCATCATGCCATGGGTTGGCCGGCTGGCGGTCGAGCGAATGCTTGGCACGCGGACGGAGTCGACGGTTTTCGAACGAATCGCCTTCGATGTAATGCCGACCATTGAAGGCAAACCATGGTTTGTTCCGTTCGCGGCTGGATGGTTCGGCTTAAACGATTGGATCGATCGCATGCGGCATGCGTGAAAGCAGAAACATCGGAGGCAAAGCAATGGCTGACATAACAGATACGAACAGAGACGAATGGAAGGCAGCCGCCCAGAAAGCCTCCATCGAAGGCCGAGCCTTTATAGGTGGCAGATATATTGACGCGGCGGACGGAGACAGCTTCGATTGCATAAATCCTGCAACCGGGCGGGTTCTTGGGAAGATTGCCTCTTGCAAATCTACCGACATCGACCTGGCCGTGAGATCAGCAAGACGCGCCTTTGATGGCGGCGCCTGGTCCTGCTGTGATCCGAGCGAACGTCGGAAGGTTCTCATTCGGCTTGCCGATCTCATCGAAGCAGCGAGGGACGAACTCGCGCTGCTTGAGACTCTAGATACCGGAAAGCTCATCAGGGATTCCGTAACCCTGGATATTCCTTCTTCGGCGGCCGTTTTTCGCTTTTATGGGGAAGCCTGCGACAAGCTGCTTCACGAGGTGGTTCCAGTAGGCCCTTATGCCTTTGCCTCGATTACAAAAGAGCCTGTCGGCGTAGTCGGCGCTGTGATCCCCTGGAATTTTCCCTTGAAGATGGCAGCATGGAAATGCGCGCCTGCTCTCGCCGTAGGCAACAGCGTGGTGCTGAAACCGGCAGAACAATCACCCTTAACGGCGTTAAAACTGGCCCAGCTCGCGGTAGAGGCGGGAGTTCCGGAAGGCGTTTTCAATGTCGTCCCGGGCTTTGGCCCGGAAGCCGGAGCTGCGATTGGACTTCATTCAGGAATTGATTGCGTAGGCTTCACGGGCTCGACTGAAATTGGAAAACGATTTCTCGCCTATGCCGGGCAGTCAAACATGAAGCGTGTCTGGCTGGAGTGCGGTGGAAAAAGTGCCTGCATCGTATTTCCGGACGCAAAAAATCTCGAGGCGGCTGCGAAAGCCGCGGCGCTGGGCATTTTTTTCAATCAGGGCGAAGTCTGTTCGGCGACGTCGCGATTGTTCGTTCATCGAGACCTGCTCGACGATTTTACAACCCTGTTAGTAGAAGCGAGCAATTCCTTCAAACCCGGCGATCCGCTGGAAGTCAGTTCCGGCATGGGTTCGATGATCAGTGAAGAGCAGACGACAAGGGTCATGTCGTATATCGAAAAGGGCAAGGAGGAGGCAGACCTGATCGCCGGTGGCAGTCGGGTTCTCCAGGAGACCGGAGGGTATTTCATCGAGCCCACGATCTTCCGGAATGTGGATCCGCGAAGCGTAATCGCATGCGAAGAAATCTTCGGCCCCGTCTTGTCCATCATTCCTTTCGGGTCGGAGTCTGAGGCTGTGGAGCTGGCGAATGCGTCAATCTACGGGCTGGGCGCTTCCGTTTGGACAGGCGATCTTGATCGCGCGTTCCGCCTTTCGCGCAGACTGCATGCGGGCAGTATCAGCATAAACGCGGTCGACCATGTTGATTTACGGACGCCGTTCGGAGGCGTGAAGCAATCTGGAAACGGCCGGGATCTTTCGCTCCATGCGCTCGACAAATATTGCGACTTAAAGACGACGTGGATGGCCGTTCAAGGGAGTGCCGCATGACCCTCCATCCTGAAATACGCGTTCGACCGGCCACTAGGGCCGACCTGAAACTTGTAGCGCGGATGAACAAGGAACTTATCGAAGATGAGGGCCATCGAAATCCGATGACTGTCGATCAGTTGGAGCAAAGAGCTGCCGGGTTCATGGATGAATCCGGGTGGAGGATCGATCTATTCGAGCAGGCGGGGAGCGTTGTTGGATATGCAACCTGGAAACTCGAGGACGACAACACGGAACCGAGCGGAAAGCGCGTCTATCTCCGGCAATTCTATGTGGCGCGCGAATCGAGGGGCGGCGGAGTTGGACGGCAGGCTCTTAACGCATTGATGGGTCGCGAATTTCCGGCCGACACGCGGGTGCTCCTCGAAGTGATGCAGTCGAATCCCGGCGGGCAGCAATTCTGGAGCAGGATGGGATTTGCTCCCTATTCCCACCTCCTGGAAAGCAGGTCCGTGAACTCACCCAGAAGCAAATAGAGAGAGCAATCGATGAACATTAATGTCCCGGATGCCACCCGGATCGGCCGCGCCACGGGAGCAAAAGCGCCTGAGTTCCAAGAGCTATATGACTTCGACGCGGCAGCGCTGACCCTTACGAGCGCGGTCTTTCCCTACGACAGTCAAATACATCGTGCGCATGTCGTGATGCTGACGGAACAGGGAATTCTCACTGTAGAGGAATCAGCAACCATTCTCAGTGGACTGGCCCAGGTGGACGAGCTCGCCGCCACTGATGGGTCATTGCGCACCTATCTTCCTTACGAGGCTGCGTTGAAGCGAACAATCGGCTCGGTTGCGGGAAAAATGCATATCGGACGAAGCCGTAACGATCTCGCAAATGCCGGAAAGCGGATGTTTCTGCGCGATCAGCTCTTGCGCACTATTGAGGCGGTGATCGGCTATCGCGAAGCGGTTGTGCACAAGGCGGCCGACCATCTCGATACGGTGATGGTAGTATATACTCAGCGCAAGGAGGCGCAGCCTATTACGCTCGGCCATTATCTCATGGCGATAAGCGAAAATCTTGCGAAGAACCTCGACAGATATCGCGAACTATATGCGCGCATCAACCTGTGCCCGTTGGGAGCGGCTGCCACCGCCGGCACAGGCTGGCCGTTGAACCGCGACCGCACGTCAGCTCTGCTGGGTTTTGATGGGTTGGTCGTGAATTCGATCGAGGGCGTCGCGGGCTGGGACCACGTCGCGGAGCATGCCTTTGTCAATGCCGTCTTCCTGAGCGGCCTCAGCCGTCTGGCTTCGGAAATCCAGCTCTGGTCCACTGACGAATATCAAGTAGCGGAACTGGATGCGTCATTCGCAGGCACGAGCAGCATCATGCCGCAGAAGAAGAATCCAGACTCGCTGGAACGCAGCCGAAAAGCGGCATTTGCAGCGATGGGTCCGCTTGTAGGTATCCTCACCTCGCTAAATGCCATCGAATATCAATATAGCGCTGCCCGCGTTGAGTTGGAACCACGCTCCATCGACGCCTTGATCGCCGCAACGCACGCGATGACAGGGGTAGTGCGGACACTGCATCCTAACAAGGAACGCATGCGGCAATACGCTGCAGAAAACTATTCGACCATGACCGACCTCACCGACATGCTCGTTAGACGCGTGGGAATCGACTATCGCGAAGCGCACGAGATAGTGGCTCATGTCGTGATCACAGCCATCGAAAAAGGCATCAAGGCAAACAAAATTGGTCTCGATCTGGTCCAGGAGGCGGCAGTTGCCCAGACCGGCGCGGGAATAAATGTGAGTGCCGACGACATCAAGGACGCGCTCGACCCGTGGCAGAACGTCCTACGGCGCGAAGGCAAGGGAATGCCGGCCCCGATGTCCGTGAAGGCCAGCATCGATGATGCAATGGCGGAACTTCACAAAGATCGTGCATGGCTCGCAAATGCGACGCAAGCTCTTGCGAACGCAAAGCAAACACTGGCGGACAGCGTGCAGCAGATCATCCAAACCGACAGAAAATACCTGCGCTGAGGCTGATGGATGATCGGTCACTTCAAGGAGAAAAAAGGTCTAGTTATCCAATGAGTTAGAATAACTAAAAACAGGGGATTCGCAATGCGCATTCAAATGGGAATGAAAGCAAAGGCGGCGTTCATAACTATCGGGGCAATAATTACCGTCGCCAACAGCCTAAGCAACGCCTCCGCTCAGACGAGCGGAGGAGATCTGGTCACCGTAATGCGGGCGGATCCAAAAGGTCTTATACCTGCATTTCCCCACGGAGGTGACGCTCGGATCATCGCAGCAAAGATCTTTGAGGGCCTGATATCCTACAGCACGGATTTAAGGCCGCTCCCAGGGCTCGCCAAGAGCTGGGAAATCTCGAGCGATGGCTTGACCTATACGTTCAAACTCCAAAACGGCGTGCATTGGAACGATGGCAAGGAGTTCTCGTCGGCCGACGTCCTATTCAGTCTGAACGAAATGCTTCCCGCCACCAATGCGGCGGCGAAGCAGGCGCTTGAAGAGGTGAAATCCATTGAGGCGCCCGACGCGGAAACGGTCGTGATCACCCTCAAGCGGCGCGTGCCCTACTTCCTTATGCTCTTCCCGGGCCAACAGATGCCCATCATGCCTAAGCATATCTATGAGGGCACCGACTACATAAAGAATCCAGCGAATCTAATGCCAATCGGCACGGGTCCATTCGAGTTGGTCGAATGGAAGCGTGGTTCCTACGTTCGTCTTGAGAAGAACGAGAATTACTGGAAGAAGCCGGAACCCTACCTGGATTCAATCACCTATCGGATCATGCCGGATGCATCTTCGCGCGCGATCGCCCTGGAAAGTGGCGATGTCAATGTCGCGACGTCGGGAGAATTGAGCAGTTCGGACATTGCGCGCTTCAAGACATCCGGCGAGTTTCGGATGGATTCCAAAGGTTGGGAATATTTCGCCAGCCAGGCGCTTCTGGTCATCAATGTGCGGAACCACGTTCTACAGGATGCCCGGTTCAGACAGGCACTCTCCTATGCACTCGACAAGAGATTCATCCTAGATCACGTGTGGAACGGCACCGGTGCAATTTCGACCGGGCCCGTTAGCCACTCTATCCCGTTCTATACCGATAAAATTTCGAGCTACAGCTTCGACCCCAAGAAAGCGAGCGCCTTGCTCGACGAGATTGGGTTGAGGGCAGGTGCCGACGACAAGAGGCTCGATGCCCAAGGCAATCCGATTACTGTTAAACTGCTGATATTGCCCGGAGAACCTTATGGCAGGTTGGCGGAGTATATTAGGGAGGCGTGGCGCGGCATTGGCATCGCCACGGATCTGCAGGCAGTCGACCTAGGCAACTGGTATGACCGCATGGCCAACTGGAACTTCGATGTCGCCATCGCAAATCTAGGCCAATTTGCCGATCCCGGGATCGGAGCTAGGAGCTACTATCATTCGGGCAACATCAAAAAAGGTGTGATGTTCTCGAACATGGGCGGCTACAAGAACGGGGATGTCGACGCACTGTTTGATCAGGCTTCACTCGAGATGGATCCTGAACGCCGCGGCGAGATCTATCACCAGATCCAGCAGAAGATCGTCACTGATGCTCCCGCAATCTGGTTAATTGACCTCGAGCGCTTCACCGTCAGCCAAAAGAATGTTCACAACCTGGTGACGGACGCGTTCGGACCATGGGGTTCATGGGCAAGCGCCTACATTGAATAGTGATCAGCTATGCAGTTTCTCGGTTACGTCTCCTGGCGCCTGCTGAAGGCTGCCGCTTTGCTGGTGGCCGTGATATCCTTGAATTTCCTGTTGATCAGGATGGTTCCTGGAGATCCCGCGACCGTTATTGCCGGTGAAAGCGGCATGGCCGACGCGGATTTCGTAGCACGAATCCGTGAAATATATGGGTTGGACCAGCCTTTGCTGGTCCAACTGAAAACCTACCTCGTGAATACGCTTTCTCTGGATTTCGGCCATTCGTATCGCCTCCAGACGGATGTACTTGCGCTGATCATCGAACGGCTTCCGGCAACGATCGCCCTAACTGGCGCCGCATTCATATTCTCATTGGTGGTGGGGGTGAGTCTTGGCGTGATCGCGGGTTCGCGCCCAGGCAGCAAAGTGGACGTCGCCATCCAGTTCGTATCCGTCGCGCTTTATTCCGTTCCTGTGTTCTGGATCGGCTTGATGTTGATACTCGTGTTCTCGCTGAAGCTACATTGGCTTCCAGCATCAGGTACGGGATTTGAATACGGACAAATCCCCGGTGTGCTGGAATTTCTGAGTCACCTGCTGTTGCCGATGATCACGCTGTCGCTGTTCTACATCGCCGTCTACATTCGGCTTGCGCGCACCTCAGTCGTCGACGTAACGCATCAGGATTTTGTCAGGACCGCGAAGTCGAAGGGCCTCCCTTCGGCGTTCATTCTGCGCAAGCACGTGCTCCCGAACGCCATATTGCCGGTAGTCACCATGGCTGCGCTTCAGGCGGGGCACCTCGTCAGTGGATCGATAGCCGTCGAAACGATCTTCGCTTGGCCAGGCATCGGGAGACTTGGCTACGAGGCACTCGTTCAGCGCGACTATAACATGCTGTTGGGTGTGTTCCTGGTCACGGCAACCATGGTCGTTCTGCTGAATCTCGTCGCTGACGTTCTGTATGTTGTCGTTGATCCAAGAATAGAGCTGGTGCGATGAGGTATTTTTATTCGGTTCCCAGGAGTGTGCTTACCTTTTGCGGTTTTAATTGGCAGATCGCAAATGGCGCGGGCATCATCGCCCTATTGGCGCTGGTTGCATTTGGCGCATCACCAATCTCGCCTTACGGGGCGTGGGAGATTGCGGGCACTCCATGTCTTCCACCGCTTTCGCCGGAACATCTGCTCGGCACCGATATGCTGGGTCGCGACGTCCTTTCCGGCGTGATCTACGGTGCTCAATCGTCGTTGCTGGTCGGACTCGCTTCAGCAGGCGCGGCAATTGTCTTGGGAATCGTTGTAGGCGCATTTGCCGGCTACTATGGCGGAATCGTCGACGATATTTTGATGAGGTTCACCGAGTTCCTGCAAACTATGCCAGGCTTGGCACTCGCGCTTGTTTTGGTCGCCGTTCTTGGGCCATCGATCTGGTCCGTCGTGATCGCCATCACAATTGTGAGCTGGGCACCGGTCGCCCGTTTGATCCGTGCTGAATTCTTATCGCTGCGCGGTCGGGAATTCGTTCTGGCTGCAATCGTGCTCGGTCAGCGAAACACAAAAATCATTCTTTCCCAAATGCTACCGAATGCGCTCGGGCCAATTGTGTCTACGGCATCCCTGAAGGTGTCGAGCGCCATACTGACAGAGTCGACGATAAGCTTTCTCGGGCTCGGCGACACGACTAGAATGTCGTGGGGCATGATGATCGGTAACGCGCAGGGGCAACTCCGGGAAGCATGGTGGATGAGCGTTTTTCCGGGGGTTGCGCTGTTTGTGACCATACTCGGACTTACGCTTCTCTCTGACGGAATTGCGCGCTCAGGTAGTGCACGCAAGCAAAGCATGCTGTGAGGACAAAGTGCTCGAGATAGAAAAGCTTAGCATCGTTCTTCCTTCCGGCGCCGACAGGGCTCTCGCGATTAAGGACGTTTCGTTCAGCGTGAAGTCCGGTTCAACGCTTTGTCTTGTGGGCGAATCCGGGTCGGGGAAATCGGTTATCGGACAAGCCGTTGCAGGGCTCCTACCGCAAACCCTTCACTGTTTGAAACAGAGTTCCATACGCCTTGGCGGCCGAAACTTGCTGTCGCTAGACGAATGTGCGTGGCGCCGTATTCGAGGGCGGGAAATCGGAATGGTGTTTCAGGAGCCGATGACTGCCTTGAATCCGCTGATGCCAGTCGGGCAGCAGATTGCTGAAGTTTACCGGTCACACGGCTTGCGCCTCAGGAAGGCGGAAGTCCGGGACCGGGTTGAAGGTTTGCTCGAGCGTGTCGGGATAAAGGACCCGGCCCGCATCTCGAAATCCTACACGTTCCGCATGTCAGGCGGTCAGAGGCAGCGTGCTATGATAGCCATGGCCGTGGCAATGAAGCCCAAGGTGCTTATTGCCGATGAGCCGACCACAGCGCTCGATGTGACGACGCAAAGACAGGTTCTTGACTTGTTGGCCGACTTTCAGGCTGAAACCCGAATGGCACTCATATTCATCACGCATGATTTTGGGATCGTGGCGGATATTGCCGACGAAGTCGCTGTCATGGAAAGCGGAAACCTTGTCGAGTTCGGCTCGAAGGAAGATGTTTTGGCTCGCGCGCAGCACCGCTACACTCGAAAATTGCTCGCAGCTGTTCCGCGCCTTCATGAGCATAAGGCTTCGGTTGCCGAGCGATCGACACCGGTGCTCGAAGTGCGCGGCTTGAGCAAAACGTATGGAGTGGCAACGAGCATCTTCAGAAGGCAGGACATGAGGGTCCTGAACGATGTCAATTTCAAGGTTTGCAAAGGCGAGGTTGTCGCGCTTGTAGGGGAGTCCGGATCCGGCAAATCAACAATTGCAAAATGCCTGACGCGTCTCACGTCGATAGACACCGGTTCGATCCGTCTTGACGGGGCAGATATGCTGAGCCTCAAAGGAGAGGCCCTAATGAAACTGCGCCGCAAGGTGCAGATCGTATTCCAAGATCCGTACGGATCTCTGAATCCTCGCCAGAAGATCGTGGATGCGGTATCGGCCGGACCAATTGCGCAGGGGGTTGCGTCACGCGAAGCCCGTGAACTCGCGGAGCACCTGCTCACGATTGTCGGTCTGGGACGAAATGCACTCGACCGTTATCCTCATGAGTTCTCCGGCGGGCAACGTCAGCGCATTGGTATCGCCAGGGCTCTCGCCGCGAAGCCGGAGGTTCTTATTGCGGACGAAGCTGTCTCTGCTCTCGATGTTACGGTTCAAGCGCAGATTTTGCGACTTCTTGCGGACCTAAGGGATCGACTTGGACTCACCATGCTTTTTATCACGCACGACCTGCGCGTCGCCGGTCAAGTGAGCGATCGCATAATCGTCTTGAAGGCTGGGAATGTAGTTGAAGAGGGTCCCACTCAAGCAATATTCACCAAGCCATCAAATCAGTACACTTACTCTCTTCTGCAGGCAATTCCCGGAATCTCATCAAACGAGTCCGCGTTGGTTCGGAATAAGTGCGTGTGCTAAGAAGATAATAGATAATATAAGAAGACCTTTGATCGTAATGTGTGCCTGATGGGCCGTATCGGTTCACCGGGATGATTTATCTGTTGCGCCAAGTATTTGGGACGACTCTATCGTCATCGCGATTTTCTTCCACTACCAATTTAATTTTCAGAGACGATAAGAAATATCCTCTTGATCCCATCCCCCCTCATAGGATATAAATGGGTCGAATTTGACGTAGGAAGGCATCACTTCAACGCAGAGAGCAGGCTCTCTGCGCAGCGGCATTCTTTTGAATTCTCGCGGACGAGGGGATCCGTCTGCTGGCGCCGTTCAAAAATTTCAGTGTGCCGCTGTCTATGTGGCGTTCTGAGCAGATTGGAGAGAGGATATGGAATCTTTCAGTTCACTTCTTGCCCAGGGAGGCAGTTCGGCTTGGCTATTCATTCCTAGTGCGATCCTGTTGGGCGCGCTGCATGGTCTGGAGCCCGGTCATTCAAAGACGATGATGGCAGCGTTCATTGTAGCGGTCAGGGGAACCGTCGTGCAGGCTGTCTTGCTCGGACTGGCCGCTACGGTGTCTCACACGCTGGTGGTTTGGGGTATCGCGTTAGGCGGCATGTATCTCTTCTCAAATCTGGACGCTGAGGTCGCCGAGCCTTACTTCCAGTTGGTTTCAGCAATCATAATCATAGGTGTCGCCGCCTGGATGTTCCGCCAGACCTGGAGGGAGCGGGTAGCTGCAAAGCAGTATGAGCGCGACGTCGCGCGGTGGGAGAAGACACGCGACAAATCCGTGATCACGCAAAAAGTTGATACCGGACACGGGTTCATGTCCATGGAGATCACTCCGCAGAAGCCAGCGTTCTGGCGCCTGAAGGTCGTGAGTGGTGATAAGTGGCTTGCCGATGACGTGATCGTTACCACCGAGCGGCCAGACGGATCGAAGCAGAAGTTCACCTTCGTCGACCGTGACGGTTACATGGAATCGATCGAAACGATTGCGGAGCCATATAATTTCACCGCGCGCCTGAGCCTGGATCATGGCGACCATGAGCATGATTACGATCTGGCATTCCAGCAGGAATCGACCGCTGTTTCCAAGGATGATTCCGGATTGAACCTGCAGACGGAGGGGTACCAGGACGCTCATGCCCTCTCGCACGCCAATGATATCCGCAAGCGTTTCGCAAACCGGCAGGTTACGACCTGGCAGATCATCCTGTTCGGTCTTACCGGCGGTCTCATTCCCTGTCCCGCTGCGATCACCGTTCTCCTGCTGTGTCTCCAGCTTGAGAAGCTATCGCTCGGCGCGGTTCTTGTTCTCTGCTTCTCAATCGGATTGGCAATCACATTGGTCGTGGTCGGAGCAGTGGCTGCGGTCGGCGTCAGGAAGGCGACCCAGAAGTTCAGCTGGCTTTCGACGGCGGCCGCGAGAGCACCATATTTTTCCAGCGCACTGATCGTGCTGGTCGGGCTCTACATGGGCTATCACGGCATCGAAGGAATTATGAACCCGCACCATGAGGAGGAGGCGGCCTTGAGCAGGACGAATCCCGTTGTCGAACGGGTGCAGTCTTCAATGTGATCTCCTCCAGCCTGGAAAGCGCGGTCATGGGGATTTCGCCATTGTAAGGAATTTCGTATGAGAACAGTGTTTGGTGAACTGACCAAAAACCGAAAACTGGATGCTGCGCTAATATGAAAAAACGTTCCGATGGCCACACCATCCATCATCATCACGAAACGATCGCCAAGAGGTTGAAGCGTGCCAATGGACATTTGAGGATGGTAGTCGAAATGCTGGAGGATGGGCGGGAATGCCTAGATATCGCCCAACAACTGTTCGCTGTTGAAAAGGCGATCACCCAGGCCAAGAAGACCCTCATCCAGGATCATCTCGATCATTGCCTCGAAGAGGTGGTCGGAACGCTTCCTAGAGAGGAACGTAGGCCGATCGACGAGTTCAAGGCGATCACCAAGTATCTTTAAAATGTTCGCTGTCTCAATGACAGGTGCGTAGATCATCATCCCCTCCTACAGGAAGTGATAATGGATCAGCTTATCGAGTATGCGGTGCTCTTTATCGAACACAATTCGGTCTATGCGACGGTGGCAGCGTTTCTGATCGCATTTGGAGAGTCGCTCTTCATAATCGGATTCGCCATACCAGCCACCGCTCTGATGATAATCCTCGGAGGGCTAATTGGCAGCGGGACCATTGAAGCCGGGCCGATCGTCGGTTCCGCAATTTTAGGTGCGATCCTAGGAGACGCCGTTTCGTACTGGCTGGGACGTAAGCTGGGTTGGCAATTCGCCTACAGGTGGCCGTTGAAGAAATATCGAAACGGCACTGCGCGCACACGACTCTTCTTCAGGAAATACGGGCTGGCGTCCATCTTCCTTGGCCGCTTCCTTGGACCGATACGTTCCACCGTTCCGCTCCTGGCCGGCATGATGGTGATGAGTCATTTCCGCTTCCAAATTGCGAATGTTTTGTCTGCGATCGCGTGGAGCATCTGCATGCTGATCCCCGGCTGGATAGCCGGACAGAGCGCTGCTGAATTTGAAGACGGCACATATCTGGAGCGTGGAATGATCATCGCTGCGGTCAGCCTTGCGATCGTGTTCGTGTCCGGAGTTGTCGCGAAGCGAATATTTCGGCCCTCCCATGATGAGGTGAGATCCAGGCGCGCAAGAGTACACGGCTGCTGCGGAGGCGCGCATGCCTCGTGCTCGCATCATCATTAATGTGTCGTGAGCTATCCCCTCCAACAGGATTGGTTCAAGCGCATCAACTGTCCAACGCGATACACAGCTTGAAAGGAGAACTGGAATGCAAGACAAGCCATTCATTGACATGGGACATGGTCAGTTGGTCAATGTCATCGACAAGGGTTCCGGCCAATGGGAAATCGTTTTCAGCGAGGAGGGGAACTCAAGCTACTCTGCGCCTCCCGTCGCTGAAATCGGGGTAGACGCAATCGACATCGCCGGCAAGGTCACCCCACTTCAGGTATCGGAGGGACCGAATCCTTCAACTGTGATTGCTAGTGGCGATACAGCCAACGCCTATCGTGTACGCGTGCGAGTGTGGCACGATACGCATTTCCATACGCGCGAAGCATTTCTGCGCGGCTCGCGGCCAATCGAAGCGACGAAGGGTCCAAACGGCGGCACGGTAGCCGTGTTCAACGATGGGCTGCAGGTTGAAGTGCGTTCGCTGGAGCCGAGTAAATGGGAACTGATCTTCCTGAACGAGAACAAGCCGACCTCACCGCTGCCCGCAGATCAGGTGGTGGTTCAGGCGATCGGACCCATTACGGAAAACTCACAGGTTAGAAATCTGGCGATAACGCCGTCTTCCGAAGGAAACTCGTTGATCGCGGAAGGAAAAATCCGGGATGCGACGTACGCGCGCGTTTCCATCGGTGCTTCCGAGCAACCAATGGTGCGCAGCATTCCACTCATTCCAGCCGCCTGAAATCCCCTCCCACTATGCTGGCCGTTCGCTCTCCGGTTACTTCCGGGGAGCGAACTGTTCGTGCATCATTTCAATATCGTCATGACACGTGGGTGCGCCCAAAAAAACGCGCAACTTGGAAAGGCTGGCAAGTTTTGCGCTTGACACAGTGATGGGGCACCCGCTGGTGACGTGTCGTCATTGGGTCCCGGTTTAAAGTTATGGTTCGATGGGCTGTCCGTGGTCTTCGAGAAAGTCGAGGAACTCGTCACTTGGCTTCCGCCAATCAGGTCTTCGATAGTTAAACGTCCCCCCCGAATCGCGCTCGAACCGGGTGGAAGCTTGACCGGCGCTGGACCCATCGCCGCCGGCGACACCGTCCGCTGGATCATCGGCGACACCGAGAGCGGCAGCGGCGCCACACGGCGCGTCCATGTGCTGGTCAAGCCGACCCGCACCGACATCACCATCAACCTCGTCATCACCACGGATCGCCGCACTTACCTTATCGACTGCGCTTCGGCGAAAGCCCCCTACATGCCGGCAGTCGCCTGGGCTGTCGACCGCTTCATCCTCTCCTTCGGTATCGTCCAGACAGCATTCTCAAAATCCACCTCGTCCCAGACCGCATCCTGGAGTTCGCTCTTTCGCACCATTGTCAGCAGGAACAATTTCATACACAGCCGAATGGTCGGCAGCGTCGGTACATGCTCAAGCTGCCTCAGCATGATCCGGATTTCGGTCGGGGAGAGCGCCCGATCCCTCGGCGCGAACATCGCGATCGCGGCGGGTCCAACCTCATCCGCTGGGTTGGGCACCTTCTCTCCATGCAGAATCCGAAGCCGTAGATCTGCTTCAGGATGTCCCGAACATGGATCGCTGTGGCCGGGGCGCCGCGCTCGACGATCTTGGCACAGTGCGCTCGCAGATCGTCCGGCGTGATTTCCGTAAAGGCGATTGCGCCAGACAGGGAGCAGCTCACGCTCGAAGATGGCGCGCGCGCATGCTCTGGTGCTGTCTGCCATCGGGGCATTCACCAGCCATTTCTCGCCGAACTCGCCGAAGCTCTTGGCCTCCTTCAGGCGGCGCTTCTCGCGCTGCTTCTCGATCGCCGGTGAACGTCCCTCTCTGATCGCCCGCCTTGCATCCAGGCACAGCTCCCGCGCCCGCGCGAGAGAGATGCCATCACGCCCATACTTGCCGAGATAGACCGTTTCCCGTCGGCCATGCAGCCGGTATTCCAGCCGGAAAGATGTGGCTCCTGATGGCATGACGCAGACATACATGCCGTCGCGATCCGCGACCTTGTATATTTTGTCTTTTGGTTTTAGCGCCTGGAGCGCGGCATCCGTCAGCATTGCCGTATCACCTCCGAAAAACTACCGTAACGCGGGTTTTTGGGAGGCTCGCGCCTAAAACATGCGCATTCTTACAATGGCTTAAGCCATAGAAAGTACCGTCACGAGCCTCATTTCCCGTGACGGTACTTTCGAATTCAGCAGGGATCAATATAGGCAAGGGCCGTCAGCCGTGACGGTACATGCGATCTATGCCCACCGATAGGCATTGATAGGCACCGTCACAAACATTCTATATTTCAGTGTGTTAGGTCGAACTCTGGCGCAAAATCGGCGGCGTTCGGATGGGCGAGAATCATTCCCACTCGATAGTCCCAGGTGGCTTGGACGTCACATCGTAGACCACGCGATTGATCCCGCGCACTTCGTTGATGATGCGGGTGGCGGCGCGGCCAAGGAACTCCATGTCGAAGTGATAGAAATCAGCCGTCATGCCATCGACTGACGTCACCGCGCGAAGCGCGCAGACATATTCATAGGTGCGGCCGTCTCCCATCACCCCGACGGTCTGTACCGGCAAAAGCACGGCGAAGGCTTGCCAGATCGCGTCGTAAAGGCCCGACTTGCGGATCTCGTCGAGGTAAATGGCGTCGGCCGCGCGCAGGATTTCGAGCTTCTCGCGCGTGATCCCGCCGGGACAGCGGATGGCAAGGCCGGGGCCCGGGAAGGGATGACGGCCGATGAAATGGTCGGGCAGGCCGAGCTTCCTGCCGAGCACCCGCACCTCGTCCTTGAAGAGCTCGCGCAGCGGCTCGACCAGCTTCATGTTCATGCGCTCGGGCAGGCCGCCCACATTGTGGTGCGATTTGATGGTGACCGAGGGGCCGCCCGTGAAGGAGACACTCTCGATCACGTCCGGATAGAGCGTGCCCTGCACCAAAAAATCAGCGCCACCCAGCTTTTTTGCCTCGTCCTCGAACACCTCAATGAAGAGACGGCCGATCGTTTTGCGCTTCTTCTCGGGATCGGTTTCACCCTCGAGCGCGCTTAGGAAACGGTCGGAAGCATCGACCAGCACGAGCGGCACATTATAGTGCTCGCGGAACATGGAGACCACTTCCGCCGCCTCGTTCTTGCGCATCAGGCCATGGTCGACAAGGATGCAGGTGAGCTGCTCTCCCACCGCCTCATGGGTGAGAAGCGCGGCGACGGAGGAATCGACGCCGCCGGAGAGCGCACAGATCACCTTGCCGGAACCAACCTGGGCGCGGATCGCATCCACCGCCTGTTCGCGATAAGCGGCCATGGTCCAATCGCCCTTAAGGCCCGCGATCCTGTGAACGAAGTTGGCAAGCAGCTTTGCGCCATCGGGTGTGTGGACCACTTCCGGATGGAACTGCACACCGTAATATTTGCGCTTATCGTCGGCGATGGCCGCAAAAGGCGCGCCCGCTGAAGTTCCGACAACCTTAAAGCCGGGCGGAAGCGCCGTCACGCGGTCGCCATGGCTCATCCAGACCTGATGGCGCGTGCCGGGCGCCCAGATGCCGGCGAACAGCCCGCAATCCTCCTCGATCTCGAGGAAGGCGCGGCCGAACTCGCGATGATCACTGGATTCGACCTTGCCGCCGAGCTGGGCGCACATGGTCTGCTCGCCATAGCAGATACCGAGAACCGGCACGCCTGACTGGAAAATCACATCGGGCGCACGAGGACTGTCGATCTCGACGGTCGAGGCCGGGCTGCCGGAAAGGATGACCGCCTTCGGCTTGAGCCGCAGATAAGCCTCTTCGGCTGACTGAAAGGGAGCAATTTCGGAATAGACGCCGGCCTCGCGGACGCGCCGGGCGATCAGCTGCGTGACCTGGCTGCCGAAATCGATGATCAGAACAGTGTCGGGATGGGTAATGGTCATGGCGAGGCTTTAAAGAAGGAAGCGATCCCGCGCAACGGGTTCGATAGGGGTTTTTTGCCGCAATCCGTTCAGCACCATGCGTTTTCCGCCACCCGATCAGATCCGATCAGGCGGAATCGGGATTTCTCGAGCAGCATAGCAAATCGCCATCGCAGATCGCTGTATCCAGCCGGTCCACCGCAGCTGCGAGCTTCTCGTCTATAATGTGCAGATATTGCGTCCAATTACCGACATGACGAAGTTCTTCCGCGCCATCGGAAATGCCGCGAAGTGCTACTAGCGGCACGCCGAAATGCTGACAGGCGCGCAGGCAGGCATATGTTTCCATGTCGACCATGTCCGCAGCGATGGTGTCATACGCACCGCCGCTGACGATACCGCCGCCCGTCGAAAGGGTAGCCGTCTTGATCCCCGGAATGCGGAAAGGCAGCGGCATCTCCTTCGGAAGGCCTAGGAAGGGCGTTACTCCTTTTTCGAAGCCCAAGGGAGAAGCATCCATGTCCCGGTAGGAGACGGAGCTTGCCTGATAGATCTCGGTTTGCTCGAGCATGCGGCTGCCGGCGGAGCCGAGCGAGACAACCAGTTGCGGCGCTTCGCCTTCGGATTTGAGCTGTGAAAGCGCAGCCGTAAGCTCAACCGCAGCCTCCACCGGCCCGACACCCGTTATGAGCGGCCGGAAACGCTTTTTGAGATGCGCGCCATATTCCGGCTCCGCCGCCATTGCGAAAAGCACGCGCTGGCCCCCGAGCCTTGTGAGCGGAACTTCCCTCACCCCGCAATCTCCTGCCGACCAACGATCGTCATCATGGTGCCGGTCATCGTGGCGATCAGCTTTGCCTCTCCGTCCCCGTCATAGGCGTAGGCCTGACCGTCGGCGACGATAATGGTTCGGCCAGGCTTCGTGACCGAACCCCTAAAAAGAAACCGCTCTCCCCTACCCGGCGCCAGCAGATTTACCTTGAACTCGATTGTGAGCACGCCCGCATCGGTGGGCATCAGCGAATAGGCAGCATAGCCGCAGGCGGCGTCGAGTGCCATGGAGATAACGCCGGCATGAAGGAACCCATGCTGCTGGGTGAGGCTTTCGGAATAAGGCATCTCTATCTCGACGATGCCGGGGGTAACCAATGTAAGCTCGGCGCCGATGGTGGCCATCGCCTTCTGCCGGGCAAAGCTTGCGCGCACCCGGGCTTCAAAATCGCCTTCCACTCGTGGCTGCTGCATCGGTCCCTTCCCTCTTCACCGCCTTTATGACAAAGCGGATTGTGCGGGGCAATCGGGCAGATCGTCGCCAAATACTGCCGATTCATGGGTGAGATCGTAAAGCCATTGGCTCGTTTCGGCTCGCGGCAACGCCAAACGCCAATGCCTTGCGGTGCATGTGAACGCGTTTCTGTGGAGCGGGTCGAAAGATCCCGCGATGTTAGCTCCACAGGGCGGCACAATTTCTAATCTCTGACGCGATGAAGGCAGAGGAACATTGACCGATCAAAGCTTTTTACTTGCCACCTTGACTATGTGATCTGCTATGTCGCGATAAATTTTCCGTGCGTCGAAGCGGGTGTTGAAGATCGCGATGCGTTCCTCTCGCGCCTTGATCAGACGGCTATCGGAGAGCACTGCTTCGATGGCATTTGCAAGTTCAAGCGGTGATGCATTCGGAACATTAAGGCCGGCTGCCGTCTCCCTATATAGGTGCTCCGCTTCTTCTCCCAGGATGGCAAGTTGGAAGGTGCCGAATGCCAAATACTCGTAAACCTTGTTGGGTAGCCCCTGAGGAGCCTGTTTCGCGTATGGCAGCAGCCCGATAGAGGATCGCGTTAAAAGCGCGCTGACCTCGGGCTGGCTTATCCAACCGAGGAGGACAGTGTTGTCCAGTTTTCGAAACGAACGCTCTAGATCAGGCCTTTCAGCGGCATTGCCCGCCAGGGCGAAGACGACGTCTTTTCTATGCGCAAGTAGACGGGCTGCTTCCAAAACGAGGGACAGATCGTATGTGGCACCCCACGATCCGACGAACGAGACGATGTGCTGATCTGAACTGATCCCCATTTGACCGAGAATCTTGTCGATTTCATCACTCTCGAGCTGTCGTGGTTTGAGATAGCCAAGCGGGAAGATGCGATCGTGTTCGACGGAAGTGCGACCGCCCTTCTCCCTCCCCCATTCAAGATATTGCTCGGAGATCCCCACCAAAGAGGTCGCGTGGCGGCAGGCGAACCGTGCCTGCATTTCAAGAGGCAATGTAGCGAGTTTCGCAAACGGGCTTAACGCGGATGGAACGAAATCAGCAAAGAAATCCGGCCACAAATCTCTGATGGTAATTACGGTCGGAATTCCTCTCCGCCGGGCGAATTGAACTGCGGCAGCGGCTGCGTCGGTGGTCGGCAGGTCCGCGACGAGAATATCCGGCAGTTCCTGCGCCGCATTTGCTACAGTCAGAAATGCCTGCGCAAAGCTCCGATTGTGGAAAACGCGCTTCACACTGATGTTCCGGCTGTAGCCGGGGGCCGGAAGGACCCGGATGCTCAGGTTCTCGCTTGGCCGGAGTATCTCGGCTTTCCGCTGCCGTCGCGAATAGTGGTTGAAGGTGGAGGTGTACCAAGTAGTTTCATGTCCGAGAGAAGAAAGTGTCGTGGCTAGCAGACCAGCACGTAAGAGCCGCGGATTGCCGGGATCCGTAGGAACCGGCTCGAGATCACGGACGTACCAGATTTTCATTTTACTCAGCTTTCACCGGATTTGTCAGATCCAACACGGGCCTGATATCTCTTGCTTGCCCGCTCCGCAAATCGCTTTTGACGGTGCAAATCAGCTTTATAGATCTTGGTTCTCGTTGGGGCACCAGCGATGCATTCCGGAGAGCCAATGCGGGCAAGCACCGTTGCGGTTGCCGCCGCTAGGCTGTAAGCGACCCAACCAACTTCAAGTCTCAAGTGGATGGATCATGGTAATCTGGAAAAGCATCCGGCCATACCTCTCGGGCCTCATACGCTTCTTCCACATCAGCTATATAGAGGCGAAATCGCAGAATCGCGGAAGTCACTTGGGGATTCTGTGGGTGCCATTATCCTCGCTAATTTTCTCGGCGATGCTTGCACTTGTTTTCCGCCACTCCGATACGATGCCGCTGACCGATTTCTTTTTCTACGTCCTAGTCGGTTACATCTTTTGGGGTTTTATCTCCGACTCTATCACCGGCAGCACCGATGTGATCCAAAGCCGCTTCGAGTTCGCGGTCCATAACAATCTTACGCTAGCGGGTCTTTTCGGAAAGCTTCTTGTCGATCGGCTTTTCGAATTTTTTCTGAACCTGGCATTGGTGGTCGTCCTTATTCTGGTAATTGATCCAGGGAAATTCGGAACTAGACTTGGCCTCTTCCTGCCGTTCATCGCACTCATTGTCTTGACTTCAGTCGGCACGGCTTACCTGGTGAACCTAACCACCATCTTCTACCCTGACATGAAGTCGCTGTTTCGTGTCGGAACGCGCTTCATGTTTTTCGCCTCGCCGGTATTTTGGAGCGCGGCTGACACCACAGGTGGAGCCCGCGCCTTTCTGGTGCAATATAACCCCGCGGCCTACTACCTTTCGCTGCCGAGACAGGTTTTCGGCATTGAGGCCTTGGATTTGAAGGCGTGGCTTATTGCGGCCATTCTGTCAGTTATTGTTTGCGTGGCAGCTTACATCGCCTATCACCATTCCCAGGCCTTTGTGAGGAATCTGAAATAGCCATGGCCAGGATCAACATCAGGAACGCCAGCGTCAGTTACTTTCTCAGAAAGTCTGGCGCCAAGGTAAAAAGTCTGGAGCGCGGCGCAGTCGGTGCGCAAATCGTGGCTGGGAGGCGTTATCTTGAAATAACGGCGCTGAAGAACATCACGCTATCGCTCAACGATGGCGATCGCGTCGGTCTTGTCGGCATCAACGGCTCGGGGAAATCAACCCTGCTAAAGCTCTGCGCTGGCGCGCTCGCCGCGCAATCCGGAACGGTGGCAATCGAAGGCAGGGTGAGCCCGCAATTCGCACTCGGATCAGGCATGAAACCGGCGCTGACGGGGCGGCAGAATACGGAGCTGAAATGCCTCTATATGGGTGTGCCGCAGAGCGCAATCGCCGCCCATGTGGAAGAGGTGAAAGCGCTTTCCGGGCTCGGCGGGTATTTTGAGTTGCCAATACAAAGCTATTCGGCCGGAATGCGGTCACGACTCGTGATGAGTCTGCTGCGTCTGGTGCGCGGCGAAATTTTGATCATGGATGAGTGGATAAATGCAGCCGATCCCTCGCTTAGCACCAAGGTAAGCGGTTTGCAGGCACAGCTAGTGGAAAGGGCAAAGATCCTCTTGCTCGCCAGCCACTCACGCCGTGTCCTTGAGGAATGGGTGGATACTCTTGCATGGCTCGATCAAGGCGAAATTCTTGCATTAGGCAGAGTAGGTGAGGTGTATCCTGAATACCAGACGTGGATGAAAACCCGGAAGATAGAGCGACAGAACTCACCGACTTGAATTCTGGGCTGCGATGAGGCGAGCACCGGCTCGGCAGACTATTTCAGTTTGCGGTTTCGGATCGAAGCTGAAATGAGAAGCTCACTTTGTGCAAATGTGAAGCGGCTCTCTACTGAACGGTTCTAAAGAGTAGCAATTCCAATGAGTCCGAGCATCTCTGTTATCGTACCGATTTATGAACAGTGGGGCTTGGTAACTAAGCTTTGTGACGCCTTGTCCAATCAAGATTTCCCGGCATTAGACTACGAGGTCCTTCTGGTTGACAACGGCTCACAAAGCATCAGCATTCCCCAAAACATGCGAGCAAACTTTCGTGTCTTACGTTGCGACACGGCAGGTTCCTATGCGGCCAGGAACTTCGGCATTGAAAATGCCAAAGGGCAGTGGCTGGTTTTTACGGATGCAGACTGCAGACCGCATCGGCAGTGGTTGTTTTCAATCGCAGCTGGCGCTGCTCGCTTCGGTCCGGATTATCTGATCGCAGGTCGTGTCGAGATGGTTCCTGGATCCTCCAGACCGACACCGTATGAAATCTATGATATGTTGCGCGGCATACCTCAAGATCAATACGTTCGTAACGGCTATGCGGCTACCGCCAATCTCGCGTTTCATCGCAGTCTTGTTGATCGGATCGGCAGTTTCGATTGCCGCCGATTTTCAGGAGGGGATGCTGATATCTGCAGACGAGCCCGAGCAGCGGGCTTCAAAATCGTTTTGATTGATGAGGCTCTTGTCAGCCATTCATGCCGTTCCACTTGGGACGAGGTCGCAGTTAAGGCAAGGCGCATACGTGGAGGGCAACTCACCGCAGGTTCCCCGCGCCGATACCGATCTTTCGTTACTGGTGTGACTCTACCGACAGTAAAGGTTTTCTGGCGCTTCCTTCGCCAAACACAGTTTCCGATCAGGCATCGCTTGATTGCATGTCTGGTGCTCTTGCGAGTGTGGGGAGTACAACTTGCAGAGACTTTTCGCCTGAAGATCGCCTCCTCTCCCGAACGCCGATAGCCAAACGGATCGACATGGATTCCGCAACATATCTCCTGAAGACATGCACTGAGGGCGCTAAATCACGTTGGCAAAGCCTACGTGACGGCATGCGATTGCTTCCCATGAAGTTACGGCGAGCACTCATCAACAGAATACCTCCAGGCATGCGGCCCCTCGTGAGGCGCCTCTACGAAAAGTTGCCGCGTAAGGGTGGGCTCGCGGCACGACGCATCCGCCAGCACAGATTTCGCATGCTGAATCTTGGATACCTTGAGCGCGGCTACCGCGAGCTCGCGCACTTGGCAGAGAGTTCCAGGAGTCGGGAGATAAGACGTCGCGCTTGCTGGGAACTCATCAGTTGGCACACCGGACAAATTTCCATTGAGGATGCGAGAAAGGTTCTTAGTTACGCCGACATGCTGAAGCGCGTTGAGTGGCGGCGCGGTCGGCTGATCCACTTGGCAACAGCACGATCTACCGCACTGTGCACACTTGGGAACTTGGCAGAAGCGGCTCGAAGCTTTGAAGACCCCTCGCTCTCGCAATCACATCCCGACTTCATTCTGGCACGTAGTGGTCTTATTGACGAACTGGACGGGCGTTTGGCCGCGGTCAACCAGGTTCTACAACAGGAAAAACTTAGTGCTGTGAGGCTTTTACCTGGATCAGAGCCTGCCTTCGACCGATTGACCACGGGCTTGCGGCCGGAAGCCGATCAAAGCGGGCGCCCGTTGGTGTCGGTGATCGTACCCGCGTACAATGCACAATACACCATTGCTACTGCCATCCGCTCCCTGCAGGAGCAGACCTGGCGCAATATTGAAATCCATGTAGTCGATGACTGCAGCACTGACGAGACGGTGTCGATTGTAACTAAGCTTGCAAACAAGGATTCTCGCATTCAGGTGCTCCGTATGGAGCGGAACTCTGGAGCTTACTGTGCACGCAATCTGGGTTTGAAGAACGCTAGAGGAAAGTATGTGACGTGTCACGACTCAGATGACTGGTCTCATCCTGAGAAATTGCAAATTCAAGCAGAGCACCTCGAAAGGCACACTGATAGAATTGTAGCGAATTACTCATATTTGTATTTCGTTGATGACGATTTACGTGTTCGAGCGCGCCGCCTCGGATCATATCTTCGGCTGAACACGTCCTCTCTCATGTTCAGGCGCGAGCCGGTTCTTTCGGAACTTGGGTTTTGGGACGAGGTGCGATTTGCAGCGGATAGCGAATTTTTGGAGAGGCTGTATGCGGTTTTTGGACGGATATCCGTTATCAGCATCGCCAAGCCATTGTCGCTGGTTCGATATCGGGAAGACAGTCTTACCGCGTCTAAAGCGTTCGGCTACCATGGTTTTCGCATGGGTGCTCGTCAATTTTATCGGGAGCGGTACTTGCGATTTCATCGCTCAGGGCTGCCGCTCCGATTCAGAGGAAATGCGCAAGACCGGCCATTCTACGTTCCTGAACCTATGCTGCCGGCGCGATCGCCCCGAGGAGCTAGGCGCTATTTTGATGTTGTTCTTGTTCTTGATTGCAGGCTTGGTGGACGCGAACTGAGGAATGCAGTTTCCGTCCTGCAAAGCTACCGGCGTCAGGGCATGTCGGTAGCAGTTTTCCACCTTCCGATTTTCGAGCTCGACCCGGAAAAGCCGATACAAGAGGCACTAATTGCCGCCCTGGATGCCGGGTTGTTTCAGTATGTGGTGACGGGCGAACAGGTCGATTGCGAAAAGCTGCAAATACTGGGCTGGCGGCCATTACGGGACTATAATCGCTTCTTCCTCGATGTAAGCGCCAAAACGATCGAGGTGACCACAACGAGAAGCGACATATTCCACAAAGCGCCCACTGCGCGTGAACGCGAAATCTGCGAGGCAACCCTGCGCCGTTATTGTGATGCACCGGTGACATGGCGCGATTTACGACAGTGATTTTGCACCTGTTGTCCAGCTTTATGTTGCCTGGAGAAAGCAGCTGTCGTAGTCACCACTCCGAAATTGTGGATTTGTGCCCCTCACGGCCGGAATCCCTGGTTAGATCCCGTTTCCAACATGGAGGTCCTCCGACATGGACACGAGCGTCGTAAGCGCCGAAAACATCAAAATCAGGATCGAGTCTCGCGCGGCGACCGCGGGCATCATCGGTCTGGGTTATGTCGGGCTGCCTTTGGCCGTGGCCGCGGCCAAAGCGGGATATGCGGTATTAGGTTTTGACGTCGACCAATCCAAAGTCGAAGCCCTGAACGCCGGCAACTCCTATATAGAGGCAGTGCCTGAGCCGTCCTTGCGCGAACAGGTTGCTGTTGGCCGCTTCGAGGCGACTGCCGATTTTGCGCGCCTCGCCTCATGCGACGTCGTCGTCATTTGCGTGCCGACGCCGCTCACGAAGCAGCGGGAGCCCGACTTGAGCTTCGTAGAGCAAACCGCATCCGCAATTGCCAGGAATCGCAAGCCCGGTGCCCTCATCATCCTCGAATCGACCACTTGGCCCTGGACGACCGAGACGGTCGTCAAGAACATCTTGGAAGCCGACGGCACGAAGAGCGGGCGTGACTTCTTCCTCGGCTTCTCGCCTGAGCGGGAAGATCCCGGCAATGCCAGCTTCCGAACGGTCACAATCCCGAAGATCGTTTCGGGCGACGGGGCAGATGCGCAAGCCCTGGTTGAGGCCTTCTATGGCAATGTAGTGGAGCGCATCGTGCCGGTGTCTTCTCCTCGGGTAGCTGAGGCAGTGAAGATTACGGAAAACATCTTCTGCGCAGTCAACATCGCGCTCGTCAATGAGCTCAAGATCATCTACGACGCGATGGACATAGACGTTTGGGAGGTGATCGATGCCGCGGCCACCAAGCCCTTTGGTTTCATGCCTTTCTATCCGGGCCCCGGACTCGGTGGGCATTGCATCCCAATCGACCCGTTTTATCTCACCTGGAAGGCTCGGGAATACAACGTGCCCACCCGCTTCATCGAGCTGGCGGGCGAGATTAACGTTGCCATGCCTCGCTATGTGATCAGCCGGCTTGAGGTCGCGCTGGATAAGAGCTTCGCCAAATCGCTGAGTGCTTCGAAGGTGCTCATCCTCGGCCTGGCATACAAGAAGAACGTCCCCGATATCCGCGAAAGCCCGGCCTTCGCCATCATGGACATGCTGAAAGCACGCGGCACGACATTTGACTATCATGACCCCCATGTGCCGAGCATTCCACGCACGCGCGAGCACGAGCAGTACTACGGGCAGCGTTCGGTGGGGCTGGATGCGGCGACGATCTCAAGCTACGACGCAGTCGTCCTCGTGACCGATCATGACGATGTGGACTACGGGCTAGTGGCGGCTAAGGCCAAGCTGGTGCTGGACACACGGAATGCTTTAGGAAAGCGTGGTTTTAGCGGCGAGACGGTTGTGAAGGCGTGAACTGCAAAGTGAGGTAAGTGGGCCAAATGGCCACTCGGCAAAGGCAAAGATTAGGCTGTAGCCGCTTTGGGATTGTCCTGTGCTACGCTTGGTAGCCGCTACCATAATTACTGATAAATGGAGAGTACTCGTGTTTCGAGGAGCGAAAGAAGGATTGAAATGGCTGCTCAACAAGCTCCTTCTTCGCTCTCTCATCTGGGAAACCCGCAATAACGCAAGAGGTATCCTGAAAAAGTCCAGCCGCACGCACCAAACGTTGGACTACGTCAGCGACTCCGTGCTCATCATCGACAAGAAGATTGAATATCTATCTGCTAAAATAGACGCGCATGCCGATGTTGAGGACCAATTCAAGAATTTGGTGCTTTCCACGTTGCGCGACATCAACTTGTCCATAGAACAAGCAAAACGCCTCACCGCCGAACTCAGAGAGAGCATGGCTGGCGAGTTTCTCGATCAAATCAACGCCAAACTATCGATGCAGGCCGACGGTGCGATTGCCGAAATCGACAAGAGGTTCACTCGACTCAGTGAGCAGATTGACGAGAGCACCCGCGCTGTCGTTGCCGGTGTCGAGAAGACCGCCCTCAATGAGTTTCGGCAGACGGAAGCACTTGGCGCCCTCTCAAAGCTATTGAGCTTGGACTTGCCGTTGCCTCCCACTCGAGGCTGGGCCGCCTCGCCCGATTTTCTTCTCCATATCTACCAGCACATCTCCGAACATAAGCCGAAGCTGGTGGTGGAGCTTGGCAGTGGCGTCTCGACAGTAGTTATTGCCGCTGCGCTGAAGGCCAATGGCGACGGCGGACTGTTGCACAGTCTGGATCATGAGGCGACCTTCGCGGAGGCGACCTCAAAGCTACTCGCCAAGCATGCATTTGCCGATATTGCTACTGTGCACCATGCGCCGCTAGCACCGTGGAGGCCCACCAAGGAAACAAAACTCGGTACGGAGTGGCAGTGGTATTCCGTGCCTGAAACGGTGGGTTCGCTACAGGACATCGATCTGCTGGTCATCGACGGACCGCCTAAGGCAACGGGGCCTTTTGCGCGTTACCCTGCAGTTCCGCATTTCCGCGATCGAATGGCATCAAACTGCACCGTCCTTCTGGACGATGCGTCCCGCGAGGAAGAAAGAAAGGTCGTTAAGGCGTGGGCCTCTGATCGTGGCCTCAGGCTTTATCATCACCGCGAGTTCGAGAAAGGCCTCGCTGTGGTTATCGCGGAAGGTCCGCTTCCCGTCGAAGAATCAAATCAGTAGTAAGCCAGTCGCAAGAGATGGGGCACTACGTCAGTTAAGCTGATTGGATGAGCAGTGTGGCTCATGCGAGCCGCTTTGCAGCCAGTCGCCTTTCCAGTTTCTCAATTTCGGCAGCCAAATCGGAAAGGGACTTAACCTTTGCAATAAGCTATCGCCGTGTGAGGATTTTGAATGCCGGCGTTTGATCATCCAGTGCCGCGGCAGCCGCAATCTGGGTGCGCAATGATGCCACTTTAGTGCGAAGGGCGCGATTCTCCTCCTGCAGTATCCTCAACTCGATCTCATGCGACTGCCCTGCAATTTTCCGATTACCCGGTTGTGACCTAACCTTCTCAGTTCACGTGCAAGCTTCAGCTTAGGGAAAACCGGCAAGGTGTTGTTTCCCGGTGAACTCCTGCAACACGTCATTCTCGAGGAATCGAAATGAATGTCATCGAGTAATTATTATGCTTCTCGAACGCCGCAGCCGACATCTCCCGGAGCCGCCCTTCATCAGTCTACCTCACTTGTTCGACAACATTCCGCGCCGGAAAAGTCGTCAAGCATGAAGCCGGTTTTGGGACGCCCAACCAGCTCGGTAGATCCTGGCATATACATCGACCATTTCCATAAGGCGTGGGAAATCGACACTCGAAGCAGCATCTTGGGCAGCCTATATTGCGGACACGGTGCTTCGGCAAGAAATCGCTTAGAGGGCGGTGTATTTCGAGAAAAGACACGAGCCTAGCAAGCCGCCCACTCGGGTTTACCAACTTGACTCCTCAGCATTGATAATTCAAGCACACCTTTATTGCAGCCGGGGCGAAGTCTACGTGAACCCAACCCGATCTATCCTTCCAGAAATCCAAGGCCTGCGCGCGGTGGCCGTTGCGCTTGTCGTGCTTTTTCACGTCTGGCCACATGCGGTGCCGGGAGGCTATGTCGGTGTTGACGTTTTCTTTGTCATCTCCGGTTATCTGATCACCGGCCTCCTGGCGCGCACGGCGCTGCGGGAGGGCAGGATCTCCCTGGTCCAATTCTATTCGCGCCGGGCGCGCCGTCTTCTGCCAGCTGCTACGGTCGTCCTTATAGTGTCCCTTGCCGGGTCGTTGCTCTTTCTGCCCGAGGCCCGCTGGGAGGAGACGGCGACTCAGATCGCCGCGAGCGCGCTTTACGTGCAAAACTGGGCGCTGGCATGGCTCGCCGTCGATTATCTCGGCGCGGAAAATGCAGCGAGCCCCGTCCAGCACTATTGGTCGTTGTCCATCGAGGAACAGTTCTATTTCGTCTGGCCGCTGGTGATGATAGCAGCACTGGCGTTCGCGCGCCGGCTAGGCTTTCAGGTGGGCCGCGTCTTCACCATTGCCCTTGCCGCGATTTCCGCCGCCTCCTTTGCTGCCTCCATGATTATAACGGCGGATGAGCCGGCTCGCGCCTACTTCGTCACCCATACACGGATTTGGGAACTGGCGCTCGGTGGGATCCTGGCACTGACGATACACCGCCTCAGCATTGGCGCGGCTGTGAGGCCATTGATAGCGGTTGCCGGTTTCGCGGCCATTGTTTGGTCGGCCTTCGCCTACTCGCCCCAGACGGCATTTCCAGGCTGGGCGGCGCTGGTGCCGACGCTGGGCACTGTGCTGGTAATCTTGGCCGGTGACGTGCGCCTGGGTTGGTGGCGCTGGTTCGAAGCCAAATGGCTTCTCTATTTGGGTGACCGCTCCTACTCAATTTACCTTTGGCACTGGCCGCTTATCACCTTCTATTCGGTAGGCTCCGAGAGCATCGGCCCGTTGGATGGCATCGCACTGATCGCCCTAACGCTTATCCTCTCGCATTTTTCCTATCAGCACATTGAGCAGCGTTACAGGCATGCGCGAGCCCCCATTGAGTGGCGCCCGCTAGGTTACGGCCTCGCATCCATTGCAGCCTGTGTTGTTGCTTCTTCCATGGTGCAAATGTTCGTTGCGATGCAGGCAGATGCCCAAGTGGATCTGGATGACCCTCGATATCCAGGTCCTGCCGCTCTGATGTCAGCCGTTCCCTCGCCGGACGGGGTTGAGTTCATTCCCGCGCTTGCTCAACTGAAACGCGACCTGCCCGTCGTCTACCGCCAGAAGTGCCATCAGGATCAAGAAAGTGCTGAGCCGATAAGCTGCACGCTGGGCGACCCTAATGGCAGCAAAACGATGGTCATTACCGGCGATTCCCACGCCGCCCAGTGGGTGCCTGCGTTGGAGAGGATCGCTGCCGCCCAAGGCTGGAAGCTTGTCACCCTCACGAAATCGGCATGCGCCTTCAGCCGCGTCGACGTTATAAAATCAGGAAAGCCGTATCCGTCATGCTCGGAATGGCGTGAGAATGCGATACGAAAGATAAAGGAAATAGGCACCGACATCGTGTTCACGACTCAGTCGCGGTATGGGAACATAGACCGCAATGCGATGGCGGAAGGGCTGCGGAGCGTGTGGCGAGAGCTGACGGAAGCAGGCGTCAAGGTGATTGCTATCCACGACACGCCGTGGATGCCGTTCGAGCCCGGCGACTGTCTGGCGGGCGATCAGGACGAATGTCTGGCGCCGCGCGCCGAGGTGGTCGCGGGCGATCTATTTGATTATGCGGCTAGCGCCATCGAGGGCGTCCGGGTGGTCGATCTCACGGATGCGATCTGCGGTAAGGAAACATGCAGAGCAGTGGTTGGCAATGTCATCGTGTGGCGCGACCGCCACCATATGACCGCCACCTATGCTGCAGCTCTCGCCCCCTATCTCGCCGAGAAGGCGGGGCTGTCCTTTTCGGCCGGTGAAAGCTCTTCGATCGTGCAGAATGGCGCGAAACAAGGCGACGTCTTGGCGGCAATCCTCAAGTGCGGTCCTGTAGGATCAGACATCGCTTTCAGCCGGCAGGTCGAGATAAAAGTGGAGGATGGCACCCTCTTACTTCGTCAGGGAGATTGGCAGCAGCGCGAAAAGCGTTTCGAAGTGTGGACTGGCACTGTTGAGGGATCGGACGTCGTTATTGAAGGTGTCTACCGGCAAGGTGCGGGAGGTATAAAGAAGATTAACCTCACCGGTAAGATCGCGAGCGGGGAGATCTCCTTGCGCGGCACGCGCGGCCCGAGAACATGCACGCTGAAGGGCGAGCTGGGGGAGAGTGCACCAGCCTGACGCGGCGTCTCTAGCTCGCGTTTCCAGTCGTTCGGCCGATGCTGCAGTATTCCAGGCCGTACCTTGCCACCATGCGCGGGTCGTATAGATTTCTTCCGTCGAAAATGACGGGTGCCTTCAGCTTCCGCCGGATGAGAGCGAAGTCAGGTGCGCGGAAGCTTTTCCATTCGGTGGCGATCGCTAGCGCGTCAGCCCCCTCCAATGTAGCTTCTTTTGTCTCACAGAAAGTCAAACCTTGTCGTTCGCCGTAGATCTTCCGACACTCTCCCATTGCGTGTGGATCATATGCCTGCACTTGGGCTCCGGCATCCCATAGCGCTTCCATGAGCACGCGTGAGGGTGCTTCACGCATGTCATTGGTATTCGGTTTATAGGCGAGTCCCCATAGCGCGATGACGCGCCCCGAAAGATCCCGGCCGAAATAATCCCGTATGCGCTCGAACAGCACCCATTTCTGCCGCTCATTTCGGTCGCTCACCGCCCGAAGTATCTTCGGCTCCAACTCCGCCTGCTCGGCCGTGCGGATCAGCGCCCGCACATCTTTAGGAAAGCACGAGCCGCCATAACCGATACCGGGATAGATGAAGTCGTAGCCGATACGTGGATCGCTGCCGATCCCAAGCCGCACCTGCTCGATGTCAGCCCCCAACCGATGGGCAATATTCGCCATTTCGTTCATAAAGCTGATCTTTGTCGCCAGCATGCAATTGGCGGCATATTTTGTGAGTTCGGCACTCCGCACATCCATCAAGATCATCTTTTCATGGTTGCGGTTGAACGGCGCGTAGAGTTCACGCATGACCGCCTCAGCTTCCGGGCTGTTAGTGCCAACGATAATTCGATCGGGCTTCATGCAGTCGGAGACAGCGGAGCCCTCCTTCAGGAATTCCGGGTTCGACACAACATGGAAGGCGATGCGCTCGAGGCCCCTGTCGGACAGCGCCGCGCTGATCGTCTCCCTTATCCTGTCACACGTGCCCACGGGCACTGTCGACTTGCTGATGATAACCTTGTCTGCGGCCATGTTCTGGCCGATTGTGCTTGCGACCGCCAAAACGTGCTTCAGGTCAGCTGAGCCGTCTTCTTCGGGTGGCGTACCAACGGCGATAATAATGACCTTGCCGTGATTGATGCCCGCTGCAGCATCGGTGGTAAAGTGCAATCTACCAGCGGCGCAGTTCTCGTTCACCAGCCTCTCTAGCCCGGGCTCATAGATCGGTATGACTCCATGTTGGAGCTGCTCCACCTTTTTCTCATCTACATCGATACACAGAACGTCATTTCCGACTTCCGCAAGAGCAGCAGCTTGCACCAACCCCACATAACCCACACCGAATACAGTGACTTTCATCCAACCATCCTATTCTTCAAGGTTCAATACCATCCAGCATTGATGATCCCCATTATCAAGCGCGGGTATTTCGGGCGCCCCAGACGATGGGAAGCACTGGAACGTCGGCTTCTTCGACAGGCCTGCACGCCAATTTAGTCTCCGGCTCCTGCACCGGCCCATATCATGTCCGATTGAAAGCTAACATCCGGAAGAGTGCAAAACATCAACCGCTCCAAAGGAGCTGCTCTGCTTTCGCATGAAGACGGCGCAAAAGCCGCCGGGCGAGTATCGTCCCGAATGGCTCGTGCGCGGTTGAAACGCCGCCGCGCAGCGACGTAAGCACGGGCCGAAAACTTCGCAACGCCCCTCCCCCCCCCACCGCCAGCTTCGTATGGGATTCAGGTTGCGCCATGGGTTTGCGATTCTTGCGAATGCTTGAAAAAAATGTCGCGAAGAGCTTGCGTGTTAACGCAAAGTAAAGAGGCGTAAGTTGGCTCGAGTGACGTATTAGATGATTGTTTTGATGGATTTTGTTGGCCAGGGAACCTGGCCCTTACGCGATCCGGCTTTCCGAAGGCATAAACTCAAAGATGCCAACAGGCCTCGGGCGCTCAGGCAAAGGGAAGAGGAATGAGCGAAGGGGAAAACAGGAGGGAGGAAATTTTCTTCCCCTTACCGGTAAATCACGAGTGATCAGTTTTTTCAGCTGAAACTACTGCCAGTGCTACAGCGTTTTCTACGCTGTTAAGCGCGATGCGCAGACTCTCTTGAAGAACGCACTGACGAGCCATTAATGCCAAGGGTTCGGATACCGGCCGCCGTGTACCGAATAGCGTTATCTTTCACTCTACGTAGGCGGGTCTCGCTCAGAGGTTTGCCAGTTAACCGCTCCGGGCGCCCCGTGTGTGCATAGATTTGCATGCGTGCGGAATGAGCAAAGAGGTACGCCCAAGCGGCATCTTCCTGGCTGAGTTTCGGCGTTTCGAGTTTCATGAATGCCTCCATGAACCGCCGAGCAATCGGGTCGTAGTGCTTGATCATTAGTGCGCGGGAGCGTTCATCTCCGCCCGCGACTAATGCAGAAACCATTTGCGTGAATGCCTCGCTCTGTGTGCCGCTGCCAAGCGCATCTGATGCTGGGCAGAACATCACCTCCAGCACATCCTCAAGTTCAGGTTTTCGCTCCCCGGCGAACAATTCGTCGAGGAGTTGTGCACGGTATCCATTGATGATCCTGGCACGGCGCGCAAAGATCTCTTCGTAGAGATTGTCCTTGCTTTGGAAGTGGTAGTGCAGCAGCGCCTGGGATATGCCCGATTCATTGGCAATCTCACGCATGCTTGCCCCTTCGAACCCAAAGGTTGCGAAGACCTTCTCGGCCGCATCGAGAATCACGTCCCTGGACGACTGCTTCTGACTCATGCGCGCATCCTTCTCATTGACTGAATCACGGGTCAAGAAGGTGTCCCTCGCTGAGCCAGATCTTCTTCGCGAGACTTTGCGCGCTTGTTCAAATACCGTCATGCCGACCGAGCCAAGATGGATTGGCCGGCGATACGGCCGAAGACCATCGCTTCGGTGATGTTGCCGCCGCCGGGATAGAGGTGACCCCAAATTGAGCCGAACTCGCCGGCGGAATAAAGGCCAGGGATAGGCTGGCCACGTGTATCTATCACGCGGGCCGCGGCATCACGCTTTGCGCCGCCCTGGGTATTAAGAGCTACGGGATGAAGCTCTATCGCGTAGTAGGGAGGCTCGAGTGTCTTTAACGTTTCGCCGGGTCGACCGAATTCCGGATCAATGCCCGAGGCACAGCCAGAATTGTAGCGGCCCAAGGTTTCGGTGAGCGTCCGTTCATCGATATTGGTGATCTCGGCAAGGGCCTCTATCGTCTCAGCGCGCCGTATCCAACCCTTCTCCAACTCGACCGAGTTGTCGTCGCTCCACCGGTAGGTCTCGCGGTTGTAGCCAGCGATTGGCCAGGTTAGCGCTCCCCCGTTCCGAGTCTCTTCATCAAAGATGCCCCAGGTGGGAATGCGCGGAAACTCAACCTTGTCGGGATCGATGTAACCAAAAACGCGATCGAAATCGTGCAGCTCCACGCTCGTTTCGTCTATATAACGCCGTCCATACTTATCTACCCAGATAAAGCCGGGACCAGGGAAGAAGATGCAGAACGCAGCTTCGTAATCTGGTGACTGAAAGCCAATGAACGTCGACGTGCGCGTCATGTGCCAGAGATCTGCTCCAGCGCGGATCGCCATGCCGATGCCGTCCCCGGTATTGCCAGGGTTGCCGGCGAATTTGAGGGGTTTTGGCGCAGCGTAGTCCCAACGCATGGCAGGATTTGCAATAAAGCCTCCGCAGGACATGACGACGCCCTTGCGTGCTCCAATCCGGATCGTCTTCCCGCCCGCCGCGGCAGAAACGCCGACTATTGAGCCATTATCGTCACGAATTAGATCTGTCGCCGGCGTCTGGTAGCGGACGTTGATGCCCCGGCCGGCAACCGCTTTGGAGAAGAGTTCCCATAGCCGTCGAGATGGTGGCACATCGTCTGGACCTTCCAAGCAGCGCTTGTCAAACATCGATCGAGTTGTCGCAATTTCCGGAAAGTTCGGCCCCTTCACTGCGCTTGGATACCGGCCTGTCAACATCTTGGTCTTCGGTACGCTGAATTCTCCACCGAGGGAGCGTAGAAACGGGGGAAGATCCCGCGTCCCCCGTGCGAAGGCTTCGAGTACATCCCGGGGCGTAGTCTGGAGGCACATCGCGTCCAACCAATTAACGAGATCCTGAATCGCTTGATCGCCCGGGAGAGCGACGAAACCTTGACCGGCACTCACACGAGAGTTGCCGCCGCCGTGCGGCATCTTCTCTAGAATAATAACGCTGGCGCCACCGTCATGTGCGGTGATCGCCGCACATGCACCGGCGAAGCCGTAGCCTATGGCTACGACGTCCACCACTTCGTCAAAATCTGCCGCTGCTACCATCGTCTTCCTCCTCTAGAAATGGTCGAGACGGTCACTTTTCGTCCATTTTGATGCGTGCTAGGCCCTCAAGAGCCAGGCCGTAGCCGAGCAGTCCCTGCATGCGTTCCTTTAGGTCCTGGGTCAGCACAACCCGGCTGTATCGGCGTACGAGACGCGGCTGCTTCATGAGTTGGCGGGCAAGCTCCCATGCGCGTGGCAATACCTCGTTGGCGGGTAGGACCTCGTTCACAAGGCCCACTGCCTTCGCCTCGTCTGCTGGGATTTTCTGACCTGTCAGAAGGTAATATCGCGCACGGTTGGCGCCCATCAGCAGCGGGAAAATGATGTGCACGCCGTCCCCAGGCACCATTCCACCCTGGTAGTGTGCCGAATCCATGAAATAAGTTGTATCACTAGCCAGAACGATGTCGCTCAAGAGCGGGATTTCGGCATGCCGGACAGCCGGGCCGTTGATCGCGCTGATCACTGGCACCTCAATGTTGAGCAGGTTGTTGAGGAGGTGCTTCGCTTCCCAGTAGATGCGGTCGTAGCGGTTTGGGGTGGCATTAGCTCGGTTAGGATGGCCCCCCTCCTTGACCAGCGGGCCGCAATATTCGTCGCCGGTGCCCGTAAGGATTACAACCTCGTTGTCGTAATCACGGCCCACATCGAGGAAAGCTTGTTCAAGCTCGGCGTGTGGAATAAGGCTCCACTGAAAAGGACCTCCGTCCGTGTGGAAGCGCATCTCAAGGATACCATCCTCGCGACGCATCTTAATCATGGAGTATTTTTCGGCGTAATCGGCAAAAGTGCTCATGTGTCTCAATCCCCGGGTTCGTCGATAATGGCGACTGCGCGCGTCCACCCCGCGGAGCCGCCGGTGATTTTCACTGGGAAACAGGCCACGTCGAAGCCGAAGGCTGGCAAGCTTTCCAGATTGTGCAGCTTCTCGATGTGGCAGTATGCTGTCTTCCGTCCGGCCCGGTGTCCTTCCCATATGATGCTTGCATCACTAGTGGCTTCGTAAACCTTGGCCATGTGTTCGTAGGAAGCGTCCCAGGACCAGCTGTCGATACCGGCCACCCGAACTCCCTGCGAGGTCAAGTAGAGCGTTGCATCCCGTCCGATTCCGCAGCCACGCTTGTGATATCCGGGTTTGCCAAAAGCGGCGCCGGCAGCAGTGTTAATGACTACAATGTCGAAGGGCTTCAGCTCGTATCCGATGCGAGCGAGTTCCGCCTCGATATCGCGAGGCTGCACCACGTAACCGTCCTCAAACTCACGAAAATCGAGCTTAACTCCCGGTCGAAAGAACCAGTCGAGCGGCATCTGGTCGATCGTTAATGACCGTGACCCATCTTCCATGGTCGAGCTATAATGCCATGGCGCGTCAACATGGGTTCCATTGTGCGTGGACAGCTTGATATGCTCATTGGCGAAGGCTTCGCTGTTCGGCAGGTCCCTTGCGCTTAGCCCCTTATAGCGGCCGAGCAGCATAGGGAGCGTGTCCTGATGGCTCTTGTAGTCGATGGAAAGCTCGTACCCGGGCGGATCAGCCGGGAGGTCGTTCTCCAAAGGGACGGATAGGTCGATAAAGCGTCGCGCCATTCGTAAATCTCGCTTGTCAGTGTCATCCGCGCAGCCCACGAACGTGCCGGCCACGGCTCCAAAAGAAAGTCACTAACTGATCGATCAGTCAAGTATGATACGACTAAGACATGTGATTATTGGCCAATTCCCGCTCGCGCGCACCAGGGCGTCAGCACAATAAATAGTTATATATCAATCTCTTGTAAAAAATTTGGCAATGCGCGCAGAAGTGGCCCGAATCCGCCCCTTGACGTTAAGGCCGAGACTGCAGTAACAAATACTGACTGTTTGATCAGTTAATGTCGTGCGTCAATGGGAGTGAGGCTTCATGCGCACGTCGGGTTCAGACGATTGGAGGAGAAGGCAATGAAATCCGCAATGCGCAACTCTATTTTGGCCGCTGCGCTGCTGGCAGGCGTTTCGTCTGCGGCGTTGGCTGAGCCTGGCGTAACCGATGATAAAATTCGAATTGGCACGTTCGGCCCCCTGACTGGACCCGTCTCGATCTATGGCTATCCAATCATCAACGGAGCAGTGGCCGTCTATAACGAGATCAACGCGAAGGGTGGAATCCACGGCCGTAAAATCGAAATGGTCTATGAAGATGACGCTTGTGACGCGGCGAAAACCCGCGCGGCCGTAAAGAAGCTGGTTCATAGCAGCGACGTTTTCGCCATTCACGGCGGCACATGCAGCTCCGCGGTGAACGCGGCCAGGGACGAAATCATTGCAAGTGAAGTGCCCTACATGGTGATGGCGATGGTTCTCGATTCCATCACCTCGCCTGTCGCTAAAAATATGTTCACTACCACGCAAACCGGCACCCTCGATGGAGTCACTATGGTGAACTTCGTGAAGTCGATTCCAGACGTCAAGAAGGTGGTAATCGTCAAGAATACCGACGACTGGGCTGATTCACACTTGTCGACGATTTACCCGGGCCTCAAAGAGGCAGGCATTGAGGTCGCCGCAGACATTGTTCTGGAGCGCAATGCGTCGGACGCAACGACCCAAGCACTTCATAGCCTTGAGGCGAATGCCGATGCCGTCATTCTCGTCACCTATCCGAATGAGACGGCTGTCTTCCTGCGTGAGGCAAAGAAGTATGGGCTGAAGGGTCCCTTTGTCGGCGCCAGCTCCCAAATGGACATGCTCGCAGTTGCGGATCGGGCCGGGGGTATCGATGCGATCTCAGAGCTCTATGTAAGTTCCTATCTCCTTGAGCCGGTGGATGGCGAGAAGATGAAGGAGTTTTCTGAACTCTACGCCAAGCACTTTCCGAACGATAAGCTGCAGACTCTGTCGTTCTACGGGATGTCGGGTGCGTATGCATTCGTCGATGCGTTGGAGCGGGCGGGGCCGGATCTCACGCGGGAAGGTTTCATCAACGCGCTGGAGAGCACGTCCGACGGCTTCGCTGGTCCCGCTTACTGTAAGATCTCGTTCTCTCCCGAAAATCACCAGGGCTGCACAGAAGGGCATATCTGGGCGGTACGCGACGGTAAGGTTGTTGCTATCGGGGAGACCTGGCCTCAATAGCCCAAGCTCCGCCGGCGGCAGTAATACTCGGGAGGTTATAAATGGGGTTCATGACCCTTTTAACGGCAGGACTAGCGCATGGAGGACTCTATGCGCTAGTCGCCTTGGGACTGGTGTTGATCTACAAAACACAGGGCATCGTCAACTGGGCCCATGGCGAATTGCTGATGGTGGGAGCCTTCTCCGGCTATACTGCCTTCGTGCTTGTCGGCCTCCCTTATCCGCTTGCCTTCCTCATCGCTGTCCTGGCCGGTGCGTTGCTAGGGGCGGTGATGGAGCGGGTCGCCTTTCGCGGCATCGTACATGAGCATCATGCAACGCTTGCTTTGGTGGCGATCGGTTTCTCCGTCATCATCAAAGGGCTGGCGCGCATCCCCTTTGGTGCAGACGTGTACACCTTGCCGCCGGCCGTAGATGCCGGACCACTTCGCTTCGCTGGCGCGATAGTCACGGCGCAGAGTGTCCTGACGATCACTATTTCAGTTGGCATCGCGCTAATGCTGCTGGCGATCTTCCGTTACACCCGTACCGGAAGGCAAATGCAGGCAACCCAACAGAACCTCAACGGCGCCCGCATCGTGGGCGTCAATACGGGACGGATTTTCTCTATCACGTGGGCGCTTGCCGCCGCCGTCGGCGCAGTGGCTGGCCTTCTGGCTGGCCCGACCTCCCTCCTGTATCCTGACATGGGCAGTGAATTCCTGCTGAAGGGCTTCGCAGCCGCAGTTCTCGGCGGCTTTTATAGCGTCACCGGGGCGATAGTCGGCGGCTTGCTCGTTGGGGTGATCGAAATGCTGATCGGAGGCTATATCTCAACGGCGTTCCAGCAGGTATCTCCGTTCCTCATCATTATTATCGTCTTGTTCGTCCGTCCTCACGGCCTGTTTGGACGCCGACCGGTGGAGCGAGTTTGATGGATCGAACCGCTATTATGAAGAAGCCCCTGATTTATGGCGGATTGGCCGCAGCTCTTCTTGCGGTCCCGTTGCTGACCAACGGCTACACGCAGTATGTTGTCAATCTCGTGACCGTCTATGTTGTGCTTGGAGTCGGCCTTAACATACTGCTTGGCTATGCTGGGCAGTTCGCCTTCGCCAACGCTGCGTTCATGGGCATCGGCGCCTATATAACTGCGATATTGTCCAGTCAGCTCGGCTTGCCGTTCTGGGTGTGCATTCCAGCCGCAGGCGTCGTGACCGCATTGATTGGGACAGCTTGCGCCGTGCCGGCAATGCGGATGGCCAGCATCTACCTTGCACTCGTTACCTTCGCTTTCGCCGAGCTAATGGTGTGGGTCTTCATCAACTGGAAGGGTGTAACGAACGGATCGAACGGCATTGGCGTCAGCGCTCCGGATCTTTTCGGCTATGTGTTTCGCGGCGACCAACGCCTATATTATCTTCTTCTGCCGTGCTGCCTGACAATGCTTTGGCTCGCATCGCGTATCCTGAAGTCGTACATAGGCCGGTCATTCGTCATCATACGCGAAAGCGAGATCGTAGCCCGCTGCAACGGGATCGATGTCAGCCGCACGAAGATGATTGCCTTCGGCCTCTCGGCATTCTTCGGTGGCGTAGGTGGAGCGCTGTTCGCCTATACGGTCGGCCTTGTGCTGCCGCAGTCGTTCGGACTTTTCCAGCTGGTAATTCACATAGCAATTGTGGTGCTAGGCGGCATGGCCAGTCTTGCTGGCGCCATCATCGGGGCACTGCTCCTGACTACGCTTCCAGAATTCTTGCGCGACTTCCAGAGTCTGCAGGAGGTGATGTTCGGAACGGCGCTCGTAATCGTAGCGATATTCATGCCCCGGGGTATTGCCGGCGCGTTGACTCGGTTCGGCATTCTCCCGCGTGAAATGCTCGTGCGTGGCATCGTGCGCGAAAGGCGTCCGGTTGCTACACCCGGACGGGATCAGGACCTGGAACCTATTGGTGTGGGAGTCACCCATGACTGATCCAGTTCTAAACGTATCCAACCTGACGGTACGCTTCGGCGGGCTGGTTGCGGTCGACAGCGTCTCCGTTGCCCTCAAGGCTGGCAAGGTGCACGGTCTCATTGGACCGAACGGAGCGGGCAAGACGACCTTCTTCAACGCGATCACCGGACTGGTGCCGCAGTCCGACGGCAGGGTCCAATATCTAGGGAAAGACATCACCAATCTGCCTGCCCATCGGCGAGCGGATATTGGCATCCGACGTTCGTTCCAGTCAGTTCAATTAGTACAGAGTCTTACGGTACTTGAAAACATTCTTATCGGTCTGCACAGTGGATCGGCAGGCAAGGGCTGGCGTGGCATCGGTGCACTCTTCGGCTTTGAAGGCCCGGATCGGGCCGAGCAGGAGCAAGTTTGGGACGTTGCAGCCTTCCTCGGCATCGAACATACCCTGTTTAAGTCAATCGCCGAGTTGACATTCGCTGAGCAGCGGTTCGTGGAAATCGCCCGAGCCATCGTCTCCCGCCCGAAAGTGCTGATGCTGGACGAGCCGGCTGCTGGGCTTAGTGAGGCTGAGATTGAAAAGCTGGATCGGCTGCTAAGGCGACTCGCCCTTGAATGGGGCATGGCTATTCTGCTGGTGGAACACGTGCTTTCCCTGGTTCTCGTTGTCTCAGATGAAATTACGGTTTTAGACAACGGCAGGTTCGTCATCCATGGGCTGCCGGACGAGGTAGCGCGCGATCCGCGTGTCAAATCCGCCTATCTCGGAGAAGAAGTACATGCTTAAGGTCGAGGGGATTTCTGTCGGATACGGTGCGATCGAGGTTCTGCGTGACCTGAGTTTCACCGTTCCGAAAGGAAAGGTCGTCGCGCTGCTGGGAGGTAATGGTGCCGGCAAGACGACCACAATGAATGCCATCGCTGGGCTAATCCCGCTGCGAGGCGGCGAAATCTACATGAACGGCGAACGCATCACTCGTCAGGCATCCCACAAGGTGTTCGCTGCCGGTATCTCGCTAGTAGCACAGTCTAGGGAACTCTTTCCGGAAATGACCGTTCGTCAGAACCTGGAGCTGGGAGTCCTTGCTCAGACAGGCGTGTCGGACGTCGTGGCGCGCGTCGAGGAAATCTATGAGATGTTCCCGCGGCTGCGTGAAAGGGCGTTCAATCGAGCAGCCTCCCTTTCGGGAGGGGAGCAACAGATGCTGGCGACGGGCCGTGCCTTGATGGCGCGGCCGAAATTGCTCTTGCTGGATGAACCCACAACAGGACTCGCACCCATAATAGTTTCAGAGCTCCAGAAAATTATCCGAGCAGTGAACGAGCGGGGCTACACGGTGCTGCTCGTTGAGCAGAATACGAAGATGGCTCTTGAGGTGGCGGACCATGTCTACGTCTTGCGGCGGGGTGGAATTGCCCTCAGCAAACCGCGATCCGAGATTGTAGACACGCAGGAAATCTTCGATGCCTACCTTAGCTGAGCAATCGGCCGTCTCCAGCTCCATTCCTCGCATCGACGCGCATCGTTATGTGAGTGGGAAGCCGGTTTATACCTCTGATCTACTCCCAGCTGGCTGCCTCCATATGGCTCTGTTGCGCAGTCCGCATCCGCGCGCGCGCATCGTTAGTCTTGATGTAATGAAGGCAAAGGCAGCGCCCGATATCGTTGAGGTTGTGACCGCAGTAGACCTCGACGATCTAAAGCCGATCCCTGCGGCACTTCCCTTCAGGAGCGACGTGGAGGGGCGAGGAACGATTGTCGGTCGATGTCTTGCGGATGGCGAGGTTTGTTACATCGGTCAACCAATCGCTGCTGTCGTCGCAACCAGTGTGCACAGCGCCCAGGCAGCTCTCGACCTGATCGAAGTCGAGTACCAGCCGTTGCAAGCGGTCCTTGACTTCGACGAAGCACTTGATGCGGGAGCGGTCGCTGCGCACCCCGGTTGGGCTACGAACGTGGTCGCCCGTGACGAGATCCATCGGGGCGATTTCGAAGCCGCCCTACGTTTGGCAGATGTGGTCGTTGCCGGGGAGCTTGAGTTCGCGCCGTCAACAGCCGCACCCATGGAACCATGCTGTTTTACGGGAGATTGGGACCCGGCACTTGAACGCGTATCCCTGACCGGTACCCTGCAGAACCCTCACACAACCCGCTGGATGATCGCCACGGCGCTCAATATCCAAGAGACCGCCGTGCGCGTGGTCGCGCCACCGCTTGGCGGCTCATTTGGCTTAAAAATGGCGGGGCATCCTGAAGAGGTTCTTGTATGCGCCTTGGCGCGGTTTCTTAAGCGGCCGGTCAATTACACGGAAGAACGCTGGGAAACGCTGATGGCTCCTTGCCGCCGGCAGAAGCATAGGTTCCAGATCGCGGCGACACGCGACGGCAGGATTCTTGGCTTCGAAGACCAGTTTGTCGCAGATGTCGGCATCACGGGGCCCGGCAATGGTTGGTCGATGCCGCTCGTTACGGCTACGGTCTTCCCGACGGTCTACGATGTGGAGCACTGCCGGATCTCCGCGACATTGATCGCGACCAATTCCACGCCTTGGCAACCTATCCGCGGGTATGGCAAGGAGATCGGTAACACTGTGATGGAGCGGGCCATCGATTTGCTCGCGGCACATCTCAGAATGGACCCGGTGGCCCTGCGGCACCTGAACCTGATTGCGGCCGGCGATTTTCCGAAAAAACTTGCCTCCGGTCTCAATCTCGATAGCGGTGACTATCCGACCGCGCTCGAGAAGCTGACGAAGCTATTTGGCTACGACGCTTGGCGCCATCGGCAATCGAAGCAACGCCAATCGGAAAAGGTTATTGGCATTGGCATCGCGTTCGAATTGACGCCTGAAGGAGGAGCTCGACCGGGTGCATTCCCCAGCGGATTTGAAACCGCTACCGTTAAGCTCCTTCCTGGCGGGAGCGTGCAGGTTCTGGTTGGGGTAACTTCACCCGGGAGCGGCAACGAAACTGGTATTGCCCAACTCGTTGCGGCGGAACTGGGCGTCGATGCTAGATCCGTCCAAGTGGTGCAAGGGGATACTGACGTAACGCCTGTTGGTACCGGACATGCAAGCAGCCGGGCGATGCTCTATGGTGGTACCGCGGCCGTTCTTGCCGCGCGCGATCTTCGTGCGAAGGTTTTGTTATGCGCTGCAAACATTCTTCGAGCGCCGACGGAAGGTCTCTCCCTAGAGGCGAGCATGATACGCGACAGTGAGGGGAATGGTGTCCTAACTCTTCAAGAAGTCTCCCACCAGGCGCATACCAATCCCATCATCGTGGCGAAGGGTACTGAACTGCCACTTGAAGCTACTCGCAGCTTTCAGCCCATCAATGTCAGCGTTATTCCCGATGAAAAGGGCCGCATCGCGACGTATTCTTCCTTCCCCTACTCGGTTCACGCAGCCGCCATCGAGCTCGATCGAGAGACTGGTTCGGTCAAGGTCTTGGACTACGCTTGCGTCCATGATTGCGGTGTGATGATCAACCCAATGCTGGTTACGGGGCAGCTAAAGGGCGCAATTGTCATGGGTATCGGAGCCGCCCTGTGGGAGGAGCTTGCCTATGATGATCAGAGAAGGCCGCTGGCACGTCGTCTTAAAGAATATCTTCTACCGCGTGCGATAGATCTGCCTGAAATCCGCGTAGGGCACATGAGTACGCCCAGCCCATATCATCCCCTCGGACTGAAGGGCGCAGGCGAGTCGGGGGTCGGTGGCGGTATTGCAGCGATGCTTTCCGCCGTCGCTGACGCTTTGGGGGAACGGCGCGCCGCGCTGACACGCTGTCCCGCAACACCGCCAACACTTCTGGATATCCTGCATGATACCCAACCGTTTTGACTACGCTGCGCCAAAGACGCTGGATGCGGCTCTCGAGCTTCTCTCTGGGCGAAACGATGCCAAAATTCTCGGCGGAGGCACAGTGCTGGTGCCACTGATGGGCCTTGGCGATGTGAAGCCTTCGGTTGTTGTTGACCTTAGGAATTTGCCCCTTAGCGGTATTACGAAGAGCAATGGCAGCCTCTTGATCGGTGCTGCCGCAACCTACAAAACGATCGCGGCTGATCGTGCTGTCGGCGAGATGGCGCCGTTGCTGGCCTATGTCTCTAGGCAGATCACAGGTGGGCCGCAGATATTGAGTCAAGCGACCGCAGGCGGCTCGGCCTGCTATTCTAATCCCGCTTCGGATGTTCCAGCTAGCATCGTGGCTCTCGATGCGCGGATGCGTTTGGGTTCTGCTGCTGGCACACGAACATTGTCGGCGCTGGAATTCTTCACCGGCGCATTTACAAATGTCCTCCGACCGGACGAAGTTTTACTGGAGATCCTTATCCCTCCTTCGTGCTGGAATCGCTTCGGCTACATCAAGCAAAAGCACGCCACGAGCTCTTGGCCCATAGTTACGGCGGCGTGTCTTGCAGATAATGACCGTAATGTTCGCATCGCAGTCGGTGGAGCCGCTTCCAGGCCATATGTGGTCGAAGGGATATGCCGAACCAAGGGATGCGCTGAAGACATCGGACAACGTGCGAGCGAGGCGTTGGTGGATCCGTGGAGCGATGCACTCGCGCCAGCAGCATATCGGCAACGCATCGTCAAATCGGTTGTCACGCGGGCTGTGAAGCAGGCCCTAGCGGAGGCCACGGCATGAGAATCGCTATGAAGGTGAACGGTGTCGCCCGAGATGTCGAGATCGATGAACGCATGCTACTGGCGGAGGTCTTGCGGGGACCTCTCGGATTGAAGGGAACGCGCATTGGATGCCTTACCGGCGATTGCGGGGCGTGCACTATTTTGTTCAACGGGGAGCTTCGGAAATCCTGCCTGATGCTGGCACAGGCTGCTCGTGATGCAGATGTCCAGACGATCGAGCATTGCAGCACAGAGATTGACGTGGTTCGCGAGGCATTTGTCGAAGCCCATGGGTTCCAATGCGGATTTTGCACCTCTGGAATGATTCTAGTGGCGGCTGAGCTATTGAATCGGGATCAGGAGGTGAGCGCAGCAGATATCCGCCAAGCGATAAGCGGCAATCTCTGTCGTTGCACGGGCTACGATAACATTGTGGTCTCTATCCAGAATGCATTGGCAAGGAATTCGGACCAGCGAAATAAAATGTCCCAAGATTCACCTGCCGGATAAACTCTGGCTCAACGAAACAGAGTTTCGCTCTGTGCCGACCAGGTGCAATAATCAGCAAAGCGCCCTTCAGCCGTATGGGGGATCTCAATCTCCGCATCGCCGTCCTGCAAGTGCCAAGGCGCATTGGGGAACGTATCGCCACGATCACGTCCGATTTGGCGTAGAGACGACCCCTCCGGTAGCGACTCGCCTTTGGTGCTGTATAGGGAAAAAGGTGTGTGGCTGGGGAACCTGGATTCGAACCAGGACTAACGGAGTCAGAGTCCGCTGGTCTACCGTTAACCTATTCCCCAGCAGCGGCCGTCAAAGGCCATGCGGTGACAGCTATTTAGCCATGCCCCTTCAATAGTCAACCCCGGCCCCGCTTTCAAATCCCCTTCCGCATCTTTTTCTCATCTGACCAATTCCGGGAAAACCGCATTCACCGGCGCCGGCATGCCTATCTGCTTAAGGTGGGATAATTTGCTTCCGTCTGCTCTTGGTGGATAGCCTCTTGGCTGCTAATCTGTTTCCAACATGGCGATATGAAGCGCCTGCTGCGCGCCACTTCTCGGCGCTGCGCGGCGCGGAAGGATAGACGGTGGACGACCACGGAAAAGGTGACGCGCCACCGGTCGCGGAGTTCCTTCGCGATCACGCGTCAACCGGGGGCGGCGTGGGCAGCGGACGGGATCCGGTCACGAGTCCCGCATCTGTTGACATTCCGCAGCCGAAACGAAAACGCAGGAGAAGGCGCAAGCGCGGCGTGTTCGTGCGCGGAGCCGAGCCTTGCGCCGACAGGAAAGCCGCGCCACAGAAGGCGCCTGCCCTCACACCGCAGCCTGCACCCGCAGAATTTGCGCGAAGGAGCAAGGCTTATGCTGCCCGGCTTTCAAGCTCCCCTGATGCCGATGCGCTTTATGCCGCCCTTGATCTTGGCACCAACAATTGCCGGCTGCTGGTCGCTACGCCGGGCAGGCCGGGCCGCTTCCGCGTTGTGGACGCGTTCTCGCGTATCGTTCGGCTGGGCGAAGGGCTCGCGGCCAGCGGACGGTTGAGTGACGCCGCGATGGAGCGGGCGGTAGAGGCTCTTTCCGTCTGTGCGCAGAAGCTGGACGGCCGGAGTTTGGCCGGCGTGCGCATGATTGCGACGGAGGCCTGCCGCGCCGCGGAGAACGGGCCTCACTTCATCGAACGCGTACGCCGCGAAACCGGTCTCGACCTTGAGATCATCGACCGGCGCACCGAGGCTCGGCTCGCCGTTTCCGGCTGCGGTTCTCTCGTTTCACGCGATACGGATGGCGTCGTCCTGTTCGACATCGGTGGCGGTTCGTCGGAAATCGCGCTGATCGATCTCTCACGCCATCGCACGCCCCGGCTCGCCGACCACATCTTATCCTGGACTTCCCTGCCGACCGGCGTCGTCTCGCTGGCGGAACGTTTTGGCGGCCGCGTCGTCACGCCGGTGATTTTCGAGGCCATGGTGTCCCACGTCTCCGAAATGCTGGCCCAGTTCGATGGCGGCACAAGGCTTGCCCATGTGGCCGGCAGCGGCAAGTTCCACCTGCTGGGCACTTCCGGCACGGTGACGACGCTTGCAGGCGTTCATCTGGGTCTCAAGCGATACGACCGGAGGCGGGTGGACGGGCTTTGGATGGAGCGCGCCAGCGTCGACCGCATCATCGACACGATCCTGAACTGGAGCTTCGACGAGCGTAGAGCCAATCCGTGCATCGGGCTGGAGCGTGCTGACCTCGTGCTCGCTGGATGCGCCATTCTGGAGGCTATACGCCGTCATTGGCCGGCAGAGCGCCTGCGGGTCGCCGACCGGGGCCTGAGGGAGGGCATGCTCAACGAGATGATGGCGCGCGACGGTGTTTGGCGGCGCCGAAAGCAGAACGGAGCATGCCCGGCGTGACGAAGGAGAAGAAGGCTGGCTCCGGGACGCGCGTCCTGAAAACGCGGGTCAAGAAGAAGCGGGGCTTGAAGAGCTCGTCCCGGCGCTGGCTGGAGCGGCATCTGAACGATCCTTACGTGCGCCGAGCCAATTCGGAGGGAATGCGCTCGCGCGCCGCCTACAAGCTGATCGAGATCGACGATAAGCACCACATACTGGCACCAGGCATGAAGGTGATCGACCTCGGCGCGGCTCCCGGCGGCTGGTGCCAAGTGGCGGCTGCCAGCGTGAAATCCGATCCCGCAAAGCCTTCCGTCGTCGGCATCGACTATCTCGAAATGGACCCCGTGCCAGGAGCCGCGGTGCTCCAGATGGATTTTCTCGACGACGCCGCGCCGGACCGGCTGATCGAGGTTCTGGGCGGGTCGCCGGATGTGGTCCTGTCCGATATGGCGGCACCCACCACAGGACACCGGCGGACCGATCACCTGCGCACCATGCAGCTTTGCGAGGCGGCGGCGGATTTTGCAATCTCCGTGTTGAAGACCGGCGGAAACTTCCTGGCCAAGACGTTCCAGGGCGGTACGGAGGGCGAGCTCTTGTCGCTGCTCAAAAGGAATTTCCGTTCGGTCCATCACGTCAAGCCGCCTGCTTCCCGCGATGAATCGGTCGAGCTTTACATTCTTGCAAAGGACTTCAAAGGCCGTCAGGCTGCGGAGGGCTGAGCAGTCCGTTCCGCGGCCAAGGCCTGTTCCTCTTCTGCCACGCGCTTGCGGCCGTGGCCGGATACGGCACTTCCGGTGTCGGCGGGAAGACGCAGGAACGGCAAGGCGGCCAGCGCCGACACAAATCCCACAATCACAAACGCGTTGACAAAGGCGTCGCGCCCGAGCGGCTCCCCGGTGACATAGCCGGTGATCTCCAGAATGCCTCCCCCCACCGCCACGCCTATGGCGATGCTGATCTGCTGCGACGCGGCCGCGATCGCGGTCGCTTGCCCCGCTTCACGGTCTCCGAGTTCGGCAAAAACGAGCGCGTTGTTGGAGGTGAAGAAAAGAGAGCGGAAGAAACCGGCGGCCACCAAAACCGCCACAATGGTGAGATGGGGCGTGGCAGCGGTGAATAGAGCATTGGCGGCAATCAGCAGGCTGCCGAAGATGGCCGCGAAAATGAGCGTGAGGCGGAAACCAACGGCCCGCAATGCCGTGGAAGCGATCATTTTGACCGAGATGGCGCCCAGCGCGGACGCGAAGGTAAGCATGCCGGATTGAAAGGGCGTCAGCCCGAACTGGAGCTGCAACATCAGCGGCAGAAGGAACGGAACCGCGCCGACGCCAACCCGGAAGAGGCTCCCTCCTATTATAGCGGCGCGAAAGGCAGGGATGGCGAAGAGCCGCAGGTTCAAAATCGGATCTGCCGCGCGGCGCGCGTGGAAAATATAAAGGAACGCCATCACGAAGCCGAAGGCTGCGGTGACAATACCGATAATGGGCGGGAGCGCAGGAAGACTTATCACGGAAAGACCGAAAACAATCCCCGAGGCCGCCAGACCGGAGAGCGCAAACCCCGTGGAATCGAGCTTTTTTTTATGTTCCGGCTCTAAATCAGGCAGGACGCGGCCCGAGAGCAGGATGCCTGCAAGCCCGATGGGCACATTTATCAGAAAGATCCAGTGCCAGGAAAAATAGGTGGTGATGAAGCCGCCTAGCGGCGGGCCGGAAATGGGACCGATAAGGGCCGGCACAGAGAGCCACGCCATGGCTGAAATAAGCTGGTTCCTCGGTGTGGCGCGAACCAGCACCAATCTCGCCACCGGCGTCATCATCGCCCCGCCTATTCCCTGCAGGAAACGCGCCAGGACAAAGGCGAGAAGAGAGTTGGACACCGCGCAGGCGATCGAGCCGAGCACGAAGATCGCGAGTGCGAGCCGGAATATCCGCTTGGCCCCGAAGCGGTCCGCCATCCAGCCGCTGACCGGGATGAAGATTGCGACCGCCACCAGATAGGTGGTCAAGGCAAGCTTCAGCGTCACGGGATTGGTGCCAATGTCCTCGGCGATCGCCGGTAAGGAGGTGGCGATTACCGTGGAATCCATCTGCTCCATGAAAAGGGCGACGGCAAGGACCAGGGGCAGTGTGCGGTTCAAGGCGGACTCTTGGACGTGATAGGCGAGAACACCACGGGCGCGCGGTGATGCCGAGCCCGCGTCTGATCTAACAATATCTTGCCCTTAGCATCTTCGCTTCCGCTTGTGCAGGGGGATTGCAGCCGGGTTCTGTTAGTCAACCCGTAAAGACGGAACCACAGCGCATACGCATTGTTCGGCATTACCGAAAAAGGAAGAACAAATGAGCGCCCTGGTCAGCGATACAGAAAAGCAAAGTACCGCCGGCTATCGATGGTCGGGATATTTGCTCGGTTTCTCTATTGGGGGCTTTTTCGATGGCATCCTGCTCCACCAGATATTGCAGTGGCATCACCTGCTTTCCGCGTTGGAAGGCGGCCGTTTCGGCGATCTGCGCTTTCAGATCCTTGCAGACGGCTTGTTCCATTTGCTGATGTATGTGCTTGCACTGGCGGGCCTGTGGCTGCTGTGGCGGTCGAGAACAGTATTCTCCCGATCTCCGTCGGGTCGAACGCTTCTGGGGGCCGCGCTGATCGGCTTTGGTGCCTGGCATATATTGGATGGGATCCTTTCGCATTGGGTGCTTGGCATTCACCGCATCCGCATGGATTCGGCCTTTCCGCTGTTCTGGGACCTGCTTTGGTTTGTCCTTTTCGGCGTAGTCTTCGTGTTGGCGGGTTTTTACCTGCAGCGGGGCCGCAGTTCAGGCGCCGGAGGAGCCGGGCTGACGTCTTCGGCTTTGGCCCTGCTCGCCTTGTTTGGCGGAGCGGCCGCGGCGCTGCCCCCTCCCGGCGACGGCCCCGTCCTGGTGGTGTTCCGTCCGGGCGTTTCTCCCGCGCACGCTTTTTCTGCCCTGACACAGGTAAACGGCCGCCTGATCTGGTCGGATGAGTTCGATCGGGTCTGGGCAATCGAATTGCCGGAAAACGCCAGCGTTTTGCCGCTCTATAGGAACGGCGCGCTCCTCGTTGGCACTTCTCCCGCGGTTTCCGGCTGCCTCAGCTGGTTCTCCAGGGCATGAATTGTTTTCAAGATATTTTGTCGCTTCGCGGGCCGGCATCTTCCCTTCATCGGACAGACGTGTTACCAGCCCTTGCCAATCCGCAAAGGGTTAAAAGAGTCGGGCGCGGTCTTGTTGAAACAACGGCCAGCGCCTGTCGTATATTTTCAGGATTGGGCAATGGCAAAAATTATCCAGACTCCCACCGGCGCGGAAGCGCTTACTTTTGATGACGTGCTTCTCCAGCCCGGTCATTCAGAGGTCATGCCTGGCCAGACGGATGTGAGCACGCGGATCGCCGGCGACATCGAGCTCAATATTCCCATCCTTTCAGCCGCCATGGACACGGTGACGGAGGCGCGGCTTGCAATTGCCATGGCGCAGGCGGGCGGCATCGGCGTGATTCACCGCAATCTCACGCCTGCGGAGCAGGCGGAAGAGGTGCGCCAGGTAAAGAAGTTCGAATCCGGCATGGTAGTGAACCCGGTCACCATCGGCCCCGACGCCACGCTTGCCGATGCTCATGCCCTGATGGGCGCTCATCGCATATCGGGGATCCCGGTTGTGGAGAATGGCGGGCTAGGTGGTCATACGGTCGGCAAATTGGTGGGTATCCTCACCAATCGCGATGTACGCTTCGCCTCGAACCCGGCGCAGCCCGTGCGCGAGTTGATGACGCATGACCGGCTGATCACCGTGAAGGAAAGCGTGAGCCAGGAGGAGGCAAAGCGCCTCCTACATCAAAACCGTATCGAAAAGCTGCTGGTTGTCGATGATGCCGGCAATTGCGTTGGTTTGATCACCGTTAAAGATATAGAGAAATCCCAACTCAACCCACATGCAAGCAAGGACGCGCAAGGCCGGTTGCGCGTGGCCGCAGCCACCAGCGTGGGCGATGACGGATTTGAACGGGCCGAGCGGCTTATCGATGCCGGAGTGGACCTGCTCGTGATCGATACGGCCCACGGCCACTCGCAACGCGTGCTGGATGCCGTGAAGCGGGCAAAAATGTTGTCGAACGCGGTGCGGATCATAGCCGGCAACGTCGCCACAGCGGACGGCACAAAGGCTTTGATCGATGCGGGCGCAGATGGCGTGAAGGTGGGAATCGGCCCCGGCTCGATCTGTACCACCCGCGTTGTAGCGGGCGTGGGTGTGCCGCAACTCGCCGCAATAATGTCCGCCGTGGAGGCAGGGCAGAAGCTGGGCATTTCCATCATTGCCGATGGCGGCATCAAATTTTCAGGCGACCTTGCCAAGGCGCTCGCCGCCGGCGCAAACGCGGCGATGATCGGCTCGCTTCTGGCCGGTACGGATGAGAGCCCTGGCGAGGTGTTCCTTTATCAGGGCCGATCCTTCAAGGCATATCGGGGCATGGGGTCGGTCGGCGCGATGGCGCGCGGCTCGGCAGATCGCTACTTCCAGGCGGAAGTGCGTGATACGCTGAAGCTCGTTCCGGAGGGGATCGAGGGGCAAGTCCCCTATAAGGGCCCCGCGGCCGGCGTCCTGCATCAGCTCACCGGCGGGTTGCGGGCAGCGATGGGTTACGTGGGGGCACACAATCTGAGAGAATTGCAGGAGAAGGCCACCTTCGTGCGCATCTCCGGCGCCGGTCTTCGTGAAAGCCACCCACACGACGTGACCATCACGCGCGAAAGCCCGAACTATCCGGGCGCGTCATGAGACAATAGAACCCTGGAAGGTAAGACAAAAAACGCCCGGCAAGCCGGGCGTTTTTATTTCTGGATATTTGCTAGATCAGGCCTTTGCCTTCTTCAAAAGGTCCGCCTGCGTATTTTCAAGCGCATGCGACTTGTAGACGAGCCCGGCCAGAGCACCGCCGATCAGCGGAGCGACGATAAAAAGCCACAGCTTAGAGATCGCCGCGCCGCCCGAGAACAGAGCCGGTCCGATCGATCGGGCCGGATTGACCGAGGTACCGGTGACGGCGATGAAACAGATATGGATCGCGGTGAGTGTCAGACCGATAACAGCGCCTGCCATTACCGTCGTGTGACGCTCGGAGGTCGCGCCCAGGATCACCATCACGAATATGAAGGTGGCCACGACTTCACCAAGGAAAGCAGCACTTGTCGTATATTCGCTCCAGCCATTCGCGGCGAGATTGGCGGGCGCGCCACCCGTTTTGCCCGAGGCAATGATCCAGAGCACCAGAGCGCCGAGAATGCCGCCCGCGACCTGTGCAATCATGTATGGTGCGACGTCCTTCGCCGGCAATCGCCCGGCAAGAAAAGCACCCAACGTTACAGCGGGATTGAGATGCGCACCCGAGACCGGGCCAATCGCGTAAGCCATTGCCAAGACGGCCACACCAAAGGCAACCGCGATGCCCAGCGCTCCCCCCGTAGGAATCAGCGGCCCGAAGCCGCCGAGCACCACACTTCCGCACCCGATAAATACAAGGCAGAATGTGCCAAATACTTCCGCTATGTAGGCTTTCATAATCGAATCATCCCCACAATTGTAAAAGCGATGAATCATCCTACAATTTATTTTTGAAAGCAAGTTTTTGGGCTCTTGGCGGAGAGGCTCACCGCAATTCTACTATTATAACCGATGCAAATCTTTGACGGTTTTACTTAAAGCAGCAAAGTCGGCTTCGCGAGTATTGGTCTTGCGCCAGGAAAGACATATGGTGCGCGCCGGCGCAGGATCGACAAACGGCAGGACGCGAAGGCCCTGCTGAGCGTCCGCCGACTCGCGCGCCATCTCCGGGACCAAGGTCACCCCGAACCCGTGAGCGACGAGTTGCAGCAGGGTCATGAGGCTCGTCGCCCCCAGGCTTGCCATCGTTATGGGCTTAACCATACCGCAGATCGCCAGCGCCTGGTTGCGCATGCAGTGACCGTCCTCAAGCAGCATGAGCCGCTCCAGCGCCATGCTCTCCTGCGCCACAGGCGGTGCCAGCCGTTCCGCGTCCACTTCGGGAACCGCAAGATAGAACCGATCCTCGAAGAGCATCTCGCTTTTGAGTTGCGGCGATTCAATGGGAGCGGCGGCGATCATGCCATCGAGCCTCCCTGCGCTTGTCTCCTGGATAAGCGTGTCCGTTACCGCCTCGCGCACCTCCAGTCTGAGGGAAGGGAAGTCTTGCTTGAGCTTCGGCAAAAGGCGCGGCAGAAGAAAAGGCGCCACCGTTGGGATGATCCCCAAGCGGAACCGCTCCCCCAGCGCGTTTTGGTCGCGCCGGGCCATATGCTCCAGATCTTCCACCTCCGCCAGGATCCGCTCGATGCGCGGGCGCAACTCCTGCGCCTCCTGGGTGAGCCGGACGGCTCCACCGCCCCGCTCGAAGAGCTGAAAGCCAAGCTGCGCTTCCATCTCGGCTATTTGTGCTGAAAGCGCGGGCTGCGTCACGCCGCATGCGGCGGCAGCCCGGCCGAAATGCAGGAGTTCAGCCAAGCGCTGAAAGTATTGCATTTGGCGGAGGGTCAAGCGCGTCATAAAGAAATCTTATCGCAGCGACGACGAGAGGCAACCGGCCATTATCACGAACAACGGGCTGTTTGGAATTGTTCCGAGCATCATGCGCTGGAAAAACGCAGCACTGCCAGAGCGGGATTACTGCCGCTCCCCCTAATAGCAACGCCTGCCGCTGACCTCCACGCGCGAGGCAATCCCGGAGCTTTTGTCTTTAGCCCTTGTGAATTATTCCACCAGGCGTTAGCCAAGGCCCAAGACGGGTTTACCGGAAAGGCTCCACATGCGACTGGGCGGGCGGCTTGCTGCGGCCATCGAGATTCTCGAAGACATCGAAACACGACATCGCCCCGCGGCCGATGCCATGCGGGACTGGGGTCTTTCACATCGGTTCGCTGGAGCCGGCGACCGAGCCGCAATCGGCAATTTCGTCTATGACGCGCTGCGCCGCCGCCGCGCCGCTGCATGGATCTTCGATGCAGATTCGCCCAGGACGCTGGTGCTGGGCAGCTACCTCCTGGAAAGCGGCGTTCTTCCCCAGGAACTCGGCAGGCTGATCGCCGACGACCGGTTCGCGCCCTCCATGCTTACGGAGGCTGAACTGGCGGCGCTTCAAGCCCGGCTCTCGGAAGAGCTGCCTGCGCCCGCCCGCGCCAATGCCCCGGAATGGTGCGAGCCGTTGATGGAGGAGGCCTTCGGCGCCGCATGGGTGGATGAAGGGGCTGCCCTCGCCTCGCGCCCGCCCCTCGACATGCGCGTCAACCGGCTGAAAGCATCGCGCGAGAAGGTGCTGGCGAGTCTCGCGCGTGCCGGCGCCAAGCCCGCCCGCATCGCGCCCAGCGGCCTGCGCATCGCGCCCATCTCCGGCGATGGCCGTCATCCCAATATTCAGGCCGAACCCGCCTTTCAGAAGGGCTGGTTCGAGGTGCAGGATGAAGGCTCCCAAATCGTGGCTGAGCTTGCAGGGCCTGCTCAGGGCAGCCAGGTGCTCGATTTCTGCGCCGGTGCGGGCGGCAAGACGCTCGCCTTCTCGGCCATGATGGATAATCGCGGCCAGATTTATGCCTTCGATGCCGACAAGCAGCGTCTGGCCCCCATTTTCGACCGACTCAAGCGGGCGGGCTGCCGCAATGTGCAGGTGATTGCGGACGAGGGGCAATTGACGCGCCTCGAAGGCCAGATGGATCTCGTCGTGGTGGACGCGCCCTGCACAGGCTCCGGCACCTGGCGCCGGCGTCCCGATGCCAAGTGGCGCCTGACCGCACAGCAGCTCGAGGCGCGCCGGGCCGAGCAGGCCACAATTCTTGATGCTGCCAGCCGCTATGTGAAGCCCGGCGGCCGGCTCGCCTACATCACCTGCTCGATCTTCCAGGAGGAGAATGCAGAGCAGGCTTCCGCCTTTCTTGCCCGGTCGCCTCAGTTCAGCGCTGCCGATCACGGGGCTCTCTGGCGCGAACGCTTCAATAGCGCGGCGGCAGAGCCGCGCATCGGGAACGGCATAACGCTGACGCCTGCCACCACCGGCACAGACGGCTTCTACTTCGCCTGCTTCGGGCGCGCAGCCTAGAGCCCGTTATGGCACCGGCATACGCGGTACGCTCGCGAGCAGCTTCTGCGTGTATGGATGCTGCGGGCGGGCCAAAATCTCGGATGTGCGGCCGCTTTCCACGATCCGGCCCCTCTCCAGAATGATGATCTCTTCGCAGAGCGACGCCACCACCCCAAGATCATGCGAAACGAACAAGATGGCCATGGCCTTCGATAGGTCTCTCACAAGCTCCACGATGCGAATGCGGGTGGAAAGATCAAGAGCACTCACCGCCTCGTCGGCCAGGATCAACTGCGGACGCGCGACGATGGCCCGGGCGATAGCGATGCGCTGGCGCTGGCCACCGGAGAACTCGTGCGGATAGCGGGAGATTGCATCGGTAGGCAAGCCGACATCGCGTAAGGCAGCCTCGATGGCGGGGCGGCGGGGCCCGGAGATGCCAAGCGCCCGCAGAGGCTCGGCAATGATCGCCTCCACCTTTTGCCTCGGATCGAGCGAAGAATAGGGATCCTGGAAAACCGCCTGCACCGCCCGGCGATAACGACGCATGAAGTCGCGATTGCCTGGCTCCAGCGCCTCATTCCCGAAGCGGATCGCGCCGGAACTTGGCCGCGCAAGCCCCAGGAGGAGTTTCAGGATCGTCGATTTGCCCGAGCCCGACTCCCCCACCAATCCGACATTCACACCCGCCTCAATCTTAAACGAGACATCATGCAGCACCTGCTGCTGGCTGGAATAGCCAAAGGAGACCGCATCAAAAGAGATCAGGCTCATCGGATGGGCTCCAGTGCCTGATCAAACGCGGCGGCGGCCGAAACGAGCGTCTTCGTGTAATCATGCGACGGCGCAGAGAAAACCGTTTTCACCGGCCCCTGCTCGACCAGTTCGCCACGGCGCAACACCGCCACCTCCTCTACCACGCGTGCAACGACCGGCAGATCATGGCTGATGAAGAGCAGCGCCATCCCGTTCTCCCGAACGAGATCCGACAAAAGCTCGAGAATCTCGGCCTGGGTGGTGACGTCCAAGGCCGTCGTGGGCTCATCCGCGATGAGGAGTTTGGGACGGCAGGCAAGCGCCATGGCGATCGCCACGCGCTGGCGCTGTCCGCCTGAGATTTCGTAAGGATAGGCGTTCATTATGCGATCGATGTCAGGCAGTGAAACCCGTTCCAGAAGGGAGCGCACCTCGCGGGCAACCGCCTTCCGATCGAGCGCCCTCCCCTCGCGGCGATAGCGTCGGACGAGCGGCTCGGCCACCTGACGGCCCACCTTCATCAAAGGGTCGAGCGCGGTGAGCGGCTCCTGGAAAACCGTCGCGGCCACCGCCCCGCGCAGCGGCACAAGCTCTTCCTCCCGTGCACCGACCACCTCCTTGCCGTCGAGGCGGACCGAACCTTTGACGCTGATGTCCGGCGGCAGGAGGCCAATCGCGGCAAGCGCCGTCAATGATTTGCCGGAGCCGGATTCCCCGATCAGCCCCAGGCGCGCGCCTGGCCCCACCGCGAGCGAGAGATTGGAAACCAGGTTCTGCCCGCTGCTTTCCAGCGTGAGCCCTTCGATCACAAGCAGGCTCATCGCGCGCGCCTCCGTGTCGGATCGCCTATGTCGCGCAGGCCATCGGCGAGGAGGTTCATGCCGATCACCAGCGAGACCAGCGCGAGGCCCGGCGCGACTGCGCCGAATGGAGCGGTGTAGACCGTGCCCTGCGCCTCCTGCAGGAGACGCCCCCAGGACGCATTGGGAGGCGGCGCGCCCAGGCCGAGATAGGAGAGCGAAGCCTCTGCGATAACGGCCAGCCCGAACTGGAGTGCGAAATTGACCGAGAGTGTCGGCCAGATATTGGGGAGGACATGGCGGAATACGATGCTCGGCCAGGAGGACCCGGCGGTACGGGCGGCCGTAATATAATCCATCGCCAGCACACGCTTTACCAGGATGCGCGTCAACCGTGCGACAATGGCCGAGATCGCGATACCCAGCGCCAAAATGGCTGAGAGGAGACTTGCATTTCCCGTTGCAGCCACGACGAGCATGGCAAGCAGAAGCGTTGGGAAGGCGATGAGAATATCGAAGGTGGCGGCCAATGCGTCGTCTAGATAGCGGGTGGCGAAGGCCGCCAACACGCCGAGCGTTACCCCGATTGCCGCCGCGATCGCCACCGCCCCGGCACCGACAACCAAAGCGATGCGCGAGCCGATCATGATCTGCGTGAAGAGATCGCGGCCCAGCCTGTCGGTTCCCGCCGGATGCGCCCAGGACGGCGCCTCCAGCCGCCCGCCTGCCATGCCCGTCGGGTCATAGGGCGTCCAGACCAGCGTCAAAAGCGCCACTGCCAAATGCAAGCCGACCAAAATCAGGCCGATGCTGAACGTAAGTGACCGGCGGGTGCGGCGGGTGCGCTCCGCCTGCGGCTCGGCAAGGACGGTCATCGACGTATATTCCCCAGCTTTTCGCGCAGGCGCGGATCGATCCAGCGCTGGGCAAGATCGGCGAAGAATCCGATAAGCAGCACGAGCAACGTGGAAATGAAGAGCACGCCCTGGATGTTGGGATAATCACGCTGCTCGATTGCGAGAAGCAGCATGGAGCCCAAGCCCGGCAGCGTGAATACGCGCTCCACCACCACCGCTCCCAGAAGCGTCGTCGCAAGCTCGATGCCGAGGATAGAAACTACCGGCACCGCGCCATTGCGGATGCCATGTCGAATGAGCGCTTCCGCAAAGCCCGAACCAAGTGCCCGCGCCGTGCGCAGATAGTCGCTGCCCAGCACGTCCTGCGTAGCCGAGCGGACATAGCGCAACAGCGAAGCGGACATGACGACGGCAATCGTCACGATTGGGAGAAACAGCGCCCGAAGCGCCTCAAAGGGGGCGGCCCAGCCCTGCGGGGGAAAGCCGCCGGAAGGAAAGAGCCGCAGGTTCACCGCAAAAAGCGTCACGAGGAGAATGCCGACCCAAAAAACGGGAATGGCGATGCCGAGCTGCGAGATCACGGATATCAGGGCGCCAAACCAGCGCTCCGCCTTGACCGCGGACAGTATACCGAGCGGCACCGCGATCAGCACGGCAAGCATGAAGGAAAGCAAAGTCAGCGGCACGGTGACCGCCAGGCGGGCCAGGATCTCCTGAAGCACGGACGTGCGGCTGACGAAGGACGTGCCAAGGTCGAGCCGGGCCAGGCTGGTGAGAAACTGCAGGAACTGTTGCGCGAGCGGCAGGTCGGAGCCGACCTGGCGGCGCGCTGCCTCGATCTGCGCCGGATCGGCGCCTACCGAAACGAGCGCGTTGGCGGGATCTCCCGGAAGGAGACGCAGCAGAACGAAAAGAACGATGCTCGCCACAAGGAGCGAGAAAAGGAGGATGGCGAGCCGACGGATAATGTAAGCGAGGATTGGCCCCTCCTTCCGCGGCTCGCCTGAACGACTACTGCGCGCGCTTGGTAATATCGTATGCGAAGAACTGCGAGTTGAGCCCGTTCACCGGATACCCGCTGACCGTCGCGCTCGATACCACGATCTGCGGATAGAGATAAAGCCAGCCGCTAGCAGCGTCCTCGGCGATGATGCGGTTTGCCTCCTTAAGCTTCTCAACCTGCTCAGCCTCACTGGCACTTGTCTCGGAGGAAGCGATCAGTTCCACAACCTCGGGATTGTTGTAGCCCCAATAAAAATCCGGATTGCCGTAGAAGACGATGTCGCGGTGGTTCACATGCTCCTGGAGCGTCGCCTGGAAATCGTGCGCCTGATAGATCTTGGTGTACCACTCATTGGCGGTGATGATGTTGATGTTCACGGTGATGCCCACCTTCGCAAGCTCGCTTTGAACGAACTGCGCCACGATGGGATGCGGATCATAGTTGGGCGTCTCCAGGGTGAAGGTGAACCCGTCCGCATAGCCTGCTTCCGCCAGAAGCTGTTTCGCGCTTTCCGGATCATAGGGATCGACATCGGTGAGGTCGACATACCAGGGGTCCGTGGGCGGGACGAAAGAGCCGATCAAGGTGCCATAATCGCCCCATATCGAAGAGAGGAGCCTTTCCTTGTCGATGGCGCGCGCGATCGCCTTGCGCACCTTGACGTTGCTGAACGGCTCGACGCGATCATTATAGGCCAGCACTTCCTTGGTTGTGGACTGGCCCTCCGTCACAATGAAGGCGGGGTTGTCCTGAAACTGCGCCAGCGAATCCGGGCTCTGTACACTGGTGATGATGTCCACAGCACCGGTCAGCAGCGCGTTGTTGAGGCTGGTCGCCTCCGTGAAGTAGTTGAAGGTCACGCCGCCATTGGCGGGCGCATCGCCCCAATAGTCTTCGAACGAAACCAGGCTGATGCTGGAGCCGCGCCGCCAGGCGTCAAGCCTGTATGGACCAGTGCCATCCTCGCTCGAAGTAAGATCGGTGGCCTCGTCGTTGACGATCCAGACATAGGTGAGGTTATAGGGCAGCGAGATGGAGCGCTCGGAAAGGCGGACAACCACTGTCCGCTCGTCCGGCGTTTCGATGCTGCTGATGGTGGACAGGCTCTTCTTGCGCGAGCTCTTGGAGTTTTCGCTCGCTACCCGCTCGATGCTGTATTTCACGTCGGCAGAGGTCAGGGGATCGCCGGAATGAAACGTAACGTCCGGCTGCAAGGTGAAGGTATAGGTCAGGCCGTCATCGCTCATCTCGTGCTCAAGCGCGAGCTTTGGAACGACCTCGCCGTTATCTTCGAGCTGGAAAAGCCCCTCATAGACATTGCCGTTGAAGGCTTCGTTGATCCCCTGGCCGGCGCCGGCGGTGTTATCCAGGTTCTGCGGCTCGTAAAGCGAGCCGATCCGAATGACGGCGGCGGCATCAGCCTCGCCCTCCTGCGCCCCGGCCCGGCCAAATGCCGCCAGGACCAGCATGGCGGTCGCAGCGATGAGAAGGCCATGGTTCTTTCGAGTCCGCATTCTTGTCATAGTTCTCTCCTTGTCGGCGCAATCTCGGGGCCACTGCGAGCTATTCGAGCCAGGGCCGGAAGCCTGAGGCCGGAATTTAGACTCCATCCAATTTCCCCGCGAGGCAATAAGGTTCCTTCGCCAGCGCAATTTTCGCAAAGTTAAACATTGGACGGCTTGCGGCGAGTTCATTTTTTTTAGGGACTATATCGGCAGCTATCCAGCAATTGCGGTTTGGGCTTGCTTGATCTTCCATCTCTGGCGCCGCCCATCAATACCGCCTACCTATGTTGGCCTGCTGCATCAATTTGAGAAATCAAGTCATGGTCAATATCGTCAAGCGTTCCATCGTCGTCGGCGCCACTCTGCCTGGCAGGGGCCAGGGAAACGTCACCGCGCGCTCGGGTGCAAGCCTCGATATCGCCGGCTATGCCTCGGAAAGCGGCATGACGCCGGTCGAGATGATGGACGCGGCGCTCGCCGGTTGCCTGGTGCTCAGTGTGCGCATCGCCGCCCGCAGTTTCGGCTGGCATGACCGGCTCCTCTCGGTGAAGGCCGATGTGAAACATGAGAAGGCGCCTGATGCCCCGTCGCGCGTTGCCGCATTCGACTGCGCCTTTGAGATTGAAGGAGATTTCACGCAGGACGAGCGTAACGCCTTGATCGGCGAGGCCCATCGTCTGTGCACCGTGGGCAACACGCTGGAGCAGGGCGCAGTGATCCGCGATGTCGCCAGGATTCCTGAGGGGGAATGATCGTCCCGTCCGCGGCTAAGCCGAAACCCCCAATTTGGACCACTCCAATGCAGCCGCCCGTCCCTTCTCCGTGAGGGCGTAGATGCCGCGCTCCACCCGGTCAAACCAGCCATAGACGTTATGGCGCAGGATCTTGGGCGCGTCGGGAACAGCAGGCTTGAGATCACTGGGCCGCTTCGGCCCTTCGGCCAGCGCGCAGGCGCAGATAAGCGCCTGCTGGCGATAGGCCGTCATGATTGGCCTTCTTGTTCCGCCGCCAGCGACGGGATCGCCCTGCCGGCGCCGATGCTCCTCCAAGAGGCGTGACCGGCGGCGGGCATCACGGCGCGGCATCGGCGCGGCGGGGCTGACGAGAATGGAGACTTCACCATTCGAGGCCACCGCGAGCATCCCAAAGCCGAGCCTGCGGCAGAGATTGCGGAAACGTGCATCGCTTTCGCGGCCTTTGCCGCGCAGAGAAAGCCGCGCGGCGAGCCACACCTCATCACAGGCGGTCGCACGGTCTACCGCCTGCAGGACAAGCTCAAGGTTGAAACTCAGCTTCAATTCGCCAATCACCACAACCGGCGGATCATCGCCCTTCACCGCCACGATATCGCAGCCGCCCACCTCGCCCTTGACGGTATAGCCCAGCCCTTCAAGAAAATTCTTCACCGGGCGATAGAGGGAAGTTTCCAGCGCATCCTCCGGGCCGAATCACAGCGATAGGCAGGCATATATCAGACTGAAAGCGGTAGATGCTTCAACCGCGGGCTTGCCGGCAATGATAAATTGACTTGCCTATGGCTTGAGGCCGATGCTTAAGCGATAGACCCGCAAACTGATAGCAGACCGGCGCTAAAGTTAAACCAAAGGCCACGGAGATGGGGGAATGACCGTTACGCCAATCATCATCAGCGGTGGAGCAGGCTCCCGCCTGTGGCCGCTGTCGAGAGACGCGCACCCGAAGCCTTTCATCGAGTTGCCCGACGGCACAAGCCTCATCAGCCGGACCTATGGCCGGGCGGCGCGGCTTCAAGGCGTGGAGCGAATCGTCACCGTCACCAATCGCGATCTCCTCTTCCTTACCGCCGATGTCTACGCGGCTTCCGATGCTCCTCGGCGCAGCAACGGCTATCTCCTCGAGCCATTCGGGCGGGATACCGCCGCCGCCGTTGCTCTTGCCACGCTCCACGTAAACGAGGCCGAAGGGCCTGATGCCGTCCTCCTCGTTCTTCCTGCGGATCACCTGATCGCCGACGAAGACGCGTTCGCAGAGGCAGTTGGCAAGGCTGTCGAAATGGCGCAGACCGGGCGCATCGTCACCTTTGGCATTGTGCCGGAAAGGGCTGAGACCGGTTACGGCTATATCGAGGCAAAGGGCGGCAGGGTGCTGCGCTTCGTGGAAAAGCCCGACGCCAAAAAGGCCGCCGATTATGTTGCAAGCGGGCGTTTCTACTGGAACTCCGGCATGTTCTGTTTCCCTGCTCGCACGATGCTCGAGGCAATGGAAGCACACTGCCCCGAGGTGCTGGTAGGGGCTCGCGCCGCCTATCGAGCCGCGCGCAAGTTCAACGCCGATGACCGCGAGGTGTTCGAGATCGACCGCGACAGCTTTGCGGCCACGCCCGCCATTTCTCTCGATTACGCAGTCATGGAGAAGGCCGAGAATGTGGGCTGCATCGCGCTCGACTGCGGCTGGTCCGACATTGGCTCCTGGTCCGCCGTGGCGGAGCTTACGCCCGCAGACGAGAACGGCAACCGCTTGCGCGGGGAGGTCCTGCTCGAAGACACCAGCAACAGCTTCGTGCATTCGGAGCACCGCTTGGTCGGCCTTGTCGGGGTCTCCGATCTCCTGGTTGTCGACACGCCTGACGCCCTGCTCGTGGCTCATAAGGAGAAGGCGCAGGAGGTAAAACGCCTTTTCAACCGGCTGAAGGAGCAGGGGCACCACGCGGCGAAGCTGCATTGCACGGCGCACCGCCCCTGGGGCACCTACACCGTTTTGGAGGAGGGTGACCGCTTCAAGATCAAGCGCATCGAGGTAAAGCCCGGCGCCAGGTTGAGCCTGCAGGCGCATCATCACCGCTCCGAGCACTGGGTTGTGGTGAGCGGCACCGCCAAAATTGTCAATGGCGATCAGGAAATCCTGCTTGCGACGAACCAGTCCACCTATATCCCCTGCGGTTTCAAGCACAGGCTCGAAAACCCCGGCATATTGCCGCTCGTACTCATAGAGGTGCAGAGCGGCGACTATCTGGGCGAGGATGACATCATCCGCTTCGACGATGTCTATGGGCGGAACTGAGGTGGCCTGAACGGCCGGCCTCAATCAATCTTATTGTCGCGCTGGAAAATCCAGTCGTGGTCGGGATGGTTCTTGAAGCGCCACGCGCGGCGCGGACTCGCCATGACGGTGAGATAATACATCTCATAGCCGTAAGGCGCGCCGCAGGGATGATGCCCGCGCGGCACCAGCACGACGTCATGGTTCGAGACAGCCATCGTCTCGTCCAGGCTGCCGTCCTCCGTGAACACCCGCTGAAAGCCGAAGCCTTGTGAAGGGTTGATTCGGTGGTAATAGCTCTCTTCCAGATAGGTCATGTTCGGAAAGTCGTCCTCGTCATGCCGATGCGGCGGATAGGACGACCAGTTGCCCTGCGGCGTATAAACCTCCGCCACAAGCAGGCTGTCGGCCACGTCGCGCTCTTCCATGGCGATATTGTGGATGTAACGAGTGTTCGCCCCCTTTCCCCGCTCGATCGTTCCAATCCCGGCGGGGCCGATTACCTGGGCATCGTGCCCGCCCGTGCCCGGTGCGGAGCAAACCGCCAGCGTGCAATCGGTCGTCGCCTTGGCCGACCAGTTTGAGCCATTGGGGGCATAGACCACGTGTGGCGGACGGCGATCGAAGACATCCATACGGTCGCCAAGCTCCCCGAAGCTTTTGCCGTCGGCGGCGATCTCAGCCTTGCCTTCAACCAGCACGAGGATCACCTCCCGGTCGCCGGTATCCTCCTGCGCCGTCTCGCCCGCCTTGAGCCGGTAGAGGCTGAAGCCCACATAGCCCCAACCGGCCGAACGCGGCGTGATGTCATGCACCTTGCCTGCGGTTCCGGCAGGCTTCACCAACAGGCTTGCCATGGCATTCTCTCCCTATTCCGCCTTGTTCTCGGCGTCAGGATTGAAGGCGAACAGAAAGCCCCAGATGCAGTAGACGCCAAGGCCGACAAAGAGCGTGCCCCAGAAGGGATTGCCCATCAGGAACTCAAAAACGCCCCAGCCGAGGCAGACCGCGATAATCGCGAGCCTGATCCAGAGCGGGCGAAAGAAAGGATGGTCGAGGTCGAAGAGCTTGTGCATCGAAGGAAATATAACCCGTCGTCACAAGCGGTCCAGCCCTGCCATTTGCCGCGCCGTTTGCAATGCTTTCAATCCCGTCGAGTGGTACTTGAAGCGCGCCGAGGGCTCATCGGCCTCAAGACGGGGGCGCCCCAGGATCATAACCAAATTCGAGCCCGTCTTTACCCTTTTTCATGCCAATTCTGGGCCGTGCACAAACTTTGTGGAGGTCAGGACTTATCGCAACGGCAGGGAAACACCTTATGAGGCCGCAGAATTCAAGCACGTTCGATCCGACGGTGGATCGATCCAGAAAATCAAACGATGCTCACAATGCTTGGCTGGAAAAGCATCCCCGCGAGCCGCGCCGCAGCAAATCCAACCTGCCGCAATCAACAGCCGCGCCGCGCACTGCGCTAACTTTCGCCGCGCTGCTTGCATTTGCGCATGTTGCCGAAGCACGATCGGCCATTTCGACGTCCCGAGCCTATGGGCGAAGCCCGCAGCAAGGCAAAGAACCGCCATCAGGAAAAACATCCCGCCAAACGCCTGGGGCAAGATCGGATCAGGCAACCGACATTTCGGATCTGCGGACCTTCGCGGATCGTCAGCGCAGCCCGTCAACGGCACCAGCGGTTCCGATCGGCGGCAAGTGCCAACCGCTCGCGAAGCGCCCAGGCCCGCCGACGGGTATACCTCTCATCCGGATAAAGCGAAGCGGCGAAGCGGTCCAGACACAGTCGATACCCGATCTCCGCGGCGATTTACCATTGAGTGAACACTCGCTGATCGCGGCTCGAGTGAAGGCTGCTCGGAAGCTCCTGGGAAAGGAAGCCGAAAGCAGGGAAGACGAACAACTGTTGGATATCGCCAACCGGATTCATGAGGAGGCCGGGGCCAAGCCGCATGACCAAGCAGCATCAGCCGCATCCTTAGCTCTTTATAGAGAAGAAGCCGAAATCTGGGCAGCGCAGAGCGGAAGCAATGAGGTGGAGACCAGCGCGGCCACTCGTCTTGGAGCCTTCAAGGAGGCATGGACGCTGGCGCTGGAACCTCCACCGCCGCCTCTCTTCAAAAGCAGGACTGAGCTGCAGCGAGAAGCAGACGACCGCGTTCAGCAGCAACTGCAGCGCATGTCCTATCTGGAGCGGTTGCTCTCCGGGATTGGAATATTCGGCGAGGGTGTAAACACATCTTGGGCCGTCAAAAAAGCGTATAATCATCAATTTTCCGACTATATCTCCCGCCATCTTTCAAGACTTTGCACTGCAAAGGCGATTTCAAACGCCTTGGAAGGCGGCCTCAAAAGATTGCACATGGAATACCGCCCTTCGAAGCTGTGGCTTATCAATGACGTCTACCTTCGAAGGATAGAGATGTACTCGAGCATTCCAAATGCCTGGGTGGAAAACCAGACCGAGGAGCAGAAGATGCCTGCCCTGGTTTTTCCAATGCCAGGTGAACGCCGGTTCGGATTTATCGGCCCGGCGGGCGACTTCCAGTTTTTAGATAAGGACATATTTGACGATGACGGGCGCTTGAAGCAGCAACCTATCCTTCGAGCGCTCGGTATTGCCTTTGATAATACGAAAAAGGGGATGTCCGTTGGATGCCTGATATCCAGGGAACAATGCCATTCTTCTCATTTCGATTTCGAAATGGCTCATACAACCGAAAATCCTTTGTCCATCAAAGAGCTGATGGAAGACAAGGTCAACAGGAACGCTCTTTCGCTCATCGAACGGATACGAGAAGAGAAATACGACCCATCCATCATTGAATTAGGACTCCGATCCCTGATCCCGTTCTTCCAGGTAATGGAAAGGGCGCAAGGCGACCCGGACTATAAAGTCCAGTTCAAAGACATTTCATGGGATCTGTTCTCCCTTGGGCTCACCATCATCCCCTTGACCGGCCTGGCGGCCAGATCCCTCCATGCGGGCTTTTCGGCGGCAAGGGCGGCTTCCAGCGTTGCGAAAGGTCTTACGGCGACGGCTAGAGCTTCGGCCGTGCTGCGCGCTTTCCTGAACGGCTCTAAGACGAGCTCCTTCCTGCGTCATGCCGGCCGGGAACTTACCGACTTTGTCGTTCCCGTTTTCACGGTCAAGGACATAGTGCGGGCAACAAAGGCTACCCCCGATGTCAAAACGTATTTCCTTCGAGTAACCGGTGAGGCGCAAGAAATCATCCCCAATTTGGGGGCGAGGCCTTCAGTGCCGCGACCAAGGCAACAGGTTGCGCAGCCGGCCGAGGAAGCGGCAACTTTTAGAGAGAGGGATATCCTTTCCAGAATTTATCATCAGTTGCACAGAGCTGGCAGCATCAAGAAAGCTCATACGCCAGAGATGATCGAGAAGCATTTCGATACAAGAGCGGAACTGCCCATTCCGGACAGGTTGTACAGAAGCCAGGCAGATGTCTCCATCTCGGTTAAGGATAGGTACGTCAGCCGGGACGATTATCTCGCTGCAATTATCAGGCACGTGGCAATCTATGCCGGCAGCGGGGGTAAAGCCGTATCGCTCAGCATGAGCCGAATAGTGGCCGAAAGGTTCAAGAAGAGAGGCTATAGCTTATTAAGTATAGATACGCGCCATGACCGGCAAAACTTCCGCACGATCGAGAACATTCTCAAATATGATGGTCCTCGCCTGGTAAAAAACGGAAAGATCGCGTCAGGAACGCTCACGCAAGCGATCAAGAACGCGTTTAATGAGGGAGAACAGGAAGTGTTTTACACCCTGGGGAGCATTCCCGATGAGTGGGTGGAGGAACTTCTATAGCCATCTCGAACCTAACGTATCCAAGGCATCGGCATTGGCTTCCTGCGGTGCAGGTATTAAGAAGCAATGGTTCGCAAGCCCTCACCTGCGGCTCTCGCCGTTGGAGTTTCCATGACCGAAAAGACTTTCGATATAAATCTCTCCTGCGAGGATCGGCCGGGCATCGTTGCGGCTGTGACGACGGAACTTGCAGCGCTCGGCGCGAATATCGCTGAATCGAACCAGTTCTGGGACCGTCAGACCAATCGCTTCTTTATGCGCATCTCCTTCACCGTGCCGGAGAATATCGACCGCGATGCAATCAGCCGCGCGCTGAACCCTGCCATCGCCCGCTTTAACATGGAGACCGCGCTAGCCGACCGCTCGCGCCGGCCCAAGATCATCATCATGGTCTCGAAATTCGATCATGCTCTCCTCCATCTGCTTTACCAGATCCGCGTCGGCTGGCTTGATTCGGAGGTGGCTGCGATCGTGTCCAACCATGAGGATTCGCGGCGCACCGCCGAGGCCGCAGGCATTCCCTATTACTGCTGGCCGGTAACCAAGGCGAACAAGGCTGAGCAGGAAGAGAAGCTTTTGAACCTCTTTCGCGAGACCGGTTCGGACCTGATCATCCTGGCGCGGTACATGCAGGTGCTATCGGACCAGCTGTCCAGCCGGCTTTTCGGCAAGATCATCAACATCCATCACTCATTCCTGCCGAGCTTCAAGGGTGCGAAGCCTTACCATCAGGCGCACGAACGCGGCGTGAAGCTAATCGGCGCCACAGCCCACTATGTGTCGCCGGATCTCGATGAAGGCCCGATCATCGAGCAGGAGACGGAACGCGTAACACACGCGATGAGCCCTGACGATTTCGTGGCCGCCGGTCGCGATATCGAGAGCCGTGTCCTGGCGAGGGCGGTCAAGCTTCACCTCGAAAGCAGGGTAGTGCTCAACGGTCTGAAGACGGTGGTGTTCGCGAAGGGGTGAGCGGCTACTGCCCGATCTCTATCTCGCACCAGTGCCTATATGGCCGCTCCGGGGTCACGACGCAGTTGGGGAAATGCGGGTGATTGATTGCATCGGGGAAGTTCTGGTCTTCAAGGCATAGCCCGGCGAAGCGGGGATAGTGCCGCCCGCCCAGGCCGGGGACAGGAAGGTTGATCTTGCTGCCCGTATAGAGCTGCAGTCCTGGCTGATCCGTCTTGAGCGCGAGCGTAAGGGAGCCGTCCGGCGCCTTGAGAATAGCCACGGGCGAGGAGGGATCGCGGCCGGTATCAAGAACCAGGTTGTTGTCATAGGCGATCGGCTCGCCCTGGGCGTCACAAAGAGGGCGCGGTTTGCGGAAATCGAAATGCGTGCCGGCCACCGGCTCGATTCCACCTGTCGGGATGAGGTCGAAATCCCGCACCGTATAGGCATTGGCCGCGAGCCAAAGCACGTGGTTTCGGATATCGCCCTCGCCCATCAGATTGAAGTAGTTATGCTGCACGATATTGACCGGCGTGGGTGCATCGGTGGTTGCCGTGCAGTCGAGCTCAAGGGCATTCCCTTCAAGCCGGTAAGTAACCGAGACATCCAGCCGTCCCGGATAGCCCATCTCTCCGTCAGGGCTGGTCAGGCTAAGACGAACCGCATTTTCCGAAAGCACCTCCATGTCCCAGACCTGACGGCTCAGCCCCCTTTTCCCGCCGTGCAGATGGTTGGCGCCTTCGTTCGGCTGGAGCCGGTATTCCTTGCCATTCAGCATGAAGCGCGCGCCGGAGATGCGATTTGCGACGCGACCGGCGATTGCTCCGAAATAGCCGCTGTATTTGGTATATTCTTCGAAATGTTCGAAACCCAATACCACGCTGCGCATGCCGCCAGGAACCGGCACTTGCCAGTCGCGGATGACGGCGCCGTAGCTGATGACCGACACCTTCACGCCCGTGCTGCTTGTCAGCGTCGCCTCGAAGACTTCACGTCCTTCGTAAACGGCAATCTTCCTCGGCCCGCCCGCCATACGTCTCCTCCTGTTTCACGCTTCAGAGCCTTCGGCAAGAAGGCACCTATCGTCAATTCCTAAAAATGCAAAGCTGCAAAGCCGTCGTGCATGGCATTTGGCTCACTCACGAGAGGCTGGCTACCGGCTTCAAAGCGTATCCAGGCGGGTCCAGGCGGCATCCTTGTGCGAGGAATTCACGCAGGCCTGAATGAAGCGCATCCCCTCCAGGCCATCCTCGACCGTTGGAAGCACCAGATCTTCAGGAGGCGGCCCGCCGCTCTGAACCGCGCGAATGGCTTTTGCCGCTTCCGTATAGAGCGTTGCGAACGCCTCCAGATAACCTTCTGGATGGCCGCCCGGAATGCGCGTGACCGCGGCCGCCGCCGGACCCGCGCCCGCGCCGCCGCGCGTCAGCAGCCTTTTCGGCTCGCCAAGCGGGGTGAACCAGAGATAATTCGGATCGGCCTGCACCCATTCCAATCCGCCCCTGGTTCCATAGACCCTCAGCTTCAGCCCGTTTTCGTTACCCGGTGCCACCTGGCTGGCCCAGATCATACCCTTGGCGCGCCGCCCGCCGCGCTCGCCGAAACGCAGCATGATATGCGCGTTGTCATCGAGCTGCCGGCCCGGCACGAAACGATCGAGATCGGCGGCCAGGCTCTCGGCGTGCAAACCCGTGACGAAGGTGACGAGTTGATATGCGTGGGTTCCGATATCGCCGATTGCTCCGCCCACCCCCGAGCGGCTGGGATCCGTGCGCCAGGATGCCTGCTTGTTGCCGCTCTGCTCGACCGGCTCTGCGAGCCAGTCCTGCGGATATTCCGCCTGGACAAGAATGATTTCGCCCAGCGCACCATCCCCGACCATCTGCCGCGCCTGACGGATCATGGGATACCCGGAGTAATTATGGGTGAGCACGAAGAGCTTTCCGCTTCTCTTCACCGTCTCGGCCAGGGCCTTGGCATCCTCCAGGCTGGACGTCAGAGGCTTGTCGCAAATGACGTGAATGCCGGCTTCCAGAAAGGCCTTCGCCGCCGGATAATGCATGTGGTTGGGCGTAACGATGCTCACCGCCTCGATGCCGTCCGGCCGCGCAGCCTCCTTTTCTGCCATCTCCTGGAAACTGCCGTAGCAGCGATCGGGCTCTAGCCCGAGATCGGCACCTGATGTCCTGGCGCGCTCAGGATCGGAGGAAAGCGCGCCGGCGAGAAGAATAAAATGTCCGTCAAGGCGGGCCGCCATGCGGTGAACGGCGCCGATGAACGCGCCCTGCCCTCCTCCCACCATGCCCAGGCGGACCGGCCGAGCGGCCAATGTCGTCGCGGATGCGGAAACCATGTCTTTCCCCTTGCTTCAAACGATACCGAGCATGGCGCGAAGACTCGACCGGTCGCTGGTACCAGCGGCGAAATCGTCAAACGCCTTTTCGGTAACGCGGATGATGTGATGCTCGATAAAGGGCGCGCCTTCGGCCGCCCCCTGCTCGGGGTGCTTTAGCGCACACTCCCATTCGAGCACTGCCCAGCTGTCATAGCCATATTGCGCGAGCTTTGAAAAAATGCTGGTGAAATCCACCTGCCCGTCTCCCAAAGAGCGGAAACGGCCGGCACGCTTCACCCATGGCTGGTAGCCGGAATAAACCCCCTGCCGGCCGTCCGGGTTGAACTCGGCATCCTTCACGTGGAAGGCCGAGATGCGCTCGTGATAGATGTCGATGAAGGCTAGATAATCGAGTTGCTGCAGGAGAAAGTGCGAGGGATCGTAGTTGATTTTGCAGCGGTTGTGGCCGCCGAGCTTTTCCAAGAACATCTCGAAAGTCGCGCCGTCGAAGATGTCCTCACCCGGGTGCAGCTCGTAGGCCACGTCCACGCCTGCGTCCTCATAGGCATCGAGAATGGGTTTCCAGCGGCGGGCAAGCTCCGTAAAGGCTTCATCTATGAGGCCGTCAGGCCGCTGCGGCCAGGGATAGAGATAGGGGAAGGCCAGCGCGCCGGAGAAGGAAACGCTCACATCCAGGCCCAGATTTCGCGAGGCCTTGGCGGCATGAAGCATATGCTCCACCGCCCATTCCTGCCGGGCCTTTGGGTTGCCGCGCACACCTTCTGGAGCAAATCCGTCAAAAGGCGTGTCATAGGCCGGATGCACCGCCACGAGTTGCCCGATCAAATGCGTGGAGAGCTCGGTGATCTCGACGCCGGCATCTTTGCAAATGCCCTTCACCTCGTCGCAATAGGCCGAGGATTCCGATGCCTTCTTCAGGTCGAAAAGGCGCCCGTCCCAGGCGGGAATCTGGATTCCCCTATAGCCAAGGCCGGCGGCCCAGCTAGCGATGTTCGGCAGGGTGTCGAACGGGGCGTCATCCCCGGCGAACTGCGCCAAGAAGATCCCGGGACCCTTCATTGTCTTGGGCATGGACTTACCTCCTCAACTGCGGCGAACAACAAAATATAGGCCCCCGCCCCTCATCGTCGTGTCCATCGATCGCCGAAAGAAACCCTACGGCTTGCAGCCGTCAAATTGAACGGGCATGAGCAATCCGCTTATTATTTCCGCTGTGGGCCGGTTCTCTCTGCGGAAGCTGCCCAGAGGTTGATATCGGCCTCGCGGGCATAGGATTCGATTTCCGCCAGTTCGTCGGCGGTGAAGTCCGCCTTTTCCAGGCCTGCGACTATCTCTTCGACCTGCTCGGGACGGCTAGCTCCGATGAGCGCGGAGGTGACCCGCCCGCCGCGCAGTACCCAGGCGACCGCCATCTGCGCCAAGCTCTGGCCACGGCGCGCCGCGATCTCGTTCAAGTGGCGGATGTTTCCGAGCGTCTTCTCGTTTATGAACTCCTTACGGAGCGACTTGCCCTGCGCAGCGCGGCTGTCTTGAGGAATGCCGCCCAGATATCTGTCGGTGAGCATGCCCTGAGCTAGCGGCGAAAAGGCGATGCAGCCAACACCCAGCTCTTCAAGCGTGTCGAGCAGGCCATCATCCTCCACCCAGCGATTGATCATCGAGTAGCTGGGCTGATGAATAAGGCAGGGCGTCCCGAGATCCTCGAGGATGGCAACGGCCTCCCGTGTGCGGCGCGAATTATAGGACGAGATGCCTACATAAAGCGCGCGGCCCGACCGAGCGATATGATCGAGGGCCATCATCGTCTCTTCAAGGGGCGTCTGCGGATCGAAGCGGTGGGAATAGAAAATATCGACATAATCGAGCCCCATCCGCTTCAGGCTCTGGTCGCAGCTCGCGATGAGATATTTGCGGCTGCCCCACTCGCCATAGGGCCCCGGCCACATCAGATAGCCCGCCTTCGAGGAAATGATGAGCTGATCGCGATAACCGGCGAAGTCTGTGCGCAGGATTTCCCCAAAGGCTTCCTCGGCCGAGCCCGGTGGCGGGCCGTAATTGTTGGCTAGGTCGAAATGGGTGATGCCGAGGTCGAAAGCCCTGCGGCAGATCGCCTGTTTCATCTCGTGCGGCCGATCCTCCCCGAAATTATGCCACAAGCCGAGAGAAATCGGGGGCAGTTTGAGGCCGGAGCGGCCGCAACGGCGATACTGCATTCCCTCGTAACGGTCAGGCGAAGGCTCCCAATTCATGCAAATTCCCTTTCTGCCAGCAATCGGCGCGCCGCGACGAGCGCAGCCGCCAGTTGAACAGGATTTCTTCCCCATTCAACGTGCCAGTGCCGGCACCGGCCCAGCCTCTCTGGTGCTTCGCCTCGACCTTCGAGCTGGCGGCTGATGGAGGCCGCCGCCAAAAATGGCGAAGAGGGCAAGATCGCTGCGATACTCTCAAGGCAGTTGCGGAAAGGCTCGTCGCGGCGGCCTTGCTGCCGCCAACCGCCAATCGGGTTCCATGAGAGCGACAATTTCGCATCGACTAAACGGTTAAGTGGTTCCGCCGGTATGCGCGTGATGCTGCTGCTCGTCCGCTGGTTCACCGACGAAGTGACGGCACTGTCTTGATCGGTCTCATGTTTCCTCCCTCGGAATATCGCCTACCGTTCAAACCGCCTACACCGGCCCGACAGATTTAAATCGATTCAAAGCCCAATCTAGGCGCCTTGTAATCGATTGCATAGCAAGTTGATTTACGGTTTTCCCAGTGTCAACCCATTTGGGTCGGATGGCAGACAATTTTTCGTAGCTCGAAAGAAATAAGCTGCGCATCCCTTTGGTCTGATGGGCGGGCGGTGTCACGGCACCAGCGCAGATGTAAGCCGGCGCGAATTTGCCTAACATTGACGTGGGCGCGGCTTTTCCCGTAGACACCACACCGAAATCCTGAGGTATCGCACATGGCATTTGCGCGCGTGAACGGAGTCGTCCTGCATCACAGGATGCGCGGACCTGAAGGTCGGCCTGTCCTTGCCTTCTCTAATTCGCTCGGCACGGATTTCCGGATCTGGGACGATGTGGCAGCGCTGCTTGAAGGCCAGTACCGCCTGGTTCTCTATGACAAGCGCGGACACGGCCTCTCCGAGGCAACGCCGCAGCCTTATGCGATGACCGACCATGTGCGTGACCTAGCCGCTCTGCTCGATCATCTCGGAATCCGAGAGGCCACGATTGTGGGGCTGTCGGTAGGGGGAATGATCGCCCAAGGCCTCGCCGCGCTTCGGCCCGACCTGATACGTGCCCTGGTGCTGTGCGATACCGCCCATAAGGTCGGCACTGAAGAACTCTGGAGCGCACGCATCAAAACAGCGAATGAAAGCGGCATCGCGCCAATGGCGGAGGGCATCATGCAGCGCTGGTTCGCCCCGGCCTTCCGCACACCGGAGAACCCCGATTATGTCGGCTATCTCGCCATGCTGACGCGGCAGAGCCCTGAAGGATATGCGGGCACATGCGCGGCACTGCGCGATGCGGATCTGACGGAATCAACGCGCGCGCTGAAGGTGCCGGCACTCTGCGTCGTCGGCGACCAGGACGGATCGACCCCGCCCGATCTGGTTCGTGAGCTGGCCGGCCTCATCGAAGGGTCACGTTTTGAAATCATCGAGAATGCTGGGCATCTGCCCTGCATCGAACAGCCGGAAAAGATCGCGGAGCTTATCCGTTCTTTCGCGAAAGATATTGGAATTGGCTGAGCAGCTCACGGGCCGAAAGACATCAAAAGGGAAAACAATGGAAATCCGCAGTGTCAATGAAGATTTTGCCGTCGCAGGCCAGATCGCACCGGGAAATGTCGCTGAGATCGCGAGCGCCGGGTTCAAGAGCATTGTCTGCAACCGTCCGGATACGGAGGACGGTGCTGTTCCTCACGATGCCGTGGAAGAGGCCGCCCGCGCGGCAGGCCTCGAATTCCGGTTTCTGCCCGTCGTCTCCGGCGCCATCACGCAAGAAGATGTAAAAGGCATGGCCGCGATTCTCGGCGAATTGCCCCATCCGGTGCTTGCCTATTGCCGGAGCGGCACCCGCTGCCTCAATCTCTATGGGTTGGTTCAGCAGATAAAAGGCTAAACCAGCCAACGCGTTGGCCGAAGCGCTTCCCATTCGGAATCGCCAATCGGCTGCCGTGCAATTTATGCGACGGATTAAAGCGGCGCCCTGACTCGCGCTATACTTCAGGTTGAAATCTCAAACAAGGAATACAATCCAAAAGAGATGTTAGGGAGGCTCTTTCCTACCCGGAGTCACTAACCCGGTTTATCACCAATCCATTACAACCTTACCGGCCTCGCCGCTGCGCATGGCGGCAAAGCCTTCGCGGTAATCATCGGCAGAGATGCGGTGCGTGATCAGGCCGGAGATATCGAGAGGCCCCTGCACAAGCGCGATCATCTTGTACCAGGTTTCGAACATCTCCCGGCCGTAGATGCCCTTCAGGTGGAGCATCTTGAAAATCACCTTGTTCCAATCGATCTCGAAACCCGTCGGCGCTATGCCGAGGATCGCTATTTTGCCGCCATTGTTCATGACATCGATCATGTCGCGAAACGCCGAGGCAGAGCCGGACATCTCCAGGCCCACGTCGAAGCCCTCGGTCATGCCGAGCTTCCTCATTACATCGGTGAGCTTCTCTTCCCTGGCATTCACCACGTGACGCACGCCGAGTTTCTTAGCGAGCGCAAGTCGCCCCGGATTGATATCCGTGATGACCACTTTGCGCGCACCTACGCACTGCGCCACCAGCGCGCCCATAATGCCGATCGGGCCAGCTCCGGTCACCAGCACATCCTCGCCCACCAGATCGAAAGAGAGCGCGGTGTGCACCGCGTTTCCAAGCGGATCGAAAATCGCGGCGATCTCGTCCGGCACGTCGTCGGGGATCGCCACGACATTGTGCTGCGGCAGCGAGATATATTCGGCAAAGGCACCCGGCCGGTGAACGCCGACGCCCAGCGTGTTTCGGCAGAGATGTCCACGCCCGGCCCGGCAGTTGCGGCAATGGCCGCAGACAATGTGCCCCTCGCCCGAAACACGCTGCCCGATTCTGTATTCGGTCACGGCTGAGCCGACATCCACGACCTCGCCGACGAACTCATGGCCGGTGACGAGCGGCACGGGCACGGTCTTTCTTGCCCATTCGTCCCAGTTCCAGATATGGACGTCCGTGCCGCAGATGGCAGCTTTCCTCACCTTGATCAGCACGTCGTTCGGGCCGATCTCCGGAAGCGGCACCCGCTCCATCCAAAGCCCTTCCTCGGGCTTGGCCTTCACCAAGGCCTTCATCATGTTGGTCATGAGATGATCTCCACGTGATGGAACGTAAACATCGAAGGCAACCGCATCATGAAATCACCCCCAGCTCCCTGCCCACCTTGCCGAAAGCCTCCACAGCGCGGTCGATATCCTCAGCCGAGTGGGCGGCGGACATTTGGGTTCGGATGCGTGCCTCGCCCTTGGGCACCACGGGAAAGGAAAAGCCGATCACGTAAATCCCGTAGTCCAGAAGGCGCTCGGCCATTTTCGCGGCCAGCCCGGCCTCACCGATCATAACGGGGATGATCGGATGCCCGCTGCCGGCCAATGTAAAGCCAAGCTTCGTCATCCTGTCGCGGAAGCGATCCGCATTTTCATAGAGCCTCCGGCGCAACTCGTCGCCGTTCTCGACAATTTCGAACACCTTAAGGGAAGCCGCGGCGATGACGGGCGCCAGCGTGTTGGAGAAAAGATAGGGGCGCGAGCGCTGCCGCAGCCACTCGACCACCTCTTTCTTACCGCTGGTATAGCCGCCGGAAGCGCCGCCCAGAGCCTTCCCGAGCGTGCCGGTAGCAATATCGACCCGGCCTTCGACGCCGCAATATTCCGGCGTGCCGCGCCCGTGCGCGCCGACGAAGCCCACCGCGTGGCTGTCATCCACCATCACCATGGCATCATATTTTTCAGCCAGATCGCAAATCGCCTTCAGATTGGCAATGATGCCGTCCATGGAGAACACGCCGTCGGTGGCGATGAGGCGGAAGCGGGCATCGGCGGCCTCTTTCAGCCGCTCCTCCAATTCTCCCATATCGTTGTTCGCATAGCGATAGCGGCGTGCCTTGCAGAGCCGGACTCCATCGATGATCGACGCATGGTTGAGCGCGTCGGAGATGATCGCGTCCTCAGGCGCCAGCAGCGTTTCGAAAAGCCCCGCATTGGCGTCGAAGCAGGATGAATAGAGGATCGTATCCTCATACCCCAGGAAAGAGGAAATGCGCTTCTCCAGCGCCTTGTGTTCCTCCTGCGTGCCGCAGATGAAGCGGACGGAGGCCATGCCATAGCCATAGCGGTCGAGCGCTGCCTTGGCGGCCTCGCGCAATTCCTCATTGTCGGCGAGGCCCAGATAATTGTTGGCACAGAAATTGAGAACCCTCTTGCCGCCGCTCTCGATCCTGGCGGATTGCATGGAGGTGATCACGCGCTCGCTCTTATAGAGCCCGGCCTCTTTCAAGCCGTCGACTTCGCGGGACAAATACTGAAGAAAGGAAGCGGTCATATAAACCTCATCGGCAACATCACAGACCGCCGCAGCGGACCGTTTAGGGCTATTCGCTTAGACATGTCGCGCGCCATCCGTCAAATGCGGAGCTGCGGTCGCGGCTATTTCCGTTCCATTCGACCGGGCGAAGGCATATAAGGCCGCCGACACAGAACCAAAGGGAGTCATTCCCATGACCGATACCCGCAACCTGACGCAGCTCGGGAGCAAAACGCAAGCGCCCGCCTCTCCGGAAGCTGCCACGCTCGAGACGGCGCCATTTTCCCGCGGCGACGGGCCGGCGGCAATCGTCCGCTTCACCTGCCCGGAATTCACGTCGCTCTGCCCGGTAACGGGCCAACCGGACTTTGCTCATATCGTGATCGATTACGCGCCGGACAAGCTTCTGGTGGAATCGAAATCGCTGAAGCTCTTCCTCACCTCTTTCCGCAATCATGGCGCCTTCCATGAGGATTGCACGGTGATGATCGGCAGGCGCATCGTGGAAGCGACCAAGCCTCTCTGGCTCAGAATCGGCGGCTATTGGTATCCGCGCGGCGGCATCCCCATCGACGTCTTCTGGCAGACGGGCACGCCACCAAAGGACGCCTGGGTTCCCGAAACAGGCGTGCCGCCCTATCGAGGGCGGGGCTGAACCCACCTGACATTCCTGCCGCCAGCCCAGGCTGATGGGGCATCTCCCTCGGCTGGTGAAAGGCAAATCCCTGGGGTTTCAAAGCCTGGCGCTTAGGATTTTCAAGAAAGGGGGTAACCTCCGCGCGGCCCTTCGCCCGGAAGGCGAATCCCGTTATAAAATCGCCATGCCGATCCGAGCGCTAGCCGACATTATCATCAATCAGATTGCCGCCGGCGAGGTTATCGAGCGGCCGGCAAGCGTCGTGAAGGAGCTTGTGGAGAATGCGCTCGACGCCGGCGCGAAGCGCATCGAGGTGGCGACTGCCGGCGGCGGGCTCAACCTTATCCGCGTGATCGACGACGGCGGCGGGATTCCGCCGGAAGAATTGCCTTTGGCTGTCGCGCGGCATTGCACCTCCAAGCTCACCAGCGACATCCACGACATTCGCACGCTCGGCTTTCGCGGCGAAGCCCTGCCTTCCATCGGCTCGGTGGGCCGGCTCACGCTGCGCTCGCGCACGCCGGACGCCGATGGCGGAGCGGAGATCACGGTGGATGGAGGAAAAGCCAGTGCCGTCAAGCCTGTGGCGGCCAATCGGGGCACGACTGTGGAGGTCCGCGACCTCTTCTTCGCCACTCCGGCGAGGCTCAAATTCATGAAGAGCGAGCGGGCGGAGGCAGCGGCCATCACGGAGGTGGTGAAGCGCATCGCGCTCGCCTTTCCCGCCGTTCGCTTCATGCTTTCCGGCACCGACCGCACGTCCACCGAGCTGCCCGCCGTTTCTGCCGACGGCGATGGCCTCCTGCGCCGGCTCGGCCAGATCATCGGCAAGGATTTTGCCGAGAACGCCCTGCCGATCGATGCGGAGCGGGAGGGCGTGTTTCTTACCGGTTATGCCTCCATTCCTTCCTTCACCCGCGGCAACGCGCTTGCCCAGTTTGCCTATGTGAACGGAAGGCCGGTGCGCGACAAGCTGATCGCGGGCGCCATTCGCGGCGCCTATATGGATGCGCTGCCAAGAGATCGGCACGCCGTAACCGCTCTCTTCATCTCCCTCGATCCCGCTCTGGTGGACGTCAATGTCCATCCCGCCAAGGCGGATGTGCGCTTCCGCGATCCCGGCCTCGTGCGCGGCCTGATCGTCGGCGCAATCCGTCAGGCGCTGGAGGGGGCGGGAGTGCGCGCTGCCACCACAGGTGCGGCCGCCATGCTGCAAGCCTTTCGCGTTCCGGAAGGCCCGTCCCGGGCAAACGGGGCGAATGACTTCACTGGCCGGCCTTTCAGCGGCACAGAGCGCCCTCGAGGCGGATGGAGCATGGAGCTTTCGCCCAGCCGTCCGCTTGAAGATGCCTTTCCCCCCGCGGCAAACGGCTTTGCCGAGGCGCAGCAGGTTGTCTTCGACATAGGATCGGTCGTCAGTGCCGATGCGCGCGCCGGCACCCTTGAGGCTCTGTCGGATCTCGTGGGCCGTCCGCTCGGTGCTGCCAGGGCGCAGGTGCATGAAAACTATATCGTCGCGCAGACGGAGGATTCGCTTGTCATCGTCGACCAGCACGCGGCCCATGAGAGGCTCGTTTACGAGGCCCTGAAGGATGCAATCCACTCCAAGCCGCTCCCCTCGCAAATGCTCCTGATGCCGGAGATCGTGGACCTGCCGGAGGAGGATGCCGAGTGGCTTTGCGCGCACGCGGAATTCCTGGCGCGGCTCGGCTTCGGTGTCGAGCGGTTCGGGCCGGGTGCCATCTGCGTGCGGGAAACGCCCTCCATGCTGGGCGAGGTGGATATTGCCGCCCTCATCCGCGACCTCGCCGACGAAATCGCGGACAATGACACGGCCAACAGCCTCAAAAAGCGCATCGATCACATCGCCGCCACGATGGCCTGCCACGGCTCCATCCGGTCCGGCCGCAGGCTCAAGCCGGAAGAGATGAACGCTCTCTTGAGACAGATGGAGGCGACGCCCGGCTCAGGAACGTGCAATCACGGCCGGCCGACCTATATCGAGCTGAAGCTTGCGGATATCGAGCGTTTGTTCGGCCGTCGTTAGGGGTCGCGCTTGACGGATCAAGCGAATATGGCGCAAGAAGCGCGCAGGCAAAAGGCTAAGGCATGAACCGTTTCGAGGGCCCGGGCGCCCGTGAAGCACGCATCCGTTATCTGGACGGGGATTTTCAGGTTCTGACCCCCGGCGCGTTCGTGCGCTGTGCGGTGACAGGGGAACCTATCCCGCTTGAGGAGCTCAAATATTGGAGCGTGGCGCGCCAGGAGCCATATCTCAATGCCGAGATCTCCTTCCAGAGAGAACTCGAGCTGCATCCGGAGCTTCGGCGGCGCTAGCACATTGTGGGTCCTGAACGGCGCACAAGCTCATCAGCGCTTCAGCATGCGCTCCCGCCAAGCCTGCTGGGCAGCGTTGATGATGGCATCCGGCGCTCCGGGCTCATCGAAGACCGCCTCAACCTTCAGAGCCTGGACGGAGGCGGCGAAATCCCGCATGGGCTGCATGCTGTTCTGCAGCCGGACGAAATCCTTTTCCGTGGTGACGAGCAGAAGGGATTCCTTTGCTGCCTCCCGCGAAAGCTCGCTCACATCCTCTTCGGTGAAAAGATGATGATCGGGGAAGGAGCGTTCCAACACGATGTCCGCGCCGCACGCTTTTAACGTGGCGTAGAATTTCCGGGGATTGCCGATCCCCGCGAAGGCGAGCACGCGCTTGCCTTTAAGGCCGTTCCGGGAGCGCGGCCGGATGCGCGCCGAATAGACCGGCCGGCCGGCGCGCGAAGCGCTGCGCACTACGATGTCGGCCGCATCCCCCTCCCCCATGGTCACCACCCCGTCGGCAAAGCGCATCTGCTCCGTGAGCGGAGCGCGCATCGGCCCGGCGGGAAACACGTGCCCGTTGCCGAGGCCGCGCATGGCATCGACAACGATGAGCGCATAATCCATGTGGAGCCGCGCGCTCTGAAAGCCGTCGTCCATGATGATGAGATTGCAGCCTGCCTGAACGAGACGGCGCGCCCCTGCGGCCCGGTCCCGGGAAATGACGGTCAGGGCCTGGCGCGCCAGAAGAAGAGGTTCGTCCCCCACTGCGCGAGCGGAATCGTCCTCCGGGCTTACAATGTGCGGCTTAAAATGGCTGCCGCCATAGCCACGGCTCAGGAATCCGACCGTCAGGCCCTTCCTCATGGCATGCCGGGCGAGCGCGATGGCAATCGGCGTCTTGCCTTCGCCCCCGACCGTTAGGTTGCCTATACAAAGGACGGCGGCAGGAATCTTCTCACGCTTAGCCGCCCGCAATCGCGCGCTGGCGGCGAATCCGTAAGCCGACGACAAAGGCCAGAGCGCCCAAGCGCGCCAATCCGGCTTCTCCCACCAGAAGGGCGGCGCTTCGCTTGCGGCCATCAGATCACCCCCCTGTATCGCCGCCTTGCAGGCGGGCCTTGACGGTCAGCGGATGGATGAAGGGATCGAGCGCGCTCAAAGTCCGCGTGAGTGCGCCCGACATCTCCTTCACCGTCTTTCTGCCCGCGGCGATCATCCCCTGACGCATCTCGTCGTTCTTGAGAAGAAAATTAACCGCCCCGGCAAGCATTTGCGAGTCGCGCACCAGCTTGGCCCCGCCGCGTTCGATCAGCCTGCGATAGGAGTCCCGGAAGTTCTCGACATTGACCCCGGAAAGGACCGCGGTTTCCAGCATCGCGGGTTCCAGCGGGTTCTGCCCCCCTTTCCCGGTCATGGAGCGGCCGACGAAGGCGATCTCCGTCAGCCGCAAATAAAGCCCCATCTCGCCGATGCTGTTGCCGAGCAGGATATCCGTGGATGGCGAAACCAGAGGACCTCCGTTGCGCAAGGCAACCTTCAGTCCACGGGCCGCCAGTTCGGCCTTCAGAGCCGCACAGCGCTCCGGATGGCGCGGAACGATGATCGTCAGGAGATCCGGATGCCGCTTTTTCACGAGCATGTGGACGTCGGCCGCAATCATCTCCTCCCCCTCATGGGTGGAAACGGCAGCCCAGGTTTTGCGGCCGTTGATTGTGCGCCTCAGCAGATCCAGCGCGCTCTGGTCGACGGGCGGCACATGGGTATCGACCTTGAGATTGCCCGAAACCGTAACGGGTCGCGCGCCAAGCTGGCGAAAACGCGCTCCATCCAGTTCCGACTGCGCCACCACATGGGCCAGGTTCTCAAAAAGCGCTTCTGCGAGCGAGGGCCGGCGCTGCCAACGCGCAAAGGAACGGTCCGACATGCGGCCGTTCACCAGAACCTGGGGAACGCGGCGGGCGCCCAACTCCAGAATCGTCAGCGGCCAGATCTCCGACTCCGCCATGACGGCCAAGTCGGGCCTCCAGTGGTTCAGGAAGCGGCTGACCGCCGGCTTCAGGTCGAGAGGGACATATTGATGGATGATGCGATCTCCGAGCCGCTCCGAAGCCACGCTCGCCGATGTCACGGTGCCGGTCGTAAGCACAACCTTGATGCCGCTCGCCAGAAAATGCTCGATCAGCCCCATCACGGCCATGGTCTCGCCTACGCTGGCGGCGTGCATCCAGACCAGCGGGCCCTCCGGGCGGGGGATATCGAACCTGCCGTAACGCTCGTGCCGCCGGGCCCGGTCCTCCTTGCCCTTGCTGACACGCCAGGCGACATAGCCGCCGACGAAGGGGAAGGCGGCCGCGCCCGCCCAGCGATAGGTCGTCAGCATGGCGCGTGCCCAACGCTCGCTCATCGGGTGTCACGGCCGCGGTTGGAGGAGGTTCCATCCACAAGCGCATAGGCGCGGCGCGTGGCAAGATTGAGCGCGTCCGTCACCTCTTGCCGCTTGCGCTCCATCTCATTTTCATCCGCATCCACCGCCACGTGGATCGGCTCCCCCATGATGACGGCACATCGTCCGAACGGGAGATTGATCGCCGTCTTGTCCCATGTGCGCTCCAGCACCTTGCGGCGGCTGGTCGCGATTGCCATGGGCACGACCGGGCGCCCGGAAATCCTTGCAAGAGTGACAACGCCCAAGCCCGCCTCGCGCGGCGTGCCGTGGGGGATATCTGCGATCATCGCCGCGTTCGAGCCGGCGTCAATCGCGCGCTTCAGCTGGATGAGCGCGGCCGCCCCCCCTTTCTGAGCGCTATTCTTTTGCTGCCGCCCGCCTGAACCGCGAACCACCTGAATATCCATCTTCTCGGCCACCAGCGCATTGAGTTCGGCATCGGCACTTCTGGAAAAGAGCGCCACCAGCGGCTGCCGGCGCGGCTTGATCGCCGGCGCAAGAAGATGCTGCCCGTGCCAGAGCGCTATGATGAGTGGCGAGAGCTTGTCGACCGTGCCTTCCACATCGTGGGAACCTTCCACGCGCCGATTGGTCCGCTCGATGAAGCGCAGAGCCGCCGCCATCAGGGAGGCGAGGAAATTCTTCACAAAACGGGAGCGCGCGAGCGGCTGGCGGATGCGCCGCCAAAACGCTTTCATTGGCCGCTCCCGACGCTGCTCTTTCACCGACGCAACAACCGCCCTTTCCGCCATCAACTCAGCTACGCCCGCTATTGCCAGCGTCCGGATCCAGCAGACGATGAAGATGAACGATGAAGTAGCGCATGTGAGCATTGTCCACGGTCTGCTGCGCCTTTGCCCGCCATGCGGCCTCGGCACTCTTGTAGTCTGGGTAGATGCCCACGATGTCCAATGCATCAAGATCGCGAAACTCGGTGCTCGTAAGCGTCTTCAGCTCGCCGCCGAAAACGAGATGAAGAAGCTGTTTTTTACCCTGATCGTCAGCCATCGGCTCATCTTCCCCATTCTTGGAACTTTTATGGCAAGCCCGCGAAGCAGTCGCCTGATCTAGATTAATTCGTGCCCTTTGAAAACCTTTGCACTTCCCGGGTGCCAAGAAGGCTCCGTATGCCGGCTATTCCCGGATTTCGGCAACGACGCCGGCCATGATCTCCAGCAGCCTCCCGCTGCCTGCCGCAAGCGGTCCACGGCGCGGGTCCGGCCCGGCATAATGGGGGCGCCGCATCGCCCCGTCGACGATACTTCCCCCCGCCTCCTCCAGGATGAGGTCGGCCGCTGCCAGATCCCAGTCATGGGAGGAAGGCTTCACGAAAGTGGCATCCAGTGCACCGCTCGCCACCAGGGCAATTCTATAGGCGAGAGAGGGCACATAGGGGTGAGGCGCCACCTTGGAATAGATCTCCGGCGGCAAGGCCTTGATCATATTTTTCGGCCCGGCGAGCGAAAGCTCGCGGCCCGGCGTCTTGATACTGATCGCCCGGCCGTCGCGGTGTGCTCCGCCGCCTCGAACGGCGCTGAAAATCTCCCCGCACGCCGGACAGTCCAGTACACCGGCCACCGCACGTCCGTTTTCGACCACCGCTATGCTCACGCACCAGGAGCTCCGCCCGTCGATGAACGCGCGCGTCCCGTCAATCGGGTCCACCACGAATGTGCGTGGTGCGTTCAGCCTTTCCTTGTTGTCGGCCGTCTCCTCCGATAGCCAGCCATAGTGGGGGCGCTCCTCAAGCAGGACCCGGCGCAGGAAAAGATCGACATCCAAATCGGCCTGGCTTACCGGCGATCTGCCGTCCTTCCACCACACTTCCGGATCGCGCCGGAAATAACCCATCGCGATCCGACCCGCTTCCCGCGCCGCCTCGACGATCAGCGAAAGCTCTTGCGCAGGGGTGAAGGAGGCCTCACTCACCGGCAATCGTCATCCCTTCGATGAGCAGCGTCGGGGCGGCAATGCCGTAGTTCCGGTCTAGATCGCTCGCGGGCGTCATGCGCAGGAACATGTCCTTCAGATTCGATGCAATGGTGATCTCCGACACCGGATAAGCAATCGCGCCGTTCTCGATCCAAAAACCGGAAGCGCCGCGGCTATAGTCACCGGTGACAAGATCCACACCATGGCCGAACAACTCCGTCACATAAAAGCCGCTCTTGACCGAAGCCAGCATGTCCTCGGCAGAGCCTTCCCCCGGCTCGATGGCGAGATTCGTGCAGGAAGGATTGACGGACGAGGAGGCGCGCACGCCGCGTCCGTTCGTTTCAAGCCCCAGTTCCCGCGCTACCGAGCTGGAGAGAAGCCACGTGGTCAGAACGCCTTTTTCCACCGGCACCAGCGGAACACCGGCAATGCCCTCGCCATCGAAAGGCCGGGAATTCGAGCCCCGGCGCCGAAAGGGATCGTCCGTCACCGTGATGTTTTCGGCAGCGACCTTCTTGCCCATCATCTCCCGTAAAAATGTCGTCTTGCGCGCGACCGCCGCACCGTTGATCGCCGAAGCAATATGGCCGGCAATCCCGCGCGCCACCCGCGGATCGTAGATCACAGGAAAAACACCGGTCTTCACGCGGCGCGGGTTGAGGCGTTTGACGGCACGCTCTCCTGCTGTGCGTCCCAGCTTCTCGGGCGTGTCGAGATCGGCGAAGTGAAGCCGCGACGAGTAGTCGTAATCGCGCTCCATCTTCGTGCCCTCGCCGGCAATGACGCTCAGCGAGCGGCCGAAGCGCGTGGCCGAGTATTCACCGACGAAACCGTCAGAGGTGGCCAACACCAAACCGCCTGTTCCCGCGCTCGCGCCGGCTCCAGAAGAATTGGTAACGCCAGGCACGGCAAGGGCGGCGTCCTCCGCGGCGAGCGCATCCTCCTTGAGGCGTTCGGCGGAAACCTCGGTCGGATCGACCAGATCGAGATCGGCGACTTCGCGCGCGAGCCGATGGCGGTCGGCAAGCCCTTGATAGGGGTCTTTGGGAGAGGCTTTCGCCATGGCCACGGCCCGCTCGGCCAGGACCGCCGGGTCGGAGCTCGTCGTCGCCGAAACGCTCGCGACACGCCGTCCGACAAAGACACGCAAGGACATATCGTCGCTTTCAGCCGATTCGGTGCCTTCGACCTTTCCAAGCCGAACCGAGACGCTGCTCGAGCGGGAACGCATCACCACGGCATCGGCGGCGTCCGCGCCGGCGCGTTTCGCTGCCTCCACGAGGCTGGTTACGCGGTCGAGGAGGCTTTTTTCATCGAGAGGCATATTGGCTCCGGGACAGAATTCCGAAAACACCGCCTTGCGGCGCTATGGCAACAATTTGGAGGAGATGAGAGAGTGGGCAAGACTTGGACATGGACTTCCATTTATGGTGGCCGAAGGGGTGGCGCAATGGCGACTGCGCATACCCCCGTCCGCTGACAAGAAAAAACGGATAGCGCGCATGGAAGCAGCCCTGGATACATATTACCAGCCACTCCTCCTTCTGGGAGCCGCCGTGATCGCGGCTCCACTATTCAAGCGGCTTGGGCTCGGCACCGTCCTCGGCTATCTGGCCGCCGGTATTGCGATGGGGCCGGTTGCGCGCCTAATCTCCGACGGAGAGGATCTCCTGCCTATCGCCGAGCTTGGCGTCGTCTTCCTGCTCTTTCTCATTGGCCTTGATCTCAATCCCTCCCGCCTCTGGGCCATGCGGCGGCAGATCTTCGGGCTGGGGGCCGCTCAGGTCGTGGTCACAGGGGCAGTGCTCGCGCTCGCCGCTCTCGTTTTTTTCGGCTTATCGCCCGCTGCCGCGGTCGTAATCGGCTTCGGCCTCGCGCTCTCCTCCACGGCCTTTGGCGTGCAGATCATGGAGTCGGAAGGCACGCTCAATCGGCCATATGGCCGAACGGCCATTTCCATCCTGCTCCTGCAGGATCTCGCGATCGCACCGCTTCTGGCGCTCATCCCGCTGCTCTCACCGGGGGGCGAGGGCGCCGAGGACATTACCTTTAGCGGTTTTGCACTGGCACTTGCCTGCGTTGCCGCGCTCATCCTGGCCGGGCGATATCTCCTCAATCCGCTCTTCCGGCTTATCGGAAGCACCGGCGCGCGCGAGGCGATGATCGCCGCGGCTCTTTTGGTGGTGCTCGGCTCTGCCACGCTCCTGCAAGTCGCGGGATTGTCGATGGGCCTCGGCGCCTTCATCGCCGGCGTGCTGCTCGCGGACTCGTCTTATCGTCACGAGCTTACCGCCGATATCGAGCCCTTCCGCGGCATCTTGCTCGGGCTCTTCTTCATGGCCATCGGCCTCTCGCTCGATCTAGACGTGGTGCTGGAAAACTGGCTTCTGGTTCTTGGCCTTGTTCCCGCCTTCATGCTCGCGAAGGCGGTTCTCCTTTACGGCATTTGCCGGCTGTTCGGCTGTCAACACAACCAGGCTGTCCATGTGGCCTCCTTGCTCCCGCAAGGCGGCGAGTTCGGCTTCGTCCTATTCACGGCAGCTTCCGCCGCGCTGATCTTCTCGCCTGAAACCGCCTCGCTTCTCATCGCGATCGTCACGCTTTCCATGGCAATGACACCGGCCGTGGTCCGCATGGGCGCGCTGCTGATGCTTCCCGAGGAGCGCGAGGAAATCGACGAGACGTTCGACGGCGCAGGTTCCGAGATCTTGATGATCGGCTTCTCGCGTTTCGGCCAGGTCGCCTCGCAGATCCTCCTAGCAGGTGGGGTGGATGTCACGATCATCGATCATTCGGCCACACGCGTGCGATCGGTCGAGAAATTCGGCTTTCGCATCTATTTTGGCGACGGGCGGCGCAAAGAGGTGCTGGAGGCCGCCGGAATCAACAAAGCCAAGGTGGTTGCCGTCTGCACCAATGTTCGTGCGACGACGGATGCTATCGTCAACATGATCCGGTCCGAGTTTCCGCATGTGAAGCTTTATGTGCGCTCCTACGACCGCGAGCATACGCTTTCGCTCAAGGCACGAGGCGTCGACTACGAGATTCGCGAGACGTTCGAATCCGCGCTCGTTTTCGGCCAGCGCTCGCTGACAGAGCTCGGGACCAGCGAAGAGGTCGCCCTGGAAATCGTGGAGGACGTGCGCCGCCGTGACGAAGAGCGGCTTGCGATTCAGGCCGTAGAGGGTATCCAGGCGGGCGGCGACAGAATGCATGTCCGTCCGGTCACGCCCGAGCCTTTGACAAAGCCCGCGCGCGAAGCGCGCCGCCTCGATCCGGCAGTGAAGGAGAATTCGGGCTAGGAATTTTTACGGGTCAGGCCGCGTCCCGCTTCAAAAGCGCCTCCACGCCGCGCTTCAGCTCGTCCTTGATGGATGCGGTTTCAGCCATGATCTCATCCATCTTCATGAAGTCGAGCACACGGAAGCCGGAGATAGCCGGCCTCAGCAGAATGTCCGGCCGCTGCTTCTGCAGCTTCATGGCGATGATGGACTGCATCATGAGCTGCGTCGTCCCGAACATCATTTCGATCGTGTTGGGAATCTTAGACGTGCGGACGCTGGGCACGCCGACCACGTCGACGGCGATCAGAATATCGGCGGCGCCTTCCAGTATGTCGAAGGGAACCGGATTGTAGATGCCGCCGTCGATCAGCATGCGGCCGTCGCGCATTACCGGGCGGAACACCGCCGGAAGCGCCGCGGAGGCCGCAAGCGCCGACCAGAGTTCTCCGCTATCGAATACGGTGAGGTGGTGGCCGTAATAGTCGGTGGCTGTTACCCGCAGCGGGATTTCGAGCTTCTCGAACGTGTCGGGTATCTGCCGCGGCAAAAACTCCTTCAGGATGCGCTCCGCGTTGAACTGGCCCAAGCGCAGGCCCGTTTCCATCATTTCCGAGAATTTGGCCGGCCGGGCGCGCCAGATACGTGCGACCACCTCTGACCGGCGGGCAAGGACCGAGGCTGCATGGGCGCGGAGCTCCTTGCCCTGCATGCCGGCGGCCATCCCCGCTCCCATGATCGCGCCGATGGAAGAGCCTGAAATGGCGGCCGGACGAATGCCCAATTCGTCCAGCGCCTCGATGACATGGATATGCGCAAGCCCCCGCGCGCCGCCGCCGCCAAAGGCGATGGCAAAGCTTGGGGTTGACGACTTGCGTGTGACGAAGCCGGACTCTGCCTTGGCGCGCTTCTGATCAACCATTGCCTTTGCCCTCCCAGAACGAACGGCTTCGTATCGCCCGCAGTTCCGGAAAAGGCCCCAGCCTTTCCCTGCGGCAGCCGGTGGGTCCGGCTGCCGTTTTTCTTTCAGTTCTCGGCCTTCATCTCCGGCCCGACAAGGAGGACTGTCGGCTCGACCGAAAGAAGCCGCGTCGCCATTTCCTTCACCTCATCCATCGTAACCGCCTCGAAAAGGCCAACGCGCTTCTGGATGTAGTCCCTGCCGCGGCCAAGCCTCTGCAGGCCCACCAGCGTGTTTGCGATCTGGCTGCTCGAACTCAACTGCGATATCGCATAGGAGCCGATCGCGTATTTCTTGGCGTCGGCGAGTTCCCTCTCCGTCGGACCCTCTTCGACCATCTGGCGAACAACCTCCCGCGTTGTCCTGATCGTTTCGGCCGCGCGGTCGCTGCCCGTGGCCACGCCAATGGACAGATCGCCCCAGTCGATATTGGCATCCAGGTTGGCATAGGCGCCATAAGTGAGGCCGCGCTTCTCGCGCAGTTCCGTGAACAGCCGAGAGCTCAAGCCGCTGCCGCCCATTATCTCCGCCAGGAGCGTGGCGGAATAGACGTCAGGGCTGGTCGCGGAAACGCCGGGATAGACGAAGCTGATAGATGTCTGCGGCCGATCGTAGACCTCGCGAACCACCTTTCCGAAATTGATCTTCGGAGCAGGGACTTCGGCCACCTCGGCCTCCGCCGGAAGATCGCCGAAGACCTGGTCGAGCACGCGTTCAAGCGTGGCCGGATCGATCGCGCCGACCACGCCCACGAGCAGGTTGGAGCGGGCGAAAAGCTTCTTGTGGAAGGCCGCCAGATCCTCGCGTGTGACGGCAGCAAGGGTATCCTCCGTCACCGGGCGGCCCAGCGGATGATCTCCATAAAGAGCGGCCATCAGAGCCTTTTGCCCGCGCACGTCAGGATCGTTGCTGCTCGACCGCTCGTCGGAGATCGCAACCGCTTTGTCACGGGCGAATTCGGGCTCGTCGAAGCGCGGAGACTTCACGGCAAGCGAAAGGAGCTCCAGCGGCTCCTCCGTTTCGCCGGCAAGAACTCTCAGCCTGCCCGAAATGAGCTCCGGGCTCGCGCGGAAGGAGAGATCGGCTCCGGTCTCGTACAAACGCTGCTGGAAGGTATCGGAGTCCAGGTCGCCGGCGCCGTTGTCGAGCAGCGAGGCCATCAAGTCGGCGACGCCCTCCTTGCCTTTGGGGTCATTGTTGCTGCCGCCCATGAAGGCGAAGGAGATGACAACCATCGGGTCCGTCTGGTCCTCCACCAGCCATGCCTTTATGCCCTTCGGCGAAGTAACCTCGGCAATATCGAGATCAGCGCGGGCCGGAAGGACAAGGGCAAACAGAACCAGTCCGAGCGACATCGCCCGCAGGCAAGTGCGATGTGATGCTTTCATGACCATGGCCAATGCGGTTCTTTCGATTCTCATGCCGGGTCCTCCGCATCGACGGGAAGGAGATAACCGGCCACGCTGCGGCGAACCGACAGGTAGCGCTGCGCTGCTTCACGGATCTGATCGGCCGTCACCGCATCGATGCGCTCGCGGATCGATGCGACGTCATCGAGCGTGCCGCCCACCATCAGCGTCGTACCTACTTCCAGGGCGCGCGACATCTGTCTTTCCCAGGAGAAGATGAGCTGGCTCGCCAGCACCTTCTTAGCAGTCTCGAGCTCGTGCTCGGACACGTTTTCGGATGCCATCTTCTCGATTTCCTTGTCCACGGCCTGCTGCACCTCGCGCAACTTGTCCGGATCTATGGGCGAGGCGTAGACGCCCATTTGCGAATAATCGCGGAGATTCATGGAGGTCCATGCTCCGGCGGAAGACGCGATCTGCCTCTTCACCACCAATTCCTGGTGAAGCCTGCTGCGCTCGCCGCCGCCGAGGATCGTGGAAAGGAGCACGAGCGCATCGGCGTCCTGCTCGTTCTCGCCAAATGGCGCCGGGCCGAACCAGTTACGCGAAAAAGAGGGCAACGTCACACGGGGATCGCGCAGGATCACCACCTGCTCCACCTTGAGATCGGGCTCCATGGGGCGAATACGGGGCGGCAGGTCGGGCCCGCGTTCCAGCTTGCCATAGGTTTCCTCGGCGAGCTTGCGGACCGTTTCCGCATCCACGTCACCGGCGACCACCAGGACCGCGTTGTTGGGGCGATAGTAACGATCGTAGAAGGTCTGGAGCTGCTCTTTCGTCAGTTTCTCGATTTCGTGCATCCACCCGATGACGGGCGTGCCGTAGGGATGGTTGTGAAAAAGATTGGCGCCCACCGCCTCACGCAGGATGCCGGACGGGTCGTTGTCGACCCGCATCAGGCGCTCCTCCATCACCACGCGCCGCTCGGTCTCGATTGCATCGTCGCTCAGAACAAGGTTCCGCATGCGGTCGGCCTCGAATGCCATCATATCCTTGAGCGCACTCGGCGGCACCTGCTCGAAATAGGCGGTGAAATCGCTGGTGGTGAAGGCATTTTGACTGCCGCCCACCGCCTTTACCGCGGCCTCGAACGCGCCGGCCTCGTGGTTTTTCGTGGCCTTGAACATCAAGTGCTCAAAAAAATGCGCGATGCCCGACTGCCCCCTTTCCTCGTCAGCGCCTCCGGCCTTGTAGAAAAGGATATGCGTCACGACCGGCACCCGCCGCTGCGGGATGACGACGACCTGCAGCCCGTTTTCGAGCGAGAAGGTCTCGGCCTCGAAGACGTCGGGGGAACTTTGAGCGGAAGCCTGGGGCAAGCTTGCCGCGGCGACAATCAGGAATGCGGCGATAAAGGATAAAAATCTCATTCAAATGACCTGTTCAGCCTTTCGATCAGCCGCGCGTCAGCACCCGGCTGATTGCGGAGCGGAAGATGTACCACGCCTCTTGTGGCTAAACTCTGACGATCCCACAAAAGGCGAGCGTGCTGGAAGAATAGGTTCGCGTCTCGTGGATGACTATGCCTCTGGGCGCCGTAAATGGCGTTGCAGCGGATTCCTCCACCACAATCAGGGCTTCGTGCGAAAGCCATCCGCCGGCAAGCGCAGCCTCGATGGCCATCTCCCCAAGCCCGCGCCCATAGGGCGGATCGGCAAAGACAAGATTGAAGGGCTGCATCGTGCCGACAGGGCCAAGCTGCGTTGCATCGCGGCGAAATATGCGCGTGCGGCCTTGCAGGCCAAGGCTTTCGATATTTTCGCGCACGAGCGCGCGGGCCGACGCCGCTTCCTCCACGAACAGGCAATAGCCTGCCCCGCGTGACAAAGCCTCTATGCCCAGCGCTCCGCTGCCCGAGAAGAAATCGAGCACGCGCGCGCCCTCGATGGAGCCCGGATAGGAATGCTCGATGATGTTGAAAAGGGATTCGCGTGCCCGGTCCGTGGTTGGCCGGATCGCATCACTTTTTGGTGAAGTGAGCTGCCTGCCACGCAGCGCGCCGCCGACGATGCGCATTACACGCCACTCCCATGGGAAACCTTACTTCCAACCGCCGCCTCGCGCATGCCGGATCTCAGCGTTCCCTCCGTCCCTTGCCGGGGCGCGTCGGCCGATCCCCGTCACGTCTTTCCGCACGACCGGTTGCCGGACGGCCCGCGCGCGGTTTCTTCTCGGCATCTTTGGAGGCTTCCTCGGCGCGCTTCTTCCCTACCGGCCGAGCGCCTGGCGCCATCCAGACATTGGAGGCACGGGAACGCCGTTCAACGGGTGCGCGCGTCGGACCCTCCGCCTTGGAATCCCCTGACATCCGCTCCTGGCCGGATTTTTCCGGCCGAGCAGTTTTGGAGATACGCGGCGGACGCTGGTCCTTGCCTTTGTGAGCAGCGCTGCCTTTTCCTTTGAAGTCGTCCGGCCGCTTTGTCTGCAGCCTGTCGCGGGCTTCCTCGTGCTTTTCCTCTCGTGACTTCCTGCGGTTCGCCGGCTTTCTTTCCTGCCGCCCCGCATTTTCCTCTAAGCCGGTCTTGCGCTTTTCTTCCTCGGGCTTCCTGCGTTCGGCGCGCACGGGCTTGTTGGCAAAGGGTATTGCAATCGGCGCCTCGAAATCGGCGCCTGCCTGCTCGATCAACCGCTCGCCAAGCTGGTCGCGCAATGTGCGGCCTTTCACTTCCAGCACGGCGCCCTCTGGCAGGTCGCCGAGTTGGAACGGGCCATAGGAAACGCGGATCAGCCTGGTCACCTCCAGGCCAAGCGCGCCGAGGACATTCTTCACCTCACGGTTCTTGCCCTCGCGGAGGCCCAGCGTCAGCCAGGCATTGCTGCCCTGCTGACGATCCAGGCTGGCGGTGATTGCGCCGTAGAACACGCCGTCGACCGCTATGCCCTTTTCCAGCTCCGCCAGCGCCTTCGGATCGACCTTGCCATGCACGCGCACGCGATAGCGCCGGAGCCAGCCTGTGGACGGCAGTTCGAGTGCGCGCGCGAGCCCTCCGTCATTGGTAAGCAGGATGAGGCCTTCCGTGTTTATATCCAGGCGGCCCACGGTAATCAGCCGCGGCAGGCCTTCCGGCAGGGTGTCGAAAATCGTCCGGCGGCCCTCCGGGTCGCGCGTTGTGGTGACCACGCCGGCGGGTTTGTGGAAAAGAAAAAGCCGCGTGCGTTCGGCGGCGGGAAGAGGCTCGTCGTCGACTTCTATCCTGTCCGATGGGCGCACGTTGAATGCGGGCGAGGAAAGCACACGTCCGTTCACCTTCACCCTGCCTGCCTCGATCATCGCCTCCGCATCGCGCCTGGAGGCCAGCCCGGCACGCGCAAGGCGTTTGGCGATGCGCTCGCCATCCGTGCGGCCGTCTTCCCGAATTTCGTCCTTTGCCGCCTTGCCGTATTTGCCACGGGGAGCGCCTCCGGCAGCGGCCTTGCCCGCCGGCTTTCCACGTGGAGCGGTAGCTTTTTCCGATTTGTCTTTTCTATTCTTCATGCTGGCCCGAGCCTCTTGGACCGGCTAGGTATCAATTCGTCATCAGCGTTGCGAGCAAAAAGATTGGAACAGCAACGGCCGAAGGCTACGGCGAGTTTCATGGATGCCGCCCTCCAGGAGGCGCGGCGCGCGGCTGCGCGCGCTGAGGTTCCGGTCGGAGCCGTAGTGGTACGCGACGGCAGGTTGCTTGCAAGTGCCGGAAACCGCACGCGCGAACTCAACGATCCCACTGCCCATGCCGAAATGCTTGCCATTCGCGCAGCCTGCGAGGCAGAAGGGGCGGAGCGCCTTATCGGCGCTGATCTTTACGTAACGCTGGAACCTTGCGCCATGTGCGCAGGCGCCATTTCCTTCGCCCGTATACGCCGGCTCTATTTCGGTGCGAGCGATCCCAAGGGCGGAGGAGTCATCCATGGCGGGCGTTTCTTCACACAGCCCACCTGCCACCACGCGCCGGAGGTTTACGAGGGCCTCGGCGAGCGCGAAGCCGCAACGCTGCTCAAGAATTTTTTCGCGGGGAAGCGGGAATAGCGCCTTTTCGCAGGCCGCAAAGCCTTCGCGTTCGCCTCACCAGGGCCAGAGCCTGCGCAAGCCGCCGGTCTCGCTGCCCGCGCGCTTGGCGGCGCGTTCCTTCTTCTCCTCGTCGACGCCGAGTTCTCCTGCCGGCGCCGTAGGCGCGGGCTGACGATAATCGAGAGGCGGATCGCTGAGATAACGGCGGGTATTGGGGCTACCCTGCTGGGCGATCTGCCGACGCTCCGCGAATGCCTGCCGCTGCGCTCGCTGCGCGCCGGGCGACAGGATTTCGGGCCGCACCCGGTCCCCTTCGGTGAATTGATCCGTCGGCAGCCTCGGGTCGTCGCCGCTGCGATTGACGTCGCGAATGACATTCGAACGATAGAACGGATTGTCCTGATTGGCCGTTGCTTCCGCGCGGATGCGTGCCAAGCGCTCTTCCGGCGATTCGGGCCAATTCGGATTGTTTGCCGCGACGCTTTCCTGCGGTGGGGGCAGGACCGCGGTAGAAGGCGGCTTCACGATGCCGGGACGCGGCTTATAGTCGATAACCTCCCTATCCTTGGGGCCGACGGAAAGAATTCCCGTCACGTCTTCCAGCAGCTGCTGGTCGGCGGGTTTTCCGGTGCCGTAGGTCGGGCCCGCACATCCAGCGAGCACGATTGCCGATAAGGCTGTAATCACCGCGGCGACGTTAAACGCCGCGTTCCGTCCCGGGCGGCGTGCCGCACTATCAATATGCTTCAACGTCAACTCTCCTCGGCACACTTGTTGCCGCCCCTCATCTCCCGCCTCTTCGCCGGAAAATCGGACGAGATAATGGCGCATTAACCTTGGCCGCTTTTAGCGGACGGCCAAGACTGACGCAACGCCGACGGTTAAATGCGCCCAAGAGTCTTTAATTCGCGCAGCGCCGCGGCATCCCGGGCCGAAACGTCGGGATATTTCCGATCAGAGCCCACATCGTCCGTGTAGCGCCAGGAACGGGCGCATTTGCGCAGACCAAGCTCCTCGGCCCTGCGAAATTCCACGGCGACGAGGGACCCGACCGTCTCATCGACGAAAAGCGGCGACGGGTCCTTGATATCCGGATGATCGAGCGCGGATGCCGCATCCGCGCTTTTCACCTCGGCGCCCGAGGTGATGAAGATCTCATCCGCATCGAGCCCTTCGAACAGCCCGGCAAATCCGCTACCCAGGAACACGACAGGGGCAGCCTCCAGCGAGGAGCCGATGGTCTTTTCCCTGCGCTCGATTTCCAGCGCGCCGGTAACGACGCGGCGCACCTGGCGGATCTTGCGCCACTTCTCGGCCAAGGCCTCGTCATGCCAGGCGCTCGGCACATCCGGGAACTGCGCCAGATGCACGGATTTTGCTTCCGGGTAGCGCTCCAGCCAGGCTTCCTCGGTCGTAAAAGGCAGCATCGGCGCCAGCCATGTCACGAGGCAGTCGAAGAGCTGGCGCACCACCTGCATCGCGGCCTTGCGGCGAACGCTCGATGGAGCATCGCAGTAAAGCGCATCCTTTCGCACGTCGAAATAGAAGGCGGAAAGCTCCACGACCATGAAGTCGAGCAGCGAACGGGTGATGCGCTTGAAGTCGAAATTGTCGTAACCCCTGCGCACCACCTGGTCGAGCTCGTAAAGGCGGTGCAGCATCAGCCGTTCCAATTCCGGCATCTTCGTCACCGGCACGTTTTCGCCTTCATCATGCGCCAGCGTGCCAAGCATCCAGCGAATTGTGTTGCGCAGCTTCCGGTAGGCATCGATATTTGTCTGCAGGACGTTCTGGCCCAGCCGCTGGTCTTCCCAGTAGTCGGTCGTCATCACCCAGAGGCGGAGGATATCGGCGCCCGATTTCGCCATCACGTCCTGAGGCACCACCACATTGCCCAGCGACTTCGACATCTTGCGGCCTTCCTCGTCCATGGTGAAGCCATGGGTGACGACCGTGTCGTAGGGCGCGCGGCCGCGCGTGCCGCAGGATTCGATGAGCGATGAGTGAAACCAGCCGCGATGCTGGTCGGAACCTTCAAGATAGACATCCGCGGGCCATTTCAGGTCCGGCCGGTCCTCCAGCGTGAAGGCATGCGTCGAGCCCGAATCGAACCAGACATCCAGGATGTCTCGCACCTGCGTCCAGCGCTCCATATCGTCGCGGCCGGCAAGGAACCGCTCCTTGGCGCCGTCTGCGAACCAGGCATCCGCGCCTTCCTGCTCGAAGGCTTCCAGGATGCGCGCATTCACCGTCTCGTCCTTCAGCACCTCGCCGTTCTCGTCCACGAAAACGGCGATGGGCACCCCCCAGGCTCGCGAGCGCGAAAGCACCCAGTCGGGCTTGTCCTCGATCATGGACCTCAGCCGCGTCTGGCCGGCGGCGGGCACGAAACGCGTCTCGTCGATGGCCTTGAGCGCGCGCGAACGCAAGGTGGTGCCGTCGCCCAGGTCCCGGTCCATATAGATGAACCACTGCGGCGTGTTGCGGAAGATCACCGGCTTTTTCGAGCGCCAGGAATGCGGATACTGGTGCTTGAGCCGCCCGCGCGCGAAAAGCATCTCTTTCGCGATCAGCGCCTCGATAACGGCCTTGTTGGCATCGCCCTTCTTGCCGGAATCATCGATTACGCGCGCTGGCCCGCCCTCGCGGTCCGGGCCAAGGCCCGGAGCATCCTTGGTGAAGAAGCCTTCATCGTCCACCGTGAACGGGATCGTCGTGTCGATGCCTCGAGCAGCAAGCTCGCGACCAGAGTCCATCCACGCGTCGAAGTCCTCGCGGCCATGGCCGGGCGCCGTATGCACGAAGCCCGTGCCGGCGTCGTCGGTAACGTGATCGCCGGGAAGAAGCGGGACGGGGAACTCGTAGCCGCCGCCGAGGCCCTTCAAAGGATGAGCGCAGGCCATGGCCGTCAGTTCATCAGCCGTCACGTCGCGCAGGCGCTTGTACTGGAGCTTCGCCTTGGCAAAGGACTCTTCCGCCAGCGCGTCGGCAAAGACCAGCTTTTCACCCGGTCGCGGCCCAAAGTCGTTCTCTGCCGCGGTGACCTCGTAGAGGCCGTAGGAGATGCGTGGCGAGAACGAGATCGCGCGGTTGCCGGGCAGCGTCCACGGTGTCGTCGTCCAGATAACGACATGCGCACCGGCAAGGTCCGGAGCGCCTTCCGCCACCGGAAACTTCACCCAGACGGTGTCGCTCTCATAATCGTGGTATTCGACCTCGGCCTCCGCGAGCGCCGTCCTCTCCACCACGGACCACATCACGGGCTTGGAGCCGCGATAGAGCTGGCCGGACATGGCGAATTTCAGAAGCTCGCCGGCGATGCGGGCTTCCGCGTGATAGGCCATGGTCGTGTAAGGGTTCTTGAAATCGCCCACCACGCCAAGGCGCTGGAATTCCTCGCCCTGCACCTTGATCCAGTGCGTGGCAAATTCCCGGCATTCCCGGCGAAATTCGTTGATCGGCACCTCGTCCTTGTTTTTGCCCTTGGCGCGATATTGCTCCTCGATTTTCCATTCGATGGGCAGGCCGTGGCAGTCCCAGCCCGGCACATAATTGGAGTCATACCCGCGCATCTGGAACGAGCGCGTGATGACATCCTTCAAGACCTTGTTGAGCGCGTGGCCGATATGGATGTTGCCGTTGGCATAGGGCGGGCCGTCATGGAGCACGAAAAGGGGCCTTCCCTTCGCATCCTCGCGCAACAGCCTGTAAAGATCCATCTCCTGCCAGCGGGCAACGATCTCCGGCTCCTTCTGCGGCAGGCCGGCACGCATCGGAAAATCCGTCCGCGGCAGGTAGAGGGTCTTGGAATAGTCCAGCTTTTCGGTGGTATCGTTCATTTTATCGCCGTAAGAACGCGAGAGCCTTTGGCCTCGCAGATGACCGTATCAAGTGGCGGATAGCACGCTCTTGCGCGCGCAGAAAACCCGGACCTTCCCGCAGCGCTTCAGGCCGCGCGGAAGGCCGGGCCAATAATTCGTATCGAAAACGGCGTGAAACCGGCGCTCGTCATCATGGCCCGCGCTTTTAGCTGAGACGGCCGGAAGAATAAAGGCCGAAGAGAACGGGAATCAGCGAATAGGGGCGATGTAGCTTATGCGGCGCTCGCTATTGCCTATTCGCTCTCACCAAACGCAATCCTGAAATCCAGCTCCGACAGGGGCCGGACCCCCGAAAGCAGCGCCCTCGCCTCCTCTTCGTCACGCTTCATCTGCGCGACCAGCGCGTCGAGCCCGTCAAATTTCTCCTCTCCGCGCAGGAAGCCGAAGAGGGAGACCGAGCAGGTCTCACCATAAAGGTCGCCGTCAAAACCGAAGACGAAGGTTTCGAGCAGCGCAGCGCCGTTCTCATCGACGGTCGGGCGCCGCCCGAAATTTGCAACGCCGTCATAAAGCGTGCCGTTAGCCCGGCGGAAACGCACGGCGTAGATGCCGTGATGCAGCGCTGCCTCCTCCGGCAGCGACATGTTCGCCGTGGGAAAGCCGAGCGTCCGGCCAAGCTTCTTGCCGCCCGTAACCTCCGCCTCAACGGTATAACGATAGCCGAGGAGCCCGGCTGCCTCGGCCACATTTCCTTCCGCAAGAAGTGCGCGGATGCGGCTTGAGGAGACCACCTCGCCGCCTTCGTCGCAGAACGCGTCCACCAAAGTCGTGCCGAAGCCATAGCCCTGCCCAGCCGCCGCCAGCGTCTGGGGCGAGCCGCCCCGGCCCTTGCCGTAATGGAAGTCAATGCCGGTAACCACATGCGAAGCGCCAAGCCCGCCCACCAGCACCTCGGCCACGAAGCGCTCCGCCGAAAGGGTGGAGAATTCGCGCGTGAAGGACTGCTCCACTACGGCATCGAAGCCCAGCGCCTGAAGCAGCCGTGCCTTCATGGGCGCCGGCGTCAGCCGGAAAAGAGGGATATCCGGCCGGAAGACAGCGCGCGGATGCGGCTCGAAGGTGAGCACCACCGCGGGCAGACCCTGGCTGTGCGCGATTTCCAGCGCGCGCTCCAGCACCGCCTGGTGGCCGCGATGCACGCCGTCGAAATTGCCGATCGCAACGACGGCGCCACGCAGATGCGCGGGGACATTCTGATAGCCGGAAAGCCGCAGGAAATCAGCCACGCTTGTTCCTACCTGAGCCGCTCGATCGCCGCCACCGGCTGGTGGCCGTGCTTTTCCAAAAACGCGGCAAGGCGCGCCTCGTCCAGCCTTCCCGCCTCCTTATATTCCGATACATGGATGCCGTCGGTCACGTACAGAACGTCAATGTCCATGCCGGCGGCGCCCTTCACATCGGTCAGCATGCCGTCGCCGATTGCGAGCGTCTGGCGCGGCTCCAAATCCCGCCCCAGCATCCGGCCCGCCGCGGCCAGCGCGGCTTCATAGATCGGCCGGTGCGGCTTACCCGCGATCAGCGTCCGCCCGCCCAGCTGGCCGTAATCACGTGCGAGCGCGCCGGCGCAGAAAATCAGCCGGTCGCCGCGCTCCACCACGATATCCGGATTGGCGCAGATGAAGGGCAGGTCGCGGGCGCGCAGGCGCTGCAGCATCTGCGCATAATCTTCCGGCGTCTCCGTCTCGTCGTCAAAAAGCCCGGTGCAGACGACGCCCGCCGCCTCGAACTCCTCCACCAGTTCGACATCGAGCCCGTCATAGATCGGCAGGTCCCGGTCCGGGCCGAGGTGAAACACGCGGCGCGGGCCATTGCGGATAAGTTCCCGCGTCACGTCGCCAGAGGTCACAACCTCGTCCCAGGCTTCGTCGGGAACCCCGATCTGGCGCAACTGGCCCTTCACAAGCTGGCTCGGCCGCGGCGAATTGGTGACGAGCACCACGGTCTTGCCTGCCCGCTTCACCCGCGCCAGAGCCTCGGCGGCCGGCGGGAAAGCCGCCACCCCATTGTGCAGAACGCCCCAGACATCGCAGAGGATCAGGTCATAGGACTTTGCTAGCGCGTCGAGGCTGTCGACCATGGCCGGCGGCTGCGGCATGATTTCTCCTTGGGCGGGTAAGGGGCACAACGACCCGGAACGCGAGAGGAATTAGCCGAAGAGCCGCCACGTGTCACCCGCTTTCAGCCGACCGCCCTTGCTGCTCCCATGCTTATCGGTTAGGACAGCCGCGCTCGCATGCGGGCGCGGTTTCCACATCAGAAGAGACGGATTTTTGGCATGGCTGACAAGGCGGACAAGGTGAAGGCAAGGCTCCCGCGCGGGCTTGTCGACCGCCATCCGGCCGATATCCGCGCCGTGGACGAGATGATGGCGAAGATCCGCGCCGTCTACGAGCTTTACGGTTTCGAGCCGGTCGAGACTCCGCTCATCGAATATACGGACGCGCTGGGCAAGTTCCTGCCCGACCAGGACCGGCCGAACGAAGGCGTCTTCTCCTTCCAGGACGAGGACGAGCAGTGGCTTTCGCTGCGCTACGACCTCACCGCCCCCCTCGCCCGCTTCGTGGCGGAGAATTTCGAGCGCCTTCCAAAGCCCTATCGCAGCTACCGCGCCGGCTGGGTCTTCCGCAACGAAAAGCCCGGCCCCGGCCGTTTCCGCCAGTTCATGCAGTTCGACGCCGATACGGTCGGCACGCCCGGCGTCGCGGCGGACGCCGAGATGTGCATGATGATGGCGGATGTCATGGAAGCGCTGGGCATCAAGCGCGGCGATTACGTGATCCGCGTGAACAACCGCAAAGTGCTTGATGGCGTGCTGGAGGCGATTGGCGTCACCAGCGAAGGCCAGAAACTTACGGTTCTCCGTGCAATCGACAAGCTCGATAAGTTCGGGCCGGAAGGTGTGAAGCAGCTTTTGGGCAAGGGACGTCTGGACGAGAGCGGCGATTTTACCAAGGGCGCTGAGCTTGGTGCGGAGCAACAAGATACGGTCCTGGCCATGTGTCTTGGCGAGGACGGTGGGTCAGCAGCGGCAGCGCGGAACGAGATCTGGGCGCAAGGCGCCGACGAGTTGCGAGAGATCGCCGCGCTTGTATCCGCCGCCGGCTACGGCTCCGACCGTATCCGTATCGACCCCTCCGTCGTTCGCGGGCTCGAATACTATACCGGCCCCGTCTTTGAAGCCGAACTGACCTTCCCCGTCGTCAATGAGGACGGCGAGACGGTGCGCTTCGGCTCGGTAGGCGGCGGTGGGCGGTATGACGGGCTGGTCTCGCGCTTCCGCGGCGAGCCGGTTCCGGCGACGGGCTTTTCCATCGGCGTTTCCCGCCTCATGACGGCGCTGAAGAATCTCGGCAAGCTCGAAACCGCAGAAGCGGTCGCGCCGGTGGTTGTCCTCGTCATGGACAAGGACACCGAAAGCCTTGGGCGCTATCAGCGGCTGGTCTCTCTGCTTCGCCAGGCAGGCATCCGCGCGGAAATGTATCTGGGCGGCGCGGGCATGAAGGCGCAGATGAAATATGCCGACCGGCGCGGCAGCCCCTGCGTCGTCATCCAGGGCGGCGACGAGCGTGAGAAGGGCGAGGTGCAGATCAAGGATCTCGTGGAAGGCAAGCGCCTCTCCGAAGAGATCGAGGACAATGTGACCTGGCGCGAGTCGCGCCCCGCGCAGTTCTCCGTGCCCGAGAGCGAGATGGTCGCCGCCGTAAAGCGCGTGCTCGACGCGCAGGCGAAAGAGCGGAGCGCGTAGGCCGCATGTCCCGCCTCGCCATCAGGTGGCACACCCCCCTCTGCCCTGCCGGGCATCTCCCCCTCAAGGGGGGAGATCAGCTGGCCGTTATGCCGGTGCCTAACCTCCTGCGTTGCCGGCTGGGGCGTGGCATTTCTGACGGCGTAATCGCCCCCGCTGAGGGGGAGATGGGCGGCAGCCCAGAGGGGGGTGCCTTAAGCTGGGCACCACTTCCATGACCTCCCGCTATCCCTCCTTCGCTGCGGAAATTCTCGACCTCTTCGCCGAGCGCGAGGCGGTGCTGACGGACATTGCCATCATTCAGCCAGCCGACCCCTTCCTCGATATGGCAGGCGAGGACTTGCGCCGGCGCATCTTCCTTACCGAGAGCGAAACCGGTGAGACGCTGTGTCTCAGGCCTGAATTCACCATTCCCGTCTGCCTCGACCATATTGAAAAGCGCGCGTCTACACCGCGGCGTTATGCCTATCTTGGCGAGGTCTTCCGCCAGCATCGAGAGGGAAGCCCGGAGTTTTTCCAGGCGGGCGTTGAGGATCTTGGCGCAAAAGACCGTCCCGCCGCGGATGCGCGCTCGCTGGCCGATGCCCGCGCGATCCTGTCGTGCGTTCTGCCCAACACCGGTTTTCACGTCACGCTGGGCGACCAGGCGGTGTTCGAGGCCGTTCTGTCCGCGCTCGGCCTACCCCGCGGTTGGCAAAAGCGGCTTGCCCGCGCATTCGGCTCACCGGCCATGCTTGAAGCGGCGATTGCCGAGTTTACCAGTCCTCAAGGCACGGCAAACCTGCCGCGCGAGGTGGCAAGCCTCGTTGCGCAAGGGAACGAGCAGCGGCTGACGCACCATATCGAGGAGGCCATGCAGGCTGCGGGCCATTCGCCGACAGCCGGTCGCGAGCCGGACGAGATCGCCCGCCGCCTCCTGGAAAAGGCCGCGCTGCGCAGCGTCCGTCTCTCCGATGCCGCGCTTAACGCATTGAAGTCATTTCTCGCCATCAAAGTGCCGCTCGAACAGGCGGGCGAGCGGCTAACGGCTTTTGCCGACGAAGCAGGGATTTTTCTCGACGAGGCACTGGCGGACTTCTCGGCGCGCGCCGAGCGCATCGGGGATCACGCCCTGCCGCTTGACGAGATCCGCTATGATGCGGGCTTCGGCCGCCCGCTCGATTATTATACCGGCTTCATCTTCGAGATTGGTGTGGAGGGCCTGCGCCAGCCGCTCGTCGGCGGCGGGCGCTATGACCGGCTCCTGACGCTTTTAGGCGCGGAAGAGCCTATTCCCGGCGTCGGCTTTTCCATGTGGCTCGACCGCATCGCGACCGTGCGGGGGGAAAAACCGTGACGGTTACACTGGCACTCCCCTCAAAGGGCCGCCTCAAGGATGCGACCGTCGAGTTGCTACGGGAAGCGGGCTATCCCATTCGCCTGCCGGAAAACGAGCGGCGTTACCGCGCGGGGATCGACGGGCTTGACGGGCTGGAGGTGACGTTCCTCTCCGCCTCCGAGATCGCCCGCGAACTCGACCGGGGCAGCATCGATCTCGGCGTTACCGGCGAGGACCTTGTGCGCGAGACGATCCCCGATTGGGAATCACGCGTGGAGATCGCCGCGCGGCTCGGCTTCGGTCACGCCGACGTGGTGGTTGCCGTCCCCGAAATCTGGTTCGACGTCTCGACCATGGCCGATCTCGATGATGTAGCGGCGGATTTCCGCCACCGCCACAGCCGGCGGCTGCGCATTGCGACGAAATACTGGCGGCTCACCCAACAATTCTTCTCGCAGAAGCACGGTATCCAGGTCTACCGCATCGTGGAGAGCCTTGGCGCCACCGAGGGCGCACCGGCGGCGGGATCAGCCGATATTATCGTCGACATCACCTCCACAGGGTCGACGCTCAAAGCCAATCATCTGAAAGTGCTGGACGACGGCGTCATCCTGCGTTCCCAGGCCTGCCTCGTCGTGGCCAAGAAGAAAAGGCCGGCGGAGGATGCCCGGCTGATTGCGGAGCTGGCCAAGGCGGTGAGGCGGTAGGCAGGCCAGGGTTCGTTTGGCCGACGCTCGACAAATCATCGCCTCCAGCAAAGCTGCAAGGCATATAGGGGGCTGGTTTCGCTGCGGCGCTTCACCGTTCAGGCATGGATCCTCGAGTCAAGCCCGAGGATGACGAAATAGGAGAGGTTTCCGCAATCTCCAACAAAGGCGATTGGCGGATGCGCCCCATGCCTTTGTCATCCTCGGCTTGACTCGAGGATCCATGCCTGAATGCAGATCAAGAGCGCCGAGATAACAAAACAGCCCTCACTCCTCCACCACCCGCAGCCGCAGCGATCCCGAGCCACCCAACGCAGCGCTCCTCTCGTCATCTTCGTCCGGCGCGTCGAGTGCCTTGCCCGGTTCCGCACCCAGCTCCAGCGCCTCGATCTTCGCGCCGCGCTTGACCACCTTGTCGGTCGAGGTGAGGATCAGGTCGACATCCTTGTTGGCCTGCAGGAAATGCCCCTGAAGCTTGCGCACACGGTCGTCAAGGCGTGAAACGTCCTGCATCAACTTCACCACTTCCGCCTGGATCAGATGCGCCTGCTCGCGCATGCGCGCGTCCTTCAGCACCGCCTGGATCACCTGGATCGAGAGCATCAGAAGTGACGGGGAAACGATGACCACGCGCGCCCGATGCGCCCGCTGCACCAGCGCTTCGAAATTCTCGTGGATCTCGGCGAAGATCGATTCCGATGGCACGAACATGAAGGCCGTGTCCTGCGTTTCGCCGGGCAGAAGATACTTTTCCGCGATGGCCTTGACGTGCACCTCCACATCACGCCGAAAGGCAGACTCTGCGAAGCGCCGCGCCTCAGGCCCGCCTTCCCCTTCCGCAGCGGCCCGGATGGCGTTCCACGCCTCCAGCGGGAATTTCGCGTCGATCACCAGCGATGGCGCACCGTTCGGCATCCGTACGAGACAGTCCGGCCGGCTGCCGTTCGAGAGCGTGGCCTGGAACTCGTAAGCCCCTTGCGGCAAGCCATCGGCGACGATCGCCTCCATTCGCGATTGCCCGAAGGCGCCACGCGTCTGCTTGTTGGAGAGGATCTGCTGAAGCTGCACCACCTGGCCTGCCAGCGACTGGATATTGTTCTGCGCCGTATCAATGACGGCAAGGCGCTCCTGAAGCTTGGCCAGATTCTCGTGCGTGGATTTCGTCTGTTCCGTGATTGATTGGCCAAGGCGCGAGGTCATGCCGTCCAGCCGTTCTGAAATCGCCTTCGTCAGCTCCGCCTGGCGGCTGCCGAAAACTTCCGCGATGGTGCCCATGCGGCCTTGCAGCTCGGCCTGAGTCCTCGCCAGCTCCGCCAGGCGCGCCTCAGCCTCCCGCGCCCGGGCGGCGGCCTCCGCTTCGGCAAGGGCGCGGACCCGGCTGCTGCGCCAGAGCGACACAACGAGCAGCAGGATCAGGAAAAAAAGAGACAAGCCTGCGGCAAACAGCAATTCGCCCAGCGAGAAGGCTGTCGCTCCCAACCGGAGCACAGGAACGGAAAAAAGCGGACTCACATCGTTCATAGGCGGCAGCCTAGATGATTCCCTCAAGGAAGATAAGATCAAATCGTGAACAAAGTGATTTTATCCGGCTTGGTCCCGGGATATCGATCAGCCAGCAAACTGAAAATAGCATCTGAACAGTTCGATAACTGTGCAATATCGCCTCCTAAGCACAAGAAGGCGTGGGAAAGATCATCGAGATCATGCCCCTTCTCGCGGTCGCTGGAGAGCCCGCAGCTTGGTGGCGGTATTTCCTGCCGCGAGAAGGTCGAGGTCGCGAGCTCCCTGGCACGTGATGCTCGCGCGAGCATCACGTCAGGGCCCATCAGTCCACCCCTTTAGTCGATCTGCGAGTATGCAGTCACTTTGCCCGCAAACCCGCCTCGTCGATAAGCTTGCCGAATTCGGCCGCGTCTTCATCGGCACGCTTACGTACCGCTGCGAGATCCTGGTTTCCGGGAATAAGACCAAGGCCGGAAATCCGCTTGGTAATTTCCGGCTGCTGCAGGATGCCGTTGAGCAACTTACCGATCGCCTGCTTGATCTCGTCCGGCGCCTTGGCATGGACCGATACCGTGTGCCAGCTGCGCGGCGCCCACCCCGGGACGCCGGACTCGACCGTCGTGGGCAGATCCGGCATCTCTTCCCAGCGCCTGTCGCCCATGATGGCGATGCCCTTCAGCGTGCCCGCCTCGATCTGGGGTGCGCTCTCGGGGCCGAACATTATCTGCACTTCATTCGAGATGCAGGCCTGCATGGCTTCAGGCGTACCATTGTATGGGACGTGCAAGATCTCTATACCGCCGCGACGGCTCAACCATTCCCCGCACAAATGCGCAACGGTCCCGCGGCCTGAGGTGCCGTAGGACAGGACGCCGGGATTTTCCTTTGCGTAGGCGATGAGTTCCTGCAGGTTGTTGGCCGGCACGCTCGGGTGAACGGCGATTACCATCGGCGCATCGCCCACGAGAACCACGGGCACGATGTCGTTCACAGGATCGTATTCCACTTTCGTGACGGCCGGTATGATCGCGTAGAAGGAGTTGGTGGCCTGCATCAATGTGTAGCCGTCCGGCTCCAGCCCGACATAGTAATTGGCAGCGATGGCGCCCCCCGCCCCGGGCTTATACTCGTTGATGACGCTCTTTCCAGTAATCTTTGTGATCTGCTCGCCGAGGATACGGGAGATGTTGTCGCTCATGCCTCCCGGGTTGTAGGGAATGAGATAGGTGATGTCCTTGGCCGGATAGTCCTCGGCGAAGCTACGGAACGGGGTCGCGGCTGCAATCGCCGCACCCGCAGCGCCGATCATGAAGGAGCGGCGTGAAAGCGCATAAATCATTTTTTCGTTTCCTCCTGTTGTGTCCGTATGGGACGGTTGATCACGATCATTCCGAAAAAGCCTCCCTGCGGAACGATCGGAAGTGAGGTGCGGCCAGGCTGATGAAGAGACCGATGAGAATGACCAGCATGGCCAGGCTGATGGGGCGATCGATGAAGATGCCGAGGTCGCCGCGGCCAATGAGCAGGGCGCGGCGGAAATACTGCTCCATCATGGGGCCGAGGACGAAGGCGAGAATCAGCGGCGCGGGCTCGCAGCGCCATTTGTGCATCAGGTAACCGAACAATCCGAACAGCGCCGTCAGGAAGATGTCAAAGGTGGAGAAATTGACGCCATAGATACCGATCAGGCTGACAACGATGATGACGGGGAACAGCATGCGGTAGCGGATCTTGAGCAGCTGTACCCACAGGCCGACCAGTGGCAGGTTGATGACCAGTAGCATCAGATTGCCGATCCACATGGAAGCGATCAGCCCCCAGAAAAGATCGGGCTGCTTGGTCATGATCTGCGGTCCGGGCACGATGCCCTGAATGAGCATCGCGCCCGTCATCAGCGCCATCACCGCATTGGACGGCAAGCCCAAGGTCAGGAGCGGGAGAAAGGCGGTCTGCGAGCCAGCATTGTTTGCGGATTCCGGCGCGGCCACCCCTGCCGGATCCCCGTCGCCAAATCCTTCCGGCGTCTTGGAGAACCGCTTCTCGACAGAGTAGGCCACAAAGGAGCTCATCAGCGCACCGCCGCCAGGCAGAAGGCCAAGGAACAAGCCGATCACGGTGCCCCGTAAAGAGGCGGGGACCGCCTTGCGCACCTCCTCGGAGTTCGGCCACAGGCTCGATATGCGGCTGATCGTTGGGACCGTTTCGTCGCGCACATATCGTTCCACCGCAACGAGAATGTCAGCGATGCCGAACAGGCCCACCACCAGAGGCAAGAAGGGGATGCCTTGGAGAAGCTCGTAGGAACCGAACGTATAGCGGTACTGCCCGGAATTCATGTCGGTCCCCACCATCCCCAGCAGCAGGCCGATCATGATCATTGCCAGGGCGCGTAGGACAGACCCCTGAGCAAGGATGACCGAAGCGACCAGACCGATCACCATCAGCATGAAATATTCGGGTGCGCCGAATTTCAGCACCACGACCGAAAGAACGGGCGCGAAGACGGCGATGAACAAGGTGCCCACCGTGCCGGCGAAGAACGACCCGACGGCGGCAATGGTGAGCGCGGCGCCTCCCCTTCCCTTGCGGGTCATGCCATAGCCGTCGAGCGCCGTGATCACCGAGGAAGCCTCGCCCGGAAGGCGCAGCAGGATGGAGGTGGTCGAGCCACCGTACTGCGCCCCATAATAGATGCCAGCCAGGGTGATAAGGCCTGTTACCGGCGAGAGCGTGTAGGTGATGGGCAGAAGAATGGCGATAGTCGCCGTGGGTCCGAGACCCGGCAAGACACCCACGAGCGTGCCGATCAGGCACCCTAAGAAAGCGAACAGGAGATTGGTCGGGTGGACTGCCACCGATAGGCCGAGCGCTATTCCGTCGAGGATTGTCGTGTGGTCTAGCATCTCAGAACCTCGGGAATAACGGGATTTGAAGGCCGAGAAGAAGAACGAACACCACGCAGGCGCCGAGGGTGATCGCAGTTGCCAATAGCAGTGTCGGCAACGGGCGCGCCCCGCGCTGCGCAAGGCTGACGACGATCACGAGGACAAAAGTGCTGAACGCGAGGCCGAAACTGCGCAGCGACAGGCCGAAGAAGATAATTCCGCCGAGGACGAAAAACATTCCGCGAAGAACGCCGGCGAACACTTGAACAGGTTGCGCGGCGCCGTTTGCTTCCGGGCCTTGTGAGGGACCCGGAGCGGAGCGGTCGAACAGGAGGATGGCCACGCCGAGTGCGATGAGGAGGAATGCGACTGCTGTCGGGACGAAGCCGGGCCCCATCGCTGTGAGGGTACCGTAGGGATAACCCCGGGCGATCCATGCTGCGCCCGCTCCAACCATTATGCAGAAGAAACCGAGCGTGGCTGACGCGTGCAGCGTTGCTGACGGTCGCCTTGAACCAGCTTCCATAGTTCGCCTCCCGAATTGTCTCCGTTCCTCCCAGCCAGTTCCAGCGCGCCGGATCAGGCGGCCGGCGAGAAAGCCGCTGGAAAAAAGAGTTCAGACTGCATGGACGTTATTTGCGATATGCCGCCCGGCGGTGGCCACACGCCCCGCTCGACCGCTTTTGCGCGCAAAAGCAATCTTTCCTCGAAAGATGCGTAAGGCCAGAAATGCATGAAGCGCGGCTTGCCGGTGGTCGAGTACATCACGGCCAGCAGCTTGGAAATTTCCAGGCGCTCGCGCAGGACCTTCGCCCATGCAGCCTGCGTCGGCTCCACCCCGCTGGCAAGGATATGATAGGTGCGAACCTCGTAAATGCGCCCATGCTTACCCGCCGGCAGAGGCTCGTGCCCGGCAAAGCCGGTGAACAGGTCAAATGTGGAGGCTTGCAGCACATCCGCAACGCCGAAAGCATCGCGCGCGGCGATGACCTTCTCCTGATCTGCCGCGAGGATGTCGCGCTCCTCATGTGCATGCAGCAGCAGCACGCGATTGAGCGTGCCGACTTCGGAATAGAGGCAAGCTTGCAGGCGCCCCTGCAGGCCCAGCTTTTGGAGAGCCGTGCCAATGGCATCGACTTTGGCGGGGACCTGTCCAGGCTCGAGGGTGAGTAGCCTCACGCTATAATGCATTGGTCATCCATCTTTTCACGGATTCAGAAAGTGCGGGAAAGGCATCAGCCCTTCATGTTCTCGAACGCATCGAGGGTGCGCGCGGAATAGACGAGGGCGGCGCCTGCATTCATGGCGATCGCAACACCCAGCGCTTCAGCCAGTTCTTCCTTGCTGGTGCCAAGCTTCAACGCTGCTTCCACATGGCTGGCGATGCAGCCGTCGCAGCGCGTGGTCACGGCTACGGCGAGGGAAATGAGCTCGCGGGTCTTGGCATCGAGGTGGACGGACTTTTCCCCGGATACGGCGAGCGTGCCATAGCCCTTCATCACCTCCGGAACCAGCGTGCGCATCTCGCCCACCCGTTCCTTCACTTCGGCCCGATAATTCTTCCAATCGATCATCTCATTCTCCTTATGTGAAAATCAGTAGGTCGCGCGGCCGCCCGACAGGTCGAAGACGGCGCCGGTGGTGAAGGAGCACTCCTCGGAGCACATCCAGACAATCATCGCTGCGATTTCCTCGGGACGGCCAAGCCGCCCCAGCGGAATGCGCTCACGCGAGGCGCTCTGGGATTCCGGCGACATCTTTTGGAACAGCTCCGTCTCGACGGCGGCGGGCGTCACGCAATTGACGCGGATCTCCGTCGCGAGCAGTTCCTTGGCGAGTGATTTCGTCAGCGAGATCACTGCAGCCTTGGCAGCCGAGTAGGCTGAACCGAAGGGGTTCCCCTCCTTTCCGGCGATCGAGGAAATGTTCACGATGCGCCCGTAGCCGGTCTTTTCCATTTCGCGCACGACCGAACGGCAGCATAGGAACGTGCCAGTCAGGTTCACCTCTATGATCTTGCGCCAGGCCTCGACCGGATATTGCGCCACGGTGCTGCGCACCCCGCCGATCCCCGCCGCGTTGACCAGAATGTCGATGCCTCCCAGCTTGGCCGCCGTCTCCTGCGTCGCACGCTCGACGTCGCTTTCGCTGGTGACGTCCACGCTGACGGTTGCGACGTTGTCCAGTTCCGCTTTGGCTTGCCGGAGACTCTCGGATGCAAGGTCCCAGAGCGCGACTTCGGCCCCCGAGGCGATCATGCGCCGCGCCACGGCCAGCCCGATGCCACCCGATCCTCCGGTGATAATCGCCTTTCGCCCCTTCAGGTCGATGAGATTCATAGCAGCTTCTCCAGTTGGCGGACGAACCGCTCAAAACGCCACGGGTTGGTCACAGTCCGCGAGAAAGCCCCGCGCCTTCTCGCCTATGACGCGGCCCCGCTCGACCGGTGTCATCCCGGCGAGCGCGGCAACGGGGGCTTCCACGCTTATGGGGAGCATCGGGGGAAGGGCGATGACCCAATCCTTGAGCCACAGGCTTCCGTCACCCGGCAGCAGCCGGCCCGTGCGCGCTTCGGCAAGCAATCCGTCATTTCCGGCAGGGATTTCGGCAACAGCATCGCATATCTGCGCATAAGCCAGGCATGCGGGGTTTACCGTCGCAAGCTCGTCGGGCGAGCCGCCCACGCGGCTATGATGCAGCGCATCGACAATGACACCCGCATTGCTCTTTCCAGAGCGCTCTACGTAGGCGAGCGCCTCCGCCAATGTGCGCAGATCGCGGAAAGAGATGTATTCGAGCCCGACCTTCAGGCCGTAGATGGCGCCAAGATCGCACAATTCGCAGTATTTTTCGAAGGCGCGTGCCGGATCTGGGTCCACGACGGAGGTCAGAACGGCCCGCCCTTCGAGTTCGGCAACCGTCGCCAGAGCCGGCTCATAATCGGCGCGAATGTCGGTCTCCGGACGAAGGCTGAAGGATTCGGCGTCATAGAGAGCCAAACCGGAATCGCGGAGCATTCCCCGGACCTCCGTCACGACAGCGGGATGCCCCACGATTTCGCCGGCAAGCACCGTCCCCTTGGGCGGAAGCACACGCAGGCCGATGCCATCGAATCCGCCCGCCTCGGCTGCCTTCACCAGCGTAATCGGATCGGCATCGATCATCGACAGATGAGCGAGCGTCAACGGATGGCGCTTTGCCGCGATAGCTCCTGCAATGCGGTCCAATGCAATTCCTCCCAATCGTCCTGGCACTTTGTCCGTATGTTTGCTACATGAGCAACAACATTGCCGTATGTTTAGCAATAATTCTCTATATGTCAAATATCATGCGCAATTTCTCAAATGTTTTGCAAATTACGCAAATCAATGCGAATATATGGCGAATCGCTCCTGGGTGCCGGAAATCGGACATTGGCGGGATGCGCCGGTCTGGCCGTCCGGGGCGATACATGAGAAAGGAGGCCCGATGTCGAAGCCCTTCACAATTGCCAGCAGCCTTGTGCCTGCGCAGAATGAAGCGCTGGGGGCGGTGTCCGGGTGCCGGCTCGTTCCGCTGGAAGAACAACCGTGGCTGGTCCCGGCCGACGCCGACGCTCTTTTCACCTATCAGACTCAATGGCGCAACGCTCCCTCCGTGGCGCCGGAGGGTTGGCCATTCAACCTGCGCTGGATTCAGGTGGCCTCCGCGGGCGTCGATACCTTTCCGGAATGGATCCATGCCGTGCCCCTGGTCACACGCGGGCGCGGTGTTCAGTCCCCGGCGATCGCCGAATATGTGATCGGCGCCATCTATGCCCATGAGAAGCGCTTCTGGGACGAGCGCATACGCGGCGCCGGGCAATGGAGACATAAGATCCTGGGATCCGTTGCCGGAAAGACGGTGGGCATCGCTGGCTTCGGTGCCATTGGCGCGGATGTGGCGCGCACGGCAATGGTGTTGCACATGGATGTGGTTGCATTGAGCCGCACCAATCGCTTCGAGATGGATGGCGTGCAAGCGGCAGCGGACATGGACGACCTGATGCGCCGCAGCGACCATCTGGTGCTGGCCATGCCGCTCACCGCCGACACACACGGAATCATAAACGCGGAGCGGTTGCAGAGCGCCAAGCCTGGACTGCACCTGATCAATGTTGCACGCGGGCAACTGCTGGATAACGAGGCCCTGATCCACGCCTTTGATTCGGGCTTACTTTCGGCCGCGACGCTGGATGTCACGGCTCCCGAGCCGCTGCCAGACGGACACCCGCTCTATACCCATCCGAAGGTTCGGCTTACACCCCATGTCTCCGGCATGACGGAAGACAATGAAGAGCGGCTTTCCCGGCTGCTTGTCGCCAATCTCGCGGATTTTCTCGCCGGTAGGGAGCTCTCCGGCGTTGTCCCGCCCGGGAGGGGTTATTGATGAGCGGGAGAATGGGTATTGTCAGCGGGCAGCCTCATCTGCGAAATGAAACCGTAAGGCGCGGAGAAGTGAACCCTCGGGGACCAAGTGCGATGGATGTGACCACAGATGCAGGTCCGGCCGAGTTCCAGGCTGCTCCCGTGCGCTCCCTGTCCAAGGGACTGGCCGCGCTCGACATTCTTCGTGGGGAGGGGGAGTTGCGCACCACCGATCTGGCGGCGCGCCTTTCCATCGACAAGGGCGTAGCGTCCCGCATCCTGCAGACGCTTGCGCAGACAGGTTACGCCGAGCGCATGCCGGGGCGCCGTTACCGCATCGGCCCAAAGCTTGCGGCGCAGGAGCACGCCGTTCTGTCCGTCGGTATCAGGGCGAGCGCTCGCCCGCTGCTCGCGCGCCTCTCCGAACAGGTCCAGGAAGCAGTCTATCTGGGAGTCCTCGTCGACGGGCAAGTGCTTTATCTGGACAAGGAAGTGCCTGCGAGCGAACTGAAGGTGGACCGGCCCATTCCCACGCTGGCTCCCTTGTACTGTACGGCCATCGGCAAGCTGTTTGTCGCGATGCATGGAATATCCGTGCCGAGGGAACTGCCTGCCTATACGCCGAGGACGATTGCCGACCCGGCGCTCTATGCCACTGAGATCGCAGCTATAGCGGAGAGAGGCTATGCCTGGGACGATGAGGAGTTCCATCTTGGCGTGCGTTGTGTCGCTGCGCCTCTCCGCGACCGCGGGGGCAAGGTGCTGGGCGCCTTGAGCGTAGCCGCCCCGAGCGTTCGGCTTGCAAGCGAAGATATCGAAGCGGCGGCGAGAATCACCAAGAATGTCGCCGACGCCTTCACGGCGCCGTAGATCCCGCGGCCAGGGCTTGAACGATCTTCTCGATCATCCGGTCCCGGCGCGCCGCATCGTGCCAGCGGATGACCAGCACCAGATCCTCGTCGGGATCCACCAGCAGCAGATTGGCGATACCTGAGCACCAGATGGCCCGGCGCGACAGGCTGGCAATCGATCCACGGAAATTGTTCCACCACATCATGCCGAAATCCGGATTGAGGGCCGTTGGGCTCGATACGAGGTCCAGCCACAAGGTGGGAAATATCGCCTGGCCGTCGCATCTGCCGCGCCGCACATAAAGCAATCCAAGCCGGGCGAGGTCGAGGGCGGAAATAACCAAGCCTCCGCCCCAATGGGCCCCGCCGGCCACAACCGGCACACGCCGGCCACCAATCGCGGCGAAAGCGTTGTCATAGCCGCCCCATCGCCATTGCCCGCTCGCTCCGATGGGGTCCATCACTTGACGCTTGAACACGTCCGGAAGCGGCTCCCGCCAAAGATGGGTGAGCGCGAGCGCCAGCACATTGACGCGCACATCGTTGAACTCCCAATATTCGCCCGGATCGCGCAGGCGGCGGTGACTGCCCTTGGCCGGCGCGCCGGGCCGCGACGGCACGGCACGGTTCCAATCGATGCTGTCGGGAATGCCCCAGAGCTTGCCCCGCCATTCGCTGGTGAAAGTAAGCAGGTGCCGCCAGGTAATGTCCTTGTTGGGATTTTCGGCAAATTCCTGAAGCGGCACGACCTCGCTGACACGACTGTCGAGCGCGGGGATCAGCCCTTCTCCCAGCGCAAGACCAGCCATTGTCGCGAGCGCAGCTTTAGTCACGCTGAAGGCGATGTCGGGACGTTGGGGCGTTCCCCATGAACCCGCCAGAGTCCCCCGATATAAAACAACGCCCGTTGCGGGGCCGCGATCCGGCATCGGCCCGATAATCGCCGCATGTTCACCTTCCGCGAAGGTTTCCGCATTCTCCCGCAGCTTGAAAGCCTTCAGGTCGGTCGGCACGGAAGTCTCCCATGCGGAAATCTCCGCGATCGCCTGATCGAGGGCAGCCATTTTCCTGATGGGAAGATCCTTCACAGGTGAAGTCAACGGCGTCACGGGCGGGGCTCAAAAAGATCAACGTGCAGGGGGGCCGTTTCGTCGGCTTGCGCATCGCGCTGTTCTTCCGGCCGGCTGCACCATTCCAGCAGATAAGCGATGGATTGGTAGTGACGACCCGAATGAGCCGACAACCCGATCTCGCAGGTCCGGCTGGTGGAGTAACCCGCATTGCAATCGTCCGGAATCTGCTCACGGAGGAGCCGCAGCGCACTGGTATTGAGTTCGGGCCTGTTGAAGCCCTTGTCGCCCGCAAAGCCGCAGCATTCGATTTCCTCGGGGATCACGAGTTGCTCGGCACAGGCGGCCGCCAGGCGAACGAGCTGCGTGTCCTTGCCGAGCTTGCGTGTGCTGCAGGCGACATGAAGCGCGACCTTTTCCGCCTTTTGATGAAGCTTCAGCTTGGGCAATACCATCTGTTCCAAGCCTTCACCGGTATCCAGTATCCGCAGGCCACCTCCTTCATGGGAGGAAAGCAGGGTGGCCGCGCAGGGGCTCGTATCGCAGATGATCGGATCGGCGCCGCCACGACTGGCCTCCACAAGCACGGCTTTGAGACGGGCAACGCTTCCCGCGGCTTCTTCGAAGAAGCCTTTGCCGCGGAAAGGCATGCCGCAGCAGCCAGCCTTTGTGGCGCCCACCAAGTCGACCTCGTAGCCAGCACGCTCCAAAAGGAGCTTCATCACATGCCAAAGCTCCTCACGGTGTGGAGCGCCTCTTGCCGGCCCCATCACCGAACTCACGCAGCTGGCAAAGAGCACGACCCTCGGGCGCGAGGACGAGGGTGCTTTCCCGATCCGCGGGGGAGCCGCGGCCGGCCGCGGCATGAACCGCGTCCAGGGCGGCACAAGGCCCCCTGTGACGATACGGAGCATCCGCGCAAGCCTTTCCAGCGCCGACGGGCCAAGCAGGGCATGCGCCATATCCGCAAAACGCAAGGCACCCCGCGCGCAGCTCATGACGAGCGGGAGATGTTTCCGCACCTGCCGCGCCACAAATTTTGCTACCGCACCGTGTTTCCTTGCGCGCTGGAGGCGCATCATCTCGCCCGTGTCGATGCCCACCGGACAGTTGCGCGCGCACAGGCCGTCTCCGGCGCAGGTTTCCACCGCCTGATAGGCGTAGGACGCCGCAAAGGGACCGGTCTCCCCTTCCCTTCCCGCCATGGCGCGCGTCGCGGCGATGCGCTGGCGGGGCGTGAGAGAAAGGGCGCGCGAAGGACAAACCGGCTCGCAAAACCCGCATTCAATGCATTTGTCGATCACGGGGTTCACGGACGGCAGTTGCTTCAAATCGCGAAGATGTATGCCGGGATCGTCGCAAATCACGACACCTGGGTTGAGCACACCCTTCGGATCGAAAATCGCCTTGATGCGGCGCATCAGTTCATATGCGCGCGTCCCCCATTCCAGCTCGACGAAGGGCGCCATATTGCGGCCGGTGCCATGTTCCGCCTTGAGCGAGCCGGAGAACCGCACGGCAACAAGCCGGGTTACGTCCTCCATGAGGGCGGCATAGCGGGCAATCTGCTCCGGCGTTTCGAAAGATTGTGGAAAGACGAAATGTAAATTTCCGTCCAGCGCATGCCCGAAGACGATGGCATCAGCATAACCGTGGCCATCGAGCAGGCAGCGCAGCGCGATGGCTGCGTCTGCGAGATGTTCGGTGGGAACCGCGACATCCTCCACGATCACGGTGGTTCCCGTTGGCCTCATGCCGCCGACTGACGGTAGCAATCCCTTGCGCACGTTCCAATAATTCGCATAGGTCGATGCGTCCTGCGCGAATGAGATGGGCGTGAGCAGATCGAATCCCCGGAGCGCCTCTCCGACCGCCTTTTCCTGCCCTTGAAGCTGGATGCTGTCGTCAGCGCGCAGGTCGACCAGGAGCGCGCATACCTGCTGCGGCAGGTTTGCGAACGACTGCGGAATGCCGGGCTTGCCGATGACAGATTGCAGCGAGGCATAATCCATCAGTTCGACAGCCGAGACGGGGGTGGACTTGAGGCGGGCAGCCGCTGCACAGGCATCACGCATGTCACGGAAAAGGATCAGTGCCGCTGACTTCTGCTTTGGATCGGGCACGGTTGCCAGCGTAAGCTCGCTCATGAAGGCCAGGGTTCCCTCAGAGCCGATCAGGAGGTGCTGCAGGATGTCGATCGGATCAGCATAGTCGACGAGCGCGTTTATCGAATAGCCGGTCGTGTTCTTGATGGCGTATTTCCGCCGAATGAGCGCGACGAGTTCGGCGTCCTCCTGAACTTCGCGGGCAAGCGCGGACAGCGCATCGAGCATCGCGCCATGGCTCTTGGCGAATGCGGCGCGGCTTTCGGGATCGGCCGTATTTAAGGAGGTGCCGTCGGCGAGCACGATGCGCATGGAGTGAAGTGTGCGATAAGCATTCTGTTCGACGCCGCAGCATATGCCACTCGAATTGTTGGCGGCGATGCCGCCCATCATGGCGGCACCGATGGATGCCGGATCGGGGCCGATTTTTCGACCGAAGCGGGCGAGCCGCGCATTGACGTGGCCGCCCACCATGCCGGGACCGACCTTCACGAGCTTCGTTTCCGGCGCAAAAACAAAACTGCGCCACCCATTGTGGTCCAGCTTTACAAGGACGGAGCTCGTGACCGCTTGCCCCGAAAGGCTGGTGCCAGCGGCGCGAAAGGTGATGGGCACGCGGTTCTCGCTTGCCGCGCGGCAGACATGCGCAACTTCTTCCTCGGCATTCACCAGCAGGACGGCGTCCGGAACGAGCTTGTAGCAGCTGGCGTCGGTGCCATGTGCAATCCGGGAAAACCGGTCGAGGAGAATGCGTTCGGCAGGCAGAACCTGCCGAATGGCAGCCATGAAGGCCTCAAATGCCGCTGCCCTTGCCGTTTGCGGGCTTTGCGCATTCATGCGGGCTCAACCGGTGTGGAGCCGGGCAGTCCCCATTCGGCCCACGCGCCGTCATAGACGGCTACATCCTCCTTGCCCAGGAGATGGAGCGCGAAAACCAGCGCGCATGCCGTTACGCCGGAGCCGCAGGACGCAACGGCTGGACGGGAGAAGTCGAGCCCCGCCTGCAGAAAGGCCGCGCGAAGCGCCTGCGGCGATTTCATTTCGCCAGTCGCCGGGTCGGTCATCAGATTGAAGGGAAGATTGAGACTTCCGGGAATATGGCCGGACCGAAGTCCGGGACGCGCTTCCTTCTCTTCCGCGTGGAAGCGGGCGGCGGAGCGCGCGTCAATCACTTGCTCCGCTCCGGTGGAAAGATTGGCGAGCAGCTGCGCTTTGTCGCGTATCTTCGCAGGGTTAAAGCGGGCCACAAAATTTGCGCGCGTGCGAGACCTCACTTCGTGAGTGACGGGCCGGCCCTCCGCCAGCCATTTTTTGAGCCCGCCATCCAGAATGGCGACATTCACATGGCCGAAGGTGCGGAACATCCACCAGGCGCGGCCTGCCGACATCAGCCCCGGCGTGTCGTAGATGATCACCGTGTGTCCATTCGAGATGCCGAAGGCGGAGGAGTGCTCGGCAAAGACCTCCGGAGGCGGAAGCATGTGCGGGAGCGGGTTCTTGTGATCGGCGATCGCATCAACATCGAAAAATTGGGCGCCGGGAATGTGGCGTTCGGAAAAATCCTCCTCAGCCGTGGGCGCCACGCCGGGAAGCTTGAAGGATGCGTCAAGCAGGACCAGATCGGGATCGTCGAGATGAGCGGCAAGCCATTCCGTTGTGACAAGTGAACCGTTCTGCTGCCGCTGCAATGAAGACCTCCTGTTCAATGCGCAAACCATTTTCAAGATGACTGGCGCGACCGTCGGCCGAGCACAATTTTGCATATATTGCAAATTTTTGCTCGCATGTTTAGCTATTTGGATATCAAACCTGACTATTGGATGCAATAGGTTTCTCGCATATTGCTTATATAGCAACAAAAAATATTCGATACTGCATCTTGCGCTTTCGCTGGTTGAAGCGCTCAGGCAGCAGCAACATACTGATGAATCGGCCGGATTAGGCCTGGTACGGCAGCCGAATCCGCCTTCGATCGCGATTAGACGCAAGGGGTCTATCAAGGCGTGGAACTAACCATTGAGATAGTTGCTGCTGGCGACGCGAGCGATCGCCGCCACTCGTTCTGGAAGCGGATCCTCATGATGCCCGGCATAGATCGCGTGATAGGTCATTGGCGCCAGCTTCTCGCCGATCGGTAGTAGGATTAGCTCTTTAGAGCTGATCAGGGGACGAATGATGCATTCGGGAAGGTAGGCAATCCCAACCCCTTCGCGCACAAGATGGATGATTGTCGGAAGTGAGTTGGTATTGAAGACCCGGTTCTCTAACGGAATGGCGTGTCTACCGAGGAGCGCTCTCAACGATTGGTCTGGAACCGATCCCACGGAATAACTCACAATCGGGCAGTCCTCGATATCCGCTATTGAGGTAGGCGGGGAGGAAAAACGACTAGCCGGACTGCCGACCCACACGCAATCAAAGGTTCCAAGTTCGACCGCATAAAACCCGTCGCTTGCGGCGCTCCCGACACCGAACGCCAAGTCAAGTTCCCCGTGTTGAAGCTGTTGGTAAAGCTTGGGCGTTGCATCGACCGTTAAACTCAATTTCAACATGGGGAACGCTTCGCGCATCAACTTGGCAAAATCCGGAAACCAAGTGTGGATGATGGTATCTATGATGCCGATCGAAACGCTGCCCTGGATGGCGTCCGGGTGGCTCACGTCAAGTACAAAGGCTGACGCCAAATTTACGATCCGTTGGGCCTTGGCGAAAGCAACACGCCCCTCCCGCGTCAACGTTACGGAGCGGGAGTTTCGGTCCAGCAACTTCACCCCGAGTTCTGCCTCTAGAGCGCGAATTCGGTTCGAGATTGCCGCTTGGGTACTGTTAAGCCGTTCTGCCGCTGCGCTAAAACTCCGCAAGCGCGCCACCCACACAAACGTCTCCAAAAACCGTGTGTTCATTCGCCCGCTTCCTAAGCAAGAAACCAACTCAGACGCTGTCATCTATTCAAATTCCTGATCACAAGGCCACATTTTTTGTCGTTTGCGAAATGATTGGGTGCCTCGTTAGAGTGACAATGCCTACCCGACCGACAGCGCCGCCTTGTGTTGCGGTCGTGGCGCCAAAACCTCTGCCTCGGCAAGTTGGGACGGGAGGAAACTCTAAATGGGGAACGAAGCCATGACGCATCAAAGAAATGCACTGGGCTCTGGCAACTCGCTTAATGCAGGATCGAGCCGCCGCCAGTTCTTGAGAGGGCTTGGTATTGCTGCATCTGTTGCAGCCACTGGGATTCCATTCCAGGTGCAAGCAGCGGAAGACGGAAGGCTACTGCGACTAACCGGTACGGTTGGCGATCCTGATCCTCATCGGGCCACGGACATTCCGGGCTCGATCTTGATGTTTAACCTGTACGATTTTCTTGTCCGTCCCGCCCAGGGCGGACAGATCCTGCCGGCCCTGGCGGAGTCATGGTCGACGTCCGAAGACGGTCGGGCATACACCTTCACGCTCCGGAACGACGTGGTGTTTCACGACGGAGCCAAGCTGACTGCGGCTGACGTCGTCTTCTCACTCAATCGCATCAAGACAATGAAACGCGGGTTTTCCGCGCTATTCGACTTTGTCGAAAGCGTCGAGAGTTCCGGCGATTATGAAGTCGTCTTCCGGCTACGGGAGCCTTATTCGCCGTTCCTCAGCAGCCTTACCCGCTTGGCGATCGTCAACAGCGCGCTGATCCGGGCTAATTTAGCCGACGGCCAGTATGGCGACATGAAGGATTATGGGCAGGCGTTTCTGGGGCAAGCCGACGCAGGGTCCGGGCCTTACACGCTCGCGCAGCACAACCCTCAGCAGGAAACAGTCCTCACCCTGTATCCGTCCTACCACCTCAAATTGGCTGAAGATGTTCCAAGCGAGGTACGGACCCTCTACAGCATCGACCCGGCGACGGTTCGCACAATCGCAAGCCGGGGCGAGCTTGAACTGACAAGGGTCAGCCTTCCACCGGAGATCCTGGCCTCACTGGCGAGATTGGATGGCGTGAAACTCGGCCAAGATCGCGGCACCGATATGATGCAGTTCAAGCTGAACATGATGAAGGCACCGACTGACGATCTGGAGTTCCGCCGCGCCGTTAGCCTAGGATTCAACTATGAGGCTCTCTACAGCTTGCTGGATATCGCAGGCGTAAGCTCCGGTATTCCCGCGAGAGGTCCTATCCCGCAAGGTGCCATGGGCTACAGCCAGGACGTGCCGATCATGAAGCGTGACCTTGAAGGCGCGAAAGCTGCGCTGGCGCGGTCGAAATATGCCGGCGACGGTGCACCACCATTGACCGTGTTGTGGGCAAGTGAGTTTGCCCAGGTCCAAAAATATGCGCTGCTCTTTCAGAGCAGCATGGCTGAAGTGGGGATAAAGGTGGAGTTGTCTCCGGCACCTTGGGCGCAGTACCAGAAAATGATCACGACCGCGGAAACGACGCCTAACGTCTGTATGCTCTATGTCGGGCTAACCACGCCCGATATCGACTCGTTGTTCTGGCCCACCTACCACTCCTCGGCCGCAGGCACATACAACTCCATGCAATGGCTGCAAAACCCGGAAATCGACGAGGCTTTGGAGCGTGGCCGCGAAATTCTAGATCCGACGGCGCGGACAAAGCATTATCAGGAGTTGGCAAAGAAAATATCCGATCTGTATCCTGCAATATTTGCCTATGACCGAATAAACGTGGTCGCAATGAATAAGCGTCTCAAAGCTCCGGCTTTGGAAGATCTTAATCAGAGCATCCCCGTCTGGGGCGGAAACTACCAGTTCCGTATGATGGACATTTCTCGCGCCTGATTCATCAAGCACCGCGTCGGGCGCCCGCAATCGTGCGCCCGCTAGCGGTTAGTAAGAACTCCGGAAGTTCTCATCCATGTTGTCTATCCTGCGCAGGTATCGCTTTATCGCCGGTCGGTCGGGCCACGCGATCGTGGTGCTGACAGGCGTCTCCATACTTGTGTTTGTATTGGCTCGTGCCATTCCGGGGGACCCGGCACGGCTGGCGCTCGGCCCTTCCGCTTCAAGCGAGCAGGTCGCCCAGTTGCGGCTGGACATGGGTCTCGATGAGCCATTGCTCATCCAATACTATAACTTTGTAACCAACGCCCTTCGCCTCGATTTCGGTGTGTCTATTTTCACAAACCGGGCAGTCAGTTCAGACCTGGCGGCAACGTTGCCTGCCACGGTCGAACTGGTCTTGGTGGCCGGTCTGATCATGATCATCGGAGGGCTGTGGCTTGGTGCGGTCAGCGCACGCTATCGTGACCGCTGGCCCGACAATCTTTCGCGAATGGCCGCCCTTTGCTCCGTGGCAATGCCAAACTTCGTCTGGGCCATTCTTCTGATGCTGGTGTTTTCCTACTGGCTGGATCTCCTGCCGGCAATCGGTCAGCTCAGCACCGGGGTGCCCAAGCCGCCGCCAATTACGGGACTGCTGATCGTCGATGCGATGCTGCGCGGACAATGGTCGGTCGCCGGCGATGCACTGTCGCACATAATCCTTCCAGCCTTCGCACTGTCCCTGCCCGGCTTGGCGCAGACGATCCGCCTGACAAGGACGAACATGATCAATACTTATTCCAGGCCGTTTATCGAGTTCGCGAGAGCATACGGGTTTTCCGAGCGGCAGATCGCATATCGCTGGGCGATGCGGCCTTCGCTTGTGCCGACGCTGACCCTCGTGGGGATGAACATCGCCGTCCTTCTCGGCAACGCCTTTCTCGTCGAAACGGTTTTCGGGTGGCCGGGCATGGCAAAATACGGGGTCGAGGCGGTTTTGCGCAAGGATCTCAATGCTGTGGCGGCCGTCGTGCTGGTGATTTGCCTGGCTTTCATCCTCATCAACGCGCTGGTCGATGCCGTGATCATCTACGTGAACCCGAAACTGCGGGCGCGGAGATCCAAATGACGACTCGCCTCGCCATCCCCATTGCCCTGCGCCGGTATTCGCGCAATCCCGCCTCCCTTATCGGCGCTGCAACGGTTCTCGTCGTTGTCGTGGCCGCAGTCCTGGCGCCTTACATCACCCCTTTTCCCGAGCACGCCGGTACGTTTGTCGACTTCGCAAATATGGGACAGCCTCCAAGCAGCGTGCACCTCCTAGGCACCGACCTGATAGGGCGAGATATTTTTTCGCGCATTCTCTTCGGCTTTAGGAGTTCGCTTCTGCTCGCCGTCATCGTCCTGTCCATCGCGGTGAGCTTCGGCACGTTCGTGGGGCTTCTTGCGGGATATGGAAGCCCGGCGACGCGAACCGTGCTGATGTATGTCATCGACATTTTCCTTTCGCTCCCTTCGCTGTTGCTGGCGATGGCGATCATCGGCCTATTCCGCCCCTCGCAGATCGTCGCGATGATGGCTGTCTCCGTCGTCTGGTGGCCGTGGTACGCGCGCTTGGTGGGAAATCTCGTCTGGTCGATCCGTCGCGAAGGCTTCGTTCTTTCGGCAGAGCTCGTCGGTGCATCAAAGGCGCGGATCGCATTGCTGGAAATCCTGCCCAACTGCATTCCCTCCCTGCTGACCAAGGCCAGCATAGACATGGGCCTTGTCGTGCTGCTCGGTGCAAGCCTGAGTTTCGTGGGGCTTGGCGCCCCTCCGCCCCAGCCGGATCTGGGCACGATGGTTGCCGAAGGCGCGAGCTATCTACCCGAATACTGGTGGCTGTCCATCAGCGCGGGGTTCGCGATCTTCATTCTCGTGATCGGCTTCAATCTCGTTGGGGATGGGCTTCAAGACCTATTCGACGCGGAGCAATGACGTGGCGAATATAATTGAAATCAAATCGCTTTCCGTCGACTTCCGCAGTGTTGAGGGCACGATACACGCCGTTCGCGACGTGAGCCTTCACATCGGTGCCGGCGAACGGGTCGCCGTGGTCGGGGAATCCGGAAGCGGCAAATCCGTTACGGCACGGGCGATCCTTGGCCTGCTGCCGCACCGCACCGCACGCTCCTCCGGAAGCATCCTGTTTGAGAATACCGAGATCCTGAACAGCCACCGTTCGGATCGGCTTCGCGGCCGCGACATCACGATGATCTTTCAGGACCCCACCGCCGCGCTCAACCCGATGTTTCGGGTGCGGGAACAGTTCGCGGCTGTGCTGGCTCGCGGCGCCGCAGATCCCGCAAAGGGAGATCCGTCTGAGCGGATGAACGAAGCGCTCCGGCAAGTTTCCATCACGGACCCCGAGCGTGTCCTTGACAGCTATGCGTTTGAACTGAGCGGAGGACTTAACCAGCGCGTTATGATCGCCATGGCGCTGGCCAACCATCCGCGTCTGATCCTAGCCGACGAACCCGGCACCGCGCTCGATGTCACTGTCCAGAACCAGACCCTCAAGATCATGCGGGACCTGACCGAGCGCCAGAATTCATCGGTGCTTCTGATCTCCCACAATCTCGGTGTGGTACGCAGCTTCGCCGACCGCATCTACATCATGTATGCCGGATCCATCGTTGAGGAAGGACGGACCGCGGACGTCTTCCGCTCGCCCCAGCACCCTTACACTCAAGCGCTGATCAATGCAGTTCCGAGGCTCTCCGCCAGGATCGGGCCGAAAGGCATACCTGGAAGCGTGCCTTCCGCGAGAAGCGACATCAATGGCTGCGCTTTTGCGCCCCGCTGCAAATTTTCGCGCCCGAATTGCATGAACGGGACTATCGGTTTGCGTGGAGCGGGGCAACACCGCGCTGCATGCGTCTTGCTGGACGAGGTGGCGGCGCCATGACCATACCGTTGCTTGAAATTCGCGATCTCCAGAAGACCTTCCCCGTTGGTGGGCACAAGGTCCATGCCCTCGATTGCGTTAGCCTTTCCGTGCCGGAATTCGAGACTCTTGCCATCGTGGGCGAGTCCGGATCGGGCAAGTCTACCCTGGCCAATATCATTGTAGGCGCCCTCGGTGCCGATGCCGGTTCCGTGACCTTTGACGGCGTCGAGCTCCGACCCGACCGAACCGCGGCGCAGCGCCAACAGATCAGCCTGGTGCAGCAAAACCCCTATTCCGCACTGAACCCACGCCGCAGCATCGGCAGCGCGATCGAGCTCCCGCTGATCGTACATGGTGTCGGCACGCGCCACGAGCGGCGTGACCGGGTGGAAGAGCTCCTTCAGATGGTTCAATTGCCGTCCGATTTCCGGACGCGGTCCCCCGCCTCCTTGTCGGGAGGTCAGCGGCAGCGGGTCGCGATTGCACGGGCGATCGCGACCAATCCCAAGCTTCTGGTTCTGGACGAGCCGACCTCCGCGCTGGACGTTTCGGTTCAGGCGCACGTGCTCGATCTCCTGGCCAGCCTGCAGCAGCGGCTTGGCTTGACCTATATCTTCATCACGCATGATCTCGGCGTCGTCCGGACGTTCTGCAGCCGCGTGGCGGTGATGTATGGCGGACGCATCGTCGAAATGGGACAGGTCGACGAGATATTCGGTCGCCCCCGGCATCGCTACACGACCAACCTTCTCAGTTCCGTGCCGACGATCAGCGAGGAAGACGAGGCTGCCAAACCCGCATGGCCCTGGGCCAGTTCTCCCGTCTTTCCCGATGGCGGACCGAACGACTGCGGCTTCCTTCCACGATGCCCCTTCGCCACCGAGGAATGCCGCGGCGCGGTGCCGCCAATGGTCGAGGTGTCTCCCACCCATCGGCATCGCTGTGCCGTGCCCAACGTCATCGACACCGTCGGTGTCCCGATCGATTGCTCCGTCTGAGCGTAATCACCATGCAGAAAGTCACGACTATGCCAAAGAAATTTCGCTGCGCGTTCGATATCGGAGGAACCTTCACCGATTTTGTCCTGCTGAACACGGTCACGGGCGAGGTCTCGCTTCACAAGCGTCTGTCCATGGCGGACGATCCGGCCGGTAACGCGCTCGACGGAATTCGTGATCTGCTACAGCGCGCCGGTAGCGACTTTAGCGAGATCGCCGAGATCGTGCATGGCTCCACCATCGTCACCAACCTGGTGATCGAGCGGAAAGGCGCGCGGACCGCTCTTCTCACCACGCGAGGATTTCGCGACATTCTGGAGACTGGCACGGAGCAGCGATACGACATCCATGACATTTTCCTGCGCTTCCCCGAGGCAATGGTCCCGCGGAGCCGGCGAATAGAGATTTCGGAACGGATCGGAGCGGATGGCCATGTGGTGCGTCCGATCGATCTGGATGAAGTCGAAGCGGCTACCGCGCGAGCGGTGGAAGATGGTGTCGAATCCATCGCGATCGTGTTTCTTCACGCCTACCGCAATCCACAGCATGAGAAGCTGGCGGCCGAGCGTATCCGTGCCGCTTTCCCCGGGCTCTATGTGACGACATCCAGCGAGGTCGGCGCGGAAATCCGCGAGTATGAACGGACGACAACGACAGTCGCCAATGCTTATGCGCAGCCCGCCGTCGCTCCCTATCTCGAAAAGCTTGTCGACAGGCTGCAGGAGGCCGGTTTCTCCGGCCAATTCCTCATGATGCAGTCTTCCGGTTATCTCGCCTCGGTGGACATGGCGAAGCGCCTGCCCGTCCGGCTCCTGGAGTCAGGCCCAGCGGGCGGCGCGCTCGCGGCCGCGCATTTTGGTGCCCAGATCGGTCATGGCGACCTTATCGCCTTCGACATGGGCGGCACCACGGCAAAAGCCTGCCTGATTCAAAATGGGCGGCCCGACATTGCCCCGATGCTGGAGGCTGCGCGCGAGCATCGTTTCACGAAGGGCAGCGGCATTCCCATCCGCAGCCCCGTTGTGGATCTAATCGAGATCGGCGCCGGAGGCGGCAGCATTGCGGGCTTCGACGAACTCGGGCTGCTGAAGGTCGGGCCGCAGAGCGCGGGCGCCACGCCTGGTCCCGCCTGCTACGGACGCGGCGGGGGTGATCCGACCGTTTCAGACGCCAATCTTCTGCTTGGCTATCTCGGCGCCGACAGCTTCCTTGGCGGCTCCATGAAGCTTGATGTCGCAGCGGCCGAACGGGCATTTCAAACGATTTCAAGCGCCACTCCGCGCAGCAGCGCGGAGGCGGCCTGGGACGTTTACAACGTGGTTTGCGAGAACATGGCGGGAGCGGCCAGGGTCCATGTGGTCGAAAAAGGCCGCGATCCGCGCGATTTTGCGCTGATGGCGTTCGGCGGCGCCGGTCCGGCCCATGCGGTTCGTGTCGCCAAGGCGATCGGCATCGAGCGCGTGATCATTCCCCCCGCTTGCGGCGCAGCCTCCGCGCTCGGCTTCCTGTCCGGCGCAGTCGCACATGAGGCCGTGCGCTCCATGCCGATTGCGCTATCGAAGGCCGACTGGCCCTTCGTCAATCGGGCCTTGCGGGAATTGGAAGCCGAGGGGATCGAGCTGTTGCAGACGGCGGGCCTGACGTCCGAGCAGGTCACCATCATCCGGGAGGCGGAAATTCGAATCCTGGGCCAAATCCATAACATCCGGATCATGCTGCCGGAGGGCGATCTGGACGTTGCGCAGGTTCCCCGGCTTGCCGACGCGTTCGCAGCCACCTATTCGCGGCTCTACGGCCGCGCGCCGATAAGCCTCAACCTCGAGATCCTGAGCCTGCGCGTCACCGTCAAGGGACCGGAGCGGCCTCTGGGGCGCACACACCTTGCGAAAGCTGCCTCGGATGAGGCCGGGCAAACCGCCCGCCCGGTCTGGTTTCCAGAGTTTCGGGAATATCGACAGACGCCGGTCTTCAAGCGCGGCGCGCTGCAGACCGGACAACGTATCGTAGGACCGGCGATCATCGAGGAGGCGGAAGCCACGACCGTCATCGCTCCCGGCGACGTCGTGGAGGTCGATACGTTCGGCAACATGGTCGTATCGGTGGCGCTTGAAAAAGATAAGTCCATGCGGCGCCCCGCCGCCCAGGATCCCGACGCGGTTGCTGCCTGGTTGCGCGAAGACGCGGCAAGCCTTGAGATACTCTGGAGCCGGCTGGTCACCATTTCGGAAGAATGCTGGCAGACCGTCATCAGAATGGCTTTTTCGCTGATCATAGGAGAATCGCAGGACTTCGCATGCGAAATCCTGGATGAGAACGGCAATTCGCTGGCACATTCACCGCGGGCGATGCCGGTTTTCAACATCTCCCTGATGACGACGGTCAAGTCCTTGCTGGAAGTCTATCCCAAGGAGACCCTAAAGCCCGGCGACGTCCTGATCACGAATGATCCTTGGAATTGTGCCGGCCACCTCTTCGATATTGCGATCGTCACGCCGGTCTTTCACGGCGGAAGGATCGTCGCGTTCCTGGGTTCGATTGGCCATGTGACGGATATCGGCGGCACCAAGGACCGGCCGAGGGCCCGCGAGATCTATGACGAAGGGCTGCAGATCCCACCGATGAAACTCTACGCGGCGGGGGTGCGCAACGACGACCTGGTGAGGATCGTGACGCAGAACGTGCGTCATGCGCAGCAGGTTGTCGGCGATATCGAGGCGTTGGTGACCGCCAACGCGCTGGGGGCGGCGCGACTGTCCGAATTCATGTCCGAGTATGGGTTCACCACACTCGCGCCTCTGGTGGACGTGATCCAGCAGAAGGCAGAGGACGCCGTGCGGGCGGAGATTCGCGCGGTGCCGAACGGAACGTACAGCTCTGAAGTCAAGTTCAGCGTGTCCGACAGGGACCTGACGATCCCCATTAAGATCGACGTCCACGAAGATAGTATCGAGGTCGATTTCGAGGGTTGCCCGGAACAACTGGAGTACGGCGGCGCCAACTGCACCATGACTGTGACCAGGGCAGAGACCCTATTCGCCCTGAAGTGCATCTTTTCGCCGAAAATCCGTGCGTCCGCGGGGTGCTACAAACCCTTCACCGTACGCGCTCCCGAGGGATCCCTGCTGAACTGCACGCGTCCGGCGGCCGTGGCGCTGCGGCGGTTGACGATGTGGCAGTTCGTGGGCGCGATCTTCCGCACGCTTTGCGAGGCCATCCCTCACAAGGTGCAGGCCTATACTGCGCTGCCGACCCTGATAGACCTTTATGGGAAACGTGACGACGGCGAGCTGATGAACGACCATCTGTTCCTGGGTGGCGGCCAAGGCGCCTCGGCCCGTCAGGACGGCAAGTCGGGAATGATTTGGCCCACCAGCGCGGCGGCGACCTCGATCGAGATGGTTGAGGCCAGGCTACCCGTGCTGGTCGAGGAGAAGATCCTCGTCAGGGATTCGGGCGGTGCTGGCCAGTACCGGGGAGGACTGGGACAGCGTATCAAGCTCAGACGGACGGCCGGTGAGCAGCCATTCTACGTCAACGTCTACCCTGAAGGATCGTATGTTTCCTCCGCCGGGCTTCTCGGCGGCGGGAGCGGTGGAAAGATGAGGGCCTTCCTACACACCGCCGACGGAAAGTCGGAGGAGTATCTTTCCGGTAAGGCGATACGCCTCACCAGCGAGGCCGAGCTGGTGGAGATACTCGTGGGGGGCGGGGCCGGCTATGGCCAGCCGGCTGACCGTGATCCTCAACTTGCCGCGCGCGACATTCATGAAGGCTACACGAGCTCGCGGCAGGCGCCTGGAAAGGATTGCACCGTCCAACAGCCAAAAGGGAGGGCGGTCGCATGATCCGGCGTGTTGCGGTTGGCGGTTTCCAGCATGAGAGCCACTCCTTCGTGACCCGCACCACGCGCCTGGAGGATTTTCTAAAACCGGCAGGCTTCCCGCCCTGGTCAGGCCCCGAAACGATGATCGATGTGCTGAAGGGGACGACGACCGCGGCGGCAGGCTTCATCGACCGTGCCGAAGCGCTCGATATTCAGATCGCGCCGTTGGAGTGGTGCCTCGCCATGCCGGCCGGCCCGATCGAAGATGCCGCGTTCGAAAGGATCGCCGCAGCTCTTTGCAATCAGCTTGCGCGGCTGATGAAGGATGATCCGCCGGACGCTCTGTTTCTTGACTTGCATGGCGCGGCAATGACCCCTCGCTATCCTGATGCCGATGGCGAGCTGCTACGCCGTATGCGTCTTGTCCTGGGCGACAGGCCGCTCGTAGCAACGCTTGATCCGCATGCCAATGTCACGCGTTTGATGATCGATAGCGTGGATCTGCTTGTACCTTATCGCACCTACCCGCATATCGACAAACGCGAGTGCGGATCGCTTGCGGTAGATCTCATGCTCGAACGCGCGGCGGCCCCCGGCGGATGGGCGAAAGTCTTCCGGCAAATCGATTTCCTTATTCCATTGACGGCCGAATGCACCACCACCGCTCCGATGCAAGATATCATGGGCGATCGAATCCGTATCGCGGCCAGTCTTGGCGTTAAGGAACTCGCCTTTTGCTTCGGGTTTCCCTATGCGGACTTCCCCGATTGTGGGCCATCCGTTGTCGCCTTTGGTCCAGACCCGCGGGCGGCAAGCGCTGCTGCGGAAGAACTGTCCCGAGCAGTTGAATCGCGTGAACCGCAGTTCCGCTACACCGGCCTGCCAGTCGAAGAGGCCGTGAAGTCTGCCATCAAGGCCGCTGCCCAGACAGCGAAACCCGTCGTAATCGCCGATGTACAAGACAATCCCGGCGGTGGCGGCCACGGGGATACGGTCGGCTTGCTGGCGGAGATGGTCCGTCAGAACGCGACTTCAGCTGTGTTCTGCCTGATTAACGATGAGGAGTCGGCGAAACAATGCCACTTGGCAGGCGTCGGCGCGCGAGTGGATTTGCTGCTCGGCGGTAAATCGGATGGCAATCCGCTTGAAGTATCCGCAACAATCGAGAAGCTAACCGATGGCCGGTTCACGATGACCGGCAAGGTTGCCGGTGGAAATCAAGCCGACCTCGGTCCCAGCGCGCTGATATCGATTGCCCCTGGCCTGCGTGTCGTCGTGACGAGCCGGAAGACGCAACCCTACGATCTCAGCCTGATACGGCACTTCGATCTCGACCCTTACGCGTGCAAGATTATCGCGCTGAAATCCTCTGTGCATTTTCGGGCGGATTTCGCGCCGTTAGCGGAAGAAATCATAATCGCCAAAGCCCCGGGACCAGTAATCGCCGATCCGGCGGAACTGCCGTTTAAGAACCTCAGGCCGCAAGTGCGGCTGGCACCGAACGATTCCGGGGAATGACAATGAGCGGCATAGGTCGGCAACTTGTGCCGCAAGGATTGAGCATTTTCGGAGCAATACGGGTGCAGTCAGCTTCCATCCTCTCTAAACGGATGTGCAGCTACGTTTCCGCCGGCTCAGCGTTGTACTAGGCATGACAGCGGCCAAGCGAGCGGGGGCTTTCCTGACGGTCGATCTCGAGGCCGTCACCGCGAACTGGTTGCTGCTGGCCGGTAGGGCCGCTGGCGCAGAGTGCGCTGCGGTCGTAAAGGCCGATGCGTATGGGCTAGGCGCTGCGGAAGTCGCTACTGCCCTGCAGGATGCCGGATGCAGGACCTTTTTCGTCGCGCATCTTGAGGAAGGGTTGTCACTCCGGCGCACACTGGGTTCCGGCTCCAGAATATTTGTTCTCAATGGAACGCCGCCGGACACACAAGAAGAGTTCGGGCAAGCTGCGCTGACGCCGGTGGTCGGTACGATCAACGAACTTCAGGCGTGGCGTAAGCATGCGGCGACGAAGCGTGGGCCCATTCCAGTCGCGCTTCAACTGGATACTGGAATGTCACGCTTGGGACTATCGCCTAGCGATGTATCGGGCATCGCGGCAGATACTACCCTGCTGAGAGGCATTCATATCGAACTCGTCATGAGCCACCTCGCATGCGCCGACGAACCCGGGCATTCCGCTAATGAATCGCAAAGGTCCAGGTTCCAACGGCTCCGACGAATGCTTCCTCAAGCGCCGGCTTCTATTGCGAACTCATCGGGAACATTCCTCGGCAAAGGATTCCATTTTTCCATGATCCGGCCGGGTGCTGCCCTGTACGGGATCAATCCTACGCCTTACCAACCCAATCCGATGTGTCAGGTCGTCAAAGTCGCGGCCCGCGTCCTGCAGGTGCGCCAGGCAAGAGCGGGAACTGGAATCGGCTATGGCCACGCGGCGCGTGCTCGCCGCCTATCAATGCTAGCCACCATCGCACTGGGCTACGCGGATGGCTGGCCCTGCCAAGCGAGCGGAGCAGCGTACTATCGCGGCCAACGACTTCCATTCATTGGCCGAGTGTCGATGGACAGCATTATCCTCGATGTGACTGGATGCTCCAATCCGCCGCGGGAAGGAGATCTCGTGGAGTTTATCTGCCCATCGCAGACGGTTGATGAAATTGGCAGGCTGGCGGGAAGCATCGGCTACGAGGTGCTAACGCGGCTGGGGAGAAGGTTTCACCGCCGCTATATCCGCCCCAATATATCACCGGCGCAGAGCACACGCAGCGGATCCCCCCTGCTGGCAGATGATACAGCAGAATGAGGTAACGGTGATGAGTGCAACGCGCCGGAAAGTCGTAGTGATCGGAGCCGGCATCATCGGCGTGACCTCCGCACTCGTGTTGCAAAGCGAGGGCCATCACGTCACTCTTATCGACCCGGCGGAGCCTGGGACGGGAGCTTCCTTTGGGAATGCAGGCTGTTTTAACTCCTCCTCAATCGTGCCGCTCGCGCTGCCGGGGGTGCTTGGGAAAATTCCAAAGTGGCTCGCCGATCCATCTGGTCCCCTGTCTATCCGTTGGAGCCATCTCCCGCGACTGGCACCATGGCTGTATCACTTCTTGGCCGCGACCCGAGGTCAGCAGCCCGATCGAAATGCAGCTGCATTGTCACGCCTGATCGGCTCGTCTGTAAGCAATCTTGAGCCGCTGGTGCGTGCCTTTGGGCTAGAGCACCTCGTGCGCAGGTCCGGTCACCTGCTGGCCTATCGTCGCGAAGATGCTTTCAACCCAAACGATCTGGCTTGGCGCCTCCGGCGGGAGAACGGGATACCGTTCCTTGAAGTAAGAAGAGAGGAACTTGCCCAGATCGAGCCAGCGCTATCAGGCGACTATCGCTTTGCGATCCGATTTCCGGACAATGGATTTACCGTCGACCCAAAGGCTCTACTCGACGGATTTCTGAAAGCGTTTCTGTCGATCGGCGGCTCATTCCGGCATCTTCAAGCTACGGGTTTCGCCATAACGGGATCGTCCCTGACTGGCATCGAAACACCGCATACGACGCTGCCATGCGAGCGGGCCGTCATTGCCGCCGGGATCGGATCCGGAGTTCTTGCCCGATTTTTGGGAGAACACCTGCCGCTCCAGGCGGAGCGCGGCTATCACACGTTCGTACCGACGGACCTACGGCTAAACCACTCAATCATGGACGCTGATTTACGGTTCGTCGCGACGCCAATGAATGGCGGGATCCGAATTGCAGGCCTAGCCGAGTTCGCGGGCAACGGGCGGCCGCCAAATTGGAAATTCGCATCCGCCCTTCATGAACTTGGCCGCGGAATGCTGCCCGGACTTCCGGATGACAGGAAGTGTGCCTCCCGGTGGATGGGCTCTCGGCCGAGCCTGCCCGATTCTTTGCCGGCGATCGGGCGCTCTCATGCGTGCGGTGATATTATTCATGCTTTCGGACACGGGCATATCGGACTTACGGCCGCGCCAAAAACGGCCCGTATCATAGCCGATCTGGTGGGCGATCGACCGCCATCAATCGATGTGTCTGATTTTAACCCAGGCAGGTTCGCCAGGCGGAGGCACTGATTGTGAGCGTAACCTCCCGCTTATGGTCGGTGGATGTATCCCTAACGCGCCATCGGCAATGGTGGCGACACGGTCTAGTTCTTTTTCGGTGAGCACCGGAATCTGTGTATGCCAAAGGCTGCCGCCGAAAGGGCGATCAGCCGTCATGGCCGCTGCCGTTCCATATTGACGCTCTCACGCCAAGCCATTACCTGACAGCCATGGCTATTCGACCGCTCGTCACTCTTCCCGATCCGCTTCTGCGCCAGGTTTCAAAACCCGTCGAGCGCGTGGACGAAAGCTTGCGTAAATTCGCCGGCGACATGCTCGAGACCATGTATGACGCGCCGGGGATCGGGCTTGCCGCCATCCAGGTGGGAGAGCCTTTGCGCATGCTGGTGCTGGACGTGGCGGAGAAGGACGAGCCCAAAAATCCACAGGTTTTCATCAATCCGGAGATCGTATCGCGCTCCGATGTGCCGAGCTTCCACGAGGAAGGCTGCCTTTCCATTCCCGACTATTACGCGGAGGTGGAGCGTCCGGCCGAGGTGACGGTGAAATACGTAGACCTCGACGGCAAGGAGCAGATCGTGGAAGCCAAAGGCATCCTCGCAACTTGCCTACAGCACGAGATCGACCACCTTAACGGCGTGCTCTTCATTGACTATCTGTCGAAGCTCAAGCGCGACATGGTGGTGCGCAAATTCAGGAAGCTTGCCAAGGACCGTCCCCCGCCTGCGCGAATGGTGGGCTGAGCACGTCACCGCCGCCGGGGAGGCGCCATGACCTTACGCCTCGTCTTTATGGGAACGCCGGAATTTTCCGTGCCCACACTGCGTGCATTGGCGGGCGCTGGACACGAGATCACGGCCATTTACACCCAGCCGCCACGCCCCGCCGGCCGGCGCGGGCTGGAGCTGACCAGATCTCCAGTGCATCAGGCCGCCGAAGAGCTGGATCTTTACGTACGCACGCCGCAATCCCTCAAAAGCGAGGAGGAACAGCAGGTTTTCCGGGAGCTTGAGGCCGATGCCGCGGTCGTGGTCGCCTATGGGCTGCTTCTACCCAGAGCGATCCTTGAGGGCACGCGCCTCGGCGCCTTCAACGGCCATGCCTCGCTCCTGCCGCGCTGGCGGGGCGCGGCACCCATCCAGCGTGCCATCATGGCCGGCGACCGGGAGACCGGGATGATGGTGATGAAGATGGACGAGGGGCTGGACACCGGCCCCATCGCGATGACGGAGAAGATTGCCATCGGGCCGGATATGACCGCTGGCGAATTGCACGATGTCATGAAATTAGCCGGCGCGGGCCTCATGGTGGCTGCCATAGCGGCGCTAGAGCAGGGCGAACTTGCGCTTACGCCGCAGCCCGCGACAGGGGTCACCTACGCGAAAAAGATCATCAAGGAGGAGACGCGCGTCGACTGGTCGCGGCCGGCAGAGGAGGTGCATAATCACATCCGCGGGCTATCGCCATTGCCCGGCGCCTGGTGCGAGATGCCGGCGGGCGACAAGGCGGAACGCGTAAAGCTTCTGCGCTCAACGCTCTCTGAGGGGAGCGGCGCGCCGGGCGAAGTTATCGACGAGGGGCTTGCCATAGCCTGCGGCCAAGGCGCGGTGCGGCTCTTGGAGCTCCAGAGGGCCGGCGGCAAGCCGGTGTCAGCGGCGGATTTCCAGCGCGGCTCCAAGCTTGGCAGAGGAACGAGGCTCACATGAGCGCAGTGATTATCCGTCCGGAAGAAGTCGGAGACGAGACCGCGATCCGTCTCCTCCTCGTCAACGCCTTTGGCGGCGAGGCTGAAGCAAGGCTTGTGGACGAATTGCGCTCGTCGGGCGAGGTCGTGCTTTCGCTCGTGGCCGAGCGCGACGGGGAAATCCGCGGCCATATCCTCTTCTCGCGGCTGTGGGTGCATAACGCGGGCGAGCGTTTTGCGGCTGTCGCCTTGGCGCCTTTGGCGGTCCATCCCGGGCACCAGCACGAAGGCATCGGAAGCGGCCTGGTGGAGGATGCGCATGCCCGTCTGGAGGCGCAAGGAGAGAAACTTTCGCTCGTTCACGGGGAGCCTGCCTATTACGGCCGCTTCGGCTATAGCCGCGAACGCGCGGCCGGATTTGAAACCATCTATCAGGGTGAATATCTCCAGGCGCGTGCGTGGGACGATGCTGCCCCTGCAGCCGGACGGCTCGATTATCCTCAAGCCTTCGCGGATATCGGCTGAGAATGCATCGCTTTCGCATCGATATCGAATATGACGGCGGCCCCTATGCCGGCTGGCAGCGTCAGGCGGGTCAGCACAGCGTTCAGGAAGCGATTGAAAAGGCGATTGCCGCCTTTTCCGGCGAGGAGGTAACCATCCGCGGCGCGGGCCGCACGGATGCCGGTGTGCACGCGCTCGGCCAGGTCGCCCATTTCGATCTTTCGCGCGAATGGAAGTCGGACAAGGTGCGGGATGCTCTCAACGCGCATCTCACTCTCGCGGGGGAAGCCGTTTCGATCCTGCGCGCTGAGGCGGTGGCGGAGGACTTCGACGCCCGCTTCTCCGCGAAGGCGCGGCATTATCTTTACCGCATCGCCAACCGGCGCTCGCCTCTAGCCCTGGAGCGCGGGCGCGCATGGCATGTGGCCCGGAGGCTCGATGCAGCCGCCATGCACGAGGCCGCACAGCGGCTCGTGGGAAAGCACGATTTCACCACGTTCCGCTCCGTCCAGTGCCAGGCGAAAAGCCCGGTAAAGACGCTGGACCGTCTCGATGTCACGCGGGTCGGGGACGAGATCGAGATCCATGCCTCGGCGCGCTCGTTCCTGCACAACCAGGTGCGGTCGCTGGTTGGCACGCTCAAGAAGGTCGGCGAAGGCGGCTGGACGGCCGACTACGCGCAGGCGGCCCTTCAAGCGCGCGACCGTGCGGCCTGCGGGCCAGTCGCGCCGCCGCAAGGGCTCTATCTCGTCAGGGTCGATTACTGAGCGGAGCGCGCAGGCGGCCTCAAGCTGCGATCCACGATCACCCGCCGGCGAAATCCAGGCGCAAAATCGACTGGAGCGCGAAGAGCGCCATAAAGGAAGCAACCAGCATGCCGAAGAAGACGGAGGTTCCGGTGGCCGCCCCCTTCCCCAGCGCGACCACGGTAAGCCGCCAGGAAAGCGCCAATGTGGCGAGGAAAAGGATCAGCGAAATCCCATTGGCGAGCTCGGCCGCGTCGGGAACGAAAAGGCGCAACAGCCCCGGCACGAGCATGACCCAGGCAAAGAGCGCCGAGGCCCAGTTGCTGGCCACCACATAATGCACGAACCGGTCCGCAACTCCTGCCGGCTTCGCAAAGGCGGCAAGGAGCGCGAGCGGCAGCACCCAGGCACCGATATCCGTTACGAAAAGGCGGACGACCAGGCCGAACCTCTCGCCGACGGAGATCGCATAGGCGTCCGGAACTCCATTGACGAATCCCACCCAGCCGACGATGAGCGGCGGCAGAGCGACGAGAATCGCAAAGAAGGAATTCCAAAAGCCGTCCGCCGAAAGATCGAGCATCTTCAGGCCGTCGGCTCGGCCCATCATCATCTGCCAGACTCCGGTGAAATATTGTTGGATTTCCGCGCCGGAGGGCATCAGGAGAACCAGTTCTCGAGAAAGCGCTGATAGATTCGTGTCAGCGTCTCCAGATCGGAGAGCGGAACCTTCTCATCCACCATGTGCATGGTTTGCCCGACAAGGCCGAATTCAATTACAGGACAATAGTCCTTGATAAAACGCGCGTCCGATGTGCCTCCGGTCGTGGAGAGCTGCGGCTTGCGGCCCGTCACGGCTTCTATCGAGGCGGCGAGCGTCGCAACAAGCTTGTCGTCACGGGTCAGGAATACGGGGCTCGGCCGGTCGCGCCACTCCAGCTCGAAGGAGACAGGCTCGGTGCGGCCCGGTCGCAACCGATTTTCCGCCGCGGCACGGTCGAGCCGGTTATGAATTTCCGCCTGCAGCGTTTCCACCGACCAGGTGTCGTTGAAGCGAACGTTGAAGGCGGCCGTCGCGCGGGCGGGAATGACATTCACCGAAGGATTGCCCACATCGATCGTGGTGATTTCCAGATTCGTAGGCGGAAAATCGGCAGTGCCCTGATCGAACGCGGGCTCCATCAGAGCTTCCAACAAAGCGACCAGCCCCCGTGACGGATTATCCGCCAGATGCGGGTAGGCTACGTGTCCCTGCCTGCCGAAAAGGGTGATCCGGCCCGATAGGGAGCCGCGCCGGCCGATCTTCACCATGTCGCCGAGCGTTTCCACATTCGTGGGCTCACCGACCAATGCGGCATCCCAACGCTCTCCGCGCGCCGCCGCCCATTCGAGCAGCTTCACCGAGCCGTTGACCGACGGACCCTCCTCGTCCCCCGTGATCAGGAATGAGACGGAGCCTTTCGGGGTGCCACTGACTTCGAGATGACGGGCGAGTGCGGCGACGAAGCAGGCGATCCCGCCCTTCATATCGACGGCACCGCGGCCGAACATCTCGCCGCCGGCGATTTCGGCGGCAAAGGGCGGATGCGTCCAGGCGTCCTCGTCACCGGGCGGCACCACATCCGTGTGCCCTGCAAACATCAGATGCGGGCCGTCTTTGCCGATCCGGGCATAGAGGTTCTCCACATCCGCTTCGCCCTCCTCCGAGAAGACGGGCCGATCCACGCGAGCCCCGAGCGGGCGAAGCATCGCTTCAAGCGCGGTCAGCGCTCCGCCCTCCACCGGGGTAACCGACCGGCAACGAATGAGGGAGGCGAGATTCTGGGCGGGATCGGTTGGGAGCGTCATGACCGGGATGGATACTTGAAGAGGACCGTTCTGTCACCGCCGTAAGGGACTTCATTGCGGCGCATTGGTCCGCTCTCCAAATTGATTGGCCGAGGCATCGCCGGGGTAAAGGCACAGGATCACGAAAGTGATGATCGAGACCAACGGTATGAACAGCGCCAGTGCCAGGATCCCCGGCTTCCCGAAGTCGTGGAGGCGCTTTACTCCCAAGGCCACATAGGACCAGACGGACACGAAGAAGACGCCCCAGAACACCGTTGCCCATACATTGGTGGCGCCACTTTCCTCTGACGCAATCGTCAGCTGATAAAGCGGAAAGGCCTGGAAGATGGCGAGCAGAAGTCCCGCCAGGAAATAGGGCGCTCGGCTCAACCGGCCGGAGAAGCCGAAGAACAGCCAAATGAGCTGGTTGCGGTCCACCCTCGGCCTCAATCCCTAAGGAGATCGTTGATTGAGGTTTTCGACCGCGTCTTCTCGTCCACGCGCTTGACGATCACGGCGCAGTAGAGGTTTGGCCCAGGCTCGCCATTGGCCATGGTCTTGCCGGGCATCGTGCCCGCCACCACCACCGAATAGGGCGGCACCTCGCCATAGAAGATCTGGCCGGTCTCCCGGTCGACGATCTTGGTGGACTTGCCGATAAAGACGCCCATGCCGAGAACCGAGCCCTCGCGCACGATGCAGCCTTCCACCACTTCCGAGCGCGCGCCGATAAAGCAGTTGTCCTCGATGATGGTCGGTCCAGCCTGCATGGGCTCCAGAACGCCGCCGATGCCCACGCCGCCCGAAAGGTGAACGTTCTCACCGATCTGCGCACAGGAGCCGACGGTCGCCCAGGTGTCGACCATGGTGTTGCGGCCCACATAGGCTCCCAGATTGACGAATGAAGGCATCAGCACTGCGCCCGGCGCGATATAGGCCGAGCGGCGCACGATGCAGTTCGGCACGGCGCGAAACCCGGCTTTTTCGAACTCGTTCGAGCTCCAGCCGTCGAATTTCGAAGAGACCTTGTCCCACCAGACCGCATCGCCCGGGCCGCCCTTGATGATCTGCATCGGATTCAAGCGGAAGGAGAGGAGAACCGCCTTCTTTAGCCACTGGTTCACAGTCCACTGACCGTCCTCCCCGCGTTGGGCGACGCGCATGCCGCCGCTGTCGAGCAGGTCGAGCGCGGCCTCTACGGCTTCGCGGATTTCGCCGCGCGTTTCCGTATTGACTGAATCACGGTTTTCGAAAGCCTTTTCGACCGTCTGTTCGAGCGCGGCGATGTCGGAAGTCTTCATCAGCGAAATGCCTCCGCTACATGAGGTGTTAAGAGCTGCCCAATAGGCTAGAACAACCATTGGGATGTGCCGGACCGGCACCGGCGCGGAACCTATGCGAAGCGCCGGGGTGGGTCAATCGCAGCAAGCGCGATGGGGTGCGCAGAATGACAGGATGGGGATATGAACCCGCACGATAAATCAGGCTGGACGCCGCTTCCACACTCGGACGAAGATCTGCAACGGGCACGAAGCGTGCCGGACACGCCGCAGACGCGTTCGGAAACCTACCGGCTTGCCTGGGATGACGAGCGGTTCATGACACGGCGAGAGCTCAGGCCCGTGCGCCTGCAGCTTGAACTTCTGAAGCCGGAAATGGCGCTTGCCGAACGTGGAATCCGGTCGACCGTCATCCTCTTTGGTGGAGCGCGCATTCCGGAGCCGGGCGGCGAGGCCTGGGCGGCCAAGAACGAAACCCAGAAGCAGAACCTGGAGAAAAACAGCCATTATTATGCCGAGGCGCGCAAATTCGCGCGCCTGTGCTCGGAGCAATCGGCGAAGTCCCAGTTCCGCGAATATGTGGTGGTGACCGGCGGCGGTCCAGGCGTCATGGAGGCCGGCAATCGCGGCGCGGTCGATTGCGGCGCGCCCACGATCGGCCTCAACATCGTCCTGCCCCACGAGCAGGCGCCCAATGCCTATGTGACGCCGGAGCTCTGCTTCAACTTCCACTATTTCGCGATCCGCAAAATGCATTTCATGATGCGCGCGAAAGCCATCGCCGTCTTCCCCGGCGGGTTCGGCACAATGGATGAATTGTTCGAGGCGCTGACGCTGATCCAGACAGGCCGCATGGAGCGCGTTCCGGTCATCCTCTTCGGCCAGGAGTTCTGGGAGCAAGCCATCAACCTCCCCTTCCTCGCCGAGCAAGGCACCATTTCCCCCGGCGACGCGGAGCTCATCAGCTATGCCGAAACCGCAGAGGAGGCCTGGGGACATATCGCGGATTTCTACGATCTCGCAGAAGACTCCTGACCGTCCCCGAATCAAATCGCGCGCCGGCATGTCGCAGGAGGAATTGCTGGCGAGATCGGATCCGATCGGCTAGAGCATGGGCCCGAAGACCGAAATCGGTTTTCGGAAAGCATCAAATGCATATATTCGATATTTTACAACGCCCCGAAGGGCGCATGGCGCTGTAGGGTCCATCCATGCAAGGATCGCAGCCAAGCTGGTTCGAGACGTTGAGGCGCGACCGCGGCCTGTTCGCCCTGGTCGGCGCGCTGGCGATCCTCATCAGCATGCTGCAGCCGGTCATTGCGGCGGAGAACGCGGCATTTGCCGACCTGCGCATCCTCTGTATCGGCGATCATTCCTCGGGTGCTCCCGCGGATCACCAAAGGCAGGGGCCGGATTGCCCGCTCTGCCCCACGGGACATCTCTGCGCCGGCGCCGTGAGCCTCGCCGCTCCAGGGCAGATCCCGGCTCTCACCTTTTCACTGCCGCTTTCGGGCCGGAAGCTCAGTCCGGGGCTGATCTCTCTCCCCGGTTCTCCGGGCGAAACCTCCCCTCCCTCGATCCGCGCCCCTCCCCTTTCCGCGTGAGGTTACGGCACCGGCCGTTCGTTCCCCACGCAATTTGGAAAGGATTTCTCATGCGCTATTTCAATCTCGCCATTTCGGCGGCAGCTCTTGCCATATTCCCATCCCTGGCCACGGCCCATGTCTCGCTGGAGCAGCAGCAGGCCGCTCCCGGCACTTACAAGGCCGTTCTCAGCATTCCCCATGGCTGCGGCGGCGAGCCGACCATTTCCGTTCGAGTCGAGCTTCCGGAAGGCTTCATCGATGCAAAGCCCGTGCCGAAGCCCGGCTGGTCGATCGCGATCGAAGAGGGCAATTATGCCAGAGCCTATGATCTCCACGGAAACGAGGTCTCCTCGGGGCCGGTGGCGATCACCTGGTCCGGCGGCAGCCTCGCCGACGAGCATTATGACGAGTTCGCGGTGCGCGGCAGGCTGGCGAATGTCGAAGCCGGTCAGCGCCTCTATTTCAAGACCGTCCAGACCTGTCCCTCGGGCGGTAAAAACGCCTGGGTGGAGGAGCCAGCGCCAGGGCAGGACCCTCATGCGCTCGAGTATCCGGCACCCTTCGTGACAATCGCCGCGGCCGAAAGCGCGGCGGAAGGACATCATCACGGCGCGGCCGCAATCTCTGCCGGAGACGTCCGGATCTCCGAGCCCTGGGCTCGCGCCATGCTGCCCGGCCAGCCCACCGGCGGGGCCTATATGACCATCCGCAACGAGGGCGCCGAGCCCGACAGGCTCCTCGCCGTCACCTCGCCCGCGGCCGGCAAGGTCGAGATTCATATGATGGAGATGAAAGGCGAGGTCATGGAAATGCGGCCCGTCGAAGGCGGGCTCGAAGTCCCGGCCGGCGAAAGCGTATCGCTCAAGCCCGGCGGTCTCCATCTCATGTTCTTCGATGTCGAAACACCCTTCGCCGAAGGCGCCGAGGTGCCCGTCACGCTCGAATTCGAGAAAGCCGGCAGGGTGGAGCTGAGCCTTCCCGTTCTTCCGGCCAGCACCGGCCGCGGCGGCGGTGGGGCGCACCAGCACTAACCTGAGGCAAGGGGCCGGCGCTTGCCGGCCCCTTCGCTTCGGGAACGGCCATGACCGCTCATGCGTTGAGAATGAAAAAGGAGCTTTCGATGCCCCGTAGCGTTCCCGACGACGACCTTATGAACGAGCAGCAAAGTCTCGATCTCGGCCATCCGACCAAACACGAGGAAAGCCCCGCCGAGCGGCTCAAGCGCGAACTCGGCGTCGACGATCTTTCAGGCGCATCTGAGAAAACCAACACGGAAGAACCGATGGACTGGCGGCGCTCCATCATAAGCGACGGGCGGCCCGGCCCAAAGGGTCAGGACCGGATAGCGGTTAGAAAACCGGTCAAATCATCGGTGACATAGTCTACGTGATCCGCATGGCCCAGATCTTGCTCCCATATCTCCGAGTAGGTGGGCTCCAGGTTACTTGGCACGATGAGCACCGTCGTCATGCCGCGCTCCTTGGGCACGGTCAGGTTTCGCGCAAGGTCCTCGAACATCACTGAATTGGGACCCATCACGGTATAAAGCGCGAGGAAGAGATCGTAGCTCTCCTTGGCCGGCTTCGGCCTTAGCCCTGCCGCGACGATGTCGAAAATATCCTCGAAATGCTCAAGAACACCCAATTGCCGCGCCGCGCGCTCCGCATGGCCCCGATTGCCGTTGGTGAAAATGAATTTCCGGCCAGGCAGTGAGCGGATCGCCTCTCCGAGCAAGGGATCCGGCTTGATCCAGGAATAGTCTATGTCATGCACCTGTTCGAGAAAATCGTCCGGGTCGACCGAATAACGTTCCATCAATCCACGCAGTGTAGTCCCGTATTCCCGGTAAAGCTCCTTTTGCAGCTTGCGCGCCTCGTCGCTCGGCATATGAAGAAGCTTGGACACATATGCCGTCATCTTCAGGTCGATTTGCGAGAACAGGTTGCTGTGGCGCGGGTAGAGAGTATTGTCTAGATCAAAGACCCAATCGGTGACATGGGCGAATCGGGCGGGATCGGGGCGGTTTGTCATGGCCTCTTTATGGCAGGTTTCGCGGCGGGGTTCCAAACCCTCAATAAGCGAACAACACGAAATTCGGTTGCCGAAGGTCATGCGGATTCCGTGATGAAGAGGGTCTTCTACCACGCTTCGGTGGCCTCGTTCATTTCCATCGCCGTCTCCCTGGCCATCTGCTGGGCGGCGCTAAAGGCCGTGGGCAGCGACCTGGATTTTTTCGCGGCCGCGATGTGCGTGGTTTGCCCGCTCGTCATCGCCTTCCCCGCAAGCGCCTTTACATACAGCCAGAAGCTCAAGATCGCAGAAGCGCACAAGGCGCTGGAAGCTGCTCATAACGAGCTTGCGGCCATGCATCAAAAACTGGCGGAACGCGCGCGGCTAGACGATATGACGGGACTATTGAACCGCAGCGCCTTCATAGCCTCGGTCGAAGAGACCCGCGTGAGCGAGGGCCGCGGCTGCCTCATCCTGATCGATGCCGATAGATTCAAGCAGATCAACGATACGTTCGGGCATCTGGCGGGAGATCTCGCGCTCATCGAAATCGCCGGAGCCATTCGCGGCGCCAGCGGGCAGATGCATGCGATCGGACGCCTCGGCGGAGAAGAGTTCGGCGTCTTCGCCTTCTCTTGCAGCCTCATCGAGGCGCGAAAGCTTGCCGAAGAAATCCGCGCGGCGGTCGAGAAAACGCACTTCGCGCCGGATGGAACAGAACCCATTCCACTCACCGTCAGCATCGGCGTGGTGGCGGCGCGCACCGGGGCGGGCTTTTCCGAGATCATGGGCGAGGCCGACCAGCGGCTCTATCAGGCCAAGCGGCGCGGCCGTAACACAGTGGTGGCCGGCTCACGCGCCGCGGCGTAACGCCGGTTCACCTTCATGGGACGATCAGCGTTCCCGCCCCGTGCTCCGTGAACAGTTCCAAAAGCACCGAATGGGCCGTCTTGCCGTTGAGGATGACCACGCCTTCAACGCCCCGCTGAATGGCTTCGATGCAGGTCTCCACCTTCGGGATCATGCCGCCGGAGATGGTTCCGTCCTTGATGAGCGCGCGGGCCTGCGAAACCGTCAGTTCATTGATCAGCTTCTTGTCGCGATCGAGCACGCCCGGCACGTCGGTAAGGAAAAGCAGACGGCTCGCCTTGACCGCGCCGGCAATGGCGCCGGCAAATGTGTCGGCGTTGATGTTGTAGGTGTAGCCGTCGCGGCCTGGCGCGACAGGCGCAAGCACCGGGATCATTTCGGAGCGGGCGAGCAGATCGAGCAGCGTACGGTCCACCTCCACCGGCTCGCCGACAAACCCGAGATCGAGCACGCGCTCGATATTGGAATCCGGATCCACCACGGTTTTCCGCGCTTTCTCGGCGAAGACCATGTTGCCGTCCTTGCCGCAGAGACCGATCGCCCATTCGCCCTCGGCGTTGATGAGGGCCACGATCTCCTTGTTGATGGAGCCCGCTAGCACCATTTCGACGATCTCGACCGTTTTCTGGTCGGTGACGCGCAGGCCGCCCTCGAATTTGGATTCGATGCCCATCCGCTTCAGCATGTCGCCGATCTGCGGGCCGCCTCCATGGACGACGATCGGATTCACGCCGGACTGCTTCAGCAGCGCCACGTCGCGGGCGAAGGCGCGGCCGAGCGCGATGTCGCCCATTGCATGGCCACCATATTTGATGACCACGGTCTTGTTCTCGTAACGCTGCATGTAAGGCAGCGCCGCCGAAAGGAGGGCGGCCTGCGCCTCAGCGGTTTCGGTGATTTCCGTCATGCTCTTCGCCCGGGCTTCGATAGGACCGCACGTCTCATATCGCATTCAATCACGAGCGCAAATGACGAAGTGACGCCGACCGCTCACGCGCCCTTGATTTGCCGCCTGGCTTCGCCTCCCCTACTCTCAGGAGAGACGGAGGAGAAACGATGAGACGTCGCAATTTTCTCTTGGGCAGCGCCGGTGCGATCGTCGCCCTCGGGGGCGGTGCATTCGTCCTGCGCGGCCGCCCCGGCGCGGACGCCTCCGCGGAGGAATTCGAGATCACGAAGACCGAGGAGGAATGGCGCAGGATCCTAACGCCGCAGCAATATGCCGTATTGCGGGAAGAGGATACTGAGCCCGCGTTCAGCAGCCCGTTGAACGAGGAGAAACGGGCCGGCATGTTCCATTGCGCCGGCTGCGACCTGCCGGTGTATTCGTCCGCGGCGAAATACGAGTCCGGCACGGGCTGGCCGAGCTTCTGGGAATCTCTGCCCAATGCCATCGGCACGAAGGAGGACAATTCCTTCTTCATGACACGAACCGAGTGCCATTGCCGGCGCTGCGGCGGGCATCTCGGCCACATCTTCGAGGATGGTCCGCCGCCCACCGGAAAGCGCCATTGCCTAAATGGGTTGGCGCTCGCCTTCAGGCCGGCAGAGACGCAAAGCGGGTGACGCGCGGCGACCGACGGAAACTTTAGCCAGCCGTCACAGCGTGCACGATTGCGGCGCGCAATTCCTCCAGCCCTTCCCCCTTTTCCGACGAGGTGGCAATCACTTCGGGAAAAGCGGCCGGCCGCTTGACAATCTTCTGGCCGGTTTCGGCCACCAGCTTTGTCACAGCCGGCGATTTGATCTTATCCGCCTTGGTCAATACGATCTGATAGGAAACCGCTGCGGAATCGAGGAGATCCATCACCTCCTCGTCGATCTTCTTTATTCCGTGACGTGCATCGATGAGAAGATAGACGCGCTTCAGCGTCACCCGCCCGCGCAGGTAATCGAAGACCAGCTTCGTCCACGCGTCGACCTGGGCTTTCGGGGCCTTGGCGAAGCCGTAGCCCGGCATGTCTACGAGCGCCATGGGCGGAAGGTCCCCCGCCTCTCCGCTATAGCCTTCCGGCACGAAATAGTTGAGCTCCTGGGTGCGGCCAGGCGTATTGGAGGTACGGGCAAGGCCCTTCCGCCCCACGAGGCCGTTGATGAGTGAGGACTTGCCGACATTCGAGCGGCCGGCGAAGGCCACCTCGGGTGGCCCTTCGGGCGGCAGGAACTTCATCGCCGGCACGCCGCGGATGAAGATCCACGGGCGGATAAAAAGCTTGCCGCCCGGTTTGTCTTGCCGCTCTGTGGCTGCATCCGCGCCCGTGGTCACTCGGCCGCCTCCAGACGCTTGAGGTCGTGGCCGCGAAGGGCATCGAGATTGCGCGTGATCTTGTCCGCCGGCCAATTCCACCAGGCGATCGCCTGCAGGCGCCTTATCGTCGTCGGGTCAAAACGCATCTTCATCACCTTGGCCGGATTCCCCGCGACGACCGCATAGGCGGGAACGTCGTGCGTGACAACCGCCCGCCCACCGACGATAGCGCCGTCCCCAATCTTCACACCCGGCATGATGACCGCGTCGAAGCCGATCCACACGTCGTTGCCCACCACCGTGTCGCCACGAACCTCACGGCGCCAGCTCTCCTGATCAAAACCTTCCTCCCAGCCTTGGCCGAAGATGTTGAAGGGATAGGTCGAGAAACCAGAGAGCATGTGGTTGGCACCGTTCATAATGAAGCGCGCGCCTTCCGCTATGGCGCAGAAGCGGCCGATGATCAGCCTGTCGCCGATGAATTCGTAGTGGTGCAGCACGCATTTCTCGACGAACTGGTCCGGCCCTTCCGGGTCGTCATAGTAGGTGTATTCGCCGATCTCGACGTTGGGCGCATCGACCAGCGGCTTGAGGAAGCCGACGCGGGGATGCATCTGGATAGGGTGCTTGAGTTCGGGTTTGGGTCCATGCATGGGAATTCTCCGTGATCGCCAGATGGAAAGCGGCGTTTGCGCGCTCGCCCCAAGGAGCACCGGGATGGACCTTGTCCCGGACGACGTGCGAGGAATACGGTCCCCCTCAGGTGATCATTTTATCGACAACCCAATGACTTGCGCCCTTTTATACAACACGGGCGGACAAGGGGAAATCCGCAAAGGCAAGCCTGTGCGAAAAGGAAGGCCCGCCGAATGAAGCGGGCCTCGCCGATCTTTTATTCCGCCGGTTTCGGCTTTCGCCGGAACAGGTTCACCATATTGTCCCACAGCTCGATCTTGGCGCCCTGGCGCTTCATGATCACGCCCTGCTGGATGATGGAGAGCAGGTTGTTCCATGCCCAGTAGATCACCAGGCCGGCTGGGAAGGTCGCCAGCATGAAGGTGAAGATTACCGGCATCCAGTTGAAGATCATGGCCTGCGTTGGATCCGGCGGCGTCGGGTTCATGCGCATTTGCAGGAACATGGTGATGCCCATGATGATCGGCCAGACGCCCAGCATCAGGAACGGTCCAAAGACAGGAACCTGCGACGGATCGAAAGGCAGCAATCCAAAGAGGTTGAAGATCGTCGTCGGGTCCGGCGCCGACAGGTCCTGAATCCAGCCGAAGAAGGGCGCGTGACGCATCTCGATCGTCACGTAAAGCACCTTGTAGAGCGCGAAAAAGACCGGGATCTGGATAAGGATCGGCCAGCAGCCCGCGAGCGGGTTGATCTTCTCCTTCTTGTAGAGCTCCATCATCGCCTGCTGCTGCTTCATCTTGTCGTCCGCATATTTCTCGCGGATCTCGAGCAGCGCCGGCTGAACCTTCTTCATGTTCGCCATGGATTTGTAGGACTTGTTGGCGAGCGGGAAGAAGACGAGCTTGACGAAGACGGTGGTGGCCAGGATGGCGACACCGAAATTGCCGAGCAGCCTGAAGAGCCAGTCGATCAGGTAGAACATGGGCTTGGTGATGAAGTAGAACCAGCCCCAGTCGATCAGAAGCTCGAATTGGCGGATGTTGTGCTGCGTCTCATAGGCATCGACGACATGCACCTCCTTTGCCCCGGCGAAGACGAGCGTCTCGATCTTGGCCTCGCCGCCCGGCGCGACCGTGACCGGATCGGTCAGGTAATCCGCCTGGTAGCGCTCCCGGCCGTCCGAGAAATAGGCAAAGCGCGGCTCGAAATCCTTTTGCGCGCGCGGGACCATGGTCACGGCCCAGTACTTGTCGGTGATGCCCAGCCAGCCATCGGCGGACTTGCCGGGCAGAACCTGCCCATCCTCCTGGGCCGTCGAATAATCCACTTCGCGAAGACCTTCCTCGCCAAGAACGCCGATGAAGCCTTCATGCAGGATGTAAATGCCGGCCGTCTTCGGCTGGCCGAAGCGCGTGGTGCGGCCGTAATTGCGGATCTCGACCGGCTCGCCGGCCGCGTTCCGGATCGTATCGGTAATCGTGAAGAGATAATTTTCGTCCACCGCGAAGGTGCGCAGGAAGGTGAGGCCGCGGTCGTTCGTGAAGCTCAGTGTGACCGGGCTTCCGGGCGAGAGCGTCGAGCCCTCCTGCAGCTGCCAGACGGTATCAGGACCGGGAACCGCACCGGTCGACGCATTGCCGGTATAACCCACCTCGACAAAATATCCCTCGGGAAGGCCTGCGGGGCCCAGCAAATCGATATTGGGCGAGTCCTTGTCAACGGTGACCCTGTAATCCTTGAGCAGCAGGTCGTCCAAACGTGCGCCCGCCAGGTTGATGGTGCCTGCAAGACGGGGAGTATCGATCGTCACACGCTCAGCACCGGCAAGTGCCTCCTGGCGGGTGACCTGCGTTCGCGGAATTGCGGAACCGGGGACCGCCGTGCTGCCTGGGGTGGCACCGGGGGCAGGAATATCCGCGCCCTGCGTGCCCAGTTTCTCCTCAGTCTCCTGCGCGCGCTGCGCCTCGATCTGGGCGGCCTCGCGCTGGGCATCGACGCGCGGGTTGACGTAGAACACCTGCCAAAGCGTCAGGATAACCACCGACAGCGCGATTGTGATGAGGAGATTGCGATTGTTTTCCATCAGTTTCCTTAGCCCGTGCGAGCGGGTTTGTTCCCGCGGATGCGCCGGGAAAGCTCGTCCTTCAGCGCTCCGAACGGCGCGTCCAAGATTTCGCGCCTTCCGACGATCACATAGTCAGTGCCGGTCGCCATGTCATCGGCCGCATGCACGCGAACCGCTTCGCGCAGCCGGCGGCGAATGCGGTTTCGCTCGACCGCGTTGCCGACCTTTTTGGTCACCGTAATGCCCACGCGCGGCGGATCGTCATCCCCGCGCGCCAGCAGTTCGAGCAGAAAAAGCCGTCCACGCAACTTTAAGCCGCGCTGGACCGCCAGAAATTCGGCGCGCTTGGTGAGCCGCCCCGGGTGCTGCCTCTGCGCTCGGCCAGACACCGCCCCCGGCCCCACCGGACCTCAGGCGGACAGCCGCTTGCGGCCACGGTTGCGGCGGGCAGCGATCACGCCGCGGCCGCCTTTGGTCGCCATGCGCGCGCGAAAGCCGTGGCGGCGCTTGCGGACAAGTTTCGAGGGCTGATAAGTGCGCTTCATTTATTTAATACCGCGGCGTGCGGCCCTTCTTCATTCTGTCGATATCACGAACAGGAGCATAGTGACCGCACAGGGACGCACGAGAGCGCGCCGGGCGGCCAGCCCGAACGTGCCGGGCTTATATGAAGAGAGGCCGAGAAAGTCAACGAAGGCAGACGCGAATAGGGCGCGGCAAATAGCAAGTAGGGACTGCGACAAGCCCGCCCGGCGCCCCTATTCCCGCTCGCTACCCCCTATTCGCTCAATAAGCGTGTTCAAGGAAGACCGGCTCGATCGATCCGCCCCAGCGCGTATGGTAGGCGGTGACCATCTCCTGCGCGCTGGTGGTTCCGCGTGCCACGACTTCGTCCAGCGGGCTCAGAAAGCCCGTCTCATCAAAGCCTTCGCGGTTCTTGAACCCGCGATTGCCAAGCCCCATGCGGGAGATCGCAAGAACCTCGCGGGCGGTCTCGATAAGATGATGGTTGCGGAAGGTGGCCGACAGACCGTCGACCGGCACCGCATCGCGCAGCGCCTGAACGTCCTCGAAGGTCCATAACTTGGTGAGATCCTCGGCCGCATCAAGCGCCGCGTCGTCATAGAGCAGCCCGACCCAGAAGGCGGGCAAGGCGCAGATGCGCCGCCATGGACCGCCATCCGCACCGCGCATTTCCAGATAGCGCTTCAGGCGCACATCAGGAAACAAAGTGGAGAGATGGTTCGTCCAGTCGCCCATGGTGGGCATGCCGTCAGGCACCGTGTTCCGAAGCGCGCCAGACATGAACTGGCGGAAAGTGACATGGGTGCAGTCGTGATAGCGCCCATCTCGAATAACGAAGTACATGGGAACATCGAGCGCCCATTCGACATAATCGGCAAAGCCGAACTGGTCCGAGAAGACGAAAGGCAAGAGGCCGGAGCGCTGATCATCCGTGTCGCGCCAGATTTCCCCGCGCCAGGATTGATAGCCGTTGACCGCGCCATCGGTAAAGGGAGAATTGGCGAAAAGCGCGGTGGCCAATGGCTGCAGGCGCATGCCAATTTGCATTTTACGGCGCATATCGGCTTCCGACGAGAAGTCGAGATTCACCTGTATCGTGCAGGTGCGATACATCATGTCCAGCCCGTGGCTGCCGACCTTGGGCATGTAGTTCGTCATGATCTCGTAGCGCGACTTGGGCATGCGCGGCGTCTCGGCAAGCGTCCATTTGGGGCTGCCTCCGAGACCCAGGAACCGGATGCCTAGCGGCTCTGCGATTTCCCGCAGCTGCGCCAAATGAGCGTTGCCCTCGCGGCAGGTCTGATGGATGGTTTCGAGCGGTGCGCCGGACAGTTCGAATTGGCCGCCCGGCTCCAGCGAGATCGCACCCTGGCCCGTAGGCTCCACGAGGCCGATGATGCGGCCATCGTCCAGGATCGGATTCCAGCCGAGGATCCTCTGCATGCCTTCGAGCAGGGCGCGGATGCCGCGATTGCCCTCATAGGGAACTGGGCGGTTACCATCGACATAGAAGGGAAACTTCTCGTGCTCGGTGCCGATTCGCCAGGAGCTCTTCGGCTTGGAGCCGGCGGCGATATAGGAGACGAGGTCGTCGACCGTCTCGATCGGCCTGTTGTCTGTCGTGTCTCTCGCCATTTTCTCCTCGGCAGACTATGCGAAGCCCCGCCTCATTGGCGAAGACCGAAACGGCAGGCAAGCGAAAAGTTCTGAAGGATGGCTCAAGCCTCGTCGCGCCAGTCGCCGGCAGCCGCCTGGAGGATGGCGAGCGCCGCCACCGCCGCCGTGTCCGCCCTCAGAATCCGGGGGCCGAGGGGAATCGGCACGACAAAGGCAAGACTTCGGAGGGTGCGGCGTTCAGAGTCGGAAAAGCCGCCCTCCGGCCCGACGAGAAGCCCGAGTCTCTCGCCTGCCAGGGCGGATAGGCGTGGAAACGGGTTCTGGCCCGGCGCATCCTCATCGCAGAAGACGAGGCGCCGCCCCTCCTCCCAACGGGAAAGCAAAACATCAAGCTTCACCGGCTCCCGTACCAGCGGAATGGATAGGATGCCGCACTGCTCGGCCGCCTCGATCACATTTGCTTGAAGGCGGTCCGTGCCAAGCTTCGGTATCTGCGTGTGCTGGGTGATGACCGGCTGCAGTATCCCTGCCCCCATCTCCACGGCCTTTTGAACCATGTAGTCCAGCCGGCCCTGCTTAAGCGGGGCAAAGCAATAAAGAATATCCGGCTGCGGCGTCTGTTCGCGCGTAAGCTCGCGGACGGCAAGCAAAGCCGATTTCTTCGAAATCTCCTTCACCTCGGCCAACCACTCGCCATGTCGGCCATTGAAAACGAGCAGTTCGGCCCCTCCGCGCATACGCAGGACGTTGCCAAGATAATGGGCCTGCTCGCGCGTGGTCTCGACCTCCGCCCCTTTTGAAAGGTCCTCCGGCAAGTAGAGCCGCTGCATTTTGTAATTCGCCCGCATGGGCGCTTGATGCCTCTGAAGCCTTTGCCTGGTCAAGAGCCGGCAGAGGAATGCCAGACCGGGCGATAGCCCGCCCGCAAAGCCGCCACTGTCGCAAGCGGCGTGATCAAGGTGTATTCCGGGCCGGCATCCCGTGGCGCACGAGGTTCGGCATAGCCATTGAAGCCCCAAGGCAGAAGCTTGCCGCCGCGTAAAGCAAAGGCCTGCCCGTGGGCTTCGAACATGGCTCCGTCGGGAAGCGGCGCGCCGCCCTCGGAAACCGGGATGGGCCTTCCACCGGATGCCCGGCGCTTCCCGTGGAGGAGCGTGTCCATCTCACATGCGGAAATCCGCTCTTTCCTCTGCCCTTCGGCAAATGCCCGCGCAAACGCCTCCGCGCGCTTGCGCCGGCAGTAGAAGCAGGGGCGGTGACCCGCCGCGAGCGCCGTCACCTCGTCAAGGAAGAAGAGTTCTGTCCAGCCGGCTGTGCCGTACCGGCTGTTACGGCCCATTACATCGCGGCGGCGCCCCCGGAAATCGCACTCGCAGATGATCCATGCTCTCGTGGACCAGCGCCGCCTCAGAAGGGTTCTGGTTTCTGGATCGTGGATGACGCCGCGATTGCCGGTGAACAGCCCCCGCGCGGCTACAGCTTCGACTGTTCCCAAAGGCGTTACACGGTTTTGCAGGGGCATTTTCGTCCTCGGCCTGAGGCTACATTGGAACGCATCGCGGGTGGTGATCAATCCCATCCTCGCCGGCCGAACATGACCGCTGCAAAAGAGCAACACCCACAGGAATCTGTGATGTAACCATAAGCAGCCTATTGCAAGTTTTCGGGCGAAAGCTCATCTGGCGCGCCGAGATTTTTCACCCCACCAAGCTGAGCCCGGAGGGGGAACCAATTGGTAACCTGGGCTTTTTACATTAACTGGATCGGAAATGAGATGAGCCTCATGCGCGCTACAATCCTTTCGCTGATGTTGCTCACCGCGGTTATGGCGAGTGGAGCAGGCATTTATGCCGCGACTGCCTCTGGAAGCTACTATACGACGGACGGCTACGGCATCAGCGACTTTGCCCGTTAAAGGGCGATGGGTCCTTACGATCTTTATCCGCACGATATTGCCCAAAGCGTCTGCCGGCTTCGGGACTGTGCCCTAACCGGCCACCTCCAGAAGCCGTTTCCGGCTTCCTTCGAACATCATCGCGGTCAGCCGGCCTGAGTACCAGGCTCCCGTGTCCAAATTCACCCGGTTCGGCATGATTTCAGGCTCGGGCATCGGCGTGTGGCCGTGCACCACGATCTTTGGGTGCAGGGTAGGATCGTGGCGGAAGCGTTCGCGGATCCAGATCAGGTCCTCGGCGCTTTGGGCGTCGAGCGGAACACCCGGCCTGATGCCCGCGTGACAAAAGAAGAAGTCGCCGAAGCTTGCGGAAAGCTTCAGTCCCTGCAGGCAATCCAGGTGCTCCTGCGGCATGGCTTCCATCAATGCCGCATGGCCGCGCAAAAGCGCCTCGCGTGAGGTAAAGCTCAGTTCGACCCCGTAGGACCGCGCAGTCGCGTCGCCGCCATTGTTTGCGAAGAGACCCTGCGCGCGCGGCTGCGCCAAAAAAGCGAGGAAGCCGAGATCGTGGTTCCCGGCAAGCGCCATGACCCGGGAATCGGCCTTTATCGAGCGGGAGAGGAGTTCAAGCACCTGCCGCGAGGCGGGACCGCGGTCAACATAATCGCCCAGATAGATTATCCGCCAGTCCGCGGGTTTTTCCTCAATGATCTCGGCCATGATGCGGCGATGCATCTCGGCCATGAGATCGTGGCGGCCATGGATGTCCCCCACTGCGTAGATGCGCATTCCCGGGGGCGTTTGCGCAACATCGAAATGAGTCCCATCAGCCGCCATCGACCACAATGAGATGCAGCGCCCGCGGCCCGTGAGCGCCGAGCAGCAATTTCTGCTGTATGTCGCCCGAACGGGACGGTCCCGTAACAAGGTTCACGGTGCGCGGCATCATGCCCTTCCCGAATGTTTGCCGGATTCCGGCAAAAGCGGTCTCCAGATCTCCGGCGATATCCTTTGCGTCCACCACCACGATATGGTGCTCCGGGAGGAAATTCACAGTGGTCGGATTGGCTGCGCCGGAGTGCAGGACGACCGTGCCGGTTTCCGCCACGCCCGCCACGGCATGGCTGACGCCAACCTCGTCGTCAGCGTCCGCGGGCCCATGCTTTACCTCCAGCGACTTCAGAGACTTCCAGGACATTGCTTCGAGCCGCTCATCCACCCCCATGCGAACGGAGGCAGGCAAATTCCTGGAGCGCAGATAGGCGGCGACAGCCTTCGGCACATCGCCTGGCTTCTTCACCCGCTCGACACTGGCGGAGACCTTCGCCGCCATTTGGCAGAAGAGCGCGATGCGATCCTTTTCGGGCAACTGGCCGCGCGCGGGGATCACGCCCAATGGCGGCTTCGCTAGCCTTTTCTTCACAATCCTGGCGCGCGCCGTATCGTCGGGGGATGCCCCTATGGCAGCACGTACCTTGTTCAGAATTGCCTCCCTCCCGCTCATGCAACTGCCTCCTGCTTCCGCACATCGCGATCGCGCCACTGCTGCATAAAGGTGCGGCCTTCAGGCGCCGGCAACTCGCGGTGGCGGGTCCAGCCGCCGGCAAGCGGCAGGTAATGGAAACTGCCTTTCCGGCCTTTGAAGAACGACAGCAGGGGAATGCCTATGGACGTTGCGAACCGGTAAAGCTTCGGCCGCTTGGCGACCATCGCCCAGGCGCGCAGCCCATAGCGCTGCGTGGCGGGATTGAGGCCGCGCGAGAATTCGCGCTCTCGCCAGTGGCGCATCATCTTGGGCAGCGGGATTCGCATGGGGCAGACGGATTCGCAGCGGCCGCAAAAGGTGGAGGCGTTGGGCAGATGCCCCGCTTTTTCCACGCCGACGAGCGATGGCGTGAGAACCGCGCCCATGGGCCCCGGATACACCCAGCCATAGGCATGTCCGCCGACCGCGTGATAGACCGGGCAATGGTTCATGCAGGCGCCGCAGCGAATGCAGCGCAGCATGTCCTGAAACTCCGTTCCAAGCATCGAAGACCGGCCATTGTCGACCAGTACCACATGGTACTCCTCCGGCCCATCCGGATCGCCCGGGCGCCGTGGGCCTGTGGAGACGGTGGTGTAGACGCTCATGTCCTGTCCCGTGGCCGAACGGGCAAGCACGCGAAGGATCTGCCCCACATCCTCCAATGTCGGCAAGATCTTCTCGATCGACGCCACGACGACATGCACGCGCGGCAGGATCTGCGTGAGGTCGCCGTTGCCTTCATTGGTGACGATGATGGAACTGCCGGTCTCCGCCACCAGGAAATTGGCGCCGGTGATGCCGACATCCGCCTGGAAATATCGATAGCGGAGCACGCGCCGCGCCTCAGCCAGGAGCGATTCCGGCTCGGACAGGTCGCGGGCGACCGGAAGATGATCATGAACGCGGCGGAAGTCGGCCTCGACCTGCTCTTGGGTAAGATGCACGGCGGGAGCGATGATGTGGCTCGGATGCTCGCCGCGAAGCTGGATAATATATTCCCCCAGATCCGTTTCGACCGGACGGACGCCTTCCTTCTCCAAAAATTCGTTGAGCCCGATCTCCTCGGTGATCATGGACTTGCCCTTGGTCACCGTACGAGCGCCGGCGGAACGGCAGATCTCGAGGATGATGTTGCGGGCGTCCGCCGCGGTCTCGGCCCAGTGTACATAGCCGCCCGCCTTCTTCACCTTCTCCTCATATGATTCGAGATAGAGGTCGAGATGGGCCAGCGTATGGTCCTTGATCGCACGGGCGGAATCGCGCAGGGCGTCGAATTCCGGCAATGCGTCGATTGAGTTCTGGCGCTTGTCGATGAAGCCGGAGCGCACATTGCCGAGCGCCTTCTGTAGCTGCGCATCCGAAAGCGCCTGACGCGAATTTTCCTTGAAGGCCGGTGACGTAATCTGCATCAGCGCTTATCCTTCCCGATTGCCGGCCCATCCACCATGCCGGCGAGCACCTCGGCCACATGGCGCACCTTCACGTCGGCGCCCTGACGCTGAAGCTTTCCCGCCATGTTCATGAGGCAGCCGAGATCGCCCGCAAGCAGCGTTTCGGCTCCGGTTGCCCTGATATTCGCCGTCTTTTCCTCGACGATCCTGTTGGAAATGTCCGGATATTTGACGCAGAAGGTGCCGCCGAAACCGCAGCAGGTGTCCGCGTCCCGCATCTCCTGGAGCTTAAGCCCGGCGATAGAGGAGAGAAGCCGGCGCGGCTGCTCGCGTATGCCGAGCTCGCGCAGGCCCGAGCAGGAATCGTGATAGGTGACGCTGCCTGCGTGGGCGACTGCGACATCCTTCACGCCCATGACATCGACCAAAAAGCTCACCAGCTCGTGCACCCGAGCCGAAAAGGCCGCAGCGCGTGCCTCCCAATGAGCATCCCCCTTGAAGAGACCGGGATAATGCTTCTTCAACATGCCCGCGCAGGAGCCGGAAGGCGCCACGACATAGTCGTACCCTTCAAAGGTCTCGATCGTGTTTTTGGCAATCTCGATCGTGTCGGAACGGTCGCCGGAATTGTACGCGGGCTGGCCGCAGCAGGTCTGTGCCATCGGCACCTCCACCTCGCAGCCTGCATCCTCCAGGAGTTTGACGGATGCGAACCCCACCGTCGGCCGGAAGAGATCGACAAGGCAGGTCACAAACAGGCCCACGCGGGGGTTCTTCTTCTTCACATCTTCTTGCAATAGATCACCCTATCTCACGGTCAGCAGCGGCCGAGCGCTTTGTGCGGGAGGTTTTCGGTCCGGTTTGCCGGGCAAGAGCCTGCGCGTCGGACCGATGGAGCAGGCGAAGGCCGGCTACACGCTCTCTTTCATCGGTGAGCTCGGCTTCCGCGCTCGCCTTCTGAACATAGGAAATATGGTCCACCGCCGCCTTTCGCGCGGCGGCCGGGTCACCCTCGTGGATGGCCGTGAAAATCGCGCGGTGCTGCACGAGCAGTTCCTCGCGCGCGCCCGGCAGGTGGTAAATGCGGGCACGGCTGTAGAACACGCCTTCCGCCAACAGGCGATAACAGGAGCGCAGCGTATGAAGCAGGATGAAGTTGTGCGCGCACTCACCTACCGCGTTGTGGAATTCAACATCGATTTCGGCTTCTATCGCGGGATCGCGAGAGGCATGCGCCTCCTCCATGCGCGTCACGATTCTGGAAAGCAGCGCCTTGTCGGCCTCCGTCGCGCGCGTTGCCGCCAGTTCCGCCGCCACGGCTTCGATCTCCCGCCGGTATTCCAGATAATCGGCCGTGGCCTTGGGATGGCTAGCTATAAGCTCGCGCATGGGTTTCGCGAACACCTCGCCCACCACATTGGCCACATGCGTGCCGCCGCCGGGCCGCGTCGCCAGAAGCCCGCGCCCCTCCAAGACCTTGAGCGCATCACGCAGGATCGGCCGCGACACATCCATCTGGGTCGCCAATTCGCGCTCACCGGGGAGGCGATCGCCATCGCGCAGCACACCCTCGAGGATCAATGCCTCGATCTGGTACACGACGGAGTCTGCCGTGCGGGTATGCTCTATCCTGGAAAAAACGTTCGTCACAGGCCCCTGCCGCTTCACCAGCGTTCTTGCGTAGGGTAAGGCGCCGCGTACAACTGGTCAACTTATTTGTCCAATGCAGGAACAACGATCTGCTTCAGATCAGCGCATTGCGCTTTCCGGGGCGACGGGAGCATACTTCCCCCGGATCTCTACGAGCAACAGAAGTTGTCATGAGCGACGAGCGCGCGGAAGAGCTGAAGATCATAAAAAATGAGGAGCGCGCCGAATCTCCGCTTGGAGGGCTGTTGACCGGAAGGGTTCTGGGCTTCCCCGCGCATCCGGGGCGTGCCAGCGCGCTCGGTGAAGTCCATGCGCGGCCGCACCCCTTGCTCGAAGCGCCGCGCCTCATCATCCAGCTCTCCTTCATGACAGAAGGCGATTTCGCCGGGGACCAGGCGGTTATCGCCGAACTATCGCGGCGGCTTGGCGTTGTCCCGCCGGACACGCATGCAAGGCACCATGCGATGCGGTGGGGTCAGGGCACGCTGAGGTGGGAGCGGCACACCGAGTTCTCCAGTTATCAGTGGGACTGCCCGATCTCGCCGCGCAGCGGCAAACCGTTGCAGGAATCGCCTTTCGGCAACGGCTTTAACCCTCCAGGGACGATTATTTCCGGAACGCGGGTGGAAATCCGCAAGTGGTCGCAGGCGACCGAGAAGCTGATCGGCAGCTTCGACCCGACGAGCCTCGGCTACTCCATCGTAGAAGGCGGACGCGCCGCCGTGGCCACGGACTTCCGGCAGGATGGAGACGGGCTAACGCGCATATTGATCCTGGAACGGGATCTGCCGCCGGCCCGCATCGGCGCGCTGACGCAGCGCCTGATCGATATCGAAACCTATCGAACGCTGGCCATGCTCGGCCTTCCACTCGCCCAATCGCTCTCTCCGCGCCTTCGGCGGATGGAGGACCGGCTCGCGATCCTGACCGATAAAATGCGCAATCGCGACAATCACAACAGCCAGGCACTGCTTTCGGAGCTTACCGAACTTGCCGCCGAGCTGGAGGCAGAAGCCGCAGCGAGCCTTTATCGCTTCGGCGCAAGCCGAGCCTATGACGGCATCGTTCAGGAGCGGTTGGAGATGCTGAATGAAGCGCCCGTTTCCGGATACGAAACCTGGGCCACCTTCCTGCAGCGCCGCCTGGCGCCAGCAATGCGCACCTGTCGATCAGTCGAGGAAAGGCAGGCCAACCTCTCGCGCAAGCTCACGCGAGCGGCAACCCTCTTGCGAAGCTGGGTCGATGTGGAGATGGAAAAGCAGAACCGCGATCTGCTTGCCTCAATGAACCGCCGCGCGGAAATGCAGTTGCGCCTTCAACAAACGGTGGAAGGCCTGTCCGTCGCCGCGATCTCCTACTATGTGGTGGGCCTGATATCCTATCTGGTGAAGGGCGTGCACCTCTTTCCCGGCTTCTCCCCGGAGGCGATCACCGCCGCCGCAGTACCGGTCGCAGTGCTCGTGATGTGGCTGCTGGTGCGCCGAATCAGGCGCAGGCACGTTCAAGTGGACAGGCGCAGCGGATAAGCGTCAGCACGCCATAACTCGCTCGTTTTTTGAGCCTTGGGCGGATTGACTCAAGCGCCGCCATTTGCGGAGCGAAAAATTAACTGGTAAATAGATTAGACCAGTGAAGGAGATTGCATGTCCGGAGCCCTACTCCCCAAGCCTGACATGGCGACGCTTGCGAAGCGGGACGAGATCGTGGCGGACATGCGCATTATCGTGCCGGGCGAAGGCGTTGTGGAAGCCGAGAGCGCGATGCGCGCATTCGAAAGCGACGGGCTCACGGCCTATCGCCAGCTGCCGCTCGTCGTGGTGCTGCCGGAAACAGTGGCGCAGGTCTCCCGCATCCTGAAATATTGCGATGAACGCAATATTCGCGTTGTGCCGCGCGGCTCAGGCACATCGCTTTCGGGCGGCGCGCTGCCGCTGCAGGATGCCGTGCTGCTCGTCATGAGCCGCTTCAACCGCATACTCGAGATCGACTTCGCCAACAGGGCCGTAGTGACTCAGCCTGGCGTCACCAATCTGGGCATCACCCATGCTGTCGAGCATGAAGGCTTCTACTATGCGCCCGACCCCTCCTCGCAGATCGCCTGCTCCATCGGCGGCAATGTGGCGGAGAATTCGGGCGGGGTGCATTGCCTGAAATACGGGCTTACCGCCAACAACATTCTCGGCATCCAGATGGTTCTGATGAATGGAGACGTGATCCGGCTGGGCGGCAAGCATCTCGATTCCGACGGCTATGATCTGATGGGCCTGATGACGGGATCGGAAGGCCTGTTGGGGGTCGTCACCGAAGTCACGGTTCGCATTCTCAAGAAGCCGGAGACGGCGCGGGCATTGCTGATTGGCTTTCCCTCCAGCGAGCAGGCCGGCCAATGCGTTGCCGACATTATCGGCGCCGGCATCATTCCGGGCGGCATGGAAATGATGGACCGGCCGGCGATTCATGCAGCCGAGTCCTTCGTCAATGCCGGCTATCCGCTCGATGTCGAGGCCCTGCTCATCGTGGAACTGGATGGGCCGCAAGCGGAGGTGCATCATCTGATCGAGAGCGTCGACGCCATCGCACGGAAAAACGGCTGCACGACGAACCGCGTCTCCAATTCGGACGAAGAGCGGCTTTCCTTCTGGGCAGGAAGGAAGGCAGCCTTCCCCGCTGTGGGCCGCATTTCGCCCGACTATTACTGCATGGACGGGACCATCCCACGTAAGGAATTACCACGCGTGCTTTCAGGCATGCGCGAGCTTTCGGAAAAGTATGGGCTGGGCGTCGCCAACGTCTTTCACGCGGGCGACGGCAATCTGCACCCGCTGATCCTTTACGATGCGAACAAGCCCGGCGAGCTGGAGAGGGCGGAAGGCTTCGGCGCGGACATCCTGCGCCTTTGCGTGCAAGTGGGCGGCGTGCTCACCGGCGAGCATGGCGTGGGAGTGGAAAAGCGCGACCTGATGCCGGAAATGTTCTCCGAGGAGGACCTGAACCAGCAGATCCGGGTCAAATGTGCCTTCGACCCGAACCATCTGCTCAACCCCGGCAAAGTGTTTCCGCAGCTTCACCGCTGCGCCGAGCTTGGCCGCATGCACATCCATCGCGGGCAGATGCCCTTTCCGGATCTGGAAAGGTTTTAAGGGTGGCCAGTTTTACCCCCGGCAGTGCGCAGGAAGTGCTGAACATCGTGCGCTGGGCAGCAGGCGAGGAATCGCCGCTCGAAGTGCTGGGACACGGGTCCAAGCGCGGCATCGGCAGGCCTGCGCAGGCAGAGCACACGCTGGACCTCTCCCATCTCACCGGCGTCACGCTCTACGAGCCGGAGGAACTTGTTCTTTCAGCGAAGGCTGGCACGCCGCTCGCGGAACTCAGGGATCTGCTGGCAAGGAATAATCAGCAGTTCGCGTTCGAGCCGATGGATTACGGCCCGTTGCTCGGCGGTCCTTCCGGGCGTGGAACGGTTGGCGGCGCGCTTGCGACCAATCTGTCCGGCCCGCGCCGGATCAAGGCCGGTGCCGCCCGCGACCATGTGCTCGGGGTGCATGCCGTTTCCGGACGAGGCGAGGCCTTCAAGTCCGGCGGGCGCGTGGTCAAGAATGTCACCGGATACGATTTGTCCAAGGCGCTCGCCGGCTCCTGGGGCACGCTCGCGGTGGTGACGGATGTCACCTTCAAGGTGCTTCCAGCCCCGGAAACGGAGAAGACTGTCGCAATCATGGGCCTCGACGATGCCCAGGCGGCCTCCGCCATGGCGGAGGCGATGGGTAGCAGCGCCGAAGTTTCAGGCGCTGCGCATTTGCCGGTGACCGTGGTCGGTCGGTTTCTCGGCGGCACGTTTTCCAGTCAGCCAAGGACCGTGCTGCGCGTCGAGGGGGTGGGCCCATCGGTCGATTATCGCATCGACCTTGTCGCAAGGCTGATGCGGCCGCACGGACAGGCGGAGGTTCAGGAGCCCCTCCAATCGCGCGCCCTGTGGCGCGAAATCCGCGACTGCAAACCCTTCGCCGACAACACGCCGGCGCCGGTCTGGCGTGTTTCCATAGCCCCGACAGAGGGGCATAGGCTGGTGGACGCGTTCCGCAGGGCGGCCGGAGCCAATGCCTATTACGACTGGCAGGGCGGCCTTGTGTGGCTGCGCATGGAAGCCGACCCGGAGGCGGAGATCCTGCGCAAATTGATCGCCCATTTTGGCGGCGGACATGCCACACTTATACGTGCAGCGCCGGCTTTGAGATCCGCCGTTCCTGTCTTCCATCCTCAACCACCAGCGCTTGCAGCGCTCGCGTCGCGGCTGAAAGAGCAGTTCGACCCGCAAAACATCCTCAATCCGGGCCGGATGGCCGCAAACTAAGCGCGTGATAGACTGATAGCCGTCAAGCCTGGAGGGAACCATGACTGAAACGAACCAGCCCACACCGCCGCGCAAAACCGACCGCTGGCTCGAGCCGGGACCAACGAACATACAGGTGATCTATATTCTCTATCTCGTCAGCTTCGTCATCGGCATATCGGCTCTTGTGGGGATCGTGCTCGCTTATATGAACCGCGGCAAATCCGAGGCCTGGATAGAGACGCATTATACCTGGGCGATCCGCACCTTCTGGATTGGCATCCTCTACGCCCTTATCTCAATGGTGCTGATGGTCGTTGGGATCGGTTTCCTTCTGCTCCTGGCCGTCGCCGTGTGGATCGTCGTGCGCGCCGTTGTCGGCCTGCAACTGGTGGGACGCGGAGAGCCGATCAAAAATCCTCAAAGCTGGATGCTTTAGACAGAAGATGCAGACAAACTTCACGCCCGAGCAGCTTGCCGACCCGCATACCGCGGAATCGGAGACGATCCTGCGCAAATGCGTCCACTGCGGGTTCTGCACCGCCACCTGCCCCACATATGTGGAGCTCGGCAACGAGCTCGATTCACCGCGCGGGCGCATCTATCTCATCAAGGAGATGCTGGAGAATGGACGGCCCGCCGATCGCGAGACCGTGACCCATATCGACCGCTGCCTCTCCTGCCTTTCCTGCATGACCACCTGCCCCTCGGGCGTGAACTACATGCATCTGGTCGACCACGCGCGGACATATATCGAGAAGACCTATCGCCGGCCATTGTTGGACCGGCTGATGCGCGCGATGCTCGCCCGCGTGCTCCCCTATCCCGGCCGATTCCGGCTCGCGCTGAGGCTGGCAAGAATAGGGCGCCCCTTCGCGCCGCTTTTCCGCGCCATACCCGGCCTGAAACCGGTGGCCTCAATGCTGGAACTTGCGCCGCAGCAAACGCCCGCGGCCGAGGCCTCTGCCGCCCTCAAACCGGAGGGGCGGCCGCAGGGCCGGGTCGCACTGCTCGCCGGATGCGCGCAATCCGTGCTCGATCCAGGAATCAACGCCGCTACCTCGCGGCTCCTTTCGCGGTTGGGTGTCGAGGTGGTGCGGCCCGAGGGGGAAGGCTGCTGCGGCGCGCTGGTGCACCATATGGGCCGCGAGGAAGAGGCGCTTGCCTTCGCGCGGCGCAATGTTGACGCGTGGATGCGTGTCATCAACGGCGGCGGGCTCGATGCCATCATCATCACGGCTTCAGGCTGCGGGACGACCATCAAGGATTATGGGCACATGCTTCGGCTCGACCCGGCCTATGCCGAAAAGGCCCGGCAGGTCTCCGCGCTCGCGAAGGATGTTACGGAGTACCTCGCCACATTCGACCTGCCTGAGCCGGAAATCCCGCCGGGGCTGACCATCGCCTATCATTCCGCCTGCTCGCTGCAGCATGGCCAAAAGATCACGCGACAGCCCAAGGCACTGCTCACCCGCGCGGGCTTTATCGTGAAGGAGCCGCGTGAGGGACATCTGTGCTGCGGCTCAGCCGGCACTTACAACATCCTGCAGCCGGACATATCGCGGCGGCTGCGCGACCGGAAGGTGGAGAACATCGAGGCCACCGGCGCGGTGGCGGTTGCCGCGGGCAATATCGGCTGCATCACGCAAATCGCCTCGGGCTCAGCATTGCCAATCGTGCATACGGTCGAGCTGCTGGACTGGGCCTATGGCGGCCCGAAACCTGGAGGTCTTCCGGAGGCGGAACAAAAAGCTGGGCAGGCCGCCGTGGCCGCATAAAAAAGCAGCGCTTCATCGCTGAAGCGCTGCCTTTTCGAAGACAATACCGGCAAGACCCCTCCGGCCGGCTCGTCCCCCGCATCTGAGAATCAGATTACCACGACCTTGGTGCCGACGGAAACACGTTCATACAAATCTATCACATCTTCGTTGCGCATCCGGATGCAGCCCGACGAGACGGCCTGGCCAATCGTCCACGGCGCGTTGGTGCCGTGTATGCGGTAGAGCGTCGAGCCGAGATACAGCGCGCGGGCACCGAGCGGGTTTTGCGGGCCGCCCTTGACGAGGGTCGGCAAGATTTTCCCATTTTTCCTTTCCCGGGCGATCATTTCCGCGGGCGGGCGCCAATCGGGCCACTCGCGCTTGGCTGTGACCTTATGAGTGCCCGTCCAGCCGAAACCGTCCTTACCGACACCGACGCCATAGCGCCGCGCCTGACCGTCCTTCAGCACGAGGTAAAGGAAGCGCTCCTTGGTATCGACCACGATGGTGCCCGGCGCTTGCGGACCATCATACCGGACTTCCTGGGGCAGGAATTTCGGATCCATCTCATCCGGCCGCACCGCCCTTGGTGCTGCGGCCGCAGCAGCCGTGCGGACCGCCCGCGCTCGGGGCTGATGATGAGGCTGCGGGCGCAGCACATACCGGCGCTCGGCCTGCCGTGCGCTGGACCGAAGTTCCCGCGGATAGGGCGGAACCCGGTAGACCTGACGCTGCCTTTCGGCAGGCCTCGCTCGTGCCGGCGGATTGCGAAGCTGCATCACCCAGGGTGCGGAAAGGTCAGGACTGACAAGGACGGGAGGTGGCTCAGCGTAACGGGTCTGAGCATCGGCGCCATTGGGAAGAAGAAAAATGGCGGCAAGTCCGGCTACATACAGAACGAACTTCATCGGCCCTTTCTCACCTGGTCATCAGATTGCTTGCTGTCACTCCCGCCAGATATGGCGGCTGTTCAAACGCTTTGAGGCGGTTCCTGTCAGGATGCTGCAGCAGGAAACGCAAGCGAATGATGAATCGGACCACATAAAGTGCGATATGTCGGGAAAACTGATCGATGTGGTTATCGCCCGGTTCAAAAATCCGGTGAACAAATCCTTAATCCCCTTAAAAAAATGCGGTGAGTTTCGATGATTGAAGAGAAGACCGGCCTGATCGTGGGAGATGACGGGAAGACACGCTGCTTCTGGCATGCGAACCTGCCTGACTACATGGCTTACCATGATCATGAATGGGGAAGGCCGGTCAGCGACGATCGCAGGCTCTTCGAAAAGCTGTGTCTTGAAGGTTTTCAGTCAGGCCTTTCATGGCTTACGATCCTGCGGAAAAGAGAGAACTTCCGCGAAGCTTTCGAAGATTTCGACTTGGAGCGCGTGGCGCGCTTCACGGACGAGGATGTCGATCGCCTTCTGAAGAATGCGGGCATCATTCGGCACGGCGGAAAGATCCGTTCCACGATCAACAACGCACGCCGAGCCATCGAGCTTTGCGAAAAAGAGGGATCACTCTCCCGCTATTTCTGGCGACACGAGCCTGGACCTGAGGAGCGGCCGCAAGAGCTCGACTACGCAACGCTCCGGACCCTCGGCAAGACCGAGGCTTCGACCCGCATTTCAAAAGATCTCAAAAAGCGCGGGTGGACTTTTGTCGGCCCGACCACCATCTACGCCTTCATGCAGGCTATGGGCCTCGTCAACGATCACATCGAAGGATGCCACTTCCGCGAGGAAATCGAAAAGGACCGCAGGCGCTTTCAAAGGCCGGTCTAAATTCGGGATAACGGCCGAAACGATAAATCGGCCATGCGGTGCCGAAGTTGATCCAAGCCGCAACTCGCTTGACTCTGACACCTATCCTGACTATCTCGGCTCTGTTAGCACTCTCCTACAGCGAGTGCTAAATTCAATTCTCCGACCATCTGGGCGGAGGGAAGCCTAATTCATTATCCGAATCAAGGGTTGAGTAACATGGCCAGCACGAATTTTCGCCCGCTTCATGACCGTGTGGTCGTTCGCCGGGTCGAATCCGAGGAGAAGACGGCCGGCGGGATCATCATCCCCGACACCGCGAAAGAGAAGCCGCAGGAAGGTGAAGTCATCGCGGTCGGTCCCGGCGCGCGCGACGAGAGCGGCAAGCTTGTTCCGCTTGACGTCAAGGCGGGCGACCGCGTGCTCTTCGGCAAGTGGTCGGGCACGGAAGTGAAGCTGAACGGCCAGGATCTCCTGATCATGAAGGAGTCCGACATCATGGGCATCATCGGCTGAGCAAAGCCGCTATTTGCTGAACCTAACCAGGGCTTCGCCCGAAGCCAGGAGTGACCAATATGGCTGCAAAAGACGTAAAATTTTCCCGTGATGCCCGCGAGCGTATGCTTCGCGGCGTCAACATCCTTGCCGACGCGGTGAAGGTGACGCTCGGCCCGAAGGGCCGCAACGTCGTGCTCGACAAGTCCTTCGGCGCCCCGCGCATCACGAAGGACGGCGTGACCGTCGCCAAGGAAATCGAGCTTGAGGACAAGTTCGAGAATATGGGCGCCCAGATGGTGCGCGAAGTGGCGTCGAAGACCAACGACATCGCCGGCGACGGCACCACGACGGCCACCGTTCTCGCCCAGGCGATCGTACAGGAAGGCGCAAAGGCCGTTGCCGCCGGCATGAACCCGATGGACCTGAAGCGCGGCGTTGATCTGGCCGTTGCCGAAGTCGTCGATTACCTGGCCAAGGCGGCCAAGAAGATCAAGACCTCCGAAGAGGTTGCCCAGGTCGGCACGATTTCCGCCAATGGCGAGAAGGAAATCGGCCAGATGATTGCCGAGGCCATGCAGAAGGTCGGCAATGAGGGCGTGATTACTGTCGAGGAAGCCAAGACCGCCGAGACCGAGCTTGAAGTGGTCGAGGGCATGCAGTTCGACCGCGGCTATCTCTCTCCGTACTTCATCACCAACCCGGAGAAGATGGTGGCGGAGCTCGAGGACGTTTACATCCTCCTGCACGAGAAGAAGCTCTCCAACCTCCAGGCCATGCTGCCTGTGCTCGAAGCTGTGGTGCAGTCGGGCAGGCCGCTGCTTATCATCGCCGAGGACGTCGAGGGCGAGGCTCTCGCCACGCTGGTGGTCAACAAGCTGCGTGGCGGCCTGAAGATCGCAGCCGTGAAGGCACCGGGCTTCGGCGACCGCCGCAAAGCCATGCTCGAAGACATCGCGGTCCTCACGGGCGGCCAGGTGATCTCCGAAGATCTCGGCATCAAGCTCGAGAACGTCACGCTCGACATGCTGGGCCGTGCCAAGCGCGTTTCCATCGCCAAGGAGACGACCACCATCGTTGACGGTGCCGGCCAGAAAAGCGAGATCGAAGGCCGCGTTGCCCAGATCAAGTCGCAGATCGAGGAGACCACCTCCGATTACGACCGCGAGAAGCTGCAGGAGCGCCTGGCCAAGCTCGCCGGCGGCGTCGCGGTGATCCGCGTCGGCGGTGCGACCGAGGTAGAGGTGAAGGAGAAGAAGGACCGCGTGGACGATGCGCTAAACGCCACCCGCGCGGCCGTCGAGGAAGGCATTGTTCCGGGCGGCGGCACCGCACTTCTGCGCGCCTCCAGCGAAATCAAGGCCAAGGGCGAGAATGCCGACCAGGAGGCCGGCGTGAACATCGTTCGCCGCGCAATCCAGGCTCCTGCCCGCCAGATCGCTTCGAATGCGGGCGCCGAGGCTTCGATCGTCGTCGGCAAGATTCTCGACAACAACGCCGTCACGTTCGGTTACAATGCCCAGACGGGCGAATATGGCGACATGATCGGCATGGGCATCGTGGACCCGATGAAAGTGGTCCGCACCGCTCTTCAGGACGCGGCTTCGGTCGCCGGCCTGCTGATCACCACCGAGGCCATGATCGCCGAGCTGCCGAAGAAGGACTCGCCGGCCCCGGCGATGCCAGGCGGCGGCATGGGCGGCATGGATTTCTAAGAGGTCGAGACCTCGGATTTCCGAAAGGGCGGCAGAAATGCCGCCCTTTTTTATTTCGCGGGTGCACCCTGCGATCCTTATATTCCCGAGGGCGGGTCTTCCTGTTAGACCTGCCGGATTGAAAAAGGATTTCGCGGTTGAGTTGTCCGGGGGAAAATCAGAGCCTTACGTGAGGTGCCTGCTCCGTCTAGTTTTGCGGCGCATTACCAGAGGGGTCGCCTTTGCAAGACTTTATTTTATTTGCGGCAGTCGGTTTCGCAGCCCAGATCGTGGACGGCGCGTTGGGGATGGCCTACGGCGTAATCTGCTCGACAGTGCTCCTGAGCTTCGGCGTTCCACCTGCCTATGCATCCGCTTCAGTCCATGCGGCTGAGCTATTTACCACCGCAGCTTCCGGCTCGGCTCATCTTTACCATCGCAACATCGACTGGCGGCTCTTCGTCCGGCTTGCGCCGTTCGGAATTCTTGGCGGGTGCATAGGCGCTTATGTGCTCACCTCCTTTGAAGGCAATGCGGTGAAGCCCTTTATAACCACCTATCTTGCGCTGGTCGGCGGCTGGCTCATCTTCAGGTCGTTCCGCAAGATTCCGTCCAACCCTGTACCGGCGAAGGTGGTCGCTCCCCTTGGAGCTGTGGGCGGCTTTCTGGATGCGGCCGGAGGCGGCGGATGGGGACCTATCGTCACCACCGGCCTTCTCGGAGCCGGGGCTCCACCCCGCTACGTCATCGGGACGGTGAATGCGACCGAGTTTCTGGTCGCGACGGCGGTCTCTCTCAGTTTTCTTTTTTCCCTTTTGACCGGGCACTGGGAGGCGGCAGGTACGTATGTGGAGCACGCAGCCGCCATTGGTGGGCTGATCGTCGGCGGAATGGTAGCAGCTCCCTTCGCCGGATGGATCTTGAAGTCGATCAAGGAGCGCATCCTCCTGCGTACGATCGGCTGCCTGATCGTGCTCCTGGCGACATGGCAGACTGCGCAGCTTCTGAAGCTGGTGTGAGGGCGGCGGCAATCTTTCGATTTTAATCGATCCAACAGGCTGGAGAAGTCGCCGCGGGGTTTGCAAAAGAAGTGCCTTTGGCGCATATGGCCCCAGGACTGATGGGAGCAACATTTCAATGACGAAGACCCGCACCGAAACCGATACTTTTGGCCCGATCGACGTCGCCGCCGATCGTTACTGGGGCGCGCAGACCCAGCGCTCTTTGACCAATTTCCGCATCGGCGTGGAAAAGATGCCTGTTCCACTGGTGCGCGCCTTTGGCATCGTCAAGCTTGCCGCCGCGGAGGTGAATACGAACCTTGGAAAGCTTGATCCCAAGCTTGGCGAAGCGATCGTTGCGGCGGCACGCGAGGTGGTGGACGGGAAACTGGACGCGCACTTCCCGCTCGCCGTCTGGCAGACCGGTTCCGGCACACAGTCGAACATGAACGCCAATGAGGTGATCTCCAATCGGGCAATCGAAATGCTCGGCGGTGAGATGGGTTCAAAAAAGCCCATCCATCCAAACGATCACGTCAATATGAGCCAGTCGTCGAATGACAGCTTCCCCACCGCCATGCACATCGCGGCCGCCCGCGAGGCGGCGGAAGAGCTGTTGCCGGCGCTGGACCACCTGACCGCCACGCTGGAGGAAAAGGAACGGGCTTTCGGCGATATCGTCAAGATCGGCCGCACCCATACGCAGGACGCGACGCCTCTCACACTCGGCCAGGAATTTTCCGGCTATGTGGCAGCGCTGAGGCTCGGGCGAAAGCGTATCGAGGATGCGCTGCATGACGTGCATGCGCTGGCCCAGGGAGGCACTGCCGTTGGCACTGGCTTGAATGCGCCCAAGGGTTTCGACAGGGCCTTTGCGGATCGCGTCGCAGCCATCACCGGCCTGCCCTTCCGCACTGCTGAAAACAAATTCGAGGCCTTGGCGAGCCACGGAGCGCTGAACGCCCTGCACGGCACGCTCAACGCGCTTGCCGGCGATCTCTTCAAGATCGCGAATGATATCCGCTTCCTGGGTTCCGGTCCGCGCTCCGGGCTGGGCGAACTCAAGCTTCCCGAAAACGAACCCGGATCCTCGATCATGCCCGGCAAGGTGAACCCGACCCAGGCGGAAGCTCTTACCATGGTGGCCACGCAGATCATGGGCAATCAGACCACGGTCTCGATCGCCGCCAGTCAGGGGCATTTCGAGCTCAATGTCTTCAAGCCTGTAATCGCAAACGCCGTGCTGCAGTCAATTCGCCTGCTTTCCGACGCGATGCGCTCCTTCGCCGACAATTGCGTCAAGGGCATAGAGGCGGACGAAGTGCGCATTGCGGAGTTGATGCAGCGCTCGCTCATGCTGGTGACGGCCCTGGCGCCCGTGATCGGCTACGACAACGCGGCCAAGATCGCCAAGACGGCACACAAGAACGGAACGACGCTGCGCGAGGAAGCGCTGAGGACCGGCCTTGTGACGGAAGAGGAATACGACCGCATCGTGCGGCCGGAAAACATGATCTCACCGGGATAGCCCGCCACGCAAAGCATCTCTCTGGAAACACAGTGTCAACGGCCAGGCGGTAGTCCCGGCCGCGTGTTGACCTTATCTAGCCGGTTCGCTTTCTCGCTAACGGGTTAACACCATCATGTCAGACAATGCACTTGCTCTTCTTGGCCGCATCCTGCTCGCGGTGATCTTCATCTTCTCCGGCTTTGGGAAGCTCACGGCAATCGCCGGCACCGCCGGTTATTTCGGGAGCCTTGGCCTCCCCCTTCCGACCGTCACCGCCATTGTGGTCGGGCTTATCGAGCTTCTCGGCGGCATTGCCGTCCTTGTCGGCTACAAGACCCGGATCGCGGCCCTTGTTCTGGCAGTGTTCACGACTGCCGCCACCCTGGTGGCTCACATGAACCTGGGCGACCAGATGCAGCTCCTGATGGCATTGAAGAACCTCGCCATCATCGGCGGGTTCCTGGCGCTTGCCTCGCGCGGGGCCGGGCGACTTTCGCTGGACGGACGCAGCGCCTGAAACGGGCAGATAATAAAAGAGGGAGGTCCGCCGCTTTACGGCGGGCCTCTTGTTATGCGGGCAACCAGGCGAAAAAACTCACATTTGGGTGAATAGGGCCGTCCCATTCGTCAAAACGCGCTGATTCAGGCGAAAGCGGATTGCCGCTTTGAAGCGAAAAGGCCATTTACAGCCGGAACCATCATGAGTTTTGCTTGGCTGGATGCCTGGGAGGAAGCTGAATGCCGTGGCGCTTCGTGCCTCTCGGGCTTATCGTCCTGGTACTCGCGGTTGGCTATGCTCTTGGCTGGCATGAACATCTGAGCTTTCATGCGCTTCTGGAAAGCCGCGCGGCGATCAAGATGAGGATCGAAGCGCATCCCATTCTATCGTCTGCCAGCTTCACCCTTGCCTATGCGATCGCCGCCGCCGTCGCTCTTCCGGCCGCTGCGTTGCTGACGATGGCCGCGGGGTTCCTCTTCGGGTGGCTCTTGGGCGGCACACTGGTGCTGATCGGCGCCACCCTGGGAGCCACCATTCTGTTCCTCGCAGCCCGCACGGCCTTCGGCGGGCTGCTTCGCAAATATGCGGGAGGACGGGCAGCGCAATTCGCCAAGGGCTTCGAGGAAGACGCGTTCGGCTATCTTCTCGTGCTGCGGCTAGCCCCGATTTTTCCGTTCTGGCTGGTCAATATCGTCCCGGCCTTTTTTCAGGTTCGCTTGAGCACCTTCGTCGGCGCCACCATGCTCGGCATCATTCCTGCCACTTACGCCTATGCCTATCTGGGCCAAGGGCTCGAAAGCATTCTGATTGCCGCGTCCGCAGCCGGGGAGAAGATCGAATTGCATGATCTCGTTACGAGGGAACTTACCCTGTCCCTCGGCGGGCTTGCGGTGGTCGCAGCCCTTGCGGTCGTCGTAAAACGAAGGTTGAAAAGCAAGGCCACCGGGAGGGGCGAAGTGCCAATGGCGGGAAATGACCACCATCCTCAAACCTGACATTTGCGTGATCGGCGCAGGCTCGGGCGGATTGACCGTCGCGGCCGCGGCAGCGTCCCTTGGTGCTTCCGTCGTTCTTATCGAGCGGGGGAAGATGGGCGGAGATTGCCTCAACTATGGCTGCGTTCCTTCCAAAGCGCTGATCGCGTCCGCCAGACAGGCGCACCGGCTATCCCACGGAGGGAGTTTGGGAATTGCTGCTGTGGAACCTTCAATCGACTTCGCCCGCGTGGCTGGCCATATCGAGCAGGCAATCGCTGCGATTGCGCCCAACGATTCGAAAGAGCGCTTCACAGCGCTCGGCGTTGAGGTCATTTCAGCCCAAGGCCATTTCAAGGACCCACGGACCGTCGTGGCCGGAGGCAGTGAAATCCGCGCCCGTCGTTTCGTAATCGCAACCGGCTCCTCACCTGCCATTCCTCCGATCCCTGGGCTTTCTGATGTTCCCTTTCTCACGAACGAGACGACTTTCGGGCTGAAGCAAAGTCCGGCACACCTGATCATCGTCGGAGGAGGCCCCATAGGCATGGAGCGGGCGCAGGCGCACCGCCGGCTTGGCGCAGATGTTACGGTGCTCGAGGCCGATACCGTGCTCGGCAAGGAAGACCCTGAACTGGCCCTTGGGGTCAAGCAGGCTCTTTTGAAGGAAGGAGTCGCGATACTGGAACATGCGCGCGCCGAGCGCGTGGAGCGCTACAAAGGAACCGGCATACGGGTTCATGTGGCGGATGAGAAGGGCGCACACAGCATCGACGGCTCGCACTTACTGATCGCCACCGGGCGCAGACCGAATGTCGAGGCTCTGGCACTTGAAAATGCGGGCGTTGCCTATGGGCCGGGCGGTATCACGATTTCCCCTAAGCTCAGGACAACCAACCGACGCATTTTCGCCATTGGCGATGTGGCTGGCGGCCCGCAGTTCACGCATGTCGCGAATTATCATGCGGGGCTGGTTATCCGCGCCATTCTTTTCCGCCTGCCTGTAAAGGCGAATCACGAACACATTCCCAGGGTGACATTCACCGACCCCGAACTCGCCCAAATCGGACTGACGGAAAACGAAGCCCGGAGGAGAGGCTTGCAGGTGAAGGTGCTGCGCTCCTCATTTTCCGAAAACGATCGGGCGCATGCCGAAGGACACACGGACGGTTTCATCAAGCTCATCGTGGGTCGGCGCGGACGCATTCTCGGCGTCTCGATTCTAGGCCGAGGCGCCGGTGAAATGATGCATTTCTGGTCCCTCGCACTCTCTCGACGCATGAGGGTGCACGATATTTCGCAATATGTTGCGCCCTACCCCACGCTTGGAGAAATCGGAAAGCGTGCCGCCCTCTCTTATTTCGCCGAAGCGGCGCGCAGCTCATCCGTGCGTGGAATATTAGGCTTTTTGCGGCTATTTGGCTAAGTAGGGTGATCATTGTGGGAACCACCACCTGTGCAGCAGCGGAACAGGAATGGCCGAGGAGAAGCGTCAGGAAGGAACCAAGACCGAATTAGACGCGAGTCGGGCCGTGCCACTGACCCGCGGTCTCTCGACGAAATTGCTTTTCCTGACCATCCTCTTTGTCATGGCGGCGGAGGTGCTGATCTTTATCCCGTCGGTCGCCAATTTCGGCCGGCAGTGGATGGAGCAGCGGCTGCGCGAGGCAGCGATCGTCGGCCGTGTCCTCCTCGATGGAGAGGCGGGCAATCTCAGCCGGGAGGCTAGCAACGACGTTCTCATGACGGCGGGCGTGAGCGCCATCGCGGTGCGCGACGGGAACACGTCCCGCCTCCTGGTCGTGTCGCATATGCCGCCGGCCGTCGACGCGCATATCGATCTTGACCGGTTCGATGCTTTAAGCGCCGTTCGGAAGGCTTTCGGTACCCTGTTCTTTGGTGGCGGCCGCATCTTGCGCGTCTACGGCCATGTAGGACAGAGCACAGCGCAATACGAAGTCATCTTACCGGATCGTCAGCTGCGGGCGGCAATGCTGATTTACGCGCGCAATGTGGCGGCCATTTCATTTCTCATTTCGCTTTTCACCGCCACACTCGTTTTTTACGCAATCGACCGCATCATGATCGGACCAGTCCGCGCCATGACCCGCTCGGTGCTCGCCTTCGGTGCGGCGCCGGATAATGCCGAAAACATCATCGAGCCGGAAAGCCGCAGCGACGAAATCGGCATCGCGGAGCGGGAATTGGCAGAGATGCAGAAGGCACTGCACCGGACGCTTGGTGAGCGCAAACGGCTTGCGGAATTGGGCATGGCGGTCTCCAAAATCAATCACGACATGCGCAACATGCTGGCGTCTGCGCAGCTCATTTCGGATCGCTTGGCCCTCAGCGCCGATCCAACGGTGCAATCTCTGGCTCCAAAACTCGTGCGCATGCTTGACCGGGCAGTGGCGTATTCCCAGGGAGTGATCGCCTATGGCCGGGCGCAGGAGGCGCCACCCTCGCGCCGCCGGCTGCGTCTTGCTCCACTTGTTGAGGATGTGCACGCAAGCCTTGCGATCGATCCGGGGAGCGGAATCGAATTCGTCAATGAAATCGATCCGCTATTCGAGATCGAAGCGGATGCCGACCAGCTTTTCAGGGTGCTTTCCAACCTCTGCCGAAACGCCGTTCAGGCCATGACGGGCGAAGCGGATTCGGCGCTCGTACGGCGCCTCACAATCTCGGGGCGCCAAGGGGAAGGACTGGCGCGAATTTTTGTCGCTGATACCGGGCCGGGGCTTCCGCCAAAAGCGCGTGAAAACCTGTTCACAGCCTTCCGCGGCTCGGCTCGGACCGGCGGCACAGGCCTCGGGCTTGCCATCGCGCAGGAGCTCATACGCGCGCATGGCGGAGAGATCGAGCTTATGGAAAGCGGAAACGGGCGTACGATCTTCTGTATTACCATTCCTGGTCCGACCCCTGAGGACTTCCATCGGGAGAGCACGGAAAGCAAAAATGCCGCCACAGAGAATGGCCCAACGGCACCGCGGCAGCAGTAATCCGCGGCAACCCGCATCGGCCTTCCGCCTGCGGATACGGCTCCGCCATCTTGGCTGGAGAATGTTTCGCTGGCAGCCGTCCGTTCTGGGTAGGTGTGCTGATCTGGGCATTGGAAAAATCGCATTTGAGCGCTTGCTTTTGCCTCTCTCAGTCGTTAGGTAGGCGGCGTTCAACCGTCGGGGTTCACCCCTACGATGGTTCGGTTGGCAGTAGGCGCCCGTAGCTCAGCTGGATAGAGCACCAGACTACGAATCTGGGGGTCAGAGGTTCGAATCCTTTCGGGCGCGCCATTCTTTTCCAAGCATTTAGCTCAATAAGGCGGGAGTTAGCCCTGGCCTTCTTTCTGTCGTCAGCCTGTCGTCGCCTGAGAGCTATACGCTCTTGAAGTTCTATCCCTTGGCTTGGATTTGGTGACCCGGAGGATACGCCGGATCAGCCAGGCGCCATCGCCGCTGGTCCTCCCCTGAGTCGAGTCGGGTGGATCGCTATCCCAGTCCGGATTTGAACCTATGCCTTTTGGCAGATCTCTGCCTCGTCGCCATTCCCATACTTGGAGGCTTATATCTCCTCCAGGACAAGGCGGCCTTCAGCCAGAAATCGGAACCGGCCGCGGCCGCACTTTTCGATGGCGATGCCGGCGTCGCGCTCGCACAGACGGCGCTGCAGCAGGACCAGTCGTGCTTCAAGATTTTCAGCATATTCCGGCAAGCGCAGCGCCGGGTCCAGGCGCAACTCACGATTGGTGAATTCGATGCGGCCGCCCTCGGCGCGCTCCTGTGCGATCTTCCACAGGATCGCGCCGGCGACACCTTTGATGAGGTAATCGTTGCCGACAAACACGGTATTGTCAGCGCGGTAGTGGCGAATACGTATTTCACGGCCGGTGACTTCGCCCGGCGCAACCCGCGAGGGGGCCTTCTCGAATGCTTCCTCCTGCTGCAACAGGAGGCTCAACGCCGAAAGGTGGCTTGCGACCAGCGACAGGGCGTCCTCCTCCTCATAGCCAAACTGGTTGGGCTCGGCGCTTTCGGCGAAGAGGACTCCGATTGCGCTGCCATCGTGGAGGATCGGCATTGCGATCTGGCTCTGGGGGGCCTTCAGCCCCGGATAGGGAATGGCCGTATTGCCTTCCAAGTGGAGCCCGGCCGCGCGCGCAGTATCGCGAATTGCGGTGCCGTAGGAATATTCCGACGCCATGCGGCCGATGCGGATCGGCACGCATTGCGCAGCCGCTACGCCGATGACGCCTTCACCCAACCCGACCTCCGATCCTATGCCGGAGACCGGATAACCACGCGAGGCGACGGTGTAGAGCCGGTCCGTGGTACGGTCGAGCATCATCACCATGGAGTGCTCGATGCCGAAATGCTGCTGCAGGCCCGCCAGCACCGCGTCAAACAGCTCCCCCAACTCGTCGCAAGTTGCAATCTGCTCGCAGGCGCGGCGCGCGGCCGACAGAAGGTTGAGGCCGATCGGCTGCGGCATGGTCGTGCTGGGCAGCGCCTCGATCTCCTGAACCCGGAAGACATCCGAACCGAGCAGACGGAAGACCCCCTGCATGCCGCTGTGCGAGGCAATGCCGGCAAGCTTGGCGCGCATGGCCTCAAAAAGGGGCCCGCTCGTCTGCGTTTCGAGGTATTCGAGCGTCAGCCTGTACTGAGCGTTGGTGTCGGGATCCACGACCGCCACAGAGGCGCGTTTCGTCGTCAGGAGATTGCGGCGGGTCTTGTTGAAGAACTGGTAGGATAACGCGACGTGCTCGGGATCGACATACTGAACCTGGGATATCAACGATACGTTCGGGGTGCCGCTGGCATCAGCAGTGGCGAGCACAGACGGGACGATCCCCTCGAGGCAGTTGCGGATGGCCGGAAGCTTCAACGGGGTCATGGGTTCAGCTCCGCACCCGCGCCGGGGCCAGGCGTCTGCACGAAGGCGGCTTCGAGGGTAAAATCCACTGCAACGACAGTATCGGGGTCGACGCTGCAAAACGCCTCCGCAAAGGCCGGAGGATAACCGACCTCGACCAGCTCCCAGCGCATGCCCTGGCTCTGCCGCACTGCTTCCAGCCTGTCCCCTTCGTCCGGCATAGTGACGACGGCTCGCGATCCCTTCACCTGGATCGAACGGTGGGTAACGGGCTGACTGAATGTGACGGCAATGCCGGCCCCGCGCTCCACCATCGCCAGCAGCGCCTCGTTGCCCGGTCGCGGCAGCAGGAGCCGCATCCGATCCTCGGGCAGAATGAGGCAGCCGCATCCCAGGCCGGCGACCGGCGCTTCGGCCGGGCGGCACACCGCGACGATCACGCTGAGGCCGCTCTGACAAAAAGCCGCGAGCTCGGGGTCAGCACGCCAGAAGTGCCGCCCTCTGCCGCGTAGGCGCGGCGGGCGGCCAGATCGATATCCGGCGTATGAGGCTGGGATGCACGTGGCATGGCTCGCCTGCTATCGCTCCGTCGAGTGGTTGGCCTTAATGGACGTAAGAAAATGCCCCTCCGCCTATTTTAGCATTCTTTTACGATTTCTTGCAGGACCATTTAGCGAGCGTACGCGACCGCCCTGGATTATTTCACCAGCCATCGACGCCGGGCGTCACGAAACAGCCGCGGCGTACGATTTTCCAGACCGAACAGAGGATCAGAACGATGAAACCCACGATCTTGGTCGTGTCCGCCGCGGCTTTGCTGACGGCTACCGCCGCTTTCGCCTGTAACATTCACGCCACCCCTGTTGCCGCCACCCTCACCGACGATGCGGTGCGTATCGACGCCTCGTCCAAACCCATGCCCGGAGAGCCGAGCCTCGCCGAGATCCGCAAGGCCACGGAGCGCTTCCGCGATGTAAACATAGCTCTCGCAGAAGGTTACCTCCGCGACCCCGGCAACATGTGCGAGACCGCTGAAATGATGGGCCTGCCGAAGTCGCTTGGCGGCATGGGCATCCACTTTTTCCGCCCGGACCTGCTCGGCATCTCCGCCCCGCCCAACCCGCGCGTCGACGGCGTCGGGACGCACACGGATTTCGTCAATCCGGCGGTCCTCATTTATGAGCCGCAGGCTGACGGCTCGCTCGAACTCGTCGCGGTCGAGAATCTCGTTTTCGCCAAGGCTTGGAGCGAGGCAGGCAATGACGGCCCGCCATCGTTCCACGGACTGCCATACGACACCATGATCGACGATCCAGCGACGGCCATCGACGAGGCACATAATTTCGAGCCTCATCATGACCGGCATGTCTGGCTTTACCGCGAAAACCCGAATGGCATCTTCGCCCAGTTCAATCCGCGTGTGACGTGCGAGCACCATGAGATCAAGCACAGTCACTGAGCCGCATTCCCGCGAGCCGCGAAAAAGGAGGACAGCAACATGCATATCGATGAATTGAGAAAGGCGGTTCGCGGGGCGGTGACGACCCGTGAAAGCGCCGAATACGAGGCCGTCCGCACGGGATTGTTGTGGAACGCCCGCAAACCGGACCGCTTTCCTGAAGTTGTCGTCAAAGCGATGGACGCCGGCGACGTGCAGACGGCGGTGAAATTCGCCGCCGCCAACGGAATGCGCGTCTCCGCGCGCGGTGGCGGCCACCACTTCTCCACCATCGCACTGCAGGATTGCGTGGTTATCGACCTATCGGCGATGAATGCGCTGGAAATCGATGCCGTAGCCGGCACCGCGCGTGCGCAGCCTGCGGTTACCAATGGCAGGCTCGCCGCGGCGGCGGCCGAATACGGTCTCGCTTTTCCCACCGGTCACTGCGCCAGCGTGCCTTTGTCGGGCTATCTGCTCGGCGGCGGGTTCGGCTGGAACGCCGGTGCCTGGGGCATCGCCTGCCACAATGTGGAAAGCGTCAAGGTGGTGCTGGCCGACGGTTCACTGGTGACCGCGAGCGAGGCGGAGAATGCCGATATTTTCTGGGCTGCGCGCGGAGCGGGCCCGGAGTTCTTCGGCGTCGTGACCGAATACAGGCTGCGCCTGCACGAACTGCCACGAGCGATCCGCACCAGCGTGTGGGTCTACCCGATAGGCGAGGTGGATGCGGTGGAGCGCTGGATGAGCCGGACGATGCGAACCGTGCCGCGCAATGTCGAGTTCACGGCCGTGCTCTCCTCAGCACCGCCGCCTCTTGCCGGCAAGGCGACAAAGACGGTCTCGGCGGTTGCGACCATTTTTGCGTATACGGAAGAGGAGGCACAGGCCACGCTCGAAAAAATAGCGGCCGGCGCACCGGAAAGCGCGCTCGACATCCAACTCGGGATGGAGACGCCTTTCGAGGTCCTTTACCTGATCATGGGGCAATTTTTCCTGGAAGGGCGGCGCTACGCGGCCGACACCAACTGGTCGGCCGATCCGGCCCTGCAGATGGCGATCATGGCGGAAGCGATAGAGGCTGCTCCTTCGGCGGAATCCTTCGCGCTCGGTGTCGTGTTGCCGCCGCCGGACGGCACCATGCCGGACGCCGCCTTTTCCATGGTTGGCCCGGCCTTCGGCTGCACTTATGCGATCTGGCAAGACGATGCCCAGGACCAGGCGGCTCTCTCCTGGGTGCGGGCGACAAGCGAAAAGATCGCGCCGATCTCCCTCGGCCACTATATCGGCGAGGCCGATCTCGATATCGCCGGCCGGTCGCACCGTTCGTTCTCGCCTGAGGCATTAGAACGGTTGCGGCACCTGCAGCGCAAATACGATCAGGCCGGCCTGTTCCATCGCCCCGAACCGGACGTGGAACCGCTCAAAAGAGCCGGTTGAAGGCACCCAGTCCTCCCGCAGGAGGACTGGACGCCCTCCAATTTGGGCTCGATCATATGCCGCCGAGACGACTGAAAGGAGCCCCCCGGCTGAATGGATTGGATACGGGTCATCAACATCACGTGTTATACGAGAGAATAAGGTCAAGGCTCTTTCCCAACTGTACGTTTTTCGAATAAGCTTTCCGCGTGCTTAGGTATGGCGAGTGTTCGTGAGGACCTGGATTCGTTCTGTGGATTAATCCAGGGAATACTCGCCAGTATCGATGCTGAGGTCCCATCGGCGGAGGGTCGGCTGGGGTTCCCTGCCCGACTGTCGGCGGATGTTGGCCGTGCACCAGCATCGCAAGACTTGAATGGGAGGAAAATTGATGACCAACTCCATAGAGTTTCATTCCGCTCCGACACCCCGTCGGACGTTCCTCAAGGGTAGCCTGCTCGCCGCTGGAGGTGCTGCGGTAAGCCTTGCTGCACCTGCGGTACGGGCGCAGAGCCCGGTTGTCGTAAAGATGCAGACATCCTGGCCTTCCGGCGACATCTGGATGGATTTCGCCCGCCAATATGTCGAGCGCGTCCACGAGATGTCGAACGGACGAATCCAGATCGACCTTCTGCCGGCAGGCGCAGTGGTCGGCGCGTTCCAGGTGCTCGACGCCGTCAATGACGGGGTGCTCGACGCAGCCCATACGGTGCCTGTCTACTGGTACGGCAAACATAAAGCAGCATCGCTTTTCGGCACGGGCCCGGTTTGGGGCGGCAGCGCACTCAACATGCTCGGCTGGTTCTACCAAGGTGGCGGCAAGGAGCTCTATGCCGAGCTCACCCAGGAGATCATGGGCCTCAACATCTATGGCTTCTATGGTTTCCCGATGCCGGCTCAGCCCTTCGGCTGGTTCAAGAACCCGGTCACCACGGTGCAGGACCTGCAGGGCTTCAAATACCGGACGGTGGGGCTTGCCGCCGACCTGATGCAGAAGCTCGGCATGAGCGTCGCCCAGCTTCCCGGCGGCGAAATCGTCCCGGCCATGGAGCGCGGGGTGATCGACGCGTTCGAATTCAACAACCCATCCTCCGACCTGCGCTTCGGCGCGCAGGATGTGGCGAAGAACTATTTCCTGGCCTCCTATCACCAAGCTTCCGAGTCCTTCGAGTTCCTGTTCAACAAGGACTTCTTCGACGATCTGGATCCGGACTTGCAGGCGATCCTCAAATACGGGGTCGAGGCGATCACCTCGGCGAATACCGCGCTTGCCCTCGATCAATACTCGAAGGACCTGCAGGCGCTGCAGGATGAGCATGGGGTCACGGTACACCGCACTTCGCAGGAGATCCTGGATGCTCAGCTCAAGGCCTGGGACGAGCTCATTCCCGAGCTGGAGCAGGACGACTTCATGAAGCGATGCATGGATAGCCAGCGCCAGTGGGTCGAGCGCACCGTGTTCTACGAGTTAATGAGCGCACCCGACCTCACGCTTGCCTACGAGCATTATTTCCCAGGCAAGCTGAAGACCTGACGCCGTTCCGGACGCGCCCGTGTTCCGTCACCCCCTGCGGTGGCGAGAGCGCGGGCGGACGCCCGCAACAACTGGCGCAAAGCAGTTCGCAATCCTGCGCATGGCGACCGCGCCAGCCATCAACCCGCCTTTGGTGAGTGACATCTCACGATGACGAATCTTATCCACTTCATTGACCGCATCACGGGCTGGTTCGGCCGCGCCTTCGCGTGGCTGATCCTGATGATGGCCTTCGGCATGGGCTATGAGGTTGCGGTTCGCTATCTCTTCAACGCGCCCACCGCCTGGGCTTTCGACATGTCATACATGCTCTACGGCACCCTTTTCATGATGGGTGGCGCCTACACGCTTTCGCGCAACGCCCATGTGCGCGGAGACTTCCTCTACCGCCTCTGGCGGCCGAGAACCCAGGCGACCGTCGAGCTGGTTCTCTACTTTCTTTTTTTCTTTCCCGGCGTTCTGGCGCTCGTCTTCGCCGGCTGGAAATATGCGGGGCGCGGCTGGCGCTATCTCGAAGTCAGCACCAACTCGCCGGCCGGCATCCCGATCTTCCATTTCAAGACGGTGATCGTCGCCGCCGGCATTCTCCTGTTCATCCAGGGCATCGCACAGGTCTGCCGGTGCATCTTATGCATCCGCACGGGCGAATGGCTTCCGCACGAGGAGGACGCAGTGGAATTGGAAGATCAGCTCATAAGGCAGGTGGCGGCGGGCCACGGCGAAGATGCCGCTATGATCGCCGCGGGAAGGAAGCCAGAAAAATGACCGACCCGCAGATCGCTATCATGATGCTCGGGATCTTCATCCTCTGCATCTTCCTCGGCTTCCCCATCGCCTTCACGCTGATGGCCCTAGGTGTGGGCTTCGGCTACTATGCCTATTTCGACGCGAGCCGGATGTGGCGCTCCTATAACCGTGCGGTGGAGGACGGCGCCGATAGCTGGACGCTGATCCAGACCTGGATCGATGGCTTCTTCAACAACCGCATCTTCGACCTGTTCGTGAACCAGACCTACTCGGTCATGGCGAACGAGGTGCTGACCGCCGTCCCGCTTTTCCTGTTCATGGGCTACGTCGTCGAGCGCGCCAACATCGTCGACAAGCTCTTTTCCACGCTCTACATCGCCGCGCGGCGCGTGCCCGGGGCCATGGCCGTAGCCGCGCTGATTACCTGCACGCTTTTCGCCACCGCCACCGGTATCGTCGGCGCGGTGGTGACCCTGATGGGACTGCTCGCCTTTCCAGCGATGCTGAAGGCGCGCTACGACACGAGCTTCGCCTCCGGCGTGATCTGCGCCGGCGGCACGCTCGGCATCCTCATTCCGCCGTCGATCATGCTGATTGTCTACGCCGCGGCTTCCGGCGTCTCGATCGTGCGGCTCTATGCGGGCGCTCTTCTGCCCGGCCTGCTGCTCGCCGGGCTCTACTTGGTCTACGTGATCGGGCGCGCGATTCTTCAGCCCTCCGTAGCGCCCAAACCAAGCAAGGAAGATGTGGGCGATACGCCGATCGGCACGCTGCTGTTCATGATCGTCACTTCGTTCCTGCCGTTGGCCTTCCTCATCCTCGCCGTGCTCGGCTCTATCCTCTTCGGGCTGGCGACGCCGACGGAAGCTGCTTCCGCGGGCGCGCTCGGCGGTCTCATCCTGGCGGTCGCCTATCGCGCCCTCACTTGGCAGCGGCTGCGCGAATCCGTCTATCTCACCATGAAGACCACGGCCATGGTCTGCTGGCTCTTCGTCGGCTCCTGGGTGTTCTCCTCGGTTTTCTCATATCTCGGCGGAGAAGGCCTGATCCGGGACTTCGTCACCGGCCTCGATATGTCGCCGATCATGTTCCTGATCCTGGCGCAGATCATCATCTTCCTCCTTGGCTGGCCGCTGGAATGGTCGGAGATCATCATCATCTTCGTGCCGATCTTCCTGCCGCTGCTTGCGCATTTCGACGTCGACCCGCTGTTCTTCGGCATCCTCGTGGCGCTGAACCTGCAGACATCATTCCTCACCCCGCCCATGGCGATGTCCGCCTATTACCTCAAGGGCATCGCCCCACCGCAGGTGAGGCTGACGCAGATTTTCGCGGGGTGCATGCCGTTCCTGGTGATGGTCATTCTTTCCATGATCATCGTCTACATCTTCCCCGGCACCGTCTACACCCTGCCGGAGCTGGTCTATGGCCGCTAAGCGCATCTCCACTGCGGAACCCACCGCGCTCGGAGCGCGCGAGGCGGCCTGGCGCATCGCCGAGGGAGCGCTGTCCTCGGCGGAGCTGGTAACGGCATGCCTGGAGCGCATCGACGCCGAAGAGGAGCGTGTGCAGGCCTGGGCCTTCCTCGACCGCGGCAAGGCCTTACGCGAAGCCGAAGACCGCGACCGCCGCCGCAGGCTGGGCCAACCGCTCGGGGCCCTGCACGGGGTGCCCGTCGGCATCAAGGATATTATCGACGTTCGAGGTATGCCGACCGGCAACGGCTCGCCGATCGATGCCGGGAGGATGCCCTTCGAGGACTCAACGCTCGTGCGCCGGCTTCGCGCCGCGGGAGCCGTGATCCTCGGCAAAACCGTGACCACCGAGTTCGCCTACTACCAGCCCGGAAAAACCCGCAACCCGCACGACCCGGCGCGCACGCCGGGTGGCTCCTCCAGCGGCTCGGCAGCGGCTGTTGCCGCAGGCATGGTGCCGCTCGCGATCGGCAGCCAGACCAACGGTTCGGTGATCCGCCCCGCTTCGTTCTGCGGCGTGGTGGGCCTGAAGCCGTCCTTCGGCGCTATCCCTCGTACGGGTGTGCTCCGGCTGGCGCCGAGCCTCGATCACATGGGTGTCTTCGCGCGCAGCCTTGAGGACGCGGCCTTCGCCGAGATCCTCATGGGCGCCGACGGGCGGGATCCGGATGCGCGCGAAAGTCCCGGTCCGCTGTCCGCCACGGCGCTCAGCGATCCGCCGGTCACCCCTGCCCTGGCCTTCGTCAGGACTCCCGCCTGGGAGCGCGCCGAGGAGCCAACGAAGGCTGCTTTCACCGAGCTCGTGGAAGCGCTCGGAAGCGGGATCGATCAGGTAGACCTGAGCGAGCACTTCGCCGGCGCCTTCGGCTGGCACCAGACGGTCATGTCCGCAGAGATGGCGCGCAATCTTGGGCACCACGTCGAGCATATGCCGGACCTATGTTCGGAAAAGCTTCGCGCAATCGTCGCGGAAGGCCGCGCCATCGCGGCCCCGGACTATCTGGCGGCGCGCGACATGGCGCCTGTGCTGCGAGAAACGCTGACCCCGATTTTCGAGCGTTTCGATGCGATCATCACGCCGGCGGCTCCAGGCGAGGCTCCCGTGGGAGAAGCTACGGGCGATCCCGTCTTCTGCACCCTTTGGACCTTCTGCGGCCTGCCTTCTTTGAGCCTTCCGCTTCTCAACGGCCCGAATGGGCTTCCCGTCGGCGTCCAGCTCGTCGGCGCTCCGGGGCAGGATGCGCGGCTTCTTCGCACCGCACGATGGCTGGTGCGCCGGCTTCAGGATGAGGTAATCGGATGACGGACAAAATACTTGCAGCAGTCGCCCTTGCTGTCCTGGCGCTGTTTCTGGCTGTGGTGCCGATCTTCGTTCCGAGCCCCGACCTGATCGTGCTCGCCGTTCTCTGCTTCCTGTTGGCGACCTTCGACTTCTGGCGCCAGCTCTTCCGGCGGCGATGATCAGCGCCGCCCCGATGCGCCTGGGTGCGATGGCTCAATACATGCAGCTCGTTCGCACCAGAATGGTCATCGGATCGATCTTGAATTCTTCCTCCAGCTTTTTGCCGAACAGCTCCAGCCACCGCGCCTGGGCTTGATAGGCGGGGCGTTCGCGCGCCTCGGAGCACTCGTATTTCAGTGCGCCGGCGTTCTGGAGATGATGGACCATCTCATGCAGCAGCATTGAGACATGGGCCGACGAGGCGGGTGTCCAGTCTGAAGGCAGATAGATCGTGCGGCTGACATCGTCATAGATTGCGTGAAATTCGTGGCCCGTGTCGGGCGACGTGCCTTGCCCGATCTCAACCACCCCATGCGAGCGCTCTGCCGCCAGCCGCTCGCGGCGCACCTCAGCCATCCTGGCCGCCGAGACAAATTCGATACGAGGCTTTTCATCGATTGCCGGCAGGCCGAAATTGACTGAAAGCCAGATTGCCATAACCGTAAGCAGATCCTGCATCGCTTGCCTCCATGACCGCAGCGGTGGTTGCCGGTCTCAGCGAAAGGATGGCGGACCCTCTGCCATTCGTGAATCATGCGGCAGTCCTGCGACCAAGGTCTCGGCGGCGAGCGCGGAAGGCCTATTCCATTGTCGTGCAACGGAAAATCTCGCGGTGACGTTTCATCGGGGCGTGCTTTGGTCCTGGTCCTGAAGTATGGTGGGATCGAATGAAACGAGCCGCCGCCGATGAAGGTTCTTCTCGTCGACGATCATGTGCTGATCCGGGATGCGCTGCGGAGCGTCCTGCGCGAGGTGTGGGACCGCGCGGCGATTATCGAAGCTGCGGACGCCCGGCAGGCCATGCACTCCATCGAGGCCAATCCGGATCTCGACCTGGTCCTGCTCGACCTCACCCTGCCAGACGGCAATGGCTTTGACACACTCAGCCGAATTCGCGAGCGCCATCCCGCCATGGCCGTGGTTATTCTATCGGCCAGTGACGACCGCGACGCGATTACCAGGGCTTTCGAGCTTGGCGTTGTCGGTTTCATCCCCAAGTCGGCCCAGCGCGAGGTCATGCTGAGCGCGCTGAAACTGGTCTTCTCGGGCGGCATTTATGTTCCGCCGGAAGTTCTCGGCCGGCCACAGCCTCCGCCAGCCACTGCACGGCCGGAGCTTTCGCCCTCCCTGTCAAAGCTTGGACTTACCGAACGCCAGCTGGAAGTGCTTGCGCTCATGATGCAGGGTAAGAGCAACAAAGCGATCTGCCGCGAGCTCGACATTGCCGAGCCCACCGTGAAGAACCACGTCACCTGCATACTAAAGGCGCTGAAGGTCTCAAACCGCACCGAGGCGGTGATCGCGGCCAGCGCTCTCGGGCACGGCGACGTAAGATAGCCGGATAGCCGCCTGGTTCTAGTGCACCATCGTCGTTGCGTTTCCTGCCCTCAGGAGTTGGTTCAGCATGGCCCTCAGCCGCATCGGCGTCACCGGTTTGTGCAAGAGCTGGTAGCCTTCCTCACGAGCATCGCGCAGCCGTTCGGGAGCCGTGTCGCCGCTGATGAGAAACGCTGGAATGGCAGCTCCGTATCCTTCGCGCAGATGCCTGATCGCCTGGATCCCCGTCCTGCCATCGGCAAGCCGATAATCGGCAACGATAAGATCCGGCCGATGCCGGTCAATCGCAAGCTGCGAGAGCGCGGCCGTGCCGGAAGGGGCCGCCACTACGCGGCACCCCCAGCTTCGCAGGATCCCGCCCATACCTTCGAGCACGAGCGGATCATCATCGATGACCACCACCAGTTTTCCTGCCGCGGGGTCAGAAATCACATCCGTGACGGATGCTTCGATCAGGCCGTGCTGCCTGGCCGCAAGCGGGACGGAAACAGAGAAACGCGAGCCGCGATTCAGCCGCGAACTCAGCTCGACCCTATGGTCCAGCAGACGCCCGAGCCGGTCGACAATGGCAAGGCCGAGCCCCAGCCCGGCGCTGCTATCCCCCTTGGCCAACCGGTAGAATTCGCCAAACACCGCCTGCTGCTGATCGGCCGGAATACCTGGACCTGTGTCGCAAACATCTATCCGCAACTGGCCACTCCTAAAGCGCCCGCCGATCAACACGCCACCGCGCGACGTACAGCGGACAGCATTCGACACAAGGTTGAACAAAACGCGTTCCAGCAGGACGAAGTCACTGCGCACCCAGGCATGGCTTGGGACGATGATCAGTCGAAGCCCCTTCTCGCATGCGGCGTCTACAAAGGTCGTCTCGATGCGCTTGAAGAGGTGATTGACAGGGAACTCGGTGAACTCCGGCTCAAGCACGCCTGCCTCCAGTTTCGACATGTCGAGCAGAGCTTCGAGGAGCTCGTTGACCGATCCCACCGCGACATCGATACGACCGACCAATCTCGCGCGCTCGACCGGGTCAGCCTCATTGCGCAGTTGGGCGATGAAAAGGTTCAGCGCGTGGAGGGGCTGGCGCAGATCATGGCTTGCGGCGGCGAGAAAGCGCGACTTGAACGTGTTGGCCGTCTCCAGTTCGGCCGTGCGTTGCCTTACTTCCTGCTCGAGGAGATCGGCCGCTCGCGCTTTCTCGGACAGCAGCTTGTCGCGCTCCAGCGTGTTCTGACGGAAGACCTCGACTGCTCGGGCCATAGCCGCGATTTCGTCACTCCCCTCCGCGACTACAGGTGTCTCGAGCCTGCCGCGGATGATGGCGAGCATGCCGTCACTTAGCGCGGTAAGGCGGCGTACAATGTTTTTTCCCACATAGAGCCATACGATCAGCACCGAGGTCAGTAGGCTCAGCGCTACCAGAAGGACGAGGGCGCTCGCGCTTTGCCTCTGCACCAGGAGCGCATCCTGGATCGCCATACCGATGTCTGCCTTGGCCGCATCGCCGAGCCGGTCAATCGCAGCACCAAGCTGCGAGGATAGCCTGGCGGTCTCGGCGAGCAGGTCCTCGCCCTGTTCGACAAGCATGAGTTCCTCGCTGCGAGCCTGGGCGATCGCTTCATCTCCCTGGGCGAGTCCGCGCAGTTTCGCTATTTCTTCCAGAAAGAGCGGCCGCAGCCTGGGATCGAACTGTTTGGAGATCTCGGCGAGATCATCGAAAGCAAGTCCGAGCTGGAATTCGAGCACCGGCAGCCGGGCTGGCTCATTTGTGGTGGAGGCTTCGATGAGCATGTCGGCGGCAGCGGATGCGCGCGCCTGCGCAGTTCGCATCAGCCGCTGCAACTCGATCAAGAACGAGAGCCGTTCAGGGCCGCCGGCCTGGCTTGTCGGATCGCCCTTGCCTGCCTCGACCAGCATCGCGGATTCCCTGCCCACGACCTCCAGCCAAGGTGCGAGCAATCTCTGCGTTTCTCCCTCGATCTGGAAAACCCGGCTTCTCAAAAGCCCTATGCGCTCGTTTATCACGAGCCGGCGGGCAACCAGCTCATCGAGAGCCGCCAGATTGGCGGCCAGGGAGGAAACGGTCCTCTCGACTTCCGAAAGCAGCGGCAGTCCCGCGCTATCGCGCTTCAGCCGGGCGAGCGTCGCGTTCAAACGCCCGACCTCGGCTGCGAGCTCGGCTTTCACTTCGTCTCGCTGCGCCCGCCCGCTTGCCGAAAGTAGAGCTGGCGCCGCGGCGATGATGCGCTCGGCCGAGCGCGAGAGTTCGAGCGCCGAGAGTGTGGGCGGGACACGCGTATCGATGACCTCAAGTCGTGAGCCGACCTCGCGGAAAGCGTACATTCCCGCCGCGGCGGCTAAAACCGCGAAGGCTGCGATTGCAAAGAAGGCGAGCAACAGCCGCGCGCGCACACCGAGCCGATCATGGCGCGGCAAACTCTTCGCCTCTGCGGCTTCCAACGTGGTCACAGCCAAACCACTCTCGCGCGTTTTCGTGCTAAAATTAGCACAAGGCTGAAAGAAGCGTTGCAGCAAAATGGAGGCCTTCGATGCGACGCAGGGATGTTCTGGCGGCAGCAGGAGCAGTCGCGGGCGCGACGTTCGGAGTACCGGCGCCGGCAATCTCGCGGGGTGCCCGACGGCTAAGGATGGTGACTGACTGGCCCGAAGGGCCCGGTATGCTGCCCAGCGCGCGGCGGTTGGCCCGGACGATAGCCGATGCATCGCACGGCCGCATCAGTATCGAGGTTTCACCCTCTGGGGCGGTGGTGCGTCCGTTCGAGACCTTCGATGCGGTACAGGCGGGCGTGGCGGACATGTTCCACTCCCACATCGGCTATTTCGAACAGAAGTCGCCAGCGCTCCATTTTTTTTCGACGGTACCGTTCGGTTTCACTGCGAATGAATTTTTCGCATGGGTGCAGTACGGTGGCGGCCAGAAGCTGTGGGACGAACTTGCTGGTCAATTCAATATAAAGCCTCTCGTCTGCTGCAGCACTGGCATGCAGATGGGAGGCTGGTTCCTCAAGGAGATCACCTCCTTCGACGAGATCAGGGGCCTACGATACCGGATGGCAGGCTATGGAGCGGAGGTGCTGCGCCGCCTTGGCGCAGTGGTCGTGCTTCTGCCGGGTGCCGATATCGTGCCTGCCCTGCAGTCGGGGGCCATTGATGCGTGCGAGTGGACAGGGCCATGGCTTGATACTTCTATCGGCCTGCACAAGGTGGCGAGTTGGTATTATTATCCTGGCTGGCACGAGCCGGGCGCCGCCTTGACTCTGGGTATCAATAAACAAGTGTGGGAGAGTTTCGACGGAGGCGACCGCCGGCTAATCGAGGCAGCAGCGGCTGACGAATTCACCCGATCACTGGCGGAATTCAACACCAATAACGCGTTGGCGCTGCGTAAGCTCACTGCTGAAGGCGCCGTCAAGATCGGCAAATTCAACGATGCGATTCTGAAGACCTTCGCCGCCGTCAGCCAAAACGTCATCAACGAAAGCAGCTCTGGTGATGAGCTTTCCCGAGCGATTTACCAGAGCTACTCTGATTTCAGAGCCCTTATTCGCCCTTGGGGCGACATTGCCGAAGGCGCCTACTTCAAAATACGCGACTTCGGGTGATCGGTGCAACACGCCGCTTGTCGAAGGCGAGGGAAATCGCCTTAGGTCGCGTGCACGGCAGATCATCTCAACCGGCTCAAACGCCTTTTAGATTTTCATTGATGTCGGCGCTTTCCGCCGCTTGAGAATGCCCCTTTCGCAATATGAGGTGCGCTTGGCGTTTCGGCCCGTGGCAAGACGGCACTGAATGACCGCAGGTCGCTGCGATTTAAGTTGACATTGATAATCATGTTTTATAGCGCTGGCCTCAGGCAGCCACGCTCCAAGCATCGGGCGAAGCAACCAAAAAAGTCTCTTGGTTAGCAGCGAGGAGTGTGTTGTGCCGGCCCGTTCGTTCTATTGTTCCGTCAACCTGACTTTATTGGCGGCAAGTGCATTTTCCTGGTCTGGATCGCAGGCGCTCGCGCAGGAAGCACCGACACTTCTTGAGCGTCTGGAAATCGAGGCCGAAAGCGACGATATCCTCATCCAGGACGGCTATGTCGCCAAGCAGGACCGGATCGGCACCAAGGTCGACACACCGATTGCCGAAATCCCTCAGGCGATCTCCGTGGTGACGCAGGACCAAATCGAGGACCAGAAGCCACGGACGCTCAACGAGACTCTTGCCTACACGGCGAGCGCCAATCCAAATATTTTCGGCTTTGACAGCCGATACGACGCTTTCTATCTGCGCGGCTTCCCAGCCTACTACAACGGCCTGTTTCGAGATGGCCTGCGCCAGTATAACGGCCCGTCCGCCTGGTTTAAGACGGAGCCTTACGGCATTGAAGGACTAACGGTTCTCAAGGGGCCAGCGTCCTCGCTTTACGGGATCAGCGGCCCGGGCGGCATCGTCAACCTGGTCACCAAGCGGCCGAAAGACGAACGGTTTCGCGAGGTCGAATTTTTGTTCGGCGGCAACAGCAGGTATCAGACGGCCTTCGATTTTTCGGGACCGGCCAATGAGGACGGCTCTGTCCTTTACCGCCTCACCGGACTTGGCCGATTGTCGGAGACCGCGCTGCCGGGTTATCCCGACGATAAGCTCTATCTCGCGCCTGCCATCACCTGGAAGCCGGACGAGGGCACCCGCCTCACCGTTCTGGGCGAGGTCTCCCGCGCCGTCGCCGGCGGCACTGCCTTCTTCTACAATCCCTCCTATGGTCAGGTGTCGAACATCTATGAGGGCGATCCGGGCTGGAACGATTTCACCGGTGTGCAGGGCCGCATCGGCTACGAGTTCGAGCACCACTTCAACGATGTGCTCACGCTACGGCAGAACCTGCGTTTCAACGCCGTCGACGCCGATCTGGAGTATAGCGGCCACTACCCCGCCGACCCGGCCAATCCCGACATCCTCGCCCGCTATTGGGGGCACTACAAGGAGGACATGAGGAACTTCGTCGTGGACAATATGGCACAGTTCACGTTCGACACGGGGCCGGTCAGCCACGTGGCGGTCGCCGGGCTCGACTATGGATGGTCCGACTACGAGGCATTTAACGGAGTTTCCTATACCTCTGTCGAAGATATCGCGGCGATGCCGCTTTCCTTCTCCGGCAGCCAGACCATGCATAATGTCGGCATCTACCTGCACGACCAGATGCAGTGGAACGCCCTGACCCTGTTCGCCAGCGGTCGCTACGACTGGGTAGACAGCCACAGCACTGACTACTTGCTGACCGAATCCGATCAGCGAGACGAGGCGTTTTCAGGCCGTCTCGGCGTGTCTTACCGGACCGATTGGGGCATCATTCCCTATGCGAACTATTCGACGTCATTCTCGCCGAATCTCGGCTTCGTCTACGACTACGGGACGGATCAGAGGCGGGTGGCGCGGCCGACGGAGGGCAGGCAGATCGAGGTGGGCGTCAAATACGAGGTGCCCGACCGGGACATGACGCTGGGCCTTGCCTATTTCGACATCGACCAGACGGACGGGGTCGTCTACGACGGCACCTTTGACGCTGCCGGCAACCAGATCCAGCGTCAGCTCGACCTGAACGCACGCGGCCTGGAGCTTGAGGCCGCCGCTTCCTTCGATAACGGCCTCGGGCTCATCGCTTCCTACACCTATATGCGCATGAAAATCGAGCGGGGCGTGGAAGGAACGGAGGGTAACGAACTCTCCGCCACGCCCAACCACATTTTGTCGCTGTGGGGCCGCTACACGTTCCAGGGCGGCGCGCTTGCAGGTCTGGGGCTCGGTGCAGGTGTACGGTATGTCGGTGAGAGCTATGGCGACGATCTGAATTCATTCAAGAACGACGACCGTGTCTTTGTCGATGCTTCCCTGTCTTACGATTTCGGCGCCAGCAATCCTAGGCTCGAAGGCCTGATGCTGCAGGTCAACGCCAAGAACCTGTTCGACGAGCGAAAGCCGATCTGTACAGCCGGCAACTGCTACTGGGATGAAGGCCGCTCGGTCTTCGGCAGCCTGCGCTACCGGTTCTGAGTGAATGATCCGAAGCGCTGCCGTCTCGCAGTCCGCAACCGCCGTCGTGCTGGCGGTGGGAGGGCTATATGTTGCTCAGAGCGTTATAGGCGGCCTCACCTGGGCCGGTCTGCCCGCGGTCCTGCGCGACCGGGGATTGGGCCTCGACAGCGTAGGCTTGCTATCGCTGATCGCGCTGCCCTGGGCGCTGAAGTTTCTCTGGGCGCCAATGGTGGAACGTTTCAGGCTTCCTCCGGTCGGCCGCAACCGTTCCGGCGTGATCGTGATATTTGGCGGAGGCCTCTCCATTGTCGGGCTCGGTGTCGTCGGGCTGCTTGGCGTTGCGTCGCTCGGCCCGGTGCTCGCCTGCCTGACAATCATTGCGCTTGCCGCCGCCACTGTCGACATCGCATGTGACGGCTATGCCGTGGAAAGTTTGCCGCGCGAGCAGCATGGCTGGGCCAACGCAGCCCAGGTAGGCGGGGCCTATCTGGGCTCGGCCATTGGCGGCGGGCTGTTTCTCGTCCTCGTTGCCAGCTATGGCTGGTCTCTCGGCGTCTGGGCAATAGCCGCCCTTCTAGCGATACTCGGCGTGCCCTTTTTCCTGCGCTGGCGCACTGAAGCCACCGTCGAGCGGCGTTCCCACATACCCTCGCTGGCGTCTGCTTTGCGCCGCCCTGAGATCCGCCGTGGCCTGCTGGCAGCCGCGCTCTACGTGCTGGCCCAAAAGACGGCCATGATGATGGTAGGGCCATTCCTCATCGACGCCGGGCTGGACCTTGCAACGGTGGGCCTCGTGAACAGCGCCGGCAGCATGTTCGTCGGGCTTGCGGCAGCGCTGGTCGGAGGGGCATTGGTCAGGGCGTTTGGCGCACGCACGGTGCTGGTGATCGCTCTGGGGCTGCAGGCGGCGGCACTCTTCTTCTTTGCCGCGCGAGACCTTTACCCCGCGATCCCGACCTCTGCGCTCGCTGCCGTCGCAGTTGCCAGTTCCTCCGGGATCATGGCGCTCGGCTTTGTCGCTTTATACGCTCAGTTCATGCACTGGTCCGACCCGCGGCAAGGCGGCATCGATTTCACCCTATTTCAGTCGATGGACGCACTGGTGAGCATGGCCGGTGGCATCGCCGCCGGCTACGCGGCACAGCATCTCGGATACAGCGTCTTCTTTGCTGGCGCGGGGCTGATAGCCATCGCAACCATCCCGGCTATCGCCCTCGTCTCCGGCCAGGGCGCCGTGCGCGACGTAGCCGCGTTCATACCTTCTGGAGAAAGCCCATGAACGCGAGGCTACCGCTGCGCGCCGAAACCGCCATCTCGGTGGCCAGTCCGCTCGAAGTCATGGCAAGGTTGCGCGACCACTTCGTCGAGCATGGCACCGTTTCCGGAACTGACGAGAGATGGACCGTCGCGTTCGATATCGGCGAGGCCGAAGCGCTTGCCTGCGATGGACATGTCCGGTTCCGCGTCGCAGCCGCAGACCCAACCTCCCTCGCCTATCTTCAATGGGGCGTGGCGGAACATGTCTGTGAGTTCGCGCCCGCCGAGGCGCCGGAAATCGTCTGGAAAGGCGGCGTCATACCCGGCGCGCCGCTGCCTTATTTCCGCGAGATGCGCGTTCTGCGCGCCCGGCAGATCACGCCGCGCATGCGCAGGCTCACGCTTGCCGGCCGCGATCTTGACCGCTTCTCCCATGGCGGCATGCATGTCCGCCTGCTGCTTTCGCCGGAGACGGATGTGAAACCGGTCTGGCCTGTGATGGGCAAGGATGGCCGCCAGGCCTGGCCAGAGGGTCCCCGCCCTATCCACCGCGTCTATACGATCAGGCGGATCGACATCGCGGCGGGTGAGATCGATGTCGATTTCGTTCTTCATGAGGGCAACGAAACACCCGGCGCCAATTTTGCCCGCGAGGCAAGGCCAGGCGATGTGGTCGGCATGACCGGTCCCGGCGGCGGCGGGCTGCGCGAGGCTGACTGGTACCTGCTTGCAGGAGACGAAACGGCGCTTCCGGCAATCGGGCGCATGCTGGAGGAGATGCCGGCCGGCAAGAAGGTTGTCGCTCTCGTGGAAATCGCTGATCATGCCGAACGCCAGGAACTCCAAACGAAAGCGGAACTCGATCTGCGCTGGCTTTCACGCGAAGGCAGGCCGGCTGGCACGACCAAATTGCTTGCCGATGCAATCAGGGCACTCGATTTCGCTGCCGATGCGTCGGTGTTCGTATGGGCGGGCTGTGAACATGCCGCGGCCCGGGAGATTCGCGCCCATCTGCATATGGAGCGCGGCCTGCCGCGCCGGAACAGCCTCATCGCGGCCTACTGGCGGCATGGAATGGCCGGAGAAGTCGAAAACTCCGACTAAACCCGTTTGATGCCGCATCTCGATCTCGAGAAACGAGCAAAAGCGGCGAGCCCAGTTATCCGCCCGCCGCCATCGCGAAGCGGTGGCGCACGATCGCCACCGCCGGGAGAATAGCTCGGCTTAACCAGAGCCGATCAGATCGTTCTCGGAGCCGGCATTTTGCTGTGCATCAGGCCGACATGCACAGCACCACCCAGTATCGCGCCGATCACCCAGCCGTAACCCGACAGCTGCGAAAGTGCGGGGATCCATACCGTGGCCACCGAAAAGACGGCCGGAATAGCGAAGGCGATGATAGCCTTCTGGTTCCAGCCACCGGTGTAGAAATAAGGCCCTGAAGGATCGGACGAGAACAAATCGTCTACGGAAATATTCTTGCGACGAACGATGTAGTAGTCGGCGACGAGAATGCCGTAAAGCGGCGCAAGGAATGCTCCAAGCGTGTCGACGAAGGCGGTGATGCCGATAGTGGAGATCACCGGCACCCAGAGCGCGCCGATGAAGAATGCGACGATTGCCGTGATAACGCCGCCCATCTTCGCGGAAATTTTCTCCGGATTGAGATTGGCGATGTCGTAGGCCGGAGGAATGAAGTTGGCAACGAGGTTGATACCGACGGTCGCCGCGAAAAATGTAAGGGCGGCAATGAGCGTAAGCAGCACATTATCGACACGGTCGACGATATCGGCGGGATTGATGAGCCTCTCGCCGAACAACACCACGGTGCCGGCCGTAACGAAGAGCGCGATGAAGGAAAAGAACGCCAGGGAGATCGGCAGGCCCCAGAAATTGCCGATCTTCATCGCCGACTCGGTTTTGACGAAACGCGAGAAGTCTCCGAAATTTATCACGACCGCCGCGAAATAGGCGATCATCGTTCCCACGATAGCGAAAAACGCGGCCACCGAGCCCCGCTGATCGGATGCCTCACCGCCCTCGAAGATCGCGCCGAGCTCGCTGAAGATGCCGTTGCCCGCTTTCCACCAGATGACGAGACAAAGAGCGATCATCACCGCATAGACGGTGGGACCGGCCCAGTTCAGAAACTTTCCGACCCAGTCGATGCCGCGCGCGAAAAGCATGACCTGGAACGCGCAGACGATGAAATAGGAGAGCCAGCCTACGGCCGTCAGGCCCAGGAATTCGGCCCCGCCTCGGATGCCGAGCATGGTATTCAACAGCAGTGCTACTGCGGTCGAGGCGAAATAGGTCTGCACGCCGTACCAGAAAATCGCGACAATGCCGCGGATCAGGGCCGGAAAGCGCGCACCATAGACCCCCATGCTGGCCCTGGCCATGACGGGGTAAGGGACCCCATACTTGACCGATGGTTTGCCGGTGAGGTTGACCAGGAACATCACAAAAAAGCCGGCGACGATGATCGCGGCGAAGACCGCCCAGCCATTGAGCCCGTATGTAATGAAGAGCGAGGCGGCTAACGAATAGCCGAATAGGCTCTGTATATCGTTATTCCATACGTTGAAGATTTCAAAAGCGCCCCATTTGCGCCTCTCCGGCGGCAGCGGGGCCAAGTCCGTATTATAAAGCGCGCCATCCTGGGCGTGCTTGCCGGATGAAATTGCCATCACCCTCTCCCATTGTTGAGCCCTCAGGACACCGCAATGGTACGACAGACACAAAAACCATTGCTGGCGTTTTTATTATTTTTCCCGAGAGGTTACGCCGTATCTACAATATCGAAATGTGCGAAACACACAAAACACCTTTCTGGAAAACGCGAAAATCGCAGTGCATCTTCAAAATCCAAAGGGGCATTGGAGCGCGCGCTGAGGTTAGATCAGGATAATATCTCCCGCAGGTGACGCGGGCCTTCGTCACTTTGCGCGAGGTTCAGCTGGCGCTCGATATGGTCCAGGTGGTGGTCCATGGCAAGCTTGGCCGCCTCCACGTCACCACACGCGATCTTGGAAACGATGTCCTCGTGCTCATCGGGCCCACAATCCTTTTCACCGCGAGGCTGATACATGGCGGTTATGAGTGAAGTACGGGAAACCAGGTCCCGCAACACCTCGAAAAGATAGGGAGAACCCGCAAGTTCGGCGATAAGAAGATGGAAGCCGCCAGAGAGCCGGACTGCAGCAGCTCTGTCGCAACGCTCCGCGGCGGCACGCTCCTCGGCGACATGCGCCTTCAGGCGGTTGATCGCACCGGTGCTTGCGTGAGCGCACAGCCGCTCGACGAGCTTACTTTCAATTGTGGCGCGCGCGAAGAAGATGTCCCGGGCCTCTCTAATCGTCGGCTCGGCAACAAAGGCCCCACGATTGGGAACCAATCTCACTAGGCCGTCACGTTCGAGGGCGGCGAGTGCGGACCGGACCCGCGCCCGGCTCACCGCGAAGATTTCCGCGAGCTGCTCTTCCTTCAGCCGGGTACCGGGGCGGAGATTACGCTCGGCGATCGCATCCCAAAGGCGCTCGTATATTGCCTCTGTCGGGGACGGCGCATTCGATTTCGACTTCAGCATCGACCTCCTCGCGAATGGTGCAAAACGCGCAATACGGGCGTAATGTGAACAAGCCTACCCTGTAAAGCAGGATTGTTGACAATCTGATCCCGTTCTGTCAACAATCTGAGGCGATCGCTGACATGCGCGATCTCTCTGCTGGAGTGCCGATGGCTGGATGGAGGACAGTGCCAGCCCCGGACGAATGTCTCCGGTGGGAATGGGAGGTAATCAAATGGCAAATACCCGGGAATTTGTGGCGCCGCCTCAAATCGGCGCCCACAGCAAGAATATCGGCGAGGAATCGCTCGCTCCGCAGCAGACCCGAATCATGGGGCCCACATCCTACCTGCTCGCATGGATGGGTGGTTGCGTCTCGATCGGCACCTTCACGATGGGCTCCTCGATCGTCGGCACGCTCAACCTGCTGCAGGCCACCATCGCCATCGCTATCGGCTGCCTCGTTATCGGCGTCGCGCTGACCATCAACGGTGCCGCCGGCTATAAATACGGCATCCCCTTCATGGTGCAGGCGCGCAGCGCCTTCGGTTTCACCGGCACGGGATTTCCCGGCATCGTTCGCGCCGTGCCGGCCATCGTATGGTACGGCTTCCAGAGCTGGATCGGTGCGGGCGCGCTGAATGCAGTTACCGCGACCATGTTCGGCTTCGACAATCTCGTCGCCTGGTTCATCATCTTCCAGCTATTGCAAATCGGCCTTTCGGTGCTCGGTTTCCAAGGCATCAAATGGCTGGAGAATATCGGCGCGGTCTTCATCCTCTTTTCGCTGTTTTACATGTTCTTCAGCGTGATCAACCGCTACGGCGCCGAAATCACCGCCAACCTCGTCAATATCGAGGGAACCTGGGGCCTGCCCTTCTGGGGCGCAACGATGCTCTTTCTGGGCATCTACTCGACGATGATCCTGAACGTCAGCGATTACGCGCGCGAGCACACGCACGGCTCCTCGCCGAGCCTGCTCGTCACCATCTATTCGATGTCGATCCTGCCGGTGACACTGTTCATGGGGCTGATCGGGCTGATGGTCTCCGGCGCCACCGGCGTCACGGACCCGATCCAGGTCTTCGCCAACGCGGTCGACAACAAACCACTTTTGATCGTGACGCTGCTCTTCATCGCCTTCGCGCAGGTCACCACCAATGTTCTCAACAATGTCATCCCGCCAACCTATGTGCTGATGGACATCTTCAAACTGCCCTTCAAGCTCTCGACCGTTATCGTCGGCTTTCTGGCCTTCGCCACCTTTCCGTGGGAGCTGGTCAAGGACGAAAGCGCGGCCGGCCTGCAGATCTTCGTGCAGACTTACTCCGCCTTCCTCGGCCCGATCTTCGCGGTCATGGTGGTCGATTATTACCTGCTGCGCAAACGCACGCTGGATGTCGGGAAATTGTACGATGAGACCGGTCCCTATAGCGGCGTCAACTGGGCGGCGATCATCGCCTCGCTGATCGGCGCAGTCGTCGCGCTGACCTTCTCCGCTGTCTCGTGGTACGCGAGCCTCATCCCCGCCGGCGTGATCTACTGGCTGCTGATGCAGTACTGGGGGCCTGCGCAGCGCTTCCGCGCCTGACCCGAACCGGCGCTCCGGCGGGGCATGCCTGCCGGGCGCCATTATGTGAACGACTATCGGAGACCCCACCCATGCGCATCAGGGTGATCAATCCCAACACCACCGCCAGCATGACGGCGAAGATCGGCGCGGCCGCCCGCGCCGTCGCCGGGCCGGGCACGGAAATCGACGCGGTGAACCCGGAATATGGCCCGGTCTCGATCGAGGGACATTATGACGAGGCAATCGCCGCCGCTGCGATGCTTGAGGAGGTGCGCAAGGGTGAGGCGGAGGGCGTTGACGGTTACGTCATCGCCTGCTTCGGCGATCCCGGCCTGCTCGCCGCGCGCGAGGTGGCTTCCGGGCCGGTCCTCGGCATCGCCGAGGCGGCAATGCATGCGGCGAGCTTCCTTTCCACCGGGTTCTCGGTGGTGACAACGCTTGGGCGAACGAAGATAATTGCCCATCATCTGGCGCAGGCCTACGGGATGGCACAGTTCTGCCGCAATATCCGCGCCTGCGAGCTCGAGGTTCTGGCGCTGGAGGACGAGCGTTCCGACGCGCGCCGCATCATCACGCAGGAGTGCAAACGCGCCATCGATGAGGACGAGGCCGGCGCCATCGTGCTCGGCTGCGCCGGCATGACCGATCTTGCCAAGGCTATTGAGCGCGAACTTCAGGTTCCGGTGATCGACGGCGTCACCGTAGCCGTGAAATTCGTCGAGGCGCTTGTCGGTTGCGGCCTCGGCACAAGCAAACGCGGAGACCTGGCTTATCCGATCCCGAAAGCCTACACCGGAAGGCGATAGCGCTCGTCCTGACGGGGCCCGATCCGTGATGCCCGGCTTACTAGCGTTCCGTACCCCGCAGTACTCCTGCGGGTCTTGGTCGCGGCGTGCGAACGGTGAGGATCGGTATGATGATACTTGCCGCCCCCACCAGGACGTGCGGCCAGAAGACCTTATCAGCAAAGCCAAAGAGCCAGGGTGAGGCGAGCAGAAACGCGCCGCCGACCATATCGATCGCCAGGTGAACGCGTACCGGGATCAACCGCACCGCCCCAACCTCATAGTCGGTCAAAAGGCTGTAAAGAATAACGGTGATGCCCAGGAGCAGCGGAACCCACTGCTCCGGCCCACCCGTGGCAAACCCAAAGAGGAAGGGCGCCAGGATAAGCAGAATGCCCGTCAAATAATCGATAATGCCGTGCGCGTAGGTCGGGACAATCTGCATTCAAATGCTCCGATTCGCCCGCGCCACAATTGCCATGCATGCCTTGCGTGTCTCAGTGCTTGGCGGTGGCGGATCCTTCTGCCGTCAAATCGAGGAACTTGTCGGTGAGCTGCTCCAGCCGGTCTTCCAGCCACTTGGCCATTGCCAGCTCTTCCTGAAGTATCTCCTCGCAGACGCGCGCCGTTTCAGGGTCCCCTAGCCGGCGGGCGGCGGCGGCGAGCATCTTGTAGCTGGCGATCTCCATGTGCTCGAAGGTGTAGCTCGCCAGAATGCCCTTCATCACCTCATCACCGGTGAAGATACCGCTGAGCGCCTGGCCGAGGCCCATCAGTTTAGTACCCGTATCCTTCAAGGTGGAGGCATCGCTTCCATGACGCTGCAAGCACTCCCGCACCCGCTCAGACTGCCGCCGGGTTTCGGTGATATGCTGTTCGATGCGCGCCTTTAACTCCGGATAGTTTTCGATGCGCCGCGAAAGGTTGCTGAGCATCGTTATGGCTTGTTCTTCGGCTGCGTGTGCGTCCCGCAGCCAGGACAGCAGGTGATCTTTCGGATGTGTCACGTCGAAGCTCCTCGCTAAACGGCAATCCAACTTGCCGGCCATCGGAATGTTCCGGAGGCCTCGACGATCCGGAACTTCCGAAGGAACGGGATCGTTTTGACCTGACTGAGCCGAAAGGCGGCATCATTTTGACGCCGCGCCGGACAAGCAGTGGCCAAGCGTCAGGAGACCGTCAGATGAAGCAGCACAGCGTGCCATCAAATGCGTCGCGGCGGCTCGATTTGCATATCGCTCCGGACGAAAAGACGGCGGCCGCCGGATATGGACAACTCCTGGCTCTGCTGGAGGATCTTGGAAGGCGATTGGACGAAGGCACGGTGACGAGGGACGCTCTACGACAATGGGAGCAGCAAGTCGTTGGGAACCTGCATGACCGGGAAATCGATCAGCTCATGCGTGTTTCAGACGAAGGCGCGTTCGACGCGGCAACTCTGCCGGAGCAGAGGTGGAGGAATCTGCGATCCATTCTCCTCGCACGAAAGGGATTGAGCCCAAGGATTTGCTGAGCGCGACATCCCTCGAAGCCTTTCGACAATAATCCGCCGTCCAGATACTCCTTTCTGGAGGAGTTTGAGCAGCAGCGCGCGACGAAAGGGCCCGGTAGCAAGACAACCATCGCCATGCCATAAGGTCCGCCGAAGCGCCTCCTCGGCCACCCCGGAATACGAAAGGTTGTTCAGCAGTCGCGCTGCGCCACATATTGACATAAAGATATCTTTATGTGAGCAATGAGTGACATTCAGAGGTATCGATTTAATGTCGCAGACGAATACTCCACTTGCTGAACTTTTTGGCGACATCGCTGCCAAGCCGGACGGATCGGAAATCAGTGCCGCGCTTAAGGCGGCTGCGCGCGAGCGGATTCTCGTGCTCGACGGCGCCATGGGCACCCAGATCCAGGGGCTTGGCTTTGACGAGTCACACTTTCGCGGCGACCGTTTCGGCGGCTGTGCCTGCCATCAGCAGGGCAACAACGACCTCCTGATCCTGACGCAACCGAAGGCGATCGAAGAAATTCATTATCAATACGCGATCGCCGGCGCGGATATCATCGAGACGAACACCTTCTCCTCCACGCGCATCGCGCAGGCGGATTACGGCATGGAGGAGATGGTGTACGAGCTGAACCGTGACGGCGCGCGATTGGCGCGGCGCGCCGTAAAGCGGGCTGAGCAGGAGGATGGCAAGCGCCGCTTCGTGGCGGGCGCGCTCGGGCCGACCAACCGTACCGCCTCGATCTCACCGGACGTGAACAATCCCGGCTACCGCGCGATCACCTTCGACGATCTCAGGATCGCCTATGGCGAGCAGATCCGGGGACTGATCGACGGCGGCGTCGACATCATTCTCATCGAAACCATCTTCGACACGCTGAACGCCAAGGCTGCTGTCTTCGCGGCGGAGGAAGTCTTCATAGAAAAAGGCGTTCGGCTGCCGGTGATGATCTCCGGCACAATTACCGACCTATCCGGCCGTACGCTTTCGGGCCAGACGCCGACGGCCTTCTGGCATTCGGTGCGCCACGCCAATCCCTTCACCATCGGGCTCAATTGCGCGCTGGGCGCTGCCGCGATGCGTCCGCATCTTGCGGAACTTTCAAGCGCCGCCGACACATTCACCTGCGCCTATCCCAATGCCGGCCTGCCGAATGAATTCGGGCAATATGACGAGAGTCCCGAGGCAATGGCGGCGCAGATCGAAGAGTTTGCGCGCGAAGGGCTTGTCAATATCGTCGGCGGCTGCTGCGGCTCGACGCCCGAGCACATTCGCGCCATCGCGGAGGCTGCCGCGAAACACAAGCCGCGGGAATTGCCGAAGCCTCCGCGGCTGATGCGGCTTTCCGGTCTAGAGCCGTTCACGCTGTCCAAGGATATTCCGTTCGTGAATATCGGTGAACGGACGAATGTCACCGGCTCTGCCAGGTTCCGCAAGCTGATCACCGCGGGCGACTTTGCCGCCGCCCTTGACGTTGCGCGCGATCAGGTGGCGAACGGCGCACAGGTCATCGACGTCAATATGGACGAGGGCCTGATCGATTCGAAGAAGGCGATGGTCGAATATCTGAACCTGATCGCCGCCGAACCGGATATCGCCCGAGTGCCCGTGATGATCGATTCCTCCAAATGGGAGGTGATCGAGGCAGGGCTGAAATGCGTCCAGGGAAAGCCGATCGTCAACTCAATCTCGATGAAAGAGGGAGAGGAAGCATTTCTCCATCAGGCCAGGCTCTGCCGGGCCTATGGCGCGGCAGTGGTCGTGATGGCCTTTGACGAAACGGGCCAGGCCGACACGAAGGCGCGCAAGGTGGAGATATGCACCCGTGCCTATAAGATTTTGACGGAAAAGGTCGGTTTCCCGCCGGAAGACATCATCTTCGACCCCAACATTTTCGCGGTGGCGACGGGTATCGAGGAGCACGACAACTACGGCGTGGATTTCATCGAAGCGGCGCGCGAGATCACGAAGACGCTGCCGCATGTGCATGTGTCGGGCGGGGTGTCGAATCTTTCCTTCTCGTTCCGCGGCAACGAGCCGGTGCGCGAGGCGATGCATGCCGTCTTCCTCTACCACGCCATTCACGCCGGCATGGATATGGGCATCGTCAATGCCGGCCAGCTCGCTGTCTATGACACGATCGATCCCGAGCTGCGCGAGGCCTGTGAGGATGTCGTTCTCAACCGCAAACCAGAGGCGGGCGGAACGGCGACGGAGCGGCTGCTGGAGTTAGCCGAGCGTTACAAGGGAACGGGCGGCAAAGAGGCGAAGGAACGTGATCTCGCCTGGCGCGAATGGCCGGTGGAGAAGCGGCTTGAGCATGCGCTCGTCAACGGCATTACCGAGTTTATCGAAGAAGACACCGAGGAAGCCCGCCAAAAGGCCGAAAGGCCGCTTCACGTCATCGAAGGACCGTTGATGGCCGGCATGAATGTGGTGGGCGATCTTTTCGGCGCCGGCAAGATGTTCCTGCCGCAGGTGGTGAAGTCGGCCCGCGTGATGAAGCAGGCGGTGGCTGTGCTCCTGCCCTATATGGAAGCCGAAAAGCTCGCCAATGGCGGCGGCGGGCGGGAAAGCGCCGGCAAGATCCTGATGGCGACGGTGAAAGGCGACGTGCACGATATCGGCAAGAACATTGTCGGCGTGGTGCTCGCCTGCAACAACTATGAGATCATCGATCTCGGCGTGATGGTGCCCGCAACCAAGATCCTGCAGACGGCGCGCGACGAAAAGGTCGACATCATTGGCCTTTCCGGTCTCATCACGCCGTCGCTCGACGAGATGGTGCATGTCGCCTCCGAGATGGAGCGCGAGGGCTTCGACATTCCGCTTCTTATCGGCGGGGCGACGACGAGCCGCGTGCATACGGCGGTCAAGATTCATCCTCGCTACAGCCAAGGCCAGGCCATTTACGTCACAGATGCCAGCCGCGCGGTTGGCACTGTTTCGAACCTCCTGTCGCCTGAAACCAAAGCCGAATATGTGGAGACGCTGCGCGCCGAATACAAAAAGGTGGCCGAGGCGCATGCGCGCTCGGAAGCAGAGAAGCAGCGCCTGCCACTCGCGAAGGCTCGCCAGAACGCCTATCGGATCGACTGGAGCAACTATCAGCCGCCGAAGCCCACATTCCTTGGCACCAAGGTGTTCGAGACGTGGGATCTGGCGGAGCTTTCCCGCTATATCGACTGGACGCCATTTTTCCAGACATGGGAACTCAAGGGGCGCTACCCCAAAATTCTGGAGGACGAGAAACAGGGAGCGGCCGCGCGCCAGCTTTTCGATGACGCGCAGGAGATGCTGAAGAAGATCATCGACGAGAAATGGTTTGCCCCAAGAGCCGCGATCGGCTTCTGGCCGGCCAATTCAGTGGGCGATGACATCCGGCTTTATACCGACGAAAGCCGAAATGAGGAGCTGGCGACGCTCTTCACGTTGCGCCAGCAACTCACCAAGCGTGACGGCAAGGCGAATTTGGCCCTTGCGGATTTCATCGCACCAGAGGGTATCGGCAAGCCGGATTATCTCGGCGGCTTCGTCGTGACCGCGGGGATCGAGGAAGTGGCTATCGCTGAGCGCTTCGAGCGGGCGAATGACGATTACTCCTCCATCCTCGTCAAGGCGCTGGCCGATCGTTTCGCGGAAGCGTTCGCCGAACGTATGCACGAGCGGGTGCGCAAGGAGTTCTGGGGCTATGCGTCGGACGAAGCCTTCACGCCAGAGGAGCTGATCGGCGAACCCTATAAGGGCATACGCCCTGCCCCCGGCTACCCCGCCCAGCCCGATCACACCGAAAAGACGACGCTTTTCGCCTTGCTCGATGCTGAGAAGAACACAGGCGTGACGCTTACGGAAAGCTACGCCATGTGGCCGGGATCGTCCGTCTCGGGCCTCTATCTGGCGCACCCGGAGAGCTATTATTTCGGCGTTGCCAAGGTGGAGCGTGACCAGGTCGAGGACTATGCCCGGCGCAAGGGCATGGAGACGGCCGAGGTGGAGCGCTGGCTCGGCCCCGTCCTCAACTATACCGCCGCGCCTTTTGCGGAAGCTGCGGAATAGTCAATTCCGCAGCTTTCATGGTCCATCATTGCGGTGGTTAGCGCCAACCCAGGGCTGGGGCGACGTGCTTAAGGATGGCCTCTATCACATGGGCGTTGTATTCGACGCCCAATTGGTTGGGGACCGTCAAGAGCAGGGTATCGGCCTCGGCGATGGCTTCGTCCTTCGATAATTGCTCGACGAGGACATCGGGCTCGGCGGCATAGCTCCGCCCGAAAATCGCGCGCGTATTCTCGTCGATGAAGCCGATCTGATCGTCGCCTTGATTTCCGCGCCCGAAATAGGCCCGATCGCGATCGTCCATCAAGGCGAAGATGCTGCGGCTGACGGAGACCCGCGGTTCGCGCTGGTGGCCCGCCGTTTTCCAGGCGGCGCGGAAAGCTCGAATCTGGTCGGCCTGCTGGATGTGGAAGGGCTGCCCGGTCTCGTCGAATTTGAGAGTGGAGCTTTGAAGGTTCATGCCCAATTGCGCCGCCCATTCAGCGGTGGCATTGGTGGCAGCACCCCACCAGATCCGGTCGCGCAGGCCCTCCGAATGCGGTTCAAGCCGCAACAGGCCCGGCGGGTTGGGAAACATCGGGCGCGGGTGCGGCTGCGCAAAGCCTTCGCCGCGGAGAAGTTCAAGAAAAATCTCCGCGTGGCGCCGAGCCATATCGGCATCGTTCTTTCCTTCCGGCGGAGCGTAACCGAAATATTTCCACCCATCGATCACCTGCTCGGGTGATCCACGGCTGATGCCAAGCTGCAAACGGCCACCCGCAATGAGATCGGCAGCCCCAGCATCCTCGGCCATATACATCGGGTTCTCGTACCGCATGTCGATGACCGCGGTGCCGATCTCGATACGGCTGGTCCTGGCGCCGACAGCCGCCAAAAGCGGGAATGGCGAGGCAAGCTGCCGGGCGAAATGGTGCACGCGAAAATATGCTCCATCCGCGCCGAGTTCTTCGGCGGCGACAGCCAGATCGATGGACTGGAGGAGTGCATCGGACGCCGACCGAGTCTGCGAACCGGCTGATGGTGTCCAGTGTCCGAAGGACAAAAAGCCAATCTTCTTCATAGCGGAAAGCATGTAGCACGGAAGCGCCACGATTCAATGCGGGGCGTTTGCTTATTGATGAAAGGGCTCCGTGCGGGATTGACCGCGCTCAATATTTCGATTAGTCTCGACATATGGAATCGGAAGAAGCCATTCTCGCTCTCTCCGCGCTTGCGCAACCGACGCGCCTGGACGTGTTCAGGCTGTTGATGGAGCATGAGCCCCATGGCCTGCCGGCTGGCGAGATCGCGCGGCGTATGGCGGTGCCTCACAACACCATGTCCTCGCATCTGGCGGTAATGACGCGTGCCGGGCTAATCGGTGCCGAACGCCAAAGCCGGTCAATCATCTACCGCGCAAGGCTTGGCGCCGCGCGAGCGCTCGCTGCCTTCCTGGTGAAGGATTGCTGCGGCGGGCGGCCCGAGATATGCGCGCCGCTGATCGCCGAACTTTCACCTTGTTGTCCACCTGCCATGACTGCAGCCAAGGAGGCTGCCCATGATTGAACGCGTCTACAATGTCCTGTTTCTCTGCACCGGAAATTCCGCCCGCTCGATCCTGGCAGAGAGCATCCTTACGAAAGATGGCCGCGGGCGCTTTCGCGCTTTCTCCGCCGGCAGCCGTCCCAAGGGAGCCGTCAATCCCTTTGCGCTGAAGGTGCTCAGGAGCTTCGACTATCCAGCTGAGGGCTTCAGGTCGAAAAACTGGGAGGAGTTCGCCGCGCCCGACGCCCCGTTGATGGATTTCGTGTTCACCGTCTGCGACAATGCCGCCGGCGAGGCCTGCCCCGTATGGCCCGGCCAGCCGATGACGGCGCATTGGGGGATAGAGGATCCGGCGGCCGCCGAAGGCCCGGACATTCAAAAGGAAGCCGCCTTCGTCACCGCTTTCCGCCACCTCAAGAACCGGATCTCCATCTTTACGGCATTGCCTATCGGCAGCATCGACAAGTTGGCGCTCGGCACCAGGCTTGTCGAGATCGGGCAATTGCAGGGCGCAACGAAGCCGCGTCCGAGCGCGGCTTGAGGCGAAGATGGACATTATCATCTATCACAATCCCGGTTGCGGCACCTCGCGCAATACGCTGGCAATGATCAGGAACGCAGGCGTGGAGCCGCATATTGTCGAGTATCTGAAAACACCGCCTTCGCGCGTCATGCTCGAGACGCTGATTGCGCGCATGGGCATCCCGGTTCGCGCGCTCCTCCGGCAGAAAGGCACGCCCTATGCCGAACTCGGGCTGGGCGATGCAAGCCTGACGGACGAACAACTGCTCGATGCCATGATGGCCCATCCGGTCCTGATCAACCGGCCGATCGTCGTGAGCCCCAAGGGCGTGCGGCTCTGCCGTCCGTCGGAAGAAGTGCTCGCCCTGCTCCCACCGCAGCGGGGCGAATTCGTCAAGGAAGACGGCGAGCGCGTGGTGGACGAGCACGGCCGCCGCATCGCGACTGCATAAGGAAACCGCATGTCCACCTTCGAACGTTATCTGACCCTCTGGGTCGCCTTGTGCATCGTCGCGGGCATTGCGCTGGGCCACGGCATGCCCGGCGTTTTCGAGGCGATAGGTGCAGCGGAGATCGCCAAGGTGAACCTCCCCGTCGCCGCGCTGGTCTGGCTGATGATCGTGCCCATGCTGGTCAAGATAGACTTCGCCGCGCTCGGCCAGGTGAAGGAGCACTGGCGCGGCATCGGCGTGACACTCTTCGTCAACTGGGCGGTGAAGCCGTTCTCGATGGCAGCGCTCGGCTGGTTCTTCATCGGCTATCTCTTCCGGCCTTACCTGCAGGCCGACCAGATCGACAGCTACATCGCGGGGCTCATCATCCTTGCGGCTGCGCCTTGCACGGCCATGGTTTTCGTATGGTCTAACCTGACCAAGGGAGAGCCGCATTTCACGCTCAGCCAGGTGGCCCTCAACGACACGATCATGGTCTTCGCCTTCGCGCCGATTGTGGGCCTGCTCCTTGGCCTTTCCGCAATCACGGTGCCGTGGGATACGCTCGTTCTTTCGGTGGCGCTTTACATCGTCGTGCCGGTGATCGCCGCGCAGCTCATGCGCCGGCGCCTGCTCGCCTCGAGCGGCGAGGCTGCCTTGAAGCGTTTCCTCGACCGGCTTCAGCCATTGTCGCTGGTCGCGCTTCTCGCCACACTCGTCCTGCTATTCGGCTTCCAGGGCGGTCAGATCCTCGCACAGCCGCTGGTCATCGCCCTTCTTGCCGTGCCGATCCTGATCCAGGTCTATTTCAATGCCGGCCTGGCTTATCTGCTCAACCGCATCTCCGGCGAGCAGCATTGCGTGGCCGCCCCCTCGGCCCTGATCGGCGCTTCCAATTTCTTCGAGCTTGCGGTTGCCGCCGCCATCAGCCTGTTCGGCTTCCAGTCTGGCGCGGCACTTGCGACCGTCGTCGGCGTGCTCATTGAGGTTCCGGTGATGCTTTCGGTGGTGTGGATCGTAAACCGCTCAAAGGGCTGGTATGAGAACAGCCTGTCCGCCGCTCCAATTGCCGAAAACGCGCGCGCCGGAGATTGATCAGACCCCTCCGCTGGCCAACATACCGGGGTTGCGTATCTATCCTGAGACGTTCAAAAGAAGGCTCCGTGCAATTGCCTGAGGCAATCGCCACGAGACGGCATACGCAATCAGCTCGCGCCCATTCGGCCGGAACTTCATTGATCAGGAGTTTGGAACACACGATGACGGATTCACCCACATATACGCCGCCGAAGGTCTGGGTTTGGAATCAGCCAAGTGGGGGCCGGTTCGCGAATATCAATCGACCGGTCGCCGGACCAACCCATGAAAAGGAATTGCCTGTCGGCCGTCATCCGCTCCAACTCTACTCGCAGGCAACACCAAACGGGCAAAAAGTCACCATCCTGCTTGAGGAACTGCTCGCACTCGGCCACAGGGGCGCCGAATATGACGCCTGGCTGATCAGAATCGGTGATGGAGACCAGTTCGGGAGCGGCTTTGTAAACGTCAACCCGAATTCTAAGATCCCTGCCCTGATGGACCGTTCCGGCCCGGAACCGGTACGCGTCTTCGAATCAGGCGCAATCCTGCTTTACCTGGCCGAGAAATTCGGCGCCTTCCTGCCTCAAGACCCGGCCAGACGCGCCGAGTGCCTGTCCTGGCTCTTCTGGCAGATGGGAAGCGCTCCCTATATCGGGGGCGGTTTCGGCCACTTCTACGTCTACGCGCCCACCAAGATCGAATATGCGATCGACCGGTTTACGATGGAGGCAAAACGCCTGCTGGACGTGCTCAACAGGCATTTTGCCGAAAACAAGTTCCTCGCGGGGGAAGAATATACCATTGCCGATATGGCGGCTTTTCCATGGTATGGCGGGCTCGTGAAGGGATGGCTCTATGAGGCGGCCGATTTTCTCTCGGTTCACGAATACAGTCACGTGCAGCGCTGGGCGGACGATATTTTCAGCCGCCCTGCCGTCCAGCGCGGTCGAATGGTCAATCGCATCAGTGGAGAGCTTTCCACTCAGCTTCACGAACGCCATGACGCCAGTGACTTCGAAACCAAGACACAGGACAAGCTGAAGCTCACCAGCTAGCTGCGCATCCCAAACCCGATATGGCGGGTGGCCGACGCACCATCACTCAACCGTGAGGCCCCACTGCGGCATTCAGCGCCTCGGCCTGCTCCATCTGGAGACGGCCGGACGCGATGTTAAGGACGGAGGCCGGGAAAGCCCTCGAACAGCGCCACCTACGCTGCTCGCCCCCCGGCCTGGAGCGGGATCTCGACATCGATTTCCAGGGTCGAGACCTTCTCGTCCCGGTCCATCTTCACGTTGACCTTTTCACTGTCCACCTGGATGTGCTTGGCGATAACGGCGATGATCTCCTCACGCAGGATGGCCACCAGATCCGACTTGCCTAGCGACGCTCGTTCGTGGGCGAGCAAAACCTGAAGTCGCTCACGTGCCATCGGGGCCGAAGCCCTCTTGCCGAAGAAACCGAAGATTTTCATGCTGCCCTCCATCCAAGCAGTTTGCCGAAGAAGCCGCGCTTTTCGCCGGGAACGGTGACAGGCACAGATTCACCGGCAAGACGGCGCGCGGCATCCAGATACGCCAGCGCCGGGCCACTGCGGCTGTCTGCAATTGTGACAGGCGTGCCGAGGTTCGAAGCCTTCAGGACATCCGTGCTCTCAGGGATAATGCCCAACAGGGGGATGGAGAGGATCTCCAGCACATCTTCAACTTTGAGCATATCGCCGCGGTCGGCTCTGCCGGAATCGTAACGGGTGAGAAGGAGATGCTTCTCCATGCGCTCCCCACGCTCTGCCTTGGCAGTCTTTGCATCGAGCAGGCCGATGATGCGATCCGAATCGCGAACGGAGGAGACTTCCGGGTTCGTCACCACGACGGCAATGTCGGCGTGCCGCATTGCCAGTGTGGCTCCCCTTTCAATCCCGGCGGGGCTGTCGCAGATGATCCAGTCAAAGGACTTCTTCAACGCGCCGATCACCCGCTCCACACCATCAGCAGTGAGGGCGTCCTTGTCTCGCGTCTGGGATGCCGGCAGAAGAAAGAGCGTTTCCAGCCTTTTGTCCCGGATCAATGCCTGCGCAAGCTTGGCGTCGCCCTGAATCACATTGACAAAATCGTAGACGACCCTGCGCTCAGCGCCCAATACAAGGTCGAGGTTACGAAGGCCGACGTCGAAATCCACAACGACGACCTTCTCCTTCCTGAGTGCCAGGGCGGCGCCGAGTGCGGCTGTCGACGTCGTCTTGCCGACGCCGCCCTTGCCTGAAGTAACAACAATGACTTTACCCATTTCCCTCTCCTGGTCTCCTGGCCGGGTGAACCGGCTCAGACGAGCGCCTCCGCCATGATTGAATCACCTTCGAGCCAGAGCTGAACCGCTCGCCCGTGGAATTGCGGCTCGATATCATCGGCCGTCTTGTAGAGACCATCGATTGCGAGGAGCTCTGCTTCGAGCTTGCGGCAAAAGATGCGAGCAGAGCTATCGCCCATGGAACCTGCCAGCGCCCGACCCCGCAAAGCTCCGTAGATATGGATCGAACCGCCCGCCACGATCTCCGCACCGGATGCGACTGATCCGATGACGGTCACATCCCCTTCCGTGAAAATCACCGATTGCCCGGAGCGCACGGGCCGATTGACAATGATGGAAGGTGTCCTCACGGGTTGCGGTTCGGGCGGCGAAACGGAAGCTAAGGGCTTTTCCGGATTGGCTCCCGGATCCGAAAGCGGTGCTTCGAAATCTGGGCCGGGCCGGCCTCCCGCCATTGGAGGCGGCATATCGGCACCTAACTGAGACGCACGCGCACCTTCCAGTCCCATAATCCGGACGCCGCGCCTTCCAAGCTCGTCGATGAGTTCCTTCAGCCGCGCCCGATCTATCTCCAGTCCCTCGACATCAAGCACGACGGGCTTGCGCAGGAAAAAGCCGGCAGATCGCGAGGCGAGATCATCCAGCCGCGCCAGCCACCCCTCCAGCGGCAGCTCAGGCGTGAGAGTGAGCGCAAGAAAGGAACGCCCCTTGAGACGGATCGGTCGGGAATCGGTTAGCACTTTGGTGATCTTGGTTAATTTTTGGTTGCTCGGGTCTATGCTATCCCAGGTTAACGAATGGTTAATGCGCTCGCATCCCATTGCGGAAGATCCGAGCTGAAAAAGCGCGATTTCTTGTGGACGGCACCGGCAAATCGCGCCGCCCGGCGAGGCAGCTGGCCTCGCTAACCGGGATCAGCCCGCAGGAACGATTTCGACCCGGCTCGATTGGGGTAGAGTTTACATCGAGACGCCCAATGACAGGTGCAACGAATCAAGAGGTTGACCGGGGACGTGACGCCCGAAGCCCGTCAGAAATCCCGGCAACCGGCTGGAAGGATATCGGCTGGCGCGTCTTTCGCGAGATCGGGGAAGACCGCATCACGCTGATCGCGGCAGGCGTTACATTCTACCTGCTTCTGGCGCTTTTTCCCGCGCTCGCAGCTTTCGTTTCCCTGTACGGGCTTGTTTCAGACCCGGTCACCGTTGCCGACCACATTGCCTATCTCGGGGGCCTGCTGCCTCCCACCGCCATAGAAATCGTGCAGCAACAATTGCAGGCGCTTGTCAGCGAGCGGAGCCAATCGCTCGGGCTCGGCTTTCTGATCGGTCTGGCCATTGCCCTCTGGAGCGCCAATAACGGGATCAAGGCACTCTTCGAGGCGATGAATGTTGCCTATGACGAGACGGAGAAGCGGGGCTTCATAAAGCTCAACCTGCTCTCGCTCAGTTTCACGCTCGCAACGCTTGTCCTTGGGATAATGCTCATCATCGCCGTCGGCGTCGTGCCGGCGGTTCTTGCCATTCTGGGGCTTTCGCCGTGGGCGGAGACGCTGATCGCTTTCGCGCGTTGGCCCACTCTTTTGCTGGTGAGCATGTTCGGCATCCTGATGCTTTACCGCTTCGGGCCGAGCAGGGAACGCCCGAAATGGCGATGGCTTAGCTGGGGCGCGGTGATTGCGACATTGGTTTGGCTCGCCGCCTCGGTCGCGTTTTCCTATTATCTGCAGAATTTTGCCGATTATGACGCCACCTATGGCTCGCTGGGCGCCATTATCGGTCTGATGATGTGGACGTGGATTTCCGTCGTCGTGCTTATCGTCGGCGCGGAGATCGATGCAGAAATCGAACATCAGACCGCCCGCGACACCACGACCGGACCACCAGAACCGATGGGGCGCCGAGGGGCAGTCGTCGCCGATACGGTAGGCGATCCCGTCGACTAGAAGCTTTCACGATCAAAAGACGACGCGCTAGATGTTTGAGCGGTCGCGGGAGGTGCGGTGCTGATTTGTGGATAAGCATCGCTGGCCCGGTCAACGGAATATCACTATGTTCCCGACCCGTTCATCGATTCTGGAACTGGCATGGCTACAGACATCAATCGTATCGCTTCCCTCATCGCAGCCGAGATCGTGGCCAGGGCCGAGCAGGCCCAGGCGGCGATTGCATTGCTGGACGAGGGGGCGACCGTTCCCTTCATCGCGCGCTACCGTAAGGAAGTGACCGGGGGGCTGGACGATACCCAGTTGCGCCTGCTGTCCGAGCGCCTGACCTATCTGCGCGAGTTTGACCAGCGGCGCGAGGCGATCCTCTCCTCGATTCGGGAGCAAGGCAAGCTTACGCCCGAACTGGAAGCAAAGATCGCGGCCGCCAGCACCAAGGCCGAACTGGAGGACATTTATCTTCCCTACAAGCCCAAGCGCCGCACCAAGGCGGAAATCGCGCGGGAGCGCGGGCTTGGGCCGCTTGCCGAAGCGATCCTGGCGGATCGAGCCGCTGTGCCACGAGAATTGGCGCAAGCCTACGTCACGGATGAGGTGCCGGATGTGAAGGCAGCCGTTGAAGGCGCGCGCGATATCCTTGCAGAGCAGTTTTCGGAGAACGCCGACCTTGTCGGCCGGCTTCGTACATATATGAAGGAGAAAGCCTTCCTGCGCTCACGCGTGGTGGAGGGCAAGGAAGAGGCCGGCGCGAAATTCTCCGACTATTTCGACCATGTGGAGCGCTGGGCGGGCGTGCCCAGCCACCGGGCACTGGCCATGCTTCGCGGGCGAAACGAGGATGTGCTTTCGCTCGATATCGAAGTCGACGCCGACGACCCCTCGCCGGTAAAGCCGGTCGTTCGCATGGTCGCCGCTGCCTACCGGATCGGCGACGCGCTTCCGGGCGACCGGTGGCTTATGGAAGTCGCGGGCTGGACCTGGCGCGTGAAGCTTTCATTGCATCTGTCGCTCGACCTCATGCGGGACCTGCGGGAGAGGTCGGAAGAAGAGGCAATTCACGTCTTCGCTCGCAATCTGAAAGACCTGCTGCTTGCTGCGCCCGCAGGCTCGCGTCCGACCATGGGGCTCGATCCGGGTATCCGCACGGGTGTCAAGGTCGCCGTCGTTGACGGTACGGGAAAGCTGGTGGCGACCACGACCGTCTACCCGTTCCCGCCCCGCAATGATGTGCGGGGCGCGCAAACCGAACTCGCCGCCCTCATTCGCAAGCATCAGGTCGAACTCATTGCCATCGGCAACGGCACCGCCAGCCGGGAAACGGACAAGCTGGTTGCGGACATGCTCTCCGACATGCCGCCGCCCAAGCCCATCAAGGTGGTGGTCTCCGAAGCGGGCGCTTCCGTCTATTCCGCTTCCGAGACCGCCGCGGCGGAATTCCCGGAGCTCGACGTGTCACTGCGCGGCGCCGTATCGATCGCCCGCCGATTACAGGATCCCCTCGCCGAACTCGTCAAGATCGAGCCGAAATCGATCGGTGTCGGGCAATACCAGCACGATGTCGACCAATACCGGCTGGCACGCTCGCTCGACGCGGTGGTGGAGGATGCGGTGAATGCCGTTGGCGTCGACCTCAACACAGCCTCTGCGTCCCTGCTTGCCCGCGTCTCGGGCCTTGGCGCTTCCCTCGCAGAAGCCATCGTCGCGCACCGCAACATCAACGGCCCGTATGCAAGCCGCCAGGATCTGCTCAAGGTGGCGCGACTTGGACAACGCACCTTCGAGCAATGCGCGGGCTTCCTGCGCATCACCAATGGAACCGAACCGCTGGACGCTTCCGCCGTGCACCCGGAGGCTTATCATCTGGCGCGCAGGATCGTTGCCGCCTGCGGCCGGGACGTGCGTTCACTCATGGGCGATAGCGGCGCATTGAAAGCACTCGATCCGCGCGTTTTCGCAGACGAGCGCTTCGGGCTTCCTACCGTCCGCGACATCATCGCAGAGCTGGAAAAGCCCGGCCGCGACCCGCGGCCGGCCTTCCGCACCGCGACCTTCGCCGACGGCATCGACGACATCAAGGATCTCAAGCCCGGCATGATGCTGGAAGGCACCGTTACGAATGTTGCGGCCTTCGGCGCTTTTGTCGATATCGGCGTGCATCAGGACGGGCTGGTGCATGTTTCGCAGCTCGCAAACCGCTTTGTTAAGGACGCGCATGAGGTGGTGAAGGCGGGTGATGTGGTGAAGGTCCGCGTCCTTGAGGTCGACATCAAGCGCAACCGCATCAGCCTTTCCATGCGCAGCGACGGGGATGCAGGTTCCAGGCCGCAACAGCCGCGCGAGAGCGGCAAGCCCCTCCGCAATTCCCAACCGGGCAACGACCGCGGCGGAACGCGCGGGCAAAGCGGGCCGGCTCAGGGCGCTCTCGGCGCGGCACTCGCGGAAGCGTTCAAGCGCAGGTGACGTTTCTCGTGGCTGGAGGCTTTCGCGCGCAACCTCTGCCAGCGGCAAATGGCGCACTCAGCTTGCGCCACTTTGCTTTCTTAAAAGCTCAGCGGCCGCCTCGACCAGTTCATCTATGGGGCTCAATCCGTTCAGCGTGAAGGCGGCCTCATCATCGCCGGGCTGCTCCAGGGCAGCGAACTGGCTTGCGACGAGCGTCGGCGGCATGAAGTGCCCCTTGCGATTCGTAACGCGAATGCGCGCCGTATCCGGGTTGATCGCCAGGTAAATGAAAACGAGAGAGGGATTAAGGCGCCGCAACTGGTCGCGGTAGGAACGCTTGAGAGCGGAGCAGGCGGTAACCGCGCCGCCCGCCGGGCGGCGGTTTTCGGCAATGGCGCGGCCGACGGCGTCAAGCCAGCCTATCCGGTCCTCGTCGGTCAGCGGCTGTCCACTGGCCATCTTGGCGACATTTTCCGGTGGATGAAGGTCATCCCCCTCTATAAAGGCAACACCAAGCGCTTCGGCGAGTGCGGAACCGATGACAGTTTTCCCGCTTCCTGCCACACCCATAATCACCGCCGGGGGCGTCGAGTTTTCCAAAGCTCCTCCGCTCCTCCTCCCGAGAGAGTTAGATTCGCATCATAGAGAACGCAGGAGCCTTCTCCAACCTATCGGAAGGTGCACCGGATCGAGCTTTTCCGCCGGGCGGCCGGACTGGCCCAAGTGATCCTTCTCGCAGCGCCCTTCTCAGTCCTGCCGGCGACCGTATAGAGGCATGGAAGAAAGCCTACAACGCTCCCCCCGCAATTCGGAAGACCCCAGCATGACTACCCAATCCAGCACCGGGCCACTGGCGGAACAGCATGACACGACGCGGCTCGGCATCTTCGTCATGCTTGCGGCCATGCTCCTTTTTTCCCTCAATGACGCGTTGGGAAAGTGGCTGGTGGCCACCTATACGGTTGGACAGGTGCTCCTGTTGCGCAGCGTGGTCGCTCTCATCGTGCTTGCACCCTTTCTCTGGAAAGGCGGCTTGCGCCCCCTCATTCAACTGGAGCGGCCGGGGCTACAGTTCCTTCGCGTTCTGTTCGCCGCCGGGGAGGTTTTCAGCTTCTACTTCGCAGTCGCATATCTTCCGCTGGCGGATGTCATGACCTACTGGTTGGCAGCGCCGATTTACGTGGCAGCGCTTTCGCCTCTGCTCCTGGGAGAGAAGGTGGGCTGGCGGAGATGGACTGCTATTTTCATTGGGTTTGTCGGCGTGGTGGTCGCACTTGATCCCTCGGCAGCCGCCCTTACCCCACCCGCCGTGATCTCAATCCTGGGCAGCTTTGCCTTCGCCTTCATGATGCTTTCATCACGCGCATTGCGCGGCACAGCCGACACGACCCTGGTTTTTTGGCAGATCCTGGCAGCCGGGCTTTTAGGGCTTTTCACCGCGCCATTCGGCTGGGTGACGCCGAGCGGTCTCGATTTTCTCCTGCTCGGACTTCTCGGAGTGATATCGATGCTGGGCCATATGGGCGTCAGCCGCGCCATGAAACTGGCGGACGCCACGGTCGTCGTGCCGTTCGAATACACGCTGCTGCCCTGGGCAGTGGTGTTCGGCTGGGCCTTTTTCGGCGATATCCCCCGCTCCTCCGTCCTTATCGGCGGATGCATCATTGTGGCGAGTGGCCTGTTCATCTTCTTCCGCGAGCGCAAGATCAAGCCGCCTATCGTGATGGAGCATTAAGCCCCTAACCTCTCACATCGTCTATCCAAACCCGATGAGCGGCCGTATCATTGCGACGACCGTTCTGCGCAACCGCTCGACATTGGAGGATCGTGCATGGTCCTGCCGGAAAAGCACCCGACCATCAAAGCAGTGCCCACAGCCGGACATGAGGGCCGAAACCGGGGCACCGCACTCAAGCCCGAATGGTTCGAGGACGCGGCGGTGAACCTGTCCGCCGCCGAACGGCGCGCAGCGACCCTGACGACGCGCCGCACGGTTAAGAAGGAATGGCAGGCTGCCTGGCTCGTGCGGGCCATCACCTGCATCGACCTCACCACGCTTTCCGGCGATGATACGGCTGGCCGCGTGCGCCGGCTCTGCGCAAAGGCGAAGAAGCCGCTTTCCGATGAATTGCAGGCGGCGCTCGGGCTTTCGGAGGAGCGCATCACCGTGGGCGCGGTCTGCGTTTACCCAACCATGGTGCCGCATGCGGTGAAGGCATTGCAGGGCTCGGGCATTCCTGTCGCCTCCGTCGCCACTGGTTTCCCGGCGGGCCTAACGCCCTTGCCGCAGCGCCTTGCGGAAATCCGCTATGCGGTCGAGGAAGGTGCTGACGAGATCGACATCGTAATCACCCGCGAGCACGTTCTGACGCAGAACTGGCCCGCACTCTATGATGAGGTGCGCGCCATGCGCGAGGCCTGCGGCCATGCGCATCTGAAGACCATTCTCGCCACCGGCGACCTTGCCACGCTCAGGAATGTCTACCGCGCGTCGATGGTTGCCATGCAGGCTGGCGCCGACTTCATCAAGACCTCTACCGGCAAGGAAGAGGTGAACGCCATTCTGCCCGTGGGGCTCACCATGGTGCGCGCCATACGCGACTATCAGGCGTTTTCCGGTGAGACCGTGGGCTTCAAACCGGCCGGCGGCATGCGCACCGCCAAGGATGCACTCGCTTGGCTGATCCTCATGAAGGAGGAACTGGACACGCACTGGACCATGCCGGACCGCTTCCGCCTCGGCGCCAGCTCCATGCTGGGCGACATCGAAAGGCAACTCGAACATTTCGCCACCGGGCGCTACTCGGCGTCCTATCGGCATCCCCTCGCTTGAGGCAGCACGCCATGGAACAGATCAGGGACATCATGCGCAGGATGGAATACGGGCCAGCCCCGGAGGCGAATGAGGACGTGGTCGCCTGGCTGAAGGCCCGCGCTTCCGGCATCGGCCATTTCATCGGCGGGAAATTTACCTTCCCGAAAGGCGCGGAAAGCTTCGTCTCCATCAATCCCGCGACCGAAGCCGAGCTTGCTCGCGTGGCGCAAGGCACCGCCGCCGATGTGGACGCGGCGGTGAAGGCCGCGCGCGCGGCTTTTCCCAAATGGTCGGCGCTTTCAGGTCATGAGCGGGCGCGATATCTCTACGCGATCGCGCGGCACATACAGAAGCGCGAGCGCTTCTTCTCCGTGCTTGAAAGCACGGACAATGGCAAACCGATCCGCGAAACGCGCGACATCGACATTCCGCTCGTCACCCGCCACTTCTATCATCATGCCGGCTGGGCGGAGATGGTGGAAAGCGAGTTCGAGGGCTTTTCCCCGGTAGGCGTGTGTGGCCAGATCATCCCGTGGAACTTCCCTCTGCTGATGCTCGCCTGGAAAATCGCCCCGGCGCTCGCCGCGGGAAATACGGTCGTGCTCAAGCCCGCAGAGTTGACGCCGCTCACGGCCGCTGCCTTTGCGGAAATCTGCCTGGAGGTCGGCCTGCCCGCGGGCGTGGTCAACATTGTCCATGGTGACGGGAGCACGGGCGCTGCCATTTGCGATCATGAAGGCATCGACAAGATCGCTTTCACCGGCTCTACCGAGGTCGGCCGCATCATCCGCGAGCGGACGGCGGGCTCGGGCAAGAAGCTGTCGCTGGAGCTTGGCGGCAAATCGCCCTTCATCGTCTTCGAGGACGCCGACCTCGACGGCGCGGTGGAGGGCGTGGTGGACGCCATCTGGTTCAACCAGGGCCAGGTCTGTTGCGCCGGCTCACGCCTGATCGTGCAGGAAGGGATTGCCGAGCGCTTTTACGACAAGCTGCGCCGGCGCATGGAGACGCTGCGCGTCGGCTCCCCCCTCGATAAAGGCATCGATGTGGGCGCCATTGTCTCGGCAGAGCAATTGCAGCGGATCACCGCTCTCGTGAAAAAGGGCGAGGAGGAGGGCGGCACGCTCTGGCGGGCAAAGGGGCAGCTGCCGGAAAAGGGCTATTACTTCCCGCCTGCCTTCTTCACGGATGTGGACCCAGCTTCGACGGTTTGCGGCGTGGAGATCTTCGGGCCTGTCGCCGTGGCCATGACATTCCGCACCCCAGCCGAAGCGGTGGCGCTTGCAAACAACACGCGTTACGGGCTCGCCGCCTCCATCTGGTCGGAAAACATCAATGTCGCGCTCGACGCGGCGGCAAAGGTAAAAGCTGGCGTTGTGTGGGTGAACTGCACCAATATGCTGGATGCCGGCGCGGGCTTCGGCGGCTATCGCGAAAGCGGTTTCGGCCGCGAGGGCGCTCGCGAAGGGCTCTATGAATATCTCGTCAGCGATGTCGAAAAGGCGCTGAAGCCCGGGAAAGAACCCGCGCCTTTGAAGCCGCGCGGTGCTGCGGAGGCGAAGCGGCGCTTCGCGAGCATTGCCGGGATCGACCGCACGGCGAAAATGTATATCGGCGGGAAGCAGGCGCGGCCGGACGGCGGCTATTCCTATGACGTGCTGGGCAAAGGGGAAGCCGTGATCGGCCAGGCGCCGCTCGGCAACCGCAAGGACATCCGCAACGCCGTGGAGGCGGCGGTAAAGGCCGCCTCGTGGGGCGGCGTGACCGCGCATAACCGCGCGCAGGTGCTCTACTATGTCGGGGAAAATCTCGAAGCGCGGCGGGAGGAGTTCGTCAAACTTCTCTCTGAAAGCACCGGTCGGAACGGTAAGGCGGCGGCGGCAGAGTTCGACGTAGCATTGAGGCGCATCTTCTACTACGCCGCCCAGGCCGACAAATATGACGGCGCGGTGCATGCCACCAAATCTCGCCATGTGACGCTTGCCATGAACGAGCCGTGGGGCGTGATGGGCATAGTGGCGCCCGAGGAAGCGCCGCTTGCTGCCTTTATCTCGCTTGTGCTGCCGGCAATCGCCATGGGCAACCGCGTGGTGGCAATCCCATCCACGCGCCACCCGCTAATTGCCACAAACCTCTACCAAGTGCTCGATACGTCGGACGTGCCAGGCGGTGTGGTGAACATCGTTACCGGCGAGAAGGACGTGCTTGCAAAGACGCTCGCAGAGCATGATGAGGTCGCGGCCATGTGGTATTTCGGCTCCAAGGAAGGCAGCGCCATGATCGAACGCACCTCCTGCGGAAACCTCAAGGCCACCTGGGTGAGCGGCGGCAAGGTGCGCGACTGGCTCGACGACCGTCAGGCGAAGGGCCGCGAGTTCCTGCGCCGGGCAACGCAGGTGAAAAACATCTGGGTGCCCTACGGGGAGTGAACCCTACGGGCACACATATCTGACCGCTGGTGGTGCGGACATGTTCAGGCATGGATCCTCGGGTCAAGCCCGAGGATGACGAGGAGGAGAGGTTTCCGCATATCACCAGCATGGCGATTGGCGGCTACACACCTGCAATCGTCATCCTCGGGCTTGACCCGAGGATCCATGCCTGAACGGTCCAAAGGCGCAGCGGTCTAGGCAAAGCTATTGGCAATAAGTTTCGCCTCCCGCAGGGCGGGAGGCGGTCTCCTCGCCATAGGCGTGGCTACTCGGCCGCGCCCACATTCCTCACGATAATCGGCGTCAGCAGGTCACCCCAGTTGCCGCTGCCGCCGTGGTGACGGGCGGTGCGGATGAGCTCGACCGACAGGCCGGACTGCACCGCCTCGACAACCGCCTGATTGAGGCGATGAAGGTCGTTCGCCACCCGGCGCATCGCCACCTGCTGGGCATCGTCCATCGAAGTCGCCTGGGCCTCGACGCGTTCCTTGACAGAGATCTTCATGCCTGCCTCCATTCCTTCCGCTATTCGGCGGCCTGAGTGAATTGATCATGCTCGGTGGAGCCGTGCATGGCGGTCGTCGAGGACTGGCCCCCCGTGATCGCCAGGGACACGGCATCGAAATAGCCCGTGCCCACCTCGCGCTGATGCTTCGTGGCCGTGTAGCCGCGCGCCTCGGCGGCGAACTCGGCCTCCTGCAATTCGGCATAGGCGGCCATCTGCCGGTCGCGGTATCCGCGCGCCAGCTCGAACATGCCGTAATTGAGCTGGTGGAAGCCGGCGAGTGTGATGAACTGGAATTTGTAGCCCATGGCGCCCAACTCGCGCTGGAATTTCGCGATGGTCGCGTCGTCCAGGTTCTTCTTCCAGTTAAACGACGGGGAGCAGTTATAGGCCAGCATCTTGCCCGGATGGTGCTTGTGCACGCCCTCGGCGAATTTGCGCGCCTGCTCAAGATCCGGCTTCGAGGTCTCGCACCAGATGAGGTCGCTGTAGGGTGCATAAGCCACGGCGCGCGCGATGCAGGGCTCTAGCCCGTTCTTCACCTGATAGAAGCCCTCGACGGTGCGCCCCGCCTCATAATCCACAAAGGGCTGGTCGCGCTCGTCTATATCGGAGGTGATGAGCTTGGCAGCCTCCGCATCCGTGCGGCAGACGATAAGCGAAGGCACGCCCATGATATCCGCCGCGAGCCGCGCGGCGGTCAAGTTGCGGATATGAGCCGCGGTGGGGATCAGCACCTTTCCGCCGAGGTGGCCGCACTTCTTTTCCGAGGCAAGCTGATCCTCGAAATGGACGCCGGCTGCACCCGCCTCGATATATGCCTTCATGATCTCGAACGCGTTGAGCGGCCCGCCAAAGCCCGCCTCGGCGTCGGCCACGATGGGCGCGAACCAGGTCTCGACCGAGAGCCCCTTCCCTTCCGCCACCTCGATCTGATCGGCTCGCTGAAGCGTGCGGTTGATGCGGCGTGCAAGCTCCGGCCCGGCATTGGCCGGGTAGAGCGACTGGTCGGGGTACATCGCCGAGGCGGTGTTGGCATCCGCCGCCACCTGCCAGCCGGAAAGATAAATCGCCTTCAGCCCTGCGCGCACCATCTGCATCGCTTGGTTGCCGGAAAGCGCACCCAGCGCGTTCACGAAGTTCTCTTCGTGCAACAGCTTCCAAAGCTGGTTGGCACCTTGCTCGGCAAGCGTATGCCGGATCGTCACGGAACCACGCAGCCGACGCACGTCCTCAGCCGAATAGGTTCGCTCGATGCCATCGAAGCGGCTCGCGGGAGCTGAGGGGACAAGAGTGTAAAAATCTGTCATAGTATCTCCATCAGAGGTTTGCATTCGTGCAATAGAAGGCTGCACGAGCCATATCGGCATTTGCTATGACAGGGATTTACGTCAGAAGGGCTAGAAAGACACGTAATTGTCGTGCGGTTCTATAGGATTTCGAGTGAAGCTGTCTTCGCCTGTTACAACGGAGACGGTAAAATTGTAAAAAATGTAAAAGAGCTATCGGGATGAAACACAGCCTTGTAAATTGCTGTAAAGGAGACTGGGCTTGCTGAACGTTCAAAAGGTTTTTGCCGGCGCCCGCGTCAGGCGCATCCGGCATTCCAAGGGCCTCACCCAGACCGGGATGGCGGAGGGCCTGGGCATTTCGCCATCCTATCTCAACCTCATCGAGCGCAACCAGCGCCCGCTGACGGCGCAGCTCATCCTGAAGCTGGTTTCGGTCTACAAGGTCGACCCTGACGAGTTGCAGACGGATGCCGGTGCTTCGCTTGCAAATCTCAGGGAGGTTTTCTCCGATCCGCTTCTGTCGGGCGAACTGCCCGGCGAGAGCGAGCTTCTGGATTTTGCGGATGCAGCACCCAATGCAGCAGCGGCGCTGATAAAGCTCTACCGAGCCTATCGCGAGCAGGCAGGCAGGCTCACCGACCTTTCGGACATGCTTTCCAGGGAAGGCCGAACGGCTGCCATCTCGTCCGCTCGCCTGCCCGTGGACGAGGTGCGCGAGGTTTTCGAATGCCGGTCCAACCATTTTCCGGCACTTGAAGAGGAAGCAGAAGCCTTCCACCGCCTACTCGCTTCCGGAGGTGATTTGCTCGGCGTGCTCAAGGCATGGTTCGTGCGCGAGCACGGCATCAGCGTGCGTGTCCTGCCAGCGGCGACGATGCCGACCTGGCGCCGGCGCTATGACCGCCATTCGCAGCGGCTCTTCATCTCCGAGCGCCTTTCCCCGGCCGATCAGCTGCGCGAGATCGCCATCGAAGCCTCGCTCATCCGCATGCGCGCCGCGATAGCCATCGAGATCGACGCGCTCAAACTGCATTCGGACGAGGCGAAACGTCTCGCCCGCTTCGAGCTCGGGCGCTATGCCGCCCATGCGCTCATGATGCCGTATGAGCCCTTTCTCGCGGCGGCTGAAAAATCACGTTACGACATCAGCGTCTTGGCGGCGCGATTCCAGGTCTCGTTCGAGCAAGCGGCCAATCGCCTGACGACGCTCGGGCGCGAGGGCGCGGCAGGCGTCCCGTTTTTCCTGCTGGAGGTTGACGCGGCAGGCAACAGGCTGCGGCGCGCCGGCGCGCAAGGGTTTCCTCAGAGCCGTTTCGGCGGTGGCTGCCCGAAGCTTGCCATTCACGCCGCTTTCGCCCAGCCGGGCCAAATACTGACCGATGCGGTGGCGATGCCGAATGGCGATGCCTTCCTCACGATCGCCCGTACGGTGGACGGGCCTCAGGCCGCATATCACGAGCGGCCGCGCCGCACGGCCCTGCTTCTCGGCTGCGAGGCCGTGCACAAAGACCGCATCATCTATGGGGCGAGCTTTTCGGGGAATCCGAACATGGCCACGCTCATTGGCCCCGCCTGCCGGGTTTGCGAGCGGCAAGGCTGTCTTGCGCGCGCCGAACCGCCCCTCACCCGACCACTTGGCCTGGATGAGATGGTGACTGGATTCAGTGTCTATGATTTCCAGTAGGATCTAAGCAAACCGTTCCAGAGCCTGCCGAAACAAGGCGGCATCCACATTGCCGCCGGAGGCAACCGCGATAACCGTGTCAGCCGCCATCTCCTCGCCATGGAACAGTGCTGCCGCGAGCGCCACCGCGCCGCCCGGCTCTACCACGATCTTGAGCCGGGTGAAGGCCAGCGCCATTGCATGCAGCGCCTCCTCGTCGGTTACGACGATTCCCGCGCCGCAAAGCCGCCTCAGGATCGGAAAGGTGATCGTGCCGGGCGACGGCGTGACAATGGCGTCGCAGATCGAACCTGACATCGCCGCATTGCGCTCGATCTTCCCGGAAGCGAGGGAGCGGGTCACATCGTCGAAGCCCGCGGGCTCGCAGGGGCGCGCCTTGAGCCGGGGTGCACGCGCTTCAAGCGCTAGCGCTATGCCGGAGGTGAGTCCGCCACCTCCACAGGGGACAAGCACTTCCGCCCTTTCCACGCCTATTTCCTTGGCCTGCTCCGCGAGCTCAAGGCCCGTAGTGCCCTGGCCGGCAATGACCAGCGGCTCGTCGAAGGGCTTGATCAGCGTAAGTCCCCTTTCAGCCGCGAGCTTCACACCGATCGCATCACGGTCCTCTTTCGCGCGATCATAGAGCACCACTTCGGCGCCATAGGCCCGCGTGTTTTCGATCTTCAGCTTCGGCGCGTCGGATGGCATGACTATGGTGGAAGAAATGCCGTGCATTCGCGCGGCGAGCGCCACGGCCTGCGCATGATTGCCCGAGGAAAAGGCGAGCACGCCTTTCGCCCGAACGTCCGGGTCCAGCGCCGATATCGCCGACCAGGCACCGCGGAACTTGAAAGAGCCGGTAAGCTGGAGGGACTCGGTCTTCACAAGAACACGCCGGCCTGCGATTTCATCGAAAAACGGCGAGAAAAGGAGCGGTGTGCGGCGCACATGGCCCGCAATGCGGCTCCGCGCGGCTTCGATCATGGCAATGTCGGTCATGGCCGGCGCTCCTGGCTTAAGCAATCGAGGGACGAGAGTTCCAGTCGGGAGATGCCTAACGCGAATGCGCGGCAATGTCATGCTTCGTCTATGTGCTCCGCCTCGCCGCGGGCAGCTCAACCCCTAACGGCCTCCGTCCTGCGGATGCGGGATGCCTCCAGCGCCTTTGCCAAGAAGGCCGTGTTGGCCTCGGGATCATCGGCCGACTTTTCAAAGGCGACATACTTGACGTCGACCGATGCATCGCTGGCCCCCAAGGTGAGCGTGAAATAGACCGTTGCTCCCCTCGGCCGCAATTCCAGGTCGAGCACGATGCGCGGCACCTCCGTCCAGCCCACATGCGCCTCGCAGCCATGCCCGAGCCTCAACGTGCCGGGCGCGAAGTAGAGCTCGGCCGCCGATTCAACGATATCCGCGATGCTCGCCATGCTCTCCAGCCGGATGAAGGCAACGTAGTCGGCAAGCTCTATCAGCCGCAGTTCACTTGCCATCCCTTCGATGGCCCTCGCCACGATGACCTCGCGTTCTGCGGAATGGGGCTGCCGGTTCATGCTGTTGCCTTCATCTTTGTCCTAACGCCCCCAGCCATGTAGACGCGGCGGACGAGCTCGGCCACCGCCTTGTAGAACTGAGGCGGAATAAGACTATCCACCGAAACTTGTTTGTACATGGAACGGGCGAGCGCCGGTTCCTCAAAAACCGGGATATTGTGCTCCCGCGCCAATTCGCGGATTCTAAGCGCGACAAGGTCCTGCCCCTTTGCCACGACCACGGGCGCCGCATCCTTGTCACGCTGGTAGCGCAAGGCGATGGCGTAGTGCGTGGGATTGGCGATCACCAGCGTTGCCTGCGGGATCGCTGACATCATGCGCCGCCGCGCTCTATCCCGCGCCACGGAGCGCAAGCGGGCCCGCATGAGCGGATCGCCATCCGTCTGCTTTTGCTCGTCCTTCACTTCCTGGCGCGACATGCGCAAATCCTGGCGCCAGCTGAAGCGCGACCAAACAAGGTCCGCCACGGCTACCAGCGTCATGAACAATGCGATGGCGATGAGGATATTGATCACCAGATCCCGGATCGTGACCGTGAAGGCCACCGGATGGGTGACCATGCCGGAGAGCAGGCGGGTATCCGCGTGCCGCAGCGTGAAGGCGACGAGAGCGCCCACAACCAGCATCTTGCCGACGGATTTGGCGAATTCGACCAGCCCCCGCGTGCCGAAAAGCCGCGACCAGCCTTTGGCGAGCGAGACGCGGGAGAGCTTCGGCTGGATTCGTTCGAGCACGAAGCGCGGGGTATTCTGCAGGATGGATGCTGAAACACCCGCCGCGACCAGCAGCAGCATGACGATGCCTACCACTTTCCCGATCTGCAGGAAGACGATGCGGTAAATCGCAATCGCATCCGTTTGAGTTTTCAGCGACCAGCCGTCGGCCCGCTCGATGAAGATTGCGAGAAAGCCGGCAAGCTGCACCGCCCTGTCTTCCGCGAAGAAGACGACGAAAACGAGGATCGCGAGAAAAGAGGCAAGCACGGGGGCTTCCCTGGAGAAGGGCAATTGACCCTTCTCGACCGTATCCCGGATCTTCTTCTCCGTGGCTTCTTCGGTCTTGCTTTCCTTGTCGGCTCCCTCGGCCATGGCCCGGCCTAGGAGGTTTTTGCAGCCGACGGAAGTTCAATCGTCCCCCGCTGCGCGAGCTGTACCGCGGTGGCCGCGATGCGCTTGCGCGCGCCTGCGATCGCTTCCGCCGAGATACCTTCCATGGGTGCCGCAAGCTCAGCTTCGATCATGCGGCGCGAGCGCGCGCCAAGGGCGGAGAGCACCGCCTCCACGACATCCGGCGGCGCGTGGCGCAGGGCGAGCGTGACGAGATCCGTCGGGAGTCCGTCCAGAAGCGCAACGCGCGCCTTCTGGGCAAGATGAACAATCTCCTCGAAGGAGAAGAGACGGGCGCGGATGGCATCCACATCCGGTGTGCCCACTGCTTCAAGATCTCGGATCACCTCGTCGGCTTCAGTCTTTTCAAGTTCGTTGAGCAGCCGCACCACGAGTGCCTGCCCCGCGGAGGCATCTTTGCCGTTGGCTTCAGCTTGCAATATTTCGCTGATCCGCCGTTCGACAATAGCGCGCGCTTCCGCGCTCACCTGTCCCAGGGCGGTCATCCGCCGCAGCACCTCGCCCCGCTGCTGACGGTCGAGCGCCATCGTCACCCTCGATGCGATCTGCGGCGACAGGTTGGCGAGGATGAGGGCTACTGTCTGCGGATGCTCCGGTTCGAGAACCTTCACAAGCCGCTCGGGCGCGAGCTTCTCCAACCTATTCCAGACGTCCTCCTGTCCCGCGTCGTCTACAGGCGCGTTGCCCAGGAGCAGATTCAGCTCCTCGGGAGGGAGCGTCTCGCTCAGAATGGTGCTCATGCTGTCGCCCGAATCCACAAGGCCGGCGCCTTCGGTGAATTCCCGCTCAAATTCCTGCACCACCTTTTCCAGCTCAGCCTGCGGAATGGTGCGCAGACGCCGGGCGGCCTCGATCAGGCCCTTAAGTTCCTCCTGCTTGAAAAATTTGAGCAGCCGGCCCGCGGAGGGCTTGCCCATCGCCACGAGGATGGCGGCCGCCTTTTCTGCCTGGGTCAGCCTGACGGGTGTGGTCACCATTCGTCTCCGAAGCGCGCTTTCATTCAGCCTTGATCGAGCCGCCGATCTCCGTCAGACGCACGCCGAAGCGGCTCGGATCGTTCTCCAGGATCGTTATCTCGCCGCGCGCGATCAGCCTGCCATTGACCATGATTTCGACCGGTTCGCCGATGCGCCTATCGAGAGAGACGGTGGAGCCACGCTGCAGCGCCATCAACTCAGATACCGTCATTTCCGCACTGCCCAGAACGATCTGCAGCTCAACGGGAATGTCAACGAGGAAGCCGGTCTTTTCCGCATCCATGTTCGGCTGTGCCTCTTCATGGAGCGCGCTGCGCATCTCCTCTATCGCTTTATCAAGCGTCCCGCCTTCGCTTTTGTGGACGGCGGATGGTGTCTTGCTCATCTCGTTCTCCTTCAGTCGCCCAGCAAGCCGTCGAGGACGGCCTGCCGGTCATCGAAAGGCTGCCTGATACGAACGGTGTAGTTCTGGCCCAAACGGCCGAATTCGCAAACGAAGACGGGACGATTGCGCACGGAAAGGCGCGTTTCCCTCGGCGCGTTCTCCTGCAGCTCGAGCACCTGGCCTGGCTTGAGATTGGCAAGTGCTCCAAGCGGGAGCTTCGTAAGAGGAATCGTGGCGGTCACCTGTACCGTCGAGCGACGAACCTCCTCGCCGAAGCGCTGCTTCCACTGCGTGTGCGCTGGCGAATCATCTTCGGCGGCGGGAGCCCGCGCCTTGAGGATAATCCGATGGGGTAGCCAGGCGGTCAGGATGCCCGATACCGGACCTGCTCCCAGCGAAAACGCGATGCGTATGCCCGGCCCGTCGCGGACGAGGAATCGTTTGAAATCGCCCGGCCCTGCAAGAGGCTGCGGGGCAGGCAGGCGCAAACCGAGGGAGCGGCTTCCCGTACCGTTCAAGGCCTGTGCGAAAGCGCCGAAAACGAGCCTGGCTACATCCAGCTCGATCCTGGAGGGCGGCCGGTCGAGGGGCGAAGGCGGAATATCCGGATCACCGCCGAGGAGAATGCTCACGAGAAGGGACAGCGCCTGCGCGTCAAGCCGCATGGTGAGCGCGTCGCGGGAGTCAGTCGCAGGGATGACAACGAGTGCGTCGAAGGAGTCCGGCTCCGGTTTCAGCTCCGCGAGCCTCACAACCTCGACACCAGCAATATCGAGGACAAGAGGTGCGGAAAACTTCGCCTGGAAGATGTCCTGCAGCACCGGCAAGGACCTCATGGCCGTGGTTCGCGCGGCCTCAGTGACCTGGCGTAGATCCCCCGTCGCGCCTACCAGCCGTTCAACGACGAGGTCGCGCATCGGTATCGGGTCGCTTTTGGGTGCCTTCATCCGCCGCTCAAGCCGCCTTCTTTTCTGGTGCAGCACCGGCTGGAGCTTGGCCCAGCGTTTTCTGCTCGACCGCATCGATGGAAGGTCTGTCATAGGCCGAGATCGTCTTCCGGCCGAATTCCAGCGCCACCTGCGGCAGCGAGCCATTCATGTAGGCGAGCAGCGTCTGCTTCACGATAACGTAGAGCCTGTTCTTCTTCTCCCGCACGATCTTGACCTTCGTGGCGATGGGCCCGATCACAGCATAAGACAGGAAGATGCCAAGGAAGGTGCCGACCAGTGCCGCGCCGACCAGGGCGCCCAAGACCTCCGGCGACTGATCGAGCGCGCCCATGGCTTTGATCACGCCGAGCACAGCCGCCACGATTCCGAGCGCCGGCAGGCCATCCGCAACGGCCTGCAGCGCGTGGTAGGACTTCAGCTTGTCCCGGCGAATCGTCTGGATTTCCTCGTCCATCAGCGCTTCGATCTCGAAAGGCCGTGCATTGCCGATGATGATGAGGCGGCAATAGTCGCAGATAAAATGTGTAAGATCGTAGTTCTTGAGGACCGTCGGAAAGGCCTGGAAAATTGCCGACTCCTCCGGATTGTCGATATGCGCCTCAACCTCGCTGCGGGACTTGGAGCGCAATTCACGCATGAGGCTGTGGAGCACGCCAAGCGTCTCGAGATACTCCGTTTCTTTCGGAACCTGATGCTTAAAGGCCTCAAGGCACGCCTTGCCCGCGTCCTTTACCGTCGACATGGGGTTAGCAACCAGGAATGTACCTAGGGCGGCCCCGCCAATGATGACGAGTTCCCAAGGCTGGATCAGCACTTCGAGATGGCCGCCCATGGCCATGAAGCCGCCGATCACGCAGCCAAGGGTGACGACAAGTCCCAGCAGAATGCCCAATTTGCAACCTTCACCAAGCAATATCCCTTGCCGCAATACCTGCCGTGGCTTGCGTGAGGCTTGAATGGGCGTTTGCCGGGCCAACAGCCTCGCGCAAGGCAGACGCGCTAGCGTCTCTGCCAGACTGGCCGGGGGCTCTGCGTGATCAACACCTATACGAGCTATCAGCTTATCGTGCGCGATATAGAGCGTTCCATCGACCGGGTGGAACAGCAGCCGATGGTGAGCCGCGAAACGGCCTACTATCAGGAAAATATCGGCAAGGTGAAAAGCATCGAGGAATTCGTCGCCGACGATCGCCTGTTCCGCTACGCGATGAAAGCGCACGGGCTGGAGGATATGGCCTATGCCAAGGCCTTGATGGTGAAGGCACTCGAAGGCGGCATCGACGACGAGGATAGCTTCGTCAACAAACTCACCGACAAGCGCTACAAGGATTTCGTCGACACCTTCAATTTTGCCCGTTACGGCGAAAAGACCACCACCTTCCACAGTTCGACCACCGGCACGGTGGAGAAATATCTGCGCCAGACGCTTGAGGAAGACGCCGGCAACCAGAACGAGGGGGTGCGCCTGGCGCTTTATTTCCAGCGCAAGGCCGGCAGCCTGAAATCCTACTATGAGATCCTCGCCGACCCCGCGCTTTCGCAGGTCGTGCGCACCGCGCTCGGCTTTCCCGACGCGCTCGCTCAGGCGGACATCGACAAGCAGGCCGAGATGATCAAGGAGCGGCTGGATCTTGAGGAGCTGAACGACCCTGAGAAGCTGGAGGAATTCCTGCAGCGTTTCACCACGCTCTGGGAAATCGACAATCCCTCTTTCAGCCCGCAAAGCTCGATCGCCGCGCTTTTCAGCCAGCCCGCCGAATTCGGCATCTCCACGGACATCCTGCTCACCATCGCACAGATGAGGAAATAGCCATGCAGACGGGACTATACGTGGCGCTTTCTTCCCAGATGGCGCTGGAGCGTCGGCTTGCGACGCTCGCCGACAATGTTGCGAACGCGGGAACAGTGGGCTTCCGGGCCGGCGGCATCACCTTTAGCGACGTGATGTCGGGCCTCTCAGAGGAGGCGGTCAGCTTCGTCTCCACCGGCAGCAATTTCTACGATACGCGCGCGGGAGGGCTGCGGGAGACCGGCAGCCCCTTCGATTTCGCCGTGCAGGGGGATGCATGGTTTGCCGTTGAAACACCCGCCGGGCCGGTGATGACGCGGGACGGCCGCTTCACCATGCGCGAGACCGGCGAGCTTGTCACGCTCGAAGGTCATGCGGTGCTCGATGCCGGCGGCGCGCCGCTGGTGCTCGACCCGCAGGCGGGGCCGCCCGAGGCCGGAGCGGACGGAATACTGCGCCAAAATGGACAACTTATTGGGGCGATCGGCCTCTTCTCCTTCACGCCCGGCCCGAACGCCACCCGGTTCGGCAATTCGGGCTTTCTGCCGGATACACGCCCTCAGCCGGTGGTAGACCAGCCGGATGTGGGCATCGCGCAGGGTTTTCTGGAAGACTCGAACGTCAATCCGGTGAACGAGATGATGCGGCTGATACAGGTGCAGCGCACCTTCGAGCAGGTGACCGCGCTGATGCGCGATAGCGACACCTCCATGAAGGACGCTATCCAGGCGATGGGCTCCTGATGGAGCAGAGCGCAGCCGAAAACACCGGCCCCGATACAGCCGGGCAGGCCAACGCTCTTGCTGCGCTGGAATGCGTCTACCAGCGCTTTGGCGATCCGCAACGGATGGTCAGGCATGGCGGACGCATATCGGAGGTCACGCCCATGTATTACCGGGTGCGCGGGCTCTCGAAGACGGCGCGGCTCGGCCAAATTATTTCCTATCGCAGCCATGGCAGCGAATACCGCGGCGAGGTGGTCCGCATCTCCGAAGACGATGTGATCGTGGCGCCGTTCGAACATTCCGCCGAAGCCAGCCTTGGCCAGGCCGTCTTCGCCACCGGGACTCTCGAAATCAGGCCTCATGCGAGCTGGCGCGGACGGGTGATCGATGCACTGGCGCGCGCCCTCGACGATGGCCCGGCGCTCATCCGTTCCGCGCCGCAAGGCCCTGCCGCCATGCCTCGCACACCAGCGGCCCTGCGCAGGCAGCGTGTCGCAGAGCCCTTTCTTACCGGCGTGCGCGTGGTCGACCTCTTCGCGCCGCTCTGCCTTGGCCAGCGTATCGGGATCTTTGCCGGTTCTGGCGTTGGAAAGTCGACGCTGCTCGCGATGCTCGCACGGGCCGAAGCATTCGATACCGTGGTGGTCGCCATGGTGGGCGAGCGCGGGCGCGAGGTGCGCGAGTTTCTGGAAGACACGCTCGGCGAAGCCGGAATGAAAAAGACGGTGGCGGTGGTCGCCACCAGCGACGAAAGCGCGATGATGCGCCGCCGCGCCGCCGATACCGCCATGCGCGTGGCGGAACATTTTCGCGATGCCGGCGAGAAGGTGCTGCTCCTGCTCGATTCCATCACGCGCTACGCCCATGCCACGCGCGAGGTGGCGACAGGCGCGGGCGAGCCGCCCGTGGCACGCGGCTACCCCGCCTCGGTTTTCACGGATCTGCCTCGCCTGCTCGAAAGGGCCGGGCCGGGCGAGACGGGGCATGGATCCATCACCGCTGTCTTTTCCGTTCTCGTCGACGGGGACGACCACAATGACCCGGTTGCCGACTGCGTGCGCGGCATCCTCGATGGACATCTGGTGCTCGACCGGGCGATCGCCGAGCAGGGCCGCTTTCCTGCGGTCAGCCCGCTCGCTTCGATTTCGCGGCTCGCCGACCGTTCCTGGACGGACGACCGAAAACGCGTGGTGCAGCGCCTTAAAGCAATGATCGCCCGCTTTGAGGAGACACGCGATATCCGGCTGCTGGGCGGTTTTCAGGCGGGGCTCGATCCGGAGCTCGATCTCGCAGTGCGCCAGGTTCCCCTGATCTATGACATTCTGCGGCAATCGCCGAAGGATCCGCCGGCGATGGATCCCTTCGCAGATCTCGCTGCTCATCTGAAGGCGAGGGAGGCCTCTCATGGCGGATAGGCTCGCGGGGCTCGTGCTGCCCGATGCAACGCCGGTGGAGAACCCGGCCGATGACGCTCCACCCGAAAAGCCCAAAGAAAAGCACCGCAGGCCGGATCGAGCTCCAGCTGCCGGTCTTTTCGACACGGTATCCAGGTTTCGCCGAGGTGATTGGCTGCTGGCGGCGGGTGGCATCGCGCTGGCGGGCATCTGCGCCGTCTTTCCCTGGTATATTTTTTTCAATCAGGAACAGTTCGGCGTTAGACCACTGGCTTTTTCAGGAAGCCAGCAACCGGATGCTTTGTCGGGTTTGGCGCCTCACCAGCCGCTGGGCCTGGATGCCATGCCGCAGCTCGATTTCGCACCCACCGCAACGGTGCCTGAGACGCCGGTGCAAGCCAATCTGAGCGAACAGCCGTTTCCAGGCGACCGGCGTCCTTTCCGCTTTATTCATGCCGAGAACGGGCGAGGAATAATCGAGGACGAAGACGGCTTCTGGATCGTGCAGAAAGGCTCGCTCCTGCCGGACGGAAGCCGCATGGTCGGGATTGAGCAACGTTCCCAAAACTGGGTTCTTGTCACCAGCACGCAAACCGAGATCCCGCTCTCGCGCTGAACAATGCGCAAGGCCCGCGCAAGACTGGCGGCATAGCATGCAACCAGTCGAATCTTGGATAGAGCCGATGGAACCCGTCAACCTGTTCGATCTGGCCACGCAGCAGGCGCGGTGGCTTTCGGTCCGCCAGGCAGCGGTGGCCGGCAACATCGCAAACATCAACACGCCCAGCTACAAGGCGCTGGACGTGGAGCCCTTCGAGAAAGTGCTGGACGGCACACGTGTCGCCATGCAGGCCACCCACGCTCAGCACCAGCATACCGGGGTTACGCCTGCCTCCTTCTCGCTCGACGAGAGCGAAAACCCCAAGATGCTGCCGTCCGAGAACAGTGTCGTGCTTGAGGATGAGCTGGTGAAAGCTGGGGAAGTGCGCCGTGCATTCGAGCTGAACACGGCGATTGTGAAGGCCTTTCACCGCATGATCCTGATGACGGCGAAGGGCTGACCATGGACCCGTTATCCACCGCCGTAAAAATTGCAGGATCGGGCCTTGCCGCCCAATCGGAGCGCATGCGCGTGGTCTCGGAAAATCTTGCCAACGCACAATCGACAAGCGAGGTGCCGGGCGGAGATCCCTACCGCCGAAAGACGATCAGCTTCGCCGCGGAACTGGGTCGCGGAAACGGCGGCGCCATGGTCGAGGTTTCCGCCATCGCGCGCGACCCGGCCGAATTTCCGGTCGAATACATGCCTGGCCATGAGGCCGCAGACGAGTTCGGCTACGTGAAAATGCCCAACGTCAACATGCTGGTCGAGATGGCCGACATGCGCGAGGCGAACCGCGGGTACGAGGCCAACCTTCAGGTCGTCAAACAGGCGCGTGAACTCATCTCGATGACGATCGACCTTCTGCGGAGCAACGGATGATTTCCGGAATTGGAAACATAACCAATCTTCCCTCGACCGGCACGGAATCCGTGCTGCAGCAGGCGGAAACGGCCGCTCCGACAGACGGCGACGCCTTCTCGGCCATGGTGAGCGAACTGGCCACCAACACCGTCTCTCGCCTTACGAAGGCAGAAAACCTTTCGCTCCAGGCATTGCAGGGGGATGGCGACACGCGCGCCGTCGTCGATGCGGTCATGGATGCCGAACAATCGCTGCAGGCGGCGATCGCCATTCGCGACAAAATCGTCTCCGCCTATCTGGAAATCAGCCGCATGGCGATCTGAGGAGTAGCCCTTGAAAGCCCTTTCCATCGCCGCGACCGGCATGTCCGCCCAGCAAACCAATCTGGAGGTCATCGCCAACAACATCGCCAATATCAACACGACCGGCTTCAAGCGGGCGCGGGCGGAGTTCTCCGACCTTCTATACCAGGTCGAGCGCTTGCAGGGCGTGCCGGAGCGGGCCAATCAGAATATCGTGCCCGAAGGCGCCAATATCGGCCTCGGCGTCAAGACCGCGGCGGTGCGCAACGTGCATGTGCAGGGCTCGCTGACCAACACCGGCAATAAGCTGGATATGGCCCTTGTGGGCAAGGGCTGGTTCCAGATCGAGGGAGCCGACGGGGAGCCGCTCTACAGCCGCGCGGGCGCCTTCAACACCAATGCCACCGGCCAGCTCGTCACGGTGGACGGGTTTCCCGTAACGCCTGCAATCACGATCCCAGCCGATGCGGTGGAGGTGATCGTCAACAAGTCTGGCCAGGTTTTCGCCCGCATCGACGGGCAGGCCGACCTGCAGGAGCTCGGCCAGCTCACCCTCGCGAATTTCTCGAACGAGGCGGGGCTTGCTCCGATCGGAAACAATCTCTTCCGCGAGACACCCGCTTCAGGTCCAGCCACGATCGGCGTTCCGGGGGATCCCGGCTTTGCCACGGTGGAGCAGGGCTATCTGGAGGCCTCCAACGTAGATCCGGTGAAGGAGATCACCGAACTGATCTCGGCGCAGCGCGCATACGAGATGAACTCCAAGGTCATCACCGCGGCCGATGAAATGGCTGCGACCGTGACACAAGCGATGCGATAGAATGCGAAGCGGCGCAGGCACGAGAAGGATTTTCCTGGCGGGGCTGCTTGCCGCGCTACCTCTTTTCGCTATGCCCGCGCATGCGCAGGAGGTGGTCGTGGTGCCGACGCGGGTGATCTACCCCGGCGAGACTGTCTCCGCGGAAGCGCTTCAGGAGATGATGCTGCGGCAGCCCCCGCGCGGGGCTGCCTCCATCGCACGGACACCCGGCGACCTGGAAGGCAAGGTTGCGCGCCGCACGCTTTTGCCGGGACGGCTTATTCCCCTCTCCTATGTACGCGAGCCATATCTGGTGGAGCAGGGTTCGACTGTCACGGCGGTCTTCACCGACGGCCCGCTGACAATCTCGGTCCTGGCAGTGCCGCTGCAGCCGGGCGCCGCAGGCGATTTCATCAAGGTGCGCAACGTGGACAGCGGCGCGGTCTTCACCGGGATCGTCATGCAGGACGGCACCGTCAAGGTCGGGGCGTCATGATCCTCAGAGCGTTCCTATGGGGGCTGATGCTTTTCCTTGCCGCAGCACCGGCTGGCGCAGCGAGCAAGACCCAGATCAAGCACATCGCCCAGCTTCAGGCCGCCCGCGACAACCAGCTCGTGGGCTATGGTCTGGTTATCGGGTTAAACCGCACCGGCGACAGCTTGCGCAACGCTCCTTTTACGGAACAGTCGATGCGTGCGATGCTCCAGAACCTGGGCATCGCTTCCGAGGACGGGCGATCCCGTGCGGAGAATGTGGCCGCCGTCATCGTGACGGCCAATCTGCCGCCCTTCGTTCAGTCCGGCGCGCGGATTGATGTCACCGTCTCCTCGCTTGGCGATGCAAGCTCCCTTGCAGGCGGCACATTGGTGATGACGCCGCTGCGCGCCGCCGATGGCGAAATCTATGCGGTCGCTCAAGGCTCCGTCATCGTGTCCGGTTTCAATGCCCAGGGACAGGCAGAGACGCTCACACAGGGCGTTCCGACCTCCGGCCGAGTGCCCAATGGAGCCATCATCGAGCGCAGCGTCACCGCCTCCTTCGACGAACTGCTGGCACTGACGCTACAGCTCAGGAACCCGGACTTTTCAACGGCCGTTCGCGTCGCAGACGTGGTCAATGCCTATACAAGCCGGCATTTCGGCGCACCGCTCGCCAGTGAACAGGATTCACGGACCGTCATCATCAAGAAGCCGAAAGGTGTCTCAGCCGCCCGCTTTTACGCGCAAATCGAGAATCTTCCCGTCGAGGTGGATGCGCCGGCGCGCGTTGTCGTGGATGAGCGCACCGGAACGGTGGTGATCGGAAGCGACGTTCGGATCTCGCGCGTGGCGATCAGCCATGGCGCCCTTACGGTGCGCGTCACCGAGATGCCGCGCGTGGTCCAGCCCGAGCCATTCTCCCGCGGGGAGACCGCGGTGGAGCCCTACACGGTGATCGACGCCACGCAGCCCGACGCCAGCGTGGCGGTGCTCGACGGGCCGGACCTGCAGACGCTCGTCTCGGGCCTCAACAGGCTCGGCGTAAAGCCGGATGGTATCATCGCGATCCTGCAAGGCATCAAGTCTGCCGGTGCTTTGCAGGGCGAACTGGTCTTGCAGTAGGAGAATTAAAAAGGCCATGAGCCTCCTTGGGAATGATAGCCGCCCGCCGGCCTCATGGAAGGCAGCCGCACTGACGGCGGCATTGCTGGCTGCGGGAACAACAGGTCTGCGCGGGGCCGAAGCAAATTCGGCTACCAGCCAGGATGAGGTGCAACGCTTCTGTACAAATATCGCCGACGAGGCCCGTGACAGGCGCTACATGCTCCAGTCGCAACAGCTCGAGACGCTAAAGGGCGAAGTGGAGAAGCGGATCGCCGCCCTTGAGGAAAAGCGCCGCGAGTACGAAGATTGGCTTGCACGTCGCGAGGCGTTTCTTGCCAAGGCCGAGGAAAACCTCGTGCAGATATATTCGAGCATGCGGCCGGACGCAGCCGCCGAACGGCTTGCGGAAGTGCGCATCGACCTTGCAGCCGCCATCCTGGTGAAGCTCGAGCCGCGCACGGCCGGCATCATCCTCAACGAAATGAACAGCAAAGCGGCCGCTGCGCTGACCGGCATCATGGCGAGCGCGGCACGCCCCGAGGACCCCTCATGAACAAGATCGCAGGAACCCTGTTCCTCCTCGCCGGCCTTGCCATGGCCGGCTGCACGACGACCGAGGAGCTCGGCAAGCCGCCTGCGCTTTCGCCGGTGGGGTCCGGCGCCGAGCCGACCGCCATGCAAGCCTATCATTACCCGGACAGGCGGCAGGCCCATGTCAGCCGCTATTCGCTCTGGAGCGACCGGCAGAGCCGTCTGTTCACCGATCCCCGGGCGCTTGAGGTGGGCGATATCCTGACAGTCGTCATATCCATCAACGATAAGGCCAAATTCGAGAATGAATCGGAACGGTCCCGGCAGGCGACGCGCAATCTCGGCCTAGCCGGTACGTTCGCGATCGGCAGCGCGACCGGTTCGGCGGAAGCCGACGCGGATATCGGCTCCGGCACATCGACCGTCGGCTCCGGCGCAACGAAACGCTCGGAGGATATGCGGCTGGTCATTGCCGCCATCGTGACGGAGAGGCTTCCAAACGGCAACCTGCGCATCTCCGGCACGCAGGAGGTGCGCGTCAACGCCGAACTCAGGGTGCTTACCATCGCAGGGCTCGTGCGGCCCGCCGATATCGGGCCAAACAACACGATTTCCTATGAACGGATTGCAGAAGCACGCATTTCCTACGGTGGGCGGGGAAGGCTGACCGAGGTGCAACAGCCGCCATATGGCCAGCAGTTCCTCGATACTGTCCTGCCCTTCTGATCGACAAGCGCAGCCATGTCCCTCGTCGTTCAAGCAGAAACAACAAAAAAAGGTCCGTCGCTCATCATGCAGGCGGCGGCCCTGCTGGTTATGACGGCGCTTGCCGGAGGCATGGGATGGCTGACAGGCGCCTATCTGGAAGAGCGCAGCGCCTCCGGCCAATCGGAAAACGCCGGGAAAACCGAGGTAGCCGTTCAGGAAGGGCAAGAGGGCAACGAGCCGGATAACGAGTCTCTTTCGAGCATCGTTGCGCTTGATCCCATCACCACCAATCTGGCCGAACCGACCAGCATTTGGGTTCGAATGGAGTTGGCGCTTGTCTTCGAGGGGGAAAGCGATCCCACCCTCGCGCGCACCATTCATCAGGACCTATTCGCCTATATCCGTACTTTGCGACTGAAGCAGATCGAGAGCGCCAGCGGCTTTCAGCACCTGAAGTCGGATATTCTCGAGCGCGCGCGCATCCGCAGCGATGACCGCGTGAAGCAAGTATTGATCATGAGCTTCCTATACGAATGATGCGCCTGCTTCTCGCTCTTCTCTTCGCAATCTTTGCCGGGACCCACCCGGCCGCCGCGCAGACGCTCGATCTCGGTGCGCTCGCCGGTCAAGCCAATGGCTCGACAATTGGCTATATCATCCAGATTTTCGGTCTGCTGACGGTGCTCTCGATAGCGCCGGGCATTCTCATCATGGTGACGAGCTTCACCCGGTTCGTCATAGTGTTCTCGATCCTGCGCACCGGTATCGGCCTGCCCTCCACGCCAGCCAATCTCATCCTGGTCAGCCTGGCGCTTTTCATGACCTTCTACGTCATGGCGCCCACTTTCGATCGGGCATGGAGCGAGGGCGTGCGTCCGCTCATGGCCAACCAGATCGACGAGACCACCGCCGTGGAACGCATCGCTGAGCCGTTTCGCGCGTTCATGAGCGCGAATGTGCGGGAGGAGGATTACACGCTCTTTGCCGATCTCGCCGCTGAACGCGGCGGAATCCAGCAGACGACGGATCAGGCAGATCTTCGGGTGCTTATCCCGGCATTCATGATCTCGGAAATCAGGCGCGGATTTGAAATTGGCTTTCTCATTGTGCTGCCCTTTCTCGTCATCGATCTGATCGTGGCGACGATCACCATGGCCATGGGCATGATGATGCTTCCGCCGACAGTCATATCCCTGCCCTTCAAGATCCTGTTCTTCGTTCTTATCGACGGTTGGAATCTGCTTGTAGGCAGCCTGGTCCGATCTTTCACTTAAACCGCCTTCCCCCGAAAAATCAGCTGACCGTCCGCTATTATCCTTTTGGTAGCAATTCGCGGGCATAAACACTGCCATGCATGACGGAGTGAGTTCGCGTCAGGACTCACGGCATGAGGCCTCTCCGTCATTGCCGGTAATGCCCGGTATGTCCCTCGTCAGTTTTGTTTAAGGGGCGTTTTTCCCATGGCTAGCATTAATACGAACGCGTCGGCGATGACGGCGCTGCAGACCCTCAACACCATTTCCAAGAACATGGCCACCACGCAGTCGCGCATCTCTACCGGCTTGCGCGTGGCCGAAGCTTCTGACAACGCCGCTTACTGGTCCATCGCGACCTCGATGAAGTCGGACAACAAGGCGCTTTCCAGCGTACAGGACGCGCTGGGTCTAGGCGCCGGCAAGCTGGACACGGCCTATACGGGCATCAACGAGGTGATCGGCACGGTCGACAAGATCAAGCAGAAGCTGGTGAGCGCGCGTGGCGCCAGCCAGGAAGACCAGCAGAAGATCCAGACCGAGATCGAAGCTCTCCAGGAACACATCACTTCGGTTGTCGGCAACTCGAACTATGCGGGTTCCAACATCCTGCAAGACGGTACCGATGTAAACATCGTCTCCTCGTATAACCGCACGGGCGCGACAGTTGCCATCGATGAGATCACGATCACCGGCTCTTCCGCACAAGTGCTGAGTGACGACGCGTCGGCGGGCATTGTTTCGGGGATTGTCGCCAGCACGTTCTTCGACGCTTCGGGAGCGGCTATTGACGATACGGCGATCGATACCGCGCTTGGAACCGTCGAAACCGCGCTCGCCTCTCTCGCAGAGCAGGCGTCGGTGCTGGGTGCCGCCAAGTCGCGCGTAGACCTGCAGAAGGATTTCGTGTCCAAGCTGTCGGATGCGATCGACCGCGGTGTCGGCCAGCTGGTTGACGCTGACATGAACGAGGAATCGGCTCGTCTTTCGGCGCTCCAGGTCCAGCAGCAGCTTGGCGTGCAGGCGCTCTCGATCGCCAACCAGAACACGCAGGGCATTCTCTCGCTGTTCCGCTGATCGGCCGAACAGAAGAGACCTGAAAGCCGAAGGGCCGCCTTTGAGGCGGCCCTTTTTTTGTTGCGGTTTCAGGTTAAGCAATCGTTAACCATAAACTTGTACCTATCGTTAACCATCATGCCCGCAGGGGCGCGGGAAGACGAAGGGGCAAGCGCGTGGCAAGCATCATGACAAATACCTCTGCGATGGTGGCATTGCAGAGTCTGAAGGCAACCAACAAAGCGCTCGAAACTGTCCAGGGGCGTATTTCCACCGGTTACCGGGTGGCCGAAGCCAGCGACAATGCGGCTTACTGGTCCATTGCCACCACGATGCGATCGGACAACAAGGCGCTCTCCGCCATCCAGGATTCCCTCGGGCTCGGTGCCGGACGGATCGACATTGCCTATACCGCGATGGACGACGTCATCGAGGCTGTTGACGCGATCAAAACCAAGCTGATCAATGCGCGCGGCGCAAGCGCGGAAAACCAGGAAAAGATCCAGGCCGAGATCGACATCCTTCAGGACCAGATCAAGTCGGCAGCGATCGGCGCCAGCTACGCCGGTACCAACATACTTGCAACCGATAGCGCGGGACCGCTGGACATTGCCGCTTCCTACAACCGCGCCTCGGACGGCACGGTCAGTATCGGCACGATCTCCGTCGATCTTGCGGGAATCACTCTGTTTGCCGCGGACGGCACGACAACCGACGCGACGCAGCATCTTGCGCATGACGTCATGCAGATCGATCTCGTGGCCAACGGAGACGAAGCTTCGATCGACGCATATCTGGAAGACATCGAGACCGCGCTTGCCGCAATGTCCACCGCGGCGGCAAACCTGGGATCAGCAAAGAACCGCCTCGACCTGCAAAAGGACTTCGTTTCCAATCTCATGGATTCGATCGAACGAGGCGTAGGCCAACTCGTCGATGCCGACATGAACGAGGAATCGACCCGCCTTCAGGCTCTTCAGGTTCAGCAACAGCTGGGCATTCAGGCTTTGTCCATCGCCAACCAGAACGCCCAAAACATCCTGTCCCTGTTCAAATAAAACAGCCTTCCTCCTGAGACGGCCCGCCCGCGCAGGAGCTCGAATGGTTCGCACAAGCTTCACCTCCTAGGCTGGAATCGTGTTCCGCCTGGGAGCGAGTGCATTGCCTGAGCAGCTTCGAACCATTGTCGAAAACCTGAGGGCGCTTGGCCCTCGCCGGCTCGCCATGATGGGTGGAGTTCTCGCGCTCACCTTGGCGGTGGTGACAGGGGGCGCGATCTACCTCAACCGCCCGGCCTATGAGACGCTCTATGTCGGGCTGGAAAGGTCGGACGTAAATCAGATCGGCCTTGTTCTGGGCGAGGCGGGAATCCGATTCGATGTCGTATCGGATGGAACGGCGGTGCTGGTGCCGACCGGGAAGACCGCGGAGGCACGCATGCTTCTCGCGGAAAAGGGCCTGCCCTCCAGCGCCAATGCCGGCTATGAGCTATTCGACACCGTGGGCTCGCTTGGGCTCACCACTTTCATGCAAGAGGTCACCCGGGTTCGCGCGCTCGAAGGCGAGATCGCACGCACGATCCGCTCCATCGCCGGCATCAGGGCCGCCCGCGTGCATATCGTCATGCCTGAGCGCGGCAACTTCCGCCGCGAAGGACAGGAGCCTTCCGCCTCTGTCGTCATCCGCACATCCGGCATCGACGGGGCCGCGAAAGCTGCAAGCATCCGCTATCTGGTCGCGGCTGCGGTGCCGGGCCTTAGTGCGGAGAAAGTGACCGTCCTCGACTCCTCAGGCATGCTGCTTGCGGCAGGCGACGACCCGGCAAACAACACTGCCCAGCGCTCCATCGGCATCGAACGCACGGTTGAAGCACAGGTGGAAGAGAATATCCGCCGCGCACTGGCACCCTATCTTGGCCCCGACAATTTCCGCGCAAGCGTGAAAGCGGAGGTCAATACCGACACACGGCAGGTGGAGGAAGTGATCTTCGATCCGGATTCCCGCGTGGAGCGTTCGGTTCAGATCGTGCGCACGGCAGACAGTGCAACGCGGGAGACCGCGGCGACACCCACCACCGTGTTGCAGAACCTGCCGCAGGAAGAACCAGCCCCGGCCGAACTGCCCCGCTCCTCGGAAGAGAGCGAGCGGCGAGAGGAAACGACCAATTACGAGCTCAATACGAAGCGCATCGCCACCTCCAGCAACGGCTATCAGGTCACACGGCTGTCCATTGCTGTCGTGGTAAACGAGGGGCGTCTTGCCGCCATTCTCGGCGACAACGCAGCGCCGGATGCTCTGCAGACTCGCATCAGGGAGATTGAGACGGTCGTTGCTTCTGCCGCTGGCCTTAACGAGACGCGCGGAGACGTGCTGAATGTGGCAGCCGTCGAGTTCGTCGACGGGCTGGATGGCGTCGAAATGGCGGAGCCTGGCCCATTGGCCGCATTGGGCAGGCATTCCGGGACGATGATCAATGCACTGGCCTTCGTGCTCGCCGCCTTTTTCATCACCTGGTTTGGGCTTAGGCCACTTGCCACTGCACTCACGCGCGGCCCAGAAATCGAAGCATCCGCTGCAGGAGAAGAAATTCAGGCACTTTCGCAGGAAGGGGCTGACGAGCGGCTGGCGCTGACCGCCGGGAATGGCGTCCAAAGTTCGGAAGAGGCGAACGATGAGCCGCAGTTGAAGATAAAGCCGGCGCCGCAGGCCCTGCTCGCACGCATGGTCGACCTCAATGAGGAACGGACCGCGGACATCCTCCGCAAATGGGCGAGAGCGGAAGTGGAGGCCGCGGGCTGATGCCGGCAATCGCTCTCGCGGATCTGCTGCCCGATTTCGGTGTGCAAACATCGGCTGTCCGCAATCCGGCACCCGCTTTTGCCGCGGAGGAGAACCCGAAAAAGTCCTCTGAGGAGTCGGTCGAAGATCTCGTTGCGCAAAGGGTTTCCCAGGCTGAAGTAGAAATCGCAGAGCGCCTCGCACGCGAATATGAGGCAAAGCTTAAGGCCGAACGGCAACGGCACGCCGTTGAATTGGAAACCGTGGTTGCCCGCCTTACACACGAAACCGCCGAGGCGATGGCGGTCCGCTTTTCCGAATCGGAACGGGAGATCGAAGCGAAAATCGCCGCGGTTACTGCACGCATCCTTAGTGCGGCGTTGACGGAAAATTTGTGCAAGCGAGCGATTGACGAACTCGTTGGGGTCATTGGCGAGGCAATGCGTGATCGCCAAGCCCTGCGCATTCGCGTGCGCGGCCCCGAAGTTCTCGAAGCGGTCCTCAGGGAAAAGCTCGGGGAACGCGCTGCCCAGATGGACTTCAGCGAGGCCCCCGGTATCGACCTTACAGCGGAGATCGAAGACAGCCTGTTTGAGACTCGCATTGCGGAATGGGCTGCGGCGCTGTCGGAGGTGTTATCGTGACACTTGCCACGGAGGATGAGCGCCAACCCGAGATCATCATTGTGCGCCGCGGTGGCGACGACGAGGATAGCGAACACCACGGCGGCGTATGGAAGATCGCCTTTGCCGATTTCATGACCGCAATGATGTGCTTCTTCCTCGTCATGTGGCTCATCAACGCCGCCAACGAGCAGACGCGCGCCGCTCTCGCAAGCTATTTCAACCCGGTAAAACTCATCGACCGGAATACCAACCGCAAGGGACTGGAGGAAGTTGGCCAGGGCCCTCAAGTCTCCACCGAAGCGGACCAAAGCGAAAAGTCGACCGATCAGCCTTCGGGGGAAAACGACAAAACTTCCGGTCCCGCTGATTTTCAGAACGCAACCGATCTTGCGGATACACGTAAATATTCCGACCAGAATTTCTTCTCAAATCCCTATGCCGTGCTGGCGGAGATTGCCGCGGATGTCGGCCAAGACCAGAACGTGTCCAGGAAGGGAGAAGGCGGAGTACAGATAGCAGGCCCGTCTTCCGGAGCTTCGGGCGGCGAAGCCTATCGTGATCCGTTCGCACCCGATTTCTGGTCGCAGCAGGTGGCTATGCCGCGCATCGGCGTGGAAGGCGATCCCGACGAGGCACGGGAGCAGCCCTCGGGCGCCGACATCAAAGCGGAGCAGACAGGCCAGCATCAGCTCGCAGGGATCGAACCGGAGCAGGAAACGAGCGACGCGCTCAGCCTGAAGCGCGTACCCCAGGTGGAGCCGCTTGCCCCGGAGGAGAAAAATGAACCGGCTACAGAAGGCGTACCTGAAGATGGCGTTCAAAGTGCCTCCCCCGGAAACGAGAGCGCTTCTGAAGAAGTAAGCGCGACTGCCGGCGAACCCGATGCTCCGGCGAACGAAAAAGCAAACGAGGCTCATGAGAATGCCGCGGCAGGCATCCGCGCTGCCCTGGCCCAAGCGCTCAATGGGGAAGGGCTCGCCAGTTCCGTTACAGTGTCAGCCGGCGAGGAAGGCGTGCTAATATCCGTGACCGACGATATCCGAAACGGAATGTTCCCGGTCGGCTCGGCAGTACCGGAGCGGGCGCTCGTGGGCGCAATGGAGAAAATCGGGAAGACCCTGGCCGGGCAGCCGGGAACGATTCGTATTCATGGCCACACCGATGCCCGCCCGTTCCGAAGCGACACATACGATAATTGGCGGCTTTCCACCGCACGTGCGCATGCGGCGCAGTACATGCTGATAAGGGGAGGATTGGACGAAACCCGGATAACGGAGGTCGCCGGATTTGCCGACCGAAAGCTGAAGGAGCCGGAGAGTCCTCTCGCGGACGCCAATCGGCGCATAGAGATTCTTCTTGAGGTGCCGCAATGAGGCGGTGTTTCGGCGCAGCCATGCTTGCGGCCTGCGTCAGCCTTACGGCTTCAGCGAATGCGGAAGGGCTGGAGCCCTACCAAATGATACGTTCCCTGCAGCTGGTGCAGGACCGGATTGCTGATGGCGATCACGCTGCGCTGCCTATACAGCGCCGGCTGCTAGCCATTATCGACGAACGGCTACACACGGCCGATTTCGAGAATCCGCACAATTTCCGCGCGCTCCTCATTTACAGTGCCAGCGGTGGCAATCCAGCCACGCTCGATGCGGTCATTTCCAGATTGAAGCTTGACGAGGACCAAAGCAGGCTAAGCAATGGCCTCACTCAGTATGCGCGGGGAGATCTTCGCGCCGCGCGTGAGATGCTGAGCGCTACCGAGCTTTCCACGCTGGACCCCGAGCTTGCAGCCCCTCTCGCGCTCGTCATCGGCTCCCTGCTTGCCCAGCAGGCCCCTACTGAAGCACTCAGATTTTTTGATCAGGCGCGGCTTATAAGCCCCGGCACCCTCATTGAGGAGGCCGCTCTGCGGCGTTCGCTAACGCTCAGCGCCGAGTTGCGCGATCCGGAGCGTTTTGCCCTCGCCTCCAGGCAATATGCATGGCGGTTCCTGCGCTCTCCCTATGCGAGCCAGTTCGCGGAGGCTTTCGTTTCCGGCGTCGTCGCTCTTCGTGGTGAGATCGACCTGGCATTGGTGGAGGAAATCGTGGCCAACATGCGCCGTGACCAAGCGCATGTGATCTACCTTCGCATAGCTCGCCAGAGTGCAATCGAGGGCTATGATAATCTTCTTACCTTCGCCTCACGCAATGCCGACAAATATGCGGATTCCGGCGGCGGCCTGGATCCGCGGAGCGTCCTTTACGGAAATATGGCCTTGGTGGCATCGGAAGATGTCAAGGACGTTCTCCATACGCTCGAGCATATCGACGCAAAGAGGCTTTCCCCGAACGACCGCAAGCTTCTGAATGCCGCACGCGAGGTGGCACGGAATATTCTCTCGCGTCCCGCCGCTGGATCAGAGGCTTCCGCCCGGCAGGGTTCGTTTCCGCAGGGCGAGGCCGTGGTGGCACAGGAAGGCGAGGACGAACAGCTCAACGGAGCTTTCGTCGCAGACACGCTTAAGACGCTCCAATCCATAGATGTGCTCATTGCGGAGGCTCGCCGGTGACACAATCCATCACGCCGGGCTTTCCGTCCTTACAGAGCGCACTTGAACCTGGCCGTGAGCGCAGGGCCGCTTCGTCTCAAACAATGTTTGAGGACGGGTTAGGGCGAGATGAGGCAGAAACGCCCCTAAAGCTGGCCGTGCAGGCGCCCGTCTCGGATGAGCAGCCGAGATGGCGCCTTGCAGAGAGGGTGTTGGAGTTTTTCCTTCCGCAGAGCGTGCCTCCCCAAAGGAGAACAGATCAGCTGGACAACGAGGATATCGCCGCCGTCGTGCCGCCAATGCCCGCCAGAATACCGGCTGAGCCGTCGGAAGATATGGGCGAGGCATCGCCCCCCGAAGCGGAAGCGCATATGGCAGGGCAAGGGATATCGGGAATTTTGAAACAGTCGATTCCCGCCTCGGTTCAGCAAGAAGCCGAGACGATATGGCGATCGCAGGATACACCATCCGGCGGTTCGGAAATCCACCACAATAAACCGGATGGGCCTTCAGATGCAGCAGACTTGCGGGCGCGCGACCTAAACATGCAGTTGGAGGGCAGACCCAACGCGGGCGATCCGGAGCAGCAAAAAAGGCCTGACGGTAAAAAGTCTTCATCTCCAACAAGCTCCTCGCCTATCGACAAAACCGCCGCCGACGGGTTTGACGAAGCCTTCAGTGGGCGAGCTTCCTCGGGCGAAGCATCGATGCCGGTTCGTGTGATAAGCGCACAGAGCATCCCCGCGCCTGCTCTCTCCTGGCAGGGTTACGATACTGCCACTGCGAGCCTTCTCGCAGCCTTCCAGGCCGATCCTGCGCTCAAAACTGCATATGCCGATGCAACGCAAACACTCGCTATGGCCCATGCAGGTAAAGACCGGACGCTCCACACCCTTAAAATACAGCTACATCCGGTTCAGCTCGGCAGCGTTACTGCCCAACTCACTATTTCGGGAGATCAACTAAAGGTTGAAATTCAAGTAGAGAGCTCCGACGCGCGACAGAGGCTCCAGGCCGACGGTGACGACATCCTCCATGCTCTTCGCGCTATGGGATATGATGTTGATCGCATCACGATCCAGCAGGCTGCTACCGGCACCTCCCCGCAGTCCGGCGCCGGTTCCGGCAACCGGGATTCCTCTTTTCAGACCGGAGCCAACCAGGGCCAGCAGGGAGACTCCGGCGGCTCCCGAGGGCAGGACGCAAACACGCATGCCGCCCCGCCGGAAATGACTGAAAGGCGGCAGGATGATGCTGCGGCAAATAACGGCCTCTATATCTAGTCTCCTTCTCTCAACGGTCATCGCCGCCGCGAACCCATGCGAAGCGCAAATCCTGCGGGCTTCGCAGAAATATCATATCCCGGTCGGCATTCTCTACGCGGTAGGCCTTACGGAAACGGGCATAAGAGGCAGCCTGCAGCCCTACGCTCTCAATATCGAAGGCAAGGCAATCTTCGCGCGCAGCGCTGCCGACGCAATGGCGGAATTCAGGAAGGCGCAACAGCGCGGCGCGAAGCTTATCGATCTCGGCTGCATGCAGATCAACCACCATTACCATAGAGACCAGTTCCGCAGCTTGGCGGATATGCTCGATCCACGGCAGAATGTCGACTATGCCGCACGCTTTCTGGCGCAATTAAAAGGACGGCACGAGACCTGGTCCCTGGCGGTTGCTCGTTATCACGCCGGCCCAAACAATGATCCGGCACAGAAACGCTATCTATGCCGCGTAATCACAAACATGGTGGCAACCGGCTTCGGATCATGGACACCGGCAGCTCGCAAGTTTTGCAACTAAAAGTAGAAATATCGCTTCGCCAATTTCCGCCCCGGAAGGGCCTCAGAAAAAACTTAACGTTTTATTAAAAAAATATGTTGTCTGTGATTCCGTCCACCATGTACCTCTTAGGTGGACAACTGATTCGGGGCGGGGCCGATGATAGTGGTAGTCGACGAGCGAGAGCTTGTCACTAAGGGGTTTACTTCGCTTTTCAATCGCGAAGGCGTGGCAACAGCGGGCTTCAGGCCCAGCGAATTCAATGATTGGGTCGAGTCGGCGCCCGATGAGGATTTGAGTTCCGTCAGCGCCTTTCTTCTCGGCCGGTGTAGAACGCCCGAGACGCCGGCGCGGCGTATACGGGACCGGACCCGTGCACCGCTCATTGCACTCGCTGAGCAGCACTCCCTTGAGGATACGCTGAGACTCTTCGAGTGCGGCGTGGACGATGTCGTGCGAAAGCCGGTACATGTACTGGAGATTCTTGCACGTATCAGCGCGATCAGCCGGCGGGCCAAGCAACAGGACCAAAGGTCAACCGAGATCGGCCGGCTGCGCATCTTCAGCGATGGCCGAGATCCGGAAATTGACGGTGAGCCGTTTCCGTTGCCGCGCCGCGAGCGCCGTATTCTGGAGTATCTGGCAAGTAACTCTTCACGCCGGGTAACCAAGACGCAGATCTTCAACGCCATCTACGGCATCTTCGACGAGGAGGTTGAGGAGAACGTAGTGGAAAGCCACATCAGCAAATTACGCAAGAAGCTGCGCGTCAAACTTGGCTTCGATCCGATCGATTCCAAACGGTATCTCGGTTACCAGCTCATGACCTAAGCCTCGCAAGGGCACAGGACAGTTTCGTGCAAGCCCCGGCTGCTATGCTGCCGACAGGAGAGCGATAGGAGAACCTGATGAGCCTCTACGGGATGATGAAAACCGGCGTGTCCGGCATGAATGCCCAGGCCAACCGGCTGTCGACTGTTGCCGACAATATCGCCAACTCCAGCACCAACGGCTACAAACGAGCCACCACCGAATTCTCGACATTAGTCGTGCCGGGCACCCAGGGCTCTTACAATTCGGGCGGCGTGACATCAACGGTGCGGAACGCCGTCTCGGCTCAGGGCGTGCTGCAGTATACTACCTCTATTACCGATCTTGCCGTCAATGGAAGCGGCTTCTTCATCGTACAAGGATCGAACGGCCAGCCATATCTGACAAGGGCCGGCTCCTTTGTGCTCGATGGCGATGGGCGTCTGGTCAATTCCTCCGGCTATCAGCTCATGGGCTACAGCTATGCTAACGGCACGCCTTCGGCCACGGCCAATGGCTATGCGGGGCTGGAGCCGATCACCATCAAGCAGCCGGAACTGGTGGCGACGCCCTCGCGCAATGGTGTGTTCTCCGCCAACTTGCCGCTGGACGCGGAAATCGTCGATACGGGAGCGGGACAATCCACGGCAGGGGACAATACGAGCACATCCGAATACTCGGTCAAAACTTCCCTGGTGGCCTATGGCAACCGCGGCGAGCAGGTGCTTCTCGACGTCTACTTTACAAAGACCGGCGACGATGAATGGGAAGTCGCTGTGTTTGACCGTGCTGACGCCACGCCCGACACCGGCTTTCCCTACGCTTCAGGACCGCTTGCGACGGACCAGCTTACCTTTGATCCGACCACCGGGAAATTGACCGGAACAAGCGTGACAGGGGTTACTATTCCCGTTCCCGGCGGCGACGATCTTGAACTCGACCTTTCTCAACTTTCGCAGCTCGATTCCGGCTTTCAGGTCTACGACGCGGAAGTGGACGGCACGCCGCCGACTTCGATCGACAGCATCGAAATCAGCGCGGAGGGCATCGTTTATGCGCAATATGCCGATGGCTCGTTCAAGCCCCTCTACCGTATCCCACTTGCGAATGTAACGAGCCCGGATCAGTTGGAAGTGCTGTCCGGAAACGCTTTCGCCGAAACCGCCGCATCCGGCGCGGTGCGTATCGGCTTTGCCGGTTCGGACGGATTGGGCGATATCGCGTCAGGCGCTCTGGAGAGCTCCAACGTCGACATCGCCGAAGAGTTGACGAGCATGATCGAGTCGCAACGCAGCTATACTGCCAACTCCAAGGTGTTTCAAACCGGCTCCGACCTGATGGAGCTTCTGGTGAACCTGAAGAGATAGCAAAGTACCAAGGAAGCTGGCGTGATCCGCGCCAGAAAGAGGAGAGATGTCGCTTACAAGTGCTCTGAATATCGCCCAGTCGGCGCTGTTCAATACGTCACGTCAGACGAGCATCGTTTCGCGCAACATCTCCGAGGCCTCAAACCCAGACTATGCCCGGCGCGCAGCGAGCCTGGTCAGCACCAATTCAGGCGCACAGATCGGTGACATCCGCCGCGCGACCGATGAGGTGCTCTTTCGGCAGAATCTCGCAGCCCAATCCAGCTGGAACGGGCAATCCTTTCTTTCTCGGGGCCTCGACAGGCTTCAAATCAACGTAAACGGGGTCGACAACGCCTCATCGCCCGCCACAGCATTAAGCAAGCTGCGGGAGGCGCTGCAGACTTACGCTGCCACGCCATCCAACCGCACTTTGGCGGAAAATGCCGTTGAGGCCGCACGGCAGATGGTGCTCTCACTGAACAGCGGTACAGCCGCTATCCAGTCTTTCCGCACCGACATCGACCAGGAAATCTCGGCCTCTGTCGATGATCTGAACAGGCTTTTGGCGGAATTCGAAACCGTCAATACGCAAATCGTGTCCGGTACGCGCACCGGCCGGGACGTATCCGATATGCTCGACCGGCGCGATGCCCTGCTCAAGCAGATTTCTGCCTATCTGCCAGTCTCCACCATAACGCGCGCCAACAACGATATGGTGCTTACGACCACCGGAGGCGTTACCCTTTTCGAGACCGTCCCGCGGCCGGTCAGCTTCACGGCAAACAATGCCTATGCCGCCGGGACGCTGGGCAACGCGGTTTATGTGGATGGCGTGCCGCTTTCGCCGGGAGCAGGCGGCGGCAACACCACCGCGTCAGGAAGCCTTGCAGCCAATCTGCAGTTGCGCGACGAGATCGCCGTACAGATGCAGCGGCAGCTCGATGAGATCGCACGCGGGCTCGTCTCAGTCTTTGCGGAGTCGGATCCGAGCGGGACGCTTAGCGATGCCGCAGGGCTGTTTACCTGGCCGGGCGGTCCGGCCTTGCCTGCCGACGGCATTCTGGTGGACGGACTCGCCGGTAGAATCAGCGTCAATCCGGCGATGGATTCGAGAGCGGGCGGCGATCCGGAGCTTCTGCGCGATGGTGGAGCGAATGGCACCGCCTATCTTCACAACACGACCGGCGCCGCTTCATACTCCGGCCTTCTCAACAGCTTCGTGGAAAGACTGGAGACGCCGCAGCTTTTCGACCCCGCGACCGGACTCGGCAGTTCGCAAAGCCTCTTTTCCTTCTCGGTGGAGACCATCGGCTGGCTTGAGGGACTTCGGCAGCAGTCTGCAAGCGGCATGGCCGCAAAGGAAGCTCTGGCAAGCCACACTGCCACCGCGCTTGCGAACACAACGGGCGTGAATATCGACGAGGAGATGGCACTGCTTCTTGAGCTGGAGCATTCATATCAGGCATCGGCCCGCCTCATGTCCGTGATTGACGAGATGCTTGCCAATCTGATGGAGGTGGCGCGCTAGGATGAAAGTGTCTTTCGTCTCCACCAGCGCGATCTCGCAGACGCTCCGCTACCAGATGATGCGGATGCAGGCCGACCTGGTGAAAAACCAGAAAGAGCTCGACAGCGGACGATTGGCGGACCCCGGCGCTACGCTCGGCGCCCGCGCCGGTTTCAGCTTCTCCATGGACCGCGAGATCTCGCGATTGGAGAACGTGATCGACGCCAACAGCCTTGCCGCCAACAGGCTTACCGCCACTCAGAATAACCTTACGCAGCTGACCGACATCAGCCAGGAACTGCTCGCCACACTGTCGGCAGCCCTGTCCGGCGTGAACGATACCTCGATCGTGAAAAGCGGAGCGACGCGCGCCCTGGAGTCCATGACCAGCGTGCTCAACAGCAATTTCAATGGCGAGTATTTGTTTGCCGGCATCAACACCGATGTGAAACCCATCAATGATTTCACCGATCCTGCTTCGCCCAACAAAGCGCAGTTCGACGCTCAGTTCCTGGCATTCTTCGGCTTTGCCCAGAACGATCCGGCCGCAAGCGGCATAACCGCGTCTCAAATCGAGGATTTTCTGGACACGGTCATCGAGCCCGCCTTCATGGGGACCGGCTGGAGCGACGCCTGGTCTGGTGCATCCGATGAGAAGATTACCAGCCGTATCGCCGCCAATGAAACGGCCGAGACATCCACCACCGCCAACGGCGCCGGGATGCGCAAGCTCGCCATGGCCTCCGCCGTGCTATCTGAGTTTCTGGAGATACCGTTGGGCGATGAGGCGCGCCAAACGCTTTATCAGCGCACCACCAGCCTTGTCGGCGAGGCCATTCCGGCCATCGCATCCGTTCAAGCGGAGGTCGGTCTGGCCGAGACGCGCCTTCAGGATGCGACCGACCGAATCTCGTCACAGATCGACCTTTTCAAGACATTCATCCGTGATCTGGAGGGTGTCGATCCTTACGAGGCGTCGACCCGCGTGAACGAGATCCTGACGCAGATCGAGCTCTCCTACGCGCTCACCTCGCGCATCCAGCAACTCAGCCTCCTCCGGTATCTGCCGTAGCCAAGCGAGACGAAAGAAACGATGTACCAATTTTCATACAGCGAAGTTCTGTCCGACTCGGTGGCCGATGCAAAGGATCGCGAGCGGCAGTTGCTGACGAGGTCGATCGATCTCCTGACGCAGGCGCGCGAGGCAGGGCCACGTTCCCGCGAGGCGATCGAAGCCATCCTCTTCATGAACAGGGTATGGACGTCGCTGGTCGAAGATCTCGGTGATCCGGGAAACGCGCTGCCGAAGGAGCTGCGCGCAAACCTAATCTCCATCGGTCTTTGGCTCCTACGTGAGGGCGAAGAGGTGCGGCAGGGCCGCTCCGACAATTTCGACGGGCTCATCGAAATTTCGCAAATCATACGCGACGGCTTGCGATGAAAAACACGTTCAGGATTTCGCTCAAGGCAGGCGAAAAGATCTATGTGAACGGGGCGGTGATCAAGGTCGACCGCAAGGTCTCGCTGGAGTTCCTTAACGACGTCCAGTTCTTGCTCCAGCAGCACGTGCTCCAGCCGGAGGATGCCAACACTCCGCTGCGCCAGCTTTACTTCATCGTGCAGGTGATGCTGATGGGCCCCGAAGGCGCGGATAAGACGAGGCCGCTCCTCAAGGACATGCTGGACAACCTGCTTGCCACCTTCCGTAACGAGCGGATTCTTGCTGGCCTCAAGCATGTCGACTCGCTTGTCTGTGAAGGCCAGATTTATGAGGCGCTGAAGGCGATCCGGGCGCTCTATCCGATTGAGGAAGAGATTCTCTCGGCAGGGCGCCAGCAGGAACAAGCCATATTCGCCAAGGCCGTGGGAGAATAAAGATGAATGTCTCGACCGTGACGTCAACTCCGCAAAACCAGCAGACGGCGTTGGCCCCGCAGACGGTGGACTATCAGTCTTTCCTTCGGCTGCTCGTCGCACAAATGAAGAATCAGGACCCGACCAGCCCGATGGAATCCACGGATTACGTGGCCCAGCTTGCGACCTTCTCCCAGGTGGAACAGTCGGTGCAGATGAATTCGAAGCTGGAGCAGATCCTTGCTGCCTCGGCGCTTTCCCAAGCAGGCGGCGTGATCGGCCGTGAGATAACCTCGGCGGACGGGAGCGTGACGGGGATAGTCAAGGAGGTAAAGCTTTATAGCGACGGGGTCATCGCAAAGCTTGAGAGCGGACAAGAAGTGGTCGTCGGCCCCGGTGTCGTGATAAGCTGAAATGAACGAGGCGGACGCTCTCGATATTGTCCAATATGCGATTTGGACAGTGCTTCTGGCGTCCGGCCCGGCCGTGATCGTCGCCATGGTCGTCGGTGTCGGAATAGCGCTGGTCCAGGCTCTTACGCAGGTTCAGGAAATCACCCTCACTTTCGTGCCGAAGATTGTCGCCATCATGCTCGCAATCGCCCTGTCGGGCCCGTTCGTCGGCACGCAGATCTCCTCCTTCACGAATGTGATCTTTCAGCGGATCGAGAACGGATTTTAAACTTTCGGCCTGCCGATTCAGGCATTGTTTCCGCCCTCGCACAAGCTTCAGCCGCTAAGTTCATGCTTCGATGGAGGCATGAATGGCTGCAACCGAGAGCATACTTATCCCGCAACCGGCGAAGCATGGCCGCGATATCGGCTTCGCCCTCGGCGTGGTTATCATCCTCTCAGTCCTTTTCCTGCCGATCCCGGCCTTCCTGATCGATATCGGGCTCGCATTCTCCATCGCTTTTTCCGTTCTCATCCTGATGGTGGCGCTCTGGATACAGCGGCCCCTCGACTTCTCGTCCTTTCCAACCATCCTCCTCATTTCCACCATGCTGCGCCTGTCGCTCAACATTGCCACGACGCGCATGATCCTTTCGGAAGGGAATGAGGGAACGAACGCAGCCGGGTATGTGATCGGCGGCTTTGCCCAACTCGTGATGGGCGGCGATTTCGTTATCGGACTAATCATCTTCCTCATCCTGATCGTGGTGAACTTCGTCGTCATCACAAAAGGCTCCACCCGTATCGCCGAAGTCGGCGCGCGCTTTACGCTCGATGCCATTCCCGGCAAACAGATGTCGATCGACGCCGATCTTTCAGCAGGCCTTATCGACGAGAAGGAAGCGCAGAACCGCCGGCGGGAACTGGAGGAGGAAAGCGCATTTTTCGGCGCGATGGACGGCGCGTCGAAGTTCGTGCGCGGGGATGCGATCGCCGGCCTCATCATCACCGCCATCAATATCGTCGGCGGCATCGCCATTGGCTATGCCAGGCACGGGATGGAGCTCGGCGACGCGGCAGACGTCTTCACCAAGCTCTCGGTGGGCGACGGGCTTGTCTCGCAGATCCCGGCCCTCATCGTCTCCCTCGCGGCGGGTCTTCTGGTCTCCAAGGGCGGCACGCGAGGCTCCGCCGAACAGGCGGTCTTCGGCCAGCTCGGCGCCTATCCGCGTGCGCTCTTCGTTGCGGCCATGCTTCTGGCGCTGCTGGCCCTGATGCCGGGCCTGCCTGCCCTGCCCTTCCTTGCGCTCGGCGGTGTCATGGCCGGCCTTGCTTATCTGTTACCGCAGCAAGAAAGGGAGCGAGCGGCAGAGGCCGAAGAAGCAAAGCGGCAACAGCAGGCCGCGGCCACGGAAGAAGAGCAGAACTCCGTCAAATCCTCGCTCAAGACGGCCGAGATCGAGCTTCTCATCGGCAAGCAGCTCTCCACGCGCCTGATTGCCTCGCATCAGGAGCTTGCATACCGCATGAACAAGATGCGGAAGAAATTCGCGACGCAGTACGGCTTCGTCGTTCCCGAGGTGCGCCTTGCGGACGAATTCTCCATTCCGCCCAAAAGCTACCAGATCAAGATTCACGGCACGGTCGTGTCGGAACACCAGTTACGCGTGGGCGAACTGATGGTGCTTCTCGGCAACAAGCCCGCGCCATCCCTCCCCGGCGAGGAGGTGAAGGAACCTGCATTCGGCATGCGCGCTTATTCCGTCCCCGAGATGTTTGCCGAGGACCTGAAGAATGAACGGCTTGCCTATGCGGACAATATGGCGGTCCTGCTCACGCATCTCTCGGAGGTCATTCGCAACAATCTACCGCAACTGCTTTCCTATAAGGACATGAAGGCGCTGATCGAGCGGCTGGACCCCGAATACCGGAAGCTTTGCGATGAGATCTGCTCGTCTCACATCACTTATCCGGGCTTGCAGGCAGTGCTGAAATTGCTGCTTGCCGAACGCATTTCGATCCGCAACCTGCACCTGATCATCGAAGCCATCGCAGAGATCGCGCCGCATATCCGCCGCACGGAGCAGATCGTCGAGCATGTGCGCATCCGCATGGCGCAGCAGATCTGCGGTGATCTCAGCGACGGCGGAGTGCTCAAAGTGCTGCGGCTCGGCAGCCGCTGGGATCTCGCCTTCCACCAGGCGCTGAAGCGCGACCCGAAAGGCGAGGTGCGCGAATTCGATATCGACCCGCGCCAACTTGAGGAATTCGGCCAGGAGGCGGCAAAAGCCGTCAAGACTCATCTCGACGCCGGTGAACGCTTCGTGCTGGTGACCGCGCCCGAAGCCAGGCCCTATGTGCGCATGATCATCGAACGACTATTCCCGACCCTGCCGGTGCTCAGCCATGTGGAGATCGCAAAGGGCGTGGAGATCCAGGTGCTGGGGAGCGTGTCCTAAATCAAAGATGCTTTGCTCTTTCGCACCTCTCTCTGGCCTGCCGGCCATCATCCGCCGCAAGAGCGGGGATTGCGGAAGCTCCTGCTCCCCTTCCGTCGCCGCGACCTGCTGGACGGAGCGATAACGCATGCCCGAGACCGCGATTCTCGCAGCCTTCCTCGCCTTTTGCCGTGTGGGGGCATGCTTCATGCTGATGCCGGGCCTGGGGAGCGCGCGCGTTCCCATGCAGGTAAGATTGTTCGTGGCCGTCGGTGCATCACTCGCGCTTCTCGCGCATCTATGGGACGTGATTGCGCCTCATGCGTCGGATCGCCCGGACATCCTCCTCCTGCTCATCGGATCGGAAATTCTGATCGGATCGTTGATTGGGCTCGTGGCACGGCTTTACGTTCTGGCCCTGCAATTCATCGGCTCGGCAATCGCGTTGATGACGGGCTTCGGGATGGCAGCGGGCGGAGTGGCGATCGAGGAAAACGAACCGCAGCCTGCCGTCGCCGCGCTCATCTCCTTCTCCGCGCTCATGTTGCTGTTCGTGCTCAACTTTCACCACGCCATCATAGAAGCGTTGGTTGCCTCCTACCGGCTGGCGCCGATCGAAGCGCTGTTCGACCCGCGAGCCGCGCTCACGGACATTGCCGATACGCTTTCGGAAGCATTCTTTGTGATGATCCGGCTGGGCAGCCCGTTTGTGGCCTATGCGATCCTGATAAATCTCGCTTTCGGCTTCATCAACAAGCTGACACCGCAGATTCCCATCTATTTCATATCGCTGCCCTTCGTCATTGCGGGCGGGCTACTGCTTCTTTATTTCGGCATCGGCACTTTTCTTTCCTTGTTTGCCGATGGGTTCTTTCCCACAACGCTCGGCAGGTGAGGATGGCAACGCCCCAAAAGCTGGCAAGGCTTCTGCTTCTGCAACAGCGCCTGAAAAAGCTTCATGAAGCCAAGCAGGCGGCATTCCTGAGGGAAGCGTCCGCGGCTGAAAGGGAAGCGGCGGAAATCGCCGAACAGCTTCAGAACCCTGCCGGCCTCTCAGCCCTTTTTCCGGACCTTTATCACAACCGGATCGGGCGCGCGCTCGCCCGCTGCGACAGCAACCGTGAAAAAGCTGCGCAGGAATCAACAAAGATCCTGGAGGCCGATGCACGGGCAAAGATGGTGGAGAACGCCCATCGCGAAGCCCTGCGCAAAAGTGAGCGGGCCGACGAGGAAAAAGCGATTCTGGAGCTTCTACAGGCCGTCAAAGCCGGCAACTGATGGCCATGCGCACGGGAGCAAGTCTGCGGCAAGCTTCCCCTGTCATATAGGTGGTGTTGGAGGACTGAAAGAACCGTGGCGATATCCCCCCCTGGCGATATTCTTCTTGAGGTGGCCCGCGCCGCCGTGCCTGAACAGGCTGAGGCAGCCCGTGCGCGGCTCCAATCCTTGGCAAAGCCGGATACGCCTTTCGAAGACCCAGCCGTTGAACGCACTGCGGCAGTGCGTGCAGAACCCGCTGGCACAGGAGTGCCGGAGTCCTTCATGCGCTTCGAGGCGCTGGTGCTTGAAAGCTTCATGCAGAGCATGCTGCCCGCGGAAAACGATGCGGTTTTCGGCGGGGGCCTCTCGGGGGAAATGTGGCGCGGCCTCCTGGCGCAACAATTGGGTGAGACCCTGGCCAAGCGCGGAGGCATCGGGATCGCCGAGCGTATCCTGGGCGACCATTACCTCGTCGACGGGCGGAAAGTGCCGCTGGCCGGTGTTTCATCTGGCCCGGAGGCCGAGCACGCGGCCGAACAGGCAACACTCTCCACTGCTCTCGTTCAGGACATCGAGCGCGGGGCTTTCAAAGCTCTGGTTGGCGATAGGTCGGCCGAAGAAGCGAAATAACAACAACGCGGAACTGTTATGTACGATCTGATCCCCCAAACTGCTCTGGCCTCCGGCAATTCACCCGACCAACGCAGCGCCGGCCTGTTGAGCCTCATCACAAGGATCGAGGAGAGCATTGAAGCCGAAACGGTCGCACTCCGCGCCAATCCGCGTTTCGATATCAAGGCATCGAATGCCCGCAAGAGCCGTTACCTGCATGAGCTCAGCATGGTGGTCAGAACCATCCGCGAGGGAGATCTTGGTGCCGATCACCGCGAGGCCCTGGTGCGGCTGCGTACCAAGCTTACGCAAAATGAAGCGGCGCTGCGGGCTCATCTCAGTGCGGTGGGCGAGGTTGCGACCCTGCTTCAGGACGCCATCCGCCAAGCACAGGCCGACGGGACTTACTCCGTGCGGGAATTCGGCGGGAAATAGCTGCCATGTTCAAGTTTCTCCTAGCAGCCGTATGGATCAGCGCCGCCACATTGGCTGCCGTGTTCTACTCCTTTCAAGCCTCCCAGGCTCGTAGCAATGCCGCGCCACCGCCGCCATTCTTCGGGGGCCTCGATTATGTGCGCACGAATGTCATGTCCGTGCCGGTTGTCAAGGAAGGGGGAGTCGGCGGCTATTTTCTCGTGCGCCTGGTCTACACGGTGGAACCCGAACGGCTGAAGGCACTTTCGATTCCCACAGACGTCCTGCTCATCGACCAACTGCACTCCTATCTCTATGGAAACCCGCAGATCGATTTTTCCGCAAAGGAGAGCGTTGATCTCGACGCACTGCGAAACGGCATCCGTGACAGCATCAATGCGCGTGTAGGCGAGCAACTCATACATGAGGTGCTGGTTGAGCAGGTCGATTATCTTTCCAAGGCCGACATCCGCGACAACGCGATTCGCCGGCGTATCGGCCCAGATTCCTGATCGGAAGGATGACAATGCGTCATCCTGCACACCTGCCTGCCCGCATCTCCGATTAATTCACATCGAAGCCGACGCTCTGGATCAGAGCCGCGACATCTGATAGACATTCTCAAATTGAAATCGATTTCATCGGTTCAGTGGAGGAGAGAATGATCAGAACGTCCGGAACTCTCGTGGCTGCGGCCGCAGCTTTGATGCTTACTGCCGTTGGTTCCAACGCGCAGGATTTCACCATCGGCCTGTCTAACGGCTGGGTGGGAAGCGAATGGCGCACGCAGATGATCGAGGAAGCCCAGGAAGCCGCTCAAAAGTGGGCCGACAAGGGCGTGAATGTCGAAGTGGTGGTGCAGAGCGCCAATGTTGACGTGCCCGGCCAGATCGCCCATGTGCGCAACTTCATCAATCAGGGCGTCGACGCCATCATCATCAATCCAAACAGCCCGACCGCCTTCGACCCGGTCTTCGCGCAGGCCAAGGAAGCGGGAATCCTCGTGATCTCGACCGATGCCGAGGTTTCTTCGCCGGATGCTATCTATGTGGGCATCGACCAGACCGCCTGGGGCGCGGCCGGCGCCAAGTGGCTGGCTGAGACACTGGGCGGCAAGGGCGAGGTGGTCGCGATCAACGGCGTGGCCGGCCATCCGGCCAACGAGATGCGCGTCGCGGGCTACCGCAGCGTGTTCAAGGATTACCCGGACATCAAGGTGGTGAACGAGGTCAACGCCAACTGGGACCAGGCGCAGGGTCAGCAGGCCATGCAGAACATCCTCGCCACCTATCCCAACATCAACGGCGTGTGGGTGCAGGACGGCATGGCTGCAGGCGCATGGCGCTCTATCATGGATGCCGGCAAGACCGACCAGATCGCCGCCACGGGGGAGATCCGCAAGGACTTCCTCGACCTTTGGGTGGAGAACAACCTGAACTCCGGCGCCTCGGTGAACCCTCCCGGCGTGATGGCCAGCGCGCTCAATGTGGCCGTGCTCATGCTGCAGGGCAAAGAGCTCAAGACGCCGGCGACCGCCGGCCAATACGGCAACGCCATGTATCTGCCGATCCCCTTCATCGACAAGGACAACGTGAAGGAAATCCACGCGCAGCTGGAAGGCAAGCCGGGCCACTATTCTTACACGAGCTCGCTTTCCATCGAAGAGGCCGAAGCTCTCTTTCAGTAAGCTCCTCCGCAGCGGGAGCGTGCCTGCCTTTGGGCGGGCGCGCTCTTGCGCCCAAGGTGTTGCCATGTCCAATCTGACCATCCGGGGAGCGCGAAAGGCTTACGGCGCGACGGTAGCCCTCAGGCGCGGCGACTTGGACCTCAGGGAAGGCGAGGTTCATGTGCTCATCGGCTCGAACGGATCGGGCAAGAGCACGCTGTGCAAGATCGTCTCGGGCAGCGTGCGGCCCGATGCGGGAGAGGTGCTGATCGACGGCAAAACCGTTTCGATCGACGGGCCGCGCGCCGCGCGCGCTCTGGGATTGGCGACCTTCTATCAGGAACTGAGCCTTGCTGCCCACCGCACTGTGGCGGAAAATATCAGCCTGCCGGAATTGCCGGGGAAGGGCGGCTTCTTCGTTGACCGCGAGAGGCTGAACGGGATCGCCGAGCGATATATCCGGCGCTTCGCCGATGTGGCCGGCGAGGGCTTTTCGGCGGATGCTCGGGTGGAGCACCTGCGCGAAGACCAGCGGCAGTTGGTCGAGATCATGAAGACGCTGGCGACCGAGGCTCCGATACTCATCTTCGACGAGCCGACCTCCTCCCTCGACCGCTCGCAGGTCGAAAGGTTTTTCGAGGTGCTGCGCGAGCTGAAGGCGCAAGGCCGCGCAATCATCTTCATCTCCCACCGCATGGACGAGATTTTCGCGATTGGCGACCGCGTAACCGTGATCCGCGACGGCGAGACCGTGGGCACGTCGCTGATCTCAGAGACGAAACCCGCAAGCATCATCCACCAGATGGTGGGGGAATCGGAACTGGCCGTTACCAACGGCGCGCCGCCCGCCGCCGCGGAGGTGAAGACCGAAGCCGTGCTCTCCGTCGCCGGCCTGAGCGCCAAGGGTTTCGTCAATGTGAGTTTCGAGGTGCGGCGCGGCGAGATCTTGGGCTTCGGCGGCCTGCACGGTCAAGGACAATCAGCCGTGCTGCGCTCGATCTTCGGCGTCAATCCCACTGACCAGGGCACGATCCATATCAAAGGCGAAAAGCGGACGATCCGCTCCCCGCGCGAAGCGATCCGCTGCGGGCTTGCTTATATTTCCGGCGACCGCGGGCGTGACGGGGTGGTGCATGGGCGGCCGATCCTGGAAAATGTGACGCCTATCCACTTCCTGCGCAACAAGCTCTCGCTGGTGCGCCCGGGCAGCCTGCGCGAACGCGCGGCGAAGCCGCTTTCGGCACTGAAAACGCGCTTTGCAGGCTATGACCAGCCGGTCAATGCGCTTTCCGGCGGCAATCAGCAGAAGATCGTGATCGCGCGCTGGCTGATCGACCGGCCGGATGTGCTTTTGCTGGACGATCCCACCAAGGGCATCGACCTGCAGGCAAAGACAGACCTCTTCGCCCTCATCCGCTCGCTGGCCGCCGAGGGCATGGGAATTGTGCTCTATTCATCTGAAGACGCGGAGCTGCTCGCCAATGCTGACCGCATCCTCGTCTTCAACAGCGGCTCGGTGAGCCGGGAGCTTACCGGCGCAGACCGCACCCGCTACAACCTCTATCACGCCGCATACGAGGCCGCCTGATGAGTGCGATCGAGACAGGAACTTCGCAGCGCCCGGGCTTAGCCGCGCTGGTGGAACGTTTCCCCTTCCTGCCGGCGCTCGTCATCCTCTTGGCGCTCCTGGCGCTCAACGGATGGTTCCAGCCGAACAGCCTCGGCTTCCGCGCCATCACGGGGCTGATCAGCACTTATCTGGCGCTGATGATGCTTTCGGTCGCCCAGACCTATGTAGTCTATGCGGGCGACGTGGACCTCTCGGTGGGAGCGATCCTCTCGCTTGTCAATTGCGTCATCATCGTGCTCATGGAGCGCTGGGGCGGCGGCGGAATTGCCGTGCTCATGGCCTGCGCCCTGGGCATTCTGACCGGGCTTGCCTGCGGTCTCCTTAACGGCTTCGTAGTTGCGGTGCTGCGGCTGCAGGCCATCGTAGCCACCTTTGCGACCAGCATCTTCTTCACTGGAATAGCTCTCTATGTGCTTCCGGTGGCAGGCACGCCAGCGCCCACGATCTACTGGCGCACCTATGGCGGCCGTTTCTTCGAAATCCCGTTCGTCTTCTATGTGGTGGCTGCGCTCGCAATCGTACTCGTGATGGCCACACGCGCCCGGTTAACCACGCAGATGCTTGCCGTGGGCGACGATGCCTTCAAGGCGTTTCAGGGCGGTCTGCCGGTAACGGCGATCCGGTTGAAGGGCTATATGCTCTGCGGCGTTTTCTCGGCTCTTGCCGCCCTTTGCATCACCGGCGATACGGCGAGCGGCGATCCGCTGGTGGGAGGCGCGATGACGCTCTATTCGGTGGCCGCCGTGGTACTGGGCGGTACGGCGCTTTCCGGCGGGCGTGGCTCGGTCGTGGGCTCCGTTCTGGGCGCGCTCATCATTGGTCTCATCAGCTCGCTCGTCTTCTATGTCGGCACGCCCTCGCAGTGGCAGAACCTCGTGCAGGGCCTCGCGATTCTCCTCGCGCTGATGCTCGGCGTCATGGTCACCCGGAGGGTCCAGCGATGAGCGTGGAGGCCGCAGGCAAGGCGGAAGCCTCGCGCTTCTCCCTTACGAACCTGATCAGGCAGCCGCTCCTGGTGGCGCTGGTCCTAATCGTGCTCCTGCTTGCGCTGGGCGAGATGCTGTCGCCGGGATTTGCCTCGCCGCAGCAGATCCTGCGGCTGCTGATCGTGGCAGCTCTTCTCGGCATCGTCGCAGCCGGCCAGAACCTCGTTATTCTCGGCGGGCGCGAGGGCATCGATCTTTCGGTCGGCGGAATCGTCTCGTTGAGCGCGATCATTGCCGGCAATGTGATGAACGGCGCGGACAGCGGCATCCTTCCCGCCATCCTCGCCTGCGTGGCGGCGGGCGCGCTCTTCGGCACCTTCAACGGTATCGGCGTCACGCTGCTGCGCATTCCGCCGCTGGTGATGACGCTGGGCATGCTTGGCGTCCTGCAGGGCCTGCTGGTCGTCATTCGCCAGGGCGTTCCCTCGGGAAGGGCTGCGCCCGCGCTGTCGGAATTCGTCACCCGACCATTCCTCCTCGGCCTGCCGGGCATCATCTGGCTGTGGGTCCTGATCGGCCTTCTGATGGCCTTCCTGCTCAGGCGCACCGTTTTCGGATATCGTGTCTACGCCATCGGCTCCAACGAGCAGGCAGCGTTCCTTGCGGGCGTGCCCGTGCGGCTCATCCGCATCTCGCTTTTCACGCTTTCCGGCGCCTTTGCCGGCCTTGCCGGCTTATGCCTCATCGGCTATGCGGGCAGCTCCTTCGCCAATGTGGGCGAACTTTACATGCTGCCATCGATCATCGCTGTCGTACTGGGCGGTACGCCCCTGTCCGGCGGCAAAGGCGGCTATACGGGCACGATGGCGGGCGCCGTCCTGCTCGTTATCCTGCAGAGCATCCTCACCACCATAAATATCGACGAATCCGGCCGGCAGATGATCTTCGGCGCGACGCTGCTCGTGCTGATGCTCTTCTATGGCCGCGGGCGGGCCATGCGCGCATGAGCCGAGCCCGCATCAAGGATATCGCAGCGGAACTCGGCCTTTCGCCAGCCACGGTCTCCCGCGCCCTGAGCCATTCGCCGCTGGTGGCGGAGCCCACACGCAGCCGCGTGCGGGAGGCGGCGCTGCGCCTCAACTACCGGCCCAATGTGAGCGCACGCAACTTGCGCACCCAGCGCTCCATGGCCGTGCTGATGGTGGTGCGCGACATCGGCAACCCCTTCTATCTCGACATCGTCAAGGGAGTGGAGGCCGCTGCCCGCGAGGCCGGATATGTCGTGCTGATGGGCAATACGGAAAACAACCCCGAACGCGAGATCGAATATTTCGACATGCTGCGCGATGGTCACGCCGACGGCATGATTCTGATCACGGGCAAGCTGCCGGGAGGAGAAAGCCTCTTTCAGCAATTGAAGGATCTGCCGGTGGTCGTCGCGCTGGAGCCCATAGAGAAAAGCGGGTTTCCACATGTGATGATCGATAATACGGGTGCCGCGAGCGAAGCGGTGAAGCATCTCATCTCACTCGGCCACAGGCGCATCGCGCATATTGCCGGCCCGGTTCCCGAGCCCATGGCAACGCGTCGCCGAGAGGGCTACCGGCAAGCGATAAAGGCAGCGGGGCTGGAGCTGAGGCCGGAATATGAGGGTATCGGCGATTACCTGCTTTCCTCGGGCGAACGGATCTGCCGGCAGTTCTTTTCGCTCCCCGAGCCGCCCAGCGCCATTTTCGCGGCAAATGACGAGATGGCCTTCGGCGCCATCAATGAATTGAGGCGTATGGCCCTTTGCGTGCCGAATGACGTTTCCGTCGTCGGCTTCGACGACATTTTCCTGAGCCAGGCCTTTTATCCGCCGCTCACGACGGTGAGCCAGCCGCGCGCGGCGATCGGCCGCGAGGCCATGCGCCTGCTGCTCGAAGTGATGCATGGCGAAGGTCACACCGGAGAGACAATCATGATGCCGACGACATTTCAGACACGGGCTTCCACAGCGCCGGCACGCAGCCGCAGGCCTCACCGAAGATCAGCATGAAGGAGGAGAAAATGAACGGCCTTCCGAAGGAAAAGCTCAGGATCGGACTTGTCGGCTCCGGCTTCATCGCACAGTTTCACCTGCGCTCGATGCTAGGCGTGCGCAATGTGGAGGTGACTGGCGTTTTCAGCCGCAGCGCCGAGAAGCGCAACCGTATCGTCTCCCTGGTTGAGGAACTTGAACTCGGAAGGTGCAGGGCTCACGACAGCCTTGAGGGTCTTTTTCAGGCGGGGGATGTAGACGCGATCTGGATCCTTTCGCCCAATTACACCCGCCTCGAAGTCATGCGCCGGTTGCATCAAGAGGTGAAAGCGGGCCGCAGCCATGTCTTCGCCGTTGCCTGCGAGAAACCCCTCGCCCGCACGGTGGCCGAGGCGCGGGAGATGCTGCGGCTGGCCGAAGATGCCGGGCTCAATCACGGCTATCTGGAAAACCAGGTTTTCTGCACGCCCGTGCTGCGCGGCAAGGAGATCATCTGGCGCCGCGCCGCTTCCACCACCGGCCGGCCCTATCTCGCGCGTGCGGCGGAGGAGCATTCGGGCCCGCATGAGGCCTGGTTCTGGCAAGGAGAGCAGCAGGGGGGCGGTGTGTTGTCCGACATGATGTGCCACAGCGTGGAAGTCGCGCGCCATCTCCTGACCGCGCCCGGCGCGCCGCGCAATTCGCTCAAGGTGAAGGCGGTCAACGGCACAGTCGCCACGCTCAAATGGAGCCGGCCGCATTATGCCGATGTGCTGCGCCAGCGCTATGGGGCCGAAGTCGATTATCGCAACCGCCCCTCGGAGGATTTCGCGCGCGGCGTGGTCGAGCTGGAGGACGAGAACGGCAACGAACTGATGATCGAGGCCACCACCTCCTGGGCCTATGTGGGCGCGGGCCTGCGCATCCAGCTCGAGCTGCTGGGGCCTGAATATGCCATGGAGTTCAACTCGCTCGGCACGGGCCTCAAGGTTTTCATGTCCCGCGCCGTCACCGGTTCGGAAGGCGAGGACTTGGTGGAAAAGCAGAACGCCGAGCAGGGCCTGATGCCGGTGTTGGAAGACGAGGCCGGCGTCTACGGCTACACGGACGAGAACCGGCACATGGTCGAATGCTTCCGCAAGGGTGAGGCGCCGCTCGAAACCTTCCATGACGGCGTGGCGGTGGTGGAGATCCTGATGGGTCTCTACCGCTCGGCCGAACTCGGCGAGACGGTGCGCTTCCCGGCGCCGGAACTGGAGGACTATGTTCCGCCGGTGGCCCGCCCGCGCGGGTAATCGCTGGGCAAAAGCGCAGACCGCTCCGCTGCGTGCATCACGCCGCGCAATCCCGCCAGGCCTTTCAGGCGGTGATCTCACCGCCCGGTCGATCCATTCGGGTTGCGGCAGGGCAGTTATGCCTCTATCTGGGCGACTGTCGGCGATTAGTCACTACACGGATGCCGGCCGGGTACTACGGGAGACAATGCGATGACCTCCACCTTCAGCCTCGAAAGCCGGAGGATCATGGTTACGGGTGCCAATACGGGCATCGGCCAGGGCATCGCCGTGGCCGCAGCGCGCGCCGGAGCCGAAGTACTGGGCGTCGGCCGTTCGTCCATGGACGAGAGCGAGAAGCTCGTGGAGGCGCAGGGGACCAGCTTCACCGCGATTTCGTGCGACCTAGCAGATCCGGCCGCCTCCAGCGCCATGTTCGATCGGGCTTGGGAGGAACATGGGCCCATCGACGGGCTCGTCAACAATGCCGGCATCATCCGCCGAGTGGATGCCGTCGACCTCACCGAGGCCGACTGGGACGACGTGATGGACATTAATCTCAAGACGCTCTTCACGCTCTGCCAAGCCTTCGGCCGCAAGCTGATTGCCGGCGGGCGGCGTGGCAAAATCGTCAACGTCGCCTCGGTGCTTTCCTTTCAGGGCGGGATACGCGTTGCCTCCTACACGGCTTCCAAACACGGGGTGCTGGGTTTGACGCGGGTGCTGGCCTGCGAGTGGGCGGGAAAAGGCATTAACGTCAACGCCGTGGCGCCCGGCTATATCGAGACGAACAACACCGAGGCCCTGCGCAACGACCCGGACCGCAGCGACTCAATCCTTGCGCGCATCCCGGCCGGGCGCTGGGGCCGCCCCGAGGACATCGGCGACGCGGCCGTTTTCCTGCTCGCGCCCGCCTCGGACTATATGCATGGTGCCGTTATCCCCGTCGATGGCGGCTGGCTCGCACGCTAGGCAAACCAAACGGCCGAGGCGAATTCTTCAGGCGGAAAATGAGGGCGAGGAGACCACCTTTTTTGCGGGCGGTTCCTCCATCGTGCCGTCCCAAAACCGTGCATGAAAGCCGGGGCGCTCCAGGCCGGTCGCCTTGTGAATAGTTTTATAACAAAACGCACGAGTTTTCTGTAAAGCGATTTTGCCATCTCTCGTCCGCCTGCCCGGCGGCGTTGACACGGCTTCGTAAAGCTGGACCAATATACTCCACGACGCATCCGGGGTCGGAGAAATTTCATGCGCGCGACTGCCCTCTTTTGTGTTTTCGTTTTCGCCTTTTCTTCTCTCATGGCCTCCGCAACGGCTCAGGAGACAAGGCGGATCGTTACCTCCGAGAACAGCGACTATTTCGGCTTCGACCTCAGGAGCGAGCAGGACGTTTCCCTCGATCAATGCAAATCCGCCTGTCTGGGCGACCCGCAGTGCCGGGCCTTCACCTATAACACCAAGGCGCGCTGGTGCTTCCTGAAGTCGGATTTCGCGACGCTCAATGCTTTTCCCGGCGCGGTGGCCGGAAAAGTGGTGACGGCCAGCGCCGGGCAGGATATCGGCGCGCCGCCGCCACTGAGATTCGTGCCGAGCCATGTTCTGCAGGAAGCCGAGCAGTACCGCCGCACGCTGCTACAGAGAAGGGCAACGCCCGGCCAAGAAGGCCTCGAGGCACTGACCGCGGCGGCATCAAAGGCCATGGCGAGCGGCGATGCCAAGAGCGCGATGGATAGCTTCGCGGCGGCCGCGGCAGTTGAACCGGAGAAATCAGAGCTTTGGACGGAGCTTGCCCGCGCGGCGGCAGCGGCGCAGCCGGATGAAAACCAGAGCGCTTACGATCTCCAGAGCACGGCCACCTCCGCCGGCGTGATCGCGTATAACCTGTCGCGCACCGCACGCCAGCGCGCCGATGCGCTTGCAGCCCTTGCCTCGGCACTTCAGAGTCGCAGTCTCTTCCGCCCCGCCATCAGCGCCTATGAGGCAAGCCTTGCGCTTGAAACCTCGCCCGAGGTGGAGGCGGCCTACAATCAGCTCAAGAGCACGCATGGTTTCCGCGTGGTCGACCACTCGGTCGATTCCGACAGCGTGACACCCAGAGTGTGCGTGCAGTTCTCGGAAGAGCTGGTCAAAAGCGGCGTGGACTACTCGCAGTACATGACCGTCGACAACAACCGCACCGCCGCGATCGACCGAAGCGATAAGGAACTCTGCGTTACTGGGCTGCAGCATGGGCAGCAATACCGCATCGTGGTCCGCCAAGGGCTGCCCTCGGCCATCGGCGAGGTGATCGAAAAGCCGGTGCCGCTTGCGATCTACATCCGCGACCGTTCCCCGTCGGTGCGCTTTACCGGCGAGAATTTCGTGCTGCCGACGAGCGCGCGGCAAGGGATTCCCATCGTTTCGGTGAACACGTCGAGCGCGAAGCTCTCCCTTTATCGCGTGGGAGACCGCTCGCTCACCCAGCTCCTCACCCAATCGACATTCCTGCGCCAGCTCAACACCTACGAAATCGGCCAGGTGGCGAGCGATCTGGGCGAGGCAGTCTGGGAAGGCAGCATCGAGATCGCGTCGGAGCTCAACAAGGACGTGGTAACCAGCATTGCGGTGGACGAGGTGGTGCTTGAGCGCAAGCCCGGCATCTATATGCTCGCCGCCACGCCCGAAGAAGATACGGATGACGACTGGAGCAGCAAAGCCACCCAGTGGTTCCTGGTTTCCGATATCGGACTTTCAACCTTTACCGGCGAGGACGGGATCACCGTCTTCGCGCGTTCGCTTGCAAGTGCCGAGCCCATCACGGACTTGCGCGTGCGGCTGCTTGCCCGCAACAATGAGGTTCTGGGCGAGGCGACGAGCGACGATCAGGGTGAGGTGCATTTCGCGCCTGGCCTCGCGCGCGGCGACGCCGGACTCGCGGCCGCCGCCATCATCGCGCAGAAGGGTGAGGAGGATTTCGTTTTCCTCGACATGACCCGCGCGGGCTTTGATCTTTCCGACCGCGGCGTTACCGGCCGCCCCTCCCCCGGTCCGCTTGACGTTTTTGCCTGGACGGAGCGCGGCATCTATCGCGCCGGCGAGACGGTGCATGCGGCCGCCCTGCTGCGCAACCCCTCGGCCGAGGCGGTTGACGACCTGCCGCTTACCTTCATCTTCCAGCGCCCCGATGGCGTGGAGGATCGCCGCATCGTGTCGCAAGACGCCGGTCTTGGCGGCCACGCAGTTGATCTGGCTCTCCCGGAAAACGCCATGCGCGGCACATGGATGCTCCGAATCCATACGGACCCGAAGCAGCCCGCGATCGCGGAAGAGATGTTCCTGGTGGAAGATTTCGTGCCCGACCGGACGGAATTCGAGCTTACGGCGGGCCAAGACACGGTGCCGGTCGGTTCTTCCGTGCAGGTGTCGCTCGACGGGCGCTATCTCTACGGCGCTCCGGCCGATGGGCTCAAGCTCCAGGGACAGCTTACCATCGGCACCAAACGCGACTGGGCAACGTTCCCCGGCTATGTGTTCGGCCTGGAGGACGAGGACGATGCGGAGACGGTGCGCGTGCCGCTCACCGGCCTGCCCGATACCGATGCCGAAGGCAAGGCGACGTTCGACGTCTTCATCGACAGCGTGCCGTCCACCACGCGCCTGCTCAATGCCAATGTCAGCGTGCAGATGAGTGAGGCGGGCGGCCGGGCGGTGGAACGGTCGATCGACATCGGAATCGAGCCCGAGGGCGATATGATCGGGCTCAAGCCCGAATTTTCCGGCGGCCAGGTGCCGGAAGGCGGGACGGCGAGCTTCCGCGTCATCGCCGCGGACGCTTCGGGCAGCCGCATTGCGATGAACGGTCTCAAATGGTCGCTCTACAAGATCGAGCGCAATTACCAGTGGTACCGCAGCGACGGCTCCTGGAATTACGAGCCCATCGATTCAACCAGCCTTGTCCAGGAGGGGACGGTTTCCGCCACGACTGACGCAGAGCCGCAGATCAGCGTGCCGGTGGACTGGGGGCGCTACCGCCTGGAGGTGGAGAGCGCGGATGCCGGAGGTCCCATAAGCAGCGGCGAGTTCGACGCAGGCTGGTATGTGGAGGCGGCCTCCACCGAAACACCTGATGGACTCGAAGTCGCCTTGGACCGTGAGGCCTATCAGGTCGGCGATACGGCGAAGCTCAAGATCTCCCCGCGCTTTGCGGGCGAAGCTCTGGTAACGCTCGGAGACGAAAGCCTCAGGAACACCTTCACCGCGCATGTGCCTGAGGAAGGCACGACGATTGATATTCCTGTGACTGAGGATCTCGGCGCCGGCACCTATGTGACCGCAACCCTGATCCGGCCCGGCGACGCGGCGGAAAACCGCTTGCCCATGCGGGCGATCGGCGTGCGGTGGCTGAAGGTAGACCCTGGCCAGCGCAGCCTCAGTATCGATCTCGACCTGCCGGAGAAGGTGCTGCCCAACGAAACGCTGACGATCCCGGTCTCCGTCGCCGGGCTTGCCGCGGGCGAGGAAGCCTACGTGACGGTCGCGGCGGTCGATGTCGGGATCCTCAATCTCACGCGCTATGAAGCACCCGATCCCGCCGGCTGGTATTTCGGGCAGCGGATGCTGGGGCTTGAAATGCGCGATATCTATGGGCGGCTAATCGATGGCTCGCTGGGCGCAACGGGAAGGCTGCGCACCGGCGGTGACGGCGGCAGCATGACTACCTCCGGCAGCCCGCCCACGGAAAAGCTGCTCGCCCTCTTCTCCGGGATCGTGCGGCTGGACGATGAAGGCAAAGCCGAGGTTTCCTTCGACCTGCCGCAGTTCAACGGCACAGCGCGCGTTATGGCCGTTGCCTGGTCAAAGAGCGGCGTGGGCGGTGCTTCGAAGGATGTCATCATCCGCGATCCCGTGGTGCTGACAACAAGCCTGCCGCGCTTCATGGCGCCTGGAGACCAGTCGCGCCTGCTGCTCGAAATCGCCAATACAGACGGGCCGGCCGGCGATTACAGAGTCACGGTCTCCGGCAATGATGCGGTGGAGGTCGATACGCAGTCTCTCCCGCAGAGCGTCACGCTCGCAGCCGGTGGCAGGACGAGCATTTCCATCCCGCTTTCGGCCGAAGAGCCGGGTACAGGCGGCGTCGCGGTTTCGCTCGCCCATGAATCCGGGCTGACGGTGGACAAATCGGTCGAGCTGCCGGTGCGGCCCGGCACGGCGCCCGTTACCACACAGCAGAAGATTCCGCTCGCCGCCAACGGCGGCAGCCTGCGGATCGACGGCGGACTTTTGGGCGACAGTTTCCTGGAAGGCGCGTCGGTGTCCGTGAATATCTCGCGGGCGGAGGCCTTCGACATTCCGGCGCTGCTCATGTCGCTCGACCGCTATCCCTATGGCTGCGCCGAGCAGATCACCAGCCGTGCGCTCCCGCTCCTTTATGTGAGCGAGCTATCCCGAGTGTCCGGCCTGGAGGACGACCCTGCCGTCGAGGGCCGGATCGCGGATGCCATCACGAGTGTTCTTTCCTACCAATCCTCGTCAGGCAGCTTCGGGCTCTGGGGTCCGGGTTCCGGCGATCTCTGGCTCGACGCCTATGTGACGGATTTCCTTACCCGGGCGCGCGAACAGGGCTTTATCGTTCCGCCGCTTGCGATGGAGCAGGCGCTGGAAAACCTTCAAAACACGCTTGCTTATGACACGGATGTGGCCAGCAACGGCAACGAAATCGCTTATGCGCTCTATGTGCTCGCGCGCAACCGCAGGGCATCGGCGGGCGATCTGCGATACTATGTCGACACGCGGCTCACCGAGTTCGCGACGCCGATGGCGCGGGCGCAACTCGCGGCAGCACTTGCGCTCTATGGCGACGGGCAGCGGGCGGAAACCGCCTTCGCCTCGGCACTGCAGCTGGCGCAGTCGTCCGAGAGCAAATTGAGCGCGCGTGCAGACTATGGCTCGGCGCTGCGCGACGGGGCCGCAATGCTGGCGCTTGCCGCCGAAAGCCGGCCGGAACCCGCCTTTATGCCCCAGATGATCAGCCTCGTCTCAGATCTTCGGGATCGCACCAACTTCATGAGCACGCAGGATGAAGCCTGGATGCTGCTTGCCGCCCGCGCGCTCGAAGGCGCTAGCAGCGACATCCGGCTATCAGTGGATGGCACGACTCATTCCGGCGCCTTCGCCCGCCGGCTCTCGGGCGAGGCGATTGCGGCCACGCCTTTGACGATAGCCAACACCGGAGCCGATCCTGTCGACGCGGTGGTGACGACAGTGGCGGCACCCCAGGTGCCCCTGCCCGCCGGCGGCCAGGGCTTCACTACCAAGCGCACCTATTACCGGCTGGACGGCACCGAGGCGAATGTCTCCGAGGCACAGCAGAACGACCGTTTCGTGGTGGTGCTTGAGATCACTGAAGACAATGCGTGGCCGTCGCGCGTGCTCGTGTCGGACCTCCTGCCCGCGGGCTTCGAGATCGACAACCCGCAACTCGTCGACAGCGCGCAGCTGCAGAACTTCGCCTGGCTCGGGCAGACGGACGCGGTGCACACCGAATTTCGCGACGACCGTTTCATCGCGGCCTTCGACCGGAGCGCCGACAGCGAACGCTCGTTCCGGCTGGCTTATGTGGTCCGCGCGGTGACGCCGGGCGTCTATATCCACCCCGCTGCCAGCGTGGAGGACATGTACCGCCCGCAGCTTTCCGCTCGCACCGCGACGGGCTTTATGGAAATCAAGGGGAATTAGGGGCATTTTGATAGTCATGCTTGGAAATCTCCAGGCCCGCCTACCCCCCTCTGCCCTGCCGGAGCAATCTCCCCCCTTGAGGGGGAGATGCCCGGCAGGGCAGAGGGGGGTGCGGAAGGACGCCAACGTCTTTAACCCGGTCCAAAGCGCTCCGTGGCCGCCATGTTGATGAAATCAACTTGGCGGGTATGGGCAAGGCGGGCAGGCATTACTGCTGCCGTTATGACCGCGGCCACGATCGCCGGCGCCTTCACCCTCCATCACCTCGATCAAGCCTATCCGCCCCCGCTTGAAAACACCGGCGCGCTTTCACAGGAAGTGGTGGACCGGAAAGGAGCGCTCTTGCGTGTCTATGCAGCGCCCGATGGGCGCTGGCGGCTGAAGGCGGAGATCGAACAGCTCGACCCGCAATTCATCAAGATGCTGGTCGCCTATGAGGACCGGCGCTTCTGGTCGCATTCCGGCGTTGATCCAATCGCCCTTGCTCGCGCGGCCATGCAGCTGGTGCTCAACGGCCGCGTCGTCTCCGGTGGCTCCACATTATCCATGCAGCTTGCACGGCTGATCGAGCCGCGGGAGGAGCGCAGCTTTTCAGCAAAATTCCGCCAGATCGCCCGAGCGCTACAGATCGAGTGGCGACTGTCAAAACGCGAGATCCTGAACCGCTATCTGACGCTCGCGCCCTATGGGGGCAACCTGGAGGGCGTGCGCGCCGCGAGCCTTGCCTGGTTTGGCAAGGAGCCGCAGAAACTCACACTTTCCGAGGCTGCCCTGCTTGTCGCCCTGCCGCAATCGCCCGAGGCGCGGCGGCCCGACCGCCATCCAGATACCGCGAAATCGGCGCGCGACCGGGTGCTGGCCCGCATGGCCAAGGCCGGCATTATTGCCGAGGGAGAGGTGGAGCGCGCCTCGCGCGGGAAGGTGGCGGCGCAGCGCCTGCCCATGCCCGCCTTTGCCGCGCATCTTGCCGACACCGTGATCCGTGCAACACCCGGGGAGCTGCGCCGGCCGCTGCTGCTTGACCGCGGTGTGCAGGCCGCGCTGGAGGAAGTGGCGCGTGAAGGCGCGCGGCGGCTCGGCCGCAAGGTGTCAGTGGCGATGGTCATGGCCGACGCCCGAACGGGCGACGTGCTCGCGCGCGTCGGATCGGCCGGTTATTTCGATTCAAGCCGGGCAGGCTGGATCGATATGAGCGTGGCCGAGCGGTCCCCCGGCTCGACGCTAAAGCCTTTTATCTACGCGCTTGCGATCGAAGACGGCCTCGTCATGCAGGAGACGATGATCGAGGACCGCCCAGGCAATTTCCACGGCTACCGCCCGCGCAATTTCGACATGGAGTATCAGGGCGATGTCACGGTCCGGCAGGCATTGCAGATGTCGCTCAATGTGCCGGCGATCCGGCTGCTTGATGCGGTTGGCACCGCCCGGCTTATCTCCCGGCTCAAGCGCGCCGGCGTGCAACTTGCGCTTCCAAAGGGGCAGGCGCCGGGGCTCGCCATCGGACTTGGAGGCGCAGGGCTGACGCTCGAGAAGCTGGTGCAAGCCTACACCGCGCTTGCCAATCGCGGCGAGGCCAGGATGCTGCGCTATTCGACCGAGGACGAAGAGACGGCCTCTACGGAGGTGCTGACACCAGCGGCCGCCTGGCAGATTGCCGATATGCTCTCGGGCGTGGTCCCGCCGCAAGGCGCGCCGCGCCTCGGCATCGCCTATAAGACCGGCACCTCCTACGGCTATCGCGACGCCTGGGCGGTGGGTTACGATGGCCGACACGTGCTGGGCGTGTGGGTTGGAAGGCCGGACGGAGGATCGGTGCCGGGTCTTACCGGCTATCTTGCCGCGGCGCCGATCCTGTTTGAAGCTTTCTCCCGCTCCGGTGTCGGGATTACGCCGTTTCCGCCCCGGCCTGCAGGGGCGGTACGGCTTACCGCGGCAGAATTGCCGATGCCGCTTCGCCGGTTCTCCTCCACGTTTTCAGCGGCGCAGACGGGAGCCCCCACGGAACCCGCACCGGAAATCGTCTTTCCGCCAGAAGGCGCACGCATCGATGTCGGTCTTTCCGAGAACCGCAATGCGGGAATCCTTGCCCTCAAAATCATTGGAGGGCGGGCGCCGTTCAGGTGGCTTGCCAATGGCAAGCCGCTTGCGGAAACCTTTCGCCGGCGCACCGCCTCATGGGCGCCTGATGGGGGCGGCGCTTCCACGCTCACCGTCATCGACGCGGCAGGGCGCACCGCCAGCGTCAGCGTTTTCCTGGAGTAGCAGCTCCGGTCAGCCTGCAGTGGCCGAGGTCTCGTAAAGCCTTGACTCTGTTTCCGCGTCCACGCCCGCAAGGCTTACATTATAGCCCCAGAGGCGGCAGACGTGCCGCAGCGTTGAATCGCGGCTTTCCTCGTCCAAAAGCACGCCGTTCTTCACATTGTGCTGCAGGCGCAGATGGCGGTCCCCCAAAAGGTCCACATCGACCACCTGGATATCCGGCTGACTCACCCCAATGTCGTAGCTGCGGGCTAGTGCCGCCCGGATAGCCTCGTATCCCCGCTCGTTGTGAATGGAGGCCACTTCGCAATAGGGGTCGCTCGACTTGTCCTTGAGCAGGAACAGCCTGAAATTGCGGATGAGCGTGGGGCTCAGATACTGCAATATAAAAGATTCGTCGCGATGGTTCGCCCAGGCATCGAGCAGCGTTTCGCGCCAGTTGCCCGTGCCGGCGATGTCGGGGAACCACTCACGATCCTCCGGCGTGGGTTCGTTGCAGATGCGCTGGATGTCCTGCATCAGCGCGAAACCCAGCGCGTAAGGGTTGATTCCGGGGAAGCGCGGATCATCGAAATCGGGCTGGAAGACGACGTTCGTATGGCTCTGGAGGATTTCCAGCATCGCGCCTTCGGAGATCTTCTCCTGATCGTAGAGCCGGTTCATGATGTAGTAGTGGACGAAGGTGGCACAACCTTCGTTCATCACCTTGGTCTGCCGCTGCGGATAAAAATACTGCGCAATCACGCGCACGATACGCAGGAGTTCCCGCTGCCAAGGCTGCAGGATGAGGCTGTTCTTCTCGAGAAAATAGAGGAGATTCTCTTCAGGCAGGTTCAGCTTTTTCTTGCGCTCGGCAACTTCCTGCTCAACCTCGTCCGCGTCGTCTTCCGAGGTGCGCGGCGGCAGTGTCCTCCAGAGATCGCTGAATGTTTGCTCTTCGTATTCCAGACGCTCGCGTGCGCGCTCCCGTTCCTTTTCGGAAGAAAGGCGCGGCGGACGACGATAGCGGAAAACGCCTTGGTCCATCAGCGCATGCGCGGAATCAAGGATCACTTCCACCGCCGGCGTCCCGTAACGCTCCTCGCATCTGGCGATATACTTCTTGGCGAACTCCATGTAGCTCAGAATGGCACTCGCATCGGTCCACTGCTGGAACAGATAATTGTTCTTGAAGAAATGGTTGTGGCCGAAGGAGGCATGCGCGGTCACCAGGGCCTGCATCGCCATGGTGTTCTCTTCCATCAGATAGGCGATGCAGGGATTGGAGTTGATCACCAGCTCATAGGCAAGGCCCCGCCGCCCCGAGCGATACAAATGGTCCTCGAAAACGAAGCGCTTGCCGAAGGACCAGTGCTGGTACATCAACGGCATGCCGACCGAGGAATAGGCGTCAAGCATCTGCTCTGAGGAGATTATCTCGAGCTGGTTGGGGTAGACATCCAGATGCAACTCTTCGAGTGCGATCTTCTCGATCGCATCGTAAGTTCGCGACAAAGTCGCAAAGTTCCAGTCCGAGCCGGCGAAGAGAAGTTTCGACCCTGCAGCAGATTTCGAGCCTGGCATTCCTGTCACCTGCGCGTCGGGGAGGCCGATTGTCGGGCAAAGAGCTTTCGGAAGACAGGGTAGATATCCGCCGGCCGCGCTATCCGCGTCATCTGAAAGTTTGGCCACTGGTCGCCGACGGTGCGATAGGCACGCCAGAGCGAAGTACCATTGTCAGTTGCCCCGAATATCTCCGTCTCCCGCTCATCGATGATTTCCACATAGGCGTAGTATTGGCAGAGCTGCATCAGCTCGTCGCGCAGCATCGAAGCGCAGCGCTCCGAATCCCCCGCGATATTGTCGCCGTCGGATGCCTGGGCAGCATAGATGTTCCACTCCCGCGACGGATATCGTTCGGCGATGATCCGCTGCATTTCCTCAAGCGCTGTGGAAACGACCGTGCCGCCGCTCTGGGTGGAATAGAAGAAAGTCTCCTCATCCACTTCCCGCGCCTCGTGGGTGTGGCGGATGAAGACGATGTCGATGCGCTCGTAGCGTCGCTTCAGGAAGAGGTGGAGCAGCACGAAAAAGCGCTTGGCGAGGTCCTTCTCCCGTTCACCCATGGAACTCGACACGTCCATGAGGCAGAACATGACAGCGCTGGCATTGGGCAGCGGTTGCTGTTCAAAGCGGTTGAAGCGGATGTCGATGGGGTCCACATAGGGAATGCGCCGACGCTTGCGCTCCAGCGACTCCAGCTCGGCGCGCAGCGCCTCCAGCTGCTTGCCCCCGAGCTTATCGGATTCCACCTCCAGCCGGGCAATTTCTGCCTCAAGACGCTCCACCTCCTGCCGCTTGGGCCGGTGAAGGGCGATGCGGCGGCCATAGCTGTTGCGCATGGTACGGCCGACATTGATGTTGGTCGGTGAGCCGCTGGTGGCAAAACCCGCACGGCGCGGCCTATAGGCCACCGCCTCCTTGAGATTGAGCTTCACCATATCCGGCAATTCGAGGTCCTCGAAAAAGAGGTCGAGAACCTCTTCACGCGAAAGCACGAACTGAAAGTCGTCGTCCGAGCCTCCCCGGCCGGCGCCAGTGCCGCCCTCGCCGCCGGAAGCTCCCGGCTTCGGCAGCCGGTCACCCGGCGCGAACTCCTTGTTGCCAGGCAGGATATAGCCCCGTTCGCCGCTGGACCGGTCAGGCCTGAAGGTCGGCTCGCTGGTGCCGCGCGCGGGCATCGGCACACGATGCTCCGCGTCCACATCGGTGATCTTGCCGGCCCTGACCTGCTCCTTGATCGTCCGCTTCAGTTCCTCCCTGGCCCGCTTGAGGAAGCGTTGCCTGTTGCCCAGGCTCTTGTCCTTGGGATTAAGCCGGCGATCGATATAAATCGGCATCAGGGAACCCGCGCATCGTTAGCCTGCCTTGTTGACACGCATATACCAGTCGACCAGGCGCCGAACCTGACGTTCGGTATAACCGCGTTCGACCATGCGCTGAACGAATTCCGCATGCTGCTTCTCAGTTTGGGAATCCTTTTTAGAACCGAAGCTGATTACCGGCAACAGGTCCTCAACCTGGCCGAACATCCGTTTTTCTATGACTTCCCGCAATTTTTCGTAGCTGGTCCACGACGGGTTGCGCCCGTTGTTCTTAGCGCGCGCCCTCAGCGTGAACTTCACCACCTCGTTGCGGAAATCCTTCGGATTTGCGATTCCAGCCGGCTTTTCGATCTGCGACAGCTCGCTATCGAGCACCTGCCGGTTGAGGATCTGCCCCGTGTCCGGATCTTTGAAGTCCTGGTCCTCCAGCCATGCATCCGCATAGGCGATATAGCGATCGAACAGGTTCTGCCCGTATTCGCTATAGGACTCCAGATACGCCTTCTGGATTTCGTGTCCTATGAATTCGGCGTAGCGCGTGGCGAGTTCCGATTTGATGAAATCAAGGAACGCCGTTTCCTTCTCCTTCGGGAACTGCTCGCGCCGGATCGCCTGCTCCAAGATGTACATGAGGTGTACCGGATCGGCGGCGACCTCCTTCGTATCGTAGTTAAAGGTCTCCGAAAGCACCTTGAAGGCAAACCGTGTGCTCACCCCCGTCATGCCTTCGTCCACGCCGGCAGCGTCACGGTACTCCTGGACGGACTTCGCCTTCGGATCGACATCCTTCAGGTTCTCGCCGTCGTAGACCCGCATCTTGGTGTAGAGGGACGAGTTTTCATGCTCGGTAAGACGCGTGGCAACCGTGAAGCGGCTCAAGATTTCCAGCACCTCTGGAGCGCAGGGCGCGCTTTTCAGCTCGCTCTCACGGAGAAGCTTGTCATAGATCATCTTCTCCTCGGTCACACGGAGGCAGTAGGGCACCTTCACCACAAGGATGCGGTCGAGGAAGGCTTCATTGTTCTTGTTGTTTTTGAATTGCAGCCATTCCGATTCGTTCGAGTGAGCGACCACGATGCCCTGATAGGGGAAGGCACCGAAGTTTTCGGTGCCGTTGTAGTTGCCTTCCTGTGTCGCGGTGAGCAGCGGATGCAACACCTTGATCGGCGCCTTGAACATCTCGACGAACTCAAGCAAGCCCTGGGTGGTCCGGTTCAGGCCGCCGCTATAGGAATAGGCGTCGGGATCGTGCTGGCTGAAATTTTCGAGCTGGCGGATATCGACCTTGCCCACGAGCGAGGAAACATCCTGATTGTTCTCGTCGCCTGGCTCGGTCTTCGCAATAGCGACCTGCCGGAGGCGCGAAGGCGTCAGCTTCACGACACTGAACTTGGAGATATCCCCGCCCACTTCCTCGAGGCGCTTGGCCGCCCATGGCGAGATCAGCCCTGTGAGCCGCCGCCGGGCTATGCCGTATTTGTCTTCCAGCAAGTCCGCCATGCGGTCGGGATGGAAAAGCCCCAGGGGAGACTCAAAGATCGGGCTGACCTTTCCGCCAACGGAAAGCGTATAGATCGGCCGCTGCTCCATCAATTTCTTCAGCCGCTCGGCAAGCGACGATTTGCCCCCGCCGACGGGCCCAAGGAGATAGAGGATCTGCTTGCGTTCTTCGAGACCCTGCGCGGCATAGCGGAAGTAGCCGACGATCCTTTCGATCGTGTCTTCCATGCCGTAGAAGTCCGAGAAGGCAGGGTAGATCTTTATCGTCCTATTGGCGAAGATTCGGCCCAGCCTTTCGTCGGTACTGGTATCGATCAAGGTAGGCTCGCCAATCGCATCCACCATCCTTTCGGCGGCGGTGGCATACATGGTTTTGTCATCCCGGCAAGCGAGGAGATATTCCTGGAGACTCATCTCTTCCCGCGCCGCGCTGCTGTAAATCTCAGAAAAGAGATCAAAGACGTCAGATTCGCTCCTGTGCATCGCACCTTCTCCCGACAGGCCGGTTGGTTGCAACGGAGATCGCTGCCTGTCGGCTCCTGCTTGGAGTGAACGGTTTCCCCCACCCAAAGTTCCTTACGGAACTCCCCGAAGCCAGCTTCCCGTGCATCGCCGTGCGCATGATCACCATCGAAGCCAAACGATAACACGAGCGGATGATTCAGGCTCCACTATTAAGGTGGTATGCTACTGCACGGCCTAGTTGTCCCCCATATTATGCCCAGTTCTGTGACATGAATGGGGCTGGGAAGGGACAAACTCGCTTTTTTTGCGTCGGGAGCAAATCGGGACGCGGTCCTGACGAATCAGGCGGGCGAGAAGCCTATCGCGACGCCTTCCTTGCGGCGACGACGCAGGAGATGACGCCGAAGGTAACCGCGACCATCGGCAGGCTCACCACCTCTCCCAGGAGCAGCCCCGCCATGGCGAGCCCGAAGAAGGGCTGGAGGAGCTGAAGCTGGCCAACGGCGGCAATGCCTCCCTGCGCAAGTCCGCGATACCAGAAGATAAAGCCGACAAGCATGCTGAAAACCGACACATAGGCCAGCCCAACCCAGGCTGGCCCGCGCACCTCTTCCAGATCGGGCGGAAAGGTGAACGCCGTCAGAAACAGCATCAGCGGCAGAGAGAGAACGAGCGCCCATGAGATCACTTGCCAGCCCCCGAGCCTGCGGGCGAGCTTGGCGCCTTCCGCGTAGCCTAACCCGCAAATGATGATGGCGGCGAGCATCAGGAGATCGCTCTCCGGCTCGGCGGAAAATCCGTGCGACAGTGCAAAGCCTGTTACGAGCATGGTGCCCAGCGCGGAAAAGAGCCAGAAGGAAAATCGCGGCCGCTCTCCCGCGCAAAGAACGCCAAAGAACGCCGTGGCGAGAGGCAGGAGCCCGATAAACATGATGGAGTGAGCCGAGGTGATTTGCCTCAAGGCAAGCGCCGTCAGAAGCGGAAAGCCAACGACGACCCCGAGCGCCACGACCAGCAGGGAACGCAAATCGCGTCTTTCCGGCCGCTCCTGGCGAAACAGGCAAAGCAGCGCCAGGGCAAGGAGGCCCGCAATGGAAGCCCGGGCTACCGTCAGGAACAAGGGATCAAAACCCGCCACCGCGGCACGCGTGGCTGGAAGCGAACCACTGAAGATCAGAACTCCGGCAAATCCGTTGATCCAGCCGTTCGCCCGTTGCATCGACATCTCCATTTTGCCCCTTGCATCCGAAACGGGCACGAACTTTTCCAGAGACAGGGCGGTACAATTTGCTAAAACTGTTCTCTCACGGGAGCAGTACAGTATGGAACAGCGTCTCGACCGAACGGCGAATGGCGGCAGGCTGGTCGACATGGTGATGGACGCAGTCCGGAACCGCATCGCCTCACGCAGCCTGTCGCCCGGCGCACGCCTTCCCTCGGTTCGGGCCTGCGCGAAAACGCTGCAGGTTTCGAGTTCGACGGTTGTTGAAGCCTATGAACGGCTGGTGGCCGAAGGCATCATTCGTTCGCGCCCCGGCTCCGGATTCTATGTCACCGCACCGCTCGCGCCGCTCTCGCTTGCCGAAATCGGACCCAAGCTCGACCGAGAGATCGACCCCCTATGGATATCGCGCCAATCATTGGCCAGCGGGGAGGACGTGCTGAAACCAGGCTGCGGCTGGCTCCCCGCATCCTGGATGCCGGAGGAAGCATTGCGCAAGGCGCTGCGCGCGCTTTCCCGCGCCGACACTTCCACCTTGGCGGATTACGGCACGCCGTTCGGCCTGCCTGCGCTGCGTGTGCTGCTTGCCCGCCGAATGGCGGATCACGGAATAGAAGCTGCGCCAGAGCAGATCATCCTCACCGAGTCGGGAACCCACGCTATCGACCTTCTCTGCCGTTTTCTCTTAGAGCCCGGTGATGCGGTGATCGTGGACGACCCCTGCTACTTCAATTTTCATGCTCTCTTGCGGGCGCATCGCGCCAAGCCGGTCGGAGTGCCCTATACGCCGAACGGCCCCGACATTGCTCAGTTCGCCAAAGCCCTGGAGGAACACCGGCCACGGCTCTACATCACCAATTCCGCTCTGCAGAACCCGACCGGCGTAACGCTTTCACCCGTGACAGCCCACAAGATCCTGAAGCTTGCGGAAGATAGCGGGCTCACCATCATCGAGGACGATATCTTCGCCGATTTCGAGTGGAAGCACGCGCCGCGGCTCGCGGCCTTCGACGGCCTGGAACGGGTGGTGCATATCGGGAGCTTCTCCAAGACCCTTTCGGCCTCGATTCGGTGCGGCTTTATCGCGGCGCCCCGCCGGTGGATCGAAGATCTCGCCGACCTGAAAGTAGCTACCAGTTTTGGCGGAGGGCGTCTCTCGGCCGAGCTCGTCTTGATGTTGCTCAAAGACGGAACCTACCGCCGACACCTTGAAGCCCTGCGTACCCGCCTGGCAAGCGCGATGGAGGAAACGATCACACGGCTTAAGCCCCTCGGCATAGAGCCATGGGTAAAACCTGAAGGTGGCCTTTTTCTCTGGTGCAGGCTTCCGGAAGGAATCGACGCAGCAGCGGTCGCGCGACGTGCCCTCTCCGAAAATGTCGTGCTGGCACCCGGAAACGCCTTCAGCCTCTCACATTCGGCGAACGGTTTCCTGCGCTTCAATGTCGCTCAGTCAAAGGACGAGCGGATCTATCGCGTGCTTGAGATGGCCATGCGCGATTACGGCGGGCTTATGGGGCAAAGACCGAGATCGCCTTGGGATGCACTTTGAAATGCGCTGGCGTGGAGGTCACGATTTCGCCGTCGGCATTGACGGGCATGGGTGCCTCCGTCTCGATATCGAATTCCACGCATTTCGCCGTCCGCACCTCATTCCACGCACCATGTTTGCCCGTGCGGAAGGAGCGCAACATCAATGCGAGCTTCCAGAGATTTTTCATCTCGAGGCTGTAAAGATCGAGATGGCCGTCGTCGATCTCGGCGTCTTCCTGTACGACATTGCCGCCACCGTAATGGACGCCGTTGCCTACCGCTATCTGATAGGTATCGACCTCGATCGCCTGGCCCTTCTCCACGATACGGGCCTTGAAGTGTCCCGACTTCGCCAGAACGCGCAGTGCGGCAATTGCATAGCCGAGCCGGCCGAAACGCTTTTTCAATGCCGGATCCAACCCCTTGGCCAGTTCACTGCTGAGCCCGATGCTGGCTACATTGAAGAAGGCGTGCCCATTGACGGTGCCAACGTCGACCCGCCGCTCCTTGCCCTTGACGATCACATCGGCGGCCGCCGTCAAGTCCATGGGTATGTCGAGAGTGCGAGCCAGATCGTTGGCCGTCCCCAGCGGAATAATGCCCATCGGGAGGCCACTTTCCATCACAGCGAGCGCCGCCGAGGAGACGGAGCCGTCACCACCGCCCACGACGATAAGATCAGCCCGCTTACGCAGGCGCATGATATCGCGCGCGATCTCGGGGAGCGCTTCGAATGGCTCGAAGGCGACCGACAGACCGCCCTGCTGAAGGCGCTGCATGACCGGCTCGATCGCTTCCTGGCCACGGCGGGCTTTGTTGTTGACGAGGAGGAGTGCGCGCCTTTGTTGTGCTTCGGTCATATCTGTCCCAAGGTTTCGATGCAGCTCAAATAGGAACTCCCTCTTGGAAATTCGACAGCAGCCCGGCTGGTTGGAGGTAAGTGTATGAAAGTGAACCTGCCGAAGAGGCGCTCTCCGCGCACTGCAGAAGCAGCGCGATTATAATCGATTCCGGCGTGAAAATTTTTTCAAGTTATAGTTGTGGGCTATTTAAATATAAGCGGTGAATCGGGCCATAAGGGGTGCGTCAGATCGAACTGCCGCAACTCAAGGCGATCAAGATGCACCAAGAAGACAACAATGCACCAGGGCAACGAAAGAAGTCGTTTCTTTGGTGGCATGACTTCAGCCAAGCACGGAGCGATGCTCGAAGGGCAAAAATGACTCTGTACGGGCGTTCCCACGTGAAGAGGTGCAGACAACGCCTGCTCGAGCGGTATGAAGAAAGCTGGCCCACTCGAGCTCCGGGCCGGCTTACCCTGCCTCCTCGGCTTGGCATCTCAGGTACCAGGAAGAGGAAGCTTGGCAGCCCTTAGCGCTGCGCATGAGCGATAGCCGGTCCTCCCGCCCCCCGGACTGGCTTGGTCCAAGGCCCCGTTCGGGCAAGCAATTGTCTGAAAACGGGGCCTTGGAACCCCTGATAGTGCCGCACGCCTGCGGCAAGCAATGTCGGTCCTCCCGCCCCCCGGACCGACTCTTACCAAGGTCCTGCTCCAAGCGACTGGCTGGAGCGGGACCTTGGAACCCTGATAATGCCGCACGCCTGCGGCAAGCAATGTCGGTCCTCCCGCCCCCCGGACCGGCTTACCCAAGGCCCTGCTCCGGCAAGCGATTGTGGGAGCGGGGCCTTGGAATAGCAAAGCGCGCATCCTCCCTATCCACCGATGGGAGGTCCCGTTATTTTCAGCCATCCCGCATGAAATGGATGGCCCATGTCCCCCACAAGCTTTGCGCTTCTAACACTCTCCACGATGATCTTCATCGCAGCTGCCAGCTCAGCCAAGAACTGGGCCATTTCAAACGACAACTTCGTCTGGCTCATACTCACGCTGGTGCTCTATACGATCGGCAACCTCATTATGCTGAGGCTGATCCGCGATGTTGGAATGGCAATCGCGCTCAGCCTCTCGGCCGTCGTGCAGCTTGTTGCGGTGAACGCGGTGGCGCTTTTCTTCTTCGGCGAGCGAATTACCCTGTTTCAGGGAGCCGGCCTTCTTCTTGCCGTCATCGCCGTCACGTTGATCACTCTGCCGCTGGGGGAATAAAGGCGCTCATCTTCGACGCCTGGTCGCGAGGAGAATCGTCAGCTCCGGAAGCTGGAAATCAGCCCCGCCTTAACGGCGGTATCTTATTTGGCATCAATTCGGCTGCACTAGTTTTGCACCAGCAGAGCCGAGGATTCGTTTGATTTGGCACGTTGAAAAGCCCGGTGCCGGTTAGGCCCGCGTTCCGTAAGAGCTTAATTGGTAGAGGAAAAATGGTGCTGCCGGACAGGATTGAACTGTCGACCTCTCCCTTACCAAGGGAGTGCTCTACCACTGAGCTACGGCAGCGATGGGCGGCTTTTCGGGCATTTCTGCACATTCGTCAAGCCATCCCCTTGCAGGTTTTTGCAGAACATCACAGGAACAGGTAAGGTGGTGTGGCCCACCAGTGGCCCAAAATCCAATGAAGACGTTCCGGGTGTGTTCCTTATGGCTGGAGAATAGAGAATGAGTGAGACGATACCGGAAGACGTGATGAAGGCGGCACGCAAGGCTGCAAATTTCGCGCTTGCTGGCCTACCCCTCGGAGCCAGCGTGGATGCCGCTCGTGAAGTTGTTGAGACGAGTGCGGGCTACATCGCCCGCGCCATTATGGCAGAGAGGGAGAGGTTCACCGATGCCCTGCGCGAGGCAGATAGGCACGCGGTCAAGGTGGAGGGTCTATTGGACGGCCATATCGCGTGGGAAGAGGAGCGGCCCCCGATAGCATGCATCGAGGCGGTCAAGAACTACCTTGACCGGGAGTGGATATCAAAAGGGTGCGAAACGGAGCATGCATTTGGCTGCGCATCGTGCCAAGCTGTCTTTCTCAAGAAGCAACTGGACAGTCTAATAGACCGCTCGGAGGACTAGCCGTGCGCCCCACCGAACGCAACATAGGCTATCTTCTAGCAGCCGCTATTATCCTGGCTGTGGTGATTTGGATGGTGGGGTGAGATGAAGAAAGAACTGCTTACAGAGGACGAACTGAAACAGGCATTGCGCACTGCGGTAGAGGCTGCGGGTGGCGCGAAGAAGTGGCTCCGAGCCAATAAGATCACAGGGAAGGATCATATCCTTCACATGGTATCAGATGGACGAGCGGCCACTTTACCGGACATTTTGAGGGTGTTGGGATACAGGCCCGTCACTCTGTTCGAGTGCGTCCCAGAGAGTGGGAAGTGACGGATTGACTCCCGGAACAGAATAGGAACATATTCCTGCCATGCGCCGCAACAGGAGAGCATGGAATGTCTCTGCGCTTAGTCTGGCGGAGAACATGGGATGATCGGCCTCAGGATTTCATCTGCTTCGCACCGGGCTTGGATGAATCGGTTGGCCGTATCTACAGCACCCTAAAGCCGGGAACGCTCGTCAAGCAGTGGAGATGGGCCGCCAACGGGTACATACCTGACCGGCGCATGTGGTTGAGCCAGGGCGGCTTTGCTGACACAAAGATGGAAGCAGCCAAGGCCGTAGAGGAAGTGTATTTCAGGGTGATGGGGGAGAAATGCGCGTCCCAAGAATAAAGCCGCCGTCTCAGGAGGAGATCGTTCGCAATCTCGTCTGCGAAATTGAATTAGGCGTTCAGTGGGAAGACGCTACCGAAGATGAGCGGGAGTGCGTGCGCTTGAGAATGGAAGAGATAGCCGCATTTCCTGAAATGAATGTGTGGCCTACTCACCTGCCGGGGAAGACGAGGCAGTAACTAATCCAGCTTCCGGGGTATCCAGCGCAGGCTGCTTGTGGCCTGCATGGCAAGCTCCAGCACTTCAATGAATGACAGTTCGGTGATCTTCAGGCCGTCATGCATCAGTTCCCATTTGGGCTGATTGCCTTCCATCGATACGCGGATATGGACGCGGTTAGTCATTAGGAAAATCGCTCCTGCAAGTCGAGCATTGAGATAAAGCTGGCGCTTTCGACGCGGCCTCCCCGCAACCGCAAATCTGCGATGCCGTAGGAGTAACCCGTTGTGCAGCCATCGGCGTAGTTGGGGATGTAGCCGTAGGGCATTGCACAACCCACGTTCGTCACGGTGATCGAATTGTTGATCCCGATCTTCGGCACGGTGACGTGGTTGTACCGGTGGGTATGGCCGAAGACGACAGAATGCGTGGATTGGTTGCCGATGGTGTTTTCCGGGTATCTGCCGCCCACCGGCTTTCCCATGATGCTCAGGGGAACGTGGGTGAAGCCGACGCCTTCAAGGAACATCCAGTGCTTGTAGGGGGTAATGGCCCACCTGTAGCGGGAGAAAAGCTGATCGATCTGGATAGTGACTGTGCCGGTCAGATTGGGGGCAAGCTCCTCAAGGCGATTGGCGCGAAACTCATGGTTCCCCAGCGTTACGTGGTGCGGAATTTCCCCTACCCCGACTTCCTTATGGTACTCGCTCAGGGATTCATCGCCGTGGTCGATCTCATCCAGAACGCAGGGCCGCTGCATTTGCGCAGCAGAGCCGGGAGCGCTGTGAAATTCGCAGCTCTCCATGTCTAAAAAGTCGCCAATCTGAATGACATTATCGGGGCGCGTCTCAGCCACATACCGGCCAATGAAGCGCATGATTTCTATCGGTTGTCCCGGCTTGCGGTGCATGTCACCGATGCAGATCACACGCCGCGCCTGCAGTTCCCGCGTCATATTGGGGTTGTAGGCCCTGACGCGAATGCGCGGCTTACCGGTGCCAAGGTCGCCCAGGTCCGGAGTGTATTGGACTTCCTCACGCGCCTTCTTCACATACTTACGTACGCTGCTTTCCGCTACGCCGTGAATCCTGCCTGTCTCTCTGAAATTTCCTGTCTCCCTATAGGTCTGGATGATCTTCTGGATCGTCTCATCATCGAGAGAGGGGATTTTCATCAGGCACCCCGCGCAAGGAGGTCACAAACAACGCGGCCTGGTACAACGTAGCCCACACCCACCAGCGAGGCCGAGAAACCAACCGGCGCGACCATGACGCCAACGGTGATTCCGATTAGACGCCCTTGGGTGTCGAAAACACCGCCGCCGCTCTGACCCGGCACTGTTGCAATGTCCGTTATAACCACGGACTTCCACGGCCCAGCCTCACGGACGGAATCGGCTATGCGGCCCCACACAGTGATGAACTCGGCATTGATGGGGTTGCCCTTGGCAATCACCTCATCGCCCACGGAAGGGACGGTGCAGGCGAGCCGGGACATTCCTAACCCAGACCGATCCGAGACACGCAAGAGCGCGATGTCGTAAGCCTTGTTGGCCCACAGCACGACTGCTTCGGCCTCGCCCCCGGATGATGTCTTTAGCTCAACCTTCTCGGCAGTACCCACCACATGGGATGCGCTGATGATATAGCCGTCCCCGATGTGAACGCCTGAGCCGTGGCCTGCGCCAACGATGATCTTCACCACGGAATCAGCCATGGCGGGTTGTCTGGAGAATGAGCACGCGGTGAGAAGCGCGGCAGCGAAGGCCACCACGACAAACAGAGTCCTCATGCGGGCCTCCTATGATGTTGAACGGGTACGCTTGGGAGGATTTTCAAAGAGCCGGTCTATGCGGTCGTTCAGGCTCTTGATGTCAGTGCGGACAGAATGGATTGCTTCAAGCATCGCTTGCGTCTGCTCGCGCTGTCCCTGCTTGGTGACGTAGGTTTCCGCCACGTGGAGCTTGTATTGAGACAGGTCTGTTTCAATCGAGCGGATAACGGCCTGCCATCGCCACCAGATGCCGCCAAGGGCGACAAGGAAGCTGAACAGACCGGCGAGCGCTTCCCAGCTGACCGCGCCCGTCATTTGCCGCCTCCCTTCTTGAGAGCAGCAATCTCTATTTGGATCTGGCAATATCGCTGAAAGTCTGCCATCGCATCGTCATCCACCGCGCACCAGCCGCCAGCATCCATTGCCGCCTTCTTGGCCTTGGCGTTTAGCGAGCGTGCCTCACGGCGCAATTCCTTGATACGCTCGCTGCTCATTTGCGCCTCACCACACGCTCAAAGGCGGCAATCCCGAAGATGCTCGCCAGGATCATGTCAAACCTGCTCATGAACCATGCCGGGAGCTGGAGCGGCGTTAGCCAGCCCATGGGATAGGTGCTGTCGATGAGGATGGCAGCGATGTAGGCGGCACACGACATCTCAGCGACGAATAGCGGCAGGCGTCCGAGGACATAGGACAGCTTTATACGCCGAACCGCTTCATCTGCCCTGTAGGCCGCTTCTGTCACGCCTGCTTCAAGGCGGGCCTTATCGCGCTGGTTGTCGAGATACTTTTCGCCAAGCGCCGTGAGGGGGCGCAAGAGCGCCGATACGAGCCACCCCAGCACTAGAGTTCCCACCCCATCTTGCGGGCGAGGCGATAGAAAAATTCCGTGCCAATGCCCATCAGGACGCCGACCGCGGCGGTGGCAAGCTCGATAAGGTCAGGGTCGGTGTTGATTAGTGAGGCGCTGTCAGGGTCAAGAATGCCCTTCGCTACAAGCATGCCTGCGACGTATCGCAGGATGATACGTGCGATTGGTCCGCTCATGGGTGCCTCCTGAAGATGCGTGAGAGGAAGGAGATGAGAAGGGAAAGGAAGGTGGCCGGTCTTTGTGCCGAATCTGCACCTATATCATTGTTTTCATTGGAATTTGGGGTGGCCGTCCCGCCGTACCCCTCTGCCTTCAGTAGCGCGTCGTACTGCTTCGCTAGGTCTGCGATCTGTGCGGCCTTGTCGGTGCCGTTCACGATCCGGCGCGCGCTGACGAAGTTTGAGGACTTCAGGGTGATGTAGTCGGAGAGCTTCTTGCCGGTGAACCAGCCTTCGGCCATGCCGATGACCAGCACGTCAGCAGCGGTGTGGGGGTCAAGCGCAAGATCAGGGTCCTTGTCGAGCGCTACGCCGGTCTTCTTCGCGGCTTTCTGGTAGTTGGCTTCCCACGTTAATTGAACAAAGCCCCTGCCGTACCAGGGGTAATAGCGAAGGTTGTTCCTACGCCACGTCTCAGAGAGCCAATAGGCCTCCTTGACGGGCTTCATGGTGTGGGCTGTTTCCCACCGCGCCGTGGCAAGCACATAGGCCGTTTGATTGCGGAGAAGCCCATGTTTTAGGCATGTGTCTATGATCAGGCGCGTGTGGCCTGTTACAAGGTCAACCATTGATTGACGCCCTCAAGTTGCTTTATTTGGATCTGAGACTTCGAATGGTGGGGTGAGCCGTGGGGATCACGTTTGCGCCAAAGCGTGGCGCTATTCTTATGTGCGACTTCGACAGAGCCTGCGTGCCGCCCGAGATGGACAAATTTCGGCAAGTGCTAGTCGTCTCGAAGAACGAATTTAATTATCGGCATGCGAGGTTAGCCGGAACGTGTGTTGTTGTACCGTTCACCACAAAAGCGCCCCGCACAGCCGGTCCCGAAGATATTTTCTTCCCGGTAGGTTCATACTGGAGCCTAACGGAGAACTCCTGGTTGCGTGGTAAGCTGATCTGCACAGTGTCTCATGACCGATTGGACCTCGTGTTGAGGAACGGTCGCCGTCACCCAAGCGAGTTCATGAAATCAGCAGATTTGGAGAGAGTCGAAGTAGCTCTCCGCGACTGCCTGGGACTGGGTTGAAACCAACGGCATTCTGCGCCATATTGAAAGTGTCCCCGAAAGGGGTTTTGGGAGTAGGCACCATTGCTCCGCCGCCAAATCGGAAGCATTTCGCCCTACTCCCCCATGCTACAGGCCCAGGGGAAACCTTAGGGCCTGTTTGCATTCTGCACCACCTCACTTCTTCCTAAGCTGCTTCAGGTGCGCAATGCGCTCATCCAAACAGTGATGGTCGCCAAGCCACCAATCAATAAAGCGGCATATCAGAGCGTCTGAGCCATGAACGCGGCACCATCTGCCGCAAAGGCTTTCGTTCCTATCCCCGCCCGTCCAGTAGTTGATAAGGCGCGACAAAGAGCCAAGGAGAGGCATGGGCGCTCCTAAGTGTTGCAACCGTACGGTTTTCACTAGAGTTTGTCGCTAAAGCGCGATACTAGATCAAAGAAGTATTCAATAAGATTGCAGATGGCATGCGGGAGGCGCTTGCTGTCGCTCGTGGCGAAGGAGAACCTTACCGCGTCCACCGTTGGGGCGTCCCTTGCGAGGGGGGACGCTCCGAGGCCGGTGGGTTATCCATTGCTTTCCGTGCTCGCTTTCTCCATAAGGCGGCGCTTTGCGAAAGTGGGTGCGAAGTGAAAGTCTTCGGTATTTTAGGAAAGTCTTACAGCGGTTCCACGGTCCTCAACCACGTTCTTAATTCCGCCCCCGGGGTCGTCGGGGCCAGCGAGCTATGGCGTTTGCGGAAATCCGCCAAGTACGGATGCGCTATTTGCGGCGGGCAGTGCAGAGTTTGGACGAAACCCGCACGGGAGGCCATCTCTGCAGCCTCTGACGGAGAGTTCTATTGGCGGGTCGGTGATGCGGCGGGGACGCCGCTCCTCGTAGATGCCAGCAAGTCGATCATGCATTTTTCAAGGGATGTGGTTTCCGCCGCGCGTCTGGCAGGCGTAGACTTTCAGTTCGTTCTCGTTGCCAAAAACCCCTTGGCTCACGTCGCTTCGCATCTCTACAACAAGAGCGCCGTGGTAGATCGAAGGCTTGGCACTTATGCGGACGTTCGTGCTTTTTTGGATACTCAAGAGGGCTCGATTCTCGCAAAGGCCTTCCTGGCGCAGTTGCGCTCTTACTACCGCGATGCCCTCGAACGTCCGAGGCCATGGCTCCGTGATGTGCCGCTTATCCGCATAGAAGACGTGGTGACAAACCCCGTGACGATCACAGAGCCTGCATCGCTCTTTTTCGGGATACCTCGGAACAACTTCGCCGTGGACGCTTGGGGCGACGCGGAGATTCACCCCATAGGAGGCAACAGCGGCCCTCTCGTCCAGACAAAGGCAGGCGGCGCATTCAAGTCAGCTACCGACGCCGACCGGCTGGATGCTTATCGCGCCCACAGCGGCCTCTTTATCGATGAGAAATGGAGACAGTTTATGCCCGAACGGCTCGTCAGGGATATAATCGATGACCCCCTGTATGACGAGCTGGTCGCCCTCCTCGGATACAGGCGGGACTATCCGTTAAGTTCACCGAGCCCTGTTTAATAGCCCGTTACGAGACAGACAAATCCTATGTCCTGGTTGGCCCCCGCGTTGTCTTTAACATAGATGTCGAAGGTAGAACTGTCGATTGCGTTGAAAGTGGCTTGGTAGGGGCCGCTCCCTTTCGGGACAGCGACCACAACATAAGTGTTAACCACACTCATGGCGCGCTCTAAAACAACACGGACAACGCCTTGCGCCTGGCGCGCAACAGAGGCCACGCCTTTGAAGGAGCTCAACGAGGCAACTCCTCCGCTAACATTGACGTTCGCCCACGCACGCGGCGCCAGGACATAAGTCCCACCATCCAGCGCTCCGGCGTTAGAAGGCAAGCCGACATTCCCGTCGAATATGGTTCCTGTTTCGAGATGGCAGCCGTAACCGGACGCTGCATTGGCGAAGTTGTAAGGTGTTAGCACCGCAGCCAATGATTGCGTTATTGTACCCGTGCCGATGTTAGCCCGAACGGTACTGGACTCAACGCTGATGGCGACACACATCCCCAAGGTGCTCTGGCGCACATCTTCAATCGTATAGTTGTCTACGGTGAAATCATCCACGGTTTCACGCAGGACGATTGCGGCTCGCAGGCTGTTTCGCAGCGTCGGCCCGATACACTTCCCGTCACGCTGATTGCCGATATAGATTGCTCCTTCTGCGCCATCGCGCCCGTAGCCGATAGTAGTGCTGCTGCCCAGGCAGTTTCCACGCCCGATATTGTTCGCGGTCCCGTCGTGCGCCGTCAGGAAGATGCCGGTGCGAGGGGTTAGCGGGAAGGCGGATGTTATCTCAAACGTGTTCCCGTCTTCCTTGATATCGACAGGCGGCGCATATCCGTCGGCGAGGTCGAATCCACCTTTGTCGATGCCCAAGCCAATGTAGCTATCGCGGCAACGGTTTTGGTAGAAACCGATGTTCACCGAACCATGGACCCCTATCGATTTCCACGACCAGCAGTTCTTGATCGTGTTGCCGATGACGATACCGTCGCGCGAGGGCGGGTAATCGGTGAGCGTTCCATCGCCTGCCGTTGAATGATAGATCCGCGTCAGTTCGATACCGTAGACGTTGTTGTTCGGGTAGGTTCCTTCGCCCAGGAAGCCAGGTGCTATCTCGTCTATGTCGTTGCCAAAGATGCGCGGATTGACGACGCCATAAGTTCGAATGCCGTCGCGACCGCAGCGGCGAATATGATTGTTGATCGCCTCGAAGTTGACGATGTGATCAGCCAAAATGCCCGATTGGCCGAAGCCCTCGATATCGCAATTGCGAATGAAGATGTTGCGGCAGGGGGCGGCAAGCGGAGCATTCGGGTTGCCGGGATAGTTCGGGTTTTCGTAGAAATACTGGTCATAGCGCCCCGAAATGGCGATACCGATGGAGCGATAGCGCGTCTCGATTGTCGTCGCATAGGCCGTTGCGCCAGTTCCGCCGCCTCCGGTCAGAACGATTGTCGATCGGCTCGTGTAGCCGGAACCTGGGTTCGTTACGGTAATGGACGTGACAGCATTCCCGGTGAGGTTCGCCGTCGCCGTTGCCCCGACACCTCCTCCTCCAGTGATGACCACCGTTGGCGCAGAAGTGTATCCCGAGCCACCATTGCTGACGACAATGCGCCCGAGCCCTACGCCTTCAGTGATATCGCCGTAGGGACCGCGAAGCCTAACCCCATCGATCGTTACATCATGACTTTCACGATTGATGTGCAACCCGGAGAACTCGCCGTTGCCAGGATCGGAGTTGGACAGAGGATTGGTGTTCGGCAACGTCTTCTGGACAATGGTCCCGCCAGCAATCCCGTAGACGGTGACGTTGGAGGGAACAACCGGAGACCCGGCTATGCACGCAAAGGTGCCCGCCGTGATCCAAGCCGGTACACCGCTGGCCGCTGCATACGCGAACATGTCATTGAGTGGGACAAGATCGTCCGCCACCCCATCGCCAATCGCGCCGAACATATAGGGGTCAACACCGATGTTGCTGATGCCAGAACCCGCCGTGACCCAATTGACATCGTTGTTAGCATTGCTGGCTTTGGCGAGAACTTGGCCTGTAGCACCCCCATCGGGGATGCCTTTTGTAGCCGGAGCAAATGCGCTTACGTCCTCTGCTGCGGCTGTACCAAGCGTGGGAAGGTTGCTCAGGTCATTATAATTGCCTGAGGTCGCGACAGCAGCCAAATCCCCCAGCTGAACGGCAGTATCGGCTAGAGCGCCCTGTGCAGCGGTAGCAAAATCAGAGGTATCAGCCTGAGCTGCCGTGCCGAGATTTAGTGCGGCAATCTTCGCGTCCGCAATTTCGGTTGCCTTCGGCGTCACCGCATCGTTGATCGTGGCCTTTTGCATTGCAATGCCATTGTCGATCAGGATGAGTTCGCTACCCGAGGGCTGTACGGGACTGCCGGGGACGTCTCTGATTGGGATGATTGCCAAGATGAAATCTCCAAACGAAAAAACCGCCTCAGAAGGCGGTTTGTGTGCACGTGGCGGAGGGGTCTGCTTAATAGGCGGCTTTGATAATCTTGTTCACGATGATCGTGGGCTGCACGTTATTGTGCGGGTCATTGCCGCCCTGGGAAGGGATGGAATGACTGTGACTTCCAGACGGGTCCGACTGATACGTGCTGTCGATTGTGCCTGAGGGGGTGCCTGTGACAGGATTGCCGCCCGAGCCTGCGGATAGGTTTTTCACATCCATTGTATGGGTGTGGTTGCCGCCGCTTCCCGTTGAACCGCTGTGGTTATGGCTAGGCATCTGACCAACTGAGAGGGTGTGGGTTTCCGCGCCCCCGGTGTCGCCCAGAACATCACCATTCACGCCGCCGCTCTGATTGGTAAGGCGGTTTGCTGATGTCCCACCCATATTGTCCTTACCGGCACCAACACGCCCCCGGTAATCTGGGACGCGTGGGTCGCTGCCACTCGTCCCAAAAGGAGATCCAGCGGCCAAGAGGGCTGCCCTCAGGAGCGGGTACGGTGTGCTGCTTGTGAGCGCCTGACCATAGCAGAAGGTCCACCCTTCCGGCGCGGTCGAAAGCGCATAGTCAACTATCGTCCCTATGGGTACAAGCTGACCAACAGTTGCCGCGTCCGTCACATTTGTTCCTGCCGCCATGTTGACGGCCCGATAACCGCCCATGGGCAGATTACCAACCATCCCCGCACGTCCGTCTCTCACCAACACGAACGAGAGTGCTTGCGCGATGTCCTCAAGCGGCGAATTGTGCTGCTCGGAGCGGATCGTCGTCCCTGGCTCAGCCTTGTAGACTGGCGGGAGGTTATAGATTCCCGATGGATCGTAGCTCATCGCTTACGTCACCTGCTTGCTTTTCAGAAATGGTTGTGGGATTCTGCGCGCCCTAAGGAGCCTTGATGATCTGGCGCATCTACCAAATCGCAGTCGTTTGCTTTTTCCTGTTCGCAAACATCTATTTCGAATGGGGTGTAGACGGTCTAGCTGCCGGTGTTATGGGCGGCATGGTCGCTTGGATCACGACGCACATTATTGCGCGTATTCTCTGGCGGATGGGACTCGGGCCGCGCTTTGGGATTGAAGGAGAGCCCGTATTACAGCTTCTCTACCGGCCACCTGACGCGCCCCCTGCGCGGCGGAGAAGGCCTGCTGGCCCTGCGGACCGGCTTTGATCAGAGATTCAGCGATAGCCGCCTGATTTTGGGCCGCACGGGACGCGCCTATCTTTGCAGCCGTACCAATTGCCGGGAGTGCCACTCCGCCAACGGCGGCTCCTACGGGCCCACCAAGAGCACTTCCGATTGCTGCACCGCTGCCGCCACCCATGACGCTACCCAGAAATGCGCGGCCCTGATCGACCGGCACCCCAAAGGTTCCGAGCCAGCGCATAGCCAAAGATGAAAAGTCACCCTTCGCCGCAAGGCGTATGGCGTCCTGCTCGGCCTTGGTAAAGCCGCGCATCAGTTTCTCATTCTTGAGGATCTTCGTGAACTCACCACGCAGACCGTTTTCAACACCGGACTTAGCATCCATGCCGTTACGGATTGCCCGCTCGATGATTTCCGCCTTCTTGCCCGTACGGTATATCTGCCGCGCCTCTTTCAGCACATCAAGTACCGGGGCTCCGCCTTGCGGAGACGCCGCGACATTGGCGGCAGACAGGTTATCAACCGCGTCATCCAGCTTTTCGATGAGACGATTTGCTATGGCCTGATTGGGAGTATCGAGAGTGCCGCCGCCAGCGCTGCGGAGCGCCCGCCTCAATCGTTCAAGGCTATGCAGTGAAGCGCCCTCCTGTTGGACAAGCTTCATCTCATTTGCGAGCGTTCTGCCGAAATTCTGCTGGACTTCATACGATGTGCCCGCCTGCCTGACGTCATCCCATAGATCTTTGACGATGTTCTGGTACGTCTGCTCCGTGGTGCGTGCCTGACGAAGCATGTTCGTCATGTCGTCGCCATATCCTGCGGACCGTTTAATCTCGGCAGCAGAAGGGGGAGCGGGTGCTTTTGCTCCTCCGATGCGAGAACCGGCGAATCCACCCAGCAGCGCACCAACCACTCGCGCATATGGCTCAAGAGCGGTATCTTCACTCGCTTGCCCCGCCGTCTCGCTTGCAACAGCGGGTGCAAGGGCATATCTGCCCAAGTTCAAAAGCGATCCGCCACCAAAGGCAGCGCCACCGGGAAGAAACTCGCCAATGGTGCGCGAATACTCCCCCGCCGTTGTCTGGGGTTGATAATCTGTCGCGCCTCCAGTCAGGGCAGAAAGCCCACTGCGAAACACGCTGCCGCTCAGCGGATTGCCGGTAGCCTCGATGCCATATCCTGCCATGGCCTCACTGCGAGTAGGCAGGCCTAATTGCCGTTGGACCCATTCACCACCCGCATCAATGGCATTGGCGATAGTGCCAGGAAGCCCAGCAAGATCGGCAGCGCCGCGTGCAATGCCGGTCAGGCCAGAAGCAGCGACATCAGAAACAACATTGGGTTCCCCTTGTGAGGCGGGCCGCTGCTGTCCACCAGCCTCGGCTCTACGCCGTCTGGCGCGAGCAATGGCTAGCGCTCTCTGCTGCTCTGGCGTCATTGGAACAGCGCCCTTTCTTCCGGCGTCATGTATTGCCAATCGGCAGGATCAACCCCGGCAGGAACTCCCGTTGCGCCTGAACCTGGCGCGGGTTGCACAGACGATTGCTCCAGTGCCTTTTCCTGGTTGAGAATAGCCTGCGGAGCCATGCCAGCCTTAAGTGCTTCCAGAGCGCGCCTGCGCGCCATGCGTTTTTGCTCTAGAACAGCAGGGCCGTCCCCCGGCTGCGGAAGATATGTACGCCCGTACTGATCCAGTTCTTCCTTTGCTATTGCCGCGCCAGTATCCTTGCGCAAAATGGCCTGCAAGAACTCAAGTCCGGCCTGTTGAGCTTTTTGGAACTCCTCGGATTGCATGCCGCGAACGACGCCAGTCGGGTCATACTCCGCTACACGCTCGGACGCGCTTGTCAGTGCTGTATCAAACTGGTCCAGCGTCCCAAGCGCGCCCTCTGCCCTTGTGGCATAGACCGCATCCTTCGACTGAGCTTCAGTTAACGGTCGCGCTGCATTTCCCTGAGAGAACTGAACCGTGCCGTCAGGGCCAATGCTTAGCGAAGTACCGCCGCGACCACCCGAAATCATGAACTCATTATACTCAGGCGTACCCGGCACGAGACCGGCCTGCTGAGCGCGCCACTGGAGGGTCTGTGCAGATTCCGGCAGTTGCGGCTCACCTTGCGGAGCTATCACCCATTGCCCGGTATTCGGGTCATAAAGCCTGCCGTCACCCGCGTTGATGAGCGGTTGTGCCTCGCGTGGCTGCATCTGCTGCTCGAGCAACAACGCCGCAATTCGGCGCGTGCCCTCGTTGGCGTATGGGCTGGAAAGGGCCTCGATAATGGCAGGATTGATACCACCGGCCTGCGCAGTCTGTGCACTACCGGTGTTGACAGGTTTCCACCCATAATCACCCTGCGCCCCGGCCATTCCTCTTGTTTCCACGTACTGATACGTTTGCCCATCAGGACCGCGCGTAATAGAACCTGGGGTCGCAGTTCTCGGGAGAGACGCGCCAGGTTGCATCGCAAGCGCTGCCGCCACAGGGCTTGTGGAGCCACGCGGCATCGTCATGGAGCCGCCAACAGGCAGGCTCTCAAGCTGTGCTTGAATACCACCCTGCGCTGGTGTTCTTCCAAGGGCGGTCGTGAACTTCTGCGCGTATTCGGGGACGCTCGTCCCAAGGGAGTCCTGCCGCTCTGTGCCAACCCCACCGGGACCAGCGAACCATGCCTGGGCGGCAATGGCTGGATCTCCGAAACGCTGAACATAGCTCCCGAACTCACCGTCGAAGACGGCATCCTGCGCCTCTGGACTGGCAAGGAATTCCTCAGGCGTGAGCCTGTGGCCAAGGTGCTTTTCCGTCCAGAGTCCGACATTCGCCTCCATGACCTGATAGCGGCCCAAGGCGCGGCCAAGCGTCGGGTGAGCGGGGCCTACAGCCTGATAATCGCCGCTTCCAGCGCTCTCAATAGAGGCAATGGCGTTCCGGTAGGCTCCCATGTCGCCATGGGCTTGTGAGACACGCTGAGAGGCATAGTCCAACGGCTGTGCGGCGGGGCTTGTAGGCGCGGGCGTGGTGGTTCCACCAACGCTACCCAACAGGCTGCTTACGATGTCCTCATTGAATGCCTGGTTTTCCCGCTCGGCTCTGTCTGCCCTACCCTCACGGATGCGACCGGTGAGCGTGTTCGCCATACGCGCCGCGCCCTGAAGCCAGTGATCCACTGGAGAGGTATCGACCACGCCCAGAGCTTCGGCAATCTCGCGCTCGCGGGCAATCTGTTCCGGGGTGAGCTTTGCCCCTCCCCGCCCCCAGATGAAAGGCTGTAGAGGCTGGAGGGCCTGAGCGATCGGGTTCACCATTAGTGGACCCTCCCGTAATCAACGCGGAAGAACCCACTCTCGTCCGACACACGAGCCTCGGGCACTTCCTGCGCCATGACGCCGATATGCCAGACCTTGAACGGATCATCACGATAGCGGAAGATATAGATTGGTACGCCACCATCAGTCGTTCCCACGCGCCGGATATCGGACTTCAGTCGCTCGTCAGACGAGGGCAGGAGCCCGATCAGCGCGGAACCCAGGCCGAACAGTCCGCCCATGCCTGCCCGATAATTGGCCACGTCAGCCTGATACTTCTGATTGACCAAACCTGTGTAATCCACACCGGCAACACCAGACTGCGGAGTCTGGGCGAAGGTCGCATTCGGGTTCTGCACCTGCGTTCCACTCATGAGGCCGATGATCTCATTGAGCGGCTGGTTGCGCTGAGCCAGCGCCTCATTGAACGCCATCTGCCGCCCGGTAAGCGCGAGCTGGTTCATCTGGTCCGTGTTGGCGTTGGTCAGCCGCGTCATCTCGGCATCCCAAGCGGTCGTGCCTGGGCGAAGGCCGGAGTTGATTAGCTGCGTGCGAAGGGCCTGCTGATTTTGCTCCTGCTGCTGAAGGATACGCGGAGATGCTAGATCCCACACCCATTCCTCCGCATCACGGTTGTTGAACTCGAACGGCTCCTGAAGATACTCGCCAAGCCATTCCGACTGATCCTGAGCGATTTGGGCGAGGTTCCCTTCCGCAGCCTGTGTGCGCTCAAAGATCGCCTGCTGCTCAGGAGACAGATTGACGTTCGCCGTATAGGTCGGCATCTCAATGCGCTTGCCGGTCGGATCGGTGATCCACGTCGAGCCAGTCTGTTGGTAGTCGAGCGAACCCCATGGGGTGTTTTGCCCGATCATGTTCATGGACTGCTGCTGCTGGGCCGTGAAGCTGTTCCACGCGCCTTGCGCTGCCGCTGTCTGCCACGGATCTGGTGCTTTGGGAGCCTTCATGACAGGAACCTGTATTCGTTGCGAAGAATGCCGATGATCGTCCCGTCACGTCCGGGCCCGTAAAAATCACGCATCACACCCTCCACCGTTCCGCCGAGGCGTGTCGCGATCGCGATCACCTCGGATTTTTCTGTCGTGGCTGTCATGCGAATACAGCCGAGATGGTCGAACACGTACTTTCCGACCTCGCGAAGAAAGCCGCGCGTCCATCCATGACCGGCAATCGTCACCTCGACGTTTGGCCCAGTGAAGCAATTGAAAATCACGCCCGCGATGACTTCGCCGCCACGCTCGATGCCCATCGCGGTCCACGGTGGACAAATGAAAACCCCGCACCGATCTCCGACGAAGCGTGCGACCCTTTCGTCCGTGACGATCACTTAAGCCACGCCCACAGCTTACGGTTCTGAATTTCGCAGACGGTTGTTTCGGCTATGCCGTATTCGTGGGCGATGTCGATTTGCCGCTTTACACCCCGCAGGGCACGTATCGTTTGAACCTGCTGCTCAGTTAGCTTTGCATTGCCGCAATTTTCACCGCGAGGAGACGTGCCGTGAATTAGGCGATCCCCTTGATTTTCTTTGCGCGTTGCCCATCGGAGGTGGCTTTTTGTGCAGCAGCCTAAATGGCCGTTGCCGCAGGAATGAGCGGCTTCATGCTTCGGTGTTGGTGGAGCGCCGTGCTCGTGCTCACATACGAGGCGTGACACCAAGCGGGTGGCGTCTCCCTCACCGACGACCCCGTAGCCGCCTTCGTTTCGATAATATGGCCATATCAGGCACTCGTCGCCATCATAGTTCAAGACTACCCCAACTAGATACGCCTGAGCTTCCCCTGGGGCTGTGCCATCAACGGCGCCTGCATCGCCATATTTCATGAGCCGCAGATAATGCTTGTTGCAATAGCCGCGCCCCACTGCTGGGCGTCCACATTCATCTACGGAGCAACGCCGCCGCTCACGTGTCTTCACAATATCCGGGCTGCCGTTGAGGCGCCAACGGCGGTAGTGCATAGAGCAGTACCCGCGCGCCTGCTGGGGCTTGTTGCAATCAGGGATCACACATATACGATTGGTCTTAGCCACTCGAACCTCCTACGTTCGGGCTTGGTCAGGGCTGGTTGGTGCGGGAACACCACCAGCCCATTTTTGTATTAGATTCAATGCCCTAGGTAAATACATCACCTGTCTCGTATAGCAAATCGAGCGAGACGATCTGCGCATCCAATGGCACCGCAGCGCCTGAGGAAATCTGCAAGACTGGCGAAATCCTATACCCATCGCCGGATACCGAATGACGCCGCTTGCTGACGATCTGGTCTCGGGGAGAGCTCCACAAGCTCTCGTCCCAAATGGCATTGTCCCATTCGTTCCCGACCGGGACAGGCGCGACATTCGGCGCTGGCGGCAGATTCGTATCAAAATCGAAACGACACGAAAGCTTTTCCTCCAGCACCGTTGCCGAGATGATTTCAGCCCTCGCCATCTTCGCGTATTTGTGCGCAGAAGGCTTACCGTTGTCCGAGAACAAGGGCATGTAGGTTCCGGCAAAGGGTTCGCTTGCGTCGGTGCCCCCCACCATCGCTTGCATGACAAATTCGCCCATGCCGAAGTACAGCCGACCCTCGAATACCTCCATGCAGCTCGCCGCCCAATTCGTGAACGGTGCCCAAGCACCTGTACGGGCATTCGAGACCCAGAACAGCATGTCATCGTCGCCAACCGGAGGAGCGATTGCCACCATTTGACCAGCGGGCCAAAGGCAGCACACCCAATCGCCGCTACGGGTGTTGACGGTCTCGTTCCAGACGTCTTCGATTGCGAAAGATACGGCCTTTGGCGAAAGCGCTGCCACATCGACCTGAATGGCCGTAGAAAGGGCCACGAACCCGATTGTCGTGGCAAATACCAGATCGCCCCCCGCACGGATGAAGGCCCGACGGCCTAGAGGCTTGCCGATCCGATAAATGCCAACCTTGCTCCAGTCCCCCGACACGTCAGGGTGTGAACCCTGGTAGACAACAACTTCGCCTTCAGTCGAAACGAATGTGCATTGATCCGATAAGCCGCCCTGCCCGGAACTCGACATGGACCATGATTGCCCGACCAACAGAGCACCGCCTTGACCGAACTCAGCGCCCAGATCGAAGCGCTTTGCCAAACCGCCGATCTGGTCGACCGGCAAATACCATGCCGTAAGGCTCTCTTTCTGCACGAACCACAACGTATTCTTGTAGACCCAGACAAAGGCCATATCGGCGGAAGTGAGACCGTCTGGGAATTCCACGCCGGGGACAAGGTTCTGCGCATCGCTCGATGCTGTTGCCCCACCGCCAAGGCTACCAGTGAGGGATTCGTCGTTCTGAAAGCCTTCAGCGTCACCGCTAAGGATCAGACCGCCCTCACCCGGATTTGCGCCGTCGATAACCTCAATCACCGTGCCGGTCGCCCCAGACGTACCCCCGGTAACAACCTCACCCACCTGAAACGGAGTCGTCTCGGCGTCAAAGGATACCGTCCACACGCCACCGGCAACATTCGGATAGAATGCCTGTCCGTCATAGATGAAGCCGGTAGATTGCCCGTTCACTCCAACGAGAAAGACACCACCAGTGGTCGCAAACTGGACCGTGAACCAGTCCCCGCCCGTCGCGCCGTCCCACACAACATGATCATCAGCGAGGCTGATTTCTCCGATTTCATCACCACCCTCACCGATGTTGTAGTCATCAAGGCCGATCAGGATATTTTCGGGATAATCCGGAATGGTAACGTCATAGATCGTGGTGACGGTTGACGCGAACAGATGCCTGTTGTTCCCCACCACGTATTTGAACAGTGAACGCACTTCTGTCGGCAATTCGGCGTGCTTTTGCCGTCCGCGCCGAAGGATTGCGCCCGTTGCCGTGGGAAAGAAGTTCTCCAGCACAACCGCGCCCTGGGGGCCTGTATTAGGCTGAGCTAAGGCACGGTTAGCTATCCAGCCTGCCACAGGAGCTGTGAAATAGGCGATTTCCGCCTTACGCTGCTTCGGAGGTGCTACGGCTCGGACAGCACGACGAAGCATGGGCTATACTCCACCAAGCGGCCACGGCCATGCCGGATAGGCACCGATGGTGCGAAAGCGACACCCCTTGCGAATTGTGCGAGCGCCCTTGTTCCGCGTCATCTCCTGCGAGAGCGCTATGTTGTAGTCGTCAACCTCTTGCTGGTAATCGAGGCCCTTCATGGCCTTGTATTTCCAGATAAGAGAGAGGGTCAGAAGGCGCTCATCCAGAACAAAGGAATCGCTATCGCTAGTGATCGTGTCCTTGGGTGCCTCGTTCTGGGACAGGAAGATGTTTTTGGAAATGTAGGGAAAGATAGCTTTCTGCCCTGCCGCTGGCGTGGGCATGAAGTGGAATTGGTTCTTGCGAATGGTCCAGATGCCAGGCGTCAGCATGGCTATCTTGCGGATTTCGTACAGTATCCATTCGCTGTAATTGGGGACGTGATGATACCCCCAGCACCAGTTATTCGGATCGAAGATTTCCGACGCCTGCACCATGCGGTCATAATCGGACGGGAAGGGATACGCGCTCGCCTCCCCGTCTGCCGTGATTTCATAAAATTCGGTCAGCTCTTGCCAATCGCATGCCTTGGCAATCTCGACGGCGGCCTCCTGAGCAAGAGCAGTAATCTCGACACAGATTTCATCCGTGGATGAGACAACCGCCGCAGGGCGTCGGCCCACCAGCTTCGCAATTGCTGCTTGTGCCGCCGTCAGGATCGTCATTTACGCCGCGCCTTCCAGTTCACGAAGGGACTGCACGAGTGTCGTGCGGGAGGGATTGCCACGGGGCCGCGAGCCGGTAATCTCGGCAATCTTGGTTTTCAGATCATCTTCGGTGAGACCCTTATATTCATCGTCAGCGGCCTCAATAGCCGCCTCGATCTCGTCTGGCTTCGGATCACTCGCCGGAATCGCCTGCGCAGTTTTCAGACGGTCGATCTCTGCCCGCAAGGCCGCAATCTCGGCGCTCGCGGTGTCGCCCTTGGCGCGATCCGACATATACTTGCGCGCCATGTCCTTAAGGGGATTGGCGTTCATCTGGAGGCTCTTCAGGTTTTGGCCTTCCAGATGGTGCAGGGCTTCGATGGAGTATATTTTGAGTGCACGGCAGAGGGAAAGCTGAGCATCTGTGACGCCGTAGGGCTTCAGCATCTCAAGCGGCGTGCCCTGCGCCTTCTGATCATTACCGGCGAGGAAATCGCGGTACTGGTCAGCCCAGCGCTCGGCATAGGTGATGATGGTGTGCCCTTCCCGCTTCCACATAGCATCGACGGGGAAGACCGGGGAATAGAGCCTGGAACCGGCAAAGCGCACCTCAACGGCTTCGATGGTCTTCATGACTGGGCGCTTTTCGCGCTCCGAAGCGGGCACGTCCTCGACGGTGATGTACTTGAAAACGGGCGTGATGGTGATGTCACGCGTATCGATTGGCACTGAAAGAGCCATGGTGAATTCCTTTGTCTGAGGTTTGAAAGGAAAAGGGCGGCCCGTAAGCCGCCCCTCTTGGTTCCGATGTTGCCTATTTACGCCGGAGCGGCGTTATAGGCACCGCGGCGAACCCACAGGGCATCACCGCTCTTCACGGCAACGCCCGGAGGCGTATAGAAACCGCCAGAACCGGTTGCGACCGTATAGGCCGGATAGGTGAGCGTCACCTGCGTTCCCGTCGTCGCCGTGGCCGCAATGTCTGCGGTGGCTGTGACAAAGAAGTACTCGCCCCCGTCGCTGCCCAGCTCCTTGTTGCCGGGCTTGGGGGACGGCATGGTGATGCCGGCCAGCAGGTCCCAATAGTTGGCGCCAACTTCATCGAGTTGCTGACCAAGCTGGGGAGTAGTGCGGAAAGCCATGATCTTTTCCTTTCTTCGGTTACGCCGTGATCAGGCGAACAGTGAAGAGCGGGTTTTCGAGCACGAGCTGACCGGACCACACAATGCCCTGCGCAACCGCATCCTGGTTGATGGGACGCATCCCATCGCCCGGATGGAAGGGCACGAAGGACTGGCCGGGGAACTCGTAGATCGAAAGCGCGGACGTATCGATGCCGAACGCAGTATTCGCCGGCATGACGTTCCCGACGCCGCCCGCTGCGACCAGATCGACCAGACCAGCCGGGGTGTGGTAGGCAAGGCCGTTGTAGCCGAGACGAGCCGAACGCTCCGTTGCGAGGCGCTGATGCGCAACGAACGAAGCCGAGACAGCTTGGTACGACAAGGCGTCGAAGATCCACAGATCCGGGTACTGACCGTTGCGCGAACGATTGAGGGCAATGCGCTCAATGATCGGGCGTGCGGTCGTGGAATCCCAGGCCGTGCCGATATCGGTGAAGTCAGTGGTAGCGTTGAACGTGCTAGTGCGCCAGTTGGCAACTTCCGCACGGTCGATACCGCCATAGACGCCGGTATTCGGTACAATCGGAATGGCACCGCCAAAGCCGATCATCTGCCGTCCACCGTTGCCTGTACCGTCAGCGACAATCGAGGTTTCCCATTCCTCCTTGACGCTCTTTTCCGCAGCGCGGACATAGAACGACATGAGGTCGATCACCTCTTCCTCGCCGCGCGTGAACAGCAGTTCCGTACCCGTAAGGGAGAACATGCCGACGACGCGAGACCAGTTGAAGACTGCCGAGTTCAGCAGCTCCTTGGGAGTGATCTCGATCTTGTCGTACCCGGTGAACCACTGAGCCTGTAGCTTCTCGAATTCCACGGGAACGCGAAGCTCTGGGCCACCAGCACGCTTAACCTGAATGCGGCCCTGATCCCGAAGGATGCGGGTAAGTGGGGTCGCATTGTACACGATGTCCTGAATTTCGCGCTGCCTCTTGGCAACGGCGGCAGTCAGGAGCTGCCTATAATGGCGATCTTCTACGATAGCCATGGGCTCGTTCCTTTCGGATTATGCGGAGAGCTTGCGCAGTTCCTTGCGAAGCGTCTCGCGAAGGTCGGTTTCAGCCTCCTCGACCACGGTGTCTGCACCATCGTCGGGAGCGCCACGGATGGATTTCATGCCAGCATCGTTGGAAGGCACGGGTTTCGGCTCGGAGTGTGCGGGAACGGGCTCTGGCACGGAACGTGAAGGTGAGAGATTCCCACCAGCTATCCGGTACGCCTCTGCGAGCTTCCGTTCCGGCGACAAGCCGGTGCCGTAAAGTTCTTCGATCACGCCGGACTTAAGGACCGCAACAATCTGCGGCTCCAGCGTGCGATAGTCTGGATGCTCGGACGCAAAGCGCTCGATAATGGGCGAGACCGTCTGCGTCACAAGCTGCGATTTGAGTTCCTGCACTTCGCGCTGAAGCTCCTGCATTTGCGGCGGAAGCGTTTGCTGCTGTGGTGCTTGCGGGCGAGGAGACTGCGGCGCAGCCGCGACCTGCGGGTTCTTCGTCACATACTCGGCAAACTGTTGCGGCGTGACCCCAAGGGCCTGCATGATGGCAGAAAGACCCTGTGCCGGGTTGTGGCCGTACATCTGCATGAGTTGCGCCACGCCTTGGCCGAAGTTCTGGTTTAGATGCCGATCAGCGGCGACATAGCGAGCCATCGTGTCCTTGACGGTCACATTGTGCTGCTTAGCTAAATCCTCGTATTCGCGCAGCTCTTCGCGAAACTGCTTATGCTCCTGAAGCTCGCGTTCAAACTCCTCAGAAACGCGGTGAAACTCCGCCTTTACCTCGTTGGGAACGTTTGCCCATTTGGTGCGAGCCTCCGGCAGGAACCGAGCGGGCGGCTCGGCGTACTTCCGCCCCTCAGACTGGCGGGTTTCCTCCGGCGCGCTCCGCTCGGCTGCGGCCTGCTCAGGCGCGCCCTTTTCTGCCTTGGCCTCTACCTGCTCGGCAGGCTTCTCGGCTTTGGCAAACTTGCCCGTCTCATCCCGTTGCTTGGCCGTCTTGTCTTCGGCCTTTGCCTTGTCGTCCTCGACCTTTGCCGCTTCCTTCGGTGCGTCCTTAGGCTCTTTCTCGGGCTTGGCCTCAGGCTTCTCAGCCTTCACATCCTCTTCCTTCAGGCGTGCAAGCTCGCCTTCTAGAACGGATTCGACCGATGGTGCCTGATCGCTCAAGGGGGGCTGACCGCCCCCGCTTGGGTTCTTGACCGTATCAGGATTAAGGACCGTGGAAGGCGGCTCAAGCGCCACCGTCCCCGGCTGCTCGACCGTGGTGGTTTCCATCATGATATCCTTGTCTGAGGAAAGGAGGCTGGTCAGTCTTCCAGTGCTACGACCTCTGGACGCCAGCCAGCATCGAGGTCAGCCTTTGCCGCGCGAATATCATCGCGAAGCTTTTTTTCATCGGTCTTGTGCTCGACAAACGGCATTTGCTCATTGCCAAGTTCAATGAAGTCCTGACCGTATGGGTTGCCGCTCGCTCTATGCGAAGCAGCAAGAGCGGACTTGGACGAATACCATTTGCCATCCGCCATGCTCTGTACGGGCTCATCAAAATCCTTGATGAGCATAGGGCATGGGAGGACAGAACGCGCCTTCGGTGACCCTTCTGGAATGCGCCGGTAGACCTTGCGGCCATCCCCGGCATCAAACCATGCAAACGCCATCAGAGGGCCGCGATAATCTCGTTGATCTTGGCCTTGCACTCATTGACGAGCGCCTGCGTGGTCGCCGCATCGGTCGCATCCGCCGTAGCGATTGGGGCCGGTGGCGTAATGGGATCACCACCTGCCGCATCGATCTGTGTTGCTACTTCCTTGGCGAGCGGGGGCACCATGCCCAGCTCTACAAGCCTGCGCACGTCTGACATTGGTATTTCTCCTAGCTGAGTGTAATTCCGGTTATGACGCCGTTCGCCACAGTGAGCGTGGCCGTATCCGTGTATGTCCCCGTCACCGGGATCTGGAGCGCCTGCTGGTCGTGCGCTATGCAGCGGTTCGGGGCCAAAAGCGCGTGCAGAACAACATGGTTGTCCACCACCACTACGGCATCCTCATTGGAGCCGCCCATATCGATAACCGGGATGGTATCGGACGTTTCGACAATGGCGTCTGTCGCATCCGTCAATGGAAAGGCTTGCCATTCGCCTTGATCCACGGCGATTGTTGCGCCTACGGTTTTGCCACCTGCCGTGATCGAAACAGGAGCCGCATTGATGGCGATTTTCGTGGTGGAGTTGGCAAGCTGCACGCCAGGTTCGTTATTCGACACACGAGCAATGACCGCTACCGCACCCTGGCCGGAGCCGTAGTTCGCAATATCGAAATTGCCTACGCCATCTTGAATGACCGCGTAATTTTGAGGGAGAAGCACGCCGACAAGGTTTCCATCGGCCACGCGCGCGACGGTCGATGCAAGAATGGTATTGCCGTCATGGCTATCGAGATTGACGGGTTCGCCGTCTTCAAGAGGTGTGCCAGAACCACCACCTGGCCAGTCAACGGTGACATTGCCGTTAGCATCTATGTGGATAGTGCCATTACCAAGGCTGTTACCGCTGCCATCCTCCATGGCGACTGTCTGGCCGTCCTGAACGGCTGCAGCACCGTTACCGCCAACAATGGTGACGGGAATACCAAGAGCGCCGGGAGAGACTGGAGAGCCGTTTGGAACAATGACGACCGGGATTCCACCTACAGCCATTATTCGGCTCCCTCACGTTCTGCTTGCCGTTCAGCAAGGCTCATCTGCCGATCACTGCTGCGCTCGGTGAAATCCTGCTGCCTGTCGGCTCTCTGACCGTCTTGTGCGCGAAAGGCCGCTTCACGCTCGGCGTTCTCCGCCTGCATGGCTTGATCAGTGGCGCGCATCTGCACTTCAGTCGTGGCCTTGAAGTCCTCGCGGTCTTCCTTGCGCGTCTGGTTCTGAGCGTCGACGCCCATTTTCCGTATTTCCGCCATAATCTTATCAATGCGGGCCGCCGTCTCCTTGAGTTTGCCCTGAGTATCGGCAATCTCCAGTTGGAAGCGCTCGCGATCCTGCTGGGCCTCAACCGCAGCGGCTTGCTGCTTCTGCTGAAGCTCAAAAGTCTTTAGCTGCGTGTCTGCATCGACCTTCTTAATAGCCGCTTGCGCCTTTCCAAGCTCCGCTTCGGCAATCTTGGCGTTGGCCTCTGCTATGGCCTTCTCAGCCTCGCCGCCCTCCCCGCCCTGAACCGCTTGGGCCATCTGCGGAGCGGAATCGATGAACTCATCAATGACGCTGTTAAGCTCACGACCAACGCGATATGGCTGGAGCACGAACTTAAGCACCTCACCTGCCAATTTCGCGGCGGGCTCACCCATGCCAGCCAACGCAATCAGGCCCCGGGACGCGCCGGTAAAGACTGTCAGGAATTCATTGCGCTGCTGCTTCTCCTGAAGCTCGTCGGTAAGAATGGTGCTGTCCGTCGCCACCTCGAAGGCGAAGCCGCGCGCCTTGTCATTGCGAAGCAGATCCATCACGTCTTCGATAGGCACCTGTTCACTGGCTTCCTTCAGCATCGGGCCATACTTCCCGACGATTTGCTGCTGAGCCTGCTGAAGCTGCTGCTTGGTCTGATTGGGGTCGGGCTGCTGACCGGACTGCTGGGCTTGCTGCATGGCCTGTCTGGCCTGTTCACCCAGCTTGTTCATTTCTTCTTCGGCAGCGTTCTCGATTTCCTGAACGCGCTTCTCGATATCATCCTTTGTCGGAATCTCCATCTGGCTCATTTCGAGCAGGGTATCCCGGCTGAAGTTGTCCGCCATGATCTCAGCGGCGATCTGCGTCACATCGCGGGCAATGCGCTGAAGCTCGTCAATCTTCTCGCGAACACGTACGCTCCCATACTGGCTTTTGAGCTGCTGGGCACCAAGCGTCTCATCCGCTTCGGTCTCGCCGCGCATGATGTCGGAAATGCCGGAAAGACGGTCGTAATCGGAGAAAAGCTCCCTTCTGGCCTCAATAAGCCCCTGAATGGCCTGAGCCAGTTCAGCAAGGGGCATCCACTGGACGAAATCCCCAGTGCCCGAGGTTAATGCAGCCTGAGGGACAGGGACCAGCATGGCTGTGTCGCTATCATTGCGCAGCAGCTCCTCTACCGTGTCTCCAACGTCACCACCTGCCGGGATAAGGCCCTTCATGCGGACCATATCAAGCAATGCGTAGATGCGCCGCGTCAGACTGTCGATTTTCTTGAAGTGACCTGCATACCGAAGATAATCCGGTACTGGAACAAGTGTGCGAGGCCGCAGTGTGCCATAGGCTGGCCTGGGGCAAGGAAAGAAGCCGCGAAGCTTCAGGTGCGGCTCGCCCTCGTCCAACATGACGGAAACGCCTTCCGCCACCCAATAGACGCGGTTATCGCGCTTGTGCCAGACCTCCCAGACACCAGCCTTCTTGCTGTGGTCTGCCCCGCCGTCATCGTCACGCTGCTGAGGGCTGGGTGTTGCCAGTTTCGCATCCATATAGGCATCGCCGGATGTCTTACGGAAACGCTTGCGCATCTCCGATTTGGTCATCCAGGCTCGTTTCGCGACCCAAGGCACCTCAGACCATTTGCGCGCCGGAGGATGTAGGAAGTCCTTGCGGTCTACGTGATCGACAACAACGCGCTGACCGCCGCCCTTCTCGTCGGTCTCATAGGTGAGCCATAGCTGACCGCGATTGTAGAAAATCAGGTCATCCCGGGTGCAGCACATCGCCTCGTCAATGCACGTGCGGTCAAAGCCCGATATGACAGACCGCTCCAGAAGCTCAGCCGTGACGTTCTGAAGCTTGCGCCGGTCCTTAAACTGTGGCGAGACGACAGGAACAGGAGGCCGCGCATAGACTGCGGGCTTCATAATCTCCATGGACGCCCAGAACAAATCATAGTCCGGGTCTATCCAGTCTTCGCTATAAAGCTCACGCCGCGAATAGATGTCGTCAATGCGGTCGCAAAGTGCCTGCCAGTCGTTAAGGGCGCGCTCTGCCTTCTTGATCGCCGCCAGAACACGCGCGGACGACTTAGGGTCGTTCTCGACCTCAAGCGTATCGGCGTATTCTGTTTCGAGAGCGTCAGCCATCGCTATTTACGGGCTCCGATTGCCACTGCGATGGCAAGAAAAGGCATCACGACAATCCAAAGCAGGATCACGCTGCCGCAAAATGTCCAGAAGGACGAGAAGACAAAGTTCAGAAGTTCCATTATCGTCTCCTCTGCCCCGGTAGCGGTGGCGCAAGCACCTTACCGTCATCGAATGCATAGACAGGCTTGGGCTTCTCTGCCTTGGGCTTGCTGCCGTTACTCATGCGATCGATCAATTGCCCCACGAGCCCGAGCGCGTCGGCCTGATCGTCATGGACGCCAACCGGAAAACTCATAAGCTCCGAAATCAGGTCGGACAGAAACGGCGCGTCCTTGTGGACGTACAACCCGTTCATCGCCATGCGGCCACGAATTGATTGCGCCCTGATTGCCTTGTCGCCCCGCGTGGCGAAACTCTCGCGAGCGACATATGCAGCTCGCTCCAGCATACGTTTAACGAGGAATGGCCCAACGCCGCTTTTGATCTGGCCTGTCTCTTCCGCCCAGCCAACGGGCTTCCATTTCAGGACCAGATCGCAGAACGCCTCTACCCATACATCCGACGAGGCTTGCCCGCGCCACAGGTCGAGCAAATACATGCGGCCTTCTGGATCGAGCCCAATCACCACGTGCACGGTGAAGTCGCCGCCATCTGCTGTGACGGCATAGTCAGAACCGCCATAGATCAGCATCTGATCGCGTGGCGGCAGCTTATCGACGGTGTGAACCCATTCGCGCTTGAAATAGTCGCCCGTCTCGGGGCTTGGCCGCTGCTGATAGAGCGCCGACCAGTCACGCGGCGGAAGGGCGCGCTTTATGCGCTCCAATGCCTCGATGTCGTATTGTTCGGGCCATAGGGCCTCTCCATCATCGCTGATGGCCGGAAGATCTAGAACTGTCCAGTTTTCGTGACCATGCTCCGAAAGGAGCCAGCCAGCCAGATCGTCCTCGTGCCACCGCGTCTGGATGATGACGATGCGGCCACCCGGCATTAGGCGCGTGTAGGCGGTCGACGTGTACCAGTCCTTGGTCTTCTTGCGGATTACCTCGGATTCCGCGTCTTCCCGGTTTTTAACCGGATCATCAATGAGCAGCAGATGAGCCCCACGACCGGTGAGTGGTCCACCCACGCCGACAGCGTAGAACGCACCGCGTTGCGTAGTGCCGTGCTCGTAGCCGCCGAACTGCCCATCTATGTGAAACCGCTTGGCGCTTTTGCTATCGTCAGCCAGCCCGACGCCGGGAAACACAGCCCGAAAATAATCGTCCTCGATCTGGTTCTTGACCTTGCGCCCGAAATCGTCGGCCAGTTCCTGTGCATAGGTGGCCGTGACAACGTAATGATCAGGGTTGCGACCAAGATACCAAGCCGGGAAGAACTCCGACGCCAGCATGGATTTGCCATGGCGCGGCGGCATCGTGATCATAAGGCGCTTGATCTCGCCCCGCTCTACAGCCTCCAGATGGCGCGCGATAAGCCTATGGTGCGCCGCGTCCCGATAGCCAGGCCATTGATATGCCGCATATGCAATGAGCCGGGAAAAGGCGAGGTCTTCAAGTGTCGGCGCGTAGAGCGGCTTCGACAATTGCGTCTCTCTCTTCCTTCGTGCGTGTGGTGACGTTCAGATCGCCGCGATGCTCAATGCTCGAAAGCTTGGCATGGACATACGGCGCTGCCTTCTCAGCAGCCCACATGCGGTCCTTGATGTCTGCCCCGTCATTGCGAAGCACCTGAAGCATAAACTCCAGCGGCGTAATGCCATCAGTGGCCGCTTTGTCCGCTATCTCTCTCGTGCGCTTGGTTACAGCACCAGCCGGTCGGCCAGCGCCCTCGCGCTTACCGCCACGAGCCATGTTTGATTTCCTTTGATTTAATTCAGGGAAGCTTGCCGAATCGGATGGTTGTTTGCTTTAGTCGGGCTTCAATCAATGGAGGTGAGAAATGGAATTCAAAGTGGGTGATGTCGTAGAGCTTAATTCTGGCGGTCCAAATATGACCGTCGAGAGTCGCCAGAACGGAGACGAGTGGTGGTGTGTTTGGTTTAATTCCATCGGCCCTAACGCACACGAAAAGAAAGGAAGCTCCTTTAAAGGCGAAACTCTCAAGAGAGTTGACCGTTAACTCCCTCAGCTACTTGCTTGGGAACCGAACGAACCCAATCGGCTGCATCTTCCGGCGAGCCATGATCTTGTCGCCGTTCTGATCAACGACGCCCGTGTCAATCAGCTCGTATTCCTCGTAGACCGTCTTGGCGAGGTAGTGTTCGCCGTCCGGTTCCCCGTCGATGTCTGCCGAGCGGCGCTTGATGAAATATTCGCGGGGCATTGAACACCTCCTACTTGCGCATCAGTTGCGGGAAGCAGATCGGGTCAAACCAGCTCTTGCCGTCCTTCATCGCGCGCCACGGATTGCCGTATTGTTTCGGGCTGGGAAGATCCTCACCCGATATAAGAGCAGTAGAGACAGCACGACGCTCACGCCGATGCTCGCTGCGCTTGAACCACTTGTCGCTTTCTGCCTTGGTTATGCCGCTGATCGGCGTCTTGCGTCTGGAGCGGGACATGAGATGCTCCGAATAGGTCTGCCCGCACTCGCCAGACGCCTGAGAGATAATATCTTCTGTGCTGTTGCGTGGGAGGCGGGCAAGCTGTGATGGGGTAGGACAGGCTGGCAGAGCCATTTAAGAGCCGAGACTCACCCAATCCTACCTGTGTGCGAGGGGCGAAATCCGCAACCGTCTTACCTAGCGCATTCGCGCGGCCCAGGGGCCTTTTCGGTAAGCAACCTCGCAAGCTGTGAATTGATTGAGGCCGCACCGGGCTTGTATCCGATACGGCCTCTGGCGACCCCTGGCAGGGGAATGGTCGGGCTAACTCACGCGGGAGGTCCAGTTAGTGGCAGGAATGGCATCCGGCCTCTCCCTCAGCGATTAAGCGCGCCTCGCTGGGAGCGCCCGATCTGAAAATTCAGGCAATATTTTGCCATGCGCGGAGTGGTGAAGTTCCCCGCTGTGCGCCGGGACGAATCCCCGTCGCGCAAATCACCATTCCAATCATTACGGGAAAGTAACGACTCTGTCAAGCGGCAACCACATCCAGAGATACCACCAAATCATCGGCACGCTCCAGCTTTTCCACAATCTTCTTCAAGCGAGCGTCTTTCTTGGATTTGATGCGGATCGTCTTACGCGCTACCCGAGCATCCCTGTCAAACTTTTCTTCCGCTATCGCTTCCATCGAACGAAGCGTGAGAATGTCGAGCAAGTCTATTTCCATGGGCCTTCCGCAAATGCCCACTATACTGTGAACGCCGGGAACAGGCTCCAGCGCTCTGAAGTCCACCGGCCCTTTGACGAAAACGTACCCTACCAGCATGGCAAAGCGGCGCGCTTTCCAGAGATCGGTGTGCTTGCGATCCCGAACGAGACGCCGTTCCGCTGGCATGTAATGTACATAGCCCGCCTCACTCAACGCTCGCTCGACTGCTGACATATTCGGATTGAGGCTCGGAACGATGCGGTAACCTTTACCCCGTGGCCGTCCATCTTTGCCGAGAGATGTGGGCTCAACTGCATATTCTCTCTGCGGTTTCTGTGCTCCCGGCACAGTCCTGATTGCATACCAAGTCATCTTTCCCCGCCGCTTGGTTGATGATGCTACTTGCCGTGAATAATGCTCACATACGGGACAGTGACTTTCCCCTTCTCCTGATAAGCCTTGATGCCCATTTCCCGTCCTACCGCTGACTTGAGAGGCACGATCTCAGGCTTCGACCTTCCAAAGCTCACATGTATGATCTGCGCTGTGTGCTGGAACTCACGCAGCCTTTTGGCCGCAATCTTCGCCTGTCGCTCCAGCCTGCGCTTTTCCAACCAACGGGCTTGTGCGAGAACGTATTCCAAGCTCACGCCCCAATCCTGCGCAATCTCGCTTGGTCTCGCTCCCGCGAAATAGGCTCGGGCTATTGCGTGTCTCGCCATCGGGTTTAGTTTTGCTGACGGCATTTCTTACCTCTTGCGTTTCCCAGTTCCCCCAATCTGCTGTTGCGATTTCCCACAACTCAGGGGTCCATTCATTCAGTCGACATCCCTCACAGGGATGCCAAATTCTTCCGACAGGCTTTCCCATGAACGCCTCCCATGCAGTGCGTCGGTGAATGCCTGCATCTTCTCTTTGCTGACGCGCGGCGAGTATGGCTTGGGGATTTGCCGCTCCGGCGCGATACGCGACGCATTGAGCCAATCGAGATGGCTTTGCCGCTCTTTCACGGATTGAGTGAATTGCGCCGTTGAAGGCGCGAACCGGGCATCGTGCCCGACAATTTCGCCGCGCCGATATCGAAGGCAGGTTTCCTCCACAGCCTCAGGCGAGAATTGGTCGATGCACTCCAGGAAGCTTGCCAACTGAACCTCAGCATCAGTGCCGTGCTGTAGAGGAAATGAATTGAGCATGATCGATATGGCCTTGGCCGCGCGGATCTTGTCCTTCGCGTTCATGGTCGCGCTCCAGTCTGGCTATGATGGATTGGGCTGCTGAGATTGTATTGCTCGGGCGCGGCGCTTCTATCTCGTCTTCCCAACGGCCCTGATGTAGCCACGTGCTAGCGTGGGGGATGAATTGAGGCTCCCTACGAACCAAGGTCGGCAGTTGACGCTCTAGTCCGGCGATGATTTCTGCCGGGTCGGTCCCTGCCCGCAATTCCTTGTCCCATGCCTTTTGGGCCGTGCGCTTGGCGACCTTGCGAGGATAGAGACTCCAGAAACGTTCGAAGTTCATCCCGACACCTCCTCTTTGAGGGCGGCACCGATCTCCTCCGCAGCATGGATAAGCGCCGCTCCGACAACCTTGTCACCGAAAGTGCTGCTCTCGTTGAGGGCTAATTCCAACCCCTTGGCGCGCAGCCGTTTCGAAATTTGCCGTAGAACAGCCCTCGTTTCGTTTGCTTGTGTCATGCTGCTACCTCCAGTGCAGAACGTCAGCACGGCCAGCGAATACGAGCCATGCGCAGCGGAGACGATGACGAACACGGGTAATTGGCCCCGGCCAATACGATAGTGAGCGCGCGGGGAGCCAATACGGTTCACCATTCTCGTCAATCATCCCTTGTTGCACTATGGGCGACCTGCTGGCCCATGAGAGGATTTCGCGAAGTGTCATTTCCTTGGGCAAGCTCCTCATGCTGCAGCATTCCTCTTTGCGGCGCGCTCGTAGGCATCCCGCGTCTGTCTGTGCGCGGCGAGCAGCCGTTCCTGTTGTGAAAACCAACTATCGGGCCGGTCTTTCTTCAACCGGTGAAGGTCAATGAAATCCGCCAGTGAGGCACATACGCCCTGGTAAATCTCGTAGAGTTCAGCCATGGAGAACTTCATGCGGCCTCTCCACTGGCTACAGAAACAGCCCAATCCATCGCGTCCTGAGCGCTTCGGAGGATGACCACGGCAGGACCGCGCCACTTGTCCGCAAACTTCTGCTGGTTTTCGTTGAGGCGTTTGGCGTAGCCACTGTGGCCACTTTTCACCTCGACGGGCCACATACGGCCACGGAAGCCAACGAGGAGATCCACGGGCTTGTCGACGCGTTCGACACTAAAGCCGCGCCTGAGGAGGGTGGAAACGACCTCTGGTTCGGCAGCGTCTCGCTTCTTGGCGTATCGATTGAGGCTCATGCAACCTCCCCGCCCGCCACGCATTGAATCGCGTTATGCCGATTGGCTCTTGGTCCCCGCCTGTATGTGTGTTCGCCGGTAAGGCCGGGAATAAGCGTTGGGTTGTCGGAGATGCTGCCTTGGCCGCAAGGATTATGTTGCAGGAATGGCCCGCACACGCACCGAAAGGCCCCGCTAACTTGAAGGCGCGTAAAGTTCTCCTGCGATGCCTTCAGGGGAAATGCGAACCCGAACAAGCGAGACAGGCGTTTGTCGCGGCGGCTGAGGAAGCGAATATCCTTGACCATTAGAACCCCCTCGCAAGCCCGCACCAGAACGCAAAGGCCCACACGCCAAGACAGAGAACCAGCGTGGCGATGAAGCCCCAATTCGGCTTTGTTCGTCTTAAGGTCGGCATTTGTTCTCTCATTTGAACAGATTCCGGGTGTGGTGAGGGGTGAGTGGCGCTAGTCGTCCTTTAGCTCAGGACAGATCCATTCGGCCCAATCCCCCGCCCGATCACGGAGAAGGATCATTCGAGGCGACCCATCTTCAACTCAGGCATTACCCATTCAGCCGCCGAAGCAGCCCACTCCCTAAGCTCGATTGCCATCCGATGACGGCTCTCCCAATCAAGAGATTGTATGTCGAGAGCTATATCGTCTGGAATTTTCGATAGATCGGGAGCGGCATTCCAAATCGCTTCCATCGTTGGATCTTCACTAGGAATAGGGGGTGCGTCGCCGGACGGAGCCGTATCGGAACTTTTGATGTCTCCGATATGTCCTCGACGCCTTTTGGCAACCCGCTCAAGCGTCTCGACCATAGAGAGCACTTCCATGGTTGGCTCGAACCATTCCCCAACGGAATTTGACCCACTGAGGTGCTCCAAAAGGACCGCCTCAAGGTCTCTGTCTCCTGGGACTGATACAACCAACTCTATACCTTCGGGGTGCTGCTGCCGGTATTGGCGCACGCGCCCCTCAAGATTACCTGTATAGCCTAACTTCAGTAATCCATTCCCGTCCCCACGCCGTCGTATGCAATAGACCGTCATTTCAAAGACCCCTCAGCTTCCTCTCCAGCCAAAGCAGAAGCCAGGCCAGCAAGTTTCGAATTGCGCGCATCCGCTAATGCCTTTTCGTATTGGTAAGCTTTCTCTGCCGTCTCAGATGCCCTCTGGCAGGCATTGACGAGCGAAAGGAATGCTGATGCCGGGAGATCGCGCAAGCTGCGATGACGGTAGCGAAGACGGTGAAGCCATTGAGCCGGTACGCCGTAGTTGCGTGCCGCCCTATGGATTGCAGCCTCAACAGTATCCCCCGGCCCGCGATGTTCGGATCGGATGATAAAATCCGCCATCCCCCGTGCCTGACTGACAACTTCGACACTCATTTTGTCAGATCCTTCAAGACGCTTGTCGGACATTTCATTTCCTTCTTGCTACCCCTGTGTCCGTCAGGGACAGCAACTAAGCCGCAAGTGGCGGCGAATGGAGAGAACTGGTGCAAGACTTCAGCGCAGACGCTCAACGACTTTTGGCGAAGCTGGATGAGCGCACGCGCGAAAGAAACAGGGCTTGGGAGCGCCCTTATGCTCCCAAAGAATTCACAGGCGGCGCGGATAACCTCGCACTCGCGCCGAAGAGTGGGGCTGGGACCGCCGCAATGCCCAGCCCCACGCTCGGCCGCCGCGCCTGGATAGGCTGCAATGACAATCATTCGAAAACCTCGGCTATGGGAACGAGGCTTGATCCAGAATGGTATTCGGCGTGGAACCGCTGATCGCCCTCTTGGCCCCATACGATCACGACGGGGCAGTTGTCGTAGCTGCTTTCGTCCAAGAAAACGGTATGGAAAATAAGATTTTCTGGGCTATCGAGCCCTTCCAACGCGGAGGCAATGTCCTTGCGGACCAGAACCTCAAGGTCGTCGGTGGTCTCGGAGTGCCAGACGATTTCGTAATTCTCACGCCAGATCATGCGCGCCACCAATGGTCTTTAGGAGCGGTCCAGTAGGAAAACAGTGCCAGCCCGTCTTTGTCACGGTGGTTCAGTCGGTCGTGAGGAGACCTGCCTACCTTCCTGCGGACTGGCGTCACCATGGATGAGGAAGGCTGATAGATCGTGCTGCTACCCACGCGAGTGAGCGCGTCACACTCCAGTGGTGAAAGGGGGGCCGACGAGAGGCGGGAGGAGAAACACCCCTCGTCGGCTGGAGTCACCGCGCGGGAGGAAGGGACGCGGTGATTGGTGAATGAGATAATGGAGGCGCTCATGGCTCTTGCCCCTGGGATTTGGAGCGTTCGGCAAGGAGAGCGTCGGCCAGATCATATGCCTGCTTCGCCATCCATTGAGCCGCCTCTACTCCTACGGTCGCGTAGGAGAGGGCCTCACGGTTCTTTGCAATAGCGGAAAGAGCCTGCCCCGCGAACCAGTCACGAACCGTAAGCCCAGCCACCGGTACTGACTTTGTGACATCAGTCGGATGAGGCATGACACCGCAACCGAAAGCAGGCCCACCATCGTTGATCTTGGTCATGACTGGACTCCCGCCAATTTCGCGTTCACGCTCGCCAGGTCGTAGTTCTTACCGAAGGGGGATTTCTGATGAGCGATGAGGTTGTGGTTCGGAGTGGGAAGACGCTTCGCATAGGCGATATAGATTGGGTCATCGAGGAACCTGTTCACGTCGACGCCAAAATGCCCACTCTGCTCACAGAGGCGCGCGTGGTTAACGGAAGCGTTATCTACCTGTCCCTGGCCGAGACTGTCATTGATGGTGGCAATGTTCCAGAGGTTCGCATTTGCACCAGATTGAGATTGGACCTCGCCTTCGCTCAAGCACTGAGGGACAACCTGTCGGCGCGCATTGCGCCAATTCATGCGCTTGGTCATGCGGCCTCCACATGCGCCCGCTCCAACTCACGTTCCATCCATTCCATGAGCCGGTCGTACGTCTTCACGGTGAACCCGGCCCCGTTCTCGCGAACGCGCTTGAAAAATGTGTTGTCTTTGATTGCGCGCTGGCTAATCGTTTGCTCCGACATGCCCGTAAGGCTGGACAGACGTTCGGCGGTCTCGAAAAGTCGGGATCGAAGTTCCTGTTCCATAGTTGCCAGTATGCGTATTTCTACGCCTCATGCAAGCGAATTTTTACGCGTTGCCTGCATTTCTTGCGAATATAGATTCCGCGCATGCCAAAACTGACGCCGGAAAAACTGGCCGAGGCCATTCGAGATGCGGGTTTCACAGCCGCCCGGCTGTCGCGGGAAATCGGTCGCGACAAGGACTATGTGCGCGACTACCTCATTGGGCGGAAGCGCAGCCTCAAGGCTGAGGATCTGGAAAAAATTGCCGAAAAACTCGGGGGTGATCTTAACGAGCCGTCAACGTTAAAAGAGGTTGCCCTCGAAAATGATTTGTCCGAGATGCCCGTCATTGGAACGATACGCGCGGGAGCTTGGATTGAAACATACATGTTGGAGCACGATGATCAGGGGACTATCCCCGTCGCAAAAGACAGGCGATTCCTGCATGCGAAGCAATACGCATTGGCCGTGGCGGGGGATAGCATGGACCTGGAGGCACCAGATGGGTCCTTTGTGGTCTGCGTTGATTTTGGCGATAGCGGGCTGACACTCAAGCCAGGGATGCTTGTCCATGTCGAAGCCATGGAGCACGGGAAGTCCGAGACAACCCTGAAAAAGGTGTCTTTCGAGAACGGCAAGACGGTATTGCACCCCCGCAGCTCGAACCCGATTTATAAACCGCTCATTCTAGGTGGAGACGAAGCCTTCTATGTGGTGGTGAAGGGGGTCGTATTGAGCGTCTTTAACCCAAAATTCCCCTAGAGCTTACCCTTCTATCTCAGAGCCCAATAACTAGAGATAAAGAGCTTGTGTTATTCAGCTTGTGTTATTCAACGGCGGTGCACTTCCGTTAAATAACGGCGGTGCACTTCCGTTATTCATCCCACCAATACCGGAGCCAGTAATGGTTTCCGGCGTTGCGAACATGCTTAATGAGCACCCAGCGTTCGCCCTCCAATTTCTGCAAATGATCCCTGACCTGACGCCCGGATAGTCCGCACTCTTCTCCAAGCTTGTCATGGGTGGGGAACGCCGACTGCTTGCCCTCATTCATGTAAAGCGAGAGCCGCGCGCCCACGACCTTAGCGCCCGAGGGAAGATCCGAACACAGCAGGTTGCGCAGCCACACATCACGCCTGAAAGCGAATCGTCGGGCGGCAAAGGGAACGTTCTTCTTACGTTTCTTCATGCGGACTATGTAGCGGACTTTTCCGCCTTCCGCAAAACAATTTCCGAATTTTTCCGCATTTCCGCTTGCAATGCGTTTTTTTCCGTATATGATGACAATTGTTGAACGGGAAACGAACCGATGCCCTACGACCGAAAGCCCTGCCCCTTCTGCGGATCGCGCCGCACCCAGGACAGCGCCTCTCACTACGGGTTCGTCAGCATCTACTTCGTTGTCTGCCGGGACTGTCACGCGGATGGTCCGGCCAAGGACACTCGTTCAGAGGCAATTCAAGCGTGGAACACCCGTGTTTACAGCCATGACGGCGACGGCCACGCCTAACCCCGGCAGAGACGGCTTTGCCGAGAGAGGAGAGCGAGATGCTTAAGCGGATTTCAGCAGTGACCCTCGCTAGCGCAATATGGGTAGGCGCATTCGAGAACCCCGCCCATTCCGATCCAATCGAGGAAGCGGCGTTCATGGCGATAGCCGCAGGCGTATGCGGGGCAGTCGTCCCCGACGCCGTGTTTCTCCCGAGAGTGAAGGATGTCGCGGTTCAGAACGGCGTCAACATTTCGGAGGCGCTTTCCCTGATCCGCGCACAGGCAGAGCTGGTGGCCCTGCAATTGATCGAAGCCGAAGCTGGCGATGAGTTCTGCCAGCACGTTCAGAACATCAGTTTCGAATGAGGAGAACGGATATGAGACTTCCGTTTTGTGAGACAATCACCGATCCCGACACTGACAAGCCCGTCCTGATGGACATCGAAGGCGAAGCCGATTGCTGCCTCGATTGGGATGCGAAGACCGGCGAACGCATTGTTTGCGTCACAGACGTCTACGTCAACGGCGTCAATCTCTACCGCAGCCAAATGAGCATGTTCCGGCAGATGGCCGCTCTGATCGCAGAGCGCATCGAAGCGGATGACAAGGTGCTGGACGTGCTTCTGGAAGTCGAGAGGGAAGTGGCGTGAGCAGACTTATGCACCCAAAGACGCCACCGGATGTCGTAGCGCATTGGGGGTTAGACCACTCGCGCGGAGGGGGTAGAAAAATCATGGCCGCCGCCCCCGAGATGCTGGAGGCGCTAAAGAAAATAGCACGATCACTCGACGCTGAGATTTCCTCGCATCGGTGCTCATGCACGCACCCATGCGACGACTATTTTGTTCACCCCGGCCCTTGTGGCACGAGGCGAGCGGAAACCTATCGGAACATCAAAGCCATAGCTGACAAAGCCATAGCTAAAGCCGAGGGGAAGCGCCCATGACCCTCTCCCCGTCTGAATACCACACTGTTCCTATCGGGTCTATGCACGTGATGCAGGTGGACGCTGGCACTACAATCACTGACGAGCGTTCCGGTGAAGCAATCACGGTCGATGATGAGACGGTGGCCGTGAAGGGCCGGGTGATCTTCTGCACCGAACGTACATTCGAGGCTTTAAGACGCAGGGTGGAGGAGGAGGCCGCATGACCCGATCCCTCCAACACGCCTCCCAAGCAGAACACAGCGGAATGCCCGAACGGATCTGGGCGCGCGTCCGTGGCGGTGGCGTCTCTCTCCCATCCGGCAAGCCGTATCTGACTGTTGTCGGTGAAAGCCGGGAGCAGAACGGCTGCACGGAATACGTCAGGGCCGATCTCTTCCATGAAGCCCTCGATCTCGCAGAGGCAGCAAACCTCCCGAACGATCTCCGAGACGGCAAATACGCCAACACCAAGAGAATCCAAGAGCTTCGCGCGCAATTGGTGAAGCTGTCAGGAGAGAGCAATGGCTGAGACAGCACAAAGGCTGGACGAACCTAGCGTGTTCGAAAAGCAGCCAGGGCGAACAGAGTATGAGGCCCGCTGCATCATCCGCGAATTGATCGAGCTTTACGGCCCCAAGGATGCGCCGTGGCAACTCTCACGATTTCTGGAAGACGAATTAAGGCGGGTGAACCGATGAGCACTTTGAGGTTTAACTTTCCGGAATTTTGCGAGCGCTCCGGCAGCGATACCGCTGACCTGATGCGTATCCTTGGCAAGGTCCAGAACGGGGCGTGGTGCGCAGGCGGCGCGATCCGCGGGACACTCATCCGTCAGTCTCTCGACAGCGATTTCGACTTCTTCTTTCGTGATGCCGATCATTTGGCCGAGTGGGAGAAGAACCTACCGGACACGCTGAAGCTTGTGCGCGAAACAGAGCATCATAAGCACTGGAGAGGCACAATTGAGGGTAGTGATTTACCCATCGATATCCAGGCTATCCGCTTTAGGTTTTACGCCAGTGCCGAAGAGGTAATCGACAGCTTCGATTACACAATCACACAGTTCGCGCTCGACGGCGAGGAACTGGTGACGACGCCCTATGCCCTTTGGGATCTTGGGCGAAAGAAGCTGGCGATTCACAAGGTTACCTATCCCGTCGCGACCATGCGGCGGATGCTCAAATACACCCAGCAAGGTTTCACCGCCTGCGCAGGCTGCATGGCTCAGCTTCTACGCGACACAGCCACGTCACCGCAGGCAATGGCCGAACTCGAAATCGCATACGTGGATTGAGACAATGAGCGAGAATACTAAGCTTTGGGATATTCTGGGGCGAACCGACCCCAAGCACACGACACGGTTCAAGCGCGGCGGCGGCTTCTCCGGTACGGCGATCAAGCCAATGTGGTCATACCGCCGCTTGACGGAAGAGTTCGGCCCATGCGGAACCGGCTGGGGCGTGAACGAGCCAGTTTTCCAAGTTGTTCCCGGCGACAACAGGGAAGTCCTCGTCTACTGCACCGTCTCTGGCTGGTACATGTGGGATGGAGAGCGCCGCGCGGTCTTCGGTGTCGGTGGAGACAAGGTTGTCACTCACATCAAGGCGAACACGCAATACAACCGGCCCGAGCGCTGGGAAAACGACGATGAGGCTTTTAAGAAGGCCTTCACGGACGCTCTAACCAACGCGTTCAAGCTGCTTGGTGTCGGCGCAGACGTGCATATGGGCATGTTTGACGACAACAAATACGTCAACACCATGCAGCAGGAATTCGCGGAGGAAGCAGCCGGCTCCAACTCAGAACCGCCACGGAAGGCCAACGGCAGGCCCGAAACTGGCTGGCGCGAGGACGGAACCCGCACTCCGTATTCCCTTCGGCAAGAAAAGGTTTGGGACGAGTTCCAGCAGGAATTGCTGGAGGTCCACACAGGCGCGGGTCTCAAGCAACTAGCCGAGATGTGGCGCAAGAAGGCCGACGACGACAAGTGGCCGGAAAGCTGGAAGGCGCTCGTCAAGGAAGAGCTTGAGAAGCGGCGGCTTCAGCTCCGCGCCGAAGCGGCCAAAGAACCAATCGACTACACAATGGCAGGATAATCATCATGGCTGGATCACTGAATCGCGTATTCCTCATTGGGAACCTTGGGGCAGACCCCGAGGTCCGCCGCCTGAACAACGGTTCACCGGTAGTGAACCTACGAATCGCGACCGCCGAGACTTGGCGCGACAAGAATACGGGTGAGCGCAAGGAAAACACGCAATGGCACAACGTGGTGATCTTCAATGAGATGATCGCCAAGGTTGCTGAGCAGTTCCTGCGCAAGGGCATGAAGGTCTTTGTTGAAGGCTCTCTGCAAACCCGCAAATGGCAGGACCAGCAGGGTAACGACAAATACACGACCGAGATTGTCCTGCAGAAGTATCGCGGCGAGCTTCAGATGCTCGATGCACGGCAAATATCCGATGTGGTCAACAACCATCAGCCTGAGCAAAGCGGTTACGTCCACGACGATCTGGACGACGACCCATTGCCTTTCTAGGAGCAGCGGCGATGGCGGGGAAACAGTCAGAAAAGCCGATCTATGCCTTCATCAGACGCGGAAACAATCTCGTGCCAGAGATGGACATGGATTTGCGCGCCCTTGATGGCGTGGCGCAGGGACAGCGCGTGAAGGTCGATATCAAGGCCTTCCGCAGCCTCCCCCGCCTAAGGGCATACTGGTCTATGTTGCATGAAGTCGTCGCGGCCACGGAATGCGCGGCTTCTGCCGAGCGCCTTCACGAGGCGATGAAGCTGGAGCTTGGCATTGTTGACTTGGTGAAGGTAGGCAATCTGACGGTCGCCATTCCCGGATCCATCGCTTTCGACCGAATGAACGAAGCGGAAATGTCCGAATTTTTCAATATCGCTCAGCGCTGGCTGGCAGAGAAATACGGTTATGTGCCGCAAGCGAGGGCCGCATGACGCGCGTCGTTTCAGAACTGGAGTTCCGCACGAGGCTGCAAACAGCGCTGCGGTCAGCAGAATATACTTGGGTTGGGGCGGTGACTGGCCCAGGTAGATCTGGCGCGGTTGCGGCAGTCTATGCCTCCCATATTCTTAGAGTCCCGTTCATTCCGTTTGGAGCCAAAGCCCCGGATCACGGGACGCTGTTGATCGTTGATACAGCCTCTCAGAGCGGCAGAACATTGCGGAAGTCCGCACGCCGCTATCCGGGCTCCTTGACACTCGCCGTGTTCAACGAGCCGCCGCGAGTGATGTTTTGGTACGAAGGAAGGAAGCCGCAGCGTTACCGCCATGAGCGGAGGGTCGCCGCATGACCAAGACCCTCCAGATCAAACCTCACACGCGCCGCGCTCCTGTAGATCCCGACGCAGAAGCCAAGGAGCGCATGACCCGGCTTTTGAATGAATACGTCATCCTACGCGATCTGGAGCGGGAACTGTCCCAGGCTTTCGAAGACGAGTTCGGCAGGCAGTACGCCAATTATCTGCGCGAGGTGCGGTAATGGCGAAAGATGCCCTGAGAACCATCCTGAGAGAGAGGCAGGGACGCCGGTGTTGTTACTGCGGCGTGAGTTTGACGCCGCCTATTGTCACGACCAAGAAGCGGAAGCCATTACCGACATCAGAAACGCTAGAGCACCTTCGTAGGCAAAGCGAAGGAGGTACAAGTCGCCGCGATAACCTCGCTCTAGCTTGCTACCAGTGCAACACGGGTCGCGGAGCCATGGATTGGCTCACCTATACCAGCTACCGCCGTGGCGAACTGTGGGAGCTAGCATGATGGCCCGCAAGGAGTTCACCACCAAGACCCGCAAGGAAGCCCTCAAGCGCTCCGGCAAACGCTGTGAGGCTGTCGGGGATTGGTACGGCCTTCCAGAAGGCCAGCGCTGCACCGCAGACCTAAGTCTTGGCGTCGAATACGACCACTACATTCTCGATGCCAATTCTAAGGACAACAGCCTGGAGAACTGCCGCGCTGTCTGCCCACGCTGCCATGGCTGGAAAACACGGAACAGAGATACCCCGACAGCAGCGAAGACCGTTCGCCAGCAGTTCATGGGCATGAAGACCAGGGCGAAGGTGAAGATCCAATCACAAGGCTTTGCCAAGAAGGAGCGGGCACCGAAGCTCCCCGTTCCCGGGCCAAGGCCGATTTACGAGGCACAGCAATGACCACCACACCAGACTATGCGGGGCTGATTGCGCGGCTGGAAGGATGGGACCGGTGTTATCCCGGGAACATCAACATCGAATTAGCCGTCGATGAAGCCACCCAAGCCCTCAGCACCCTCCTAGAGAGCAACGCGGCGCTGGAGGGGGAGCGGGATGAGTTCCGTGCCAAGCTGGCTGAGACCATTGGAAAGCTGATGGTAGCGAACCAGAGGGTTCGTGAATTGGAAACGCTCTCCATGAACCTGGAGGCAGAGGCGAAGAATGCCGAATCTGAGCGCGACCGGCTCGCGGAGCGTGTGGCGCTCGAATTCAAGGCGGGGAGTGAGGTGCCGGATGTCGCTAGGGGCAACATGGAGGCATGCATCATCATGATGAGGAGTCGCCACACAGGTAAGAATTTCACCATGCCGGCGTATTATCTGAACAGCTATCCTCTGGAATTCGAAGACGGCTGCGGCGACCCGAACTGCGAGGATATGCACGATGACGGGTGCCCCGTCACGGGCTGGTTCTATGACAACGCGAACTTCGAATATGAAAACTGCTACTACCGCATAGAGGGCGAGTGCCTAGCATGGGCGCTCATACCTGATGCGACAGTGGTTGAGTCCGCCATCGCCCGCTCGCTTGTGAAGGGAGGCGGGGATGAGTGACCGCCCTGAATTGGTGCAAAAGGCATTTGAAGCCAGAGATACCGGTTTTGACTACGGTCCTTATGCCAAAGCTCTGCTTTCGTACATAGAAGCACTCGAAGCCGCTGCCCTCGCCAGAGCGGAAGCCAATGCCGAGGGCCGGGAGGTGATGGGAGAGCAGGAAATCTTGCGGCTGAAGTGGGAACGGGACGAGGCGGTCAGGATCGGTCTTTTCCATGCTCGGTGCCGCAAGGCCACCGAAGCACGGGTGACGGATGCTCTGCGCGCATTAAAGGCGATCCGTATTAGATGCCAGGAAGGAGATAAACGGGCTGACTGGCTTCCGATTATTGACCGATTAGCTGGCGACGCTGAAGCCGCTCTCGCCCAAGCAAGGCATCCCATAGAAATGCTTAAGGACGAAGCGGGAGCGTCCCGTTACGCGGAAGTGCTAGAGACTGCTAAGGCACTGCGGGAGGCCCAGCGCGCCTATCTTGCTGATCGTGGTAATGATGTTCTCGGACAGGTCGTAGCCGAGGCCGCCGAAGCGCTAGACGGAGCCCTCGCCAGAGCGGAAGCCAATGCCGGAGAGCCGGTAATAGGAGACGAGCGCATATATCCAAATGAACCCTTCGGCTCCGCCCTCACGGCAGGCAAGCCGAACCGGGAGGAGTTGGAGTCAGCGGCCAAGGTGGCCTTGCTGTACCTTGATAGTGGATTTCTAGCCTGCGATGTGTGCGGCCATCAGATGCCGACCAAGGACACCGACGCTGCGCATACACTGCGCGATGCCCTCACGGCAGGCAAGCCGGAGCAGGCGGTGCCGAGCGAGCCGGACTGGTGGTGGCGCGACTTCGACCCCGAAGACAGCGGCGACTCTCCGCACGAGGCGCTGCGTAATGTGCCGGATTTCTGCGTTTGCCTTCTTCGGAGCAGCTATAACGGCCCCGATAAGTTTGCATTTCGATCACCGACGCTCAACCCTGATGACGATGATGATGAAGTCATCCTATTCGATACGGAACACGAAGCTCTCGCAGCTGCCAAGGAACGGGCAGAAGCGATGAAGGACGCCGCCCCTACAGCAGGAGGTGGCGATGCGGAGTAGGCTGACGGGCAGCGCCGGTACGGTGGAGGTGAGTACCGGTGATCGGTTCCACGCTGACGGCGTGGAGTGGGAGATTGTCGGCTTTACGGGCGAGTCGATCTATAGCCCATCCAACATAGGTGGAACGCCGATCGTTCGATGCCGCGCGCACCCGGAAACACCGCCATTCTGGGCGCGATGGGAAGAGGCGGATGGCACTGTCGAATGGTGCGGCGACAGCATCGCCTCGGCCATCATACGCGGCCGCGCCGCCCTCAAAATGGAGGGCCGCGATGGGTGATCTGCGGGAACTGATCGAGCGACTGGAAACGGAAGGGCCTAGCTACGCACTCGACGTGGCAATAGCAACGGCTCTGGTCCCACAGATATCGGTCCTGCGCCAACGCGACGACGACAGCGGGGCCGATCCTCACACCTACCGGTGCTTCACCACGAAGGTTGATGACGCTCTGTGGCTTGCCACGCTCCTTCTCGACAACGGTTTCGTTGACATCGAGGTGGCATATCTCAGCGGTGGTGGCCGGACGTATGGCAGGGCTGAGATATGCGGCCCTCACGTCGATTCTGCCGCCACGGGCGCTACCCCCGCCATCGCTCTTCTCTTAGCAACCCTCCGCGCCCTATCCGACCAGGATACAGGCCAAGGTGAGGAGAGCGGGCGATGAGTGAACCATTGAAAGCATTGAAAGAAGGCCGGCCCTGGGAATTCTCCGCAACCGCCGCGCCCAAGTGCCCGCATTGCGGCATCGACTTCGATATCGACCGCAACGAGGCGTGGTTTCTCTACGATGAGAACCACACACATGACGTTGAATGCCCGTCTTGCGAGCGCGGCTTCCAGGTGAGTAGCACAGCGAGATGGATTTTCTCGACTGACGAGCAGGACGAGGAGAGTGGGCGATGAGCGCGCGCGACATCTTGACGAACGGACTCCTACATCTCCCCATTCGAGGTCGTAAACTGGAGTTTGCCGTAGACCAGCAGATTGCGGCACTCACCGCCGCAGGCTATCGCATACTCGCCCCCGGACAGCTAGACGACGAGACCCTGGAAAGGGCAGCGGGGGTGGTTTCTTCATTGCCATGCGAAGGGAGATACGGGAAACCCGGTGTTCCGTGGGTTGGATGGACACCGGAGGCATACACTCTTTACACCTTGGCTCAGAACAACGCGAAGGAAAAGGGTGCTGCCGCAATCCGCTCCCTGAAAGCAGACCGCCGCGCACTCGAAGGGGACGGGCGGGGATGACGAAGGCTGCTTTCCTACCCGCACTGGTCACGCCGGAAGAGTTTGCCGCAGAAACGGGCTGGTCCCCGCGCCGCGTGCGGGAGATGGCAAGACACCTTGGCGCGTGCCGGATTATCGGCAATCGTATGCTCCTGACGACAGACGATATTGAAGCAATTCTGGAGGCAAGCCGTCCATGCCGCTCAAGCTCTACAAGCGCGGTGAAGTCTGGTGGTACCGTGGCACGGTTGCCGGAAGACGCCTACACGCAAGCGCTAAAACGACTGACAAAGAAATCGCCCAGCGGCTCGCCAACAGAGCGGAAGCGCAAGCCTTCAAACGTGATCTCGATGGACCGGCCTCGGTCCTGACATTCGCGCACGCCGTGACGCTTTATCTCGATGCGGGGAAATCTGACCGCTTCCTAGTCCCCGTCTTGGAGCATTGGAAGGAAACACTGGTCAAGGACATCACGGCGGGTGCCATCCGGCTTGCGGCCATCAAGGTCTACCCCAAAGCCTCGCCATCTACACGCAACCGCCAGTTCATCACGCCAACCGTGGCAGTCATCAATCACGCTGCCAGCCTGGAGTTGTGCCCGCCGCTACGGAAAGTGGAGCGGTTCAAGGTACCCAAAAAGCATCGGGATGAAGCTGATTGGGATTGGGTACTGGCTTTCGAGAAGGAAGCGCCGCCACATCTGGGGGCGTTGGCTGTTTTCGGTTATCTGACGGGTGCGCGCCTAAGCAGCCTGACCGACTTGCATTGGAAGACCATAGATTTCCAGAGGCGTGAAGCTGTCCTATGGAAGACGAAGAACGGCCATGACCACGTGGTGCATTTGCCGCCCCATCTGGTGGTGAGATTGGCGAACCTGACCACAGACAGGGGTGGAAAGGTGTTTGGCTACTCCAGCCGCCACAGCGTCAAGTCGGCCTGGAAGGCGTCCATCAAGAGGGCGGGGATAAAACCACTCACACCGCATGCATTGCGGCATGGCTTTGCCACCGGGCTTCTAAGGGCCGGTGTAGACCCCGTAACTGTGGCGTGGCTTGGTGGCTGGGAAAGCCCACAGATCGTTATCGACATCTACGGGCATGCGATGAAGGACAGAACAGTCACAAACCGGCTTACTGGCCCACTAGCGGCCCAAGGCCCTGACGCCGCCACAGAAATCCTAACAAAGACAGGTGCTTAGATGAAAAAGGCGATCCCTTACCAAGGGAGTGCTCTACCACTGAGCTACGGCAGCGTCGCGTTCGGGCGGCCTTCTGCCATATCGATCGCCGCAGCGCAAGCGCTAGCTCCATTATATATAGGAGGATGTGCAGATCGCTTCAGCGCCAAGCCGAGGTGGGAAACTGAAAGGAGCCAGAAGTGACAATGAAGGAAAAGACGGAGACCAAGAAGGAGCGGGAGAAACGCCTTGCTGCCGAACTCAGGGCCAATCTGGCGCGCAGAAAGGCCCAGGCCCGCTCGCGCCGCAACGGCAACGCCGACGAACGGGCAGACGGAATTCCATCGGCTGGGAAAACCGGGCAGAACTGAATTCGGCTCAAGGAACGCAGCGGACGCATTTTCTTGAACCGGCCGCGGGGTTGCTCTAGGAGAGGCAAGATCAGCAACCGTCAACACCGGGATTCCCTCTCTCCCGGGAAAGAGACATTCATGGACCGCATACGCATCCGCGGGGGCAGCGAGCTCAATGGAACGATCCCGATCTCCGGGGCGAAGAATGCCGCGCTGCCGCTGATGATCGCTTCTCTTCTGACTGACGATACGCTGACATTGGAAAATGTCCCGCATCTTGCTGATGTAGAGCAACTGATCCGCATTCTCGGCAATCATGGCGTGGACTACTCCGTCAATGGCAGGCGCGAGAACCAGGACAAGGGCTATTCGCGCACCGTCCATTTCACCGCTCGCAGCATCGTCGACACGACGGCTCCGTATGAACTCGTGTCCAAGATGCGGGCGAGCTTCTGGGTTATTGGCCCGCTTCTGGCGCGGATGGGCGAGGCGAAAGTTTCGCTGCCGGGCGGTTGCGCCATTGGCACGCGCCCGGTGGATCTTTTCATCGAGGGCCTGCGCAGCCTGGGAGCTGCGATCGATATCGAAGGCGGCTACGTGATCGCGAGGGCGAAGGACGGCCTTGTTGGGACGCGGTTCCGTTTCCCGAAAGTGTCGGTCGGCGCCACCCATGTCCTGATGATGGCCGCGTCACTCGCAAGGGGGCAGACGGTGCTGGAAAATGCCGCAAGAGAGCCGGAGATCGTCAATCTTGCCGACTGCCTCAACGCCATGGGCGCTAAGATATCCGGTGCCGGCACTCCGACAATCACTATTGAAGGCGTCACCAGCCTTTCCGGCGCGCGCCATCGCATCATTCCGGACCGGATCGAGACCGGCACCTATGCGTTGGCGGTCGCCATGGCGGGTGGCGACGTAATGCTTGAAGGGGCGCGGGCCGATCTTCTTGAAACCGCGCTCGATGTCATTCAACAGACCGGGGCGGAAATCACCCGAGCCGATACCGGCATTAGGATCAGGCGCAACGGCAACGGCATCAGCCCGGTCGACATCACGACCGAGCCGTTCCCCGGCTTTCCCACCGACCTGCAGGCTCAATTCATGGCCGTGATGACAAAGGCCAAGGGCAACTCACGGATCACAGAGACGATCTTCGAGAACCGCTTCATGCACGTGCAGGAATTGGCGCGCCTCGGCGCGCGCATTTCACTATCCGGGCAAGAGGCCGTCGTGGAGGGGGTGGACCGGCTGAAAGGTGCGCCCGTAATGGCGACCGACCTGCGGGCGTCGGTGTCTCTCCTGATCGCAGGCCTGGCAGCCGAGGGCGAAACCACCGTCAATCGCGTATATCACCTCGATCGCGGTTTTGAGCGGCTGGAGGAAAAACTGTCCAGCTGCGGCGCTGACATTGAGCGCATTTCCGGCTGACCGCCGCAGCAGGAGCTACCAACCGGTCCGCCGGCCCGGAATATGAGTGGAGTGATGGAACTGTTGAAGCTCGCCGCACTCGATGAGGAAGATCTGAACATCATTTCCGCGCATGTTCAGGACGCGGTAATGAAGGTGGGAGAGATCACCTACCAAAAGCGCGAAAAGCGTTTCACTCTCGCCATGCGGCGCTTCGTTTGGGAAAACAAAGGGCAAGGCTTCTTCTTCCGCCGGCAGCCTCACCAGCGGCGGCTTTCCGCACTTTCGTTTGACCGAGTGCTGACAGTCCGCTCCGCCGGCATCGATATGGCTAAGCCGGAAGAAGTGCTTTCGTTGCTGGCCGTCCGGTTCTTACCGGGTGAAACGCCGTCGGGAACGGTCGAGCTCGACTTTTCCGGCGGGGCCACGGTCCAGCTCGAGGTGGAGTGCATTGAGGCGCGGCTGAGCGATTTAGGTGCGGCCTGGGAAACGCCGGTTCGCCCCCGGCACAGCAATTGAGGGCGCACGCATGCCGATGAGACTTTCCACCGCCGAGAGGGACTTTGAAACGGCTTTCGCCGCCTTCTTGTCGACCAAACGCGAGGTTTCCGAGGAAGTAGACACCGCCGTGCGGGAGATTATCGCCCGCGTGCGGGCTGAAGGCGATTCAGCCGTGGCTGACTATACCAGGCGGTTCGATCGTTTTGATCCTGCGCAGATCCAAATGCGCGTTTCGCGCGAGGAGATCGAGGCGGCATACGGGAAGACGGATCCCGAGACGCTTGAAGCCTTGAAGCTCGCGCAGGACCGTATCGAGGCGCACCACCGCCGCCAGCTTCCTGCCGATGCGCGCTACACCGATCCGCTCGGGGTGGAACTCGGCTGGCGATGGACGCCGATTACCGCCGTGGGCCTTTATGTGCCTGGCGGGCTCGCCAGCTATCCAAGCTCGGTGCTCATGAATGCGATACCGGCCCGTGTGGCCGGCGTCGAGCGCGTGGTGATGACGGTCCCCTCCCCGGACGGCGAGATCAATCCTCTTGTGCTGGTTGCGGCTGATCTGGCGGGCGTGAGCGAGATCTACCGGATCGGCGGCGCACAGGCCGTGGCTGCGCTTGCCTATGGAACGGAGAGCATCGCCCCCGTCTACAAGATCGTCGGCCCAGGAAATGCCTATGTAGCCGCCGCAAAGCGGCAGGTCTTCGGACAGGTCGGTATCGATATGATCGCCGGCCCCTCCGAAGTGCTGGTCGTCGCGGACCGTGACAACGATCCTGACTGGATCGCGGCCGATCTTCTGGCCCAGGCTGAACATGATGCAGCGGCGCAGTCGATCCTCATGACGGACGATCCAAACTTCGCTGAAGCGGTGTCCGATGCCGTCGAGCGGCAGCTTACGCGGCTTTCCCGGTCGGAAATCGCGGGCGCGAGCTGGCGTGATTTCGGGGCAGTCATTCTCGTCCGCAGCTTCGAGGAAGTCCCTCAACTCGTTGATCGGATCGCACCGGAGCATCTGGAGCTGGCGACGGAGAATGCAGAAGTGCTGCTTTCGCGTATCCGCAATGCGGGGGCGGCCTTTATCGGCCGCCACACGCCTGAGGTCATCGGGGACTATGTGGGCGGATCCAACCACGTATTGCCGACGGCCCGCTCAGCACGCTTTTCCTCAGGCCTTTCCGTGCTCGACTTCATGAAGCGCATGTCGATACTTCGGCTCGGCGCGGATCAGCTGCGGGTACTGGGCCCGGCCGCCATTGCTCTCGCGAAGGCTGAAGGCCTGGAGGCGCATGGCCGTTCCGTCTCGATACGGCTCAATACCTAGAGGCTGCCAAGGTAAACCGATGGGCGAGCGGAGTTCAGCCAAGGCACGCCTCATCGATGTCGAGCTGGACGAGACCGTCGGGCGCGCACCGCCCGATGTGGAACATGAACGTGCGGTCGCCATTTTCGACCTCGTCGAGGAAAATACGTTTCATCCTGTAGGCGATCAGGCGGGCGGCCCCTACAGGCTGAAGATCTCGCTGATCGACTCGCGCCTGGCGCTCAGTGTGACGAGAGAGGGTGGCGATCCCGTCGTTACCCACATGCTCTCTCTCACGCCATTCCGGCGCATCGTAAAGGATTATTTCCTCGTTTGCGAAAGCTACTACCAGGCTATCCGATCCGCCACGCCGAGCCAGATCGAAGCGATAGACATGGGAAGACGCGGGCTCCACAATGAGGGATCACAGACATTGATGGATCGCCTCAATGGAAAGATCGAGGTGGATTTCAACACGGCCCGGCGGCTCTTCACCTTGATCTGCGTGTTGCATTGGCGAAGATGACCATGACATCGCAGTTTTCCGGAGGCCATCCAGGCATAAGGCCATCGGGTGTGAGGGACACGAGGCCACGCTCGGTGCTCTTTCTTTGCGGGCGCAATTCCATCCGCTCGCCCCTGGCCGAAGCGCTTGCAAAGCACATGCTGCCAAGATCTATCTTCATTGCCTCGGCTGGCGTGCGCAAAGGGCCGCGCGATCCCTTTGTCGACTCGGTTCTGGCGGAAGAAAACCTTGCTCTGGAGAACTGGGTGCCGCGCCGGCTGGAGGAACTGGAGGACACGTTTTTCGATCTCATCGTCACACTCGCACCGGAAGCGCACCACGCCGCATTGGAGCTCACACGCACCATGCCTGTCGAGGTGGAGTACTGGCCGACACTCGATCCTTCCGCGGTCGAGGGGACGCGTGATCAGATCATGGCCGCCTACCGGGACGTGCGAAACGCGATTGCCGTGCAAATTGCCGAAAGGTTCGGGCTGGCATTCACTGACGAAACATGACTGTTGCTTGTTCACAAATGGTGGAGGATGGGCTAGGTTCCGCGCGATTTCGGCTTGGCCCCTTAATCTCCCGAGCTCTGCAACGGTGAAAGAACCGGCCAAGTCGACTGTGCCGCCAAAATGAAGGTATCGGATGCCGAAGGAAGAAGTCCTGGAATTTCCCGGTGTTGTTACCGAGCTTTTGCCGAACGCTATGTTCCGCGTAAAGCTCGAGAACGACCATGAGATCATCGCACATACTGCGGGCCGCATGCGCAAGAACCGCATCCGCGTTCTGACTGGCGATAAGGTTCTTGTGGAAATGACGCCATATGACCTGACCAAGGGCAGGATCACCTATCGCTTCAAATAGCTGCGTTATCTAGCAGGGCAATGAGCGCACCCACCAAACTTATCCTTGCGTCGGCTTCGCCCCGGCGGGTGCAGCTCCTGCAACAGGCGGGGCTGGAGCCGAATCGGCTTGTTCCGGCGGAAATCGACGAAACGCCGCTGAAGGCGGAGCACCCACGTTCGCTGGCAAAGCGACTCGCACGCAGCAAAGCCGAAAAGGCACTGGAGCGACTGAGGAAGGACGGCGAAGAACGCGATTCCTTCGTGCTTGCGGCAGATACGGTGGTGGCTGTCGGGCGGCGCATATTGCCGAAGACGGAGATCGCCGATGAGGCATCAAACTGTCTTCGTCTTCTTTCGGGCCGTTCGCATCGGGTCTATACCGGCATATGCCTTTTCACCCCAACCGGTAAGCTTCGGCACAAGCTGGTGGAAACGCGCGTGCGCTTCAAGCGCATCTCCCGAGAAGAACTGGAAGCCTATATCGCGTCCGGGGAATGGCGGGGAAAAGCGGGCGGCTACGCCATTCAGGGCCTGGCCGGCTCCTTCGTCGTCAAGCTGGTCGGTTCCTATACGAATGTGGTGGGCTTGCCACTCCATGAAACGGTAAGCTTACTTGCCGCCGACGGGTTCAAAGCCTATCTGAACTGGCCGGCGGGGACACAAGTCTGACCTATGGCTGGTGCGACTGAAAAGGCTGAAAAGATCACGCCGCTGCGGCCCAAGCGGCCCTGCCCTGAATGCGGCAAACCCTCGTCGCGCGAGTTCTATCCGTTTTGTTCCAAACGCTGCAAAGACATCGACCTGAATAGATGGCTATCGGGGTCTTATGTCATTCCCGGCCGCCCGGCGGAGGAAGAAGAGGACGAATCAGGATCGGCCCAATAAAAAAGCCCGGCTCCAGAGAGCCGGGCAGGTTTGCAGGCAGCCGGGGGGAACCGGCGTGATGGGAGTAAATGCCTGCATGAACGGTTGATCAGGGTCGGCGGCGTATCACGCATTCCTCATTGGCGCGGGCACGCACGATCTGTTCAAGGTGCCGCGTCGGATCATTCAAGATGGGTCCGTCATAGGCTCGCGTGATATCCTCGCGGGTGAGGCCGATATCCACGAGTTCCCAATCCGAGAGCTCGCTCAATCTGCGCATCGCGCGCCGGTTCGACCATAAACGCAGCATGTCCGATACCGTGCGCGCTAGACGCAGTACAATACCCGGCCTGGCGGTGGTGATCGGCGCGATTGTCTGTTCTGCACGCATGGCAATCTCCTTTAGCCATTTCTGAATAGCGGCTTTTTGGAAACGACGAATGGGTCGCGCGGAAAGGGTCTACCGCGACGAACAGTCTGCCGTCCTACTCAGGAACGGTGCCCTTCTCTCATAAGGGTATTGATTAGTCGAACGAATGTTTTTAATCTTTTCCATCAATGTCCTTTATAGGAGGCCGCAATGTCGGCGCCGCTCGATCTCGACCAGCTTGCGACCTTTATCGCCATTGCGGACACGGGAAGCTTCACGCGAGCGGCGGAAGAGGTTCATCGAACACAATCAGCAGTGTCCATGCAGATGCGGCGCCTCGAAGAGCGGGTAGGGAAGCCGCTCTTCGAGAAAGACGGCCGTTCGAACCGGCTGACCGACGATGGCGAGCGGCTGCTCCTCTACGCCCGGAGGCTCCTGCGCCTCAATCGCGAAACGCTGGCTGCCTTCGATGACGACAGCCTTGAGGGACATGTGCGGATCGGCATGCCCGATGATTATGCCGAGCGTTTCCTGCCGGAGATTATGGCCCGCTTCTCCCACTCCAACCCGCGTGTGGAGATGTCGGTTCTTTGCGAGCCGACTGCCAACCTGGTGCACCACGTCCGGCAAGGCAATGTGGATCTTGCCCTGGTGACGGATCAGGAAGGGGCAGAGACAGTGCGGCGCGAGCCGCTCTTGTGGGTCGGTTCGGCCAATCACTCCACCCATGAGCGTGAAGTGTTGCCAATGGCTTTTGGACGGCCAACCTGCAATTGGCGACGGCTTGCCTGCGATACGTTGCGCGAAATCAACCGCGATTATCGAATCCTTTTTACAAGCTTCTCGGCAACCGTGATCACCGCTGCGGTTCTGTCTGGAGCGGCGATCTCCGTCCTTCCGGAATGCACACTCAGACCCGGAATGCGGATTCTCGCGGAAAAGGACGGCTTCCCAAAGCTGCCGGACTGCCATATCGGCATCATGCGAGGACGCACGAACCAGACCGAGCTCGTGGACGCGCTTGCACGCCACATTTCGGAAAGCCTGGACAACATCTCCATGCCGCTTTCCGTGGTGGAGGAGACGGAAGGCCTCGATTTTACCGCCTTCTCGCATCGCATGAAACGGGGTAAGCGCTTGCGACCCAGCCACATGCTACCGGGGTGGTGAGTTTCTGGAGCACAATTGCCGTGACGTCCCGCGATAGCCGGTGGCCGGTGGGAGGTCCGTCGGCGGCTTAGAACGGGTTGACGCTGGAAGCGGCAGGCTGCTCAATCGAAAAATGGAAGAAGCAAAAAAAGACGATTCGCTCAGCAATGTCGCCGAATATTCGGTGAGCGAGATCTCGCATGCACTGAAGCGCACGATCGAAGATACCTTCGGACATGTGCGCGTGCGTGGCGAGATCTCCGGTTTCCGTGGAGCCCATTCATCGGGCCATTGCTATTTCTCGCTCAAGGACGAGCGGGCACGTATGGAAGCGGTGATCTGGAAAACCACTTTCGCCAGATTGCGCTTTCCTCCACAGGAAGGGCTGGAGGTGATCGCGACAGGCCGCCTCACCACCTTTCCGGGCTCGTCAAAATATCAAATCGTCATCGAGAGTCTTGAACCGGCCGGGGCCGGCGCTCTGATGGCGCTCCTGGAGGAGCGGAAGCGCAAGCTGGCCGCAGAAGGGTTGTTTGCGGAGAGCCGAAAACGGCCGCTGCCTTTCATGCCGCATGTGATCGGCGTCGTTACCTCGCCAACCGGTGCCGTTATCAGGGATATCATTCATCGCATCACCGACCGGTTTCCCGTCCATGTCGTCGTTTGGCCTGTGCGGGTCCAGGGAGAGACTACCGGCGCGGAAGTTGCCGCCGCGATCTCAGGCTTCAATGCGCTTCAGCCGGGCGGGACAATCCCGCGACCCGATATCCTTATCGTCGCGCGCGGCGGCGGCAGCCTGGAGGATCTGTGGGGCTTTAATGACGAGGCGGTTGTGCGCGCCGCCGCCGCATCCGCGATTCCGTTGATCTCGGCGGTCGGTCACGAGACGGACTGGACACTCATAGACCTTGCCGCCGACCGGCGCGCACCGACCCCGACGGGCGCCGCCGAAGTGGCCGTGCCGGTGAAAGCGGAACTGGAGGCCAATATCGCGCGCCTTTCCGCCCGGCTTAAGGGCGCCATATCCCGTTGTCTCGACCGGCGGCGGCAGGAGACGCGCAGTCTGGCGCGTGCGCTCCCCTCCCCTGACCAGCTCTTCGCATTGCCGCGCCGACGCTTCGACGAAGCGGCAGGCAGGCTGGGCCGTGCGCTGCAAACCTCCACGCAAGGCAAGCGCCTGCATCTAAACGCCGTCCGGGTTTCCATCGCCACGCTCGATCGGCGGATTGCACAGGCAAGGCGCGATGCCAACCAATGCGGTGAGCGGCTGCCCCTCGTCTATCAAGGCCTGGTACGCCATCGCCGCGCCCGTTTCGACCGCGATGCCGCACGCGTCAGCCCGCGCGTGACGCTGCAGCGAATAACAACTCTTGGCGAGCGCCTGAAGATTGCCATAGCGAGGAAGGACCGCGCAGTTTCCCTCCGGGTGGAACGCGCGAGGACGGTTTATGAGCAGGCGGTCAGGCTCGCGGAATCGCTTTCCTATAAAAGCGTTCTGGAACGCGGTTTCGCGCTGGTGCGGGATGGCGAAGACAGGCCGCTTAAGCGCGCGAGCGATGTGAAGCCGGGCGAGACGCTACGCCTGCAATTTGCGGACGGCAACATAGGGGCGATCTCAACCGGGAAGTCCTCGAATACGAACCGGAAAAGCGCTCCTGCACGAGAGCCCGGAAAGCAAGGCTCACTTTTCTGAAGAATAATTTACCTAAAAGCCTGGGGTTTCATTTATAAAACGGCAATGCATTTCTCATATCGTAGAATAGTAAAATGGAATTTGTATAGTTTATTAGGTTTGGAGTAAATTATGAAAAAGCTTATAGCAACCCTTCTGGTTTCAGTATCCATGATTGGTCCGGGTTATGCCGCTGAGAGCGTTCCGGCGCGTCAGATTTTGGATAATGAGCTTCGCGAAGTGGGCGCGGCCACCTTCACCAGCCCTGACTACAAGCCTGGCCTTATCCGGCACATCGTCCTCTTCCGCTACAAGGCCGGAACCACGGAAAACCAGCGAGAAGAAATCAGGATCCGGTTCATGGACCTGGCCAAGTCGGCGACGCGTAACGGCAAGCCCTACATCGTTCTGATCGAATCCGGCAAACAAAGCAGCGGAGAAGGCGTAGCAGGCGGTTTCGAGGAAGCCTTCGTCGTTACATTCAGCTCCGAAGGGGACCGGAACTATTATGTTGGGGCGCCTGTCGTAAAAGAGACCAGGTATTTCGATCCCCAGCACCAGAAATTCAAGGAGTTCGTCGGTCCCTATCTGGCCGACGGAGGGGTTCTTGTGTTTGATTTCAAGGTGACCGACCGAGCCCGGCTGGGATCGATCATGCGCAGTAAATAATCAGATGAACGCAAGAGCCAAGGCGAACGGAAGCTCCGCCGCTTGTCCAAGCGATATGCCCGCGCCGCATCAGTGTGCTTGCAGCAATTGAGCGGGGATATTCAGTGGGTGGCCGGCACGCTCGGTGCCGGCGCCAGCAAGCGAGGATCCGATTCAGGGCTGTCGGGCGAATCAAGCTCCCTCATGCGAGTCGCCAGTTCGCAGCGAAAGCCTTCGGGCGGATAGGTGAGCGACACCTTGCCTCGGAAGTCGGCGGCCAGCACCTCCCCGATTAGCCGCGTGCCGAAGCCTGCTCGCAAAGGCTCTTTGGCGGGCGGCCCTCCTTTCTCGATCCAGACCAGCTTGAATTCATCCTCTGTGCCGACGTCGCCTGCTTTCCAGCAGATTGCAACTTCTCCCGCCGGGGCCGAAAGAGCGCCATATTTGATGGAGTTGGTGGCGAGTTCGTGAATCGCGAGCGCCAGTGACAGCGCTTGCTTGTCGGAAAGGTCCAGCGGCGCGCCATCAATCGATATCCGCCCCCGCCCGGATCTGAACGGCGACAATGCCCGTTCGATGACAGCCCTCATTGGCGCTCGGCTACGCCTTCCTTCCATGAACACCGAATGTGCTTCAGCCAGCACCGACAAGCGCTGCACGAGCGTTCTGTGCGCCTCTTCTTTCGAAGCGGCGAACTGGAGCGTCTGTCCGGCCAGGCCGGAAACCATTGCAAGCAGGTTCTTCATCCGATGAGAAAGTTCGGCATTGAGCAAATGCAGCTTCTGTTCGGCCCGGACCTTATTTGTCGTCTCCGACACGGTGGCCAATATCCCTGCGATATGTCCCTTTTCGTCGCGGACGGGGCTATAGCAGAAAGTGAACCACGCCTCCTCCGGATAACCATGCCGGTTTATGACTACCGGAAAATCCTCGCTGAATGTCGCCTCGCCACGGTAAGCCTTCTGCGCAATTGGGCCGACCGTGGGCCAAATTTCGCTCCAAACCTCCCGGAGCGGTCTACCAAGGGCCTTCGGCTTCTCCCCCAGAATCGGCTTGAAGGCATCATTGTAAATGCTGATGAAGTCCGGCCCCCAGAAGATGCATCCGGGGAAGCTGGAATTCAGCATCATAGACACGGCGATCCTGAGGGCTGCGTCCCACCTGTCGATAGGTCCCAGGGAAGTCGATGCCCAGTCATGGCCTCGTATAGCTGCGGCCATTGATCCGCCGCCGTCCAGAAAGTGAAAAGCGCCCTCGTCGCGCATCCAGTTTCCTCGCACCCGCCAGGAGGGCATTGAACGGCAAAACGGGGTCCGCGGCAACACCCTTGCGCAGGCTGCGTGGTATTTCTCTTTCGCCAGCTTTTAGGGAAATGGCTGATCGAAGATCGGACACCTTTCAGGAGCCGCTCGCGCTACCGTACAACCAGTACTGAAATCATGGCGTGGCGAACGACCCGCGCTGCATTGGGGCCGATCAGGTAGTCTTCCGGTCCCGGCCTCTTGGCCGACAATACGATCAGATCCGCCTTCACGATCCCCGCATAGCGCAGGATCTCGCGATAAATCGAGCCGTGGCCTACGATGTGACGGTGCTTGATCTCAGAGGGCACGTTTTCTTTGGTGAATTCGTGCAGCGCCTCGTTCGCGTGCTCGATCGCCTTCTGCTCATGCTCCTTGGGAAAGAAGCCGCCAACAATAGACATCCCGTAATCGGGGACGACGGTCATCACGTGCAGACGGCTGCCGAATGAGCGGGCGTATTCCACAGCGGTATTGACCGCACGCAGCTCGTCTTCCGCATGGCCGAGATCGATGGAGAGGAGTATGTCCTTGTACATTGCTTCTTCTCAGGCGGGTTGCGGGACAGGATTGCCGGCGAGCGTACCGCCGCGCCGGCGCTGCAGGAACATGACCAGTCCCAGTATAAACACGGCGGGTATATAGAAGACCTCCCTCGGCATGCGTTCCGCGGGCACTTCGAAAGCCACGACCTGCACCGGCTCATCAGCATAGAAGTCCATATTGGACAGGGTGCGGCCGGACAGGCTGTTCAGGTCCAGGGGCTCATCAAGAATGACCGAGCCGCTTTCAATGCGCGCCGGCAGGTCTGTCGCCTCCTCGAAACGCATCTGCCCATCCTGCCCTGCCTCTCCGAGATTGAAGGCCATCGTGCGCTCCAATGTCTGGTCAGGATCTTCAAAGCTCGGGCCCCTGATCAGCACACGCACCTCTGAATCAGACGGAAGCTGCTCCACGACCTCGAAAAGCCGCTGTGGCTCGATTTGCTCATAGGGCGGCTGCACGAAATCGAGAAAGAAGCCCGGCCGGAGGAGCGCGGCGGTAACGAGCAGAAGCGCTGCCGATTCCCATAGGCGCGACTTGGTCATGAAAAAGCCTTGCGTCGCGGCGGCAAAGAGCAGCATCGCAATTGTAGACTTCATAAACACGAAGATCGCGCCCAGCAGCGTCACGTCCATCAACAGGAGTTCCTGATTGAATACAAAGACGAACGGCAAGAGCGCGGTGCGCATCTCGTAGAAGAACGCCTGAACGCCGGTGCGCAGCGGGTCGGCCCTTGAAATGGCGGATGCGGCGAAGGAAGCAAGCCCAACGGGCGGCGTCACATCAGCCATCAGGCCGAAATAGAAGACGAACATGTGGGCCGCGATCAGCGGGATGAGATAGCCGTTCGCGGCGCCAAGGTTCACGATCACCGGCGCCATCAAGGTGGAGACGACGATATAGTTCGCCGTCGTCGGCAACCCCATGCCCAGGATCAGGCTGATGATGGCGGTGAAGATGAGGATGAGATAGATGTTGCCGCCCGAAAGCAGCTCGACGAACTGGGCCATGACCTGGCCGACGCCCGTGAGCGTGACGGTGCCGACGACGATGCCCGCCGCGGCGGTCGCGCAGGCGATGCCGATCATGTTGCGCGCGCCGAGGATCATACCATTGCCGAGATCGTACCAGCCTTCCAGAGCAGCGGCACGGATTTCCGGCGTCTGCAACCGGCGGAACCACGCCTTCAACGGCTTCTGGGTGAGCATGATCACAATCAGCAGCAGGACCGCGTAGAAGGCCGAAAGCCCCGGCGAGCGGTGCTCCACCAGCAACATCCAGACAAGTACGAAGAGCGGCAAAAGGAAGTGGAAGCCGGTTTTGGCAACCTCCAGGGCGCTGGGAATCTTCACCACCGGTGCGTTGGGATCGTCCAGTTCAAGGTCGGGTACCTTGGCCGCGAACCAAAGCGCGGCCACATACGCCCCCAGCAGAAGGAAGATCAAGATCTCCGTCGAAAGTCCCGGCAGAGCCATCCTTACCAGCTTGACCAGCCAGTAGGTGCCGATCAGGACGAGAACGAAGGACAGGAAGACGATAAGGGAGCGCACCAGAGACATGAAGAACGGGCCGCTCTGGCGGCGCTGCAGCACCGGCATGTCCTTCTTCACCGCTTCCAGATGCACGATGTAAAGCAGCGATATATAGGTGATGAGTGCCGGAAGGATGGCGTGCCGGACGACCTCCGAATAGGGGATGCCGACATATTCGACCATCAAGAAAGCGGCCGCGCCCATGACCGGCGGCATTATCTGCCCGTTGACCGAGCTTGCCACCTCGATCGCGCCGGCCTTCTCGGCGGAATAGCCGATACGGCGCATGAGAGGAATGGTGAAGGTGCCGGTCGTGACCACATTCGCGATGGACGAGCCGGAAATCATTCCGGTCATCAATGAGGAAAGGACCGAAGCCTTCGCCGGACCGCCGCGCAAATGACCGAGAAATGCGAAGGCGAGTTTGATGAAGAAGTTGCCTGCCCCGGCCTTGTCCAACATCGAGCCGAACAGCACAAAAAGGAAGACAAACGAGGCCGAGACCCCGATGGCAACGCCGAAAACGCCGCCGGTCGTGAGCCACATCTGGTCCATGGCGCGCGAAAACGAGGCGCCGCCCCATCTCAGGACATCCGGAACAACGGTTGAAGAACCGAAGAAGACATAGGCCAGGAAGATAATGGCCACCACCATGAGGGGGGGACCTAACGCGCGTCGTGTTGCTTCCAGAAGCAGGACCATGCCGATCCCGGCGGCCACCAAATCACGGGTGATGGATGCGCCCGGCCTGCCGGAAAGCTCGCGATAGAAGATAAAGATGTAAAGAGCACAGAATGCAGCCGCTATCGCCAGGATCCAGTCGATCACAGGGATGCGATCGCGCGGGCTGCTCGAAAAGGCAGGATAGGCCAGGAACGCAAGCAGAAGGCCAAAAGCGAGGTGCACCGAGCGTATCTGCGTATCGTTGAAAACGAGGGGCAGACCCGTCAGCGAGGAAAGAGAGAACGGCACCGGCGAAGCGATATAGAGTTGAAACAGCGACCAGCAGAGCGCCACGCCGGCAATGATATAGCCTGCGATACCGGAGGGCTCCCGAGCACCGGTATCAGTTGAGGCGACAAGATCCTGCAGATCGTCTGCGGAAAGTGGAGCTTGTTCTCCCGTCACGTTTTTCGTTTTTTCGGCCATCTGTATGTTCCCGATCGAAATTCTTTTTATTATCAATTTTAGTTATTGCGCACTTCATGTTAGCTATCGCGCGCTGTCGCGCATGCGCAACGAAGAAGGGCGCCCACACGGGCGCCCTCTTGGAAAGCTAGCTTAGTTGAGCCAGCCTTTTTCCTCGTAGTACTTCTCGGCACCCGGATGGAGCGGAGCCGAATTGCCCTGGCTGACCATCTGCTCGGGCGTCAAGCCGGCAAGCGCCGGATGCAGGCTCTTGAAGTCGTCGAAATTGTCGAAGACCGCCTTCACCAGCGTATAAACGACGTCCTCCGGCACATCTGCGGAAGTCACCAGCGTAGCGCCCACGCCGAAGGTGTTCACGTCCTGATCGGTGCCACGATACATGCCACCTGGGATAACGGCCTTGAAGTAGTATGGATTTTCCTCGACCAGCTTGTCGACCAGTTCGCCTTCCACCGGCACGATCACGCTGTCACAAGTCGTAGTAGCCTCCTCGATAGCGCCGGCCGGATGGCCAACCGTGTAGGCAAAGGCATCGATGTTGTTATCGCACAGCGCGGAAGCCTGCTCCGCCGGAGCAAGCTCCGACGCGAGAGCAAAATCGGCATTGGTCCAGCCCTTTTCGGCAATGAGCAGGTCCATCAGCGCACGCTGGCCAGAGCCGGGATTCCCGATATTGACCCGCTTGCCTTTGAGGCCGTCGAAGTCGGAAATGTCGGCATCGGCACGTGCCACAACCGTCAGCGGCTCCGCATGGAGCGAGAATACCGAGCGCAGCTTCTCGTGCGCGCCCCCGTCGGCGAAATCGGCCTCGCCATTGAAGGCATTATATTGAACATCCGACTGCACCGTGCCGAACTCCAGGTCGCCGCCCTTGATTGCGTTCACGTTGAAAACCGAGCCGCCGGTCGATTCCACCGAACAGCGAACGCCATGCTCACGACGGTTCTGATTCATCAGACGGCATATGGCGCCACCGACCGGATAGTAGACTCCGGTTACGCCGCCCGTACCGATCGATACGAAACGCTGCTCCTGTGCAGCGGCATTGCCGGCCAGGAGCGTACCGACCATGGCCGCGGCGAGTCCAAGACCGAGTGTTCGATTGGATTTCATATGGCGACTCCCTAGATCCCTATACAATGATATGCACGTCGATATCGTAACGGCCCTCGCATTGCGAAAGCCAGCGCCTGCGCCACGTGCGGAACATCAGGCCTTTTCCCGTATCGCGCTGGCAGGAGCCAGTTTCGCTACACCCCAGCCAGTCCGATGACTAAACTGCGCATTCTGCCGCAAGTTGCAACAGATTGTTTATGTATTCCTCAGTGTTCAGGATGGGCTTCCGGCGTCCTCCCTTTGCATCTTTTTTTAACCCAACGCAGCATCGATTGCCTCTCCCAGGCGATCGACGATGGTATCCGCCGTCTCTTTGTCCAGAATGAATGGCGGGGCAAGAAGCACGTGATCGCCGCGCGCGCCGTCTATGGTTCCTCCGGCAGGATAAACCATAAGGCCCCGCGCCATAGCTTCCTTCTTCACGCCTGCATGAATCTTGCGTGCCGGGTCGAACGGTTCCTTGGTGGCGCGGTCGGCGACCAGTTCCAAGCCAAGGAAAAGTCCCCGGCCGCGGATATCGCCCACATGGGCATGATTGCCGAATCGTGCTTCAAGGCGCGCACGAAGATAGCTTCCCATCTCCCGCACATTGGCGAGCAGGTTGTCGCGTTCGATCACCTCCTGCACCGCAAGAGCGGCAGCACAGGCCATCGGGTGACAAATATAAGTGTGGCCGTGCTGAAAAAGGCCTGAACCCTGCGCAAAGGCATCGAAGATTTGGCGGGAGAGGAGCACGGCGCCGACCGGCTGATAGCCGCCACCGAGACCCTTGGCGATCGAGACGAGATCGGGCGAAACACCGTCCTCCTCGCAGGCGAAAAGCGTACCTGTACGGCCCATGCCGCACATGACCTCGTCTAGGATAAGCAGCACGCCGTAGCGGTCGCAGATATCGCGAATGCGCTTGAAATAGCCCGATACGGCCGGCACCGCGCCCGCAGTGGCGCCCACCACCGGCTCGGCGATGAAGGCCATAACCGTATCAGGCCCGAGTTCAAGGATCTTGTCCTCCAGCTGCTGAGCAGCGCGCAGACCGTATTCCTCATCGCTTTCCCCTTGCTGCCGGTAGCGATAGGCATAGCAAGGGTCAATGTGATGCGTTTCAATCAAAAGCGGTCGGAATTGGGCCCGGCGCCACTCGTTTCCGCCCGCAGCAAGCGCACCCAGCGTGTTGCCGTGGTAGCTCTGGCGGCGGGCGATGATGTGCCGCCTCTGCGCTTCGCCCTTCTCGACAAAAAATTGCCGCGCCATCTTCAGCGCAGCCTCGTTCGCCTCCGACCCCCCTGATACGAGGTAGGCATGGCTGATACCCTCCGGCGCCGCCTTTACCAGCCTCTCGGCCAGCGCCTCGGCTGGCTCGTTAGTGAAAAAGCTCGTGTGCGCGTAGGCGAGTTTCTCGGCCTGGCGTTTTAGCGCAGCCACCACATCAGGATGATTGTGGCCGAGGCAGGAAACCGCCGCCCCGCCCGAAGCGTCGATATATTCCTTCCCCGCGCTGTCGAAGAGCTTTACACCCCGGCCGCCCGCAGCGACAGGCAATTGGCCATGAATCTGGCGATGCAAGATATAGGTCATGAATGGTTTCCTTGCCGATGCGCGGACCCGTATTCGAAAACGTGAACCTTGAGGTCGGAAAGCTGGCGCTCCGTGCGGGCAATCACCTCTAGAGCCGCGTCGCCGCCCTCCCCGGCCACCAGAGCCGCCAGGATCTCGACTGCGGCAAAGGCAGGCGCCATGGCGTGGAAGAATGAGGGACTTTCGGTTCCCACCAGGATGGCATGACGGGCAAGCCGTGCAACGGGCGAAGCCGGGCGGTCGGTCAGCGCAATGATCGAAAGACTCCTGGCATGGGCATGCCGCGCCGCCTCCACGGCCGCCCTCGTATAGGGCGCGACCGTAACCACGAAGACCAGGTCGTCCTGAGTAGCAAAGCGAAGCGCGTCTAGTCCCACACCGTCGCTGAAATCGAGGTAGACGGCCTTCTCGCCAAGGAAGTTCAACATATAGGCAAGATGTTCGGCCACCGGCCGGCTGGAGCGCAGACCAACGCAATAGACCCGGCGTGCCCGCGCCATGGCCTGAGCCGCTTCGAAAAGGGTGTGGGCCGCTCCCGCCTCGCCCAACGCAAAGATCTGGCAGGCGGCTGCGGATGCAATTTCCTTGGCCAGCATCGGCCCGCCCGCCTCACGCTGGCGCGCCATTTGCGCGCCGGCCCTTCCGGCAAAGCCGAGCGCCTGCTCCTTCAGCGCTTTTCCGTGGAGCTCGCGCACCGCCTCATAGCCATCCAATCCGAAACGCTTTGCAAGTCGCGTCATGGTCCAGGGCTGAACGCCGGCGCGGCGCGCCTGCTCGCGCATGGACAAAAGCGCCACGTCGCCAGGATTTTCCAGCACATATCGTGCCGCCACTTCCAACTGGCCGGGAAGTGTGCCGATCGACCTTGTGATCTCCGCGGCAAAAGTCGCACAATCCATGAGAAGCATCCTAGACCGGCAATTCCAGCTATGCAACAAATGTTGCACGGTCTGCAACGAATGGAGAATGCGGTGATGCAAACCGATCCCGTGACGGCACCTGCCACTATCGCAATCGCCCCCAATGGCGCGCGACGCACTAAAGCCGACCATCCCGCCCTGCCGCTGACGGCAAGAGAGCTGGCGGACACGGCGGCGGCGTGTCTCGATGCGGGGGCAGCGATGATCCACATGCATGTACGCGACAAACAAGACCGGCACATTCTTGAGGCAGAGGCCTATGCGGAGGCGATCAGCGCCGTGCGGAAGGCTGTGGGGAAAAAGCTGGTGCTTCAGATCACGACTGAAGCGGTTGGCCGTTATCAACCGCCCGAGCAGATGGAGATTGTGCGTCAGGTTCGGCCCGAAGCCGCCTCACTCGCACTGAAAGAATTGGTGCCCCAGGCCTCGCACGAGGCCGAATTCGCGCGCTTTCTGGCGTTCATGAAACAGGAAAATATCCTTCCGCAGATCATCCTCTATCACCCGGATGAAGCCCGGCAGCTCAAGGAGATGATGGCCCGCGGAGTCTTGCCTTTTGATGATCTGCCGGTCCTCTACGTGCTTGGCCGTTACACGGAAGGCCAGCGCTCAGCGCCCGCGGATCTGCTGCCATTTCTCGCACCAGACATGCCGCGCTTCCGGCATTTCATGGTCTGCGCCTTCGGCCCGCGCGAAGCCGCTTGCGGGACGGCTGCCGTCCTCATGGGCGGCCATGTACGCACCGGCTTCGAAAACAATATCTTTTTGCCTGACGGATGCATCGCGCCCGACAATGCCGCGCTCGTGGCCACCGTTGCGCAAGCCTTAAGCGGGCTGGGGCACGCAGTGGCGGATGCCGACCAGTTGCGTGCCGACTGGGCTTCTCTTTTTAGATGACGCAGCCGGGATCGGTCCTTCCGATCAGTCTTCAAAGGGATGCGCCGGGCATTGACCAGCCCGACGCGCCCACCGGTTGAATGTGGAAAATCCTAGTTCCCGGTCTTGGTATTGGTTTCTGATATGGCCCCATCGCCCGTGGGACGCAAAAGCCAGACGCCGCGCCCCAGGCCATTGCTTGCATAGACGACGTTGCGCGTATCGACGATCACATCCTCCAGGCCTCGTGAGGGCCCCGCGGGATCGAACGAAGGTAAGAACCAACCCGTCTCCTTCGGCGCGAAGGGGTCGTGCACGTCGTAAACGCGAAGGCCGGCGGTAAAATAGGTCATATAGACGAGGTCGTCCTCCGACGCGTCTTTCAGGTACGGCGAGTGGCTTTCGCCATTGACGTTATGGGGACCGAAGCGGCCACTTTCCTCGCAAAAGCTCGCGATCCCGGAGTCGGCAGGCGGGGTAGGACGCGGGTAGTAGCTGACCAGGACAGGTGCAGCGGGATTGCTATTGTCGACGATGCCGGCAAAGCTCATGTTTTCCGCGCCGCATCCAGGCTTGGACGGTTCCGAGTTCACATGCATCATGCCATTGCGCATTGGCAGGGCGGTATGCATCGCTTGCGCGCCGACATCCGGCAAGGGCGAGAACGTCAGGCTGCCGATCAGCTTTGGCTTTGCGGGGTCAGTGATGTCCAGGTTCACCAGTTCCGGGGTATAAGCGGTGGTCAGCAGGTTTTCGGCGGGATTGATGTTAACAGGCCCATGGAAGCCGTTCGGCGTTGGCCGATCGGGCTCACCGTCCTTCTGGCCGGGTTGCCACCAGCCTCCGACCGCGACGGGATTTGCGGGATCCCTCAGATCCAGGACAACCATCGTTGCCTGGCCTTTGAAGCCCTCGACCCAGGCGGACATGTAGGCGTATCGCCCACCGGGGTAGGTGTTTCGATGCGTGCCCCAGCCGGACGCGATCCATTCCGAAACCTTCTTCGGATTCCGTGGATCGCTGACGTCGAAAATCGTCGCGAGCGGACGTGGTTCGGCCGCGATGCCATCGAAGGGCTTTTCCTGGACGGAATGCTCGGCATAGGGCCTTTGCTGGGCGATAATCGCCAGATTGTCGCCCACCGTGATCTGCCCGGCGCTGCCCGGCACCTCCACGGTGCTGACGCGGGACGGCTTGGTGGGATCGGTCACGTCAAAGACCTCAAACCCGCCCTTGCCCCGCGCCCCTGTCGCAACGAACAGGTACCACGCATCGCCAACGCGCTTCATGCTCATTTTGAAGGCGCGAAGGCTGCCGGGCAGTACTTCTATATAGCTGATCGGCTCTAAGCCCTGGGCACGCCAGCCTGCCGGAATCGCGGAAGGCGACGAGCTTTCCCCCTGCTGCGCGGTGGTCTGCGCTCGGGCTGAGCTATGGAATGCGGTACAGGCCAGAAGCGTCAAACTCAACGCTACAAATATTCTCTTAGTCATATGATCCTCCCAAGTTCGGGTTCGGCTTAAAGCATCAACGCGGCATCGCCACCCGCGCCATTAGAATAAGCATGGCACCCAATGTGGAAGGCTCAGTCTTTGCATAGAGAATATTGCAAATATGGATAAGCTAGACTTCTGGCCCGGCCGGGAACGACTGTGGTCCCGACGCCGCATTTTCTATTTCGGACTAGGAGACCCGCCAGATTCTCGCTACGATGAAGCGTTCTTTGCGAGCACTTCGATTCTCATTGAGCAGAGTGACAATCCTCAACGTCGTTGTCTGCCGCCTAGAGCAGGTCGCCCAACCCAGGTCGCGCGGTTGAGGCGAATCCGGACATGAAGCCCGCAAATCCAAGCTTTCCAGATCGGCCGCGGCGCGGCGCTTGTCAATAGGCTGGGCGATCAGGGAGGGTAAGGAGATGGTACGGTTGGGTGGATTCGAACCACCGACCTCAGGAGCCACAATCCTGCGCTCTAACCAACTGAGCTACAACCGCGCGCCGTCGACGTCTTTCCCCGCGTCCTTACGGGCAAATCCGAGTGTTTTCAAGAGCGGATGCTGCCTGATCGACAACAAGCGCAAAGAAAAAGACCGGGGGGAGGAACCCCGGTCTTTTTCTAAGGGATCGGAGGGAGGAGGGAGTACCGACCCCATGTTCTAACGAACGGAACACATATAGAATCCGCTATTCGAAATTACAGCGCGACGCTTCGCCTCACGCTGCCTGCTTGATCGCCTTCTCGAAAGCGTCCTTCACCGGCTTCGTCAATTCGACGGCGGCCTTCTGTGTAAGGGTCTGGAACTCGCGTGTCTGGTCCAGCGCGAGTTCCATCTGCTTGCGCAGAAACGAACTCTGCAGCTCCATCATATCGGAGAAGCTCTTGGCAGCCACCAGAGCCTCGACCTGGGCAAGATTAGCCTCCGTCCCCGCGCGTACAGCAGCGACGGATTTGAGCAATATCTCGTCGCTCACGTTTTTCACGGTATCAAAAGAGGCCTCGAAGGCCTTGCGTGCATCTTCAGCGCTCATTTTCATTCGCTCGTATGTTTCCTTCGCCTGATCCGCCGTCTTTTCGGTGAAACTGCGAAGCTGTTCCGTGGCCGTCGAGGGGTCGAATGCGGAGAATTCCGGCCCTTTATTGCTGGTGGTCTTGCTCATGCTGATCATCCCTTCGGGTTCGCCAGCCTGCCCGCCGGCATCCTTCAAATCTAAGCTCAATATAGCGCAAAACTTGTGCGTTGCAATATTTTTGTTGCAGTGCACAATTACGACGCTTTCAATTAACCAAACTGCGATTTCGCGGTGCACGTCCCGAGAAGGTTTGTGGACGGCGCCTGATCGTGCTCTTATTAACAAGTGGTTAACTTGAAACTCGCGTGTTGATGGTCGGGCTGAATGGCGTCCAAATCCTATTCATTTCTCGACATAGTCGTTCTTGATGAAGTGCGCGAGCGGTTCGCCGCCGGTGACGCGTTAGCGGTGCTGTCGGCGAGCCTTGATGAAATTCTCTGGGCTAACGGAGCAGGCGCCGCTTGGCTCGGTTTTCCCGATATCGAGGCCGCTATTGGCGAGAGGTCACGCTTACCCGCCACGGCCCTGCGGCAAATCAGTGCCACCCCCGGCTTCCCAAATATCGGACGCGACCGAGCGATCGCGCTTAGGGTGACGAGCGGCCTGAAAAGCCGGATTGTCTCGGTGCAAGCGAGCGCGATCGCGCTTCCTGGCGGTGAGGAAGCGCTCCTGCTTGCTCTTCCCCTGACCTCTTCGGACGAAGCGCCTACCCATCGCGCGGTCGCCGGTTTCAGCGAACCGGGCCACTTCGCCGCTTTTGTCGAGGCCGATGGCACGGTCTCGGCCGCTTCCACCGGCTTCGATCAGCTGGGCATCGAACCGGAAACGCTCTTGCGTCTCGTTCAGGACGTGGGAGAAGAGAAGACGCGGCTCGTAAAGACGCGGATACCCGCCAGGACTCATCTCCCTGCCGGGATCGCCCGCCTTACGGACGATCCCGCTCGGCATCTTCTCCTCATCGTGGAGGACGGTGTTTCTGAGAACATCGCGCCTGCGGCGTCAATCCGTGTCGCGGCGCCCGAGAAAGAAGCTCTTGAGGCCGGCAGCGCCGCTCACGAGGGTTCGGCCGGGCGAGAGAAGCCGCTTGCGCCGCAGGACCACACTTCAAGGCCACACGAGCCGGACGAAAGAACCGCTTCGCGCACGGTCCGCTTTTCCTGGCGCACGGATGCTCAAGGACGTTTCAGCTCGATTTCGGACGAATTCGCCCAGGCGATGGGCAGGAACGCGACGGATGTGATCGGCCGAACGTTCCGGGAGGTTTCCAACGCGTTCGGCCTTGATGCCGACGGCTCGATCAGCCGACTGCTGGATCGACGGGATACATGGTCCGGGCGCACCGTCATGTGGCCGCTGGAGGGCACCAACCTCAAAGTGCCCGTGGATCTCGCGGCGCTGCCGATCTATGGCCGCGGACGCGTTTTCGAAGGCTTCCGTGGTTTTGGCATTGCTCGACTGGGTGAAGCGGAGCTCGATCCTGAAGCGATCGGAACGGTGCTCGCGCCATCGAGCCGAGGGAATACACACGCCACAACCCCCGTTTCCGAAGAGCAGGAACCGCACCGCCCCTCTGATTTCTCCGTTGACCAAGATAAATCCGCCACCAGCGACCCGGTTAAAGCTGATCCGTTCCAAGGAGAAAAACCAGCCAGCGGCAGGGCCGCCGAACCGCAGTCCGAGCCTAAAATTGTCCGCCTCGCCGAACATCGGGAGAGTACTTGGGACGGCAGTCTTTCGGCGAGTGAGCGCACGACATTCCGCGAGATTGGCGAGAGATTGCGGCGAGCCAGCGAAGGTCGGCTGGATGCGGAAGACAAGGAAGGGAAAAAAAGTGCAGACCGCCCGCTGAACGGCCGGGCGGTGGAAAGCACGCAGGACGAGCTACCAAACTCGACCACCTTGGCGGAAGAAGGGCCCCTCGCCCAGGGAAATGGCGAGCTTGATGACGGGGCAGAGGAAGAGGTCTTTGAAAACCCTGCCAACGAGAATGTGAGCCAGCCGACCGCAATGGTCGAAGCTGACGGCTCGCGACACGATATTGAAGAGCTGCAATCCCCCGCCGATCAGGCTGATCAGGTTGATCAGGACGATCTGAAAAACGCCAGCTTAGAAGATAAAGAAAACCCAGACCTCCAGCTTGAAGCCGCGCCTGGCGGCCAGGGTGAGGAGGTGCGGCCAGAGCTCGAAGCAGATGCGCCGCGGCAATCAAAGGCAGCCGGGGGCGAGGCATCGGATCCTGTTCCTGATACCGAAGCTCACTTCGAGCAGGAAGAAGAGCAAACATATCGTGAGCCCGAGGAGACGGAAGACAGCCTCCAGCAAGCGGCGAGCGGATCGAAGGAACAAGGACCAGCGGCCGAACCGGACGAAACGGTACCCCAACGCAGGTCGCAAATCGCCTATCTGCCTTCCGCATTTCATCGCCCCGAGGCGGAGCGCAAGCAGACGGAGGCGGAAACGATCCTCGCCCATCTGCCTCTTCCCGTGCTCATTCATTCCGGCGATCGGCTGCACTACGCCAACCGTGAATTTTACAGGCTGACCGGCTATGCCGATCTCGCCGAGCTCGAATCGGCCGGCGGTCTTGGGGCGCTGTTCGAGGAACCGGCTGCGGGCAATTCTCCCAAGAAAACGCTTCTGCTGCGCATGGCGGACGGCACGGACAGACCCGTTGAGGCGCATCTTCAATCCGTTGCCTGGGACGGCCGAAAAGCACTCATGCTTGCCTTGCATCCGGCTATGCAGGCCGAACCGACACCGGAGGAAGCGGCGAAGGCTGCAGAGCTTGAGGCGCGGCTTTCGGAAATGCGCGCCATCGTCGACACGGCGACAGACGGCATTGCGGTGATCGGCAATGACGGCACCATCCGATCCATCAATCGGCCGGCGGAGGCGCTTTTCGGCTTTGACGCGGAGAATGTCACCGGGAAGCCGTTCTCTTCCCTCTTCGCGATCGAAAGCCAGCGTACCGTGCAGGATTACCTTGCCGGGCTCTCCGACAACGGCGTCGCAAGCGTGCTGAATGACGGCCGGCAGGTGATCGGGCGTGAATCGCAAGGACGTTTCATCCCGCTTTTCATGACGATCGGACGGCTGCCGAATGGTAGCGGCTATTGCGCGGTGCTGCGAGACATAACCCATTGGAAACGTGCGGAGGAGGACCTGACCCAGGCACGGGCGCAGGCCGAGCGCGCTTCATCTCAAAAAAGCGAGTTTCTCGCCCGCGTAAGCCATGAAATCCGCACCCCCCTCAATGCCATCATCGGCTTTTCCGAATTGATGATCGATGAGAAATTCGGTCCGATCGGCAATGACCGCTATCGCGACTACCTGCGCGATATCAACCGTTCAGGAAACCACGTGCTCGATCTCGTCAACGATCTCCTCGACATCTCCAAGATTGAGGCAGGTCAGCAGGAGATGGCTCATGAGGCTGTACCGCTGAACGACACCCTCGCCCAGGTGATTGCCATGATGCAGCCGCAGGCCAATCGCGAGCGTGTGATCATCCGCTCGTCTTTGGCCTCCCGCCTGCCGGATGTGGTGGCGGATTTGAGGAGCGTGCGCCAGATCGCTATTAATCTGCTCTCCAACGCGGTGCGCTATACGCCGGCCGGCGGGCAAGTGGTTGTCTCCACCGTCTATGAACGGGATGGCTCCGTCGTCCTGCGCGTGCGTGATACCGGTGTGGGCATGAGTTCTGCCGAACTAGACGAGGCACTAAAGCCATTCAGGCAAATCAATGCTTTGCGGCGTAAGCGGGGGGACGGAACGGGCCTCGGCCTGCCGCTCACCCGCGCCATGGTCGAGGCGAACAGAGCGCAGTTTTCAATCGCGTCCACGCCCGGCGAAGGCACGCTCGTGGAAATTATATTCCCCCCAACACGCGTGCTCGCGGAGTAAAAGGGGAACTTCCTAAAACTTGACTACTATAGTTTAGAATAATTCTAAACTTCTGTTTTTACTAAATAATTTCTTGACGGGGGCGGACTTTGCCATCATTACAAGTTCGCGCCGCCTGTGGCTTTATCACTCCTGGGCCTTGCCCCCAGTGAAGCAGAGAAAGAAGAAAGACGATGCATTCCCTCAAGTTGAAGATGGGCCTAGCCGCCTTGGCTCTGATGGCCGGAACTTCCCTCCTGCCTTCCGCCGCACAGGCGGATGGTGTGGTTAATGTTTATACCTATCGGGAGCCGGGACTGATCCAGCCGCTGCTCGATGCCTTTACCGAAGAGACGGGTATCGCAACGGAGGTGCTGTTTCTCAATCAGGGACTTGAGGACCGTATTGCCGCCGAAGGGCAGAACTCTCCGGCCGATGTGGTGCTGACCGTCGATATCGGCAGGCTCGTCAATGTGAAGGAAAAGGGCGTCACCCAGCCAGTCGACGACGAAGTCATCAACGCCAATATCCCGGCGGAATTCCGGGACCCTGAAGGGCACTGGTTCGGACTGACCACGCGCGGACGCGTTATTTACGCGTCGAAAGAGCGAGTCCAACAGGACGAGATTACGTATGAGGAGCTTGCCGATCCTAAGTGGAAGGGCAAGATCTGCATGCGCAGCGGCCAGCATATGTACAACATAGCGCTGATCGCTTCGATGATCGCTCATCACGGTGAAGAGAAGGCTGAGGAGTGGCTCAAGGGCGTGAAGGCCAATCTGGCACGCAAGCCGAATGGCGGCGACCGTGACCAGGCCCAGGCGATCTATGCCGGCGAATGCGACATCGGGATCGGCAATACCTATTATGTCGGCCTCATGATGACCAATGAAAAGGAGCCGGAGCAGAAAGAATGGGCGAACGCGATCAAGGTGCTGTTCCCCAACACCACTGACCGCGGCACCCATGTCAACATCTCCGGCATGGCGCTGGCGAAGTACTCGCCGAACAAGGAAAACGCGCTGAAGCTGATGGAATTCCTCTCCGGACACGAAGCGCAAAAGCTCTACGCCGAGAAGAACAACGAATACCCCGTCATGCCCGGTGTTCCGACCTCCGAGATCGTGGCATCCTTCGGTGAAATAAAGCCGGACTCGCTTTCGCTGGCGGAGATCGCAAAATATCGCCAGGCCGCTTCGGAAATGGTCGACCGTGTCGGCCTCGATGATGGCCCCGCAAGCTAATCCCATTCGGTTCATTTGAGAGCCGGGCCGATGCGTATCGGCCCGGCTTTCTGTTAGACCATGGTCAGCTACACCTTCAGGGAACCGATCTCAGACCCCGACGCGTTGGCGCGCGGGTGCAGGCGGCCGCGCCATCCGGTGGCCCTCATCGCCGCGCTTGTCACGGCGGCAATCGTGCTCCTGCCGATCCTCACGGTTGTCGCAGTGGCTTTATCCGGGGGAGGAGCGGACTGGTCGCACCTGGGGCGGTATGTTCTTCCGCAAGCTTCCATTACCACATCTGTGCTCCTTGCGCTCGTGGCCTTGGGGACCGGCTTCATCGGTGTGGGCTGCGCATGGCTGGTGGTGGCCTACGACTTCCCCTTGCGCCGCGTCCTTGCCTGGGCGCTTGTGCTTCCGCTCGCCGTTCCTCCCTATCTCGCAGCCTATGCGTTCGCCGAGTTCTTCGACTATGTCGGCCCGCTGCAGAGCATGATACGGGCGATATTCGGTTTCCAAAGCCGCAGTGAATACTGGTTTCCGGAAATCCGGTCCACGGGCGGCGCCGCCCTGGTCATGACCTCGGTGACCTTCCCTTATGTCTATCTTACCGCGCGCGTCATTTTCCTCATGCAGGGGCGAAACATCGCCGATGTGGCGCGCACGCTGGGTGCCGCTCCGGCCCGCGTCTTCTGGCGCGTTCTCCTTCCCGTGGCACGGCCGGCAATCGCGGCCGGCATCGCGCTTGTGCTCATGGAGACGATCAACGATATCGGCGCGGTCGAGCATCTGGGAGTGCGCACCCTTACGCTTTCGGTCTACTCGACCTGGCTCAACCGCGGCAGCCTCGTGGGCGCGGCGCAGATCGCACTGGTGATGCTACTTCTCGTCATCGCGCTGCTTGCAGCCGAACGGATGGCGCGAACCAACCAGCGCTTCCATGCACCGCGCGCGACACAGATGAAATCGCGACCGTCGCGGATCCAGCTTCGCGGATGGCGCGCGCCGGTTGCGACCTTCCTCGGTCTTCTTCCCATCATATCGGGATTCGGAATCCCCTTCCTCGTATTTGGCCGATATGCGCTCAACCGGCTTGACCAGCTGACGGACCCGAAGCTCGCCGAGGCGTTTCTCACCAGCCTTTTAACGGCCCTTGCAACGGCGATCCTCACCGTGGCCATCTCGCTGATGCTGCTCTACGCGGCCAGGCTTGCCCGCTCGCGGTCCATGGCGCTGCTCGTGCGTATCGCCAGCGTCGGCTATGGATTGCCCGGAACTATTCTGGCGCTGGGACTCCTGATTTCCCTCGCCCGGTTCGACAACTTGGTCGATGCGCTGGCGCGCGAATATGCGGGCTTTTCCACGGGCCTTATCTTCACCGGGTCGGCGGCAGCCGTGGTGCTTGCCTGCGCCATCCGTTTCCTGGCCCTCGCGGAAGGAGCCATACAGGCAGGTCTTGAGAAACTGCCGTCACATCTCGACGAAGCTGCACGAAGCCTCGGTCGATCCGCAGCGTGGAGCGCCCTGTCGGTGCTTCTGCCGCTCCTGAAACCGGCCATCCTGACGGCCGGGATCCTCGTCTTCGTGGATACGGTGAAGGAGCTCTCGGCAACGATCCTCCTTCGCCCCTTCGGCTTCAACACGCTTGCCACCTTCGTATATGAGAACGCTTCGCGCGGCGTGGTCGAGGATGGCGCAATGGCTGCTCTTGTTATCATTGCGACTTCCATCGCACCGGTCATCCTGCTCTCCGGCGCGCTAATGCGCGACCGCGAGGCATAAGAAAAAGGCGCCCCCGGAGGGCGCCTAAAAAGCGGTGCTTAAAAAACGGGCTTGCCGAGATCTTTTCCGCGTTTCGGGGCCGATCCGTCAAGTTGGCTCGGACTATTGGTGCCAACCCTTAACAGAAGCTTACCCGACAAAGTTAAATTGCAACTGCGTGGTTCGCCGTCGGATTACGGTAAAGTCCCGCGCAACGCTCCATCAACCTTGGTAGAGCGGTAAGCTCGCACGTAAGACGCCTCAATCCTTAAGCTCAGGAAGCTCGCGGTAGAGTTCCAAAGCCTCCGGATTTGCGAGCGCCTCCTTGTTCTTCACCTCGCGTCCATGCACCACGTCGCGCACGGCAAGCTCGGTGATCTTGCCGGATTTCGTGCGCGGAATATCCTTCACCGCCACGATCTTGGCCGGCACATGGCGCGGGCTTGCGCCTGTTCTGATGCGATCCCGGATTTTCTTTTGCAGGGCCTCATCGAGCATCAAACCCTCGGCAAGCCGCACGAACAGGACCACGCGCACGTCGCCGTCCCAATCCTGGCCGATACAGATTGCCTCCAATATTTCCGGAAGCTGCTCGACCTGATTGTAAATCTCCGCCGTGCCGATGCGCACGCCGCCGGGATTAAGCGTGGCGTCGGAGCGGCCGTGAATGACGATACCTCCATGCGGCGTCCATTCGGCGAAATCGCCATGGCACCAGATATTCTCGAATCGGTCGAAATAGGCGGATCGGTATTTCTCGCCCGACGGATCGTTCCAGAAGGCGATCGGCATGGAGGGGAACGCCTTCGTGCAGACCAACTCCCCTTTCCCGCTCTCCAGCGGATGGCCCTGGTCGTCCCAGACTTCAATGGCCATGCCAAGACCGGGCCCCTGTATCTCACCGCTCCAGACGGGAAGCAGGGGGATCCCCAGTACGAAACAGGACACGATATCGGTCCCCCCGGAGATCGAAGCCAGATGCACGTCCTTCTTGATCGAATGATAAACGAACTCGAAGCATTCCGGCGAAAGCGGCGAACCTGTCGAGGAAATCACGCGTATGCTTGAAAGATCATGCGTTCTCGCCGGCTCAAGTCCGGCCTTGCGTACCGCGTCGATGAACTTTGCCGACGTACCGAAATAGGTCATCCGCTCGCCGGCCGCGAAATCGAAGAGTATGTTTCCGTCCGGATAAAAGGGAGAGCCGTCGTAGAGCAAAAGCGTTGCACCCGAAGCAAGCCCGGTGACCAGCCAGTTCCACATCATCCACCCGCAGGTCGTGAAATAGAAGAAGCGGTCTCCATCTGCGAGCCCGGCATGCAAACGATGCTCCTTCACATGTTGGAGCAGCGTTCCGCCGGCCGAGTGGACGATGCATTTGGGGATGCCCGTAGTGCCCGAGGAAAAGAGGATATAGAGCGGGTGCGCAAAGGGCAGCCGCTCATAGGTGAGCGGCCCCGCCGAGAATGGAGCAATTGCATCATCCAGCGCAACCGCACGCTCGATGCCGGATGCAGCATTCCGCGCGCTGCCCAGATAGTCGACGATCAAAGCTTTCCTCACGCTCGGCAGCGCCGAAAGAATCTCGGCCGTCTTTTGGCCCACGTCGAAAGCTTTTCCGCCATACCAATAGCCGTCCGGCGCGATGAAGAGCACAGGCTCGATCTGACCGAAGCGGTCGAGCACGCCGCGCACGCCGAAATCCGGCGAGCAGGAGGACCAAACCGCGCCGAGCGATGCGGCCGCAAGCATGGCTGCAACAGTTTCGGGCATATTCGGCATCATTCCGGCGATGCGGTCACCTGCCTTTACACCCTCCGCCTTGAAGAGCTGCTGCAAGCGAGAAACGAGCGCCTTCAACTCATGCCACGAGATCCGCCGCTCCACCTTGTCTTCTCCGCGGAAGACTATCGCATCGCCATTGCCGGACTTCCAAAGCAGGTTCTCAGCGAAATTCAGCTTAGCGTCGGGGAAATAGGCGGCCCCGGGCATCTTGTCGCCATCGATAAGCACGCGCTCTCCGCGCTCGCCGATGATGCCGCAGAAATCCCACACGAGTTGCCAGAACTCTTCCCGGTGATCGACGGACCAGCGATGAAGCGCGGCATGACCATCGATAGACCGGCCCGTCCGGTGAACTGCCTCTCGAATGAAGGCGGTCATCGGCGCCTTTTCGATCTGCTCGGCCGATGGGATCCAAAGCGGCATTGCTTGCTTCATGTTTCGTGCTCCATCAAACTCGCCGCTTATGCAACGACTCACCCAAACGAGCAAGCAGGGATAGCCTTCAGGCTTGCCACCCCAGATCGCAGGTCCCTAACAGCCTCTAACAAACTGTGTTAGAAGGGTTTGAATTGGGAACCCCATCGTTTAAACCGCGAGGAACGGTTCGGTCAAAGTTGGGAATTACGGCGAGGATGTATGCCGATATCGCTGGCGAAGAAAGGTAGCTGGGCTGTCGGCACGGTAGTGCTCCTCATCGTATTGGTTGTGGCAGTGCTTCCTTTAATCGCCTCAACCCGGATCGTGCGGAACAGCATCGCCTACCAGATGAGCGCGTGGAGCGGCTATCACGTAAGGCTGGACGAGACACCGGAAATCAATGTCTGGCCGCTTCAGGCCGTGCTCCACGACGTCACCTTGCTGGATTCAGAGGGAAGCAACGGCCAGACCGTGCTCGATGCCGAGCGGATCGACATAGATCTTTCGGCCCTCGCCGCGCTGCGCGGCGATATCGTGTTCACCCGCATGCGGCTGATCCGCCCGGTGCTACGTGTCAGGCAGCGGGGGGACGAGCTACAGCCCATTTCCCCGCAGGGATGGGGCAAGGTCCCCCAATCCGTAGAAGCCGCCAAGCAGGCAGTTTCCGCCGCCCCACGCAATCCCGACACCGCCTTCCTCCCAAATGACTCCTTCGGCAAGATCGAGTTCGAGGAGGGCCGCATTGTCGCGGAAGACGGACAGAACCAGAGCGATATAGTCACCAGCTTTTCGGGCACGCTCGACTGGCCTGCGCTCAATCGCCAGGCGTCGCTTTCCGCCACAGGTATCTGGCACGGAGAAAGCATTTCGCTCACCGCCTCCATTGCCGAGCCGTTAATCCTTTTCGGCGGCGGCAATACAGCCGTCAGTCTTTCGCTTAAAGCGCCGCCAGCCAATCTCTCTTTCGAGGGGATGGCGAGCCGTTCGGAAAACGGTTTTGTAGACGGGGATTTTACACTATCGGCGCCCTCCCTCAGCCGGCTCGTCGAGTGGACCCACTCGCGCATGCCGCTGGCCAGCAGGATCGGACCGTTTTCCATCTCTGCGAGAATGCTCGGCAATCCAAAACGCCTGAAATTCGAACAAGCCGCGCTCACACTCGATAAGAGCGCCGCGGAAGGTCTTCTCGACGTAACCTTCGATTCAAGCCGCCCTACCGTTGCGGGCACCCTTGCATTCGATACCCTTAATCTGCGTGCCTTGCTGGATGCTTTCAATCCGCTTTCTACCGGCAATGAGGAACAGAAAGAACCCGGAGCGCAGACCGAGCTTGATTTTGACCTTCGTGTTTCAGCGGCTTCCGCCACATATGACAATGCGGTCCTGACTGATGTCGCGGCAGCGGCGATGGTGCGCGAGGACCTTGCGGCATTCGATATTTCCGATGCCAGCGCCTTTGGCGGCACATTGCAGTTTGGCCTGCGCCGAAGCAACGGAGATAACGTCGACATCAGCATGACAGGCGAGGAGATCAATATCGGCGAAATGGCCGCTGCATTCGGCTATCAAAGGCTCATGCCCCAGGCCACCGGCGATTTCTCCCTGATACTGAAAGGCACCGGGCAGCGCATCGAAACGGTGCTGCAATCGGCGGACGGGAGTGTTTCGGCAAATCTCGGCGCCGGCAGCGTACCGGGGCTCAGTATCGATGCTTTCCTGACCCGCAGCGAAGCAGGCAACTTCTTTCCAATGGCAGCGCTGGAAGAAGGGATGCTGCGAACGGAGAGCATCAAGATGAAGGCGACGGTCAGCAAAGGCGTGATGCAGATCAATGACGCCGAGGCGAAGTCGGGCCCTTACACCATCGGGATAAATGGTTTCGTTCCGCTTGCCGGCCGCGGGCTTGCGCTTTATGGCACGCTTGCTGCGCCGGAAAACACGGATGAACGGCTTAAATCGCCCCTCTCCTTCTTTGTAGGAGGCAACTGGGCGGCCCCATTCATCGCCTCCTTCCTCCCGGCGGAAGACTGAGAAGCCAATCTACTCCCTGAAGGCCTTAAGAGCCGAACGCTAGCAGTTCCTCTCGCCGGCGCCGCAACTCACGCCGCTTGTTTGTAATCGAGGCCGCGATGACCCCAATGGTCACCACGCCGATCAAAATCGTGCAGACGGCGTTAATTTCCGGCGTAACACCCAGGCGCACCTGGCTATAAATTTTCATGGGCAGGGTCGTGGCACCCGGCCCCGACGTAAAGCTCGCAATCACCAGATCATCGAGCGAAAGGGTGAAGGCAAGCATCCAGCCCGAAATCACCGCCGGGAGAATGATCGGCAGCGTGACCTGGAAGAACGCCCGCATTGGCGTGGCGCCCAAATCCATCGCCGCCTCCTCCAGCGAGCGGTCGAATGACACCAGCCGCGATTGCACCACCACGGCAACGAAGCACATCGAGAAGGTAATGTGGGCCAGAGTGACCGTCATGAACCCGCGGTCGAGCCCGATCGCTACAAAGAGGAGCAGCAGCGACAGCCCGGTGATCACCTCCGGCATAACCAAAGGCGCGAATACCATTCCCGAAAACAGCAGCCGCCCACGAAACCGCGTGTAGCGCGTCAAGGCCACGGCCGCCATTGTTCCCAGTACGGTTGCCACCGTGGCCGAGATGAAAGCGATCCGCGCCGTCACCCAGGCGGCCTCCATCAATCCGCGATTTGACAGAAGCGAGACGTACCATCGCGTCGAGAACCCCGCCCAGACCGTCACGAGGCGGGATTCGTTGAATGAATAGATCACCAGCAGGACGATCGGAAGGTAAAGGAATGCAAATCCCAGAACCAGCGCAGCGACATTGAAACGTCCCCATGTGCCAGCCATGGTCAACCCGCCTTTTCCTGCGCACGCGCCTGGGCACGCTGGAAGTAGACGATAGGCAATACCAGAAGGAGCAGGAGCACGATCGCCACTGCTGAAGAAACCGGCCAGTCGCGATTGGCGAAAAACTCGTTCCAGAGCGTTTTGCCGATCATCAATGTCTGGGAACCGCCGAGCAGATCGGGAATGACGAATTCGCCGACGGCCGGAATGAAGACCAGCATACATCCCGCAACGATGCCTGGGCGGGAGAGCGGAAAGGTGATCTTCCAAAAAGCAGAGAAGGCCGTGCAGCCGAGATCCTCGGCCGCCTCGATCAGCGAATAGTCCATTTTTTCCAGTGTCGCATAGAGCGGCAGTACCATGAATGGCAGGTAGGAATAGACGATGCCGATATAGACTGCCGTCGTCGTGTTGATGATGACAAGAGGCTGGTCGATGACACCAAGCAGCATAAGGAACTGGTTGAGAAGCCCTTCAGGCTTCAAGATTCCGATCCAGGCATAGACGCGGATCAGAAAGCTCGTCCAGAACGGCAAGATCACCATCATCAGGAGAATGGGCCGGATGGAAAGCGGCGCGCGCGCCATTCCGTAGGCGATGGGATAACCCACGAGCAAGGTGAGAAGTGTCGAAACAGCGGCGATCCAAAGGCTCGAGAGATAGGCATTCACGTAAAGCGGATCGCCCGCGAGCCAAAGATAATTGTCGAGAGAGAGAGCCCCCAGCTTCTGGATGAAACCGCCGATGCCGTCTTGCCAGCTGAAGACAGGCAAATAGGGCGGTATGGCGATCATCGGCTGCGATAGCGAGATCTTCAGGACGATGAAGAAGGGAACGAGAAAGAAGACCAGCAACCAAAAATATGGAACGGCAATGACCAGGCGCCTGCCGAGGCTGGGGACAAGCTTTCGCATCTCTACTCCGTCAGCAGCACGACGGCATCGGCCGAGAAGGAGATCCAGGCCCGGTCGTGCCAGGTGAGCGCATCCTCAAGCCGGCGCATGCTGTTGATCATGCTCGCCTTGACAATCCGGCCATCATCCAGCCTCACATTGTAGATCGTCATATCGCCAAGATAGGCGATGTCCCAGATCTCACCGTTGAACGCGTTTTCTGCCTCCGGCGGGCGTTCGCGCGAAACGCGCATCTTTTCCGGGCGGATCGCAAGCCAGACCGTATCGCCGGGCGCGGCGCGCGTCGAACCTCCCACCCAGAATTCCGCGCCGCTCGCATCGCGGATGTGGGCGATGCCGGCGTTCTCCTTCACCAATCTTCCCTCGAACATGTTGATGGAACCGACAAAATCCGCAACGAAGCGAGACGCCGGCGCTTCATAGACTTCCGCGGGGGTTGCCACCTGTAACACTCGGCCCTTATCCATGATGGCGATCCGATCGGCCATCGTCATCGCCTCTTCCTGATCATGCGTGACGACCAGGAAGGTGAGGCCCAGGTCGTGCTGAAGATCCATCAGTTCGAACTGGGTCTCCTCGCGGAGCTTCTTATCCAGCGCTCCCAGCGGTTCATCCAGCAGCAGGACCTTCGGCCTTTTCGCAATGGAGCGCGCCAGCGCCACGCGCTGACGCTGGCCGCCGGAAAGCTGGTGCGGCTTGCGTTTCGCAAATGGCTCGAGCTTCACGAGCTTCAGCATCTGCGCCACGCGCCCGGCGATTTCTGCCTTGGGCATCCCGTCCTGCTTGAGCCCGAAGGCGATATTGGCCTCGACCGTCATATGCGGGAACAGCGCATATGACTGGAACATCATATTCACGGGACGGCGGTAAGGCGGCACCCTGAGCAGATCCTGTCCGTCGAGCAGGATGCGCCCGGAAGTCGGCTGCTCGAAACCGGCCAGCATTCGCAGAAGCGTGGTCTTACCGCAGCCGGAAGCGCCTAGAAGCGCGAAGAATTCGCGCTCATAAATTGTCAGCGAGAGGTCATCCACGGCGACGAAGTCGCCGAAGCGCTTGCTCACATTCTCGAAGCGAATATAAGGCTTTGCACTGGGGTCCGCCCAGGGCGCAAAGCTCCTGCGAATGCTGCCCAGCGATGCCATCGCCTGCTCCGTCTTGTCCCACCCCGAGGCGGAGAGCCCGGCGAGCCCGCCGGACCTTTATAGCCGCTACTGACCGGTGACCACCTTGGTCCACATGCGGGTGATCAGGCGCTGCGCACGCGAGTCATAGGGCGTGGCCGTGAAGAGTTTTTGCAGGGTTGCGTCGTCGGGATAGACCGCCGGATCATCGATAACTTCCGCATCGAGCAATTCCTGCGAAGCCTTATTGCCGTTCGCGTAGAATACATAATTCGATGCCTTGGCGATCACCTCGGGGCGCATCATGTAGTTGATAAACTCGTGAGCCTCCTCCACATGAGGCGCATCAGCGGGGATCGCCATCTGGTCGAACCACATCTGGGCGCCTTCCTTCGGGATCGCATAGGCGATCTCCACGCCCTGGCCGGCTTCCGCCGCCCGGTCGCGGGCCTGGAAAACGTCGCCCGAATAGCCGACAGCCACGCAGATGTCTCCGTTGGCAAGCGCGTTGATATATTCGGAAGAGTGGAACTTGCGGATATTGGGCCTCACGGAAAGCAACAGCGCCTCAACCTTCTGAAGATCGTCGGGATTGTCGCTGTTGGGGTCGAGCCCGAGGTAATTCAGCGCAGCATGTGTGATCTCGGACGAAGCATCGAGCACGTGTATGCCGCAGCCGGCAAGCTTGGAAGCGACCTCGGGTTTGAAGACCACGTCCCACGAATTGATCCTGTCCGTGCCGAGCGCCTCCTTCACCTTCGCCTTGTTATAGCCGATCCCGGTGGTGCCCCACATATAGTTGACCGAATACTCGTTGCCCGGATCGTAGACGGCCGTCCGCTCCGATACGAAATCCCACATGTTCGAGAGGTTGGGCAGCTTCGACTTGTCGAGCTTCTGAAATACGCCTGCTTGGATCTGGCGCGCCAAGAACTCGCCCGAAGGCACAACGACGTCATAGCCGGTGCCACCGGCAAGCAGCTTCGTCTCCAGAATTTCATTGGAATCGAAGAGATCGTAGACGACTTTGATCCCGGTCTCGGCAGTGAACTCCTGCAGGATCGATTCGTCGATGTAATCGGACCAGTTATAGACGTGGACGGTGCGCTCCTGCGCCGCTGCGCCCGAGGCGAATACCGCCGCAGCGACGGAAACGGCAGAAAACAGACCAGCCTTTCGGTTCATTTTCGTCTCCCATTGTCGACCAGTTCCGCCCCGCCTTTCCGTCGCGGGAAAACGGGGAAATCAGCGGCAAACCTATTGTCGTTTGATGGGGGCGACAAGGGCGAAATTTGCTGTGGTGCAATGCGCTTCCGCAGCAAAGCTGCGGTTTAAAGCGTTCCAATCCGTCTGGACGGCCTTTCGCAAAGATTCTTACCCGCGCGCCCGTTCCAGGCGCGCCAAAATAGCGCAGAAAACCTGCCCGGCGCCCACGGTCCATCAACTGCTTTCCCAAAGAGCGATTTGGTGGATCACCGGTTCCTGATGAAGTTTCATACGTACGTTTATGCGGGTTGACATAGGCCCTCCAATAACGAGTATGCCGCGGCTCACCGCAACCATGCATTGAACCGGCGGTTCAGCGAAAATCAGGATGAGGACAAGCATGGGACGATACGGCCTTGGGGGTTCAGGCCGCCGTGAAACTCATTCCATCACGGCTAGGGGTGATTGCCGCATCCTTGTTGTTGCGGCCTCACCCATCAATCGCATCGTCATTTCCCGCATGATCGAGCGCATTTATCTGAAGACGGCTGCGGTCAGCCCCGAAGCCGCGCTCGAGGCGGTGGCCACTAACCGCCCGGCATTGCTTATCATCGATGAAGGATCATACGGCGATTTGGATGCATTGTTGCAGGCGGTGGCCGATCTAAGACAGTCTTCGGCAACCGGTTTCCCTCGAATCGTGCTGATCGTCGAGCCGTCCCGGCTCGGTAATCCCGGCTACGATGGGATAGCGGATGCGGTTATCGCAAAGCCGATAATGCCGGAGACATTGCAGCCGGTCGTTGAGCGCCTGACGCGGGACCCCGCTTAGCCACGCATCCAAAAAAGGACGGCGCAGGCCTGAAAGGGCCGTGCTCAATCTTGGTAACCCTTTCTTTCTAGGTTGTGCCAGGGCTATAGTGATCAGAGCATTCTTGGTGAACCAATGTTAGATGACAGCAAGGCAGGCCGCACCAACAGAGGCGGACGCCGGACGCCCGCTTTTTTGAAGAATTTGCGCGGAGTTAAGGGCTGGAAAGAAGCGCGAGCCTGGCTCGAATGGCGCGGTATCGAGGATATCGAATGCATTGCGCCGGACCAAGCAGGCGTCGCGCGCGGCAAGATGATGCCGTCGAAGAAGTTCATTTCGAACACGTCCCTCGCTCTTCCGTCCGCCGTTTTCATGGCAACCATCTCCGGCGAATATCCTGAAGACGGCAACGGGTTCACCTATCCCGAGGACGACGGTGACCTGAAACTCGTGCCGGATCTCTCTACCCTCTCAGTGGTTCCATGGGAGACGGACCCGACCGCCCAGGTGATCTGCGACCTGGCGCATCAGGACGGGCGAGCGGTCGAATTCAGCCCGCGCAACGTCCTGAGGCGGGTCGTCGCCAAATATGCGGAGCACGGCCTGAAGCCGATTGTCGCCCCTGAGATCGAATTCTATCTCGTTCACAAGAATCCTGATCCCGACTACCCGCTGACGCCTCCTGTCGGGCGTTCGGGAAGGCCGATCGGTGGCGGACAGGGCTATTCGATCGCGGGTGTCAACGAGTTCGACGAACTCATTGACGACATCTACCACTTCTCCGAAGGCCAGGGGCTGGAGATCGATACGCTCATCCACGAAGAGGGCGCGGGGCAACTGGAGATCAATCTGCGCCACGGCGACCCGGTTGAACTTGCCGATCAGGTCTTCCTCTTCAAGCGGACAATCCGGGAAGCCGCGCTCAAACACGAGATGTACGCCACCTTCATGGCCAAGCCGATCCAGGATCAGCCGGGCTCGGCGATGCATATCCATCAATCCGTGGTGACGTTGAAGGGGGGGCGCAACGTCTTCTCCGATGAGAACGGCGAAGAAACAGACGTTTTTCGTCACTTCATCGGCGGCTTACAGCAGCATATCCCGAACGCGCTGATCATGCTGGCGCCTTATGTGAACTCCTACAGGCGGCTGACACAGGCGGGCTCGGCGCCGGTCAACACGCGCTGGGGTTATGACAACAGGACGACTGCCTTTCGCGTGCCCCGCTCGGATCCGAACTCCAGGCGCGTGGAAAACCGCATACCCTCCTCCGATGCCAATCCTTATTTGGCGCTTGCCGCCTCCCTGGCGTGCGGACTGATCGGAATACTCCAAAAGATCGAACCCGACGCACCGGCCGGCACAGCGGTCAACACGGACGTGATCAACCTGCCCCGCGGTCTCCTCGAGGCGGTCGCCCTGTTTGAAGCGGACGAGAGCCTCAGGAATATTGTCGGCGATCTTTTCGCGAGCACCTATGCCGCAATCAAGCGGGCTGAATTCGAGACGTTCATGAAGGTCATCAGCCCTTGGGAGCGGGAGTATCTGTTGTTGAATGTGTGATTAAGCGAGTAGCGAATAGGGTTTAGCGAGTAGGGATGACATTCTTAATCTTCCGCCAGCCCGCCATTCGCTATTCGCTACTCCCTATTCGCTGGTTGCCATGCCTCACCAATCCCCCATTTCTCCCGGCTACTCCTGGTATGAGGATACCATAGGCCTGCGGCCGGAATATCCGCGACTCGACGGTGACCGGCAAGCGGATGTAGCAATTGTCGGCGGGGGGTTCACGGGCCTGTCGGCGGCGGTCCATCTTGCCAAGGCAGGCGCGGATGTCGCCCTGATCGAGGCACACAGGATGGGCGACGGCGCGTCCGGCCGAAATGGAGGCCAGCTCGGCACCGGTCAGCGCGCCTGGGCGGAGGAGCTGGAATCTGATCTCGGCTACACGCGGTCGAAGGCGCTTTTCGATCTCGCCGAGGAAGCCAAGGCGCATCTTATCGATTTCGCGCAGGTGAATGGAATCGAGATCGATTACATGCCGGGGCAGCTTTCCGTCGTCCATAGGCGGCGGTATGTCAACGCATACCGCGCCCATGCAGACATCATGCGCGAGCGCTACTCCTATCCGCATATCAGCTTCATGGGAGCCGAGGAGACCAGGGAGCGGCTGGGATCCACACGCTATGTGGCTGGTATCCGCGACACGGGAACCGGCCACATTCATCCGTTGAAACTGGTGATCGGTACCGCGCGGATAGCAGCCGCGGCCGGAGCCCACCTTTTTGAAGGCACACGCGCCACAAACATCAATACGCTTTCCGGAAAAGTGCGGGTGGCGACGCCCTTCGGCACGATCACGGCAGAGAAATGCCTCATTGCGACCGATGCATATACCGGCAATCTGCAGCCGGCGGTCGCAGCCCACCTTCTTCCCATCGGCTCCTTCATTGGCGCGACCGTGCCGCTTGGAGCGGATAGCCCCGTGCTTCCGGGTGGAGAAAGCGTCGATGATTCCCGTTTCGTCGTCCGCTACTTTCGGAAGTCTAAAGACGGGCGGCTGCTCTTTGGCGGACGGGAAGTCTATTCCAAGGGCAGCCCGCGTGAAATCCGCGCCCAGATCAGGCGCCAAATCGCTGAAGTTTACCCATATCTGCGCGATATCGAGATCACCCATGCCTGGGGCGGCTCCGTCGGCATCACCATGCCGCGCCGTCCCTTCGTGAGGGAAGTGATGCCCAACGTCATCGCCGCGGGTGGCTATTCCGGTCATGGCGTGATGCTGGCGAATTTCATGGGCCGGCTCTATGCGGAAGCCGCCGCAGGAAACCGGGATCGCCTCAAACTGCTCGAGGATTTGCGCATTCCACAGTTCCCCGGAGGGACCCGCCTGCGCCATTCCCTCCTTTTCCTCGCGCTGAATTGGTACGCGCTGCGAGACCGAATCTAGGCGCTGGTAACCATCCCGGCGCTCGCCAGGAGTGAAAGCTTGCAAGGCTGGCTTCCCAACCTATCCTCTTGATACGGAAACGCCGTCTTATCGCGCCCCGGCAAAAAGCCGGCGGCAGGGCTCTGGCCTTATTAAATCGATTAGACTATGTAGCGACCATAACAAAGCGGACGCAAAGCCAATGACGAGCCAAACGATACCGGTAGAGCCTTTTGATCTCGTGGTCTTCGGGGCAACAGGTGACCTTTGCGAACGAAAGCTGCTGCCCGCCCTCTACCAGCGCCAGCGTGCCGGCCAATTCAGCGAGCCGACACGCATTATCGGCTCTTCCCGCTCAGAGTTGAGCGACGACCAATACCGCTCTTTCGCACTGGATGCGATCAAAGCGCATGTGGCCAAGGCCGAAATCGACAATCGTGAGCTCGACCGGTTTCTTACCCGAGTTTCCTACGTGTCGGCGGACGCCACCACGGGCCGAGGCTTTAAAGAGCTGAAGGCGGCAATCGGAGATAGCGCGAATGTCCGCGCATTCTATCTCGCCGTTGCTCCTTCCCTGTTCGGCAGCATCGTCGCCCAAATCGATGCTCACCATATCGCGACGCCGACCTCGCGCGTCATCGTTGAAAAGCCGATCGGACGAAGCCTGGAAACTGCGCGGGAGGTCAACGATTCGATAGGCCGGGTTTTCGATGAGGCCCGGATTTTCCGCATAGACCATTATCTCGGCAAGGAGACGGTCCAGAACCTGATGGCGCTGCGCTTTGCCAACGCGCTTTATGAGCCGCTCTGGAATTCGGCCCATGTGGATCACGTACAGATCACCGTCGCCGAATCCGTCGGCCTGGAAGGCAGAGCCGGCTACTACGACAAAGCCGGCGCCCTGCGCGATATGGTGCAGAACCATATGCTGCAGCTCCTCTGCCTCGTCGCTATGGAAGTGCCTGCCTCTCTGGATGCCGATGCCGTCCGCGACGAAAAGCTGAAAGTGCTGCGTGCCTTGAGGCCGATCAATCAGCTCAATTCGGAGCGCGTGACGGTGCGCGGGCAATATCGGGCAGGTGCTTCGAATGGCGGCGCGGTGAAAGGCTATTTGGAAGAGCTTGGGAATGGCGGGAGCGACACGGAAACCTTTGTCGCAGTGAAGGCGGAGATCGGCAATTGGCGCTGGGCAGACGTGCCCTTTTATCTGCGCACCGGCAAACGCATGGCCACGCGCGTTTCCGAAATCGTCATCCAGTTCAAGCCCATTCCCCACTCGATCTTCGGCGATGCGGCAGGCCGAATCTTTGCCAACCAGCTCGTCATTCGCCTGCAGCCGGATGAAGGTGTCAAACAGTGGATCATGATCAAGGATCCCGGTCCGGGCGGCATGCGGCTGCGGCAGATCCCGCTGGACATGAGCTTTGCGGAATCCTTTCACGAGCGCAATCCGGATGCCTATGAGAGGCTGATCATGGATGTAATCCGCGGGAACCAGACACTCTTCATGCGCCGCGACGAGGTGGAAGCTGCCTGGCGGTGGATCGACCCAATCCATGCGGCATGGGAGGAGCGTAGCCAGTCGGTGCAGCCCTATACCGCAGGCACTTGGGGCCCCTCAGCGTCGATCGCCCTCATCGAACGTGACGGTCGCACCTGGCATGAGAGCTTCTGATGGCCAAGGCAGTCTGGCATGAATTCGCCGCGAGCGAGGCTCTCGCGGAAGCCCTCGCCGAAGCGGTGGCGCAGCACCTTGCGGCGGCTCTGGAAAAGCGCGGCATGGCGAGCATCGCCGTTTCCGGCGGCAGCACTCCAGCTCCATTCTTCCGCGCTCTGTCGCGAAAGAAGATCGATTGGGCCCGCATTATCGTCACGCTTGTAGACGAGCGCTTCGTTCCTCCCTCTTCCGAGCGGTCGAATGCTGCTCTGGCTTCGCGTTATTTGCTGCAGAACGATGCGGCGCGAGCGAGCTTCGTACCGCTTTACCAGCCGGTCGAAACGGTCGAGGAGGCTGCCGAGAAGGCAGACGAGGAAATCGGCAGGCTCCCGCTGCCTCTCGATGTCGTCGTGCTCGGCATGGGGCTCGACGGGCACACGGCATCTTTCTTTCCGGATGCGGAAGATATCGCGCTCAAGCTGCAGGTGGAAAATCGCCGCGTGCTGCCCATTCACGCAAGGAGCGCCGGAGAACCGCGCCTGACGCTATCCATGCCCCTTCTTTGCCAGGCACGGCTCATGGTGCTCCATATCGAAGGGCAGGAGAAGCGCCGGCTGCTCGAAGCCGCACTTGCCGAAGAGACCGGTGCGAAGCTGCCCGTGCGGATCGCCGTGGAACAAGCCGCGGCCCCAGTCGCTATCTATTGGGCACCGGGAGCGGCAAGCGCCTCGGGCAAGCGCCCCTGACATCTTGAATATTATCGAGACCGAAGCCACTCGGACTCGACCATGACAGGTTATGAAGCCATGACCGCAAGGCGAGAAATCGAAGCCGTCACAGCCCGCATCCGCGAGCGCTCGCGCCAGACACGGGAAACCTACCTTGCCCGCGTGGACGAAGCGGCGGCCAAGGGAGCTCATCGCAGCACGCTCTCCTGCGGAAACCTGGCGCATGGCTTTGCCGCCTGCGGCCCGCAGGAAAAGCAGGCCCTAGCGGGTGACACCGTTCCCAATCTTGGCATCATCACCGCCTATAACGATATGCTGTCGGCGCACCAACCCTATGAGACGTTTCCGGCGCTCATCAAGGAGGCAGCGCGGGAAGCAGGTGGTGTGGCGCAAGTGGCGGCAGGGGTGCCCGCCATGTGCGACGGCGTTACCCAAGGCCAGCCGGGAATGCAGCTTTCGCTTTTCTCGCGCGACGTCATCGCGCTCGCCACGGCGGTCGGTCTCTCGCACAACATGTTCGATGCTGCCGTCTATCTCGGCATTTGCGACAAGATCGTTCCGGGGCTGACCATCGCGGCGCTTACCTTCGGTCACCTGCCGGCCATATTCATCCCCGCTGGCCCCATGACCAGCGGTCTGCCGAATGACGAGAAGTCGAAGATCCGCCAGCTTTTCGCCGAAGGAAAGATCGGGCGCGAAGCGCTGCTGGATGCCGAATCCAAGTCCTATCACGGACCGGGCACCTGCACCTTTTACGGAACGGCCAACTCCAACCAGATGCTGATGGAGATCATGGGCCTGCACATTCCGGGCTCCTCCTTCGTCAATCCGAACACGCCGCTGCGCGATGCACTTACCAAAGAGGCGGTGAAGCGTGCGCTCGCCATTACGGCGCTTGGCAACGAGTTCACGCCGGTAGGCCGCATGATCGACGAGCGCTCGGTCGTGAACGGCGTGGTGGGGCTCAACGCAACGGGCGGCTCCACCAATCACACGATGCATCTCGTGGCCATGGCGGCGGCCGCCGGCATCAAGCTCACCTGGGCGGACATCGCCGAGATTTCGGAGCATGTGCCCCTTCTGGCGCGGGTTTATCCGAACGGCCTTGCGGACGTGAACCATTTCCATGCCGCGGGCGGGATCGGCTTTCTTGTCCGCGAGCTCCTCGATGCCGGTCTTCTGCATGAGGATGTGCAGACCGTCTGGGGAGCGGGCCTGCGGCAATATGCGATTGAAGCAAAGCTCGGCCCTGACGGTTCAGTGACGCGCGAAATAGCGCCTAACGAAAGCGGGGATGAGAAGGTGCTCGTGCCTGTCGCGAAAGCGTTTCAGCCGACCGGCGGCATACGCGTGCTCAAGGGCAATCTCGGGCAGGCCATCATCAAGACCTCTGCCGTAAAGCCCCAGCACAGGATTATAGAGGCGCCGGCTATTATCTTCCACGCACAGGGAGAATTGCAAGCGGCTTTCAAGGCGGGCGAGCTCGACCGCGATTTTATCGCCGTCATCCGTTTTCAAGGGCCGAAGGCGAATGGCATGCCGGAGCTGCACAAGCTTACGCCGGTGCTCGGCGTGCTGCAGGACCGGGGTTACAAGGTCGCGTTGCTTACGGACGGGCGGATGTCCGGCGCCTCTGGCAAGGTGCCTGCCGCAATCCATGTCACGCCGGAGGCCGCCGACGGCGGCGCAATCGCAAAGCTCAGGGATGGAGACCTGGTGCGGCTGGACGCGGAAGCCGGAACGGTCGAGGCTCTGGTCGACGCGGAGGAATTTTCCGCCCGCGCTCCCGCATCGGCCGATCTCTCCTATGAACATTACGGCATGGGGCGCGAGCTCTTCGCAAGCTTCCGTCAGATCGTTTCACCGGCAGATCAGGGCGCGGCGGTGTTTTGAGGCACACTCCCCTAGGAAGCGCTATTTCGCGGTCGCGAAATAGATGTGCCGCTTACCTCCCTTGAGCGGTTCCTCCGCTTGGATGTCGAAGTGAGCCGACAGAAGCGCGCGGAAGACATCAGGATGGTAATCGTCGTACTGATCGTCCTTATTGGCGAGCAGCGTCTTCACCATCTCGTCGTCCCGGCCCACAAATTCGATCACCAGCGATGTTCCCAGCCCCGCCAGCCAGCTGATGAAATCCGCGAGCGGAATATTGGCTGAGATGACGATGTGATGGACGAGGGCGAGGCAGAGAGTGAGTTCCGGCCGGCCGCGTTCGGTGATGGCCTTTCTCTCTGCGCAGCGCCAGCCCTGGCTTGGTGAAGCATCGGCAAGGTTGACCACAAGGGGCAGGATATTCTTCGCCCGATCCGCGCCCTTCTCGCGCCGGTAGAGGTGCTCGATGGCCATCCAGTCGCCGTCCATGGCCACGACATAGTCGGAGTGCTCAGCAGCGATGCGCGAGAACGTGCCGGTGTTGCAGCCCAGGTCCCATGCGAGTCGCCAATGCCGGGTTGCCGCCGACCGGCGCACGAAATCGATCTTCTTATTCAGCTCCGCGTCATCATAGGAGTGCGTGCGGTCGTAGTCCGCCCAGGTCGTCTTCGTATTGGCGGGCTCCAGCCGGCCAACGAGCCTGGACAGCTTCTCGACATTGCGCTCAATCAACGCTTTGCCGAAGCCTGCATCGGCAAGAGCGCCGCGCATATTCTGCCCGCCACCGGAATACCGCTTCTGAAGGGCCGCTTGCGCGGCCACATGCAGGAGCACGCCGGGCCTGAGAAGGTCGCGCGAAGACATCAGTGCCCGCATCTCCTCCGCCGGAATGCCGTCCACACGGCCCCGCAGCCAGGGACGGAAATCCACGCCCTTATAGGCCTGCAGCATCAAGGGATAGAGAAAAAGCTCGCAAAACTGACGGTAGCCTACCCACGGTTCGCCTTTGTTCAGCGGCTCGAAAGAAGGAATATCGATGAAAACCGGCCGAACCCCGTTCCACTGGATGTTATAGGCAGAAGAATCCTTGAGGATCATGTCGGCGGAAAGGGCGCCCCGCATCAGTTCCAAATGCAGAAGCGCGGCATCCTTCAGCATGCCGAAAGACCATTCATAGGGGTAGGATATGAAGGGCATGCGGGCATGCTCCACCACGCCCGCCCAGCGCCCGAGTTCCAATCCTTCCGCACCAGGATCGACAGTCCAGGTATCGACTACATGGCCCTCACGCTTAAACACTTGAAAAAACGGCGCCACTTCAAGCAGGCGCCAGTTGGCCAACGCTTGCGCGCTCAAATACCGGAATACCCGGCCGTCCCCGTAGAAGACGGCTCCGTTCCGATCGCGGTAAGAGCCGGGCTCACGCTCGATGGCCTGCGGGGTTGTGTCTACTCCTGACAGGCTTTCAATGGCGACCGTCGCCCCCTTTTGCAGCGGACGCGGTTCGTTCACCTATCAGCCTGCACGTTTTTGGAGGGATCTTCCTTGACTTCGACCGGTTGTGCCTCGCGTCTGATGCCAATCGCCGCCAGAAACTTATGCCAATAAAGCTTTCCAGCGATTGCCAATCCCGCCAGACCGCCAAGCAGCACCTGAAGAATCATGCTGCCCGTCCCTGCATCCAGATATGCATAGGCACCGGAAGTGGAAATACCGACGAACAACAGCGAGAGTGTGAGCGGAAATAGAGTGGATGCAATCTTTCGGTGCATCAGACCTGCCTTTCCTCTTGTTGGTTACACGTCCCAACGGGCTTGGAACGCAAACGGTGCCCAGACGTTCCTTTATGTTCAATAAAATTGTCATGTATCTGTCATATACAACGTGAGTCAGCTAAATGCATCTAACTAAAGTACTAAAGTTTCGGTAGCACGGTTCGGGGACCGCCATCGCCATGGAGGGTAAGAATGGCCGAGACTGAAGAGCCGAGCGGGCGGGACGCAACTGGGGGTTCTTCTCGCCGTTCCGTCTTTGCGGACGGCTCATATCCCCTCCACCCGTTCTTATTCGCGGCAGCTTCCGTTCTGGCCGTTCTGGCGCGAAATCTCGACCACGCCGATCTGGGGGACACGCTTAAGTCGCTTGCCGGCGTGCTCATTTTCGCACTCGCCGTCTATCTGCTGGTGGCGCTTCTGCGCCGACGCCTTGACCGGCTCACAGCCGTCCTGGCCAGTGTTTGGGTGGCCGGCCTGCTCTTCTACGCCCAGCTGTTCAGGCCATTGAACGACATCGTCCATGGCAGTTTTTCCATGGCGAAGACGCTGCCCTATGCGCTCGCGATTCTGGCGGCAGCGACCGTTCTGGCTCTTCTCCTTCGCAAGGCGGCGAGGCTGCTTCACAGCGTCCTTACCGGCATTGCGGTTGTCTTGCTGATCACGCCCATATGGAAAGTGGCGAATTATGAGTGGCAGCATGGTGCCGCGCGTGACGCCTATGATCTCGACAGGGCCATGGCGGAAATCGCGCCCTATACTGCGCCTGCAAGCAACCGGCCTTCCGGAAAAAGGCCGCCCGACATCTACCACTTCATCTTCGACCGCTATGCCTCGGAGCCGATTCTGAAGGAGCATTTCGGCATCGACAACAGCGACATCGGGCGATTTCTCGAAGAGCGAGGCTTCTACGTGGCACGGGACAGTTACTCGAATTACCAGAAGACAGGCCACTCGATCGCCTCGACTCTCTACATGGATTATCTCGACCCCCTCCAGAAGGATTCGCGCGTCAAAGGCAGCAATTGGCACCCCATTTATGAAATGCTGGACCGAAGCCGGGTAAGCGGCTTCCTGAAATCGCAGCGCTACGAGATCGTCCAATTCGGCAACTGGTGGGTTGGCACCTATGACAACCTGCTTGCTGACGCGAACCGTCCGCACGGTTTCAGCGAATTCGAAATGAGCTATCTTCGGACCACCGTCATGCGCCCGCTCTTCCACGTTCTTCCCGAGGCGCCGATCACCCGGCGCATCGACTGGGACAATGGGCAATGCCAGCGCGTGCCGCGGCAATTGGAAGAGATCAAGGCCATCGGCGAGCGCGAGAAACCCGTCTATGTCTTCGCGCATTTCCTGACCACCCACGGACCGTTCGTCTTCACGCCCGATGGCCGGTGCCTCACGATGCTGGAGCAACGCGAGCGGGGCGAAGATCAAGCCTATATCGATGGGATCGGCTATTCGAACAAGATAATCGAAGAGACCGTGGAAGCGCTCCAGAGCCCCGACCGCGAGCCGCCGATCATTATCTTCCAGGCCGATGAGGGACCTTTTCCGGAACGGGATTGGCGCGTCCCTTGGCAGGAGTCCCCCGCCGATGAGCTGCGGGTCAAGGCCGGGATTATCAACGCCTATTTCTTTCCTAATCGGGACTATGGCGCGTTGCGATCCAACATCACGCCGGTGAACAGTTACCGCATCGTATTCAACAATTATCTGGGAACCAATTTCCCCCTTCTACCGGACCGCATCTTCTTCTTCCCGAACGATGCGAACATTTACGACTTTCACGATGTAACCGATAAAATCCACGGGCCCGCGAATGTCGTAGGCGAGATCCATCCGCTTCAACCGGTGAACTGAAGGGCTCGCAAGGTGCCGTCTTGACCGTGCACCAAACTTGCGCCACCCCTCTCGCCAAGCGCGCCAATCCCGCCGCGCCTTACCAGGGTCAGTAGAGAGCACGGCATGAGCGAATCCTTGTCCAAAGCGGTGGGGCCAGTGCCCGCTCGCGAGCACGGAATTCCCTTCTTAGAGGGCGTAAAGGTTTGGCTCAGGGTGGCGGCCTTAAGCTTTGGCGGGCCTGCGGGGCAGATTGCAGTGATGCACCGAATCATCGTGGAGGAGAAGCGCTGGATCGGCGAGAGCCGCTTTCTCCATGCTCTAAACTACTGCATGCTGCTTCCCGGCCCCGAAGCGCAGCAGCTTGCCGTCTATATCGGCTGGCTTATGCATCGCACGGCGGGCGGTCTGGTTGCAGGCACACTCTTCGTGCTGCCCGGCTTTCTTTCCATCCTGGGGCTCAGCTATATCTATGCCGCGTTCGGCAATGTCGATCTCGTCGAAGGCCTGTTCTTCGGCCTCAAGGCGGCGGTGCTCGCCGTGGTTCTCCACGCAGTGGTGCGGATTGGCAAGCGGGCGCTCAAGAACCGGGCCATGCTGGCGATTGCCGCAGCGGCGTTCATCGCGATCTTCTTCTTCGACGTGCCGTTTCCGGTCATTATTCTTTCTGCGGCCCTCATCGGCTATCTGGGCGGCAGGGCCGGGTCTTCCCTGTTCCGGATCGGCGGCGGGCACGGCAAGACAAGCGCTGTCGTCACAGCCGATCAAGACTCCGTGCTTGGAGAAGAAGTGCCAGCGCATGCCCGGCCAAATGTCGCGTGGTCGCTAAAAATATCGATCATCCTGCTCGTGCTCTGGCTGGCGCCCGTCGCGATCATCGTCGGCACTCTGGGGCTGAACAACGTCTTCAGCCAAATAGCCCTCTTCTTCAGCCAGATGGCCGTGCTGACCTTCGGCGGCGCCTACGCGGTGCTTGCCTATGTGGCACAGCTGGCCGTGGAGCATTACGGCTGGTTGCGGCCCGGCGAGATGCTCGACGGTTTAGGCATGGCGGAGACCACTCCCGGTCCGCTGATCATGGTCCTCCAGTTCGTGGGCTTCATGGGCGCCTTTCGCGATCCCGGGCCGCTCGACCCCATGAGCGCAGCCACCCTGGGCGCAATCCTCACCACCTGGGTAACCTTCGTCCCCTGTTTCCTCTGGATCTTTCTCGGTGCTCCCTTTGTCGAGACCTTGCGCGAGAACCGTGCCGTTACGGGCGCCATGTCAGCGATCACCGCAGCCGTCGTCGGCGTCATCCTCAATCTGGCGATCTGGTTTTCACTGCACGTGCTCTTTGGCACGCTTACGCTGGTGAGGGGTTATGGCATGAGCGTCGAGGTGCCCATCTGGTCAAGCGTCAATTGGCCAGCGGTGGTCCTGACGGCCGCCTCTCTTCTTGCGATTTTCCTTTTCAGAGCGCCGCTTGCCGCGGTCCTTTTCTCTGCCGCGCTTGCTGGACTGGCGTGGCGGATGCTGCTCTTTTAAGCTCGCTTCAGAATGCAGGCAAATCGCGACCGGAAGCTTTCGAAGCTGCCGCCAACGTATTGGCCATCAGCATGGCGATGGTCATCGGGCCTACACCTCCGGGCACCGGCGTGATAGCTCCGGCCACCTTCTCCGCCTCGGCATAGGCCACGTCGCCAACAAGCTTCATCTTGCCCTCGCCTTTTTCGGGCGCGGGAATCCGGCTTACGCCGACGTCGATAACGGTAGCGCCGGGCTTGATCCAATCGCCCTTCACCATTTCCGGCCGCCCAACCGCCGCAACCAGAATGTCCGCGCCGCGGCACGCCGCCGGCAGGTCGGCGGTTCGGCTGTGCGCGATCGTAACCGTGGCGTTGGCGGCGAGCAGCAGATTGGCCATTGGCTTGCCCACGATATTCGAGCGGCCGATGACGACGGCGGACAGTCCCGAAAGATCCTTGCCGCGCACGCCCTCGATAAGAAGCATCGCACCGGCTGGCGTGCAGGGCACCAGGGCCTTGGTGACCGCGCCGGTGCCAAGCATGCCGACATTCAGAATATGGAAGCCGTCGACATCCTTTTCCGGCGCGATCGTGTGGATAATGCGTTCAGAATCGATCTGCTTGGGAAGCGGAAGCTGGACGAGGATGCCGTGAATTGCCGGATCGCGGTTGAGGGCTTCCACCAGTGAAACAAGCTCCTCTTCGGAGGTGTTCTCCGGCAGCGAATGCTGTACCGAGTGAAAACCGCACTCGGTTGCCTTCCGCCCCTTGGAGGCCACATAGACCTGGCTTGCAGGATCCTCGCCCACGATCACGACCGCCAGGCCGGGCGTAACGCCATTTGCCTTGAGGTCCTGAGTTTCGCGTGTCACCTTTTCCAGGATCGTTGCAGCGACGGCCTTTCCATCAATAATCTGCACCATGGATAACTCGCTCCTCCGGCTGCCCATTACTCACATAAGCGGCAAAAGCCCGCGCGTGCAACGGCATGGTCGCCCCGCTTATTGCCGCAGCCGTTAGCGTTCAACAAGCCTGTGGCGGCGGGAGGGATGCGAGTTTCCATCGAAATGGTTGCATCGCGCGGCCCGACGCGCCATTGCTTGAGCAGCATAGGAGGTGTTGATGGGCAAGCGAGTCGTTCTCGTCGGTTGCGGCAATATGGGTTATGCCATGATGAAGGGCTGGCTCGCGGCGGGAAAGCTTTCCGCGGCCGATATCAGCGTCGTTGAACCAAACGACGAGCTGCGTGCCCGTGCCGCCGATTGTGGGGTGAGCGTCGCAGCTCAACCAGATGCGTTGCCCTGGAGGGAGGCGGATCTCGTCATCTTTGCCGTGAAGCCGCAGATGGTTCATCAGGTGGTGCCCGATTATCGCTTCTTCGCGCCAGGCGCCACCTTTCTGAGCGTCGCCGCAGGCGCGGGGATTTCCCTCTTCGAAGAGCTGTTGGGACATAACGCAGCCGTTGTCCGCTGCATGCCGAATACGCCCGCTGCAATCGGGAAGGGCATGCTGGTGATTGTCTCGAATGGGAATGTCCGCCCGCAGACAAAGGAATTCGTCAACGAACTCCTGGCCACCAACGGAGCGGTCGCCACAATCGAGGATGAGAGCCTCATGGACACCGTAACAGCTGTTTCGGGCTCAGGTCCGGCCTATGTCTTCCACTTCATCGAATGCCTCACGGCGGCGGGCGAGCAAGCCGGCCTGCCCTCTCAAACGGCAAAGCAGCTGGCCATGCAGACGGTCTATGGCGCGGCAGTTCTTGCCAAGGAAAGCGGCGAGGAGCCAGGGATGCTTAGAGAGCAGGTCACAAGCCCCAACGGAACGACCGCGGCCGCACTGAAGGTTCTGATGGGCGAAGAGCGGCTGCAAAGACTCCTGGGCGAGGCCGTGGAAGCGGCCCGGCAGCGTTCCATAGAGCTTGGAAAGTAATCTCCCGGGGAGAAGAGCCAATGCCAGAAAGCTTGCTCGAACGGCTCAATCGCGCTGATGGCTCGATCGCCGCGCGGGCTGGCCCACCGGTCGAGGTCGGTATCATCCTGGGCTCCGGTCTTGGGGATCTGGCTCAATCCGTCGACGACGCGGAGGTGATCCCATATACCGAGATCGAAGCCTTTCCGGTTCCAACCGCCCCCGGGCATAAAGGACAGCTCGTCATTGGCACTCTCCACGGGAGGCGGGTGGCGGTGATGCAAGGCCGGCTTCACCTCTATGAAGGTCGCAGCCCGCAGGACATCGCGCTTGGTCCTTATCTCCTCAAGCGGCTTGGCAGCGCCAGCCTCATCGTCACAAATGCCGCCAGCGGCCTTCATCCGGCATACCGGCCAGGGGACGTGATGCTGATTGAGGATCACCTCAATTTCACCGGCCTCAATCCGCTTGTCGGCTCCAACAGCCCCGAGATCGGCCTGCGCTTTCCCGATATGTCGCGGGCCTATGATCCCGCCCTCCTCGATCTTGCAGAGGAAGCTGCAGAGCGAGCGCTCCAGCCAGTCCACAAGGGAATCTATGGAGGCATTCTCGGCCCTTCCCTGGAGACGCTTGCCGAGCGTCGCTTTTTACGCGCTTCCGGATGTGACGCCGTGGGGATGTCGACTGTTACGGAGGTCATCGCGGCGGTGCATGGCGGATTGCGCGTCATCGGCATTTCCGCGATCACCAATACCGCCGCCATCGGAGACCGGCGCACGGACACGATCGAGGAGGCGCTGACCAGCGCGGCCAACTGCGCAGAGAAGATCGACGCTATTCTGCGGCAGCTCCTTCCACTCCTGCCGCATCATACTCGCTGAGGCAGGAGCTTCCCGAATTACGGGTTGCGCAGCGCCAACCCGGCAGCGATCCAGCCCACGCCGGCAAAGATCAGATCGACGCCCAGGAAGATACCCAGCACGAAAAGGCTCGTCGCCGGCCAGCCGGCAACAATTATGAGACCGACAATCACCGTTATGACGGCCGAAACGAGAATCCAGCCCCAACCGGGCGCATCGCGCATCTGGGCTGCCAGAACGCCGCGCACGATTCCTGCCGCGATCAACCCAATGCCCAGAACGAGCGTCAGGACCACGGAGGCCAAGAGTGGATTTGAGAAGGCGATAAAGCCAGCCACCACATAAAGGGCGCCAATCAGTACCCACAGGAAGAAGCGCCCCCAGCTCCTCATCTGGAAACCATGGATGATCTCCGCAATTCCAGAAAGGGTCATCATTACGCCAACCACGAACACACTCGCGACCGTGGCGGTCACTACACTGCCGAGTGCAATGACGCCCGCGATCAGGAAGATAACGCCTAGCGCCACTACCCAACCCCAGCGCGTTCTAAGTTCAGAACGGCCACCCGAAGCCACATCCGCCGTGCCAACCATTGCAGTCTCCTTTATCCGACGAACAGCCGGGACCGCCGCGCCGTTTAACGGCCACGGCGACCTTCGGATCGAAGCTCTCACTTCCCTCCGGCACTGTCAAACAAGGACATGGCAGACAGTTTCCAAAGCCTTGAAAAGGCATGGGGCTTGCTATCAAAATCGAGCGAAGGCGGCGCCGAGCAACACCACTTGCTAAAAAACATATGCCGCCCCGGATTATCCGCTGGAATGCGGTGTTCTTCCAATCTAAGGCCTCGCCTCCCGACCTTTGGAGAACACCCATGTTCAAGACGTTGCTGATAGCGGCAGCAATCCTGATCGGCGCCGGCCTCGCTCATGCGCAATCCCTCTCCGAACTGCGCGGCCGCTATACTATCGCACCTTCTTCCGAAATCGCATTCTTCGTCGGACAGGTAGGCGGCGGCGGGATCAGGGGCCGGTTTTCACGCTTTTCCGGCGCCTTCGAGCTTCACCCCGACGATATCGCGCGTTCGAACGTCACCATCACGCTGGAGCCTGCGAGCGTGGCGACCGGTGAATCGCGGGTGGAGAATTTCCTGCGCTCGAAGGCCGTCTTTGACGCAGCCGCGCATCCGAGCATTACCTTCCGCTCCACCAGTGTCCGCCCCGCTGGCCCCAACAGCGCCATCATCGAAGGAACGCTTACCGCGCGCGGCGTTACACGCCGGGAGACGTTTCATGCAAGTTTCGCGGGACGCCAGGGGCGCGACATCGCCTTCCGCGTGGTGGGTGAAGTGTTCCGTTCCCCCTATGGCATGGATGTCGGCACGCCGATCTACTCGAACATCGTGCATTTCGACATGATGCTTCAGGGGCAGCCGATATAGGAAAATTGCGAATTTTATCGGCAAGCGGGGATTAAATTCCCCTTCGCTACTGTTCTCTTCCTGCGGACAGTCAACCCGCATCATTCACAAAGGAAGGTTTCAAACATGCGTATTCCAATCCTGGTCGCCGCCGCGCTGGCGGCTACGATGCCCTTCACCTACGCCGAGAATTATGTGGGCGGAGCGATAAAATCCGTGGAGAATGCCGGAGGCAAGATCCTTACAGATGCCAAGGACATGACGCTCTACATCTTCGACAAGGATACCGCAGGGGTGACAAACTGCTACGACACTTGCGCCGAGAATTGGCCGCCCCTTATCGCTGCATCCGGCGCAGCCGCCGAGGGAGAGTTCACGCTCGTCCAGCGCAAGGACGGCAGCATGCAATGGGCTTATAAAGGCATGCCGCTCTACCTCTGGAAGAACGACAAAAAGCCGGGTGACGTAACGGGAGACGGCGTAGGCGGGGTCTGGCACCTCGCAAAAGAGTAGGGCATGTCGCAGATCCTGGACGAGATCGAGGAATGCGTGCCAGCGCTGAGGCGCTATGCCCGAGCTCTGACGCACGATGCAGATCACGCGGATGATCTCGTCCAGGACTGTCTCGAACGCGCCATTCGCAAGCGCGCACTCTGGAAACCATCGGGTTCCCTGCGCTCTTGGATGTTCCGTATCCTGCTCAATCTCTACCGAAACGATATGAGGCGGCGCAGGCATGCGCCTGATCTGCCTCTCGACGTGCTTGCGGCGGACCCGCCGGGCCCCGATACGCAATCGGGCCGGCTGGCGCTTGCCGAAACAGCGCGGGCGATGCAGTCGCTGCCGGCGGAGCAAAGGGAAGTGCTTCTTCTCGTGGCTGTCGAGCAAATGAGCTATGCCGAGGCAGCGGAGGTCCTTTCTCTTCCGCTGGGCACCATTATGTCGCGCTTGGGACGGGCGCGTGCAACATTGAGGCGTCTGACGGAGGCGGGCGCGCCGAAACTGAGGTCCGTGAAATGAGCCGCAGGGAAAGCAAGATCACAGAGCACGACCTGCACGCCTACGCCGACGGCGCCCTCGTAGATCCGAAACGCCAGGAGGTCGAAGCACATCTTGCCGCCGATCCCGCTGCAGCGGAAGAAGTCGAGGCATGGCGCAGGCAGAACGAGGCGTTGCGCGCCCTCTATGGCCATGTCGCGGCAGAACCCGTTCCTCCGCGCCTGAGCGCCCGCCGGATCGAGCACGCATTCCGCGCCCGGACCATGCATTGGACCCGCTTGGCGGCTGCCGCCGTCCTTCTCGTGGCCGCAGGCGCCACGGGAGGCTGGCTCGCCCGCGATCTCTGGGGCCCTGCTCCCGTGCAGGCGACGCTTGTGGCCGAGGCTTTGGAAGCTCACCGCGTCTACGCCGCCGAAGTCCGCCATCCGGTGGAGGTCTGGGCTGACGAGGCAGACCATCTGCAGGCCTGGCTGTCCAAGCGGCTGGACCGCACGATTACCGTGCCGGACCTGCGGCCCGACGGTCTTACGTTGGTCGGAGGGCGGCTGCTTCCCGCTTCGAGCGGACCCGCCGCGCAGTTCATGTACGAGGATGAGACCGGCCGCAGGCTGACGCTTTACGTCATCCCGACGCAGGACGATCGGGAAACGGCCTTCCGCTACGCCAAGCTCGAACGGCTCGAGGCATTCTTCTGGAGCGACGATGGGATAAGCTGCGCGCTGGTGGGCGACCTGCCGCGTGACCGGCTGAAGGAGATCGCGACCCGTGCTTACGAGCAACTTGGATAGATGCCGGGATGTGGCGCAACAGCCCCCACTCCTACGGCCTCATCGCAATCCTGTTCCACTGGACCATCGCGATCCTCTTTCTCGGCCAGATCGGGCTCGGATATCTCACGCAGATAACCACCGGCGATCCGCGGCTACAGTTCGATCTTTACCAATGGCACAAATCGCTGGGCTTCCTCACCATGGTTCTGGCGCTCCTCCGCCTTGCCTGGGCACTCGCAGCCGCCAAGCCGCGGCCGGTGCCGCGAACCTCCCGCCTCGAAGCGATCGCCGCCAGCCTCACTCATTCCACTTTGATTGCCATGACCATCTTCGTGCCGTTCACCGGCTGGGCGGTTGCCTCCACCTCCCCGCTGATGATACCGAGCTTCGCCTTCAATCTCGTGCTTGTGCCGGACCTGCCGCTGAGGCGCTCAGAGGCGGCTGAAGCACTTTGGTCGAACATTCACGCCTATCTGGCTTATGGCTCGGGCGTGCTGGCTTTCCTTCACGCAACCGCTGCCCTTTACCATCAGTTCGCGCGCCGGGACGGCACCCTTACGCGCATGCTCTCGCCCGTCTCGCAGGATGTCCGGCGCGGCGGAACGCCCGCACATTGATGCAAAGCGTAAGCGGGATGCGCTTTCCATCGCGCTCTGTAGCAACGCTCTTGTCCGGCGTGGTCGTCGGCTGCGATGTTTTGGCTCAGCATGATCTTTCCCGCAATCTCGACAAAATTGGGTGTTTTTCCAGCGTCCGCGCGCGGCAACCGGCTTCTGTCTATCGGCTAGTGTGCTTCGTAAGCGTGGCAGGAATCACACGCGTGGGAACATCCTCGCCGCGGCCTTTGAAACGTCCTTGACTGAGGAGCAGAAAGAGAACAGAACGAAATTCGGGGGCGCAGCGTGTCCTCGGCCGAGAGCCGACAAGAGACTGTCTTAAACCAAGGCAAGTCCGGCATTTGCCGACCGAACCACTGCACCACGGGGTGCCAAAAGGCGGGTTCATTCACACCAGAGTCAAGGATCCAGCCCAAGGCTTTCCGTCCGGGTTTGTAGTCAGGCGCGTTCCATCAGGTGGCACGTTTGAACGAAGGAGCTCAGGGACCCAAGGCGGGGTGTCCTGCGCGCATGATCCAAAGAAAAGAAGAAAAGGGTGCTCATGAGCATCAACGTATTGGTGTGGGGTGAAAATGTGCACGAGCAGCAAAGCGAGCTCGTGCGCTCGATCTATCCCGAAGGAATGCATACGACCATTGCCAGGGCCATTGGGGCCGAAGGTGATCTGTCGGTCAAAACAGTCGTCCTGCAGGACCCGGAACACGGGCTGACGGAGAAGGCGCTGAAGGAAACTGATGTGCTCGTCTGGTGGGGCCACAAGGCCCACCGCCAGGTTGAGGACGAGATCGTCGAGCGCGTGGCGAAGCGCGTATGGGAAGGGATGGGCCTCATCCTGCTCCACTCGGCGCATTTCTCCAAGATCTTCAAGCGTCTGATGGGTACGCCCTGCGCGCTGAAGTGGCGCGAGGCGGGTGAGCGCGAGCGCGTCTGGGTGGTCAATCCCGGCCACCCGATCGCGCAAGGCCTTCCGCAGTATTTCGAGCTGGAGCAAGAAGAGATGTATGGGGAGCCATTCTCCGTGCCGGAGCCGCTCGAGACTGTCTTCATCTCCTGGTTTCAGGGAGGAGAGGTTTTCCGCTCGGGCCTTACTTACCGCCGCGGCGCGGGCAATATCTTTTATTTCCGCCCCGGCCACGAGGCTTATCCCACCTATCACGACGCGATGGTGCACAAGGTGCTGAGGAACGCTGTGCGCTGGGCCTATTCGCCCGCGCCGGCCTACACCGCCATTCACGATGCGCCGAATGTGCCGGTGGAAAAAGCTCCCGAACCCATCACCGAGCGCGGGCCCAAATTGCACAAGCCCGGCGAAGCCGGCTTCAGATAGGACGACTTCCTATGCGTTTGCTCATACTTGGCACAGGCAAGATGGCCAATCAGCATGCCAACCGATTTGCGGCCATTCCCGGCGTGCACATCGTCGGCGGTGTCGATATGAATGCAGAGCGCCTCAAGGCCTTCTGCGAACTGCACAAGATCGAGCGCCAGTTCGCCACGGTGGACGAGGCGCTCGCCTGGGGCGAATTCGACGCGGTCACCAATGTGACGCCCGATGCGGCCCATTACACGACCAGCCTGGCCTGCATAGCCGCCGGCAAGCATGTGCTTTGCGAAAAGCCGCTCGCCACCAGTTTCGCCGAAGCATCGGAGATGGCGGATGCGGCTGAAAAGGCAGGCGTGGTGGCGATGGTCAATCTGAGCTACCGAAATGTTGCGGAGCTTCACGCGGCGCGCGAGCTGGTGCTTTCCGGCCGCATTGGCGAGGTAAAGCACATAGAAGCCTCCTACCTGCAAAGCTGGCTCGTTTCAAAGACATGGGGGGACTGGCGCACCGGGCCGCAATGGCTGTGGCGTCTTTCCAAGGGGCACGGCTCCAACGGCACGCTGGGCGATATCGGCATCCACATCCTCGATTTCGCCTCCTATGGCGCGGCAACCGAGATCGAGACGATCACAAGCCGCCTCAAGACCTTCCCTAAGGCTGACGGCGACCGGATCGGCGAATATGTTCTCGATGCCAATGACAGTTTTGTCATGACAGCGGGGTTTTCCAACGGAGCCCTCGGCGTCATCCACGCCACGCGCTGGGCAACGGGCCATCACAATGACCTGCGCGTGCGGATCTATGGCGAAAAGGGCGGCATCGAGGTGCAGCACACGCTCAAGGAAACGCATCTCAGGGTCTGCCTCGATGAGGACGCCGAGACGGCCACGTGGCGTGACATGGAAGCCGCGCCCGTGGCGACGAATTACGAGCGCTTCGTCAACGCAGTGCGGCTGAAGATGCCCACCGAGCCGAGCTTCCGACATGCCGCCGGGCTGCAGCGCATCCTCGACCTGGCTTCCGCTCTGGATGAGACACTTCCTACGCCCGTGCATGTTTGACATCCTGTAGCCTCTCTTTCGGGGGAGGCTGCGCCGCAGCGCCGGATGCAGGGTGGCTTTCGCTAGAAGCGCACGAGCCGCGCAAGCTGCGGAGCCTTCCTTGCCGATCGGCGTTTAAGAGACGGCAAATCATTTCTGCCAGGATGTGGGCTTCCAGCAGCCGGGAACGTGGCAAATGAGCGGATCCGTCTTCTTTCTGCATATGGCAGGCGCCGTCGCTCTGCTGCTTTGGGCAACGCACATGGTGCGCACCGGCGTGGAGCGGGCCTATGGGGATGTGCTGAAGCGACGGCTGCGCAGCACGCTCGGCAATCCCCTGCTTGCCACAGCCACGGGACTTGCCCTTGCGGTGGCGTTGCAAAGCTCCACCGCTGTCACCCTGCTCGTGGGCTCGTTTGCTGGTTCCGGTATCGTGACCGGGCTCTCTGGCATTCTTGCCGTGCGTGGCGCCGAGGTTGGCTCCGCCCTGGTCGTCAAGATCCTGAGCTTCGATCTTAGATTGCTCGTCCCCATCTGCCTCGTTGCCGGCACGATGATCTTCATGGCCACGGAGCGGCGGGCGTGGCGGCAGGCTGGCCGCATTCTCATCGGCATTGGTCTTCTCGTGCTTTCCCTGGAGATGATGGGTGAGGCTTCACAGCCGCTGCGCGAAAGCCGAATCGCTCCGCTGATCGTCGGCTATCTTTCCAGCGATCCGATCGCCGCTTTCCTGCTTGCGGGAATCGTCACTTATCTCTTTCACTCCAGCATCGCCGCCGTGCTCCTGCTTGCCACCTTCGCCGCAAACGGCATCCTCTCGGCGGAACTCGGCATTGCGATGGTGCTGGGGGTAAATCTCGGCAGTTCATTCATCGCGCCGATGCTGACGCGCGCCTCGCCGCCTGAGGCTCGCGTGGTTCCGCTTGCCAATCTGCTCATGCGCGGCGCAGGCTCGGTGGTCGCGCTTGCCACCTTCCTGTTCTTCAAACCGTCTGCCGAGGTTTTGGGCAACAGCGCGGCAGACCAGATCGTGCATGCGCACATCGCCTTCAACTTGTTGATTCTGATTGCCGGCATTCCGTTATCTGGCCTGGTGCTCAAGGCCACGGAAGCACTGGTTTCCCTCTCTCCCGGCCTTACGCCCGAGGAGAAGCAGGACGCGCTATTGAGCGAAGTCAGTGCCCTCGATGAAACCGCGCTCGACAATCCCCAGCAGGCGCTCGCCAATGTCACGCGCGAGGCGGTGCGCATGTGCGAAACGGTCGAATTCATGCTCAGCCGCGCGCTCGCGCTTTATGAAGACACGGACAAGCAGGCGATCACAGCTCTCGCCGATCTTGACGATACGCTCGACCGCCGCCATGCGGCGATCAAGCTTTACCTGGCCCGGATCAGCCGAGAGGACATGTCCGCGGAAGACACGCGCCGCTGCCAGGATCTCCTCGGCGCCTGCGTGAAACTGGAGCAAGTGGGGGACATCATCGTGCGCAACCTGCTTGCACATGCCAGGCGCAAGATGGAGCGCAAGGTGGAATTCACGCCCGAAGGCTGGCTTGAGCTCTCAAACTTCCACGCCGCCGTGCTATCGAACGCGCGACTCGCCTTCAATCTCCTGGTGACAGGTGATCCGGAGACCGCCCGCCGCCTCGTAGCCGAGAAAGATCGAATGCGGGAGATCGAGAAGACACTCAGCCACCATCATTTCGAGCGCCTGCGCATGGGCTCGGAGCAAAGCGTCGAGACAAGCTCTATCCATCTCGACACAATCCGTGACCTGAAGCAGATCAATTCGCTGCTCGCCACGATTGCCTATCCTGTGCTGGAAGCGGAAGGGCTTTTGATGGAGACCCGCCTCAAATCAGCTTGAAGGCAAGACCGGACAGAAGCGCCTCCACATAGCGCTTCTTCTGGAAAAAGCCGTTCAGGGAAACGCGGTCGACGGCGGTGGGCCGGCGCAGAACATCCGGCCCCAGAACGCCCGGCTGTGTCGTCACCGCGACGGCAAAACCTGCTTTTGCCGTAGCCTCGACCTCACGGTCGCCCACCGCCGCGGCAAATCCGTACGGGTAAGCAAAGGCGTTCGGATATCGTCCCACATAGCCTTCGACGGCCTCAGCCGAGCGGATGATCTCCTCTTCAAGCCTCTTCTGGCTCACACGGCGCAAATTCACATGGGTCAGCGTGTGCGCTCCAAAGCGAGCCAGCGGGTCCCGAGCGAGGTCGCGCAACTCTTCTGCATCCATGGTCAGGCCGGCGGTAATGGCAAGCGGGTCGATCCCGCGTTGCCGCGCGAGATCGTCGATCCGGCGCACCGCCTCATCCTCATCCGCGCCGGCGACGAATGCCGAGAAGCGCGTAAAGGCTTCGTGCTTCCGTAGATCCGTCTTAAGGTCGAGTTCCTCGGTACCCTGGCCGAAATCGAAGGTGATGCGCTCCTCTTGCGCGGTCAGCGCCGCGGCCGTTTCCCACCATAGTGAGCGAGTGCGCTCCACAAACCCCTTGGTGATGAAGATCGTGTAGGGAACGCCGTGCCTGCGGAACACCGGCGCGGCATGTTCGGCGTTGTTCCGGTAGCCGTCATCGAGCGTGAAGCTTACGAAGCGCCGTCTGTCCGCGGGATCAGAAAGAAGCTTCGGCAGGTCATCCACGGCAACTGGCACAAGGCCAGCCTCAATCGACGCTTGGATTGCTAGATCGAGGAAATCCGGCGTCACCGACAGAAGCGCGTTCGGATCGTAGCTCTGCCCGCTGGCCGGCCGGACATGATGGAGCGTGAAGACAACGCCCCTGCCACCGGCCGAAGGCCATAGCCGCTGCGCCCCGGAAAAGGCGATGGCATTCAGCACAGCTCGAATAATGAGGTATTTCAGGGCTTGCTGCCCTGGAAGGTCGGGCATAGGCGAATTGGCTCCCGTCAACGGATCTTCAGGATACGCCGGGTGATGACGCGCCACGCCGTCAGCGGCACATCGATCAAGGCCGGCACGGGATCGTGTAGCGAAAATGTTGCCCATGTCCGAACGCTGGAGAAGGAGCGAAGATACTCGGCCGCGGAAAGCCGGCCCATCGAGACCAGCTTTATGCCCGTCACCAGATCCCGCAGCAGGTACATCCACGAAACATTTGGCCGTGCACGGGCCGGCACAGGCTCTTCGCCTATTCCCATGCTCCAGAGCATGGCGCCAAAATCCGCGCCCGCGGCGGCTGTCAGTCCGAACCAGGACCATGGCCGCGGGTTAACGTCGAGCACTCTCATCCTATCGTCTCGCGCGTCGTATTTGAATTCCACCTCGACCAGCCCGCAATGGCCGATCGAACTCAGGATGCGCCGCGCGGCTTCGATCACACGCGGCTCCTCCACTACCTTTACGAAGGTGCTCGTATATCCGAAATCCACCGGAAACTGCCTAAGGCGCCGTGCGGCGAATTCAGCGACCGGCCTGCCCTCGTTCCAGAGGGCCGCGTAGGAGAACTGGCTTTCACCACCTCCGGGGATCAGCTCCTGGACCACCACATTCTCGAAGCCGATCTGCTCCGCCGCCGTTCGGTAGGCGGTGAGGAACAATTCCCTGTCGTCCGCGCGGATGACCTTGGCGCGGGAGAACTCGTCGTGTCCCCCGCCCATATTCGGCTTGAGCACCACGGGAAAGCGGATATCGGCCTGGGAAGCTTCCTCAAGGGAGGAAAACCCGTAAGTGGGTGGAAAATCCACTCCGAGCTCGGCAGCGCGGCGGTAGAGAAGCGGCTTCTCGCAGACCCATTTCAGCCGCTCCCAATCCGGAAGGATGACCCGATACGCAGCTGAAAGCGCGTCCACCGACTGAGAGACGAGGCGGACATCCGCATCGGCCGCCGGCACGAGCAGGAAGCCACTCAACCCATGCCTCAACGCCATTTCCAGCAGGAATGCAACAGCACCGGGATCGTTGGCTCCCGGCCAGGAAAGCATACGGTGCACATAGCGCGACCAGCCGGGCAGCGGGTTGTCGTTCGTGACGAGCCATACGGGAATGTTGAGGCGGCCAAGGCTGCGCGCGAGAGCCAGCGTTCCGTGCGCTCCACCGACAATCACAACGCCGCGCGGCATCTTCAGGAAAGCCGGTGCCTTCCGCGGCGCGGCGCGCTCAGCACTAGTCCTGTCGGACATTCTGTACAGCACCCGGAGGTCCCCCTATGCAAACCCGCCTTTTTGCCAGGGAGACAATAGTCACCGCCCGTTAAAAAAGCGCTCCCCCGGCGCATCGGCTGCAGACCAGAACGATTTTCGAAAGAAGCACGATGCGTGGCTCAAAATAGACGTCCTTTGCATCGCCACGCGCGACTTTAGGCAATCGCAGGCCGCCGGAGTCGGCATCCGCCATCTTGTATCGTCCTTGGGTCGAGCGCTGCGCTCGGCTGACTTCGTGAAATCAAGCAAGAGGAAAGGACGCCCCATGAATGTTATTCAGCATCTCTGGTTCGAAAAGGACATGGAGGCAGCACTGCGCCTCTATACGACGCTTATTCCCGGCTCGTCGGTGAACTCGGTCACAGCCCTTCCCGCCGACAGCCCAAGCGGCCCCGCCGGAAGCGTCAAAATCGCGGAATTCACGCTCAGTGACCAGAGTTATATGGCGATCGAAGCTGGCCCGCTCGACCCGTTCAACCACAGTTTCTCCATTATGGTTGAATGCGACACCCAGGCGGAGATCGACCATCTCTGGAACGCCTTCGCCGAAGGAGGAACCATCGAGCAATGCGGCTGGGTGAGGGATCGCTGGGGCTTGTGCTGGCAAATCGTGCCGAAGCAGCTCGGCCAGCTGATGAAGAATCCTGATCCTGAAAAGAGGAAGCGGGTGGCTGAAGCCATGCTGAAAATGGTCAAGCTGGACATAGCCGGGCTGGAGGCCGCCGCAAGAAACTGAACTGATTGAAAGTCTGCCCCCAAAACAAACCGTTCCCCAGCCTAGCCGGGGAACGGCACTTTTCGCATTTCTTGTTCTTCTATGGTCTTACCATTTGTAATTCAGATCACCGCGAAGGTTGTGGAACTCGACCTTGCTGCTGTACTCGCCAGCATAGGAAAAGCCCATAGCCCAATGTTCGCTTAGATTGGCGTCGACGCCCAGCTTGAAGAGACCTGTGTCGATTGGTTGCGGCGTGCCAAAGACCGTGAAGTCTCTGCTGCCGTTGAAGTGGTGCGTGGCGGTTGGTGCGGCATCGCTGAAGGCACGCCGCCAAGCGGCCGAGCCGTGAACGGTCCACTGGATATCCAGAAGATCGAAATCCTGCGCCGCGCGCAGACCAAGCGTTCCATAGCCTGTGCCCAGGCTTTGATCCGCACCGCCGTGCAAAGCGGCGTAGCCGCCAGCCTCGTCATAGCCGCCTTGCTTGTTGTTCGCGTAGGCAAGACCAAGGAATGGCTGGAGTTGCAAGGAAGGCAGGCCGGCAGGGCGGAACCTGTAGCCGAGATCGGCATAAAGCTGCGCGGTCCCTCCGTCGAACTCTGAAGAGGCGGTTTCGGCGAAGCCCGGAAACACAATCTCACGCGCGACTTCGGTCTTGTGCCAAGTAAAGCTCGCACCGAGCTGAAGGGCGAGCCTCCACCATTCCGCACCCCCATAGAGACCGAGATGGTAATTGCTGCTTGCCGCGCTCGAGTTGCGATCGGGCACTTTATAGTCGGTCCGGTCATATCCGGCGAGCAGACCGACACGGAACATATCCCGGAACGGCATATCCGCGCCGAGGAAGAGACCGCGGCCGTCGCGCTTGAGTTCTGCTGCGTTGCCGTCGCCTTCGATCTCGCCCCAGTTACCGAAGCCCCTCCCCCAAATGACCGGTCCTTCCTGATCGTTGCCGTAGACCGGCTGCGGCGTTGGGTCCTTGATGTCGATGCCCGGGGTATAGCCGACGATCTTTTCGCCCATATCGCCGAAGGCGGAGCGGATACGATCTCCCATCACGTCGCGGACCATATGGCTGTCGTCCAGCATCGCGCCTTGAAGCGATGCGTAAATCTCTCCCGAGATCTGGTCAAATGCATAGCGCGCCTTTTTGTCGGTCGGCAGATAGGCGATTGCCCTGAACAGCGGATTTGTCGGATATCCGTTGATATCTCGCTCCGCCTTCAAATCCTGCGCGCCCGTTGCGGCGGCGATCTGGTTCGGCGTTTTGCCCGCCTCCGGAAACAGGCGGTACTGAGCTACGTCGAGGTAGACATTATTCGCATCGTAATGGTCCTCCAACCGATAGAAGGTGGAGACGAAGGTATCGCCGATGAGGATGTAATCGCCGGTGACGCCGCCCTCAGCCGTCAGCACCGTATAACGCCGCTCCAGCTCGTAGCGGGCCGGGTCGATCTTGGACACCTTCAGATAGGAGTCGTTCGAGATCGCCGCGGTGCCTGTCACGTACAAGAGGTCGGATTGGCCCGTCGAAAGCACATCCGTATCGTGGAACGAGCCCGCCTCCTGCGTGAAATTGCCTTCGATGGTGAGCCTGCCGACCCTTTGCATATTGGGATCGGTGGAATTGCCGGGCGCAATGGTGCCGCCTTCGTGAACTGTGGTTGTCCCGACCTGTCCCAGCCCCTCCAGCGTGCCCGTGTCGTTCACCTCCACCGTGCCGCCGAGCCGCCCATTTACCGATAGCGTGCCGGCGTCGATGCGTGTCTGGCCGGTGAATCCCGAATTGTCGGCCGTCAGACGCGTAAGCCCGGTGCCGATCTGCGCAATGGTGCCGGTCCCGGTTATCGTGCGGTCAAAGACCTTGATATCCGACCGGTTGAAGGCGAGCGTTCCATTGGCGTTCACAACAACACCGGAGGTATGGTCGATCGAACCGGATTTGCCGCCGTCACCAAGCTGCAGCGTGCCGGCATTGATCCTTGTCTGGCCGGTATAGGTGTTCTCGCCCGTGAGGATCGTCGTGCCGGTTCCATTCTGTTCGACGGCGCCGACACCGCTGATGACGCCGGAATATCTGGAGGTGTCAGCGCGGTAGAACTGGACGATGCCGTTGTTGACGATGTCGTTCAGAACCTCACCGGTCACACCATTGCGGTGGCCAATGCGCAAAATTGCCGCCGGGTCTACCGTGACATGCCCGCCGAAGACATTGTTGACCACCATAATGCCGCCCAAGACATGGGCGTTGCCGGTGAAGAGGGAGGAATCTCCGTCGAGAACGGTGAAGTTTCCATAGTGATTGATCTGGCCGTTGCCGATGAAGCCGGCCTTGAAGCGATAGTCATTCGCCTCGGTCTCGGTATGATTGAAATTGACGCTGCCCGCGCCCTTTCCGAACTGCACGAAGGCCGCGTCGAGTGTGCCGGCCGCAAGCGGCGCAGTGCTGTTGACATTCTGGCCCAGTGGGGCGGCCGCAACATATGTTGCCACCTGCGTGTCGATCGGGAAGCTAAGGCCGGTAGGCGGATAAAGGCCGCCGATGTTCAGAATACCGGTCGAACCTTCCATCTCGGCTATGGTCAGGGTTCCGTATCCCTGCCTGATTTGCACCTCGCCGTCATTGTTGATCGTGAGAACGCCGATCGACTCGCTTTCCGAGCCCAGCGTCAGAGAATAGGCGTTGTCCCAAATGCTGGTCGCGTCGGAGACAAGCACATAGCCGTTTCCGCCGCCCTCTCTGCCGACCACGCTTTCCCGATTTGTGACACGGCCCCCGTCGTGGACGACCATGTAACCGTCGCCGTGGTCGCCGATATCGAGCCGCCCCCCATTGTCCATCCTCCCCCTGACGGACACAAAGCCCATGCCCGTCGCGGACTCGCCGACGGTGACATCGCCCGTGGTCGTGGTGGTGGCGCCGGCAGCGGTGTGCAGCCGGCCCCGTCCCATGTCACCCACCACCATTTGCTCATGATTGATCATGGTGCCATTGTTGATGACCGTGCCAACGCCGGAAACGCTGGTGCCGAGCGTGATCCTGCCGGTGGTCTCCGCCCTTGCCCCGGTTGCAATGTTAAGCGTGCCGGTTCCGTGTTCGCCCACCGCCATCGAGCCCCCTGTCGTGAGGCGGCTGGTGTCGTTCAGGTTGAGGATTCCGATGCCCGCCGCATTCTCGCCGATGGCAGTGTTCCCGGTGACGGTGATCGTGGCAGCGCCGTTGTTGTCGACCGTGCCCTGGCCGGATTCGCCAACCGTAAAGTTGCCTCCCACCGAAACCGTGTTGGTATTGGTGAAATTGCCTTCCGCCTCGAAGCCGACGATGAAGTTTCCAACCGACGACATCGTCCCGGTGTTTGTCGCCGTCCCCTGGCCATGCACGCCGATGGTGATATCGCCGCCCGACGTAACGGTGCCGCCGGTATTGGTGAGGGTACCTTGGCCATCTTGGCCCACACTGATGTCGCCGCCGATCGATATCGTGGCATTCGTATTGGTGAAAGTACCCTGGCCATTACCACCAACCGTGAGGTTCCCTCCGGCATTGACGTTCCCGTTGGTGGTGAACGTGCCCTCGGCGTCCTGGCCCACGGTAATGTCGCCGCCGATCGATATCGTTGCATTCGTATTGGTGAAAGTACCCTGGCCACTACCGCCAACTGTAAGGTTCCCTCCCGCACTGACGTTCCCGTTGGTGGTGAACGTGCCCCGGGCGTCCTGGCCCACGGTAATGTCGCCGCCGACCGTTATCGTGGCATTCGTGTTGGTGAAAGTACCCTGCCCATTACCACCAACCGTAAAGTTTCCTCCCGCGCTGACGTTCCCGTTGGTGGTGAACGTACCCTGGGCGTCCTGGCCCACGGTAATGTCGCCGCCGATCGTTATCGTGGCGTTCGTGTTGGTGAGAATACCCTGATCATTACCGCCGACGGTAAGATTTCCGCCAGCACTGATGTTCCCACTGTTGGTGAGAGTACCTTGGGCGTCCTGGCCCACAGTGATGTTGCCGCCGACCGTTATCGTGCTGGTATTGGTAACGGTGCCTTGAGCATACCCGCCAACCGTCAGATGCCCCCCCACGTTCAACAGGTTATCGTTGTTGAAGGTGCCGATCCCCTGGCCACCGATCACCAGGTTGCCGCCGACAGCGGTGGTGCCGATGGCGTCATATCTACCGGTACCGGTCTCCCCCACGGTCATGTTCAGGCCGACGACCAGGCCGCTCTGATTGATGAGATGTCCCGGACCTGCCGAACTGCCCTGGAAGCCCCGGCCTCCGGATAAACCGATGTAAAGGTTCTGCGCATTGCCCACCGTACCGCTAAGCAGAACGATGTCCCACGAGGTAGGCCTCGGTCCCTGGATAACATCTACGCACCAATCGACATCGCCGACCCCACCCGGACCTTGGCATTCGTAACGCCTATAATAGAGCTGCATAGTCGCCAGACCGATGCTGACATCGGTCGCGGCGTTCGGTAACCCATTGGACCAGTTCAAGGCATTATGCCAAAGGTTATCGCCCGTGACCGCTGCTCCAGTAATGTCCTGGTTGTAGGAACTGCCCCCCGTCCACCCGGTCGCTTGAGCATGGGCTTGTGAAACTGCCGCAGCAGTAAGGGCGATCAACGATCCGCTTAGCTTCAAATATGCAGTGGTTTTCATAAAGTCCTCAAATCAGGCCCTAGCGCCCGGAAAGGCAAATCGCACGGCTAACTGTCGGCCACCCGCAGCCCTGTTGGGGTTCAAAACCGGACATCAAAACGCTTGAACCATCGCCGATAGGGTTCCATCCACCGCGTCCCCGGCATGTAGGGGAACACCATCGGCAGCGCCGCGAGAAAAGGTCCGGCGATAGACAGTTTCGGCGTGGATAATCTCTACAGGGCGGCCGCTGTTACACTGACCTAAGACGTCACTGACGGGGTACTATCGAAGACCGGATGGACCGCGCAGAATAGAGCACCACATGTGCATGAACTTGCAGCATTACTGCGCCAGCGGTGGACGCACTCGCCTCCTCGCCGCTCACGAACTCGATGCAGATGCCGAGCGTCCTCAGCCACCTTCAATAAAATATCATCGAGGTATCCGCGCACATTTTCCGCTGTAAACACCAGATGACGCGCAACGACAGCATATTGCTACACCGGCATTACGGGTCATAGACAAATAAGCCGCTCCTTGAATGCACGGTGTGCACAGAATCCCCTGCGGAGTTGCTTTGAAACTAGCCGAATTCCAGTGCAACCGACGGTCAGGCCCTACGATGGCCCCCTAAATCCCTCGAGTGGCTTGCCCGCCTGAAAATCCGAATCAGGGAGATGCGCCGAAGCGATCGCGGCAAGCCTCGCCCGGCGAGCTGGATATTCGCGCGCCACAGGCATCGGTATATCGGGTCAGGTCGATATCCAGGTTCAGTTGGCTACTCAGCCCTGCACTTCGAACCGAGGCGAGGAGTTCCGCATGGGGATGCAGAGCGGGCGGTCGTGCACAGGGTCTTCAATCACACGACACTGGATGCCGAAAACGGAAGCGATCTGTTCCTCCGTCATCAATTGGTGGGGAGAGCCGGCACTGACAATTCCGCCATCCTTCATGAAAACGAGAAGATCGGCATAGCGGGCGGCGAGGTTTAGATCATGCAGCACAAGCACCACCGTTCGCCCATGCTCCCGGTTCAACCGGCTGACGAGATCGAGGCAGTCGATCTGGTGCGCCATGTCGAGATGATTCACCGGCTCGTCGAGGCAGACGATGTCGGTCTGCTGCGCCAGCACCATTGCGATCCAGGCACGCTGAAGCTGCCCGCCAGAAAGCGAGCCCAGCCGCCGGTCCCGCAAATGCCCGACACCGGTGCCGAACATGGCATCTTCCACCGCAGCGGCATCATCCTTGCTCCAGGGCTGAAGCATTGCCTGATGCGGATATCGGCCGAGCCGCACCAGCTCCTCCACCCGCATGTCCTCCGGCGCGGAAGGCGATTGCGCCAGAAGCCCGATCTCGCGCGCGATCTCCTTCTCCCTCATCTTTCCGATATCGGTTTCACCCAAGAGCACCCGCCCCGTCTTGGCCGCATGAAGCCTGCGAATCGCGCGCAGCAGCGTCGACTTCCCGCAGCCGTTCGGCCCCGCGAGGACCGTGATCTTGCCCTTCGGGATGGTAAGCGAAATGGCATCGACGGCGAGATGCGCGCCATAGGCTACCGAAAGCGTGTCGACCTTTAATCCGCTGAGCGCCTTATCCATTGAGGCGGTCCTTCCGCAAAAGAAGATAGAGGAAATAGGGAGCGCCGATCACCGCCGTGATGGCGCCTGCCGGAACTTCGGTTGGGGCAAAGAGCACCCGCACGACGAGGTCCGCCCCCATCAGGATCACCGCGCCGCAAAGAGCGCTCGCAAGCATCCCCGCGACGGCAGAACGGCCTATCAGAAGCCGCGCAATATGCGGTGCAAGAAGACCGATAAAGCTCACCCCGCCCGCAAAGGCCACCGAGACGGAGGTTAGCGCAGCGGCGAGCGCGAAGACCGCCAGGCGAAAGACGGGAAGGTTGAGCCCCACCGACTGGGCGGAAACGTCGTCCAAATCGCTCGGCGGCAGACGTCTCGCGGCGAGAAGCGCCAGAAGGAGCACCGGCAGGAGAAGCTCCGCGGTCATCTGCACCTCGCCCCAATTGGTTTCGTTGACGGCGCCGGCGATCCAGCGGGTCGCCTGCGTCGTGCGATAGATCGGCCCCGTCAGCAGCAGTACCATGATGACGGACTTGGCCGCCGCGGCGGCAGCGATGCCGAAGAGCAGGAGCCGCACCGCCGAGGAGGCTTGCCGCCCGCTCAAGGCGAAAACCAGCGCCACGGCCGCACAGGCCCCGAGCACCGCCGCGAGGGGCTGCCAGGCGATGCTGACTATCAGCGCATTGCTCTCATCGGAGAGCAGAGCAAGGAAGATGACGACGCCGAGGGCGGCTCCATCAACCACCCCAAGCACGCTTGGCGAGGCAAGGTCGTTGCGCGTCACCTTCTGAAGCAGGAAGCCGGCCACTGCCATAGCGCCGCCAGCGAGCGCGGCAAGCAGCACGCGCGGCAGCCGCAGTTGCAGAACGATCAGCCGTTCCGTGCGCTCCCCGCCTCCGGTAAGAACCGCGACGATTTTTTCCAGCGGCACCCAGGTGGAGCCGAAGGCCGTGCTGGCAAGCACCACCAGAAGTGTAACGATGAGGAGGATCAAGAGGACCGTGACCGCCCGCGCACGATCGCGTGCGATGCCGCCAAGCGCGGGCCCGCTGCGGGAAAGCTTCGCCGCCTCGCCCATCATGCGGCCCGCCGGCGCAGGAGAACGAGAAGAAGGCCGGCGCCCACAACGGCCGTAATCGCGCCTACCGGCGCTTCAGTGGGATAGATCACGAAGCGGGCCAGAATATCGGCCGCAGTCGTATAGACCGCGCCGATCAGCGCCGCGGCCACCAGCTTTTCACCATGTCGGGCACCGACCAGCGCGCGGGCTGCATGCGGCACGACGAGGCCGACAAAGCCGACAGGGCCGGCCATGGCCACGGAAGCCCCAGTAAGGAGCGCGACGGCAACGAAGCTGGCGATACGGATCACGCGAATCGGCGCGCCAAGGCTTTGGGCGGTGGCATCGTCCGTCTGCAATGCGTCGAGCGGACGGGCAAGCATAGCCGCCATTACACCTCCCAACGCCAACAATGGAATGTTGCGCGCCACTAGGCTCAATGGCCGGTCGACAAAAGCGCCGGAAAGCCAGAACAGCAGTTGCTGCAGTTCGGCCTCGTTGACGGTCAGGATCACCTCGACCATGGCGTTCATGAGCGCCGCGAATGTCACCCCCACCAGCACGATGCGCAGCGGCGACAGCCCGCCAGCCGTGGCGGCCAAGGCAAAGACGAGAATGCTCGTTAAAAAGGCGCCCGCCGCCGCAACGAGCGAAAGCACTGCGAGCGAGGAGATGCCAAGTCCTACGCTCGCGGCCACGACAGCCAGCGAAGCGCCGGCGTTGAGCCCCAGCGTATCCGGCGAGGCAATGCGGTTGCGCGAAAGTGTCTGTACCATGACCCCCGCCACGCCGAGCGCCGCCCCGACCAAAGGCGCCATCATCGCGCGCGGCAGGCGGTATTCACGGATCACCGTATCCGCTTCGCTCGTTCCGGAGCTCGCGAGGGCATTCCAAAGCTCACCGGGCATGTAGATTGTGTAGCCCAGCATCAGGCTGCCAAGCACCGCAAAGGCCAGCAAAAGCGCCAGACCCGCATAGATCAGCGGCAGCCGGCTTTCGGCTGCGGTCAAAACAATGTGGGCGGATCTGCTCAAAGGTGATGTTGACAGTCAAGTTTGCTTCTGCTCTTGCTCTCCCAAATTCTGACCATGCTTGTCAAGTTAGGTGCCCCATGAACCGTCGCCGGCTGCTCTCCTCCCTCCTGGCCCTGCCGCTCCTTTTTGCTGCTTCGGCTGCCCTTCAAGCCGCGGAGATCACGCATTCGATGGGCACGACCGAGGTTCCGGATCATCCGCAGCGCGTGGTGGTGCTCACCAATGAGGGAACCGAGGCTCTGCTGGCGGTGGACATCAAGCCCGTCGGCGCTGTCCGCTCCTGGCTGGGCGATCCGTGGTATGCGCATATCGCCGATCGGATGGAAGGCGTCGAAGTCGTCGGCGAGGAATCGGCCGTTAATCTCGAACTCATTGCCGCGCTCCAGCCCGATCTCATCATCGGCAACAAAACGCGCCAGGAGAAGATCTATGAGCAGCTTTCGGCCATCGCGCCCACGGTGTTCGCGGAGCGGCTGCGCGGTGACTGGAAGATCAATTTCGCGCTCTATACCAAAGCCGTAGGCAAGGAGACGGAGGGTAAAGCCGTGCTCGACCGCTACAATTCCCGCGTGGCGGCGTTGAGCGAGGCGCTCGGCCACCGCAAGCAGGAGAAGATCTCGCTCGTGCGCTTCATGCCCGGCCGTACACGCATCTACTACAAGGACACCTTCCCCGGCCTTATCCTATCCGAAATCGGTTTCGCGCGGCCCGCCAACCAGGACAAGGATACATTCGCCGACGAGGTGACGAAGGAGCGCATTCCGGAAATGGAGGGCGACCGCCTGTTCTACTTCGTCTACGAGACCGGCGACGGCAGTGCCGAGACCCTGGCCGCAGAGTGGACCAAGGAGCCGCTTTGGCAGAACCTGGAAGTGGTGAAGGCCGGAAAGGCGATGGCGGTGGATGATGCCATCTGGAACACGGCGGGTGGCGTGATCGCGGCCGATCTCATGATTGGGCAACTCGCGGAGATCTACGGAATCTCACTGCCGGAGTGATTTCATCTTCACTCCATTCTGCGTCGGAAGAGCCATGCCGCAGCCGCGAGCGTGAGAAAGGCGATGATGGCGAGCGGGATCGTGTTGTTCATCGCTTCGTTGAAAGGCAAGTCCTTCAAGAACACGCCCCGCACGATGACGAGGAAATAGCGCAGCGGACTGGCATAGGTGATTGGCTGCAGCCAGTCCGGCATGTTCTCAATCGGCGTGGCGAAGCCGGAGAGGAGCATTGCCGGCACCATGAAGAGGAAGGCGCCGAGGATCGCCTGCTGCTGCGTCATCGAAAGGGCGGAGATGAAGAGGCCGACGCCCACCACCGAGAGCAGGTAAAAGATGCTGCTGCCATAGAGCATAAGGAGCGAGCCCCGAAGCGGCACGCCGAAGATGAACACAGCCGCCAGGATGTAGATCGTCATGTGGAAGGTGCCGATGATCATGGGCGGAATCACCTTGCCGATCAGGATCTCATGCGTCCTGAGCGGCGAGACCATGAGCTGGTCGAAAGTGCCGAGCTCGCGCTCGCGCGCAATGGAAAGCGCGGTGACCACCAGGCCTATGAGAAGCGCGATGGCGGCGACCAGATTGGGCACCATGAACCATTGGAAGATGAGATTCTGGTTGAACCAGTTGCGTGGCACCACGGTGACGGCCTGTCCGGCGCCGCGCGCTCCGGCGCCTATTTCGGCGGAAAGCTGGTTTACGATCTGGTTGAGATAGCCCGCGACGATCTGGGCGGCGTTGGAGCGCCGCCCGTCCAGGATGATCTGCAGGTCGGCAGGCCGGCCGGCGGCAATATCGCGCGAGAAGGTCGGGCCGATATGGATGGCTGCGATCGCCTGCTGCGCGTCGATGCGGGCGCGCAGCGCGTCCGGGCTTCCAACCCTCTCGATACTGCGGAAAGTGGGCGCGCCGGCGATGCGGTTGACGAGTTCCTGGCTCCAGGCGCCGGAATCCTGGTTGAGCACGAGTACGTCGATATTCTTCACTTCGAGCGTCGCGGCGTAGGAGAAGATGACGAGTTGCAGTATCGGCGGGCCGATGAGGATCAGCCGCCCGCGCGGATCGCGCAGGATCGCCAGCAATTCCTTGATGATGAGTGCTTTGAGCCGCGTCCACCACATGTCACGCGATCCTCTTGCGGGTGCTGCGGGCGGCGAGAATGAAAAGCACCGCGCCGATGGTGAGCATCACAGCAATCGAACGCAAGAACATGGGCCAGATGTCGCCTGCGACGAATACGCTCTGAAGGCTTGGGATCAGGTAGCGCGCGGGCACGATGGTGGTGATCATGCGGATGATCCACGGCATTGAACTGATCTCGAACAGGAAGCCCGAGAGCAGGAAGGCGGGCAGGAAGGCGGAGAGCAGCGCGAGCTGCGAGGCGAGGAACTGGTTCTTGGTCGCGGCCGAGATGAGAAGGCCCTGCCCGAGCGCTGGCATGAGGAAGCTTGCCGAAAGCGCATAGAGCGCCAGCACCGAACCGCGGAACGGCACTCCGAAGACGAAGACGGCGATCAGCACGCAGAGCGACATGGAGACAAGGCCGAGAATGAAATAGGGTAAGATCTTCCCCGCCAGCAGTTCTGCCGCCGCGACGGGTGTCGCCATCATCGCCTCCATAGTGCCCCGCTCCCATTCACGGGCGACGACGAGGGAGGTAAGAAGCGTGCCGACCAGCGTCATGACGATCGCGATGGAGCCGGGCACGAGGAAATTGCGGCTGGCAAGCTCCGGGTTGAACCAGAAGCGCTGCTCGACCGAGATCGGCGGCGGCCGCATGGCCATTTCCGCCGCGCGCTGCGCCATCCATGTGCCCACCACGCCCTGCGCATAGTTCTGCACGAAATTGGCCGTGTTCGGGTCAGATCCGTCGACATTCACCTGGATTTGCGGTGAGCCCCCAGCGGCGCCCACATCGGCGAAACTCGCCGGGATCACGACGATACCGCGCACGCGGCCAAGGATCAGGTCTTCCTCGAAGTCGCGCCGGTCGCGCCCCACCGCCACCTCGAAATAGCGCGAGGCCTGGAAGCTGGCGGCGAGATCCTGGGCGATGGGAGTGGCATCCTCGATCACCAGGCCGATGCGCGTGCGGGTGGCATCGAGCGAAACGCCATAGCCGAAGATGACGAGGAGGATGAGCGGCAGCACGAATGCGATCAGGATACTACTCGGATCGCGGATCACCTGCAGGCTCTCCTTGCGCACGAGGGCGGCGAAGCGGCGCGCCCGCCCGGTTGGTGGCGCTTCCGTGCTCATGCGGTCTCCGCCAGATCGGAGTTCTGCACCAGCGCGATGAAGGCGTCCTCCATCGTCGGGTCGGGGATGTCCTTGCCCGCGACGCTCGCCTTCAATTCGTCCGGGGAGCCGAGCGCGATGGAGCGGCCGCGATAGATGAGCGAAATACGATCGCAATATTCCGCCTCGTCCATGAAGTGGGTGGTGACGAGGACAGTGACGCCCTTCTCGACCAGGCCGTTGATGTGGGTCCAAAACTCGCGCCGGGTTATGGGATCGACACCGGAGGTCGGCTCATCGAGGAAAAGGGCTTCGGGCTCATGCAGCACGGCACAGGCGAGCGCGAGCCGCTGCTTCAAACCCAGCGGCAAGTCTTTTGCGGACATGCCGAGGATGGATCTGAAATCGAAGATGTCGGTCATAAGCGTAATGCGCTCGCGCTTGCGCGCGCCGCTGAGGCCATAGACGCCGGCGAAGAAGGCGAGGTTCTGGGCGACGCTGAGGTCGCCATAGAGCGAGAATTTCTGCGCCATATAGCCGAGCCGGTTGCGTGCTTCCGCCGTGTCGTGGCGCAGGTCGAAGCCGGCGACGCGGCCCTCGCCCTCGGTGGGCTTCAAAAGCCCGCAGAGCATTTTGAACGTGGTCGATTTCCCCGCGCCATTGGGGCCGAGGAGGCCGAAAATCTGCCCGCGCGGGATTGAGAAGGTGATGTCGCTCGCCGCCGTGAAGTCGCCGAAGCGCTTGGTGAGGCCGCGCGCCTCGATCACGGCGCGGCCTTCGTTCTGGTCACGGGGAATGGCGGCATCGGCGAGCTTGGACTCTCCGCCCGGTCCCCCGCCGAGCATATCCACGAAGGCATCCTCAAAGCGCGGCGCGGCGGGGCTCAGCGCAGCGGCCCGCCCGGCGACGTCCGTAGCCTTCCACCCCTGTGGCTCCGGCGCGTCGAGCACCAGCCGGATCGCCTCGCCCTGGATCACGCCGTCCACGACGCCTTTCTGGTCAAGCACTTTGGTGAGGATCGGCCGCCGCCGGCCCTCGATGCCCCCAAGCTTGAAAACGCGGCCGTCCACCCGACCAGTGAGGCCGGAAGGCGTGCCGGTGAAGAGGAGTTTTCCTTCATTGAGGAGGAGAACGCGGTCGCAGGCTTCGGCTTCGTCAAGATAGGCTGTGGACCAGAGCACGCCGATGCCCTCCCTGGTCAGGTCCTCGACCATGGTCCAGAGGTCACGGCGCGAGATCGGGTCGACACCGACGCCCGGCTCGTCGAGAAGCAGGAGGCGGGGTTTTTTGAGGAGCGCGCAGGCGAGGCCGAGCTTCTGCTTCATGCCGCCGGAAAGCTTGCCGGCAAGGCGGCCGGTGAAGCGCTTAAGGTCGGTGAAGGTCAACAGCTCGTCGAAGACGGCTGGGCGTTCCGCCAGCGGCAGGCCGCGCAGGTCGGCATAGAGATCGAGATTCTCCTGCACGGAAAGATCCTCATAGAGGCCGAAGCGTTGCGGCATGTAGCCGATCGAAGCCTGGATGCCCGCGGGATTTTTCTGCGTATCGAAGCCCAGCACCTCGATCACGCCGCTGTCCGGCAGGATCAGGCCGGTCATGAGCCGGATGAGTGTCGTCTTGCCGGCGCCGTCCGGCCCGATCAGGCCGGTGATCTCACCGCCGCGGATCGAGCCGGACACCGCGTCGAGAGCGGGGGGTGCGCTCCCGAACCGCTTGGTAACATCGGAAAGGCGGACGAATTCCTCGCCCATGGGCTTATCCTCAATCGGTTGCCGAGGTCATGGTGCCGGCGTGTTCAAGCAGGCGCACGGTCACGGGCATGCCCTGACGCAGACCGAGATCGGGCTCCTCCACGATTACGCGCAGGCGGTAGACGAGATCGGTCCGAAGCTCTGGCGTCTCGACCGATTTCGGCGTGAACTCCGCCACAGGTGAGATAAAGCCGATCTGACCGCGATAGGGTCTTTCCGGCGCGCTATCGGTGACGACCTCGACGGCCAAGCCGGGATGAATGCGGCCGAGATCCGGCTCCTCGACATAGGTCCTGACCCAGACCGGGCGGTCGAGCGAGAGGACATAGGCGGCATCTCCCGGCGAGAGGATTGCACCGGGCTCGCGCACCCGCGACAGGATCACGCCGGCGGCGGACGCGCGAAGCTCGGTATCACCGAGCGAGGTCTTGGCAGAGGCGAGATTGGCTTCAGCCGCCTGCAGGCTTGCCTTCGCCGCCGCGATATCTTCCTTGCGCGTGCCTTCTTCGAGAAGGCGGAGTGCTTCCTGCGCGGCGTCCACGCGTGCCGATGCCATGTCCCGGGCCGACTGAGCCTGGTCGAGCGCCGCCTGCGAGATGGCGCCACCGGGCCTGAGCTGGCGCGCCCGCTCCAGAGCCTGCTCGGCATTGGTCAGATTGTAGGTCTGCTCGGCGAGCGTCGCCCGCGCCTGCGCGATCTCTGCCTGCCGCGGGCCGGCCTCAAGCTTGGCGAGATTGGCCTGCTGGCTTGCAACCTGCGCTTCGGCGGCGCGCACGGCATCCGCATAGGTCCGGTCATCGAGACGAGCCAACAATTGCCCAGTCTCAACGCGGTCGCCCTCGTCTACCAGCATTTCCGAGACACGGCCGCCAACACGGAAGCCGAGTTGCACCTGACGGATATCGACGTTGCCGTAGAGGGTGAGCCCGGGTTCCTCCGCATGTGTCCAGCCGAAACGGGCAGGCAGGTCGTACCACCAAGCCGCTGCGGCGCCGCCCGCGACAATCACCAGAAGGGCGATAATGCGAGGCAGCTTACGCGTCATGGCGCGACTCCTTATTAAGTGAGGCCACGAGATCGGCGGCCAGGCGCTGCACTTGCCTGGTTTCCACCTCGCCGAATCCTGCCCACCCAAGCTGGGCCAGGACGGCGGCACGCGCCACACGGAAGGCCATCACGCCGCCGAGCAGTCCGAAGGTCCGCAGCTTGACGTTGTTCGCGGCGGGATCTTCGTCAAGCAGAATGGCGACAAGCCGGCCGGCCACTTCGAGCATGGGCCTCATGACACCGCCATAGACACGCTGGAACGCTTCCGTGGGCTCCATTTGCTCGCGAATGAGGAAGCGTGCCCAGGGCTCGGATTCGTCGCTGACGAAGAGCGCCGCCATGGTTTGCAGGATGCTCGTAAGAAGCGCCTGCGCTTCTGTTTTCTGGATCGGGGGGCCTTCCCGATCCGCTTCTTCCAGGCGCCCGCGCACCGTCTCGCGCAGCCCGGCGATATGGGCGGAGATGAGAGTGCCGATATGCTCGGCAACGGCGATGTAGAGCCCTTCCTTGCCGCCGAAATAATAGGGAATAGCCTGAAGGTTCACGCCGGCCGCGTCGGCGAGCATCCGCGTCGACGCGCCGTCGAAGCCATAGCGGCCGAAGACGTGGACTGCAGCTTCGAGCAGCCTTTCGCGCGGACCCGCTGGTCTGGCCGGCTTTTCCTGCGTCTGTGCGGCGCGCTTTCCATCGGACATGGGTCAACACCTCTATGAATGATCTTTCCGAACTTAAATTAATCGAATGATTAAGTCAATCGAATGAAAACAATTTCAGTCCGCAGCGTTGGAAATTTACCGAAAGCGCCTCTCGAATATGCCTGGCCAAGGGACGAAGCCGCGCAGTACCAGCGGTGACGAGGAGAGCGCGCGCGCCCCTGAGGAGGAGTGGTTGCGCGCCGAGGCGGCCGGGCTTACATCGGAATAGAGATCTTCCTGCCCGCGAGGTTCCATGGCTTCCATCGATCTTTCCACACATCCGCTCACTGCCTGGAACGGCCCGTTGGGGCTCCCGGAATTTGATGGCATCGAGGAATCCGCTTTCGCGCCGGTTTTCGAATCTGCCTTTGCCGCGCATGAAGCGGAGATCGCGGCCATTGCGGATAGCGGCGAGGCGCCGACTGTCGAGAACACGCTTGCCGCGCTTGAGCTTTCCGGCGACCCGCTGTCGCGCGTGTCGGCCATCTTCTGGTGCCGGGCGGGTGCTCATACCAATGAGGTTATCCAGAAGCTGGAACGCGAAATCTCGCCGCGCATGGCCCGGCATTATTCGCGTCTCTTTATGAACGAGGCGCTCTTCAGGCGCATCGACACGCTCTATGGCGCGCGAACCACCCTCGGGCTGGACAAGGAGACCGCGCGCGTTCTGGAAAAGACCTGGAAGCATTTCGTGCGTGGTGGCGCCAAGCTTGATGCCGAGGGCAAGGCACGGCTAGCGAAGATCAATGAGGAACTGGCAGAGCTCGGAGCGCGGTTCGGCCAGAATGTGCTCGCCGACGAAAGCAAGTGGGCGCTCTTCCTGGAAGAGACCGATCTGGCGGGTCTGCCGTCCTCGCTTAGGAGCGCAATGGCCGAGGCGGCGCAATCGCGTGGACAGCCCGGACGCTACGCCGTCACGCTCTCCCGCTCGATTGCGGAACCCTTCCTTTCTTTCTCTTCGCGCCGCGACCTGCGCGAAGCGGTGCTGGAAGCCTTCACTCGTCGGGGCGCCAATGACGGAGAGGCAAACAATGCCGGGATCGTTCAGAAGACATTGAAGCTGCGCGCCGAGAAGGCACGCCTTCTCGGCTATGAGAACTATGCCGCCTACAAGCTCGACGACACCATGGCGAAGACGCCCGACGCCGTGATGACGCTGCTCGAGCCTGTTTGGGAAAAGGCGCGGGAAAAAGCCGCGGCCGACGAGAAGGAGCTACAGCGCCTCGCCGCCGCCGAAGGCTACAATCACCCAATCGCCGCGTGGGACTGGCGCTACTATGCCGAGAAGCTCAGGGCTGAACGCTTTACCTTCGACGAGGGCGCGCTTGAACCCTATCTGGCGCTGGAAAATGTCATCGCGGCTGCCTTCGACGTGGCTCACCGCCTGTTTGGCCTCACCTTCGAGGAACAGAAGAGCGTTCCGGCCTGGCATGAGGATGTTCGTGTCTTCACAGTCAAAAATCGGGACGGCAGCGAGCGCGGCGTGTTCCTGGCCGATTACTTCAACCGGCCATCAAAGCGCTCCGGCGCGTGGATGAGCGGGTTGCAGTCTGGTTACAAGCTAGGCCACGGCGAGAGCCCCATCATCTATAACATCATGAATTTCGCCAAGCCGCCAAAAGGCAAGCCGGCGCTTCTTTCGGTCGACGACGCGCGCACGCTCTTCCACGAGTTCGGCCATGCGCTGCACGGCCTCCTCTCCGACGTCACCTGGCCCTCGATCGCCGGCACCTCGGTTGCGCGGGATTTCGTCGAGCTTCCATCGCAGCTCTTTGAACACTGGTTCAGCACGCCCCAAGTGCTCTCGAAGCACGCGCGCCATGTCGAGACCGGCGAATCCATACCGGCGGAGCTGCTGGAGAAAATGCGCGCGGCGCGCAATTTCAACGCCGGTTTCGCCACGGTTGAATTCACGGCCTCCGCACTGGTCGACATGGCCTATCACGCACGCCCCGATGCTCCCGAAGACCCTCTCGCCTTTGAAGCCGAGGTGCTTGAGAAGCTTGCGAAGCCCGCGGCAGTTCCCATGCGGCATGCCACGCCGCATTTTCTCCATGTGTTCTCGGGCGAAGGCTATTCGGCGGGCTACTATTCCTATCTCTGGTCGGAGGTGCTGGACGCGGACGCCTTCCGCGCCTTCGAGGAAGCCGGCGATCCTTTCGATCAGGGCACTGCCGAAAAGCTGCGCCGCTACATCTATTCCGCAGGCGGTTCAGCGGATCCCGAGGAGCTTTACAAGACCTTCCGCGGGCGATTGCCGAGCCCCGATGCTATGATGGAGAAGAAGGGGCTCGCTTGACCACAATAGATCCCCTCTCGCATGGGCTGTGGGAGAAGACGGCACCACCCGCGCCGCTGACCGAACATCTTTCGGGCGAAAAACGCGCCGACGTGGCAGTGGTCGGAGCGGGCTTCACCGGACTTTCCGCCGCCCTGCATCTTGCACGAGCAGGTGTTTCGGTAGTGGTGCTCGAAGGCGCCGAGATCGGCTTCGGCGGCTCCGGCCGCAATGTCGGCCTCGTCAATGCTGGCCTATGGATCATGCCGGACGAGGTTCCTGCCATCCTGGGCAGAGACTATGGGGAGAGGCTGCTAAATGCCCTGAGCGACGGGCCGCGTGTGGTTTTTGATCTCATCCGCAATCATGACATCGATTGTGAAGCTGAACAGGCCGGAACCCTGCACTGCGCGGCGGACCGCAGAGGCCTGCGGGAGCTGGAAGACCGAGCGCGCCAATGGCAAGCTCGGGGCGCCCCGGTGCGGCTCCTGGGGAGCGATGAGACCGCAGCCCGCGTAGGAACCAGCGCCTATATGGGATCGCTGCTTGACGAGCGCGCGGGAACGATCCAGCCGCTCGCCTATGTCCGGGGTCTCGCCCGAGCGGCGATCCAGGCGGGCGCGAAGGTCTTTACCCAGTCTCCCGTGGCCGGCGCCGAGCGCGAGACCAGCGGCTGGCGGCTACGCACGCACCACGGAAGCGTGCGGGCCGACTGGATCATTGTGGCAACCAATGCCTACACGACGGCCCCCTGGCCGGAGATACGTGCCGAGCTCATTCACCTGCCCTATTTCAATTTTGCCACGCCGCCGCTTCCCGAAGGAGCCCTTCAGCGAATCCTGCCCGGACGGGAGGGAATCTGGGATACGAAGGAGATCCTGAGTTCGCTGCGCCGGGACCTGCAGGGCCGGCTGATCTTCGGCAGCGTCGGTGCATTGCGCGGGACGGGAGCGGCCGTTCATGCCGCCTGGGCAAAGCGCTCGCTGCGCAAGCTCTTCCCGTTCCTGGACGAAATCACCTTCGAAAGCGCCTGGTACGGCAAAATCGGCATGACCGTCGATGCCACGCCCCGATTCCATCGCCTGGACCGAAATGTAATAGGGTTCAGCGGCTATAATGGCCGGGGCATCGCGCCGGGCACCGTCTTTGGGCAATATCTCGCCCGCCTGATCACGGGCGGGATCGGCGAGAAGGACCTGCCGCTGCCATTGACCGACCCGCGGGAGCAGCGGTTTCGTCCATTGCGCGAGTCCTACTATGAGGCGGGCGCACAGATTGCCCATTTTGTCGGCGCGAGGCTCTAAACACCCGCCTACCCGGCCCCGGCCCACAGCGTTGAAATTGGTAAACATAATGTGTATAGCGTTTTCCTTTGGTGACCTCGGAGGCGATAACGTCATTCCGCCTTGTTTATGAGGATTTTACGGGCCGGTGTCACGAAAAGCATAGTTTTTTGTATTTTCTTTTTATGGGTTTTGTATGCGAAATATCAGCATAAGAAAAATGTGGGTTTTCACCTGCGCTGTGGACGAAGGCAGCTTTACCGACGGTGCTCGGCGCGCTCATATCTCACAGCCGGCTGCAGTCAACATTATCGATGAAATCGAGGAAACCGTGGGAGAACCGCTCTTCGAGCGTTCAGGCAAGACACGGCGCGCCATCCTCAATGCCCGGGGCAAGGAGGTCTACGACACCTTCGTCCGCACGCTTGCCGTTTACGAGCGCGCATTGGAGAGCATCTGCTCGAGCAAGCTGCAACGCCGCGTGCAGAAGATCCTCATTCAAAGCCCGTATGTCGCTTCGGTATCGGCGCTATGGCTCCGAAACCTGATTCCGCATCGGGCCGACACCCAGCTTTGCATCCATTGCGCTGGCTGGCGGGAAATCATCACGGCGATAGAGAACCGCGAAGATTGCATGGCGCTGATCGACGGCGATATCCGTCCCAAGAACAGCGAGTATTTTACAATCGGAAACGTGGAAATGGTCTTTATCGTCCCCGAGACCAATCGTCATTTCAATACAGATCTGCGGGAAATCACGTGGGAGGATGTGCCGGCGGATACCCTTATCTATTCCGACATATGTCCTTTGGCCCTGGAGCGCGCCTACGGCAACCTCAAAGCGGCCCAGAACAACGCAAATGCTTTCACCGAGGTGAATTGCAGCACACTCCTGAAGAACTTCTGCCGCAAAGCAGGAGTGCCGGCCATCGTTCCGAAGAATCTCATGGAGATTGATGACAACGATATCCGCTTTTGCTGCTGCTCGTTTGCATACTCCAAGATTTTCATACCGCTTGGTATCTCGATTTCGCATGGAAACCGCATGAGAGGGAAAATCCTCGGACGCGATATCGAAAACGTCTTCGACAACCGTTTTTACATATAAGAGGGGACCGGGAATGCACGCCTTGAGCAGCGGGCCCAACCTCATCGACGACGAGTTCGGAAAGTTTCCGCGTTATATGAGCCTTATACCCGACGTTTTTTCCTTTTCCTATGAAGAAGCGTTCAAGGCAACCAAGCGATTCAAGAACAATTCTGATCTTGCCCAAGCCTTCGAAACACTCAGAGAATTTGTACTCGCTTCGGAGCTACCGGATGAGCAAAAGGATGAGTTGGCGCAGTTGATCTCGGACGAGATGGAGGTCATCTCCTACGCGGTGGTTTCGCGCACCTGCGTCGTGTCCATCTGATCGGATAGGTTAGCTGGAACACCTCGCCGGTCTGACATGAAGAGGGCGGCATCCCCTGGGTGCCGCCTTCGGCTTTCCATTCACGGTATTCCATTTTTCCATGCCGCTATCTGCGCGCACGGCGTTACCGCTCGACGGTTGCACAATAAACCAACTTCGAGTCATCCATGGAACCAGCAAGTACGGCTATCCCCCTGCAGATCCTTTCTCATTCGCCAAGCGCACGGCTTCAATCGGTCGTACCGGGACAGATGCTACGTCGATCCAGCAGCTTGCCTCCTCGGCCCGCCGCCAGGGCCCTCCGGGCTGGACGATCAGAAAGCCAGGAGAATCTCCCTCAGATCAGGGATGCGGTTGCACGCGGCAGTCATTCCCATGCCGCTGGCCTGTCTGAGCCCATGGTCAATATGTTCCTTCGGAAGATCGGCCTCCAAATGGAACTGTGCGGAGACCGCCTTGCCATTACGCGCTATCCCGATATCGAGGCCGCGGAGGCCCAACGTGCGCCGTCGATCCGAGATCTTACGCAAATTTCCCACGCATTGATGTTGGCGGAAAACACCCCCGCGCAAATGGAAATTGCCAAGACGCTTTTGCCGGTCGTCAACGCGCTGCTGGTCGAGCATGCGCAAACGAAGGAAACCGGCGACGGCCTGAAGGACTGGGTGAAGACGCTCGCCAGAAACTATTGCTCGGTGCTCGGCGGCCGCGACCTGGCGATCGACGATGCTATTGGTGCCATCAACACCTATTTCTTCGACGTGATCGGATCGAATACAGCGCTGAACAGATCCAATATCGCGGCAGCGGCGCTGACGGCCACATTGATGCTCATGCCGACTATCGGAAAGAACCTGCCGGTCATCGTGGGAGCTGTTCGCGAGGGGCGCTATCAAGATGCCGTTCTTCCAGCTCTTTCGATCTGCGCCATTGCGGCCATGGCGGTCAATCCGACCACCGCCGCCATTGGTTTGGACCGTGCGTCTGCCATCGCGGCAGCAGCAGGTAACGCGCTGATGATGGCGAACCTGCCCGAGATCATACAAGACGGCCGCGAGTGGGCCCATCTCAAGCAGACGCGCTTTACACCAGAAACCCACCCTTTTACCTGCCTTGCACGCGATGAAGGGCTGATCGACCTCGGATTGCACACGGCTCTTGATTTCGTGCACGAAATCGGGGCGCAGGCAGGCTTCTTTGCACTCAATATCAGGAATGCGGTCCAGGGAGGAGATTCGGCCCGCAGTCCGGCCACATTTCCGCTGCTCGCTTTGCTTCTTGGCTCCTTTGCTCTGGATACAGCCAGGGGTGATCGTCCCTTTGCTGAATTCACGGCGGATTACAAGGCGCTAGCCGGCGAGCTGGCAGGTGTGAGCCATCACGACAATACGCGTCGGCAAGCCGCGCGGTTACTGCTTCAGCAGAAGATCGCCGAAACCTATGATGCGGATTACCGAGCGCTCCTACGCCCCCTCGCCAAGCGATCCGCCATGACACAAGCAACACGCCAGCTTGGCGGAAATACCTTGTCCGATGCCGATGAGAAAACCTTCCTGAAAGGTCTGATCAGCCGTTTTTGCGCAAGTGAGGATGCCAGAAACACAATTCGCGTCGCCATCGACAGGATTTACAAGTTCGATCGCTTCGATCCGGCTGAATATGCCGGCGGCGACGCAGCTGTCGGCGAAATCCTGCGCTTCGTTCAGAGCGAGAGGAACAGGGATAAAGGACTTTTGCGCGGCTCAAGAGGGCTGGCCTATTCCGACCACGTCTACTCCGGCGTGATTGCGCATGCTGTCAAAAGCGCAGCTCTCCAGGAGCTCCAGCGCAATAGAGCATGAGACGAGATCTGTTCGTCGCCTGACACCACTTATTTCAAGGAATTGACTATGTTCCCATCGGTTAATAGCGCATCGCTGAGTGTAACTTATCTTCCCGACGGCACCACGACTTTTCACATAGGCGATACTCCTCCCACTCCACACCGCGCACCGCCGCCCACCTTCAACAACAGGACCATGGATAGCGAGAATGGAGGCAGGCAAAACCCTGTGCAGCGCCCGCAGGGCAGCTCGATCGCACTTTCAACGGGGGAAACAGCTCTTCCCCGCCGTGCCACCGCAGTGTCCGTAGAGTATCGGCAGGATTCGGTCTTCATCCACATCGAAGGGGATACATCGACGGTCGCGCCCAGGGCGGCATCCTCGACGGAGATCGACATGCCGCGCGCGGATATCGCCCTCGATATTCCGGAGCGGGAGACGATCGCGTCTCATTTGAGATCACTCATACGAGCGGATTTGCCCGAGGACATCCATGAAGGGCTTTCCACCCATTTCGACAGTGTCGGCGATCGCCTGGCCGAAAAGGGCGAGAAGCTCGAAGACATCATCGCACTTTCAAAAAAAGCATTGCGGCGGGACCTTATCGCGGCGGCCGCCGGTGGTGCGATCAAAAATATCCCCAGCATGGCGGCAGGGCTGAGCGCGGACTTTGTACCCCGCTTCTTTGCCTCTGCGGGGAGGTTCAATAATCCGGTCGACGAAGCGGCGACAGTCGGGGCGCAGACTGCCGCATTCGAGCACGCAGCTGATACGATAGGGTGTTATGCGCTGTCCTTGCGCCTGGTCCCCTCCGATGCCGGCGACCGCTATTACCTGGCACCGAAAGTGGAGAAGCTGACCGGCCCCGCAGCGCAGGCGCAGGAGAAGCTGCAGCCCACTATGTGCCGGCAGGCGCTAAACCAGTTTGTGACGTCCCAGATTTCACTCGTGAGAGCCTTGGTTGTGCTTCCGGTAGCAACCGCGGTTGATGCCGCAGGTTCGCGTGCAGCTACGGCTATCGCGGAGAATACGCTCAACAATGTGCTTCGCTTGCCGGCTGGGGCAGTAAAGGACGCGTGCCGCTATGGCATCGAATACTGGGCTGGCCGCTATGGCCCGTTGTGGCTATTTGGCCGGCAGGATTGGGAGCAGGTATACGATGATTTGAAGGCATCTCCCACTCGTGAACCAGTCGCGAACGCACTTTGCAGCGTGTTGGTGCTTCCGTATGACGCCGTCCGTCATTTGGGGAGCAATGTCAAAAACTTCCTTTCGCCATCGAAATTGTTAGCCGGTGCGACCTTGGTCGGGGGATTCAGCATGTATGCGGCGGCCAGAGCGGGCGTGAAGGAAGGGGTGGAACGGCTGGGAGCCAATCGTGTGGCGGGAGATGGCATTGCGAAAGCCGTATCTCTTCCACTGAGGGGTATCGTCGTTGGAGCAGCGGAAATCATTGAAGGCCCTGCGCAAAAAGGATTCGAGAAGCTATCGGACGCGATCGACAGGCGACTGGCGTCTCTCTTGCAAACTAACAAGCCAAGCGGGACAGAGGACCGCACCGCTGCAGAAGACCGCAGTGGCAATGCATCGCAAATTGCTTAGGCGGGCAACAGTTTGCTAGCGAGCACCGCCAGTCCCTTGCTCTGGATATCGCGCGTCCACCGATCCATCGTTGGGCGCGTGATCGCATGTAGGCGGGAGAGGCGAATGCGTCGATGATTCATTCGATCGCCCCTTGCCGGTCAAGGCAGGGGACCATCTGCTGCAAGTGCCTCTTGCTGGCCTAAGCCAGCTTCGCAGGGTATGCGCAACTGACGCTGAAAAGCGGCGACGGCTTTAGCATAATCCTTGCGTTGCAGAACGAGCGACGCGTTTTCCGGGCGCGGATAGATTGGCCACTAAGGGCTAGCCACATTCGATTATGGGCGGCAAGCGATTTTGAAGAAAGAAGACTGATTGGGAAACACTGACGGGAGGATAAGTCAGCCAATATTGCGTTGCATTGACGCGATCAAGTTGAACTTGTCTGCCAGCTTGCTCAGAAGGCGCTCCGATTGTGCGTTTGCGATTGCGCGATCAGCCGAGAACGTGATTGTTCTGATCTGTTCGTCTACCAGTTCTTTTGTCAGAGTGTGGCTGTTCGAAGCTGTTGCAATCATATTTGCGCGAAACTGCGCCATCGCTTGCTGGACAAGCACTCGAATTACTTCCTGTGTCGGAGTGCTTTGCAATGCCGCCCCATCGGCAATCGTCTGAATTCCTTCCATATTTTCTCTCACTGTACTCGCAGTAAATCCGTGCCACGGGACGAACCCGCGGCACGGAAGAACGATCGGTTGTTACGCCGCCGCCGTTTGAGAAAGTTTCTGCGTCGAGCTCTTCAACCAGCTCTGCGCATCTTCCTGCGCCGTCGTAAAGATCTCCTTGGCGTTGTTGGTCAGCGCGCGGTTATGCTGCATCTGCTGGGCAGTCTGCTGCTGCGCGTGCTCCATGGCATTGTTAAACATGGCTTGGTCATGGCTAACCTGCATATGCCGAATGATCTGGTTTTCCTGGTCATCCTGCAACATCTTCATCGTCTGCTGAAGACGATTGCTGTCTGCGACACCAGAAGCCGCATTACAGCCTCCCGACCATGCACCAGACGCCTTGTTTGCCGCACCCAAAGCGCCCCTGGACATGCCCCCGACTGCATCGGCAACCGCGCCAACGATATGCCTGACCACTCCACCACCACCAAACAAAGCAACAGGACCCATAATGTTCTCCATAATCAATTGGTTTTAATGCGAATATGCTTGGCCAAAACCGAAACATGGCCAATGCACGCGAATGAATATCCTTGGCCTAGGAACACAACCGCCGCCCCTATCAGCGTCTAAAGGCGTCATCTTCGGACATTCAATTCCGCCCTAGCGAGGGACATCCGGACCGCTCTCAGACCATCGAGTAGTGATAAATCTAAACCTGAAAATGCCTCCTTATTAAACTTTCGATTTCATCAACTTTCAAGATATACTTCCGATTTAGTAAATATCCTCTTCAAATTTTCTGATATGCTGACTGGCACTGAGTGACAGGCCTACAGTTCCCCTGCGTCTTCGCCAGGTTCGGCCAACAGGAAGCCGACCGGATAAATCACCGTTTCAGGCGTGATCTCCTGATAAGCCAGTACCGGCAGGTGTATGCCGTGCTCATAAAGGATGTTATGCATCGCCAGGCGGACATCCTGCTGCATGATCAGGACCGGATCGTGACCGCGCCGGAATTCTTCCCCACAGATCTGTTTGGCCTGTTTGGCGATATAGGCTGAGATTGAAGGCTCCAGAATGAGAAAATTGCCCTCCTCGGTGTTTCGCATTCCCTCGCGCATGAGAGATTCAACAGTCGGCGAAACCACCACCACCGGCAGGAAGCCATCGGCGGCAAACCGCTTCGTAATGAAATCAGCGATTTCGATACGCACCTTCTGGGCCAGATAGCCGGGGTCCGGCCGCTTCTGCGACCATTTCAGAATACCCTCGAGAATGCGCACCCGGCTGGTGACGGGGATGCGCTCGCGCAACAGGTTCCGTATAACGCCGGCGATTTGATTGTTCGATGCCGCTTCCCGCAGATCGCCAACGAGCGCCGGATTGTTCGTTTGCACTTCATTCAGGATGGCTGTTATGTTCTGCAGGCTGGCCATAACGTCGAGCCGTTCAACTGCTACCCGCTTCAGGTGCATCAGCAGTTGCTCCATCGGGCGCCAATAGACGATGTTCTCTTCAGCTAGCCTTTGCTCCTGATCGGTGGGGACAAGCGCCCCCTCCCTGCGGCCAAAGCCGCTTAGCCACGGGATTCCGAGGGCATCGAGATAGGAAGTATGCGCCTTTACGAACAGGCTATCGGCCCTGAAGATTCCGCAATCGGCGAGCTCCTGGTTTACATATATCTGGTATGAGTGCGGCGATCCCTCGTCCACTTCAAACAGCCAATAGCCGGTCGGTATTCCATATTCCTGTGCGATGCTTATCCTGACGGCTTCGAAAGCGGAAAAGAACGCAGTGACATCCAGCTTATATATCTCCTTTGGAAGAATGAGCCTTACCGCTTCTTTCGCTCCGGTTCGCATGGCAATTTCGGCACACTGCCGTTGAAGCAGATCCAGGCGAAGGGACCAATCCGTCTGCGCGCTCAGCACGTCCCGGTGTTGCCGGCGTATCGTCCAAATTACCCCCCCCGTCATTGCTGAACCAACAGAAACGAAAATCCATGTTGGAAAGCCGGGGACCAAACCAAACAGGGCGATGATGATGCCGGCCATGACGATCGTGCGGCGGTTGGCGACGAACTGCTGAGCGATCTCCGCGCCCAGATCCATGCCGTTGGGGTTGGTTACGCGCGTAACCATATTGCCCGCGGCAACGGAGATCAGAAGCGCGGGGATTTGCGCCACCAACCCGTCGCCGACCGTCAGGAGCGCGTAGAGGCTCAAAGCCTCGCCGAAACCCACCCCCCGCTGGGCCATGCCTATGGCCACGCCTCCCACAAGGTTTATGACAGTGATGACAAGGCCGGCTATCGCATCTCCCTTGACGAATTTCATTGCTCCGTCCATGGCGCCGAAAAGCTTGGCTTCGCGCTCCAGGTTCTGTCGCGCATGCCTTGCATCGAGCTGGTCCATATTGCCGGCCCGGACATCCGCATCGATGCTCATCTGCTTGCCCGGCATGCCGTCCAGCGTGAAACGCGCGCCCACTTCGGCGACGCGATCGGCGCCTTTTGTGATGACCAGAAACTGCACCACCGTGATGATGAGGAACGTCACCAGCCCGACGGCCAGATTGCCCCCCATCGCCACCTGGCCGAAGGTCTCAACAATGCGGCTAGCATCCCCCTCAAGCAGAATAAGCCTTGTGGTGGAGATGGAAATCGAAAGCCGAAACAGCGTCGTCACCAGAAGCAGCGCCGGAAAGGTGGAGAACTGAACCGGATTGTGCATCTGCAGCGACATCAAGAGAATGATGATGGACGCACTGACATTCAGCGTGATCATCAGGTCCATCGCTGCGGGCGGCAACGGCAGAATGACCATCAATAGGACGAGCGCGAATACGAGGACGAGAAAGACGTCCTTCTGCCGCGCTATTGCGGCCAAGGGCTTTATGAGATTCATTCGTTTCCTAATGGGGTCTGTCAGGGTATTTTCGACAACCCCGGGCTGAACTGGCCTTCGGCGGGCATATCGGCCTTGGAATGCAGAACCGGCGTCTCAACCGAGCCCCGCAAAACGGCAATGTGAGTCCGGTCCGCGCTCTCCAGAGCCTCTACCGTCTTCTTCACATCCGAGACATAGGCTGGAGGCCCGGAAACGATGAGGATCTTGCCCTTTAAATCGAATCCGTGCTTGAACTTCGGCTGATAAAGACCAATTCGTGAAAGCGCTGAGATGATACGAGCGCCATTGTTTTTCTGCAACGAAAAGACCTCTGTCTGAACGCTGCTCGATGGTGCGACGTGCAGTATGGTGCCATCGAAATACCATACGAAACGATATTCGGCCGCCAGATGATCGAGATAGGCCTGAGGGGACAGACCCGGCGGCGTATTCGCGCCCGTCCGCCCCTTGATCCCCGGCGCTATATCGGCCGCTATGCCAAGATTGAGCGCGAAAAACCGGATCGCCTCGCCAACCTCCTGGTCCATGCAGACATAGTCATAAACCGTATCGGCATTGGGCAAACCAGGCGGGCCTCCGAGCGCTGCCTGCGCAGGCAGCAAGGACGCTTGGGCCAGGCCTAAAAGCAAAAAAGCAAGCAATGACAAAAGGTACTTCATTTTTCTAAGCCGCCCGAATTGCGGCACAACTTTTAGTAAAGGAAGCCCGCGGGGCCATAGATGCGAGCCGAGGAAAAGGGTTTACTCTTGTTGGACAGTATAAATTCGATATTGCTTCGCTGGAGACCGGTTATATCGGCAGCACTGGGCTTGTCCGATGCACCGAAATAGGGCGTGACCACCACTGCAATGTCCCGGTTGTGAGCGCTGACGCTTCCATGCCCCGCTAAGGAACGCAGAACCTCGCCCACGACGCCCCAGTTGCGGCGCGGCTGGTCGTGTGCGCCGGTGGTGTCCATCCGCGACAGTCCAGCCAGGATAAAACTTTCTCCGCTGTGCAGGTCCACATTCGTATTCAGCTTCCGCGCAGCAACGTAGGGGACGGGGCCGCTGGAGAACTGAACGGTTTGCCGTGGCTCGGAAATTTCCGCCTCGATGGCCAGACTGACCTTACCGCCGGGCAGCAGTTGAGGTGTGAAACCAATATTGAAACCCACAAACTTGTAGTCGACGCCAAATGAGGCTGCACCGTTGTTAACGGAATGCGTGGGAATCGCGATCTCTTCACCGGCCATGAACGACGCTTTTTTTCTGCCGATAGTCGTCAATGTCGTGTCCGAAAGAATGGTCGCCACGCCGTTGTCCAGCAGCAACTTCATGAATTTATTTACATCATGTCCGCGTCCACGGATGTCGCCGGTCCTGTAGTGATTGCTGGGAGACAATGCCGACCAGTTCACGCCATAGGTCTCCAGCCGATCACGGGAGACCTCCATGAATTTTATGTCGAGCCTTATGATTGGGCTTTCGGCCACCGCAATCTCGTTGATCAGCACGCTCTCGGGAATGCTCTTCTCCAGGCTCTCTATCGCTGCATCGTATGTCTGTTGGTCTGGGACGGTGCCCGTGGCGTAAACGCTGCCTCTGGCGGAACGGATCGTAATCCGCGCCGCGGGAAAGCGTTGCGAGAGCATGCGCTGCATCTCATCGAGATTGTAGATCACAACCATGTCGTACTGAAACAATGTTCTTCCGCCAAGATCGACGCCCGTTACCGTGGTCTCGCCTGCGCTCTTGCCGTAGATGAAATGGGCTTCGCCGGGGGATTCTTTGATATCAGCGATCGTCGGATCCGCGACGAACAGACTTTCCGCGTTTTCAGTCCCGCTCAATTGCAGGCCTTTTCCGATCTCGATGATAAGCCGTTGGCCATATGCCGGGCTTGCTTGCGCCCAGGTGCAAAGCAACAACGCCAGCAATGAAAGCAGTCTTGTAAAAAAGACGAGCGCCCCCGACCGGAAAGTGTACAAAAATGCGCGCGCGCTACAGTGCCGTGCGTCTATCAGAACGCACGGAGGATGCTGCAGATCATTGAGTCTAGACATCATGGCTTCCGATAACCGAAGCCGGTGCTCGGATTTATGCGCTAAGGTCGAGCAGTTCATCTGCGACATCAAATCGGTCAACTTCTCATTTCCAGCCTACTAGGCGCCCGTACCTAGCCTAAAATGGTTCGGGCGCTTCCAGTTCTGTTGCGACAATATCTGCATCAGCCGCATAAAAGGCCGCAGGGCCACATGAGTGGCGATTTCGGAGACCTCCATTTTACTGGAGAACAGTACGAGCCGGTCATGCAGTTGCCTGGCCGCGGGCGCCTGCGACACCGGCTCTCCATCGGCTACTGGATATGCTCCCTCGCGGCCATGCAACCGCTCCAGAAACTGCGCTGAGTTTCTGTCATGATCGACCGGCGCGACTTTTTGCGAAGCCTTACGCGGCGTTTCCAAGGCTGCGGCCAAGTGCGATTGTTCCCTCACCTCTCCGGTTCGCCGCGGACCGGCCGTAACGGCCATCGCCTCGGCTGAATCGCCGTCATAAGCCTCCCCCAGCATGGCCGCATAGCTGCTGGAGGGCTCGTCGATGGACCAGGAAACCTTCTCCTGCGGCTTTACCGCCGCAGGGCGCACTTCGGAAACACGTGTAAACCGCCCACCGGCTTCCGTGTCGAGCTTATTGACTTGTGTACTCATCAACTATCCATCTTTCCCAGATAGGCCCTGATTGCACTTTGCCCTTCCGCTCCGGAATGGCCGCTCAGCATGGCAAGACGCGCTCTCACATAGGCAAAATTGCGGGTATCGCGGCGTGCTTCACCGGCCACGGCAGCTGCGTCCTCCAACTCGCCGGCAAGAAACAATGCATAGGCCAGAACCTCACGGAAACGCTGATCTTCCGGAAAAAGCGCCAGCCCGGCACGGCCATAGATGACCGCCTTGGCAATGAACTGGGCCTTTAAGCTAAAAGCAGCCAGCATCAAAAGAATGTCTGCTGTTACGTTCATAAACAATCTGCTCGATAAATATTGGCAGCGAACTCACAGGAACGGGAAATCGGTCGTTATCTGAAAATCAAAAAAACAGATGAGAACGCATTCGAATGGCTCAGTGCACCGGCGGCAGCTTGGATATCTGCGCGAAATTTGCCTTTGCCTGGCTTTCCGTCAGGTCGAGAAGTGCTGTGTCCATCGCTCTATGGCGATCGCCCGCCAGATACTGAACCAAAGCCAAGTTCTGGCGGATGGTGGTGTTGTCCTGGTTCGAGCGGAATAATTCCGCCATTGGCGAATAAGCTTCCCAAGCCCGCCCAGAAAGAGCCAGCGACAGCGCACAGTTGTTGAGGGCCTTCTCGTCAGAAGGAGCGTAAGCCAGGGCAGCCCTATAAAACTGTTGCGCCAGATCATGGTGGCCCTCCAGATCGTGAGCTATGCCCATTGCGTTCAGCGCCTCCAAACTGTTGGGCGACACGCGAAGGATTTCCTGCAGAAAGACCTTTGCTCCTTGCGGATTGTTCCGCGCCAATTCAACTCGGGCGAGCCCCAGCAGACTCTCCATTCGCGCCCCAAGATCGGCCGCTTTGCGGTAATGGATTGCCGCCTTTAAATATGCCTTCTGACGGAAATAGGCATCCGCCAGGCCCAAAGCGGCGACGCTCGAATGAGGGTTGTCCGCGGCGATTGCATCCAATAGGGCATAGGCCTTCTCAAAGTCGCCGTAGCCCAGCATAGTCTCGCCGACCGAGATTTGCGAAAGAACACTTGTCCCGTTCGTGTTGGGGCCTGAGCAGCCTGTCAAAAATAGGAAACCAGCAAACATCATGCATCTGAAGAGCAGGCGCTCAATAGATCTCGCCGCTATCATTCCAATCCCCTGTTGTACGGCGCGAGAAGCGATGCACCCAAACGAAACATGGCTCCAGTGCCAGGACGGACGCAACATGCTCCCACGCGCAGGCCGGCCCAAATCCAACTGCCTGAACAGCCGGTTAGACTCGCTTACGATCAGCCACAACACTACGCTAGCAACGACATCGACGAGCTGCTAACTGAATGTTTGGAGAGCGAATATCTCAGTTCCGTCACAAGTGCGCGCGCATGTGAACCGCGTTCTGGTTTACTCGAAGGATATCCACACAAAATCTGACTGCTGATCGCACGCACCGGCTGTTAACCGCCCGCAGTCCTGCCCAATATCTTCTCCATGCTGCGTATGGACCTGGCCGGCAGATACTGCCCAGGTGCCGACATCCGGTAGAATTCCAACGCCGCCCCCGGAACATTAAACGTCGGAATGTTCATGGCGAGAAACTTCCTGCACAATCCCGGCACGCTCGCCCCCATTGCCTTGAAAACGAGATAGGGAGGGTATCCGGCCCCCGGATAAAATATAACCGCCGCAAGCACCTGGTCACTGTGCACCACGTGAGTGGATTCGGAAAGCAGGGGGGCCGCAGCATCATTCAAGGCGATCGATTTACGTCCGGCCTTTATTTCCCGATCACCCTCCTGGTCCTTGTACTCCCTCTTCACTTCCTCCTTCGTCATCTTGTTCTGAGAGATAAACATTCGGTCTTGTATTTTATAATCAATCAGCGCCAGCACGATCAGAACCCCTAATACTGCAGCGACGAGCATTCCGATTCGTGACGTGAACAGATCATAGAGGCACGCTTCTCCGCAGTGACTAGCCTGCAGAGAGTTATCCATGTTGGCTACGTATAGATATATAAAGATCGCAGATACGGCCGTGAACAGCACAATCATCCGCATGAAGCTGTATAGGGTCGCCTTCGAAAAAATGCTCTTGATCTGGCCGACGGGATTGAAGCGTTCGAATTTTGGAGCCAATGCCTTCGGTGCAAACATAAATTTATTGAGCACGCAACTTAGCAGCAATGTGAACAAGGCGCTTGCACCGCAAATTGCCAGCATCCAGTGAACCACCGGCATAGCCGCGACGAGGCTCGTTGCCGTTGCTGCTTCTAAATCGTGGCTGATGCTGGAGAAGACTGCTGCGGAGAGGTTTAGCAATGCTTCCGAGAGTGGGCGGAAGAGCCAGATCAAGAGCACGACAACGAATGTCAGCAGGGCAGCTTCGATAATATTTTTTCGTTGGGGGACCTGCCCTTCCCTGCGCCGCTCCTCGAGCCTGCGCGGCGTCGGGGCTTCCGTCTTTTCGCCGCTCATAATCCGAGAACCTGCTGCATCAGTACCAAAGAACCGGCCACTGTCTCCCAGAGCTTGGGATAAAGGAGGGCAATGTAGAAAATCAGCATGACCAGAAGGACCGCTGATTTAACGGGCATGCCCAGTGTCAGAGCGTTGAGGCTGGGTGCCGAGCGGGCCAGAAAAGCGATGCAGATGTCGCTCAGCAACATAAAGCCGGAGATCGGCAGCACCAGCACCAATGCGGTGAAGTAAACCATGCCGGCAAAGCGGACGAAGAGGAGAAGCGTCTCCCGCGTGAAGGCGGGAAGCAGATCCATCGGCGGCCATATCGCGATGCTCTGATAAAATATCGTCATGACCATCAGGAAGCCACCCGCGGCGAAAAAGAAGCCTGCGAAAAGCTGTGAGAGGAAGATCGCCGTCGGTGTCGTTTGAGCGGAGAAGACCACATCGTAATCCTCCGCCTGCGTGCTTCCGCGCTGCGTGTCGAGGATTACGCCCGCCAGTTCCAAGCCGCGGATCGGCAACCAGACGAGCGTGCCTAGAAAGAGCCCCAACGCCAGTTCCTTCACGATCAGAACCGGATAAGAGGGGAGCGCCCCGCCTTGCCTGGCGATTTCCGTGCCAACCTCGGCAGCCAGGCTGGATACGATCGGAAAGCTCATCGCCGCCATCGTGCCGAAGCGGACGATGCGCGGCATGCTCTTACGGGAAAAGAAAGGCGAGATGGCAAAAAAACCGCTGAGCCTCGTCATCGACAGCAAGAATGCAAGGAGGAGATCCAGCAATTCGCGGTTATCAGGAGCAATGAATGAGAGCGCCTCCTTCACTGTCAGATCCTCAAGATCTCGTTCATCACCTGCTCGAAAAGACTCAGCAAATGGGATGACATTCCTCCGATGGAAAAGGACAGGATCAGCACCACGGCAGTCAGTTTCGCCGCGAAGGCAACCGTTTGCTCCTGGAGCTGGATCAGCGTCTGGACAATCGCCACCATCAGTCCAACCACCGTGGCGGCGATGATCAGCGGCATGGACAGATAAAAGACCAGGACAATGGCGTTGCGCGCCATCATCATCACGTCATCTGGCGACAATGTGCATCCTCCTGTGGTTCTCCCAGATGAGAGGACGCATCATCGCGCGTAGCTCAATACGAGATTGTGGAGCAGAAGAGCCCAGCCGTCGGCGGCGACAAACAACAGTATCTTGATGGGCAGAGACACCAGCATGGGCGGCACCATCATCGCCCCCATGGCCAGCAAGATATTGGAAACCACCATATCGACCACAACAAAGGGCAGGAAAATGAGAAAGGCGATCTGAAAAGCCCTTGTAAGTTCCGATGTCACATGTGCGGGTAAAAGGATGAAAACGTTGTCGGTTGTAATTTGCCCATGCAGTGTTTCAGGCCACATCTTCCTGGCCGCATCCATGAAAAACTGGAGTTCACGCGGAGAGGAAAACTGCTTTAGGTAACCGGTAAACGCCTCAGAAACGACAGAATACAGCTGGGAGACATTTTCCCAGCCAGTAAAGCCCAATTGCTGCTGCTGCACCTGGGTGATGATGGCATTCCCGACCGGGACCATCACGAACACCGTCAGCGTCAAGGCGATGGAGTTGATCACCAGCCCCGAAGGGGCCTGTTGCACGCCGATTGCATTGCGCAACAGCATCAACACGATGGATATCTTTGTGAACGCCGTGCCCATTACCACGATAAACGGAATGAAGCTCAGCGCCATTACAGCGATGATGGTCGGCAGAATAGCCGGGAAGTTCTCAACCGCCGTCATTGTGCTTCGTGCCTGCCCAATGACTAAGCTGCACGCCCATATGATCGCCGATCTGCACGAGATAGCCCCGGCCGGCTGGTGCGCCATTGGCAAGAATGGTCACTGGTCGAGTAAGGTCGACGTTCAAGCGAAGCGTCGCTCCCGGACCTAATGCCCGCAATTCCTCAAGCGTAATCCGTTGGGTCGAAAACAGGAAATCCAAGCGCACGGGCAGATCCTCAATCGGATCTGCCAATGGTGGTTCGTCGTAAATCGCGCCGGCGCCAAATTCGGACCAGTCACTATCAATTTCGTTCATTATAATGCTTTCCGCACTTTCAAAAATCTCTGCTGCGCCTGTTGAAATATCCAGTTTTGCAGTGAACCGGGCGATATCAGGCACCTCTATCGCCACAGGCAGCCGTCCCCCTTCGATTGCACCTGCAAGCAGCGCATCGCCCGCTTTGAGCGTGCTATAGACGGCCGATGTTACTGTACGGCCGGGAAGGTGGAGCCGGCAGCAAAAACCCGGATCGAAATCGCCGATCGGGCCATGGGAGCAGAGCCGCAAGATCTCCGTCACCCTGCCATCTTCGAATCCGGAGAATGCGAGCGACATGTGGAATTGATGGGACCCTACCGCCACGACGGCGTGAAGCGTTTCGAGCAACGGCCCAGCCACGCGGGGGCTTGCCGCGCCTAGCCGCGTATCGACCTTAACCACCCTTTCAAAAGCCATGGCCGGCAAAAAGGCTTCCAGCACGATCACCGCGCGCCATTCCGTGGGCAAGCTATCGTCTGCTTCATCGCGCCAGCCCGGAAGAAGAAAATCGCTCAGGAAATCGACCAGCGCAGGCTCGGGACGAAGCCGTATGGTGCCGAAATCCGCCGTGACTTCCAGTTCGACGCGCGTTCCCTCATCCATGGGCGGGTGCGTGAAATAGACGTTCAGCGCAGGCGCTCTCCCGTGGGCCTCCCCGCGTGGCGGCACGATCCATCTCGACCCCACCAAGCGGTTAAGAAGCGCCGCAATTTCCGGCGAGATGGCGGGCAGAGCGGGAAATTCGAGCATCTTCAGGCCCTAGCTCTCGCTGACAGTTGATCGCAGAATTCTTCGAGGGCCGCTTCCTCGTGCAAGTTCGCTTCGTTTATCTTCCTCAGGCGCAGATGATCGTGCAGATGTCTGCCTTTGTTGAGCTTGAGGGCGCTTGCGAGGCGATTGCGGCCTGCGATGCGGGCACGTTCTTTTGCCTTGGCAAGCTGGTCCTGGCATTCGGCACGCCGATCGGCGAGCTCCCGGGCCTTCTCCTTCGTCCTTTTCAGTGTCTCCTCGACGGCCAAAAGGTCGTTTACGGAAACCTTTCTGTTGAGAAGCGTGGTCAGAAGATCGATCTCGAGTGTCCGTGTCTCCTCGAGATAGTTTTCTATCGCCTTCTCGGCCGCGTCCAAAGACGACAGCGCCTCCGAAGCGGCGGCCTGTTCCGCGTTTTCTGCTTTGAGCATGCGGTCAAGCCGGAGCTGGCGGAGCGCGACGATCCGCGAAAAATCAAGCATGGCCAACTGCCCGCTTCAGAGCAATAACGGTTTCCTCGAAGCTTGAAAACTCGTTTACGCCCTGGCGCAGAAACGCATCCAGCGCCGTCCTGCGGGCCAGGGCCTCATCGGCCAGTGCATCGGCACCCTTCGAATACTCGCCGATCTTTAGCAGCAGCTCTATTTCCTGGAGTTTCGACATGAGCCCGCGCGCCTTGTGAACGGCTTCCAGATGGTCCGGAGAAACGATGCGGCTCAGGATACGGCTGGTGCTGGTAATGACATCGACCGGAGGATAGTGACCCGCTTCTGCCAATTTCCGCGAAAGGACGATATGGCCGTCGAGAAGCGAGCGCACCTCATCGGCAACGGGCTCGTTCATATCGTCGCCTTCCACCAAAACCGTGTAGAAAGCGGTGATCGAGCCATCGCCGCTGAGGCCCGCGCGCTCAACAAGACCCGGAAGCAGCTCGAAGACGGACGGAGGAAAGCCGCGCCGGGTCGGAGGCTCCCCTGCCGCCAGGCCTATCTGCCGTTGCGCGCGGGCAAAACGGGTTAAGCTGTCCATGATCAGCAGCACCCGCTCGCCTCTGTCGCGGTGGAATTCAGCGAGTGCCGTGGCCGTGTAGGCCGCCTTCACCTGCTCGATCGCAGGGCGATCCGATGTGGCCACCACGACAATGGATTTGGCAAGACCTGTCGGCCCCAGCTGATGTTCGAGGAATTCGCGCACTTCGCGACCACGCTCGCCAATCAGCGCAATTACGCAGCGGTCGTATTCGGCGAAACGCACCATTAGGGAAACCAGCGTCGATTTTCCCCCGCCGGCGGCGGCAAAAATGCCCATGCGCTGCCCCTCGCCACATGTCAGGGCACCATCCAAAACCCTCACTCCAAGAATGAAGGGGCGGTCGATAGTCGGTCGCAGCATCGGATTGGGAGCCGTCCGATGGCCGGGATAGAACGCGCATGATGTCACGCTCGGGCCGGCATCTATCGGCTTGCCCATCGCATCGATCACCCGTCCCGTCAGTTCCTCGCCAACCGGCACTTCAAATGTACTCATCAGCGGCTCAATCGTGGAGTTGTGCGATATGCCGGCCGTGCCTCCGTATGGAGTCAGGATGGCTTCCCCCTGATCGAAGCCGACCACCTCAGCCAGGATTGGATCGCCATTGCTGCGCGAAACCGCGCAGATTTCCCCCACGCAGAAATTGCCCGCCGCCCGCACCACAGGCCCCACGGCCTTACTGACCCGCCCGCGGCGCCTGAACGGCCGCTTCAATTCGGGTTCCCGCGTCATCAGTTTTCACCGCCGGTTCTAACGACGGCCCCCGCGATATGAAGCGCCGCGATCATCTCCTCCACCACGACGGTGAGGCTTAAATCGATAACGTCAGGACCGGCATAAACGAGGCAATCATGCTCGCACATGCGGGGGTTGGGCTCGGGCCTGATCGGCACGACATGCTCGCCGCGTCTTCTTACGGCAGCAATGGCTGTCGTGATCGCATCCAGATGATCCGGATGCACCATGATGACGATTTCCGGACGACCTTGAAGTTCACCCAAGACTTCATGCAGCACGTGCGACAGCCACTCCTCCTTCGGCATGCGTCCAACTATCTGCTGCAGGCAATGACGGAGACGAGATTCCTGATCGGCTTGAAGCCGACCACGCTCTTCGTCCAGTCGCCGGATCGCTTCGGAAAAGCTGAAAAGCGCCTCGGCATAGCCGGCTTCACGCGCTTTCCTGCGAATGTGCCCACTGCCCTGGCGGGCGCGGCGCAAATATTGGGCGGCCTTGCGTCTGGCCGCAATTTCGATCTCCTCGGTCTTCCTCAGACGGGCGAGATCTTCCGCCTTGAGAACGCCGTCAGGCGGAAGGGCGCCTGCATCGAAAAATGCCAATTTTTCAACCTTTGGCATCGCAGTACTCCAAGGCCAGGGCGAGGTAGCGCAGGAAGAATGCCTCATCCGGATCGTCCGGAGCGAACGCGACCGGCTCGCAAAGGTCGCTTTGCCTCAGTCGCAATTCCAAACGCCGCCGATGGGCGTGCGGCAAAACACCAAATAAAAGCCCCCTCACCTTCTGCTCATAGAGCGCCAGCAATTCGCATGAGGCCGTATCGAGAACCTGAAGACTGGCGAAGATGGGAAAGCGCGTCTTATCCAAACTCAAAAGCAATGCCTGGTCACCGCACCAGGAAGCGATCTCCCTAAGCACCGCGCCGCTGGTGGTGGTTAGAATGGATTTGTGATTCATTGTTATCGTCATGACCCGGCACAATTCCGATAATTGCTCCGGGCTTTTCACCGTCAGCTCGGCAAAGAGTAGCACTCTTGCTTGCGGCAGCTCTTCAGGAAGTGGGGGCAAGGCGGAGAGGATCCGGCGGCTAACAGCGGTCCTCAGAAAACGGCAGGATGCCAGGCTGGCAGCTATACCGGCATTTTGCAGGCCAAGCGCCGCGGGCAGCTTATCCGGCAGTATGTACTCCAATGGCGCCGCATCGAAGGGGCAAGCAGGCTTCATCCGACGCGCTCCTTCCGGCGCGAGCGCAAGTAGGTTCCAACGCTTAGTGCTGCCGCCGCGCCAAGAACCAGGCTGAAAACCGCTATTCCGCCGGCCAAAAGGACGGCACGCTCCTCACCGCCCTTGCGGATGGCCACCCCGCCCAGGGATACAAATTCGATGGTGGGCGGGGGAGGTGGATCTACAGGCAACACGACCACGCCAACCTTTTCGTACTGAACGTTTTCGATGCTGTGGGCGACAAGCTGCCTTATCCGCGGAACGAGCTCAGCGGTCACGGCACTCCTGTTTACGATTGCAAGGACGGAGGCGCTGGGCGGCGGCACTTCATCGAAAGGTGTGGTTTTGCGCGGGTTGGCTATTTGCACTTCCGCCAAAACCACGCCGGGGATGGAAGACACCATCTTCGACAATTCCTGCGATAGCGCGAAGTTCAGGCGTGCCCACTCCTTTACCGGGCTTGTCACAAGCCCGTCGCCGGTAAACACTTTGCCGATCGTCTCGAATTGAGGTCGCGGCAGGCCGAAACTTTTAAGAAGGTCCACGGCCTGGCCAAACTGCGCCTCGTCCACAAGCAGCGTGATGTAATTATCCTTGTCCGCCTGCTTTGTGGCATCGATATCGTACTCCAGAAGCTTTCCGAGCATGTCGTTGGCTTCCTGCTCGCTCAACCCGGAATAGAGGGGCACCTTGCAGGCGGATAAAAAGGCGCAGAGCGCAAAAGCGAGGAGCACCGCGCCAAGCCGGCTCAGGCGGGGACGAGAGCAATCCAGCGGAGGAAAGGCTAGGGAGTGCATCACTGACTCGACAGCAGCTGCTGCACGCCGCTTATCACTTTGCCGATCGCCTTTATGGACAATTCGAGCCGGATTTTGTCGGCGTTGTACGCCACCTTGTTGCTGATGTATTCGCGATTGTCATTGTGGATCTGGATGATCTTATTCTTGGCGGCTTCCAGTACTCTTCTCATTTCAGGCGTCTGATATTGCGGCTGCTCTGCCCAGCGGCGGAACTGTTCCTGAAGAGGCTTGGGCAGGCTCATCAGCGGGCCGGAAAGCTCCAACGCATTTTCGATATCGCCGACAATCGTGCTTTCCTGCTGATGCAGGCACTCGACCAAACGGTCTTGCAAGCCGCTGATGCCGGTCGGACAAGGTTCGGCTGGCGGCGGTGCGCTCAATGTAAAGGACGTACTCACTGGAGGTCTCCCTTGCCGCTCGACAGCTGCCGAGGTTCACCGAACCCCAATGCGGCGGCACATTCGTCAACGACGATCTGCACGGTTTCCAGGGCCGCTTCTGTTCGAAGCAGGCCCTCCTGAAGATACGAAGTGCCCAGCACATAAGCGCGCTCGAGCTGACCATCCTGCTGCAGGAGATAAAGATGGAAGGCGAGCGCCTCATCACGGTTTACTGCGGCTTGAAGAGCACCCGCTTCCTCAAGGAGTTTGATGCCGGCCGCTACGTTCCCGGTGGTAAAGAGATACATGGCTTCGATCAGGAAGCCTGCGGCGTTTTCGGGGCGAACGTCCTGGACCAGCCTCCAGAGAGATCTCGCGTGCCTGCCGAGGCCGAGGCGCGTCGCCAATGAGGCGAGGTTGCCAAGAATAAAGATGTCATCGCTCGAAAACTCCGCTTCCGGTGTTCTCATTTCACAACAACCTTTTGCCGCTGCCCGTCGATCTCTACGAGAAGGTGTTGCCCGGTGACCTCGACCAGCCTGCTGTTCTGCCCCAACTGCTCACCGGGGCGAACAACGGTCCCGTCGTCGGTCACCACATAGGGGTAGGCACCGGGCCACAGCGCCACGACGCGCTTAGCCATGGTATCGAGATCGGCTGGCGAGGCGGGCTGAAAACGCACTTCGGCGATGCCCGGCACGTCCGCCTTCAGGATTCCGGCAAGCCTCTTGCGCAGCTCCCGGTCGCAGATTGCCGATAGCGTGATAACGCCATCCTTGTTGCCGAGTACACGTGCCTCGACGCCCAGACTTGCAATTATCAGCTTGGCGGCCTCAGCGATTTCGCTGTCGACGAAGATGTCGACCGCGAGCGGCGTTCGGGTGTCCGTCAGCTTGGCTTGCACACGCTCGCGAACCGCCGCATCGCTCGCCCGGAGCGTGGCGCTACAGTTTCCGCCGCTGCAGCCCAGCCGCTCTATCCTGGCCCCCGGAAATTGCAGTATCCTGGCGAGCGCCGCATCATCCGGACATGCCTGCCCCGCGACCGGCGCAGGATCCGTTCGGCCCGCTTGTTCTTGATCAGCGCGGGCCATGGTGGAGCCTTCAAGCTCACGCGTAAACAGCGAATTCCCGATTCCTGCTAAAACAGCAAGGGCCGCTGCGGCCAGGGCGATTTTGCGTGAAACGCGCCTTTTGACCGGCTTGCCTGCAGACTCCCCCCGGTCAGGTTCCTCCGCCTTCACGCCATCGAGTTCAAGGAAGATATCCGCGATGACCAGTCGATCGCCCGGACGCCAGGGCGTCCATTCCTCCTGACTTAGCGGTAAATTGCGTTGTGCTGCGTGGTTGAAAAACGTGGCCGCCGATCCGGGTTTCAATAGAACCGAAGCGCTGCCCTCCCCCACCTTGAGCATCAGATGCTCCGGGGCGATCTCTGAGTGAATCAACGCTATTTCACAGTTGAAATCAGAGCCGAGGCGGTATTCGCCTGGATCGAGGGAGAAAAATCGATCCTCACAGCCGGCTCTCGATAATTTCGCAACGATCATTTCGCCTCTCTGGCAAGCCCTCCCCTCTGGCCGGAAATATTTCATCGGATAGACTGCCGCTAGCCTACCGAGCTCCAAAGATGTTTATGCTCAGCGTTCTTCCCTGCCGGTCGTTTGCAGCACCCGCCGGAAATCCACATGCTTGAACCGATCGAGCAGTTCCAAGGCGTCGCCGATCACTTCCACAGCGCGCAGGAGATGGGCGGGATTCTCGTTCCGCAGAACTGTTTTTGAGCTGTCGTGCAAAAACATCTGTCGGCGTGCTTGAAGATAGCGGACAAGCGCTTGCCTATTGCCTCCGCCGCGATCGAGAATGAACGCGTCGAAGCCCGCACCCTCCTGCGAAGAAGAGAAAAGGCCATTGTCCAAGAGGTTCATCTGTCGCTCCTTTGCCGGTGCGGCAGATCACCCGTTTTTGATGCTATGAAGTAATCGCTTTTTCGAATGATGCGCCGTTTTCCGACGAAACACGGCAGATGTTGCCCGGCATTGCAAGCACCGCTGTAGAAAGCTTCAGTGCTATAGGCGGCAGACCCAGTGTCGAGAGACCGGGAGGTACCCGTCTACTCAGTCGGCCATTTCGAACGCACCTCGGTCGATGGCTGAGCCCATCACCCGAGTGCCCATGACATTATCCCATAGGCCCGTAGCGGCAGGTCCCAAATCCGAACCGCTGTCGATTGCCGGCGAATTCGAACCGGGGCGCAAATCCTGCATCGCAAGGTCCCGGAAGTCGGGGTCTTCGACGGCGCTGCCGACGTCGCCGCTGGCGGATCTAAATGCTTCAAAATCGCCGCCGGGCCTGCCGTCGTTATAAAAGTTGCGGTCGATCCAGAACCAGCGCGTATGCTCGCCACCCGCGGAGGTGAAATAGAGATTGTGCCCTATCGCGATTGAGCTTGAATCGGCTGGAGAGAATTTTGTGATCACGTAACCCTTCTCGCCCGCGTAGAGGATATTGTTCAGGAAGCGAATACCATGCGCGTTATGGCCGATCTGGAACTCGCCTGAATGAATGCCCGGAACATCGCGGCCGTTGTTTTCCAATAGGGTGTTGTTGATGATCGTTACGTCCTCCGCTCCGCCGGACTGGCTTTCGTCATAGCCGCCCACCAGAATGCCGGCATCGCGGTTGAAACGCACCAGATTGTTTCGAGCAACGACATTACTGGTGTTCTTGCCGGGACGTTCGCTCAACAACCAGATGCCGCCGTCATTTGCTTCGACTGTGTTTCGCTCGATGGTGATGTCGCGCCCGCCATCCACATAAATACCGACGGCTGCCGCCTGGAAGGTCAGGGCCTGATTACCGGCGCTGGAAAGGTTACGCACGGTGTTTCCGGCGATCCATCCCTGGCGAGCCCGATCCCGCTCGGTGCCGTCGATGTAATATCCGATCGCATCTATTCCGATGAAATCATTGTCGCGGACAAGATTGTTGGTGATCTGCCAGCCTTCCACATTGCCGCCGACCGTGAGCGCTTCACTCCTGCCGGTTTTGAGGTGAAAAAGCTCGTTCCCGTCTATGATCACATTGCGGATCGGCGAGGTCTCCTCGCCGTAAACCGCTATGCCCAGCGCGTTGGCATTGCCGCGCGAGGGAGGATTGTTGGCCTCGATCTCGTGAATGACATTGTCGCGTATCTCGATGCGCTCACCTGAACCTCGCACGAGCACACCAACCACGATGAACTCGCTTTCCGATTTGTAGTTGCGAAGCTCGAAATCCTTGACACGGACATAGCTGGCACCGGAAAGTGTTATCAAGCCGCGCGTTCCATAGGGCTGCTGGACTAGGCCGGCGCCATCGATCACCGCGGTCTCGCCCGGCGCTTCCATCAAAGTGATGAAGCCGCCTTCCGCGGAACCGGAGCGCGTGATCTGTACGGTTTCGTTATAGACGCCGCCATGGACGAGGATCGTGTCGCCCGGCTGCGCCTGATCGACTGCATGCTGAATGGTGCCCCAGGGGGATGCGGCCGTGCCCGCATTCAGGTCGGAGCCGCCGGGGGCAACGTGCAGGGTTCTTCCCGGCCGGGTGTAGACCGCGTTGCAGACTGCGCGCGTCACCAGCAGCGCTGCATCCCCTTTCAACGCTGCCGTGACGCGAACATCGACGGCCTTGTCCATGTTAGCCGGCGCGGTGTAGAGGCCCTGACCGGTTATTGTTCCAATTTCGGGCGCTCCTCCCGCAACGCCATCGACCATCCACACCACCTCATCACTTGCCGCATCCGAGGCGGTCAGTTGAAACTGGTGCGTCTCGTTTGGCTCAAGGTGAAGACAGTCCGCCTCGCTGGCGATTGCCCACCCCGAGAGCAGCACTGAAACGACCGCCGGCGCCAGGGAGAACCACATCCGCGCCCGATGCCTTTCGGGCGATCTGTTCACGGACGGTGCACCGACGCGGTTGCGCATTTACACGGTCGCCAGCGCCTGCTCGATATCCTTCAAGAGGTCTTCCGTATCTTCCAGGCCGAGCGACAGGCGCAGTGTTCCCTGCTGGATCCCGGCTTCGAGCCGCGCTTCCTCCGAGAGGTTCTTGTGCGTTGTGGTGGCCGGGTGCGTGATCAGGCTCTTGGCGTCGCCGAGATTGTTGGAAATGCGGATGATCTCAAGGGCGTTTGAAAATGCGAAAGCACCCTGCTTGCCGCCCTTGATGTCAAGGCAGACGAGCGTGGAGCCGCCCTTCATCTGACGCTTTACGAGATCGGCCTGCGGATGATCGGGCCGGCCGGGATAGATCACGCGCTCGACCTTCGGATGATCGGCCAGGTAATCCGCAACGTGCGCCGCGCTTTCCATCTGCTGGCGCACGCGCATGGGTAGCGTCTCCAGACCCTTGAGCAGCGTCCATGCGTTGAAGGGCGAAAGGCTGGGGCCGGTATGCCGGAAGTAGTCGTGCAGGTTCTCGTCGATCCATTCCTTGTCGGAAAGCACGACGCCGCCGAGACAGCGCCCCTGGCCATCGATATGCTTCGTTGCGGAATAGACCACCACATGCGCGCCCAGTTCCAACGGCTTCTGCAGGAGCGGCGTGGCAAAGACGTTATCCACCACCAGCCGCGCGCCGATGCTGTCGGCAAGCTTGGCGATACTGGCAATATCGCAAATTTCGAGCGTCGGGTTGGTCGGGCTTTCCAGGAAGAACAGCTTTGTGTTCTTGCGCACCGCCTCCTCCCACGCCTCCATCCTCGTACCGTCGACGAGCGTCGTCTCGATGCCGTAGCGCGGCATCAGCGTTTCCACGATCCAGCGGCAGGAGCCGAAAAGCGCGCGCGCTGCCACCACATGGTCGCCGGCCTTGACCGAACACAGGAGGGCCGCTGCCACGGCGGCCATCCCGGAGGCGGTAGCGCGTGCATCCTCGGCCTCTTCGAGCGCGCCCATGCGGCTCTCGAACATGTCCACCGTGGGATTGGCATAGCGCGAGTAGATGAAACCCGGATCCTCACCCTTGAAGCGCGCTTCGGCCGCCTCGGCGGTCTCATAGACAAAACCCTGGGTAAGATAGAGGGCTTCGGAGGTTTCGCCAAAGGAGGAGCGCAGTGTGCCGCCATGAACAAGGCGGGTTTGAGGCTTCCAGTCGTCGTTGAATCTTTTTGTCATCGCTCCGCTCAACAAAAAACCGGCCGCAGGAAAGCCGGTTCGAGCTTCGAGCACGGCCTTTTTAGCGACTTCTTTAACGTGGCTGCAAGCCGACCGGCCAAATCACCACGGGGATAAAGTCCCTTTAGACCCGGCTTTCGCTTGCGTCAATCGCGGCGCACAGTAAAGCTCCCATAAGCTTTCTCAAGGGGAAAAGATTGGCAAGCACAGGTATCCTGCCGGACAAGGAAATCGCGGCGCTCTTTGAAGCCGGCGCTCTGGCCGCGCCGCGCCCGCTCGACTCGGACCAGATCCAGCCCGCAAGCCTTGACCTGCGCCTGGGCGATGTCGCTTACCGCGTGCGCGCAAGCTTTCTTCCCGGGCCCGGCTCCCGGGTGGAGGAGAAGCTGGAGCGGCTAAAGCTGCACGAGATTCCCTTGGGCGAAGGCGCGGTTCTCGAAACCGGCTGCGTCTACATCGTTCCGCTCATGGAAGGGCTCGTCCTTCCCGCCGATGTTTCCGCCTCGGCAAACCCCAAGAGCTCCACGGGCCGGCTCGACATCTTCACCCGCGTGATGACGGACCACGGCCAGGAATTCGACAAGATCGCTGCCGGCTATTCCGGTCCGCTCTATCTGGAAGTGAGCCCACGCACCTTCCCGATCGTCGTCCGCCCCGGCTCGCGCCTGTCGCAGATCCGCTTCCGCCGCGGCAACGCCCTTCTCACCGAAAGCGATCTTGCCGATCTGCACGAGAGGGAAACGCTCGTGGCAGCGGAGAGCCCCAACATCTCCGGCGGAGGCATCGCGCTGTCCATCGATCTGGAAGGCGGGCCGGACGGTCTCGTCGGCTACCGCGCCAAGCATCACACGAGTCTGATCGACGTGGACCGCAAGGCGGCACACGAAATCCACGACTTCTGGGAACCACTCTACAATTACGGCTCCAAGGATCTCATCCTCGATCCGGACGAGTTCTATATCCTCGTCTCCCGCGAGGCCGTCCACGTACCCCCCGGCTATGCCGCGGAGATGACTCCGTTCGACCCGCTGGTTGGCGAATTCCGCGTCCACTATGCCGGCTTCTTCGATCCTGGCTTCGGCCATTCGGCTTCGGGCGGCACGGGCAGCCGCGCTGTCCTTGAAGTGCGCAGCCACGAAGTGCCCTTCATCCTGGAGCATGGGCAGATCGTCGGCCGACTGGTCTACGAACGGATGGGCGATTTGCCGCGCGCGCTTTATGGCGCGGATCTCAAATCCAATTACCAGGGTCAGGCCTTGAAACTCTCTAAGCACTTCCGCTGACAAATGCCTCAGCTTCGGCGAGGAGCGCGAAGGCAAGACCCGCGCCGCATCCACACAATCCGTTGCGCCACCGCTTGACAGGTCGAGGATGAAAGGCAATCTACAGGGGCGCGCGGGTGTAGTTCAGTGGTAGAACGCAAGCTTCCCAAGCTTGATGTCGTGGGTTCGATCCCCATCGCCCGCTCCAGCCTGGTTCCAAAGTGATCGCCGCTTCTCCATACTTCTTCAGGCGCGACAAGCGCACTCCGCCCGCTGAGGAAAGACGGAGCAGTCACATGTGGGACGTGCGGCCCGACTGCTCCGTCCAATGGAGATCAGAAGCGCACGTTTAGAAATGCTTTGACGGAATGGAGGGCCACATCCTCATTTATGGAAATGTTGGCGTCCTTATAAATATCCTTCTTGCCGAAATCGACATAGGAATATTCCGAACCGAGGGAGATGCGATCCGTGACAGCGTATTCAACCCCCGCCCCGATCGTCCATCCGGTCCTGGTCTGGCTCTGCTTCAATGTGTCGGTTCCAATAAAATCGCTCGTCTGTTTGGTTTTACCATAGGCAAATCCACCATGACCGTATACGAGCGTGCGATCCCAGGCATAACCAGCACGAGCGCGCACCGTACCAAGATAGGACAGCTTTGACGAATCTTTCGCGATTCGCGTTCCAAGAACATAATATGAGTTTTTCACCTCGTAATTAGTGGCGGCAATGTCCGCGACTGCGCCGAGAACCCAGTTGTTCACCTGCCAGTCATAGCCTACCTGAATACCACCAATAGCCCCACCTGCCCGGGAACGTTCCGTCAGAAGACCAGTGAAAGGCACGTTGCCGAGCACGTTTAGATTGTGCTTGATATCGCCGGCTGCGATTCCGCCATACACGCCGACATAGGGACCCGTCCAGTTAAACGGCGCTGGCGGAGGAGGAGGTGCTGGAGGAGCTGGTGGTGCGTCATAGAGAATGTCAGCCGCAAAGGCGGAACTGGAGATTACACAGGCCGCCGCGGTTGCTACTAACAGTTTCATCAAGTTTTCCCTTTCTTAGTAATGACCTGTTCGGATGATCAGTCGCGGCAGGACATGCGAGTACGCTTCTCCGCATGACGAGTAATGACTCTTTGACCGTTTACTTACCGCCCTGACTCAGATCGGAGCGCTTGAAAGCCATTGACCGTTTCGAAGCTCCAGGTGCCACCTTTGTGATGTACGGGCTGATACGCCAATAACCAACGCTACGCCCCCGTGCCTTATTGGTACACGTAAATCGTATACAACACCTTTCCTCAAAGAGGATTTTCGCAGGCGCAAGCCTGCCCTTCGCCTCGATCAAGATAACATCCGCTGGCGTAACCGCTAATGTACGCGCTATGGATATCGGATATGTGAGCAGATTACGCTTTTGTATGTACACAAGCCGCATGAGATGATTCGGCTGCATGAAACCAAAGCATTGAAGGTTTGCCCGCGTATGGGGAATCAACCAGCCTTTCCGTCGTTCACATCAAAGGCGATCGCCATCACCCAAATGACGGTTGGCATGGCATCACGAGGTTGCGCTGGCCGTGCCGAACTCATATGTCCGTGGAAGTATAACTTTTACGGAGTTCGGATCGTGTCGGCAGTGGCAAGGTTTCTGGGTGACAGCCCGTTACGCGTCCTCATCAAGCTCCTGGTGGTGTCCCTTATCGTGGGCTTCCTCATGAGCGTCTTCGACTGGACGCCCTGGGACGTTCTTCATGCATTGCGCGATACGGTCCTGCGGCTCTGGAACATGGGCTTTGCCGCTATTGCCGATTTCTTCGGCTATATCGTACTCGGTGCGGTGATCGTGGTGCCGGTGTTTCTGATTTTGCGGCTCTTGAGCCTCAGGCGCTGATCACACGGCCGGCGATGCCGCCGGGCGAGTTGATTGACATTGTTCAACCAATATCCTGCCGCAAGCGCCAGAGGTTCGCCTGACGGGCTCACGCGAGCGGCCGGTCCGCCCAAGGCTTGATGTTGCTGTCCCTGATCTCAGCGATGGAATTCAACCCGTTGGCCTCGGCATAAGCTGCTAGCCTGCTTACAATCCGAGCAGGAAGTCCCGGTCCGGCAAAAACCATACCGGTGTAGAGCTGAACCAGGTCAGCGCCCGCCCGCATTTTTTCAAGCGCCGTTTCGGCGGAATGGACGCCGCCCACCCCGATGATGGGGAGGGCGGGTCCGACCAACCTGCGCATTTTGGCGAGCACGATAGTTGAACGTTCGAAAAGCGGTTCCCCGGAAAGGCCGCCGGTCTCGCTTGCCGCGGGCGCACTGACCCCTTCGCGCGAAAGGGTGGTGTTGGAAACGATGAGGCCGTCCAAACCCTTTTCAAGCACCTCCTGGGCAATATCCGCCAAGGCTTCTTCGGAAAGATCCGGTGCGATTTTCAGGAAAACCGGTACTTTTCGCTTGATCAGCGCAGCCTGCTCGTTGCGCACCCGCATGACACGCTGAAGCAATTCGGAGAGATTTTCCCGATCCTGCAGCCCCCGGAGGCCGGTGGTGTTGGGTGAAGAAATATTGATCGTCAGATATGAGGCAACGGCTGCGAAGGTCCGCACCCCCTCCTCATAGTCTGCCATCCGATCGGAACTGTCGCGGTTGGCGCCAATATTGACACCGACGATCCCGCTTTTTCCCTTGCGTAATGAAAGCCGGGCCAGCGCTTGCGCATGACCTTCATTGTTGAAGCCGAGCCGATTGATGACGGCACGATCACGCGTCAGCCGGAAAATGCGTGGCCGCGGATTTCCCTCCTGGGGCTTCGGTGTAACCGTGCCGCATTCGGCGAAGCCAAAGCCGAGATTGAGCAGCGCATCCGGTATTTCCGCGTTCTTGTCATAGCCTGCCGCCATGCCGATGGGATTTGGAAAGTTCAGGCCCGCGACGGAAACCGCCAGCTTTGAATTCTGGACCCCGCCACTACAAAACGGGATGCCAGTTTTAAGCGCGGCAATGGAAAGCTCATGCGCACGCTCCGGATCGAATGCGAAGAGAACGGGCCGCGTCAGCCGGTCGATAATATGCATCATGCGTCCAGCACCGGAAAAACATGCCGGCCGCCGGTGCCGAGCGGCAGGGGCTTGACCCAGCGCACGGCAGCTAGCGGAAGCCGGCCATAGAGATGCGGGAAAAGATCTCCTCCTCGCGAGACCTCATATTTGAGTTCTTGGCCGAGTTTCTCCTCTTCAATGGCGATGAGGAGAAGGTCTCGCTCTCCGCTGAAATGCTTGGCGGCCGTTTCCTCGATCTGGGCTCCTGTGGAGAAATGGATGAAGCCGTCCTGCAGATCGACTGGAGCGCCGATAAAAAAACCGCGCTCCTCGGCTTCGCGCCAGAGACTGGCTGGGCATATTTTGTAAATTAATCGGGACATAGCCGGGCTATAATGCCTGCAGGGCTGGGGTGGAAGTGCTCCTTTCTTTCCGGCACCGCTTTTTGCACCTCAATCGCGGCGTATTCATCTGCTATTAGAATGCCGACCGAGGAGTAACGATCATGCGTACAGCATCAGCAGCCATAGCAGGCCTTTGCCTTTTGCCGCTTTTTGAGAGCGCCGCATTGGCCCAGAGCGAGGAGCGGTATCGCCTGGAGCGCACCGAGAACGGTTATGTCCGGATGGACACGCAGACCGGCGCCATGACGCTCTGCCAGGAGCGCGGCGGCGAACTCCTTTGCCGGCCGGCTGCCAACGAGGCCACGGCGGAAGCGCCGGATGGGCAGACATTGCAGCAGAGAATTGAAGCTTTGGAAGCGCGCGTTAAGGCGCTTGAGGAAGAAACGACGGGCGGACTCCCCGGCGAACAGGAGTTCGAACAGTCTCTCAATATGATGGAGCGGTTCTTCCGCCGTTTTGTGGACATCGTGAGGGGATTGGAACAGGAAAAGACCCCAGCAGATCAGGCGCCCGATCAGGATGGAACGCCCTCTGAACGCACCTGAGGATCGCCAAGACGGCTCCAGCCTTGCAAAGCGCGCCGATCCCCGCATAATCTTCCCCCTGTCGGCTCGAAGCGAACACAAGAAGAGAGTAGCCGGTCGGGGAGGTCTGTTTGCCGGACTATCGTTTCGTCGTTGCGGACGATCATCCGCTTTTTCGGGGAGCTTTGCAGCAGGCCCTGAGCGGCTTCGGCGCCGATTGTGAAATCCTGGAAGCGGAAGATTTCGAGAGCGCAAAAGCAGCTATTGACGGCGATCTCGACATCGATCTCGTGCTGCTCGATCTTGCGATGCCCGGTGCGAGCGGGCTTTCCGGCCTGGTGGCGCTACGCGGCCTGGCTCCGGCCGTGCCCATCGTTATTGTCTCCGCGCATGACGACCCACAGACAATCCGCCGCGCGGTAGAACTCGGCGCCTCCGGCTTCATTTCGAAGTCGGCTCGCATGGAAGAGTTGCGCCGCGCGGTGCAGACAGTGCTCGACGGCGGCATTTACACTCCCGGCGGGATCGATCTCGGCGAGGAGGGCGATGCTGAGATTTCCGAACTGATTGCCCGGTTGCGCACGCTCACGCCCCAGCAAACGCGTGTTTTGGCCATGCTGGCCGAAGGGCTTCTAAACAAGCAGATCGCCTACGCCTTGAACGTTTCGGAGGCGACGATCAAGGCGCATGTCTCCGCAATACTGCAGAAGCTCCGGGTCGATAGCCGCACTCAGGCTGTGATCTGCCTCTCACGTATCGGCGCGGGAACTCTTTCCGAAAACATTTAGGCATCGATCGATCGCATACGATCATTCAGCTGCAAGCACCTGGCGATAGCGCATCAGGAGCACACGGAGCGAGGCCGGTTTGATGGGCTTGTTGAGCACCGGAATGCCCATTGCTTTGGCGGCGGCGCGCACATTGTCGGTGCGGTCGGCCGTGATCAATATGGCGGGGATTTCCATTCCCCATGCGTGCCTGAGCTGCCCGATTGCCGCGAGGCCGTTTTCGACATCCAGATGGTAATCCGCCAGAATCAGATCCGGCCGATTGCCCGGCATGCGGAGCGCCCCTATGCTGGCAACGCCCGTGGACGTGTGTACCTGACAGCCCCAGCCTTGCAGTAGGACACGCATGCCATCGAGAATTTTTTCGTCATTGTCGATGCAGAGCACGTCGAGTCCCGCGAGCATAATATTCGGACTGGCAGCCAATGGCAGCGGATCGGGCAGGAGGTCGGGTTGTGCGCTGCTTGCAGGCAGAATCACGGAGAAGGAAGTACCTTTTCCGGGCTTTGATGAAAGCCGGATCTCCAGCTTGAGAACACGTGCGATACGATCCACGATGGAAAGGCCAAGCCCGAGCCCCTGAGCCCCGCGCATGCCCTCATCCAGCCGTGTGAATTCCCTGAAGACGATATTCAGTTTGTCGTCCGCGATGCCGATCCCGGTGTCGATCACCTTTAATTCGACCAGTTCGCCGCGCCGGCGCACGCCGACGAGCACGCGGCCGCGGCGCGTATATTTGATGGCGTTTGAGACGAGATTCTGAACCAGACGGCGAAGAAGGCTGCGGTCAGTGCATACGGCAATCGAGCTGGGCACTATGGTGAGCCGGAGCCCTTTTTCGTCAGCAAGAGGGCGGACGTCTGTACCGATCTGGCTCAACAGGGAATCGAGCCGAAACACGCTTTCCGAAGGTTTCAGCGCACCGGTATCGAGCCGGGAGATGTCCAGAACGGCGCCGAGGATCGTTTCCACCGAATCGAGCGAGGACTCGATGCTTTCCACGAAAGCGTGAAGATCCTGACGGTCCGTTTTCTCCTTGAGCGGAGTGCAATAAAGCCGCGCCGCATTAAGGGGCTGGAGGATGTCGTGTCCCGCAGCCGCGAGAAAGCGCGTTTTGCCGAGATTGGCCTCTTCGGCGAGCCTTTGTGCCTGGGCAAGCTCCTCGTTCACGCGCATCAGCTCTGCCGTGCGATGTGCCACGCGTTGTTCGAGCGTTTCATTTGCGCGCTTCAATGCAATGTCCGCTTCAACGCGGGCAGTAATGTCGGTGTAGGTGGCCACCATGCCGCCGCCAGGCATGGCATTCGAGCGAATCTCAAGGATGCGCGCGCTCTTTTGCAATGTCAGTTCCCATGGCGTGCCGAAGGCTGCAAGCCTCTCAAGCACCGTCTTTTCCGCATCCCGGGGAAGCTCCCCGCGGGCGATGAGATGGTTCACAATTTGACCGAGGGAGACACCGACCTGCCCCATTACGTCAGGCAGGTCCAGAAGCGCGCGGAACTGCCTGTTCCAGCAGGTGAGGCGAAAATCCTCATCGAAAACGGTGATTCCTTCTTCCATCTGATCGAGCGCCGTCTGCAGCAGATCGCGGTTATGCTGAAGCGCGAGCGAGGCGTCGTCGAGCAGCTTCATCGCATCGCGAGGAGAGCTTTCGATCCGTTGGAAGAGAAGCGACAGTATAAGGCGAGCTGAGGATGAGCCGACGGCGCTCGTAAGAAGCTGCTCGGAAAACCGGATGACGGGCACGCTCGCCTGATCGTTTCCGTTGAGCGGTTTGCCCTGCTCGGCTTCGAACGAGAGGAAGGAACGCTCGGTTCGCTCCACGCCCAGATAACGAGAGATCGTGTCCTTCAGATCGTTGACCGTAACAGCCGGTCTGAAACGGCGCAGGCTCGGCATCGGGGCGGCCTCGCGCGGCACGAAGATGGCCGCCTGAATGCGCTCCAGCGGTTTCGCGGCGCGTGAGAGGGAGCCCAGCACGAAGAAGAGTGTGTTGACAGTGAGGCTCCACAGCACACCGTGGTTGAGCGGCTCCGCCACCGTGCCGAAGAGGGCCTGTGGCCGCAGCGCCTCAATGCCGAAGAGGCCGTTCGTGATAATCTCGGTGCCAGCCGGCGCCACCGAAGGGAAGAAAAGCGTATAGGCCCAGATGATGAAGCCAGCGCTCATGCCGAGCAGAGCGCCGCGGCTGTTCGCACCCCGCCAAATCAGCCCGCCCAGAAATGCGGGCGCGAACTGGGCGATGGCGGCAAAGGAAATAAGACCAATTGCGGCAAGCCGCGCGTTATTGGTGCTCTCGCGATAATAAAGGAATGCCGCGAAGAGGATGACAAAGATTGCAGCACGGCGGATATTAAGGATAACGGCCGACCAGTCTTCCTTCTCGCCGCCTTCCGGGTGCAATAGCCGGCGCACGAAAAGTGGGATGATGAGGTCGTTGGAGATCATGATGGACAGTGCCACGCTGTCAACGATGACCATGGCTGTCGCCGCCGAAAGCCCGCCGATAAAGGCCAGCAGCGCCAATGCGTCGTGCCCGGCAAGGAGCGGTACGGCCAAAACGTAGAGATCGGAATTCGTACGGTCGCCTACGGCGTGAATTCCGGCGAACGCGATCGGTATGACAAAGAGATTGATAAGCACGAGATAGAGCGGGAAGAGCCAGGCCGCCCGCTTGAGCTCGTCCGGCCCCTTGTTCTCGACAATGGTTACATAGAACTGTCGCGGCAACATGATAATGGCGCAGGCACTGAGCGTCGTCATCACCACCCATGTTGCGAGCGAGGTGGGATGCGTGAAAGCGTTGACCACCTTAGGTTCCGCCGCCACCTTCCTGGCGAGTTCGCCTGCTCCTCCGAACAGGAAGAAAGTAACGGCAATGCCGACGGCGAGAAAGGCGGCGAGCTTGACCACCGATTCAATTGCCACGGCGAGGACGAGGCCATTCTGATGTTCCGTCGCGTCCGCGTGCCGAGTACCGAAGAGTACGGCAAAGAGCGCCAGCAGCATCGCGATCAGCAGCGAGATATCGCCGATGAAGAACTCGATCGATGGCAGCGCCCCGTCATAGTGCTCCACCATCAGGCTTACCGAGGCTGAGATCGCCTTCAGTTGCAAGGCAATGTAGGGAATGGTGCCGCAAGTGGCGATGATCGCCGCCACGGAGGCAATGGCGAAGCTCTTGCCGTAACGGGCCGCCAGAAAATCAGCGACCGATGTGATCTTTTCCCTTTTCGCAAGCCGGATGATGCGCCCGAGCAGCCGGTTTGCAAAGATAAAGACGAGGACAGGCCCGATATAGATCGCCAGAAATTCGAAGGCCCGCTCCGTCGCGAGCCCCACCGAGCCGAAAAATGTCCAGGACGTGCAGTAGATCGCCAGGCTCAGGGCATAGATGAGCGGGCGGGTGCCGGACATCTTGCCTGCGGCTGCGCGCCGATCTCCCAGGCTCGCGATCACGAAAAGAAACGTGACGTAGCCGATGGCGATGATCGCGATGACCCAGCCCTGCACGGCCGCCGCCCTCTTTCCTCCACTCGTTTTTCAAGCGAAGCATAGCGGAGCAGCGCGCGCAATGCTTCTTTCGACCATCCGTACAGAGCGCAGGCACAACAAAGATTCCCTGTTCGCTCACATTTGCTATTCTGATAAGCGCTGGGTGTGGGTCACCCGGATTCTCAACCGTGCCAGGGGGACTGAAATGGCAAACGGAATGCTGAATGAATTCAGGGAGTTCATAGCCCGAGGCAATGTCATAGACCTGGCCGTGGGCGTGATTATCGGCGGCGCATTTGGCGGCATCGTCAGCTCTCTGACCGACGACATCATCATGCCCATCGTGGGCGCGGTCTTCGGCGGGTTCGACTTCTCCAATTATTTTGTCCCGCTCGCTTCCGGTGTGACAGCGGATACGCTTGCCCAGGCGCGTGAGCAGGGGGCAGTGCTGGCCTACGGCAATTTCATCACCGTTCTTCTGAACTTCCTCATCCTCGCCTGGATCATTTTCCTGATGGTCAGGGCCGTGAACAGGCTGCGCAGGCGGCAAGCAGAGCAGCCGGCTGAGCCCGCGGCACCGCCTCAGGATGTCCAACTCCTGACGGAAATTCGGGATCTGCTGGCAAGAAGATAAGCGAAAGGCGGCCACAGCCGCCATGGAGAGAAAAGAAGGCAGGCAGTGAGGCGGCACCTGATCCGCCTCACCAATCCCGTTCTATCCGCCTGATTTCGAGACCACCAGCGGGATGATGCGATCTGTCCGCGCGGCCGACGTAGGATTCGCTTCGTTGAAGCTGATGCCGAGAGCCTGCCAGGTCTCAAGCAGTGCGTCCCTCAGCTTCTCGACAAGGTCGTCCGAGTGGAAGGGCGTGGGTGTTATGCGCAGGCGCTCTGTTCCGCGCGGAACAGTGGGATAGTTGATCGGCTGAATGTAGATGCTGTGTTTTTCCAAAAGCCGGTCGCTCGCTTTCTTGCAAAGCTCGGGGTCGCCGACCAGGACCGGCACGATATGCGTTTCGGACGGCATGACATGAAGGCCGGCCGCACGCAAAACCTCCGTTGTCCGTCGCGCCTGCCTTTGCTGCGCCTCGCGCTCCGCGTTCGATTTCTTCAGATGCCGGATCGATGCGGTGGCAGCCGCTGCGATGGCAGGCGGCAGCGCAGTCGTAAAGATGAATCCGGGCGCGTAGGAGCGTACTGCGTCGACGAGCGATGCCGACCCTGCGATATAGCCGCCGATGACGCCAAACGCCTTTGCCAGCGTGCCCTCGATCACATCAATGCGGTGTGCGAGGCCTTCCCGCTCGGTGATCCCGCCGCCATGTGCACCATACATGCCGACAGCATGCACCTCATCGATATAGGTCATCGCATTATAGCGGTCGGCAAGGTCGGCAATCTCCGCGATCGGCGCGATGTCGCCATCCATCGAATATACCGACTCGAACACGATGAGCTTTGCCCGGCGGGGCTCTGCGGCCCTCAGCAGGCTTTCCAAATGCTCCAGGTCGTTGTGGCGGAAAATCTTCTTCTCTGCCCCGGAACGGCGCACGCCTTCGATCATGGAGGCATGGTTGAGTTCGTCTGAAAGGACCAGGCAATTGGGCAGGAGGCGCGCGATGGTCGAGATCGAAGCCTCGTTGGAAACGAAACCGGAGGTGAAAACGAGGGCGGCTTCTTTCCCATGCAAGTCGGCCAGTTCCGCCTCGAGTTCCACCAGCGGGTGGTTTGTGCCGGAAATATTGCGAGTGCCGCCAGCGCCCACGCCGATCCGGCCGACAGCCTCCTGCATGGCGGCGATCACATCCGGATGCTGGCCCATGCCCAGATAGTCATTCGAGCACCAGACAGTGATCTCACGTGCCTTTCCATCGGCGCGCCAGATGGCGCGCGGAAAGGCTCCTGCGATCCGCTCGAGATCCGCAAAAACCCTGTAGCGCCGCTCCGCGTGAAGTTGGTCGATAGCCTCGGAGAAGAACCGCTGATAGTCCATGCTGCCGTCCTAGGTTGCCAGCGGATCATAGACGCCCGCCACGCGGGCGTCCATTACCGGAATCGTGGGCAAAATGCCACGTCCGCAGCCGTGATTCCGCGTTGAGCCAAATCACGCCAACTGGAGGGAATGCACCTGGACTACTCCTGAAACTGCCGAGCTTCGTAAGTAGTTGTGAGCTTGCCATCCGCCCACGAATAGCGGCCGAGGCACGAACTCGCAGCTTCCGTGGTTTTGCAGTTGGCGTTGCTGACCCAAACGTTCAGCATGGTTCCCTCTTCGCTCTGGGAAATGGCCGGCGCACCACCCATGATCGTGACGGGTTCGGCGTAATTCTGACCGGAAAGCGCAAGCGAAATATAACATCCGCCATTGCCGCAGAAGGTGGTGGCGCCAGCACTGCACTGCATGTTCTGCGGGTTGAGAATGAAATCCTGAACCCCGTCCCCGTCTATATCGCCTGTCATGATCATCGGCTGGTCGAAGCCTGATTCGAGCTTGCCATCGATGTCGCTGCACATTTTCTCATAGCCGGTGAGGATCGACTGGACCGGATCCGGCAGGCTTTCGCTGGACCATTGAAGCGGCTCCGACGAAGCAGCGAAAGGGTAAAGAAACAGGGCGAAGGAAAGAAAAAGAACACGACGCATTTTCGTCACCATCAAGATCGGAATTGGAAAAGGCAGTCTATCGGAGAACAGGAAAGGAGAAGTTACGCCGGGGCTCGAAACTTTCATGCTGTTTGCTCCTTGCCGCGGGGGTTCTGATGCTCAGCGCGCGACAGACCTATGTCATGGCACGATCAACCAGGGGAAGCCTGCCATTGCACTACCTCCGGCGCATCTAAGTCAAGTGTTTCAGGCTTTGGCATTCGCGCGAAAAAAAGCTCTTCGTTTGAGAAGGGATGCGCTGGACAGCGTCGATTCACATGCTATAACCCACGCGCTTTCGACGAAGCGTCAGCCCGTCGAGATGGCGACGGACGCGCAATCGATGCGGACGGCAAGCCCAGGTAGCTCAGTTGGTAGAGCAGCGGACTGAAAATCCGCGTGTCGGTGGTTCGATTCCGCCCCTGGGCACCATAAATTTGCCGAACATATCGAGATCTTAATCGTCACCCTCTCGGCTACGTTCTCTGATTTCATGTTGTCGTGTGGCAAGCCAGTTTCCTTGATTTTCAAGGTCTTCAAGCCACACTCGGCGCGACCTTCTCGCTGGTTTTCAGCAAGCGCCTGCACCGTCGCAGTCAATGCCGATACCGAGTTCGAGAGGCTTACAATCGCATCCTGCATGCGATCCATGCGCCCGAGCATTTCAGACTGGAACCGGGCACCCGCCGCAGCATCCTGCACCTGCTTCGTCTCCACAGCGATGAGCCGGCCGCTCACATCGGTAGCTTTCTCGGAAGGGACGTCGCGGAATTCTGCGCGATCGTCACCTGCATACGGATCGCGCTGAGCTTGTTTTCCTGCCAACCGATATAGAGCCATAAGATAAGCCCAATCGTTGGCATTGCCAGCATTGAGAGACCGCGCCAGCGCCAGGACGATAACATTCTCGGCAATCTTTCGAGCTGGTTCCTGCATATAATCCCTCCCTTCCGTCAATTCTCAATCTTCCTGTCGGCTCTCGCGTCCGTGCTTGGCGCATTCCGATGGCGTCCAGACCGAGGCTCCGCAAAGCCCCCGGAGGTCTCGTCAATCCTCTCCTGGTCTTCCGGCGTTCGCCCCTGCGCACCAATAAAAGGACGTGCCAACGACCTGCCGTAGGCCATCAGCGGTCACAGGCGCCGGTTTCGAAGTCGTGCAGGCCGCCGCCAGCAACGCAGAGACGATAGCGAGCGCGCCATTCCTCAGATGCTTCAGCCGCATCGGCGTTCTCCTTTCTGATCTGGTGGGAAATTGCTCCCTGCTCGGCAGCGCGGCCGGCGCGGAATTCGGCCGAGTGCGACCAAGCGAGCCCTGACATGACGGCGAGGACGATCCCGATTTGAATCCATATTCCGATCCCGAACATCACGTCCTCACCGGGGCAATGTCGCCCTCGTTGGTTTGGCGGTTTGCTCACCAGCCGTAAGCAGCCCATCCAAGGCCGCCAAGCACGAGGAGCACGGCAATAACGGTCAGCGCGCCAGAAAGCCATTCAAAGCCAGGAATAGGGGCCAATCGATCGGCAGCGTTTTCGATTTGCTGCCGAGCCGTTTCGATTGCGGCGCCCCCAAGGATCGCTGTACCCCCCTGCTTGGCCTGATCTGTCTGGAGCGGGCCGACAGCGCCCGGTCTTTCATCAGGGGCCACCTTGAACGATGCGAGAGCGCGCATCGTTTCGGGGCCTGCAACGCCGTCCGCAATGAGGCCTGCGAAGCGCTGGAAGGCCAGTACTGCGCTCTTGGTGCTTGGCCCATAGTCGCCATCCACTTTCAGCGCGTGACCGGCACGGACGAGAAGTGCCTGCAGCTCGCGAACTCGGGCACCCGTCGAGCCCATGCGCAGCATGCCTGATGCCCGCGAGACCGGAGCCGCCCCGGTAAGGCGCTTGTAAGCCGCTCATCGAAATAACGCCCCTCCCAGAGGATCAACGACTCTTTCGAACCGTGCGACCATCGCGAACACCTGCCCATTGCTCTCAACCTCGGCAATGGTCGGCAGCATGGCAGCTTCCACTTTCATGCGCGGAGCAAGGCTGCTCGACCGCGCGAACGGTCGCGTCGTCAAACATCATCAGGTTCCTTCGTAGCTAGATGGGCAGTGTGAACTCGCACTCGGAATCGGCTGCAATCGGCCTTTCATTTTCCCGGCGTGAACGGTAGTTAGAAGCCGCCATAACGGACCTCCCTGCGTGGTCGGGCCGGCCGGAACGAAGGGAAACGGGAGCGGAGCGTTGTCCCAGGAAAGGTACATTGGAGCGGATCTGGTCCGCATATTTGCCGCTCTATTGGTAGTTGCCTTCCACCTCGGGTTTTGGTCTTGGGCAAACGAGCGGTCCACGCCGGGCAGCATCCTTCAACGACGCGCAGAGTTCCCGGAAGTTGCGCAGCTCACCCATTTCGGTTGGGTCGGCGTTGAAGTGTTCTTCATGCTCTCCGGCTTCGTGATAGCCTTTACCGCGCGATCCAGCACCGCCCTGTCTTTCCTGTATCGGCGTTTTCTGCGCCTATTTCCCGGAGCGGTGATCTGCGCGACAATCACCTTAGCCGTTGCATTGGCGATTGGTTGGCGAGAGCCAGCCGACCTGCTTGACCGATATCTACGCTCCGCGTCGCTTTGGCCCTATGGACCCTGGATCGATGGCGTCTATTGGACGTTGGGCGTGGAGATCGCCTTCTACACCCTTGTCTTCATGCTCTTGGCCATCGGCCAGCTGCGCCGATTGGAGCTCATCATGATCGGCGTGGGAACAATCACATCGCTGATTTGGATAGTGTTTGCGCTCTACCATGGCCGACCCTCGAACCCATTCAGAGGACTGATTTCTTCCCGCGATGCTCAGCTTCTGCTGCTGCATCACGGTATGTTCTTTTCGGTTGGGGTCGTTATCTGGAATGCGATTGCCGGCAGATTCACATGGTGGAGAATCGTAGCGGTCACAATCTGCTCGATCGGCGGCTGCGTGGTGATCTACCCAACAGCGACGCGCGATCTCGGACTAGAGCTTTGGGAGCAGGCATCAATTGCCGTTTGGCTCATTTCCGTGCTGCTCCTCATCGCCGCAGTCCGATTTGATGCTGCCTTGTCCCGCTATCTCGGCCCTATATCGAGGCAGATTAAAACCGGCAGCCTTGCGACTTATCCGCTCTATCTCCTCCATACTGTCGTGGGCGCGGCAATGATCCGCGTCTTGCTTGACGCTGGTCTTCCACGATACTTTGCTTTGGCTTTTGTCCTCATTGCCGTCCTACTACTCAGCGTGGCTGTAACCAAATGGCTAGAGCGCAAGCTGCGGACGTTCCTGTCCCGCTTGCTGCAACATCGTGCTCCAGCAGGGGAGCCAAAGAGAGACATGGGCGCTCCTGGGTAACGCAACTGAACAGTTGAGGGTATTTACTTATGGTTGCCTGCTAGGTAGAGGACCGCTCGTGGGGGTAGGCGGCCTCCTGGCAATATGAATTGCAGCGAGAAATTCTCTGGCGTAAGCAATCTCACAGGGAGAGGGAGATTATGAACAATGCAAGCAACCAATATTGGGAAGAGCGTAAGGATATACTCTATTACCAAGTCGCCCGCGTCCTCGTAGAGCGGATCGGCAAAAAGGCGCGCTCGATTATCGACGTAGGTTCAGCCGGATGCCCCTATGTAGATTGGTTTGATTTCATTCCACATCGGGCTTCAGTCGATTTGAAACGCCCCTACGAAGCGCCCGGCGTCCATTCATTCACCGGAGACTTTTTAGCGTGGGAACCCGACCGCCATTATGACATTGTCACTTGCATGCAGGTTCTAGAGCATGTTCCGCCAGCTCGGGAATTTGCCCAGAAACTGCTTTCGATCGGGAATGTTGTCGTCGTCAGCGTTCCATACAAGTGGCCCAAGGGAAAAACAAAATCGCATGTCCACGATCCGGTTGACGAAGCAAAAATGCTGGATTGGTTCGGGCGAGAGCCCAATTTCAGCTATATCTGCACCGAGGTCTTGGCCCCCGTTGACCGTCTCATCCAAGTCTATGAGCGTTTCCCCGACAAGTGGGCCGCGCTCAATCGCAGAGACAGCATTATCAATAACCTCAACGCAACCCGTCTTGCCTCTTGAACAACCCTAAAAGGTCGGCCGTCGCACGATCGTACTTGAATTCTCCGGTTCGCCTGCCCTCGTAACAGACAAGATGGCGCACGCTCAGCTCATGAGTGCGAGAGACCGTTAGTTCAGCGGAATATGATCTTTCATACGGCCCACCATTTCTGTCGCTCCGAATATGCTAAGATGGTGGTTGTCTCTATGGATGGGTTTGCCACCCGCATAGAAAATGCATTCTCCGCCAGGACATTGAAACAGATCAGGCATAACGGCTTCCGGGAACTCCTTATGAAACCTCTTGTTGTATCTGAGTTCCTGCAGAACCTGCCTTTTGTCTGGCTCGCAATCTTGGCATCCATTCAAGGCTACTCCAGGACGTATAAAGTCGCCGAGAACGACGGCGTTGTGTCCATGTTGGCCTAGCAAGATTGCCAGATCCTTCGCGATTGAGGCCATTCGCTCAGGCTTATCGCGCTTTGCGCTTGTAATAATTATATTTGTAGGCTGTCTCTCAAAGAAAAACTGAAGAGCGTTCTTGTTACGTCGAACGCACTCGATCGTCCGATCATCCTTATAATCTCGCAGGTAACCTTGGAATCCAGATTGGGGGACGCACCCTGTCATGTAAAGAACAAACACATTGTAATTAGGGAAGACTTCCGAAAAGCCTGCAACCAAATGCTTTGCATGGCTATCTCCCCATATGAATATATCCTTATCCATACCCCTGAAATTTTGGCATGTAACAAGACCTCGATCAAACTTATCGTTGTAAGATCGACAATATGTCTTGCTCTCAAGCTCCCTCAACTCTGCATTGGTTTGCAGCTTGTATTCGCTTATACCGAAATCCGAATATGCGGCACCTAAAACGGCGATAGACAGGACTATGAATGAGAAAATCAGGCGCTTCGCTATCATAGTATCGATCTAGCAACGCGCTCCTGAGAAGTCCACCAGTCGGTTGCGCTCTCAGCTCACCCGCATTGAAGTTTGATTTGGATGATGCCAAACAGTTGCGTTCGCTAGAGGGATGAGATCTCAAATGACCGCGCCCATTTACAAGGTCCACCCCACGCTCGACATAATGTTGTGGGGTGGATACTCGAAATATGCCGCTGCCGAGCTTGAAAAACTGAAGCAAACAGGCACGAAAGAGGAGCGATACCAGGCAGCATGGGGCTTGGCACGCAAAGCTGCGGCAGATGGAGACCTGGATGCTGCATTGGAAAATCTTTCAATTGCGAAACAGCTTTCTCCCGCAAATGCTGAGCAACTCCAGTTTGTCATCTATGAAATGGACATCCTCCGCCGAGCTGGGAGTTTCGAGGAGGCTAGATCTCTCGCCCTGGACCACGTAGGCAACGAGGACGACCCGCGACTTTGCGTCGGACTATCATCACTTTATGATGAGCCAGAAAGGCGCCTGCATTGGCTGAACAAGCCATTGCTGGCCTCCGGGTTTGCTCCCCTAAAATTGCGAAATGCCAGCGAACCGCTAGCCATCGACAACGTAACTGCTGATGTTTCTCCGATTGAAGACGGCCTGAAAGTCTCAGTTATCATGCCGTCGTTTAACGCCCAAGAGACGATTGAGATGGCTGCACGAGGCATCCTTGAGCAGTCTTGGCGCAATCTCGAACTCATCATTGTGGACGATGCCAGTACGGACGACACATGGGCGATAGTTCAGGCGATTGCTGCCAATGATGAGCGCGTAATACCCATCAGGCAGCCGGTGAACGGCGGTGTCTACAAAGCCAGAAATACAGGGCTCTCCGCATCGAGTGGTGAATACGTCACCGTAAATGATGCAGACGATTGGTCCCACCCACAGCGAATAGCGGCGCAGGTGGGAGATATCCTTAAGGGACACACCTTCAATTCGACATACGGGGTGCGAGCCACCGCTGATCTTGTCGGAGCCGCAAAACCCCGGAGCGGCTATTGCATCACCGAAAATACATCTTCCCTGCTGCTTCCATCAAAAATCGTTAAGGAACTCGGCGGCTGGGATGAAGTCCGCTTTTCGTCGGATTCAGAGCTGTATTTCCGCGTGATGATGATGACCGGACACAACGAGCGCATCCTTTGGAAGTTCGTACCTCTTGCGTTCATCCTGTCGCGGCCGATGTCCTTGACCAACGCTGGATCAGCCGGCCTAGCGTCTCTCCACTATGGCGCGCGCCGGGAATACAAGGAAGCATCGGCCTTTTGGCGCAAACAAACCGATGATCTCGCAATCCGACATGACCGCAGATCTTTTCCAGTGCCGAGGATCGTCGTGGAGAAAGGGGATGATCCAGTCAAGATCGACGTCCTTCTTGTGGCGGACATGTCTCTCTCGCGAACCCTTGAAGACTTGAATGACGCATCCCGCGAGGGTCGGATTGGGCTTCTACACCTTCCCCGTGCCAAGAATTTCGGGAAAGACTTCCATCGCGACATTCGTAGCGCCATCCATGCCGGCAATATCGAAGTGATCGTTCCTGGACAGACGGCTGAATGCAAGATCGTTGTCATACCTGATGCGAAATGCCTTCAACAGCTTCCAGATATGCTACCTGTCATATCCGCCGAAGAGTGCATCGCGCCGATGGACATTGATCCGAGCATTTTCGGGGCAAGGCGCCTGACCTTTCCTTCCCCAAAAGACAAATTGGAGTTTCTGCACATTGAAGATTTTGTGGAATTCAGACACCAGATGGCATTGAAAATGCTTGCTCCTCTGGAGGCAGAAATCAGAAAACTCGAAGCGCGCAGAAAAATCAAACTGAAGGAGCTAAAACGTGCAACCCAACGCCAAAGCAATCGCCGCTGGGCGCGAAGCGCTCCGCAAAGCGCGTTTGTCGAATCTAGATGAAGAACTCACCGTTATAGTGTTCTACCAAGCGATGCGCGCAGGGAAATCGGACCAAGAAGACCGCCACGAGTTCATCCCAGAAAATTATAACTTCGAGGCGGTTTTCTGAGGCAGCCGTTTCTGAGGAAAGACATTCTTATAAGAGCAGCCCAAAACGCATCAAGGAAAGATAGACGTTCGCCAAAGCAATATTTGTTGACGATGCTGTATTTACTTCTGGAAGGGAGAGTTTCGTTTTTGAAGGCTGTAAATATAACTTCTCATTCCCGTCCGACCGCTCGACATGCTTGAGGCAGTTGTCGCCCATGCCCCGGACATCATACCTCGACCCGTCATTGATTGATGACGTTTCGATTGCCAACGCATGCCCTGAGTTGCCTAGAGAATTAAGCAACGCAGCGCTTCGAGCGGGCAAATTAATGTGTGTTGTATCGTGTCGTTTCCATCAGCAGGAGCGCTCAGCGGGAATCAAGAACTAGGCTCTGTACGTGGGGGTAATCGGCCGACAGCATGGCGATGTAGCCGGCACTTACAGCTATCCCATTTGTGAGCTCAATGGAGTTGGTGACGGTCACGCCGGTCATATCGGCCAGGTGAGTGATCACGCCATCCCACATCTTCATCGTGCCGCCACCATCGTTGGCGTTATAACCTTCGTACTCCTGCACGATGCGAACGTTTGAACATCGCGTCTTTTTTGATGGAATGAAAGTAATGTCGGATAGGCGTAAAGGTTAGTAGAACCAAGTAATTGACCTAAGATTGAAAATCCGCGTGTCGGTGGTTCGATTCCGCCCCTGGCACCATTTTTCTTCAACGGAATCCAAGAATAAGGTGCAGCGGCTCGACCGCACCCAGACACATTGTCGGCAGGTGCCCTCAACGAGCTGATCTTACTCGGCTGGCTGCGACCGAGGCATACGGCAATGGAAGAACGACGCCTCAATGGAGCCTACTTCTAGGCTGGGTACCGACAACGAGCTAGATTGACCTAATGCGCGAATCCTCTGTGTCGACATTCTGGGGGTGCCGGCGAAAGTTGCGCGACCCGGTTTGCCGTCGAGCGCACACTTGTCGACAGCAAGGGCCGCGGACTGAGATCTGGGAGGACCGTATTGAACTTCAAGCAGCTGGAAGCATTCTATTGGCTGGCTAAGCTGGGCAGTTACCAAAAGGTGGCCAAGCAGATAAACCTCACTCAGCCAGCTGTATCGATTCGGGTCGGCAGCCTTGAGTCCGAACTCAGCGCGCCTCTGCTGCAGCGCGACCAGCCAGGCATCGTGCTTACGGAAAGAGGCCATGAGGTCGCCGAATTTGCGAGCGAGTTCATGCAGCTCTACGAGCGAATGCAGAAGTCTCTTGTGAGGCGCGAGCGCGGCGCCTTCGTCATCGGCATTATCGAGCCGATCCTCTATAGCTGGGGGCAAGAATTCGCCCGGCAGGTGAGAAAGGCTTATCCCAACGTGGAGTTTCGGGTGACCGGGAATGCGGCGATGCGCAATCTGGTCGCCGAGCAGGCTGTTGACCTTGTATTCGCCACCGCAACGGTCAGCAGCGATCCTGTACCGCAGAGTTTTGCCATGCGCGCGGTCATGGGATGGGTAGCCAGTACGAAGCTCGAAATCGATGACAGCGAGCCGCTCGACGCCCAGGCGCTAGCTCGCCTGCCGCTGATTTTTTATCCGCGTGATGCCTCGCAGGCCGCGCCTCGACTCGAGGCGGTGGCCGAAGTCAGAGCGCTGGATCATCTTGAGGATACGGCTTCGGCCCTGTCGACCGCCGCGCAGATGGTCTATCGTGGTTTTGGGGTAGCGCCCCTCGTTCTCACGCCATTCACCAGGGCCATTGCCGAGGGCGACGTGCGGCCGCTGAATACGTCCGTTCCGCTGCCGCTGATGGAAATACGCTGCTACTACATGAACGCGCCGCGTCGCAGGATGGCACGCGACATCTATGCCATTGCCGAGGAAGTGGCGCAGGACTGGTGCGAGAAGCACCCGACCTACGCCACATTCCTGCCAGCCTAGGGAGGCTTTGGCTCAGGCGATCGCGCGCCGGTGACGAGCCACCGGCAGATTCTGACGCACGCGATTTTGATAGGACGGGTCGATGGCCGCCGAGGCCCAGCCTTCCACGTCGCTACAGCGGGCCAGCACCTTGCCCCAGGGGTCGACAATCTGTGAATTGCCGAAACTGGCGCGGTCGCCGCCCGAGGCGGGGAAGCTGCCGACCTGCCCGGCCGCAGCGACGTAACATTGGGTTTCGATGGCGCGGGCGCGAACCAAGGTATCCCAGTGGGCCGCGCCGGTTTCGAAGGTAAAGGCGGCGGGGATAGTGATGACCTGGGCGCCGCGCGCTGCGAGTTCGAGGTAAAGGGACCCGAAGCGGACATCGTAGCATACCGACAGGCCTACATTGGTGCCGTTATGGTCGTAAGTCACAGCAACGTTGCCGGCATCATTCGTGTCGGATTCGCGATAGGAAAGCCCGCTGGGAAGGTCGACATCATAGCGGTGTATCTTGTCATAGGTAGCAAGCTGCTTCCCATCCGGGCCGATCACCACCGATGTGTTATAATAGCGGCCGTTCCGCGTGGTCAGGATGCTGCCGATGTGGATGGTGGTGCCCAGTTCGCGGGCCAGGCTGGCCATGCGTCGCAAGCCCTCGCCGTCTTCCAGGGTTTCGGCCGCGGCATGCATCGTGGCCTTATTGGCGGTCAGGCAGAAGCTGTGCTCTGGAGTGAGGATATAGTCGGAGTGATCCGCCTCGTGGGCGGCACGGACCAGGGATTCCAGCTTTGCAAGGTTGGCGGCCTTGTCGTCGCGCGTATTGATCTGGACGACGGTAATTTTCTTCATTTCTCTCTTCCTGTCTGGCGCCGGGTCACGCGGCGAAGTTCTTACTGACGTGGTCTCGGATGTAGCCGGCCCCGAGCGCCGTGAGCCGCTCGACCAGCATTTTGCCGCGTTCGGGCGAGCTGTATTTGGGGTTGCCACCCCAGATGCCATCCGGCCCGCATTCGGCAGCTTCTATAGGCGCTTGAACGGGGGATCCTTCGTATTCCAGATAGCCGTACTGCTGGATTTTGAGGCCCTTTAGCATGGGGTTGGTGGGAGGCCCTTTGGCAAGGTCCATCCGGAGAATTTCGGGATAGAGATGGAGCCCCACGGAGGTCAGCGGGTCGGCACCGTGGCCGCTGACCCGCGCCGCTTCGGCATCGCCGAGTTCCTTGCGCAGAATGCCGTAAGCCATCTGCCATAGATAGAGCGAGGTGATAAACATGCCCTTGTCGCGCCGCCACTTGAGCGCCAGCTCGGTGATGACGGGCACGTTGCCCCCGTGGCCATTGATCAGCACGATGCGCTTAAGACCTCGACGGTAAAGCGAGCCCACCATGTCGTCCAAGAGGGCGCGCAGTGTGCTGGAGCGCAGGGCAATGCCGCCATGGGTCAAACCGAAATAGTCTTCGGCGCCGAACGGAATAACCGGAGCAGTAAAGGTCGGCGTGCCGGCAGCGGTCGCGGCCTGGGCAATTCGGTCCGCGATCAGCTTGGCGGCCAGATAGTCACCCATCGGGGCATGCACACCCTGATCCTCGAGCGATCCCATGGGAATGAGGATAACGGCGTCATCAGTTAGGAGCTCGCGCCCTTCCTGGCTGGTGAGTTGGGCAAGTTCGGTTTTCATGCGGCGGTTTCCATATCTATGTCGTCCCTGATGCAGGCTTTGCTTCGTCCGGGGGCGACTTCCCGCAGCTCCGGCACGCCTTCGGCACAAGCCGGGAGGGCGAAAGGACAGCGCGTGCGGAAGACGCAACCAGACGGCGGCTTGAGGGGAGAAGGGATGTCTCCCGTCAGGCGTATCCGTGAGGATTTCTGGTCAAGGCGCGGCTCGGCAGAGACCAGTGCCTTGGAATAGGGATGAAGCGGTGCGTGATGGACCAGGTCGGCAGGTCCCACTTCCATGATTTTACCCAGGTAGAGCACGATGATGCGGTCCGATATGAACCGCACGACCGACAGGTCATGGCTGATGAACAGCACCGACACGCCGGTCTGGTCGCGCAGGCGGGCGATAAGATTGATGACCTGGGCCTGGATTGAGACGTCGAGCGCGGAAACGGGCTCGTCCGCCACGATCAGGCGCGGCTCTACCGACATGGCGCGGGCAATACCAATGCGTTGACGCTGGCCGCCCGAAAATTCATGCGGATAGCGATCGAGGAATTCCCGGCGCAGTCCGACCATGTCGAGCAGTTCCACCAGCCGGGGTTCGCGCGCTGTGCCGGTATGCAAGCGATGTATGTCGAGCGCGTCGGAGAGGATGCCGCGCACGGTCTGGCGTGGATCGAGGCTTGAATAGGGGTCCTGAAAAACAATTTGCATCTCGCGACGCAACGGCCGCATGTCGTGTTCGCTGAGATCGCTGATGTCGACCCCATCGAAGCGGATTCGGCCCTCCTGCGCCTTCAGCAGCTTGAGCACGGCCTTACCGATCGTGCTCTTGCCAGACCCGCTTTCCCCGACCAGCCCAATGATTTCGCCCTGGCCGATGGTGAAGCTGACATCACGCAAGATCATCGCCGGCTGGCTGCGGAGCAGGCCGTTGCCGCCACCGAAGCCAAGGCTGAGTTTTTCGACTTCAAGGAGATTGTATTGCTCGATCATACGGCGCTTCCCCTAGTGAGGTGGCAGGCCGCTAGATGGTCGGGGCCATCGACGGAGGTCAGGTCCGGCCGCACTTCCGCGCAAACCGAAACGGCGTGGGGGCAGCGGTCGCGGAAGGCGCAGCCGGCCGGACGTTCGTGAGGCAGGGGCGGCGTTCCGCCGATGGAGGGCAGCGTATCGCTGCGGCTGGCATGCAGCTCCTCATGCGCGGCTGGCATGCTCTGCAGCAGGGCCCTGGTATAAGGATGGCGTGCATTGCCCAGCACTGTGGCGGCAGGCCCCTGCTCGACAACACGGCCGGCATACATAACGGCGATTTCATCGGCGAGCTGAGCGACGACGCCCAGATCGTGACTGATGAACAGAATGCCCGGCGCCCCCGCCGAATTTTTGAGCGCGATGAGCAGGTCGATTATTTCCGCCTGAACCGTTACATCGAGAGCCGTAGTAGGCTCGTCTGCCAGCAGCAGGCCCGGCTGCATCGAGAGCGCCATGGCGATCATGACACGCTGCCTGAGGCCGCCCGAGAGCATGTGAGGAAAGCTGTCGAAGCGGCGAACCGGATCGTTGACCCCAACCCGCTTGAGGAACTCGATACCCTCCTCGCGCGCCTGGGCGGAAGAGACCGAACGATGTATCTTTGCAGCTTCGATAAGCTGATCCCCGACCCGATAGACGGGGTTGAGCGCCGTCATTGGCTCCTGAAAGATCATCGCGGCGTCGCGGCCGCGGATGGCTTCCAGATCCTCGCCGGAAAGCGTGGTCACCTGGATGGTTTCACCGTTATGCGATCGCAGCATGATGTCGCCCGCGGTCACATTAACCCCACGTGGCAGCAGGCCCATGACCGACGACGCGGTCAGTGACTTGCCGGAGCCACTCTCGCCCACCAAAGCAGTGCAGCGACCACGCCGGACCCGCAGATTGACGTCCTCAATCAATTTGATCGGGGTGCCATTCGTGTTGGTGGCAACATCGAGATGGTCAATCCGCAGGACGGTATCGGCTTCGAGCGTAGCGGATTGGGGCGCGGCCTGCACCTTGGGGCGTCGCGGCGACAGGATCGGGATCCCGCCACTCAAACCCTTGGGATCGAGCACGTCCCGTAGTCGGTCCGTCAGCAGGTTCACGCTATAGATCGTAAGCGAGATGGCGACGCAGGGAATGATAATGCCCAGAGGGTCGCGCTCCATATAGGCGCGTGCGCCGCGGATCATCTGGCCCCATGAAGGATCGGGAGGAACAACCCCCAGGCCAAGATAGGACAGGCCGCTTTCGGTGACGATCGCAGCGGCGGCTGTGAGAGAGAGCTGCACGATGATCGGCCCTGAAATGTTGGGCAGCATCGTGCGGAACATCACGCGGCGCGGCCGCGCCCCTAATGCTTTGGCGGCAACGACATAGTCTAGCTGGCTGACGCGGGATGCCTCGAGATAGACGATCCGCGCAAAGGCGGGGAAATAGATGATCGAGAGCACCCAGATCAGGGTCGTGGTTCCTGGCCCCATGAGTGTGACGACCAGCAACGCCAGAAGGATTGGCGGGAAGCACAGGACAACATCGGCAGTCTTTGTTGACAGGAATCCGGCAAGCCCACGGAAATACGCACCAAACAGACCAATGAGGCTGCCAATGGTGCAGGATATAAGCGCGGAAATGACGGCGACCCGCAGCGACGCCTGGGCGCCGATGAGCACGCGCGCCAGGCGGTCGCGGCCAAATTCGTCAAGGCCCAAGGGATGCGCAAGGGACGGACCTGCGAACCGCTCCAAGACCGACATGGCATTGGGATCGATGCCAAGCAGAGGCGGCACTGCAAAGGGAGCGACCAGGACGATGGCAACGATAGCGAGCGGCAGACGTAGCCGCGGATGGATGCGCGGCAACGGGAAGCGGAAAGCCGAGCTGGGGTTAGCGGATGCTGAGGTTATGGTCATAGCTGCACCCGGGGATCGAGCTTCATCTGCAGGAGTTCGATGAGCAGGTTGATGAAGATGAAGATAGCGGCCACGACGAGAATGATGGCACGGACGGTGGGATAGTCGCGCTGTTCGACCGCGGTGACGAGATAGCCACTCAATCCGGGCCAGTTGAAAACGAACTCGACCAGCACTGTGGAACCAAGCAGGATCCCGAGTTGCAGGCCGATGACGGTGACGACCGGTCCGAGCGCATTGCGCAGGACATGACGGCGAACAACGGCGCGGCGGGGCAGGCCCTTGGCCAGGGCGGTTCTCACCCATTCATTGGAAAGGCTGTCGAGGACCGATGAGCGCGTCATACGAAAGATGATTGGGAAAATGCTCATTGCCACGGTGATGGCGGGCAGGACCAAATTGGACAGATGCTGGATCGGCGCCGAGCCAAAGTCGGCGTAGCCGCCGGCTGGAGTCAGCTTTAGCGTTTGGGCAAACAACAGGATCAGCAGCGTGCCGATGACGAAAACCGGTACGGCCGCGAACAGCGCCGACACGCCCGAGCCGGCTGTGTCGAGGCGTCCGCCTGCCCGCAATGCCGCATGCGTGCCGAACGGCACTGCGACGGCGACGGCAATGCTCATGGCCACGGCGATCAGTTCCAGAGTTCTGGGCAGCCTGGTCGCAATGGTTTGGCCGATCGACGAATTGTCGATGAGCGAGTTTCCAAAATCGAGGCGAACAGCGCCCCAGAGGAATTCGACATATTGCTGCAACAGGGGGCGATCGAGGCCCATTTCGACGCGCAGGGCCGCGATGTTCTCAGGCGTTGGAGTACTTCCCGCGGAGCTCAACAAGAGTTCGGCGGGGTCGCCGGGGATGACGACTTGGATGGCGAAGACCAATGTCGCGACCACAAAGAGCATGCTCAGGGCCGACGCCAGCCGGGAGATCGCAGAGTGCAACATTTGTCAGACGAACCTGGCCTGATCGAGCAGGATCGCGGTGCTCGTCACCCCGAGGAAACCTGGCAGGCATTGGAATCCTTCCACATTGCGGGCAAGGCCGAAGGATTGAACACGCCAGACCAGGGGCGCTTGCGGCACCTCCTCGAAATAGGCCTGGGCCAGCTGTTTGTAGATCTCCTCGCGCTTGGCCGGATCCAGTTCGCCTCGTCCCTTTTCGAGCAGGGTATCGATACGCTCGCTGGCGAAGCCGAAAGAGTTCTGGAACGTCTTCACCGAGGAGTGGAGCAGCGGGTAGAGCGAGTCCGGGTCGTTGTACTCGCCCACCGTGCCATGGATGGCAATGTCATACTGGCCTTCATTGCCGGCGGTGATGCGACTGGCCCATTCGGGGAGCTTGAGTTCGGCATTGATGCCGATAGCCTGGAGATAGGCAGCAACGACCACGGCCGTGTCCTGGAGCATGCCATAGGTTGAGGTTGCCAGAAGCGTACAGTTGAAGCCATCGGCATAGCCAGCCTCGGCCAGCAGCGCTTTGGCCCTTTCCGGATCGTAAGTATAGCTGTTTTCCGGCGTGGAGGCCTGGTAGGCCGAACCAGGAGGATTGGGGAAGCCATAAAGCGGTTCGCCTTGGCCGGCGAAGGCTGCTGCCACGATGTCCTCGCGGTTGATGGCATAGCCGATCGCCTGGCGCACCAGCGGATTGTCGAAGGGCGGCTTGCTCGTGTTGAAAAGCACCACATGGAAGGGGCCGAGCGAACCCGACAGTTTCATGCGGTCGTTATTGTCGAAGCGGGAATAGGCAGACCAGGGCACATACTCGATGATGTCGACATCGCCCGATTCCAGCGCAGCCATGCGAAGGTTTTCATCGGCATAGGCCGTGAGCCGGATTTTGTCGACCTGGGGCGAACCGTTCTTATAGTAGTCGGGATTGCGCTCGACCTCGATGAAGACACCACGCTCCTGCTGGGCCAGACGGAAGGGGCCGCAGGCAATGGGTGCATCCTCTGTGCTGCCCTCGGCAAGAATGGCAGCGTTCGGGCTGGCGAGGGCAAATGGCAATGCCGCATTGGGCTTGGTCAAGATCAACCGCACGGTGTGGTCGTCAAGCGCCTCCATGGACTCCACCTGGTTGAGCGTTGTCCTGAGGTGAGCGGTCGATTCGGGAGCGCTGATCTGATTGACGGTCCAGATGACGTCCTGAGCCCGCACGGGTTTGCCATTGCTGAAAACGGCATTGGCGCGGAGCTTGAAATCATAGGTGGTCGGATCCACCGCAGCCCAGCTTTCAGCGATCTCGCCGATCAGCTGTCCTTCGGTATCGTAACCCAGCAGGCCGCGCATGATCAGCGTCTTAACCGTGGATGCCGCTGCCCCGGCGTTGAGCCAAGGGCTAAGGCTTGGCGGAAAGGCGGAGAGAGCGTAGCGCAAAACACCGGCATCGGCCTGGGCGGAAGCCGAACCGGGCAACTGGACGGCTGCGATTCCGGCGCCTGCGGCGGCGAGGAAAGCACGGCGGGACATCGTGAGAGCGTGAAGCCTCGACATAAGTTATCTCCTCCAATTTGCTGGCTTTTTTGCCTTGCATGTTCGTCGGAGATTTTCGGACGCGATCAGCCCACCGGCAAATTTAAAATTCTTTAGGCGGCATAAAGGAAGTTTGGCGGGCGGCCTTCAGCGGCGCCATCGCTGCGGATTTTGGTGGATTTCCAGGTCCGCGAAAAGCTCAGAATTTCAGGGGATAGTCATTACAATGCCGCAGCTTCAGCGGAAGACTCCTGCCGCCAGAACAATCCGCGAGATAGCGGTGTAGAGCGTGAGCGCGGCAAACAGATAGGCGAGCGTCGCAAACCAGTCAGGGAAAAGGCAGAAGAGCAGGAATATGATCAAGGTTTCGCCTGCTTCCGCCAGCCCCGTCGTGAAGAAGAAGCTCTTTTCTCCACGAATCGTCGTCGCCAGACGGCGCTTTTCCGCGATCACGGCATAGGCCAGAAAACTCGCGCCATTCACGTAGAACGAAAAAAGCAGCACGGCGCCGGCAAGGCCATTGTCGACCGGATTGTGAAGCACGAAAGCGAGCGGGATTACTCCGTAGAAGGCGAAGTCGAGCACGATATCAAGATAGCCGCCAAAATCGGAACTGTTGGTGAGGCGCGCCACGGCCCCGTCCAGGCCGTCCGCAAGGCGGCTCAAGAGGATCAAGATAATTGCCGCTAGGAACCAGCCTGCAATGATGGCGGCACCTGCCATAAGTCCGAGGAGGAAACCAGCGATAGTGACCGTATCAGACGAGATGCCAGCCTTGACCAACCGCTCCGCAAGCATCGATATCGGAAGCTCCAGTTTTCTTCGTCCCCAGCCGTCAATCAAGGCCGCGCTCCCAGATCCCGTATCTGCATTGATCTATAGCCCCGCGCGTTACATATCACTCGTAACAATGTCGTCATGCTCCCTTCGTGCCGGCATAACGGCCTTAAAGAGCGGACCATGTATCGAGCGATCACCCAAGGCATAGAGGTTTGTGTCGAACCCTTCTTCCTGCCGGAGCACTCCGATCCGGAGGAAAGCAAATATGTCTGGGCTTATCAGGTAACGATCGCCAATTATTCTCCGCAGGCGGTGAAGCTGCTCTCGCGTTACTGGCATATCACGGACGGGATGGGCCGGGTGCAGGAAGTGCGCGGAGAAGGCGTTGTGGGCGAACAACCCGAAATCGAACCGGGCGACACCTATCGCTATACATCGGGCTGCCCCCTTACCACCTCCTCCGGGATCATGGTTGGCCGATACACCATGCAGACTGAACGAGGCGACATGCTGGAGGTGGACATCCCTGCCTTCTCGCTCGATTTTCCCGGCAACAGCGTATTGCTGAATTAGGCCCTTTCACGGAACACCCTAAGAGGCACGGGCCTTGCCGCTGGCGGCGCCTCTATGCCGCGATGGCGCGGCGGGAGACGACAGCGGCAAGCTCGCGGATGCCCGGCTCGATATGCTGAACCGCGATGGATGAAATACCAAGCCGCATATGGCGCGAAGGGCGCTCAGGCCCATCGAAGAAGCGGGCTCCCGGTTCGATAATCACGCCGCGCGCCCTGGCAGCGCGTGAAAGCGCGCCCGTGTCGATCCCCTCAGGCCCCTGGAGCCAAATGGACGTGCCACCGGGCACATCCGCCGCTTCCCATTCGGGCATTAAACGGCCGATCACTTCGACCAGCTTGCTGCGACGCTCCTCGAAGGCGGCGGAGAGCCGCCTTATTAGCGAATCGTGATGACCGAGCGAGAGGAAAAGCGCCACCGCCCGCTGATTGTTGGCCGGCGGATGACGCAGCATGAAGCGGCGAAGCGCCCTCAATTCAGCCACCAGTTCGGCCGGCCCGACGAGATAGCCAAGCCGCAGACCCGGCGCCAGCGTCTTCGACATGGAGCCGAGATAAATGACACGGCCGGTATGGTCGAGCCCTTTCAGCGCCGCTTGGGGCGTCTCGTCCGCGAGCTGGCTGTCGTAATCGTCCTCAATGATGATCCAGTCGTTCTTCTCAGCGCCGGACAGGAGCGCCTGCCGACGCTCGCGGCTGAGCGGGACCATGGTCGGGCAATGGTGGCTGGGGGTAACGAAAACGAAACTAGAGTCCGCCGGGATCGCATCCACCTCCATGCCGTCTTTGTCCACGGGAACCGACAGCGTCTCGGCACCAGACAACCGGAAGATGGAGCGGGCGTCCGGATAGCCGGGATTTTCCATCGCCACACGAGCGCCGCGGCCCATGAGCAGCGTGGCAAGCATGTAGAGCGCGTGCTGCGCGCCAAGCGTCACGATGATCTCATCCGGATTCGCGAAGATACCGCGGCGCGGCAGAAGCCGCGCCTGGATTTGCTCGATCAGCAGCGGGTCATCCCTATCGACCATGTCGGCCGCCCAGTTGCGGATCTCGAGCACCGCGAGCGCCATGCGGTTGCACTCGCGCCACTCGGCGGTGGGGAACAGTGTGGGATCGAACTGCCCGTAGACGAAGGGATAGGAGGACTGCATCCAGTTCTCGTTCTTCGGCGGACCAGGGAGCTCGCTCGCCATTACCTGGCGGCGCGCCTTCCAGTCGATCTTTGCCGTAGTGCGGGTCTTGCGCGGCGGACGTGGCGGAGCGGCGAGCACTTCCGGATTGACGAAATGGCCGCGCCGCTCCCGGGCGATGAGAAAACCCTGATCAACGAGCTGCTGGAAGGCGAGCACCACCGTTCCGCGCGCCACACCCAGCTTGTCGGCCAGAATGCGGCAGGACGGCAACGGCATGGTGGGCGAAATTTGCCGGTCGAGAATCGCCGAGACGATCGCCTGGCGAATCTGCGCCTGCAATGTCTGCGTGGAATCACTGGAAATCTTTATTAGGCCCGCCCAAAGAGCGGCATCGTTTCTGGTCGGCATCATGTCCTCCGGCGATGGGGAGCCTACGATGATGGCGGCTGCACCGCAACCCTGGTCCAAGCGATTAAGCCAGAGGGCTGCTTCACTTTTGCCGTTCGGCCCCCTAAGTTTCGGCTCCACCCAGAAGAGGAGATCGACGTTCATGAGCGCCTACGCCCGAGCCCTGGACGCGCTGCGGCAACATCGTCGCGAGACCGAGGACTTCGATCTGCGGCAGGCATTTGGTGCCGACCCCGACCGCTTCTCCCGCTGCTCGGCTGCGCTCGACGACATGCTTCTCGATTATTCCAAATGCGCGGTGAGCGACGAAACGCTGGCATTGCTCGACAAGATCGCGGAGGCGGCGGGCGTGATCGAGCGGCGCGAGGAGATGTTTTCGGCCAAGCGAATCAACGTCACCGAGAACCGGGCCGTGCTGCACACGGCGCTTCGCAATGATTCAACCCGGCCAGTAATGCTCGACGGCAAGGACGTGATGCCGGATGTGGAGGCCGTGCTTGCTGCGATGAGCACTTTTTCCGAGGGCATCCGCAGCGGGACGATCAAGGCTGCAACCGGCAAGTCCTTCACCGACGTGGTGAATATCGGCATCGGCGGGTCCGATCTTGGGCCGGCCATGGCAACGCTGGCGCTCGCCCCTTATCATGACGGGCCGCGGCTCCATTACGTCTCCAATGTGGACGGGGCGCATATCCACGACACCCTGAAAGCGCTCGACCCGGATACGACGCTATTCATCATCGCGTCGAAGACCTTCACGACCATCGAGACAATGACGAATGCCGGCACCGCGCGCTCGTGGATCGCGGAGAAGCTGGGGCAGGATGCGGTAGGCTCGCATTTTGCGGCCGTTTCGACCGCACTCGACAAGGTGGCGGCCTTCGGCATCGACGAGAGCCGCGTCTTTGGCTTCTGGGATTGGGTGGGCGGCCGTTATTCGCTCTGGTCGGCGATCGGCCTGCCCATCATGATCGCCATAGGGCCGGAAAACTTCCGGCGGTTCCTGGACGGCGCGGAGCTGATGGACCGGCATTTCCGCGAGGCGCCGTCGCGCGAGAACTTGCCGATGATGCTGGGCCTGATCGGCTTTTGGCATCGGGTGATCTGCGGCTATCCGGCACGCGCGGTCATCCCATACGATCAGCGGCTCGCGCGGCTGCCGGCCTATCTGCAGCAACTCGATATGGAATCGAACGGCAAACGCGTCACCTTCGAGGGTGAGTCGGTGACTGTTCCGACTGGGCCGCTTGTCTGGGGCGAGCCCGGCACCAACGGCCAGCACGCCTTTTTCCAGCTCCTGCATCAAGGCACGGACATCATTCCCGTGGAGTTCATGATTGCCGCAAGGGGGCATGAGCCGGAACTGAAGCATCACCACGACCTGCTTATCGCCAACTGCCTGGCGCAATCGGAAGCATTGATGAAGGGCCGGACGCTGCAGGAGGCCAAGGCGCAGCTCCTGGCGAAAGGCATGAGCGAGGCGGAGGCAGACAAGCTAGCCCCGCACCGCGTCTTCCCCGGCAACCGGCCCTCTGTCACCATCATCTATGAGAAGCTCGACCCCTTTACACTCGGCCGCCTGATCGCGCTCTACGAGCACAGGGTGTTCGTCGAAGCGGCGCTCTTCCGCATCAATGCCTTCGATCAATGGGGCGTGGAGCTGGGCAAGGAGCTTGCGACCGAGCTTCTGCCCGTCGTGGAAGGAAAGAAGGATGCGTCCGGGCGTGATTCCTCGACGGCGGGGCTCGTCGCCCAGATCGCGGCATTACGTGATTCATAGTCTGGAGGTCAGCCGGCCCCTTGGCAGAAAAAAGCCGTTCAACATGTTAGCTTAAAGTGAAACTAAGCTAAGGGTTGGATCGCGAGTGAAGGGGGCTTACTGCTCTTCTACCTCAACTCCCGCCGTAGAATCTTGCCTACATTGGTCTTGGGTAGCTCGGTGCGGAATTCCACATATTTCGGCCGCTTGTAGCCGGTGAGGTTCTCGTGGCAATAGTTGAGGATATCCTCCTCGGTGAGGGCGGGGTCTTTCTTCACCACGAACACCTTCGGAACCTCGCCGGAATGCTCATCCTTCACGCCGACAGCCGCAACTTCCAACACGCCCGTATGGTGGGCCAGAACGCTCTCGATCTCGTTCGGATAGACGTTGAAGCCTGAAACCAGGATCATGTCCTTCTTTCGGTCAACAATCGTGACATGGCCGCTCTCGTCCATGATGCCCATGTCGCCGGTCTTGAGAAAGCCGTCCGACATCATAACTTTGGCGGTCTCCCCCGGCTGATTCCAATAGCCCGGCATCACCTGAGGCCCGCGGATGCAGATCTCGCCCACCTCGCCGAATTTTTGGTCGCGCCCCCTTTCATCCCGAATTCTGACCTCTGTGGACGGGAGAGGCAGGCCGATCGTGCCGGTGAATTCATTCCGGTCGAGGCGGTTGATCGTCGCCACCGGTGACGTTTCCGACAGGCCGTAGCCTTCGGAAATCGTGTGACCGGTCAGTTTTTTCCAACGTTCGGCCACGGAGCGCTGCACGGCCATACCGCCGCCCAACGTGAAATCAAGATACTTGAAATTCAGCTTCTGGAAATCCGGATTGTTGAGCAGAGCGTTGAACAAGGTGTTGAGGCCCACGAAGACATTGAACTCGTGCCTGCCGAGTTCTTTCACCAGCGCTGGAATGTCGCGCGGGTTGGCGATCAGGATGTTTTGCGCGCCGAGCTTGATACCCGTCATCGCGTTCACCGTCATCGCATAGATGTGGTAAAGCGGCAGCACGCAGATGAACACGGGCCGTTCCGGCTGCTTTCGGCCGTCGAGATAGGCAGTCCGTAGCCAGATCTCGCTCTGCAACACATTGGCGAGCACGTTGCGGTGGAGAAGCTTTGCACCCTTGGCCACCCCGGTCGTGCCGCCCGTATATTGCAGGAAGGCAATATCATCCAGCGAGACCTCGGGCGGAGAGAAGCGGGCGGCGGCGCCCTCCCGCATTGCCTGCCGGAAAGATGCATGGCCCGGGATATCCCAGCTTGGCACCAGCTTCTTCACCCGGCGAACGACCAGGTTCACGACATGCCCCTTGAGGCCGAGCATGTCGCCCATGGCGGTCACGATCACATGCTTCACGTCGGTCTTGCCGATGGCAGCCTGCAACGTGCCGGCGAAATTTTCCAGGATCACGATTGCTTCCGCGCCTGAATCCTTAAGCTGATGCTCAAGGTCCCGGGCGGTGTAGAGCGGGTTCACGTTGACGACCACATAGCCGGCACGCAGAACGCCCATCATGACCACCGGATATTGCAGCAGGTTGGGCATCATGACGGCGACGCGAGCGCCCTTCTTCAATCCTTTCGATTGCAGATAGGCAGCGAAGTCGCGCGAAGCCTTCTCCAAATCGGCGAAGCTGATCGTCTTGCCCATCGAGGTGAAGGCGGCCCGGTTGCCGAAGCTGCGGCAAGCCTCAAGCAGCATGTCTGCAAGCGAACTGTGTCGGAACGGGCCGATCTCGGCGGGAATGCCCTCAGGATAGCTTTTCAGCCACGGTTTGGCGGCTTCACCGCCTGCCGAAGCAGGCCTTGCTTTCGTTGCCCGTGTCTTCGCAGCGGACCCTTTAGCGGGAGCGGTCTTTGCTTCAGCCTTACGCGTGGTTTTGGGCTTGGGAGCGCTCTTTTCCGTTGCTGCCCTTACCGGCTGTGCAGATGAAGCCGCTTTACCTGTTGGCTTCTTGGGCGTCGATTTCTTTGGGACTACTGGCGCCGCCTCTGCGGCTTCCCTTTTAGCACCGTCTTTGGCGGTTGAGCCTCTAGAGCCGGTAGCCTTGCTCCGTTTCACCTTCGCGGGAGTTTCGTCAGTGGACGCGGCCTTGACGGGGGGAGATTTCTTCCGGGCCGGCTTTTCGGCCTTGTCCGTTTTCGCGGGTGTCGACTTAGCCTTCCCTGCGGCTGCTGGCTCCTTGGAGCGCACTTTCTCAGAAGACCCCTTTCCGGACTTCGAACCTTTAGATGCTCCCGCCTTTCGCGCCGTTTTGGCGGCAGCTTTTACGGGTGACTCCACAGCGGCGCTTGTAGCTTCAGTACCACGGCCCTTTTGGCTATTGCCGATCTTTGCCAATCTACCCTCCCTCAAATGCCTCCCCAGAACCCGCAACCGAACCGAAGCAGTTGGCTCCCATACCCGTTCACATTATGGTGCCGCGTTCCCTTCGAGCAAGGCCCCTTACTGGCCGTAACCCTTATGCGCTTCAAGAAAGGCCAGTTCTTCCCCAGTGCTTTCGCGGCCGAGCGTGCGGTTGCGATGGGGGAACCGTCCAAAGCGCTCGATGATGTCCCGGTGCTCGATCGCGTAGCGCAGCGCTTCCTCGTTGCCGAGTGCCTTGAAAAGCATGACGCAATGCTCTTGGTCGGCGGAAATCTCGGAATGCATAAACGGCATGTAGAGAAATTGCCTCTCCGCAGGCGTAAGACCGTCGTCAAATCCCTTGTCCAGTGCTTCGCGGGCAATCCGTAGCGCCAGATCATCCGTGGCGAACGCGGCAGCGCTGCCGCGAAACATGTTGCGGGGAAACTGGTCGAAAAGGATGATGGAGGCAAGCGCCGCTCGCTGGCTCTTGCCCGCTGCTTCAGGCGGATTTGCAGCGAGCCGCTTATGCAGCGCTCCGAAACGCTTGCGCACCGTCTCGTCAAGTTCAGGTGTAGGTTTGAACCAGCCTTCCGGCCCGACCTCTTCGAACCAGAAGGTAAGAATCTCCTCAACCCAGCGATCGGCCATGGACTGCACCTAGTGTTTTCTTCCTCTCGAATGAGTGTGGCGGCGAGGAGCGGCGGATGTCCACCTTAATTTCGCTGGCGACGAAAATTTACGCCGCAGAATGATTTTGTAGGCTGCTATTCTAGAGGGAGTTTTCCTACCGGAAAAATCTTGCTTATATTGCTTCAGGGGGCCGCGTGGGAAATGGCTCCAAATAAAGTTCGGGAGGTAATCCGCATGAAACCGAAAATGACGTTCGCTGCTGTACTTCTTGCCGCCACGACATTGAGCGGCATGGCCGGCGCGAAGACCTTTGTCTACTGTTCGGAGGGCTCGCCCGAAGGATTCGATCCAGGTCTCTACACGGCTGGTACCACTTTCGATGCCGCGGCTCACACCGTCTATAACCGGCTGCTTGAATTTAAGCCGGGCACGACTGAAACCGTGCCCGGGCTTGCCGAGAGCTGGGAAATTTCGGACGACGGCCTGCAATATACCTTCAAGCTGCGGCCGGGAGTGAAGTTCCAGACGACAGATTTCTTCACCCCTACGCGCGACCTCAATGCCGATGACGTGATCTTCTCCTACGAGCGTCAGTGGAAAAGCGATAACCCCTGGCATCAATACGTGACTGGCGCCTCCTGGGAATATTTCAACGGCATGGGCTTTCCGGACCTTATCGAGTCGATCGAGAAGATCGATGACATGACGGTTCGCTTCACGCTCAAGCAACCGGAAGCGCCGTTCCTCGCCAATGTGGCGATGCCCTTCGCTTCGATCATGTCCAAGGAATACGCCGACAAGCTCGAAGCCGACGGCAAGATGCAGATGCTGAACCAGCAGCCGCTTGGCACCGGCCCCTACGAGTTTGTCGCCTACCAGCAAGATGCTGTGATCCGATACCGGGCGCATGAAGACTATTGGAATGGCCAGCAGAAGATCGACGACCTGGTTTTCGCAATCACGCCGGACGCTTCGGTGCGCTATCAGAAACTGACAGCCGGCGAATGCCACCTCATGCCCTATCCGAACGCGGCCGACGTGGAGGACATGAAGGCGGATTCCAACCTGAAGGTGATGGAGCAGGAGGGGCTGAACATCGCCTATCTCGCCTACAACACCACACAGGCGCCCTTCGATAAGCCGGAAGTGCGCAAGGCGTTGAACATGGCGATCAACAAGCAGGCGATCGTCCATGCGGTGTTCCAGGGCATGGCGACGCCTGCAAAGAACCCAATTCCGCCGACGATGTGGTCCTATAACGACTCCATCGAGGACGATCCCTACGATCCGGAAGCAGCCAAGAAGATGCTCGAAGAGGCGGGCGTCAGCAATCTTTCCATGAAGGTGTGGGCGATGCCGGTGAGCCGGCCCTACATGCTGAACGCGCGCCGGGCGGCCGAGCTTATCCAGTCCGACTTCCAGAAAGTCGGCGTGAATGTCGAGATCGTTTCCTATGAGTGGGCCGAATATCTCGACCGCTCGAAGGAGAAGGACCGCGACGGAGCGGTGATCCTCGGCTGGACGGGCGACAACGGCGATCCCGACAACTTCCTGCACACCCTGCTCGGCTGCGATGCCGTGGGCGGAAACAACCGCGCACAATGGTGCAACGAGGAGTTCAACAACCTCGTGATGCAGGCAAAGCAGGCTTCCGATCAGGCGGAACGCACCAGACTCTACGAAGAGGCTCAGGTGGTCTTCAAGCGCGAGGCACCGTGGGCGACGCTCGACCACTCGCTGTCGATCGTGCCGATGCGCAAGGAGGTTGAAGGTTTCGTGCAGAGTCCGCTCGGCGATTTCGCCTTCGAAGGCGTCGACCTGGCCGAATAAATTGCTTTGCGAGGCAAATGTGAGGCGCGTCGGGAAACCGGCGCGCTTCTTTTCGATTATGACTGAGAAGCAGCCCTTTTCGGGCCTATGGTTCTGACCAGGAGATTTGAAGCATTATGTTCCGGTTTCTGATCCGGCGGCTCGCGGTCCTCATCCCGACTTTCCTCGGCGTGTCCATAATCGCCTTCGCTTTCATTCGTGTCCTGCCGGGCGATCCGGTGATGCTGATGTCCGGCGAGCGCGTGATGTCCCCGGAGCGCCATGCCGCGCTCACCCGCGAACTCGGCTTCGACCGGCCGATCTGGATTCAATATCTCGATTACATCGGCGGTGTCGTCCAAGGCGATTTTGGCAGTTCCATCGTCACCAAGCGGCCGGTGATGGATGATTTTCTCGCGCTCTTCCCTGCCACGCTCGAGCTTTCGATCTGCGCCATCATCCTCGCAGTCGCCATCGGCGTGCCGTTCGGGGTGTTGGCGGCGGTAAAGCGCGGCTCTTGGCTCGATCAGTCGGTTATGGGCTTTGCGCTCGTCGGCTATTCCATGCCGATCTTTTGGTGGGGCCTGCTGCTCATCATCCTCTTCTCCGGCGTGCTGCAGTGGACTCCGGTATCAGGCCGCATCTCGCTCCTCTACTTCTTCCCGCCCGTAACCGGCTTCATGCTTATCGACAGCCTGCTTTCGGGACAGGCGGGAGCCTTCAAGTCCGCCCTCTCGCATTTGATCCTGCCGACGGTCGTGCTTGCCACGATCCCGCTTGCCGTCATCGCGCGGCAGACGCGCTCGGCGATGCTGGAGGTGCTGGGCGAGGACTATGTGCGCACGGCGCGCGCAAAGGGCCTGCCGCCAAGGCGGGTGATCGGACTGCATGCGCTGCGCAATGCGCTGATACCAGTCGTCACCACGATTGGCCTGCAGGTGGGCGTGTTGATGGCGGGCGCTATACTTACCGAAACGATTTTCTCCTGGCCGGGCATCGGCAAGTGGATGGTCGATAGCGTCTTCCGGCGCGATTACGCAGTGGTGCAGGGCGGGCTGCTGCTCATCGCCGGCATCATCATGGTCGTGAACCTGATCGTGGATGTGCTCTACGGTCTCATCAACCCGAGGATCAGGCACTGATGGCTACGACGAATCTCAAAGAAGCCGATGCAGCCATCGGGCTCGAAGGCGGACCAGTGGTGGACGCGAGCCGCCGCGCCATGCTGGCCGAGTTCTGGTACTATTTCCGCCAGAACCGCGGCGCTGTACTGGGCTTGTGGGTTTTCCTGCTGATCGTCGCGGTGGCGATCCTGGCTCCGGTAATCGCGCCTCATAATCCAACCGCGCAGGTGCGCGGCGCCTTCCTGGTGCCGCCCGCGTGGGAAGAGGGTGGAAGCTGGGACTACATCCTTGGCACGGATGCCGTGGGCCGCGACATCCTCTCACGCCTGATCTACGGCGCACGCTTCTCGCTTTTCATCGGTGTGGTGGTGGTCACGCTGGCGGTGGTGGTCGGCGTCGTGGTGGGCGTAATCGCCGGCTATTTCCGCGGGGCCGTGGACACTGTGATCATGCGGCTCATGGATATCATCCTGGCCTTCCCGTCGCTGTTGCTGGCCCTGGTGCTGGTGGCAGTCCTGGGACCGGGGTTGATGAACGCCATGATCGCTATCGCACTGGTGCTGCAACCGCATTTCGTGCGGCTTACGCGCGCCGCCGTGATGGCGGAAAAGAACAGGGATTATGTGACCGCCGCGAAGGTGGCGGGCGCGGGCAATATCCGGCTGATGTTCAAGACCATCCTGCCGAACTGCACGGCGCCGTTAATCGTGCAGGCGACGCTCTCGTTCTCCAACGCCATCCTCGATGCCGCCGCGCTCGGCTTTCTGGGCATGGGCGCGCAGCCGCCTACGCCCGAATGGGGTACGATGCTGGCGGAAGCGCGCGAATTCATCCTGCGCGCCTGGTGGGTAGTGACCTTCCCCGGCCTTGCCATTCTCATCACGGTTTTGGCCATCAATCTTATGGGCGACGGCCTGCGCGACGCCCTCGATCCGAAACTGAAGAGGTCGTGAGCATGGCTCTGCTCGAGATCGAGAACCTTTCCGTCGAGTTCGAAACCGCAACCGGCAAGCTGCGGGCGGTGGACGGCATCTCGCTTTCCGTGGATGAGGGCGAGGTGCTTGCCATCGTCGGCGAGTCCGGGTCCGGCAAATCCGTCTCAATGCTGGCCGTTATGGGCCTCCTGCCCTGGACGGCGACGGTGAAGGCGGACCGCATGACATTCCAGGGGCGCGATATCCTCAGTCTCCCTTTCAGAGAGCGCAGGCGCATCGCCGGCAACGAAATTGCCATGATCTTTCAGGAGCCGATCGCCAGCCTCAATCCGTGCTTCACCGTCGGCTTCCAGATCGAGGAAACGCTGAAGGCGCACACGGACCTTGGCCGGGCGGACCGGAAGAAGCGGACAATCGAGTTGCTAAAATCCGTCGGCATTCCCGATCCGGAGGAGCGACTGAACTCCTTCCCGCACCAGATGTCCGGCGGCCAGTCGCAGAGGGTGATGATCGCAATGGCGCTCGCCTGCAACCCGAAGCTGTTGATTGCCGACGAACCAACGACGGCGCTCGACGTGACGATCCAAAAGCAGATTCTGGATCTCCTGATGGATCTGCAGGCCAGGACAGGCATGGCGATGATCCTGATCACGCACGACATGGGCGTTGTGGCGGAGACGGCCGACCGGGTGATCGTGCAGTACAAAGGCAAGAAGATGGAGGAAGCCGACGTGCTTTCCCTGTTCGAGGCGCCGAACCATCCCTACACAAAGGCGCTGCTCTCCGCCCTGCCCGAGAATGCAGTAGGAGACCGCCTGCCGACCGTCTCCGATTTCGCGCTGGAAGAAGCGCCGTACACGGGAGCTGCCTCATGAGCCAGGTCGTGCTCGAAACGCGCAATCTCGTGCGTGACTATCAGATCGGCGGCGGCCTCTTTCGCAAGAGCCATGCGGTTCATGCGGTCAAAAACGTGAATTTGACGCTGGAGAAGGGCAAGACGCTCGCCATCGTAGGGGAAAGCGGTTCCGGCAAGTCCACACTCGCACGCATGATAACCATGATCGATGCGCCGACCGCGGGCCAGATATTCATCGATGGCGAAGAGGTGGACATTCTCAGGAAGGGGTTGACCCCAGAGCTGCGCCGCAAGGTGCAGATCGTATTCCAGAACCCCTACGGCTCACTCAACCCCCGCCAGAAGATCGGCGACGTTTTAATGGAACCGCTCATCATCAACGCGAAGATCCCGGCTTCCGAGCGGCGCGACCGGGCAATGACCATGCTGAAGAAGGTCGGGCTCGGGACGGAGCATTTCAACCGTTATCCGCATATGTTTTCAGGCGGCCAGCGCCAACGTATCGCGATCGCGCGCGCGCTGATGCTCAATCCGCGACTTCTGGTGCTCGACGAGCCTGTCTCCGCGCTCGACCTTTCGGTGCAGGCGCAGGTTTTGAACCTGCTCGCCGACCTGCAGGACGAATTTGGCCTTACCTACGTGTTCATCAGCCATGATCTCTCGGTGGTGCGCTATATAGCGGACGAGGTGATGGTGATGTATCTGGGCGAGGCAGTCGAATACGGCCGGAGGGATGAGGTGTTCTCCAACCCGAAGCACGAATATACGAGGACCCTCTTCGCCGCTACGCCGCGTGCCGACCCCGAAGCAATCCGCGCCAGGCTTGCGCGGCGTGCGAAGCAAAGGACAACCGTCGAAGTTTAGGATTCTCGCCTTAGACCAAAGTCATAGTTCCAAAGTCTCGCTGCATTTGCGGCTCCGATTCTGGCATTTCTTAAGGTGAACGGTGCGCGCTGAGGAGATGCCCGCGTCGTTTTCATACCTGGGAGGACACTATGACAGTTGCATCGACGGTCGATACCGGCCAGCGCGGCATGACGCGCGAGGAAAAGAAGGTCATCTTCGCCTCCTCGCTCGGCACGGTATTCGAGTGGTATGATTTTTATCTCTATGGGTCGCTCGCCGTCTTCATCGGCGCTACCTTCTTCAGCCAATATCCCGAGGCTACGCGGAACATCTTTGCGCTGCTGGCCTTTGCAGCGGGCTTCCTGGTGCGGCCCTTCGGGGCCCTGGTTTTCGGCCGCATCGGCGATCTCGTGGGACGAAAATACACGTTCCTGATCACTATTGTGATCATGGGTCTTTCAACCTTTCTCGTGGGCCTGCTGCCCGGCTCCGCCTCGATCGGCATTGCCGCGCCAATCATCCTTATTGCGCTACGCATGCTGCAAGGCCTGGCTCTCGGCGGCGAATATGGCGGCGCAGCCACCTATGTCGCCGAGCACGCGCCGGATAACAGGCGCGGCTATTACACGTCGTGGATCCAGACCACGGCGACACTCGGCCTCTTTCTTTCGCTCATCATAATCCTGCTGGTGCAAGCCTCCATGGGTCGAGAAGCTTTCACCGCCTGGGGCTGGCGCATACCTTTCCTGCTCTCCTTCATCCTGCTCGCGATATCAGTCTGGATCCGGCTCTCACTCAACGAATCGCCGACTTTCCAGCGCATGAAGGAAGAAGGCAAAGGCTCCAAAGCGCCCCTGTCGGAGGCCTTCGGCCAGTGGAAGAACGCCAAGATAGCGCTCCTGGCGCTGCTCGGCCTGACGGCGGGCCAGGCAGTGGTTTGGTACAATGGCCAGTTCTACGCGCTCTTCTTCCTGCAGAACGTGCTCAAGGTCGACGCCCAGTCCGTCAACATCATGATCGCCCTTTCGCTGGCGCTCGCCACGCCCTTCTTCATTTTCTTCGGCTGGCTGTCGGACAAAGTGGGCCGCAAGGTGATCATCATGGCCGGGCTGGCGCTCGCCATCGTCACCTATTTTCCGCTGTTCAAGGCGCTCACCTGGGCCGCTAATCCCGCTCTTGCCCAAGCTCAGGCGCAGGTGCGGGCTACTGTCACCGCCGCTCCGGGCGACTGCAAGTTCCAGTTCAACCCGACTGGCACGGCGAAATTCACGACCTCCTGCGACATCGCCACTTCGTTCCTGACACGTACTTCCGTGCCGTATGACGTGGCGCTGACCGCGCCAGCGGGCACACCAGCAACGGTGCAGATCGGCAATGCAACAACCATCGAGTCCTATGACGCCGTCGCGGCAGGCGCCGACGCGCGGGCAAGGGAGTCTGCCTTCGCACATTCCGTCAACCTTGCGCTGCAACAGGCAGGGTACCCGTTGGTTCGCGATCCCGCCAGGGTAGCAGAGCCGAAGCTCGACGCCTTCATTGCTGCCAATCCGGAGCTTAACCTCGATGCAGCGGCCATCCGAGGCAGCCAGGGCGCTACGGTGCCGGCGGAGCAGGCGGTGGAAGATGGGTTGCTGACGGCCGCGGAAGCCGCGGCAGCCGGCAATGAGGTGGCCGTTTACACCATTCCCGGTGCAGGTGCGTTCAAAATGGTGGCAAATCCGGAGGCGGTGAACTGGCCGCTGGTCATCGGCATCCTGTTCATACTGGTCGTCTATGTGACCATGGTCTACGGCCCGATCGCCGCGATCCTGGTGGAAATGTTCCCGACCCGCATCCGCTACACCGGCATGTCATTGCCATACCACATCGGCAATGGCTGGTTTGGCGGGCTGCTGCCGGCAACGGTTTTCGCCATGAGTGCCTATCGGGGCGATATCTACTTCGGCCTCTGGTATCCGGTCGCCGTGGCCGCGATGTCGCTCATTATCGGCACCTTGTTCATACGGGACACGCTAGGCACCAATCTAAATACCAAGGAGTAGCCCCTTCTCCTCCCCTGCCCTGGCCCGGCGCTTCGCGCCGGGTCTTTTTTAGCAGCCACAACCGAAGGCGGCGCCAAAGACTCCTAGTTAGCCTCGCCCGAAGAAATCGAGCTTGCCCAGCGGCACGCCCTTGTGCCGAAGAATCCCGTAGGCGGTGGTCACGTGGAAATAGAAGTTGGGCAACGCAAAGCTGAGCACATAATCCTTCCCCGTATAGGTTATCGAAGCATTTGGCGTCTTCAGCGTTACCTCGATGTTCTCGCCCGCATCCACTGAATGTGCCGGCACCTGCTTCAGGAAATCCACGGTCTTGGCGATGCGCGCCTGCAGTTCATCAAAGCTCGCCTCGGTATCCGGCATCGAAACGGCCTCCACCTGAGCGACCCGGACCGCGGCGAATTTTGCCGTGTCGCTCGCCCGTTGAATCTGGGCGGTTAGCGGCGCCATGTCTGGAAAAAGCCTGGCATTGAGCAATTCCGAATGCGGAATGCCTTTCTCGTCGGCAAAGGCCCGCCCCTTGTCGAGGAATTTTGAAAAATGACCGAAGGTTTTGATGAAGACCGGGATGCTGACGTCATAAAGCGACACGGGCATGTGATTTTACCTTAGCGGTTCGGGTGAATGCCGGCGGAGGCCGGCGTTTTCGGAAGTGCACCATATCCTGCCGCCGAGCGCAGTCAATTGCAGCGGCAGGTACTGCCAACATCGCTGTCGGCACTATTTTCGGACGAGCAAAAGGGGCCTGGGAAGGTCCCTTTCTCAATCGGTTTCAGAATGGCTCAGCCGTTCGCCGCCTGTACGGCGCGTTTCGCCATCACGACGATGAGGTTGGCGCGATACTCGGCTGAGGCGTGGATGTCGGACATCAGCCCATCCGCGGATATCGTGATGCCGTCGAGGGCGGAAGGATCGAAAGAACGGGAAAGCGCATCCTCCATGGCGGTGGCGCGGAAGACGCCGTCCTCGCCCGCCCCCGTTACCGCAACGCGCACGCCTTCCGGACGGTTCGCCACGAAAACGCCGGTAAGCGCATAGCGCGAGGCCGGGTTCGGGAATTTGGCATAGCCCGCCTTCTCCGGCGCCGTGAACGACACCGCCGTCACGATCTCATCCTCGTCCAGGGCCGTGCCAAAGAGGCCGGTGAAGAACTCGTCCGCAGCAAGGGCGCGCTTGCTGGTGTGGATCATGGCGTTGAGGGCCAGCATTGCGGCCGGATAGTCGGCGGCGGGGTCGTTGTTGGCAATCGACCCGCCAATCGTCCCCATGTGCCGCACATGCGGGTCGCCGATATGAGAGGCAAGATGACAGATGGCAGGGCAGACAGAGGCAAGGCCGGTATGTTCAGCCACCTCCGCATGGGTGGTGCCGGCGCCGATACGTACATCCCGGCCGTTCACTGTGATGCCCTTCATTTCGGCGATGTGCCTCAGATCGATGACATCGGAAGGCGCAGCCAACCGCTGTTTCATGGTGGGGATGAGGGTCTGGCCGCCGGCGAGGAACTTTCCGTCCTCGGCCTCGCCCAGCATCTTTACGGCCTCGGTGACCGAGGAGGGGCGATGGTAAGTGGTTTGGTACATTGGCTTCTCCTCTTTGCGCCGGTCAGTGCTTCCGGAGCGCCGTCCACACCCTTTGCGGCGTGGCCGGCATGGTCAGGTCGTTGTTGCCGATGGCATCCGTTATCGCATTGATCACGGCAGGCGGGGAGCCGATAGCGCCCGCCTCTCCACAGCCCTTGATGCCCAGTGGATTGCTCGGGCTTGGCGTGACGGTTGTCGAAACGAGGAAGGAGGGCACGTCACTCGCACGCGGCATGGTGTAGTCCATATAGGACGCCGTGACGAGCTGGCCGGAAGACGGTTCGTAAACGCAGCCTTCGAGCAGTGCCTGTCCCACGCCCTGCGTGATGCCGCCATGGACCTGCCCCTCAACGATAAGGGGATTGATGATGGTGCCGAAATCGTCCGCCGCAACGAACTGCACGATCTCCGTCACGCCCGTCTCGGGATCGACCTCCACCTCGCAGATATAGCAGCCCGCGGGGAAGGTGAAATTGGTCGGATCATAGAAGGAGGTCTCCTTCAGGCCCGGCTCCATGCCAGCCGGCAGGTTGTGCGCCGTATAGGCGGCGAGCGCCACCTGTAACCAGGGCAGGCTGCGGTCCGTGCCGGCCACCTTCACCTCGCCGTTCTCGATGACGATGTCGCCCTCGTCCGCCTCGAGCAGGTGGGCGGCGATCTTCTTCGCCTTTGCCTCCACCTTGTCCAGAGCCTTCACGATGGCCGATATGCCAACAGCCCCGGAGCGCGAGCCATAGGTGCCCATGCCCATCTGCACCTTGTCGGTATCGCCATGGACGACGGACACCGAATCAAGCGGCACGCCCAGCCTGTCCGCCACCACCTGGGCAAAGGTGGTCTCGTGGCCCTGGCCGTGGCTGTGCGAGCCAGTGAGCACCTCGATCGTGCCGGCGGCGTTCACGCGCACCTCAGCCGATTCCCAAAGCCCGATGCCAGCGCCAAGGCTGCCCACCGCCTGCGAGGGCGCAAGACCGCAGGCCTCGATGTAGCAGCTCATGCCGATGCCGCGCAGCTTGCCGCGCCGCTTCGCCTCCTCGCGGCGGGCGGGGAAGCCTGCATAATCGGCAGCTCGCATGGCAGCTTCGAGCGACGCCTCATAATCCCCGGCGTCATAATTCATGATCACCGGCGTTTGATGCGGGAATTCGCGGATGAAATTCTTGCGGCGCAATTCCGCCGGCGAGACGCCAAGCTCGCGCGCGGCGGTCTCCATCACCCGCTCCAAAAGGTAAGTTGCCTCCGGCCGTCCCGCGCCGCGATAGGCGTCAACAGGTGCGGTGTTGGTGTAGACGGTGCGCACGTTGCAGTGAATATGCGGGATTTCGTACTGGCCGGAAAGCAAGGTGGCGTAGAGATAGGTAGGCACGCAGGAGGAGAAGAGCGACATATAGGCGCCGAGATTGGCAATGGTGTCGACCTTCAGGCCCACGATTCGGTTGTCCGCGTCGAAGCCCATCGAGACTTCCGTAACATGATCGCGTCCATGGGCATCACAGAGGAAGCTCTCCGTGCGGTCCGCCACCCATTTCACCGGTACGCCGGTGCGTTTCGAAGCCCAGAGGCAGACGATCTCCTCCGGATAGATGTAGATCTTGGAGCCGAAACCGCCGCCCACATCCGGCGCGATGACGCGCAGCTTGTTTTCCGGCGCGACATTGTAGAAGGCGCTCATGACGAGGCGGGCCAAATGCGGGTTCTGACTCGTTGTCCAGAGCGTGAAATGGTCCTCCGCCTTGTCATAATGCCCGAGAGCCGCGCGAGGCTCGATTGCGTTAGGAATGAGGCGGTTGTTGACGATCCGCATGCGGGTGACGTGGGCCGCGCCCGCAAGCGCCCGCTCAGCATCCGCGGAATCGCCGAGCTCCCAATCGAAGATGAGATTGTTCGGGGCTTCCGGATGGATTTGCGGCGCGCCTGCTTCCAGCGCCTTTTGCGCATCGGTGACGGCGGGAAGCTCGTCATAATCGACCGCTACCGCCTCCGCCGCGTCGCGGGCCTGTCCTCGCGTTTCGGCCACGACGATCGCGACAGCATCGCCCACATAGCGCACTTTATCGGTGGCGAGCGGCGACCAGGCTCCCATCTTCATGGGACTGCCATCCTTGGAGTGGATCATCCAGCCGCAAATGATATTGCCGATCCCGTCGCTCTTGAGCTCCGGCCCGGTGAGCACGCCAATCACGCCGGGCATAGCTTTTGCCGAGGCCGTATCGATTGCCTTTATCGTCGCGTGTGCGTGCGGGCTGCGCACAAAAACCGCATATTTCATGCCGGGGACGACCATGTCGTCCACGTAACGGCCGAGACCGGTGACGAACCGCTGGTCCTCCTTGCGCGTGACCCGCGCGCCGATGCCTTCGATGCCCATGTTGCTCCTCCGTCGAAATGAGCGAATAGGGAACGCGTAAGAATGGCATCGCCACGCCTGCGCCGGCACTCAGGAGAGTTGCATCCTCAGCACATTTGCAGTCCCTATTCTAAATCCCCTCCTAGCTACTCGCTTTCCTACGCCGCTTGCGCCTTGCCGCTCATCTCTTCGGATGCGGCCATGATCGCCTTTACAATGTTGTGATAGCCGGTGCAGCGGCAGATATTGCCCTCCAGTTCCGCCCGCACGGTCTTCTCATCGAGCCCTGCGGGATGACGGCGAATCATATCGACCGCGCTCATGACCATGCCTGGCGTGCAGAAGCCGCACTGCAGCCCGTGATGCTCCTTGAAAGCGGCCTGCACCGGGTGCAACTGCCCGTCTTTCGCAAGGCCCTCGATGGTGACAACCTCGCAGCCGGAAGCCTGGGCGGCCAGCATGGTGCAGGATTTTACCGCCTTGCCATCCACATGCACGACGCAGGCGCCGCACTGCGACGTGTCGCAGCCGACATGAGTGCCTGTAAGGCCTTGGCTCTCCCGCAGGAAATGGACGAGCAGCATCCTGTCCTCCACACTGCCCCGCACCTCGCGGCCATTGATCACCATCGATATATCAGCCATGGCTTCCCTCCTAATTCGCGACCGGCACTCAAAGGCGCGTAATAGCGCCGAGCTTACCTCACAAGTTGCAGGAGTCCATAACCTCTAAGTCGGAGAGAGCACGCGGCAGGGAACGCGCTAAAACCTGAAGCGCAGGCCGACGCCTATATTCAACGCCTGCAGCGAAGCGCCTGCGCTATCTTGAAAGAGAGAGCTTTGGCCGGTGCGCGTGTCCAAAATGTGCGTGTTGCCTTCCATGCGGAAATATTTTTCGAAGCGTGCCGACAGGAATGCCTCGCCCTTGTCGGAAACAGGCACGCTCGCCCGCAGCTGCAGGGCCAGATAAGGACTTCGCTTGAACTCGTCCTTGAATTTGAGCGACCGCAGCCAGTGGTGATCCTTATCGCGCGGCCACAGGGTCACGCCGCCCAGTATGCCTGCATCGAAATGCACGCTGCCGATCTGGCGGGATGCGCCTAACCCTCCATAGAGCGCCGGCAGCCGCTGGCGATAGGTGATTACGGCCTGGCCGTCAGGAAAACTCAAACTATCCCCGCGAAACTCACCGTCTTCGGTCGTATAAACGAAGGAGCCGCCGTAGGAGCTTAACTGAAAATCAGTATATCGCAGCCCGCCGAGAATGTTCAGGGTCGTCCTATTGATCTGCCAGGCGGCATAGCTGGCCCCCAGGTCCAGCGCCACATAATGGTCAAGCTGCGTGTCCCAATGGACGGAACGGTGGGACCAGTCAGGACTTGGCGTCAACCAGTCATAATCGGCCATGAAATTGCTGTGGTCGATCCCGACCGTTGCGGAGCCCGACAGCCGCCATCGCGGTGTCATGTTCATTTCCGCGCGGGCAGTTATGGTTGCCGCGGCATTGATGTCCCATATCAGCCTGCTTACTGTTCTGCCTTCCTCATAGACGTATTCGTTCGCCCTGGCTGTGAGGTAGCCAGCCTCAACAGAGAAACGGAACTGTTCGTTCTGCGCGAGAAACAAGCCCGAAAAAGTCACAGGGTCCGCAGCATGCGCAGTTCCGATGAACGGGAGGATGCACAAGCCCAAGATGCCCGTGTGAAGCATTAAATGCTTTCTCATGAATCCTCCTTCGATCCATGCTGTGCGGCAGATCCGGAACTTCAGGAACCCGTCAGCGCGATATGCCGGTTCTAGTGATCCGCCTGTTTTATGCGCAAATAATGCATGTTCGGGGGCTGCCGGGCGCGATCGCCTCCCGGTTTGGAAGGATAGGAACAATCGCAAGATGCCATCATCATGCACCAGGTGCCCCCTGGACGGACGCGCGGCACAAGGCCATTGGAAAAGTGAAAAGCTCACATGGGTCCGGAACTTGGCTCTGCTCTTATCGGGCTCTTGATTATCGGGCACAATGCCTGTATCAGCCGGGCACCGATGGCCGGTTGGCCCGGGCCGCATTAGCTCAGTTGGTAGAGCACGTCATTCGTAATGATGGGGTCGCTGGTTCGAGTCCGGCATGCGGCACCACCTAACCACCAGTAGCCATACTGGCGGCAGACCTGCCTTGCAGCATTTCTCCCAAAAAATTTATAAGAGCACGACGTGCCATTGTTATAGTCGATGCAACGCCATGTAGCTCTATGGCTAAACTACAGTAAAAATCACGAATTAGTTGAAATCTGCATGATCAGACGGATGTCATCCCCTTTTGTTTTTTAGAAGGAGGATGGCATGGAAACATACTAGGCGATTCAAACTACTTGCCCACAGACCACGCTTGCCGGCCCTGGGGCGGCATCCTCCTTTTCAGCATATCCGGGCAGCGGCGGCGCGCTGGGCGGCGTAGCACGGATCAGCATGCCCGCTTTCAACGCAACCGCTGCCATGCAGCTTTGGGCACACAAAGCTGGCGACAGCTTCTCGCACACTTATCGGTTAAGAAGACCGGCTGGTTGACGTTCTACGCCACTGCGCGGGTCCTGTGTCGTGTATCGATGTACCCGCGGTGTCGACTGCGACGATGACGGGCAGGTCCTGGACTTCGAATTCGTGGATGGCTTCCATGCCGAGGTCCTCGAAGGCGACGACGCGGGCGTTGCGGATCGCGCGGGAGATGAGAACGGCTGCGCCGCCGACGGCGATGAGGTACGGGGCCTTGTGGCGAGCGATCGCTTCAATAACGTCTGGTCCACGCTCGGCCTTCCCAATCATCAGTCCGAGACCGGTTTGGGCAAGAAGACGGGGAGTGAATTTGTCCATTCGGGTGGAAGTGGTGGGTCCCGCCGGGCCGATGATCTCGCCCGGAGCGGGATCGACCGGACCGACATAATAGATCGCGCGGCCGCGCAAATCGACGGGCAGGGGATCGCCGCGATCCAGCATTTCGTCGAGGCGCTTGTGGGCTGCATCACGGCCAGTCAGGATGCGGCCCGACAGAAGCAGGGTGTCGCCTGCTTTCCAACTCTGCTTCGCGGACTCGGTCAAGGTGTCGAGATTGATCCGCTGGACTCCGTCAACGGCGGGGGCGGTGATCTCCGGCCAAAGCGCAGGATCGGGCGGCGAGAGATCGAAGCCCTCGGTTGCCGAGATGCGGAAGCGGACCATTCGCGTTGCCACGCATTGCGGGATCAGCGCGACCGGCAGCGCAGAGGCATGCGTTGGCGCGGTCCGTAGCTTTACGTCGAGCACCGCGGTCAGCCCACCCAACCCCTGGGCACCAATGCCGAGTGCGTTGGCCCGGTCACAGACGCGGACGCGGAAGGCCTCCTCTTCGGTGTGGTTCGCCTTCTGTCGTAACCATGCCATGTTGGGCGCATCGTAAAGGCTCTCCTTGGCAAGCCGCATGGCCATGTCGGCGCTGCCGCCGACCCCGATGCCCAGCATGCCCGGAGGGCACCAGCCGGCGCCCAAGCCGGGAAGCTGATCGATTACCCAGTCCTCGACGCTGTCTGAAGGCCTGAGTGTGGTGAAGCGGCTCTTGTTCTCCGAGCCGCCGCCCTTCGACATGAGGGCAATTTCGATACCGTCTCCGGGCACGATTTCCACGGTCAGCATGCCCGGGGTGTTGTCGCGGGTATTGCGGCGCGCGAACAGCGGGTCGGCGACGATGGAGGCCCTCAGCGGGTTGCGGTCATCGGCCCAGGCTAGCCGGATCGCTTCGTCGAGCAGGTTCTGAAGGCTGGAATCACCATCAAGCCGCACCCCCATGCCCACTTTCATATGCGCGTTGACAGTGCCGGTGTCCTGACAAATGGCACGTTGCCCGAGCGCGGCCATGCGCGAACTGATCAGGATCTGCTCGATTGCGGCGCGGGCGGGCAAGCTCTCCTCTTGTGCGTGGGCAGCCGCAAGGTGGCGGATGTACTCGGGCGGATGGAAGACCGAGATGTACTGCAGCGCGGCGGCGATGTTAGTGACGATCGCTGCGTTGGAAATACGGGTCATGCTTTGGCTGCGTCAGGCTGGCGGTCCGGATGGGCAGCCTGCACCTCCGGCAGGGCCGTCATCGCCGCATGGGCGCGGGCGAGTGTCGGATAGTTATTCACATCGACACCCGCACGAGCCGCGTTGCCGACTTGCGGGACGAGGCATATGTCGGCCATAGTCGGCGTGGCGCCGAAGAGGAACGGCCCCTGGCCACCGGCGCATTGCGCTTCGATCCCACGGAAGCCCTCGGCGACCCAGGTCCTCTCCCAAGCCTTCACGGCAGCTTCGTCGAGGCCGAGCTCTCCCTTTAAATATTCCAGCACCCGGCGGTTGTTCAAAGGGTGGATATCGCAGGCGACCAGTAGTGCAACCGAGCGAACCAGAGCCCGGTCGAGCGGGTCGGCGGGCAGCAGCGGCGGGGTGGGATACGTCTCGTCCAGCCAGTCGATGATCGCGATGGATTGCGGAAGGATGGTCTCCCCCACGCCAAGAGCAGGAACAAGGCCTTGCGGATTGGCGGCACGGTAGGTCGCGCTCTTGTGCTCCTCACCGCGAATCCAAACACCGTGGCGGTCATAGGCTACGCCCTTCAAATTGAACGCGATCCGCACCCGCCAAGCCGCGGTCGAACGGAAGAAGTCGTAGAGAACGGGTTTCATATCGCGGGCCCGATCGTCGTGGTGAGGACGGGGAACCCTGCGATTCCGCCGGTCATGGTCTGCCCGGCAGTGACCGGCCCGATCCCGGCTGGTGTACCCGTCATAATGAGATCGCCCGGCTCCAGTCGCCAGAGGCGTGAGCAGGCGGCAACGATCTCGTCGAGCTTCCAGATCAATTGCGCCAAATCTCCCTCCTGCTTCCGCTCGCCGTCGACGTCGAGCCAGATTTCCCCGCTTTGAGGGTGGCCGATTTCTTCGCTGCGGAGGATCTCCGTCATTGGAGCGGATGCGTCAAAGGCCTTGCCGGTGTCCCAGGGACGGCCATCGTCGCGCGCCTGCGTCTGTAGATCTCGCCGGGTCAGGTCATTACCCACGGCGTAGCCCATGACATGAGAAAGGGCATCTTGCTCGGAGATGTTGGCGCCTGCCGTTCCGATGGCAGCGACCAGTGCGATTTCGTGCTGCAAGTTGCCTGTCGCGGCAGGATAAGGAATCGTGCTCCCGTTTTGCACCAGCGCATCGGATGGCTTGGTGAAGAAGAATGGCGGGTTGCGGTCCGGGTCGCGGCCCATCTCGCGCACATGTTCGGCGTAGTTCCGTCCGACACAAAAGATGCGGCGGACGGGGAAGCGCGCCGAAAGGCCACGCACGGGAAGGCTGGGCCGCTCAGGCGGTGTGAAGATATAGTTGGTCATATCTGTATCCTTTGGAGCCAGCACCAGCCTGCCGACTGGTGGGGCTCAGATCTCGTCAATGCGAGGGTGGGAAAGACGGTGCCTCGTTGCCGCGCGCTTCCATGAAGAAGCCGAGTTTTTCTTGCGCGGCACGATCCGAGTAGTTGAAAAGGAAGGTGTCGGGCTCCGCCTCCAGCGTGAAAGAGGTCCAGGCGGGCACGACGAAGATATCCTTCTTCTTAAAGGCCATGCGCTTGCCCGCGACCTCTACGTGCCCGCGTCCCTCGGTGACAACGAAGACCGTGCTTTCGGTCGAACGGTAAGGGGTTGAGACGAAGCCCGCCGGCAGTTTGCGCAGGTAGGTCGCGAGTGTTGGCATCGCCCATCCGCCATCGACGGGATTGGTATAGCGCAGCCGCCAGCCATGGCAGGGGTCGGGCTTACCGGTTCTCGCGGCCTGTTCGACTGCCGCGCGACTCTTTTCGTAGGAATAGTTGAAAACTGGCGAAGAGAGCCGCTCCCATTTCTGATCCACGGGCATCAGCCCTGAACCGTAACGGGCGAGGCTGTCGCCCTCCTCCTTGACGATCTCCTGCGCCTCTGTCTCCATGTCCTCTTCGAAACCCGCATTGAACATCCGCACCATCGGGATATCGAGCCCGTCGAGCCAGATCATCGGTGCGTCAGAGGGATTGCCGTGATCGTGCCAGCGCCACGGCGGAGTCACAATGAAGTCACCGAACTCCATCGTGGTTCTCTCACCGCCCACGGCGGTATAGGCGCCCGAGCCATCGAGGACAAAGCGCAGTGCGGCCTGGCTATGGCGGTGCGAAGGCGCGACCTCGCCCGGCAGGATGATCTGGAAACCCGCAAAGACAGAATCCGCTATCCGGCTCGTTCCTTTTAGTGCCGGGTTTTCGAGGATCAGCACCCGCCGCTCGGCCTCCTTGGCAGTCACCAGCCGGCCAGCTTCAAGGATGTGAGGTTTCAGGGCGTCGAAATCCCATAAATGCGCTTCAGCCTGAGGTTTGGGTTCTGTTGGAACCAGCCCGCGAAGCCGACCCCAGAGTGGCGCAAGCGCCTGTGCCTCAACAGCATCGATGTAACTCTGCGGCGTCTTCGAAAGTGCGTCGCTCATCGCGTCTCCTCCATCAATTCTTCTGTGCAAATTCCAGCATCTGGATCAGCTCCGTCTAACGAACCTCGCCAGCCCCAAAGCCACTCCATTTGCGAATAGTCCGCAGGATCGTGTGATTGCAGGATTGTGTCGCGCAGGCTGGCGGCCATGCCACCCAAGTGAATGAATTCCCCGAATTTGCGTGCGGTCAGCTGGACTTGGGCCGTCCTGGTCTGCCGAAGGCGGGCGTAACGGGCCAACGCTTTGCCGGAAACTTCCACCCCCAGACAAGCACCGAGCGTCACGGCATCTTCCAGAGCCTGACATGCTCCCTGCGCGAGGTACTGGTACATCGGGTGGGCGGCATCGCCCATCAACGCCGCACTGTCGCGTACCCAGTTGCGAATTGGATCTCGATCCCTCAGAGGCCAGCGGAACTGCCTGTCGATCCGCGAAATTGATGCTCTGACGTATGGAACGGTCTTCGCGAAGGCCGCGTCAAGCTCATCCGGCGTAGCCCAGCTGGCGTCGTCAAGGTCCGGTCGGTACTGAGAACTGCGGAACACCGCGACCTGATTGTAGAGTTCACCACGTCGCACAGGGTACTGCACCAGGTGGTTGCCATCCCCGGTGTAGAGCACAACCGTATCCTCGCCTGAATGCTCGGGCAGTTCAGCAAAAGGGACCGTTCCGCGATAGGCAACATACCCTTCACAGCGCACGGAATCGGGGCCATGGATCTGGCGCCTGAGGACGGAATTGACGCCGTCCGCCGCTATTAAGACCCGACCGTGGAATGAATTGCCGTTGGCGCAGGTCACGGTACTTCCGTCGGCTTCAATTCGCGCTTGGGTCACATGCTGTCCGGTTTCCAGCACGACATTCGGAAGAGCACGAACGGCCGACAGCAAAGCGTCGAGCAGATCGGATCGATGCATAACCCGATAGCGATGTCCAAAACGTTTTGAGAGATTGCTACCCAGGTCTATACGCGACAGCGCCGTGCCGGAATTGATGTCATGCATGGCCATCTGCGCGGGGAAGACGGCCATTTCGTCAAGGGTGTCGAGAACCCCGAGAATGCGCAACGCCTCGGCGCCGTTGGGGGCAAGCTGTAGCCCCGCGCCAACTTCAGAGAACTTGCTGGCACGCTCAACAACGCGTACTTCGCGGCCTGACCGGGCGCATGCCAGTGCCGTAGCAAGGCCACCAATTCCGCCGCCCACGACTAGGATTTCGCTGTCTGATGTCGATGGCAAGTTTGCCCTCCCTCGGCTTCCCTCTGGCGTAGAGGACACACCATTGGAAAATCGGCGGGTGGAGTCTAGAAGTCGGTTTTCAGACGTGCACTAAGTGCACATCAGAAGGTGAATGGGATTGAAGCATGGAGAGGTACAAACACGTCGAAGGACTATTGCGGGGATTGTCGCTGCTCAGGGCGATGAATGAGGAGGAAGGAGGCTTCGCCACCGTGACAACGCTGGCCGATCGAACCGGCCTGCATCGCACCACGGTTAAACGCCTTCTTGAGACCCTGCACTTCGCCGGATATGTCCAACCGGCTGAAGACCGGCGGGGATATACGCTTGCCTTGGCGGTACGGGAACTAAGCGAGGGCTTCACCGACGAAGCCTGGATCACTCAAATAGCGGGCCCTGCCCTGGGAGAACTGGTCGAGCGCGTGGTCTGGCCTTCCGATTTCACGACGCCCCAAGCTGACCAGATGGTGATCCGGGAAACCACCCGTCGTTTTAGCCCCTTTTCGTTTCATCGTGCGATGGTGGGGCAGCGCCTCCCAATGCTGCAATCCTCAGCGGGGCGCGCCTTTCTGGGATTCTGCGCCGAGAACCAACGAGAGGCCTTGATTCGCCACCTGCAACGAGGCGTTACCGACAGGGCAACGCGACATGCCCTCCGTCAGGCAGTGGAACACGCTGCCCGCGAGACAGCTGCCGTCGGTTATGGATGGAACTATGGCGGGTGGAGCCGACAACAACGCTTTGGGGGAATAGCGTTACCCGTGATCGTCGACGGACGGGTGCTCGCCTGCCTGAGCGTGGTCTTTCTTATCAAGAGCCTGTCTCTCAGGGAGGCGGAGAACCGGTTTCTCTCGCACCTTTCTCACGCGGTGGATCGCATCCGAAATGGTCTGATCGAGATGGGGGTAGACCGCGAATTCGTGCCAGGTCAATCCAATCATTGAATGTGCACTAAGTGCACGTTCTTGGTTTTGCTTCTGGCAGCGCGCGGTTCGAAACGTTAAATCCTTGCCAAATTGAACGGGCAAGGGAGGAGAGCCGTGCATCGTTACGTTTTGGGAATTTGTGGTGGCGTGGCCTTGTTTGCAGGTGTCACGGCCAGTGCAGCCGCCGAGAAAAGCCTACGGTTTGCCAGCATCGCCGGACCGACGGCATACATCAACACAGGAATACTTGAACCGTGGTTTGAGGACATCGTGAAAGCGTGCAACGGAGAGATTTCGGTCGAGCTTCTCTCGGCCGGGTCCGCGGCGCGGCCTGAAGACGTCTTCGAATCAGTTCAGGACGGGCTGGTCGACTTTGCCTGGGGTGTCATGCCTTTCAGTCCGGGCCGGTTCCCAGAAGGCTCGGTGTTGGAATTGCCGCTTCTGGCCCGCACCACGGCTGAGGCGTCTCCTGCGATGTGGCATCTCTGGGAAGAAGGGATGCTGTCCGGGTTCGATGGCGTTCAGGTTCTGAGCGTCGCTTCGAGTGCAGTGTTCAGCTTCCATGCGGCCAGCGATCTATCTGACCTTGATGGCTTAAAGGGGATGAGGACCCGCGTATCTGGCGCGACGGCCTCGGACACGATGACAGCCTTGGGCGCGACACCCCTTGGCCTTCCGATCCCGGCAGTGGCCGAAAACCTTGCCAGAAAGACGGTCGATGCGGTGGCCACCGATTGGTACGCTCTGGAGGGCTGGGGCATCATTGACCTTGTCAGCGCGCATATTGACATCCCGCTCGGCGCCGCGGGGATCTACTTGATCATGAATTCGGATACGTGGGCGGGCCTATCGCCAGACTGCCAGAACGGGATCAATGACGTTTCCGGACTGGCTTTTGCCAAGCGGTGGGGGAATGGGTTGACCGCTCGAAGTGCTGAAACCCGCGCGAAACTCGAGGCGCGAGGCGATACCATCATCGTGCCCGATGACGCAGAAATCGGAAGGCTGCGCGAAATGCTTGCTTCCGTCGAAGCTAGCTGGATCGAAAGCACGCCGAACGGGCAGGCTGTCATCGACCGTTTCCGTGAACTTCTGGCTGGCGGAGCTCAGCCGTGACGGACACCGCCAATCAGGCGTGTGGCGCCAACATAAACCTCTGGTCCCCGATTCGAGCAGTGGTTCTCGACCAGTTCGCGCTTTGGGCGGGTTTTCTTCTTCTCGGGCTGGCGGTTGTGGTCTGCGCGGATGTCGTGCTTCGCCTTGGCGCTGATCTGCCAATGGCGGGTCTATACGAGATTTCAGCTCTTGTTGCTGCGATGGCAATGGCGGCTTCCTTCGTTCGCCCGACACTTCTATCCGATCACATTGGAATGGACCTCCTGGCGGAACGCGGGGATTTTCTCTCGCGGCTGATCCCCGCAGCCGTGACCTCCATCTTCATCGGGCTCGCCACGTGGGCGTTGTTCCGCATGGCAATGCATGCCTTTGCCAGCGCGGAGACGACGCTGGTGGTCCGGTGGCCCACATGGCCATTCTGGTTTGCCGCGCTTTTCCTACTTTTCCCGGCTCTTCTCACCATGGCCGTGAATTTCGGCGCCGTGCGGGAGAAACTGCCGGCATGGGATCGAGGCGCCTTGATCGTGCCATTCTTCCTCCTGCTTGCGATCGGGATTTTGGTGGCGATCTTTGTCTATCAGGACCAGCTTGGCCCGGTTGCCAAGGGCGGACTTCTTTTCGGGGCGGTCTATGCGCTTGCCATGGCGCAAGTCCCCATCGGGATTTCAATGGGCATCGTCGGCGTTACGGGTGTTTGGGCCCTGCTCAGCACGCGTGCAGCAGAACGGGTGTTGCAGAACGAAGTCCGCGACGTGTTGTCGAGCAATGAACTAATAGCGATCCCTCTGTTCCTAATGATGGGCAGTTTCGCCATCCGGGCCGGGCTGGCGGCGCGGATCTTCACGGCAGCCCGTGCGATATTCGGTCCGGTGCGCGGCGGCCTGGCCATCGCGACAGTCGTCGGCTGCGGCGGGTTTGGGGCAGTCAGCGGGTCATCCGTGGCCACGACGGCGACACTCGGACGTGTGGCCTTCGACGAGATGAGGGTGAACGGTTACCGCCAAAGCTTTGCTTGCGGTACGATTGCGGCAGGGGGAACTCTGGGCGCGCTGATCCCGCCTTCGGTCATTCTCATCATCTACTGCGTGGTGGCGGAGCAATCCATCGAGCGGGCCTTCGCGGCAGCGCTGTTTCCGGGATTACTGGCGATCTTGCTCTATGCCGCCACCATCGCCGTCATGGTGCGGCTGCGCCCGGACGTAGCGCCACAGATGGCACAGAAACCGCTGCGCGAGATCCTGCGCGATGTTCTTGGGGCCTGGCCACCCGCGCTGCTCTTCATCATTGTCCTGGCCGGTCTTTACGGAGGCCTTTTCACTTCGAGCGAAGCGGCAGCCGTGGGGTGCATCCTTGCGCTCATATTCTGGGTTGTCGGCGGGTCGTTTACATTCGGTGCTCTCAGCGCCTCGCTTTTGGATGCCATGACCTCCAGTGCCAAGCTCTACATGGTTATACTTGGCGCCAGCCTGTTCGCGGCTCTTCTAAACCTAACCGGGCTTGCCCGCGTCGTCCTCACATGGGCAGATCCCGCGACCACCCCGCAGATCGTGGTGCTGCTGGCCTTCGTCGCGGTTTACCTCATTCTTGGGGCGATCTTTGATTCCGTTGCAGCCCTTCTAGTTACCGCGCCAATCGTCATTCCCGTAATCGAGGGGTACGGCCTCGACCTCGTCTGGTGGGGCATCGTGACGCTCAGCATGATCGAGACGGGAATGATCACGCCACCGATCGGGATGAATGTTTTCGTTCTGCGGGGGGTGCTTGGCGGCGAGATCCGGCTGCAGGACATCTATCGCGGGATCTGGCCTTTCGTCTGCGCGGATCTGGTGCGGCTGGCACTGCTGCTCGCCATACCTTCCATCGCCCTTTGGTTGCCGAGCGCGATAGGCTAGGCCGTTTGGAGGTCAGTGATGTCCATGGAGCCTTCCGTTAAAAATGGCAGGCTTCGGCAGACGTCGCGCCAGGAGTAATTGGCGAGCTTCGTTTCGCGCAACCGTCCCCGGCCGCTTCTGTATTATATATGACTGAGGCCGCAATAGACTGCAGGATCGAAGATTTAAGTCCGCTGACGGTTCGTTTTATCAAGCGATAACAGGAACTTAGAAAGCTACTACTACAATTGGCCGGAACGGCACAACGCGCATTTTCCTGATAATAAAGCAGCATTCTGAAATACCGCATTCCCGGATTGTGCTCACCTACAACAAAACTGATTACCCGGTTTGGGTCGTGGCTCGCTTCAAACCGTGGTGGTAGCGCAGCCGGCATGGCGAAAACCGGCTGCGATTGGCCGGGGGGCTATTCATGCGGTGCTACTGTCGATGAACTTTGCAACGCGTCATCTCGGCGGGGGATTGGCGGGAGCATTCGCCATTTTAGCTATGTCCGGGTGGGGTTCCGAGGCGCAGGCGCAGGCCCAGCCCACCTTCGCATGCGACTCGAGCATATATCTTACGATGGGCGCCAACCCGACGCAGCTTGTCAGGGTCGACACGAGCACCAATCCGTTCGATTTCTCCGATACCGTAGGCCCGGGCGATTCCCCCGGCTACAACGGGGCCGGCTTCGACCCGTTCAGCGGATACATCTATGCCACCCGCTGGGACGGCACCACGCACCGCCTCCTGCGAATCGGCAGCGACGGCTCCGTGCGGGACATGGGGCGCGTCGTCGGCGGCGGGATAAATACGACCGATTTCCAAGCTAGCTTCGCGACCGGCGTGGTCGGCGCAGACGGCTTTCTCTACGTCAAGCACAATGGCGGCGCTGGCTCGGACACGATGTTCAGGATCGACCTTGGCGGCGACACCGTGGGAGACCGCAGCGCCACCGCCATTCCGCTCACCCTTAACGGCGTTTCAACCGCCATCGCTTCTGCAGACTCGGCCTGGCACAATGGCCTGATCTACGCCCATGATCACGTCAACGATCGTCTCTATACGGTCGACCCCAGCAGCGGCGCGATAACTCTCCTGCCGCAGATCTCGGGCACCGGCGGCGCCTTCGGCTCGATGATCAGCGCCACCAACGGTGTTTTCGGCCGCGACAATAACGGCGGATTTTACCGGTTCGACACCACGACGGGGCGAGCGGTGCTGATCTCCAGCTCGCCGACGGGCGGTGGCGACGGCGCCAAGTGCCCTACGACGGCCGTCACTCTGCCCGCCGACACGCAGATCACCAAGACGGACTCCGCCCAAGAATATCTGGCGGGCCAGCAAGTGCAGTACATGATCGTTGTTTCCAACAAGGGTCCTTTCGGTGTTCAGAACGCACTGGTCAACGACCCGCTGCCTAGCGGGATCAGCCAGGCGAGTTGGAGCTGCGGCTCGCCGACCGGCGGTGCCTCATGCAGCAGCACAGCCACTCAATCCGGCGCCATCGTGGACTTCCCGGTAAACCTGCCGGCCAACTCGTCAGTCACCATTACGTTTACGATCGATGTGCCGGCGGATTACACAGGCGATCTCGTCAACACGACGACAGTGGTAAATCCGGGCCCGGATGTGCCGGACCCCGACCCGGACAACAATTCGGCCACCGATACCGACACCTCTACAAGGCTGACGCTGCAGAAAACGGTAATTAACGATGACGGCGGCACGGCAACGGAGGCGAACTTCACCCTTTCAGCCAGCGGCCCGACACCAATCTCAGGCACATCCGGCGATCCGGCGGTGACGAATGCGACTATCCTGGCGGGCGACTACACCCTGTCGGAGAGCGCGCCTTCCGGCTATCAGGCGGTGGGGCCCTATAGCTGCTCCGTGAATGGTGCCGCCGCAGTGGATGGGAACACACTGAGCCTGGCGGTGGGCGACGTCGCCGTCTGCACGATCACCAATGACGACCAGCCGGCCACGCTGACGTTGCAGAAAACAGTAGTAAACGACAATGGCGGCACGGCAGCGGTTGCGGACTTCACGCTTTCGGCCAGTGGCCCGACTCCGATCTCCGGCACCTCCGGCGATGCGGCGGTGACGAATGCACTGGTGGATGCGGGCAGCTACACGCTGTCGGAGTCCGGGCCCGCCGGCTATGCGGCCTCGCTTTACAGTTGCTCGATCGATGGCGGGGCGGCCGTTGATGGCAACAACCTGACCCTGGGAAGCGGGCAGAACGCGGTTTGCACGATCACCAATAATGACGAGCAGGCGACTCTGACGCTGCAGAAAGCCGTGGTGAATGATGATGGCGGCACGGCCGTGGTGGCGGACTTCATGCTTTCGGCGAGCGGCCCGACACCGATCTCCGGCACGTCCGGTGATCCGGCTGTGACAAATGCGCCGGTGGACGCCGGCGCCTACACGCTGTCGGAAACCGGTCCAGCCGGTTATGCGGCACTCTACAGTTGCTCGATTGATGGCGGCGCGGCCGTTGATGGCATCAATCTGACATTGGACAGCGGTCAGAGCGCCGTCTGCACCATCACCAATGACGACCAACCGGCCACGCTGACATTGCAGAAAACAGTCGTGAACGACAATGGCGGCACGGCAGCGGTTGCTGACTTCACGCTTTTGGCCAGTGGCCCCACTCCGATCTCCGGCACGTCCGGCGATGCGGCGGTGACGAACGCACCGGTGGATGCGGGCAGCTATACGCTGTCGGAGACCGGGCCGACCGGCTATGCGGACTCGCTTTACAGTTGCTCGGTCGATGGCGGGGCGGCCGTTGATGGCAACAACCTGACCCTGGGCAGCGGGCAGAGCGCGGTTTGCACGATCACCAATGATGACGAGCAGGCGACGCTGACGCTGCAGAAAACGGTGGTCAACGACAACGGTGGCACGGCGACGGTTGCGGACTTCACGCTTTCGGCGAGCGGCCCGACACCGATCTCCGGCACGTCCGGTGATCCGGCGGTGACGAATGCGCCAGTGGACGCCGGCGCCTACACGTTGTCGGAAACCGGCCCAGCCGGCTATGGGGCACTCTACAGTTGCTCGGTCGACGGCGGCGCGGCCGTTGATGGCGCCAATCTGATATTGGACAGCGGTCAGAACGCCGTCTGCACGATCACCAACGACGATGAGCAGGCGATCCTGACGCTGGAGAAAGTCGTCGTAAACGACAATGGCGGAACGGCGGCGGCTGCGGATTTCACGCTTCTGGCCGATGGCCCCACTCCGATCTCCGGCACGTCCGGCGATGCGGCGGTGACGAACGCGCCTGTGGATGCGGGCAGCTACACGCTTTCGGAGACCGGGCCGGCGGGCTATGCGGCCTCGCTCTACAGCTGCTCGATTGATGGCGGCGCGGCTGTTGATGGTAACGATCTGACGCTTGGTAGCGGGCAGAATGCGGTTTGTACCATCACCAATAACGACCAGTCCGCGACCCTGACACTGCGAAAGACCGTCGTGAATGATGATGGCGGCACGGCGACGGTTGCGGATTTCACCCTTTCGGCGAGCGGGCCGATTCCGATCTCCGGCGCATCGGGTGATCCGGCGGTGACGAATGCGCCGATAGACGCAGGCACCTATACGCTTTCCGAGACCGGACCTTCGGGCTACGCTCCCACGCTTTACAGTTGCTCGATCGACGGCGGGACGGCTGTCGACAGCAACACGCTGAACCTCGGCAGCGGGCAGAGCGCCGTCTGCGAAATCACCAACGACGACTTTGCCCCGGTCAAGGCGCTGACCGGCGAGGACGGAATCATTTCCGGTGTCGCGGAGCCGGGCGAGACACTCACCTACACCTTGACCCTGACCAATAACGGGGCCAGCACCGCAACATACGATCTCAAAGACAACATCGACGACAACACGACATATGTGGCGGGTTCGGCGACTGTGAACGGCATAGCGCACGAGCCTACCGGACCGGACCCGCTCCTTTGGGACGATCTTCCTGTCCCCGCCGGAAGTACGGCAAGGGTCGTTTATTCGGTTAAGGTCGCGGATCCTCTTCCGGACGGGGTGACGACCATCGGCAACGCTGCAACCGACGACTGCGCCCTAAACCCCGATGCCTGCGTCACCATACCGGCGGCAGGCAAGGCGGTACCTTCGAAAGCATTAACCGGGGAGGACGGTATTATCCCCGATGCCGCCGAGCCGGGCGAAACACTGACCTACACGGTAATCCTGACCAATAATGACGGCAATCCCGCGCCCTATGATTTGAAAGACGATATCGACGACGCAACCATCTATGTGACCGGCTCCGCATCGATCGATGGGACACCACGCGAGCCGGTGGGCGCAGATCCTCTAACCTGGGACAATTTGGTCGTTCCTGCCAACGGCACTCTGACTGCGGTCTATTCGGTGAAAGTGGCCGATCCCCTTCCCGACGGGGTCACGGAGATCCGCAATGCCGCGACCGACGATTGCGACGCAAATCCGGATGCGTGCGTCACGACCCCCGCCGCCGGAAAGGCGGAACCGTCAAAGGCTCTGACAGGCGAGAGCGGGGTAGCGCCGGACGTTGCCGAGCCCGGCGAAACCTTGACCTATACAATTACGCTGACGAACGGGCACTCCCAGGCAGCACCCTATGACCTTGTCGACAACATCGACGACAACACGGCATATGTGGCAGGTTCGGCGACCGTCGACGGTGCAGCACGGGAGCCCACGGGAAGCGATCCCCTGCTGTGGAGCGACTTGATCATTCCGGCCAATGGCGCCGTCAACGTGGTTTATCAGGTGCGGGTTGCCGATCTACTCCCGGAGGGTGTGACGTCGATTGGCAATGTTGCCTATGACGAGGGCGATCCGGAGCCGAAGTGCGACGTGATGCCAACGCCGCCCAACTGCGTGCCTACCCCGGCGCAAAGGACCGGGCTCGAATTGGTCAAGAAGGGCGCATACGACCACGACGGCAATGCGGCGGCGATTGCGGGCGACAAGATCCTCTACACTTTCACGGTGACCAACACGGGCAATGTGCCGCTGGCCGAGGTCACACCCGTGGATGAAGGGCCCACCTTCAATGGCATGAAGGGGACGGGTGCCCTCTCGCCCTTCACGCCCGCTCCGCTGACGCTCAATCCCGGCCGAAGCCAGGTTTTCCAAGCGACCTACACACTCAGTCAGACCGACATCGACAATGGCGCTGGAATCGAGGATGGCGTGCGGAACATGGCCATTGCAATGGGCTACGCCAACGGCACGCGTGTTACCGGCACACCGGTTGAATCTAAGGAGAGCGTCTGGTCGCTGGCACTGCCGGCGCCAAAACCGCTTACGGTGGTGAAGCAGGCGCTGGTGCGCGCTGTCCGTCGCGGCGAACAGGCCCCGTTCATTATACAAGTCGTCAACGATGCCGGCTCCCCCGCATCCGGAATCACCGTGATCGACACTGTGCCGCCGGGCTTCCGCTATGTGGAGGATTCGGCAACGGTGGATGGGGTGGAAGTGTCGCCGGAGATCGCCGGACGGCAAATCCGCTTCACCGGTATCACCGTACCCGGCAATGGCGAGGTGCAGATCCGGCTCAGGCTGCTGGCGCTCTCCTCGGCCGGGCCGGGCGAGCACGTCAATCTAGCCCATGCCGAGGACCGGTCCGGCCACATGAGCAATCAGGCACGCGCAGCGGTCGAGATCCTGGCCGAGCCGGTGTTCGACTGCGGAGACATCGTCGGCAGGGTGTTCGATGACCGGAACGGCAACGGCTACCAGGATCAGGGCGAGCCGGGGCTGCCGGGCGTGCGGCTCGCCACGGTGAAGGGGTGGCTGGTGACGACGGACGCCCATGGCCGCTTCCATGTCGCCTGCGCCGACCTGCCGGACCAGCGCATCGGGTCGAACTTCATCATGAAGCTCGATACGCGCACGCTGCCTTCGGGCTATCGCGTGACGACGGAAAATCCGCGCGTGGTGCGGCTGACGGCGGGCAAGATGACAAAGCTCGATTTCGGGGCGTCGATCGGCAGGGTGGTGCGGCTCGATCTCACGGGCGAGGCGTTCGAACCCGGCAGGGTAGATCTCCGGTCCATCTGGGTGGCCGGCATTGACGAGCTAATCGAGGTGCTTTCCGAGGAACGCTCGGCGCTGCAGCTCTTCTATATCGACGCGGGCAGCGATCTAGCGCTGGCAAAAGAGCGCATGCGCCTCATGAAAAAGCTGATCTCCGAACGCTGGCGAGAGCGGCCACGGGCCTACTCCTTGGAGATCGAGACGCGTCTTGAAGCGCGTGGTGAGCCTTGAGACTGAAACCGCTTGGAACACCAAAACTCGGCCGCTTCTGTGGAGTTGCCTGCGGCGCAACCTCTGCAGCCTCATCGGTCTTTTGCCGCCTCAAGAATTGCACGTACTGTGCCGGCAGCAACATTATATCTTCACCTCATGCGAGCAGTCGTCTCCAGGCATCGGGGCGGCTTCTCGTAAATCCGAGGACTAGCCCATGATCGGCGTGATTATCCTCGTGACGTGACCGGAAGCTGGCAAATAAAACCCTGATAAGCAGCATTCTAATACTCAGAGCAATATCCCGAAATACAAGACCATAGATCACGTGCCTAACTCCGCGGACTGGAATTGTCCGGTGCGGGGGTTTGCCTGGCATTTGATGCGGCGTCCGGGATCGAGGGGGATCCCATGCCATGCCAGGGCGGTCCGAGGTTGTCGCTCGGAAAACCGCAACGGACGATTCACATACGAGGGAGTCGTCCATGCAGAAGCCGGTCTTTCACTCCGCTGTCGCAAGCAGCTTTCTTAGTCGTCGCCAAAACATAGGTGGGGCGGCAACACGGCGGCCGGGGGCCGTGCGCCGATATCCCCCTGGTCTTCTCAGGAGTTCCCTTACCGGTTTCTTGTTTTTAGCGGCTTGGGTTGCGTTCGGCACCACGGAAGAGGCTCGTGCCCAAGCGGGCCCCACCGTCTCGTGCACGACGGACGGCGCCATTTTCAACACGGCATACGATTCCTCGAGTGGCGGCATGCTGACTTCGGGCACCGATGCCAACTGGGACGTCGCCCTGACAACCACGGATATTACCGGTCCGCCGCCGGGAGGTCTGACCTACGCCGACGCCGTCGTCGTAGATGATCCACCTGCCAACTACACGACCTCGCCCTTTGGCAACGCCAACTGGATTTCTCATAACTCCACTGCCACTCAACCCACCCCCGAAAATTACGACATCTTCTACCGCTACGAGTTCAGCCTCGATCCCTCGGTCGACCCCTCGACGCTCGATCTGCAGATGACCTTTTTTGCGGATAACTCGGTTTACGAGGTGTGGGTGAACGGGGTCGACCAGAATATCCAATCCGACTACGCTCCTGAGGATCCGTATTTCTACAGCGGATTCCAGGCCGGCAACGGAGCTAGCGGTGCCATGAACGGCGCCTGGCAGACCGGCCTCAACACCATCGTCGTCCACATAAAGTCCGGACCTGGTGCGCAGGCGTTCATGGCGCAAATCGAGTCGACCTCCGTGTGCCAGCCAACGCTGACCCTGCGGAAGATTGTCGACAACTCTCAAGGGGGCAGCGCCGGGCCGGGCGACTTCACCCTGCAGGCTGAGGGGCCGACAACGATTCAAGGCGTGATGGGCGACCCTGCCGTCACCGATGCGTCGGTCCCGGCGGGCACATATGCGCTGAGCGAGTCCTACACTGAACTTGGCTATGCTGCTTCCGAGTATAGCTGCGCGATTGACGGCGGGGCAGCAACGGATGGCAATTCCGTGGCATTGGAAAACGGTCAAAGCGCCGTCTGCACGATCACCAACACATTTTCTCCGTCCTTCGGCTCCTGCAGCCCATCCATGTATCTGGCGCAGAACGTTCCGACACAGCTCTTCCGCTTCGAAACCTCGGATAACCCGTTCGACGTCAATCCGATAGGGCCAGCCTCGAATAACCAGTACAACGGCATCGCGATGAACCCCATAGACAACTATATCTATGGCTTCGAGATCAACACTACCCCCCCACGGTTGGCGCGCGTTGGCAGTGACGGCGGCGTGCAGGTGCTCGGAGAGATTGCCGGCTTTCCGAATGCCACTGTCACAGGTGAATTCAGTCCGGACGGCACACTCTATTCGGCGACTGCCGGTCGGCTCTATACCGTTAATGTAACAAACAGAACGGCGACATCCGTGCCGCTGACCGGGGCCGCCACCCACGGTCCGGACCTCGCATGGTATAACGGGCTGCTCTACAGCGTCACCGGTACTGGCCAACTCGTTACGATCGACCCGGCCACGGGCTTTGTCGACACCGTCGGCGAGACCGGCCTGACACAGAATTCGTTCGGCGGCATGTTCGGCGCCAGCAACGGCATCTTCGGCTCGAACAATGTTGGCGGCTTCTACCGGTTCAATGTAGAAACAGGCCGCGGAACACTCATCTCAGACCTTCAAGGCTCGGGCCAGAACGACGGCGCCAAATGCGCCACCACGCCGCTGACCTTTCCGGCCGACGTGACGATCGCCAAGGACGACGGCAGCGAGACCTACACGGCGGGCGGCGAGGTGGTTTACACGATCGTCGTTTCCAATGACGGTCCGTTCGGGGTGGCAGGGACATTGGTGAACGATCCGCTCCCCGACGGTATCACCGATGCGGAGTGGACTTGCGGCAGCCCGACCGGCGGTGGGTACTGCAGCGTGCCAAGCGGCACGGGCGCCATCACCGACGTGCCGGTGGACCTCCCGGTGGACGGCGACGTGGGCAGCTCCGTCACCTTCACGCTCACCATGACGGTGCCGGCAGACTTTGAGGGCGATCTCGTCAATACGGCGACGGTCACCAACCCATCTGACGTGCCGGATCCCGACCCGAACGACAACGAATCCACGGACACCAACACGGTGCCCGTTATCCGTAAGGTCAAGGAGCTGGTTGGCGAGAGCGGTGAACTGGCCGGTGTTGCCGAGCCGGGCGAGACGCTCACCTACGAAATCACGCTCACCAACCCCTATGACTCGGCGCGCGGCAGTTACGAGCTGATCGACGATTATGACGAAAACCTGACGGTGGTAGATGCCGCCGGCGGCACGGACGATGGCGATCTGATCACCTGGACGGGGCTCACCGTTCCGGCGCACGACGGAACCAATCCGGGCCAACTGGTGCTCACGGTACAGCTCCAGGTCGTCGATCCGATCCCCGAGAGCGTAACCAGGATCAGCAATATCGTCTACGAGCCCAATGAGATCGTTGACTGCCGGGTGACGCCCACCCAGTGCTACGAATTGCCGGCCTCCGCGCGTATCCTGCGGATGAAGCAATTGGTCGCCGAGGATGGCCTCACGGAAGGTGTTGCCGAGCCGGGCGAAAGGCTCACCTACGAGATCACGCTCACCAATACCGGTGGCCCGGCGGACGACTATGCCATCCAGGACCTGCTCGACGAGAACACTGTCTTTGTCTCGGCCGACAATGGCGGCACCCACTCGGGGGGCAATCCCGGCGGTGGTGTGGTGGATTGGACCGGGCTCAGCATTCCGGAGCACGACGGGACCAATCCGGGCCAACTGGTGCTGACGGTGATAGCGACGGTGGTCGACCCACTGCCCGACGGAGCGATTGGGATATCCAACATGATCAAGGAGCCGGGCGACCCGGATCCCGTATGTCCGTCGGACGACTGTGTGACGGTGCCGTCCCAGTTGACCGGGCTCGAGTTGGTCAAGACGGGAACCTATGAGGACACCGACGGCAACGGCTTCGCCAATGTGGGTGACACGATCCACTACAAGTTCACGGTAACCAATACCGGGAACGTGGTGCTGCAGGACGTGGTTCCGGAGGATGCCGGTCCGACATTTGACGGCCAGGAAGGCGGCGGCGAGCTGTCGGCTTTCGATCCGGCCTCGGCAACGCTGGAGCCGGGCGAGGAGACTGTGTTCGAGGCCAGCTATGTCCTGACGCAGGCCGATATCGACAATGGAGCCGGTGTCGAGGAGGGCGTCGAGAACACGGCTACGGCGGTAGGTTATGCCAATGGCGATCGGGTAACCGGTACGGAGGTGAACTCACCAGGCAGCGGAACCTCTTTGGACTTGCCGGCTGCGGCGAGCAATATCTCGATTGCGAAGATCGCCAATCTGCGCGCCATCCGGCGCGGCGAGCAGGCGCCGTTCACGATCCGGGTGACGAACCTTGCCGGGTCGCGGGTGGACGGGCTGACGGTGGTCGACCGGATCCCGCCGGGCTTCCGCTATGTGGAGGGCTCGGCGACGGTCGGCGATGTTGCCGTGGAGCCGGTGGAGGCGGGGCGCGAGATCCGCTTCGAGAACCTGTCGCTGGAAGGCAATCAGGAAATCGAGATCCGGCTGCGAATGCTGGCCTTGAGCTCGGCGGGTCCCGGCGAGCATGTCAACCGGGCGCGCGCCGAGGATGCCTCGGGACGGCAGCTGGCGCCGGAAGCGCAGGCGGTGGTGGAGATCCTGGCGGAGCCGGTGTTCGACTGCGGCGACGTGATCGGCAAGGTGTTCGACGACGTCAACCGCAACGGCTACCAGGACCAGGGCGAGCCGGGGCTCCCCGGCGTGCGGGTGGCCACCGTCAAGGGCTGGCTCATCACCACGGATGAATATGGCCGCTTCCATGTGGCCTGCGCCGACCTGCCGGAGGCGCGCATCGGTTCGAACTTCATCATGAAGCTGGACACGCGCACGCTGCCGACGGGCTATCGCCTGACGACGGAGAACCCGCGCGTGGTGCGGCTGACGGCGGGCAAGACGACGAAGCTGAACTTCGGCGCCGCGGTGGGACGCGTCGTCCGTCTGGAATTGACGGACGCGGCCTTCGCGCCGGACGCCGCGCAGCTGAAGCCGGAATGGGCAGAGAGCGTCGACCGGCTGATCGGCGTCCTTGCCGAGGAGCAGTCGGTGCTGCGGCTGACCTACTTCTACGGCGGTGTCGACCGGGCATTGGCCGGCGCGCGGATCATGCAGGCGAGAGAGCTGATCGCGGAACGCTGGCGCAGGAGAGGAGGTGCTTACCGACTGGAGATCGAGATGCGAGTGGAGGCGGTTCAATGAGCGCGCTGATCGGGAAGACGGGCATGAATACCACGCATATTGTTTGCCGCAATCGCACGCTCCTGCTGGCCGGCATCGCGCTCATGGCGCTTGTCGGCAGCGGCCCGGCCCTGGCCGAGGGGGAGGCTTGTGCGGGCGCCGGTTGCGCCGCGCCGATCCGCGGCAAGGCCGTCGATGACGGCACGGCCGGACACCTTCCGGTCGGCGCCAACACCGAAACGGAAACGGCGGCCGACGCGCCGGCGATTCCCTTCATGATCAAGGTCGACGGCGAGACGGTCGACAAGAGCGGCGAGCGCGCCAAGGAAGCGCTGGCGCCCGGCCAGGCCGAACCCGCATCGAAGCCGGTGGACCGGCAGCGCCAGACCGATGTGGCGCTGTCGGCGGTCGACATCCAGGTCAAGTTCGACGGGCTCGAGGCGGACCGGCTGCTCAATGTCTCGACCATGCCGGTCGAACGCCTCTACCGGCCGGGCGAGACGATCACATTCCTCGCCACGGCCAACTACCCCGCCTTCATCGACCGCGCCGAGATCCGCATTTATGAAGCGGGCGAGAAAGCAGATGTCCGCCCGGCGGCGGTGGTGCCGGTGACGATCAACGGCACCGCCACCTGGACCATGCCGGAAGGCGGCGAGGCGGGCTACGCCTATGTGCTGCGCGTCTATGACGCCAAGGGCCGCTATGACGAGACGGTGCCGCTGACCATCGCCCGCAGCGGGCGGGAGGACTTGGCCAGCCACAAACAGGCCGAGGCGGCAGCGCCAGGCTGGGGCGAGGACCGCACGGCCTTCCACAACATCCCCGTCAAGGGCGGCGCGGTGACGGTGCACGGCCGGCACGTGCCGCCGGGCTACTCCGTCGAGGTGCTGGGCGAGACGATCCCGCTCGACCCGGACCAGGCCTTCGTGGTCAGCCGCATCCTTCCGCCGGGCGAGCATGTGGTCGACGTGGCGGTCGACGGCCCGTCGAAGAGCGGCGGCCTCTCCTTCTTCCGCGAGATCAACATCCCCGACAATGACTGGTTCTATGTGGCGCTCGCCGACCTCACCGTCGGCAAGCGCATGGGAGACGACGCCATCGAGGAGGTGCGCCCGGGCGAATATGACGAGGTCTATTCCAAGGGGCGGCTGGCCTTTTACCTCAAGGGCAAGATCAAGGGCGAATATCTCCTGACGGCGGCCGCCGATACGGGCGAGGACGACCTGGAAAGCCTGTGGCGCAATCTCGACAAGCAGGACCCGCGCCGGCTGCTGCGCCGCCTCGATCCGGACGATTACTATCCGGTCTATGGCGACGACTCGACCTTTGTCGAGGACGCGCCGACCAAGGGCAAGTTCTATGTCCGGCTGGAGCGCGGCGACAGCCATGTGATGTGGGGCAATTACAAGACCCAGATCACCGGCACCGAGTTCCTGCGCTCCGACCGCGCGCTCTACGGGGCCTCCGCCGTCTACCGTTCCGAAGAGGCGACCTCGTTCGGCGAGCGGCGCACCGAGGTCACCCTCTACGGCGCGCAGCCCGACACGCTTCCCTCACGCGAGGTGTTCCTCGGCACCGGCGGCTCGGCCTACTTCCTGAAGCGCCAGGACATCGTCGAAGGCTCGGAAACGGTGCGGGTGGAGACCCGCGACGCGGTGACCGGGCGGGTGGTCGCGCGGCAGACGCTCTCCTATGGCGAGGACTACTCCTTCGACTATATGCAAGGGGTGATCATCCTGCGCCGGCCGCTCTCCTCGATGACCGGCACCGACGCGCCGGTGCGCAACGGCGCGCTCGGCGGCAACGACCTTTATCTGACGGTCGACTACGAATACGAGCCGCTGGCGAGCGATGTCGACGGCTATGTCTATGGCGGGCGGGCCCAGCACTGGCTGAACGAGAAGGTGCGGGTCGGCGTCACCGGCATGGACGATTCGACCGATCTTGCCGACCAGAGGGCCTATGGCGCCGACATTGAGATCCGCCAATCCGAGCGCACCTTCCTGGAGGCGGAGATCGCCCATTCCAAGGGGCGCGGCTTCGACCTGTCGCAATCGGCCGATGGCGGGCTGACCTGGGGTGACGACCGGGCGGACGCGCCGGCCGATGCCGACGACGAGGGCACCGCCTGGCGCGTGCGCGGCCAGGTGGCGCTGGAAGAGCTCGGCGCCGGCATCAACGGCACGGTGGGCGGCTATTACGAGGAGAAGGAAGCGGGCTTCTCCACGCTCTACGACCATGCCGATGTCGACCGCCGCATCTGGGGGGCGCATGCCAATCTCGATCTCACCGAGGAGCTGGCGCTGGCGCTCGCCTATGACGATCTGAAGGACGCGGACGGGCAGCTCCGCCGCGACGGCGCCGGCAGCGTCAGCTGGCAGTTCGACCAGCACTGGAAGCTCTCCTTCGGCGTCGCCTATTCGGAGATCATGTCGCCGCTGGCGCGCCGGGTCGGCAAGTCCGGCTATAACGGCTCCCGGCTCGACGCCGGGGCGCGCGTCGACTACCGGATCGATGAGGACCGCCTGGTCTACGCCTTCGCGCAAGGCACCCTTGACCGCTCGCGCGACATCGACCGCAACGACCGCGCCGGCATCGGCGCCGAGTGGCGGCTGACCGAGAAGGTGGGGCTGACCGGCGAGATCTCCTACGGCACCCACGGCATCGGCGGGCTGGCCGGCATCACCTACGACCCGACCGCCGACGACCATTACTATCTCGGCTACAAGCTCGACCCGGACCGCGCCTTCCAGCTGGACAACAGCCGCGACCTCTACGGCAGCGACAAGGGCACGGTCGTCGCCGGCATGCGGCGGCGCATGGGCGATGCGGTGTCGGCCTATTCGGAGAGCAATTACGACCTTTACGGCAACCGCAGGTCGCTCACCCAGACCTATGGCGTCATCTACACCCCCGACGCCCAGTGGACCGTCGACGGCGGGCTGGAGATCGGCCGCGTGCAAGACGAGACCGTCTATGAGGACGCGGCCGGCAATCCCACCTTGCGCGAGGACTTCGACCGCTACGCCCCCTCGCTTTCGCTCGGCTACAAGGACGAGGAGCGCGGCATCGATGCGCGAGTGCGCGGCGAGGTCAGGATCGAGCGCTCCGACGACGGCACGCGCGATCAGAACTCCTACCTGTTCGCCGCCGGCCTCGGCTGGAAGACCAGCCCCGACTGGCGGCTCCTCGCCCATGTCGACGCGGTCCTCTCCGACACCAGGTCCGCCCAGGTCTTCTTCGCCGACACGGACTATGTCGAGGCCTCGCTCGGCTACGCCTACCGGCCGGTCGAGAACGACCGCCTGAACGCGCTGTTCAAATACACCTGGCTTTACGACCTGCCGGGCAACAACCAGGTGATCTCGGGCGCCACCGGCGACAGCTTCGCCCCGGCCCAGCGCAGCCACATCCTGTCGGCCGACGTCAATTACGACCTGATGCCCTGGCTCACCGTCGGCGGCAAATACGGCTTCCGCATCGGCCAGGTCAAATACCGCACCGACGACGGCTCCGGCACCGGCTTTGCGGAAGAGTGGCAGGAATCCTCCGCCCATCTCGGCATCCTGCGCGCCGACCTGCACCTCATCAAGAAATGGGACCTCCTGGTCGAGGGCCGCGTCATGCACATCCCCGGCGTCGACACCGACTATGGCGCCCTCGCCGCCCTTTACCGCCATGTCGGCGACAACTTCAAGGTCGGCGTCGGCTACAACTTCGGCCGCTTCTCCGACGACCTCCGCGACCTCACACTCGACGACCAGGGCGTCTTCCTCAACGTCGTCGGAAAATTCTAGCCAACAAAGCAAGACCCCGCGCTTACACCGCACGGGGTCTTGCGGAAATAGGCCTGGGGCACAGCAATGCGGGGCATGTGCCAGGCTACACGAGGCGCGAGGCTGGGCGAGCCAGGAATGTGGGCTCGATCACCGCTTACAAGCGGCTGATCGCAGGGTGAAGCCCCTGCCTCCCGGCGGACACCGCTCACTCACTGCATGGACATTCTGTAGATGATTCACGACCGCCACGGCCGCGTGGCTATTTTCGGCGGATCACTTCCGGCAGCGTGGTCTGTTCAGTCTCTTAGGTCAGGTGACCAGTCGCTGCTCTTCCACGAGTTGCTTGGGCCGCCGGATCTCCCGCAGCCCATGCTCGCAAATCGCTTAACGAAAAAGTCGGCTTTGATAGCGCGAGCTTACGGCAAGCAGCCGACAGCTCGCTTGAAGTCATCCCAACACGCTATCGACGGCAGAGGCCGTCGCGGCGATAACCTTGTCCGCTTCTTCTTTCGTCAGGCACAGCGGTGGGGCGAAGCCCAGAATGTCGCCCTGAGGCATTGCGCGGCCGATCACGCCGCGTTCGGCGAGTGCGGCGGCGATCTGCGGCCCGATCTTCTTCGACGCATCGAAAAAGACGCGATCGTCACGATCGGCGACGAATTCGACGGCGGCCAGCATACCATCGCCCCGGACCTCGCCGACATTGGGGTGACTGCCCACTGCATTCGCCAGTTCTGCACGGAAATAGGCGCCGACCGTGCCCGCATTCTCGACCAGATTCATTTCATCGATCAGCTCGAGATTGGCAACGCCGGCGGCCGCGCAGAGCGGATGCGCCGAATAGGTCCAGCCATGGCCGAGCGCGCCGAGCTTGTCGGAGCCTTGGACCAATACCTGCCAGACCTTGTCCGAGACAATGACGCCCGAAAGTGGGGCATAGGCCGAGGTCAGGCCCTTGGCGATGGTGATGAGATCCGGCTTTATGCCGTAGTGGTCGGAGCCGAACATGGTGCCAAGACGGCCAAAGCCGGTCACCACCTCGTCGGCGATGAGAAGCACGTCGTACTTCTTCAGCACGGCCTGAATCTTTTCCCAATAGCCGGCCGGCGGCGGCACGATGCCTCCTGTGCCGAGGATCGGCTCGCCAATGAAGGCGGCCACCGTGTCCGGACCTTCCGCCAGAATCATCTCCTCCAGTTTGTCGGCGCAGTACTGCGAGAACTGCTCCTCGCTCATGGAGCGGTCAGGGCGGCGGAAATAATAGGGCGCCTCGGTGTGCAGGATCGGCGCACGCGGCAGGTCGAAGGCATTGTGGAAGAGATCGAGCCCGGTTAGCGAGCCGGTCATGATGCCGGAGCCGTGATAGCCGCGCCAGCGCGAGATGATCTTCTTCTTCTCAGGCCGGCCGAGCACATTGTTGTAGTACCAGATCAGCTTGATGTTGGTCTCGTTGGCATCCGAGCCCGACAGGCCGAAATAGACGCGGCTCATGCCCTGCGGCGCACGATCGATGATCATCTTGGCGAGCCGGATGGAGGCGTCCGTGCCGTGGCCGACATAGGCGTGGTAATAGGCGAGATTCCTGGCCTGTTCGGCGATCGCGTCGGCGATCTTCTGGCGGCCATAACCGACATTGACGCAGTAGAGGCCAGCGAAGGCGTCGAGGCTCGTGCGGCCATTCACGTCTGTAATGTAGACGCCCTCGCCACCGGCGACGACGCGGTTGGGCGATTCACCACGCGCATGCGTGCCCATATGGGTCGAGGGATGGAAGAAATGGTCGCGATCCCAGGCGTTGAGTTCGTTCGAGCGGTCGGTCATGGCGGATTCCTGCTTCCTTTTTTTCAGGCTGCGTCGAGGCACAGATATTTGAGATCGGTGAAGGCCTCCAGCCCGTGGCGGGCGCCTTCGCGCCCTATGCCGGACTGCTTGACGCCGCCGAAGGGGATGGGGGCGCCGGTGATCTTCACGCGGTTGATGGCGACCATGCCGTAATCCAGCGCGCGGCCCATGCGCAGTTGGCGAGCTCCGTTTTCGGTGACGACATAGGCGACGAGCCCGTATTCGGTGTTGTTGGCGCGGCGCACGACCTCGTCCTCGGTGTCGAAGGGGACCGCGGCGGCAACCGGCCCGAAAGTCTCCTCGCGCATGATCAGCGCCGCGTCGGGTACATCGGCCAGCAGGGTCGGCTGGTAGAACAGCCGGCCGGCCGGATGACGTTCGCCGCCGATCAGGCAGCGCGCGCCGCGCCCGAGCGCATCGGTGACCTGCTCCTCGACCTTTGCTATTGCCCGCTCATGCATCAGCGGGCCGATATCACCGGTCTCGTCGAGTCCGTCCGACACCTTCAGGGTCGCGATCCGCGCGGCAAAGGCTTCGCAGAAGGCGCCATAGATTCCCCGCTGCACATATATCCGGTTGGCGGCGAGGCAGTCCTGGCCCGAGGTCGCGAATTTCGCGCCGATCGCGATATCGACGGCTTTGTCGAGCGGGGCGTCTTCGAACACGATCAGGGGCGCATGGCCGCCAAGCTCCATCACGAGGCGCTTCATAGTAGGCGCGCATTGCGCGGCGATCAGCCGTCCGATCTCGGTCGAGCCGGTGAAGCTCATGGCACGGATGCGGGAATCCCCGCACATGCGACCTACGATGGTCGCGGCATCGCCCGTGACGACGTTTAACACGCCGGCCGGCAACCCGGCTCGTTCGCCGAGTTCGGCCAGCGCAAGGGCCGACAGCGGCGTCTCGGAAGAAGGATGGGCGACGATCGTGCAGCCGGCGGCTAAAGCTGCGGCCGCCTTGCGCGTCAGCATGGCCGACGGAAAGTTCCAGGGCGTTACCACGCCAACGACGCCGAGCGGCTCGCGCCGAACCATCATCTCGGCACCGGGTAAATGGCTGGTCACGCTCTCGACGTTGAGGCGCTTTGCTTCCTCGGCATACCATTCGACGAAGGAAGCGGCATAATCGATCTCGCCGCGCGATTCCGCCAGCGGCTTGCCCTGTTCCAACGTCATCAGCAGCGCCAGGTCTTCCTTGGCGGCGACGATGAGTTCGTACCAGGCGCGCAAGGTTGCGGCGCGTTCCTGAGGCAAGAGCCTCTTCCACGACAGAAAGGCGCGGGCGGCCGCATCGATCCCGGAGTCGACCTGTGCCGCGTTAAGGGAAGCGACATAGGCGAGCACAGCGCCGGTGGCGGGATCGCGGACCTCGAAGTTGACCGGCTCGTGGCCCGTTACCCAGCGACCGTCGACATAGGCCAGCTCGCGCAGCAGGCTTTTGTCATGGAGCAGGTCGAGCTTCGCGGATAAATCGATCTTGGCCGTGGCAGCATTCATGGAAAGCCTCTTGGAAGGACACCGCAAAACTGAAATCTGATCGGACAGGTTACGAGCAGGAACCGGCTCGGCACGAATGGTCACAATCGGTCAGTCCCCATGCAGATTATCCTATCCCATGGACGGTTTTCGGCGCTAAAATGGGACATGCGCCGAATTTCGGCTCTCATCGGCATGTTTTTACAGGAATCCTGCATGAAGCCCCTCGATCGCGCTGACGTCGCCCTTCTGCGTGCAGTCCAAATCAACAACCGCCTCAGCTCGGAAGAGCTCGCGGAAATCGCACATCTTTCACCGACAGCTTGCCAGCGCCGGCTTAAACGGTTGCGAGCGGAGGGCGTGATCGAGAGCGATGTCGCAATTGTTTCGCCCAAGGCCGTAGGCCGACCGATAATCATGGTGGTCAGCGTATCGCTGGAGCGGGAACGCGCCGACATTATCGACAAGTTCAAGCGCGCAATCCGCAAATCGCCGGAAGTGATGACCGGCTATTACGTTACCGGTGACGCAGATTTCGTCTTGGTGATCACCGCAAGAGACATGGAGACCTACGAGGCGTTTACCCGCCGCTTTTTCTACGAAAATCCAGACATCAAGAACTTCAAGACGCTGGTCGTTATGGATCGCGTCAAGGCCGGCCTCGCCATTCCGATCGAGGAGCCGGATATCGAGTAAGATGCAAAGCACTGAACACTGACGCGACCCTATGAAACCACAAGCCTACGCGCCGGAAAATCATTATCGTTTTGGAAAAGCCTCGGCCTCATAACCAGCCCATCGAACAGGACGTGTTCTCCATGATCGAGCTTCCCTTCGCCCGCCTCGAATATAGAAACAGGCTTCAGGCCATTCGCGCGGAGATGACGCGGCGCAACCTCGATCTTCTGATCGTCAACGACATCGCCAACCAGCATTACATCACGGGCTATGACGGCTGGTCGTTCTACACGCCGCAAGTCGTGCTCGTGCCTCTGGTCGATGAGGAGCCGGTCTGGATTGGCCGCGCCATGGACGCCGCCGGCGGTCTGCTGACCGCCTGGATGAAACCGGAAAACATCGTCGGCTACCCCGAGGACTACGTCCAGCGCGCCGATCGGCACCCGATGGATTGGATTGCTGCTTGGATTGCCAGGAAGGGCTGGGGCCGCGGCAATATCGGAGTCGAGCTTGAAGCCTACTACTATTCGCCGAAAGCGCATGCCCGCCTGACCGCCGGCCTGCCGAACGCCACCCTCCACGATGCCGACCTCCTGGTCAACTGGATCCGCAGCGTCAAGTCCGCCGCCGAGATCGACTATCTGCGCAAAGCCTCGCGCCTAGCCGAAGCGGCGATGACCGCAGCCTATGGCGCCGTCGCCCCCGGCGTGCGCGAATGCGACGCGATTGCCAAAATCCAGGCCGCACAGGTCGCTGGCTCGCCGGACTTCGCGGGCGACATTACCGCGCTTCCCCCGACCATTCTCGGCGGCGAAAACGCCTCCGCCCCCCATCTCATGTGGAGCGACCGCCGCTTTGGGGAAAATGAAACCGTCGCCCTTGAGCTTGCGGGGGCTGTGCGCCGCTACACCGCCGGGCTCGCAAGAACGCTCCAGCTCGGCAAGATGCCGGCCAAGGTCAGCGATACGGGCAAGGCCGTTCTCGAAGGCATGGAAGCCGTTCTCGCCACCATCAAGCCTGACGTGACGGCCGAGGCGGTCGAGGCGAGCTGGCGCCAGGTCATACAGCGTTATGGCCTTAAGAAGGAGTCGCGCATCGGCTATTCAATCGGTGTAGCCTATCCGCCGGATTGGGGTGAGCACACGATCAGCCTGCGCCCCGGCGACCAGACCATCCTTAAACCGGGCAACGTGCTGCATGCCATCCTCGGCATGTGGATGGATGGCTGGGGCATCGAGGTGAGCGAGACGATTCTCGTCACGGAGAATGGCTGCGAGACGCTGACTGACTTTCCTCGAGGGATCCATGTCAAAGCCTGATTCCAACGCAGTGATGATGGACGCAGCACTGGAACGCCGGATGATCGAAATCCGGCGTCACCTTCACCGCAATCCCGAGCTGTCGAACCAGGAACGCGAGACGCAGGCCTATCTGCAACAGGTTCTGGAAGAGGCGGGCCTGGATCAGGTCCGGCCAGTGGCGGGCTTCGGCCTTGCCTTGGATATCGTCGGCACGGCCGCCCCCTCAAACCGCAAGATCGTCATCCGCGCCGACATCGACGCATTGCCGATCCTCGAAACGTCGGGCGTGCCCTTCGCATCCGAAAAGCCGGGCGTGATGCATGCCTGCGGCCACGACGCGCACTCGGCCATGGGCTACGCCGCGGCTGTTCTTCTGGATCGGCAGCGGCAGACCTTTAGCGGCACCGTGAGGCTGATCTTCCAGCCTGCGGAAGAAGCCGAGCCGCTCGGCGGCCGGCGGGTCGTGCAAGAGGGACTTCTCGACGACATTGATGCAGCGATCGGCATCCATGTCGATCCCTATACGCCGACGGGGAAAATCGCGGTCGGCGCGGGCCCCTATACGCTCGCCTGCGACATATTCGATGTGGTGGTCACCGGCAATTCCGCGCATGCGGCCAAGCCCTCCGAAGGGGTTGACGCCATTACCGTCGCCTGTGCCATGGTGACTGAGCTGCAAAAAATCGTCTCGCGGGAAGTCGACCCGTATGACCAGCTGGTCGTCTCCGTGACCGGCATCGAAGGGGGCGGGGCTTATAACGTCATCGCCGCCGAGACACGGCTGAAAGGCACGATCCGCAGCGGCCGTGACGAAACTCGGCAAAAGGCGTGGCGCAGGTTGCGGCAGATCCTGGAGGGCGTGGCGGCAATCCATGGGGCCCGTGTGGAGGTGAAGCTGCAGCGCGGCGAACCGCCGGTTGTCAATGCACCGGAAATGGTAGACATCATCCGGTACGCGGGCGCCGCGGTCGTCGGCACGGAGAACGTGCTCGATGCGCCCGGATGGACGGCAGCCGATGACTTCGCATTCTACAGCGAAAAATGCCCATCCGTTTATTTCCGACTTGGCATTCGTAACGACAGCATCGACGCGGTCCACCCGCTCCATCACCCAAATTTCCGGGTAGACGAGGCAGCCCTTGCCAAAGGCGCGATGGTGCTTTGCACCGCTGCCAAGACGTTCCTCCTGCGGCTGGACTGATCGTAGCGTCAAAAGCAATACAGCGACGAGCCTCTAGGACCGCTGCACGCGGGCGGACGGGCATGGTCGCCATGATCTGCGACTGCTCGCCATGTCAGTCTTGTGAGAACACAAGCGCGGTGTAGGGACCTATCGCCACCTCTCCAGACCAGGAGAGCCCATCGCATTCCACGGCTTCGGCAACCACATCGTGGCTTTCGAAACTGCCGAAATCCGGGCTGTAGCCGCTCCAATCCGTGTTGAGACGGAGGTTCCAAAGGCCCTGCCTTGGAAAGCCCATGCGATAGGATGCATATGCCTGATGGCTGAAATTTGCGACGACGACGACATCGTCCCGCGGCCCGCCTTCGACCCACCGGTGAAAGGCGATAAGCTTCTTTTCCTCGTCGACCCTGAAGATTCGGGTATTTCGGCCAAGCAGGCCGGACGTGACCGACATTTGATTTCGGCGCAGGCGAATGAGATCGCGGTAGAGGCGGACGATGCCCTTGAATTCCTCGCTCTGATCCCAGTCCAGAGGAACCGTATCCTGGAACCATTCGCCTTGCAGAAACTCCTGGCCCTGGAACAGCATCGGAATGCCGGGGGCCGTAAGCATGAGCGCGGCACCCAGCGTTGAGCGCTTTTGCGCCGCCCAATGCGAAGGGTCGCCCGGCGCGATCTCATGCGGGATGCGAGCCTTTCCATTGGCCACTTCGTCATGGGATTCGGTATAGACGACCCGCTGGAAAGGATCCCCATTATAGGAATGGCCGAGCGCATGGGCGACGGTTCCCATGTGCCGGGACTCATCATCAGGCGCAATCAGCGTCTCGCGGATCGGGTGCACGAACTCAGAATCCCATTGCGCGCCGAACCCTGCGCCGCCTTCATCGACTGCGCCTGTGATTTCCGCCTTGTTGCGCAGGTCCTCGGCGATGGTAATGCGGCCGGGAAGGCGCTCGCGGATTTCGCTGTTGACCCACTGCAACAGGCTCCAGCCCTCGGGGATTGCATCGCCCTCATCCCCTTCGTCGCCGCGCACATTGCGAATGTAGAGCGTCATGTCGAAACGCAGACCGTCGAGATGGTACTCTTCGAGCCAGAAAAGGGCATTGTCTCGGATGAACTGGCGGACTTCACCGCGGCCGTAAACGGGACGCGTATCGCCCCATGGAGTATCGCTGCGCCAGTCGTTGTAAAAATAAATGCCGCCCTTGTCGTCTTCGCTCCAGCCGTCGAACTGCCAGAGATCGAGATCACTCGGCCCGAAATGGTTGTAGACCACGTCGAGGATGACAGCGATCCCCTGCTTATGCGCCGCGTTGATAAAGGCCTTGAAGGCAGCCGGCCCGCCATAGGAGCTTTCAATGGCAAAGATATGCGCCGGGTTGTATCCCCAGGAGATATCGCCGGCGAACTCCATCGCTGGCATAATCTGCACAGCATTGATCCCAAGGCGCTTCAGATGGGCAAGCCTTTCGGTGGCATCGTCGAACGTACCGAGCTCATTGTCTTGCGGCCGATGGAAGGTGCCGATGTGCATCTCGTAGATGACCAACTCGTTCCATGGCGGTGTTTCGAATTCGGCCTCATGCCAGTCGTCCTGCTGCTCGACGATGATGCCGTTGCCGACCGAATTCGTCACAGCGCGGGCATAAGGGTCAATGCGCGACAGGCGTTTTTCGCCGTTACGGATTAGGAACCGGTATTCGTCGCCGGGCTTTGCGGAAGGCAGGTCCGCGTACCAGAACCCGCCATCTTCGGCGGTCATCGGCGCGGCCTCGTCCGACCAGTCGTTGAAAGTGCCGACGACCGACACCGCGTCGGCATGAGGAGCCCAAACGCGGAATGCCACGCCGTTTCCGTGGACGATCGCGCCCATACCCTCTTGCATGATGGATTCTCCTTGAAGCCAGGCGCGAGCCGCATCGGCGGCTGTTCTGCGGCGGACTGTTGCAACAGCCACGGAGCCGTTTGGTTCCGACAGTCGAGCGCAGCGAGATCCTTATGGCTTCATGCATTTTCCGGGAACTCGTGATGCTGGCCCGAGTTTTTACCGAGGGTCTGCACAAGCAAGAGCCTCATTGGTCCATGCTGCAGCGGCAGCGGAACGATCTTCGACAAACCGTCGAGGAGCCAGGCACCAGGCCAAGTGGACAGGTGGCAAATGACTAAAAGCTTCAAAAAGGGCGACAAGGTCTCCTGGGACACCAGCCAGGGCGAGACGCATGGCAAGGTAGTCAAGAAGCAGACCTCTGAAACCTACATCAAGTCGCACAAGGTGGCCGCGTCCAAGGACGATCCGCAATACATCGTCCAGAGCGACAAGTCGGGAAAGAAGGCGGCGCATAAACCAACCGAGCTGAGGAAGAAGTCCTGACCGGGAGCGACACAGGCGAGGTCTTCCGCAGGGCAGTCGAGCAGTTTGTGCTCGACCTTCCGATCCTCATTCTTACTCACAATGACGCCGACGGCCTGTCGGCTGCCGCTTTGCTCGCGCGTGCTTTCACGCGCGCAGGCAAGGAGACGGGTGTTCGTATTCTGGGACGAGGCGAGAACCCGTGGATGGATGAGGTTCGAGCCGAAGTCGCCCAAACGCCCAAAGCGGGGCTGATCGTGACCGATCTTGGGATTCGTGCGGAAGTGATCGCCCCCGGAACCATCGTGGTTTTCATCGACCATCATGTGCCGCAAGGCTTTCCCACGGACGCCACGGTCATTTCCGGCTATGGCGAGCAGCCCACTCCGACCTCGAGTTTGCTGGCCTGGCGGTGCGCCGGCGTCATGGCCGATATCGACGATCTCCTGTGGCTCGCAGCTTTAGGCATCATAGGCGACCTGGGTAGCAATGCGCCTTTCGAGGAATTGGCGGTGGCGAAGCGACGCTATGGTGCGGCCGTTCTGCGAGAGGCGACCTCCCTCATAAATGCGCCGCGGCGGACAAGCACCGGCGATGCGCGTCCGGCCTTCGATCTGCTCGTGAAAGCCAAGTCACCGCACGAGGTCGTCTCCAGTGATCACCCGGAAACAAGAATTCTCCAGGGGGCCCGAGAGGAAGTTAGCACGGCTCTCCAAGCCGCCAAACGGACCCCACCGAAGATCAGGAACGGCGTTGCCCTGATCCTCTTTTCATCGCCCTGTCAGCTTCACCCGTTGGTTGCACAAGCGTGGCGCAGTCGCCTCAAGGGCAATATCGTGATCGCCGCAAACAGCGGATATCGCCAGGGCTGGGTACATTTCAGCGCCCGCAGTGCGACGGGCATCAACCTTGTGGAGTTTCTGCGTGAGAAAGCGCCGGCCGGCGCCGATGCGAACTATGGGAGCGGACATGAGCAGGCGACCGGCGGAGCGCTGCGGCCGGATGCCTGGAATGAATTCGTCGCCCGGCTCGGTTTTGGGCCGGAAGCAAGGGTCACGTCATGAGCGAAGGGCCGCTGCGACTTGGGTTCCCGGTCAAAGTGATGGGCGATCCCACACTCAAGAGCAATGACAGCCGCCGCTGGGCGAACAATCCGCACCTGAAAGTCTCGCTCGAGTATCTTGATGCGATCTTCGATTATCTGGTGCGCCATAACATCAATATGTATCGAATGTCTTCGGACCTTGCTCCCTATGCCACACATCCCGATATGCCACAGTTCCACGGCATGATCAGGCAAAGCGCCGGTGAACTGCAGGCGATCGGCCGCAAGGCTCGCGATCTGAACCTGCGGCTGTCGTTCCATCCCTCGCAATTCGTGGTGCTGAACAGCCCGGACGCGGAATTGGTCCGCAAGAGCGTCTGGGATCTGTCGGCGCAGGCCGAGATGCTCGACCTCATGGAACTCGGGCCGGAAGCTGTGGTCGTGATCCATGTGGGAGGCACCTATGACGACAGGCGGGAGAGCGCGGCGCGTTGGGTGAAAAACTGGGAAATACTGCCCGAGCACGTACGCCGGCGGCTGGTGCTGGAGCATGATGATCTTCGTTTCAGCGCTGCGGACGTGCTCTGGATTCACGAGCGGACCGGGGTGCGCCTAATCTTCGACTATCAGCACTTCTGCTGCCTCAATCCGGAAGGCCTAGATATGCGCGAAACCCTGGAGGCCATCCTGAAAACCTGGCCAGGCGGCGTTCGCCCAAAGATCCACTTCTCGACGCCGCGGACGGAGATGCGGGAGATAATCCGGAAGAACCGCAGGACGGGAAAGCAAGAGAAGATTCATGCCGCGCCCGTGTGGACGGCGCACGCCGACTTCTGCAATCCATTTGAGTTCTCTGGCTTCATGAGGATGGCCGCAGGGCTGAATTTCGATGTAATGCTCGAAAGCAAGGCAAAGGACCTGGCGCTGATCCGCCTGCGGCCCGACATGCTGCGCTATGCGCCGGACGTGGCGCCCCGGTTCGGCCTAAAACCTGCCGAGGCGGAGCGTCTTCACGAAGAGGAAGCTGCTCTGCTGGACCAGCAGACGAATGACATCGATCGTTCCGTGGTTGAATGAGGCTGGCGGGATCGCTCCGACGGCGCTCCCGTCTGGAGCCGCGCGGTCTTGCCGCCTTGCCAACGGCATCGTCAATGTAGTTGGCTTGCGGCCGTAAGGCGCCTTCGGCTTCGACTCGCCCTTGTTGCCCTCTCCGGTGAGCCCTAGTTTCGGTGCCAAAACGATGGAGGCGGACGTGCTTGATGGAATAGACGCGCTCTTGCTGGCCCGCGTTCAGTTCGCCTTCACCGTTTCCTTCCACTTCATCTTCCCGGCCTTCACAATCGGGCTGGCCAGTTACCTGGCCGTGCTTGAAGGGCTGTGGCTCTGGACGGGACGGACGGTCTTCCTCGACCTGTTTCGCTACTGGGTCAAAATCTTCGCCCTGACATTCGCCATGGGCGTGGTCTCCGGCATTGTGCTCTCATATCAGTTCGGGACCAATTGGTCCGCGTTCTCCGATCGCGCCGGGCCGATCGTGGGGCCGCTGATGGCATATGAGGTTCTCACCGCGTTCTTTCTTGAGGCGGGGTTTCTCGGGATCATGCTTTTCGGCATGAACCGCGTGGGCAAGGGCCTTCACTTCACCGCGACGCTCATGGTCGCCGTGGGAACCCTGCTTTCGTCCTTCTGGGTGCTCGCGGCGAACTCGTGGATGCACACGCCCGTCGGCTACTCAATTAGCGAAGCCGGCCAGTTCGTCCCGGAAGACTGGTGGCAGATCGTTTTCAACCCTTCCTTTCCCTACCGTCTCGTCCACACGGTCCTGGGTGCCTACCTCACCACGGCGCTCGTCGTGGGAGCGGTCGGCGCATGGCACCTGCTTCGGGAAAGCACCAATGAACGTGCGCGCGTGATGTTTTCCATGGCCATGGGCATGCTCATAGTCGCAGCGCCGATACAAGTTTTCGTGGGAGACTTGCACGGCCTCAACACACAGGAGCATCAGCCCGTCAAGGTTCTGGCACTCGAGGGACATTTTGAAAGCCATCCGAACGGCGCGCCGCTCTACCTGTTTGGCATCCCGGATCAGGAAGCAGGTACTCTGCGCTATGCGCTCGGCATTCCAAAGCTCGGCTCGCTCATTCTGCACCACAGCTTCGATGCGCCAATAGAAGGCCTGGAAACGGTTCCGCGCGAGGAATGGCCGCCGGTGGCGATCGTCTTCTGGTCCTTCCGCATAATGGTCGGCTTAGGCCTGCTTATGCTGGCCTTGGGCGGGCTGGCTCTATTCGCGCGGTGGCGGGGGAGACTTTACGACTGGCGCAATCTGCATCGCTTTGCTGTCGCGATGGGGCCGGCCGGCTTCATTGCAGTGCTGGCTGGCTGGGTCACGACAGAGGTCGGGAGGCAGCCATTTACGGTTTACGGGATGCTGAGGACGGCGGAATCGGTCTCACCGCTGGATGCACCTGCGGTAGCTTTCTCTCTTGTCGCCTTCATAGTCGTCTATTTCGCCGTATTTTCCGTTGGCACATGGTACATATTCCGGCTGATGGCGCATCTGCCGGTAACTCCAGAACCAGGACTGGAACCGGGGGATGCCCCGATCCGGACTGCGGGCATTACACCAGCTCCGGCCATTGACCCGGAGCGGACCATCGGCGCGACAAAGAAAGGGTGGTGATGATGGACCTGCCCACGCTTTGGGCCTTTATTCTGGCCTTTGCAGTTTTCGCCTATGTGGTTCTCGACGGGTTCGACCTCGGCATAGGCATCCTCTTCCCTACGCTCCAGCGGGGTCCCGAACGCGATCAGGCAATGAACTCGGTTGCCCCGATCTGGGACGGCAACGAAACCTGGCTGGTGATGGGCGGTGGCGGCCTGCTCGCCGCATTTCCCCTCGCCTACGCAATCATCATGCCCGCCGTCTATGCGCCAATCATCGCGATGCTGCTTGCATTGATCTTCCGAGGCGTCGCTTTCGAGTTTCGCTGGCGCGACCCGGGCCATCAATGGTTCTGGGACCTTTCGTTCGCAAGCGGGTCCATTTTGTCCGCTTTCGCCCAGGGCGTCACTCTCGGCGCATTGCTGCAGGGGATCGTCGTGGAAGGCAGGCAATATGGGGGCGGCTGGTGGGACTGGCTGTCCCCGTTCAGTCTGCTGACCGGCGTCAGCGTGGTTATAGGCTACGCGCTTTTGGGCTCGACCTGGCTGATTATGAAGACGGAAGGAGCGCTGCAGGAACACGCCTTCCGCTATGCCCGCATCACCGGAGCGGGGACTCTGGCCGCCATAGCCGCAGTCAGCCTCGCGACGCCATTCCTCGAAGAGGCTTATTACGAGCGCTGGTTCGCCTGGCCGCATGTCCTATTTACCGCCCAGGTGCCCCTGCTCGTGGTCATCATCGCGGGAGCGTTTGTCCTAAGCCTCCACCGTCGCAACGAGCGGCTGCCCTTTCTCCTCGCGCTGGCACTGTTTGCCGTCAGCATGGCGGGGCTGGGCATCAGCATTTTCCCCGATATTGTACCCGGGGCTGTCCGTATCCATGATGCGGCGGCGCCAGAGTCGAGCCTCATCTTCATGCTGATCGGAGCGGGTTTCCTCATCCCGATCATCATCGCCTACACCTCCTACTCCTACTGGATTTTCCGCGGAAAGGTGGGGCACGAGGGATATCACTGATGGCCGATGCTCCCGGGCCGCTTTGGCAGCGGCTTCTTTGGTTCGTCGGCCTTTGGATAGCTGGCGTGGCGGTCGTTGCCGCCATCGGCTACGGAATCCGCATGTGGCTGATTTGAATCAAGCCGGTGAAGCAATACCTGATCCGGCAGCCGTGAACATCATTCGGCAGCTTCGCCTCTGGAAGACGGCACAACCCGCGCGGCACAGTATTTGAACTCCGGAATCTTGCCGTAGGGGTCGAGCATCGGGTTGGTGAGCTTGTTCGCCGGGCTCTCATTGAAGCAGAAGGGCATGAACACCATTCCCTCGGCGACCTCCCGGTCGGCCCGCAGGATGGCCTCCACTGTGCCGCGCCGCGTCTCGACGGCGATCACATCTCCTTGTGACAGACCACGGCGCCTGATCTCGTATGGACTCATGGCGGCGATGCCGTAGGGCTCGATGGCGTTGAGCACGCCGGCGCGGCGCGTCATGGCGCCGGTGTGCCAATGCTCCAGCAGGCGTCCCGTGGTCAGCACCAGTGGGTACTCCTCATCCGGCACCTCGTCGGGCGGCAGGAGGTCCGCCGGCACAATGCGCCCTCGCCCATCGGTGGTCGGGAAGCCGGAGGAAAAGACGATCTCGTTGCCGGGAATGTCGGGGCCATCGGCCGGATAGATCACCGACTCCTCGCGCTCGATGCGCTCCCAGGAGATGTGCTTCAGCGACGGCATCACGCTGGCCATCTCGTTGTAGACTTCGGAGACATGGCCGTAATTCCAGCCGAGACCCATGCGGCTGGCCAGTTCGATGATGAGGTCGAGGTCCTGGCGCGCATCGCCGGGCAATTCAAGCGCCGGGCGGCCGATCTGCACTTGACGGTTGGTGTTGGTGTAGGTGCCAAGCTTTTCGGCATGGGCGGAGGCGGGCAAAACCACATCGGCATGCCAAGCCGTCTCGGTGAGAAAGATGTCCTGCACCACGAGATGCTCAAGCTTCGCGAGGGCTGCGCGCGCATGGCTCTGGTCGGGGTCGGACATCGCGGGGTTCTCGCCCATGATATACATGCCGCGAATCTCACCGTCATGGATCGCGTCGACGATCTCGACGACGGTGAGGCCGCGCTTGGGGTCCAGCGTCTGGCCCCAGAAGTTCTCGTACTGGCCCCGAGTATCGATGTTCTCGACGGACCTGTAATCCGGGAAATACATCGGGATGAGGCCGGCATCCGAGGCGCCCTGCACATTGTTCTGGCCGCGCAGCGGGTGGAGCCCGGTGCCGGGCCGCCCGACATGCCCGGTGATCAGCGCCAGCGCGATCAGGCAGCGCGAATTATCGGTGCCGTGCGTATGCTGGGAAATGCCCATGCCCCAGAAGATCATGGAGCGCTCGGCCTTGGCATAGGTGCGCGCCACCTCGCGCAGAACGTTCGCTTCAATACCGCAGACAGGCGCCATGGCCTCGGGCGAGAAGTCCCTGACCTTCTCCTTCAGCGCCTCGAAGCCCGAAACATTGGCCTGGATGTACTGCTCGTCATAGAGCTTCTCCTCGATGATCACGTGCAGCAGCGCATTGAGCATGGCGACGTCGCTGCCCGGCTTGAAGCGCAGCGCGTAGCTGGCATGGCGCATCAGCTCCTGGCCGCGCGGGTCCATGACAATCAGCTTTGTGCCGCGCTTGGCCGCCTGCTTGAAATAGGTCGCCGCGACGGGATGATTGGTGGCGGGCCGCGCGCCGATGATGATCACGCAGTCGGCCTTCAGCGCGTCCATGAAGGGCGCGGAGACCGCGCCCGAGCCGACGCCCTCCATCAGGGCTGCAACGGAAGAAGCGTGGCACAGCCGGGTGCAATGGTCCACATTGTTGGTGCCGAAACCCTGCCGCACGAATTTCTGGAAGAGATAAGCCTCTTCATTGGAGCCCTTGGCAGAGCCGAAGCCGGCCAGCGCCGCTCCGCCATGCTCGTCGCGAATGCGCTTGAGACCACCAGCGGCGCGCTCCAGCGCCTCTTCCCAGCTGGCTTCACGGAAAACCGTGAGCGGGTCGACGTTGCTCAGGTCGAGGTCGCCCGTCTTGGGAGCATCGTCGCGCCGGATTAGTGGCTTCGTCAGCCGCTCCGGCGACATTGCATAATCAAAGCCGAAACGGCCTTTCACGCAAAGCCGGTTCTCATTGGCAGGGCCGTTGCGGCCGTCGATCTGGACGATCCTGTTGTCCTTGACCGCAACTTTTGTCTGGCAACCGACACCGCAGAACGGGCAGACCGAATCGACGACCTTGTCGAACGACTGGACGACACGCGTCTTGCCCTCCCCGTCCATCAGCGACTTCTCGAAGAGCGCGCCTGTCGGACAGGCCTGAACACACTCGCCGCAGGTCACGCATGTCGAAAGGCCCATCGGATCGTGCATGTCGAAGACGGGAACCGAATGGTTTCCGCGCTCGGCCATGCCGATCACGTCATTGACCTGCACCTCGCGGCAGGCGCGTACGCAAGCGCCGCAGGCGATGCAGGCGTCGAGATTGACCGCGATGGCCGGATTGGTGACGTCGAACTCCGCCGGCACGCTGTCCTGGGCAAATTTCGAACCATATCGGTTCCCGGAAATGCCCATCGAGTTCGCCCATTGCCAGAACAATGACTGCTGGTCCGGGCCTTCAGAAACCGGCCGCATATTGCTGGCGAGAAGCTCGAACACCATTTCGCGCGATTTCCTGGCCCGCTCCGTACTGGTGTTCACTACCATGCCAGCCGTCGGTCTACGGATGCAGGAGGCGGCCAACACACGTTCTCCCTCGATATCGACCATGCAGGCGCGGCAATTTCCGTCAGGACGGTAGCCCGGCAAGTCGACATGGCAGAGGTGCGGGATCTTCGTGCCTTCGCGCTTGGCGACGTCCCAAATGGTCTCCTCCTCACCGGCGGTGACAGTTTTCCCATCGAGCGTGAAAGTGATGCCGTTTGCCATCAAAGATCATCCCAGAAATGGGTCAGGAGGTGATTGACCGGGTTGGGCGCGGCCTGGCCGAGGCCGCAGATCGATGAGTCGCGCATGACCGTTTCCAGGTCACGTATCGCGGTTTCGCGCAGCGGGCCTGGCTCTTTAAGGAGCGTGACCATCTTTTCGGTTCCCTCCCGGCAAGGCGTGCACTTCCCGCAGCTCTCATGTTTGAAGAAGTTCATGAGATTGAGGGTCACGTCCTTGAGGTTATCCGCCTGCGAGAACACCACGACCGCATGCGATCCGACAAAGGAGCCCTGCTTGGCGAGTTCGCCGCCGAAATCGAGCGGGATGTCGCCCAGCGCGGCAGGCAGGATACCACCGGAGGCCCCGCCGGGAAGATAGGCCTTGAACTCGTGGCCATCTGCCATGCCGCCGCAATAGTCCTCGATCAGCCCACGCGCAGTGACACCAGCAGGTGCGAGCTTTACACCCGGCTCCTTCACCCGTCCGGAAACCGACCAGGAGCGGACGCCCGGATGGCCCGGCTTGCCGAGGCCGGCGAACCAGTCCGGCCCCTTCTCGACGATGTCGCGGATCCACCACAGCGTCTCGACATTGTGGTTGAGCGTCGGGCGGCCGAACAGACCAACCTCGGCGATATAGGGCGGCCTGTGGCGCGGCATTCCGCGCCGCCCCTCGATGCTCTCCAGCATCGCGCTCTCCTCGCCGCAGATATAGGCGCCGGCGCCGCGGCGCAGTTCGATAAAGCCCGGCGCAACAATGCCGGCAGCCTCGAGCGCGGCGATCTCGGCGCGCAGGATGGCCAGCACCGCCGGATATTCGTCGCGCATGTAGAAATAGATCCGCTCGGCCTCCACCGCATACGCGGCGATCAGCGCGCCCTCAAAGGTACGGTGGGGATCACGTTCGAGATAAATCCGGTCCTTGAAGGTGCCGGGCTCACCCTCGTCGCCGTTTATCGACATCAGGCGCGGGCCGGGATAGGAGCGCACGATCTGCCACTTCTTGCCCGCCGGGAAACCGGCGCCGCCAAGGCCCCTCAGACCTGCATCGCCCAGCATGGCTATGACGGCGTCGATGGTCACGGCGCGCTCACGGATCTTCTGCAGGAGCTGATAGCCCCCTGCCCCGCGATACGCATCGAGCCCGATATACTCGGGCACCTTGACCCCCGTCTCGCCGGCAGCCGCCATGCCAAGCAGGCCCTCGGCAGTCGCTCCGTCAACCTCGCGATCTCCGACGCGGGCGGCGGGCGCCCCGGCGCAGCGCCCCATGCAGGGTGCCCGCATGATACGGATAGCCGCCGGATCGGCGCCTGCCTGCAACTCGGCGATGAGCGTCTCGGCGCCCGCAAGCATGCAGCTTACCGAATCGCAAACCCGGATCGTCAGCGCCGGCGGCGCCGCCTCTCCTTCCTTCACCACGTCGAAGTGGTCGTAGAAGGTCGCCACTTCATAGACTTCCGCCTGAGACAGCCGCATTTCCTCGGCCAGCGCACGCAGATGCCGCGCCGAAAGACAGCCGTAACGATCCTGGATCAGGTGCAGGAACTCAATGAGCAGGTCACGCCGGCGCTCGCGTGTACCAAGCAGCGTCCTGACCTCGGCAAGAGCGGCATCGTCGAGCGCCCGCCCCTTGGGTCCGCGATCCCGTGGCCGCCTTTCCTGCATGGTCATGCCCTCACCTCCCGAACAAGACGTTGCTGTTTACGACAATTGCAGCGGGCGAGCATGCTGAATATCAGGCACGATGATTCCCTGCACCGGCAGCGAGAGCATTATGGGACCGCAGGGTACCATGCAACCCATCATACCGCCGCAGGCTGCGCCTTCTCGATCACGAACACGATACGATCGCCGGCGCGTTCCGTCGATTCAAGACTGTCTCCCATCTCGTTGAGCAGATTGGGGATGTCTATGACGGCCAACGGGTCGGTGCAGTGGACCTCGAGCCGCTCCCCCGGCCTGAGAGCCTTGAGAGCCTTGCGGGTCTTGAGGGCTGGCAAGGGGCACTTCAGTCCCGTCAGGTCGAGCTTGATCGTCGTCACCATGATGCAGGCATGATGCCCTACCCGGCGCGCCATCGTCAATCACGCCACAGCTTGGCATGGTGCAGTTTAGAGCAGGCTCGAATAGCCGAGAAACTGCACCGTATCGCCCGGCTCCACCCGAGTGGTCTCCTCGCCGAGCTCGATCAAACCATCGGTGGCAACGAGAGACGACAGCAGCCCCGCACCCTCGCGCGGGAACTTGACCGCCTCGAACGAGCCGTCTTCAGCCGCACGAAGGCTTGCCCGCACATATTCGCGCCGCCCCTGCTTCTTGCGATAAGAGAAAGCCGCCCGCACAGCAGTCGAAACCGACTGCTCCGGCTGCGCTCCCGCAAGGGCGAGGATTGCCGGACGGGCAATATGAGCAAAGGTGACGAAACTCGCCACCGGATTACCGGGAAGTCCGATGAGCGGGGTTCCCTTGATCACACCCATGGCGACGGGCCGACCCGGTTTGATCGCCACACGCCAGAACACCAGGGTTCCGACGCTCTCGACGGCGGCCCTCACGCAATCCGCCTCGCCGGTCGACACGCCGCCCGAGGTGAGGATCAGATCATGCGTCGAGGCCGCGTCGCTCAATCGGCCGGCGATCATCCCCATGTTATCTGGCAGTATGCCGAGATCGGTGACGTCGCAGCCGAGGCGCATGACCATCGCCATCAACATGAAGCGGTTCGAATCAAAAAGCTGCGCCTGGCCGCGCTTTTCTCCCGGCGCGACGATCTCGTCTCCGGTCGAGAACACCGCGACGCGTATCCTGCGCCGGACTTCGACCCCGGTGAAACCAAGCGCGGCAGCAAGAGCGACATCTTGCGGCCGCATTCGATGGCCTGCCGGCAGAACCGTGTCGCCCAGGGCGATATCCTCACCTGCGGGCCGTACATTGGCGCCCCTTTTCAGCCCGGGCGGAAGGATGACCTTGCCAGAGTCGTTCACACGCACGTCTTCCTGCATGAACACCGTGTCGGCCTGCTCGGGCATTGGAGCACCGGTGAAGATGCGAACCGTTTGGCCGGGCGATACTGGTATGTCTGGAACCATCCCTGCCTGAACCCTCCCGACCACGGCAAAGGCCTTCTCGACGGTCTGCGGCAAGTCTGCGCCTCGTATGGCATAACCATCGACTGCCGAATTGGTGAAGGGCGGCAGCGGCAGCGGCGCTGTCATTTCCCTTGCAAGCACGCGCCCATCCGCAAGCACGAGGGGCACTGTCTCGGCCTCTTCCACGGCGCTTAGCTTGGAGGCTATCAGCGCGGCCGTCTCGGCAATGGACCGCATCGGTCCGCCGAAAGCGAAGCAATCATCCGAGAGTTGCACCATCTAGCTTCTTCAGCCCATCAGGAAGTGGAGCCCGTTACCATCGCGTACCAATCCTATGGCACTTTGGTCCTTCGTTTGAACAGGCTATAAGGTATAGGGTCAAGCCTGAGCCGGCGAGAGCCAGAATATGATCAACGAGGCTGCGATGCATCAGATAACAGGCCGGCCGAACCACTCCACGGTCATGCCGGACCCTCAGGACCCGCGGCTGACGGAGCTGGTCGAGGGCGTCGACCATACGGGCGAGGCGGTGCAGGTGCGCGTGCCGGTGGAGCGCGCCTTGACCCTTTATCTCAATGCGCAGGAGATCGTCACCATGATGACGATCAACGACTACCCCGAATATCTCGCGCTCGGCTACCTTCTGAACCAGAACATGCTCCTGTCCGACGATGTGGTGACCGGCGTCGAGTATGACGAGGACCTGCAGGTCGTGGTGGTCCGAACCGAGCGCAACACCGACTACGAGCAGAAGCTCAAGAAGCGGACGCAGACCTCGGGCTGCGCCCAGGGCACGGCTTTCGGCGACCTGCTCGAGGCGATTGAGGACATCACGCTTCCCGCCGCGGAACTGCGCACCTCCTGGCTCTACGAGCTGACGCGCAAGATCAACATCACTCCCTCGCTCTATCTGGAGGCAGGAGCCATCCATGGCTGCGTCCTTTGCAAGGAGGGAGAGGCGATCTGCTATATGGAGGACGTGGGCCGCCACAACGCCGTCGACAAGATCGCCGGCTGGATGTACCGGCATGGAGTCGATCCGGCCGACAAAATTCTCTACACCACCGGACGGCTGACTTCCGAGATGACGATCAAGACCGTGCGGATGGGCATCCCCGTCCTGGTCTCCCGTTCCGGCTTCACGGCCTGGGGCGTGGCGCTGGCCCGCGAGGTGGGACTGACGCTGGTTGGCCGCGCGCGCGGCAAGCGTTTCATCGCGCTTTCCGGACAGGAGCGGATCGTCTTTGACCAGGACCTTGCGTCGGTGAACGAAGAAGCACCGCGCCACCGCCGCAAAGGCGCAGAGCATGATGAGTAATCTGCCTTCCACCTTGTGCGTGGTGCTGGCCGGCGGCCTGGGCCGGCGCATGGGCGGAGGGGATAAGCCAATGCGCGAGATCGGCGGACGTGCGATCCTAGACCACGTCATCGAGCGGCTGGAGCCGCAATGCGATGGCCTTCTGCTCAACGCAAACGGCGACCCTGCCCGCTTCGCCCGTTTCCGGCTTCCGGTCATTGCTGACCCGGTCGAAGGCTATCCAGGCCCGCTCGCCGGCATACTCGCGGCGCTCGAATGGACGGCGGCGAACAGGGCGGGCGTCGAATGGGTGGTCAGCGCCGCCGGCGACTGCCCGTTTCTGCCGCGCGACCTCATCACCCGTCTGCAGGAGGCGCGCTTGGCCGATGGCGCTGACCTGGCTGTGGCGGCATCCGGCGGTCAGGTGCATCCGGTTATCGGGCTCTGGAAGGTTGCCTTGCGCGACGAACTGCGTCATGCGCTGGTCGAAGAGGATCTCCGCAAGATCGACCGCTGGACCGCCCGTTACCGGCTTGCGACTGTCTCCTGGCCGCATGAGCCGGTGGATCCCTTCTTCAACGCGAACACGCTCGATGATCTTGCCGAGGCCGAGCGGCTGACGACGCAGGCCGACTAGTCAGCGCGGGTAAAGCCCGCCTCCTCCAGCGCCGCTTGGATCTCCGGCAACTGGAGAGTGGCAAGAAAGGCCTGCACCGCGGGCCGCTCCTTACGGGCCGAGACCAGCGCGAAATCATAGTGCTCTTCCGTCAGCGGTATGAAAGCAAGCCCCGCCGCATGCGCTACCGGCGCGATGGTGACACCCCAGTCGGCACGTTCCTGCGCGATCGCCGCAGCGACGGCATTGTGCGAGCGCGGCTGGTTCCAGTAGCCGTCCGGGCGCGCCGAGCCGAGCAGTTGATCGATCAGGATGCGCGTTCCCGAGCCTTGATTGCGGTTGACCATCATGCAATCGGGATTACTGAGCGCGGCGCGGATCGCCTCCTCCGCGCTCATCCCTCCAAAACGCTTGTCGCCCTGGCGGAACGCAAAGCCCTGCATGCGCCGCCAGCCCGGCACCAGTTCGAGGCCATCGCCGAGGAACGGCGCGTTGTAGCTCTGCGTCTTCGGGTCGAAGAGATGGATCGGCGCGAGGTCGCATTCGCCGCGTTTCGCGGCGGCAAGCCCACCCAGGCTCCCGACCGCTAGGGAGCGGACCGATGTTCCTCCGCGAGAGAGCGCCCCGACAACAAGGTCGAGGCCCGTGCAGTGGCTGCCGATGACGACGAGGTCGGGCACGCGGACCTGCGGCGTGAACAAAGTCACCGGCAATTCACTGCCCGCGGGAATGTGATCTGCCAGGGCCTCGATGCGGATGAATCCATCTGCCTGGGTGAAGGACGTAATCGCCCCCGAGCCCTTGCCCGTCGGGTAGGCCGCGAGGCCTTCCTGCCCTTCAACCAGCGAGACCATGACGAACTCGGTGCGTCCGACCTCGGACGCCACGCGGAACGGCACCCGCGCCGCGACCTGCGCGTCGACGCGCGGCGGCAGTCCGGCCATGCGCCGCAGCACGGGCACGATCATGTCGTGGAATGTGAACATCGCCGAAGTGGGAAAACCCGGCAGGATGACGACCGGCTTGCCGTCGCAGACCGCGAGGCAAAGCGGCTTGCCCGGTTTCAGCGCCACGCCGTGCGCGATAACGCCTGGGCTGCCGAGCCGGCCGAGAATGCGATAGCTGACATCCCCTGCTCCCTTCGACGTGCCGCCCGAGAGGATCAGCATGTCGTGAGCCGCGAGCGCATCGCGCATGGCTCGTTCGAGCGCAGCCTCGTCGTCCGGAAAGGCGCCGAGGAAGTCCGCCTCGCCACCATTTTCAGTGACAGCCGCGCTAATGATCGGGCCATTGGCATCGTAGATGCCGGCCTGACGCAATGGCGCACCGGGTTGGACAAGCTCGTCGCCGGTGGAGAGTATCGCGACGCGCGGCCTGCGAGCCACCGTTACCCGCGAGACCCCGCAGGCGGCAAGCATGCCGATCTCGCGCGCGCCGATTACGGTTCCGGTGCGCAGCACGACCTCGCCTCGCGCCATATCCGAACCGGCGTTTGAAACGAACTGGCCGGGGGAGACGCCGCGCCTCACCTCGATCAAGCCGGCCTCTGCCGGCTGGGTGTGCTCCACCATTATGATTGCGTCGGCGCCACGGGGCATTGGGCCGCCGGTCGCGATGGCCGTGGCGGTGCCAGCCAGTACCGGCAGCTGCGGAACGGTGCCGCAGGCGATGGACTCCGCGTTTAGCGTGAGCCGGGCGGGAAGCGCTTCCGATGCGGCGGCGAGATCGGCGGCGCGCACGGCGAAGCCGTCAACGTTGGAGCGGTCGAAGGGCGGCACGTCGATCGGCGCTGTCACGTCTCCGGCAAGCGCCAGCCCAAGTGCCCCGGCCAGGGTCCGTTCTTCGGTCGGGATCGCCCATGGAAACACTGCTGCCTCAAAGCGGGCCAGCGCCTCCTCGCGCGACAAGATCGTTAGGAACTGCTCCTGATGGGAATCGTGCCGGATGGAGTTGGGAGACTGAGACATGTCCGGGCTCAATTCATGCTGCGGAGCGGAAAAGCTGCGACAGGCGTGCCGGCGGCATATCCCTCGCTGTCATCCGGCACCGCAAGCCAGGCGTCAGCCAGCCGCATGGCGTCCAGCGAGAAATTACCGACAGCGAGCGGCGCCCACGCTCCTTGCTCCAGGCCAAGCAGGGCGATCTCGCTTAATCCGATGGCTGACGGGACCTTCCGCGACAACGGCAAGGTGATGCCGCTCCGTTCGGAACGGCCGGACAAGTGATCGAGGACTGGCTGGACGAGTGCGAGAAAGGCGGCAAAGGCCTGGTCGGGCGAGCCGGGCAACGCAATCACCGGAACTTTTCCGAGCCGGCCGATTGCCGTGGTCCCGCCGGGCCGCAAGGCGAGCCGGTGCGCAATCAGCACCCCGCGCCGCGCAAGCGCCTCGGCGGTCATATCGGAGCGACCGTCGCCCGTGCCTCCGATCAGGAGGAGCAGGTCGCAGCTCTCTCCATCAAGCGCGGCGGCAATCGAGGCTGCGTCTCGCGCCGTGGTTTCCATCGCGGTAACGGTCGCGCCCGCCTCCATCAGATACTCGGCGACGAACTGCCCCGAGAAGGTCTCCTGGCTCACGGCGGCGACATTTATCATGTGAGCACGCGGAGTCCGCACGGCAAGCTTGTCCAACCCTAGCCTCCGCGCGACCAGCAGGTCGATGCTGCAGATCATATTTCCTGCAACGGCCGGCGGGCGGCCGGCCGCCAAATCCTCGCCCGCCCGACGCATGCCTTGGCCGGGCGCGGCCTCGCCGACGGCCTGGGCCATCGGGCCGCTGCAATCGACCAGATCTGCTTCGAGTACGCAGTCACAATCCTCCGGCATGACTTCGCCCGTTTCCACCCAGATCGGAACCGTAGGCAGCGCCAGTGGCGAATAGGAAGACGCTCCCACAAGATCCAGCGCCCGGCACGCCCAGCCGTCGATGGCAGCGATATTCCGCTGGGGCTGCGCCGCTATGCCCGGCATCTCGGCGGCAACGCGGCCCAGCGCCTGTTCGAGCGGCACAAAACAAGGGGCAACCGGCCTCACGCCATCAAGCAGTGCGGCGAGCGCCGCTTTGAGATTGGTCAGAATGCCGGCTGGAGGAGGCGTCGTCATCATCTCCCGATGATGGACAGTCGCCAAGGGGTTTGCAACTGTCCTCAGGAACGATCCTGCTCCGCGTTCGGGAAGAACAGCTGCTGGCCACCAATCTTATATTCGCCGATCGCTTGCTGACCCTCAGGCGAGATCAGCCACTCGATGAAACGCTGCCCGGCCTCGGCCTGGACGCTCGGGTGCTTCTCCGGGTTGACCAGCATGACCCCATACTGGTTGAACAGTCGCCTGTCGCCCTCGACCATAATGTCGAGATCGCCGCGGTTCTTGAAAGACAGCCAGGTGCCGCGGTCGGACAGCACATAGGCATTCATGGCAGAGGCCGTATTGAGCGCCGCGCCCATTCCCTGCCCGATCTCCTTGTACCACTGCCCCTTGGCGGTTTCGATGTCCACGCTGGCCGCCTCCCAGAGCTTCAGTTCCGCGGAATGGGTTCCGGATTTGTCGCCGCGCGAGATAAACGGCGCTTGCCTGCTCTGGATTGCGACAAGCGCAGCCGCGATATCGCCGCTACCGCCGATGCCCGCAGGATCACTCTTAGGACCGATCAAGACAAAATCGTTATACATCACGTCGAAGCGCCTCACACCGAAGCCTTCTTCGATGAACTTCTCCTCCTGTTCCCTCGCATGCACGAAGACCACATCGGCATCGCCGCGCCGCCCCGTATCGAGCGCCTGGCCGGTTCCCTGGGCGATCACCTTCACCTCGATGCCCGTTTTCTCTTCGAATAGCGGAAGAATGTGATCGAAGAGGCCGGAATCCTGCGTCGAGGTCGTCGAAGCGACGACAATGGACTGGTCCTGGGCGGCGGCAACTCCGGCCAGCATGAAAAGCGCGGCAAGCGCAGAGAACATTGGGCAGGGCAGCATTCCAAACTCCATCGTTGATCAGATAACGAGTTCGCCCTGCACGAAGGCTGCGGCTTCCGGGGTAGCGGGACGGTCCAGGAAGTCCGCTGCGTCGGCACGCTCACAAATACGCCCCCGAACAAGAAAGAGGACGTCCCCCGCGAGCCGGCGTACCTGGCCGAGATCGTGTGACGCCATGACGATCTTCGTGCCGGATTGGGCGGCGGCGAGAATGATTTCTTCCACGAACCGGGTTGCTGCGGGATCAAGGCTCGCGGTCGGCTCGTCGAGAAGCAGGATTTCCGGCTCACGCGCCAAAGCGCGCGCAAGCGCCAGACGCTGCTGCTCACCGCCGGAAAGGCGGCGCGCGGGGCGGGACGCGAGGGCGAGCAATCCCACGCGGTCGAGCAGCTCTTCGGTGCGCCGGGCGCGGAGCGCGCGCGGACACCCGGCCTGCGCGAGGCCGTAGGCGACATTCGCGGCGGCAGAGCGGCGAAGCATCACCGGTTTCTGGAACACGATCGCGCGCCTTGTTTGCGGCAGATGCGTTCGGCCGCCCCAGCTCACAGTTCCCTTGGACGGAGCGGCGAGCCCCATGCAAAGCCGCAGCAGGGAGGTCTTTCCCGAGCCATTGGGGCCAACGATCAGCGTCGGCGCCCCTGGCATGATTGTGAGGTTGAGGCGGTCGAGTATGGTCGTGCCGCCGGCCGCCAAAGAGACACCGTCGAGGACGAGAGGAAGATCGCTTGGGGCAGCGCGCATTGGTCAGCCCGCCCGCCGCTCGGACCAAAGCCGCACGCCCCAGGCGGCGGCGTTGATCAGGAGGATAAGAACGATCAGAACGAGGCCCAGCCCCATCGCAAGCGGCAGGTTTCCCTTTGAAGTCTCCAACGCGATGGTGGTGGTCATGGTGCGGGTGAAGCCGTCGATATTGCCGCCGACGATCATAACCGTCCCGACCTCGGCCGCCGCCCGCCCAAAGCCCGCAAGCAGCGCCGTGACAAGGCTGAAGCGGCCGTCCCATAGCAGGGTCGCGACCTGGCCTGCCGGTCCGACACCCATCGCGGTCAGCTCCTCGCGGTATTCGAGCCACAGATCCTCAATCGTCTGGCGCGTCAGCGCGGCGATGATCGGCAGCACCAGGAGCGACTGCGCGATGACCATGGCGGCCGGCGTGAACAGGAGCCCAAGCTCTCCGAGCGGCCCTGACCGCGACAGCAGCAGATAGACGGTGAGCCCCACCACAACCGGCGGCAGGCCCATGAAACCGTTGAGGACCACGACAATGGCCGAGCGCCCGGGAAATCGCGCCAGCGCCAAGAAAGCGCCGAGAGGGAGCCCCACGATTACCGCGATTGTCGCGGCGGCCATGCTGACCGAAAGCGACAGTCGCACGATCGAAAACAGCGTCGCATCACCAGACGCAATAAGCTGCCACGCGCTGACTGTTTCCGACATTGCCGCTTCGCCTCTGCACGAACCGGATCATTTTCGCTTTGATTCCGTGGAAGTCAATTTATTGAACTCAAGCAGAAATTTGCATATAAATGCAGGATGGATCTGCTGACCACCGCCGAAGCGGCCGACTATCTGCGATTGGGAGAACGCAAGCTTTACGAGCTGATCGCGGAAGGGCGCATCCCATGCAGCAAGGTAACCGGTAAATGGCTTTTCCCGCGCCATGAGCTCGACCGTTGGGTGATATCCGGACTGGCGCGCCCGGCGGGAGTGATCCCGCCCGAGCCACCGCCAATCGTCGGCGGCAGTCACGACGACCTGCTCGAATGGAGCCTGCGCCAGTCAGGCTCCGGGCTGGCCTCCCTCACGGAAGGCACGGAAGGAGGCGTTTCGCGGCTGCTGCGCGGTGAAGTCGTTGCCGCCGCAATCCACTACCACAGTGATTCCGCCGATGCGAATATCGCCGCGGTGGCCGAAATGCCGCGGCTCTACGATGCCGTGCTGGTCGGCTTTGCCCGACGCGAGCAGGGCCTGCTGCTGCCGCCCGGCAATCCGAAATCGCTTCAGACCCTCGCCGATTTGCTGGCTGGCGGCGCAAAAGTGGCGGTCCGGCAGCGCGGCGCCGGGGCGAATATGCTGCTGACCCTGCTGCTGGCCGGTGCCGGCGCGAAGCAAACGGACCTGAACCGGCTGGAGCCGCCCTGCCTGACAGGGTCAGACCTGGCGGCCGCTGTCCGGAGCGGGCGCGCGGATTGCGGCATAGCAACACGCTCGGCCGCGCGCGCCGCCGGCCTGGATTTCGTGCCGCTGGCCTGGGAGAGCTTTGACCTTGTGATGCGGCAGCGGGCCTATTTTGGGCCGTCGATCCAAAGGTTCCTGCGGTTCCTCAGCGAAGAAAGCTTCACCGGACGTGCCGCCGAGCTTGCCGGCTACGACGTCAGCCCGGCGGGGCAGATCCGGTTCTTCAAGTAGAAGGCGGCCCCGCAATCAGGACCGCGCGCGCTCAACCGAGATCGATCTCGCCTTCCACGACATGGTGGAGGCCGGCCGCTTCGGACGTGATGACAGCTCTTACGGTCAGGCGACCCTGACCTTTCAGCCCCTTCTGCTCCACCGCCTTCTCGATAGCCTGCTGTGAGGTCACGCCGACCTGCTTGAGGAATTTGCGCATGGAGACGTTGAAGGGATCGGTTTCCATATTCTGGGTCATAGGATTGCCTCGAACGATTTGAAAGGTAACCTGTTCGGCAAGCACACGGCATGTGCAATACTGCCAACGGAGCACGGAATGATCTGGTGCGCAATGAGGACAACGCTTGCGATACGCGTAATGGCGCTCATTCTCCTCATCGGCGTGCCCGCGCATGGTGCGGAGCTGCGTGGCCATGGCGGGCCGGTGCGGTCGATTGCCGTAACCCCCGATGGTGAAGCGGCGATCACCGGCAGCTTCGACACAAAGGCAATCGTCTGGTCGCTTGAGACTGGCGAAGCGCGTGAAGTGTTGCTGTTCCACGAAGGCCAGGTCAATGCCGTCGCCGTACTGCCAGATGGCCGCTTCGCCAGCGCCGGCGCGGATGGCCGAATTGCTATCTGGGAGAGCGGTCAAAGCGCGCCCGCTTCCGTCCTGGAGGGCCATACGGCGCCGGTCGCGGCGCTCGCCATCTCACCGGATGGCTCTGCGCTCGCCTCCGCTTCCTGGGACGCCAGCGTGCGCCTCTGGCCCCTTGCCGGCGGTGAACCGAAGATCCTCAAGGGGCATCTTGGCAATGTGAACGCGGTCGCCTTCCTCTCGGATGGCACGCTGGTCAGCGCGGGTTATGACGCCGCCGTCATGCTGTGGCCGCGCCAAGGCGAGGATGTTCCCATCCGGGTTGCCGTGCCGACTCCGCTCAGCACGCTTGCGGCAACCGCGGACGACCGCCTGTTCGCTGGAGGCGCGGATGGAAAGCTGTATGAGCTCGATCGCAGCGGCGATATCTTGGCGGAGGTCCGGGTTTCATCGAAACCGATAGTGGCCCTCGCCGCTTCAGCGAATGGAAGATATCTCGCGGCCGCCGGGGTCGACGATGCCATCGTGCTTCTCGACGCAAACGGCCTGAAATCCGTCCGCAGCCTCAGCGGGGCCGGAACGCCCGTATGGTCACTCGCCTTTTCATCCAGCGGCAAGAGGCTTCTGGCCGGTGGCGCAGACCATCTGGTGCGGGAGTGGGATGTCGAGACGGGGGAGCAGCTCGGGCCCGCAACAGAGGCCTCCGCCGATCCGATGGCTGAATATGCCGGCAATCCAGATGCGCAGGTTTTCCGTGCCTGCGTTGCCTGCCACACGCTGGACCCTGACGACGGGAACCGTGCAGGCCCGACCTTGCACGGCATCTTCGGCCGCCGCATAGCGTCGGTGCCGGGCTATCACTACTCGCCTGCCTTCCGGGGAATGGACATTATCTGGACGCCGGAGACCGTATCGAGGCTGTTTGAGATCGGCCCCAGCGAATTCACGCCGGGCACCAAAATGCCCGAGCAGACAATCAGCGATCCAGAGGATCGGGCGGCGCTGATCCGCTTCCTGCAGGCTGAGACCCGCGACGACTGAGCTCACACGGTCTTGTTTTTGTCAGGGGTATCGCGCGCCTGGAGATAATCTTCCGTCGTTCGCGGCGCCGGGCGGGGTGAAGCCTGGTAGGGATCGAACCCTTCATTCATCACGGCGTCGACGCGGCAATTGTCGCACATCCGGACCAAATCCAGCCGCTTTGCATTCTCCCCCGCGAACATCCAGTGCTTTCCTTCGAGCTTGGCGACGATCCGCTCGATCGTGCTGCGGGTGCCGAACGCCTTGCCGCAAGCGATACAATTATAGGGTTCCTCTTCCTTCACAGCGCGGCGCGGGGCGTTCCATGCCTGGAAATCCACCTGGGGCACCAAGGTGATGACCTGTTCCGGACAGGTTGCTGCACACAGGCCACATTGGACGCAGGCGCTCTCGGAAAAATACAACGCGGGCCGGTCTTCGCTGTCAGAAAGCGCGCCGGTCGGACAGGCCGACACGCATGACAGGCACAGCGTGCAGCCCTCGACATCGACCTCGATCCCGCCGAACGGCGCAGCCGCCGGCATGGCGACGCAATCGACCGGCGCAGGTGCTGCACGATGCAGCTCGACCATCGTGCTTCGCAGCAGGCTGCGTTTCGTGCCCAGCGGCAGAAAACTCGCGGGCTTGCGCGTTGTCGCGCCCGGCTTCACCCCGTCGAGCGCCGATCTGAGAATATCCGGATCGTCCGCCTCGATCACCCCGCAGACATCCGCTCCATAGCCAAGCGACTGGCCAAGAAGGTTTGCGATCGAGACGTTCCTCTCCACTCCGGTGAGTTCATGCTTCGGCTTTGCCGAGCAGAGAGCCCGGACCGCCACGGCGCCCCAGGCAACAGGCGCAGTCCACGCCTCCACGCCCAACTGCGTTATCTCGTTCACCGCCACGGGCAGAACATTCGCCGGCAGCCCCGGCCCGAAGCGCGCGAGGGCATCGATGAGCGGCTCGCCATGCGCAGCATCGTGGAACAGCACGATCGGCTCGCTGCCGCCTGCCTCCCGATAGGTCACAAGAACGGTGCGCAACCGCTGCAGCAGCGTCTCGGCATCCGGGATGGCATAGGCGGCAGCGCCGGTCGGGCAGACCGCCGCGCAGTTGCCGCAGCCGGCACAGATTTCCGCGTCGATAGCGACATGGTTGCCTGCGGGCGTAATCGCACCCGTCGGGCACAAGTCTAGGCAGCGCGTGCACCCGGTGATGCGCGAGCGCGAATGGGCACAGAGATCGGCGTGGAAATCGACATAGCGCGGTTTCTCGAACTCGCCCACGAGACCGGTGGCCTTGGCGATCGCGATGGCGACCCCAGCACGGTCGGCAGGGTCGGCCCTCAAATAGCCCTCGCGCAGATCATGGGCCGGAAAGAGCGGCACGCCGCCGGAAAGGTCGAGGATGATGTCCGCCTTCGAAACCGCGCCGTCGCGCGAAAGCCCGAAGCGCAGGCGATCGCGCGATGAAGGCGCCGGTACCGCGAAGTCGTCGACCGTCAGCTCGAAGGCGCCGAGATGGCCGCGCGCATTGCGGATCGTTCCCTGCACGACCGGGAAATTCCATACGCGGCTTGGCGCTACGTCTTCCGGGCGCGTCAGCAGAACGGTCACGTCGAGTTCATCGTCGAGCTGCCGGCCGGCCTCGATTGCCACTTCGTCGCGGCCATAGACCAGCACCACGCCCTTGCTCGCAAGCGTTACGAGTGCGGGCGGTGCAACAGGTACCGCCGCCATTGCGACCAGCGCTGCCGCCTTCGCACCGGCGGACGAGGCTTCGCGCGACCAACCCGCCGTTTCGCGGATATTCGCGAACACCAGATCGCCAGCAAAGGCGGCGTCCTCCGCGACTTCGCGGAAAAGCGGCGCCTGCTGCGTACAGGCTATCGTGACGGCTTCACCCGCACTCAATGCGCTGCGAACGCGATCAAGCTCGGCGCCGCAGAACTGGTCACCCGATTGGATAGAAACGTTTTTGCATCCACGAGCCACGCTTTCGCCATAGCTCGGCATGCTCCGTTCACAGGAACAGACGAAAACCGTACGTGATCGGCCCAAGGTCATTCTGCCTCCCGCGGCGCTGCAACGCCCGTTTCGGTAGCGCCATGGCTTTAGACGCATTATAAAGGCAAAACGGTCGCCGTCATCAGAAATGGACCGGCATCATGTCCCTTAGCGCTTCGGTCACCGCCCGCGCCCTCGATCTGCCCCCGCTCTACAGCCTCGTTGCTTTGCGGGAGGCGGGCGACGCATTCGCACATGCCCGCGCGATCGCCGCCGAAAAAGGAGCCGGGACACTGGTCTGGGTGGGGCGTTACGATCTGGCGGAATTTGCCGTCGTGCTTGAACCGGACGAGGCATTGGTGAAGGCGCGCCTTGCCCTTTATGCCTGCATGAACGCACTGGCCGATGCGCTTGCATCGCTTGCGCCGCCAGGGCGGCCGATCACCTTCGATTGGCCGGACGCGATCCACATCGACGGCGTTCTCGTCGGCGGGGGACGCCTCGGCTGGCCCGAAGGAACGCGCGAGGACGAGACGCCGGACTGGCTGGTTTTCTCGGCCATGATCCGCACCGCGGTTGCCCGAGAGGACGAGTCTGGCCGGAAGCCGATGGCCGGCGCGCTCGAAGAGCTTGGCTTCGACGCGATCGATACAGGCGAGATCATCGCCAGCTTCTCCCGCCATTTGATGACCGCGTTCTACGAACGGAGCGAAATCGGCTTCACGCCGCTCGCCAGACGATGGCTGGAACGCTTTGCGTCAAAGGATCAGAATGTCCAGATCGCCGACAATGGCGACCTGCTGGTTTCGGAAAAGGCGCAGCGAGGGCTCACCGGAAGAAGAAGCTTGGCCGAAGCCCTCGCCTCTCCATCATGGCTCGACCCTGTGACTGGAATGCCATGGCTCTGAAACTGCCTCGCACCATCCGCCTCGATCCTTCGGACACTTTCGTCTATTCCCGTGCCGCGGAACCCGGCGAATGGGCCGTCACGGGCACCTTCCTTTTTTTCGGCGCCGATGTCGAGAACCTCTCGGGCAAGCAACGGCAGGCGTTCCGGGCCGGCTTTCTCGGCATCGAGAGCTTTGGATGGTCCACCCTGGTGGTGGTGACGGAAGCGACGTTGGAGGAGCGCGCCGCCGCAGTTGAGCGCTTGGCAGAGCAACTCGTGACGCACTGCGGTGCGCCGGACATCGGGACCGCCCGCCCGGCTGCGAAAGAGGAGGTCGCCTTCGCACAATCGCTTTGCGACCACCCGCCGAACACCCTGCTTGCCCTGCACCGCGTCGTCGAGGATGGCGGGATAAGGGAGGCGTTCCGAACCCTTCACCGCAAGGTAAGCCGGCTGGAGCCCGCCACCGCATTTCGTTTCGTCGAAGTCGAGGAAGAGGATCAGCCGGCGGAAGATATCGACATCCTGAGCCTGGGCGGGAGGCGCAAGTGAAGGACTTCTGGATCTCGTCGGGTCATCATCTGCTCGATCGAGACGAGGCAGGCCGGCTGAGGGTGACGGACGCCTTTATCAAGGCTTATCTCGCACGGCCCGAGCTTCTCCCCCCCGATTCCGCCTGCGAAGCGGAATTGCGCCTGCATCACGACCTCCTGATGCATCATCCGCGCCGGCCGGTCGGGAAGGAGGAGATCGCCGCCATTGAAGATCCGGATGCGCGGGAAAACTGGGAATTCATGATCGCCTTCCGCGACCGTTTGCTGGCGGCGCCATCTCTCGAAGCCGTTTATCTGGAGCTGGCGCGCGGCGCGGCGGCAGGAATACCGCCTCTCTTCATGAATCAGCTTGCGCAGGTGGTGCTGCGCAATGCGCTCGACGGCGAGCGCGATCCTTTCGTCCTGCGCGCGGCCGAGCTGTTCTACCGTACGCAGCGGGTGACCTTTCATGAAGGAGCGCTACTGCTGGCCGATACGGAAACCGTGGAGGTGCATGAGCAGAACCGCCACGCCTCCCCTCTCCTGAACACGCTCGGCGGGCCAGCCGTCACCGAGCTCGAAATCCTCGAGCAGGAGAATGCCGACGGCTATTTCGAAAGGAGCGATGCCTTCGACCTGGTGCTGAATCTTGGTAGCGCCGACAGCCCCGCGCGGAAGGGGCTCGCCGCCGCAATGGAGGCGTGGATACGCCATCTGCTCGCCATCGAGGTGAGGATAGAGCCGGTCGAGCGGATCGAGGACGACGACTGGGCCTGGTTCGTTGGCCTTGATGCGGAGGCCACGCGCATCGGCAATGCATTGTGGACGGACAGAGAGCTTGATCCCGAGGCGACAGAGCGCATAATAGCATTGTTCCGGCTCAGCTTTTCCGACATCGGCGTGGTCAGGCCAGATGTTGGCGCGCGGCCGGTCTGGCTGATCCTTGCCATGACGCCCGATCGGACAATCCGCATGAAGCCGCAGAACCTCATTGCCGGCCTGCCGCTTGGCGCAGCCGCGAGCTAGGATACGTGACCATGGTACGGGAAACGGCCGAAGTCGGTGTTATCGTGGAGCGGCGGGCACAGAAAAGCCCCTGGGTGGACCATGCCTGGGTCCCGGTTGCCGTGCTCGCGGGCGCGCCGGCGGCGGCGCCTTGGACGGTTCTCGACCAGACGGCCAGTCTGACCCGGTATTATGCGGGAACGATAGAGATCGAATTCTTCGGAACGGACACCACGATGTATCGCGAGAATCTTCGTTCTCAGCGGCCGAGCCTGTGGGTGTCGCTCCGGCATATCGATGCGTCTCCCGGAGTTTCGCTGCACCTGGTCACCGCCGATCCATCGGATGCCGAGGCCCTGACCGAAACCGGCACCGACATTATCGAAGCCGTTCCGATGCCCGTTGAGATACAGCAGCGGCTCGCGGCCTTCGTCGAAACCCACCACGTCGAGCGCCCCTTCATCAAACGTAAGCGCGACCGCGCCAGCCCGGAGGCATTGGCGAGGCGCGAGCCGAATTACCCGCGCAGGGGTGACGTGGAATGAGCAGCGGAAACGACAATCTCATTTCCCGCTGGTCGCGCCGAAAACTTGCCGCCCGGTCGGCCGAAGCTCCCGCTGCGGATGAGAAGGAGCATGCGCCAGGCGAGGCGGCTGCGGTTATCGAAGCGAGCGGTCCCGCGCTGCAACCCGAAGTCCCGGAGGAAACGACGGCCGAAGGGGAAGCCGCTGAGACCCCGGAACCTCTCCCCCGCATTGAAGACCTGACTGCCGAAAGTGACCTTACCGCCTTCCTGAGAAAGGGCATTCCCATGGCGCTGAAAAGCGCTGCGATGCGCAAGATGTGGTCGCTCAATCCGGCAATCCGCGATTATGTCGGTCCTGCGGAATATGCATGGGATTTCAACCAGCCGGGCTCGATGGGGGGGTTTGGACCGCTCGAAGCAAAGGAAACCGTGGTCAGCTTCCTGTCGAAAACAGTGCGCGAGCTGGAAGGCGGCACTGATGAACCGGCCGCTGTTCCGGCAGAACCGCAGGCGGCGGATAGCGAGCAACGCGCGGACGCTACATCGGAAGGCGGACCCGATATGGACTTGGCACAGTCCCCCCAGTACGAAGAGCCTATTCAGTCTGAGCCGAGGGACCAACCGCCTTCAGACGCGCCGCAGCAAATAGCGGAGGTTCGGCCAACAACCGAGCCAGCAACCCCGTCCCGGCCCGGGCCGCGCCACGGAAGTGCGCTGCCGCGCTGAGACGGCGCATACCGGCAACTTGAACGGTGATGGGCCGGTGTAAGCTCCCGGTATATGCTATTGCAATTCCTTAGGGTCGGACTACTATGAACGAACCCAATCTTGGGCAGTCGAGGTCAGCCAATGAACCCAGACTTGCCGCTGGACCAGGCACGTGGAACGTCAGGCGGAGTGGAGGCTCCGGCCATGGGCGCGGGGGTTGACGCTGACGATTTAGACCACGCCCGTTCGCAGGAATACGCGCTCCTCGCCTCGCTGTTGCTCGCCCCGCCAGACGCAGACTTTCTTGCTCGGCTTTCATGCCTTCAGCATGGCGACGCCACACCGCTCGGCCGCGCTCACGCCGATCTTGGTCGGGCGGCGGCTTCCGCTTCCGCGGATGCGGTAGGGCGCGAGTATTTCGACCTCTTCATCGGTATCGGGCGCGGAGAGCTTCTGCCCTATGCATCCTATTACCTGACCGGCTTCCTCAACGAGCGGCCGCTCGCCCGCCTGCGTGGAGACATGATGCGCCTCGGCCTCGAACGCGCCGACGGCCATTGCGACCCGGAGGACCATCTCGGCACTCTCTGCGAGATCATGAGCGGCTTCGCCGGCAATCACTTCGTGGTGCCGGCAAACGACGAACAGGATTTCTTCGCCCGGCATATCGCGCCCTGGGCCGGGCGCTTCTTCGCCGATCTGGAAAACGCGAAAGCAGCGAAGTTTTACCGCGCGGTCGGCACGATCGGGCGGCTTTTCATCGAGATCGAAAGCGAAGCCTTCGCCATGGAGATGCGGCGAAGTACCTAGAACGAGATAGCGACCGGGTGGAGGCCCGAGAACCTAGGGAGGATGAAGATGCAGGACAAGCGATCGAGGGAACTCAGCCGACGCAACTTCCTCCGCGCGTTCGGCGGCGTTTCCACCACCGCAGTGGCGGCTGCCACGCTCGCCCCAGGCGAGGCGCATGCCTATGACCCCGGCGAGGAGGAGACGCGGGCACGCTATCGCGAGACGGATCACATCAAGGCCTTCTACCGCGTGAACAGCTATCCCGAGAAGAAGTGAGGGCGCCATGCTGACGAAGCGCAAAGGCGGACAAACCAACCGCACAGGCCTGCAGGCTATGATGGGGAGCGCGGCGTCTGCTCCCATGGACCGCCGGACATTCCTCCGCCGCTCCGGCCTCGTCGCCGGCGGCGTGGCCGCGCTCGGCACGTTCCAGCTCGGCACCGTCAGGAAGGCCGCCGCGATCGCCCCGCCGCAGCCGGGCGTGCCGATCGAATTGAAGAAGAGCATCTGCACGCACTGCGCGGTCGGCTGCACGGTCACGGCCGAAGTCCAGAACGGCGTGTGGACCGGTCAGGAGCCGTCCTGGGACAGCCCCATCAATCGCGGCTCACACTGCGCCAAGGGCGCCAGCGTGCGCGAGCTGGTGCACAGCGACCGCCGCCTGAAATACCCGATGCGGCTTTCCGGCGGGCAGTGGGAGCGCGTCTCCTGGGAAGAGGCCATCAACGGGATCGGCGACAAGCTGCTGGAGATCCGGGAGGCGTCCGGGCCGGAATCCGTCTATTGGATGGGGTCGGCCAAGTTCTCCAACGAGGGAACCTATCTCTTCCGCAAGCTCGCGGCCCTGTGGGGAACCAACAACCAGGACCATCAGGCCCGCATCTGTCATTCGACGACGGTTGCTGGCGTAGCCAATACCTGGGGCTACGGCGCGATGACCAATTCGTTCAACGACATCCGCAACTCCAAAACCATGATGATCATGGGCGGGAATCCGGCGGAGGCGCACCCGATCGCTATGCAGCACCTGCTGGAAGGCAAGGAGCTCAACAACGCGAATTTGATCGTGGTAGACCCGCGCTTCACCCGCACCGCCGCGCATGCGACCGAATATGTGCGGTTCCGGTCCGGCACCGATATCGCCCTCATTTGGGGGATGCTCTGGCACATCTTCGAGAATGGCTGGGAGGATAAGGAATTCATCGCGCAGCGCGTCTACGGGATGGATGAGATCCGCAAGGAAGTCGCTAAATACACGCCCGACGAGGTGGAACTGATCACGGGCGTTCCCGAGGAGCAGGTGAAGCGCGTGGCCGAGATGTTCGCCACCCAGCGCCCCTCGACCATGATCTGGTGCATGGGCCAGACGCACCATACGGTCGGCACCGCCAATACCCGGGCGAGCTGCATCCTGTGCCTGGCCACCGGCAATGTCGGCAAGCCCGGCACCGGCGCCAACATCTTCCGCGGCCACGACAACGTTCAGGGCGCGACCGATATCGGGCTCGATGTGGTCACACTGCCCTTCTACTACGGGCTGACCGAGGGCGCCTGGAAACACTGGGCGCGGGTCTGGGAAATCCCCTATGAGGATCTGGTCGGGCAATTCTCCTCCAAGGAACTGATGGAGACGCCCGGCATTCCACTGACGCGGTGGTTCGACTCGGTTTCGCTCCCAAAGGAGGACGTTCAGCAGCCCGACGTCATGCGGGCGATGTTCGTCCAGGGCCATGCCAGCAACAGCATTGCCCGTATACCCGAGTCCATGAAGGGCTTGGCCGGCCTTGAACTGCTTGTCATTGCCGATCCACATCCGACCACATGGGCCTCGCTCGCGGTGCAGGCGGGGCGACAGGACAACACTTATCTCCTGCCGGTTTGCACGCAGTTCGAGACGTCGGGCTCGCGGGTCGCGTCCAATCGCGCCATCCAGTGGGGCGAGCAGATCGTCAAACCGAGCTTCGAGCAGAAGGACGATTATCAGGTCCTTTATCTTCTGTCGCAGAAGCTTGGATTGTCGGACTGGATGTTCAAGAACATCGCCGTCGAAGGCGACCGCCCTGTTCCGGAGGACGTGCTGCGCGAGATGAACCGCGGGAGTTGGTCCACCGGCTACTGCGGCCAGTCCCCGGAACGTCTCAAGGCGCATATGCGCAACCAGCACAAGTTCGACCTGGTGACGATGCGCGCACCAAAGGAGGATCCCGAGGTCGGCGGCGACTACTACGGCCTGCCTTGGCCGTGCTGGGGAAAGCCGGAACTCCGCCATCCGGGAACCGCCAATCTTTACAGCACCGGCTTGCACGTGATGGACGGCGGAAGCCCATTCCGCGCCCGCTTCGGCGTGGAACGGAACGGAGAGACCCTTCTTGCGGAAGGCTCCTACACCGAAGGCTCCGAACTGACCGACGGCTATCCGGAGTTCACCATGGCCGTGCTGCAGAAGCTCGGCTGGGACCAGGATCTGACGCCCGAGGAACGTTCGATCATCGAGCAAATCGGCGCCGACATGGGCGACGTCGGCAAGGTATCCTGGTCGACCGACCTGTCCGGCGGGATTCAGCGAGTGGCGCTCAGCCATGGCTGCCATCCCTACGGCAATGGCAAGGCACGTGCGGTTGCCTGGAACCTGCCCGACCCGGTGCCGATCCATCGCGAGCCGATCTACACGCCAAAGGTCGATCTGGTGGCGAAGTACCCGACATATCCTGACGCCAAGCAGTTCCGCCTGCCCAATATCGGCTTCAGCGTGCAGAAGGCGGCGGTGGACAATGGCATCGCCAACTCCTTCCCCATCATCCTGACCAGCGGCCGCCTTGTCGAGTACGAGGGCGGCGGCGAGGAGACCCGGTCGAACCGGTGGCTGGCCGAGCTGCAGCAGGAGATGTTCGTCGAAATCAATCCGGCCGATGCGGCCGAGCGCGGCATCAGCGACGGCGCGTGGGTGTGGGTGAACGGCGCGGAAAACAACGCCAAGGCGCGTGTGAGGGCGCTTGTGACCGAACGCGTCGGCAAGGGCGTGGCATTCATGCCCTTCCACTTCGGCGGCTGGTTTCAGGGCCAGGATCTGCGGGCGAACTACCCGCAAGGCACTGATCCCTATGTGCTCGGCGAAAGCGCCAACACCATCACGACCTACGGCTACGATCCGGTGACCGGCATGCAGGAGCCCAAGGTCACGCTTTGCCAGATCGCGGCGGCGTAACAGGGAGGAACGAAAAAATGGCCAGGATGAAGTTCCTTTGCGATGCCGACCGCTGCATCGAGTGCAACGCATGCGTCACCGCCTGCAAGAACGAGCATGACGTGCCCTGGGGCATCAACCGGCGGCGCGTCGTCACGATCAACGACGGCAAGCCGGGCGAGCGCTCGGTTTCGATGGCCTGCATGCACTGCACGGACGCTCCCTGCGCAGCGGTGTGTCCGGTCGACTGCTTCTACACGACAGCCGATGCGGTGGTGCTGCACTCAAAGGATCTATGTATCGGCTGCGGCTATTGCTTCTACGCCTGCCCTTTCGGCGCTCCGCAATATCCGCGCGTCGGCAATTTCGGCACGCGCGGCAAGATGGACAAATGCACCTTCTGTGCGGCCGGCCCGGAAGAGGACTCAACCGAGATCGAATATGCGAAATACGGCGCCAACCGCCTGGCGGAAGGCAAGCTGCCGCTCTGTGCCGAAATGTGCTCGACCAAATCGCTGCTCGCCGGCGACGGCGAAATCATCGCCGCCATCTACAAGGAGCGGGTCACACAGCGCGGCTACGGCTCGGGGGCATGGGGATGGCAGACCGCGTACAGGGAGACGGTGGAAGTCTAGGCATTTTGCAGGCAAGCGGAATTGCTTGCCGTCGCACAAATGCGGCCAAAAAAACAGCCAGAGCGAAGGCGCGAACATGGAGGAGCGCATTCGCTCCAGCACTGAAGGCGGTGGGCTGATCCCGCCGGTGCAGCAGCTCAGGAGGACGGAGGAAATGCGCATCTGGAGGCTTGGTCAACTGATTGCGCCGGTTGTCGCAGCATTCATTCTTGCTGTCGGTCTGGTTGTCGTTCCGGCGGGAGCACAGGAGGGGTCGTCGGGAAGCAATCCGACCGCCCAGGCGGTGAACGAGCAGCAACTCCTGAACGAGCTGCAGAAGATCGAGGGGCGCGTCAGCCTACCCAACACGGCGGCCGGTTTGCTCCAGCAGCCGCAAGGGCGTGATTATCGTGCTTTCCACGAGGGCGCACTGCCCTGGATCGGTGGCATCGTCATCATCGGTATGCTTCTGTTGCTGGCGCTGTTCTACTTCGTCAGGGGCCGCATCCGCACGCTGGCCGGTGAATCGGGCGTCAAGATCCTGCGCTTCAATGCAATCGAACGGCTCGCCCATTGGACCACGGCTACGGCCTTCATCATCCTTGCCATCACCGGCCTGAACTTCATCTTCGGCAAGCGCCTGCTTATGCCTTTGATCGGGCCGGAAGCGTTCTCCACATGGTCCATCTGGGCGAAATACGCGCACGATTTCGTTGCCTGGGCTTTCATGCTCGGCGTGCTGGTTATGCTGGTCGCCTGGGTGTGGGACAACCTCCCGGACCGCTATGACGTGAATTGGCTGAAGGTCGGCGGCGGATTTTTCGACCGGTCGAACAGGACGCACCCGCCAGCGAGACGCTTCAACACCGGCCAGAAACTCATCTTCTGGGCCGTCGTGTTGGGGGGCATTGCGCTGTCGGTGTCCGGCATCTTCATGCTGTTTCCGTTCGCTTTCACCGACATCAATGGAATGCAGACGGCCCAATATGTCCATGCGACCGTGGGCGTCATCCTGATCGGGGTGATCATCGCACACATTTATATCGGCACGCTCGGCATGGAAGGCGCCTACGAGGCCATGGGCTCGGGCACCGTCGACCTGAACTGGGCCAAGGAGCACCACAGCGCCTGGGTGGAGGAGCAGCAGGCAAAGTCAGGCGCGCTGCCGCGCGCTGCTGCGGAACCAGCCGAGTAACGGAACCATACCTGCAGCAAAACGCCCGGACGAAGGTCCGGGCGTTTTCTTTCGCCTCTGTGCCATCCTGCGGTCAGGAGGCGGTCTCGCCGTCAGCGGCGGCGACGGTGCCGCCCGGCTCGCCGGTCCAGTTCGGCCCGACCAGATTGTGGCCCGGATCGCCCACGCGCGTGCTGTCACTGCTGAAGACCTGCCAGGATGGTTCCTGTCGCGCCTGTAGAGCATATCCGGCGCCGACCGCGATGACAGCGGCAAGGACAATTCCCATCAAGATCATGCGCATCGTGGCCTACTCCCTCCTGTTGCCTTCGCAGCGGACCGCCGCCACGTTCCCCGGCCTTCGTCTCTATTGCTGCGGCGCTGGCTCCTGCCCGCCGGCTGCCGGATCGGTAACGCCGGTCGGCTGCGCCCCAGCGCCCGAATTCTGCTGATATTGCAGATCGAGCGCAGTCAGTGCAATCAGCGGCGGCGGCATGTCGACCCCCGCAACTCTCAAGTCGCGCGCCGCTTTCTGGCACTGCGCCACATCGTTAGCATCGGCGAGTTGCTGAGCCGCTTCGACCGTCATCACCGACTCCTTCGGCGTGCTGGCTACATCGGCTGGGGGCGTCGGCGCTGCTCTCGTATCCTTCTGCGGCGCGTTTGCCACTGAACCGGAGGCCGCCTGATCATCGCCTTCCTCTGGCGCATCGGTTGCTACGCCCTCCTGCCCGGTGACCGCTTGCGCCGAATTCGAGCCGGACTCCGGCTTCGCCGAGGCGCCTTCACCGGCAGCGGTCGTACCGGCCAAGGCCTGCGATCCCTGCTGGTTTGAACCTGACGGCTGAGCGGGCGCCGCCTGCTGTGCCGGCGCCGCCTGCTGAGCAGGGGCTGCGGCCGGTTTTGCTGCACCGGCCTGTTCAGCCGGCTCTGGCGGAGGCGCCTCCATGAAGGCGAGGAGTTCCTGACAGAGATTGGCCGGGCCGCCCTCCTGCGAAGCGGCAGTATTGCCGCCTGGCGCTTCTACAGCGGGAGCGGTCTGCTGGGGCGACGTGGTGGATTGTGCCAGGCATGTCGAAGCCGAGAGCGCGAATACTCCCGCAAGGACTATTTTTCTCATCGCTAGCTCCTCCCATATCTTCCGACGGTCGCCGCCGAAATTCCATGGCATGTCGCGCAGGACCGGCGCACGACCTGAGTTAGAATGAAATGACTATTGTCGAACTTACGTTCCATTGCCGACAAAAGCTAGGGTCAGGACTCATTTGCCGAGCCAGGAAAATACTGTCGCACGATGCATTCGCGTTAAAGGAGTGGGCGCAGCGGCCATAGCGGGTTGAGAAGCGCCTTTAATCCTCGAGCTTCACGAACATGTTCTCTACCCGGTGGCGCTGCTGCGGCGCGGGATTTTGTGGACCGTGGTCATGATCTGGCAGGCTCGAAGAGCTCGACCAGGTTGCCCGAAGGGTCCTCCAAGAGGATCTGCCGGCCGCCTATTCCGCTGGCTATTTCTCCGCGAAACCGCGCGCCGGCGTCGCGTAGTCTGCTGATCAGCCAATCCAGATCGTCAACTTCGATTTGGAATCGGTTCCAGCCGCCTGGCTCGGGCGTTCCTCCCGCCTTGCCGGCGCTGCCCACCCCCGGCGCGTTGAGATAGAGGCGCAAGTCCCCAAGAGACAGGGCCGCAAACCCGGGGCTTGGATGCATCTCCACTTTGAATCCAAGCCGCTCACGATAGAAGTCAACGCAGATTGCAACGTCAGAGACAATGTAGCGAACGGATGCCATCTGTTCCTCCAGCGGTTTGCGCGATAGCGCTTTTATCGTACGGTATCGTTTCATAAAATATTATGAAACGCAAGCGTTCTATAAATTGAAGGTCTCAGGAGCCTGACATGGACAAGCGTATCGAACGCACCAAGCGCGAGGTTCGCAGCGCGGCCATCGCGCTGCTCGGCCGGCGTGGCTATGCGGCATTCAACATGGAAGCAGTGGCCGGGGAGGCAGGGGTGTCGAAGAGCACGCTTTACCGGCATTGGCCGACAAAGCTGTCGCTCATCGCAGATGCACTCGAGACGCTGAACATCCAACCGCAGCTAGGACCCGTTGATGGCGATGTCAGGCAGCGGGTGACGGTGTTACTATGCCACCTCGCCGAGGCGCTCTCCACCTCTCCTTTTGCCGCTTGCATCCCCGGGCTCATCGAGGCCGCCAAACACCATCCCGAAGTCGCGGACTTCCTGCATGGATACAGTGCGCGCCGGCGCGAGACGCTGGTTGCGCTACTGCGCGATGCGATCGCAGCGGGGGAACTGCCCGCGAATTTTGATGCCGAAACAGTCGCCTTTGCATTCAGCGGAGCGATCTTCTATCGCCGCCTCATGACGCCACAGCCCTATTCGACAGAAGATATACCGGCCCTTGTGGCGGCGATTCTTGGATCAGACGTTTGAGAGCCAGGCGAAGTCGCTTGGCCATGACACGCCTAGCGATGACCGGCAGCTTGGGCTTGCATTACCTGCTTGAGCGGATTTTCAGGACCTCCTCCAGCCGGTCGAGCGCCTTAAAGAGGGACGAAGCCTCGGGCCCGAACGCTTCCAGAATAGCCGCTTCGAAGGCGACTGCGCGCGGTATGATTTCCCCATAAGCCGTTCGGCCAAGAGCAGTCAGTGACAGGATTTCCTCGCGACGGTCGTCAACGCTCCGGCGGCGCTTGAGCCAGCGCCGCTCCTCCAAGGCGCTTACAGCACGGCTGACCTTGGTCTTGTGCATGGAGGAGTGACGACCGATCGCCTTCGCGCCCATTTCTTCAAATTGACCCAGCGTCGCCAGCACGCGCCATTCCGGGACCGTCAGGTCATGATGCGGGCCATAAACAGCCCTGAATTCCTGCGAGACCACTGCCGCGATCCGGTTGAGACGGTAGGGCAGGAACTGTTCGAGATGAAGCTTGGCCATCATGTTGATAGTTACAAAAACGACAGTTACATTTGCAACAAAGTTAGGAGAACCCATCATGAATGTCGAGAACCTATCTTTGCAGACTCAAAAAACCGACCGGCCGGAGAGCGCTATCCAGCCAGGCTACATGTCAGGTTTCGGCAATGGTTTTGAGACCGAAGCCCTCCCCGGCGCGCTTCCCATCGGCCGCAACTCGCCGCAGAAGTGCTCATACGGCCTTTATGCGGAACAGCTCAGCGGATCGCCCTTCACCGCGCCGCGGACCACCAACGAGCGCTCCTGGCTCTACCGCATAAGGCCGACCGTGACGCATTGGGGCCAGTTCCAGAAGGCCGATATCGGGCTTTGGCGAACAGCGCCAGCGCAGGAGGTCGAGGTGCCGATCGCCCCGATGCGCTGGGACCCGATCCCGCTTCCCAGCGAAAAGGTATCATTCATAGATGGCGTGCGAACAATCACCACCGCCGGCGACGCGGGAACGCAGGCCGGCATGGGCGCGCATGTCTATCTCATCACCCGCTCGATGGTGGACGAATACTTCTACAATGCCGACGGCGAAATGCTGTTTGTGCCCCAAGAGGGCAGCCTGCGCATTTGCACCGAGTTCGGCATCATCGACATCGAGCCCGGTGAAATCGCGGTGATCCCCCGCGGCGTGAAGATCCGGGTGGAACTCACCGGCGGCCCCGCACGCGGCTATCTCTGCGAGAACTACGGCGGCGCCTTCACCCTGCCCGAGCGCGGCCCCATCGGCGCCAACTGCCTGGCCAACCCGCGCGATTTTCTGACACCCGTCGCAGCATACGAGGACAGGGACACGCCTTCCAGGATGTATGTGAAATGGGGCGGCTCTCTCTGGACAGCCGAGATGGACCACTCGCCCCTCGATGTCGTCGCGTGGCATGGCAATTATGCGCCCTACAAATACGACCTGCGGCGCTACTCGCCGGTGGGACCGATCCTGTACGACCATGCCGATCCGTCGATCTTCACCGTGCTCACCTCGCCCTCGGAAACACCCGGCACCGCCAATGTCGATTTCGTGATCTTCCCCGACCGTTGGCTTGTGACGGAAAACACCTTCCGGCCGCCGTGGTACCACATGAACGTGATGAGCGAATTCATGGGGCTGATCTACGGCGTCTATGACGCGAAGACCGGCGGCGGCTTCGTTCCTGGCGGCATATCCCTCCACAACACCATGCTGCCGCACGGACCCGACGTGGACGCCTTCGAAAAGGCAAGCAACGTCGAGTTGAAGCCACATAAGCTGGAGGGCACGCTGGCATTCATGTTCGAGACGCGGTTCCCGCAGAAGGTGACGGCCTTTGCCGCCCAAACAGAAGCGTTCCAAAAGGTCTATGGAGCTTACGGCCATAAGCTCAAGAAGCACTTCAATCCGAACGAGCGATAGGCTTCGAATAGCCACTGCGGCCTAGAGCCCGCGGCTTCATCTTGTTAATGTTCTGCGTTCGCCGGAACAAACATGGATGGAAAGCTCGGATTCGATGCCGCGTGGCAACCTCTATGGCAAACCGGATCACATCGCTCTGGGTCACCAGGCCTATGAGCGAAAGGCCTGGTATGACGCTTACCGAAGGCTGTCGCGCGCGGGTGAGGCGGCGCCCCTCGACGTTGAAGACCTGGAGCGGCTGGCCGTGTCGGCTTACCTGGTCGGACGCGACGAGGATTACCTACGGGTTTTGGAGCGGGTCCATCACGCCCATCTCGACAGCGGCAATCTGATCCGTGCCGCGCGCGCAGCCTTCTGGGTGGGGCTGCGCCTGGCCCTGCGTGGCGAGGCCGGTCCGGCGAGCGGGTGGTTCGGCCGTGCCCATCGGCTGCTCGAACGCGAAGGCAAGTCCTGCGTCGAGGAAGGGTATCTCTTGCTGCCGCTCGCGGAGCAGCAACTCGGTGCCAAAGCCGCTGACACCGCCCTCGGCACGGCGACCCGCGCTGCCGAGATCGCGGAGAAATTTGGGGAAGCCGATCTAGGAGCCTGCGCCCGTCATATGCAGGGCCGGATACTTATCCAGCAGGGTGAGGTGGAAAAGGGGCTCGCTCTGCTGGACGAAGCGATGGTGGCGGTCACTGCCGGAGAACTGTCGCCGATTATGACGGGCCTGATCTATTGCAGCGTCATCGATGCCTGTCAGCAGATTTATGCCGTGGATCGTGCGCGCCAATGGACGAACGCCCTGGCGCAGTGGTGCGCGGAGCAGCCGCAGCTTGTGAGCTTTACCGGCAGCTGCCTGGTTCATCGTGCCGAGATCATGCAGATGAACGGTTTTTGGCCCCAGGCGATAGAGGAAGCTCGCCGCGCATGCGCCGTTACGCGGGGGTCGGAACTGCCGCCACCGGGAACTGCCTATTATCAGCAGGCGGAAATTCACCGCCTGCGCGGCGAATTCGCGGAGGCCGAGAAGGCGTTCCGGCAGGCCAGCAGTCGCGGCTGTGAGCCGCTGCCCGGCCTTGCTTTGCTGCGGCTTGCCCAAAAGCGAACCGAAGCTGCGGCTGCGGCAATCAAGCGGGCCCTTGGAGCGACGGAGGATCGGCTGCTGCGCGCCAAGTTTCTACCGGCCTGCGTGGAGATCATGCTTGCAAGCGGCGATATTGCCTCGGCCGGCGAGGCATGCCGGGAGTTGGAGGAAAGCGCCGATCGTTTCCGGACTGTTGTCCTGCAGGCGATGGCCGGCCATGCGGCCGGTGCCGTCGCCTTGTCTGCCGATGATCACCAAAACGCGTTGAAAGCCCTCAGGGCCGCATTTGAGCTTTGGCTCCAGGTCGAGGCGCCCTATCCTGCCGCGCGCACGCGGGAGCTCATGGCATTGGCGTGCCGCGGCATGGGCGACGAGGAGGGCGCGAGCCTGGAACTCGCTGCGGCCCGCGAAGCGTTCCAGGCGTTGGGCGCTGCGCCGGATATGGCCAGGATCGATCGCTTGGCGCTTCCGCGCAACACGCGCAAGGGACTGACCCGGCGCGAACTTGAGGTGCTGCGGTTGGTTACGGCTGGCAAGCCGAACAAGGTGATCGCGGCCGAGTTGTTTCTAAGTGAGAAGACGATCGACCGGCATCTTAGCAACATCTTCGACAAGCTTGGTGTCTCCTCGCGAACGGCCGCTGCCGCCTGGGCGTTCCGCCAAGGGCTCGTTTGAGCCAGGGTCGAGCATGCGTGGGTGAAATCACCCATAAAGCGCTTTGCGACAAATTGGGGAATCTTGCCGAAGCGGCGCGTAGACAACGGTCATAGGCTTTGCCGAGCCTCAACGCATGAGCTTGGAGGAAGCCATGACCATTACCGATACTGCAGCGGCCAAGCAGCCACCCAACACGCATGAACAAAAAGCGATGGCCGGCAGTGCCCGTGAGCTTCTGCTCTCCGGCTTGCCGGTCACGGAGCGTCGACTCCACCTAGCGGGCATTTCGACGGCCGTATTGGAAGGCGGAGACGGTCCGCCAATCATTCTCCTGCACGGTCCAGGCGAATATGCGGCCAAATGGCTGCGGATCTTGCCCGAGCTGGTCAAGACGCATCGCGTGATCGCGCCCGATCTGCCCGGGCACGGCGCGACTGAAGCGGTTGGCCCGATCGATCGCGATCGCGTGCTGGCCTGGCTTGACGAACTGATCACACGGACATGCAAAACGCCGCCCATTCTTGTCGGCCAGATCATTGGCGGCGCGATCGCCCTACGCTTTGCCGCCGCGCATGGGGAGCGGCTGCGTGGCTTGATCCTCTCTGACACGCTCGGCTTGGCAAGCTTTCAGCCTGCGCCTGAATTCGCCGAGGCCCTTGCCGCGTTCGTGACGGAGCCGAGTCCGGAAAATCATGACAGACTTTGGCAGCGGTGCGCGTTCGATCTCGACGCATTGCGTGATGGAATGGGCCGGAGCTGGGATTATCTGCGCACGTATAATCTGGACCGGGCGCAGCTTGCGGATTTGAAGCCGACCCAGCAAAGCCTCTTCGAGCAGTTCGCGCTGCCAGCGACTCCCCAGGAGGAGTTGGAGCGCGTACAGATTCCGACCTTCCTGATCTGGGGACGGCATGATCTAGCAACCCCGCTGCAGATCGCCGAGGCGGCAAGCACCCGCTTCGGCTGGCCGCTCCATGTCATCGACGGTGCCGCCGACGATCCTCCGATAGAACAGCCGGCCGCATTCATGAAGGTGCTCCGCACCGTGCTGGCGGAGCGAACCGTTATAGAATCCGCATCGATTGCGCGAGAGGCTTGGAACCGGATCGCGCCGGGATACGACCGGTACATCACGCCGTCTCATTTTTGGCTCGCCCAAGAGGGCCTTCGCCGCGCGGGGCTGCGCCCCGGCATGCGGTTCCTGGACGTGGCGGCAGGCAGTGGTGGCCTTTCAATTCCGGCAGCGCGCCTGGGGGCGGATGTCGTGGCGACGGATATTTCGCCCGCGATGATCGAGAAGCTGCGCGCCCGCGCTGCCGGCGAAGGCCTCGCGATTGAAGCCCGCGTCATGGACGGACACGCGCTCGAGCTGGCGGACGAAAGCTTCGATATGGCCGGTTCTCAGTTCGGTGTCATGCTGTTTCCCGACATGCCGAGGGGCATTCGGGAAATGGTTCGCGTGGTCAGGCCCGGCGGACGCGTTCTTCTCACCGCCTTCGGTGATCCGCGCAGGATCGATTTCCTCGCCTTCTTTATCGAAGCGATCAAGGCTGTCCGTCCCGCCTTTGCGGGACTTCCGGCGGACCCACCGCCCCTGCCCTTCCAGCTTCGCGACCCGGAACGGCTCCGCTTTGAGCTTGAGACCGCCGGGCTGCAGGATGTTCGGGTCGAGTCGACCACCGAGCGCCTTGAATTCACGGCGGGCGAGCAGTTGTGGCAATGGCTGACGCAGAGCAACCCCATTCCCGGTGCCGTTTTGGCCGGGCTTGAGCTGAGCGAGGAGGAAAGAGGGAAGATCCGGCAGGCGCTCGATCGTCTTGTCGCGGCCCGCGCAAAGGCTGACGGCACGGCGGTGCTCACCAGCCCCATCAACATTGGCATTGGGACCAAGCGTTAGGCTCCATTGACGGAGGTAGCAGTGGCTTGTCCCGCCGGCCGGTTGGCGCCCTGGCCGGCGGGACTTGGCCCCTTGCTCACGCGGCTCTCAACTCGGCGGTCGGACGCACATTCTGGTTCAAGCGGAACAGGTTTGTGGGATCGTAGCGCGCCTTGAGCTCCGCAAGCCTTTGATAGTTTGGGCCGTAAGCCGCCGCGACACGATCGGTTTCGTCCGCAGGCATGAAATTGATATAGGCCGTTCCGATGGCATAAGGCTTGGCGGCCTCGAACAGCCCGCGCGCCCAGTCGATGCAGGCCTGATCCATCTCCGGCTCGCGCCAGCGGGCATGCACATTCATGACATAATGCGAGCTGCGCTGCGGGAAGGACGTGGCTTCCGTCGCTATCCGGCCGGCGGCGCCGCCCACATGGCCGATGAAAACTTCGCATTCCGGCCCCGGCAGCCGCCGGATCGCTTCGAGAACGACGTCGATCGTCTCGTCGGAAAGCCCGCCGAAATCATGGCTCTTCCAGTAGTTGCGCGCGCCTGGGGTCAGCAAAGGATCGAACGCCTGCTGCCAGGCGGTAAAGGGTGTGGGAGCAACAACATCGGCAATAGGGCGGCCGATGGACCGCAGCCGGGCCGTCGCCTTCTCCCCCTCTGCGATGTCGCCGCAATAGCACATCGCAAGGGCCAGAATTTCCTTACCGTGCCACTCTGCCGGCAGGAATGGAAGTGGAGGCGCCTGCCGCATTACCGCCCAGCAGGTCAGCTCGTCCGGTGCATCGTCGAGCGCTTCCCGGTACTGTTGAAGGACCGAGGCGGCGTTGTCGAACGGGTGAACGACAAGACCTGACAGAACCTGCGGCCCGAAATCGTGGAGCTGGAATTCAAATGCGGTGACAACACCGAAATTGCCGCCCCCGCCGCGGATGGCCCAGAACAGGTCCGGGTTTTCCGAAAGGCTGGTACGCAGAAGCTCGCCATTGGCGGTCACCACGTCTGCGGAGAGAAGATTGTCGAGCGTCAGGCCGAACTTGCGGGTGAGCCAGCCAAAGCCGCCGCCCAGCGTGAGGCCGGCGATGCCGGTCGTCGAATTGATGCCGCTGGGAACGACGAGGCCGAATGCCTGCGTTTCCTTGTCTACGTCGGCCAGCGTGGCCCCCGGTTCGACCCAGGCCCGCCGCAAAGCTGCGTCGACGCGGACGGATTTCATGGGCGACAAATCGATCAGGAGGCCGCCGTCGCAAACTGCATTGCCGGCGATGTTGTGGCCTCCACCGCGCACCGCGACGAGCAGATTGTTCTCGCGCGCGAACCGCACCGCGCTCACCACATCAGCCGCCCCGGCGCAGCGTATGATAAGGCCGGGACGCCGGTCAATCATAGCGTTCCAGATCGTCCTCGGCTCTTCATAGCCGGCATCTGCGGGAGTGAGCGCAATGCCGCGCAGCTGGCTGGAAAGCGCCTCGATTATCGGTACGCTGATGGTAGTCTGGCCTCCCTCGAGGGTGGTCAGGTTGAGATCGTTCATGGTCTATCCTCCCTTTTCTGGAGCTAGTTCCTCCTGGTCATGGTCCAGCGAAATCGGTTGCTCCAGACGACAGATCCGTCCGGGCGTGTGACTGAAGGCAATGTGGCGCTGATGGCTTCCCTCACGCGAGCTTCGCCTACCTGCCGCGCCGCCTTGACGTTCACCCCGGCGGCAAGGTTCGCGCGGATAGCAGTTTCAGCGTCGGGGAAAACGAGGTCAGCGGCGAACTCCCCGGTTTCGACGGCCTGGAGCCCGGCTTTGTCCAGCGCGGCTTTGATCGTGCCCTCGTCTACGAGCGGGCCTGGCGCATTTCCGCCTGGCGGCGGCAAAAGGGCCATGACCGCAGAAACGGTGATCGTCATCAGCTGGCAGTCTTCACGCCGCCCCCAGGTGAGAATGAAAACCGTACCGTTGCGCCGGCAGACGCGGCGCGCCTCCGAGAGCGCTCGGGTAACGTCCGCGGCGAACTGAAACGCGTTTATGCCTGTAACGATTTCGAAGCTTTCATCGTTATAGGGAAGCTCCTCCATCTCGCCGACATCGATCCGGGCACCCGGCAAGCGCTGACGGGCGATAGCGACGAGATTCTCCGCGCCATCAAGCCCAGTGACCTCCGCGCCGAGCTTGCGCGCCACCACCAGCGCGCCTCCTGCGCCGCAGCCGACATCGAGCAGTTTCTTTCCCGGACCTGCGCCCGCATGTGCCATCGCAGCTTCGTAGATTCGCTGCCAAGCCGGCTCCTGCAACTCTGCCCAATCACGAGCCTTCGCACCCCAGAGTTCGCCCTGAACCTGTGCCGTTCCCATGCCGATCCCGCCAAAGTGAGAGATAAAGGACGGGCACCGGTGAGCACCGGCGCCCTCGCAGCGATATCACTCGGCGGCAACCTTTGACCGCACGTCGATGCTCAAGGCGGCTTCGCCCGAAACGGGATCCGTAACTCCAAGCCCGCCTCCAAGGTCCTCCAAGATGTTCCGCATCTTGTCAAGCTCGCCGATCATCTCCTGCCTGCTTTGCACGATGCTGTCGAAACTGTCCCATTCGCCGATAAAGCAGTAGGAATGCTCGTCGGTTTTGACGAGCGAAAATCGGCGTAAACCTGCCTTCCGCATCCGCTCCAGCTTTGCTGGATCAATCCGGCGATGCAATTCGATGTACTCCTCATCGTGACCCGGTTTCACGCGCATCCTGACGATGTTAAAGGCAACCATCTTTGTTCCTCCGAACGCACCTGTGACGGACACAATTTGAGCAAGGTGCGGTACAATCAAATGCAGCGGAGAGTTTACAGACGCGGACAAATGGCGAAAAATGCCAAGAATTCATCGCAATGATGCATCGCTTGCATCGGCGGGAGAACTCCCATGGAAATGCACGAAATACGGTATTTCCTCGCGGCCAGCCGCACGCTGAACTTTCATCGGGCCGCGGAGTTGGCGCATGTCACACAACCGGCTCTGACCCGGGCCATCCAAAAGCTTGAAGCAGAACTCGGCGGCCTGCTGTTTTACCGCGAACGCAACCACGTCCAGCTTACCGATTTCGGCTGCGTCATGCGAAGCCATCTGGAGGAGGTTGTCCGGCGATCGGAGGTAGCCAAGGAAACGGCGCGGGATTTCCTGAAACTGGAAGCGGCACTCCTGAAGCTTGGGGTCATGTGCACGATCGGCCCCTTACGTTTCGTGGGCTTCCTCAACGCCTTTCACCAGACCAATCCGAGCGTTGGCGTTACGGTCGTGGAAGGCGTGCCATCCCGCCTTGCCGCGCTTCTTCTCGAAGGTAAGCTGGACGTTGCGCTGATGGCGCAGCCGCAGCCTTTTGACGAGCGGCTACGGACAGAACCCATCTACGCGGAGCGCTTCGGGCTGGCTTTCTGCACCGGTCATCCCTTTGAAAAGCGCAATACGCTCCACCTGAGCGATGTTGAGTGCGCGCCTTACCTCGACCGCATCAATTGCGAATACAGCGACAATATCGGCGCGTTGTGCAGTGAGCGCGGCATTCGCATTACCGTCGCCTATCGAAGCGAGCGGGAAGACTGGATAATGGCCATGGTGGCTGCCGGAATGGGTATCTGCTTCTCGCCCGAATTCTCCGCCTGCCTGCCGGGCGTGTGCCACCGCCCCGTTGCCGATCCGGAAATAGTGAGGAAGGTTTCGCTCGTCTCTGTCGCAGGGCGCGTTCCCTCACCCGCCGTGAAAGCCTTCCGGGAGGCAGTTTGCAACTACGACTGGACCCAGCCTAGATGACAGCCCTTCCTTCGACTGGATCGTGATTGCAAGATATCAGCCCTTCCGAAATCATCGGCCTGACGGACTTCGTCTGTTCAGGAAAGGCGATGTCGAACACCGTGCATCCTCACCAAGCTTCAGTGAACTTGGCATCGCCAAATTAACTACGAACGCCAACAATTCGATCTGCGCATTTATCCATATGGCTTGCAAGCTGCTCCGCGTTGCAACTTTGTTTTCTAACGAGTTAACTGAAGTGTGCAAATATCGCGGGAGTGGCGATGAAGAAGCAGGAAATCAAGGACGGCTTCGGCCTGTACACGACGCGGAGAACTCTCCCGATGGCGCTCCTGCGCGCCCGCGAGGTTGTAATGGAACGGTTCCGTCCCCTGCTCGGCGATTACGGGTTGACCGAGCAGCAGTGGCGCGTGTTGCGCGTCCTCAACGAGGTCGACGAGATGGACGCCACCAAGCTTGCCAGGCAAGCAAGTGTGCTGTTGCCGTCGCTGACCCGGATTATCAAGCTTCTGGTAAGTCGTGGCTTGATCGAAACGCGGAAGGACCCCGAGGATAGCCGCCGCGCTCTGGCCCGACTGACATCGGAAGGGCGGAACCTGATCTTCGGCGTGGCGCCGGACAGCGTGAAGATTTACCGCCAGATCGAGGCACTTTACGGCGCGGACCGCTTGTCTCACCTTCTCGACGAACTTGAGCTTCTCATCAACGCGCTCGAAACCGAGGCTTAAGATAGAGATTATTCATCGCAGTCGATCCCGTGAGCCAGTTCACCGATCGCGCCTCCGGTCGGTCATCCGTGGTGGTATTAATCGTTACCCGCCGAAGCTGCCCGTTTGGGTAGGCACGTGCACAAAATTGCGGTCGAAATAGAGAAGGGCGTGACCATCCTTACGGGTGCGAATTTCGACAACCTGGCCCATGAAGATATTGTGCGTGCCGACAGGACGCGCGTCGATCAATTGGCAGTCGAAAGAGACGATTGCGTCACTGAGCGCCAGATTGCCGGAGAGCAAATTGACCCACTCCGCGGCAGCGTAGCGGGCATCCATGTCCGCTTGCTGCCCGGCGAAATAGCCGGCAAGGTCCTTGTGTTCCTGCGTAAGCACGTTGACGCAAAAGCGGCGGTTCTCGATGAAGAGACCTGCCTGGGCCGAGCGGCTGTTCATGCAGACCAGAAGCGTGGGCGGCTCATCGGTGACCGAGCACATCGCGGTGGCGGTGAACCCGCCCCGCCCGGCGGGTCCGTTGGTGGTGATCACGTTGACCGGAGCGCAGACCCGAGCCATCGCATCGCGGAATTCGGTCTTGGAGACTGCGGTTCCCATCACTGCGTTCTCACTCGGCCGCGTCCCGCACCGTGGACGCGTCGTCAAGCGCCGGCAGCCAAGTATCACCGGTCCAGCCGTTTTCGTCATAATCGGCCATGCACCGGTCGACGAGTGCCTCCATTTCTTTGAGCCTGCCCCCGCGCTCGGCAACCTTCAGCACCTGAAGGCGAACCTCTTCCGGCGCGCCGGCATAATTCAGCTCGTATAGCGCGTGCCGGCCGCCAAATTCGGTGCCGGTCGCATCCCAGAGCAGTTTCATGATCTTGATGCGCTCGATATGCCCCATATCGTTCGAGCCGCGGACATATTGCGAGAGATAACGATCGATTTCCGGATTGGCGAAGTCCTTAGCGGAGGAAGGCAGATAGATAAGACCAGACGCAACCGTGCGCCTTATGATGTCGATGACCTTGGGATACGCCTCCGACATGAAGGTGCGGTAGCAAAGCGCGGCTTCAAGGTTCGGCAGCACCGCGCCATTGCTCCACGGGATCGGGTTATAAGCCATGGCGTTGGAGAACGACCAGAACTGGTGGCGGATGGCGAACACCTCTCCCAGCATCGCCTGATTTCCACGAAAGGCATCGCCCCCGGTAGCGCGCAACGCCTTGGCAAGAAGGCCGGCGAGGAAATCCAGCTTCACTGCAAGCCGGGTGCAGCCCTGGAAGCAATACCCATGCATGAAGCCCGAGGCCGGATGGAAAGACAGGATCTTGGCCGCGTCGCGCAGCACCAGAACGTCTTCCCAGGGCACGAAGACATTGTCGAGCACAAGGATCGCGTCGTTCTCGTCAAAACGCGAAGAAAGCGGATAGTCGAACGGATGGCCGACGGAATTGGCGGTCTGCTCGTAGGAGACACGGCAGAACATCTTTATGCCCGGCGCGTTCATCGGAACGATGAACATCACCGAAAGGGAGGGATCCTCGGTCACCGTTGCCGATCCCTGGGCGAGAAAATTGTAGTGCGTCAAGGCAGATGAAGTGGCGACCACCTTCGCGCCCGAAACGTAAATACCCGCGTCGGTTTCCTTGGTGATATGAACGAAGACGTCCTTCACCGCATCGGCTGGCTTATGGCGGTCAACCGGCGGATTGACGATCGCATGGTTCATGAAAAGAACCGCTTCCTGCGCGCGCTTGTGCCAGGAAAGCGCATTCTCCTTGAATGGGCCATACCAGTCCGCATTGGCCCCGAGCGTATTCATCAGCGCCGCCTTGTAGTCCGCGGTGCGGCCCATCCAGCCATAGGACATGCGCGCCCACTCGGCGATGGCGCCCTGCTGCGCGACCAGTTCGTTCGACGACCGGGCCACGCGGAAATATCTGTGCGTGTAGCCGCCCGAGCCTGTATCGGTAGGAGAGGTTAGGATGTCCTTCGTCTTCCCGTCATGCAGCGCGTCATACAACCGCGCGATCGAACGGGCAGCGTTGCGCATCGAGGGATGGTCCGTGACGTCTGCGATACGCTCGCCATTTATATACACCTCGCGGCCATCGCGCAGACTTTCGAGATATTCGGCCCCCGTGAACGGGCGGGTTTTGTCGGTCCGATAATCCTCTGCTCGCATGGCGCAATCCTCCCTTAGCGTTGAAAAAGGTAAAACGAGAATGGAGGCCCCACCATGGACAAAGAACACAATTCGCTTGTACTTTTTCCGGCATGATCATGAGAACTGATGTCCCCGCTTTCTTCGTCTACGGCGAGCCAAGCCGCGCTCTGGATGTCGGCTTTCTTCACGTAGAGACCGTGATGGAGCGAAAAAGCCTGCATCTTGGCCATGTCGCGCCGCACCAGCACCCCCTAATGGGACAAATTAGCTATTGGTTCAAAGGAGGCGGGACATACCGAATAGAGGACATGACTTGGAATTTTTCGGCTCCCACCATCAGTTTTGTGCCCAGCAACGTGGTGCATGGTTTCGATGTCGATGAGCAATCGGACGCAACCGTCATCTCAATCTCGGACGATCTATTACGGGCCGCGGCTCCGCATGTGGATCTCAGACTAGATGTGCCCGTGCTGATTTCGGGAGAACGACCTGACGACAACTGGACGAAGCTGGACGCGCTTTTCAACATGATTGCGGATGAGTACCGCGCGGGCGCGGGCGCCAGCGAGAAAGTGCTCGTGGGATTGGTATCGGTTGTGCTTTCAGTGATGGGGCGCCTTGGCGGGAGCAGCGGCTTCGATACCGCTTCGCCCACGGTCGCGCTGGGCATGGCGCTGCGGCGGGCGATCGACCAGCACTACAAGGAGGACTGGCCCGTGCGCCGCTATGTGGAATTGCTGGCGACGACACCGCATCTTTTGGACAAGTCCGCCCGGGAGGTCTTCGGAAAAACCGTCAAGGAAATGGTGCTTGAGCGGCGGCTTCTGGAGGCCAAGCGGCTGCTCAAATTCACTATTCGGCCTGTCGAAGATATTGGCCGCGCGATCGGTTTTGACGATCCCGCCTATTTCTCACGGTTCTTCCGCAAGCGCACGGGCGAAGCCCCCGCCGCGTGGCGCCGGCGGCATCTGGGAACCAACGCTTGAATTCTTTCATGTGTTTGAAAAAGCGAGAGTGGCACGAGAGGCAAGCAGATATCGGCAGCTATTTCCGCTTTCCCTATGCGGCTATCCCTGGCCCGTCTTTTGAGATGAGCCGGTTTCGTCCCTTCGACTTCGCCCGATAGAGCCTTTTATCGGCAAGCTTCATCAACTCGTTAAAGCCCTGGCCGGGCCGATGTGAAATCATACCCGCACTCAGCGAGACGTGCCTATCGTCGAGGCCAAGCTCCTGTCCGATCTCCTTGGCACGCTGGGCAATGCGGCTATAAACAGCCGCCGCATCCTCATCGTCACCGGCAGGAAGGAAGATCCCGAATTCCTCACCGCCGAGCCGGCCTACGATGTCTCCATGCCGAACGCAGGATTGAAGTAGTGCACCCATTCGCCGAATGACCTCGTCGCCCATCGCATGTCCTCTCTCGTCATTGATTGTCTTGAACCAGTCGATGTCGAGATAGAGGAATGTTCCTGCACCGGATGGTGAAGAAGAGGCTGCAAGAAGATCGTCAGCAGCATCGAGAAAGCTTTTGCGGTTGAGCACCTGGCTCAGATCGTCAATTCGGGACCGCCGTTCGATTTCCTCAGCCATGCGCATCAGTCGCACGCTTTGGGTGAGGAAGATGTAGGAGAGTGGATACGCGACAACCAAAACGATAATGCCGCTCAGCAGCAGGTCGAGAAAAAGGCGGTCGCTGAAAAAGATTGAATAAAAGATGAGCGTGAGAATTTCCGCTCCGAGGAGCGCGATGATAGCCAGCAGGCTACATTGCCAAAACATCGGCAATCGCCAAAACCTACGAGCCCACGCACTGACCATGTTACCTGCCCCAACCCACCAAGCAGAATAACAGAGCTTAGTGAAGAAAGTTATTCCTGCGCGTCCCGCCATGCCCGGCGCCGCGAGTTAACGACGCGCCTGATCAGCCGCCTTTTCGACACGCAGATGGCGTTATCGTTGAAGGCTCAAAAAACCCGGCACAATCCGCTTCGTCTGCAATCTAGACATCCTTCGGCACCGTTTCCAGGTTACAGGCTAAGGAAGGATATCCAAGCCTGTTCATTTTTTCGCGTGCGGCGGCGGATCTGATACCATGTCAAAGACATGAGCTTTTTGCGGATTACGCCTCCTCGAACCGCGACTGAGGGAACAGAAGGTCCATGAAGCGTTGAGCCGTGGGTTGCGGCTCGTGGTTGGCAAGTCCCGGCCGCTCGTTGGCTTCGATGAACACATAGTCCGGTTTGGAGGGTGCCTTCACCATCAGATCGATGCCGGTGACGGGAATATCGATGGCGCGAGCGGCACGGCAAGCCGCGTCGACCAGCTTCGGATGCACGATATCCGTCACATCGTGAATCGACCCGCCGGTGTGGAGATTGGCGGTCTTGCGTACCAGCACCTCATTGCCTTTCGCGGGAACCGTTTCGAGGGTGCAGCCGGAAGCGGCGAGGCAGCGCTGCGTCTCGTCGTCGATGGGAATCGTGCTTTCCCCGCCTGTGGCTGCGGCACGGCGGCGCGACTGCTGTTCAATGAGCTCCCTGAGCGTCTTCCGTCCATCGCCGACTACGGAAGGGGGGCGGCGCACCGCAGCGGCCACAACCTTACCTCCGATCACCACAAGACGGAGATCCTGGCCATCGAAACAGGCCTCGACCAGCACACGATCGTTCACCTCGCGAGCCTTCGCCACCGCGCGGCTGATATCCTCCATGTTTGTAAGGCCCACCGAGACACCGCGCCCCTGCTCGCCGCGGGCGGGCTTCACGACCACGCTTCCGTGCTTGGCCAGGAAGGCTTCTAGCTCCTCCTCATCCCCCGCCACGATCTGCTCGGGCACGCGGAGCCCCGCCTTTTCGATCACGCGGCGCGTCACAGCCTTATCGTCGCATATGGAGACTGCAACGCCGGACGTAAGCTCCGAAAGGCTCTCCCGGCAGTGAATGGAGCGCCCGCCGTGAGAGAGGCGGAAGAAACCACCGGCCCCATCCGTCACCTCGATGTGGACGCCGCGCCGGCGCGCCTCGTCCACGATGATGCGCGCATATGGGTTGAGCTCGTCATAATGCTCGATAGGGGCTACGAACAGTTTCTCGTTGATCGGGTTCTTGCGCTTGACCGTGAAAGTCGGCACGCGCTGGAACCCAAGCTTCTCGTAAAGACGGATTGCCTGCTCGTTGTCGTGGAGCACTGAAAGATCCAGATAGGCGGCTCCGCGGGCCTGGAAATATTCAGCAAGCCGCCGCACCAGCGTCTCGCCGATGCCGGGATGGCGCGACTGCGGATCCACCGCCAGGCACCAGAGGGAGGCACCGCGTTCGGGATCATTGAACAGCCGATGGTGGTCCACCCCGGTTACTGTGCCGATGACGTCGCCCGTCGCCTCCTCCTCGGCCACCAGATAGGTGAGCGAGCGGCTGTCTCGTTTCGACCAGAAGAACTCTGGCGCGACCGGCACCATGCCTCGCGCCGCATAGATGGCATTGACCGCCTTTGCGTCGGCCTCCGAGGCGAGCCGCCGGATAAAGAAGCCCTTGGGCTGGCGCCTGCTGGAGCGGTAGGTCGAAAGATCCAGACGATATGTGTGCGACGGATCGAGAAAGGTCTCGCCGGGTGCGAGCTGAAGAAGCACATGCGGATCGCGCACATAGAAGGCGATGTCGCGCTGATTGTCTTCCTCGTTGCGCAACGCCTCTATGATCCCTTCGTTGCTGGTATATGTTTGGGCGAAGATCAGCCGCCCCCAGCCGCAATCGAGCGCCACGGATCGGCGCATCTGCTCCCCTTCGCCCATCCTCTCGATAGGCGCCTTGGCATGGGCGCGCAGCCTTCTCAGCCGGTGGTCGAGCGCCTTGTCGCTCCGGCCTGCACTCCCTTTCCTGTTCGCGCCGGAAGTTTTCGTCATCTCGCTAGATCCCATGGGTCTGAAGCCACAATTCCAGAAGTCCGGCCTGCCAGAGCTCGGAACCGCGCAGCGGCGTGATGTGGTCGGCGGGCTGAGCGAAAAGCCGATCGAGATAATCCTGGCGAAACAGCCCGCGCTCGCGAGCGCGTTGAGAGCCCAACGCGTCACGCACCATCTCAAGATAGGGACCGGCCACATATTTGAGCTGCGGCACCGGGAAATAACCCTTCGGTCGATCGATGACCTCATGCGGCACGACAAGCCGGGCCACATCCTTGAGCACGCCTTTGCCGCCGTCTTTCAGCTTTTCTTCGGGCGGAATGCGCGCGGCGAGCTCAACCAGCTCGTGATCGAGGAAGGGAACACGAGCCTCCAGCCCCCAGGCCATCGTCATGTTGTCGACCCGCTTCACCGGATCGTCCACCAGCATCACATTGGCATCGAGCCTCAAAGCACGATCGACAGGCGAGTCCGCACCCGGCCGCATCAGCTCCGCGGCGACAAGGCCGCGGCTGTAGTCTTCGCCATTGATCCAGTTCGCTCCGAGCTGACGCTTCAGCGTCTCGTGCGAGCGGTCAAAGAAGACCTTTGCGTAGTCTGCCACCACGTCGTTGGAGCGGGCAAGCGGCGGATACCAGTGATAGCCGCCGAACACCTCGTCAGCTCCCTGCCCCGACTGCACCACCTTGATGTGCTTGGAAACCTCCTGCGAGAGCAGATAGAAGCCCACATTGTCGTAGGACACCATCGGCTCGGACATGGCGGCGAAGGTGCCGGGGAGCGCATCCATCAGCCGGTCGGAAGGCACGAATATCTTGTGATGATCGGTGCCGAACTCCTTCGCGATCAAGTCGGAATAGACGAACTCGTCCCCTTTCTCGCCATTCGCTTCCTCGAAACCGACGGAAAAGCTCATGAGCCCGGTCTGGCCGGCCTCGGCCAGAAGGCCGACAATGAGGCTCGAATCCACACCGCCTGAAAGCAGCACGCCCACGGGTACATCAGCCACCATGCGCCGCTTCACGGCAAGCCGTAGCGCCTCGTGCACACGGTCGCGCCACTCTTCTGCCGAAACGCCGGCATCGGCCGGGTCGCGGCGATAGGGCGGATCCCAGTAGCGCCGTTCCGTCGAGCGGCCGTCGGCCTCGATGACGCGGATCGTGGCGGGCGGCAGCTTGCGCACACCATTGAGGATAGTGCGGGGCGGCGGAACGACCGCGTGGAAGGTCATGTAGTGATGCAGCGCCACCCGGTCGATGGAGGTATCCACGTCCCCGGCTTTCACGAGCGCCGGGAGCGAGGAGGCGAAGCGGAGCACGCCGCTCTTCTCGGCGAGGTAGAGCGGCTTGATGCCGAAGCGGTCCCGCGCCATCACGATACGGCCGGTGTCGCGCTCCTGGATCACGAAAGCGAACATGCCATGGAAGCGCTCCACGCAGGTTTCACCCCAGGCATGCCACGCCTTGAGGATGACCTCCGTGTCGCCGTGCGAGAAAAAGCTATAGCCCTTTGCCTCGAGCGCCTCGCGCAGCTCGGGGTAATTGTAGATGCAGCCGTTGAAGGCGATGGTCAGGCCCAACGCGGAGTCCACCATCGGCTGCTGCGCCTTTTCCGAAAGATCGATGATCCTGAGCCGCCGGTGGCCGAATCCCGCATTGCCGTGGGACACGATGCCCGCGCCGTCGGGCCCTCTCGGAGCCAGCGCTTCCATCATTCCGGATATGGCCGATACGGACGGAGTCCGGCCGTCAAATCTCACTTCACCGCAAATGCCGCACATCGGCGGGCGTTTACCTCCATTGTCTTTGTTGATTGATCTCTTGTCGAGTGGCTTGCCTGGACCTATAGTTAGGGTTCAAATGATTTGAAGTCAAATGAACCATGGCAAACTTTGTCGCCGCATCGCCGCACGGGGCGGTCTCGCCCGAGCAAACGCGGCTCCTGCTAAAATCGATCCGAAGAATCGTACGCGCGAACGATTTGCAATCTCGCGCCCTGGCGCGCTCCATCGGGCTTACCGGACCTCAGCTCGTGATCCTGATGGCAGTCACAGAACTGGGCGAGGTGACGACAAAGGCGCTTGCTGACCACGCAGACTTGAGCCCCGCGACAGTGGTGACGGTGCTCGAAAATCTGGAGCAGCGCGGCATTGTCCAGCGCTACAGGTCAGGAACAGACCGCCGCGTGGTATTCACGCGCCTCACCCCCAAGGGGCAGGAGCTCATTTCCCACGCGCCCAGCGTTTTCGGTGCGCAGTTTGCACGCCGTTTCGCCGAGCTGCCGCCCGAGCGGCGCAACGTATTGGTAGAAAGCCTTGCGGAACTGGCCAACCTCATGACGGCCCGGCCGGAGCCCGAATCTCCGTCCTGAGGGAGAAAGGGCAGAAGCACGCAAACTTCCGCAAACTCCATTCCGGAACTGTTGGCGTTCTGCCGGGTTCGGGCCCGCGTAATCGAACAGCAAGGAGGAACCGATGGCATTCGCGCTCGAAAGCCCGGCCTTCCACGACAGCAAGCAGATTCCTGCCCGCGACGAAGAGCACATTTCGACTCCGCTCAGCAATGCGAAGATCGCAGAGATGCCGGAGCAGGCAAAGCCGAATGTGATCGCGGAAAGCGAACTCGCCGGCACTTACCAGAATGCGTGAGGCGGGCCGCACGCTTCAGCTCCAGAGCCGGCCGCGCGTATCTCGAGCCAGCCCTGCCCCGGCTCAACATTGCCGCGAAAGAGTTATCCACGGCCTGTTAGAAAATCGCTTCCGAAAGTTGAGCGATAGATTTTTATCGTTAGAATGGAAGCTGCAGCCATCAACGAACTCCAACCTTCAATCCACCAACAGAAATATCGAAGCCGAACCGGCTATCTCCTGTCAACGGGAGCTTGAATTTTCTCCCTTTGGCACGCTTTAAACTTTGAGGTGCAGCCATGTCTAAGTTTGTAATCAATCCGCCGGTATTTTTCGGCTCAGTAGCTATTACCGCGATATTTCTCGGTGTCGGCGTTCTTTTTCCGGGCCAAGCGGAGGCGATCTTCACCGCTGTGCAGACCTGGATTCTCGGCTCCTTTGGCTGGCTGTACCTGCTCGCAGTTGGGATCTTCATCGGTTCGGTGATCCTCTTTGCCGCCAGCGGGTTCGGCCATCTGAAGCTGGGGCCGGACGATTCCACGCCCGACTTCCATTACATGTCCTGGGTGGCCATGCTCTTTGCGGCGGGCATGGGCATCGGCCTCATGTATTTCGCCGTCGGCGAACCGATGACGCATTTCGCTGCTCCGCCCGAGGCAGAGCCACTCACCATCGCTGCCCAGCGGCAGGCCATGAGCGTGACCTTTTTCCACTGGGGTCTCCACGCCTGGGCTATTTATGCCGTGGTGGGCCTCTCGCTTGCCTATTTCGGCTATCGCTACAATCTTCCTCTCACCGTGCGGTCGGGCCTTTACCCGCTGCTCAAGAACCGCATCGACGGGCCGATCGGGCATGCGGTCGACATCTTCGCAATCTGCGGCACCCTTTTTGGCATCGCGACATCACTCGGCTTCGGCGTTCTGCAGATCAATGCGGGTCTTAGCTATCTTCTCGGCGTGCCGAACAGCGCCGCCGTTCAGCTGGTGCTTATCGCCGTAATCACCACCGTTGCGACCATCTCCGTCGTCACCGGAGTGGATAAGGGCATCCGGCGTTTGAGCGAGCTGAACCTGATCCTCGCGGTACTGCTCATGCTCTTCGTGCTGGCGGTCGGCCCCACGGCGCAGCTCTTGCGCGATTTCGTGCAGAATATCGGCTTCTATCTTGACACGATCGTATTGCGGACCTTCAACATCTATGCCTATGAGCCGCGGCCCTGGATCGACGCCTGGACGCTCTTTTACTGGGCGTGGTGGATCTCATGGTCGCCCTTTGTCGGCATGTTCATCGCCCGCATTTCGCGCGGCCGCACCGTGCGGGAGTTCGTGATCGCCGTCCTTTTCATTCCCGCCGGCTTCACGTTTTTCTGGATGACGGTTTTCGGCAACACCGCCCTTTTCATCGATACGACCGTCGCCAATGGGGCCCTGTCCACTGCGGTCACCGATGATCTTTCCGTGGCGCTGTTCCAGTTCTTCCAATATCTTCCGCTTCCAGCCGTCACTTCCTCGCTCGCTGTCCTGCTGGTGGCGGTGTTCTTCATCACCTCCTCCGATTCCGGCTCTCTTGTCGTCGATACGATCGCGGCAGGCGGCGAGACGGAGACCAGCATCGCCCAGCGCGTGTTCTGGTGTGTCCTGGAAGGTCTGATCGCGGCCGTGCTTTTGGTTGCCGGCGGGCTTGCGGCGCTGCAATCAGCCACCATCGCAACGGCACTCCCCTTCACGCTTATCATGCTTGTGCTGATCTGGGCGCTCTTCAAGGGCATGAAGTCAGACCTGGCGCAGCGGCAGGTCGGGCATATGGCTGTCACGCCTCAAGCCTATCCGGCGGCCGGGCTGACTTGGCAGCGCCGGCTGGGGTTGATCCTGAATGCGCCCACGGAGCAGGAGGTGGCCGACTATATCGCGAAGGTGGTCACGCCGGCGCTCGAAAATGTGGCGCAGGAAATGGAGAAACGGGGAAGCAAGGCGACCGTCTCACACGAAAACGGGGAGCATTCGGTCTCGCTCACAGTTCCCGCCAGTGGGGTGCGAGATTTCGTCTATGGGGTCCAGCCGGCGGCCCATCGTCTGCCGGCCTTCTCCGCCCTTGAAGCGGCGCAAGGGGATCTGCGTTTCGAGGCACGCACCTTCTTCAGCGATGGCAGCCGTGGCTACGATCTTATGGGCATGACGCAGGAGCAGATCATCGCGGATGTGCTTGCGCAATTTGACCGTTACCTGCAGCTCGTGCAATCGCCCGAGGCTTCACTGGTGATCGGCGCGCCTGAGCACGCGCCGGATATGCCTGTCCGGCACTGAGGGCACGCCGGTTGTTGGTCGCTGGAGGGCTATTTGGAGTGGATCGCGAACCGCCCTGAACTGATCTCGGCGCTAACCGGGCTGGGCATGTTGCTTGTCTGGGTGATTTACCTGCAAGTCTTCGTCAGCAACTATCGCAGGCAGCTTCGCGCGACGCTCCTCATCACGCGAGGTGCGGGAAACGGGCTGGAGGCGCGCTGCTTGCTCAGCAATATGAGTGCTGGACCGGTCTATGTGCAAAGCGTGATCGTCACGCTTGAAACAGCCAAGGAAACACTCATCTGCCCCGCGACCGATATCCTCGAATTGGAAGGCGAGGCGCCTTCCGATCCCATGCAGCGCACGAGGCAGGGCCCGCTCGCGAGCGGAGAAATCAGGGACATCGGCACCTTCGGCGGGTTGATGCGCCACGCCCTTTTGGGCAAAGCCGCCAAATCGGATGCCGAGTTCCTGCAGTCGGTTCACTCAATCACAATCGAGATCCTTGGCATCTACGGGTCCGAAGACCTGCCGATTGGTGCCCGCAGGTGTTTCGTCGTGCTCCATAAGGATGGGCATCCGCTCATTCAGGGGCAGGATTTGTCAACCGAGCAAATCAGGAAACGGCGTGAAAGAAGACGGCTGATTACCGATCTGGAACGTGACCGGTAGCGCCCTCGACGTTGCCACAGGCTTGAGCCCTGTTCTCTGCCGGCCGGCGCCGCCAGCGTAGGAATTCCCGCCGGCTCGGGCGCCGTCTTCCCCTAGACTGGAAATCTCAAATCATTTCAGGTTATGATGAACGCGGTCCCCTAGTGGATAGGAGGTCCCAGGGGACCGGGAGGAACGGGAAGATGGTCCCGGCATTTATACTCGTCCTCGTTGTCCTGGGCTCGATATTGTTTCACATTTTGAGCCCATGGTGGTGGCCGCCCATAGCTTCGAACTGGAGCTATATAGACCATACGCTCGTCATCACATTCTGGATCACGGGAGCCGTATTTTCCGCGGTCGTCCTGTTCATGGCGTATTGCGTCTACCGGTTCCGGCACCGCCCGGGCTCCAAGGCCGCCTATGAACCGGAAAGCAAGAAGCTGGAATGGTGGCTCACCATCGGCACGGCAGTAGGGGTGGCGGCCATGCTTGCGCCCGGCCTCTATGTCTGGGCGCAGTTTGTCACCGTCCCCGATGACGCGACCGAGATAGAGGTGGTCGCGCAGCAGTGGCAGTGGAACTACAGGTTGCCGGGCGAAGACGGAAGGCTCGGCAAATCCGATAGTCAGCTCATCTCATTCGAAAACCCGTTAGGCATCAACCCTGATGATCCCAATGGCCAAGACGATATCGTGATCGAAGCAAGCGATCTGCATCTGCCGGTCGATAAGCCCGTGAAGGTGCTGCTGCGCTCGATCGATGTTCTCCACGATTTCTATGTACCCGAGTTCCGCGCCAAGATGGACATGGTGCCTGGCATGGTCACCTATTTCTGGTTCACGCCCACGAAGACCGGAACCTATGAAGTCTTGTGCGCGGAGCTGTGCGGCGTGGGCCATAGCTATATGCGCGGCGCGGTTCTGGTCGACACCGAGGAGGATTACCAGGCCTGGCTGCAGGAACAATCAACCTTTGCAGAGCTAACCGACCTCCGGAACGTGGCTGAGGAGGTCAAGCCGTGATCAGGGAGACCCAAGCATAGCGCAAGCAATTCCATTGCAGGCGGGATCAGCCTGCAATGGAGCCAGGGAGGATGAGCGATGGTCGACGCCACGCCCCGAATGCATGAAGGCATTTCGCCCGCCGAAGTGCCTGAGCTGGAGCTTTATCACCCAAAAGGCTGGTGGACGACCTATGTCTTCTCTCAGGATGCGAAGATAATCGCCATTCAGTATGCCGGCACAGCGATGGCAATCGGTCTCGTTGCGCTGGTCCTTTCCTGGCTTATGCGCCTGCAGTTGGGCTTTCCCGGCACATTCGATTTCATCACGCCTGACGCCTACTACCAGTTCATCACCATGCACGGCATGATCATGGTGATCTACCTGCTCACCGCTCTTTTCCTCGGCGGTTTCGGCAACTACCTGATCCCGCTCATGGTTGGCGCGCGGGACATGGTGTTCCCCTATGTCAACATGCTGAGCTACTGGATCTACCTACTCGCCGTGATCGTGCTGGTTGCAAGCTTCTTCGCACCAGGGGGGCCGACCGGCGCCGGCTGGACGCTTTATCCGCCGCAGGCGATCCTCTCCGGCACGCCGGGCGGCCAGGACTGGGGCATCATCCTGATGCTCGCCTCGCTCATCCTCTTCATCATCGGCTTCACCATGGGCGGGCTCAATTATGTGGTGACTGTCATTCAGGGCCGCACGCGCGGCATGACGCTGATGCGCATGCCCCTCACCGTATGGGGTATCTTCACCGCGACCGTTATGGCGCTGCTCGCCTTCCCTGCGCTGTTCGTCGCCTGCGTCATGATGCTGTTCGACCGGTTGCTCGGCACATCCTTCTTCATGCCGGCGCTGGTCGAAATGGGAGAGCAGCTTTCCTACGGCGGAGGTAGCCCGATCCTGTTCCAGCACCTTTTCTGGTTCTTCGGCCATCCGGAAGTCTATATCGTCGCCCTGCCAGCCTTCGGCATTGTGTCGGACCTGATCTCGACCCACGCGCGGAAGAACATATTCGGCTACCGAATGATGGTCTGGGCCATCGTCGTTATCGGCGCGCTCTCGTTCATCGTTTGGGCGCACCACATGTATGTCTCCGGCATGCACCCATGGTTCGGCTTCTTCTTTGCCACCACCACGCTCATCATCGCCATCCCGACGGCCATTAAGGTCTATAATTGGGTGCTCACCCTCTGGCGCGGGGACATCCATCTGACGATCCCGATGCTCTTCGCGCTGGCCTTCATCGTCACCTTCGTCAATGGCGGGCTGACGGGCCTGTTCCTCGGCAATGTGGTGGTGGACGTGCCCTTGTCGGACACGATGTTCGTCGTTGCCCATTTCCACATGGTAATGGGCGTGGCGCCGATCCTCGTCATCTTCGGCGCGATTTATCACTGGTATCCGAAGATCACCGGCCGCATGCTCGACGAGTGGATGGGCCAGTTTCATTTCTGGGTGACCTTCGTCGGCGCATACGCCATTTTCTTCCCCATGCATTATGTCGGCTTGGTGGGCGTGCCGCGGCGCTATGTGGAGATCGGCGAGTCGGCCTTCATTCCGCCATCGGTGCAGGATCTCAACGCCTTCATCACCGTGGCCGCTCTCATTGTCGGCTTCGCCCAGATGGTGTTCCTTTTCAACCTCTTCTGGAGCCTGCGCTACGGCAGGGAAGCAGGCGGCAATCCATGGCGCGCCACGAGCCTCGAATGGCAGACTCCAACAACACCGCCTCCGCATGGAAACTGGGGCGACGAGCGGCCGGTGGTCTACCGCTGGGCCTATGACTATTCGGTGCCGGGAGCACCGCAGGATTTCATCCCGCAGAACGATCCTTGGCCGCAAAAGGCTGTCGCGGGGACGGCATGAGCGTCATCCTGGTCTTCATCCTCGTGGTGGCCGGATTCTCTTTCTGGTGGCTGCTCCAGCATCGGGTGCTGTCAAAGCCGTGGCTTGAGCATGGCGTGCACGCCGCCTTGCCCGAAACGGACATCTCCAACATGCCGACGGCCAAGATCGGGCTCGGCATCTTTCTTGCTGTGATTGGCGCGCTCTTCGCCCTTTTCGCCAGCGCATATTTCATGCGCATGGAGTATTCGGACTGGCAGGCGCCACCGCTGCCGCGGATTTTGTGGATCAACACCGGCGTCTTGATCCTCGCCAGTATCGCGCTCCATTGCGCCGTGCGCGCCGTCCGCGAACGACGCATGGGGATGACGCGCCTTGCGCTGGTGACGGGCGGGTTTGCAACCCTTGTCTTCCTGACCGGGCAGCTTACGGCCTGGCGGGACCTGTCGGCCGGCGGTCATTTTCTGGATTCCAATCCGGCCAACGGCTTCTTCTATCTCATCACCGGCGCGCACGGGCTGCATATCTTGGGCGGCCTGGTCGCGCTTGGGCGGACAACCGCCAAAACATGGGATGAGACGTTGCCCACCGAGCGGCTGCGCCTGAGCGTGGAGCTTTGCGCGGCCTATTGGCATTTTCTTTTGCTTATCTGGCTCGGACTTTTCGTCCTGCTGGCCGGTTGGGCTGGCGATCTCGTCGCATTGTGCAGACAGTTGCTCACATGAAGGGGACAAGAAATGGCTGAGACCACGCTGAACGGCTTCGAAGCCAAGGAGGCGCACCAGAACGGCCTCAGGGGCGTGGCCGCCGACTGGTCGTCCGACCAGCGCGCTTTCAAAAGCGCATCCTGGGGGAAGGCCATGATGTGGATCTTCCTCCTGTCCGATACCTTCGTCTTCTCTTGTTTCCTGCTCGCCTACATGACGGTGCGCATGTCCACCGTCGAACCCTGGCCGAACGCCAGCGAGGTCTTCGCCCTCCATATTGCCGGCGCTGACATCCCCCTCATCCTGATCGCCATCATGACCTTCGTGCTCATCTCCTCGAGCGGCACCATGGCAATGGCCGTGAATTTTGCTTACCGGCGCAACAGAAGCGCGACCGTGGCGCTGCTTCTTGCGACAGCGCTGCTTGGCGCGGCCTTCGTCGGCATGCAGGCTTTCGAATGGACGAAGCTCATTACCGAGGGCGTGCGCCCGTGGGGCAACCCGTGGGGAGCACCGCAATTCGGCGCTACCTTTTTCATGATCACCGGCTTTCACGGAACCCACGTCACGTTCGGCGTCATATTCCTCTTGATCGTGGCGTTCAAAGTATGGCGCGGCGAGTACGACCGGGGTGAACGCGGCTTTTTCACCACCCGCCGCGGCGATTATGAGCACGTGGAGATCATGGGCCTCTACTGGCACTTCGTCGATCTCGTCTGGGTATTCATTTTCGCATTCTTCTATCTCTGGTGAGGAACGGCTATGGCAACGCATACGGAGCAGACCGGTCACGGATATTCGCAGACCGCCATCGCCGCCCACGCAGAGAGCCAGCAGCACCCGATCAGGATTTATCTGATCGTCTGGTTCTGGCTGTTCGTCTTGAGCGCCTGTTCTTATCTCATCGATTATATCGGCCTGCAGGGCATGCTGCGTTGGAGCCTGATCATCACCTTCATGCTGCTGAAGGCGGGGCTGATCGTGGCGGTGTTCATGCACATGGTGTGGGAGCGCCTGGCGCTGGTCTACGCGATCCTGCTGCCGCCGCTCGCGGTACTCGTGTTCGTCATCATCATGGCGATCGAATCCGATTACACCGCGCTCACCCGCATGATGTCCTTCGTCAACGGCGGCTGATACGACGCAGGCGATCCCCGCTGACTGCGGGGACCGACGCGCTGCGTTGTTACAATGACTGGCGGTTGGCGCGCTGCTCCGGCGACAGGACCACAGTCTTGCGATAGAGATGCCATGTCGCATGCCCAAGCACGGGGAAGATTACCGCCAGCCCAACGAACAAGGTGAGGGAGCCGACCACCAGCAGAGCGGCCACAATCAGCCCCCAGAAAAGCATTTGAAGGGGATTGGTCAACATGACACGCGCCGAGGTCTGGATAGCGGCATAGGCGCCGACATCCCTGTCGAGAAGCAGCGGGAAAGCCACGGATGTCGTGCTAAGCACGACAAGCGCGAAAAGGAACCCGATCAGATTGCCCCAAAAAAGCAGCATCCAGCCGCGCTGGGTGGTCAGGACCTCCTGGATAAAGCCAATGAACGATTCCGGCGCCGCCGGCCCGAAAATGCGTGCATAGATCGCCTGCGCGGTGAAAAGCCAGACGAGGAAAATCACGGCAAGCATTCCGCCGACCGCCATAATGGAGGGAATGGCCGGGGATTTCAGCACATCGAAGGCATGGAGCCATGACGTGTCCATATTGCTCTGGCGCCGCCTGCTGATCTCATAAAGGCCGATCGCCGCGAGCGGCCCCAAAAGGGCGAAACCCGCGATGAGCGGGAAGATCAGCTGCAAAGCGTTTCCAGTCGATGCCCATGTGATGAGGACCATGCCGAGGATCGGATAGATGATGCACAGGAAGACATAGTGAGACGGCTTCTCCCAGAAATCCGCGAAGCCGGCGCGCAGCGCATCCAAAACATCGGCAAATGCAATATGGCGCACCCCCAAAGGTGCGATCGTTTCAGTGGAACCTGCTACGACATGAAAGTTCGCCATGACCATCCCTCCTGGACTTCAGTCCGGGTTTGGCCGCGGCTCACGTGCCCCATCATGGCCGGTCACGAGCAACCGCGACCCTTTGCCCAAGGGGAAATGATACTACGCAAAGCTCCATTTGTCGTTCACTTTTGAGACATACGGCATCACACGGCCGCGTCTGCCTCAGGCCTGATCACAAGTCTCAGCATCTGCGCTCGCTTCTTTTGCTGCTGCCGGTAACTGTGGTGGACAGGCAGCCTGTACCCCAGCGGAAGAGTTATTCAGGCGAGTTCGCCAAACGGCACGTCCGGCACTGTCTTTCAATTTACTCCGGAATGACGGCCATGGCCTGGATTTCGACCTTGGCCCGGTCTTCCATCAGCGACACGACCTCCATGGCGGTGATGGCGGGATAATACCAGCCCATCACCTCGCGATAGACCACGCCAATTCTCTTGAGATTGGCGCGATATTCGGCCTTATCGGTGAAATACCAGGTCATGGAGGTGATGTGCTCCGGCTTCGCTCGCGCTTCCGCAAGCACCGCCGCCACATTTTTAAGAGCCCGGCTGACCTGCTCGGCGAGATCGTCGCTCTCGAATTCGCAATTCTCGTTCCAGCCCACCTGGCCGGTTACAAAAACGAGCCGCCCGCTGGCGACAACGCCGTGCACGTAGCCTTTTGGTTGTTTCCACCCCCTGGGCCGCAAAATGTGATGCATGAAAACTCCTCAATCAAGGGCGCCTCGCTCGCGCGGCGCTCAGGATTTGACGCACAGGAGTCCTCTACTCGATCATCGAACAGAGCGCAGCTTCTTCGGCTGCGCTCTGCAAAATTAGTATTCGCCCTGTTCTGAAGGTTTTCGCGAGCAGCGTGCCTGAGCTGATCAGAAAAAGGCCTGCAAACCGGTCTGCGCTCGACCCAGGATAAGGGCATGCACGTCATGCGTACCCTCATAGGTGTTCACCGTCTCCAGGTTCTGCGAATGCCGCATCACCTGATACTCGATCTGAATGCCGTTGCCCCCATGCATGTCACGCGCCATTCGGGCAATATCAAGCGCCTTGCCGCAATTGTTGCGCTTCACGATCGAAATCATCTCCGGCGCAAATTTATGCTCGTCCATAAGCCGCCCGACACGCAAGCTCGCCTGCAGCCCGAGCGCGATTTCCGTCTGCATGTCGGCCAGCTTCTTTTGGAATAGCTGCGTCGCCGCCAACGGCCGGCCAAACTGCTGGCGCTCCAACCCATATTGGCGGGCGCGGTGCCAACAATCTTCAGCCGCTCCCATCACGCCCCAGGAAATGCCGTAGCGGGCGCGGTTCAGGCAGCCGAATGGCCCCTTAAGTCCCGAGACATTAGGAAGAAGGGCATCCTCCGGCACTTCCACGCCATCCATCACGACCTCTCCGGTGATGGAAGCACGCAATGAAAGCTTTCCGCCGATCTTGGGCGCCGAAAGGCCCTTCATCCCCTTTTCGAGAACAAAACCGCGTATCTGGTTGTCGTGAGCGGCCGACTTGGCCCAGACCACGAAGACATCGGCGATCGGCGCGTTCGAGATCCACATCTTGGAGCCGACGAGCCTATAGCCGCCGTCTATCTTCTCCGCTCTCGTTTTCATCGAACCGGGATCGGAGCCCGCATCAGGCTCCGTGAGCCCAAAGCATCCGATGAACTCACCCGAGGCGAGCTTCGGCAGATATTTCTTCCGCTGATCCTCGGAGCCATAGGCGTAGATTGGAAACATGACCAGCGAGGACTGCACGCTCATCATCGAGCGGTAGCCCGAATCCACCCGCTCCACCTCGCGGGCGACGAGACCATAGGACACGTAGTTGGCCCCTGCCCCGCCATACTCCTCGGGAATGGTGACCCCAAGCAAACCCGCCTCGCCCATCTCGCGGAAAATGGCCGGATCGGTCTCCTCATTCATATAGGCATGCTCGACGCGCGTACGGAGACGATCGGCGGCAAAAGCTGCCGCGGCATCGCGGATCATCCGCTCTTCTTCCGTAAGCTGGTCCTCGAGCAGGAATGGGTCGTCCCAAGCAAAACTGACGCGTTCCGCCTCGTTGCGGGGGGCCTGATGCGAAGTGTTGGACATTCCTGCTCCTCGGTTAGATCGCGTGAAGGATCACCTGCAGATGCGTTTACCTGTAGCATACGGGCCGGAAAAATCCTATTTGAGCGTAAGTTGATGCATAAAACTCATATGTGATGACCCGCCCGCGCCGCTTTCTTCCTTCTATCAGCCTCCTCTCGGCCTTTGAGGCCGTGCTTCGGACGGGATCGACCGCCGCCGCGGCGCGCGAGCTCGACCTGACGCAGGGCGCCGTCAGCAGGCTTTTGCAGAACCTGGAGGAGCAGCTTGGGCAACAGCTCTTCATCCGCCATCGCCGCCGCCTCATCGTAACAGAAGCCGCTCGATCTTATGGACGCGATATCACGCGAGCGCTGGACCTGATCCAGCGCGCCAGCATAGAGCTTACGACCAATCCGGGTGGCGGTGTGCTTTCGCTTGCCATCCTGCCTGCCTTCGGCACACGCTGGCTGGCGCCGCGCCTCGGCTCCTTTCTCGGTGCGCATCCAGGCATCACCATCAATCTCGCAACACGGCTGAAGCGCTTCAATTTCTCCGCCGAAGGCTTTGATGCCGCAATCCATTTCGGGTCGGACGACTGGCGCGATGCAGAGCACATGAAACTGTTCGAAGAACAGCTTACCGCCTGCGCGGCCCCTTCTCTTCTGGCCAAGGTCCCTGTTGAAACCGCAGAGGATCTGAGGCGCCTGCAACTCTTTCAGATGGAGTCGCGGCGAAATGCCTGGTCCGTTTGGTTCACGGCTCAGGGCGCCGAGGCCACACCGAGCCGCGGCATGCTATTCGACCAATATGCCCCCATGACACAGGCGGCTGTGGCAGGCCTCGGCGTGGCCCTTCTGCCCGAATACCTCGCGGAGCCGGAAATCGCCGACGGTCGCCTAGTGCCGCTTCTCAAACGCGCCGTGCGGGGCGACGGCTCCTATTGGCTGGTCTGGCCCGAAGCCCGCGCCAGCTACCCTCCCCTGGAAGCGTTTCGAACCTGGCTTGCGGGGGAAACGGCGCCTCTGCGGGAACGCACGGAAGGCTGACTGAGGCCCGCCGCGCTTCTGGCCGGCGGATTAACTTCCCCGCTACCCGTACCGGAACGTAGTCGATTGGCGCTCGTTAGTTCGGACGGCCCCAGGAGCACTGCATGTCCGATCCGATGCAACAGCTTGCTGAAGCAATTAAGCGCAGAAGCGCCGTCCTGTTCGTTGGTGCGGGGGTATCCATGAGTGTCGGCCTGCCGTCATGGGACAAGCTGATCAGACAGATGGAGCAGGAACTCGGTATCGATCCTGAAACCACCAAATCTTCCCGCTATAGCTACCAGACACTCGCCGAATATTACCGTCTGAAGCAGGGCAGCTTAGGCCCGCTGCGGAGTTGGATGGACCGGAACTGGAGCGTTTCGCGCGAAAAGGTGAAAGAATCTCTCCTCCATCGACTGATCGTCGAACTCGACTTTCCAATCATCTACACCACGAACTACGATCGGAACCTTGAAGTCGCCTTCGAACTCTATGGACGCGATTTCGTGAAGGTCGCCAATGCTCGAGATATCAGCCGGATTGCCGACGGCGTGACGCAGATCATAAAATATCACGGCGATTTCGATGAGGATGCCTCGCTGGTCCTGACGGAAACGGATTACTTCAACCGGCTCTCCTTCGATTCCCCTCTCGACGTGAAATTTCGCGCCGATGCGCTGGGCCGCACAATCCTTTTTATCGGCTATAGCCTGTCCGACATGAACATCAGGCTTCTGCTCCACCGTCTCTGGCAGACCTGGCGCGATTCCGGCTACGAAAAGGACCGCCCGCCCTCCTTCGTTTTCATGCCGAACCGAAATCCCGTGGAGGAGGCGGTTCTGGCGCGGTGGGGCATCACCGCTTTAAGCGAGGAAAGCGAAAGCGCTCAAGAAGCTCTCGGCACGTTCCTGAAGCATTTGCTTCAGATGACGTGCAAGAGCGCGGGCGAGTCCGAAAAACTAGGCCGCACCCAACGTCCTTAGGAAGCGGTGTCTTTGAGCAATCAACGAAAACACCCCACGGCATTGTGGTTCATGGGGGCGTAGTCTATAGGGCGGGCATCGGGCGGACGAAATCGGACGGGACATGGAAGAGCGGAAACGACAGATCTGCGGCAAGATCGATGCGCTCTCGGATGTGTAGATCAGGCCATTTCAAGTTCATCCCTATGCGGCGTTTCCAGGCGCCTGATCGGCTGGTTGTGACCGCGGCCGAATAGCCGCGCAGACGGAGAGCACGAATGTCCTTGTTCGCGCGGCTGAAGCGCATCGGCATCGACACCTATATGCTGCTGCTCATAGCCACTGTGTTTTTGGCGACTGTGTTGCCGGCAACAGGCCGCGGAGCAGTCGTCCTGTCCCACGTGGCTTATTATGCTATCGCCCTGCTGTTCTTTGTCTATGGCGCCAAGCTTAACACTTCGGCCGTGGTGGCGGGTCTGACGAATTGGCGGCTCCAGTTCCTGGTGCTCGCCTTCACCTACATCGTCTTTCCTCTGCTCGGATTGGGGCTCTTCTATTCTCTAAAGCCGTTTCTCGATGAGTTTCTCGGCATAGGACTGCTCTTCCTCGCGGTGCTGCCATCCACAGTGCAGGCGTCGATTGCCTTTACGTCTCTTGCCCAGGGGAACGTTCCCGCGGCTGTTTGTGCGGCCTCACTCTCCAATGTCATCGGTGTCTTCTTGACGCCGGCACTCGCCGCACTCCTTCTGCAAACCAGCGGAAGCGGCATCAATACCGATGCGATCAAAGGGATAGCTCTCCAGATTTTGCTGCCCTTCATCCTGGGACAACTGGCGAGGCCTCTGATCGGAGGCTGGATTGTGCGGCAGAAGATGTTCACGCTTTCCGTTGATCGCGGCTCCATCCTCCTCATCGTCTACTCCGCTTTCAGCGCCGGCATGGTGGCCGGCATTTGGAGCCAGATCGACGGGCAGATGCTCGCCATTGTCATCGGCGCCGATGTCCTGCTGCTCGCCGTAATAATTCTCCTCGGCAGTGGGGTGGGTCGATTGGCTAAACTTCCGCGCGAGGATCGGATGGCGCTGTTCTTCTGCGGAGTTACGAAAAGCCTCGCCAGCGGATTGCCTATCGCCAACATCCTCTTCATTGGCAAGCCGGTGAGCCTGATCATTGTCCCGCTGATGCTGTTCCATCAGATACAGCTGTTCGTCTGCGCTATCATCGCCCGGCGCCACGCGAACCGGTTGGTTGTGGTACCGGGCTAACCGGCTCCGCGTCGGCGGTTTTCCTCTGGCGGCTTGGGCTCGTAACGAGAATTGACGATCATGCCCGAGGCGCCCCCGATGGCACCGACCGGCGCTTTATATCGTGAGCCTCAAGCCCGCTCGTTCGCGAATTGCTGGCGCTCAAAGCCGAGAACAACGATCAAAGCGGCGATAAATGGGATGATGAGATATAGCAGCCTGAAGACCAGCAGGGCAGCCAGCACGTCGGCCGGGTCCATCTCGGGCAAGCCGGAGATGAAAGCAAGTTCAAGCACCCCCAACCCGCCCGGAGCGTGCGAAAGAAGCGCCAGCGAAAACGAGATCAGGAAAATGCCGGTGATGGTAACAAAGCCCGGATTGCCTGCTGCGGGCAGCGCAAAATAGATAATCGCTGCCGCGCCGATGATCTCCAACGGGCCGATCAGCAGTTGCTTCAGTGCAATCGAAAGACGCGGATATGACAGCTCGACCTTGCCGATATGCAATGGCCTGAATTTCAACGCGCTGCCCACCACATAAAGCAGAACTCCGACCAGCAATAGCGCACCAGTCACCGCCGATGCCTCCACCGGGAGCACGTCGACGAAGCGGTCTGCGATTCCTGGTTCCACTAACAGCACGACGCCGGTGAGGACGACAATACCTAGAGCAAAGGTAAAAGAGCAGAACGCCACCAGCACCCCGACCTCGGCTCCGGTCAGCCCCTTGGCGGTATAGGCCCTGTAGCGGACAACGGAGCCGGAAAACACCGACGCGCCGATATTGTGTGAAAACGCATAGGTGGTGAACGAGGTGACGGTGATATAAAGCCAGCCCACCCGTTTTCTCAGATGTGTAAGCGCCAGATGATCATACGCTGCCAGCGCGCCATAGGCCAAAAGCGTGGAAGCCACGCACAACAGCCAGTTAGGCATTGGAATGGCGGCGAGACTACCCCAGAGCTCATCGAGCGAAAGCCCTCGTAATTCGTGGTAGAGAAGCCAGGCAGAAAAAACCACCGCGGCAAAGCCGATTATCGGCCAGATATATCTCTTTAGCTGCATTGCTTAATGCCCGCTGGTGCTTACGGGATGTAGCCAACCGGCCCGGTGTGCCGTAAGAGAAAGCCTCCGCTCTCCACTCACTCGGCGGGAAGGGGACGAAAGCGCCTGACAGTGCGATCAGCCGCCGGCGTCCCGCGAAAGCACATTAATTACATTCACCGCCCATAGGCGGCAAAAACACTGTTCCGAAAACTGATTAAAGAAATTGCTTCCATCATAACTATCAATCCACTCAGCGTCTGCGCACCAAACTCAAGTAAGCTCGCGATCTCTCTGCAGGAAATGCGGCAGTCCTAGGACGCATTCCCATCCGGCGCGATAACTTTTCCGTTTGAAAAAAGTGCCGAAGTCGACACGATGAGCGGGAAGAGCACCTCAATCTTGATGACGGATCAGTTCGCGGTCGGAACCGGACAGCTCAGATCGCCTTCTTCGCAATTCAGATAACCCTCGAAGGCTTCGACACGCACTTGCGTGAGGCTTTCCATGCATGTGGCGGTGAGCATTGGCATAACGCTTCCCCCGGCAGCAGACGCTGTCTGGAAACTGCACTCCGCGTCGCGGAACTTGACCCAATCGCGCTGGGCTTGCACAAGCAGATTCTTCGTTTCCGCATCGTCTGAGAGACGGGCTTCGATCTGTTTATAAAGCTCATTGAGTTTCTTGTCGGCTTCCCTGAACGCGGCATCGGCACATTCGTTCATGGTGGCCTGATCCTCGGCAGCACTGCAATTATCTTGGGCAAAGGCAGATGCCGGAATGGCCAGCATCATGACCGTGGCCAATATAATGGTTCTCATTGACTGTCCCTCCATGAAAATGCCTGGCGCGCCGTTGCCATCAAAGGGCGACGGACTGCCCTGGCATCAGGCCGCGTAATCTCGTTTCAGACGAGGACTACCGTCGATCTACCCTAGTGAAGCTGAATCATGAATTTAAACAAAGTCACAAAGTATAACATGCTATACATTATCAAGATGATCAGCACTGCTGGCGGCCTCTAACCATTGAGCTCGCGATGGAAAACTCACCGCGCAGGCCTTCCCCTTGCCCGCCGCAATCACCTGTGGCGAATTCGTCTGGTTCTCCCGTATTGCACCAGAATGGAAACCGTTGATGATCGATGCGATTCACCTTCTTATCGAGCGCTTTGGATTGATTGCCGTCTTCCTGGGCTGCGTCGCCGAAGGCGAAAGCGTAGCCATCCTTGGCGGTTTTTTTGCCCATCAGGGGCTGCTTGAAACGTGGCAGGTGATCGCAATGGCCTTCGCCGGGTCCTTCATGAGCGATACGCTTTTCTTCCTGGCCGGAAAATACTTCTCAGGCAGTTCCATGGTACGGAAGGCGCGCCAAAAGCCCGCCTTCTCCTATGCCTGCCGGATGGTAGAGCGGTATCCTGCGCCTTATGTCCTCATCAACCGCTATGTTTATGGTTTCCGGCTCATTGGCGGTGTCGTAGCTGGCCTTTCCAGTATCAGCCTGCCGAAATTCATGGCTCTCAATGCTGCTTCCTCGTTGATTTGGGCGCTCCTCTTCATCGGTATCGGATATGTCTTCGGCCTGGGCGCTGAACAGCTCGTCGGCGGGGAACTTGCCAAGCATGAGCGCCTTCTGTTCGGTTTTGGATTCTGCCTGATTGGGATAGGCGCGGGGTGGTATGCCACGCGCAGATTCAGCCGGTATTTCCTTGGGCAGATTTAAGAACGCATGACCTGCGGGAACGCGACGGCTGAAACGGTCGGCGCTGCGCGTGCTGTTCACGGCCAGGCAGCGAAGGAATGACCGCTATGCGAGCGCAGTGCGGAATTCTGACGGTGTTTATTCGGTGAGCGCCCGGTCTGGCGCTTGAAGAAGCGGCTGAAATAGGCCGGATCGTGAAATCCTAGCGTCTCGGCTATGTCGGCGATCGGAAGATTGCTGCTGTCGAGAAGGCTGATTGCCTCCTGAGTCAGCCGCGCATGTACGATAGCCAGCGGCGAGCGGCCCGTCACGCGCCTGACCGTGGCGTTGAGACATTCGGCGGTGATGCCAACTTCCTGCGCATAGCGCGCGATCGTCCAGTGCTCGCGCATGTGCAGTTCCACCGCGTGCAGGAAGCGATGCATGATCGTGCGCGGCAGTGGCTGCGCTTCGCGCATGACCGGTCCTGAAAGCCGCCAGGCGCCGATCAGCAGAAGAGCCAGCCTGTGCCGCACGGCGTCATCCATGCCGGGCCAGTCTTGCATGCCCTCCTCCAGAATACCCTCGACGCTGTCCGCCAGCCGCCGGGCCTGCTTTGATTCGAGCTTCACAACGAGGAGCGGCCGCGACAGCGCCTCGCGGATAGCGCGTGCGTTCGGGCCCATGCCAACGGCTCGCGCGAAGCTGATTTCGGACACCGACAGAGAGACCCCGCGGGAGCCCGCATTCGCCCGCAAGCTGCCGCCGCGTCTGGCCTGCAGCCAGATTAGGCACGGAGCGGCGAAAGGCACCTCTCCATCGCCGCTGCGCACCGATCCGCTGCCGGAAAGAAATATGAAGCTGCGATAGCCGGATTCGGAAAAGGTCCACTCGCTGGCCGCCAGCTCCCCCTTGAGAAGTTGGACCTCCGGATCCGGTGGCGGCCTCTGCCATCGGTTCATTATATTTTCCCTCCCCGTCACAACCATGAAAAGTACAAAAAAAGGCCGATAATGTCTATTCTTACCCTTGAACCACTGCCTTAGCTTGTGTCGGATTATATGCGTGGAGGAAAGTCGCATATAGAATGACGGGTGATCATCAGGATCGCAGACGGGAGGAAAATATGATCAGGCGCAGAGATTTTCTGGTAGGTTCGGCGTCCGCGCTGGCGCTGCCGGCTTATATTCGCTCCGGCTTCGCGCAGAGCGCAGAGTACACGCTGAAGCTGCATCACTTTTTGGGCCCCCAAGCACCAGCTCAGACGCAGATGCTGGAGCCTTGGGCCAAGCGGATCGAGGATGATTCCGGCGGCCGAGTGAAGATAGAGCTCTACCCCGCTATGTCGCTTGGGGGCGCGCCGAACCAGCTTTTCCGGCAGGCGGCGGAAGGCGTCGTCGACATTATCTGGGCTGTCAACGGCTACACGCCGGGCCTTTTCCCGCGCTCGGAGGTGTTCGAGCTTCCGACAATTTTCACCAATGACATCGTGGCGGCGAATCTCGCCATGCGCGATCTGTTCGAAAGCCATCTCGCTCCTGAATTCGCCGATGTGCACGTGCTTTTCATGCATGTCCATGCCGGTCAGGCGCTTCATATGGCCAGTGAACTCGTTCGCACGCCCGACGATACCAAAGGCAAGAAGCTGCGTGTGCCCGGCCCGACCGGTAATGCGGTGGTCGAGGCCATGGGCGCAACACCCGTCACCATGCCGGTGCCGGACCTGCCTCAGGCGCTATCCACAAACGCCGTCGATGGAGCGCTGATACCCTGGGAGATCATTCCTGCGCTGCAGCTTTGGGAAACCACGAAATACCAGATCGAAGGACCTGATAACAACCGCTTCGGCACGACCACCTTCCAGGTCTCGATGAACCAGGGGCGGTGGGAAGAACTGCCTGATGATCTCAAGGAGGTCTTCAACAAGCACTCCGGCGAGGACTGGTTGCGCGAAGTCGGCCAGATCTGGCGCGGTATCGACGACCGTGGCATTCAACTCGCGGTGGAGCAAGGTAACGAGCATGTGGTGCTCACCGAGGAGGAAATGGGTGCCTTCAATACCGCGCTCGCGCCGGTCGTCGACCGGTGGGTCGCGGAACATTCAAATGCGGGCTTCGACCCCGCCGAGCTGGTCGAGGCCGCCAGGCAGGCGCTGGCGGCGCACCAGTCTTGAGCAAGATACCCGGCAGACAGGCGGAGACGGGCGATAAGCCGCCCGTTACGCCGGTCCTCGCGCAGATCGCCGCCCTGATTGCCAGCCTCTCCCGCTGGTGGGCGATGACGGGCGGCGTTCTGATCTTGATCCTTTCCGTCATGGCGGCGGCAAGTGCCGCGTCGAACCTCTTTTTCGGGCGGCCCTTTTCGGCCGATCACGAGCTGGTCAAGCACGTCACGGCCATCGCCATCTTCATGTTCCTGCCCTACTGCCAGATCAGCGGAGCGAACATCACGCTCGACTTCTTTACGGACGATCTGAGCGAACGCGCCAAGCAAGCAATGAGCGCCTTCTCCTCGCTTTTCGCCCTTGCCTTTGCGGTGCTGCTTTTCGTGCAGATGTTGCAGGGCTTTCAAAGCTATATCCGATTCCAGGAGGTTACGCCCGTGCTGCGACTGCCCTTGTGGACGGCTTTTCCGCCGATTCTCCTGTCGCTTGCGCTGCTTGCAGCCGCGTCTTTCATCAACTTGGCCGAAGGGCTTCGCAGGGTTCAAAACCCTCAGTATGAATCGGGAGCGGAGCGCTCGTGAACAGCCTCGTTCTTGGTCTTGTAGGACTCGGCCTCCTGCTCGGACTCATTGTTGTCCGGGTGCCGATCGCCTACACAATGCTTCTCGTAGGGATCGGTGGTGTGGCCATCCAATCCGGGCCTTTCATCGTTCTCAATCAGCTCAAGGATCTCGCCTACGCGCAGTTTGCGAATTACGACCTTTCGGTGCTGCCCATGTTCCTCCTGATGGGAGGGCTAGCCGCACGCTCCGGCCTGTCGACGGATCTCTTCCGGGCGGCTCATGCCTGGTTCGGCCGCTTCAGGGGCGGAGTGGCGATGGCGGCGGTGGCCGCTTGCGCAGGCTTCGGCGCCGTCTGCGGCTCCTCGACGGCGACCGCCTCCACCATGGGGCAGGTCGCCCTGCCTGAACTCAGGCGCTACAAATATTCCGACGCGCTTGCCACCGGCACACTGGCGGCCGGCGGCACGCTCGGCATTCTCATTCCGCCCTCCGTGGTGCTGATTGTCTATGCGATCATCGTAGAGGTGAACATAGTAACCATGTTCGCCGCAGCCCTGATTCCCGGTCTCATCGCAACAGCGATGTTCCTGGCGACGGTTGCGCTCTATTCGCGTTTCGTATCCGGTGCGGGCCCAAAGGGAGAGCCGGTCAGCGCCGCTGAACTGTGGTCCGCCTCGATCAATGTAATTCCGGTGCTTGTGGTGTTCGCGATCGTGATCGGCGGCATCTATGCCGGCATCTACAACCCGACCGCAGCGGCGGCGATCGGCGTGTTCCTGGTGCTTGCCTATGGCCTCGTGGCGCGCCGGCTGTCACTTGCCGGCATACGCGACAGCCTGCTCGACACGGCGCGCACCGGCGGCATGATCTTCCTCATCCTGTTGGGAGCGGAATTGCTCAAGATCTTCATGTCGCGCGCCGGCGTGCCGCAGGCGGGCGCGGAGATGTTGCAGGCAAGCGGCCTTCAGCCCATGGCGATCCTCCTCCTGGTTATCTTCGCCTTCCTCCTGCTGGGCTGCTTGATGGACAGCCTGTCGATGATCATCCTGGCCATTCCGTTCTTCTGGCCGGTGATCGCGGGGCTCGATTTCGGGCTGACGCCTAACGACACCAAGATCTGGTTCGGCATCATTATCCTGATCGTCGTGGAGCTCGGGCTCATAACGCCGCCGGTGGGGCTCAACGTCTTTATCATCAGCGCCATGGCGAAGGACGTGCCCATGCGGGAGACGTTCAAGGGTGTCATGCCCTTCTTCGGCGCGGAGGTTGTGAGGATCGCGCTGCTGATTGCCTTTCCGGCAATCACGCTGTTCCTGCCACACCTGCTGCGCTAGAGCCGCCCTGGACAGGACGTGTGAAGGCCGGTGCCGATCTTCTGCAATTCTCGACAAAGCCATCCGGCATGTCGAACAAAAGCACAGCCCTGCGTTTCTGTAGTGAGAGTGCGGCCGTAGGAGGAGAGTCCGATGCCCGAAGCCCCAACGAGCGAGTTCTGGCGCGACCTGAAGCCGATCAAGAAGGTGTTCCAGCGAGACGCGAAGCCCGAGGTCTATCTTGCTGACGCGGCTACGGAAGACGAGCGCTATTATGTTCCCTTCACCGAAACGGTATTTTCGCGACCGCTATGGATCTCGCCCACGCAGAACAAGTGGTGCGACATCCTGATGGCCAAGAAGGCCGGGCTCGTGAATCGCCATTATCACCCGCATGAGGTCTTTGCCTACACCATCTCCGGAAAGTGGGGTTATCTCGAGCACGATTGGACGGCGACCGCGGGCGATTTCGTTTACGAGACGCCCGGCGAAGGCCACACGCTGGTCGCCTATGACCATCCCGACCCCATGAAAGTGTTCTTTCAGGTGCAAGGGCCGCTCATCTGGCTTAACGAGAATGGCGAGCCGGATGGGTTCTTCGACGTCCATAACTATATCGAGCTGTGCCGCAACCACTATGAGAAGGTCGGTATCGGCGCGGAGTACATCGAGACGCTGTTCCGATAAGCGCCAGGCCGCAACCAGGCTAGCAGCCGTTTCACACGCTCATGCCGCCGTCCACCATCAGTGTGGTGCCGGTCGTGAAACTCGATTCGTCCGAGGCGAGGTAGAGCACCGAGCGGGCGATTTCCTGAGGCGTGGCATGGCGGGCAAGCGGAATGAGGCGGTTGAAGAATTCCGCCCCGTCGACGTCCAGCGCCTTGCCCACACCCTCCTCCACGGAGAGCTGAAATCCATTCTCGACCGGCCCCGGATGGATGGTGTTGACGCGGATGCCGCGTGGTGCGAGCTCCTTGGCAAGGCACCGCATCAGGCCGACCTGGGCATGTTTTGCTGTGATGTAGGCATAAACGCCCGCATCTCCCCTCACCCCGGCCACGCTCGAAGTAATGATGATGGAGCCGCCATCGCGCATCTTCGGAACCGTGTGCTTTGCAGCGAGATAGGCCCCCCGCACATGCACCGCCATTACCGCCTCGAACACCTCATCGGGATAGTCGGCAATCGGGCGGACGACACCGAAATTTCCGGCATTCGAGAACAGAACGTCGACGGGACCGAAGGTCTGGACAGCCTTCTCCACATAAGCGGCTGTTTGCGCGGCGTCGGAAACGTCGGCCGCCGCCCAGGCCAGCCGCTCGCGCCCGCCGAGCTCGGCTGCCAGGCGCTGGAGGCCTGCCGCATCCCGGTCGACAAGAAGCACCCGCGCGCCCTCTTGAAGAAAAAGGCGCGCGGTCGCGCTGCCGATGCTCCCTGCACCGCCGGTGACGATGCAGGTTTTTTCCTGAAGCCTTCCCATGCCCGCCCTAGAACGGATAGTGCAAGGGACCGTCCTGGATCGTCACCCAGCGCAGTTCCGTGAACTCGTGAATGCCGGCGGAGCCGCCGAAGCGGCCCCAGCCGGAGGCCTTCACACCGCCGAAGGGCATCTGCGCCTCGTCGTGCACCGTTGGGCCGTTGATATGGCAGATGCCGGATTGGATGCGGCGCGCAACAGACATAGCGCGGTTGACGTCTCGGCCGAAGACGGCGGCGGAAAGGCCGTATTCCGTGTCATTCGCCACACGCACGGCCTCCTCCACACTGCCCACGCGGAGAACGGCCACCACCGGCCCGAAACTTTCCTCCGAATAGATGCGCATCGAAGGCGTTACCTTGTCGAGCACCGTTGCCTGGATGATCGTACCGTCCACCCCGCCGCCGGCCGAAAGCACTGCGCCCTTGGCCACTGCGTCGCTGATGAGCTGGCTGATGCGGCTGGCAGCGCCCGCATCCACCACACAGCCGAGCGGGGTGTTCCCTTCGCGTGGGTCGGAGGCCTTCAGCGTTTTGGCCTTTGCCGCGAGCGCTCCGACGAATTCGTCGGCAACCTTTTCGTCGACGACGATGCGGTCCGTCGACATGCAGATCTGGCCCTGATTCATGAAAGAGCCAAAAGCGGCGGCGGCCACCGCCGCATCGAGGTCTGCATCGTCGAGGACCACGAGCGGCGCCTTGCCGCCAAGCTCCATCAGTGCGGGCTTCAGATACCGCCCGGATAGCTCGGCAATGATGCGGCCCACGCGAGTCGAGCCGGTGAAGTTCACGCGGCGGACGGCGGGCTGGGCGATGAGCGTCTCGACGATTTCGGCCGCGTCTTCCGGCGCGTTTGAAACGGCGTTGAGCACGCCTTTGGGCAGTCCTGCTTCGTTCAGCGCCTGAACGATGAGGCTGTGGGTGCGCGGGCAGATTTCCGAAGTCTTCATCACCACCGTGTTGCCGCAGGCAAGCGGAGCTGCGAGGGAGCGCACACCGAGGATGATCGGCGCGTTCCACGGTGCAATCGAAAGCACCACGCCGGCGGGCTGACGGATCGCCATGGCAAGCGATCCCGGCCGGTTGGAGGGAATGATCTCTCCCTTAATCTGGGTCGTAAGCCCCGCAGCTTCGCGCAGCATATCCGCGGCAAGCCCGACATTGAACAGCGCCCAGCCGGCTGTGGCTCCGATCTCGGCGGCCATCGCCGCCACGATATCGTCCGACATCGCCTGCAGCCGGTCCGCCGCCGCCGTGAGAATGGCCCGCCGCTCGCCCGGTGAGGTCTGTGACCAAGCCGGGAATGCGGCTGCCGCCGCGTCCACAGCCGCGATGGCGTCATCCACGTTCACCGCAGCTGCTCGAGTGGCGACGTCGCCCGTCACCGGGTTATAGCGTTCGAAAACGCGGCCGTCGGATGCAGCGCGTTCTTCTCCGTCGATCGTCAGTCCAAGCACATCCATCATTGTCTCCATCTTCAGGCGTCCTCAGCCATTCCGAGAAAGGCGTTTTGGACGAGGGGATTATCTTTGAGCGAGGTAGCGTCCCCCTCCCCCACTATGCGGCCGGCCTCGAGTACATAGCCGCGATCGGCCAGGCTCAGGCTCTTGCGCACATTTTGTTCCACCATCAGCAAAGACACACCGGTCTGCCGAATCCGTCCGAGTGCCGAAAACAGCTCCCCGACCATTACGGGGGCAAGCCCCAGGCTCGGCTCGTCGAGCATAAGAAGCTGCGGCGAAGACATAAGCGCGCGGCCAATCGCCACCATCTGCTGCTCGCCGCCGGACATGGTTGCCACAATCTGGCGACGGCGTTCGGCAAGCCGGGGAAAGAGCTCGAACACGAGATCGCGATTGCGGGCTGCATTGGTCCGAGCGCGGCGCGCATAGGCGCCAAGATCGAGGTTTTCCGAAACGGTCAGGTCGACAAAAATGCCGCGCCCCTCGGGCACGAGCGCGATGCCTGCTTCCAGCACCTCATGGGCGGGAAGGCCCAAGAGAGGACGGCCGCCGAGCCTCACTTGCGCGCCTGGCGCAGGTTGCGCCAGTCCCGCAATCGCCTTCAGCAGAGAGGATTTCCCCGCGCCGTTGGCACCCAGGATAACCACAGCCTCGCCGTCGGCAACGGAGATCGCGATGTTGGTCAGCGCCACATGCTTCCCGTAACTGACAGACAGGTTTCGCACCTCAATCATCAGCGCCTCCCAAATAGGCGCGAACAACCTCTGCGTCCGCGAGCACGTCGGCAGTTGCGCCTTCCGCGATCCTGACGCCGGCATTCATCACGACGGCACGGCCGCAAAGCGCACGCACCGCCTCCATGACATGCTCCACGAGGAGGATGGTCATGCCTTTCTCGCGCAATGCGGCGATCAAGTTTATACCGAGCCTGAGTTCAGCCGGATTGAGGCCCGCAAGCCACTCATCGAGCAGCAGCAGGCGTGGCTCGGCGCCCAAAGCGCGCGCCAGCTCCATCCGCTTCTGGTCGATATAGGTGAGATCCGCCGCGCGTTCTTCGCCGCGCCCGGCAAGGCCTACTTCCTCAAGCAGGGCGTCGGCCCTGTCCCGCGCTTCCCGCCCCCATAATGGCTTGCTGCGAAAGGCAAGAGCGGCCAGCACATTTTCCCCCACTGTGAGCGAAGGCAGGATGCGCACCAGCTGGAAGGTGCGCGCCACGCCCAGCGCGGCGATCCGATGCGCGGCCAGGCCCGAAAGGCGCGCTCCCGCCAGATCGATGGATCCGGCGGTCGGTCTCAGGCTGCCCGAGATCATGTTGAGCACAGTCGTCTTGCCGGACCCGTTGGGCCCAAGCAGCCCGACGATTTCACCCGCGGCGACTTGAAAGCTCACCTCGTTCACAGCGACGAGACCGCCGAAGCGCTTGGAAAGGCTTGATAAGGTAAGCAGCGTCGCACTCACGGCTTGCCCTCCGCCTCCATTGCAACAGGTCGGAACGCACGCTCATTGGTCCTGAAGCGCGTCTCAACCAGCGCGACAATCCCCTTGGGAACCGCGAAGACGATGGCGATAAAGAGAAGCCCCAGGAGGATCGAGTAGTGGTTGGGGAAATTTGCCGACAACCACTCGAACAGCAGGAAGAGCGGCACCGCGCCGAGCACCGGACCCCACAGCCGCGAAGCCCCGCCCAACAGAGCCATCACGAGCGTGAGGAAGGAAACGGTGGGATTGAAGGCGATGGCTGGCTCAATATAGGTCCATCGCGGCGCCTGGACCGCGCCCACCAATGTAATAATGACCGACGAGAGCGCAAAAAGCGCGAGCTTGGTGCGTGCGAGGTTAATCCCCAGATGCGCCGCCACCACCTCGTCATCGGCGATGACGCGCAAAGCCAGCCCGAGCCGAGAGCGGTCTATACGCCAGGTGATGAAGAGGGTAGCCGCCGCGAGCGCCAGGAGCTGCCAATAAATGTGCTCGGGCCCCAGTGACATGAAGATGTAGCGCCCGAGCGTGCCCGTCACGTTGATTTCGTACCAGGTGACGAGCTGGCGCACGAGCTCTGCGAGGCCGAAGGTAAAGATCACGAAATAGACGCCGGCAAGCCTCAACGTGGAAAGGCCGACGACCAGCGCCAGGGCAAGTCCCGCCAGCGCCGCCACCACGAGCACGAGCGGATATGGCAACACCTCGTTGAACGCGGCCACCATATAGGCTCCGATGCCGAAGAAGGCGACCGTTGCAAGTGAAATGTAACCCGTGCGGCCCGAGAACAGCGCCCACGCGCTCGCAAGCGTCACATACCCCATCAAGCCGATGAGCAGCCCGAGCCCATAGGCTTGCATGAAGAAGGGAGCGGCCGCGAGCGCGGCAAGGACGAGCACAAGCGCAACCCAGACGAACGCGCTTTTCATCGCCGCGCCTTCCCGAACAAGCCGGAGGGACGCCAGAGCAGAACGCCGAGAAAGATGTGATAGACGGCGGCGAGCGTCAGCCCTGGGCTCACATAAGTGGCGACCAGGGTTTCGACCAGGCCAAGCAAGAGACCGGCCGAGAGCGCTCCGGCAAGATTGCCCACACCCCCTAGGATCACGACGATCAGCGCCTTCATGGTGAAGATCACGCCGGAGCTGGCCGTGAAGGTTTGATACATGGAAATAACGACGCCGCCGCAGGTGGCCAGTGCCCCGCCCAGGGCAAAGGCAAAACGAGCAGCACGATTGGCGTCGATCCCGACCAGCGGCGCGGACTGCGGCGCAACGGCCACCGCACGAAGGGCAGTGCCCCAGAGCGTGCGCGTCAGGAGAAGGTAGAGCCCGCCGCCCAGGACGACGGCAAGAACCAGTGCGAGCAGGCGGTTGGCCGCCACGCTCGCGCCAAGAACATCGACGCCGAAATTCATGTAGCTGTAGCTGATATAATCTCCGCCGAAGAGAACCAGCATGATGCCTTGGATAACGAACAGAAGGCCGAAGGTAGCGAGAATGGAATTCACCTCCAGCCCCGCCCCTCCCCCGGATCGCCGGACAAGAGGGCGCAGCATCAGCCCATAAATGACGTAGCTGAGCGCGAACCCCGCGGGTGCTGCTATGAGCAGGCTTGGGAGCGGGGCGATGCCAAGCGCCCCGTTCAGGACAAAGGCGAGAAAGGCGGCGGCGATGATTGTCTCGCCATAGGCGAGATTCATAATGCGCGCGATGCCGTATTGAATGGTGAGCCCCATGGCGACGAGCGCGTAGGTGCCGCCAAGCACCAAGCCATTGATGATCGTAGTGACAAGCATCGGCCGCCTCCCGTCCTGGGGCTTACTGCCAGGACGCCTTTGGCATGATGGCTTGGGAAACGCCTTCGCGGTCTACCGGAGCCACGGCGACAAAATTCCCGTTCTGCCATTGCCCGCCGAACCACAGCTTGCGCAGCTGATTGTCCTCAAGCTTCACCTCGCCGAGCACCGTTTCGAACGTGCCGTTGGAAAGCTCGTCGGAAACGGCCTCGCGGTCCAGGCCACGGCGCTTTACGGCCTCCTGCAGCATCTGGAGGCTGGCAAAGGTCACCACACTGCCCCAGAAGTCTGGCGCACGGCCGGTTACCTCCTCATGCCGCTTGCGGTAGGCCGTATTCGCTTGATTGTTCGGGTCAATTCCGCCGAGGCTCATCACGCCCTCGGCATTCGGCCCGAGATCGGCGCCATAGTTCGGGAAACCCGTGCCGACTCCGAGATAGAGCACCTTGGGATTGAATTTCGCCACTTGTGCCTGCTGAGTGATCGCGAAGGTTTCCGGCGGATAGGAGAAGGCCACGAACGTATCCGCTCCGCTTCCCGCCGCCTCGTTGATCATGGATGTGAAGTCGGTTGTACCCGCCGGATAGGTGACGTCGTAGACCACCTCCAGCTCCGCCTCCGAGAACGAAGGACGTGCGGCGGTGACGAGGTCGATGCCGAAGCCGTCCGCCACCGAGATCATGGCAACCTTATTGTTGATTTTGCCCTCGTCGTTGGTCTTCTTCAAAAGGCCGGCAAGCGCATCCGTATAGTCGCTGCCCCCGCCCAGCATCCAGAAGCTGCGCTTCCAGCGCTGAACGAATTCCGGTGCTTTGTCGGTGACCGAGGAAACAGCGAGTTGCGGATAGCCGAACCGATCGAACAACGGGGCCACGGCTAGGTTGAACCCGGTGCCCCAGGGCGGCAGGATGAAATCCACCTCGTCCTGCGTGGCCAGACGCTCGATAGCGCGCACCACCTCTTCGGCCGAGGAGCGGTCATCATATTCGACCACCTCGATCGGCAGTCGTGAACCGTCGGGCAGCTCAAGACCCCCGGCCTCGTTCACCTCCTTGACCCAGAGCTCATAGTTCGGCAGCGTGGTGATGCCGGCGCCGCCGGCATTTGGCCCCGTCTTGGAGATCGCATAACCGATCTTGACGGACGTCCGCTCCTGGCTGACGGCAGGTGCCGCTGCAGCAACGGCAAACATGCAAACGGAAATACCAAGTGTGCGCAGGATTGCCCTGCGTGAGGTGGCGGTCATGAAAATTCCTCCCTATGCCCTCCGGCCCGTCGAAGCGCCTCCCTCTGACCTTGCCGGCAGTTTTTTTCGGCTTTCAACACAGGAAGGCTAGCACGCTCAGGTCGCAGCGGAATGGAAGTTTTCGGCGAAGAATTGTACTTTCCAAAGGATAGGACACAGCCGCGGAGCTGAATTAGTTCTGGGTTGTCCTGCTCGAAGCGGAACGGGAATATGAACAGCGGCAATCAGTTCGCCGGTTCCAGAACGGTCTGGCGATCAAGCTGGAGAGGCCGACGCGCCGGCTCGTCTGACCTCAGCAACGCGAGCTCTCAACAAAAATTGCGACTGGCCCAGCGCTTTACCGCCCGGCTCGGCGCTCCACTTCAAGCCGCCGTAAAGCGCCGCCCCGCAAGAGGTCAAGCTGTGCGAGCAAGTCCTGCTGGTCGACCAGCGGATGCGTTTGATTGGGTTGGCGAGCGGCGAGCTTTTCGCGAGCTTCCATCAGGCCGGCCGAAAAGGAATGGGTTGTTAAATGAACCGCAATCGGATTGCCCGGCTGCTGGACAAGCCGCTTGATACGATCGACGCTGGCGATATAGGACTCCACCTGCTGTGAGCCATTAACGGATGTGAGGGCCAGCCCCCCGACCGTAATGGCCCGATAGGTGTTCCCGCCATCTTTGACATCATAGGTATAAGAAGCCGTGCCCCAGGTATGGCCGGGCGTTTCCAGAATGCCAAAACCATTGCCGCCCAGCTTGATCACATCGCCGTCCTTAACCACCATGTCCGGCTGAATCATCTGCCAGGCACGCGGTGTGCCCTCGGACTGTTTTGCCGATTCCAGTGCTTCATCCCAGCCGGCTCGCGTCATTGCGAATCTCGCGTTGGGCAGCAAAGGCTTAAGCTTGAAGGCTCCGCCCACATGGTCGTAATGGCCGTGCGTCATCAGCACATATTTGATTTCGTCCAGGCCAATTCCAACTTCGTTGAGATTGGCGATGAGCTGGTCGACATTTGGCTCATGGAGCGTGTCAATCAGCACCACCCCGTCCTCGGTGCGGATCGCCCACGCGGACACCCAGCAGACGCCGACATAATGGACATTGTCGAAGACTTTCCAAGGAACGATCTTTTGAGCATCTGGATCTCCAATCCAGCTCCCCATTGCAGGCGGCATCCGACCGGTCCGACCGACGTCCTTGAACACCGCGAAGATTGGATTGGAGGGGCAGCCCTCGAAAGGCTGGGCGGCAGCGGGAGTGGGCCCCGCTAACGTCAACACCGTGGCAACCAGCAGGCTACTCCGAGCTAGGATTGAATGGCGATGCGTTCCAATCCTCAACCCATTGCGCGATATTCCTAGCCGCTTCTTCAGCATACTGTCAGTTCCCCACTTTCGCTCCAGATCGTGCATTCTGCGGATGTCGCACCGCTCCCGAAATCCTTTGCCACCGGCAATGCAGCTGGGCGCCTCTCAGCCGCACGAGCAGGGGCGCTACGCAACCGCGTTCTTCACGAATGTCAAGACGGCCTATCGACCATCGTTGTGACCGGTATAAGACGCAGCGCCCCATGCGACGACTTGGCGCCTTTTCGCCCTTGCCTCACCGCCAATACGGCTCTAATTTAGAACAAAACAGGAACTTTGGAGCCGGGCCATGCCGCTCAACCTGCTACAGAAGCTGGAGATCCTGGCCGATGCCGCCAAATACGACGCGTCCTGTGTCTCCTCGGGCGGCGAAAAGCGGAAGGCAGAAAAGGGCATAGGGTCCGTGACGGGCCAAGGTATCTGTCACGCCTTCACGCCGGACGGGCGCTGCGTTTCTCTTCTCAAAATTCTGCTGACCAATTTCTGCATCTATGACTGCGTCTATTGCGTGAGCCGCAGATCGAGCAACGCGCCGCGCGCGCGCTTCAAGGTGGAGGAGGTCGTTCAGCTCACTCTCGATCTTTATCGTCGTAATTGCATCGAGGGCCTCTTTCTTTCCTCCGGCATTGCCCGCTCGGCGGACGAAACCATGGCCGATCTGGTGCGCGTTGCGAAAGCTCTGCGGGAGGAGCACGGGTTTAGGGGATACATTCATCTGAAAACCATTCCGGGCGCGAGCCCTGAGCTCTTGGACGAGGCCGGGCTTTACGCTGATCGGCTGTCGATGAATGTGGAGATGCCGGCCGAGGCGGCCCTCGAAAAGCTGGCTCCGGAAAAATCCGCGACTGAGATAAAGCGCGGCTTGGCGCGTGCCCGCTCCCGCATAGAAGAAGGCAGCGCGCCTTCGCGTGGAGGCAAAGCGCGCCTGCGGCGCTTCGCGCCGGCGGGGCAGAGCACGCAAATCGTCGTAGGAGCCGATTCCTCCACTGATCTCGATATTCTTCGCAGCAGCGCACGTCTGTACGCCTCCTATGCACTGCAGCGCGTCTACTATTCCGCCTTTAGCCCAACGGGTCACCCATCGGCCGTGCTTCCGGCAGAGCCGACGCCGCTTATCCGCGAGCACCGGCTATACCAAACAGACTGGTTGCTGCGCTTTTACGGCTTCTCTCTGCCGGAAGTGGAGGAGGCTCTGCCCGGCGGCATGCTCGATCTGTCGATCGATCCGAAGCTCGCCTGGGCGCTTTCCCATCGCGATTTCTTCCCGGTGGACGTCAACAAGGCCAGCCGGGAACTGCTGCTGCGCGTTCCGGGGCTGGGGGTAAAAGCGGTGGACCGGATCATCGCCGCACGCCGGCACGGCAGCCTGCGCCTTGCGGAGCTGGCGCGGCTCACCGGTTCGCTCAAGCGCGTTCGGCCGTTTGTACTGACACCCGATTGGCAGCCGGGCAGCCTGCTTGAGCAACCAAGGCTGAGGCAGCGTTTGGTCGCTCCGCAGCAGCTTTCCCTGGGGCTCTGAAATGCTGTCCATACCTCTCGGGGAAGATTGCAGCGTGGAAGAGTTCCGTGCGGCCGCGCGGCACTGCCTTGCACGCGGTATTGCGCCCGAGGATGTTCACTTCAGCGTGGGTGGCACCTTGCCGCTGTTCGCGGAGGAGGCGCCGGAACGCGTTTCAGTTGCGAACGTAAGAGTTCCGCGTGGCTATGCAAATCTCGTCCCCAAAATTGTCTGCCACAGCGAAGCGGACCGTTTCGCGCTGCTCTATCGGCTGCTGTGGCGCATCCATCGCGGCGAGCGCCACGTGCTCGACAACCCGGCCGATCCCGACGCCGCCAAGGCGCAGCGCTACGCAAAGGCGGTCGACAAGGATATCTACCGCATGCAGGCCTATGTGCGCTTCGCCGAGCGGGAAATTGATGGCGCGCGGATTTTCGTTGCCTGGCATGAACCGCAGCATCGCATGCTTCGGTTGGCCGCGCCATTTTTCGTGGACCGGTTCAGCAATATGGACTGGCTGATCGCAACGCCGATCGGGACCATAGCCTGGCAAGGGGGCGTTCTGGCTTTCGGCCCGCCGGCAGCGCGGCCTGCCGAGGCGGGCGATACGGTCCTTGATGAGCTGTGGACGGCATATTTTCGTGCCACTTTCAACCCGGCTCGCCTGCGCGTGAAGGCCATGGTGGCGCAGATGCCAAAGCGGCATTGGGCGACGATGCCCGAGACGGCGTTGATCCCCGATATGGTGCGGGCAGCGGGCGCTCGCGTCGCCGAAATGGAGACCACCGCGCCAGAAACCCCGCCACGTTTCGCGGAGAGACTTGCAGAGCGAATGGCATCAATCTCCGCGCAATCTGGCGAGCTCCTGCCGCTCGACGTCCTGCGAGAGGAGATCCAATCCTGCAGACTGTGCCCGCTGCACGGGCCGGCGACCCAAGCCGTGCCCGGCGAGGGCGCACCCGAGGCCGAGATCATGTTTGTGGGCGAGCAGCCAGGCGACCAAGAGGACCTTGCCGGCAGGCCTTTTGTCGGCCCCGCCGGCCAGGTGTTCGAGCGCGCGCTTCTCGAAGCGGGAATTGCGCGGCAGAAGACTTACGTCACCAATGCCGTGAAGCATTTCAAGTTTGAGCCGCGCGGAAAAAGGCGCGTGCATATGAAGCCGAGCGGCGGTGAGGTGTCGAAGTGCCGCTTCTGGCTGGACCGCGAGATCAGCGCCGTCAAGCCGAAGCTCGTGGTCGCTCTGGGCGCTACCGCCATGCTGGGTCTCACCGGCCGCCCCGTGCCTGTCACCAAGGCCCGTGGGCAGGTGATTGCTGCCGACAGCTTCTCCATCCTCGTTACCGTGCATCCGTCCTATCTCCTGCGGCTGCCCGAAAAGGAACGCGCCGAGGCTGAATACGAACGCTTCGTCGAGGATCTGCGGAAGGCGAGAGACTGGTGCGAGGCCGCTTGAGCCGGAAGGGAATCGGCAGGCGGATCAACATCGCATGTGGTGCGTTCCTGCACGATGGATCGCGCGCGTAACACACTCGCCTTGGGGCGAAGGCAACTGTGGCTGCTACCGGCATAACAGTAGTGGCATGCAGCCGTCCTCACCGCATCCTGATCCCGTCGATCACAAGTCTGGCCGCAGAGGTTTAGGGTCCCAACCGGAACAACCGCTCATAGATGCTCACGGGCACCGTGAACGAATTACGGCTCAGAAAGCGGCACGCAGAGCTTTCAGCCCGGCAGAAAACACCCCCACGTCGGACCCGACGGCCAGGAACTCCACCCCCATTTCCGCATAACCTTTGGCGAGCGTCTGGTCTGACGTCAAAATTCCCGCAGCCTTTCCGGCTCTGCGGATGCGAGCCAGTGCGTCCGTGACCACCGCCTGCACCTCCGGCGCACCCGGTTTGCCGCGATAGCCCATATCGGCAGCGAGGTCGGCAGGACCGACAAAGACACCGTCGACCCCATCGAGCGCCAGGATTTCATCGAGCGCGGCGATGCCCGCGCGGCTTTCGACCTGAAGCAAAAGGCAGACTTCGTCATTTGCCGTTTGCAGATAATCGGAGATTGCATTGTAGCGCGACGCGCGCGCAAGTGACGCGCCGACGCCACGAACCCCCTCGGGCGGGTAGCGCATGGATTTTACGACCTCGGCGGCCTGTGCGCCGCTTTCGATCATCGGCACGAGCAGCGTCTGTGCTCCCAGATCCAGCATTTGCTTGATCTCAGCGCGGTTATGGTCTCGCACCCGCACCACCGGATGGGAGGCGTCGCCAATCGCCCGCAGCTGATCGAGTACATCCCGCAGCCCGTTGGGTCCGTGTTCGCCGTCGATCACCAGCCAGTCAAAGCCCGCTCCCGCCGCGAGCTCCGCCGTGGTTGCTTCGGCAAGTCCCAGCCAAAGACCGATCTGGGTCTCTCCCTTCTTCAACCGCGCCTTGAAGCTGTTCCTCGGTGCTGGCATGATGCAATCCTTTCAGGCAAAGGTAATCGAAGCAGATCCGAAACTGCCGAAATCGGCATGGATCTTCGTTCCTGGCGGGCACTCGATCGGTGCGATGAACGAGCCGGCAAGGACGACCTGCCCGGCCTCGATCCGCTGATTATACTGATTCATACGGCGCGCGAGCCAAACAATGCCCTGCACCGGATCGTTGAGAATCGCCGCTCCGAGGCCGGTTGCCTCCACCTGCTCGTTCTTGGATACGATAGCGCCAACCCAGCGCAGATCGAAGTCCTCGGGCCCGTGCCGTTCGCATCCCAGAACGATTCCACCATTGGCGGCATTGTCCGCTACGGTGTCGAAGATCCTGCGCGTCTGGCCTGTCTCGTGATCCTTTCGCTGGATTCGCGTATCGAGGATCTCGATGGCAGGTGCAACGTAATCCGTGGCGGCGAGCACGTCCTCCCGTGACACCTTGCCGTCGAGCGGTGACTTCATGACGAAGGCGATCTCCGTCTCGATCCGCGGCTGTATGAACCGGCCTGCGGGGACCGTCGAGCCGCTGGCAAAATCCATATCGTCATAGATCACGCCGCTGTCCGGCGTGTCGATACCGAGCGCATCCTGCATGACCTTCGAAGTCAGCCCGATTTTCCAGCCGATGATCTTGCGGCCTCTGGCGAGCTTTTGCGCCATCTGGGCCGACTGAATCGCATAGGCATCGTCGAGCGTGATCTCGGGGTGCCGGATGGACAGAAGCCCGATCTGAGCGCACGTCTCTTCGGCACGCAACAGATCGGCCGCAGCCAGTTCGATCTCAGCCCTGCTCAGCATCACTCGTCCTCAATGCCGTTGCGCAGGATGCCTATGCCTTCGGCTTCGACCTCCACCACATCGCCGGGCTTGAGCCAAACCGGCGGATCGAACCTCGCGCCCGCGCCTGTGGGCGTCCCACAGATGATCACATCACCCGGTGCAAGCGCGCAGAAGGTCGATACATATTCGATGATATAGCGGAAATCGAAGATCATGTTCCTGGTGCGGTCCTGTTGGCGGACTTCGCCATTCACACGCGTGGTCAGCTCGATATCAAGCTGCGATGCATCGCGAAAAGGCACCAGCCATGGACCAAGCGAGCCCGATCTTTCCCAGTTCTTGCCTTGCGTCACGTTGAATTTCGCATGGCGCACCCAATCACGGATCGTGCCTTCATTGCAGAGGGTGAGCGCCGCGATATGATCATAGGCGTGCTCTCTGGCGATGCGGCGGCCGCCCTTGCCGATGACGATCGCCACCTCACCCTCATAGTCGAGCTGCTCGCTTTCCGGCGGACGAACGAGATTCTGGCCATGTCCGGTGAAAGTCCGCGGGAAACGAATGAATATGGAGGGCTTCGTCGGTTGGGACTGGCCATCCTTGTATTCGGCATTGCGGTCCGGATAGTTCACGCCGATGCAGATCAGCTTTTCGGGAGTTGCGATCGGAATGAGGTAAGTAACATCCTCTTCGCGGTAGGTCGGCGCACGCCCCTTGGCGGAGCCGATCACCTCCTCGAGCGCCCCCGCCTCGATCACCTCCTTCAGGCCCTTGAAGCGGCTGCCATATTCGAGCGTCATATCGATGATGCCTTCTTCGGTCACCACACCGAAGCGATCGGCGCCATTTGCCCGGAACGCCGCGATGCGAGCGGGAATTGCTGTCATGACCATGGTCCTCCCTTGAATTCTTACTGGCGCTAAAGCGCACTCTCGCTGGCGGGTACTTACCGGTTCCCAATCAGGGCCGCTTGCTTCACGAGGCTGGCGTCGGTGAGCATGAGCTTTCCTTAAGGTGCGATGATCGGGCTTGCTTCGAGACGGGAATGAACGGGTTCGACCCCCTCGAAGAGCGAGCCGTGCTCGAACCAGGATTTCGGTGCCGGGGCGCCCCAAAGCGTCTGACGCTGTGGGTCCTTGAGGTCCCATTTGATCGGCTCGAGGTCGGGATCAACCGTTTGATAATCGGAGCAGTAGATCTCGATCCGGTGCCGGTCGGGGTCCAGGATATAAAGGAAAAAGGCATTGGAGATGCCGTGGCGGCCCGGTCCCCGCTCGATATTGGCGACATAGCCGGTCGTCGCCATCAAATCGCAGAGGTCTATGATGTTGAGCGGTGTGGGAACCCAAAAGGCGGTATGGTGCAGCCGTGGGCCGAATCCATTGGTAAAGGCCAGGTCATGGACACCGCCCTTGCGGTGGGTCCAGGCGGCCCATAGCTTGCCGCTCTCCTCGTCCTCCGTATATTCGGTGACGCGGAACCCTATCTCACCATAGAACTCGACGGCCTTGTCCACATCCGGCGAAAAGCAGTTGAAGTGGTCGATCCGAAGCGGCCTCACTCCACGATAGAGCGCATATTTCTGGTGGATCGGCTCCAGCCGGTCCATCTTGAAATAAAACTCTATCGGCGCGCCGAAGCAGTCCGTGGTCGCGAGCGTGCGTCCCTGGTAGGGCCGTTCGACCCAGGCGACCGGATGGCCGCGTTTTTGGAACCATGAATGCGCGATATCAAGTTGCTCCTCATCGAAGACCTTGAACGACAAGGCCCTGACGAGGCTTTCTGCGGATTTGCGTAGAACCATGCAGTGATGGCCGCGCTCTTCCAGCGCGCGCAGGTAAATCACTTCATCGTCTTCGTCGGTTACCTGAAGGCCGAGCGTATCGACATAAAAGGCACGCGAGGCGGTGAGATCCTTAACGCCAAACTCGACATGGCTGAGCCGGATAATGTTGAACGGCGGATAAAGGGTCGGAGCCGAGATCGGCATGATTCTTCTCCCTATAAAGACTTTGGCCAGCGCGCCTTCGGAAGCGGGCTTCAGCCGCCGAGTTTCGAGACCTTGTGTTCCCTGCGCGGGAAGCTGACATTCACCGTTTCCATGTAGAAATCGAACGACCAGTCGCCGCCATCACGCCCGATGCCAGAGGCCTTCACCCCGCCGAATGGCGTAGGCAGATGGCGCACATTCTCCGAGTTCACCCAGATCATTCCGGCCTCCAGATTGTCGGTCATGCGCATCGCCCGACCCAGATCCCGCGTCCAGAGATAAGCTGCCAGGCCATAATTCACATCGTTGGCGATGGCCAGCGCCTCGTCCTCGTCCTTGAACGGGATGGCCGTCAGCACCGGACCGAAAATCTCCTCCTGAGCGATCGCCATGTCGTTGCGGGCGTTCGTAAACAGCGTCGGGCGCACGAAGCAGCCGGCTTCGCCATATTTCTCGCCGCCCGTTGCGATGATCGCGCCTTCTTCTTTCGCCTTTTCGAAATAGGAAAGCACCTTCTTTTCATGCGAAGGGTGAATCAGCGGACCGATCACCGTTTCAGGATCGAGGGGGTGGCCGATTTTTATGCCGCGCGCGACCTCGGCCACGCGCCGGGTGAATTCCTCGTAAATCGATTCCTGCACAAGCAGGCGTGATGAGGACGTGCAACGCTCCCCGTTCAGTGAATAGATCATGAAAGCGGCGGCATCGACCGCACGGTCGAGATCGGCGTCGTCGAACACGATAACGGGATTCTTTCCGCCAAGCTCGAAATGGACGCGCTTTAGCGTGTCTGCGCCCTGCTTCATGATCATGGAACCGGTACGGCTTTCGCCGACAAAGGCGATTGCCTTGATCCCCTTATGCTCCGTCAAGGCGCGGCCTGCCTCCTCTCCGTAGCCATTCACGACGTTCAGAACGCCCTTCGGCAGTCCGGCCTCCTCAGCGATCTGCACGAGCAGGTTGGCCGTGAGCGGGGAGAACTCCGCCGGCTTGTGCACTACCGTGCAGCCCGCCGCCAGCGCCGGAGCAATCTTCCAGGTCGAGAGCATGAAAGGCGTATTCCACGGCGTAATCACACCCACCGGCCCGATAGGGCGGCGCGAGGTGACATTCATCTGGGCGGGGGTCCGAAGCGCCCTGCCGTCCTCGGAGCCTGGTGCCTGATCGGCAAAGAAACGGAAGTTCTCGGCGCCGCGAATAGCCGCCTTGGACATGAAACGAAGCGCCTGTCCGGTATCCATGCACTCGATGAACGCGATCTCCTCAGCCCGCGCCTCGATCCCTTCGGCCACCTTGATCAGGATCTTCCGTCGCTCTGCGCCCGATGTCTTCGACCATGTTTTGAACGCTTCGCTGGCCGCGGCAACCGCCTTGTCGGTGTCGGCCGCCCCACCCCTGGCCACCTTGGCAAGTGTCGACATGTCGACGGGCGAGACGGTCTCGAACGTCTCGCCGGAAGCAGCAGGTACCTGTGCGCCACCGACATGGTTCAGGACACCGCCTTCGCGAAACGGTTTCAGATATTCGACGGCGCGCGCGATGTTCTCGTTGAGAACGCTCATAAGCAATCTCCTTCAGGTCAACCCGACACGCGAGCGTGAATGGGCGTCTCTTTCCAATTCAGGTTCGGGTCTATTTCCCGGATTTCGAGAGACAGGGCGAAATGAGGGGTTGAGAGTGGTTCGGCGAGCGCCGCACGCGCCGCTGCAAATATCAGCTCGCCCGCTTGTTTCAGCGCCTCGACCGAGCGCCCCGAACCGACCGACAAAGTCATGGCGACAAAATCGTTCTCGGCCAGCCCATCCGCCACGATCGTGTAATCGGCCTTGTGAGCCCGGACGCGGATGCCCGCCAGCGGGAAGATTCCCGTTTCACGCATCGCGCCGTGCAGCGCTCTGCAGAGGCCGGCAACATCTGTCCGGGTTTCAAGCCCAGCGGAATATTCGATCGACAAATGCGGCATCCATCACTCCATCGCTTATTTAACATGTTAAATTAATGCGCATTTGTCAAATGCAGTCGTGCAATTATGCCCTGCAAACCGGAGCTTTCGTGAGGAACGGAGTTTCGCTGCAAACACAAGCATCGGCTTACCCCCGAACGGATCAGTGCTTCCGAAACCGCGCGTTCCGGTCGGCTTCATCATCTGCGAGGCGTTATGTTCGGTCCGGGAGCAAGCTAGCAGCGACCCCGCCGCGATTTCAATCGATTTAGCCGGTAAAGTGGTAGGCCGGTGAAGATCCCGTTGAAATAGCGATGTTTTTCAAAGGTGCGCGAGGGAGACTTCATCTTCGAGCAAAATTGTCGACAGAAACCTTCCAGGTTGACAACATCAGTCGGTATCGCCTTATATGAGACTCGTATCTGTCGACAACCTTGGTTGGGATGGGTCACTTCGTCGAGTGGGCACGATTGCTTGCCCAAAACCTAAGGGAGGAATTGCGATGAATTTGAAGACGGCGCTTCTGCCGCTCGCCATGTTTGCTGCGCTGGCTACGGGAACTGCGCAGGCACAGGTCAATCTCATGCTGCCGGCCAATCCGGGCGGTGGATGGGATTCCACCGGGCGCCAGGCTTTTCAGGCCATGAACGAGGCCGGCATCTATACCGGCGGTGTGAACTTTACGAACAAGGGCGGAGCCGGCGGCACGATCGGCCTTGCCGAGTTCCAGGGATCGCAGAGCGGCAAGCCCGATGCGCTTGCTGTCTTCGGCGCTATCACCGTGGGCTCGATTATCCTCAACAACTCGCCGATCGACCTTTCCCAATTTCGCCCGATTGCACGGCTGACCGCCGAATATCTGGTAATCGCGGTCTCCGCCGACTCGCCGCACCAGAGTCTGCAGGACCTGGTCGAGGCGGTGAAGGCCGATCCCGGCGCCAACGCCGTGGGCGGCGGCTCGGCGGGCGGCGTCGATCACATCGCGCTGGCGCTACTCGCACAGGCTGCGGATATTCCGGTCGCCGATCTCAATTATATTCCGCAGGCGAGCGGTGCGGAGACGGTGACAGGCATAGTCAACGGAACGCTGGCGGCGGGTATTTCCGGCATCTCCGAGTTCCAGCAGTTCGCCGAGCAGGGCCGCATCCGCATTCTCGGCATCACCTCCGCCGAGCGGAAGGCCGGCCTCGACGTGCCCACCTTCAAGGAAGCGGGTTATGACGTGGATATTGCCAACTGGCGTGGCTTTCTCGGCGCGCCTGGCATGCCCGAAGACAACTACCAGACATGGGTGGACCGCTTCACGCAGATGAACGGCAGCGAGCCCTGGCAGAAGGTGCTGGAAACGCAGGGCTGGGACCAGTTCTTCCTTTCCGGCGAAGAGTTCGGCACCTTCATCAAGGAAGAAAACGAGCGCATCGGCGCCATCCTGAAAGAGGCCGGCCTTGCCAAGTAACTGGCCGCAAAGCGACACGGCGGGAGGCGGCGCTGCCGCCCCCCGCCCCTGGTGGCTGGGCGGCCTTGTCATAGCGCTTGGCTGCGTCTGCCTTTACGGTGCCTTCAGCCTGCCCCAGGCCGCCCGCTATGCCGGGGTAGGTCCGGGCCTTTTCGTCACGCTGGTTGGCAGTGGCCTCGTTCTCCTCGGCCTTCTGCTCCTGATGCAGATCGCGCGTGGCGAAAAATTCGTCCCGCAGGACACCGAGGACGCATCCGGCTCCGACAAGGCGGACATGACGGCCTTCCTCACCGCGCTTGCGGCGGCAATTGTGCCGGTCCTCACTATAGAGGCGCTTGGCGTTCCCTTTACGGCGATGCTCTCCTTCACGCTCGTCGCCCGCGCCTTCGGCTCGCGCAAAACCGTGATCGACCTTATCACCGGCGCTATTTTGGGAAGCCTCGCCTGGCTCCTCTTCACGCAGCTCGGCCTGCAGATCGGCAGCTTCCTGCCGCTTGCGGGCATCTAGGAGGCAGCCATGGAAACCTTTTCGCTGCTCCTGCAAGGTTTTGAGGTCGCGCTCCAGCCCATCAATCTCTTTTGGGCGCTGGTGGGTTCGGTGCTCGGCACGGCCATAGGGATCCTGCCCGGCATCGGCCCGGCGCTCACCATCGCGCTCCTGCTCCCGGTCACCATCAGCGTCGCGCCGACATCCGCCTTCATCATGTTCGCGGGCGTGCTCTACGGCGCCATGTATGGCGGCTCGACCACTTCGATCCTCATCAACACGCCGGGCGAGGCAGGCTCCATGATGACCGCGCTCGAGGGAAACAAGATGGCGCGTGCAGGCCGCGGCGCCTCGGCGCTTGCGACTGCCGCCATCGGCTCTTTCGTGGCCGGCACAATCGCCACCCTGGCGCTGACTTTCGCCGCCCCGGCCATCGCCGAGATCGCCTTCTACTTCCGCCCGGCGGACTATTTCGCGCTGACGGTGCTGGCTTTCACCTCGATGGCGGTGGTGATGGGTACCTCGCGCGTGCGCGGCTTCATATCGTTGTTTTTGGGCCTGGCGCTCGGCCTTATCGGCATCGACCAGATGACCGGCCAGGCGCGGCTCACATTCGGCGTACCAGGCCTCTTTGACGGCATGGAACTGGCGGTCGTGCTTGTCTCGCTCTTCGCGGTCGGCGAAATCCTTTACGTCGCGAGCCGCTATCGGAAAAACAGTTCCGAGATCATCCCCATTCGCGGCCAGATCTGGATGTCGCGCGAGGATTGGAAACGCTCGTGGAAACCGTGGCTCAGGGGAGCCTCGCTCGGCTTCCCCATCGGGGCGCTGCCGGGCGGCGGCTCTGAGATCCCGACCATGCTTTCCTACACGCTAGAGCGGAAGCTGACGAAACACCCGGAAGAGTTTGGCAAGGGCGCGATCGAAGGCGTAGCCGGCCCCGAGGCCGCCAACAACGCGGCCGCCGCCGGTATCCTGATCCCGCTGTTGACGCTCGGCCTGCCCACCTCCGCCACGGCGGCGGTGCTGCTGGCCGCATTCCAGAATTATGGCCTGCAGCCTGGCCCCTTCCTCTTCTCCTCCAACCCTCAGCTCGTCTGGGGCCTGATCGCCTCGCTCTATGTGGGCAACGCGATGCTCTTGGTGCTCAACCTGCCGCTCGTCGGCATCTGGGTGCGGCTTCTCTCCATTCCAGCGCCGCAGCTCTATGGAGGCATCCTTGTCTTTGCCACGATCGGCATCTGGGGCGTGGCGAACTCGCTGGTGGATGTCATCGCCATGGTGATCATCGGCGTGGCAGGCTATGTGATGCGCGTCTACGATTTCCCCATCGCCCCGGTGCTGATCGGCCTGATCCTCGGGCCGATGGCCGAGCAGCAGTTGCGCACCGCGCTTGCCGCCGGCCAGGGAAATCCGATCATGCTCGTCTCCACCCCGCTTTCCGTGATTTTCCTGACGATCGCGGCTCTCTTCCTGCTTGCGCCACTCCTGCTTAGGCGCCTGCGGGCCAACGCTTAACAAGAGCATGATTCCGAAGAGTTGCACACTCTCGGCAAGATCATGCGGCTGAAGAACCAAAAACAATAGGCAACGTCAAACAATGAAAAAACACACTGTGAAGGTCCACCCCTCGGCAGCAAAGCTTCCGCGCGAGGAGCAACTTGCCTGGCACATTGCGGATTTTGCCGCCCATTGCGGCCCGCTCGATGCCGACGTGCAGGACATGATCGCCTGCCGCATCGTCGACAATGCCGCCGTGGCACTCGCCGCGATCAACCGCAAGCCGGTGGCGGCGGCCCGCGCGATGGCGCTGGCCCACCCGCGCAAGCGCGGCGCAACCCTCTTCGGCCTGCCTGCCGCGACGCGCGTCGATGCCGAATGGGCGGCCTGGGCCAACGCGACGGCCGTGCGCGAGCTCGATTTCCACGACACGTTCCTTGCCGCCGACTATTCGCACCCGGGCGACTCCATTTCGCCGCTGGTCGCAGTGGCGCAGCAGATGGGGCTGGACGGGGCCGCTCTTGCCCGCGGCATTGCGGTCGCCTACGAGATCCACGTGGCGCTGGTGAAGGCGATCTCGCTGCACAAGTACAAGAAGGATCATGTGGCCCATTTGGCCCCCGCCACCACGGCCGGCATTGGCGCCATGCTCGGCCTGCCGACGGACGTCATCTTCCAGGCGGTAAACCAGGCCGTCCACCTCGCCTTCTCCACGCGGCAATCGCGCAAGGGCGAGATCAGCTCCTGGAAAGCCTACGTGCCGGGCTTCTCCGGCAAACTCGCCATCGAATGCATCGACCGCGCCATGCGCGGCGAGGCGGCCCCCTCCCCCATCTATGAGGGCGAGGATTCCGTCATCGCCTGGATGCTCGGCGGGCCTGAGACCGCCTACGAGGTCTTCCTGCCCGCCCCTGGCGAGAGCCCGCGCGGCATTATGGAGACCTACACCAAGGCGCATTCCGCCGAATACCAGGCGCAGGCGCTGATCGACCTCGCCATCGAGCTTTCCGGCCAGATTGGCGATCTTTCTGAGGTGCGCGACATCCTTTTGGAGACGAGCCACCACACGCATTATGTGATCGGCACCGGCGCCAATGACCCGCAGAAGATGGACCCGGAGGCGAGCCGCGAGACGCTCGACCATTCCATCATGTACATCCTGGCCGTGGCGCTGGAAGACCGCAAATGGCACCATGTGGATTCCTACACGCGCGAGCGTTCACGCCGCGCCTCCACGGTGGAGCTCTGGCACAAGATCAGAACGGTGGAGGACCAGGTCTGGACCACGCGCTATCACGAGCCAGACCCTGCCAAACGCGCCTTCGGCGGCAGGCTCATCGTCACCATGAAAGACGGCCGTGTGATCTCCGGCGAGCGGGCGGTGGCCGATGCCCACCCCAACGGTGCTCGCCCCTGGACCTGGCCGGATTATGTCGGCAAGTTCGATGGACTCACACGCGAGATGCTGGGCGCGCCGGAGCGCGAGGCGTTCCTGTCCGCGGCCAAGGGATTTGCAAAGCTTGCCCCCGGCGCGCTCGACGCGCTGGTGCCCGCGCTCACCGCCGGAAGCGTGAACCCGTCACGCCCAACCGGCGAAGGCATTTTCGACCGCGGTCTGGAGTAGGCCGATGCTCAATCACGAGATCAACAGGGCGTTCCGCGCGCGGCTGGAGAAGGGCGGCGCGCTCCTGCTGCCGGGTGCGGCCAACGCGCTTGCCGCGCGCATCATCGCCGATCTGGGCTTCGAGGCGATCTATCTTTCCGGCGCGGGCCTGACCAACACCTATCTCGGCATGCCGGACTTGGGCTTCGTCAGCCTGCCGGAGATCGCGCAACATACGGCCACCATCCGCGACGCGACGGACCTGCCCATCGTCGTCGATGCCGACACCGGCTTCGGCAATGCGCTCAACGTGCGCCACACGGTTCGCACCCTGGAGCGTGCCGGCGCCAGCGCCATCCAGATTGAGGACCAGGTGAGCCCGAAGCGCTGCGGCCATTTTTCCGGCAAGGACGTTGTGGACCTTGCCGAAGCCCGCAGCCGCATCAAGGCCGCCGCCGACGCCCGCCAGGACGAAAACCTGCTGATCGTCGCCCGCACCGATGCGCGGGCCACACTGGGCTTTGACGCGGCCATCGAGCGGGCGCAGGCTTTCATCGAGGACGGCGCGGACATTACCTTTGTCGAAGCGCCGGAAAGCACGGACGAGATCCGCGCCATTCCTGCCCGCCTGAAGGGCACGCCGCAGCTCGTGAACCTCGTCGTCGGCGGGCGCACGCCGATCATGGATTTCGACGAGCTGAACGCAATGGGTTTTTCGCTCGTGCTTTATGCCAACGTGGCGTTGCAGGGCGCGGTCTACGGCATGCAGGCCGCGCTCGGAAAGCTCAAGGCGGACGGAAAGCTGGATGAATCCGGGCCGGTCGCGGGTTTCAAGGAGCGCCAACGGCTTGTGGCAAAGCCTTTCTTCGACGAGTTGGAACGGCGCTATTCCACCGAGAAGGCGTGAACTCGTGGTGGAGACGGAAGAGATCGGAGCGGAGGCTGAACAGGACTTTCAGTCGCTGTCGGATTCGCTATTCGAGAAGCTGAGCGAGGCCATCGTTCGAGGCGAACTTCCCCCAGGCACAAAGCTTAGCGAACCCAAGCTCGCCGCGCGCCACGGCGTGAGCCGTGGGCCCCTGCGCGAGGCGATCAGGCGGCTGGAGGAGCGCAAGCTCGTCACGCGTACCCCACGCCAGGGGGTGCGGGTGATCGTGCCCTCGCACAAGCACGTCGTCGAGCTTTTCCATATCCGCGAGGTGCTGGAGGGGCTGGCCGCGCGCGAGGCCGCGCGCCACGCCACGCCTGCCGACATCGAAGAGCTGCGATCGATGCTCGAACGGCATGCGCAGGTGCTCGCCAGCCCGGATGCCATGGTCTACTGGCAGGCGCGGGCCAATTCCGATTTCCACTTTCTCATCGCGCGGATCGCGCGCAACGAGCAGCTCTTCAACCTGCTCTCCGGCGAGTACTACACGCTGTTCCGCCTTTACCGGATGCAGCATCGCCTGGTGCCGGGCCGCGCCAAACGCGCGCTTCTGGAGCATGAGCGCATCGCCGATGCGATTGCAGACCATGACTGCGAGCTCGCCGAAATGCTGATGCGCCGCCACGTCGCGGCTGCTCGCAAATCGCTCGAGACGAGCATCGGTGGAAGCGACGAAGGTCTCGAATAGACCCTCGTCTTCCAAGTCAGCCGCGATGAATGGCTTGAACACAGTCCTGATCAGTCGTCCGCCCGCCCTTGGAGCAGCCTGATCGATGCAACTGAACTGAGCGGTTCAGCGCCGCCCGTCCATCTCGTTGAGTTTTTCCACACGGCGGCGGAACTCCTCGCTAGTCGAGAATTCAGCGCTAAGATAAGCGCTGACGAGGTCACGGGCGAGCCATGCCCCAACAATCTGCGCGCCGATGCAAAGGACGTTAACATCATCGTGCTCAACGCACTGGTGCGCCGAATAAACGTCGTGGCCGACCGCGGCGCGGATACCCGCCCGCTTGTTTGCGGCAATGGCGGCGCCGACACCGGTGCCGCAAACCATGAGCCCGCGATCGCCCTCCCCCTTCAGTAGCTTGTCGGTGAGGTCCTGCGCGATATCAGGAAAATCGACCGGATCAGTGCTGTGGCAGCCAACGTCGATCACCTCATGCCCGAGGCTTTCGATATGCGAGATGATATCGGCCTTGAGAGGATAACCTGCGTGATCTGAGCCAATAATGATTTTCATGCGAAATTCCTGTCGAAATTGTTGGGGGCCGCGGTCCGGCGATCATGCCTGGTTGGTAAGACGGTCATAGGTACGGAACATGGCCTGGTTGCCGTTCGATCCTTCGCCATGTGCACGTGCTTCGAGATAAAGTGACGTTGCCATTGCAAGGCCCGGAAGGGGCAGGCCCTTCTCGAATGCCGCCTCTCCCGCCAGACGAAGATCCTTGAGCTGCAGGTCAATGCGGAACCCTGCGGAATCATCTTTGGCAATTACCTGAGGCCCGAGATTTTCGAGCATCCACGACCCGGCTGCACCGCCCATTAGTGTTTCCCGCAGAAGGTTCAGATCACCTCCCTGCGCGCGGCAGAGCGCAAAGGCTTCGCACATGGCTTGAATATGCACCCCCACCATAAGCTGGTTGCACATCTTGAACACCTGGCCCATCCCCAGGTCGCCCGCATGAATGATGGTGGTTCCCATCCCCTCGAGCACTGGCCGTGCCTTGGCGAACGCCTCAGGGGAGCCGCCGCACATGATTGACAGCTCTCCCGCGATCGCGCCTCTTACGCCGCCGCTGACCGGGGCATCCACTAGATCCACACCCCGACTGGCCAGATCCTGCCCGATGGCGCGGATCCCGGAGGCCGAGATCGTACTCATGTCGATAACGAGGGTTCCGGTGGGCAGCAACGTTCCGATCCCATCCTCGCCGAGCAGAACGCTTTGTACGTGCGGCGTATCCGGAAGCATCGTCACCACCACGTCCGCACCGGCAACCGCCGCCGCCAGGCTATCCGCGACAGTGACGCCGTCGCTGCGCAGGTTTTCCAGCGCCGCAGGGCTCCGGTCGTATGCCTTGAGGGCGAAGCCGGCTTTGCGAAGATTCGCAATCATGGGCCGCCCCATAACCCCGGCTCCGATGAAGGCGAGCGCGGGCAATGAACTGACCTCGGGTTCTGTCATGTTGGTGCTTTCGTACTTGTTAGTTGGTTTTCGAGGATAAAGAGGATCGACAGTGCGGCCGACACGGGAATGATGATGTAGACCCAGCCAAGCGGCAGCCGCAGGACCGGGGTGAACTGGCCGAATCCGCTTTGCGTGAACTCGATGCCGAACCAACCGATTCCGGCCATGGCAAATATGCAGCCGATATCGATCAGCCTATTGAGAAGGCGCGATGCACCGACTGGCAGGCTGTCGGCAATGGTCGATATGGCTAGGTGAGCCCGGGCACGAAAGGCCAGCGCGATACCGCAAAAGATCGACACTGTGAAACAGGACATGAGCAAATCGTCGAGCCAGAGCACAGACGTGCTGAACAGGGTTCGGGCGACGACCTGAACGACGATACCGACAAACATCGCGGCCAGGGAAAGGACCGTCAGCGCCGACAGGACATACGCAAGCACCTGGCATGTCCGGTGGAAGAAAGTATCAAAGCCGCTCATGGCACGACCCACGTAACCAGAGGAGGAAAGATCCAGATCAAGGCAGCGACGGCGGTCATTGCGAGAATGAACGGCACGCATTCCCGCGCCACGTCCCAAACTTTGACCGGGGTGATCGACGAGACGACGAAAAGGCACAACCCCACAGGCGGCGTGATGAGACCGATGGCCAGGATCACCATGATGACCATGGTAGCGACCAACGGATCAACTCCGACTTGGCTGAACAGGGGAATGATGATCGGCCCGGCCATCAGAATGGTCGTGGTGGTATCCAGAAACATTCCCAACACGAACATCAGCAGCCCCGCAGCAATGATGAAGCCAAGCGGCGTTTCGGATACGCTGAGGATCAAGCTGCCGATTTGCGCCGGCATTCCGGAAACCGTCAGAAAAAAGGAGAATACGGTGGCGCCGCAGATGATGAACATGATCGAGGCGCTGGTCTTGCCGGCCTGGACGAACACCGCTGCAAGCTTTCGGGGTGACAGCTCGCGATAAACTCCGAAACTAAGGATAAGCGCATAGGCGAGCGCGACGACGGAGGCTTCGGTCGGTGTGAAGGCACCGATCAGAATGCCTCCGATGATGATGACCGGGGCACCGAGGGCCAGCAGGCCATCCTTCAAGGACGACAGGAAAAAGCCCGCACGGAACGGACGAAATCCTCGTTGGAACCCGCGGCGTTGGCAAATCCAGGTGCTGACCAATGCAAGCGCCAGAGTGATCAAGATGCCGGGCACGATACCCGCCATGAAAAGCTCATTGAGGGACTGGCCTGAAATATAGCTCCAGACGATCATCGGGATCGATGGCGGGATGATCATGCCGACCGGGGAAGCGGCCGCCGTCACCGCCGCGCTGTAGCGGCGTGAGTATCCCTCTCGTTCCATCGCCGGGATCATGACCGACCCGACCGCCGAGGTATCCGCAACCGCAGACCCTGATATGCCGCCAAAGACCATGGAGGCACCGATATTCGCGTTCGCAAGCCCGCCGGGAAGATACCCCAGACAAGCATCGCAAAAACCTATGAGGCGCCTCGATATACCGCCGGCTTCCATGACCGCGCCTGCCAGGATGAAAAAGGGAATGGCGAGCAGAACGAAGCTTTCAGATCCCGCCGCGAAACGCTGGATCACCACAAGCATAGGGAAGTCGAGAAGCCACAGGCCGAAGGCACCTGCCAGCGTCAGCGCAAGAGCAATCGGGATTCCGGTGAGGAGCAACACGATGAGCGCGCTCACCGCGTAGAACGCTTCTAGTGACATGGAGTTTTACCTTGGGCTAGGCGGAGAGCGGTTAGCACTCTCCGCCTGTGCGTAACTCAGCGGGCTGCGTCGATGGCATCGAGCCACTTGCCCGCGGCATCGCCATATTCATTTTTAAGTGCTGGCAGACCAGTGTCGCGGAAAGTGGCGAGAAAAGCCTCGAGGTCGATCTCATCCGGGCGGATGATTGTGATCTGCTCCTCGATCCCGGAAAGCAGCTCCTCCTCTTCAGCGACGGCGATAGCGGGGTATTCCTTGGCGGTCTCCGCGGAAGCGCGGACGACAGCTTCTTTTTGGGCATCGTCCAAGCGTTCCCAGGCGCGGGTGCTCATTGATACCAGGTGAGGCGAGATACCCCAGGGAACCATCGACAGGGAGTCCTGCACTTCATAGAGTTTGGCGCCGACGATATTTCCCACCGGGTTATGCTGGCCCTGCACCACGTCGCGTTGAAGCGCGACATAGAGTTCAGAAAAATCGATCGGTGTCGGAATCGCCCCAACCGCCTCGGCCATCACATTGAATGACGGCACGTTCGGGTTACGGATCTTGACGCCTTTAAGGTCGGCCGGGCTTTTGACCTCGATATCGCGCATAGTGATATAGCGGAATCCGCCGTGGGGAACGACGAACAGAGCTTTCACATCGGCATCGGCCTGAAATGCCTCCATAAGCTTCGCACCATCCTCACTCGAGAAGAAGTTGGTGAAATGCTCGAGGCTCGAATAAAGCATCGGCGCCTCAAGTGCACCGGCCCAAGGGACGAAATAGGAAAACGTCCCGGCGATCGTCATGTCGAGCGTGCTGCTGCGCACGCCTTCCTGAAGTTGGCGTTCGTTGCCCAGCGTCCCGGAATTGAAAATCTGCACGGTGACGCTGCCATCGCTGTATTCTTCGACCTTGGAGGCAAAAAGCTCAGCGATCGTCTGCTGGGGGCTTACCGGCGCACCAACATGCCCAAGGCGGATAGACACCTCATCTGCAAGGGCCGATCCCGTCATGGTGAGCGCGGCCAGAATACCGCAAGCAGTTATGGTAAAAAGTCTCATACTTTCCTCCCGGCTGGGTTGTAAATTTGCCTGTCTCAGGCTCGGTGGACGGACATCCTCATCCTGATCGCCCGCCCGATCTCGAAGTGGTTTCTGACCGCGCGCTCGGCTTCGTCCGGATTGCCTTCTGTCAGGGTGGTGAGGATGCGGTAGTGGTCGTCGATGATCTGCTGGCGTGTGCTCGCATCGGCTGCGACCAACACCCGGCGCTCCACATGCGAACGCTGAAGAAGATCGGCGATGGCGATATACATGCTGCGCAGCGCGGTAGCGGCGCTGGCATCGACGAGGGCCATGTGAAATTCGTAATCGGCTCGGGCCCCGACAACGGGATCATCGATCGTTTTGGCGATCGCATCAGCGAACCCGCGCATTCTCTCGAAATCACCGATACCCGCACGCGAAACCGCGAGACGTGCCGCTTGGCACTCGACGGCTATCCGGGCCTCCATCACTTCGTCCACTGCATTGCCCTTATTCGCAAGGGCGAAGCTGAAGAAGTCGCCTAGGATGTCGATATTCGGCCTCGACACGACCGAGCCGACGCCGTGTCGAATCTCGATGACACCGAAGATAGAGAGCGCGCGCAACGCTTCGCGCAGCACTGGTCGGCTTACTTCCAGAGCCTGACACAGCTCCCGTTCTGGCAGAAGCAGGTCGCCTTCCTTGAGCGCGCCACTGAGCAATTGCTCCCGCAGGAATCCGAACACGCGTTCGTAACCATTCGCAGATTTTCGGGTGGCGCCTTGCATAAAACTTCAGTGAGATCGTTAGTGGTATTACCTCTCTAGCATGACCCGGCCGCGAACATCAAGCGCAGGTAAGGCGGGAGCGTAGCCCCCGCTTTCGAGCGGTCGTTGCCCAACAGATACGGCGACTTTCACATGAGCAATGAGAGGAAGAAGGTTCGCGTGCCGGTGGATTCCCGAGCGCGCCACGGCAGTACTCATTGATGGCTTTCTCGCCCATAGCAGCGCAAAACTGCGCCCCGAGCGAGGGGATTGGCAAGCGGCACGCGCAAGCCGCTTCGAGCCGTCCGAAAGGCGGGCTCTGTGATCAGGAAGAACGGCCAGCCTGGCGTTCGCCTGCGTCGAGATTTTACCAAGACTGCTTCAGATCACCGTATCGACGGGAATGGACCAGCGGTGTGCGCTGTCATCGCGAGCCTCCAACAAAGAGGCTCCAAGGTCCGCTACCGCGGAATACGCGCCGCGATGATACGACCGCCTCGTCGCTGGCGGGGCAAAAGAGCGGGACAAGAATCGCGGAATGTCGGCCTGCGGCGCGGCCCGATACGTTCGGGCAGCACGGCTGATGCGAGCACCGACTTCGATGTCGCGCCGATCCGGTCGGGCCGCCATTCAGTCGGACCCGACACTGGTCGATTAGGTTAGGCGGATTGCTGCTCGGCTTTCATCTCCGCCATGTCGCTGAAGCGGTCTCCGATGCGCGGATGCGCGCGGCCGCCATCCGACGCGCCGATAGCGACCAGAATTTCATCGGGCCCAGGCGCGTCGGCGATTTGGAAATTCGCCGTCAGGAAGTGCGAGCGCTTTCCGGTCTCGCTCTTGTGGATCATCGGTAGGGAAAGAAGCGCGCCGGGCGCGTTTCGGGTGTTGCTGAAGCTCAGAAAGGCGGTGCCGTGCACGGCATCGCGGAAATGGTTCCCAAAACGCAGAGTATGGATCAGCGCTGAGGCGTGCTCGATCTCTCCGTTCACGCCAACGCAGGCGGCCTTGCCAAAAGCTTCGACGCGATCGGGATCCATCAAGGAGATCAGACGGCGGGTCATCTCGGCGCCCAGTTCTGGGGCGATGCGGCGGATTTCGGGCCCCAGATCCTCGACAAAGCCTTGGCCCGCCCAGGGGTTGGGCAGGACCGCCGCGATGACAACGGAGGTGATGGGGCGAGCGGCGGGTTTGCCGGCCTCGATGACAGTTTCTTCGACGAACGCCGCGAATTTCCGGATGCCAAGCGACATGAGGATCCTCTGGTTAGTGTTTCGCACACACTATAGGGGGCGGATGACAGCAGACTCTTCCTGCGGTATGAGGGAAATGATCTGATTAGTCTCCTGCGAAACGAAGTATGAATTCCCGGTCCGGATGGACCATAGTTGCGCGTCAAACGGCCCAACCGTACCCGGACAGAAGGATTCTAGCGCCATCGATTGGAAGGCCAAACTTTCGTCCCTTACCCAGGCCGTGGTGCAGATCAACGGCACCGGCAGCCTCGAATCGGTTCTCGTCAACCTGGTGACGACCGCGTGCAAGCAGGTCGGCTGGGCGATGGGCTCGATCATGTCGATCAGCGCCGAACACGGCTTTGCATATGTCATGGCGCGCCACGATCCGAACCTGCTGCAGCGCGAGCTGCGCGACCGATGGGAGCTGGCAACCAGCCCTTCTTTGATGGCTCTCCAGCGCAACCAGCAGATCTATATCCGCGATGCGCGCGAATCCGCCGAGTTCCCCGCTTACCGGATTGAAGCTTTCGAGCGTGATTACCGTTCGGTACTGGTCGTGCCGATGAACTGCGCTGATTTCGAAGGCCGCCCGATGGTGCTGAGCCTGTTGTCGCGCCAGATCTCGGAGATTTCGGAGGACGATCAGGCGATCCTGGACATGGTGGTCCAGCTCGGGGTAGCTGCGGTCGAGCAGGAGCGACGCGTCCAAGCCGCCAGGCAGGAGGCCGCCCGGCAGGAAAAGGCGCTGAGCGCACACAAGTCGCTGCTGGACCACGCGCTGGCGGACAATTCGGTCCCTTTGCTCTGCAAGTTGCTTGAGAATCTGCTCCAGACGCCGGTGGTGGTGGTGGATTTCACGGTGTCGCAGGTGGTGGGCGGGCGAACGCCCGACCCCGCGCGCTTCGACGATGAGACCTGGCAGGCTGAGGTTCGGCGGGTCTATGGCGCACAGATCGCCAAGATAGCGCGCGAGGCCGCCGAGCGCGCGACGCAGGCCCAGACCATGATCGCGCTCCACAACGGGGCGGATACGCTCCAGCTTGCAGCACGGATCCAACCGCTGGTGGTCGATGCAGACAAGGTCGGGGCAATGGTCATCTTCACGCAGGTAAGCGAGCCCGACATCCTGGAATTGATGATCCTCGACAGCGCACGCTTTGCGCTCAGCGTCGTGATGATGCGGAATTTCATTCGCTTCCGGTTCGAGAAGCGAAGCCAGGCGGAGCTGTTCTTCGAGGTGATCGAGCGGCGCTGGCGCGACAAGGCGGATCTGCTGATGCGCGCGCAGCGCCAGGGGCTGGATTTCTCGCGCCGGCAGCAGATGCTGATCGTCGATTTCGAGAGCAGCGGGCACGAGTTCAGCAGCATGGCCATCAATCTTCACCGCGCCCTGTCGCAAGCCGTCCAGGCGCCGGCGAAGGGGATCTCGGTGCTGGCGGTCGACGGCGCAATGATCTGCCTCTGCCCGGTTGGGCCAGAAAATTCCCAGGCTGAGATGCATAAGCTCGCGCAGCGCGCTGCTCGCGAACTGAGCGCCTATCTCGACAAGCCTCCCGTCGTGGTGCTGAGCGCCGTCTGCGCCGACTTGCCCGATTATGCCGAAGCCTGGGAGCGCAGCCGCAGGGTCGTGGCAATCGCGCGGTCCATGGGGAAATTCGGGGCACTCTCGATGCAGGATTTCGGCCCTATGCCGATGCTGGCTGCAGCGGCGGGCGTGGACGAGGTGCGGCTCTTTCTCGACGACGTGCTTGGGCAGATTATCGGATACGACCGAGAGAAGGGAACGCCTTACCTCGAAACGCTCGAGATCTTTTTGCGCGAGCAGGGACGCAGCCAGGCCACTGCCGACGCCATGGGGCTGCATGTGACGACGCTGCGCTACCGCCTCAAGCGCATAGAAGAGCTCTTTGGGATCAATGTCGAAGCGCCCGAGCGGCGCTTCGCGGTCGATCTGGCCATCCGCCTGTACAAGATGATCGCGCCTGAATAAGCCCTCCAGCGCTGGCCGGCCGACAGCGCATACGACTTCCTACGAAACACAGCAAAGAATTCCATTCCCTTCCTGAGAATGTCAGGAAGAACGTGTGTTGCAGCACCCGCTACCTTTCTCTCACCAGTCAAAGGCAAGGCGGAATGCTGAAGATGCAGACAGTCGAGGAAATCGCGATCGACCCGAAAGCCTTGCGGCAGGCATTCGGAACCTTTGTGACTGGCGTGACCGTGGTCACGACGATTGACAAACAGGGCCGGCCGCGCGGCATGACTGTCAACTCATTTACCTCTGTCTCGCTCGATCCGCCGCTGCTGCTGGTTTGCATCGGCAAATCGGCGCAGAGCTATCCGGCCTTTGCCTCCGCCGACAGCTTCGCTGTGAATATCCTGCACGAGGGGCAGGCTGAGATCTCGCGCGTTTTCGCGTCCAAATCACAGCAAAAGTTCAGCAGCGTGTCCTGCGATAAGGTCCATACCGGCGCGCCCGTGCTGAGCGACAGCCTGGCCTGGTTCGATTGCAGCCTGCATAGCCGCGTCGAGGCCGGCGACCATATTATCCTGATCGGACACGTCCAAGCCTTTGGCACCAGCACAGCGGCGCCTCTGGGCTTCTGCCGGGGCTCCTATGTGCGGGTTGATGATCCGTTGCCCTCGGGTTGGCCCAAGGCGCACGGAATGATCGTAAGCTACCTCATCGAGACGGAGCAGGGCCTGCTGCTGCGAGAGGACGGCAAGGGCGGGCTCGTCCTGCCCTCGGCGCGCCGGCGGCGACCCGAGGCACAGCTCCACATAGAGGGCAGTACCAATCTACAGCTCTATCCCGAAACGACCTTTCTCTATTCCATCTTCGACATGGCCGACAACGATCCGGGCCAGGTCGTTTATCGGGCGCGGCTTGCCGAAGAGCTGCCGCCGGAGGCGCATTCAGACGGACTTCGCGTCTTCGGCTTCGACGACATTCCCTATGATGCCATTCCCACCAGCGAGCTGCGCTCGGTTTTGCGCCGCTATGTGCGCGAGCGGCGTGACGGACGGTTCAGCATCTATGTCGACTCCGACGATGGCGGACGGGTCGCGCTAATCGACGGTGATCTGCGCGAATGGGCGCAGCACCAAAACACTCCCCTTTGATCAAGGAGGCCCTCTTGCAAACTACCATGAAGTCATTGGAAGGCTCGCGTCAGGAGCTGTTCATCGGCGGTCGCTTCCGTGCACCGAGCAGCGGCCGGTTTATTCCTAGCTTCGATCCGACCACCGGCGAGGTCTGGTACGAGTTTGCCGAGGCCGACGCCGCCGATGTCGACGCCGCCGTCACCTCGGCGACCAAGGCGTTCCACAATCCAGCCTGGCGGCGGATGACCCAGACCGATCGCGGCAAGCTCATTCGCCGCCTGGCCGAGCTGGTACTGGAGCATGCCGACGAGCTGGCTCTGATGGAGACCCGCGACAATGGCAAGCTGATCAAGGAAATGATGGCGCAGATGCGCGCCATGCCCGACAGCTATATCTATTTCGCCGGGATGGCCGACAAGCTTCAGGGCGACACGATTCCGGTCAACAAGCTGGACTCCCTCAACTATTCGCAGCGCGAGCCGCTTGGCGTCGTCGGCATGATTACGCCGTGGAATTCGCCGCTGATGCTTCTCACCGGCACGCTCGCGCCGTGCCTTGCCATCGGCAACACGGTTGTGGTGAAGCCCTCGGAACATGCCACTGCATCGACGCTGGCGCTGGCCGAACTGGTGGTCGAGGCCGGCATACCCGAAGGCGTCGTCAATGTGGTGACCGGGACGGGCGCCGTCACGGGCGAGGCGCTGACGCGCCATCCCGGCCTGGCGAAAATCGTCTTTACCGGCAGCACCGCGACGGGCCGCCGCATCGCCGCGAACGCCGCAGAAAATCTTATTCCTTGCCAGATGGAGCTAGGAGGCAAATCCCCCCATGTGGTGTTCTCGGATGTGGACATCGAGCGCGCAGTTAACGGCGTCGTCTCGGGGATTTTCGCGGCGGCGGGTCAGACCTGCGTCGCAGGTTCGCGCTGCTTCGTTGAGGCCAATATCTATGATCGCTTCCTCGAAGCGCTCGTCGAGCGCACACGGCATATCCGCGTTGGGCACCCGATGGAGGAAAGCACCGATGTTGGACCGCTCGCGATGAAATCCCAGCTTGAAAAGATCGAGGGCTATGTCGCCTCGGGTGCGCGCGATGGTGCGAAAATCGCGGTCGGCGGGCGCCGCCCGAAGGACGGCGATCTGGCCCGCGGCTGGTATTTCGAGCCGACCGTCATGGCCGATGCGCGCAACGACATGAAATTCATGCGTGACGAGCTGTTCGCGCCGGTGGTGGGCGTGATGCCGTTCCGGGACGAGGCCGAGATGATCACGCTGGCCAACGATACCGAATACGGGCTCGCCTCGGGTATCTGGACCCGCGACATCGACCGCGCCATGCGCTTCGCCAGCCAGATCGACGCTGGCACGGTGTGGATCAACACCTACCGCTCCGCCGCCTACATGTCGGCCAATGGCGGCTTCAAGAACAGCGGATACGGCCGGCGCGGCGGCTTTGACGTGATGCGGGAATTCTCGCGCTCCAAGAACGTGCTGATCGACTATTCGGGCGCCATGCAAGATCCCTTTGTCATCCGCCTGAAGTGATCAAAGAAAAACAGGAGTATCGAGATGAGGTTCGCCGTATCTCTGACCATGGAGCGATTCACTCCGGACAGGCCGATGAGCGAGGTGAAGGAGAACCTGCTTCATCTGGCCAAGATGGCCGACGAGGGCGGTTTCGAGACGATCTGGACCGCCGAACATCACACGATCGAATGCACCATCTCGCCGAACCCGTTCCAGACGCTGACCTGGCTCGGCCAGCACACCGATCGCATCCGGCTGGGCACCTCGACGCTCGTCGCGCCCTACTGGAGCCCTATCCGGCTGGCCGGGGAATCCGCGCTCTGCGACCATCTGACCGGCGGCCGGCTCGAATTCGGCATTGCCCGCGGCTCATACCAGTACGAGTTCGACCGCATGGCTGGCGGCATACCCCAGCAGGAGGGCGTGGCCTATCTCAAGGAGCTGCTTCCGGCGGTCAAAGCCTTGTGGAAAGGCGACTATGCCCATGACGGGCATTACTGGAAATTCCCGATTGCGGCGGCAGTGCCCAAGCCGCTGCAGCAGCCGCACCCACCGGTTTGGGTGGCGGCGCGCGATCCGGGCACCTTCGACTGGGCGGTTGCCAATGGCGCCAACCTGATGACGACGCCACTCTCGGCCCCGGCCGCCGAGATCGCTGTGCTGGGCGAGAAGTTCCGCAAGGCGGTCGCCGATCACCCCGAGGTGCCCAAGCCGCGCCTGATGATGCAGCGCCGGACCTGCGTTTACGATCGCTCACAGGACTGGGAAGTGGCGGTCCAGCATTCCATCGATTATGGGCGCCATTTCGAGAACCTCATGCAGAATATCGGCGGTGTCACCAACGGTTTTCCAGAGCCGGTGCCCCTCGATAAAGTGAAGGGCAAGGAAAACTACAGTCCCGAGAACATCCGCAAAAACCTGATGTTCGGCACCCCAGACGAGGCCATCGAGAAATTGCTCGATTACGAGGCTGCGGGCGTCGACCAGTACTGTTTGGGCCTGACCTTCAATCTGCCCTTCGAGATGCAGAAAAGGACACTGCAGCTCTTCATTGACGAGATCATGCCGGTTTTTGCTGACCGCGAGCGTGAGGCCGCGCGTCAGTCACCCGCTGTTGCGGGGAGCATGGCATGACCACGCGCAGCGGACGGCACAGGGTCGGCCCCGTCGAGCTGAACTATCGCATCGACGGCGTAGGCTCCGAGCCGCTGGTCTGCATCCACGGGGTGGGCTCCTACCTCGAGGCGTGGTCTGGTGTGGTCGAGCAGCTGGCGGACCGGTTCACCGTTGCGACCTTCGATCTGCGGGGCCACGGACGCTCGACCCGGATCAAAGGCCGCTACGAAATCGACGATTTCGTGCGCGAGACACTGGCAATCGCCGAACTGGCGGGATTCGATCGCTTTCACCTGGCAGGGTTCTCTCTGGGCGGGTTGATCGCCCAGAGACTTGCGCTGACCCATCCAGAAAGACTGCGCCGGCTGGTCCTGCTTTCGACAGTGGCGGGGCGTTCCGCCGAAGAGCAGCAGCGCGTCCGCGCCCGTTTGGCCGCGCTTCAGACTGGCGACCGGGGGTCGCATTACGACAGCTCGCTCTCGCGTTGGCTGACCGAGGAGTTCCAGGCCGCCAATCCCGAATTGATCCGCCGGATGCGCGAACGCAATGCCGAGAATGATCCCGATTGCTACGCCGCTGCTTACCGGGTGCTGGCAGAAACGGACTTCGGCGGGTTTCTCGATCAAATCCGGGTGCCGACGCTGATTGCCACCGGCGAAGACGATATGGGCTCGAACCCGCGCATGGCGCGCTTCATGCACGACCGCATCCCGGGATCGGAGCTTCGCATCCTGCCGGGCCTGCGGCACTCCATCCTGATCGAGGCGCCCGAGATGGTATCCGGACTTATGCGCGAATTCTTGGAAAAGGAGGGCATTACAGATGGACAGGGAATTGCGTGAGGCCGGCGAGGCGATCCGCCGCAAGGTCCTGGGCGACGAATATGTCGACCGCGCCATGGGGCAGGCCGATGCCTTTTCTGCTCCGTTCCAGGATGTCGTAAACGAATACTGTTGGGGACTCGCCTGGACCGATACCGCGCTGGCGCCCGCTCAGCGCAGTCTGCTGAACCTCGGCATGCTGGCGGCGCTCGGCCGGATGCACGAGTTCCGGACGCATTTTCGCGGTGCCCTGCGCAACGGGCTCAGCCATGACGAGCTGCGCGCGGCGCTGATCCAGATCACGGTCTATTGCGGCATACCTGCCGGGGTCGAGGTGTTCCGGATCGCGCGCGAGGTGCTCTCCGAAACCAGCGAGGCGGGCGGTGAGGGCGTGGAATGATCGTCGAGGAACGTATCTACCGCATCTGCTCAGGCAAGATGAAAGATTATCTTGCGCTGGTTCGCGATGAAGGTTTGGCCATCCAGAAGCCGATCCTCGGCAATCTGATCGGTTATTTCGTAACTGAGATTGGCCCCCTGAATCACGTCGTACACATGTGGGGCTATGATAGCTTGGACGATCGGGCGCGGCGCCGGGCGGCGCTGGCGTCCGATCCGCGTTGGCAAGCCTTTTCGCCCCGACTGGCGGAGACCATTGAATCGCTGGAGAACCGTATCTTGGTTCCAGTCGATTTCTCGCCGCTAAAATAGCCGGGTGCGCCTCGAATGCTGCAGATCGAAGAAGTCAGGCCAATGGTAGTTCTGCGAAACCTAGGAAGACTGCGGCCGTATGGTCCGTCCTAATTCCATTAACAATACGGTTCAAGTCGGGTTCATACCCCCCCGGCAAGGCCAGACAAATGGGAGAAACAAAGTGACCGAGAGACTACGCGTAGAGAACGTGTATAAGGTCTTCTCCAACACCCCGCAGAAGGCGATGGAAAGGCTCGCTGCCGGCGCCGACAAGGACGCGGTGCAAGCTGAACTCGGCGTGGTTGTCGGCCTCAATGACGTATCGCTCTCCGTGCCGACCGGCGCCATTTATATGATCATGGGGCTTTCGGGCTCCGGCAAGTCCACGTTGGCGCGCTGCGTCAACCGCCTTTACGAGCCGACTGCCGGGCGAATCCTGCTCGATGGCGAGGACATCGTCCAACTCAACCAGAACGAACTGCGTCAGGTCCGCCGGACCCGCATCTCAATGGTCTTCCAGCATTTTGCACTGCTGCCCAACCGCACGGCGATCGAGAACGTCGAGTTCGGCCTGAAGCTGCGAGGGCTCGTCCCAAAAAAGCGGCGGGCGCGCGCCGAGGAGGTTCTGGCAATCGTCGGGCTGGACCGCTGGGCCTATCATTTCCCGCACGAGTTGTCGGGCGGTATGCGCCAGCGGGTTGGGCTAGCACGCGCACTTGCGACCGACGCGGATGTGCTGGTAATGGACGAGGCGTTCAGCGCACTCGATCCGCTGATCCGCAACGAAATGCAGGACGAGCTGCTGCGCCTCCAGCATTCGCTCAAGAAAACCATCCTGTTCATCACTCATGATTTCCAGGAGGCACTGAAGCTCGGCAACATGATCGCCATCATGGCCGATGGCCGTGTGATGCGCGAGGGCACACCGCAATCGATCGTGCTGGACCCCGGCACCGACTATGTCGCAGCCTTTACCAACGATGTCGACCGATCCCGCCTGTTCGATGCAGCCTCGGTGATGCGGCCAGGTAGTGCTGTCGCCGAGCGCGATGGAATCCGGGTGATTGCGGCGTCTTCGACCGGCGGGTTCGCGGTGGACACAAAAGCACGCATCCTCGGTCGTCTCGACGAGGCGGGGCTCGCCAAGGCGAAGGATGGGGCCGACATCCGTGCGGTGCTCGCTCCGGATTTCGTATCGGTCGCGCCGGACAGCAAGCTGCTGGATGTCGCTCGGAAATGCCGCGGCATTGAAGATCTGGCAGTGACCGACAGCGAGGGAACCTTTCTGGGGGTGCTTTCGCCCGCCAGCATCCTTACCGCCATTGCCGCGTCATCTAATGCCGGCCAAGAACGCCACCTTGAGGAAAAGCGCCATGCTTAATGCCGACGATCTTGCTGTCTTTCCGGTGGATGTCTGGATCAGCGATGCGGTCCAGTGGGTCGCGCTCAACCTGCGTCCGCTTTTCCTGGCCATCAAGTGGCCGATCGAAAGCCTTCTGACGTTAATCGACGGCGCCATGCACGATGCCCCCTTCCCGCTCGTGGTGATCCTATTCACGGCACTGGCCTATATGCTCGCCAGCCGCAAGATTGCGATCTTCACCGCCATAGTACTGGTCCTTGTTGCGGCGATGGGAGTGTGGGATCCGGCGATGACCACGTTGTCGCTGATCACGACGGCGATCTTCTTCTGCGCGTTGATCGGCCTGCCGGTCGGTATCTGGTGTGCGCGCAGCGACAGGGCCTGGAGCATAGTCCGGCCGATACTCGACATTATGCAGACGACACCAACCTTCGTCTATCTCGTGCCGGTGGTGATGCTGTTCGGCGTGGGCACTGTGCCGGGCCAGGTGGCCGTGGTCGTGGCTGCGGTGCCGCCGCTTATACGCTTTACCAATCTCGGCATCCGCATGGTCGATCGTGAGATCGTCGAAGCGGGTATTGCCTTTGGCGCGAGCAGCCGGCAATTGCTGTGGGAAATCCAAATCCCCATGGCGATCCCGACGATCCTGGGCGGTCTTAACCAGACGGTGCTGACCGCCATGGTCATGTCCGTGGTCGTCGCCATGATTGGCGCCGAAGGGCTGGGGCTGGTCGTGCTGCAGGGCATAGGACGGCTCGATGTCGGCCGTGCCGTTATCGGCGGGATTGCCATTGTTCTGCTGGCCATGATGCTCGACAGGATCACCCAGAAGATGGCTGAACCCAAGCGCGCGACGGCGCGGTCGCGCTGGCTTGCCGCCCTCAACCTCGACCGGCTTCTGTCGCGCAACGGCAGCAGCGAGACGGTCGCATCCCAATCCGGCACCAACGCCTGATGAAGCGGGCTGGGCAGGGCCGGATGCCCGGAACGCTCCGTACGAGATGCGGCCGTCCGTAACGGCTGCATCGCTTCCCGAGCCATGAAGATAATCGTCCAGAGGAGAAAGAAATGAGGCTAAATTTCAAAGCTCTTTCTGTCGGCGCGCTGATCGCGCTCGCTCAGGCAATACCGGCGGCGGCAAACGATCTGCCGGGCGACGGCAAGACTGTCCATTATGCTCAGTCCGATTCGGTCGGTGCCAACTACATCGTGGCCGAAATCGTGACCGAAGCGCTTGAGCAGCTTGGTTACAGCGTTACGATGACCACAATCAACACGACGCTGTTCTTCCCGGCCGCCGCGAGGAAAGATCTCGACTTGGCCACCGATGTGAATTTTCCGCAGCGCGAGCCCATTTTCCGTCAGGTGGAGGACAAGGTCCAGCTTATCGGCAAAGGTCTTATTCAGGGCGGCGGCATCAACGGCTATCTGATCGACAAGAAGACCGCCGACGAATACGGGATCACCTCTCTCGAACAGATGAAGGATCCGAAAATCGCTGCGCTGTTCGGCACTAACGGGAAGGCCGATCTGATTAACTGCGATCCGGGCTGGAGCTGCGGTGATGTGGTCGAATATCAGCTCAAGGAATTCGGCCTGCAAGACACCGTCAACTCGGTGCGCGGAAAATACGACACGCTGATGGTGGAAACCATCGCGCGGGTCAACCGCGGTGAGCCGGTATTCTTCTACACCTGGAGCCCGTCCTGGATTAACAAGGCCTTGGAGCCGGGCGAAAAGGTAGTCTGGCTGCCCACCCCCTTCGATGCGCTACCACCCGATGTTCCGAACGCGGGCTCGGCTCTGGTCCCCGGCGTGAAGGGCTGCGCCGGCGGTGCCGATCCGTGCCGCATGGCCATGGCGGCCTGGAACTGGAATTCCGTTGCCAACAAGGATTTCATCAAGGAGAACCCTTCCGTCGAGGCCCTCATCTCTGAAATGTCCTTCCCGCTGGAGACCTGGTCCGCCTGGGAAGTGGGGATTAGCGAGCAGGGCGGCAGCACCCCCCGCGCGATCCGCGAGGCGGCCGAGAAGTGGATCTCTGAGAACAAGGAAACCTTCGAGGGCTGGCTCGCGCGCGCCCGCGCAGCCTCCTGACGCGACACATCATCCGGCCGGGCCTCCTTGCGGGGCCCGGTAGTCCTTCGTAATATTGCCACAGCCAATTCGCTTTGGCAGAACTCCCCCGCGACTCAGGAAGATCTCGCCGCCGAGTTGCGGCACCAGGCAGGAAGCTCTTAAATACGCCGCCGCTCGGCTCCGGCGAGCTTTTGCCATTGTGGCGCGACCGGCGATGCCCAAATGCGCCGGCTCTTCAGCTCAGCCAGCTAGTCCGTCATCCCCCTTCCCTATTGAATTACGCGGCCCGTGAAGCAGCAAACACACTCCCGACGTTTTGCGGGATCAGCGCGTCTCTTTACCTAAAGAAAGCCGATTTTACGCAGAAATGCCGCCGGCGCTCGAGAGCTTGCCGGACATCTCGATACGGTGCGCCTGAACTGGAGGCACTGATCGCCCCCCGGAAAGCCGGGGATAATCGGGCAAGCTGATGCAAAACGACTTCGAGGAGAGGTTCAGTGGTCGGCATGCGGGATGAGGCTGCTCAACAGGAGCCTGTTCGCGACCTCGCCCATTCGCGTGTCGTGATCGCAGCTTGGGCGGCTGACCACGCGTGAGCCCTGAACGGCAATCACCCGCCCCGCTGCAACGCCGGGGGGCGGGTGATTGGCCAAGTTGCGCCAATCGGTGTGAACACCGATCGGGCTTCGGCCGCGGCTGGATGAAGAGTCAGTGACGAGTAACTAGCAACCTTCTCATCATCCATTCTGAGGTCATCAAGACATCTGATGACCTCAGAAACCGGCCGCAAGCCCCAATCAAGGGACTATTCGTTCACACCTGCATTCTCGATCACTGAAATTGCAAACAGCTTTGCCCCAGTTTTGATTGTAACCTCTGGGTCCGGGGCGAAGAACGGCGAGTGGCTCGCCGGTACGGGCCTATTTTCGAGCTTGGCTTTTTCAATCTGTTCGGGTGTACTGCCGCCGACCCTATAGTAGATGGAAGGCACACCAGCCTCGATAAACTCTGGATAGGTCTCCACGCCCAGTGTCGGCTTAACAGCCTCCGGAACGTACTCTATGTTTTGGAAAGCGCTGTCCAATGCCGGCTTAAGTTTGCTGATCAACTCCGTCGAGTTGACGCCTGCAACAGCGCCGCCTCCTATACGCTGCAATTCTGGCTCCGGTGCGCCTGAGGATTGCGCTGTAGCCTTCGCTACGCGCTGCATGGAGTCAAGCAGGAGTTTGCGTGTCTCGGGCGAGGTTGAACGTAGAGTCAGCTTCAACTTAGCCTCGGCAGGGATGATGTTGGCTGCGGTTCCCGCATTGAAGCTACCGACCGAAATGACCCCCGGTTCGCGTGGATCTTTCTCGCGGCTCACAATAGTCTGAATATCAGTGACGAAGCGCGAACCCAACACGATCGGATCAATCGACAGGTGCGGAGCGCTACCATGTGCCCCACGGCCTTTGAAGGTCAGATCGAAGGTATCGGAGTTTCCGCTAAAGGGGCCGTCCTTTACGACGATCTTGCCAGCAGGGTCAGGAGACACATGTATGGCAAAGCCGAAATCCGGCTTCGGAAACTTTTCGAACAGGCCTGCCTTGAGCATTGCTGTTGCACCGCCGCCAATTTCTTCGGCGGGCTCGCCGATCAGCAACAGCGTGCCACGCCAATCGTCTTTCATATCCACCAACAGTTGCGCGGCTCCTAGCCATGCCGCCATGTGAATATCATGGCCGCAACTATGGGCGACAAAGACCTTTGCCGATTCATCGGTATTGCCTGGCCACTGCGTTGCCGGTACCTGCACGCGGCTTGCAAAGGGAAGTCCCGTCTTTTCCTCCATGGGAAGAGCGTCGAGTTCCGTACGCAACATGATGGTTGGGCCGTCACCATTCTTGAAAACGCCGACAAGGCCGGAATCGACGCCAAAGCCGACGGTTACATCAAAGCCGAGCTTTTCAAGCTCTTCCGCCAGCAGATTTGCCGTCCGCGTTTCATGAAAGCCCAATTCCGGGTTGGCGTGAATATCCTGGTAAATCGCTTCAAGCGCAGGATATTTCTGGTCGATGAGAGCGTCCAATGTTGCAGTTTCCGCTAGGGCGTGGCCCGCGGCAAATTGCAAAATAAGAAATAAGCTTGTGGCGGTTGATTTGATATTCATTTGGTTCCCTTCAGTCGTTGGAGGCCGAAAGACTCTTAACCGGCACATATTGGGACGTTGCCGCGATAGGGGCTTCCCCCCAGGCATAGGAACCGCAAGGCAGATTTTTCTATTCATCCGTCTAATGCATCCGGTTCATTCCGGGCCTTGGCGCGATTGGCCGCGTATCCGTGGTCGGACCGGGAGCGCCAATTTTCGTCTTTGGCCAAAGAGTGCTCGCTCTGCCTGCTGGCGCCCATGCGGGCACTCATGCAGAAAGAAGAATGATGAGTGAGCGCTTCAGGCTTTGACCGTACCGCCAACGAACTGACCGCACTGGCCAAGCGCGGCGGCACGGCTTTTGCCGCCGCCGGGTGGCAAGCTAAAGAGGCCCTACCAAGGCTCTATAGAACATATATCCGGCAACCATGACGAGCAGGATTGCAAAGAACGTGTTGAGCGTTCCCTTGTGAACCGCGAGCCGTCTGGCAACTAAACTACCTGCCAGGCCGCCGATCACGCCCCCACCGATAAAAACCCCCGCGAGTGCCCAGTCGACGAGGCCAGCAATGGCGTAGTTGAGTGCCGTCGTTAGGCCGAAGGCGGCAACAGCGACAAGGGAAGAGCCAATCGCAAACAGGATCGGCATACCGGTGGCGGCGATGAGGCCGGGCACGATGAGAAAGCCCCCGCCGATACCGAAAAAGCCGGAGAAGATGCCGGTGAGGCCGCCGAAGGTGACCACGGCCGGCGCATTTTCGCGAGAACACTGCGCCCCCGGATTGCCATCGTTGCCTCCCCGCCTGAACATCAGCGCGCCGACGATAAGCATGAGGAGCGCAAAGAGAATAAGGAGATGCTGCCCGCTCACCATCTTGCCAATGGTCGAGCCGATGAAGGCGCCGATAACGCCTGCGCTGCTGTAAATCGCAGCACAGCGCCATTTCACTTTGCCGAACCGCGCATAGCCGACGAGATTGCCAAGGGCACTGGCCGCGACCGCGACGGCGCTGGTGCCGATGGCGAGATGCGGATTTGGAACTCCCACCACATAGACCATCAAGGGCACGGCAAGAATGGAGCCGCCGCCGCCGAACAGGCCGAGGGTGAAGCCCACAAGGCCGCCGGAAAGTGCGCCAAGTTCGTATTGAAAGAGTTCCAAATACATGTCGAAGCCCGTGCCGTTCAGGTGGCCTGCGTGATATGATTCGACGAGGCCAGCACTCGCGGCTCCTGATTATCCCCTGCCAATCGGGGAGCAGCGCTTCCGAAGGCGGAAACCTGGTGCGCGCGGAGAGTCCAATGCCGTCGAAGATCGGTTGAGGAAGTCGGGAGCAGTTCTCCGCCGCCAAGCGGGGCCGGTCCAAAGGTCGAGCCATAGATAAGTGCGCCCACGGCAATGGCTCGCCACGAAGCGGCGAGCCTCGTTGCCGTCACAGCGCATTGAGAGGGATTTTTAGATACTGCACGCCGTTGTCCTCGGCAGGCGGCAATCGGCCAGCCCGCATGTTCACCTGCACGGAGGGCAGGATCAGTTTCGGCATGGCAAGGGTGGCATCGCGTTCTGTGCGCATCTTGTAGAACTCGTCCTCGCTCACCCCCTCGCGCACATGGATATTGCCGGTGCGCTCGGCACCCACGGTCGTCTCCCAGGCGAAATAGTCCCGGCCGGGAGCCTTGTAGTCGTGGCAGAGGAAAAGACGGGCCTCGTCGGGCAGTTGGAACAGGCGTTTGATCGAGCGATAGAGTTGGCGGGCGTCGCCGCCGGGAAAGTCGCAGCGTGCCGTGCCGTAATCGGGCATGAACAAGGTGTCACCAGGGAAAACGGCATCCCCCACAACATAGGCGAGGCAAGCCGGCGTGTGGCCCGGCACATGCAGCACCGTCACATCTAGATTGCCGATCGTGAATCGGTCGCCATCATTGAAGAGGTGATCGAACTGGCTGCCATCACGCTGAAACTCGGTGCCGGCATTGAAGATCTTGCCGAAGACCTGCTGGACGCGCACGATCTCACGCCCAATAGCAAGCTGTCCGCCTAGCTCGGCCTGAAGCAAAGGCGCGGCCGACAGGTGGTCGGCATGGGCATGCGTCTCCAGCAGCCATTGCACCTCGAGATTCTCGGATTTTACGTAGTCAATCAGATCCTGTGCCGATTTGTTCATTGTGCGGCCGGAGGCCGCATCGTAATCGAGCACGCTGTCGATAATGGCGCAGGCATTTGACTGCGGGTCGCGCGCCACATGGCTAACAGTGCATGTCTGATCGTCAAAGAAGGATTTGACCATCGGACGCCTGGTGGGTTTTGCCACTGCATCGGCGACGACCGTGCGGGCGTGCTGAAGAGGCAGGTCTCCGGCGGTTTCACTCATGTGAATACCTTCTCGATAAGGAATTGATTTTGTCAGCTTCCCGAATGCATGCACTGACCTCCCATATCACGCCTCGCCTTGCCTTTGGAAGGCGAGATCCGCTGCCAGTTGCTTGGCTCGGGCGCGCAGCGCGAACTTCTGTATCTTGCCGGTAGAAGTCTTGGGCAAGGTCTCGAAGATGATCCTCGAGGGGCACTTGAAGCGAGCGAGCGTCGCTTTGCAATAGGAAAGGATTTCTGCTTCATCTGCATGAACATTCGGGCGAAGTTCGACGAATGCCACCGGCCGCTCCCCCCATTTCTCATCGGGCATGGCGACTACGGCGCACTGCATAACCTTGGGATGACGATACAGGGCATCCTCCACTTCTATGGAAGAGATGTTCTCGCCACCCGAAATGATGATGTCTTTTGAGCGGTCCTTGAGCTGAACATAGCCGTCGGGGTGCATCACGCCGAGATCGCCGGTATGGAACCAGCCGCCTGAGAATGCCTCTTCGGTCGCCTTCTGATTTTTCAGATAGCCCTTCATCACCACGTTGCCGCGCATCATGACCTCGCCCATGGTCTCGCCATCGGCGGGAACCGGCTGCATCGTCTCCGAATCCAGAACGGCAACTTCCGATAGGGAAAGATAGCGTACGCCTTGGCGCGCCTTGTGGGCTGCCTGCTCGGCTGGCGGAAGGGCATCCCACTCCGCTTTCCATTCATTGACCATGGCGGGGCCATAGGTCTCGGTCAGCCCATAGAGGTGCAGGACGCGAAATCCGGCGTCGCGCATCGCAGCCAGCACAGCCTCCGGCGGAGGCGCGGCAGCCGTGATGAAGATCGCCTCGTGGGAGAAGCGGCGCTTATCCTCGTCGGGGGCATTCAGCAAAGTGGACATGACGATCGGAGCGCCGCAAAGATGCGTCACGCCATGGTCCGCGATCAAATCATAGACGACGCGTGCCCGAACCCAACGCAGGCAGACATGGGTTCCCGCCTGAACCGCGACGGTCCAGGAAAAACTCCAGCCGTTGCAGTGGAACAGGGGCAAAGTCCACAAATAGACCGGATGCTTTCCCATCTCGCCATGGATCGTCTTGTTCAACGCCATGAGCGCTGCGCCGCGATGGTGGCATACGACTCCCTTTGGATTGCCGGTCGTGCCCGAGGTGTAGTTGAGTGAGATGGCGTCCCATTCGTCCCTGGGAGGAGGAGGCAGGAAATCCGGATTGCCGCTACGCAGGAACGCGGCATATTCCAGAGAGCCGATAAATGGCCCTTTCGGATACGGAGCATCGTCCGGATATTCGGGATCGTCATAGTCGATCACGATCGGTGAATTCTTCAGCAAGGCAAGCGCGTCCGACGCAAGGCTGGAGAACTCGCGATCGACGATCAGCACCTTGCTTTCCGAATGCTCGAGCTGGAAGGCGATCGCCTGCGCATCTAGACGGTAGTTCAGCGAATGCAGCACGGCGCCGTTCGCCATCGGGACGCCGTAATGCGCTTCGATCATCGGCGGCGTATTGGAAAGCAGCACCGACACGGTGTCGCCCCGCCTGATACCGAGCCTGACCAAGGCCGATGCCAACCGGCGGCAGTTTTCCCAGAACTCGCGATAGGTGATCCTGGTGCTGCCATGGATGACGGCCGGATGGTCAGGATAGGTCAGTGCCGCCCGCTCCAGAAAGCTGATGGGCGTCATGGGTTGATAATTGGCCGCGCAACGCGGCAATCCATCGTCGTACTTATCCATCCGTCATCCTCGCTGGACTGGAGATATCTGCGCGCTCAACCCTGCTTGGTCTTCTGGGCAACCGGATACCCGGCGCGCTTCCAGTCTCCAAAGCCGCCACGAAGGCTGCGTGCATCGATTCCCATCTCCATCGCCAGCCGGGCGGCAAGGAGCGACCGCCAGCCGGACGCGCAATAGAAGACATATGTCTTGCCTTCGGCGAATTTCGGCTTGTGGTAGGGGCTCTCGGGATCGATCCAGAATTCCAGCATGCCTCGCGGCGCATGGAAGGCGGACGGAATCATCCCATCGCGCTCTAGCTCCCGCGGATCGCGGATGTCGACCAGCACGAATTCATCGGAACCGTGCTGCGCAGCCATCTCCTCGACGCTCACGGATTTGACGACCGCGTCGGCCTCCGCAAGCATCTCCTTGTAACCTTTCGGCATCTTTTGTCCTCTCCCCACTCGGCTGAGGCAGGCAATGCCTGCCTCAAAATTCATCGATGCCGCGAACAATAGGGTTTGTCGAGCGGCTTCGCTTTCGATAGCGTGCCAAGTTATATCGATGAGCGGACAATCTTTCGAGTGCGGGAATAATTGGATGTCAGCGTGGCGAACGGTTGATGTTCCGGAGATAGAAGCTCTCTCTCGATCCGTCTTCCTACGGTCGCAAAAGCTTCCCGCCCGGCATGGTTTTCCCATGCATACGCATCCATGGAATCAGTTCGTCTATGCGACGACGGGCACGCTGATGGTGACGATCGAGCAAGCTCGGTACGTCATCACACCAGAGCAGGCAATCTGGATTCCGACCGGAGTCCGCCATACCACAACGGCATTGAGCGATGTGGAATTTCGCAACCTCTATGTCGAAGACCTGCCGAATCTGAATATGCCGGCTGACTGCAGCGTGCTTGCCGTTTCCACATTGTTGCGGTCTTTGATCCTTGAGCTTGCGGAGGTGGAGCAGAAGTCCGATCATTCCGAGTACCGGGACCATCTGGATGCCGTTATCCTTGTTCAGATGAGCCGGCTTCGAAAGCTGGATTTCTTCCTGCCGTGGCCGCACAGCAGCCATCTCCGGGAAATCTGCGAGGTCCTTTACGCGCATCCTGACGAACCGCGCGACATCACGGAATGGGCGTCACGCGCCGGAATGTCGGCGCGAACGCTTTCCCGCCATTTCAATGCGGAGACCGGAATGAGTCTGCGGGTGTGGCGCCATCGCCTGCGCGTGTTTCGAGCCGTGGAACTTCTGAGCGCCCATTGGCGCGTGACCGACATCGCGCTCGAGCTGGGATTCAGCTCGGCCTCGGCTTTCACCTATGCCTTTCGCACGGAGATGGGCTGCTCGCCAACGGAATGGATCGCACGATAATGCACGTTGAATGCCGCCGGCCCATTCACTACCGAACCTCGCCGTCACGCGGCAGGATAACTGGCGGCTCGAAAATGCCAACCGGCGGAGGCGCCCCTTCAAAAAGCGCCACCTGCACAAGCGTGGAGTTGCATGACGGGCCCTGACCGAGCGGCGAGGTCGCCCTGTCGGGCGTAAGCACATTGGGGTTGCCGTGCCTCTCCAACGAACCAGAAACCTGCGGGTCCTCAGGATCGTACCATGCCCCAGTGGGCAACTGCACAACGCCGGGAAGGATATTATCGGTGAGCACCGCGCCTGCGAGGCAGGCTCCGCGCCGGTTGAAAACCTTGACCACGTCGCCGTCGCGGATGCCTCGGGCCTCGGCATCTCGTCTGTGGATGGTGAGCGGCGTACGGCCCGAGATTTTCGCAGCGCGGCTCACGCTACCTTGATCGTACTGGCTGTGGAGCTTGTCCGCCGGCTGCGGAGAAAGGAGATGCAGCGGAAATTCACTGGCGAGCGGACTTCCCAGCCACTCGCGCGGTTCGCGCCAGACCGGATGGCCTGGATAGCCTTCATAGCCGAATCCGGCAATCCTCTCCGAGAAAAGCTCGATCCGGCCGGACGGCGTCGGCAACGCATTTTTATCAGGATCGTTACGGAAGTTCGAAAGCAGTGTTGACGACTGCACCGTTCGCTCGATCTCGAAATGCGCATGCTCCCAGAACTCCGGAAACGCTGGCATATCGCTGCCATGCGCGGCCGCACGCTCGCGCGCTTCCTCATAAAGCGTCTCGATCCACTCCCAGGCCGTCTTTCCACCCGTGAAGACGTCCCTTTTTCCCAGGCGATCGGCCAGATCCGCCAGGATGTCGAAATCGTTGCGGGCTTTGCCAACGGACTCGATGACTTTCCGCATGCCAACGACGAGATTGTCGCGGTTGGAAAAGGCTATGTCGTCCCGCTCCAGCGTCGTCGTCACAGGCAGCACGATGTCGGCATGACGCGCCGCGGCGGTCCAGTATGGCTCGTGAACGATGATCGTCTCTGGCCGCTGCCACGCCTCAACCATGCGATTAAGGTCCTGATGATGGTGAAACGGATTGCCGCCGGCCCAATACACCATGCGGATGTCCGGATAGGTCAAACGGCGGCCATCGAAATTGAAGGACTGCCCTGGATTGAGCAGCATGTCGGTAATACGCGCCACGGGAATGAAGTCGGCGACCGGATTTTGCCCTTGTGGGAGGGAGGGCCATTTGAACGGCATTTCCGCGCGCCCCGCGCCGTTGGTCGATGAATAGCCGAATCCGACGCCGCCGCCGGTAAGGCCAATCTGGCCCAGCATCGCCGCTAGAGTAACCGCCATCCAATAGGGCTGTTCACCGTCATCCGCTCGCTGGATTGCCCAGTTGACCATCAGCATCGTGCGGTTAGCAGCCATGGCGAGGGCGAGGTCGCGAATCCAGTCCGGCGCGATGCCTGAAATCTCCGCCGCCCACTCCGCCGTTTTGGCCGTGCCGTCCTTCTCGCCAAGAATATAGGACTTGATCCTTTCGAAGCCGACGCAATAGCGCTCCAGGAAGGCACGGTCTTCAAGGCCCTCTGTCAGCAGCACATGCGCCATGGCGAGCATCACTGCCGTATCGGTGCCGGGCCGCAGCGGCTGCCATTCAAAGTCGACGTCAACGGGCCCGTCGTCGCGTGCAGGGGAAATGCAGACGAAGCGAACATTCCGCTTGCGCGCCTCTTGCAAGGCACTGCGAAGCGCGTGTTTTCCAATGCCGCCGGATTGCACTTGCGCGTTCCGGTGCGGCAGCCCGCCGAAGCAAACCACGAGGCGGCCTTCGGCCGCTATCCCGTCCCACGTCGAGTGATGCCCGGTCAATCCGTCCATGCTGCCGATAATGTGCGGAAGGATGACTTGCCCGGCCGCATAGGAATAGGAATGAACCGATGCGGTATATCCGCCGATCGAGTTCAGGAACCGATGAAGCTGGCTTTGCGCGTGGTGGAAACGGCCCGCGCTCGCCCAGCCATAGGAACCGCCGAAGATCGCCGAGTTCCCGTGTGCGAGGGAAATCCGCCTCAGTTCGGCGGCGACGAGGTCGAGAGCCTCGTCCCACTCCAGTTCCACGAACGGATCGGCGCCGCGCCTGCCGCAGGCGCGCGTGCCCGTGCGTTCAAGCCACTCGCGGCGCACACTCGGTCGAGCGACGCGCAACCGGCCGTCGACCGATCCCACCAGGGATTGTCCTATTGGTGAAGGATCCGGGTCCCCCTGCCACGGCTCGACGCCGGCGATGCGCCCGCCCTCAAGCTGGATGCCGTAAGTTCCCCAATGCGTGGATGTCAGGACAGTCCGGTGGGACTTGTTCATATTGTCAACCTCCAGCCGGCGCTTCCCGGCACGTGGTGCAAGGCTGTTCGGCGACCGGCTCGCTGTTGAACAATCGCTTAGGCACAGTGCTCGATTAGCATGTTTCGCAGCAGATCGATAATGCCAGCCGTAGTCGGCCGGCCCGTCTCCTGAGACCGGCGCATCGCTTGCCCAGCCAGACGATAGGCGGCACGCGTCCCCTCGCCCAATCCATCGGAAACGCCTGCGCAATCGGCAAGCGCGGCGGACAGGTGGATCTCCACCGCCAGCAACATCTCCAGAAGGTCCAGGCTTTGCGCGGTGAAAGCGATTGTTCCCGGACCGAGCGAGCCATGATCCTCAACATCATGCGCCAGCGATGGAACATGGATCGAGGCCGGCGCGGCCAAAGTGCGCAGGCGAGCCGAAAGCTCGGCCGCGGAATAGGCAACCAGAGAGGTGACGGGCATTTCCGCATTCTGGATCGCATCGTCTATGCTGCTCATCGCCTGCAGCTTGCGGAAAACATGCGAGCAGCGCCGCTCGGACATCGAGGCTATATGGCAAATCCCGGTTCGCAATCCGTCGAATGCCAGCGCAATCGGGAGCGCCTGGAAATTTCCGTTGGAAAGGATCGCGCCGCTGCCCACATCGACCAAGGGGTTGTCCGAACGGCTGTTGAGTTCCACCTCGACCACGGTTGCGGCTTCGCAGACCTGACGGCGAACGGCACCGTGGACCTGCGGGATAGTGCGGAACGAAACCGGGTCCTGCAGCGACCGAGCGGTTGGGCTCGGTGTCCAGATGGCGCTGCCGGCCAAAAGCTCGCGCAGCCTCTGTCCCGTTTCGGCTTGCTCGGGATAGGATTTAGCAGCCTGCACCCGAGAATCGAGGGGCACCGGATTGCCGCCATATGCGTCCAAGCTCAGCGCTCCGGCCAGGTCGGCGAGCCGCAGCACCCGGCGTGCGCGCTCGACCGTCAATGCGCCGGCGCCGATTGCCAATCCGTTGCCGCTGATGAGAGCCAACCCCTCCTTGGGCTTGAGCCTGACCGGCGCTAGGCCGGCCGCTGCCAGCGCTTGCAGCGCCGGCATCAGTTCACCTTGATACATGGCGACGCCGCGGCCGATCATGACTTCGGCAATTGCCGACATCGAGCACAGGTCCGAAGCGCCGACCGAGCCGAATTCCGGGACTTGCGGATGAACGCGCCTATTCAGCATGGCCACCAGCAGGTCCAAGGTCTCCAGTCCCACTCCCGCGCCACCACGAGCGATACCGACGATCCGCGCAACCATGGTGGCTCTAACGTCGGACTCGCTTAACGGAGCACCGATGGCCCCCGCATGCGTGCGAATGATATAGGGCTGGTAGTCCTGCAGGAGCGCGGCCGATACTCTCTCGTTTCGCCGATGGCCCAATCCAGTGTTCAGACCATAAACCGGCTCCGTGCGTTGTACGGCCTCATCGACGATTTCCCGGCTGGCCTCCACCAAGGCCCTGACCTCTGGCGAGAGAACAAGCTCTTCGCCGCTTGCGATAGCGGCAACCTCGGCGCAGGAGAGCGCAGCCTCCGTGAGTTGTCGTACGTTGCCCTGTCGGAGCTCGGCGGTCGTCTGGCCAGCCATGAAGTCAGCCGTCATTTCGACACGCCGGCTTGGGCCGGAATATGGACCCTGCGCTCGACAAAACGGGCTACGTAGTCATTCGCCGGATTTCTGAGTATGTCGTCGGGCAGCCCCGTCTGCACCACCTGACCGTCCTTGAGAATAGAGATTTTCGAGCCAATCCGCAGGGCCTCGTCGAGATCGTGGGTGATGAAGACGATCGTTTTCGCAAGGTTACGCTGCAGGTCGATAAGCTGGTCCTGCATCTCGGCCCGGATCAGCGGGTCGAGCGCGCTGAATGCCTCGTCCATCAGGATGATGTCCGTGTCGGCAGCAAGCGCACGCGCCAGGCCAACGCGCTGCTTCATGCCGCCCGATAGCTCCGAGGGATATTTGTTCTCGTAACCTTTGAGTCCGACGGCATCGATCCATTTCTTGCCTATCGCTTCCGCCTCGGCCTTCTTCGTGCCGCGCACGATATGGCCATAAGACGCATTCTGAAGGACGGTGCGATGCGGAAAGAGACCGAAACTCTGGAACACCATGCTGCTGTGATGCATCCGGAACTTGCGCAGGCCGGACGGCGTAAGCTGCATGATATCCTCTCCATTGTAGAGGATCTTCCCACTCGTGGGTTCGATCAAGCGATTGATGTGGCGCACGAGGGTAGACTTGCCTGAACCGGATAGGCCCATGATGACTGAGATCTGGCTGGCGCCGATCGACAGATTAACATCGTCGAGCGCCACGACGCAGCCTGTCTTGGCAAGCACGTCGGCCTTGCTCACGCCGGCCTGCACCATTTTCAGCGCCTCTTTGTTGCGCCGGCCGAAAATCTTGTAAACGTTCTGAAGTTCGATGGCAGCCATGGTCCTAGTCCCTGCGTTGCGATTGGCCGAGGCCTTGCGTTATCCGGTCAAGAACCACTGCGAGGATTACGATGCCGACGCCTGCCTCGAGGCCCTTGCCGACGTCCAGCGTCTGAATTCCTTCAAGAACCTGCTGACCTAGGCCGCGGGCGCCGATCATCGAAGACACGACCACCATCGAAAGCGACATCATGATGGTCTGATTCAGGCCCGCGAGGATCGTGGGCACTGCAAGGGGGAGCTCCACGCCGAAGAGAATCTGGCGCGAGCTGCTGCCGAACGCCAACGCGGCCTCAACCACCTCCTGGTCGACCTGCCGGATGCCAAGGGAGGTCAGGCGGATTAGCGGCGGCACGCCGTAAATGATGGTGGCCAGGACCGCCGGCACCTTTCCCAGACCGAAGAGCATGATCGCCGGGATCAGGTAAACGAAGGACGGCATCGTCTGCATGATGTCGAGCATCGGGATCAGGATGTTGCGCATGACGCGAACCTTCGCGACCAGAACGCCGGTAGGTATGCCGACGAGACACGAGATCAGCGTCGCCATCAGCATGAGCGCCAGCGTCTGCATGGTGAGATCCCACAGCCCCAGCATGCCGGCGAGCATCAACAGGCCCCCGACCAGAAGCGGCAGCTTGTAGTTGCGCACGCACAGGTAAGCCACCGCCATGAATATGAGGATTGTACCCCACCAGGGCAGTGCCCTGAGAACCCACTCGATCTGCAACAGCCCGCTCAGGATGAAGTTCGAAATGGCGCGAAAGGTCTCGCCATAGCTCTCGATCAGGAAGGCGACGAAATCGTTTATCGGTTGGCTTATCGAGAATTCGAGACTCTTGGGAAACACCGCACGCTCCTTCAGGGCTTTGGGAAAGCGCACCGCACGGAAGTGCGGTGCGCCCAACCGGATTTAGTTCAGTCCCTGGTTGATTTTTTCTGCCGCTTCGGTGCTGACCCAATTGGTCCAGAGATGCGCGTAGTTCTTCAGGAACCACGTAGCTGCATCAGCGGGTTCGGCCTTTTCCTTCGCCATATAGGCAAGCGCCTCGTTGATGGTCTCCAGCGGAATGGTCGCTTTCGAGAGGATCTCAATGATGTCCGGCGCCTGATCGGCGAATTTCACGTTCACGTCGTAAACCACTTCGCCGAGCGGGAACGCACAAGCTTGGGTCTTGGGGTCGCTGCTCGTCAGTCCGTCCCAGCATTCGTCGGAATATGCCGGTTCTTCGAGCTGGAGCAGCTTGTAGGTGCCCATCAGCGCGGTCGGGTTCCAGTAATAGAAAAGAACAGGCTGCTTGCGCAGGTAGGACGATGCGACTTCGGCATCCAGCGCCGCACCCGAACCCGGAAGGAAGTTGGTGTAGTATTCGTCAAGGCCGTATCCCTCAAGCTTGGCGGTGTTCAGCCGCTCGCAGCTCCAGCCGGTCGGGCAGTTCAGGAAACGGCCCTTGCTGGGCTCCTCGGGATCGCTGAACAGTGCCCGGATTTTCGGGTCAGCGAGTTGCTCAACGCTCTTCAGCTCCGGCGCAAGCGGCTCGATTCCGCGTTCCGGATCTCCGTTGACGACATAGTCGGGAACATACCAACCCTCGCGCGCGTCCAGATAGGGATGCCCGGCCGCACGCACCGTGCCTTCGGCACGCGCCTTGTTCATGACTTCGGTACGGCCGACCCATTGCTCGGGGTAGATGTCGATGTCGCCGGTGATGAGCGCATGCGACATGATCAGGGAATTGCCCGATACCTTCTCGATCTTGCAGCCATATCCATCGCCGAAGATCTTTGTCAGAAGCTCGGTCAGGAAGGCGCCGCTTTCCCACGACACATCGGCGAGACGCAGGGGCTTGCCCTGCTCGCAATAGCTTTCGGCAGAGGCGTTGGAGGTGGCCGCCAGCAGGAACAAAGCCGCAGCCGCTAGAGATTTTCTTTTCAAAGACATTTCAGGTTACTCCCATTGAAAGATCATTGTGATCAGGCGCCGATTTGAATGGCATTGGCCCCGCGGGGGCGTATGAAGGTTCCGGTTCCGCTTGGGGCGACGACTGCGCTGCCGTCGAAGACGACACGGCCGCGCAGGAAGGTGGCGACGGGACGGAACGGCAGTTCCATCCCCTCATAGGGGCTCCAGTCGACGAAATTGTTTCCGCTTGCCGCCGGATCGTATCGCCTGGGATCGTGCCGCATCACCACGATGTCGGCGTCACGGCCTGGTTCCAGCGCCCCCTTGCGATGTCCGATGCGGAACAGCCGCGCCGGGTTGGCGGCCAAAAGCCGCGCCGCCCAGGTCATTGGCAAGCCGCGCTCGGCCAGCCCCTTCATGAGCAGAGCGTAAAGTACTTCCAGCCCTGGCACGCCGGACTTGTTCTTCAACATCTCAGGGTTTCGCTTGTGGTCGATCGACCAGGAAACGTGATCGGTCGAGACAACGGTAACGTTCCCCGCCGCCAGGTGCCGCCAAAGGGCTTCCACTTCGCGTCTAGGCCGAATAGGCGGGTTGATCTTTGCCATGCCGCCGAAGCGCCGCACATGATCTTCCTCATCGAGGGTGAGATAATGGATGCAGGCCTCGACCGTGGTATCGAAGCCCTGCGCGCGGTACCCGGCGCAAAGCTCGTAACCGCGCCCGACGGAACAATGAACGACATGGGTGGAGCAGCCGGCCTGCGCGCCTAGCTCGTAGGCTTCCGCCATCGCAAGCGTCTCGGCCGCAGCCGGGCGCGACATGGCATGGGCGCGATAATCCGTGATGCCCGACGCGGCGACCTGGGCGAGCGCATGCCGCACCATCTCGTCATTCTCGTTGTGGATGCCTGCGATGAGGCCGTAGCGCCCAATCTCGGAAAAACATTCGTGCAGAATGGCAGGCCCGATGCGCGGAAAGCGCTCAGGATCGGTTTCGAACGTCGAAAACTTGAAACCGATTGCGCCGGCCTCCACCATGCCGGCGATTTCGCGGGCGCCGTCCTGGGCCCGCACCGTGCCGTAGAGCGCGAAATCGACACGCGACTGCTGCGCCGCCTCCTCGGCCTTGCGCTGCAGCCGTTCGCCCGTGCACACCAGGAAACCCTCGTCATAGGGCATGTCGACGATCGTCGTCACACCGCCGGCCGCCGCCGAGCGGGTGGACCAGAGGAAATCTTCCTGGTCGAGTTGGGAACGGGAGTGGACCTGAGCGTCGATGGCCCCGGGCAGAATGTAGTCGCCGTCGAAATCGTATTTCTCGCGCGCTGCCGGGGGCGTGCCGGAGCCGACCCGTTCGACCAGGCCGCCCCGTATCGCAACATAACCATCCTCGTAGACGCGGTCCGTCGTAACCACACGTCCAGTCACGACGACGTCGAAATCGCTCATGCTGTTTGAAGTCCTTTCGTTGGAAACCCCCCGGCAGACGCGGCCGGCGATCAGGTCTGAAGCTGCTCCGCTATGCCGATCCCGGTCTCGCGCGCCAGCTGCTTCGCTGTTTCGTAGCCGGCCGAGGCATGGCGCAACACACCAATGGCGGTGTCGTTGTCCATCACCCTGGCCAGCCGGGCTGCATCCTCGGCCGTGCCAGTGGCGACGGTAGTCACCCCCGCCGATTGCATCGCACTGCCGCCCGAGTGCAGCGCAATCAGGTCGGCTCCCGAAGCGCAGTTCAGCAAGGCGTTGAGCAACGGCCAGTCGGAAATCGCGTCGGAGCCGTCCAGCATGTTTTCCGTCTCGCGGTAAGGCAACGTCGCTGAACCGGAATCGAGGTGGTCTCGCGTGAAGGCGATTGGCCCCGCCAGCGCACCCTTGGCCACCAGGTCGTTCACGGCCAGGGCCAGCCTCTTGCGCTCGCCCAGGCCCAGCCAACCAATTCGCGCCGGCAGGCCTGTGAACTTGACATGCTCGCGCGCCATCCTGATCCAGCTGACGATGCGGTGGTCGGACGGGAACATCTCCAGGATCAGATCGTCGATGCGATGGATGTCCGAAGGATCGCCGGAGACCGCGATCCAGCGGAACGGGCCGATGCCCTCGCAAAAGAGCGGCCGGATATAAAGGTCGATAAACGAGCCGAAGCCGAAGGAACCATCAAGGCCGGCGTCCCTGGCGTACCGGCGCAGCGCATTGCCATACTCGAATACCACCGCGCCGCGCTTCTGCATTTCGAGCATCGCGCCGACATGAATAAGCAGCGTTTCGTTGGAGCGCTGCTTGAGGATTTCGGGGGCGCTCTTGCGCAGCGCGGCAACCTCTTCGACGGTCATGCCGAGCGGGACATAGCCGTTCACCGGATCGGCCATCGTCTGGTCGGTCACCACATCGGGTATGATGCCGCGTTCGAGGAGTGTAGGCAGCACGGCCGCGATATTGCCGACGAGCCCCACCGAACAGCCGATCCGTGCGTCACGGGCTTCATTCAGCCAGGCGAGCGCCTCGTCGAGATCGGCGGTCATGCGCTCGCAGTAGCCTGTATCGATGCGGCGGCGTATCCGGCCCTCATCGGCCTCGACCACGAGGATCGCGGCTCCGGCGAGTTTGCCGGCCAGCGGCTGCGCACCGCTCATGCCGCCACAGCCCGCGGATACGATCAGTCGACCGGCCAGTGAACCGCCAAAATGCTTTCTACCGACGCTGGAGAAGGTTTCATAGGTGCCCTGCAGAATGCCCTGGCTGCCGATATACTGCCATGCCGCCGCCGTCATGCCGGGCTTGATCGTCAGGCCCTTATCAGCCAGCGCGCGGAAGGAATCGTCATCAGACCACGCGCCGACGACGTTGCCGTTCGCCATCAGCACCAGGGGCGTCGTGTTCTGCGATGGAAAGCGGCCTACCGGCCGGCCCGATTGCATCACGAGCGTCTGGTCGATCTCGAGTTCCTTGAGGGCGGCCACGGCCTGGTCAAAGCTCTTCCAGTCGCGGGCGGCCTTTGCCCAACTCATATAGATGACGAGCTCAGCGGGGTTCTCCGCATTTTCGAGATTGTTCTCGAGCAATCTCAGGATTGCTTCCTGCCGCCAGCCCTTACAGCGAAGCTGAGGGCCGCGCTGGGCCTGGATCGGTAGAGGGGGTCTGGTCACGCGAACCTCCTTGCAGCCATACAAGCCAACTCAATGTTCCAGTGCTGCGTCGATGCGGATCAACGCTTCCAGCAGCACTCCGGCGCCTGCGGCGCATTGCTCCGGCGCCGTCCATTCCTCAGGGCAATGGCTGCGGCCGTCCTTGCTGGGAACGAAAATCATCGCCATCGGCGCGATCTTGCCCATGAAGGCGGCATCATGGCCTGCGCCGCTCGGCATCTCGCGGGTCGAAAGGCCGAGGCTTTCGGCGGCAGCCGCCAAATGGCCTCGCAGCGCCTCGTTGCAAGGCGACGGCAGCGAACGCGAGAGTTCGGTGAACGCCGTCCGCTTTACCCGCGAACGCACTGCCGCGCCACTGGTGAAAGCGTCCAGCTCCGCGAGGAAGGTTTCCAAATCCGCCACGTGCTCGGACCGTGCCTCGACGATCAGCCTCACTCTTCCGGGCACGACATTTGCGGCATTCGGCTCGGAGGCAATCACACCGGTAGTGGCCACGAAGAAGCGCTTCCGGGCAAGCTTCTCGGCACTCTCACGCACCTGCATGACGGTTTCCGCGGCGGCGACCAGTGCATCCGCCCGCAAATCCATGGGAGTCGTCCCGGCATGGTCGGCAGCACCCTGGAAGACGATCTCGACTCGGACGATGCCGACAATCCCGGTCACAATCCCGATATCTGTCCCCGATTGCTCCAGAACCCGCCCCTGCTCGATGTGCAGTTCGAGAAAGGCGCCGATATCGGTCCGCTTTGCGCCAGCCCGGTCATGGGGTTTGCCGCCTATTCGTTCCATCGCGTCGATCAACTGCTCGCCATCTGGCGCAGTCAGGGCCAGATGCCGATCCTCGAGGCTCCCACTCATCACGCGGCTGCCCACGCAGGAGAGACCGTATTCGCTTGGCTCTTCGGCAAGAAAATCTATCACCTCGACGGTGTGCCGGAGGCGGATGCCTCGGTCCGCGAGCGAACGCACAGCTTCCAGCCCTGCAAGGACGCCGAGGATGCCGTCGAACCGTCCGCCTGAGGGGACCGTATCGGAATGCGAACCGATCGCGATCACCGGCAGTGCCGGGTCCTGCCCTTCCAGGCGTCCGATCAGGTTCGGCGCTGCATCCTCACGCACGGTCATGCCAGCATCAAGAAAACGGCGGCGCAGCCACGTGCGCCCTTCCACGAAAAGGCCGCTGAACGACCGGCGGGTGTAGGGCCGAGCATTATCGGTGATCGCCGCCAGGTCCATCAAATTCGACCACAGGCGCTGCGCATCGATTGCGAGCCGGTTAGGCCTTTCCACCAAGTTCATGACGTGGCCTCAACGACCAGCGGCTCCCAGCCGGGCTGGGCTTCGACGCGTCGAAGCCATGCGCCGATGTTCTGATAGATGCCCATGTCATAGCCACCGAAATGGGCTTGGGAGACGTAGCCGTAAAGCGCGATATCGGCGATGGTGAAGCCGGCATCAGTGATCCATTCGCGGCCCGCGAGACACCCGTCAAGCCGAGAGAGGCCCGCCTTGCCGGCCTCATGATAGAATCGCATACGCTCGGCATTCTCGGCTTGCGTTCCGCGCAGATTGTAGAAGCGCGGCAGCGCCAGGGGCTTCAGCAGGTCGGCTTGCTCAAAGAACAGCCATGAAGTGACCTGAGCCCGAGCAAGCGGCTCGGTCGGCAGAAGCGGTGTTCCTTCCGCAAGATAGAGCAGGATCGCACCCGATTCCGCGATCGCGCGGCCGTCCTCCAGCTCCAGTACCGGCACGCGCTGAAGCGGATTCATGGCGGTGAAGGCATCGGTCTTGGCCGCACCTTTCGCAAGGTCGTGAGTGACTCTTTCGAAGGGTATCCCGAGTTGGCGCAGCAGGATGCGCACCTTCCAGGCGTTGCAGGACATCAGACTGTCGTGAAGACGGTACATGGCGATACTCACAGATAGGAACGCAAATCGACGCCCATTGCCTCTTCGGCTTCCGGGTAGACCGCCGGATCGAGCGCGCCTTTGCCGATTGGAAACTTGGACCGGGGGGCCGTGATGACCGCCACCTCGTCGCCAATCCGCAGGCGCGACACGGCCAACGGGTTTCCGCTCGCGGGGTCGAGCGTGCCGATCATGTCCGGGAAGGTGGCGACGCGCTCGCCATCAACTGTTGCCGTCATCAATTCGTTGAACACGCCCAGTTCAGACCGCCCCTCACGGCCCTCGACGACGACGACCCCGACATCGAATCCGTTGCCGTAGGTAACGCTGTTGGTCACTACCCGGCCTTGCACCAGGCAACACCCCCCGAGAAAATCCACCGTCGCCGCGACACGTTCGGATGCCCTGGCCGCCAGCATCGCGGCGCCGAGGTCCAGTTGGAAGGAGATCGCACCGGACGCTCCGTTCTCCACGGCGAAACCGGCCGTAATCGGCCCGCGCGCGGCCATTACCAACCCGCCGTTCTGGGCGGCCGCCCAGCGAAGGATCTTCTCGGTGAGGAGGATGTTGCCGGTCGCCGTTACCGAGAGTCGGTCTCCATCGGCGGTCTCGCCGCCGACGCCAGTCTGAGTGATCACGATATCCGGGCGAGAGGCAAGGCCCATCCCGCCCATGGCGACCGTGGGGTGGCCGCGCCCGTTCGAGGCGAGATCGATATAGTCGATGCCCAGCGACGCTGCTACGATCCAGGCATTGAACCCCGGAACATGGCCGCAAATGACGCCGGCAGGCGTACGGCCGAGCATGCTGATTAGCAGGCGCGCCGCCTCGACCGAGTCGGCCGGCTTCACTTTCGGCTTTCCACCGCCCGGCGCCCCGATGCCGGTCGCAACGATCAGCGACGCGTCGGGGGCCATCTCATCCGCCGATACCAGACGCACGGGGCCGGCGGCGAGCGCTTGTTCCGCGATCGCTCGCTGTCCTGCCATCGATTCCATGCCACGCCCGCCGGCGGAAAGGAACAGCCCGCCATAAAGCGCGGGCTCGATGTCACCATGCGAAAGTATACGGATCACATTCAATCCCCGCCGATCTTTCTGGTCTAGCTACCTCCTATGCTGGGAGCCTTGTTGCACTCCAATGATAGTTTTCTATAAAGGGTATCAATTTTTGCGAAGGCCAAAATGAATCTTAGGGCCCTCTGGTACTTCCTGTCCGCTTTTTCGGGAGCAGGCATCAACAACGGGGCGAAACGGCTGGGAATTTCGCAAGCCACGCTAAGCGCTGCGATCACCGGCCTTGAGGAACTGCTGGGCGCAGCCCTGTTCGACCGCACGCCGGCCGGGCTGCAGCCTACCCCGATGGCAATGCGGTTCAGCGCTTTCGCGAGCGCGATCACGACCGATGTTGAAATGGCCTTCCTGGACATCGCAGCGAATTCCAGCGGCGAGATCGAGCCTGCCCCCGTAATTTCCTATGACGTCCCACTCTGCTCTGTTGCCGACTGGGCCCTTCTGCGCGGCATGCTGGCATCCATTCCGCTCGGGGGCGCGAGGGGAATAAGGATTGCTTCGGATTTGACTGAAAGAGACGTTCCGAGGCCTGGCTCGGTGTCTGTCTCCTATGGGCTCGCCAGGCCCGGATCGGAGGAAATGGACGGACCGGGAGAGATTATCCCCGACAGCTGGTGCCTGGTCACGACCGGGTCCCGCTTTTCGGAGGAGCAGCCAATTGCATGGGACGATATCATCAAGGCACCCCTGCTGATGGCCCGAGTGTCTGGCAATCCCGAGCAGCGGCTGTTTCGGCAGGCCCGGCCGCCCGAACTTATCAGGTTGGACCGCTTGAGGTCATATACCAATCTTCTTTCGCAGGGTGACACCTCCCTGCTGCTGCCGCGATCCTGCCTGCTGGACGGCTTCGTCTCCAGCGAGCTCCGCATGCTGAAAATAGAAGGTGCCCCGCTGCAGCCGGCAATCCAGGTGCAATGCCATGATGGTTCGCCCTTGCCCGTGAAGCGCCTCGCCGCAGAAATAGCAAGGGAGCTTTCAGCCACTTTGCCGGCGACCAATTATCGCCAGACACGGCTGCAAGTGCTTGAACGCGGTTTGGAAATCCAAGCCTTCCGGAGCTTTACAGAAACCATCAGGACCGGAAGCACGACCAAAGCCGCCAACCAGCTCCGCATTGTCCAGCCTGCACTGTCGCGCCAGATCCGGAAGCTGGAAAACGCAACGGGACAGCAGCTTTTCATCCGCTCCGAGCATGGCATGACGCCTACCGCCGCGAGCCGCCGACTGCATCTGCTGACCAAGACGGTTATGGCCGATTACGCGACCGGACTTGAGCAGATGAAGGGCAGGAAAAGCATCGGCGAATCCGCCGCCGCCCGGGTCCGCTTCGGCATTATCCCGGCTGCGGATTCGAGCAGCCTCATAGCTCAAGGCGTCGCGAAAACCATTGCGCAATGGAAGATCGCATTTCCAGAGGCTGAAGTGATGATGGCGGAGGGCTATTCCAGCGAGCTTCTTCGCTGGCTGCGTACCCATCTGATCGACTTTGCCATTATCGATACCCATGAAAGAGAACCGGGGCTGGTCGTCAATCCGATCTTCACGGAGCCAATCAGCTTGGTCTTCGCGAAAGGCTCGATCTGGGACACCGGCGAGCCGGAGATTGCGATGTCGAAATTGGACCCAAGGCGCCTATGCCTTCCTTCTAAAGAATTTGGTCTTCGGGCCCATTTCGACCTGGCAATGTCCGAGATTGACAAGGGTGTTTCGCCTGGTCTCCAAATAGACAGCCTGGCGGTTTGCCTGGGCCTCGTGACGACGGCAGAATGGGCAACGCTTCTGCCTTTCAGCGCCGTGCATCATCTTTTGGCAGCGCGGCAATTGAGCTACCGCGTTCTGGTCCAGCCGCAAGTGGATCGGCGCATCTGTTCTGTGCGCAGCCTGCGCGCACCGCAGACGACCGCTTCGGCGGCCCTGATGCGTGCGCTGGAGGTCTCCCTCGCGCAGCTTCTGCACCAGGATGGCCGGTGAGCTGTTGGATTGGCGCCGTTTGCGAGAAGCCGTTGAGCAAGGGGCCACTGCAGTTGCTTTCGCTCAATCGCGAGCGAGTCTCAATGTTAAGGCCTGCAAGCTAGCACTGCAGAAAAACGGGAACTGGCGAAGACCGTCGCCATCCTGGCCGGCGCCGCTCCCCTGACGTTTGAAGCGAGAATAGATGATCTGGAAGCGCGCAAAATGAAGTTGCCCGCCCTGCCCCGCCAACCGGCCGGACCTGCTGCCGAGTTCGTTGACGGCTACACGCAGAAGACTAACCAGCCACGGATGAAAGCCCGCGCTAACATCCATGCCGCCTCCCAGCATTTACGCCACGCTGCATGGCGAACTCGGCACGATCCTGAACTGGGTCGAGCGGCGGGTGGCGTGGAGGCGGACAACAAAAAAGCCCCTGGCTTGGGCCAAGGGCTTGGTTTGACATTTTCTGTATCGTTGGTTGCGGGAGCACGCAACTACCGATACCGACACTCGCTCCAAATTGCTGTGTAGTCAGGTCAGCGCGGCTCTGACAGAAGCGCATCGCACAAGCGTGCGGTCGCCAAAAGAGCCTCAAGGAGGCCCGGAACTCATCGACAAAGATGGACCAAAAAGGAAAAGCCGCCACACTTCGCAGCGTGACGGCTTCCTGAACTTGATCAGCCGATGCCTGATCGTGAGGCTTTTTCCCCTTACAGGATGGCCACCTCGGGCGCCGCTCGGACCTGCACGTTGCCGTGCTTGATGTTTTGAGACCGTGAGGCATAGGCACGGTCTGTCTTGATGCGTGGAGAAATAGCGTAACAGGCCTCGAATGTCAATCATGATGACGGTCGCACCGCGTTCAAGTCGCTCAGCAGGCAGACCCCACGCTCTACGATCGCACCCTGCTCTCGCAGACATTCCGCCACAGAGATAATCGATGTTCCCGATGACACAAGATCATCGATCAGGGCAATCCTCTGCCCTGCCAGCGCCGGGACTTCTCCGCTTACGGTAAACGGCTGAAAGAAGCGCCGCATCGGTTTGGCAACTTCCTTCATCTGGAAATCCGTGTCCCGCTTCGCCCTCCTCAGTTGGCCGAGTTCGGCCTTGAAAGCTCTTTCATCACGATCTTTCGTGAACTGCGGAAAGCTGGCGTCAATGGCGTCCAGAACCTCACCGACCGTCCGCTTGCGCAGAAAGTTCGATTCTACGAGTGGCAATCCCGACACCTGCGCCACGCGCGTTGCAAACAATCGGCATAGGGGTTTGCTCGACGGAACATCAACAAGAACATCCGCCTCCAGCTCGCCGACGAACGCTGCCAGAATCTCATCAGCGCGCTTGTAGAGCATCTGGTGGTACATTGGCTGCATACGGTAGCCATTCATTTGCTTCAGCGCGTAAACCAGCGGATTGCCGTCACGGTCATGCCCCTTCGTAGTCTTGCGGCGGAAGACATATTGAATCCGCAGCCCGTCTATCGCGCCCTCTGTCGGATTTCCTTCGATGGAGGTATCCACGAGTTCCTGATGGGAGTGGTCGATAATCACCGTCTTGTTGGCGTAAACATTTATCCCCAAGAACCCTCAACCTCCCCCCTGCTCATGTAAACAGAACAGCACATCTGCCGTATCCGAAGTCTTCGTGTATATGACCTCGCTCCGAGAAGCACACGCAAATGGTGCCTTGCACGACATCGAAGCGAATTAGTTCCCCAGACGCCGCGCCTTTGCGAACCCGCGATCGGTGGCGATGAACCGCTCCAGCATCGGCACGATCAGCCGGACGGGATCAGCAGCGGGCTGGCCACTTTCGCGGGCCAGCACCTCTGCATAGACGATCAGATCACGGTGGAGCGTGCCCGGCAGTTCAACCGTCACTTTGACGGGTTTGTCTTCAACGAGTGGGCCGAGTTTCAGCTTTGTCATGGTCAGTTCCTATAGGGTTCGAGTACCAGGTCGCGGGTGACGATGACCCTGACGGGATAGCCCGGTCGGACGGTCAAGGTCGGCGCGACCTGCAACTGACGCTGGACGATTTGCTGCCCGGCCTGATTGATGGTGTCCTGTGCGCCGTCGCGGATGGCGCGGATCAGACGGTCTTCGTCGTCGGTCGCCAGTTCCGTGCCAATGCCGAGCAGCGTGGACAGCCCGGCTGCTTTCATCAGATCCCACCAGTGGTAATCGACGCCATCCTCCAGACCGGCATAGCCGGAAGCGTCCGCGCCGGGCTGGCGCTCCAGCACGATCGAGCGGCCATTGGGCAGGATCAGGCGGTTCCAGACCAGCAGCACACGGCGCTGGCCGAACTGCACACCGGCGTCATACTGGCCGATGATGCGCGTTCCCTGCGGAATCAGGAGCAGCGCGCCGGTCGGGCTATCATAGACATTTTCCGTGACCTGCGCGGTGATCTGGCCAGGCAGATCCGAACGGATGCCGGTAATCATTGCAGCCGGGATCACGGCCCCTGCCTGAAGGATATAGGGCGATGCTGGCGCCATGATCCGATCGATGGCAACGGTCTGGCGATCCACCGGACCATTGAGAAATGCCGTGTGCCGGTCTTGCGTGGCGGGCTGACCGCCAAGGTCAAGCCCCGCTAGGCCCGGCATATTAGAGCCTGGTATCGTCGCCGTCCTTTGGCCTGACTGGAAGAACACGGTGCTAAGACGTGCAGCTTCCTCTTCGGCAAGACGACGTTCCTCGGCGGGGTCTCGGGCTGGTGCTGCCATAACCGGCGGCGTAACGGGCTGCCCCCTGTTCTGGGCGTCGAGGATCGGGCCGCCGAGGTCGCCCGGCAAAGCTGGTCCCAGGACGGGGCCGGTATAATCGCGCGGCAGACCAGCCAGCCCGTCGGCTGTGGGGCGGTTCTCGGTGGAATAGAGTTCCTCGCCATTTCCACCCATGTCGCGGGTCTGGAGCGCATAGATCAGTGCGCCGCCAATGCCGAGGAGCGCGACAGCTCCAACGCCAGCCAGCATCTTGCGTGACAGGCGGGTGACGCGCGGCGGCTCGGCGCGCAGGCGCATAGGAGGCGCGTTGGTGGTGGTCTCGTCGCTCATGACGGATTCTCCCCGGTTTTTGCGGGCTGGGCTGCCTGCCTTTGTTCAACGCGGACGATCCTGACGGTTTGCTGGCGATCACCGCTGCCAAGGCGCAGTTCGGCAGCACCGAACAGGCGATCCACGATCAGGATGTTCTGGTGAATGCGGCTGTTGACGATCTGCGTTTCGCCCTCGGAGCCTATGACAAAGATCGGCGGCATCTCGCCCTGCACAATGCCGCGCGGGAAGACGACATAGACACGGCGGCCGTCGTCGAAGACGGAGATGGGGCGCCACGGTGGCGTGTCTCCAGTCAGTCCGTAGCGATAGTTGCGGGCCGTCTCGACAGGGATGATGGGGGCTGCCGGAACGGTCACGCGCTGACCGGCAGGTAGCGCGGGATAGGCCCAGGCCACAGCGGGCATATAGAGCGCCGCGCGGGCGCGAAGCTCAATGAGATAGACGCGGCGATCCGTGCTGATGACAAGATTGGTGGAAATATCCTCACGGGTCGGTTTGACGAGGATATGGACGCGGCGGCTTGTACCCGATCCACTTTCTGTATCGCCAATGATCCATCGGGCGGTGTCGCCTGCTGCAATCGGTCCCGCGCCGGTCAGGCTTTCGCCGGGTTCAAGCGCGATTGTCGTGATCTGCCCCGGTGCGGCATAGACCTGAAACAGCGCCCCTTCCGACCAAGGGTAGATCTGGATGGCGTTGTAGTAGCCCTCACGCCGTGGTTCGACACGGGCGGCGGCATTGGCGTTCTCGACGCGGCCAGTCGGTGTCGCTGCAACGGTCCCGCCGCGCGCCACAGTCCATGCCGGCGGCGTGTGCAAAGGCCGGGGGCGGTCATCGGTAACGGCTGCCGGCACCACGGGCAACGCGGGTACATCGGCATCATAGCTGAACTGCGGGGTGCGGTTGGTGGCGCAACCGGCCAGCATGGTCGCTGACAGCAACAAAGCCGCCAAAGCGGGTTTACGGAAAACCGGCAAGCCGGAATTACGGACCATTATGCGAGTCATTGGCTCATCTCCCGCGACCATGAAATTGCATTGACGTAGATGCCGAGCGGATTGGCGCGCAGGCGTTCAGCATCGCGCGGCGTCTGGATCACGATGGTCAGGATCGCGGTCCAGCGTTCGGTGGTGGAGAGCTGGCCATTTTCGTAATGGCGCTCCGTCCAGGCCACACGGAAGCTGTCATTCGAGGCGCGGATCACCGACGACACCTCGACCGCAATCTGTTGCCTGCCGACCTTGGTGAAGGGGTCATTGGCACGGGCATAATCATTGAGGGTTGCCGCACCCCGATCCGTGGTGAACTCATAGGCGCGCAGCCAGTTCTGCCGGACGATGATGGCGTCGGACGGGATCGAGCGCGTCTGCTCGATGAAGCGGCCGAGATGGAAGGCAATCTGCGGATCGGTCGGACGGTATTCAGCCACGGCGGGCGCAATGGCCTGCGACTGGCCGAGATTATCGACCTGCACCACCCAGGGAACGACAGTCCCGCGCGCCGATTGCCAGACAAGGGCCGAGGCGAAACCGGCAGAGAGGATAAGTGAGCCGAAGGCCATGATGCGCCAGTTCTTTGCCTGCACGCGAGCCGAACCGATGCGCTCGTCCCAGGCCTGGGCAGCTTTCTGATAGGGCGTCTCGGGTTCGGGCGATTTGCCGTAATGGGCCGATGGACGTTTGAAGATGTTCATGAGCGGTCACTTTCAGAAAGATTGATGGAAGAGCCGCCGCCATGGCTGTCGCCGGAGCGCACAGCATGGGCGGCCATCGACGTACCGTGGCTGAGTGTCTGTTTGCGCTGCATCTGCTTTGCCCATGCCGGAGAGCCGCCAGCCTGCGCGGCGGGTGACGGGCCAGCGCTCGCGGCCTCGCTGGCGCCTCCGACTGTTCCGGCCGTGGAGGAGCCGCCGGTGACGCCGAAGCCGGCACGCGCTCCATCGGAAAAGCTGGACTTGATGCTTTCGGAGGCTTTGGAAGCGGCGCGCTTCAGGGGCGATGCGGCGGCAGAGCCTGCGGCTCGGGCAACACCGCCCAGACCGGAGGCGACACCGGCAGCGCCGGACTGGCCAAGCGAACCGACACTGTAGGCGGCGCTCGCCGCACCTGCGGCGGCGGCACCACCTCGCACGGCAGCCGCTCCACCAGAGAGCGCTGCGGCTCCTCCCTTCGCGGCCATGCCTGCGGCAGCACCGCCGGCAAGCATCATGCCGCCTACGGCAAGGCCGGTGCCAACGGCAGCACCGGCGCCAAGCTGCGGGCCGCCGGAAACCAGACCGGAAGCGATGCCGGGACCGAATATGCCGAGGCCGAGAAGGGAAAGGGCCGCCAGCACAATCGCCATGGCATCGTCGATGGTCGGCGTCACGCCGCCGAAGCCTGCCGTGAACTGTGAAAACAAGGTCGATCCGATGCCAATGATGACGGCCAGGACCAGGACCTTGATGCCGGAGGACACGACATTGCCGAGAACGCGCTCGGCCATGAAGGCGGTCTTGCCGAAGAGGCCAAAGGGAATCAGCACAAAACCGGCCAGCGTGGTCAGCTTGAACTCAATCAGCGTGACGAAGAGCTGCACGGCCAGAATGAAGAAGGCGAGCAGCACCAGCACCCAGGCGAACATCAGGCAGGCGATCTGGATGAAGTTCTCGAAGAAAGACCAGTATCCCATCATGTCGGAGATGGATTCGAGCAGCGGGCGACCGGCATCGAGGCCGGTCTGCGCCACCTTGCCGGGCCGCAGCAGATCGGCGGCGGAAAAGCTGGTGCCTGACCCTTTCAGGCCCAGACCGGCGAAGCTGTCGAAGATGATCTGCGCGAGATTGTTCCAGTTGCCGATCAGATAGGCAAAGACGCCGACGAAGAGCGTCTTCTTGACCAGCCGGGCGATGATGTCGTCGTCCGCGCCCCAACTCCAGAACAGCGCCGCCAGCGTCACGTCGATGACGATCAGCGTCGTGGCGATGAAGGCGACTTCCCCACCGAGCAGACCAAAGCCACTGTCGATATAGGAAGTGAATACGCCCAGAAAATTGTCGATGACGCCGGTGCCACCCATGGTTCATTCTCCCCCGTTCTGATGCGGGGCGGCGGGCACCGGCGCCCGGCCGAGGAACCGGTCACGGTTCTCGGCCCAGGTGGCGAGGCAGCCGGGATCACTCACGGCAGCCTCGCCTAACTGCTGGCAACGGCGCAGGCTCTGGCGCAGCGGATCGGCAGAGGGCTGAAGCGATGGAGCCGATCGGTTCTGCGCCGGTTCATCCTCGCGGGTCATTTCGATCACCGTGGCGGTGATAGCGATGGCCACGAATATGATCGCGCCCAGTCGTGCCAGCATCTTGCCGTCCATGTCGCGCCCCTCCTGTTCGGTCAGTTGTTGCCGTTGCCGAACATCCGGGCATTGCCAGGCTGGTAACCCGATCCCGGCGTCAGGAAGCGCTCACGCTGGACGCGGCCCTGTTCGGCGGCGGTGGCGCGCTCGGCCTCGATCAGCGCCTCGGACCGGCCATTGGCTGACATCAGTGCGATGAGATCGGAAAGCTGCTGCGACTGGAGGGCGAGAAGCTGATTGCCCGCCTGCGTTGCCTGCAAGGCGCCGGTGGCATTCTGGCTCTGGCCGACCAAGGCGGACATCTCGGCGCGATTGGTGTCGATATTGCCGACCACGCCGGCCTGCACACGCATGGCGTCCTGCAAACCGCCAACTGTGTTCTGCCAGCGCGAACGGGCATCTTCGACAAGCTGGGTGTCGGTGGCCGACAGCGAGACATTGCCGTATTTTTGGCTGAACATCTGATCGACGTTCTGAACGTCGAAGGCGATGTTCTGCGCCTGGGCCAGGAGCTGCTGTGTGCGCTGCACATTCTGCTGCAAGGTCTGGAGCGATGAATATGGCAGGCTGGTGAGATTACGCGCCTGATTGATGAGCATCTGCGCTTCGTTCTGAAGCGACGTGATCTGGTGGTTGATCTGCTCCAGCGTACGCGCGGCCGTGAGCAGGTTCTGCGCATAGTTGGTCGGGTCATAGACGATGCGGCCGAAGCCGAATTGCGCATGGGCCGGGCTGGTCAGCATGGGCGAGAGCGCAAGCGGCGCGGCAAGCATGGTTGCCGCCATGAGCATGGCCCGCGAATGGGAAAAACGGATCGTCATGGTCAGGACTCCTTCTCGGTCTGGGGGATGAGATTGGTGAGATCGGGGATCAGCGCCGCCGCCCATTCGACGCCGCGCTCGCGCAGCCAGGCGGCGAGGAAGCCCTCCTGCCCATGCTCGGCGACTAGATCGGCGATACGGGTTTGATCGGTTTTGGATGATGCAGCGCAGAGCGCGAGACCGACTTCGGACAGGCCCAGCTCGAACAGGCGATTGCCGCGGCGTGACTGGCAGTAATAATCCCGCTTGGGTGTCGCCCGTGCGAGGATCTCGATCTGCCGGTCATTGAGGCCGAACCGCCGATAAATCGCGGTGATCTGCGGCTCGATGGCCCGTTCGTTCGGCAGGAGCAGCCGTGTCGGGCAGCTTTCGATGATGGCAGGCGCGATGTTGCTGTCGTCGATGTCCGACAGGCTCTGCGTGGCGAAGATGACGGAAGCGTTCTTCTTCCTGAGTGTCTTCAGCCATTCGCGGAGCTGGTTGGCGAAGCCTTCATCGTCCAGCGCCAACCAGCCTTCGTCGATTATGAGCAGCGTCGGCCGACCATCGAGCCGGTCGCCGATCCGGTGAAACAGATAGGCGAGCACGGCCGGAGCGGCGCCGGTTCCGACCAGCCCCTCGATCTCGAACGCCTGCACATCGGCGTGGCCGAGGTGTTCGGTCTCGGCATCGAGCAGCCGGCCATAAGCGCCGCCGATGCAATAGGGTCGGAGCGCCTGTTTCAAATCATTGGATTGCAGCAGCACCGCAAGGCCGGTGATGGTGCGCTCGCTGACGGGTGCGGATGCCAGCGAGGTCAGCGCCGTCCAGATATGTTCCTTCACCTCCGGCGTGATGGTCATGCCTTCACGCATCAGGATCGCAGCGATCCAGTCAGCGGCCCATGACCGCTCATAAGCGTCATCAATTCGCGCGAGCGGTTGCAGGGAGACGGAAACCTCCGATCCCTCAGTCAACCCGCCGCCGAGGTCATGCCAGTCGCCACCCATGGCAAGCGCGGATGCCCGGATCGATCCCCCGAAATCGAAAGCGAAGATCTGGCTGCGTTCATAGCGGCGAAACTGCAAGGCCATGAGCGCCAGCAACACGGACTTGCCCGCGCCGGTCGGGCCGACGACAAGGGTGTGGCCGACATCGCCGACGTGAAGGGAAAACCGGAACGGGGTCGAGCCTTCGGTCTTGCCGAAGAACAGCGGGGGCGCGCTGAAATGCTCATCCCGTTCCGGCCCCGCCCACACGGCCGATAGCGGGATCATGTGGGCAAGGTTGAGCGTCGAGATGGGCGGCTGGCGGACATTGGCGTAGGCATGTCCGGGTATCGAGCCGAGCCAGGCATCGACGGCGTTGACGGTCTCGGGCATCGCGGTGAAGTCGCGGCCCTGAATGATCTTTTCGGCGAGGCGGAGCTTTTCGTCAGCAATGCGCGGATCGGCATCCCAGACGGTGATGGTGGCTGTGACATAGGCCATGCCCGCCATGTCCGCCCCCAACTCTTGCAAGGCCATATCGGCATCGAGCGCCTTGTTCGCCGCGTCCGTGTCCACAAGAACGGACGCCTCATTGGTAATGACTTCCTTGAGGATCGCGGCGATGGATTTGCGTTTGGCGAACCATTGGCGGCGGATTTTGGTCAGCAGCCGGGTCGCATCGGTCTTGTCCATGAGGATGGCGCGGGTGCTCCAGCGATAGGGAAACGGCAGCCGGTTCATCTCGTCGAGCAGGCCCGGCGTCGTCGCGGTCGGGAAACCGATGATCGTCAGGACGCGCAGATGCGCGTCACCAAGGCGCGGCTCCAGCCCGCCGGTCAAAGGCTGATCGGCTAACAGCGCATCAAGGTGCATCGGCACTTCGGGCACGCGGACGCGATGACGGGTGGTCGAGATGGTGGAATGCAGATAGGTCAGCGTGCTAGTATCATCCAGCCAGCGGCATTCCGGCATAAAGCCGTCGAGTAGCGCCAACACGCGGTCCGTGCGGTCGATGAAGCCGCGCAGCAGCTCATGCGGATTGACGCCGGATTGTTCGCGACCTTCATAGAGCCAGGTTTCAGCGCGTGCGGCATCTTCGGCGGGCGGTAGCCAGAGGAAGGTGAGGAAGTAGCCCGACACGAAATGCGTACCCGCTTCCTCGAAGCCAGCCTTGCGCTCGGCATCGACCAGTGCGGAAGCCGCATCTGGAAACCTGCTGTCGGGATAGGTTGCGGCCTCGGAACGCTGCGCCTCGACGAAGATCGACCAGCCGGAGCCAAGACGGCGCACGGCGTTGTTGATGCGACCGGCGACCGCGACCAGTTCGGCTGCAACGGCAGAATCCAAGTCGGGACCGCGAAATTTCGCCGTCCTCTGGAAGCTGCCGTCCTTGTTCAGCACGACGCCGGAACCGACAAGCGCTGCCCAAGGCAGGAAATCCGCGAGACGGCTGGCGGTGCGGCGATATTCGGTGAGGTTCATCATGCTCGTACCCTCAAACCGACAGATGACCGGGGATGCGCAGATGGCGGCGTCCGACCTCAACGAAGAGCGGATCGCGTTTGGCTGCCCATACCGCGAGGAAGTGTCCGATCGCCCAGATGGCGATGCCAACCAGCCAGAGACGGAGGCCGAGGCCGACGGCCCCGGCCAGCGTGCCGTTGACGATGGCGATGGAGCGCGGTGCTCCGCCGAGCAGGATATGCTCGGTCAGCGCCCGATGGACCGGGATCGAAAACCCCGGCACCGCGTCGAGCTGTTCGAGGCCGCCCGCCATCAGATGAGCGCCCCGCCGCCGAACGAGAAAAACGACAGGAAGAACGAACTTGCAGCGAAGGCGATGCTAAGGCCGAAGACGATCTGGATCAGGCGGCGGAAACCGCCCGAAGTATCGCCGAACGCGAGCGCGAGGCCGGTGGCGATAATCACGATCACCGCGATGATCTTGGCGACCGGCCCCTCGATCGACTGAAGGATGGATTGCAGGGGCGCTTCCCAGGGCATCGACGAGCCGGATGCGTGTGCGGCCGGCGCCAGCATAAGGCTGATGGAAACAGCCGTTGCCGATGTCGCCATGACACGGCAGGCGCGGGAAAGTGTGGGGATCATGATGGGTCTCCTTTTGAGGTGGTTGCCAAAGTGATGGGATGCGTGATGCGGTAGTCGCCGTCCGATCCCAGCCCCTCGACGCGGGCGAGTTCGACCAGCCGGCGCGACGATCCGCGCCCGGCAAGGACAGCAACGAGGTCGATGGTCTCGGCGATCAGCGCACGCGGGACTGTGATGACGGCTTCCTGGATGAGCTGTTCGAGGCGGCGCAGCGCACCGATGCCGGAACCGGCATGGATGGTGCCGATCCCGCCGGGATGTCCCGTCCCCCAGGCTTTGAGCAGGTCAAGGGCTTCGGACCCGCGCACCTCCCCGACCGGAATGCGATCAGGGCGAAGGCGCAGCGAGGAGCGCACCAGATCGGAGAGCGTGGCAACACCATCCTTGGTCCGCATGGCCACGAGATTCGGGGCGGCGCATTGCAGTTCGCGCGTGTCTTCGATGATGACCACGCGATCCGAGGTCTTCGCCACCTCGGCCAGCAAAGCGTTGGTCAGTGTGGTTTTGCCGGTGGAGGTGCCGCCTGCGACGAGGATGTTGGCGCGCGTGGCGACGTTCAGGCGCAGCACCTCGGCCTGAAGACTGGTCATGATCCCGGCGGTCACATAGTCATCGAGCGTGAACACCGCGACAGCAGGCTTGCGGATAGCGAAAGCGGGGGCCGCGACAACGGGCGGCAGAAGCCCCTCGAACCGTTCGCCGGTTTCGGGAAGCTCTGCCGAGACGCGAGGTGCGCGGGCGTGAACCTCCGCGCCGACATGATGGGCGACGAGGCGCACGATCCGCTCGCCATCGGCGGCAGACAGCTTCTCCCCCGTATCGGCCAACCCTTCGGACAGCCGGTCGACCCAGATACGGCCATCCGGGTTCAGCATCACCTCGACCACACCGGGATCTTCCAGAAACCGGGCGATGGACGCCCCAAGCGCGGTGCGCAGCATCCGCGCGCCACGGGCAATCGTTTCCGGCTTCTGATGTGATGCAGTCATAGCGGCCCCGTTCATGACGGGGAGCGCAAAAGACGGACCCCGGATCGGGGTCGATTAAAAGAACCTGATTTTAGGCTGATTCAACAGATGTTTACGCGCGTGCGGCCATCGGCGGGGCATGGCAGTGAATAGGACGGGTTGCAATCCTAGATCCCATCGCCGTCACCTTCGGTTTTACCGCCCAATGGGGTGTCGTGTAGCGCAGCGATGTCGTGCGATATTTCTTTGAGGAACCTGTCACCGGTAGCGAGACGCTTACCAAGGGACTGCATGAAGCCCTCAAAGCGCTCGTTTCCCTTGATGCGCGCAGATTGTTTTGCAGTGTCGGGCAGCGGCGGCGTGAGGGTCAGCCAGAATTGTACAAATAGCGAAAGGGTTTCGCCCAGCACGGCGACATCTTCGTCAAGCATGTCGAACTGGCGACCGAGTTTGTCGAGGCGGCGAGACATGGCGGCTTCCAGCCGCTCAGTCGTATCGCCTGACATGAAGGATGCCACGGCAGCCTCGATCACTGCGGATTTCGAGACATTGCGGCGCAAGGCCAGCGCTTCGATCTGTTTCAGCAGAGCGGGATCGAAATAGACATTCATGCGGGTGCGCGTCGTCATGCCTGTCTCCGTTCTCAAAGCTCGATGCCGTCATTTGGGTCAAGCGACGCCTGCCGCGCGACCATGCGCATCCGTTGGCGCATGGCACGGGCCTTGGCGGCATCGACATCTGGCTCATCATCAAGAAAATCGAACTCCTGCGATGGTGGCGGAGGTGGCGGGATGATTTCCTCATGCTCCGGCAGTTCCGGTTCACGACGGATACCGGCATTGGCCGGATCGTCATCGGATGTATCTGAGGCGGGTCCATTGCCGCTCGCAGCCGCGACAATGCGGCTCGTCCAGTCATCTGGCGCCGATGTGGTGATTTTCACCGGCTGCTTGCGCAGATCGGGCGGTGACATCACCCTCTCCTGAAACCGCGCATCAGCATAGTAGCGTGCCTTGGCCGCACGGATCGGCGGCACCCCCGCCACCATGACGATCTCGTCGGTGGGCGGAAGCTGCATGATTTCGCCGGGCGTCAGCAATGGCCGCGCCGTTTCCTGCCGCGACACCATGAGATGCCCCAGCCATGGCGCGAGGCGATGGCCGGCATAGTTGGTGGAATCGCGCATTTCCGTAGCCGTGCCGAGCGCATCACTGATCCGTTTGGCGGTGCGTTCATCGTTGGCCGCAAAGGCCACGCGCACATGGCAATTATCGAGAATGGCGTTGTTTTGCCCATAGGCGCGCTCGATCTGGTTGAGCGATTGTGCGATCAGGAACGCTTTCAGGCCGTAGCCGGCCATAAAGGCCAACGCCGATTCAAAGAAATCCAGCCGCCCCAGTGCCGGAAACTCATCGAGCATCAACAGGAGGCGATGCCGCTTGCCGGAGGTTTCCAGTTCCTCGGTAAGCCGCCGCCCGACCTGATTGAGGATGAGGCGGATCAGCGGCTTGGTGCGGTTGATGTCCGAGGGTGGCACGACGAGATAGAGGCTGACCGGTTCCTTCTCACCGACCAGATCGGCGATGCGCCAGTCGCAGCGTTGAGTCACGCGGGCCACAACCGGGTCTCGGTAAAGACCGAGAAACGACATAGCAGTGGACAGCACCCCAGACCGTTCGTTCTCTGATTTGTTCAAAAGCTCCCGCGCAGACGAGGCAATGACGGGATGCACACCGGCTTCGCCCAGATGCGGCGTGTCCATCATCGCGCGTAAGGTCGCCTCGACGGGACGGCGAGGATCGGACAGGAAATTGGCGACGCCCGCCAGTGTCTTTTCCTTCTCGGCATAGAGAACATGCAGGATCGCGCCGACGAGCAGGCTGTGGCTGGTCTTTTCCCAATGGTTGCGTTTGTCGAGGCTGCCCTCGGGATCAACGAGAATGTCCGCGATGTTCTGAACATCACGGACTTCCCATTCTCCCTGCCGCACTTCCAGAAGCGGATTGTAAGCTGCCGAATGCACATTGGTTGGATCGAACAGAAGGGCTCGGCCATGACGGGACCGGAAGCCTGCGGTCAGATTCCAGTTCTCGCCCTTGATGTCATGGACAATACAGCTTCCCGGCCAGGTCAACAGCGTCGGCACAACGAGGCCCACGCCTTTGCCGGATCGGGTTGGCGCAAAGCACAGCACATGCTCAGGGCCGTCATGACGAAGATAATCCTTGCTGTGCCGCCCCAAAACGACGCCATCGGGGCCGAGCAATCCGGCGGCATGGATTTCCTTATCCTCGGCCCATTGCGCCGAACCGTAGGTGGCGACATTGCGGGCTTCCCGTGCCCGGATGATCGACATGAGGAAGGCGGCGGCTATGGCAAGAACTGCCCCGGACGTGGCGATGAACGCGCCTTCGGTAAAGATGCCCGGCGCATAGGCGTCATAGGAAAACCACCACCAGAAGAAGGCCGGTGGATAATAGAACGGCCATCCGGCAACTTCGAACCAGGGATTGCCGAGCTGGGGCTGGAAGCCGAGCCGGAAAGCCACCCATTGCGTTGCAGCCCAGACCATCACCACGACGATGGTGAACACGACAATGATCTGGCCCCAGAGTATTCGGCCTCCACGCATACAGGCTCCAATCGGCAAGAGAGACGGAGCCGATCAGAGAATGGTCGTTTTCGCGTGGTGCAATAGCAAAGGTGTGGCCGTCGGCCTGCAGAATACAATCGGCGGCAAATCGGATGGGTGACGGCGGCACTATTCCGGCACCGTTAACAGTGGGCTATCGCGAATCAGATTTCGGGCGTAAGCGGCCCATTTCCGTTGCTAGGGTGAGCAGGCTCAAAAGTGTAGGGTTTCGGTTTCGGGGCGACCAAACGGCCGAAAACGGGATAGTTTCGGGCTCATCGCGGATCGGCAGGAAAGCAACATTCGCCATGCTGGATGTCGCACCGTCCGCGACGAAGAGCGAAATACCGTGTCCGGCAGCGACCATGGAGAGCAGCGCGCTGCGACCGACATCGAAGCGGAGTATTGTCGGCACCGGCCACTTCCCGGCTGCGCGCGTCACGATCAGATCATGGACCTGCGGGCCGGTGCCACCATAACGGACAAGGAAGATTTCCGCCGAAAGCTGTCGCCATTCGACATCGGCTTGTGTCGCTAAGTGATGACCGACTGGCAGCGCCGCCATGAGGTAGTCTCGCCAGACTACACGGGAATGCAGGTCGGGGATTTCGTGAGTGCAGGCCATAAAGGCGGTATCGAGCCGGCCTTCGCGGATCATGAGTTGCGCGTCTCGCGCCGTTCCTTCGGTGATGCGCAGGCGGACGCACGGATGCTCGCTGCGGAACCGCCCTAGCAGCTGGTCTAGGAAACAGCCTTGCGTCAGGGCATGGAGTCCGATGTGAAGCTCGCCTTCCTCGCCACGTGCCGGCATCCCGGCGGTCTTGATTGCCCGGTCCAAGATGCCCATGGCGTCATCGACCTGATCGACGAAGCGGCGTCCGGCTTCGGTCAGGCGGACGCCGCGCGTGTTGCGGTCGAAGAGGATGACGCCGAGTTCAGCCTCCAGCGCCTTGATCCGCGCGCTCACACTCGATTGACTGGTCCCGAGCGCCTGCGCCGCACGATGGAAGCTGAGATATTCCGCGACAGCGAGGGCTTGGACGAGGGCTACCATCGGTATGCGTACGCTGGAAAGCGTCAGCGGGGCATCCGGTGGCCGATATCGTTGCTGACGCCTCCGCATTCCTACCTCTTTACTGTTTCAAACTGCCTCGCTGCGGGTGGCGCGAGACTGAAAATGCCCGCTATAGCCAGAACGAGACCGATCCAGAGAGGAGAGATAAACCCATATCCGGCTTGAATCCCGAGACCTCCTGCCCAAACGCCGAATGCGCGACCGATATTGATGACCGAGACATGGACGGCGTTGACCAGCGGTCCGGCTGGAACTGCTCGCATCACCCGCGCGACCAGCCCCGGACCGATGGCTGGCGCAGCGGCATCAGTGCCGGTAGTATGATGGGCGGGAAACCCCATCAGCGATCACGCATGTGCCGAGAGCGCTTTGCGCTTCAGCATGGGGTCATTGAGGAAGGTACCGAACGGGATCAGCGATGCGAGGAAAGTTCGCGTCCACTCCCACGCGGTGAAGCCCTTTCCCCACATGCCCGGCACGAGGAAGAGCATATAGGCAAGGAAAGCATGGCCATGACCCCAGCCGGCAAGCGGCATGATCGCTTCGTTCCCGGCGAGATATTTGAGCGGCATTGCGATTAGGAACAAGATGAGCGTGGTGATACCTTCGATGACGGCAATGCTGCGGAATAGTTGAAGTCGCATGTTTGTCTCGAAATCCTGTTCTTGAATTGGGTCGTTGGGGCCATTGCCGTCTCCCTCAGGTTAGCGGCTCTGTCGGCAGATAGGTGAAGATGAGAACCGCCCGGACCGCCTGCCGCTCATGCGCGAACTGCCCGGCCAGCTTCTCCCGGTAATCGTCCGCCGCGTGGGCATCCAGATCGACATCGGGTCTGAGTTGCGCCTGCGCCATGATCTCCCAGGTTCGGCCGATCCGGACCGTGCGGATGTCCAGGGCAGTCAGCGGCAGATCGGCAAGAACGGCGCGAACCTTGCCCTCCAGCGGCTCGACCTCGGCCGCCGGCGGCGAAACATAGATGAGTTCCGACAGGGCGCCCTTGCCGAGCGAATACGGAATGCCGACCGTCAGAACGACCAGCGCCAGCGTCAGCACCGGGTCGACGTAGCGGGCCGCGGCCTGATAGCCATTCGCGTGAAGCCCATAGGCGACCAGGAACGCCAGCAACGCGCCGAGGGCGGTCAAGGCGTCGATCATGCGCGCGGCCAGGTCGCCCTGGACCAATGGGCTGTCGACGTGGCGATAACGGATCCAGACATAGGCCGCCATGCCGATGGTGATCGAGGCCGAGAGAAACGCGAACAGGACCGCGCCGCCGAACTCGATGTCCGTGCCGCCGGCAAAGAGGTTCGAGGCCGCATACCAGACCGACAACATGGAGACGCCGGCGATCAGCAGGCTCTTGATCAGGTTGACCAGGGGTTCGAGCGGCGCATAGCCGAACGGGAACCGCCGGCTCGCGCCCTGATGCACGAGCCGTCCGACGCTATAGGTAAAAACCCCGGTAACGAGATAGATCAGCCCGAAGAATCCATCGAGCAGGATCGCCTGTGAGCCGGTCAGCGGCGCTGCGATCAACGCCAGCGCCGACACGATTACGCCTGTGATGATCGGGAGCCGAAGCACCTTCAGTTCAAGTTCACTATCCGTCATTCCTACCCCGTTATTGTTGGCGTCCTCGTCCGTTGAGGGCTGTTCATCGTTTCCTGCTGCGCCACCAGATGACCGCGCCGATCGCAATCATCAGGCAGCCGAAGGCGACAAGGACCGGATAGAAGCCGTCGAAGCCACTGGTTCGCCATTTGAACAGTTGGGCGAAAGCCAGCAGAACCAAGCCACAGCCAGCCCAATTCAAGGCCAGCGGTATGCCTTCCTGCTTGCGCTGCTTCTCGTCCGGTCGCTTGCTTCGTTCCATCTTCCTTGTCCTTGAGGCCTCGCCTCGTCCTATTCAGAGATTGCCGCATCTGACGGCCCACCTTCGCGCGCATAGGCCCCGAGAGGCCGGAACCGGAACACCGGCGCGGGAAGCGCTGACACAGTGGTGAAGCCCGGTGCGGCGTTGATGACATCGGGGATGCGGTTCACCACGGTCGCGCTGGTGGTGACGATATCGTGCCGGTCCTGCATGAAGACGCTCAGGCCCGGGCTACCCTCGATGTCCCATGTCGCGTGATTTGAATCGCCGTCTTCGCGCAGCTTGCTGATGAAACGGGCCGAAAGCGTCACGCCTTCCACGGTGTTGAGGCGCAGGCAGGTATCGAGACCCGAAAGATGCCCCGCACTGACCTCGATCCCGGCTTCTTCCGACCGGAAGGCCTTGCGCGCGATGACAGGCTCCACAGTCGTGACGGCGTCGATGACGGTCAGACCGAACCTGTCGGCCATGTCGTGCAGAGGCCCGATGAAGACCCCGGCGAAGGGCGATGCGAAGCCCCGATCGAGTTCTTCCGGCGCTTTGCCGATGCACAGGCCCTCGGCGATCCAGTCGCCATAACTGTCCACGAGCGCGACGCTTCGGCCATGAATGCCTGTGATGCTCTCGGCCGCACCGGACAGCAGCACCGGCATATTGTCCCAGAACACATCCTGGACGCCGGTCCCCAATATCGTTTTGCCCCGCGCCACGGCGAGGTCGTGCAAGGCGCGCGCCTCGCTCGACGCCTGGTCGACCCACGGAAAGTAGGCATCCCCGGCGATGGTGATGACGTCGGTATCGTTCTCAAGGCACAGCTTCACCGTCGGGTAGATGTCCCTGATGCCGTTCTGGGTGGAGACGATCGCGATATCCGCCGCCCCGCCAGCAAACGCCGCTTCAGCGTCGGGTATGACGCTCACACCGATATCGGGCCAGCCAAGCACGGCGCCGACGTCCAGACCGTGGAACTGGAAGGCATCGACCGCCGCGACGATCCGGACCTCCCGGTCCAGAAGGATTTCGACGATCTTGCGTCCGGTGACGCCCAGCCCGAAGACGACTGCCGTAAGCGGTTTGTGGGTGCGGTCGGTCATTGCATCACTCTCCTTCGACGGGGTTCGATTCCTGCTCGGCCATCGCCACGAGGCGGCGGCAGATGCGGTCCTTGAGTTTTTTGGGAAGCGGCCGCGATGACAGCGCCTCATGCGCCCACAGACCGTCGGCCGCCAGACGCGCGATGAACCGCGACAGCGCAGCTTCGTCTTCGGTCTCGGGAACAGGCGGCGCCCAGCGGTCGATCACATCCTGCCAGAGTTCGCCGAGCCGGGCCTCGCCCGCGCTTTCAAGCATCAGCAGGAGTTCCGCCCGATCGGCGGCCTGCGCGCAGGTCTGCACATAGGCCGCGTATCGCTGCGCCGGCGTTGCGGCGGCGGCTTTCTTGCCCGCCGCCTTCGCCATCGCCTTTTCCCAGCCTTCGGCCAGATGCTTGTGGGTCGAAAAGATCAGCTCTTCCCGCGACGGGAAGTGGTAGATCAGCCCGCCCCGCGTCAGCTTCGCCTCTTCCGCGACAGCATCGAAGGTGACGGCGGTGACGCCATCACGCTGGATGATGGCGACGACCGCATCGAGGATCTGCGTGCGCTTGCTCGTTCGCATCGGATCATTCCTCTCAGTGCGAGGAATAGATCGAGGATTGCGAACCCGGACCATAGTTGCGCAGCAGCACTGCGGTGATGACCGCACCCACTGCCAGCACCGCCGCGACCACATACATCACGGTCAGATAGCCGCGATCGAAGGCCTGGCTCGCCGCATCGATGATCGCCTGACCATCGGCTCCGGCTTGCGCTGCCAGCGCGAGCGCGCCGCCCATGCTGTCGCGCATCGCCTCTGGCGCTCCCGCCGGAAGCATGACCGAAGCCGTGTAGATCGCCGACAGCAGGCTGCCGAGGAAGGCCACGGCCAGCAGGCTGCCGAACTCGTAGGACACCTCCTCGACCGACGAGGCCATGCCCGCCCGATGCACAGGCGCATTCCCGACAATGGCGGTCGAAGCCACCGACATGGCCGCGCCCACGCCGGCCCCGCTCAACACCATGCCGGCGATCAGCCAGCCAAGGCCATGGGTGACGCCCCAGGTCGCCAGCACGACAGCCAGCGATGCGGCGGCAAGACCACCCGCGATCAGAATGCGCAGGCCGATCTTGTGCAGAAACGCACCGCCAAGCATCGCGGTCGGCAGCGAGCCGAGCGCAGCCGCCGAAACCAGCAGCCCCGCCTCGAGCGGCGAGAAGCCGGCAACGAGCTGGAAGCGCTGCGTGGTGACGAGCTCAATGCCGCCGATCGCGAACATGGCGAAGGCCGCCGCCATCACGCCCGACGAGAAGGCGGCGTTGCGGAAGATCGAGAAGTCGAGCAGCGGGAAGGTCAGGCGCGACTGGCGGCGCACGAAGAGGATGCTCGCCACCACGGCGACGACAAACGCCCCGGCCGGCACCAGCCAGGATTGACCGACATGCGCCGATTCCTTGATCGCGATCACCAGCGCCGACAACGCCACGAGCGCTTGCAGCGAGGAGACCAGATCCCATGGCTTGCTATGGTCGGTCTCACCCTTCGGCGCGACGACCAGTGTCGAGAGGAACGCAACGATGACCACCGGCACGTTGATCAGGAAGACCGATCCCCACCAGAAATGCTCCAGCAGGAAGCCGCCGACGATCGGGCCGAGCGCACTGCCGACGACCGACAGCGATCCCCAGATCGCAATGGCGATGTTGCGCTCGCGCTCATCGAGGAAGGTCACCCGGATCAAGGCCAGCGTCGCCGGCATCATCGCCGCCGCGCCGACGGCAAGAAACGCCCGGGCCGCAATCAGGATGTTGGCCGACGGCGAGAAGGCCGCGACCAACGAAGCGATGCCAAACAGCACCAGGCCGATCAGGAACATCTGCCGATGGCCGATGCGGTCGCCGAGCGTGCCGGTGCCCAGCAGCAGGCCTGCCATCACCAACGGATAGGCATTGATGATCCACAGCCCCTGCGTCTGCGAAGCGCCGAGTTCGCGTGTCAGCGTCGGCAGCGCCGTATAGAGAACCGAGTTATCGAGGGTGATCAGCAGCAGACCGGCGGCGACGGTCACAAGCAGCACCCACCTGTTCGAATGCGAGGTGGTCATGGGTTAGCCATCCTGTTTGAATGGCCATAATTATACAAACATGTTTGTAAGGTTTCAAGCGCAATTTGTTTTGTGCGCTACCTCGCCCTGAATGATGCAAATGGCGCCTTTCGGACTGAGTGTTCCGCAGCAAAAGTAGCGAGAGGGGAGACGGGATTTTCGTGACGGGTTTTAAGTATAAGGGCTCTCCACGCCGTCGCGGTGAATACCCCAACGGCTACTCCTGCTCAGAAAATCACCTTATCTTCCTGCACGACATTCCCTTCAGCGAATGGCGTAGTTGAGCATGTTAAGATCGGGCCGGTTGCTGCTGGTCTTCGCGATGATGGCGCCCGGCTAGCAGTGACTACAACCCCAATGCCCGCTGCCTCCCAAGCTGCCACGACACCGATCCGCCCTGCACGATGCCCGCAACCTCGCGGCCGATCAGGCGGTCGATTACTGGCCGCCATGGGACGAGAGTGAACTCGTGACTCTTTTCGATAATGGCGAACTTGCCGCTCGATATATGTGCGGTCCCGGTGAACTTGCCGCTGACGGTCTCGCCATCGGTAGCCGCACGAAACGGCAAGCCCTTGCTCCCGGCCATTTCCGCACCGACGCGGGCCACTTCCCGTTCGCGCAGATTGGCGAGCAGGTTGCGCCGATAGAGGATGCGTCCATTCTGCTGCCGTGTGGCATCGCCCTGTGCAATATGATGCTCTCGCCGCTGGTCCATAGCCTCGCGCACCTGCTGACCGAACCCGGCCGGGGTAATATCCGAAGCGTCCGGCGTAACCAGTCGCCGGTCCAGCCAGGTCGCACCATCAGCGCCGATCTGCTTTTCCAGATCGAAGGTAGAGACGACACGAATGCTGGCCTGCCGGTTGCGACCGGCATCATAGGCGGTGGCGCGACTCTCGAAGTCATCGGGGATGCGCCACTGGTCAGCGTCGATCCGCTCAGCGATCCCGGCGCGGCGCAGCGCCTCCAGTCGCCGGACATGGGCATCTACATAGCCCTCGTAATCCCCGCCCGGTACACGTCCCTCGAACTTCGCCTGTTCGAGGTGGCGGCTCGGTCGGTAAATACCATTCTCCGAGATCGCAGCGATGGTGTGATCGGACGGCCGCTGCGCCGTATCGGCGGGGCCAACTTCGACGATGCTGCCGATCCGGGCATCTTCGACGCGGGCCGGATCAATGCCGGGAAGATGGTGTGTTCGCCCGTCGATGCCGTCCACCACGAGCGTCAGGTTCTCGCCCATCTCGTCGGTGAGATATTTGTCCACGACGCGTCCGGTGATGGGCGCCGCGGGTGCTGCATCGTGAAGCTGGAAGGTCATTGGATCACGTTCCTGCCCATCGGCCTTCAGCGCCTTGTGCATGTTGCGGATGATGTCGCCGCGTTCACCAAGTTCACGAAGCGCCGGTTCCATCTTCGCGCCGAGCTCCCAGACGCCCGGCGCGTGTTCGGTGGCGAGCCCCATCTTTTCCAGTTTGGCGAGACGGCGCAGGCGAAGCGTGCGGTTGAACTGGCGGCGTGCATCGGCCGGTTCATGGCGCAGATCAAGGAACCGTTCGTCGGCCTCCTCGGTCATGGTGCTGTCGATGCGCGTAAAGCGGTCCTGATCGATTTCGGCAGACAGCTTGCGGCTCTGCTCGATCTCGGTCACTGGGCCCAGTTCCAGCGTGGTCAGTTCGCTCGCCCGCTCACGAATGCCATTGGCGAGATAATCGCCATTGATGACCAGGTTCTCGCCTAGATCGTCCTTGCCCCGAACGATGACATGGACATGGGGGTGGCCGGTATTGTGGTGATTGACCGCCACCCAGTCGAGTTTCGTGCCAAGGTCAGCCTCGATGCGGCTCATCAGATCGCGGGTGTGCTCGGTGAGATCGGTAAGATCGGCGGCATCTTCGGGTGAAACGATAAAGCGGAACTGGTGGCGATCATCCTTGCCTCGGTCAAGGAACGCATCTCCATCAGCGCGATCGTCGGTGGCGGAATAGAGCTGGCCACGTTCGCCATCACGCGAGGTTCCATCGCGCTGGATATAGCGCAGATGAGCAGCCCCTTTGCCATTCTTCCCCGCGTTCTGAACGTACCGGGTTTTGACGACGACGCGGCGCACGCCGGCCGCACTGTGCCGCCAGCCGCCCGACAGGGCGCGTGCGCGGACAAAGGCCGCGCCGCGGCCACGCTTGACGCCCGGACCTTTGCCAGTCCGCGATGCCTTCCCGCTCTTTCCGGCCGAACCAGATGAAGGCGACGAGGACGTCCGTGATGCGAATGATGATGATCTGCCGGGGCCGTTGCTATGCTGACGCGCCAGCTTCTTCGCCTGCGTCAGAAAGCTCTTCGCCTTGCCCACCTTCGGCGCGTCGGATTTGATCCGACCTGACTTGGGGCGCAAGCGGTTCTCGTCGTCGGCACTCATGAGCGCATCCCATGCCGTTTAAGCACGCAAACGGCAGATATTCGGCTATAGTGCCGGTCAAAATCCAGCAAAGCCAAGGCTTTGCGCCATATCGCGGCACGCGAGACCCAAAAGCAGGGTGCCGTGCGCCGCGCCCCAAAACAGTGTGCAGACAAGGGCTTGCCCAGAAACCGGCCCGACAGGGTGCCGGTTTCCTTTATCTTGCCCTCCGCCTTCCCTGCCCTTTTTGCCCTTCCTGCCGGGAATGCAGCCAGGCGACCCCTTGCCTGACTGCACACCGGAAGCGGACCGAAAGCGCGTGGAGACGCCATGCTCATGGCGCATCTCCATTGCTCGCACGGGCCACGAATATGCCGCCGTCCTGTGGCTCCTGATCGACGGCATCGCGCAGAGGAACGGTTGCGCGGACGCCGCTCGACGGCTGATTGGCCGCCGCCGAATTGCCGCTGGATTGCGCAACGAAGAGCGGAGCTTCGCGCCAATCCGGCGGTGGCGGCGGCACAATCGTCGGCACATCAGGCGCAGCCGTATGCCCGAGAACAGGTGCGAGCGTGGCGACATAGGCGCGTGTTTCTGCGGGCAAAGTGCGGCCTGTCGCCAGATGCTCGTCATAGCGACCGGGACCGGCATTGTAGGCGGCAAGCATGGCCGCGACATTGCCATAGCGGTCCCACATCTCGCGCAGATAGGCCGTACCTGCGAGGATGTTGTCGCGCGGATCGTAAGGATCTCGTCCGAGGCCATAGCGGCTGTGCAGGCCCGCCCAGGTATCGGGCATGACCTGCATCAGTCCCATTGCACCCGCCGATGAGATGGCGCGCACATCGCCCGCGCTTTCCACACGCAGCACGGCCCGAATCCAGTGCTCTGGAATGCCGAAACGCTGTGACGCCTCGGCAATGAGAGCAGCATGGGGATGCGCAGTGACAGGCGCGGGTTGCTGCGTGACCTGCGCAAGCGCTGGCGTCAATCCGCTGCCAGCCGACAGAAGGGCCGTGAAGAGAAGAAGGGCGCGGGATCGCATGATCTCAGTCCCGATCTTCGCGGGGCCGCGGGCGGCTCCAGTGCAGCGACCATGACGAGCCTGCATCGTCGTCGCGGAACAGGTTGGCGCGGATCGGCTGCGGCAAGGCGGGATCGTCGAGCAGCACCGAGAGATATTCGCCAGCCTTTTCGCCGGTGCGTTTCCATGCAGCGCCGACCTCGGGGCCGTCATCAGCTCCGTGATGGACACGGTAGTCCGGCGCGTTTTCGGCGTCCGAATGCTCGGCTGGCATGATGGTAAGCTCACGGAAGAGCGTGAGCGTGTGAACGCGCCCGGAAAAGCCCGTTTCATCGCGCGTGAACAATCCGATCTGTGGCATGAAAAATCTCCTGTCGTCGAGGTTTCGGCGTGGGTTCAATGCGTGGCCGACCGCCATTCGTAGCGGCCATCACCTTCCCCATCGGTCCAGAGCGGCAGCGCCCGGCCGATGACGGAACTGGCGGGAACAGGTCCGAAGTAACGGCCATCGAGGCTGTCCCGGATGTCCCAATTCATGAGGAAGAGTTCACCGTCGCCGATAATGCGGCAGCCCTGCCAGACCGGCAGATCGCGGCCCATGCGGTCGCGCTCCAGCGCGTCCCCCATCTCGACATGATCGACGGTAATGGTCGCACCGTTGCGGCAAACGCGCTGTCCCGGCAGGCCGAGGACACGCTTCAGCAGCGGCACGCCGCGTCCGATATAGCCGCGATCGACCATGAACCGCTCCAGCGGCTCAGACGGCATGATGGCGACCAGTTCGGGCACTTCGAGCGCATCGGCGGGAGCAACTGTGTAGAAGCCGATGGGCGCGCTGGCAGTCGCATTCCAGATCAGCCGGGTGGGCAGATCGGCAACCGCCGTGACGACAAGCGTGCCGACGGCCAGCATGGACACGGCAAGGATATGACGACGGCTCATGGTGCGATCCTCCGGCGGCTGACCCATGCGGCATGGCGCTCCGGGGTGTAGGGATTGGGTTCCTGACCAGCACTCAAACGGTTGTGGACGTGCCGCCAATGCTCCGGCGCAACATCCGCCGGATCGACGCCTAGCGCGTCCACGGCATCGATCAGGGCCAACACCCGCTGGACTTGTCGCCAGCCATCGATACGCAGCAGGATCTCGCCGCCAGGACGAACGAAGGGCACGGTCTGGTACGGTTCGCCACGCCCGACAGCGCGCAGGATGTCGAGCCGCGAGACGATGGTGCCGTAATCGTTGGAAGCCCAGCGATTGAGTGCGAAGATGCTTTCGGGCGCAAAACCGATCAGACTGCGGCGGCGGTCGATGATCTGCTCAAAGCTCTTGCGGCCGAAGCGTATCCACCGCTCGACCTTCTTCTTCTGGAAGGTCAGTTCGACCAATGTGGTGAACGGTGCAGGCCCGTCCGCCTGCGGATGTTCATGCGCAGCGCGCACGGTTTTGCCGGTCATGGCTGATCTCCTTCGATGGGTGGAAACTCGCGGACCAGCAGCTCGCGCAGCATCACGGCGACGGTGACGCCACGCCGGAAAGCGGCAACCTTGATGCGCCCGCGCAGTTCGGGCGTGATGTCGATGGTCAGGCGCGCGGTGAACGCCTCCGTAGCCGTCTTGCCGGTTGCCGGCGCATCGGCGGCTCTGACCCAGCTATCGGGATTGCCCGGACGCGATGCGAAGCCGGATTTGACGGGCGGACGCGTCATGACACGATCCTCCCGACACCGAGGCCATCGATCTCGGTCACCAGTGCTGTGACCTCCTGTGCGGCCCGTTCGCCGCCATCGGTCTCCGAGACCAGCCGTCCGGTCTGCGCGGCTTCGGCGAAGGCGACACGCTGGCCGACCGTCGTGGCCAGCAAAGGTGGATCATGGTCCGCCAGTGTCTCGGCCGTTTCGCGGGCGATGACGGTGCGCGCACTGCATCGGTTCAGCAGAAAACGGGCGGCGAGTTCAGGGCGATAGATGCGTGCTTCGTTCAGAAGCGCCAGCATCTCAGCTGATGCCCAGCCGTCAAAGGGGGATGGCTGCACCGGGATCAGCAACAGGTCGGCTGCAAGCAGCGCTGAGCGCATCAGACCAGCGACACGGGGCGGACCATCAATGACGATATGATCGGCGTCACGCGCCAGTTCCGGCGCTTCCCTATGCAGGGTATCGCGGGCAAGGCCGATGACGGTGAACAGCCTTGGCAGCCCTTCATGGCTGCGCCGCTCTGACCAGTCCAGTGCCGAGCCTTGCGGGTCGGCGTCGATCAGGATGACCCGCTTGCCTTGCGCAGCCCAGGCTCCGGCAAGATTCAGCGCCAGCGTGGTCTTGCCCACGCCGCCTTTCTGATTGAGGAGCGCGACGATCATGGCGTACCCCGCCCAGGTCGGCGAGAAGTGGCACTGGCACCGTGCCTTTCATGCGCGCGCGTCAAAGAAGAAAAGTTAGATTCTATGTTAGATTCTAAGTTAGCAGTCGGATTCTTCTTTTCGTTCCAGAGGCTTAACTGGGGCTCGTGCGCCTGATGTGCCGATAGTGCTGCGCCTGATGTACCGATACCCTTTGCGCCTGATGTACCGACGGCATCAACAATGTTATCCACAGGCACTGTGGATAGATTTTCAGGGCGGATTCGCAGCAGTTCGCGGCGATCCTCGCGCAGGATCTTAAGCTGGTAGCCGGGCAGCGGCTGGCGGGCAGCAATGCGGCGCAAGTCCAGTGCAAAGTCCGATGGTCGGGCCATGCTGCCGGATTTCTGGTAAAGGTGCGCAACCTCGAACAGCCAGCCATGCGGCTGATGTCCGGCGTGTTTGCGGGCAACACGGTAGAGCCAGCGCTCGATACCACCGGTCAGCCGGAAATAATCCGGATCGATGGTCAGGACCAGCGAACGGTCAAGGACACTGTTGTAGAACCACTCAGGCAGGACAAACTCCATGCCCTCAACGCGACCGTCGCGCGTGGTCATCTCTTCCCATTCGTTGATCCAGGAGAACTGGCGGCGGCGCCAATGCTTGCCGTTACGGATCGTCGTGGCGACGACTGTGGATTGCAGCCGGGCAAGCGCTGCCTTCAGCAGCAGATATTGGCGGTTTCCGGTGTCGCGGCCGATGGCGCGCAGCAGATGATAGGGCGTGAAGCGGAAGAAGCGGGATGTCTTGATGCCGTTGTTTTCGGCGGCAACGATCTGGCTTGCAGCCCAGATCAGCACATCGGCATCCCAGATCGTCGCCATGCCATGTTCGGGCATCCCGAACACCTGCACCTCGACATCGGCGGTCTTGTAGAGGATGGGCTTCGTGCGCGGCGTCTTCGCCAGCGAGAAGAAAGGCCGCTCCATCAGATCGCGCTGGTCGCGCGGACTGGCATCGCCGGTTGCGACCACGAAGGGATCGAGGTGGCTGCGCTCGCTACCGCCTTCTCGTTGCAGGGCGTCAGGGTGATCGACGCGCCGCATTCAGAGCTTGCTCCGCTCTTCAGGCGTCAGGGGGCGAGCCGGAAAGACCGTGCCGACGTCCTTGTCACTGGTGGATTTGCGTGCGCCGATGTCGGCCCAGGCCTGAAGATCCTCGACCGTGTAGAGAACCCGGCCACCGATTTTGCGATAGGTCGGACCGGTCCCGTAGGTCCGGTGTTTTTCCAGCGTGCGAAGAGAAATGCCAAGGAAACGTGCAGCTTCCTGAGTACGCAGCATGCGCGGTGGCAGGTCCGCGTTTCGGCGCTCGGCCATGAGATCACCTCCGGTTCGTCAGGTTGATGCGGCTGCCGGAGACGGCGGCGCGCTATGGCGAACCATGGGAAGTGATCGGCGGCGTGTAGCGTGCCGCATTTGCGTACATACGCAGACGGCACCCCGGAAAGGGGCTATGTCAGCGCGAAAAGACGTGAGATTTCAGCAACTCAGGAAGGCCGATGCGGATTCGCTCAAGACATCCGCGCGCAGTTCGGCTATGAATGCAGATGGAGCAGACGCACTGCTCCGGGGGCGTAGTAACCCCTGACTAGCGGTTGGTGTCGGCCGTGACGGCACCATACTCCTTGACCCTATGGTCGGGGAGCCTGTGGCGTATGCAACAGGCTTTCCAGCTAAAGGCCATGGGGCCGTCTAGTCACGGTTACTAACTCCCCGATCACCAGGAGTCAGAGAGTTTTATTGCGGGGGCGAACCGCAGAAACTCTTCTGAAAGAAGGGGAATGACCGTGAAAGCATCCGACGAACTTGATCCCGAAGTGGATGATCTGGCCCCGTCCGGCCATATCATCACCGCCTATGACGAGCAGCACTTTGTGACCTATCTGCGCCTTCTCGACGCCAAAGCCGAGGAAGCCGACTGGAAGGAAGTGTCGCAGATCGTTCTGCACCGCGATCCGGCATCAGATGAGATGCGAACCCGGCGATGCTGGCAGAGCCATCTGGAACGCGCCCAATGGCTGTCGCGGGAAGGTTACAGGCAAATACTGGAACAGGCTGCGGCAAACAGGAATCCGTGAGATTGCCTCATTTGCCTTTTGATCGTGGGATCGGCTTGACCGGATAATGTAAAAGCAACCGATAGCCCCCGCGCATCATCCTGATGCCGTGGGCAACAAGACGACGTGCCTTGTTCTTGCGCGGATCAGTCTCGAAATCTTCCTTGTTGCCGCGGAAGCCGAGCAGGACTTCGGCAACGGCGCGATAGCTTTCGCCGTGCAGCCGTGCGTCCAGCGCCCGCAGCGACAGAAGGTGCCATTGCCGAAGCTGCGCTGGCATGGCACGAATATCCGGCCCCGGAGAGCGGCCTGTCAGGCACCTCCAGAGGCGGCGGGCCGCATGGGCCCGTAATTCCATGAACTCGTCCATGGGCAGGATTGCAGCATAGAAAGCTGCCGCATCGATTGCGCCCTGTGGCAGCCAGAGTTGATGCTCCATCCCACCGACACGCCAGATTGCGTGCCAGCCATCCGGTGCGCGGCGCAGGATCAGGCCATCGAGATGTGCGAGAGCGACAAGCCGCCCGCCATCCGGATCGTTCTGCTCGACCGGAGACAGAATAATGGCCTGCGGATTGAAATGCGGCGACCAGAAAGGCGGCGCGCCGTCAGGCTGCGCGTCGGGGTCGTGCGCGAAATCGCACCCCCCAGCGGGAAGCAAAGGCGTTAACCTCTTCTCCCGCGGGTTCTCTCCTCTGCGTGAGTCTCTCGACGTCACGGCGATAGTCTTCGTTGCGACGAAGATATTCCCAGGCGAAACCGGCGGGCGGAAGGTCTTTAATGCGTTTATAGGCCGCCGGAGTACGCCAATCTATGCTCTGCATGGCGCGTCCTCCCAAAGCCGGACGGCACAAGGCCACGTCCGACCTGAAAAGGCTGCGGCATTGAATGATTTTGCGGTAGAGTGGCTAGTGCGATAAGTAAATCGCCTAACCCGATCAACCCATTAAAGAATTTCTCGTTAGCACTGTTGTGCATCACATGGGAGACATCTTGGCGACGTTCTCGTGTCAGTGATCGGGGCGGTTGCGGTAGGCGTGACGATTTTCCTGCGGGCATAAGAAAGGCCCCGACCTTGCGGTCGGGGCCTTTGTGCCGCGCCTCAGTCGCCGCGGCGACCGTTGGGGCGGGACCAGATGAGGGAGAAGGTGTCGCCTTCTTCGTCATCGAAGAGGTTGGCGTAGATCGGGGCGTTGAAGCTCGGATCATCCAGCTTGAGGCCCAGATAGTCGCGGCCCTCGTTGGAGCGCTTGGACCAGGCGGCGCCGATCTCTGCGCGGCCGACCAGAACCCGGTGGCTGGGGGCGTTCTCACCGGTGGCGCGCAGGTCGGGGACGATGCGCACGCCCTTGGCCTGGACGCTGAGGGTGACGATTTCGCCGGTGAAGTCGTTCGAGCCGGTCTTCTTGAAGGTGCCGATGGTTGCCATTTTAAGTCTCCGTTTTCCGTTTCCGAGCCCGCACCATTGCGGCCTCGATGGCGATCGAACGGCCGGAGACGAACGCTGGCGCACCCCCTTGGGGGGCTGGACAGCACAGGAGGAACTTTCTTGTTCCGCGCGGAATGGCGGCTTTGCCGTCAGGGGAAGAAAGTTGTGACGACGCTGTTGCGCTAAAGCGGTCGAAGCGCATCGCGCTGCTTTTCGGCCAGATCAGGCCATTGAAGAGGCCGTTTGGAGCGGTTGAGACACGGGGTCTGAACGGAGACGGTGGCAACTTTGAGTGCCCATCAGGATGATCTGACCGGCCGCACCGGCTTATCGTGTACCCTGTGCTTCAGGCTATGCGCATCTCTCCTTCCGGCCTGTTCCACCGGCATCGCTCCAACCGGGTTCTGGTCAGTCCACGAAGGTCAGTACCGACCGTCTTACGCTCCTATGGGCAGCGTCTGTGCCTCAAGCTGGATGATCCGACGCTTGGTTGCTGTCTGCCACCATTTTCCTGACGAAGACGGAAGATGATCCGCATCCGCTTCTGGTCGCCATCCACGGATCATTGCGGTTCAGGTGCGTGCAAAGCCGCCGTCCGCCTGGTCGGTTGCTGCCATGCCCGCAACGCGCAGGAAAGCCGTTACGCTTCGATAAGGGCAACGACCCTCTCCAGGACAACGGTGAAGTTCACGGCGCTAGAACTTAACGGTGTCAACATCTGGTTGGTTGCTCAACAGAACCAGGCCCGGAGCAAATGTGAAGCTTGTCTTCGCAAAGACAAGCTCACCGTCCCCTTCCTCGTCACCATATTGTTCCCAATACCCTTGGACGGGCTGATGATTATGCTCGGCATTTAGAAGCCCGGCTTTGGCCCTCAGCCACGAATGAGTGGCCTTCAGCGTTGAAAGGTACGCGTTAACAGTTGCCAGAAGCCCTTGAGCTGTCACGGCGGCGGCGTCAGCCTCACCGCCTTCCTTTGCAGAGTGGAATAGTACGGCACCGTATACAGGGTGCTGATCGAGCAGCCCGAGTCGTTGGTACATCGTGAGTAATCTCATCACTCGGTCTATATCTTGGATGATGCCCGAGACGTTTCCAACGCCGAGCTTCGCCTCGGCCAACAGAAGCGGGGGCTGATCGGTAGCGGAAGGGCGCACCACAATGTCGATCCGACAAGAGTCTTTCGCGCCGAATTTGTACTCACCTGCTATTTTGGCGATTTCGGGCCAGCGCGCCGTATCTTTTAAAGAACGCATTCGCGCTAGTCCGCTCGCCTGATGACGGAGATCCCTCATGTGAGTTTCAAGGCTGACGTAACGATCAATCCCTGTAAGTTTCTTCGCCACCTCAACGGTGGTAACATATTCTGGATGTATGTCGGCGTTCTCGAAAGATTCCGTTTCAACTCCGAGGAAGAAACGGCACGTTTTAAAAGCCTCAGCAACACCCGCGCCAATGTTCTTGACGAAATATTCAGCGTTGTTTTCCACAATCTCTCCCCCAATATAACAGATCTTCGACACTGCTTTAACACAAGCATCAAATTCGTCTAACCTAATGGCAAAGCGACGAACAAGATCATGACGTCAATTTCAGAATATGCGCGCACAAAGCGGCTATTTGCTCCAAAAATGTACTGAATGCCGCTCGAACGGGATCATGCGTTCGCTAAGGGTTTAAAGCAGCCACGCGAAGCAATTTTATACATGCCTGACGACATCACTAGCCGGGTCTGCCACCGCCATGCCCGCAACGCGCAGGAAAGCCGTCACGCCCACCGCAATCGCTCCGATAACTGAGAAGATGAGCTGCCATGTCTCAGACGGCATCATGTGTTTGACGATACCAAGCGTGGCATAGAACCCGGCCATCCCCGCCGGAGCGATGAAGGCCAGAGCAATCAGCAAACGTGCCCAGATCGGGCGGATTAGCATGAGCAGGCCCTGACCGACGGCCAGTGTCAGACCGGCGGCGAGAAGACCGACGACGATGCCGCCGAGCCAGCCAGCCCCCGTGCCATAGGCCCAGGTGCCTGCATTCAGGCCTATAAAGAACGGCAGGGCGAATACGGCGAGATTGAACAGCAGCCAGCACATGGTGCCGATGGATGCGATGGAAACGAGGCTTCCGAGAACGATCATGGTGGTGTCTCCGTGCAAAAGGTTGGACGGTTGCGCCTTCCACCACCACCATGGCGCACCGCGACATATAGCATGAATTTGCCTGTCTGGGCGACATGGAATGATCGGCGGGCGCTGTCGTCATGCTCATGATGAGGTGGGAAGGCAGCGCTCACGCGCTGCCGGTCCCGAAGCGATAGACCGGGATGCCCATTTCGCGGGCCTTGTCGGCCAGGTTGTCCTGAATGCCGGTGCCGGGGAAGATGATGACCCCGATCGGCATCGTGGCGAGCATCTGGTCGTTGCGCTTGAAGGGTGCTGCCTTTGCATGTTTTGCCCAGTCGGGTTTGAAGGCGACCTGTGCGACCTTGCGGTTATTGGCCCAGGTGGCCGCGATGCGTTCCGCGCCCTTGGGTGATCCGCCGTGCATCAGCACCATGTCCGGGTGCTTGGCGTGGACCTGATCGAGCTTGGCCCAGATCGTCCGATGATCGGTGGTGTCACCGCCCGAGAAGGCGATCTTCGGTCCGGCGGGCAGCAGCACCTCGTTGTCGGCCCGGCGTTTTGCGGCGATGAAGTCGCGGCTGTCGATCATGGCCGAGGTCATCTGGCGATGGTTGACCCGTGAGCCGGAGCGTTGCGACCAGGGCGTGCCGGTGGTGCGCAGATAGATGTCGGCGGCGGTATCGCGGAAGGTTTCCATGCTGTCGCGGCGCTCGATCAGGCTTTGGCCCGCGCCGATCAGGGTTTCGAGCTGGACGGATTTGACCTCGCTGCCGTCCTGTTCGCGCTGAAGGCGCTTCTGTGCCTGCTCGTTATCGTCGAGTTTGGTCTCGATCCGCTCCACTGCGCGGTGGAAGGTGTTGACGGTGGACCACAGGATCTCGTCGAGGTCGAAATCGAGGCTGGTGTCGGCCATGGTGGAAATCAGCGCGTCGAAGATGTCGGAGACTGCGCCCTGGATGACGTGATCTTCGGGTGTGATCCGGGGATCGGCCTCGTCTTCCGAGGGGCGGTAGCCGTAGAGTTCGAGTTCTTCGATGGCATGGCCGGTCGGGGACGTGCTGTGATCGGGTTCGAAATCGTCGTGTGCGTACATGGGATGCTTCCGTCAGTTGGACCGCGACCGTCGCGGCCTTCATGGCGAGACACGCCCACGGGCGCTCCGGTCTGGCAGCGCGAGCCTCTGGCGAGGGCCTTGATGGCAAAGCCCGGCTGATTTGTTTCGCGCTGTAAAGGCGGCTCCGCCGCCGACGGAAATCAGTCGGGCGCCGCCATTGCCTGACCGGAGCGTTTGTGGGCCGATCGCCCTCTCGGAAGGCCAAGGCGCGGTCCTCTGCTGATGACAGGATGCAGCCTATGCGCATGACAGGATCGGAACGGCCCGATCACGGCCCCGTACCGGCTATGCTGTTGGAGCCATGAAGCGGCTGACGTCCTCGGGAGCGATTTGCACCCGGATCTCTGCCCGAACGGCATCCAGCCCGTAAGTTGCGAGATCTTCGTTGAAGTCCCCCATCATGGGCGAGAGCGTGATGGCCTCGATCCCGGCCTCGTGCGCCCGGTCCACCAAGCTATCACGGGCGCTGTCACCTGCCGGATCGTTGTCGCGGACGATATAGAGCCTTCGCAGGTGCGGCGGGAACAGGATGGCCGTGAGGTGTCCGGCCGAGAGTGCGGAAACCATCGGCATGATGGGTGAAGCCTGACGCAGCGACAGGATGGTTTCGATACCTTCCCCTGCTGCCATGACATCCTGCGCATCACCGAAACGAACCGCATGTCCGAGCAGGTCGCCCATTGCCTTCCTCGGCGGATCGACAGCTGCCTTGCCGGAACCGTCCGGGGCCAGCCATGTGCGGTGTGCGCCGGTGATCCTGCCATCGAGGTCGGTGACGGCGGCGATCATGGCGGGCCATGTTTCGGTCGGGCCATCGTCCTCGGGCCGCCAGTAGCAATTGGGATGGAAGCGCAGATTTGCGGTCTGGCGTAAATCCGTAATGCCGCGTCCGCGTAAATACGCTTCTGCGGTACTGCCGATCAGCGGCTGCGTCATGCGCCAGAGGCGGCGTGCGGCCTCGGATGATCCCGATGGTGCTGGCGTTCGGGACGGACGGGATGGCGGCTGCGGTTCAGGATGCGGCAGGCTGAGGAAGCGCCGGGCTTCTTCGGTAACGTCTGCGAAGTCGATCAGACCGAGCGAGTCGCGGATCACGTCCAGCAGATCGCCATATTCCCCCGTGGCCGAGTCCTGCCATTTACCGGCAATGCCTTTCACGCTGTCGTGCAGCCGGACGAACATCGAGCGGCCAGCCGTGTTTCTGACATCGCCAACCTGCCAGTAATTGCCCTGTTTGCGACCATTCGACAAATAGTGACGGCACACCGCCTCGGCCTGTCGGCCGAGACGCTGCGCCAGTTCGGAAGCGTTGAGACGCGCCATTATGCGGCCTCCCGCTCACCGATGCGTTCAACCGGGAAGCGGTCGAGCAGTTTGCCTGTGATCTCCGGTCCCGTTGCATCGACGGGCACGAAGAAGCGCAGTTTCCACGAGATGATCTCGCTGAAGAGGCCATAGGCCCGCAGCCGGTCGCGCATTGCGTCAGTAAAGCCGGTCAGTTCGATCCGGCTGGCGCCCATGACCCGGACGCGGCGCAGTTGCAGCCCTTCGGCGAGATCAAGGATCGTGCGACCTTCGATCAGCGCGGCATAGGCGGCATCCGGTGTCAGGTTGCTGGTGACGCCACTGGTCGAGGCATTGGCAGCCCATGCCGGCGATACCCGGCGACCGATGATGCGTTCGCCCTCGTCGGTCTGGAGCCGATAGACGCGGGAGGAGTCCTGCGGCAGGCGTTTCCAGATTGGCAGAAGCAAACCTGTCACCATATGCAGGATGCTGTCGGTGAACTCCGGCACCTCGGCCAGTTCCGCCTTCCAGGCCACGGTGAAGGCGGAACGATCGGCCTCAAGCCAATGGGTTTCGCCCATCGCCCGAACCGGAATGTTCATCGCCTCCATGGGCCGGATCAGCCGCACGCGCCGTTCGATCTCGCCATCATCCAGCATGACGCTGGTGGTCGGGATCTGAACGGCGGCACGACCGGATCGCTCGTTGATGAGCAATCTTGCGCGGGGATCATCCAGTTCCGCCAGCGCGGCATCGAGCGCAACCGGCTGATTGCGTTTGCGCTCTGTGAGCGTCAGGAGCCGCGTTTCTGCGCCGGTGCCCGGATGGGTGTGGATCACCTGCCGGTCCGTGACGATGAAGCTTTCGGCCTTCAGCGTCTCCAGCCCCATATCATAGGTGCCGGATGCAATCGCACCGTCGATCCGCGCCTGCAGAAGCTGCTCGAAGGCCGAGAACAGGATGCCCTGCAACTCGATGGTCAGCGCCAGCAGGCGGTTGAGGAAGGTGGTGATCGGCGGAAGTTCGTCCTTCACACCATTGCTGTCCATCAGCTTCAGCCCGGTGGCGGATTCAAACCGTTCGAGAGAGCAACCCTCGACCTTGCCGCGCACGATCAGCAGATAGAGCTGGCGCAACGCATCGCGGGCATAGGCGGATTCCAGATTGTCCTCGGGACGGAACAGCCCCTGACCGCCGGTCTGGCGCTGGCCGCGCGTGATCGCGCCCAGCGTGTCGAGGCGGCGGGCGATGGTCGAGAGGAAGCGCTTCTCGGCTTTGACATCCGTGGCGATGGGCCGGAACAGCGGCGGCTGCGCCTGATTGGTCCGGTTGGTGCGCCCAAGCCCCTGAATGGCGGCATCGGCCTTCCAGCCCGGTTCCAGCAGATAATGCACGCGCAGGCGCTGGTTTCGCGCAGAGAGTTCGGCGTGATAGCTGCGTCCGGTGCCACCGGCATCAGAGAAAACCAGAATGCGCTTCTGGTCATCCATGAACGCCGAAGTCTCGGCGAGGTTGGCAGAAGGCGCTCGGTTCTCGACCGCAAGACGTGCCGATGCTCCGTCACCCTTGCGCACGATGCGGCGCGAACGGCCTGTGACTTCCGCCACCATATCCGTGCCGAAGCGCTGGACGATCTGGTCGAGCGCCCCCGGCACGGGTGGAAGCGAACCGAGTTGCTCTAGCATCTCGTCGCGCCGCGCCACGGCTTCGCGGCATTCCACCGGCTGACCATCGCGAAAGACAGGGCGTGACGACAGGTTCCCCTCGCCATCGCTGAACGGCTCATAGAGCTGCACCGGGAAGGAATGCTGCAAATATGAGCCTACATACTCCCTGGGCGTCACATCGAGGGAAATATCGTTCCATTCCTCGGTCGGGATCTCGGACAGCCGCCGTTCCATCAGGGCTTCGCCGGTCGAGACGATCTGGATGACGGCCGCATGGCCCGCTTCCAGATCGGCATCGATGGAGCGGATCAGTGTCGGGGTCTTCATGGAGGTCAGCAGATGGCCGAAGAAGCGCTGCTTGGTGCTTTCAAAGGCCGAACGCGCCGCAGACTTGGCCTGCCGGTTCAGCGTGCCTTCGCTGCCGGTGATGTTGGCGGCTTCCATGGCCGCGTCCAGATTCCCATGAATCACGGCGAAGGCGGCAGCATATGAGTCGTAGATGTGCCGCTGTTCGTCCGTGAGCTGATGCTCGATCAGTTCATATTCGACGCCATCGTAGGAGAGTGAGCGGGCGGTATAGAGGCCGAGGGACCGCAGATCGCGCGCCAGCACCTCCATCGCCGCAACGCCGCCGGCTTCGATCGCCTCGACGAACTCAGCGCGGGTCTGGAACGGAAAATCCTCACCGCCCCAGAGACCGAGGCGCTGTGCATAAGCAAGGTTGTGTACTGTGGTGGCCCCGGTTGCCGAGACATAAACCACGCGGGCATCGGGCAGCGCGTGCTGGAGCCGCAGGCCCGCACGTCCCTGCTGCGAGGCGGCGACATCGCCGCGTTCGCCTTTTCCGCCACCGGCATTCTGCATGGAATGGCTCTCGTCGAATATAATGGCTCCATCGAAATCGGACCCCAACCATTCGACGATCTGCTTGACGCGGGAAACCTTCTCGCCCCGGTCGTCGGAGCGTAGCGTGGCATAGGTGGTAAAAAGGATGCCTTCCGACAGCGCGATCTTTGCGCCTTGAGGGAAGCGTGACAGAGGCGTGACCAGCAACCGTTCCATGCCGAGCGCCGACCAGTCGCGCTGCGCGTCCTCGATCAGCTTGTCGGATTTGGAGATCCAGATCGCCTTGCGCCGACCGCGCAACCAGTTGTCGAGAATGATGGCGGCGGACTGGCGACCCTTGCCAGCGCCGGTTCCGTCACCGAGCATGAAGCCCCGGCGAAAGCGGATCGATCCCGTAGAATCTTCGGGCGCGGCGCTCACATTGTCGAAATGCTCGTCCACGGTCCAGGCACCCGCGAGATGATCGGCATGGGCTTCCCCGGCATAGATCACCGTTTCGAGCTGGGCGTCCGACAGACGCGCGCAGATGTCGGCGGGCAGCATGGGCCGGTAGGAGGGCTTCGGCGGTGCGACCGAGGCCATGGCGGCGGATTGCACCAGCTTGGTCGGATGCGGCTGCGCGCCAGCAATGCGCAGCGATTGCAGCGCATATTCCTCATAGATGGCATCGGACAGGCGAGCGCCTTCCGGTGGCGTCCAGTCCACGGTCTCATAGGCGAGTTCGACGCCCTCGGGATCGTTGGCGGGAGCAGCAGCAGGCCGCGCAGCTGTCGCCCGGGCCATATAGCCCCGCACGGTTTTCGGCGCGGTGGTCGAAGCGGACACCACGATCGTCGGCAATGATACCGGCGAACGCTGTGGGACATGCGCCTCGATCCAGCCGATCAGCGTGGCAACGTCGGGTGCAATTTCCGGTGAGCCCGGGAAACTGGCCGGATCGTCGGCGGGCAGCTTGTCGATCACGGTCAGCCGCGTGTCGATTGTGGTGCCATGCTTTGCATAGACCGCACCATCGACGGCGGCGGTGAACACCACACGGCCACGGGCCTGCAAGCGGATGAACGCGTCCCGCCAGGCCGGAGCTTCGGGGCCAAAACCTGCACCGGTGATCGTCACCAACCGGCCACCGGGAGCAAGACGGGCCAGCGCCGAGGCAACATGCCGGTAGGCCGCATCTGCCACACGCCCGCTGACATTGGCCATGACCGAGAATGGCGGGTTCATCAGCACCACGGACGGGACGGCATCTGGTGCGAGATGATCATCGATCTGGGCGGCGTCGAACCGGGTGACGGCGAAGGCCGGAAAGAGCGAGGATAAAAGATCGGCGCGGGTGTCGGCGAGTTCGTTGAGGATCAGCGAGTTGCCGACAATCTGCGCCAGGATCGCGAGAAGGCCGGTGCCCGCCGATGGCTCCAGCACCCTGTCTTCAGGTGTGATCGCAGCTGCTGTCAGAGCGGCAAGGCCGAGCGGGATCGGCGTCGAGAACTGCTGGAAGTTCTGGCTTTCCTCGGAACGCCGGGTCTGCGTCGGCAATAGTGCGACGATCTTTGCCAGCACGGAAATCCGTGCAGCCGAAGAAGCGGCTTTACGGAAAAGCGCTTTTCCGTATTTGCGCAGGAAGAGAACCGTAGCGACCTCGCACGCCTCATAGGCCAGCTTCCAGTCCCAGGCGCCGGTCGCATCGGATGCGCCGAAGGCCGTTTCCATCGCACCGCGCAAGGTGGCGGCATCGACGCGCTCACCGTGTTCGAGATGGGGGAGCAAAAGATTGGCCGCAGCCAGGATCGCAGGCGCAGCCGCCAGTGGCGTGACCGGATCGGCCACGGGGAAAACCATGTTCATGTCGGGAACCTCAGGAGAGCGGGAAGGACAAGCCCGAACGGCGCTCTCTTTCGACCACCCGGACCTGACTCCTCCCGGCCCACCTCTCACTCTCAAAGCGCAGCATGAAAAAAGCGCCCCGACCGGACGGCGGGGCGCTTGTCAGCGTCATCTCAGGATCATCCGAAGCGGCGTCCGCCCTCGGTGAAGGTGTGTTCATTGGCGGCGATGGTTTCATCGACCGCCTCGTCCGAGGATAGATAGTCATATTCGCGTTCAAGCTGGCGGTAGAGCCATCGAGCCAGATCGCGCAGCGCCTCGATGATCGTCTCCTCGGCATCGGCGGTCATGTCCTGCCAGGTCGGGCTGTCGCGCTCGACCGAGATCGCCATGCAGTATTCGTGATAATAATGGCCGCGATGGCTGGCATCGGCGCGAAGCTGATAGAAGTTTCGGCGCTGGATCGCCTGAAGGGCATCGGCGATGTGGTGCAGTTCGCTGTCCTGTGGGGCGTGTTCCCGGATCAGGCGCGGTGCATGTCTGCGGTAGGAATACCAGGATTCAAAGCAGGCACCGTCCCCCTGCGAGGAGAAGCCGCGGAACCAGATGCAGGGGTCTTGCCGTGTGCCGCCGCCCATCAACCGGATGGTGCGGGTCTTGAGGTTCAGCCCGAGGATTTCGGCGATGCGCTGGAAATCACCATAGACGGCATCGTACCAGTCATAGTCGAAGCCGCCCTCACGATACCAGGCGCGGGCCTTGTCCTTCGCCGCATCGGACAATTCGCCCAAGCGATAGACGGTGGTTTCGATGATCTCAGATGCCGTAATGGGGCGGCTGCCCGGGGCTGAAGCGGATCCAAAACTTTTCCCGCTGGGAAAATCGGAACCTTCGTCGTTTGATTCCGGCTGCCTGTTATTGGGATCAAGAGGGGAGTGATCTATGGGTGTTTTCGTTGGCATTGACGTATCTCTCGAGAATTCTGCGGTTTGCGCCGTGGACGAACACGGCAAGCTTTTGAAGGAAACGAAAGTTGCGAGTGACCCCGGGGCATTGAACGCCTGCATCAGGAGCATGCCGGGAGTAGTAGAAGCGATCGGTATCGAAGCCGGACCCTTGTCCCAGTGGCTTCATAAGTCTTTGACTGACCTTGGACTGCCGGTGGTGCTGATGGAGACCCGGCAAGTAAAAGCCGCCTTGAAAGCGGCGCCGGTAAAGACCGATCGACGCGATGCCGCTGGCCTGGCCCGCTTGCTGCAAATGGGCTGGTTCCGACCAGTCCATTGCAAGTCGCTTTCCGCGCAGGAGCTTAGGGTTCTTCTCGGTGCACGCCGATCCGTGCAAGAAGCCGCTATCAACATCGAGATGTCTATTCGGGGCATGCTGCGCAATTTCGGACTTCGACTTGGTCGGATCGGCAAAGTCAGCTTTGAAGACCGGGTTCGCGAATTGACCGATGGCAACAAGCTCATCCAGCTTTCAATCGAGCCGATGCTCAGGGCTCGAGCTGCGTTGCGCAGCGAGCTTGTGCGCCTTGAACGCCTCGCACGAGACATCACGCGCGAGGATCCGGTTTGTCGCTTGATGATGACGATGCCCGGTATTGGTCCGGTCGTCGCATTGACTGTCCGCTCAACCATCGATGACCCCGGCAGGTTTCGGCGGTCTAAAGATGTTGGCCCATCAATCGGGTTGACTCCTCGTCGCTACCAATCCGGAGAGACGGATATCATCGGCGGTGTCACCAAAGCTGGCGATCTGGATATGCGGACCGCACTGTATCAAGCTGCCACCGTGGTGATCCATCGCTCGAAAAAGCCGACTTGGTTGCGCGCATGGGCGGAACGGGTTGTTCGTCGGCGTGGAGCGAAACGAGCGGCGGTCGCTCTGGCCCGCAGGATGGGTGTAATTCTGCATCGCATGTGGGTCGACAACACAGAATTCCAGGCCGCCAGACAGGTTTAAGGCAAGCCAGTCGAGCCGCCGCGAATGAACAACAATCTGGCCGCCCTAAGTGCCGGCCATCGAGGTCCTCACCAGGACGCGGTCTCCGATGACGCCGTTCGATGCCTTGTCGCCGGAGCCTCCGCTCCGAGCACGTATCTCAGATAGGCGCGCGGAAACCGCAATGAACCAGCATCAAGTTGGCGACCACTGCGTCGACCACGGACAGAAGCGCGAACCGGTGTAGGATCATAACCGATGGAACGACATCGAAAGCGCCAGAGGGGGGTGCGCGCCAAGACTTATACGTTCCGCAGAGTCATGCCCTCGAAGTGCTCAGCTTCGAGAGTGCGTTCGTTTGGAAATTAGCCATTGACTGCACTGGCCCCATTACAGAAGGCATAGGGATCTCTCCCTTCGAGAACCGCGGAAAGCCAACCATCGGTGTCGATCCAGTCCACCGTTTCGCCGATGGCGAGATCAAGGACATGCGTCCCGCCACCGAACCCATCCAAGCGAGGTCGAGAGCAACTGTTTGCCCATTGCAGTCCCCATGATCCGGTCAGGCCGAGGGTCGCCGCGCAGTGCATGACGAACCGGATGACATGCTCGGGGTCGCCGGTGTCATCGTCGCGTATCCAGAGCTGCGTGCCGTCATGCTCAGGCTGGATCGAGAGCAGGAAGCTGTTGGCGGGTTCATGTTCGGCGCTGCTTCCGTCCGGCAAGGCATTATAGAGATCGACGGCACGGACGGCATTCTCATGCGTCCCGACATCGAGCAGGCAGGAAAAGTGGGTGTGATAATCGGCCATATCAGCCTCCTGAAACAAGAAAGCCCGGCATGGCACCGGGCGGAATGACGGGGATAGGTAGCGGTCACGCAGCCTGCGGCAGGTGAAGCAGCTCGGCCGAGGTTTCACGCCAGAAGGGATCGACCAATCGGGCTTCCAGCGCAGCGGCGCGGTAGCGCAGCCGTCCCACATCACCGGGATCTGATGTCCGGAACGCCGTGCCGCGCAGGCGGCTGGCCTCGGTCACGATTCTGCGTGCCTCGGCATCGGATGCGACCGGCTGTTGCCAGAGGATAATGCCGGCGCGGATTTCACCGGCGAGGACCAGGCGCTGATCTCGGTCCTGAATGAGCATGATGCGCGGCTGAAAATACGGGAAGCTGTCCGGCTCCGTGCAAATATCACCGCGCGACAGGCGCAAGGCCGCCGCCTGAATGGCGTCTTCCGGTGACGGGTATTCCCCAAGCGGGATCACGCGGTCAAAGCTGTTCGCCGTGTTACTGGCGTCATAGCTGGCCACACCAAGGCACGAGATGCGCAGCGGCAGCTTTCGCGCCCGATAAAGCGCGGGCAGAACATCGGCAGCCAGAATCTGGCCGATAGAGCGGAAGGTTTCGGAACGGGCAAAGGTCATCGGGATTACTCCATGACGGGTGCCGGTGAGCCTCTCTCTCCAGCCCTCAACCCGTCACGGCCGAACGGCCCGCACTCTTCCTCTCTGACCGGGCTTGTTCCCGGTTCCGCTGCCGACGATGAGGGACCATCGTGAGGCACTGAAGGCCCGAAGCGCGGGTCTCCGCGCTCGGGCCGTCGGGGATGAGGCGCTTTCGCGCCTTACTCCCATGGGTCCAGCTCCAGCTTCACCATGTCGTCGTCGCCGTCGAACTCGGCGGCGGGGCAAGCGGCGTGGGTGCCGTCTCCGGCCTGGAACACAACGATCGAAACCATCAGCGTGGTGGCGAGGCTGGCGGCGAAGGCAATGGCGTCTGCATAGGACATGGGTTCCGGCTCCTGTCTTTGGAGGCGGGGGACCATCCCCCGCGCGACAGGCGCCCGAAGTGTCTGACCGGATCTGCAATCACCCGAGGGCGTTCGGACTTTTTCCGAATCCCCGAGGGCGGCACGCGCGCGTAAGCCGACCCCTTTGGGGTTGAATGTCAAAGAGACGGATCGGACCAAGGTTTGCGAATGGAAGCGGGGGTGGTTTTTCGCATCTGACAGGATGCCGGATACCTGTCGCAGATGCTCTGCCGCGCCAGCCTTGCCACCATGCTGGCATCAGGATCGTGTTCCCTTCAGGCCAGAGATGGCTGCCGCTTGTCCTGATGGGGATGGCGGATTGAATGGTGAAGCCGGATTGGACCCGTCCGGTGCAGACCTCGCATCCTCACGGCCCGATACCCTGCGATCGGGTCTTCAGCTCCAAAGCCCATCGGCGATTTCGCGGGCGATCATCGCGCGTGCTTTCATCATCAGATCGTCGCCCGATGTGTCGATATGACCATAGAAGCGCGCGCGGCCGCCATAGGCAGCCCATTCGGCGTAGCGGCAATATTCACGAGCATCGAGCCGGAACACCCGCATATCTTCGGCCCAATGGGGCTTTGGCTCGACGACGACGGTGATGCCGTCGCGGGTTTCTTCCCAAGGCAGCGTGCGTTCGTTCGGATGCATCTCCCGATCCTGGGCGATGATTTCGTCAATGCTGATGCTGGCAGCCATGGCGGCTCTCCAAAGAAAAGCCCGATCACGAGGACCGGGCGAGTTGCGGAAATGGCGGGTGATAAACGGGGCGACCGAAGCCGCCCCGCATGAGTGCTATTCAGCAGCGACCATATGCTGTTCTTCCTCGTCGTCAGCCGGGTCGTCCTCGCCATCACCCGAGAGGAAATCGGGCAGATCATCGACTTCCGCCACAGCGCCCGATGCCGGATCGACGTCGATACCATCGTCCACCATGCGCAGCGGCTCAGGCAGCCAGCCAGTCTCGGCCAACAGGCGTTCGGCTTCCTTGGCCATGTCGCCCTTCTTGAGGTGCCCGATCAGATCGGCAGCCCGGTCTCCGGCCCCTTCGCGCACGGCCTCAAGAATACGCGGCTTGGTCACGCGGCCGAGATAGTTGCCGACGGTCGGTCGCCAGCCCACCGCCACCATGTCGAGGCCGGTCGAACGCGCGAGCCGGTCAGCCTGCGACAGGCGGATGTCCAGCCCGTGCTGACTGACGCCCGTGCCGCTATAGGGGTTGGGCTTTTCATAGAGCGCGTTGACACCGTAGCTGACGCAATGGGCGAGCAGATCCATGCGCGAACCATCATCCAGATCGGTCAGCCAATCCCAAAGTGCAGCATCGTCTGCCGGAACATGATCGCCCCAGCGTTCGTGCCGGTCTGCAATGGCCTTGGCCGACGCGCTATCGCGCAGATCCTCGGCCTGTGCGGGCAGATGGACCTCCCGGACCTGTGCTTCGAGGCATCCCTTGCTGGAATGCGGCATGAAGCAATCCATGACCAGCCGGTGGAGCAGTGCCATCATGGCGACATGCGGGTTCACGGCCACCGCATCCCGCAGCGCCAGCGTGCGATGCGCAGTCAGTTCGCTGACTAGGCGATCGGGCAGCGGCTTGATGGTGTCTCCCTCGTCTTCCTCCTCCGTTTCGACCGGCTGGCCGCCCAGCGTGATAACCGCACGCATGCGGCTTGCCTCCGGTTCTGCCCGCTGGATCACTTCGCCGGTTTCCGGGTCAACGATCTCCGCCTCCGGTCCCGCAGGCGCTTCATCCTCGGCGCGAACATAGCCACGTTCGATCAGCAATGCGCCATCGGCGTCGACGCTGATGAAGACACCCGCCATGCCGATCTGTTCCGGCTCGAAAGTCATCGGACGGCGCTCGAAGGTTTCCAGCGCCTGTTCGATCTCACCCAGGCGGGCGTCGATCTCGTCAGGCAGTTCGTCAGCCTCGCCATATTCGGCTTCAAGCCGGTCATATTCGTCGCGCAATGCCTCGCGGGTGGCGCGCTCTTCTTCGCTCAGATCGACCGTAGTGCCGACAATCTGGCGAAGGCCATGATCGTGACCATAGGGAAAGGTGATGGCGACCTCGATCCATTTCCAGCCCTCGGCGGCGATGGCTTCGGCCTCCGCTTTCAGCTTTTCGCCCACCAGCCGGCCGAGCAGCACCGGATCTTGCAGCCAGCCACCATCGTCCTGCTGAAAGAGATCGCGCAGCACGCAGCCGCCAGCCTCCTCATAGGCCTCGATACCAACGAACACTGCCCGCTTGTCGGCGGCGCGGACCGTGGTTTCGGTCAGCAGGCGGCGGATGTGGTAGGGTTCTTTCTGCCAGCCATCCTTGATCGCTTCCCAGACATGCTCCTGCCGGGGATGGTCAGAACTGACGCTGAAGGCCATGAGTTGCTCCAACGTCATGCCGTCCTCGGCATAGACGTCGAGCAATGCCGGTGAGACGGAAACCAGACGCAGGCGCTGCTTCACCACCTTGGCGTCCACGAAGAAGGCAGCGGCGATCGCTTCCTCGGTCATGCCCTTGTCGCGCATGGCCTGGAAGGCGCGGAACTGGTCGAGCGGATGCAGCGGTGCGCGCTCGATATTCTCGGCGAGCGAAACCTCGTCGATCAGCACATCGGCGCTGGCCTCCGACACCACGCACGGAACCGGCGCGACCTTGGCGAGGCGCTTCTGCTTGACCAGCAGTTCGAGCGCGCGGAAACGGCGACCGCCGGCAGGCACCTCGTACATGCCGGTTTCCTTGCCATCGGCATCCACGACCGGGCGTACATGCAGGGACTGGATCAGGCCGCGACGAGCGATGGACTCGGCCAGTTCCTCGACCGAGATCCCGGCTTTGACGCGCCGGACGTTGGACTGGCTGAGAACCAGCTTGTTGAAGGGAATGTCGCGCGAGGACGACAGGGTGATCTTCTGAACGGCAGTGGCCATGTCAGTTACTCCATGACGGACGCCGGTGAGCCTCTCTCTCCGGCTATCAGCCCGTCACGAAGCGAAGCGCCGCCCTCTTCCTCTGAAGAGAGCGACGCCAGCCGCAGAACCTGAAACCCGGAAGTCAGGCACTCCGGTTTTCTGTATCGGCGGATGTACGGGAAAAGCTCGCGTCGACGCGGTAGAGCAGACGCTCGGCGGCGCGGATGCTGCCGGTTTCGCGGGCGGCCTCGGCCCAGACCGAGATCGGGAAATCGCCGGTGAACAGCAGATCGCGCTCGATGCCCATGCCGAAGGGCAGCCGGACTGACTGCATCTCGCTCAGGCTCCACGACCCCAGTTCGGGAGAACCGAGATCGGCCAGGCCGAACATGATGTCGCCACCCTCATCCAGTTCGGTAGCGAGCCAGACGCCCTCGCCGAGGGGGTTGAAGAACTTCACGACCGGGATGTGATCCAGATCGCGCTGGCGACCGTTCGCGAGCAGACGGTCGCGCTGTGTGCCGGTCAGGAGGATCATGCCGCAGCCCTCCGGTCGGTTACGCTGGCATCCGACTCCACGGTGTCCTCGGCCGGCAGATGCGACAGCAGCCAGTCCGCCGCCTTGCTGGCCTGCGAAGCCGCGCGGACAATGGCGCGGGAATCCTCGCGCATGACCTCCAGCCACGACCCGATGTAATCGGCATGGCGGACGGTCGGCACGATCCCGAGCGCGGCGCAGCTGAAGGCCGCAGCTTGCTCGGCAATCATCTCCTCGAAGGCGTATTTCTTCGAACCGAACGAACCTGTCAGATCTCGGTTGAGACGGCTGTGGTGGCCGCTGGCGTGACCCAGTTCGTGCAGGGCCGTCCTGTGCCAGTTGATCGGCTCGAAATAGGCTTGCGGAGGCGGCACCTGCACATAGTCGAGCGACGGCATATAGAAGGCGCGATTTCCACCGATACGGAAATCGATGCCGGTGGCACGGATCAGCGCCTCGACCCGAGGTTCGATCAGGCCCAGCGGCGGCGGCACGACTGCCGTGATGTCATCAGGCAGACCATCGCATTGCGCGGCGTTAAAGACCGTGAACCGCTTCAGGAACGGAATGGCATGCGCATCCTCACCCGTCTCGCGGGCACGGCGCTTTTCGTCATCGGGCGTGAAGCGGTCCGCATAAACGACGGTGGTGCCGCGCTCCCCCTTCCTGACATTGCCGCCAAGCGACAGCGCCTGGCGGAAAGTCAGCCACGCCTGACCGGGAAAGCCATGCTGGATGACAGCGCCCCAGAGAATGAGAATATTGATGCCTGAATAGGACCGGCCGGTTGAAGCATTTCTCGGCAGGCCCGGCGGGGCGGTATCGAGCGACGCACCCCAGGGCTGGACCCAGGGGAGACGCCCTTGCTCCAGCTCGGCGATGATCTTGTTGGTGATGTCGTCGTAAAGGTTGCTGCGCGCGCCGCCTTCTGCGGGGCTGCGATCATGTCTGGCCATCGGGATGATCTCCGCGACGGGCGCCGGAAGCCTCTCTTCCAGCCCTCAACCCGTCACGGAAAACCCGTCCGCACTCTCACTCTCAAGGGGGCGTTGCGGGGTCTCCCCGCTGATGGGGGTGCGTCGGCAACGCCAGTGCCGACCAGGGGGAAAGCTTTCCCCCAATATGCTCTCAAATTATAAGCGCTTAAAGTATCTTCAGATGAACAGCACGCCCGGCGCAAGGATCGAATGACGACAACTTACTTTACCCACAAGAGGCCCGCTCTGGAACCGGAAAACTCGTGCGACGAAAGTCGTTTCCGCTACAAGCGAACCACCAGGCAGCACCGATGCTGCACTTATCCAACACGTGAATACGGATATGCATTCCTAATATAGGTGTTGAGGAATTGCCCTTTTGACGGAGCCGCCATTAGCTGCTCATGCAATCCGGCAGGTACGTTGAAATACTGGTATATCGAGCCGTTCGTGAACTCGATTTCCAGCGTTTCACTACCGGGATCGTAGCCGATGGACGCGATGTTGCTGGAGGAAACAGGGTCTCTAAGCATATGTCTTCCTATTGCTCATCTTCGTTGATGGGAGTTCGATCTATTGCAATGTTCCGTACGACAGCGGTTGTTCGTTGCGCCCGCCACGACGCCACCATGCGATCATAGCCTTCCGCCACACGACGGGTCCGCCAAGCTGCGCTTACTTCTGGGTCAGAACTGCGGGGCAAGCGATCTGCCGGGGGAAGCGATACACGGCAACGCACGGGCAGTCGTGCGGCTTCGCCAGAGATGATGGTCTCCCCCGTCCGCAAGACGGGCAGTAGGTCCATGAGGCCTGATAAATTGTCAGGAAGAGCACCCTTCACGCGACCGCGATCGGCTGGGTTGGAGAGGCGCAGTGCTATGAGCGTTCCACACTGGGAGAGGATAGTCTCATCGATTTCGGAAGGGCGCTGCGAGACGAGCATGGCTCCAACTCCATACTTGCGACCCTCTTTTGCGATGCGCTTCACGACGTCAGCAGCGACGTTGCCGCTGTCAGGGCTCACGTACCGATGGGCTTCCTCCATCACGATCAGCAGAGGCCGGAGCACGCCACCTTCTGTCTTTTCCCGGCTCCAATAGAGCGCCTCGTAGACAACGCGGAGTATGGAGCCAATCAGCCGGACCAAGACGCTGCTGGGTACGCCGGAGAGATCAAGGATTGTGATTGGACGGTCGTGACCAAGCCAGCCGGCGAGCAGCGTATCAAGATCCTGTGCCGTTTGCCCAGCGAGGTCGGGCTCCCAAGGGCCGGGATGGAGGACAAAGTCGTACCGCCGGTCCAGAAGACGAGAGCGCAGCAGGTTGAGCGGGCGGCGGATGCCCTTAGCGGCCTGATTGAGGAACGGCCCGGCAGCTCCCATAGCGTGCGGAGTGTATCGAGGAGCGGTTAAAGTTACCGGGTTGCCCGCCGCTTCGAGTGCAGGCTGGTCGCGCTGCGGCCCGGTGAATGTGGCTGTTTCAAAGTCAATCAGGTCATACCAGAGCTGCTTCAGCGAGAACGGCACCGGACTGTCAACCGTGAGGGATTGAGGGTCGAGCCCGGGCAGTGCGCCAGCGCCCAGCCGGTTTTGCTTCAACTCCTGAATCTTGTCGGTAAACGCCATCAGATGATTGTCGCTGAGGCTGCCAGCGATGAAGTCGAGCAGTTCTTCAGCTTCCAGCGCCCAATAGGGCACAAACAGAGGCTCCTCACCGGGGGACGGCGTAGCACTGAACGTTTTGGCGAGATCTCCGAGTGCAGCGGAATACTCCCCGTGCACATCCAGTAGAAGAATGCGGGCGCCGCTAGTGGCGACACTCTCCGACGAGCGAACTATGGAACGCAGTATACTCGCAACAGTGGTTGACTTACCTGAGCCGGTCGAACCGACGATGGCGCTGTGGCGAGTGACCAGCGCGTCGAGTGACAAACGCACAATGATATTCTCGGCGCTTGAAAGCGTTCCAATTTCGACCTGATCTTCCTCTGTCCCGCCATATATGCGGAGGAGATCTTTCTGGGTCACCAAATGGACTGCATCATCAACATTGGGATGTTGACTGAGGCCACGCTCAAAATATTCGCCTGTGGCTTCGCCAGCCAGCTCGACCCGCATCCAGCGCCCGGTGTCCTGCCCCTCGGCTTCCAGAACGGCAACGGCATCCGTCACAGCTCCTGCCCCAATCTCGGCAACAACACCATAGAGATCCTGATATCCAAGAGGTATACGGACAAAGCTCCCTACCTGACCGACGCGGTAGGTATGACCAGCTATCATTGCCAGTCCGGACGAGAGGGATTCTGCCAGCCTTACGGTGATGGTCGAGCCGGAAACAGCACTTACCCTTCCGAGATAAGTAGGGTCGGTTGCACTCATGCCGGCACCTCGGTCGGATCATTGCCGTCAGTCGCGAGACCCGCGGCAGCTTGGCGAGCCAGGTCCGGCGAGTAGGACAGCGCGCAGAAGCGACTAAAACTTGCAAAGTCGCCCAGGAGAAAGGCATCTCCGCTGCCACGTTTGCCCCAGAAACTGGAACGGATATCCCCCCAGTTCTTGGGCAAATCACCCAATCGCCACTGTCCAGGAATACCGCCGATCACAGCAGCATCTGAGGCATAAACTGACAGGTTTGGGTGTTCGAACGCAAGCTTCCGTGCGGGTTCCTCTTCAGCAAGAGTCTGGAATTGCAACGCAATGACCGCTGCATTGGCATTCATTGCGAGCGCCTCGCCCAGCACTGCACAGATATGGGCATCTCGAAACGAAAATCCCGTCGTCAGAAGCACCGTGTCCGGGGTCAGCAGAAACCGCTTCAGTCTCTCGAACAGCGCCGCGTAAGGCTGCTTCTGAGTGAGATCGTACTTCAGATGGTCCGGGTATACGAGTTCGGTACAATCTGCACCTCCGCTCCTCACCACAGTTCCATTGTCACTTTTCCAGCCCAGTGATCCGTGCAGTTTCCAAACGCGCGACCAACGCGGGGGCAAATCGTTGCCTGCCACAGTGACCGGATCAAAAAAGGGTGCATGCCCCCCAGAAAAGCCGTCGAAATACGGTGCTTTTGCCTGCTCGAAGGCGGATTCAATCAATAGGTCGTAGTTTGTCGTGAATATTTCTACGGGATGAGCTCGCTGCGTACCGCTCACCCAAGAGACCAGTTCGTGATATGGAGTTCGACCTTCGGGTAGCTTGGCGCCGACGATCTCTCCGATAGCTGCGCAAATCGACTTCCCCAACCCAGCATAGCCTGCACCATCCAGCCCGTGCATTGGCGTGTCCCCCAGCGCTGTCTGAAGGAGACGAATCTTGGACAATATGGTCTCGATGTTGCCGCCATCCGGCAGCGAGTTGCGGATTGCAGCCGCTGCGGTTGCTTCCGTTCCAGTAAGGTGAACCAACGCCCGGTCTGTCAGAACATTTACACCCGGGATCAGCGGCTGACCTGTGGGGTCAAGTTTGCCGTGTGCATCTACTCTTACGGATAGGGGGCCACCCGCGCCGATTAGAACACCAATGCGTTTGCGACCTTGCGACAAGATCTGGCGAAGATCCGCCATAAAACGATCTGGATTATGCACCGTATCTAATGCGCTCATCGTTCCTGTTGCCTCCCCCGCACCGAAGTAATTGTGTTTGATGTTCGAATAAGATTGCCTGTTTGAACAGCGTTACAACGCGGAACTTCGAGTGGGCAGAACTGGTATGACCACTCCGGGTGTCATCAGCACAATCAAGCCGCGCTCTGCCCTGGTCATATCGAGATAGGCCCTAACCTGCGCGCGATAATGATCGAGTGTCTCCGCCTCCGCCGTCACATCGCTTTTCCAGTCCACGACGACGGCGGGGCGTCCCTCGGCCGTCAGGGTCAGGGCATCAGCGATCCCGGCCGTTGCGATTTCCACGCCGTCGGACATCTGTGCGGCGTAGACAGGAAATTCGGCAACAAGTTCCAGCCGCAAGGCTTTGATTTCAGGCAAAGCGAGAGTTCGGGTCACGCAGGCCGCCAATTCCAGCGCCGACAGTCCTATCGCCGCGTCGGCAGCCGGAGCCTTGCCGAGGGCACGGATAAGCTCGCCAGCTCGTTTGGTCAGGGCGGCTTCCGCTTCTTGGACTTCACCTGTCAGCACCTCTTCCATGAGCTTGTGGAGGATCAGCCCGCGCTCGCGGCCGCCCTGTACGAGGGCAGCGGTTTCCAGCACAGGACCGGGGTCATCGGACGATCCCGTCCAGAGGGAGGTTTCTTCTTCTCGCAGTACGGTCCCGGCGGCATTTTCGTCACGGCTGGGCGCAAGCCAGGTCAACCGCGCCTGCGCGGCTTCGATGGCTTCGGCTTCCTCGGCAAAGCTCACGCGTGTCTGGGTGTTGTCTGCGCTCGCACCGGCGGCTGCGAGATCGGCAGGCAGGTGAGATACGTCCAGACCTGGCAGGTCGGCCAGCGACAGGTCGACGAGACCGATCCAGGCCGATTTCGAGGGTGCGACATCGAGCCGAGGCAAAACGAGGAGTTCACGGGCGCGGGTGGCTGCGACATACCAAAGCCGGATACGTTCGCGATCCAGCTCATCCTTCTCTGCTTGGCGCGCTGTTTCGTAGCCCTCGGGCGTAACGCCCAGGACTGGGCAATAGAAGGTCTCGGTCTGACGTTCGATGATGGCGTTGTCGGGCGCCATGACGCCGGTCATGGTGTTGATCGGAATGACGATAGGCCATTCCAGCCCCTTGGCCGCGTACATGGTGAAGAGCGCTACCGCCTCCTCCTGCGCGTCGGGTCGTCCCTCAACTGCGCGGGCCTCGTCGGACCACGCCGCTGTCATAGCCTCGGAGAAGGCGCGCAGGCCGCGCACGGCGTAGCCAGTCGACAGACTGAGATAGAGATCGACATTGGCGAGCGCGCGCTCGGCCTGACCGCGATGGCGCTCGAGGAGAAGCGGACGGACGCGCAACACGTCTACGGCCTGCGAGAGCAGCTCGTGCGGGGTCGTGCTGTTGCCACGCCGGGAGAGCGATTGCAGCCGCTCGATGACATCGCGCGCGAGCGGATGCATGATGACAGCAGGGTCGATGCTGAGGTCCAGGCGCGGAATCCGATCCGGTTGTTCCTCCGAGCGGGGAAGTCCCCAGATGATGTCCAGCAGATTTTCTTCGGTGAGGCCAACCAGCGGCCCGCGCAGCAGCGCGCCGAGCGCCAGCGTGTCGCGGCGGTCAGCCAGAACGCGGGTCAGCGCGATCAGATCCTGCACCTCCTGGCGGCGGAACAGCCCCTTGCCGGCCTGGGTCGCGACAGGGATGCCGCGGCGTTCCAGGGTTTCCTCATAGCGCCACAGCTCCGCGCCCGTTGGCGCCAGCAAGGCGATGTCACCCGGCTGGCAGGGGCGCTCTGCGCCGCTGCGACAGTCGATGATGGTGTGACTTTCGATGAGCCGGGCGCACAGCTCGGCGATGGCGTCGGCTTCGGCGTCGCGCTGCTGTTCGGCGCTGGCCTTGCCGTTTTCGTCGGCCACGGCGATGTCGAGAGCCGCCACGCACAGGCCGCCCCGATCGTCATGGAACGGGTCGAGAGCGGTGAAGCCCGGCTGGCCATCGGCCGAGAGAACGGCCTCAAATCGCTCATTGACGAATGTGAGGATTGAGGCGCTGGAGCGGAAATTGGTTGAGATCGACAAGAGACTGTCGGCGTCCTGGGCGTGGAAGGCATCACGTGCCTGCACATAGGCGCCGACATCGGCGCCCCGGAAACGATAGATCGCCTGCTTGGGGTCGCCGACAAGGAAGAGCGCGCCCGGCCGGATTTGGAACCGCGTCCAGTCGTCATCGTCATCGACCGGCTCACCACACAGCCGCCAGAAGATTTCTGTTTGCAGGGGATCGGTGTCCTGAAACTCGTCGACGAGGACATGTGCGAAACGGTGTCCCAGAGCTTGGCGCACGGCGTCATGGTCGCGGAGCAAGTCGCGAGCGGCAAAAATCAGATCGTCGAAGTCGAGCTGGGCGCTGGCGCGTTTGTGGTCGCGGTAGCGTTGCAGGATCGGACGCGCTTCGTCGATCAGCGCGGCCAGGGCATGACCGGCGACGGCCTGCGCCAATGAGACCCAAGCGTCGCAACAAGAGATGTAGTGTGTTTCGGCGGCGTCGTTCAGCCGGTCGCCATCGGCCTTGGAGAAGCCAGCCTGCTTGGCCGTAGCGGCCCATTTGCCCTTCTTGCGGTAGGACGCGAAAGTGCCGGTCTTGGTGCAAAGGTCCGGGTGTGGTCGCGCGGTCAGGAGCCTAACAAGGCCGGCAGGCGTCGCAGGATTAGGGCCGTTCGCCACGTCGGCCGCCATTTCGGTCAGCCGCTCGACGATTGTCACCGTTTCCGGCTCGGCCGCAGCCACGCTTTCCATGAAGCTCGCGAAATCCGCTGTGGCTTGCCGAAATGCCGTGAGCCGGTCGTCAAGTGAAGAGACCGGCGGCGCCGTGAGTGTGGGGCGCCGGCGCATATTTTCGGCGATCTTGTGGATGAGCGCCACGGTCTCACCGGGGCTGTGCAGCACCATCTCGGCCAGGACACCGCCTTGACCGCCCGACAGGCGTTCGCGCAGCCAACCATCGACGATCTCAAGGAAGGTGAGATCAGCCTGGTTACGATCCATGACGCCTGCGCCAGGATCGATGTCTGCCTCCGCCGGATAGGGCTTGATCAGGCGCTGGCAGAAGCCGTGGATGGTTGAGCAGGTGATTTCGTCGATCGCTGCGCTAGCGGCGGCGAGATTGTCGCGATGAGCCTGGGACAACCCATCAGGCAATGCCACGCGCAGCTCGGTCGCAATCGTGCCGACCGAGAGATCGGCGACGAACTCGCGGACACGCGATAGAAGCTCACTCGCGGCGAGTTCGGTGAAGGTAACGGCGGCGATGGAGCGCGGCGCGATGCCTTCGGCCAGCATGGCAGCGATGCGGCCAGCCATGACGGCGGTCTTGCCTGAGCCCGCGCCAGCCTCGACCAGGATCGAGCGTTCATGGAGGCTGATCGCGGCGCGGCGCGCACCGTCGTCTTGCAGTACCTTGGACCCGCTGTTCATCATTCCGCCTCCCAGACCTGAGCGACTTCGCCAAGCCGCTCCGTGGCGGCAGGCATTTTCCGTTTGCAATAGGTGGCGCTGGCATTGGCCGGCAGGGCGAAGGCGAGATCGTCATAGTCGCCGCCGGTATCCGGGCCAGGCAGGGCCGCGCCTCCGGCGAGACTCGACCGTGCCGCGCGCAGATAGCCTGTGATCTCCGCCAGCACGGCCTCGGGATCGTCGAGCTGAAGATCAACGGGCTCGCGCGGGTAGAGCAGCGAGGCGCTGATGGCGACATCGTCGCCGAGAAGCGCCTTCACCGCGAAGGCGTAAAGACAGCGCTGAAGCTCGCGTCCACCGTTCAGACGTATCTCGCCGCGCGGCGGCCGTCCGGTCTTATAGTCCCGTACGAGGGTGCGCTTACCATCGCCCGAGATGTCGAGCCGGTCGATATAGCCCGCAATGTTGAAGCCCGTTTCGGGGATAGCGACCGGAGCATTAGCATCCCAGGGCGTCTCTGCCTCAGATTTCGGCTCGGAGCCGCCGAAGGGCACCTCTCCGTAGGAGCGTGTGCCCGGATGGACGTCATCACCGTAAGCCAAGGCGCGGCCCGCCAGCACGCGAGCGTCTTCGAGCGTACGGCTCCAGATGACAGCTGGTGGAACAGGGCGCTCGCTTTCCCAATCGGTGGCGACGGATTGTGCAGCCCGCGCGATTGCGGCTTCGATAGTCGCGGCGTCGGCGGAGGCGAGCCCCTCTCCGGTCTCGAGGTCGCGCAAGGCGCGGTCGAGAACCAAGTGAACGAGATCGCCGGTCCCGAGCGCGTCGAGCACAAGCGGTTCGGCGCTGCTCTGCGGTTCACGCCATCCGAACGCATAGACCCACACGAAACTCAACGGATTGCGCAACAGACGGCGCAGCGAACTGGCCGACTGGGTACGGCCGAGGATGGCGAGAATGAGCGGATGATCCGCCCGCACGAGCCCGTCATGGGGAGTGATCTCAGCCTGCCGCCAGTCACGCCAACAGCCCAGCGCACCTACTGCTTGCGGATCGGCAGCGAACTCCTGGGGCCGGGCCATGAGGCGGTCGGTCTCGCTGAAGGCGTGCGCCGGCGTCGCGTTGCGGCGCAGATAGGTTTCGTCGCCGCGCCCGGCAAGCAAAGGGCTGCGACCGAGCAGACGCCCGTCGCTGTCACGTCGGGCCCGCGACAGGACAACGGTATCGGCTGTCGTCGCGAGGATCGTATCGAAGTCGCGGCGGTCGGCGAGGTTGACTGGCAAAGGGTCGAGCACAGGGGTCGGGATAATATGGTGCGGGATCAACCGATCCTCGGCTATTCCGCGCGGCCAGCGAGAGGAATTCAACCCGAGGAGCCGAACGAAGCGGCGGGGCGATGCCGCGAGCGCGCTGGCCGGCATCCAGGCGATAGAGACGCACGCCTCCAGTTCGTCGTCCTGCTTCAGGGTTTCCAATATCGTATCGATCGAGGCAGCAGGACCGGCGAGCAGCGCCTTGCGCCAGATCGTGAGGGCGCGGCCCTTGAGGAAGGCTTCTCCGATCTCGCTGGCGGCTTCCGATCCTTTCACAAGGGTCTCGACTGCCATGCATAGCGCCGCAACGTGGTCGGCGCCGTCGGGCCAATCCTCCGGCGTCAGCCTGGCCAGCAGGCGATTCCATGCCTCCGGGGTCGAAAGCGGCGCATCGGTCGGCAGCACCCGCAGCCAGCCTTCGGGCAGGGCCTCGAAAGGCCCGCTGTCCCGGCAGAGCGCTGCGAGGCGGCGTAGCCGCGACTGCGACAGGCCGCGGATCACAATGTCGGCCAGCGCCGCAGCAGCCTGGCCCTCGCGGGTAGTGACAGTGCGGATACCATGGACGAAGTGCAGGTCTATATTGGCATCGGTGCGCAAGGCCAGGAAATGATCGTCATAGTCTGCGGGCGAAGCGGTCGCGATGGCGATCTCCGAAGCCGGTACACCCGAAGAGAGTAGTCTTCGAGCCCAGCGCATGGCTTCAATAGCCTCGTGATAGGACGTCGCCGCGCTCACGGAGCTGATTCCCGGCGTCTGCTCCGGTGCGCGCGCGATCGTGACGCCAGTGCCCTCTAGCCATGATGGCACGCTTCTTGGGCCGGCCGTCCATTGCACGGGGATATGAGCTGTGAGGGCCTGGAGCAACGGCCGCCAGCAGAGCGAGAGTTCGGTAAGCCCAACGATTTCAATCGAACCGAAGACCGTCTGCGCATGAGCGATACGGGCGTTTGCGGCCGTGACGATGTCTAGCGGTCGCATCATGCCAGGCGGAAGCTGCTCGAGAACGGCAGCTTCCAAGCGCGCGAAAGCGGCGAGACGTGGATGGTCGGCCCCGCGGGTGGCAAGATTGATGCCCGCACGCCATGCTTTGTGAAGCGTACCGACCGCCGCGTCGATCATGCCCGGGAGAGCCTTGATTTCCTCTAGCTCCCCCATCGGGGTAGCGGGCAGGGCTGTTTGGATGGCCGCACGCAGGCTGTCGTCATCAATGGGGCGCGCAAAGCCGCCCGCCAGCCGAACCGCGGCCTGTTCGAAAGACATAATCTGAAGACCGTGCCGGCCGCTGCGGGCCGCCGCCAGGCGACTCTCACGCATGGCAAGGCGGCCATGAACGACCAGAGTGGATCGATGCGAAAGGGTCATAAACGTCCTCCTCCTCCCGGACTCAGTCTTTGGGCTGAGAGTCATGCCGACGCTCTGGCGTTCACGCCATTGCCGCAGCATGTTCTGCCTCCCGTCTCGAATCTGATCGCCCATTGACGACAGACCGCAATGAGCATAGTAAATACACGGACTATTTTGGATTGTCCATATAGTTTTGATTCTGACTGATGCGAGGCGAACACGATGGCGGAAGCCGCGACGGTGCTGAAGTGGGGGGTGGAGCGCCGACTCGAATTCATCGAGTTCCGACTGTTCTGGGAGGGCTCTATAAACCGCGCCGCCCTCGTTGAGACGTTTGGGGTGTCGGTGCCGCAGGCGTCCAAGGATTTGGCGCTGTATCAGGAGCGCGCTCCGGGCAACATGGAATATGACACGCGTGCCAAGCGCTATGTCGCCGCGGAACGGTTTGTCCTGCGTTTCCTTGAACCTGACCCTTACATCTACCTCTCGCAGCTTCGTTCGATCGCCGAAGGTTCTGTGCCGGCAAGCGATTCGTGGATTTCGGTTTTTCCTGGTGCTGATGTCGCGATGACACCTCGACGGGACATAGACATAGCTGTTCTGCGTAAGATTCTCGACGCCACCCGCGAAGGCGTCTCTATCGACATTTTCTATCAGTCCATGAATAAGGCTCGGCCAGACCCAATCTGGCGTCGCATCACACCCCACGCATTCGGCTATGATGGTTTCCGCTGGCACGCCCGAGCCTATTGTCATCTAGAGCATAAGTTCAAAGATTTCCTGCTGCCACGCGTTCTGGATGCTGGTGCCAAGAGTGAACCGGGAGAACTCGGTGAGCGGGACTGGCTCTGGAACAATTATTTTGATGTGATTATCGGTCCGCATCCCGCTCTGACGGCCAGTCAGAAGCAGGTTGTCGCTAAAGATTACGGATTAGATCACGGCAACGACGTGCTCACGGTTCGTTATGCGATGCTCTTCTATGTATTGAAACGCCTTGGTTTGCTTGGTGATGCTGCAAAGCAAAGTCCGTACACTCAGCATATCGTGACAATAAATCGCAAGGAAACTGAAGACGCGCTTGAACGAGCGGAGCTTCAGCTATGAGTGCCCGGGGAGATGAATGATGTCCGCGAAGCTTGAGGAGATTAAGAACGGCGCGTCTGTTCGAGGCGTGGCTTCGGCGCAGGCTGTGCATGTTGTTTCCGTCGACTGGATCGGGGACCAGGCGATCAGTGTCGTTTTTCGTGATCACAACGGTGCGGTGGCAGAGGCCATTTTGTACCGAGACGACGAGCATCGCCTTGAAGTTGAACAAAACGGACGGGCTTGGTCGTTCGATGCCGATGGCGCGTTGCTGCGCTTGGTGACGGAGGCCAATCGCATCAAGTTGGCGCATTTTTTCGACCCGTATCTGGCCATCCACACGAGCCTTGTCGATCCGCTGCCGCACCAGATTTCGGCGGTCTATGGCGAGATGCTGTCGCGCCAGCCGCTGCGCTTCCTCCTTGCCGATGATCCCGGCGCCGGCAAGACCATTATGGCTGGGTTGCTGATGAAGGAACTGATCGCCCGCAGCGATCTGGAACGCTGCCTCGTCGTTGCGCCGGGCAGCCTGGTTGAGCAGTGGCAGGACGAACTCGGCCAGAAGTTCAATCTCGAATTCGACATCCTCTCCCGCGACATGATCGAGAACTCGCGGTCGGGAAATCCGTTTAGTGATCGGGATCGGCTGATCGTCCGTCTCGACGTGTTGGCGCGCAATGAGGAGCTTCAGGAGAAGCTCATGAATGCGCGCGAATGGGACCTGATCATCTGCGACGAAGCCCATCGCATGTCAGCCACCTATTTCGGCGGGGAGGTCAAATATACGCGGCGCTATCAGGTCGGCCAGAAGCTCGGCCAGGTTTGCCGCCATCTGCTATTGATGTCGGCGACGCCGCACAACGGCAAGGAAGAGGATTTCCAGCTCTTCATGGCGCTCCTCGATGGTGATCGGTTCGAGGGCCGGTTCCGCGACGGTGTCCATTATGCCGATACCGAAGACATGATGCGCAGGCTGACCAAGGAGGAACTGCTCAAGTTCGATGGTCGGCCGCTGTTTCCCGAGCGACGGGCGCGTACGGTCAAGTATCAGCTGTCGGAAGGGGAAGCTGCGCTCTACACCGCCGTCACCGAATATGTGCGCACCGAGATGAACCGTGTGCAGCGTTTTGCCGAGGGCGACGGGAAGAAGCGCAACAATGTCGGTTTCGCTTTGCAGATCCTTCAGCGGCGTCTCGCCTCGTCGCCAGCGGCCATCTACCAATCCCTCAAGCGCCGCCGGGAACGGCTGGAAAACGAGTTGGGCGAAGCCCGATTGGCCTCCAAGGGTCGCAGGGCCGGCGCAACCGAACCCGCGATCAACGCCGACATGCTGCGGAACATCGAGGAGTATGGTCAGGAGGAGATCGACGAGCTTGAGGATCTGATCTCGACAGGCGCGACGACGGCTGAGACAGTCGAGCAGCTTGCCCTGGAGGTCGAGACCCTGAAGGGTCTGGAGACGATGGCGCTCGGCGTGCTGCGCTCGGGCGTGGACACGAAATGGAGCCAGCTCAACCGGATCCTCGACGACGATTTGATGATCGACGCGGCCGGCAATCGCCGCAAGCTGATCATCTTCACCGAGCCCAAGGACACGCTGCACTACCTGCTTGACAAGGTGCGGGCGCGGCTCGGCAACCCGGAGGCCGTCGAGGTGATCCACGGCGGCGTGTCGCGCGAAGAGCGGCGAAAGGTCGTCGAGCGCTTCATGCAGGACAAGGACATGCTGGTCCTGATCGCCAACGACGCGGCAGGCGAAGGCGTGAACCTCCAGCGCGGCCATCTCATGGTCAATTACGACCTGCCGTGGAACCCGAACAAGATCGAGCAGCGGTTCGGCCGCATCCACCGCATCGGCCAGATGGAGGTCTGCCACCTCTGGAATCTCGTCGCGGCCGATACGCGCGAAGGCGAGGTTTACGCGCGGCTGCTGGAGAAACTGGAAGCTGCGCGCGAGGCGCTGGGCGGCCGTGTCTATGACGTGCTCGGCGAATTGTTCGACGGCGTGGCGCTGAAGGATCTGTTGTTCGAGGCGATCCAGTATGGCGAGCAAGAGGACGTGAAAGCGCGTCTTTTCCAGCAGGTCGATGGTGCGGTCGATCAGGCGCACTTGCTCGAGCTGCTGCGCCGCCGCGCCCTGACCAACGACACCATGCCGGAAGCGAGGGTCGAGGAATTGCGGCTGGAAATGGAGCGCGCCGAGGCGCTGCGCCTACAGCCCCATCACATCCAGAGCTTCTTCGTCGAAGCGTTCCAGCATCTGGGTGGCAAGATCAAACGCCGGGAGGAAGGGCGTTGGGAGGTTACGCATGTCCCGGTGCGGATCCGCGAACGGGATCGCCAGATCGGGACCGGCGCGCCGCTCCAGACACAGTATGAGCGCATTTGCTTCGAGAAGGACAAGATTAACCAGCAGCCGGTCGCCGCCTTCGTTTGTCCCGGCCATCCGCTGCTCGAAGCCGTGATCAGCATGATCCGCGAACAGTATGAGCAGATCATGCGGCAGGGCGCGATCCTGGTCGATGACACAGATGCGGGTGATGCGCTGTCGGCGATTTTCCTGCTGGAACATGTTGTCCAGGACGGTCGCGTCACCAGTGCAGGCAAGCCGCATGTGATCTCGCAGCGGCTCCAGTTCGCTGCGATCGACAAGGCGGGAAACACCATCAACGCCGGCATCGCGCCGCATTTGAATCTGCGGCCGGCCACGCCGGAAGAGGTCGCCAGCGTGCGGGACCTTCTGGACGAGAGTTGGCTGACCACTGATCTGGAGAAGGCCGCGATCCGGTTTGCGACAGTCGAACTGGCCCAAGGCCATGTCGCCGAGGTCAAGGCGCGGCGTCTGCCCGAGATCGAAAAGGTTGAGCAGGAGGTACGCGCACGCCTCAAGAAGGAGATCAATTACTGGGACTCGCGCGCCTTCGAGCTGAAGGAGGAGGAGCGCGCCGGTAAGAAGACGCGGGTGAACTGGCAGAACGCGCAGCGCCGCGCCGAAGACCTGGCGGATCGGCAAAAGCGACGCATGGACCAACTTGAGCGGGAGCGTTTCATCTCGTCGCAGCCCCCGCGTGTGCGGGGTGGCATGGTCGTCATCCCCCGGGGGTTGCTGCAAGAGCGCCAAGCGCCGAGCATTCCAAACCATTTTGCAGAAGACCCGGCCGCGCGCCGCGAGATCGAGCTTGCGGCGATGGCCGCTGTCATGGCGGCCGAGCGCGCGCTGGGCAACGAGCCGGCAGACGTCTCCGCCCAGAAGATTGGCTACGACATCGCGTCCCACGATCCTAGGTCGGGGCATCTACGCTTCATCGAGGTCAAGGGGCGAATCGACGGCGCGGACCGCGTGATGGTCACGCGCCAGGAGGTCATTACTTCGCTACACGAGCCGGAGAAGTTCATTCTGGCGATCGTCTCCGTCAACGCAGGCTTCGCTCACGCGCCGCGCTATGTGCGCGGCCCGCTCGTGGAACGGGAACCGTCGTTCCTTGAGACTGCGATCCAGTTTGACCTCCGACGCCTGCTGGAGCGGGCGCAAGAGCCGGCATAGGAGGTGACATGACCGGCATCGCGGATTTTTCCATCCTGGCCCCCGTGCCGCTAGAGCACCTTCAATCGGGGCGCGCTATCGCCGACGCCACGGGTTTCGTCGCCTTCGGGTCGCGCAAATGGGAGCTGTTTCGCAAGGTTGATGAACTGCGAGGCGGCGCGCGGGTGCCAGTCCTGATCTATCCGTCACATGAGGATGTGCCTGCCAAGCTGAGCTTCGTCGTGTCTTGGCTGGGATGGTATGCTGGCTGCGAGGAAAGCGGTAACGGCAAGCATTCAAAGGGAATGGTGCATCGGCCGCCGACGACAGGCCAATATGCCGCCGACAATCAGGGCCACTGGGCGGTGTTCTGGCATGTTTGCGATCTGCACGAGCTGCCCGCCGGGCAGCGGCTGCCGATCTCCGCGATCCAGATCATCAAGGGCGGCTGGCGCAAGACGGCGCCGCCGCGGGGACCGGAATTGGTCGCTACGCCGTCGACGGTGGAGCTTTCGCTATGAGCGTGAGCCACCAGATCGAAACCGTTGCTGCCAATCCACCCGACTATTTCCGGTCGATCCAGGAGCGTGCGACCAAGCGCTGGGATCAGCTTGAGGCAGACCCGGAGCTGGCTGGCCCTTGGCACCAGCTCTTCAAGCAGGTCCAGAGCCCGCGGCACATCCTGTCCGAGTTGCTCCAGAACGCCGACGACGCCGGCGCCAGCGAAGCGCGGGTGTCAATCGAGGACGACCGCTTTGTGTTCGAGCACAATGGCGAGGACTTCATCGAGGCCCATTTCGCCTCGATTTGCCGCTTTGGCTATTCCAACAAGCGCGCCCTGCACACGATCGGCTTCCGAGGGATCGGATTCAAGAGCACGTTCAGCCTGGGCGATCGAGTTGAACTGTTTACGCCGACGCTGGCGGTGGCCTTCGAGCGCGTGCGGTTCACCCAGCCGCATTGGCTCGACAACCGTCATCCGACAACGGGAACCACGCGCGTCGAAGTGGCGATCGCCAACCCGCTGCTGCGCCGAGAAGTCGAGAAGAACCTCGACGAGTGGCTGAAGAGCCCCGTGTCGTTGCTGTTCTTCAAGAAGATCCGTCGCCTTCAGATCGGCGATAGTGAGGTGCATTGGCAGAGTCTCGGACCCGGCCCCATCGCGGAGAGCGAATGGATGGCCTTGGATCAGAAAGCCGAAGATCCCTTGCTCCTCGTGCGTTCGGGCGAGGAATCTTTTCCGTCGGAAGCGCTCGACGAGATCCGCCAGGAGCGGATGCTGGGGGCCGAGGATGATGGTGATTTCCCGCCCTGCCGGGTGGAGATCGTGCTGGGCGCGAAGGGCCGCCTCTATGTCGTGCTGCCGACCGGCGTCGAAACGGCGCTACCTTTTGCCTGCAATGCGCCCTTCATCCAGGATCCGGCACGTCTCAAGATCAAGGATCCGGAGACCTCGCCAACCAATCGCTGGCTCCTGAACCGCGCTGGCGAGTTAGCCGCCAGTGCCATGATGGAGTGGCTGGAGCAGACGAAGACCGGCCCGCAGCACCGGGCGGATGCCTATGGTCTGCTGCCGGACGTTGATCGGGAGGCCACTACGCTCGAAGGGGCATGCGGCGCGATCGTCGAATTAGCGTTCGACGCCGCCGTAGAAGGCAAATCGATCCTCCTGACCGAGGAGGGGAGCCTGGTTGAGGCGAAGGCCGCGATCACCGTACCACGGCCGATCTTTGACATCTGGCCGGCTGACCAAGCGATGGCGCTGCTCGATACCAAGTCCCGGCCGGCGCTTTGCCAGCATGTCTCGGCCAAGAACCGGACCAAGCTCGTTCACTGGGGGCTGATCGAGGAGTTCTCGAAGTCGGACTTGCTTGAGCGTCTGCGCAGCAAGCATCTGCCGAAACCTGCGACCTGGCGCCATCTTCTGAACCTGTGGACCTATATCGCGCCAGAGGTGACGGGCTGGCAGTGCCATGATGCCGACGCCCTGCGGATCGTGCCCGTGCAGGGCAAGGAGGTGCTTTACGCGGCGTCGGAGATCGTCCGGCTCGGCGAAAAGAAGCTGCTACAATCGGAGAAGGATTGGGAGTTCCTCGCCAGCCATCTGATCGTCCTCAACCAGAACTGGACTCGATTCCTCGCCGATCAGCGCCGGGACAAGGCGGAAGGCGGAAGCCGCAACGATCCCGTCGAAGCGGCCTTCGCGGTGCTGGAGGAGATCGGTCTCGACGGGACGAGCGACGTCAACGCGGTGATCGAGCGGGTCGCCGCCGACTATTTCGGTTCCGGTCAGGCGAAACTCGTCGAGTGCGTCCAGCTTGCCCAGATCGCGGCCAAGCTTAGTGTCACGATCGGAGACTCTTTCCGATATGCCTGCGCTGACAGAACACTGCGGGCGATCAGTAATAGCGTGTTGTTCGACGAGAATGGCGCGCTGGAGGAGCTGCTGCCGGAGGCGGTCCGAAAGGCGCAACTTCTGCATGGTGACTATGTCGCGAGTTTCAAATCCTGCACGCGGGAGGATTGGCTGCGCTGGGTGTCGTCTGGCCGTTCGGGGCTTCAGACGATGGCGCCCCTGGTCCAGAAGCGGCAGAGCCTTTACGGGCGACAGCAGCTCACAGCGGAAGCGCAGGCGCGCGGCGCCAGCAGCGCTCTCTACTATCCCTATGTCACCAACCAGTTCGTCATTGAGGACTGGGATTTCCCTGCGGACTATTGGCGGCATTGGGAGGGGCTGGCGAAGACGGACGCAGGAATCTGGACGAAGATCGTCGGCAAGATCCTGGATCAGCGCGACACTTATTGGTCGCGGGCCGTCAGCGCTCGGCTGTTGCAGGTAGCGACCACCGGGTCCACGCGATCGATTTCATCAGAGCGCCTACTGACCGACTGGTTGCTGAAGCTGCGGGCCAAGCCCTGCCTTCCCGATACCCGCAATATGGTCCAGCTTCCGGCGGATCTCGTGCGCAGGACGCCGGAAACGGAGGCGTTGATCGATGTGGAGCCTTTCGTGCACGGGCTGCTCGATCGCGAAACCACCCGCCCGCTGCTCGACCTTCTTGGCGTCCGCAGCACGCCGAGCGGTCCCGGGCGTCTGCTCGACCGGCTGCGCGCCCTGGCCAAATCCGACAAGGCTCCGGCCCATGAGGTCGAGAAATGGTATCGCCGCCTCGATCAGATGCTCGACGGATGCTCGACTGCCGACGCACAGAACATCAGAACCGCCTTCAAGACGGAGAAGCTGATCCTCGCCCAGGACGGGACGTGGGTGACGTCCGGCGGTGTCTTCCTGGCAGGGGACGAGGAGGATGTTCCCGGCGCTGCGGTCGTGCGCGCGTCGGTGCTCGATCTCAGCCTGTGGCATCGTGTCGGTGTCGCCGATCGCCCATCGGCGGACCTGGCGCTGCAATGGCTCGGAACGCTGGCCTCGGGAAAGGGGCTGTCGGCCGACGACGCCCGGCGGGTTCGCACCCTGCTGATCCGTTACCCCACGCGCATCTGGGAGGAGTGCGGACACTGGCTGAACCTCGTGGGCGAGTGGGCGCCGGTCGAGACGCTCGCCTATGGCCTGAGCATGCAGACCCTGTTCAGGTGGAGCCACCTGCACGAATGGGTCAAGCGCAAGACCGCCGATTTTCAGCGGCTATCGGGAGAAGCCGTGCAGGCACCGCCATTCTCGGCATTGCCGGCGCTCTCGGACCTTGTAGAGGAACACTTCAATCAGCCGTCATTGCTCGCCGGCATGGAAGATCGCCGCGCCTGGCTAACCGCGTTCGGAAATCAACTCGGACGGATTGAGTTTCCCGATGCCGGCGAGACCGACCGTGTGCGGGTGATGGCCGAGGCGATCGCTGCGACGATCTGGATCCAGACCCCAAAGTTGGAGGTCGTTCCGTATCTCGATGGCGTCCCGGCCGGCACCGCGCGGCTCACCGACATCCTATGGCTTGAGCGCAAGCTGTTCGTCAGCCCGCTGTCCAAGGCCAAGCTCGCCAAGCGGGTCCCGGAAGAGATCGGCAGGAACCTGAGTTCGGATATTCGCGCGGCGCTGGCCTATGCGTTCGAGCGCTCGCCGGAGGACATCCGGGAATATCTCGAAGAGAATTTCACGCTTAGTCCGGAGCACATTGTTGTCGTACCGACGGTGGCGACGCAGACAGTTGCTGAATCCGGCGATGACGACGGCGTCGATCAGGTTGCCGAAGACACGCAGAGTGATCCCGAGCTGACAGGCGTGGCTGATCTACTCACGGCGGAAGACGAAGCCACGCCGCAGCCAGTGTCCACGCTGCCCACGGGGGAACCCGACCGTGAACTGATCGAAACGGAGCTGGCGACCAGGCCCCGCGCCGCGCCCAAACCGCCCCGTCCGAGCGTCATGGCGAGATTTGCGGCGGCCCAAGGCTATAAGGCTGATGGCGAAGATCGTTTCTTCCATGCGGACGGAGGCTGGATAGGCCGCGCCAATGGCGCGCGCTTCCCGTGGGAGCGTCGCTCGGCCGGTGGCGAGATCCTGCGGCACTATTATCCCAAGGACCATTGCCTGGAGCACGAACCGCTCCAGCTCGAAGCCGACGTCTGGGGCCTGCTGGACCAGAAGCCGGAACTCTACTCGTTTATTCTCATCAACCCGGAGGGTGGTGCCGTCGAGATGACGGGCGCTCGACTGCGCATACTGCGCGCCGGCGGCGAACTGACCATCCATCCCGCAACGTACAGGCTTGTTTATGACCTCGACGACTAACACTAGGAAGAAATTGATCGAGGTTGCGATCCCGCTGGAAGCGATCAACGCTGCCTCCGCACGCGAAAAATCGATCCGGCATGGACACCCGTCCACGCTGCATCTTTGGTGGGCGCGGCGACCGCTGGCGGCATGTCGTGCCGTGCTGTTCGCCCAGCTTGTCGATGACCCGTCGAGCGACCTCGTAAACTTCCCCACACACGAAGCCCAGGAAACCGAACGCAAGAGACTGTTCGGGATCATCGAGGAGTTGGTGAAGTGGGAGAACTCAACCAACGAGGAGGTGCTCGAGCGCGCCCGAGCCGAAATACGTAAGAGCTGCGGCGGCGAGCTGCCGCCGGTCTATGATCCGTTCTCTGGCGGCGGGTCCATCCCGCTGGAAGCTCAGCGCCTCGGCCTGCCTGCCTATGGGTCCGACCTGAACCCGGTCGCGGTGATGATCGGCAAGGCAATGATCGAGATCCCGCCGAAGTTCAAAGACAAGGAGCCGATCCATCCCGGCGTGAAGGGCCGGCAGTTTTACCGCAATGCAGAGGGTCTTGCAGAAGATATCAAGTACTATGGCGAATGGATGCGCGAGAAGGCGTGGGAGCGCATTGGGCATCTCTATCCGCAGGTAGATCTGCCGAAGGAGCACGGCGGTAGCAAAGGGACGGTGATCGCCTGGATTTGGGCACGAACCGTGCCTAGCCCCGATCCTGCGTTCTCCAACGTGGAGGTTCCGATCGCATCGAGCTTCCTACTTCGCACCAAAGTCGGCAAGGAGGCTTGGGTCGAGCCGATTGTCGATAAGCAGGCGAAGACCATTTCCTATCGGATAAGGCACGGTGGCACCAAGGCCGAGATCGCCGCTGCCAAGGAGGGAACCAAGGCAGGCCGCGGCGCAAATTTCCGCTGCCTTATGTCGGATACGGCAATCACCCCGGACTATGTGAAAAGCAATGGGCGCGCTGGCAAAATGGGTCAGACGCTGATTGCTATTGTCGCTGAGGGTAATCGCAGTCGGGCCTATGTCGCCCCGACAGAGGCGCACGAAGCGCTGGCTCGGTCGGCCAAGCCCGTTTGGAAACCTGAAACGAACTTGCCTAATGATCCCCGCAATTTCTGGACCGTGGATTATGGCCTGACAACCTTCGGGGATCTGTTCACTGATCGCCAATTGGTGTCGCTGAACACATTAGGCAATCTCGTGCATGAGGCGCGAGAACAGATTGAGGCGGATGCTCGTATCGCTGGCCTTGCATCTGATCTCACCCCGCTGCGCGACGGTGGCAAGGGTGCAAAAGGCTACGCCGAAGCCCTGAGCGTATACTTGGCGTTTGCTCTTAATCGGTCGGCTGACCGAGGGTCGACCATCTGCACTTGGGATTCTTCGCCTAAGATGGAGGCCCTTCGGAATACCTTTGGGCGTCAATCAATCCCGATGACTTGGGATTTTGCCGAAGGAAATCCTTTTTCTAAAGCAAGCGGAAACTTCCTAAACAATGTGGATTGGGTTCAGAAATCTATTCAGCTCCTTGTGCCATACGCCGCTGGCCTTGAGGTGCAGCACGATGCCCAGACGGTTGAATATCCTTCCAACACGGTCATCTCCTCTGATCCGCCATATTACGACAACATCGGGTATGCCGATTTGTCGGATTTCTTCTTCTGCTGGATGAAGCCTGCGGTAAGGCCGGTTTTCGATGACATATTTGGAGTGTTGGCAACACCCAAGGCTGAGGAACTGGTTGCAACCCCTTATCGACACGGCGGTAAAGAGGCGGCGGAAGCCTTTTTCCTCGACGGTATGAAGAAGGCTATCGCCAATATGGCGGTGCAGTCAAACAACCAATTTCCAGCAACGATCTACTACGCGTTCAAGCAAAGCGAGGTCGCGCAGGACGGGATTAGTTCAACCGGCTGGGCAACCTTCCTTCAGGCGGTTGTCGAAGCCGGATATGCCGTTGTTGGCACTTGGCCTCTGCGCACCGAGATGGCGAACCGCATGATTGCTTCGGGGACAAATGCTCTCGCCAATTCGGTCGTTCTCGTTTGCCGGAAAAAGGAAATCACTGCCGAAACCATCACACGTGCTGAGTTCATCCGCGCGTTGAAGCGCGAGCTACCGCCATCGATCTCCGAGCTGCAGGCCGCCAACATCGCGCCGGCTGACATGCCTCAATCGGCCATCGGCCCTGGCATGGGCGTGTTCTCCCGCTACAAGGCCGTTCTGGAATCGGACGATAATCCGATGAGCGTGAAAACCGCGCTTCAGCTCATCAACAAGGAACTCGACGAATATTTGGGTGGTATCCAAGGTGAGTTCGACGCGGACACCCGGTTCGCCATCACCTGGTTCGAGCAGCACGGGAACGGCAAGGGGGACTATGGTGTCGCCGATAACCTTGCCCGTGCGCGCGGGATCGCGGTCGAAAGCGTCAAGCATGCCGGGATCGTTGATAGCGCCGCCGGCAAGGTCCGCATCCTCGCCCGTGACGAACTCGACAAGGATTGGGACCCGGAAGAGGACCGACACCTTACGGTGTGGGAGTGCCTCCAACATCTTGTCAGGCTGCACGAGAAGGATGGCATTTCCCATGATACCGCCGTTCTTTTGAAGAAGATTATCACTCAGGCCGAGGCAGTGAAGGATCTCGCCTACTGTCTCTACGACATCAGCGCCAACAAGCGGAAGGATGCGAAAGAAGCCACGGCCTACAACGCCCTGATCGCAGATTGGGCGGAGCTGACGAAGGCGGCTGCGGCCATCCACGACACGAGCGGGGATCGTCAGACCCGCATGGATATTTAAGGGGGAACGGGACATGGCAAAAAGCACCCGCCAATATGTTTTTGAAGGCATGGAACTGCTGCCGTCGGCGCTGATCCCTTTCGTGGAAAAGCGGCTGGAGACCTCGCTTAAAGGTCATTGGCAATTGGAAGTCGTCGAGCGCGTCCAGGGCCTTCGTCCGAACTCAACCGGGGAAGTCGGCTGGGATCAGCAAGGTCTGCTCAAAACTATGATGGCATTCTGGAAGGACGCTTTCGCTAACGTCCTCGGACATCCAGAGCGATCCTATGTGTCCGAACTCCTCGATGTGCGGAACAAACTCTCGCACAATGAGAACTTCACTTATGACGATGCCGAGCGGGCCCTCGATTCCATGCGTCGGCTGATGGAAGCCATCAGCGCGGGTGAAGTCGCCGAGCAATTGGGAAAAATGCGCGACACCATCCTACGGACGAAGTTCACTGAACTTCAGCGCAACGAGGAGCGCCGCAAAACACAACGCCTCGAGATTTCGGTCGAGACCGTGGCGGGCTTGCTGCCGTGGCGCGAGGTGGTCGAGCCGCACCAGGACGTAGCCACCGGTGAGTTTCAGCAGGCTGAATTCGCAGCTGACCTCGCCAAGGTCCATTCCGGCAGTGCGCCGTCAGAGTATCGCGATCCGCGCCAGTTCTTCAGTCGCACTTATCTCACAGAGGGCTTGAGTACGCTCCTGATCGGTGCTGCAAAGCGCTTGTCCGGCAGTGGCGGCGATCCTGTCGTCGAACTGCAAACTAACTTCGGCGGTGGCAAAACCCACTCGATGCTGGCCCTCTATCACATGGCAGGCCAGACGCCGGTGCAGGATCTGTCAGGCCTCGATCAATTGCTTGAGAAAAACGGACTGACCGTCCCGGAGGATATTCGTCGTGCGGTGCTGGTTGGCACATCACGGGGTCCGCAAGACGTGCTCATCGCCGAAGGCGACAGGAAGATCCGCACGACTTGGGGTGAGCTTGCTTGGCAGTTAGGCGGTGCTGAAGCCTTTGACATGGTTGCTGAGAATGATGCCAGCGGTATTGCGCCGGGCTCAAACCTTCTTGAAGCGCTCTTCAAGAAACATGCGCCGTGCCTGATCCTGATCGACGAATGGGTTGCCTATCTGCGTCAGATCTACAAGGTCGAGGGGCTGCCATCTGGGTCGTTCGATGCAAACCTCTCTTTCGTTCAGTCTCTGACCGAGGCGGTCAAGGCCAGCCCAGGCACATTGTTGGTCGCGTCTTTGCCAGCCTCGCAGATCGAGGTTGGCGGCGAAGGTGGCCAAGAGGCATTGGCGCGGCTCAAGCAGACTTTCAGCCGTGTGGAATCCTCCTGGCGTCCGGCGAGCCAGGAAGAAAGCTATGAAATCGTCCGGCGACGACTGTTCAAAGACATACCTGGCGACAAGTTCCATCACCGCGATAATACGCTGAAGCAGTTTGCCAAGATGTACAGGGAAAACGCCAACGATTTCCCGCAGGGTTGTGCAGATGAGGATTACCGGCGCAAGCTGGAGAAGGCTTATCCGATCCATCCTGAGCTGTTCGATCAACTCTACACAAGCTGGGGATCTCTCGAAAAATTCCAGCGCACACGCGGTGTACTGCGCCTGATGGCTCAAGCTATCCACGAACTTTGGATGAGCGGCGATCCGTCGGTAATGATCATGCCAGGCAGCGTGGCGGTGAGTTCGCCGCGCGTCGAACCGGAATTGCTCCATTATCTTGATGTGAGCTGGCAGGCCATCATTGCCGGTGACGTGGATGGTACCACGTCCACGCCGTATAAGGTTGATCAATCGGCGCCCAACCTGAACCGCTATTCGGCGACCCGTCGTGTTGCCCGCGCAATTTTCATGGGAACAGCACCCACGGCGCAGCAGCAGAACACTGGCCTTGATGACAAGCAGATCAATCTCGGTGTCGTGCAACCAGGCGAAAGACCGGCGATTTTTGGTGACGCGCTACGGCGGCTCACCAACCAAGCCAAGTTCATGCATGCCGATCTTGGACGCTATTGGTATTCGATGTCGGCCAGCCTCAACCGGATTGCAGCCGACAAGGCTGCGCACATCGAGGCGGCACTGGTCGACGTGACGATCGACGCCGAACTTGGAAAATATGTGAATGGCCTCTCCGATAGGGGGCACTTCGATGCTGTTCAGGTTGCGCCGGCCTCGTCGGCCGAAGTCCCGGATGAGGCCAGCGGCGTGCGTGCCGTGATTCTGGGTGTCAAATACCCCCACAATGGTCGCGACGGCTCGGAAGCGCTGCTTGAGGCGAAAGACATCCTCGCCCAGCGTGGCAGCACGCCGCGCATCTATCGCAACACGCTGGTGTTCATAGCTGCGGAAGCCCGGCAGCTCGATCACCTGAAAGACGCTGTGCGCGCCTGCTTAGCATGGGGCGAGATCGTCCGTGATACGGAGCGCCTGAACCTGACCCAGAGTGACAGCGCCCTCGCAAAGGCGAAGCTTTCTGAATCAAATGAAACGATGAAAACGCGCCTAAAGGAGGCGTGGTGCTATCTGCACTATCCCGCCCAAGAGAGCGCCCAAGTTGATTGGGAATGGGTATCCGGCAAGATCCCGGCACAGGACGGGCTGCTGGCACGCGCCAGCAAAAAGCTGACGGCCGAAGAAGGCTTGCTCACAGAACTGGGGCCGTCACGCCTCGATCGTGATCTCCAGAAATACATTTGGAACGACAAGCCGCATTTGTCGCTGAAGGATCTGCGCGAATACCTTAACCGATACATCTATCTGCCGCGTCTGAAGGGACAGGACGTGCTCGTCAAGGCTGTACAGGCTGCCGTAAGCGGCATGCTGCCCGGTCCGTTCGCCTATGCGGAACGCTGGGACGAGAAGTCGGGCACTTATTTGGGGCTAGCTATCGAACGAGCGGTCAACGCCGTGGTCGTGATTGACAGCGACAGCATCATTGTAACGCCTGCGGTCGCCGATGCGCATCGTCCGGGGCCCGTCGCGTCAGGATCGGGCGATTCTGCTCCTGTAACCGGCGATAACACCCCTGCGCCCGATGAGCAGCTCACAGACGGGTCGCCAACCGTGCCTCCTTCGGAAAAGAAGCCTACACGCTTCTCTGGAGCTGTGATGATTTCACCGGAACGGCCTGCCCGAGACATCCATCAGATTGTAGAAGCCATCGTCGAACAACTTACCACGCTGCCGGGCAGTCAGGTGACGCTCCGGCTCGAAATCGAGGCGGAAGTGCCTGACGGTCTAGAACGTGCCAAGGTGCGTACGTTGGTCGAGAATGCCAATACGCTCGGCTTCGTTGAAAAGTCACTGGAGTAGCGGAGAGAGACAAACCATAGACAGCCTCATTGAGCCGCAGAATTGCGAAGTATTGGGTGAGATTGCCCCTCGACTCCCCCTCCCTTTTCTACGCTACTGTATCCTATTCACCGCACAGACATGCCCGCGACCTTCCCTGCTATGACATTCCGCGCTTCCATCATCCCAGCCCCTTTCCGGGCATGGGATTTTGGAGACGATGGCGGTCAAGCGGAACAGGATCAATATCGAGGTTACACCCTCGACCGGGCCGGAAGCGGACCGGAATGATCCCGCACGCAAAGATGCTGCCTTGACGGCGCTGGCTCGCCTGATCGGACGTCAGATCGCCCGCGAACAGTTCGAGCGTAAACTGGCCGCAGAACGCAAAGCACAACGCCACCTACGTAGCTGACACGCAAATCTTCTTGCATTTATACGTATAACACGTATTATATAGGCAGACCTATTCTCCTGGAGTCTGCGATGCCAACCACAACCTCCCTCGAATTCCAGCGCAAGTTCGGACAGTATCTGAACGAGTCTCACCGTGAACCGGTAGAGATCACACGACATGGTCGGCGCGAGTTTGTGCTGATGTCGGCCGCCCAATATGACCAGCTCCTGTCAGCGGCGCAGCGCAGGGACGAGACAGTCGAAGCCGCCTCCGAACCTAAACAGAATTAACCTGCCCCCCGACACGGAGCCTGAAAGGACTGATCGATGACCCGCGTTGCGCTCTATGCCCGATATTCTTCCGACAATCAGCGCGAGGCGTCGATCGAGGACCAGTTGCGCATCTGCCGCGAGCAGGCGAAGCGCGAGAAGTGGAAGATCGTCGGAACCTACAAGGATGCTGGCATCTCCGGCGCAAGTATGATCCTGCGCCCCGGCATTCAGGCGCTTCTTCAGGATGCGCAGGCTGGACAGTTCGACATCGTGCTGGCCGAGGCCCTGGATCGTATCAGCCGTGACCAGGCTGACGTCGCTACCTTCTACAAGCACCTCAAATTTGCTGGCGTTCCCATTGTTACGCTGTCCGAGGGCGAGATCAGCGAGCTTCATGTCGGCCTCAAGGGCACGATGAACGCGCTGTTCCTGAAAGACCTTGCCGCCAAAACCCATCGCGGCATTCGTGGCCGCGTCGAGGACGGCAAATCGGGTGGCGGTCTGTGCTTTGGCTACAATGTCGTCAAGCAACTCGATGCGCGCGGTGATCCCATTCGTGGTGATCGCGAGATCAACGAAGCCGAGGCGAATGTTGTCCGCCGCATCTTCCGCGAATTCGCCGCCGGCGTGGGTCCGCGCACCATCGCCCGCACATTGAACGAGGAAGGTGTCCCGGGTCCGGCTGGTAAGCTCTGGAGCGACACCACGATTCGGGGCCATGTGAAGCGCGGCACTGGACTTGTGAACAATGAACTCTATATCGGCCGTCTGATCTGGAACCGTCTCCGCTACATCAAAGACCCATCGACCGGAAAGCGCGTCTCACGCCTGAACCCGGAATCGGAATGGATCATCAAGGATGTGCCGGAGCTGCGTATTGTCGATGACGAACTCTGGCATTCGGTCCGTGTCCGGCAGGGCGAGATAGCCGAGAAGTTTGCCAACGTCACCGAAGCCGTTCGCAAGCACCACAAAAAGAACCGTCTGAACGGTACACGTCGGCCGAGGTCCCTTCTGTCCGGCCTGGTGTTCTGTGGCTGCTGCGGAGGCCCCTACTCACTTCGCGGCGCTGATCGGTTCGCCTGCTCGAACCACATCAGTAAGGGCGCCTGTTCAAACAGCCGCACGATCCCGCGTGAGGATCTGGAAGCCCGCGTCCTCTCCGGCCTGAAGGACCGGATGATGGCGCCTGAGATCGTTGAGGAGGCGATGCGCGCCTATGCGGAGGAGACCAACCGGCTGAACCGCGAACGCCGCTCCAGCGGTGATGCCTGGAAAGCAGAGCTGGTAAAGATCGAGAAGCAGATCCGCGGCATCATCGAGGCAATCAAGGCTGGCATGTTCCATGAGAGCATGAAGGCAGAGATGGACACGCTGGAGGCGCGCAAGACCGAACTGAACAGCCTGCTGGCCGACGTGCCAGAGGACACACCCGACATTCTGCCGAGCGCCTCGGCGATCTATGCGAAGAAGGTTTCCGCTCTGACGAAGGCGCTCA
>NZ_JAAAPL010000001.1:1755000-2265481 GCF_011317445.1 Chelativorans multitrophicus
CGAGCTTGCCCAAATGGTTCGATATGTTCTGCGCTTCCTGCATGTGGTCGAAGCGGTCGCCCATCGTGACAAACAGGTGCCCATCCGGCGAGAAGGCAAGGCGTGAACCGAAATGGTTTCCGCCGGAAACCGCCGGCTCCTGCCGGAAAATGACCTCAAAATTCTCAATAGCCGTAGCATCTTCGTTCAGCCGGCCTCGGCCAGCGGAAGTTCCCGCCCCCTCGCCACGCGCTTCGGAGAAGGTAAAATAGACCAGGCGGTTCTGGTCGAACTGCGGATCGAGCGCCACATCCAGGAGCCCGCCCTGTCCCCGGGCCACGACCTCCGGCGTACCCTGGATCGGGCTCGAAATCTCGCCCTCGGCGCTGATCCTGCGCAAGGTTCCGCTGCGTTCCGTCACCAGCATGGAGCCGTCGGGCAGGAAGACAGCTCCCCACGGGCTGGAAAGCCCGTCCGCAACGGTTTCCACACGAAGCGAGCCGCTCTCGCTTTCCAGGCTCGAACGCACGTCTTGAGCCCATGCGCAGGAGACGAGCAGCGGGACGGCGAAAATGCTCAGGGACTGGATGATCTTCGATGACATGAGGCAGGTCCTCTCTTGGGCGCGTCGATACGCGAACCTTTGAGCGAGATGCGCGGTTCCCATCGTAAGGAGCAATCTGCACAAAACAAGCGTCTGTCCCAACCCGTCTGTATTAAGCGAGACGTCCACCCCCCTTTTCCAAACCCAGCTTCCGCAAAAAGCCCGCGGTGGCAACTTTCGAAAATTCTTGCGCGAGAACGGGATTCGCCCTCGACTATCGAAAATAAGGAGATGGCATGGGCAATATTCTCAACCCAAGAGGTGCAGGCGGATCGGGAAAGACCGAACTTGTCCGCAGAATTCTCTATCGATATGGGTGGAAGGCAGGAGAAAGATACGGCGGCAGCCTGGTTGAGTGTCTTTATGTTTCGGGCCGCAGCCGCCCGTTTGCATATCGTCTCCCCCACCCTTTCGGTGGCCGGCCGCTTGTCGTGATCGGTCACTACGAGGTCACGAGCGGGGGATGCGACACCATCCGGCAGGCGGATGGCGGTTTGGTGGAGGTGGCCCGTTCAGCGGATGCATTCACCGCCACCGGCCACGACGTGATCATCGAGGGCTTGAGGCTGAGCAGTGACGTGGAGCACTCAATGGCGCTGGCGCGTTCCCGTCGGCTCCTTGTACTGCGATTGAGAACGCCGCTCCGCCGGTGTGTTTACAATTTGGCTTCGCGCCGCCGCGTAGGACCTCGCGCCCACCCCGCCATTGAAAGAGCCGTGAAGGCGGAGCACGCCCGGATCGAGCAAGCCTGCCAGTGGCTGCGCCCGCATGCATATGTGGAGGATGTCACCTTTGACGAGGCACTTGCCCGCGCCGGCGCTCTGCTGGGCCTGACATCTTAAACCAGATCGGCCGGCCGCTTCGGAACCTGCCTTCCCCCTTCCCGTTACCAGAAGGATTTCCGTTACAGGCGGGACGCAGCATGAAGCAGGATGCCAGCTCCGATCTGCATTCCCGGGATCTCCCGGTTCGATGGAGTTTCTTTTTTCGCCTCTTCTTGCTGGCCGCCGCCATTGTCGCTGCCGGGCTTCTGGTGTGGAGCCTATCCAACCTGCTTCTTCTGGCCTTCGGCGCCATCCTCGTGGCGGTGCTGACCAGATCCTTCGCTTCCCTGATCGAGCATCATACACCCCTGCGTTCCGGGGCTTCACTCGCCGCGGCGGCAATAGCCATCGGCCTGTTCATAACCGGGTTTGCGATCCTCCTCGGCTCGCAGCTACAGGCACAGTTCGGCCAGCTCATCGAACGCGTGCCCGACCTGCTTCGCGCCTTGGAGGACCGCTTCGGCATCGATAATTTGGAAGGCCGGCTTGTCGAGCAGATACAGCAATCGATGGCGCGCACATCGTTGCTGTCCAATGTCGCCGGCTTTTCCTCGGCCATCTTCGGCAGTCTCGCCAATCTTCTTCTCGTAATGGTGGCCGGCATCTATCTCGCGGCCGACCCGCGAAGCTATCGCCGCGGTTTCTTCCTCCTGTTTCCAAGGCGCGCCCGCCGCGAGGCCGCCGAAACGCTCGACGTTCTCTATATGGCTCTTCGCCTCTGGCTGCTCGGGCAGCTTCTGAGCATGTTTCTGGTCGGAGCAGCCTCTGCGGTGGGTCTCTGGCTTCTTGGGGTACCCTCAGCCCTCGCCCTTGGTGTTATCGCGGGCCTGCTGGAGTTCGTACCGGTGATAGGTCCCATTCTCGGCGCTGCACCGGCGGTGGCCGTGGGGCTTGCGGAAAGTCCCGTTACCGCCGCATGGGTGGCGCTGCTTTATCTCGTCATCCAGCAGCTGGAAGGCAATCTGATCATGCCGCTCATACAGCAACGCATGGTGCGGCTTCCCCCAGCGCTCACCATCTTTGCGATTATCGGCTTCGGCCTGCTGTTCGGTCCGCTTGGCATCCTCTTCGCAACGCCGCTCCTGGTTGTCGTCTTCGTTTCGGTAAAGAAGCTGTGGGTTCGCGACACGCTGGACGAGGACACCGAATTGCCGGGAGAGGAAGAGTGAACTCGTCGCCTCAGGCGCGATAATCCAACCCGATATCCAGCACCGGCGCGCTGTGGGTGATCCAGCCGACCGAGATGAGATCAACGCCCGAAGCGGCAATTGCGGGCGCGGTTTCCCGTGTTACCCGGCCTGAGGCTTCGGTGATCGCGCGGCCGGCCGTCAGCTCTACAGCGCGCGCGAGCTGCTCGGGCGACATATTGTCGAGCAGAACCGCATCGACTTTCCGGGCGAGCACCTCTTCGAGCTGGGCCAGCGTATCGACTTCCACCTCGATCTTGACCATATGGCCCGCATGCGCCCGCGCCCGCTCAATGGCAGGGCGGATACCACCGGCGATCGCAATATGGTTGTCCTTGATGAGGATGGCGTCGTCCAGCCCGAAGCGGTGGTTTGAGCCGCCACCGGCCCGCACAGCGTATTTTTCGAGCGCCCGCAGGCCAGGAGTCGTTTTGCGCGTGCAGACGATCTGCGCCTTGTGGCCCCTGACGACCTCGACGATCCCAGCAGTGGCCGTGGCGATGCCGCAGAGATGACAGAGGAAGTTAAGCGCCGTGCGCTCGGCAATCAGCAGGCCGCGCGCGGGCCCGCTGACACTGGCAATCACATCTCCCGGAGCAATCGCGCTGCCATCGGGCCGCTCGATCTTCACCGAGATCGCCGGATCGATAAGGCGGAACGCAAGCGCAGCCACATCGAGTCCCGCGACAACGCCCGGCTGGCGGGCGGTCAGCGTCAGTTCGGCATGAAGGCCGGCGGGAACGACTGCATCCGTGGTGAGATCGCCCGCGCGGCCAAGATCCTCCAGCAACGTTGAGCGAACCAACGGCTCGAACATGACGGTGGGAAGCGGAGGAATATTCATCATGCGCTCCTGGCCATCGGGATTGCAGGCTCGGGCACGAGACTCCGCGCCGTCTCGAATGCGTTGGCCAGCGTAAGGCGCGAATGCACCGCATACTCACTGCGCCGGGGGAAATCGGCGCGGAAATGCCCGCCCCGGCTTTCCTCGCGCGCCAGCGCGGAGACAACCATCATCAATGCGACCGCCGCGGGATCAGAAGCGGGTCCTTTGCGCTCGGCCAGAGGAAGGAGCGAAGCAATTGCATCCCGCATTGTGTCCGCATCGCGGATGACGCCCAAGGCACGCGAGACGACCGGACGCACGACTGAAGCATCCGCACTGCCGGGCATGGCGAAGGAGCCCGGCCGATGGCGCATCGCATCGCCCGCGCCGGCGATGCTTTCCGCCACCCAACGGCCAAAGACGGCCGCCTCGATCAGCGAATTGCTGGCGAGCCGGTTCGCGCCGTGAAGGCCGGTCGAGGCTACCTCGCCGCACGCCCATAGGCCGCGCACGGAGCTGCGGCCTTCGCCGTTAACGGCAATGCCGCCCATGTGGTAATGGACGGCAGGGCGAATGGGGATCGGCACACGCGACGGATCAAGGCCCGCGGCTCTGCAGAAGGCGTAAATACTGGGAAAGCGGAGAGCGAAGCTGGTCCCGATGGCCCCCCGCGCATCGAGAAAAACGCGATGGCCCATGGAGAGATGCCACGCCACCGCGCGCGCCACCACGTCGCGCGGCGCAAGCTCGGCGCCCGGCGTGCCCTCGAGGAAACGACGGCCAGTCTCGTCGATGAGAACCGCGCCCTCCCCGCGCACGGCCTCGCTGACGAGGCGCATCGGACGCCCGGTCCCATCGAGCGCGGTGGGATGGAACTGCACGAATTCCAGATCGCGAAGCGCCGCGCCGGCATGTGCGGCAAGCGCAAGCCCTTGGCCGAAGGAACCCAAAGGCGTTGTGGTATCCTCGTACAAACCGCCGATACTGCCGGTGGCGATCACAACGCGGCTGGTAGCAAGCAGCACCGGACTGTCCGGCCCGGCGGCGACAACCCCGGAAATGGCACCGTCTTCCGTGAGGAGCCGCCGCGCTTCGAAACCTTCCAGCACGGTGATCGAGGGAGTCCGGCGCACCGCGGCCACAAGCGCGCGCATGATTTCGCGGCCCGTGGCGTCTCCTTCCGCATGGATGATGCGGCGGCGGCTATGCGCCGCCTCAAGTCCAAGGAGCAGCGGACCGTCCTCTGCCTTGTCAAAGCGGACGCCGAAGCGTGCCAGGTCCTCGATCGCCCGAGGTGCTGCTCGGACGACCTTGCCGACAATGTCGGGATCGCAAAGCCCGTCCCCTGCGGCGAGCGTATCGGCCAGATGAAGGTCGGGATCATCGTCCGGCCCCATGGCTGCCGCGAGCCCGCCCTGCGCCCAGGCGCTCGATGCCTCCTCGCCGAGAGGTGCCTTGGAAAGCACCACGACAGGCATGGGTGAAAGATGAAGCGCGGTTGCGAGCCCAGCAAGGCCAGCGCCGATAATGACCGGGCGGCCGCTGAGGTCGTGAAGATCAAAGCCGTTCATTTGACAGCGAGCATCCGCTCCACGGCGCGCCGCGCGCGCTCGGCCACCTCAGGATCGACCGTCACCACGTGCTGGTTCTCCTCCAACGCCTTGCGGATATTGGCAAGCGTGATGCGCTTCATATGCGGGCAGAGATTGCAGGGGCGGACGAACTCGACATCCGGATGAGCCACCGCGACATTGTCGCTCATGGAGCATTCCGTCATCAGCACGACGCGATGCGGCTTTTCCCGTCCCACATAGTCCGACATGGCGGCCGTGGAGCCGGAGAAATCCGATTCCGCGACCACTTCCGGCGGGCACTCGGGATGCGCGAGCACCACCACGCCGGGATTGGCCTCCCGCAATTCGCGGATATCAGCCCCGGTGAAGCGTTCATGCACCTCGCAATGCCCTTTCCAGGCGATGATCTCCACGTCCGTTTCAGCGGCAATGTTCTTTGCCAGATACTCGTCCGGGATCATGATCACACGCGGCACGCCAAGCGATTCCACCACCGCGCGCGCATTGCCGGAAGTGCAGCAGATGTCGGATTCCGCCTTCACCGCCGCCGACGTGTTGACGTAAGTGATCACGGGAACGCCCGGATAATGCTGGCGCATCAGGCGCACATCTTCTGCCGTGATGGAATCGGCCAGCGAGCACCCTGCCCCCATATCCGGGATCAGCACCGTTTTTTCCGGATTGAGCAGTTTTGCCGTCTCGGCCATGAAATGGACGCCGGCAAGCACGATGACATCGGCATCCGTGTTCACCGCCTCGCGGGCGAGCGCCAGGCTGTCGCCCACGATGTCGCCAACGCAGTGGAAGATCTCCGGCGTTTGATAGTTGTGCGCCAGTATGACCGCGTTGCGCCTGCGCTTCAGCGCGAGAATTGCCTCGATATCGTCCACGAAAGCCGGCCATTCGATCGGCGGGATCACTCGCTTCACCTTATCGTAAAGCGCGTCGGTGCGGGGGATATCGAGCATGGACAATCTCCAATTATGCTCCGATTGAGCATATCATATATATGCTTGCGCTGAGCATAAGTCTTGTCAAGCCCGAATAACCGGTAATTTTGTTCCTGCGGCAGTACGTTCCATCAGCACGACCGGCCGGAAGCGGAAGAGCTTTGCAGGCCGCCCCCGCGTTTCCGAGGTAGTTTCGCCGGTTTCCTCGACCAGTTCCTGCTGCTCGATGAGCCGACGAAAATTCTGCTTGTGGACCAATCGGCCGGAGAGCGCCTCTACCGCGCGTTGCAACTGCAGGAGCGTGAAGACGGGAGGCATGAGCTCGAAAACCACCGGACGGTATTTGATCTTGGTGCGCAGCCGCGCAATCCCGGTCGCGAGGATGCGCCGATGGTCGGCGATCATCGATCTGCCCGGCACGGGCGGTGTGTGACTGCCTTTCCTGCCTCGTAAAGCCTCGTCCACCAGGCCAGCCTCATAGAGCAGCTCGTATCGCTGCAGCACCAGCTCCTCGTTCCAGGGCCGCCCGTCCAGCCCGAACGCGACCGCGATGCGATGGTACCGCTCCTCGCCGGCTTCTTCGCCGGGCCCTTCGGCCCAGACCTTCAGACGCGGCAGGATAAAATCCGCCAGAATGGCGGGCGGGCCTTTCCGATGGTCCTCCCACGGAAAATAATCATACCAGCTCCGCCAGTCGCGCGGCGCCTGCCCGTCTTTGCGCTCGTCGCGCGTCAGCCCCAGATAGCTGATCGAGATTGCGCGCTCGGGCTCATCCGCCATACGGTCCCGGTCGGCAAAGGTATAAAGCTGCTCGATGTAACCGAGCCGATGGCCGGTCTGCTGTTCCACCCAATCCCGGAGGCCAGCCTGGAGCGAGCGGTGGCCGAGTTCGAACGGGCCGGATGGCAGGGCTTTCCCCTGCTTAATGGTAAGCGCGCGCGGGCAATTATCGATCACCGCGGCGACGACTGCCATCAGGTCAACCTTGACTTCATGGCGCTGGTGAGGATCCTGCGTCACGTTCATCGGCTCTGGTTACGTCCTGCTTCGTTCGAAAAGGATTTGTACCAGCATGTATCAGCAGCCGCCGTCCGGCGAAACCGGCCGTGCAGCCTGACCGGCAGAAGTGAAGCAAATTTTTCTTCGCAAGCGCACAAAACTGTGCGAAATGGCGGCACCAGCAGTTGCCTCTGGAGGAAATAGTCATGAGTGCAACCGGAGGAGCGAAATCCTTCACCCCGCCGGACATCGCCAAGGCCAAAGGCAAGGCGCCGATCGTTTGTCTCACTGCCTACACGACGCCCATTGCGCGCCTTCTCGATCCGCATTGCGACGTGGTTCTCGTGGGCGACAGCGTGGGCATGGTGATGCACGGGCTGCCCTCCACGCTGGGCGTGACGCTGGACATGATGATCATGCATGGGAAAGCGGTGCGCCGAGGCCTGGAAAGGGCCTTGATGGTCGTCGACATGCCCTTCGGCAGCTATGAGGAAGGGCCGGAACAGGCTTTTCGCAATGCAGCACGCGTGATGGCGGAGACCGGCTGCGCGGCTGTCAAGCTCGAAGGCGGAGAGAGCATGGCCGAGACGATCCGCTTCCTGACCGGCCGTGGCATACCGGTGATGGCCCATGTGGGTCTGACGCCACAGGCCGTGAACGCTTTCGGCGGTTATCAGGTCCAAGGACGGGGCGAAGACGGCGACCGCGTGATGCGTGACGCGCAAGCAGTGGCCAAGGCCGGCGCCTTCTCCGTGGTCCTGGAAAAGGTGCCCGAGCCGCTCGCCCGCCGGATCACCAAGGAAATCCCTATCCCCACCATCGGCATCGGGGCTTCCCCCGCCTGCGACGGGCAGGTTTTGGTGGTAGACGACATGCTCGGGATGTTCACCGATTTCCGCCCGAAATTCGTCAAGCGCTATGCGGAACTGGCGGAAGCCGCCGAGGCCGGAATCGCCGCCTATGCAAAAGATGTGCGGCAGCGCCGTTTTCCGGCGCCGGAACATGTATTCAGCGATATGCCCAAGCCGGTGAAGGGAGGCGAGGCAGCGTGAGTGTCCCAATTTTCCGCACGGTGAAGGAATTACGCGCGGCGGTGGCGGATTGGCGCCGTGATGGGCTTCGCGTCGGCGTCGTACCTACGATGGGTGCGCTGCATGAAGGGCATCTGAGCCTCGTGCGCGCGGCCCTGGCGAACACGGACCGGGTAATCGTCACTCTGTTCGTCAATCCGAAACAATTCAACAATGCAGGCGATCTCGCCGCCTATCCCCGCACGGAAAAGGAGGATGCCGCCAAGCTCGCCCCGCTCGGCGCCCACATGCTCTATGCACCGGATGGCGCAGAGATGTATCCGAACGGATTTTCCACAACGGTCTCGGTGAGCGGCGTGAGCGAGGGCCTTTGCGGCGCCTTCCGGCCCGGCCACTTCGACGGGGTGGCGACCGTGGTCACGAAGCTGCTCCTGCAGACCGGGGCCGACCTTGCCTTTTTCGGCGAGAAGGATTTTCAGCAGCTGCACGTGGTGCGCCGGCTAACCCGAGACCTCGATATACCCACGCAGATCATCGCTTGCCCGACGGTGCGCGAAGCGGATGGGCTTGCCCTCTCTTCCCGAAATGTGCGGCTTTCGGCTGACGACCGCCGCAATGCTCCGAAGCTCGCCGAAGCGCTCTTTGCCGCCGCCGGCCGCCTGGCGGAGGGCACGCCTGTAGCCGAGGTGCTGCCCAATGCCCGCGATGCGATACTCGCAGCGGGCTATCAGGAGGTTGAATATCTCGAACTGCGGGGAGAGGATGACCTTGCTCCGCTTTCCGGCCTCGATAGGCCGGCGCGGCTGCTCGTTGCCGCGTGGATCGGTGGAGTTCGCCTCATCGACAATCTGCCGGTTGCGCAGCCTGCCTGAGAGGCCAATCACTGCTTTCGCTGCTTGACAAGCCAGGGCACTCCTCGCAAGATCAAACCATCACCAGGGGGGCCCGGACAACGGGCTGAGATACCGCTGGCTTCAAGCAGCGCGGTGACCCTTTGAACCTGATCCAGTTCATACTGGCGTAGGGATGGTGCGACGGCTTTCCGGGGCCCGGTCGTAAGATCAAAGGGAATATCGTTTTTCCCGGCAAGCTTCTCCCCTCCTCCTTCGGCAAGAACTGGGTCTCCAACGCGAACGCGGAGAGACTCGCCATGGATGCCCGGAACAACCCCAAGCCCGAGATTACAACAGGCCCCCTTCCCGCCTCCAGCAAGGTCTACAAGCCCGGCACGCTGCACTCTGAGATCCGCGTGCCGATGCGCGAGATCGCCGTCCACCCCACGGCGGGCGAACCGCCCGTTACGGTCTATGATTCTTCCGGACCCTACACGGATACGAGCGTCACCATCGACATCGAGAAGGGCCTGCCGCGCCTGCGCGAAACCTGGATCGAGGCGCGTGGCGACGTGGAGCGCTATGACGGCCGCATCGTCAAGCCGGAGGACAACGGCTTCGTATCGGGCGAGCGGCTGACGCCTGAATTCCCAGTCCGCAACCGTCCGCTTAAGGCGCGGGACGGCAAGGCAGTCACACAGCTTGCCTATGCGCGGGCGGGCATTGTGACGCCGGAGATGGAGTTCATCGCCATTCGCGAAAATCTCGGGCGCGAAAAGCTGAAGGAAAAGCTCGTCCGTGACGGTGAGAGCTTCGGCGCGGCGGTTCCCGACTATGTGACGCCGGAGTTCGTGCGAGACGAGGTGGCGCGCGGGCGGGCCATCATTCCAGCCAATATCAACCACCCCGAATCCGAGCCGATGATCATCGGCCGCAATTTCCTGACCAAGATCAACGCCAATATCGGCAATTCCGCTGTCACCTCCTCCATGGCCGAGGAGGTGGAAAAGCTGGTCTGGGCAACGCGATGGGGCGCGGACACGGTTATGGATCTTTCGACCGGCCGCAACATCCACAATATCCGTGAATGGATCATCCGCAATTCCCCCGTACCCATCGGTACGGTGCCGATCTATCAGGCGCTGGAGAAGGTGGGCGGCATTGCCGAGGAGCTCACCTGGGAGGTCTTCCGCGATACGCTTATCGAGCAGGCCGAGCAGGGCGTGGATTATTTCACCATCCATGCCGGTGTCAGGCTCCACTATGTGCCGCTGACGGTGAACCGCGTAACGGGCATTGTCTCGCGTGGCGGGTCCATCATGGCGAAGTGGTGCCTCGCTCACCATAAGGAGAGCTTTCTCTACGAGCATTTCGCGGAGATCTGCGACATCTGCCGCGCCTATGACGTCTCCTTCTCGCTGGGCGACGGACTTCGCCCCGGCTCGATCGCGGATGCCAATGACGCAGCGCAATTTGCCGAGTTGGAGACGCTGGGCGAGCTGACGAAAATCGCCTGGGCCAAGGATTGCCAGGTGATGATCGAGGGACCCGGCCATGTTCCCATGCACAAGATCAAGGAGAACATGGACAAGCAGCTCGAGATCTGCGGCGAGGCGCCATTCTATACGCTCGGGCCGCTCACAACCGACATCGCGCCGGGCTACGACCACATCACTTCGGCCATCGGCGCCGCAATGATCGGCTGGTTCGGAACGGCCATGCTCTGTTACGTGACCCCCAAGGAGCATCTGGGCCTGCCCGACCGTGATGACGTGAAGACCGGCGTCATCACTTACAAGATCGCGGCGCACGCCGCTGACCTGGCCAAGGGCCACCCGGCGGCCAAGGTGAGGGACGACGCGTTGTCGCGCGCCCGTTTCGAATTCCGCTGGGAGGACCAGTTCAACCTCTCGCTCGACCCCGAAACGGCGCGCGCGCTACATGATGAGACCCTGCCCAAGGAGGCGCATAAAGTGGCGCATTTCTGCTCCATGTGCGGCCCGAAATTCTGCTCCATGCGGATCTCGCACGACATTCGGGCCGAGGCGCAGAAGGAAGGCATGGCCGCAATGGCCGAGAAGTACCGCGAGGGCGGGGATTTGTATGTGGCTGTGGAGGAGACGGCAGAGACGCAGGGCGCTTGAGGACAGGTGGATTTGCTATGCTTGGGAAAGCCGGTGGCCTTATACCCCCCTCTGCCCGGCCGGGCATCTCCCCCTCAAGGGGGGAGATTGGGCCGGCGGTGTGGGTCGCGCCTCTTTCTGCATCGCTGCCGGTTGGCGAAAGCTTTGATGACTGCCAATCTCCCCCCTTGAGGGGGAGATGTCCGGCAGGACAGAGGGGGGTGCGCAAGAGCACAATCCTACCCGTCTTGCCCGCTTTATTCGAACCCTCCATCTGCGCGAGGACCCCCTGATGCGCATCCTCATCAAAGGTGCGGGCGTGGCGGGGCTGGCGACGGCGCATGAGCTGGCGGCGCGCGGCGGCGAAATCACCGTCATCGAAAAGAGCGCCTCCGTGGGCGGCGGAGCGTCCTGGCTCGCCGGCGGAATGCTCGCGCCATACTGCGAGCGGGAGAGCGCCGAGGAGGAGGTCATCCGGCTCGGAGAGCATGCCGCGCGGTGGTGGGAAACGGTACTACCCGGTACGGTGAGCTTCAACGGCACGCTGGTGGTGGCTCCGCCGCGTGATGCGACCGAACTCCGCCGCTTTGCTGTCCGTACCGAGGGGTACGTGCATCTCGGCGCGGAAGAAATCGAAGCACTGGAGCCCGACATTGCCGGACGGTTCCGCACCGGCCTTTTCTTCGCCGCGGAAGCGCATCTTGATCCGCGCGGGGCGTTGGACCGGCTCCATGCCAAGCTGGAAGCATTGGGTGTGCGATTCCTGTTCGATTGCACGGCGGCTCCCCAGCGTTTCGACCATGTCGTGGATTGCACCGGCTTTGCCGCGGCAGCCACTCTCTCCGAACTTCGCGGCGTGCGCGGCGAAATGCTCTATCTGGAAACCCGTGACGTGAAGCTGTACCGCCCGGTACGGCTCATCCATCCGCGCTTCCCCGTCTATGTGGTGCCGCGCGGCGATGGCCGTTTCATGGTTGGCGCAACCATGGTGGAGAGTGCGGACGATGGGCCGGTCACGGCACGCTCTATGATGGAACTGCTCAACGCCGCCTATACGCTGCACCCGGCCTTTGGCGAGGCGCGCATCCTGGAAGCCGCGGCAGGCATACGCCCGGCCTTCCCTAATAACCTGCCGAAGATCGAGCGGCGTGGCGATACGCTCTTCGTCAACGGCTTCCATCGTCACGGTTTTCTCCTGGCGCCGGCGGTTGCGCGGCAGGCCGCCGAACTGATCATCTCCAACGAGGCGCATCGCAATGAAGCTCATCGTGAACGGGCAAGCGCTTGAGAGCCAGGCACGGACACTTTCCGAACTGATGACCGAACTCGGCCACACGGGAAACTGGTTCGCGACGGCCATCAATTCCGAATTCGTGCCAGGCAGCGAGCGCAACGAAGTCAGGCTTTCCGAGGGCGACCGCGTGGAAATCCTGACGCCCAGGCAAGGAGGCTAAAAATGCCGCTCACCGTCTATGGAACCGAACTTTCCTCCCGCCTGCTGCTGGGCACCGCGCAATATCCCTCGCCCGCCATCCTTTCGGAAGCAGCGAAGTCTTCCGGTGCGTCGGTTGTCACCGTATCGTTGCGGCGCGAGGGCATTCAGGGGGAAACGGGTGGTCGCTTCTGGTCGCTTGTCCGCGAGCTCGGCCTGCGCGTGCTGCCCAACACGGCGGGTTGCCACACGGTCAAGGAAGCGGTGACCACGGCCAAAATGGCGCGGGAAGTGTTCGGGACGAACTGGATCAAGCTTGAGGTGATCGGCCATCACGACACGCTGCAGCCCGATGTTTTCGGCCTAGTGGAAGCCGCGCGCATCCTCACCGAGGATGGCTTTGCCGTCTTCCCTTACACGACCGAGGACCTCGTCGTGGGCGAGCGGCTGATCGAGGCGGGCTGCGAAGTGCTGATGCCCTGGTGCGCACCGATCGGCTCGGCCAAGGGTCCGGTCAATCTCGACGCGCTGCGCGCCTACCGAGCACATTTTCCGGACACGTCGCTGATTGTCGACGCCGGGCTCGGGCGGCCTTCGCATGCCGCAGCCGTGATGGAACTGGGCTTCGACGGCGTACTGCTCAATACGGCGGTCGCCAAGGCAGGGAACCCCGCCGCCATGGCCATCGCCTTCGCGCAAGCGGTGGAGGCGGGACATGCGGCCTACGGCGCCGGCATATTGGAGCCGCGCGACATGGCCGTGCCTTCCACGCCCGTGATCGGCAAGGCGGTGTTCTCATGAGGCTCGACCCGTTTTATCTCATCGTCGATTCTGCAGCCTGGATCGAGCGCCTCGTGCCACTTGGCGTAAAGCTGCTGCAACTTCGCATCAAGGAAATTGACGAAGCAGAGCTCCGGGCGGAAATCCGCCGCGCGAGAAAAATATGCGCAGGGCATGATTGCCAGCTCATCGTGAACGATTACTGGCAGCTCGCCATCGAGGAGGGCTGCGACTTCGTCCATCTGGGCCAGGAGGATTTGGCGACCGCCGACCTTGCCGCGATCAAGCGGGCGGGGCTGAAATTTGGGATCAGCACGCATGACCACACGGAACTTGCGACAGCGCTGAAGGCCGAACCCGACTATATCGCGCTCGGGCCGATCTACCCAACCATCCTCAAGAAGATGAAATGGGAGCCGCAAGGGCTCGACCGTATCGCCGAATGGAAGGAACGCGTAGCCCCAGTGCCGCTCGTCGCCATCGGCGGCCTGACGCCGGAGCGCATCCCCGGCGTTTTCGAGCGCGGCGCGGATTCGGCGGCCGTGGTGACGGACATATTGCGCAATTCCAACCCCGAGGCGCGCACACGGGAATGGTTAGAGGCGACCGCATCATGGAGGGAAAAAAGCCGAGCATGAGTGTCAGGCCGCATGTGCTTGTCGTCGCCGGCTCTGATTCCTCCGGAGGAGCAGGAATCGGCCGCGACATCGAAGTCCTTGCCAGCCTGGGCGTTAACGCAGCGCTCGCCATTACCGCCGTGACGGCGCAGACGCATAGTCGCGTGGCGGCGGTTGAACCCATGTCGCCTTCGCTCGTTTCGGCGCAGATGGAAGCTGCGCTGGAAGCAGAGCCCATAGACGCGATCAAGATCGGCATGCTCGGGACGAGCGACATAGTGGAGGCAGTCTCGACCGTTCTCCGCAGGCATCTGCCGATTCCCGTCGTCCTCGATCCCGTGCTCGCCTCCTCCTCTGGAGGACGGCTCATGGAAGAAGCAGGGATTGCCGTGCTGAAGCGTGAACTTCTACCGCTCTGCCGCCTCGTCACGCCCAATTGGCTGGAGCTTGCCATTCTCGCTGCCACGGTGACCGCAGGGAGTGAGGAAGAGGCGCTTGATCAAGGCAACTTGCTCCTTGCAAGCGGGTGTCACGCCCTGCTCGTGAAGGGCGGGCATGCGCCGGATAAACGAAATTCGACAGATATTCTGCTGCGTCGAGGCCATGCGCCGGAACGCTTCGAAGCGCCGCGGCTTGATAGCCGGATGCGCGGCACGGGTTGCGCGCTCGCCAGTTCCATCGCCGCCGCCTTGGCGCGCGGGCTTTCGCTGGAAGAAAGCATCGCGTTTGGCAAGCGGAAAGTTTACCACTTATTACGCGAAGCCGATGCCGAGCACCCAGCCGCCTGATGAGATTTGGTGATAGCGGTCGGCGTCAGCATGATAAATGTTTTAGAACATCTACGCCGGTGAAGAAATATCCGCAAAGAGGCAGGTGGGCCTCTTCGCGGATATGCTAGGCTCTAGAACTTATAGGACAAACCAACCCGCATTGTGTGCGAATGCGAGCTCAAATCAGCCGATCCAATATCGAGATCGTAAGACTTCTTTCCGAAATCCATAAACTGGTACTCGACCTTGCCGATCCATTTTTCGGTTATGGCGTAATCAAGACCCGCGCCGAGCGTATAACCCACTCTAGTCTTGTTATCCCGAGCAACGACTTTACCATCCTTTTTTGAGGAGATTTCCAGGTTCTCGAAGGCGGCACCGCCGGTGACATAGGGCAGGAAGCGATCCATCGCATAGCCGAGACGCACACGCGCCGATCCGAATCCCCTGGATGCTGCGAAACGGCCGTTCCCGGAGGCCGCGGCCTTGTCTTTACCACCGAAATAGAGTTGAGCGTCCCCTTCCGCGCCGATAACCCAGTTATCGATCTGATAGTTGTACCCCAGATAAACACCACCGAAGGTACTGTTCATCTTGAAGGCATCACCTTTGATGCCTGCCTTCTTGGCGACGGAATTGGGATCAAACTTAAGGCTGTTCCACTTATAGCCGCCGTCAACACCAAGATAAATGCCGCTCCAGTCATAGGACTTGGCCGGAGCTGCGACCACAGGCGCCACCGGGACTGGATCGTCCCGTTGAATGATGGCGTCCGCGGCAAAGCCAGCAGAAGTGCCGAACAGGCCGATAAACGCAAGGGATAAAATGGATCGCATGAAAACCTCTCTTAACTATGTTTACGAACGCGCCGGCTTATAAACGCATAAGAAATACAGATCAACCCTGCAGAACGAGCCGCATATGCACGGCCCACAAAAGGCGGCATCCATCACCCGAATAACGTAAACAACGCGCCGGACGCAGTGCATTCAGAGCCGATGCATCGCGTTCGTTGCTGGGCAACCATTCGAGCGGGACTCTATCCCGCGGTTCCGAGGACTTATCTGACGCTTATCGGAAAATAGGGGACGGCTTTGGCGCTCGTCAGCGTCTCTCGCCTCTGCGCAGCTGCGCCTGACCCCAAATACGGGATCTTGCTACTCGAGCCGAATGGGTGACGATTCTTGGCGTTATAAGCCGTATCTGCCCAGATCGGGACGGTTCCTGAGCCCTGTCTCCACCACAGCGCGGACCTCCGCCTCTTCCTGCCCGATAAGTTGAAGGCGCGGCTGGCGCACCACCGGTGAGGTGCCGCGCACGATGTGCTCGCAAAGCTTGATCTTCTGGACGAATTTTGGCCCGATATCGAGGTGGAGCAACGGCAGGAACCATCGGTAGATCTCCAGCGCCTCTTTGAGACGGCCCTCTTCCACGAGCTTGTATATCGCAACCGTCTCCTTCGGGAAGGCTACGACCAGGCCTGCTATCCAGCCGGAGCAGCCGAGGACCAGGCTTTCCAGCGCCAGATCGTCCACGCCGGTCAAAAGCTGATAACGGTCGCCAAGCGCGTTGATGGTCTCGTTGATGCGCCGCGTATCGCCGGTGGATTCCTTAATGGCGACGAATTTGGCTTCGTCCGCCATCTCCTTCAGCATCGCAGTTGTGATGTTGATGCCGTAGGCAAGCGGGTTGTTATAGACGATGATCGGCAGGTTCGAGGCGGCCGCCACGGCGCGGTAGTGCGTCACCACTTCGCGGTCGTCGGCGAGATAGCGCATAGCCGGCAGCACCATGAGGCCGTCGACCCCGATCTTTTCGGCCTCTGCAGCGAGCGATGCACCCGCAGCCGTCGAATCCTCCGCGATTGTTAGGATAATCGGCACGAGCCCCCTCGCCTCCTCCTTCGCAGCCTTGGCGATGGCGATCTTCTCTTCGCGTGTCAGGCTCGAAGCCTCCCCCAAGGAGCCGCAAAGGACGACAGCGTCCACCCCGCTCTCGATCTGGAAGGCAATATCCGCCCGGACGCCGTCGAGATCCACTTGCTGATCAGCCGTCATCTTGGTGGTTATTGCGGGGAAGATGCCGCGGAAGTCGCTCTTTTGCATACCATTCCTCTTTCGAACGCGAACCGGCGCATGCTTCAGCTTATTAGCTTGTATTTAGTTTGTCGACACAAAACCGATGCGTGCCGGATGCGCGGCGATGTCGGCGGGCTGATACAAATGTTGGAATCGCAGCTGTAGGCCAGTGGCACCCAATTCCAGGGCGCTAGGCCTGCTGGTCGAGCGTTATGTGGGACGCCCCATCGCGAACGATATAGCTCTGAATCTGCCGCACGATCTGTGCGGCATGCGCAGTAGCCAGCTTATCGCAGAGCTCAGCATCCCCAGCCTCGATTGCGGCGATTATCGCATCGTGCTCTTCCACATATTGCTTCGGCAGACGGTCATCGAAGGATGAATAATAGACCCGCAGGATCCTACGGCCTTCATCGAGCAGCCGCGCAAAGAGCGTTGTGAAATAGTGGTTTCCCCCTGCTTCGGCTATCGCCACATGGAAATTCCGGTTTGCATCGATCATGGCGAGTGCATTGCGGCGGCGGACGGAGTCGGCAAAATGCGCCTGAAGGCTGCGAATTTTTGCTAGGTGCTCCGGCTTATGGTGACGCGCCGCGGAAAGTGTGGTGACGCGGTACATCAGCGTCAGCGCTTCGAAATAGACAGGAAGCCGCACGAAATCGATTGGTGCAACGATGGTGTTGCGGTTGGGCAGCGTATGAACGAGCCCTTCGGCCGCAAGCCGCACCAGCGCCTCGCGAATGGGCGTACGCGACATTTGGAATTGCTCGGAGAGCCTCACCTCATCGAGCCCTGTGCCGGGCGCGAGCTCAAGCTCCAGAATTGCCTTTCGCAGCGCGTGGTAAACGGCCTGGCCTCCCGCGCCCCTGACCCGCTCGCTTCCTGGCTGGGCTGCAGCGGCCGCGCCCAGCCGGCCCTTTGTCTTCTTCTCACCGATGCCGCGCAATGGCAGTTCTCTGCTTAGGTCTTGAATGGCTTCAGCCCATTAAGCACGTCCCCGCCCTCTGCTCAACAATCGGGTTTTTATGGCCGTGCCTGATGATCCTTCGAGCGAATTCATTGGCTCCATGCCGCCGATTGTAAACACGTTCACTTTTCCGTTATTTTGATCCTGCGACACGCTGGCTTAATTTCACGTCTCCAGGACTGCAGCAGATCGAATGGGAACAGGAGGAGACGATGACCTTTACGAGGCGTAAGACTTTGCAACTCGGTGCAACCGGCTTGGCCGCGGTCGGAGCGACGATCATCATGCCTTTTTCCACCCGGGCGCAGGAATCCCAAGGCGACAGCTACGACAGCGAAAACGGGAAGATCACCATCTCCCCCATCGCGCATGCCTCTTTCGTGATGACCGTTCCCAATATGGTCATCTATGTCGATCCTGTTGGGGGTGCCGCGGCGTTTGAGGGCAATCCTCCTGCGGACCTCATACTCGTCACCCACGAGCATGGCGATCATTTCGAGCCGGATACACTGACTGCGCTTGCAGGAGAGCAGACACAGCTCGTCACCAACCCGTCCGTCTTCGATAAGCTGCCCGAGGCGCTGAAGAGCAAGGCAACCTCGATCGGCAATGGAGAAAGCACGACCGTGGGCGAAATCGGGATCGAAGCCATTCCTGCCTACAACACCACGCCCGACCGGTTGCAGTACCACCCCAAGGGCCGCGACAACGGCTATGTCCTGAGCGCCGACGGGCGCAGGGTCTATATTGCGGGCGACACGGAAGACATCCCGGAAATGCGCGCTCTTAGCGACATCGACATCGCCTTCGTCCCGATGAACCTGCCCTACACCATGGATAGCGATCAGGCGGCTTCCGCTGTGGCCGAGTTCGCTCCCAAGGTTGTCTATCCCTACCATTATCGGGGCAGCGATCCCGAGGCCTTTGCTGCAAAGGTTGCCGAGGCAGGCGCGGAGATCCAGGTGGTGCAGGGGCCTTGGTATAGCTGACGCTTAAAGAGCCCTCGGCCTTGCCGGTCACCAGGCCCGCAAAAGCGGGCCTTCCCGGCCGTAGAAGGGATCGCTCTCGGGGCGCGCCAGTTCAGGCATCGATTGCACTTCCGCCTTGTTGCGGCAGATCGAGTAATTCTCCTGCCCCGGCGGGTAGGCGCCAATTACCAGAAGGTCGTCGCTTGCTGAGAGATTTTTGTGGCCGGTGCCAGCCGGCAGCACGACGAGATCGCCTGCTTTCAGCTCGAAGCGCTTACCCGTCTCACCACCAAGCTGCACTTCGACCATGCCGCGGGCGATACCTAGAGCTTCGTGCGCATCCGGATGGAAATGATGGTAGCGGAAGATGCCGTTCCGCCATGTGCCGCCCCAGCCGCTCCCAATAAAGCGCTGTTCGAAAGCACCTGCCCTGTCGGTGACGCGATCGCCCAGCACCTGCGGGTAGATCAGCACCGGCAGATCGGGGTTGTTGGGCACATCGGGCCCTTCCTCCAGGAAAAATCTTTGCGGCTCGACTATCTCGTGCATGCCTGTTCCAACACCTCTCTTGGCGAAAGGTTCTCAGCTGCCGTGTTCGGCGCACGAAAGCGGCTTGGGGCGTAGCCGGTCGCGCGCTGAAAGAAGCGCGAGAAATAAGCGGGATCTGGATAGCCTAGAACGATACCTATCTCTTTGATGCTCAACGTCGAGAACTGCAGATAGCGCTTTGCCTCTAACACAATGCGGCGCTCGATGACGGAAAGCGCCGGACGGCCCAGAACCTGCCGGCACACACGGTTGAGGTGGGTAGGCGTGATGCCGAGTGCATGGGCGTAATGTGGGATGGCCCTCGTCTCGCGAAATTCCCGTTCCACCAGTGCCAGAAAGGCGCGTGCAAGCTGTGCGGCCCTTCCCAGCTGGCTTCGATCATGCGAGGCGGCCGCCATCCCGAGGCGCAGAAGCGAGACGAGAAGAAGCGTTATCTGCGCGCGTATGGCGGCAGCTCTCCCTGGCCTCCGGCTGTCCGCCTCCGAAATGAGCCCGCGGATCGTATTGTGCAACTCCGAAGCATGCTCTTCGTTCATCTGAACGATGAAAGGCCTCAGCAGCCATTCCTCCATTTGGGGGATTTCGGCAGCCAGGGTTCGAACATCCCGTTCGAAGAAGGTAAGCACCACGCCGTCGACATCCTCGCTGAAGAGGAAACCGTGAACCGAAAGGGCAGGAACAGCGACCACCGACACCGGGCCGAGGTCGCGATCCTCTCCATCGATCAAGGCGCGCGCACGACCCCGCCGCAAAAAGAGAAATTGGAAGAACTGTTCATGCCGGTGCGGAGCAATCCGGAAACCGTGAAGACGGCTACGGGAGGTGATGGTTTCCCAATGCAGCCAGTCGGCCTGGTCCGGATAGTCCTCCTCCCCGTAGAGTGCGTAAATCGGGATTGATGTCATGTTCTTATTGTCCAAGTTTTTGGCTGCTCTGTCCATTGGCATTTCGGCCTGAAAGCTTATGTCTTCCCACAAGAGGAAAGTGGACCAGAGAGAAAATGCGCGTACAGGTTGCTATCATCGGTGCTGGGCCTGCGGGGCTCACCCTCGGTCGGCTTCTCGAGCGCGCGGGGATTGACGCCGTCGTCATCGAAAGGCGTAGCGCCGATTACGTTTTGGGGCGCATCCGCGCCGGCGTGCTTGAGCAAAGCTCAGTGGACCTTCTGGAGACAATCGGCGTCGGTGAGCGCATGCGGCGGGAAGGAATTCCCCATGACGGCGTAAAACTGTCCTTCGATGGCGACATGTTGGGCATCGATTTCCAGGCCCTGATCGGCCGCAAGGTCATGATCTACGGCCAGACGGAGGTGACGCGTGACCTGATGGAAGCACGCGCGGCTTCCGGCGCAAAAACCATCTATGAAGCCGAAGACGTAAGCCTGCACGATTTCGATGGGGCCTCCCCGAAGATACGCTACCGCAAGGATGGCGTTTCCCACGAAATCACCTGCGATTTCATCGCCGGATGCGACGGCTTTCACGGCATCTCGCGGGCCAGCGTTCCGGAAAGCGCGATTCAGAGCTTCGAGCGCGTTTACCTCTTCGGGTGGCTGGGCGTGCTCGTCGACAAGCCTCCGGTGGATGACGAACTCATCTACGCGCATCACGAACGCGGCTTTGCGCTCTGCTCCATGCGCTCTCACACCCGGAGCCGCTACTACGTTCAGGTTGGAAGCAATGAGAAGGTGGAAGACTGGCCTGACGATCGTTTCTGGGACGAGTTGCGCGCCCGGCTGAACCCGGATGTGGCAGATCGGCTGCAAACCGGCGCCAGCATCGAAAAATCCATCGCACCCCTGCGGAGCTTTGTGGCGGAGCCATTGCGTTTCGGGCGGCTCTTCCTCGCCGGCGATGCGGCGCATATCGTGCCGCCAACCGGCGCGAAGGGCCTCAACATGGCGCTGCACGACGTGAGAATCCTCGCTGAAGCGCTTTCAGAATACTACGCCGGGCACTCGCAGGCGGGTATCGATAGTTACTCTCATCGCGTGCTCGCCCACACCTGGAAAACAGAGCGGTTTTCCTGGTGGATGACCTCGCTGCTACACAGTTTTCCGGAAACGGGCTCGTTCGGGCGGCGCATCCAGCGCGCTGAATTCGATTATCTTGCTTCTTCCCGGATCGCTCAGCAGAGCCTGGCTGAGAACTACACCGGTCTTCTGGAATGACGGACAAGCGTCATAGGCCTGGACGCCATCGTCCCTTAGAACTGGGCCCCGCAGCATTCGATGCGGAGCCCAGATAGCTTCGCCCGCCGACTTAGAAGATCAAGCTGCGACTGGGACTGCCGCTTTAGGCCAGCCAATCCCGGTACAATCAGAATCAATGACGGTACGCCTAACCGAAAACCCCCGCGCTCCGTCGTAATTATTGTTTGTGTCATGGTTGTCGGTCAGGACATCATTTCTCGGATCTTGTAAGCTACCTCCGTGCGATTGGTCGCATTGAGCTTCTTCATGATATTGCGGATGTGCACTTTCACCGTGCTCTCGCAAAGTTGCAGCTCATAGGCGATGATCTTGTTGGCCTTTCCGCGTCTTAGGGCTTCGGCTACCTCTGCCTCACGCGCGGTGAACAGGTTTCCGAGCCCTGCAGTGCGATTGGTGGTCGAATTGATGACATCGCGCATCGCAAGCACACCACTTGCGGGAACGAAGACGCCACCCACCTGGGCAAGGTGAATTGCCTCGGCAGCCACGCTCACACCCACATTGCTCGGTATGTAGCCGCGTGCGCCGGAATCGAGCGCGGTCAAGATCTGACCGAGATCGTCCGAGTCAGCGACGACGATGACCGGGCTGTCTTCAAAAATCCCGGCAAGATCTTGTATTTCGGAGCGAACGCCTGAATCGGCGATCTTCCTGCTGCCGACGATGAAGAGCACCGCCGACGGCTCCCTGCTATCCCCCAGTTTACGCCACTCGTCGGCCGAGCCGACGGCAACGATCTCCATTTCAGGACTTTGGGTCCTCAAACTTTGCGCCAGGCATTCCCTGCCTAACGCCCTGGGGTCGATCAAAAGTATCAGATCCTCCTTTGTCCCTCTGTCGAGTTCCGCCTCCGTTGTGAAATTGCCACCCGCCCGAAAGTCGACTGGCAATGTAGACGCCGATTTTAGGCCTGGCGCCTGTGAAAAGCCATTTTCTAGTTCCACAATACGCTCCCCTTACTTGTGTGAATAAACAAGCCGCATGCAGCTGACGTACGAAAGCATCGTCCCGTCCCAGCCACCGTACGTTTGCAGCGGCTCCGGAGACCCGCGAATGAAATAGCTGTGCTGGTCTTCCGAGGGAAAATATCTGCATAATTGTGGATAACGCGCACTAACCTAGATTAAGCCCTTATCAATTTATTCACCATTTGATAAAAAATTGATTCAACTTAAAGTTTACGAAGAATAAAGTCCTATTTTACTGTTCGAAGAGTCAAATAAGACGCATCGAAATCCACAAGTTCGGTAAGCCGGTCGACATCCCGGATCTCAACGATTCCATTTCGAAACGAAGCCAACCCATTTTCCCTCAGCTCCTTAAGCACCCGGTTCACGTGGACTGCGGTGAGGCCCAGAGCGTCCGCCAGATCCGCCTGGGTGAGCGGGCATTGGAATCGAACCCTGCCGTTATCGGGCTTGATCTCAAGGCGGCAGGCCAGTTCGAGGAGCAGATGCGCGGTACGCTCAACAGCACCGCGTCGTCCGATGCTGACCATATGTTCCGCGATTCTGGCGTTGTGCCGGGCAACGTTTCTTATAAGGGCCCTCGAGACGGTCTGCGGCGCCTTTAGCAACGTTTCCAGCGGCGCGCCGGGGACCTCCATAGTGCTGACTGGTGAGAGAGCCGTGATCACCTCTCTCGCCCATTCGGTGGCGCCGATCCCGACAACATCGCCCGGAAGGAGGAAATCAAGAACGATTCGCGAGCCGTTCGTCAGCATCTTGCCTGACGCGACCCAGCCGGATGTGATCAGAAGGAAGGCTTGCTTATTCTCCTCATCTTCGGCAATCGTTTCTCCTACCGCATAATTGCGGCGCCAGACTGTAGGACCGCCCTCTTCCTTGCGGCCCCTCCCCGCCGGCGATGAAACGCCCGCGTCAAGCGCCTTCAAAAATTCCCCGAAATGTTCCGCCATATGATAAGTATACCCTTCATCCACACCTAAGGATATGCATGACACGCTAAATTGTTTTATACTCAATATGTGCAACAAATACTCTTTAAACAAACTAAAGTGGTATCCGCTCCCCGGCACGCAAGGAGACTGCATGGGGAACCATTGATCACAACTTCGTGAGAGTTGGGGAAGGAAAGACTAAAACAGTCTTAATAAACTATAGTACGGCTCGGTCCGACGCCGGCCGGAAAGTGGCGCTGCGCAATTTTTCGATCATATGGAACAAGCAGAACCTGGCCTTTCTGACCAATCTTGCTTGCTTTAGGGGATCCAATCCTTCCTGCAATGCACGAAGCGCTGTTTCACCGACCTGTGCGGGACTTACCCCTTCGCCGCTGATAACAAATGCCTCGCGGTTTATTTCGCTGAAGAAACCGTCGACCTTTTGGTCCCAGCTTAGGCCGACGCAAGGTACTCCAAGCGAATAGGATACGATACTTGCATGCAACCTATGCGCGATAACAACGCTGAGTCTGCTGATGTTCGTCACCAGCTCCTCCGGCGTCTTCGGGTGCGGCATCACGCTGAGGGAGCCATCTCGCAACCATGCCTGGGCGCTTCGGTCGTCCAAAATGGCCCTTAAGAATTGCTCATCCTCCTCCGCACCATTTGTGAAAAGCGCCACACGGCATCCTGCGTCGAGGAACCACCTTATAAGCAGGCGGTAATCGGCGTTCTTGCTCAATGGAATTTGAGCCTGCTCAATTGCCGCATGCCGCCGCAACACCAACGGATGAACGACGCCAATCCCCACCAAAGGGGCTTTACCGGAATGAGAGATCGTGCCCCCAATGAGACTGGCTGCGAGAAGCGCTGGATCGGGGGATACTTCCACCGGGAAAAAATGGCCGAAATGCTTGAGCCAGTTTTCGCGCGCGCCGTGATCGCGGACGGAAACATGGACGACCTTGCAATCGCGTAGCCTGTCAAAGAGAACCTTGGCGCGCTCGGACCAGTGTCCGGTAGCGCCAACCGCGAAAATCGCCAGCGGCTTCTGCGCGCGTTGCACCTGATCAAGGACGGCAGCGATCTTCAGCGGGAAATTAAGATCGTCGTCCTGAAAGAGATTGCCGCCACCGATAATTACTGCGTCGGCCTCATCGATCCGGCGGTGCCAATGCTCCTTGAGGGCGGCGAACCGGCGCCGTAACGCGAGCTCCACCATCGCCCCGCGTAAGCCTTTGGGCAATATTTGAAGCAAGGACAGCGCATAAAGTCGTCGCGACCGAGGCGCGCCGAAATCGCAGCGCCCGGCCAGATCCAGTGTTTCGACCGAGATGTCGGGCCCGCCTTGCCTCAGCCCGCGCTCAAGGCAGGAGGCCAGAACACCGTCACCCAGATTTGGGCTGTATTTGACATTGAAGACGACGAGCTTCACGAACGACTCCCGCCGAGAGGGGTAAGTCCTGTTACTTCGTCGATTGGCGTCTCAGGCGTGCTCTCCCTTTGCGAAGCGCGCAGAGGCACCACTGCTATCGTTCCCGCCAGCACATAGAACAATAGGCCGAGGTCATAGACCGTGCCGGCGGCGAACGCCTCAGCAAGCGCTGCAACAAGTCCTGCCTTGCAAGCCCGGACAATCTTGGCGTCCAGGTCTATGCCGGTCTCGCTGCCTGGCCGAGGCAAAAGAATGGAGCCGATGAAAATTGCAAAAAGCGCGGTGCCTAGCAGGCCGACATTGGAAAGAAGCACGAGCAGATAACTTGACGCCCGCGCGCTTCCAAGCCCGGCGCCCCACCCTCCGGTATCGATGAAAACCTGGTATGCGACCGCGTTCCACATGAACCTCTCCCGGCCGGAGTGGCTCTCGAGCTTGGAAAAGAGGATCTCGTCCAGGTAACTTGCCACGCTATCCAGCAGGTCTGGCATGGCGAGCAGGACAAAAAGACTTACGAGAGGGATTGCCAGAACGGTCGAGGCCAGGAAGGCGGGTCTTCCAATCGGGCTTTTGCGTATCGATTCTCCGACCGATCTGAAGGCCAGATATACGGCCACAACCGCCAACGCCACCATTCCGGTGGCCGAGGTGGAAAGGAGGAGGGCGGCGAGCAGAAGCACCGCGACGCTGCCCGTTAAAAGCGAGCGCACCCGGTCGAGCCAGAGACTGCCGATAAAAGCAAAGAGCACCGAGGTGTAGCCTGCAAAGGCCGAAGCTTCGGAGAAGGTGCCGGAAATGCGCTTGAAGCCAGCTTTCTCGGAGCCCGTCAGCAGTGCGTAGTTGGCTGTCCGCACAAAATCGAAGATGTGAGCCGCGCCCGCGTAGTAAGTGACCACATCGAGAACCGCAAACCCCAGATTTGCAGCGGACAGCGCGAGCATGGCATAGACGAGACGCGCGGGCGAACCTGCCGAACGCAGATAGGCGAAGGTGAACGCAAAGCAGGCAAGTCCTCCCAATGCATAGAATGCCTGCGTGATGTTGTTCGTCGACGGTTCCAGGGCAATAAGCGAAATAGAACTGCGGCCGCCGGCAAGCCGCTGAACCGTCATGGTCTCGGTTACATCCTCCATGAGACGCGGCAGGAAGAACGCGCTCGCGACCGCGTAGGCTGTCAGAAGCAGGAGCCAGAACCCGGCCCGAGGCGGCGCCAGGGACTCAAGGATAGGACCTTCGCCAAAGGCGAGGAACATGCGCAGGCCGTAGAAGACAAGAAAGAGGCTTGGCACGAGAACAGATGCCCCGCCCAGCCCCGGCAAGCTGAAAGCCGCGCCGGCGCCAAACAGGGTGGACAATACCATGATCGAGAATGCGCGATGAACGGGGGCAAGAAAGGTCATCATGCCCAGAGCGATCGTCAAAAGGCCGATCAATTCGATCTTCATGCCAGCCACCCCCGCGACCATTTTCGCAGTGCGAGTGAGGTTAGCATGCGCCCGGCGCGCAGTCGTTCCACCGCCCGCTACCTCTTATGATGGACCGGCGAGCGGCTTTCGCGTGACTACTGGCCTTCTGCTGTCCGGCTATAATGATGGCTGGAGGTTCCGCGCCGATGTTTCATGGACCGTATCCTTGCAGCCGGAAACAAGCGCTGCCGCGAATGGCCACGCTGATTGCGTCGGTTCTCACGCTGGCGATCTCCAGCGCCGCGTCCGCCATAGCTGCGGAAGAAGATGAGCTCGACCTCGGCCAGATGAGCCTTTCATTTGAGGAGGAGTTCGATACGCTCAGCGTCTCCGCATGGGGACCCGGCACGCGCTGGATCGCGCATACACCCTGGTCTGGCGACTTCGGAGGCGCTCGCTTCGCCAATCCGGAAGAGGCATTTCCCTTTACCATTGAGGACGGGGTTCTTCGCATCGAGGCACGTAAGGATGCCGAGGGCGAGTGGCAGTCCGGCCTGCTTGCGTCGGTCGATCCGAAAGGAAATGGGTTTGCCCAGCAATACGGCTATTTCGAAATGAGAGCTCGCCTCCCGGAAGGCCCGGGGCTTTGGCCCGCCTTCTGGCTGATTGGCAAGGACCGCTCAGAATTCACCGCAGAAATCGATGTGATAGAGTTTTACGGCGACAAGCCGGAAGGCTATTCATCCGTCGTGCATGTCTGGTATCGCGATGGGAACCATTATTCGCGTTTCAGGCGAAACGAAGTCTTTCCAGCCGCCGATCCCAAAGACTTCCATACCTATGGCGTTCACGTGGGCCCGAATTGGATCCGCTTCTATTTCGACCAGAAGTTCATGTGGAAGACTGAGACGCAGGCGGAACACAGGCAGCCGCTTTATCTCCTCCTCAACCTCGCAATGGTCGATGGACCGTCGAAGGATCAGGCGCCCAATCCCTCCTACATGTATGTGGATTATGTCCGAGCCTATCGCTTGGACTGACGGCATGCCTGAGCCGGGCAGGTAGCCTATCAAACACTCCTCTTCGCCGAAGGGCCTACCTCGTCCGCGGCATACAGCTTCCGGTCAGGCAATGCTCATCCGGATGAACATCTGTTTCTTTTCCATCCTGCGTGAAATCCTTTGCATGCACGGCGTGGGGAAATCCCTCCGAAGTCTTTGAATTAAAACGAGCTGTGCCGCTACGAAGGGGGCTTTCTGGCATTTTCGGAAGCTGGCGCAAGCCGCCCCGGCAAGGGTGCTGGAATGATTATGAGAGAACGACAACTCGAGCCTATGCCGCGACGCGGGAGTGAAGCACCCGCGTCACCCGCTTTGGCACAGGCTCGACCCTCCGGCGGGTATGACCGGGACAGCAATCTGCATGACCAGGTTGCCCAGCATGCAATCGCGAGACCGGATGCAATTGCCGTCGAGTTCGGGGAAGACCGGCTCACCTATGGAGAACTGAACCAGCTCTCTTCTGCCTTGGCCTTGGAACTCGCGATGCTCGGCGTGAAGAAGGGAGATACTGTCGGCCTGCTCCTGCCGCGATCGCTCGAAACGGTCCTAGCTATACTTGCGATCCTCAAGGCGGGTGCCGCATACGCGCCTTTCGATCCGGCCTATCCCGTTGAGCACCTACGCTATATGGCGGATGACTGCCGCCCCAAAACAATCCTCACTGACGGCAAGGAAACGCCAGCGATCCGGGAGATTGAACGATGGCATGCCGTTTCCAGTTTGGGTGCTCTCCTTACCCGCTCAGCGCAACGTCATTCTTCCGATTTGCCCACGGTCGAAGGCGGTGATGCTGCCTATGTGATGTACACCTCTGGCTCCACCGGGCGGCCTAAGGGTGTGATCATTCCCCACAGGGGCGTAGCGAGGCTTGTGCGCGAGCAGAATTATATCCGCTTCGAGCCGAGCGATGTGGTGCTGCACACGGCCACCATCTCTTTCGACGCAGCGACATTCGAGATCTGGGGCGCTCTGCTCAACGGCTGCAAGCTGGTGGGGATCGGCGACCAAACCTTATCGCTCCAGCGCATCGCTGAAACGATCGAGCGGAAGCGAGTGACGGTCATGCTGTTGACGACCGGCCTCTTCCACCTGCTCGTTGACTACAGGCGCGAAGGTTTTCCCTCGCTGAGACACGTCCTTTTCGGCGGAGAGGTGGCATCGGCCGATCATGCACGGCGCTTTCTACGCGCCAATCCCGGCTGCCTTCTTACCAATGCCTACGGCCCGACCGAAGTGACTGTGATGGCGTCCGCCTACACGATCCCCCCGGACTTTGCGGGAGACGAAATCCCCATAGGCCACAGCATCGCGCATAGCCATATCCATATCCTTGACGAGGAACTTAACGAACTGCCGGTAGGGACGGAAGGACAACTCGCGGTTTCCGGCGACGGGCTGGCCATCGGTTACCTCAATCGCCCCGCGCTCACCAACGAGCGTTTCGTCACCATCGACACCGCCGGTGAAGGCTCGGTCCGCTGCTATCTTACGGGCGACCTCGCGGTGATGGACGCGAACGGACTGCTGCATTTTCGCGGCCGCCGCGACCGGCAGATCAAGATCGACGGCAAACGCATCGAGCTCGATGAAATCGAGGCGGCGCTGCGGCGAGATCCGCGGCTGGCCGATGCAGTGGTCATCTGCCGCGAAGACCAGAGCATCAAGCGGATCGTGGCCTATCTAAAGCCGCACCCGCCTTTTCCGGCCTCGAAGGAAGAATTCGCAGGAATGATCCTCTCGACGCTGCGGAGGGTCCTCCCCAAGCACATGATCCCCAGCAGCGCGATCGTGCTCGAAGAGTTTCCGATGAATCAGGCGGGCAAGATCGATCGCTCCAAGCTTCCGCCGCCGCAGCCGGATGCCGCGCCACAGTCGATCACGCCCGCGGCTGGCACGGAAGCGGTTCTGCGCAGCATCTGGGAGCAGGTGCTCGGACGAGCGGCAATCGGGCTCGACCAGAATTTCTTCGACCTGGGCGGCACCTCTCTCCAACTCATGCGTGTTCATGCGGCGGTTGAAGAGGCAATCGGCAGAAAGGTGGATGTGGTGGAGGTGTTCCAGCATCCCACCGTCCGCGCGCTCGCAGCCCGCCTCGACAATGCGAGAGCCGACGCTGAAATTACAGCCGCCGCCCGTTCGCGCGCGGACCTCCGCAGAAGCAGCATCGCGCATTTCCGCCGGAGCGCTCCATGACCCAATCCGTTCTACCGGACATCGCCGCCATCGACGAGAATGTGGGACGGATCGCTATCGTAGGCATGTCCGGCCGCTTTCCCGGTGCGCCCTCGGTAGACGCACTTTGGGATCTCGTGAGCAAGGGCAAGCACGCCTTCGCCCACTTCCGGCCGGAGGAGCTGGAAGACGCGTTCGAAGACGCTGTCCGCGCCTCAAAGGATTATGTGCCGGCCAGGCCATACCTTGATGACGTCGACCTGTTCGATGCCGAATTCTTCGGCATGTATCCGCGCGAGACAGCACTCATCGACCCCCAGTTCCGGGTATTCCTGGAAATATGCTGGGAGGCGATCGAAGGCGCGGGCTATGACCCCTATTCGCTGCCGGGCCAAGTGGGCGTCTTCGCCGGCTCCGCGCTCAGCACCTACTTGATCAACAATGTACTGTCGGACCGCGAAAAGGCGGAGGCTTTTGCCTCCAACTACCAGGTCGGCATGTTCTCCGAGCTGATTGGCGCGATCAACGACACGCTTGCCACCCGCGTAGCCTATAAGCTCGATTTGCGCGGGCCTGCCTTCACCATTCAATCTGCCTGCTCAACCTCTCTGCTTGCGGTCGCACAGGCTTGCCAGAACCTGCTTACCTATGCCTGCGATATGGCGCTGGCCGGGGGCGTTTCGATCACCTTCCCGCAAAAGCGCGGCTATATTCACCAGGAAGGTGGAATGGTCTCGCAGGACGGCTTTTGCCGTCCCTTCGATGCCGACGCGGGAGGCACCGTCTTCGGCAGCGGCGCCGGTGTCGTGCTGTTGAAACGCATGGAAGACGCGCTAAAGGACGGCGATCACATCCATGCAGTGATCCTCGGCTACGGCGTCAACAACGACGGGTCGAGCAAGGTTGGCTACACGGCCCCAAGCGTCGACGGCCAGGCGGAAGCGATTTCCGCCGCGCACGCCAGCGCCGGCATTGATCCTGGCACCATTGGCTATATCGAGTGCCACGGCACGGCCACGCCGCTCGGCGACCCTATCGAGTTCGCCGGCCTGAGAAAGGCGTTCGGCGATGCATCGATGGGGCAAAGCGTCTGCGCGCTGGGTTCGGTCAAAGGCAATTTGGGGCATCTCGACGCGGCTGCCGGCGTCACGGGGCTTATTAAAGCGGTGCATGCGCTAAAGCATGCAAAGATTCCGCCGATGGCGAATTTCCAAAATCCTAATCCTCGCATCAAGCTTGAAGATAGCCCTTTCTACATTCCGCGCGAATTGCATGACTGGCCGGCCCAGGATCATCCGCGCCGGGCAGGCATAAGCTCTTTCGGTGTAGGCGGCACCAATGCTCACCTTGTGGCTGAAGAAGCTCCACCTTCACCCGACCTTCAAGAAGAAGAAAAAGAAGAAAACTCCAGCTTCATCATACCTTTATCGGCCCGCAATGAATCATCTCTTCGGGCTGCGCGGCGGAATCTGGCGGCAATGCTGAAAAGCGGTCCGCATATGCCGATCGCCGCAGTTGCCCACACGCTCCAGCACGGACGGCACCATTTCTCGCATCGCGCGGCGGTGATCGCAGGGAATATCGAGGAGGCAATTGCCGGGCTTGAAGGTGAGCGTCCGATTACCGGCAAGGCCACCGAGACATCACCACCGGTCGTCTTCATGTTTCCAGGTCAGGGGGCACAATATGTCGGCATGGGCCTCGGCCTTTATGAACGAGAGCCCGAATACGCCCGCTGGATCGACCACGGCGCGCGGTTGCTGGAGGAACAGGCGGGAATAGACATCCGCAAGTTTCTCTGCCGGAACAACGTGCAGGGCGAGGAACTTTCGGCCGCGCTCAAGGATACCCGTATCACGCAGCCTGCCCTTTACCTCGTCGAATATGCGGCGGCGCGCCTCTGGATGAGCCGGGGCCTGAAGCCTGACGCCATGATAGGCCACAGCGTCGGGGAATTCGTCGCCGCCACGCTTGCCAATGTGATGACCTTCGATGACGCGCTGCTTCTGGTCGCGGCCAGGGGCCAGCTCATGCAGGAGCAACCGAAGGGAGCAATGATCTCCGTCCGGGCCGATGCTGAGACGGTGAGGGATTTCCTCGATGATGGCGTCGAGATCGCCGCCATCAACGCCCCGAAACTCTGCGTCGTCTCCGGTACTTTCGAGGCTGCGGACGTCATCTGCAAGAAGCTGGAAGCTGCCGATATCGCCTTCAGCCGCCTCCATACCTCCCACGCCTTCCACTCGGCCATGATGAATGAGGCGGCGGCCGCCTTGCGGGAGCAAACGGATAAAATTGCCTACGGCCGGGCAACAATCCCCTACATCTCCTGCTTGACCGGGGAGTGGCAGACGGACGAGCTTGGCACCTCGCCCGAATACTGGGCGCGGCACTGCCGCGATGCCGTCCGTTTTGCGGAAGGGCTTGTCACCGTCTGCCGCGACCGGAAACCGGCGCTCCTGGAGGTCGGCCCCGGCCGCACGCTCTCGACCTTCGCCGCGCAGACGATCGGCCGGAGCGATCTTGCTGCCGTAATCCAATCCCTGCCCGAGCATGATCGGGCTTCGCAGGCTGCATCCGCCTTCGCTGAAGCGCATGCGCGGCTGTGGGTTGCCGGCTGCACGCTGGAATGGCCAGCCCTGCCCGCTGAGGCTCGGCGGCGCGTACCCCTCCCGACCTACCCGTTCGAGCGCAGGCGGCATTGGATCGATCCTCCGCCGCCAATCCGCAGGGCAATACCAAACGTCGAAGCATCCCCCACGGGGCAGGCCGCTTCCCAAGACGGTCCGCCTTATCCAACCCCCTCTTTTGGAAACACACCAATGAACGCTGTGACACCCGCTCCTTCGCCGAGCAGGATTGAAAAGCTTGAAAATGCACTGCTTGCACGGCTTGCGGAGATGTCGGGAGAGGAGATGACGCCGGACGCCCTCTGCGCCACCTTCCTGGAGCTGGGCTTCGACTCGCTTTTCATCGGCCAGTTCGCGCAGAAGATTGAGAAGGAATACAAGGTAAAGCTCTCCTTCCGCGAACTGCTGGGAAACATTCCTTCCGTTTCCGCCCTGGCGCGGCACCTGGATAAGGAAATGCCGCCCGAGGCGGTGCAACAGCCGCTGCCTGCCCAAACGGCGCAAGGGCCTGGCCAAGCGGTTTCGTCTCCGGCGAGGCAGCAACAGGCAATTACCGCCCCGCCGCCTACCGCCGGCGCGGTTGACGCGATCTTCCAATCGCAGATGCTGATGATGCAGCAGCTCTTTGCACAGCAGATCCAGGCGCTCCAGGCGATGGGCGGGGCACAGGCCGCTCAACCGCCAGAAGAACTTCCCGCTCCAACCGCGCAGGCTCCTGCTGCCCTTCCCCCATCTTCTGTACCTGCGAAGATGGCGGACCGGGAAATCGGCGGCGAGCGTCTCCGCCTCCACAAGCCGGGCGCGCGCGCCAGCGATGGAGAGCTTTCGCCTGAAAAGCGGAAATTTATCGCCGATCTCGCCGAGAGCTATGCGGCGCGGAATGCCCGCTCCAAGGCCTTCACGGCAGCACATCGCAGCCGACTGGCTGACCCCCGCACAGCCGCGGGCTTCCGGCCCGAATGGAAGGAACTTGTTTTCCCGATCGTCTCCGATCGTTCCAAGGGCTCGCGCATCTGGGACATCGATGGCAACGAGTATATCGACCTGGTCAACGGCATGGGCCAAACCGCCTTTGGCCATGCCCCCGATTTCGTCGTCGATGCGATCAGGGCTCAAACGGAGAAGGGCTTTGCCATCGGCCCGCAGACGCCGCTTGCCGGCGAGGTGGCCGACCTCATCAGCAAGATGACCGGCCACGAGCGCGTGACTTTCTGCAACACCGGCTCGGAAGCCGTGATGGCTGCGATGCGCGTGGCCCGTGCTGTGACCGGGCGCGAGAAAATCGTCGTCTTCGGCAACGATTACCACGGCCAGTTCGATGAGGTGCTGGTAAAGGGCAGGACCCGCAACGGCTCGCCCGTGGCGCTGCCGATCGCGCCGGGCATCCCCCCGAGCTCGCTTTCCAACATGACCGTTCTTTCCTACGGCAGCTCCGAAAGCCTCGATTGGATTCGCGCCAATGCCGAGGACGTGGCGGCGGTCATTATCGAGCCGGTCCAGAGCCGGCACCCGGAGTTGCGGCCCGTCGAATTCGTCCGGGAGCTGCGGCAGATCGCGAATGAGCGCGAATTCGCCCTTGTCTTCGACGAGGTCGTTACAGGGTTCCGGGTGCATCCGGGCGGCATCCAGGCCGTCTGGGGCATCCGGGGAGACATGGCGACCTACGGCAAGGTGCTGGGCGGTGGAATGCCCATCGGCGTCCTGGCAGGAGACAGCCGCTTCATGGACGCGCTCGACGGCGGCAGATGGAATTATGGGGACGATTCCGCTCCCATGGTGGCGCCGACCTTCTTCGCCGGCACCTTCGTGCGCCACCCGCTGGTGCTCGCGGCAGCCAAGGCGGTGCTGCGGCACTTAGAGGGCGACGGGCAAGCTCTCTACACTCGTATCGCCGACCGCACGAAGCTCCTCGTCGATGAGCTCAGCGCCGATTTGGCGGCGCGCGGCATCGAGGGCTGCATCAACCATTATTCAAGCTGGTTCGTAACGGATTTCAGCAGCCGCGACCCCCTGGGAATGCTCTTTTATCCAAAGGCGCGGATGCTGGGCCTTCATATCCAGGATGGGTATCCCTGCTTCCTCACAACCGCCCATGCGGAAGAAGATTTCCGGCGGATCGCCGAAGTGTTCAGGGAGACTTTGGACGCGCTCCAGCGCGTCGGGATTCTCGCTCCTGCCGGAGAGCGCGCCTCCCCGCAACCCGCACCGGTCGCGCGCCCTGCGGCAGAAAATGTCATCACCTCGGCCGGGCTGACGGAGTCCCAGAAAGAGATCTGGCTGGCCGCCCAGGCAGGAGACGAAGCCTCCTGCTCTTTCAACGAATCTTTCAGCCTCAACCTCCAAGGGACTCTCGACAAAGAGATTTTCGTCCAGGCGATCGAAATGGTGGTTGCCCGCCACGATGCGCTTCACATCCGTTTCTCGCGGGCGGGGGACCGTTTCGAGATGATTCCTGATTTCAGGATTCCGCTCGAAACCATTGATTTGACTCACAACAACACGCCTGAAGCGGCACTTGAAGAGATCGTAGCCGAGGAGGCCTCGACACCCTTCGACCTGGCGAACGGACCTCTCGCACGCGCCCGGCTCCTAAGCCTTGCGCAGGACCGGCACGTCTTAATCTTCACGGCGCACCATATCGTCTGCGACGGCTGGTCGGCGAATGTGATCCTGGAGGAGTTGGCGTCTGCCTACACGGCTCTTTGCGACGGGAGGACGCCCGACCTTCCACCGGCGCTCTCCTTCGCCGCCTATGCGGACGACGTCGCAGCACGGGAGGCGCAACCCGCGACTGAGGAATTCTGGCTCAAGCAGTTCGAGACGATCCCCGAGCTGCCGGAGATGCCAACCGATCGGCCGCGGCCGGAGCAGCGGACTTTCGCCGGCGGCACCTGCACCGCCTTTGTAGAGAAGGATGTCTACAAACGGCTCAAAATGGCCGGAGCAAAGAGCGGCGCCACCTTGTTCTCCACGCTTCTGGGAGCGCTGCAGGTAATGATATCGCGGCTGTCGGGCAGCACCGATATCATCATCGCCATTCCATCGGCCGGTCAGAGCCTCGTTCCCGACCAGACGCTGGTCGGTCACTGCGTTAATCTCCTGCCGATCCGGCAGCAGATCGATGCCGAGGCCAGATTCGAAGAGCACCTTCGCCAAACCCAGCAGCTCGTGCTTCAGGCCTTCGAGCATCAGGACTACACCTATGGCACCTTGGTGCGAAAGCTCGGCCTGAAGCGCGACCCCAGCCGGCTGCCGCTCACCGAGATCCAGTTCAATCTCGAACGGGTCGCCCGCAATGCCGTCTTCAAGGGGCTGTCGGCCAAGGTCACTCCGAATCCCAAGGCTTTCTCCAACTTCGACATGTTCCTCAACATGGTGGAGGGGAACGACGGGATACGCATCGACATCGACTACAACGGCGACGTGTTCGATCGCGCGACCATAGAGCGCTGGCTGGGCCATTTCACGATACTTGTGTCGGTGCTGGCCGATGGCATGGGCGCGAAGATCGCCGATCTTCCCATCCTCTCCGAAAACGAGATGCGCTGGCTGATCGAAGAGCTCAATGAGACCGACGCGGACTACGAGCGAGACCGGTTCATGTTCGAGCTTTTCGCGGCAAAGGCAGCGGAACAGCCGAAGGCGATTGCTGCCGTGCATGAGGGCAAGTCGATCACCTACGGCGCGCTGGAAGCCAGGAGCAACCAGCTTGCTCGCCATCTCCAGACAAAGCTCTCGATGCCTGGCCTTCGCGTCGCGCTCGCGCTCGACCGCTCCATAGATATGCTCGTAGCGTTGCTGGCGATCATGAAGGCGGGGCATACCTATGTGCCGCTGGACCCCGGCCATCCCCCTGCCCGCCTGGCCCAGACTATGAAGACCGCCCGCGTTTCAGGCGTGATCTGTGCAAGCGGGGAGATTGGAAAGCTTGGCGAGCCAGACACGAGCGTCATCCGGATGGACACGGAAAGCGAGGAGATCGCCCGGCAGGATTCGCGTCCGCTCGACCTGCAGCTCCTCGATACCGAAGCACCCGCCTATGTGATCTTCACCTCCGGCTCAACGGGCACGCCTAAGGGCGTGGAGATTTCCCACCGGGCACTGGTGAATTTCCTCAGCTCTATGGCAATGGAGCCTGGCTTCTCCTCTGAAGATACATTGCTGGCCGTAACAACCATCTCCTTCGACATAGCGGGATTGGAGCTTTACCTGCCGCTCATCATGGGAGGGCGGGTGGTCATCGCCAACCGCACCGAGGTGCAGGACGGCTTTGCCCTGGTAAAGCTGCTCAGGGCCAGCGGCGCAAACGTCCTGCAGGCAACACCGACACTCTGGCAGATGCTGGTGGAGGCTGGTCTTTCCAATCAACCCAAACTCAAGATGCTCTGCGGTGGCGAGCCGCTGCCGAAGGATCTTGCCCGGAAACTGCTCACGATCGGCGGAGAGCTGTGGAACATGTACGGGCCGACGGAGACGACCATCTGGTCATCCGTTGCCCGCATAGTGAATGCCGACGACCCGATCCATATCGGCCGCCCAATCGCCAACACGCAGCTCTACATCCTGGATGGGCATGACCGCATCGCGCCTGTCGGCGTGACCGGCGAGCTTTACATCGGCGGAGAAGGCCTTGCGAACGGCTATTTCGACCGGCTGGATCTCACCCAAGCCGCCTTCCGCTCGGTCAGGATTGGGGACGGCCTGCCCCGCCGTCTCTACAAGACCGGCGATGTCGGCCGCAGGCTACCCGATGGAACGCTTCAGCTCCATGGCCGCCGCGACAACCAGATAAAGCTCCGCGGTTTCCGGATCGAGCTTGGCGAGATCGAAGCCGTGATCGGCAAGAAGGCTGGTATCCGGCAATGCGCGGTGGTGGCCGCTCGCAACAAGAACGGCGATAGGCAGCTCGTCTGCCATTTTGTGCCGGACGGTCAGGAGCTTTCACCTGACGAGCTATCAACCCATGCCAAGGAGCATCTGCCCGCCCACATGGTTCCGAGCTTCTGGGTCGCGACAGCAGATCTCCCCAAGACGGCGAACGGCAAATTGGACCGGAAGACGCTGGAAGAACGCGGCGTTCCGCAGCGCCACAGCGCCGCCCCTGTCCGCATCAAACCACGCACGCCCATGGAACAGAAGCTGTCCGTCATCTGGCAGGAAGTTCTGCAGGTCGGCGAGATAGGCATCCATGACAATCTCTACGCGCTGGGAGCGGATTCGCTCAGCATCTTCCGCATCGCCGCCCGCATGATGGATGACGGCCTGCCGCTGGAAGCCAAGCACCTCATGCGCCATCCAACTGTCGCGGGCCTGGCCGGTTTTGCCGAGGAGCAGGGCAATGCCGCGGCCAACGGCGCGGTGGCTCCGATCCCCTCGCTACGCGATTTCCGACACGGCGCGCGCCGCCGGCTTGAGAGGCTCACATGAACAGAACAGATCCGGCCGGCCTGCGCCCGCAGAGCGAACACAAGGTCATCGCCGAGTTTCCCTGCACGCAGACCCAGCTTCGCTGCTGGTTCCTTGATCAGCTCAAGCCAGGCAATCCCGCCTTGAATGTTGCCGTGCGCTGGGAGATCCGCGGCAATTTCAAGACTTCGTCCATTGAAGAGGCTTTCCGGCAGGTCATTCATCGCCACGAAATACTGAGAACACGCTTCATCGATATGGGTGGCCGGCCCGTTCAGCAGGTCGTTGAGAGCGTCGACTTCCGCATGTCGGTCATCGACCTGAGGAATGTCCCCGAGTCCCAGCGCGACGAGCGTGTCCAATCCATCAGCCGGGAAACGGCGGCGGTGCCCTTCGATCTGCGGGAACCCGGGCTCTTCCGCGTCACCTTCCTCATCGTCGAAAACAATCGCGGGCTGATCTTGATCACCGCGCACCAGACTTGCTTCGATGGCTGGTCCATCCGCGTGCTCGGCCGCGAAGTGGGCGAAATCGCTTCCGCACTGGATGCCGGCAGGACGCCGAATTTGCCCGAGCTTCCATTGCAATACGGAGATTTTGCGCTCTGGCAGGCCGAATACCGGCAGAGCTACGGGTTCGAAGCGGAGAAGGATTACTGGAGCAGGCAGTTGGCCGGCGCTCCCTATTTCGAGATCCGCCCAGATCGCCCGCGCGGCGCCATCAAGACAAATCGCGGCGATATTGTTTCCGCCGCCATGCCGCCGGAGTTCAGCGAGCGCATAGACCAGGCCGCCCGTGGCCTGCAAGTCTCGCTGTTCAGCTATGGCGCTGCGGTCATCAGCGCCGCACTTCAGCGCTTTTCCGGCGAGCGGCAAATTCTCTTCGGAACGCAGATCGCCGGGCGTGAGGATGTCGATCTCGAGAACCTCATCGGCGTATTCATCAACAATCTGGTGCTGCGCTTCGACGTCACCAGCGAGCGGCCCTACGCCGACCACGTGCGCAGCGTAAGCGACACGGTCGAAGCGGCGCTAAATCATCAAAGAATGCCATTCAACAATCTCGTCGAGCTCATAAATCCGGTGCGCGATCCCGCGCGCAATCCGCTGGTCTCGATCAATTTCAACCAGCAGAAGGCATTTCTCGAAGATGCGCGCTACGGCGGATTCGAACTCATCAGCTCGCCCTCCCAATCGCCCGGCGTGATCTACGACCTAAACTTCATCATGATCGGCAGGCCCGGTGGCTGGCGCATGTCCGTCGAATACAACATGGATCTGTTCGATACTGCCACCGCGAAGGAATTGCTGCGTCTCTGGCAGGAGACCTACGAGACGGCGCTCGCAAACCCGGAAGGCACGTTGGCGTCCTTCGGCACGCCTGCCAGCGCAAGGCGCGGTCCGGTTGCGGCCGCCTCGGGCCGGCTCGGCCTTCTGGAGGCGGCGCTGGCCGGTCACTCGGACGTGGCCGAAGCTGTCGCGATAGATACCGCCGGCAACGGCGCATATGCCTTCGTATCGCCGTCTCCCGCCCTGGCGCGACCCCTGGAAGCGCTTCCGGAAGAGCTCATGACCTATCTCTCCACCCGGCTGTCGCCAAAGGACATGCCGGACGGTATCAGCGTGCTGCTCGCATTCCCTCGCACCCCCGCAGGGGATCTCGATCGGTCGGCGCTGAAGGCTCCCTCGCCGGGTCCACGCCCGGCGAGGGAGCACCCCGTTTCCAAACCAATCCCAAACGTTGAAGCTGCACCCGCTCGCGAGCAGGAACTTGCGAAGATCTGGGCGGACGTTCTGGGTGTTGAACAGGTCAAGGGCTCCGACGATTTCTTTGCCCTTGGCGGACATTCGCTTCTGGCCCTGCGCATGTTCTCCGCCATGCGCGAGACGTTCGGAACCAAGCCGGACCTGGCCCTGCTCTTCAGAGCGCCCACACTGTCCGCCTTTTGCCGAGCATCCTTCGGCGACGAAGCGCCGATATCGGAGCCGGAGCCTTCGCCGGCACAAGCGGGTGGCGCCCGTTCCCGTTACTGGGAAAAATCCGTCTATCGTGAGGGAAGTGGCGACTGCACGGTTTACACGCTGAATCATCCGCTTCTCTACTACCACATGGCCAACTCATTGGCCGAGGGCCCGGCTGTAGTGAACCTCCATATGTTCGGCGCCGAGCTCAATGAGGAAATCCGCAATCAGCCGCTGGAAGAGATCGTGGCCGATGCCATACGCGCGATGGATTTTCGCGCGGATTCCGGTCCGGTCGCGCTGGTGGGACTATGCGTGAACGGTATTCTCGCCATCGAAATGGCGAGGCAGCTTCGCACCCTCGGCAACCAGGTTCTATGCGTGGCCATCATAGACAGCTGGGCGCCTGGTTATTTCCGCTCGCTGCCACGCATGCGCCAGGCGCGCTGGAAGATGGAGACACGCATCAAGCGCGCATTCTATTTCACCGGAAAGCTGCTGCGCGGGCGCATCAAGCTCGTCGATTACCTCAAGGAATTCAATGCCTCCCAGAAGCTTCTGCAACGTTTCAGCAAAGCTGGAGAATTGACGCAGGAAGAGCTGCTTACCGAATCCGTCACGCAGCTTCTCGTGGATGCATCGAGAGGATACGAGCTTCGGCCCGTCATGGAGGAAGAGGTTCTCCTTTTCCGCAGCCGAGCCCACCATAAGAGGGCACGAAAGCTCCTCTTCGGCTGGCGCGGTCTCATCCGCGAGGATTCCGCGGTCCATGACATTGATGGCTGGCACGAGGATTCGCTGACCAATGCGGGCATAGACGGTCTGGCGGCGGTTCTGTCGAAACGCCTTGCAGCGGGAGACTGATGTGAACGTGTCCAACCGGCTCTATGTCCAGCCCTTTGTGGAATGGACAAACCCGAACGGGAAATCGCCATTGCGTATTGCCGTGCTCGTTGGTCGGGAAAAGGGCCTCGCTCCATGGGAGTTGCAGCTTCTCGATCGGCTGCTGGCAGATCCTCGCTTCGAGCTTGTGGCTTTGCTGGTCAATCCTCGCCCTTTCAGCACAAAAGCGACGGCTCTTTTCAAGTTCGTCGCCCATATAGATCGACGTCTGTTCGCCCGCCTGCCGCCTTATACCCCAACCTATTTCGCGCATACTCGCGAGCGCATCGAAATCATCCGCCTCACCAGGCGGGCATCGGACCGGAAACCAGATCTGCCGCCAGGCATATTGGAGCGGCTGCGGCTTGATCTTGTCCTGCGCACGATTCCCGAAGGCCTGGCGGACGACATCGTCGCTGAGCTTCCCTTTGGGGAATGGGCACCAAACGTCGCCGACTTGCAATCGGGTGAAGCCGAATGGTGCGGCTTTTCCGAGGTGGCCAGCAACGCGCCGACGATAAGCCTATCGATTTATGCGCGGCGCGGATCCAAGCGACCGCCGCAGGAAATCGATTCCGCTTCATTCAACCCGAAATTCAGCGCAGCGCGAAGTGCGGCTTTCCTCAAGGAAAAATCGGTCTTTCTCATCATGAGGGAATTGCGGCGGCTGGCCGACACGCGCCAGCTTGCCACAAAGCCGATACCTCCCGAACCCGCTGCATCGCCCGGAAAAGCCGAGGTGGGGCGTTACATTGCCGGATTTGCACGCGCCGCCGCCACGCGCCTGAGATGGGAATTGATGAGAAAGGCGGGCTGGCAGGCGGCGGTATGGACGCTTTACGCCGGCGAGGGAACTGTCGAGGACTTTGAGCCGGGCACGAGCACGGAGTTGCCGCCGGCGCGAAACTCGATCAAGGCGGATCCCTTTCTCTTCAATCGTAACGGGCGCTTCTATGTGTTCTATGAGAATTATGCGGTGGGCGACAGCAAAGCCCATATCGCGGTAGGCAGGCTGAAGCAGGGCACGATAGAGCCGCTGGGTATCGCGCTAAGAGGCGACGGCCACCTCTCCTTTCCTTTTGTTTTCCAAAGCAAAGGGGAAATCTTCCTGATGCCGGAGACTCATCAGCAAAAGCGGATCGAAATCTGGCGCTGCGTGAAATTTCCTCTCGAATGGGAGCTTCATGCCACCGCCATGGAAGGCTGCTCCGCTGCCGACAGCACGCTTTTCCGTCATCGGAACAAGTGGTGGCTGCTCACCAATCTTTCGGACCACCACGCCTTCGAGGATCATTGCAGCGAGCTTTACGCCTTCGAAGTCGACGGGCCCTCCCTTTCACGCATCGAGCCTCATCGTCGCAATCCTGTCGTGATCGGCAGCACTGTGGCGCGCAATGCGGGCCGCGTCTTTTCCCGTCATGGCCGGCTTTTCAGGCCCTCGCAGAACAATGCCTATGGCATCTACGGCTACGGTCTCAATATCATGGAGATCGAGGAGCTTACGCGGGAGACCTATCGGGAGCGCTGCATCAGGACCATACTGCCCGACTTCAAACCGGGCCTCATAGGCTGCCACCACTTCGATGCCAGCGGCGGGCGCTACATCCTGGATGCGCGGTTAAACAGGTGATCGTCGGCCAACGGCGGTGCCCGGCGCAGCGGGCGCAGAGGCTCGGGCCACTCGCTTCCGTTTTGATCCTCGGTGACAGAGCGATAGCGCAACCAAATCCTGTTGCCGCCCGTCGATGCCGCCACCGCCCCGATATACCCGTAGGGCATTGCAATCTCGGCCAGCCGCCACCGAAGCGGCGCCCGAGGGTCGCCTTCCAGCCTCAGGAGCTTGGGCTCGCTGGCGTCATCTATGGATACGTCGAACGCGTCGAGCGGAAGCGAAAGGCCGGCGCCATGGGCCTTCACAAAGGCTTCCTTGCGTGTCCAGCAACGATAGAACGCCTCTAGGTATTCGCTCGGCGGCAGGGTCCCGAGCGCCTGCTGCTCGGCGGGAGAAAAGAAATGCTGCGCTACGTCTTCCTTCAGAGGAAGCGCCTGCTCGATATCCACGCCCACCTGATACCGGTCCGACACCGCAAGCACTGCCATACCGCCGGAATGGCTGAGATTGAAGTGAAGCGGCGGTTTTGCACCCGCAAGACGCGGCTTGCCGAAAGCATTATAGGTGAAGACGAGCCGCTTGGCGGGAAGACCGAGATAACGCGCCAGGATCTCCCGAAGCCGTCCGCGCCCTACCAGAAAACGCAGTCGATCACGTTCCTGCAGAAATCGGCCGGCACGGGCGAATTCCGTATCGCTCAGCGCCTCCACATATCGCGGCAGTTCACCGGCAATGACATCGAGAGGCCATCTCCAGAGATCGATGACGTCCGGTCCGATCGTGACGGGGCTATACCGCATAGGACACCTGCCTTGCTGCCTCGCCACCGCTGGCGAGCCGCCGGGCGACATAAGCCACAAGCGGCAGAGGATAGTTTTCGCCGAGGCTGATGCGGCAGCTGCGCTGCAGGATGTCGAGCGTGCGCGCGCACATATCCGGCGCATATTCGACTTTCCGTGAGGCCCATGCGAACGGGTTCATTTCAGGATGGGCCGCGCGCTGCTCAAGCACCGGCAGCCAGTTCGTATAAACGTGCCGGCTTGAATCGTAGAGCCGGTAGACGCCGCGCTTGTTCCGGGCCGCAAAATCTGCGGCCTCTTCCGCTGTATTGAAGATCACATGCAGTCCGACGGCATTCTCGACATCGTTATGCGGACCGATCCTGAATGCGGACGAGGCCGCCAGCACCCGGGTCATCAACCGATAGCGAGCCCGCATGCGAGCCAGCATTGGATCGAGCTTGGCGAGCTGGACGTTGAGCATGGCACCCTGAATTTGGCTGGCCTTGAAATTGACCCCGAAGAAATGCGGCTCGTTTTCATTATCGAGGTGACCGCGAAAGATGGAACCGACATCGTGATACATACGGGCGCGGACGTAATACCGGTCCTCATTTGTGACGACCGCCCCACCCTCGCCGACGTTCATGTTCTTGAACTGGTTGAAGCTGTAGGCGCCGATATCTCCGATGGTGCCCACCCGCCGGCCCTTATATGTGACACCGACCGCCTGACAGGCATCCTCGATCACGAGAAGCCCACGCTCACGGGCGATCTCCATGATCCGATCCATGTCGCAGACCATATTCGCCATATGCACCGGCAGGATAGCGCGCGTGCGCGGCGTGATCTTGCGCAGGATGTCCGCGGGATCAATGGTCAGCGTCTGGTCGATATCGACAAGCACCGGAACGGCGCCGACCGCCAGCGGCGCGGCCGCGGTGGCGATCCAGGTATAGGCGGGCACCAGAACCTCGTCGCCCGGCCCTACGCCCGCCGCAGCGAGCGCCGAGATGAGTGCGGCGGTGCCGCTGCTCACGGCGAGCGTGTGCTTGACACCGAATTTCTCCGAATAATCCGCCTCAAATCGCGTTAGCGGTCCTTCACCCACGCCGCTATACCGCGCCAGGTGCCCGGATGCGATAACCCGCCCGACCGCAAACCACTCCCGCAAACCGACCTTTGCCATCCCGGACATCCCGAATCTGAAACGAGAAAGGCCGCCGAGCGAAAGTTCTCCCGACGAAGCCCCCCAATTCCCAACCAATTTTCGATTTCCAAGACTATTTCTCGGGCGAGATTTATTCAAATAAGCCTATGATATAATCCACTTTCCACCCGCTCTAATTCAGTTGGCCGAAAAGACTATAAAGCCTCTCCCTGTAGGGAATTCGGCTAAGTTCGGCAGAAAGATGTTCTTTGTTACTATCGCCAAAACGCAAATGGCGGGACGGAGCATGAAAATCCTTGATCTGCGGTCCATGCCTGCGGGACAGCTCCTCCAGGCCGATCTCGCCATTATCGGAGCCGGGCCAGCAGGGCTGACAATAGCGCGGGAACTCGCCGGCACAAGAATCCGCGTGCTCGTCCTCGAAAGCGGCGGCCGTGATTTTGAACCGGACATTCAGGCCCTCAACGAAGTCGAAAATATCGGTGAGCCGGTGGACCGCGGCGCAGCAGCGCTCGGACGCGGTTATTCGGACGAGCTTTCCTGGCTAAATGAGATCCCCGCCTTCGAGCTTCGCAACCGCCTGATCGGCGGCAGCACCCATACCTGGATCGGCAAATGCGCGGCCTTCGACGAGATCGATTTTGCCGAGCGTCCCTGGGTGCCCAATTCCGGCTGGCCAATTGATCGCAGATCCCTGTCGGACGCGCTGGACCGCGCCGCGGCGCTGCTCAATCTGGGGCCCAACATTTACGACGAGGGCCTAGACCGCCTGCTTCGATCGCCGCCCGTGAAGCTCGGCCTCGACCGGAACCTTCTCCGGCCGTTCTTTTGGCAGTTCAGCCACTCGCGCGAACGCCGGGGCGAACCGCTACGCTTCCGCGAGGAATTCAAGCGATTGGAAGCCGTCAATGTCGATACCGTGACCAACGCAACGGTAACGCGCGTCAAAGTCGACAAAAGGGGCCACGCGCCCTTTTCGCTCGAGATGCGCACGCTTCATGGGAACCACGCTGTGGTTCAGGCACAGGTCGTGGTGCTCTGCGCCGGCGGCATTGAAAACGCGCGCCTCCTGCTCGCCTCAGGCATCGGCAACGAACGGGATGTGGTCGGGCGCTACCTGGCCGACCACCCCCGGACGGTCATTGCTCGTTTCGACAAGCGAGGGGCCGCGGCAGTCGCCCGGCATTTCGGCTTCTTCGGCCTTGCTGAGGGCCGGCCCGCCCGCTTTTATTTGCGAGGGCTGGCGCTCAGTCCGCGGCTGCAGGAGCGCGAGGGCCTGCTCAACTGCGCGGCTTATCCCGTTCAGGAACTGGCGGAGGACGATCCGTGGATTGCGCTCAAGCGCTTTCGTCGTAGCGGCCGTTTTCGGCATGCCTTGAACGTGCTTTCATCGCCGGATCTCCTTGCGACAGGCCTCTATCGCCGGCTCATCCAGAAGCGGGCTCTGCCGCGCAAGCTCGATGGACTCCGCTTCGATGTCATGGTGGAGCAGCAGCCCGATCCTGAAAGCCGCGTCACACTTTCCGCGCGCCGAGATGTGCTGGGCGTTCCGCTCCCACGCGTTGACTGGAAAATATCGGGACGGGAGGGGACAAGCATCATGCGGCTTGCCCAATTGATGTCGGAGGAATTCAACCGTGTTGGCCTGCCGCAGCCCCAGCTCGCCGGCTGGATTGCCCGCAACGATCCCACTGCCGCTTCCTTCAGCGACATGGCGCATCCGGCCGGTACGACGCGCATGGGAACCGACCCGGCAACGAGCGTGGTTGACGAGAATGCCTGCGTTCATGGGATCGAAGGGCTGTATGTGGCTGGCAGCTCGGTCTTTCCGACCCCGGGGCATGCCAATCCCACGCTGATGATCGTAGCGCTCTCCATCCGTCTTGCCGATCATCTGAAAGGCCGGTTCACCCGCTCGCCCAGGACGCCGGCGCGAATGGAAACGGTTTAAAGCCGGAAATAAAACCCTTCGCTGCTGCTTGCGCCCAGTTCGGGATGCGTTTCGATCACATGCGAAAGCGAGGGGATTTTCCACCGGTCGACAAGCGCATAGCCGAGAGCCTCGATTTCCGCGAGAAAAGAGGCCTCGTTCCTGATCTGATAGGGAACAAGGGCCCTACCGATCTTTTCCAGTGTAACGACGGTGCGCCCCCGGCGCAGCGCCACCTTGTTGAGGATGACGTGACGCGGCAACTGGGGAAGCCTGCCCAGGAGATCCGGAAAGGAAACATCGAGATATTGGAGGAGGCCTGAACCCAGGAACAGGTCCACGGCTCCTGAATTCTCCACCTGGTCGACGAACCGGAGATTTTCGAGCCCGTCCCTTTCCGCACGCTGGCGGCCTGCCCGCACGATGGCCGGCAGGTCGTAGACCGTCCAGCGTAGTTCCGGAGCTATGGGCAAAAGGTTCTGGAAGGCGCGGTATTTGGTGCCCATGTGCCCGCCTGCATCCACCAGCGAGGAAATTTCGCCGGATAGCCGCTGCATCCAGAAAAGCACGGGATAGTCCCATGGCGCGACCTCGCACATCCGCTCGAAGGCTACGTCCGCCACGTCCTCGTGATCGTATCCGGCAATCCCGCTTCTTTGGGCCGCCGCAAGCGCCTGCGCATAGGAAGCGTAAGCGCCTGAGAAGCGGCGGGGAACGGGCGCGAGATAACGAAGTCGCCCCCGGACTAGACGCAATGGGAGAAGCGTTGAGCGAAGCGTCGCCACCGCGATTTTAGAAAACGTCCGCGGGCGAGCAAGAACATTAGATCGGATCATCGATGCTCCTCGTCGGCCAATGCAGCCATGCCAAGCCCGCGAACCTCCAGAGGGCGAAAACCGCTGCGAGATAGGTGATCGCACCCACCCCCACCTGCAGGAGGAAGACGAATGTAGGCCGCAACTCGAAGAAACTGGTGACCCGGCCAAGATAGAGGATGGCGACGAGCATTGCTCCGAGCGCAAAGAGCAGGAGCGCGCTGTTCCTTGCGATCTCCCACCAATTCAGCCCCCCGTGGCGCTGCTGCACCCAAATGGAGGTGGCCAGCGCGATGGCTGCGGCCACGCACTGCCCGAGAGCCACCGCAACCACGCCAAAAGGCGAGAGCAGGATTATGAGTCCCACTGAGACCAGCGCATTGAAAAGCGATATCGGTGCTAGAGCTTTGAGTTTGCCTCGGACCGCCAGCAAGGGCTCCGTCGGATAACTGGTGACAAGCAGCAGCTGTTTTGCCGCGAGCACACCAACCAGCAGCGCAGCCGGTTTCCATGCCTCCCCGAGAGCCACTTCCACGAAGCTTTCCGATACCACCGCCAGCCCAAGATAAACCGGCGCAGCAACCGCGATGAGGACAGGAAAGAAACTCGCGCCGGCGTTTCGAACGAGGTCCTCGTGGTCCGCCGCCTTTTCTTGCCGTTCCTTGGCGCGACGGAAGAGCACCCAGCCGAGCAACCGTGCCGGTTCGCCGACAAGTTCCGAAAAGGCAGCTACTATGCGCTCCGCGGCCCGATAATAGCCAGCCTCCGTAAGGCCGAGAAAACCGCCGACGGCAAGCGTTCCCGAATAGGAGCGGAAGAAGACGATCAGACGATTGAAGATAATCTGCTGAGAGAAATGCAGGACCTCGCGCAAAACTGTCCGGGATGGCCTGGCAAGCCCCACGAACCCAATCGCCGCAACGGAACCTGAGAGGAGAACCATCTGCATTGCGAGCCGCCCGGCCGCAAGGGCGAAGACATTCCAGCCTTCCCTGAGGCCGAACACGATTAGGGCAAGGCCGGCCAGCTCGGCGGTGATCCGGATCATCGCCTGCCGTTTCAGTTTTCCCTGCTGCACAAGAACGCCGTCATAGACGGTGGTGAGCGCGGCCGGCAGGATCCAGCACGAAAAGAGCGCCAGCAGGAACGCCTCCCAGCTTTTGCCGAACGCGCCATGCAGAACGCCGGCGGTGAGAAGACCGACAATCATGAAAAAGAGACCGCTTGCGAGCGACATGCCAGCGATCTGGTCGAGATGAGCTTCGCCTTCGGAAGACCTCATGACGAATTCCGCCCATCCACCTTCTGCGAGCATAACGAGGAGGATTGCGATGGCGGAGCAGAAGGCAAAAAGGCCGAATTGCGCGGGAGTAAGCACATGGGCTGCAATGATGAAGGCCGCAAGCTGGCAAACCTGGGTCACCAGCTTTGCCGACAGCGCCCAAAGGCCGCTGCCGACGATCGAGGGAATACGGAGTGAAAACCGTCTTCCCGGCGCTCGCGCGCCTTCCAGCCGCTCCGTCTTACCCGACATTTTCACCCCCGCGCCCGCTGCTTATCAACATCCTCGCCAGTGGCTTGCATCTCCATATTCACGGTTGCCCTTTCATCCGCTAGATTCCCTTGCAGATTGCTGGTGATTCGACATTGCCAGCCGCAGGAAAGCTTCGGAAAACCGCCGCATGACGCTGCGTGACGCCAGATGTGAAGCACGATGGCTTGCCGCCTGGGCAAGCATGGTTTCCGGGAGCGATGCGCCCTCCCCTCCACTGGCGAACGGATCCTGAGCGGATGGCGCGAGACGCTGGCAAGGAAACCCTTCTGGAACGACTCTTCCCCGCGTGGCCGATTAAATCCTTCAGCGTCAGGGCCATCGCCTGGTGGCTCGTCATCTTGTTCTGCCTCGCCATCTGGATCGTCATTCTCATCGCTTGGCTCCGATAACGCGATCAGCAGCCGTTCCGATCGAACAGAAGCACGCCGACGGTTCGCCAGATGATTTTGAAATCCAGCGCCAGGGAGCGTGTCGCATAATAGCGGGCGTCCAGTTCGACGCGATCGTCATAAGACGTATCGTTGCGGCCCGATACTTGCCACAGGCCGGTGATCCCCGGCGTCAGCATCAAATAGCAGTGCGCACGCTCGCCATAGCGCGCGAGCTCTTCCTCCACGACCGGGCGAGGGCCGACAATGCTCATCTCGCCCCTGAGCACATTCACGAACTGCGGAATTTCGTCGAGGCTGGTCATTCGGAGGAAACGGCCCATGGAGTGCACCCGCGGATCGTCTCGCAGCTTGCGGTTCATCTCCCATTCGCGGCGCGCGGCCTCGTTAGCGCAGAGAAATTCCTGCAGGCTCCGGTCGGCATCTCGGCGCATGGTGCGAAACTTTAGGCAATCGAATTCCCGGCCATATCTGCCAATCCGCTTATGGCTATAGATAAGCGGCGATCCATCCTGAATGAAAAGAAGAATGCATATGACAGCTATCACAGGAAAAAGAAACAGAAGCGCACAAATTGAGAATACGAAATCAAAGACTTTCTTTATAATGTCTATAATACTTCGTCTTTGCCGGTTACGTGAGCGAACTGAGTCACGAACCGCGCCTTCCAGCGCAGAAAGCATAGTTGATCCCCAATATTTTCCCCGCCGACCATACGTCAGCTTCTAGCAAAAATATTATCTCGGGCCTGTTTGCGCGCCTATAATTCTATTGGGGTATTGCTACAGATATTTCGATGCGCTTTGACAGGTTCCGTACTCCTCTTATCATTCATCCACCCCACGGCGCTGACCCACCGCCGCCTCTTTCCGCCTTCCAGCACGAAAGTGTTAATCGCGTCGAAGCGCATCTCATCCGCTAGTGGAGAGTCAAGCGCGATCGCTCCAGAACCGAGGCATAGAGCGTCATCAGGGCGTCGGCCCATCCCTTTGCGGTGTTACCCATATGGGGGGCTGCGCAGAAGCCGATGCGCCCCATACGGCGCACGTGGCTGTCGTCTGAAGCCAGGCGGCGCATGGCATTGGAAAGGCCTTGCACATCTCCCGCCTTGAAGCTCAGTCCGCATCCCGCTTCGACGATCTCATTGCTGAGCAGCGCCTCGGCTGGCAGAATTACGGGGATTCCGCTCCCGAGCGCCTCCAGCGCGGCAAGGCCGAACGGCTCCGGCACGCGCGAGGAGATGACAACGGCGCGCGCGCGCTTGATAAGCGGGATAATCTCCTCACGTTTTTTCCACCCGTGCAGGACGATCTCCGGATAGTCCCTGTTCAGCAGGCCGCGCCCGGCGCCATCTCCAATAACTTGAAGCGGAACGCCAGCCATGCGCGCGGCACGGGCCGCGTCCTCGAAACCTTTTTCAGGCTCCAGCCGGCCGATGAAGAAGAAATCGCTGGAGCTTGCCGGCTCGGCTGGCTCCGGGAGAAATGGTTCAACGGGGTTGCGGACTGTGACGATATGCTCCCCCGCCACGCCCGCGAGGTCGAAATAACGTCGCATCCCCTCATGCACCAGCACGATATGCGCGGACTTGGCGCGGATATCGAAGACTGCCTGGCGCACCGCGTGCCTTGCCGAGCGCCAAAGCTTCTGGTGGAAACCGCGCTTGTCGCATTGGGTCGTCAAGCAAGCCATAGACATCGGCCTGAGATTGCATACAGACAACCCCGGATAATTGACGAAGCCTCCGTTCGGGCAGACCAGGAAATAGTCGTGTGCGTGGAGCACCACGCGCTGGCGCACGGAGCCCAGCGCACGAAAGATTGCCGGCGAAAGGATCTTCGACCATCCATGCACGTGATAGATGGTGGAGGTCGTGTCGGACGAACGGATGAACTGCTCGAGCGCGGCGTATGCGGAGCTGTTGTAAATGCCCGCGGCAAAAGCTGCTAACCTGCTTTGCTCGAGCAAATGCAGCCCGTTCAAATTGATCGTGTCGGCACCAGAGGCAGCCGGACTGGCTTGATCGCCTGCAAAAAAGGTAACGGGCACACCCTTCTCCTGAAGGGATGTGCGAAGGAGGAGCGAGAGGTTGGAGGCTCCACCCACCGCAGCGGACCGGTCATTGATGATGACGACGCGATCCGGCTTCATGGCGAGCCTATTTGAGCGAGAGGATGTTCTGTGGGGCAAGCCGTCCGCGAGCCAAGTCCCCCAAGGCACGAAGATTGCCGTGAAAGCGGCCGCGCCTGTCGACCCACGGCTCGGGCGCCGCGAGCTTCGCGGTATTGGCGGCAAGGTTCCGCGCGACCTGAACCGCGGCATGCCTCAGGCTCATTGTTTTCTTGCGAACCAGATAGATGGGATTTGCAATCTGCGAATATCCGAAGCGCAGGCCGGATGTGCGCCCCGACTTCGTCCCGAGATGCACGCCGATAAGATTCGCTGACCGCACGATCTTTCCGTAACGCGCCATCTGCCGGCTGAAATCCACATCTTCCAGCCAGCCGTAGAGCGGCAGATTTTCGTCAAAGGCGAGGTTATGTGCGCGGACCGGCCCCATGCGCACGGCCATGTTGCAGCCATAACTGTTGTAGATCGGCGTGATTTCCGTTTGAGCCGGCTCCGTCTGGCGGTCGAGAACCGCCAGCGCATCTTTCATCGCAAGCCCCGGACCGGTGATACCGTCGGCCATGACCGTCCCAGTGCACATCACGATCGACGGGTCAGCGCGAAACACCTGCTCCATCCTGGCCAGATAGGAAGGCGCCATCAGGAAATCATCGTCCAGGAACAGGACGATGTCTGCATTTGAAGCCGCCCGCAAGATTTGGTTCCGCTGGCGGCAGAGCCCACGCTCCGAGAACAGGGCGCGGATCGTCATGCCGCCGCCATCGAGCATTGCGGGATCGATATCACTTTCGTCGGCCGCACATATGATCACTTCGTCGGGTTGCCGGCACTGTCGCGACAGATGAGGAAGGACCGCGTGCAGCGTCTCACGTCGGCCGCTGGTCGCGATGCCGATCGCGACGCGGAAGGAGCGGCTAGCGCCCCCAAAATCTGCTGCTGACTCTTGCATCGAGCTGCCTCCACGACGTCACGAGTCTTACCAACAAGGCATTGATCCCTCTCAACCTCGCCGCGATCTGCTCGCCGCGCCCCATATTGCGGTTGAAGACCACGCCAAGAATGCCCACCCGCGACTTGCCGAACGTGGCGAGGGCATCCGCCAGCCGTTCAACCGTCAATTTCTCGCAATTGCCCAGGACAAGCAGGAGCCCGTCGACATAGGTGCTGGCCACTCGTGCGTCGACGGAGTTCTCGAAAGCCGCAAGGTCGAGGATGATCACGTTATAGCGGCGCCGCAGCAGCTCCAGCTGCACTTTGAGGGCCGGGAGATAGGCAAAACGCCGCGCGGGGTTCGCCGCGTCCCTGATCTGGTCCGCTGTAAGTACCGGCACCATCGGCGCCTCTTCGGCCGCCGCGACAGTACCGCTTTGCACTTCCTTTAGCGCCAGTTCGCCCGGGACTTGAGCCGTCATGCCGTTGGGTGCGCGCTTGCGCCCTCCCTTCGGCCCCTGCATCGGTGCGGGCTGTGCCACCGCAAGCCCCAGTTCCTCGCCGTGAAGCTCCGCCAATCTGCTCAGATGAGGATCGGAAAAACAGGCGTCCACCAAAACCGCCGGTATTCCCTCATTGATATAGAGTTGGGCCAGGTTCGCGGAGATTGTGCTCTTACCCTCCCCCGCATTGACGGATGTAACGCCGATAACCATGGCGCTGTTCGGCGGGAACATCGCATCGATGGAGTTTTTCACGCTGCGCAGCGCCTCCGAAAAATTGGAATAGGGTGCGTCGAGCACATGCCGCATCGAGGGATTCGCCACCTGGCCACCGGGAGCTCGTGATGTGAAGCGAGTCGCCGGTACGCGGCCGAGGATCGGCAGCCCCAGTTCCTGGCCGAGGCGCTGCCCCGATCCGACACGGCGATCGAGAACCTCCCGCAGTGCCGCAAGGCTCACGCCGGCGGCAAGCCCGAGCAGCATGGAAAAGGGTATGACCAAAGTGGTCTTCGGCCATGTCTTGGCGAGCGGCGGCGTGGCGGCGGTGACCATGCGCACCTCGCCCACCGGAAACGACTGCTTCTGAAGGGCGATGATGAGCTGCTGCAAAAGGCTTTCATACATGCGCCGGTAGGTGGTGGCCCGGCTTTCCAGCTCCGCCAGCTCCACGCGGGCAAGATTGGTGCCGGCCGCCGTCTTCTTCAGGGCGTCAAGCTGCTCGCTCAGAAGCTTCTCGCGCGTCTTCGCCGTTTCCAGGTTTGATCTATAGACGCCCTGTATGCGCAGGAGTTCACGGCGGATTTCGCCTTGAAGACGGTCCATCTCCTCTTGCGCGGCAATAACAGGCGCGCCATCCGGGCCGTAGCGGCCGCTCAATGTTTCGAGCTTGGCCGCGGCCACACGCAACTCGTCGCGCAGCTTGACTATCTCGGAGTTGTTCAGTGCCTCTCCGACATAGCCATTGTCGATATTGCCGGCGAGCAGCCGGTCGATCGTGGCGAGCTTGGCAGCCTCCGTCGCCGTATTGGCCTGCGCGACAAGAAGCTGTGAGCTGATATCGGCGAGTTGCTGGTGATCGAGAGAAGTCGCCTGGCCGATCTGGGTAATGTCGTTTTTGTTACGGTACTCCTCCACCTGGAGCGCCGCCGCATGGGCCTGCTGCCCCAGATCCACAAGTCGGCTTTCAAGCCACGCCCCGCCACGGGTCAGAGCTTCCGCCCGAGACTCCAGATTGGAACGCATATACGCTTCGGATATCGCATTCGCCACGCGCGCCGCCTTGTCGGGGTCTGTCGAAGTGTATCCGATCTCGATGACATAGGACTGTCCAACCCGGCGCACGGTCATCCGCCCCAGGAAGCCAACCATGGTACGGCGCATCAGTGCTTCCTGGTCGGGCAGAGCGCTGGCTTCCTCTTCCGGCTTGCGAAACAGGGAGAGAACTGAAGCGATTGCGGATCGAACCGCGGATCTCCAGGACCGGCTCTCCAGGATCTCCGGATCGCCGACCATATTTAGCTCTTGGATGACCGCTCTTGCGATTGCCTCGGATTTGACGATCTCCACCTCGCTCGCGATCTCCGCGGCTTCGATGATGATTGTTCCGGTCGATGCATCCTGCGAGGCGATCCGCGCCTGCTCGCGATCGATGACGAGACGCGCCACGGCTGAGTAAGTGGGCACGGTCTTAATGGTGTAGAGCGCTCCGAGGGCAATGCCCGCCATGGCCGCCAGAATGAGGATGATCAAATGCCGGCGAAGGAACAGCCAGATGTCACGGAAAGAGAGATATTCTTTCCCCTGGGCCGAAGCGCCACGCTCTCCGCCGAACTTGCGAATTTCCTGAATAACCATTGGTTCCCCCGCCTCTAGCGCCTTCCTGGTCCTACTTCACCGCGAAAGAAGGTTGACGGATGCCGCAGGCGCGGACGGCGCGGTTCCCGCGGCCATCTCCGGAAAATCCAGGCGCACCTCAAGCACATCGCCCGGTTCCAGGCGCGTTGCAGGCGACGCCTGAAAAGTCTCGCCATTGTCACCGCCGCGCACGATGAAAAAGCTGAGCGTCTGATTGTCCATCATCAGCTCCATGCCGCGCCTCGAGATCGAGGCTCCTGTGGCCTGGAGGAGCTGCCGCGAGATCTCGCGCCTGAGCCGAAGCTCTTCAAGCTCGGAATTCACGACCTGAAGATCGCGGACGATCTCCGTCTTGCGCTGGCTCTTCAGGTTTACGATATCGCGTTCCGTCTCGCTCAGTCTCTGTTTGGCCCGCATCGAAGCGATAGCGAGATCCAGCCGGTCGCTCTGCAGGTCAGCCAGAATGCGCTCCAGGCTCGTTTCCCGCGATTTGGTCACCGTGCCGCTGTTCACCAGCTTCGAAATGTCCTTCAGCTCGGCTTCGGCGATGCTCACCTGCCGGTCCTGCGCCGCCATCTTCTCTTCGAGAACCTTGATTTCTTCCGCGAACAGCGCCGAAAGCTCCTCAAGTGAGCGGAGCTGCCGCGCGAAAGAATCCGTGCGGGCACTGAAAATAGCCTCCTCCTCCCGAAGGATCGCCTCAACGGACTGCTTGGCGCTCCCTTGCTGGAGCTCCGCCGGCAGTTCGATCGTGGATTTCTCCTGCAGCTCGGCTTCCAGGCGCGCTTGCTTGACGGCGCTGCGATTCATTTCGAGCTCCGCGCGACCGAGTTTGCCCACATATCGGATCTGCTCCAGCTCGGAATAGCCGCCGAGTGGATCGGTCCTTCTTACCCGCCCGCCAGCCATGGCAAGCGCCTGAAGCACGGTTAGCCCCGGCCGGTATTCGAACTCGCCAGGCCGGTCGACGCTGCCATTCACATATATGGAGGGATACCGCACCACCTCGACCGAGGTCGCTGGCGGATTGACCAGACCGGTCTGCTGCCGCAGCGCCTCGGCAATGCGGCCCGCCACCTCCAGCACTGTGCGTCCGTCGGCGGACACCTCGCCCACCAGAGGCACCGATATGGAACCTGCTGTCGAAACCACATATTCGCCGTTGAGCGCGGTCCATTCACGATATTCGCCGGCGGTGGGCATCCATTCGAGGACGGTCACTTTCACCCGTGTCTGCGGCCGGAGCAGGAACAGTTCCTCAGCGCTTGCAGCTACGGAGCCAACACAGGCCATAAGAGCGATGGCGGCAGGAGCCAGTCGCGCCAAGGAGAATACAGGCTTCCTATCCGTATCGATCCCGCACATGAGAGCCCCCCTGAGGCATCAGCATTGACCGGGCATGCGACGAGCCCTGGCCGTTACCGATCTTCCTTCGTTTCCCGGCGCGGTAAAGCCCGCGGGGCCTACTCACTTTCGGCGAGAATGGGCGTGCGGGATTCCACTTTGGGACAGAAAAGGCCGAGCAAAACGGGTGCCGAAAACCGATCGGAGGAGGCGCGCGAACCTTTGCGCGGGCCAAGTGATCTTTCGGCGGAGAGAGCCGTCAGGATGGACAACATGCCTCGCGCGGCGCTTTTTGCCCATGATTGCCATTCGGGCGCTTTGGGGGAAAAGAACGTGCGGGTTGCAATCGTCCATTACTGGCTGGTGTCGATGCGTGGCGGGGAGAAGGTGGTGGAAGCCTTCTGCGACATGTATCCCGACGCGGATATCTTTACTCTGGTCTATGATGAGCGAAAGGTTTCGGAAAAGATCCGCCGGCACAAGGTCACCACCTCTTTCCTTCAAAAGATTCCAGGGGCGGTGAAGCACTATCAGTCGCTATTGCCTCTGATGCCCTTCGCCCTCGAAAGCTTCGATCTATCGGGCTATGATCTCATACTTTCCAGCGAATCCGGTCCGGCCAAAGGCATCGTGCCCGGCCCGCAGGCGGTGCATATCTGTTATTGTCATTCACCCATGCGCTACCTCTGGGATCACTACCATTTCTATCGGGCGAATTCGGGGATGCTCGCTCGCGCCCTCCTGACAATGATGGCTCCGCCGCTGCGGGCCTGGGACGTGAGCACCAGTGCTCGGGTCGACCATTTCGTCGCCAATTCGCGTCATGTCGCCGATCGTATCGAAAAATACTATCGGCGCAGCGCCACCGTTCTGAGTCCGCCGGTTTCGGTGCATGAATTCGCCCCCACCGCGGCTACCAAGGACTTCTTCCTGCTGGCGGGGCAACTCGTTGGCTATAAGCGCGCCGACCTGGCAGTCGAGGCATTCACGAAAATGGGGGAAAACCTGGTCGTCATCGGTGAAGGCAGCGAAATGGACAAGCTGAGACGAATTGCCGGTCCGACCGTAAGCTTCCTCGGCCGCGCGCCCTTCCCCCTTCTCAAGGAGATGCTAGCGAGGTGCCGAGCGCTTGTTTTTCCCGGGGAAGAAGACTTCGGTATCGTTCCCGTGGAAGCCATGGCCAGCGGCCGGCCGGTGATTGCCTATGGGCGGGGTGGCGCGCTGGACAGCGTCAGTCCTGGGCGCACAGGGATTCTTTTCCACGAGCAGACCGTGCCAAGCCTGATCGAGGCGGTGCGGCGCTTCCAATCGATGGAGAGAACATTCCGCCCCGACGTCATCCGGGACCACGCGGCACAATTCAGCGAGGCCAACTTCAAGGCCCGGATGCAACAGATCATCGACGCCCAGTCGAACCGACACCCGCCGGAAGAATCGATCTTCCCCAGCCAGGCAGCGGCATAGGCCGATCGAAGCGGCTTCCGTCCGCCACGTCTCGGGCACGAAAGAATCTCGTACGAAAAGAGGATGGGCAGGGCAGCGGAAGCGCCCTGCTTTTTCCATTCCAGCCTGTTTCGAAGGCCGGCGCGGCCTGCTGCCAATCCTAAAATGATTAGATCAGGATATCAGTTACGCTCACTAGATGAGACCGCTAACACCTATGCGTTGGTAATTTTGCCCAAATATCCGGTCTACATCAAAAAAATGCGGCTCTATGATTTGCTTCGCTAATGCACCGATGGGGGGACAAAGCGAAAATGCATGAGCGATAAAGCCTTACGAGTCCTGAGGTTTTTGCAAAACTCCGGTGAGCCGCTTCACCGAGGGGGAATTTATGCGGCCAAGGCCGGCACAGCAGGAGCAAAGGCAGATGAGTATCGGCGAGACGGGCGCGAGCGGGTGATGTGGCACGCAAGCAGCTCCCAACGATCGATCTCACAAACGGATATGCCCTTGATGCTTTCGCTCATTCATCGAATGATTGAGAGCTTCGATCTCAATCTAGCCGGCCTCAACCTGGTCGTGCCTGCGGCAAGTGGCTATATGGCAGCGGCGGCGACGATTGCACTGCTTGGGGGAGCGCAGAGCGTAACCGCCGTCACCCGTCCTTCCAATCGGTACTACTCGGCTCAGGAAGCTGCCGATATCACCCATTCGCTCGCTGCGCTTGCGCGGGTTGATGGCCGGCTCAGCATGCGAGAGCGCATCGACCATCAGACCTGCACCAACACCAATCTCCTTTTCAACAGCGAGCCGATACGTCCGATCACGCGCTCCATCATCGAGCGGCTGCCGCGGCATGCTGTCATTGCCACCATGCGTGAAGCATGGATGGTGCTGCCGGATGATCTTGACATCAAGGCGGCTCGGGAACACCAGGTTCCCGTTGCCGCGGTCAATCAGTCTCATGCCCTGGTCGGCGGGGCCGATTTCCAACCGGCGCTTCTTTTGAGGATGTTCGAAGCTGCGGGCATATCGGTCGACAGGGCCGTTATCGCGCTCATTTGCGACAATCCTCTGGCTTACCATCTCCAGCGCGGGCTCAGGGAGGCCGGAGCGCAGGTCGTAGTGTTCCAGAGCCCAGACGTTGTTTTCACGCATCCTTGGGACGCCATCGTGCTCGCGCAGCGTCCGGCAGATAAGGCGCGCCTTGACATCGGCGCCCTGGGTAAGCTCGCAAAGGCGTCCGCCGGCGTCGCCATCATCCAGTATTGGGGCGACATTGACCGAAAAGCCGCGCGCTACTTTGGTCTCAAGGTTTGGCCGCCGCGCAGCCCTGGCAAAGGTCAGATGGGGATGCCGCTGGAGATGCTCGGCCCCGAGCCCATGCTTCGCCTGACTGCCGGAGCTTTCAAGGCGGCGGAACTGGTGCTTGCCGGACAGCCGCTTGATCCTGAAGGGCTCGCACAGCGGCTTAATGGCGACGAGGCGGCACCGGAGGGTCCCTAGAGTCTGACCGTCAGGATATTGGAAATTCGTACTTCCGGGCGACTGCCCAGATAGTCTTGTTGAGCTCGATCAGGGAAGCGATGCTTTTCCTGATCCTCGCCAATTCCCGCTCATCAAGGCTTTCCACCTTCCCGTATTTTATTTCGTCTCTGCTCTCGAAAATGCGCATCAGCTGCGTGATGCCGCGCCCGCTTTCCGGGTCGAACGAATAGATGCAGTGGTTGAACTTGTTGCGGAGCACCGCTTCCTTCGAAAGACGGCCTGTGACTTGCAGGATATCCGCCCGGCATTCCGGCGGCGTCTTCTGCATTTTCGCCAAGCGTTCGACAAGGTCGATGCGCGCGCGCGTCGTGTTGAGCGTCAGGAAAACGACGATCGCCGTTTCCTTGTCCACCCCTGCGAGCCCGCCGATGAGATAGATGAGCAGGCTTTCGGTATTGGTCCACGTATAGTTGAGCTGCCCGACGAGAAGAAGGATTTCCTGGAGTTTGGGCATTGGCATCCCCCGCATTGCCGCCCAGGGCGGAACAGCCAAGTGTAGCGGATCGAGGCACCGGCGAAATCCATCGATTGGCGTAGTCGCCCGGCCTTTTAGCTCTTATGGGGGGCGTCTTGCGGCAGGCCGGCGTCGATTTTGATAAGGCAGCTCATTCCCGCGTGGGGGGAACCCCTAGTCCGTCATCCGCCTCTTTTTAGAACCTTTAGGTCGAACTGCCGTCTTCTTTTGAAGCCGCAGCAGCGTGACACTTTCGGCGTTGGAGCGGAATCGCCCCTGGAACTTCGTTGTCATGCGTCCAGCGAGCCTCCGCTCAATTTTCGCTCAGGAGCAAAAGGGAGGACTGCAGAGAACACCGTCACGAAACGGCGTCCGCCGCGCGCCGATGCGCGCTCGGCCGTCTGATTGATCTATTTTCAACGGCCCGCACAGCGAAGGCCCTAAGAAGATGAATAGCGGTCAAGCTGTCGCGGCCTCGCTTGAGGACACGACAAATGGGTAACAACAACAACCACATTTTCGGCTGGCTCGATCCTTCGCAGGAACAGGAACAGCAGCAACAACAGCAGCAGCGTGAGCAGCAACAGCAGCAGCAAACGCAGTCTAGCACGAACACCAACAACAACACGAATACGACGGATAGCACGTCGGACAGCACGTCAGACAGCACCGCGGGTGCAAATGCCGCGAGCAGCGCCACCAGTACTGGTGACAACACCAATCTGAATGGCAACGGCAATCTGAACGGAAACCTCAACGGCAATCTGAACACCACCACAAACGACAACACCGTCACGAGCAACACGAACAGCACCACGACGGTCACGGTCGATGTCGGTGTCGACCTGACCGGCTATGAGCCTTCGGACGACGACTTTGCCGATATCGACAACAGCACGATCGAGGGCATGTTCAACATCAATTTCGAGAACATCCTGAACGAAGCGCTCGACGGAGCCGGCAACGACGTCGCCAATGTCATCAGCCAGGCAGCCAATATTTCTGACGATGACACCCTCAACAATGCCGAGGTCAGGAACGACGACTATTTCGGCCAGGAAATCGAATCCCACGGCGGCTTTGCCAAGGCTGACGACGGCATTTCGGCCGGCGGCGGCGGAGGAGACGGCGGCTCGGATGCCGACGCTGACGGTGGTGATGGCGGCTTCGGCGGTATAGCCGGGGCAACTGGCGGCACGGGCGGCAATGGCAGCGGAACCGCAGTCAGCGGCGCAGCCGGCGGCGACGCCGCGGGTGGCGCTGCGACTGGTGGCAGTTCCACTGGAGGCAACGGCGACAGCGGCCGGGCCGATGGCGGGCGCGGTGACGGCGGTCGCGGCGGCGACGGCGGTATCGGCACAGGCACCGGCCTGGGGCTCGGGCTTGGCCTTGGCATCGGCGCAGCTTTAGCAGGCGACGGCGATGACGGCGGCGACACCGATGGTGGCGACGGCGGCGACGGCGGGTCAAGCGGAGACGCTAACGGTGGGGACACGGAAGATGCCAACGGTGGCGACGCTACCGCCGGCGACGGGGTCGATGCTATCGATGCTATAATCCCGATCCTGAACTTCGGCGGCGATACCGGAGATGCCGGCGCAGGCGGAACCAATACCGCGGGTACGGGCGGCACCACCACTGGTGGGGCTGGCGGTGCCGGCGGAGCAGCCGGCCCGGGTGGCGCCGGTGGAGCTGGTGGCGCGGCGACTGGAACCGGCACTGGTGACGGTACCGGCACCGGTAGCGGCTTCGGAACCGGCGGCGCTGGTGGCGCCGGCGGCGCAGGCACCGGCGGCGCAGCCGTTAGCGGCGCGGCGACGGGTGGCGATTCCACAGCTGGCGATGCAACAGCCGGCGGTGGTGTAGGTGGCGGCGCGTTGAGCGGCGCCTGGGTAAGTGGTGATGGCGGTGACGGACTTGGCGGCTGGGCGTCAGCCGGAGGCGGCGGCGCAGGCGGCATGGGCGGCACGGCCCTCACGGGCGCGGGCGGCGCAGGCGGCGATGGCGGAAGCTGGGGGACGGGCAATGGGGACGATGGCTATGTCTACGGACACAGCACGGCCAGTGCCGATTCTGCCGTTAGCACAAGCGCCTTCAACCAGGAAATCGTGATGGGTGCCAACCTGCAACAAAACGCGATCGACATGACCGTTGTAGGTGGTGATCTCACGAGCACCGTGGCAGGCGAAGACTTCGACGACGCAACCACCTAAGGGGGGCGTTTTGTCGGCTTCGCCTCCGCAAGCCGATGAAACTGGGACTGCGCGGGCTTTCCCGCGCAGTCTTAATGGCCATGCGATCAGCCGATCTTGAGAGGAGATGGCACTCATGCACATGGATCGGATCACTGAAGCCATTGCCCATTTCATCGGGTTCTTCGACCTCACGGTCGAGGAAGCGCGCTTAAGAGAGGCTTACCAGGAGTTCAAGGCCGGGAAAGCTCTGAACGCTCCTCATCCCGACCTGCCTGACACGCGCCTTTCCTTCGAGGCGCCTTATCAGCTTTTAGGCTACGAGCCCGGGCTTGCCTACCAGGCGCCCCCACAGCCGATCGTTCCAATCGAAGCAGTTCACAAGCTCACCTTTTCCCGGCCCGAGGTGCCGCTTTCCGGCCCCCCCGATAGCGCTATATCCGGCGAGTTTTCCTCCGCGGCCGCGACGGTGGTTTACGCCGCTTCCTATCGTGTTCACCTGCCGGAGATCGAGCCGGTCGGCTCCGTGGCGAACTATTTTCACCAGGGCATCGGTCTTTCCGATGACGACTATTTCAGCGTCGGCGGCAATGGACTGGTTTTCGCCCCCCATCCCGTAAGTGATGCCGCACTCATCGAGCTTGCGGAGCAAGCTTCCGAGTTCATGCATCTCGACCAGCTTGAAATGCCCAGGACGGCGGAAGAGATCGCGGGCTTCGTCAAGACCGCCGCCAACATCCTTGAGGGCGTGCCGGAGGATCAGCAGGACAATGTCACCGTCGCCCAAGAGGAACAGATCGAAGGTTCCTTCGTAAATGGCGAGAGGGTTGATGGGGACATACCGAGATTCGAGGACTATCACAGCTTCGAGGACGAGACTGACAATTCCAATAGCAGCGGCAATGCCAGGATTACGGAGAATGGCATCGAGATCGACGTGTCGGTTAGCGTCGAGGCCGGCGGCAATATTCTTATTAACAATGCGATTCTGAAGAGTTTCTGGACCGCCGCGCCCGTCACTGCGGTTATGGGTGAGCATATCGAGGTCAACGCGATCATCCAGATCAATGCCTGGTGCGATAACGACTATGTCACCTCCGCTGTTGGCGACTGGATTCGCCAGCCTGACCCGACGCAGTCTTTCAATATCGCCACGTTCGAGCGGTTCGACGACTTTGGGAAGCAAAACGAGGTCTCGAGTCCCGAACCCGATTTTCCGCAACATTGGGTGGTCACCCGGATCGAAGGCGATCTCATGATCATGAACTGGCTGCAACAGTTCACGTTCATGAGCGATAATGATATCGGTATCGCCTCCTCCTCAGGCGTCACCAGCCGGATCTATTCCGGTAACAACACCGCCTATAACGATATTTCGCTGAATGAGATCGGCTTCGGCTACGACCTCATCATCATCGGCGGCAATGTCTATGACGCCAGCATCATTCAACAGATGAACATCCTCTGCGATAACGATTTGATCGGCGCCGTCGAGGGCTTCGAAACCACCGGCAAAGGTTCGTTATCGACCTCTGATAACCTGCTCTGGAACCAGGCTCACATCTACAATGTGGGCGGCGCAAACCGGTTCGAGCAGATGCCCGAGGCCTATCGCCAGACGGCAGAAAAGCTTGCGGCCGGCGAGGATTACGTGAGCGATGGCATCCTGTCTGACCCCGCCTTTGCAGGTACCGGCGCGCTCCGTGTGCTCTATATCAGCGGCGATCTGCTTAACCTGCAATACATCAAGCAGACCAACATCCTAGGCGACAGCGATCAGCTCGCCTTAGCGATGAACGCCATCAAATCGCACCCGGATGCCGAATGGTCCGTCACGACCGGCAAAAACGTCCTGGCGAACAATGCTGCGATTATGGATCTCGACGCCCTCGGCAAAACCTATGTGGGCGCCGGGCAATATTCGACCGATGTCCTGATTCAAGCGGAGATCATTGGCACCGGCTCGGACCTCGGCGGCCAAAACCCGGACATTCTGGTCAATGAAGCCATCGCCTTTCTGGATGACGAGGTGGCGGGACATTCCGAACACGTTCCGACGCATCACGGCGAGGCAGATTACCTCCACTCCGACAGCACATTGCTAGGATGACTGGTCGAGAACCCGTAATGTCGGAAATCATCCCTGCATCTACACCCATGTGGCAATGGCAGCAGAGCGATGGTCTCTCCCGGCCGGCCAATCAAGGCGACGGCTATTCGGCCGGCCGCGACCGGCTTTCGCACCCGGGACGGCTTGCCGTGACCGAGGCGCTGATTGACCAATTGGTGCTGGAGGTTTTCACCACCGTCGATAACGAAAGGCGGGAACACAGCGTTGTCGAGGCTCAGGAAAGCCCGAACGCGGTAAATGTGAATGCCATCCCAGCGAGCACCGAGACAGATCTAAAGCCGGAGGAGGACCAGTTGTCCGGCGCCGATGAGCCCCAAAAACCCTTTGAGAGGCAGGAAGAGGTGCTAATTGAAGAACCGGCCCGGAAGGAAAGCAACGAAGGATCGCGCCTTAAAGGAATGGTCCCGATGGATGAAGACGGGGTTCCTGTCGAGGCAAGAAAGCGCACTCCCGCCGAACCGGCGGCTACGGCCGGCGGCGGACCGAGGAGCCAGCCTGCCGGCGGCGGTGACGGCGTCTTTCACAAGCGCCTTGGCCCGATCGATTTCGCCGCCTGCCTGAAGGCAGGCCTTAACGCGGTCCGCAAGAATCTGGCCATCGTGATGCTTTTCACGGTGGCCACCAACGTCCTTGTTCTGGCCATCCCGATATATCTCTTCCAGATTTCCGATCGTGTCATGACAAGCCGGTCGCTGGATACGCTTGTGATGCTGACCGTCGTGATCGTCGCCGCCGTAATCCTGCAGGCGGTGTTCGATGCCATCAGGCGCTTCATTCTGATGCGAACTGCGGTGGAATTTGCCGCCCAGCTCGGCGCGCCCATCCTGAGCGCCGCGGCACGCGCTTCCCTCTACAGCAATGGTCGCGAGTACCAGACCCTGGGTGACCTGCAGCAGGTTCGTTCCTTCCTTGTCTCGCGCACGCTGCTGGCCTTTCTTGACGCACCGATCGCGCCGCTCTTCGTCCTTGCAGTGTTCCTGATCCACCCGCATCTGGGCTTTATTGTCGTTCTGACGGGCCTTCTGCTTCTAGCCTTCACCCTGCTCAATCAGCGCGCGACGGTAAAGCCCTTCGGCGAAGCCAACGCCTCCCAGGTCAAGGCCAATCTTCATCTGGAGTCCATGTCGCGCAACTCGCAGATCATCAACGCGCTGGCTATGATCCCCGAGGCGGTGCAGATTTGGGGCCGCGACACCGCAGGTTCGCTCAAGGCCCAGGTCATCGCGCAGGATCGCAACATTGTATTCGCCGCGCTATCGAAAGCTTCGCGGCTTCTCACCCAGGTCGGCATGCTCGGCTGGGGTGCGTATCTTGCCATAGAAGGTGAGATCACTGGCGGCATGGTGATCGCGGCTTCCATCATCGCCGGCCGTGCGCTTGCGCCGATCGAGGGCGCGATCGAGGGCTGGAGCCAGTACAGCCAGTCACGTTCTGCTTTCGAACGAATTTCGACGCTCCTGAAGTCGTCGCCCCTTAACCTTGAGCGCCTCAACCTGCCTCGGCCAGAAGGCCGGCTCGATGTTGAGCGGCTTCTATATGTGCCTCAAGGGACAAAGCGCGTCGTCCTTAACGGCATTTCCTTCGCGCTAGCGCCCGGTGACTCGCTGGCCGTGATCGGCAATTCCGGCGCGGGAAAGACGACGCTCGGCAAAACCTTGGTCGGCTCCATATTGCCCACATCGGGCAGCGTGCGGCTCGATCTTATGGACCTGCGCAACTGGGACCAGCGGCAGTTCGGCGAGAGTATAGGCTATCTCCCGCAGGACGTTCAGCTCTTCCCGGGCAGCATCAAGGCCAATATCGCCCGCATGCGCGATGATGCGACCGACGAGCAGATCTACGAAGCGGCAAAACTTGCGGACGTGCATGAGATGATCGCGAACCTGCCGCACGGCTACGAAACCGTTGTGGCGGCGGACGGATCGCCGCTCTCCGGCGGGCAAAAGCAGCGCATCGCGCTCGCCCGCGCCTTCTTCGGCAATCCGCGCCTGGTTGTTCTCGACGAACCCAATTCGAACCTGGACAGCGCTGGAGATGCCGCTCTGCTGCGCGCCCTCCAGCACGCGAAGGAAAACAAGATCACCGTAATCACGATCACACAGCGACCTTCCCTTCTCGATATGGTCGACAAGATCCTGCTGCTTGTAAACGGGACCGTAGCGCTGTTCGGCACGCGCAAGGACGTCCTACAGGCACTTACCTCGCGCGGCGTCACCATCGAGGGCGGAGCCTTCGGTCATCATCAACTTCACTAGGGCTCTTCATGTCCGATATCGCAAAAGTCCATGACATCGAGTGGTTTTCGGAGGTCCCACGCTCCATCAGGAAGCAGACGACCTTCGGCATTATCCTGCTTGGCGTCACCTTCGGCGGCTTCGGCGGCTGGGCGCTTACCGCCCCACTTGCGGCGGCAGTGATCGCGCAGGGCAGCTTCGTCGCCACTGGGCAGAATAAGATCGTGCAGCATTTCGAGGGCGGGATCATCAAGGAAATCCTGGTGAACGAAGGGGATCAGGTGAAGTCCGACCAGCCGCTCATCTTGCTCGACGAAACGGCCGCCCTCGCGAAGGAGCGGGAGCTGTTCCTGCGTCAAGTACGGCTGGAGGCCATATCCGCGCGCCTCTACGCTCAGCTGGGAGGCAAGGATGAAATCGAACTTCCTGCGATCCTTGCGGACAACAGGATGGATCCCGAAGTAGCCCCCATCCTGGAGGCCCAAAAACTCAATTTCGAAGCATGGAAAACAAAGCTCGGGAGCGAAGTCGCGCTTGTGGAGCAGAATATCATGGCGCTGGGCTATCGGGCCGAGGGGTACGCGAAGCAGCGGGAAGCGACGATTATTCAACTCGGTCTGTTAAAGGAGGAAGCTGAGGGGAAAGAGGTTCTGCTAAAGCAGGGGCTTATCCGCAAAACTGAGATGAAGGCCATTCAGCGCGCAATTGCGGAAGCCGAGGGCGAGATCGCGCGCCTTGCGGCCGAGGTCTCGGAAACGCATTCCCAGGTGAATAAAGAGGAACAGCAGATCATCCAAACGAAAACGGCCTATCGAGAAGCGGTACTCGATGAATTGCAGAGGATTCAAGCAGAGCTCGATTCCGTGCGCGAGCAGTCGCGGGCAGCTAAAAACGTTCTCCAGCGGGCAACGATCAACGCGCCAGTCACGGGCACCGTGGTGCGCCTCAACTATCATACATCGGGCGGGGTCATCGAAAGCGGCAAGGGAATCATGGAAATCCTGCCCTCGGACGCACCCCTCATTATCGAAGCGCATGTGCCCCGAAACGAGATCGATGATGTGAAGGTGGGCCAGGAAGCAACCATACGCCTGATTTCACTCAATCAGCGCACCACGCCCGTCCTCAATGGCGAGGTTTTCTATATATCCGCTGACGCCCTCAAAGGCGAGCCGAACGCCCCGCAGGACTTCTATCTGGCACGCATCCGCCTTCCTGCAACTGAGATTGCACGGGTATCCGGCTTCACCCCGACTCCGGGCATGCCGGCCGAAATCCTTATCCAGACGGCGGAACGGACATTCTTCAGCTATCTGACGAAGCCGATCACGGACAGCATGTCGCGCGCCTTCACGGAGCACTAGACCATAAAAAAGAAGGGGTCCCGTAGGCATAAACGCCCATCGCGGATCATGCGCCCGGTAAGATGTCCCTACAAACCTCACGCAAAGCCGCCGAGCGCCATATGATCGAGATAGTCCCAAACAGCGGCAGCCTTGCCCTGTTTACCAGCGCCTCAGCTGTTCGCCCGCCGAACGCCGGTAAGGGCTGCGCACGATACCAGGCCATCCCTGGCCTTTCCACCGGCCCCATTCCGTCACGCGGCTGATGATCTCCAGCATTTCACGGAGGCGGACCTGCGTCCTCGGGGCGCGGCTGCGCTCGGCCCGATAGAGAGTCTCACGCGCAAGCCCTGCTGTTCGGCAAGCTGGGTCTTGGACATACCAAATCCGTCAGCCAGCTGACCAATCGCAATCTTTCCTGCCCTGTCCATGAACGACAGAACCAAGGAACGTTCTGCATCGGAACCTTGGTAGCCTCGGCCATAGTCGCTATTGCCATATCCATCCGCATATTTCCTATGCAGGATATATGGCACGATTTAGCAAGTGGCACCCCTTAGATCCACGAAAAGTAGGCTCGGGAAAGCAAGATCAACGCACCAGGGAGCGCACAGCGCCGATCTTGCAACGGCTGCGAATGCCTCGCCGGGCGAGGGGCTCAGACACGTAAAGCAGCACGGCGGCGTAGAGCAGCGTAGAGACAACCGCGATAACCGGGTCGGCCTCCTGCCTGATACTGTCGAGCATTTTTCTGGGTAGCGTTTCGGCATCCCTGCTAGAGATGAAGATCGCCACCACCGTTTCGCCGAAAGACTGAATGAAGGCAAAGAGCGCACTGATTAGGAGGCCTGGCCTAAGGATGCGCAAGGTCACGTGGATGAAGGTTGGGACGAGGGCTCCGAACGGACATCGGCATATTTCGAGCAGGCGCCCGTAATTCAGTGGGCTGCCTTTGCCCCCCGGAATTTTCGGGCCGGGGGGCGTTCTCAAGCGGCGCCGTTCGATCAGTTTCCCAAGGGAACGAAAGCGAGGGCGTTGTTGGGGTTCATCGGGATGACGAGCTGGTTCGCGCCCGCGTCGTGGCACATAGATGCTGCGCTCGGGATACCGGTGGCAATGAGTTCCGCTGTGCCATCCGGCGAGATACGGGAAATGCCTCCCTCCCTTACGCTGCTGACGTATTTCGTCCCGTCCTCCATGATAACAATTCCGTCGCTCCCGGCTTGCGCGGCCTCTTCGGTCTTGAGCAACTCGCCATCGGGCGAGAAGGTCAGCACTTTGTTGTCCCCGATATTTACAACCACGAGGTTCCCGTCATTGTCGATGGCGATCCCATTTGGCAGGTTTAGCGGATCACCCTCGATCAGAACCGTCGAGGTTCCGTCCGGGGTAACTTTGAAAACTCGGAATGCGGAAGGATCTGGGTTCGGTCCGCCGGTGGAGGTCTGTGTAGCGTAGACAGTACCGTCGGATGCCACCTCAATGTCGTTGAAGCCAGGCGAGTCTTCCGTCTTGATTTCCCCGGCGGGAGCCCCGGTCTCCATGTCGAACATCCGAATCACGGAAACCGTCGGCGTGTTCTCGTCCGTTCCGCCATCCCGGTCGGCTACATAAAGCTTACCGTCATGAATGTCGCTTCCGAATGGCTGGTTCAACACGAGCCCGTTGCGATTGAGGCCGATCCAACGCGCGGTGTGAACGGAGCCGTCATGGTTGATCAGCGAGATGAAGCCGTCATTTGGCGCCTCGTCCTGATTCGCCCCTCTATTAACAGCGACGATCATGTCTCGTGATTCGTCATATGAGCAGCTCTCGGCATTCACGATTGCGCCGTAGACTTTGACGTTTTCCGATATAGGCGTATGGTTGCCGTCCACCATCACGCCAAGAGGCTGTCCTGCTTCGAATGGCTGTTCGCTTTGGTTCGCGGCGCTTTGTGCGTGCACGAGCGTTGAACTAGTAAGGATCAGACCAAGTGCGATCGGAATCAGATATTTCATTATAAATACCTCCTATCGTGAAGTAGGCGGGGAGCAATGGGAACGGAAACCCGTTCACCTCCTGTCATTCACGCAACGATTCGCTGCAGACACACCATGGTGCCATTTAAAAGGGGGGCATTGATAGACTTATTTGCAACTTTATTACTTGCAGTCACCTTCTCCTCTTTATATCGTAATGACGTGAGGAGGTCCCCTAGGCCATCCAGGAGGGTCCATCGCCTAGGCGATGTCAAGTTTTCACTGAATCTCCGATGCGGTATTGGATAGGCCAGGTGCCCAGGAACAAGTTCAGGGACATCATCTGTTGAAACATCCATTGAAAAGTGAATCAGAAAACCAGGAGCCGGCAGCGGGATGCTGTCGGGCGAATATAAACCGCCGCCTTGTCGTTGGCGGCATTGTGGGCATCGCAGCCTCGCCTGCATTGGCCCAGGGCGATAGCCAGAACGCGGACGCAGCTTCCGCTCCTCCCCAGCCGGGCGACTATCTGGTCCGCGCCAGTGGCGATGACCAGACCACTCCACTTACACCGGAGGACATTGTGCCGAACTCGGCCCCGCTCCAGGCATGGCCGGCAGACTCGGCAACACAGACGGTCCGCAGTGACAACTGGCAGAATCTGCTTGTGCTGACCCGATGGGATCCTGCGGTTCTCAGCCCCGAGGGGCAGAAGTACGCGGCAGGTGGCGTTGTCGCACAAAGCGCAATCTGCACGCATGAAGGCTGCGAGGTTACTAGCTGGATACCAGAGAACTTTCTGATGGAATGCCCATGCCATCTGTCTCGCTTCGATCCCCGGCAAAACGGTGCCGTGATGCAAGGTCCCGCCACCCGTAAGCTGCCGGCTCTTGCCCTCAAGCTCGACGGGGACAGAATTGTCGTGGCTGCTGGCCTCGACGGGCGCGTCGGAGGGTGACCTCCGTCGGCCGTCTTCTTACTTTCAATCGCTTCTTTAGGGAGGGAATTATGTCGCGCAAATTAGCTTCTTCGAGTTTACTCGGCGCAGGGCTGGCTCTGCTCATGGTGTCCACGTCGCTTGCCCAGCAGGCGCCTGCTGGACCGACTACGCCCCCCGCTGGACCGACGGCTCCGCCGGCCGGGCCGGGCGCGCCCCCTGCTGCCGCAGGAGCTCCGACAACCCCCGCCGCACCCGTCGTGATTCCGGATTACAAGTCCGTGACCCAGGAAATGCTGACAACACCCGCTGATGGTGACTGGCCGAACTATCGGCGCACCTATGACGGCTGGGGCTACAGTCCGCTGAACCAGATTACCACGGACAACGTGGCTGACATGGAGCCGGTCTGGATGATCTCCACCGGAGCAGCCGAAGGACATGAATCGCCGCCGATGGTGATCAACGGCATCATGTTCGTCACCCAGGCCACGACGACGAGCAACCAGGTAATGGCCATCAAGGCTGACACCGGTGAAATCCTCTGGCGCTATCAGCGTGCGCTTCCGGAAGACATGCACAGCTCGCATCCGACAAATCGCGGTGTGGGTTTCTGGGGCGACAAGATCTTCTTCACCTCACGCGATGCGGTTTTGGTGGCACTCGACGCCAAGAGCGGCGCCGAAGTGTGGACCGCCCCGATCGACGACTATAAGAATGGCTATTACGCGAACCTCGCTCCGCTTGTGATCGACGGTAAGGTCATCGTTGGCACTTCGGGCGGCGAGCGTGGTATCCGTGGCTTCGTCGCCGCCTTCAACGCCGACGATGGTAAGGAAGTATGGCGCACCTATACCATCCCCGCTCCGGGCGAGCCCGGTTCGGAGACGTGGCCGGACAACGAGGCGTGGAAGACGGGTGCCGGCTCAACCTGGATCACCGGTCACTACGATCCTGAGAACAAGCTGATCTATTGGGGCGTCGGTAATGGTGGCCCCTGGATGGGCGATCAACGTCCAGGCGACAATCTGTATGTCACATCGGTGATTGCCCTCGATCCGGAAAGCGGTGAGATCAAGGGGCACTTCCAATACCATCCGAACGACTCGTTCGATTGGGACGAAGTGGCGGCACCGATTCTCGTCGATCTGCCGAACAAGGATGGCGAGACCGTGCCGGGCCTGGTGCATGCCGCCCGTAACGGCGTGCTTTGGGAGCTGGAGCGGAAGCCGGATGGCGAGATCGGCTTCATCAAGGGCACTCCCTACGTGAAGGAAAACTGGATCAAGAGCATGGATCCGGAGACCGGGCGCGTAGAGTATGCCGAGGGAACCAAGCCGGGTACGGGCATCCTTGGCGATTTCTGCCCCTCGTTCTGGGGCGGTAAGGATTGGCCTCCCATCGCCTATGACCCGGAGACAAACTATGTCTTCATTCCGGCGAACGAGAATCTCTGCACCAAGATGCAGGGTGGCACGGTGGTCGAGTACCGTCCGGGCGCCAGCTTCACACGTGGCACGCAGGGTGATCGCTCCGATCTCTATCTTGCCGAAGGCGCTGATCACATCGGCGAGGTTCAGGCTTGGGATCTGTCGACGGGCGAGAAGGTGTGGACGCATGAGTTCCCCAATTCGGCGAACTGGGGCCCGCTTATGACGACGGCTGGCGGTCTCGTGTTCGGCGGCGGAACGAATGACAACATGTTCCGTGCATTCGATGCCAAGTCGGGCGACATCGTCTGGGAGATGAAGCTCAACTCGAGCGTCATCGGCGTGCCTTCTTCCTTCGAGGTAGATGGCAAGCAGTATGTCTCCGTCCAGGCTGGTTGGGGTATCGATGCGGCCTCCATGCAGAGCCGCCTTGCGACTTCCTATCCGGATAAGTTCAAGCCCGGCCCGACCGTTCCGACGGGCGGCGTGATCTGGGTCTTCGCGCTTCCGGAAGAGAACTGATCAGCAACCCGCCTCGCTTGCCGAGGCGGGTTTCAGGCTCGATGAGCTCCTTCTGACGGCGGTACGGGCATACTCGTATCGCCGTCGCGAATGTTAGGCACCATGAAGTCGATTTTTGTCCCTGCATGCATAATGGGGATCGGTTTTGCGCTTTGCAGTGCGGCCGGCACGATCGCGGCTGAGGTGACGCCTCAGCGCCTCCTCAACGCGGCTGAGGAACCCCAGAACTGGCTGATGAATCTTGGCGCCTATGATGGTAGCCGTTACTCCAGCCTCGCCGGCATCAATCGCGAGAACGCTTCGAACCTCGTTGTCCGATACAGCGTTCCTCTTGGAGGGCTGATCGAGGGAAGTGGCAATTTCCGAAACGCGTTGCCGATGAGCCCGCTGGTGGAAGATGGGTTCATCTACATCGTCGATGGCTGGGGGCAGGTTTCCAAGCTGGATGCGCGAAAAAAGGGCGATGTCGTTTGGCAGAACAGTGATCTGCAAGCGGATCTCGATAGCTGGTTCGTGGCCGGTCGTGGACTGGCCCTTTATGGAAATTTCGTCATTGCCGCCTCCTCGGACGGTCATATCCATTGGCTCGATAAGGATACCGGAAAAATTGTCCGGTCTGTTCAAGTGGGGGATCCGAAGCAGGGATATACGATACAAGCGTCTCCGCTGGTGGTTGGAGACCGCATCATCGTTGGTGGAGGAGGTGCGGAGCGGGGCGCCATCGGTCGGATCGATGCACTGGACGCAAAGTCAGGCTCTCCGCTATGGCGCGTCGACACCACGACAAATGCTCTAGGGGGTGGAGCGATCTCCCAGACCGGGGTCTTCGACCCGAAGACTGGTCTGACGATCTGGGGTACAGGTCATCCCAATCCCCGTTATAGGCCCGAGACCCGCCCGGGAGAGAACCTTCACACCAACAGCGTGCTCGCCATCGACGCGGAGACCGGCGAGCTGCGGTGGCACTTTCAGTACACGCCGGGAGATATTAACGGCTTCTCGGAAGACGGAACGCATCAGCTGGTGTATCCCGCGGACGGCACGGGTGAACCGTTCGTCGCCCATTTTGCCAATAACGGGTATTTCTACGGGCTGAGTGGCAAGGAAGGCGAATTCGAAGTGGCCACCCCCCATGTTGTGGGGCTCGAATGGACCGCCGGCATCGATGAAACAGGACGTCCGGCAGAGTATAAAACCGGCGCGAACGTTCAGCCTTACAAATCGGGTGCATGGCAAGACCGCCCGGACTGTCCAAACGTCAAGGGCGCGTCATCATTCGCTTCCGCCTACAGCCCTCGAACCGGGCTTGCCTATGGTTCCGGAGCCGATGGGTGTCTCACCGAAAATATCCCGGCCATCCATACGGAATCGGCGCTTGGCTGGCTCGGCGCCTATTATTCCGGGGCGGCGGCGGATATGGGCATGCTGACGGCCATAGAGCCGCAAACCGGCACTATCAAAGCGCAGCGCCTGTTTGACTTTCCGTTGCATGCGGGTGCCCTAGCGACGGCAGGGGGGCTGATTTTTACGACGACCGCCGAAGGCAGGCTCCATGCCCTGAATGATGAAACGCTCGAAACGGTATGGAGCACAAAATTCGGTTCGCTGACGGATGTACCGCCGATCACCTTCGAGGTTGACGGCGAGCAGTTTATCGCCGTTGTGGTTGGCGGAAACAGCTACACCAGCACTCTATCCTACCGTCCGCCGGAGATGGGGCTTTCGGAGCCGCTTTTCGTGCTGGCTGTCCTGGGGCTGCGGCCATGAGGCGGTTTCAGCTCACAGGCACGTGCCTTGTGTTTTTGCTTGCAGCTTCGCCAGTGCTTGCTTGTCAGGGTGGGCCGAGCATTTGGGACATTGAACTGGGTTCGACCGTTGAGGATTTGCCCGGCGGCTTTACCGACCATGCCTGCGGAAGCAATGGCGGCCCTCCCGGAAAGCTGTTGTCAGGTTTCGAGGCGTTCAACCAATGCAAGCCGGAGGGAGACGGATTTTACGAGGTGGCCTTCCGCTATGATGACGAGCAGGAGTTCATAGCTCGCGCCCTTGAACAGTCGCGGGCGATTGCGCTTTGCGAGGGCACGAAGATCTTTGGGTTCCCCGTCATTCCCACGGTGCTTGTGGATGGGGATGGCGTGGTGAGGGGGCTTCGCGTGGTAACCGATCCGCGCGGCGTGGAGCCAGCGGACCGGAGCAACGCATGGGCGCTGGGCGGGATGCTCAAGCGCCGTTACGGTGCAGAAGGCTGGGTGTGCGAGGACCTGCCGGAGGTTCCCGGAGAAAAACCGGCCGCGAGCTTCAAGCTGAGGGAGCGCTGTAACAAATCAGTGGAGGGGGCTGAGCTTTCTGTCCAAAGCGAATATTATCATCGCGCGGGACAGTCCTTCACGGATGAGTATGGCAATGTGCAGCCCGGCCTCTTTGTTAGCCAGACGCGGTTCGAGTTAAAGCAGCAGCCCTAAGTGGGCTGGAGGGATCAGTTTGCCGTCGCTGGGCCCATAAGTGCGTTTTCAATCCGCACGCAAGCAAATGTGGCGCCGTCCTGCCGCATACCTCGAAGGTCCGCGTTGACCATCCGGGTATCGGTAAAATTGGCGGACATGAAATCAGCATTGAAAGCGTTGACGAGGCTGAGGTCAGCTGACGTGAAATTCACCTCGATGAACCCTCCATTCGTCAGCACCGCGCTTCGCATGTCCGTCCGCTGGAGATTGGCACCTTGCAGGTTGGATAGCTGCAGATCGGCCTTTCGCAGGTCAGCACCGGTGAAATTTGCTTGCATCGCCATGGCGTGGACGAGTTTGGTTTCCTGTAATTGCGCCTGTGTCAGGCGAGCATGCTGCAGGCGGGCCCAAGTGAGATCCGCGCGCGTGAGGACCGCGCGACTCAGATCGGCACTATAGAGCAGCGCCTGATTGAGGTTTGCTTCAATCAGCGAGGCGTTCTTGAGATCCGTCAGGTTCAGATTGGCGCCAGAAAGGTTTGCGGCGTCGAGACGTGCTCCCGCGAGCGACGCACGATGCAGCGACGCACCTGACAGGTCCGCGCCGCGAAGATCCGCGCCTGAGAGTTCGCGTCGTTGCAATTGTGCCCCTTTCAGGTCACAGCCAGGGCAGTCCTTTGTCTCGCCGGCGAGAAACGCTTGCACATCCCCGACCGGGAGCGGCTTTGAACGGTCTATCGAGGGCAGGGAGGTGAATGGCCGCGATATGACCGGATGGCAGATCCTGCCGCCACTCTGAGCAAAAGCAGACATGCAAGCGGCGATCAAAGCCAATACGGTGAGGATTAAACGGGTCAAAATAGTTTGCGCCTCTCAGTACATCGCATCTTATCTGAGTTTCTGGGGCGGTCCAAGCCAGCGGCGACAACTCGCTTTGTGCTTGAAAAGCCTCGGACGATATCAGCAGATCGTTAGAGATCCATCCGCCCACCGCCAGATCCCCCATCCACGCACCACCCCCGGTACACCCAGGTCAGTTAAATGTGATGGTGCGGGCTCCCGTCAGTTTGAGAAAGGCCTCGCTGACTGTCTCCGCTTCGCCTTCTTTCCTGAATTGAGCCGGCGAGCCCTGAAAAAGGATGCGGCCGCGGTGAAGCACGACGACGCGATCGGCCTCTTCCACCTCATCCACCAGATGGGTCGTCCAAAGGACGCCAAGTTCCCCGTCGTTCTTCATCTGCAGAATGCGATTCAGGATGTCCTTCCGGCTTGCCGGATCGAGTCCGACGGTCGCTTCGTCCATCAGGAGCAATCTCGGCTCGTGCAGCAGGGAGCGGGCAAGCTCGACACGCCTGCGGTTGCCTCCGCTCAAGGTCCGAGCGCGGTCACGGCGGCGGTCGAGGAGCTCGAACGCTCCAGCAGCTCCTCTATTCTCTTGCGTGCCGGGCCGCGCGGGAGGCCGTGAAGATCAGCGTGATATCGCAAATTTGCCTCGACGGTCAGTTCCAGGTCGAGGGTCGGCTGTTGAAACACGACACCAAGCTGTGCCAGGGCGCTTGTCAGGTGAAGGCGGATATCCTGCCCGAGTATCCGGATCGTGCCTTCATCCGGAGCGAAAAGTCCCGTGAGAAGCTGCAGAAGCGTCGACTTTCCTGCTCCGTTCGGCCCGAGAAGGGCCACGAATTCTCCTTCGCGGACGTCAAGCGTCACCCGGTCGAGCGCCAAGATGGATCCGTAGGACTTCCGTAGACTATCCACGGCAAGAACAGCTATTCGTTCATCAGATTCCCGCACATCACCCCCGAGTTTCGGCAGCCGCCCGGTACGCAAGCTCAAGTGAAACCTTGCTACACTCTATGTCGTGCCGGAGACTTGCACGGCATTGGTAATTCAGCAATGATTTCTCACTGATAAACGAGGAGGTGTTTTGAAATGAGAATTTCAACTGCATTGTTCGTCTGCGCCGCCGCGCTCATGGGCATGACGGCAAGCGGCAATGCCGAGGGGAATTTGGCCTCAAAACCGGAGCGGCTTGAGCCGCTGGTGCTGGGCGCCGATCTTTCTTTTTCCGTGAAGGAATACACACTCGAAACGGGCAAATATTACCGTTGGCAGATCCAGAGCCAGGGCGGCGAGGAGTTTCTGGTCAAGGCGCCGGAACTCTTCCGTAATTCTTGGGTGAACCAAGTGGTTATCAACGACATAGAAGTCAAGCCGGTCGGTGGAGGGATCTATGGCGTAGAGTTCGATGACGAAGGCACCGCGGATGTCTGGTTCGTCCCGATCGTTCCCGGGGATTTCGAATTTTACGCCGACGGTTTCGAAGAACGCGGCATGCTGGGAAAATTCGTCGTCCGCTAATCGCCCATTGTTTTCGGGGAGTGAGATCTTGATTTTCGATTTTCGCCGAGTTGGCGCGGCTCTTCTTTTTGCCGCGCTTTGCCTGCCTGTCCCGGCATTGTCCGCGGGCACTGGACTGGTCTTCGTCAGCAATGAGAAGACTCATAACATCACCGTTCTCGATCCGAAGGATTACAGCATCGTCAAGTGGATCGAGACGTCGCGCCGGCCGCGTGACATGCGTTTCAATAATGACAACACGCTGCTTTATGTTGCCTGTGGCGATGACGATGTGATCGACGTCATCGACGTGGACACTTTGGAGGTGGTCGACCATATTCCGACAGGCCCGAGCCCCGAGGTGTTCTATTTCAGCCCTGACGACAGCCTCATCTACGTCTCCAACGAAGAGAATTCGACCCTGCAGATCATCGATGTCGCGCAGAGGGTCATCATTGATGAAGTCGCCACTGGAGCGGAGCCCGAGGGCGTGGTGGTGAGCGAGGATGGCAAGATAGTCTACGTGACGTCTGAGGTCTCCGACATGGTTCACGTGATCGATGCCGAGACGCATACGCTGACGGACAATATCATCGTGGGAACGCGTCCGCGCCGCTTCGTTCTGACTCCCGACGGGAAGGAACTCTGGGTTTCGGACGAACTGTCGGGAGAGGTCTCGATCATCGACAGGGCCACGAACGAAATATCGCATACCCTTCAATTCCTTCCTCCAGGGTTCCGCCAGGTCGATGTCACGCCGGTGGGCATGGAGATCAGCAAGGATGGATCGACCGTCTATGTAACGCTTGGACGGGCAAACCACATTGCCAGCGTGGATGCCGCCACGAAGGAGATCAAGGAATATGTCCTGGTCGGCAGCCGCGCGTGGGGGATAGCGCTCAGCCCGGATGAAACGACCATATTCGTGACGAATGGTTTGAGCGACGATGTCTCCATCATCGATGTGGCGTCGATGAAGGTGCTTCAATCGGTGCAGGTGGGGCGTGTGCCGCATACGGTGCGAATAGATGAGTAGAAAAGGCAAACAGGCGCTTCTCCCCGCCCTTCTCGCCGGCTCGCTTGCCCTGGCCGTTGCGCTACCCTCCTTCTCCCAGGAGGCCGCGCCTTCCGCCGGTCAGAAGTCAGCTTCCCCGCAGGAACCAGCTCAGGCGACAAAGATGCTGATGGGCTATGTGGAACTCGCCGACGACCCTCGCTATGACGAGGATTATGCCTATGCACAGGTGCCGGTGAGACCGCTCGGACGTCCGTTCGACGCAACCGCCGTGGGCATTGCAGATGCGGCGCAGATCGGGAAGGTGATCGGCGTCGATTTCGCGGTGGAGCGCAAGGCGGGCGAAAACGTAGAAGAGTTGGTCACCACGGTCCAGGGCTGGTCCGACCAGGGAATTGGGTTCGTTCTCGCCGACTTGCCGGCTGCTCAGCTCCTTCAGTTAGCCGATGCGCTGCGCGACAAGGACGTCATGATTTTCAACCTCGCGGCACGCGAAGACGCACTGCGGGGCGAAAACTGCCGGGCGAATCTGGTTCACGTCATTCCAAGCTATGCCATGGTGGCAGATGCACTGGTCCAGTATCTGTCGTTCCGGAACTGGCGCAACATTCTCGTGCTGCAGGGCCCCTTGGATGGCGATGCTCAAATGGTGGCGGTCGTCCAGAGGGCGGCGCAACGATTCGGCGCCCGGATTGTCGAAGTCCGCCCCTTCCAACTCACGAACGATCCGCGCCGGCGCGAGCAGAGCAATGTGGCGCTCGTAACGGCGAATGCGGATTACGACGTTGTCCTTGTGGCCGACACGGATGGCGAGTTTGCGCGTTATGTTCCCTTTGCAACGCAGTTCCCACGCCCGGTGGTCGGTGCAGCAGGGCTGGTCCCCTCCGCGTGGCACTGGAGCTGGGAGCGGCATGGCGCCCCGCAGCTCAATAGCCGCTTCGAAAGGGCCGCCGGAAGGCGCATGGGCAGTGAGGACTGGGCGGCATGGACCGCAATTAAGGCTGTGGTCCAATCCGTTCTGCGCAGCAAGTCGACCGAATTCCAGCCAGTGAGGGATTACCTCCTCGGCGAGCGGCTAAATCTGGACGGTTTCAAGGGGAACCCCCTCAGCGTACGCAGTTGGGACCACCAGATTCGCCAGCCCATCCTGCTGAGCACGGGCAATGCCGTCATCGAACGGGCACCGCTGGAAGGGTTCTTGCACCAGACCAACGACCTAGACACGCTCGGAATGGATGCCCCGGAGACCGCATGTCAATTCTAGCTAAGCGGTCTTGCCGCTTCGGGTCGGACAGTGTGGGTAAGGGCCAATGAAAGGCGCCCACGCCTTTTCTGCGCTCCGCGCTATCGTGCGGCGGGAGGTCATCAAGTTCACCCATCAATATGCCCGTCTGCTTTCCGCACTGGTTCGTCCCGCTTTGTGGCTGATCGCCTTCGCTGCGGGCTTTCACAATCTCCTCGGCGTGTCCATCATCCCGCCCTACAGGACTTACATCACCTATCAGGAATACATGATCCCCGGGCTTCTGGGCATGGTGCTGCTTTTCAACAGCATGCAGTCGTCGCTTTCGCTCGTCTATGACCGGGAAATGGGGACGATGCGGCTGCTTTTGACCGCGCCTCTGCCGCGGTGGTACCTGCTTCTGTGCAAGCTGATCGGCGGCGCTGCCCTTTCCACGCTTCAAGCCTATGCGTTTCTGCTCGTTGCCTGGCTGTTCGGCGTTCGACTTCCCGACTGGGGATATCTGCTGGCATTTCCCGCGCTTGTCGCGGCGGCCCTGATGCTGGGAGCGATTGGTTTGCTCCTCTCAGTGTACGTAAGACAGCTTGAGAACTTCGCCGGGACGATGAATTTTGTCATTTTTCCGATGTTCTTTATCTCGTCCGCGCTTTACCCACTCTGGAAACTGCAGGAAAGCGGAGCGGAATATCTTTACCAGATCGCTCTCGCCAACCCGTTCACCCATGCAGTGGAACTGATCCGCTTCGCGGCCTATGGCCAGTTAAACGGCATAGCCCTGATCGTAATCTTAGCAATAAGCATTGTCTGTTTTCTGTTTGCCGTGGCCGGTTACGATCCGCAACGCGGTTTCATCAGACGACGTGGAGCTGCGGAGGTTTAGACCTTTTGTGGATGATTTCAGGTTGTCTGCACACAAACGCGTTGAGATCCGCGGCCGCTGATGTCACTGCCCATGTTGTCGATTTATGTTTGAAACTGGGACTCAGGCACTGAGTAATTTCAATGATTTGTGCGGGACTGAAGTGTAACGCCTTGCGGTTCAAATGAGACCCAAAGCGGGCATTCGGTACACTCAAAATGAGATTGATCGACCGGCCAATCGACCGTAGTGTCGCGCATGATCTCATCCCAAGATTACTCCGACCACGATCAGCATGCCGACGATGACAGCCAGGAGGAGTTCCTTCGATGTCTGCTCCGCCGTACAGGTGGGAAAGTAACCGCTGAGGTCGTCGCGGCAGCGCGTTAAAAATTTGGCATCCCTCGATCAACTGTTTCGGCTTGCTGCACGGTTTAGAAGACGCATCGTACCACAAGTCTCTGCCCCAGGAAACGCGGCACACAAGTAGGCGCGGTCAGGCTGGACCCGAGAACCGAGCGCGTCATTGCCGAACAAGTGGAAGGTTTCTGGCTCAAAAAGGAAAAGCCGGTCTTTGCCGCACTCTTGCGACGTATTCAGGAAGCATGTCTGACAGAAGGCTTATCTGTTCCTCACGGTAGCACTGTGCAGCGAAGAGTATCGGAACTGACCGATTTCAGCGGCCCGTAAACGGGGGGAACGCGAGATTGAAGCCGCTTCAACGCCGAGCCCTGGTCAGTTCACTGTCGCCAAACCGAACGCCTTTTATCTCAGTAACGAGATCAAAGCCTCGCTCCTCTGCCTTGGCGTGTCTGAAGCGTCTGGATCAATTTGTGCTGCCGAGATGGAAGGCAGATGAGGAGTTCCAAGAACTTGTGACGGCGATCCTGCGCAGCCTGCCGCATCCCATAAAGGCTTGAATAACCGCGCCGAGAATTGGAATGTGCCGCTGCGAAAACGGAAACGAATGATCGAGCACATAGCCATCCTGATCGACCGCGCGCCACAGCCGGTATTTGTGCCAGCGATGGCGACGACGACTTCGCCAGATACCAGACATCATTCAGTAACGGCCATTCCCTGTGCATCGGCCTCGCCTCCTCGGCCGAGGTCGATGAACGCCATGTGCAGAGTTAGCTCGGTCACGCCAGCGCCGAGATGACGCGAAAAATACCAGCGCCGCCGCGACCGATTCCGCATCAATCTCACAAAGGCGGCAGGCTCTGAAGGCCCCTCCCCCGCGCGCCTCCTAAGGAGAGGTCAGCGCCAGGATAGCTGGTCCTTGGGGAGTCGGCCGCTTGGATCGAACACCGTCACCTTGTGTGGCAGATCTGCTCCCCATTTCCAAAGCACAAGGTTCCGATCGTCCGTTCAGTGCCCGGCGCGAAACTTGGTACGAGAATGCCTGTGATACCCCTTGGCGTGAGCCGGTCATATATCGACCACGAGGCCGGGCGATCACCAATGGCCATGGGCGCCGCCCATGAATAGGCCATCTCTTCACCTACCGCATGTTGTTTTCGTTCCTGCTCAGTGGTCAGATCAGCGACATCCTCACAGTCGATTTCATAGGAGCACAGAACGCACGGATCAATCCGATGGGCAAAACCCTGGTTGGCTTCCTCGACCGCCGTCATGATGCCCAAAGCCAAATAGAGTGCCGGGGCTCCCTTTGGGTTGAAGCGCCCCCTCTGATGGCTGCGCCATCGCCCGAAATTGGCTTAGACCCCTTGCATCTACATCCCTTCGGTTCAGGCATGCGCTGGTGCCGCGTCCTCAGGCACTTGGCCGCGCACGTGGATATCCCGGCTCGAAATGAAGGTATAGAACATGGGCACCACGAACAGCGTGAACATGGTGCCTATCAGGATTCCCGAGAAGATGACGAGGCCCATGGAATAACGCGCCGCCGCACCTGCACCCTGCGCCAGGATCAACGGCACGACGCCAAGCGCCATTGCTGCCGTGGTCATCAGGATCGGGCGCAGGCGCACCCTGGCGGAGGCGACGATCGCCTCCCGCCGAGAGAGCCCATGCACCTCGCGCTGCTGGTTTGCAAACTCCACAAGCAGGATGCCATGCTTCGTGATGAGGCCGATCAGCGTGATAAGCCCCACTTGCGTGTAGATGTTGAGCGTGCCGAGGCCCAGGTTCAGCGGCACGATCGCGCCGAAGATCGAGAGCGGCACCGACATCATGATGATCAGCGGATCGCGGAAGCTCTCGAATTGGGCGGCGAGCACCAGGTAAATCACCACCACCGCCAGAATGAAGGCAACAAGGATGGTGTTGCCCTGCTCCTTTTCCAGGCGCGACTGCCCCGAATAATCCAGGAAGAAGCCTTCCGGCAGCGTCGTCCTGGCGACCTCTTCGATGGTCTGAAGGCCGGTACCTGTGGTGACGTCCGGGCGCGGCAGCGCCGATATGGTGGCCGAGTTGAGCTGATTGAACTGCTCGATCGCGGCTGGAGATGCATTCGTCTTAATGGACACCACCGCCGAGAGCGGCACCATGCCTCCAGTCGCGCTTCGCACGAAGTACCCTCCGAGGCTTTCCGGGTTTGAACGGTAGGCCTCCGGCACTTGCGTGATGATATCGTAACTGTTCGAATCCCGGTCGAACTGCGCCATGGAGCCGCCGCCGACCAGAGCACCGAGAGTCCGACCAATCTCGCTCGCAGGGATGTTAAGAGCGGCGGCGCGCTCTCGATCTACCGAAACGGTGACCTGGGGCGCGTCGAACGCCATCGAGTTCTGCACGACGATGAAGCGGCCGCTTTGCTGAGCCTTGTTCTTGATCTCCTCGGCGATCTCATAGACCTGGCTTGGATCGCCCGTCGTCTGGATCACCACCGAAATCGGCAGGCCACCGCCAGTGCCGGGCAGCGTAGGCGGCGCGAAGACGAACGCCTCCACCCCGGCCACTTTGGAGATGCGCTGCTGAATGTCCTGTTGGATTTCCTTCTGCGAGCGGTTCCGGTCAGCCCAATCCTTGAACGCCCAAAGGGCGATGGCGCTATTCGTCGAACCGCCGAAGCCGACGATGGAGAAATCCACCCTAAGCTCGGGCAGGTCTTCCGTCAGATCGCGCATCTGCGTGGTGTAGAGATTGGTGTACTCCGATGTGGCATAGCGCGGCGCGTTGACGATAGAGAAAAGCGCCCCGACATCCTCCTCCGGCGCCAGCTCGCTCGACGTCTTGAAGAAGAGAAATCCGGTGAGGCTCACAAGCGCTATGACGATCATCAGTGTCACAGGCCGGTATTTAAGCGAGCCGGAGACCAGCCTTTCATACCGGTTTTCCAGCCGCGTGAACGTGCGGTCAACAAAGCTTTGGAACCGGCTGTGGGAACCGGACTTGAGAATGCGCGCGCTCATCATCGGCGTGATGGTGAGCGCCACGATACCGGAGATGACAACCGCACCCGCGAGCGTGAAGGCGAACTCCCGGAATAGCGAACCAGTCAGGCCGCCGGTGAAGGCGAGAGGCGCGAAAACCGCAGCCAGCGTGATCGTCATCGCGACGACGGCACTGGAAATCTCCTTCATGCCGGTGAAGGCGGCCTGGAACGGGCTCATGCCCTCTTCCATGTGGCGATGGATGTTCTCCACCACCACGATGGCGTCGTCGACGACAAGACCGATGGCCAGCACCATTGCCAGAAGCGACAAAAGGTTGATCGAGAAGCCAGCGAGGAAGAGCAGAAAGCAAACGCCGATGAGCGACAGGGGTATTGTGACGATCGGCATCAGCACCGACCGGAAAGACCCGAGGAACAGAAGAATGACGATCACCACAATGGCGACCGCTTCGCCGATCGTCTTGAACACCTCCTCGATCGAGGCGCTGATCGACTCGGTCGCATCATAGACCACTTCCATGTTCATGCCTTCTGGAAGCGTGGCCTGGATTGCCGGCATTTCCGCGATGACAGCGTCGGCGGTGTCCAATGGATTGGCGGAGGGCGTCGGAAAGATTCCGATGAAGGTGCCCGGCCGGCCGTTGAAATTCACGATGGTTTCGGTGCTTTCGGCCGCAAGCTCCACATCGGCCACGTCGCGCAGCCGCACCACCTCGTCACCCTCCGATTTGAGCGGCAGCGCGGCAAAGGCATCCGGCGTTTGCAGCGTTGTCTCGGTGGTAATCGGATAGGCAACATACTCGTTCTTCGTCTTGCCCGGAGCGGAAAGGAAGTTGGATGCGTTGACGGCGCTGACCACCTCCCCGGCCGTGACGCCGCGCGCGGCAAGCCGGATGGGATCGATCCAGATGCGCATCGCGTAGTTCTGCGCGCCGATGATCTGGACTTCGGCCACACCCTGAATGGTCGACACACGCGGCCGGATCACTCTTTCGATATATTCGGTCAGCTGCTCCGGCGTCATGTTCGGGTTCTGCAACGCGATGTACATGATCGCGAATTGCATGCCCGTTCCCTTGACGATGGTCGGATCGTCCGCGTCTGAGGGAAGCTGCCCGCGCACCTGCTGGACCTTCGACATCACCTCTGTCAGGGCAGCGTCCGAATCGGAGCCCAGCTGCATCTGCACCGTCACCACGCTCGTTGAAGGGCGGCTCTGCGACGACACGTAATCGATATTCTCCGTGGTCGAGACGGCGGCCGCGATCGGCGAGGTGATAAAGCCCTGGATGAGATCTGGACTTGCACCGGGATAGGTGGTCGTCACCGTGATGACCGTCTCCTCGACCTCCGGATATTCACGAACCGAGAGATTGAAGAGGCCTTGGATACCCAGGAGCAGAATAAGGAGGGCGAGCACCGTGGAAAGCACGGGCCGCCTTATGAAAAGGGCCGAGACATTCATTGGTTGCTGCTCCCGATCTGCATGGGCTGCACCGTGTTGTCGATCGTGACCCGTGCGCCGTTCGTCAAACGGTTCTGACCTGCATTTACCACTACGTCTCCGGCGTTGAGACCTTCGGCAATCTCGACGGAGCCGTTGGCGCGGCGCCCGGTTTTGACGAAGACCTGGTCAATAACGAAGATCTCGCTTTCACCGGCTTGGCCGCCCGCTTCGCCGGAATTTGCACCGGTATTCTCCGCCGCTCCTTCCTGCTGCTGCCCTGCCGCGGGGGTCTGATTGGCAGACCCTTCCGTATTCTGATTTTCCGCCGGACGAAGCCGGTACACGTAGTCGCCATAAAGGCTTGTCACCAAGGCGGTTTGCGGAACGGCAATGATATTTTCTTCTGCCGGAAGCTCGACCCTCACCCGCACGAATTGGCCTGGATTGAGCCTGCCCTCAGGGTTTGTGACCTCCGCTCGCACCGAAACAAGGCGCGTGGAGGGATCGATTTTCGGATCGATGCCGATGACCTTGCCCGCAAAAGGCATGTCATCCTCGGTCAATCCAAGCCTCACCGGCTGCCCGATCTTAAGTTCTTCGAAGCGCTGCTCGGGAACCGTGAAATCCACCCGCATCGTTTCCAGATCCTGCAGCGTGGTGACCGTGGTGCCCGGCGTCAGATACTGACCAAGGTCGATCCGAGGAATGCCGATCGTGCCATTGAAAGGTGCGATCAGCACCTTCTGGTTCAATGCCGCCTGCAGGCTTTGCACGCGCGCGGCGGAAGCTGCGGCGGCCGCTTCTGCCTCGTCGAGGCTTGATTGGGAGCCAACGCCACGCTGCTGTAGGGCGCGGGCGCGCTCCAATGTCTGCTGATCCAAGGCTGCTTGGGTTTGCGCGGCGGCGAGATCTGCCTTCTGCGCCTCATCGTCCAGCCGCATGAGAACGTCGCCGGCATTTACGCGGTCATTCGCCTTGAACAGGATTTCCTCGACGATACCGTTCGTCTCGACGGTGAGATCCACGCCATTGGCGGCCGCCATCGTACCGATCGCCTCGATACTGGGCCTCCAGGTGGATGGCTCCACCGTTGAGGTGGACACCGTCAATGTCGGCGCCTGCATCGTCGCGAAAATCTGCTGGATCGCGCGATCGCGAAAGATATTGAAGCCAACAAGTGCTCCTGCAACCAAGGCGACGAGCACGAAAGCGATGATGAAGCGTTTGACCATTGGTAGGTTTCCGTCCGCGGAACTCTTGCTTGTTGGGAGACTTGGTTCCCCGCGTCCAAGCGGCAAGTTGTGAAAATCGTTGAGTTACTGTACCGTCTGGACGGTTCTGTCAACAGGCCCCTCGGAAATTGGCATGGCACCCGGTAAGAACACCAGGCAGAAGATATTGAATGCGGCGACCGAGCTCGCCAAGATGGAAGGCTCGGCGCATCTATCTCTGGATGCAGTTGCCGCCCGCGCGGGCATTTCCAAGGGAGGGTTGCTCTACAACTTCCCCACCAAGTCGGCACTGCTTAAGGCGCTCGTTCAGCAATATATAGATGATTTCAAAATCGCGCTTGAAGAAAAGTTGAGGGACACAAAGAAGCCACTCGCATTGGAGTATCTTGATCTAATCAAGGAAGAGCTACAGCAAACAACACCGCCGCCTTCAGGGCTGCTTGCTGCACTGGCGGAAGATCCTGAACTGATGGCTCCAATCAGGACGTTCAAGCGCGAGATGCTCGACCGGATGAGTTCGGAATGCGATGGCAAATCCGTCCTGATCGTCTTCTTGGTGTTGGAAGGCCTGCGCTGCGAGAAAATGTTCGGCACCGAGATTCTGGAAAAGTCCGAGTACGAAATCGTGCTGAAGAGCCTTCGTGACATGCTGCAACGAGGCTGACCGGTTCTGGAAATACCGGCCGATTTGTCATCGATCCTCACCGCGGTGCCGAACTTGAGCCATCAAAGGCTCTGAGATTCGAGACGAACATGGAATGTGATCCAGGACAGTCCGGGCCGACCTATGCCGGCTGGCGGATGCCCTGGCGCGTTATGCAGGCAAAGATATGCATTGGGCTGGAGTGAACATGAGCGATGGATCTCGCACCTGAACCACGGACGCCGCAGCGCTGGGTAGCTAAAACGGGCGAACGGCCCATTCGCGATACGATCACGCCGCTGGTGCTCTACCCACGCGCCAAGCAGACGCCGGATCGACCGTGCCTGCTCCTCGATACTCGGGCGCGGAACGCTCTATGATTCGACGGTAATGGAATCGACTCGGTCCGGATAAAAAGCCAGGCGGCCTTTGATTGGTGCCACGGCCTCATGAGGCGTCTCATAGCTCCAGATCGCATTGACCGAACGCTCGCCGCCCATTGGAATGCTGTAATAGCTGGCATCGCCCTTATAGGCACAGTAGGTTGTGTGTGTAGTGCGCTCCAGCAGGTCCATCCTGACATCCTGACGCGGAATATAATGCACCGGGGGGCGGTTGCTTTCGTATAGCGTCACCGCATCACGCGTATCGGCAATCACCACTCCGCCGAGCATCACCACGACGCGATGCGGGTTGTGTTCGATGTCGATCGGGTGATCTGGCCCTGGGATTTTCACCGGCTTTTCGGTCATTTCTTGCTCCTAAATGCGGCGCCTGTTAATGGCAACAAAATGCTCCCGCCGTAGCTGTCGGCGGGAGCAGGTAGTGGTGCGGCTAGACCGCCTTGAAGTAGTTGAACTGCCAGTTATTGCCGTCGGGCAGGACGGCTGGCTGCACCGATGCCTGATAGCCCAAGGCGAATACGTCATTGGTCAACCAGACCATCGACGCTGTTTCATCCATAAGCTTTTGCAATTCGATGATCTGCTTGACACGGCTTTCGCGGTCGAGATTACGACCACTTTCTTCCTGGATGCGGGCAAATTCCGGGCTATCCCAACGCTGCCAGTTCCAGTCGCCGATCTGGTTCGGCAGAAACCAGCGGGCATTGTAAGTGGGGTCCGGATTGGCGTTGAAGCGAAGGATGAACAGTTCGAGTTGCTCGCCCGATTCCCCTTTGCCCGAAGACCAGAAGGTGCCGGCTTCGCGCTGATCGATTTCGATATTGATACCGACTTCCTGCAGCAGGGCCTGCGCCACCAGCCCCATGTTCTGGAAGGCAGGCTCATTGAGAATGGTCAGCTTGAGCGTCAGCGGCAGCGCTACGCCGGCCGAGGCCAGCAATTGGCGGGCCTCATCGACATTACGCTGATAGACCGGCGCATCGGCCCAGTGGCCGAGCAGGCCGGGCGGGATCATGGCGTTGAGACGCTGGGCATTGCCCTGATAGCCCGCCAGCACCATCTGCTCGACGTCGATAGCGGCGCGGATCGCCTGGCGGACGGCCAGTTTGTCCAACGGCGCCTTCTGCATGTTCATGCCCAGCCAGATGAAGCGCTGGCCGGGGCGCTTATCCACCACAACGCCGTCGATGCCGGCCATCTCGTCCGCGGAATCGACCGACAATTCGGTGAACTGGATTTCGCCGGCCCGTAGCGCCACCTCTGCCGTCTTCTGGTTGGCTATATAGACCAGGTTGCAGGTTTCGAAATCGGGCGTATAGGCCGTGAATTCTGGATTGCGCACCAGGGTCACGCCGCGATGGTCCTCATAAGCCGACACCATATAGGGGCCCGAGCCGATCGGCTTGCGGCTGTGCTCCTTGCCTAACGCGGCGACGGCCTTGCGCGACTGGATCGCACCGGACGAGCCGGTGAAAATGACCCCCCAGATGCTCGGCGAGGGCTTAGACAGGATGATGCTGCCCGAATAGGTGTCGTGCACCTGCACTTCCACCAGCGCCGACCAGTCCTCTTTGTAGCTCGACACTCTGCCGTCCGCATCGGGGGTGATATATCGCTCGAAGGAGAATTTGACGTCATCGGCTGTCATTTCGCCGTAGCCATCGGTGAACATCTGGCCCTTTTTCAGGGTAAAATCGATCTGGAGTGGGGAGACCTGCTCGATGCTCTCGGCCGCGTCCAACTCATATTCGTAGGAGTTGGGAATATAGCTCACCAAGCGCTGGAATACGGCGCGGATGATATTGCTGTCGGTGGTGCCCGCCATGAACGGGGGGTCAAGGTTCTGAATTTCGCGGCTGATGCGGATGGAAAGGGTCCGCTGATCCTGCGCCCATGCGAAACCAGCGGGCAGCGCTGCCGTGCCGGAGAGGCCAGCAATGCCAGCGAGAATGGATCGGCGGGTAAAGTTCGTACTTGTTAACATGTCCTACGCCTCGGTGATCTGTTTGATATCGTGGTCTACTCGGCAGGAACTTCGGCTTTCCGGTGCGCACCAGAAAGCTCCAGGGAATAGGGAAAAAGGCACCGCACCAGCGAGCCGGTTTCCGTTCTGGTCAGCTCCGGTACGGTTTGGGCGCAGGCAGGTTGCGCCACCGGGCAGCGGGTATGGAAGCGGCAGCCCGATGGCGGCCTGGCATTGCTGGGCATCTCGCCCTGCAGGATAATCGCATTGGCGGCCCCGCCTGCCGACAGCAGCGGATTGGTCGATAGTAGCGTGGTGGAATAGGGGTGGGCCGGCCGCTCGAACAGCGTCTCCGTTGGCGCATCCTCGACGATCTGGCCGAGATACATCACGATGGTGCGCTGCGTCACTCGCTTGATCACATGCAGATTATGGCTGACCATGATGAAGGTCAGATTCATCTCGCGCTGGAATTCCAGAAGCAGGTTGAGCAGTTCGCCCTGCACTGACACGTCGAGGCCGGCGGTCGGCTCATCGGCCACCAGGACCGAGGGGCGCAACAGCAGTGCGCGGATCACACCAACGCGGCGCGCCTGACCGCCGGAAATCTCGTGCGGATAGCGTTCGAGGATCGATGCCGGCAGGCGCAGCCGCTCCAGCAAGGTGTGAATGCGCGCCTCGGTTTCCCGCCGGTCGAGACCATGAATGGCGACCGCTTCCCGCATCAGCCCGCCGATTGTCATACGCGGCGAGAGCGTCGCGACCGCATCCTGCATCAGCATCTGGATCTGGCGGCGGAATGCCCAGGAGTCGGCTTTCAGTGCTTGCTGCACCGACTGGCCGACCACTTGAACATCGCCGTAGGTGGCCCGTATCAGCCCGACCAGCAGGCGGCAAAGCGTGCTCTTACCGGAGCCGGATTCGCCGACGATGCCAACGGTCTCGCCGTCATCGATCTCCAGCGACACCCCATCGAGCGCCCGTATGGAGTTGAGATAGATTACGCTTGTCCTGTCCAGGCGGACGGAGGTGCCGGTCGTCATGTGATATCCTCAAGCCGGGCGCAGGCGGCCAATTGCCCCTTGAACGGCCGCAGAGCCGGCATGGCGCGCTCGCACTTCTCGACGGCGTAGCTGCAACGTGGCGCAAAGATGCAGCCGGGGGGCGTGTCCACCGGCTCGGGCACCTTTCCGGGAATAAAGGCCAGTGGCACGTTCCGCGGTTGGTCGTCGATTTCGCAGCCGATCAGCGCACGGGAATAAGGGTGCAGCGGCTTTGCCAGCACATCGCGCACGGCGCCAAGCTCGACGAGATGGCCGCCATACATCACCGCGACCTCGTCGCAGAGCTGCAGCACGGTGCCCAGGTTGTGCGAGATGAAGATGATCGATCCCGAAAACTCATTGCGCAGGCGCCGCAGCAAATCGATAATCTGGGCCTCGATAGTGGCATCTAGCGCCGTGGTCGGCTCATCGGCGATCAGATATCGGGCTGGCACAACAGCGCCATGGCGATCATGACTCGCTGGCGCATGCCGCCGGACAGCTGTCCGGGATAGTCCTTCATACGGCGCTCGGCATCAGTAAGGCCAACCTTGGCCAAGGCCGCACTCGCCCGCTTGACAGCGTCTTCCTGTGAGGTGCCGGGGTAGCGGTTCTGCACCACATCGACCAATTGCGTGCCGACGCGGAATACCGGGTTCAGCGCCGTCATCGGGTCCTGGAAGATCATGGCGAGCTTGTTGCCGCGGACGCTCTGCATATTGGCGCTGCTCAGCGTGAGCAAATCGACGCCATCGAGCATGACGCTTCCCTCGGCATTCAGCCCGGGAGCCAGAAGACCCATGATGGTGCTGACAAGGCTGGACTTGCCCGAACCCGATTCTCCCACAATGCCCAGAATCCGGCCGCGCTCGACCGAGAGATTGATGCCGCGCAGGATTGAAGCAGTGCCCCTATCGGTCTTGGCCGTCAGGCGCAGATCGGTAATGGACAAAAACGGCTCAGTCATTCTTGCCTCCACGCTGCGAACGTGGGTCGATGGCATGGCGCAGGGCTTCCCCGAACATGGTGAAGGCCAGGGTGGCGATCGCCAGGGCCGTGCTGGAGATCAGCACCGGCAGCACCGACTTGGAGATATTTTGATAGCCGTCCTGCAGCAGCCCGCCCCAGCTCGCCAGCGGCGGACGCAGGCCCAGGCCCAGAAAGGACAGGCTGGCTTCGATGGCGATGACGATCGGGATATCGAGGGAAGCGATGACGATCAGCGGCGCCAGGATATTGGGCACGATATGAAAGAACAGGATGCGCAGCTCGGAGGCGCCGAACACCGTTTCGGCTTCAATATAGGGCTCGTTTTTGACCGAGAGCACCTGCGCCCGCGCAACGCGCCCATAATGGGGCACAAGGCTGGTGGCTATGACGATGATCAGCATTGGCATCGATGAACCGAGCACGGCGACGGCGGCCATGGCCAGGATCACGCTGGGAAAGGACGACACCGAATCGAAGGAGATCAGGATGAAGCGCTCGATGGGGCCTGGTACATAGGCCGACAGAATGCCGAGCGTCATACCAATGGCCAGGGCGATCGCGATCACCGAAAGCGCCACCACGACGGCTACCTGCGTGCCATAGATGTGGCGGCTCAGCAGGTCGCGTCCAAGCTGGTCGGTTCCCAACCAATGCTCGGCCGACACACCGGACAGACGATTGACGAGGTCAAGCTTGTTCGGATCGTAGGGCGCCAGCAACGGCGCGAAGAGCGCCACCAAAAGGATTGTCGTCACTAGCGCCAGGCCGATGGCGCCGCTTGGATACTGCGCCGTCCGGCGCAGCGTATTGAGAAGAATGGAGATGTTTCTCGTCATACTCACCGCCGGTTGTATCGGATACGAGGGTCGAAGAACGAATAGCTGAGTTCAGTCAGCAGATTGATGGCGACGAAAATGACAACGACGATGAAAACCGAGCCCTGCAGCACGGAAAAGTTGCGCGCCTGCAAGGCAGCGTAAAGCACGCTTCCCAGTCCCTGGCGCGCGAAGATGATTTCGATCAGCACCGCGCCGCCCAGCAGCCGCCCGATGCCCATGCCGATAATTGCCAGCGTGGGAATAATGGCGTTCTTGAGGGCGTATTTATAGTGGATCATGTTTTCGCGCAGGCCATAGGCCCGGGCGGTGCGGACATAGTTCTGCCCCAGCGCTTCCAGCATCGAGGTGCGCACGAGCCGGGCGATCAGCCCGATCCACCCCAGCGCCAGCGCGACCGTCGGCAGGACCATCCGGGCCAGTTGATCGCCCAGATCCGCAGAATCGGAGACGCCCAGCACGGGCAGCCAGTTAAGCCAGATCGAAAAGACGATGAGCAGGAAAATGCCTAGAATGAAGCTGGGAACCGACACAACGACGACTGAAATCATGGCCATCAGCGTGTCGGCGACCGAACCTTTGTGCACCGCGCCATAAACGCCCGCCGGAATGCCGATCAGGCAGGCCAACGCCATCGAGCCGAGGGCCAGCGCGAAGGTGTGCGGCAGTGCAGCCCAGACGATGGCATTAACACTGCGTCCGGAAATCACGTCGGTACCGAGATTGCCCGCGGCAACCTGGGTGAAAAAGCGCCACAGGCGCACATAGATTGGCTGGTCGAGCCCCATTTCAGCGATAAACTGGCGGGCATATTCCGGCGTGGCCATAGGTCCAAGCAGCGCGGTGGCGGGATCGCCCGGCACCACGTTGAGCAGCATGACAATGACCAACATTGCGCCGAAAACCGACATTACGGCGGTCAGAACGCGATTGAAGACGTAACTTTCAAATAGCCGCAAGCAATTCCCCTCACGTTTGCAGCGCATGATGCGAGAAACAGAGCGCGCATTTTTCCACCCGCCATCTCAGCGTGGCGGCTTGAGGGGGATGATATCGTGACACTCGCATCACATAATATCCCAAATTCGGAACACTCTATCTTACCCACCCTGAATTGTCTGACGATATCCAGCAATATCAATGGTTTATGATGACAACCACAAAGCATGCCGGGGATTACGCCCTTCATAGGACAGCACTCAGGGAGCCGGCGGAAGCATCGGCATGCGGCTGAACTAGCCTCGGGCCGTGCAAGGCCGCAGGGCAAGCACTATGCCGACCGTAGAACAGAGTGCCCCACCGGCAATAAAAGTGCCGGGCATGCCGAGCCAGTCGCCTGTCGCACCCACAATAAGCGAGCCGAGCGGCACGATGCCAAGCAGCATCATGGAATACATCGCCATGATCCTGCCGCGCAGGGCCGGTGGCGCAAAATGCTGCAGCAGCGTATTGGACGACAGATTCTGGGATAGGATCGACAGGCCGAGCGGTAGTGCCAGCAGCGCGGTTACCCAGTAAAGGCCCGAAAAGCCCATGCCGATCAGCACCAGCCCCAGCGCCACGGTCGACCAGGCAGGAAAGACATTGAGCTGCTCGATGCGATCACGGACGGTCAGGGCAAGCACCGCGAGCATGGCCCCCACCCCAGTCAGGCTCATCAGCATTCCTGCCGCATCGGCATCCCGCCCCAGCATGTCGCGGACCAGCACGGGCAGGAAGTAGAAATAGGGCACCGAACAGAAGCTGCAGGTTGCAACCAGCACCAGCAGCCGCCCGATTTCCGGGCGTGCCCGCACAAAGGCAAAGCCCTCGGACATATCCCCAAAGAAGCCCTTACGCGCGACGGGAATGCGTTGCGGCGGGCGTATTCGGCTCAGCACGAAGATCATGGGTAGATAGGCCAGCCCCTTGAGTACGAAGCACCAGCCCTCGCCGGCCATGGCCACCACTGCGCCCCCGACCGCCGGACCGATCAGTCGCGCCATGTTGAACAGCATGGAATTGAGCACAATGGCATTGCGCAGGTCGTCAATTCCGACCAGTTCCGCTACGAATACCTGCCGCGCGGGATTGTCGAAGGCGGCCAGGATGCCCAGCCCCAGCGTCGTCACCACCAGCAGGTGAACGGTGACTGTCCCGGTCAGAGTTGCAATGGTCAGGATCGTGACCAGCACGACATAGCCGGCCTGCAGCAGGATCAGCAATTTGCGAAGGTTCATCCGGTCGATGATCGTCCCGGCGACCGGACTCAGCAGGAAGGTCGGACCCATGTCGCACACGGCCAATACGCCGAGCATCCAGGGCGAACCGCTCAGCCGCCACATCAGCCAACCCATTGCGATGGAATGTATCCAAGTGCCGATCAGCAGCGGAATCTGAGCGAGGAAATAGCGCTTATAATCGGGATTGCGCAACGCGCGGCTGATTCGTGCCCAACGGGCGCCCTGGCTCTCCACGTCGTCCGGCACCCAATTCCTCCCAGTTGCGGGTCCCAACCCAGGGTCGGTTTCCCGCGGCTCGCTCCTTACGACGACAGACTAGGATCGAGAGCGAAGAAGCCGTCGATCTCCGGGAGGCTCGCAAGGCTCAGCAATCCCGCCATGCTCGCCTCCGCAGCCAGACCGCTCTCGATGGCCTCGATTTCCTGCGATAGCGGCCGGTCCGCGCGCTGGAAGCCAGCGCGGGTGCGCACCAGGTCATAGATCAGCTTGGCAACACCCTTTGGCGCGTCCCCGGTAATGTCGATGGCCTGCGCGGTGAGCACGCCTTCGAGCGCCGCAAGTTGGCGCAAGGCCGACACCTGCTGTTCGAGGCGCTCCACCACCAGCGGCAGGAATGTCGCTTCGTCCTCCTGCCCGTCCGCCAGCACCATGATCTGGGCGGAAACTGGCGAGGCCAGCGACAGAACTCGCGCGAACAATGCGCCCGCCAACTTGATGACCGGTCCCATGCCGGTGGCAATCTCGCCATGTGGCACCAGATTGACCGGCAGGCCGCGCCGCCCGCCATTGCCCAGCAGCACGCAACGGTTGAAGCCGTTGCGCGCCACATGAGCGATAGCCAGTTGCGCCGTTTGCAGGAAAAGCGTGACATCGAGCGGCAGCGATCCGCCCGAAGTCAGAACCCGGCCATTGACCACTACCGGATTGTCGTCGGTACGGCCGGTTGCCGCCAAGATGGTGCGCCCGGCCGCAACGAGCCCATCAAAAGCCGCCCCGAACACCTGCGCCATCATGCGCAGGCTCAACGGGTCCTGCACATGGGTGGCTTCGGACCATCCCCAAACTTCCGCATTGTCGTAGAGCCAGGCTCCCACAATTGCCTTGCACGCCCCATCCAGCTGGCTAGCGGCCAGCCAGGGGTCGCGTGAGGCGCCCAGAGCCCCCGCCGAGGTCAGCCCGACAGCCAGCGCCATGCGGAACACGCCGGCCGCCTCGCGTATGGCATGAGCGGCTGCGGCATAGGCGATAGCATTGGTGGAAATGGAGGCGAGGCTGTCGCGTGGCGCAAAGATCATGGGTACGATGCCCGCCTGGGACAGCGCCAGCTCTGCCGGCATGCGATGGCCGCGGGCATACACCTCCCCTGCCCCGGTCAGCACTGCGCCAATCTGGCCCATAAGCCCGATATCGGCGCAGCCGATCGAACCGGTGCGCCGCACCACGGGCACCAGATCGGCACGCATCATGGCCAGATAGATATCGACCAATTCGCCGGAGACACCGACATGCCCGTTCAGGGCCATATTGATGCGGATCGCCATAGCGCTGCGGATAACCGCTGGCGAAAAGGTCTCGCCGGTCCCGAAACTATGCGCGTGGACAAGGCTGAAATTGAACAGGTCCTGATCGGCAGCGGTCCAGGACACATCCTTCATCGCGCCGACGCCTGTTGTCGCACCATAAACCGGGTGGCCGGCCGCGATATGGTCTTCGAGGACCCGTCGCGCCGCGCGCACTCGCCGCATCGCCTCGTCATCGGCGGTCAGCTCGACCTTGCCGGCTGCTATGCTCGCCAATTGGGCAAAGCTGAACGGCTTGCCCTTTAGTTCGAGAACGGTGCGCGACGCCAGCATTGCCCAGAAGCCATCCCCAATGATGACCCAGCACTACTGGATTGGCCTCACACCGGTGATATCCTAAATTCGGAACGGGAGATGTTGCTAGCGGAACCGGGCCGACAGGACAGGGGCCGACGCTCTTTGTTCAGCGGCGGCACGGCAAGTCCTGCATCAATCCCACGATGTCTACCACAAGGCCGGCGCCAGATCCTTTCTGCAGCGTGTTAAGAGGCTGGCTGAGCGACATCCAAGCTGGCCCCCTCTCCACATCAGGGATTGATGATGGCCACTTCTCCGGGGGAAGTTCGCTCAACCTTTCCCCTTCTTTATATCCATTTAGTCATTCACGATCGAATCGATGGCGCTTTCGAGCGCTTTCGACGCCTCGGCAACGGTGCGCTCCGCAGCTTCCACCTTTGCCTGCTGCGCAGTCGTGATGCCCAGGAGACAGGCGGCGCTGCTCGTCACGGCGGAGGGAGCAGGACTTCCTTCGTTCGTCCTGCGCTCCACAAAGGCGCGCACATCGACAGCATCGGCAATGTCAAAGCCGTCGAGGTCCTCGGCGGCAATTTGCGCTTCTGCCAGCGCTGTTCGCAACAAAGCGAGATCCACTTGGTCGGGCGGCAGGCGCCGCTCGGTCGCAAGTCGAACGAGGATCGAAACGACATGGTGGGCTTCACGCCAGTTCAGCCCGAGATGCCGCACCAAGGCACTCGCGACATCGGTCGCCTGGCTCCAGCTGTTTTCCGTAAGGCGCATGGCGCGTTGTGGATCGATTTCGGTGCTGGCGATGAGATCGGCCATCTGTGGCAAGCGCTTGATGATTTTGCCGACGAGTGCCCAGACGGCGTTTTCTGCCGTCTTTCGCGCGTGCACTGACTGCCCGGTGGTTCCGAACTCTGTTCCGCTTACCAACAGCAAAGTGGAGGCCGCTTCAGCGCCCATGGCGCGCAATTCATGCAGAAAGCTCGGATTCCTCTTCTGTGACATGATCGAACTGGTGTCGCAGAAGCGGTCTGGAATAACGGCTATGCCTGCTTCCTGGGTGGACCAGAACAGCAAATCCTCCGCCAAGCGGCCCATATTCGCGCAGAGCAAGGAAAAGATCGACACATATTCGGCAAACACGTCGTTGCTCAATGTGGCATCCATCGTATTGACGAGGATGCCGTCAAATCCGAGCAATGTCGCGACACGGCTCCGATCGATGGCAAAGTCAGTGCCGGTCGCCACAGCGGCGCCGGCAGGCGACAAGTTAAGCCGGTCGAGACCGCCCAGCAGCCGCTGCGTATCCCGGTGAAACACGTTTGCCCACATCATCAGCCAATGTGCATAGGTGGTGGGCTGCGCGGGCTGTCCATGGGTGTAAGCAGGTATGATGCAATCGAGATGGTCGGGCGCTGTATTGAGAATGGTCAACTGCACGTCAATCAGTTGCCTTGCCATGGAAAGTACAGCCGTTCTGAGAACTATTCTCCTGCTCACACCGGCAAGATCGGCCGAACTCCTGCCAAGATGGATAGTGCCACCCAGTTTGGGGCCCAGCCGCTCAGTCAGGTAATATTCGCCCGAATGCAGCGCCCCACCCACGCGCATCCTGGTGGCGACGGCACCTTCCTTTTCCATATGACGGAGCGCGCTCAGCATAAGTGCGCCGTCCTGCCGCCCCACAAGCCCTTGCTCGACCAGCATGACGAGATGGGCCTTGTCGAATGCGTGAACCGCCTCCAGCTTGGTCTCGACCGTCCGTGAATCATACCGGTCCAATCCGCCGACCATGGGCTCGGTCAGCCGGCCGTTAGCGGTGCGTATGAGGGTGGCTGTATTCTCAGTCATGATCCTACCTGTGGGGCGAGTTGGAATGGGTAACGGCACGCCATGGGGTCACCTGCCCCGCAAATGCCTTATCAGCGACGTCCGCACCTGCTCGGGAAGCGCGTTTTTTCGCCACGCCAGGAGCAGAGCCTGGGTGTATTCGTCCGGTATCGGCATTTGCCACAAATCATACGGCAGATGGCCGACAACCGACCTTTGCAGCACCGTGATATAGCCGTAGTCCGAAACCAGCCGGACGATCACCGGTATGGAATCGGACTCGAGGATGTCGAGGCTGTAGAACTCGTCCTTGCTGACGACGTCCGACATGAACCTGTCGCAGACCTGCCTGAGGCCGCTCTTCTTGCTGAGCAAAGCTATTTTCCGGCTGCGGAACAGGGCTTTGAAATCCGGCAGCGGCGGCGCAGCCGCATTGCTGCCGACGACGCAAAGCCTGGATTCGGAAAGAACCTCTTTCTCATATTCCAGCGGAATATTGAGATGATCGAGCAGCACCGCGTCGAAGCGGCGCGATTTGAGGCCGAGCATCAGCTCATCAGCGGTAAGGCCGATTATCGAAAGAGGCTGACGCGGCCGTTCGTCCGCCCATCGCGCCGAGAGCCGCGCGAGCATTTCCGCCACGAAGCTCTCGTGGCCGAGTGGCATGATGGTGCCCAGGCTCCACGTGGATACGGCCCGCCGAAAATGCTCGGCGGCAGCGAATGAAAGCCTGTCCCAAGCATCAAGAATTCGACCGGCGATAGCCAATACAATGGCTCCATTTTCGGTGCACACCACGCCATGCCGGCTTCGCTTGAATATCTCGAGCCCCAGATGGCGCTCGACATCACCGATTTGCCGCGTGAGCTGGGGCTGCCCCATTGCGATGACCTTGGCCGCCTTTCGGATGCTGCCGCGGTGCGCCACGATGGTTATCCGGCGTAGGGCCTCGATACCGATCGGCGGGATGACCCCATCTTGCGAGGCCAGACTGCACAGCCGGCGCACCTCGGCATCGATCAGCGCCAAGGCCGGCGCCCGGCGCTCCGCCTCCAACGTGAGGGAAAGAGCCCGGCCTTCTCGGCGCACCATGGGTATGCCGACAGCGTTCTCAAACCGCACAAGCGCGCCGCTGACCGTGGATGGCGACTTGTCTATCAGCCGACCGGCATGGCGTATGGACCCTGTTTCGAAGACGGCGTGCACCATAGTGAGTGTGGGTAGGTCCATCTTGCGGCGTGTCCGAGCTGCCAGTTATTCCCTGACCGGTGGCCAGTATTCTCCACGTTCCGGCCAGGAATAGGGAATGCTGCGGTCCGGGGAGAGCGGAATGTCTACCTTTGTGCCATAGGGATAGCTATCGCGGTGGCTGTCCCGATCGCGCAATCTGAACGCCATATCGCCGGGCAAGACCGCATATGGCTCATGCTTGCCCAGCTCGGCCGCAGCATGTGCCGGCCAATTCGGGTCCCATATGGCGCCGCGAGCGATGGCAATGAGATCGGCTTCGCCGGCCTGCAAAATGGCCTCGGCACGGCGGGGGCTGGTGATCAGGCCAACGGCAAGGGTCGGCATTCTGGCGCCGTGCCGCAGGGCTTTGGAATATTCGACCTGGAATTCGGGGACGCGCGGCACGGGTGGAAAGACGCCATCGCCATTCATACCGCCGGACGAGCAGTCTATAAGGTCCACGCCGATTTCGCGGAGCTCGGCTGCAAGCGCAATGCTGTCCTCCACAAACCATTGGCCGCCACGCCCATCGACCACCGACATGCGGAAAAACAACGGCTTGTCCGCCGGCCACGCCGAGCGGACGGCCTCCGTGACCTCCAGCACGAACCGCATGCGCCCGGAGCGATCGCCGCCATAGGCGTCGGTTCTCTTATTGGCCAGCGGGGACAGGAACTGGTGCAGCAAATAGCCATGGCCACCATGGATTTCACAGATGTCGAAACCCGAATCCACGGCCCTGAGGGTGGACTCCTTCCATATGGCCAACATGTCCTTGATATCGGCATGCGACAGTTCATGGGGAACGGAGGCATCGGGGCACCAGGCGAAAGGGCTCGGCGCCACCCCCTGCCAAGGGGGCAGTCCCGCCCGGGCATCCTCCTCGGTGAGAGGCTTCCATCCCAACTCTGCCCCGTGACACGATGCCTGGCGGCCGGCATGGCCCAGTTGGACGGCCGGTACGGCACCTTGAGATCTGATGAAGTCGGTGATTCTGCGATAGGATTTCACATGGTCGTCATTGTAGAGTCCGGCACAGGCGTAGGTCTTCCGTCCGCGTTCCTCGACGGCCGTTTCCTCCGTGAAGACGATGCCGGCTCCGCCCACCGCGAACTTTCCCAAATGGACGAGGTGCCAATCGGTGGGCCCGCCCGCTACCGATCGGTACTGGCACATTGGCGCGACAACGATACGGTTCTTAAGATGAACCGAACGAAGGCTCAGGGGAGAAAACAGAAGGGGCGTGGCAGGATCGATGCTTGCCTGGCTAGTGTTGCGCATTATCCAACTTCCCGGCTTTAAGGGCATCATAGATGCGATCGATGGCGGTCCCGGGCCTCGGATCGGGTGATTTTGAAAGAAGATCTCGTATCGATTGGTGGAGCTCTGCCGAGCCGCGGCCGAGTGAGAGCCCCGGCTGGTCGTCGCGCCTTGCGGTTATCAGGCTGTCGGCCACGACCAGTTCGACCGACAGCATTCGCAGAACGTCGTCCATGGCCTGGGCCGCGCGGCGGACAATGGTGGGCGCATGGTTGCCGACGTCTTCGATATCGCCGGCGGATGGCTGAACAAGGGTGGATAGCGGCTGAAGGGAAGCCGCGATCTGAGCCTGCAGGACATTGCAGATTTTGGCGAAGCCGAAGGCGCTTGCCGTCGGCTGCCGCGCCAGCATGTCAATCTTGGTGAAATGCGTGTTGATCAGGCGACCGGCGCGCTGCATGGACGCATTGGAGAGATGGGCAAAGGCGACGGCCATAGACTGTATGTCGAGCACCCAAGGCAACGGATCGAAATAAGCGGTGGGTATCGCGCCACCGAACAGATGATCGTCACCCCCGCCGAAATAGGGGCGCAGATGCTCGGAAACATCGTCAGCCCGGCATGTCACAATGCTGGGATTGTCTTCGATGCTATTGATCTGCACCGACAGATTTTTTCCTAGCCGATCGATGCTTTCGGCACATACTGCATGCATCAGCGGTGCTGTGCGAAAGCTCAGGGGATCCTGAAGATATCGCTCCGGGGATGGACGCCACAAATAGCTGCCATCGAGAATGTCGCGAAGCTGCGCCAGGATGTCGGTATAATGCATGAACGGCCGGGTAATGCCTGCGATTTCAAGCAGCGGAGCCACATTGCCATTCAGCGCCTCAAGGCTCATGGCATAGGTAATGTTGCCCGCTGCCAATACTGTCCGGGCTGCCTCCAGCAGCAGGCACCCCTGGCCAGCAGACAAAGCGTTGGACGACATGAGCGCCATGGCATCTCGACCAACTGGACGCAGAATGGGAAGACTGGCCCTGCGCAGCGCCTCATCTGCGGGAAGAACAGTGCCGTCCTCTATTTGGATGTGCCCCACGCCCATCATCGCGGCGCCGATATAGGAAAGGCTGGAGAGGTCGCCGACGCCCACCGACCCCGTTCCGGGGACAATGGGCGAAAGGCTCCTATTGACCATCGCCAGCAAGAGCTGGATCGCCTCGGCGCTAATGCCCGAACCACCAGCAAGCAGCGTGTTGAGCCGCACGATCATGGCCGCCCGGACTTCCACACGATCAATGGGCTGGCCGATCGCCCGACAATGGGAGAGCAGCAGATTGCGATTGAACTGCCGGCTGCGCTCCTCTTCGTCAAGAGCGGCGAATTCCCGATAGTCATCTATCCTGACCTGGCGTGCCATGCCCACGCCGCGGTTCACACCATAGATCGGAATGTCGGCGCGTGCCGCCCATGCCAGGGCACTTCTGGAGAGGTCTGCCCTTTCCATGCCCTGCGGGCTTGGCAGTACCTTGCAGGACGTTGCCGCCGCCGCGGCAACGTCCTCGGGCTTCAGCGCGCCTGTGCCCAGAACTAGGTCTTTGTCAGAACTCGACATATTGATCCGGTTCTTGGCCGGTGCTCTTCAGACGTGAAGCCCCGGCAGCTTGGTGGCAGTGATTGTTAGGCGCGCCTGAAATAGGCGTATTGGCAGTCGACGCCATTGGGAAGAATCATGGGTACGAGCCAGGTCTGATGCGCATAGGCCACGACATCGCTGGTCAGCCAGATAAAGGCAGCCGACTCGTCCATCAGCCGCTGCATTTCGATCAACTTCGCGGAGCGGGAATCGATATCGAAATCCACGCTGATGCTGTCGTAGAGTTCTTCGAATTCGGGGCTGTTCCAGCGGCTCCAGTTCCAGTCGCCGATCTGGTTGGGCAGGAACCAGCGCGTATTGGCGACCGGGGCAACCGAGGTATTGAAGCTCGTGATGTAGAGCTCCATGTTCTCGCCCGATTCGTCCTTGCCCGCCGACCAGAAGCTACCGCCTTCCCGCTGATCGATTTCCACCTCTATGCCCGCGGCAGCAAGCTGCGCCTGGACGATGAGAGCTATGGTATTGAACACCGGCTCGTTCAAAACCGTCAGCTTGACCTTCAAGGGACCGGACACATTGGCTTCGGCGAGCAATGCCTGTGCTTGCTGGAGATCCTGAGTGTAGACGGGCGCCTCAGCCCAGTGGCCGGCAAGGCCAGCGGGAAGCAGAGTGTTGAGACGCGGCGCCTTACCCTGATAGGCTCCCAGCAGCACCTCGTCGATATTCACTGCCGCGCGAATGGCTTGCCGGACCTTGATATCGGCCAGCTTGGGCGACTCCGTATTAAGACCGAGCCAGATGAACTTCTGCGTGGGGATGACGCTTACCGCAACCCGACCCGAGCGCTCGAGCTCCGGCACGGTGGTCAGGGGAACCTGAGTGAAGTCAATTTCACCGGCCTCGACGGCAAGCTGGGCCGTCTTGACGTTCGATATGAACCTGACGGTAAAGCTCTCGAATTCGCCCGGCGTATCCAGGAAAAGCGGATTGCGCTTGAGGACCACGCCGTCCTGGGCGCTGAACGAAACGACCTCATAACGTCCCGAGCCCACTGGGTTGCGGCCGAACTGGGCACCGAATTTTTCCACCGCCTTGCGCGATACGATTGCGCCAGACGCATGCGGCAAGGCCGATTGCCAGATGTTGGGGGCAGGCCTTTCGAAAATGATGCTGCCGGAATATTTATCGTGGACCACCACCTCTTTGAGATCGGCCCAATCCTGGCGGTAGCTCGAAACGCGCCCCTCGGCGTCAGGGAAAGCAAAGCGCTCCAAGGAGAACTTCACGTCGTCGGCGGTCATTTCACCATAGCCGCCGGTGAACATGATGCCCTGCTTGAGCCTAAAGGTGATTTCCAGATCAGACTTTTGCTCGATCGCTTCGGCAGCGTCCAGCTGCCAGCCATAGGCGCCCACGTTGTAGTCGATGAGGCGCTGATAGACCACCCTGATGACATTGGAGTCGGTTAGGCTGGTGCGGAATGCCGGATCGAGATTTTCAACGTCACGATCGACGCGCGCGATGAACGACTGATGCTCCTGCGAAAAGGCCGGCACGATGCCAAGCGGAGCAAGCGCGGAAAGTGCGGCCGCTCCTCCTACGAAATGCCTGCGTGAAAGCTTTGGTCCCATTAGTTTCTCCTGTCCCTCGCTTTGGCTGTCCGCTGGCGTTGTCCCAGACCTATTGGGCGGACAGCGAAAATGGAAAATGGCATCGAACCGCGTGCTCCTGGTCGATCGCCCCCAGCTGGGGCGGTCGCTCGGAACAGACAGGCTGGGCGACCGGGCAACGCGACGCGAAGCGGCACCCCTTCGGCACGTTGACATTGCTCGGTATTTCACCGGCCAACAGTATTGGCGGCGAGGTCACGTCCGGGCTCAGCATCGGATTCGCGGAGAACAGCGCGGCGGTATAGGGATGGGCCGGGCGGGAGAACAGCCGACGGGTAGGAGCGTCCTCTACCACCTGGCCCAGATACATGATGACGGTGCGGTTGGTGACGCGCCGGACCACATGCAGGTTGTGACTGACCATCATGAAGGTCAGGTTCAGCGACGCGCGCAGTTCCTGGAGCAGATTGAGCATTTCGCCCTGCACCGAGACATCCAGGCCCGCAGTCGGCTCGTCCGCAATCAGAAGTTCGGGTTCCAGCAGCAGCGCGCGGGCAACACCCACGCGCCTGGCTTGGCCGCCCGAAAGCTGGTGCGGATATCGGTCGAGGAGCGCCGGCGTGAGCTTCAACCGCTCAAGCAGCAGGTCCAGCCGCGTATCGAACTCGCCACGGTCCATGCGGAATATCTTGGCGGGCTCGGTCAAAAGGGCCGCGACGGTCTTGCGTGGCGACAGCGCGGCGACGGCATCCTGCATCAGGAATTGCGCCCGCTTGCGGAATTCGCGTGGAATCCTGCTTGAACTCAGGTCCTGACCTAGCACGCTCACCCGACCGGATGTCGGCCTGGTCAAGCCGATGACGAGCCGGCTGAGCGTGGTCTTACCCGATCCGGACTCTCCGACGACCCCCACATTGTCACCCTGCTTGAGCCGCAACGAAACGTCGTCAAGCGCATGCACCCGCCTGTTAAACAAGACGGACGCGCCTTCGATGCTCACGACATCATCAGCCATTGCGAATCTCCTCCGCCCGGATGCAGCGCGTGAAATGGCCCGGGGCGACTTCCAGCAATGGCGGCAGGGCCGTACGGCAGGCCTCGACACAAAAACTGCATCGCGGCGCAAAGCGGCAGCCCTCCTTGGCATCGTCGATACGCGGGGCCGCACCCGGAATGAATTTCAGCGGAGTCCCCTCGGGCGCGTCATCGACCTCGCAAGCGATCAGCGCCTGGGTATAGGGATGGGTGGAATTAAACAGCACGTCGCGCTTGGGGCCATATTCGACGATGCTCCCGGCATACATCACGCAAACATCGTCACAGAGCTGTGACACAACGCCCAAATGATGAGAGATGAAAATGATGGACCCGGTAAACTCGGATCTCAAATCGGCGAGAAGCTGGACGACCTGAGCTTCAATCGTCGCGTCCAGCGCCGTGGTGGGCTCGTCCGCGATCAGCAGGCTGGGCTTGACCAGTAAGGCCATCGCGATGACGACTCGCTGCCTCATGCCCCCTGAAAACTGGCCGGGATAGGCCGTCAGCTTCTGGACCGGATCGGGCAGCCCGACCTTGGACAAAGCCTCGACGATCATGTCGGTGATCGCCTTCTCCGGCATGTCAGGATATCGCCGCCGCGCCACATCGCGAAGCTGTACGCCGATCGTAAGGACGGGATTAAGGCTGGTCAGCGGGTCCTGAAAGATCATGGCGATCTGGTCGCCAAGCATCAAGCGCATACGCTCTTCATCTATTGGCAGCAGTTCAACGCCATCGACCTTGATGCTGCCCTCGATTGCCAAAGTGTCGGCAACAAGGCCGGTGATGCAGTTGGCCAGGCTGGATTTGCCGGAACCGGATTCCCCTACAAGTCCCAGGATTTTCCCCCTGGGGAGATTCAGATCCACGCCGCAGAGAATCTCGTGCTCCCCGTTCCCGCGTACGCTGAGGCGCACGTCCTTTATCGACAGCAACGGATTATGCATATCGGGCACTATTACTTACTGCGCGCGGGTCTCCCAGCTTACGCAAGGTCTCGCCCAACAAGGTGAATGCCAGGGTGGCGACGGCCAGCACTCCACACGAGATCAGAACCGGAGACATGGACTCCGACAGGTTTTGATAGCCGTCCTGGAGCAGCACGCCCCAACTGGCGCTTGGCGGGCGGATGCCCAGGCCCAGGAAGGACATGCCGGCCTCGATCGCGATGATGATAGGAATATCCAAGGAAGCGAGCACGATCAGCGGGCCTGCAATATTGGGCAGGATGTGGTGCATCAGGATCCGCGCCTCCGATGCGCCGACCACGATCTCCGCCTCGACAAAAGGCACGCGGCGTATCGCTAGGGTTTGGGCGCGGGCAACGCGCCCGAAGTGTGGGATCAGCGCAAAGCCAATCACAGCCGAGATCGTAACCATCGAGGAGCCCAGAACGGCCACGGCGGCGAGGGCGAGGATGACGCTGGGATAGGAGGCGATGGCATCGAAGGCGATCAATATCGCCCGCTCGACATAGCCGGACATATAGGCGGCCAGGAGCCCGAGAATGGTTCCTCCGGTCAAGGCGATGAACGCCGCTCCCAGTGCCACCGCCATCGCCACGGAAGTCCCTACCATGTGGCGGCTCAAAAGGTCGCGACCCAGATGATCGGTGCCGAACCAATGCTCCCAGGATGGGAGCGCCATGCGGTGGAGCACATCGATCGCATTCGGATCGTGGGGCGTGAAGGCCGGCGATATGATAGCCGTCAGAAGCAGGATCGCTACTCCGGCGAAGCCGAAGGTGCCCGAAGTCCCGATCTTCCCAGCGAACCTGGTCAGACGCTGCATCAGGCGGCATCCTTGCTGAACCGGGGATCGGCGATCCGGAAGACATATTCGGTTATGAAGTTGATGAAGACGAACAGGACCACGACGACAAAAATGCTCCCTTGAAGAACCGAAAAGTTTCTCGATATCAACGCGTCGTAGATGACGGTGCCCAGGCCCTGGCGGGCAAATAGCACTTCAACCAGAACCGCACCGCCGATCAGCCGGGCAAAGCCCATGCCGACGACGGTTATTGTGGGGATGATCGCGTTTCGAAGCGCGTATTTGTAGAATACCAGCGACTTTCTCAGACCGTAGGCGCGGGCGGTCCGGACATAGTTCTGGGACAGCGCCTCCAGCATCGAACTGCGTACCAGCCGGCCGATAATGCCGATCCAGCCTATGGCCAAGGCGGTCGTCGGCAGGATCATGGCACGGAACTTGTCCAGCAAACTTGCATCGGCGGATGCGCCTAGAACTGGCAGCCAGTTCAGCCAACTGGAGAAGATGACCAGCAGCGCGATGCCCACGATGAAACTCGGCATGGAGACAAAAACGATCGACAGCGAGGTAATCACCGCATCGATCGTGGGGGATTTGGTCATCACGCCAAAAACGCCCAGGGGAATGCCGATGATACAAGCCAATGCCATAGAGGACACGGCCAGCAACATCGTATTAGGTACCGCTTCAACGATGATGTCCCATACGGGCCTGCCCGAGACGACATCCGTTCCGAGATTTCCGGTTAGAAGATTCTCAAAAAAGCGGATGAGACGAACATGGACGGGCTGATCGAGCCCCATCTGCTGGATATACTGCCGAACGAACTCTGGAGATGCCTGAGGACCAAGTAACGTTGAAGCAGGATCGCCAGGGACAACACTCATCAATAGGAAAATCAGCAGCATTGCTGCCAGCACAGCGGCAATCGCTGTGACTATTTTGCCCAAGAAATCTCTCATCATCGCGTCCCGCATTCTCCGCAAGCGGAAATTGCTTCTTTGCGGCCGTACAACAGTTGTGGGAGAGCTTGAGCGGCCATGCTCTCGAAATGATGCTATTCCGCCGCCAAATGGGTTCCCATATCCCAAGTTCCGTACATGATATATTGGCTAACGTGCAATCCGGGCGCGTTGGCACAAATTTGCACCCGACCGCGCCCGCCGATTTCCACAGTGCTCTCGAAATTGCCGGATTGAGGAAAATAATCCGGGCGCGGCGTCCGCCTGCGGCTATATGCCGTCAGCTATTCCGATAGGGCGATATGGTGGATTCCTTTGGCCACTATTTCTTCGTGGCTTTCGTCATATCCCGCATCGGCATACCGCATCACGCCCAATGCGGTATCGTTGGTCAACGCATGCTCCAGCCGTTCATCGGCCTCCGGCGTTCCATCAGCGACGATCGTCACGCCGGCCGAGGTCATGTAACCGGCATAGCCGCCCCCGCCCGAATGGACGACGACCAGATCCGCCATGGAGGAACAGAGCAGCATGGCATTCAGCAGCGGCCAATCGGCGACGGCGTCGGAGCCATCCTTCATCCGCTCGGTCATAATATTGGGATGGGCCATGGCGCCGGCATCGAGGTGATCGCGACTGAAGGCCACCGGCCCAGCGAGCACACCCTCAGCCACCATGGCATTGACGGCCCGTCCCAGCGCGGTGCGCTCGCCATGGCCAAGCCAGGCGATGCGCGCCGGCAGCCCTTCAAAGGGCACATACCGGCGCGCCAGGCCGATCCAGTTGGTGATGATCTTGTTATCCGCAAACATCTCCAGCAATTTGTCGTCGATCTTGCGGATGTCCTCAGGATCGCCCGACAGCGCCACCCAGCGAAACGGACCAATTCCCCGTGCGAAAAGCGGCCGCAGATAGGCCTCGGTGAAGATTTTGATGTCGAACGCGTTTTCCACGCCGCCATCCCTGGCATGGGTGCGGATGAGATTGCCGTTATCGAATACTTCGGCGCCGGCTTTCTGGAAATCGAGCATGGCCCGCACCTGATCGACCATGGATGCGCGGCTTGCGGCCATCAGTTGGGCTTGTCCGTCCACGCGCAAGCGCTTTACGTCGTCAAGCGACATACCCCTGGGTACGTATCCATAGACAAGATCATGGGCGGCCGTCTGGTCGGTGACGATGTCCGGCACGATAGCACGGCGCGCGATCTCCGGATAAATTTCGGCCGCGTTGCCGACAAGCCCGATGGAGGTAGCGCGCCGCTCCTTCACCGCCCGGTCGATCATGGACAAAGCCGTATCCAGGTCAGGAGCAATCTCTTCGAGATAGCCGATTTGCTGGCGCTTCCTGCAGCGCTCGGCATCTACATCGACGCAGAGAATAGCGGCACCGGCCATGCGCCCCGCCAGAGGCTGGGCGCCACCCATACCACCAAGGCCCGCGGTGAGAATAAAGCGTCCGGCGAGCGAACCGCCAAAACGGCTTTCGGCAATCCGCATGAAGATTTCGTAGGTGCCCTGAATCACCCCCTGCGAGCCGATATATTGCCAGGCGCCGGCCGTAAGTCCTCCCCAGCAGATCAGCCCCTTTCGCTCCAGTTCATAAAAGACTTCCGACTTGGCCCACTGGCCGACGAGGTTACAATTGGCCATTATCACCAGCGGCGCCCTGGAGTGGGTTTTCAGGAGGCCGATGGGCTTGCCGGACTGGATGACAAGGGTCTGGTCCTCATCCATGCTCAGCAGGGATTGCACGATGCCCTTATGTGCGGCCCAGTTGCGGGCGGCCTTGCCCAGAGCGGCATAGACGACCAAGTCATCGGGATTCTCGCCAACGCTCAGCACATTTTCGAGGAGGCGCAACAAAGCTTCTTGGCGCCATCCCTTGGCGCGCAACTCCGGCCCACCGGGGATGGGAAAATTCGGGTGACGGGCGTTTGGCGTCGACATGATGGAAAATCTCCATAGACCTCGTTCTCATACTGCCGAGGGATGAGGCCTCGTCCCTGCGCAGATGACCGTTGGCGCGGCTGGGCGCCTAGGCCTGCAAAGCTGTTGCGGAACTGGGGCTATTGCCCGTCCAGGGCATATCTGGCGAGTTCGATGCCCATCTGCGCCTCGACATAGGGATAGACGGTGGGGTCAAGAACCGAGGCGCTGAGCGGTATGACTGACTTAGGCACGTGCAGTACGAAGATCTGCATGCCTTCGTGCAATTGGCCGACACTCAACGGCTCCGCATCTTCCGACAAGGTGGTTATGACATCCGGGAAGGTGGCGGTGCGTACGCCATCACGGCCATCCACGGCCATATATTCATTCATGACGTGCAGAACTTCGCCCCCGGCGAGCGTAACGGTGCCGATGTCAAAGGCGTCCTTCGTATAGACGACGTCCTTCTTGGCGATCCTGCCTTCGCACAAAATGGTCCCCTTGGTCGTTCGAGCGATGGTCTCGATTACGGCCGTACCGCCTTTGCCTTCCGCGGCGATGATCGCCTCGCCCAGTTCGAGCGCAAGGGAGATGCCCCCAAGCGCCGCGTGCCGCTTGACATAGGAGGCCCGCAACGGGTTGCGGCAGGAGGCGATGAAGCCGCCCGATTGGTCAGCAGCCGTGCGCAGAATGGGTGACACCTTAGCCGTAGCGCCGCGCGTCACAAGCTCGATGTAGCGATCTTCGGCCCGGTTGCCACCCACGGCCGTCTGGATCATCTGCTCCGGCGAACCCGCCATGCCGATCGATCCCATGTCTCCGGTCGGATGGGCACGGATATCGCCGACGGCATCGACGACCTTGGTGCCGAGCACCGCGGAAGGCAGCCAGCCATTGAGGGTCGATGACTTGCCATTCTGGCCCACGATGAGCCCGCTGAGCTTTTCGCCTAATGCCTCCTGAAGCAATTGCACGGCCCTGATATAGTCGACGCCGCGCATTTCCCAGGGCGTGGTGGAGGCCGGAGCGCCGATGGCTGCTGCGGTGGCGATCCACTCGTCAGGCCCGAGTTCCTCCACGCTGACCAGCTCCGGCCTGCCGACACTGACGGCTGCATAACCGAGCTGGCGCCCATGGTCGGCCCAACCGCCCCCGCCTGCGGCGTAAACGGAGCCGCCCTTGACGGCCGCTTCGACGTCTTTTTCGGTTAGGATGCGTCCCATTGGTCTTCCTCTTGTAGGGCCTTGTCGAGGGCTATCACGGCGTCCAGCAGGACCGCTGCGCCCAACGCGATTTCTTCGGCTGTCGTGGCTTCGTCCGGCGCGTGGCTGCGGCCATCGCGACACGGGATGAAGAGCATTGCCGCCCTGGTGACGCGGGCCATCCAGGCTGTATCGTGGCCTGCCCCCGATGCCATGCGCCTACGCGCTGCGCCGACGCGTTCACAGGCCGCGTCGAGCACATTCTGCAGCCAGCGATCGCAGGGCGTCGGCAAGTTGTCGGATACGACGCTCAAAGGCTCCACCGGCACGCCGGTGCGCTTGGAAATGATATCAACGTCCCGCTGCAATTCGGTGAGGAAGCGCTCCATGTCTTCCCGCCGTTCGGCCCGGGCATCAACCAGCATTCGTACGCGGGACGGCACGACATTTCCGGCATTCGGCTCCATGTCGAATTCCCCGACGGTCGCCGCAAAATGGGCATCGCCGGCAGCCAAGGCCCTGGCAAGTTCCTCCACCTTGAGGGTGATCAGAGCGGAAGTGTTCAGCGCATCCTTCCGTAAGGACATCGGCGTGGTGCCGGCATGGTCGGCGCGGCCTTTGACGATGATCTCGATCCGCGTGATGCCGGCTATGGCCGTTACGATGCCAATATCAAGTTGCTGGGCCTCAAGCACCGGGCCCTGCTCGATATGGAGTTCAAGGAAGGCCTTGATGTCGGTCCGCACCGCCTCTTGGTCCGCGCAGCCCCCTACCTGGCCGATGCCTTCGCGAAGGGAAAGGCCCTCGCTTTGGCGGTCCAGCCATTCTTGCGGCCGCGTGCCGCTCATGCCGCGGCTGCCAATGCAGGAAACGCCGAAAATGGAGACTTCCTCGGCGAGAAAGTCCACCACCTGCAGCGTATGGTCGATTCCTATGCCCTGATCAGCCAGGGCACGCGCCACTTCCATTGCGGCGACCACGCCGGCGATGCCGTCGTAGCGTCCGCCTTCGGGCACAGTGTCGGAGTGGCTTCCCAGCATGATTGTGCCAAGCTCCGGGCGGCGGCCGGGAATGGTGCCGACAAGGTTACCTGCAGCATCGATCGCCGTCACCGCACCGGCGGCTTGCATAGCTCGTTCGAGCCAGGCGCGGCCTTCCAAAAACATTGGGGTAAAGGCACGCCGCGTCCAGGGACGGCCGGGCTCCGTGATGGCCGCAAGCGCGTCAATGTCGGCGCTGATCCGACCGGGGCGAATGGGGGAATTCGGGATCATGCCGGCATGCCCTCCGGCCCCGTTACGAAGAGCGAGAGGCCAGGAGCGCGAGCAAAGGCAGGCGCGAAACGCGGCATCAGTGGCGCGCCTCGGGGCGCACGAACCGGCCAGTACCGGGGGCCGCCGTTTCGGTGCCGTCGAAGACCTGCCGCCCACGCAGATAGGTCAGACCAACGGTCCAGGGCAGTTCGATGCCGTTATAGGGAGACCAGCCGACGACGTTGTGGCCGCTTTCGGCAGCGTCATAGATCTTGGGTCTCGGGAACAGCACGGTAATATCGGCATCGCGCCCGGCGGTCAGCGCTCCCTTGGCATGATCGATCCGGAAGTGCCTCGCCGGGCTCTCGGCCATGAGCTTCGCGGCCCAGGTCAGGGGAATGTCGCGCGCCAGCGCGCCCTTGACGAAAAGCGGCACCATAACTTCGAGGCCGGGAACACCCGATGAATTGGCCAGCATGTCCGAATTGTTCTTGCGGTTTTCCGACCAGCTCACATGATCGGTGGAGACGAGGGTGACGTTGCCCCGGCGCACATGTTCCCAGAGCTTTTCGACCTCGGCGCGGGGCCGGAGCGGCGGATTGATCTTGGCCTTGCCGCCAAGACGCTTGACGTCATTGTCCTCGTCCAGCGTCAGATAATGGATGCAGGCCTCAATGGTGGCGGCGTAGCCCTGATCGCGATAGCTGCGGGCGATCTCGTATCCACGGGACAGCGAACAATGGACCACATGAGCGGGGCATCCCGTCTGCGCGCCGATCTCGTAGATCTGAAGGGTGGCAAGAAGCTCGGTTAACGGCGGCCGGCTCATTGCATGGGCGCGATAATCGGAAATGCCCGCAGCCTTCACCCTGGCCATGGCGTGGTGCACCATCTCGTCGTCTTCGTTGTGGACGCCGGCGGTCAGACCGGTCTTGGCGACCGCAACAAAACACTCCTCAAGCAAGGCGGGGGAAATGCGCGGAAAGCGCACTGGATCGGTGCCGAAGGTGGAAAACTTGAATGCGGCCACACCAGCTTCGGCCTGTTCGGCGATGCGTGCCGGGCCCTCCATCGGATCGATCGTGCCGTATAGGGCGAAGTCCACGCGCGCCTGCGAGCTCGCATGATCGACCTTCTTGCGAACGGCCGCGGCGGAACAGACCAGATTGCCCTCATCATATGGCATATCGACAATGGTGGTGACGCCGCCCGCGGCTGCGGAGCGGGTGGACCAGATGAAATCCTCCTGATGCTTCTGGCTCAGGGAATGCACCTGAGCGTCGATCGCACCGGGCAGGATCAGGGCATTACCAAGAACGTGTCGCTCCCGCGCCGATGGCGCATCGCCTTTACCGACATGCTCCACCCTACCGTCGCGAACCGCTACGTAACCGTTCTCAACAACCACATCAGGCAATACGACCCTGCCGGACAGCACGAGATCAAAGTCGGACATTTATGGCTTTCGCTCCCAGATCGGCAGGCATGGGTGGAAGGTTGATTTCCGGCCACCCTAGGCCGACAGATATCGCGGAGGGAAATCCCAATAGCCGAACACGTGCTGTCCGTTCCAATGGGTGAGATGTGCCTGTTCTACTTGGCAGGGACTAAAGATTGGCGTGTCCGTACTGCCTCTGTCTCAGGACCGGGCCGAGACCACAAAATGATCCGGCGCGACGACACAGCTGAAATCGTCAATTACAATTCTCGAATGCGCGTCGTAAGTCGGCAATGCTCCGCTGAAGCCGAAAGCGGAATGGCTGCTTCCGGCCCCGTATTGCCGCACTCAGTTGCTGCACAAACGGCAGCTTTCGGCAAACCGCCAATGACCGTACGTCAGTTTATCTCGACGGGTAAATCAGGCCTGCTGCCCCATTCCTCCCACGAACCGTCATATACCGGAATAGGTTCTCCCCGAATGATTTCCATAGCCAGGGACAAAACGCAGGCGGTGACGCCCGATCCACAGCTTGCCACCATCGGCCCGTCGGGATCGACGCCTGCCGCAGCAATGATGGCACTCATGTCCTGGATACTCCGGAATTTTCCGTTCTCGAACCGGAGATCGCGCTGCGAGACATTGACGGAGCCAGGTATATGCCCGCTTCGCACACCGGGATAGATGGCGGAGGTATCTCCGTTGAACATCTCTGCCGGCCGGACATCGACAACGGTTTCCTGCCGGCTATCGATATTGTCGAGGATCTGGCGCCAGTCGCGAACCAAGCCGCCGCGAGGACGCACCGGCCACTGGGTCGGCGGAAGGCGTTTCGGCTCGCCGGATTCGGTCGCGCCGCCCGCGGCAGTCCAGGCCGGCAGGCCGCCGTCCAAGACGGAGATGCGTTCGTGTCCGTATATGCGCAACATCCACCAGATCCGGGCAGCGCTATAAAGTCCATGGACGTCATAGGCCACCAGATGCGCGTCATCCCGCAGGCCGAGTTCGCCCATGAAACTTGCGAAAAGTTCGGGGCCGGGAAGCATCCTTTTCGGAGGTCCGGGCCGCGGATCGCAGATCCGGTCTATGTCGAAGAAGATCGCCCCCGGAATCCGTCTCTCCCGATGGGCGGTGGGCGCGTCCTGTCCCGTTCCCGGCGTGAACGTCGTCCCGTCGATGACCTGCACATCGGCGTCGTTAAGATGGGCGAGCAGCCACTCTGCCGAAACGACCGGCGGCGCTTTCTGATTTGTTGACATTCCAGCCTCCCTGTTTTGCTCCGGCTGCCTTATCCGAGCTTTGCGGCGGCGCCGGCCATGCGACCCAAAATGTCCCGCAGCACCGGCTCCGACGCGGCGAAGTTCAGCCGGACGAACTGGTGCGCCTCGGGGTCGAAGGTCTCTCCCGCGCTTAGTCCCACCTTCGCATGCTCCGCGAAGAAGGCTGCGGCAGGCTTGTTCAAGCCGAGTGCCGAGCAGTCGAGCCAGGCAAGATAGGTGGCTTCCGGCTTTATGAATTTTATCTTTGGCATCGTCTCGGCGATCTGCCGCGCGCAGAGATCGCGCATCCTCTTCAGGTGTGCCACGGTCTTCTCGAGCCAAGCGTCGCCGTCCCGCCATGCGGCCACCGCGGCCTCGATGCCGATAACGCTGACCTGGCCCAATGTCTTCTTCGGCACACGCCGGAGGAAACGGTCGCGAAGCTCGGAAGAGCCGAAATGCATGACGGCGCAGCGCAGTCCCGGAATGTTGAAAGCTTTGGTGGGCGAGTTGATCGTCACGGTCCGCGCTGCGATCTGCGGGCTGATGGAGGCGATCGGCGTATGGCTTTCGCCGTCGTAGATCAGTTCGGAATGAATCTCGTCGGAAACGATGACAAGATTATGGGCGATCGCGATGCGCCCTATCTCCGTAAGCTCTTCCCGGGTCAAAACCCGCCCCACGGGATTGTGGGGATTGCAGAGGGCAATCATCCGCGCTTTGCCCGCCTGTGCCTCGAGGCTGGCAAAATCGAATTCGAAACGCGTTCCCGTGCTGACCATCGGAACGGAAAGCAAGACGCGTCTCGTATCCTTGATGGCTTCATAAAACGGCGGATAGGCCGGAGTCTGGAGCAGAACCCCATCACCTTCGTCGGAAAACGCCTGAATGGTCGCATAGGTCGCCTGTACGAGATCCGCGAGCGGCTGCACGTCGTCTCGGTTTATCTTCCAGCCATACAGCCGCGCCATTCGATCCGCGAAGGCCTGCGAGATCGAGTGTTCGGGGCGGTCGAAGCCCTTTCTCTTCGGGTAACCGTAGTCCTCGTTTTCCACGATCCGCTTGATGGCGGCCTGGATGGGCGGCGCAATCGCGAAATCCATTTCGGCCACGAAAGCCGGAAGCACATCTTGCCCATACTGCGTCCACTTGACGTTTCCGCGGCTGCGCAGAAAATCTGGCGCCAGGAAGAAATGCTCTTCGGCGTTGTGCGCCCCAGCAGGGCTGGCCAGTTTGGACCTGATCCATGCTGCCGCCTCCGGAACGCTCATGGGCGATGCGTTACGGGCGATCTCCACTCCGTCGACTAAAAGCGCCGTTGTCGGCAGCGAGCGGAGACGCAGCCTCTTGGTCAGATCGGGGTTTTCGTCGGTGTCGACCGCGGCAATCCTGACCGAGTTTCCCAAAGCGTCCGCAACCTCTCCTAGCCGTTGACGCATCTCGCGGAACGACGACGACCATGCCGCACCGAATAACACCGCAACGGGTTTACCGGCTTGCCTTAGGATGGCGTTGAAATCTGCCTCACTGAGGAGGGCGATCTTTTCGACTATCCCGATTTTGCTATCCGGCATATCCATCATCCCACTTCCTGCAGCTGGTGATTAATGAGGTCCCAGGGGCTGTTGCCTTTGGTGAAGCGCTCGAAGGCAAAGGGCGAAAGGTCGATCGTCGTATGGCCGTTCACAATCCATTCGGCCATCTCCCTGCCGATCAGCGGACCAAGGCAAAAACCGTGTCCGCTGAAGCCGGTCGCCACATAGAAGCCGTCCGCTCCACCCTGCTTCTCATCTATCAGGTCGACGATCGGCATCTTGTCAGGCGTGTTTTCCGTAATTCCCGCCCAGCGCCCCGCAATCGGGGCGGCCCGGACGGCCGGAAACATCTCGTCCGCCTTGGCCGGCCGAGGCGTCTCGCCGGGCGCAAGCCCGTGATAATCCTTGCGATAGGTAAAGGCGGTCTTGCCCTCCGGCTGACCGGCGCCGGATGCGAGCATGACGGTTCCATCCGGCATCTGGCGGATCGCCATGTTGAGCGAAGCGCTTTGGGTAAAGACCGTCGTCTGCAGCGGCAACGGTACCGTGAACGACATGTTGTTGCGGCGGGGATAGACTGGGAGATAGAGATCGATGGTCTGGGCGATCACCGGGGACCAGGTTCCGGCGGCTAGCACGACGGCCGGCGCCTCCACGATGCTCGCCTCCGTTTCCACATGGGTCACTCGGCGGTTCCGGGTGCCGATGGCAAGAACCCGCTCATTGTCGAGGATAATGCCCCCCAGCTTTTCATAGGCGCGGGCAAATGCAAGCGTCGCCTGGGAGGGGTCGGCAGCACCATCGGTGGGGCAGAATTTCGCGCCGAAATACCCATGTTCCAGGCCGGGAGCAAGCTCCAGCAGCCGGTCCGGGCCGATCATCTCGGACTTCAAGCCGACCGCCATTTCGCGATCGCGCTTGCGGTTCAGCATGTCGAGATCTGCCTGGCTTTCCGCGATGTAGACATGTCCTGTCTGCCCATAACCGGTAGGATGGCCGAGACGCACATGCAGATCCTGCCACATTTCGATCGCCTTCATGGCCACGGGGATCTCCGGCAGAAGGCGGCCTTGCGCCCGAACGCCACCGCCGTTCCGGCTGGAAGCCTCCGCTCCTATGATGCCCCGTTCAAGAACGACCGGCGAACAGCCTCTCATCTTGAGCTCGTAAGCGATGGCCAGGCCGATGATACCTCCGCCGATAATAGCTACGTCGGCCTTATGTCTCGTTTTCATGCTTCGACCCCCTTTGGCCCGTTTCGAGCCCTGAATGTTCAGGCGCCTTCCAGCGCTCCACCCAAACGCGGCAGCTTTGGGCGGCACAGCCCTGGCTGAAGCTGGAGGCGGGTATGTCCGCCGTCAGCACGTTGGGATTGCCCGAAATTTCCAGATCCGAACCGTCGGCGGCGAATTGAAGCCGCGATCCCGTGGGCAGGCACACCACACCCGGCATGACGTCGTCGGACACATCGGCCGCGGCCAGACAGCGGCCGCGATCGTTTCTGATCAGGACAGTCACGCCACTCTCGATCCCCAGCGCGCGCGCATCGGTGGTATTGATGCGCAGCCGCTCCAGGCCGTCCGTCTTTTCCGCAAGGCTCGCAACGCCGCCGTCGAGCTGGCTATGGAGCCGCCCCTGGGGCTGAGGTGTCAGAAGGTACAAAGGTCCTTGGCCCACTTCAGGCCGAGGCGGGATCCAGGCCGGATACGGCAGGAAGTCATCATAACCATGAGTTTCGAGAGTTTCGCTCGAAAGGATAATGCGTCCGGTACCGGTGCCCAGCGGATGCTTTTCGGGATCCTGGCGAAAATCCGCGAGATAGACCTGCTTGGAAAGCATCGGAACCTGAACCCATCCCCGCGTCCAGAACTCGTCGAAAGCGGGCATGTCCCAATTAAGCCGCTCAGCTGCATCCGTCCTGCTGTTCTCGTAGAGATGGCGCAGCCAGCCCATTTCGTCCCGGCCTTCGGTGAACTGTGCTTCGACGCCGAGCGCGCGCGCGATCTCCGAGACGATCGCATAGTCCGAACGTGCCTCGCCGATCGGATCGACCACCTTCTTCATGGCCACGATATAGTCGGACCTGCGGCTGGCGCCGATATCACATCGCTCCAGCGTCGTGCAGGCTGGCAGCACGATATCGGCCCGGTCCACCGTCGCCGTTCGCACCGGATCCTGTACGATGACGGTTTCTGGAATCGCCCACGCCCGATCGAGCCTGTTCAGATCCTGATGGTGGTGGAACGGATTTCCGCCTGCCCAATAAATCAGGCGTGCATCGGGATAGGTGTAGCTTGCGCCCGAGTAATCGAAAGGCTGGCCCGGGTTGAGAAGCATGTCGGCGATCCGCGCGACAGGAATGAAGCTCCTGATCGGATTCTTCAACTGAGGCAGCGCCGGTGCCTGAATGACCCCATAGGGAGAACCGTTCCCGGAAACCGATCCAAAACCGAAACCGAAACCACCGCCTGGCAGGCCGATCTGCCCCGCTGCCGCGGCAAGAGCAATGGCCGCCCAATAAGGCTGCTCACCATGGTCGGCACGCTGCAGGGCCCAGCTGAGGGTAATCATCGTCCGGGTGTCGGCAATCGTAGGGGCCAAGCCGCGAATGGCCGCGCCGGGAATGCCGGTGATCGCTTCGGCCCATTCGGCCGTCTTCTCCTGTCCGTCGGTTTCGCCGGCCAGATAGGACAGGAACCGCTCCGAGCCGCTGCAATAACGGTTGAGGAAGTCGAGATCGGCACGGCCGGAGCGAACCAACTCCCGCGTCAGCGCCAGCAGAAGTGCCGCATCGGTCCCAGGCCGGATCGGCCACCACTCGGCGTTCAGGAATTCCGGCACGTCGTCGCGGCAAGGGGAAATCAGGATCACCCGTATTCCCCGATCCGCGATCTGGCGCAGATAGCCTTCCAGCTTATGCTTGGCAACGCCACCCGCCTCGTTCTGCGCAGTGCGCGGAGAGAGCGCACCGAACACCAGTAGGGTTTGGGTATTCTCCACGACGGTATCGAGAGTCGTGCCGCGTCCGCCCGAGGCAAAATCGTTGCCGAGTACGAAGCGCAGCAGGACGGGCCCTGCAGCAATGCTGTAGGTGTCCACGTGGCCGGTATAACCGCCGACGAGATTCAGCAGCCGCTTGATCTGGGAGGCCGCGTGGTGGAACCGCCCGGCACTCGTCCAACCGTAAGAGCCGGCAAAAATCGAGGAATTTCCGAGTTCCGTCCTCACACGGTTGATCTCGGATGCGATCAATTCAATGGCTTGGGGCCATGACACCTCGATGAATTCGTCCTTGCCGCGCCGGTCGCGGTTGTCCTGCGGCCGCCCGGCGTCGTGGGCGCGCAGCCAGCCCTCGCGAACCATGGGCCGGAGAACCCGGGTTTCGGCATTCGTCCACTCCGGGATCGAAGCCAGCAATGGAGACGGCGCAGGATCGCCTTTGAAGGGTTCGATATCCACGATCCGGCCGTTCTCGACGACCGCGAAGAATATCCCCCAGTGACTGCTGTGCAGAATCTTCTGCGCCTGACCCATGGTAATACCCCGGCTATAGGCAATTTTGGCTCCGCCTCGTCAGACGGAGCCAAAAAGCTCAAGCGGCGACGCTGTTCACAAGCGCGGCCGTAATCGGCTGACCCAAGGCCTCCACCTTCTTGGCGAGATCGGTCTTGGCCTTGTGACGCAATGTTGCCGGAACATGGGAAACCGCGTTGGCAAGGGCGATCCGGGCCTTGGAGTCCCATACCTTTTCGATTTCAACGCGTTTCGTTCCATAAGCATACGTGTCGTCGCGCAGACCCTTCTTCATCTGCAAGCGCAAGCTCTCCGTCGCCGCCAGGTTGACAGCTCCGCCTTCCACGACGACGCCGTAATCGCTGCGAGCCCGTTCCGCCGAGACGAATTCCTGCTGCACGTCTTTGAGGACCATGGCCACGTCACGATCGAGCGGGTCGCCGAAGCCGCCGCCGGTCGGCGTGACCATGTGAAGAATGTCACCGGGAACCAGCTCAAGGACGGTGACCTTTCCGATATCCTTTTCCGCAGCCGTCTTCGGATTCAGGATGACGGAGCCGCTCTGGCCGCACTTTCCGCCGCCGAAGCCCCAGGGCTGGAATTCGAAGCGGTCCAAACCGCGAACCGTAACCATGGTGGAAGGCCCCCGGTTCTCGATCGTCAGGACCGCCGCGCCTCCGCCTCTATACTTGCCGGCACCCTGCGTATCGTTCTCAACGCCGAACCGGCGAATGACGAAGGGCTGCTCGATCTCGACCGTTTCGATCGGCGCGCTTCGCAAAGCGCCACGCGGCACGTCGACGGCATCCATGCCGTCGCCATTGCAGCGACCGCCACCCCCACCCATGAATGGCTCGACCGTGCTGACATGTCGCTTACCCGTCTTCGGATCGAGCGAAGAGGCGACGATGATACCCGCGATACCATAGCCCGCCGAGACCAGGCCGCCTGGAACCGCCTGGTTCATGCATCCGAGAAGCACATCGTAGAAGCGGCTGACCGACACCATGCGGTTTCCGCCCGCTGCCGGGAATTCGGCATTGCAAAGCGTGCCCTTAGGCGCCTTGATGGTCACGGACCGCAGCATGGCGCCCGTGCGTGGAATGTCGTCCGCCGCAGTGATGATGTAGTTGACGAGCGGATGGCAGAGGAAGGGGTGCGCCTTGGCATCGCCCGCAACGAGATTCATCGCCAGCGGCAATTGCGGATCGCTTCCCTCGTAGTCTATTTCGAGTTCGTCGCCCTTCACCGTCATCTTGATGTTTACGAAGATGACTTCGTTGGGGAAATAGGATTCCAGATAGTCGTGAAACTCATAGACGCCGTCGGTCATGGCGCCGATGATTTCGCGCGCCCTGATCTCCGACAGCTTTAGGACGTCGTTGATTCCTTGATTGAGCTTTTCCAGACCGAGGCGATTGCAAAGCTCGGTGACGCGCTGCTCCAGCTGCAGATGGCCCGCCACCATGGCCTCGATATCGCCCCAGATGAGGTCCGGGATACGCGTGTTGTCCTCGAAAATCCTCCACAGCTCCTTGTTTAGTTTGCCCTCCCGGTAGAGGAAGGTTGGAGCGATGCGCAGGCCCTCCTGGAAGATCTCGGAGTTCGTTGGAGAGATACTGCCCGGCACGGATCCGCCGACGTCGGACGCGTGGATGAACGACCAGGAAAAGCAGACGAGCTTGTCCTTGTAGAAGATCGGCCGGATCAGATGGATATCCATCATGTGGGTGACGAGGCCGTTCCCGGTAAAGGGATCGTTGGTGAAGATCACGTCGCCCGGTTTGAGATTTTCGATGCCGAACATGTCGATGACCGGCCGAATGTTGTGGCAGAGGTTCGACATCATTCCCGATTGAACGGGAAAGGCGAAGAATTCGCCTTCAATTGCCGCAAGCGCGATTTGGTAATCCTGCGTTTGCTTGACGAAGGTCGTGAACGCCGTGCGATAGACCGTATTGCTCGCTTCGTCGGCGATCGCTGCAAAACGGTGTTTCATCACTTCGGTGAAAACGGGATCCATTGTTATGCCCTTCTTTCAAGAATGACGTCGTCGTATCGACCGATCGTCACGTCGAACGCGGGAGGAACGAGAACGGTGATGGTTTCCTGCTCGATGATGGCCGGGCCGGAGGTGCGGAAACCGATCGGCATCGCCGCCTTGTCGAAAATGGCCGCGTCGTAGCTCTTTCCGCCATACCGGATCTTCCGTCGGGTCTTCGGCTCGATCTTCGCAGGCGAAAGCGGCAGAGGCGCGCCGCGCGGGCGTTCCAGCGCGCCGCGGATCTGCAGACGCAGCGTCAGGATCTCGATCGGAAGCTGCGGACTGGAGTGGCCGTAGAGCCGCTCGTGCTCGACATGGAAAGCCGCATTGATCGCAGCAAGCGGATCGCCTTCAAGGCTGAATTCCGTCGCCACGTCGAAAGCCTGCCCCTTGTAGCGGACATCGGCTATGTAAGTGAGGGTGACGGTCGGAAGGAAGTTTCCGCCGACCTGCTCGTCGAGCCAGGCCCGGGCGTCCTTTTCCAACCCTTTGTAGACCTGGAAGACCACTTCATTGTCGAGCGCACGTCCCTGCACGCTTTCCACGACGTCGAAGAGAAGATCGGAGACGAGGCATCCATAGGCGCAGAAGACCGACGACATGCGCGGCAGGACCACCCGGCCGATGTCGATCTCATCTGCGAGCAGCGCGCCATGGATGGCACCGGCGCCCCCGAACGACATCAGTGTAAGTTCGGACGGGGGAACCCCGAGACGTGAAATGAAGGGCAAGGCGCTGGCGAGCATATTGGCGGTCGCAACCGTGATGCAGGCTTCGGCGGCAGCGACCACATCCATGCCGAGCGCATCCGCGATCGGTTGCATGGCCTTGGCGGCAAGATCGACGCTCAAGCTGAGGCGGCCTGCGAGCGGGCGTTCGGGCGAAAGATAGCCGCAGAGCAGGTAGGCGTCGGAAATCGTCGGCTGGGTGCCGCCGAGCCCGTAACAGGCTGGCCCGGGAAATGCACCGGCTGAACGGGGACCGACATGCAGTACCTTCCCGTCGACCCAGGCGATAGATCCGCCACCGGCGCCGATGGCTTCGACCGCGGTCACCGGCATCATCAGCGGGAAATCGCCCACCTTGCCCTGAAGGGACGTGACGGCCTGTCCCTTGTTGACGACGGAGATGTCCGTGCTCGTACCGCCCATGTCCATGGTCAGCAGCTGCGGTTCCTCGATCAGGTTGCCGAGGGCGCATGCTGCGGTGACGCCGGCCGCCGGTCCGGACAGCAGCGTGTGGATCGGCATCCTCCCCGCTTCGTTGGAGGCCATCACGCCGCCGTTCGATTTGGAAATGAACAGACGCGCATTCTTCAGATTTTGCCGAAGAAAGCCTTCCAGTTCGGCCAGATAACCTTTCATCGAAAGACTGGCATAGGCATTCAGAACCGCGGCGCTGGCCCGTTCGTATTCAGAAGGCTGGGACCATATTTCGTGCGAGAGGGTTACCTCGACGTCTTCGAATTTCTTCACGAGAATATCGCGGGCGGCCAGCTCGTGCGCCGGGTTGCGGTAGGAGTGCAGGAAGCAGACGGCCAGCGCCCGCGCTCCGGCCTCCAGTGCGGCCCGCGCTGAGCGGATCAGCTGTACGGGATTGAGCTCGATATCCACCTCGCCGGTCTGCAGCATGCGTTCTTCGATCTCGAAGACCATGTTGCGCGGGATGAGCGGTTCTGCGCGCCGGTCGAACAGGTTGATCGGATCGTTCATCCTCAGGCGGCCCATGCCGAGAATATCCCGGAACCCGCTGGTGACGAGCAGCGCAACGGGCGGGCTGCTCCGTTCGATGACGGCATTGGTGCTGACCGTCGTGCCGTGAACGATCATGATGGATTGGTCGGCCGTGATGCGGCCGCGTTCGAGCAGCAGCTTCAGCCCTTCGATGACACCGAGGTGGAAGTTGCCCGGCGTGGAAGGGACTTTGAATATTTCGACGCCGGTATAACCGGAAGCATGGCCGTCCCAAATTGCAAAGTCCGTGAACGTTCCACCAATATCAATTCCAATTCTGAGCATCCGGAGAATCCTGAACTATTCGAGAGGACGGACAGCCGGAGGGATCCGACAGACCTTCAAGAAGCAGGCCTTACGTTAGCCAACCTTTTTTCAGGGATCATTCGTCCGGCAGGCAAAAGATTGATGCTTCCAGTTCACGAATAAACGGAGCCAACTTTCTTCTTCGGCACGCCAACTACTTTATTTCGGCGGGAAAAAAAGCTCGGGAGCGGGCCCGAGACGGCAGTGTTCCCAAGCCTTCGCATTGCGGAGTAACACGCAAGAAGCACGAGGCTTTTGGCAACCTCCGATATCAAAGCGTCTAATTACTGCCTGAAGTGCAATAGTGTAGGCCAGCAAGATGGATTGATGCTGCGGCGTCCCTCATGAACTCTGGCAACCGCGGAGAAAGCAGCTCCTAATAAAGAACACTAAGCCGCTTCCTCCTGCTTCGATCGAGAATAAGACAAAGGGGAAGGCAATGGCATTTTCCAGACAGCGGCTGAGCGCTCTTTTGCTGGCGACGGCTTTGCTGGCGGCTCCCGCCGCTTTCGCACAAGAGGCCAAGACGTTCCGGGCGGTAATTTCCCTGCCGATCCAGACACTGGATCCGCAGAAGAGCATCGCCGGACTCGCCGGCGATGCCCTCCGGACAGTTTTCCAAACGCTGACTTTCGTGCAGTCGGACGGTTCGGTTGCACCGATGCTGGCGCAGAGCTGGGAAATCGATCCGAATTCGGAGGGCCTGCAATGGATCGTGAAACTCAAGCCCGACGTCGTATTTCATGACGGAGAGCCGTTCAACGCAGCGGCGGTGGCGGCCAACTGGAAAAGACTGCTCGATCCTAAGGTCCCGATTCAGGCCCGTTCCAACATCAACATGATCACCGAAGTGGAAGCGATCGACGACCTCACCGTCCGCTTTACCACGAACCGGCCATTCAGCGGCTTCCCCATGGCGATCGGCCATGCCGTCAGCAGCATTGTCAGCCCGAAATCCATTGCCGCCGGTCTGCTCGACGATCCCAACGCCTCTCCTGCGGGAACCGGGCCCTACCGGATTGCCCGGTTTACCTTGCCGGACGAACTGGAAGTCGAGAAGTTCGACAACTATTGGGGAAAGACAGGCAATGCCGAAAAGCTGGTCTTCATCAGCCGGCCCGACGAACAGGCGCGAATGGCCGCCTTCCTTGCCGGTGAGGCCGATGCCAATTTTTACGTCGGAGCCGAAAGCCGGGGTCGCGTGGAGGGCTCGCAAGACCTTCGCACCGAAGCGATCGCTTCCATTCGCGAATTCATCGTGCATCTGCCGATGAAGGTGGACGCCTTGCAGGATATTCGCGTAAGGCGGGCCCTGAACCACGCGATCGACCGCGACCAGATCGTCAAATCCGTCTTCGGCGGCGTGGCGGAGCCGGCCTTATCGGCCATCCAGCCCGGCGTGGCAGGATATGAGAAGCTGCCGATCTATACCTATGATGTCGACAAGGCTGCCGCCCTCCTCAAGGAGGCGGGCTGGACGAAGAATGCGAACGGGGTGCTCGAAAAGGACGGGAAACCCTTTCCGACACTGGTCTTCATGTCGGGACGAGGACGTGTGCCCAACGATGCCCGTCTCGCGCAGGTCACGGCCGCCTATCTGAACCAGATCGGCATTCCGACCACTTTGCAGATCGATGAGTTTGCAACCTTTTATCCCGCCGCCATGGCGCCGGATGGGCGTGGTACCCGCTTCGTTCATATGAGTTGGGGCTTCGGCCAGATGGACGGCGCCGCATTCCTTTGCACGGTGTATGGAGAGGGACGGCCTCAGAATTTCGGAGGCTACGAGAACCCGAAAGTGGGAGAGGCGTGCGGCAAGATCGACAATACCTTCGATGCGGCTGAACGCGCCAGATTGATCGCCGAGGCGACGAAGATGGTCTACGAGGATGCACCCGCCATCTTCCTGGTCGTTCCGTCCCTGCTCGCGGGCTTCAATTCCACCGTCAAGAATCTCAAACTGGATGCGGGTGAGAACCACCTCCTCTGGGAAGTCGAACTCGGTGCGAACTGACACGTGACATCAACGGGCCGGAAGAGCATCCGGCCCTCCTCGACACCCGTATAATGGCATCACCGTCGAGCTATGCTGACCCAGGTTCTAAAAACCCTCGCCCATAGTGTGATCAGCCTTTTTCTGCTGTTCACCTTCGTCTTCTTCATGATCCGGATCATGCCCGGCGATCCCGCCCGTCTGCTCGGCGGCGCCGGCGCCTCGGATTATGACGTGCAGACGCTGCGCGAAAGCCTCGGTCTCGATCGTTCGGTGATGGAACAGTTCCTGATCTTCGTCAGGAACGTCGCCCAGGGGGATTTCGGCAGGTCTATCCAGACGGGTCAGCCAGTCGGGGCAGAAATCCTCACCGCCCTCGCCTGGTCGTTCTCCCTGGTCACTGCCGCCATGCTGCTCGCCATAGCCTTTGCCGTGCCGGCCGGCGTCGTGGCAGCGGTGAAGAGAAACCGGCTTCCGGACATATCGCTTACCTCGATCGCCGTGGCATCGACGTCCCTGCCCGCGTTCTGGCTGGCGCTGATCCTGATCGAAGTCTTTTCAGTCAACCTGCGGCTCCTGCCCTCCGGCGGCACCGGCGACCTGCGCAATTACATCCTTCCGACCGTCGTGCTTGCGGCAACGCAGGTTGGATTGATCACCCGTATGACACGGGCGAGCGTGGTCGAGGTGCTAACCGCGGATTACGTGCGCACGGCCCGGGCCAAGGGCGTCCACCCCTATCGCATTCTGCTGCGGCACGTGCTGGTCAATGCCGCCGCCCCGACCGTGACCGTCGTCGGATTGCAGACCGGCCTGGTGCTAGCCGGCTCGATCGTAACGGAAACGATATTCAATTGGCCCGGCGTCGGGCGACTACTCATACGGGCGGTACAGGCGCGCGATTATCCGATGATCCAGGCGCTTATCCTCGTCTTCGGCGTCGCCATGGTCACCTTCAATCTCCTCGCCGATCTCCTCAACATGCTCATCGACCCGAGGCTGCGCAAGAAATGACCGATGCAGCGACCCATCCAACCGCAGGGAGCACCTGGTCTCGTATTGTCGGTCCTTTCGGCAAGTCCATCTCCGGCACTGTCGGCGCGATCCTCGTCCTGATCGTGCTCGTTTTCGTCTTCATCGGCCCTCTCGTCTGGACCGTGGACCCCAATGCACAGAACCTCATCGACTCCTTCCTGGCGTTCAGCTCCGCCCACCCGCTCGGCACCGACGATCAGGGCCGCGACACCCTGGCCCGCATGATGGTGGGTGGCCGCACGTCTCTGCTGATTGGCTTCGGCAGCATGTCGCTCGGCCTTGTCCTCGGCGCAACCGCGGGAATCGTGGCCGCATTGCGCGGAGGAATCGCGGAAACGCTCGTCATGCGCTTCGTCGATGCCCTGCTCGCTCTGCCGGGCATCGTTCAGGCCGTGATCTTCGCCGCCATCTTCGGTCGCGGACTTGGCCCGCTGATTATTGCGCTGGGTATTTATAGCCTGCCGATTTTCGCGCGGGTGAGCTACACGATGACAAGGCAGGTCATCGGGCACGATTACTTCAACGCGGCCATCATTCTCGGCGCATCGAAGACCAGGGCGGTCTTCATTCACATCCTACCCAACATCGCCACGGCCATCATGGCGGTGGCGACCTTGCGCATCGGATCGAATATCCTGACAGGGGCGGCACTCAACTTCTTCGGACTCGGCGTGCAACCGCCCTCACCCGAATGGGGTCTGATGATCGCCGACGCGCGGCAATTTTCCTGGCAGACGCCGGAATTGCTCATCCTGCCCGGCATCGCCCTCTTCATCACCAGCATCGGCTTCAACCTGCTCGGCGACGGCATTCGCGACTGGTTCGATCCCAAGCTGCGCAATACCTGAGGTCCGCGATGACGAACATATTGGAAGTCAAAGGACTGACGACATCCTTCCTGCGATCGGGAAACTGGACGCCTGTCGTCCACGGTATCGATTTCCAGGTGAAACGGGGGGAGACGCTGGCCGTCGTCGGCGAATCCGGCTCCGGCAAGAGCGTGACGGCGCTTTCCGTCATGCGTCTTCTTCCGCCCCGTACATCGCGGGTTGAAGGCTCGATCAAGCTCGGCGGCGACGAACTGCTCGATCGTTCGGAAGCGGAAATGCGCGGCATTCGCGGCAACCGGGTCGCAATGATCTTTCAGGAACCGATGACGAGCCTGAACCCACTAATGCCCGTCGGAGAGCAGATCAGAGAGGCGATCATGCTTCACCGTAACGTTTCCCTGGCGGAAGCTAAAGCTTTGGCTCTCGACATGCTCGACAAGGTGCGCATCCCCTCCGCCGCGAAGCGCTATGGCGAGATACCGCACCAGTTTTCCGGGGGCATGCGCCAACGCGTCATGATCGCCATGGCGCTGGCCTGCAAGCCCGAACTGATCATCGCGGACGAACCGACGACGGCACTGGACGTCACCATTCAGGCTCAGATCCTCGAACTGCTTCGAGACCTGCGCGAGGAAGAGGATATGTCGGTCCTGTTCATCACGCACGACATGGGGGTGGTGGCCGAGATTGCCGACCGGGTGATGGTCATGCAAAACGGAAGCCTCGTGGAAGAAGCAGAGGTTCGGCAACTCTTCCGGGCGCCTGCCGCTTCCTATACGCGCACGCTTCTGGAAGCCGTGCCGGTCGTCGGTTCGATGGCAGGCAAAGATGCGCCGGAGGCGTTCAAAGCCAGCACATTCAAGGTACCGCCATCGCCGCGTCCGGCGCATGACGCTCCCCTCCTTGACGTAAAGGGGCTGACGATCCGTTTCGACGTAAGATCCGGCCTCTTCGAGCGGGTGTCCGCGCGCGTCCACGCCGTTGAAAACGTCTCCTTCTCGATCGGGCGTGGCGAGACCCTGGCCCTGGTGGGCGAATCCGGCTCGGGCAAATCAACCATCGGCCGCACGCTAGTCGGGCTCGCCAACTGCTTACGCGGTGAAATCCGTGTCGCGGGCGAGAAAGAAGGTTCGCTCTGCCGAACGATCGAAGAGCGGCGGCAGCGCGTGCAGATGATTTTTCAGGACCCCTATGCCAGCCTCGACCCACGGCTGCGGATCGGTCGCGCCCTGACCGAGCCACTGCGCATTCGCGGGGTGTCCGAGCGCGACGCGCTGGAGCAGGCTGCGGAACTGATGCGCCTCGTGCGCCTCTCGCCGGACATGCTCAAACGCTTCCCGCATGAATTCTCCGGCGGCCAGCGGCAACGCATCTGCATAGCGCGGGCCCTTTCGGTAAAGCCGGCGCTCCTCATTGCCGACGAGGCGGTCTCCGCACTCGACGTTTCGATCAAGGCGCAGATCATAGACCTCATGCTCGAACTCCAGCAGGAGTTGGACCTCTCCTACCTTTTCATTTCGCACGACATGGCGGTCGTCGAACGACTGAGCCATCGCGTCGCGGTCATGTATCTCGGAGAAATCGTCGAAATGGGTTCGCGCCGGAACGTGTTCGAGAACCCGCAGCACCCCTACACGCGACGTCTTCTTCAGGCTGTCCCGGTCCCCGATCCCGAACGGCGCATGCGGCGCAGCCTGACCGTCGATGAGATCCACAGCCCTATCCGCACCAAGGATTTTATCCCGCCCGTGCGGCGGATGATCACCGTCTCACCCGGTCATGTCGTCCAGCAATGGGAGATGGCGTGAGGCTTCCCCGCCGGGAAGGCCGCCGTCGGAAATTCAATCAACTCGACCGCGACTATGCACAGTCCGGTTTAGCAATGGAGGAAACAATGCAGACAGCCCATACGTGGAAGGCTGACAGGCAGCAAAGCCTTCGTGGGCACACGGTGCCCACCGCCTTGCTGATAGCCGGCGAGTGGATTGAAAGGGATAAAAGCTTTACGGTCACGAATCCCGCGACGAACGAAGAGATCGCCCGCGTGTCCGATGGCACTGCGGAAGACGCGCTTCGCGCCTTGGAAGCAGCCACCGCCAGCCAGGAGGCATGGGCGGCATGGGCGCCCCGCCAGCGTGCCAATCTCTTCCACAGAGCTCACCGGTTAATGCTGGAACGGGCAACTGCATTTGCAGAGGTCATGACGCTGGAAAGCGGCAAGCCGCTTGCCGAGGCGAAGGCGGAATTCGCCCTTTCCGCCGATTTCTTCCTCTGGTACGCCGAGCAAATCGCTCACCTGCACGGCACTTTCGCGTCCGGGTCGCCGGGCGGGTACCGCATCATCGCGACGCACCGGCCGGTCGGTCCGTGCTTCCTGGTGACGCCCTGGAATTTCCCGCTTTTGATGATCGCCCGAAAGGGCGGAGCCGCGCTTGCGGCCGGCTGCACGACCATCGTCAAATCCGCCCGCGAAACGCCGCTCACCGCAGCCCTGTTTGCCCAAACGCTTCTGGAGGCGGGCTTCCCCGCCGGCACGGTCAACTTGATCCACACGACCAGTTCAGCCTCGATTTCCGAGGCACTTCTCGCCGATCCGCGCCTGCGCAAGGTCAGCTTCACTGGTTCGACGGAGGTCGGAAGCAGACTTCTGAGCGGTGCGGCACAGAATATCGTCAACGCCTCGATGGAATTGGGCGGCGATGGCCCCTTCGTCGTCCTTGAGGATGCCGACATAGACCTTGCCGTACGCCAGGCGATCATCTGCAAATTCCGGAATGCGGGCCAAGCCTGCGTCGCCGCCAACCGCATCATCTGCCACGCTGCCGTCGTGGACGAATTCACCCAGAAATTCGTCGACGAGACACGCAAGCTGAGGGTGGGCGACGGCTTCGAACCCGGCACCGACGTCGGACCGATAATCTCCTCGCCGCAATTGGAGCGCGTGGACCGCATGGTGGCCATGCTGAAAGACGCAGGCGCGGAACTGCTCACCGGCGGCAAGCGCAAAGGTGTCACCGGCAATTTCTATGAACCGACGGTCATGCGTATCAAAGGCAGCGCGCCCGCCTGCCGGAACGAAGAGCTCTTCGCTCCGATAGCGGTCATCTACAGCGTCGATTCCGTCGCAGAAGCGATCCGCTTCGCCAACGACACGATTTACGGTCTGGCCGCCTATGTGTTCACACGCAATGTCGACAGGGCCATCGCCGTTTCCGAAAAGCTGGACTTCGGCATGGTCGGCATCAACCGCGGCATCATGGCGGACCCCGCCGCGCCGTTTGGCGGAATCAAATCGTCCGGCCTCGGGCGTGAGGCCGGTCATGACGGCATCTACGAGTTCCTGGAGCCGCAGTATCTGGCATTGACCGTCAACGAAGCTGCGGGGATCAGCCAATGAGCAATCATAAGAGCGATCTTGGGCTAGGCCTCCTGCGTCAGCCGAAAACCACGCTTTTCGGGCCGGGGCAGCGGAGCCAATTGCCGCATATTATTGCGCCGATTGCGCGCAACCTGCTCGTCGCCACGGATGCGCGCATGGCGCAAACCGCGGAGTTCAAGGCGATCATGTCGGCCGTCGCGGAACGCGGCGTCCAGATCCACATCTTTGCGAAGGTGGAGCCCGATCTGCCGCGCTCCAACATAGTGGAAATCGTACAACGCTTCGGGAGCGAGAATATCGACTGCGTGCTCGGCATCGGAGGCGGAAGCTGCCTCGATGCCGCCAAGGTGGCGGCCGTCGTGCTCGCCAACGGCGGAGATATCCGTGAATATTTCGGCGAATTCTTGGTTCCGGGTCCGGGCCTGCCAGTCATTACGGTGCCGACGACCGGTGGCACGGGCGCGGAAGTCACCTGCATCTCCGTCGTCTATGACGACGAGAACCAGATGAAGGTCGGCGTCGCCAGCCCACATCTCGAACCGTATGCGGCGGTCATCGATCCCGAATTGACCCTCACCTGCCCGCCTGCACTGACCGCGGCGACCGGTGCCGACGCGCTGTCGCACCTCATCGAGGCGTTCACGGCTCGCGTCAAGAATCCGACCGCGGAGCAGATCGCCAAGCATCTCTATGTCGGAAAGAACCTGCTGACGGACGTATTCGCGAGGCATGGCCTCCAATTGCTCAACGGCGGACTGGAAAAGGTCGTAACCAATCCGTCAGATCTCGCGGCGCGGTCGGACATGATGATGGCCGCCTATTGCGCCGGCATGGCCATCAACACGACCGGGACAGCGGGCGCCCATGCGCTCCAGTCTCCTATCGGAGCCTTGACGCACACGCCTCATGGCTTCGGGGTCGCCGCGCTCCTGCCCTACGTGATGCGCTTCAACCTTCCCGAACGGGTCGAGGAATTTGCAGAGATTGGCAGGATCTTCGGCGTCGCCGACGGCAATGGCCCGCCGATGGAACAGGCGCGTGCGGGTATCCGGCGTGTGGAAGCCATCCTCGAGCGCGCGGGAGCACCCACGAACCTGCGCGCGCTCGGCCTGCTGCCGAAGGATTTCGACTTCGTCGCCGAACAGGCGATGAAAGCGACACGGCTGACGGCCAACAATCCTCGCGAACTTACTCATGAAAATATCATCGGCATCCTCTCCAAGGGCTATGAGGCCGATCTGAGCTGGTGGGAAATCTGATGAAGAACAATCCATTTTCACTTCAGGGCCGTCGCGCGCTGGTCACCGGCGCCGGGCGAGGGATCGGTCAGGCCATCGCCGTGGCCCTATCGGATGCCGGGGCGGATATCGTTCTCACCAGCCGTTCCCGCGAGCAGCTCGAAGAGACGCAGAAGCGGATCACAGATGCCGGCGGAAGCGCCGAAATCGTCCAAGGCGACCTGTCGCAGGCGGAACGGCTCACGGAACTGGTGGACGCTGCCGAAGAACGCGGTCCGCTGGATATCGTCGTGCACAGCGCAGGTGCGCAACATCGCGAGCCGGCCGTAACCTTCCCGAAAGCCGCCTGGGACCATGTCATCGGGGTTAACCTCACCGCTCCGTTCCTGCTCAGCCAGGAGATCGGCCGTCGGCAGCTCGCGCACGGCAGAAAAGGCAGCCACGTGTTCGTCTGCTCGCTCACCTCGATCCTGGGACTTCCGGATCTCGTCGCATACAATGCGGCGAAGTCCGGCTTGATGGGTGTCGTGAGGGCGCTCAGCCGCGAGTGGTCCAGCAAAGGCATACGCTTTAACGGCGTATCGCCGGGCTATGTGGAAACGGCGATGACAGCCGCCCTGTTCAAGGATCCGGCAAAGCGCCAGCGGCTTCTCGACCGCATTCCCATGGGCGAGTTCGGCACGCCCGAACAGCTCGGACCGCCCACCGTCTTCCTTGCCTCGGAAGCGGCGGAATATGTCACCGGCCAGCTTCTCATCGTCGATGGCGGATGGGCGGGCGCATGACCTCCCATCCGCATGCGAGCATCAGCATCGTCGGCGCCGGCTCGATCGGCGTTGCCTTCGCCGTCCTCTTCGCAAGCCGGGGCGCCAGCGTCCGGATATGGGATGCGCTGCCGGACGCCTTCGACCGTGCCGCCAACGAGCTCCGTTCGCGGCTTGAAATGCTTGCGAAGGCCAGCGCGCTGAGTGAACCGCCGGACGAAATCTCCAGCCGCATTTCATGGCATCGGAATCTGGCCGAAGCCCTTGACGGGGCCGATCTCGTGCAAGAATGCGCGCCGGAAAACATAGACCTGAAAGTCGACCTCTTTAGGTGGCTGGCAGATCTGACACCGGACCACGTGGTGCTCGCCAGTTCCAGCTCCGCATTGATCGCCAGCCTGATCGCACCCGATATCGAAATCAGAAGGCGAGTCCTCGTCGGGCATCCCGGCAATCCTCCTTATCTCATCCCGGTCATCGAGGTCGTCCCCTCGCCCGAAACGGCGCAGGCGATCATCGACCGTGCCTTCGAAATCTACCGGAACTCGCACCTCAAACCCGTGCTGGTCCGACGGGAGGTCGAAGGATTCATCTTCAATCGCCTGCAAGGGGCCGTGCTGCGCGAAGCCTACTGCCTCGTGCGCGATGGGATCGCCTCGGTGGACGATATCGACGAGGTGATGCGCAGCGGCCTCGGGCGCCGCTGGTCCGTCATCGGTCCGTTCGAAACGGCCGACTTGAACACGCGAGGAGGGATCGCTTCGCATGCGGAGAAAATGGGACCTGCCTATGCGAGAATGGGCGCCGAACGCGGCCAGAACGATCCCTGGACACCGGATCTCGTGGACGAAGTAACGCGACAGCGGCGCGAAATCATGCCACTCGACCAGTGGGAAGCGCGGGTGCGCTGGCGCGACGAGCAGTTGCTGAAGGCTAAGCTGGCCCGCGACCTCAATCGCTGAGAAATCGCATTGCCGCTACCGACGACGCCGGCAGCGGCTTTTACGTTTGGATGCCAGGAAATCCGCCTTACAAGACGATGCGGAACTTGCAATCCTCAATCTTTTCAAACCGCGTGCCGAAGGGCTGCGAAACATCTTTTATGAATTCGAAGATTTCGTCGCTGACGTCCGATCCCGCCAGGACAGGACGGCCGCGCTGGCTGGTCGGCGTGCCGTAGCCGAGATCGACGGGATAGAGGACGACCTCCGCGAGCTCTCCGCCCCGGAAATCACAGATCGGCAGAACCGTCTGATAGCACGCCGGCTCCTTCGACCATGCCCAGATGCTGTCGTCGGCGAACCGCTGGGTCCAGTCTCCCGCCGTCGCCGTATGATCGAAGCCCATGCGGCGGTAGGCTGGCTCGGGAATTCTTTCAAGGGATTCGACGTTGAAGACGAAGTTCCCGAGGCTGTAGAAGATCGGCTTGCCCTTGTAGATCTCAATACCGCGCAGCACGTGCGGGCCATGCACGAAGATCAGGTCGCACCCCGCATCGATCGCGTCATGGCAGAACTCAATCAGAAAATCCGGGCAGGATGCGCGATGGACGGCGTTGAAATAGCGGCCTGTCGTCCCATTCTCGTGGCAATGCAACGAAAAGGCTACGAAATCCGACGTTTTCCTGGCGCCACGGATATATCGCAGGATATCCTGGAGATCCTCCTGCTCACAACTCGTCTCGATCTTGTATTCCCTTCCCTTGCGGTATCGCTGTTCCGCGATCACCAGTTCCTCCGTATCGATCGGAGACCGCATGCCAAGGCCCTCATGGACATTGGCGAGGCTCTGGAATTCCGCTTCTGGAACGGTGTGCAGCGTCTTGTGCCGCAGGATGGCCACGCCGGGCTTGCCGGGCATGTCGTGGCGCCCGGGCCCGGCATGGGCGACCGGTGGAAGCCCGAACAGCGTGCTCGCGGACATAAGGGCAACGCGTCCCTTGGGGGTTTCGACATAGACGGGAGCGCGCGCTTCACCCAGGGAGCGGCCAACGCCACAGGTTTTCAGGCCTCTGGCACGGCAATTTTCCAAGGTCGCCATCAGGCCCGCCTCGCCGCAATCAAAAGCGTGGTTCATGGCGGCGCTCATGCCGCTGAAGCCCATCCACTTGATTTCCTCGAGCATTTCCGGAGCGCCGACCTGATAGGCGCCGACATAGTTGCTGCCGTAGGGCATTTCCCAATTGTGATAGAGACTTTCAAGATTGCCGAGCGTCGCGTCCGTGCTGCGCAAAAGCTCGATAAGCTTCAGAAAGGCCGGCTCCTTATAGTGGCTGATCGCCCTGTTGAGGATTACATCGCCCGCAAGCGAGAACGTCATATTTCTCGATTCAGCATCGTAGATCATCTTGTATTTCCATTTTTTTGGGCGGCACGGCCCATTGCTCAAGAATTGGCGGGGGAGGTATCGGCAACCAGCAAGGCGGCAAGGTCGCTCATGTCAGGCAGCGTTTCGATCGCATGGATCATTTCGATGATCCGCCGGCGGCGGTCGCGCGAGAACCATGCGCCGGAAAAGTCCGTCATATCCATGAACTTGCCGGCGACGTCGTCAAAGCTCATGCGGTTCATCGGATGCCCCTTGACGTAACGGACCTCGGAAGTCAGCGGAGTGGACGCGCCGGCAAGATAGACGTCGACAATACCCGGAGTGGGAAGCACGTTGTCGTCAGGCCCGCCATCCATGACCGTTTCGATCCGCCCCATCATCGACAGCACATCGTCGCTGGTCCGCCCGGCCGCCTCGAACCGGTCGAGGCTGACTTTGCCATCGCAAAGCGCAACCGCAACGACAAAAGGAAGGCTCATCTGAGCATGCACCATGCCGCGCTCGCCGAACATCGATGCGCGGCGTTCTTCGCGCCCCTCCGGGCGGCAGACCAAGTCATAATATTCCTGGTTTTTGACGTGGATGACGACACGTTCGATATCATCGGCCCGGATCCCCTGCTCTCGCACGAGGTTTTCGGCAGCGGCCGCGGCCGTGTGGATGTGTTTGCAGCATGGGTAGGGTTTTATGCTGACTTCCTCGTTCGCATAGCGTCGGCCGAGGTCCCCGATTAGGACTGCGCGGTCGCAACGGCCGCCGTGAAGGGCATTATAGTAACCCGAAACACCGGTCAGCGACTGCATGGCGCCAGTCACGCCGAGCCGGGCCAATTCCGCAGAGACGATGGCGGCGGAGGCCGAAAGCCCTTGCTGAACGCGGACCTTCAGGGCTCCCTCAGCGACCGCTTGCAGATTTCCGGCACATTGGCTGTAGGCGATCCCCATCGCGTTCTGAAGTCCCCCCGAAGGCAGGTCCATTATCTTTCCGGCGACCATGGCACCAGCCAGCATGCCGATATGATAGGTGTGGGATTGGGTCCTTGGTTGCGTGCGCCCGCCAGCCACTTCCGCGCGGGGAGCGGTGCCGATGCGGATCGCCAGATCGATGCCGAGCACCACCGCCTCAGCGAATTGCCGGCCGGTAATGCCGCCGGCCGCTTCGGAGACCGCAAGTGCCAAGGGGACGATGGACGCGGTCGGATGAAGCATTCCCTGCTCGTGCACATCGTCGATTTCGAGAGCGCGAGCCATGGTGGCATTCGCCATTGCCGCCTGATGAGCCGGGACCATGTCGCCGCGTCCGATGATGCGCGCCTGCGGCGTGCCGCCCCAGGAGGTGACCAGATCGGCGACGGCGGTCGCCCCCTCGGCCTGGAAGCCAGCGATTGCCGCGCCGATCGTATCGAGCATGAGGCATTTCGTAAAATCCAGCGTCGCTGGCGGAATATCCTCGTAGCGGGTCTGATGGAAATGAACGGCTATCCGCCGTTCCGCCTCGCCAGGCGACCAATTGGCCGCATTGCCCGCGGAGGGATCGCTCTGGCTTATCGGTGCGAGATTGTGCGTTACCATGAATGCGCTCGTGCTCAAAAGAACGCCGGCCAACCCGGCGTTCTTGTTGTCGCCGCGATGGATGCAGGATCAGGGCCAGTATTTGATCGTGATCTCGCGCATCGCTTTGCTTTGATCGAAATAAGTCTCGTACTCGATCATCGGCACCTGGATGCCAGAAATGTCCGGGAAACTCTCGGGAGCGGGCATGGAGTCGTAGATGCTGTAGAGACCGAACGTACCCGCCTCCTCCTGGCCAACCTCCGAAAGCAGATAGCCGAGGAAGAGGTTCGCGGCATGCGGGTGCGGCGGATCACGGAGCAGGCTTATGACGTCGTTCTGGAGCGCGGAATACTTCGGCAAGACGTGCTGCTTGATCGGCGCGCCCTTGCTGGCAACGGCGAGGACCGACGTCGAGCTGGTCCAAAGGGCCGCATCGTATTTGCCCTGCGCAACGGCAGTGCAAAGCGCCACCTGCCCGTTCTCCGTCGGGAGTCCCACGAGCTTCTGGATCATTTCATCCGGAAGGAAACCTGCGACTCGTAATGTGGTCATGGCATTGTCGCCACCGCCGGCACCGACCGGCTTCTGCATGGCCACCCGGCTCCGCCACTCGCCCTCGAGCAACTCGCTGAGATCGTCGGGAATCTCTTCCGGCTTGACGCGCGCCGTATTGTAGCCGAGGGCATAAAGCAGGCGGCCGTTGGAGAACATGTGGCCATCGAAGAAGATCGCGCTTGACGGAATACCGGAGTCGGCAGGCACCTCAAATTTGCCCTGCCGGTCCGAAGCGCGCAATCCGAGCTGCAGCGTCGGTCCACCTTGAAGTACATCGATCGTCCGGTTGCCGCTCGCAAATTCGGCATCGACGATCGCGGTCAGTTCGGATGCGATCGTGTATTTGTATTGAACCTGAACTTCGGGAAACAACTGGTGGAACTTCTCGATGATACGTTCCTGTCCCGGACTGGTCGGATAATAGACGACCGTCTTTTCGTTGTTGGCGATTGCAGTCTTGTAAAGCTTGTCCAGCCAAGATGGCACTTCGCCCTGCGCACTCGCCCCCCTCGGAGTCAAGCCCATCATGGCCGCGGCACCAATGCCCGCGGTCGATTTTAGAATATCCCTTCGGTTCATCTGCATTTCATTCTCCTCTGGCAAGAATTTTGATTTTATTTTCTACCTGTAGCTACCGGCGCTTTGCCGGATCTAGTTGTTGGCTTCGATGCGAATGATGTCGGACCGCTTCAGCCACAGGGACATCGGCCCTGCCTGCGACGCGGAGTAGAAATCCTCGAGCGCTTTTACTTCGAGGCGGGTGTCGCCGATGGTGAAGCTGTGCGTATGGATCAGGCCGTCATAGCTGGACGAGTCGAGGACGCATCCATCGATCCGCAAGCAGTCGCCATCCTTCGGGTCGGAAGGCCGCAACGCGGTGGCGCCTACGGCATAGTGTGCCCCAGGCTCAACCGTGCCTTCCACGGCGGAGCAGATACGCCGGAGGTCCTGACCGCTTATCAGGTTCTCGTAGCCCAGGAACTCGGCGATGAAGACATTGCGTGGATGCAGCCGCAGGTTCGATGCGATGTCCTGCTGCTCGATCTTTCCGTCGCGCATCACGATAAGATAATCGGAGAGGGCAAACGCCTCCGCCTGATCGTGCGTGACGAAGACCGAAGTCGCCCCGCAGCGCAGATGGGCGGCCTTCAGCTCATCGCGAAGCTGGCGGCGCAACTGGACGTCGAGATTGGACAGCGGCTCGTCCATGAGAAGCACCTTCGGGTCCGCCACGATCGCCCGCGCGACCGCGACGCGCTGCTGCTGGCCTCCGGAGAGCTGATGCGGGAATTTGTCGGCATGCTCAGTGAGGTCTACCAGCTTCAAGGCCTCGCGGGCCTTTTCGACGTTCTTGCCTTCGCCGCGGTGTTTCAGCGGAAACAGCACGTGCTGCAGCACCGTCATGTGAGGCCAGAGCGCGTAGTTCTGGAAGATCATCCCCAACCGCCGGCGATGGGTGGGGCTGTTGATGCCCTTCTCGGCATCGAACACCAGCTTTCCGTTAAGGTAGATCCGGCCGCGGTCCGGATCCTCCAGACCCGCAAGGCAACGCAGGATGGTCGTCTTCCCGCTTCCGGACGGGCCGAGAATGGTCGCGAAATCTCCCGGTCGGATCGACAGCGAAACACCCTTGAGAATTTCGACGCCGTTAAAGCTTTTCACCAGGTCTTCTACGACGATCGCGCCTTCATCTTGCCGTGGATCGGAAATCGCGTGCAAACCGTAAACCTCCGGGTTGATGACTTCGCCGTAGCGGGAGATCGATGAAACATTCATGCCGTGACACCTCCTTGAGCGAGCGCCGGTCGCGTTCGGGCCGATCGCCACGGACGCAGGTCTGCACGGATGAGCAGAACGAATCCGCGGACGAGAAGGGCCGTGATGGCGAAGACAATCAGCATGCTGACGAGCAGCGCTGCCGCGGCGCCATAATCGCCGCTCAGCGAGTAAAGCTCGAACACGGTCGTCGCGATCACCCGCAGATTGACCGAGCCGAGGACCAACGGGATATCGAGAGAGCCGGCGATGAACACCGCGCTCAGGAACCAGGCATTGGCGAGAGTCGGCGCCAACAGCGGGACCTGAATGCGCAATTGCGCATGGAGAGGATGCGAGCCCGAAATTCTGGCGGCATGTTCGAGTGAACTGTCGACCTGCGCATAGGCGGAGCTTATCAGCAGATAGGAGACCGGCACGACGCTGACCGTCAGGGCCAGGAACATCAGGAATCCCGTCCCGTAGAGGCCGCGAGTGGCGGAAAAAATCGTCACCGCCCAGATAAAGGCGAGCGCTGTGACGATGCCGTGCATGACCTTCGGTGCGAGCATAATCACATCGACCAGAACCCGGCCGCTTTCTCTCGCCTGGCGCGCTCTGAGCCGGATCATCATCATCGCGAAGACGACAGCAGCCACGGCCCCGGAATTGGCGAGAATGAAGGTGGTCATCGCCGCATGCAGGATGGTGGTATCGCTCCAGATGCGGGTGTAATTGGCGAAAGTGAAGCTGTTGTAGACGCCGGGGAACGGAATGACCGAGGTCACCAACAGCGAGCAGACGGGCACCAGCAGCGAAAAGACGAAATAGAGGACGATGAAGATTTCGAAGACGGGACGCCAGGGCCCGAGCGAAAGGCGGAGCCGCGCTTCGGGCTTGACGGCAACCGTCGTGAAGCGGCCGCTCCTCGTGGCAAAGTTTTGCAAGAGGATCAGCACCGCGACCAAAGCCAGCAGCATGGTTCCGATCGCCGTCGCGGCAGGAAAATCGGCCTGCTGCTGTTGGAGCAGGCCATAGGTCAGCGTCGACAAAGTATAGATGTTGACGTTGCTGCCGAGAATGTAGACGGCGTCGAATACCTGCACTGTGCCGATGGTGACGAGCACGGTCGCCGCCGCGATGCTCGGCTTCAATGTCGAGACCAGCATGGTCAAGCGGACCCACGAACCGCCGCCTGCGATGCGCGCCGCTTCGTCCTGGCTCTGTCCGACAGTGGAAAGCGGGCCGACCAGGAGAATATAGACATAGGCGGTGGCGCGCAGGATCGATACGAAGATCAGTCCCGCAAAGCTCGTCAGATTCAGCGGCGTGAAGGACGTTCCCGCAAGATAGCTGAGCAGATCATTGCCTGCGCCTGCGCGCCCGGTGCCGACGAGCGCGTAGCCGACCGAATAGAAGAGCGGCGGAATGGTGTAGGAGATGATCAATGTCGGCGAAATGAGCCAGCGCAGTCTTGCGTTGGAGAACTGGCTGAGGGTTGCGAGGATGAGGGCCAGAAAGACGGAGCTCGGCACGACCAGAATGCAGAAGAGGGCGGTGGTCAGCAATGCAGGAAAGAACCGCGGCGAGTTGACGGCCCGTTGGAAGGCTCCGAACCCCCAGTTCGGATCCATTCCAACCGCGCTGTCCCACAAGGTGCCGATGACCAGCGCGACGACCGGCCATACCACGACGACGGCAGCGATGATCCACAGCAGAGCGGATAGATAGCCGCTCGTCGAACGCGGCACGGATGTACCCCATGCTCTGAACATTCCGGTCATATGTTCACCCTCTGGCTGAGCTTCTGCTCTTGTGCTTATTGTTGCCTGACGCTTCGGTCATGGACATTAGCGGGCCTTGCGTCAGCCCCTTTCAACCTCCGTTTATCGCCGCTCGCGGCTATGGATACGATCCCTAAATAAGTCTGATGCGCGCCCCGTGTGTCGCGGCGAGATCGAGCAAGCCGCTGGGCCTGGATGCCTTCACGAATACCTCGTAGATGCTCGGCCCCCTTTGCTGCAGATGCGCATTCAGCTCCGAACTTCCCGCGACAGGCTCGACAATGTCTACGAACCGGCCATTGAAATTCCAGCGCCGCCCACGCCGTATGTCCGGGGAGTCGGAGAGGGCCTCCGCTCCATCCGTACCGAAAATAGCATCCATGGCTGGGACAAGCCCCGGAAGGTCGTCGGTCACGATCGACAGGCCCACGATGCCTTTGGCCGTATTTGCATGACGGATGTTGTCGTCGGGAATGCGAATGTTGCGCGGGGTGAGATCTGCAGCGATAAAAGGCAGCTCGACCCGGCCGGTCCCTCGGCCCGCCTGAAGGAGAGCAACTGTCCAAGGCCGTCCGTCCGCCAGTGATTTGGTGTAATCCGCCGGGCGGTTACTTGGAATGCCCGCCGCGTCCAGCCGTGCCTTGTCGCTGTCCAGCGCATCGCTGTGCAGAGAATAATCGCCCCACCCGTCTCCCGCAGCCAGCAAAGGCGCCAGCCGATGCGTCTTCCGGTATTCCGGATCTGCAAGAAAAAGGATTTCGATATAGGAGCCGTCCTCGAAGACGATCAGCCTGTTCTCGGAGGGGCCCTTACCTGCGTCCATGCGTTGGGTAATGGAAAAGCCGGCCCGCTGAAAATCTGCGTCGACCTGTCCCAGATTATTGACGGCCAGTATCAGGTGGTCAAAACCGATCAGCATTCAGCACCTTCCATGAAGTACCAGACGGCATATTACGAACGTTAACATGCCCAGGATGCGATCATTAAGGCTGGGAACTGGAACGAACTGATGCTGATTAAGCACTAATCGAATGATGCTGATAGGCCCAAGGAATGGCAATTGGCGCTTGGACAGTCTCAAAAAGCCAACCAAATCCTTCAGGTGACCGCCGCACAACATGGCTTGGCCGAGTTACACAAGCAACGAGCCGTTATCGACACCACCCCATCTTTGACTGCGGATGCTGACGCGGTTTTTCTCCCGGTCGAAAGCTGGAAAGACTAGTTCGTCTGGCGCAATAATCATTTCAGCTTGAACCGCTTTATTGGAACCAGGGCTGGCAGTAGTCTAATCTAATTGGGAGTCCACGCATGCCTGCCGACGGTGGGAAATTCTGAAGTAGGAGATATCAGTGAGAAAGCGGCAAGCCTTATCGATTGGCGCGTTCGGCTTCGACCGCATAAGGCCGCTTCTCGATGGACGCGTGGAGTTGGAGGGCTATACCTTTCGCTCCCCACGGCATTATTCCATTCACAATCAGTTCTCCTATCTTTCGAGGAGTCAGCTTGCGCTCTGTGAGGTCGGACTCGGCTTTTTCAGTGCCTATCTTGAAAGCGGCTATAGGAACTATGTCGGCCTCCCGATCCCCATCGCTCGGGCTTTTCGCCACGAAACGATCTATGTGAGAAAAGGTGGAAAGATCAAATCTCCGGAAGATCTCAACGGAGCGAGAATAGGGCTTCCCGATTTCAACGGGACCAGCGCCATCTGGCAGAAAGGTCTTCTGCAGGATCAGTATGGCATTGACCTGACCAAGATCAAATGGATTGTCGGGAAAGTCGACGAGTCCTTCATTTCCTGGCACAAGCCCAACAAATATATTCTAGATGCCTTTGATGTTGAGATTGCAACACCAGAGGACACGTTGTCCGACAAGCTTCAGGCCGGCGAGATCGATGCGCTTCTGGCCTATAGGCGCCCTGAGGCTTTTCGCAGCCGACGAGATATCATACGCCTCTTTCCCGATTACGTTTCGGAGGAAAAAAAGTACTTCCGCGAGACCAAGATTTTCCCGGTGCTGCATGTCATCGCTCTGCGGCGCACCGAAATTGATCGCGATCCAGACCTCCCCAACAAGCTCGTCGCAGCCTTCACCGCCGCCAAGAACATCGTAATCGAAGAAATTCGGGAAACGCTGTATCCGTTTGCTTCCGTGCCCTTTCTTTCCCATGCTGTTGAGGAATCTGAGTCAATTTTCGGAATGGATATATGGCCTTACGGCTTCGATGAGCTGCAGCTGCCGCTCAAGACTTTCCTGCGCTATTGCGCGGAACAGCGCGTGACCCGCAAACTGCTTGATGTGAAAGAGATTTTCGAGCTCGAAAGGTCCAGGATCGCAGCATGACAAGAAGTTTGCCAGTAACTCTTTGCTCCCCAAAGCAGCCCTCTCGGTGTTGATCATCGTACCGGAACGCAGGAAGCATGGGGAGCCAATAGCGAATTGGCAGTGTCTAATGAGTGATCAGCATCGTTGGATAGAAGAATTTCCCTCCATGTCACAACACCATGGAGGTGACGAACGATGACGAAACTCCGCTTTATTCATCGCTATGAGATTGATCCAGATCGCTTTGGTCTGATTGTCGCCTTCGTCTCCGTCGCGGAGCACCTCAGCTTCGCGGAGGCCGCCGAGGAGCTCAACCTAAAGTCCTCCACCATTAGCAGGCAGGTTTCAAAACTCGAGGATTCTCTCGGAGTAAGGCTGTTTTCGAGAACAACCCGTCGCGTGTCCTTGACTGAGGCCGGCAAGCTTTATCTGAAGGAATGCCGTTCGCTTCTAAAGAATCTGACGGATATGGATGCGATGGTGAGCTCGCTCAATGCCGAGCCCCGTGGCTGCCTGCGGGTCAGTTTGCCGGTAGCTCTCGGTCGGCTGTACCTCAATTCCACGATAACGGCCTTCCTGAATCTTTATCCAAATCTCCAGATCGAAGCGGATTTTTCCGATCGTTTCGTGGATATCGTCGGAGAAGGCTATGATCTCGTCGTGCGGACTGGAACCCTGCCGAGCTCCGGGCTCATTGCCAAGAAAATAGCTTCCAACAAGCGGGTCCTCGTAGCCTCGCCGAGGTACATCGCAAAACACGGTGTTCCCGCTACACCGCAAGATCTGGCTGATCATAACTGTCTTCGCTTCAGCCATTACGCGTCATCTGGGAGCAATTGGCAGCTTGCGAAGCACGAACAGCGTGAAGTGGTCGAAGTCAACGGCAACTTCGTGTCCAACAGTTCCGATGCGATCTGCGAGGCTGCCGTCGGTGGGCTTGGTATCGCACTGATAGCCAGCTATCTCGCCCATGATGGAATTCAGTCAGGAGGTCTCGTCTGCCTGTTACCCGGCTGGACCAGCCAGCCGGAGGCCGGCATTTACGTCATGTATCCAAGCACGCGCTATCTCACGCCTAAGGTCAAGGCGTTTACGTCCTTCCTCGAAAAGAGATTCCGCGGCGTGGACTGGAATACGGACAACCATCATGCAAGCGCCACTCAGGAAGCGCCAATCCTGTAAACGGGAAGGAACTCCCGTAATCCGGCTTGGTCGCCAACGAAAGCACAGACACGATTCCTGCCTTTATCGAAGCTGAAGGACCGGACCCCAACTGGATTCTCGGCAATAATTCCAGGGCCGACCATTTTTCGGCAGCCGCTTACCTCAAGAATAGAACTGGGGCCGGCAGCGATAGGCGAGCGCGTCAAAGCCGTCCAGGCCCTCCCCGCATCGTGGTGAACCGCGCCCTTCTCAGAGCATTCTCAAGGATGCACAGCTTGCAAACAGGACTGCTTACACACCGATTGGCATATGCTTTGCCGAGCGCTCCACAGCGCGCGGGGCCACAAGCTCCTTCCAGGTTGAAAGCGCCTTATTGACGGCCGGGAAAGCAGGGCGGGGAACATAGCGCCCGCGTCCCGGGCGCGGCTCGTTGCTGCCCTCCTTGCCATAGACCACCTCGCCGCGCGACAGAGTATAGCGCGGCAAACCGTTCACCTCGAAGCCTTCGAAGACGTTGTAGTCAATGATCGAACGCTGCGCCGAAGCGCTGATCGTCTTCGACTTCGAAGGATCCCACACCACGAGGTCGGCATCCGAGCCCGGCAGGATCGCGCCCTTCTGCGGATAGATGTTGAGAATCTGCGCGATATTGGTGGAGGTGACCGCCACGAACTCGTTGGGCGTAAGCCGCCCGGTCTTCACCCCATACGTCCACAGGAGCGGCATGCGATCCTCCAACCCGCCGGTGCCGTTGGGAATCTTGGTGAAGTCGTTGAGACCCAGACGCTTCTGCTCCGTAGTGAAAGCTGCGTGATCGGTTGCCACGACCTGGAGCGAGCCGGCCGCAAGTCCAGCCCAAAGGCTGTCCTGATGCCGCTTGTCACGGAAGGGCGGCGACATCACCCGGCGCGCCGCCTCTTCCCAGTCAGGATTGCGGTATTCGGATTCATCAAGCAGGAGATGCTGGATCAAAGGCTCGCCATAGACACGCATGCCCTTCTGCCGGGCGCGGCGGATCGCCTCGTGCGACTGCTCGCAGGAGGTGTGCACGATATAGACGGGAACCCCCGCCGCATCCGCGATCATGATGGCGCGGTTGGTAGCCTCGCCTTCAACCTCGGGCGGGCGCGAATAGGCGTGCGCTTCGGGCCCGGACATACCCTCCTGCAGATACTTCTGCTGGAGTGCGGCAACGATGTCGCCGTTTTCCGCGTGCACCAGCGGCAGCGCGCCAAGCGCAGCGCAGCGCTGGAAGGAGGCGAACATCTCGTCATCATTCACCATCAGCGCGCCCTTATAGGCCATGAAGTGCTTGAAGGTGTTGATGCCGCGCTCGACGACGAGCGGCATTTCGTCGAAAATCTGCTTCGACCAGCCGGTCACGCACATATGCAGCGAGTAATCGGACGAGGCCTGGCGCGCCGCCCTCTCCTGCCACTCATCAAGGGCCGCGAGCATGCCCGCCGGCCCGGGAATGACAAAGTCCACCACCATGGTCGTGCCGCCGGAGATGGCCGCATAGGTGCCGGATTCCCACGTCTCGGCGGCGGTAGTGCCCATGAACGGCATTTCCAGATGCGTGTGCGGGTCGATGCCGCCCGGCATCACATAGGCGCCTTCGGCGTCAACCACCTTGTCGCCTTTCAGGTCCTTGCCGATTGCGGCTATCGTCTCCCCTTCAATGAGGATATCCGCTTCGTAGCTGCGATCTGCCGCAACAATTGTTCCACCTTTGATGACGATCGACATGGCCGCTCCTCTTTCTTGCCGGTTCCTGCCGGCCGGTATCCCTCTGGCGCTACCGATGATCATAGATCCGGCGGAAGGATACACTCAACGAAGAATTGATGGGCCAACGGCCAGAACCCTGCGCTTCCACCCCGCATTAAGCTTGAAGCCGGGCCGGGATGGCCTTAGCTCATCGGAAACGAGGCATAAAACAGGTGCAGGAATGAAAGGCGGAGCAAGATTTCAGACGCGCAACGCCCGCGGCATTGCTCTCCGCTCGATGGTTCTCTTTCCCATGATGGCCATCCCCCTCTCAGGCTGCGGCATGGGAGGGATGGCGAGTGCGGTTCGAACCACCGGCGAGAGTTTCGACCGCGCCGAATGCATGGCGCGGGATTTGAAGGGCGAGGCGGATTGCAAAGCGCCCTCCGCCGATCGGCGTTGAACCGAACATACGCCAAAAAGCGACTTACCGCGCCGCCAGCTCCATCCGGAGCTGGCCTGAGACCGTCAGGGCGTAGCCCTGGCAGGGCGCGCCTTCATCAATCCGGCAGCTTGCGCACAGCGCCCTTGTCCGCGCTTGTGGCAAAAGCAGCATAGGCCTTAAGCGCGGTGCTGACCTGTCGCTTCCGGTTTTCCGCAGGCTTCCAGCCCTTGGCATCCTGTGCGGCGCGGCGACGCGCGATTTCCGCGTCGTCCACGGCGAGATGGATCTTCCGGTTCGGGATATCGATCTCTATCCGGTCGCCCTCACGCACCAGCCCGATCAATCCACCGTTGGCGGCCTCAGGAGAGACGTGCCCGATGGAAAGGCCGGACGTGCCGCCCGAGAAACGCCCGTCCGTAATCAGCGCGCAATCCTTGCCCAGGCTCTTCGCCTTCAGGTAGCTGGTGGGATAGAGCATCTCCTGCATGCCCGGCCCACCACGCGGTCCTTCGTAGCGGATCACGACCACGTCGCCGGCATTGATCTTGTTTGCGAGGATCGCCTGCACGGCCGAATCCTGGCTCTCGAACACGCGCGCCGGACCGGAAAATTTCAGGATCGACTCGTCAACCCCGGCCGTCTTCACGATGCAGCCGTCCTCGGCGAGATTGCCCTTCAGCACCGCGAGCCCGCCATCCTTGGAGAAGGGATGTTCGGCGCTGCGGATCACGCCACTCTGGCGGTCGAGGTCGAGATCGTCCCACCGCCGATCCTGGCTGAATGCCACTTGGGTGGGCACGCCGCCCGGCGCAGCAAGGAAGAAGTCGCGCACCTTCTGGCTTTTGGTCAGTGTGATGTCCCAATGCTCGATTGCCTGACCAAGGGTTGCCGTGTGAACCGTCGGCACGTCCCGATTGATGAGGCCTCCCCGGTCAAGTTCGCCCAGGATCGCCATGATGCCGCCGGCGCGGTGCACGTCCTCCATATGCACGTCCGACTTCGCGGGCGCCACCTTGCAGAGCACGGGCACGCGCCGTGACAGCCGGTCTATCTCCTCCATGGTGAAGTCCACCTCCGCCTCATGCGCGGCGGCGAGCAGGTGAAGCACGGTGTTGGTGGAGCCGCCCATGGCGATGTCGAGTGTCATCGCATTTTGGAAAGCCGAAAAGCTTGCGATGCTGCGCGGCAGCACGCTGTCGTCATCCTGTTCGTAATAGCGGCGAGCGAGGTCGACGATGAGATGCCCAGCCTCGACGAAGAGCCGCCGGCGGTCGGCATGGGTGGCAAGCGTCGAGCCGTTGCCGGGCAACGAGAGCCCCAGCGCCTCCGTAAGGCAATTCATGGAGTTGGCGGTGAACATGCCCGAGCAGGAGCCGCAGGTCGGGCAGGCGGACCGTTCGATCACCTGCACATCCTCGTCGCTCACGCGGTCGTCTGCCGCGGCAACCATGGCGTCAACGAGATCGAGCGCCCGTTTCTGACCGGAAAGGACAACCTTGCCCGCCTCCATCGGCCCGCCGGACACGAATACCGCCGGGATATTGAGCCGCAGGGCCGCCATCAGCATGCCCGGCGTAATCTTGTCGCAATTGGAGATGCAGACCATGGCGTCCGCACAATGGGCGTTCACCATGTATTCGACCGAGTCCGCGATGAGTTCGCGCGAGGGCAGCGAATAGAGCATGCCGTCATGGCCCATGGCGATGCCATCATCCACGGCAATCGTGTTGAACTCCTTGGCCACACCGCCGGCCGCCTCAATCTCGTGCGCCACGAGCTGACCGAGATCTTTCAGGTGCACGTGCCCCGGTACGAACTGCGTGAAGGAATTGACCACGGCGATGATCGGCTTGCCGAAATCGGAATCCTTCATGCCGGTAGCGCGCCAGAGGCCGCGTGCACCGGCCATATTGCGGCCATGGGTTGTCGTGCGGGAGCGATAAGCGGGCATTGTACTTCCAAAGCTGAGGTCGGGAACGGACTGGTGCGGCACCGGCGGAGTAATCTGCCGCCGGAAAAGCGGTGATACTACTTCACGCTCTGGAAAGGCAAGCTTGACCGGCAAGCATGCCGGCCAAGTGAAGCAACTCGCTTGACTGTTGTGCCTTCTGGGAGCGTTCAGGCATGGATCCTCGGGTAAAGCCCGAGGATGACGACTTCAGAAGTGCTGCCGTCAATCGCCAGCGTTGGAGAGCCGCGCAAATCTCTCCACCTCGTCATCCTCGGGCTTGACCCGAGGATCCATGCCTAAATATTGCCGCCTCACCAGCGGTCAAATATTGTCGCCCCCGTTGGGTACTATTTCAGCCCGAGCCCTCTCAGCCGCAGCGCGTTGGCGATGACGGAGACGGACGAAAGGCTCATCGCCGCCGCCGCAAACATGGGCGAAAGCAGCATGCCGAAGAGAGGATAGAGCACGCCAGCGGCAATCGGCACGCCCAGGGCATTGTAGACGAAGGCGAAGAACAGGTTCTGCTTGATGTTGCGGATTGTCGCCTGCGCCAATGTCCGCGCCCGCACGATGCCGTTGAGATCGCCTTTCACCAGCGTAATGCCGGCGCTTTCCACCGCCACGTCGGCGCCGGTGCCCATGGCGATGCCGACATCGGCCGCAGCCAGTGCGGGCGCGTCGTTCACGCCATCGCCGGCCATGGCGACCTTCGCGCCGCCGGCACGAAGCTCATCGACCAGCTTGTTCTTGCCCTCTGGCAGCATATCGGCGCGCACCTCGTCGATTCCGAGTTTCAGAGCCACGGCCTTCGCGGTGCGCTCGTTGTCCCCCGTCGCCATAATGATCCGCAGCCCGCTCTCATGCAGCGCGCGGATTGCACCGGCAGTCGATTCCTTGATCGGATCGGCCACCGCGATGAGCCCGAAGAGTTTGCCATCGGCCGCCACGAACATCACGGTCTTGCCCTCGGTGCGCAGCTCGTTAGCCCTGGCGCTGAGCGGCGCGACGTCGACTGACAGGTCCTGCATCATCGAGAGATTGCCGAGCGCCACCTTGCGGCCGGAAACCGTACCCGAAACGCCTTTGCCCGTCGCAGCCTCGAAGTCCGAGGCGTCCGGCAAGGCCGCGCCCTTTTTGCGCGCGCCTTCCACGATAGCTTCGGCCAGCGGATGTTCGGAGCCCTTCTCCAGGCCAGCGGCCAGCGAGAGAAGCTCGGTGGGATCCACGCCCCCGGCGGGGACCATGTCCGTCAGCCGCGGCTTGCCTTCGGTCAAAGTGCCCGTCTTGTCGATGATGAGCGTATCGACCTTGGCGAAGCGTTCCAGCGCCGCCGCATCCTTGATGAGCACGCCCGCCTGCGCCCCGCGCCCCGTTGCCGTCATGATGGACATGGGCGTGGCGAGCCCCAGCGCACACGGGCAGGCGATGATCAGCACCGAGACGGCCGAGACGATGGCGAAGGTCATGCTGGGAGCCGGACCAAAGAGCGCCCAGACGAAGAAGGCGATAATGGCGACGAGCACCACGGTCGGCACAAAATAATAGGAGACCCGATCCGCCAGCCCCTGGATCGGCGCCCGCGAGCGCTGTGCCTTCGCGACCATCTCCACGATCTGCGAGAGCATCGTGTCCTTGCCGACCTTCTCGGCACGCATTATGAGCGAACCGTTCTTGTTGAGCGTGCCACCGGTCAGGAGGTCGCCTTCCACCTTCTCAACCGGCACGGGCTCGCCGGTGATCATAGATTCGTCCACCGAGGAGCGCCCGTCGATTACGGTGCCATCCACCGGCACGCTTTCGCCGGGGCGGACGCGCAGGCGGTCGCCGCTATGCACTTCCTCCAGCGGAATATCGGTCTCGGACCCATCATCATTGAGCCGCCGCGCCGTCTTCGGCGCGAGGTCGAGCAGCGCACGGATGGCCGAGCCTGTGCGCTCGCGCGCCCGAAGCTCCAGCACCTGCCCGAGGAAAACGAGCGCAACGATGACGGCGGCCGTCTCGAAATAGACCGGCACCGTGCCGCCGTGGCCACGGAACTGATGCGGGAAGATGCCCGGGAAAAGCGTGGCGATCACGCTGTAGACATAGGCGGTTCCCACGCCGATCGATATCAGCGTCCACATATTCGGGCTGCGATTGACGATGGATTGGTAGCCGCGCTCAAAGAAGGGAATGGCCGCCCAAACCACAACGGGCGTGGCAAGGGCAAGCTCAAGCCAGACAGCCGTCCGCTCCCCGATCCAATCGCGGAAGGGAAGCCCGACCATCGAGCCCATGGCGAGCAGGAGCAGCGGAATGGAAAGCACCGCGCTCACCCACAGCCTGCGCGTGAAGTCGACCAGCTCCGGGTTCGGCCCCTCCTCGCCGGTGGGAACACCCATCGGCTCAAGCGCCATGCCGCAGATCGGGCAGGAGCCTGGCTTGTCCCGGATGATTTCGGGATGCATGGGGCAGGTATAGAGCGTGCCCTCCGGCGCGGGCTCCGGCGCAGGCCGCTCGCCAAGATAGCTTTCAGGCTTCGCCTCGAATTTCGCCTTGCAGCTCCCTGAGCAGAAATAATAGCCGTGCCCCTCATGCCGCATGAAATGCTTCGCGCTGGCCCTGTCCACTTTCATTCCGCAGACCGGGTCCGTTGCCTGAAGATACTCCTCCGGCTGCTTTACAAACTTGTCGTGGCAGGACTGGCTGCAAAAATGAAAGTTGCGGCCCTCATATTCGGCGGTGGGCTTGCCCGCCTTCGGGTCCACGGTCATGCCGCAGACCGGGTCGCGGATCACTTCAGTCGCCGGGTCCTGCGCCGGGTGAGAACCGCAGCACTGGCCGGTGTGGGAATCGTTGTGGTGATCATGGGTGTGCGCCCCATGCCCGTGATGAGGGTCATGTTTCATCGGTATTCTCCTTTGAAACCAGACCTAGTCCTTCCAGTTACTGGAAGGTCAAGAGGTAGTTTCGAGATCTTCTGCATGTTTGGCCGCTGCCACAGGCTATTGGTTCAACAACCGCCAGCGCTCTATTTGCATTGGGGATTGCGCTTCGCATGCGAGTCGTGAATCGTGATGCGCCGTTGCTGCAAAACAGAACCCGATAGCAAAGCAACACGTTCCAAGGTCGAGATAAGTGCCCGGATCGCCACTAGCAAAGCCCTTTCACAACATTGATTTCCGGCTTCTGTGGAGCGCCAGCCTGGTGTCCAATCTGGGCGGCTTGGTTCAGGCGGTGGGCGCGGGATGGTTGATGGCAACGATCGCCGACTCCGCCGATATGGTGGCGCTCGTGCAATCGGCCACGACCCTGCCCGTGATGATCTTCTCCCTTGCCGCGGGCGCGCTTGCCGACAACATCGACCGCCGCCGCATCATGCTCACGGCGCAACTGCTCATGATGCTGGTTTCAGTGGTTCTCGCGTATTTTGCCATGGCGGGCATGATGACGCCGTGGCTGCTTCTGGCCTTCACCTTCCTGATCGGTTGCGGAACGGCGCTGCACAATCCCTCCTGGCAGGCCTCGATGGGCGACATCGTGCCGAAGGAGGATATTCCCGCGGCCGTGACACTGAACAGCATGGCCTTCAATATAATGCGCAGCGTGGGCCCTGCTATCGGAGGCTTCATCGTAGCGGTCGCCGGCGCGGCGACAGCCTTCGCCCTCAACGCGGTGAGCTATATTCCGCTCATCATCGCGCTCATGCGCTGGAAGCACCGCCGCCTTCCGTCGAGCTTGCCGCGCGAGGCTTTCGCGCACGCCATTTCCGCCGGGTTGCGCTATGTCGCGATGTCGCCGAACCTGACCAGGGTCATCTTCCGGGGCTTTGTCTTCGGCCTGGGAGCCATCGCCATCCTGGCGCTCTTGCCGCTGGTCGCGCGCGATCTGGTGGGCGGCAGCGCGATTACCTACGGCTTGCTGCTTGGCAGTTTCGGTATTGGCGCCATCGGCGGCGCGCTGCTCAATACACGCATCCGCGAAAAGTTCAACAATGAGACAATCGCGCGGGGCGCATTTGTCATCTTTGCCCTATGCGCGCTGACGCTGGGGTTGAGCAGGCAGGTTTGGCTGAGCTGCTTCAGCCTGCTGCCCGCCGGCGCTTGCTGGGTGCTGGCGCTCTCGCTTTTAAATGTCTCGGTGCAACTTTCCACCCCGCGCTGGGTCGTGGGACGTGCGCTCTCCATCTATCAGACGGCCACCTTTGGCGGCATGGCGGCCGGTAGCTGGGTCTGGGGGCAAGCGGCGGAGATCTACGGGCCGGCTAACGCCCTGATGGCTTCCACCATTGTGCTCGTCTTGGGCGCGGCAATCGGCCTGCGTTTCGCGCTCCCAGAGTTTGCTCGGCTTAATCTCGACCCGTTGGGCGAGTTTCAGGAACCCGCCCTGCGGCTTGATCTACGGGCGCGCAGCGGTCCGATCATGATTATGGTGGATTACGAGATTGCGCAGGAGGATCTGCCTGCTTTCCTGGCGGCGATGGCCGAACGGCGCCGCATTCGCATTCGCGATGGCGCGCGCCAGTGGGGGCTGCTGCGCGATCTGGAAAACCCGAATATCTGGACCGAAACCTACCACGTGCCGACCTGGGTGGAATATGTCCGCCACAATCTGCGCCGCACGAAGGCGGATGCGGAGATCTCCGAGGAATTGCGGAAGCTGCATCGCGGCAAGGGCCCTCCGCGGGTCCATCGCATGATCGAGCGGCAGACGGTGCCTCTGCGCGATGACATGCCGATCAAGGAAAATCCGGAGGTGCCGTGAGGGGATGTTGCTCTTGGCTGGAGCATTCTGCCGCTGGTGAGCTGAACCTATCCGCTAAACCGGAAAAGCAGTCACTGGCATTCAGAAGCGCCTAACTTGCCTCTCTCATGTCTGCGAGCCGTTCTGCGCCGACACCAGCAGTTCATCGTCCGGAATATCGTCAAAGGACGCATAATTCAGGTTGTAGAGCTTGGAGTAGAGACCGCCCGTGGCCATCAGTTGATCGTGATTGCCGGTCTCGATCAGTTGGCCGTTCTGCAATACTAAAATGCGATCCGCACCCCGGATCGTCGCCAGCCGGTGGGCAATCACGAGACCGGTGCGCCCTTCCAGCAGTTTCACCAGCGCCTTCTGGATCAGCATCTCCGTATAGCTGTCGATATTGGCGGTGGCCTCGTCGAGCACGAGGATCTTTGCGTCGGCGACTAAAGCGCGGGCAAAGCTGATCAACTGCCGCTGGCCAAGCGAGAGATTGCCGCCGCGCTCCTCCAGCATCGCGTCATAACCGCCGGCAAGGCTCACGATGAAATCATGCGCGCCGACTGCCTTGGCGGCTTTGACCACATCTTCGCGCGTGGCCTCGGCCTTATGGTAACGGATGTTCTCAAACACGGTCCCGGTGAAGAGGAATGGTTCCTGCAGGACCATCGCGATCTGCCGTCCGAGCGATTCCTGCGTCAGATCACGCACGTCGTGCCCGCCCACCAGAACCTGGCCCTGCTGCACGTCATAGAAGCGATGAATGAGCGCCATCGAACTGGACTTGCCGGAGCCCGTCGGCCCCACCAGAGCCACCGTCTCTCCGGGATTGACCCGGAATGACACGTTCCTCAACACCGGATGCTTCGGGTTATAGCCGAAACTGACGTTCCTGAACTCGACGGAGCCATCCATGTCCGAGGAGAGCACCTTGGCGTCCGGCTTGTCCTGAACATCGACCTTTACGTCGAGCACGTCCGTCAGGCGCTTGCCCGAGGCCATGGCCCGCTGCATGACCGAATATTGCAGCGTGAGGGAGCGGATCGGATCGAAGAAGCGCTGGATATAAAACAGGAAGGCGATCATCACGCCGATGTCCAGGCTCTCGCTCACCGCCATCGAGCCGCCGACCACGATGACGATGGCCATCGCGAAGCCCGTCAGCAAATCAACAATGGGCACCATCACCTGCGCGTATCTCGCCGCGGTCAGGTGCGTCCTGAGATTTGCGTGGGCCTTGTCATCATAGAGCGTGAAATTGACCTGCTGCCGGCCCATGGACTGCACGGCACGCACGCCGTGGATTGCCTCCGCCAGCGCGCCGTTGGCGACCGAATTGGTCTCATGAGCGGCCATGAAGGCGTTGCGGGCACGAGGCAGCCAGAAGAGGCGGACGATAAAGAGGACGGGTAGAACGGAAAGCGTGAGAAGGCCGAGCCGGAAATCGAACCACAGCATCACGAAGACAATACCGAAGAGAAGCGCAATATCGCCGATGGAAAGCACGCAGGTCTCCAGGAATTCCTGCATGGAATTGACATCGCCCTGGAGCCGCGACATCAGCCGCCCGACTTCCGTCTTGTCCATGAAAGAAAGCGACACTTTCTGCAGGTGCCCGAACATGGCGCGCCGGATGTCGAAAAGCACATGCTCCGCCACCTTGCCGACCACCACCTCCTGCGTATAGCTCGCGCCATAATTGATCAGGATCGCCAGCAGAAAAACGCCGCAGGCGGCGAGCAGCGACGCATGATCGACGCTGCCCCGCGTGATGCCGTGGTCGATGGCGTAACGAATGATCAGCGGGATGACGAGTTGCATGGCCGTGAAGACCAGAACCGCCGCCACCGCGATGAAAACCTTCCCGCGATAAGGCTCCACGAAGGCCCAGATTCGCTTGACGATGTTCTTGTCGAAGGCCTTTCCGAATATCTCTTCTTCGATGCGATGCGAGCCCACGACGGCCCGTGGCGGCCGGCGGTCATCCTCGCGCATATTGCTGCTTTCGGTATCGAGCTCCCCGGCATGCTCCTGTGCCATCAGCCCGCCTCCCCGTATTCGCTCAAGACGTCGTCGCCCGGGCGCACCTGAAGATCGTAGAGCGCTTTGTAGCGGCCGCCCTTTGCCAATAGCTCCTCATGTGTGCCGCGCTCGACGATTTCCCCATTCTCCACGAACAGAATCTGATCGGCGTGCATCAGCGAGCTCAGCCTGTGGGCAATCACGATCGTCACCCGGTCCTTCGCGAACTGGCGCATAGCCGAACGGATACGCTGCTCGGTCGCGGCGTCTATCGCGGCGGTGGAATCGTCGAAGACGATGACGGAGGGCCTGAGCATCATGGTACGGGCGATGGTGAGCCGCTGGCGCTGCCCGCCCGAAAGGGAAACACCGCGCTCGCCGACCACAGTCTTATACCCGGCGGGCAGTCCGAGCACGTAATTGTGGAGCTGGGCATATCCGCTGGCGCGCTCGATGCGCTGTTCATGCGCCCATGGATCGCCATAGGCGATGTTGTTTTCGATGGTTGTCGTGAACAGGAACGCGTCCTGCTGCACCACCGCCACCTCCTTGCGCAGCGAGCCAAGCGTCACCTTGCGCACATCTTGCCCGTCCAGCATCACCCGGCCCGCCGTCACGTCGTAAAAACGCGGAATGAGATGCGCGATGGTCGATTTTCCGGAGCCGGGCGGCCCGACGATGCCGATCGTCTCGCCTTTCCTGGCTTCGAAGCTGACATTCCTGAGGATCGGCCGGGTCTCGGCGGCTGGATAGGCAAAAGAGACATTCTCGAACCGCAGCGTACCTTCCGTGATTTCCAGCGGCTTCGCATCCGGTGCATCCTTGATGGCGACATCCATGTCCAGGAGGTCGAAGAGGCGCGAACCGCAGGTGGAAGCGCGTGCGAAGGAATTCACCATCAGGCCGATTTGGCGGACGGGCATTTGCAGGATCGTCATGAAGGTGAGAAACGTTGTCAGCGTGCCGACGCTGATCTCGCCCGCAATCACCTTCCTGCCGCCGAAGAGCAGAACCAGCATCATGGCCAAGAAGAAAGAAAACGTCATGGCCGAGGTGTTGCGCACGCGGATATTAACGCGCTCATGCGCAAGCTCGAGCGCATCCGCCGAAGCGCGATCGAACTTCACCATCTCATAGGCCTGGCTCGCAAAAGCGCGCACCACGCGGATGCCGCTGAGGTTCTCCTCCATCACGCGGCTGAGCACCGACAATCGCTCCTGCAGATCAAGCCAGGTGGCCCGAAGCCTGAGCCGCGTTACGGAGGAACGCCATGCCACGAAAGGCACGAAGCTCAGGGCCAAAAGCCCGAGCACCAGATCCGTCGAAAGCAGCAGATAGGCGCCGATGCCGATCAGCATGGAAAGCAGCACTGCCCGCACCAGGCCGGTGGAGAAGTACATCCGCACACCTTCCAGATCGAGCATGCCGATGGTGATGAGATCACCCGAATGCACCTGATCGTGGAAGGAAAAGGACAGCCGCTGGATCTTCTCGTAGCAGGCGAGCCTCAACTCATAACCGATATGATGGCCCACCGCCTCCGCGAAATAGTTCTGCGACATGGTGAACAGGCCGCGCAGCGTGCTGACCACCAGAAGAAGCAGGGCGGAGGTCCAAAGCGCCTGCTCCGCGGCTTGTCCGGCGGTGCCTCCGGCAAAGGCGGTCTGCGTCTGGTCGACGGCATGGCCCAGAAGCTGCGGAATAAGCAACTGCAGGCTCGCCGCGATGATGGTCGAGCCAATGGCAAATGCAGCCTGCCAGGGGTGCCGCAGGTTCATGCGCGTTATGCGAGCGAGCGTGCTAAGGCCCTTGCCCCAGTTCGCCGCCTTCACATGTGCAAGCGCGTCTCGACGCTTCGTCGCGCTGCCAATGGCTTCGCTGCTCACAATGAAAATCCAGACTGATTGTGCCTAATCCGACGGCGGCGGGCCAGACGACTCGCCGTCGATGAAGTTCTTCTCGGAATAGGGCAATGCCGTGGTATTTCAAGTATTTTCCCTCGATATATGCCCGATTTCCGCCAGCCGGCGAAGATCCTCGGGTCCGAGGGGCCGTTGCCCACTCCGGCAAATTCCAAGGACTTGTCTGGAATGAGCGACTGAAGCATGTAAAACACTTACGACGCATTTTGCAGGCTGGCCCGTCAGACCGTAAGAGACCAAGGGAGAACAAATCGATGAGAACACGCGCCGCCGTAGCTGTTGCCGCGGGAAAGCCCCTTGAGATCATGGAAGTTGATCTCGACGGCCCGCGCGAAGGGGAGGTGCTGGTCGAGGTGAAGGCAACCGGCATCTGCCATACGGATGACTTCACCCTCTCCGGCGCCGATCCCGAAGGCCTGTTTCCGGCCATCCTCGGCCATGAGGGGGCGGGTGTGGTGGTCGATGTCGGACCGGGCGTCACCAGCGTCAAGAAGGGCGATCACGTCATCCCGCTCTACACGCCAGAGTGCCGCCAGTGCCCCTCCTGCCTGTCACGCAAGACCAATCTCTGCACGGCTATCCGCGCTACCCAGGGCCAAGGCCTGATGCCCGACGGCACCTCGCGCTTTTCGCTCAATGGCGAGAAGGTGCACCACTACATGGGCTGCTCCACCTTCTCCAATTTCACGGTTCTGCCCGAGATAGCGGTGGCGAAGGTCAATCCCGACGCTCCTTTCGACAAGATTTGCTATATCGGCTGCGGCGTGACCACCGGCATAGGCGCCGTCATCAACACGGCCAAGGTGGAGATCGGATCGACGGCGATCGTCTTCGGGCTCGGAGGCATCGGCCTGAACGTCATCCAGGGGCTGAAGCTCGCCGGTGCCGATATGATCATCGGCGTCGATCTCAACAACGACAAGAAGGAATGGGGCGAACGCTTCGGCATGACGCATTTCGTCAATCCGAAGGAGGTGGGAGGCGACCTCGTCCCCTATCTCGTGAACCTCACCAAACGCGGCGCCGACACGATCGGCGGGGCCGATTACACCTTCGACTGCACGGGCAATGTGACTGTCATGCGCCAAGCGCTTGAAGCCGCCCATCGCGGCTGGGGCGAGTCGATCATCATCGGGGTGGCCGGCGCCGGCCAGGAAATCTCCACCCGGCCCTTCCAGCTTGTCACCGGGCGCGTGTGGAAGGGCACGGCCTTCGGCGGCGCGCGTGGGCGCACCGACGTGCCGAAGATCGTCGACTGGTATATGGACGGCAAGATCGAGATCGACCCCATGATCACGCATATTCTTTCGCTTGACGAGATCAACAAGGGCTTCGACCTCATGCATTCCGGCGAGAGCATCCGCAGCGTTGTCGTCTATTGATTGATTAGAGCAGCCGGCCCTCCCGGATTGCCCCCGCGCCATCTGCCGGTTCGGGGGCAATGCAAGAAAGTGTGATCCTCGGAACCATGTGCCGGGCATTTGGGTTTTGCGGCAAATGGAGGGACGATCATGACATCCGAAAAGGAAGACAGGATTCGGCGCCGCGCCTACGAGTTGTGGGAGCAGGAAGGTCGCCCGCAAGGCCGCGAGTGGGATCACTGGGTGCAGGCCGCGCGCGAGGTCGAGGCCGAAGAAGGGGGGCATGCATCCCCTGACGATGCCGATATCCCGCCAATGCCCGAGGATTTCCCGCAAGCGGAGGAAGCCGGCTCCGAGCCGTCGCGGCGCAACAACGGCAACCGCAAGAATAACGGCGGAACAAACAAGCGCGCCAAGAAAGCAACTTAGCCGCCTCCGGGCGCAATAAAACCCTTAAATTTCGGGGCTTCGTGAGCGCTGAAATGATCTAGGTTGATTCAAGAACCGCCACCGGCAGCTCGTCCCAGAGCATGGAGAGCGGTAATTCAAGCTTGTCCAGCGCCTGGCCGGTCAACGTCCTGTAATGTCCCGAAGAAGTGGCGGGAAGCTGTAGCATTGTGCGTCCGAAGGCGCTGCTGATCCAGGACGAGCGGCCGGGCTCGCAATGCCTAAGCACGATGCGTGGTACGGCGACCACCACCCGCCGGCCCTCAAGAACCCGCGCATAGGCGATGGCGTGCATGTTTTCATCGCCCGCGATCTCCACCGGTTCGTAACCGCCGTGGTTGAAAATATCCGCATGCGCGCGCCGAAGCCGCAGCAGGCGATGGAGAAGCCACAGCTTCGGCAAGCCTTCTCTCCATCGGTCCATGGCTTCGGCTGCCGGCATGTCCCGCACCTCATGAAGGAGCATCCGCCGCAGTTCGAAGTCGACCGGCCGGCGGTTGTCGGGATCGACCATGCTGTAGTCGAGAAGTTCGCATCCCTGATAGATATCCGGCACCCCTGGCAGGGTAAGTTTCATCACCAGCTGCGCCAGGCTGTTGACAATGCCAGCGGGCTCGATGACCGCGACGATTGCACGGACCTCCCGAAGGAAGCTGCGGCGTTCCGGCGCGAAAATTCCGCGCACGTAGTTTTCGACCGCCGTCTCGTAGGGCTCGTTCTGGTCGGTCCAGCTCGTCTGCCGTTTGGCCTCCCGCAGGGCTTTGGTCATGAAGGCGACGAGACGCTCGGCCAACTCCTGAAGACCTTCCTCGTCCTGTAGCGAAAGGTCCGCGGGCCAAGCTCCAGCCAGCGCCTGATAAAGCAGCCATTCGGTGCCGGGCGTCGGCGCTGCCCCGCGTGGCAGCTCTATCCGCAACTCCTCCGCGGCTTCATGCCAGCGCGATACGGCGGCCGCCCACTCCTGCGGCATCTCGCTGATGACGGCAAGCCGGGCGCGTGCGTCCTCGCCTCGCTTCGTATCATGCGTGGCAGTCGCCGAAAGCGCATGCGGCCAGCTTTCGGCACGTTTGGTCATGGCGTCGTGGAAGGTTTCCGGACCAAGGCCGAACTCATCCGGCTCCGCCCCCACTTCGTTAAGCGCGATCAGCCGGTTGAACCGATAGAACACCGTATCCTCGACCGCCTTCGCCATCAGAGGCCCGGTCGTCTGCTGGAACCGGGTGATGAATTCCGCTCGCATCTTCGACCCCTTCGTGGGATCGAGAAGCAGCGAGGCGATGAAGGCGATCACGCGATCGTCCTCCACCTCGCGTCCGCGCTCCACTCGGCTGACGGCTTTCTCCATCAGCGCCCGATCCTCCTCTGAGGCGCCGTCCTTGTCGATATAGGTCCGGTAGACGGGCATGGCGGAGGCAAGCTCCACGATCGCAAGCCGCAGGGCATCGCGGCCGAAATCGCGCGTGGCGATATCCTCAATGGCAATCGCTTCGGCAAGGCGGACGAGCCCGTCCAGCTCGCCGGCGAGATTGACGGTCAGGATACGCCGCTTGGCGGCAAGCACCTGGCTCGAGAACTGGGCGTCATTGCCCGTAAAGCGGCTCCAGCCTTTATCCATCGCCTCGCGCTGGCTAGGCTCCACCTGCAAGGCCGTGATCAGCCGCGCCACCTCGTAGCCGGTGGTTCCGGCGCAGCGCCACTCTGGCCGCAGGTCCTCATCCGGTCCGAGGATTTTTTCCACCAGCACATATTCGAGTCCCGAAGCCTTCCGCAGCGCCGCCAAGTAGCCCTTCGGATCGGCAAGCCCGTCGATGTGATCTATGCGCAGGCCGTCGACGATCCCTTCCTTGACGAGCCGCAGCGGCAGCTTGTGCACATCGGCGAAGACCGCCGGATCTTCCACCCTTACGCCGATCAGATCCGCTATCTCGAAGAAACGGCGATAGGTGAGCGCCTCGCGCGCCAGGCGCCAATAGGCGAGCCGCCAGCTTTGCGCTTCATGAACCCGGTGCAGGAGGTCCTTGTCTTCATTCGCTTTTTGCAATGTTAGAGCGAGGGCTTCGGCATCGCCGGCATCCCCGTCCTGCAAGAGGAGAGAAAGGGTTTCCGGCGAAAGGGGGAGCGAGAGGTCGTAATAGCCAAAGACCGGCTCGCCGGTTTCCTCGTCCATCCTGAGCACGAGCTTTCCCTCTCTCAGCGCCTCGCCATAGGGCTCGCCCAAAACAGGAAGAAGCAGCTTTGGAGCCTGCCAGTTTATGTCGAAATGACTGGCAAAGCGGCTTTCCGGGCCGTGTTTCAGCACATCCCGCCACCAGGGATTGACCGTCGAGACCGCCATATGGTTGGGCACGATGTCCAGGAGCAGCCCGAGTCCGTGCTCCTTCAACGCCTTCGCCAGCAAGGCAAAGCCCTCCACCCCGCCGAGCACGGGATCGAGCTCCTGGTGGTCTGCTACGTCATAGCCATGTGTCGAGCCGGACGCGGCGGTGAAAATGGGCGAGGCATAGACGTGGCTAACGCCGAGCTCGGCCAGATAGGGCACGATCTCCGCCGCTCTTTCGAAGGTCATTCCTTCACGGAATTGCAGCCGATAGGTGGCGCACGGGATTGTCATGTACCGCGCGGCCTTTCTTCCCGGATTGCGCCGATGACGGCACGCAGCATCGAAGCGCTCTCCAGTTCCTCGATGAAGACGGGAAGCTTCCGCCGCCAGTTGGGATGTTCGTCCACGGTTCCAGGTATGTTCGACTGCTCCGCCAATCCAAGCAGATCTTCCATCTGGGCGGCAACGAGGCGCGAAGGCGAAGACGCCACCAGCCGATGAATGCCGGCCGCGACGCTTTCATTGAATTCTTCGCCGATCTCCGGTTGGCCGCGGGCGCGCAGTATTTCTATCGCCTGGCTTTTTTCCCGCTGCCTGCGCTCGCGCTCCTTACGCGCTGCTTCCTCGTCATAAAGGCCTATCCGCTGGCGCTCATCGATATCGCTGCCTGTCCACCAGCCGGCGAGCGTGTTGGTGTCGTGGCTCCCGACGCAGGCCAAGGCCGATCGCGGCCAGCGTTCGGGCGGAACAAAATTATGATCGTCCCGCTCGAAATAGAAGATGCGGTAGCCCAGCAGGTTTGCACGGTCCATCTGCTCGCGAAAACCCTCCGGCACCACCCCCAGATCCTCGCCGATGATAAGCGCTCTCGATCCTTGCGATACCTCGGCCAGAACGCGAACCACGTCCGGCATCGGATAAATCACGTAAGCGCCCTCCCCTGCGGGAAAGCCGTCCGGGATCCAGAAAAGCCGGTAAAGCCCCATTGCATGGTCGATCCTGAGAGCCCCCGCATGCCGCAGGATTGCCTCGTAGGAGCGGCGCACCGGCCGGAATTCCCGAGCAGCGATCTCGGAAGGCGACCACGGCGCCAGACCCCAGCGCTGGCCTTCCGGATTGAACATATCCGGCGGCGCACCGATCTCCGCCCCGACCACGGTCAGCGTGCGGTCGCTCCATGTGGCCGCACCATCGGGCGCGGTGCCCACGGCAAGGTCGAGATAAAGCCCTATGCGCATCCCGGCGGCTTGCAGCCGCTTTGAAGCCTGCTCCAATTGCCGGTCCGCCACCCACTGCAACCAGACAAGAAACTCGATCTCCCCCTGGTGCTCCCGCGCGAACTGTCCCACCGCCTCGCTAGCGGGATCCTTGAACGCCTCTGGCCAGGGATGCCAGCCGGTACCGATGCCGCGGCGTACCATTTCCAGGCTGATCGCCTCGAACAGACCATAGCGCCACAGCGCCTCTCCGCCGCGCTCCTTGAAAGCGTCGAGTCCTTGCCCGTCAGTCCCTCGCGTCCGCTCGTAAATCCCGCGCAGCACCGAAAGCTTGTGGTCCGCCACGGCCTTGTGATCGACCAGTTTGCTCTCCCTCAACAAAGCAAGAGCGCTCTCGTCCAGATCCAAGCCGGGGTCGAACCCCTCCACCTGATCGACGGCGATATAGAGCGGGTTTAGAAAATTCCGGTCGCTCGGCGAAAACGGGCTCGCCTTCTGCGGTTCTGCCAGGAAGAGCGCATGCAAGGGATTGACGCCCAGAAAATCGGCTCCCATTCGTGCCACGAGCTCGCCAAGACGCGCCAGATCCTCAAAATCGCCGATGCCCCAGTTGCGGTGGGACCGCAGTCCGTAGAGCTGGCAGGTGACGCCCCACGCCCTGCCCTGTTGCAGAAAATCGGGAAGAAAACACGCGGCGCCTTCGGCAGCCTGAGGCGGCGGAGGAAACGGGCCGGATGCTGCGGCAGCCTGAGGCGCGGCACCTTCCTCCACGCCCAGAATATTCAGGATCGCCTGTACGGCATCATCCGATGCGCGCGAGATGGTTCCGTCCAGCGCGCGATAGGAGCGCAGGACACCGTGCGCGGCTGCCAGCCGGTCAACTTCCTCGCTCATGTGCCGGCTTCCTCTGTAATGAGAACTGCAACGCTTCGTTCGGGCAATTCTCCCTGGAGCAGCGCTGCCTCAACGCCCTTCCTGCTCTCGTAGATCGCTTTGCAGCCCACGAAACCATCAGCGGTATCGACGGCAGCGGTGCCGAAATTTGCCGCCATGACCAATACGCGATCGCTCATGCGCCAGCGCACGGACAACGCCTTTTCGCCAAGCCGTGTCGAATGACCCTGCATGGATGTCATGTCCGACAGGTGCGGCAGAAGATGGACTTTGCGGACCTGTAGAAGCCGCCGGAAAAGATCAAGGCGCTTCCGACCTGCTTCCGTTTCCACCCGGTCCCAATCCAGCATGGAGGCCTCGAAGGTGGAGAGCGCGTTGGGATCGGGGATCTGCTCTGCCTGTTCGCCGCTGAAGTGCCCGAAATCCTTGAATTCGTGCCGGCGCCCCTCCCGCACTGCCTTCGCAAGATCACCGTGAAAGTCGGTAAAAAAGAGAAACGGGTTGGTCTCGCCGAATTCCTCCCCCATGAAAGCGAGCGGGATCTGCGGATTGAGCAAGAGCACAGCCGTCAGAAGCTCGACCGTATCGGCATCTGCTAGCGCAGTCAGCCGTTCTCCAAAGGCGCGGTTGCCGATCTGATCATGGTTTTGCAGGAAATCGACGAAGGCCGCGGGTGGTTGTCCGGCGCTCGGCACGCCCCGCGGCTTTCCCTCCCGCGGCGCGTAGGGCTCGCCCTGGTAGCAGAAACCTTCCGCCAGCGCCCGCGCGAGGTGGCCGGCGGGATCGTCGGCGAAGGCGGCATAGTAACCGGTATCCTCCCCCGTCGCGACGCAATGCGCGGCATGATGGAAATCATCGTTCCACTCCGCCGTGAAGAGGATGGGACGGTTCGCATCGTCGCGCGGATGGAGTTCCACGATGTTGCGCTCATCCTCTGTCATGAGATGAATGTGCCGGTCCGGATATCGCGAACGAATTGCGCGTGCGATCTCCTGAAGAATGGGTGTCTCGCTTCTGTCCTTTATCTGGTCGATCGCATCGAAGCGCAGTCCGTCGAAGCGGAACTCCTCCAGCCAGTAAATCGGATTGTCGAGGAAGAAGGCACGCACCGCCGGCTCCTCGAAACGGATGGCCGGTCCCCATGGCGTATCCCGCGAGGGATCGAAGAAATCGGGCGCATAGAGGCTGAGATAATTCCCGTCAGGGCCAAAGTGGTTGTAGACCACATCCAGGATCATCATCAGCCCGCGCTCATGCGCGGCATCAACGAGTTCCTTCAGGCCGGCCACGCCTCCATAGGCCGAATGCGGGCAATAGGGGAGCACGCCGTCATAGCCCCAGCCGCGATTGCCGGAAAACTGCGCGACCGGCATGATCTCGATCGCCGTGAACCCGACTTCGGCCAGGTAATCGAGCTTGCGCCGGATGCCGCCGGAGCCGCCTTCCGGGGAAAATGTGCCAGGATGAAGCTCATAAACGACCGCCTCTTCCCAGGGCCGCCCCTTCCAATCCTTCACACCCCAATTGAAATCGCGGCTCGTCAACAGGCTTGGTCCATGCACGTCACCCGCCTGTGCACGGGAGGCAGGGTCCGGCACCGCAGTGCCGTCGGGCAGCACGAACTGGTACGGTGTCCCTGCCGCGAGGCCACCGATTTCCAATTCGAACCAGCCGCCTTGGCCGCGCTCCATCGCGCGCTCTTCGCCCCCTCCAAAGCGCAGGCGAAGTTGGTCCGCCGCCGGCGCCCAGAGGCGGAAAAGAGCGGTATCGTCATCCTGGAGCTGAGCGCCCCAGCGTGTCTGGAAAGTTGTGTGGGTCATCGTACACGGCCTTCCAGCACAACCATCGAACGGTCGGCGAGTTCCAGCGTGTGCGGAGAACGCATGGCCTCCCAGACCGGCCATTGGCCGGTATCGGTACGCATGATCATCTTCCAGCCGGCAGCGCCCAATTCACGGGGAAGACTGAAACCCAACGGCTCATGAAAGCCGTTGATCAAGATCAGGATACAGGTGCCGCGCTCGTCGCAGAGCATCAAGCCGAAGCTTTTGAAGCCCGGATCGCTCCAGTCCTCGTCGGTCATCGGCTCGCCGGTCGGCCGCAGCCACGAAACGTCGCGATATTTCCCCGCAACGACATTGCCGTGCAGGAAATTTTTGAGCCGAAGCCGTGGATGGGCGCGGCGATAGGCAATGAGCCGCCGGACGAACTGGAGAAAGGCTTCATCATCGGGATCGCGATTTTCCCAAGCCAGCCAGTTTATCTCATTGTCCTGGCAGTAAGCGTTGTTATTCCCGTTCTGCGTGCGGCCAACCTCATCGCCCATCAGCACCATGGGAGTCCCCTGCGACAGGAGAAGCGTCGCTATCGCATTGCGGCGCATCTTGGCCCTCAGCGCCTTGATGGTCTCGTCGTCCGTCGGCCCCTCGGCGCCGCAATTCCAGCTCCTGTTGTCGCTGTGGCCGTCGCGGTTGTCCTCCAGGTTCGCTTCGTTGTGGCGCTCGTTATAGGCGTAAAGATCGTGAAGCGTGAAACCGTCATGGGCGGTGATGAAGTTCACGCTTGCCCAAGGTCTGCGGCCGCGCCGGTCGAACATGGCGGCGGATCCCAGAAGCCCGCTCGCAAGGTCCGGCGCCACCCGCTCGTCGCCGCGCCAGAAGCTGCGCACCCAGTCGCGGTAGGCGCCGTTCCACTCTCCCCAGCCGGGAGGAAAATTGCCAAGCTGATAGCCGTCCGGGCCGAGATCCCAAGGCTCCGCGATGAGCTTCACGCGCGAAAGGACGGGATCCTGCCGCACCGTGTCGAAGAAGACCGAGGACGGCTCGAAATTGTCCCGCTCACGCCCCAGGGCTGTTGCAAGGTCGAACCGGAAGCCGTCCACATGGCACTCCTCGACCCAATAGCGGAGAGAATCCATCACCATCTGCAGCACGCGCGGATGCTTGAGATTGAGCGTATTTCCGCAGCCCGTGGTGTCGTAGTAGTAGCGGGGGTCGTCACCCAGGATGTAGTAGCTGGCATTGTCGAGCCCGCGGAAGGAAAGCGTGGGGCCGAGCTCATTGCCTTCCGCCGTATGGTTATAAACCACGTCGAGGATCACCTCGATGCCCGCTTCGTGGAGCTTGCGCACCATGCGCTTGAACTCGTGCAGTCCGCCTCTCGGTGAGATGTAGCGCGGTGTCGGCGCGAAAAAGCCGATCGTATTGTAGCCCCAGTAATTCGTGAGGCGCTTTTCCACAAGATACCGGTCGTCGAAGAAGGCCTGCACGGGCAGGAGCTCAATCGCCGTTATGCCGAGTTTGACGAGATAATCGATGACACGGGAGTCGGCCAGGCCGCCGAACGTGCCGCGGAATTGCTCCGGCACGTCCGGATGCAGCGCGGTCATGCCCTTCACATGGGCCTCATAGATGATCGTCTCTTCCCAGGGCCGGTGCGGGCGCACATCATTGCCCCAGGTGGCCGCCGTATCGGTCACCACGCATTTCGGCATGACAAAAGCCGAATCGCGACGGTCTATCGCGAGGTCCTGCCGCGCGCCTCCCACGCGGTAGCCGAAGCAGGCGTCGTGCCAGCGGATATCGCCCAAGAGCTGTTTCGCGTAAGGATCGATCAGAAGCTTGTTGGGATTGAAGCGGTGGCCGTTTGCAGGATCGTATGGGCCGTAGGCTCGCAGTCCGTAGACCTGTCCCGGCCGCATGTCCGGAAAATATCCGTGCCAAACCTCATGCGTGTACTCGGGTAAGGGAATGCGGCGTATTTCCCGCCGCCCCTGGGCGTCGAAAAGGCAAAGCTCGATCTTTTCGGCATGGGCCGAGAAGACGGCGACATTGACGCCCGACCCGTCCCATGTCGCGCCGAGCGGGTATGGAAGGCCAATTTCTACACGCACGTGTGGGTCTCCTGTCACGCTTCACCCACAAGCACGACGCTGCCCAGCGGGGGCAGCCTCAGGATCGCTGAAGCAGGCCGGCCGTGCCACGGCTCGTCGGTGGTCGCGGTTACAGTTCCGTTGGTGACGTCCGAGCCTCCATAGCGGCGGTCGTCGCTGTTCAGGATCTCCCGCCAGATGCCTGCGTTCGGCAAACCGATGCGGAAGTTCTCGCGCACGACCGGCGTAAAGTTGCAGGCCACGACCACCGGCCGCGCACCGCCGGTCCCCTTTCGCATGTAGACATAGGTGCTGATGCTGGGGTCCGAGGCATCGATCCACTCGAAACCTTCGGGCTCGCAATCGAGCTCATGCAGCGCAGGCTCGCTCCTGTAAATCCGGTTCAGATCGCGGATGAGATCGTGCACGCCCCGGTGCATCGGATCGTCCAGATGGTGCCAGTCGAGCTGCCAGTCGTGGTTCCACTCGCGCTCCTGGGCGAATTCTCCGCCCATGAAGAGAAGCTTCTTGCCGGGATGAGTCCACATGAAGGTGAAATAGGCGCGCAGATTCGCAAATTTCTGCCACCGGTCGCCGGGCATGCGGCCGATCAGGGACCCCTTGCCGTGCACCACCTCGTCATGGCTGAGCGGCAGGATGAAGTTTTCCGAGAAGGCATAAATCAGGCCGAAGGTCATGCGGTCGTGATGATGCTGGCGATGGATCGGCTCGTGCTGCATGTAATCCAGCGTGTCGTGCATCCAGCCCATGTTCCACTTGAAGCCGAAGCCAAGCCCTCCGGCATAGACCGGCCGGGAAACACCGGGAAAAGCCGTCGATTCTTCCGCGATCGATGTGGTGCCGGGGTGGGAGCCGAAAAGCGCCGTGTTCGTTTCCCTGAGGAATGCGATCGCCTCGAGGTTCTCGTTGCCGCCGTGTTTGTTGGGGATCCACTCGCCTGGCTGGCGGCTGTAGTCGAGGTAAAGCATCGAGGCGACCGCATCCACGCGCAGGCCGTCCACATGGTACCGGTCGAGCCAGAAAAGCGCGTTAGCGGTGAGGAAATTCGCGACCTCTCGTCGCCCGAAATTGTAGATGAGCGTGTTCCAGTCACGATGGAAGCCGAGCCGCGGGTCCTCGTGCTCGTAAAGCGCCGTGCCGTCGAAACGGGCAAGCCCGTGCGCGTCCGAAGGGAAATGCGCCGGCACCCAATCGATGATGACTCCGATCCCTTCATGATGGCAGCGATCGACGAAGCGGGCAAAGTCCTCCGGCGTGCCGAAGCGACTTGTCGGAGCATAAAGGCCGACCGGCTGGTACCCCCACGAACCGGAAAAGGGATGCTCACTCACCGGCATGCACTCGATGTGGGTGAAGCCGAGATCCTTCACATAGGGAAGCAGCCGGTCGGCCAGTTCATCGTAAGAGAGGTAACGGCCATCCTCATGGCGGCGCCAGGAACCCAGATGCACCTCATAGATCGAGATCGGGGCTTTCCGATCGTTCTTTCCGATGCGGTGCTCCACCCACTCACCATCGCCCCATTCCATTTGAGGCAGACCGTTGACGACGGAAGCAGTCGCCGGCGGCACCTCCGCACGAAAACCCACCGGATCGGCTTTCGGGGGCAGCAACTCGCCGTTGCGGCCGATGATCTCGTATTTGTAAAGATTTCCCGGTTTTGCGCCCGGCACGAAGATTTCCCAGACGCCGATCCCCGGATGAAGCCGCATCTGATGGCGGCGGCCATCCCAATTGTTGAAATTGCCGACCACGCTGACGCGGCTCGCATTGGGCGCCCAAACGGCAAAGCGGGTGCCATCCACCCCATCGCAGGCCATCGGATGCGCGCCGAGCTTTTCATAGAGACGCTGGTGCCGCCCCTCGCCAAGCAGATATAGATCGAGGTCCCCGAAGGTGCTGGGGAACCGGTAGGCATCCTCTTCGTCCCAGGTGTCACCCTCGCGGGTGAAACGAAGCCGGTATCTCGGAACGGCTGTGTTCTTCGAGATCAGGCCCTCGAAGAAGCCCCGCGCATGACGCTTGAGCAGCTTGCCGTAGCTACTGCCGGAATCAGGATCGATTGCCTCCGCCGTATCGGCTTCGGGGCGCAGCACCCGCAGCACGAGACCGGCCGCCGTCTGATGCGGCCCCAATATCGCAAACGGGTCTGCAAGCCGGCCCGCCACCAGCGCGCCGATAACATGGGGGTCGTCGAGCCTCCATGGAGCTGCATCGGCCGCCGCGCTCATCCGCTCCTCCTTTCGATCAGGTCGAGCACGCCCTGCACGGGGATGCCCACCCAGTCCGGCCGGTTGGAGAGTTCGTAGTTGATTTCGTAGAAACCCTTCTGCAACAGGAAAAGTTCGAGCAGGGCTTCCCATGTGGCTCCGTCTGCTGGCTGGTTCTGCGCGACGGAGGCAGCCGCGCGGTATCCTTCCAGGAATTCCGCGCTCATCCGCTCTCGCCATTGGCGCGCGAGCGAGCTGCCATCCCGCGTCTGGTCCGGCAGGCGCGCGGCGACCTGGCGCACCGCCGTCCATGCGGCATAATCGAAGGAGCGCAGCATTCCCGCCACATCCCGCAGCGGAGAGCTCTTGCCGCGGCGTTCCTCCAGGCTTCGGCGCGGCTCACCCTCGAAATCGATGATGTAGAGGTCCTGCTTTGAGACCAGCACCTGGCCAAGATGATAGTCGCCATGGATGCGTGACTTCTTCCCGGAAGGCGTGATTTTTCCGAACTCGCTGATGCGCCTGTCGATCCGTTGTCTCAGAGACAGAAGGTGCTCCACGCTTTCCCTTATGTTGAGGGGAAGGCGATCCTTGTTGCGCTCCAGGGCCGCGCGGGCGCTCGCCGCCTGCTGTTTCAGGTCCTTGACCCAGCTTGCGATGTCCGCCCGGCGGATCGGCTCGCACCGGAAAGCCTCCATGTCGGTTTCAATCGCGAGGGCAGCGTGCATTTCGCCCGTGCGTTCGCCGAGGCGCCGAAGCAGGTCGAGCGGATAGAGGAGCTGTGCCGTGGTCCCCTCAGCCGGCGTGGCGCCGGCCGGGGCAGGCGGTGCAAGGGTTTCGTCTTCGATCTGCCGCTCCAGCGCGTGCACGAAGACGCCCCATGCATCGCCCTGATTCTCGACGAAACCGGAAACGCTGGCCAGAACGGTACGGGCGCCCTGCTCCTCATATTCGACCATGCCGAGAAAGGCGGGCGTATTCCTGAAGCCCGCGACCTCCGTCAGGAAGCGCGCCACCTCCACCTCAGGCTGGTCGCCCGGCCTCAACCGGCGGAAAATCTTGAGCAGCACCTGCCGGTCGAAGGCGACTGACACATTGCTCTGCTCTCCCATCAGGGGGGAAGGCGTCTCCTCGAAATGCATGGCCGTGAGCTGTTCATTTCCATAGAAGCGCAGAGTCCCGCCTGGCACCTGCATCTCCTGGTTTTCCTGCATCCGCCGCATCAGCTCCGAGGCGAAGCGGTCGTCATAGGCGCCGTCGATCAGGGCGCCGAGACGCGAACCTTTGCGCACACGTGCCAGCGTTACGGAAAGTTTGGGCGCCCCGAACTGCACGTTTTCTTCGCCCCAGAGGACGGTAAGCGGCAGGAGGTAGCGCTGCCTGCCCGAGACGGACAGATCGACATCCACGATGGTGAGAAGCCCCCCTTCATCACCCAGTTTGGCGATATCACTTATCCCGGCGGAGCGTATCCCCTCGCCCTTGGCGCCATACCAGCGTTGGCGCTGCATGAATTGCGGCAGAACATCCTGTTCGAGCTGCCGCCGCTCGCGCCCTTCCAGCGCGCGCTCGATGCGCCCGTCCACCATGGTAAGCGTTATGAATTCAGGCAAAGGCTCCGGCACATTGTTGTGCCATTCGGGCGCCTGCGCCTCGCTCGCGAGCACGAACCAGAAGGTACCGTAACCCGTCAGCGTAAGCATGTAGGGCAGATCGCCGATCGGCGGGAATGGCGACTGGCTGACAAGTTCGATCGGCACGCAATTGCGGTATTTCGAAAGATCCAGTTCCACTGCCTGAGGCGAGCGCGAGAGATTGGCCACGCACAGGATCGTCTCGTTTGCATCGCTGCGCGTATAGGCAAGGATGCGGCGGTTTCTCGGATAGAGCATGGTGAAATCGCCACGTCCGAAGGCCGAGTGTTGCTTGCGCACGCCGATCACACGCCGCACCCAGTTGAGAAGCGACGATGGATCTGCCTCCTGCGCCTCCACATTGATGGTCTGGTAACCGTAGACCGGGTCCATGATGGGCGGCAGGTAAAGCATTTGCGGGTTGGCGCGTGAGAAGCCGCCATTGCGGTCGGGCGCCCACTGCATGGGTGTGCGCACCCCGTCCCGGTCGCCGAGATAGATATTGTCGCCCATGCCGAGCTCGTCGCCATAATAGACGATCGGCGTGCCAGGCATGGAGAAGAGCAGCGCATTCATCAGCTCGATCTTGCGCCGGTCGTTCTGCATCAGCGGCGCAAGCCGGCGGCGGATGCCGAGATTGATGCGCGCCCGCACGTCCTCCGCATAGGTGCGCCAAAGGTAGTCGCGCTCGCGGTCGGTCACCATTTCAAGCGTCAGTTCGTCGTGGTTGCGCAGGAAAATCGCCCATTGGCATGATTCCGGGATTTCCGGCGTCTGCCGCATGATATCGGAGATCGGATGCCGGTCTTCCTGCGCCAGCGCCATATAGATGCGCGGCATTAGCGGGAAGTGGAAAGCCATATGGCACTCGTCCCCCTCGCCGAAATAGGGGCGCGTGTCCTCCGGCCACTGATTGGCTTCGGCAAGCAGCATCCGGTCGGGATATTTCTCGTCCAGCGCCTTTCGTATTTTCTTCAGGATCTCATGCGTCTCGGGCAGGTTCTCGTTGTTCGTCCCGTCGCGCTCGACGAGATACGGAATCGCGTCGAGCCTCAGCCCGTCCACCCCCATATCCAGCCAGAAACGCATGATCCTGATGACAGCGTCGAGCACCCGGGGATTATCAAAATTGAGATCCGGCTGGTGCGAATAGAAGCGGTGCCAGAAGAATTGGCCGGCGACCGGATCCCAGGTCCAGTTGGATTTTTCCGTATCGAGGAAGATGATGCGTGTCTCGGGATAGCGCTCGTCATCGTCGTTCCAGACATAGAATTGCCGCGCGGCGGAACCCTTCTTGGCGTGCCTTGCCCGCTGGAACCAGGGATGCTGGTCGGAGGTGTGGTTGATGACCAGTTCCGTGATCACCCGGATGCCGCGCCGGTGCGCTTCGGCCACGAAGCGGCGAAAATCGCGCATGGTGCCGTAGGAAGGATTGATGGAGCGGTAATCCGCGATGTCGTAACCGTCATCCCGGAGCGGTGAGGGATAGAACGGCAGAAGCCATATGGTGTTGACGCCCAGCCGTTCGACATAATCGAGCCGCTGCATCAGGCCATTGAAATCCCCCATTCCATCGCCATTGGAATCGTGGAAGGCCTTGATGTGGAGCTGATAGATGACCGCGTCCTTATACCAATCGGGCGGCCGCGGGCCGGCAGGCGGCACGACCTGGACAGCTTCGGCCTCTTCTGGAGACATGAGTTCCGAGGCGACCTTTTCCATCGTGTTCATCGGCGACTTCCTGGAGGGATGAGCCGCCAGGCCATGTAGGGGCGCTGGTGCGGGTCAAGAAGCATGTGCTGGACCTTGCCGGTCCAGGTGAAAGGTTGGCCGGTGACAAGATCTTCCGCCTCGATCATTGCATCATCCGGCAGCCCGAATTCCCAGAGCGGCACCTCGAAATGGGCGCCCTGCGAGTTATGAGGATCGAGATTGACGGCGAAGAGCAGAAAACTGGTCAGATCGTCCGTGTGCTTGCCGTAGTAGAGAATATTGTCGTTCCAGGCGTTGTAGAATTTCAGGTTCGTGAACTGCCGTAGCGCCGGATTTTCCCGCCGCAGCCGGTTCACGAACAGAATGTCCGTCTTTATGTTCCCTGGACGGTCCCAATCCCAGGCGCGGATCTCGTATTTCTCGGAGTTGAGATACTCTTCCTTGCCGGGCATAGCCTCGGCTTCGCACAGCTCAAAGCCGCTATAGACGCCGTAGTTCGTGCCCAGCGTGGCAGCGAGAATGAGCCGCACCTGAAAACCCGGCCTGCCGCTCGTCTGCAGGTAGCGAGGGTTGATGTCCGGCGTGTTCACGAAGAAGTTCGGCCGCATGTAATAGCGGCACTCCTCCCGCGTGAGCTCGGTCAGATATTCGGTGAGTTCCCACTTGGTGTTACGCCAGGTAAAATAGGAATAGGACTGGTTGAAGCCGACCTTGGCCAGCCGCTTCATCATCTTGGGCCGCGTGAAGGCCTCGGCGAGAAAGATCACGCCGGGGTCGACCTGCCGCACCTCCTCGATCATCCATTCCCAGAAGGGCAACGGCTTGGTGTGCGGGTTGTCCACGCGGAAGATCCGCACGCCCCTTTCCAGCCAGAACAGGACAATGTCGCGCAGCGCGTACCAGAGGCCGGGGATGGCATCGCGGTAGAAATGAACATTGACGATATCTTCGTATTTCTTTGGCGGATTCTCGGCGAATTTGATGGTGCCGTCAGGCCGCCAGTCGAACCATTCGGGATGCTCCTTGATCCACGGGTGGTCGGGCGAGCACTGGATGGCAAAGTCCAGCGCGATCTCCAGCCCATGCTCGCTTGCGGCCTTAACCAGCCGTGCGAAATCTTCGAACGAGCCGAGCTCGGGATGGAGCGCATCGTGCCCACCCTCTTCCGCGCCGATGGCGTAGGGACTTCCCGGATCGCCCGGCTCTGGCGTAAGGCTGTTGTTGCGGCCCTTGCGGTTTGTGCGGCCGATCGGGTGTATCGGCGGGAAATAAAGCACGTCGAAGCCGAGATCGCGAACATAGGGAAGCCTGGCGATCACATCGTCGAAGGTGCCGTGGCGATCCGGGCTGACGGATTGCGACCGCGGCATGAGCTCATACCAAGCGGAAAAGCCCGCCTTTTCGCGGTCGACAAAAACCGGAAAAACTTTATCGGACTCCGTTAGATTCATGCGTACGCCCAGCCGGCGCATGAGCACGGCCATGTCATCGCTCATCAGCACAGCAAGCGCATCGCCCTCCGATGAGGAGGATGTCACCTCCGCCAGAAGCGCCTTGAGCGCCGAACGGTCGTTCGGTGTTCCTCCGGTGCGAATGCCGAGCGCTTTTTCAACGAGCAGCCGGCCTTCCTGCAATTCGAGGGAGATCTTCTGCCCCGCCTCGTGCTTCTTGGCGGTATCCATCCGCCAGGTGGCAAAAAGGTCGCGCCAGGAGGCGATCCTGAATTCGTGATGGCCGACTTCCTCGAAGACGACCGTTGCTCGCCAGCGATCGTTCACGAGGTGGCGCATGGGCGTCTCTCTCCAGCTCCTTTCACCTCGCTGGCGGTAGAGGAGTGCGGCAGCGATTATCTCGTGGCCGTCGCAGAAAATATCTGCTTCCACGCGTAATGGATGCCCCACGATCGTCTTGGCGGCGAAACGCCCTCCGTCGATGGCGGGTTCGACAGCCTCGATTGCAATTCGGCTGGCAGCAAGCTTCTGAAGGAGCGCCTGACCGGGACGGTCCATTCCTAAAAATCTCTCATCCAAATTCCCCCTGCCAAGGCCAACGTTGAGAATGCGTGCTGGTTCCGTTGCGGAAGAGGATGGAACCGGAATATTTTGCACGCCGACGGTGCTCGAAGACGGCATCAGAGGAAACCGAGCGCAGCATGTCCTTAATGAGACAAACCGCCCAGGAAGACGCTTCGCCCGCGCCAATGCAACGCGCCCACGGCACCGGCAGGATTGAGGCGAAGCTTCGGGAAGGTCGCACCCGGCTTGAGCGCCTCTACCAGGAAGGCTGCTGCAAGATCCGTCTGCCTAGGAGCCATGGCGGGGCCATGGAGGCGGTGCTTATCAACACCTCGGGCGGGCTTACCGGAGGAGACCGCATCGATTGGAAGGCCGATGCCCTCGCCGGCTCGAAACTGGTGGTGACAACGCAAGCCTGCGAGCGCATTTACCGCTCGACGGGGGATGATGCTCGCGTTTCCACCGCCTTGCGCGTCGGCCCCGGCGCACATGTCGACTGGCTGCCGCAGGAAACGATACTCTTCGAGGGAAGCCGTCTTCATCGCAGCCTGCGAGTCGATCTGGAGGACAATGCCACCTTCACCGCAGTCGAAGCGGTGCTTCTGGGCCGTGAGGCCATGGGCGAGACGGCGCGGAAGGCCCATCTGAGGGATCGCTGGCGCATCTATCGCGACGGCAAGCTGGTCCATGCCGAAGAGACACGCCTTGCCGGCGAGGAGTTCGAGCGCGAGGGTATCTCCCTGCTCGCAGGCAACAATGCCTTTGCGACCATACTCGCGATTGGGCCGGATGCCGAGGAGAAGCTCACAGCGCTGCGGAGCATCCTGGGTCCGTCCGTGCATGCTGCCGCAAGTGCAATCGGCGAACGTCTGGTCTTGCGCGTTGTCGCGCCATCAGGTCTTATGTTGCGGCGCACAATAATACCAGCAATAGCGCTTCTGTCCGGCGCCGGGGCGCTGCCCCGTCTCTGGTCCATCTGAAGGGGACACGACACGCATGAATCTGACGCCTCGCGAAAAGGACAAGCTGCTGATTGCCATGGCCGCGATTGTGGCCCGCCGAAGGCTTGAACGCGGCGTCAAGCTCAATCACCCGGAGGCGGTCGCGCTCATTACCGATTTCGTGGTGGAGGGCGCGCGCGACGGCCGTCCCGTCGCCGAGCTCATGGAGGCGGGAGCCCACGTCATCACCCGTGACCAGGTGATGGAGGGCGTGGCCGAGATGATCCACGATATCCAGGTGGAAGCCACTTTCCCGGACGGCACGAAGCTCGTCACCGTCCACGAACCGATCCGCTAGAACAAAACGCCAGTGGGGACACGCATGTTCAACCGTCTCGCAATCGCCACCGCCGCACTTTTTGCCGCCACCATGCCCGCCTTTGCGCATCTTGATCCGGTTGCGCACGGCTCGTTGATGGCCGGCTTCTCGCATCCGCTCTTCGGGATCGACCATGTTCTGGTGATGGTGGCGGTCGGCCTGTGGGCTGCGACGATCGGCGGGCGTGCGCTTGCGTGGGTACCCGCTGCATTCGTCGGCACGATGATCTGGGGCTTTGCCGCTGCCCTTCTCGGCGCGCCCATCCCCTTTGTGGAGCCGGTGATCCTTGCGTCGATCGTCTTCATCGGCCTTATGGTGGCGCTCGCCGTTTCTATGCCCGTGGCGGGTATGATGGCCGCCGTGGCCTTCTTCGCCTTTTTCCATGGCCATGCCCATGGCGGTGAATTGGGCACCGCCGGCGCTGCTCAATTTGCCATGGGCTTCGCCATCGCCACCGCGCTCCTTCACGCAGCCGGCATCGCACTGGGGATAGGTCTCAGCCGCTGGCAGAAGAAGAACTGCACGCTTACCCGCCTGGCCGGCGCCGTTACGTCGGTTGCCGGCCTGTGGCTCGCCTTTGCCGGCTGACAGAAGAGGAACAGCTTCTCATGATCCCGGGCGAAGTCATTCCAAAAGCAGGTGAAATCGAGCTGAATGCCGGCGCTCCTCAAGTGGTGCTTGAGGTCAGCAATACCGGCGACCGTCCCATTCAGGTCGGCTCCCATTATCACTTCTACGAGACGAACGGCGCACTCTCCTTCGACCGCGAGAAGGCCCGCGGTATGCGCCTCGACATTGCGGCCGGAACGGCGGTGCGCTTCGAGCCGGGCCAGGCGCGCGAGGTGCGCCTTGTTCCGCTCTCCGGCGCACGCAAGGTCTTCGGCTTTCAGCAGAAAATCATGGGAGATCTCTGATGCCCGCAAAGATTTCCCGCGCCGCCTATGCGGATATGTACGGCCCCACCACCGGAGACAAGGTGAGGCTGGCGGATACCGAACTCTTCATCGAAGTGGAGAAGGATTTCACCACCTACGGCGAGGAGGTGAAGTTCGGCGGCGGCAAGGTGATCCGCGACGGCATGGGCCAAAGCCAGGTCTCCCGCGCCGACGGCGCCGTGGATACGGTCATCACCAATGCACTCGTCATCGATGTCACCGGCATCTACAAGGCCGATATCGGCCTGCGCGACGGCAGGATTGCGGCAATCGGAAAGGCTGGTAATCCGGACACGCAGCCCGGCGTCAACATCATCGTCGGCCCAGGCACCGAGGCGATTGCTGGCGAGGGCAAGATCCTTACCGCCGGCGGCTTCGACGCGCATATCCATTTTATCTGCCCGCAGCAGATCGAGGAGGCGCTGATGTCGGGCCTCACGACCATGCTGGGCGGCGGCACCGGCCCCGCGCATGGCACGCTCGCCACCACCTGCACGCCTGGCAGCTTCCACATCGGCCGTATGATCCAGTCCTTCGACGCTTTCCCGATGAATATCGGCCTCGCGGGCAAAGGCAACGCCTCGCTCCCTGCGCCGCTGATCGAAATGATTAAGGCCGGCGCGTGCGCGATGAAGCTGCACGAGGACTGGGGCACGACGCCTGCCGCAATCGATAACTGCCTTGCCGTGGCGGACGATCATGACGTGCAGGTGATGATCCATACGGACACGCTCAACGAAAGCGGTTTTGTGGAAAACACCATTGCCGCTTTCAAGGGCCGCACCATTCATGCCTTCCACACGGAAGGTGCCGGCGGCGGCCACGCACCCGATATCATTAAGGTGGCGGGGCTGCCGAACGTCATCCCCTCCTCCACCAATCCCACACGCCCATATACGGTGAACACCATCGCCGAGCATCTCGACATGCTGATGGTCTGCCATCATCTCTCGCCGTCAATCCCGGAAGATGTGGCCTTCGCCGAAAGCCGTATCCGCAAGGAGACGATCGCGGCGGAGGACATCCTCCACGACCTCGGCGCCTTCTCCATCATCTCGTCCGACAGCCAGGCCATGGGCCGCGTCGGCGAGGTGATCATCCGCACCTGGCAGACCGCCGACAAGATGAAACGCCAGCGCGGAAAGCTGCCTGAGGAGACGGGCGACAACGACAATTTCCGCGTTAAGCGCTACATCGCCAAATATACGATCAATCCGGCCATCGCCCATGGCGTGTCAAAGCACATCGGCTCAATCGAAGTGGGCAAGCGCGCCGATCTGGTTCTTTGGAACCCTGCCTTTTTCGGCGTAAAGCCGGAGATGATCCTGCTCGGCGGCACGATCGCCGCTGCTCCCATGGGAGACCCCAACGCCTCCATCCCCACTCCGCAGCCCATGCACTACCGCCCCATGTTCGGCGCCTATGGCAAGGCGATTGCCGCCTCCTCAGTCACCTTCGTCTCTGAAGCCGCCTTGAGCGACGGGCTTCAGCAGAAGCTGGGGGTCGAGAAAGGCATGCTTGCGGTGGAGAACACCCGTAGCGGGATCGGCAAGAAAGCGATGGTCTTCAACGATGCCACACCGCATATCGAGGTTGATCCCGAAACCTATGAAGTGCGCGCAGACGGCGAACTGCTCACCTGCGAGCCAGCCACGGTCTTGCCCATGGCGCAGCGCTATTTCCTCTTTTAGGACAGCTTGAGATGATCCGCGCGACATCCGTCACCGCAAAATTCGACAGAGCCTTCGACACGATCACGCTTGACGAGACGGCGCGTCACCGCCGCCGCATGATGATGCGCTCGGACAATGGAATCGAGTTCCTGCTTGATCTGCCGGAGGCAAGGCTGCTCAATCACGGCGACGGCCTCCTGCTGGAGGATGGCCGCGTGATCGAGGTACGCGCCCTGCCCGAACCTCTTTACGAAGTGCGCGGCCGTGATTCCCGCCATCTCCTTGCGCTGGCGTGGCAGATAGGCAACCGGCACCTCCCGGCGGAAATAGCCGAGGACCGTATCCTCATCCGGCGCGACCACGTAATTCGTGACATGCTGGAGGGACTGGGCGCGATGGTCACCGATATCACGGCTCCCTTCTCGCCCGAAGGCGGTGCCTATCAGGCCCATTCCCATGACGGCCACAGTCATCATCAGGGCCATACTCATGACCACCACGACTGAGCTTCAGTCGCTGCAAAGGCTGCTCACTTGGGCGTCGCCGGCCTTTCCGGTCGGCAGCTTCGCATACTCGGCGGGGCTTGAAACCGCCATTGCTGACCGCCGTGTGAAAGACGCGGCAACCGCGCGCGATTGGATCGAAGGAAATCTTCTCGCAGGTGCGGCCCGCAACGACGCCATTCTGATGGCAGAGGCCTGCCGTGCGTACCTTGACGAGCAGCGGCTGCAGCAGCTCACCGACCTCTGTCTGGCTCTGACGCCAGCCTTGGAACGCCATCAAGAACTCGCGGCGACCGGCGAGGCTTTCGTTCTGGCCGCTCGGGCATGGGCTGCGCAAACATGTGGCCGGCTGCCCTCCCCCTGCCCATATCCGGTGGCCTTCGGCGCGCTTGCCGGCGCGTGCGGCATCAGCCCCGAAGCGATGCTCCTCGCTTACCTCACCGCCTATGTGCAGGCACAGATTTCCGTTGCGATAAGGCTCGTGCCTGTTGGCCAGACGCAAGGGCTTACAATCCTCGCCGCGCTCGAACCGCTGGTCGCGGAAAAGGCGAAGGAGCTGTCCCGCGCCACGCTGGACGATTTGGGCTCAGTGGCCTATGCAGCCGATATTGCAGCCATGGCTCACGAAACCCTTAGCACGCGGATTTTCCGCTCCTGACGCGCAGCCTGGAGGCGCCTATGAAATCGTCGAATGGACCCTTGAGGATTGGCATCGGCGGCCCGGTCGGTTCCGGCAAGACGACGCTATGCGAAGTCCTGCTCAAATCCATGCGCGACCGCTATTCCATGGCCGTCGTCACAAACGACATTTACACCAAGGAGGACGCGCTGATCCTCGCTCGACTGCAGGCGATCTCCGAGGACCGCATTGTCGGCGTTGAGACCGGCGGCTGCCCGCACACCGCGATTCGAGAGGACGCCTCGCTCAACCTTGCAGCCATCGCCCATCTCAATCGCCGTTTCCCAGACCTCGACATCATCCTGATTGAAAGTGGCGGCGATAATCTGGCGGCCACCTTTTCGCCCGATCTTGCCGACCTGACGCTCTATGTGATCTCCGTCGCCCAGGGTGAGAAAATTCCGCGCAAGGGTGGGCCAGCGATCACCCGGTCGGATCTTCTCATCATCAACAAGACCGATCTCGCGCCCTATGTAGGCGCGAACCTCGACGTGATGAGGAGCGATACGGAGAAAGTGCGTGAGGGCCGGCCCTATGTCATGACCGATCTGTCCCGCCGTCAAGGTGCGGAAGAGGTCGTCGCGTTCATCGAAAAGATGGGTGGGCTTGCGCTTGCTGCTTGATCGTACCGGCGGCGAATTCCGCGCTGGACTGCCTTGGTCGCGCCATGCCTGCAAGCCCCTGATAGAGATCGAGATAGCGCTGCTCCATCCGCTGCGGTGAAAAGAGCTGCCAAGCCGCGTCCCGGCAGACCTGGGGATCGAGGGATGATGCAGCCATGATCGCCTCTGCCATCTCTGAAACATTCTTGACGAGAAAACCGGTGCGTCCATTCTCGACCACGCCTGGCAACGCGCCGTTCTCAAAGGCGATTACAGGCGTGCCGCAGGCGAGCGCTTCCATTGCCGTGAGCGAGCTTGTTTCCGCCACCAGGCTGGGCACAAGCGCGCATCGGGCAGACGCAAGGAGCCGTCGCTTTCGGTTGAAAACGAGTGGTCCAAGGAACCGCCGCCGCGAATCCAGAAAAGGCGCAAGCTCCTCTTTGAAATAGCGCTCATGCGCCTCGTAAGGAAACACCTGACCGCCTATCAGAAGAGCTGCATCGGCAAGCCGGCAGGCTTGGATTGCCATGTGGATTCCCTTTTCCGGGCAAATCCGGCTGAGGACGATTGCGTGATCGCGCTTGCGCTGTCGCGTGAGGAAAAGCTCAAGCGGAACCCCATTCGGGATCGGCGGCAGCAGCGGGGCGCCTACCGGCGCGGTGCGGTGCTGAATTTCCGAAACGCAGTGGAGAAAGAGATTGGCGCGGCTTTCGAAGATCCAGCCGGGATACCAGTCCAGCGGCAGGTGCAGCGTTGCCACTGTGAGCGCACTTTCCGGGAGGTAAGCGTGGAAATCGAGCCCATGTAGGTGCACCAGATCCACCCGCTCCCGCATCAGAACCTCGCCGATTAGCTGGCGCACCTCCCCCCAAACCCTGTGCCGAACGGAATCGTCGATCCTGCCTCCCTGCGCAGCCAGGGGCACCAGTTCCCCCGCCGTTTTTGATCCTTCGCAAGCGATCACGATGGAGCGATGACCGTTTCGCACCATCGCGCGATCGAGCGCGGAAAGCACCTGCTCAGCGCCGCCCACCGCGTCCGGCCCGATCGCCGCGAATGGATAGGCAACGCTGAGAATCGTCAGAGCCATCGGGGAAGATCGAGTTCCCTGCTTGCCTGTTCGACCAAATTCGGCCAGTCGGAGGGTCTCAGCCCCCAGTCACGTTGAGCGTAAAGCACTTCGTTCGGCAGCTCGCGAAAATCGGCGGGCGATGCGGGCCGAAACCGCTCCGTCTTCATCGAGAAAGGGCCGATGATCCGCTGCTGCGTGAGATGAGCGGCAAGCATTCGCCGCTTCATCTCGGCGGCCTCGTCATCGAGCGCTACCGCATATTCGACATCGCCCGCGGGGATGAACTCCTGAAAAACGCTCTGGCCCTGCTTCAGGCGATAGAGCGGAAATTCATAAATGACTGGCGGTGGCAGATTGCGCCGGGCGGTCAGGTGGCTCGCGGCCCGTACGGCAAAGGCCGTCGAGTCGTGATCGGGATGACCGCCCTCCAAGGCATGGGTAAAGACGGTCGCTATCCCCTGCTTCTCGAAAAGATCCGCCAGCCGGGAAGCGATTTCCGCAAGATGATAGGCCGAGGACTGGTCGGCAACGCCGATCAGATGGCAGGCCTCCGGACCTATGCCGGCAATCGCGACCGCAGCTTCGAGCTCCCGCCGCCGGGCGGCTGCATAGTCCTCCCGCCGCGAAAAGCCGTTCGCCTCGGCATCCTTCATATCGGCCGGCGCGCCATCGGTCACATGCACGATCTTGACACCCCTCATACGAGCAAGCTGGCCGCCGATCGCGATCGTCTCGTCATCCGGGTGGGCCACCACGACGGCCACATCATGGCAGTCGAGGGGGCTTCCCTCGGGGGAGCAGATCAATTCCAGCAGCGCTTCGGCTGGCGCGAACAGATCCTCCTCCCATTGCGCCGACATGCTCATGCGGCGCCTCGGATGCGGCTTCGCGCCTTCCCCGCATAGCGCTCGATCATTGTGGCGCAGAAATCGGCGAACTCCTGAGGCACCTGCGGAGCGCTGGTATGATGCGGCGCGATCCCGCGATGCTCGGGTGTGAAGCAGAAGGTCACCGTCACGTCGAAATCCGCAAGAGCCTCCATCTGCCGGTCGAACCAGTCGAGCGCGCCGGGGCGGAAACTATCGGCCCAGGAAAGGCCGGTGCGCAGATATTTGACTCCGAGCCGCCTCATCCAGCTCACCGCCTCGTCAAGCCTTGGATCTTCGAAATGGAACCACTGGCAGAGGCCGAATTCCGGTGTGCATTCGGCGAATTTTTCCAGTGCCGGCTTTGGCGTGCCATCCTCGCGGATAAGCCCCATGTAGAAATGTCGATAATAGGACGACCCTTCCGCCTCCCTATGGCGCGTGGTAGCGCCCCAGGCCTGCGGGAGATCGAACAGGCTGTACCATTGAATACGCGGTGAAAGCCCCTTGAGCAGCTCGAACGTGCGACCCAGGCCCCACGCCTGCACTTCTTCAGCGCCAAAGCTGGAGACGCCAACTTCACTCACCCAGACCGGCAGATCGGCAAGCGCCTGTATCTCGGCAAGCCTTTGGGGCCATTCCTGGATCTGCCACAAATTCCAGTCGAGCGGAAAGCCATGAACGGCGATGGCATCCAGATGATCAAGCACTCCCTTGCCCTGCAAGTTTTGGATAAAAAGCGGGTCTATGGGAGAGATGCCACCCAGAACCCGCACCACGTCGCGATTTGCGCTGCCGATGGCATCAGCCGCCAGAATTGCCATTTCCGCGAACCGCGACCAGTCGGGATCGATTTCGGGATCCCAATGAGACTTGTTGTTCGGCTCGTTCCAGATCATCGCGGCTTCGATCATCAGTCAAACCCCTCGTTCCACTTGCTTGAAGGACATCACGAGTTCGCGGCGATGCGCGAGAAGCTGGCGCCCGGCCGGAGCACCCGCGGTGACATGGGTGCCGGGCGCCCCCTGCTCAACAGCGGCCTGCCGCAACAGGTCGTTGGCGGCGCGGTAGCCTTCGAGCGTGCCTACATCCACATAGGCCTCGCCGGCGCGGATGCCTTGAGCTCTCCCGCCCTTCGCGAGATAGGCGTTGACCAGCGTGCCCATATATTCATCGGAGCGGCCACGCTCGATCCACAGGGCCAGGAGCTCGTGGAAAATGGCGCCCGGCATCTTGAACGCGCCCCAGATCCAGTTCGTCGATGCGTCCTGCCGTTTGACCTGGATTTCGCGGACATTTCCGTCCTCGTCGGTTTCCACCGCATCGAAGACCGAGGGATTGCCGACGGGAAAAAGCAGGAAGGAGAGCAGCCCGTCGGGAAGTGCCCGATAGCCGTCCGCAGGCATCCAGATCGTATCCGGCAGACCGACGAGCACATGTTCACCGGGAGCGACCAGTGGCGCAACGCGGAAGATGGCGTCGCAAAGCCCGCTCGCCTCCGGCTGCACCACATAAGCTATGGAAGCGTCTCCGTAGCTGCCGCCGTAGTATTCGAGGATATCGGATTTGCCCGGCGCGATGACGAAGCAGAGCTTGTCCGCGCCGCCCGCGATCATGCGTTCACAAAGATATTCGCTTACCGCGCAGGGGCGCTCCGACCCGCCAGTCAATCGGCTACCTACCGGCAGAAGTTCCTTGGAGAACGCGAGTGGCTGAATGCGGCTTCCACATCCTGCAGCCGGAATGATTCCCCACATGGGAATATCTCCTTGCCAGCTCTATGCCGCCTCACCGGCGGCGACTGATTTGAGGTCGTTGGCGATAGTTTCGAACTCAGCGGCGCGATGTTCCGAGGTATGGCAGGAAAGCACGCGCTCGCGCGCCGCCTGCGCGATCCGGCGCAGTTCCGCATCGCCTAGATCAAGCGCAGCGGTAACGTCTTCCGTGTCGACCGCCACGAGCACTTCGCGTCCGGGCTCGAAGAAAGTGTCAAGCCCCTCCCACGAGTCTGAGATGATGGGCACGCCGCATGAGGCCGCCTCAAACAGTCGTCCCGAGGGGCACCAGCCCATCTTGGCCATGGCCCGGCGCGTGACGTTCAGCGTCAGGCGCGAGGAGGAGTAGAAGGCGGGATGTTCCTCTGGCGGCAGGTGCCGTACGAAATAGAGGTTTTCCACCCAAGGGAAGTTCTCCGGGTATTGGGCGCCGGCGATCACGAAGCGGAGATTGGGTCGCTGTCGCGCCGGCTCGAGCATGAAGGCCTCGACGCCCGCCTGCCTGTCCTCCGCATAAGTGCCGATATAGGAAAGATCGGCTGAATACCGCGCCGCTGGCATGGTCGGCCGGTGCACACAAGGATCCACATGGCCATAGAGCGGTGCCACCATGCGCGCGCCGAGGCGTGCCTTCAAGGCATCCAGAGCCTCGCCGCCCGTATAGCTCAGCACGAGATCGAAATCGCTCAACCCGCGCGGCCCAATATAGGAGGTGGCCTCTCCACGCTCCAAAGCCGACAGCGTCACCGGCGTATCGAGATCGTAGAAGAGGTGGAGCGGCCGTGGCGAAGAAAGCACCAGATCGGAGGCGGCAATTCCGTCAGGGCAGTAGGAGGAGACCAGCGCCACATCCGCATCGGCAAGGTGCCTGCGAGCCGCAGGCAACGCCTCATCCCAGTCGCTGTAAAGGACCAGTTCGCCGTCCTCGATGTCGTATAGATCGCGCGCGCCGGCATAATATGGCAGGTCGCGCTCAAAGAAGATCACCGTCCACCCGCGCCGCGCCAGAGCCCTTACGAGGCCCCGCCATAGCGTGGCATGGCCGTTGCCCCAGGACGAGCTGATGCTGAGGCCGAAAATGACGAGCTTCATACGAGCGCCCCCAGCCTGGACCGCGCGGGCTTTGAATTGCACGAGACAAGCCTTGGCCCATGCTTGTCGAACGAAACGGTGGTGATCGAAGCTGGCGCGATCTCGAAATCGTGTACGTTCTGAAAGGAAGCTCCAAACGTGCGGCAGAGCGCGGCCTTGATGACATCGCTGTGACTGACAAGCGCGAAGGCATGGCCGGGAAAATCGTTCCGCAGGCGATCGATGAAGCCGGTGATGCGCGCGCCCACGGCTTCCATGGTATCACCGGCCGGCGTTGCGGCCGCGCCGCGTTCCTCGTTCCAGCGCCGCCATTCCGGGTCGGCGGCAAGCTCCTCGAAGCTCCGGCCGGACCAGTTCCCGAAATCGATCTCGTCAAGCTCCGCGGCAACCTCGCTCTCCACACCTGTCTGGCGGCTGATGATTTCCGCCGTCTGCTGCGCCCGCAGCCGCGGGCTGGTGTAGATCGCATCGAGCTTCTGGCCTACGAAGTGCTTGCCAAGGGCCAATGCCTGTTGACGGCCGGCGGGCAGCAACGGCGCAGCGGGAAGACGCCCTGTCAGCACCGCGCCGACATGACCGTGAGAGGCATGGCGCAGAAGATGGAACACTGTCCTCACTGCTTGAACCCAGTCGCTATTTGGTCGCCGCCAATGAACTGCAGCGTGCGGAGCCTGGCTTCGGCATCGGTGAACTGCTCTGGCGGTGACTTCATGAAATAGCTGGAGGGGCCCACCAGAGCGCCTGCTTCCCCGCGGTCCATAGCCAGCTTGGCGCATCGCACGGCATCGATGACCACCCCGGCGCTGTTGGGCGAATCCCAGACCTCAAGCTTCAGCTCGCAATTAATGGGCACGCCTCCGAAGGTGGTGCCCTCCATCCGGATATAGGCCCACTTCCTGTCGCTGAGCCACGGCACGTGGTCACTGGGTCCGACATGGATGTTCTCCGGCTCCATCGGAACGCCTAGCTGGCTCGTGACCGCCTGGGTCTTGGAGATCTTTTTCGATTCCAGCCGCTCGCGCTCGAGCATGTTCTGGAAATCGGTATTGCCGCCGAAATTGAGCTGATAGGTTCGGTCGAGCCTGATCCCGCGCTCGCGGAACAGGTTGGTGAGCACCCGATGCACGATGGTGGCCCCGACCTGGCTCTTGATGTCGTCCCCGATGATGGGCAGCCCCCGATCCTCGAACTTCTTCCGCCACTCCGGCCGCGATGCAATGAAAACCGGCATGCAGTTCACGAATGCACAGCCGGCCTTCAATGCCTCCTCGGCATAAAAGCGCGCGGCTAGTTCCGAACCCACGGGAAGATAGGAGACGAGCACCTCCGTCTTGCTCTCCGTCAACACCTCGGCGACATCCGCTTCCGGCTCATCCGATTCCTGAAGCTCGTCGCGCAGATATTTACCGATGCCGTCGAGCGTCCGCCCGCGCGAGACGGTGACGCCCGTGGGCCCAACATCGGTAAAGCGGATCGTGTTGTTGGGATGCGCAAAAATCGCATCGGAAACGTCCTTGCCCACTTTCGAGGCATTCACGTCGAAAGCGGAGCTGACGATGATGTCATCAATGTAATAGCCGCCGATTTCGGGATTCATGATGCCGGGAATGGGATTGTTGGAGCGCATGCCCCGGTAATAGGTAAGCCCCTGCACGAAGGAGGATGCGCAGTTGCCGACGCCGACAATACCCACGCGCACTTGAGCACCATGCATAGTCTCGTCTCCGTGTTTTCGGGAAGGAAGCGATCGATAACCTAATGCTGGCCCAGTCGCGGATCGTGCTCCCTCCGGCCGAAGGGAAACAGAAACAGGACGATTTTGTTCCAGAGTAGGATTACTTGCCCGGCTAAGAATGCCGGTCGCGGAAGGCCCGGCAGGACTTATGTCCTTGGTCATCAGGCGGCGCCCCTCATCGCCCTTCCCGGCCTCCCGCCAGCCCAGGCGCTCATAGAAAGGCATGAGATGCACGTCCGTCTCGAGTTCGGCGCGTCTTCGGCCGCGGCTCCATGCTTCCCGTTCGGCGGCTCGGATGATGCGAGAGCCGATACCTGTGCCCTGCAAGGGGTGGAAAGTGCGTATCGCCCAGAAATAGCCGGCATCCTCATCGCGAGTGAAATCAATCCAGACCTGCGCGATCGGGAAACCGGAGGCGACCGCAAGCAGCATGAGAGCCTCCCCACGTTCCTGGGCCTCGAAAGTCTGCTGGATGATGTGCCGGTGCGGCGCGAACAGCCCCATCCATTCGAGGGACGGCAGGTCGGAGGCCCTACACGGGCGGATAGCAGCTTTGATGGTGGCCTCTATGGTGTTCGCCTCGTTCCGGAGCATCAGGCCTGTTCCGGCACTTTCAAGCCAACGCGGCGATAAAGCTCACGCCGGTGCCGTTCCCAGTTTTCCGCGATCCATTCGCTCGCTGGCCGGTCATAGTAGTCCCATGGCAAATGCCGCGCATTGAGGCCGACGAAATGCGCTCCATGCCGGCCCAGATGCGGCCGATGCGGCCAGAAGGGGGAGCAGATCGAAACGTCGTCCGTTGAGATTACATGCGCTGGCCGATCGAGGTCGAAAGCGGCTGCCTGCAGGCCCTGCTCGTCGAGTTCCGAGCGCAGCTTCACCGGGTGCTCCCGCAGCACCCGCCCCAGCGCGCCCGCAAGATCGTGATGCGGCGGCAATCCCCTGATCCCCGTATTGCGCGGCACAGGCCGCGTGAATTCGGAAAATGCGCCGAGCGCCAGCTTCGCATCCGCGGCGATGAGGCAGCGCGGGTCCTCTTCCTCCAGCCAGGCGAAGAGAGCCGGCGGAACGCTCCAGAGGATGCAGTCATTGTCGAGAGAAAGTTCATAGATCTCCGGAAAAACCCGGAGAGGCGCGAGCTTCCAGGCCACGCCTTCCGCCATATCATCGTCGAGAAAGCCGGAAAGCACTTCCGGCGGCGGGCCGGCGGGCATCCATTCTACCTGCTGCGGCGCCTCGCCAGTCCGGCTTTTCGCCTCCTCGACAGCGAGGGAATTGACGACCACGGCCATACGGACTTCTTCGCCGAAAGCGAGACGCGCGCCCCAGAGAGAAAGCCGCAACGCCTCGAAACCGCGCGGCGAGACAGCGCCAACCGTCCAACGAATGCCGAGCTTTTCCGTCATGCCGCCCTCCTCATTGATGGAGCGAGGCTGCGGGAATAAGTGGGCCGGTTCTCGGCGCCCCAGCGATATTTGTAATCTTCTTGCCCACGCAGAAAGTCGAAAGACTTTGATTCCTCGCGCTCCGCCTCGCCGATGGCATGGCCGACGAGCACGGTACCAAGCCCGAGCTTTGCATGCTCCGGGTCGAAGCCACCGATATAATAAAACGCCCTGGATTTCGCTTGCAGCACGCAGAGCGCGGCTACGACCTGCCCGCCCATGCGCATCGCGTAGAGCCGCAGCAGACCGGCTTTATCCAAGGATATCGCCGCCTCCTCGAGCCAGGAGAGGACGCGCGGATCAGCAAACACGCCTGGTTCCTGCCGGTTTTGCCAGCGGCGCGTATGCAGATCGGCAAGGCTCCTCATATGCTCGGGTCCGACCCGTTCCGGCCTGCGCACGCCTTCGCGTGCTGCGCGCCGCGCATAGTAGCGAAGGTTCTGGCGCATATTGGGACTGAGCTGGGGTGGCAATGAAAGCACGGCGCAGCTTTCCGAAAGTCCCTGCCTGTCCTCCCAGCCTTCCGGCGCAGGCAAGCGCCGAAGCGGAGAGGTTTCGGGCAACTGGAAAAGATCAAGTGGTTCTTCGATCCTGGCGACTGCGGACGCAATCGCCTGCCGCTCCAAGGACGGGTCGAACAGCCCACCAAGCCAATCGGAGGTTCCGGCGCCCCAGAGGATCAGCCGCCCGTCAAGACGCATCATGGGAAGGAGGCCGACAAGTTCGCCGTCCCTGCGCAGTGTCAAGACGAGGCTTTCGCCCCTGTCGAAGTGCCGGCGCCAGGGCAGCAGCCACGCGGGACTTTGAAACGGCGTCGCGTCCGGATCGCGCCACCACAACTGCCACCATTCGTCGGTCAGGGACCAGGCTTCGGTCAAGATCTCTGTCTGCATATCGGAACTGCCGTTGGTTGCCGGAACCCCGCCCGGCTCACCGCCCAACCGATACGAAAGCGGATTGTTCTGGAGATCAGCCGAAATCAGCCGACCGGCGGCGGGTCGACCGCAAAGCCCCGCTCGCCCCTGCGGCACAGATAGACCTCGCGCTCCGGATGCTCGACGATTTCGAAGCCGCTGTTGCGCAGAAGCGCCTCCACCGCCGCCCGGTTCGGAAAGAACCAGTTGGTCGGGTCGCCCGTATAGCGGTGCTCCACAAAATGAAGCTTTGGGAAATCCGGCCGGTCGAACACGTCCCACTCCGAAAAGGGATAATCCTCCTCCAGCTCCGGGACGTCTTCGGAGCCCCTTTGCAGGCACTGGAAGAGCATCTGGTCCTTTGCGACATGCTCGTAGATGAGATCGAGCGCGAGCAGCGGATGCCGCAGGTGGTAAAGAACGCCCATGAAGATGACGAGGTCGAACTTCTCTTTCAAACGGCCGAGCTCATAGACGGACATCTGGCGGAACTCGACATCCGCGCCGAGCTGCTCCGCGGCGAATTCCGCCTGACGGAGGTAATGGGGATCGCTGTCGATGCCCAAAACGCGGCCGGCATTTCGCCGCTTCATTTCGATTGCATAGAACCCTGCATTGCAGCCGATGTCCAACACCGACCGGCCTTGCAGATCATCAGGTATGATGTGCGCGAAGTTGCGCCATTTGATGTTGGGATAGTCTCCGAGGAAATGGTCCGGCGCGGTTTCGATACCGCCGATCGTCATATTCTGGAACCAGGGACCGAGTTCTGCAATGCGGCGCGCAATATCATCTTGAAATGCTGTGTTCATCGTGTGCTGATTTCCTCAACCTGGGCAGACTGTCCCCTCGTCCGCAGGAAGCTAAGTCTTTGCTGCTCTGGCGGAAACTTTCGAGAGTATGGATTGTTCCGCCGCCACAGGGCCTGGCTGCCAATGGCCCAACCAGTCTCCCAAGGACGATTGCAGCTTCAGGCCATAAGTTTAAAAAGGAAGACACACCGCGGGCGCCTGAAACCCGCCCATCAGCCGAATAGAGGATATGATGACGACAAAGCCCCCTCCCTATCGCGCCGAACATGTTGGGTCCCTCCTGCGCCCGGTGGCTGTGAAGGAAGCGCGCCGGAAGTTTTACGAGGCCAACTCCATTTCGGCGGAAGAGCTCAAAAATGTGGAAGACGCCGCCGTCACGGACATCGTGAAGATGCAGCAGAATTTCGGTTTCCAGGCAGTGACGGATGGAGAGTTGCGACGCACCTTCTGGCACTACGACTTCATAGGCGCGCTCGACGGCTTCGCGATGGTGGAGCGCGAAGAAAATCAAGGCCTGCAATTCCATGGGGCCAATCTTCGCCCGATCTTCCCGACCATCACCGGCCGGGTTGATTTTCCCGACGACCACCCGATGCTCGATCATTTCAAATATCTTGCCTCGGTGACCAAGGTCACTCCGAAGATATCCATCCCCGGTCCGAGCTGCTGCCACTTCCGAGTGGCGAAAGCAGATATTCAGCCGCGGGAATACCGGGACCTGGAAGTGCTCTTCGCCGATCTGACCCGCACCTACGCCAAGGCGGTACAGAAATTCTATGAGGCGGGCTGCCGTTACCTGCAGATGGACGACATCTATTTCGCCTATCTCTGCGATCCGAAGATCCGCGAGGAGAAGAGAACGGAAGGTCTCGATCCCGACTGGCTGATCGATCGATATGCGCAGATGATGCACGACGCGATCAAGGATCGGCCGGCAGACATGCTGATCGGCATGCATATGTGCCGGGGCAACTTCCAATCCACTTGGGTGGCCGAAGACGCCTATGACCCTGCGGCTGACGCAATCTTCAACAAGACCGGCGTCGATATCTATTTCATGGAATACGATACCGCGCGCGCCGGCGGGTTGGAGCCCTTGCGTCTTCTGCCCAAGGGCAAGAAGCGCGTGCTGCCGGGCTTCATCAGCACGAAGGTGCCGGATCTGGAACCTCTGGACGATCTGAAGCGCAAATTCGACGCGGCAAGCAAATATGCCGATCTGGATCAGCTTGGCATTGCGCCGCAGTGCGGCTTCGCCTCAACCGAGGAAGGCAACAAGATCACCGAGGATGACCAGAAGCGCAAACTTGAGCTGGTAATCAAGACTGCCGAGGCGATCTGGGGAGAAGTTTAAGAAACGAACCCACGGGGCGCAGCACGGCGCTTATGCCTTTCTGCATTTACCTCACCTGAAAGAAGGCCGGGCAGCTCGCTACCCGGCCTTTCTGCAAATTAAACGTACCGGCTACTGCAAACCGACGCCCGCCTTACGGCAGGTTTGCCGCGGTCTCAGCGCTCAGCGGCCGTACCGCCATGCGGTGGGATCAAGGTCAAGGTCCTTGAACTTCTCCGGCATCAGCACCGGGCGATCCACACCAGCTTTCAGCTGCTCGCGAAAATCTCGCAAGATGCGCAGTGCAACAGGGAAAAGCATCATGATCGCCAGAAGGTTTACTAGTGCCAGAACGCCCATCAGCGGATCGGAGAAGAAGAAGACCGTCGTTGCACCGGGTGCAGTCGCGCCCAGGAAAACGACTCCCATAACCGCGATCCTGAGGGCATGTATCACCATGGGATGAGTTGTCATAACCCCCATAGCGCTCTCGCCGAGATAGTAGTTGTACATGATGGAACTGAAGGAGAAGAGCAGGATCGAGAAGGTCAGGAAATATTTGGACCATTCTCCCACCTCGGATACAAGCGACTGCTGCGTCAGCACGATGCCGTCGATATTCGCGGCCCCCGGCACATAGACATCGCTAAGCAGAACGATGAAGGCAGTGCACGAGCATACGACAATCGTATCGATGAAGACCGAAAACGACTGCGTGATCCCCTGACTGATCGGATGGCGCACATCCGCGGTCGCCGCCACGTTAGGCGCTGAGCCAAGACCCGCCTCGTTTGAAAAAAGGCCGCGCCTTAGCCCTTGCGCCACCGCCGCCCCCATGCCGCCGCTCACGGCCTGCTCCGCCCCGAAGGCGTTGGTGACGATCGTCCACAAAACATGAGGCAATTCGGTGATGTTGAGCGCGATGATCACAAGCGCCATGGCGATATAGCCGAGCGCCATGATTGGAACGACCAAATCAGCGGCTTTTGCGATACGCCGGATGCCGCCATAAACGATGAAACCTGTAATCGCCGCGAGCAGCAGCGCCGTCCAGAACCGCTCGATCCCGAGGCTGTCCTCCACAGCGCCAGCGAATGTGTTGCCCTGAAACGCGTTGAAGCCAAAGCCGAAGGCAGCGATCAGGCAGACTGCGTAAAGTATGGCCAGCCAGCGATACTCCTTCCCGAGCCCGTACATGATGTATCCGGCGGGTCCGCCACGATATGTTCCATCCCCCACGGAACGCTTGAAAAGCTGCGCTAGCGAAGATTCGACAAGGCTGGTGCCCATTCCTACCAAAGCAATTGCCCACATCCAAAATACGGCGCCAGGTCCGCCCAGCGTTATGGCAACCGCTACCCCCGCTATATTGCCGCCGCCGACACGCCCGCCGACCGACATCAGCAATGCGGCGCGTGCACTGATGGCATTTGGATCTGCGCTTTGGTTCTTCGAGGACAGGACCCGGAACATCCGACCGAAAAACTGGAATTGGACGAAGCCGCTTGCACCCGTAATGAACAGGCCAAACACCACCAGAATGGGAACAAGCGCCCAGCCCCAGGTCAACTCTTCGATCAGCTCGAAGAACTTGATAACGAATTCCAAGTGCGTATCTCCCTTATAAAAAACTCGTATATTAGGCACGTATGGGTGCCAAACCGCACCCGTGCAGTAACGGTATACTGTATAATCAGGTTATTGCGATAGCCGCATAAGAACCCTCCTATACGATTGCGCTTCCTCTGGTGCCGGATTGTCCTTAGGCCGACCGTGCGGGGGAGGTTCTGATCTTATGACCCGTACTGCCTTGTTTCATTGCGGCAGAGGTCATTCACGGCGCGCGTCCCGGCGCCTGCGGATCACCTCCTCGATCAACTTGCCTGGGCGGGCCTCATGCTCAAGCTGTTCGAATGTGCATTGATGCGGGGCTTTGTCCGGGCGCCAGCGCAAAAGCCTGGTGCCGTGGCGGAAGCGATCTCCCGTCACCTGGTCGTAGGCGACTTCCACCACGAGCTCGTGCCGGAGCGGCTCCCATTCACTGCTGCGCTCGGTCGACCAGCGGCTAGGCCCGCCCGGCGCCTTCCCGGTAAAGCCAGGCGGTCCCTTGAGCTTTTCCAGCCGGCGCGTCAAAGCCGGCCGCTCCTCATTGCTGATCATGGAGGTGAAACCGACATGGTCGAGCTTCCCCTCACCGTTGAAGAGCCCGAGCAGGAGCGAGCCGACGAGAGTGCTGTCTTTCCCGTAGCGGAAGCCGCCCACGACGCAATCGGCAGAGCGGATGCGCTTGACCTTCAGCATGGCGCGCTCGCCACTTTCATATGCACCGTCGAACTTCTTCGCGATGACTCCATCGAGCGCTCCGCCCGCGCCCTCCAGCCAGGCTTCGGCTTCTCTTCGGTCGCGCGTATGGGGCGAAAGCCGAATACCGGAAACCACCGCCTGCGCCAGAAAGCTTTCCAATGCGCTGCGCCGCGCCGTCAGGGGCGCCGTCATGAGGCTTTCGCCGTCAGGCTTCATCAGCATGTCGAAGAGGATCAGCATCGCCGGTGTCTCGCGCGCGAGCTTGCGTATCCGGCTTTCCGCCGGGTGCAACCGCAGTTGCAGGGCATCGAAGGAAAGCGCCTCGCCCTGGGCGATGACCAGTTCGCCATCCAGAATGAATTTTCGGCCAGGCAGGGCGCGCACAATTTCCACGACCTCGGGAAAGTAACGGCCGAGCGGCTTGCCGGATTTGGCGTAAAGCTCGATCTTATCGCCATCGCGATGGGCAAGGCAGCGGAAGCCATCCCATTTCGGCTCAAAGTCCCAGCCCGGCTCCTCGGGCAGGGTCTCCACCGTCTTCGCCTCCATAGGCGGTATCGGCATTTCGAGCGCCGCCGCGGCGTTTATTGTCTCCGGTGAATTGCGTCCGTGCCGTCCGGCCATGGCTGCACCCTTTCGGGGCAGAAACGCCGGCGTTGTGGCGGCGTTCCCGCGCCGGAAGGGAGTTGGTGCGGGAACGCCGATTTTCATCAGCCCGCCCGCATCTGCCGCGCTGCCTCCACCATATTGGCAAGCGCGAAGCGGACTTCCTCCCATTTGCGGGTCTTCAGCCCGCAATCGGGATTGACCCAGATCTGGCGCGGATCCAGCCCGTCCTCCGCCTTCCGCAGGAGGTCGGCCATCTCGTCGGCGGGCGGCACCCGCGGCGAATGGATGTCGAAGACGCCGGGTCCGATATCGTTGGGATAGCGGAACGCGCGAAACGCTCGCAGAAGCTCCATCTTGGATCGCGAGGTTTCGATGGAAATCACATCCGCATCCATCGCCGCGATCGCATCGATGATGTCGTTGAACTCCGCGTAGCACATGTGGGTGTGTATCTGGGTCTCGGGCTTCACGCCGGAGGAGGCCAGACGGAAGCACTCCACTGCCCAGTCGAGATAGGCCGGCCGCTCGGCTTCCCGCAGCGGCAGGCCTTCACGCAGCGCCGGCTCGTCGATCTGGATAACCCCGATCCCCGCTGCTTCGAGGTCGCTCACTTCGTCTCGCAACGCAAATGCGATCTGGCGGCACACCGTCTCGCGCGGCAGGTCGTCACGCACGAACGACCATTGCAGCATCGTGACGGGTCCCGTGAGCATACCCTTCACCGGCTTGTCGGTGAGCGACTGGGCATAGGTGGCCCAATCGACCGTCATCGGCTGCGGCCGGGAAACGTCACCGAAGATGATGGGCGGGCGGACGCAGCGCGAACCATAGCTCTGGACCCAGCCCTGCTTGGTGAAGGCATAGCCCGAAAGCTGCTCGCTGAAATACTGCACCATATCGTTGCGCTCGAACTCGCCATGCACGAGCACATCGATGCCGATCTCCTCTTGCCACCGGATCGCCTTCTCCGTCTCCCCCTTGAGGAAGCCATCATAACCGGCTTCGCTGAGCTCCCCCTTCGCACAGGCGGCGCGCGCCTGGCGCACCTCCGCCGTCTGCGGGAAGGAGCCGATGGTCGTGGTCGGGAATGCCGGCAGGTTCAGCCGCTCCTGCTGCAGCTTGCGCCGCTCGGAAAACGGCTCGGAACGCTTCGCCATCTCGGGCGTGACGGCGGAGAGCCGGCCAGCGACATGCGGATCATTCACGCGGGTCGAAGAAGCCCGCACGGCAAGCGCCCGTGAAGCCATGTCGATGAGGGACTGAACCAGCGAGCGGTCGGCCGACAGCGCGTGGGAGAGAATGGAGAGTTCTTCCACCTTCTGCACGGCGAAGGCAAGCCAGCTCCTGAGCTCCGGATCGACCCCGGTTTCGATCGAGAGATCCAGGGGCACATGAAGGAGGGAACAGGACGGCGCTAACTGGAATCGACCGGGATTGCCCTTCACGATCGGACCCAGCCTGTCGAGAAGTGCAGCAATGTCCGTGCGCCAGATGTTGCGGCCATCCACGACACCCAACGAGATCACGCGCTCCTCCGGCGCCGCCGAAAGCACATCTTGAAGCTGATCCGGCGCGCGCACGAGGTCGAGGTGCAGCCCGGCGACCGGCAGGGCGGCTGCCGTTGGCAGATTGTCGCCCAGCCCGCCGAAATAGGTGGCGAGCATCAGCTTGGGACCTCCGGTCGCCGCCAGCGCGTCATAGGCGATGGTGAAAGCTCGCCGCTCCCTTTCCGTAAGGTCGAGCACGAGGCAGGGTTCATCGATCTGAACCCAGTCCGCGCCCGCCCGCAGCAGCTTGCCCAGCAATTCCGCGTAGACCGGCACCAGCCGCGGCAGGAGCTCCAGCGGGTCGCCACCGTCCCTGCGCTTGCCGAGCTTGAGAAAAGAGACCGGCCCCAGCAGCACCGGCCGCGTGTGGATTCCCTGCCGCTTTGCCTCGTCGAACTCCTCGACCGGCTTCAGCGAGGCGAGCCGGAACGTCTGATCGGCATCGAATTCCGGCACCATATAGTGATAGTTCGTATCGAACCACTTCGTCATCTCCAGCGCCGGCACACCGGTGCCGTCATGATGCGAATGGCCGCAAGCCTCTCTTTCCTGGCTGCCGCGCGCCATGGCGAAATAGGTGTCGAGCGGCACAGCGCCGCCGGCCCAGCCGTAGATTTCAGGAATGGCGCCCAGCGTCACGGCCATATCCAGCACGTGGTCGTAAAGCGTGAAATCGTTGGACGGGATGATGCTGGCGCCTGCCGCCTTCTGCAGAGACCAGTTTTCAGCGCGGATCTTCGCGGCAGCGGCAAGAAGCTCGCCCTCCGAGCTTTCGCCCCCCCAATATGCTTCCAGCGCGAATTTGAGTTCACGGCGGCGGCCTATACGTGGCACGCCGAGCGTGGCAACGGGTATTTGTGACATGGTTTCACCCCTTTCATTAGGGGGCATGGGCACGCGGACGCCCGCGAAAGCGGCACGCGCCGCCTCGCTGCGGCCACCGGGACACCCCGCCCGTGGACGTTCTCGTCATGGCAGGTCTCCTGGCTCGCGGGTCACAGCCTCTCTCCGCCTTCCCGGGTGTCTCCAGTGGCATGTTGGAGAAGAGCTCGCCGCTCACAGTTGCGGGGGCAGCTTCGGCATTACCCGATACATCAACCCCGAAAACCAAAACCAGCTTTCGGAAAGCGCAATAGCGCTGACGGGCGCACCGAATTCCCTCTTAGCCCCGGCGCTGAAAGACGCCGGGGACCACGACGTGTGCAGATTTGCTCAAACGAGGTTGAGAGTCAAGAATGATATAAAGAAATGTTTATGTCTTTAAGTCCTAGCTGACGCTTGGGCCGATGCTCAATCCCAACTGAGCGCCCCTCCGTTCTGGTATTCGATCACCCGCGTCTCGAAGAAGTTCTTCTCTTTCTTGAGGTCCATCGCTTCCGACATCCATGGGAACGGGTTTTCCGTCTCTGGGAACACCGGCGGGAGCCCAAGCTGGGCGCAACGCCGGTTGGCGATGAAATGCATATACTGCTCGCACTGCCCGGCATTGAGGCCGAGAAAGCCACGCGGCATGGTATCGCGCCCATAGGCCGCCTCCAGCTCGGCGGCGTCCTTCAACATGCGGCGCAACTCCTCCTGAAATTCAGGCGTCCACAGATGCGGGTTCTCGTGCTTGATCTGGTTGATGACATCGATGCCGAAATTCAAATGGATCGACTCGTCGCGCAGGATATACTGGTACTGCTCGGCAATCCCCACCATTTTGTTGCGCCGGCCGAGCGAGAGGATCTGCGCGAACCCAGTATAGAACCACATCCCCTCGAAAATCACGTAGAAGGCCACGAGATCGCGCAGGAAGGCCTGGTCGGCTTCGGGTGTGCCGGTGCGGAAATTCGGGTCGTCCAGATGGCGTGTGTATTCCAGCGCCCAGGCCGCCTTGTCGGTGATGGACGGCACCTCGCGATACATGTTGAACAGCTCGCCCTCGTCCAGGCCCAGGCTTTCCACAATGTATTGGAATGTGTGCGTGTGCACCGCCTCCTCGAAAGCCTGGCGCAGGAGATACTGCCGGCATTCGGGATTGGTCAGGTGGCGGTAGATCGCAAGCACGATGTTGTTGGCCACCAGCGATTCGGAAGCCGCGAAGAAGCCGAGATTGCGCTTGACCATGCGCCTCTCGTCCTCCGTCAGCCCGTCGCGCGACTTCCACAGCGCGATGTCGGCCTGCATGGAAACCTCAGTCGGCATCCAATGATTGTTGCACCCCGACAGATATTTTTCCCATGCCCAGCGGTATTTCAGCGGTAGCAGCTGGTTTACGTCCGCCCGCGCATTGATCATGCGCTTGTCGTCCACCGACACGCGCCCCGCCCCCCGTTCGATTGTGCCGAGGCCGGTGGCGTCTGTCTCGCCGGCGGAGGGCGATTGGGAAGGATCGGTATATTCGTTCCAAGTCAGCATTTGGTTCTCCGGAGATTCTTGTGGCTCTTTGTGAGCCGGCGGCCCACCCTCCCCCTTGTGAGATGGGTGGTCGCGAACGAAGTCAGCGAGGGCGGGGTTGGAAGGATGAAACGCCCCCACCCCGGCGCGTTCTGCGCCGAGGAAGCCTTACTGGCACGCCTCGCAATCGGGATCGTCGATGGCGCACGCCTTTACGCCTTCCAATTCGAAGGCCGCCGGCTGCGGCATCACCGCCACGGCATTGAGCTTTCCGTCGGCGCGCTTCAGCGTGGACTTCTCCACATGTGTGGCGGACCTGGAGCGCAGATAATAGGTGGTCTTCAGCCCCTTCCTCCATGCCAGCCGATAGAGCTCGTCAAGCTTCTTGCCGGAAGGGTTGGCGATGTAGAGGTTGAGCGACTGCGCCTGGTCGATCCATTTCTGCCGGCGCGAGGCGGCCTCGATCAGCCAGGCTGGGTCGATCTCGAAGGCCGTGGCGTAGAGCGCCTTCAAATCGTCCGGAACGCGGTCGATCTGGCCGAGCAAACCGTCATAGTATTTAAGGTCCGAGACCATCACCTCGTCCCACAACCCACGCGCTTTGAGATCATGCACGAGCGCGGCATTCACCACCGTGAAATCGCCCGACATGTTCGATTTCACGAACAGGTTCTGATACGCAGGCTCGATCGACTGGCTGACACCGCAGATATTGGAAATGGTCGCCGTCGGCGCGATCGCCATCGTGTTGGAGTTGCGCATGCCGTGCTCCACCACGCGGGCGCGCAGGCTTTCCCAGTCCAGCGTCGTGCCGCGATCCATGCCGTCGACACCGCGGGATTCGGCCACGAAGCTAAGGGAATCGATGGGCAGCACGCCCTTCGACCACAACGAACCCTCAAAGCTCGCATAGGCGCCACGCTCCTTGGCAAGCTCCACGGACGCGGAAATCGCGTGGTAAGCGATCGCCTCCATCGAGCGGTCGGCAAACTCCACCGCCCCTTCCGAAGCATAGGGCAATCTCAGTGTTTGCAGCGCATCCTGGAATCCCATGAGGCCGAGCCCCACCGGCCGGTGGCGCAGGTTCGAGCGCCGCGCCTCGGGAATGGTGTAGAAATTGATGTCGATGACATTGTCGAGCATGCGCATCGCGGTCGCGACCGTTCGCGCGAGCTTCTCCATGTCCAGCCCCTTCTCGCTCACATGCGCGGCGAGATTGATTGAGCCGAGATTGCAGACGGCCACCTCGTCCTTCGAGGTGTTGAGCGTGATTTCCGTGCAGAGATTCGAAGAGTGCACCACGCCCGCATGCCGCTGCGGCGAGCGCAGGTTGCATGGGTCCTTGAAGGTGATCCACGGATGTCCCGTCTCGAACAGCATGGTGAGCATGCGCCGCCACAGATCCACCGCACGCACTTGTCTGAAGACGCGGATCTCGCCACGCGCTGCCCTCGCCTCGTATTCTTCATAGGCCGCCTTGAAGGCGGGGCCATAAAGATCATGCAGGTCGGGCGTTTCGTCGGGCGAGAACAGCGTCCATTCTCCATCCGCCTCCACGCGCTCCATGAAGAGATCCGGCACCCAGTTGGCCGTGTTCATGTCATGCGTCCGGCGCCGGTCGTCGCCTGTGTTCTTCCTGAGGTCCAGGAACTCCTCTATGTCGACGTGCCATGTTTCGAGATAAGCGCACACCGCGCCCTTGCGCTTGCCGCCCTGGTTGACGGCAATCGCCGTGTCGTTAGCCACTTTCAGGAAGGGCACGATGCCCTGGCTCTTGCCGTTGGTGCCCTTGATGCGCGCTCCGAGTCCGCGCACCGGGGTCCAGTCATTGCCGAGCCCGCCTGAATATTTTGCCAGGAGCGCATTGTCCTTTACGGCCTTGAAGATGCCGTCGAGATCATCGGAAACGGTCGTCAAAAAGCAGGAGGAAAGCTGCGGGCGCAGCGTGCCGGCGTTGAAAAGCGTCGGCGTCGAGCACATGAAATCGAAGGTGGAAATGAGATCGTAAAATTCGATCGCCCGCGCCTCGCGATCGATCTCACGCAGGGCAAGGCCCATCGCCACACGCATGAAGAAGGCTTGCGGAAGCTCGTAGCGCACCCCGTCCTCGTGCAGGAAGTAGCGATCGTAGAGCGTCTGGAAACCCAGATATTGGAACCGAAGATCGCGCTCCGGCTTGAGCGCCGCACCCAGCCTCTTGAGGTCGAAGCGGCCAAGCTCCGGATCGATCATCTCCGCCTGGATACCGGCCGCAATAAACCCTTCGAAATACGCCGGATAACGCTCGACCATCTCGGCCTGTGTCGCTTGTGTCGGCCGTCCCTCGACGAAAGTCAGCGCTTCGCGGCGCAGCTTGTCGAGAAGCAGCCGTGCGCTGACCTGGCTATAGTTCGGCTCCGTCTCCACGAGCGTACGGGCGGCAAGGATCGGCGCCAGCGAAAGCTCGTCCAGCGTGATGCCGTCATAGAGGTTGCGCTGTGCCTCCGACAGGATCGCCTCAGCCGAGACCGCCTCCAGCCCCTGGCAGGCTTCCTCGACAACCGCCGTGAGCCGCGCAATATCCAGCGGCGTTTTGCTGCCGTCCTCCAGCATCACTTGTAGGATCGGCTGCGCGGCGTTTTCGGCGGTCTTCGTGGCGGCCCGCTCACGTGCCCGTTCCTCGCGATAGAGCACATAGGCCCGTGCAACCTTGTGATGCCCGTCGCGCATCAGGGCAAGTTCCACCTGATCCTGAATTTCCTCGATATGGAAGGTACGGCCCGCTTCGTTACGGCGCGTCAGCGCGCCCACGACCTGCTCCGTCAGATCCTCGACCACCTCGTGCACGCGGCGTGAACCCGCCGCTACCGATCCCTCCACGGCAAGGAACGCCTTTGTGAGAGCAATGGCGATTTTGCTCGGATCGAACGGCGTGACGGAGCCGTTGCGGCGTATGACGCGATAGGCAGACTCCGCCTCGCGCTCGACCGGCGCGGGTGTAAAGACCGGTCCGGCGGCCGATCCATTGGAAAGCTGAGTGGCAGTCGCTGACATGATAACCCCCGTGGTTGCTGAACGAGGGTCGAGCAGGCATGCCGGACGACAGCGGAAACGAACCGCCGCGATCAAGCGCACCGCCGGGACACCCCGCCCGTGGACGTTCAATGCTCATCACGGCAGGTCTCCTGGCTTGCAGGTCATCGCTTCTGTCAGGCCTTCCCAGCGCTCTAGGAGCACCAGTGGCAATACGCGACACAAGCTCGCTGCTTACAGTTGCGGGGGCAGCGCCGGCCTCACACCGGCTTCCCTCTTAAGCTCTCGACCCGAACGACTCGACAGCACCGTGATGGGCTATATTTAGTAGCCCCGGCACATCTGATGTCAATGCATGGTATCCCGCTATTTTTTTGCAGCAGAGCCTTGACGGCGGTAGAACCTGGAGTTCCGGCGGGGGATAATCAGCTTTTCCCGAATTTTTCCACCGCCAGCGCCAGAGCGCCGTCGAGCGCATTGCCCTGCGCTGGCTTGAGCAAGGCTCGGTACCGTTCGCTAAGATAGGGTGTGTATGGTTTCCCCAGGCCGCCGAGAAGGCAGACACGGTCGCAATTGGGCGGCATCACCGTGTCCAGCGAAGCTTCGATCCAGCGGACCGCTTCGGCGATGATTTTCCTCGCCACCGCATCTCCTCCTTCCGCGCAAGCGAAGATCTCCGGCGCGAATGCACCGAAATCGGCCGGTCGGGCCCGCTGACCGAACACCACGATCTCGCGCGGATCGCCCCCAAAACGGGCAAGCACGGCCTGCGTCACGGAGGATCCTTGAATGACTCGGTCGTGAGCCAGCAAGGTTTCCTCCAGCAGCGCGCGGCCGAGCCTGGCACCGCTGGCCTGGTCGCCGAGCAGGAAGCCCCAGCCGCCGATGATCCGGATTTCTCCACCGGACTGCGCGCCGAACACGGAGCCGGTGCCTATGATGGCGGCTGCGCCATCATGCGTTCCAAGGGCGCCCCGCACGGCAGCGGTCGCGTCCGATTCCACGATGCTGTCCGCAAAGGGCAGCCTTCGCAGCAGTTCTTCGCCGAACCGGCCCACATTGGCGCCGGCGAGCGCCAGGACCGCCTTATGCTCCGAGATACTGGATGGGAAGTCCGCTTGCTTGCCCGCCTGCTCGACAGCCTCGAGGATGTGCTTGAGCGAGCCGCTGAGGTCGGTCATCACATTGGCAGGACCGCTCTCGCCGCGGCCAAGCACGATACCACTCCTATCGGCTATAACCGCCCGGCACCCCGTCCCGCCCCCGTCTACAGCCACGAGACTCATCGTGCCCTACCTACTGTCCCTTACATTTTGGTGCTGGAAAAGCGTAGCGGAATGTTCTTAACATGTCTGCAACCGGAAGTAAGAGGGGCGATGGACGGCGGAAAGGGCAGAGGTTCTAAAGCAGACGCAGGCACTTGCTGCAATCATCAACACCCGTTGGGATGATCGCCGGCTACATAGCACGCCTCAGCGCCCCTGGTACGCGCCGGGATCTAGGGAAGGGAAAAGGCGCTCAGCCATAAGGAGAAACCTATGATATACAGAAAAGCGTTGATGCTTCTGGCGGCCACGAGCATCCTCGCCGGGACGGCAGGCCTCGCCGCGGCGCAGGATGTGACGCTGACGATAGAGAGCTGGCGCAATGACGATCTTGCAATCTGGCAGGAACAGCTCATCCCAGCTTTTGAAGCGCAAAATCCCGGCATCAAGGTGGTCTTCTCTCCTTCCGCGCCGACGGAATACAACGCAGCATTGAACGCCAAGCTGGATGCCGGCTCCGCCGGCGACCTGATCACCTGCCGGCCGTTCGACGCATCATTGGAGCTCTACAACAAAAGCCAGCTGGCGGATCTCACGGATCTGCCGGGCATGGAGAACTTTTCCGACGTGGCCAAGTCGGCATGGCAGACGGACGATGGCTCCGCCACCTTCTGCGTGCCTATGGCCTCGGTCATTCACGGCTTCATCTACAACAAGGATGCCTTTGAAGAGCTGGGTCTGCAGGTGCCGCAGACGGAGGACGAGTTCTTCGCCGTGCTCGACAAGATCAAGGAGGACGGCAATTACATCCCCTTGGCGATGGGCACGAAGGACCTCTGGGAAGCGGCGACCATGGGCTACCAGAACATCGGCCCGAACTACTGGAAGGGCGAGGAAGGCCGTCTTGCCCTCATCAAGGGCGAGCAGAAGCTGACCGATCCGCAATGGGTGGACCCATTTACGACGCTCGCCCGCTGGAAGGACTATTTGGGCGACGGCTTTGAGGCCCAGACTTATCCGGATAGCCAGAACCTCTTCACGCTCGGCCGTGCCGCCATTTACCCCGCCGGCTCCTGGGAAATCTCCGTGTTCAATACCCAGGTGGAATTTGAGATGGGCGCTTTCCCGCCTCCGGTGAAAGCTGCGGGCGACACCTGCTACATCTCCGATCACACGGACATTGGCATCGGCCTGAACGCCAAGAGCCCCAATGCGGAAGCGGCCAGGACATTCCTCACCTGGGTGGCCTCGGACGAGTTCGCGAAGATCTACGCCAATGCGCTCCCCGGCTTCTTCAGCCTCTCCTCGCAGCCCGTGGAGATGGAAGATCCGCTTGCACGGGAATTCGTCTCCTGGCGCGAAAAATGCGAGCCGACCATCCGCTCGACCTACCAGATCCTTTCGCGCGGAACTCCAAATCTGGAAAACGAGACCTGGACGGCTTCCGCGAACGTGATCAACGGCACGGAGACGCCCGAAGCAGCAGCGGAGCGGCTTCAGGAGGGCCTCACGAGCTGGTACGAGCCGCAGCAGGGGAACTAGTGCACAAAGCACCCCCCACCCGCTCGCTGACGCTCGCGGCCTCCCCGCATGAGGGGAGGTCGGCGCTTAGCGCCGGGTGGGGATGGCATCGAAATCCGCGATGACTGTGCAACCAGCCTCAAAGAAACCGATCCGCTGGCACATCGCCGTTTTCCTGGCGCCGGCGCTGCTCGTCTATACGGTGGTGATGATCCTGCCGCTGTTCGGGACGCTGCAGCTTTCGTTGTTCCGCGGCACACCGGAGGCGCAGGTCTTCGTTGGTCTTGAGAACTTCCGAACGCTTCTCGGCGACCCGCGCTGGTCGGCAAGCTTCTGGAATGCACTGTGGAATAATGTCTGGTTCTTCATCATCCACATGGCTGTGCAGAACCCGATCGGCATCCTCCTTGCGGCGCTTCTTTCCAATCCGCGGCTGCGCCTGCGTGGCTTCTACCGCACCGCGATTTTCGTGCCGACCATCCTCTCCTTCGTCATCGTCGGCTTCGTGTGGAAGCTGATCCTGAGCCCCATCTGGGGCGTCGCGCCCAGCCTGCTCGACCTGGTGGGGCTGAAAAGCCTTTTCGCGCCCTGGCTCGGCAAGGAGGAATATGCGCTCACCACGCTGGGCCTCATTTCGGTCTGGCAGTTCGTCGGCATTCCCATGATGCTGATCTATGCCGCCCTTCTGGCCATTCCCGACGAAATCCTCGAAGCGGCCGAATACGACGGCATCACCGGGATGGCGCAGTTCTGGAAGATAAAGCTGCCGCTCATCCTGCCCTCGATCGGCATTATTTCGGTGCTGACCTTCGTCGGCAACTTCAATGCCTTCGACCTGATTTATTCCAGCCAGGGCGCGATGGCCGGCCCGAATTTTTCAACGGATATCCTGGGCACGTTCCTTTACCGCACCTTTTTCGGCTTCCAGTTGCAGATCGGCGACCCGAATATGGGCGCCACAATCGCTTCCATGATGTTCTTCATCATCCTGGCGGGCGTGTGCCTCTATCTCTTCGGCATCCAGACGCGGCTTCGCCGCTATCAGTTCTGAGGGTGGAGATGAGAAACGCGGCAATCAGGCTCGGGCAGCGCTTTGCGGTACCCCCCTCTGCCCTGCGGGGCATCTCCCCCTCAAGGGGGGAGATTGGCCGGCCGCGATTGCCGCACTCATTCTCTGATCATTGGCGAAAGGCCCGGAGACAGCCGATCTCCCCTCTTGTGGGGGAGATGTCCGGCAGGACAGAGGGGGGCGCGAAGGGGCGCCAGCCCGTGCGAGATTCCGCGTCATGAGCCGCGCCCGCTCCTCCCCTTGGCGCAGCGTTGCGGCACATGCCGCGCTCATCACCTATACGGCGATCGCGCTGTTCCCGGTTATCGTCATCGTCATCAATTCGTTCAAGACGCGCCAGGCGATCTTCCGCTCTCCCCTTTCCCTACCCGACGCCGAAACATTCAGCCTCGTCGGCTATCAGACGGTGATGACGCAGGGCGACTTCTTCCTCTATTTCCAGAACAGCCTCATCGTAACAGTCGCATCGCTGTTTTTCGTGCTCCTTTTCGGGGCCATGGCGGCCTTCGCGCTTGCCGAATACCGCTTTCGCGGCAACCCGCTCATGGGCCTTTATCTCGCCCTCGGCATCATGATCCCCATTCGGCTCGGCACGGTGGCGATCCTTCAACTCATGGTGGCGAGCGGCCTCGTCAACACGCTTACGGCCCTGATTCTGGTCTATACGGCGCAAGGGCTGCCGCTCGCCGTCTTCATTCTCTCGGAGTTCATGAAACAGGTTTCCGAAGACTTGAAGAATGCCGGCCGCATCGACGGGCTTTCGGAATACCGCATCTTCTTCCGCCTCGTCCTGCCGCTCGTGCGTCCGGCCATGGCCACCGTCGGGGTATTCACCATGATCCCGATCTGGAACGACCTGTGGTTTCCGCTGATCCTTGCGCCGGCTGAAGCCACGAAGACCATCACCCTCGGTGCCCAGATCTTCCTCGGCCAATTCGTGACCAACTGGAACGCAGTTCTGTCCGCCCTTTCGCTGGCGATCCTCCCCGTCCTCATCCTCTATCTCATCTTCTCCCGCCAGCTCATTCGCGGGATCACTGCAGGAGCCGTCAAATGAGCGAAAAGCCGCTGCGCGTGGTCGTCGCCGGCCTCGGCAATATGGGCAGAAGCCACGCGCTCGCCTATCACCGCAATCCGGGCTTCGAGATCGCGAGCTTGGTGAACCGCTCCCCTGTTCATCTGGAAGGAGAGCTTGCGGGCTATGCGGTCGAGCGCTCCTTCGAGGAAGCATTGAAGCGCGAGCGGCCGGATGTCGCCTCCGTCAACACCTATTCCGACAGTCACGCCGATTATGCGGTGATGGCCCTTGAGGCCGGCTGCCATGTGTTTGTCGAAAAGCCGCTTGCAACGACGGTGAAGGACGCGGAGCGCGTCGTGGCGGCGGCTAAGGCAAATGGCCGCAAGCTGGTCGTGGGCTACATCCTGCGTCATCACCCCTCCTGGCAAAGGCTGATCCAAGAGGCCCGCACGCTGGGCGGCCCCTACGTCTTCCGCATGAACCTCAACCAGCAGTCGAGCGGGCCCACCTGGGAAACACACAAGCAGCTCATGCAGACGACCTCCCCCATTGTCGACTGCGGCGTGCATTATGTGGATGTCATGTGCCAGATCGCCGACGCGAAGCCCGTCGAGGTGCGCGGCATGGGCCTGCGGCTCTCGGACGAGATCAACCCCGACATGTACAATTACGGCCACCTCCAGGTGCTGTTCGACGACGGCTCCGTCGGCTGGTATGAGGCCGCATGGGGTCCGATGATCTCCGAAACCGCCTTCTTCGTGAAGGACGTCATGTCGCCTAGGGGCAGCGTCTCCATCGTCATGGACGAGGGCGCCAAGTCCGACGACATCGACACTCACACCAAAACGGCCAAGCTCCGCGTCCATCGCGCCGCGCGGGAGCCGGGAGGCCGCTTCGCCGAGCCCGACGAGATCCTTAATATGGAGGGCGAACCCGGCCACCAGGAGCTTTGCGAGCGCGAGCAGGCCTTTCTCCTCAAGGCTATCCGGGAAGACATGGACCTCTCGCGCCACATGGAGGATGCTGTGCAGTCGCTGAAGATCTGTCTCGCCGCCGACGAAAGCGTGCGCACCGGGCGCGCGGTGAAATTGTGAGGTCGCCTTGGGTTCGCTGACGCTGGAAAACATCGAGAAGTCCTTCGGCGCCACCGAAGTGTTGAAGGGCATCGACCTTGCGGTGAACGACGGCGAGTTCGTCATCTTCGTCGGCCCGTCCGGTTGCGGGAAGTCGACACTGCTCCGCATCATAGCCGGGCTGGAGGATGCCACCTCCGGCAAGGTGCTGATCGATGGTCAGGCGGTCGATACCGTGCCGCCCGCCAAGCGCGGCATCGCCATGGTCTTCCAAAGCTATGCGCTTTATCCCCACCTCAACGTGCGCGACAACATGGGGCTGGGCCTCAAGCAGGCAGGACGCCCCAGGGAAGAGATAAAGGCACGCGTGGCCACGGCATCCAAGATGCTCGGCCTTGATGATTATCTGGAGCGCCGCCCGGCGGAGCTTTCGGGCGGCCAGCGCCAGCGTGTCGCCATTGGGCGCGCCATTGTGCGTAACCCCAAGCTCTTCCTCTTCGACGAGCCGCTTTCAAATCTGGACGCCGCGCTTCGCGTGAACACGCGACTTGAAATCGCCAAGCTTCATCGCGAGCTCAAGGCCACCATGATCTATGTGACGCATGATCAGGTGGAGGCAATGACCCTGGCGGACCGAATTGTGATCCTGAACGCCGGCCGGATCGAGCAGATCGGTACCCCAATGGAGCTCTACAACCGCCCGGCAAACCTCTTCGTGGCCGGCTTCATCGGCTCGCCCAAAATGAATCTGATCGAGGCCGAGAAGCTTGGAAAGAACGGCGCGAAAACGCTTGGCGTGCGTCCCGAGCACGTAACGGTCGACCCGAACTCCGGCGACTGGAAAAGCACCGTCCTGCATGTGGAGCATCTCGGCGCCGACACGATCCTTTATCTTGACACGGAGCAGGCCGGCCTCATCACCGCCCGTCTTTTCGGCGAGCACCAGTTCGCACCCGACGACAAGCTATTCGCCACACCTCAGCACGAGCGGATCTATCGTTTCGACGCGAATGGTGACGTGATCGCCTGATCGGAAATCCCAAACGGGCGCTTGTCGCGCCCGCAAGTCTGAAATTTTAGGCCGAAAGGCTTGCGGCCAATAGCACCAGCCCCAGCATGAGCACCAAAAGCGCACCGGCGATCTCGATTCCGTTATGGATTCGGGTCCCCCACGCGCCGCCGCCGGAGAGCGCAACGGCCCAGTTTTTGGCCGTTACGGCAAGAATTGCGAGCACCGAGACCGTGATTGCCGTGCCGAGTGCCATAGCGAAGACCGAGACGATTCCGCCAAGCCAAAGCGCATTGAGAAAGGAGAATGTGAGCACGATCAGCGCCCCGGAACAGGGCCGCATCCCTACCGCAGCCACCGCCGACCAGGCTGTGCGCCAATCGAGCCGGTCACCGGAAAGCTTTGCCGGGTCCGGCGCGTGGGAGTGCCCGCAGCTTGGGCAGACCTCGCCCGGCGCGTGAACATGGTGATGATGGCCGTCATCATGGTGGTGATGATGACAGTGCCCATGATGTTCGTGATGCCCCTCATGCCCATTATGACGGTGCTCGCCGGTATGGGCTGCGGAAAGGCTGTGCATCGCATGGCCCTCGTCGCGCCGCAAGAGCGGGCCGAGCTTGCGCCATAACAGCCAGGCGCCGAATGCGGCGATGAGCGCATAGCTCAGAATTTCCAGAAACCAGGTGGCATCGGTCATGGAAATCGCGGTGCCGCGCAAAATCAGGAACACCGACCCCATGACCACGATCGCCGTCAGAGCCTGCAGGATCGCCGAGGCGAAGGAGAGCGTGATGCCGCGCTTCAGCGCCACTTCATTGGCGAGCATGTAGGAGGAGATCACGGCCTTGCCATGGCCTGGCCCTGCCGCATGGAAAATCCCATAGGCGAAGGAAAGGCCGACCAGGACCCAGAGCTGCGATCCGTCCTCGCGCATCGCCTTCAGCGCGCCAGTCAGCGCGCGATAAAAGCTCTGCTGCTCGTTGTTTACCCACTGCAGAAGCCCGGCGAAGCGGCCGACCGGCGCGACGGACGGCTCCGCGGTTCCGATGCCTAGCGAGCTCTGCGCGTGGGCATGAAAGGCAAGGATGGCCGTCGTGGCTGCGATCAGGAAGAGCTTCGCGGAAAGCCCGACATGCTTGGTCATCATTCAGCCCTTGCAGGTGAGCTCGAGTTTCGTCGCAAAGATTTTGCTGTAATCGGTTCCTGTCGGATCGTTGAAAAATGCTTCCGTCAACGTCGACTGATTCTGCGCGATCGCATCATCCGGGTCCGGCCGGACAACCGTGTGATTGCAATCCTGGGGCAGGTTCTCAACCTCCAGATAATCGTCCTCGGTGAAATCGATCGCCGTGTAAAATGTCGGGTCGTACACGCCGAAATTTACCTTGCCCTTGAGCTGGAGCGGCTCCTTGGGCTTGGATTCGAAGAGGATGATGAGCTGATTGTCGGTGAAATCCGCCATCAATTCGGCCGGAGCCTCCATGGCCACATCACGGCCGTTGGCGCTGACGATCTGGAAATAGTTGAACTCGGCAAGGGAATCGTGGACGACGCCCGCCACCTCCTTCAGTTCCTCCTCATCGAGCTTCAGGTCCTGGTTCTTGTCGAATTCAACGAGGACCGTGCTTGAGAAAAGGTCGTCGAACCGCCATACATGGCGCAAGGCTTCCACCTGGCGCTCCGGCCCGATTGCCACGTTGAGCCGTGCTTCTGCAAAGACGTGCGGATGAGCCAAGGCCGGTGAACTGAAAGCCAGCATTCCAGCAGTGATCCAGGCCGGCGCCGCTTTCCCCGTGCTACCGCTCATGCTGAACATCCCCTCGATTTCTTGAATTGTATTATCTAGACGAACCTGGCGAAATTAGGATTAAATCTTCGTCTCGGCTCCACAATTTTCCCTAAGCCATTGCGCGAGGAAATCGACCAGCGCGCGCACTTTGGCCGGCAGATACCGCCGGTGGGGATAAACCGCAAAAATGCCCGCTCCGTCTGTAATGAACTCGTCCAGAACGGTAACAAGCCGTCCGGCCTTCAACTCGGCCATGGCAATGAAATCTGGAACAAAGGCAAAGCCCAGGCCCGCCAGCGCGGCAGCGCGCACCGCGAGGGGACTGTTCGCCTCAATCGGCCCTGATACCGGCACGGTTATCGGCACGCCCCCCTCCTGAAATGGCCAGTTGTGCCGGTAGCGGCTGTTGGTGTCGATGAGGCATGGCAGGTTCTGCAACTCGCGAGGATGCGTCGGTTTTCCATATTTCTCGATCAAGGAGGGCGAGGCGCAAAGCAGTACTCGGAAAGGGTTGAGCCGCCGCGCGATCATGCTGGAATCATCAAGCTTCGTGATCCGGATCGCGAGATCGAACCCCTCCTCCACAAGGTCTACAAAGCGGTCATCCAGCTGAATATCGAGCGTGATTTCCGGATGGGCCGTCGCAAAATCGATCAGCGACTGGCCAATGGGAGCGTCTGCAAAGGTTCGGGGGGCGGAAAGCTTTATGCGGCCACGTATACCGCTTGCCGATTCGCGAACGGTTTCCGACAGCGCATCGATTTCCCGTACGAGTTCGAGCGCACGCTGGTAATAAAGCCCGCCGGCTTCGGTAAGCGAAAATTTCCGGGTCGTGCGGTTCAGCAGCAACGCCCCCAGTTCATCCTCGAGTTCCCGCACATATTTGGAAAGCAAAGCCTTTGAGCGGCCCGATTTCCGCGCCGCCGCTGAAAATCCTTCCGCATCGGCGACTTGGATGAAAGCGCGCATCCGCGTCAACGTATCCATGATCCTACGAACCCGCGAGGATCTTGGAGGCGAGCCGTATGAGCTGGCGGTCGCTGCCTGCCGGCCCGAGGAGGGAAATGCCGAAGGGCGCGCCATGCACCTCTCCGAGCGGTATGGAGATCTGCGGCCAGCCGAGCAGCCCGGCGATGCAGGTGAGCGCAAGGCCCCTGTGGCGATAGCTTTCCTGTTCCTCAAGAGTGGCGATCTTGAGCGGCGCAGCCGAGGGCTGTGTTGGCATTACCACCACCATATCAGGGCGCATCAGTGCATTGAAATCGGCCTGGAATTCGCGCCGCCTTCGCCTTGCGTTTTCTGCCGTCTCATCACTGATCGACCGGCCGTAGGCGAAGCGCTCTTTCACTCCCGGGCCGAGTTCCCGGTCCTGCTGCGACAGAAAATATGCCTGGGAAAGCCAAGCCTCATGGGCCTGGATCTGCCGGAAGCACTCATACAGATCCTCGATTTCGCCGGGAAGGGCGACATATCCCGCAGATTTCCCGAAGTGATCGAGCACACGGCCGAGCATCTCTCCATAGGCCGCGCTCTCCGCTTGGCCGAAAAGCCGTGCCTCGAATTCACTGATTCGAACCGGCGAGCGCAGTGTCCCGCCATGAAAGTCCTCTCCCAGGAGCACCTCGCCGACAGCCTCGTATGTGCGGGCATCGCGAGCAAACCAGCCAAATGTATCGAATGACGGCGCGAGCGGCATGGCGCCTTCCATGCTGATTCGCCCGTGCGTGGTGCGCAAGCCTATCAGGCCGCAGAAGGAAGCGGGAATCCGCACCGATCCGTTCGTGTCCGATCCGATGGCGAAGTCTGCCAGTCCGCCAGCCACGGCCGCCGCCGACCCGGAGGATGAGCCTCCCGTGACGCGCTCCGGCGCCCTCGGATTCACCGGCGGGGGAAAATGCGCGTTCATGCCCATCATCGAGAAGGCGAGTTCGTCGGTCTGTGTCTTGCCCGCAAAGGCCGCGCCTGCGTCGAGCAAGGCCTGGATCGCCGGCGAAGAGTGGGATACAGGGCCTCGTTCGGCTTCCTTCTGCGGGTTCCCGCATCCGGTCGGATAGCCGGCAACGTCGTAAATATCCTTCACGCCGAACGAGAGGCCACGAAGCAGGCCGGTGGGCGATGAGGGCACCGCTGTTTGCGGGTAGTCCAGAAACGCGTTCAGGCTGTCCCGCGTGCCCGTCATGACGATTCTCCTTGGCTGATCGGCAGACAATCGGCGCATGTGCCAAATTTTTCAAGCGCCCGAAAATTTGGCGTTGATTGTGACATCGAACGCGCCTATATCCCGCCTTGCCCAAAGTCGCACGTGCCTGTGGGTGTCCGCCGGGCCTCGAAATGGCGAGGAAACCGGTACGGTACCTGGACCTAACCGCTCCAGTCGATCTTACGGCCAACCGAAGATCGAGGACATCTTGAAGCAACGACGGTGCGGGCCTTTCTGGTGTCTGCCGGTTGTCCAAAGACCGGGGTTACTGAAGAGGCACACCTTCATTGCCGGCAGTGCGGAGGGACATCCCATCCAAAGCTGAGGCAGACAAAGCGAGCCTTCGCCTTGCGGCGGAAGCTCATCGCAATGCGCAAGACGCGTCAACGGTCCGGTGCTCTCCACCCTCCGGCCGCGGAAACGCAAAGGCGCATCCTTTGTCCACCGCGGGCCGCAAGGCTCGCAGAGCTTGAGCTTTCTTGAGCGGCCTTGGCCGCCGACGGAGGGAAATGATGGCTACTCAGCGCATCCTTGACTTTCTCGCCACCCGACGACCCGACGGTCCCTGCCTCGTGGTCGATCTCGATGTCGTGCGCGACAACTACCTCGCCTTCGAGCGGGCGCTGCCGGATTCCAGGATCTACTATGCCGTGAAGGCCAATCCTGCGCCGCAGATCCTGCGCCTGCTGACCTCGCTCGGCTCCTCTTTCGACACGGCCTCCGTGGCGGAGATCGAGATGGCGCTCGACGCCGGCGCGACGCCTGACCGCATCTCCTACGGCAACACGATCAAGAAGGAGCGTGACATAGCCCGCGCCTTCGCGCTGGGCATCCGGCTCTTTGCCGTCGACAGCACCGAGGAAGTGGAGAAGATCTCGCGCGCAGCACCGGGCAGCAAGGTTTTCTGCCGTGTGTTGACGGATGGAGCCGGCGCCGAATGGCCGCTTTCGCGCAAATTCGGCTGCGTGCCCGCCATGGCCGTCGATGTCCTGCGTCGTGCGAAGCAGCTCGGCCTTGAGCCCTATGGCGTCTCCTTCCATGTCGGCTCTCAGCAGACGGATCTTTCCGCGTGGGATCGCGCGCTGAGCGATGCCCGCATGGTCTTCGCCGCTTTGGCCGACGAAGGCATCGTCCTGCGGATGGTGAATATGGGCGGCGGTTTCCCGACCCGCTACCTCCGCGACGTGCCGGAAGCACAGGCCTATGGCCAGGCGATTTTCTCGTCGCTGCGAAAGCATTTCGGCAACCGCATCCCGGAGACGATCATCGAGCCGGGCCGCGGCATGGTCGGCAATGCCGGCGTCATCAAGTCGGAAGTCGTGCTCATCTCGAAGAAGGCCGACAACGACAATGTGCGCTGGGTCTATCTCGACATCGGCAAGTTCGGCGGCCTCGCCGAGACGATGGACGAGGCGATCCGCTATCCGCTGGTCACCCGGCATGATGGCAGCGAGACAACTCCCTGCGTGCTCGCCGGCCCCACCTGCGATTCGGCGGACGTGCTCTACGAGAAGACGCCTTATCCTCTGCCGGTCTCGCTGACGATCGGCGATGAGGTGCTGATCGAGGGCACGGGCGCCTATACGACGACCTATGCCTCGGTGGCGTTCAACGGTTTCGAGCCGCTTCGATCCTACGTGATCTAGAGCATTTTGCAGCCGGGTGGCATCACCCAGCGCCGCACAAATGCAGCAAAGGAGAGGCGAAAAGCCTTTCGGATCGGCTGGCGCGGTAGCACGTCCGCGCCGGCTCTCGTGGAACAGCCGCTTATGAAGGATCGGGGCCATGTCCCAACACGCTGTCGAAACCTTCGGGATCGATGATTTCCCGGCCGTAGGCAAAACGCCTGCTTTCTCCGTTGCACCCGAAACGCCCGCCGATATTCCCGCGCGCGAGGCGCTGCTCGACCGTGCAATGGGTCCGAAACGCAGGCGCAAATCCTCTGAGAAGCTGCGCCGAGGCCGCCTGCCGGCCGAAGGTCTTGCCTTTGTGGCCCGCGCCGCCGACGGTTCGCTGATCGGCACCGTCCGCCTCTGGAACGTCCGGCTCGGCCATGGCGGATCGCCCGCCCTGCTGCTCGGGCCGCTCTCGGTCGAGCCGTCGCTGAAGAGCATGGGCGTTGGCAAAGCCCTTATGCAGCACGCGATCGCCGAGGCCGGGCGTCTGGGCCACGGCGCCATCCTGCTCGTGGGCGATGCGCCCTACTATGCCCGCTTCGGCTTTTCAGCGGAAAAGACCGACCGGCTCGCTATGCCCGGCCCTTACGAAAAAGAGCGCTTTCTGGCACTGGAGCTCGTCGACGGTGCGCTTAATGGCGCGCAGGGGGTGCTGGAGCCGGCGGGGCGGAAGATATCCCTGGCAGCTTGAGCTATTTTTCCTTTCGCCTTTGGCTGCGCGCCCTCAGCCAGAACACCAGGAAAAACGCCGCCACGAAGACCGCCGCGACCACACCTGCCGCGGCGGCGGAGAAATTAGCCACCCACAGCATGATCCGCGGCATCAGAAAGGCAACGATGCCGAAACCGATCAGGATGAGCGCGGCTGCGATAATGGAACCACGATTTTCGTTCATCTCCGCCCGCCGCGTGCCTTGAGCGCACTCTCGCCGAGTACTCCGCCCTGACTAAAGCTGATCTCCACGCGCTTTTTCCCTGAAGGTTTCGAGCCGTTCCACTTGCCGCCCCTTGCTATCGAAATTTTCCGGCGCAAGCCACAATTCCATGGTGCGGCGTATCGCCGGCCATTCATGATCGAGCATCGCGAACCATGCGGTGTCGCGGTTCACGCCCTTCACAACCATATGCTGGCGGAAAATCCCCTCAAAGCGGAAACCGAAGCGAAGCGCTGCGCGTTTTGAGGGCTCGTTGAGGTTATTGCACTTCCATTCGAAGCGGCGATAGCCGAGATCGTCGAAGACATGCCCTGCGAAAAGAAACAGCGCCTCGGTCGCGAGCCTCGTCCTCGCAATGCCCGGCCCCCAATAGATGTTGCCGATCTCAGCCACGCCGTTTGCCCTGTCGATGCGCATCAGCGCCTGCCGGCCGCCGACCTTGCCTGTCACAGCATCGACGACAGCGAAGAACAGGGGATCATCGCTCGCGGAAGCCTTATCGAGCCAGGGCTGGAATTCCTCGCGGCTCTTTGGCGGATAGTCGCCGAGCCAGCGGAAGCGCTCCGCCGCATCCGCAACGCATGAGACGGCGAAAAGCCCATCGCCATGCGCGCCTGGATCGAGCGGTTCCAGCCGGACATAACGGCCCGTCAGTGGCTCGCGGGCGGGCCCGGGCCGGGCGGTCCAGTTCATCAGTTCCTTCAAGGTCGGACTCTCGATTGACGTTTTCGGCGCAAAGCTTCACAAAAGCGCGCATAAAACAACAGAACCAGACGGAAACGCCCGATGCTCCAGACCGTAGCCGCCTTCGATCGAATAGGCGAGGAAAATGCCTTTGCCGTATTGGCGCGGGCCACGGAACTTGCCCATCAGGGCCGCGATATCATCAATCTCGGCATCGGCCAGCCTGATTTCCACACGCCCGAGCATATCGTGGAAGCGGCGGTAAAGGCGCTGCGCGACGGTCATCATGGATACACTCCTGCAAACGGCATCCTCGCCGCGCGGGAGGCGGTGGCGCGGCGCACCCTCGCGACCACGGGTGTGGAAGTGTCGCCCGAGAACATCATGATCCTCCCCGGCGGCAAGCCCACCATGTTCGCGGCCATCCTCATGTTCGGCGAGCCGGGTGCGGAGATCCTTTATCCCGATCCCGGCTTCCCGATTTATCGCTCGATGATCGAGTTCACCGGGGCAAAGCCGGTGCCCGTGCCGATTCGCGAGGAGAACGGCTTTGCCTTCTCCGCCGAGGAAACGCTTTCGCTGATCACGCCGAAGACGCGCCTCCTGATCCTCAACTCGCCCGCAAACCCCACGGGCGGCGTCGCCCCGCGCGAGGAAATTGCCAGATTGGTGAAGGGGCTTGAGGCGCATCCTCAGGTCGCGATCCTCTCCGACGAAATCTACGATGTGATGACCTATGACGGCGAGAAGGCCACCTCCCTCCTCACCTTCCCCGAGATCCGCGACCGCCTGATCGTGCTCAACGGCTGGTCCAAGACCTGGGCGATGACCGGCTGGCGCCTCGGGTGGTCAATCTGGCCCGACCGGCTATACGGCCTCGTGCGCAAGCTTGCGGTCAACTGCTGGTCCTGCGTCAACGCGCCGGCGCAATATGCCGGCATCGCCGCCATCGACGGCCCGCAGGACGATGTCGAGAAGATGATGCGCGCCTTCGCTTCGCGCCGGAAGCTGGTGGTTGAAGGTCTGAACGGGCTCCCCGGCGTCACCTGCCTCACGCCCAAAGGCGCTTTCTATGCTTTCCCGAACATCCGCGGGACGGGTTGGAAAGCCAAGAAGCTTGCCGCCGCCCTTCTGGATGAGGCCGGCGTGGCGCTTGTCGGCGGCCCGGATTTCGGCGTTCTGGGAGAAGGCTATATCCGCCTGTCCTATGCCAATTCGGAAGAAAACATCCTGCGCGCGATCGGTCGCATGGGCGACTTCCTGGCTAGGACCGGGCAATAGCACCTGCCAACGCTGGCAAAAATGCTTGACCTGAACTTTGGTTGAGGCTGCACAAGCCCTGATGTCGCGCCTCGGCATCAAAGCGGAATGCCGACTATAGGCAGCTGGAATTATGAAGTGAAAAAGCGGTCGGGGCGGCACTTAGGCCGCCCCGGATTCGAACCTGCTTGGGAGGAGGAAAGCCGATTCGACATGGGACAGAATGCCGCGACTTTCTTAACAAAAGGTTAACGGAAACAACCCCTGATAGTGCACGGCATCGGAGTTTCCCGCTAACACAACCTAAGGTAGGTTTCTCGCTCGTTCAATGGACACTGCCTTGACCAAGGCAACCACCTGCATCCCTTCAATGAGCCTTAGCATATCGGCGGATTTGGCAGTGATTCGCGCCAAAAGAAATTCGCTGCCGAATGCGAGCCTCACTTCCACCGCGTTGCCTTGTCTCTCGATTTTTTTGACCTCGCAGCGGAGCTGATTGCGGATCGAAAGGCCGTCATGTGGTGCCGTGGCAATCGCGATATCTGCCGCATTCAGCCTCAAGCGCACACTGTTTCCCGCAACCAGTTTCTCCGCAGAAAGCTCGATGAAGCCACCGCTCGCCGCAATTGTCGCCGTGCCATAGTCGGCGTCCACTTCAATCACCCGTCCTTCCAGGATCGAAACGGCGCCCCCCCCTTTCCCCGATCCATGCCCCAGGACTTCAGCCGCGGTACCGATGGCGCGCACACGCCCCGCTTCGATCGCCACCACCCGGTCGGCGAGCCGGGCAACCTCGTCCGTGTCATGGCTCACATAGAGCACGGGTATGCGCGTTTCGTTGGCGACGGCCTCAAGATACGGAAGGATCTCGGCACGCCGTTCTTGGTCGAGCGATGAGAGCGGCTCGTCCATTAGCAAAATCTGCGGATCGGCCAATAGGGCGCGACCGATGGCGACCCGCTGGCACTCCCCGCCTGAAAGCGTCTCGGGATAGCGCTCCAGATGGGCTTCAAGCCCCAGGAGTGCCACCACCTCGTCCAGCGCGCGGGTTCCCGCGCGCCGCCCGGCCCAGCGCGCATAGGTGAGATTCCAGCGCACGGAGAGGTGCGGAAACAACCGTCCATCCTGGAAAACGAAGCCGACGCCCCGCCTTCGCGGCGCCAGGTTGATGCCCGCATCGCTGTCGAAGAACACGCGAGGGCCAGCGGTGATCCGCCCCCTTTCCGGCCGTGCCGTGCCGGCAATCATTTTGAGGATTGTGCTCTTTCCCGCGCCGGAACGGCCGAAAAGGGCAGTCACGCCCTGCTCGGCGGTAAACCGCGCTGAAACGGCGAAGGTGCCCGCTTTCCCTGTAATATCGACCGCGAGCACTTCCACTAGGCTCTCCTCTCCAGCCGTCTTGCCACCCATTCCGAAACAACGACTGCGCCGAGGGCGAGTATGATGGAAAGCCCGATCAGGCGCAGCGCCGCCGCATCTCCTTCGGGGCTCTGCATGAGTGCGTAAATTGCAAGGGACAGCGTCTGCGTCTCTCCGGGAACGTTGGAAACAAAGGTGATCGTGGCGCCGAATTCACCCAGCGCCTTTGCAAAGCCGAGCACAATGCCCGCCAACAACCCCGGAAGGGCAAGCGGCAATGTGACGGTCAGAAAGACAATAGGCGACCACGCGCCCAGCGTGGAGGCGGCTTCTTCAAGCCCCCGGTCGACTGCTTCCAGCGATAGCCGGATCGGGCGCACCAACAACGGAAAGGCCATCACGCCGGCGGCGAGCGCCGCCCCCGTCCAGCGGAAAGCGAAGCTGATGTCAAAAAAGCTTTCAAACACGCGGCCGAGCGGTCCGCGCGAACCAAAGAGAACGAGCAGCCCATAGCCGGTCACGACCGGCGGCAACACGAGCGGCAGCGTAACCACTGCCTGGAGCAGGGCCTTTCCGGCAAAACGCCCCCGCGCGAGAAGCCAGGCCACCGCAAAAGCTGGCACGATGGAGAACAGCATCGCGGCAAGCGCCACTTTGGCCGAAAGCAAGAGGATTTCGATTTCCGCTTCGCTCACTTCGTCCCCTCCGCCAGAGGGACCAGAAGCATATGGCAAAGGGAAGTTTTGCATTCGCTTCCTTGCACCCCCCTCTGGCCTGCCGGCCATCTGCCACTCAAAGGAGGAGATTGCGCTGGCCGCTTGCCTCGGCGCTCATTCTGCGACGCAGATGATTGGCATACTCGTTCGTGAGACCTGATCTCCCCCCTTGAGGGGGAGATGGCCGGCAGGCCAGAGGGGGGTGTGAAGAGGCTTAACATTAGTGGATACAGCCAATAAATCATGAAGCCGGCGGTGCGAAACCCAGATCCCGAAAGATCTTCCGCCCACTCTCTCCGGCAAGGAAGTCCAGAAAGGCATCGGCCTCGGGTTTGGCCTTTGCCGTCGCTGCTGCCGGATAGATGATCGGCGGATGGCTCTCGGCCGGAAAAGTGTAGATACGCGCAAGCTCCTTTGCGGCAAGCTGATCCGATCCGTAGACAATTGCCGCCCTCACCTCGGCCCGTTCGGCCAACTCCAGCGCCACGCGCACATTTTCCCCAAAGACGGCCCGCTCTCTCACCTTGTCCCACAGGCCAAGGTTTGTCAGCGCCGCCTTTGCATATATCCCGGCCGGCACATGCGTCGGGTCTCCCATGGCAAAGCGCCCCGTGGAGAGGATTATGTCCGGCCCGGTGTCAGCGGGCGCCGGCTCGGCGCCGACGATGACAAGCTCGTTTCCCGCGACAACCCTGCGGCTCTCATTGCGGATCAGATTGCGCTGTGCGGCCCAGTCCATCCACTGCTGGTCGGCAGAGATAAAGATATCGGCCGGTGCGCCGGCCTCGATTTGCCGGGCAAGCACCGAACTCGACGCGAGTGAAACGACAACCTCTGTGCCGCTCTCCTCCTTGAAGGCAGCGCTGGCGCGATCCATTACCTCCTTCAGGCTTGCCGCGGCAAAGACGGTGATGCGCTCCTGCGCGAGCGCCTTTTCAGGCAGCAAGGCGACAAGGACGAGAAAAAGCCCAACCAGGATTCTGGACAACACATCCTCCAATAGCGGCCGCGCAAGAAGACGCGGGCTTTCCAAACAGGACGTGATGGTGGCTGGCTGCCGGCATTCCGCGCCCCGGATGCGGCCCAATCCTTAGCACAGAGGCGGCCGATCACCGCCGCCCGCACCGCCATCCAAAGGCGATACGGGTGCACCTTATGCCCGGCGCACGGATTTTGGCAAGAACCGGGTCAGACCGAGACCGTTTCCGCCACCGTGGCCTCGATATGGTCCACGAGTGCATCCGGCAGGTTGAGACGGCCGGCGAGCATGTCGAGATAGCCGCGCTCCGCGCGCGTCCTGGGCTCGATGGCAAGCCGGGACGCCGTGTAGAGCTCAACTCTCTGCTCCTCCGTCTGGGCGGCCCCTATGAGCGCGTCGACATCCACCGGCCGGCCCAGTTCCTCTATGAGGAAGCTTTCAACTTCCTCGTCGATGCCGCTCGATTTGAGCCGCTCCGAGATTTTCCGCCGCTCCGTCTCGTCGATATGCCCGTCGGCGCGCGCCGCCGCGATCATGGCGCGCACCAGCGTCAGGGCGAATTGATCCTCCCCCTGCGGCGCGAGCGCCGGATTGAAACCGGTGTCCTGGGGCGGCGGCAGGAGAGTGCCTTCCTTCACCCCCTCGCCCGGCCTCTTGCCTGCCTGATAATCCTGATAGGCCTTGTAGGCGAGCCCAGCGATCGCGGCCATGCCGCCGACCTTCAGAGCGTTTTTGGCAAGTTTTCGCCCCGTGCCCGTCCCGAGCAAAGCAGCCACGATCGCTCCGGTGGCGATCGGGTTGTCCTTCGCAAACCGGGTCAGCTTGTCGGCCTGGCCTCCGAGCGGAGACCCCGATGTGCGAGAACCCAAAAATCCTTCAAGCAGCTTTTTCGGATCGATCATGGCGCTCTCCTGCAAAAATCCTCTCCACAGTTAGGCAGCGCCGCGCCCGATGGAAAGGGGCTGTTTGGAATACTGTGAAGATGGAAGGCGCCCGTTGGGGGGGCAGGTTAAAATTCTCGGCGCGAAGGCGAAGGCGCCGGGCTATTAGGCCCAGCCTGACATCTCGCGGCGGATAAGCGACTCGATGACAGCCATGCCTTCATCGCTGTCGTTCAGACAGGGGATGTGGGTGAAGTTTTTGCCACCGGCCTCGCGGAAAGTTCTGTCGGCCTCGACGGCGATTTCTTCCAGCGTCTCCAGGCAGTCGGAGACAAAGCCAGGGTTGATCACGGCGATGGACCTCACACCGTCGCGCGCCAACTGCTCCACGGTCTTGTCCGTGTAGGGCTGTAGCCATTCTTCCGGGCCGAAGCGGGATTGGAAGGTGGTGATGAGCTTCTTCTCGTCCCAGCCGAGCCGCTCGCGCACGCGCGCCGTGGTCGCCAGGCACTGCTCATAATATGGATCGCCGCGCCGCGCGTAGCTCTGCGGGATGCCATGATAGGACGCGACCACCACCTCCGGCTCGAAGTCAAGGGTCGCCAAATGCCGCTCGATGGAACGGACAAGCGCATCGATATAGACCGGCTCTTCCGGATAGGCGGGCACGGTGCGGACCGCCGGCTGGTGACGCATCTCAATCAGCGCTTCGAAGAACTTGTCGTTCACCGTCGCCGTGGTCGTTGCCGAATATTGCGGATAAAGCGGAAACATCACGATACGGTCGCAACCGCGCTCGATGAGGCTCTTCGTCACCGTTTCGATCGAAGGGCTGCCATAGCGCATCGCCCAATCGACGATGACGTTCTCCTTGTCTGCGAGAGCGGTGGCGAGCTTCTGCCCCTGCGCGCGGGTGAAAGTGCGCAGAGGCGATTCATTTTGCTCCCTGTTCCAGATCTTCGCGTAGAGCGCGCCGGATTTCTTTGGCCTCCGGGCAAGGATGATTCCGTAAAGGATCGGATACCAGACCGCCCGCGGCCACTCGATCACCCGGCGGTCGGACAGGAACTCGCCAAGATAGCGCCGCATGGGCCAGTAATCCGTGCCGTCGGGAGTGCCAAGATTGACAAGAAGAACGCCGACCTTGCCGGCCTGAACGGAGGAATGCCCCGAGGGCGGCTGCGTCAAAGCCTTCTCTTCGTCCCGGCCGGTCCTTTCGAGTGTCATCTTACGCTCCTTGGATAACCATGACAGGTAGATGATTTCGGCGCGAAAGCAATGCCACTTCTAGCCGCAGGAGGGAAAATGCCGCTGCGGCGCGCGGCATTTACGCTTCGGCGTTCAGGCAATCCCCTGAAGCTCGGCTATTCCGCCGGCGGAATGTTGAGGGTTGCGCCCACGACTAGCCGGTTGGGCCGCAATTGCGGATTTGCGTCCGCAAGCTTTCGCCACTGCATTGGATCGCCGTAGAATTCCTCCGCAAGGTTCCACAACGTGTCGCCGCTGACGATAACATGCGTGGTGACAGCCTCCCTGGCTTCGGCCGCGCCAGCATCCGGGGCCGCCGCGGCCGTCTCCGTGCCGGACTCCGCCGGTTCGGCCTCACCGGCCGGCGGCGTGGCTTCGGCTGTTTCGCCCGGCGCAGGCGCCGGCTGAACAGGCTGGGTTGTGGTCGAGGCCTCGCCCGACGGCTGCGTGGCGGGAGCTTCGGCAGATGGAGGCTCCGCAGAATCCGAAGGCGCGGCGGCGGCCACCTCCGTTATGCGGCCATCGGTATAGGGCTTGTAGGGATTGTTGGCCGCGAGATAATCGGCCAGCACCTGCTCAAGGCCGGGGCCGTAATCATAAGCGTTCTGGCCCTTTTCCCCAAAAAGGCTGTAGCCATCGCCGCCATTGCGCATGAAATTGTTGGTGGCGATGGTGTAGGTAGCGTTCGGGTCGATGGGCGCCCAGCCGCCATCTGCCGTCTGCACCTCTACATTGCTGATACGGCCCTGGCCGGCAGGCGCCGATTTGTCGAAGCTGTAGCGCAGGCCGGACACCTGGGGAAAACGGCCGGCCCCTTCCTCGATCTGGCTGACGCCGCTTTCGAGCGAAGCGATCACATCCGAACCGGTGAGTTGGAAGGTCGCGAGCGTGTTCTGGAAGGGCAGCACCTCCAGCACCTCGCCCATCGTGACTTCGCCCGCATCGATCGAGGCGCGCAGGCCGCCGCCATTGGTGATGGCGAATTGCACACCCTGGTCCTTGGTGCGGGCCAGCATGGCATCCGTCACCAGATTGCCCATCTGACATTCGCGGGCGCGGCAGGTTTCGCGGCTGCCGTCAATTGACGCGGAGGTTTCGGAGACCACCTGGGCCTTCAGCTCCTCGATTGGACCGGCGAGCTCTTTCACGCGCGCCAGCACCGCCTCGTCCGGCTGGACCTGGGCATCGAGCAGCTTCGGCTCGCCGGAAGCTTCCTTGACCACGCCTGAATCGTCGAACACCACTTTCAGGTCGCCCAGATATTTCGAATAGGAAGCCGCCTGAACGACAGGCACCTGATAGCCCTCGGGGTTCTCCACCATGGTCGGATATGGGCCCTCGGCGCCCTCCGCGGTGTTGGAAAGCAACGTGTGGCTGTGGCCGCCCACCACCACATCCACGCCGGGAATTTTTGCTATGGCTTCAAGATCACGCGGGTAGCCCACATGGGTGAGCGCTATGATCTTGTTCACGCCCTCGTCCTGCACCGCCTTCACCGCGGCGGTGATGCCATCGACATCAGTGATGATGGAGACGTTTTCCCCGGGCGAGGAGAGCTCGGCCGTGTCGTTGGCCACGGCCCCGACAATGCCGATCTTCTCGCCGCCCACATCGAGGATCACATATTCCTTCACTCGGTCGCCCAGCTTGGACGCCTGCTGCGCCTTCACATTGGAGCCGAGCACGGGGAACTCCACCTTCTCGAGGAAGGCGGCAAGGCCATCCTCGCCGTCATCGAACTCGTGATTGCCGACCACCATGGCGTCGGTCTTCATGACGTTCAGAAATTCGGCCTCAGCGGTTCCCTTATAGGTGATGTAGAAAAGCGAACCCTGGAAATTGTCGCCGGCGTTCAGGAAAAGCACGTTCTGTCCCTGGAGCGCGTTGCGCGCATCCTCCACGGCAGTCACAAGCCGGCCTGCGCCGCCGAAGCATTTGCCCGCCGATTCGTCCTCATCCGAACAGGTGGACTCGAACGCGTTGATGGATTGGATGCGGCTGTGCCAGTCGTTGATGTGCAGGATGTTAAGCGTGTAGTCGGCGAAGGAAGGTGCCGAAGAAAGCGCCAAAGCCGAAGCACCGAGGGCAAGGACTGCCAAGTTTTTCATGTCTGATCTCCCCGAGACTGCCGTGTTCCCGCTCTAGCGCGCTATCGTGTCGGTTTCGCAACGAGCTGCATATCCTGCCGGCATGTTGGCACCGGCTTCGGGGAGGGTGCAAGTAAAACTTGCATGGGAAAACGCTCTGCGCCCCCTGCAATTAGCCGGCGCAACGCTGTTCCGATTGAAGATTGGCAATACCGGGTGCCCGGCCGTAACCGGGCGATCCCATGCCGTATTGGTGCTCGTCAGGCGCGGCGGGTCAGGACGAAGCGCTGGCCTTGCGCGCTGGTGCAGCTAAGCTGGTTCGGCGTTGTGAGCGAGCAGGTCAAGTTCGTCTGCGTCTGGCGAATCAGCGAGGTCATCGAGATTTCGACCGTTTGCCCATCGCGGAACCGGTAAGTGCCCTGGGACAGCCGATTGCCGGTGTCGCTGGCGACCGTGGCGAACTGGCCGCCCGAGAACGTAGAAACGCCGACGCCCTGTGCGTCGACCCACTGACCCTCAAGGGCGGACTCCGCCGAGCGGGGCATGCCGACGCAGCCGGAAATGATGAGTGCGGCAGCCAGACCCGCGAAGCTTGCCGCTGAGCGAAAGGAAATCATACCCGCCTCCTCTGTAAGTGACATTTCCATTCGCCGCACTTTTGCCGCGAATGCAACCCGTCATGCGGTCAGAGGAGCATTACCGCACGAGGATGTTGCGAAATTGCCATGGGTCGGACTGGTCGATCTCCTCGGAGAAAAGGCCAGGACGCCCCTCAAGCGGTGTCCAGTCGGTATAATAGCCCTTAACCGGGCCGAGATAGGGAAGCTGAACTTCCAGGCAGCGGCGATAGTCAACCTCATCGGCCTCGACAATGCCGGCCTCGGGGTTTTCGAGCGCCCAGACCATGCCGGCAAGCACTGCGGAGGTCACCTGCAGGCCCGTGGCATTCTGGTAAGGCGCAAGCTCCCGCGCCTCTTCCAGGGAGAGCTGCGAGCCATACCAGTAGGCGTTCTTGTCATGGCCGTAGAGGAGCACACCAAGCTCATCGACCCCGTCCACGAGCTCCTTTTCGTCCAGAACATGTTGGACGGGCTGCGCCTTGCCGCCAGCCCCGAACATCTCGTGCAGCGAGAGCACCGCGTCGTTGCAGGGGTGATAAGCGTAATTGCAAGTCGGGCGATAGATTACATCGCCGCTCTCGTCCCGAACGGTGAAGAAGTCGGCTATCGAGATCGCTTCGTTGTGCGTGACGAGGAACCCGTATTGCGCGCCGGGCGTGGGGCACCAGGTGCGTACGCGGGTGTTGGCCCCCGGCTGCTCCAGGTAGATCCCCGCCATGCAGCCCTTGTCGTGCCCACGCGCGTTCGACGGCATCCATTTCTCGTGCGTGCCCCAGCCAAGCTCGGCCGGCTGCAGGCCCTCGGAAATGAAACCCTCCACCGACCAGGTGTTCCAAAAGACGTTCATAGGCTTGGGCTTGCGGGTGCGCTGGGTGTCGCGCTCGGCTATGTGGATGCCTTTCACGCCCACCTTCCGCATGAGAGCCGCCCAGCCTTCGCGATCGTAAGGGCCAGGCTCTTCAAATTCGAGCATCATATCCTGCGCGAGATGGACGAGCGCCTGCTTGACGAACCAGGAGACCATGCCTGGATTTGCCCCGCAGGTGGAGACCGCCGTCGTGCCGCCGGGGCTCCTTCGCTTTTCTTCGCGGACCGTCTCGCGCAGCGCATAGTTCGTGCGCGATTCGTTGCTCACGGAAGTATCGAAATAAAAACCGAGCCACGGCTCTACAACGGTATCGATGTAGAGCACGCCGAGCTCGCGGCAGAGCTTCATCAGGTCGAGAGAGGAGGTGTCAACCGAGAGGTTGACGCAAAAGCCCTGGCCGGTGCCCTCGGTCAAAAGGGGCGTGAGGAGTTCGCGGTAATTCTCCCTCGTGACATGGGTCTGGATGAAGCGGATGCTGCGCTCGTCCAAAAGCTTGCGGTCGGTGTCGACGGGATCGATCACCACCATGCGGGATTTGTCGAAACGGAAATGGCGCTCAATGAGGGGCAGCATTCCGCGGCCGATCGAGCCGAAGCCGATCATCACGACAGGGCCGGTGATCGTTCCATGAATGGGCCAGTTCTTCTCAGCCATTTCAGTGGTTTCTCCTCATTGGTCGATTTAGGACTGCCAGCTCAAAACACAGAACGGCGTCACAATAAAGCGGGAATGACCAAAGAGCCCTTCATGCCTCGGCACAAAGGTCATTCCTTAAGCCCTTCGAGGCCAGGCACGGTCTGGGATGCGACGAACTCGGTGATTTCGTACCGGGCGAGCTCGTGGATAGCGAAAGGGTCCTGCATCAGGCACTCCTGCAGGGCGGCGCGGCTGCCGCGCGCCAATATTACGCCGCCGGTGCGCGGCACCTTGCGCCCCGAGGCGAGAAAGATGCCCTCCTCGTAACATTTCTGCAGCCACTGCATGTGGCCGGAAACGTGTGGCTCGATCTCTTCGATGGGCACGACATATTCAAGCGAAACGATGAACATGAAAGGTAAGGCTCCGGTGGTCGGTTTTCAGGGCGCAGCGCAAATTTCGCTGGTGGCGAATCGGGCCTTCAGCAGGCATTCGTCATATTCATCGCGGGCGGTGGAATCAAAGACCACACCGCCGCCGACATTAAAGACTGCATCACCGCCCGGATAGAGAGAAATGGTGCGGATCGCCACACTGAAGCGCATGCGCCCGTCGGGTGCCGCCCAGCCGATGGCGCCGCAGTAAACATCCCGCGGGGTTGCCTCAAGTTCCCGCAGGATCTTCATGGCGGAAATCTTCGGAGCACCGGTGACCGAGCCGCAGGGAAAGAGTGCGGCGAGAATATCGGCCAGCGCCAGCCCGTCGCACAGCTTTGCCCGAACGCGGCTGATCATCTGGTGGACAGTGGGGTAGCTCTCCACGTGAAAAAGCTCCGGCACGTCGAGCGTGCCGACCTGCGAAATGCGCGAGATGTCGTTGCGCAGGAGGTCGACGATCATGCGGTTTTCCGCCTGGTTCTTCGGGTCGTTGCGCAGGGCTTCCTTCAGCGCTTCGTCTTCGCGAGGCGTCTTGCCCCGCGGCATCGTGCCCTTCATGGGAAGCGTTTCGATCCAGCCATCGGCGGAGATCTCGAAAAAGAGTTCGGGCGAGCGTGAGAGCACCACCGGGCCGCCCAGATTAATGAAAGCCGCATAGCGCACCGGCTGGCGCGCCGTCAGCGCCTGGAAAAGCGTGAGCGGATCGCCCTCCCAGCGAGCATGCACGGGGAAGGTGAGATTGCCCTGGTAGCAATCGCCCAGCCGCAGATGGCGGTGAAGCTGCTCGAAGCGGGTCCGGTAATCCTCAAAAGTCCAGGCTAGCTTGAAGTCGAAGAGGCGCGGCGGCTGGCCTGAAGAAGAAGTGTCTTGCAAAACGCCTGACGGCTCGCCGAAGACGCCGAGGCATAAAAGAGGCGCGCGACGACCTTCCGGCAGGTGCCGGACGAGGGAGGGTTCCAACAGATAGCCAGCTTCATAGGAGATGTAGCCTGCAAGCCACTTGCCCGCGCGGCGGAGTGCTTCTGCCTTTTCCAGCATGGGAAAAAGGTCTTCCGGATCGTCCGCCTGAAGAATTTCCTCCGGCACGGAGAAGCACAGGGTCTCATCCGTAAGGTCGTTGCGGAAGAGCGCTAGGGTAGTAGCGCGCGAGGGCTGGCACATCTCCTTCAAAGGCGATCAGCCTTCCTCCAGCGCTTCCAGTTCGTCGATCAAGCTTTCGATGACCGAGAGGCCCTTGGTCCAGAAGGCGGGGTCGGATGCATCCAGGCCGAAGGGCGCCAGAAGCTCGGAATGATGTTTCGTGCCGCCCGCTTTCAGCATCTCGAAATATTTTTCCTGAAAACCCTTCTCCGCCTGCTGGTAGACGGCAAAGAGCGAATTCACGAGACAGTCGCCGAAAGCGTAGGCGTAAACATAGAACGGCGAATGGATGAAGTGCGGGATATAGGCCCAGAAGGTTTCGTATCCCTCGCGCAGGGCGATTGCCGGGCCGAGGCTCTCCGCCTGAACCTCCAGCCAGATTTCGCCGATACGGTCGGCGGTGAGCTCGCCCTGCCGGCGCTCCGTATGCACCTTGCGTTCGAATTCGTAGAAAGCGATCTGGCGCACGACCGTGTTGATCATGTCCTCCGCCTTCTGTGCGAGCATCGCCTTGCGCTCGCGCTTGTCTGTCGTGCGGGCGAGCAGCGAGCGGAAGGTAAGCATTTCGCCGAAGACAGAGGCCGTTTCGGCCAAAGTGAGCGGGGTCGCCGCCATGAGCGAGCCCTGACCGGCCGCCAGCACCTGGTGTACGCCGTGGCCGAGCTCATGGGCGAGCGTCATCACATCGCGGGGCTTGCCCATATAATTGAGCATCACATAGGGGTGCACCGAAGGGACAGTCGGATGCGCGAAGGCGCCCGGCGATTTTCCCGGGCGCACCGGCGCATCGATCCAGTTGCGGTCGAAAAAGTGTTTGGCGATGTCCGCCATTTCGGGCGCGAAACTGGCATAGGCGGAAAGCACCGTTTCCTTCGCCTCGTCCCAACCAATGACGGATTGCGGCGTTTCGGGAAGGGGTGCGTTGCGGTCCCAATGGTTGAGCTTTTCCATGCCCAGCCACTTCGCCTTCATCGCATAGTAGCGGTGGGAAATGCGCGGGAAGGCTGCGCAAACAGAGGCAGCCAACGCTTCCACCACTTCGCGTTCCACGCGGTTCGAAAGGTGGCGGGAATCCGCCACATCGGCGAAATTGCGCCAGCGGTCGGAAATCTCCTTGTCCTTGGCGAGCGTGTTGGTGATCAGCGTGAAAAGGCGCATATTGTCCTTGAGCGTGACCGCCAGCGCCGCCGCAGCCTTGCGGCGTTTCTCGCCGTCGGGATCCTGCATCAGGTTCAGCGTCGGCTCCAGCGTCAGCTCCTCGCCGTCCACATCGAAGCGCAGACCGGTCATAGTCTCGTCGAAGAGGCGGTTCCAGGCGCCGCGTCCTGTCACGTCGCTTTCATGAAAAAGCCGCTCTATACTATCCTCGAGCTGGTGCGGCCGGTATTTGCGGATGTCGAGCACCCAGGGCCTGTAGTGGCCGAAAATCGGGTCGTCCTTCATCGCGGCTTCGATCAACGCGTCGTCGATCTTGTTGAGCTCCAGCGTGAAGAAAAGCAGATGCGTGCTTGCATCCGTCAGCTTCTCCTGCACGTCGCCATAGAATTTCGCGCGCTTCGGATCGGAAGTGTCACCCGTGTAAAGAAGCCCGGCATAGGAACCAATGCGCCCGAAGAGCTCATCCAGCGCTTCGTATTCGCGCACGGCCTCGCCCAGGCGTCCGCTCGTGCCCTTGCCAGCCTCCTCGGCGAGGCGGCCTTTCCAATTCTGCTCAAAGGCCGTCGCCTCCCGCGCCGCGCGCGCTAGATCTTCAGAAAACTCAGTGCTGTCCATAGAGGGGTAGAGGTCGGCCAGATTCCATTCGGGTAAGGCGCCGAGATCGGCTTTCCTTGCTCCGGCTTCGGTCGCTTGGGCCAGGCCCGCGGGCGTTTTCGGATAGTGAGCCATGGGATGGTTCCTCTCGGATGACGCGTGTGCCGGATCAAGGATTCGTTCACCGGGTTTCTTGAGCGCCTGTTTAGAAGCCAATGTCATATAGTTCTAGCCTGACATCAGTCACGCGTGCGAAAATGTGTTCCGGTTGTTGCATCCATGCCTGATACGGTGCTGATTGTAGACGACGACCCGGTGCAGCTCCGCCTTCTCGACGCGGCTGTGCGCAGGCTCGGCTATGCGCCGGTTCTGGCCGATGGCGGCGAAGCAGCGTTGCGTATCCTGGCGGAAGTGCGACCGGAAGAGTTGCGCGCTGTCATTCTCGACCTGATGATGCCCGGCATGAACGGCATCGAGGTGATGGAGACGATGCGCAAGCGCGGCATCGACATGCCGGTCATTGTGCAGACGGCGACAGGTGGCGTGGAGACCGCTGTAGCGGCAATGCGCGCCGGCGCTTTCGATTTTGTCGTAAAGCCGGTCTCGCCCGAGCGGCTTGCCGCCGCGCTGAAGAACGCATTGAAGGTGGAGGCGCTGGAAGGCCAGCAACGGCGCAAGCGGGAGAAAGCGCCCGACAAATTCTCCTTCCGCCATATCGTCACCCGCAGCCCTGCCATGGAAAAGGTTCTGCGTCTTGCACAAAGAGCCGCTGCCTCCGACATTCCGATTCTCATCGAGGGTGAATCGGGTGTCGGCAAGGAACTGATCGCCCGAGCCGTCCGCAATGAAAGCGCCCGCCGAGGAAAGCCCTTCGTCACCGTCAATTGCGGAGCGATTCCCGATAATCTCGTGGAAAGCATCCTTTTCGGGCATGAGAAGGGTGCCTTCACCGGCGCCACCGAGAAGCACTCGGGCAAATTCGTCGAGGCGAACGGCGGAACGCTCTTTCTCGACGAGATCGGGGAACTGCCGTTGGACGTGCAGGTGAAGCTGCTGCGCGCCGTGCAGGAGGGCGAGGTCGACCCGGTGGGCAGGCGGGGAACGGTGAAGGTCGATATCCGCCTGATCTCGGCCACGAACCGCGATTTGCTGCAGCGCGTGCGGGAAGGCCGCTTCCGCGAAGACCTTTATTATCGCTTGGGCGTTTTTCCGATAACGGTCCCGCCGCTGCGTGAGCGCAGGGACGATATTCCCCTCCTGGTGCAGTATTTCATCGCGCAGTTCGGAGATGCGACAACCGGCCGGAATATTTCAGGGATATCGTCGGATGCGATCAAGCTGCTCTCGGCATATGATTGGCCAGGCAATGTCCGGCAGCTCGAAAATGCCGTCTTCCGGGCCATGGTCCTGTGCGATGGAACGGTGCTCACCGCCGCCGAATTCCCACAGATACGGGCACAGGTTGAAGGAATCGACGAAAAGCTTCTCGCGGATGAAATAAAGCCGGCGCATCAGGAAAGCGCGCCACCACCGCAACCCGACAAAGCGTCGCAACAGGAGATGCAGCCGCTGCATCCCGCTTTGCTGCCCGTTATCGGAGAAGACGGCAATGTCCGCCCGCTGGAGGAGATGGAGCGGGAGATGATCCAGTTTGCGATCGAACATTATGACGGCAGGATGAGCGAAGTTGCGCGAAGGCTGGGAATTGGCCGCTCCACGCTTTACCGCAAGCTGAAAGAGATGGGGATCGAGCCTCCGGAGGGCGGCGGGAAAAAGACTGAATCCCCTGGCGGATGAGGACTCGCCTCAAATCGACGGAAATTTTATGTTAACCGTGCTTTCTAAAAAGCGCGTTTGACACGTTCCTGCCATTCTCTCTGCGCAATTTTTCTTCAATAAGAGGACATTAACCATTATGGTGAACACTTCGGGTGCTTCGGCGAGCCCGGAGTTTTGTGGGGACAGTTCCAGCCGACAGGCGCAGTTTTGAAAAACCACGACGTTCAATGCCCTGAATGCCGCAGAGTTAAACTTGGGCCTAAAAAGCTTCTGGCGGGCCTGCTTCTTGTGGCTGGTTTCATGATCGCTGCCGGACACGCGCAGGCGGAAACACGGACGCTGAGGCTCTACTTCATCCATACGAAGGAGCGCGCCGAGATCACGTTCAAGCGCAACGGGCGCTACGTGAAAAGCGGGCTGGACCAGATCAACCGTTTTCTGCGCGATTGGCGCCGCAACGAGCCGGCCAATATGGATCCGCGCCTGCTTGATCTGGTGTGGGAGGTGTACAGGGAATCCGGCTCGCGCGACTATATCAACGTGGTCTCGGCCTATCGCTCGCCGCAGACAAACGCGATGTTGCGCAGCCGGTCGAGCGGCGTGGCCGAGAAGAGCCAGCATATGCTCGGCAAGGCAATGGACTTCTTCATTCCCGACGTAAAGCTTTCCACGTTGCGGGCGATCGCCCTTCGCAAGCAAATGGGCGGCGTCGGCTATTATCCGCGTTCCGGGTCCCCATTCGTGCATCTGGATGTGGGCGGCGTGCGGTACTGGCCGCGCATGAGCCGCAGGGAGCTTGCCTCCCTCTTCCCGGACGGAAAGACGCTTTACATCCCATCTGACGGCAAGCCCATGCCCGGCTACAAGCAGGCGCTTGCGTCCTATGAGGCACGCAAGAGGAACGGCGGCTCGATCCAGGTGGCGGACGACACCAGAGGAAATGGCGGCCGCGGCCTGCTGGCGATGCTCTTTGGCGGCGGTGCCGACGAGGAAGAGGATAACGCCGAAATCCAGGTGGCAGCCACCCAGCGCCCGCAGCGCGCCGCGGTACAGCAAGCGCCTCGGGCGCAGGCGCCGCAGCAGGTGCAAGCGCCACAGCAACCGCAGGTTCCGCCCGCGCAAGAAGAGCAAAGCCCCGCCACATTGATAGCGGCCTTGCCGCCACGGGAGCTGCCGGTGCCCCGCGCAGCACCGCGTCCAGATGCGAATGTGGGCAGCGACCTCCTTGTCGCTTCGAACCAAGCAGGCCAGGAGCCTGCCCCGCCGGCGGCAACCGGACCGGCCGCGGCGGAAGCGCCGCAGCAACCGGCGCAGGCTCCCGAAATGCTGGCCGCCATCAGCAATGTGCCATTGCCCTCACGCAGGCCCGATTTCACGCCGCCGGAAGCGGAGACCCAGGTGGCCGAGGCCACGGCGGCCCTTCCCGCATCGGCCTATGTGACGCCGACGCGGCGTCCGGAGCGGCCGGCAACGGCGGATGCAATCGCGGCGCTGATTGCGGAAGAGAAGGAACTGCCTGAAACCGAACAGCCTGTCGTAGCCGCCTATCTCTCCGTCCCGCAAGAGGCCGACGCCGCGAGCAAGCAAACGGTTGCGGCTGCTGCCAGAGCGGGAAATGAGCCGGCCTCCGAGGCTGCGATGCGCCATGCGCTCGCAAAAGCAGATACGCTGGGCGTTTCCAATGCCTCCGCCGCAGCTGTTCCCGCTGCTGTCAGCGCTCTCGTGGACAGCCGGGCCAAGCCGGTCGAAGCTTCGCCGCGTATGGCGATGCTGGAGGACAGGAGCACGAATTTTGGCGCCAGAACCACGCCAAAGAGCGCTCGCGTCGATCCCGACCAGGCAGTTCGGCAGCCAGAGCCGAATGTGATGCCGGTCCAATCGATCGCGACCGACCTGGCGCTGAGCAAGGAATCCATGCTTAACAAGAAGACCGTCGCAGCCATTCCCGCCTTCAGCACGGAAATGGCGGAAGCGCCGACTGCGGTTTACACAGACGGCTTCAAGCAGGGTGGTCCGGCGCCAGACCCCCGCCGCTTTAGCGGCAAGGCTGTCGTCTTCCTTTCGCTCGCAAAATTCGAATAAACGCCGGAGCCGCTCCTTTCAGGGCGGCTCTTTCCCCCAAGGCTTGAGCGCTATCCTTGGCGCAGTCCCGCCGTTTGACGCGCGAGCTCTTCCACTGCCGCCCAATTGCCGGCCGCAAGCTCGGCATCCGGTGCCACCCATGAGCCGCCCACGCAGACGATGTTGGGCAAGGACAGATAATCGCCCGCATTCTTCGGCGAAATCCCGCCCGTCGGGCAGAACCGCATATCGGCGAGCGGCGAGGCAAGGGATTTCAGGAATGCCGCCCCGCCCGCCTGCTCGGCCGGGAAGAATTTGAGAACACGGTAATCTTCCTCCCGCAGCGCCATGATCTCGCTCGGGGTCACGGCGCCCGGCAGGAACGGCACAAGGGAACCTTCCGCCGCGTCCAAAAGCTCCTGCGTCGTGCCCGGAGAGACAATGAATCTTGCCCCCGCTTGCTCCGCCCTTGCGAAGTCTTTCTTCGTCAGAACCGTACCGGCTCCGACGATCGCTTCCGGCACCTCATCGACGACAAGGCGGATCGCATCGATCGCGTTCGGCGTGCGCAGCGTGATCTCGATCGCCGGCAGGCCACCCTTTGCAAGTGCCCTTGCCAGCGGTACCGCGTCCGAGAGCCTGTCGATCTTCAAAACGGGGATGACTGGCTGCGCCGTGAGAATTTCCAAAAGCTTCTCGGTCTTCTTTTTCATCGGCGGCTCCTGTGGATGATACGACTGTCTTACAGCACCTTGCGTCCTTTAAGGAAGAACGCTGCAAATTATTGAATACACGCATCGTGCTTATGCACTAACCTGAAACACCCAAACTTTGCAGGATGCGCCGGCAGAAGCCGGCGAGGTTCCGCCAGAGAGAAAGGAGCCCGCCGCGCGGCAGGGAACCCTGCAAGACCTTCATGGTCGCAGGACCGGCAATGCCATCGGCCGGAAGCCCGTGGTGGCGCTGAAAACTGAGCAAGGCTTGCTGTGTTTTCGCGCCGAATATACCGTCCGCCGAGACGGGATAACCGGCAGCTGAAAGAAGGATCTGAAGATTCCTGACGGCCGCTCCCCGGTCGCCGCTGCGGATAAGCGGAGTGGTCGCCTGCGAGGGGGCGGAGCGCACGGCTTGACCTGCGAGACGGCGATAGGCGAGCGCGAGCCGCAGGTGATAGCTGTTGCGGGCAAATCCTGGGCCGTTATAGCCGCGGGCAAACGCGGCCCAGTCGCGTCGGCGCAACGCCTCCATCAGCCCCGCCTTCTCGATATAGCGCAGCATGAGCCGAACTTGGCCCTCCACGCCGCCGCGGGCCTCTTCCACCAATGCCTCAACGCTGGGGTAGCCCAGCCAAGCCCAGTGAGCGCCCATCACCTGACCCATTCCCCATGAGGTGGATTCGTAAGCGGCCTTGCGGTCGATTTCGGCGGCCCGCTGCAACATGCGCCAACGCGCCGCCTGGGAAGGCGGGTTTTTGACCGAGCCGGCCGAGGGCGAAGCCAATCCTTCGCGGCGTGCGATCGCCTGTTTTTCCGATGGCAGGCGGCGGTCGAAATAATGTCCTTCAAATCGGATCGGGGGCTCCTGCCGGCCCTTGACCTGCGTATGGGCCAATCCGCCGGTCTCGACCTCGATAACCGCCATCAAAATGGCAGGTTCCAGACCGGCTTTGCTTGCAAGCCCCGCGATGCGATCCGTCGTTTCGCTATTAGTCATAATTGGCCTCCGCTTTCTCCTCCGCCATTCTGTCGCCTATCAGAACGAGGGGGATAAATCCGAGGGCGCATTCTCGGGCAGTTCCTGCCGACAGGAGCCAAGCAACGGCAAAGCAAGGGAAAATCGGCTTAGGCCGCGATCACATTCTTGCTTCTCCCGGCTGGTTTATCCCCCTCTGGCCAGCATCCTGAAACGGCCGTGAAGCGGATGGATGCAGGATTTACCCCTGCGAACGGGTTTCGCAAAGCGGCGCGAGCCCGGATGATGAGGGAAGTGCGCCTCCGCATACCAAGAGAAAATCGAGCGAATGAAAACGCTCGCCTTCACGTATTTTCTACCTCGCCCCGGCTACAACGCTAAGCTACAGTCCCGGCCCGAGGTCCCATTGCGAACTGGAGAGCTTTTTAAGATGTCTGGTTTTGATATTCTCATTCCCGTTCTTGTCGTCCTTGTTTTTCTCATTCTCTTCGCAGGCATCAAAACAGTGCCGCAGGGACACAACTACACCGTCGAGCGTTTCGGCCGCTACACGCGCACGCTCACACCCGGTCTCAACATCATCATTCCCTTCATCGACCGCATCGGCGCGAAGATGAACATGATGGAGCAGGTGCTTGATGTGCCGACGCAGGAGATCATCACGCGCGACAATGCGATCGTGGCTGTGGACGGCGTCGCCTTTTATCAGGTGCTAAATGCTCCCCAGGCGGCCTATCAGGTTGCCGGGCTGCAGAACGCGATCCTCAACCTCACCATGACCAATATCCGCTCCGTGATGGGCTCGATGGACCTCGACGAGCTTCTATCGAACCGCGATGCCATTAATGAGCGCCTCCTGCGCATTGTTGACGAGGCAGCCCATCCCTGGGGCATCAAGATCACGCGCGTCGAGATCAAGGATATCAACCCGCCCGCCAACCTGGTCGAGTCCATGGCGCGGCAGATGATGGCCGAGCGCAACAAGCGCGCGCAGATCCTTGAAGCGGAAGGCTTGAAGCAGGCGCAGATTCTGGAAGCCGAAGGCCGCCGCGAAGCCGCTTTCCGCGATGCCGAAGCCCGTGAGCGCGCGGCCGAGGCAGAGGCCCGGGCCACGCAGGTGGTCTCCGAGGCAATTGCTCAGGGCGATGTGCAGGCGGTGAACTATTTTGTCGCCCAGAAATATACGGAAGCACTGGCTAAGATCGGCTCCGCAAACAACAACAAGATCGTTCTCATGCCCTTCGAGGCCTCCTCGCTGATTGGCACGCTGGGCGGCATCGGCGCCATTGCCCGCGATGTATTCGGCAGCGGCGAGGAAACGCCCGCGCCACGGCCGGCACCGCGTCCGTCCAGGGCTCGCCCGCCGTCAACCGGTCCTGAGCAGGGCTGAGTGACGCTTCGATGCTGATGAGTTTTCTCACCGATCTCGGGCCGTGGAACTGGATGCTCCTCGGCTTTATCCTTCTTGTGCTTGAGATCATCCTCCCAGGGGTCTTCCTGCTCTGGATAGGCATCGCAGCGGTCCTCACCGGAGCGCTATCGCTGCAGCTATGGGACGTAAGCTTCTGGACCTGGCAGGTGCAGGTGCTGGTTTTCCTCGCCCTATCGCTTGTTTCCGCCTTTATCGGCAAGCGCGTGACCGATGCGCGCCGCGAAGAGGACACGGACGAGCCTCTGCTCAACCGCCGGGCGGAACAGCTCGTCGGCCGCACAGCCGCCCTTGAAGAGCCGATCAGCGGCGGTTACGGCCGCATTCGCCTGGGCGACACCACGTGGCGCGTGACCGGGCCCGACCTGCCGGCTGGCACCCGTGTTCGCGTCGTCTCGGCGAGAGGCGGCGATTTACACGTGGAAAAGGAATAGCCGGCCCTGTCAGGCCGCCCCGATCCGCAGCAAATCGTGCAGGTGGACGATGCCGACCGGCCTGCCATTCTCGACCACCATCAAGGTGGTGATCGCGGAAGAATTGATCATTTGCAGCGCTGCCGCGGCCAGCGTGTCGGGCTTTATGGTTTTTGGCGCGTGCGTCATCACCTCGTCCACGCTCATGGCCAGCAAATCGCTGTCCATGTGGCGGCGCAGGTCGCCGTCCGTGACGATACCGATCAGCGCTCCCTCGCCGTTAGTGATGCCCACGCAGCCGAAACCCTTGCGCGAGATCTCGAGGATCGCCTCGCGCATCCCGGTGCCGGAGGAGACAAGCGGCATGCGCTCGCCCGTATGCATAATGTCGCCGATACGCGTTAATTTCGCGCCGAGTTGCCCTCCGGGGTGGAAGGTGCGGAAGTGGTCTGGCGTGAATCCCCGCGCCTCCAGAAGCGCGATCGCCAGCGCATCGCCGGCGGCAAGTTGCACGAGCGTGGAGGAGGTAGGCGCCAGCCCGTGCGGGCAGGCCTCCTGCACTTTGGGAAGGCAGAGCACTACGCTCGACTCCCGCGCTAGCGCGGAGCGGCTACCGGATGTCATCGCGATGAGCGGGATGGAGAACCGGCGCGCATAGGCGACGATGCCCTTCAACTCCGCGCTCTCCCCGGACCAGGATAGCGCTATGATCGCATCATCAGGGGCAATCATGCCGAGATCGCCGTGATTGGCCTCGACCGGATGCACAAAAAAGGCGGGCGTGCCGGTGGATGCCAGAGTGGCGGCAATCTTCGTCCCGATATGCCCGCTCTTGCCCACACCCGTTACGATGACCCGTCCGGAAATGCGCGCGATCATCTCGACCGCCTCGGCGAAGGATTCCGACAAGCCATTGTCGAGCGCTTCGGCAAGAGCAGCCAGTGCCGCCTGTTCCGTGCTCAGCGTGCGCGCTGCCGATGCAATGGCGCTCGCAGCATCGAACCTTTTGATCTGTCTGCTCAGCATGGAGTGCCGCTTACCTCTTTCAAGCGCCCATGTCCAACGCTCTTTACGCGAGAGATGATGGCCGGAGCAGTCTTCAACAAAGTGTTAACCGCAAGCTTTTACCCTTTGGTTACCCTGGCGCCGAAATGCGCCGCATCCAGTTTTGGTATTCATGTCGGGCGTTCGCTTTTGCCGAAAACGGACAATGCTGTACCTGGCCTGCGCGGCCGGTGCGCTGATCTGTGCCATGCCGGCGAACAGCCAGGAGCGCTTGCGCGGCACGCTTGGCGCCGTTGATGACACCATGATCGCCCAGGCGGAAGACGCTGGCATCCCCTCGCCTGATTATGTCCCCACAAGCCCCGGAGCGCTGCCGGACGACGATGTGATCATCATCAGGAGTGATGACGCTCAGCCTGCAGACACAGGGCTTGAGGCAGCCGAGGAGCCCGAACGACCTCGCCCTGAACAACCTCCCCTCGATGACACGAGGACAAGAGCCGTCCGGATTGGCCCCGTCGAGCAGGAGGATCAGCGGCAAAACACCCGAGCAACGGCCGTTGAGGGCGGAGCGCTCAGGCGGGAAGACGATCCCTATGCGCCGCTCGGGCTGCGGGTCGGCGCCTTTGTGTTGCGGCCCAGCCTTGAACAGGGCCTCACCTGGACCTCGAACGCGAATGACAGTCCCGAAGGCGGGGAAGCGGTGCTTTCCGAAACCACCCTGCGCCTGCGCGCCGCCTCCGATTGGTCTCGACATCGCGCCAATCTGGACGCATCCACCACCCTTCGCCGCTCACTTTCCGGCGAGGATATCAAGGAGGCCGAAGGCGATTTCCGGGGCAATCTGGAACTCGACATCACCCATGGCCTAATCGGCCGCGCCTCGCTGGGCTATTCCTTCGGCCGGGAAGGCGCCTCCTCGCCCCTCAGCATCGCTGGCGTCGAGGAGCAGCCGCTCCGGCACACAATCGACGGTTCGCTTGGCATCGAGAAAAGCCTCGGTCCCCTGCGCCTGCGGGCAACCGGAGAGGTTATCCGCAATCAGTATGGCGATGCGGAACTCGTGGGCGGCGGAACGCTATCCCAGTCCGACCGAAACTCGACTCTGGCGCTCCTGCGGCTGCGCGGCGGATATGAAATCTCGCCCGCGCTGATGCCTTTCATTGAAGTCGAGGCAGGCCGGCGCTTCTATGACGAGGAACGCGACAGCGCCGGCTATGCCCGCTCCGCCACTCATCTTGGAGCGCGTGCCGGCGTGGCCTTAAACCTCACGGAAAAGCTCTCGGGCGAGATCTCGGCAGGTTGGATCAACGAAGATTTCGAGGATGACAGGCTGCGCAGCATTTCAGGCCCGTCGCTCGCCGCGAGCCTCGAATGGTCGCCGATGCGTGGCACGATCGTCGGCCTCGACGCGGCAACCTATGTGGAAGGCAGCACCTCCGCCGGCGCGAGCGGGTCCCTGCTTCATACCGCAACGCTGCGGCTGGAGCGGCAAATGCGCTCCAACCTGACCGGCAGCCTCGCTTTCGGAGCAAGCTACCGCGACTATGAACGCGGGGGCCATGACCTGGTCCTGAGCGGGGAGGCGGCGCTGACATGGTGGCTGAACCGCTATGTTGGCCTGATCGGCCGCGCCCGCCACGAGCGGCAGACGAGCGACTTGCCCAGCCGCGACTATGAGACGACCAGCATCTTCATGGGCATGACGCTCCAGCGCTGAGTGTCAGGCCAACCCCTCTTCTTCGAGAAAATCTTTCAGGAAACCGAGCACCTGCGGCTTTAGCGTTTCCTGCTGCAGGGCAAGCGCGATATTCGCCTTGATGAACCCCTCCGGCGAGCCGCAGTCGAAAGTCCGCCCGCGAAAGATATGCGCGTAAAATGGTTCTTTCGCGTGCAGCCGCAGCATGGCATCGGTGATCTGGATCTCGCCCCCCGCGCCCGTCTCCTGATCTTCGAGGAGTGAAAAGATCTCGGGCTGCAGAATATAGCGGCCATTGATGTAGAAGTTGGAAGGGGCGTCCTTCGGCTTTGGCTTCTCCACCATGGACGTGATTTCAAAGCCGCCATGGGTTTCCTTGCCCCGCCCGACAATGCCATATTTTTGAGTCTCGGCCGGATCGCATTCTTCCACCGCAAGGATATTCCCGCCGGTCTCCATATAGAGTTCGACCATCTGCTTCATGCAGCCGGGTTCCGATTGCATGATCATGTCGGGCAGCAGCAGCGCGAAAGGTTCATTCCCCACCAACTCGCGTGCGCACCACACAGCGTGTCCGAGCCCCAGCGGCACCTGCTGGCGCGTATAACCCGTTTGGCCGGGTTCAGGCTGCATGGCCTTCAGCCGCTCGAGTATTTCGGTTTTTCCACGCCTGGACAGCGTCTCGTAGAGCTCCACGGCCACATCGAAATGATCCTCGATTGCGGTCTTGTTTCGCCCGGTGACGAAGATGAAATGCTCTATGCCCGCTTCGCGAGCTTCGTCCACGACATATTGGATGACCGGCTTATCGACAACCGTCAGCATTTCCTTGGGAAGCGCTTTCGTTGCCGGCAGGAAGCGGGTGCCCAGGCCTGCAACGGGGAAAACGGCTTTACGGATCTTCTTCATGGGAGGGACGGTCCTTAGAGTGTCGTGATGTTGCCAAAAACCACGCACAATGCTTTCCGCGCGTGAACGGTTCCTGGTAACGAAGGTAAAAAGAAAAGATCGCTTTCCGGCCGCAAGGCCTCAGTTTGGCTTATATGATAAACTCTTTCCTTACCGCAACTGGCGATAATTTGCGTTAAATTGTCGGATGGAGGGTGGAAAATGTTCGCAACTCGGGCCGTTGTGGGCCTTGTCGGTGTGAAGCTCCTGATCGCCGCGGCCTTTCTTGCCGTAGGGGTCCAAGCGTCTGCCGCCGACGCGGGCTTCCAGCGCTGGATCGCACAGTTCCGAAACGTGGCCATCCAGAACGGAATTTCTCCCGGCGTCTATGACCGCGCGTTTCGCGGCATAACGGAACCTGATCCCGATGTGCTGCAAAAGGCGCGTTTCCAGCCTGAATTCCGCGCCGCGCCATGGGAATATTTCGACAATAGAATAAACGAGCATACCGTCGCGACCGGTCGCCAGATGGCGCGCCAATGGAAGCCGTGGCTCGACCGGATTGAGAGCCAATTCGGCGTCAGCCGGTATGTTCTGCTGGCCATTTGGTCGATGGAAAGCAGCTATGGTTCGGCGCTCGCGAACGAGCGCATGCTGCACTACCTGCCCCGTGCACTCGCCACGCTCGGCTATGCGGATTCGCGCCGCGCCAAATTCGCCCGCACGCAGTTGATCGCCGCGCTCAAGATCCTCCAGCGCGGGGATGTTTCCGAGCGGCATTTCGCCAGCTCGTGGGCAGGCGCCATGGGCCATACGCAATTCATTCCCACGAGCTACGAGGCCTATGCGGTTGATATGGACGGCGACGGGCGGCGCGATGTCTGGAGCTCCGTGCCGGATGCGCTTGCATCGGCGGCCAATCTCCTTGCCCGGAACGGATGGCGCGGCGGGGAAACCTGGGGCTATGAAGTTGTCCTGCCGGAGGGGCGCAAATTCCCCGGCGGCTCCATGCCGCTCAGCCGCTGGGCATCCATAGGTGTCGTACGGGCGAATGGCCAGGGCTTTCCCGCCGCTTCGCGGGATGCCGAGCTCAAAGTGCCGGACGGGCGCGCAGGCCCAGCTTTCCTGATGACCAGGAATTTCTTTGTCATCAAACGTTACAACAATGCGGACACCTACGCTCTTGCCGTCGGCCTGCTTGCCGACCAGATAGCAGGTTATGGTGGCCTGGTTCGCGACTGGAACCGGCCATTCGAGCGCCTCTCGTTCGAGGAGACGAGGGAGTTGCAAAAGCGGCTCGGAACGCTCGGCTACTATGAAGGCGAGATCGATGGAAAAGTCGGTCAAGCTTCCCGCGAAGCGATAAGAGCCTTCCAGTCGCGCATGGGCTTGGCACAGGATGGGCACCCCAGCAAGGAAGTGCTTAACGTGCTGAGAGGTCGTTGAGGAGAGGATCATGGCCGCAGGCCGGCATTGGGCATACCGCTTCCTGCGGACAGCCATCACGCTCGGCCTGATAGCGGCGGGTCTGGTTCTGCTTACGCCGCCGCCGCTTGCCTCGGGGCAGGAACTTATTCGTCGCCAGGGCTTTTTCGAGCGCCTTTTCGGGGGGCCTCCCCCTCGCAGAACACTGCCGCCCGTTCGGGTCGAACGTCCGCGCCGGGAAGGAGGCATCCTCAATCGAAGGCCGCGCGCCGCGCCTCTGCGGCAACGCGGCGCTGCGTCAGCCCGTCCCCGCCAACGGTCGAATGTGGCGCGTAGCGCACCCACCCCCCCTCCTCCCGAAGTCATCGAAAAAAATGAGAACGCCCGCGCGATTCTCGTGGTGGGCGATTTCCTTGCGAGCGGCCTCGCTCAAGGCCTGGATGAGGCATATGCCAACGTGCCGACCGTGCGCGTGGTCGATCAGGCGAACGGATCTTCAGGTTTCGTGCGCGACGATTACTATGACTGGAATGGCGAGATCGCTTCGATGCTGGAAGAGGTCAAGCCGGCGGCAGTCGTCGTGATGATCGGCGCGAATGATCGCCAGAGGCTCATGGTCGGCGGGCAATCGGAGCGGCCCCAAACGGAGGCCTGGCGCCGGGAATATACCGCACGGGTCAACGCATTCGCCGAGAAAATCAAAGCGGCGGGAATACCGCTGATCTGGACTGGCGTACCGCCTTTCAAATCGCAGTCCATGTCGTCTGATATGCTGGCATTCAATGATATCTACAGCAAGGCAGCGCAGGCTGTCGGCGGCAGCTTCGTTGATATCTGGGAAGGCTTTGTCGACGAGAACGGCGCTTTCGCCTCGGTCGGTCCGGACATGAACGGGCAGCCCGTTCGCCTGCGCGGAAGCGACGGCATCAATCTGACCGATGCGGGCAAGCGCAAGATCGCCTTCTATGTGGAAAAGCCGTTGGCCAAGATCCTTGGCACGGCCGTCTCTCCCGGAGCCGGGCCGGAGGGCGCAAACACACCGCAACCGGCTGTCGCGGTCGGCGAACCGGTGGATCTCAGGCGCACCCAGCCCATTTCGCTTGCGGGCCCTGATCTCGACGGCGGTACCGAGCTTCTTGGAGGCGCAAACGCGCCAACACGCACGGACAGCAAGAAAATTGAGCCGTCCACCCAGACCGGTCGCGCAGACGACTTCTCACGGCGCACACCCGCGACGGCCAAATCTTCCGCGCCCGAAACCACGACGGCGATAGAGCGGTAGGCTGCAATGGCTATCAGAAGCTTTCCCGACCTCACCCGATGACTGGCTCCGTGATCGAGTGGCTTCTCGATTCCGACCCGTCGATTCGCTGGCAGGTAATGCGCGACCTGCTCGACGCGCCAGAATCCGAATGGGAGGCGGAGCGGGCCAAGGTGGAAACGGAAGGTTGGGGAGCAAGACTTCTCTCCTGCCAGGATGCGGACGGCCAGTGGGCGGGCGGCTCTTTTGTTCCGGCCGGTTTCGATCCACGCGAATGGCGGGAACGAGGCCAGCCCTGGACGGCCACCTGTTTTTCGCTGACGCAGCTTCGGGAATTCGGTCTCGATCCCTCTTCTGACCGGGCTAGGCGGACAGTCGAATTGATCGGCGCCAACGCACGCTGGGACGAAGGCGGCCAGCCCTATTGGGAAGGCGAAGTCGAAGAGTGCATCAACGGCCGGACCGTTGCCGACGGCGCTTATTTCGGCGTCGACGTCTCGCCCATCGTAAGGCGGCTGGTCAGCGAGCGCCAAGCTGATGGCGGCTGGAATTGCGAAAGGGCGAATGGCTCGACCCGCTCGTCATTCCACAGCACGATCAATGTACTGGAAGGGCTCCTGGAGTTCGAGAAAGCCACCGGAGGTACGCCCGAATCCTGTGAAGCGCGCAGGTCTGGCGAGGAGTATCTGCTCAAGCGCCATCTCTTCCGACGCCTCGGCACGGGCGAGCCGGCCGACGAGCGGTTTCTGCTTTTCCTGCACCCGAACCGCTGGCGCTACGACATCCTGCGCGCGCTCGATTATTTTCGTGCCTCGGCCATGTTTACCGGCGCCGATCCCGATCCTCGGCTGGGTGAAGCCATCGGCCACATCCGCTCCAGGCGGCTGGAGGACGGCAGCTGGCCACTCGACTGGAGCGTCCCGGGGCGGGTGTGGTTCGACGTCAATGAGGGGCCGGGCACGCCCTCGCCATGGGTGACGCTCCGCGCAATGCGCGTGCTTGACTGGTGGGAACGCCAGGCTTGATCGAAAGGCCTGGCGCAAGGACAATATTACCCTTGCGCCGATCCGCTATCGCGGCAGGACCGAGCTTCCCATGAGGAATTCATCGATCGCGCGCGCCGCCTGCCTGCCCTCGCGAATTGCCCACACGACGAGGGATTGCCCGCGCCGAACGTCTCCGGCGGCAAAAAGCTTGTCCAAGCTAGTGCGGTAATCCCGGTCATTGGCCACGACATTGGTGGAACTGCGCCGATCGACGTCGGTCGTCAGTTTCTCGCCCAGTTCGTCCAAAATGCCGGTTTCCAGCGGCCCGGCAAATCCGATCGCGATGAAGGCGAGGTCTGCCTTTATAATAAACTCCGTCCCGGCGATGGGCTTGCGCCTCTCGTCCACCTGGCAGCACTTCACGCCGGTAAGCTGTCCGTCTTCACCTATGAATTCCAGCGTCGCCACCTGGAATTCCCGTTCCGCCCCCTCTGCCTGGCTGGATGAGGTTCGCATCTTTGTGGCCCAATAGGGCCAGACGGTGAGCTTGTCTTCCTTCTCGGGCGGCTTCGGGCGAATGTCGAGCTGGGTAACGCGCACCGCGCCTTGCCGGAAGGCCGTGCCCACACAATCCGACGCTGTATCACCGCCGCCCACAACGACGACATGCTTGCCGCTGGCCAGGATCGGTACCGACGCCCACGCGACGGATTGGGTGTTCTCGCCGCCGATTCTCCGGTTCTGCTGCACGAGATAGGGCATGGCATCGTAGACGCCATTGAGCTCGACGCCCGGAATGCCCGCTGGCCTCGGCTTTTCCGAGCCGCCGCAATAAAGCACCGCGTCATATTCGGCGAGAAGCTCGGAAACGGGCTTGTCGACACCGACATTCACACCGCAAAAGAAGGTAACGCCCTCGCCCTGCATCTGCTCGACCCGGCGATCGACATAACGCTTCTCGATCTTGAAATCGGGGATGCCGTAGCGCATCAGCCCGCCCGGCCTGCTCTCGCGCTCATAGACATGCACGTCGTGGCCGGCGCGGCCGAGTTGCTGCGCCGCCGCCATGCCGGCCGGGCCGGAGCCGATGATCGCCACACGCTTTCCGGTCTTCCTGTCTGCCGGCTGCGGCCGGACAAAGCCCAGCTCATAGGCCTTATCGCCGATTGCCTGTTCGATGGTCTTGATCGTCACCGGCACGTCTTCGAGATTGAGCGTACAGGCTTCCTCGCACGGCGCCGGGCAGATGCGCCCCGTCCACTCCGGAAAATTGTTGGTCGAGTGGAGATTGCGGATCGCCGCCTCCCAATCGCCCTGATAGACGAGATCGTTCCAGTCCGGGATCTGATTGTGCACCGGGCATCCCGTGGGCCCATGGCAATAGGGAATGCCGCAATCCATGCACCGCGCGGCCTGTTTCGAGACCTCCTGATCCGACATCGGAATCGTGAACTCGCGGAAGTGCCGTATCCGGTCCGACGCCGGCTGATACTTGTTCTCCTGCCGGTCGATCTCGAGAAAGCCTGTAACCTTGCCCATGCTCGTTCCTTGTTCCTGAAGGCTTTACGCCCACAGCCAAAGTGATCCGCAGGGAGGCATCCGCGTGCGCGGGCGCCTCCGTTCAACGATTGCTTGCTACTCCGCCGCGATGCCCATGCGCATGCGCTCCATCTCCTCAAGCGCACGGCGGTATTCGACCGGCATCACCTTGCGGAATTTCGGCCGGTATTCCGCCCAATGGTCGAGAATGGCCCGCGCCCGCTCCGAACCCGTGTAGCGGTAGTGGTTGGAGATGAGATGCGCCAGGCGCTCCTCGTCATGCCGCGTCATGTCGCCGGAGACATCCACCCGCCCCATATGGGCGAGATCGCCGCCGTGATGATGCAGCTTCTCGAGGATTTCGTCCTCCTCTGGCACCGGCTCCAGTTCCACCATCGCCATGTTGCATCGGTCGGCGAAATCCCCGGCCTCATCGAGCACATAGGCAACGCCGCCGGACATGCCGGCCGCGAAGTTACGGCCGGTCGGCCCCAGCACCACCACAAGGCCGCCAGTCATATATTCACAGCCGTGGTCGCCCACGCCTTCGACAACCGCCACCGCGCCCGAATTACGCACCGCGAAACGCTCGCCGGCCACGCCATGGAAGTAGCACTCGCCCTCGATCGCGCCATAAAGGACCGTGTTGCCGACAATGATCGACTTCTCTGGGTCGATCTTTGCCTTGCCTGACGGCTTGATGACGATGCGGCCGCCCGAAAGGCCCTTGCCGACATAGTCATTTGCGTCGCCTTCCAGTTCGAAGGAGATGCCGCGCGCAAGGAAGGCACCGAAGGACTGGCCCGCCGTGCCTGTGAACTTGACCGTGATGGTGTCGTCCTTCAGCCCCTTGTGGCCATAGCGTTTGGCCACCTCGCCCGAAAGCATGGCGCCTGTCGTTCGGTCGGTGTTGCAAATGTCGGCTTCGAGCGCGACCGCCTCCTTCTTCTCCAGCGCCGGCTGGGCGGCGGCGATAAGCTTGCGGTCGAGGATATCGTCGATCGGATGCTTCTGCCGCTCGGTCCAGCGGATTGCCTCGCGCGGCGCTTCCGGCTTGAAGAAGACGCGGGAGAAGTCGAGGCCCTTTGCTTTCCAGTGCTCGATCAAGGCCCGCTTTTCGAGCAGTTCCGACTGGCCGATAATTTCTTCCAGCTTGCGGAAGCCCATCTCGGCGAGAAGCTGCCGCACTTCCTCAGCCACATAGAAGAAGTAGTTGATGACGTGCTCAGGCGTTCCCTTGAAGCGCTTTCTGAGAACCGGGTCCTGAGTCGCCACGCCCACCGGGCAGGTGTTGAGATGACATTTGCGCATCATGATGCAGCCGGCCGCGATCAGCGGCGCGGTGGAGAAGCCGAATTCGTCCGCACCGAGCAGTGCGCCGATGATAACGTCGCGGCCCGTGCGCAGCCCGCCATCCACCTGCAGCGCGATACGGCTGCGAAGCCCGTTCAGCACCAGCGTCTGGTGCGTCTCGGCAAGACCCATCTCCCATGGGCTGCCGGCATGCTTGATGGAGGTGAGCGGCGATGCGCCCGTACCGCCGTCATAGCCGGCAATGGTGATGTGGTCGGCCCGCGCCTTTGCAACGCCCGCCGCCACCGTGCCCACGCCCACCTCGGAGACCAGCTTCACCGACACATCGGCCGCCGGGTTGACGTTCTTCAGGTCGAAGATGAGCTGCGCCAGGTCTTCGATCGAGTAGATGTCATGGTGCGGCGGCGGTGAAATGAGGCCGACGCCCGGCGTTGAATGCCGCGTCTTGGCGATGGTCGCGTCCACTTTGTGGCCGGGGAGCTGTCCGCCCTCGCCGGGCTTTGCTCCCTGCGCCACCTTGATCTGCATCATGTCGGAGTTGACGAGATATTCGGTGGTCACGCCAAAGCGGCCGCTCGCCACCTGCTTGATAGCCGAGCGCTCGGGATTGGGCCTGCCGTCGGGCAGCGGCAGGAAACGGTCCGGCTCCTCGCCGCCCTCGCCCGTATTGGACTTGCCGCCCATCGCATTCATGGCGCGCGCCAGCGTGGTGTGCGCCTCTCTGGAGATGGAGCCGAAGGACATCGCGCCGGTGGAGAAGCGCTTGACGATTTCAGCCGCGGGCTCGACCTCCTCAAGCGGCACCGACTTGCGGCCGGTCTCAGCCCCCGTCCTGATCTCGAAAAGACCACGGATGGTCTTGGCCCGGGCAGCCTCGCCATTGATGAGGTTGGAATACTCCTGATAGGTGTCCCAGGAGCCCTGGCGAACCGCATGCTGCAGCGTCGCCACCGCATCGGGCGTCCACACATGGTCCTCGCCGCGCATGCGGTAATTGTACTCGCCGCCGACATCGAGCCCGATGCGCAGCACCGGATCGTCGCTGAACGCAGCCCTGTGGCGGGCGACCGTCTCCTCGGAGATCTCTTCGAGCCCAACGCCCTCGACCGTGGTGGCGGTGCCGGTAAAATAGCGCTGGACGAAGTCCGTCTTCAGACCCACCGCGTCGAAGATCTGCGCGCCGCAATAGGACTGGTACGTGGAAATGCCCATCTTGGACATCACCTTCAGGATGCCCTTGCCGATGGACTTGATGTAGCGCTTCACCAATTCATTGGCATCCACCTCGGGCGGGAACTCGCCCTTGGCATGCATGTCGAGGAGGGTATCGAAGGCGAGATAGGGGTTGATCGCCTCCGCGCCATAGCCTGCAAGGCAGCAGAAATGATGCACCTCGCGCGGCTCGCCGGATTCTACGACGAGGCCGACCGACGTGCGCAAGCCCTTGCGGATGAGGTGATGGTGCACCGCCGCCGTGGCAAGCAGGATGGGAATCGCGATGCGATCAGGTCCGATCTGCCGGTCCGACAGGATGATGATGTTGTAACCGCCGGCAACCGCCGCCTCCGCGCGCTCGCAAAGCCGGTCGAGAGCGCCGCTCATCCCGGCAGCACCTTCGAGAGCCGAATAGGTAACGTCCAGGGTTTTGGTGTCGAACCGATCTTCGGTATGGCCGATCGACCGGATCTTCTCCAGGTCCCCATTGGTCAGGATCGGCTGGCGCACTTCCAGCCGCTTGCGACGCGAATTGCCCACCAGGTCGAAAATGTTGGGCCGGGGGCCGATGAAGGAGACAAGGCTCATCACCAGCTCCTCGCGGATCGGGTCGATCGGCGGGTTGGTGACCTGCGCGAAGTTCTGCTTGAAATAGGTGTAGAGCAGCTTCGACTTGTCCGACATGGCCGAGATCGGCGTATCGGTGCCCATCGAGCCAATCGCCTCCTGGCCGGTGGTGGCCATCGGCGGCAGGAGCATCTTCACGTCTTCCTGGCTGTAGCCGAAGGCCTGCTGCCGATCGAGCATCGACACATCCTGCCGCAGCGCACGCGGCGCAACAGGCTTCAGCTCCTCCAGGATGAGCTGCGTATTGCCAAGCCACTCGCGATACGGGTGCTTGGCGGCTATCGCCGCCTTTAGATCATCGTCGGAGATGATCCGGCCCTGATCGAGATCGATGAGCAGCATGCGGCCGGGCTGCAGCCGCCACTTCTTGACGATCTTTTCCTCAGGGACGGCCAGAGCGCCGGCTTCCGAAGCCATGATGACGCGATCATCGTCCGTCACCACATAACGGGCGGGCCTGAGGCCATTGCGGTCGAGCGTGGCGCCGATCTGGTGACCGTCCGTGAAGGCTACCGCCGCCGGACCGTCCCATGGCTCCATGAGGGCCGCGTGATATTCGTAGAATGCCTTGCGCTCCGGCCCCATGAGCTTGTTGCCCGCCCATGCCTCAGGGATGAGCATCATCATGGCGTGCGCTAGGCTGTAGCCGCCCTGATAGAGGAATTCCAAGGCGTTGTCGAAGCAGGCAGTATCCGACTGCCCTTCGTAGGAAATCGGCCAGAGCTTGGAGATGTCGTTGCCGAAAAGCTCCGAATCCACCGACGCCTGCCGTGCAGCCATCCAGTTCACATTGCCGCGCAGCGTGTTGATCTCGCCGTTATGGGCGACCATGCGGTACGGATGCGCGAGCTTCCAGGATGGAAACGTATTGGTGGAGAAGCGCTGGTGGACGAGCGCAAGCGCCGACTCGAAGCGCGGGTCCTTTAGGTCCTTGTAATAGGCGCCGAGCTGGTAGGCCAGGAACATGCCCTTGTAGACCACCGTGCGCGCCGACATGGAGACGATGTAGAAGCCATTGTCGCGCCCACCGGTCTCCTCGTAGATTCGACCGGAGATCACTTTACGGAGGATGTATAACCGGCGCTCGAAATCCTCCTCGTCGCGGATCATATCGCCGCGACCTACGAAAACCTGACGATGGACCGGCTCGGACGCGGTAATGTCCGGAGCCTTTGAAAGGCAGGAATTATCGACCGGCACGTCGCGGAAGCCAAGGAGCGTCTGCCCCTCGGAGCGGCAAGCATCCGCGATCACCTCCTCGATATGGGCGCGCAGAGCAGGATCCTGCGGCATGAAGAGATAACCGACGCCGTAATGGCCGGAAGCCGGCAGCTCCAGGCCCTCTCTCGCCATCTCCTCGCGGAAAAACCGATCGGGGATCTGCACCAGGATACCGGCGCCGTCACCCACGAGGGGATCGGCACCCACCGCGCCGCGGTGGGTGAGGTTCTCCAGCATTGCCAGCCCGTCCTGAACGATGGCGTGAGATTTCACGCCCTTCAGATGAGCCACGAAGCCGACACCGCAGGCGTCGTGCTCATTACGGGGATTGTAGAGCCCTCGCACATCAGGCAAACCGCTGTAGGCCGTGCGTTTGACGGCCGTCGCCCCAGCCTGCACGGCGGGCACCTGCCCGGTCGATACAGATGGCGTCAGTTCCGTCATCGCTTCGTCCTCCAGTCGTGGCCCTCTCGGGGCGGCGTTGGCTTTCGGGCAGCCTCCTAGCGGTGGTCATCCCGGTGTATTGGATCGGCGTATCTTTCGAAAAGCCGTGAAGAACGCTTTCCCTCTTCCGTGGGTGCACCCTTCTGGTGGGCAGTGCGCGAACTTGGGTCCTCGTCACCGCCTTCCGCGCATTCTCATAGACCGCCGCACCACTATAGCGCAAACGGCCTGAAAACGCTGGGATAAATAAGACAGCAGTGCTGTCCTATTTCCCTCATTGCCAGAAAATGGCGCCGGGCACAATACGAAACAGCAAAAAAACGAGATCGACCGGCAACAAAATTGCCGAAAGCGCCACCGCGCCGCAAGTTAAAGCCCAGTCAGCCACTGGATGAAGCTTCGGCCTTGAAATCCGGCGGGTGAATGCGCGAGGGTGCGGCCGCAACAGACGAGGTTACCAATGGCGTTCAATTTCGCATCGGACAATTGGGCGGGCGCGCATCCCGCAATCAGCGCAGCACTTGCGGAACATTCGAGCGGACACGCGCCGGCTTACGGCGGCAGCGATCTTGATCGGCAGGTTGAAAAGCGCTTCTGCGAGATTTTCGAGCGGGAGGTCGCAGTCTTTTTTGTGGGAACTGGGACCGCCGCGAATTCGCTTTCCATATCGCTGTTCAATCGCCCGGGCGGCGTCGTTTTCACGCATAATGAGGCGCATATGCGGGAGGATGAATGCGGGGCACCCGAATATCTGACGGGAGGCGCCAGGCTCCACGGCATTCCCGGCCCGCTGGGACGCGTAGAGCCCGAGGCGCTGGACGCGGCCATTCGCCTCTATCCGGCGCAATTCGTCCATTCCGGTCAGCCTATGGCGGTGTCGATCACACAAAGCACTGAGATCGGCACAATCTATTCTCTGGATGAGATCGTTGCGATCGCCGAGATCAGCCGCGCGCATGGCCTGCCGCTGCACATGGACGGAGCTCGTTTTGCGAATGCGCTGGTGGCGCTTGACACGTCGCCAGCGGAAATGACCTGGAAACGCGGTGTCGATGTCGTCTCATTCGGCGCGACGAAGAATGGCTGCTGGTGCGCGGAGGCGATCGTCGTCACAGACCCGGCAAAAGCCCACGACCTTCCTTTCCTGCGCAAGAGGGCGGCGCAACTTTTTTCCAAGTCCAGATTTATCGCCGCCCAGTTCGATGCCTATTTCCGCGACGATCTTTGGCTGAGAAATGCTGCCCATTCCAACCGGATGGCGGGCAGGCTGGCCGATCATCTGGCGGGTGCCTCCTCAGCACGCCTTGCCTGGCGGCCGCAGGCGAACGAGGTATTCGCGATCCTCACGGATGAAACGGCCAGGTATCTGGGCGAAAAGGGCGTCTTCTTCCATCCCTGGAAAGTGCCGCAGGAGGCTGAACTCGCGCTCGCCCCCGGCGAAGGGCTTTATCGCTTCGTCACCTCTTTTGCTACAACAGAGGAGGAGGTCGACGCCTTTGGAGGGCTGCTGCACAGGTGACGTAAGGCCAAAAGAAAAGCGGCGCCCGAAGGCGCCGCCATAAGCTTGCAAGAATCTGCCTTACGCGGCGTTCTTTGCCTCGATCTGCTTTGCTTCCTTGGCAGCCCGCGCAATCGGGATGCGGCGCGGCTTCATTTCCTCGGGAATGTTGCGGACAAGGTCCACATGGAGCAGGCCGTCCTTAAGTACGGCACCAGCAACTTCCACATGGTCCGCAAGCTGGAAGCGCCGCTCGAAGCTGCGAGAGGCAATGCCGCGATACAGAAATTCGTTCGTTTCCTTATTCTCCTCGAGCTTCTCGCCCTTGATGGTCAGCACGTTGCGATGCGCTTCGACCGAGATATCGTCCTCGGAGAAGCCCGCAACAGCCATCGAGATGCGATAGGCGTCATCGCCCGTGCGCTCGATATTGTAGGGCGGGTAGGTCTGACCGCCCTCGAGCTGGCCAAGCGAGTCGAGCATCGTGAAAAGCCGGTCGAACCCTACGGTCGATCGGTAAAGGGGAGAGAAATCGACATGACGCATGGTCTGTCCTCCTGTTGAGCAACAAGTTTGCGTTTTGGCCATCACCGGAAACCCGCAAAGGGCGTTTCCATCCGGCCAACGGCTCCTTCATCGGCAGCCGCACCAAGAATCTGGTGGTTTCGGCGCATTAATTCAAGGCCGACTGCAGCTTCCAAAAAGGGACTTAGCGACCTGCATTCTGGCGCGGGCTCCAAAAAAGATGAACGCCAGCTGAACGTCGTCTTCGCCTCCCGTTCAGGCTGATCCAGATAGGATGAGTGCGAAATTCCGGAAAGGATGCATCCGTCCCTTCCATCCTTCCGGGCTAGGCCGGAGGCGGACTCAACGCCGCCTCCGGTATGCTTTTCAGGTTATGGGCGTAAAACACTTTGCTTTTAAGGCTGCGGCTCTTTATCAAAAAAAGAAAGAGCCGATCACAGCGACATGGCCGACCTGCTCCGCGAAATTCCGGAAAACCCCGTGCCGCCCGGCGCAATATCGGGCATGATGACCGCACGCGACCGTCGGCGCATCCGCTACGCTCTATTCCCCTCCTCCGGCGAGTACGGAACCGTGGTCATCCTGCCCGGGCGCAACGAATGTATCGAGAAATATTTCGAGACGGTGCGCGACCTGTCGGAGCGCGGCTTCGCGGTGGCAATGTTGGATTGGCGCGGCCAAGGTGGATCGGACCGTCTTCTCAAGGATCCTCGGCGTGGACATGTGCGGTCCTTCAACCAATACACCTCCGATCTCGACCAGTTCTTCCGCGAGGTCGTGCTGCCGGATTGCCGCCCCCCTTTCACCGTGCTCGGCCACTCGACCGGCTCGCTTGCGGCTTTACTCGCCGCACCTTATCTCACCACCCGCGTTCGACGCATGGTGCTCGTTGCGCCGCTGCTTGAAATCCAGACCTCGCTTCCGCTTGGCCCGGCGAAAATGCTTGCAAAACTGCTCTGCGCCGTCGGCCTTGGCCGCATCTATATTGCCGGGCGAAGCAGGCGCGGGAAGGAAGTCCCTTTCCAGCCCAATGTATTGACGAGCGATCAGGAACGGCACAGCCGAAACCAGGCGCTCCTCCACGCCTTTCCGGAGCTTTTTGTGGGAGGCCCTACAGCTGCGTGGCTGAATGCGGCCTGGTCGGCGATAAAGCGCGTCAACGACCCCGATTTCCAGGCATCGGTTCGCATTCCCATTCTCTTCCTGGCGGCCGGGATGGACAGGGTGGTTTCGACGCCCGCGATCGAGCGCTATGCGCGCTGCCTGCGCTCGGCAAGGGTGTTAACCATCGACGGTGCGCGGCATGAAATTCTGCAGGAGGTCGATATGTTTCGGGAACAGGCTCTCGCCGCCTTCGAGACCTTCGCAAAGGGCCACCAGGAAAGAGCCGCCGCAAACGAGCCTGTGGGGATGTAGTTACCCCTGCAGGAATTCCAGCGCCCGTGAATGCAGCTCCGGCGTCGCGGCGGCAACGATATCTCCTCCCGCCTCAGCCGGCGCTCCCGCCCAGGTGGTCACCACGCCCCCGGCCTGCTCGATAATGGGGATCAGCGCGACGATATCGTAGGACTGCAAACCGCTTTCTATCACCAGATCCACGTGGCCCGCGGCGACCATAGCATAGCCATAGCAATCGGTGCCGTAGCGCGGCAGCCTCACCGCCTGCTCCACCCTGTCATAAAGGGGACGCCGCTTGCCATCGAAGAGCGAAGGTGTCGTGGTGCACAGCGTTGCATCGGCGAGGGTGGTGGTGCGGCGCGTCGTTAACCTGCGTGGGCTGCCCGGCCCCTCATAATATGCTCCGCCGCCATCCGCGTAATAGAGCTCACCCGTAAAGGGCTGCGACATCAGGCCCGCCACCGCGTCGCCTTCCACCGTCAGTCCGACGAGGGTGCCCCAGAGCGGCAAGCCCGAAATGAAGGCGCGCGTACCGTCGATGGGATCGATAATCCAGAGATGGCTGCTGTCGCCTTTTTCCGCACCGAACTCTTCACCTATGATGCCGTGATCGGGGAAATGCTCGCGGATAAGGCGGCGGATGGCCTCTTCCGCCGCCCGGTCCGCCTCCGTCACCGGATCGAAAGAGCCTGAAGCCTTATTAACGACGGCGCCGTTCTGGCGGAAGCGCGGTAAGGTTTCAGCCGCCGCCGCAGCAGCAATTCGACGCAGGAAGTCGGGCGAAGGGTGGTTGGCCATTTTGGTCCCCAGGGGCGCGCGAAGCGAGTGGCTAGCGCATCGCTCCAAAAATCCGAAAGCGGTTTCGGAAGCACGATGCGTAGATCCAAAAAGTTTATAGTCCTTTTTGCGTCCTGAAGAACGCACGGCGCTGTAAGCGAGAAAGCTGATGAAAGTCAAATAATCCCACTCTTATGTGCACAAGTTTGCAGCAAGGCTTGACAGTTGTGCAATGCAGCATAGACTTTGATTCGGACAGTGACCCTGTCCATGCCCATCTTGGGCGTTTCCTCCCTAGACTTTGACCGTGTCGTGAAAACGATACGGTCTCTTTTTAAATGCCTGTGAAAGCTGGCTATTATTCCGCCGCAAGGGGCGGAGCGAGGAAATACTGCTCCGGCATATTAACGAGACCGCGAACGAAATCCATGAGATCCCTTGCGAATGTCTCGAATCGTGCATTCCGCTCCAACGTGCGCTCATTCATATAAAGACTGCGGCTAATTTCGATTTGCAGCGCGTGCTGCCGCTCGGCGGGCCGCCCATAATGCTCCGTGATAAAGCCGCCTGCATATGGACGATTATGCGCCACGCTATAGCCCTTGGCCGTAAGAAGCGCCACCGCATTTTGCGTCAGAACCGGAAAGGCCGACGAGCCGAATCGATCCCCCAGAATGAAGTCGGGCCTTGAAGAACCATCCGCTACGCGGATGTTGGCGGGCATGGAATGGCAGTCGATCAAGATCGCATAGCCGAACATTGCTCGCGTGCGGGCGAGGAGATCTGACAGGCAGGCGTGATAGGGACGGTAGATATGATTGATGCGCTCCAAAGCCTCCGCAAGCGGCAGGCGCGAGGGATAAATGTCGAGGCCCTCACCCACGAGCTTGGGCACTGTCCCAAGCCCCCCCGCTACCCTCGGGGAGCGGATATTGGCGAAGGAAGGCACCGGCTCGCGGAACATCCGCGGATCGAGTTCCCAGGGCTCGCGGTTGACGTCCAGATAGGCTCTGGGAAAGTTGGCGATCAGAAGCGGCGCTCCAAGACTGGCGGCGCCCGCGAACAGCTCGTCGACAAAACAGTCTTCCGAACGCCGGATAGTAAAGGCGTCCAGCTTGCTCATTGCAAGAAAACGGGGTGGATAGAAACGCCCGCTATGGGGTGAGTTGAAGATAAAGGGTACCCGCTGTTGACCCGGCTGCAAAACCTTGAAGGCCGGAATTTCCGAAAAGTCGGCCTCTACACCCATTTGTTGCCTCACGCGCTGGAAAGGCCCTCCCAATGCCACCGCATGAGCCTGCCATTCCAATCGATCCCTGTCCAGTGGGCGGGCGGGGCTGAACCTTTACCGGAGGCAGGATTCACTTGATATTTACCCTGCCGAAAACATATACCAGAAGCGCCCTCGGGCGGGGTGGACAGGTGCGGTAGACGGAAATGACACGAATTCTCCTGGCAGAAGATGACGACGACATGCGGCGCTTCCTGGTCAAGGCGCTTGAGCGCGCCGGCTATGAAGTGGTCGATTTCGATAACGGCGCAGGGGCCTATGAGCGGCTGCGCGAAGAACCGTTTTCCCTCCTCCTAACCGATATCGTGATGCCGGAGATGGATGGGATAGAGCTTGCCCGGCGCGCAACGGAGATTGATCCGGACCTCAAGGTCATGTTCATCACCGGCTTCGCCGCCGTGGCGCTTAACCCGGATTCCAAGGCCCCGCGCGATGCGAAGGTGCTTTCAAAGCCCTTCCACCTGCGCGAGCTGGTCACAGAAGTGGAAAAGCTGCTTCAGGCGGCCTAAAGACCGTTGAATTGCGCACAAGCTTCCTATTGACGTGCAGGGGGGCTTTATGGTCTATGCGGCGCGTCGGATGGGCGTGTAGCTCAGCGGGAGAGCACTACGTTGACATCGTAGGGGTCACAGGTTCAATCCCTGTCACGCCCACCATCCAAACCCCCGAGAAATTCAACGGCTTGCGGCGACCGACACTTCTCGCATCGGGATGATGCACGAGTTTGGGCGCGCTTTTAGGACACACCAAGCCCAGCTTTCGCGTGTCTTGGAACAGCGCCCGGCCCCTGAAGTCGAAAACCTCCTCATCGGCGCGAAGCGCAACTCCTCTCCTTGATCGCGGTGCACACGATCAGTGGCCACTGACTTTCTCGTAATGCATGGTTTTCCTGCCGAGGCAGCCTTGCAGGAGACCGACGATGCCACCCAGATTCGACGCGGACGACACGAGCGCCTTTCCTCGCGTGGCGGGCAGCGAGCAGAGCTCTATGAAAAATTTCAACAGGCGGCTGAGGATAGAGCCCGGAAGTCGAACGAGCGTCCTAATTGGATGCGCTTTTAGACGCGCCTTTATCTCCGTTGCATTGTGATCCCGTGTACGCCTGTAATAATAGCGCAGGCGCAATCTCTCGGCAGGTATAGTCTCATACGCAATGGCATGGGGGGTCCAGCCTGTCCTCGCGCCAAGGGCCTTTGCCTGGCTCCAAAGCCGCCAGTCTTCGCCGCCCGAAAGGCCCAGGCTTGAATCGAAACGCAGCCCCGTCTGGCGGAAGAATTCGAGCTTTGCCATCCAACTTCCGGTGGCAAGCTTGATGCTGTCCGCACGTCCCTCATTCCATTTTTTAAGACAGCGCAGCTCCGCCCGCATCCTGCTCTGGTGGACTCCCGACCAGACAAGCCGCTGCAAACCGGTCAGCTTTTCCCGGCAAGGCGCAGTCCTGACCGGGGAGCCGACTATGTCAAGGTCATGGCGGTCCCGCTCGGCGAGCAGGTTCGCGAGCCAATTCTCGTCAACGACTTCATCATCATCCGCGAATGTCAGCAGATCATGGCCTCCCGTCAATGCACACTGCAACACTCGATTGCGGGCGGAAGCGATCCCCAGTTTCGGCTCGACAACATACTGAACCGTCCATTGCGGAACCTGCTTATGAAAAGCCTGCATAATGTTGGTGAGGCTTGCATGCTCATTGTTCTCGACAATGAGGAAATGCAGCGTCACTCCATGTGGGACAAGCAGGTTAGCGTATGAAGAAAGGAGATTCCGGAGCATCACGGGACGGTCCCTGGTGACCGTGCCCAAACAGATGCTGCGTTGCTCCGAATGGGAGTTCCTGAAAAGAAATGGCTTCGACATCGTCAGCCCGTCACACATTTGCGCACCAGACCGGGCCAGCGGTTGTCTGCGCGAATTATTCGTCTTGGAAGAAGAAGGCGGTCGTCGCTCGGGCGGATGCGCCCTCGCTTCGTCGTCACTGCCGTAGAGAACCCGGCCTCCAGCACAAGTTCTCTGACCGCTCCTGAGACATCGCCATAGGGATAGCTGAAGGACGTGACCGCTTCCCCAACCATGTCCTCAAGGTGGCTGCGGCTTTGACCTATCTGTTGCCGCGCAATGCGGATATCCACCTGCGTCAGGCGCACATGATCCACGGTATGTGCGCCGACTTCCTGGCCGAGCGCGGCCCACTCCCGCAGTTGGGCCTTACTCATGCACCGCGAATACGCAATGCCGATGTTTCGGTCCCAGGCGTTGTATCCGCCTATCTGCCCGCTTACGAAATAGTTGGTTGCCGTAAACCCAACCGCATCGAGAGCCGGCAGAACGTATTCAAAGTTATTTTGATAACCGTCGTCGAAGGTAATACCAACGACTTTCCCCACCTTTTCTCCCGATAAATACGGCGCCAGGTCGCGGATGGACAGCCCCCGGAACCCGAGCCGCTTCAACCATCTCATTTGACGAGCGAAATTGCTCGGCGAAACAGTCAGATAGCGATATGGATGACCGCATCTCGGCGGTCTGGATATCTGGTGATACATGAGAACAGGTATCGCGCTTCCATCCGGCCGGACAAAGCGCTCGCAATTATACGGCAATGCCTTCGATCTCATCTCAAAACACAATTCGTGATGCAATAAACGATAACAAAACAGGCTGTCGCCTATTCGCAAATAGCGGTGCGATTATGGCCGCCCTTGAAAACCCGCATATCGTAAACGCGGACGGTAAGAAGACCAGCCCTCAAGCCCACGGGCCTGATTGACCTGGCGCATGGTTCAAAGAACGTCCGGCAGGCAGCCGTCACACAACCAGGGGATTAGGTCGACAAGCCTTATATGACAGCGAAGCTGGAACAGCTTCATCCTGCGTTTTTGTCCAAGCCCCGTCTGAAAACTCCTGCGGTGCTCATTTACCTTATGGTGAAGCGATCGTTTCTTTTTGCGATCTAATTGTTGACTCGGCGCGATCTTCCCTCTTAACACCCACTGGGGCTTTTCAGCGATGCGGAACGCTGAAGGGGGGAAAATGGGTCGGGTTGCGCCGGCTTTGTCGGGGGTGTCCAGAGATGGGCTTGAGGGCACCTCCTGCAAAGAGAAAAATTTGATTGCCCGCATCGCGGCAGCAGAAGCACGGCTGCCCGTGCGGCAATCTTTGCCAGCGGATGCGAATTCCGCGTCTCAACGCACGATTGCGGGCAGCCATGCTGTCGGCGGCCGCGTGGTTCTGCTGCAGGGGCCGGTCGGACCTTTTTTCAAACATCTCCAGCGCACGCTGGAAGGGGCCGGGTTCTCGTGTTGGCGAATTTCATTTAACGCCGGGGACCGGCTTTTCGCGCCGAAAAGAAACCGCATCGATTTTCGCGGAAGCCCGCTTCTTTGGGAGCTATGGTTCCGCAATTTCCTGCGGGAGCATTCTATCGGCTTCATCATCCTTTTCGGCTGTAATCGCCCTATTCACGTAGTCGCTCGCCGTCTTGCCGATGAAGCCGGTATCAACGTGCTATCGCTCGAGGAAGGGTATCTTCGGCCCGGTTTCGTGACAATCGAACAGGGCGGCAACAACTCCGGCTCGCCGCTTGCCGGATGCCTGCCGCCCGAAGGCTTCGAGCCGAACGAGGACCTAAAGCGAAAAGATTTTCACGGCTTCCGCTCCATGTGTCTCTACGGAGGCGTTTACTATGCGGTGCGAACCTTGTTCAGCCTGCCTTCCGAGCGGCACCAATTTCACCGCCGGTTCCCCGCCATTCCGGAAGCCTATGCCTGGGCCCGCAATGTGTGGCGGACAACCGCCAACCGCAGTTCAGACTTTCAGACGATCGAGACGCTGCTTGAACACTATGAGCGGCGCTATTTTCTCGTCGTCCTTCAAGTTGCCGCCGACATGCAAATGGGAGCGGCGGCACGGGGTTGGTCTACACCCAAGCTCATTCGCGAAGCTTTGAAATCCTTCGCGCGCTCCGCGCCGAAGGAATTCCGCCTCGCCTTCAAGATCCATCCGCTGCAGCGCGGTCACGGCAATGAACGTGAACTCATTTTGAGGGAAGCGGAAGCGCAGGGCATCGCGGAACGTGTGGACATTTTTTACACCGGCTCCGTCGGCCTCATCATACGGCATGCGGCAGGGGTAATCACGATCAACTCATCCTCCGGCTTGTCGGCAATCCATCATGGGGTGCCGTTGCTGGTGATCGGAGAGGCGCTCTATGCCAATGACGCTCTCGCCACCTCTGCCCATGGCGAGCCGGATTTCGATGCGTTCTGGACATCGGAAAAAGTGGCGAGCGCGGAATTGCGCCACCGATATCTCGGCTGGATTCGCGAGAAATGCCTGAAGCCAGGCGATTTCTATGCGCGGGCTGGAATATCGGCCGCCTGCCAGGGAGTTCTGGAGGTCGTATCCTCGATGGCCGCCGCTGACGGGGCGAAAGAAAGTCAAAGCAAGGCGAATGTTCCGCCAAGGAGTACAGCATGACCATTGGTTGGCGGACCGTTTCCTCCTGCTCGCGGGCTCTCACCAGATTGCTTTTGCTGATCCCGCTGCTTTCGGCTTGTGCGGCCTTGCCCGGCCAGGGGCCGACCGCGCTGGATATAGCGCTCGGCGAATCCAGCAAATCGCTCCCCTTGGATAACTATATCCTGGTGCGGCTGGACTCGACGGAAATCAGCAGGATAAACAGCTTTCAGACGCCAGCTCAGGAGGGGCGGATCGTCTCCACCCTTGGCGGCTCCCGGCCCATCACCGTGGGCGTAGGCGACACATTGGCCGTGAATATCTGGGAAGCCTCTCCCGACGGCCTGTTTTCGACCGCCGAGAACAAACAGGTTTCGCTGCAGGTCGTCGTGGACGGCACCGGCGAAATCTTTGTCCCCTATGCAGGCCGCATCCGCGCAGCAGGTCGCAGCGTCGAAGCGCTGCGTCAAGCCATTCAGAGAACCTTGGAGGGGCAGGCGGCCGAACCTCAGGTCCAAGTGCTTGTAGCGGAAAACAAAAGCAACAATGTCGTGGTGGTGGGTGATGTCGTGAATGCCGGGCATTTCCCCCTGCCTGCGCAAGGCCTGCGCCTCATCGAGGTGATCGCACAGGCTGGCGGCGCGCGCGAACCCGCCTATGAGACGGTTGTCACCGTCACACGAGGTGCGAGCAAGGTGACGCTGCGCCTCCATGACGTGGTGAGCTCCCCGGAGAACAATATCTGGCTCGCGCCCGGCGATACCGTGCTCGTCAAGCATGAGCCCAGAACCTATTCGGCGTTCGGAGCGGTCAGCTCAAGCGGTCTCATATCCTTGAAGACCGAGACGGTGACTATAGCCGAAGCCCTCGCCCAGGTGGGCGGCCTTCGCGACAACACTGCCGACATGGGAGGTGTTTATCTCTTCCGCTTCGAAGATGCAGATTTGATGCGGTGGCTTACCAGTTCCGATCAGCAGGGTAAGGTCGCGCTTGCGCACGGCGGTAAGGTGCCAGTGGTATATGCCCTCGATTTCAAACGTCCCTATGCCTTCTTTGTCGCTCAGGAATTCAGGATCCGCGACAAGGATATTCTTTACGTCGCCAATCACCCGACCGCCGAGTTCGGCAAATTCCTCGCAACCATCGTTCAGCCGCTGATTGGCGCAGTGCGCGGCGCAAGCACGCTGCAATGATAGAAGGCAGTGAACAGGCGATGCTTTCAGACGATGAATAGCAAACGGCATTCCGGTGGCCACGTCCTAGCCTCGCGCGGCATTGCGAAGATTCCGCACCTTCAGGTTTTTCTGGATGGATGGGGAAGCGCAGTGGTCGGCTGGGGCCGGAAGCCTTCCGGTCACCGTGCAATTGCGCTTGCTTCAAAAAGGAAGCTCCCGTTTCTTCTGTTGGAAGATGGTTTTTTGAGATCGGTCGAGCGCTCCGGTCCCCCTCTTTCCCTGATCGTGGATGATATCGGCATTTATTATGATGCCTCCGCGCCATCGCGACTTGAGACACTGGTCCGTGAGCCGCTTTCTGAAGAGCAGGTCCGGCGGACGCTTCTCCTGATGAGGGCCTGGCGCGATGGCCATATCTCGAAATACAATCATGCGCGGGACTATGACGGGCCTCTGCCCTCACGTTTCGTGCTTGTTGTCGATCAGACCTTTGGAGACGCTTCCGTTCGCCATGGCTTGGCCGACGCATCCTCCTTCCAAGGCATGCTTCAAGCTGCCTTGGATGAAAATCCCGAATGCAGCGTGCTCGTGAAATCTCACCCTGACGTCGTCAGACGGAGGAAACGTGGCTATTTTGAGCCGCGCAAGCTCGCCGATCACCCGCGTGTCAAATTCATCCTTGATGACTGTCGTCCGGCCAGGCTCCTGGAGCAGGCTGAGGCGGTCTATACGGTCACATCCCAGCTTGGTTTCGAAGCGCTCATTTGGGGAAAGCGCGTCCGATGCTTCGGCATGCCGTTCTATGCCGGTTGGGGGCTGACGGATGATGCGCTTGCAGCCCCCGCGCGAAGAAAATCCGCCACGCTCGAGCAACTGGTCCATGCATCACTGGTCCGCTATCCCCGTTACCGGGATCTCCACGGCGAAACCCCAGCCGACGTGGAAGCGGTAATAGAGCATGTCACGCTTCAGACGAGAATGCGCGCCCGCTTTTCTCCCGAACTTCATGCTCTGGGCTTCTCATGGTGGAAAGCACCTATTCTCAAGCGTTTTCTGGCGGGATCGAAGCTGAATTTCGTCGGAAGAATGAGCGCCGTTCCCCCAAACGCGACAGTCGCCCTATGGGGCGCCCGCCACATCGGCGAAACGCCTCCAGGGACGAAAATCATTCGAATAGAAGACGGATTCCTGCGTTCCGTCGGTCTCGGTTCCGAACTTTCCAGGCCGGTTTCCTGGATATGTGACGAGGAGGGTATCTACTATGATGCATCCCGCCCTTCCCGCCTGGAGCGGATTCTCTCCGATACCGATTTCGACCAGCTTCTCTTGGATCGTGCCGGAAAGCTCCGCCAAGCCATCCTGCGGGCGCGGCTGACCAAATACAATCTGGGCGCCCCGCGCTGGGTTCGTCCCGCAAGGGCGGTGCGGGTCATCCTTGTTCCCGGGCAGGTGGAAAGCGATGCCTCCCTTCGTTTTGGTGCTCCCGGGATTAAGACGAATCTGGAGCTCCTGAAGGCCGTTCGCCAGGCCAATCCAGACGCCTATGTTGTTTACAAGCCGCACCCCGACGTTGCGGCGGGGGTGCGCCATCAGCCTGGCAACACCCGATGGAGCGACCTCTGCGATGAGGTCGTCGTCACCGCCGATATGGCACAGCTTCTCGAAGAAGTGGACGAGGTGCACACACTCACATCGCTGACCGGCTTTGAGGCCCTGCTGCGGGAACTGCCGGTGACCTGTTATGGCCAACCGTTCTACGCGGGCTGGGGACTGAGCTGCGACATGATACCGATTGAACGCCGCAAGCGGCGGCTGAGCCTGGACGAACTCGTTGCGGGTAGTCTCATCCTCTATCCCACCTATCACAGCCGCAGCTCCGCCGGCTTCATCACGCCTGAGCAAGCCGTCGCCGAACTGAGCGCCTGGCGCTCGGCAAGCGCGGGAGAACCCTCGATGGTTCGCAAGCTTCTGCGTCCATTGCTCTACCTGCGCGATCTCACAAGAAATGGCGTTGGGACGGCCGCTCCCAGCTTCTGTCAGCCGGAGCATCTGGAGGTGGACCGTGGCAGACAATAATACCGTTCGATTGATGCTGAAGCCCGGTTTCGAAAAGGCGCAGCAATTATCGCTGCCTGCCAGCGCCGGATCTGAAGGGCAGCCACGCCGCCGCATTCTGGCCCTTTCTTTTGCGGTCTGCGTGCTCGTCCCCGCCTTCCTCGCGGCCATGTACTACGCGTTCATCGCTTCCGATCGCTATGTTTCGGGGGCAGGCTTTGCCGTGCGCGGCATGGATTCCAGCGTCGGCGCGGATTTGTTGGGCGCGTTCACCGGGCTTGCGAATGTGGGGTCCACCGCCTCCGATTCCTATATCCTGCTGGAGTTCCTCGAAAGTCGTGACCTGGTGGAGAAACTGGAGCGCTCTTTTCCGCTCCGCGATGCCTATGGCGCGCCCTTTGCGGACTTCCTCTATCGGCTCGATCCCGACACCGATATCGAGCATATGGTCGAATATTGGGCGGACCGCATCCACACCATCTTCGATACCAATTCCGGCATTATCACATTCCAGGTGGAAGCCTTTCGGCCGGAGGATGCTGCGCGGATCTCCGAACTTGTTCTGTCCTACTGCAAAACCCTGGTGAACGAACTCTCCGCCAATGCGCGCAAGGATGCCGTTGCCTACGCCGAAGGCGAGGTGGAGCGCGCGGAGGCCCGGCTGCGCACCGCTTTGGAAAAGCTGCGCCAGTTCCGCGTCGAGGAGAATGCCCTCGATCCCGGACGCATCGCCCAGCTTCAGATCGAGATTGTTGGCGGATTGGAGAAGGAGTTGGCGGAGACCAGAGCCCGAATCTCCGCGCTCCAGGGCGCGGTAGACGAAAACTCGCCTGCCATGCGCACCCTCCGCCGCCATGCGGAAGCGCTGGAGAAGGAAGTGGCCGAGATGAATGCTCAGGCCAACAAGGGTGGCAGTGCCGAAGATGACGGCTCTGCTCTTTCCGGGCTGCTTGCATCCTATGAAACCCTTGAAGTCGAACGCAACTTTGCCCAGCAGGCCTACACGTCCGCGCTCTCGTCTCTCGAACGCGCGCGTGTGGAAGCAGATCGCCAGCAGCGTTATCTGGCGGTCTTTTCAGAACCCCTGGTTCCGCAGTACCCCCTTTATCCTCAGCGTGTTCTGATTGGCTTTCTCGTCCTGGCCACCCTCACCCTTCTTTGGGGCATTGGCGTGCTCGTCGTTTACGCCGTGCGTGACCATATTTCGTGAGGCGTTATGGAGGCCTCGCTCACCACCCAGGTTCGCGTTATCGCAGCGCTCGTGTTGCGCGAGACGCGCGCGACCTTCGGCACCTCCCAGATTGGCTATCTATGGGCGATTATCGTGCCCGCCGCCGGCACCATGCTTCTGGTCCTTCTGTTTTCCGCGGTCGGCCGGCATCCGCCTTTCGGCGCCAGCCTCGCTCTGTTCTTCGCCACGGGTATTTTGACGCTGGAGTTCTTCAACAAGCTTTCCGCCTCATTGATGACAGCCTTCGAGGCAAATCGGGCGCTCATGGCCTACCCGCTCCTCAAGGGAGCGGATTTCCTCTTTGCGCGGGCGACCCTGATCGGCGCCACTTACGCGTTGATCATGGGCCTTTTCTTCTGCACTCTCATCGCGCTCGACATGGCGGGACCGCCAGCCCACCCCATGGCCTTGATGGAAGCCTTCGCTGTCACCTTGATCTTCGGTTTCGGCTTCGGGGCGACGAATGCCGTGATCGTTTCGCTTCTGGATAGCTGGCGGCACGTGGAGAAAATCCTCACACGTCCTTTGATATTCATATCGGGGGTCTTCTACGTTCCAAGCGCGCTTCCCGCGAGCGCCAGGGAATGGGTGGCCTGGAATCCAGTGCTGCACGCAATCGAGTGGCTGAGGAACGGCTATTACGCCAACTACGACAGCCGGGTGCTCGATAAGACATATCTGGTCGGCATCGCCCTTTGCCTCGTCTTCACCGGGCTTGCCGGAGAGCGCCTCACCCGCAGCCGGAGAAATTGAGAATGATCGATCTCATCAATATCTCCAAATCCTATACGGCAAAGGGCGTTAAGAAGCGGGTGATCGATCGCTTGAGCTTCAGTTTCCCGCGCGACAAGAATGTCGCCATCCTCGGCCCAAATGGCGCTGGCAAGTCGACACTGATGCGGCTTATAGCCGGTACCGAGTTACCCGACGAAGGCCGCATTGTCCGGCATGGCCGTGTTTCCTGGCCACTTGGCTTTGCCGGCGGCTTCAATGGTTCGATGACCGGCATCGAGAACATCCGCTTTGTTGCGCGGATCTATGGCCAGAAGACCAACGCGGTCATCGACTATGTCCATGACTTCGCCGAGCTCGGCAAATCGCTGAGTTTACCGGTGAGGACGTATTCAAACGGGATGAAGGCCCGCCTCGCCTTCGGCCTCAGCATGGCTATTGATTTTGACTGCTACCTTATAGACGAGATAACGGCGGTGGGAGACGAGAACTTCCGGCGGAAGTCGAGAAAAGTCTTCACGGAAAAACTTCCTCACGCCCGCATCTTCATGATCTCGCATGCCATGAACCAGATCCTGGAATACTGCCAGTGCGGCCTTCTGATTTCTCCGGAGGGTGTTTGGTATTTCGATGACGTGAGGGATCTCATCAGGGCCTACGAAACATCCAATAAGGCGCGTCTTGCGGCGCAGCCGGCCCCCCTTTCGAGCTAGAGCTTTTCAGTGGTCTTCCTGTCGCGCTGGTTTACCACAAGTGCAGCACGGGAGCGGCCCACCACATCCATCTACTTCGCGGAATGCATGCGCAAGGAGATCGGCGCCGCTGGGGACATAAGATTTCGCATCTGGGCCCTTTCGCCCAACGTCTTTTATGTGCCTGATCCGAGTGAGCCGAAAATGCTGGTCATGCGCGACTGGGACCCCGGCGCACGACGTTGGCTGGCGGATCTGCCGCCGCCAAAGCTCTATTATCTGCTCGATGACGATATTTGGGCGGGGAGCAACGACCCCTCCCTCCCGAGTGGTTATCGCGAGCGCCTGCGCCGTCTTTCAATGGGGAATGCCAAGTGGCTTCTTCAGAAAGCTGTCAAGGTCTATGCCTCGTCGCAACCTCTCGCAGAACGGCTCGGACAGGGCACCATCCTCGTTCAACCGAGTGTGGTAGTCCCACCCGCCGATCTCAAACACCATGATGAGGAGCGGCTGCGCCTTGTTTTTGTCGGGACGCGATCGCACCTGGCGGATTTGCGAAGCATTGAAGGCGCGCTCGCGAGCTTCCTGAGAGCGAACCCGGATTGTCTTCTCGACACATTTCTAGGCAAGTTTGCGCCTGTTTCACTTCGTCTTCCAAATGCCATACACAACCCGCCACAGAGCTGGCAGGCTTATCGGGCCACACTCGCCGAACGTCATTTCCACGTCGCGCTCGCGCCGGCGCTCCCGACGGCCTTCAACAGCGCAAGATCGCACAACAAGATCCTGGAGATCGCCTGTTTCGGCGCAGCCCCAGTATACAGTTCCACAGTCCCTTTCGCGGCGGTTGTCAGCAAGGCGCAGGCAGGCTTCCTATGCGACGGCGAGGGTTGGTACGCTCTTTTGACCAGGCTAAAGAATGACCGGGCCTTGGTCCGAAGAATTTCCGCGGCCAATTGCCGGCTGGCGCAGGAACTTGGTGACCCCTGGAAACTTCGTGAGTTCTGGCACCGTCAATTACGGTTGCCTGAAGCCCCTTCGGGATAGTTGGTTTCTCGGAACGGCAACGTTCTGAAATCCTCCAAAGCAAAGCATGGCGCCTACTGGATATTGCCCTGCAAACATGGAGGGCCGGAGGAGCATAAACTGCACCTTTAACGCTACTTGGTTCTTTACATGCAACCGTAATCCCGTTAAAAGAACTCCCGGCGGGGGCGAGAAGATCGCCGAAGATGTTGGATGTCGTGTCTGTGGGTTGATTTCCCGCAGGCTCGTATATGTTTTGGCGTAACCATGGCCTGCGAGGGGAAACGCGGGCCATGGATCTTTGGGCGCGTGGGGGATGAAGGGCATCATACTTGCAGGCGGCAGCGGAACGCGGCTGCATCCGATAACGGCGGCCATATCCAAACAGATGTTGCCGCTCTACGATAAACCGATGATCTATTACCCGCTCAGCGTGCTGATGTTGGCGGGGATAAGAGAAATTCTTGTTATTTCCACCCCGCACGATCTGCCGGCATTCAGAACGCTGCTGGGGGATGGGGGGTCTTTCGGCATCGAGCTCACTTTTGCGGAGCAGCCAAGTCCCAATGGCCTCGCGGAAGCATTCGTTATCGGCCGGTCCTTCATCGGATCAAGCGCCTGCGCGCTCGTTTTGGGCGATAACGTTTTTTACGGCAGCGGACTGGCGGCCAAGTGCAGGGCAGCAGCTGCAAGGCCAAGCGGCGCGACGATCTTTGCCTATCGCGTGGCCGACCCTCAGCGCTATGGCGTGGTTGCTTTCGATCCCGATACGATGCTCGCGACCGAAATCGAAGAAAAGCCGCGCAATCCCAAATCCGACTGGGCGGTCACCGGACTTTACTTCTATGACAATGATGTCATCGACATAGCCGTCGACGTGAAGCCCTCCCCGCGCGGCGAACTGGAGATAACCGACGTGAACAGGGCCTACCTGAAGCGCGGCGCTCTGACGGTTGAGCGGCTGGGAAGAGGCTATGCCTGGCTCGATACCGGTACACCCGACAGTCTGCATGAGGCAGCCTCCTTCGTGCGTACGATGGAGCACCGCCAGGGCATCAAGATCTGTTGCCCGGAGGAAATCGCGATGCATATGGGCTGGCTGTCTCCCGAGGGAGCGATCGCCAGGGCGCGCCGGATGAAGAACGACGCCTACGCCTCCTATGTCATCCGCTGTGCCCAGGAGCTCGAGAATGCCTGAGTTTCGCACCATGGAGCTTGAGGGCGTTCAAGAAATCCTGCCGGAAAAATTTTCCGACGAGCGGGGTTTCTTCTCGGAGACATACAATGCGAAAGCTTTCGCGGAGGCCGGGATCGCGGTCGAATTCGTCCAGGACAATCACTCGCTTTCGAGTGTGCCGGGCACCGTTCGCGGACTTCATTTTCAAAAACCTCCTTTTGCGCAGGACAAGCTCGTCCGTGTCGTGCGCGGGGCGATCCTCGATGTCGCTGTCGATATTCGCGCAGGATCGCCCACCTTTGGCCGCTGGGTTGGCGTGGAACTGTCCTCCCGCAAGTGGAACCAGCTTTTCATTCCCAAGGGCTACGCCCATGGCTTCATGACGCTCGAACCGGACACGGAGGTCGTTTACAAGGTCAGCGCCTTCTATTCCCGCGAACATGATCAGGCGATCCGCTTTGACGATCCGGCGATTGGCATTGCCTGGCCCAAAGAAATAAAGCCCCTTCTCTCCGGGAAGGATCGGGCCGCGCCCGATTTAGCCGAGGTGGAAACGGGCTTCCGCTACGGAGAAGGTGCATGAGGATACTTGTAACGGGCGGTGCGGGCTTTATCGGATCGGCCGTTTGCCGTCGGCTGGCGGCAAACCGCGGCAATGTCGTGATCAATGTCGACAAGCTCACCTATGCCGGCAATCGCACCTCGCTCAGCGAAATCGAAACGCAGTCGAACTATCATTTCGTGCGCGCCGACATTTGCGATATGCGCAAGATGCGCGAGACTTTCGACCGCTTCGCCATTGACGGGATCATGCATCTGGCGGCCGAAAGCCATGTGGACCGTTCCATAGATGGCCCGGCCGCGTTTATTGAGGCGAACATCGTAGGCACTTTCCGGCTGCTGGAGGCAGCCCTTGATTACTGGCGCTCGCTCGACGGAGAGCGCCGGGCGCGCTTCCGCTTCCACCATGTCTCGACGGACGAGGTGTTCGGCGACCTTCCCTTCGATCCGTCGAAGAAGTTCGACGAAACCACCCCTTATGCGCCTTCCTCGCCCTACTCGGCCTCGAAGGCGGCGGCCGATCACCTGGTGCGCGCGTGGCATGCCACCTACGGGCTGCCGGTGGTGCTTTCGAACTGCTCCAACAATTACGGTCCTTTCCATTTCCCCGAAAAGCTCATCCCGCTCACAATTTTGAACGCGCTCGAGGAAAAGCCGCTCCCGGTTTACGGCAGCGGCGAAAATGTGCGCGACTGGCTTTTTGTCGAGGATCACGCCCGCGCGCTGGAACAGGTATTCCGGCACGGTCGGGTGGGGGAAAGCTACGCCATCGGCGGCAATTCCGAGCGTACGAACCTGGCCGTGGTTGAGACGATATGCGACCTGCTCGATACGCGCCGCCCCCGCCCTGGGGGAAAGCCGCGCCGCGACCTCATCGTCTTCGTGCATGACCGTCCGGGGCACGACCGGCGCTATGCCATAGATGCGAGCAAAATCGACCGGGAACTCGGCTGGAAACCTTCGGTGAGCTTCGAAACCGGGCTGGCGAGAACCATCGATTGGTATCTTGCCAACGCCTGGTGGTGGAAGCCGATCCGCATGGGAACCTATCAGGGCGAAAGACTGGGCGCGGCATGAAGATCCTGGTTACGGGGAAAAACGGTCAGCTAGCGCGCAGCCTGCTCGACCGGGCCGCCCGGCATCCGCATCTTGCGCTGGATTTCGCCGCACGGCCCGAGCTGGACCTTGCCGACCCGCGCACCATCGCGCCGGCAATCGCCCGCCATGCGCCCGATCTCGTCGTCAATGCCGCCGCCTATACGGCAGTGGACCAAGCGGAGGACGAGCCTGAGCTTGCGCATGCCGTCAACGGCGCAGCCGCCGGCCTTATCGCGCGCGCCACTGCCGCGCGCGGCATTCCACTCATCCACATCTCCACCGATTATGTGTTCGACGGCGCGCTTGCCCGCCCCTATCGCGAGGAAGATCCCGTCAACCCGCTTTCGGTATACGGCGCAAGCAAGCTCGCCGGCGAAAGGGCGGTGCGGGAGCAAAACCCGGACCATCTGATCCTGCGCACGGCCTGGGTCTACAGCCCCTATGGCCGGAATTTTCTGAAAACCATGCTGAAGCTCGCCGAGGCGCGGGACGAGATCCGCGTAGTCTGCGACCAGATCGGCAATCCGACATCCGCGCACGATATTGCCGGCGGCATCCTTGCCGCGGCCGAAGCGCGTCGGGTGCAGGGAACGCGAGGCTGGGGAAAGACCTATCACTTGGCAGGATCGGGCGAAGCCAGCTGGCATGAATTTGCCGCGCATATTTTTGAGGAAAGCGCCCGCCGCGGCGGACCTTCCGCACGCGTGACGCCGATCGCCACGGAAGACTATCCCACGAAAGCCGTCCGCCCCCGAAACTCCCGTCTGTGCTGCGACCGCTTCGCCGATGCCTTCGGCTACCGCGCGCCCGCTTGGCGGGAGGCGGTGGTGGAACTTTTAGGGGCAGCTTCGGGCGCACACTGAACATCCAAATACCACAAAACCGATGTACTGAGGTTAACCAATGAGGCCACGACTTTACATCAATGCTGGCGCAATGAAGGCAGGGACAACCTGGCTCCTACATCTCCTAAAAAGCAACAAACGAATCATTACCTCGCCCGTTAAAGAAATAGACTATTTCAGCTATCTTCATACAGATTATAAACTCATCGGACATGAGGCACGAAAGTCTCGCATCCAACGAATCATATCATCTATGTCTGACAGCGCAAGCAACAAAGAAATTTACGACCTATTTCGTTGGTTCTCCTTATACCTAAGAAATGATATTAACGATTACTGGTACTATAACCTCTTTCAGGAATCTGACGAAGCTAGGTATATTGCCGACTTGTCGAACACATATTGTCACCTGCCGATTTCCGGCTGGGAGCACGTGAGGAAGTTCGACCCGCACACGCGGATAACGTTTATCATGCGAGACCCCGTCCAACGAACATTATCTCACCTGAAATTTCAGCTGCAGTTCTCCGGACAAGGCACCCTCATCGACCGCATATCAGATGCCGAGATATTAAGCTTCGCTCAAAAGAATGACGTATACTCCAGGTCGCGCTACTCTGAAACGGTACGAACTATACTATCTGTATTTCCGAAAGATCAGTTTAGATATTACATTTTCGAGAACGTAATGTCGGACAAGGAGGCCTTTGCGAAAGATCTTTCTAGCTTTTTAGGGATAAAACTAAATTACTCAGAATCGCTATCCAAGTCCATCAACAAGGGTCCGCAAAGGGAGTTTTCCCGGGATCTCATTGAGAAGTTAAGAGTAACGTATGAACCGATCTATGCAGAGCTAGGGAATCTGTTGGGCACGCTCCCAGCATCGTGGTGTGTTAGGCAGGATTGAAGCTGTGTATCGACGCGTCTTAAACGCTATCACTATCGCTAAATTTCTAAAACGGGAGAGTAATCGAAAAGCTATTTTGCGCGCTTCACGTGCGGGAGCACTAGTCAGCGCCAGATTCAACGCAAACGCCGTTAATCGATTACCGCTCCCAAACCTGAAGAGCAAGCCATCTATTTTGATAATTTACAACCCACATCTGCGCCAATGTGTCCGCTATAGAGTTCAGCAGAAAATTGAGGCATTTCGGAGAGAGGACATACAATATGAGGTAGTTCCCGAAAACGAAATAGTGTCTACCTCAGAGCTTAATGGCTATTCCCATTTTCTTTTTCAGCGACCTGAGCCTTCAGAGCGCACTATCAAGATGATGAAGTATGCCACCGAACGAGGAAAGGTTATTCTTGACATCGACGATGCCATTTTTTCGGAGGAGGCCCTGGATCTGAATCCAGGCCTAGCGGGCTTATCAGCGCAATTGGTCTCGAGCTTTTATAAGGCTGTCCCCTTTTACCAAGAGATGCTCCGCCAATCCCATGTCTACTGCGCCTCCACCCAACCTATAGCTGATCTAGCCTCGGGTTACTCGCCAGGAAAAGTTGTAATCTGGAGAAACTCGCTGGATGATCAGCATTTATCGGTTGCGACCTACTACTCAACCCAGGATTGGGATATAAAACTTCCGGATAATATATTGATGACCTCTCTTTCCTCTGGCGTAGAGAACGACCTCAATAATGTGCGATCGTTTTTCGAAAAACTGTTTGGGATTAACAAAGGTGCTGTTTTGTCTTTAGCTGGTCCGACCCCCAAGATGGACTGGTTGAACCACTACAAAGATCGCGTAAGAAATCTTCCGGCGCTGAATTATCTACCACACTTGTTTCGCGTGGCCCGCTTCCCCGTAACAGTGATCCCGCTAGCTGATCACTTATTTAACCGCTGCAAGAGCGCAATTCGGATGCAGGAAAGCTTCCTTCTCTCAGCAAGTGTTCTATGTTCAGAATCGCCAGAATCTACGTATGCGAAAGAGGAACTTCGGGCCAGCGATTCTATTCACATTTTAAATGACAAGGGTAGGGACATAGAATTTTGCCTTGAAGCTCTCGCAAAATGGAAGAGTTACAAAGACATTCGAGGCGCTTTTAGAGATAGAATTGAGAAAGTTACAGCGTCAGGAATTTACCTCCCGAATGTATGCACGAAAAATGTAAAAGACCTGTTACAATGAAAACTATTTTGTTTGTTAACGTCCACTTCTCACCGTATCTCACTGGCGGCGGAAGCATAGTCGCGGAACGCATTGCCAAAGGATTAGAGAAAGAGTCAAATATAATACTTTTTTCGGTTAAGTATGGAAACTCAATATCTATAGAGGAACATGGTTTAGATTATAATATAACGTCGGTAGTTTTAACGATCTCCAAGCCGAGCAGCTATATTTCATTTCATAGGAATTCTACAGTAGCTGAATGCATCGTGAGAATTTGTCAGAAATACAAGCAAGATCTCGTCCATTTCCATTCTATACAGACAATGGGGATAGAGATGGTGCAATCCGTTAATAATCTTGGTATAAAATCTATTGTTACCATCCATGACAGTTGGTGGCTGTGTGAGAGGCAGTTCTTATGGCACGAGGATCAAATATTCTGCGGCCAAGTAAAATACATAGATCACGGTACATGCCTTTATTGCACCGCAAATGCATTTGACATGACAGCTCGTGCGGAAATTTTGAAAAGCTTATATGCTAATTTCGATGCCGTCGTACACGTCTCCACTTTCATGAAGAATCTTTATGAGAGCAGCGGAATGGTAAATAGTAATGTGCATACAATCGAAAATGGAGTCGACGTTCCGAGACCGGCAAAACGCGTTCCATGGAAAAAAAGGAAGAGGTGTATTTTGGATTTCTCGGAGGGGATGCCGCTCACAAAGGCATCGATATTGTCATTGATATTGCGCTCAGAGCGCCCGAGCATTGCCGTTTTGCAATAATATCGAATATGAATGGAAAACGGAGTTTAGATAGCTTCCTGGTTGATGGATTTGGAGATAATAAAATTGAATTCATAAAACCGGTGGACCATGGTGCCGTAGAGGACTTTTACAACATCGTCGATGTAGTGATTTCTCCATCTAGGATACCTGAATCGTATGGCCTCGTGGTGAGAGAAGCGCTCATTAGAAATAAGTGGGTTCTTACATCAAATGGGGGCGGGCAAGCAGATGCCGTTATAGATGGTGTCAACGGAAATAAGTTCGACACGTTTGCTGTTGACATGGAGACTGCACATTCGCATGTGAAGACTATCTCAACCGTGAATTGGAGCATCTATTCCAATCCCTGTAAGGACAAGGTCCCAACTTGGGAAACACAGATATCCAAGTACAATGAGCTATACGCATCGCTATGTGACTAGTACCTGTTTAAGCTATGCCGATAGCGCCCCTGTCGCTCACTCTTCGCCAATCTAGGCCATCAGAAAACGCCGGCACCGGGCCATCCGCATCGTCGGTGACGAAAATGATTGCACCTGCCCCAGCAGCGGCGGCGCTTGGCATCTCCGCTACCGTATAGCTGCGCAAGGTGATGGGCGCGCCAGCGTGGTGAATATTGCGGAATGCGCCGTCATAGCGCACTTGAAAAGCGCCAATGTCTGTGTTTGCCCAGCCGGCGATGCGAATTATCCCGGCGTTTCCCGATTGTGCAGCAGCTTGAATGTATAGCCCACCCGCGTCCGCGACGAGGCGGGAGGAGACGTTCGTATCAGTCTCGACGAGCAGAAAGGCGGGCGCTACGCCAGAAACCCGCACCTGATTTCCAAACTGCGGCGAAGACCCGTCGCGCGCGATCTGGCTGCCGTTCCAACTGGGTCCGGCCGGTGTAAGGGAAAGCGTGCCGGAGCCGCCGTTTGCGATTTCGAACCAGCCGGCCTTCGTGCCGTTGCTATTGTTCCAGCGCACGATCCGCGCGTCATAGTCCGTCCCCGCTTCGGTATGAAAGTCGATATACGTGGGCAAGGTACCGTTAGCCGCAGTTTGGAACAGTTCGACCATGCGCGTGTCGGTAAGCGCATCCTGCTTTGATGCAGGCGAGAAATTTCCGGCATGCCAGGCCGCATTCCCCGCGATGGATAAGCCCGCGGGTGCATCCACCGCGCCGCTGGCCCGGCTCACGGTCAGCGCCGTGGCCCACGCGGCTCCGTCGGCGCTCACCTTGATGGAAAAATCATCATCCCCCGCAAGTCCCATTTCGGCGCGTCCGGACCAATTGGTCTGAAACAAAAGGCTCGCCGTATCGGCGGGAGCGTTCTTGTTCACCTTCATTTGATGCCCGGCGCCCTCGTGATTGAACAGGCTGGCCGGCGCGGCCACCGCCAGCCGGTTCACCGCGTCCGAAGCCGCATTGATGCCCACGCCCGCCAGGTTTTGCAGGTCGTCTGCCGAAATCCTGTTTCGCACCGGCTGCCACGCGACACCGTCATGGACGACCATCTGGCCTTGAGACGAAACATAGGCCAGCCACCCGGCGCGCGGCGCGTAGAACGCCCATGCCCCATCCTGAAATGCAGCGATCCGCCCCGCCTGCCCGCTCCAGGCGCCTGTCGGCGCATCCCCTATGATATGCCGTTCGCCTTCGGCGGGGGCGGAAGGCGGCGTTTCCAGACCTTGCTGAAGCACTGCGATCTGCACCAGCGCGTCTAACGCCCGAATGGCCTCGTTATGCGTCACATGCTTCTGCGCCTGGGATGGCAGGATATAAGGGAGGTTCAAATTTGGGGTTTCTTCGCTCATCGCTCACGCCTCCATGCGCCTTGACCTGCCGCGCATTTTGCTATGAGGGCGAGGGAGGGGGATAAAACCTCTGTCTTTTCTGAATGAGCTAGCTTTCCCGGAGGGATGCGTGGCGGGCGCACCGCGGGCTTAAGATTCTGCTTTCAAAGCAAAATCCGCCTTAACAGCCGGGCAGGCTGTATGCCTGTTACGCAGCACTTGGAGGGAATTTTCCAAAATCTGTCCCCTCCTGAATAGCCGTCTCAAAGTTCGATAATTGCGTAAGGCTGACCGGTTGGTTTGTCGATGTGCCGAGCCACATTGTAGACAGGCACGCCCCCTGCAGTCGTGCCCTGATAGGCTCCATGATGCGCATGCCCGTGCACCACCGCTCCCACCTGGAAACGATCGATCGTCTCCCCCAGGCGAGCGGAGCCCAGAAAAGGATAGATTTCCGGCGGTTCGCCTTCCACCGTCTCGAGGATGGGCGCGTAATGAAGGATAGCGAGCGACTTTTCCGCCCTCACCTGCCGCAGCGCATTCTCCAGCTTCATGGCCTCCTTCACGGATTCGCCCACCATCGCCTTAATGGCCGGCTCGCCGAAGGAGGCGAGCATGCGCTTGCCGAATCCCCCGGCGAAACCCTTCACGCCGGCAAAGCCCACGCCTTTCAGTTCCACCGTCTGCCCGTCGAGCAGATGCACGCCCGCTTCCCGCAATATGCGGGCAACCTCGTCGACCGAGTCGCATTCATAGTCGTGATTGCCGAGCACACCCACAATCGGCACGCCGCAGCCACGCAGATCCTCCGCCAGAAGCTCCGCCTCACGGGGCTTTCCAAGGTCGGTAAGGTCTCCCGCAAGCACCAGGATATCGGCTTCGCGGGCGATCTCGTTGAACATCTGGCGGTAGGAGATGGTCGCATCTTCCTTCACGTGAAGATCGCCGATTGCGGCGATGCGCGTATGGGAGTTGGTTTCATTCATCTCTTCCGCTCACCATCTCCTCGTTGTCGGCAAAACCCCATTCCCGCACGGCGATCTCATAATCCAGGCTGGAAAACATGCGTCCGCGGCAGATCCGCGCCTCTGGCGGCGGAAGCTGGCGTTGATGGGCAAGCCGGTCGAGCAGCTCGTCCATGAGCCATACGGGAACGCATCCACGCTCGCTGGGATAGATAAACCGGAAATTGAGAAGGTGGATGAGCAACACCTCCCAATGCACTTCCATGTGCTGCAGTAGGCGCCTCCAGTCGATACGCTCATGGGCGCGCAAAATGAGATGCGCCACGTCCGCGCCGTCATAGCGGTTGCGGTTCTGGATGAAGAGCTTTGACCAGACCAGTTCGGTCGGCCCTACCAGCCGCACGGAATGACCCAGCAGGTTGGTCTCGCAGGAATGCTCGAACCAAAGGTCCGAGACCGGGGTCGTTCCGTTCGACGAAGCGAAGATCACGTCGAAGAAGATCGGCCCGCGGCTGACCTTGCCGAGCCAGCGCTCATCCTGGATGGAAATCTCGTAGCCACGGCTCTTGAAATGCGAAAGCAGCCGCGGCCAGTCGCCCGCCTTGCAGAAGATGTCGAAGTCCTTGGTGAGGCGAGAAATGCCCGTATAGGCGGCGACCGCGAAAGTGCCGGCCACCATGAAGGGTATGCCCGCTTCACGCAGCTCGCCAATGGCTTCCCCATAGAAGCTCTCGGCCTCCGCGCTGTCCAGGATGGGCTCTGCCCTGGCCTCCAGCGGTGCGGCGGACAGGAGGAACCTTTCCGGTTCTGTGATCATCGCGGTCATCCTGTTGATCGTCTAGGACAATTCCCCGGCGCGGTATGCGGTTCCCACCTGCCCTTGAGCTTTTGGAACCCGTGGAGGCGCAACCAGCCCTTCGCGGGCGGGCAGAGAAGCAAGCGTTCGCCGCCGCGCGCCCAGCGCGCGCTCCGAACCATCAAATCAAGCCTTGTTGTTGGAAATCACCCTGACCTTCGTGGCCAGTGGCCCCGTGTCGCCAACCTCTTCCACGTAGCGGACTTCGTCGCCGACCTTCAGCTGGTCGAAGTCGCCTTGCAGCAGTGAATTGCGGTGAAAATAGAGGCTGCTGCCTTCATTCGTGAGCAGGAAACCGTGGTCCTCGTTGGGGTAAAGCTGCGCCACCTGCCCAAGGAACTGCCTCTGGCTATCGTGATGCCCGTCCTTGTTGCGCCCGTCGCGCGCTTCCTTGATCTGCGCAAGCCGCCGTTCGGCCAGGTTGAAGGCGTCATTGATGGCATTGCCCAGATCCGGTGACTGGTATTTCTGTTGCAGCCGATCCGGCTCGTAAGCCACGATGACTGGCGCGGTTCCCGGAAGGCTTATCTCAATGCGCACGACCGGCGGCAGCGTGCCTTCCACGTTGCGTGCTCTTTGGTCGACTGTCACGCGGCAGCCGATGATCCGGTCATGGTAGGTTTGCAGTTTGTCTACTCTGGCGCGGATCTCCTGTTCCGCCCAATCCGATTTTTCGGCTTTGTGGAACGCAATCTGTAGCGGAACTTGCATATTCACCTCGCATCTGCCGCAGGCATCTTGCGCATTAACCGCCGCAGTGTGGCGGTTGTTCCCATGCCGGCTGGCACCGGAACCAGCCGGTGTAGCGGACGTTAGGAAGACAGAGAGAAGGAGAAATGCCCCGTGAACGATTCAAGGACAACGGTCGAGCCCTTTGGAGGCACCGTCAACGTCATGTTCTCCGATGCGATGATCGCCTCGACAAAGGACGCGCTTCTCCTCCATCGGGAAGGTGAGGATCCGGCTTTCTACATCCCCTTGCGCGATATCTATTTCGAGTTCCTGACCGAGACTGGAACTGAACGCGACGTGCCCGGCAGAGGCAGGACTCGCTATTGGAACGTCCAGGCCGTCGGTGAATCCGCGCAGGACGTGATGTGGGCTCACGACGAGCCGCCGCCGGAGCTGGCCCCCATTCGCCAGCATGCCGCTTTTGATCCTTCGAGAATGCGTATTGAGGCAGTGCCGCAAGAAGATGTAGTGCACGTGCCCCATGCTCCCTGAGCGAAAGAGCACCAATGTCTGAACGAAAGCCGCGGACCGACCCGCCGACGACCGATCGCTTGCGTGCGGATATCGATGAGGGGCGGACAAACGACAAAGTCCGCTATCCGGACCCGGCGGCAGCGCCCCTCGGCACCGACGATGAAGCGAGCGGTGCGCCGCCCTCGGCCGAGCAGCGCCGGATGGAACATGAGAACCGCAGGCCTGGCGATCCCCCCCGTCGGCGTGAACCTGGTTCACTGCTTATTTACGTGCTGCTGATTGCCGGGATCGCGCTGATCATAACGGGCACGTTCGCCCTTTTGCAGAGTTGAAGGAGGATGCGATGAGCACTCCCCGCCCCATCCCCGATCCCACGCCACCTCCCCCACCGCCACCAGAACCCTTTCCCGATCCTGAGCCCGTGCGCGAGCCAGATCCCGAAAGGCTGCCGGACGAAGAACCATGGCCAAATCCCGATGAAAGCGAAACTCCGCCGCGCCGCCTCTCTCACGGGATCGACTTCAGGCTTCAGCGCCTGTCCTGATAAAGCTCTCTGGTCTTTTCGTCGCGTGCCGCCCTCTCTTCAGGGGTAAGCCGGCGGCGTCGCAGAAGGGCGTAGACCACCAGCCCCGCCACCAGAAAAGGCGCGATCCCAACTGCGAAAAACCATAAATACTCGGCCATGAAGTTCTCCAGCGCTAAAACCTGCGTTCCGCCGCCTGCTTTTCTTCAGTGGAGGAACGGCGATCCTTTTGCACGGTCCCGCTAGAGCGGGCGGGATCGGCACGGGGCCGAAAACGCGGTTCTTGCCGCTTCTGTTTGATCCAGCCTGGCAGAAGCTCCGCCATGAGGCTGCGAAAAAAATTCTTCTGCTCGCGCGTCCTCATGTGCTGCCAACGTCGAGGACGGATGCTTGGTTCCGTTGAGAACCGGTCCCATTACCACGCAGCCAGCGCAGCACCAGCGACTCTTCTCCGCTCAAACCCTTCAGCGGCTTGCGATGTCGGCGGCGTATCTCCAGCATCTCGCTGGCCAGCCTGCCTTCCTCCCAAGCTTCGATGACTTTTGGATGGATGTAACAGCGACGGCAGACCGCGCGGGTGTTGTTTAACCGCCGGGCGACCCGGTCCACGATAGCGTTGATCTGCCGGTTTCTTCCCCGCTTGCTGGTTTCCGGAGGTTCGACGGCAAGAAGAATTGCGGCCGCCCGCGTCGCGCCCCACGTACGGAAATGCTTGGAGGTGAAAGCCCCGCCGGCATAGGTCCGAATATATTCATTGACGTCCTGGGAGGTCACCGGTCGGCGGGCCCCGTCCTCCTCCATATATTGAAACAGCTGTTGGCCCGGCAGCTCCTGGATCGTACGCACGATCCGCGCGATTCTGCGATCCGCCAGCTTCAGCTTCCATTCCTGCCCTGATTTGCCTCTGAATGAAAACCGCAGGCTCGAACCCTCGATTTCCACATGGCGGCTGCGCAGGGTTGTCAGCCCGAAGCTCTTGTTTTCCTTTGTGTAAGTCTCGTTTCCGATGCGGATCATCGTATTGTCGAGCAGCCAGACAATCGAGGCGATGGCACGCTCGATCGGAACGCCGCGGCGGGACAAATCCCCGTCCACCTGCGCCCGAAGGCTTGGAAGCGCTTCGGCGAATGCAACGAGGCTCGAGAACTTTGCTTCATCCCTACAGGTGAACCACGCTTCGTGATACCGGTACTGCTTGCGCCCGCGCTGGTCGCGACCGGTGGCCTGGATGTGGCCATCAGGCCGCACGCAGATCCATACGTCTATCCAGGCTGGAGGGATGGCAAGCTTACGGATGCGGGCGAGCGTTTCAGGATTCTCCACGCGCGCACCGTCCGGCGCGAGGTAGTAGAAACCTTTGCCGGCACGCCGCCTTACGATCCCCGGCTCGCTGTCGTTGACATAAGTGAGATCCGCCCGCAGCGCATCCTCCACGGGATCATGCGGCGTGATCTTTGAACTTTCCAGAACGTCCAGCATGAACTCCCTGCCCACCGAATGACGCGTCTGGCCTAATGAGCGGCAATGCCGATTGTTCCTCTCGCGCACCAGCAACATGGAAAAAGAGCAGTTTCCGGCAGAAAACCATGCGAATTCCGGGTTCAACGATTGCCAAGCATGCGATATGGCGACAAACCTTGCGGAAAAAGGATTGCGGGGTTGTCATGAGTCGCAGTGAAGAGCCGCACAGGAAGCACGCCGAGGCGGCGGAGGGACTGCCTTCCGACCTCCCCCTGCTCTTGGAAGAGATCGAAAAGGAGCCGGTTCCCGAGAAGCTGCTCACCTTGGCGATAAAGCTCCAGAAAATGCTTCAAGAAAAGCGGAGCCGGGAGGAGGCTGCCGCTGCTCGCAAGGAAGTGTCCGCGCCGGATTGGGTCAAGCAGCCGTAGTGCGTTTCTCCGCTTCGTCGGCGAGCCGAAACCAAGCAATCGTATCCTCCAGACCTTCCCGCAGCGCAATTCGGGGAGACCAATTCAGCAATTTCTCCGCGCGTCTAATATCTGGCTGCCGGCGCTGGGGATCGTCCTGCGGCAGCGGACGATGGATCACGCCTTTCGCTCCCGGAACGCTCTCGCTGATGATCGCGGCGAGCTGATTGACGGTGAATTCTCCGGGATTGCCGAGATTGATCGGCATTTTCGGGTTGGGCTGCACTTCCATCAAGGCGACAAGGCCTCTGACGAGATCCGATACATGGCAGAAAGAGCGTGTCTGCTCGCCCGTTCCGTAGATTGTAAGCGGCTCACCCCGAAGCGCCTGGTTGATGAAATTTGAGACAATACGGCCGTCATCGGCCTTCATGCGCGGTCCATAGGTGTTGAAAATCCGCGCCACGCGCGCATCCACCCGCCCGAGGCGAAGAAGATCGAAGCAGAGTGCCTCTGCAGCGCGTTTTCCCTCGTCATAGCAGGCCCGCGGTCCTGTCGGGTTGACATTGCCGCGGTAATCTTCCGGCTGCGGATGGACTTCGGGGTCGCCGTAGACCTCGCTTGTGGAGGCCTGCAGGAAGCGGGCACCGTGTTTTTCCGCCAGCGCAAGCAGGTTCCGCGTGCCCAGCACGCTTGTCATCAGGGTATGGACAGGGTCCATCTGGTAGATCGGCGGAGAGGCCGCACATGCGAGATTGTAGATCTCATCCAGCTTGTCCTCCAGCTTGAGCGGCTTACAGATATCCTGCCGAATAAGCTGAAATCTCCCATGGTTTTCCAGCGGAGCGATATTGGCATAGGCTCCCGTCAGGAAACTGTCGACGCATACGACCTTGCAGCCCTCGGCCAGCAGCGCATCGCAAAGATGCGACCCCACAAAGCCGGCTCCGCCTGCCACCAGCACGCGCTTTCGCCTCGCCTTCCCTCTTACGACATCCATTCAGAGTTCCTTCTGACCCGATGGTCGATGCGTTAAACGGCCTTCGCCAGCACAGCGTTGCCCGCTTCTCGAAGAATGCCCGCGAGTTGCCGCGCCCTGACCCTCCCTGTGTGGCTATCCAGCACCCGCTCGCGCGCCGCCCGCCCTATCGCGTCGCGCTCAGCTTCGGCCATGCCGGTGAGAATGGAGACAACCTGATCGCTTTCATCCGCAAGCAGGATGGATTCGCCGTCCCTGAATATCTCCTCAATCCCCCGCCAGCGGTCGCTGATGATCGGTGCCGCGCATGCTCCCGCTTCGAACACTCTCACACTGGGGGACCATCCGGCAGCCACCATATCGGCGCGAGTGACATTCAACGTGAAGCGCTGCCGGCTGTAGAACGAGGCATGCGCCTCGGGCGGCAGATGCGTAATGAGCTCGACATTCTCCGGCCAGGCTATATCGGAAGGATACTGCGCCCCCGCCACCACGAAGCGCTTCTCCGGCAGCCTTCTTGCAGGTTCGATCAGCAACCGCTCCAAAACGGGCTGGCGGTCGGGGCTGTAGGTGCCAAGATAACCCAGATCCCAGCGCGCATCCTCGCCGGTGGGCCCATAAGCATCTTCATCCACGGAGCAATAAAGCGCCTCTGCCCGGCGGGCGCCGAATTCGCTCTCCAGCCGGTCGAGAACGCCGCCGCCGGAAAAGGAAAAATAAATGTCGAAAAGCGGGACCTGCCTGAGCGTCAGGAACTCTTCCTTGCCTCGCTGTAAAGCTGCCAGTGTGACCGGCGTGTCGATGTCGTAAAAACAAAGTAGGCGCGGCTGCATTGCCGCCACCCGGTTGATGACGGCGGCACCATCCGGCACGTAGGAGCCAATGACGACCGCATCTGCGTTCCTGAGCGCTGGAATATAACGGTCGAGATCCGAAACCGCATTGTAATAGGCGAGCCGGCAGAAGTCAGGGTTAGGCAGGTCGCGGCTTTCGGCGTACCAGGGCACGTCCCGCTCCAGGAAGAGCACCTTGTGACCTTCAGAATGAAGTCCGCGCAGCAAAGCGCGGTAGGTCGTCGCGTGACCGTTTCCCCAGGAGGAGGAAAGCGTCAGACCCAGTATGACAATGGACAGCGGCCGGCTCATTCCGCCGCCTCCACACGTCGTGAGCGGAAGAAGTTGGTGATGATGCGATCCACTTCGGCTGCCCGATGTGCATAGGTGTGGTCGCGCAATATTCGCGCCCGCGCGCGTTCTCCTATCGTTCGCGCCGATTCTGGATCGAGGCCCGTCAGGATTTCCGCCACTTCCTGGCCGTCGCGTGCGACGAGCACCTCCTCCCCTTCCTTCAGGAAAAAATCGATGCCCACCCAGGCGTCCGTTATGAGGCAGGCGCCCGCCCCCGCCGCTTCGAACACGCGGGTCGCCGGCGAAAACCCATTCTCCGCCATGCTGGCGCGGCTGATGTTGAGCACCGCCTTCGGCGTGACGTTGAACGCATTGTGGTCGCGGGTCGGGACATGTCCGATATACCGCACATTCGGACTCATTGGTTTGTCGTCCCAGCCCGACCCCCCGAGCAGGAACGTCTGCTTCGGCGACATAGCCGCTGCCCTGAAGAAGAAATCGTCTACGCGCGCTTCACGGTCCGGCAGCCTGTTACCAAGAAAACCGAGATCGCAGGTAAAGCGGCCTTCCGGCGCGACCGGATGGTGAGTTTCGGGATCGAGCGCATTGTAGATCGGTATGCACTCGCGCGCGCCGAAGGCGCGATAGCCGTAAACGACCGGCTCTCCGCCGCCATAGGTGAGTACCAGGTCTACCTTGCTCAGCTGACGGTGCAACGGATGGCCGGCATTGCTCCTGAGCTCCGCCAGCGTAGCCGGCGCATCCACGTCCCAATAGATCTTGAGCGCATCTGGCCGTGCGGCGGCAAGCACATGATCCATCAGCATGTCGTCTTCGTAGCCGACGCCGCTTGCCTTCACGACCACATCGGCTTCACCAGCCTTTGCAGTGGCGCTTTTCAACGCCTCCTGCGTGCCGTCATAAACGACGACGCGGCACCAATCCGGAGGTGACATGTCCCGGTGCTGCTGGCGCTCATAGACATTGGGCTCGTAGAAAGTCACCTCGTAGCCGAGCTGGGCAAGATGGCGGATTAGGCCGCGATAATAGGTGGCCGCGCCGTTCCAGTAAGACGAAACGAGGCTCGATCCGTAAAATGCAATCTTCATTATTCTGCGGCCTCCATCCGTGCCAACTGCTTTCGAACCCTCAATGTGCCTTGATGCATGAGCGCATCGAAAAGCTCATTCACACGATGCGCGCAGCTATGCTTCTTGCGGATGGTCTCAAGCCCGGCCGCCGAAAGGCTGGCGGCAAGCTCCGGGTCCGAAAGGACACGGCGAAGCTCGGCCGCCATTTCCTCCCCGTCATTCGCGAAGAGGAAGTCTGTACCTGGCCGGAAGAGGCCTTCGGCGTCGTTCCACGGTGCTGAAATCAAAGGAATGCCGCAGGCCAGCGCCTCGAACACGCGAATAGTCGGGATCCCCGGTAGCGCGTGGACATAAGGCCTGCGCGGAATGTGAACGGTGACACGATGCCTTGCAAACGCCACCGGAACATCGTGATTGGCGATCCATCTGGCAAAGGAAAGGCCCGTTTCCGCCAGCGCGCCAAGCGCCTCGGGCGGATAGCGTACGCCATGAACCCTGCCCTTCAGGCCGAGCCTTGATGCCGGCTTGATCAGGAACTCACTGATTTCGGCGGTGCGCTCGTCATCTCCCCAATTGCCGATCCAGATCAGATCGCCATTTTTTTCCTCACCAGCGATCGGTCGGAAGAGGCGCGTATCGGCCGCCTCATGCCAGGTGACGACATTTTGTCCCCAGCCGGCTTTCAGATAGCGCTCTCGCAGCGTCTCGCCGAAGGCAAGCACAAGGTCATAATCCCTGAGCTGAAGCTCCGCGATCTGCGGCTCGGCGGAAACGGCGCGGTGGTGGGTATCGTGGAAGATGAGCGTGAACGTGCCGCCCCTTGCCCGCGCGCGCCCGATCTGTGCGACGAGAGCTGGTTCAGTCCATTCGTGCACGATCACCACATCGGCATCGTGTAGCATTTCCTCATGATCGAAGCCGTGGCCGTAAGCGAGCGAAACCAGTTCCGGGAAATCGCTTTGGAACCGTGCAAGCGCGGCTTCCCCCTGATCGCGAAGAAGATTGGTCCTGCTCCAGCCGTCTTCCGGCTCCAAGGCGAGCACCGTGTGTCCTTGCGCTGCGAGCTCGCGCATCACCCCGCGCAGGAAATGGGCGTTGCCGTGGTTCCAGTCGGAGATAAGCGAATGTGTGTAGAGCAGGATTTTCATCACGCGGCCATGGGTCGGTCGACGAGTTCTCGATAGAGCTCTGCCATGCGGCCAGCCTGGATATCCGGCGTGAAACGGCGCGAGCGTGCCAGCGCCCTGGCCGCAAGCTCGTTGCGAAGCCCCGAATCGGATGCCAGCCTGTTCACCGCATGCGCAAGAGCCCCCGCATCGTGCGGGTCGAAGAAAATGGCCGCACCGCCCCAGAGCTCCCGATAGGTCGGGATATCGGACAGAACAAGCGCCGCGCCGGCGCGCGCCCCCTCCAGCGCGGCAAGCCCGAAGGGCTCGTAAAGCGAAGGCGATGCGACGATGCCCGCCCGCTTGACCTCGCTCAGCACCTGCCGGTGCGGGATTTCGCCGGCACGCCGGGCATTCAAGAGCGATATTTCCTGCCCGTTCGGTCCCTTGGTGGACCCGGCCATCACCACCGGCCATAAGGTCCGGGCGGCTGCTTCGTCGAGAACGCGTCCGTTCTTACCCTCGTCCCACCAGCGGCCTGCCGCAAAGACGAGCGGCTGCTTCTCCCCGCCGTGAAGGAAGGCGCTGATCGAGTTGTGGATGACCGTCAGCTTGGGCTGCTCGCCATAGCACTCGCCGATGGCTTGTGCGTGGATGCCGCTCGGCGCCACCACCACATCCGCCCGCGCCATGCCTCTTGCATTCTGGCCTTTCATCCACTGCCATTCTTGCGGCAGCTTCTCGCCGCGCATCGTGTGCCACCACGTAACCACGCAGGAATGGGAGACGACCACCAGCGGCAGATCCGTTTCGATGCCCGCTGCCTGGGAAGGCAGGTTGAGGTGCAGGACATCGGCGCGCTCTTCTCGCGCGAGGTGAGCGAGTTTGGCGGGCAGGTGCTTCACCGCCGCTTCGTCGGGGGCGATCCAGTCCAGCGGCTCGTCCAGCCAGACGAGTTTGCCCAGCCGCTTCGCCTCGTCCGCCTGATGACTTGTAGGCTGCGGCCCGAGCCCGGCGAAGACCACATCGATTTTGTGGTTGAGCAGCCCCCGGGCGAGTTCCATGGCGTAGCGCCACACCCCGCCCACCGCGTCCACGGTCATAAGCACCCGGCGTTGATCGAGCGGGCGACCTTCCTGCGCCGGCACGCGGAACATGTTCATGCGCTCAGCCTTTCCTGGTGATGGGGTGGCTCCAGCCGGCGTGCTTTGCGCAGCCAATCGGCAAGATCCTTCAACCCTTCGCGCCAGCCAATGGTGGCGCTCCAGCCGAGTTCGCTCTGCAAACGGGTCGTGTCCGCGACGAAATAGTACTGGTCGCCCGCTCGCCAGTCTCCCCATCCGACTACGGGTTCCGTTCCCGTGATGCGGCGGATCTCCTGGAGCACAAGGCGAAGGCTCACCGCATTGCGCACGCCTCCGCCGAGATTGAATGTCCGGCCGCTTACGGCATCGATGTTGTCGAGCACGCGGCGGTATGCAGCGACCGCATCCGACACGTGGAGCACATCGCGCACCTGCTTGCCGTTTCCGTAGATTGAAATCGGCTGCCCTTGCAACGCGCGGATAAGGAAATGGGCCACCCAGCCCTGGTCCTCGGTGCCGAACTGATGCGGGCCATAGATGCAGCTCATGCGCAGCACGGCTGTCGGAATACCGAAGGACTTCGCATAATCGAGCACATACTGATCCGCCACCCCCTTGGAACAGCCATAGGGCGTGCAGAAATCAAGCCGCCGGTCTTCGCTTATGCCTCGCTCGCGGACCTCGGCCGAAGAAGGGACATACCTGTCCTCAAGCTCGACCATTTCGAGGTCGCCGAGCGCGCCATAGACCTTGTTCGTGCTGGCGAAGATGACCGGGATTTTGCGCCCTGAAGCGCGCACCGCCTCCAGAACGTTCAAGGTACCTTCTGCATTGACGGCGAAATCCCCGAGCGGATCGTCCAGGCTTGTCGTAACGGCCGTCTGCGCGGCGAGATGAAACACCGCCCGGGCTTTCGCGATCACGGGCCGGATTGCCTCAAGGTCTCGTATATCGGCGATGACAGGATGCACCCGCTCTCCGAATTCGGCTTTCAGCCAACTCAGGTTCTGGCTCACTCCGGGCCGGCTCAGATTGTCGAGCACCACGACGTCATGGCCGTCGCGCAGAAAGCTTTCAGCCAGATTGCAGCCGATAAAGCCGCTGCCACCGCTGATGACGACCGGCTCCCCCGCGCCGCTCCCTGACGGGTCCGGACCATTCGGATTCGTCCCGCTCATGAGACCAGCCCCCGCTCTTCCAATTGCCGGCGCATCTGTGCGGCGTTGTCGACGGCGCCCGTCTCCCGCACCCATTCAGCGAACTCCGCGACCGTGTCTTCGAGCCGATGCTGCGGCTCGAACCCGAGCAGGTCATGCGCCTTGGAAATATCGGCAAAACAGTGCCGGATATCGCCCGAACGCATCTTGTTCATGATCTCCGGCTTGATTTCCGCAAGTCCCATCGCATCGGCGAGGATCTCCGCCACCTGCTGGATTGTGTAAGCGTTCCCGCTGCCGACATTGATCACCTGGCCGGCAGCAGTCTTGCTCTCCAGCGCAAGGCGGAATGCCCGCGCCACGTCGCGGACATGCACGAAATCGCGCTTCTGCCGCCCATCTTCGAAAATCAAAGGCGGCTGGTTGTTGGCAAGGCGCGACGCGAAATTGGCAAGCACGCCCGTATAGGGGTTCGAAAGCGCCTGCCCCGGCCCAAAAACGTTGAAAAGCCTAAGTGCCACCGCTTCGACTGGATAGGCCTCGCCGAAGATCAGAACCGCCCTTTCCTGCGCGTATTTTGTAAGCGCATAGATCGAGGCAAGTTCGACAGGCTTCTCCTCATCCGTGGCAATCGGCCTGAGAGCCATGGCGCTGGCATCCACCGGATCCCATTGCCCGGCCGTCAGCCTGTCCTTGCGCCGGCGGGCACGATCGAAACGCCGGCCCTCGGCAGTCTGGTAAAGGCCTTCGCCATAGACGCTCATCGAAGAGGCGACGACAATGCGCTCGACCGGCCGCTCGATCAGCGCTTCCAGAAGCACCGCTGTCCCAAGATCGTTCACGCCAACATAGCGGGCGATCTCGTACATGGACTGGCCAACGCCGACCTCAGCCGCCAGATGCACCACGAAATCGGCGCCCTTCAGCGCCGCCTTCACGCAATCGGGGTCCCGGACGTCTCCTATGTGGTAGTCGACGCGTTCGTCTTTAGGCGGGGCCGCTTCTCCGTGAACTTGTTCAACCAGATTGTCGAGAACCGAAACCGAATATCCATTTTCCAGAAGTTCTTCAGTGACTTGGCGGCCGATAAAGCCGCAGCCCCCGGTAATAAGCGCTTTCTTGCTCACGGCTGCTCCTGCTGTGATGAAGAAGAGGGGTCGCGAGCTACAAACAACTAAATTGCGCTTTGGTTCCCCGTAGACGTGGTGAGCCGGCAAACCGACCGCTCAGGAACATTTGAAGGACGTCGGCGTTCGACCGCTATGGGCGGCGCAGCCACTTAGCCGCCACTTCGCAACACCAAGCTTGATGGGGACCGCGTGATGTCGCAGGCGAATACAACGACTGATCATGACACGATCCGCAATTGGGCCGAATCGCGCGGAGGACGCCCGGCACGGGTAAAAACCGGCGGGCCGGGCGGCATTCTTCGCATCGATTTCGGCGAACCTGAAGAAAGTCTGGAAGAGATCGACTGGGATGAGTTCTTCCGCATTTTCGACGAGCGGAAGCTGGCTTTTCTTTACCAGGAGGAAGCCGGAGGCGGTGGGACCAGCCGCTTCAACAAGTTTGTCGATCGATAAATGCAGCTTATCGGCTCTCCTGCTGCCGGCTGCGGGGAGGGTAAACCTCCCCGCTCCTTTACGGAGCATAAAATACTGTTTCTGCGGAAATACTTATCGGAATCCTTCTTCTTCTACTTGGGAACAACTTTGCAGCCTTCTGTGTTAGGTCCCCGAAATTCCGTCACAGGAGAACGGCATGCAGATGACCATGATAGGCGCCGGCTATGTCGGTTTGACAACCGGCACCTGCCTGGCGAACTTGGGCCATAATGTCCGCTGCTTTGATATTGATGCCGCACGAATCGGGCGGCTGCAGAATTTTGATATCCCGATCTATGAACCTGGGCTCCAGGAGGCCATGCGTAGCGCCGCGAAGGCAGGGCGCCTGTCTTTCTCCGACCAACTCCGGGAGAGCGTTGCCCAGGCGGATGCGGTTTTCATAGCGGTCGGCACGCCGTCCAAGCCGGATGGGGGAATAGATCTGTCGCATGTTTTGGCGGCGGCCCAGCAAATGGCGCCGCATCTGAAGCGTGGTTCCACCGTTATCATAAAATCCACGGTGGTGGTCGGCACCGCGCGCCGCGTGCGGGAGATCATTGCGCGTGAACGCGGAGCCTTCGACATCCGCGTTGCATCCAACCCCGAGTTCCTGCGGGAAGGTTCCGCCATGAGGGATTTCATGGAGCCTGATCGCATCGTTCTCGGTGCTGACGACACGCGCTCGCGCAACGCCCTGCGGGCGATTTATCGCTCTTTCGAAAGGGCTGGTGTCCCGATGGTGATCACCACGACCGGAAATGCGGAGCTGATCAAGTATTCGGCTAACGCCTTCCTGGCTCTCAAGATCGGCTTTATCAACGATGTTGCGGATCTCTGCGAGAAAACCGGCGGAGACATCGGCGATGTCGCGCGGGGCATAGGACTGGATCCCCGCATCGGCGAAAGCTTCCTTTTGCCCGGTCCTGGCTTCGGAGGCTCCTGCTTCCCGAAGGATACCCGGGCTTTCGCCGCCACGGGTCGGGAATTCGGAGCCCCCCAGAAGCTCGTTGAGACGCTCATCACCAGAAACGACCAGCGGAAGCTTCTGCTTGCCCGGCGTATCCTGAAGGAAGGGCGCTTTACTCCTGGAAGTGCGGTTACTGTCCTGGGCCTTTCCTTCAAGGCGAACACCGACGACGTACGCGAGGCAGCGGCGCTCACCATCATTCCCGCGCTTCAGGAAGCGGGGCTGCGCGTGATCGCGCATGACCCCAAGGCGATGGCAAATGCGAGAAAACGCCTGCGTGACGTCACTTGGGTAAACTGCCCCTACAGCGCCTGCAAAGAGACGTCCGCGGTTGTCGTTCTGACCGAATGGGACGAATATCGCCAACTGGATCTGGGCAGGATCGCGCGAACGCTCTCGGGAGACGCGCTGTTCGACTATCGAAACCTGTTCGAGCCGCGTTCTGTCATCCAGCATGGCCTGCGTTACTTTAGTCTCGGCCGGGCCGCATCGCTTCGCCAAAAAGCCGGTGTCTCCCCAATCGACACTTGGGACCGCCGTGTCGCTGCTCCAGGCCATGCCTGAACAGATGCCTGCGCCTTCAATGGTGGAGGGATCGCCCCTTCCTCGTCATTCGCCTTACTGGCGGAGCCTAAATGCCGTTTGAGCGTTTCCCTCTCCGCCGGTATTTTTTGCATTTGAACCAGGATGAGGATCTTCGCCAATGAACACCGCAAATTTGCAGATGGAGGGTGTGTTGATGGCCATGGCCGCGCTTTGCCGACTTTTACGGCAAAAAGGCCTAGCGGATGTGGCCGAGATCGAAGATGCGCTTGCGCTGGCGGAGAGAACGCTCGCAAATGACGAGAGGAGGCCTGAGCAGCTTTCGCGTGCCAATGTCGAGGCCGCGCTCTTCCCGATCCGCTTTTTGCGTGAGGCCAACCGGCAGGATGTGCCCGGCGCGGAGAGGGCCTACACCGATATCGCGACAGCGGTTGGCCGAACGCAGCGCTGATTAAACCTCCCCTTTTTGAAGGGTTTCTTTCGCCTTACGCTCGCGGCGCCCGCGGAACCTTGGAGAGCGCTCGGCGGTTTGGGCATGGATCTGGAAGTCCAGCATTCGGCACTATAGGCGTGCGTCCATGCGCGGCATGGAACCATTGCGACCTTCATCTTGTTGATCTGGCGCAACCTTCTGAAGAGCCCAGGCCACAGGAATGACCACAGCGCTTGCCCGCGAAAGCTCCATCATATCTCTTTCCACCCCAAAAACCATGAAGGCGGCGATCCTCACCGGTGCTGGAACAATCGCCATAAGGGACACTCCCGTGCCGGAGCCCGGCGAAGGCCAGATCCGCGTACGGCTGACGGGATGCGGCGTCTGCGCTTCCAACCTCGGGCCCTGGTCTGGGCCGGAATGGATGACATTTCCGACAGCTCCCGGTGCTCTGGGCCACGAGGGATGGGGTGAGGTCGATGCAGTAGGGCCCGGCGTGACTGGGCTCGAACCGGGCCAACCGGTCGCGACGCTCTTCCAAAACAGCTATGCGGAATATGACGTTGGCGAGGCGAGCCAGGCCGTGACCCTACCGCCCGAACTCGCGCATATGCCATTCCCCGGCGAACCGCTTGGCTGCGCTATGAACATCTTCCGCCGCGCCCAAATCCAACCGGGTCAGACTGTCGCCATAATCGGCATCGGTTTCCTGGGTTCGATCCTGACGCGGCTTGCAAGCCAGGCCGGCGCCGACGTGATCGCCATTTCACGGCGGGACTACGCACTGGCTATGGCGCTCCAGATGGGCGCGGCGCACACCATCCCGATGCATGATCACAACGCCATCATCGAGCAGGTTCGGGCGCTCACCGGCGGCAGGTTTTGCGAGCGGGTGGTCGAGGCCACCGGCAAAGCCTGGCCGCTCGACCTGGCTGGCGAGCTCACCGCGGAGGGCGGTCGGCTGGTCATCGCCGGCTATCATCAGGATGGGCCGAGGCAGATCAACATGCAGCTGTGGAACTGGCGCGGCTTCGACGTGGTCAACGCCCATGAGCGCGACCCCGCCATATATATCCGCGGCATGCGCGAGGCGGTGGATGCCGTAGTCTCCGGCAAGCTCGATCCAATGCCACTGATTACCGACATGTTTCCGCTCGCACGGCTGGACGATGCGCTCAACGCAACGCGCGACCGGCCGGATGGGTTTATGAAAGCAGTGGTGGGAATGACATGACGGCTATCGTCGATCATCCTCGCAAGAGCATATCGAAGAAGCTGCGGCTTGGCTTCCTCGGCGTGGGCTGGATCGGTCGTCATCGCATGAAGGCGCTGCTCGATTCGGGGGTCGCCGAAGCAGTTGCGGTGGCCGATCCATCCGAGGAATGCCTGGCGGAGGCTCGTAAAATCGCTCCCGCGGCAAAACCCGCCGGCGATCTCGATCGTCTGCTTGAGGAAGATATCGACGGCATCGTGATCGCAACACCGAGCGCAGACCATGCCGAACAGACACTCCAGGCGCTCGGCCGTGGCATTCCCGTTTTTTGCCAAAAACCGCTTGGCCGCAATCATCAGGAAGCGCGAGCCGTAGTCGACGCCGCAAGAGCTGCCGACCGGCTGCTCGGCCTCGACCTTTCCTATCGCTACACCCAGGCCATGCGGCGGATCCGACCCGTCATCGCCGATGGCGGCATTGGTCGCGTCCATGCGGTCGACCTCGTCTTCCACAATGCCTACGGTCCCGACAAGCCGTGGTTTTACGATCCGGCGCTGTCCGGCGGCGGCTGCGTGATCGATCTGGGGGTCCATCTGGTGGATCTGGCTCTCTGGACTCTTGGCTTTCCGCAGGTGGTTGATGTTTCGAGCCATCTTTTCGCCAAAGGGGAGTTGCTCTCGGCCGATCCTAAGGTGGTCGAAGATTTCGCCGTGGGCACCCTCACGCTGGAAACGGGCGCGGTCGTCCGCCTCGCCTGCTCCTGGCGGCTCAATGCCGGGCAGGATGCGGAGATTGCCGCCGCCTTCTACGGAACCGAAGGCGGGTCGGCATTGCGCAATGTGAACGGCTCATTCTACGATTTCGTTGCTGAGCGCTACCACGGCACCTCGCGTGAACAGCTCGCCCTCCCCCCGGACGACTGGGGCGGCCGCGCGGCGATCGATTGGGCCGTGCGCCTCTCGGCCGATCCCCGCTATGATCAGCAGGCCGAGCAGTTCGTAATGGTCGCAGAGGTGCTGGACCGCATCTATGGCCGGCAGTCGCTGCGCGTGGCGGCCGAATAGCGCCAGGAGGGAGAAGATCCATGTCCCAATTGCCGAACGAGGAGATCGAAGGGAGGCTCGTCGCCCAGCGCGAGGCGCTTGCCTTTGTGATCGCCCATATCGCTAGGATGGAGCAAAAAAACGAAGGCCGCGCGCGCGGCCTCCTCGAAGCGATGGAAGAGCACACGCTTTTTCAGGACCATCAGGAGGATCCCGGCGCCGTTCCATCCGGCGGTGCATTCGCCATCGAGGCAGCGGCGAAAAACGAATTCCGGCGCATCCTTTCCGACGCGCAGGGCCAACTGGCGGAGTTTTCCGACTGGCCGCCATCGGGTGCGTGACCGTCAGACTTCGTCGAAACGCCCGCCCTCCCGCGAATTGTTGCGGCGGAAGACCTCTTCTTCCTCGTCTTCGGGCAGGGCGTCGTCGCTTTCCATATACGGATTGTCCTGCCCTTCCCCATAATGCTCGTCGGTGTCGACGCGGCCGGAGCGGTCCAGGGGGACTGCCTTGCCGTCTTCGTTTCCGGCCGGGATGTCTTCTATCCCTCTCACAGCTTCCCAGTCGCCTTCCTCGCGCTTCGGGGCTTCGTCACGCACATCCTCGGGGACCTGCTTCCTGTTCTCCGCCATATCGGGGTCTCCCAGTCGCTTAAAGGCGCGCCGCGCCGTCGCCACCCGTTTGGCTATGCAATCCGCCGGGCCGCGAAATGCCGGTCAGCGCCTCTCCGGCAGGATCCTTGCCGTCGGTAAATGCGATATCGCCCAGCGAGAGAATGCCGACCAGACGCTTGTCGCGATTCACCACAGGCAACCGGCGAATCTGCTGGTCGGCCATATTGTGGGCGATGTCGTCGGTGTCCTCATCCTCGAAGCAGTATCTGATCTCACGGGTCATCACATCGCTGACAGGGCATTCGGGACCGAGCCCTTTCGCGACGGCGCGCACGGCGATGTCGCGATCGGTGATCATGCCGACCAGCCTGTCATTGTCGCCGACAGGCAGCGACCCGGCGTCGATTTCCGCCATTATGCGCGCCGCATCCTCGATAGTGTCGTCGGGGCTCGCCACGCGCACGTCACGCGTCATTACCTCGCTCACTCTCATCGTAACCTCTCATGTCCTGGCTGGTTCGTTCGGGACACGCACTTTTGCAGCACATCCCATCGAACCAACGGACGCCGCGGGACGGTGTTCCCCCGCAGTGACAAATTTTGAGAAGAACTCCAGCGCCTCAACCCAGTTCACGCACCATATTGGCTTCCTGTTCTAGGATCGCGGCAACCTCTTCACGGCTCAAATGCGTCAGCATCAGGCTCACGCAGCACTCGAGATAGGTGATGGAGGATCGCCGGAGAAACTCGTTCGTCTGCTCCTGCGACAAGCGGTCAATCTTTCGTTGCCGATTGGGCATTTCCTTGCTCTCCTGCGGGGCCAGCGCCGCCGGTTGTGTTGGATTTCCAATCGCCTTGAGGGGAGTTGGTTCCGCCGCGTCAGGAAAGAATTCCACCCTCTTTCAGCGGCCGGGAGCGCAGGAGGAGAGCACCGCCACGGCAAGGCCCGACCAGAGGATTCCGGCAAGCGAAAGCAGATTGAGAAAGAAGGATATCCTATCGTAAATCCGTGGCTCGGTGATCCCCTCGCTAATCCCGAGGAGCCGAGCGAAGGCGCGCTGGCAAAAGAGGATCAGCACCAGCGGGAGCGCGATCGCCACAGTAACGGCAGCAAGCGTGATCGTCGCCGCCAACGGCGAAGCGGCAAGCGCGCAGATCGCTGTATGCGCCGCATATACAAGGGTAAGATGCATGCCCCAGAGCAGAAGGCCGATGGTAAGATAGAAAAGCACGGGAAGGAGCTTTCCCCGTTCCGGCCTCCGCATTTCGTCGAGCCTGGTCATTGCTTCACCCCGCCAGCCTTGGAAAGCCGTGCACGAGCACGAGGCCGAAAAGCATTTGCGCCGCCGCGTAGTAATAGAGCAGTGCCGCGTTCTCGTAGGTCACGCGGCGTTCGCGGTCGAGCCGGCCCGTGAGATAACGCGCAATGGCGAAGGCCGCGAGTATGAAACAGGCAAATACAAGCTGGAAGTTGAGCACGCTCGCCATATAGACCATGGCGCCGTAAGAATTCTCCGCAGGTCGCAAGCCGGTCGACAAATGTCCCCAAAGCTCGGCCAGAAAGGCAGCGACGAGGCACCCGGCCGCAAGCGCGATAAGCGGCGGAACGGCAGGCTCCCTCCGGCCGGGTATCGGCAGCATCGGGCGAGTAAGCGCCATCGCTATTGTTCCTGCGATGACCAGGAAGGCGGTCCCGATCGGCCAGCCGGCCCCTGGCAGGTCAGGCGATCCTCGCGGGGCCCACACCTCCGGTGAGACGATCCAGAGGTAGAGGTAGGAGAAGACATAGGCGATGTAGAGCGAGGAGGCGACGAGCATGAGCACTACCATCGCCCACCACGCATGCGATTTGGGTCCCGCCATATAGGTGGGCAGCTTTATGCCCGCGCCGATATCGACCTCGCCCTTGCCCGGTCCATGATCGAGCTTCCAGCCCCAGAAGATGCAGGCACCGATGGAGATCACGGCGCAGACAAGAGCAATCGCCACGGCCTTGATGGTCAGAAGCAGGAAGGCTGCCGCCATGAATACCGCCGCGACCAGTTGCGACCAGCCGGGCCCGGGCATCCGGATGATGTATTGCGGCCGGGCATCCACTGGGCTGGTGACGATCGTCTCACGCCCGCCGGTCGGCGCGCCGGGCAGGAAGTGCCGCCCCTCCTCCACCTCGCGGGCAAGGTTCGGTTGATCCCACAGCGGATCGCGGCTCGTCACGAAGGGAATGCTGCGTGTCGAATAGGCGCCTGTCGGCAGCCATTCCAAAGTCCCCGCCTTCCAGGGATCGTCCACGCTTTTGTCGATGGTCGGCCGGAAGCGCAGGAAGAGGTCGATCACGAAAAGGGCGACGCCCGCCGCAAGAATATAGGAGCCCACCGTCGAGACCATGTTGAGTGCGTTCCAGCCGAGCCCGTCCGGATAGGTCCGTACCCGGCGCGGCATGCCGAGAAGCCCGGCCATGTGCATCGGGAAGAAGGTCACGTTGAAGCCGATGAACATCAGCCAGAACACCCATCGCCCGAGCCGCTCGGAGAGCATGTTCCGGCTGAAGGCGGGTATCCAATAATAGAAGGTGGCGAAGAGCGGGAAGACCATCCCGCCGATCAGCACATAGTGAAAGTGGGCAACGACGAAATAGGTGTCGTGCACCTGAAAGTCGATCGGCACCAGCGCAACCATGACGCCCGTCACCCCGCCCACCGTGAAGATGAAGAGAAAACCGAGTACGAAGAGCGACGGCGTCGTAATGCGGAACCGCTCCTTGCTGGAAGCGATGGTGGCGATCCAGGAAAAGACCTGGATTCCCGATGGAATCGCCACCGCCATACTGGCGGCTGAAAAGAAGCCGAGGCTGAGCGAGGGGATGCCCGTCGTGAACATATGGTGCACCCATAGGCCGAAGGAGAAGAACCCGGTTCCGATGAGCGCGACGACTATGAGACGGTAGCCCACCAGCGGGTGCCTCGCCATGGTGGGCACGATCATGGAGACCAAGCCCGCCGCGGGCAGGAAGATGATGTAGACTTCCGGATGGCCGAAAAACCAGAAGAGGTGCTGCCAAAGCAGCGGATCGCCGCCCCTCTCCGCGGTAAAAAACGGCCAGCCGAAGGAGCGCTCGATCTCCAGCAGCATCGTGGCGAGGATCACGGCCGGAAACGCTATCATGATCATCGCCGCGAAGATCAGCATCGCCCAGGCGAAGATCGGCATGCGCGTGAGAGACATGCCCGGCGGGCGCGTCCTGAGTGTGCCGACGATGATCTCGATTGCGCCTGCAATGGCCGAGATCTCGATGAAGCCGATGCCCAGCAGCCAGAAATCCGCGTTGTCGCCGGGCGAATATTCCTTCAGCGTCAGCGGCGGATACATGAACCAGCCGCCCTTCGGCGCCAGATCGTAAAAGACAGTGGAGAAGAAGACGAGCCCGCCGACGATATAGGCCCAGATGGCGAAGGCGGAAAGCCGAGGAAAGGGAAGGTCGCGCGCCGCCAGCATCTGCGGCAGCAGCATCACCCCCAGCGCCTCCACCACCGGCACGGCGAAGAGGAACATCATCGTCGTGCCATGCACGGTGAAGATCTGGTTGTAAAAATCCTGCCCTACAAGGTCATTTTCCGGCACCGCGAGCTGTGTGCGCATGATCAGGCCGAGAATGCCGGCGAGGATGAAGAACAGGAATGCGGCGCCCACATAGAGTATGCCGATCACCTGATTGTTGACCGCGGAGATAAGCCGGAAACCGCCGGGGATCTTCCAGGCGCGTTCGAGTTCCTGGAGTTCGCCAGGCGGGCGCGGGAGTTTGTTCGGAAGCTCCTTGAACTTGGCCATCAACTACTCCAGGCTGTCCAGATAGGCGGCGAGTGCCGTAAGCTCCTCTTCCCCGAACTGGCGGAAGGGCGGCATCTTGTTCTCAGGCTTGATGTGCTGGTTCTCGACGATCCAGCGCGCGAACGCGTCTACGTCATTGGGCATCATCCCTGCCGCGAGCGACATGCGGCTGCCCACATGGGTAAGATCGGGACCGATGCGCCCGCGCGCCTCGGTGCCGCGCACCTGATGGCAGCCGCCGCACCCGTTTTCGAGAAAAACTTGGCGCCCGCGCGCCTCGCCTTCCGTCAAGGGCTCCGGCGCCGGCCCCGCTTCGCGCGCAAGCCAGGCGTCGTATTCGTCGGGTGCCATCGCAACAACGTAGAAGGCCATCAGCGCATGGGCCCCGCCACAATATTCCGCGCATTGCCCACGGCTGATGCCAGGCGCGGTCGCCTCCACCACCACCTCGTTGGTTCGTCCGGGGATCATGTCGAGTTTTCCGGCGATCTGCGGCGCCCAGAAGCTATGGATCACATTGTCGGATTCCAGCCGCAGGCGGACGGGCCGGCCCGCCGGCAGGCGCAACTCATTGGCGCTTACGATTTCCTCTCCATCAGGCCCCTGATAGACGACTTCCCACCACCAGAGCTTTCCAATGATGGTCACCGTGGCCTCGCCTTCCCGCGCGCTTCGCACGGCACCGGCCTGCATGACGAACAGCCCATAGATGAACAGGCCGGTGAGCACCACGATCGGCAGCACGACGCCGCCGCCGATAATCACGCGGTCGCCGCCGAGCCACGACCGCCAGCGCAGCGGCCCGTAAAGCGCGAGCGCCATCAGGACAACCACCATCAGAGTCACGGCGACGCTCACCCCGGTGGCGGTCCAGAAGAGCGGGTCGATCCTGAGCGCCTCCACGCCGCTCGGTGAAAGCGCCGACTGCACGCCCGAGCAACCCGAAAGCGCCGAGGCAATTGACAGAAGAACCACCCGCCCCGCGCCGCGCCTCATTGCCGCGCCTCCGGCCCGGCTGAAGCTTCACCCCCTGTTCCCCCTGCGCGCGAGGCGAAATAGGCCGCAAGATCCCGAATCTGCTGCTCGCTCAGCCGCTCCGCGATCGGCATCATGATTTCACTGTAGACGGAGCCTTTGCGGACCCCGCTCCGAAACAGCGAGAGCTGCGTGGAAATGTACTCGGCTGACAACCCGTCCAGGCGGGGGAACTGGCCGGACGTATTCGCGCCATGGCAGGAGAGGCACGCAGGAATGTCATCTGCCCGCGCACCGTTGCGTGCGATCTCCGCGCCCCGTGCGGCCGCTTCCATGTCCACGCCGGCAGCCGATGGAAGAACGCGCTCCTCCGCATAATGCCTTGCGAGCTGTTCAATTTCCTCGGGAGCAAGTGCCGCCGCGATCGGTTCCATCATGCCGCTTTCGCGCTCGCCGCTCGCATACTCTTCGAGCGCGCGCAGAAGATAAGGCGCTTTCTGCCCGGCAATCCCGGGCGCAAGATGATGCACCGGAGGATTGTTCTCGTCTCCGTGGCAGTTGGCGCACAGGGTTTCCGTGGCGTTCTGCCCGCCGAAAGTGAATTCCACCTCGCCTGTTCCGCTCCTCCTTCCCGCCAGTGCGGCATAGTCCTGCGCTCCGCTTTCCGGCAGCCGCTCCAGGAATGCCACCAGCGCCCAGATCTCGTCTTCGCGCTCAAGAGCAGGCCAGGATGGCATTCCGGTAAATTTGAGCCCGTGCTTCACGATCCAGAAGAGTTCCGCCGCGTCCCAATCCTCGGCGGCGTGCGTGAGCGGCGGCGGCGCCGGGTACATCTCGGCCGCTATCGGATTTTGCTCAGTGCCGGGCGATGCATGGCAGGGCGCGCATCCCAGATCGAAATGCCTTGCGCCAAGCGCCGCCAGCCGCTCGTCCGAAAGATCTGGGACGTCGACCCCCATGCTTCGAGTGGCCACCGACCGCGTGAGCGTGAGGCGGATAAGCATGTTGGTGATATCGAAATGCTGGCGGGATGCAGCGACATTATAGAGGCCCGAAAGGATAAAAACCCCGCCGAGCAAGCCCGCGCCGGCCAGGGCGAGGACAGCGCCCAGGCCAACCGCTCTCCACCAGCCGCGGTCAAGTCGGCGCATAATCATCCGTTCCCGTCGGGCTGATAGGAGGGTGTGCGAGCCTCGATCTCCTTCAGCCACCGCGCCGAGATCATGATTCCCGCCAGCACATAGACGAGCGGGCAGGCGATCAGCATCATAAGGCCGGCAAGCTGCTGGTCAGGCACAAGAGCGGCAGGATCGATCCTGCCGCCAAGGCACAGCTCCGCCGCGGCGATATACAGCGAGCGAGGCGCGAAGGTGAGCAGGACCCCGAGCAGGCAGAAAAGCTTGCCGGTAAATAGCAATGCGCCGAGCGCCTGCCAGCGCGCGGCCTCCGCCTCGTTGAGGATCACGCGCCAGAACCAGAGCGCGGCGGCAAACAGCGAAAGATGCATGATCATTTCGCCGCCCGGCGCCGCATAGGCGAAGGCCATGGCAGACGGCAGATGCCAGAACCAGAGAAGCGCGATTTGCAATAGAGCCGCCAGCCCGATCCACCGCGCTTCCCTAGGCTGCGCCGTGTCGCCCCTGAAGAACCGCAACGCCATGGCCGCGATTGGCGCTGCGATGTTCATCGCCACTATGTGTATAGCCATGTGTTGGGCAAGGAATCCGCCGGTCTCCAACATGACTGGATGAACGGACCAGGGCTGAACTTGTTCCCGGGCCGGTTTTAACGCCCGCAGCCCCTAATCCTTACAGCAATTTAATTATGTAATTGGTGAAACTAGGCTAAATCTTGCCCTACGTAACATCTACAAAGTTGGCACCGCTGCAGGAGGAGAGCACGGGGTCGATTCGGTCGCCTTGGCGGCCAAACCCGGAGAATGGAATGTCTTGGTGGAAGCAGGCCCTCTTATGTCTCTTCATCCTCGCGGCTGCGGCGGTGGTCTGGTACCATTTTTTCCCCGGAGCCCGGCAGATGGTCGCCGATGTTGGCCTCGTGCAGGCGCCGGCCGAGGCAGCGCCTTCCCCTGAAGGCAGGGCCGGATCTGGCAGGCAGGGCGGGCCCGGTGGGCCGGGTGGACGCGGTCAGGCAGCGATCGTTTCCGCTCCCGTCATGAGCGCCACCATCAATGACCGGCTGACTGCAATTGGCAACGGTAAAGCGTTGCATACCGTGGGCGTGCGCCCGTTCACGTCTGGCCGCCTGACAGAGATCCTCGCTGAACCGGGCGCTGTCGTCGAGGCAGGCGACGTGATCGCGCGCATGGATTCCGAAGCCGAGAGCATCGCCGTCGATCGCGCGCAGATCGCTCTGGACGATGCCCGTGCCTCCCTAGAACGCATGACGGCGCTGCGGTCATCCAATACCGCGACGGCCGTGCAGCAGACCGAGGCAGAACTTGCCGTGCGCAACGCGGAGCTGGCACTGCGCGAGGCGAAGCTTGCGCTTGAGCGTCGCGACATTGTCGCGCCCATCGGCGGCATCGTCGGCATTCTTCCCGTTTCTCCCGGCGATTACGTCACATCCTCCGACCAGATCGCCGCGATCGACGATCGATCCGAGATCCTGGTGGACTTTTGGGTGCCTGAGCGCTTCGCCAGGATGATTGAGGTCGGTGCGCCGCTTTTAGCCGAATCGGTCGCCCGGCCGAACGAGAAATACCAGGGCCAGGTCAGCGCCATTGACAATCAGGTGGATACGGCCAGCCGCACGCTTCATGTCCAGGGGCGCATATCCAATCCCGCCGATACGCTGCGTTCCGGCATGGCCTTTCGCGTTACCATGCAATTTCCGGGTGAAAGCTTTCCTGCGGTCAATCCGCTGGCGGTCCAATGGAGTACGGAAGGCCCCTATGTCTGGGCGGTGCGCGATGGCATGGCGCAGCGCCTGCCGGTGCGCGTTATCCAGCGCAATTCCGACAGCGTTCTGGTGGACGGCGATTTTGCCGATGGCGACCTGGTGGTGGTCGAAGGCGTGCACGCGGTGCGTGAGGGGCAGCCCATAGCAGTGGCGGGCGGCGAAGGCCGCGGCCGTCCTGCGCGCGGTTCCTGAGCCTGGGGGCAGAGAAATGAGCGAGAAGAACTTCGAGAAAGCGGCCGATGGAATGACCGCGCTGTTCGTGCGCCGCCCGGTCTTCGCTTTTGTGATCAATACGCTGATTGTGGTCGCGGGGCTCGCCGCACTTTTCGGCGTGGAAGTTCGTGAACTGCCGGATGTGGATCGGCCCGTCATCTCCGTGACGACAACTTTCGACGGCGCCGCCGCTGAAACCATCGACCGGGAGATCACCGCAGCGGTCGAAGGGGCAGTGGCGCGTGTGCCGGGCGTGTCCGCGATCTCGTCCTCCTCCTCCTTTGGCAGAAGCCGTGTCACGATTGAGTTCCGCGAAACCGTCGATCTGAATGCGGCAGCGTCCGACGTGCGCGATGCCGTCGGCCGGATCCAAAATCAGCTGCCCGAAGACGCCGACGCTCCCATCGTCGTCAAGGCTGACGACAATGCCGATGCCATCATGCGGCTCGCCGTCACCTCGGACCGGATGAACATCGAGGATATGACGCTTTATGTCGACGACGAGATTGTCGACAAGCTGGCGGCCGTTCCGGGCGTCGCCGACGTGCAGGTCTACGGCGACCGCACCAAGATTTTTCGTGTTGATATCGACCAGTCGCGCCTTGCAAGCCATGGCATGACGGTGGGAGATATCGCAAGCGCGGTCGAAACCGTCGCCTTCGATAGCCCCGCCGGCTCGCTGACCAGCAACACGCAAGATCTAATCGTGCGTGCTACCTCATCCATCACCACCCCCGAGGAAATGGAGAACATCAAGCTCTCGCCGAATGTGCGCCTCGGAGATGTAGCCACCGTAACCCTTGGCCCGGACGAGGGCGAAAGCCGCCTGCGCACCAATGGACAGCTGGGCATCGGGCTCGGCATCGTGCGCCAGGCGCAGTCCAACACGCTCGAAATTTCAGAGGGCGTCAGGCAGGCGGTTGACGACCTGGCGAAAACCATGCCGGAGGGCATGTCCATCTCGATTACCAGCGACGATGCCATTTTTATCAACGGCGCCATCCATGAGGTCGAGATCGCCCTTCTTATTTCGGTCACCATCGTGCTCGGGGTCATCTATCTTTTCCTGCGCGACTGGCGGGCCACCATCATTCCCGGCATTGCCATTCCCGTCGCCCTCATCGGCACGATCGCCGCAATTTACCTGGTCGGCTTCTCCGTAAACATCCTGACCCTGCTGGCCCTCGTGCTTGCCACCGGGCTTGTCGTGGACGACGCCATCGTCGTGCTCGAGAACATCGTGCGCCGGCGCAATCAAGGTATGGGCCCGCGCGCCGCGGCCGTTCTCGGCACGCAGGAGGTTTTCTTTGCCGTCATCGCGACCACGGCAACCCTGATCGCGGTTTTCGTGCCGCTGTCCTTCCTCCCCGGCCAGGCGGGGGGGCTATTCAAGGAATTCGGCTTTGTACTGGCCTTCGCGATGCTCCTTTCGTCGGTTGTTGCTCTCTCGCTCTGCCCCATGCTCGCATCGCGCATGCTGTCATCGGGCGAGTTGCATGGCGAAACGAGCGACGGTCCGATCAGCCGTATTGGGGCAGCCCTAGCGAAGCTATATGCCCGCACCCTGCATTTCTGCCTGGATGCACCTGTGATCGTCATCATCGTGTCGCTGCTCTTTGCCGGGGCAGCATACGCCGTTTTCGGAAACATCAGGTCCGAGCTCACGCCGCCCGAAGACCGTTCCATCGCGATGATGCGTGTCTCTGCTCCGCAGGGCGTGAGCATCGATTATCTTGCCGGAAAAATGCGCGAGATCGAGGCAGCGATCCAGCCGCTGCGCGACGGCGGGGAAATCCGCACGACCTTCTCAATTACGGGCCAGGGAGGATCGAACAGCGCCTTCCTGATGCTCGGGCTTGCGCCTTGGGAAGAGCGTGAGCGCTCCCAGCAAGAGATTCTGGAGGATGTGAACGCGCGCGCGGCGCGGATCGCCGGTGTGCGCGCCTTTGCCTTTCAGCCCAACAGTCTGGGCATCCGCGGCTCTGGAAGCGGCCTGCAATTCGCCGTCGCCGGTAACAACTATGAAAGGCTGACCCAGGCGGCGCAGGCGATCATAGCCGATATGGAAAGCGACCCTGGGTTCGATCAGCCACGGCTAACCCAAGACGCCACGCAGCCGCAGTTGAAGGTGGAGGTGGACCGAGAGCGGGCAGCGGACCTCGGCATAGATATCGAGGGCCTCGGCCAGGCGATACAGTCACTGCTCGATGGGCGCAAAATCGCCGACCTTTTCATCGACGACAAAAGCTACGACGTGAAGCTCGTTTCCACCACGAACCCGATCAACGACCCGACCGATCTTGAAAACATCTTCATCAGGACAGGCGACGGGCGGTTCGTGCCTTTATCCACCGTCACCACCCTTCGGGAAGAACCTGTACCGCCCTCGCTGAACCGCGAGGAGCAATTGCGGGTGGTTCGCATCACCTCCGGCTTGGCGCAAGATTTTCCTCTCGGTGAAGCACTTCAGCGCGCGGAGGAGATTGCGGCTGCCCATCTGCCGTCCGGCGCCCGGATCATTCCTCTGGCGGAGGCCGCGACCCTTGGTGAGACCGGCAACAGCATGCTCACAACTTTCGGCTTCGCGCTGGTCATCATATTGCTGGTGCTGGGGGCGCAGTTCGAGAGCTTCGTCAGCGCCCTCATCATCATGGCGACAGTGCCGCTGGGGCTTGCCTGCGCCGTTTTCGCGCTCCTTCTTACGGGAACCAGCCTGAACGTCTATAGCCAGATCGGCCTTGTTCTTCTCGTCGGCATCATGGCGAAGAACGGCATTCTCGTCGTGGAGTTCGCCAATCAGCTGCGCGACCGCGGCCTTAAGGTGAGAGAGGCTGTGGAACAAGCGGCCCTGATCCGCCTGCGCCCTGTAATGATGACCATGATCTGCACCGTCGTTGGCGGCGTGCCTCTTGTGCTCGCTTCCGGCGCAGGGGCCGAGGCGCGCATCGCGCTCGGCTGGGTGATCGTGGGTGGCCTCGGCCTTTCCGCGCTTTCCACCCTTTACCTGACGCCAGTTGCCTATCTGCTGCTCGGGCGCTTCATCACACCGAAGGTCGAAGAGGAAGCACGCCTCGACCGCGAACTGACACAAGCGGCCACGACGAATACTAAGATCTAGAGCCTTTCACGGCTCTGGATCCGCACTCCTGCTGACGCACGGATGACATCGAGCGTGCAACGAGGTATCTCTGCGCGCGTTTTTGCAACACCCTACAGCAGACGGGAGTGCGGTCATTGTCTAGGCAAGCGGTGCGAATCGAAGATGCGCTGGCCATGGTGGGTAAGGAGGTAGGTATCTCCAGCTGGCGCACGGTCTCCCAGGAGATGATAGACCAGTTCGCCGCCGCCACCGACGATCATCAGTTCATCCATACCGACCCCGAGCGCGCCGCGCGCGAAACCCCGTATGGGGGCACCATCGCGCACGGCTTTCTTACGCTTTCACTCCTATCCACTCTTATATTCGAGGCGGTGCCGCCGCTCGAAGGAACGTCGATGGGCATGAATTTCGGGTTTGACCGCATACGTTTCCTCAACCCGGTGAAATCCGGGGGGCGCATCCGCGGCCGATTCCTTCTCGCGCATATGAAGGTGCGGCCATCGGGCATCATCGAGACCCACTACGACGTCACCATCGAAATTGAGAATTCGTTGAAGCCGGCCCTTACCGCTCGTTGGCTGACCTTGGCATTGCCAGAAGAGCTTCCCGGACAATCTGCTGCTTGAAAGCTCTTACTTTGATGTTTCTTCTGTCTGCAATTGCTTGACGGCGATCCCTCAAACCGTGAAAAGACCGCCGGGGGCGATCCGATGAAGCAAGTCGCTGGCGGTGGACGGCGCGAGTCGAGTGAATTGGAGCGAAGTTTGAATGGTCCATTTAGCGGTCTGACGGTGCTCCTCACGGGCGCCGCAGGCGGTTTCGGAAGGTGCCTGGCGAGGAGATTGGCAGCCGACCGCGCGCGCCTCGTACTGTCTGATCTTCATGAGGAACCGCTCGCCGAGCTTGCGCGCTCGCTCGATACGGAGGTGGCCTTTCTTGCCGGCGACATCTCGGAGGAGGCGACAGCCGAAAAGCTTGTGGCGCTCGCACAAGAGCGCTTCGGGAGCCTGGATATCGCGATCAACAATGCCGGCATCGCGCAAACCTTCGTAAAGCTGCACCTTATCCCCTCGGACGAGGCGCGCCGGGTGATTGAAGTTGATCTCTTGGGCGTCTTCTATGCGATGAAGCACCAGCTTCCCGCGATGGAACGCCAATTCCGGCACGACAAGCGCCGCCGGGCCATCGTGAATATTGCTTCCGTCGCAGGGCTGACGGGCGCGCCGCGGCTTGCCATCTATTCGGCGGCCAAGCATGGCGTAATAGGCCTGACGCGCACGGCGGCGGCCGAATACGCAGCGAAAGGCGTGCGGATCAATGCTGTCTGCCCGTCCTATGCGCGGACGAAAATGGTGATGGGGGCGCTCGCGATGTCGCCCGCGGAGCCCAGTGATGCCGAGGCTGGCCTCACGCGCGACGTTCCGATGAAGCGGCTTGCCGAAATCGACGAGGTGGTGGAGGTAATTCTCTTTGCCGCCAATCCGAAAAACAGCTTCATGACCGGCCAGGCACTCGCCGCCGATGGCGGCGTGCTGGCCACGTGAAGAACGGCGGAAGCCGGTCTTCCGTCCGGAGCTGCACCGATCAAGAACTTAGGCCGCAGAGCGGCCTCACCCGTTATTTTTCTTTGGTCCACCCGCATGAGTGCTGGATACCACCGACGGCGGGTCGCTCGCTGGAAATGTATCCTCTAAACCCTCCTCCAACTCGTCATCCTTTTGGTGGGCGGCTTCGTCCGCCTCATCACCGGGATTTTGCTTTGCGAACTCTTTCGGCGCTCCCGTGCGGGTGGTCTGCGTAGCCGAAACGGGATCGCTTGCCGGGAAAGTATCCTCGAGGCCTTTCTCCAGCTCTTCCTCCATCTCCTTTTTTCCGGGACGCTCATCGGGCTTACGATTTTCGGGAAGCATAGGTCGGGCTCCTTCTTGTTCGAGGAAAACGCCGAAGGGGATAGCCGGTTCCGGCTTTCGGGCCGATGAGCTGGCCGTCTTCCGGGCCAGGCTTTCTCCAAGAGTCGCAAGATCTCCTGGAAACAGCAGCGCCAGGATTCAATATGGAACTCCGTTTCCGCAAACCGCCTCAACGATTTCGGCCGTTGCGATACCGGGCGGGAAGCAGTGCAACGCCAGACGTCGGGCTGATTACGATGAAGTTTGCCGCTTCGCCCGACCTGGCCGCGCCACCGCGAGGAGGTTATTGGACCGAGGGGTGAATTTTCATTACCCTACTTGCATCAACGGCCTCTCGACAAAAGTGGTTGATTCTGATATTAGCGCGCAGATTCCTGCGATGGGTTCCGTCGCGGGAGATCGGTTTTTGAGCAAAGAAGCTCATAACCGTCACCATCAACGCTTTGACAGGAAACCCAGGTGCAGGTACTCGTCCGCGACAACAATGTTGACCAGGCGCTTCGCGCGCTGAAAAAGAAGATGCAGCGCGAAGGCATTTTCCGCGAGATGAAAATGCGCGGCCATTATGAAAAGCCGTCTGAAAAGCGGGCACGGGAGAAGGCAGAGGCCGTGCGGCGCGCACGCAAGTTGGCGCGCAAGCGCGCCCAGCGGGAAGGCCTCGTCAGTGGACGGCCGGCGGCGGCGCGCTGAGCGCCCACATTTTGTCCTTTTCAGCAGCTTACATAACCGAGGTGGCGCGATCGAACATCGCCGCCACCTTTTTTATTGCGGCGCTCTGGCTGGATGCGCCCGCGGATGCGGCAGATTTGGAAAGGACGGGAGTTGATGGCTGAAGGTGTAATGGCGCAGAACGCAACCCATTCCCGAGTGCGAACGGCTCTGGTGTTCGTTGCTCTGATGAGCTTGGCAGCTTGCAACACGACCGATCCCGTGACGGACCTGACACGCATCGACACCGCGCAGGGATCGGAGGAAAACATCGCCTCGCTCAGCGCCGTCATCGAGCGTACGCCAAACGACCCCGAAGCTTATAATATCCGCGGCGCTGCCTATGGGCGGGGCGGCAATTACCGCGAGGCGCTCAAGGATTTTGACAGGGCAATTCAGCTCGACCCGCGCTCCTTCCGGGCTTATGCGAACCGGGCGCTGATCTATCGTTACATGGGCGATCAGCAGCGGGCGCTAGCGGATTACAACCAGGCGATCGCCCTTAACGCCAGCTACGACGTCGCCTATATCGGCAGGGGCGAACTTTACCGCCTCGCCGGGCGCTCCACGGAAGCCTTCCAGGATTTTGAAAAGGCGATCCAACTCGATACCACGGACCCGCGCGCATACCATCGCCGCGGCCTTCTCTATCAAGCAAGCGGCCAGCATCAATATGCGATCGAGGATTTCGCCAAGGCGATCTCCCTCGCCCCCGATCAGCCCTATGGCTACAATGGCCGCGGCCTTTCTTATCTCGCCCTGGGCGATGACGAGAATGCCTTCACGGATTTCAACACCGCCATCCGTTTGAATGAACAGCTGGCGGAAAGCTGGGCAAATCAGGCGCTCGTCTACGAGAAGCGCGGCGAAATGGATAAGGCGGCACGCTCTTATGCGCGCGCTTTGAGCCTCGATGCCAACTACACACCGGCCCGCGACGGCGTCGCAAGAACGCAAGGTGCGGGCGGCGCGGCGACGGCATCCAGGACCTGAGTTCCGGGCTCCATCCAACATTCCTGCGGAACTATCCTTGCGCAGCCGCTGTTCTAAAGCGGCAACGGAAGAGGAGTTTCAGCCATGAACAGGAGCGCCATAGCCGCGTTTGGAGCGGTGATCGCCCTATCGGCTTCCACGTCCTTCGCAACCCCTCAGCAGCGCACGGAGATCGGCACCCTTGATTGCCTTATCCAGGGCGGCGTCGATATCGGCTTTGTCACCTCCAAGGAACTTTCCTGCACCTTCCAGCCTGCGGATTCCGCCAGGCCGCCGGAAAGCTATATCGGGGTGGTAAGAAAATTCGGGCTGGAGGCAGGCGCCACCGGTGAAAGTGTGATGCGGTGGATCGTGCTGGCTCCCACCGTCACAGATCCCTACGCACCCGGATCGCTGGCCGACAATTATGTGGGTCCAAGTGCTGAAGTGACAGCGGGCATCGGAGGCGGCGCCAACATTCTGGTGAGCCAAACCAGCAAGAACCTGATCCTCCAGCCGATAAGCCTGCAGGCTCAGACCGGGCTCAATGTGGCCATCGGCGTCAGCGAATTCCAGCTCCGCTCGACTGCCCTGTGAGACAAAGCCCCTCCTTTGGCGCACGGCCGGCGGAGCTGGCTCAAGCAAAGGCGCCGCCCAACAGGAGAGTTAAAAGCCCCAGCACGAACAGGGCCGCGCCAGGCCAGTTATGCGTGAAGCCAAGGAACCTAAGGCCCTGTCGCGGCGGTTCTAGCGTGCTGTCTTGGGCACCATGGCGCGACCTTGGCGGGTCACTCAGCCTTCTGGTCCAGAGAGTGGAATAAGCCATCTGCAGAAGGCCAAGGATGACCAGCAGCGCGCCTAGCCAGATTACGACCATTTCTCCGCCTCCTCTCTGCACAGCCTATCTAGGGCAGCATTTCGAGGCGGCTACAAAGGCGAAAAGCCCGGCGCAAGGCCGGGCTTTTCTTGCATGGTTCGAACCATGGCGCGGTAACCGCTAGTGATCCATCGCCTTGACGATGTCTTCGGTCATCTTCTTGGCGTCGCCGAGCAGCATCATCGTGCCGTCCTTGTAGAACAGCGTATTGTCGATACCTGCATAGCCGGAACCGAGCGAGCGCTTCACAAAAAGGCAGGTACGCGCCTTGTCGACATCTAGGATCGGCATACCGTAAATGGGTGAGGACTTGTCGTCCCGTGCCGCAGGGTTGGTAACGTCATTCGCGCCGATGACATAAGCTACGTCGGCCTGGGCGAACTCGGAATTGATGTCCTCCAGCTCGAACACCTCGTCATAGGGCACCTGGGCTTCCGCAAGCAGCACATTCATATGGCCGGGCATGCGGCCCGCCACCGGATGAATGGCATATTTCACCTCGACCCCATTGGCCTTCAGCTTGTCTGCCATTTCGCGCAGCGCATGCTGGGCCTGGGCGACTGCCATGCCATAGCCCGGTACGATGATGACTTTCTGCGCGTTCATCATCAGATAGGCCGCATCGTCAGCCGAACCCTGCTTGACCGTACGTTCGATGCCGTCATCCACTGCCGCCGCTGTCTCCCCGCCGAAGCCTCCGAGGATCACGGAGATGAAGGAGCGGTTCATGCCCTTGCACATGATGTAGGACAGGATCGCACCCGAGGAACCGACCAGAGCACCGGTGATGATGAGCGCCAGATTGCCGAGCGTGAAGCCAATTCCGGCTGCCGCCCACCCCGAATAGGAGTTGAGCATCGACACAACGACCGGCATGTCCGCGCCGCCGATCGGGACAATGATGAGAACACCCAGAATGAGCGACAGGATCACGATGAGCCAGAAAATCGTATGGCTCTGCGTCACCACCAGCATCGCGATGAGCACGACAAGCGCAATGCCGATTGCAGCATTGAGCGGATGGCGCCCAGGAAGCAGAATGGGTTTTCCCGACATGCGGCCATCCAGCTTCAGGAAGGCGATGATCGAACCGGTGAAGGTGATGGCGCCGATCGCCACACCAAGGGACATTTCCACCAGCGCCTGCGCATGAATAGCGCCCACTTCGCCGATACCGAAGCTTTCGGGCGAGTAAAGAGCAGCGGCAGCCACCATGACGGCGGCAAGGCCCACCAGGCTATGGAAGGCGGCAACGAGCTGCGGCATTGCCGTCATGGCGATGCGCCGCGCGGTTACCGCGCCCACACCGCCGCCGATTGCAAGCCCTGCAAGGATGAGCAGGAAGCCGCCCGGCGTAGGCGTCGTCAGCAAAAGCGTGGTCACAATGGCAATCGCCATGCCGACCATGCCATAGAAATTGCCTTGGCGGCTGGTGGTGGGGTGCGAAAGGCCGCGCAGCGCCAGGATGAATAGGATGCCGGAGACAAGATAGAGGAAAGAGGCGAGATTGGCGCTCACGTCACTTTTCCTTCTTCTTGTACATCGCCAGCATGCGCTGGGTTACCAGGAAACCGCCGAAGATGTTCACCGAGGCGAGCACCAGGGCAACGAAGCCGAAGCCGGTCGCAAGGCCCGAAGCCGAGATCCCCACGGCAAGCAGGGCGCCCACGACGATGACCGAGGAAATCGCATTGGTCACGGACATCAGCGGCGTATGCAGCGCCGGCGTCACCGACCACACCACATAGTAGCCGACGAATATGGCCAGTACGAAGATTGCAAAGCGGAAGATGAAAGGGTCGATGGCTCCTGCCGTCGCCCCGTGCGCAGCGGCGCCGGCGGCATCAGCCAGACCTTCCGCTTGCATATTCTCGAAAGCGGCGCGGACGCTCGCCGTTGCGCGCTCCAGTTGATCGAGCGCTTGATCGATCGCGTTCGGCTCCATTAGGCATCACCTCCCGTCTTAGGCGTGGCCGGCTTCTTGGGTTTCGCTCTCTCAGCCGCCGGTTTTTCGGTGGCCTTGCGGCGCGACCCCGCCCTTTTTGGCGCAACCTCGAGGCCGGGTTCCGTTCCTTTGGCAGCCTTTTCCACCTCGGGATCGGAGGGCGACGGCTTCGGTGTCGCCGCTGGCGTGGCGCCTGCGAAATTGGGGTGCACCACCGCTCCGTCATGGACAAGAAGGGTCGCCTTCACCAACTCGTCGTCGAAATTGACCGACATCGCCTTCGTTTGCTTGTCGATCATGGTTTCCAGGAAGGCGTAGAGATTCCGTGCGTAAAGCAGCGATGCCGAAGCAGCCACCCGTCCCGGCACGTTGAGATGACCGATGATTTTCACACCATTGGCCGTCGTAATCACTTCGCCGGGCACCGCGCCCTCGACATTACCGCCGCGCTCGACCGCAAGATCCACGATCACCGATCCCGCCCGCATCGAGGCGACCATTCCGGCCGTCACCAGCCGCGGCGCGGGCCGGCCCGGGATAAGCGCTGTCGTGATCACGATATCCTGCTTGGCGATGTGCTCGGCCACCAGTTCAGCCTGCGCCCGCCTTTCGTCCTCAGTCAGTTCGCGCGCATAGCCGCCCTGGCCGGAGGCATCCTTGAGCGCGTCCGTCATGATGAATTTGGCCCCAAGCGAAGCCACCTGCTCGCCCGCGGCCGCGCGCACGTCGGTCGCCGTAACCACCGCTCCCAACCGCCTAGCGGTTGCAATCGCCTGAAGGCCGGCAACACCGGCGCCCATGACGAAGACTTTCGCCGCCGGCACGGTACCCGCCGCGGTCATCATCATTGGAAGCGCCCGGTCATATTCGGCCGCCGCATCGATCACGGCACGGTAGCCGGCGAGGTTCGCCTGGCTGGAGAGCACGTCCATGGATTGCGCGCGCGTGATGCGCGGCATGAATTCCATGGCAAAAGCCGAAATTCCGGCCTTGGCCATCGCCGCCACATCGGCCTCATGGCCGTAAGGGTCCATGGTGGCGATCACCAGGGCGCCCTTCTTGTAGGATTTGAGTTCCAAAGCGGTGGGCCTGCGGACCTTCAGGACCACATCGGCCTTAGCCGCGTCGGCCGCACCGCCGAGCGTGGCGCCGGCCTTCTCGAACTCCTCGTCCGTGATGCGTGAGGCGAGCCCCGCGCCACGTTCCACGATGACCGTGAAACCGAGCCCGCTAAGCCGTTTCGCCGTATCTGGCGATGCGGCGACGCGCGGCTCGTTCGTGTCCGCCTCCTTGGGCACAAAGATAGTCTGTCCCACCGTCAACTCCCTCTGTTGGACGGTCCCCCGTGGCCCCCCGGCCGAACGGTGGATTACCGCAAAATCCAGGCGCCGACGGCGCAGATGAGGATGAAGAGAATAGTGCTGGAAATGAACCCGGCGGGAGTGAAGAAACCGAAGGCCATCGCGATCAGAAGCGCCGCCACCGACAGGCAGCCATATTTTGTGATCGTGAGGAAGAGATTGTAGGTGCGCTCGTGCTCAGCGTAATCCATTTCCGCACCAATTTCGGCCGGCACTTCCGGCGTATCATGTGCCATCGCAGAACCCCTTGGAAGAAACTGCCAAGGGGAATAGCGAAAAGGACGCAGGAGAGCAATGGGCAGCGTGGCCGCAGCCACGCCATACCTCTCTTTCGACGTTTTCTACACCTGAGACAAAGGCTGGGCTGGCCGAAGCCGACGCGCGCTCAGGTCGTCCCGGCCGAAAGGCCGTTACCCTACCCGGCCAGTTGCGGAAACAATCCAAGCAAGCCCACGAGGATGAGATAGAAGGCGACGATGTAGTTCAACAGGCGCGGCATGATAAGGATCAGGATGCCGGCAATGAGCGAAACCAACGGCGTCAGTGAAAGTCCAAAAACTGCAGTTTCCATCGTCACAACCCGTCATTTTGTTAAGCGCTGATCAAACCGCCCTTGAAGGTTGCTTCGGCGGCCAGGGAACACCTGCGCCACAGCACCGGCTAGGCGGCATGTTTCAAATATTTTGCTGTCGGCAGAATCGTCAGTGGTCCAATCTCACCTTGTTTCGGCCGTTCGAAAAGCATCCGCTGCTCAAAGGCTGTTGAGCGGAAGAATGGATACTGATTGATGATATTGTCCAGGTTCTTGGCGCAGTTGGATTCAAGCAGATGCACCGGCACCGTCAATCCCGGATACTCACGCGGGCCGGTCGTTGGAACTGACCTGAATACCTTATGGTAGAAGGCGGAATGCTCTTCCTTGATTGCTGTAAGGCAACACGTCGGATTGAAGTATTTGCAGGCCACCACAGCGAGACGCAGAGTAACATAGGGTAATACGCGCAGCGTGCGCGACCACTCGTTATCCGCGGCAAAGCGGCTCGGATCGATGAAGCTTTCCCCCGCCTTGATGCGCGGCTCGAGAATATCGCCGAAAACCTTGGAGCTGGGAGCTGTGCGATTGGTCTCATCAACGTAATGTAGACGTATGGTGCTGACCAAATTCCCCCGGTAAAAAATCCCGAAACGATATGAGTTCGCTAGCTCATCATATTGGTCCGTCACCGTCCGGGCTGCATCTTCTTTCACCATTCCGGCATTCCGATAAGAATCGTATCGGAGACGGTAAATTGCTTCCAAGTCCTCGCCCTTTTCACAGAGCCGATATTCGACTTCTTCAAGGACCGCAAAGACACTTCTGTTGAACGGGGAATCGATATCCGTAGCTTCAGACCGTGCTTGAGACACAGCTATATTTCTGTACGCCTGCATGAAGCACCCCTCTCCAGTTTAGGAGTAACGCAGAGACTTTATAAAGCCAAAAGGAAAAATTAGAAGATACATATTTACCTTGTGTTAACCTTAAGGCAATTTCCTTGCGTTAACCTTAACAGGTGGCTTCTTTGAAGTAAGAGCGAGTTGTTGGCTTCAGTGCTGTAAGCTTTTGTCGCGCCGAATGTTCCCGTCTTCCGCGTACCAGACCACGTCTGACATGGTTTTGATCCCGGAAGCGGACAGAGCGGATCCAAAAAGAAAACCTTGCACCCGGTCGGGCTTAACAGAGGTTTCGAGCAGCTTAAGCTGCTGAAAGGTTTCCACCCCCTCCACCGTCACGTCCAGGCCGAGCCCGCGGGACAGCTGCACGACGCTCTTCAGCAGCTTGTGAGACCGTGGATTCTTCGTCACGTCATGGAGGAAGCTGCTGTCGATCTTCACCCGGTCAAGAGGAAGCGTGTGAAGGTAGCTCAGGCTCGAATAGCCGGTGCCGAAATCGTCGAGGGCGATTCGAATGCCTAGTTCCTTGAGCCCTTCGATATAAAGACGCGTGGCATCCTTGTCATAGAGCAGCGCCGTTTCAGTCACTTCGATCTCCAGGCGCTCGGGGGCTATCCCGGATTTGTTAAGCGTTTCGCGAACCTTGTCGATCACGGCCCCGCTCTGAAAATCCTTGGCTGAAAGATTGACCGAGACGCCGATATGTTGGGGCCAGTTCATGCATTCCTGGCAGGCTGCCTCCAGCACGAAGGCGCTGATTTCCGAGATCAGCCCCATTTCCTCGGCAAGCGGGATGAAGATGGCTGGAGACACAGGACCCAGATCCGGATGATCCCATCGGCACAGGGCCTCGCAATCGGAGATACGCATGGTGCGCACGTCTACGATCGGCTGGTAGACAACGCGCAGGTTTCTTGACTGGATCGCGCTGCGCAGCTCTGATTTCATTATCTGCCGGCTGCGGAAAGCGGCGTCCATATCGGCCTCGAAAAGCCGCCAGCAATTTTTGCCCTGCTCCTTCGCGTTATAAAGGGCAAGATCTGCTTTGACAGTGATCATGTCCAGATCGCCGTCACGAACGGGCACAACGACAGCGCCGCCGCTCGCCTGGATTCTTAACAGATGGCCAGCGATATCGACCTCGCCCTGCAATGCGCTGAAGATCACGTTGAACTGATTTGCGAAATCCGTTTCATCCTCGACGCGATCGAAATAGACCATGAATTCGTCGCCGCCGAAGCGGCCCACTTTCACGCTTCCGCTCTCGAACTCCGCCAGGCGCTCCGCCACCGCATAGATCAATCCGTCGCCAACCGGATGGCCGAGCGTATCGTTGATCGTCTTGAAATCGTCCAGGTCCATAACGGCTAGGCCACAAAGGCGACTCTCGTCGCCAGCAGCCATGAATTCTCTCACCAGCTCCTGGAAATACGCCCTGTTCGGCAGGTTGGTCAGGCTGTCATACCGCGCCATGTGCCGGATTTTGGCTTCGGCTTCGACGCGCTGCGTCACTTCCTCGAACGTTAGGACTCGCAGTTCCTCGCGCCCTTCCCGCGCCGAGAATTCGATATACCGCCCGTCGGTCAGCGCCAGAAGCACTTTTCTGCCCCGTCCCTTGCTCAGTGCGCGCCTGAGCTGTGCCCGTGCATAGTCGAAGTCCTTAGGGCTCAACATGTTGCCCGCAAGACCGCGCATAAGCAGCGCATCGAGCGTTCGGCCGAGGAGTTGTTGAGACGACTGGAAGCTGAGGAATTCCGCCGCTTGGGCGTTGGCGACAACGACACGGCCCTGCGGGCTGAACATGACCAGCCCGTGCGACATGGTGTTCAGCGCACGGTCGAACCGCCGCGCAAGCTCATCGGCCTTTCGCCCCTCCTCCACTGCCCGCGCGAGGATATTCCGCACCTCCTCCGCGCTTCTCACAACGATATAGCCGAACGGAAGGACGAGAAGGCCAAGCACCACATACGGCAGTTCGGCGCGCAGCAGGAGCCCGGCCATGATCGGCGCCATCATTGTCGTGGTGAAGATCACCACCATTCGCGCCGAGCCGTAATTGCGGCCGACAACCGTCACCAGCGATGCGAGATTTATGCCCAGGGCACCAAGCTCGGCGAACTGGTCGGGGTAGAGAAAGACGGAAGAAAAGGCGAATAAGCCAAGCAGAAGGCCCTGGAATCCACCTTTGACGACGTAGCTGGCTTCCCATTTGCGCGCCGTCTCGACATCGAGTTTGTCCAGGTCCTCATCGGTGGGACGCAATCCCGAGAAGCGCCAGAAACCGACCGCGAGAAACAGCACCGAAAGTATTGCAAATAGCGGGCGCTCGGTTCTGAGATAGGCCATCAACGCGACGAGCATGTGAGAGAAGGCGCCGATGAGCAGCATAATCCTGCTCTCGAACAACGACCTCACAAACTGGACGTAGACATCATCTGGAATGTCGGTGGCACGCCTGGCCATATATTCTCCCGCTCCGCGATACGATTATGGCAATGCGAGCTTAAGAAAAAATTATGCGGTTGAAACGGACATTTTTATACTATTTCTTTATACCTCATTCGGCCGCTTCGAGGAGGGGGTCGGGATCGATCTTTTCAAGCCTTTCAAGTAGTCTTGCGCGTTCTTCGGCGGCCTTAGCGGCATTGGCCTGCCTAACATGGCCGAAGCCTCGGATCAAAGAAGGCACCGAAGCGAGCGCGGCTGCTGATTCGATTTTCTCCGGTGTAAGCGATTTCTCGATTCGATCCAGATCTCCTTCATATTGCTTCAGAAGCTCGCGTTCCATGCGCCTTTCGGCTGACATGCCGAAGAGATCAAATACCGTACCGCGAAGCCATTTGAGGCGCCCAAGGAAGGCAAATGCCTTGAGCATCCAAGGGCCGTAGCGCGCTTTCTTCAGGTGCCCCTGCGCATCCCGGCGAGCGAAGAGAGGGGGCGCCAGATGAAATTCGATGCGGTCGTAGCTCTCGAACTCGGCGGCAAGCTGACGCTTGAACGCCCCATCGGTATAGAGCCGCGCCACCTCATACTCGTCCTTGATGGCCATAAGCTTGAACAGGTTCCGTGATGCCGCCTCCGTCACCGCGGTTGAGCCGGGAACGGCCCTTTCTTCTGCTGTGCGCAGTCTCGCAATTCGCTCGCGGTAACGCGCGGCATAAGCTTCGTCCTGGTAAGCGGTCAGGAATTGTGCCCGCCGATCGATGATCTCGTCCAGCGACCGCGCTAAGGGCAGTTGACCGTCTGTAGAGGAGCGAGCCACCAGATCGTGCACATATCCGGGCTCGTGCGCGGCGCGCCTGCCCCAGCGGAAGGCCGCGATATTCATTTCTACCGCCTGCCCATTGAGATCGATCGCTTTCTCGATCGCCTCCGCCGAGACGGGCAGACCGCCCATCTGGTAGGCGATGCCGAGCATGAACATGTTGGTGCCGATCGAATTGCCGAAGAGCACGCTAGCGGTGCGGGTGGCGTCGAAGAAATGCGCCCTTTCCTCGCCGGCAGCCTCACGCACCGCCCGCTTCAGCCGCTCCACCGGCAGTGAAAAATCGGCGGAGCGCGCAAAATCGCCCGGCATCACCTCAGCCGTGTTGACCAGAAAAAGCGTGTGACCCTCGCGCACTGTCGAAAGCACCTTGCGCGAGCCGGAGACGACGAGGTCGCAGCCCAGCACCAGGTCCGCCTTGCCGGCGGAAACGTGGATCGAAGTGATGTCGGAAGGCTGTTTCGCGATCCGCAGATGCGAGAACACCGCCCCGCCTTTCTGGGCAAGCCCCGCCATGTCGATAATGCCTGCGCCTTTGCCCTCCAGATGCGCTGCCATGCCGAGGATGGCCCCGATCGTTACGACGCCGGTGCCTCCAACACCGTCCACAATCCCGGACCAGCCGTGGTCGAGCGGAAAAGACGCTGGCTCCGGCACGCCTTCGAGCGGGTCGATCTCGCCCGCCATGCCATCGACTTTCTTCAGCTTCGCGCCGTGCACGGTAACGAAGGAGGGACAGAAACCGTTGACGCAGGAAAAATCCTTATTGCAGCTCGACTGGTCGATGCGCCGCTTGCGGCCGAATTCCGTCTCCACGGGTTGGACGGAAACGCAGTTGGACTTCACCCCGCAGTCGCCGCAGCCCTCGCAGACAAGCTCGTTGATAATCACCCGCCGGTCGGGGTCGGGATAGGTGCCGCGCTTACGCCGCCGCCGCTTCTCCGCCGCGCAGGTCTGGTCATAGATGAGGACGGAAACGCCCTTCGCCTCCCTCAGGTCGCGCTGAACCTCATCGAGGTCGTCGCGATGATGCACGGTGGTTCCCGCCGGAAACCGGATGATGCCATCGTATTTTTCCGGCTCGTCGCTGACCACGGCGATGCGTTTCACGCCCATCGCCCGCACTTCCTCGGCGATCTGGCCAAGGCTGAGGCCTCCCTCGTGGGGCTGGCCGCCGGTCATCGCCACCGCATCGTTGTAGAGGATCTTGTAGGTCATGTTCACGCCGGCAGCGAGCGCGAAACGGATGGCCAGCGAGCCTGAATGGTTGAACGTGCCGTCACCGAGATTCTGGAAGAAGTGCTCGCGCTTGGAGAATGGAGCTTGACCGACCCATTGCGCGCCTTCGCCGCCCATGGCGGTGAACCCCACCGTCCCCCGGTCCATCCACAGCGCCATGAAATGGCATCCGATACCGCCACCGGCAATGGAGCCTTCCGGCAGCCGTGTCGAACTGTTGTGCGGGCAGCCGGAGCAGAAATAGGGGACGCGGATAGCCACATCCTTTGTTTCGGCGAGCCTTGCCTGAAATTGCCTGAGACGCGCCACCCGAGCGGAGATCTCTTCCGACGGCCCGATGACACGCAGGAGCCTCTCTCCGATCGCAACAGCGATCTGGTTGGGATCAAGCGCTCCTTTCACCGGGAAAAGCTGCTGTCCCCACTCATCCTTCTTGCCAATGATGACGGGATGGTTGGCCGTTCCATAGAGGTTTTCACGCAGCTGCACTTCGAGCAGCGAGCGCTTCTCCTCCACCACAATCACCATTTCGAGCCCGCGAACGAACTCGGCCATGTGCTCATAGTCGAAGGGCCATGGGCAGGCCACTTTGTACAGGCGAATTCCCAGGGCCGCGGCCCGTTGCTCGTCTATGCCGAGCTCATCGAGCGCCTGGCGGGTATCAAGATAGCTCGTACCGATGGTGACGATGCCGAGCCTGGCGTTTCGCCCCCCGGAGAAGACGATCCTGTTGAGCCCATTGGCTCGGACGAAGGCCGCGGCGGCTCTGCGCTTGTAATCATGCAGCCGCTCCTCCTGCCCGAGTTGATTGAACTCATGCCGGATATTGAGCCCTCCCGGCGGCATTTCGAATTCGGGGATTACAATATTGATACGGTCGAGTGCCACATCGACTGAGGCAGTCGACTCGATATTGTCCTTCACGCATTTGATTGCGGCCCAGGTGCCCGCGAAACGGGACAACCCATAGCCGTAGAGGCCATAGTCGATAAGCTCCTGCACGCCCGCCGGGTTGAGAATCGGCACCATCGTATCGACAAAGGCGAACTCGCTCTGGTGCGCGACTGTAGAGGATTCAGCGGTATGGTCGTCGCCCATCAGCGCCAGAACACCGCCATTCCTTGACGTCCCGGCCATATTGGCGTGGCGGAATACGTCTCCCGTGCGGTCGACGCCCGGTCCTTTCCCGTACCAAAGGGCAAAAACGCCATCATGTTTGCCCTCGCCCAGAAGCTCGGCCTGCTGAGAGCCCCAGCAGGCGGTCGCCGCCAATTCTTCATTGAGACCGGGTTGAAAGAGGATGTTGGCGGCGGAAAGCTCCTTGCCTGCTTTCCATAGCTGGTGATCTATGCCTGCCACCGGCGAGCCGCGATAGCCGGATACGAAGCCCGCCGTATCAAGGCCCAGCAGGCGGTCACGCTCACGCTGCATCAGGAGCATGCGCACGATCGCCTGGGCGCCGGACACGAAAATCCGCTCCTTCCGGAGATCGTATTTGTCGCTCAGCGACACCTCGTGGAGCGTCATGCCAGGTTCCTCCGCAGTGACGAGCCCCAGGCAGGGAGAAGCGCCCTACCAGAATAGTAAGATAGTTTTGGCGCGCGCTTTGACCAAGGAAAATCGAAGCCTTGGCAAAAAGAGCAACAGCAATATAAGGGAGCAGGGCCGAACGACATTTTATTAGCCGCGCAGGCGGTTTTGCGAACGATTTCGCTTGCCGAATCAAGATGCTATGAAGTGCAGCCACAGCAAGACGGCCAGGTTTTGCGCCCGGACTTCTCACGCCCCCCTCGGACTGTGGCGGAAAGTCGAACTTTTGCCGATGGCCCAAAGCTGCTAAGCAATACCCAAAAGAGTAAACCGGCGATCAAAAGCACCGGGCCAGCCTCGGCAAAAGAGGCAGCGGGAGTGAGCGATGAGGTCAGTGATTTGGTGGCGCGCGCATAACGCGTCCGGGGGGAAGGTTCTGTGCGAACAATTGCCCTGATCGTCCGCGCAATAAACGCGTTTAACGCGCTTATCGGTCAAGTTTTCTCGTGGCTGTCGCTTGCAATCGTCCTGGTCTGCTTCACCGTTGTCGTGCAGAGATATGTCTTTTCCGTCAGCTTCGTCTGGATGCAGGACCTCTATGTTTGGCTGAACGGAGCGATGTTCACCGCTGTCGCCGGCTTTGCCCTGCTTCGCAACGACCATGTCCGCGTCGACATTTTTTATCGTCCGGCCTCCACCCGCACCAAAGCGATCGTGGACCTGATCGGGGTTGTATTGTTCCTCCTCCCGTTCTGCTGGATAGTCTATCGCTATGGCTGGCCGTTCGTCGCGCGTTCCTGGCGCATCTATGAAGCCTCGCCGAATACCGGCGGCATGCGGGGGCTCTACATCCTGAAGAGCTTTATCCTTGTTTTCGCCGCGCTTGTTGCGTTGCAGGGCATATCCATGGCCCTGCGCAGCATTCTGGTGCTCGCCGGGGCCGAGCAGCTGCTGCCGGAAAAGCTGCGTTACCAAAGTGACGGGGGCGCACACTGATGGATCCGAAGCTGATCGGCGAACTACTTTCGGGCCTGATGTTCTTCGGCATTATCGGCTTTCTGATGCTGGGCTTTCCGGTGGCCTTCACGCTTGCCGGCGTGTCGCTTCTCTTCGGCGCGCTCGGCATGTTCTTCGGCGTATTTGACCCGTCGAATCTCGGCAGCCTTCCACCCCGTTATGCGGGTTTCATGACGAATGAGGTGCTGGTCGCGGTGCCTCTCTTCATCTTCATGGGTGTGATTCTCGAGCGCTCGAAGATCGCCGAGCAATTGCTGCTCACCATGGGCAAGCTCTTCGGGAATCTCCGGGGCGGTCTCGGCATCTCGGTCATCGTCGTGGGGGCGCTGCTTGCCGCCTCCACCGGCGTTGTCGGTGCAACCGTCGTCACGATGGGTCTCATTTCACTGCCCGCGATGCTCCGCGCCGGCTATGATCCGAAGCTTGCTTCCGGCGTTATCTGCGCCTCTGGAACCCTGGGCCAGATCATCCCGCCCTCGACCGTTCTCATTTTCATGGGCGACATGCTGGCCGGCATCAATGCACAGGTTCAGATGGCCAAGGGCAACTTTGCGCCCGCGCCCATTTCCGTGGGTGATCTTTTCGCCGGCGCTCTCCTGCCTGGCCTGCTGCTCGTGAGCCTTTATCTGGCGTGGATGGTTTTCAAGGCAGTTTTCCAACCGGAATCCTGCCCCGCCACTCCCGTCCCGCCGGAAGAAAAGAAGGATCTCCTAAATGAGGTCGCCGTGGCGCTCCTGCCGCCGCTGCTCCTGATCGTTGCCGTGCTGGGATCGATACTCGGCGGCGTGGCGACGGCAACTGAGGCCGCGTCGGTGGGCGCCGTCGGCGCCATGGTCCTTGCGGCATCCCGCTGGCGCCTGTCATTCCGGGTACTGCGGGAAGCAGTGATCTCGACTGCGGCAATCACCTCCATGGTGTTTGTGATCCTGCTCGGCGCATCCGTCTTTTCGATCGTGTTCCGCCTGATGGGCGGCGACAATCTCGTTCACGAATTCCTCACCGGCCTTCCCGGCGGCCAGTTGGCGGCCGTGGCGCTGGTTATGTTGATCATGTTCCTGCTTGGCTTCATTCTGGATACGTTCGAGATCATCTTCATCGTGATCCCGATCACGGCGCCCATCCTGCTTGCGCTCGATGTCGATCCGCTCTGGCTGGGCGTTCTGGTGGGCGTCAATCTGCAGACCAGCTTCCTGACCCCGCCTTTCGGCTTTTCGCTTTTTTATCTGCGGGGTGTTGCACCGGCCAGCGTATCGACCGGCATGATTTATAAGGGCATAATGCCGTTCGTTCTCTTGCAGTTGATCGCCATCGGAATCATGTTCGCCTTTCCCGAAATCGCCACGTGGCTGCCTCGTTGGATCTATAGCTAAGCTGGATCTTTGATTCGAAACGGAGTGAAGGCATGAGGTTTGGCGACACGACGCAATCACTGCGTGAGACCATCAGCGCCACGGTTGAAGCGATCGATGGGCGCACGGTCACGCTGCGCGAAATCGTGGAACTGACCGGCGAGCAGGGGCTGCTGCTGCTCTGCGCGCTTCTCACCTTACCTTTCCTTCTTCCTGTCTCAATCCCCGGCGTCAGCACCGTCTTTGGGCTTGCCATCATTCTGATTTCCATCGGGATCACGCTCAATCGTGCGCCTTGGTTGCCGGGCAAGATTACCGATCGGCCGATCGATGCGGAGAAGCTCGTTCCAACGCTGCGAAAGGGCGCGGATATCGTCTCCCGGCTGGAAAAGATCATCAAGCCGAGAATCGAGGCCCTTACCAGGGGAGCGGCAATCAACCGCTTCAACGGCTTGGTGCTGCTGCTCGGCGGCGTGCTCCTGATGTTCCCCCTGGGCCTCGTCCCGTTCTCCAACACTCTGCCTGCCTTCGGGATTCTTTTTCTTGCCATCGGCATTTCCCAGCGGGACGGCCTCTTCGTGCTTGCCGGCTATGGGATGACGATGGCAACGATCATCTATTTTTCAGCGCTTGCCTATGCCGCCTTTGCCGCCGGTCGCGGTCTCACCTCGTTCTTTGGCGGTTAAAAGAATGGCCCGGACGCTGACGCCCGGGCCTCGTCGAATGCATGGCGGCAGCCGCGATCAGAGCTTGAAATACTTCTCGCGCGCCTGGACGAACAGCGCGTCCGTCCCATCCGTCTTCTGCCGGACGATGTTGAACGCGGAAACGAAGCTTTCCGCGGTCTTCTTGGTCAGCGGATCGCTCGAATCGAGCATGCTCTGGATGATCTCCTGCGATGCCTTGGCGCCCGCTTCCACGATGTCGTCCGGGAACGTGCGCACCTGCACGCCGTGGTCGTTTACGAGCGTCTGCAGTGCGCGCGGATCGTTTGCCGCGAAATCTGCCGCCACCGCATCATATTCCGCTTGGCAGGCATCACGGATGATCGCCTGCAGATCGGCCGGCAGTTCCTGATACTTCGCTTTCGACACGACGAGCTCGGTGGCAAGCCCCGGCTCGACGAAGCTCGGGAAATAGTAATTCTTGCACACCTGGTAAAAGCCAAGCGCGAGATCGTTATACGGCCCCACAAATTCGGCCGCGTCCAGCGTGCCCGACTGCAGTGCCTGGAAAATCTCGCCCGCCGCCATATTCGTCACGGTGGCGCCAAGCTTCTCCCACACCTGACCGCCGAGACCGGGAGTGCGGAAGCGAAGTCCCTTGATGGAATCCACGCTGGTGAGCTCGTTGCGGAACCATCCACCCGCCTGCGTGCCGGTATCTCCCGACAGGAAGCCCTGCACGCCGAACTGATCGTAGATTTCGTCCCAGATATCCTGTCCGCCGAGATAGCGCACCCAGGCCGTCAGTTCGCGCGAGGTCATGCCGTACGGAACGCCGGTGAAGAACGAGAGGCCCTGGCTCTTGTTTTGCCAGTAATAGGCTGCGCCGTGACTCATTTCGGCGGAGCCGTCAATGACGGCATCGAGGGACTGGAGCGGCGGCACCAGCTCGCCCGCGGCATATACCTGGATCGTCAGCCGGCCTCCCGAAGCGGCGGTTATCCGGTCGGCGAGACGCTGCGCCCCGACGCCCAGGCCCGGAAAGTTCTTGGGCCAGGTGGTCACCATGCGCCACGTCTGGTTGCCTTGAGAGATTGCGGGCGTGGCCAGTGCGGTAGCTCCGACACCGACGCCTGCCAGTCCTGCCTTTTTTATGAATGAGCGCCGATCCATGAAGTACCTCCCAGATTAAGGATCGAAAACGAGCGGATATCGAGCGCGGTGGCACGCGCCAGCCTCCCCCGATCACCGAGCGGGTATAAATACATGCGCAGGCATGCAAGTCCAGTTTCCCGCCCTGCGCCTTTGGTCGATAAACACGCCGGCGAAACAGGCGCGGGCTGTTTGAAGCGCGCTAAAAGCCGCTTACATATGCGTCGTCTCTCCTCGAAGGAAAACTCGATGCGATTGCCCCTCGTTGCCGTTTCGACAGACGTAACACATGATGGAAATTACACTTGGCACGCCGCGCCCGAACAATATCTCGAGGCGGCCCTCTCGGGTGCCGGAGTCCTGCCCCTTCTTCTGCCTTCCTTCGGTGAGAGGATCGATTTCGATGAACTCCTTGCTTCGGTCGACGGCGTTTTAATCACAGGAGCCAAATCGAACGTCTACCCCCCGCTCTATGGCGGCGCGGCGGAAGAGGAGAGCAAGCCCTACGACCAGCGGCGCGATGCAACGACCATTCCCCTGATCCGCCGGGCGATAGAAAAAGGGGTGCCGTTGCTGGCCATATGCAGAGGTATTCAAGAATTGAACGTAGCGCTTGGCGGCACGCTTGCAAACGAGATCCAAGAGCGCGACGGAGCGCTTGACCATCGTGGCCATGGCGAGACCCCGGACGAGCGGTTCATGATCCACCAGACCGTGACAATCAAGCCCGGCACCTGCCTTGCGGAGATTCTGGGCTCCGGAGAGATCAAGGTCAATTCCGTGCATCGCCAGGGCATCGAGCGCCTCGGTCCCAATCTTCAAGTGGAGGCGGTTGCCCCTGACGGCACAATCGAGGCTGTATCCGTCGCCGGCTCTAAGGGCTTTGCCGTCGGGGTCCAGTGGCATCCCGAATATTGGGCTGCGAGCGATGCTCCATCGCGGCAGATATTCGAGGCGTTCGGCAACGCCGTGCGCGCCCACCGGGCTGCGCGCCTGCAATTGCAGGGCGTCGGCTAGAGCCCTTCTATTGTGCCTTCAGCGCGACAATGGGTGATATCGGCTTGAGCGATTCGTAGGCCACGCCGTCCGCCGCGAAAAACTCGACGACGGAGCTGCCATCGGCCGCTACGAACGACACCTCGCCCGCACCGCTTTCCTGCCAGTAACGTGCATCGGCAAGCCGAGGCATCATCGCGACGCATTCCGGTGTGAGCTGAAGTTCGGCACGTTGTGCCTTGTCACCGCCGCGCTTCACGACGGTACAATAACCTTCCCTGCCAGACACGCTCAGATGATATCGATTTTGCGTCTTCGCGTTTTCGATTGCTGTGCCGGTCGTCTCGCTTTCCGCCATGAGGTAAGGCAGGGCGCCGAGGGCGGCCAAAACGGCAAATGCCGACATTGCCAGCTTCATCTTTTGCCCCGTTCTGAATTTCGTATCAGCATCATTAAGGCTAATCGTTAATAAAAATTAATTGGCCATAATATGACTCGAACGATTCTCAGCCTTCACTATTTTACCTGAGCTGTCTCCATTACCGGTGTCAGCGGTTTTCCTTGGGTAAACCAGGAGAGCAGATTGTCTGCTACAAGATCCGCCATCGCCTGCCGCGTGTGGGCGGAAGCCGAAGCCACGTGAGGAAGAAGGCAGGCGTTTTCGCAGCCAAGAAGCGCCTCCGGCACATTTGGCTCGTCCGCAAAAACGTCCAGCCCCGCTGCCAGGATCGTGCCGTCCCGAAGCGCCGCGACAAGCGCCTCCTCGTCGACGGTGCTGCCGCGCCCCACATTGAGGAAGACACCGTTCGGTCCAAGCGCCCGCAGCACCTGCGCATCCACCGCCTTGTCCGTGCCCGTTCCCCCCGGAGCGATCGAGATCAGCGTATCCACCGCTTCTGCGAGGCCAACAAGCGTGGGGTAATATGTGTAGGGCACGTCTTCCACCTTGCGACGGTTGTGATAGCTCACCGGCAGGCCGAAGGCTTCTATGCGCCGCGCGACGGCGCGGCCTATCCGGCCCATGCCGAAGATCCCGACGCTGCGTCCGCGCAAACTGGCTCGCGTGAGCGGATATGGTCCCTCACGGTGCCAGCGCCCGTCGCGCAGATATTTCTCCGCCCGGGGTAACTCACGCACTGTATTGATGAGCAGGCCGATCGCCGCATCCGCGACTTCATCCGTCAGAACGTCCGGCGTGTTCGTCACCATCACGCCCTTCTCCGCGGCATGGACGGCATCTACCGAATCGTAGCCGACACCAAAAATGGCGATGATCTGCAAATGTGGCAACGCGTCCATGAAGGCGGCGCTGACCCCTCCCGTCGCGGCTATGCCGAGAACATTCTGTTTCATCGCCTCGGTCAACAGGGCGGGATCGCAACGATCCACACGCAGCATCCGGAAATGCTCGCCGATGCGGCTTACCGCATGCGGATGCAACTTTCCGGCAACGAGAATGGTGATGTCTCGGGTTTCATCAGGCATTGACAGAGTCTCAACGATGGTCCGCGCACCGAATCACACCCGATTATCTGAACGGTGTGAAGACGCAAAAGTAAAGCGGTTGCCCTTCCGGGCTTGACGAATTGCCTCCCGACGTATTTGTTTCGAGTCTCGAAATAATTATGAATGCGGCTTCGGCAAAGCCGGCCGGGTCGCATGGGAGGAACTGAATGTATCTTGGGCTCGACCTCGGCACCTCCGGGGTCAAGGCGCTCTTGATCGACCAAGCGCAGAGGATTGTAGCCTCGGCAACTGCCGAACTTCACGTCTCCAGGCCGCATCCGGGCTGGTCGGAGCAGGACCCGGCGCAGTGGATCCGAGCCACCGAGGAAGCGATTACAGCGCTCAAAGCCTCGCATCCGGCAGAGCTTTCCGCTGTGAAGGGTATTGGGCTTTCCGGCCAGATGCATGGCGCAACGCTGCTTGATAAATCCGACGAGCCGCTTCGGCCATCGATCCTCTGGAACGACACGCGCAGCTATAAGGAAGCGGCGGAACTGGACGCGGATCCTCGCTTTCACCGGATCACAGGCAACATCGTCTTTCCAGGTTTCACCGCGCCAAAGCTGAACTGGGTGAGGAACAACGAGCCCGAAATCTTCGCCAAAATCGCCAAGGTTCTTTTGCCAAAGGATTTCCTGCGCCTGTGGCTTACGGGTGAGCACATTTCCGAAATGTCCGATGCGTCCGGCACCGCATGGCTCGATGTGGAGAACCGCCGCTGGTCCGCGGAGCTTCTGGCGACAACCTCTCTTGATGAAAGTCACATGCCCCGGCTCGTCGAGGGCACGGAAAGAGCCGGCACGCTGCGTTCCGGGCTTGCCGCCCATTGGGGTATGAGCAGGGGTGTCGTGGTCGCCGGGGGCGCCGGCGACAATGCAGCTTCCGCTTGCGGCGCCGGCGCGGTTCAGTCTGGCGCGGCTTTCGTATCGATTGGCACGTCCGGCGTGCTTTTCGCCTCGAATGACGCTTATCTCCCCAATCCCGCCAGCGCCGTCCACACCTTCTGCCATGCGCTGCCGGAGGCATGGCACCAGATGGGCGTGATCCTTTCGGCGACTGATTCCATAAACTGGCTCGCCGGCATCACGGGCCGCGAGGCTGCCGATCTCACCAGCGAACTGGGAGAGACATTGAAAACCCCCTCCGGGGTCATTTTCCTGCCCTATCTTTCCGGCGAGCGCACGCCCCACAATGATGCGGTGATCCGCGGCGGTTTTGTCGGACTGGCGCACCAGACGGACCGCGCCGCCCTTACCCGGGCCGTGATGGAGGGTGTCGCTTTCGCGTTCCGCGACAGTCTGGAGGCCTTGCGGCAAGCGGGAACGGAACTTTCCCGCGTTACCGGCATCGGCGGCGGCTCCCGTTCCATTTATTGGCTGAAGACGATCGCAACAGCGCTGGCCCTGCCCGTCGATATTCCCGCTGAGGGTGATTTCGGCGCCGCGTTCGGTGCAGCCCGCCTCGGCCTCATCGCCGCGGAAGAAGCAGATCCCCTCGCCGTCTGCACCCCGCCACGGATTTCCTCGACCATCGAGCCCGACGCCGCTCTCTTGCCGGCTTTCGAAGATACCTATCAACGCTACCGCGGCCTCTACCCCGCCATACGAGGAGTTTCGTCATGAGCACCGGTTTTTTCGGCAACCTGCAGCCGATCTCTTATGAAGGGCCGCAAAGCGACAATCCCCTGGCCTTCCGCCATTATAACCCCGACGAGGTCGTGCTCGGCAAGCGGCTTGAGGACCATTTGCGTTTCGCCGTCTGCTATTGGCACACCTTCGTCTGGCCCGGCGGCGATCCCTTCGGCGGACAGACCTTCGAACGCCCCTGGTTCGGCGATACGATGGAGAGGGCAAGGCTCAAGGCGGATGTCGCATTCGAGCTGTTCGAAATCCTCGGAGTTCCTTTTTTCACCTTCCACGACGCCGATGTGCGCCCGGAAGGCGCCTCCTATTCCGAGAGCGTAGCCCGCCTGAACGACATCGCGGATTATATCGCGGCCAAGATGGAGAAGACGGGCGTCAGGCTTCTTTGGGGCACGGCCAATCTCTTTTCCCACCGCCGCTTCATGGCGGGCGCCGCCACCAATCCCGATCCGGATGTTTTCGCCTACGCGGCCGCTACCGTGAAGGCCTGCATCGACGTGACGAAGCGCCTCAATGGCGAGAACTATGTGCTCTGGGGCGGGCGAGAGGGCTACGAAACCCTGCTCAACACCGACTTGGGCCGCGAACTGGATCAGCTCGGCCGCTTCCTCTCCATGGTGGTGGACTACAAGCATCGAATTGGCTTCAAGGGCGCGATTCTCATCGAGCCAAAGCCGCAGGAACCCACCAAGCACCAGTACGATTTTGACGTCGGCACGGTCTACGGCTTCCTGAAGCGCTACGGGCTGGAAGATGAGGTGAAGGTGAATATCGAGCAGGGCCATGCGCTGCTCGCCGGCCATTCCTTCGAGCATGAGCTTGCGCTTGCCGCCACGCTCGGGATTTTCGGCTCCATCGACATGAACCGGAACGACTATCAGTCCGGCTGGGATACCGACCAGTTCCCCAACAATGCGCCGGAGGCGGCCCTGGCCTATTACTATATTCTCCAGGCCGGGGGCTTCACGACGGGAGGCACCAATTTCGATGCCAAGCTGCGTCGTCAGTCGCTAGACCCGGAAGACCTGGTCGCCGCCCATATCGGCGGCATGGATATCTGCGCCCAGGGGCTCAAGGCCGCCGCCCGTATGATCGAGGACAAAGCGCTGAGCGGACCCCTTGAGGAGCGCTATTCGGGATGGAACGCCACTGAGGCGCAGGCGATGCTGAAGGGCGAGCGCTCGCTCGAAGCCATCGCCGAGCGCGTGGCGCGTGAGAACCTTGATCCGAAGCCGCGTTCGGGTCGCCAGGAGAAGCTTGAGAATATCATAAACCGCTACGTTTAGCCGCAGGCTCTTCCATTTCGGTATTAAGTTATGCGCATTTAAGCGAAAGCTTCGGAACGCGTCTTAAAGGCGCGGTTTCAAGGAAAGCTGCGGGTTTCACCCGTAGCGCACTGTTGCTAAACCACTACACAGCGCGTATTTATTGCTTTCTTTCCGCGCTTTATCAACGCGCGATAAACCGCACGCATATTTCCCTATAAACTTGTCGCCAAATCTTCATCTGACCGCCTTCATACCGACAGGATTGATGGCCTAGATTCAGAACTCCGAACGTTGGAGGCGCAGGATGAGCATTGATAGAAAGGTGGAAGCAGAAATCGACGCGCTGCTCGCGTGCGATGACTCGGCAACCGTTATCGACATGCTGCTGTCGATGCCTCACGTGATGGCTGCCGATAATACCGATTGGAACAAGATCCTTCATGCGCGGCTTCAAACGCGCCTCACCCGGAAGATGCGGGAGGTGCTGGAGAACGCAAAGGAACCTGATAATTCGCGGAGCGCCGCATGAAAGCGCCCAGGTGCTTATTGGAATGCGAGAAGGTCCTCGATTTTGGCCGCGGCCTCAAGAAGGGGCGGCAGGAGGATCTCCCGCATCTCCTCACAGGAAAAACGTGCCGATTGCGTGGAGATGTTGACCGCCGCCACCACGGCACCCGTCCGCGATCGCACGGGCACGGCAATCGACCGCAGCCCCAGCTCGAGTTCCTCGTCAACGATGGCATAGCCTGCCCGCCGGACATCAGCCACGCGGGCCGCAAGGGCCTGCCGGTCCGTCAACGTCTTGGGCGTGTTGGCGCGAATGCTCGCCTTGTCCAGAAGACGGGCGAGTTCGGCATCGTCCAGGCCTGAAAGAAGCACCCGCCCCATGGAAGTGCAGTAGGCCGGCAATCGCGTTCCTACCGACAGGGAGACGGAAACGATGCGCCTTCCGGCCACACGAGCCACATAGACGACATCTTCACCCTCCAGAACCGCCGCCGAACAGGATTCGCCCACGTCCTGTGAAACCTCGCGCAGGATAGGTTCAGCGAGGGACCAGATGGACCCTCCGCCCAGCCACACCCGGCACAGCGAGATCAGCTTGGCCGAAAGCACGAATTGCCGCCCCTTCTGCTGGGCATAGCCTTCAGCAACCAGCGTAAGCAGCAGCCGGCGTGCGCCCGCGCGCGTCAGCCCTGCCGCCTCCGCCACCTCCGTCAGCCTCAGGCCGCCAGGCGCCGCCGACAGGATTTCCAGCACGCCAAGCCCTTTTGCCAGCGACCCCACCAGGTCACGCTGTTCAGGCTCGCGTTCCATTGACGCAACCGTCTCACTCATCTAATTACGTATCGCATAAAAAACTTATGTTCGCAATACGAACATTTTGGAGGCGATGATGGCGCGCTTCATGCCGCTGGAACAGGCGGTACGAGAGAATTTGAAACATGGCGATACGGTCGCCTTCGAGGGCTTCACTCACCTCATTCCCACGGCGGCGGTCCACGAGGCGATACGCCAGGGGTTCATGGATTTAACTCTCGTTCGCATGACGCCGGACCTGATCTATGATCAGATGGTTGGCATGGGCATGGCCAAGAAGCTTGTCTTCTCCTATGTCGGCAATCCCGGCGTCGGTCTTCTTCGGCGGGTGCGTGATTCCGTCGAGAATGGCTGGCCGCGCGGGGTGGAGATCGAAGAGCATTCCCACGCAGCCATGGCGAATGCCTATGAAGCCGGTGCCGCCGGCCTGCCGCTGGCTGTTTTACGCGGCTATCGCGGTGCGGGCCTTGCCGAGGTGAACCCCAATATAAAGAGCATCACCTGCCCGTTCACGGGGGAGAAGCTGGCCGCCGTGCCCGCAGTCAGGCCGGATGTGACCTTCATTCACGCCCAGAAGGCCGACAAGAAGGGCAATGTCCTCATCGAGGGCATCATCGGCATTCAGAAAGAAGCTGCGCTCGCCGCCAAGCGCGCTGTTGTCACCGTGGAAGAGGTGGTCGACGATTTCTCGGACGCCCACCCCAATCTCTGCATCCTGCCGCATTGGACCATTACGGCGATCGCCGAAGTCCCCGGCGGCGCGCACCCCTCCTATACGCACGGCTATTACGCCCGTGACAACGCCGCCTATCTGGAGTGGGATCAGATCGCGGCGGATCGTGAGCGTTTCCGTTTATGGATGGAAGAGCATGTCATGAAGGCAAAGCCTGAGGATTTTGCCGCACGCGTCGAGAAGCTGAGGGTGGCGAAATGAGTGATTTTACCCCCAATGAGATGATGACCATTGCCGCCTCTCGCGCGCTGACAAGCACGGACGTGTGCTTTGTCGGCATTGGCGCCCCTTCGGCGGCCTGCAATGTGGCGCGGCTCACCCATGCGCCGGACATAACGCTGATCTACGAATCGGGTACGATCGGCACCGCGCCGGACGTATTGCCGCTGTCCATCGGAGACGGCGAATTGTGCGATACCGCGCTCACCACCGTTTCTGTGCCGGAGATGTTCCGGTACTGGCTGCAAGGCGGGCGCATCACCATCGGTTTCCTGGGAGCCGCCCAGCTGGACAAGTATGGCAACATCAATACCACGGTCATTGGCGATTACCATAAGCCCAAGACGCGCCTGCCCGGCGGTGGCGGTGCGCCGGAGATCGCCACCTCTTCCCAGCAGGTCTACATCACCATGGCGCAGTCCAAGCGGGGAATGGTGGAGAAGATCGATTTCTACACCTCCTTCGGCCATGGCGATGGAGGCGATCACCGCAAGCGGCTCGGCATTGACACCAAAGGGCCGACGCTTCTCATCACGGACCTCGCCATCTGGAAGCCGGACCCGGAAACGAAGGAGTTCACCGTGGTTTCCATGCATCCGGGCGTCACCCGCGAGATGGTGCAGGAAACCTGCGGCTGGCAAGTCAAGTTTGCCGACAAGGTCGAGGAAACCCCCGCGCCGACCGAGCTGGAACTGAAGACTCTTCGCGATCTCAAGGCGCGCACCGACGCGGCGCACAAGGGCAATTAGGAGCATAGATCATGGCCGAAGCGTTCATCTGCGATTATGTCCGCACACCGATAGGCCGCTTCGGCGGTGTTCTTTCATCGGTGCGCGCGGATGACCTTGCCGCCATCCCCTTAAAGGCGCTTGTCGAGCGCAACAAGGAAGTCGATTGGGCAGCGGTCGACGACGTGATCTATGGCTGCGCCAACCAGGCCGGCGAGGACAACCGCAACGTCGCCCGAATGGCTGTGCTGCTTTCAGGCTTTCCCGTTGAGGTTCCTGGTTCTACCATCAACCGGCTCTGCGGCTCCGGCATGGACGCGGTTGCCACCGCCGCTCGTGCAATCAAGGCAGGCGAGGCCGAGCTGATGATTGCGGGGGGCGTCGAATCCATGAGCCGCGCACCCTTCGTGCTCCCGAAGGCGGACACGGCTTTCTCCCGAAATGCCGAGATCTATGACACCACCATCGGCTGGCGCTTCGTCAATCCGTTGATGAAGAAGCAATATGGCGTCGATTCCATGCCCGAGACCGGGGAGAACGTCGCCGCAGACTTCAAGGTAAGCCGCGCAGACCAGGATGCATTCGCCGTCCGCAGCCAGGACAAGGCCGTTGCGGCGCAGGAGAATGGCCGCCTGGCGAAGGAAATCGTGCCCGTCACCATTCCCCAGCGCAAGGCCGATCCCATCATTGTCGACAAGGACGAGCATCCGCGTCCTGGCACCACGGTGGAAAAGCTCGGCAAGCTTCCCACTCCGTTCCGCGAGAACGGCTCCGTGACGGCCGGCAATGCGTCCGGCGTCAATGACGGTGCCGCGGCCCTCATCATTGCATCGGAAGCGGCAGCCAGGAAATACGGCCTCACGCCCATCGCCCGCGTGCTGGGCGGCGCCACGGCCGGCGTTCCCCCGCGCATCATGGGCATCGGTCCGGCACCGGCATCGAAGAAGCTCTGCGCCCGCCTCGGTTTGAAGCCGTCCGATTTCGATGTTGTGGAGCTAAACGAGGCCTTCGCTTCGCAGGGCATCGCCGTGCTGCGCGAACTTGGCATTCCGGAAGACGCGGCGCATGTGAACCCCAATGGCGGCGCCATCGCCCTCGGCCATCCACTGGGCATGTCCGGCGCGCGCATCTCCGGCACGGCGGCGCTGGAACTCAGGGAGCGCGGCGCAAGGTTGGCGCTCGCCACCATGTGCATCGGAGTCGGCCAAGGGATCGCGCTGGCGCTGGAGCGCGTTTAACCCTCAAGCCAATTCTCGACCATAAGGCCGGGAACGAAGCGGAAGGCGCGATCGCTGGTCACCAGCGTCGCGCCCGCTTCCAGGGCGTGTGCGGCAATCAGCATGTCGAGCGGCTGGAGCATTCGTCCCTCTCTTCTAAGCTGCGCCCGCATCTCGCCATATCGGCACGCCACTTCCGCTGTCCACGGTAGGATCTCAACCAGATCGAACAATGCGTCAGCAGCCGCCGCTAAGCGTTTTGCTTCCGGCCGCTGGGCAAGTCCGTATCTGGTCTCAGCGTAGGTCACAACGGAAACGCAAAGTTCGGCTTTTCCATAGGCCGAAATTCGCCAGTCCAGCGTGGTACTTCGGCCGTGCATAAAGGCACTCACGGCGTTAGTGTCGAGCATGAAGCGCTGCTTCATGCCAGCGGATCGTCACGCTCGTGGACGCCCTGCTCGCGATCCTCCATAAAGCCTTCCAGCTCCTCTGAAGGAATCCGCTCACGCAGTTCGAAGAATTTGTCCCATGATTCCGTGCGCCGAGGGCTCTGAGAAAGAATCACATCTCCCGTCTCGGAATCACGGCGAATTTCCACCTCGTCACCCTCGAAACGAAATTCGGCAGGCAATCGTACGGCCTGACTGCGGCCGTTCCAGAAAAGCTTTGCGATCTGGGGCATAGGCGCCTCCATCGGTGATATATACCATGATATATATCACCGGCAGGCTATCGACAACAAAGGCTAATTCAGCGGAATGTCGTTCTCGGCCTTGCTCTTCTGGTAGGTTTCCGAAAGCCTCGCATAGACCCCGGAGAGCTTCGAGATCCGTTTTGCCGCCCCTTCCCTTTCCGGCTCCGGCAATTCCCGCGCCAGCGCCGGTATGGAGTAGCTTTTCCAGAACGCATTCTGCGCCGCATAGCCGCCGGGCTCCAGCCGAAAGACCTCCTTCAGGATCTTCAGATCGTGCGGAATGGCGAATGAATCCCGCGAATCCTCGTGGCTGAAGAGATAGAAGAAATTGTCGAAGCCGCTCCAGGTGATGGCCGAAAGGCAGAGCGAGCAGGGCTCATGCGTTGAGAGGAAGATGCAGTCCTTCGTGTCGGCCCGGCTCTCCTTCGGCATCTCGTAGAAGCGCTTCAACGCATGCATCTCGCCATGCCAGAGCGGGTTTTCGATCTCGTTGTTGGTCTCTGCGATCACCAGCGACAGATCGCGCTTTCGCAGAATGGCCGCGCCGAAGATCTTGTTCCCCGCCGCCACCCCGGCTTCGGTCTTGGGCACGATATCGTATTCGATCACATCGAGCAGCCGGTCGATAAGTGTCGGTTCAGGGTTCATCACCGCTCCGGCAGGTGGATTTCATAGGGTTCGGGAAAGAAGAACTCCTCCAGATTGTTGCCCTCCCCGCCGCGGTCGACAATCAGGAAATCCTGCTCCTCCCCGATTGGCGTCAGCACGCCGTGCCAGGTGTTGCGGGCATAGTTCACGCCCTGCCCCGGCTTGGTGATGAAGGCACGCGGCACCCCCGGCCGGCCGCTTTCGTCCGGGCAGACGATTACTAGAAAGGGGCTGGACGTAAGAGGCATGAAAGCCTGGCTTCCCAGTGGATGCCGCTCCACCATGTTCAGAGTTAGCGGCAGGTCGTAAGGCTGCCCGCGCGCGATGCTCACCATCACCCGCGCGTTTTCTCCGCCCACCTCGACCTTCGCCAGATCGTGAAAGCGCTGGGTCTTGCCGTTGTTGATCGGGAAGCTGGTCCCCTCCTCCGCCTCGATCACGTCGCCGAATGGCGCAAACGCATCTTTCGTCAAAGGTTCGGCGATGATTTTCCTCATTTATCCACTCTCCGCCACAGCGGTTTCAGCGCTGCGTGCCTGTTTACATCCTTGTAGAGCAGATAGCGGAACTTGCCGGGGCCGCCAGCGTAGCATGCCTGTGGGCAGAATGCCCTGAGCCACATGAAATCTCCCGCCTCCACTTCCACCCAATCCTGGTTGAGCCGGTAGACCGCCTTGCCTTCGAGCACATAGAGCCCGTGCTCCATGACGTGCGTCTCCGCGAAGGGGATTACCGCGCCCGGCTCGAACGTCACGATCGTCACATGCATGTCGTGCCGCACGTCCTCCGGGTCGACGAAGCGCGTCGTGGCCCATTTTCCCTCGGTGCCCGGCATCGCCGTCGGCGCGATATCCTTCTCGTTGACGAAGAACGCCTCCGGCACAGGAACCCCGTCTACGCTCTCATAAGACTTGCGAATCCAGTGGAAGCGCACAGGTGCGGAACTCTCGTTTCGGGCCGTCCAGCGGCTTTCAGGCGGCAGGAACGCGTAGCCGCCCGGCTCCATCCGATGCTTCCGGCCATCCAGTTCCACCGTTAATTCGCCTTCGACGACGAAAAGGACTGCCTCTGCCTCAAGGTCCGGCTCAGGCTTTTCGCTGCCGCCGCCCGGCTGCACTTCCATGATGTATTGCGAGAAGGTCTCGGCAAATCCCGAGAGCGGCCGCGCGATGATCCAGGCCCGCGTCTTTTCCCAAAGTGGCAGGACGCTGGTGACGATATCGCGCATCACCCCCTTGGGAATCACCGCATAGGCTTCGGTGAAGACGGCCCTCCCGGTAAGAAGATCCGTTTGTGGCGGGTGTCCGCCCGTGGGCGCGTAATAGTTTCTGGTCATGACGGCAGGATGTCCTTGAGCCTCAGATAAGCGATCCGCTCCACCTGGCCGCAGGCCGTAGCGAACTCCTCTTCCGGGCCCTTTTCGATACGTGTCTCGAAGGCTCGCAGGATGCTTTGCTTCGTGTTGTCCTTGACGGCAATGATGAAGGGAAAGCCGAATTTTTCCATGTAGCGCGTGTTGAGGTCAGTGAAGCGCGCGCGCTCCTCGTCCGTCAGCGCGTCGAGGCCAGCCGAAGCCTGTTCCTTCGCCGATTCCGGCGTGAGCCGCTTTGCTGCCGCGAGCTTGCCCGCAAGGTCTGGATGCGCCTTCAGCACGCCCAGCCGCTCCTCCTCGCCTGCCGAATGGAACATTCGCGCCAGCGCGTTGTGAAGGCCCACGGCGCTGTCATGCGCCGGCCCGAGCTCCAAGTCATGGGCCCGTTCGGCGATCCAGGGCGAATGCTCGAAAATCGAGCCGAAGCGCTCCACGAACTCCGCTTTCCCCATGCGGCTCGGCCTCAGCGTCGGCGCTTGATAGGGGTGATGCTCCATCCAATGACGGGCGATATCCATCCGCCGCGGCAGCCACACCTTCTCATGGCCTTTTACATAATCGATGAAGCGCCTGAGCGCGGCCGCCCGCCCCGGCCGGCCGATCAGCCGGCAATGGAGGCCCACGCTCATCATGGCCGGCCGGCCGCGCCTTCCCTCTTCATAGAGCGTATCAAACGCATCCTTCAGGTAGGCAAAGAACTGGTCGCCGGAATTGAACCCTTGCGGCGTGGCAAATCGCATATCATTGGCGTCGAGCGTATATGGGATGACGAGCTGCGGCCGCGCAGGCTTCCCATGCCCGTCGTGGTCGAGCCAGTAAGGCAGGTCATCGTCATAGGTATCGGAGATCCAGTCGAACCCGCCCTGCTCGATGGCGAGCTTGACGGAGTTCACCGACGTACGCCCAAGATAAAGCCCTTTCGGCGGTTCGCCCACGACTTCAGTGTGCAGCCGCACGGCTTCATCCAGATCCCTGCGTTCCTCCTCTTCCGAATGGGCGCGATAGTCGATCCAGCGAAGCCCGTGGCTCGCAATTTCCCAGCATGCCTCCTTCATGGCCGCCACCTGTTCCGGCGAGCGGGCGAGCGCAGTCGCAACACCATAGACGGTTACGGGCACTTCGGCCTCGGTGAACATGCGGTGTAGCCGCCAGAAGCCGACGCGAGCGCCGTACTCGTAAATCGACTCCATGTTCCAGTGCCGCATGCCTGGCCAGGGCTGCGCTCCGACAATCTCCGAGAGGAAGGCCTCGGATGCCTCATCCCCATGCAGGATACAGTTTTCGCCGCCCTCTTCGTAATTGACGACGAATTGCACCGCCGCATAGGCGCCGCCGGGCCACTTGGGATTCGGCGGATTGGCTCCGTAGCCTCGCATATTCCGGAAATAGCGCCTCATGTCTGCATTCTCCGCGCTCATCTCGTTTTCAACGATAGCCGAAGGTTTCCGGGCTTATTCCCTGCAAAAAATTTGAAAGTCTTTTTGCAGCCTTTCTACCCCACCCCCCTTATGCACGCCGCCGATTTGCCGCACAATCGACAGCACAGAAAAGAAGTAGGGAGAGACCGCATGGGTGAACAAGCTGAAGGCCGGCTGACGACCCATGTTCTTGACACGGCGGCAGGCCGGCCCGCCGCGGGCATGGAAATCGCGCTTTACAGGTTCAACGGTGACATGCGCACGCATCTGAAGACCGTCAGAACCAATGCCGACGGCCGCTGCGACGCGCCGCTTCTGGAAGGCAGAAGTTTCACGCCTGGCCGATACGAAATCGTCTTCGAAGTCGGCGCCTATCTGCGCGCAATGGGCACCGCGCTTCCCGCACCGCCTTTTCTCGACCAGGTGCCGATTCGCTTCGGCATGGCTGAGCATGCGCATTACCATGTGCCGCTCCTCGTCTCGCCCTATGGCTACTCTACGTATCGGGGGAGCTGAGCAAATGCTGATGGCGCGCTTTACCGGGATAGAGGGGGGTGCCAAAGGGCACGACGCCTCATGACCGCCACCCGCAACGAGATCCGTTTTCTCCTCAACGGCCTAAAGATCGTCCTGCGCGACCTCCGTCCCGGCCAGACCCTGCTCGATTATCTGCGGCTGAACCGCCGGCTGACCGGCACCAAGGAAGGATGTGCTGAAGGCGATTGCGGAGCCTGTACCGTCCTGGTCGGCCGCCTCTCCGGTGATGCCGTGATCTATGAAGGCGTTGATGCCTGCATTCGTTTCCTCGCTTCGCTTGATGGCTGCCATGTTGTCACCATCGAGCACCTGAAGCGCCCCGACGGCAGCCTCCACCCGGTCCAGCAGGCGCTGGTGCATCATCACGGCTCCCAATGCGGCTTCTGCACGCCGGGCATCGTGATGTCGCTCTACGCGCTCTGGATGCGCAATCCGCGTCCTTCCGATAAGGACATCGAGAAAGCGCTGCAGGGCAATCTCTGCCGCTGCACGGGCTACGAGCCCATTATGCGCGCCGCCCGCGCGATTTCCTCCTATGGCGAGCCTGCATCCGATCCGCTCGCGCTGGAGCGTGCGGCTATAATCGCCGAACTCAAGCGCATAAAGGATGGCACGCGCGTGGAGATCGGCACCGGCCAAGACCGTCTCGCGATCCCCGCGAGCGTCGATGATTTGGCCGATATTCTGGAAGCAGAGCCGGATACCACCATCGTCTCCGGTTCGACCGATGTCGGCCTGTGGGTGACGAAATTCATGCGCGAGATCGCGCCTGCGGTCTTCATCGGCGGGCTGGATGAGCTCCGCACCGTCTCTCAAGAGGACGGGGTCATCACCATCGGCGCCGGCGTCAGCTACTCCGATGCCTTCTCCTATCTTTCAGACCGCATCCCTGCGCTTGGCCAGCTGATCGAACGCATCGGCGGGGATCAGGTGCGCAATATGGGCACGATCGGCGGTAATATCGCCAACGGCTCGCCCATCGGCGATACCCCGCCCCCGCTGATCGCGCTCGGGGCCACGCTGACGCTCCGCAAGGGGCAAAGCCGGCGAACGATCCCGCTGGAGGATTTCTTCATCGCCTATGGCAGGCAGGATCGTCAGCCCGGCGAATTTGTCGAAGCCGTCCATGTCCCCTTGCCTGCGCCCGAGACGCGCTTTGCCGTCTGGAAAATTTCCAAGCGGCGCGATGAGGACATCACCGCGGTGCTCGGCGCCTTTGCCGTAACATTGGATGCGGATGGCACGGTGGCATCGGCCCGCATCGCCTATGGCGGCATGGCTGCCACACCGAAACGCGCATTGGCCGTGGAAGCGGCACTTCACGGCAGGCCATGGACGATCGAGACCATTGAGCAAGCGCTGCCGGCCTATGAGCAGGATTTCACGCCCATAAGCGACATGCGCGCGTCTGCCGAATACCGCATGATGACCGCGAAGAACCTGCTGCGCCGCCTTTACCTTGAAACTTCCGGGGCGAGCGGGCCTGTTACGCTTCAAAGATACGAGGCGGTGGCATGAACAAACCCGCCGCTTCCGATTTTAGCTCCACGAAGATAACCGGCGGCGTGGCCACGGATCTCCGCCACGATTCCGCCCACAAGCACGTTACCGGCGAGGCCGTCTATATCGACGATATGCCGGAGCCTGCAGGCACGCTGCACGCCTATCTCGGCCTTTCCGCGATTGCCCACGGAACCATTCGCGCAATAGACCTGTCTCAGGTTGAAGCCGCACCCGGCGTGGTTGCGGTGCTTGCCGCCCGGGACATCCCCGGCGAAAATGACATCAGTTCCACCGGTCATCACGACGAGCCGATCTTCGCGGAAACGGAAGTACAGTTTTTCGGCCAGCCGATTTTCGCCGTCGTGGCAGAAACGCGTGAGGCTGCGCGGCGCGCCTGCCGTCTTGCGAAAATCGAATATGAGGAAAGGCCCGCGATCATCGATATCGCAGGAGCCGATCCGCAGAACCCCCGGCTTGTCACCAAGCCCTTGAAGCTTGAGCGCGGCGATGTGGAGAAGGCGCTTGGTGCCGCGCCCCGCCGCATCAACGGGCAAATGCGTGTGGGCGGGCAGGACCATTTCTATCTGGAAGGCCAGATCGCGCTCGCTGTCCCCGGAGAGGACCTGGATGTGACCGTCCATTCCTCGACCCAGCACCCTAGCGAAGTGCAGCACATGGTGGCTCACGCGCTGGGCGTCCCCTCACACGCCGTCACCGTTGAAGTGCGCAGGATGGGCGGCGGCTTCGGCGGAAAGGAGACACAGGCGAATCTCTTTGCCGCGGTGGCTGCGGTTGCCGCCAAGCGAACCGGCAGGCCGGTAAAGCTCCGCCCCGACCGCGACGACGATATGATCGCAACCGGCAAGCGCCACGATTTCCTGATCGATTACGATGTGGGCTTCGATGATCAGGGCAACATTCTGGCCGTCGACCTCAGATATGCGGCGCGCTGCGGTTTCTCGGCCGATCTCTCCGGGCCGGTGACAGACCGCGCGCTCTTCCACTGCGACAACGCCTATTTCTATCCCGCCGTGCGCGCGCTCTCCGCGCCGCTCTACACCAATACGGTTTCCAACACGGCCTTCCGGGGCTTCGGCGGGCCTCAAGGTATGGTCGGCGCGGAACGCGTCATTGAGGAAATCGCCTTCGCGGTTCGCAAGGACCCGCTCGAAATCCGCAAGAAGAATTTCTATGGCGAAACGGAACGCAACGTCACGCCCTACCACCAGACGGTCGAGGACAACATCATCCACCGCCTGGTGAGCGGGCTGGAGGAAAGTGCGGATTATGCCGCCCGCCGCGGCGCCATAGCCGAATTCAATGCGGGAAGTGCAATCGTAAAGCGCGGCATCGCGCTTACGCCCGTCAAGTTCGGCATTTCCTTCACCGCCACCCATTTCAACCAGGCGGGCGCGCTGGTGCATGTCTATACGGATGGCTCGGTACACCTGAACCACGGCGGCACCGAAATGGGCCAGGGCCTCTACGTGAAAGTGGCGCAGGTCGTGGCGGAAGAGTTCCAAATCGATATCGACCGGGTAAAAATCACCGCGACGACGACAGGCAAGGTGCCAAACACCTCCGCTACCGCAGCTTCCTCCGGCTCCGATCTGAACGGCATGGCGGCGCAGAACGCCGCCCGCCAGATCAAAGATCGCCTCATCGATTTCGCCATCGGACGCTATGATGTGCCCCGCGAGCAGGTGGTTTTCCTTCCCAACCGCGTCCGCGTCGGCAATCAGGAGATCCCCTTCCCTGATCTCATCCGCCAGGCCTATGAGGCGCGCATCCAGCTTTCCGCCGCCGGATTCTACAAGACGCCGAAGATCCACTGGGACCGCGAGAAGGGCCGAGGGCATCCCTTCTACTATTTCGCCTATGGCGCCGCCTGCACGGAGGTTTCCGTCGACACGCTGACCGGCGAATATATGGTGGAGCGGGTGGATATCCTGCACGAGACGGGCCGTTCACTGAACCCCGCGATCGACCTCGGCCAGATCGAGGGCGGCTTCATTCAAGGCGTAGGATGGCTCACCACGGAAGAGCTGGTCTGGGATGAGAAGGGCATGCTTCGCACCCATGCACCCTCGACCTACAAGATCCCGCTCGCTTCGGACCGGCCGAAAATCTTCAATGTGAAGCTTGCCGATTGGGCGGAAAACGCCGAGCCCACGATCCACCGTTCCAAGGCGGTCGGCGAGCCGCCCTTCATGCTGGCGATCTCCGCGCTGCACGCACTCTCCGACGCCGTTGCGAGCGTGGCGGACCACAGGATCTGCCCGCGCCTCGATGCTCCTGCCACGCCCGAGCGCGTGCTGATGGCCGTGGAACGATTGAAGGCGGAGGCGGGGCGGTAGAATACTCGGCCTTGGCCTACTATTGTTCTGAAATGCTTTCGCTGTACATCACCCCCCTCTGCCCTGCCGGGCATCTCCCCCTCAAGGGGGGAGATTGGCTGGCCGTAACCCTGGCTCCAACTTTTCGGCGCTGCAGGCAATCGCGAGGCAGCAATGAAAGCATAATCTCCCCCCTTGAGGGGGAAATGCCCGGCAGGGCAGAGGGGGGTATTGGCGCATGCAGGCTGCTGCTTTCATGATTGCCCTCTCAAAGAGCCTTGCCACTTTCCTCGACGCCGCCCCCGTCGCCCTGATCAGCGTGACGGAAGCAAAAGGCTCGACCCCGCGTGAGAAGGGCGCGTGGATGCTCGTTTCGCCCGAAAAGACCTTCGGCACGATCGGCGGTGGACAGCTCGAATTCCTTGCGATTGCCAAGGCGCGCGAGCTGATTTCGGCAAACACCGCCAGCGGCGCAATGGATATCCCCTTGGGTCCGGAGATCGGCCAGTGCTGCGGCGGCCGCGTCAATTTGGACATCCGTATTGCCGACGCGCGGGATCGCTCCGCAATCCTGAAGCGCGCGCAAGAGGAGGACCATGCCCGGCCACATGTCTATCTTCTCGGCGGCGGCCATGTGGGACACGCCCTTGCCGACGCGCTTGCCCTTCTGCCCCTGCGCACCGTGCTGGTCGAGACTCGGGCCGAAGCTATCGAAGATCTGCCGCCCGAGGTGGAAACGAGACTGACGCCCGTGCCGGAAGAGGTTATCCGCGAAGCGCCGCCGCATTCGGCCTTCATCATCCTGACCCACGACCATGCGCTGGATTTCCTCCTCGCCGCCGAAGCCTTGGCCCGCGAAGATGCCTCCTATGTCGGCATGATCGGCTCGAAGACGAAGAAGGCTACCTTCAGAAGCTGGTATTTGAAAAACGGCGGCGAGGAGCCGCGCCTTTCCCGGCTCATCACACCTATCGGAGGCGAAACGGTTCGCGACAAGCGACCCGCTGTCATCGCCGCCATGACGGCAGCAGAGGTGATGCGGGCGCTGAGCTGATCACCGCCCCCTCAAAATCTCCTCGATCATGCGCTGGCAACGCTCGGCCATGAAATCCACCAGCAGACGCACCTTGGGATCCTGCAGCTTCTTGTGCGGATAGACCGCCGCCAGCGTAACCGTTGTCGGCGGTGTTTTGGCCAGAATGATCTTGAGCCGTCCGTCACGGATGAAAGGCTCGATCTCGAAGCGTGGCTTATTGATGATCCCGTGGCCGGCGAGCGCCCAGCCGGTGATCACATCGCCATCATCCGTGTCGAAAGGCCCGCGCACCTCGAATTTCTTCGGCCCCTCCGGCGTCGCCAGCGTCCAGAAATACTCACGCACGCCGGGGAAGCGAAGCATCAGGCAATCGTGCTGTTCCTCCACCAGTTGCTCCGGCCGCTCGGGCTCCCCGCGCCGTTCAAGATAAACGGGCGAAGCCGCCAGCACCCGCTCGCAATCCATGATGCCGCGCATGCGGAGGCTTGAATTTTCCAGGAGCCCCAGCTTGAAAGCGACATCGATCCCCTCACGCATGATGTCCACGTCACGGTCCGAAAGCCTGAGCCTCACCTCAATCTGCGGATAGCGCTCACGGAATTCCGGAATGCCGCTGGCGATCAGGCGTTTACCGAGACCGAGCGGCGCCGTCACACGGATCGTGCCGCGCGGCTGGCCGGAAAGCGCGGCCACGGCCCCTTCAGCCTCGTCCAAGGCTTCAAGCACCCTCTTGGCGCCGTCATAGAAGACACGGCCATGTTCCGTCGCGGTGAGCTGCCGTGTCGTGCGGTTGAGCAACCGCACGCCGAGATGCTTTTCCAATTCCTTGATGCGGTTGGATGCAACCGCAGGCGAGATGCGCAGGTCGCGCCCTGCCGCCGAAAGGCCCCCCAGTTCCACCACACGCACGAAAACAGCAAGATTGTCCAGATAAGCCATGACGCCTATCAAACCGACAGCTCTGCGATTTTCCAGAAAAATTTGAAAGTCATCGTGCTCTCCATCTCTTTTCCTTTAGAGCAGAAGCCGTAAGCTTGCCTCAGAAGCCGGAAATGGGAGCGGGCATTTGAACGATTTCGCCGTAATATGGGAGTGGCTGTCCTCCGCGGTGCGCTGGCTGCATGTGGTGACCGCCATCGCCTGGATCGGCTCGTCCTTCTACTTCATCGCTCTGGATTTGGGCCTGGTGAAGCGCCCCGGCCTGCCCGAAGGCGTTTCCGGCGAGGAATGGCAGGTGCATGGCGGCGGCTTTTACCACATCCAGAAATACATGGTCGCGCCGGCCTACCTGCCCGAGCATTTGACCTGGTTCAAATGGGAGTCCTACTCCACCTGGCTATCAGGCTTCGCCTTGCTTGCCATCGTCTATTATGCCGGGGCGGATCTTTACCTGATCGATCGTAACGTGCTCGACGTCTCCGCACCGGTTGCGATCCTGATCTCGCTTGCCTCCATCAGCCTCGGCTGGCTTCTTTACGACGCGCTCTGCAAGTCGCCGCTGGGCAAGAGCGATACCGGCCTGATGCTCGTTCTCTATGCGATCCTCGTCGCGATGAGCTGGGGCTACACCCAGATCTTCACCGGCCGTGCCGCCTTCCTTCATCTCGGCGCCTTCACCGCCACCATCATGTCGGCCAACGTATTCCTGCTCATCATCCCCAACCAGAAGATCGTGGTGGCTGACATGAACGCCGGCCGCACGCCGGACCCAAAACTGGGCATGCAGGCCAAGCAGCGCTCGCTGCACAACAATTATCTCACCCTGCCGGTGATTTTCCTGATGCTGTCGAACCACTACCCGCTGGCTTTCGCCACCCGGTTCAACTGGATCATCGCCTCGCTGGTCTTCATTATCGGCGTCCTGATTCGGCATTTTTTCAACACGCGCCACGCGCGAAAGGGCAACCCGCACTGGACCTGGGCGGCCGCCACCATCCTTTTCGTCATCATCATGTGGCTCTCCACCGTGCCTCAGATTTTGACGGGAGAACGCCGGATTTCGGCGACCGAAGAGCGCTTCATCGCCTCCACCCATTTCCCCGCCGTGCGCGATACGGTGATGGGGCGCTGCGCCATGTGCCATGCGGCTGAGCCCGGCTATGAGGGCATCCATGCGGCTCCAAAGGACGTGGCGCTGGATTCGGATGCCGCGATTGCCGCCCACGCCCGCGAAATCTATCTTCAGGCGGGGCTGAGCCACGCCATGCCGCCCGGCAACGTCTCCGGCATTACCGAAGACGAGCGGCGCCTGCTCGTCACCTGGTTCGAGGAAGCACGCTGAACATGCGCGAAAGGCAAGTTTGATGACGAGAACGCTGATCCGCGCGCGCCTGCTCACATTTCTCGGCGAACCGCAGGGGCCCGACGACCATTCCTCCTACCGGTACGAAGAGGATGGCGCGGTCCTGGTGGACGGCGGCGTTATCCTCAATGTCGGCACCTACGCCGAAATCGCGCCCGCCGCCGCCGGCGCTAGGGTCATCGATCACCGCCCGCATCTCCTTATGCCTGGTTTCATCGACCCTCACGCCCATTTTCCGCAGATGCAGGTGATCGCGAGCTACGGGGCGGAGCTTCTCACCTGGCTCAACACCTATACCTTCCCCGCCGAATCCGAGTTCGGCGATGCGGACCACGCGGCGCGCATTGCCTCCGCCTTCCTGGACGAGATGGTGCGGCAGGGCACAACCACTTCTGCTGTCTACTGCACCGTCCACCCGCAATCCGCCGAAGCCTTCTTTGCCGAAGCCCATCGCCGCAACATGCGCGTCCTCGCCGGTAAGGTGATGATGGACCGCAATGCGCCCGAAGCGCTTACCGACACACCGCAATCGAGCTATGACGATACCAAGGCGCTGATCGCCAAGTGGCATGGCAAGAGCCGGCTCCATTATGCGATCACGCCGCGCTTTGCCATCACCTCAAGCCCGGAGCAGATGGAGGTGGCGCAGGCGCTGGCCGCCGAACATCCCGACCTACACATCCAGACCCATCTTTCGGAAAACCACGCCGAGATCGCCCTTTCCTGCGAGCTCTATCCCGATTGCGCCGATTACACGGCCATTTACGAGAAATATGGTCTCACCGGCCCGAAGAGCCTGTTCGGCCACTGCATTCACCTTTCGGAACGCGAAGCCGATGCGCTTTCCGATTCAGGCTCCGTCGCTGTCTTCTGCCCTACGTCAAACCTCTTCCTCGGCTCCGGAATGTTCGATTATTTCCGTTATCGCCGTCGCGAAGGGCCGCTGCGCATTGCCATGGCCACCGATACGGGCGGCGGTACGAGCTATTCCATGCTGCGCACCATGGATGAGGGCTACAAGGTCATCGCCTCCCATGGCGAGAAGCTCAATCCCCTCGCCTCCTTCTGGCAGGTCACCCGCGGCAATGCCGAAGCCTTGTCGCTCGCCCACCACATCGGCACGCTGGAGCCCGGCACAGATGCGGATTTCGTCCTCCTCGATGCCAACGCCACCCCCGCCATGCGGCTGCGCATGGAGCGCGCGAAGACTCTGGCCGAAGAGCTTTTCGTGCTGCAAACCCTGGGCGATGATCGCGCTGTGGTGGAGACTTATGTGGCGGGAAAAGCGGTGAAGGGCGGGTTGTGATCTGCTGTAAGCAATCCATTGCACACACCGGGAAATTAAAGCTACCAAGCTCTTTGATTTGAGCGGTCGTGATTTGGGACCGCTCTGGCATGGATCCTCCGGTCAAGCCCGAGGATGACGAACGCAGGAAATGGCGGCAAGTCGTCAGTGTTGGCGGAAGCCTCTCCTCTTCGTCATCCTCGGGCTTGACCCGAGGATCCATGCCTGACCATCGACACCCCGCCAACGGCCGCTTAAGAGCATTCACAGAGGCTCTTGTCGGACGACAAGGGTTGGAAATCGGGAGGCTTTCATGACATTCGACGCAAAACCCTTCTTCGAAAGCCTCTTCCAGGCTGCGGTCGAAGCCGCGGATCCCCGCAAAGTTGTCCGCAACTTCCTCCCCGCCCGTCCCAGGGGCCGCACCATCGTGGTCGGCGCGGGCAAGGGCGCGGCACAAATGGCGCAGGCCTTCGAACAGGCATGGGACGGCCCGCTGGAGGGCGCCGTCGTCACCCGCTACGGCTATGGCGCCTCCACGAGACGCATTGCCGTCCTGGAAGCGGCGCACCCCGTACCGGATGCAGCCGGGCTGGAGGGCTCACGCCATCTTCTCCGCCTCCTCAACAATCTCACCGAAGATGATTTGGTCGTGGCTTTGATCTGCGGAGGCGGTTCCGCGCTGCTCCCATCCCCGCCGCCCGGCATGACGCTCGAAGACGAGATCGCCGTCAATGAAGCCCTGCTTGCCTCCGGAGCGCCCATCACAGCCATGAATGCGGTGCGCAAGCACCTCTCCGCGATCAAGGGCGGCCGGCTTGCGGCCGCCGCCTATCCCGCCCGCGTCGTGAGCCTCATCGTTTCCGATATACCGGGCGACAATCCCGCGCTGGTCTCGTCTGGTCCCACCATTCCTGACCCCGCAACGCGCCAGGATGCGCTGGCGATCGTAAAGGCATACGGCCTGCGTTTGCCGGCGGCAGCCATCCGCCACCTTCATTCGCATCTGGCTGACGCCCCGAAACCTGACGATCCGCGCTTCGCGCGCAATGAGGTACACATCGTCGCCTCCGCCGCTCGCTCGTTGGAAGCCGCCGCGGCCGAGGCACAGAAGCAGGGAATCACGCCGGTCATTCTTTCCGACGCTATTGAGGGCGAGGCGCGCGAGGTGGGCCAGGTTCACGCGGCGATTGCCCGGGAGGTCGCCCAGCGCGACCGCCCGTTCAACAAGCCTGTGCTCATGCTTTCTGGAGGCGAGACCACAGTCACAATCCGCGAAAAGGGCGGGCGCGGCGGCCGCAATACGGAATTCCTGCTGTCGCTCGCCCTTGCAGTCGATGGGGTGGCGAACATCACCGGCTTCGCCGCCGATACGGACGGCATCGACGGCTCTGAAAACAATGCCGGTGCCTTTGCCGACCACACGACCGCCGCCCGCCTGCGCGATGCCGGCCAGGACCCGAAAGCGCTTCTTGCCGCCCACGATTCCTGGGCAGCCTTCAACATGCTCGGCGATCTCTTCTCGCCGGGCCCGACGGGCACGAATGTGAATGATTTGAGGGCGGTACTGGTGAGATGAGGCGCCTACCCTTCCCCTTGCGGGGAGGGTAGACACGCATTACCCCTTCATCAGCGCTTTCACCTTGCGCATGTCCTCGGCAAAGAGTTCGCGCGCGCGGCGCCTGTCCATCTCGTCCGGAACGCGCAGAAGGGAGGAAGGGTGAACCGTGATGAAGACGGGCACGCCCTCCGCGCTTTCGGTGATCGTGCCGCGCAGCGTCATAACCGGCACCGCCTTGCCCACCAGCGCCCGCGCTGCTGTGGCGCCAAGAGCAACCGCCACATCCGGCTGGATCAGTGTCAATTCCTGGTCGAGCCACCAGCGGCAGGCGCGGATTTCGCCAGCATTCGGCTTGGAATGAATGCGGCGCTTGCCCCGTAGCTCGAACTTGAAATGCTTCACCGCATTGGTGACATAGGTCTTCTTCCGGTCGATGCCCACTTCCTCCAGAATGGCATCGAACATCCGGCCTGCCGGCCCCACGAAGGGCCGGCCCTCCACGTCCTCCTTATCGCCTGGCTGCTCGCCGACAAATACCACGCGCGCCTGGTTGCCGCCCTCGCCGAACACAGTCTGCGTGGCATTCTTGTAGAGGTCGCAACGCGTACAATCCTGCGCGTCCTCGCGCACCGCATCGAGCGTCTTGAGCTTTACGTGTTTGGACTCCGGAAAATCCATGGCAATCTCACTGCCGGCTCAAGCGGCAGCCTGCCGAAAAAGTTCCGAGATTTGTCGAAATGCCGGTTCAGGCCGAAATATCCACCACACCGCAATCGCCGGCTTCCGTGCCGAAAGCAAGGCGGCGCCCTTCCATATCCCAACCCATGGCGGTGATCGCGCCCTTACCTGGCCTGCGCAGCAGCACCTCCTTCGCATCGGCAAAGCGAGCGGCAAGGATCATGCCGTCGGAATAGCCGATCGCCACGATCTCCTCCACCGGGTGGCAGCAGACTTGCGTGACCGTCACATTGCCGCGCGTCCCCAGTTCGAGCGGCGCTTTTCCCATCGGCCCATCCTTGCCCTGGAAGGGCCAGACGATCGCCGCCGGTGCGCCGGAGGTGGCAAGCCAGCGCCCTTTCACGCTCCACGAAAAACTCTTCACCTTGCCGGGATAGCCCGTCATCCGCATGTGCTTGCCATCGACGAGCTTCCAGCCATGCAGAGCGTTCTCCTGCATGGTGGTGACGAGAAAGTTGCCGTCCGGCGAAAACGTGATGCCGGTATGGGCGCCCGCCCACTCCAGTTCAGCCGGCTTGCCCTCGGTGGCGGGGAAATGCAGTGTGGCGCCGTTGTAGCGGGCAACACCAAGCCGCATGCCCTTGGGCGCAAAAGAGAGCCCTTCCACGCTGCGAGGATGCTGCAGCTCGCGAATTTTGCCATCTGCAAAACGCACATGGGCCACTCTGCCGCTTGCAAAAGCGATCGCCCCCTGCGGCCCGGCAGCAACGCTCGTAACCCATTTGCGACCGATCTCGGCCAACAGCTCCACCGAACCATCAAAGGAGAGCGCGAAGACCTTCCCGTCCTCGCCGCCGGTTAGCAACCGCCGGCCGTCAGGCGTCGGAACCGCACAAAGCAGCCCGTCATGCAGCTCGGCCGACTTATTTCCGTCGTCCAACCGGTGCACGACACCATCGGCCAGCGCGAAGTGAGGAATATTGTTGAGCCAGGCTATAGCGATGCAATGGCCTTCAAGATCAAGCGGCGCGACTGTCGGCATATCAGGCCTGGCAAGCCTCGAATGTGCGCTTGAGGCGCTCGGTCTCCAGGTCGCGGCCGATGAACACGAGACGGCTTTCGCGCTTCTCCCCTTCCTTCCACGCGCGCTGATGGTCGCCCTCGACAATCATGTGCACCCCCTGCACCACATACCGATCCGGATCGTCCTTGAGCGCGATAATGCCCTTGAGCCTCAGAATGTTCGGCCCGTCCATCTGGGTTGTCTTCTGAATCCATGGAAAGAATTTCTTCGGATCCATTTCGCCCGCGCGCAGCGAGATGGAGGTTACGCCGACATCATGGATAGGCGAAAGCCCGCCATGGGCATGATGATGATGGTCATGATCGTGATCATGGTGATGGTGGTGATGATCGTGATCGCAATCCGGTCCGCAAACGTGATCGGGATCGTCATGATCGAGGAAATGCGGATCGTTATCCAGCGCACGCTGCAGGTCGAAAGCGCCCCGATCGAGCACGTCCGAAAGCGCCACGCCCGCGCGCTCCGTTTTGTGGATACGCGCACTGGGGTTGATCTGCCGCACAGCCGCTTCCACCGTGGCAAGCTCCTCGGGCGAAACGAGGTCCGTCTTGTTGAGCACCACCACGTCGGCAAACGCGATCTGGTCCGCCGCCTCTCGGGAATCCTTGAGCCTTAGCGGCAGGTGCTTGGCGTCGACCAGCGCCACGACCGCGTCAAGCTTGGTCTTGGCGCGTACATCGTCGTCCATGAAAAAGGTCTGCGCCACCGGCGCCGGGTCAGCGAGCCCAGTGGTCTCGACGATAATGGCGTCGAACCGGCCGGGGCGCCGGGTAAGCCCTTCGACGACGCGCACGAGATCCCCGCGCACGGTGCAGCAGACGCAGCCATTGTTCATTTCATAGATTTCCTCGTCGGATTCGACGATGAGATCGTTGTCGATGCCGATTTCCCCGAACTCGTTGACGATCACGGCATAGCGCTTGCCGTGGTCTTCCGCCAGGATGCGGTTGAGAAGCGTGGTCTTGCCGGAGCCGAGATAGCCGGTCAGCACCGTGACCGGGATTTGCGAATTTTGTTCGGACATGGATCCCCTCGCGGGCAAATGATGATCGTTGCCGTCCATATAAGACGCCGCGGCCCGATTTGCACGAGCGGAGTTGGCCCAGCCTTACAACCTTACCAAGAGTTCATTCGTCACCGGGGCATGCAGCGGCTATCTTTGTGAAGAGGATTGAACGCTTCGTTCGATGGAGGCTATAAATGACGACGATCACCCGACGAAAAGCCTTCGCCCTTCTGGCGGTGACCGCCGGAGGGGGCACGTTCCTTACGGCCGAACTCTTCAGCAAGACAAAGGCGGCAGCCGCCGCCCAGCCGCTCATCACCGGCGCGGGCGTCTGCTCCATCACGCCCGAGACGACGGAAGGTCCATTCTACTTCGATCCGAAGCTTGAGCGGGCGGATATCACAGAAGGAGCGCCCGGCCTTCCCCTGCGGGTGCGGCTGCAGGTGGTAGACGCCTCCTGTGCGCCCATACCCGGCGCACGCGTGGATATATGGCATTGCGATGCCGAGGGTGCCTACTCCGGCTATCCGCGACAGCCCGGCGGCCGCGACACGACGGGCGAAAGCTTCCTGCGCGGCACGCAGTTCGCCGATGAGCAGGGGATAGCCACCTTCTCAACCATCTATCCCGGCTGGTATCCCGGGCGCACGCCTCACATCCACTTCAAGGCGTTTCCGAACGAGCGCAGCGTGCTGACAGGGCAGATGTTCTTCCCCGACGATTTCAGCCGCTCGGTTTACACGGACATCGCCCCTTATAACAGCCGCGCGCTCCAAGGCGCGACCTTCAACGACCGCGACGGCATTGCCCGGCGCGCCGGCTCGTCCGCCCTGGCCGAGACCGAGCGGACTGGCGGGACGGCGGAGGCGGCACTCGTTATCGCGGTGGCGGGTTAGCGCTATCTGAACGTTTTGAGTTCGAAGCGGTCGACGTCCGCGAGCAGTTCGGCAAAGCCCGAAACCGCGTGTTCCAGCAGCGTTTCGCCGGCTTCGGCGCTTGCCGCGGCGGCGTTGCCGACCACGCCTTCCGCCGAAAGGTCGCGCATCATCCAGCCGAAGGCGTGCGGGCCGTAGGCTCTCAGATAGGTGAACTCCCGCTGGAACCGCGCCTGCTCGGAAGAAAAATCCTTGGCCTCTTCCATCTTCACGAGGTCTGGCCGCAGCGCCAGCATCACGGACGTCTCGATGAAGCCGCCATGGATGCCCAGCGCCTTCTCCACATCGCTTACCAGGCCCGGCGGTGTCCCGAAGCGCGTCCAGCTCGTCGCCACCGCAAGCATGCCGTGACGGGCGCGAAGCTCTGTCGCAACGATGGTCATAAGAGGCGAATTCCCGCCATGGGCATTCAGCATGACGAATTTATAGGTGCCCTTTCGGCAAAGATCCTCGCCGATGCCGATCCAGCGCTCAATTGCTTCGGGAAAACCGAGCGATCTTGTCCGCGGATCGTCGGAATGCTCGATCGAGTAGCCGGTTTTCTCGACGGGCAGAATATCGAGATGCATTGCGCCGCCGACCCGCATCTTGATGCGATCGGCGATCGCTTCCGCAATGATCCAATCCGTCTCGGGCGGCAGATGAGGTCCATGCTGCTCCGTTGCGCCGAGAGGCAGGATGGCAATCTTCTCGCGAGGCGCCACGGCATCTCCACTGTCACACGATTGAAATGCCGGTTTGGCATTAGGCTTAGAAACATAGCCGGCGAGATGAAATTAGCCTGCGGTGCCCCCAGCGGCAAGCCGGCTCACCATTGCCAGCGCTGCCGGCCGAACTATCTTTTATGGCGTAGGGACTGCATTAAATGCGGGATGCAGGAAACAAACGGATGACGAGGAATTCCAGAGGTTCGGTTATAGGGAGGCTGCAATCGGCAGCCCGCCTGTCACGCACTGCATTGGCCGAGCGGCTTCTGGACCAAGGGCTCTATGCAGGACAGGACAAGATCATGCTGGCGCTCCATCTGGAGAACGGGCTCACCCCCAGCCAGCTTGCCGAGCGGCTAGGTGTGCGGCCGCCCACGATTACCAAAACGATTAACCGCCTCGCGGCCCAGGGCTTCGTAGAGAAGCGTGCATCCGAAACCGACGCCCGCCGCGCCCATATCTACTTGACCGGAAACGGAACGGAGGCAATCCGGGCCATCGAGCGCTCGGTCCGCAAGACGGAAAAGCAAGCCCTCAAGAGCCTCGACAAGAAAGAGCAGAAGGCTCTTGTCAAGCTGCTTGCCCGCATCGAGGCAAATCTCTCCCGCAAAGGTCCGGTGCTGGTGGAGGAGGAAGAGGAACTCGAAGAGGAGGCCTGATCAAACCGGAGCGCTCCAGCGCGCCCTGCCCCACAGCGAACGGAAGGTCTGGCAAAAAAGCTTTGAACTCAGTACGTAGAATGGGGTAAGCCCCAGCCTACTCGATCTAAGGCTATCCGGCTGGGCAAGGTCGCCATGGAGGGGAGCGCTGGCGCAGAAAATCAAGCTTTCCACGATTGCCGATGCATTGGGCGTCTCAACCGCGACCGTGTCATTGGCGCTGCGTGACAGCCCACTCGTTGCCGAATCAACGCGCCAGCGTATCAAAGAGCACGCGCGTACGATCGGCTACATATACAACCGGCGGGCGGCAAGCCTGCGGACATCCCGCTCGGGTATCATTGGCGTCGTCGTCCACGATATCATGAACCCGTTTTACGCCGAGATTCTGCGCTCAATCGAAAGCGAGCTCGACCGCTCGCGGCAGACATTTCTGCTCTCGAACCACTACGATCAGCTGGAAAAGCAGCGAACCTTCGTCGACACTCTTCTGCAACTTGGGGCTGATGGCGTCATCATGTCCCCCGCGATCGGCACGCCGCCGGAGGATATCAGGACGGCAGAGGACAACGGGCTTCCCACCGTTCTGATAGCCAGAACCGTGGAAGGTGCATGCGTGCCCGTTTTCAGAGGCCACGACGCCTACGGCATCGGGCTGGCCACGAACCATCTGATTTCGCTTGGCCACACCCGGATTGCGATGGTCGGCGGCACCGACCAGACATCCACGGGTCGCGATCGATATCAGGGTTATGTGGCTGCCATGCAAAAAGCGGGGCTGGAGGTGCGTCCAGAATGGCGCTTTCCGGGCCCTCGGACGAAGCAGGCCGGTTTCGAGCTGACAGGCGCCTTTCTGGCGCTCAAGGACAAGGCGACGGCCGCCGTGTGCTGGAACGATCTGGTAGCCATAGGGCTGATGAACGGTATTGCCCGGGCAGGCTTTGTTCCCGGCGTCGATATCTCGGTCACCGGTTATGACGACCTTGAAGAGGCGGCAATAGCCACCCCCGCGCTGACGACGGTATGGAACGGTCAGCGGGAAGTGGGGCGTCGGGCGGCTCGGGTGCTGCTGGATCGGTTGAACGGCGCCGAGGTGGATCCAGTGCAGGAACTGATAAAGCCCGAACTGCGCATCCGGCAATCGACATCGAAGCCCAAAGAGATGTGAACCCGCCGTGATCGAACACGGCGGGTTCTTTCGGATCGTGTTGCCTGAGTCGGTTCGATCCGATTAGATCTGATGCACCAGCGCCGGCCGAGACCCCTCTACCGGCCGCATCGTACGCGTGAGTTCGCTTTTCAAAAGTTCGAAAATATCCAGCGCCGCGCGCAGGCTGAAGCGCCGCTCGTCGAAGAACATGCCGTAACGGGCGTCCACATGCCCAGGGAGAATCTGTACGCAATCACTGAAGCTGTCCGCCAGACTGTCTTGCATGTGGACGGGCAAAGGCGACAGGGCCAAACCGCTGGAGACGAGGCGGATGGCTGTCATGATATCATCGACTTCACCCACCACATCATAGGTCACCTCATGCCGGCGTAGCCATTCGCGCGCCACGGCGCCCAGCGGCGAATTAGGCGAGGCGAGCACGACCGGCAAGCCTTGGCTGTCATGCTTCATAAAGTCGAGAAGGTGTTTTTCGCCAATCCATTTCAACGTAAACTCGGTTGTAAGGTCAGGCGCGATCTCGGAGGGATAGAGCGCACGGAACACGGCATCCAATTCGCCTTGCTCGTACATTTCCTCCAGGCGGCGGCTGTCGGCTATACGCCAGGTAAGTGTTTCCTTGAGCTTACCCAGTGAACCGGCCCGTTCAACAAGCAGTGGCGCACAATAGGTGCAGATGCCAACTTTAAGCTTCGAGATGTTCTTCTCATAGCCGACCGTCTTGAGCCGCCGTTCAAGATCGAGCATTTGACGGATCAACCGCGAGATTTCTTCCTTGACGATGATCTTGTTGCCGACCTTTTTGATGAGTGATGTGCCGATCGCCCGCTCCAGGCGGCCGAGATGCATGCTGATGGCAGGCTGACTGATACCGAGCTTCATCGCTGCGCCGGTAAGGCTCTTGGTTTCTATGACTGCTTCCGCTGCCCGCAATGTCGCAAATGACAGTCCTTCCTGCTTATTTACATTCATTTCCCGCGCCCTTTCCATAAATTGACGAAGGCTTCACCTTCGCGTTGCCTGTTTCCTATGGACTTACGCTCTCCTTCCCCGCGTACAGACGACCTCTGGCCCAGGCATCGGCAGCCCTGGAGCAGATACAACCCGCATTTTCTTTGGAACCCGCCGAACTAAACGTCCGTAACAATCCGCCGGCACCCGCATAAAGAGCGTCTGCCTGCCAGTCGAATATATTCAACCACTGGATGTACCAGAACCCGGATTACGGCGTGCTAGAAACAACGTTTAATTGTACATGGCTGTACTACGCCCCTAATCCACCGCCTCATTAGGGATAATTAACGCATGGGTTGTGCAATTACAACCTAAACGAGCGCACTGACTACCAATTAACAACAAAAAAATTTATGTCGCGGTATATGATTGAAATTATTGATAAAATGGCACGATGAGACAGTTTATTAACATGGCGGCTGCCTAGGCAACTTGAGAGCAGGCCAAACCGTTGCGTTTATGCAACGTCCCCTTCTTATGCGGCACGTCTGCATACGCACTTAGTGAGCGTCGCCTTGGCACCTGTTGTGGTCGGCAAGCACCTGTATGACGCGGCACTCGCATACCTTGCCGTGTCCACACTCCTCGACCATGCGTTTCAGTTCGCGCCGGAGCGACTGCAGCTTGGCTATCCTCTCTTCCGTCTCCCTTAGATGCCTTACGGCTATGCTATCGGCCTCATGGCAAGAGCTCTGGGGGCGCTCCGTCAGTGTCAGAAGCTCCCGAATATCGGCGACCTCGAAACCCAGTTCGCGCGCATGGCGGATGAAGGCAAGCCGGCTGAGATCTCTTTCGTCATATTGCCTTCGGTTGCCCTTACTACGCGGGGGTTCCGGCAGAAGCCCGATCTGCTCGTAAAACCGGATTGTGGGCACTTTGACGCCGCTCTGCCGGGCAGCCTCACCGATCGAGATATCGCGTGCGCTCATTTTTTCTCTTGCTCCTATAGTCACTAGAGGAAGTAAGCCTGGACTGAAGCGAGATCAAGGAGACGTTCATGGCCGAAACCGCAGGCAATAGCCGCTTCCATGTCATCGGCATGGATTGCGCGGGCTGTGCGCAGAAAGTCGAGGCTGCGGTGCGGCGAGTACCCGGTGTAGAGAATATTTCCATTTCGGTGATGAGTGGCTCCTTGACCGTGCAGCACGCCGGCGGCGTTCACTTGGAGCATCAGATCACGAGGCAGGTAACGCGCCTCGGCTATCGCATCGAACCGCGAGCCGGGAACGACGATGCAGTCAACGGCGATCAAAATGGGCGTAGCGGTAAACTATTCGATGGCAAGTCTGCTATCGCGCCTGCTCCGCATGAAAGATGGTGGCGTCGCCCTGCTCTACTGCTGACGCTGGCCTCAGGCTTCGCCGTCCTGGTCGCCTACGCCGTGGCCGCCTTGGAACCTCGGTACGGAGACTGGTTATACGGTATTGCCATGCTTGTGGGATTGGTACCCATCGCCCGCCGGTCCCTCGCCGGAGCGATAACGGGAACACCGTTTTCCATCGAAACGCTTATGACCATCGCCGCTATCGGCGCCGTCTTCATCGGAGCTGTCGAGGAGGCCGCGGCAGTTGTCTTCCTTTTTCTCCTCGGCGAATCCTTGGAAGGCGCGGCTGCCGACCGGTCACGCGCGAGCATACGCGGGCTCACGGATCTCCTGCCGAAGATCGCTCGGGTGGAGAGAAACGGTCAGTTGGAGGAAGTTCCCGCCGACAGCCTCGAGCCCGGCGATATCATCCTGGTTCGTCCCGGAGACAGGATCGCCGCCGACGGTGCGATCCTGTCAGGGGAAAGCAGCGTCGATGAAGCGCCGGTGACAGGGGAAAGCATTCCAAGCGCGAAGAAAGCCGGAGAATCTGTCTTTGCCGGCACGATCAACGGGGAGGCGACACTGCGCGTGCGTGTCACCGCCGCGTCACAGGACAACACGATTGCCCGTGTCATCAGACTGGTGGAGGAAGCCCAGGAGAAGAAGGCGCCGACGGAGCGATTCATCAACCGCTTTTCCCGCTACTACACGCCCGCCGTCATGGTGCTCGCCGCGCTCGTTGCCTGTCTGCCGCCGCTCGTTGCGGGGGCGCCCTGGCCGGAATGGATCTATAAGGGCCTTGCCATTCTTCTCATCGGCTGCCCGTGCGCGCTGGTCATCTCCACTCCGGCGGCCATCGCGGCGGGCCTCTCATCCGGCGCTCGCCGGGGTCTGCTGATGAAAGGCGGCGCCGTGTTGGAAGGGGCGGGCCGGCTGCAGGCAATCGCCTTTGACAAGACCGGCACGCTTACCGAGGGCAAGCCCAAAGTGACAGATGTCATTGCCTTTGAAGGCGGCCAGCGGGAGGTGCTGCGCCTCGCAGCCGCCCTAGAGCGCGGCTCCAATCACCCACTGGGGGCTGCAATCCTCGGATACGCAGCGCAAAAAGGCGTCGAGATACCGGAAGCCATCGGCACCGCGGCACTGGGCGGCAGGGGCGCGACCGGTATCGTGGAAGGCCGGAAGCTTCTGTTTGGCTCCCCGAATGAGGCAAGAAAGGCTCTTTCGATAGAGCAACAACGGACAATCGAGGCGCTCAGCGACGAGGGCAAAGCGGTTTCCGTGCTCCTGGCGGAGGGACGCGCTGTCGGTGCGATCGCCATGCGCGATGAACCGCGCGGCGATGCCCGATCCGCTCTTGCCCGGTTGAAGGCGGACGGGATTCGCACACTCATGCTAACGGGCGACAATCGCCGCACGGCGAAGGCCGTCGCGCAAATGCTCGACATCGAGACCCATGCGGAGCTCTTGCCGGCCGACAAAAGCCGCATTGTGCAAGATCTCCGGGCAAAGGGCCTGAAGGTCGGCAAAGTGGGGGACGGCATCAACGACGCCCCGGCACTCGCAGCCGCCGATATCGGCATTGCCATGGGCGGCGGCACGGACGTAGCGCTTGAGACGGCCGATGCTGCCGTCCTGCATGGCCGCGTGAGCGATATTGCGGCAATGGTCGAACTTTCCAGGCGCACGATGGCCAATATCCGGCAAAACATCACGGTCGCCATCGGGCTGAAGGTGCTCTTCTTCGTAACGACCATAACCGGCGTGACGGGGCTATGGCCCGCGATCCTTGCAGACACGGGGGCAACCGTGCTGGTAACGGCCAATGCAATGCGCCTGCTTGGATGGAAGCCTCGCGCTGAGCGCGTTCCCGGGAAAAAGGACACCGGCCCTTGAACCGGAGTTGGTAAAATCAAAAGTCTAGATCGTTCGACGTGCCGAGATACGCTCAACAGGTTCAGCATCGGAAAACACGATGCGCAGATCCAAATTACAGACCCTTTGGCGTGCCGACCCGCTTGCGGTGTGGAGCGATAAGACAGGCTATGCCCAGAATAACGCCGGATATGGTGGCGATCATACCGGCGGCGCTGACCGCATTTTCGCCCCCCAGCCACATCGGCCCGTATCCTGCCAGAACATAACCGAGCACGGCCGACAGGACTGCGAACAAAACGCTCCAGAGAACCTGGATTTCAAGCCGGTTCGTCATCAGCCGAGCCGTTGCCGGAGGGCATATAAACATAGCGATCACAATGATTGAGCCCACAGCGTCGAAAGCGGCGACCGCCGCCACTGCGGCGCAGATCACGAGGCCGAAGCTGAAGACCCGGGTCGGTATGCCGATGACATTCGCGAAGCCTTCATCGAAGGTCGAAAGCTTCAAGGGCCGCCAGAAAATTGCAAGAAGGAGCGAGATGACGAACGCAACGGAAGCCATGCGCACAAGCTCGGGCGGCAGGTCGGCAAGGGCGACCGGGTCGACGAGTGAGTTCCAGCCTTCCGCACTGAACCAGACGAGGCTTTCCAGGTTTCCGTAAAGGGCGTGCTCCACATCCAGATGAACCCCGCTGGTATCGCTCTGTTCCAAGAGCAGCACTCCGGCTGCGAAAAGCGAGGTGAAGACCACGCCCATAGCGGCGCCGGGCTCGATCCGTGCGATGCGCTTTATCCCTTCGATCAGGACCACCGCCACAACCGCCGCTCCCGCCGCCCCAAGCAGCATTGGCCAGGTAGACACTGTTCCCGTGATAAGAAAAGCTACAACGATTCCCGGCAGGGCCACATGGCTGATGGCATCGCCGACGAGTGCCTGCCTTCGCAAAATGAGAAAATTGCCGGGCAACGCGCAGGCGATCGCGGCGAGAATACCGATCAGAAGGGGGGTAAGGCTAAGCTGTACGAATTCAGCTCCCATCGCCGCTCCTGTCAAAGAAAGCCGGATCGCCCATCCGACGATCGATCTCTGCAATCTGATCGCGGGTGAGCACGGAGTCGATCGGCCTCAAGCTATCATAGCGAGCGGAAAAACCGTCGAGCTGGTGAAGCTGGCGGGCCATCGCCCAACGGCGCTCGTCATGTTGAACCCTTGCGGCCGCGGCCTTGCCTGCTTCAGTCAAGGTGGCATCCCCACGGATGAAACCTTCGCGCCGCAGCACCGCGCGGGTCATCCTGTCTTGGATGGAACCGCCATGAGCAAGTGCCAGCAACCCCTGCCTCCGGTGCAGGCGATTCCGGAAGCGGCGACGGCTTAAGAGCGCTGCGAATACGCCGCGCGCGGGAGCAAAGAGCAGCGACAAGGCGAAAAGAGCAAAGCTCATAAGGACGATGATGGGGCCGGTGGGCAGGTTTGGAGCCGAAGCCGAAAGCGCCGCCCCCATATAGCCTGAAACGCCGCCGATGAGGCCAGCTCCAAGCACCACATTTTCTGTCCTGTTGCTCCACAGCCGCGCGGTTGCCGGCGGAATGATTAGCAGAGCCACGATGAGAACCAGGCCAACGAGCTTTAGCCCGACAATGGTTACGGCCATCACCAGCCCCATCATCGCAAGGTCCACGCGCTGCACATTGACCCCGGATGCCGCGGCAAATTCCGGGTCAAAGGCGACAAGCGTCATTGGCCGGCGCAACAGCAAGACAACTGTTACAATAAGCGCACCGCCAATCGTGATTACGATCGCATCGCCGAACAGCATGCCGGCGGTGGAGCCGAGCAGGAAACCTTCCAGCCCTGCCTGATATCCACTGGACATGGTTTGTATGACGGTGAGGAGCACCACGCCGAAGCCGAAAAAAACCGAAAGCACGGCTCCGATGGCCGCATCTTCCGCAAGGCGGGTTCGATTGGTGATCCAGTCCACCGCAAGCAATCCTATCGTTGCGGAAACTGTTGAGCCTAGAAGCAAACCCAGAAGATTGCGGCCTTCCCCGCCAAGAGCCACCATCAAGATGAAGGCGATGCCGACCCCGGGCAGCGTGGAATGCGCCAATGCGTCGCTCAGCAAAGAGCGCTTGCGCAGAAAAAGAAAGGTGCCGCCGCTGCCCGCCGCTATGCCCAGCAGCGCTGCACCGACCGCCACGAGGGCAGCATTATAGCCCGCCTGAAGGAGCAATGCATCGAGGAAGGCGCTGACCATGATCTTACGCCGCAGGCAGCTTCAACTGCTCGATATGAGCCGTGGCGAGCCGTCCACCATAGGTTTTTTGCAGGTTTTCCTCCGTGAATGTGGTAGCGACGGGTCCTTCGGCGATCTTGCGCGTGTTGATGAGAAGAACTCGGTCAAAATACTGGGTCACCGTCGAGAGGTCATGATGGACGCAAACCAGGGTCTTGTGCTCTGCCTTCAGCGCCTTCAGCACGTCGATGATTGCCTTCTCCGTCGCCGCATCCACGCCTGCAAAGGGTTCATCCAGAAGATAAAGATCGGCACTTTGCGCCAGAGCGCGGGCGAGAAACACCCGCTGCTGCTGCCCTCCCGAAAGCTGTCCGATCTGGCGATAAGCGAAATCGGCCATGCCGACGCGGTTTAGGCACGCAAGCGCCTTTTCCTTATGCGGGCTGCGCAAAAAGCGAAGAAGGCCGAGCTCACGATAGAGCCCCATCAGGACGACATCGATCACACGCGTCGGGAAATCCCAGTCGACCGAAGCCCTCTGCGGCACATAGGCAATGCGATTCATGACCTGCGCCAGCGGTTTGCCATAAACGCGAACCTGCCCTGAAAGGCGTGGCACAATCCCGAGGGCAGCCTTAAGCAGCGTGGATTTGCCAGCCCCGTTGGGCCCGACAATGGCTGTCATGGATTGCGGCGGGACCGTCGCGTCCACCGCGAAGACCGCGGGCTTTTCGCCATAGGAAACGGTGAGCTCGTTTATGGAAAGCGGGCTTTCGCCAGGCGCGACGAACGCGGCGGTTGCGCCTTGATCTCTCTCGACTTTGAAAGCCACGCGGTTCATTCGTTCTCCATTCAGCTGCAGATCGGGCTCTCGTCCTGCAATCCAAGGCCTTGGGCTTGCCCGCCGAGCGCTGTCGTGATCGTGGTCACGTTGTGGTCGATCATGCCGATATATGTACCTTCATAGGTGCAGCTTCGGCCCATGGCGTCGGAAAACAGCTGGCCGCCAATCTCCACCTTCCAGCCTTTGGAGGCCGCCCCCTCTATGAGCGCGCGCACATTGCGATCCGAGACGGAGGATTCCACGAACACCGCCCGGATTTTGCGCGTTACCAACATATCGACCAGTTCGGCGATCCGGCTGAGGCCCGCTTCGCTTTGGGTAGAGATTCCCTGGATGCCGAGGACCTCATAACCATAGGCGCGACCAAAATATTTGAAGGCGTCATGCGCAGTCACCAGGATTCGGCTTTCCGCCGGCACGGTGGCAAGCACCCGTTTCGAGTAATCGGAAAGAGCGGCGATCTCCTTAAGATGCTTCTCGGCATTTGAACGGAATTCAGCCTCGCCTTCCGGCCGTGCTTCAATCAGGGAATCGCGTACCGATAGCACAACCCGCGACCAGATATCGGGATCCATCCACACATGAGGATCATAGCGATTTTCGTATTGATCGTGGGACAACAGCAGATCACGAGGAAGACCGTCGGCCACCGCTACGACCTGACGGCGACTGCCGAGCGCCTTCATGAAATCCTCCATCTGGGCCTCCAGATAGAGCCCGTGCCAAAGCACTAGATCGGCCGCAGACATGGCAACGATGTCGGTGCGTGTTTGGCGATATGCATGGGGATCGACGCCCGGCCCCATCAATTCCCTAACCTCGACCAGATCGCCGCCCACCTGGCGCGCCGCATCGGCGATCATGCCCGTTGTCGCAACCACCTGAAGCTTCTCCTGCGCCGCGCTGGCCAAGACAGGCCCGACCGCAAGGAGCCCGGCCGCAACAAGCAACAAACGCCGCACCCAATCAGCCATATGAACTCCTGAGGTCTTTTTGCTTCTGCAATCTATTTGCAACACGCGGTTGGAGAAATGTCGTCACCAGAGAAATGGTTCCAATGACATAATGCAATTGCAAACCATTTGCAACTGAGATAAAGCCGGGTCCGTGAGAGGACGAATTGCAATCGCCCGCCCGGGCGAGACGCATGACACCTCTTCCGGCCGATCAATGAAGGAAGTAATTTCGGCAACACGCATGAAGCAGGCCCAGCCAGCTTGCGTTCGCTCCAGGAAGGGTGCGTTAGCTCCAAGCCGGGCAGGACACATGCGGGCCGCCAAGTTTATCGCAATGCCACCGCATTTGATTAGGTATCGAAGATCGATATAAACGGTTGATTATAGGATTTTGGATGATATGAAGCGAGGAACGCAAAAAAAAGCCGTCACAAACGAATATAACAACGCTCCAGGAGCATCCTGTCGACAAGCGGACAAAATTGATCCATGTGAGTTGCAAGCCATGCGTTTACGTAAATAATGTATCGAATCGATTTTTAATGACGTGACCCATATAGCACATCAACGTGGAGACCGGCCGGCTAAGGACATTTTCTCCAGGCGGCGGGGTTATGGAAGCGTCTGATATCAAACCATAGGCGAGCCGGGATACCTCATTGAGGTACCCCCGCTTACACCAAGTGATACTAAAAGTCTGGGATCAGCTTCAGTACGTAATTATTAGTGCTATCTCGCCCAGAGAGGGGTTACGGCTGCCAAGCCCGGGGCGGTAACCCTTTCTTTATGCCCCACTATGGGACAGAGTTGCAATATTAAAGTTTTATAAGCTTATTAAAGCGCGGAATGTCGTATTTGTCTTGCTTTTGGCAGCCCCCGTCCGAAACCGCCGTTCGAATTTCAAGAATATCTCCGGAAAGGCTTGACTCGAACGGGAACCTGAGATTCAGCCGGAGCGCATGGCCCCGTCGTATGGCCGATGACAAGTTCGGCCTCCCACAATTCGTGCTTGGGAGCACTGTGCTGCCCCTCTATTTGCTCGATCAAGAGCTCGGCAACGCGGCGGCCGGCGAGGCGCATGGAGGAGCGCATTGCCGTGAAAAAAGGGATAGCGCCAGAAACGGCTTCATTCCCTGGCTGCAGGAAGGAAAGGCAATCGTCGAATACGATGATCGAGAGGTCTGTGGCGGGCCGCAACTCCCGTTCCGCCAAAGCGCGCATCACGCCTATGGCGGGAAGAATGCTGGAGACCAAAACCGCCGTTGGAGGTTTGCGACTGGAAAGCATCTGGGCGGCCGCGCGATATCCATGGGGTTCGATCATGTCCGCGCTGAACATTATCGACGTATCCAGATCGATGCCCCGCGCCGCGAGCGCCGCCTCATAGCCCTGCCGGCGACGATCCGCAAAGTTCATCGTCTCGATACCGTTTATAAGCCCGATGCGGCGATGGCCGAGATCGATAAGGAAGTTGCAGGCCCGCATGAATGCGCGCCTGTTGTTGACATCGATCCAACTGTAACTTGCGGGATCCTCTTCGCAACGGCCGTGCACGACGAACGGGATGCCAAGTTTCCTGAGGAAAGGGATACGTGGATCCCTTGTCTTTGGCCCGTGCACCACGACCCCGTCGACGCGACGGCGGCTGATAAGGTCGCGGTAAACGTCCTGCTCGCCCTCGCTACCTGTGATGCGAAGCAGCATCTCGTAGCCGAAGCGGGCATAGACCTCTCCAGCCCCTGCCACGAAATCGGTGAAATGCGGATTGATCATCATGTGATCGCCGAGCGTCACCACATGACCGATCGTGCGCGCTTTACCGGTTGCGAGACTGGCCGCGCTGGCGCTTGGGCGGTAATTAAGCCGTTGCGCGGCCTCGATGACGCGTGCCCGCGTTGCCTCGTTCACCTCCGGAAATCCGTTGAGCGCGCGCGACACGGTGGTCTGGGACAGGCCCAGCACCTCCGCGAGCCTGCGCAGGGTAATCGTCTCGCGTGCCAACGCCACCTCGTTCAAAGCGCTTTGGACATTATTCGTAGGAAAGGACGGGTAAATCAAGCCTGCGCCACGCTGCACCTGCTCACTGGAGCCGCGAAATCACCCCGCCGTTTTCGCACTGCCGCAAAAATGGTCCGCGTTTTCGCCCGCTTGACTCGGCTCGGCGGAGGCGGGATGTTAGAAAATTCTCAAAGCGCTTTGAGCTTGGGGGGATCAATAGGCGGGCGCCGATTTGCCTGCACGAGAAGAACTGCCGGGTCTTGCCGGACAGGGCCCATGTGGAGGACATGATGAACAAATGGATCATTGCCGGCACGGCCGCGCTGGCGCTTTCATGCAATATCGCCCTGGCGCAGCAGCTGAAATTCGCGCCCGGCGAGGACAGCCGCTTCAACTGGCAGAGCTTTGAGGACTTCAAGGCACAGCATGATCTTTCGGGCCAGAGACTGACAATATTCGGCGATTGGCTGAGCCCGGAAAGGGAGCTGTTCGAATCCGTCGTCGCCTATTTCGAGGATGCCACGGGCGTAGACGTGGCCTATTCCGGTTCCGATTCCTTCGAACAGCAGATCATCATCGATATCCAAGCCGGCAGTCCCCCGAACATCACGATCTTCCCGCAACCGGGCATTGCCTCGAATCTCGCCGCTCAGGGCCATCTCACCCCGCTCGGGGAGGATACGGCCAACTGGGTTAGGGAAAACTATGCCGCCGGCGATTCCTGGGCCGATCTCGGCACCTTTGAGGGCCAGGACGGAACCGAAGCCTTCTATGCCTTCCCATACAAGGCGGATGTAAAATCACTCGTTTGGTATGTGCCCGAGAACTTCGAGGACGCCGGTTACGAAGTGCCCGAGACGTTGGAAGATTTGAAGGCGCTAACCGAGCAGATTGTGGCGGATGGCGGCACGCCCTGGTGCATCGGGCTCGGCGCGGGTGCCGCGACGGGCTGGCCAGCGACCGATTGGGTCGAGGACATGATGCTGCGCACCCAGCCGCCGGAGGTCTATGATCAATGGACCGCAAACGAGATCCCCTTCAATGACGAACGTGTCGTGGGTGCAATCGAAGAGTTCGGCTGGTTCGCCAAGAACAACGATTTCGTGGCCGGCGGTACCGAAGGGGTCGTCTCCACGGATTTCCGCGACAGCCCGGCAGGCCTTTTCTCCTCCCCCCCGCGCTGCTACATGCACCACCAGGCTTCTTTCATTCCGAGCTTCTTTCCTGAGGGAACGGAAGTAGGCGCCGACGCCGACTTCTTCTACATGCCGGCCTATGCGGAGAAGGATTTCGGCAGGCCGGTGCTGGGTTCGGGCAACGTCGTTTCAGTCACCGCGGATTCGGAAGCCGCGCGCGCTTTCATTGAATTCCTGAAGACACCGATCGCGCACGAGATCTGGATGGCGCAGTCGGGTTTCCTGACACCCTTGAAGAGCGCCAGCCCGGAGGCCTACGCTAACGAACCGCTGAAGAAGCAGGGCGAAATTCTGACCAGCGCCACGACGTTCCGTTTCGACGGCTCCGACCTGATGCCGGGCCGCATCGGCGCGGGCGCATTCTGGACCGGCATGGTGGATTTCGTCGGCGGCAAGTCCGCCCAGCAGGCGGCAGACGAAATTCAGCAGGCGTGGGAAGCAATCAAGTGATGCGGTGAGCGGCGGGGCGGAGCGCCATTGCCGGGCACTCCGTACCCGCGCCACCTCAGGCGCCAAAAAGGGGCCTGCCAGCAGATGTAAGAACACCAGAAGACCCGGCCAAATTGCATCCGGCCCGATCTGGAGGCGAGGAAAGTGGCACTGACGCAAGCAACGAGAGCACCGGCCACCGCCGATTCGAAGCTGATCTCCCTTCTGTTGACGATCATCGTCACGCTCGCCGTCATGGCGGCCGGCCTTGCCGTGAGCGTGGCGATCGCGCTCGCGGCCTACGCGCTTATCGCGCTATTCCTGCCGGACTCCAAGCTGCTCTGGGCAGTTGTCGTGATGGTGCTCGGCGTGGCCGCCTGCTTCGGCTATTTCTGGAGTTCGAACAAGCTCCTGGATACGTTCTATCCAGCCAAGGGCGCCGATGTGGCGGCAAACCTCACTAAGGCCAATGCCATCCGCCCCTGGCTGTTCCTGGGGCCGGCAATCATCATCCTCGGCGTCTACCTCGTCTATCCGGTGATCAACTCCGTGGTGCTGAGCTTCTACGGCCCCAGCGGCGAAAACTGGGTGGGCGGCTACAACTATAATTGGCTTGTCCATGACGCCGCCTTCCGCGAAAGCGTGCGCAACAACATCCTGTGGCTCGTCGTGGTGCCTGCCGCCGCTACGTTTTTCGGTCTGATCGCGGCCACCCTCACCGACCGCATTGGCTGGGGCAACATCGCCAAAAGCCTGATCTTCATGCCGATGGCGATTTCCTTCGTCGGAGCGAGCGTGATCTGGAAGTTCATTTACGACTATCGCCCAGCCGGTTCCGGGCAGATCGGCCTGTTGAACGCGATCGTAACCTCGCTTGGCGGTGAGCCGCAGGCTTGGCTCACCATTCCGCTCTGGAACAACTTCTTCCTCATGGTGGTGCTGATCTGGATCCAGACGGGCTTCGCCATGGTCATCCTCTCGGCCGCACTTCGGGGTATCCCGGAGGAGACGATCGAAGCGGCCATCATTGACGGCGCCTCGCCTTTCCAGATCTTCTACAAGATCAAGGTCCCGCAGATTTGGAGCACCATCGCCGTGGTCTGGACCACGATCACCATTCTGGTCCTCAAGGTCTTCGACATCGTCATTGCCATGACGAATGGCCAGTGGGGTACGCAGGTGCTCGCCAACTACATGTTCGACTGGATGTTCCGCGGGCTCGATTTCGGCCGTGCCTCGACCATTGCGCTGGTCATCATGCTCATGGTCGTGCCGATCATGTTCTGGAACGTCCGTGAGGCGAGAAAGGGAACGCGATGAGTACCGCAGTCGGCACCCGTCCCGCTCTCACATGGGCGGTTCACCTCGCTGTCCTGTTGCTCGTCGTGATCTGGACGATCCCTACGCTCGGCATTCTGATCTCCTCCTTCCGTGACCGGGACCAGCTCGTCGTCAGCGGCTGGTGGACGGCGCTCACGTCCGCCGAACGCAATATCGTGGCCCGCTCCGCCCCGCCGGACGAGGCGGTGGAGGAGAACGGGCAATGGGTGCTGCGCGGCAATGTCTTCGAAGAAGGCACTGGCAGCATAAGCGCCTTCGGCATCTCCATCCAGCGGCCGCGGGAATTCGAGCCCGGCGTTATCGCGGAGATGCGCGATGGTGGCACGGTAACCGTGGAAGAAAACGGCGACTACATTATCTCCTATCCAGAGCAGCCTGAAGGCACGCGCGGACAGCGCCTCTTCGTCACATCCCTCGAGCCGCCGAAATTCACCACCGCTAATTATGAACGCGTGCTGTTCTCCGAAGGCATCGGCCAGAGCTTCGTCAACACGCTGACGGTGACCATACCCGCCACGGTGATCCCGATCCTGATCGCGGCCTATGCGGCCTATGCGCTTTCCTGGATGCAGTTTCCTGGCCGGGCGCTGCTTCTGGCCACCATCGTCGGGCTCATCGTGGTGCCGCTGCAGATGGCGCTGATTCCGCTCCTGCGGCTTTACAACGATATCGGAGTCGGCAAGTCATTCATCGGCATCTGGCTGGCGCATACGGGCTTCGGCCTGCCGCTTGCCGTCTACCTCCTGCGCAACTACATCGCCGGCCTGCCGCGCGAGATCATCGAAAGCGCAAGGGTCGATGGCGCCTCGGATTTCGAGATCTTCCGCAAAATCATCCTGCCGCTCTCGTTCCCCGCGCTCGCATCTTTTGCGATCTTCCAGTTCCTGTGGGTTTGGAACGACCTTCTGGTCGCGACCGTGTTCCTGGGCAACAACGAGGAGCAACTCGTCATGACCGGGCGGTTGCGCGAGCTGCTCGGTTCGCGCGGCGGCGATTGGGAAATCCTCACCGCCTCGGCCTTTGTCGCCATCGTGGTGCCCATCATCGTCTTCTTCGCCCTGCAGCGCTACCTTGTCCGGGGCCTGCTGGCAGGTTCGGTTAAGGGAGGCTGACGGCCGATGGGGACTATTCACATCCGCCATTCGGATGTTTGGGGGGTGAGCCATGATTCATAACCGGGGAGCGGACTGATGACCGGCGTCTTGTTGAAGAACATCAAGAAAAGTTATGGAGCGACGGAGGTCATCCACGGCATCGACCTTGAGATCAAAACGGGCGAGTTCGTTGTCTTCGTCGGGCCATCCGGCTGCGGCAAGTCCACGCTCCTGCGCATGATAGCCGGACTTGAGACGATCACCGGCGGCGACATGTATATCGGCGAAGAGCGGGTGAACGACATTCCCCCTTCCCAGCGCGGGATCGCCATGGTGTTTCAGTCCTATGCGCTCTATCCGCATATGAGCGTGTTCGACAACATGGCGTTCGGCATGCGCATTGCGAAAAAGCCGAAGGCCGAGATTGAAAAACGCGTGAGGGAGGCGGCGGAAATTCTCCACCTCACCCCCTATCTCGACCGCCTGCCCAAGGCTCTTTCAGGCGGCCAGCGCCAGCGCGTGGCGATCGGCCGCGCCATCGTGCGAGACCCCAAGGTATTCCTCTTCGACGAGCCCCTGTCGAACCTTGATGCGGCGCTTCGCGTGGCGACCCGCATCGAAATCGCCAAACTCAAGGAATCCATGCCCGAATCCACCATGATCTATGTGACGCACGATCAGGTGGAGGCGATGACGCTGGCGGACCGCATCGTCGTGCTCTCAGCCGGCAACATCGAGCAGGTCGGTGCACCGATCGAGCTTTACGAAAGGCCGGCGAACCTTTTTGTCGCCCAGTTCATCGGCTCACCGGCCATGAATATGCAGCGCGCCAAGATCGAGAGGGCGGGCGAGCAGACCACCATCTCGCTCGGCAAGCACAAGGCCGATCTCCCCATTCCCTCGTCCGCCGACATGACGGGCCAGGAAATCCATCTCGGCGTCCGGCCGGAGGATCTCACCATCGCCTCCAATGGCAGCGGGCTGATCGACGGCCGCGTGAACATCGTGGAATCGCTGGGCGAGGTCACGAATGTCTATCTCGATGTCGAAAATGCGCCGCAACCGATCATCGTGAAGCTCCCTGGCGTGCAGAAGTTCAAGCGCGGCGAGATCGTCTCCCTCGCCGCGGAGCCGTCTAAGATGCACCTTTTCAACGAGAAGGGCCGGTCGCTGCTTTATCTTTGACCATGCATTGAACTCCGGCACTCGATGCGTATCTATCCTGGAACGCAAGCGCGCCGGGGTGACGGCGCAGCTTACCCATGCTATGAGCGCCCGAAAAGTTACACGGGCGGCCAGAACGCCGCCTGAAACGCATTTGATTGCACGATGACCCTGACAATTGACACTTCGACCCCTGAAAGCCGCGCGCTTCTGCGCCCCGATCCTACGGTGGAAAAGAAGCCGCTGATCGGCTTGTCACGCGAGGAGATGGCGCAAGCGCTTGCCTCCATCGGCGTGCCGGAGCGGCAAGTGAATATGCGCGTGCGCCAGCTCTGGCATTGGCTCTATGTGCGCGGCGTCTCCGATTTCTCCAGGATGTTCAACATCTCAAAGGAGTTGCGCGCGAAACTCGACGAGCATTTCACCATCGCGCGGCCGGAGATCGTCGAAGAGCAAATCTCCCAGGACGGCACGCGCAAATGGCTTCTGCGCTTTCCGCCGCGCGGCGCCGGCCGTCCCGTCGAGGTCGAGACCGTCTATATTCCAGAGGAAGACCGCGGCACGCTCTGCATCTCCTCGCAGGTCGGCTGCACGCTCACCTGCTCCTTCTGCCACACCGGCACGCAGAAGATGGTTCGCAACCTGACAGCCGGCGAAATTCTCGACCAGCTTCTGATTGCCCGCGACCGCCTGGGCGATTTTCCGGATGCGGATACGCCGGACGGCGCGATCGTGCCGGCCGAGGGGCGCAAGATCACCAACATCGTCATGATGGGTATGGGCGAGCCGCTCTATAATTTCGAGAACGTGAAGCAGGCTCTTCTCGTTGCCTCGGACGGCGACGGACTGTCGCTGTCGAAGCGCCGCATCACGCTCTCCACTTCGGGCGTGGTGCCGGAGATATACCGCACGGGCGAAGAGATCGGCATCATGCTGGCGATTTCACTGCACGCCGTGCGCGACGAACTGCGCAACGAACTGGTTCCGATCAACAAGAAATACCCGCTGAAGGACCTGCTCGACGCCTGCCGCGCCTATCCGGGCCTGTCGAATGCCCGCCGCATCACCTTCGAATATGTGATGCTGAAGGGCGTCAATGACTCCCTTGACGACGCCCGCGAACTGGTTCGCCTCTTGAAGGGCATTCCGGCCAAGATCAACCTGATCCCGTTCAACCCCTGGCCGGGCAGCGCCTATGAGTGCTCGGACTGGGAGCAGATCGAGAAATTCGCCGAGCTCGTGAACCGAGCGGGCTACGCTTCGCCCATCCGCACCCCGCGCGGCCGCGATATCCTCGCCGCCTGCGGTCAGCTCAAATCCGCCTCTGAGCGCATGAAGAAAACGGAGCGGCTGAAGCTCGAAGCCATGATGATTGCCGGGCACGGAGATTGACGGCCGCCGCCGGTCCGCTCGGATAGATTTCCACTCTCCTCAAGCGCAGCATCGCACGTTGCTGAAACGCCGGACAAGAGAAAGTTTCCGCACAAGGAAACTTTCTCTTGTCCCTTCTGGCAAAACCAGATAGTTTCCTTCAATGGAAACTATCTGGTAGCAATGATGTTGACGCTCTCTCTCCATCCTCCATGCCTATGACAGAAACACAGCAACTGGACCGGCTTTTCGTTGCCTTGGCCGATGCCGGCCGGCGCGGCATGGTCGAGCAGCTTAGCAAGGGGCCTGCAACCGTCACGCAGCTTGCGAAGCCAGCGGGCATGCGGCTTCCCTCGGCCGTCAAGCACCTCAAGCTTCTGGAGGAAGGCGGCATTATAGTCTCCCACAAGGAGGGTCGCACGCGGACCTACCGCATGCGGCCCGATGCTCTACGACCGGTCAGGGACTGGGTTCGTCAAAGGGAAGCCGCCCTGAACGCCGCGTTCGACCAGCTTATGGAAGCCATGAACGACAATCCCGAAGAGGAATTAGAGTCATGAACCTGCCCTCCATCGAGCACTCCACCTTCGTGATCGAGCGCGAGCTTCCCGGAAACGCCGCGCACGCCTTCCGCTTCTGGTCCGACGCCAAGCTCAAGGCGCTCTGGAACAGTTGCCACCCGGATTGGACGGTCCTTGAAGACATTTTCGATTTCCGGCCCGGCGGCTCGGAAACCAAACGCTGGAGAACTGCCGAAGGCCATGAGCAGACCTTCGCTGCCCATTTTTTCGAGATCGTGCCGGAGCGCCGCATCATCTATGCCTATCATATGGGCTTCAGGGGACAGGCTCTGTCTGCTTCATTGGCGACGGTCGAGTTTGCTCCGGCGGGGGGTGGGCGCACGCGCATGACCTTTACCGAGCAGATAGCATTCCTCGGAGAGGCCAATGCGCGCCAGCGAATCGCTGGCACCGAACAAGGTTTCGACAGGCTGATTGAGGCAATTGCGAAGGACCTCACGGAGGTCCACTGACCGGGCTGGCGGATCCGGCCGTTCGCCGGCTGATCCACCGGGAAGGGTTTACCTCGTCTGCGCCGTGAGGATTTTCAGCGCGAAAGCCGAGAACACACCGGCGAAAAGGTAATCCACCACGCGGGTGATCGTGGGACTTTTGCGCAGCAGCCCGGCGAATTTGTCCGCCGCAATCACCATCGGTGCGGTAATCGGTAGCGATAACGGAATGAAAAGCACGCCGAGGAAGAACAGTTTGCCGGGCGCGTGCGGATCGCTGGGCGTGACGAATTGCGGCAGGAAGGTCATGAAGAAGAGGATTATCTTCGGATTGAGCAGGTTGATGCCGAGCCCGGTGGCCCAGTTCTTGAACAGCGAGGCCTTATTGCTTGCCTTTGCGTCCGGATTGAAGGCCGAGCCATGGCGGATCGCCTGCCAGGCAAGCCAGACCAGGTAACCCGCGCCGAAGATCTTCAAGATCCAGAATGCCGTGGGCGAAGCCACGAGCAGTGCGGATAAGCCAAGCGCAACCAGTATGGTGTGGATCACGATCCCTGTCATGGCACCGAACATGCAGGCGAAGCCCGCCGCCCTGCCCTGCGAGAGCGCACGGCCGACAAAAAGCGTCATATCGGGACCAGGCGTGATCGCCAGCACAATAACCGCTATCGCAAATTGCAGGATTATTGCGGTATCCGGAATGAAATTCATGAATGCCTCTTACTGGTGAGCGGCGCAATTTAGCGCCACTCTTCACTCTGGCCTAGGCCCATGCCGCCATTCTGCCGAAGCGCGCCTTGCCCGCCATCCATACCTGCTGCACGCGCAGATCCTCCGAAAGGTGGATGCAATCAGCCCGGCGGCCCAGCTTCAAATATCCGCGCTCACTGCCGATCCCGAGATAGGTGGCGGGATAGGCGCAGGCCATCCTGAGCGACTCTTCCACCGAGAGCTCCAGCATCTGCACGCCAAAACGCACGCCCGTCGCCATATCAAGGTCGGATCCCGCCAATGTTCCGTCTTCGAGCACCAGCTTCGAGCAGACCTCGCCCGGCTCACGCCGCACCGTACGGCCGTTCAACTCGAAACTCTCGGCCTCGCTTCCGACGAGCGCCATCGCGTCGGTTACGTGGAAAAGCTTGGCCGGCCCGCGTTTGGCACGCAGTGCAAGACGAAGTGCCGCCGGGTCGACATGATGCCCATCGGCAATGATGCCGCCCCAGACGTCACCGGCATCAAGGGCAGCACCCACCAGCCCCGGCGCGCGGTGCGACAGCGCGCTCATCGCGTTATATAGATGCGTAATTCCCCGCGCGCCCGCATTGAACAGGCGCAGCGCATCCTCGCTCGTGCAATCCGTATGGCCGAGGCTCACGATAATGCCGGCCTTGGCAAGCCGCTCCACCTGCCACGGCGTCACCTGCTCTGCGGCAAGGGTAACGTGAAGCACCGGCATGGCGCCCGCCGCGCGGCACAAGAGATCGAGATCTTCATCGTCCATCGGCCGCATGAGATCGGCCAGATGCGCGCCGCGCCGGGCTGGCGCCAGATGTGGACCCTCTAGATGGATACCGAGCACGCCCTCGTCTGCCTTGGCGGCTTCGGTTGCGGCCTCGACAGCCCTGCGCGTTACCTCACGCGTATCGGTGACAAGAGTGGGCAGCAGTGCCGTCGTGCCGTATTGCCGATGCGCCCGCGCTATAACGAAGAAGGTTTCAGGCGTCGGATCATTGTTGAGAAGACGCCCGCCGCCGCCATTCACCTGCACGTCGATGAAGCCTGGCGCCAGAATTCCGCCGTCGAGCCGCGTCACGTCCTGTCTGCCGGCGAGTTCCGCTTCAGGCACGATATCCCTAACGCGACCAGCCACCACGACGAGAGCGTGCCGGTCGATGAAGCGCTCACCATCAAACAGGCGCGCCCCGGCGAGGATGGTTATGTCCATCAGATCGTCTCCGTCACCTTCTTAAGCTTGTCTGGCGTATCGGGGTTGAATCCGCGCTCGCGCGCAAGCCGCTCCACCAGCCGGTAATAGGCGGCAAGTGCCGCCAGCGGGTCTAATTGGCCATAACCTGTTGACGGCACGGCAATCGTATCTTGCCCGGTCGGCCGCGAGGAGAAGGCGACGATGCAGGCGCCCATGCCGCGCAGCGTTTCCATGACTGCCATGCTCGAAGAAAGCGCCTCATCCTCCGGCGCAAAGGCGAGAATGGGGAACCCTTCCTCCACGAGTTGCATCGGGCCGTGCATAAGTTCGGCGAGGGAAAATGCCTCGGCGTGAAGCTTTGCCGTCTCCTTGGCCTTAAGCGCCGCTTCAAGGGCGATGGCAAAGCCCGGCCCGCGCCCGCCGGTGAACAGCGATTGTGCTTTTAGCAGCAGCGGCATGGCCCGTTCGTAATCTGCCTGGCAGGCGGCCTTGAGCGCCTCCGGCAGCCTTGCAAGCCCCGCCGCAAGCGCCTCGCTGCCCGATGCGGCCTGGGTCACCGCTGCGAGCGCTGCCGCCGAGGCGATAAAGCTTTTCGTGGCCGCCACGCTCTTTTCCTCGCCGGCATGGATGGGAAGCACGATATCGGCGGCACGTGCAAGCGGACTCTCGGCCACATTGACCACGGCCACGGTCAGGGCACCGCCGCGCTTGGCTTCATCCTGCACGGCGATGATGTCAGGACTGGCCCCAGACTGCGAAACGGTAATGTGCAGCCCGCCCGGCACGCGCAGGGAAGCATGATAAACCGAGGCGACGGACGGCCCGATGGACGCTACCGGGATGCCGCAGGAGATCTCGAAGAGATATTTGAAGAAGCTGACGGCATGGTCGGACGAACCGCGGGCCGCGACTGTGACCACCGCCGGGCGCCGCTCCGCAACGAGCCGGCCGATCTCGCGGAATGTCCTGCCTTCACGTTGAAGAAGCCTGTGAACGGCTTCCGGTGCTTCGCCCGTTTCCCGGAACATCCGCGATCGCTCACTCACCGTTTGGTCTCCGTTTACATCAGACCGTCTTTATTCCAAGCACCGCATGAAGATCACCGCCATGCCGCTCCAAAGCCGCCTCCGCCGCGCTCGGCTCCATGCCCTTCAGGACCAGCACCGCCGGCTTTAAGCGATAGCCCGTTTTCTCCAGTGCCGCGACAGCCTCTTCTCTGCTGCATCCCGAAATCTCGACAAGTATGGTCGCGGCCCTGCGATGGAGCTTGTCGTTTGCTGCCTTCATATCCACCATCTGGCCGCGGAAGACTTTACCGAGCCGCGCCATAAGAGCCGTGGAAAGCAGGTTGAGGGCTATCTTCTGGCTCGTTCCCGCGGCAAGGCGCGTGGAGCCCGCAACCGCCTCCGGGCCGGTGTCGAGCAGAATGCCAATCTCCGCTCTCCCAAGCAGCGGCGCGCCGGGATTATTGGCAAGCCCTATGGTAAGCGCGCCGCATTTGCGCGCCGCTTCAACGGCCGCCAATGTGTACGGTGTCGTCCCGCTCGCCGCGAGCGCGAGAATAACATCGTCATGCCCGCAGCCGGCATTCTCTATGGCGCGCACCGCCGCGTGTATGTCGTCTTCGGCCGCCTCGGCCACACCCGCAAGGCCAAGACCGCCCGCAAGCAACAACACCAGGCGCTCATCCGGCCAACTGAATGTAGGCCCAAGTTCCAGCGCATCAAGCACCGCCAGCCTGCCCGAGGTGCCAGCGCCCACATAGAACAATCGCCCCGCGGATCCACGAAGCCGCTTCACCATCGCTGCAAGTGCGCTCTCCAACGCGGGAAGAGCGTCGGATACGGCGGAGAAGGCATTTTTCTGCCCATCCAGCATCATGCGCAGCAGCTCGCCGTCCGGCGCAAGCTCAAGATCTCGGTATCTGTCACCCGTGCTTTCCGTGTGCAGGCTCACCATTTTTCCGCTCCAATAGGAACAATGCGATACCAATGTATCATCGGAAGATCCTGGTCAAATAAACGCCAGCCTGGGCCGTTTGGACTGCGTTTCAGCGCCCTTTTTGATCAAGTATGTGTGACCTGGCCATGTGCAACCATGCACGGTCGTCCCAACACCGTCATGAAGCGGCTTGAGGTCTCCTTCCGTCGTGTGCATGCTGCATGGACCGCGCTGACGAGAGAAAGATTATATTATGGAGCCTGCCTGGGCGATCGGCTTGATGACCGGAACCGTGCTTGATGGGAATATCGACATCGCCATGATCCGCACCGACGGAGAAAAGGTGGATGCGTTCGGGCCATATAAGCTGGCGCCTTACCCGCCCGAATTGCCGATCCTGCTTGGCCGCGCGCTCGAAGAGGCCGCCAAATGGCGTTTTCAGGGTCAAGAGCCCGCCATTTTCCGTGAAGCAGAAGCGGCCCTCACCCAGGCACAGGCTTTGGCCGTTTGCGACTTTCTGCGCGAGAACGGGCTTTCGCCTGGCGATATCAAGGCGATTGGCTTTCACGGGCAGACGGTGCTTCACATCGCCCCAAAAGATGGCCGGCGCGGCCACACGCGCCAGCTCGGCGATGGGCCGCTGATGGCCAAGATCGTCGGCGCGGATGTGGTCTATGACTTCCGCACCGCAGATGTTGAGGCAGGCGGACAAGGCGCGCCCCTGGTGCCGATCTATCATCGAGCGCTTCTCGACAGGATCGGCGGCGGCTGCGAGACCGCAATGCTCAATCTGGGTGGCGTCGGCAATATAAGTTGGTTCGACGGCGATCAAATGGTCGCGTTCGACACCGGTCCGGCCAACGCTCCGATCAATGACTGGGTCAAACGCCATGGCCGGGGTAATTTCGACACGGACGGGCGCATCGCACTTTCCGGAACCGTGGATGAAGCTCGGCTCTCGCGCCTGCTCGACCACCCGTATCTTAATGCACCTTATCCAAAGTCGCTCGACCGCAACTCCTTCACCGCGGACATGGCGGAGGGTTTAAGTCTTGAGAACGGCGCGGCGACGCTGACGGCCTTCAGCGCGGCCGCGGTCGGGCGGGCGCTCGACCTTCTGCCTGAACGCCCCAACCGGCTTCTGGTGTGCGGAGGCGGGCGCAAGAACCCGGCGCTGATGGCGCAGCTTCGCCGCCGTGCGAATGTCCAGGCCATGGATGTGGACCAGTTTGGAATGCGAGGGGATGCCATCGAAGCCGAATGCTTCGCTTTTCTCGCGGTGCGAAGCATACGCGGGTTGCCGATCAGCTTTCCGCAAACCACAGGCGTATCGAAGCCGATGAGCGGCGGCAGGCTCGCGCCCGCCTCAGCCAGGAATGCAGCCTGAAGTTTATTGCAAAGCCCCGCACCATCTGGACGAACCGTCTCTTCATCCCTTAAAGAGGACCCTTCAGGGCTGCGGATTTCCCGGTGACAATCGGCCGCGAGGGGTGCCCGGCAGAATAACGAAACAGGCGACAACGTTTCAGGGAGCGAAAAATGCGAACAATTCTTCTGCTAGCTGCGGCGGGCCTTGCCCTCTCTACGGCAGCCCATGCTCAGACCGTGAAAGTCTCGGTCACGGCAATCGTCGAGCATCCCGCTCTAGACGCTGTGCGGGACGGGGTGCGCGACGGGCTGAAGGAAGCTGGATATGAGGGTGAGAACCTTGAATTCACCTATGAATCGGCGCAAGGCAATGCCGCGACCGCTGCCCAGATCGCCCGTGAATTCGTTGGCAACAATCCGGATGTGATCGTTCCGATTTCCACGCCGTCGGCCCAGGCTGTTGCGGCTTCTACGCGCGATATTCCGGTCGTCTTTTCCGCGGTTACCGATCCGGTTGCCGCCGGCTTGGTGAAAACGAACGAAGAGCCGGGCGCCAATGTGACCGGCGTCTCGGACCTCTCGCCGATCGCGGATCACGTCGCGCTCATCAAGGAGCTGGTCCCGGACGTGAAGGCCATCGCCTTCGTCTACAATCCCGGCGAAGCAAACTCCGTCGTGCTTCTCAACCTCTTCAAGGAAGCCGCCGAGGCAGAAGGACTTTCCGTCGTGGAAGCGCCCGCCAACAAGTCGGCTGATGTGCAGGGCGCAGCCCGCAGCGCGGTCGGCAAAGTCCAGGCGTTCTACGTGCCTACGGACAACACGATCGTCTCAGCCCTGGAGTCCCTTATCGGTGTTGCCGAGGAAAACGATATTCCGCTGATTTCCGGCGATACGGATTCGGTTGAACGCGGCACCCTCGCCTCCGTTGGCTTCAACTATTATGAAGTCGGCAAGGAGACCGCCGAGGTGGTGGTTCGCATTCTGAAGGGCGAAGAACCAGGCGCCATCCCCGTCACCTTCGCCTCGGGCACCGACCTCGTGGTCAACCGCAAGGCGGCTGAGGGCATGGGCGTCGAGCTTCCCCAGGCTGTGATCGACCGCGCCTCCAAGGTCATCGAATAGCGATTAGGCGGCCCTGCCTCCTCAATGCAGGGCCGCTTTCTGCGTATTTTAGGCTTTTCTTTCATTTTTTACTTGCGCTCACGGGTGCTTCGCGCCACCGGAAAGTGCACGTGCTGATTGTTTTTAGGGTCGTTTATCTTGATGTCTGCCATCGCGTTCTGGGGGGCCGTCGAACTTGGCCTCGTCTATGGCTTTGTCGCCCTCGGCGTTTTTCTCGCCTTTCGCATCCTTGATTTTCCCGATCTCACGGTGGACGGGTCCTTTCCCCTTGGGGCGGCAGTTGCAGCAGTCGCCATCACCGCTGGGTGGAACCCATGGCTTGCCTGCCTGGTCGCGGCGCTTGGCGGTGCCGCCTGCGGGCTGGTGACCGCATTCCTCAACGTCCGTTTTGGCATTCTCAATCTGCTGGCCTCCATCCTCACCATGATCGCGCTTTTCTCGGTGAATCTTCGCATTATGGGGCGGCCGAACATGGCGGTGCTCAATCAGGACACCGTCGTCACATCCTTCTATGACCTTGGTCTGGCGGACCATCTTGTCCGTCCGCTCCTGCTTGCCATCCTGATCCTGATAACATTGCTTCTGCTCGCGCGTTTCCTCGGCAGCGATTTTGGGCTGGCTATGCGGGCGGCTGGCGCCAATGCGCGCATGGCACGCGCCAACGGCGTGGATGTGGGCGGGCAGATCTATGTGGGGATGGCATTGTCGAACGCGCTAACGGGCCTGGGAGGCGCGCTCTTCGCGCAGGTTTCCGGCTTCGCGGATGTGACTTCGGGCGTTGGCACTATTGTGGTTGGCCTTGCTTCGGTGATCGTTGGTGAAACCCTGCTCCGCAGCCGTTCGATGCTGATCGCCCTTTTTTCCTGCGTCCTCGGCTCGGTCATTTATCGTGTGGCGGTGCAACTCGCCCTGTCGGCGGACCTCCTTTATCTCAATCCGTCAGACCTCAATCTCGTAACTGCGGTGCTCGTTGCGCTGGCGCTGATCCTGCCCAAGCTTCGGGCCGGAAAAGGGGCTGTGCGATGATATCGGTCAAGGATCTGCACGTCACCTTCAATCCCGGCACGCCGCTGGAGCGGCGCGCGCTCTCCGGTATCGATCTCACTCTGAACGAGGGCGAGTTCGCGACTGTTATCGGCTCCAACGGCGCCGGCAAATCGACGCTCCTTGCAGCTATTGCCGGTGATGTGGTGCCCAGGGCCGGCCGTATCGAGATCGGCGGCCGCGATGTCACCAGGGAGGCGCCTGCAAAGCGGGCGCGCCGGGTTGCCCGCGTGTTCCAGGACCCGCTAGCCGGCTCCTGCGCGGATCTTTCGATCGAGGGAAATCTCGCACTTGCGGCGATGCGTGGCGGCAAGCGCGGCCTTCGTTCCGCGTTGACGGCTGAGCGGCGCAATGAGCTGCGCGAGAGGGTGGCTGAGCTGGGCCTCAATCTGGAAAACCGCATGGCAGACCGCATGGGGCTTCTGTCAGGCGGACAGCGGCAGGCGGTCTCGCTCGTAATGGCCACCTTGGCGAAGGCAGAGGTGTTGCTGCTCGACGAGCATACGGCGGCCTTGGACCCCGGAATGGCCGAGTTCGTGGCCGAAATCACGCAGCGCCTGGTGACAGCCCATCACCTGACGACGCTGATGGTCACGCATTCCATGCGTCAGGCACTCGATCTCGGCACGCGCACGATCATGCTGCATGAGGGCCGGATCGTTCTGGATATCGTTGGCGAGCGCCGCAAGAATATGACTGTTGACGGTCTTGTCGAGATGTTCCGCAGGGTGCGTGGAGGCGCGGAGCTCGACGACGATTCGCTCCGCATTGGATGATCGAGCTTCGGCTTGAAATTCAGTCGAACCGGCTGCCGATCAGCCGGCTCCAATGCTCGCCCGCAATGCCGTTCAGAAAGGCCTTTCCGTCCTGAAGGGCGGTGAGGACCTGCGGGTCCCGCGTGTAAACGACGGTTGAGGCAAGATGCGTAAAGGCGACACGGCGGCCGAGCATGGCTTCAAGAAGGGCTGGCTGTGTACGCCCTCGTAAGCCCGCCAGCCCCATGTCCGCCGCATGAGCGAACATCGCGTCGACCACCGCACCTGCCTGGCCCGGCAAAGCGAGCACTTGCAATACGCGGCCGATCCGGCCCGGCGCCGCATGATAGAAAAAGGCGCCGATCGCCTTGCCGGTTTTCGCGTCCACCCTGCAGAAGGCGGCAGGCCCATATTCCTCCTTGCGCTCGGCATCGCGCAGGATCGCATCCAACTGGCCCGGCGCCCAGTCCGGCCGGAGAGAAAATTGAGCGGTAAATGCCGGAACCAGGGCGGCAAATTCATCGCGGCCGATTTCCGACACGCTCAATGCGCCAGCGCGCCTCCAGCTTCGCGGTATCCCCGACCAGCGTAGCGCATCCGGTGCCATGCGCTTGCTCAACCGGTTGTCCAACCCGGCGGCCAGGCCGGAGAGGAGCCGCGCGGCGCCGATCTTGCCGGAGATCAGCTCCCTCGCGAAGGAGAGCGGCTGGATTACGCGGATCCAGTCGAGACTGTAGGAAGGAAGCTGTATCCCCCGCAGCCTCATCCACATATTGGCCGAAACCTCGCTCGCCGTCTCACTGAAGGAAATATCCTGCGGTCCAGCAAGATATGCCTTGAGGAGCCGTGCCCCGGCCATCGGATCGCTTTCCCGGTCCTCCACCATCAGCGAGCCACAGATGGCGGCGCGCAGCGGCTTATCATCGAGAACCATGGGCAAGGGTGTTACGCCGACGAAACCCGAGATGCTGCCATCATCCCTGAGATGCACGAGAGGATTGATCTCCGGGTCTCGGCCTGGCAAGTCGAGATAAAGCCGCTCCAGGTAGGCCGTAAGCGACGCCGGAGGGGGCCGCCCGGCGTTACGGAAAATGCGCTGGAAAAGACCGGCTACAGCCGGGATATCCGCCTTCTCCAGAGGGCGGATAGCCGTCATGGCTCCTGCTTCCTGCGCGCAATCGCAACGCGCGGCTTACCCGCCTGGTCGGAAGCAAAGCGCGGTTCCTCATACATCCCGGCGCGCTTCAAGAGGATCGCGACCTGGCGCTCCTGCCCTTCGCCGAATTCGAAGGCGAGCCATCCTCCGCGCTTGAGGAACGTAGGTGCCTCACGCACCAGACGCTGATGGATCGAGAGACCGTAGGGGCCGCCGTCGAACGCTTCCCTCGGCTCGTTCTCAAGCAGGTGGGCGCGGTCGGTCTCCAGCCTCGAGGTCGAGATATAGGGTGGATTGCTCACGACGAAGTCCACCCGCCCTTCCAGCCCCTCGTCTGCCAAGCCGGAAAAGAGGTCGCCCTGCACGACCTTTACGCGATCGAGGAGGCCGAGCCGTTCTGCATTGCGCCGCGCCAGGGAAACGGTGCTTTCGGTGAGGTCGGAAGCCCATAGGCGTGCAGCAGGAACAGCAGCCGCAATGCCGAGGGCAAGATTGCCGGAGCCGCAGCACATGTCGATCACGATCGGCGAACCGGCCATGCCCTTCAACAAATCGACGGCGCTCCGGCCCAGAAGCTCCGTTTCCTCCCTCGGCACCAATACATCCGGCGCCAGTTCCAGCTCGATGCCCATGAAACGGGCGGTTTTCGGGTGCGGCGCGCCGGCCTGGATATCCGCATCGGTTCTGGTTGGTTTTGCCATGCGGCGCTCGCCTCCCCGGAATGGTGAAAGTGGATATAGATCACAGAGGTAAATGGAGCTTGAAACTCCTAGCGTGTCGGCCCGGAAGCGGTTTCAGAGAGCACAATTGTAGAGTCGATAACCTACAGCCTCTCGTCCGTCCGAAAAGCGCACGCGCTGTAGCAGCAACGGAGGCCGTATTAACTCTGCCGCCATTAGAGCCGGGTATCAAAACCATGAAATAGAGTATATGAGAGGCAAAGGCTCCAGTTTTGCCGTTCTCAGGCCAAGAGAATGGGAGCGGAACAGGCTGGTACCTGCGCGCGGGGTGGGATGTTCGGTTTCAGGCAGATCACAGGCGATTTCAAATCCGCCTTTGAAAAGCTCGTTGCTTATGCGGCATCGGGTGGAAGCCTCGTCATCAGCGCTGCCGCGCAGCTCATCACCTTTGCTGTTCTTGCCAGATCGCTGGGCGTTCACGAGTTCAGCCTCTTCGTAGCCATCACCGCGATATGCAGCGTTGCGCTGCATCTGTGCGGTCTAGGCGCCATGGAAAGTCTCGTCCGCCGGGTAGCCCGCGACCCGTCCGCCTACCCCGTGATGTTGGGCCACAACCTCATCCTGACGGCGATCACGGGCGTCGTCCTGGTTGCGGCTGGTGTTGTCGGCCTTCCATTTCTGTTCAAGCTATCGGACGACCCGGCCCTGAACGCGCTCCTGATTGGCGCTATGCTGGCCACCAATATCGTCCTCGTTCGCCTGATCGTCCTGGCGGAGCAGACTTTCATAGGGCGGAGCGAGTTTGGCACCGCGAACAAGATTGTCGTGGGCTTCGCTCTCGCAAGGACCATCGCCGCCGTGCTGGCCTGCTTTGCCTTCGGCGTGTCGACCACGGCGGAGTGGGCGATTTGGCAATTCGTCTGCCATGTCCTGGTTGCCCTCCTCTGTTTCCGGGTACTCCTTCGTCTTGGCAGTCCTGAATTCCGGATTGTCCAGGCAGAGATTAAGAACGGCATCTATTTCTGTGTCCCGTTCATCCTTCGCGCCGCACGGCAGAATGTGGATCTCATGGTCCTGAGCTTCGTCTCCACGCCCGAGATCGTCTCGAGCTACAGCGTCGCGCGCCGCATGATGGAAAGCAGCTATCTCTCCGTCGAAGCGCTCAACCGCCTGATCTATCCAGGCTCCGCGAAAGCCAGCGCCGAAGGGCTGCACCAAATCATGGAACGCGTGATGAAAGTGCTACTCGCCGCGACTGTGATATCGGTTGCGGCGGCGGTCACCGTGTTCATCATCGCACCGCTCCTGCCCTACCTGTTTGGCCACGACTACGTCTCCCTCGTTTCCTTTGTGCGCCAGCTCATCTGGGTCGTGATCTTGCTGGCGATCTGGTCGGTCGCCGTCGAGGCGCTCGGCGCGGCCGGAAACCACGCCTACCGCGGAACGGTAATGTCACTCGGCAGCCTCTTCGGCTGCGCGATCACCGCATGGGCCACCTGGTATGCCCCCCCGGAAGGCACGATTATTTCGTTCTACGTCATCGAATTCGCGATGATCGTCGCGTCCTGGCTGGTGCTGCTGCATGCCGTCCGAAAGAGCAGGATCGGTTCCGCCGGAACGCACGTTCTGAAGGGGGCACGGTCGTGAACGCGATGGAGATTCCCAAAAGCGACCATGCCGCGAGTACCGCCTCACCCCCGCTGGATTGCCCGAAGCCGGTTGCCGTCGCGGCCGGGCGGAAAGGGCGCGTCCGCCCAATGGAGCGAAGCGATATCCCCGCAGTCGGCAGGCTTTTCAACTGCATCTTCAGGAAGGAGAAGAGGGAGGGCAGTCCGGAACTCCATGGTTATCTGGACGCTGCATTCTTCTCCAGCCCGCTTTATGCGCCGGAATACGGCAGCATCCTTCATGAGAATGCGGAAGGCGACATCGACAGCGCTGTCCTGTCGATCCCCATGCAGTTTTGGGTCGGCGAGAGGAAGCTTGTCGCACGGCTTCTTTGCGCCTTCATGGCGAATGGAAAATCCGGCGCGATGGGGGCTGCGCACCTGGCGCGCGTATTGCGCGCTAAGCGGCAGGACTTCACATTTTCCGACAATGCTTCGCCTGTGAGCGCCGATCATTGGGAAGCCGGAGGCGGCCACACCCTGCCAATTCAAAGCTTGGAATGGCGGCGCGCATTCCGCCCCTTCGCGAGCGCGCTCGAACGGCTCTTCGCTGCCGTTCCGGCGGCAAAACGCCTTCCGCTGAGGCCGCTCGCGCGGCCATTGGACTGGCTTGCGCGGCGGCTCGTCCACTCCTTCAAGCCCGCCGCCGAAACGGGCTACCGCATAGAGCCGGCGAGCTTCGAGGAATTTCGGCGGCAGGCAGAAAATCTGCTGAGGCGCTTTTCAGTCCGGCCCGTCTGGTCGGCTGAGGAATTCTCCTGGCTGATTGGGCTTGCGGGAAAGAATGCCGCCTGCGGCACCTTGAATTGCCGCCGGATTGTGAACAAGGAGGGGGAGATCATCGGGCTGATGCTCTATTTCGGCCAGCCGAACCGCATCGCCCGAATCCTCAATGTAATCTGTCAGGAAGGAAGCGAGCGGGACGTCATCGATCAAATGCTCGCCTTCCTCGACGCGGAAGGGTATTGCGAGGCAAGGGGCATGGCCCAACCCTTCTTCATGCGGGCGATGATGCGCCAGCGGCAGCTCACCTTCAAGCATTCCGGCTATTTTTGCTTCGCAAGCCGCCACCCTGAAATTGTGGAAGCCGCCCTTCACGATGACATCTATATCGGCGGGCTGGCATCGGAACGGTGGAGCAATCTGGTTGCCGGCCTTTAAGGACAAAGCATGAAGCGGCGCGGTTTGCCTCAAGAATGACTTAAGATGTAATAAACAATACCGGGATAAAGTGCCTTAGGGACTTCACTCAAAGTTGCAGCTCCAGATCAAGCAAGGTTTTGCGCAGGTATGGCATGTATGAAGTAGCAAAACCCCCTCGCGGATCGAAGAAGCCCGGTGGTGCTCCGGCCGCGAAGCCGGCCGCCCGCGGCTCGCTTCTCAACATGCTCCCCAGCGCCGCGCCTGCCATAGAGCCAGCTGAGCCGCCAGTCACCCCGCGGCTTCCTGCCAACGAAGCGCGCATTTCCGACTATCTGGAACGCTTTCGCCGCCTCACGCCGGACGATGTGCTCTCATGGCTCGACCGAGGGAAATACCTCATTGCCCTGATGGTGCTGCTCGGAGTGGGCCTCGCCCTTGGCTATGCTATCACTGCCACGCCGCGATACACCGTCTACACCGATATCGTGGTCGACCCGTCCAACCTGCAGGTGGTCGATGACGATGTTTTCGCCAACACGCCGCAGCGCGACACCCAGCTGCTTGAGGTGGAAAGCAAGCTGAGGGTCCTTACCTCGCGCAACGTGCTGGAGCGCGTCATCGACGAGCTGAACCTGACGGAAGACCCCGAATTTGTGAAACCGGGCTGGTTTGATCCGATCAAAGAGCTCATCTCCGGTCCTCCCGAGGAAGAAGATCTGAAGCTTAGCGTTTTGCGAGCCCTTTCCGAACGTGTTGAAGCGCGCCGCGAAGAGCGTTCCTATGTCGTGGTGCTCAGCGTCTGGACGGATGACGCCCTCAAGTCGGTCGAAATCTCCAATGCCATCGTGGATGCTTTCGAGACGGAGCTGTTCGAATCCGCCTCACGGAGCGCTGGCCGCGTTGCCTCCAGCATCAGCCAGCGCCTGGACGAGTTGCGGGCCAGTGTCACGGAAGCGGAGGCGCGCGCGGAAGAATTCAAGCGCGAGAACGATCTCCAATCGAGCGGTGACGACCTGGTGAGCGCACGCCGTTCCGGCGAGCTGGACACCCAGGTTTTGGCAGCCCAACAGCGCCAGATCCAGCTCGACACACGTTATCGCGAACTCCAGCGGGCTCTGGACGAACGAAGCTCCGCCACCCTGCCCGGCTTCCAATCGGAAACCCTGACGACGCTGCGGGCCCAGTACAACGATCTTCAGCAGCAGTTGCAGGCTCTTTCACTCACCTATCTGGACCGGCATCCGCGCCTGCAAGCGATCAGAACCGAAATAGCCTCTGTGGAACGTGCCATTGCCGCGGAAGCCCAACGCATCCTCAATGCTGCCAAATCGGAAGCCGACCAGGCGAACATGGTCCTGACTGAACTGCGCCAGAAAGCGCAGGAAGAAGAAAACACCGTTTTCCAGGACAACAGCGCTCTGGTGACGCTTCGTGAACTGGAACGTGATGCACGCGCGAAGGCCGCGCTTTACGAGACATTCCTTTCGCGCAGCCAGCAGATCACCGAAAGACAGCAGATCGACACCAGCAATATCCGCGTGATCTCGCGCGCCGTGCCACCGACCTCGCGAAGCTGGCCGCCGCGCACCATGATCCTCCTCGCTGCGGGCGCCCTGGCTGGACTCTTCATCGGCCTAGGCTTGGCGCTGGCGCTCGGGCTTCTAAGACATCTGCGCCAGCCGCACCGGTACGCCACATGAGGCAGGAGCCTGTTCGATGCAGACGGCGCAGCTGACAGCCGTCGATCTGCCGGAAGGAGCGCTTCACACCGCCACGCGAACGGTGCTGTTCATGGCGCTGTTCCTGTTCTTCTGGATATCCCTGAACCCGTTTGTCGATCTGACCGGCGCGGCCGTGCTCGACCCGTCCGCGGGAAACTCGAACCGGCTCAATCAGATCGTCTCCCTTGGATTATCCGGCCTGATCCTGCTTTTCGGGCTGCTTCATGCACTTCGGAACGAAATCTTCCAGCCGCGCCTCCTTCTCATTCCGCTTTTCACGTGGTTCCTGTTCGTCTCGGTCCTGTCTAACGAGCCGATGCTGGGAATAAAGGGCGTTGTTCTGGCGATCATCGTGACGATGAACGCCAGCATCTATCTCCTTCTTCCTGTTTCGGAGCGGCATTTCGCTAAGATGCTCGCTTTTGGAACGCTGGCGGCACTGGTGCTTTCCTATTACGGCGTCGTTTTTAAACCGCTCGTGTCCATTCACCAGGCCGCCGAACTGCGGGAGCCGATGAATGCCGGGCTTTGGCGTGGGCATTTCCCGCATAAGAACAGCGCCGCGGCAGCCATGGTGATCGCCACCTTCTTCGGCCTTTTCGTCATGGCCGCCTGGTCCCGTTTGCTCGGCGCGATCATCGTCATATTGGCGGTATTCTTCCTTTTGCACACGGGAGGGAAGACATCCAGCGCCATGCTTCCGGCCATCCTGATCGTGGCATGGGTGTTCGAACGCTTCCGTTTCCTGCGCGCGCCCATCGCGATAGGGGGCGTTGCTCTCTTCAATTTGCTGGCTGTTGGTTCGGCCGTGATCAGGCCAGTTGGCGAATTTCTCACGAATCTCGGCATTGACGCGACGTTTACGAACCGCGCCGATATCTGGCGCTTTGCATTCGAGGCGATTGCGGAGAGCCCTATCGCAGGCTACGGCTTCAAGGGGTTCTGGCAGACGGAAGAACTGGTATATAGCGGCGGGTCGATCGAGACATGGGCGGTTGCGGCCGCCAACGGGCACAATTCCTTTCTCGATATCACGTTGACGACGGGAATACCGGGACTGGCGCTGACGCTGATCTGGGTGCTTATTCTTCCCCTTCGCGATATTTCTCGCGTAAGGCCGGAAGAGCAGCACTCTCCGCTGATGCGGCTTTATACCCGCGTTTGGCTGTACACTCTTTTCAATGCCGGCCTCGAAAGCCTGTTCTTTGAAGGTGGCAATATGCTCTGGTTCACCTTCATGCTGGCACTTTACGGATTCCGGCTCCAGGCTTCGGCCTCTACCCGGATTATCCATTCTCGGGCACCAGGGGGAACATAGAAATGATGGGGGGGCTCGGAAAAGACACGGGCGAACTGATCGATCGCGCCGTCAATCGCCTTCTTTGGAAGATGGGAAGCCGGCGCCGAGAGGTGGTCACGGACACGCCACTCGTCACTTTCACCTTCGATGATGTTCCTGACACTGCCCTTTCGAATGGCGCGGGCATTCTGGAGCGACATGACGCCCGCGGCACATTCTACATTGCCGGCGGCCTCGGCTCCCAGGTGGAGGCGGATCGCACATTGATCTCACGCGAGGGCTGCCGCGAACTTTCTTTGCGCGGACATGAAATCGGCTGCCATACATTCGCCCACCGCAAGCTCCGCAATCTCGGCGGCGCTCTTCGGGCGGATTTGACGAGGAACGAGGCCTATCTTCGGGAGGCTGGCGTTGAGCAGCCGATCCGCAACTTTGCCTATCCGTTCAATGCCGCGTGGCCTCCCGCAAGACGGGCGCTCCACGCCCGCTATGCGACCTGCAGAGGCGCAGGCGAGGCCATCAATCGCGGCAGCACCGATCATCTGATGCTGAAGGGAGTGGAAATCCGTCAGCCCGAGACCCATGCGCGCTCACTGACCCGCTGGATTGACGATGTGGCTGCGGAACCGGGATGGCTGGTCTTCTTCACGCACGATATCGCTGAAGTCCCGACACCTTTCGGCTGCACGCCGGGAACCTTTGAGCACCTGGTTTCCTATGCCGTGGCAAAAGGGTGCCGGATCGTAACGGTCGGTGAGGCCGTTTCGCTGCTGGGCTGGGAGAATAAGCGGTGACACGATCGGTCATCCGGGCTGGCGCGCCGCGCCTCCTGGCCATCAACAACTATTTCTATCGCCGCGGCGGAGCCGAAGCGGTGTTCTTCGACCACATGGCGCTCTTTGCCGAAATAGGCTGGGATGTCGTTCCTTTCGCGATGAAGCACGAACGGAACGAACCGTCCGAATGGTCCGACTATTTTGTCTCCGAGATCGAGTACGGCAATCAGCACGGCGTGCTTACAAAAGCTCTGGACGCGGCCAAGGTTATCTATTCCTTCGAGGCGCAGCGTAAGCTTTCGCAACTTATCGCCGCCGCACCGCCGACAATCGCCCATGCCCATAACGTCTATCACCACCTCTCGCCCGCCATTTTCTCGACGCTGAAGAACGCCGGCATCCCAGTCGTCATGACGGCGCACGACCTCAAGCTTGCCTGCCCGGCCTACAAGATGCTGCGGCAAGGAATGATCTGCGAACAGTGCAAGGGCGGGCGTATATACAACGTCGCCCTGAACCGCTGCGTAAAGGACTCCGCTGCCGTCAGCGGCGTCGTTTTTATCGAAACACTGGTGCACAGGTTTCTCGGCCTCTACAGAGACAAGATCGACCGCATTGTGGTGCCCAGCCGCTTCTATCGCGAAAAGCTCATCGAATGGGGGTGGCCGGGGGAAAAGCTCGTCTACATTCCCAATTTCGTCGACGTTTCGCAGATAAAAACCGGCTGGACCGAGCGGGACTATTTTGTCTATGCGGGCCGCCTCGCGCCTGAAAAGGGCATTGCAACGCTGATCCGCGCGGCGGCATTGGCCGGGCAAAAACTCCTCATCGCCGGCACCGGTCCCGAGGAAAAAGCGCTGCGCGATCTCGCTCTGGCGAGCGGCGCTGATGTCACCTTTGCGGGCTATGTGTCCGGTGAGAAACTTCATAGATTGATTGGCGAGTCGAAGGCGCTGGTTCTGCCCTCCGAATGGTATGAGAATGCCCCGATCAGCATTCTGGAAGCCTATGCGCTCGGACGGCCGGTGATCGGCTCCGCCATCGGCGGAATACCTGAAATGATCAGGGAAGGAGAGACTGGCCGCACCGCGAAGGCCGGCTCGCCGGAGGACCTTGCGCGTGCGCTCACGGATTTGGCATCGCTCTCCACGGCAGAGCGCGCGGCCATGGGAATGCGGGGCCGGGATTGGATTTCCGGCGAATTCTCCGCGGAAGCCTACCGGCAGCGCACGCTTGATCTCTATGCCACGCTTGTCGGCTCGGATTTTGGCGCGGCGAGGCCCTATGGGACCTAGCTCAAACGTGTTGCGGTTTAAGGAACATCTTTGTTGAAGACGATGGGAAACCCTCCGCAGCCATCACTCAGGGAAGACGCAGTGGCGGGCAATGAGAAGCCGGCCGACCGGAAGAAGTTTGTCCCAGGACCATCTGGCCACTCCGGTGGCGGTGGCGATCCACGTCCTTCATCCCAATCCACCGGGCGCGTCACGATGCTTGGCCTGCGCGGCATACCCAATGTGCAAGGCGGGGTCGAACGCCATGTGGAGATACTCGGCCAGGAACTGACGCGGCTTGGCTGGGAAGTTACCGTCATCGGGCGCCGTGAATATCTGAAGGAGAAAAAGCCGGTGGTCTGGGACGGCATTAGGGTAGTGCCCCTCTGGTCGCCCAGGCGAGTGGCGTTTGAAGCCGCGGTTCATACATTCCTCGGTGTCCTTTATTCGGCGTTTCGCCGTCCTGACATCTTGCATATCCACGCAATCGGCCCCTCGCTGATGGTGCCGCTGGCCCGGCTTTTGGGCCTGAAGGTGGTCGTAACCCACCATGGCTTCGACTACGACAGGCAGAAATGGGGGGCCTTTGCAAAAAGAATGCTGAGGCTCGGCGAGGCATTCGGCATGAAGTTCGCCAACCGGCGGATAGCAGTTGCCGCCGGCGTCGCACATACGATGCAGCTTCAGTATGACGTTCCCGTCAGCTTTATACCCAATGGCGTGGCGATTCACGCCTCGGAGGGTGGAACCGAAGCGCTCGAGCATTTCGGATTGACGAGACGGAACTATATTCTGACGGTGGCCCGGCTGGTTCCCGAGAAGCGGCAGACGGACCTGATCGAAGCCTTTGCAAGGCTCAAGCCGAATACGTGCAAGCTGGTGATCGTCGGCGGCAGTGATTTCGCAACACCTTATTCCAAAGAGGTCGAGAAGAGAGCGCGCCAAGTTCCCGGTGTTGTCATGACCGGTTTCCAGAGCGGGGGCAACCTGGCCGCTCTGTTTTCGAATGCAGCTCTCTTCATCCTCCCGTCGAGCCACGAAGGCATGCCGATCGCGCTTCTCGAAGCGCTTGGCTATGGGCTGCCGGTTCTTGCAAGCGACATTCCCGCCAATCTCGAAGTGGGTCTTCCTCCCGAAGACTACTTCCCCTTGGGCAATATCGATGCCCTGGCGGCAGCGATCGAACGCAAGCTCGCCGAGCTCTACCTCCCGGAGGAAGGACGCCAGCGTGCGCGGCGCATCGAAGAGCAATATGGCTGGTCCTCCATTGCGGAGCGGACCGCGGTCGTTTATCGCTCGCTGTTTCCCCATCAACAATAACGAGAATAGATGCGCCTTACGGACGAAACACAGACTTTATCGGGAAGCGCCAGGGCACCGCGTCCGGCGCAAAGACTGCTCGATTGGGCTCGGATGGCAGCGCCATTCCTGATTTTGGCAGTCATCCTCTATTCCACATTGTCACCTCTGGATATGCGGCCGCGCACGGGATTTCCGCCCCATTTCGAGCACTTCCTGGCCTTTGCCCTGCTTGGCGGCCTCTATGCCATTGCTTTCCCGAGGCGCATCCTTCTCATCCTGTTCGCCATTGTGCTGGCCGCCGCCGGGCTTGAGCTTCTACAACTGACGCTGACGGACCGTCATGCTCGCTTCGCCGATTTTGCCATAAAGCTCATGGGTGGAATCGTGGGCGGAACTGGCGTCTGGTTTGTGCTGCGCCTTTTTGCCCGATTCCGACTTGCTGGGAGATAGGCTTGTCGGTCAGCATCATCATCAAGACGCTCAACGAGGAAAAGCGCATCGCATCCACCATTGAGCACGCCCTGGCTGGCCTGCCGGGTGGCCTGGGTGAGGTGATTGTTGCCGACAGTGGCTCCACTGATCGGACAGCCGAGATCGTCTCGCACTATCCGGTGACCATGGTGCAGATCATCGATCCCGCAAAGCCCAGCTGCGGCCTAGGCGGCCAGCTTGGCTTCCAATATGCGCGATACGATCTGATCTGCCTTCTCGATGGCGACATGGATCTCGAACCCAGCTTCCTTCCGGACGCGATCAATTACCTGCAAAACCATACCGACGTGGCGGGAGTGACCGGTCATGTCCAGGAGATGAACCTTTCGAACCTGGAATTCTCCCGCCGCGTAACGCGCAACGCGCCGGAAAACCGCGTCGGCGAAATCGACCGAATGAACGGCGGCGGGCTTTACCGCCGCGCGGCTATTGAGAGTATCGGCTACCTGACCGACCGGAATCTGCATGGCTATGAGGAATTCGATCTCGGCATCCGCCTGCGCAATGCCGGATGGCGGCTCGTCCGCCTCGACAGGCGCTTCGTGCAGCATTACGGCCATGTCGAAAATTCCTATCGGCTGCTCGTCAGGCGCTGGAAGAGCAAATATCTGTTCGGCATTGGCGAATTGCTGCGTGCGGCAATGGGCAAGCCCCACTTCCTTTGCCTCCTGAAGGAGCTGCCTGAGCTGCGCCTCTGGGGGCTCGTGCTGGCATGGATGGTCTTTGCGCTGGCGCTTCTGGTCGTTCTACCGAATAAGCTTCTGGCGCTCGGCATCGTGCTTGCGACGTTCGCCTTTGCCGTGGCGGTCATGTCTCTGCGCAAAGGCGGCTTGGCAATGGGACTTTACGTCGTGGTGGCCTGGTTTTTCCACGCGGCGGCGCTACCCGTCGGGTTTCTCCGCTCACGTGTCGATCCGAAGGCATGGGTTGAAAGCCGAAAGCTGAACGAAGGTTGAGCGGCCTCCCCTAGCGTAGCTTTTCAGGCGCCGACCTCTGACACCTTATCGACGAGCAGCGGCGGGAGGTGAAGATAGCGCGTCGCCTTGCGCTTCGCGGCGACATCAGCCCATACACTCTGCAACTGCTCTTCGGTGAGTGAGGCCGCCGCGGCAACGGCGCTCGCCGGAAGGCCATGGTTGAGGCCGTAGAGGCAGAGGTCCATCCGGTCATAGGGCAGCGAGAAGTAGAATTCCTCCTGCGTCTGGGCGAGCGAATAGGTGTCGGTCGTCGGCGGGCGGCGGCAGATCACCTCCGGCACGCCGAGATATTCGGCAAGCTGGTAGACCTGTGACTTATAAAGATGTGCGATGGGCTTCACATCGGCAGCACCATCGCCGTTCTTAACGAAGAAGCCCTGATCGTATTCCAGCCGGTTCGGCGTGCCGAGCACGGCGAAGTTCAGCCGGTCGGCGTGGTAATACTCGATCTGCTTGCGCGTGCGCTGCTTCATATTGGTGGCGGCGACAATGCCGAGATAGACCTCCGGCGTCATCCGATGCCTGCTCTGGTTCCCCTCTGGGTCCTGCACCACAAGCCAGGAGATGTTGTAGGCCGCACCTTCAAGCGCGTTGGAGATGACGATCTTGGACGCCCAGCCGGGACCGTAGTCCGGCACGAGCTTGCGGATGAAGCCGTCGCGCCGCTCATAGCAACCAATCGCTCTGAGCGCAGGACCAATATCTTCCACGATGCCTTCAATCCCGAAGGTGTTCGTGAGCAGCCGGCCGAGCTCAAGGCTCTCGGGATCGGAATCATTCTCGGGCATGAACAGGCAGCAGACATTCTTCGCGCCGACTGCTCTGACTGCGAGCGCGGTGGAAACGCTGGAATCGATGCCGCCGGAGACGCCCAGCACCAGCCCACGCTTGCGCAGCGAGCGGAGCTGCTCGCGGAGAGCGGCCACGATCCGTTCCACCTCGGCGGCGGGATCTATGGCGAGAGTGGCGACGGAAAAAGGCGCAGTGGAGTTCATTCGGCTGGCTCTATGGTTTCGGCGGCGAGCCTGCGGCTCACCTTGCCCGTGTCGGTCTTCGGCAGTTCAGTGACGAATTTCACGATCTTGGGTACCATGAAATCCTCCAGATGCTGCGAGCAGTGGCGGATAACCTCGCGCTCGGTCAGCGCGGGATCCCTGGAGACGACCATGGCGGCGATGGCCTGCCCGAGCACCGGGTCGACAACCCCCGCCACGACGGCCTCTGCAATGGAAGGATGGGTGTGAAGCACCGCTTCCACTTCCTTGGGCGCGACCTTCTCGCCGCGCGTTTTGATGATGTCGTCCTTGCGCCCGACGAAGTAGAGAAAGCCATCGGCATCCATGCGGAAGAGATCGCCCGTGTAGAGCACCTTTTCCCACGGATTAAGGCCGGGGCGCAGCATCTTCACCGTCGCCTTGTCGTTGCGCCAATAGCCCTTCATGACATGCGGGCCCCGGATGACGAGTTCGCCCACCTCGCCGGGCGGGACCGGCTTACCGTCATCATCCACCACAAAGGCTTCCGTATTGGGGATGGCGATGCCGACCGAATCGGGCCGCCGATCAAGCTCTTCCGGCGGCAGGTAGGTGCAGCGCTTGCACTCGGTGAGCCCGTACATGGAATAAAGCTCGATGCCAGGGCACAGCTCGCGCAGCCTGGCGATATGTGGCGGCGGAAGCGCGGCGGCGGTGTTGGTGATGTAGCGCAGCGTGGGCAGGAAGCCGGGCTCCAGATCGCGCATCTGCAGGATCATCGCCGCCATGGTCGGCACAAGCGGAAAGCCGGTTACGTTTTCCTTCCGCATCAGATCGAAGATGGCATGCGGGAAGGCGAAGGATTTTTCCAGCACCAGCGTGGCGCCCATCTTGACCGACATCAGGAGCTGATAAAGCCCATAGTCGAAAGCGAGCGGCAACACGTTGAGGATGATGTCATCGGGCCTGTTGCGCAGATAGGTGGTGATGGATGTGGCCGCAGCTTCGATATTGCGATGCGTCATCATCACACCCTTGGGCCGGCCGGTGGAGCCCGATGTGTAGATGAGCATGGCGAGATCGACATCGATGCCGCGATGGGCGACCGGCGCCGGCTCGGCCTCAAGGCACTGCGTAAAAGATACCGTACCGTCCGGTACGGTACCGCCCCGGCCTTCTGTGGAGATCAGAAGAAGCGGCTGGCCGTGAAGCGCGCGCGCCTCGGCCGCGACCGGCATTAGCTTGGCCTGCGTGAGGATTGCGGCAGCCTCGCAGTTGCCGATGATGTAGGCGAGCTTTTCCGCCTTTGTGGAGGCGTTGATGGGGCTGAAGGTGGCGCCGGCCTTGAGGACAGCGAAGATGGAGACCGCCGCCTCCCACGCATTGTCCATGAAGATGAGCACGCGGTCGTTGCGCCGCACGCCGTTAGCCGCGAGCGCCGCTGCAAGGCGGTCCGTCAGCGCGTCGAACTCGCCATAGCTGAGCCGCGTGGACCCGCTCACGAGAGCGGTCTTTTCCCCGTAGCGCGAGGCGCTGCCCCGCAGGAATTCTTCGACACGCATCCCGGCCTCCAGCCTTCCGCTCAGGCGTTAAGCGATTCCTTGCCAGTCTTCGTGCTGACGAAGGCTGTGATACGGTCAAGGGAATCGAGATTGGCGGGAACGATCTCGGCGTCCGCCATAGTCACGCCGAAGCGCTCCTCGATAAAAGCGACCAATTCCAGCACCCCGGTAGAATCGATGACATCGTTCTCGATGAGAGATGCGTCATCATCGATCTGGGCGGAGGTGTCTCCGAACAGGAAATTCTCGACGATGAAGGCCCTGACCTGATCCTTGATGCTGCCTGCCATTCCAATCTCCAATTATGCCGCCTCGACGGCGCGAATGCGTGAACCGGTGAAGGTCTCCAGCCATAGCTGGGACGAAAGGATGCCGACAAAAGCGGCATTGTCGCGAAAGCCGGAAAGCGGCTGCTGACGGCTCTTGGCGAAGAGTTTGGACACGGATGCCGGGTTGAAAAGTCCGCAGTCGGCAAGTTTTTCCGCACTCATCGCCTCGCGGACATAGTCCTTCTCGCCCGCTCCGCGGAATGAGGCGCTGTCGGGCGCACGGTATGGCTGCTTGGTGCGGCGCAGGATCGATTCCGGGAGGAGGCCCTTGGTCGCCTCGCGCAGAATGTGCTTTTCGACCAGGCCCTTCAGCTTCATCTCCGGCGGCAGGGTGGTGGCGAACTCAACCAGCCGGTGATCGAGGAAGGGGAAGCGCCCTTCGATGCCGTGTGCCATGGCCATGCGGTCGCCCTGGCTGGAAAGGATGTAGCCGGGGAGCAGGAAGCGGGACTCCAGATATTGCGCCTGATGCAGCGGATGCCAGCGGGGAAACTCCTGCGGCAGGCGTGAGGCAAGCTCCTCCGCCGCATCGTAACCGGCCAATGTCTCGCGCAGCTGGGCGGAGAAGAAGAGCTTGGCCGCACCCGTCGCGCGCATGCGGGGCTTGTGCGAGAAGAGCGGATCATCGAGCGAATCCGCGCCCGCACCGAAAAAGGCGGCGAGATATTCGGCCGATTGCTGCTTGAGCCCGGGCAGATAAGGGTAGAGCTTGCGGAAGAGATGCGGACGCATGCGCGAGCCGGGCTGGCGCGCGCAGAAGCGGCGCACCCGCGCCTCCTTGAAGATGTCGTAGCCGGCGAAGACCTCGTCGGCCCCCTCGCCCGTGAGCACCACTTTCAGGCCCCTTTCGCGCACCAGCGCCGAAAGCTTGAAGAGCGGGGCGGGCGCGGTGCGCAGGATCGGCCTTTCGGTAAAACGGATCACATCGGGGAAAACCGCGGCGATGTCACCGTCGCCGCAATTGACGGAGGCATGCATTGTGCCAAGTGCTGCCGCCACCTCGTTTTGGAAGGCACTCTCATCGTGCTCGGCGCTTTCGAACGCAACGGAGAAGGTGCGCAGGATCTCCGGCGTCATGCCGGCCGCCAGCGCCGAGATCACGGAGGAGTCGAGGCCGCCCGAAAGATAGGAGCCAACCGGCACGTCGGCGCGCATGCGCAGCCGTGTCGCGTCGGTGAGCAGTGCCCGCAGCTCTTCCGCCACGGCGCGCTCATCCGTGTGGCGGCTGGGCGCGCCATGTTCCGGGAAAGAAAGCGACCAGTAGGGCCGGATCGCCTGGCGCCCTTCCTCGACGAGCATCATGTGCCCGGGCTCAAGCTCGTGAATGTTCTTGAAGGCGGTGCGGGGAGCTATGGGCGCCCAGAGCGTGAACATCTGGTCGAGCGCGAACGGATCCATCTCCGCCTCGACACCCGGCACCTGCAGGAGCGTTTTGACTTCCGAAGCGAAGAAGAGCCGGTCGCCCACGCTCGTATAGAAGAGCGGACGCACGCCCATGCGGTCGCGTGCAAGAAACATGCGGCGGCGTGGCGCATCCCAGATGGCGAAAGCGAAATCGCCGTTCAGGTCGGCAAGGCAGTCCGGTCCCTTCTCGTCATAGAGATGGAGGATGACTTCCGTGTCGCTCGCAGTGCGGAAGGTGCGGCCGCGGGCGATCAGCGCCTCGCGCAATTCCACGTAATTGAAGATCTCGCCGTTGAAGGCGATGGTGAGCCTGCCGCCATCAAGAGACATAGGCTGCTGGCCGTCGGCAAGACCGACGATGGAAAGGCGCGTATGGCAAAGGCCCGCACCATCGAGTACGGCGGTGCCGCGCTCGTCCGGCCCGCGATGGGCGATGGCCGAGGCCATCCGCCGCAAAAGCGGTTCCGCCTCAGAAACGCCCGCGCCGAAATATCCGCCGAACCCGCACAAACTCCAAATGCCCCCATTCTGCTACCGGGCCGAGGACGCACGAGCCTCGACCGGGGCTGCCAACTGGCAACTCCCATAGCATGCATTCAAAGAATGTGCCGTAAAGAAAAACTTGGAAAGTTTGTTAATGCGAGCCGGGGGCTGATCACGAGATCTCCGGCGGCAATAGGCGCCGGAGTTGGGCTCGGGGACAGTGGAAGCGGGCGAGCTTAGGGTCCGCTCGCCCGCTCAGTCGACCACAAATTGGGCTATACAGCGGCCTCCTTGAGCACGCCGCGGCGGATCTGGTCTTCTTCGATGGATTCGAAAAGGGCGCGGAAGTTGCCTTCTCCGAAGCCCTCGTCACCCTTCCTCTGGATGAACTCGAAGAAGATCGGGCCGATAACGGTTTTGGAGAATATCTGCAGCAGGATCTTCGTCATGCCGCCATTCACCACGCCTTCGCCATCGATCAGAATGCCGTATTTCTTCATGCGCTCGATCGGCTCCGAATGACCGGCCACGCGCTGGAACGATCTCTCGTAATAGACATCCGGGGGGCCGGGCATGAATTTCAGCCCATTATCGGCCAGCCGATCGGTGGCATCGTAGATGTGTTCCGTTCCCACCGCGATATGCTGGATGCCCTCGCCCTTGTACTTCTTCAAATATTCGACGATCTGGCTTGTCTCGTCCTTGGATTCGTTCAGCGGAATACGGATCTTGCCGCAGGGGCTGGTGATAGCGCGGCTTACAAGGCCGGTAATGCGACCGTCGATATCGAAATAGTGGATTTGCTTGAACCCGAACAGATCCCGGTAGAAGGCCCACCACTTGTCCATATTGCCGCGATAGACATTGTGGGTCAGGTGGTCGAGATAGTAGAAGCCGACGCCTTCCGGCTTCGGGTTGCGCTCGCCCAGCCACTCGAACTCGTCCTCATAGGCGGAGCCCTTAGCGCCATACCGCTCGATGAAATAGAGAAGCGATCCGCCAATGCCGACGATGGCCGGCACATCCAGCACCTTGTCTTTGCCTTCATAGGGCTGAGCGCCCTTTGAAACGGCGTGGTCAAAAGCGTGCCTGGCATCCACCACGCGCCATGCCATGGAGGACGCACAAGGCCCATGCTCTTCCACGAAGCGAGAAGCGTGGGAGCCGGGCTCTGCATTTACGATATAGTTGATATCGCCCTGCCGCCAAACGGTGACATTCTTGGTCCGGTGCTTGGCGACCGCGACAAAGCCCATACGACCGAACAACTCAGCGAGCTTTTCCGGCTCCGGATGGGCAAATTCCACAAACTCGAAACCGTCAGTACCAGCCGGATTTTCCGGGCTGATGGTGGCGGGCGGCGCATCATGTGGAAAGGGTCCCATAATTTCCTCCTGTTAGAGCCTTCATTTGTCGGGACTATACCAAATCCGGCATGCAGTGGGCTTGCATTCATCAAGCAAAAAGGCTCTATTTTGCACGGTACACGCGAGGTATATCGACATATGGCACAATCCGTGCAGATTGATGACACAGACCGCAAGATCCTGTCTCTCCTTCAGGAGGACGCCCGCCTCACCAACAACGACCTTTCGGAGCGGGTGAATCTATCCGCGTCCCAATGTTCACGGCGCCGGCAGAAGCTTGAGGAAGAGGGAGTGATAAAGGCCTATAGGGCGATCCTCGATCGGGACCGCCTCGGCCATTCTCTCGTGAACATCATCTCTGTCACGCTGGCCACACACAATCGAGACAATGCCCGCCGTTTTGCAGAGCTGGTTTCTCGGCTTCCGGAAGTCCAGGACGCATATGCGCTGACGGGAGAGATGGACTATATCCTGAAGGTGGTAACACCTGACCTGAAATCACTGTCCGACTTCGTCAACGAAGTTCTGTTGCCGCATGAATCGGTGCAGCATGTGAAGACGGCTATCGTTTTGCAGGCATTGAAGGAGCATAGCGGAATTCCAATCTGACCGGGCATTGCGGCGAGCCCGGCGCGGCCCGGCTAAATGAGAGGAGTCGTCGGAGACTGCCAGCGTTTGATAGTTACAAAAATGACAGTTACGGATGAAACAAACCTTTGATCCACATGCAGGGACGTTCTGAGCCTCGCGCCGGAAGATGTTCGGGCGCCAAAAGGGAACAAGGACGGCTGAAAGGAGACACATGAAGCTCGCCACACTCAGAAATGGCTCTCGCGACGGAAGGCTGGTGGTCGTCTCCCGCGATCTGACGCGCTATACTGACGCCTCATTCCTCGCCCCTACCTTGCAAGCTGCGCTTGACGACTGGGAGCGATTTTCGCCTCATCTGGCGGCGCTGGCGGAATCGCTGGAGCATGGGGCGGTGCCCTCAGAACGTTTCCACGAGCATGAAGCGCTTTCGCCGCTGCCGCGCGCCTACCAATGGGCGGATGGGTCGGCCTATGTGAACCATGTCGAACTCGTGCGGAAAGCACGCAACGCGGTGATGCCGGAGAGCTTCTGGACTGACCCGCTCATCTACCAGGGCGGCTCTGATTCCTTCATTGCCCCGCGCGACCCGATCGCCATGGCTGACGAAGCCTGGGGTATCGACCTGGAAGCCGAGATTGCTGTCGTAGTGGACGACGTGCCGATGGGAGCAAGCCTGGAGCAGGCTCGCGCGGCGATCAGGCTCGTGATGCTCGTCAATGATGTATCACTGCGCGGGCTGATCCCAGCCGAGCTGGCCAAGGGCTTCGGTTTCTTCCAATCGAAGCCGTCATCGGCCTTCTCGCCCGTCGCCGTTACACCCGACGAGCTGGGCGAAGCCTGGGACGGCGGCAAGATCCACTTACCCCTTCTGGTCGACCTTAACGGCGAGCGGTTTGGCCAGGCCAATGCCGGAATAGACATGACCTTTGATTTCCCGACGCTCATCGCTCACGCGGCGAAGACCCGGCCGCTTTGCGCAGGCTCGATCATCGGCTCCGGCACCGTATCCAATAAGCTCGACGGCGGCCACGGCAAGCCTGTCAGCGAAGGGGGAGCGGGCTACTCCTGTATCGCGGAGCTTCGCATGGTCGAGACGATCACGAGCGGCAAGCCCACAACACCATTCCTGCGGTTCGGCGATGTTGTTCGCATCGAGATGCGCGATGTAGGCGGCCGGTCGATCTTTGGAGCCATCGAACAGACGGTTACCAAACATCAGCCTGGCTGAGGCCATTCCTCGCCGATAGCGAAGCAGCGCACGGGCACCAGCTGGCAGCCCGCGCGCTTTGTCCGCTAGCCGGACCAGATAACATGTCGCAGAAGTCGCACTGACGGATGCGTTCGTCGCCAGCTAATTGTCAGATCACCTCTTCGTGCGCTTTGAGGGCCGGTGTGCAATAAGAGCGGACGGTACGGTCGCGCGGTGGCCCGCCGCGGCCTGGCCTTTAGCTGATCGTGGTAAGGGATTGAGCTGCCCCGGTTCTCGCGACTGAATGGCTATGTGGTGTGGGAAATGAGTCTTCTAAGGGATCTGACAATTGGCGCTTTGGTCTCCAGACTTATAGCCATGCTCCTGCTCGCGGCCCTTCTGGGGGGGCTGATGGCATTGCTTGCTTGGCTTTCCGGAGATCGGCGTCCGCAATTTGAAGGTCGGTTGACGCTGAACCCCTTCGCCCATCTGGCCGTTGGCGGAACGCTCGTCGCGGCGGTGTTTGGCATGGGTTGGATAAGGCCGATGCGTTTCAACACTGCTACGAATCGCCTGGGTGCGGTCGGAACCATGCTGACGCCCGTCGCTGCCCTGATCTTGGTGGCGCTCACGATTCCGCTCGTGGATTCGCTGCGCTCCCTTGCCGTTTCCGTCCTGCCGCGCACGACTGGATATGCGGTAATCTACGCCCTGTCGCAATATCAGCAGATCGCCCTAGGCTCGTGCCTTCTCAACCTGGTTCCAATTCCCGGCCTTGCTTGCGGCGCCATATGGACCGTGCTCTGGCCAAACAGGGAAAGACGCATCGCCCTCTTCGAGCCGGTCGCCCTCGGCGTGTTGGCGGCCGGCATCGTTGCCGGCCTCATCAGCAGTCCTGCCCGATTGCTGATGCCTTACCTTTCTGGACTAGCCTGAGAAAACGTCGGCTTCTATTCGCCCGCCCGACCCGAATAGCCGTGCTTCTCGATAAGTCCGGCAATCGTCCCGTCACGCACGATGGCATCGATCGCCTCGTCGATCTGGGCGCGCAGGAAACTGTTCCGCGAGGAAACCAGCGCTCCCACACGCGTTTCCGAGGACGGGACCGGAGCGCTGTCGATGACCCGCAAGACCTTGGCATCCGGGCGCGAAGCAAGAATGCGGGCCAGAGCCGGCTGCCAGAGGATCATGCCGGCAATGGACCCATCGAGGACCCTCGTCGTCATCAGGTCGAAATCGGCGTAGGGAAGCCGCACCCATCTTTCATTTTCGGGCTGCTGCTGGGCCCAGGTGATGTAGTTCATTTCGCCCATGCTGGCCATGGCTGTGCCGAGCTTGCGGGATTTTGGAATGTCGCCGAGACGCTGCCAATCGGGATCGGCGACGGCCAGGACGAAGGGGAAAGTCGCATAGGGTCTGGTAATAGCGAAGGCGTCGGAAACCGGTGAGTTGGGAGAAACTGAGACCCCCATGAACACGTCGCACGTGTTCGTCATGGCCAGGGTCACTTCATCCAGCAACGCATCGCCGTTGAGCGGAAAGCCTCCGAAACCCTCGATCGCTTCAACCCGCAGGAACAGAGCGTCACCGATCGCCCGAGCTACGTCCTGATCGAAAGCAAGTCCAAGACTAGTCCGATCGAAGCAGACATTTATGCTGTCGCCGGATAGGCGGCTCGTATTGTTGAACTCTTCAGGAGGAATGCTCGAATTTTGCGCCAGCGCCGGAAGCGCGCACGCGACGAGAAGAAAAACCGCTGAGAGGAACTGTCGCATCATATTACCTAAAGTCGAAAGGGGCCTTGCGGCCCCTTTCTCGCGTCTATTCCGATTTACTTGCTGGGCAGCTTGAACACGAAGATGGAGTTGCCCGAGCCTGTCGGCAGCGGAATCTCCGGGAATGCCGAAGAAATCGAGCTGGCGGAGTTCGAGTAGCCGGTGGGCACCACCAGGTACTGCTCGCCATCGACTGCATAGGTGGCAGGATAGCCGCCGATCGGAGCATTGAGGCGCTGCGACCAGACCACCTCGCCCGTTTCCTGGTCCCAGGCCTTCACATCGCGCGCTGCGTCACCACCGAAGACAAGACCACCGGCCGTCGCCAGCACGGAGCTGGTCGGGGTCGGGCGCGAACGGTAGTCCCACTTGGTCTTGCCGGACGTCGGAGTGACCGCGATTGCCTGAACAAGGCCGGCCTCGGTGACGCCTTCGGGCAGGACACGCGGACCAAACTTCATCGCGCCCACCGCGTTGCCGGCAGTGAACTCGGTCTGGGTCGGAGCCACGGTATTGCAGGCTTCCGTCAAGGGCACATAATAAGCTTGGGTCAGCGGACTATAGGAACCTGCCTGCCACAGCTTACCACCCGATACCGAGGCGCAGACAAGATGCTCCTCGCCGACTGCCTTCGCAACCAGGTCCTCATTGATATGCACGGTGCCATCCGGATCGATCCCGGTGACCACGTTCTGATGGACCGTCTCCTTGTGCCAGAGATACTTGCCGGTCTCCCGGTCAAGCCCGAAGGCGATGCCGTTCTTGCCTGCGACGGTCACGAGCATCTTCTTGACTTCGCCATCGACTTCCTGGTCGACGAGGATGCGTTCGAACGGGCTGTCGAGATCCCAGTTGTCGCGCGGCAGGTGCTGGTAGTACCACTTGAGCTTACCGGTATCGATGTCGAGCGCGATCGTTGAGTTGGTGTAGAGCACCGACCCGTCGCCCGAGCCGCGAATCAGCTCGGAATAGGGACCGGGCATTCCGATGCCCCAGAAGGTAGTGCGGGTCTCGGGATCATAGGAGCCGATGGTCCAGGGCGTGCCGCCCCAGCGGTTTTCCGGCGGAACCTCACCCCAGCTCGCCTGCTGTTCAGGATTGTCGGGGTCATTGATCGTGTTGAAGCGCCAGAGCTCCTCGCCCGTCTCGAAATCATGGGCCAGGATATAGCAGCCGCCCGCGGTGCCGGCGATGGAGCAGCCCGAAATGGCGCTGATGATTTTATTGTCAACGACGATCGGGCCGACCGTGTAGCTGTAGCCCTTGTTGTAGTCGAGAACCTGCTTTTCCCAGACGACCTTGCCGTCGAGTGCGTTGAGCACGACGATCTTGGCATCGACGGTGGTCAGGACCACCTTGTCCTGATAGAGCGCGATGGACGCCTTCTGACGGCGTGCCTGGTTGAGCTGGTAACTCCAGCTTGCCGGCAGTTCAGGCAACTCATGGATATAGGTCCAGATGCGGTCGCCGGTCTTGGCGTCGAGCGCCTCGACGATATTGTTGTTGGTCTGCAGGAAAAGGATGCCGTCATGGATGAGGGGAGCCGTTTCCTGAATGCCCGCCTCGGCCATGGGCCAAGCCCATGCCAGCTCCAGATCGTCAACCGTATCCTTGTTGATGAGGTCGAGCTTGCTGTAACCCTGGTTGTTGTAGGCGCCACGGAAGGAAAGCCAGTCTTCTGCCGGCGGATTGGCGAGCATCTCGTCCGTGACGGGCGAATATTCACGCGTGTTCTGGGCAAGGGCGGGCGCTGAGATCACCGCGAACGCGGCTGTCGCCATCAGGAGCGACTTTATAAGAGTTTTCACGGATACCTCCGAAGTGAACAGTGCTTGTCGGCGGATGAAGCTTATTGCGGGCTGGCTTGCGGCAATTGCTTGCCCCAAGTGTATGCCTGTGGAACGGCCGGTTTCGCCTGTTGGGCAGCCGCCGGCGGCGAGCCACCGGGCAATTGCTTGCCCCACGTATAGGCCTGCGGGACTGGAGTGCTGTCCGCAGCCGCAGTTTCTGGGGTGTCCGCCCCGGCATCCTGCGCAGCAGCGGCGCCCGCCGCCGTCTCCGCCGCCAGGGAGATTTTATAGAGCCCCTCGCCCGCTGCCATCGGCACGTCGCCGGGCTGAGCGCCGTTGAAGCTCATGATATATGCAATGATGTTGATGTAGGTTTCTTCGCCAAGGGCACCCGGAGCGTCAGGCGGCATGGCGACGGAGATGAAGTCGTAAAGGCCGCCAGCCGTCTCCCAGTTCTGCATGACATCCGTCCCCACGAGGGCCGGCGCTTCGGTACCCTCCAACCGCGCACCGTGACAGCGGGCGCAATTGGTGTTGTAAGCGGACTGGCCGGCCGCCGCCTGTTCGGCGGTGAACCCGGCTGCTGCCGCGCTGCCCGCCGCAATTGAAACCGCGACGAGGCCAAAGCTTGAGGCTAGTATAAGTCTCCGCAATCTTAGAGGCACAAAGACCCTCCCCGTTGATCGACAGTTGCACTCGGCGTCTCGCAGTCAACTCATCAGGTCGTTAGAGCAAGACCGCAGGTGAAATTCTTCGCCGCGAGCTGCTCAGACGTAACCCGAAAATTGTATACAAGTCCATACTCAGAACCGATATTTTTGACCTTATAGTCTAATTTTTTCAGAGCAGCCCTAACGGCACGGTAAAGAGTCTGGTCCCCTTTCCAGAGCCCCAATGCCATGCGGAAGCGCTCGAAACTTTCCGGCGGGAGCCAAAATACCTGATATTTCCCGTTGTCGATGCCGGTTGCCGAAGCCGCGAACCGTTCAGTAATGGCGCCGTCGATCTCGCCACGATCAAGAAGTGCCCGCAGTTCCGTCGGCGAACTCACCAGCCGTGCCTTCACATCGTTTTCCCGTAGCCACCGGGAAAGAGCCAAGCGATCAAGGCCGGAGGTGCCTGGCCAAACGGCCCAAGAGCTGCCGCGCGCGGGCAACGATCCGTCAAGGGATATTCCAACCCATCCGGTCTCGGCAAGAGTGGGCAGCGTCTGCAGGAAACCTTGCGTTTGGACAGTATCCGCCACGCCTCCGGCAATGATGTTGCACTGGCCGCGTGTTAGGCGCCAATTACGTGGATTGAAGTCCCGTCCGATGGACGGCATGACATTGACGACGAGCCTGACGCCGATCTCTTGGGCGATCAGGCCCGCGAGTTCGACATCAAAACCGGGGCTGTCCTCGTCCGCTTGAACAAGGGGCGGATAGCTTTCGGGCACGCAGAGCTTGAGCACGCCATTCTCCTGCACCTCGGCAAGAGAGTTGTCTGGAGGCAGGAAGCTGAGTGCGATGAGAAGCACCGCGATCAGCCCGATATTGGCTGCCGGCCGCAGCCACGGATGGCGTGGCCTGCGGCTCATGTGCGGTTGAAGTCGATGAGGGCGATCACAAAGAAGATGACCGCCATGCCCAGAACTATGGCCGGTCCCAGCACCGTGGGAAACTGATTGAAATCGATGAGAATGCCGCGCAGCGCATCAACGGCATAGGTCATGGGGTTGGCCCGGGTGAGGAACACCAGCCACTCCGGATAGCTCGTGACTGCTTGGGTACGGGTCAAAGACGGATCGAGCGGGAAGATCGAGGACGATGCGAAGTAAAGCGGCAGGATCAGCGTGTTTGAAAAGACGCCAAATCCCTCAAAGCTGCGCACCCGCGCTGCAAGGATTATGCCGAAGGAGGTGAGGCCAAAGGCGAGCAGGAACATGAAGCCGAGCGCCGCGGCCATTTCCCCGAAGCTGAGCGTGACATCCGCGAACCTCGCCAGCAGGAGAACAAGGCCGCCATGGGTGGTCGCCACCGTTGCTCCTCCCAAAACCTTGCCGAGAAGGATCAATGAACGCGGCATTGGCGATACGAGGACTTCGCGCAGAAATCCGAATTCTCTGTCCCAAATCATCGATACTGCGAACTGGATGGATGTATACATGATGTTGAGAACGATAACGGCAGGAAACAGGAACTGCAGGTAGGTGTAGGGAACCACATAGGCCACCTGTCCATATACCTCGCCGCGGAAATATGGATTGAGCCCAACGCCGAGAATCAGAAGCCAGATAATCGGGCGGCTCACTCCACCGATCATCTGGCCCCTGTCACGCGTTGCGCGCGTGATCTCGCGCAGCCAAACCCCGTAGACGCCCCTGACAGCGCCAATCGCCTCGTTCATCGCCGGCCTCCGCGCCGCCCTTCGGCCATCTGCGCCTCCCTCTCCCCGTCGGTCCTGTCGCGCAGATCCCGCCCGGTGAGCGAGAGAAACACGCTTTCGAGGGTCGGTTCGCGGTAGCGGATCTCCGTCAGCTTGTCCTTGAATGGCTCGGTCTGGAGATAATCAGCCTCGATCGATTCGGCTGGCGCAACAATGCTTCTCGCGCCAAGCGGCCGGGCCTCCGGAAATTGGGCGAGGATGGCCTTGCGGGCTTCCGCATGGGTTACATCGGCCTGCACCCAGCGGCGGCCATGTTCCGCCTTCAGCGCCTCGGGGCTGCCTTGGGCGATGATTTTACCGCGGTCGATGATGCAGACGACATCCGCATCCTCGACCTCCTCGATATAATGGGTGGTGGTCAGGATCGTAATTTTGCGCTCGGTGCGCAGTTGATCGAGATATTCCCAGATTTGTTGTCGCGTCTGTGCGTCGAGGCCGACGGTCGGCTCATCGAGGAAAAGAATTCTCGGTTCGTGCATGAGTGCTCGGGCAATCTCCAGACGCCGGCGCATGCCGCCCGAGAAGGTGCGAACGATCTCGTCTTGCCAATCCTGCAGCCCGACGAGCTCCAGCACCCGCTCTATGTGAAAGCGGCGCCGTTTCGGCGCCAATCCATGCACCAGCCCATGAAAATTGAGATTCTCGCGCGCGGTCAAACGGTCGTCGAGGCTGGAAGTCTGGAAGACCACGCCTATTGAGCGCCGTGCAAGCCGCGGAGCACGCACAACATCATGCCCCGCCACCAGAACGCGTCCGTCCTGGGGCGCACGGAGCGTGCACAGGATGTTCATCAGAGTGGTCTTTCCCGCCCCGTTTGGACCGAGCAAGGCAAAGCTGCTGCCCTCCTCGATCTCAAGGCTCACTCCGTCCAACGCCACCGTACCACCGTAGCTGGCTCGGACATTTTCAACGCTTACGATGTTTGCCATTCCCGATGAGGACTGATTGAGAACGATGGCCAAGCCGATCCGAACATGGCCTGGGAATCCCGCTGAGTTTGAGTTTTACTCGGAGGAGCGATTTTCAGCAACGCGTGTGCTCATCGGTCCCCAGCGGCGGCGATAAGGCCACGCTTGGCCTCGCATGTCGAGCATGAAGATCGAAGAGGACCGGCCGGCCGCCATTGGCACACTTCGGGCACAGAAATCGGCGGCGGCCGCGAATCCGGCTCCGACTCGTGGAAGGCTTACATGCGCCGGGCGACGAATACGGTGAATTACTCCACCGCTCTGCCGCTCGCCCAGGGCGTGTCCTTCGACATCGCCTAGCACATGAAGATAGAGCTCACCGAGGGAGCGGACATCCGGCGCGCTTCCGCTTCGCCCGGAATCGGAATTTGCAAAATCCTGCTATTCTCGCCAACGCAGCGGCTGTGCAACGGGGGGTCCGCCGGCGGTTATCCTTGGAATGGGCGAGCCGAGACTTTGACACGCCGAACCGTGTCGCGGAAGCGGCTAAAGCGCCATCGAGCGAAACGAGACGCACCACATCGCGCTCGATGAAACACCGGAGCTGAAGAAGTCGACTGCGGGAATTTTGCTGCGAGAATGGCAGACTATGCGCTGGATGAAATCAGGAGCATCCATTCGCCAAGCAGCTCCTGTTCGACGCCTTCATGGGTGGCCTCGGTCCGGACGACGAGGTCCTTATCCCGAAGCCCTACTCCGATGTGTTCGGGGATTGCTATAGCGTGCCGCTGCTGATCCCCTGCAATGCGGAGGTGACTTTTGCGTCACCGCCGATCAGCCTGAAAGCAATCACGCCGAAGATGACGCGCGTCAGTTGAAGGGTCTCTGGGCTCCTGCCAGCCGCCAGCCCTTAGAACCACGCCCGCGAGACTGTGACCAGTTCGCCGCGGATCGCCTTAAGCGCAACTCGGCCTCGAACTATGCTGAAAACAGCCTGCGTGTCCGCACCCCGGATCGCCCTTCTCATCGGGCGATCCATCTTATGCCCCGCCTCAGAAACCGGCACCCCATTCAGTGCGAGGATCAGGTGCCTCCCCCTAAGCGCCTATCGAACTATTCGCTGCCTATTCAGACGATCAATTCGGCGTCGGTGACATGCTCAGAGTAGTGCCGTCGGCCTTCGTGGCCCGGACGAACGCACCGCCTCGCCGTCCGTCCCTCAAAGGACTAAGCACTACGGTCACTTCCTCACCCGGCATAAAACTCTCGTTGTGAAAGCCTTGGCGAACCAACGTGTTCACGCTGGAGCCTTCAATAGCGAAATCCACCGCTTGGCCCTCACGCTGCACTGTCATTACGAGCCAGCTATGCGGGTTTACGAATTCCCACGACTTCACGACGCCTTTGAGTTCAACTGGGTTTGCCTGGTCGAACATGGCGAACGAATGATGCGCATTTACGGACGATGCGGCTAGAGCAACCGTTCCCGCTAGAGATGCAGATATTGCCAGGGACCGCCACCGAACAAGAACGCTCATAACTCCTCCTCAAAACAGTTTGTAATTGTTGATAGATTCTATGCTGATAACTATATTTACCAAAATAAGATGTCAACATAGTTAGACATGAATAAATTTGTATAACGATATCTGTCTATCAATATATCTATCAATATACTTGTTACTATTTCGAAATTCCTATTTTCGTTTCATTACATTTCATTGCATTGCGGCAGGGTGGCGCCGATCGCTTGTGGTCGTCGAAAGCAACGCGGGCTATGTGACTGTTAAATGGACCACATCAAGGTAGGTGCAAGCAAGTCCAGCCCATTAAGCCGAACGCGCCTATTCACGGCGACCGCTATGGGGCAAACCTGCTTCATCGTCACATGACGCGCTTTCCCAAAGAGTGGCGCCTGGTTCTGAGACAGCGGCATAAGGAGATCGCCCGATGAAAAGGACGATCCAGCATCAGACACGCCGACCTTTTCGGCCGAGGCCAAAACCAAGACTGCGCTTGAGGTGATCCGCGGCGAACGGACGATTTCGAAAACTGGCGGCGAGCATTAGCTCAACCTGAACCAAATCACGCAATGGAAGCGACCGGCCGTCAAGAAGTTGGCTTTTTTCAACGAAAAGGGCTCTGATGCGCAGGCCAACCAGGCAAGCCGAGTGACAAAGCTGCACGCAAGATTGGCCAGCTAGTTCGAGCGCGATTTTTTGGCCAAAGGCCTCGATTGCTGAGCCTGGATCAGAGGAGAATGATAATCGATCCCGGCCGCGAAAGGCTTTCGCTGGGCGGCCGAACCCGCTTAGCGACAGGCAGCACGCCCAAGCTGTAATGAGCAGACGGACGATGTGTCGACGCTCCCCGCACGCGCTAACAAATGCAACCTCAAGGAGCGACAGCCTTACAGGCTTATGGATTAGCCGGACCAATCAATTCGTCGAAGTCTACACTTGGCAATTCGCGACGGTAAGTCGCGTGGCAGGACTCGCATTGAACCTCGAGGTCCTCGATCAAGATCCGCTGCTTTTCCCTGTCGGTTGTCATACTTGCTTCAAAAGCGGTCTCGGCCGCAGCCGTCGCCATGGCATAGAAGCCGTCCCAGTCTTCCCAAATCAACGGAAGTGAGTGTGAAGCCCTCGCGGGATCCGTCGCTTCAATTTCTGGCGTCCAAACGTCGGGCTCGCCGCGATAAAGATGAGGAAACGTCAAAAGCATAGTCGAAATCGCATCAAGCCGGCCACGCACTTCGCGGTCGCTGTATTCAAAGTATCCGTCAAAGGTATCATGTAGGATATCGTTATTGTTTCCGATGGTTGTCATGAGAAGGCGCCGAGCGGAAACCGCATCCTCAGGGCTGGTGAGTGCCGTCATTTGCAACTTCGATACAGTAGCTTGCGATACGGCGGAGCCAATAGCCAAAGCGAGCACTGCCCCACATACAATCGCTAGATTCAGTTTCATCGTATATGTTTCCTAAGAGGCCGCTACATCGGTCAAGTTGCGCGAGAGTTATCGTGGTCAGTGAAGAGGCTTACTGATGCAAAGTTCCAAACATAATTAGCGATAGATCTTGCATGCAGTTATATTCGATCCGCCCCAATTCGCATCGAACGAAATACAATCGGTTTTGCCCTATAGAACAAAACTAATACTGCGATGTGAAGTGAAAAATTATTTAGAGTTGTATAGCGTTTTTTTCAAAATATTTTGCACCACGGACTGCCCCTGATCGTCGCGCTTTCGGAAGTACCAGCCGAGAAAGGTGATCGGGAATGGGAGTGATTTCGGGAGCGCCGTGTCGGATGGTTCAAACCATCACTCACTGAATTTGATCACGGCGATAGCAACATCACGAGTTTGGATTTTTAAGCGTTGCGTAATGGGGCACTTATGTGATCGGCCTCGCGGCCAGCCATTTTGATTGTTAGTGCAATAGTGAAAGCGGCACCAGCGATGATAGGCCGCTGCCTGTCGCTTGTGTACCAGCGTGGTCCTTCTTCATGGTCACAACCATACTTCAAGGCGAACCGGGTGCCCTTGGATGGTTTTGAATAGTCATGGGGCCGATTGGCCTGTTACGACCGCAGCGAAGCTGAACGAAATCAGCAATGCGTTGGCGGCTGCGGAAACCGACAAGATAGCTGATCGCCACCCCTTTCCAGGACACATTCAAAACTGGATTAAGAGTGGTTACCGGCTTTGCCTGAGTCTACATCAGCCTGGCTCATCCACGATCATATTTTCGATGTGCCCAAGCCCCTCGATTTCCACTCGTACTGTTTGCCCGGTCTTCAGATAAGTCGGTGGACGCATATATTGCCCGGCACCTGTAGGACTGCCGGTCGCCAGTATGTCACCCGGTTCGAGCGTGAAAGCAGTGGAGAGTTCCGCGATCATTTCACCAAACGTATAGAGCAGGTCATCGGTATTGCCGTCTTGCCGCAGCTCGCCATCCACCCAGGTCCGTATCCGCAGGCTGCTCGGATCGACTTCGTCGAAGGTTGTCAGCCACGGGCCGATCGGACCGTGCGTGTCAAAAGATTTGCCCAGCGTGGCCGTGGGTGAGCGGCGTTGCCAGTCGCGAACACTGAAATCATTGCAGACCAAGAACCCGGCAATAATTTTTTCCGCGTCTGACGTCCTCGCATGACGTATCCGCTTGCCGATCACGAGAGCCAATTCTCCCTCATAATCGAGTTCCGATGAGACGCGCGGCATATGGACGGGGTCATAGGGGCCATTAATCGCGGTGACCTGCTTGTTAAACCAGACCTGATGTTCGGGGATAGCAACACCCTTCGCGCGGAACTCATCGGCGCTGGATTTGAAACTCAGGCCAAGCCCGAGGAATTTTCGCGGCCTTGTAATCGGCGCATTCAGTTGAACCTCGTTAAGGGCAAGCCGATTGGCGCGACCTGCGGCCAAGCGGACTGCTTCCAGAGTTTCAGCCCCACCTTCCAGAATGGCCACCATATCGTTCGGCAGACGCGGATTGCCGCTTAGCAGGTCGACAACTTCCCCGCGCTCGACCAGCCCGATACGCCTTACACCGCCGTGGGTGAACAAAGCCAACTTCATCAGTCGCTCCTAGTTATCGCGCTTTGCTGCTTGTACGCCGCGGTTGGAATCCACCACCTGTGCCGGAGGTTCAAGATGCCGGGACTTCGGCCGTCACCCCCGCTAGCGAGGGCTGGTGGCTTGCCGTCCGGAGCGATCAAGTAGAGAACCCAATTCGAATGCTTCTTTCCCTTTGCTACCTTAACAGAACAGTCGTTAGCTGAGGAAACAGGATCAAAAGACCGACCACGCCAATCGTGATGATCGCAAATGGTGCGGCTCCCCAATATACGTCCTCGACCTTCAGTTCTTTCTGCTCCGAAGTGGCTTTAACGACGAAGGCGGCCATGCCGAAAGGTGGTGTCAGAAGACCGACTTCGACGCTCATGACGGTTATTATTCCCAGCCAGATCGGGTCCACGTTCATGGACTGAAAGATAGGATACATCAGCGGAACCACGAGAAGAATGATGGACGCGGAGTCAATAAGAGTACCGAGCAGAAGGATTATGGTCACGTAGATGACCAGCGTTCCGACGACACCCAGGCCGAGGTCGGAGAAGAGACCTACAAGAGCTGCAGGAACGCCCGTGAGAGCCAGCATACGGGTATAAATACTGGCACCAATCACCAGCAGCAGAATAGATGCGGTGACCTGGCCGGTTTCGGTCAGCAGACGCCAGTAGGTTTTCGGGTTTCTAACCTTGAAAAGCGCGAACAGAAGTGCGCCGAATGCACCCATCGCGCCGGCCTCGTTCGCTGTGAAAATGCCACCATAAAGGCCACCGAAGATTAGAAATACGAGGACAGTGATGGGTCCGATCTTGAGGATGATCTCGCGCCAGGTCATGGCAGGCCCGCAGGGACGATCCGCATCCGTGCCCCCATAGATGGCCGGCCGGAAGCGCGCCTCTAGCACAATGAACAGCACATAGGCGGCAGCAAGCAACAACCCTGGAATTACTGCGGCGAGAAAGAGTGACCCTATCGAGGTGAACGTCATCACGCCGAAAAGGATCAGTAACAGACTGGGCGGAATGAGCGGGCCCAGAAGGGATGCCGCTGCGACCACGCCTGCAGATCGCCGGAGCGAATAGCCGTATCGCTGCATCTCCGGAATCGCGAGTTTGGAAAAGATTGCAGCCGCCGCGATACCCACACCGATGGTAGCCGCAAAAATCGCGTTCGCACCGACTGAACCGATGGCGAGGCCGCCCGGAAGACGCCTAGTGGCATGGGCGGCGACATCAAATGTAGAGCGTCCCATTCCGGCGAGAACAACCAGCAATCCCATGAACACGAAGACCGGGACCGTTGCAAAGGTGTAGCTCGATATTGAATCCGTCGCGGCGATCACCAGCGAGTTAGCGGCAACGTCGAAACTGCCGCGAACGAGAAAAACGCCGAAAAAGGAAACCAGAATAAAGGCTACAGGCACATGCAAGCCAGCGTAGACCAATAATATCAATAACCCAACAGAGGATAGACCTATTTCAAAACCGCTTACGACTTTCCCCGCCGCACTGCGCGTGCATTCTCAAGCAACGAAAAGAGGAACTGGAGCACCACAACGCCGGCCCCGATCAATACAACGAGCCGGGTCGGCCACTTTGGGAATGAAAAGACGCCGGGAACACCCACCATCGTATTAGTGGCGAAATCGCGGACCAGAACCGGCCAAACGGCCCAGAAGAGCACACCGAACGCAAAGCAGCCCATCGCAGCAAAAATCAAGTTCAGGTAGGGCACAATCCACGAACACCGCCTGAGCAGGATCCGCTCGAGCAGGTCGGATCGAGCGATACTGTTCTGACGCAAGGCATAACCGACCTGAAGGAACAAGATCGCCACGATGGATAGTTCTACCATCTCGTTCGTGCCATCGATCGGACTGTTGAACAGCAGTCGGCCGAGGACATCGCCAACCATCAAGGCGATCATTGCGATAATAAGAATCGTACCAATCGCGTTGAGAAACGAAACCAACCCGCCGAAGCCGCTTTCGAGAGCTTCTCGAACGCGGCTCAAGCTCGGGGCCGAAACACCCCTCATTGGTCGAAGCCAACCTGGTCCCAATTCACCAGAACCTTATCGTTATTGGCGCGCTGATAGTCCATGAACGAGCCGAGTACATCCCTGGCCGCAAGTCCGCGTTCCTCGAGCGGCGCAGCCCAATTTGCGGCCAAATCTTCCAGCTTGGTGGCCCACTTCACGCGTTCGGCTTCAGGGAATTCGACAATTTTGCCGCCACCCGCTACATACTTCTTCTCCGCAGCATCGACCGCCGTGTCCATCACCTCGAGGTATCGCTGCTGGAACTTGTCCGCGGATTTTTTCATGGCGGTTTTGACCTCCTCCGGGAGGGTATCCCAGCGCGATTGGCTGACAACCAGGCCACCTTGGAACATTGAGCCAAACTCGACCTTCATCGCGTAAGGTGCAACTTCTTGGAGGTTGATGCTTGCGCCGCCGAGGAATGGGACGATCGTAGATGTGAAAACGCCTGTCTGGAGATCGTTGTAGGCCGTGCCGAATGAGGTGATGACGCCAACCGCGCCGGTTCCGTCGAGCCAGTTGGTGTTGATGCCGGCAACACCGACTTTTTGGCCATTAAGGGCGTCGACAGTTTCGATCGGTTCCTTGGACATCAGCACGTAGTTGTCGATCGCAAAGCCGGTCAGATAAACTAGGCCGTGCTGGGCCCATTCCTCTTGCAGCGCGGGCATTGACTTGATCATGCTGTCGACCGCCAGGGTAGCGACGCGAAGATCTGTCGTCGTGAAAGGAGTTACATAGCCGACATTGGTCAGGGGCAGACGGTTGGGTTCGAAGATTGCGCCCAGTTCGGCGACATCGGCGATTCCGTCGCGGGTTACGTCGAGAATTGCCGGCAAGCCTGCCAAAGATCCGGCGGCGGCAACATTCCACTCCACACGATGTTCGCTACCCATCGCTTCAAGTTCGGCGTTCACACCAGGCAGGAACGTGTTGATGATGGTGGCAGTCGACGGAATTACCGGAGGGAATCCCGAGGCGAATGTGAGGGTAAACGTTTCTGCGTGACTGCTCGTGGAGAGCGCCATCAATGCAGTAGCGGCAAGAAAGGCCACTCGACTGCTCAGCTTGCTCTTTTTCATATGCTTTTCCTCCCTAGCGGTTTTTTCTTGAGTTCCGATGTCGTGAACAGCCGCGCGATCCATCGAAAGCTTGCAGCTTGCCGATGAATACGCTGGCTGGCCCACTGTTCCCTGGATTGCGTTACTTGCCTGGCCCTTCAACCAGAATCAAATTGCTCTGACCCTTGGTTGCTAGCATTCTAAATGGGACGGCTCGCTGGTATTCTTCGGAGTAATAGAACTCAAGGGCCTCATCCATAGATCTATATTCATGAATAACGAAGCGATTGAATTCCGATACTCCCTCGATAAGCTTGAATTTTCCCCCGCGCACCAAGGTCGTGCGGTTGGGATATTTTTGCAAGGCAAGTTCAGTTAGTCGATGGTACTCCTGCATCGGCTCTTCATCAACGACATTGGCCCTTCCTATCCAATAAACGGGCATGTTCTCTCGCTTTCTTTACCTTGTGAGTTGGAGCCTTTTCGAACCGGCGGCAGTTGGCCGCCGGTCCATACGTTGTTCAATGATTGGCTAGTCGCCTAAGTATCTGAGCGAACCATCGGGGTTACGCTGCCACTGCTGGAGGAAGTCCCACATTAGATCGGTCTGACCTGGCGCTTGCCCGTGAGGCATATCCAGCACCCATACGAAGCTGAGGAGGTTGAGCCCGTCGTCAGTCGAATAAGCGTAGTTCTGGAACCGGCCCTCGGGGAACCGCTCATCGACAGCCTCCTGGATGAGATCCGCACCGGGCACTAGGATCTGGTAGGGTTCGCCATTGCGGCTATCGTAAAGCTCGGTTCTGTCTTCGGTCTTGATGCCGTTAAATGCCTTCATCTCATCGATCGCATTACGCAACACCCCTTGCGCGGGGATCATTCCATCCATCGAAGAGCCACCGTCCGACGATCCGTAGACGATCATCATTGGAATGCGCAAGCCTTTATCGGATTGTTCGGCTGCCGCGGCAACAACCGCTTCGGGCATCGGTCCAATACCGCTCGTTGGCGCGACCGCAGCAAACAAATCCGGACGGGTAATGCTCATCATATAGGTCAGAGCGCTGCCGAACGAGAAGCCATGCATATAGACGCGGCTCCTGTCTATACCGTAGTCCGCCGCGACCTGCTCAATAACGGCAGCGACATACTGGGCGTCGGGCCCGTTAGGGTCTTCAACCGTCCAGCGGTTGCCCTGCCCCTGCAAATAAACGGTAACAAAACCCTCTTTTTCCCCAAGCTCATGGAAATTAGTCTGACTTATGAACTGCCAGGCCGGAAAGCGGGCGCCGTGGGCAGACAGAAGGAGCGGAAGTCCTTCACCCGATTCCACGTTCGAGGGAACGTGGACATAATAGGTGTAGGTCAGGTCGCCGATATCAATTGATTTAACGTCGAATGCCTGTTCGACCTCGGCCTTCGGCATGAGGACGCCCAATTCGCCATTGGCCGATGTGGGCCAACGCGCCGTACGAGAGAAGAGGTTATCCCATATCGCGGAGGCGATTTCGCTGTTATAGGTCGCATCAGCGCCAACCACCGTGGTCAGCAGCTGACTGGCCGGGTTTTCGGGATCCGCATAAACCGTGGTCTCAAGCCCCCCCAAAGTGGTGCTTTCGCCGGCCTCAGCTACATTGTTTGCCGCCTTCCAATATTCCTCTTGGGACGCTTCACGTTCCGTCGGTTCTCCGGAGGTAAAGAGCCAAGCGGCAACCGGCACTTCATCCTTTGTCTGCTTCCAGACCGCAGCGGGGTTCTTGCCGCCACGCTGATTGAGCAGGTAGCCTTGGGCCGATTGATCACCGTATTGGTATGCGTGGCCATAGGCGGCTCCATCGAGAGTAGCGACGGACGCATAGATGCCCGGATAATTCATGACGAACGCCTGGGCCACCGTGCCGCCAGCACCCGCCCCGGTCAGATAGTGGAAAGGCTGCCAGGTAGGAACGGTGGGCGGGCCGCCTCTGCCGCCGCGTTGCGCCTGTCCAGCTCCACCGCGTTGCGCCTGTTCAGCCCTGCCGCCACCCTGCGCTTGTCCAGCTCCGCCGCCGCCCTGCCCGGCTCGGCCGCCCTGGGCTTGTCCACCTTCCGCGGCAGGCAGTGGAAGGTTTAGTGCCGCATGCTGAGAGACCGCATACAGATAGTCGTCCTCGCCAGCTGCGTTCAGCCCCCATTTATGCTCATCGCCCATGGCTGCGGGAAAGACGACAGCAAAGCCGTTTTCGTCCGCCAGATCGGTCCAGCCAGACTGCTCAGCGAATTCTTCCACAGATTGGCCGTTGTCATGAAGCGCGTAAACAACAGGATTGAAGCCATCGTCATCGATATTATCAGGTACGTAGTAGTAGTAGACGCGCTCTCGGCCGCCTACCGTAACGGACTTCGTTTCGAGGCTCTGCGCGTATGCCACTCCGGACCCTAGGAAGGTCGTCGTAATAAGCGCTGCAGCTAAAGCGGCCCGTCTCGGTTGATCGAAGTAGAAATCCTTAATTATATTCACGTTTTTCAACATCCGGTTCTTCTCCATCCGATGAGTGAAGGGTGCGCATCCATCTGGATGCGCCCCCATTTCATGCGATGAGGTAATCAGTGCTTTTTTGGAGCGGGTATTAGTGTTGGGCTCCCCCTCCACAAAAGGCTCCGCTTCCGTCGAGAGCGGCCGCACAGTTCCACACGGCCGATCGGGTTTTGCCCTTCCACGTGATGAATTTGTCATGCCGCACGACATCGAGGATTTCGACCGTCTCTGGAGCGGTGTTTCCGACGGCCCGGGCAGTAACGACGTTGAGGTCCTCATCGGCCAATACCGGGCCGCTAATCTCGACGTCATCGAATGCGCCTTCGGTCAGCTTGCTGACTGGCGTCGGGGCACTTGCTTCCGTGACCCAGTTCTCTCCGGGTTGAGCCTCCGGGAAGTCCCGGCCGGCGCCACCGTCACCTTGCAGCGTGACCACTTCCCATTCGGGGCGGTGGTAGTAGGTTTTCTCCGTCGTCCACGGCTCGGTGAAGAGCACCGGGTCGGTCACGCTGATTTCAACCTTCAGCGTGCCTGGCTCAGGGGACCAGAACCGCTCTTCGACCTCCATGGTCGGGCTCTGCTTACCGCCGCCGGGAAGATCCTGGCCTTCCATAAGACAGCAGGTGTGAACCTTTAGAACATTGCCCTCCCAGTGTCCGATCGAATGCCCCATCGGGCTGGGCAGGGGGTGTTCGGGATGATCACGGCCGTCGGTATAAATCCGCCGGACAAGGCCCATTTCGTTGGTAATGAAGACCGCATATGGATTGATATGAAACTTCAGCGGCCGCAGCGCGATCATCATGCCGGGCAGCGATCGGAAACCGCCGCCTGCCGGCTTGAACACGGTCCGCATATATTCCTCATTGAACGGCGCATGCTGTTTCACGCCGGGCGGAATCGCATCGTTCCAGATGATATCGCCGCCACGCTCCCAAAGGCCGTTCCAGTCCGGCAGTTCCGAATAGTCGACAAGCCGCGGACCGCCTTCCGGATAGTTCACGACCTGGGCCGATGCGGGCACGGACATTGCCCCGGCCAGAAATCCGATAACGACAGCCGATAGCCGCCAATTTCCAATAAATTTCATCGGGTATCCTCCCCTTTCATCCGTAACCGTTCTCATTTTTATGCCAGCGACATGCTGAGCGCCGTGTCACCAGCCTTGTCGGCGCAGGCGCATTCGCCCCATCGCAGTCCATGAACACTCAAGGACAACCAGCCTCCCAAACTCCTCCCAGTTTACTGCGCGGGCTATACTTGGACACTTCATGTCTAGTCCTACTATATAATAAAAGTCAACGACAACCCTGATCCATTATATCAAAATCAAATTCTATTTTCGTCGGGTTATTTGTAAGATTTTCTTATTTTTACTTTCTATTTCAAAAGATTTCCATTCTTTGCAAGTCTTAATCTCCGAGAACTTAGCCGCGGAACAGGCAGGTGCATCCCGTCATCAGGGACGCACCTCGACAGCGTGATAAGTTCGCTGCCGTAAGTTGGCTGCCTAGCCTCCCGCGCTGCAGAACGCGCCGGTACCGTCGAGAGCAGAAGCGCATTCCCAGGTGTTTGAGCGTGTCTTGCCCTTCCACCTGATTGCGTTATTGGAGCGTACAACGTCTAGGATTTCGATGGCTTCTGCCGCGGTGTTACCGACCGCGCGGGCAGTAACGGCGTTAAGCTCCTCATCCTTCAATGCCGGCCCGGTAATCTCAACCTTGTCGAACGCGCTTTCGGCCAATTCGCTGAGCGGGGTTGGCGTCGCCGCCTGCTTGATCCAGTTGTCGCCAGGAGCGGCATCGGGGAAATCCCGGCCGGCGCCATCGTCTCCTTGCAGCTCTACGACTTCCCAATCGGGGCGATGGTAGTAGGTCTTTACTGTTGTCCAGGGGGCGGTAAAAGCCTCAGGATCGACAACGGTGATCTCCACCTTGAGGGTCCCGGGTTCCGGAGACCAAAACTTTTCCGTGACATGCATGGCGCCGCTATGGGTTCCGCCGCCGGGTAGCCTTGCGCCTTCCATCGTGCAGCAGGTATCGACATAAAGTACGCCGTCCTTCCAATGGCCGACCGAGTGGCCCATCGGGCTCGGCAACGGGTGTTCGGGATGATCCCGACCGTCAGTATAGATACGGCGAACGTTCCCGCCTTCCGACGTAATCAAGGTCGCATAGGGATTGATGTGGAATTCAAGTGGACGCAAAGCGACCATGAAGCCCGGCATGGAGCCGTAGAGGCCTGGGCCGCCGTTTCGTTGACGTCCTCTCCCCTCCAAGGCACGCCGCTCCGCCATCGCGCGCTCTTCAAGTAGCGCCGCCATGTATTCCTCGTTGAATGGCGCATGCTGCTGCTCTCCTGGAGGAACCGCATCGTTCCAGACGATATCGCCGCCACGCTCCCAGAGACCGTTCCAGTCCGGCAGTTCCGAATAGTCGACCAGCCGCGGACCGCCTTCCGGATAGTTCACGACCTGGGCCAATGCGGGCAGGGACATCGCCCCCGCCAGAACTCCAATAATGACGGCCAATCGCCGCCAATCTTTTGTAACCCAAATCATTCGGGAATCCTCCTCTGCTATGTCCGGTTTGTACTTTGTTGAATTTCAGCGGCATGCTAACCGCGGCATGGGTCAGCCTTGGCGGCTCCAAAGTAGAAGCGGCCGGCCGGCGCCCCCCGAGGGACCGGCGCCCATTGGCGACGACTTCGCCCTGGGAATTGACGCATTGCTGTCACTTTGAAGGTCCAGGGAGTTCGACCGGATTCTCCCGATCGAATATTGCAAAGAAACGATTGACACCTGCAGTCGACGCAAGCAGCGCGACTGCCTCCCCACAAACAACGCGGTCGAAAGGGGTGACCGAACGGACGCAACCGGCTCATAAGCCCCTCCTGTACGACCTACGCATGGAGTACTTTGTGCCGGGCTACTCTTCCATCCATTTACTGTCAATATTCGGCGCATATCTATATATTACTAAATACTATTTGATATATTTCGTGGTATAACTTTGTGGCTTGCCATTTTCGAAATGTGTCGAATTGTTTCACTACTCTTTACGCGCACAGCAGACCGCGGGCAGGCCCGACGCTTCTCTTTGTCAGTTTCATGACATATACTCGCCCAAGCGGGAGGAGCCGCAATGGACACGAATGATCGAGGAAGGAGCTATAGGATGAGCCAAAGCGCTGTCCTAGATCGAGAATTTGCACATCCAGGCGAACGGGCTTTAGGGAAGAGGCTTCTAATTGTCGATGACGATGACGACATCAGGACTCTGGTCGCAGAGCAACTTGCTGAGGCGGGTTTTAGAGTTGAGCTCGCTGCAGATGGCGTCGAAATGTTCGATCACCTCTCAAAAAAGTCGATCGACCTGATTATTCTGGACGTAAATCTGCCAGGCGAAGACGGCCTGTCCCTCTGCCGGCGCCATGGGCAGAAGAGCAACATACCAGTTATCATGCTGACGGCACGGGGTGCGCTGATCGATCGTGTTATCGGGCTTGAGGTTGGCGCGGACGACTATCTCGCCAAGCCTTTCGAACCCCGTGAGTTGCTCGCCCGCATCCGATGCGTCCTGCGCCGAGCCGGCGCGGCTGTTGAGCCGGTGGACGCCCGGCGAGCAAAACGTGCCAGGTTCCGTGGCTGGACCCTGGATTTCGAAAATCGCTGCCTTGTCGATCGGGCCGGCCGTGTCGTAGTCCTTTCGGGAAACGAGTTCAGCCTGCTAAAATACTTCGTTGAAAACGCCAATGAAGTGCTGACACGCGAGCAACTCCTCACTTTGTCGACACCAGCGACTGCAAATGACTACAACGCGCAGCGCCTTGCAGACCTGCAGATCTGTCGCCTGCGGCAGAAACTACACCCCGACACGGACGAGGCTCCACTGATCGCAACGGTCAGGAACAGAGGCTACGTCCTCGCTGCGGCCGTGGAGTTCGAATGAGTCCAAAACAGTATGTACGGTCCCTCGGCGGCCAGGTGTTTCTTGTCCTTCTGATTGGGGTCGCCCTGTCCGCCTGCCTTGCCTTGGGGCTGGCCAATATCCGGCGACTGGCCGACCTCGATCGCATCCATATTGATCGCGTGGCCGAGCGCGTCATGGATTATGTCATACTCCTTGACCGCGCTCCGGCGCATGTGCGTGAAGAGATACGTCTGAAAGGGTTCCCCGGCCTCCATCCCCCACGCGGGACTGAAGTGACAACCGGAGTGGATTCAGCGCTTTCAACGGAGACAAGCGAGCGTCTCGGTCGGCCAGTACGCGCTTTCAATGCCAATCCGCCTTCGTGCTTACCCTATGCACCCTCCAGACTCTTCCACACGAACACGAAGTGCTGGATGGTTTACACCACGCTTAAAGACGGCTCCACGTTGAAGCTTGCAACTTTTAGCCCACGCCCGGACACGTTTGCAATGTCGCCGCCGGACGCGGTCTTTCTCTCGATTCTCGGAGTAGGAGTGATCGTTCTGACATTCTTCGTTTCGCGCATGGTTTCCGCTCCGCTCCAGCAACTCTCCACAGCAGCGCGCGTGCTCGCCGAAGATCTGGACAGTCCGCCGGTTACCGAACAGGGGCCGACGGAGGTCAGGCAAGCCATCCGTGCGTTCAACACGATGCAGGAGCGGTTGCGCGATAACGTTGAGGAAAAAACTCGTATCCTGGCGTCAATCACGCACGATCTTCAGACGCCGATGACGCGGCTGCGCCTGAGATTGGAGAAGGTGACCGATAGCGCCTGCGCAGTCGCCTGATAGATGATTTGAGGTCCATGCAGCGCCTGGTGCGCCAGGGCCTCGAGTACCATCGGGGCAGTGAGGTCGAAGAGCCCATGGTTGTCCTGAGGCTCGATTCATTGCTAGAGAGCGTTATCGACGATGCTTCCGAGGGAGGCGCAGATGTCAAATTTATCGAGCGCGCCAATTGCGATGTCGAGGCCCGCCCCGAGGCGCTGAGGCGGTGCTTTTCCAACCTTATCGACAACGCGTTGAAGTATGGCGGTCAAGCCGAAGTCTACGTCCGCCAGGAGGACGATCGGGTGCACGTCCACATTCGCGATCGCGGCCCCGGAATTCCCGACGACAAGATCGAAGCCGTCTTCCAGCCTTTCTGCCGGCTAGATGAGAATGTATCAGGAGGCGTTGGGCTGGGATTGACCATCGCCAGAAACATGGCGCAGCTCAACAATGGTGATCTGCAGATTTCAAACGGCGCCGGCGGAGGACTCGATGTTGTCGTCACGCTCAAAAGGAGTACACCAAGCGATTTGGGGATCGTGACTTCTTCGATGCCCGTTCACAAGGAACCTGCAGCACAGCCGTCGCGGCAGGCAGGCCGGCCGAAAACATCCGCGGCCTACAGGGGTCCGAAATTGTCAGTCGTCGTAAACGCGATCCAGCGCCCGTAGGTCACGACGCCGATCCAAAAGGTGAGTGACAATCCGGCCGCAATCCTGGCCGATGCCGGCGTGGACCTGTTGATGTCCCAGCTGTCGATGCCTGGCTCGATCAGCATATGAAACACGAGCATATTCGCCCCTGCTAGAGCCAGAAGGAGCAACTTGATCTGAAAGGCGAAATTTAACGCATACGACGCCGCGTCCGAGATGAACATGAGCAGGCCCGTGATCACGGCGACGATGAAGAAGCCCCACGTCCAAGGCAGGATTTCCTGGGTGAGGTCCGTCACACGGTGCGTCTTCCAGCTAACATCCAGAAGTCGCAAATCGACGATGGAAATGGAACCGACCACCAAAGCGATTGCGATAACGTGTACAGTTTCAATTGCGGGAAACGCCCATGCCGATCCGGCTATGAATTGGGCCAGAAGAGTGTTCTGAAGCCACTGAGCGATACCTTCAAAGGCCATTGGGAATTCTCACTTTTGAATACCGAATTAATGGGTGGAATAATAGGCTATCAGACGTCCGCAACTGGCGATCGCCACCCATAGTCCAAGGTTGATAACCGCAAGGAACTGCAGCGAAGCTGAAAGCGTTATCTGTCCATCCGGTGACGATACGATACCGTTGAGACGCTTCTGCAGAAGAAGCGTTGCTCCCACTGCTGCTACGAGCAGGGCCATTTTGAGCCCGAAAACGGGGTTTATCAGCGATCTTTCTGGCTCAGCTATGATCAGAAGCATTCCGCTTGCGACCATGAGAACGAGCGCACCCCAAAGAACGGGTGAGAAGCGCTTGACGACGGCTTCGATGTCAACCTGCCCAAAAACGACGCCGAGGGCGCGCGCACTCAGAACCGCTGCCGAGGTCAAGACCAACGCAAGACTGAGAATGTGAATGACTTGAATTAGGGGCACGGCCCAAGATACAGCAATCAACAGGTCGTTGAGCGCTGTTCCTGAGATCCAGTTGGAAACGGATAGCATACGGCCTCCTTAGGTTGCAGTTCCGGGTCCATGCACGCAACCGCACTGGGCTTGCTGAAACCAAATCTCCCTTCCTATGACGCTGGTGTAGGCGCCTAAGACTCATCACAGTAAGGATTTCCCCATAAATACACTGGCCAAGTAGGATCGCAAACAACATATATTTTCGGCAGTTTTAATCTAAACAAACATTTGAAATTTTTTGAAATATATTCAAGGCTACTGGCGAATTTCTAGACGGCGTGCCAAAGTACGTTCGAGTGGCCAAGCCGCTTACGCGCGGTGCCGTGGCGAGTTCCTGTTCCATGACCCGGTCCCGTCATAGATGCTCAACATTCGGAGACGGTAACCGAGCGGAGGCTGCACAATACCAAGTACTTCTCCCTGGTCGGGTAGGGCAGAGGAATGCGCTATCTTGGCGAAGCCGACCGACTGAGTGGCATTTACAATGGGAGCTTGATGACGGCCCCGATTAGAGAGCCGGGGCAATTCACACCAAGCTGGCCCTGCATGATACGAGCTTCTCAAAAATCACCGTCCTGCAGGCGATGACCTTACTTTAAAATACCATGACCGGACCTCCTCGGCACCGGCGCCAGGCGACCAGCGGAACAGAGGTTTTTGCCGGTCCAGCCGTTTCAATAGGCCGCTCTGAGCGGATTGAAATAGAACGCCTGCAGCGGTCAGGCCCGAAGGAGCTTCTCAGGCAGAATTGACTTTAGAATATTAGACAGGATCAGTGCTGCAGTGCCACGACCGCGATCCCGCGAATGCCCGGAGCGGATCATTCTGTGCAACCCGCACTTCAATGCACGTTGCTTAACAGTTCAACAGTCCGATGATCACTACTGCGCATGCGCCACCTTCAGAATCTATATGCGGGCGGTGGTCGAGACAGTCGGCTGGCGGTTGGCAAGTCCGCCAGCCCAAGTCTCCTAGGTTCACGCTCCCTCTGCCAAGACAGCATTGCAATCTTGGCTGTAGCACGCCCTCCCCGGCTACCGGCAAGACCAAAAGTTTGCCTTCAAGGCAACGATCAGGAATGCTCCATTCTTCCCAAAATATCCGTAACCCTGGAAGAAACGCGCATGCCGTTAACGCATCCGAGAATGGGGCTGTCAGGCGGCGGCATCAGATATTGCAGGCTGCCCCTTCGGATCCGCCCTCGATAGCCTTGCGAAAATCAACAAAGATACGCACGCAAGAAGCGGTGCAACGGCGCTTACCTGGAACAGTTGGCTCGGTGCCATACCCTGCGACACCAGTGCACCCCCAATCAACGGACCAAGAAGAGAACCCAGCCGGCCAATAACTTGCGACCAGCCGACCCCCGTACCGCGGATTGAAGTCGGATAGTAGTTCGTGATGAAGGCGTTCAACGACAACTGGACTCCGATAATGAAGAAGCCGCTCAGGAAGATTGTGATCATGATCGGCCAAAACGCTGTTCCAGCATACCCAATAGAGAACACGGCAGCGGCTCCGATAAAGTAGGCGGCGATCAGGATCGATACCGGCCGAGCCACCTTGCGGTCGATGAGCTGTGTGCAAAAGACACTACCGATAATGCCAGCCAGGTTGAAAATTATCGTTCCCATAACTGCATGCTGAAGGGGAAGGCCTGCCTGGCGCAGAAGCAGCGGTATCCAGTTGATGAAGAGATAGACCAGCAGAAGACTCATGAAGAAGGCGAGGCAAAGGAAAATGCTGCCTATCGCCAGTCCATCTTTGAACAAGGCGGAAATCTGCCCTCGTCCCGGCCGGCTTTCTTCAAGAACAAAAACATCATTGTCCTTGAAAGAGCCGCTAGGACAGATCAGCTTGAGAATCGAAGCAACCGCCGCACCTTTGCCTCCGGCCAGGATCAAGAATTTGATCGATTCCGGCACTGAGAAAAATATGAAAGGCAGCAGCAGCAGCGGAAGAATCCCTCCGGCGATGAAAACGGCCGGCCAGCCAAAGTGTGAGATCAATGGCACGCTGATCAATCCACCAACGACGGCGCCAAGCCCGAAACCTGCCCAGGTGATCGCGACGAGTGTCGCCCTTTTTCTTGCCGGCGCATACTCAGAAACCAACGACGTCACATTGGGAACAGTGCCGCCGAGCCCGATTCCGCACAGAAACCGCAGCACAGTGAATGTTTCAATGGAAGTCGCGTATGCCGACGCAAAGTTCAGGATCCCAAACAGCGCGACGCATCCGGCCAGCGTGTATTTGCGTCCAATTTTGTCAGCCAAATAGCCAAACGCGAACGCGCCCACCATGCTGCCAAGCAACAGCGCGGCAAACACTGGACCAAATGAACCCGGTGCCATATTCCACTCGGCCACGATGCTCGGCGCCACATATGCTACGGCTTGGGTATCAAAGCCGTCGCACATCATGATCAACGTGGCTAATATGAAAATTCTGTACTGGAACCGACTAATATTGTTGTCATTGATGACTGCAGCGGCATCTATGCGTGCGGCTTCGAGCACAACTATATCCTCCGTGATGGCTCCAGCGAGAGCTGGAGCAGGACGTTTGCTTTTTTAAAGATGTAACGCCGGCACGGACGGCTTGCGTCTACACACCAGCGCTGCATCCAAAATCCCGCTGCGAAGCGGCAATTGGCCTGGATTCAGGTGAAGGATGCGATGCATCTAAAGGGCTTAGACGTCCAAGAACTACGGGCGGGTCCAACTAGTGTCCGACCTCGATCTCGGCAAAGGCTCCGGCCTGCCTTCCAACAAGCACCAGGTTGGAAATCGCCAGAAGAGACATCCCCCAATCTTCACCTGTCTACCCAGTCATCAGACTGCTCGCTCAGGTATGGTTTTCAAGCGCAATCACGCTCTGCCAATGCAAACTCGCCAAGTTAATACCACTTGGCGAGGCGTACCTCGATTTCTGCGCCTGACTGATCCACCAAGCTCTTGAATTGATCTACGTCGTTACCCCGGTAATGATACGGGTAGACCACTTTCGGCTTGAACTCGATCACCGCATCCGCTGCCTGCTCAACGCTCATGGTGAATGGCAGGTTCATCGGCACAAAAGCCAGGTCGATGTCCTGAAGGCCCCGCATCTCGGGGGTATCTTCCGTATCACCAGCTATGTAGATTCGCACTCCAGAAAGCGAGAGCACATACCCGTTGTCCCGCCCCTGCGGGTGATACCGCAGCCGCTCTTGCGTAGTATTGTATGCGGGAACAGCTTCGATCCCGATGCCAGCCACCTCTGTTCTTTCACCATTGGCCATCTGCGCGGCCATGCCCTGAAGAGCTTCTGGTAAAAGCTCAAAGACCGCCGGATTGGCAATGATCTTTGTCCCGTTGCTCGCAAGCGCATTAAGCAAGTCAACGTTGAAGTGATCGGGGTGCTCGTGCGTGATGAGGATGAGATCCGGGGCTGAAAAGGCCTGGTAGGCAGATGCCTCGCCGACCGGGTCGACGTAGATTGTCATGTCGCCTGCCTCCAGGACGATGGAAGCATGTCCCACAGGATGGACAGTGATCTCCCCACCGTCGGCAGGAATGGTGTCGCTTCCTTGTGCCTTGGCTGACGCAATATGCGGTCCTATGCAACCGGCTATCCCCAACCCCATGGCCCCAGCCGTCAACACCCAGCGTCTCGTATATTTCATGAACGCACCCGCAACTTATCCAGATTAATATTGTTTAACTCGCCTATCATGCAAATAGTCTTTTCGTCAATGCTGCGCTCCTGAATACATTTTGTGGTATATACCATACAATTTCGTAATCTGTAGTAATATTTCGCAAAATGTCTTCGTGTGTTTGGGCTTAAGACATGCCGGATTTCATGCGCCCTCGCAGCGCGGCCGATTCCAACCGCTTTTCAGTTGGATCCGATTTCCATTCCACCGACACAGTAGAAGAATGAAACTGATACAATGCGCCAGATTACGAAATGCATCTCAAAAAGCTGCAACTAGTATAAATATTATAATTATTGACTTATTCTTGACATTCATTACCTCCTTCAAACTGCGTTTCGCTTATCTTAAATAGAGCGATACGCCATTTGGCACACCATGTCCGAGTGGTAATCAGAAACCTGACGTGGTTCACCGCTGGCCATTCGTGTGAAGTTACAAGGGGGGACATCCATGCAAGCTAATGCACCAGAAACTGCATAAGTTGTCGTCGCCCGTGTTTAACGGGAGCGAGAATATTCGCGCCGGTTGAGGCGCCCCTTCTTCCGGAAGGGCGCTAGGCGCGGCTTGGCGTTCTGAAAGCCCAGAACGCTGCATCCGGATAGCTATTTGGAGGACCCGGTTGCTAATCAGGCAGTCCAGACTGCCAGGGAATGAATACGAACATTTAGGACTACCAAAGGAGGGGGATATGACGCGCGCACACTTCTACATAGGCGCCGCAGCAGCGGTGCTTTTAACATCGGCAGCACAGGCTAAAACCGTATCCGCGGAACCGGCCAACTTTGTCCGGATCTGCGACGTCTTCGGCACCGGTTTTTACTTCATACCGGGCACTGAAACTTGCCTGAAATACTATGGTTTTGTTCGCTTCGAAACAACCTACGCAGACGATACACTATCCGCACGCAGCCGAGCCGAACTCAATTTCGACGCCCGTACGCCGACCGAATATGGCGACCTTCGCTCTGTCATCAGAATCACAGCCAACGACGACAGCATTTCGGGACGTAGCATGGGGCTGGACAGGGCCTACATACAGTTTGCAGGATTGACGGCCGGGCTGGTTCCTTCATTTTTTGATTATGTCAGACCTTATAATTTTGATAACCCGGCTACGGTTTCCTCGAGACCTCTGAAGTTGATTGGTTATACTTACGAAATCAACAAATATCTCTCCGCGACGCTTTCTCTTGAAGATGCTACCGCGCGTAGCGCCGGATTGGGCATTGGAGGCGATTACGACGTCCAAACGATCCCGGATGTTGTTGCAAACATCCGCCTGCAGGATGATTGGGGAGGCGCCCAGGCCCAAGCCGCAATTCACCAGATCCGCGGAGCAGGTGCACTTGCTCAAGTCGGTACAGACTATGGATGGGCGGTCGGTGCTGGAGTGGAGATCAAGCTGCCGGTCCTTTCTCCGCGCGATAGGCTGCTCCTCATAGCCACGTATGTGGATGGTGCCGTCGACTATATCAACCAAGGTCGGGGCGGACCGCTTTTCGGGCGTGGCGGACTGAATCAAAGAGTTCCTGACGCTGTTGTCAACGCAACCGGTAGCGGATGGGACACCACGACAGGCTGGGGCACCCTAGCTGGCATCAAGCACAGCTGGTCGCGGTCAATCGAATCAAATCTGACTGCCGGGTATGGTGAGATCGATATCGATATGGGAAATTTGTATGACTATAGCTACTTTCAAGTCGCAGCGAACACCATATGGGAGCCAGTCTCGGGTTTCGAGGTTGGACTCGAGGCAAGGTATACAGATTATGATTATGTCCATCCGGTAACATCGCGGTACGATTCCGACGACTGGACCGGAAAGCTTCGCGTTCAACGCTCTTTTTAAATAAGCTCTTCTGACCTAACTGGGGAAGGCAGCAATGATCGCGCTGCCTTCCCATTTTTCGAGGAATGGATTTTGTTGGGCTCATTCCAGGGGTTCCTTAGTTTAGGCTGCGAGTTGTTGAAGAACCGCTCTATTCGCGACCACATCCCTAACGCGTCCTTTCCTCATAGCGGCGCAAAGTACTTCCCGTTCTAGTCCATCGTCGCGCGGATTGACGCGCGTGATCGCCCCTAGGCCGAAGCCCAGCTTGTTGCATTCAATTCTGCGGTCAAGACTTCGATCAACCCCTGCGGACTCAAAACGCCTCTCGGCGGCGGGAAAACGCGCATCTTCCCGCAGATTTCCTAAGACAGTCATCGGGCTGATTTCAAGTTCATCCAATGTCAAGGGGATGGGCGAGTTCGGCGAAGGCGAGTTCCGGCGACTATGCCGGGAGGCCAATCAGGGCCTCATCGCGCAGCTCTACCAACACTGTTCGGTATCACCAGATGCGTTTGTGGCGGCATATTCTAGAGGCACTCTGATTTGCCGTCCGCCCGACGTCGGGTAGCGAAAAGCTGCGCGCGCCGTTATCTTCGCCTCTCCCTTCAGTCCTTTCCGTAGGTAAAGGCCCAGAACTCGTGCCAGCGTGGTACGCGATGCATGGCTGCCGTCGGAGCAAGGACCGGCTACGGCGGCCCGTGAGAGAACGGTTACTGCGGGAGCTTCAACGCAAAACTCCAGGACGTATCTCCACGGCGTGATCTTCACAGCCCCGCAGTTCGTCATCCAATCCTGGCACAGCCACTGCAACAGCAGGCATACGCACCCATCGCTGGGCTCACCGGCTCCGAAAGTCAGCAGTGGCGGGCTTCGCCATCCACCGCCGCGTCTGCCAGCCGCGGTGATGCTACAAAGCCATTATGCACTAAGATTGACACCAGCCCACCCCGATCGCGACGGGTCAATGCCGCTTTGCAATTCTGAGTGCATTCATCTACGAATTCCGTTCAGATCGACGGCTGTTGCTGTTGCTGTTGCTCGAGAACCCGGGCGTTCCGACGAAACTGCCTGATGGTTGAATAGGCGCCCCATATAATCAGCACGGCCGAGATTCCGATGACGACGGCGCTGATGGGGCGCTCGAGGAAGATCAACACATTGCCGTGTCCCAGGACTATCGCGCGAACAAAATGCTCCTCCATTAACGGGCCAAGCACGAAACCCAGCAGCAACGGCGCCGGCGAGAAGCCCAGGACGCGCAGGCCATAACCGAGTGCGCCGAAGAGCAGCGCGAGAATGACATCGAATGCACTGTTATTGACCGAGTACACGCCAATGCAGATGAACATCACCACTGCCGGGTAGAGCCATTTATAGGGGATCTGCAGCAACCGAACCCAAACGCCGACGAGTGGAACATTGAGCAGCAACAGCATGAGGTTTCCAACCCAGAAGCTCATGACCAAGCCCCAGAACAAATCTGGATGCTCAGTGAGCAACCGCGGTCCGGGGGTGATTCCGTGCATGATCAAAACCCCCAGAACCAATGCCATGGTGGCGCTGCCGGGAATACCTAGGGTCATAGTGGGGATGAATGCTGTCTGATCCGCGGCATTGTTGGCTGCCTCCGGCGAAGCAACGCCTTCGACGGCCCCATGACCGAAACGTTCGGGGTTACGCGAGACTCGCTTTTCCAGCGCATACGCCAAGAAGGCGGCAACACCGGGCCCGACGCCTGGAAGCGCCCCAAAAAAAGAACCGACAGCAGCGCCGCGGGCCATCGCCATGCGCCAACGTCGCACGTCGTCTCGGGCCGGAATCAGTGACTTAAGGGTCACCCTTCGCACTTCACCCGTCTTAACTCCCCGGAGGCTGGAGATCATTTCGGAGAACCCGAAGATACCCATGGCCAGTGCAATAAGGCTGATTCCATCGCTCAATTCGATCAGACCAAAGGTATAGCGTGGAATGCCGGTGTTCAGATCAAGCCCAACGGTGCCAAATAGAAGCCCCATAGCAACCATGGCGAGGGCCTTGACCTGTGAGCCATCGCTTATGATGGTGGCGGCCAAAAGCCCCAGAACCATCAGCGAGAAATATTCTGCGGAGCTAAACATTTGGGCCAGTGCAACGATGAGCGGCGAGAACATCATCATTAGCGCGATGCCGACACTGCCACCAACGAAGCTCGCGATTGTAGTTGTAATGAGCGCCACCCCCGCGCGGCCCTTTCGGGCCATCGGATTGCCGTCAAGGCAGGTTACTGCACTTGTTGGTGTTCCCGGAACATTCAGCAAGATCGAGGTGATGGATCCGCCATAGGAAGAACCGTAATAAATACCCGCCAGCATGATCAGCGCCGCAGTTGGGCTTACGTAAAAGGTAATCGGGAACAGAATGGACATGGCGGCCAGTGGACCCACCCCGGGGATCACACCGATGATCATTCCAACAAAAACACCTATGAAGCAGTAAAGCAAATTGGCTGGGAGCAGCGCTGTCTCCAGTCCAAGCGCCGCATTTGCAAGAAAGTCTTCATATCCCATCAGAACGACCACTCCACCGCGGGTACGGGCAACGAAAGGCCCAATTTGAAGATGGCAAAAGTCAGCGCGCTGAGCACTATGGCCAAGCCGAATTTAGCCCGAATGCTGAGTTTGTCGTCGCCCGTCGCGACAATCAGCACGAGCGCGAAAACTGAAGGAATTAGGCCGACATGTTCAATAAGAAGCGCAAAAACCAGTCCACCGCCCAACACAGCCAAAGCGGGCCGCACTTCAATCCTGGGCGTCGATCCGCTTTTCAAAAAGCCCGGTAAAATCGTTGCAATGCCGCAGCCTAAAAGGATCACGCCCGCACCAAAAGGAAATGCGCCGGGGCCGATGCGCAGCCAGCTTCCCATCGGCAAAGTCAATGCGTAGCCGGTAGCGAACAACCCCACGGCGATGAGAAGCGCGCCACTAGCAAACTCGCCATAATCCGATACCTTCATCTTCTCTTCCTCATTTGCTAGGCCGGCATTCGGCGTATCGAGGCCGGAAAGGGACTGGGCTTCCCGGCCAATCAGCCCCATTCAAGTGACAAGTGATTGCAGCCAGGGACGATTCGCCACGAAACCAAACTTGCCGGCCATCGCGTCAAGGCCATAGGAATGACCTGCACGATTGAGCACAAGAAACACAAGCACCGTGGCATAAATCACATGGTAATCAATCAGCAGGTTTTGCGGGCCTTCGATATAGGGAAAATCCATGTGCGCAAGCCAGTAAACCATCATGAGAAAGGCCCCGACTAACCCGCCCAGCCGGAAAAACAGTCCCAGCAGCAGCGACAGGCCAACCAGCAAGTGGCCGTAGGCGACCAGGAAGCTGAATATCGGTGCAACGGCCGGATCAGCAATCCAGCCAAAGATGGGGTTGGACGTGGTGGTGCGAGACACTAGGCCCGCCACACTGAACCCCGGGTTGAAAACCTGGCGCGATGCCGCGTACAGAAAAACCCAGGCCAACATTAACCGCAGAATTAAGTTAAACGCCGTAATTTGAGCTTGTGTCATACCCTTTCCTCCCCTCTCATTTTGCCGCCCCCCGCCAACCCCGCTTCCCAACGCTGCGCCAAAACCACTTATTTGCAACGATAGAGTTCAGCCGCGCCGCCAATGCAGCGGCGCGAACACCTCCTCTATTGCATCCCCGCTTCCTTGAGGTATTGAAGGTCAACGAACTGGTCGGCAGACGGAAGCGGCTCGCTGAGTAGCCCTGCACCACCCATTAGTTCGATAATCTTGGACATGCCTTCCATATTGATTTCGGCATGCTTTGGCAGCACACCGATATTTGGCTCGAAATAAAGGCTGTAGATCTGGTTTGTAATCTCAGCAGTCGCGCCGGTCATCTCGGCGCCGATCCGAATAATTTCCTCCTTGTTGGCGGGATCGGAGACGAACTTGTAGGCCTCGCCCATCGCGCGGGCGAAACGAACGAGTTCATCCCGATGACCTTCCGCCCAGTCCTTGTTGGCTGCAATGACGGTGAACTGCAGTACCGGAATAACCTCGCTGGAGTTCGCGAGAATGTTGAATCCCTTGGCGAGGTATTCATAATCATCCGGTTGAGACAGCGGCGCGGCAGCACAAGCGCCCGTTTCAATGCATTCAGAACGCTTTGGCGTTCCGATCAACTCGGTGCTCACATAGTCTCCGGCCTGAAGGCCGTGCTTGGCCAACAATTGCTGCGTCGAAATTGTGATGATATCCTCAGGCTTCGACAGGGCAACTGCCTTGCCCCGCAAATCGTCGAACGACTTTATTTCGGGGCGAGCCACGAGGCTGTAAATGGTGGTCGCCGGCCCACCCACAACGGCCACGGCATTCGAGCCGGCCAGAGCGCCCTGTATCAGGTAGGGCGACGCTGTGTAAGAAATGTCGACCTTACCATCGTCAAGCGCATCAATCATGTGACTGGTGCCTTGAAACGGAACGAGTTCCAGGATGACTCCTTCCTTGTCGAGCATTCCCTTTTGCTGCGCCACCTCCAATGCGATGGATTGAAACAGCCCCAGCGATGCCTCAATGACACCGTAGCGCAAAGTCACTTGATCAGCGCCGAGAGCGTGCGGAACTGCCACACTGGTTGCGAGGACTGCGGCTGCAAATAACTTTCCGAATAAAATCCTCATTTTACTTCCTCCCAGAAATTCCCTTGTCATTGTCTTATCGACGGCGGCAGCAAGTCGCGGCGACCACGGACAGAACCGCTCATCTGGCCCGGCTACTTGGCCTTGGACACTTCAACGAGATAGGCCACAACATTGGCGATCTCCTCCTCGGTCTTAAGGCCAGTGAAGAACATCCTAGTGCCAGGCACGAATGCCTTCGGGCCACTTATGAAGGCACTGATATTTTCGGGATCCCAGACAATTCCTGAATCCTTGAGCGCTTGGCTGTACCGGGGAAAGTCTGTGGAGGCCGCCGGCCTGCCGACAACACCCAGCAGGTAAGGCCCGGCGCCGTTGCGCATCTTTTCCGCCTCGTGGCACACTTGGCAGTTCTTCTCGAACACCGCCTTGCCAGCCACCGCGTCGCCTTCGGCAAACGCCGGGCCACTCGTATAAACCATGGCCACGAGAACGCTGACTAATCGAAAGGTCCGACTGATCTTCATGGGGCTCATCTCAACATTGACGCCCTACGACTCCGCGCATTTTTTCAGTGATTGCGCGGCCGCTATTCGGCGAGTCTGCTTTGGAAACTGCAATTTCTTCCAGGCGGTGCTACAGCGGCCGCCTACTGCATTCCTGCGGCTTCAAGGTACTGCGTATCGACGAATTTCTCGGTCGGCCAGACCTCGCTAATGGCATCCGCGCGGTGCATCAGCTCGATCACCTTGGCAAATCCGCTCAGGCTGATTTCCCCATGCTTGGGAAGAACGCCGTTATAGGGTTCATAGTCGGCGGCATAGAGTTCCTGAACGATTTCGATAGGCTGGCCAGTCATTTCAACGGCCAATGCAATAACATCGTCCTTGTTTGCGGGATCGGCGATGTATTTATAGGACTCCCCCATGGCGCGGGCGAACCTAACCATCAACTCCTTATTCTCTTCCGCCCAGGCCCGCCTGGCTGCATATACCGTGTATTGAAGGTCTTGGTAAACTTCGTGCGACGAACCGACGACATTGTAGCCCTCCTTCGCAAGGCTGATATCGAACGGCTGAGCGAGCATGGCTGCGGCACAGTCGCCGGCCTTGAGGCATTCAGCGCGATTAACCGAGCCAAGAAGCAACACCGGCTCATAGCCCTTTAGATTGTGCGCGGCAAAGAGGTCATCGGCAGCGAGCGTAATGATATCGGCAGGCAGCGAGATAGCTATGGGCTTGCCCTCGAGCTGGTCGATGGACGTAATATCCGGCCGCGCAATCATTGCATAAACCGGATTCCGCGGGCCACCGACGATAGCGACCGCGTCAGAGCCGTCAATAACCTCCGGCACCAGGTCCGTAACGGCAACATAGGTCACGTCGACAGTGCCCGCGTCGAGTTCCTCGACCTGATGATAGCTGCCGGCCAGCATGTGGACATCAAGAGTGATATCTTCCTTTTCCAGAAATCCGCGCTCGATCGCAACCTTAAAACCCAACGACTGAAACAGAGTGACCGAGCCCTGGTTGAAGCCGAATTTCAGGGTTGTGGGCTCTGCTTGCGCAGTTGCCGCAAATTGCAGTCCGGCGATTATTGCCGCAGCCGACAGAATTTTTGATCTTGTCCTGGCCATTGGTTTTCCTCCTCCAAGGTAACGTGACCGGCGCGCCATGAGCCCTCCCTCACGTTCAATGGACATTATCGCCAGCATATTGTTGCGTCAATAATTAAGTTTGACGTCTGATTAATAGCGCGATCATTCTCCGATGGTTCAGCAGTCGAGTGCTCGCGGAGGCGACGAGGATCCGGCACATAATATGCACGATAGATTGGGCCACACGCTATGCTTTTGCAAACGCAGCCATGCGGCCGATAGCAGGCACAGCCGCGGCCACGCCAGCTGACACAACCGAACAATTTGCTCAGACGTCTTCATTTGTAGGCAAAACAACTCTGTTCCCCTTCGGGGCGGCGACCCGCGCGGAGGATGGATAGCCCCATGCGGGACATCGGGTAAGCCAGCCGGCAAGTGATCGAACCCACGGGACCGGGCCGTTTTGGCCCAATTACCGGCTTGATTTCATCGCCGACAGCACGCAGCCACAGGACGATGTTCCACAGCCCGCTAAGCGCTCATGCCATTTGCCATATCAGGTCTGCCTAGCCTGCATGCCGCCGACACCTGCATAGACGGCATCGGCACATTGCCAGGAAACTTGTGCGAGAAATCAGCGTCAGGATGTGGTGCAGACCACGTTGAGTAGCACCTGGCGGCCCTCTGTACGGGTGATGTCCATCGCCCGATCCATTGCCTTTTGAAGATCGTCCGGATGCTCCACCCGTTCGCCGTGACCGCCGACGCTTTCCACGATTTTTTCAAAACCGATATCAACGCTAAAGTCGGTGAGCGGTTCGCGGCCGAATCTTGAGGCTTCGGCGGAATGACCGTCACTATACATGCCGCGTGTTGCCCTGCGCACTGCGTGCCAGCCGCCATTGTTAAAGACGATAAACACCACCGGCAGCTTCTGCTCGGCAGCCACATAGTGAGCGGCAAGCGGCGTACCGAACATATAGGAGCCATCACCCACCGTGGAGATAACTGTCCGGTCAGGTGCCGCCAGCTTCGCGCCCAGCGCCGCGCCAAGGCTCCAGCCCAGCCCCCCGGCCGCGCCAGAAAAGAAATACGTCCCCGGCTTTCCGAAGCTCATGTGATCGATGCGAATACCGGATTCGCGGAAGATGAGGCCGTCATCGCCCTTCACCTTGTCGATGGTCCGGCTGATATGCAATGGCGTGATTTCCTTGGAAAGCTGCGCCTTCTGCCATGCGGCTAGCCTCGTCTCGTCCAGCTTCCGGCGCCTTTGCGCAAGTGCTGCACGACGGCGGTCCACCAGTTCAGGATCGTTCGATGGGGAAGTAGCCAGTCCATCGGCGATTTGGACCAGCGCCGTCTCAAGGTCGGCGGCGATCGCCAGATCACAGCGGAAACTGCGGATTGGCACCTCAGTATAGAGCGGGTCCTCGCCAATATGTATGATCTTGGCAGCAGCGTTCGGCCGGGTTTCCGACGGTATCCAAGGCACGATCGTATCGAGCACCAGAACCACATCGGCCTCTGGAAGCCAGGCATTGATATTCTGGCCCATGTTCATGGGGTGGGCGCTCGCGATTTCCATGTAGCGCGGGTTGAATGAGATAACCGGAATGGCATGTTCGAGAGCCAACCGAGATAGGGCGGCGACGCCCCCCGCCGTACGCCCGCTGGTCGACGTAATGATCAACGGGTTCTCAGCTTTCTGCAGCATTTCCACTGCTTGTTGAATCGAGCCCGCGCTGGCCGCCGACGGGGCAGAGCATCTCTGCATGCCCCCGCCCGGCGTGTAGGTAAAGCTCTCCAGCGTCTCGGCAAGGACTTCGCGCGGCAGCGTCAGATAGACCGGACCCGACGGCGCATTGTTGGCAATCGATAGTGCCCGATCGAGAACTGTTTCAATCTGCACCGAATTGCGGAGTTCGTAGTCCCACTTCACGGCCTCGCGCACCATACCGCCCTGGTCGTACATCTCCTGGGGCCAGTGAATAAAGCTGGACCGATGGCCGGGGAGCCCCTCCTCCAAGATAGGCGTTCGCCCGGAGGTGAACAGCATGGGTGCGCGCACCCGCTGGGCGTTGAGCAGGCCGCACAATGCGTTGGCAGTACCCACGTTCACATGAACCATCACCGCCTGCGGTTTACCGCTGACCAGGGCGTGACCGAGGGCCATTGATACCGCGACATTCTCATGCGGCGCGGTGATGGGTTTCGGAAGGCGCGTCCCCTCGACTTCGCCTTTGGCGAAAGCTTCGATGAGCGGGGCAAAGTCTGTCCCGGCATTGGCAAAAAAATAGTCTACGCCGCGATCCGCCAGCAGGTGCAGGTAAGCCTCGGCCACCGTCACGTTCTTTAGCGTTTTTTGGTTCATGATGGTCTCCGTGGGCCCGCGTTCAGCTTTGGCCAAAGGGTAAGTAGATGTGTTTGGTCTGCTGGAACTCACCGATGGCGTCCGCCCCATGCAGGCGGCCTATCCCGCTTTCGCGGTGGCCCTCCATTTCGGCTTCAGCAATCAGCTTGCCGTGGGTATTGAGCCAGACCGTGCCCGCCCGCAGTCGCCGTGCCATGCGGAGCGACCTGTCCAGTTCGCGCGTGAATACGCTTGCGGCCAAGCCATAGGCAGTTGCGTGGGCCTTTGCGAGCGCTTCGTCCTCGTCTGCGAATGGCTCCAGCGTGATAATCGGGCCGAACAACTCTTCCTGAACGGTGAGCGCTTCAGTACTTGACACCAGGACCAGGCTTGGCGTCAGGAAAGCGCCACCGGGGTAGCGTTCATCGAGGGTTTCACCGCGCAGCAGGATATCGCCATCGTCTGCGCATCTGTCGAGCCAGCCCAGCAAGCGGTCGCGGTTCGGCCGGTCAATGATCGCGCCAACCAGATTGTCCGTGTCGTAACCTGGACCAACGGGAACACTGCGCAACCGCTGCATCATGCCGTCCGCAAAATCGTCCAGCACGTTCCTGTGTACGAGAAAGCGGCTGGCGGCAACGCATTGTTGGCCCGAGTTGACGAGCGAGGCCCGGGCCAATTCCGATATGGCCTTGTCCAGATCGGCGTCGTCGAAAATGATCGAGGGGGTTTTTCCACCCAGTTCAAGCGAAACGCGCTTTAGAGTGGGGGCAGCGGCGGCCATGATGCGTTTACCGACGGCGGAAGAGCCTGTAAAACTGATTACGTCCACATCGCTCGAGGCAACAAGCCGTTCGCCGACGGCGGGACCACCGTCATTGATCGAATTGACTACGCCGTCGGGTATTTCCGTAATAGCAACCAAATGTTGGATTACGGCGGCATTGATGAGCGGGGTTTGCGGAGCGGGCTTGACCACCGCGGTGCAACCTGCGGCAAGCGCCGCAGCAAGCGAGCGCAGCAACAGTGTGACGGGTGCATTCCATGGCACGATGATGCCGGCTACGCCCATCGGTTCGCGGCTGATCAGCGAATAGCAGCCCGGCTCAGGCTCCATCATGCGGCCCGTCATCGAACGGGCTAGGCCTGCATAATACTTGGCTTCGGAAATAGCGGTGGCGACTTCGTTCTTCGCCTGGATGAAGCTCTTGCCGTTCTCGTAGGCGTTGAGCGTGGCCAACCGCTCATGATCAGCAGAAAGGCGGGCGGCCAGTTTCAGCAGCACCTCGGCACGCAGGCGTGGGGCGCTTGCCCATGCGGTTTCATCGAAGGCACGACGCGCGGCAGCGATCGCCTCGTCCATCAGATCCACGGTCCCCGGATCATAGTGGCCGAGTATTTTGCCGGTCGCCGGATCAAATGTCTCGCGTCGTTCACTTACTGGCCCGTGGCGCCAGATGCCGTCAATATGGTTTTGAGCCGGACCGACTTGCGGATGTTCTAGCAGTGCCATGTTGTTACTCCGGACGTTTTCATGTGCTTTCGCTGTGCCGGCGTGTAGGGGGGCAGCAGGCCTCGCGCCGGTCGGACCAACGACCTGACCAAATGGGAGAATGGCGGCCACTTTTGACCGGTACGCGGGTTGCACCGCGCATCTCGCTTCCGGCCGTTGGGCCAAATTTTGCCCTCCCCGGCGTTTTTTCATCCTCCCCTGGACGGAACTATTCGAGATAGTGCTTGAACTTCTCCGCGATTTCATTGCGGAACTTGTCGGATGCCCGCGCCACTGGCGGAAACGTCTTCAACCGCTCAAATGGCCGACAGGCATCGATGAGTCCGCGCGAATTGGTGCCATCCGCCTCGTTGAGCATTGGATCAAGCGGGCCAGACCAGGCGCGACGGATAAAATCCACGTCTTGGGCAGGATCGCAGCGGGTCGATATCGCCCAAAGCACGTCAAAAGTATTGGTCGGATCGATATCCTCATCGACAACGACCACCCAGCGCCCGAGATATGACGCCGATTGGCAGCTGGCGGCCAGGTGCAGCGCCTGCCGGGCATGTCCGGGATAGCGCTGCTTGATAGAAATGATGTTGAACATGCGCGCGCCACCGGCCTCGTGGCACCAGACCCCGCGCACGCCCGATAGACCGGCGCGCTCCACCTCGTCCCAGATCATACCGGATTTCGTGACGCATTTTGAAAAGCTGAAATCGGATGGCGGCTGCATTGGCGACGCCATAGTCATGATCGGATTGTTGCGGTGGTAAATGTGTTGGATACGCACTACCGGCTGCGGGCTTGGATTGCTGGCGTAATAGCCGGTAAACTCGCCAAACGGGCCCTCCATTCTGAGCTCGCCGGGGTGCATTTCACCCTCAATGACGATTTCGGCATGAGCCGGCATCGGCAGGCCATGGACGTCGCTTTTGACGACCTCGAATGGCACGCCACGATGCCCACCCGCATAGTCAAACTCGGAAAGGCCATAGGCCAACTCGTTGCCCGACGCCAGGAACAGCAACGGGTCGTGCCCGATGCAGATCAACACTGGGCAAGGCTTGTTCTGGGCAAAGTATTTGTCGCGGATCTGGCGGCCCTGCTTTCCCGGCGAAATCCATAGGCCGAGCGACCTGGCATCATGCACCATCGAGCGATAGGTGCCGATATTGACCCAACCATCCTCGGGATCCTGCATGATGACAAGATCGTCTGTACCAGCGTAGCGCCCGCCATCGAGTTCGTGCAGCTTGGGAATCGGGAACTTCAGGATATCGATCTCGTCGTCGCGCAGCACATTCTCGTAGATCGGCGCTTCCTCGGATGAAACAAATCGCGGAGGTAGCGGCTCGTGCACTTTCATGCGGTCGCGGTAGCTCTGGACGATGTCGAGCGGATTCTTGGAAAGCGGGAAGCCGAGCGTAATGGCAAGCCGCTGGCTGGAATTGGTCAGCCCGGATACGCAACGAAAGCCCGGATATCCGGGAATATCTTCGAAGCAGATCGCCGGCGGGCTTTCCTGATCATTATGATAGATCAGTTCGGCCAGGCATCCCATTTCCAGGTCCCAGCTCGCGCCTTTGACGGTTTTCAGCTCACCGATCGCCTCAACCTGCGCCAGGAATTCACGCAAATCCTTGTAGGGCTCCGGCCGGTTCTTCAGGTAAGTCATATCGTGTTTCCCGTGATTTGAGGCCCGGACGCTCGCGCGCCGAGATGCTCTCGATCATAACCCGCGATTTTCTTGTAGTTGTTGGACAGTCGGACGAGCTCCTCGACCGAAATCACATCATTGATGTCCTCGAATGGTTTATCGCCGGTACGCTCAAAAACTTCCTTGAGTATGATGTCCGGCGGCATCGAACGATTGGTCAACACGACCTTCGTCGTCGAAGGGCGCCGCTCGTCTTCATAACTTTTGAAGGCGGCGGCAGGCTGCTCGTGCGAAAGCAGCGCATCGGCAAGCGCCTTCCCGTCGATGATGGCCTGGCAGGCGCCATTGGAGCCGCGGGGATACATAGGATGAGCCGCATCGCCCATCAGAGTGACCCTGCCCTGGGTCCAGAATGGCAGCGGGTCCTGATCCACCATCGGATATTCGAGCACCTTTTCCGTGCCCCGCAACATGGCCGGCACATCAAGCCAATCAAATCGCATGTCCTCGAAAGCGCCGATGAAATCATCAATCGACCCTTCCTTGTTCCAGTCGCGCTTGTCCTTGTGGTGCGGCGTCTCGATCTCGACGACCCAGTTGATAAGTTGATTGCCGAACCCGTCGACATTGTTGCGTATGGGGTAAACAACCAGCTTTCCCGTGGAAAGCCAGCCGATCCGCACCATATTCGCGCCATTAAGGAAGGGCTTGTGAACGATGGATCCACGCCACATGTTAACGCCGGAGTAAACAGGGCCTCCCTCGTCCGGATGCAGCTTCTTACGGATGACGGAATGAATACCATCGGCGCCAATCAGGACATCACCCCGCACTGAGGGAAGGACTGCACCGGATTGCGGGTCTTCGAAATGAGCGGTGACACCGTTGTGACCCTGATCAAATCCGACGCACCGATGGGATGTATGGATATGTTCGTTGCCAGCTACTTCAATGAATCTCCTGAGCATTGCGCCATGGAGATCACCCCGGTGGACCGAGTATTGCGGCAAGGCATAGCCCGCCCGCAAGCCAGCCGGTTCTGAGAATATATGCTGGCCGAACCGGTTGAAGAAGGTCGACTCATAGGTTTCTACGGCGCGAGCGGCAATATCGGCCAGCACGCCGATCTCTTGCATGATCTCGGCCGCATGCGGCAGCAGGTTGACGCCAAGGCCGATCGGGTCCAGTCGCGGTGCAGCATCAAAGATCTCGGCGATAACGCCCTTCAGGGCCAACTTGCAAGCAAGCGTGATGCCCCCGATACCGCCACCAATGATGATAACTTTCATTTGTGCACTCCAAATGCAACAGAAGATGTCTAATAATAAGACGTCGTCTTAATTGGCGAAATGGCTGCCATTCAGCCTCGTTGGTTCTAGTCGGAGATTTGTGTGACGGGTCCTTTCAGCCCCTCCCACCGCTTCAGCTTTCCAGTGTCGAGGCCGAAGAGATCGAGAGTCCGACCGATTGTATGATCCACCATCTCGTTGAGTGACTTCGGGTGAGTGTAAAATGCGGGAACCGGTGGCAGTATGATGCCGCCCATTTCAGTGACGACCGTCATGTTCCGCAGATGCGTCAAGGTCAGCGGCGCTTCACGCGCCAACAGCACCAGCCGCCGGCGTTCCTTGAGCACCACCTCGGCTGCCCGCGTCAACAGGCTGGAGGTTACACCAACGGCGATCTCAGCAAGGCTGCGCATGGAACACGGCGCTACGACCATGCCAAGCGTTTGAAACGATCCGCTCGCACAAACCGCACCAATATTGCCAGGCGCATGGCAATAGCTTGCAAGTTTCCTGAAGTCCGCAGCTTTCATATTGAGCTCCTGCTCAATGGTCAGCACAGCGCTTTTTGAAACTATGAGATGCGTTTCGACCCCAAGGTCACGCAACAGCTCGAGGCACCGAAGGCCGTAAATGGCTCCCGAAGCACCGCTAATCCCGACAATCATCCTAGGATGAGCCACACCCAACATCCCCCAAGTGGTTTCATGCGAGACATTTCTGGTACTGCCAGAGTGTACGCATTCTGCAAGCATTCTGGAGCTGCTGTTCAATGGCCGAGCCGCCGCAAAACACTCCAAATAATAGGATGACATCTGACGATATGTCAACGTGCTTTCGATATAGCGCGCAACTGAGTGCCATGCCTTGCCGGCCATCCATCTGCAGACAAGCACGATTTAGTTTAGCAGCCACCGGTCCCCAGCGTAAACCGCAGCGCTCAACCTCATCGACTGGAGCTTCGGGTTGAAACCTGAATTAGAAAACTTTGGCCGGGTTGCGATTCCCGTGATTGGAGGTCCGATGCACTCTGGAAGGCAACCGGCAGTATCTGCCACCCTTTTACCGGAAGCGGATGCTGGAACTGCCTGAAGGAAGCCGAATATGCCCGGTCTAGTGTCCAAGGCGATAGCGGGCCGTGACGATGCGCTATTTTTAGCAACCGCCAATGGCAAGGGCTATCATGCGCATCGAACCTGGCAGACATAGCCATGCACACAACGCGTCATGGGCCAATGGCCTACCGGCAGAGGGGGAAGATGGCAGATTAGATGTCAGGAACCGTCGAAAAAAGCGCCTCATTGCGCCCGATTATCCGGTCAATCATACCGAACAGCGCAGCTTGGTCCGTTTCTGAAAGCGGCGCCACCAGGTCATTCATTGCCTGACGGGCCGGGATGCTCGCCCTCTGCAGGAGCTCGCGGCCTTCGCTGGTGAGAGACAGGATGCGCCGCCGCATGTCATCCTCGCCAACCTTCTTAACGACGCAACCACGTTTGCGAAGCAGTCTCAGCACCAGCGCGATTGTTGAACGGTCGATGGCGATCAGACGTGCCAGCGTCACCTGATCGATATTCTCGCATTTATCGAGAACATACAGCACACCATACTGGCTCGGGGTGAGTTGCAAATCTTTGCAGTGATCCAGGAACAGCGCGACCGAAAGCTGGTGCGCTCGACGCAATAGAAAGCCTGGCCGCCGATAAAGCTCCTGTAGCTTTTTGCGATCGGCACCCTGCTCAGGCGCGAGGTTACCATGGTTCACCAATTGCGTCAGGAGCTTAATGAGATGGCGGCGCTCATGGCTCAAAAGACAGTCAAGCAGCCGCAACTTGGCCCGCTCGGCGGGTTTTGCCGCTTGCCTGAACACCTCCTGCCCTTGCGGAGTGAGGCGAAGGATGCGACGACGCCGATCATTGACGTCGGTTTCACGGGCAATCAGCTCCCGACTTTCGAGCAGCCCGATCACCAGGCCTGCGGTGGACCGATCAAGGCCAATGAGACGCGCCACGGTAATCTGATCAAGGCTATCCAACGCATTCAAGGCAAACATGACCCCAAACTGCGTCGTAGTAATGCCTAGTGACGAACACGCCTCGTCAAAAATGGATTGCGAAATCTGCTTTGCGCGGCGAATTTTGAATCCTGGACGACGATAAAGGTCGGTTAAGCGCTTACGGTAGATTTGCGTCTCGTCTTCTTCTTCGCCGATCAACAATGCACCCCACCACACATCGTCGGACTTTTCACATAACGCCGTAGCATTGAAACTGGGCTCAAGGATACCACCCCAAACGTTGCCAAAATGGGTACAACATGCCGCGCTGTCAACTTATCTGCGAGCCTGGGAACAACAAACGGCAGCGTCTACCACCGATGCCGGCATAAAGCGCATTACACATCGCCGTCTCCTCAACTTTGCTATCGGCTTGATGTCAAGATCGAAGGCTCTGCGCAGCACCGTTTGGCCGTGCCCTTGGATCAAGCACAACCTTTCCAAGCACGTCGTTTCCGTCCGCCAACACATGCCCCTCGCGCACCTGATAGAGCGGCAGCACACAGCCGATCAGTGGCCGAAACTTGCCGCTGGCCGCAAGCTCAATACCCTTGCGGATGTCATCCGGCGTCTGGCCGGTCGATCCCATAATGGTCAATTGGTTGAGGTAGAGAAAGGCAACATCGAGAGGAACAATTCCGCCCCCGTGAGTGCCCACGCTGACCAGTCGGCCGAAACGGCGCAGGCTTTTAAATGCCGCCGGGAATAGAACCGGATCGCTGATATTCTCGCAAACCACATCGACTCCTGCATTGCCGGTGATACGCATGACCTCGGCGTGCAGATCCTGGCTGCGATAATTGATCCCGAATTCCCCGCCCAGCGCCATCGCCGCGGAAACCCTTTCGTCCGCACCGGCGGCCACAATCACCCGCGCGCCCAGATGACGGGCGACCTGCACACTTGCGCTACCGAGGCCGCCGGAGGCGCCCATGACCAGGACCCATTCGCCCGGCTGCAGCTTCGCCTTTGTCTCCAGCATATGGAAAGCTTGAGGGACATGCCGAATGGCAATGCTGGCTGTTGCAAAATCAAGACCCGCGGGCAACGGAAAGGCACTGGCAGCGGGTACACAGACATACTCGGCATAGCCGCCCCAGAGATCAACACCCAACATCCGCGGCACGTCCTCGGGCTCATAGCGAATGCGGGATGACACAGCCACGGGGTCGCCGGGCTTGAAGTCGCTTACCTCCGCCCCCGTCTCCACCACGACCCCTGAGGGATCGACCCCTAACACATGCGGCAAAACGGGGCGCTTGGCATACGCCCCCTGACGCACCTTTATATCCAGGGTGCGGTTTACGGTGACAGCATGTACCTGCACCAGAACGTCATGGGGACCGGGTCGCGGCGTAGGAACCATTTCCCAGCCAATGACTTCCGGACCGCCGAAATCATGCATGACGGCGGCATACATCTTGTCCTCTACCATCGAGTGCGGCCTATCCCTGTTCGCGTTGGCGCCGGAAGTCCGGCAGAGGCGGCAATCCCCAGGTCATGGATTCCTCTTGCAGCCAGACGCGCGGCCATTGCGGCTTCTCGAAATGCCAGGGCCGCGCCTCGAAATAGCCAAGCGCTTCATCGGCCATCTGATCCAACTCGGCATAAAATTCAATGATATGGTCATCCGGGTCGCGGTGGTAAAGGAACAAATTGTGCCCGACGCTGTGTCGGCCTGGCCCCCAGATCACCTTGATCCGGTTTTGGCCAAGAAGGTCGGCGGCCCGCATGATGTGCGATGCATCGAGCAATTCGAATGCGATGTGGTGCATCCGACCGGTACGGCCCTTTAGGAAATTTACCGTATGGTGATCCTTGTTGCAGCGCAAAAATGCAAAGTAATCCTCGATCCAATCGGATTCACGGAACCCCAGAACTTGTTTGTAGAAGTCCACGACCTTGTGAATTTCCGGCACGCTGAAGGCGATATGGCCCATCTTTAGTGGCGCTACGCCTGTGACGCGCGACAAGTCACCCACAGCATCCCATGATTTAAACAGTTCGATGCGCGTGCCCTTGGGGTCGAGCAGCGTCAGGCTGCCGCTGATACCAGGAGCCGGATCACTCGCCAGGTCGCTGTCGACTCCGGCATTTTTCAAATCTCTGGCGACGGCGGTGAAGTCCGTATCGGGAGCAACCTCGAAGGACAACGCGGAACAATGTGCGGCATCGCCCTGCCGAATGTGGATGGCCAATTGACCGGAACGGCTTGCAAGAAAGGCGTCCTTTCTCTGCCTGTCTACAAGGGAAAACCCAAGCAGGTCGGTGTAGTAGTCTAGTTGCCGCCCGAGATCAGGCGTCTCAAGCACCGAATGGCCTATGCGGCGCGCTTGAACGATACAGGTCCAGGGATAGGGGTTCTCAAGCCGTCTTTGTTTGATGTTACTGTTAGTGCCGTTTACCAAGGTTTCCATTTCGAATTTCCGGTCGATGAGGCTCATTGAACTCGTGCTGCGCTGACAGCGACCAGCGCAGCACTAGAGCTATTGAAGCAAATCAGTTTGCGTCTGCCGTGGCGGTGATGTGAGCCTCTTTGATGACGGCCTCCCAACGCACACGCTCTTCCTCAAGAAACGCATCCATCTCTGCCGGCGTACTGCCGATGCTGACCATTCCAATCGCAGCTATCTGCTTTTGGGTATCTGGATCTGCCTGGGCCTCGAGCACTGCCTCATTCAGGGTATTGACAATCTCCTCAGGTGTGCCGGGAGGTGCGGCGATTGCGTTCCAGCTCTCGATGTAGACGCCCGGAACGCCAAGCTCGTCAAGCGTCGGCACATCAGGCAACTCCGGAAGGTGCTCGCGCGAGGCCACCGCAAGTATCTTAGCGCCAGAGGACTCCACCAGGTTTCGAGCAGCCACCGGCATCAGGATCATCATATCGACGTTGCCGGCCGCTACGTCGTTCATTGCCGTCGCAGTGGAGCGAAAGGGCACATGCAACAGGTCAATGCCGGCCACTGTCTTGAGAAGCTCCGAGCCCAGATGCGGAAGCGTCCCGATGCCCTGCGACGCATAGCTCACCTCGCCTGGATGCGATTTCGCATAGGCAAGGAACTCTTCGAAGTTTTTGGCCGCGACATTCTTGCTGACGACGACCGTATTGTTCGCCGAGTTGACCACTGAAATCGACGCCAGCTCCTTCGGATCATAGCTGAGCGATCCATAAAGCGCCTCGTTGATCACCAAAGGGGCGGGCGCAGCCATCAGAAGCGTGTAGCCGTCGGGATTGGCACGGCTGACATAGTCCGCCGCGACGCTGCCGCCAGCACCCGGCCGGGCCTCGACAAGAACCGGCTGCCCCCACTTCTTGCTCATCTTGTCTGCCAGCATGCGCGCCGTGGCGTCAATATTACCGCCGGCACCACCTGCCACTACAATGGTGATAGGCTTGTTCGGGAAATTTTCCTGAGCATGCGACGCGGAGACGCCGCACAAAGCCAGGAAAACACCGCACAACAGTCCAACATTCCTCACTTGATCCTCCTCCTGCCACGGTTCTTTTGCCCGCGGCGTCCATGCTCAACAGTCGCGAGAGCATCCATTGGCACCTTCGCCTGCGCCTCGAATGGTAGAAGCGGCCAAGGTCTTCGTCAACATAAAACGATGATATCTGATTATTTGGTCCGAACGATGCGCCACAAATGCGAGCGCTCGGACAGCTTTTCCTTTCAGCTGCAACTCGGCTGGGATAAGCGACGAAGAGTTGCGCCCGGGCCATTTTCTCCGTTAATGGTGGGATTCAACACAGTCCGGATAGCCAGCGTCTTCTCTCAGCACGCCCCAGATTGGCCCATTCTGGCACGGCTACCGCAGATTGCACACAAATGGCAGACGTCAGCTCATATACGCCAGGATGCTACATGGACTTTCACGCCGCCGCCGAAACAACAAGCCAGCCGGCGGCATGGTCGCTCGAATGCAAGCCTCCCCTTTTACCGGAATCGTCCCGCGGGAAAGATGCTCACCCAATTTCAATCGGCCAAAGCCCCCTGTCAGCGATTGCATAATTCATCGATTTGTGCACAATATTATCTAAACACCACAATATGAGCCATTCATGCACACTGTTTCGCTAAGGACCGATCAACTATCGGAACAGGCCTATCGCCTGATCCGGAAAGCTATCTTGCGGGGCGACATTGAGCCTGGCTCACGCTTGAAAATAGATATGCTTCAGCGCCAGTTTTCGTTCTCCAGCAGCCCATTGCGTGAAGCTCTGAACCGGCTCGTCTCCGAAGATCTTGTTGAGATTGATAATCGCCGCGGCTTTCGGGCGGCGGCCGTTTCGCTGCGAGATATGAAAGACCTGACGGCCTTCCGCCTGAACATAGAGCCGATTTCGTTACGCGAGTCGATCGAGCATGGCGACGACGAATGGGAGGCGCAGGTGCTTGCCGCCTATCATCGCCTTGACCTTCTGGAGGCGCGAGAGGATGAGCAGGCGCCCTACAGCGACGAATGGGCTGAGCGGCATAGAGCCTTCCACGCAGCACTTATCGCCGCCTGTCCTTCCTCCCGGCAGATTTCGGTCTGCCTGAACCTTTTCGATCATGTAGAGCGCTACCGGCGGCTTTCGATCTGTTGGCGAAAATCCAAACGCGACCGTTCAAACGAACACAGGGAGATCATGGATGCCGCCTTGGCGCGTGATCATGAAAGAGCAGTCTCGAAGCTGACGGAGCATATCGAGCGGACAACGCTGCATGTGGCGAGGATGCTAAAGGCGCTGGAAACAGAAAAAACTGCCACAGGACAGGAGCAGGTCGAAGGTCTCGGTCGGGCAATGAAGGCCTGAACCGGACCAGGAGGGCGGGGGAGTATCCGATGGGGATCATCAGAAAGATTGGCTACGCCACGTTCCAGACCGCCGACCTATCGCGTCTTTCGGAATACTATCAGCAGTTGCTAGGGCTGACCGTTCAGGCGCAAACAGAGTCGACGATCTATCTCGCTTGCCCGCTGGACCGCCATTCAGTGGTGCTGGAGAAAGGCAGCCTGCCGCATTGCAGTGCCATTGGGCTGGAAGTTGCGTCCGATGAAGACCTTAGCATTTTGGTCCGGCACCTAAAAACTGCAGGCGTTGCGGTCGCTGAGATCTCCGATCCCGCACCGGGCGTGAAGCGGCGGATCAGCTTCGCCGGACCAGATGCTTTTGGCATCGAAGTGCAGGTTGAAAATCCGAGCACCGGCAATGTGGAGGACCGGAAGGCGATTGACGCGCGCAGGCTTGGCCACGTGGCATTCAAGGTGCGTAATGTGCAGGCAAGCGCCCGGTTCTTCTGCGATGTACTGGGCTTTCGGGTCAGCGACTGGATTGGTGACTATTTCACATTTCTGCGGTGCGGTACCGACCATCACACAGTTAACTTCATTCAGCACGACAAGCCAGAACTGCACCACATCGCGTTTGAGCTCGACAACTTCTATCACATAAAGACCGCATGCGATTTCCTGGGCAGGCATCGCATTGCGCTCATGTCGGGTCCCGGACGTCACGGCCCCGGCCACAACATCTTCACCTACCATAAGAACCCTGACAGCCAGACGGTCGAGCTTTATGCCGAGCTCGATCAGATGCTGGACGAAGAAATGGGTTGTTTCGACAGCCGGCCTTGGCACGAAGACAGCCCTCAACGCCCGAAGGTGTGGGAGCCTGGGCTTTTTACCACCAATAGCTGGGGTGTGCCTCGGACCTACAGCGTCCGCGACTGAGGGTGTGCCCACACAGCCGGGGACTGCTGAGACACGTAGATTGTCTCCTACATGCGGCTCCCCAGTTCTGACACCAATAAGGGAGGAAGCAATGCTGTCATCTAACGTCGTAACAACCGCCGCAGCGGCGGCGTTTACGTTCATATCCTGGCAATCGGCAGCAACGGCGACGGAAACGATCAAGCTGCGGGTATTGGCGGCTCAGTCGAACCGGATGCTCTCGGTTTCAATGCTCGGCGAGTTCATGCTTCCCGAAGTCAACAAGCGGCTGGCCGAGCGAGGCAACAATTATCAAATCGAATGGCAGGAATCCTATGCCGGGGTTGTCGCGACAAGTAACGAAATGCTTTCGGCAATCGAAGCCGGGATCGGCGATATTGGCTATGTCGGCACTCTCTTCGAGCCGGCAAAGCTGCCCCTCTCCCAGATTTCCTACTACGTGCCCTTTACAGGCACGACGCTCGAGAATGTCCTTGGCGCGGCAACCGATCTGGAGAAGACCTTTCCCGAGATCGATGCAGCTTTTGAAGCAAACGGACAGCATGTGCTGACATTGATGGGCACGGCGCGTTATGTCCTGACCACAAATTTCCCGGTTGACAGCATAGACGACCTGAACGGCCGAAAGCTTGGCTTGGCAGGCGCTTCAGTTAATTGGATCAAAGGCAGCGGCGCAGTCCCCGTCAACGCGGTCGTATCAGATTACTACAACTCGATTAAGACCGGAATCTACGACGGCGTATTCGCTTTCGCTTCCGGCCTTATACCCTTCAAGCTCTACGAAGTCGCACCATACGTAACCGACGTCGGTCTAGGCTCCATGCAGTCGACCGCCCTCACCATAAACATGCGCAAATGGCAAAGCCTCCCCGAAGAAGTACGGGAAGTTCTGACCGAAGTTGGCACCGAATTCGGAACCCTGTTGGCGAAGGCCGAAGACGAGGCCGCGGAGGATGCCTTGGCGAAGGCCGCCGAACTTGGTGCGACCGTTACGGTGATGTCGGATGAGGAGCGCCAGAAATGGGCCAACTCCATGCCTAACATCGCTGCCGACTGGGCCGCAACATATGAAGCGCAAAATCTGCCCGCACGAGCAATGGTCAGCGCCTACCTCGATGCGCTTCGGTCCAGAGGCGCGAACCTCGCACGCGACTGGGCGGCAGAGTGGAAGTAACGCCGCCAATGTTGCACCCTTTCAAACTGCTGCATCTGCTCCGATCGGCCTTTGACCGGCTGGTCGGCGCGATGAATCAAATCGGGACCCTTTGGATCCTGGTCGTGATGGTACTGATCAATACCGATATCCTCGGGCGCAACCTGATGAACCGCCCGGTGCAGGGGGTGAATGAGATCGTCAGCATGTCGATCGTGGGGATCGTCTTCATGCAGCTCGGTCACACACTGCGCAGCGGCCGCTTCATCAGATCGGACGGCCTGGTCGATGTCCTCATAGCCAGGAATCCAGTGCTCTTTCAGATACTTGAAAGAATCTACGGGATTATTGGCTTTATTATAATGGCAACGATCTTCTATTTTTCACTTCCACATTTTCTTGATGCCTGGAAACACAATCTCTTCGTCGGCAATGTCGGTCAGTTCACCTTTCCAACCTGGCCGATCAAGTTGATCCTCCTGATTGGACTTGCCGTACTGGCCATTCAGTTCCTCCTGACGGCCATCGATGCCCCGCGAGGACCTGCCAACCGAGATCAGCAGGGAGAGGCATCGTGAGTTCGTCAAGCATCGGCATCCTATCGATTGTCTGCGTGCTGGTGCTGATACAAGGCGGGATGCCGATTGCAATTGCGTTGCTGCTGATATCTTTGGTCAGCATTTGGATACTGACCTCCAGCATCACAGTGGCGGGCAACCTTGTTGTTTTGGCGGTCAGCGACAGCATCTCGAACTACAACTATGCGGTTGTTCCGCTTTTCATGCTGATGGGACTGTTGATCAGCGTCTCGGATATTGGCCGCGATGCGTTTCAGGTGGCCAGCCAGCTGTTTCGGCGGGTGATAGGAGGCGTCGGCATTGCCACAGTGGCTGCGAATGCGCTCTTTGCAGCGGTGACTGGCACCAGTATAGCTTCGGCGGCCGTGTTCACCCGCATAGCGGTTCCCGAGCTGACGCGGTTGGGCTACACTAACCGCTTCGCCGTAGGCGTGGTGGCTGGCACTTCTGTGCTGGGCATGTTGATCCCGCCGAGCTTTCTGATGATCGTCTTCGGTATCATTGCCGAAGTATCGATCGGCGACCTATTTACGGCCGGCATCCTGCCTGGCCTGCTGCTTGCCTTCGCTTACGTGCTGCTGATCATATGTCTGTCCTATTTCTGGACCGGCTATATCGGCGCGGGCGCAAGACGCTCGCACGCCAATGATGGCGAGATACCCTCAATGTCGCCCATCGAGCTCGTAAAATGCGCGACTCCGATCACAGCCTTGGCCGGGATTGTGCTGGGCGGCATCTATGGCGGTTTCTTTACCCCTACCGAAGCGGCAGCGGCTGGCACACTCGGGGCCCTGATACTAGCAATCGCCAAAGGGCGTTTGACTTTGAAAAAGTTCTGGTCGGTTCTGGCCCAAGCCGGGCACGCAACAGCCGCTATTTCGATCATCCTTATCAGCGCGCACACCTATTCGCGCATGCTGGCTATGAGCGGCCTGCCAAATGCGATCGGTCAAGCGGCAGTAGACTCCGGCCTTGGAGTGGATTCGCTCATCGTGCTTTACCTTATTGGCGTGCTGCTTTTGGGGACGATCCTCGATGCTGTCGCGATCATGCTGATCCTCGTGCCGCTTATCCTGCCCACCTTGGTTCAGCATCATGTCGACCTGGTTTGGTTTGGCATCATCAGCATTATCGCCATCGAAGTGGGACTGCTAACACCGCCGCTCGGACTCTCTGCCTTCGTGGTGAAGTCCAATCTGGAAGACAAATCGATCCGCCTTGGCGACATCTTCAAAGGTGCGTTCCCCTTCACACTAATGATGATTGTCGTCCTCGCCCTCATTTTCCTTCTTCCGGGCATAGCGACCATTCTCGTCTGAAGCCTTTCCAGACGTGCCAAATTTCCTTTCTTCACCATTACTGGGAGTGAACGAAGTGACTGACCTGAAACTGGTATCCTACAGTGGTCCTCGCGGCATTCGAACGGCGGCCGTGAAGGCCGACCGCTACGTCGACGCCGCCGATGTCACAGGTGTGGCGGCACATGCCAGCATGCCCGGGCTGCTCGCCGACTGGGCAGCGGCCGAGAGGCCGCTTCAAGCAGCTTTTGCGGCAGGCCAAGCCATGGTCGGCCTGCCAAAACTGGTTGCACCGCTACCGTTGCCGGGCGCGATTTATTGCATCGGCGCCAACTATGCGGATCATATCGCCGAGATGCAGGGTGGGGGCACGAACGGAGCCTCCGTCGCGGCCGAGAGAAAGCAGCAAAAGGAGGACGGGCTAAAGCCATGGTTTTTCATCAAGTCCTCTCACTCCGTCTGCGGACCTGAAACCAAAGTCGCGCTACCAGCCACATCCAAGAAAGTCGATTGGGAGGCGGAACTGGCTGTGGTGATCGGCCGAAAGTCGCGCGACCTGACAATAGAAAATGCGCTCACCGCAGTATGGGGCTACACGATCGCCAATGATCTTTCTGCCCGTGATCTCAGTCGCCGCCCACCTTTGCCACAGGGCTCACCGTTCTTTTTCGACTGGACCTCTCACAAATCCTTTGACGATTCCTGCCCGATGGGACCCTGGATCGTTTCCGCCAGCCAAATCGTAGACGCAAACGACCTGGATATCGGCCTGAGCATCAATGGCCAGCCAATGCAAAAGTCCAATACAAGCCAGATGATCTTCACCGTCGCCGAACAGGTCGCGCATCTTTCGCAGCGCATCACCCTCTGGCCCGGGGATATTATCCTCACGGGCACCCCGGCAGGTGTCGGTGCTGGCCGTAACCTGTCGCTCAAACCGTCGGACGAGGTCAGCGTCTATATCGAAGGAATTGGAGAGCTCCGGCATTCGATTGCATGAAGGTTCAACAGGACCTCGCAACACCAGCCATGACAGATAGGGGAACGCTTTGACTCAATCTTCCGATCACATGGCATGCCGGACAGGCGCCGCCGAATTGCTTCGCGGGCTTAAGGCCAACGGCATTGAGTACCTTTTTGCAAATTCTGGTACCGATTTCCCTTCGATTGTCGAAGCTTACGCCAATCTCCCAGCGCGGGAAGCACCCACGCCCTTGATCGTACCACATGAAACGGCGGGCATCGGTATGGCACACGGTTATTATCTGATGACCGGAAAGCCGCAGTCGGTCATGGTGCATGTCAATGTCGGGCTGGCGAATTCAATCATGGGGATCATCAACGCCGCGAGCGACAATATTCCGGTGGTGGTTATGTCTGGCCGCACGCCTGTTACAGAACATGGGCGCCTTGGAGCCCGGGCAACGCCGATCCAATACGGCCAGGAGATGTTCAATCAAAGCTCCCTGGTCGCCGATCTCGTGAAATTCCACTACGAGATGCGCTATCCGGAGCAGGCGGGCATGCTGGCAACCCGAGCAACGAGCCTGGCCATCAGCGAACCCCGTGGGCCTGTGTATCTGAGCCTGCCGAGCGAAGCCCTGGCCGAGAAAACCGAGGATGGTCTTGCGCCGCCTCCGGCGGGGCAGGTCGCTGCAACGCGGTCTGCTCCCGAGCCCAGTTCCATTGCCCGCGCAGCCGCTTGGATCGCGCAGGCCCGCTCTCCGCTGATCATATGTCAGCGGACCGACCCCGCGGGCCTGGATGCTGCGGCGCTGATCCGGCTGGCGGAGGCTCATGCCATTCCGGTGGTCGAACCCTTCAGCCTACGCAACGTGATGGCCAGCGACCACCCGCTGTTTCTAGGGTACGACGTCAAGGACCCTTTAGCCGCCGCCGATGTGGTCATCGTGGTCGACTGCCTCGTGCCATGGATCGAAAAACATCATCGGCCCGACCCCGCGAAAAGGATCATTCATATCGGCCCTGATCCGACATTTGGAAGACTGCCAATGCGCAGCTATCAGGCCGATCTCGCAATTGCCGGAGACACTGCACTAACCCTGGATGCGCTCAATGCAGCGCTTACCTGCTCGCCAGATGCCGTCGCCACGCGCCGCAAACTGTACACGGCTATGTCGGCAAAGCGCGTTGCGTCCGCCGACAACACTGCGCTGAACGGGCAAGCAGACCCGATGTCTGCGGAATGGATGAGCCGTTGCCTCTCTGACATTATGGACGATCGCGCGGTGCTGTTCACCGAGCTTGGAGTCGTGCCGGGGGCGATGCGCCTTGCTGGTCCCAACCGCCTCTTTACAGTCCCGCATTCGGGGGGGCTTGGCTGGGCATTGCCGGCAGCGCTGGGCGCACAGCTTGCCGATCGTGATCGCCTGTGCATCGCCTGCGTTGGCGATGGCTCGTACATGTTCGCCAACCCCGTAGCCTGCCACCAGATTGCCGAAGCACTGCGTCTCCCGATTTTGATCATCGTGAAGAACAATGGCCTCTGGAACGCTGTACGAAGATCGGTGCGGAACATGTATCCCGCGGGCGCTGCCAGCCAGATGAATACCATGCCGCTCACCTCCCTCGAACCATTGCCGGATTTTACACTGATCGCGAAGGCAAGCCGGGCCTATGCTGAACGGGTGACAAACGGGCAGGATCTCCCCGGTGCCTTGAAGCGCGCCTGTGCCGCCATTATCGAGGAGCGGCGGGCCGCCCTGCTTGAACTGCAGGTCCAGATCTCCGACCTCTACTGACACTGCCCCAGGCGCCGGTCGTCTGTCACTTTCCCAAAGGAAAGGCTCCAGACGGTGATGAAGCACATGGCGCCGAGCCCTCTTCAGCAGACCGACTAGGTAAGCGCTCCAGAAACGATCTCTAACCACGCCTCCGTTTGCTTAGCATGGAGAAGCCGCCTGTCCTTGGCTGACGGTACGCGCATATTGCGTGGTTTTCTAGATTGTGCATAAATTTTAGTTTCACACATATGGGAGGGAAAAATGCACTATCTGAACCGCATGCTGAGCCGCCGGCGCTTTCTTGAGGTATCGGCATTTACAGGGGGAGGGCTGTGTTTGTCCGGCGTCGGAGCGTTGGCCCAGGACGAGATCGCGAGGCTATACGAAGATGCAAAGCAAGAGGGCGCGGTATCATATTACGCGGGCGGCCCCATCGCTCCGCATCAAGCGGACATCGAAGCCTTTTCCAAAGAGTTCCCGGGCATCAGCTTCGATCTGAAGACCGGCTTTTCAAATCAACTTGTGCCGCCGATCAACGACCAGATTGCTGCTGGCAAGCTTGAGGCCGACATCGCCAACCTGCAGACAATCCAGGACATCGAAGCCTGGAGGCAGGCCGAGGTCCTCGCCTCCTACCGCAGCCCGAATTTCGATGCGATCCTCGACACGTTCAAGGAAGAGGACGGCACCAGCGTTGGCGTGCATGTCTATGGTTTATGCTATGGTTACAACCCTAATCTGGTGGCGGCCGAAGATGTGCCGAAATCGGCGCCTGACTTCCTGGATTCAAAGTTCCGCGGCAAAATCATTTCCACCTACCCCCAAGACGACGACATCACGCTCTATCTGTACTGGACGATCGTCGACAAATATGGCTGGGGATACATGTCCGAGCTGATGAAAAATCAGCCGCGCTTTATTCGTGGTCATCTGGGAATCGCGCAGGAGATCGCGGCTGGTAATGCGGCACTTTCATTCGACGCATCGGTAACCACGATCACCCGCGCGCAAGCCGCCGGGGGCACAATCGAGGCCGCATTCTCGCAGACTGACCCCATGCCTATCTGGGACAATCGACTCTGCATCTTCAAGGATGCGCCGCACCCAAATGCCGCGAGACTGTTCCAGACTTGGCTTCTATCACGCGAACATCAGATCGCGGCTGGGCTCTGGTCAACGCGCCGCGACGTCGAACCGGAGGGCGGAAAATTCAAAGGCATCGACGAGTATTTCACGGCGCACAATTTCAAGGATTTTATCCTGCAGCCGGCTGACGAGCTCCAGGAGTTGCGCGTACGTTTTGAGTCCTTTATCGGGCCCGTTGAGGGCATGCCGGTGCTTTCTGCGCCAGCCAAAAACTAGACGGCCAGGTCCGAAAATTATCGGCTTTCTCGGCGCCATGCGTTGTTGGATGACGCGGGCGCATTCCGCGCGTCATCTCTCTTGTCTCCGCCGCTTGGCCCCGGAGCGGGAAGGAGGACGCGGAAATTCAGCGCCCTCCGTGGGGATGCGGGCGGAACGACTAGGCTGTGGCGTCGAGCTCGGCTACTTCGGCACTCGTCAGCCTCAGAGAGGCCGCCCCTACGTTCTCTTCCAGATGGGCGACCCGCAGCGTGCCGGGTATGGGTAGCATGACCGGGCTGCGCTGCAAGAGCCAGGCAAGCGCCACCTGACCGGAGGTGGCCTCATGCGCCCTGGCGATGCGATCCACCACCCCGCCGGGCCGGGTCAAATTGCCAGCCGCCAACGGATACCACGGGATGAAGCCGATGCCGTTCGCCGCGCAATAGGCCAGCACCTCCTCGCTGCCGCGATCCACGAGGTTATAGCGGTTCTGCACCGTCGCCACCGGGAACATCTTGCGGGCGGCTTCGATCTCCTCAACCGAGACCTCGCTCAGCCCTGCATGGCGGATGATGCCTTCGTCCAGAAGCTGCCTGACCGCGCCGAACTGCTCGTCGCGCGGCACTTTTCGGTCGATGCGGTGGAGTTGCCACAAATCTATCCGCTCCACCCCAAGCTTCTTGAGACTACCCTTGGCGCGTTCGATCAGATAGTCCGGTCGGCCGTTCGGGGTCCACACATCCGGGCCGCTCCGCGTAAAGCCCGCCTTGGTGGCGACCAGCAGCCCGTTATAGGGATGCAGCCCCTCGCGGATCAGTTCTTCGGAAACGTCCGGGCCGTAGCTGTCGGCGGTGTCAATGAAGTTGACGCCGATCTCGGGCAAGCGGCGCAGCGTGGCGAGTGCCGCGTCGCGGTCAAGGGGAGGCCCCCAGATGCCAGGGCCGGTGATCCGCATGGCACCGTAGCCCAGGCGGTTGATCTCGATGTCTCCGATCCGGAACTGGCCGGAGTGGCTGGCGTCGATTGTGCTCATGGTTGTTTTCCTTTGTCTGTGTTGCTGGAGGAGGACAGTGGGATCTGGCTTCTCGGGACCAGAGGTCAGGCCCGGGAATCCTCGGCGAAATCCGTCGAAAGCGTCACGTCCTTCCAGGCATCGTATTCGGCGCTCAGTTCGGCCAGCTTGCGGTCGACCAGCGCAACCGCGTCGGAGCCGAGCAGCAAATGCGCCGGCGGCTCGGGGCTGTTCACCAGCCGCACCACAGCCTCGCCCAGCTTGGCTGGATCGCCGATCTGATTGCCGCTCATCGCCAGCCGCCTTTCGCGGATCGGATTCATCAGCGCATCGTAGTCGCCGATGCCGCGCGGCGCACGGATCATCGACCGGCCGGCCCAGTCGGTGCGGAACGACCCCGGTTCGACCGCAGTGACGCGGATGCCGAAATCCTTCACCTCTTTGCCAAGCGCCTCGGACAACCCCTCGAGCGCAAACTTCGAGCCGTGATAAAAGCTGAGGCCCGGCATGGTGATCAGCCCGCCCATCGATGTGATGTTGACAATATGTCCCGCACGGCGCTTGCGCATCGAAGGCAGCACAGCCTTGGTGACGGCGACGGCGCCGAAGACGTTCACTTCGAACTGATGGCGCAGATCGTCCATGGTCGATTCCTCGAAGGTGCCCTCGTGACCGTAGCCGGCATTGTTGACCAGCACGTCGATCGGACCGACTTCACGCTCGACGAGATCCACCGTCGGCTGAATCTTCGCGTCATCGGTTACATCGAGGATGACGCCGAACGAGCGGCCCGGGGCTATTGCTGTAAACGCCTTCTTCTGTTCCTCGTTGCGCAGGGTTCCGATAACGCGGTCGCCGGCCGCAAGGGCCGCGCTGGCAATGGCACGGCCGAAGCCGGAACTCACGCCCGTGATGAACCAGGTTTTCATGAATGACACTCCTTGGACTATCTCCGGCAGTTCCGCCGTTGCCCAGTATCTAAATTTTTTGTCGCATGAGATTAGGCACTGGATTTTTCCTGAGGTGCTGAGCAGAATTCAGGAATGTCACGGATTGAACCCAACGACCTGTCGGTTTTCCTCGCCATCGCCCATCATCGCAGTATCCGAAAGGCCGCCGATATGTTGGGTGTTACGCCCTCGGCGCTCAGCCATTCGCTGCGAGGGATTGAAGAACGGCTGGGGGTCCGACTCTTTAACCGAACGACGCGCAGTGTTGCGCCGACCGAGGCTGGTGAAAGGCTTTTCGACCGCATCGCGCCGGCGTTCAGAGACATCGAAGATGCGCTCGAGGACCTGAACACCTTTCGCGATACGCCTACGGGCAGCCTCAGGATTAATGCCGGCCGCTCATCGGCCGAGACCGTGCTGATCGACGTCGTGGCCAGATTTCTCACCGCATATCCCAATGTGAGCGTGGAGATCGTGGTCGAAAACGCGCTGGTGGACATGGTCTCGCAAGGCTTCGACGCAGGAGTACGGTTTGGCGAGGTTCTGGCCCAGGATATGATCGCCGTTCCATTGGGACCGCCGCAGCGCAATGCCTATGTGGCTTCGCCAGCGTTCTTCCGGCGCTACTCCATGCCGACGCATCCAGAACAGCTCAAGGAGTTGCCCTGCATACGGTTCCGGTTTCAGAGCGGTCGGTATTATGCGTGGGAATTCGAGCGCGACGGCGCCGAACTGGCGGTCGAGGTTGAAGGGCCGCTGACTGTGGGTGAGCAGGACCTTGGCATCCGCGCCGCGCTACGGGGCACAGGTATCGCTTTTGCCTTTGAGGACCAGGTCGGGGATCTCCTGGCCGAGGGCAAGCTGGTGCGTGTTCTGGAAGACTGGTGTCCGTATTACAAGGGTTACCACCTGTATTACCCTAGCCGCCGGCAGCTACCGGCGACCTTGAGGGCTTTCGTGGATTTTGTCCGAAGCACGGGCAAATGAGCTGAGTTTTTTAGTGCCATCGATCCGCACAGCCGCTTTCGCCGCGTCGAGGTCTGCATCCGCGAAAACGATATGGGGCGACTTGCCGCCAGCTCGAGCGCGACGGGGATCAGCCGCTCGGCGGCAGTCTTGGCGAAAGATGCCTTGGCGCTGTTGAACACCGATGCCGGGCCTTATGCGTCACTGGTGGGAACTACAATCGATTTGTCATTTCTGCCATATATTCGGACTGCTAGATTCCTGCGAAATCAGCGAGGCAGCGCCAACTCACGGCCTATCCAATGCTCTCACTGGAGAATTAGCCATGTCGAAGTCCATCTTTGTCTGGGGTGGTGTCGCGGTCGTCCTGCTTGGGCTGGCCGGCTTTGGCGCCTGGGTTTTCAGTCTGCCTTCCGCTACCGCCGCCGCGGAGGCTCCGCCTGTGCCGCAGGAAGAGACGGAAGCCATGCTCGCCGCACTACGGCACGAAGGGGAAGACCGTCCCGTTGTTGCGGTCATCGGGCTCAACGACGCCACTGAGACCAATGACTATATAACGACAACCGGCATTCTGAGGCGTGCCAACATCGCCGATGTGGTGATGCTGGCAACCGGACCGGGCCCAGTCCAGCTCTATCCCGCGCTTCGGGTGGAGCCGGACGCAACCATCGCAGAGTTCGACGCTGAGCATCCCGAAGGGGCTGACTATGTCATCGTTCCGGCGATGAGCCGCGATGACGAGCCGGTGGTGCTTGCCTGGCTGCAGGACCAGTCCCGCAAAGGGGCAAAGATCCTCGGGGTATGCGCAGGGGCAAAAGTGGTCGGCGCGGCCGGCCTGCTCGACGGCAAGCGTGCGACAACCCACTGGTATTACCGCGGAGAGCTGCTCAAACGCAGCCCAACCATCGATTATGTCGCCGACCGGCGCATGGTGGCCGATGGAAATGTCGTGACCACGACGGGCATCACCGCCGCCATGCCGATGATGCTGACGCTGATCGAAGCACTCGCCGGGCACGAGAAGGCTGAAACGGTCGCCCATGATCTCGGTGTCAACTCCTGGGATATGCGTCATGCGAGCGATGCGTTCAAACTGACCCGCCCTTTCGCGACCACGGTTTTGGCCAACAGGGCTTCGTTCTGGATCCACGACATCTGGGGTATTGAGCTTCAGCCCGGCATGGACGAGGTGTCCCTCGCTCTTGTTGCCGATGCCTGGTCGCGCACCTACCGATCGGGCGCGGTCACATTTGCAGAGTCTACATCCGCCATCACAACGGTCAACGGTGTTCGCGTCCTGCCGGATCGTGCCGGCGACGACTGGCCGGAGGATCGTCGCATCTCGATCTTCCCCGACCAGCCAGCTGCAGAAGCACTGGAGCGCACACTCGATACGATCACCAACCGCTACGGCGAACGCACGGCGAATGTCGTGGCAATGCAGCTCGAATACCCGCGCTAGACAGATCCGATCGACTTAACGTCGGGGGAAGAGACATTGTGCGCCATTGGCACAGAAGGCGCTCGTTGCTGCGCATTACCACGCTATCATGGTTCGTACTTTTCATGGAGCCGCATTAGCCCTGCTGCGTCGGCGGAAGAACTTGGCAATAACCATTGAATGCTGATTGCTGGCTCTTCGCCGACGCGACGCAGTGTAAGTTTCGCTTAGTGACTGAAATGAGCTGACACAAAGCGCCCGATGCTGTCGATCGAGTCTTTGGCTTCAGGAAGAAGTTGAGGGTAAAGCTGCCACTGATGCGTCACGTGCGGCCAGACTTCCAGCGTCACGGAAACGTCGGCCGTCGCAGCGTTTCGGGCAATGGAGAGCGTATCGTCCAGAAGGAGCTCACCCGCACCCACCTGCATGAAGATCGGGGGCAAATCGGTTAGCTGCGCATTGATTGGAGATGCATCGGGACTGGCCGGATCCTTCCCTGCCATATACGTCTCGGTAACCTTCAAAATACCGTTGCGGGTGAGGAGTTTGTCGCGGGAGGCATTTTCTTCCGCCGATTGCCCCGTCGCGTTCAAATCCGCAATCGGGCTTAACATAACCAAGGATGCCGGACGCCCCATTCCGCGATCCCTCAAATACAGGGCAGCTTCGAGGACAATGTTGCCTCCCGCGGAATCGCCTGCGATCGAAATTCTTTCAGGTTCGTAGCCTTGCTCGACAAGCCATGAGAAGCTGATGACCGCATCCTGGATCTGGGAGGGATAAACATGTTCGGGCATACGGCGGTAATCGATTGCCACCACGTCCGTCGCCGCGCTCTTTGCCAGCGCCTCCCCCAGATATTTATGCGTTTCACTGGAACCGCTGTAGAATCCGCCACCATGTATGTACAATATGACATTCGCCGATCTCTCCTTCTTGTCGGAGTGATAGATCCACAAACCCGGAACGCCATTGGCCTCGATGGGCTCAGAGGCCGCGTCGAATGTCTGGCCAAGTGACTCAATAAACGTTGCGAAGGCTTCCCTCCCTTCAAGATAGCCGTTGGCGGATTTTCCTGCCGCGCTCCTCATCGAGTCGATCTGCTCCATTGAACTGGTGGACGGGCCTGCATATGCGGGCAAATGGGAATATGCCAGAAGCGCAAAAGTGATTTTGGCAAGTAGTAATCTTGTCATTGTAAACTCCCCCTCTATGTTCGATACGCGTCCTGCGACGCAGCCCAATTAAGTGCGCGACAATGCCCAGCACCATCGTTGCCCCCTCCCCCACGAGTTGCTTGAAACGCTGTCATCGCGGGGTGCGGCGAGCCCGCGGGGTTCGGGATAAACTGACTTAAGCCGCGCTAACCTCCCGGTCCCAGCCTTCTTCCATAACAGCCTTGCGCAGCGCGAACGATGCCCGGTAGCGCATGTCGCCCGTCATAGTCATTAACTGATCGAGAACCGCTAGAATGCGCGCGAGGCCGATGTCGCGAGCCCATTCGATCGGTCCGCGTGGATAGTTCACGCCGAACCGCATGGCCAAATCGATACTCTCTTCGTCAGCGACACCTTGCAACACCGCCTCGAAGGCTTCATTTGCAATCAGTGCTAGCGTCCGCATAACGACCAGCCCCGGCCGATCCGGCAACTCAGTAGCGCTGTAACCTTGCCCAGCAAGCGTTGCCACCAGCGCCGCGCGAACACCATTCGGCACATCAGGCGAGGTCGCAAAGCCTACGCGTCCCTTCTCGGGCGCCTCCGCGCAAAGGTCCAGTATTATCGCTGGACGCCCTTCCTCTTGTGCACGTTGCATCGCGGTTCGCCCATCGGTTAGGGCGATCAACACATCCTGGCGCCACTGCTCGCCGCCAAGATCCAGCGGCGCCCAGCTTGACGTGGCGGAACGGGCCAACGTGGCCGGAGTGACGTCCGGCCCATCGCCGGCATAGGAGTAGAAACCATGCCCGGTTTTCCTTCCGAACCGCCCGGCATCAACAAGCTCGCGCTGCATGAGAGAGGGGCGGAAGCGAGGCTCGTAGTGATATGCTTCGAAAACAGAGGTACTGACGGCATAATTTATGTCATTGCCGATGAGATCCATCAGCTGAAATGCCCCCATCCGAAAGCCACCACCTTCTCGCATGAGAGCGTCGAGCGTAGCAATGTCGGCCATCCCCTCCTCAGCCAGACGCAGAGGCTCACCATAGAAAGCCCGCGCGACCCTGTTGACGATGAAGCCAGGCGTGGATTTCACATGGACCGCCGTCTTGCCCCATGCCCTTGCGGTGGCATGAGTGATCTGGGCGACCTCGGGCGAGGTGGCCAGTCCCGAGACGACCTCGACAAGTTTCATAATGGGCGCCGGGTTGAAAAAATGCATGCCCACCAAACGCTCCGGGCGTTTAAGTGCGGCGCCAATCGCGGTGATCGAGATCGAGGAGGTATTGGTGGCCAGGATAGCATCCTCCGCAAGGATGGCTTCAAGCTGGGCAAAGACTTTCTGCTTGACGTCCAGGCGTTCGACAATCGCTTCGACCGTCAGCGCGGCAGGCGCCAGATCCTCCAATTTTTCAGCGATGGTGATCCTGCCGATGATCTCCTCGGCACGCTTCTGTTCCATTTTGCCGCGCTTGACCAGTGTGGCTAGTTCTTTGGCGGTGCGCTCAAGGCCTGACGCGGCGGCTCCGCTCGCGACATCGAACAGCAGCACCTTGTGCCCGGCAGCCGCCGCAACCTGCGCGATGCCCGCGCCCATGGTGCCCGCACCGATGACGCCAATGCTGCAAGTATTAGGAATTTCCGTCATCATTCTTCTTTCAATGAGTTTCCGGCAGTAGAATTATCTTTCCACGTGCATCGCCCATCGCGACTGCCTCAAACGCCTCGGCAGCGCGCGATAGCGGCAACCGGCGCGAAATTCGCGGCGAAAGCCGGCCGCTGCGCCACAGATCGAAGATCTTTGCCTGTGCGTCGCGAATGCCCTGCGGATCGCGAGCCTGGTAATCGGTCCACTGCATGCCGCAGACGCTGATGCCCTTGATCAACAGATAATTGCCCTTGAATGAAGGGATGTCGCCCGAAGCAAAGCCCACCACCACGAGCCGGCCGTGCCATGCAAGCGTGCGTAACGCTGCTTCGCCCACACTTCCGCCGACCGGATCGATCACCACATCAACACCGGCTCCGCCCGTCACCGATCTTACGCCGTGGCGCAGGACCTCTTTGAGTTCTCCTTGCCTTGTGTCGATCACATGATCGGCACCCATCTCCCTGGCTATTTCCGTGCCTTCCTTGCCTCGCGTCGCAGCAATCACACAGCTTGCGCCCAAGGCGCGGGCAAGTTGGATAGCGGCCATTCCGATTCCACCGGTCGCCCCTAGCACCAGAACGCTCTCACCGGGTTGCAGCAACGCGCGCCGCGTCAGCGCCGCATGAGCCGTCTGATAGGCAAGGCCGAGTGCGGCCCCGATGTCGCTGGGCACGTCTTCTGGTGCAATGAAGCAAAAGCGAGCAGGCACGCGCGCTTTCTCTGCATGGGTTCCCGCATGGGCGCCATCGGGCAGAGCGAGCACTCTTTGGCCCAAGACGAAATCTGCCACTTCCGGTCCGACAGCGGATACGCGGCCAATCGCGCCAAGGCCCGGAATGAACGGACGCGGAGCGCGCACCTGATACATTCCTTCGATCTGAAGGATATCGGGAAAATTTACATCGGAGGCTTCGATGTCGATCACAAGCTCGCCAGTCCCTGGCACAGGGTCGGGCATCTGCTCGACTAGAACGTGCCTGAACGGTGCGAATTCGTGGCTGACGACCGCTTTCATACGGGGCCTCGTTGTGCCGCGCGATCGGCAGCGACCACGGCGCGCCGCGCCGGCGCATATGCCGGAAGCCCCGTCAGCCGGTAGATCTCTCCGCTCACGGCACAGTGATAGGCCAGTCCTCCTCGGGTCACACGTTCGATCGGGCCCTCGGGATATCCCAGGCCCAGGCGGCAGGTCATGTCCATGTCCTCGGCCGTTGCCAGCCCCTCGTCGAGAAGGCGCAGAGCGTCGTTGTATTTCGGCCGAACGAGACGGTCGACGATGCGGCCCGGCTGATCTGCGCAGATCACCACATCGAAACCCGCATCCTCGAAGATCGCGCGGGCAGCCATGATCGCTTCGGCATCCGTGCGGGGCTGGCGGACCAGCTCAACCAAATTTGTCGGCGCGTCCCCGCCGTTACGATAACGCGCGAAGCCAAGCACATTTGATCCTTCGCGCCCCGAATTCTCACCGGTATGAAAGCCAAGGCATTCGCTGCCCAACTCAACGAGTACCGCCTTCCGCCCGGAATCTTCCTGATAAGCGCCGCCAAGACAAACAAGCACCTCGCCACCATCTACAGCTCTTGAGAGGAACGCATCATCGCCCTTGGGAAAGGACCGGCTCTCACCTGCTGCCATGGCCTCGAAAGAGGGTACTCGGCTGGCGCGCTTGGGCTCATATCCCGTCAGCAGGCCCTTGCCGGATTTATTTCCCAGAACACCAGCGGCAACCATGCGGCGCAGTATCGGCGGAACAGAGGCGCGTTTGTCCAGCGTGATCGGATAGAACGCCTCGCCCAGCCGGACCTGTGTATCAAGTCCGATCAGGTCCAGCAGCGTGCAGGGCCCCATTTTATAGCCAAGACCCGAGCGTATCGCCAGGTCGATATCCTCAGCTGTGGCAAGTCCAGCCTCTATGGCGCGCAACACGTCGTTATTGAACGGAACCAGAAGCGCGTTGAGGATGAAGCCTGGCTTATCCTGCGTCTCGACCGGCAATTGCCCCGCCGCCTTCGTCCACGCAAGGGCGGCGGAAAAGACGCCGTCGGAAGTGTTGATGCCGCGTGACATCTCGACCAGTTTCATCAGCTGAGCGGGCAGGCAAAAATGCGTTCCCACCACGCGGTCCTCACGGCCGCAGCCCGACGCGATCTGTGTGATTGAGAGAGTCGAAGTGTTGGAGGCCAGTATGGTCTCGGGCTTACAGATCTCGTTCAGACTGCGGAACAGCTGCTGCTTAGCCTCGAGGTTTTCGAAGATCGCCTCGATGATCAGGTCGCAATCAGCCAAATCCTTCAGATTGGTCGAAGTCGTCATCCGGGATAAAGCATTGTCGCAATCGTCCGGGCTCATCCGGCCCTTTTCCACCGATTTGCGAAAAAAATCCTCAGCAGCGCCGATGCTACGTCTCAACGCTTCGCCATTCTGGTCGAAACAGATTGTCTGAAAACCGGCTCGGGCAGCCACCATCGCTATACCCGCCCCCATGGTTCCGCCTGCGCCGCAGATGGCAACCTTCTTGATCTCGGTCATTTTGTTCTGAAGCTCCGTCCGATGAGTTGGCGGTGAATCTGGTTCGTGCCTTCCCAGATCTGGGTGATCTTGGCATCGCGCATCAGCCGCTCGGCGCGGTAATCGCGGCAATAGCCGTATCCGCCGTGCATCTGCACGCATTCGATGGCCATCTTCATTGCGAGATCGGACGCGCGCAACTTGGCAACAGATGCGGCCAAGCCGATGTCGGAAACCTTCGAATCCACAAGCGAGGCGACGTGGTCTATCCAGGTTTCCAGCATGGCAAGTTCGCATGCAAGATCAGCAAGCGTAAATTGATTTCCCTGGAAATCCAGTATCTTGCGCCCGCTTTGCACTCTATCGTTCCCATAAGAGACCATGTCTCGAAAAGCGGCGCGGGCGATGCCGCGCGCATGTGCCGCGACCGACGGTCGAGAATGGTTGAGCGAGGCCAGCAGGATGGACAGGCCATCGCCTGGCTCTTTGAGAAGATTGGCCCTCGGAACACGAACATTGTCGAAGGAGAGCGTGCAGGTGGACGAAGCGTTGTGCCCCATCTTCCGCTCCTTCGAAACCACCTCAAAGCCCTCGGCGCCCTTCTCAAGGATAAGCGCGGAAATGGCTTTCTTTGGGTCCTCGATCTGGCTCCACTTACCAAACAGGAGGTAGAGATCGGCGACGTCGCCATTCGAGATGAAGATCTTCGAACCGTTGACAACGATCTCGTCGCCGTCGGGAGAAAAGCTGGTCTTCATGGAGGTGGCGTCCGAACCGGCGCTTGGCTCGGTAATCGCCAGCGCGCCCAATCCCCCCGCGGCGATCCGCGGGAGCAGACGTTCGCGCTGCGCATCATCGCCGAACTCGACCAGCGGCTTCATCCCGTGGAAATTGGTAGCATAAATGATGCCTGTCGACGCACAGGCCTCGGAAATTATGGAGACGATCTCAAGGTAGAGAGCGTAAGACATCGGCATCCCGCCATAAGCCTCGGGCAGGAAAATCGTATTCAATCCGAGCTCGTTGATTGCCTCCACGTTTGCCCAGGGAAAATCGCCGCTCTCGTCGTAGGCAGCGGCGTTCGGGCGGATCACCTTCTCTACCATGCGCTCGACCTGGTCGATGACGGCGCGTTCGTCGTCGTTCCATTTGCGGGCGGCGTTTATCTGCTCGAGTAGTTGCATCTAATGGTTTATCCCTTGCGCGCCATCGACATAGATAGTTTCACCCGTGAGAAACCCGATCTCCTCGTTGAACAATGCCGCGACGAGCCGGGCAACGTCCTCCGGGTTGCCGGGCCCGCCGGTTGGAATTCGTCCTTCCATCCAGTTGCGCACCTTCGCGCGGGACAGATATTCGCGGTTGAGATCGGTCTCGATATAGCCAGGCGCGACGTTTATCACGCGGATCCCATATTTGGCCCACTCCACCGCCTGTACCCGCGTCATCGCGGCAACCGCGGCCTTCGAGGCGCAGTAGGCGAGGTTATCGGGAACGCCAAGCTTATCGAAGAAGGAGCCTATATTGACGATTGTACCGCCCGCGGCCCTCAGATGGGGAAAAACCTCGCGCGCGGCGACCATCACCGCGGTGGTGTTGAGCGCGAAAGTCTTTTCGAAATCCCTTGTTGTCACCGTGGCGGCCGAGCCTGGAATATGGACGCCCGCATTATTGACGAGCCCCACGAGCGGACCTGACGCGCCGATTTCGGCGAAAGCGCGCCTTACCGCAGACTCGTCGGTCATGTCGCAGATGACCTGCCTGCCCACATCCCCCTTGCCTGAGCGCGAAAGGCAGACCGGCAGGTAACCACGCCGCGCGAGCTCAGAGGCGACGGAAAGGCCGATCCCCTTGGATGCGCCGGTGACGATGATCTGCCGATTATTCATCCTTAAACTCCGCCTGGCGCTTTTCCTCGAAAGCCGCCATGCCTTCCTCCGCGTCAGCGGTGCGATATGCCAGCGTGGACAGCTCCGCTTCCATCTGAAGCCCGTCGGCAAGCGGCATTTCTGCGGCACGCTGCACCGCCCGGCGAGCAAGTTCCAGAGAGGGCAAGCTGAACCGCGTGAAGCGGCGGGCGAAGGCGACACCGGCTTCCCAAAGGTCCCCGTCGTTTACGACTTGGTGTATCAGCCCAATACGCTCGGCCTCTTCAGCCGCCACGGAGCGCCCGGTCATGATCATCTCGAGAGCCCGCGCCTCGCCCACGATGCGTGGTAGGCGTTGCGTTCCGCCATAGCCGGGGATGAGCCCTAATTTGACCTCCGGCAGGCCGAACAGCGCGTTGGAGCTTGCAATGCGGAAAGTTGCCGCCAGGGCCAATTCAAGCCCGCCGCCGAAGGCATAGCCATTGATCAGTGCCACCGAGGCGATCGGCAAACGGTCGAGCCGGGCGAAGGTCGCCTGGCCGGCTTCAGCGCCGCGTTTCTGCTCCGACAGGCTACGATGACGCAATTCCTTAATGTCGGCGCCGGCGCAAAACGCCTTCTGGCCAGCCCCCGTTATGAAGAGCGCGCGCACATCTCGCCAACCGGCCACTTCGTCAAGCGCATCGGCGATATCCTTCAAAAGCGCGAAGGACAATGCATTCAAAGCCTCTGGGCGGTTCAGCGTAAGAAGCGCAAACTCTTCCTTTCGAACCAATGTGAGTGTCATCTGCTTGCTACCTTGGGGGTGGTGTATCGGACGGGCTCCGGCGCAATTTCGCTCCGGCGCACCATTTCCGTCAGTTCACGTTTAAGTATCTTCCCGCTCGGGGTCAGCGGCATAGCCGGCAAGCTTATGAACCATTCGGGCATGTCGTATTTCGACAGCCCCTCTGCGGCGAGATGGTCCATCAGTTCTCGCGCGCTTATCTCGCCGATGACCGCAATGCAGACCTTTTCACCCAAACGTTCGTCCGGCACGGGGAAAGCGGCCACTTTTTCAACGCGCGGATGCGTTGCGGCCAGAGCCTCTATGCGGGAAGGAAAGATGTTATGCCCGCCACGGATGATCAGATCCTTGATCCGTCCCTCGACGCGCAAATTGCCGTCGGCATCGAACGAGCCCAGATCGCCCGACAACAAATATCCATGACGGTTGAACGTCTTTTCAGTCGCGGCTTGGTTGGCGTAATAACCCAGCATCAGTGCCGCGCCACGCCCGCCGATTTCGCCCGTCTCGCCAGCCGGCATCTCACGGTCGGGATCCTGCGGGTCCCAAATTTTGACCTCATAGGCCGTTCCGCCACGGCCACAGGTCGCGACCGCCACCTCCAATGGGTCGTCGGGATGGGTGTACTGATGCGACGAACACTCGGTCATGCCGTAGATGTTTTGCGGCTTGATGCCCTGTTGCGCGAAGCTCCTGGCGATCGCGTCAGGAATGGGCGCACCCGCCATGTAAAATATCCGGACCTTCCCCATGCTCTTTTGTGCACGGAGCTTCTGTTCGCTTAAAAGGTCCATCGCGTGGGTCGGTACACCCAGCACATAACTCGCGCCGGTTTCTTCGATCCAGCTCAGCATGTTGGGAATGGTCTTCGGCTCATACAGAACGAATTCGGCGCCGCTGAGCAACCACTGCGCCGCCGCGACCCAGCCTATGTGATGCGATAGCGGGCTCAGCGTCAGGATTACGTCCTTCTTGGATATTCCCCAATCACTCACGAGGTTCCGAGCGTTGGCCAGCAGCGTATTGCATGAGTGCATCACGCATTTGGGCGTGCCGGTGGAGCCGGAAGTAAACGCGAGATAAGCGACACTGTCGGGATTGTCGTGCGCGTCCGCCGAGATGTGCGTGATGTGCATCGGCAGCCGGCCTGCCTTATAGATCTTCTTCAGAAATGGCAGCTTTGCCGCCATCTCCTCAAAATTGTGCCTGTCGCGGTCCACGCCCCAGCCCTCCGCGGTCAATAGCGCGGAAGCCTGAAGCATGGTCAGCAGATCGATAATCTGCGCGCAGGTGTAGCTGTGATGAAGCGACGGGTTGCATGCCGCACCAATTCGCGAGCACGCCAGAAAGGCTACGACCACATCCACGCTGCTCGGCATCCAGATCGACACGCGGTCACCCGCCACAATGCCACGCTCGGCAAAATCATCGGCCAGGGCATCGACCCGTGCCCGCAACGTGCCCCAGTCTATGCGCTCGCTGCCATCTCGCAGGGCGTTTGCCGAAGGCATATGTTCGGCATGTCTACACATCAAATCGTAGAACGTGTCGTCGCCCCACAGGCCCTTTCCATAGAAGGATCTGGCCTGTCCGGGATCGTGCAGTGTCAGGAATGGTCGCATGCCGCTCTCGTCAATGGCCGAATTTGGAGCTATCGGGCTCACGCCGTTCATTGAAGCTTGCGAAAAGCTCCTTCTGTTCTTCCGTGCCCAGATATTGGGACAACAGCAGATCGTGCGTCACGCGTGACAAGCCGGCGACGCCTCCATGCCGCGCCAGGAAAGCGCTTTTGATCGATGCAAGCGCAAACGCACCCCGACGGGCGATCTCGAGCGCGAATTCGCGCGTTTTTTCCTTCAGCTGATCGTCGGGAACCACGCGGTTGATCAGACCGATGTCCAGAGCCTCGGCGGCTGTCATCTTGTTGTTGCAGTACCAAATTTCCTTGGCGCGCTTCTTCCCGACAAGATCCTCCAGATACCAGGTGCCATAACCGGCATCAAAAGAGCCCATCGACGGCCCGACCTGACGAAAAATCGCGCTTTCCTTCGCAATGGTGAGATCGCAGACGACCTGAAGCACATTGCCCCCGCCCACGGCGAAGCCATTGACCGAGGCAATGACCGGCTTTTGCAGCTTATCGATCGCGTCATATATCTCCAGAACTGGCAGCGTTCCCGCATAGAGCTTGGAATCCTCCATGCCGGTCTTTTCTCCGCCGATGCAGAAGAATTTATCGCCGGCGCCCGTCAACACGATGACGCGGGTGCGCGTCTCCCGCCGTATCTCGTTGAGGCAATCGCGGATCTCGTGGCACATGGTGGCCGTAAACATGTTGCCATTGTCCGGACGATTCAGCGTAATGGTGCCGATTGGTCCGTCTTCTTCATAGAGGATCTGCTGGTAGGTCATTTGATGTCCTTTCACTCGCTCCGGAATTCACTAACAAGCGCCGCGAAACCTGGTCAGCACCTCCTCTGTGTGCTGGCCCAGAAGTGGCGGGCCCGACCGCGGTATTGCCGACGCACCGTCGATGCGTATGCCCAGACCAATCTGCGGCACCTTCCGGTCGCCGTCCTCTAGCGTGTAGAACATGCCCCGTTCCTGTAGTGCGCGGTCGTGGGCCACGTCCGAAACGGTGTTGATGGGGCCGGCAGGCACCCGTGCCCGCGCAAAAATGTCCAGCCATTCGCGGCTCGTTCGGCAGCGCAAGATGGACTGGATATGTGAAACTATCTCGTCTCGCCTCTCGCGACGTCTCGTATTGGAGGCAAACTCCGGGCGGGCTCCGTATTCGGGATCGCCCAGCCCCGCCCAAAACCTCGTCCAGATCGCGTCCGAGCCGATCCCGATAGTGATTGGACGATCGGCGGTTTCGAAGCACTGATACACCGCGATAACGCTGTCTGTGCCACCCGAGCGCACCGGAACCTCTCCAGACCCTAGATAGCTTGAAATGCGGCATGTCAGAAAGCGCGTCATGCTTTCCACCAGGCTTATGTCGATTTTGGCGCCCCTTTTGCTGGTCTGCCGGGCAAAAAGCGCCGCCATGACAGCCATCGCCGCATCCTGCCCGGCCAGCATGTCCGCGGCGGGCGCACCGATCTTCTGCGGCGGCCCGTCTGCCGCGCCCGTGATATCCATTATGCCGGAATATCCTTCGGCAATGAGGTCGTAGCACGTCAGATCGGATCGCTCCCCATCAACGCCAAAGCCGGTAATCGAAACAAAAACGACCGAGTCGTTGATGGATCTGAGCGTATCATAATCGAGACGCAGCTTGCGCTGAACGTTCGGCGGCTGGTTGCTGACGACCACATCCGCCGTTGCCGCCAGCGCCTCGAAGCACCTTCGTCCCTCTGGCTCATTCATGTCCAGAACGACACTTTTCTTGTTGCGGTTCACCGAAGTGAACCACAGCGCCTCCTCGTCTAAAAAGGGAGGGCCCCAATGACGCGCGTCATCTCCCGCGGGGCGCTCGATTTTGATGATTTCGGCGCCAAAATCCGACAGCAGCATAGTTGCGTATGGTCCGGCGACAGAGGTGGTCAGATCCAGCACCCTGATGCCATTGAGCATTTTGAAGCCCTCACCGGGCCTCACGACCGGAAGGCGGGACCAAGGAGCCTCAACCCCATCACGGCTCGCGCCTGCTACTGTAGCTTCCATTATCAGTCTCCCGTTTCAACGGAAGACTTCGCAATCACCGTGCCAAACCCCGGCAGATTTGTTCAGCCCGAAAGCTTCTTGTAGAGATAGCTGCGCGAGATCCCCAGATACTCGGCGGCCTTCTTCTTGTTGCCGTGGAACCGGTCGAGCGCCGCCACGACAAGTTCCTGTTCGACGCGATCCAGCGTGTCACGCAGGGAGCCAGGTGTGTCCGTTCTAACGACGCTCGCCTCGCGCGGCGCAGCGCGCCCCATCCGCTCAGCCTCCTGGAAATTCTCTATTCGCAATTTTCCATTGTCGCAGAACACAAGCGCGCGCTCGATGTTATGAAAGAGTTCACGCACATTGCCCGGCCAGCTTCGTTCCATGAGATAATCGGAGACATTGCTGTCTACCTCGGGAACATCCCGGCCATGCTGCGCCGACAGTTCCTTCAAAAAATGTGCGAGCAGCAGGGGGATGTCTTCCAGCCTATCCGCCAGTGGCGGAATCTGGATAATTATGGGGCTTATCCGGTAGAACAAATCGAGCCGGAAACGGCCCGTTTCGACAAAATCCGCAAGGTCGCGGTTTGTCGCCGAACATAAGCGAAAATCTATCTTCTTGGGGGTGGCGCCGCCGACCCGCTCGACAACACGGTCTTGCAGAATGCGCAGCAGCTTAGATTGCGTTTCAAGCGGCATATCGCCGATTTCATCGAGAAAGATCGTACCCTTGTCGGCCAGTTCGAACTTACCTGCACGGCCTTTCCTGTCGGCGCCTGTGAACGCGCCTCCCTCGTAGCCAAAAAGCTCGCTCTCAACCAGTTGCGCCGGCAGCGCGGCAGCGTTGACATTGACGAGCCGAGCATCGCGACGTGGGCTCATCATGTGGAGCGCTCGGGCAACCAATTCCTTGCCCGTTCCGCTCTCGCCTTGCACCAGAACGGGGATGTCCAGCGGCGCAATCTTGCGAATCTGGTCTCGCAGGCGAACCATAGCCTCGCTCTGCCCGATGATGCACGAGAGGTATTTCTCGGCCTCTGTGTGCTTGCGCTGCTCGGACTTATACGTGGCGATTTCCTGTTCCAGCGCACTGATCCGGCGCGCTAGCGCTTCCACCTGTTGCGGGCCCTTGAACATCACGCGGCCTATCGCGCCGACAATCTTTCCCCCTCGTCGGACCGGCAGGCGGGAAACCACGCGCTCGCTTCCATTCATCTTCTGGATCTGACCGATCTCGGCAATGCCGGTGCGCACCACGATATGCAGCCGCGTATTCTCGATCACGTCGCGTACTTTACGACCGATGCCGCCGCCCGGCTCCAGGCCGAAGAATTTCTCATGAACGGGCGAGACGTAGACGAGCCGTTCATCGGCATTGATTATGGCCATTCCATCATAGGGGTCGCTAAGCAACTGCTCTATAATGTCGAACGCGAAATCCACGTTCAGCAAAAATTTGATCGCGGTCGCTCCACGTTCCTCGAACAATGCGATGAAATGCCCGCCAACAAACGGGACGGCCAGCACCGCCATGCTCTGATCGTTTAAAGTGAGAGCGCTAAGCCGCCGCTCCGCCGCTTCAGCGAGCCAGGCGGGGTCGCTGATCATGGCGCGCACTCGCATGTCTGAGGCGGCGCCTGCGTGAAACTGCACCGCTCCCGTCGGATCGATTACCGCGATTCCATGCACGTGCTCGCCATCGCTGTGCGTCATTGCTTTTTCCTCCGCTGGACAGCGCATTGGCCGTGATGGCGCCATCTTGTGTCCTCAGCGCACACACAGTCAACCCGGTTTCCCGATAAAGTGTACACATACGGAAACTGGCACGAACATTGCATTTTGGAGTATCGACCGTGTCGTGCCGACCGACACGGGGAGAGACGTGAGGAGCTTCTGTCCAGTTCCTCTGCCAGGGAGGCAACATGAACATCGCCGTCAACTTGGGGGTTGGCGTCCGCCAATCGCTGACGATCAGCCGGGAGATGGTCCAGGCTGTTGAGATATTGCAATATGACCGTGAAGAGCTGGCAGCATTCTTGCGGGAGCAAGTAGAAAAAAATCCCCTGCTGCGCATGAAAGATCGTGCTGAAGCTGCTCCGGGACAAGGACTTGGCGAGCGCTGGAGGCGCGACTCCGGCGACAGGGCCTTTGCGACCGGGGCGGCAGGCGATGCTCCGGATATAGCCTCCTCCATTGGCGAAGAAGTCACGCTATCCGCGCACCTCCACCTTCAGCTTGCCTTGGTAAAGTGCACGCCAGAAGTGCGGGTCCGCGCCGGTCAAGTGATCGACTCGCTTGAGGAGGACGGATATCTGCGGCAGGACCCGGTGAAGCTGGCCGAGCTTCTCGGCTGCTCGCAAGATGAGATGGACGCGGCGATTGCTCTTGTGCAGACCTTCGATCCGGCCGGTGTCTGTGCGCGCAACCTTGCTGAATGTCTGCAGCTCCAGCTACGGGAGCAGGGGGAATTGCGCCCTGCAATGGCTGCTTTGCTTACCCACACCGATCTCATCGTGAAGGGCGAAGTCAAGCGCCTTGCAGCGATCTGCGGCGTGAGCGAAAGCGAGGTACGCGTAATGCTTCGAAAGTTGCGTAGCCTTGACCCAGCACCAGGACGCGCGCTGGATTGCACTCCCGTCTGTCCGGCCTTGCCGGACGTGTTGGTGGATTTGACGCCAACCGGGGCACTCAAAGTAGAGCTCAATCCGGATCTGATACCGAAGCTGCTGCTGGATCGGAGCTATCATGCTGAGGTTTCCTCGCAAATACGCGAGAAGGATGAGAAGAGCTATCTCGACGAATGCATGCGCAGCGGAGCTCTTCTGATGCGGAACCTCGATCGGCGCTTCACGACCATGCTGCGGATCTGTCGCGAGATCGTACGCCGGCAGGAGGCATATTTCCGGCACGGCTTGTCCCATTTGCGGCCGCTGACTCAGGGCGAGATCGCTCAGGAGCTGGGCATTCATGAATCGACGGTCAGCCGTGCTACGGCGAACAAATACATATTGTGCTCGCGTGGGCTCCTTCCTGTGAAATTTTTCTTTTCGGAGGCTTTGGGCGGCACAGGAACCGATGGCCTGGGCCATGCCTCCGAAACCATTCGCCGGCGCATCCGCGAGGTAGTGGACGGCGAAACGCCTGAAAAGATCCTATCCGATGATGTGATTGCCGCGCTTTTGCACGGTGAGGGGATCGATATAGCGCGGCGAACAGTCGCCAAATACCGCAGCCAGCTCAAAATACCCTCGTCAGCCGATCGGCGGAGACTTGCACGCCTGGAGTGTGCTTGATCCTGGTTTGGCATGTGCCTTGCGGAGCAATGTAGAGATCGAAGTTGTACGCGGCGAGCGAAAGGCCGGTTGTGGGACCATTGAGTGATTTGCTGGTGCTGGATTTCAGCACGCTTCTGCCCGGCCCTATGGCAACGCTGGTGATGGCGGATGCCGGCGCGGATGTGGTGAAGATCGAGCGCGCCGGAACGGGCGACGACATGCGCGGCTATGAACCCGCCATTGAGGGAGCCAGCGTGAACTTCACCATGCTCAACCGCGGCAAGTCGAGCATTGAAATCGATTTGAAGGCTCCTGGCTCGCTAGCCCGACTGCGCCCGCTGCTTGAAAAAGCGGATGTGCTTGTAGAGCAATTCCGCCCTGGGGTGATGGACCGCCTGGGCCTGGGATATGAGGATGTGAAGAGTCTCAATCCGGATATCATCTACTGCTCGATCTCCGGTTGGGGCCAAACCGGCCCCAAGGCGCATCTGCCGGGGCATGACATCAATTACATGGCCGAGACAGGCGTGCTCGGTCTGAGCGTTGGCGCCGATGGCGCGCCGGTCCTTCCGCCTGTGCTGGCGGCCGATATTGCAGGCGGCGCCTATCCCGCGATGATCAACATTCTCCTGGCCCTCAGGAGACGGGACCAATCGGGAAAGGGCTGCTGGATAGATATATCCATGGGAGAAAACCTGTTCCCCTTCGTTTATTGGGCGCTGGGAAATCTCAATGCGGTGGGAAGGGGCCCGATACCCGGCGGTGAGACGGTTACGGGTGGGACGCCTCGCTATCAGATCTATAGGACGCGCGATAACAAATTCATTGCTGCCGCGCCGCTTGAAGACAAGTTCTGGAAGAATTTCACGACAGTCGTGGGACTGCCGGCCGCTCTCTGCGACGATACCAAGGATCCGATCAGGACCCAGGCGGCAATTGCTGAAATCGTCGCCAGCAGGGACGCCGCGGAATGGGCAAGCGCCTTTGCCGGCAAGGATGTATGCTGCTCATGCGTCATGGAGCTGAGTGATGCGGTGCAAGATCCGCACTGGGCTGCGCGGAAGACTTTCTCGCGACTGGTTACGCGAGGAAACATGACCCTTCCTGCGCTGCCAAGCATACTCGCACCGGAGCTGCGAGACCCTGCCGCCGCGACCAGCGCTCCCCATCTGGGCGAGCACGATGCCCGCCTTGCTGATTGATTCCCGTCAGCAGACCGGCTCCACGAGGAGAGTGACATGCCTGCCGCGTATGTTTGCAACTATAACCGCTCGCCGGGTTCTCTCGGCCATGTGTCGGCGTTTGCGTGGCACCGCCATTGCGCTGGAGCGGATTTGATTGTGCCGACCATTTCAGCAGGGGAGCTACAATGACAAAGCCAACAGACATGAGGCGGGCGGCCTTCGGGTTCAGCGGAAAGACCGTCCTTATCGCCGGAGGGAGCCGGGGCATCGGTTTCGCCTGCGCGCAAGCGTTCGAGGAGCTGGGCGCAGAAGTCATTATCCTGGGGCGCGAGCGCACTGCGCTGGAGCAGGCCCGCACAAGGCTTGCCGATGCGCATGGTTTCATGTGCGACGTCAGGAGTGCCGAGGATGTTGCCCGCCTTGTTGCCGAGATCGATAAAACGTTCAACGGCATCGACGTTCTGGTGAATTGTGCCGGATCGGCCCCCCGCTGTGCGCCGGAAAAACTGTCGCCCGAGATCTGGCACCGCGCAATGGAGGACAAGTTCCTCAGCTACATGAATGTCGCTCAGCCGGTCATTCATGCGATGCTACGCCGCGGTACGGGGTGTGTTGTGAACGTGATCGGCACGGGAGGAAAGGTGCCAAGCAATTGGCACCTTGCCGGCGGGGCGGCCAATGCGGCGCTTTCCCTTGCGACGGCAGGTCTTGCCAGGGCACACGCGGCGGCGGGCCTGCGCATACTTGCGGTGAGCCCCGGAGCGACGGCCACGGATCTTACTCTTGGCCGCATCCAGCGGCAGGCCTCCGAGACAGGCCTCACCCCTGACGAGCTTGAGAGGGAAATCGTTCGGAACATTCCGCAGGGCCGCATGGCCGACCCGAAGGAAGTTGCCAACGCGATCACCTTCCTCGCCTCGGATTGCGCGCCTTTCATCAACGGCGTCAATTTGATGATCGACGGCGCTATGACTGCCGGAGTTCTATGATGCGTACTGAAGAATTCTACGGACTGGCAACGATTACGGCGAAGCCCGGCAGCGCGACGATCCTCATGGAGGCGCTTTCTACGCTGGGGCCGACTTGCGTTCTTGGGTGCTGGATGACCGAATTTGGCGATGCCAATTGCATCCGGGTTCTGTCACCGGCCATCGAGCACGAAACGACCTTCTCGGAGACACTAAGATGTCGCCTCCCGGAGAATCATGTCGCCCACATGGACACTTCCCTTTTTCGTTCGTTGCCTTTTGCGCCGCCGCCGCAGGCCGGTTCCTTCGGAAAGCTGCATGAGTGGCGCAGTTATGAGTTCCGGCCGGGAGCGCTGCCAGATCTGATGGAATCGTGGAAACCTTGCTTCCCGCCCCGAGCAGCCATGTCGCCGGCCGTTTTTGCGCTGCACGCAGTTTCCGGCAACCCCAATCGCGTTGTCCACGTATGGGGTTACGACGATCTGGACCATCGCAACATGGTTCGGCAACGTGCCCGCGCTGAAGGTATCTGGCCAGCGCCGGGCGGCGCGGCACGCTGGCTATCGCAGCACAGCTATCTCACCCTTCCGGCGTCGTTTTCGTGCATTTCCTAGTCTGAATTGCATCAAAAAACATAGGCCAAGAGACTTTGGCATCGAGTTTGCGGTCTTGAACGTAAGTATGGAGAATCGAAATGCCGTCACAAAAATATGAGACTGGAATGCGTCGTCGCCGGCAAATCCTAGGGGATGCCTATGTCGATGCCGCTCTGAAAGCCAGCACTGATCTTACCGCGCCCTTTCAGGAGCTTGTTGCCGAATATGTATGGGGCACCATCTGGTCGCGCGAGGGATTGGATGAGCGCACCCGCAACCTGATCAACGTAGCGTTGATGGTAGCCATGAACCGGCCGCACGAACTTCAGCTCTATATCAAGGCGCGGCATCAAACCGGAGCCAAGCTGGAAGAGATTTCCGAAACGATACTCCAAACCGCGGTTTACTGCGGCGTCCCGGCGGCGCTCGAAGCCTTCAAGGAATTCAACGCAGTAGTGGAGTCGGAGAAGGCATCTTGAGGAATGCGGCCGGTCTCAGAACATACCGATGACAACAAAGAACGAAGCCCGAAGGGTCCACTCGCCGAGGGAGGTATTCAATTGAAACACAGTAACGCAATATCCAAACCGCCGGAGGTGGCGGAACGGCAGGAATTGATCCGGTTTTCCGACGTCTCCAAGCAATTCGGCGCATTCACAGCTGTCACTGATGTGAACCTTCAGGTCGCCCGAGGCGAGATCATCACCCTTGTCGGACCGTCCGGATGCGGTAAGTCGACCCTTCTGAATATGACGGCCGGTCTGTTCGCGCCATCGATGGGGGATGTCACCTACGCTGGCAAGCCGGTCGAAGGTGTCAATGTCCGTACTGGATACATGACACAGAGCGATCATCTCCTGCCCTGGCGCAGTGTTGCCGACAACATCGCCATCCCGCTGGAAATTGCCGGTCACGGACGGAAGAAGATCCGCGAGCGCGTTGAAGGTTTGATGGAGTTGGTCGGCCTCAGCAATTTTGCCTCCGCCTACCCAAGCCGTCTGTCTGGCGGCATGCGCAAGCGCACGGCGCTTGCCCGGCTGTTGGCCTACGATCCGGAAACCCTGCTGCTCGACGAGCCCTTTGCCGCGCTTGACGCGCAAATGCGCCTCAACATGCAATATGAGCTGCTGCAGATCAGCAGGAAACTTGGAAAGACCGTTCTATTCGTCACGCACGATCTGGACGAGGCGGTCAGCCTGGGAGACCGCATTGCCGTCTTCTCGAAGAGTCCCGGCACTATCATCCGTCTTGTGACCTCACCGCTCGGTGCGGACAGGAATCTGCTGCGCATTCGTCACGACCCGGCTTACGCCAGCCTGTGCGCGGAACTCTGGGATCTCATTGTCCCGTCAAACAAGCAGGAGGCAATGGCGTAAAATGTCTGTAACCGGAAACGCTGTAACAGGAAAAGTGGGCGCGGCGAGCGCTCCCGTTCCTCTCATTGGCCGAAAGCTGAAGATCAACATCGGACGGCTCGTTCTGCTGGCTGCCTTCCTCGGAATTTGGGAGTTTGCCTCGGGCCGCCTGGTGGCAGAATTCTTTGTGTCCAAGCCCAGCAAGATCTTTGCCGTTCTTAACGAGTGGCTGTGGTCCGGCACCCTTGCTTTCCATGCGAGCATCACCGCAACGGAAGCCCTTACCGGCTTCATCCTCGGCGGCTTCATAGGGATGATCATGGGAACTATTCTCGGGCGTTCCCAAGGGCTTGCCGAACTTCTCGAACCCTTCATCATGGCGTTCTACAGCCTGCCAAAGGTGGCCTTGGCGCCGCTTTTCGTCATGTGGCTGGGTATCGGCATCTCGATGAAGATCACCCTGACCGCCGCAATCGTCTTCTTCCTGGTCTTTCTGAATACATATACCGGTGTGCGGAGCGTCAGTAAGGAACTGGTGACAATCATGCACCTAATGGGTGCAAAGGAACGTCACATCCTGCTCAAAGTCGTCATCCCCTCCGCGCTAAGCTGGGTATTCGCGGGCCTGAAGGTGTCAGTACCTTATGCCCTGATCGGCGCCATCGTCGGAGAGCTAATCGCCTCCAACCGGGGTCTGGGTTACCTGCTCTCCAGTTCGGCGGGACAGTTCGATACCGCGGGTGTTTTCGCGGCCCTTGCGGCAGTCATCGCGCTTGCCGCGCTACTGAACCTTTTCGTGAAGCTGCTCGAAGTCAAAATGGCTCCATGGAAAACGGTCGAGACTCAACAAGAGTTCACAATCTGACAAGCAAAAGGGAGGAATAGATGAAGTACCTGAAAAGCATTGCTTTAGGCTTGGCGCTGCTGGCAACGCCAGCCACCGCGGCGGATACCATCACTGCCGCGCAGTCAACGGTCGGCTTCGCCTACCTGCCGAACCTCGTTGCAATCGCGAGTGATCTCTACGCCACTGAGGATCTCGATGTAGACCTTGTCATCACCGGCGGCGAGACCAAAGCTCTCGCCGCGCTCGTCGGCGGGGGAGCTGACGTTTATTTTGGCTCCGCTCCCACTGTCATCCGCGCGCGTGAGAATGGCGTCGAGGTGATGATGGTCGGTTACCAGCTCAAGGAATACGCCACCAACTTCGTGATGTCGCGAAAATGGATCGAGGAGCATGGCATCGACGTTAACGGAACCGTCGAAGAAAAGCTCTCGGGCCTCAAGGGTGCAACGCTTGGCATAACCGCGCCGGGGAGCGGGACGGATCTCATCATGCGGTACTTCGCGCACCTGGCCGGCCTAGACCCGGATCGCGATCTAACGCTTTCTGTTCTGGGCGGTGGCGACATCCTGCAAAAGGCTTTCTGGGAGGGCCGGATTGACGGCTTCGCCCTGTCCGCGCCGGCTGCCGAGAACGCCGTGAAAAATCACGATGCTCTCATGCTGCTCGACCTCGCAAACGGGGAATTGCCCTCTCTCGACGGCATTCTTTATACCTCGATCAACATGCGCCAAGAAACGCTGGACGAAAACCCGGATCTGGCGGTCCGCATCCTTCGTGTACAGCAACGTGCGCTTAATCTGATCAACGATCCGGCAACCACTGAGCAGGCACGCGATGCCGTTTGGGAAATGTACTGGCCCAAATTGGACAAGGAGCTGTTCAACGAAATGTGGACAGCATGGAAGAACGCCTGGCCGGAATCCATCGTCATTCCCGATGAGGCGGTCCAGAAAGCCGTAGACTTTACGAACACGGTCGATAGCAAGCAGATCGATATCGAAGCCGCGAAGGCTGCGTATACGAATGAGTATGCCGTAAAGGCGACAGAGACACTTCAGAACTGATAGCCGAATGCGAAGCGATCTTCGCCCGATTGGGCGAAGATCGCATTAGGCATAAATCCTGTTCCAGGGAGGTAAGTATGCGTTTCAAACTTTCGACTGCCGTAGTTGTAATCTGCGCATTTGTTTCGCCCGTCCAGGCGGCTGATAAGGTCACAGCAGCCTTTTCATCCCATGGTTTTGCTTTTCTTGTCCCGCTTGTTGCGGACGCGAACGGCCTTTTTGCCGATGAAGGAATCGAGGCGGAGCTGACCGCCACCGGGGGTGATTCAAAGGCGCTTGCTGCCCTGGTGGGAGGCAGCGTGGACGTTGGCTTCCTCGCCGCGCCTACCGTCTTGAAAGCGCGTCAGCAGAATGTTCCGGTCAAAATGCTCGGTTACATCCTTAACCAGTATCCGACGAATTTCGTCATGTCTGACGAATGGGTGAAAGAGCACAATATAACCAGCGAGACACCGCTGAATGATCGCTTCAAAGCGCTCAAGAATACGACGCTCGGCATCACCTCGCCGGGAAGCGGGACTGATCTGATCATGCGCTTCATGGCCGGCGAAGCGGGCCTGGACCCGGACCGCGACCTGACCTTATCGACCCTCGGGACGACACCCACGATTGGAGCAGCTTTTTCGCAGGGCCGCATCGATGGCTTTGCTCTGTCAGCACCCATCCCGGAGATCGCGATAGCAAACGACAACGCCCATATGATCGTCCGCTACTCGGCGGGCGAGGTCGATGCGCTGGACGGTATCCTTTACACCAGTGTCGCCTTCCATGAGAACATGATCGAAGAAAATCCGGATCTTGTCGTGCGATTCCTACGCACGCAACAAGCAGCGATCGACCTGATACGCGATCCTGAGAGAAGCGCGCAGGCGCGCGATGCAACTTGGAACAAGTATTATCCGAAAATAGATAAGGCGATGTTCGATCAGATCTGGGAGGATTGGAAATCGGCCTGGCCGGCCTCCATCGTTATCCCGGAAGATGCACTTGCTAAGGCCGTAGATTTCAATAACCGGTTTACCGGCGACGTGATTGAACTCGATGAAGCCAAGCTCTCCGTCGACAACACACTGGCTAAACAGGCGTTGAACCAGGAATAGCGCGCGGGCGCATCAGATCCATTTTTGCAGGACATGATTATGGAATATCACAAAAATGTCCTGATCACGGGCGCGGCCTCGGGATTGGGAAAAGCGATGACGCTGGGCTTGCTTCAGGCAGGCTATCACGTCTGCGGTGTGGATCGTGACGAGAAGGCTCTGGATGATCTCGCGAAATCCACAAACGGGCGATTGAAGACGCGCGTTGCAAATCTCGCTGATCCATCCGTGACATCACTGATCGGCGACATTGAAGATAGCTTCGGCCCTATCGGGATTCTCATCAACAACGCCGGCGTGGGCCAAGGAGCTTGGCGCAAAGATTACCATGTCAACAAGCTGCGCTTCTACGAAATGACCAAGGCGCAGTGGGAGACGGCAGTGAGCGTTAACGCAACCGCCGTATTCGTCCTCAGCCGCGACGCCGCCCTCCGAATGATGACACAGGGCTGGGGACGGATCGTGAATGTCACCACAAGCCTGGGCACCATGCTGCGCCCGGGCTGGGTGCCCTATGGACCCAGCAAGGCAGCCGCCGAGGCATTGAGCGCTTGTATGGCTGGCGATCTGGAAGGGACAGGCGTAACCGTCAATGTCATGACGCCAGGTGGCATCGCCAATACCGGGCTCATTCCCGAGGCGGCTCCCTATGATCGGGACAAGTTGATTCAGCCCGAGGTGATGATCCCGCCATTGCTTTGGCTGCTCTCCGACAGCGCGGCTGAAACGACTGGCATGCGCATCGTGGCATCGTCCTGGGATCGTTCTCTTCCGTGTGAAGCGGCGGCCTCCAGGGCTCTGGCTCCCATTGGTTGGCGGGATCTGGCCGTGATGCCGATCACGCCGGAAGTAGTGGAAACCGCCTCTGTTGGAGAAGTGTGATGCGGCTTGCAAACAAAATCGCGTTCATCACGGGCGCCGCTGAAGGTATCGGCGCATGTGCTGCTGGGCTCTTCAGTCGGGAAGGGGCAAAAGTAATCCTGTCCGACATCGACGAAGATCGCGGCCGAAAGGTTGCGGACCAGGTGACGAGCGCTGGCGGAGATGCGGTCTTCGTCCGTTGTGATGTGACCTCGGAGGCCTCCGTGAGGGAAGCTGCCGCCGCGGTGCAGGAACGCTATGGTGCTCTGCATATCCTTTACAACAACGTAGGGGGGTCGACGCCCAGGGACGATCGCGTGACCGATGTTGACCTTGAGGAATTTTGGTCCGCGATGAAGCTGAACGTGCTGAGCGTGGTGCTGCCGGCGCGGCACTTGATCCCGCTTATTGCCGCGTCCGGAGGCGGATCCGTCATCAACACGGCCTCTTACATGGCACTGCTCGGCACCGCCGGCCGGGATTGCTACACCGCGTCGAAGGGCGCGGTGGTGTCGCTTACCCGGTCCATGGCAGTTGAGTTCGGCCCCGACAACATTCGCGTCAATGTGATAGGACCCGGCGCGGTGGACACGGAACGGCTCCGCCGCTTCCAGTCAGCCCGTCCCGACCATCCCACCTTCGATCCGCGAAACCGCCATCGCCGCCCCGAGGTCGCCTCGCATATCATGGGGCTCGTTCAGCCAGAAGATGTTGCAAACATGGCGCTCTTCCTCGCTTCGGACGAATCCGTGAGGATCACCGGCAGCCTTCATATGGTGGACAGCGGCGCTTCATGTTGGTGAATATTGCACCGAAACATGGATTGTAAGATGATTGCACTTGATTGATAGGCTTGGCTGGCGTTCGCTGTAAGGAACGCTGCTACTGAGGAAATTTCGTGGTCAAGCTTGCAACAGGTCAGACACTTCGCTCCGCAGAAAGAATGCTTGATGTTTTGTCGGTATTTTCGACGACCGAGCCGGCCTTGACCGCCCGGCAGATCGCCGGCCGGCTAAATCTGGCGCAAAGCACCCTCAGTCGCATCCTCGAAGTGCTGACGCGCCGGAACTTCATTAGCTATGATGAAACACGCGGGGTATACACGCCGCACTTCGAAATTATTCGCCTGGCGGAGGCGGTCGTCTCCAACAATGATTTGATCTCCGCCACGCGTATTCCGATGGACCGCCTTTTGGAGAAATCAGGCGAGAGCAATCAGCTTGCTGTCCTCAGTGGCGACCAATGCGTATTCGTGAACCGGCGCGTCAGCAACCAGGTCGTGAAGGTGTTCAGTCCGCTCGGTCAAAGCCTTCCGTGTTGGGATGGCCGTGCTGCCGGACAAGCCCTGATTGCGTGGTGCAGCGCATCCAAAATTGATGAGATTCTGCCGGAGGATTCTGCTTGGCGGCGGATTGGCAGCGCCATTTCAGGACGCGCCGAATTCCTGGAGCTTTTAGCGCAGGTGCGGCAGCTTGGATATGCGATCAACAACGAGTTTTCCGCTCCGGATGTCTGGGCGGTGGCAGCTCCGGTCCGCGACCATACGCGCGAGGTGGTGGCGGCAATCACCGTTCCCGTCCTCGCCTCCCGCATTACATCGCAAGAGCGCATACTAGAACTGGCTGAGATGGTCTGCGATGCAGCACAGGCCGCGTCCGCGAATTTATTCTATTCCGGAGACTATCAAACCGGCCAGACATGTGGATCAGGATCCAATCGTCCTGCGTGATACTGGTAGCCTGGCTCGCAATCCTCGGCGAGCAGGAGCGGGCCGTCGAGGTGAAGAAACTCGGCGAATTGAGCAATCACCAAGCCCGGCCCGACTGATAGCGACGACGACACCATACTGCCGACCATTATGCGCAGGCCCGCCGCGCGCGCGGCGGTGATCAGAGCCAGGGCCTCGGTCAGTCCGCCAGTCTTGTCCAGCTTGATGGTCGCGAAGCTGTATTTCCCAACAATGTCGTTAAGCGAGGCCAATGATCGGCAGGTTTCGTCAGCTGCCAAGGGCACCGGGCTGTTCAAACCTCGCAGGGCAGCATCTCGACCAGCGGGCAACGGCTGTTCCAGCAGTTCGATGCCCAATTCTGCAAAGCGCGGGAGATGGGTATCGAGGTGCTGCGGCGTCCAGGATTCATTCGCGTCCGCAATTAAGCGCGCGTTGGGCGCTGCCGCGCGAACCGCTTCCACCCGCGCTATGTCATCCCGTCCGTTCAGCTTCAGCTTAAGGATTGGAAGGTCGGCATTGCGCTGGGCGGCGTTGGCCATGGCTTCAGGCGTATCCAGGCTGAGCGTGAAGGCAGTGGTAACTGGCGCCAGCCGCGGAAGGCCGGCATATTCCGCAATGGCGTGGCCAGAAAGCTTGCTCCGCAGGCTCCACATGGCGCAGTCCAGCGCGTTTCGAGCCGCACCGGGAGGCAGAGCCTCTTGAAGGGCCTCGATGCTAAGCCCGGCCTCCACCTCTTTGCGCAACGCGGTGATTTGCTCCATCACCGACTCAACGGACTCCCCATAGTGGGCGTAGGGAATGCACTCGGCTCTGCCGGATTCTTCGCCCTCCGTCAGAGTTACCTCGACCGCATTTGAAACAGTCTTCTCCCCCCGCGCGATCCTGAATACGCCACGAATGGGAAGAGCATAATGGCGCACCGCCATGTAACGCATAAAGTTATCCTTCCGGCTTGACGTGAGAAACCATAAAGTGGATAATGAAATCCATAACATGGATTTCTACACTGGAGACGTTGCGATGTCCACTCAGGTGCCGATGTCCCGGTCGACCGTACGGACAAGCAAACTCGTTGACTTGACGGAGGCCATGGACGTCGTTTGCGACGGTCAGCTCCTGGTGCTTGGAGGCTTGTGGTTTCACAACAATCCATCCGCCCTTGCGCGTGAGATCGTCCGGCGGCGCATTCAAAATTTGCGCATTATCGCCGCGCCGCCTTCCGGATATGCCGTCGATCTATTGATCGGCGGGGGCTGCGTCGCCGAAGCCACGATCGGCCATGTGTCATTCGAGCATATGGGGCTTGCCCCAAATTTTCAGCGCGCCGCGCAGACGGGGGCTGTCAAGATCATCGACGCGGATGAAGCCACGATACTCGGCGGGTTCATGGCCACGCTGGAGCATCTTCAAGACCACCCCGTCACGTCCGTGCGCGGAACGGACATCATGTCCTCCCCAATTGCTCGACGCAACTCCGACGGCGTGGTTGCGCCTCGCGCCGTTGTTCCTGACGTCTGCCTCTTGCACGCACAAGAGGCCGACATTTATGGAAACGTGCGGAATTTCGGCAATTCCTTCGCCGATCCGCTGTTTGCAAAAGCGGCGCGCCACGTCATCGTCAGCGTGGACCGCATCGTCGAAAACAGCGAAGTCCGGAAGGAGCCGCACCGGACGACTATTCCCGGCTATCTGGTGGACCGGATTGTCTGCGCTCCAGGTGGGGCGCATCCAGGCTCCAGCCAGGGCCTTTACCCGCACGACGAAACCGCGATCAAAGCATATATCAAGGCCGGCCAGGACCCCCGATCGTGGGAGGCCGACTATCTCGAGCCTCTGGTACACGCCCCTGGCACGCACGAAGACTATCTTGCGGCGATAGGGGGCTGGGAGCATTTGGTCGCCCTGAACGAGGTAGTCAAATGAGCGGGTATTCGATAGGCGAGCTCATGGTCGTCCTCATCGCACGCGAACTGCGTGACGGCGATCTGGCCGTCACCGGGGCTTCATCACTGGTGCCGGTGGCAGCCTGCATGCTTGCACAGTCCATGCATGCACCCAACCTCACCATGATCAGCCCAGCCGGGGTGGTGAATGCGCGGCCGCCCCGGCTCTATCATTCCGCATCGGACGGCCGCTGGTGCTTCAATGCAGAGGCAATCAACACCGGTTACGACTTGTTCGAGATGTCCGAAAACGGCCTGCTCGATGTCATGTTCTACGGAGGTGTCCAGATCGACCGTCGTGGCAATATCAACCTGACGGGAGTGGGCTATGACGAACATGGACGCCCCAAATTCCGCGGACCGGGCCTTGCCAACACTTCTTTCGCCGTGGTTTCGGGACGTATAATTCTATTCAGCGCGACCCATACCAAGCGCACCTTTGTCGAAAAGCTGGATTTCCTGTCAGCAGCCGGTCACCTCGACGGCCCAGGCGCACGCCGCGCCAATGGCATCGAGACAGAAGGGCCGGTCTGTTGCGTTACGCCGAAAGTGGTCTTCGAGTTCGATGAGGAAAAGAATCTTCAGGTTCGTTCGCTCCATCCTGGCGTCTCCCAAGACGACGTCATGGCAAACACGGGTTTCGAGCTGGCATGCGATGGCCCTTGGCCGAGCACCATCGAACCGACGGAAGAGGAACTGACGGTTCTTCGCACGCAGGTTGACGTGAGCGGTGAGCTCGCTCCCTAAACAACTAACCGCAAAAAATACGAACAAAGATGAAACAGAGTAAACAGAACATGCAGCAGACATCGCTCAAAGGCGCACGTGTAATCGACCTGACGCGGGTCGTTGCAGGTCCTTTCTCAACGACTATTCTCGCTGATCTCGGCGCGGATGTGATAAAGGCGGAGCGCCCTGGCGTGGGCGATGACAGCAGAAGCTGGGGGCCACCCTTCGTCGGGGAAGCGAGTTCGTATTTTCTTGGCTTGAACCGCAATCGGCGCAGCATCGCGATTGACCTGCAGTCTCCAGAGGGCGCGCAGATTATCCGCGATCTGGTCAAGCATGCGGATGTGCTTGTCGAGAGTTTCCGTCCAGGCGTGATGGAGCGACTGGGCCTGGGTTACGAAACGCTCAGGCAGATCAATCCTTCGCTCGTCTATTGTGCCATCTCCGCCTACGGTCAGACCGGGCCATACAAATCACGCCCCGGATATGATCTGATGATATCAGCCATGGGTGGGCTGATGAGCGTAACCGGGACTCCGGGTGGCGAGCCGGTCAAGACGGGCGTGGCGCTCATCGACGTGTGCACAGGCCTTCACGCTGCTATCGGCATCCTTGGCGCCTTGTATCACCGGCAGGCTACCGGAGAAGGCCAGCGCGTTGACGCTTCGCTGCTGGGTTCACAGCTTGCGATGTTGATCAATGTGGCCAGTGAATACCTCATCGGGGGCAGCATTGCGAAGCCGCAGGGCTCTGCCCATGCCAATGTTGCTCCCTATCAGGCATTCCCAAGCAAGGATGGCTGGGTGCTCATGGGATCGCCGAACGACAAGCTGTTCGGGGTGATGTGCGATGCGCTCGGGCAACCTCAATGGAAGCATGATCCGCGCTTCGTCACCAATGGGGATCGCGTGGCGCACCGCGAAGAGCTCGTTGCCTTGATCAGCGATGTCACGCGCCAGCATCCAACCGATTACTGGGTGGACCTCTTGTCTTCGACCGGCGCGCCGGTTGCTCCGATCAATACAATGGACAAGGTGTTCCAGAACGAGCAGGTTCAGCATCTCGCGCAAGTCGAACAGGTCGAGCATCCATTGTTCGGCAGTTATCCGGTTGTCACCTCTGCCTTGCGTATGTCGGCTACACCACCGGTGAAGGCCGCGCCTGCACCGCGTCTCGGACAGCATAGTCGTGAGGTCCTGTCGGAAGTGCTCGGGTGGGAAGACGATCAAATCGAGAAGTTAATCGCGGCAGGCGTTATAGAATTCCGTGAAGCCGGCGAACCTTTCCAAGGCAAGAACGGCTCCTAGGGTAAAGGTACAAGGAATGAGACGAGCACAAACCCCATCAGGGCGAGCAATACTACGGAGCATGTTGCAGCCAACATGACTCGTCCACCGGCGTGGAAAAAGGACCTGACATTCACGGAAAGCCCAAGCGCAGCCATAGCCAAGGTTGTCAATATGCTGGCGATTTGGGCCAAGATCTCTGCCTGTGCGGTTGACACAAGGCCAGAGGATCGAAGTGCAACCATCCCGAAGAACCCCAAAATGAACCAAGGGACCAGGGGTCTGGTTGCTTCACCCTTTTGACCGCCAACTCGCACTTTCATTGCAGAGTTCAGTGCGAATACGACAGGGCCTAACATCAACACGCGGATGAGCTTCACGAGTGTCCCGATTTGAACGCTAACGGCCCCGACGGGCGCGGTAGCGGCAAGAACCTGAGGTACCGCATACGCTGTTATACCTGCGACAACGCCATATTGAGCGAGGGTCAGCTCAAGGTGATAATAAAGTAGGGGCAGCAGGAAAATCGCAAGAATGCCCAAACCTGCGGTGAACGCAAGCGCTGCAGCAACATCTTTAGCTGGCGCTTCGATGACAGGCGCAACAGCGACGATGGCGGAGTTGCCGCAGATCGAATTACCGCAGGCAATAAGGATCGCAAGCTTTGCCGAAAGGCCAAGCAGCCGACCTATCAAGTAGGTGGCAGCAATCGACAAGAATACAATGCTTGCCACGCCAACCACCAGCTCCACACCTGCATCGCGAATGGCCGAATAACTTATCGAAGCCCCGATAAGAACGATTGCAGCCTCCAGCAGACCTTTGGCGCTGAACTCGATGCCTGGTCTGAAGCGAGCTTCGATCGGGCGCCAGGTTGCGATAAAGATCCCGATGGCGATGGCAAGCACAATGCTCTCGACCCACCGCACATGGAACACCATGAACTCTGCGTGCTCCATAGCGAGGGCCAGGCCGGCGACCGCTGCGGACAAAATAACGCCCGGAAAAAGTCGGCGGCTATTTTTAAGTATAGACATTATAGCTCATCATCGGCATGATCGATGATGGAACCTGTCACCTAACGTTGACCACATCCATCGAAAAAAAATCCATACAACGTTCGGAAAAATAGAATGATCTTCCCATGACGTTTGAGCAGCTTGTCGTTTTCGTCGCCGTTGCGGAGCGAGAGCACCTAACCCAGGCCGCCGACGCTATCCATCTGACGCCATCCGCGGTGAGCGCGGCCATCAAGAACCTCGAGGGTTATTACGGTGTTGAACTCTTCCACCGCGTGGGTCGACGGATCGAACTCACCAGTACCGGGAAGACGTTTCTCGTTGAAGCGAAGGCGATGCTAGCACGCGTTCGTGCGGCCGAATTGATGTTGTCCGAATTGGGTGGATTGCAGCGGGGCAACCTCGGCGTGGCGGCAAGCCAGACCATTGCCAGCTATTGGCTTCCGCCAGTCTTGGTCGGGTTTCGCTCCAATTATCCGGGTATCCAAATCGACCTTACCCTTGGCAATACCCGGACCGTTGCCGAGGCAGTCCTTGATGGGCGCGCGGAAGTAGGCTTCGTGGAAGGCGAGATCGAAGCTGCAGCTTTGTCATCCGTGATCATTTCGGAAGACGCACTCATGATTGTCGTTAGCGCCAATCATCCTTGGTCTAAGGCCTCGTCGCTTAGTGTTGATGAATTGGTTCGCGGAAGCTCCTGGGTGATGCGCGAGGAAGGCTCCGGGACACGCTCCGAATTTGAAAATGCGCTCAAGCGATTGGGAGGAGCGCCGAGCGAACTGGATGTCGTCCTTACCCTTCCCTCCAATGAAGCCGTCCTTTCGGCCGTGCGAGCAGGCCATAGCGCCGCCGCGGTGTCGCATGCTGCCGCTGGGATCTACCTGCAGGAGGGCATCCTTGTACAAGCGCCGTTCGAATTGCCTACACGCGAGTTTCGCTTGCTCCGTCATAAGCAGCGACAACCGAGCAAGGCCTCGCTTGCCCTTGAGGCGGCATGTCGAAATTGCCGGGCGCCGCCGCCGCTTTAGAAGCAGGCATAAGGAAATTCATTCGATTTTACCGAACATACCGTGAAAAACGTTCTGCTAGTGCCCTCAACGGCAGCACGTTAGTAAGAAAAATCACAAGAGGGGAGAAAAACTTATGCAAGAAATCTGGATTGACTATCTGAACGCGTTGGACGCAAAAGCGCTGGCACTTAGTAACGATGAAATCCTCAACGCGGTTTCCAAGGCGTTAGAGGCGCAGGGGCGGGGCGAAACCGTTATCGAGCCTCGCGTTCATCTCGTTCCCGAGAGCTCCGACAAGGGTCATTTCAACGTCCTCCGCGGTTACGTTAAGTCCCTTGGTTATGCCGGCGTCAAAGTCGTTGGAGACTTCGTCGACAACTACAAACAGGGACTTCCATCAGAGATGGCAGTGCTCAATCTCTTTGATCCCGAGACCGGCGTACCTCGGGCTATTATCGATGCGACCGCGATTACGGATATGCGTACTGGCGCCGTTACCGCAATTGGAGCCCGGCATTTGGCCCGCAAGGGCAGCAAGATCCTGGGACACGTTGGTGCGCGAGGAACGTCTTATTGGAATATCCGACTTCTCGATCACATCTTTGATTTTGACGAAATTCGCGTTCACTCCAGACGGCCAGAGAGCCGGAATGTATTTGCGAAGCGGCTTGAGAATGATCTCGGAAAGAAGATCATTGTGACCGATAACTGGCGCGATTGCCTTGAGGGCGCCGATATCATGGTTGAGGCGAGCCGGCTGCCGGAACCAACCCCTCTTTTCGAGACAAAGTGGGTAAAAAAAGGTGCATTCGTCGTTCCTTATGGGACGATGAGCGCGCTGGAATTCGATCTGACGGATATCATGGATAAAGTAGTCGTCGATGATTGGGGCCAGTGCGGGCCCGGTCGCCCCTATGGTGCGCTTCGCCGACACGTTGACGCCGGAAAGGTGACAGCTGAAAACCTGCATGCCGAGATGGGGCAAATCGTGGCCGGCCTGAAATCCGGCCGCGAGAGCGACGACGAAACAATCCTTTTCTGGCACCGAGGCCTTAGCAGCACAGACGTGGCGCTGGGTGCTGCGATGGTTGAAAAGGCCCGTCAGCTCGGAATTGGGCAAAAACTCCGCTTCGCGTGAGGAAGCACGCTATGCTGGTCGCCTCATCGAGGATGTACAATGTCGCTCCTGAGGTCCGGAGCCTCTGGGACGGCTTTTTTGATTGGCTGTCCCGCCAGGCGGATGCCGATCTGGAGATTGTTGCTCACGACGCTCCGGCGCCGCTCTCTGAACTGTGGCAAAGACCTGACCTCGGCGCGGTGTTCATGTGTGGATATCCATTCATCAGCATGGCGCCTGAGCTTCGCCCAATCGCACTCGCCGCGCCTGTGGCTCTGGCGGCTTGGTCGCAAGCGAAACCGCTTTACGCAAGCCATATCGTCGTTGCCGCAAATAATGCGGCAAAGACGCCAAAAGACCTGTTTGGCATGACCTTCGGCTGGACCGTCCGGGACTCGCAGTCAGGATATCATGCGCTGCGTCGGTTCCTGCTGGAAGGCTTTTCCTCCGAATTCCGTGATGCTCTTCCTCCCGCCAAGGGGCCGTTCTTGAACCCTACGGGTATCATACAGGCGGTAAGAGAGGGGCTTGTGGATGCGGGGCCGGTCGATGCTTACGCATTCGAACTGTTGCGCGTCCACGCGCCGGAAAAAATATCCGGGGTGAAAGTGATTGCAACCACCCCATCAACCCCCTGCCCGCTGCTCATCGCGTCACGTGGTACACCTCATTCTCTCAGCGACAATCTGCGAAACGCGCTTTTGAGCGCACATGAGGACGCCGAAGGTGCCAAATGGCTAGAGTCTCTCCAGTTACGCCGCTTCGCCGAGGTCGCAATTGATGACTACGCGATCCTCGCCGAATACCCTGGCCGGATCGAGCTAGAGAGCTTGCACGCATGGTGAACATGGATCACAACGTCGGCAGGACGTACTCGCCGCGAAGATCCATGCGATCGCCGGCAAGGACCATGCGCACGCGCGTGATCGGCAAGGCAAGATGATAGGTTTTCCGCTCGATTGCCATGCAAGCCGCACCCGGAGTCAGGTCCAGGGCACGCGCAAGCTCTTCGCCACTGGAAATGGCGCTGATGCGATGACTGACAGACGACCACGGAATATTCGACATCAGCCACGGACTGGGTGCGATAGTCGAAAAATCGATGTTGCGCGCATCCGGCGCGGCCCCCAGATTGATGTGCCGGGTCTCGAGCATGACAGGCACGTCGTCGCAATAATGCAGGAGCTCGACATAAACGACCTCCGCATCGTCAGGTAAATCTGGCCAGCTAAATGCGGTGTTGTTTCGCAGAACCGTCTGCCGACGCAGCTTGAACGCATAGATGGAATTGCGTTTGAAAACATCTTCGCTGATATCGGTGAGGGGCAGCACGAATGTCTGCTGGAACTTTCGGATAACGATCGTTCCCGCACGGCGATTTCGTTCGACAAGCCCGAACTTTGCAAGTTCTCGTAGGGCCTTATGAATGGTCTGGCGGGAAACATTGAACTGTTTGACGAGTTCGGCCTCGGAGGGCAGTCTCTCCCCGTGAGCATAAAACCCGTTAAGGATTCGACCGGTCAACTCGATCTCGACCTGCCGTACTCTCGATTGAGATCCGCCCTTTTCAAACGCTGTCACAAGCTACTTCCCCAAAAATAACATATAGACATTATTGCAAATCCGCCGGTCGTGAAGACCGGGAAGTCGCCATCAAACGCCGCTTCCGTCTGCCAACGAAATACAAATAATACCTTTACAATTTAGCGTTCCGGCTTGCGACCCTCCTCCGATTATGTCTATACTAATTATCAAGCACACGAAGAGGTGCATCGAGGGGAAGATCAAGCGCACTCGAGCGGCTGTGACCTTCCGACAATTCAAATCTGCCCACTGCCAGCCTGATTGCGCTGCAGGGCCCCGAAGCTTTGACAGGAGTATTCCAATGAGGAAGTCTGCATTAATCGCAGCCTCGATTGTAAGCTTGGCATTCGGCATGGCGGCCCATGCCGCCGACAAAATTGTAGTCGGAACCAAAAATTTCACCGAACAGTACATTTTGGGCGAGATCTATGCCGGGGCACTTGAAAATGCTGGCATCCCGGTCGAACGAAAAATCAATCTCGGCGGGACCTTGATCGCTCACCAGGCCCTCGTTTCCGGGGACATCGATATGTATCCGGAATACACGGGGACGGCTCTGATCTCAGTCGTCAAAGGACCTGTCTCAAGTGACGCGGATGCAGTTTATAAGACCGTGCAGGACCACTACGCCAAGAATTTTCAACTGACGTGGCTTAAGCCGGCCGGCATCAACAACGGTTATGCGCTCATCGTCGGGCCGGAAACGGCAGCCAAATACAATCTCAAAACGATGAGCGACCTGTCCAAGGTCTCCAAGGATCTCGTCCTTGGCGCCGGACCGGAATTTGCCGACCGGACGGATGGCCTGCCGGGTCTGAAGGCGAAATATGGCATGGAGTTTAAAGAGTTCAGGCAATTTGCGAAGCTCGGCTTGCGCTACGACGCGCTCGCAGCAGGCCAGATCCAGGTCGGAAATGGTTTTGCGACCGACTGGCAAATCGCTGACAAGAAGTTTGTTTCGCTTGCCGACGATAAGGGGCTCTTCCCGCCGTATTACGTCGCGCCAATCATTCGCGACGACATCCTCAAGCAATTCCCAGGCGCAGAGGATGTTCTCAACAAGGTCAGCGCGGTTTTGGATAATCAGGTAATGCAACAGTTGAACGCACTCGTCGAACGGGATCACGAGGAGGCGAAGGACGTTGCCGCCGAATTCCTTAAGCAACACGGGTTCGGCAAATAAATCGCCACATTAAGATTGTCCCGCCGACATTCGGCGGGACTGGCAACGGAAGACAGAATGCAGATCGTCCTCAAGAGTACAGGCGCCTCGGTTGATGAGATATGCGCGATCGCTGGCGGTGCAAAGGTTGCCGTTTCTGACGAAGCGATAAAGCGTATTGCGAGCGCTTATGAATGCCTATCCCGTCACTCGGCGACCGGTAAGGCTATCTATGGTGTCAGCACCGGACTTGGGGCGGCTGTGGACACCCGGGTCTCCCCAAATTCGGGTGGCGGTCAACATCGCATTCCGCTGGCGCGAGCGGTCGGCGTTGGGCACTACGCCGGGACCGAAGAGGTTCGAGCGATGATGGCGGCGCGGCTCGCGCGGCTTTGCCTAGGGAATGCCGGAGCGTCCACTTCGGTCGTTTCCGCGCTCGCGTCAATGCTCAATCATTCCATCCATCCGTTGGTGCCCATGATCGGATCGGTTGGCGAAGCGGATCTTGCGCCCCTGGCCCACATTGCGAGCGTACTGACCGGATCTGGCTTCGCTTATTTACCGGATGGAACTCTTGTTGATGGAGCGAGAGCCTTTGAAGCGTCCAACATTCAGCTTCCGGAATTTGGCCTGAAGGACGGCCTGGCACTTGTTTCCTCCAATTCGGGATCATTGGGGTTGACATGCCTCATAGTTCGCGAGGCACGGCGTGTGCTGCAGTCGCACGTGACGGGGCTGGCATTATCTTTTGAAGGCTTCCGAGCGAACCTCCATCCAATCTCTCCGGAAGCCGTCCGACTGCGACCGGCGCCAGGCCAAGCCGCGGTCTCGGCCGAGCTCTTGCGGCTTCTCGATGGCGGCGAGCTTGCAGGGGGCGCGCCGGCCAGGAGATTGCAGGACCCGATCAGTCTTCGCTCTGCATCCTCCGTAGTCGGCTCGGCGGTTGCGGCCCTTGAGGCGCTCGAGTCTTCCGTCACACTCGAGTTGAGCTGCAGTGACGACAATCCTGCGGTGCTTGCGGATGAAGACCTTGTCCTTCCAAACGGAAATTTCGAGCCGACCCATCTGGCGCTTGCGATCGACATGCTTGGGCTCGCTTTGGCGCGTCTTGCCGCTATGGCAGCGGAACGGATGATGAAGCTCTTGTCGCCGATCTTCTCCGAGCTACCCCGTTTTCTTGCGCCAGCGGAGGCCGGCTCGAACGGGTTTGCCACAGTCCAGAAGACGATTTCAGCTTTGACGGCCGAGATTGGACATCTTGCTTTACCCCTGCCCTTTACAGCTCCGCCGGTGGCCGACCGTGTGGAAGATTACGCATCACTTGCCTTCTCCGGGGCCGACAAGCTCAAGAGGATTGTCGAGCGGGTACGCCTGCTTACCGCAGCAGAAATGATGATCGCCGCTCAGGCCATTGACATGAGAGGAAACATACGGATCGGATCTGGCTGTATCCAGGCCTTGGAAGACATCCGTGCGGTTTGCCCCCCGCTCGATGTGGACCGCCCCACCGGTACTGACATTCACGCATTGGCTGGCCTGATCACGTGCGGCTCGTTTGCCCGACACAGTAACCTCTTTTCGGAGAAGCGCTGATGAAGTGGGCACCCCGGAATCTGGATGACATCTTCGCGGCCGTTATCCAGCATCTTTATCTGGTCGTCTCTTCCGTAGGCATCGCCCTGATCATCTCACTGGTGGTCGGCATCTGGGTTGCGCGCCGTCCGAAAGCCTTCTCTGCCATCATCATGGTCACGGGCGTGTTATTCGCCATTCCTAGCCTTGCCCTTTTTGCTCTTTTGATCCCGTTGATGGGAATCGGGACTGGGCCGGCAATAACGGGTCTCTCAGCTTACTCCCTGATGATCTTGATCCGCAATATTGCGGTCGGTTTCCAATCGATTCCTGCAGACGTTCTCGAAGCCGCTCATGGGATGGGATACGGAACTCCGCGCCGGCTGTGGGAGGTCGAGCTTCCTTTGGCGATGCCCTTTATCGTTGCTGGTATCCGAATTGCGACGGTAACGGTTGTCGGGATTGCCACTGTCGCCGCCTATATCAACGCGGGTGGGCTTGGAGCGATCATATTTGAGGGGATCGATCAACGTTTCCCGGAAAAAATCATTATCGGCGGCCTCCTGACGTCGGCGCTCGCTCTGCTGTCCGATTTTGTGCTTTCTCGCATCGAAGCGCAACTATCGCCGAGCCGCAAAGGAAATGCGCCGTGATCGTTATCGATGCTTTTGGCTGGATTGCTGGCAATTTGCCGACCTTCTTCAAGGCCTTTTATCAGCATCTCTTCATGAGCCTGGTGTCACTGGGAATCGCGGCGGTAATCGCTATCCCGACAGGCTTTTCAGTTGCGCGCTCACCAAGAATAGCCTTCTTTATCATTAACGTGGCCGGTGCCGTCCGTTCGATCCCCAGCCTGGCTATTCTGTCGGCCGCGCTTCCGATCTTGGGCATCGGCATCGCGCCGTCCATCGTGGCGCTGGTAGTACTCGCCATCCCTCCATTGCTGCTCAACACAATCACGGGTGTGCGTGAGATCGACGTGTCGGTGCTCGACGCTGCAAACGGCATGGGAATGGGACGCCAGGATATCTTGTGGCAAATCGAGGTGCCGCTCGCGACACCGGCGATCATAACGGGCGTGCGGACGGCTGCGATTCAGGTGATCGGGGGGGCTGCCCTTGCTTCCTTTATCGGCGGTGGCGGTCTTGGAGATTTCATCAATACCGGGATCGCGATTATGGATCTCCCGCGTCTTTTGGTCGGAGCAATCCCCATCGCCCTGCTTTCGATCTGTGCTGAAATTGGCTTTGGCCGGCTTGAACGTGCGCTAAAGACCAAACGATAGGGTGGAACATTCGATGATCAGGCTTGAGCACGTAACGAAGAGCTACCCGGGAAGCGACCGCCACGCGGTTGACAATCTCGATCTCGAAATCGAGGCGGGGACAACCGTTGCCATGATCGGCCCCTCGGGCTGTGGGAAAACGACAACGATGCGGATGATCAATCGCCTCGAAAATCCGACCCAAGGCCGCGTATTGGTGAAGGGCAAGGATATAGCGACAACCGATCCCAAGATCCTTCGACGCAGCATCGGCTATGTTATCCAGCAAGTCGGACTTTTCCCACACATGACGATTGCACGTAATGTGGCAACGGTGCCGCGACTGCTTCAATGGGATCCGAAGGTAACGGAAAAACGCATCGACGAATTGCTCGACCTCGTCGGCCTCGATCCGTCAGTCATGCGCGATCGTCTGCCGCACCAGCTTTCTGGCGGCCAAAGGCAGCGTGTCGGTTTCGCCAGGGCGCTAGCCGCTGACCCTGAGATCATGCTGATGGATGAACCGTTCGGTGCAATTGATCCAATCACCAGGGTCCGCCTTCAGGACGAATTGAAGCAAATCCTGAGGAAGGTGAGCAAAACAGTCGTCATGGTGACACACGACTTGGACGAGGCGTTGAAAATGGGGGATCGGATCGCGATCATGCGCGATGGCCGCCTTCTTCAATACGATACTCCCGCCATGGTTCTGGCGCATCCCGCGGACGAATTCGTCGCGAACTTTCTTGGCCAGGATAGATCTATCAAGCGCCTCAGCTTGCTGAACGTTTTCGCTGCCATGGAAAGCCCGCGCCCCGGCGGCAAGGGGCGCATCGACTCTGAAGCAACTCTTCACGTCGCGCTGGCGTCGATGCTCGCGGACGGTATCGATGGCCTGGACGTTGTCGACGCGCAGGGTGGGATTGTTGGCTATATCGGCAGGCAAACCATATTGGAGAAGGCCGGCGACCGAGCGGCGGTGTCGTGAGCCAGAATCGCGTAGCTCACCGTATTCCGCAGTCTGCGAAGTGTCTGTAATAGGGCTAAGCCCCAGACTTGGTTCGCGGCAATACGTTCATCGAAATTACGACTTTAGCGACCGGTGAGAAGCACACTTGGCTCCCTCACCGGCGCTTTGTCTATCATGCCCTGCTAGGTACAAATGGTTCGAGCAGTCAGGCTTGTGTTCGGATGATGATCACAAAGAGCCGCGGGTCAGCACCACTCGGCTCGAGATGAATCGCCTCCTGCTCTCCGGTCATCAGCAAGGCATCATATGGTTCCAAAATGATATTATGGGTTGAGCTGCTGCAGCCATCCGGAGCCAATACAAAAAGGTCCGAATCCGCTGATGGGAGCGCGATCGTCTGCGGCAGGCTGTAGCAGATTACGCGATGCGCATACCCGCCACGTCGCGTCATGACATTGAGGTCGGTGACGGTATCCTTCAGCAACATGGCTGACGTCGCGACATCGGCCGGAAAGGCGTGCGGAACCGTATCCTGCCTCAATGCGACCGGCTCCCGCCCCTCCACGAAAAGCTCCAGCCCTTCACCGCTCAAGATGGATAGAGTGCGATCGATACCGTCGAAAACGGAAAACGGGCCGTCTTCCGCAACGGTCGCCATGCTGATGCGCCAGTCGAAATCGCCAACCGATGCGCCGGGCGGAAAGACGGCGATTTCCACCGTCTCCCCCTTACCGTTCTTCCACGGCATGCGCTTATGATCGCCAGCACGGAGAATGCGCATCGGATCAGTTCCCGAGAATGCCGGGAAGGCGCAGACCTTTCTCCTCGGCGCAGTCGACCGCGATTTCGTAACCCGCATCCGCGTGGCGCATGACGCCGGTCGCCGGGTCGTTCCACAGAACCCGTTCCAGACGACGGTTGGCATCTTCAGAGCCGTCGGCGCAGATCACCATGCCGGCATGCTGCGAAAAGCCCATGCCGACGCCCCCGCCATGATGCAGCGACACCCAGGTGGCGCCCGATGCGGTGTTGAGCAGTGCGTTGAGCAATGGCCAATCCGAGACGGCATCCGAACCATCCTTCATTGCTTCCGTCTCGCGGTTCGGCGAGGCGACCGAGCCGGAATCGAGATGATCGCGGCCGATGACGATCGGGGCTGAAAGCTCGCCGTTACGGACCATCTCGTTGAAGGCAAGGCCAAGCTTCTGGCGGTCGCCCAGGCCCACCCAGCAGATGCGCGCCGGAAGGCCCTGGAAGGAAATGCGTTCCTTTGCCATGTCCAGCCAGTTGTGCAGGTGCTTGTTGTCGGGAAGCAGTTCCTTCACCTTGGCGTCGGTCTTGTAGATATCTTCCGGATCGCCGGACAGCGCTGCCCAGCGGAACGGTCCAATGCCGCGGCAGAAAAGCGGGCGAATATAGGCCGGCACAAAGCCGGGGAAAGCGAAGGCATTTTCCAGGCCCTCATCCTTGGCGACCTGGCGGATATTATTGCCGTAGTCGAGCGTCGGGATGCCGGCGTCCCAAAAGGCAACCATGGCTTCGACCTGTGCCCTCATCGAGGCGCGGGCAGCGATCTCGACGGATTTCGGGTCGCTCTCACGCTTCGCCCTGGCTTCCTCGACCGTCCAGCCGACCGGTAGATAACCATTACGCGGATCATGCGCGGAGGTCTGGTCGGTAACAATATCCGGGCGCGGGCCGCCCGCCTTCATGCGGCGTACAAGCTCCGGGAAGATTTCGGCGGCATTGCCGAGCAGCCCGACGGATTTTGCCTCGCCGGCCTTCGTCCACATGTCGATCATGGCCAGCGCCTCGTCCAGCGTCCTCGCCTTTGCATCGACATAACGGGTGCGTAGGCGGAAATCGATGCGGGTCTCGTCGCACTCGACGGCAAGGCAGCAGGCACCCGCCATGACAGCGGCGAGCGGCTGCGCGCCGCCCATGCCGCCGAGACCGCCAGTCAGGATCCACTTGCCCTTGAGATTGCCGTCATAGTGCTGGCGACCGGCTTCAACGAAGGTTTCGTATGTGCCCTGCACGATGCCCTGGGTGCCGATATAAATCCACGAACCGGCGGTCATCTGGCCGTACATGGCCAGCCCCTTCTTATCCAGCTCGTTGAAATGATCCCAGGTCGCCCAGTGCGGCACGAGGTTGGAATTGGCTATCAACACGCGCGGGGCATCCTTATGGGTGCGGAACACGCCGACAGGCTTGCCGGATTGCACCAGCAAGGTTTCTTCTTCGCTAAGCGTCTTCAGCGCCGCAGTAATGCGATCGAAATCTTCCCAGGTGCGCGCGGCGCGGCCAATGCCGCCATAAACCACCAGTTCATGCGGGTTTTCCGCCACGTCCGGATCGAGATTGTTCATCAGCATCCGGAGTGGCGCTTCGGTCATCCAGCTCTTCGCGCTGAGTTCTGGCCCGCGCGGGGCGCGGATTTCGCGGATGTTGTGACGCGGGTTCATGTTCATGGTGAAGTTCCCCTTGTTTAGCGTTTCAGACCGAGCGCGATCTGTTCGATCCGCGTCAAAATGGATTTGAGATGGATGCGCAGGTTGTCTGCCCTCTCGCTGTCATAGGCGAAGGGCGGCGCTTCGCTTGCTAGATGCGTGGATTGGGCGAGCTCCATCTGGATGGCGTGGACGCCGGTTTCCGGCCTGCCGTAGTGGCGCGTCGTCCAGCCGCCCTTGAAACGGCCGTTGAGAATGCCGCTAAAACCTTTAGCCGATGCAACGACGTCGGCTGCGGCTTCTTCGATCCGCGGATCGCAGGTCTTGCCCCTAAGCGTGCCGATGTTGAAATCCGGCAGTTTTCCCTCGAAGAGGAAGGGGATGTGCGAGCGGATCGAATGGCAATCGTAGAGGATGACCACCCCGTGGATCGCCTTCACGCGCTCGATCTCTGCGGCGAGCGCGATGTGGTACGGCGCATGGAAGGCAGCAAGCCGGGTGGCGATATCGGCCTCGATCGGGGCCGCGCCATCCTTCCAGATCGCCAAGCCGTCGAAATCGGTCTCCGGGATCAGCCCCGTCGTATTCTGGCCGGGATAGAGACTGGCGCCAGACGGATCCCTGTTTGCATCGATCACATAGCGATGGAATGTGGCGCGCACGGTGGTCGGATTTTCGAGCAACCCGTCATAGAGCTCATGGATGTGCCAGTCGGTATCGGCCAGCAGCCGTCCGTTGTCGTTCAGGCGCTCCCATATATCGGGCGGAACCTCGGTGCCGGTATGGGGAAAGCCGAGGATAACGGGGGAGGTGCCTTGTTTGACTTCGAAAACAGACATGTCAGACCTCCAAAGCGGGCAGGATGCCGCTTGAAACGGATTCATTGAGACTGCCGCTGGCAATCAGAACCGTGGCCGCTTTCAGGTCGTTTGCCATGTAACGGTCTTCCTCGAGCGACGGTACGACGTTTCGGATGGCTGCGATCGCCTTCGTAAGCTCGGGGCTGGTCGCAAGCGGTGCGCGCAGCTCCACCCCCTGTGCGGCGCACAATGCCTCGATGCCGATAATTGCGAAGAGGTTTTCAGTCATCGGCAGGAGTCGTCGTGCGCCATGGCAGGCCATGGAGACATGGTCTTCCTGATTGGCCGATGTCGGCGTAGAGTCGACGGAGGCCGGGTGCGACATCTGCTTGTTTTCGCTCATCAGCGCAGCCGATGTGACTTCGGCGATCATAAGACCGGAATTGAGCCCCGGCTTCTTGGCAAGGAAGGCCGGCAGGCCGTAGGAGAGAGCCGGGTCGACGAGCAGGGCGATGCGGCGCTGCGCGATCGCGCCGATCTCGCAAATCGCAAGCGCGATCTGGTCGGCTGCGAAGGCAACGGGTTCCGCGTGGAAGTTGCCGCCGGCGACGACGGAATTGTCTGAGAGCACCAGCGGATTGTCGGTCACCGCATTGGCTTCGATCTCGAGCGTGCGGGCAACGGAGCGCAGCAGATCGAGACAAGCGCCGTCAACCTGCGGCTGGCACCGAATGCAATAAGGGTCCTGAACACGCTCGTCGCCTTCGATATGGCTCTGGCGGATCGGAGAGTTTTCAAGCAGGGCGCGCAGGGCCTCTGCCGTATCGATCTGGCCGCGATGGCCGCGTAGCGTGTGGATCTCGGGATGGAACGGCGCCGATGAGCCCATCGCCGCATCCGTCGACATAGCGCCGGTAATCAGAGCCGATTGCGCCGCTCGGTGGGCGCGAAACAGGCCGGCAAGCGCCAGCGCCGTCGAGGTCTGCGTACCGTTGATAAGCGCCAGTCCCTCCTTGGCTGCGAGCTCGACAGGCTGCAATCCGGCCTTCAGAAGTGCCGTCGCGCCGTTCAGCCTTTCGCCGCCGAAGAACGCCTCGCCATGGCCCATCATGACAGCCGCCATATGAGCGAGCGGGGCGAGGTCGCCGGAAGCGCCGACCGAGCCCTTTTCCGGAATGACCGGGATGACGCCGCGCGCCAACATCGCCTCGATCAGCCGCACCAGTTCGAGCCGCACGCCGGAGGCGCCACGGCCGAGCGAAACAAGCTTCAGGGCCATCATGAGGCGCACTACATTTTCCGGCAGGGCCTCGCCGACACCACAACAATGGGAGAGAACGAGGTTGCGCTGGAGCGCCGCTACATCGGCGCTGTCGATCTTGATCGAGGCAAGCTTACCAAAGCCGGTATTGATGCCGTAGACCGGCGCGTTGCCGGCGGCAATCTCCGCGATGCGGTCAGCCGCCTTGACGATGCCTGCGTCGAAAGACGGATCAAGCCTGGCCGGGACGCCGGTCCAGTAAATTGTCGCGAGATCCCGAAGCAAGACCGAACCAGGGTGTAGGATGATAGTCATCAGTCGATCCTCCGGCCCTTGAAAATATGTGCGTGAAGCGGGTTGAAGCCGATGCGGTAGACGAGCTCGGCGGGGCTCTCGATATTCCAGATCGCCAGATCGGCGGACTTGCCGGCTTCGATCGTGCCGGTCTCAGCCAGCAGGCCGAGCGCACGGGCGCCCTCGCGGGTGGCGCCGGCAATGCATTCTTCCACGGTCAGCCTGAACAGCGTGGCCGACATGTTCATGGTGAGCAGCAGAGAGGTCAGCGGCGAGGTGCCCGGATTGCTGTCCGTTGCGATCGCGATATGCACGCCGGCTTGCCGCAGCGCCTCAACGGGCGGCTTTTGCTTTTCGTTGATAGCGTAGAAGGCGCCCGGAAGCAGGACTGCGACCGTGCCGGCAGCCGCCATTGCGCGCGCGCCATCCTCATCCAAATATTCCAGATGATCGGCCGAAAGCGCGCCATAGGAGGCGGCGAGTTTGGCGCCGCCGAGATTAGAGAGCTGCTCTGCATGAAGCTTGACGGGAATACCGAGCGAACGGGCCTTGTCGAAGACCCGCCTTATCTCGTCCACCGAGAAGGCGATGCCTTCGCAGAAGCCGTCTACTGCATCGACGAGGCCCTCGGCATGCGCCCGTTCAAGTCCGGGCAGGACCACCTCGGAAATGTAATCCCCGTTTCGTCCCTTGTATTCGACGGGCGTTGCATGGGCGCCGAGATAGGAGGTGACGACCCGCACCGGGCGAATCTGCTCAAGAGCTCGGGCAGCGCACAGCATTTTCAGCTCCGCCTCGATATTGAGGCCATAGCCGGACTTGATCTCGACGGTGGTGACACCTTCCGAGATCAGTGTGTCGAGCCGCGGCAGCGCGGCTTCGACCAATCCTTCGACGGAGAGCGCGTTGGTCGCCTTCACGGAGGAGACGATGCCGCCGCCGGCACGCGCAATTTCTTCATAGGTCGCGCCTTGGAGGCGCATCTCGAATTCGCGCGCCCGGTTGCCGCCATAGACGATATGCGTGTGGCAATCGACGAGGCCGGGTGTGACCCAGCGTCCCTCAAGATCGGTGATCTCGGTATTCTCGATCAGCTCAGCGGGCAGTTCGCCTTCCGGTCCGGCAAAGAGGATGCGCCCGCCTTCGCAGACGACAGCGCCGTTCTCGACAATACCGAGCCCCTGCAAATCCTCCCGCAGCGTCGCCAGACGCCCATTGCGCCAAATCGAACGAGCGGAGTGTGCGGCCGCTCCGGAAAAATTGTTCCGAGTCATCAGCTTTTCGCCCTTCAAAACTCATCATACATGTATATACATAATGATGTAGGCCGCAAGCGGAATCTCGCCGCCTCAGATTTCGAGCCGAAGCAAGCACGGGAGACGAGAATGATTACGATTCACACGGGTTCGGCATTGCTCGTGAACGGATGGCATCAAAATGTGAGGCTAACGTTGGATGCTGGAAAGGTGGCTGCAGTCGAGATCGGTGTTGCGCCGGCCGCGGACGACGAACGCCACGAAGTAATCCTGCCGGCCATGGCAAACCTCCACAGCCACGCCTTTCAAAGGGCGATGGCTGGGCTCGCCGAAGTTCGCGGTCCGGCCAGTGACAGTTTCTGGAGTTGGCGCACGGTCATGTATCGGTTCGCGTTGTCCATGACGCCCGACCATGTGGAGGCTGTTGCTGCACAGCTTTACATGGAGATGCTGGAAGCTGGCTTCTCGCGTGTCGGTGAATTTCATTATCTGCATCACGACAAGGACGGGACGCCCTATGCCAATATCGCCGAAATGGCGGAGCGAGTCGGCGCTGCGAGTGCCGAAACCGGTATCGGTCTGACCCTCCTGCCCGTCTTTTACGCCCACTCAGGTTTTGGTGGCGCCAGCCCGCTCGAAAGCCAGCGTCGCTTCATCAACTCGATTGATAGTTTTGCGCGATTGATGGAGGGCTGTCGCAACACTATATCGCTGCTGCCCGGTGGGACACTTGGCGTCGCGCCACATAGTCTGCGCGCGGTGACCAAAGAAGAACTGGACCGAACGATCCCTTTCGCCGCCGGTGGACCGATCCATATCCACGTCGCGGAGCAAGTGAGGGAGGTGGAGGATTGCATCGCCTGGTCCGGAGCGCGACCGGTCGAATGGCTGCTTGCCAATGCACCGGTCGATGAGCGCTGGTGCTTTATCCACGCCACGCATATGACGGCGGACGAAACTCAAGCCATGGCTCGACGCGGGGCCATTGCAGGCCTCTGCCCAATTACGGAAGCGAATCTTGGCGACGGCATCTTCCCCGCCGCAGAATTTCTAGCCGAGGGTGGCCGCTTCGGGATCGGGTCGGATTCCAACATCTTGCTCTCGCTGCCCGAAGAATTAAGGACGCTCGAATATTCGCAACGCCTGTCTCGGCGAGCACGCAACGTAATCGCTGAAAGCGGCCAGTCTACCGGCCGCAGGCTTTTCGATGAGGCTCGGCAAGGCGGCAATGTGGCTCTCGGCGGTTCCGGCGGCATCGGTGTTGGCGATGCTGCGGATATCGTTGCGCTCAGTATTAATGCCGTGCCCTATCTGTCCGAAGACAATCTCCTCGACCACTGGATATTTGCAGGCGGTGTGAACGTCGATAGCGTCTGGATCGCCGGTCGCAAACGGGTCGAGAAAGGCCGGCACATTCAACGCGATGCGATCGCCAGGCGCTTCAGGACGGCAATGTCTGATCTTCTGGAAAACCAGCCATAGCCAGATTCCAATTTCGTCGCTTGGCGATATGGATTAGATGAGGCGAAGGACTCTCGGAAAGCAGAGACGGCGTGACGATAGAAGATAGCAGCGGCACCACCCTCCATCAGCGCATCCTGAACGATATTGAAGGCCGGATCATCTCCGGCGCGTGGCCGCCCGGTTACCGCCTGCCGTTTGAGGTCGATCTGGCCGTTCAATACGGCTGCTCCCGCATGACTGTGAATAAGGTTATGACGCAGCTTGCAAAGTCGGGCCTGATCGAGCGGCGGAAGAAGTCCGGCACCTTTGTGGCTCATCCACAGGCACAATCGGCGGTGCTGGAAATCCACGATATCCGAGAAGAAGTACAATCTCTGAACCTCAGCTACGGCTATCGGCTCCTGTCTCGCACCTGCCGCAAGGCCGGCACGGAAGATCTGCGGCGGCTCGGAGTTTCGAAGGCGACCCAGTTGGTCGACCTCACCTGTATCCATCTTGCGGGTGATCGTCCCTTTTGTCTCGAAAAACGACTTATCGATCTCGCCGTCGTACCGGAGGCGAAAGGCTTCGACTTTGAGACAATAGCGCCGGGACCATGGCTCCTGGCACAGATCCCTTGGACCACTGCGGAACATCGAATCCAGGCTGTCCGAGCCGGGGCGGAGGAAACCGAGCATTTGCAACTCTCGCCTAACGATCCCTGCTTGGTGATCGAGCGTCAGACCTGGAGCCACGCGGGGCCGGTGACAAACGTCAGGCTTACATATCCGGGCGACAGGCATCGCCTGGTGGCTCAGTTCAAGCCGAACTCGTGATCCCAGAGGAGCTGATCTGCCTGCCGTCGAACACCAACGCGATCGGCTTAACCGCTTCCCTACTGGGAAACCGGTCGGTCGTGTTGAGCTCGACCAAGCGGCTGTTTCGACAAGGATTCGTGAAGGGATCTGACGGTGCAATCATCTTGATCGCTTTGCACTGCAAGTGCAGCGGCTACATTCCTGATCTGCGCGAAACTTGCTTTCTCCTCCGGCTCCGCAAATGCGAAGGCAACGACACCTTCGGGGGCGCCCGCCACGACCGAAGGCCGCTCGGCCTCAGCTCCCGGACCGCACGCTGACGCGCGTCTTCGCGCGCGCCGCGCAGCAAGCGGGCCCTCCCTTAACGCGGAACGCCGGCCTCTGCCAGACGACGACGAAGAATGGGCGCCGCAGCAGCACCTCGGTCGCTACCTGAAACCCGCATTTCACAGGAAGATTCTGACGGTGCGCACCGATGCGCCGTCAACCGCATCATCATTGAGAATAGCCGCCCGGTTCTTCTGAGAGCCGCAAATGCTGATGCTGTCATGATCTCGACCCCGCAGATGAATGCGGCGCTCATATTGATGTCGTCAGAGACCTGCCTAAGGTCGGCCGGAATTTCCGGATCACATGAATGTCGACATGTTTGCGGAGCTTTGCGTCTCCTTCGGCGTTGGCAGATCGTGGCTGGCATCGACTAGCGCTCTTCGGCTAAGGGCCTGCCGCCTCCAACATTGTCGAGGGGGGTAGCTTCTGGCGTCGAACCCGGCGGCTTCGAAAGGTCAGTGAGACGGCTACGGCGCCGCGCCGCGTGGTACTCCATCCCTTCGGCCGCTTCGCCTTTGTCATCAAACGAACTCGACTCGACTGTGGGCATCCCTTCGATACCAGCCGCGGGAAGTTGGAGGAAATCGCCGTCTATCCCACCCTCCAGCGCAGGCGACGGAAATCATGCCTCCGACCTGCGGATCTCTGCCGATGCCACTTTCTATACGGCGCCAATCGCGCGCACGACAGCATCGCGATCTTCGCGGTCGGCGACTTAACCGGAGTGCTTGCACAAAAGGCAATGTCTTCTGCGGCGCGGCGCGGCGTGGCGAAGTGCCGCCGCAATTTCGGCCAGCGCGTTCAATTCTCGGTCTTCGAGATCGAGGTCGTCCCCGCCCAATGGACCTTGCTCAAGAGCCGCCTGGAGGCCATCTATCGATCCCGGCCGCGATAGCCTGCGCTATTATTATCTTGGCGCCAATTGGCGGCGGCGCGTCGAGCATATCGGCGCCAAGCCGGCCGTCGATCTTGGGGGCACCATCATCGTATGAGGGCCCTTAAGGCCGGCGCGAACCACAAGCGTGCTGCCACGCGGCGGCGGGTTCGCACCCGAGCCTGTTCTTTGAAATCGTGAATGAATCCATCCCCGGGCCAGCCGCGAAACCCCTAGGACCTTCCGACATCACCGGGTTCGCGCAGGAACACCGGTTTCCTCATTTCACTCAGGGTGTTATCGCAGGGCAGTCGCCCCTTATGCGGGGGCGTGGATCGAAACTCCCAGGTCTTCGCCAGTGCCTTCGCGGCAACGTGTCGCCCCTTACGCAGGGGCGTGGATCGAAACTCCAACTCCGCCACGCGCTCCGCGAGCCGGTCGCGCCGCCCCCGTATGCGGGGGCGTGAGGCTGCACGAGCCCGGCCCCAAGCACGGCGAACCGGATCGAGCGGCAGGGTAGTGATAAGCCGCAACAGCAAAAACCCCGCTGTGTTTGCAGCGGGGCTATAGTAAATCTGGTTGCGGGGGTAGGATTTGAACCTACGACCTTCAGGTTATGAGCCTGACGAGCTACCGGGCTGCTCCACCCCGCGTCACCTGCAGG
>NZ_JAAAPL010000010.1 GCF_011317445.1 Chelativorans multitrophicus
CGCGTTGCCCCGCCAGAGCCGCGGCCGCATATTGGTGTCGAACGATATCGTCGCCCCAGCCGCGCGCGCCGCCGCGAGGCTGTCCAGCAGCCGCTGCCGGTTTTCGGGCGGCAGGATCGCCAGCGTGATGCCCGAGAAATGGATCACCATCTCGGCCGAGAGCCCCGACAGCGCCGCGGCGTCGTGGGCCAGGCGCCGCGCCGCGGAGCGGTCGCGCCAATAGGTGAATCTGGGCTCACCGTCCTGCAATTGCACCACGTAAAGCCCGACCGTCCGTTCGTCATCGCGCGCCACGAAGGACGTGTCGATTCCCTGGTCGCGCATGAAGGCCAGCATCTCGGCCGAGATGTCGTCGCGGCCCACCGCCGTCAGGTAGCTCACCTCGAAACCGCCGGGCAGCAGCCGGCGTGCATACCAGGCCGCATTGAACGTGTCGCCGGCGAAATTCATCGCGTAGCCTCCCGCGCCGTTGGGCGCGAACTCGACCATGCATTCGCCGATGGACAGCAGATGGCGGTGCTGAAAGTCTGTTTTCATGAGGTATCCTTGACAGTGCGCCTGCGTCTAACATACTAGTAGGTTAGATGCCGGAGCAACTCCTTTCCCGCGGAAATGACGGAGAATTTCTTGGCTTTGCTTGATCCTGACCGGTTGTTTCCAATCGAGCCACGGGCCCGCGGCTTGGCACGTGCATTGTACGAAGCGGTCCGGGACCTGCCAATAATCAGTCCGCACGGTCACACCGATCCCCGCTGGTTCGCGGAGAATGCGGCCTTCGCTGATCCGGCGCGGCTGGTCGTGGTGCCGGACCACTATGTCTTGCGCATGCTCTGTTCGCAGGGCATCCCGCTGTCCGACCTGGGCATTCCCCGGCGGGACGGCGGCCCGGTAGAAGCCGACCCTCGCACGATCTGGCGGCGCTTCGCCGCGCATTATCACCTGTTTCGCGGCACGCCGTCACAGCTTTGGCTGGACCATTCCTTCGAGAATGTCTTCGGCCTGGACGAACGTCTGAACGCGGCGACCGCCGATGCCTATTTTGACCACATCGCGTCCTGCCTGGAGCGGCCCGAGTTCCGCCCGCGGGCGCTATACGAGCGTTTCGGGATCGAAGCGATCGCCACCACCGACAGCCCGCTCGACGATCTGCGGTGGCATGACAGCATCGCCGAAAGCGGCTGGCAGGGCAGGGTCGTTTGCACCTACCGCCCCGATGCGGTGATCGACCCCGAGGGCCCCGGCTTCGCCGAGAATCTGCGACAATTCGGCGTGGTCACGGGCTGCGACACCAGCGACTGGGACGGCTACCTGGCGGCGCACCGCACACGCCGCGCCGATTTCCGGCGCCGCGGCGCGACCGCCACCGATCATGGCCATCCCAGCGCGCGGACCGAGAACCTGGACCACGCGGCCGCGGCCCGGCTTTTCGCGCGCATCCGCTCGGGCGAGGCGACGGCGGAAGAGGCAGATGCCTTCCGCGGCCAGATGCTGACCGAGATGGCGCGGATGAGCCTCGAGGACGGGCTGGTGATGCAGATCCACCCGGGATCGTGGCGCAACCATTCCGGCGCGGTGATGGCGGCCTTCGGGCCGGACAGGGGGTTCGACATCCCGACGCGCACCGATTACGTCGGGGCGCTGAAGCCTCTGCTCGACGCGGTGGGGATGGAGCCTAACCTCACGGTCATCCTGTTCAATCTCGACGAATCCGCGGTCGGCCGGGAACTCGCGCCGCTTGCTGGGGCGTATCCGGCGCTGCGGCTTGGCCCACCCTGGTGGTTCTTCGACAGCGCCGAGGGCATGCGCCGCTTCCGCGAGGCGGCGACCGAAACCGCGGGATTCTACAACACTGTCGGGTTCAACGACGACACCCGCGCCTTCTGCTCGATCCCGGCGCGGCACGACGTGGCCCGGCGCGTCGACTGCGGCTATCTCGCCGATTTGGTCTGCACCGGCCGCCTGGCCGAGGCCGAGGCGGCGGAGGTGGCGTATGACCTGAGTTACCGTCTTGCCAAGGAGACCTACCGCCTGTGAGCGGCTATCCGCGACTGCAGCGCCCCGAAAGGCCGTGTCCCGGCATAGGGATCGTCCATCTTGGCCTGGGCGCGTTTTTCCGCGCCCATGGCGCGCTTTACGTGGCCGAGGCGATGCGCGCCTCGGGCGGCGACTGGGGCATCGTCGGCGTGTCGTTGAAACGCCCGGGCCAGCGCGATCGGCTGCGGCCGCAGGGCTATGCTTATATGGCGGTCGAACTCGCGCCGGGGCGCGAGACGGCGCAGGTCGTCGATGTGGTCCAGGACGTTCTGGTCGCGCCCGAGGATCCGGCGGCGGTGCTGGCGGCGATGGCCCAGCCCGAGACACGGATCGTCACGCTGACGGTGACCGAAAAGGGCTATTGCCACGAGCCGGCCGCGCGCCGGCTGAATTTCGACCATCCGGACATTGTGGCCGATCTGCAGAACCCCGGCGCGCCGGTCTCGGCGCCGGGCTTTTTGGTCGAGGCGCTGCGGCTCCGGCGCGCTGCCGGGCACGCGCCCTTTACGGTTCTGACCTGCGACAACCTGCCGGAAAACGGTGCGCTCGTGCGCCGCATAGTGACAGACCTCGCCCGCGCTCGCGATCCCGCGCTTGCCGACTGGATTGGGCAGGAGGGCCGGTTCCCCTCGACCATGGTCGACCGGATCGTGCCGGCGCTGCGCCCCGGCGACACTGACCGGGTGGCGGCGTTGACCGGTTATCGCGACGAAAGCCCGGTGCTGCATGAGCCGTTCCGCCAATGGGTGGTCGAGGACTGCTTCGTCCGCGGTGCGCGCCCCGACCTGCCGGCCGCCGGCGTGCAGATGGTCGAGGATGTGACACCCTTCGAACTGATGAAGCTGCGCTGTCTGAACGGCACCCATTCGGCAATGGCCTATCTGGGCTTCCTCGCCGGGTACGAAACGGTGGCCGATGTGGTGGCCGATCCAGCCTTTGCGGGCTTTGTCCGGCGGCTCTGGGATTCAGAGATCTGCCCGGGGCTGGCGCCGCCGCCGGACATCGACTTTGCCGATTACACCGCAGCACTGATGGCGCGCTATGGCAATCCCGCGATCCACCACCTGACCCTACAGATCGCTATGGACGGCTCGCAGAAACTGCCGCAGCGGCTGCTTCAACCTATCGTCGAGGCACGCGATGCGGGCAGGGCGATGCCCGGCCTTACCCTGGCCGTCGCGGCCTGGATGCGTTTCGTCTGGGGCACGGATGAAGCGGGCCATCCTATCGCACTGAGCGATCCGCTGGCCCTGAAGCTGAAAAAGGTGATGGAAGGGGTGCGGAATCCGGAAGCGTGCGTCGATGCGCTGCTGGGGCTGCCCGAGATCTTCCCAGCCCGGCTCGCCGGCAATAGCGGCTTCAGGGCGGAACTCGTGTTTGCCCTGGAACGGCTGGTGAGGCTCGGCGCGCGGCGCGCCGTAGCGGAGCTGTGAGCGGACCGGTCGGGCTATCGCAGGCAGATCGGGAGCACGAAAGATCTCGGACCTCGTATGTCCCTGCTCAAATTCCAGAAATGCGGCTTTCCTGTCTCAGTAGGGCAAGACCCTGCTTGAGAAGTTTCTAACATACTAGTAGGCTAGATTGGCTTAGCGCCGGTCATGTCGGTGCGAACGAACGAAGAGGGCTGGGCATGAAGCAGACGTGGCGATGGTTCGGTCCCCGCGATACGGCAACCATCGATGATGTTGTCCAGGCCGGGGCAGAGGGGATCGTGACCGCGCTACATCATCTGCCGAACGGGGCCGTGTGGACCCGCAAAGAGATAGTGCAGCGCCAGGCGGAGATTTCCCTGCTACGTGACGGTTCGCCCTCCGGCCTTCGCTGGGACGTGGTCGAGAGCCTGCCGGTTTCGGAAGAGATCAAGACGCAGACCGGTGCGTGGCGGAGTCATGTGGAGAATTATTGCGCCAGCCTCGAGAACCTGTGGGAGGCGGGGATCGAAACGATCTGTTACAATTTCATGCCGATCCTCGACTGGACGCGTACAGATCTGAGATGGCGGCTGCCGCATGGCGGGCGTTGCATGCGGTTCGATCTGGTCGATTTTGCCGTCTTCGACGTGTTTCTGCTGAAGCGCGCGGGTGCGTCCGCGAGTTATCCAGAGGCGATCGTCGAAGAGGCCGCGCGGCGCGAGGCCGGCATGGACGATGCATCGCGCGAGAGGCTCGTGCAGAACGCCACCTGCGGCCTGCCCGGCGCGAACCAGACGCTGACCATCAATGACGTACGCGAGTTGCTGGGCCGCTACCAACAGATCGGCCCGGACCTGCTGCGGCGCCATCTTTACGATTTTCTCGAACTGGTGATCCCGACGGCGGAACGGCTGGGGCTTCGCTTGTGCTGCCATCCTGACGATCCACCGTTCTCTCTGCTGGGTCTGCCTCGCATCATGTCGACGGAAGAGGACTATGCCGATCTGATGCGCCAGATCGACAGCCCGGCCAACGGCATGACGCTTTGTTCCGGCTCACTCGGTGCGCGGCCCGACAACGATCTGACCGGCATGATGCGGCGGCTCGGCGACAGGGTGCATTTCCTGCACTTGCGCAATGTGCACCGCGAAAGCGGGGGCATTCCGGCGAGCTTCCACGAAAGCGCCCATCTGGACGGCGATGTGGACATGGTTTCGCTGATGGCGGAGGTGCTGCGCGAAGAGGCTCGGCGTAGCGCGCTCGGCCGGGCCGACCACTCGATTCCGATGCGGCCCGATCACGGGCATGATATCTGCGACGACTTGAACCGCAGCGCGCAGCCGGGCTATGCGACAATCGGGCGGTTGCGCGGTCTGGCAGAGCTGCGCGGCGTGCACCGGGCCCTGACGCACCCCGGGACAGGCTTGACCTGAGGGGCCGAGACAGCAGCGCTATTGCAATTCCAGGAAAGTGGAACGGTTTTCGTCCGGAATCGCGCAAAACCAAAGACTTAGATCATTCCAGTGTTTCTGTGAAACACTGGAATGATCTAGTCCGAGAAGAGTTCGGGATGACGTTCGGCCAGGATGGGCAGGGAGATCAGCATTTCGGACAGGTGCCGTTGCATGGCATTTCCGGCGCCGTCCGGATCGCCGACCTGAATGCAGTCTGCAACCTCGGTATGCTGTTCGATCAGCCGCATCATCGGCGTGGCCTCGGGAATCGACAGGAACCGGACACGGTCCATCTGGCCCTTCAAGTCCTCGACCAACCGCCACATTTTGCCGAATCCGCCGGCGATCGCGACCAGACGGTGGAAATCGTCATCCAGCCGTATGAAACCCTCATGGTCGTCCGACTTGCAGGCGCGGAGCTGCGCATCGAGGATTAGCCGGATTTCCTTGAGCGTAGCGTGGTCGGGCTTTTCCGCCGAGCGGCGAGCAATCGCGACCTCCAGCGTCTGTCGCAGGTAGCGCGCATTGGCGACTTCGCCGGACGAGATCTTCAGCACCTGAGTGCCCTTCTGCGGCTTGATCTCGATGAAACCGGCTTCGGCCAACTTGATGAACGCTTCGCGCACTGGCTGCCGCGACGTGCCGAGCTGCCGGGCGATTTCCGCCTCCGACAGGGTGTGACCGGGCAGAAGCTGCATCGAGACGATCGCCTTCCGCAGCTCCTTGTATACGCGAGCGGAGATCGACGTGCGCTCCCACTCGGGCCCGATCGGGGCCAGAACGGCAGTAGCGATAGCCTTGCTCACCGAATTCATTGTCGCTTAGCCATCGAATTGCTGCATCCCTGCCTAGCCCGCACAGATTTGTCCAACCTTGGCGGTTTCTCAAGGGCTCTTGCACAAGATCCCCGATTTCGGGCAATTCAGAGCGCGGGCTGCGTTTGACCTAATCGCCATTCTACCATACCATTAATAGGATGACGCTGCCGGAATTGCAATAGTCCGGCGAGCCTGCCAGCGATCGCCGGGCAGAAGAGGGAACTGGCATGGCGGTTGAGGATCACACGGCAGAGTGCGAAACGGCAACGGAAGCCGCCGTCTGTGATATCGGATATGACCTGCTGCGTGCGCATTGCCGCGCCGTGCTGGCGCGGCGTTGATAGTCATGAGGTGTGGCTGCTGCCGCATTGGGCGCCGGTAGTGCGGGGCGGGTGCGTGAAGAGCGGCCAGGATGGCGCTGGTCCGCGAGGGCCGGCGACCGCAGTGTTGGCGGCCGATGTCGGGTGATGTCTCTGTAACGGCTGTGAGGAGTTGCCGCGACAGACGCACGCGCATGAACACCTCTCCGGTCGGTTCTGTCGCAAATTCGGGCGAAGGACACAATCAGCGTCGCTCGGCCCTTCAAGCGGCGAAGATTTCGAACTGTTCGGCGATCGGAGGGGCTGGGTAGGCATACCTCGCCTGTCGCTTGCGTATCATGTGGATCATCTCTATACCGGAGAGGATCATGGCGGCGGTCGCCTGCGACTTGAAGCCGAGCATTGATCTCATCTGGCGCTTGATGCGCCGGTGGTCCTGCTCGATCCGGTTGTTGAGGTACTAGCTTCGCCGGATGCGGATCGGTTTCGTGGAACGCCGCGAGCGATCCCGCAGCCAGCTTTCACCGTCGCAGGCGATGATTGCCTCGCGATTCGTCTGGCTGCCGTCAATGACGATGTGCTCGGGCCGGCCATGGCGCTGCAGCGCCTTTTTCAAGAAGCGCTTCGCCGCCCGCAGATCACGATGTTCGCTGAACCAGAACTCGACCGAGTCGCCGACGCTGTCGATGGCTCGAAACAGACACATCCTGTCGCTTGGCAGTTAATCGCGAGAATGCGGTTGTTTCAGTCATGTTGTGCTGTTAACGGAGGGAATGGCATAGCTCGGTTTCTCAATTTAATTGCCATCGTATTAGCGTGAAGGGCGTGCATTCTTTGAAGTTCATCCGCCGTCCTCAGTAAATCGACGCCGCCACATTGCTGACGCTGGTTCTCACATAAATGCCAATGACCTGGTTCGATTATCAAATTAAGCGCACATTCTCAAATTAGGTGCACCGTTAACATGCTGAAAATATTGGCAGGCTATTCTCACAATTAACTGCCAAGCGACATTTGGGTTGAGCGACGTTGGTCGATGGCTATCTCGTAGGTTTGGAAGCCCCAAGCCTTGCTCGGCAACGGTCGTCGCCATTTGACGCAGCAGCGAGCGTTTGCGCGGCCGCTCGGACTCGTTTCCAGGGGCATCGCCGAAAGCATGTCCCTGGCGTGCAGCATGACCACGGAATAAAGGCTTAGTTTGGAACGCAGGCCAAGCCCCTTCACACCGGACTTGCAGCGCGCAATGCCATCGAGGCCGGATTGCTGGCCGAGGCCGCCATGAAGGGGCGGCATGACGTTATCGAGTATCGATTTGGGCTTCACCGACTCTACACAGGTAGGCAAGGAGCTTGGCCAAGGTGCTCGTAATATCGGCGGAAGGCATTCCATCGAGATGATTGGCCTGACGCCCAAGCGCTTCCCCTGCTGCGCGACGACGTACAAGATGCTCGATATCGTGCTCGAACTCAAAGCCCTGCACAGCTTTGCCTTGGATGAGGTGGTCGAGACAGTCACGCTGGGGGCGATCAACTACGGCAATCTGCCCCATGCAAAACCGGAGAACGAGGTGCAGGCAAAGTTCTCCATGAACTTCTGCGTAGCGCTTGTGCTCGTCGATGGACGGGCGAGGATAACCGATTTCGGCCCGGAAGGAGGCACGGCCGGAGATCCGCCGCTTGATGTCGCTCGTGCAGATGCGGGCCCATGCACACGAAGACGAGCGCGCGGGTGCGGACCTTCCGCACAAGGTGAGTATCCGACACTCAGGCAAACGGCTGATGCAGAAAGGTTCGATCCTCGAACCATTTGATCAAGAAGCACGGCTCGAGAAGTTCAGTGACTCTGTCTCGGGCATCTTGACCCAGCCTCGGTCGCCAGCCTGCAAGGCCGTGACCTCTCAGCCCTGAAGCAGGCCTTCTGATTGTGAATCGCCTTTAGAAGGCGGCCTCCAGCATGTCTAGGTAGTCAGCTTCGGCTGCCCGTCTCGGATTTGTCGCATGTGTGTGGTCCAGCGGGGCAAGAGCTGCAATCCGAGGCAGCAGATCTCTCGACACGCCTATATCCGACAGCCTTTGCGGCATGCCGATCTCTACCGAGAAGCGGCGCATGAATTCTGCGATGTCGTCTGCTTCACCAGCGCCGGCGACGTCAAGCAGCCGCCTGTATTTGGGTAATACCAAGGCCTCGCCTGCATTGAACCTCAGGACATGCGGCAGCAGGATTGAACTCAGTGTCCCATGATGAAGCTCTGTCTTGCTCAGCCCCCCCAGAGGGTGTGCGAGCGCGTGGACTGCGCCGCAACCTTTCTGAAAGCTCATGGCGCCCATGAGGGCGACTACCATCATTTGGCGGCGGGCTTCCCGGTCCGCGCCATCTCTCACCGCGCGGGGAAGATTGGCTATCGCTCTTGCAAAGCCGTCGATCGCAATTGCTTCCGCCACCGGATTTTCCACCGGGGATACGAAGCATTCGATGCAGTGGACAAGTGCGTCCATGCCGAACGCTGCGGTCTGCTGCGGCGAGGCGGTCACTGTGAGGTCGGGATCGCAGATCGCCCGCTTTGGCACGACATGCGGCGACAGAATGCCGAGTTTGCGGCCGTCCGCGAAGGTTATGACGGCGCCCCTCCCAACTTCGCTGCCGGTTCCCGCCGACGTCGGTATGGCGATGACCGGCGCTGTCCTGTCGGTGATTCGCGCCTGCCCGCCCATAACGGCAGCATATTGCTGCAGCGGTGCGGGGTGAGCCGACAGGACGGCAACCCCCTTTGCTAAATCGATCGATGATCCGCCGCCAAGGCCGATGAGGCCATCGCAGCCTTCGGTCCGATATTGAGCCAGCGCCGCGTGAACGGCGGGTTCGGTCGGGTTGGGTGGGGTTTCGAGGAACACCGAATAGGCGAGGCCCCCTGGCAGGTTGGCAATGACCTTGTCCACATGCCCGGCGTGCTTGATACCTGCGTCAGAGACTATAAGCGGTTTCTTTATGCCCAGAATGGCAATGTCTTCGGCCAAGGAGCCGATGGCTCCCTGATCCAGCCGGACTGTATTGAGATAGGAGATAATCGCCATACGTTATTTTTCCTCGATGAGCGCTTAGTTGAGCTGGGCCTTGATGACCGAGCCGCCCTTTATGATGAGATCGATATGGCGACCCTGCTCCTGGAGCACCCCGATGCGCTCCAGCGGATCGCCGTCGATGCCAATGAGGTCGGCTTCGAATCCGACCGCAACCTTGCCGATTCGATCGGCCATGCGAAACAACTCGGCTGCGTTGACAGTTGCCTGGCGCAGCAGATCGGCCGGCGAGAAAACCTCCGCCCGCAGTGAGAATTCGACCGATTGATGGATATGCAATTGCCCGCTGAGATCAGTGCCGTAAGCAAGCGAGACCTGGTTGCGTCGGGCGACTTCGAGGGCGCGCATCCCGTGCTCCAGCACGTGCTTGTTAATGGCGTGCACTCGCGGTGAGATGCCGATCTCCAGCCCCTCCTTCACCATGACATGGAAGATAGCCAGCGTTGGAACTACATGCGCCTGATGTTCCCGAATGATCTGCGCGGTCTTGTCGTCCAGAAAGTTGGCATGTTCAATTGAGCGCGCTCCGCATTGTACTGCCCGCGCGACAGACCTGTTTGCATAGGAATGTACCATGACATATCTGTTCGCGCATTCGGCTTCCTCGACAGCCGCCAAAATCTCCTCCTTGGAAAACTGATCCTGATCGATGGGATCGGACGGGGAGGCAATGCCGCCGCCAACCATGAGCTTGATGTGGTGGGCGCCTCGGCGGATCTCTTCCCGCACTGCGCGCCTGACGGCATCAACGCCGTCGCAGATCTGTCCTAGGCCAGGGACGTATGGATGCGCGTCTCGCGCCAGCTGGCCGGGCTGGCGCATGTCTCCATGGCCTCCGGTTTGCGAAAGCGCTTTGCCGCAGTAGAGAAGCCTTGGTCCCGTCACGAATCCCTCGTCGACCGCTCGTGCAAGGCCGAAATCTGCGCCGCCGCCGTCCCGGACAGTCGTAAAACCGCGTAGTAGCATGCCCTCCAGGACCTTGGCGCTTCGGATCGCGACGTAGGATGGAGACAGGCATTCGAGCTCGGCAAACGAATTCATCGGCGCAGCCGCATGCACATGCGCATCGCAGAGGCCGGGCATGAGCGTTCGGCCAGCAAGGTCGATCTGGCGGGCCGAATTATGGCTGAGGCCATGGTCTATTTCGCGAATCCGCCCATCGGCGATTAGCACGTCATGCTCGCCGATGAGGCGACCGGCCACAACGTCGAGAATGTTGGCGTTTTTCAGCAGCAGTTTGGTCATGCCGGCCTTTCCTGAATATGTAGTTCCGGCCTTTGAGCGTACCGCTCCGACTGGCCTTTTGGCATGCGGCAGCAGGTAGAGGTTACCTGCGCCCATCGCACCGGTGAACCCCACGCCATCGTGAACCTGGAGCGGCTTCAACATGTCCGGCGAACGGTTCCAAAGAGCCAGGCGGTGTCCGGCATTGTGCAACTCGGAAGCGGAGGCCATACCACCTGCGCCCGCTCTCAGAATTACGGCGTGCCACCGAGTGGACGTGGCATTTTGAACGGCAGCGGGGGGAGGGGGGATCGGTCGGATCATGAGGATACATTTATCAACGGCCTTATGATCACACTCTGTGATTACATGTTACCTGTGTCAAGCCTGCGTCGGAGTTTTCTCGAATGGAGATGAAGCGAATGCCTACATTATTGTATGAGCGGCTCACCGATCTTGGATCGGCCTGCCCGCCGCCTCTGCGCCAGCGGCGGCTATGTAGCGGCTAGGGCGGTAGGCAATCCTCCTCTACATTTCCGGACAGGTCTCCCCATGGAGGGCGAGCCGGCCATGGTCGGCAAACTAGGTGAGAACAGGATGTGCTAGCGCAGAGAAGCCGCCCGCATCCGCGCCTTGAACTTACTGCCTCAACTAGACAGCTTCACAGGTGGTGATCTCGACCGAGTACTGGGTTGCATACGTCTTGGCGACATTCGTAAATGCGATGCCAGAATTTACCGACCATCCGGCCGTGATCGACGGCGCATCCGAGCTCATTGTGGCGGCGCGTGGGGACGCTGGAAAGCACGCCCGCTCGGCTGTGGGCTGCGCATTGCTTCCGAGGGAAGTGGCTGTAGAGGTCGATGCGATCTTCGAACTCGTTTGACCTCCGTCGAGAACGTTTGCCGCCTTCCTCACATCGCATGCTCGAACCTGGGACCTTGACAAAATGTTACCTAGATCGCACTGTGTGATCACAAAAAGCCGCATCATAGTCAAAGGTGGATCATGGTGGCTGATCAACTTTCGCGGTATGGGGCGCGTCGGCGGAATTCCGAATATGATCGGCTTGCGTGGAATCGAGGACAATGCCGGCATACGTTGGACCACAGAACCTCCAATGTTGGCTGTCGGGATCTTCTGTCGACTCCAAATTTAGGCAAACAACTAGGCCGACCTGCCAATCAGTGGACCGCTGCGGGCGATCCGAAAAAAAAAGGGAACTGGCATGGCATCAAAGGGAGCGTTGCAAATGTTTGCACGGGCACTTGGACTTACGTTGGTAGCCGCATGCAGTATCACGCATGTCACGGCTCAGGAATATACGCTCGACATGGCGAACGAGTACAACACGAACTCAATCGTCGGGCGCGCCGATGCTCATTTCGCCGAACTTGTCGCTGAGAAGACCGGCGGCCGGGTTAGGGTTGTTGTTCACTTCAGTGGAGCCCTGGGTATCAAATCCGAGGATGTAATCGATTCAGTTGGAACGGGCGCAGTTTCACTCGCGAATTTTCCGCTTGAGGTAGGGGCCGGACATAGTCCCCTCTATTCCATGACGAATCTGCCGTTGTTTGGCATCAGCCTCTCGCAGGCCATCGTCATGCAGGAGGTTGCCAAGCCCTATCTCACGGACGTGATGAAGGAAGATAATATAGTTCCACTATACTTCACTATCTGGCCACCGATCGGCTTATGGTCAGATCAGCCGATCCAGACCGCCGAGGATCTAAAGGGATTGCGTGTGCGCGTGACACAGCCGATCACAGCTGAATTGTTCAAGGCCGCGGGATCGGCACCTGTGCAACTGAGCTGGGCAGACGTTGTACCTCAGCTCATGACGGGCGCTCTCGATGCCGTACACACATCCATTCAAGGACTGTCGCTCGGCTTGCCGGCCAAAGACGTACCTCATTTCATGGATTTTGGCTCCCATGTTAGTCAGAATGCAGCAGTGATAAACGCAGACCTGCTGCAGAGCTTTCCGGAGGATATACGAGCTGCGATTCTGGAGGCCGGAGTCGAAACGGAACAGTGGTCGCACGGCATGATCGCCGAAATCATGGATTTAGAATACAAGAGGCTTTCGGAAAACAATGTAACTTTGGTGAAGCAAGAAAACGTCCCGTCGGATTTAATGTCCTTTTTCCGTCAGATTTCTGAGCCCCTGGTCGCAAACTGGCAAGCTAAGGCAGGAGAAGTCGGCGCGAGGTTTCTAGCCGAGTATCAGGGTCGTATCCGATAAGCGACAAGTGCTGAGTGATGACCGCTTTCGCAACCTATTTCGACAGACTAGCGGGCCTGCTATCACGTATAGCGGAGGGACTAGCGTGCTTTTCAGTCCTCTTCATGCTCATGCACATCCTGCTCGAGATATTACTGCGTTCATTCTTTGCTAGTTCCACATTTGTACTGGACGAGTTTGTCGGATACGCCATGGTCGCGCTGACATTCCTTGGGCTTGGTCCGACATATCGCCGTCACGGACATCTAAGGGTGATGATCCTTTTGAATTTCCTAAACAGCTCAATGAAGAGCCTCGTAGAAGTCGTGTTGCTCACCACTGCGATCACTATAAGTACGTTCATCGCCCTTTACTTCGCTGAAGCCGGTAGTCGTTATTGGACGCGCGGCATCTTGAGCCGCACGATAGCCGAGGTTCCGTTGTGGATTCCGATGGCTGTCGCCGTCCTCGGGCTCGTCATCTTTGCAGTTCAGGCCATATCTTCAATTCTGCTGATTGTCACTGGCTTGGTTTCGGGAGACGAGCTTCAGAAAGAAGTCGTCGATGTCTGACATAGCCTTAAGTACAATTTTCCTCATCGTAGCGATGCTTGTTCTTTTGTGCAGCGGGATGTGGATATTTCTTGCTCTGACCTTTCTGGGCGCGTTGGGGCTTTGGTGGGTGGCAGGGTTCCCGATTGACCGCATTGGCCTCCTCCTCCAGACTACGTTCTGGAACAGTTCCAAGATGTGGGAGCTTTCGGCGGTACCCCTCTTTGTTTGGATGGGAGAAATATACTATCGAACAAATTTGGCGGCAGAATTGTTTCGCGGGATCGCTCCCCTTATCAAGTGGCTGCCTGGCAAGCTGCTTCATTCCAATGTCATCGGATGTACCGCCTTCGCGGCAGTCAGCGGTTCGTCCGCGGCCACCACTGCCACGATCGCAAGGATAACGTTGCCAGTACTGGCAGCGAGCGGCTATTCGCGCAATCTTGCGCTCGGCTCGCTGGCGGGCGCGGGTACTCTCGGGATACTGATTCCACCATCGACAGCTCTTATAATATACGGTGTGCTGGCCGAAGTATCCATAGCGGATCTATTTGTCGCTGGTATCGTGCCGGGTCTTATGGTTGCAGGGCTGTCGTCGCTCTTTATTATGATCGTTGCCTTGATAAATCCGTCGGTAGCCGGCTCAGTGCAGTCGGAGCGGGGCGACAGCGATCGGGTTTCGTTCTTGTCCTTGCTTTCTGATGTCGTGCCTACGGCCAGCGTATTTGTCGTGATCATGGGGTCGATCTATCTCGGCTTGGCGACGCCATCTGAGTCAGCAGCCATTGGTCTGGCAATGACGGTCGTGATAGCAGCACTCAAGCGACGTTTCAGTTTCGCAGTATTGGCGCAAGCTTTGGCAAGTGCGATCCGCACGTCCTGCATGGTGTGCATATTATTGGTGTCGGCCGCCTTTCTTACGTCGGCGATGAGTTTCATGCATTTGCCTAACCAGATCGCCGACGCAATCGGTCAGATGCATTTGCCACCTCTACAATTGATCCTAATCTTGGCTGTATTCTATCTGGTGCTTGGGATCGTGGTCGACGGCCTGCCCATAATGGTAATGACCTTGCCTTTCGTCTATCCGCTCGTGACGGCGCTCGGATACGATCCGCTTTGGCTGGGCATTTTTATCATTCTCAATATCGAGATGGGGATGATATCACCTCCCGTCGGTCTGAACCTATTTGTCTTGAAAGGGCTTACCGGCGAATCGATCGGCAGGATCGGATTTGCTGCATTACCATTCTTCGCTGTAATGTGCGTGGTGACGGCGCTAATTTCTATTTTTCCGGAACTCGTACTATGGTTACCCTCGCTGGCGATCAATTAAGGCTGTGTAGCACAGATGTTAATTTAACATGTATTCAGTCGCATGAGTGCATATAGGCACGGTGAGTACTCGAACTATGGCGAGGCAAGCACTATGTTCTTAGGAAGCGCCAGCAAACCTATCTAATTGTAAGGCCTGATAGTAGCCGAGTTTTTGAGAAAGGACCCCGGTGTCACTTTGTCTCTAATTTCGGTGTTATGAATTTATGGCTTAATCCCTCCCATCCCATTTTGAACGACGTTGCGCTGCGGAAAGCGCTTTCGTACGCAATCCACCGCGAAGCCATTGTAAAGGCAGCATTAAAGGATACCGTCGCCTTAATTGAGCGCCAGGCGAATAGACACCACTTGCCGATTTTTCATGCAGCCGTCGACACCGTGATCCGGCTCCATGCTTCAATGGAGGCGTACTGTTCGCCTTGAGCTTGGCGAAGGCCGATCTGATTGGGATCGGCTGCCTGAGGATCCAGCGAGGATGTATTGTCTAATACCAACACACTCCAGAGAGGAAATCGCGAAGCTGTGGATGGAAAACTGGCTACGCGTCTATGCGGCAAACTCCGGATAGGCCGCTTCGCGTCCAGAGAATGCGTATTCATCGCGCTTACGTCGACACTTCTATATTGGGGGCTGCGCGAACTGGTGTTTGTGCCCTTCAGGCGGGGACAGAAGAGGAAATCTCCCGCGCGCCATGCAGACGCGGCTGCGAGCTAAAGCTCGATGCGGTTTTCGCCGCCGCCAACCGCTTATTGTTTGGGCTAGACCGCATCGCATTGATCCTCATCGGGGCACTAGCAGTCATGGCAAACGCGATGACCCTCGCGATGCTTGTCCCTTTCTCACATACCGCGATCAATTCACCAGCCGCATCGTCAACCTGATCAACACCGTTGTCAGCTTCCGGATGCTTTCACAAAGACGGCTCGCAGACATCGCCCTGACTGATGCGGAATGAGAGAACGGAGATCCTGCATGGCTGACGTTCATGCTGAACTGCTCGGCGAGTGATGGAGCGGGATTATAGGCGTAGCTCGCCTGCCGCTTCCGCATCATATGGATCTTTTCAATGCCGGATAGGATGGTTGCAGCGCAGGAGGTAAATTTGAAGCCGAGCATGGATGGGATCCGGCGTTTGATGCGCCGGTGATCCTGCTCAATACGATTATTGAGATAGCGGCTCTGCTGGATTCGGATCGGCTTCACCTCTCGTCGTGATCCCGAAGCCTTCTATCGCCATCACAGGCAATGATTGCCTCCCGGTTCATTTGGCTGCCGTCAATGACGATGCGATCAGGCAGAACTGTTGCATTAACCGCGTCGGGGCGGTTCATGGAGGAGCCCTCCAGGTGTCCCTGTTCAAGCGCCGCCGCTTTCCCATTGATGTCATCCTGTTATGCGTGCGCTGGTACAAATATGGGACTAGCTATCGTGACATCGCGGAGATGATGCAGATGTCAAGGCCGAATGTCTTCATAAATTTTCCGGCGGGTGCAGACTACGCGCCCAAGATCGAGAAGAGGGTCCGCCACTTCGAAGGACCTCGCTCGGGCTCCTGGTGGATCGACCCAACACCAGAGCACCTACCCATATTACCCAAGGCTTTGGGGAAAATGGCGGCTGTCCGCCTTCCCCGACGCGCGCGTGTCGAGAGACTCTTCTCAAATGCAGTTACTTGAGAATCTGACGTCCAAGATTCTCACATTAAAAGAAGCCAAGCCCGCCCACGCCAGTGCATTTCTTACAGTTGCCGCTCAACAGCGATGCGCCAAAAGAACTGCCCTGGCGCGCCGGAGTTCCCCGCCTGTGGCTGATGGCGGCGGCTTTGGAATATCACACGCGCCGTCCGGTGGCCTTGTCGAAGACATGCACTAAAGCCGGTGCAATCGCAGCTTTGAAATTTTCACCAAAGCCGAACTCCAGGGACCCATCTACCACACTGGCGATACCCTGCCCGGCGAGCTTAAACACTATATGCGTCTGTGCACCTGTCGGCTCGATCAGCTGAATCGGGCCAGACAAAGCTGTCCCCTCCCCATTCAGCGCCAGGTTCTCCGGCCGCAGGCCGATGACCAGCGGCTGGCCTTCTTTGACCGGCAAAGCCCTTTCGAGGCGGATTTCCGTGCCATCGCCCAACCGCGCAACCGGCCCATCAGGCGTCAACGTACCCGTGGCGTCGATGAAGTTCATGGCCGGCGAACCGATGAAGCCCGCGACGAACAGGTTTTCCGGACGCCGGTAGAGTTCCATAGGCCGGCCGGCCTGCTCGATGCGACCGCCATTGAGAACGACGACACGGTCTGCAAGCGTCATTGCCTCGATCTGGTCATGGGTTACATAGATGGCGGTCGTGTGAACCTTCTGGTGCAGCGCCTTGATTTCCGAACGCATCTGCACGCGCAGCTTGGCGTCGAGGTTGGAAAGCGGCTCGTCGAAGAGGTAGACGGAAGGATTGCGGACGATGGCGCGTCCCATCGCGACGCGCTGCCGCTGACCACCGGAAAGCTGCGACGGCCTACGCTTGAGGAGCGTGCTGAGGTCGAGCATGCGGGCCGCTTCCGCAATCCGCTGTTCAATCTCCGCTTTCGATTTGCCGGAGAGTTTCAAGTTGAACGCCATGTTTTCCGCGACGTTCATATGCGGGTAAAGCGCATAGCTCTGGAAGACCATTGCAATGTTTCGTTCGCGAGGCGTCAGATCGTTGACGACGTAGCCGGCGATCGAGACTTCGCCTTCGGATGCGTCTTCCAGCCCCGCGACGATCCTCAGCAAGGTCGACTTTCCGCAGCCGGAGGGACCGACCAGCGCCACGAACTCGCCGTCGTCAATTGCCAAGTCTACACCATGGATGACCGTGTGGCCGCCAAATCTCTTCTTCACACCGCGCAGTTCCACCGAGCCCATGTCTGCCTTCCGTTTTCGTTATGTCCCGTCGTCGCGGCGCGCCGGTCGGCCCGCCTCATCTGACCAGCTTTGTTTCTGCTGAGCTGCACGGAAACGCGCCACAGCCGTTTCGTCCGGCGGATAGAGGTCCGAGGCGCGCCCTCCTTTCTCCACTTCCGACTTGATCCACCGTTCTACCTCTTCGAGCTCGTGCCCTTCACGGGCGACCTGCGCTACGAGATGGCGGGGCACCACGACAACCCCATCGGAATCGCCGACAACAATGTCGCCCGGCACAACGAGAACGCCGCCGCAGCCGATCATCTCTTGAACGCCGGCCGCTAGCAGTGCCCGATTGCTGGGAGCTGGATTGACCCCATTGCAGAAAACGGGCAGCGAACCGGCCGCAATCGCTTCTCCGTCACGCATCGCGCCATCAGTGACGAGGGCGGCGACGCCGCGTACGGCTAGAGCCGCCACCATGACATCACCCAACCCGCCGCAGGTCGTGTCGCCCAGCATGTCAATCACCAGCACGCTTCCCGGCGGGATTCGGTCGACCGTTCCATGGAGCGGGCTTTTCGGGCTTACCATGCTGGCGCGATCGGTAAGGTCCTCGCGCACTGGGACGTTTCGCAACGTATAGGCTGGGCCGACGAACCGGGCGTTTTCCGGGTTGAGAGGGCGCGCGCGCCGAATGGTCCGCGTCCGCATGCCGGCGATCTTGATCAGTAGCCCGGCCAGCGTGTTGGTGCTGACTTCGGACAGCATCTTCAGCGTGGCATCGTCCACCACGACACTTTCATCCAGTGCCACCGGATCAGCTCCCGTTTACCCGCCGGCCACCCGCTGCTTTGCCATTCCGGCAATAGCATAACGGATGGCCTCGGCGGCAAGCCTATGATCTTCATATTGGGTGAGGCCACTCACTGTGACCGTCCCGACGCAGCCGCTGCCCGCCACCACGAGCGGAACGCTGCCGCCGCTCGCGACGTAATCGTCGGCGGAAAGGATGTAGCGTTCGAGAAGCGGCCGCCCCTGACGGTCCGCGAGAAGCTTCATGAGCAGCGAACTGCTGTAGAAGCGCTCGACCACTGCCCGCTTGCGGCGGATCCAGTGAGCGTTGTCGGGCATGGCGCCGGGCATGGCGTGAAAGAAGACCTGCTGGCCGATCCGCGACACTTCGAATGCGATCGGCATGCTTTCTGCCGCCGCCCGCTTCCGGATATAGCCGCCGATCTCCCAGGCCACGGTCGAGTCAAAGGCGGGCAGCACTAATTCCTGGGCCTCTACCTGCAATTCCTCTATTGTTTGCTGTTCAGCCACGGCTTACTCCTTGTGTAACGGTCGGGGTGGCGCTGGAAGCGGCGGGACGCGAGACTGGCCGCAGCAATATTTCATCCGCCCGAACATGAGCCGGACGTTCGATCAGCCAGAGCGCCGCATCGGCGATATCGTCCGGCTGCAGCATGAACTCTCTCTCCATCGGCATCGGGCCAAGCGCCTTCTCCCATATGGGCGTGTTGATCGGACCGGAACTGACCATACACGTCCTGACGCCGGTGCCATCGCATTCCTCGATCAGCGAGTCCGTCAGCGCGCGCACCGCGAATTTGGAAGCGGCGTAGGCGGAGACACCCGGCTTGGCGATATGGGCGGCTGTCGATCCGATATTCACGATCACGCCTTGGCCGCGATCCTTCATGCCGGCGATGACATGATGGCAGGTGAGATAGGTGCCGCGCACGTTCGTCTGGATCATCTCGTCCCAGCGATCGGGCGCGATCTCCTCGAGCTTCATGCGTCGCGGCAGGCTGATGCCGGCGCAGTTGGCGAGAATGTCGATCGGCCCAAGGTCCCGTTCGAAGCCAGCAAGGGACGAGGCGACATAATCAGTCGCACCGATGTCTCCAGCCGCAAATGCGACCTCAGCCCCCAAGGCGCTGCACGCACTTACCGTTTCCTCAAGCCGCGCGGCATCCCGCCCGAGCAGGCCGAGCTTTGCCCCCTTCTCAGCCAAACGTTCCGCGATCCGACGGCCGACACCGCTGCTTGCACCGGTAACCACCGCAACCTTGTTCCTGATATCCATGTCGGATCTCCTTTTCCGGCAACCCTCAAGCGCGGCCGGACGCCTTACCCTTTCGTCGCGCCGGCCGTCAGCCCGCCGACGAACAGCTTCTGAACGCCGAAGAACAACACTACGATCGGCAGCGTCATGATCATCGAGGCGGCCATGACGGAGCCCCAGTCGGTATTGAATTCCGAGGTGAATTCGGCGAGCCCGATCGGCAGGGTCTTAACGGTACGGTCGGTCGCAAAGACGAGTGCGAAAATGAACTCATTCCATGTGCTGACGAAACAGTAGACGACGGTCGAGATGATGCCCGGTACCGAAAGCGGCAGCACGATCCGGAACAGGATCAGCAGGCGCGATGCGCCGTCGACCAGCGCCGCTTCCTCGATCTCGAAGGGGAGCGCCCGGAAATAGCCGATCAACATCCAGGTGCAAAGCGGCAAGGTATGGATCAGGTAGACCAAAATCACGCCGGCATAGGTGTTGATGAGGCCGAGCCGCCCGAGGATGATGTAAAGCGGCACGATGACCGTTGCCGTCGGCAGAAGCTGGCTGATCAGGATCGATGCCTGCAGCGCACCCTGCCCGCGGAACCGGAAACGCGCGAAGCCATAGGCCGCGAGTGCTGCGAGAAAGATCGAGATCGTCGTCGCTCCGAACGAGATCACGACGCTGTTCAGGAAGTAGCGGGGGATGTTCGAGCTGAACAGTACATTTGTGTAGTTCTCAAAGCTGAAGTTCTGCGGCAGCCACGTGGGCGGCACGCTGTAGAGTTCCTGCAGCGGCTTCACGGAAGAAAGAGCCATCCAGCAGAAGGGGAATATGGCCAGGACGGAAAAGACCAGGGCCAGCAGGTAGGTCGGGAGAGAGAATTTCCGGCTACTCATTGGCGGCTCCATGGCGTTTCTGCGAGATGGAAACCTGAATGACAATCACCGCGAAGAGGACGATGAACAGCACCAAGGAAAGTGCTGCCGCGCGGTTGAAGTCGAAGGATTCGAAACCCTCCTTGAATATCTGAATGGGCAGGATGAGCGACCGGTTGGCCGGTCCGCCGCCGGTCATCGCGTAGATGATGGTGATCCCGTTCAGTCCCCAGATCAGCAGCAGAAGGCTGACGGACGCGAGGATTCCGAACAGATGCGGCAGCATGATGTAGCGGACCTCATGATAGAAGGTGGCTCCGTCGATCCGCGCCGCCTCGTAAAGGCTGGCGGGAATGCCCTGCAGGGCGGCAAGAACCATCAGCGCCACGAAAGGAAACATCTTCCACACCTCAACGACGATCAGGCTCGGCTTCACCAGTTCGGCGCTGGTGAGCCACCCGACGGGTCCGCTGATGACATGGAGCGACTGGAGGCCGTAATTGATGATGCCGAATTCGAAATGGTACATCCATGCCCAGGTGGTCGCCGCCACGGTGCCCGGGACGACCCACGGGATCAGCATGATGCTGCGCACGATGCCGCGGCCGACGAAATGCCGGTCGAGCAGGATTCCGGCGACCGTGCCGAGGATCAGCTCCAGGATGATGGAGCCGCCGACATAGTAGATCGAGTTGTAGGTCGCGAGGGAAGTGGTGCGGGAGGTCAGCATCTGGACGAAATTCCTCGACCCAATATAGCTTCCATTCTCGTCCGTGACGCTGAGCACGACCGTGTCGATGAGCGGATAGAGAACCATCACCCCGAGCACCAGGAATGCCGGGAAAATGAAGAAATATCCTTGGTTCCACCTGCGACGACGTTTCATCGCCTCCTCCCGTTATTGGCGCATCCGGGCCGGACGCCGCACCAAGTGGTGAGCATTTCTGCCGCGAGCGTTTTTCCGCGGCTACAGGGTTTTGACAGGGCGGGAAAATGAGCCGCTCGCTTCGGCCCTCCCTCAAAGTACCTCCCAGCTTTGCGACACGGTCGAACGGAAAATCGCATCGATGACCCGCATGTTGGCGACGGCATCCTCGATCGGAAACTCGACCGGCCCGCCGGTCTCGACGGCATGGCCAAAGGCTTCGGCCTGAAGCTGATAGTGATCGACGGCCGGCATCCGCTCAACCCGCTGGCCTGCTTCGTCGACGATCAGGATTTCCGCTGGGCTGGCCGAATCAGGGTTGAATGGCAGCTCCATCCTCAATCTCCCGCGCGTGCCGCAGACATCGACCTGCTGGTAGCGGGCAAGCTGGGTCGAACAGGTGAAAAGCAGACGCGCACCACCGCCGAAATCGACGATGCCGCTCGTCAGGCGGTCGGTGCCGAGTTGCGGGTCGCGCTCAATAAAGCCAATCACCCTTTCCGGCTCCCGCTCGAAGATATAGCGACCGGACGCAATGGCGTAGCATCCCACATCGTAGAGGCCACCACCACCGATATCGGCTTGGTTGCGGACGTTGGCCGGATCGGTCAGAAAATAGGAGAAGAAAGCATTCATCACACGGACATCACCCAAGGCACAGGATCTGGCGATTTCCCGGCTGCGAAGCCACTGCGGGTGATGACGCACCATGAACGCTTCCACGACCTGCTTGCCGGTGCGGTCACGCACCTTGACGAGCTGCCTTGCGTCGGCCTCGTTCAAGGCAATCGGCTTCTCGCAGAGAACGTGCTTGCCCGCCTCCATCGCCTTGATCGTCCAGGGAACGTGCAAATGGTTAGGGAGCGGATTGTAGATGATGTCGATGTCGGGATCGGCGAGGAGCTCCTCGTAACTTCCATAAGCCTTGTCGATACCGAGCCGGTCGGCCGCTTCGCGCGCCGCCTGCAGTCTGCGGGAGGCGATTGCGGCAACCTGCAGCAGGCTGCTCTTTTGCATTGCCGGGATGACTTTCGTGATCCCGATATTCGCGGTGCTCAGCACACCCCATGCCAGAACCTTGCTCATTAGCCCTTCCGAGCGACATATAGATCAATTGTCGATACGAATTTATATGATGTATAATGACTGGACAAATTGAGAGACAATGTCAATAGGCGAAGCTATTATCCCGCAGATCACATCCGCGTGGGCGGCGGCAGGAGAGAGGTAGACGATGGACACCAAGTACGGCATGCCAGCGCGGCGGACGCGGCTTTCTCACGCCGTCACAGAAGAGCTTCAGCGGCAGATCAGCACCGGCGCGCTAGCGCCCGGCGCAAAATTGCCGACCGAGCAGCAGATGGTAATACAGTTCGGCGTCAGCCGCACCGTGGTGCGGGAAGCAGTATCCGCATTGTGGGCCAACGGGCTGGTAGAAGCGCGCCAGGGAAGCGGCGTTTTCGTGACCGGCAGCAAACCCCACAAAAGCCCCGGAATCTTCTCCGAGGATATGGCAAGCCTTGCGTCCGCGCTGGAACTTTTCGAAGTTCGCATGCCCTTGGAAATAGAAGCCGCCGGAATTGCCGCCATGCGAAGATCCGTCGCCCAGGAGCTTGCGATCCAGTCGGCCCTCGATCATTTTAAAACAAGCATTATCAACAATCAGCCGCCCCTCGAAGCCGATCTTGAATTCCATATGGCGATCGCCGAAGCGACCAATAACCACTTTTATGCCGACGCCCTGATCTTTCTTGCGCGCAGAACAATCGCTCGTCCCCATACCTCCGATAAGGACTACTTGGCGGCCGTCAGCGCCGAACACTCTCGAATCGCCTCGGCGATCAGCGACCAGAATCCCGAACTTGCCCGGGAAGAAATGCGCCGACATCTGGCCGGCAGCATCAAGCGTTACCGCGTCGCGACTCTAAAAAATTTGTAGTCCGCAAAAATTCAATTGAAATTCATCATACATATTATAAAATTGACCTCATCGCCGAACCTGCGGAAGGGCGGCGGCGATGAAGGAGCGACACATTGCATCTGGGCACCCAAAACGTCGCGCGTAACGACGATGACTATCGCCTCATGGCACAGCTTGGTGTGCGGCATGTCTGCGCCGATCTCGCCGGAAACCCGCATGACTGGACACTTGACGATCTCCTGCGCCACCGCGAAAAGATCGAAGGCTTCGGCCTCCAGTTGGACATGATCCAGCTCCCCTTGAGCTCCCGGCCGATCGAGGAGCAGCAGAGTCCCGGCATTCTGACCGCCGGCCCCACCCGCGACCGTGAGATCGATTCGATCTGCCGCCTGATCGAAAACCTTGCGCGTGCGGGCATCCCGGCCGCCAAGTATAATTTCAACATCATCGGTATCCCCAGAAGCAACCCGGAAGTCGGCCGCGGCGGCTCGCTGCATTCCTCCTTTCGCTGGGAAAAGATGGACCAGAACGCGGCGCCGAGCATTGCCGGCGTGGTTTCGGAAAGCGAAAACTGGGAGCGGATCGACTATTTTCTTGAGCGCGTCGTGCCGGTTGCGGAGGAAAACCGCATTCGTCTCGCCTGCCACCCGCACGATCCTTACACTCCGCCGGGTTACCGCGGCGTAACCCGCGTTCTGGGCACTGTCGAAGGCCTGAAGAAATTCGTCGGGATGCGCGAGAGCCCCTATCACGGGCTCAATTTCTGCCAAGGCACCGTCGCCGAAATGCTCGACGATCCAAAAAACGAAATCAATGACGTCATCCGCTGGTTCGGGCAGCGCGGAAAAATCTTCAATGTCCATTTCCGCAACATTCGCGGCGGCCGCCTCTCCTTTATGGAGACCTTTCCCGAAGACGGCGACATGGACATGTGGCGCGCGCTGAAGGTCTATGCGGAGGTTGGCTACAAATACATGCTGATGCCGGACCACGTTCCGAAAGTGAGCGGCAAAGATCCCGAGGCTGCCGGTTTCGCTTTCTGCTTCGGCTACATAGCCGCACTTCTCCAGGCCCTTGAGGACGTGATGCCGGGGTCCACCACCAAATGAGGATGGAAATACAACGCTGACGTGGATGTCCGCAGCCGTCGGAAGACGGAGGCAGCGACAGGAGGAAAACGGGAGGCCGGCGAGTGATCGCCTGCAGGAAAACTGGAAAAAGGGAGATGAGATATGAAGCGACTATCGAAATTCTTAGGGCTCAGCATGCTGAGCATTGCCATGACGCTGCCGGCCGTTGCCGCCTCCGCCGAAGAGATCACCTGGTGGGCCCCGAACTGGGGTGAGGCGCGCGCCCGGAAACTGGTCGAGGACTTCCAGGCCGCCAACCCGGATGTCACGGTTAACCTGGAGATCACCGTTTCGAACGGCCTCCAGAGCCGCATCGAGGTCGCCCTGCGCTCGGGAAACCCGCCGGACCTGATCGACACCAGCATGCAGTGGGTCATCCCGTTCGCCAGCAGCGGCAAGCTGCTCGATCTCGACCAGTTCGCCAAGGAACAGGTTAACCTCGACGACCTTCTGCCGGCCACACTGGATTCCACCCGCTACAACGGCCACATCTACGGCCTGCCTTATCGGGCCCAGACCCTGGCCTTGATCTACAACAAGGCGCTTTATCGCGACGCCGGTCTCGACCCGGACAATCCGCCGAAGACCTGGGACGAATTCATCAAGGCCTCGCAGGCGCTGACGAAGACCAATACGGCCGGCAAGCAGCAGTATGGCATCGGCGTTGCCGGCGGCGGCGAATTGGGCAATCTGATCACCCGCATGGTTCCGTTCATTTGGATGAACGGCGGCGATGTTCTCAATGCCGATTTCACCGAGGCGATCGTCAACGAGAAGCCGGCGGTCGAAGCCGTCGAGTTCTACACGGCACCGCTGACCAAGTACAACATTGCACCGCCTTCGACGCTGCAGAACGACGGCCTTGCACTGCGCAGGCTTTTCGGCGCCGGAACCGTCGCGCAATATTTCTCCGGACAGTTCGACCTTCCCGCCATCAAGCAGGAAGCGCCTGACCTGGAGATCGGCATCGCTCCGTTCCCGCATCCGGAAGGCAAGCAGACTGCGGGTATCCTGAGCGGCTGGGCTTTCGTAGTGCCGGCCGATTCGCAACATAAGGACGCCGCACTCCGTTTGGCGAAATTCCTCATGCTGCCGGAAAACCAGGGCTATTACACCGATACCTTCCCGGCCAGTATGAGTGCCATGGACCTGCCAAGGTTTAAGGACCCGCTTCTGCAGCCCTTCAAGGAGATGCTGAAGTTCACCAAGCCCGCGCCTTCGACACCCGTCTGGATCAAGGCTCAGCAGATCCTCTTTGCCCACACCCAGGAAGTCCTGCTCAACTCCGCAACGGCGCAGGAAGCCATGGATGCTGCGGCCGAAGAGATAAACGACGCGCTCGCCCGCTGAACCCGGCTCGGCTGATATCGCGCCTGTACAGAAAAAGCCTTCCGCGCGTGAGCGGAAGGCAGCCAACTCCGGGATCGATGACAAGCCGACCGCCTCATCGCCGGCTACCCAGTCAGGAACAACAATGCTGATTACACACGTCGAAAGCTTCCTGTTCAACCCAGGAAGCACGCGCAACCTGCTCTTCTGCCGCATCGAGACCGATTCCGGTCTTTACGGCTGGGGTGAAGCCTATGTTACCGCGGAAAAGGAAAAGGCCGTCGACGAATATCTGCGGGCGATGGCGCCGCATCTCATAGGTCGCAGCCCGTTCAATATTCGGCACACGGGGCAGGTTCTTTTCGACGACTTCGTCATCAGGCGATCCTCCATCGGTTTTCTGTCTGCCTGGAGCGCCATCGAGATGGCCCTTTGGGACATAGTCGGCAAGCAGGCCGGATTGCCGCTGCACGACATCATGGGCGGCGCTTCGCGCGAGCGTGTGCGCGTCTATGCCAATGGCTGGGCTGATGAGCCTGGAACGGTGGACGACTATGTCGAGCGGGCGCTGAAGGTCAAGGAATTGGGCTATACCGCCCTGAAATTCGACCCCCTGCCCGGCCCCTGGCGGAATTTCATCCACCGCGAGGACGAGGAGTTTGCGGTCAATTACGTCCGGCTGATGCGCGAAGCGCTCGGCCCCGACATGGAACTCCTGATCGAGATGCACCGACGCCTCGCGCCGTCCTATGCGATCCGGCTCGGGCGGCGCCTCGCGGAATTCGACATTCACTGGTATGAGGAACCCTGTCTTTCCGATAACATCGATCTTGTGGCGGAGGTCCGCCGCAACCAGCCGATCCCGGTCGTAACGGGGGAAACCATCTACACGAAAGAATCCTATGCGCAGGTTTTGGAAAAGCGCGCGGCGGACATCCTCAATCCCGATATCTGCGCGGTCGGTGGCATCACCGCGCTGATGGATATCGCCACGATGGCCCAGCCGCATGCGGTTGCCATCTCTCCTCACAACAACAACAGTACGCTCGCCGGGCTGGCCGCAACGGTCCATGTCTGCGCCGTCATCCCGAATTTTACGATCGCAGAGTGCTTCATTAACCGGCTGCACGCGTGTGACGAGATCGCGCTTTCCTCGATCAAGGTGGAAGCCGGCTGGGCGGAACTGCCGAAGACACCAGGGCTTGGGATCGATATTGACGTGGAGCGGCTGCGCAAATTCCCCTACCGCCATTATCCCCCGAAGGGACTGCGGCAGTACTGGGAGGAATTTCCCCGCAAGAACTATGCTATACCGCGCTTCATGCAGGGCGCTGGCGGTGTCGTCAGCGAAGAAAATGCCCAATAGCAGGAGGTAGCTTTGGATTTAGGACTGACGGACAAGACGGCCCTGGTGCTGGGTGGCAGCGGCGGGCTCGGCAGCGCAACGGCCCGCAGGCTCGCCGCCGAAGGAGCCAAGGTCGCGGTTGCCGGTCGCGACCGGAACAAGGTCGAGGCGATCGCCTCGTCTATCCGTGCCGATGGCGGCATGGCCATGCCCATTGTGTGGGATCTGGCGGATCTGGACGCCATCAAGGATCGTGTCGCCGAAGTGGAGGCGAAGTTCTCCGGGATCGATATCCTGGTCAACAATACAGGCGGACCACCGCCCTCTTCCGTTGCTGGACAGCCGCGGGAGCTCTGGTTGAAGCAATTCGAAAGCATGGTTCTGTCCGTCATCGCGCTGACCGACCAGGTCGTTCCAGGCATGCGCGAGAGGCGATGGGGCCGCATCATCACCTCCGCCTCTTCCGGAATCATTGCGCCGATACCCAATCTCGGCCTGTCGAATGCTCTTCGCTCCACCTTGCTCGGCTGGTCCAAGACATTGGCCAGCGAGATCGCGCGCGATGGCATCACCGTCAACATCGTCGTTCCCGGCCGAATTGAGACTCAGCGGATCATCTTCCTCGACGAACAGCGCGCCAAGCGCAGCGGTCGTCCGGTGGACGAGGTTTCCGCCGAAAGCATCGCAACCATTCCTGTCGGACGCTACGGCAAGCCCGAAGAATATGCGGATGTGGTCGCCTTCCTCGCAAGCCGAAATGCATCTTTCGTGAACGGCGCGACCTTCCGGGTCGATGGCGGAATGATCCCCAGCGTTTAGGCCTCCGGGCGGCGAACCCCGCTGACGCAGACCTGCGGGAAGAATGCATTCCATCCGCAGGCCTCGCGTCAAACCAGCCTGCCGACGATTTCGCCATGATCCCGGAAAGCGCGGAGGTTGGCGCGTGCCCGGGCCCAGGCAGCGTCAAGGGCGTCTGACGTGAGGCCCGCCACATGCGGTGTCACGACCAGGTTCGGCGCAGTCCGCAGTACGTCTGGAAGAAGCGGCTCGCCTTCGAATACGTCGATGGCAGCACCGGCAATCGCTCCCTTCATAAGGGCGGCGGCAAGCGCATCGCTGTCCACCACGGTGCCACGCCCGACATTTACCAGAAACCCAGCCGATCCCAGGGCATTCAGAACGCCAGTGTCGACGAGATGATAGGTGGCTGCGCCTCCGGGGCAACATACGAACAGTACATCCGCCTCTGCAGCCAACTCCGCTGGACTGCCGCAATAGGCATAGGGACTTCCGGGCGCGGCTCGCCGGTTGTGGTAGGCTATTCGGGCATCGAAGCCTATAAGCCTCCTGGCAATCGCTTCCCCGACCGCTCCAAGTCCCAGTATACCGCAGACCTTTCCCGAGAGCGTCGGGCGTTGAGAGGGCGTCCAGGTTCCTTCGCTTGCCTCAATATGGAACCGGGGGATATCGCGCAGGATGGCGAGTGCCATGCCGATCGCGTGATCCGCAACGGAGGGAGCATTTGATCCTACGCCGGAAGCAACCACGATCCCGCGCCCAGCCGCGGCATCGATGTCCAGCTTGTCAGTTCCCGAGCCCAGAACTTGGATGAACCTGAGCCGTGGCATTGCCTGCATCTCGGCGCCCGAGAGGCCGCGCCCTCCGTTGGTGATGATCGCCTCGATCTGTTCCAGCTCCGTCCGATCGAACGGTTCCAGCGAGCCGCCGGCCGTTGAGCCGCCGGCCGTTGCGAACACCACACGATAGTCGCCTTCGACAGACCCGAGCCGGCCATTGTCGACGGCCGTCAGGACGAGCAGTCCGGGTTGGGTGTTCCCGTTAACTGACATTCCAATTTTTCCTTGTTAGCTTTCGGCTCTATTAAGCCGGCGGTCCCGTTTCAACGTGCTGACTATTGCGCCCTTCCTCTACCAGCCATTCCCGAAATGCCGTCGCATGCGGGTCCCGAAGCTTGGATGGCGGAATCAGCGCATAATAAGCCCCCGCGCCCGGATAAGGCTTGGTGGACAGGGTCACGAGCACTTTAGACATCAATTCCGTCGCGACGAGAAAGATCGGAACCAATGCCACGCCAAGACCGGCGCAGGCGGCACCGATCGTCATGGAAAAGCGGTCCAAGACCGGCCCTCGATAAGGATCTCGGCACATGATCCCGGATGCCTCGAACCACTCGCTCCACAGTCCCGGCCGGTCAGCCTGCTGAAGAAGCGTTGCATTAGCGACGTCGCTCGGGTCGAAAAGCTGAAAACGGTCCCTGAACTCCGGGCTTACGACCGGAATGAACAGCTCTCCGCATATGCGTATCGCATCCGGACCATCCCAGTTTACAGCCGCGTAGTGAATGGCGACATCGTAAGAATTTCCATGGAAATCGTATGGTTCGACACGCGTCGTGAGGTTCACTGTCAAGTTCGGCCAGATTTCCAGGAAACGCGGGAGGCGCGGCATCAGCCATTGCGAGGCGAATGTCGGAAGAACGACCACGTTGAGAACAGATTCTTTTCCGCCGGCCGCCCCAACCGACATCGCCGCCATGCGGAACCGGGCGAGGATTTCCTGGGTGGCATTGAGATAGGTGAACCCGGCGGGCGTCAGTGACACCTGACCACGGTTGCGCTTCAGCAAAACGGCTCCGAGCGAACGCTCCAACTGCTGCAGCTGCTTGCTCACAGCGCTTTGCGTCAACGCCAGCTCTTCGGCCGCGCGCGTGAAATTACCACGCCGCGCCACCGTCTCAAAGGCGACCAGTTCCTGAAACGACGGCATATGGCGGCGGGAAAACGACATTTCTCGATTTCAAACTATTCCGCTTTGGAATGCAATAATTACACAACATCGTTTGTCCAGCCCCCACAACTGATCGATAACGAGCGCAACAAGATCGTGGATGGTCCGAAGGAGGTCGGCCCATCGTTGACATGTCTTGTTCGATGGCGGGGCCTGAAAATGCGCCTCGCAAACACCAAGGGAGGAGTGCTCATGAAAGGAAAAAGCCTTTATGCCGCTCTGCTGGTCGCAGCCACGCCCGGCATGTGGGGATTGTCCGCCGCTGAAGCAGGGACGCTCGATGACATCAAAGCGCGCGGAGAGTTGATCTGCGGGGTTCTCGGAAACAGCGAGCCATTCGGCTATGAAGATCCGGGCAACCGCCAGGTTGTCGGCTATGAGATCGATCTCTGCAAGGACCTGGCCGGCACCATGGACGTCACGCCAACGATCAAGGTCATTGCACCGCAGGCGCGCATTCCGGAATTGCAGCAGGGACGCGTTGATCTACTCGCAGCACTCATCTCCTACACAAACGAGCGGGCCGAACAGGTCGACTTCAGCAATACATATCTGGTCGATTCCTTCCGATGCATGGTGAAGAAGGATTCCGGCATCACCGGGCTCGACGGCTTGGCGGACAAGCGCATCTCAGTCCAGAAGGGTGGCCTGATAGAGGCGGCTTTACGCTCGCAGTTCCCCAATGCAACCGTCCTTTCCTATGACGATGTTTCCGAGCGTTTCGTCGCGTTCCAGCAGGGAAAGGCCGCCGCCACCTGTGACCGCGCCACTTTGCTGCGAGCACTTCAGATAAGAGCGAAGAACGAAGCCACCACTACCATACTGCCCGAAGCCCTGAACATGATGCAGAAGGCGGGCTTTGCCGTCCGCAAGGGCGACAAGGACTTCGTCGACTACCTCAATCAGTTCCTTGCCACTTACGAATCGTCCGGAAAGGGCCAGGCCCTCTTCGATCGCTGGGTCGGCGCTTCCTCGAATTACGACCTGTCCCGCGACTTCAAAATGGGCGACGACATCGCGAGTCAGTAACGACTTTACTGGAAAGCGGCACAAATGAACGTCGCCCTCGATTTCACGGCAATTCTCAACGACCAGTATCTGCATTATTTCCTGACCGGCATCCAGAATACGATAGCTCTGTTCGTCCTGACCTGGCTTGTCGCATTTCCTTTGGCCGTGCTGCTGACCGTCATCAGGAGCAGCGGAATACGTCCGCTCTCCTGGTTGATTGCCCTTTATGTGGAATATCATCGTAACGTGCCTTTGTTGGTACAGCTCCTGTTCTGGTATTTCGGCATTTCGTCGTTATTTCCAGACGGCCTCAACGATTTCATCAACCAGCACAACACGGAATTCATCTTCGCGCTGCTTGCCCTGGTGCTCTACACGGCGGCCTACATGTCGGAGGATATGCGCAGCGGCTTGCGCGCCATTTCGAAAACACAGTTCGAGGCAGCCCGCGCTATTGGCTTCGGCTTCGTCCAGACCATGACATATGCCATTCTGCCGCAGGTTTGGCGGCTGTCGCTTCCCCCCCTCGTCAATCAGACCCTCATTCTCTTTAAGGGAACCAGCCTGGCGGCCTCCATCGGGGTGGCCGAACTTACTTTCCAAGCGCGTCAGATCGAGAGCATCACGTTCCGGGTGTTTGAATCCTTCTTCGTCGTAAGCCTTCTTTATCTCGCTGGGTCGCTGACGCTGATGTTTGCCGGCTCCTGGCTTGCCCAACGCTACAAGCTGCGGACGCGGTAGACAGATGCTCGACGTTGTTCAACAGTACTGGCCCTACCTGCTTTTCGGCAGTTATCCGAACGGGCCGCTCGGTGGCTTCACAATGACGCTGGTGATCGCGATCGTCAGCCTCGTCCTGACATTCCCGAGCGCCGTCCTGGTTGCGCTGGCGCGGACGAGCGAAGTAAGGGTCCTGGAGCACGCCGCCTTCCTGTTCGTAACGATTGTGCGTGGCATACCGCTGCTGATGCTGATCTTCTGGGTCTATTTCTTCCTGCCGGTGGCGCTCGGCACGCCCATCAGCCCCTTCTGGTCACTTATCCTGGCGATCGTCGTCTTCCAGACCGCCTACCTCTCTGAGGTCCTGCGTGCGGCGATTGAGGCCCTCCCAAAAGGTCAGACCGAGGCGGCACTGTCCTTGGGCCTCTCCTATTTTCCGCGCATCTGGAAGGTTACCCTGCCACAGGCGCTCTACAATTCCATCCCGGGCATCCTCAACCAGTTCACCTCCATGATCAAGGAAACGTCGCTCGGATATGTGCTGGCGGTCGAGGAACTAACATACGCCGCCAACAAGGTGAACAACTTCATTCTCGTGAAGCCCTTCTCGGTTTTTGCGCTACTGGCGCTGACCTATTTCGCCGTCTGCTTCACGCTCACCCAGCTTGTCCGTCTCCTCGAAGCCAGGATCGAGAACCGGTTTACCCGCGTGGCGGCTGCATGATGGTCCCGATAATTACTCTTGAGTCTGTCGGAAAATCTTTCGGAAGTTTCCGGGCGCTGAAGAGCGTTACCGGGGAAATCAATGCCGGCGAAATCGTCGTCATCTGCGGCCTTTCGGGCTCCGGGAAATCGACGCTCATTCGTTGCCTGAACGGGCTGGAGGCGATCGATGAAGGCCGAATAGTCGTCGATGGCATCGATGTCGCCGCCCGCAACACCGACCTCAATCAATTGCGCCGCCGGATCGGCTTCGTATTCCAGCAGTACAGCCTTTTTCCTCACCTGACCGCCATCGACAACGTTTCCATCGGCCTGCGCCGCCTGCAGCGAGTCCCGACCGAGGAAGCGCGTGCCCGTGCTCTCGTGCTCCTGGAGCGCGTCGGCCTTGCCCACCGGTCAAATTACGTGCCGGCCGAGCTTTCGGGCGGCGAGCAACAGCGCGTAGCGATCGCCCGCGCCCTTTCGATGAATCCACCGATCATGCTGCTCGACGAGCCGACCAGCGCCCTCGACCCAGAGGTCGTGGGGGACGTGCTGGCGATCCTCCAGTCGCTTTCCGGCACCGGCATCACCATTGTGTGCGTCACCCATGAGATGGGCTTCGCGCGCAACGTTGGCGACTGGATCTGGTTCATGGAGGATGGATCGTTGATCGAAAAGGCGCCACCGGAACTTTTCTTCTCAAAGCCTCATCACCCGTCCGCACAACGCTTCATATCGACTATTTGGAGGTCTCATGAACGCGCATAGTCTTCTCACCGCAGTGGCAAGCCGCCCGTCTCTCGTCCCGGACAGAAGCAGGATTGGCGAAGACATCAGCTATCGGGACCGGGCTGATTGCGAAAGGCTGCTGGTGGCCTGTTACAGTCTCATGGACCGCGGCCATTACGAAGCCTCGGGGGAACTCTTTTCGGAGGACGCTACGTGGATTCGTGGCGAAGGGCCTGTCCATACCCGCAAGGGTATATTGGCCTCTCTGCATCGCCGCCCGCCACAGCGGCAGTCACGGCATTTCATTACCAATGTCGTCGTCACGCCACTGGGCGATTACGCGGAGGCCACCGCCTATATGATCGCGCTCCATGGCGTCCGCACCGCCGATGGCCCGTCACCTCTTCCCGTGCCTGTAGCAGTGTGTGATCTGGTGGTTCGCTTTCGCCGCGGCGAGGAGTGGGAGATTACATATCTTGAGCCGATCCAGGTTTTCGTTCCGCCATCGGCGGGTTGACATGCCGTCGGCATGGCTCGCATCAGAGCCAATCGGCAAACTCGCGCACGAGCCCGTCCAAGGTTTCCGACCTGCCCAACGCCTCTAGGAAAACCGCTGCCATCCAGTGGGCGACCGCCAAGAGACAATGTCCGTGCCTGTAACTCCAACGAACTAGAGTCGGCACTGGTTTTCGCTGTCGATCAGCGGCAGCGATACTCGGCGATAATTGGGGGAATCGTCGTAGATTCAGGCTTCCTTGGCTTCTGGAACGCGACCACCTTTGCCTTGAGTTTCGTCTCGGCGACCTTGTTGTAGCAGATGCCCTGGGCGCCCCAGACCGGTTTGCCGCAAATGATCTCCCAGGACTTGATCGCACCCGTCTTGGCGAGCCGCTTCAGACCGGAGATCCAGTATCCGTTGTTGTTCCCTCAGTCGTAAAAAATATCCCAACTTGCTGGGGCAGCACGATCGTTCCCGTTTGGAATCCATCCGATCAGACGGGAAATTTCGTTGGTGACGCGAAGCAGTTCGGCACCAACCGCCTTGATCCTGTCGGGATCGAGCCGTGGTGCCACCGTCGAGAGGGATACGGCACCGACGATTTCTCCCGCGCTTGAACGTATCGGCGAGGCTACACAGCAGACGCCATCTTCAAGCTCCTCCAGATCGGTGGCGTAGCCGTTCCTGCGGACAGTTTCGAGATCCCGGAGAAGATCATCGACGCGGCGGATGGTCTTCGAGGTCATCGCCGGTAATTCGTTCGGGCCGAGCAATTCCCTGATCCGCTCATCCCAAAGCCAGGCCAGCATAGCCTTTCCCGCCGCCGTGCAATGGAGAGGGTGGCGAGATCCTATCTGAATAACGGCCCGGGCAGTCCCACCACCCTCATATTGATCAATATAGATGACATCGGAGCCATCGCGGATGCAAAGACTTATCGTATCGCCAATGCCGCGTGCGAATGTGCGCAGAATGGGTGAGGCGATCTGGTCCAGCCGGTTCTGGCGCGCAAATACCATGCCTACATGGAATGCCTGCGGTCCCATGCGAAAGGTCTTGGTTTCCGGTGACTGGGCGACAAAACCGCGCTCGCAGAGCGTGTTGAGCAAACGCGAGACAGTGCTAGGCGAAAGCGCGAGGTCGCGTGAAATATCCGACAGGCTCGAACCGGGCGATTTTGCGAGGAGTTCCAGGATGGATAGTCCTCGATCCAGCGCGCGGGTTAGCGGAACGCTTTCTCGCGTCGGCTTGCGGCCGGGACGACTCTGGCCCGTTTTCATTCCTCTATTCACGTTGCTGTGCAAAATCTCGCAGTTTGGTGATCCAGCGAGCTATCTGGCCCGCAACTGCCTTTTCGCTTCCCGTATAAAAATAGTCAACGCCTACCAGTTTCTTCGTCACCACCAACTGCGAACTGGTGGCCGTATGACGGACTCGGCTTAGGAAGTCATCGATATCCTTGTTGACGAGTTTTTCCTTGGTCCCATACCAGGCGAGAATGGGACAGGCGATCCGCGACAGGGCCGGGGGGATGTTGCCGAAGCCATAGAGGACCTCGTGCACGCGATTGAGATCCACATAGGCTTCGGCGCTGATCGTTGCCGCCTGGCGACTGTTGCGGGTTCCCCAGGGCAGAAGCTCCTTTTCATGCCCCTCCATGATCATCTTCTCGGCTTCTGCCTGCAGATCCTGGCGCATCTTCTCGCGGAACAGCGAGGCGGACGAGGCGAGCACTAGGCCCATGATGCGCGGATCGCGGCGCTCGCTCTGATAATAGACGATCTTGGAGCCTCCAACGCCGTGGCCGGCAAGAAGAATTTCGGCGCAATCGCGCGTGGCGAATTCCACCCAGGCTGCTACATCGATCGGCGATTGGCTGAAGAGTTCCCATGCGCTTCCGCCGAGAAAGGCACCCTTCTCAGTTCGGAACCAGGTGCCGAAATCGTGGCCTCGCATGTTGGCGGTAATGAAGCGGTAGCCGCGGCCGGCCAGCAGACGGCCTATCTCCACATATTCGATCTCGGAGAATTTACGGTGCACGCCATGAAACCAAAGAATGGTCTCGAGGGGAGCGGCTTTCCGGGCCGGCTCGATCATCAGCCCTTCAAGCGTCAGCCCATCCTCTGTTCTGACATAAACGATCTTCTCGCGGGTATCATAGCTCACTACACGTTTTCCAAAACAAAGGCCCGGCGAGAATGGCCCGCCGAGCAGCTCCAATTCCAAGGCGGCATAACGACCGCCAGTTCGCCAGTGTGTACACCAAGTGTGGGAAACGTCGACTGGGATCAACCTTTTCTGCATGCTCGGCGGTCGACGGAGCCCTATTCCGCAACACTGGCGATGATGTCCTCCGGGAGGAGCTCTCAGGCGACCCTGTAACGTTCGAGCATCTTTTCGTTGGGTTCGGTCGCCATTCCGGGAACGTCGGGAATGGTCACCGTGCCATCCTCGTTGAGGTCTGGCGTGTGCTTGTACACACTGCCGAACATCGGATTCAATTCCTTCGGATAGAACTCCAGAAGATGCGCATTCGGTATGGCTCCAAGAAGCTGGATATGCGCCTGCTGGTCCCCATGCGGGCAGATCACCAGGCCGTGTGCCTCCGCCATTGCCGCGACTTTCATGAATTCGGTCACGCCACCCATATAGCGTGCATCCGGCTGGAGAAAGGAGATCGCCTGCGTCGCGATGAGATCGCGGAAGCCATGCTTGGTGTATTCATTCTCGCCCGTGGCAAGCGGAATGGACGTGGCACGCGAGAGTTTTGTGAAGCCTTCGTAGTCATCCGGCTGGACGGGCTCCTCGAACCAGTAGATGTCGAACTCCTCGACCCGCTTGGCGAGGCGAATGGCATCGAAATAGGTATAGGCGCAGTTCGCGTCGATCATCAGCTTGATGTCCGGACCAAGCGCCTTGCGGACGGCGTTGATGCGCTCAACGTCTTCTGCGATGTCGACGGCCCCAACCTTCATCTTCACGCCGCGGGCGCCGCGCTCGACGTGATTTGCCATCTCCTGTTGCAGGTCCTTCAGGCCTTTGCCCTTGGCATAATAGCCGCCTGCCACATAGGTCGGGATCCGGTTCCGGTAACCGCCGAGCAGGCGCCAGATCGGCATACCGGCGATCTTGCCCTTGATGTCCCAAAGGGCCATGTCGATCGACGAAAGAGCCTTGGTTTCCTGGCCACGCCGTCCGTAAAGCTTGGGACTCCACAATTGTGCCCAGACCGCCGCTGTCGCTGTCGGATCCTTGCCGATCATGGTGGACAGGAACTGGTGACGGATCGCGTTTTCGCCGGGATTGTTCCGGCCGATGCCGTAACCGGTGATGCCGATATCGGTCTCGATCTTGGTGATGGCGATGTTGACGTTAACATAGGTATGCAGGCCGTTCTGAATCGGCTGAGCACGCGGCCAGGAATAGCAGGCTAAACTGGCATTGGTTATCTTGATCTCGCCGACGGCGGATCGGATCATGTCTTGGCCTTTTTCGGCTTCGGTAACGGCAAGTTCACTCATAGGGCCTCTCCATCGCTAGTCAGATTAGGAGTGTCGCGCGCCGCCGCGACGTGCGTAGCGGGCGCAAGGTTCTTCGACAGCCGTGTTTCAGGCTTAAATCCCGCGGCCGACATCGGCAGCGTCGCCCTCAAGGGCGCACGCACAGGCACTCCTCTGCCGGCAGCAGTGCGCTTGCCATGGTCTGTTCGGTTGGCTGCTGCTCGGTCTGAATCCGCAGGGGACCGAAAGGCGTGTCGCCGACGATCTCGTACTGGGCACCCTGATAGAGGACGATTCTCGGCTTGAAGGGCACCACCGCGCCGGATTTTTCCGACCTCGCCTGTCCTCCCGTCAGCACGATCTTCTGCGGCCGGACGGCGACGCTGACCTCCGATCCGATCCGTGCGGGAAGGTCGGACCGGGCGGAAATGCGCGTGCCGTCGGCGGTCTCAACGGTTGCCATTGCACCGGTTGCTTTATCGGGCATGCCGATCAGCTTGCCGGGAATGATGTTCGCACCGCCGACGAAATCTGCCACATAGGCCGTCGCGGGACGCGTGTAGATCTCCGAAGCGCTGCCGAACTGCTCGATTCCAACCTTGCTGAGCAACACCACCTGGTCGCTGAGCGACAGCGCCTCGATCTGGTCGTGGGTAACGAGAATCGTCGTGAGCTTGAAGTTCTGGTGGATATCCTTCAGCCAGGACCGAGCCCTTTCCCTCAATTGCGCATCAAGGTTCGAAAGCGGCTCATCGAGCAGCAGCAGGCGCGGCTGATAGACAAGCGCGCGGGCAATCGCCACGCGCTGCTGCTGACCACCGGACAGCTGATACGGATAGCGATTGGCAAGACCACCAAGCTCCAGCCGGTCCAGCATTTCGCGCGACTGTTTTTCGCGCTCCATTTTGTCCAGTCGGCGGATCCGGAGCGAATAACCGACGTTCTGGAGCACCGTCATATGTGGCCAGAGGGCGTAGTTCTGAAAGACGAAGCCCACATTGCGCCGCTCTATCGGCACGTTGATGTAGTCATCACTCGAGAATACTGTGTCGGTATAGATCTGGATGCTGCCCGTCGTAGGCTGATCTAGTCCTCCGATCATGTTGAGCAGGGTGGTCTTGCCGCAGCCGCTCGGCCCGAGGAGCGAGGTGAAAGATCCGTCCTCGATCGTGAGATCGAGACCCTTGATGATCTCCGCCGCGCCATAGCTCTTGCGAATTTTCTGAAGTTGGACAGCCACATTCATGTCAGGCTCCCTTTTTTCCGGAATAGATGAAGATCGCGACAGGCAGGGTCAGTGCCAGGGTGATCGCCGAGAGAGCTGCGACCGGCCCGTAATTGCCCATCACGTTGAGCTGCAGCATTGTCGTCCCAATCACCGCGGTATCGGGACTAAAGAGGAAGGACGCGGCTGCATATTCCTTGAAGAACTGCACGAAATAGAGCAGGTAGCAGGACAATAGCGCCGGCTTCAGCAGCGGCATGGTCACCGCGATGTAGGAACGGATTTGCGAGCCGCCGGTAATCCGCACCGCCTTCTCGAGATCCTCGCCAATCTGCAGGAAAGCCGGCGAAAGCGTCGCAAAACCGGTCGGGAAATAGCGGATGATGTAGGCGACCACGAGGATCGCCAGGCTGCCCCGCAAAAGCCCGCCGCCTGGCAGCAACACGGTAGCGTAGAAGATGCCGATGCCGACGACCAGGCCCGGAATTGCTTTCGGGATGAAGGCTGTCTGCTGCGTGAACGAACGGATGAAGGCCGGCGACCGATAAGCGACGATCGTGCTGACGAAGGTGAGCACGACGGCAACCGCGCCACCGACGATCGCGACGATCAGCGTATTGTAGATGCTTTTCACATAGGCTTCATAGCCGAGCACCATGCGAAAATTGTCAAGCGTCAAGACCTGGCTGATCGGCATGTAGGGAGACAGGAACGACGTGAACGACCGGAGGATGAGGAACAGGCAAGGAAAGATCGCCGTCAGCAGGCAGTAGGCGAAAATGAGCGCCGAGATCAGCCAGCCCCATAGGCCGACCCTTATCTGCGACGGGCTCGAGGACTTGCCGCCGATAGTATTGAATTTACGCAGGTCGCCAAGCATGTACTTCTGCGCAAAAACAAAGAGCTGCACCAGGATGAGCATGAAGATTGCGGCGGCGCTGACCAGGCCGTAATCGACCTGGGCGGCGACGATGCCTTTGTCATAGAGATAGGTGGAGAGCACCTCAATGCGGGCCGGCCCGCCGAGTACGAGCGGCACGGCGAGGAGGTCGAGCTTCATCACGAAATTCAGCAGAACGCAGTAGAGGACCGAGGGCATGAGCAGCGGCAAAACGATAGTGCGGATCGCCCGCATAGGCGTTGCTCCCGCGGCACGGGCCGCCTGCTCCAGCGTATTCGGGATGTTCTGCATCGCCGCAGAAAAATAGATATAGCTCACCGGCGCTGCCGAAACGCCCGCCAGAAGACTGATGCCAAGTAGGGAATTGAGATTGGGAAGGCCGAAGCCGATAACTTCCTTCAGCCAGAGCGCGATGAAACCGGTTGGGCTGTACATCATGGACCAGGCAAAAGCCATGATGAGCGACGACAGGAACATCGGTGCGAGGAACATCATCCTCAACGTTCGCTGGAACGGAAGGTCGAGGCGATCCAGGAACAAGGCCGAGAGGAAGCCCACAAAGGTCGAAATGGCTGTGCCGATAAAGCCGATGATCAGCGTGTTCTTGGTCGCATTGATGAAGCGCGGATCGGCGAATAGGTTGCCGAAATTGGCAAGCGTGAAGGCCGCACTCCCGTCATAGAGCGGCTTGTCCAGGAAGCCCTGGTAGACGATGGGAACCATCGGCGAGACCAGCAGCATAAAGAGCAGCGCGGCTAGTACGATGCGGACGATCAGACCCCGATTGTTGCCAATCCTCTGCAGGATGCGGGAGTCCCGGGATATCGATGCTGTCGCCAAGGAAGGGTCGGTGGCGGTCATGAGTACCTACACTCCTCTGGAACGAGGCCGGGCGAAGCACCCGACCCCGCGTTCTCATTCGGGATAAGTTCGAAGGCCGACGGCTTTTATTGCGTGATGCCGAATGCCTTGTTGACCTTCTCGACGTATTCCGGCGGAGGAGTGAGCAATTTTTTGTCGAGCGTCACGCGGATGATGTTCTGCTCGCCGATCTGCTTGACGATAGTTTCATAGGTGAGATCATAGGAGCCCGGCGGGATCTGCAGCTCCGAGCGGTAGGGGATGAGACCGCCCGCATTCACCGCTTCCTGTCCTTCTTTCGAGATCAGGAAATCGACGAACAGCTTGGCCGAATTCAGGTGCTTGCTCGTCTTGGCGATGGCGAAGTAACGCGGCGACATCACCAACCCGTCCTTCGGCAGAGCAAAACCGATAATGTTCGCACGAGTCTGATCGCGCAGGAACGGCACCGCCTGAATGGCCGAGAGTGCCCAGCCGGCGGCATACTCGCCGGTCAAGATCTTCTCAAAAACCGGGCCGCCGGATCGCTGGAGATCGGCGATCGGTCCGAGCACTTCATATTGCGAAACGACCTTGTCGAGCCCGACGTGATCGATGTAGTGGGTCAGCTGCGACTGGTTTGCGGAAGTACCGAAAGGTCGGATTGTTGCAATGCGCTTATCGAATTTCCCAGGATTGTCCTTGACGAGCGCAACCAGGTCTTCGACGGAATCCGGATATTCCGACTCCGACAACACGAATTTGTTGTAGACAATGATATATGGGTCCACCGAAATCGTGTAGACGCCCGGAAAAGGCTTCGACCAGTCCGGCAATTTCGAGCTTTCAGGAGAGTCGTAAACAACGACATTGCCCTTGTCGATAAATTCCGGCCAGACGGCGCCGGAGGCGGATAGAATGATATCCGCTTCACTCGAGCCGGCCGCCTGCTCAGCATAGAAGCGCTCGAAGACTTCTGTGCCGCCGAGATCGAGCGTGCGAACGGTGATCCATGGATACTGCTCCTGAAAAGCATCCAGAACCGGCCGCCAATTGGCTTCGCCTACGTTGGACTGAATGAGAAGCGTCGGCTCCTGCTTGGAGGCTTCAACAATCTCAGCATAAGAGCTCGGATAATAGTCGGGCTGCGCATGGGCAGGCACCGCCGCGGCACCAAGCAGCACAGGAATCGCCGACAGAGCGAGTCCCCGTTTGATTTGTCCTATGAGCATTTGTTTCCTCCCTTGAAAAACCGGACCCGTAACGGGTTGTTCATCCAATATCGGCGCCTTTGTCCCGGCCGGAGTCCAGACGCGATTTCCGCCCCCGAAGGAACCTGAAACGACGAGAGAAAATTGTCAATCTCCAAAATGATTTATCATCTAGTGATAAATTAACGAGATGATTGTTTTACCTTTCCCTCGTCCACTTTCGGCATATCCTCGGAAGCAAGCCACACAACAAAATTAGATAAATTATGTAGTGTTTTCAATTAGTTGTATAAAACACTGTTTGAATTTCGCCTCTATGCGCGTCAAAATCCCTTTTTCACCAGGCACCAGGAATCATTTGCAATGTTTCCAAAAATTGAATAGGGCTGAGGCCCATAAATGCCCCGTTCCAGATGACGAAAATACCCTCTTTCCTTCGAGGAGGCGAAGGCATTGAGGGTGACGAACGCGTTCACAGCAGCCGTCGAACGGAAGACACAGCACTCTCTCGGAAACCGGAGCGGCGTAGAGAAAACTTGGGCGGGATGCTGCCGGTGCGCATGATCCGCCAATGTGGCTCGTTTGGTTCGTCGACAACCAAATCGGGACCGGAAGCCACATCCTTTCAGAGACATCGCATCAGCTGACATGGAGGAAGACAGCATGATCATTACCAAGGCCGTTCCATTGTTCATCGACCGTTTCCTTTTCGTAAGAATCGAAACGGACAAAGGCATTTCGGGCATCGGAGAATCGGGAGCGTGGGGCCATCTCGAAGCGAGCGCGGCCGCCATCTCGAAATTCGGGGAGTATCTCGTTGGCAAGGACGCGCGGCAGATAGAACACCACTGGCAGGTGATGCGCCGGGCACACCATTTTACGGGGGCCGCCATCTCGGGAGCAATTTCCGCCATCGATATCGCGCTGTGGGACATCAAAGGCAAAGCGTATGGCGTGCCTATCTACCAACTGCTTGGAGGCGCCGTACGCAGCAAGGCGCGTCTCTACGCCCATGTGAAGGGCAGGACGATCGAGAAGCTGATCGGTCTTGCATCGAGCTTGCAGGAGCGCGGCTTCACCGCCTTCGGCCATCTCAATCCATTTCTCGATGAGGACGTCCACGAGGCCTATTTCAAACCGCATGCGCGGAAGATGAAGGATGCAATCGAAAACGTCTTCAAGCTCCGCGAGGCATTGGGCCACGAGGCCGATCTTTGTATCGAACTGCACCGCCGGCTGACTGCTGCCGAGGCCGTGACGTTCGCGCGTGCGATCGAGCAAACACTGCCGATGTTCGTCGAAGACCCTGTCCCGCCGGAGGGCATCGATACGATGGCATTGGTGGCAGACCGCGTACCCGTACCGATCGCCACAGGCGAACGGTTCACCGACATGCACCAGTTCCAGATGCTGCTTGCCCGCCGCGGCGTTCATTTCCTGCGGCCGTGCATTTGCCTCTGCGGCGGCATTACCGCAGGACGCAAGATCGCCGCTCTGGCCGAGGCGAGTGATGCCCAGATCGTTCCGCACAACCCGCTTTCCCCGATCAGCCTTGCGGCATGCCTGCAGTTGGATGCCGCGATCGGCAACTTCGCGATCCAGGAATATCCCGTCGCAAATCCGGAGTCGGAGGGCTACAGCCAGCTCCGCGCACATACCATGGTGACCGGCCTGCCCGAACCGGTTGGCGGCTTTATCGAAATTCCCAGCGGTCCCGGCCTTGGAATAGAGCTTGTCGAAGACGCCGAGCGAAAGTATCCGCGCAAAACCCGCACGATTCACATGCGGCCGCATTTCGACGGCTCCATGATCGATCAATGACGGGATGAAGAGGTGCCGCCGCCTTGAGCGGCGGCGCCGGTTGCAGATCAGGAAATGGCGGCCGCGACAGCCTTTCCGCATGTACGGGTATCGGCGGTTCCGCCGAGATCCCGCGTCCGGAGCTTCGGTTCGCGAAGTACTGTCTCCATGGCCTTCACGATCGACGCGGCGGCTTCCGGCTCCCCGAGATGGTCCAGCATCATCGACACGGACCAGATTTGTCCGATCGGATTGGCGATGCCGAGTCCGGCAATATCCGGCGCCGACCCGTGCACCGGCTCGAAGAGCGAGGGGAACGTCCGCTCCGGATTGATATTGCCGGAGGGGGCAATCCCAATCGTGCCGGTGCAGGCCGGACCGAGGTCGGACAGGATATCGCCAAACAAATTCGAGGCGACGACCACGTCGAACCAATCGGGATGCAGCACGAGGTGGGCGCAGAGGATGTCGATATGGTACTTGTCCCAGATGACATCCGGAAAGTTCCTAGCCATCTGCTCCACCCGCTCGTCCCAATAGGGCATGGTGATCGAGATGCCGTTGGACTTCGTGGCGGAGGTGAGGTGCTTCTTTTTGCGCTGCGCCGCCAGCTGGAAGGCGAAGCGCAGGACACGATCCGTTCCCGTCCGGGTCAGCACCGTTTCCTGCATCACTACTTCGCGCTCGGTGCCGGCAAAGATACGCCCACCGATGGAAGAATATTCGCCTTCGGTGTTCTCCCGCACAACGTAGAAGTCGATGTCACCCGGCTTGCGGCCCTGTAGGGGACAGGGAACGCCCTCCATCAGCCGTACCGGCCGCAGGTTGATATACTGATCGAACTCCCGGCGGAACTGCACGAGCGATCCCCACAGCGCTACGTGGTCGGGGACGATCTGCGGCCAGCCGACCGCGCCGAAGAAGATCGCGTCATGCGACCCGATCTGCTGTTTCCAGTCCTCCGGCAGCATGCGGCCATGCCGCAGGTAATAGTCGCAGGAGGCGAAATCGAAATGGTTGAAGATGATTTCGATCCCGTATTTCGCGGCGACGGCCTCCAGGACCGCCAGCCCCTCCGGGACGACTTCCTTGCCTATCCCGTCTCCGGGAATGACGGCGATGCGATAACGGCGACTATTTCCCATCAACATGGTCTCCAGGCTATTCCGCAAGCGCCCGCATGACTTTGATCAGGTCGGACTTTCCTTCAAAACCGATGCCCGGCAGATCGGGCATGACGATGTGACCATCCTCCACCTTCACGGTGTCCGGAAAGCCGCCATAAGGCTGGAACAGGTCGGGATAACTTTCATTGCCGCCGAGACCAAGGCCCGCGGCGATATTGAGCGACATCTGATGGCCGCCATGCGGGATACAGCGCGACGCAGACCAGCCGAACTGCTGCAGCACGTCCAAGGTGCGCAGATACTCGACGAGTCCATAGGAAAGCGCACAGTCAAACTGCAGCCAGTCGCGATCGGGCCGCATGCCACCATAGCGCAGGAGATTGCGAGCGTCGTGATGGGAGAAAAGGTTCTCGCCGGTGGCCATCGGTCCTGGATAAAACTCAGTCAGTGCCGCCTGCAATGCATAATCCAGTGGATCGCCTGCTTCCTCATACCAGAAGAGCGGATAGTCCCGCAGCATCTTGGCATAGGCGATCGCAGTCTCAAGATCGAAACGGCCATTGGCATCCACCGCCAGTTGCGCTTCGGAACCGATCTCCTGCAAGACGGCTTCGATGCGGCGGCGATCCTCGTCGATCGCTTCGCCGCCAATCTTCATTTTGACAACGGTGTAGCCGCGGTCGAGATAACTGCGCATCTCGGCCCGCAAGGCCGAATGATCCTTGCCAGGATAATAGTAGCCGCCGGCGGCATAGACGAACACGCGGGGATCAGCCTCGCGTCCCTTCATTTCGGCGAGAAGCCGGAAGAGAGGCTTTCCTGAAATCTTGGCGACAACATCCCAAATCGCCATGTCGACGGTGCCTACAGCGACGGACCGCTCCCCATGACCGCCGGGCTTCTCGTTCGCCATCATCGTCTTCCAGATGCGGAAAGGATCCAGGTTGGTGCCGTCATCGTCGATCAGCGTCGACGGATCGGCTTGCAGAACCCGATCGCGGAAACGCTCGCGGATCAATCCCCCTTGGCCATAGCGGCCGTTGGAGTTGAATCCATAGCCGACAACCCTGCGGCCATCGCGCATGACATCGGTCACGACAGCCACAAGACTGGTCGTCATCTTCGAAAAATCGATATAGGCGTTCCGGATCGGCGAGGCGATCGGCTGGGTGGTTTCACGAATGTCGATGATGCGCATAAGGTTCCTCCAAATTCGAAAGCCTTTATGCGCAGATTGCATATGTGGAACCTGCATTATCGGCTCAATGCTTATTGCGTAGGTCCATTGCGTCGGAGATACTAATGCCAATATCGAGATTGATCATGCATAAACGGCATAACGGATGGACCTTACCTGGCTGGAAGATTTCCTGGCTCTCGCTGAAACACTGAACTTTTCGAAAGCGGCTGCAACGCGGTCCGTGACGCAGCCCGCTTTCAGCCGGCGCATCCGCGCCCTGGAAAATTGGGTAGGGACCGCCCTATTCCACCGCACGACGCATCAAGTATCTCTCACTCCCGCCGGTGAACATTTCCGCAGCGAGGCTGGCAACCTCGTGCGAGGCTTGCAGCAGCTCCGCCGCGAAACGGCGGAAGCCAGTCGGCGTCACGTCTCCCGGCTTTCCTTCGCTGCGACGCATGCCCTTTCCTTTACCTTCTTTCCCCGATGGATCCGCAATGAAGACACCGGATTTGCGACCGAAAGCGTGACATTGAGTTCGGGAACGATGGAAGCCTGCGGGCAAATGATGCTGCATGGAGACGTTCAATTCCTGTTGTGCCACGATCATCCGGCCAGCCAGAGCCGGCTTGCGCGTCCCGGCTTTTCCAGCGTCGTTGTCGGCGACGATGTGCTTATTCCCCTCTCGGCTCCCTTGCCCTCCGGCCTGCCGAAGTGGTCGCTGGAGAACCAGGCCGAAGCCCGATACCTTGCCTATAGCGATAGATCGGCGCTCGGCCGCATCGTCGCGGACTGGATTACCCGTTGTGATGACGCTCCCCCTCTCGTCCAGGTTTTTACCTCGGATCTGGCGACGACATTGATGTCGATGGCCTGCGGTGGCGACGGCCTCGTATGGCTTCCGAAGATGTTGGCCGGAGACCAAATCGATCGAAGCCGGCTTGTCGTTGCCGGCAGCAACCGCTTTTTCATCCCCGTACATATCCGCCTGTACCGGTCCACCTCGCGCCTTAGCCCAATGGCAGAGGCAGTATGGTCAAGGCTGAAAAAGCTTGAGACAGATGGAACACCGCATCAAGCCGCATCATCCGCATAAATCGATTGCGTGATCAGTCCCGAAACCTGCTTTCGCCATCGCAGGCAAAAGACCGCAGGTCTTGCTGAAGAAGAACTCGACCGTGTCGCCTACACTGTCGATGGCACGGTAGAGATACGTCCATCGACCACGAACCCCAGACGTAGGTTTCAACGTGCCACTTGCCCGTCACCGAACACTTTCGCCGGTTGAAAGGTTTTAACAGCAGCAGCCTCGATCCGACAGCCGCCATGGTCTACAAGATTTATGGCGAGGGGCTTTCCACCGAAGATGTCGACCTCATGACGGCCGCCATTCCCTATCCCATCATGGAAGACACCTACCGCTGGATCACGCGCAAAGGCGCTGAATATGACCGCGAGCTCCTGGAAAGCCTTAACCAGGTTCGGTTTCGGACCTATTTCGGGAGCGACGACACCGGATTTCAAATGATGTTCATGCGCGACGAAGGCGGATACTACATCGATGTCGGTTGTTCACGCCTCATTGCCAGCGGCCGAATCGGCGTTATTCCAGCTGAGGATGTGATCGACTGGACGGGAGACGGACCGATCCTGCGGGATGGCAGCCAGAAACAGTTCGACGCGGTGATACTCGCCACCGGCTACTGCAACATGCAGAAAACAGTGCGAGAAATTCTGGGTGACGAGATCGCCGACAGGCTGGGTCCTGTGTGGGGTTTCGACGAGCATTTCCAAATGCGCAACATGTGGCGTCGGACTGCACAGCCAGGGCTTTGGCTGACCGGCGGATCGCTGCTCGACTCACGCCTTTACTCGCGCTTTCTCGCTATCGAACTGAAGGCGGCACTGGAGAACTTGCTGCCTCCCCCAGATCAACTGCCCCTCGCCTAAAGCAGAATTTCGTCTGTATCATTCCGTTTCTTCGCTCCACCCGTCTACCACCATGACCGCTGCCTGATATCGAAGATCCTTCCCGGAGGGACGCGCAAGCCGAGCGGTGCCCTTGATTCATTCGAACGTCCAGGTCCGGGCGCTGTCGGTGCCAATCTCGGCAGGCGGTAGAAGGCGAGCTGCGAAGCCCCTCCCCTGCCCCCGATCTCGTGAGGGTCGCCTGCAGCGGCCAGCTTAAGTGGTATAGGACAAGCCCTTGTCTGCGGCGAAGATCTGGGGTGCTTGTTGACAGCCGAACTGCTTCTGGCCAGATCCTAGCCATGCGCTGGGTTCAGCGTTGGTTCGGCACCCCTGCCCTTGCCTGCGCGTCCCGTCGGCGACATCGCTGATTGAGGCGCCGCTCGTGCCGAACAGACTGACATTTCTGTGGCGCCTAGGTGGCGACGAGTACAGCGAATATGAGGTTACGGGCACCGTGGGCATGCTGTCGAAGAGCGTTCGCCAGCTGTAGCCAGTTGGAAATGCCACGATGTTTTCTTAAACCATGCGCGGCCGGCGGGCACTCGATTAGTGCCGTATCGACGCTGCATATCGACCCTTCAGGTGTTTGCGAGTCATGCGCTGCGACTGCGACGGTGGTTATCCGACATCGCCCGACGCTCGATTTTGCGTGGAGAGCTCTTAAACTTTTACGGTCGTCAAGGGACACTGAAGAGCAGCAAAGATGCTAGAGCATGCCTCGCCCCCTCCCCTACCAGCGAAGCACACGAAGCGCATCCGCTGCGGTTCGATTGTGCCATAGGCTTCGCAGGTTTCAATCCTAGTCGGGTGCCATCCATCGGTTGGAAGGCATCAGGTTGTATATGGCTGCGGGCATCTTCAAATCGCTGCCAAACTCGGCGAGCCGATCAAGATAGTGGCGTCCTCGCTTTCCGCCCGCAGAGTGGTGGTGCCTACGAGACAAGAAAATCTCAATTGCGCCGACCTGCCGTTGTCAAGAAGGCGCTCGTTGCCTAGCAGCTCCAAAATGCCGTTGAGGGCGGATCAGTCGATGGAAGGCGCTACGACGCGGATTGGAAATACTTGTTGGCCTGTGCCCAACGAGCGCTTCCTTTTGGTGGGCCAACGGTGCGTTTAGACACCAGCACGCGAACCGGCTGCAGATCAGTTCAATTCCGCACCCGCTTTGCTTTAGAGGTTTGAGACACGAGCGGTAGCGATTTTGCAGGAAAGAGCAGAGGACCGTTCTCAGCTGAGAACTTGCCGTGTCGCTTCGAAATTGCCCACGCCGTTAAGATTCTGTTTACCCTTAATTTGTTGACGGTCCGAAAGACTCAGTGCACCTTACGCCAAAATCGTCGAATGACACAGTTGAGCGTTTTTAATGTCCGAGACCATTATAATGGACGCAGAGCAAACATCTCCGCCGAGATCATTGACAAGGCTGATCGAAGCCGATGCTGATGTCCTCAGTTCTCAGTTGCAGCAACTGCGGGCTCGTGCTTTTCCGCCAACGGCACAGAAGGAACTGCGCCGCTTCATGGCGGGGGAAGCTGCCAGACTGATCGGAATTAGTGATGCCTATCTCCGAACACTGGTTTTGGATGGTGTGATTCCGGAAGCGAAAAAGGATTCGGCCGGACGTAGACTGTACACCCTCGAACAGATTCATGCGATCCGGGATCATCTCGGAAGGAACAAGAGGGATTATGTTCGTCGTCGAACCGGGGGCGAACATCTGCAAGTCATAGCGGTCACAAATTTCAAAGGTGGCTCCGGCAAGACGACAACCAGTGCGCATCTGGTGCAGTATTTTGCACTCCGCGGGTATCGCGTGCTCGCGGTCGATCTCGATCCGCAGGCCTCTCTGTCAGCCTTATTTGGAATTCAGCCTGAATTCGATCTCGATCCGAACGAGACGATATACGGCGCGATTCGCTATGACGAACAACAGCGGCCTATGGCCGAGATTATCAGGAAGACATATTTTACTGGGCTCGATATCGTTCCCGGCAATCTTGAGCTTCAAGAATTCGAACACGAGACGCCTCGCGCGCTGACGGAAGGGAGGCGTGCCGCAGACCGCATGTTCTTTACGCGAGTGTCGGCCGCTTTGAAATCTGTAGAGGCTGATTACGACGTTATTGTCCTGGATTGTCCGCCGTCGCTCGGATACCTGACGCTTTCGGCGCTTTGCGCTGCGACAGCCGTGCTGGTGACGATCCATCCCCAGATGTTGGACGTGGCTTCCATGAGCCAGTTCCTGCACATGACTGCAGGCTTGTTCGACGTTGTCGAGAAAGCTGGCGGCAATGCTGGATATGATTGGTTCCGCTATGTCCTGACACGATACGAACCGAATGACGGCTCCCAGTCGCAGGTTGCCGGTCTCCTTAAAAGCCTGTTCGGAGACAGGGTTCTCACAAGCGCGATGGTAAAGTCCGCTGCGATTTCTGATGCGGGGATCACCAAGCAAACTCTTTACGAGGTCGGCCGCGAGAATTTCCATCGCCAGACATATGATAGGGCGATGGAAGCGCTCGATGCGGTCAATGGCGAGGTTGAACATCTCGTTAGGCAATCCTGGGGTCGCAAATGACGAAGCGCCGCGAAGCACTCAAAGACTTTCTGACGCCGGTATCCAGCCCGGAGTTCTCAGCTGAGAACCCGAGATATCACCGGCCGCGCCAGCAGGTGCCCTCGGGCGCGCTGCAAAGCATGAATGATGCTATCTCCGGCCTATCGAAAGAGGCTGAGGAACTTCGTAAGGCGTTGGCCGAAGGTTCTACGATCGTAGATATCGAGCCCGACCAGGTGGAAAGCTCGTTTGTCAAAGATCGGCTTGATGATTACACCGGTGAAGAATTTGACAGTCTTGTCGCCAGCATCCGTGAAAACGGGCAGGCTATTCCCGTTTTGGTCCGACCGCATCCCGAAAGGGAAGGGTTTTATCAGCTCGCTTTCGGGCATCGCCGCGTAGCCGCGCTCCGCATTCTCAATAAGCGGGTCAAGGCTCTCGTCCGTGAGATGACGGATGAGGAGCTGGTTATCGCCCAGGGCAACGAAAACCTTGAAAGGAAAGATCTCAGCTTCATCGAGAGAGCGCTCTTTGCTCTCCGTCTCGAGGAACGCGGCATGTCCCGCTCCGTGATCATGTCAACATTCGGCACCAATTCCAAAGGGGTGTTATCAGAGATGATCAGTCTGGCCCGACGACTTCCGCCTACCCTAGTCGAGGCGATTGGGCCGGCACCGGGCATCGGTAGGCCAAGATGGGTTGCATTGGCTGATCTGCTAGAGTCCAGTCCCGACGCAGATTGGAAGTCAACGGTCGCGGGATCTGGCTTCAAGTATTTGCAGAGCGCCGATCGTTTTGAGGCCGTATTCAAACTGCTCAAAAACAAGCCGACTCGCAACAGATCTGCTACCCGACCGTGGGGCGCTCCCGATAAATCGGTGACCGCAAACGTGAAGGAGGGCGAAAAAGCCCTCATGATTACTTTCTATTCCAAGAACGGGAAGCCATTCGGCGAATGGATCTCTCATAATCTGGACAGCCTTTATGAGGCTTTCAGGAAGTTGGAGAAGCAGGAAAACGGAGAGTAGAACCGCAAAAGAAAAAGGCCCCCGAACGTCACCGTCGCGGAAGCCCTTCTCAATGGTCTAAGCAGCCTGAGAATCGCATTTCCGCGAATCACTGTCAAGAGTCCTGGCGTCGTTTCGGCGAGCAGATTTCTTTTGCCTGAGAGAGGGTGAAAGGAAATGGAGACGCATATTGCATCGACTCCCTTTGGGAGCCGACCGATGTCGCTTGCTCTGTTAGTGGCACAAAATAGTGCGCGTGAGCTCGCAGAGGGAAAGACGGTCGACAAATGGCAGGTGTATCGCTGGCTTTGCGAGGGGAAGTCGCTGATCGGAGTCACTGATCGCGCTCTCGCAATTCTGGCGGCGCTTCTGTCGTTCCATCCGGATAATGAACTCAGCGAAGAAGGCGGTCTGATTGTTTTTCCGTCCAACAAGCAGCTGTCGCTAAGGGCGCACGGGATGCCAGATACGACCTTGCGTCGTCACCTGGGCAACTTGGTAGATTGTGGCATCATCATCCGCAGGGACAGCCCAAACGGGAAAAGGTACGCTCGGAAGGGGAGGGGAGGGGAGTTGGAAGAAGCCTTCGGCTTCTCGCTGGCGCCGCTGCTTGCCCGCGCCGAAGCGTTTCAGGATGCTGCTGAGCGTATCCAGGCCGAGAACCGCGCCCTCAAGCTCATGAGGGAACGCATTACGCTCTACAGGCGCGATATAGGTAAACTTATCGAGGCGGCCGTGGAGGAGGGCGTTCCAGGCAACTGGACAGGTATCTTGGAGCGTTTCCGCGCGATCGTGGACCGTTTGCCGCGCCGTGCGACCGCCACGGAACTCGAGCCTTTCGTGGCGCGTCTCGCAAACCTTCGGGAAGAAGTAGACAACATCCTGAATTCTCACATGAATGCGGAGAATCCGGATGGCAATGAATCCCATAATGGGCGGCAGCATTCTAATTCAAACACCGACCACTTTATTGAATTTGAACCTGCTCTCGAAAAGAGCGGGGACGAAGCCGCGGCTGCAAAAGAAACGCCTGAGCCGCTGAAAGGCTATCCACTTGGATTGGTGCTAAGAGCATGCCCCGACATAGCCGATTACTCCACTAGCGGAATTGCAAGCTGGCGTGACCTGATGGCAACCGCCGCCCAGGTGAGGGGATATCTCGGGGTCTCGCCATCCGCATATGCCGATGCGCTCGATGTAATGGGGCAGGAAACAACCGCGATCGTGATTGCCTGCATGCTGCAACGCGCCAATCACATCAATTCGGCTGGTGGTTATCTGCGCACCCTAACAGAAAAGGCGAGGGCAGGGCAGTTCTCCGTCGGCCCCATGCTGATGGCGTGCCTGAAAGCAAACGCTGGTAGCGAAAGAAAAGCCGGATGAGGCTCAGCTGGTGATTGCGAAGGGATTACAAAGAGACAGCGAACGAAGAGGGACAGGCTCGCCTCCGAACGCGCTTCGAAGTGTTTGTCGTGAGGGTTGACGAAGGTTGCACATGGACAACGCAGGTGATTCCGGGCCCGGCACGCTGAAGCTCGTTACCAGGAAGGACGCAACCGAAGGCTTGCGAAATCGAGGGTTCAAGATCGCTCATAAGACGGATAGGGGGCCCTTATGTAAGGACAAGTCGGCTCCGTGTTCTGAGGCATATGGTGAACCGGTCCTGGCCGTGGTTGCGAGCGATCGACAGCCACTGTGTCCCCGCGTCAGGTCATCACTTCAGAACGTGGAGGAATACTGCCCGTCACTGTAGATGCGGACAGTCTGCCTTCGTCGTCGATCAGGATGAGACGCGCCGGAGGACTGCTGCTCCATTTCCATAGCACAAGATTCATATCCTCGGGCGTAGAACCAGCAGCAAAGCTTCGAACGAGTAGGCCATTATAGCCTGCGTCGATCAAGCGTCGGGCAAAACCTTGCGTTCTGGCTTCGCCGCTGGCTTTCATCTGATCGCGCCAGGTCGTGTCAGCGATGGCCGCGGCGTCCATTCCTTCGGCTGAAAGCGCCATCTCGTCGTGGCAGTCGAAGATGCTGTCGATCTCCGCGTCGTAGGAGACCAGCGTGGTTGGCTGCAGATTACCCACCTGGTTGGCCTCTCTCAGAGCTGTTACGATGGATAGAGAGGTGTAGAGAGCGGGCACCCCTTTCGGATTGAACCTGCCGCCATATAGCTCCGCTCCCCGCCCGGATAGCGGCTCACGGGCATAGATCGGGTTTAGCGCCCTATAGAGCTTGCCGTTATAGTGCATCCGGGCGTTCAGGCATGCACGCCCGCATCAACCGCGTCGATGTAATCGAGCACGTCGTCAGCTCGTCCGCTGCGCACGAGCTGCATGGCCGTCTGACCGGAAAACCCCGGGAGTGGTTCCGAGCGGTACCAGGCATAGGCCATCAGCGCCGAACCGAAACGCGGCTCCACCTTATTGATGACCTCGATCATTTCACGCAGCCGGCGCTGGGTCTTATCCGACCGGACCCGATCCCTGCGCTGGATCGCGTCTTTGCCCAGACCGGCCGTGCGGGCGATCTCCTCGCTTGTTGTCCGGAATGCTTCAGCGATCCGGCGCGGAGCGAAAATTCCATCATCCGCATATTGGGCGAGGCCCATGAATCGGAACTCCCATGTATTGTGCCAGTGATCTTGACGTAAGATAGCGTCAGAAGAGATGGAATTCAAGAGAGCAGGGAGGCGTCCCCGATACGGCGGACCGCCGACGTCTGCCGCTCGCGATTCCAGCACATCGGCCTGATCAGGGCTGAAAGGCATCCAGCCGGGCAGGGTGCTCGGCCGCAATTGCACCTCCGTTCCGCTCCGCTGGCGAGCATCTCTAACGGGACTTGGGCCGCCCGATAAAGCCGCATCGCAGTTACGGAACGGAATGATTGCACAGCGATCCCGTCGATGCTGCGAAGGTGAAAGTCCTGACCACCTAGTTATTAGGGGTCAAAACCAGGGTAGGGGTTTTTCTATAGACCCGACGCTTTGGTGAGATTAACGCGAAAACGGTCCCGCCGCCGCTGGTACTTGCGGGTCATTTCTGCGCTCGAGTGACCGAGCTGCTTCTGCACGTAGCGTTCGTCAACCTCGGCGGAGGACGCAAGGCCGGCACGAAGCGAATGGCCGGCAAAAAGCTTCACTCGATCCTTTTCGCTCAGGTCTCCGCGCACGCCTGCTTCCATTGCTGTTCGTTTGACCAACCGCGCGACCTCCTGGTCGTTGAGGCGCTCGGCGCCGACGACCTTGCCTCGACCAGTTACCCTCCGAAACAGCGGACCATGGGCGATGCGGGCAAACTTGAGCCAAGTTTCGAGCGCCACGACGGGGCAGGTGGCGTTCGAGGAGCCGCGCCCGATCTCCACCTCGCGCCAGCCGGTCTTGCCGCGGAGCGTGACCAGGAGGCCCTTGTCGAGGATCTCCACCCAGCCGCGGCCGTCCTCCGTCTGGTCGCGGCCGCAATCGAGCCCGACGACTTCGGAGCGGCGCAGCCCGCCGGCGAAGCCCAAAAGCAACATGGCCCGGTCGCGCAGCCCACGCAACGTGCCACGGTCGAGTGTCTCCAGCATAGCGATCAGGTCCTCGGGCAGGATCGCCTCCTTCTGCCGGGGCGGAGCGGCGTGCTTGTTGCGTATGCCGGCCATGACGGTGGCAATGTGCCGGTCCTTGCGGTCGAGCGGTTGCCCGCGCTGGGCATAGTTCCACGTCAGCGAGGAGAGCCGGCGCTCGATCGTCGACACGGAATTGGGCTTCTTGTCGCCGGTCGCCTTTCCCGAGGCGCATGCCGTGATGTAGAGGCCGACCACCTGGGGATCCGGCGGAAACATCTCGACGCCCTGCCGCCTGCTCCAGCTGGCAAAATGCTTCCAGTCTGAGGCGTAGGCGCGGCGTGTGTTGGCCGAGCTCGCTGCGTCGACATAAACGCGGGCGCGATCGGCCAGCGCATCGAGATGCGTCGGCAGGCGAGAATTGGCGACGGCCGGAACAGGGGAGGGGGTTTGGGCTTCCGCCGACAGCTCGTCCGTCGCGCGCCCCATCTCCATGACCACGTCGATGATGTCGGGCAAGTCCTCGGCGATCGGCGCATCGTGCTCGGCCGAGGGTTGGTCGATCCCCGGCGGCGTTTTCTGTGGTCGAGCGGAGCCGTGCTGAGTACGTTTTTCGGTGTTTTGATCGACGAGAGAAGCCATTGTTCCATAAAAGTACATAACGAACGATAATGCAAGATTATCGGTCATTATTTATCCACGACAGGCGCGGCGGTTTTGCAATCATATGCTTGCAAAAAGCGCCGCTGTTCTTCAGCATTGTCGGCGATGATTCTGCGTCTCAACCCCTCGTCGCGCCATCGTGGCACGCCCCCCGGATCGGCCGCGGCCGTCCCGTTGACGGCGGTGCCGGCTTGGCTGCGCAGCGCGGTTCCGGGCGCGCAAAGCGTTGCCGGGAACGGAGTCGAGGATGTTGCGCTCGCGGCGGGTGCCGCCCTCGGCACGCTCGATGCGGTGGTGCGCCGGCAGGAGCGATGGGCCGGTGCCTGGCGGCAACGCCTCGCACTGGCGGCCGCCGCCGCCACGACGAAGCAGGCGGGGCGCCTCGAGGACGAAGCAGCCCTGCGCGATGCGCTGCTGCTGACGAAGGGCGCTGACGATGTCGGGCCTGGCGGCCAGATGCTGTGGGCGTGGCGGCGGCTAACGGCGCAGCCGAGCGCGGAGCTTCTGACGGCGAAAACCCTCGCCGCGGTGCTGCAGGACTTCGGTCATGCCCGCGACGACGCTGCGGTCAGCGGGCTGGCGGACGAACTGCGGCAGCTTGCCGGCAATTCCGGAACCCTCGGCGTGCTGACGGGCGCGTTGATGGCCGCCGAGCGGCACGGCTTCGGGCGCCTCCTGGGAGCCTGGCTTGCCGATGCTGTGCTGGCGCAGCGGCTCGGGTGGGCGCATGCAATACCGCTGCTGGGTGCCGAGCCCGCTTTCAGCGCAGGGGCTGCGCGATCACGGCGGGCGCGTGCCGGGGTTGCGGTAATGGGCGGTGAGAAAGGTCCGCATGCTACGACGAATCTGCTCGCGGCACAGGCGCGCGCAGCTCTGCGCGCGATTGACCTGTCGTCCGAATTGGGACGTCGCGCGGACCGGCTACTTGCCGTGGCGCCAAAACTCAGGGCCAAGGGAGCGGATGCGATCGTCGACCGGTTCCTGAACGAGGATGCGCTGGTCGCGTCGCGGGGAGACAGGGACAAACATACCGGCATGAGTGATCGCGGCCTGCGCCGCCTGTTTGACCGGTTGGTCGCGCTCGGCGCCGTGCGCGAGCTGTCCGGCCGGCCGACCTTCCGCATCTACGGGCTGTGAAGACAATGGCGGAGCGTGCGGCCAAGCGGCGAAAAGGGGGGCAGGGAGGCGAAGGCCGAGCAGACGACGGTCTGTTTGACCGCGAGCTGGATCATCTGCCGCCGGAAGCGCGCTGGCGCGAATGGATGCATCGCGTCGAGGCGGTGATTTTCGCCGCCAGCGAGCCGGTCAGCCGCCAGGTGCTGGCACGCATCGTCGGCGAGAGCTGCAGCATCGATCTTCTGATCGACGACATCCGCGAGGAGCTGCGCGGCCGGCCCTATGACCTCGTCGCCGTCGCCGGTGGTTTTCGGCACCTGACCAGGCCGGCCTATGCTGACGCCATCCGCAGTGCATTTGGCACGACCGTCGGCGGCAGCGGGGGTGCGGGCGACCTCACGCAATCGGAGGTGCTGGTGCTGATGTGCATCGCCTATTTCCAACCGATCACCCGCGCCGAACTGTCGTCCTTTTTCGGCAAGGAGATTTCTCGCGACTTGATCGCCCATCTGCGCGGCGCGGGCATGATCGCGTCCGGCCCGCGTAGCCCGACGCCGGGCGCGCCCTACACCTACGTGACGACGAAAGCATTCCTGCTCGAGTTCGGCCTCGACACGCTGCGCGACCTGCCGGATTTCGAGGCGCTGGAGGATGCCGGGTTGCTGAGCAAGGAGAAGCTGCTCGCGCGCGACATTTTATCCGGGCTGGTTCGCGGGGCGGCGGACGAGCCGGACGGTGATTTCGTCCAGGACGAAGCCCTTTGATTGGGTCTGTTCAGCTTATGCCGTCGCGGATCGTTGCGCCTTGTCAATGTCGCCGGTGAGTTCCGTTGCGGCGGAAATCCATTCACCATCTCGCGCCTCGTCCGGACTTCGATGGCAGCATTTCGCTGCACTGTGATCATTCAGCAGATCCTCCAAAAGGTCTCAAGCGGACATCCGAGCTGTCTGCCCCCGGTGTCCGTCAGCTTTCTGTCGGCGAGACCCCGGCATTTTCCATCATCAACACGACGGATCGCTGCCGGCGTGCGGAAAATGCATAACGCCGCGCGGCTTGCCGGACTTCTGCCGACCTTGGAAAATATACTCCGGCCTTCCAGGCAAGGCCGAAGGGAGCGCTCGAAAAGGTCGATCACTCGACCGCCGGCGCCGTCGAATCATTTTCTCTTGTAGGCGCGCTGGCAGACCGCGGGCAACCCAACGCTCCAGCCGAGCGCCGCCGCCGACCCGTTCACTCAGAAAGCACTCAAGATTTTGCATCTCGCGAGCAGAGTCGGAACGAGGCCTCCCCTCCGCCTTCCAAAAACCGTCTTTAGTGGCAGCCGCTCAGATGGTCGTACGGGCAGACCAAAAGTGACCCTGATGCTCTTTGCCGGGCAAGCGGACCGGGCGCGCGTACCAGCGGCGGTGTCCGTGTGCAGCGTCATCGAGTAAGCGGGCCTTCCGTCCGGCCCGGCCATTCCTATACAGTTCCCATCTCAATGGGGCGGCCGTGCTGGCATACAAGACCAGGCTCATTGGTGCGCAATTATCGGCGGCTAACTGGACCGACCATCACACCGCCTGCTAACACCTGATGCCGAGCGAGCGGGGCGCAGAGACCAGTCTAAATTGGCGGCGAGCTGACAGGAAGTTTGTTGGAGTATCATGCGACGTCTCCTGAACGGCTCGCGAGCGTTGTGCTGGCGAGCGATCAGGACGTGCATTCCGAACGTGCAATCAGGATGACTCGTGATTGTCTCCGGCCCCAAGCAGCGTTCGTCAGAAGGACGAGTTGGAGAGGCAGCGTTGGAATTCTCAGACTAATTGCGCTATATGATCATCTATATGGTCAGGAGCGTGAGATGAACGCGATCAATCTGGCGGATGCCAAAGCTCATCTGAGCGAACTGGTTGACCGGGTCGAAGCGGGCGATTCGATCGACATTACCCGCCGCGGTAAGCCCGTCGCGCGGCTCACTGCCGTGGCCAGGCCACGCAAGCCGGTTGATGCCGCGCTGCTCCAGTCGCTGACGGCGACGATGCCGCCCCAGTCCCAGAGCGCCGCTGATCTCGTGCGGTCGATGCGAGATGGCGATCGCTTCTGATGCTCTATCTCGACACGTCGCTAATCGTCGCGGCGCTCTCCAATGAAGCGATGACGCAGCGTGTTCAGGCATGGATTGCGGAGCAGGATCCCGCACAGCTTCTTATCAGCGACTGGACCGTTACCGAGATGTCGTCGGCCATGGCGATCAAGCTGCGGACCGGACAGATCAGCCTTGAGCAGCGCGCGGCGGCGCTCGCCATGTTCAACAAGCTTGTTGCCGAGAGCTTCACCGTGCTGCCGGTGACGGGCGGGCAGTTCCGGGCGGCGGCGAGGTTTGCCAACCAGCATACCTTAGGACTCCGCGCCGGCGATGCGCTGCATCTTGCCGTCGCGTCGGAGCATGGCGCCACGGTGCATACGCTCGACCAGCGGCTTGCCGACGCCGGACCGGCGCTCGGTGTGCCCGCGCAGTTGCTGACATGATCCGGGCCTTCTCCAGCTTGGCCGGTCCGCCGGGGAGCCGCCATGGCCGGTGATTGGTCGAACGAGCAGAACGACGCAATCGTGGCGGATCATTCGCAATGCTCGTGGACGACACCGCCGGGCGGACCTCCTGCTCCGGGACCGGGTCGTTTATCTAACAGACCTATTCCGAACGGGTCGAAAGCGCCAAAGAAGTAGCGAAGCGGGTGAACCAACCTTCGCAATAGCGGCATCTGCGTTGGCAAGGGGTGAGGCGACCGGGCAACTCATGAAACTCGCAAACGCAGCTTCCTAGCTAGAGGCCTTGGGCAATCCGATTCGGCCTCAGCTCTACCGCGTTCTTGTCCGCGCCGGCGGCGATGGGCATATGTCGGCAGCATCCAGGATAAGCTGGGCATTCCCGCCTCCACCCTATCGTACTAAATCAAAAGACTTGTTGATTCCGGGCTGGTTTCCCAGGAACGCCAGCGACGACATTGATATGCAAGGCGCATTACCCCGCAATGCAGGCGCTTATCGGCTATCTTGCAGACGAATGTTGCGCGGATGGCAGGTGTCCGCCTTTGCGTAGCAAGAAAAGCCGCATCGGGAGCACTGCGTGAAGCCAGCACCGGAGAGTACCAACACAGGGTGGTTCATCAGCGCCCTCGGCGCTGCGCAAATCTGCTCGAGGGGAACGCTCTTCTATGGCTTCCCCTTGATCGCGGAAGCCATGCGCACCGACCTGGGGTCGGAACAAGAGCAGTGCCAAATCGTACGCTAAGGCCGAACGGATGGTGAACGTCATGCGGCGCGCAACATTCGGCCGGGA
>NZ_JAAAPL010000011.1 GCF_011317445.1 Chelativorans multitrophicus
TTTGAGAATCCGGCCACCACGATTCTCACAATAAAATGCCAAGTCCGGACGAAACCACCGTATTCTTACAATTAAGTGCCAAGCGACAAGAACGATGGGCTTGCCCTGCTTGAAGCGGGAGAGCGGCTGGATGAGGAGTTTTTCCTGACCGAGGCCTGACCAGTCGCGCTGCGCGTCTTCGATCAGCTCGGCCGAGCGCGACAGCCACAGGTGCCGGCGGCGTCCCTGGCACCAATTGTCGAGGATGATGCCGGCGATCTGGCGGCCCTTGCCGACACCGGTGCCATCACCGAGATACCAGCCCTGACGGAACCGGACCGTATCGGCGGCATCGTCCGAGCCAAGCTGGGAGACGTCCCAGCTCTTGTCGACGAACCAGCGGCCGGGCAGGTGCTGGCCATGCGCTTCGCCGGCATAGATGACACTCTCGAGCTGCGCGTCCGAGAGCAGACCTTCGGCGACCACGCGCTCGGGCAGGACCGGCTGGTAGGTCGGCAGCGGCGGCGCGATCGAGGCCATGGCGGCCGACTGCACGAGGCTGGATGGATGCGGCTGCGCGCCGGCGATGTCGATCGCTTGCACCAGGTAGGGCTCGTAGATGCTGTCGGTCAGCGAGGTCGCGGATGGCGCGGCCGCTTCGCGCGGGCGATAGGTCAACGGCAGCGGCGCCGGCTCGTCCCGTACGATCGGCGCCGGGCGCGGGCGTGCCCGCGATGGCGAAGGGCGCGCTGCGACCCCGGCAGGGCGCATGGTCCCGGCGGCCGTGCGGGCCGCGACGTCGCGTACGATGCTATTGGCGATGGCGCCGATGGCATTGCCGGCGGTCGAAGGCGACCGCGGCGGCAGGTCCAGGATCCAGTCGAGCAGGGTTTCGACATCGGGCGCCAGGCCGCGCGAGGGCACGAGCTGACCGGGATCGGTGGCCGGCACCTTGTCGATGACGGTGAGTCTCGTTTCGACACTCGTACCATGCCGTGCATAGACCCGCCCCGCGATCGCGGCGCTCAAGCGAACCGTGCCTTCGGCCTGCAGGCGCTCGAAACCGCGACGCCAGCTCGGATTGTCGGGGGAGAGATTGGCGCCGGTGATTGCGACCAGCCTTCCGCCCGGGGCGAGCCGGGCAAAGGCGGAAGCGAGGTGCCGCCAGGCGGCGTCGGCGACGCGGCCTTCGACATACGCGCCGGCCGAGAAGGGCGGGTTCATCACGATGACGGTCGGACGGATCGCCGCGTCGAACCAGTCGTCGATATGAGCGGCATCGAACCGCGTCACCGGCGCTTCCGGGAAAAGACCCTTGAGGAGATCGGCGCGGGTCTCGGCATAGTCGTTGAGGATCAGGCGGCGCGACCGAGCGATCGCCCCGAAGGCCGCCAGCATGCCGGTGCCCGCGGATGGCTCGAGGAGGATATCGTCATCCATCAGGCCGGCGGCACGCGACGCGACGAAGGCCAGCGGCATCGGCGTCGACAATTGCTGGAGCGCCTGGCTTTCTTCGCTGCGGCGTGTATGGGTGGGGATGAGGTCGCTGACGCGCGCGATCATCGTGAGCGCGGCGCGCATCGTTGCGGATTGGGAAAAAATGGCCGCACCGTAGCGGCGGGCGAAGAGGACCTGTGCAACTTCGCACGCCTCGTAGGCGTCCTTCCAGAGCCAGAAGCCCTCGGCGTCGCTGCCGCCGAACGCGTTGACCATGACGGCGCGCAGCATGGCACTACTTATCGTCTCGCCGCGGGTGAGATAGTCGAGCAGTTCGCCGCCTGCCGCGAGGATCGGGGTCGCGCGCGAGGTGCTCGGGATGCCGTCGGGCCGAACGCGATCGGCCGCGAGCGCGGCGTTGGATAGGATAGGAGTCATGGAGGGGTACCGTCGAGAGCGAAGTGGGGGAGGTTCGCGGGGCGCTCTCTCCTCCTCCGCCGAACCGCCTCCTTCCGACCCGTCTCTGGCTCTCGGGCGCGGACCCAGCGGCCACCGGTAGCCCGGGCACAAAAAAAGCGCCCCGACGACCCGTCGGGGCGCGGAGCGAGTCAATCTATGGCCTGGAAGATTTCCGATGCCTCGGCATGGTTGGCCGCATAGGCGAAGAGCCGACTATAGCCATCGGCCAAGCGGTCGGATTGGTATTTGAAGGACAGATGCGAGAACGTGAACAGCGTCGCGATGATGCCGGCCGCGTTGGCGCTGACCTCGCCGGAATAGTCATTGGTGCGGCAGATGATGCGATAGCGGGGCTTGGACGTCGGCACGAGATAGAGCGGCTTGCCGTCGAGCTCGTAGAAGTTCCAGAAGCCGCCGCCATAGTCCTCGGGGCTGAGCCATTCCATCAAGCTGTAGAGCGTGTTCTCTCCGACGATCAGGAACTGGAGGCCGAAGAGGTTGGGCAGAAAGTCCGTTCGGCGATGGTCGGGAACCAGGGTGGCGACACGGGTTTTGGACAGTGATATGGACATGGAGTGGATCTCCGGAGAGAGCGGAAACGACGAACCGGAGGCTCTCTCTCGACCGCCCGGCTCACCCCGACCGGCCGTCCCTCTCCCTTTCCGGCCTGCCCGCAGGGACCCGTCAGATCTGACGGGTTGCTTCGCCCGGCAGCGGTGGGAAGGCTGCGGATTTCGCTATCGCGGTAGCGATGTTGCCGGTCGGCAGGCACATAGACGATGGTGTGGTGGGAAAACGCCTCACCGGTGTAGGCCGTGAAGGACCATTGCTCGACACGCACCACGACGCCGCCGGTTCCATAGGATGTGCGCACGGCTGTGCCAGGGGTGACGATGTCGGCGACGGTGGCGTCCCGGTCGGGCGCACATCGATACCGGGCACGATCGGGTGTTTCGAGGCTTGCGGCGTAGGCCGAGCGCGCTTCCACGATGGTCGACCGCGGTGGGGTCTTTCGCCTGATTTTCATCCGTGGTCCCTCCTTGCGCCGAGCATTTCGGCAATCTCGGCATCCGTCAGGTTCTCCAGCAGCTTGAGCACCGTGCCGACGGCACCGCCATTGACCAGGATTGTGCGCTTGCCCCGATGCTCTGGTGGCCAGGCATCGGGACTTGCCGCACCGGCGATGCCCTTGAAGTCGTCGTGCGTGCGATGCCAGACGGCCTCGAGCTTCTCGGCGCGGGTCATGCTGTCGAAAGCGTCGGTCTCGAAAGCGATGATGGCGGCGCGCATCCGCTCGGGGCTTTGCCGATCGCTGAGATCGCAGTGGCCGTGGAACCACCGGCGGCGACCGCGAATGGTAATCTCGAAGAACACCGATGTGACGTTGCCGGCCTTGAATTCCGACATGCCGAACATGCCGGTGCGCATGAAGAGGGGCGGAAGCATGTCGAGCATGAAGAGATAGCCGGCCTGGTCGATTTCGAACCATCCCCCGGCATAGGCCTCACCGGAAATACGCTGCTCGATGGGTAGGTCCGCGCCGCGATTGAAAAGCTCGTACATCTGCGGGCCGCCGGCGACACCGGGATGGATTTTGCGGAAAGGTCGGTCGGTCATGGCGCCCTCCCGTCGAAGCGGTCCGGTCCGCGTTCGGCCGTGAAGACGACGGTGTCGCCATCGACCGAATAGGGAACGGAGCCGGAGAGGAGCTGGTGCGCGGCCGCGGCGGGGACGCCGGGCCAACCGTCGACGATGACGCGGCGCAGGACGTCGCGGTCGCGTTGGAAGGCATAGCCGTTGATGGCCCAGGCGACGACGCCGGGGGCGTGGACGAGCTCGTTTGAGCCGAGCCGGTATATCGGCATGGTGATCTCCTGATTTGGCATTGGATGAGAACAAGGACCCGGAGCGAACCGGGCGTGCTTGAAGGCACGCTGCCGCTTCGAGGTTCGGGTCGGTGACAGCGCTAAGGTCGTGCCGGATCGGGCTCTATGGACGTTCGACGTCGTAGCGGGGATCGCAGCCGTCCTCGCCGGGATACCTGTTCTTCGGGTCGCAAAGCATGACCTGAAGCACGCCATAGGTGTCGTGACCGAAATACTGACTGGCCTGGATCGTGAAGCGATCCCGAGCAGCTGGGCCGGACATCCGGATCTTGACCGGAACGGACCATCCGATGTCGACCAGGCCGAGAGGCAGCGGACGCCCGTCCTCGCGCATCTTGGCGCCGAGATCATTGAGCAGCAGGCCGATGATGTGTGCCGGAAAATTGCCGATCACCAGAAGTTCGGGCAGACCCTGCTCGGCATTGCCGACCGTGTAGGCGAAAGCGTCGCTCTCGGCATCGCCGAACACCTGGAACAGGTGCTGGCCGAAGGCATCGATGTTCTGCTTGACCTCGCGCATCTTGCCGGGCGGTGTCATGGCTGTCCTCCGTTCAGGGCTAGAGACGAAATGGGGGTGAAGCGCCTGGCGGTGGACCGCCCCGGTCGCAGGACATGTTCATGCGGCATGGGAAATCTCTCCGCTGGCCTGGCGACCGACGCCGGTGATGGCGTGGACACTGGCGGCAAGCGCCGGGATGTCGTCGAGCAGGGTGAGCGCGGCGAAGTGATTGGCGCCGCCGGTATAGTCCTTGCGGCCCTTGCAGGTGCGGATCAGGATGCCGTGACCCGAAGACAGGCCGAACTGTCCGACCTGGATGTAAGCGGCGGTGTGGTGCAAAGTCACCTCACCCGATACGGCGACTCCGCCTCGATTCGAGCGGATGTCGAATGTACCGGGCGGCAGGTGAAGCTCGGCGGCGAGCTGCCTGAGGCGCGAGCGCGCCATGGAATGAAAACGGCGCTTCTGTGCCTCGTCGTAGGAACAGGACTTGGTCCAATCGAACATGATGATCTCCATGAAAACAAAGGCGCCCGACAATCGCTGAGCGATGCCGGGCGGCAGGGATTGATGGTTGAAACGCACCTCTCAGGCCGCGGCGCGGCCCTCGACCACGTCGGCGCTGACCTCGTCGGCGGTGACTTCCTCGAAGCGCACGTTGAAATGCGGGTGGCGGGCAAGCCAGAGTTCGGCGGCCTGCTGACTTTCTGCGAGGTTGATCAGCTCGCTATTGTCGCCGACCGCCTGGATCACGCGGACCATGCCGATCGCCGGCCGTTCGGCGACCTTGAAGATGAGCGCGCTATCGACGGAATAGGTGCGCATGACGGTGACGATGATCATGCCGCCCTCGCCGAAATTCCCCTCATGGAGCGTGAAGTAGGCGGGCGAGCTATATGTCGGCCGCTCGCGCGGCGGCTCCTTCTTCACCAGCCGGCCGACGCCGTTGCGCGATTCCCAGTCCCGCAGTTTGCGGGTGAACCGGGCGGGCGGTTTCGGGGCGCCGTCGGCATATTTTATGAGACTGCCCAGAGGGGCGTGGTCGTAAATGTGCTGTGCGGACATGATTGTCTCCGTGTCCAGAAATGAGAAAGGCCCGGCGCTGTGGCCGGGCCCCGGGGCGGATGACGCGATGCGGTGCGGTGCTATTCGGCCGCCTGCATGGCTTCGGTGGCGGGATTGCCATCAACAGGCTCACCGGCGTTGTCGCTGAGATAGGCGGGCAGTTCGGTGCTCTCGGCACCGGCGTCGGTATCCACCGGTGGATCCGCTTCGATGACGGCATCGAGGCGGAGGACTTCGGGAAGCCAGCCGGAGCCCTTGAGGACACGGACAGCCTCGGTCACCATCTTGGCCTTCGGCGAGTCTTCCATGAGATAGGCCTGTTCCTCGCCCTTGGCCTCGCGGACGGCTTCCAGGATCCGCCGCTTGGTCACCCGGCCGATATAGGCCTCCTCGGTGGGCTCCCATCCGGCTTCCGCCATGTCGAAGCCGATCGTGCGCGCGATCTGGTTGGCATGGGCGATGGCCCCCGGGCGCTTGTTCCAGGGCTCGATCACAGCATTGAGGCCCTGAGCGGCGCAATGCGCGAACAGGGCCTGACGGCTCGCCGGGTCGAGGACGAAGAGGAAGTCCCAGAGGGCGTCGGTGGACCTGGGGAGCTCGCGACCCCAGTTGTCGTGACGCTCCGCGATTTCCTTGGCCCAGACACTGCCGCCGAGACCCTGGACCTGGCTGAAGCTGGCGCTCTTGAGGCTCAGCTCCAGGCAGCTTTCGCTGGCATAGTGGTAGAAGGTCTGGAGCACCAGGGAATGCAGGACTGCCACGAAGGCGGTGTCGACGTCCTGCGCGAGGGCGTTGCGCAGCGCCAGCGTGCGCTGGGCGGTGAGGTCCATGATGAGCCGGTCGGGCAGCGGCCGAATGACCTCGTCCGATTCCTCGGTCGAGACGTCGTTGGAGGCAGAACCGCCGACACTGTCTGCCTGCCGACCGTTGACGGACGCCTCACCGTCAGCGGCATCTTCATCTGCACTGGATTGGTCGATCGGCGCTTCATCCTCGGGCTTGACGAAACCACGCTCGATGCGCAACTCGCCATCGGAATCGAGAGTGACAAAGGCCCCGGCGCGCGCGACCTCGTCGGGATCGTAGACATCGGGACGATCGTTGAGCGCATCGAGCTCGTTGCCGAGCGCTTCGAGCTTCTTTTCGGTCTCCTCATCATAGTCCGGCGCCTCGGCATATCCGGCGTCGAGCTTGTCGAATTCGGCCTGGAGCTGGTCCTGGCGGGCGAGTTCTTCCTCGCTCAATGGCGTGGGTTCGCCATAGACGCGGCGCAGACCCGAGGTGTGGCCGTAGCCGAAATCGATCGCCGCGGCGACCCACTTCCAGCCCTCGGCCTTGACCGTCTCGCCATCGGCCTGCAGCTTGTCGAGCACCAGCTTTTCGAGCAGTGCCGGATCCTGGAACCAGCCGCCGCCATCCTGCTGGAACAGGTCGCGCAGGACGATGCCACCTGCCGTTTCATAGGCCTCGGCGCCGACATAGACGGCGCGGCGATCGTCGGCTCGCACCGCCGTCTCGGTCAGCAGGCGCTTGATGTAGTATGGCTCCTGCACATGTGAGCGCGACACGGTCGCCCAGACATCTTCCTGGCGCGTGTGATCCGAGGTGATCGAAAACGCCTTGACCTGCTCGAGCTTGAGTTCGCCCTTGCCGTAGAGATCGAGGAGCTTGGGCGACACATCGGCGAGGCGCAGCCGCTGCTTGACCGTGTCTGCCGTCACCTTGTAGCGGGCCGCAATATCCTCCTCGCCAAGACCTTGATCGTGGAGGATTTTGAAAGCGCGAAACTCGTCGAGGGGATGCAGGCTTTCGCGCTTCATATTCTCGGTGAGCGAATCGTCCTCGGCCGAGGTCGTTTCATCGCGGTTGACGATGCAGGGTGTCGGCTGGTCCTTCGCCAACCGCTTCTGCTTGATCAGGATGCCAAGCGCGAGAAAGCGCCGGCCACCGGCCGGGACTTCATACTGACCGGTTTCCGCGCCAGTCTCGTCGCGCAACGGACGAACGTTAAGGCTCTGCAGAAGTCCCCTGCGCAGCGCGATATCCTCTGCGAGATATTCGATCGTGACGCCGTCCTTGATGCGGCGGACGTTTTTCTGTGAGAGCACCAGCTTGTCGTAGGGAATGTTCTCCGACTGGTTCAGGGAGATTTTCGGTGTGGCCTTCGCCATGGTGATTTACTCCACGACGGGGCGGTTCGGAGCCTCTCTCCGAACCTCCAACCCCATCGCGAAGCCCCCTGCCCTCCTCTTCCTCTCATGACCGGCCGCACCGCCCCACCGGCGCGGCCGGTTGGCCACCGGCCGGGGCGACCGTTTTGACCGCACGAGCCTATGAGCCATCTCGGCTGCGTACCTGTCCCGCCTGGCGGAGCGCGTCGACCAAGCGCGAATGGTCCATCAGGATATGGATCAACGCCTCGCGTTCGACCGTGATGAACTTGCTAGTACTGCGGGTCCGATCGTGCCGTTCGTGCAGATGCTCGAACTCGCTCATCGTGGTGTAGAGCTCGATCAGCGGGCGCGGACTCACAGCGAGGTTCCCCTGATCGCTGATTGCCGGGACGCGGGAATCCCGGGCACGTTCCAGACCTCGGCGCCCGCTTCGGCATAAGCAAGGGCGATCTCCTGCAGCGACGCAAAGGAGAGGCAGTGCCAGGGCTGGGGATCGGGATCGCGCCCTACGGCGACCATTGGGCCGCGGATGGCGAGGTCCGCGACGGCGTCAAACGGGACCGACAGGCTGTCGATGACTGGCAGCCCGGCGGCGATGCACTCGGCCTTGATCGGCTCGATGTCATAGCCCGACAATCGAGCGCCGTTCCCATAATGGAGGGTGAAACCGCCGCGACCGATGCTGAGGTGCCCACCATTGGTTTTCAGCGCGTTGTCGATATCGGGCTTGTAGCGCGAGCTGTCCGGCTGGTTCGTGGTCATATTCTTTCTCCGCGACGGCCGGCCGGGGACCTCCTCGACCTCATCGAGCCGTCACGGCGAAAGGCCGCCCCTCTGGCGGCGGGCGGCGGTGTCATCGATGTAAGATTGTTGAGCGAGAACTGCGCGACCGCTTATCGTCGCACCATCCCCAGATGACCTTGCTGCGCCCTTTGCGCTTGGTTCGCTGGCCGGTGCCGCTGCGCGATCGGCCGACGGTAACCCAGCCGTCGAACCTGTAGAGATTGCCCCGATGTAGAACGGCGTCCTGATAGCTCACGGCCCACGTGTAGCCGCCCTCGGCGCAAATCGCTGGAAAGACGACTGCGCGCCAGAGGCGCAACACGACACGGGTGAGGTCCGGTCGCGCCGCTGCGAGACGCGAAAGCTCGATCGCCTGGGCACGATCAAAGCCGGCGACACGCTCGCGGATGAGTCGGTCGGTGGCAACGACGGCAACGGGTTGCCCGTCGTGAAAGAGCCCATGCGACCAGCCGCGGTTCGGACGCCGGACCGGTCCCATGCGGTGCTCCCATTCGACCAGGAGCAGATTGAGATCGGGTCGCTCAATCGCACGGAACTGCACATCCGTGAAGCGAGGACTAAACACCGCACATGCCCTCGCATTCGAGCGGCCAGAGGTCGAGCTGGTTGCTGTCATCGGAGAGGTCTGCCTCGTCGAGCGGGACGCAGGAGCGATGCAGGTAAAGCTCGGCGCGCATGCCGCGAAAGCCTGTGCGGATACGCCGATCGGCATCGACAGCGTCCGCCCATCCCGTCGGATCCTCGTCGCGGATCTGCCGCCAGCGGGCATTCGAATGGAACGGACAGCCGAGGCAGGCGCTCTTGGGCGGAATTGGGTAGCCGTGGCGTTGCAACCAGGCGATGCAATCGGACCGGCTCATCCGCTTTTCGATCAACGGCCAGCGATTGATCTGCCAGGCTTGGAAGCTCGGCTTTATCCGGATCGCCTCGTCGGTCGAGATTCCGATCCATTGCTCGACGACGGGATAGGAGGGCGAACGTAAGCCCTCCAGCCCGGCCAGCACGCGGACATGACGGCGGATCGGCACGAGCTTGTATTCGGTCGTGCATTGCCGGATAATCATGCCGATCTCGATCTCGTCGCACTCGAGAATGCGATGGCCGACCGGCCGGCGTTCGCCGTCGGCATCCTCCTCATAGTGAATGATGCGGGTGCCTGCCTGCGTGACGGTCCGCGAGAAAGCGGGGATCGAAGCCCAGCGTTGCCCGCGCGCCGCGCATCAGGCCATCGCGGATATTGCCGGCCGAGACGGTGTGGATCGGGAACGGCAGGACGTCGGGCGATGATAGCCAGTCGAGATGCTCGTAGACGCGAGCCGGCTCCCAGCCGGTGTCGGCGAAGATGGCGAGATCCGGCATAGGGCCAATCTCGCCATGGGCTGCCATCAACGCCAGCGTTGTCGATTGCACGCCGGCGCCGAGGCTGAGGACGCGCAGGCCGATACGATCGGGATCGTAGGCGGGGTCAGCATGACCGCCTCCCGCCCTGCGGATCGTTGAGCCAGGCCACCATGCGCTGTCGCATGATGCCGATCGGAGCCGAGATTTCGACGATGCGCGCATCGGGTGCGACGCAGCCCATGCGCTGAAATCCCGACAGGAAGGCGCGCATGACTTCGACATAGAGACAGCCACCGACCAGGGCGACGTCGCGGAACGGCACCCTGCCTTCCCGGGTGAGGCAGAGCGAGGCGATCTCGGCGCCGGGGTGCATGCCCGAATTATCCGGCCGGTTTGGTGATGGCGGGCGCGGCCACCGTGTGATCATGCCGCCGACGATCATGCGGTCGGCAAGCTCGCGAGTGAGGCGTGCGTCGCAGTCCTTGATCAGGGTATCGGCGGCGCGGAACCCGAAACGCGCCGAGAGAAAGCCGACCTTGGCGAGAACGCCGTTTGGGTCGGCGCGCAGGGTGCGCCAGAGCGGGCCGTCATACCGATCCCGGGCCGGGATTGTACCGGGATCTGGGCGCTTGCTCGCGGAGCCGGCGAGGATCAGCAACCGATCCCGGCGCAGTGAGAGGTTCACATCCATCACGCCATCTCCTCGTTCGGCAGCATGTGCTCGGTCGCAGGCTGCATGGCGTGCATCCAGTCGGCGGCGGCCTGGGCCTGTCCGGCGGATGCAAAGATGGCGCGGGGATCGTTCTTGAGTGCCTCAATCCAGTTGGCGACATAGGCGGCGTGGTCCGGGCGAGGCTGGAAGGCAAGGTCGAGGTCGGCCAGGATGAAGGCGGCCGTAAGTTCGGCGACGATCTCTTCCATAGCCGCGGCCCGAGCCGAAAACCGCTTCTCGAGATTTCTGTCCAGGCGGTGTTTTGCCCCCGTCGCATGGCCGGCCTCATGATAGAGGACGCCGTAGAAGGCCAAGGGGTCGACAAACGCCGAGAACGACGGCATGAAGACGCGATCATCGGAAGGACGATAGAACGCGGATGCCGCGTCGAACTGTGCCGGGATGCGCAAAGCGTTGAAGAAGGCATCGGCGTGTCGAATCCGTTCGGCCTCGTCGAGGCGTTGAATTTCCGCGGACTCAAAGCCATCGACCTGGCAGCGGTTGAAGACAGTGTAGCCCCGACCGAACATCCGCGTCCGGCCGGCAGGCGCCGAGGCCTCGTCGGCGGACGCGGACTCCTTGTCCTCGGCCGATGCGAGCCGCCAGAATATTATGGTCGTGCCGCGTTCCCCCTGCCGGACCTGCGCGCCAAGCGCTATCCATTGCCGGTAGGTGCCCCAGATCCCGCTCGTGAAGTGGGCATTCTCGGCGGCTGCCCACAGCACGAGAATATTGGCGCCTCGATATCCTCTGCCGCTGGCGATATTGGTCGGGCGGGTGGTGACGGACCCGTCATGGTGCCACGGCATTCGAAATGTCGCGGCGCCGGCTTCGATCGCGGCAACGATTTGGTTGGTGATACGTTCGTAGATGCTTGCGCGCTCATCGCTCATGGTGGGAACTCCGCAACGGGCGGCCGGAGGCCTCTCCTCCAGCCCTTCTCCCGTCACGGCGTCCGCCCGCGACCTCTCACTCTCGGCGTCCCCGGCACCCGTCGCCATCGCCCTTCCCGGCCCGCTACCGGAGCAGGCGAAAATCTTTGCGCTCGCGCCGTGTTCCCTGTATGTTCACAAGCGCCACCGGACAGCTCCTCATTGAGAAACAATGAGCTTCAACTGGGACGATATCGTCGCGACCTACATGAGCCAGCCGTGGTGGGGTCTGGGTGAGTCGGATCGTTGGTCTGTGGGTGGCGAGCAAGGCGCTCGTTCGCGCCTACGCCGAGCGGCCGATCATGTCCGCCAATGTATTTCGGCAGTGCGGCGTGCGCCTCGGACGAATGAACTAGCCGTCGAGCGGTACGCAATACAAGTTCGGCTCGACGGCAATGTGCCGGAGTGACCGGGCACCATCAATCTGTCGAAGAATGGTTTCCAAGCGATTGCCGACTGCGATATCTTGAGAATTGCACACGGTTTCGCGCGACACGAGCAGACCAGCTTTTGGAAGACGATCATCGCGAACAATCGTCAGGGCGACAACCGATCGAGCTTCTGTCGCTCGCGCTGATGCTCATTCCCTTGAAGTGCGACGGTGTCCGTCGCATGGTTTTGCTTGTTCTGTCGCCGACGGGACTCAGAAAGAGCGCGGAGCCAACAGCTAGACAAAGCGATGAACGACAGGCTTTTCGACGCTCCCGTTTCGTCAAGGCTGGACCATTCACGATCATGGAAATCGCATCCATCGGCGACGCGCTGGACGTTCTGGAAGAGTGGCCAGTCGAACTTCAGGATGCCGCATACGAGACGACCGCGCAGGTTTGCTGTTCCGCCCATGATGGCCAGCACCCACTCAGTTCGGCGCGCGCAATCCCCAAGGCCGACTTCGACCTCTGCCCGTCGTACCGCACGTTCTTCGACAACGCCGCGCAACGCGGCAATAATTTCCTGCCGAAGCGGAGAAGGATCATGAGGGAATTGCCAGGCGACATCGATGTCGAGCTAGTCATCGAGATCGCTCGCCGTGTCGATGACGGAGATCCCGGTCCCATCCCGATCAGGAAGGTCGTCAGGCGGATCCGACAGACGACTCCGACGCGGCTTTCCGATCGGGCGATCGAAGAACTTGTAGTTGAGATGGCATCGAGGCGGGGCCTGACGGTGATCTTCGACAATCTGGCAGCCGAGATCGAGCGCGATCGGAAGTAACGCTGCAGATGCGTCGACATGAGTAGTAGCTACGGCGGCCGACAGTGCATCTCGTAGGCTGCCTGTCGTACGCTCGGCGAGCCACCGCTGATAACTTGAAGCCCAGTGGCGCCAAACTCATATTCTCGCTTGGCCATGATGCTTGCAGCGCGGGAGAGCCCAGGAGTTTGTAATGAAAGACAAGATTTTCGACAGTCCGGTCTTCGTCAAGGATGGAAAGTTCACGATCGTGGAAATCGCCTCCCTCGGCGACGCCCTCGACTTTCTCGATGAGTGGCCGATCGAACTCCAGGATGTTCTCTACGAAACGACGATGCGTGTTTGCATGTCGGCACATGATGGCGGCCATCCGCTCAACGCCGCCCGCGACACCTTCGCCAAATGGGCAAAATCCGCCAATATCCTCGAAGACGTCGCACTCATGCCGGCCTGGATGACGGGACCGAAGTCGGGCCCGGGCGGCGTTCTGACCTGAGGACGACGTGGATGAGCCGGCCGGCATGGACGGATCTCTGTGAATGGTCACCAGCTACCCTGCCCTTCTTTCCAGCGGCGACGCATTGGCTTTGAGGGCCGCCATCAGCATCGGTCCGACCGAGAATTGCCCTGCCCTCGCCTTGTCGGTCAGCGCCCGCAGATAGCCGCCGGCCGAATTGATGTGCTGGGCACGCTGCAGAATGCACGCCACGACTATCGCCGCCGTTTCCGGCCCCATGACGTGGCAGGCATCCTCATAGGCCGACGGGGAGACCCCGAGGTAGCCCTTCACCTGGGCGGCGGTCACCATCAGGTCGCGCCAGTTGGCGATCCCGGCGGCGGCATAATCCGCAATATCCGGGCAGGCTTTCAGTACAAGTCCTAGTTGATACGTCTTTGGCGCCTCATACGGTCGCGTTTTTGGCTCACCGGTTGCCCTGGCTTTCTCGAAAGCGGGTTCAAATTCAAAATGGGAGTCGGGGTTTGAATCAGATTGCTGCGGCTCATTTTGAGACTCATTGGCGCTCGGATTCGTAACATTGATGAAGTTTTTCAATGTGATATCCACTTCTTCGCGCAGCGCGTCGAGATCGGCCGCGAACGGCTCCAACTCCGAGATGCTTGCCTTGCGCGGCAATCGGTCGACAATCGCTCTGAAGCGCCGCCAGAGAGCCTGCCAGGCGCCTGGCGCACCTTCCTCGATCGCGGCGTCAATCAACTTGCCGATGTCGCGGCGCTGCAGCGTGATACGCTCGCGCATGAGTTTCAGCGCTCGATGGTCCGCCCTGACGCGCTCGGCCGCGGCCTGGAACTCCTCGGCGCGTGCCAGCAGCGGCGCCAGGGAGAAGCCAAACGCGTCATCGAGCTCCCCTGCCCTGCCCTTGCGGGAGTAGCGTTTGCCGTTGGGACTGTCCCGGCGCAGGATGATCCCGCACTCAAGCAACGCTGCAAGGTGCCGGCGCAGCGTGGCGTTTGCCATGCCATGCGAGCGCAGCGACAGCTGCTTGTTCGACGGGAACACCATCAACCCGTTTTCTTCGGACAACTCATCATCCGGATAGAATGACAACAGGCCCGCCAGGACGGCCAGGGCGCGATCGCCGACCCCGACAATGCCCTTACCCTCGCACAGATCGCGATAGACCTGCCATTTGTCGACGGCCTTGCCGTCAGGAATCTCTTTGGCTTCCATCTGCGCCGTCACCAGGGCAAGCGACATCCGCCGACTCCCAAAGGGAGTCGTTGCAATTTCCCTCTCCATTTCCTTCACCTTCTATCAGGCAAAAGAAACTTGCTCGCCGAATCGACGCCTAAACTCTTGACAGTGATTCGCGGAAATGTGATTCTCGATCTTGCTAGGAATACGAGAGAGGCTTCCGCGGTTCGCCGTTCGGGGGCCTTTTTCTTTTGCGGCTTCAGACTCCTGTTGATGTGTTTTCCGACCTTCGGAAAGCTTCGTAGAGCTCGTCCAGCCGCTCTGCGATGTATGTTGCGAAGCTCGGTCCATTCTTGGCTTCGTAGGTCACAACCACCCTCTTTGCCGTCGTCTTGACGGTGACGCTGACAGAACCATCTTCGGGCGACCAAGGCTTGGATCCTGGCGCTTCGGTGATCGGTCGCGACGGCGTCAGCGCATCAAAGGCTTCTTGAAAGCGCTCGTCGCTTGAGTTGTCCGCGGACAACGAAGCCAGAACTCTTTTCAATTCGACCTGCGCGCTCGCCAGTTTTTCTGCCAGTTCCAACCAACGCCGGCGCCCGATCTGCGGAGCTGCACCTATCGCCTCTATCAGCTCGATCGGGATTTGGCGCACCACCGAGATCATCTTCGACAACGCTGCCTTGTCGACGTTGAGCGCTGCCATGATCACGTCCCGCTCGAAGGATCGATCCTCAAGGCGGGAGGCGAACAACGCCCGCTCTATGTACGTCAGGTTCGTTCGAGCGTTGTTTTCCTGCCCTTGGCTCACGACTAGTTGGTCGTCGGACATTTCCCGGATAACGGCTTTTACCTTGAAGCCGAGCTGCCTTACCGCCGCCAGCCGGCGGTGGCCATACGCGACCTGGTAGCGGCCGCCGGTCATTGGATGGGGACGAACAAGGATCGGCACCTGCTGCCCATGCTCGCGGATCTGGTTTACGAGGTCGCCCAGTTCCGTGGGGTCCATGCCGAGGCGGTCGCTGATGAAGGAATTGTCGACCAGGGCCGGATCGAGTTCGACGACCAGCTTGCCCTCAGCCAACTGCTTCTCGATGTCTTGCGCGCGCTCGAACTTCTGGGTGATATTGCCAAGGGTGCGCGTGATGCCGCCGATAGGCGCGCTGCGGGCCTTTGGCGGAATGAAGCCGGCGATCGGCCTCACATCCGCTGGCGTAGCCGGAGTCTCGTCCGAAGAAGATATCCCTATGAGATTCTTACGTGCCATTATTTCCTGCCCCAAGTGATGCGCAGCAGACCCTCGATCTCGGAATTTACAGCGTTGAGTGATTCCATCGCCCTGTCATAAGTGCCTCGCGTGAACTGAGAGCGCTCGACCTCATAGAGCGTCTGCTTGGTAACTCCCGCATCGGAAATCGCGGTGGACTTCAGCATATGGTTCTGGAGCATGCGATTTCCGAAAATTGCCCGCATGAAGCCGGTCATCTGGCTTTGAGGACCGTCATTCGGCTCGTATCTGGTCACGAGATATCGCATCCAATCATAGCTGGTACGGCCTCCGGCTCTCTCGACGACGGCCATCATCTCGCTCGTCATCGCAAGAAACTGGCTCATCGACATCACATCGAGCATCTGGGGATGCACGGTGATCAGCGCTGACGTCGCCGCGCACAGAGCCGACATCGTCAGAAAACCAAGCTGCGGGGGACAATCGATGATCACGACATCATAAAGGCTCTCAATGTCGGCCAGCACTTCTCCGATGCGCGCGAAGAACATCGATTCCGCCGACCCGGACGTAATCGCTCTCGGCGTCTCGTGCTCGAATTCCATCAGTTCGAGATTACCTGGTACGATATGAAGGTTCTGCGTGTAGGTGGCTCGAACGATCCCGGCGATGGGTACTGGCTCCTCGTAGCGGATTGCTCCGTAGAGGGTTTCGTCTTCGCCAACATCAAGCTCAGGCTGATGGCCAAAGAGTGCGGAGAGCGAGGCCTGCGGGTCGAGGTCGATGGCAAGCACGCGATAGCCGCGCAATGCCAAGTACTGGGCCAGATGCGCCGATGTAGTCGTCTTCGCAGAACCGCCCTTGAAGTTCATGACGGCGACGACCTGCAGCTTCTCGCCAGGCCGCCTGATCGGAACATACTTCGGGGTTCCGTTCTTCTCATCGAGCGTTCGGCGGATGTTTTCCATGTCGGCGGGCGAGTAGATGCGGCGGCCGTTAGCCAGCGGCTCCGGACCGTTTCCTTCCGAAGCGACCTGCCGCAGGTAGCCCTCACCGATGCCAATATAGTACGCAGCTTCGGCCGGAGTGAAATGTCGGATCGTCTTTTGGGACGTCGGCGGAAATATCTTTTGCTGGTGCAGTTGGAGCTGGCGTGACAGCTCTAACGAATCTGCGGACAACAGCGACGGAAGGTGCTCCTGCTCCCTTCCTTGGTTGGTCGTCTGCAGCATAGTGATTCCTCGAACTGCGCTTCTGATTGGAATTTCATTCAATCTGCGCAGTTACAGTATGGCCCGATTCGTAAATAATTTACAAACGTTTAACCATGAGAGAAATGGCCGCCCGAAAACGAGTTGTCCGCGGACAACTCGTCATGGGTGCGAGAACGATTTGATCGCATGGCGATCCATCGTAACAACGCTGCCTCCAAGCGGCGCGGCCTCTAACTCAAGGCTCTCGCCGTTCGCTAAGGGGTCGGGTCGTTGTTCATGCCGGACCAGACGAGTGCCGTTGCCATATCCTTCGCGCTACGGAGCTCGGCGGATGGCTGTAACCACTCTTACTGCGTCACTGAGATCGCCCAGAAATTCCGGTCGGGCTTCCTCGGGATGGCGCATTTGGCGGTCGTGTATGCGATTGCGACATGAAGCCATACTGCACAATCCTGGGGCATCTTCTGTTGATCGGGGGGCCTGGGCCATCTCGATCACTCCGGACGAAGTTCGAACGCCACGCAACCGGCACCCGATCAGATTTTGCCTGCCACAGGCGATTTGGTGAACCAGCATATCGAGGAGTCGGGTGCAAGCAGGGCGGACGAGGCACCATCCAAATCTTGCCCCAGTAAATCGTCTCGCGCTTGCCCGTGCGCAACTCCAGCCACGCGCTCTGTAGTCTAGTCTGCTCATCCGTCGAAATGCCGGAACTGACGATCAAGCGGCTGTCTGGTTAGGGGAGGGCGCCGGGGCATTCAGTCCGACTCGCGTACCGTTGGATAGCCGACCGGTTGTTAGCAACACTTGTGGCTACCACTTGGGATCAGGCCATTCCGCGTTTGCCCACAATGCCAGTTCTCCAGGAGATACCAGGTTCTTTTCTCCGCGCTGGAGACGGAGCGTGTAGTAGCTGTCGTAAAGCGGATCAAAGCTGGTCAGAAGATAGAGGAATCTCCGCTTTCGCTCTGCCTTCGTCCATGAACAAAAAATCGCGCCGCGGCTTCCAAGCATTTCGAACACACTCGGTTGGGCTGGATCTATACGTTGCCACAGCGCAACCGCGTCTTTTCCTTGCTGCCCAAAATCTTCAAGAAGAGCCTGCTCGATGATTGTTTCCAGTGCGTAGGCAATGGCTTGGGTTTTGGCTGTATGGTCGAGATAGGCGAGCGAGGATCGCAGCATTCGTTGTTGAAGCAGGAGAACCGGCCACAGAATCCTTACACCGTAACGGAGGCCTATCTCCTCGTAGTGCTCGGGCGCCTTGAGAATTTCGCGCTGCTGCTCGTATGCCTTGCGGACATCGTATGCGAGGCCAAGAAACATCCCTTCCTTGTCACGAACGAGAGGCGAGCGCTCATTAACGTCGTGGACGACCTCGTGGAGCCAGCGAAGCGAGGTGTAGTCCCCGACCAGCAAGATGCCAGCATGGTTCTTCAGCAGGCGATACGACAGCAATTCCACCCCTCCTTCTTGCAGTCCGCGTCGGATGTATTGCTCGCCGGCGGCTCACACGGACCAGGGGTCGAAGAGATCGATTCCGAAGCCTTCAAAATCCTTCGTGTTGCGGGTCGCCAGGGTGAGCTGTTTCACGGTCGCCGTTGCGGCGATCAAGCCATCCATGGATGAAAGGCCGCGACCGCGCCGCTTCGCCAGAGCCATCAGATCGCCCCAGGCCAGAGCGATCGGCTCGTCAACATGGAGAACTCTTTGCTCGAAACGCTGTGGGAGATCCTGCGCCAGCCATTCGGCCAGAGTCTCCCGTTTCCGTCCCTCGTCCATGAGGGCAACACCACGCCGAATTTCGGCGATCGACACAACACTGATGAAGGAGCGATCTTCATCAAGACTATCCAGCCATTCCAGGACGCGTGCGTCGGGAGCCGGCTTCGTCACTTCGGACAGGACATTGGTGTCGAGCAAAAGCCTCATAGCTGCACATCGCGCGGTTCGTCGCGGAGCCGCTCGATGTCAAGATCGGTGCCGCGCAACGGCGATTCCAGCAGGAATTCCGCAAGCGTGCCCTTGCGAGCGATCTTGCGCTGCCATTCCTCGGCTGAAACGACAACAACGCTCGGCTTTCCGTTGCGGGTGATCGTCTGTGGCGAAGATTGCGCGCGCTCGATCACTTCCGAAAGTCGGGCCTTTGCCCCGGCAACGGTCCACTTGGCATCCTGTTTATGCGAAGATAACATTGTCGCCTCCATGACCATTCTGACTACTATGACTATATAGGATCTGCGATATGGCTTGCAATAGGGGAGGGGAGAGGCTTTTTAGGCGCCTTACAGCCCGGACGCCTTGGTGAGATTGACACGAAAGCGGTCTCGGCGGCGCTGATATTTGCGGGTCATCTCCGCGCTCGCATGGCCGAGCTGCTTCTGCACGTAGCGCTCGTCAACCTCGGCCGAGGAGGCGAGGCCCGCACGCAGGGAATGGCCTGCGAACTTCTGCCCGCGCTCGCCTTCCGGCAGATCGCCGCGAACGCCGGCAGCGAGGGCGGCGCGCTTGACCAGACGCGCGACTTCCTGGTCTTTGAGCCGATCGGCGCCGACCGCCTTGCTCTGGCCGGTGACGCGTCTGAATACCGGGCCATGGGCGATGCGGGCAAACTTCATCCAGGTTTCAAGCGCGACGATCGGGCAGGTAGCGTCGGACGAGCCACGGCCGATCTCAACCTCGCGCCAGCCGGTCTTGCCCCGCAAGGAAACGAGCATGCCCTTGTCGAGGATCTCGATCCAGCCACGGCCGTCTTCGGTCTGATCACGCGCGACGTCCAGGCCGACGATTTCGGAGCGGCGCAAGCCACCGGCGAAGCCGAGCAGCAGCATGGCGCGGTCGCGCAGGCCGCGCAGCGAGCCGCGATCGAGTGTCTCGAGCATGGCGACGAGGTCGTCGCGCAGGATCGCTTCCTTCTGGCGGGGAGGGGAGGCGTGTTTGTTACGGATGCCGGCCATGACGGTCGCGATATGCCGATCCTTGCGGTCTAGCGGCTGGCCACGCTGCGAATAATTCCAGGTCAGCGAGGACAGGCGACGCTCGATCGTCGATACCGATTTCTTATCCCGTCCTGATGCTGAGGCCTGGGCGGTGATGTAGAGTCCGACCGTCTGTGGATCGGGCGGCATTAGCGAGAAACCCTGGCGGCGGCACCAGCTCGCAAAATGCTTCCAGTCGGACGCGTAGGCGCGGCGGGTGTTGGAGGAACTCGCCGCCTCGACATAGCCGCGCGCGCGATCAGCCAAACCGTCCAGATGGCTTGGGATCTGGTTTTCTGCTCGGTGTGCTGCGGGCAGGGCAGGGGGGTTGGGCTTGTCGGAACCGCTTTGCCGTTCCAGTTGCGTCGGACGGCACATCTCCTTCACGAGATCGACGATGTCGGGCAGATCATCCGCGGGCTGATGGACGGTATTGGTCATAGTCGAGATTCTAGCGTGATTTGGCAGGCGAAGGCGAGGGGCGACGAACTCTGCGCTTCGGCCATCAAAGGCAGCTATCCGGGTCATTCGACGCGGCAGTTATGTACGCCTTTAAGACACATATCGTTGACCGGGTGGGCGCCGTTCGACAATATGAGCCCGATGGTGAGATGAAAGGTGGCAATTATGCCTCGGGCAGCGGTGGAAGCGAATGAGCGGATGAATCTCAGGGTGGCCGCGCGGCAGAAGGCGATGTTGATGCGGGCGGCGGCGCTTGTGCATTCGGATCTGACAGAGTTCGTCACCCGCGCGGCTATGCGGGAGGCCGAAGCGGTGATCAAGGACGCCGAAAGAATAGAAGTCTCGGAGCGGGATTTTCTGCGCATTTTGGAACTGCTGGACAATCCGCCGCCACCGAACGAAAAGCTCCGTGTTGCGATCGCCGCGTTGCCGCGGGACCGATGAGCCTTCCTGCGTGGCATGAGGAGCCGATCTCCAAGGAGCACGATCGGGGCGGCTTCGATTGCGGCGATCCCGACATGAACGTGTTTCTCGCTCGCTATGCGCGTCAGAGCCATGAACAGAACGCCACAAAGACCTATTGCGCGATCGAAACGGCGCGGCCTGGGCACGTATTGGGATTCTATTCGATTGCCCCTCGGCTGTCGCCCACGCTGCCGTGCCGTCGCGGATACCGAAGGGGCTCGCGCGTCACGAGGTCCCAGGTTTTTTGTTGGCGCGGATTGCCACCGATAAATCGGTTGCGGGGGAGGGGCTTGGTGGACAGTTGTTGGTAGCCGCAGCCAGGCGGTGCCTTCGTCTGGTGGCGGGAGGGCGGCGGCATTCTCATGATCATCGACGCCAAGGGCGAACGCGCGGCCAGGTGGTACGAATCCTTTGGGGCCGAGCGCTTGCGCGACCAACCTGAAGGCCACGCTCCACGGCTGGTGCTCCACCTGACGACGTTCGCGACCGATCTGCGAGCTTCCGGCCATCTCTGATGGCCAACTATCCAGCGATTGCACTTTGGCGGTCACTGCGTCCGCAGATGGAGCATTGGCTAAGCACTGACGCGCGAAACGCCGGCACCCAATGCGTCTGCTGACGACAGCTTCGTATCCGGCCGTTGCGGAAACGACGAAAATGGGCTACACAGAAACAGTTGGTCCGCATGCGGGCTTGATTTGCGACGCACGAGCCGCGGCCGGTGACCGGACCAACGAAAAATCTCAAAAATCCGCTCGAAAAGCGCTCCGGCGAACGGGTTCCTGCGTACTTCCAAAAACGACCGATAATGCAATTTTATCGTTCCTTATAGGCATACTACAGCCACAGCGCTTTTTCCGCATTTTCGTTGTAAAAAGCGCCGCCATGATTCATCCTCCCTCGGATGATTCTTCGGCCCAAACCTTTACCGTCTCGCCTTACCTCGCGCGGCGCCGCCGCGTCGGCCGCGCCGGGAGCGACGGTGCCAGCCTGGCTGCGCCGTGCTGTCCCGGATCCGCAAAGCCTTGCGGGAAAACAAGTCGAGGACGTCGCGCTCACCGCAGGCGCTGTCCTCGGCGCGCTCGATGCGGTGGTCCGCCGGCAGGAGCGCTGGGCCGGGGCCTGGCGGCAGCGACTGGCGCTTGCCGCCGCCGCGGTAACGGCACAGCAGGCCGCCCGAGTCGAGGATGAGGCGGCGCTGCGCGATGCCGCGCTGCTGACGAAGGCTGGTGACGATGTGGGCCCCGCGGGCCGCATGCTTTTGGCGTGGCGCCGGTTGGCCACTCTGCCGCCGGAGGACTTGCTGACGGGAAAAAACCTCGGCGCAGTGCCCGAGGAGTTCGGCCACGCTTCTGACGGTGAGGCTATCAACGAGCTGCTGGGCGAGCTCCACCGGCTCTCCGCAGGCGGGATTGTCGAGATGGTGACTGGTGCCTTCACCGCCGCCGAGCAATACGGCGTAGGGCGCGCGGTCGGCGCCTGGCTCGCCGACGCTCTTGTCGCGCAGCGTCTGGGCTGGACCCATGCCGTGCCGCTGCTGGGCGCGGAGGTGAATGCAGGTCGCGGTGCCAGTCGTCCGCGCCGATTTGGAACCGCCATTTTGGCGGGCATGGAAGATAAAGGCGCTCAGGTGAAGAGCCTGCTTGCCGCCCAGGCCCGTGCTGCGTTGCGCGCGGTTGATCTGTCCTCCGAACTCGGTCGCCGATCCGAGCGGCTGCTGGCGGTGGCGCCGAAGTTGCGGGCTCGGGCGTCCGATCTTGTCGTCGAAAGACTGTTGTCCGACGATGCGATTGTCGCGTCCGAGAACATCGCCGGTATGAGCGACCGCGGCCTGCGTCGCCTGTTCGACCGGCTGGTGGAACTCGGCGTCGTGCGTGAGCTGTCCGGCCGACCAACCTTCCGCATCTACGGGCTGTAAAGACGATGGCGGAGGCTGCGCGCAAACGACGGGGCAGGGCGGACGAAGATGCCCTGTTCGATCGCGAGCTGGATCACCTGCCGCCGGAAGCACGCTGGCGCGAATGGATGCAGCGGGTCGAGGCGACGATTTTTGCCGCCAGCGAACCGGTCGGGCGCGAGACGCTGGCAAAGATCGTCGGCAAAACCTGCAGCATTGATCTGCTCATCGACGACATCCGCGAGGAACTGCGCGGCCGGCCTTATGATCTCGTTGCGGTCGCCGGTGGCTGGAAACACCTGACCCGGCCGGCCTATGCCGACGCCATCCGGACGGCCGTCGGTGGAGGTGAGAAGGCGACCAACCTGACGCAGTCCGAGGTGCTGGTGCTGATGTGCATCGGCTATTTCCAGCCGATCACGCGCGGAGAGCTTTCTTCCTTCTTCGGCAAGGAAGTGTCGCGCGACCTGATCGGCCATCTGCGCGGCGCAAAGCTGATCGCGTCGGGACCGCGCAGCCCGACGCCGGGTGCTCCCTATACTTACGTCACGACAAAGGAGTTCCTGCTGGAGTTCGGGCTCGACACGCTGCGCGACCTGCCGGATTTTGAGGCGCTAGAGGACGCCGGGCTGTTGTCGAAGGAGAAGCTGCTGGCCGGAGACGTCATTTCGAACTTTGCCGGCAACGGCGAGTCGGAAATCGGCATGATGGCCGATGAATAGGTTGTGCGCGTATTAAGCTGCTTGCGCCGCTGCAGGTCACCTGCTCCAGCAGTGGCCTGCAGATGACTGTCTAAGCGCCCCGCTTTGACCTGTGGACAATCTTTCATCATCGCCGACGTAGAGCTTTTAGATTCGCTGTAGTTGTTGCGGCACGGCTCCCAACGGTGCATCGATAATCCGGCAAGCTGCACGCACTGGAAGTCAAAGCTGCGTAGCCGTCAAACGTCCAGAGCAAAAAAGTTGACTTCCATTTTCTTCCAACGTAGGCTCCGTCAGCGTTGATCGGAGCATGAGTGATGGACGGCAACAGCTTGGATTTTACGGCCATCCGCGGCGTGCAGGCTGGCAGCGCTTACTTTGTCATCATGGTCCCGCTGAAGGTCGTGCCACGGCTGTTCAAGTTCGACGACGAGGCTATGCCGGCTGAGTTGCGCGCACAACGGGTGTTGAACAGAGCGCGGGTCCCAGCGATCGCGGCCTACATCACCAACAACGCATCAGAATATATTCTCTCGTCACTGTGCGCTTCGATCGACGGCGAGATCGAATTCGAACCGGCGGCGACGGAGGGTCCGTTGCGAGCTGTCGGAAAGTTGCGCATCGCCATGGCCGCGACAATCCTCATCAATGACGGCCAGCACCGGCGGGCGGCGATTGAAGAAGCGATCCGCGAACGACCGCTACTCGGCGATGAGACCATCTCAGTGGTGGTGTTCGCCGATCGAGGTCTCAAGCGTTCGCAGCAGATGTTCGCGGACCTCAACATCCATGCGGTGCGGCCGACGAAGTCGATCAAGCTGCTCTACAACCATCGCGACGCGTTGGCGGCCCTTTCTCGCGACGTCGTCGCTGCCGTGCCGTTGTTTCGCGACTTCACTTGCTACGACAGCAGCAGCATTTCCAACCGGTCGATCAAGCTGTTCACGCTTAGTAGCCTGCACCAGGCGACGGCCGAAGTGATCGGGAAAAGCGGCGCAGGCCAGGTGGAGCCTGACGACAAGGACAAGGCCATCGCCTTTTGGACGGCAGTTATTGCCAACATGCCGGATTGGCAGCGGGTGGGAACGCGTGACGTCGCCTCCTACGAGCTGCGGCGAGACTACATACACGCTCATGGCGTGGCGGTGCAGGCGATCGCGACGGCAGGCGCGCAGTTGATGAAGAGCGTGCCAAAGGCTTGGCCAGCGCGTCTGGCCAAGCTGCGCACCATTGACTGGTCGCGGGCCAATCGTGCGCTTTGGGACAATCGCGCCTTGGTCGCCGGCAAGGTGAACAAGTCGAAAAACAACGTAACCCTCGTGACCAATGTGGTTGTAACGGCTTTAGGCCTGCCGCTGTCCGCTGAAGCCCAGCGGATCGAGGACCTCTACGCACCCTCAACCGAGGCGCGGCTGAAGGTCGCAAGCTGATGGTGCGGCCCTCGCCTTTGGATGGTGCCATCGTCGAAAGCCGGCTCCGCGAGATACGGGAGGTATACCTTTCCGACAATCGCCCATGGGTGATCGGCTATTCCGGCGGCAAAGACTCAACCTGCGCCCTACAGCTGGTTTGGACAGCCCTGCTCGGCCTGCCCGCCGAACATCGGACGAAGCCGGTCTATGTGATCACCTCGGATACCTTGGTCGAGACGCCAGTGATTGTCCGCTACATCGACGTGACGCTGGCCCGCATTGCGGCGGCCGCGGCCGAACAGGGCCTACCTATTAAGACTGAGAAAGTGACGCCCAACGTTGACCGCAGCTTCTGGGTTAACCTGATCGGTCGGGGCTATCCCGCGCCATCTCGCCGGTTCCGCTGGTGCACCGAGCGCCTGAAAATCGAGCCGGCCAACGACTTCATCAAGGCGCGCGTCGCCGAGTTCGGCGAGGTCGTTATGGTGTTGGGTGTTCGCTCGTCGGAGAGCGCTACGCGGGCCCAGGTCATGTCGTTCCACCGCATCAAGGGCTCGGTGCTCTCCCGGCATTCCTCGCTACAGAACGCCTTCGTCTATGGGCCCATCGAGGCCTTTTCGACGGACGATGTCTGGACCTACCTGCTGCAAAGCCCGTCGCCTTGGGGGAACAACAACCGCGACCTCGTGGCGATGTATCGCAACGCCCAGGCGGGCGAGTGTCCACTGGTGGTGGACACCACGACACCCAGCTGCGGCAATTCCCGGTTTGGGTGCTGGGTCTGCACCGTGGTCGAACGGGATCGCTCGATGGAGGCGATGATCGATTCCGGTGAGGATTGGCTTGAGCCACTTCTGGAATTCCGAGATCTGCTGGCTGAGACTCAAACGCCCGAGAAGAAGCGGCTTTATCGGGAATTCCGTCGCCGTAACGGCCACGTCTCCTTCATCCGGGGCACTGACACCCCCGTGCCCGGACCCTATACGCTGACCTACTGCAAGACCCTCCTAGAGCGTCTGCTCGAAACGCAGGTGCGTGTACAGCGCGAGGCGCCGCCCGGCGACGACACTCTGTTGATCCACGATGCGGAGCTGCATGAGATTCGCCGCATCTGGCGCGCTGAGCGGGGCGATTGGGCCGACTCGGTTCCGACCATCGTGCGCGCGGCCATTGGCCGCGAGCTCGACTGGGTGATGGAAGACAGTGTCAGGTTCACGGCTGAGGACGGCCGCCTGCTCGAGGAGGTTTGTAGCGAGCGTTCTGTGCCGACCGAGCTAATCATACGATTGCTCGACGTGGAACGCGCCGCCCATGGCCTGAAGCGCCGACACGCCATCCATACCCGGATCGAGGAGTTGTTTCGTCAGGAGTGGCGCGACCTCGAGACGGTGCTGCAGGAACGCCTGGGGAGCCGCTCGGCGGACATTGTTGAGGTCGATGATCTCGAGGAGGCTGACGCGCTGGAGTTGCCATTAGGGGACGCGCAGGCGGAGAGCGCGCCGTGATCCTGCGTAGCATCAGACTTGAAGACTTTGGCCTTTATGCGGGGGTGACCGATTTGGATCTCGTCCCGCGACAGCGCTTGGGCGGTCCAACGCCGATCATTCTGATCGGTGGGAAGAACGGCGCTGGAAAGACGACGCTCCTGGAAGCGGTTCGCCTTGCGCTCTATGGTCGGCGAGCCCTTGGCGCTCGCGTCAGCCAAGCTGACTACGAGGCCTACCTGCGTCAACGTATCAATCGCGACGCGACAACTCCCGCGGCCGCCGTCGCCCTGGAGTTCGACTACGCCGAGGCCGGGACGGTGCATCGCTACCGCGTCCGGCGGGAGTGGGCGGTGCGCGGCAAGAGCCTTGTCGAGAGCTTGCTTCTCGACAAGGACGGAGCGGCAATCGCCTCGGTACCGCGCGAGGAATGGCACCACTTCCTTCAGGAGCTGATCCCCCCTGGAGTTTCGCAACTGTTCTTTTTCGATGGCGAGAAGATCGGCGAGATCGCCGATGCCGAGGAAGACAACGAGCAGTTGGCCGAAGCCGTTCGGGGCCTGCTCGGGATCGAGCTGGTCGGCCGCCTGCGCACTGACTTGGGGCTCTATCTCGCCCGGCATCAGCGGGACGATGATGGGGAACTCGTCACTCGTCTTGAAAACCTGCTCCGCGACATCAGCGTCGCCGAGCGCCAAGCCACGGTGCTGGGCGACGAGGTTGCCGAGTTCACGTCGGCGCGAGACTCCCAGGCGCGCGCGGCGGAGCAGGTGAGGCGCCGATTTGTCGCCGAAGGCGGTGACGCGGCGGTTCATCGGGTCCGGATCGAGGCCGAACGTGAGGAAGTCCGGCGCGCCATGCACCGCAGCGAGCATGAACTTCGGGATCTCGCCAACAAGCTACTGCCGTTCTCTATGGCGCCGAAGCTGATTGGCGCGTTCCGCAAAGCGCTGTCCCGCGTGAGCGGTGGCGACGCTACGGCGATGTCCACCGAAGCGCTAGAGAAAGCGCTGGTAGCTTGGCGCACCGGCGACGGGCCTAAGCGTAACGCTGCCTGGAGCGAAAAGCACTGGACCGACCTTCGACGTTTCATGGAAGCCCATAGCGGCAGGGCGGCACTGGCTGTGACGTCGCCGGCGTTCCGCGAAGTGGGTGACGGCACCGCAGCCTTGACCCGGCTGGCGGAGGTCGAAACCGTGGTGCGGCCGCGGGCGCTCGCCCTGCTGGACGAATTTGACGCGCTCGCTCGGCGCAGTCGCGAGTTGGAGGTCATGCTCGCTCGGGCCGATAACGCCGCCTCGGGGATCATGCTCGACGAGCTGCGCTTAGCCGATCAAAGGGTCGGATCGACGGAATCGCTCCTCAAGGGTAAGCAAGAGGAGCTCAAGCTGCTCCGGGGCCAGTTGGTCACGATGGAGCGTGAGCGCCGACGTCTTCTTGAGGAGCAGGCCGGTTCGGACGCCGCGACGCACCGGGCGGAACTCGCCTCCCGGACTGCACAGGCCCTCGCGGACTACGAGCATCGCCTTTTGGACCACAAGCTTACGCAGCTGCGCGCCGAATTCGTGCGCTGCTTCAATCACCTCGTGCGAAAGGTCGATCTAATCGCCGACGTGCGCATCGACTCGGCGTCCTTCGCGGCCACCCTGATAGACGCTGCCGGCCGCGAAGTGCCGAAGGCGGCACTCTCGGCGGGAGAAAAGCAGGTCTACGCCATAGCCATGCTATGGGCTTTGGCGCGGACCAGCGGCCGGCCGCTGCCGATGATTATCGACACCCCGCTGGCGCGGCTTGATTCCGAGCACCGAGCCAATCTCGTCGGACGTTATTTTCCTGCCGCGTCACATCAGGTGATCTTGCTATCGACCGACACCGAAATCGACGATCACCTCGTCGGGGACCTGCAGGCCAGCGTCTCGCACGCCTATCGCCTGGACTATGACCCGGCCAGCGGCCGAACGGTGGCCTCGCATGGCTACTTCGCTGATACCCAAACCAAGCGGGAGGGCCGTCGTGCACTACAGCAAGCTTAGGATTTCCGCTGACGCCACCAGCAAGCTGCGGTCGCTGCGCCAGCGCACAGGCGTCACACCCAACCTGCTTTGCCGGATGGCCATCATGACCTCGCTCGAGGAAGGCCCGCTTGGCGGCGCCGCCATACCAGACGAGGACGGCTCGGAGTTCAACGCCTACACGCTAACTGGCGAGTATGGGGCATTGATAGCCGCCTTTCTGCGCTTCGTCGAAGAGGGCCAGGAACCCGACCCGCCGCTCGAGGACGAGATTTTGCTGGACCGGTTGCGGGGCCACATTCATCGGGGCGTCGGGACTTTGTCGGTGCGGGCAAAGTCGCCGGCCGACATCCTGCGCCTCGTGCCGACTTCCGCCTGAGCGATCGCGCCGTGGCCAGTCCCCTCTATCTCGATCACAACGCTACGACGCCGATCGATCCAGCCGTTGTCGCCGCGATGGAGCCCTTCCTGCGCGAGATATTCGGGAATCCGGCAAGCGTCGAACACGCGCATGGTCATGCGGCCGGGTTGGCGGTGGACCGCGCGCGGGCGCAAGTGGCCGAAGCGCTGGGAGCGCAGCCTAAGGAGATCGTGTTCACCGGCAGTTGCACCGAGGCAAACAACCTCGCGATCCTGGGCGTCGCACGGGCTCACCCTAACAAGAAGCATATCGTCACCACCGCAATCGAACACCCCGCGATCCTTGAGCCGGCCCGCGCGCTTGAGCGAGATGGCTGGCGCGTCACGTACGCGCCGGTGGACGAGGCTGGTCGGGTGAGCGTCGATGCGATCGCGGATGCGATCACCGACGAAACGACCCTGGTCTCGGTAATGGCGGCAAACAACGAGGTCGGGACGCTTCAACCCATTCGGGCAATCGGCGAACTCTGTGAAGCGCGCGGCGTGCTCTTCCACAGCGACCTGGCTCAGGTGGTCGCCTATGGCACGGTGGACGTCGAGCGCGACCACATTCATTTGGCCAGCCTGTCAGCCCATAAGGCCTATGGGCCGAAGGGCATCGGCGCGCTCTACATCCGCTCGCGCAAACCCAAGGCCCGCGTCGCCCCGATCTTCTTCGGCGGCGGTCAGGAGCGCGGTCTGCGCCCGGGGACCTTGAACACCGCCGCTATAGTCGGGATGGGCGAAGCCTTGGCGATCGCGCGGCGCTGCGCGCAGGCGGATGGCGTTCGTCTTCGTGCCATGTGCAACCTGTTTCGCGACAGGCTTCAAACAAGCCTGCCCGGCGTCAAGCTCAACGGGCACCCGGCGGAGCGGCTGGCCAACAACCTATCGTTCTCGATCGAAGGGGTCGAACCACTGGCCCTGATCCGCAACTTGCGAGCGGACCTGAGTTTCTCTGCCGCCAGCGCCTGCGCAACGGACAAGATCGAGACTTCCCACGTCCTGAAGGCGATGTTCGGCGACACGGGGCGCGCGCGAACCGCGTTCCGGATCGCGCCAGGGCGTCACACCTCGCAAGCCGACATGGACTGCGCCCTTGACCTAATTCTCGCCGAAGCGGGAATATTGAGCAGCTTCGCCCGGCCCGCGGCCTGACCGGCTTCAAGGAGTCATGCGAAACACTTTCAGGGCGACTTGTTCCAGGTCGGTCTGCCGCGCTTCGACAACCGCCGCGGTCCAAGCAGCGTTCTTGGCGATCTCCTGATTGAGGCCGACAAGCGATTTCTCGAAGATGGCCTTCTTTTTAGCAAAGGGCTTGTTGCCAGCGGCGTCGTTGTCGGTCGAACCCAGAAGCGTCAGATTACCCAAGGTGTCGAGCAAGGGATCAAGGCTTGCATCGGCGGCTGAGGCTTTCTCTGGGTAAACGTGTTCCACCGTCGTTGCCGACGGATCAAACACTACCATCTTGTCCAGGCACCTTGGCGCGCCCTTCGCCCCATCGCGATACCAGCGGAGATAGCTCTCTAAGGTGATAAGCAGGTACTTCAGAGGCTTATTGGTGAGCTCGCGCTCATACATCATGCCCTGAAGCCGGCTTTTGAAGACGGCGTCGTTGGCGCTCTTGTCGAGCAGCGCCTGAAGCTTCTTACGGAGGTTAGCGATCTTGTATGCCGCCGGCGCCTTGCGGATAGCCACGGCCTGCTCGTGGTAGACGCTGGTCGCCGCCCCAATGTGGGCATCGGAAATCACCTTGTAGCGGAACATGAAGCGCTCAAGCATCTGCACGACATCGGCGAAGTCCTTCTCGGCCAACTGAGTGGCGGCGAGTAGCAGCGGCATGCAGTTTGTGTGCTTGAGCTCGTTGATGAGGAGGCCCAAGCGACTGCGGTCCCAGGCGGTGACCTTGGTGCTGGACGAGAACGGCCATTCGCCGCCCTGTAGCTTCACCAGCAGATGGATCTCCTCATGCAGCTTCTTGACCTTGGCGACGACCCCGGCAACGTCGCCAGCCGACAAGGGCAAGCTGGCGAGTTCGGGAAAACAGCCGGCGAGGAATTCGTCCAGCAAGGTCGTCTTCCCCGGCCGTTTGCCAATCCGGGAGGCATAGATCGAGCGCAGTTGCTGTTCGACCACGTCAGGCGGCTCTGCCAAGATTGTGTCCCAAGTATCCTCGACGCTTTGCATCTCGACTGGGGTCGCGACGCCGTCGAGCGCCTCAAGAAGCTGCGCGCGGAGCAGTTCGCCTTCGGTGAGGCCTGTCCCACGATCGTTTAAGACTCGGAAGAGGCGGTAGGCTTCAGCCTTGGAGTCAGTGATCATGTGGATGAGGATTCCAGTCCTCCTCCATCACGGTGTCGACTAGGGAGAGGGCCTGCGCTTTTTCGACGTCCGTGTTCTCGCTGGCGACAATCTGTGCTAGCTTCGCCCCTATTCGGTCCCAGGCCTGCTTGAGCAGCCTGTGAGACATGCGACTCGGGGTCGGGTTGCGGCCTTCGACGAGGTCCTTGAAGAAGATCAGGTCGGGTTTGGAAAGTTCAAGCCTGTCGATTTCGACGACCTGCAGCTTGATCTTGTCCTTATACCGCTCGAACTCCGCCTTCAGGGTCTTGGCGAACTCCAGCAGGAATTCCTTGGGATTATCCGGCACTGCGGCGTCCACCGACTCCGCAAGCTGAACAGCGGCGTTGCGCAACTGCGCCGCTAGCATGGAGAACGACGCCAACCGTTGCTGACCGTCGATGACCTCCATGTTTTGGCGGGAGCTCCCCTCGACGTCCGTACGGACGGTCACCAGGCCGCCGAAGAAATGCTCGCGGCGATTGCCGCCGGCGCGCGCCTTCAGGCAGAGTTCGAGGTCCGCGAGGAAGTCGCCGATCTGCTCGGCGTCCCAAGCGTAGTAGCGCTGGTAGCGCGGGACACGGAAAATGAGGTTAGCTCCGAAAAGCTGGCCGACGCTTTCCAATGCGGGATGGATCGACATGCGGTTGGAACACTCCGGGGCTCAGGCGGTTGGCTCGGCGTCCACATGCCAGAAGCGGTGGTAGGCCACGAGGAATTCCTCGATCGTACTCGGTGGCATGATCTTGTCCTGGATCATCGCCAGGCCGGCGGCGGCGTAGAGATTCAGCAGCTTGTCGCCATCGTTGTTGAGGCGCGTGGCGGATGTCGGATCGATGAGCCGGGTCATCTCGCGTTCGATGCTGGCGCGGTCCTCGGCCTGGATGTCCTTGCGATCGAGCTCGGCGTCGATGAGCAGACCCGCGATGATGTCGGCTTGGCCCTTGAAGTCGTCCGGATAGCCATTGAGGAAGGGATCGCTGTCCAGGTCTTCCGCCGATCCGATCTTACGGGCGTCTAGGCCAGCCATCAGACAGCAGTAGTAGGCGTCGAACATCAGGAACTTCGGCGGGGCGATGATCCCGCGGAAAAATGTACGACCGGATTGGCTGATTACGAAGCTCATGCTCCCGCCTCGACCTGATGGAACGACTGGAAGACCGGTAACCCGTCGCGAACCTCCGTGCGCTCGCTGTCAGCCCGCCAGAGTGTGATGTAGCGCACGCCCGTTCGGCCATAGAACGCGTCGGCGAAACCTTCCCGCTCGCTGGAGATTACGAACATGATCATCTGGTCGAAGAGGTCGGGGATTAGGTCGCCGACCTCGCGCCGCACTGCCGTGTCGAGTGAGACCGCTGGGCTATCGACGATAAAGGGCAGCTTGTAGGGTGCTTCGGTAAGCAGCGAGGTCAGGAAGGCGTAAGCCACTGCCAAGCTCTGGCCCTCGCTCACGCCGCCTTTGGCCGCCAGGCCGCTTGACCCGAGCTCTAGGGAGCCACCGATGCGCGCCACCTGCAGTAACTCGCTGGGGACGAACTGGACCAGCTTCGCATTGGTTGCGACCCGGACTCGTTCGCGCAGCCGCTCAAGGGCCAGCGCGGCGACCGTGCTCACGAGCTCCTTCACCCGCTCCGATTGGAGGACAAAACGCAGGGTGTCGGTGGCGGTCGCGAGCTTCTCCTGACAGCGCTTCACTTCTGCGTCGCAGAGCGGGATGTTATTTTGATCGCTGGCGTCCAACAGCCGTTGCCGGATCACGTCGCGGGTGGTGAGCTTTTCGAGTTTGGTCTCAGCGGTCTCCAAATCCCGACCCAGCTGATTAACCTCAGCGCGCAGGCGCTCGAGTTCGGTGTCGCCGGCCTCGACCCGCTCCAGTTCCAGCTGATCGTGCGCCCTCTTATTGCGCCGTAGGTCGCGCAGGGCACCGTTCAGCGTTGTGGCGATGCTGGTATATTCGGCCGCGTCGGCGCTGCTCTCGCGCAGGGCAAGCTTCATCTTGTTGATTACAAGGATTTGGTCCTCCGCAAGGTAGCTGTCGGCTCGCGATAGAATTGCCGCCTTGTCCTTCGGCGTGATCTCGCGGCCGCAGACACATTCGGGCTGTTCCGCCAACTCCTTGAAGAACTCGGCCGAAATCGTTTTTGGGAGCTTGAGCCGGGTCAACTTGTTGCCGAGTGCGCGCAACCGTTCGACTACGTTAGGATGGATCTTCGCTGGCAGCCGAAGGACGCCCATACCCTGGGTGGTGGCCTCGAAAATGGCGCGGTCGATAGTCTCGCGCTCGGAGTCCAACTGCGACTTGCGCAGCTTGAGCGCGTCGTCCTGCTCGATCCGCTCGTTGATCTCGGCCGCCAGGTTGGTCCGGCGTGCCTCCATTTCCTTGCGACGCTTCTGCAGTTCGCGCTGCTCGGCGGCCAAGGCCGTCTTGCGGGCGACGGCCGCGTCGTAGGCTCGCTTCCAGCGGGTTACCCCCTTGCGTTCAGTGGCGGTCGAGACCGCGGCCGCGCGCTGCTGTTGCTCCTCGACAAGCCGGCCGATCTGCACATTCAGGTGCTCCAGCCTGTCCAGGCGGTAAAGAGTTCGGATCGCCATCGCCGCCCGGTCCTTGCCCACCGCGCGAATCTCTTTGGCCAATTCCCCATCGAACACGAAGAGCCGCGTGAAGTCGGACGTCATGAGCCGCTTCAGATCGACCGGAAGGGAGAGGCCCTCTTCCAGGCCGCCGCTGCGGACCTCGGAACGGGCGGTCCAATATTGATGCGTGCCGTCCTTGAAGTTCAACCGGATCTGGATGCGAAACGGCTTGCGATCGATCGAGAGGCGGACCTCGAATAGGCCATTGTCGACGTCGTCGGCGGCGCGCAGATCGCGCACAAATTCGGGCGTTAGGTGTTCGCCGGAGAACGCGGCCCGGAACAATGACATGGTCGTGGTCTTGCCTGTGCCGTTCGGCATCTGAATCAGGGTCCAACGGCCCGGCGCGCTCTCCAGGTCGATGCTGACGTCGCGCAAACCGCCGCGCAGGTTCTCATAGCGCCAACCTAGAACCCTGATCTCCACTTCAGTCCTCCAGGCCGTCGTCGATGGTGGCGAGCTCGATGACCTCGCGGACGTCGTCATCGCCGAGGTTCGAAGTTGTGGCGTTCTCGATTAGCTTGCGCAGCCGGCGCTTGAATTCCGCCGATTGATCGACGGCGGCCGACAAGGCTTCCGCTACCGCGGTGTCGAGGTCTGAGTGCAAGGCGCCCACACGCGATCCCCTTTTTTTGCTGCTTTAGTTGAAATGACGCTAGCACACAAAGCAGAATGGCTAGGTCTGTTTGCTAGCGGAGAGATCCCGAAACCAGTCACGACGCTCTTCGTCGGCGCTCAATTCCCCAGTTGGATCATTTTGATCATCATGTTCCACTCGAATGAAGTCCACGACAGTGGCGCGCTTCTCGGTGTTGTTGGGGTCGATCCTCAGACACCGGCCGAGGCGTTGAACAGTCTCTAAGCGCGCCCGAGCTGAAGCGAAGAGAACTATGTTATTCACCGACTGAATGTCGATGCCTTCCGAAATCCGATGGCAGGTTACGAGGCAACCGAGCTCGCCGCGCGCAAAACGGCCAAGGTTCGCCCGGTCGTCATCCCCATAGTAGGTATGGAAATCGACATGCTGAGCCATGAGGATGTCTTGAACGAGCAGACCATATTCCGCAGTCTCGACAAATATGAGCGAGCGCTGCAGAACTTCCGGATGCTCCCTCACGTAGGAGCGGAACGGCGGGATCTTCTCCTGGGACAGTTTGCGTATGCGTGCGATGTCTTGATACAGCGCTTCAATCGGGGGTGCGTCACCGGCGCGTGCCTTTGCGTGATAGCGGCGGATCGCCAGGGCCAAGGCCGCGCGATCCTCGTCGGAAAATTCATACTCTAGCTCTACATAGTCGAAGCCGCAGAGAATGCCTTTTTGGATGGCGTCCTTCAGGCCGAACTCGAAGATCACCGGCCCGATTTCGTCTTCGATGAAGCGATTGCCGTCGCCGTCATATTCGCGCTCGGGGGTGGCGCTTAGGCCGAGCCGGTAGGCGAACGGCCTTAAACGACCGGCCAGTGACGCAACCAGGCTGGGCGATCCCATCCCATGCACTTCGTCGCAGATGAGCAGCGCCTTGGCGAAGGCACCAGCACGCAGTTTCGGCAGGATGTCGGCGAGCGACTGACGAGACGCCAGCAAGATCGCGCCGTCGGGATCGTTCAGGAACGACTGCGCCTCATGATGGCGTTCGTAGGCCCGGAAGACCGGCATGGTCGTGCGGCGAACCAGCTCCTTGTGCCATTGGTCGAGCAAGTCGGTGCCATAGGCCGCCACCACAGCGGTTTTGATCTCGCCACGCGCTTGGAGTTCCTCGGCGATGGTTAGTGCAGTTCGTGTTTTTCCCGTGCCGGTCGCCATTTCCAGAATGCCGGCCTTAGCCTTGAGAAAAGCGGCGACTGCATCGCGCTGATGCTCCCATCGAACGGCGCCGCCCTCCGCTTCCGCCGGTGGCGCCGGATAAGGCCGCGCCGTGCGGCTCGTGAACTCGATCAAATTGCGCCGAACAGCGTCTGGCAGGTCATAGACCCTCAGATTGATGTCACCGTTGTTCCAGATGAGGTTGAACCGCTCCTGCTCGTTCTGGACTCGCATGGCCTCGCGACCGTCTATCCAGGAATAGAAAACACTAATCGACTCGTAGTTTCGAAAAGCCTTTTCGCTGTCATTCGGTGACCCATGAAACGCTACCGCATCCCCGGCCTCATCTCGAAAAGTCCCAAATTTGTCGTGGAAGTCGCCGTCCAGTTCCCCGGTCGGAATTGCAATTCTAAACTCAAGGAGGCCGTCCGCGATCAGCCGGAACTCCCCTCCCGCAGGGTCAACGTGACGAGGCCCGGTGGTCGTGGGATTGATCCAGACAATATGCCCTAGGGATCCTTGGTCACGGTATCAGCAGGTGATCGTCAAGATCTATCATGCCGTGAAATCGGGCAAGAGTTCGCGAGTGCATGTTCGGCCGGTTGCCGGGCAGCAGTTTCCGCCTACGATGGATGTCGAATGCTCCCGTTCCCTGCGCAAGCTGTACCCTGTAGGCACGAAGTTTCGCATCTATGCGAAGGAGACCAACCGTGAAGGCGGCAAGCCGTTTCTGTATTCCCATTTCGATTGGCCGTTTGAAGTCGTCGAGTAACGCCGACCTGATCCTTTTCCTTCGTCAGCTGCTCAATCCATGATGTCGTTGACCGCGATCACGCAAGCGACGGTCCCGCCGCGATCGCTACGGGCCATCACTTTCAACGCCCAGGAATTCCGCGAGGTCGCGCACAAGCTTGCCGCGCACGCCCGCCGGGAGCTTGTCGAGATTGAGCTGCTTGAACCTGACGGCCGGAAGCTCCGCCGCTGCCGGCAGGCCCAGTTTGTCCCAGTCGGGCGTGCCATTCTTGAAGCCGACAAGGAACTCCCGGTGGGTGGCCGGCATGCCGCCGATCAGGCCTTTGACCAGCTGCTCCCGCGCGGCGATCAGTTCCTCGAGGGTGACGGGATCGCCGCCGGTCATGCCCACAAAATTGTTCTCGTACTCGGCGGCGATGTCTTTCTGCGGCGAGGCGATCACCTCCCGGATCGGCCGGCCATGGCTGATGAGATAGACGATGAAGGCTTGCCGCAGCGTCTCATCGAGCCCTTCATTTGCAAGCAGATCGCGCACATCGAAAAGATCGCGCGGATGCTGCCGGTCAAGGGCCGCCATGATCTTGCCGGCATAAAGATCGGCGGGTGAGACGACCTGTATCTCCGCGAACCCGTACTCGTCTTCGACGGCCTGCGCCACGGGCCGGATGTCGGACGCGAACACCGTGCCGCGCAGCACCGGTGTCACTTCGATCTTGATCTGCGTGCTGCCCAGCTGCACAATTAGCCGGGTGAGCGTGCCGTCCTGCTGGCGGCTCTCAGCCACCCTCGCCTTGCGCACGCCTTTCTCTATGCGCTCCTTGATCCGCAACAGCGCGGCCTTGATCGCGACGAGTGACTCCTCACGGCCGGCCACAGGAAGGAAGGTGAGGTCGATATCGACCGATAGGCGCGGCATGTTGCGAATAAAGAGATTGATCGCCGTGCCGCCTTTGAGCGCAAACTCCTTTTCGTCGGCAACGAACGGCAGCACCTGCATAAGAAGCTGGACCTGCCGGCGATAATCTTCACTGACCGCCATAAAGCTCCTCCGGGACCGTGATCAGGTAGGTGGGATCGAGCCGGCCGCCATGAACCAGCAGGCGTTTGCCGGTGCCGAGATGAAAAGACTCCTTGTGAAGGTGCTTGCGCCACGGGTGGTTGTGACGGTCGGCGAAGAAGAAGAAGAGGCGCTTGACCTTGATGCTCTTGCAGTCGGAGAGCAGTTTCTGCAGTCGCCGGGGGCTAAGGGTGTTGAGCCCCTCGAACAGCTTGTCGGTCGCATCGAAGCTTTCATGGGCAGGCAGCCCGTCCAGCATTTCAAGGATGGCGCGCTCCGGAGTCGAAAGCGTGAGGGGCCACTCCCAAGGTCCCCACGGCATGACCCGGAACGAGCCGCCATGCAGGTTGTCGGCGCGGTGCGCGCTGTTATCCTTCAGGTTCCATTCAAGGCTCGTAAGCCCGAAATGTATCGGCTCGTTGGCGAACAGGGTGGCGCTGTTGTGATGAAGGAATCTGATCGGCAATGTCAGCTTGTTCAGCCAGGACGGCGGGTTCTCGGGTCCGTAGAGATGAACCTCCCGCTCCTCCTGCCGCAGGTAGTGGGAAAAGCCGTGAAGGGAAAGTGCTGTGCGTCCGCCGACGACAAGCGGCTTCAGGAGCAGGCTTTGCAGCGATATGACGACATGCTGCCAGAGGAGCTTGCCGCCGGGCTTGCGGTAGACGCCATGGAAGGGACGCTCCAGCCAGCCGCTCAGAACGTACTTGCGCAGCAGCTGCGGAGAGTAGCCGCGCTCTTTGAGCCAGCCGGAATCCACGACCAGGCCCTCGGGGAGGAGACGCTGTAGCTGGTTTAACTTTCCAGTGGATTCTTCACTCATGGTTTAGTTTATAGTGGTTTTTCAAACTTCGATCAAGTTTTAGTATCCTTCCTTTGATAAACCCTAAGGCTACAAATCAGTGGATTCTCAAACTGACATTTCGTCGCCTCAAGCGGCCGTGATGACGGAGCCGGCGACCAGGCGCAAGCCTGCTTTGATGGTCACCGAGCGTTTCCGCGCAAGCTCTTACCCGGAGGACCGATAATCTGCCACAGGGCTCGGCGCACGGCAGCGTAGAGTCTGGTCAGCGCAGAGGCGCCACGACGTCCCGTCTTTGTCCTGCTATATCCTCTTTAGCAAAGGAGAGTTTCGGATAGCAAACAAGGGATAAGCACCCGCCACCAGCGGTGGGTCGAATATCTCATTCAAGACGGCGGCGACTTACCGAATCGGATCTTCAGACCGGTGAGATTCACCGTCCCCGTTGGATGGCGGCTTGCGTAGTCGGGATATTTTCGGTGGGGGCGTGTTAATCCAGATAACGACCGTCTCCTGGTCGCTGGCGTTTCGGTATGTATGGTCAAAATGCGACGGATAGTGGAGTGAATCGCCACGCTTGGCTACAAAGGTCGAATCATTGACGGTGACCTCAAGCTCGCCCTTGACCACGTAGATCAATTCTTCCCCTTCGTGAGACATGGACGGGCCGCCCGATGCGCGCGGAGGAAGTTTCAGGAGAAACCCTTCGAGGAGTGCACTCTCACTGTCCAAGGTCAGAACTTGGACCTCTATCTCAACCTCGCCGTTTACGACAGTCACAGTCTGTCGAGACTCCTTCTTGATCAGGAACTCGTCAGGAATCTCCAGCGTGAGGAAAGTGGTGATATCGATCCCCATCGTGTTCGTAATTACGAAAAGAGATTCCAGTGAGGGAACCGATTTGTCATTCTCGATACGAGAAAGAAGGCTAATAGAAATCGAAGTTCTTTTGGATAGTTCAGCTAACGTAATGCGCTGCAAACGGCGAGCAGCCTTAAGCCTTGGTCCAATACGCAATTGATCCACGGAGAAGGGGCTTGCTGGGCCCTTCTCATCCGAGGTCTGTACATTCAATGCATTTATTCCGCTCATATCTAATCCAGTTTGTAGGACCCCAATATCCGTGCCGATTATGTCCGTTCACCGTTCGGGGCCGGTTAAATGAAACTTACTTGCTGATATCTCAAGAGGCAAGGGCAAGTCCGATTTGAGCTCTGGCAGGAAATGGCTGAACGCGGCAGATCAGGCGGTGTGGTGGCGCAGTGCCGTCGAGTCGATGGCATTAAAAACAAGTTTGACGCTTGCGATGCCCGTTGGCAACCGGTTTTCGTTCTTCGGGCACGCGAGGGTTCACAACGGCCATATGCCAACTCATGACTTGTTTCGGTCCGGTACAACCAGCCGCGCGTAACGCTCGTCAATGTTCCAAACCGGCCTGTCCCGCATCCATCTCCTTCTCGCAAATCGGCACCGCTATCGTCGAAACCTCACCGAAAAAGCGACATAATCAAAGCTATCTATTTGCTGTATCTTGATCTGCCGTCGGCGACGTTTACCCCACCTTGAGAAAAGTCGATGCGCAAGATATGTGAAATGATTTTAGAAAGAAAAAAATCGTTTGCAAAATCGCTAATCGCGTGTAGCGTGACGAATAACAAGTGCGAGGCGGTGTGCAAGGGGATCAGGTTTGGCACATGGTAGAGCCAAATTGCAGTCAATACCCGATCCGATTTCCGAGCATTGAAGTGCTTACCATCGGCGCGGGGGGCGGCTCACTCGCGTGGATCGACCAGGCCGGCTCCTTGCACAACGGTCCGCAATCGGCCGGTTCCGACCCCGGTCCTGCCTGCTATCCGAACGGGGGCGCCAAACCGACGAACACCGACGCCAATGTTGTCCTCGGTCGGTTGGGTACCAGCCTGGCAAACGGGCGGGTGGTGCTATCGCAGCAAAAGGCGGCCAATGCAATTGACGAAGTCATCGGCAAGCCGCTCGGCCTCGGCACGGAGGACGCAGCACAGGCGATCGTCTCGGTGGCGAATGCAAACATGTCGGATGCGATAAGGCTGATTTCCATCAGCCGTGGCTATGACCCACGCGACTTCGTGCTTGTCGCAATGGGCGGCGCCGGTGCTCTACACAGCGTCGCGCTGGCCAAGGACCTGGCAATTCCGACGGTACTCGTGCCACCGAGTCCCGGCGTCGCGGCGGCACTCGGATGTTGAAGCTAAACTTTTACACGACACAATGGTGGGAAGGACATGACAATATCTTATGACAAGGTTCGAGAAGTCGCTTCAACTCTCCGCTTCCCAGCACAGGCTTTCATCAACGGGGAACTATGTTGGGCAGAAGATGGTGATAAATTTGATACGGTCAATCCAGCAACGGGCGAGGTCCTTTGTTCGGTCGCACACTGCAAAAAGGAAGATGTTGACAAAGCGGTCATTGCGGCACGCCGCAGCTTTAATGACGGAGAATGGTCGCGTGCAGAGCCTGAACATCGCAAGGAGGTTCTGACCAGGCTCTCTCATCTTATTCGGGAGAATGCATTTGAGCTTGCCGTTCTCGAAAGCCTGGACAGCGGCAAGACAATCACGGATTGTCTTAAGGAAATTGGTACGGAAGTCGCCAATTTCTTCCAGTGGTATGGTGAGCTTATCGATAAATCGTTCGGCAAGGTAGCGCCGACTGGCGAAAGTGCGTTGGCCTTGATTGTTAAAGAGCCGGCGGGCGTCGTGGGGATTATCGTGCCTTGGAACTTCCCGTTGCTTATGACGGCCTGGAAAGTAGCGCCAGCGCTTGCTGCGGGATGTTCCTGCATCGTGAAGCCGGCCGAACAGACACCCCTCAGCGCAATCCGGATGGCAGAACTGGCGCAACAGGCCGGTTTGCCGGACGGAGTGCTCAATATCTTGCCAGGTCTGGGCGAGACCGCGGGACAGGCAATCGGTCGACACAATGACGTCGACATCATCTCATTCACCGGATCGACTGAAGTCGGTGGCTTCTTCCTTCGGTATTCCGGTGAAAGCAATCTCAAGGTCGTGGGCCTCGAGATGGGAGGCAAAAGTCCTTTTATAGTTTTGGATGACGCGGATCTCAACGATGATCTCGTCGAGCATGCGGTTTCTTCCGCGTTCTGGAACGGTGGTCAAAACTGTTCGGCCAACATGCGTCAGCTGGTCGATACCCGCGTCGCGGATGAATTCGTCGAACGTGTTGTGGCGCGGGCTGAGAAGTACAAAGTCGGAGATCCTCTGGACCCTTCAACCGATATCGGCGCAATGGTCACCGAAGAACATATGAAGCGCGTGGTTGGCTATATCGAGCGCGGTGAATCGGAAGGCGCCCGCCGGCTCACTGGCGGCGCTCGTCAAGGCAGGGGTTATTTTATCGAGCCGACCGTTTTTTCGGGTCTGAGGCCGGAAATGACGATCGCCCGGGAAGAGATTTTCGGTCCGGTTTTGGGCGTGATGCCTGTCAAGGGGCTGGATGACGCCCTGCGGATTGCATCGGATACGATATACGGCCTGCACGCAACCGTGTTCACTCGCGACTTGGATCGGGCGCTTCATCTTGCGCGTCGCCTGCCCTGCGGCACGGTCTCGGTCAATGGCTTCTCCGAGGGAGATATAAAAACTCCTTTCGGAGGGTACAAACAATCCGGCTCTTTGTCGCGCGACAACGGAACGGAAGCTATGGACCAATATCTCCAGACCAAGACGATATGGATAACTCTGCGGGGGCCCTCCAACCGGGGATCTATCGCCGGATAATTGGCCAGCAAAGGATATAATTTCCGGTAAGCCGGTAATTGAACACAGCGACGATTTGCCTGAATGGCGACGTGACGTGCGCCTGAACCGCGTTGCAAGCGTTCCGTCGTAACCAATGGAGTATGAAATGAACAAGGGACTTATCACTAACTTTTCCAAGAACGCGCCTGTTCGTCAGGTTGTCGATGATACAAAGAATAACATTTCGGGCGATCCGCTTTTTGGTCGATGGCTGCATTTCGAGGACCGGTCGGGTGTGATCCGCTCCGGTGTTTGGGAAGCGAACAAATCAGTGTTTCTCGACGTCATGGATGGCATTGTCGAGTTCTGCCAGATTATCGAAGGCGAGGTGACCATCAAGTCCCTGGATGATGGAACCGTGCAGACTATGAAGGTTGGCGATGCGTTCGTGATGGAGAATGGTTCCCGCATGGAATGGACCGTCGATAACTATGTAAAGAAGACTTTCGTGATCGTAAGAATTGCAGAAAACCGTGATTGAACAGATCTGATTTATCAGGTGGAGAAATCCCTACCTTGTAGATGATGTTCCTTGTCGATGTAGTGATAACCCTTTGACCATCTGATGTGGTCGGCTGGATAGGTAGCGTTTCCGGCCGTTTGTGGTCGCCGAGATTGGCCGACCTGGGTAGAGGGCGGATCAGATCGACGACACCAGGCAAGATGGTTTCCGGTCCCGCATGTCCGCCGCGCAAATAGGCGCTGCGGCCGATCGTAATTCCCGCCGAGAAAAGCGAGGTAATTCAGAGGCATCCATTTTTCTAACGGTTCGAGGCGCCGCCGGCGACGTTACGCCGCCTTGAGCAAAGCCGTGCGCCACTGTTTAGCAAATCATTCTAGAAACAAAAAATCATTTGCAAAATCGCTAATCGTGTGTAGCGTGACGAGTAACGAGTGCGAGGCGCCAGGCAACGGGTTCAGCGGATGCTGATGCTTTTGCGAAATGAGGCGAGCGTTGCCGAGCTGGCCGTCCCCTGCGAAGTAGAGAAAGGTATTCAATGCCCGGCCCCTACGTCACACCCGTCCACGGTGATGCTGACCTGCCCGAGCAGGTTGATGTCGTCGTCATAGGCGGGGGGATCATCGGAACGTCTACCACATTAGAATTGGCCGAGCGTGGACTTCGAGTGGCCTTGTGCGAAAAGGGCGGCATCGGCAGGGAACAATCCAGCCGCAACTGGGGCTGGGTTCGCATTTCGCGCCGCGATCCGCGCGAGGTGCCGCTGATGGCCGAAGCGCTGCGGCTGTGGCCGGAGCTGAACGAGCGAACCGGCCGCGAGACGGGTTTTCATCGTGCCGGGATCATCTTCACCTGCGCGACGGACCGCCAGTATGCCCAACACGAGAAATGGAACGAATTGCTCGCGCCCTATCAGCTCGACAGCCGGATGGTTTCGGGCAAGGAGTTCCGTGATCTGTTGCCCGGTTCGACGCTCGACCTCAAGGGTGCGCTCTACACCGCCTCCGATGGCCGGGCCGAACCGCAGCTTGCGGCGCCGGCCATCGCCGAAGCGGCGCGTGACCGGGGGGCACATGTGCTGATCGAATGCGCCGTGCGCGGAATCGAGACTTCGGCTGGGGCTGTAAGCGGCGTTGTGACCGAGCGCGGGAACATCGCCTGCAAGGCGGTCGTGCTGGCCGGAGGAGCATGGTCAAACCTGTTTGCCGGCAATGCTGGCGTCGATTTCCCACAGCTCAAAGTGCTGAATTCAGTGCTACGCACCAAGCCGATCGACGGCGGGCCGGAACAGACTATCTGGCATGACGATTTTGCTATCTCCAAACGAAGGGATGGCGGCCATACCATCGCGTCCGGGCACGAGAACATTACTCGGATCGAGCCGAAGAGCTTCAAGTACGCTTTCAAGTTTCTGCCTGCATTGTGCATGGAATGGCGATCGCTGAACCTGCGTTTCGACCTCAGCTTCCTCGACGAGGCGCGAATACCCACGCGTTGGTCGCTCGACGAGGCCAGCCCGTTCGAATACCATCGCGTGCTCGATCCGGCGCCCAGCAAGCGTCTCGCCGATTCTGCGCTTTGCGCTGCGCAACGGGCCTTCCCGGTGCTCGCGAAAGCCGAGATCGCCCAGCGCTGGGGGGGCTATATTGACGTCACGCCCGACGCCGTGCCGGTGATCTCACCCGTCGAAAAGGTGCCTGGGTTCTTCCTGGCCTCGGGCTTCTCGGGCCATGGTTTCGGCATCGGACCTGCGGCGGGCAAACTCATGGCCGACCTCGTAACGGGACATACGCCTATTGTGGACCCGAAGGCCTTCCGTTTCAGTCGGTTTTCGGATGGTTCGAAGATCGAGCTCATCACCGGCGGGTTCTGAACTTGCAAATACCTGGCCGGCCCAGAGCCGGCAAAACGAGAGCTAGTAGCGGGCAGGACTAATGGACTTTGTTTCAGCTAGAACCAGACGAGAAGCGCTCGATTGCCTCGATAGCAGGGGGGATCAGATGTCGCTTGGCACTTAATTATGAGAATGCCATACAAGCGATTCCAGATGCTTCGGCCGGCACATAATTTGAGAATTGGCAGTTAATTT
>NZ_JAAAPL010000012.1 GCF_011317445.1 Chelativorans multitrophicus
ATGGAGGAGCGCCTGCGCTTCGCCATCCGCGAAGGCGGCCGCACCGTCGGGGCCGGCATCGTCGCCAGCATCACAGAGTAAAGAGGCAGCGGATTTCCCGTTTGGAAGGGCAGCTTCGGCTGCCCTTTCTTTTTAGTGTTGATAGCGGCGGCCACGCTTTCCATATGAGGCGCGTCACGGCGGCGAATAGCGGCTGGAGACGCTAGAAATGGGCTTGGCAAGCACGCAAACACGCACTAGAAGGCATGCTCGAAAGCGGCCCTTCGAGGCCCGATAGGGGTATAGCTCAGTTGGTAGAGCGGCGGTCTCCAAAACCGCAGGTCGGGGGTTCGAGCCCCTCTGCCCCTGCCACCCTCCCGTCTTCATTGGTTCGCGAGCTCCGTGAATAAGGCACTTGCGCGTGGGAGGAATCGGAACTATGTAGGGCGCAAGTAGGCGGTGCGTGAAGCTGGGGAGCAGCTTTACGCGCCCTTGTCGTATGTGCGAAGAATGGCGATTCGCCGGCCCTTCGTATTGCGGTGAGGGTTGCGGCCGGTGCAGGACCGGGATTTTCCCCGGATGCTTCAACAAAAAAGAGCGATAGATGGCCTCTAGGACCACCAACCCTTTTACTTTTCTTCAGCAGGTTCGGTCGGAGACGGCGAAGGTAACCTGGCCCTCGCGCCGGGAGACACTTATCTCCACCGTGATGGTGCTGGCTTTTGCCGCTTTGGCTGCGATTTTTTTCTTTGCCGCTGACCAGCTCATGGCATGGGCAATCGAGCTGATTCTCGGAATCGGCGCCTGAAAGTCATCCGGCAAGGAAGGGAGTTACTTTTAGATGGCGCGTTGGTACATCGTCCATGCTTATTCGAATTTTGAGAAGAAGGTCGCTGAATCGATCGAGGAGCAGGCGCGCCAGAAGGGGCTATCCAATCTGATCGAGAATGTGGTGGTGCCCACCGAGAAGGTGGTCGAGGTCCGCCGCGGCCGCAAGGTGGATGCCGAGCGTAAGTTTTTCCCCGGCTATGTGCTGGTGAAGGCCGATCTGACAGACGCCGTGTTCTCGCTGATCAAGAATACGCCGAAGGTGACGGGCTTCCTGGGCGATTCCAAACCCGTGCCGATCACCGAGGCGGAGGCGCAGCGTATCCTGACGCAGGTTCAGGAGGGCGTGGAGCGCCCGAAGCCTTCCGTGACCTTCGAGATCGGCGAGCAGGTGCGCGTTTCCGATGGTCCGTTCGCTTCCTTCAATGGCTTCGTGCAGGAAGTGGATGAGGAGCGGTCGCGGCTCAAGGTGGAAGTTTCGATCTTCGGGCGCGCGGTGCCCGTCGATCTGGAGTTCGGTCAGGTCGAGAAGACCTGACCGGCGGTTCCGGTTTCCGGAACGAACCGGTGGAAGGGACGGGCCGCGTAGCCGGCGGCCGGGTTCCGCACCACCAGACTGCAACCGCCGGCCTTTTCCGCTGAGGGAAGCCGGCAAATGACGAGGCAGATGAGAGATGGCTAAGAAAATTGCAGGCCAGCTCAAGCTTCAGGTTCCCGCGGGGTCGGCCACGCCGTCGCCTCCGATCGGCCCTGCGCTTGGTCAGCGTGGCATCAATATCATGGAGTTCTGCAAGGCGTTCAACGCGCAGAGCCAGGACTTGGAGAAGGGCTCGCCCATCCCGGTGGTCATAACCTACTACCAGGATAAGTCGTTCACCTTCACCATGAAGACCCCGCCGGTGAGCTACTTCCTCAAGAAGGCGGCGAACCTGAAGTCGGGATCGAAGGAGCCGGGCAAGCAGTCCGCGGGCCAGATTTCGCGAGCCAAGGTGCGCGAGATCGCCGAGACGAAGATGAAGGATCTGAACGCGAACGATGTGGAAGCCGCCATGCGCATGGTGGAAGGCTCCGCCCGTTCCATGGGCCTCGAGGTTGTAGGGTAAGGCGATGGCGAAGATTTCCAAGCGCGTGGCCAAGGGCCGCGAGGGCATCGACCGCAACCGCTTCTATCCTCTGGACGAGGCGGTGAAGGTGATCAAGGAGCGGGCGACCGCAAAGTTCGACGAGACCATCGAAGTTGCGATGAATCTCGGCGTCGATCCGCGCCATGCGGACCAGATGGTGCGCGGCGTCGTCAATCTGCCGAACGGCACTGGCCGCTCGGTGCGCGTCGCTGTCTTCGCCAAGGGCGACAAGGCGGACGAAGCGAAGGCTGCGGGTGCTGATATCGTCGGCGCGGAAGACCTGGTGGAAACCGTGCAGAAGGGCGAGATCAATTTCGACCGCTGCATCGCGACGCCGGACATGATGCCGCTGGTCGGCCGTCTGGGCAAGGTGCTCGGTCCCCGTGGCCTGATGCCGAACCCGAAGGTCGGCACCGTCACGACCGATGTCGCGGCGGCCGTCAAGGCTTCCAAGGGCGGGGCGGTCGAGTTCCGCGTCGAGAAGGCGGGCATCGTGCATGCCGGCGTCGGCAAGGTCTCGTTCGACGAGAACGCCATCGCCGAGAATGTGCGTGCGTTTGCCGATGCGGTGATCAAGGCCAAGCCTTCGGGAGCCAAGGGCAACTATCTGAAGCGTGTCTCGATCACGTCGACGATGGGTCCCGGCCTCAAGATCGATCCGTCGACACTGGCGGCATCGTAAAGAGTTTGCGGGGAGGATGTTCCTCCCCGCCCTTGTTCGGGCCGGAAGCGGCCCGGATCCGGAGGGATACCTCCGGAAATCCTGTCCGAGATTGCAGGCGGCTCGCCTTAATTCTGATGAAGGGCCTGCATGAGACGGGTGAGACCGGACAAAAGCCTGGGAAGGTCCAGGCCGATGAAAGGTTCGAACCGTGTTGGCCTTTTGCATGTCGTCCGTCCGGGCGGCGTCGGAAGGGGGCAGGATCCTCGAGCGTCGTTCGGGCGATCCTTGAAGGAAAGCCCGGCCGGCAAAAGGCAACCCGGCGCAGCACTCGCGTGAGGCGCCGTTAACTGGAGAAGGCTGTGGAGAGAGCGGAAAAACGCGAATTCGTCGCGAGCCTGAATCAGGTGTTCCAGAACACCGGATCAGTGGTCGTGGCAACATATGCCGGTCTCACCGTCGCGCAGATGAACGACCTCAGGTCGAAGATGCGTGCGGCGGGCGGGAGCGTCAAGGTCGCGAAGAACCGTCTCGCCAAGATCGCTCTTCAGGGCACTCCATCCGAAGGCATTCAGGCCCTGTTCCAGGGGCAGACCCTGATTGCCTATTCGGATGATCCGGTTGCTGCTCCGAAGATCGCCAGCGAGTTCGCCAAGGGCAATGACAATCTTGTCATCCTCGGCGGCGCAATGGGCGCGACCGCGCTCGATGCGGAAGGCGTGAAGGCACTTGCCTCGCTGCCTTCGCTGGACGAGCTCAGGGCAAAGATCGTCGGCATGATTCAAACGCCGGCAACCCGGATCGCACAGATCGTCAACGCTCCGGCGGGCCAGCTTGCCCGCGTCGTTGGCGCCTATGCCCGGAAGGACGAAGCGGCGTGAGGCGGTTCCTCACCACCAGAAACAACACTGTTCGAACTTTAAAGGAAATGAAAAATGGCTGATCTTGCGAAGATCGTTGAAGACCTCTCGAGCCTCACCGTCCTCGAGGCGGCCGAGCTTTCGAAAATGCTGGAAGAGAAGTGGGGCGTCTCCGCGGCGGCTCCGGTTGCCGTTGCTGCGGCCGGTGGCGCTGCTGCCCCGGCGGCGGCTGCCGAGGAGAAGACCGAGTTCGACGTCGTGCTGGCTGATGCCGGCGCCCAGAAGATCAACGTGATCAAGGAAGTGCGCGCGATCACCGGTCTCGGCCTGAAAGAGGCCAAGGACCTGGTCGAGGGCGCGCCGAAGCCGGTCAAGGAAGGCGTTGCCAAGGACGAGGCCGAGAAGATCAAGGCCCAGCTCGAAGGTGCAGGCGCCAAGGTCGAGTTGAAGTAAGCTCCGCAGGATCCGCGGGCGGGTCACCGCCCGCGGGCCAAGCGGAAAAGGGGGACGGGAAACCTTTTTCCTGAAGGCCGGTAGCGGCTTTCAGGAAATGGGTTTTTCCCCGTTTAGAATGGCCGCTTACGGGCGGCCCGTAGCAGGCAAGCGGCAGGCAAGGAGCGACGATGGCCCAGACCCAGACATTCAACGGTCGCAGGCGCGTACGCAAGTTTTTCGGGAAGATTCCGGAAGTTGCGGAGATGCCGAACCTCATCGAGGTTCAGAAAGCATCCTATGACCAATTCCTCATGGTCGAGGAGCCCCAGGGCGGGCGCCCCGACGAGGGATTGCAGGCAGTCTTCAAGTCGGTGTTCCCGATCTCGGATTTCGCCGGTACGGCGATGCTCGAATTCGTGAAATACGAGTTCGAGGCCCCGAAATTCGACACGGAAGAGTGCCGTCAGCGCGACCTCACCTATGCGGCGCCGCTGAAGGTGACGCTGCGCCTGATCGTGTTCGATATCGATGAGGATACGGGCTCCAAGTCCATCAAGGACATCAAGGAGCAGGACGTCTATATGGGCGACATGCCGCTCATGACGGACAACGGCACCTTCATCATCAACGGCACCGAGCGCGTGATCGTTTCGCAGATGCACCGTTCTCCGGGCGTCTTCTTCGATCACGACAAGGGCAAGTCCCATTCGAGCGGCAAGCTGCTCTTCGCCGCCCGCGTGATCCCCTATCGCGGCTCGTGGCTAGACATCGAGTTCGACGCCAAGGACATCGTCTATGCGCGTATCGACCGCCGGCGCAAGATCCCGGTGACGTCGCTGCTCATGGCGCTGGGCATGGATGGCGAGGAAATCCTCTCCACCTTCTACAATAAGCTCACCTTCATCCGTGACGGCGACAACTGGCGCGTGCCGTTTTCGGCCGAGCGCTTCCGCGGCATGAAGGCCACCGCCGACATCATTGACGCCGACACGGGCGAGGTGGTGCTCGAGGCCGGCAAGAAGATGACCGCGCGCATGGCGCGCCAGCTCGCTGACAAGGGGCTGAAGGCGATCCGCGCCACCGAGGACGACCTGCTCGGCAACTATCTCGCCGAGGATATCGTCAATATGAAGACGGGCGAGATCTTCCTCGAAGCCGGCGACGAGATCGACGAGAAGACGCTGAAGATTCTGCTGGAGACGGCGGGCAACGAGGTGAAATTCCTCGACATCGACCACGTCAATATCGGCGGCTATATCCGCAACACGCTGGTTGCCGACAAGAACGAGAGCCGCCAGGACGCGCTCTTCGATATCTACCGGGTAATGCGCCCGGGTGAGCCGCCGACGCTGGAGACGGCCGAGGCCATGTTCCACTCGCTGTTCTTCGATGCCGAGCGCTACGATCTCTCGGCCGTGGGCCGCGTGAAAATGAACATGCGGCTTGAGCTCGACTGCCCGGACACCGTGCGCGTGCTGCGCAGCGAGGATATGGTGGCGGTCGTGAGGACCCTGGTCGAGCTGCGCGACGGCAAGGGCGAGATCGACGACATCGACAATCTCGGCAACCGCCGCGTGCGCTCGGTGGGCGAGCTGATGGAGAACCAGTACCGCCTGGGTCTCCTGCGCATGGAGCGCGCCATCAAGGAGCGTATGTCGTCGATCGAGATCGACACGGTCATGCCGCAGGACCTGATCAACGCGAAACCGGCGGCCGCCGCCGTACGCGAGTTCTTCGGCTCCTCGCAGCTCTCGCAGTTCATGGACCAGACGAACCCGCTGTCGGAGATCACCCACAAGCGCCGCCTCTCGGCGCTTGGACCGGGCGGCCTGACCCGCGAGCGCGCCGGCTTCGAGGTGCGCGACGTGCACCCGACGCATTACGGCCGCATCTGCCCGATCGAAACGCCGGAAGGTCCGAATATCGGCCTGATCAATTCGCTTGCCACCTTTGCCCGCGTCAACAAATACGGCTTCATCGAGACGCCGTACCGTAAGATCGTGGACGGCAAGGTGACGGAAGAGGTGGTTTATCTCTCGGCGATGGAGGAGGCCAAGCACTATGTGGCCCAGGCCAACGCCACGATTGACGAGAATGGCGGCTTTGCCGACGAGTTCGTGGTCTGCCGTCACGCCGGCGAAGTGATCATGGCGCCGCGCGAGAACGTCGACCTGATGGACGTCTCGCCGAAGCAGCTCGTCTCGGTCGCCGCGGCGCTCATCCCGTTCCTCGAGAATGACGACGCCAACCGCGCTCTCATGGGCTCCAACATGCAGCGTCAGGCCGTGCCTCTGGTGCGGGCCGAGGCGCCCTTCGTGGGCACTGGCATGGAGCCGGTGGTGGCCCGTGATTCCGGCGCGGCCATCGCGGCCCGCAGGACCGGCGTCGTCGACCAGGTGGACGCAACCCGTATCGTTATCCGTGCCACGGAAGACGTGGATGCCTCCCAGTCGGGCGTTGATATCTACCGGCTGCAGAAGTTCCAGCGCTCCAACCAGAACACCTGCATCAACCAGCGTCCGCTGGTTCGCGTGGGCGATCTGATCAACAAGGGCGACATCATCGCCGACGGTCCGTCAACGGACCTGGGCGATCTGGCGCTCGGCCGGAACGTGCTCGTGGCCTTCATGCCGTGGAACGGCTACAACTACGAGGACTCCATCCTGCTCTCCGAGCGCATCGTGCGCGACGACATCTTCACCTCGATTCACATCGAGGAGTTCGAGGTCATGGCGCGCGACACGAAGCTCGGGCCTGAGGAGATCACGCGCGACATTCCGAACGTGTCGGAAGAAGCGCTGAAGAATCTCGATGAGGCGGGCATCGTCTATATCGGCGCGGAAGTGCAGCCGGGCGACATCCTGGTGGGCAAGATCACGCCGAAGGGCGAAAGCCCGATGACGCCGGAGGAGAAGCTGCTGCGCGCCATCTTCGGCGAGAAGGCGTCCGACGTCCGCGATACGTCCATGCGCATGCCGCCCGGCACCTACGGGACGGTGGTGGAGGTGCGTGTCTTCAACCGCCACGGGGTGGAGAAGGACGAGCGCGCCATGGCGATCGAGCGCGAGGAGATCGAGCGGCTCGCCAAGGACCGCGACGACGAGCAGTCGATTCTCGACCGCAACGTCTATGCGCGCCTTTCTGAAATGCTGATCGGCAAGGAAGCGATCGCCGGGCCCAAGGGCTTCAAGAAGGGCGGTGCGCTGACGAAGGAACTTCTCGGCGAGTATCCCCGTTCGCAATGGTGGCAGTTCGCCGTTGAGGACGAGAAGCTGCAAAGCGAGCTCGAGGCGCTTCGCGCCCAGTACGACGAATCCAAGAACGCGCTGCAGCAGCGCTTCATGGACAAGGTCGAGAAGGTGCAGCGCGGCGACGAGATGCCTCCCGGTGTCATGAAGATGGTCAAGGTCTTCGTGGCCGTAAAGCGCAAGATGCAGCCCGGAGACAAGATGGCCGGCCGCCACGGCAACAAGGGTGTTGTGTCCAGGATCGTGCCGATCGAGGACATGCCGTTCCTGGAGGACGGCACGCATGTGGATATCGTGCTCAATCCGCTCGGCGTGCCCTCGCGCATGAATGTGGGGCAGATCCTCGAAACGCATCTGGGCTGGGCGTGCGCGGGCATGGGCCGGCAGATCGGCGAGCTGATCGATGCCTATAAGGAGGCAGGCGACATCAAGCCGCTCCGGGCCAAGATCGAATCGCTGATCCCGGACAATGACCGCAACGAGCCCGTCCGCCAGTACGATGACGAAAGTGTCGTGCGGCTGAGTGAGCAGTTGCGCCGCGGCGTCTCCATCGCAACGCCCGTTTTCGACGGCGCGCATGAATCCGACATCAACGAGATGCTGGAGGAAGCGGGCCTCAACTCAAGCGGGCAGGTGACGCTCTATGACGGGCGCACCGGCGAGGAGTTCGACCGCAAAGTGACTGTGGGCTACATTTATATGCTCAAGCTTCACCACCTGGTGGATGACAAGATCCACGCGCGTTCCATCGGCCCGTACTCGCTCGTCACCCAGCAGCCGCTGGGCGGCAAGGCGCAGTTCGGCGGCCAGCGCTTCGGCGAGATGGAGGTGTGGGCGCTCGAAGCTTACGGCGCTGCCTACACGCTGCAGGAGATGCTCACGGTCAAGTCCGACGACGTGGCCGGCCGAACCAAGGTCTACGAGGCCATTGTACGCGGCGACGATACGTTCGAAGCGGGCATTCCCGAAAGCTTCAACGTTCTCGTCAAGGAGATGCGCTCGCTGGGGCTCAATGTGGAGCTGGAGAATTCCTCGCGCTTCGACACGCCGCCGGCGCAGCTGCCGGAAGCCGCCGAATAGCAAATACCGGCACGCCGCGGTCCGTCCGCGGCGTGCAAGACCCCTGATGGAAGGGCTTTCGCGACACGAGGCTCGCTAGCCGCCGGAAGCCGCCATCGCACTGTGATTAAGGGACGCGAAGTCCCGTAAAGGAGATCGGCATGAACCAAGAGGTCATGAACCTGTTCAACCCTCAGGCGCCGGCACAGACCTTCGATTCCATCCGGATTTCGCTCGCGAGTCCGGAGAAGATCCTGTCCTGGTCCTACGGCGAGATCAAAAAGCCGGAAACGATCAACTACCGCACCTTCAAGCCGGAGCGGGACGGCCTTTTCTGCGCGCGCATCTTCGGCCCGATCAAGGATTATGAGTGCTTGTGCGGCAAGTACAAGCGTATGAAATATAAGGGCGTCATCTGCGAGAAGTGCGGCGTGGAAGTGACGCTGTCGCGCGTGCGCCGCGAGCGCATGGGGCATATCGAACTCGCCGCGCCCGTTGCCCATATCTGGTTCCTTAAGTCGCTGCCCTCGCGCATCGGCACGCTGCTCGACATGACGCTCAAGGATATCGAGCGCGTTCTCTATTTCGAGAACTATATCGTGACCGAGCCGGGCCTGACCGCGCTCAAGCAGAACCAGCTCCTCTCCGAAGAGGAGTACATGATGGCCGTCGACGAGTATGGCGAGGATTCCTTCACCGCCATGATCGGCGCGGAGGCCATTCATCACCTGCTCGCCAGCATGGAACTGGAGAAGATCGCCGGCGATCTTCGCTCCGAGCTTGCTTCGACGACTTCGGACCTGAAGCAGAAGAAGCTTTTGAAGCGGCTGAAGGTCGTGGAGAACTTCCTGGAATCCGGCAACAAGCCGGAGTGGATGGTCATGAAGATCATCCCGGTCATTCCGCCGGATCTGCGCCCGCTGGTGCCGCTCGACGGCGGCCGCTTCGCGACCTCGGATCTCAATGATCTTTACCGCCGCGTCATCAACCGCAACAACCGCCTGAAGCGGCTGATCGAGCTCAAGGCGCCGGGCATCATCATTCGCAACGAGAAGCGCATGCTGCAGGAGGCCGTCGACGCTCTGTTCGACAATGGCCGCCGGGGCCGCGTGATCACGGGCGCCAACAAGCGTCCGCTGAAGTCGCTGTCGGATATGCTGAAGGGCAAGCAGGGCCGCTTCCGGCAGAACCTGCTCGGCAAGCGCGTCGACTATTCGGGCCGTTCGGTCATCGTGACCGGCCCGGAGCTGAAGCTGCACCAGTGCGGCCTGCCGAAGAAGATGGCGCTGGAGCTGTTCAAGCCGTTCATCTATGCGAGGCTTGACGCCAAGGGCTATTCCTCGACGGTCAAGCAGGCCAAGAAGCTGGTCGAGAAGGAAAAGCCGGAAGTCTGGGATATCCTCGACGAGGTCATCCGTGAGCATCCGGTGCTCCTGAACCGCGCGCCGACGCTGCACCGGTTGGGCATCCAGGCCTTCGAGCCAATCCTGATAGAGGGCAAGGCGATCCAGCTGCATCCGCTCGTCTGCACGGCCTTCAACGCCGACTTCGACGGTGACCAGATGGCCGTGCACGTGCCGCTGTCGCTCGAAGCGCAGCTCGAAGCGCGCGTCCTGATGATGTCCACCAACAACATCCTGCACCCGGCTTCCGGCGCACCGATCATCGTGCCTTCGCAGGACATGGTTCTGGGACTCTATTACCTGTCCATCATGAACCAGAACGAGCCGGGCGAGGGGATGGTGTTCGCCGATATGGGCGAGCTGCAGCATGCGCTGGAGACGAAGGTCGTCACGCTGCACAGCAAGATCAAGGGCCGGTACAAGACCGTGGACGAGAACGGCAATCCCGTCTCGATGATCTACGAGACCACGCCTGGCCGGATGATCATCGGCGAGCTTCTGCCGAAGAACCACAATGTGCCCTTCGACATCTGCAATCAGGAGCTGACCAAGAAGAACATCTCCAAGATGATCGACACGGTCTATCGCCATTGCGGCCAGAAGGAGACGGTTATCTTCTGCGACCGCATCATGGCGCTGGGCTTCAGCCATGCGTGCAAGGCGGGAATCTCCTTCGGCAAGGACGATATGGTGATCCCGGAGACGAAGGCGAAGCTGATCGCCGAGACCGAGGCGCTCGCGAAGGAATACGAGCAGCAGTACAATGACGGTCTGATCACGCAGGGCGAGAAGTACAACAAGGTGGTCGACGCCTGGGCCAAGTGCTCGGAGCGTGTCGCCGACGAGATGATGAAGCGCATCAAGGCGATCGAGTTCGACGACAGCGGTCGTCAGAAGCAGATGAACTCGATCTATATGATGTCGCATTCGGGCGCCCGCGGCTCGCCCGCGCAGATGCGCCAGCTCGCCGGCATGCGCGGCCTGATGGCACGCCCGGACGGCTCCATCATCGAGACGCCGATCATCTCGAACTTCAAGGAAGGCCTGACCGTGATGGAGTACTTCAACTCCACCCACGGCGCACGTAAGGGTCTTGCCGACACCGCGCTGAAGACGGCGAACTCGGGTTACCTGACCCGCCGCCTCGTCGACGTGGCGCAGGATTGCATCGTGGTCACCCCCGATTGCGGCACCGACAAGGGGCTAACCATGCAGCCCATCGTTGATGCCGGCCAGGTCGTGGCGTCCATCGGCCAGCGTGTTCTGGGCCGCACGGCGCTTGACGATGTGGTGAATCCGGCCACGGGCGAGGTCATCGTCCAAGCCGGCCGGCTCATCGATGAGCGGGACGTGGAGGCGATCGAGGCTGCCGGCATCCAGACCGTTCGTATCCGTTCGGCGCTGACCTGCGAAGTGCGCACGGGCGTCTGCGCGGTCTGCTATGGCCGCGATCTGGCGCGCGGCACGCCTGTCAATATCGGCGAGGCTGTCGGCGTTATCGCCGCGCAGTCCATCGGCGAGCCGGGCACGCAGCTCACCATGCGTACCTTCCACATGGGCGGCACGGCACAGGTCGTGGACCAGTCGTTCCTCGAAGCCTCCTTCGAGGGCACGGTAAAGATCCGCAACCGCAACGTGGTGCGCAACTCGGACGGCCATCTCGTCGTCATGGGCCGCAACATGGCAGTGCTGATCCTGGACGAAGCAGGCGCGGAGCGTGCGTCGCACAAGGTCACCTATGGTTCGCGCATCTTCGTGGACGATGGCGACAAGGTGAAGCGCGGCCAGCGCATCGCCGAGTGGGACCCGTACACCCGCCCGATGCTGACGGAAGTGGAAGGCACAGTGGCCTTCGAGGATCTGGTGGACGGCATCTCCGTGCAGGAGACGACCGACGAATCCACCGGCATCACCAAGCGCGAGGTCATCGACTGGCGGTCCACGCCGCGCGGTTCGGACCTGAAGCCGGCGATCACGATCCTCGACTCCAAGGGCAAGGTGGCAAAGCTCGCCCGTGGCGGCGATGCCCGCTTCCTGCTCTCGGTGGAGACGGTTCTGTCGGTGGATTCGGGCGCGAAGGTCAGGCCGGGCGACGTTGTGGCCCGTATCCCGACCGAAAGCGCGCGCACCAAGGACATCACCGGTGGTCTGCCGCGTGTGGCCGAGCTCTTCGAAGCGCGGCGCCCGAAGGACCATGCCATCATCGCTGAGATCGACGGTACGGTGCGTTTCGGCCGCGACTACAAGAACAAGCGCCGCATCATCATCGAGCCGCATGACTCCACTTTGGAGCCGGTGGAGTATCTCATCCCGAAGGGCAAGCCGTTCCACCTGCAGGACGGCGACGTCATCGAGAAGGGCGACTTCATCCTCGACGGCAATCCGGCGCCGCACGACATCCTGGCGATCAAGGGCGTGGAGGCGCTGGCCTCCTACCTCGTCAACGAGATCCAGGAAGTCTACCGGCTCCAGGGCGTGTTGATCAACGACAAGCACATCGAGGTGATCGTCCGCCAGATGCTGCAGAAGGTCGAGATCACGGCTCAGGGCGATTCGACCTACATCCCCGGCGACCACGTGGATCAGGTCGAGTTTGACGAGGTGAACGACCGCTTGGTGGAAGAGGGCAAGAAGCCTGCGGAAGGCCAGCCGGTGCTGCTCGGCATCACCAAGGCCTCGCTGCAGACGCCGTCCTTCATCTCCGCCGCCTCCTTCCAGGAGACGACGCGCGTGCTGACCGAGGCCGCTGTCGCGGGCAAGATCGATACGCTGCAGGGCCTGAAGGAGAACGTCATCGTCGGCCGCCTCATCCCGGCAGGCACCGGCGGCGCCATGGCGCAGATCCGGCGCATTGCCCGCTCGCGCGACGATCTCATCCTCGACGAGCGGCGCAAGGAATCGGGCGTGGAAATGGCCAATCCCGCCATTGCCGACATGGCCGGACAGCCGGCCGAGTAAGCGCAGGCACCAGCATCGAAAAAAGCCGCCGGTTTTCGCCGGCGGCTTTTTTGTGCAACAACAGAACCGAAATTCGATTAACCAATTTCATTATTTGAGTATAGTATGATTAAATAAAAGCCATTGATTAGAAATATAAATTATGAATAGGATCAATTGCTTTGAGGGAATTCGGTAAATTCTATATTATGCTGATTTCGTTGCTATGCTCTGGCTGTGTGTCTACTGAGAGTTTCCTTAAACCAGAATCACCGGAGTGGTTCAGTTACGCCAGGCCAGAAACCATCTCGGCCTATTATGCCAATCGATGCGCGACTTATGGATTTCGCAGTGGCACCGGCGGAATGGCGGAGTGCATCCGACGGGAGGCGGCGGCAGCTCGAAGCAAGAACGCAGTCTTCGGTACGATTACGGAGGTCAGAAAAATTGCCTCCGGGCACAACGCCGACGATGACTGGGATTTCTAGTTACGGTATTCACCGCATCAAACCGATCCGCAGCACGGCGAACGGTTAGAATGAACATGGATGCTTAGTCTTTCTCGTCAAAGGTGACGATGGCGATCTCACCCTCAGTGGCGCCCTGCCAGGCGGAAAGATGCGGCTCCTCATCGGGCGCACCTTCCATTTCGCCGATCTGGTCGAGCTCGGCCTCAGCGTAGCCTTCCTGGGCAAGCGCTTCGAGTGCCAGCCGCACGGCGGTATCGTCGTCGGGCGCGGTGAGCATGACATGCACGCCTTCGCTGGCCTTGCCCTGCTCCCGTCAGACGCGGCCCGTAATGATGGTGACGGGCGGGCTATCATTGTCGTTCATTGGTACGCTCCGGTTCTGCTCCCCCTCGCGAGCCGCCGTTTGCGGAATTTATGGCGAGAGAGGAGCGGGGCAAGGCATCGGCCAAGCCGACGGCCGCTATAACTGTTTAAATGGAAAAGCTGGTTCCGCAGCCGCAGGAGGCCACGGCATTCGGATTCCTGATCTGAAACGATTGCCCGATCAGGTCATCGACAAAATCGATGACCGAACCGCCCATATAGACGAGGGAGAGATCGTCGATCAGCACCGTGGCGCCATCCTTCTCGATGACGAGATCGTCATCGTTGCGGCTGTCCACGAGATCGAACTTGTAAGAAAAGCCCGAGCAGCCGCCACCTTCGATGGAGACGCGAAGCGCCGTCTTATCCGGTTCCGCGGCGAGAATCTTGACGATCCGTCTAGCCGCGGCATCGGTCAATTCGATTCCCTTCATCTCCGTCCTGGCATCGATGCCCATGGGTTCACCTTGCTTTCGTCGACACCAGATAGGTATGAACGGGGAGGCGGCGAGTCAACATGCGCAGGCGATGGCAGATTCGGCAAATCTCGACGGCATCGGTTTCGGCTACAGGCCTCGCGCAGTCTATGCCTGCGATCCCGCCCGGTCGCGCGGCCGCTTCTACCCGGAGCCTGAAAGTCCCACGCGCACGCCGTTTCAGCGCGATCGCGACCGCATCATCCATTCAACTGCGTTCCGGAGGCTGAAGCACAAGACGCAAGTCTTCATCGCCCATGAGGGCGACCATTACCGCACCCGGCTCACCCATTCCATCGAGGTGGCGCAAATCGCCCGCGCTTTGGCGCGCGCGCTCCGCTGCGACGAAGACCTGGCAGAGGCGATCGCGCTCGTGCATGATTTCGGCCATACGCCTTTCGGCCATACGGGCGAGGATGCGCTGAACGAGAAAATGGCGCCCTGGGGCGGCTTCGATCATAATGCGCAGTCTCTCAGGATCGTAACGAGGCTGGAGCGCAGATACGCGGAGTTTGACGGGCTTAACCTGAGTTGGGAAACGCTGGAGGGCTTGGTAAAGCACAATGGCCCGCTTACGGACGCGGCGGGAAACGGCCTGAAGGAGCCCGTGCCGCCGGCCATCCTGCATTACTCGCAACTGCATGACCTCGAGTTACACCGTTTTGCGAGCATCGAAGCCCAATGCGCTGCAATCGCTGATGATATTGCCTACAACGCCCACGATATCGATGATGGGCTGCGCGCAGGATTGCTGACGCTTGGCATGCTGGAGGAGGTGAGGCTGCCGGGCGGCATCCTGAAAGCGGTGAGGGAGCGCTACCCGCATCTCGACCCGGTGCGCACAGGCCATGAGCTTATGCGCCGGCAGATCACCGTAATGGTGGAGGACGTGATCACAACGGCCAAGACGAACATCGAGGCGCTGAAACCCCGTTCGACGGAGGACGTGCATGAGGCCGGGCGCACCATCGTTACGTTTTCGGGGGAAATGGCGTCGGAAGAAAAGGAACTGAAAGCCTTTCTTTACCGCAATCTTTATCGCCATCCCTCGGTTCTCTCCGTGCGGCGGCTGGCGGATCGCGTCGTGCGGGACCTTTTCGACGCCTATTTCGCCGACCCGCGGGAGATGCCGGAAGGCTGGCGCGAAGGACTCGACCGTGCCGAAGAGCGCATCAAGGCGCGCGACGTGGCGGACTTTTTGGCAGGGATGACCGACACCTACGCGCTCAAGGAATACGAACGCCTATTTGACCGCACCCCGGATTTGCGTTAGGCGCAGGCGGCTGGCTCGCGGCCAGACGCCGCAGCACCGAAATTAATTTCCAGGACCGGGTCCATGAACATTTTTGCCGATTTTTCCGATCGGATCATCAACGCCGTGAAGGCACTGGAGCTGAAGCCGAAGGAAGGCGGAGAGCTCGATCTGTCGCGTGTTGCCGTCGAGCCGCCGCGCGATCCGAGCCATGGCGACATCGCAACCAATGCGGCAATGGTGCTGTCGAAGGCGGTTGGCGAAAATCCGCGCGCCCTTGGAGAGCGGCTTGCTGCTGCCCTGGCCGAGGATCCTGACGTGGCCGAGGCGAGCGTGGCCGGCCCGGGATTCGTCAATTTGAGGCTCGGAAATGGCTTCTGGCATGCGCGGCTCGGCGAGATGCTGCTTCTGGCCGGCGACTACGGGCGCTCGAAAATGGGCAACGGGCACAAGGTCAATGTCGAATATGTCTCGGCCAATCCGACCGGGCCGATGCATGTGGGCCACTGCCGCGGCGCCGTTGTCGGGGATGCGCTTTCCAATCTCCTTGCCTTTGCCGGCTATGATGTGACGCGGGAATACTACATCAACGATGCGGGCGCGCAGATCGACGTGCTCGGGCGTTCCGTCCTCATGCGCTATAGGGAGGCGCTGGGCGAGGATATCGGCCAGATTCCCGAAGGGCTCTATCCCGGCGACTACCTCAAGCCGGTGGGCAAGGCGCTCGCGGATGAATATGGCACCAAGCTTCTGGAAAGGCCGGCCGAAGAAGCGCTGAAAATCGCGAAGGACACGGCGATCGACGCCATGATGGCCATGATCCGCGAGGATCTGGCCGCGCTCAACGTGCACCATGACGTGTTCTTCTCCGAGCGCTCGCTGCACGCCGGCAATGGCGGGACCATCCGCTCGGCGATCAACGACCTGACGCTGAAGGGCCATGTCTACAAAGGCAAGCTGCCGCCGCCCAAGGGCCAGGTTCTCGAGGATTGGGAGGACCGGGAGCAGACGCTCTTCCGGTCCACCGATGTCGGGGATGATATCGACCGGCCCTTGATCAAGTCGGATGGCACATTCACCTATTTCGCCGCCGATGTGGCCTATATGAAGGATAAATATAGCCGGGGTTTTGAGCACCTGATCTATGTGCTGGGCGCGGACCATGGCGGGTATGTGAAGCGCCTGGAGGCGCTCGCCCGGGCCATTTCCGAGGGCAAACTGCATCTGACCGTGCTGCTCTGCCAGCTCGTCAAGCTTTTCCGCAACGGCGAGCCGGTGCGCATGTCCAAGCGGGCCGGTGAATTCGTAACGCTGCGCGACGTGATCGATGAAGTCGGCCGCGATGCGGTGCGCTTCATGATGCTGTACCGGAAGAGCGATGCGCCGCTGGACTTCGATTTCGCGAAGGTGACAGAACAGTCGAAGGATAACCCCGTCTTTTATGTCCAGTATGCTTCCGCCCGCTGTCATTCTGTCTTCCGCCAGGCGAGCGAGCAACTGAACGTCAGAAAATTCGACCGCGAAGCGATGAAGGCGGCCTTGCATCGGCTGGACGATCCAGGTGAAATCGCCTTGATACGCAAGCTTGCCGAGTATCCGAGGCTGATAGAAAGCGCGGCACAGGCGCTGGAGCCGCACAGGCTTGCTTTTTATTTGTATGAACTTGCCAACCAGTTCCATGTGCAATGGAATCGTGGTAGCGAGACAGATCGCTTACGTTTTGTTAAAGTTAACGACCCAGAGTTGACACATGCCAGGCTGGGTCTGGTGCAGGCTGTTTGTGATGTCGTGCGGTCGGGACTGGCGCTCGTAGGAGCAGATGCCCCAGAGGAGATGCGATAATCACAGACAATACTGTCACCTTTTGCCCACATTGCCCTGGTAGGGCCAATAGAAGCGAGACGTGCCGGCGTCCGACCGGGGTGTGGGAAGATGGCTGATAGTTTTTTCAGGAAGAATTCGGAAGCGAACGACCTCCCGCAGGACGATCCTTTCGCTGAACTGACGCGTATCATGGGGCATGATCCCCGCTCCAATGTGCCGCTTCGGCCGACGACGCCGGAAACCGCGGAAGGCCTCGCGCTCGATCTGGAAAACGAGCTGATGGGCAATCTCGGCCAGGTCGAGAGCCCGGATGACAGCCGCTTCCAGGAAGAGGCGAGCGAAGCCGAACTCGTGGACTGGCGTTACAGCCTTTCCGAACCGGTAACGATGGACGAGGAGTTCCAACGCTCGCTCGATGCGCTGCTCGACAGCAGTTTCGACGAGCAGGCCGACGGGAACGCCGTTTCCTTTGACCAGGATACCCCCGTCGAGGAGGAAACTCCGGCCCGCTTTGATGCGCCGGAGCTATCCTCCGAAAGTGCGGAGGGCGAGGACGAAGCGGATGCGGCGGAATCGAGCGTGCCGTTCGATTATGCGAGGGCCGCGGCAGCACGTCCGGATTTTCTCGCGGATGCCAAATTCGAGCCGGTGGAGGAACAAGCTCCCATGCCCTACGCGGCATGGAACAGCGCCCCTTCCTGGGAAGAGATTTCCCATGCGGCGGAAGAGACGAATCCGGCGTTCAATCCGATGCAGCGGGTCGAGGCCGACCACGGCTGGAACGCCGAGGCAGTCCGGCCCGATACCGAAGAAGAGTTTTTTGAGACCGAAGAGCCGGAGACTGCGCCGGTCCGCTACGGCAGTCACCTTCCACCGGAAATCGATACCGTAGAAATCCCCGAGAATGTTGTTTCCGCAGCCGATCAGGTCGACGTTCCGGAGATTTCGTATCGCGAAGAGGCGAAACCCGCATCCGACCTGAACGAGATCGAGGAAATTCTTGCCGGGGCTTTCGGCGAGATTGCCGAGCACCCCGAACAGCAGGCCGACGCACCTCAAGCCGAGGACGACTCGTCCCGCAGCAATTCCGAGGATGACTTCCTCATTGCTGGTTTTGGCGCTGGCGCTGCCGGCGCCGCAGGCGCGGCCGCAGCGGCAGGGTGGCAGCCAACCGCTCCCATTCAGGAATGGAGCAGTCGGTATGAAGATCCGGCGCAGCTGGCGCCCATGCCAGGCGTTCAACCGCCCGCTCCCTCCAGCGGCTTGCGATACAAGCCGCGGCTGATGATGGCAGCGGCAGTCATGGGCGGTGTGGCGATTCTCGGAGGCGTTGCCTTCTTCGCGCTTTCTTCCGGACAGAGCGAAGACCCCGTTCTACTTTCAGCGGAAAACTCTCCTATAAAGGTTCGGCCGGAAAATCCGGGCGGCATCCAGATCCCCAACCAGGAGAATCCCGTCTATAAGCGGGTTGCCGGCGAGCAGGCCGACGCGCCTGCCGAGCAGCCGCGCCTCGTTTCCGCAACCGAGGAGCCTCTTGACCTACCATTGCCGGGTGAGGACGAGTTCGCGGCATTGGAGGAGCCGGCCGAGAGCGCGGCTTCCGGGACGGCTTCCGAAGGCTCACCTCCCGCAGGCGAGGGGCCAGCAGCCAATTCGGAAACGGTCGAGGAGCGGCTGACAAACACGGCCGCGGAAGATCCCGTCGAACGGGAATTGGTCGCGGTGACCCCCCGGCGTGTTCGCACGCTGGTCGTTCGCCCGGACGGCAGCATGACACCGGCCGAGCTGCCGCAGCCTGCGGAAACGGCTTCAGTGCAGGATTCCGGCGCCGCGCCAGCTGCGGGAGCCGCAGTACTTCCGGACGGCGCGCAGGCGCAGAACATCCCTCGGACCGGCCCGATCCCACCTTCGCGGCCGGGCAATATCGCGCCCCAGCAGGTTGCAGCGCCGGCTCCTCAGAGGGAACCCGTACAGCCTGCGGCGCCCGCGCAGCAGCAGCAGGTAGCTGCGCTTGCAAGCCAGCCTGCTCCAAGCTCTTCCGCCGCTGCTTCCGAATGGTCCGTGCAGATCGCTTCCCAGCCCAGCGCGGATGACGCACAGAAATCCTATCAGCAGCTGGCGCAGCGTTACGGCAACGTGCTCCAGGGCAAGGGCGTCAACATCGTGAAGGCGGACATCGAAGGGAAGGGCACTTATTACCGGGTGCGTATCCCGTCCTCCTCGAAGGAAGACGCAATCCAGCTCTGCACACAACTCAAGTCGGCCGGCGGTTCGTGCTTCGTTTCGAAATAGGCTGAAAAGTCAGGGAAATCGCAGGCCGCCGCGGATCACCCCGGCGGCTTGTTCGTTTGGTCCGTCGCCTGGCGCGTTTCGGTGTCGACGGTCCTAATAATCTCGGCCATCACGTCATGAAGGTCGTCCCGATGGCCGTTGCGCGCCGAGGGCTGATCTTCCGCCGAGGTCATGACCGCTGTCAGATCGAGATCAGGCACCACATAGATCATTTGCCCGCCATAGCCCCAGGCATAGTTCACCCGGTGGCCGGCCATGTCTTCAATAAACCAGCCATAGCCATATTGACCGTCATGAAAGACAGACCGCGTGCGCGGCTGCCATGATTTCTCGATCCATTCTTTCGAGAGTACTTGCTGGTCTCCCACCTTGCCGCCGTTGCGGTAGAGCTCGCCGAATGCGAGCATCGATCTGGGCGTCATAGCCATTTGGTTTCCGCCCATATAGATGCCCTGCGGATCACGGTGCCAGCCGGCGATGGCAAAGTCTTCCAACGGTTCAAACCATTCCCTGGCCAGGGCAAGCGTGGATCGCCCGCTCTCCCGCGTGAGGATGGCCGAAAGGAGATGTGTGTTGCCGGTGGAATAGAGCATCCCGGCGCCCGGATCGGCGACGAAGGGTTCCGCAAGCGCGGCACGCACCCAGTCGCCGCTTGCCACCCAGCGGCCGTAATTGGCGCCAGAGGTACGGCTGAGGCCGGCCTGCATGGAGAGCAGGTTGCCGATCGTGATATCGTTCATGCGGGCATCGGGATCTTCTGGCAGTTTATCCCGCAGCAGTGGCGCGATCTTCTGGTCGGGGCCTTCCAGAATCCCCTTGTCGACGGCTATCCCGACCATCGCCGAGATGATCGACTTGGATGCCGACTTTATGTTGGTGGGCTCATCCGTGGCGTTGCCGCGAAAAGCTTCCTCGACGATGATTTCGCCCCTCCGGGCGACGATCAATGTTTCAAGCGGTTCCAGTGCTTCCGCACGCTCAACGATCTCCGCCAGCGACTGCTGGAGCCGTTGCGTTTCGGATGAAGCACCAGATTGCGCCGCCGCAGGCGCAACAGTGGAAAGCGAAAGAACCAGGAGCAGGTGGGCGGAGAGAATCTTTTTCATGGAGACTAAGATAATGGCGCTGTTGGCAATCCCAAGGCAGGACGGAAACAATCCCGCCGGCCGGAGCGGTCAGCAATCTGGTCTCAGCCGTGCCTTGTCACGCGGATCGGGCTATGCTTGCTCCCATGAGCGAATCAAAAGCAATGATCTTTGGCGCCGCCGGAACGCGGCTCACCCCTGAAGAGAAGGCCTTCTACCGTGATGAGCGGCCGTGGGGATTTATCCTTTTTGCCCGCAATGTGGCGGAGGCGTCTCAGCTTCGGGATCTTGTGGCGGAAATGCGCGAATGCGTGGCGCGCGCCGACGCACCCGTCTTTATCGATCAGGAGGGCGGCCGCGTGCAGCGGATTCGCCCGCCTCTTGCGCCCAACTACCCCGATGCAGCGGCGCTCGGCGCGCTTTATGCGGCGGATCGCAAGGCTGGTTTGCGCGCGACCTGGCTGATGTCGCGCCTGCACGCTTTCGATCTTGCAAGCCACGGGATTTCAGCGGACTGCCTGCCGGTGCTGGACGTGCCCGTGCCCGGCGCTCATGATGTGATCGGCAATCGCGCCTATGGCCAAGACCCCGAGACAGTCGCGGTGCTGGGGCGCGCGGCCGCCGACGGATTGCTGGCCGGCGGCATATTGCCGGTGATGAAGCATGTGCCGGGCCATGGCAGGGCGGGGGTGGACAGCCATCTGTCGCTGCCACGGGTCGACGCCTCGCTCGCGGAGTTGCGCGCGCGGGATTTCCTCCCCTTCAAGGCCCTTGCCGACCTGCCGGTGGCGATGACCGCGCATGTGGTCTATGAGGCGGTGGATCCCGAGAACCCGTCGACCACTTCTTCGCGCGTGATCTGCGATATCATCCGCGGTGAAATCGGCTTTAGCGGGCTGCTCATGAGCGATGACGTTTCCATGAAGGCGCTTTCTGGGGATTTCTCAGGCCGGGCGAAGGCAATCCTTGCCGCAGGCTGCGATCTTGTCCTTCATTGCAACGGGGTGATGGAAGAAATGCGAGCCGTTGCCCAAAGCGTGCCGGAATTGCGGGGCAAATCTGCCGAGCGCGCGGCAAAGGCGCTCGGCTGCCTCGCTGCTCCGGACGAAATGGAAGAGGCGGCGGCGCGCGCGGAATTCAATTCGTATTTCGAAGCGATTGCCTGAAAGGCGAGACAAGGAACCAGTTTGGCGGACCAGGGACAAGCGACGGCAAAGACGGGAAAGCCCATCCCCATGGACAAGCTGTGGGCCGAGGAGACAGCCGGACACGGCGTCTCCGAGCCGGTGCTTGCTGTCGATGTGGAAGGTTTCGAAGGTCCGCTCGACCTGCTGCTTCACCTCGCGCGCAACCAGAAGGTCGATCTCGCCCGCATTTCCGTCCTTGCGCTTGCCGAGCAATATCTGCGGTTCATCGACCAGGTGCGCCAGATGCGGCTGGAGCTTGCTGCCGACTATCTCGTGATGGCGGCCTGGCTTGCCTATCTCAAATCGCGGCTCCTGATCCCGAAGCAGCGTACCGATGGCGAACCCACCGGTGAGGAAATGGCAGCTCTCCTGCAATTCCGCTTGAAGCGGCTGGAGGCGATCCGGGATGCCGCTGCGCGGCTCGTAAACCGGAACAGGCTCGGGCGAGACGTTTTCGCGCGCGGCATGCCGGAGCATGTCGTGGTGGAGAAGAAAAACGCCTATACCGCGACCCTCTACGATCTGCTCACCGCCTATGCGGGCCAAAGGCAGCGGCGCGCAATAACCAATGTGCAGATTGCCAAGAGGGGGGTCTGGTCACTCAAGCAGGCGCGAGAGGTTCTCACCCGCCTTATGGGGGACCTTCCGGACTGGACGGCGCTCGACCGCTTTCTCATCCGGTATCTCACCGGGCCGGAGGAGCGGGCAACGGCCATCGCCAGCACCTTTGCCGCCTCGCTGGAGCTGGTCCGCGAGGGAGCGCTGGAAATCAGGCAGCAGGAGCCCTTCGCGCCGATTTACATGCGGCGCGGCACGAAAGGCCTTGAGCAGACTGAGGCAGCTTCATGACCGAATCTTCCAATGTCATTCCGTTCGCCGAGGAGGACGAGCAGGCGCCTTCGCCTGAAGGCGTCGGACCTTCGAGCGTGGCCTTTGCCGAGGCGAAGCGAATGGCCGAGGCCCTGGTCTTCGCCAGCGCGGCTCCGGTTTCATTCAAAAGCCTTTCGGATCGGCTGCCCGACGGGGTGGACATTCGCGCCATCATGGAAGAGCTGAAGGGGGATTACGAAAGACGCGGCGTCAATCTCGTCCGGGTGGAGGATTCGTGGGCATTCCGGACGGCGGGCGATCTTGCGTTCCTGATGAGCCGCGACGCGGTGCAGCAGAAGAAGCTTTCGCGCGCCGCGCTGGAGATGCTTTCCGTGATCGCCTACCATCAGCCGGTAACACGCGCGGAGATCGAGGAGATCCGCGGCGTGGAGACCTCCAAGGGCACGCTCGACCTCTTGCTCGAGACCGGCTGGGTTAGGATGCGAGGCCGCCGGCGCGCGCCGGGGAGGCCGGTAACCTATGGAACGACTCTCGAATTCCTCGATCATTTCGGGCTCGAGGAGTTGCGCGACCTACCCGGTATCGAAGAACTCAAGGGAGCAGGCCTCCTCTCCTCGCGCATGCCGGCCAATTTCTCCGTGCCCCAGCCGCCCTCGGACCCGGACATGCTGAGCGAGGACGAGGACCCGCTGACGGATATCGATCTTGAAGAACTCGGCCTGTTGACACCGCGCGTCGAGGGTGATTGACCGCTGGCCATGAGCCTGGCACCAACGGAAGCGGGAACGCGGCCAGAATGAGCGAAGCCCTGGAAAAGCCAGCGCGGGTTACCGCAGGCGTCACTTTTGCCGCTCGGCTTGCGTTCGAGGCGGTCACGCATCGCTTTGCCGCCGGGCAAACGACGCTCGATCGCGTTTCGCTGGTCGCCGAGCCCGGCGAAGTGCTTTGCCTCCTGGGACCGTCAGGTTCCGGCAAGACAACGCTTCTGCGGATTGCTGCAGGCATCGAGGCGCAGACCTCCGGGCGTGTTCTCCTGAACGACCGCGAAATCGCGGGGCCCGATGTCTTCCTGCCGCCGGAAAAGCGCTCCATCGGCCTGGTCTTCCAGGATTTCGCGCTTTTTCCCCATCTCACCATTCTGGACAATGTGCGTTTCGGGCTGACCGCGCTTTCACGCGAAGAGGCCTCGCGCGAGGCATTGATCGCGCTCCGGCGTGTGGGGCTCGAACGCTATGCGTCGGCATATCCGCATCTTCTTTCAGGGGGCGAGCAGCAACGCGTGGCTTTGGCCAGGGCGCTCGCGCCACGGCCCGCCGTCTTGTTGATGGACGAGCCCTTTTCCGGCCTCGATTCAAGACTAAAGGATACGGTGAGGGCCGAAACGCTCTCGATCCTGCGGCAAAGCCGGGCAACGGCGATCGTCGTCACGCATGATGCGGAAGAGGCGATGCGCATGGGCGACCGCATCGCGCTTTTGAAAGGCGGACGGCTGGTGCAGGTGGGAACGGCGGAGGAGCTTTATCTCAGACCAGCGGATCTTTTCGCGGCGGGCTTCTTCTCGGAGCTCAATCTGTTCGATGCCCGCGTGGCGAATGGCCGGGCCGATACGCCGGTCGGCCAATTTGCCGCACCCGGCCATAAGGAGGGTGACTCCGTGACTGTGGCCATCCGTCTCTCCGGTTTCGACGTGGCCGAAACTGGCGGGGAAATCGAGGGAAGGGTCATTTCACGCCGTTTTCTCGGCGTTGTGGAGCTTTTGGAGCTTGCCGTTCCAGGGGCGGAAGAGCATGTGCTGGCACGGGTGAGGGCAGGGCAGCTTCCGCCCGGTGTCCGCGACGTCTGGATGAATGTGCGCCGAAGCGACGTACTAGTGTTTGAAACGCGACGAAAAAGCGCATAAATCAGGTAACGAACCTCTAAACGTAAAGAGATCTGTCATGGGTTCCTTCTCAATCTGGCACTGGCTCATCGTCCTGGTGGTGGTGCTGCTTCTTTTCGGCCGCGGCAAAATCCCCGAACTGATGGGCGACATGGCCAAGGGCATCAAGAATTTCCGCAAGGGAATGACTGACGAGGCCGAGGAGGCCAAGACTGTCGAGCACCGCACTGATGAGCCCGTGGGCGAGGTGAAGCAGAAGGCCAGCAAATCCTAGGCCCTTCCCGCACCTCTTCGGAAATTTAGGCGATGCTCGATCTCGGCTGGTCCGAAATACTTGTTATTGCGGTCGTGCTGATCGTGGTTGTCGGGCCGAAAGACCTGCCGCGTGTCCTGCGCAGCTTCGGCCGGACGACGGCCAAGATGAGGGCGATGGCGGGAGACTTCCGACGCCAGTTCGACGAGGCTCTGCGGGAAGCGGAGCTCGACGACATGAAGGGGCTCGTCGACGATGTAAGAAAGCTGGATCCCCGGTCGGAGATCAGAAAGCATCTGAGCCCGCTGGAGGAAGCCGGAAAAGAGATACGCAGCGGACTTAGCGAGGCGGCCAAGGCAAAACCCGCCGCCTCAAGCCTGCCCGCGGCGGACAGCAAGCCGGCCGAGCCGCTGAAAAATGGCGCTACCTCCCTTGGGCCCGAGGCTCCGCCTCCGGTCACGGGGGAGACGGCAGCTCCCAAGGTCTCCGAGAAAGCCGAAGTGGGAGCGGTCGCGGCAAGCCCAGGCACGAGCGCCAAGCAAGCAGCACCGAAAGCCAAAGCTGCAGCCGCCGCGAAAGCTCCCACCAAGAACACCGCATCCGCACCGGCCAAGAAGCCTTCCCCGCGTAGGAAAAAGACAGCAGGAACCGCTCCGTGAGTGTCAAGGACAACGAGGACGAGGTGGAAAAATCCTCGGCGCCGCTGATCGAACACCTCATCGAGCTGCGTTCACGGCTGGTTTGGGCAGTCGGCGCGTTCTTCGTCGCCTTTCTCGTCTGCTTCTTTTTCGCCCGCGAGATCTTCAACCTGCTGGTGATCCCGTTCCAATGGGCCACCCGTTGGGCGGGCCTCAACTCCGAGCAGGTGGACCTCATCTACACCGCGCCGCAGGAGTTCTTCTTCACGCAGATCAAGCTGGCGATGTTCGGCGGGCTGGTGCTCGCTTTTCCGATGATCGCCACTCAGATCTATAAATTCGTGGCGCCGGGGCTATACCGCAATGAGCGGAAAGCGTTCCTGCCCTTTCTGGTCGCCTCGCCGATCCTGTTCCTGATCGGCGCCGCGCTCGTCTATTTCTTCTTCACGCCCATGGTGATGTGGTTCTTCCTGTCCATGCAGCAGGTGGGGCCGGACAATGAGGTCCAGATTTCGCTTCTGCCGCGCGTCTCCGAATATCTCGGTCTGGTGATGACGCTGATCCTCTCATTCGGCCTGGTGTTCCAGTTGCCCGTGGTCACGACGCTCATGGCGCGTGTGGGACTGCTTTCCTCGCAGGCGCTCGCCGACAAGCGCAAGATGGCGATCGTTATCGCTTTCGTGGTTGCAGCGGTTCTGACCCCGCCCGATCCGATCAGCCAGATCGGTCTTGCGCTTCCGACCATCCTTCTCTACGAGGTCTCAATCTGGAGCGCCCGGATGGTGGAGCGCAAGCGCGAGGAAGAAAGGCTGGCAGCCGAAGCCGCGCAGGCGGCGGAGGAAAACGCCCCAGCGGATGCCGGAACGAGCGCAGGCTCGGCCTGATCCCCTCGGCTTGATCTTCTTCCGGGTGGCCCGCAGGCTCAACCGACACCCGGAATTGGAACATGCTCGACATCAGATGGATTCGCGAGAATGCAGACGCCCTCGTTCTCGCGCTGAGGAAGCGTGGGCAGGAAGAGGCTGCGGCGCGATCCACGGTCGAGGAGGCGATCGCCGCCGATGAGGCGCGCCGAACCCATCTGACGAAACTCCAGGAGGCGCAGGAGCAACGGAACGCCGCCTCCAAGGAGATTGGCAAGGCCTTGGCCGCCGGCGACAAGGAAAAGGCAGAACGGCTCAAGGCCGAGGTGGCCGAGCTCAAGGGCTTCATCCAGGACGGCGAGGCGCAGGAACGCGCGCTGGACAACAGGTTGCGCGATCTCCTCGCGCGAATCCCGAACATTCCGCTGGACGACGTGCCGGTGGGCGCGGACGAGAACGATAATGTGGAGATCCGCAGGGTAGGAGAGGCGAGGCAGCCTAATTGGGCGAAAGAGCATTTCGAAATCGGCGAGGCGCTCGGCCTCATGGATTTCGAACGTGCAGCGAAGCTTTCAGGGGCTCGCTTCACCGTACTAACCGGTACGCTCGCCCGCCTCGAACGCGCGCTCGGCCAGTTCATGCTCGACCTGCATACGACGGAGCACGGCTATACGGAGGTGCAGCCGCCGCTTCTGGTGCGCGATGAGGCGCTGTTCGGAACGGGACAGCTGCCGAAGTTTGACGAGGATTTGTTCCGCACCACCGATGGGCGCTGGATGATCCCAACCGCCGAAGTCCCGCTCACCAATCTCGTGCGCGAGGAAATCCTCGACGGCGAAAAGCTGCCGCTGCGCTACACCGCGCTGACGCCGTGCTTCCGCTCGGAAGCGGGTTCGGCCGGGCGCGACACGCGTGGCATGCTGCGCCAGCACCAGTTCTACAAGGTCGAGCTGGTGTCGATCACCGACGCCGAAAGCGCGCTTGCCGAGCATGAGCGCATGACGGCCTGTGCGGAGGAAGTGCTCAAACGGCTCGGACTGCCTTTCCGCACCGTTGTGCTGTGCACCGGGGACATGGGTTTCGGCGCGCAGAAGACCTACGACATCGAGGTTTGGCTGCCGGGCCAGAAGACCTATCGCGAGATTTCATCCTGCTCGGTCTGCGGCGACTTCCAGGCGCGGCGCATGAATGCGCGCTACCGCGCGGCCGGAGACAAGCAAGCCCGGTTCGTCCATACGTTGAACGGCTCGGGCGTTGCCGTCGGCCGTGCACTCATCGCCGTCATGGAGAATTATCAGAACGAGGACGGGAGCATTAGTATTCCCGAAATCCTGCAACCCTATATGGGAGGCCTGAAGAAGATCGAAGCAAGGGGCTGACGTGCGAATCCTGCTTACCAATGACGACGGCATCCACGCCGAGGGTCTTGCAGTCCTGGAGCGGGTCGCAAGGACGCTTTCGGACGATGTGTGGGTGGTCGCGCCGGAAACGGACCAGTCCGGCTTCGCGCATTCCCTGTCGCTTTCCGAGCCGCTTCGCATGCGCAAGATCGACGATCGGCATTATGCGCTGCGGGGCACGCCGACCGACTGCGTGATCATGGGGGTGAGGAAGGTGATGGACCGGCCCCCGGATCTCATTCTTTCCGGGGTCAACAGCGGCACCAATCTTGCCGACGACGTGACTTATTCCGGCACCGTGGCCGGTGCGATGGAAGGCACTTTGCTCGGCATCCGCTCCATCGCTTTTAGCCTCGGCTATTCCTTCGTGGAAGACATTCGGGTCGTTCAGTGGGAAACGGCGGAGGTGCTCGGGCCGGCGCTTTTGAAAAAGCTTGTCGGGGCAAGTTTGCCGCAGGGCGTCTTCCTCAACGTCAATTTCCCGCGCTGCACACCCGAGGCGGTGAAGGGAACGCTTGTAACCTCCCAAGGGAAACTGGTGCACGGGCTGTCTGTCGAGGAACGCCGGGACGGACGCGGTTTTCCCTATTACTGGCTGCGTTTCGGCCGACAGGAATCCGAAATTCGAGCGGGGACCGATCAGGCGGCCATACGGGATGGCTATGTCTCCGTCACGCCGCTCCATCTCGACCTTACCGCGCATGCGGTGCGCGACCGGCTGGCGAAGGCGCTTGCATGACGGTCGGCGAGGCGGAACGGGAGGGCTTTGCCGCTTTCATTCTGCGCATGCGCGCGCGGGGCATCGATTCCAAGGCGCTTTTCTCCGCCATGGAGGCCACACCGCGGGCCAGTTTCGTGCCCGCCGAATGGAAAAACTGGGTCTGGTCCAACCGCACCCTTCCGATCGAATGCGGAGAAAGCTTCGAGCCGTGCGATCTGCAAGGCGCTGTGCTGCACGCGCTTGATCTCAAGCCGGGCCTGCGCGTTCTCGAGATCGGAACCGGCACGGGCTATACCTCCGCCATCATCGCGCGCATCGCCGAACGTGTATTGACGCTCGACCGATACAAGACGCTCTGCAAACAGGCCCAGCAGCGCCACGAGGCATGCGGCCTTTCCAATATTCTTGTTCGCCAGGCAGATGGAGCTGATGGCGCGGCGGATGGTCCCTTCGACAGAATCGTCGTCTGGGCAGCCTTCGAAGAGCTTCCAAGGCGGTTCGTGGACCTGCTCGCAAGCGGCGGGATCATGGTTGCGCCTCTGGGCCCCGGCGATGATGTGCAGATAATGGCCAGGTTTACTAAGATCGGCAGCAGATTCGAGCGCGTTGATCTGGAGTTCGTGCGCCTGCAGCCTTTGATCAGGGGCATTGCGCAGGCCCTCTGAGCCCGTTTGAGAAGAGTCTCGTGTGAAATTTTCGAAGCTTAACGGCCCGGTAAGATTAACGCGCTTTAATCGGACTGGGTCAACGGGATTGCGCGGATAGCCTTATGCCTAAGGGAATTATGCCAAAGTACAAGACATCGCTTGCGAGAGGTGCGGCGATTTTCTTGGTCGGATCTCTGGCGGCGGGTTGCAGCGTTGCGAATCTGACTGACGGATTGACGACGAATTCCACCGCGCCGGTAGGGATGGCGCAAGCGAATCAGCCCTATCCCGGAGAGAACCGCATCGTCCGCCCGAAGGCGGACATCGGAGGAGGGGGCATATTGCAGCCGTCATCGGAAGTCTCGTCGCTTCCAGCCCCTGCTGCAACCCCAGCCTACGGGGTTCCAGTTTATACCGCGCCGCGTTCCTCTTCGGTTTCCTCAGCTCCGCTCCCACCTCCTGGAGCGGCCCAGTCCTCGGCAAGCCCGGTGACGGCAGTGCCCGTTGAGCAGCCGCGCCAGGTCGCCGCGGCGCCGCAAGCTCCCCAGCCAAGCCGAACGCGAGCCAGCGAGCCGAGCGCCGGTGGCAGTTACAGGGTGGATTCAGGCGACACGCTTTACGGGATCGCCCGCAAGACCGGCGTGAGCGTAAGCCAGTTGAAGGAAGCAAACGGCCTTTCGGACGGCGCGATCAGAATCGGCCAGAATCTGGTCATCCCTGGGAGCGGGGCCGCTGTCTCCGCCTCGGCTCCCGCACAGCAACCGCAGCCGGTGAGGACCGTCAGCGCGCCCAGCGCCAAACCGGCGCAGCCGGCCGCCCCGAAGCCGGCAGCCGTGGCCGCCGCGCCCCAGCCTGAGCCGGCGGTGGTTGCAGCCGCGCCGAAGCCTGAAGCACAGGACGAGCCGAGGGTTACGGCATACACGCCGCCCACTGAATCGAAAACCAAGGCCATCGAGGCGGTCGAACAGACGCAAGTTGCGGCATTGCCGCCAGAATCGACCGGCGTCGGCCGGCTGCGCTGGCCCGCACAGGGCCGGGTCATCGCCGGTTTTGGCAGCAGCGGCGGCAAGAAAAGCGATGGCATCGACATCGCTGTTCCCGAAGGCACGGCGGTGCACGCGGCGGAAAACGGTGTCGTCATTTATGCCGGCGACGGTCTGAAGGGTTTCGGCAACACCGTGCTTGTTCGCCATGAGGACGGCCTCGTCACCGTCTATGGCCACGCCTCGGAACTGAAGGTCAAGCGAGGCGACCAGGTTCGCCGCGGCCAGGAGATCGCACGCTCCGGCATGACGGGTGACGCTGATCGCCCCAAGCTGCACTTCGAGGTGCGCAAGGGCACCAGCCCTGTCGATCCGATGACTTATTTGAGATGAGAACAGTGTCGGCCAAACCTGCGTCCCTCAAAGGACGCGGGTAGCGCCGCGCTCAATCCTTCAAGGTCCGCCCCAGGCGGCCTGCAATATCCTGAATGAACTGCCATGCAACCCGCCCTGACCGGCTGCCGCGGGTGGTCGCCCATTCCAGCGCTTCCGCGCGCAGCGCCTCTGCGTCCACCGGCAGATCGTGATAGCGCGCATAGCCCTCGATCATTTCCAGATATTCGTCTTGCGAGCATTTGTGGAAACCTAGCCACAAGCCGAACCGATCCGACAGGGACACTTTTTCCTCGACCGCTTCCGACGGGTTGATGGCGGTGGAGCGCTCGTTCTCGATCATGTCACGCGGCAGAAGGTGTCGGCGGTTCGACGTCGCATAGAGGATGACATTGTCCGGCCTGCCTTCCACGCCGCCCTCAAGCGCAGCTTTGAGCGACTTATAGGAGGTGTCGTCGTGGTCAAAGGAAAGGTCGTCACAAAAAAGGATAAAGCGGTAGGGCGCCTCCCGCAGCAGAACCATGAGTCTGGGCAGGCTTTCGATGTCCTCCCGGTGGATTTCCACCAGCTTCAGCCGGCCCTCGCCGGCCGGCTGATCCCGGTTGATCTGGGCGTGCGCCGCCTTGACGAGCGAGGATTTGCCCATGCCCCGCGATCCCCACAAAAGGGCATTGTTGGCCGGCAGGCCAGCGGCGAAGCGGCGTGTGTTGTCGAGCAGGATATCGCGCACACGGTCCACCCCTTTGATCAGGCCGATGTCGACCCGGTTCACACGCTGCACCGGAAGCAAAGTTCCGGTCTCTGCCTGCCAGACAAAGCAATCGGCATCCGTGAAACGAGGGGCAGGGGCGGGCGAGGGGGCAAGCCGCGAGACGACCTCGATCAAGCGATCAAGCTTTTCGCTCAGCGTTTGCAAGGCTTTCTCTGTCATGCGGTCCATTCCTGACAATACAGTACCGTACGGTACGGTTCTGTCACAGGACAGGGATTATAACAAGTCTCAAAGGGTCGAAATGGTACTCTCCAACTCTAATGCAATGACATTCGCCGATTCGATGAACGGGGGCCTTCGGGACTGCCAATGCCGCCCTTGGCGCTTCGGACGAAACCGCAATAGAGATGAGACGGGGGCCTGGTCGTCACTCTTCAATTTTGACGCTGAACCGGAATTCGCCTTGGTCATAGGGCTGGACGGGGCCATTGCAGCTCCAGGCGATCCGGCCCTTGTAGCCGGGGGTCCCGTTGCTGGGTGGCTCATCGACCTGGCAGGGCGCGCCGCTGGGCGAGCGGAACACGCTGACCGGCGGGGAAAGGCTCGTGAAGCTGGGGGTGGCGTCCTCCACCTTCACGTCCGTCACGACAGCGCCGGCGGGATTGGTGAAGATGATCTGATATTCCAGGATGTCTCCCGGTGAGCCGTTGCTTGTCTCAAGCCAGGGGGCGTTCGGGCCGTCGGCGGTGATGTTGCGGACCCGCTTGGTGAGCGCGAGCTTGCCCGAACTGCTGACTTTCACCGTGTCGTGGTTCACGGCCGGGTTGAGGCTGGCCAGGGTGCTGCCGACAAGGATTGTCGTGGCGGTAAGGTCGTATCGCAGTTCCGCGCCGGCGGGCGCGGCGTCGCTTGCAAAGACACGCACGATGACGCAGACCGAGACGCCCGCGGTGACGGCATAATCGGCCGGAGGAGGACCGCCCAGCGTGCCGTCGCAATTGGGGTCGAAGTGGAGCGTGGGGTCAAAGAGCGAAGCGTCCGGCGTGCCGATGATGTTGGCCAGCCCGAAGTTCACCTCGCTGACGGTGGTGGCCCAGTATTTGTGCTTGATCAACACCGCCTGCCCCGGCAGCACCACTTCGTCCGTGTCCTCGAGCAGGGAGGGCAGCGCGATCATGCCGAAGGTGACGCCGGTATAGTTC
>NZ_JAAAPL010000013.1 GCF_011317445.1 Chelativorans multitrophicus
TCCCGGCCGAATGTTGCGCGCCGCATGACGTTCACCATCCGTTCGGCCTTAGCGTACGATTTGGCACTGCTCTTGTTCCGACCCCTATAAGTGGGCCGATCCGAGCGCCTCGAGGGGAAGTCATGACGGCAATGAAAGTCGGCAACCAGGACCAGACAGCCCTCGAGAAGGCGGTCCGGGGAGCGAAGCCGGCATTCGGCTACGCTATCTTCCTCGGCCTCTTCATCAACATCCTGGCTCTCGTCGCCCCGCTCTACATGATGCAGGTCTATGATCGCGTGATCATGAGCCGCAACATGACAACCCTGCTGATGCTGACGCTGATCGCCGGCGCGCTGCTCATTTCCTATGCCCTTCTCGAGGCTGCCCGCTCGCGAACGCTCGTCAGGGCCGGCATCCTGTTCGACCGGCAATCCAGCGATCAGGTCTTCGATTCCGTTCAGCGCTCAAACATCGTAAATGTCGGCGACGGCAGCAGCCAAGGACTGCGCGATCTCGACCGCGTTCGCGAGTATCTGACCGGTAACGGGCTGATAGCGATCTGTGATGCACCCTGGGCGCCGATCTTCATCCTTAGCTGCTTCATGCTCCATCCCTGGTACGGGTTCGTGGCGACGGCTGGTGCGATCGTCCTCTTTTTCCTGGGCCTGCTCAATAACCGGCTGACACGGACGCATCTGGAAGCTGGATCGAGGGCGGCGATAGGCGCCAACCATTATGCCACCACCACCCTGCGCAACGCGGAAGCAACCCGCGCCATGGGCATGATGGGCGCCCTGCGGGAGCGCTGGCAGAGGCAGCACGAAGACGTTCTTGGCTGGCAGGCCCTGGCCAGCGAGCGCTCCGGCGCCGTGATGGCGGTGTCCAAGTTCATCCGCATGGGGCTGCAGATCGCCATACTGGGCGTCGGCGCCTACCTGGTTGTGACACAGAACATTTCGGCGGGTTCGATGATCGCGGCCTCGATCATGATGGGCCGCGCCCTCGCGCCCGTGGAGCAGGCGGTCGGCAACTGGCGCGGCCTTGTAGCCGCCAGGGAATCCTACAGGCGTCTCAACGAGCTTCTGAAGGCAGTCCCCCCGGAGCGCGCCCGGATGTCGATGCCGACGCCGACGGGGGAGCTGTCGGTCGAGCAGGTGATCGCCGCTCCACCCGGAGCTCAAAAACCTGTCCTGAAGGGAATCACCTTCGCGGTGCGGCCCGGGGAGGTGCTTGGCGTGCTCGGTGCGAGCGGCGCCGGAAAGTCCACTCTCGCACGGCTTCTTGTGGGCGTATGGCCTTATGTTCAGGGCGCGATCAGGCTCGACGGAACCGAACTGCCACACTGGAACAGCGAGGAACTCGGCCACCATATCGGGTATCTTCCGCAGGACGTGGAGCTGTTCGGAGGCACGATCGCCGACAACATCAGCCGCTTCGACAGCAAGATGGATCCCGACAAGGTTATCGCGGCGGCGGAGATGGCGGGTGTCCACGACCTGATCCAGAAACTGCCGCAAGGCTACAACACCGAGATCGGGACAGGGGGGCAGGCGCTCTCCGGCGGCCAGAGGCAGCGTATCGGTCTTGCCCGCGCCGTCTACGGCAGCCCGCCCCTCGTCGTCCTCGATGAGCCCAACTCCAATCTCGATCTCGCCGGCGAGACGGCCCTGCTCGAGGCGATCAGGCGCCTGCGCGACTCGGGCAAGACCGTTGTTCTGATCACCCATAAGGCGAACGTCATCGGAGCCGTGGACAAGCTCCTGGTTCTCAATGACGGCGTGGCGCAGATGTTCGGGCCGCGGGACGAGGTGATGGCGCGCCTGTCCAGCCCGCGCGTCGTGCCGTTGCAGCCCAATGCCCAGTTCGCAGAAAAGGCCTGAACCGATGGCGACGAACAACGGCGCGCCCAAGGCAGCCGACAATTTCATGGGCCCGATCATATTCGGACTGGCCGTCGTCTTCCTGACCTTCGGCGTCGCCGGTGGCTGGGCCGCCCTGGCTCCTCTCGACAGCGCGGTCGTGGCGCCCGGCGTCGTCGCCGTGGAGAACAACCGGCGTCTCGTCCAGCACCTTGAGGGCGGCATCATTTCGGAAATCCTGATCCAGGACGGGCACAGGGTGGAAGAGGGGGCTGTCCTGTTCCGGCTCGACACCACCCGCGCCAGGGCGACGGAGGCCGTCGAACGCCAGTCCCTGCACGCCGCCCGTATCCTGGAAGCCCGGCTGATCGCCGAGCTCGACGGTCAGCAGGAAATCACCCTGCCCGAAGACATACTGAAGGTACGGGGCCAACCGGCGGTTGCGCAGGCGATCGCGGACCAGACCGCCCAGCTCACGGAACGCAGGAACTCGGTCAACGGGCAGATCGGCATATTGCGTGCCCGTGTCCAGCAGGCCAATACCCGCGCCAACGGCCTCAGCCAGGAGCTTGAGTCGACCAGGCAACAGATCGGCTACATCAATGAAGAGCTGATCGGCGTGCGACAGCTCCACGAGAAAGGCCTCGTTGCCGCGCCCCGGCTGCACGCGCTGGAACGCGAGCGGGCGCGGCTGGAAGGCGTCATCGGACGCACGATCGCGGAGATCAGCGGTGCCGAGGCGATGGCGGGAGAGGCCGAGCTTCAGATCCACCAGATCCAGCAGGAGCGCCTCGAGCGCACCGCGGAGCAGATCGTCGAGGTGCGCAAGACCATCAACGAGCTTCATGAACGCCTGACCGTCTCAAGCGACATCCTGCGACGCACAGCGATCCTGGCACCACGGTCAGGCAAGGTGCTGAACCTCAAGGTCTTCACTGTCGGCCAGGTGGTCAGGGCGGGCGAGACGCTTCTTGAGATCGTCCCCGACGACGAAGGCCTGATCATCAGCGTCCATGTCTCGCCCATGGACATCGACAAGGTGTTCGCAGGGATGAGTGCGGAGGTGCGCTTTACCGGCATCAAGGCGCATGAAGCGCACGTCGTCTACGGTCAGGTCCGAGAGATCTCACCGGACCGGCTCATCGACGAGAACACGCGCCAGCCTTATTTCCTCGTCCGCGTCGTGGTTGCCGAGAGCGACATTCCAGAACCGTTGCAGGGGCGGCTGTCGCCCGGCATGCCGAGCGACGTCATCCTTCCAACCGGGGAACGAACCGTATTGCAGTATCTGGTCGAACCTATGCAGACCGCACTGACGCGTGCTCTGCGAGAGGAATAGAAGCCGGGGGGCTGCTTGCAGGCAAAACCGAACTCACTTACGTTCGAATAGACTGCCCAATGGGGGCCCACGCAAAAACTGGTAATGATCATGCAGGCTAACGCGCAAAAAAAAGAAGAGACGGAGGCCCAAGTCTTACGCCGCCGCGCTGGCCGTTGGCTCAAGCAGAAACGGGAGGAACGCAGCCTATCGCAGCGTCAGCTCGCCGACTTGGTGGGGGTAGAATACTATACCTTCATTTCCCAGCTGGAGACGGGAAGGGGCCGGATTCCTGCCGAACGATATGTTGACTGGGCCAACGCCCTCGGCATTGCGCCCAGGGACTTCGTCTATGTCCTGATGCGATTTTATGATCCCATCACGTTCGCGCTTCTGTTTCCCGAGGAAGATGACAGCTTGCTTGAGCGCATCGGATAGGTAGGAAATGGTTCGGATCATCGGTTTTCTCCCTGCTGCACAGAAAACACCCAGGAGTGGTTGGTCAAACCAGGATCTGGGCGAGCTCTATCGCGTTGAAGGGGCGCTGCTGCAGGCAGGACTACACATCGAGACTGAGAGCGGCGTTTCCGACGAAGGTGATCCCTGGTTCGTTTTTTGCCATGGCGATAGCGGGGAGATGATAGTCCACTTCGCCCGCATAGATGGTCGCTACGTGGTAGCGGCTCCAGCATTGCCGAACCTCCTCAGGGGAAGCGATCTTGGATCAATCGTGCGCCGGTTTATCGCTGAAAATCCGGTTTCACTTCCCGTGCCGGAAGCCAACAGGCGCGACAACGTTCTTTTCCACCCGGCCGCTCTGCTTACGATCTTCGTCGCCACCATTTTCATCATGAGCTCCCCGAGCGAGAGCTTCGCCGCGACTGCCGAAGATGAGGGGGCAGTTGACGGTGAGGAGATCGCACCATTGGCGGGACTCGACATTCTGCCAGTTGCATCCGGGGACGATGAAAACAAGCAGCGGACCGGCGAGTCGGCCATGCTTCTGATCGCCGCCGCGATCGCGACCGAAATGGCCCGCCATCAGGAAGACGACACGGCGGGGAGCGTAACAGCAGCAGCCGTGCGGAACGCCTCTATAACCCGCTACTTTGACCAGGAGGGTGAAAGCGCCGCCAACGCCCACGATCTGTTTGGCCTTTCGGCTGCTTATTTTCTACCCGGACACGGGCCAGCTGACGAGCAGCTTCTGACCGCTGGTCCGGAAGATGAAGTCATCCTTCCAGATGGCTTCACCCTGATGACCAAAGTGGGCAGGGACGGGGGGCAAGTTATCTCCCTTTCACTTCCAGACGACGAGACGTCTGCTGTTTCCAGCGAGCGACCAGGAGAGCAGCAAGGCGTTATCGCGGTACTGGAGGAACCCGCTGTGGGCAGAGAGCAAGAGAAGGTCCAGACGGAACCTTCGGCTCAGGAACCCCTTCAGGCCGCTATCCAGTCCGAAGCACCGGAAACGGCGCGTGCCTGGGTTGAGGAAAAGACCCAGACCCAAGGTTTCATTGTCAAGGTTCTGCCTCCGGACGAGGCATCGGACGTCGCCGAGATCGTCGACATGGATGTGCTTGTGGAAACCATGGATGTGGACGCACCCACGGTCACGACAGACTTTCACCCTGCTTTCGATGAAGCTGCCAAGCAGGCAGTTCTATTTTTCCTGGGTTCGGACACCGACATCGCCATTATCGGCAATGCTTCTGGATCCATCATCATCTTCGACCAGTCCGATCTCGCCTCTGGAGAAGCTTTGTCCTTCAGGGTCTGGGTGTTCGAGGAGACCACGACGATAAGTATCGTAGGCCATTCCGACACGATCGCGGACGCCCTGGGTCTTGTCGCCTGACAAGCGTGAACCAGGCCAGGGCACTTTCCGCTTGCGGAGTATGTGTTTTACTGTATAGCCTTTCCAAGCCGTGCGAGTCACGCGCAAGGGAGGTTTTAAGAGGGGATTTCCGGACGACCAAATCGCTTTGACGGGATGCTGCGGCAGCGCAGCGTCAAACGGAATCCGCGGCGGTTCGGCTTAATTCGGAGTTCCACTACCTGATCTTCCCTTGGAAAATTCGCCGGTGATCGCGCCACCTGATGGTGGGCGGTCGAACCGCCGTCAGGTTCCACCATGTGCCTGGCGGTTCTGGTCTCATCATAGGGAAGAACCCAAATGTCGTTTCAATTCAACGAATCTTTCTACCTGACGAGCAACCCGGATGTATTTCTGGCGGTTGCTACGGGTCAGATGGCAAGCGGTCTTGCGCACTACAACCAGTTCGGCTGGGCTGAAGGACGCGATCCCAACGCCAATTTCGACAGCTCCTACTACGTCTCGCAGAATCCGGACGTAGCTGCGGCAGTCCTGGCCGGTCTCTTCGAAAGCCCGCTGCAGCACTTCCAGCTCTATGGTGCGGCCGAAGGTCGTGCGCCGAGCGAAGCTGCTGCCGAGCTGCTCGCTTACTTTGACGAGGCCGCCTATCTCGCCGCCAATCCCGATGTCGCCGACGCCATCGCGGACGAGCACTTCGCGAACGCCCTGGAGCACTACCAGCTCTACGGCCAGTTCGAGAACCGTCCCGGCCTGCCCGAGCTTCCGCCGGTCGGCGAGACGTTTGACCTCACCCAGGGTCCGGACACGGGCGCGGCCTTCACGGGCGGCGACGGCGACGACGTGTACAACGCCCCGGCTGTGCAGACCGGCCTGCTGCCAATCCAGACGCTCAACACCGCCGACGACATCGACGGCGGCGCGGGGCGCAACACGCTGAACGCGCAGCTGGTGGATCCCTACGTGATCCCTGCCGGCCTCTGGAACATCCACGAGGTCAACATTTCGAGCCCGGGCGGCATTACGCCCATCGTCCTGCCGAATCCCACCCTCGACGTGCTGAACGCGAATGCGATCGACACGATCAACTTCCGCAACTCGACCCAGAGCATAACGATCAACAATCTGTCGACGGCGCTCAACACGGTCGGCATCTATGACGAGATTCCCGCCACTGTCTTTCCCTTCATTCCCGGACCAGTGGCTCATATCATCAACCATGTAGGGTCGGCCACGGACGGCACCAACGACGCGCTGGCCATCGAGCTGCGCAACGCGACCGCCTCGACGCTGACCCTGAACCATGCCAGCCTCGCGCCGAATGCGGGCTACGAGATCTTCAACATCGACAGCATCGGCACGCTGGCGAACGTCTTCACGCTCGTGAACGGCGTTGGCGGCCCGCGCGACGTGACGATCGCCGGCAACAACGCGCTGACGATCAACGGGATCAGCTTCAACACGCTGCGCACCTTTGACGCCGTGGCGCTGATGGCGCCGTTGGTGGCGAACTTCCCCGGCGGCAGTTCGGCCGGCGACAATGTCAACATCACGGGAACGACGTTCGCCAACACCCTCACCTTCACCGGAACGGGGACGGGAGCACCGGGCACCGGTATCCTGACCGTCACCACCTTTGACGGCAATGACGTGCTGACGTTCAACGGCCATACTGGCGATGTCGTGGCGGCCCTTGGCGAAGGCGACAACACCCTTGCCTCCACCGGTGGAAACGGCGCCATCGAGGCAACTGCTGGCGCGGGCGACGACACCTTCACCGTCGATACCCACACCGGCAACGTGACGATCGACGGCAGCGACGGTAACAACGTCTTCAACATCGGTGGAACGGGAACCACCCCCTACAGCGGTCCTGCCGCCCTTATTGGCAACGTCAATGGCGTCGTCGACCTGAAGGGCGGTGACGGCGATGACACGTTCAACTTCTATCAGGTGGACAATGCCACGAACTTCAAGGCCGGCGATAGCGTCGACGGCGGCGGTGGCGACAACGACCTCCTGCGCTTTGATGTTTTCAATGCCACGCTGGTGGCGGTTAACCTTCTGGTTCCCGGAACCACGATTGCGAATATCGAGACGATCCGCGTGACGGGTGATCTCTTTGGCGATCTTGCTGGCGTGCTCAACGTCGACTGGGCGAACTCGGGTTCGGCCAACCGTCTCGAACTGGCGGCCAATGCTCTGGGGGTCGTCAATGTCACCAATCTGGATTTCGCAAATGGCGATACCGTCGCCGTCTACCCGATAGCCAATACCGGTATTGGGACGCTGCTGAATCTGACCCTGGAGCGGGGCTTCGTCACCGCCCCAGCGTTCAACCTCGAACTGAACGATGGCGTGATTGTCCACATTCTCAACGTCGGCACGGGCAGCGACCTGCTCAATCTGGCCTCGCTGGGTGATCCCGCTACTGACATCAACTCCATCTTCGATGCCAGCAACATCAACGCAGGCGTGGTCGCCATCACGGGTGACACCGATCTGTTGATGGGCAACAGCTTGGCGAACGCGTTCGACCAGAATAACGCCGTCATTAATCTGTCCGACTTCACCGGGAATGCCTTTATCGGAGTGAATGAAGGCTTGCAGACCATCAATGACGGCTCCGGGGATGATCTGTTCGTCGTGTACCAGACCGGCAATGGCGGTCTCGACCGGAAGATCATCAACCTCTCCGCGGACGGCGGGGCTGACACAATCAGCTTCAGTGACGCCTTCGGCGGCGGCGGCCAGCTTCAGCAGAACCATCTTGTCACCGGCTTCGACCTTGCCGTGGACCAGGTGATGCTGAATCTGAACGGTGCAACGACGCTGTTCAATCAGGTTCAGACCCCTGAGGCGACCAATGGCGTCGCCATCACGAATCAGGACGTGGTGATCCGCGAGATTGAGCAGGGTGAAACCTCGAATCTCTCCGCTTCGAACATCAATTTCCTGAAGTTCGTGGCGCCTGCGGTGGGTGTGGACATGGTGGGTGCGGTCGACGCCCTGTTCGATGCCGCCATCGGTGCCGGCCAACTGAATGTTAATAGCGCCGGTGCGTTCTTCGGCGCTGCCTACGATAGCGTCGCTGAAGCAATGGTCCTGTTCCAGATCACCAGCGCCGATGCGATCATCACGGCAACGGATACGGCGGAAGGCATCGCGGTCATCGAGATGAGCTATGATGACTTCCTGGCCTTCGACGCCTCGAACCTCTACTACGACAACGCGTTCCTGACAGCGTAAGTCGTCATCGACAACGGCCCCGCCCCCTTTCCGGGGGCGGGGTTTTCTTTTTGATAGAAGCGTCCCTACACGGGGGCACCATATCCTGACCGGGGAGACGTGGCGCATGCCGAGATATGTTCCCATCAGCCGCACGAACCATGCCGGCAAGACATGGAAGCGGGCCCAGACCTACGGCTTCGCGTCCAGGCAGCCGGTAGCGCCGGTCGTCGGCCTTGAGCTTGCGACCGCCGCCGTCAACATGCCGCTCGGCTTCATCAGGCAGGGCGAAAATTATCACCTGGCGGCGCTGCTCTCCTTCGGGCAGGACAGCAATCTCTTCGTCGGCACCGATGGGCGCTGGGCGGGCACCTACATCCCTGCGGCATTCCGTTCCTATCCCTTCCGCCTGATGCGTCAGGAAGGGGGTGAGCAGATGATGGTGTGCGTGGACGAGGAAAGCGATCTCGTCCGTGACGATGACGAGGGAGAAGCCTTCTTCCAGGATGGTGGGAAACCCTCGAAGCTGGTCAACCAGATCGCCGACTTCCTGCAGCAGTACGAGGCGAGCCGGCTTGCGACGGACATCGCCGTGAAGGCGCTCGACGAGGCCGGCGTGATCGGCCCTTGGGAGATCACGGTCAAGGGCAAGGACCGTGAGCTTCCCGTCACCGGCCTGTTCCGGATCGACGAAACGAAGCTGAACGCGCTCGATGACCAGACCTATCTGGGGCTTCGGAAAGCAGGGGCGCTCGGGGTGGCCTATGCGCAGATCGTTTCGATGAACCGCCTCGAGGTTCTGGGACGCTTGGCGGAGCACCACGAGAACGTGGCAAAGGCCCGACAGCAGGCCAAGCCGCTGCCCGAACTGGACGAGCTGTTCGGAAACGACGACAAGCTGATATTCTAGAGCGACGTGCGTTCTGATTGACTCGAATGGGATTCCCGTGAGGTGGCTTTCGTGATTCACTCCGGCAGGAGGTGATTTGCGATGCCGAGATCCTATTCGCTTGATCTTCGCGAGCGCATTGCTCGGTTTGTCGAAAGTGGCGGATCGCGTCATGCTGCTGCTGCGCATTTCGGCGTTTCGGTCTCGTTCGCGGTGAAGCTGATGGCAGCCTATCGCCAGACGGGCAGCCTCAAGGCAAAGCCCGCGGGTGGCTGGCGCTATTCCAAGCTCGATGCGCACAGCGACTTCCTGATCCGCCGGGTTGCCGAGAAGGATGACATCACCATGCCGGAACTGGCGGCCGAACTGGCCGAACAAGAGACGGTGGTCGATCCGTCCTCGATCTCGCGCTGGTTGATCCGCAACGGCTATCGCTTCAAAAAAAACGCTGCTGGCCAGCGAGCAGGACCGGCCGGACGTCGCAGCCGCACGCCAGACCTGGATGACCAGGCGCCAGCCCAGGATGCGGCTTGATCCGCATCGGCTCGTCTTCATCGACGAGACCGGCACCACCACGAAGATGACCCGCCTGCGCGGCCGATGCCCGAAAGGTCAGCGGCTGCGCTCGAAGGCGCCTTTCGGCCACTGGAAGACCCAGACCTTCATCGCCGGCCTCAGATGCTTCGGCCTGACCGCACCCTTCGTGGTCGACCGACCGATGAACCGACGCATCTTCGAGACCTATGTCGAGACCCAACTCGCCCCGACACTTTCGACCGGCGACGTCGTCATCCTCGACAATCTCGCCGCCCACAAGAGCCCAAAGGCTGAGGCCGCCATCAAGGCGCGTGGGGCATGGATGCTCTTCCTGCCGCCCTACAGTCCCGATCTCAACCCGTGTATGGATGGCTCCTGCGGGTCAAGGGTTTTGTGAGCATATGACGGCTGGTCGGCTGCGGCCATGTATTCGGCGTCTGTGTGCAGCAGATGTGCTGCGCGCCATGATGAATGTCCGCTGGAGTATGGGTCCCACTCAATCGAACGCGCTTGATGGCGCTTCGGATTCATCGGGGTGTCCCGTGTTGTCCTCTCCGTCAGTTCGCCATCACCTCACATTGCCCTGACCAATCCTTCAACCTGTGCTCGGCCGGATCATGCCGCCGAGACGCGCGGTTTGTAGCTCGTTCCGTCGCGCAGAAGCGCAAAGATCGTCCGCGCCATTCGGTTCGCCAGCGCAATCGCGACGACCCTGGTCCCCTTGGACGCCAATTTGCGCGACAGCCAATCCGATCCTGGGCGGCGGCTCCTGCGCCGGACCATGATCTGAGCCATCGCCCCGAGATACAGCAGACGTCGGATGTAGCGGTTCCCCATCTTCGAGATGCCGCCGCTCCTCGGCTTGCCGCCAGTAGAATGCTGTTTCGGTGTGAGACCGAGCCAGGCGGCGTAGTCCCGTGCCGAGCCGAAGTTGCTGATGTCGGGAGTTGTCGCGGAAATCGCCGTTGCCGTCAGCACGCCAACTCCGGGAACCGACGCCAGCCGTCGGCTCACGTCGTTCCGCCGGTGAACCTCTTCGATCTCATCGGTCAGCCGCTCGATCCGCGCCTGCGTATCCGCGAGTTGATCGAACAGCGCCTGAAGCGGCAGGCGCGCGGCCTCAGGCAAAGCGGTAAGTTCCGCTTCCAGGTCCGCGACGCGCTTCGATCCTTTTGCCGTCACGATCCCAAACTCGGCCATGTGAGCCCGGATCGCATTGCCGGTTTGCGTGACCTGCCCGACAAGGAAGTCCCGTGCCCGGTGCAGAACCAAAGCGGCGGAATCTGCCTCGCCCTTCACAGGAACGAAGCGCATCGACGGCCGGGTCACGGCTTCGCAGATCGCCTCGGCATCGGCCGCATCTGTCTTGCCACGCTTGACGTAGGGCTTCACGTAGCTTGGCGGCATCAACCGAACCTCGTGGCCCATCGACTGCAACTCGCGCGCCCAGTGATGCGCTCCCGAACAAGCCTCCATGCCGATCAGGCAGCATGGTCGTCCTTCGAAGAATCCAACAAACTGGCTCCGCCGAAGCTGGCGCCGCACCACCACATTGCCGGCGGCATCAACACCGTGGACCTGAATGACGTTCTTGGCGAGATCGACGCCGACTGTGCTAACCTCAAACATGGGTGGCTCCTCCATGTTGGGACAATGACACCCCATCATGGCGCATTGCGACGCCGGGAGCAGGAGCCATCCACACCATCAATCGAGATGGCATTCGCAAAGCTCAAGGCCCATCTCAGAGCCCGAGCCATCCGCACCATCGACGGCCTCTGGAACGCAATCGGCGACATCTGCGCACTCTACTCACCCGCAGAATGCAGCAACTTCTTCAAAGCAGCCGGATACACCTGAATGCACGTTGCTCTAGAGCAGCGGGCGTTCTGACGAACGCAGCTTCCGCTGCTCCAGCTTGTTTCCTTTAGCCGCATTTATGCGACGTCAGACGATTCCATCTGACTGCAAAATGCTCTAAATCATGTCTCCCGAAAGTGGGAACCGGTTTCGGGATAAAGACATGCGAAAAAAAACAAGGAACTAAAGCGTAGGGAGTGAATCTGAAAGATCGCGACGCGCTTTAGAGCGGGTTGCTATCCCTCGGATTGGCTTCCCGCGCCTCAGGTCCTGCCTTCAGCATATCCTTAATCCCGAACCCCGAATTTCGCCTTTTCGGCCCGGTGCTGCGGCCGGAGGGCGCTTGACCATGCGTTGCCTGAAATGGAAAGTTAGGCAGAAGATTTCGGAAAATCCGGGAATGCGATGAGCGGATTCGATTCCGGGCGGCATGGAGGAGGACCGGTTGTCGAGGATGGCCTCACGCTCGACCTCGACAGGCTCCGGCGCGACGGGACATTTCCGCCGGCGGAAGGCTGGTGGCAGGGCTCCCTGGTCTGGACGGATACCCGCAGCGGCGCGCGGATCGCCTCGATCGGCTACGAGATCAGCCTCGGCGCGGGCGAGGGGTGGATGCGCCTGCGCTATGCGAGCACCGATCCCGGCTCCGGGGAGAAGCGGGACGCCGACTACCGCATCAGCCTGACAAGCATTCCGACGCGGTTCGGCGGGCGCCGCTGGTATTTCCGCTGCCCGCATCTCGGCCTGCGCTGCGGCAGGCTCCACCTGCCGCCGGGAGCGTTCATCTTCGCCTCCCGGCAGGCCCATCGCCTCGCCTATCGCTCGCAGCGCGCCACGCCCAGGGACCGGGCGCTCGACAAGGCGCTCAAGCTGCGCCGGCGTCTCGGCAGCGAAGGAGGCGTCGGCGATCCCGTCCCGAAGCCGAAATGGATGCGATGGCCGACCTATGAACGACGGCTGGAGCAGGTCCTGGAGGCGGACGAGCGTTGCGAAGAGCACCTGATCACGCTGGCCGCCAATCTGCTCGAACGTCGTCGGGCCGGGACGAGAGGGCGGACATGACGCCCGCCGCCGCTCAGCCCGTGTGGCTTCCCGCGCCGTGCCGCGCGACCCAGTCGTCCTTCATCAGCGGATTCGACCTGCTGCCCTTGGCATCCTGCACCACGGCCCAGTCCAGGGCTTCCCAGTTGTCTGCCCCGAAGCTTCTCGCGAAATCGTCCAGCGCTTCCTGACCAAGGCCGAAGGCGAACACGTCGCGCGCGAAGCGTTCTTTCGCGACCGCGGGATGCTGAGCGGAGCCGAAGGGAATGGAGGGGTCGGTCGAGCCATAGTCGCGGTTGTGCGGCATGATGGTCGTCGCCCGGGAGCCGTCGGCGCGCATGATGGCGAACGACGCCAGCCGGCCATGCAGCGATGAGGCCGGGTTGTCGAAGAAGGAAGGCAGTATCCGCCCGCCGGACGCGCCCGCCATCGGGCCGTCCAGCGGCCGGAACGCGCCGGTGCCGCCAATCGTCTCGGAATCGAGGGACCGGGAGCCGTCGAGCAGCGGCGCGGACCATTTCCGGTCCATCCCCCGCAGCCCCGACGCCAGCTCGTCCTTGACCTGTCCGTAGGCCGCCACCGTATCGAGGCCGCCATCCCAATCGGGCAGGTAGTGCTGCCAGTTCTTGTGGACGTAGAGGGCGTCCCTGGCCTCCTTGACGCTCGCGCCGGTGGCGGCCATGAACTGGATCATGTTCGGCTTTCCTGTCGCCGCCGGCGCCGGTTCGTCCGTCACCAGCGCCCCGAAGTCTTCTGCCTTGTCGGGTAAACCGGTGCCGGAGGACGACCGCTGCTGCGCGGCCACGAATTGCCCGTTTCCGATCCTCGCCAGCCCATCCATGCAATCGTCCCTGCCAGAGAATTATCCGCCTGTGAGTGCGTTTTCCCCGTAGCATGCGAGCCTGACGCGAGGCTGTCGGCCACGCAATGGCCGACGTTATACCATCCTCGTCAGCCAGTTGCCCGTGTCATCCAACCGGCAATCAAGGACCGGCGTCATGACGCCCGCTTTCCCCGGTTCCCTTTTCGTCCGGAGCGGTCAGCCGCCGAAGAGCCCGCCGGACCTTCCCCTGGTTCGCCCGCGAGAGCCTTACATGGCGCAGCAGCCAACGCAGGAGATCAATGACCGCAGGCTTTGCCCGGTCCGGGCCAAGCTCCCGGGCGGCCGCGATGGCGACCTGCAGCGAGCCCGCCTGGAAGACGACTTTCTTTCGATAGGGCGTCGCCGCAGGTTGGGCGGTCAGGATCGAGACCCAGAACGGGTTGGCCTCCGCGAAGAAGGATTGCAGTTCGTGTCCCTCCTGCGAAACGCATTCCTCGAGCGGCAGCCTTTCCCAAATCCGCCAGGCTTTCCCGTCCCGCAGAACCGGCCCCTCCTCCCCCAGAGGGCGACACGTCCGGCGGATAAAGAACATCAGCTGATCGATCTTCTGGAGCACGATGCTGTCATACAGGTAGCCGACCAGCTGGTAGCGGTTGTCCGGGCTGCCGAAGCGGGCGAGGTATTCGACAAACTGGCCGATCGTCTGGTCTCCCCAGGCATCCAGCGACGTCCTGCTCGCTTTCCAGGGCTCGACGAACCGGTCGGGCATGAATTCCGCCGCCATGTCCGCATGCGCCTTCCAGAGCGCCATCAGGTCGTGGGCGAAGAAGCGGGTGTCTTGACCGTTGAGGAGCAGGCTCGCCTTCAGATATTTCTCGGCGGCATGGGCAGCCATCCAGAAGCCGTCCAGCGTCATCCCCCGCAGGAAGGCGTGGCGGCTGAGAATGTAGTTGTGGTCGGCCGTCCTGATCAGGGACGTCCTGATGAAGACCGTCCTGGGGTCGTGCTCCGTCATCCTCATCCTTCCAGGAACAGGTGGGAACGTCCTTTTAAGGCATGTTAAAATATTGTGCCGATATCATTATCGGTGAGTTGACCATCGTTAATGCGCCGGCCCTGGTTTTACCAGCATCGGGACGAAGACAAGGCATGATATGAAACCGAAACCCTTTGGACGCAGGGAGCCCGTTTGCGCCCCCGGCCCGCGTGCGACAAAGGCCGCGGGCAACACCGAAGCCCCGATGCAGGTCAGGCAGCAGGAGCCGAGAACTGAAAGGATCAACATCCTCCGTCAGGATCTCGGTCCGAGCAACTTGGTTGACATCCTGAAAGGAATGATCCGGCGGGGCTGACATGTCCCTTTCTTGAAGGAGGCGGATTGTTTATAGCGGGGCCTGCCTTATAGAGGCAGGCGAAGCCATATTGCTGCCCTAAAGAGGGGCGCAGACAGTGGCGGACAATCCGGGAACCATTCCATCAAGAGGCAATGATGAGCGAAGCCAATTCCTCCCCGCCTATCGCTCCGCGGTTCGTTGAAATGCCGAAGGCGGTCAGACTGAACGTGGTCGGAACAGAAAACGGGCTCGCCGTAGACTTTACCTACCAGCCTGGCGACAAGACCGACGATATAACAATGCGCCTCCCCCTTACGGCTGAAGAGGCAGCGCATCTCGCCCGGATGCTCACATCCCCGACCTAGTCGTCCCCGCGGCAGGCGAATGCGCTTGCGCAGCCTCTCGTTGAGATTTATTGCTGCCGGGCTGCAACTCCTGCGACGCGGTTCAGAAACGCGTAGAAAGCCATGACAATCCTGACGGCCGTCCATCATCGCAACGTCGCCCTGCAGGATTTGCGGGATGCGGTTTCCCGCTGGCAGCTATGGGGACTTCTTGGCTGGCAGGATATCCTGCAGCGCTACCGGCGCTCGATCCTGGGCCCCTTCTGGATCACGGCCAGCATGGGTGTGCTGGTGACGGCGCTGGGGCTACTTTATGCCAACCTCTTCAAGATCGAAGTAGGGGCGTTCCTGCCCTTCATCGCGGTCGGCTTCATCTTCTGGACCTATATCAGCACGACGCTGAATGAGGGATGCTCCGTCTTCATCTCCGCCGAGGGCATAATCAAGCAACTGGATATGCCGCTCAGCCTGCACGCATTCCGGGCCGTATGGCGAAACCTGATCATCCTGGCCCACAACCTGATCGTCCTGGTGGTCGTGGCCGTCATCTTCTCGGTCGATATAGGCCTGCAAACCCTGGCCGTCATACCGGGCCTTGCCCTGCTGGCCCTGAACAGCCTTTGGATGATGATCGTCCTGGGCTTTGCCGGGGCCAGGTTCCGGGACATCGCGCCGATTGTCGGAAGCATCCTGCAGCTGGCGTTCTTCCTGACCCCGATCATCTGGAAGCCGGAGCTTCTCCAGGGACGGACCTTCATCCTGAACGCCAATCCATTCTATCATTTCATCGAGCTCGTGCGAGCGCCCTTGCTCGGAGGCAGCGTAGGGCTGATCTCATGGGGCGTCGTTCTGGGAATAACGCTTCTCGGATGGGCGGCGGCCCTGGCAGTGCTTTCCCGCTACGGCAGGCGCCTGGCTTACTGGCTCTAAGAGAACACACAATGGTCAGCATCACGCTAGAAAACGTCTCCGTCGAGTTCCCTATCTACAATTCCGACAGGCGGTTGTTGCGACAAACCTTCCAGGCCGTGGCGGGCATGAGCCGTATCCGGCATCATTCAAGCGGTCAGGTTTCGGTCAAGGCTCTGCACAATATCGATCTGGCCATCCGTGAAGGCGATCGCGTCGGACTTATCGGCCTGAACGGCGCGGGAAAAACGACGCTCCTTCGCACGCTGGCGGGTGTTTACAAGCCCTCATCGGGTACGCTGCGCAGATCAGGACGGGTAGCGCCGCTGTTCGATATAGGTCTCGGCCTCGACATGGAGGCTACCGGATACGAAAACATCTACCTGAAGGGTCTCCTGCTTGGCATGAGCCGGCAGGAGATCAGACAGAAACTCGATGACATCGCAGAGTTCACGGAGCTCGGCGAATATCTGGGAATGCCGGTGCGGACATATTCGAGCGGCATGCTTCTGCGTCTGGCATTCGCCGTCTGCACCTCCGTCCAGCCCGAGATCATCCTCATGGACGAGTGGATCGGCGTGGGCGACAGTCATTTTCTCAAGAAGGCGACCGCCAGGCTACGCCAGTTCGTGAACCAGTCGAGCATTCTGGTTCTCGCATCCCATAGCGACGCTCTCATCAGGGAAGTCTGCAGCAAGTGCCTTCTGATGAATCAGGGACATGTGGTGGCCTACGGCGACGCGGGGGATGTGCTGCATCAATACAGCCTCTTTGGGCCAGCGCCTTTCTTCGATCCGAAACTCTATCTGAAGGCCAATCCCGATGTCGCGACATCGGAGCTTGTGGGCCAGACGCCATGGTTCCATTTCATGGCCTATGGGGTCTTCGAGGCGCGCGATCTCGGAAATGGCATCAGGCTGTCCGACTTTGCCGAGGATCCGGTATTCGCCAAGGCTGTCGCAGAGAAGGACACACATACCGCACTCATGCGGATCGTCGCAGTCGCGCCTTTCCTGCCGGACTTCCAGAGGCCGGCAGGATGGAAGCTCGACCGGGATAGCCCGCTTCCGGTCGATTTTGTGCCCTTGCCCGGCAAATATCTGATTCTGCCTCCCGGTTATGAGGTTCCCGCCGGCTCCCAGGCGCCTGACGGGCTGTTCCTGAGCGAGGAGACCCTGGACGGGCCGGGGAACACCCATCGCCGGGCGGTCTTTGGTTGAACATGCAGGACAATACGCCCAGGTGAACAACCTGCTCAAATCGCTGTTCCGCAGATTACCGCTGAGCCGGAACATGCGTGCCGCCATACGCAGGTTTCTGGCCAACTTCCCGGCACTGTCCTCCGAGGCATTGGATCCCCGAAGCGTCCGCGGGGAAATTCAAGAGCCGGTCCGTTCGAGGCAGGGGCCAGAGAGCCCGGATCATATCGTGGTTCCGGAGGGCTGGAGATGCAACCCCGGATCCCCCCTGGTGATCGTGCGCGCGGGTATACGGCAAGTGTTCACGCAGGCGGTCCTTCAGCGCCTGATGGATGCGAATGTGGACGGTGAAGATTTCCAGATCTGCGTTCTGACACGGTGGCCGGTCAGACAGCGCCTGCGAAGAGATCTGAAGCGACTGGCCTCCGCAAATCCGGACGCATGGCGCCGCACCCTCCCGGGTCTTCTGAAGCTGATCGCCGATCAACCCGGGCGGGATCTCATCATCCTGAACGACACCTGCCTTGTGCCAAATGGATGGGCTTCCCGGCTGCGTTCGACCATCAGACAGTCGGACCCCGGCATCGCTACCGTTTCGCCGTTGACGACGGGAACGGGAACAACGGGTTATCCGCTACAAAGCGGTCCCGATGATCCAGAGCTTGAGATAGATTGGCCCGTACTTGATCGGCTGGCATCCGAGGCAGATGACGCGAGACAAGCAGGGCCGATCCATCTGCCGCATGCCCCGGATTCCTGCGTCTACGTCACGCGCGGATGGTTTGAGAGCCTTGGCAAGTGGCGGGCCGCTTCACTTTTCCTCGGCCTGCCCGTCTCCGGTGGCGTTCATCTGCTCGCCCCCCAGGTGATCGTCCGGAAATGCGCCTCTCCAGCGGCCACATGGAAACGCCGGCAGACCATGGAGACCCAGAACAACTTCCCGTCGATATGCTTTTCGCTCGACCTCGCCCGCCTTCGCCTGGCCGCCGGTAACAGGGCGGTCCTGTTCGTCACTCACGGGCTGGGGGGCGGAACCGAGCTTCATGTGACGGACATGGCCCGCCGGCTGGAAAAGGAAGGGACAAGCGTCTTCTTCCTGAGGCCGGTCGGCAAGGATGGGACGGCCGTCAGGCTGGCGAGCCTCGACACGAGGCAGATGTCGGTTCTATCCCGTCTCCAGCTTCCTTCCGATTTCGGCATCCTCGCTGCGGCGCTGCGGGAGCTGGGAATCAGCTTCGCTCATATTCATCACCTGGCGGGGTTCTCCGCCAAGGGAATCGAGCTGATTATGCAGTTCATGAGGGAAGCTGGCTTCCCATATGATCTGACGCTGCATGACCACACAGCCATCTGCCCCCGCATCTTGCTGCTTGACGGGAACGGACGATATTGCGGCGAGCCTGATACGGACGGCTGCCGGGCCTGCATATCGAGAAACGGCTCCGACTTCGGCCAGGTCGATATAGCCGAATGGCGGTCCATCTGGTCCACCATTCTCGAAGGCGCCCGCAACATCTACGTTCCCTCCCTGTATCTGCAAAGCCGCATCAACCGGTACTTCCCGGCAATCCGGCCGATATTCCGATCCCATCCTGTCCTGGAGAGCGATCGCGCCCTTGTCGTATCCCGCCGCCCAACGGCGCCGGATGAGCATGCCTCAGAGGGTCGTTCGAGGCGGATCGCCATTCTGGGCGCCCTTGTTGGGCACAAGGGATTCGACGTCGTTCTTCGATGCGCGGCCGACGCGCGAATCCGGAGGCTGCCGCTGGAGTTCGTCGTCATCGGCTTCACGGCCGATGATCATGCCGCGAACCGGGCAGGAATCCGCGTCACGGGAGCATTCGACCCTCAGGATCTGTCCGCGCTGATCCTTCAGGAGCGGCCTTCTGCCGTTCTTTTTGCCTCGATCGTGCCGGAAACCTATTCCTATACGCTCTCTACCGTCTTCGCATTGGGGCTGATGCCTATAGCCTTCGACACAGGCGCTGTCGCCGAACGCTTGCGCAATGCCGGCCGCGGTCATCTCCTGCCGCTCTGCCTGATCGACAATCCCGCCGGGATCAACGACCGGCTTCTTGTGCTGCCCGAAACCTGCTATACCCCTTTCGCCGAAGAAGCAGGCTTTTATCCTGACCTTGAATGGAGCTATTACGGGGGCATTCCATAAGCCTGCGGAGACGGAACATCCCGCGCTTCGAACAAAAGCGGACATGCTCTAGCCCATTGAGCGGCGATCAACCCTGACCGACCTGCCTGCACCGGCTGGTCAATCCCCGGTCTCCTGCGGGAACTGGTGCTCTGATCCACCCCCCGGAAACATGACCTCCATCGAAACGGTGACCTGATTTGAACTGGATAACCAAGCTAAGGCGCGCCAAGCCTCACCGGTATGAAGGTTATGTCGACCTTATCAAGGAAGATGCCCTTTCCGGATGGGGGATGAAAATTGACGAGAACGGCCACATAAGGCCGGTCTGGATCGATATCAGCATCAACGCCGTTCCGGTTGCGACCATTTCTGCCTCCACCTTCCGCTCCGATGTCCTCGGTCAGGATATGGGAGACGGCTATTGCGGCTTTCACTTCAATCCTCGCCTGTATCTGCGCGAAGGCAGAAACCGGCTTCGCCTCACCTTTGCCGGTACCGATCAGCTTCTCCGGGGGGGCGAAAAAGAGATCCTCGTCATCGATCCTCCCGCCGCCATTCTGCAAGATCATGCGGGCGACGAGTTCGTTCTGGTGGGCGAGGAATTCACGAAGCACCTCATTGGCCTCTGCAACCTTCAGCCGAAAGGCAGCGTCCTCGATATCGGATGCGGCACCGGGCGTATGGCGATACCGCTGGCCAAATATCTCGGGGAAGACGGATCCTATGTCGGGTTCGACGTATTCGGTCCCGGCATCGAATGGTGCCGGGCGCATATCGGGACGCACAGGCCCAATTTCCGCTTCGAAACGGCGGATGTCGACAATGGCCTTTATAATCAGAAAGCGGCGTCCCCTGCTTCGGAATACCGGTTTCCATGCGAGGACGAGAGCATTGACGTCGTTCTTGCCGCTTCGGTGTTCACCCACCTGCTCGCAGATGATGTCCGTCATTACCTGAAAGAGACGAGGAGAATCCTGAAGCCGGGAGGGCGCTGCCTGATAACAGCCTTCCTGATGAACAAGGAAGCCGGCCAACTCATTGCGGATGGCAAAAGCCGTCACTTCACATTCCGGCATCGCACAGGAGACTGTCTCGCAGAAGACCCCGCTCGCCCGGAGGCTGCCCTGGCATATGAAGAAGAACTGCTCACAGCGCTTTTCCGAGAGGCCAGACTTCAGATAGAAGAACCGATCCGCTATGGCCTCTGGTGCGGCCGCGATGAATTCCTGAGCTACCAGGACATCATCGTCGCCCGCCGTCCCGACATCCCGACCGAAGCGTCCTGATCGCCAGCCCGGTTGCTTCAGCGCTGTATCCAGGCTTGAGAGAATGAAAACCTGCATATTCACCAGCATTGCGCTCAATTACCTGCCCAAGGCGAGCGTCCTCGCCGAGAGTGTCAAGGCACGCCATCCCGATATTCATTTCTGCCTGCTGGTAGGGGAGCCCGTTCCAGACTGGCTAAGGGATTCCACTCATCCTTTTGACGAAGTCGTCTCTTCAGACTCGCTTGTCCCAGACAGGTCCTGGATTTTCAAGCACAGCATTGTTGAGTATTGTACAGCAATCAAAGGACAAATGCTTGTAAATATTCTGGAAAGAGGCATTTTTGATAATGTATTTTATTTTGATCCTGATACGGTCCTCCTTGATAGGATAGATAGGCTTATTGAACGGTTTGAGATATATTCCGTACTCCTGACACCACATATTCTTGATCCCGAAGAAAGCGATCAGGCGATAAGGGACAATGAAATCATTGCCCTGCAACATGGCGTCTACAATCTCGGGTTTCTGGGGGTGAAAAATGATACGGCCGGCAGGCGCTTTGCCGAGTGGTGGCGTCATCGTCTGACCAATTATTGCCGGGACGATATTCCCAAAGGACTGTTCACGGATCAGCGCTGGGTGGATCTCGCCGTTGCCTATTTTCCCGAGATTGAGATCGTCCGCGATGCGGGCTGCAATGTCGCGACCTGGAACCTGACTCACCGGACGGTCGAAGGCAGCTTTGACCGGGGCTTCACAGTCAACGGCAACCCTCTTACATTTTATCATTTTTCCGGGTTTGACAGCGGCAATCAGCTCGCCATGCTGCAGCGCTACGGAAATGAGGCTCCCGCCCTCTATGAATTGCGGCGCTGGTACATAGATGCCTGCGCCAAGCATGAAGCATCCGTTCCCGCTCTTGGACCTTGGCGGTATGGTTTCTTCGACAGCGGGAAGACCATCTCGACGAGCCAGAGGCGCGTGTACCGCGAGCGGCCGGACCTTCAGGAGACCTTCCCCGATCCCTTCGACGATTCCGGTGACAAGAAGGGTTATCGCGGCTGGTTCGAGCGGCGGTCAGGCGACGAGCTTCTCTACGAAAATACCATTTCGGCAGACCATCTGCGCAGGGAACTGGAGATGATTTACCGCTCCAGGGGCTGGAAGCTACTGACCTTTCTGCGCACCGCAAAAAGGCGGTTGTCCTTGTGGAGGGCCTGATGCCGGCGGGAGACAGTCCGTGGCGAGTTTGACCGATATTCCCTCCGAAGCCGAAGCCGAAGCCGAAGCGGGAAGCGATTTCCTTTCCGCCCTGCCCTATGTCACGAAGCAGGCCCGTCACGGATTGGTCAGCTTTCTGGAAAACGATGATCCCATCGGCCAATGCCTGCTGCGCTATGGCGAATGGGCAGAGGGAGAAGTCGCCCTTCTGGCAGCCTTCATCAGGGAGGGCGACACCGTTCTGGACATAGGGGCGAATGTTGGCTGCCACAGCATCGCCTTCGCGCAAATGGTGGGAGGGAAAGGGCGTGTCGTTGCCTTCGAACCCCAACCCCATCTTCATGCGCTGCTCCGGCGGAATGCCGAACAGAACAACCTCTCCCAACTGACCACATTCTGCCAGGGAGCAGGCGCGCGGCCTGGCGAATTGTGGATCCCAAAGCTCGACTACACCGATGTGAGGAATTTCGGGGCCGTAAGCCTGAAAACAAGGAAGGAAGGCAAGGAAGCGGGGTTGCGGGTGCCCGTCACCTGTATCGATGATCTGGCTCTCGAAGACTGCCGGCTTCTCAAAATCGACGTCGAGGGCATGGAACTTGAGGTCCTCAAGGGTAGCCGGGAAACCCTGAAGCGCCACGCTCCGATCGTCTACGCTGAAATGAACAGTGTCGAAGCCGGGGCAGACCTTATGAAGCACATGGCCCAGTATGGCTATGCAGCCTTTTATCATGCTGCCCCTGCCTTCAACCCGGACAATTTCCTCGGATCGGAAGACAACTTCCTGGGCTTTGCCCATGAAAGCAATCTTCTGTTCCTGCCGGCTTCGTCGCAGCAGACCGATCCCTTTCCTTCAGGCGTTCCCGCATCGTGCCGCGAAGTTCGAACCTTGGATGACCTTGCACGGGAATTCATGGAAACCCCTAGATGGGGAGATCCAGAGACCGATACCTCCCTGTCACTTGCCCGTCGACTGGCCGCCCTTCAACAGGAGATGAGCGGGCTGCGCGAGGAAACCTCGCATCTTCAAGCCATGCACGATAAATGGCGGCAAGAAGCGGGGCATTTACGGTATGAGTATGAGCGCCTCGAGGTTTCCCTCGACATGGCGCATGCCCAGCGCAGAGAACTCGAAGCGTCGCTGGCCATGCGATACGGCGCCCTGCTCGAGAGGCAGATCTCCCGTTTCAGGCGTGGCCCTCTTCGTCCTGTGTGGCTGTCGATCAGAGCCTTGTTTGTCTTGGGAAGGAAGGCTTTCCGTCGAGCGACCAGAACCAGACGCTTGCACAGGCTGATCGAGACAAGCGGCCTGTTTGACCGAGCCTATTACGCGACCCAGACGGATGAACCAGTCAGGGATCCGATAGGACATTATCTCTCTCACGGGTCAGCGAGAGGATTGAAGCCGAACCCCCTGTTCGCCCCCGATTTCTATCGCGCTACCTATCCTGATGTTGCACAAAGCGGTGAAGAACCGCTGGTTCATTTCCTGCGGGCCGGAGCGCGGGAAGGCCGGCGGCCAAACCGTACGTTTCACACGTCCTTCTATCTCGCCGAAAACCGGGATGTGGCGCGTCTGGGACTGAACCCCCTGGCGCATTTTCTGAGTGCGGGACAAGCAGAGGGGCGGCGTCCCAATCCTTTCTTCGACCCTTCCCGACACCCCGGGATTCTGAATGAAATCCGCCTCGTGGCCTCGGAGGACTGTCCGCGCATCCTTATGATCAGTCACGTTCATGGGGGCGGCACGGAGCGCCATATACGCGATCTAGCAACCCTATACCGCGACCAGGCCGAGTTCTTTTATCTCATTCCCTCGCCCGAGTGGAACAATGCATTACAGCTCTCATGCCTCGGCAGGAGCGCCACACGAATTCCTGACATACAGATCGATGTGAACACAGGAAGCGAGGAACTGGTCAGCCTGGTTCGCGAGCTAAACCTGTCCCGCCTTCACATCCATCACGTCATGGGAACGCTGGACTGGCTGCGGCCCTTGGTCGAGGCCCTAGGCCTGCCATTCGATGTAACCTTGCATGATTACTATCTCCTGTCTTCCGATCCGCATCTGGCGGGAGTCGATATGCGTTACGGAAAGGAGCTCGGTCAGATCTGCGGCCTGGTCGGCCTCAACGATCCGGACGCGTCGCTTCCAACGGAAACAGCCTGGCGGGAATCGCTTCGATGGGTTTTCGAGCAGGCCCAGCGGATAATCGTACCGAGCCGTGACATCCAGCAGCGGATTGTATCTTTCGTTCCCCAGGAGCGGCTCATTGTCGCCAGTCATCCGGAAACCGCGACAATGGATACCGTCGTCAAACCGGAGCCTCTGGCCGCCGACGAAGCATTGCGGATTGCCGTTCCAGGCGTTTTTGCCATGCACAAGGGAGCCGACCTGGTGGAAGCATGCGAGATCATCTCACGTCATGCCGGGCTGCCGATCGAATTCAAGGTTCTTGGCGGTCTTGGACCTCACTATCGCCTCTCGCCCTATTCCTCAATCGACCTGAAGGGACGTTACGAAGAAGGGCAGCTGGATGACCTGTTGATGTCGATGAAACCCCATCTGGCGTGGCTGCCTGCCCAATGTCCAGAAACCTACTCCTATACGCTCAGTCATTGTCTCCACCTTGGGCTCCCCGTTGTCGCTTCGGATCTGGGCGCCTTTCCTGAACGGCTTGCCGGACGCGATTGGAGCTGGACATTGCCGTGGGACATGCCCGCCGAGGACTGCTGCGCGTTCTTCATGACTCTCAGACGTGACTTCCTGTCAGGAAAGCCCCCGCGGCGATCGCAAACTCCAACGCCAGCAGATACCGAGGCCATCCGTTTCTATGAGACCTCCTATCTCTATGTCGATCCTGCGAGGGATCGACCTTCCGGCAGGAGTCATCATCAGTGAGTACAAGCCAAGGTGCAGACATGCCAGAAGAAGCAATCCGCCCCCTGCCCTTCCATGTCGAGCGGGAGATTCCACATGTGGTGGCTGTCGGTCGAGGCAGCGTCATTGACCTGCGTATCCGGTTGCCTGAACGGCTCAAGGGGTCGGCGAGCGTATCTGCAGGCGGCAAGTCCATACCGCTTCACCGTCACCGAGCTCCGGTACCGTTGACGCTCGCCGGAGAAGCTGCGCGGATACACTCCGGTCTTGTGCCTCTTGACGAGCCTCTGGCTTCGACCACGGTCGAGCTTCATCTTTCCTGTTCGGGAGAAACTGTCCGGCTCGGGCGGTCGCTCCTGATCCCTTCAGCCTGGCCAAGGTTTCCCAACAACAATCGACATGGAACATTTTATGACGACGGACTCGTTGTAGTCTGCATGACGACTTATGAACCAGATGAGGATCGTCTAGCCCGCCAGATCCATTCAATTCTCGATCAGTCCTATCCCAAGATCATGCTGATCATTTGTGACGATGCTTCAACTACGGATACGGTCGGCTTTATTAAATCCCGCTTCGAAAACGAAACACGTATCACCGTCTTTCGGAACGAGCGGAATCTTGGATTCTACCATAATTTTGAGCGCGCATTGTCTCTTGTCCCTCCTGAGGCATACTATGTGTCTCTCGCCGATCAGGACGATTTCTGGTACCCGAACAAGATCGCGGATTCGATCGCCCGGTTTGGGCCGGAAACCGACCTTGTCTTCTGCGATGCCGCGATCAAGACCCACGAAGGGGAAACCCTGTCCAAGACCTATTGGACGGCCCGTCGTCCTTATTGTGGCCCCCTGGATGCCCTTCTCACGCTGAACACCGTTACCGGCGCTGGCGCGATATTCCGGCGAACTCTTCTCGATCAGGCTTTACCATTCCCTCCCAATCTCGGCGGCGCATTCCATGATCACTGGCTCGCCTGCTGCGCGCTGGCAAAAGGAGGGATCGAGTTCCTGGACCAGCCTCTCTATGATTATATCCAGCATGGCCATAACGTCACCGGCCACATCCAGTCGAAGCATGCCGGTCCTCTGAAGGGGATGCTTGAAGACAGTTCCCTCGTTCTCGGCGGGTTCCTGAGTAAAACGGCAGCATCGAAGGCCTACGCAAAACGTGAAAGCCTCTCCCATGTCTACTGGGAGTGGTACAGGCAATTGCAAATATATACCAAATGCCTTGAGGTCAGATTTCCGGACAAGTCCCTTTTTATCGAGAATGCACGCTCCATGTTTCTGGGAAAGTCACCCATTCAGGCTCTGAAGGAAGCCCACAGGCGGTACAGGGAAGCCGGTCTGGATACGAACAATGTCGAAGTTCTCTTTGCGAGAGCAAACAGCGCTGCCGGTCTTGAGGACTGACGCATTGGTGTGCTCCCTGAAAAGTGATCCTCTTCAAAGGCCCAATAGCCTACTTAACAGAGGACCACTTTTCAGGGGGAAGACCAGCTCCCTGCCTGAAGAATTCATTTCCGGGCTAAAGCGGCGGCTCTGAATTCAGCAGGCGCGCCACCACCACCTCGCTCGATTTCTGCCAATGAGGCGCCGTCCAGCCGAAAGTGCCGGCAAACCGGGCGCTGGACAGGCGGGAATCGCGCGGCCGTTTTGCCTTCGTCGGATAGGCGGTGGTGGGTATGTCGCTCACCTCCGCGTAAGGACCGCCGTACTTCCTGCTGGTCGCAAGAATATGGCGCGCGAAGCCGCTCCAGTTGGTCTCACCCGTTCCGGCGAAATGATAGAGTCCATGGACGTCGCGTCCTTCTCCTTCATGCATCGCGCTCGCGGCGGTCAGGATCGCGTCGGCGATATCGAGCGCGCTGGTCGGGTTGCCCCACTGGTCGCTTACGACCGCGAGCGTGTCGCGCTCGTTGGCTAGCTTCAGCATCGTCCTGACGAAGTTCCTGCCGAACGGGCTATAGACCCAGGCCGTGCGCAAGATGACATGGCGCGGGTTCGCGCGCGCTACCGCTTCCTCGCCGGCGAGCTTGGAGGCGGCATAGACACCGCGCGGGGCGGTCGCTCCGGTTTCGTCGTGCGGGCCTTCTTCCGCGCCGCCGAAGACGTAGTCGGTCGACAGGTGGATCACCGGAACGCCAAGCGCGGCCGCGGCCGTGGCGACGTGGCCGGCCCCGGCGGCGTTTATCGCGAAGGCGAGGTCCGGCTCGTCCTCCGCCTGGTCGACGGCGGTGTAGGCGGCAGCGGATACGACCATATCCGGGGCGGCGGCCTGAAGCGCCGGCAACACTGTCGCAGGCTCTTCCAGGAAGAGATCCGGCCGGCCGACGGTCACAACCTCGACGTTGGCGCGTTCGCGCGATCGTTCGATCAGGCTTCTGGCGACCTGTCCTTCGCGGCCGGTGACAACCAGTCTCACGCCGCGCCTTTCCGCGTTTCGCCGAGACGTTGCCCGCCATAGCGTTCACGGCGGATCGGCCCCCACCACCATTCGTTGGCGAGGTACCAGTCGATGGTCCCGGCAAGCCCGCTCTCGAAGGTCTCGCGCGCGGACCAGCCCAAGTCCTGCTCGATCTTGGACGGATCGATGGCATAGCGCCGATCATGTCCCGGCCTGTCGGTGACGAAGGTGATCAGCTCGCGGTATCTCGCGCCGCCGGCACGGTGCCGCTTCTCGTCGAGGATGTCGCAGATGCTTTCCACCACCGCCAGATTGCTGCGTTCGGCCCGCCCGCCGACATTGTAGCTTTCGCCGACCGCGCCCTTCGTCAGCACCAGTTCCAGTGCGCGCGCATGATCCTCGACATGGAGCCAGTCGCGCACATTCGCGCCCGCTCCATAGACTGGCAACGGCCTTTCATCGAGGGCGTTGAGGATGACCAGCGGAATGAGCTTCTCCGGGAAGTGGTATGGGCCGTAATTGTTGGAGCAGTTGGACAGCACCACCGGCAGGCCGTAGGTCTCGTGCCAGGCGCGCACGAAATGATCCGATGCGGCCTTCGAGGCCGAATAGGGCGACGAGGGTGCGTAGGCGGTCTCCTCGGTGAAGACGCCGCTGTCGAAGGGCAGGTCCCCGAACACCTCGTCCGTCGAGATATGATGGAAGCGGAACCGCTCCTGGCCCGCCGACGCCAGCTCGCGCCAGTAGGTAAGGGTGGCGTTCAGCAGCCTGTAGGTGCCGACGACATTGGTCTCCACGAACGCCTCGGGGCCGTCGATCGAGCGGTCGACATGACTTTCGGCGGCAAGGTGCATCACCGCGTCGATCCGCTCGGCCCGCATGATCTCCAGCATCGCGTCGCTGTCGCGGATGTCGGCCTTCCTGAACGCGTAGCGCGGGTCATCCTCCACCGACGACAGCGATCGCAGGTCGCCGGCATAGGTGAGCTTGTCGACGTTGACGACGCGATCGGCCTGGCCCGCCACGAGATGACGGCACACGGCCGATCCGATGAAGCCCGCGCCGCCGGTGACAAGAATGCGCATGTGCAGTTTCCAGGTCAGTTGAGCTCAGGTTGGCTGAACTCAGGTCAGTTGAACTCAAAGACGTCCGCATCCGCCAGAAGCGGCGCGGCTTCGTCCTTTGCCGAAAGCAGGACACGACCTGCCTCTACCGGCCATTCGATGCCGATCCGGGGGTCGTCGAACCGGATGGATCGGTCGTGCTCCGGCGAGTAGGTATCCGTCACCTTGTATATGACCTCGGTGTCAGGTTCGAGTGTGACAAAGCCGTGCGCGAAGCCGGCCGGAACCAGAAGCTGGTTCCACGCCTCGGCCGAGATCTCGATTCCCGTCCAGCATGCGAAAGTGGGAGAACCCTTGCGGATATCGACGGCGACATCGAAGATGCGGCCTTTGACGATCCGGACCAGCTTGTCCTGCGCCCGGGGCGGCAGCTGATAGTGCAGCCCCCTCAGCGTGCCTTTTGCTGCGGAAAAGGAGTGGTTGTCCTGGACGAAATCGAGATCCACGCCGGCGGCCGCCCATCGCTGACGGTTGTAGGTCTCGGAAAAGAAGCCCCGCGCATCGCCGAACTTCGGCGGGCGGATTTCAAGCACGCCGTCGAGCGCCAGGCGGCGAACTTCAACCATTGGCCGCTTCCCGGACCCTGCGGCGAAGGTAGGCCGCATATTCCGTCGTGCCGAGCCTGTCTGCCGTGGCAAGCACCTGATCGGCGCTCAGATAACCGAGTTCGAAGCCGATCTCTTCGGGGCACATCACCTTGACGCCTTGGCGATGCTCGATCGTGCGCACGAAGGAGGACGCCTCATGCAGGCTGTCGTGCGTTCCCGTGTCGAGCCAGGCGTATCCGCGGCCAAGCCGCGCCATATGCAGCGCGCCTCTGGCGAGATAGACGTTGTTGACGTCGGTGATCTCGAGCTCCCCGCGCGCGGAGGGCTTGATGTTCCGGGCGATGTCCAGCACGTCATTGTCGTAGAAGTAGAGCCCAGTCACTGCCCAGTTCGATTTGGGCTCTGCCGGCTTTTCCTCGATGGATTGCACGACGCCGGTCTCGCCGTTGAACGCGACCACCCCATAGCGGCTCGGGTCGTCGACGCGATAGGCGAACACGGTGGCGCCTTTCTCCCTCGCACCCGCCTGGCGGCAGAGTTGGGACAGGCCTGCGCCGTAAAAGATGTTATCGCCGAGGATCAACGCGACCGAGTCGGTGCCGACGAAGTCGCGGCCGATGATGAACGCCTCGGCAAGCCCGTTGGGCTGCGGCTGCTCCGCATAGGAAAGCGAGATGCCGAACTGGCTGCCGTCACCCAAGAGCGCCTGGAAGGCGGGCATGTCGCGGGGGGTGGTGATGATCAGGATATCGGTTATGCCCGAAATCATCAGCACGCCCAGCGGATAGTAGATCATCGGCTTGTCGTAGATGGGCAGCAGCTGCTTCGAAATCGGAACGGTGACCGGATAAAGCCGCGTGCCGCTGCCTCCGGCAAGAATAATTCCCTTCAAAGAAATCTCCTTTTGAAGACGCTGTAGCGTTATAGCTTGCCAAGAATTACAGAGACAAAAAGCGCTACCGTTCCTAGCTTTGATTGCCGGTATAATCCAGAGCGGCGCAGTGATGCGATGCGCTCTTTCAGGTTCCTGGAGCGGATATTGGAGTACTCCATGATGACGCGCCTTGCCTCATCGGTGAGAAGATCATCACACGCCTGAAGCGCGGCCATATTTTGATCATTCCATTTTCCAAGCTGCCCTTCAAGCAGCCGCTTGATCCGCTTTACTCTCGCCAACACCCCGGTGTTCTTGCCGATGAGATTGGCCGCATGTTGCCTGTAGCCGATGTGGGGCGTAGGGTCGTAGATGACCATTCCACCCGCGCCCGCGACGAGCATATAGCACCACCAGTCATGGCTGACGAAGCCGGTGCGGCGGGCGCTCTCCGCCGCGAGCTCGAAGGCCGCCTTGTTGAGGACCATCGTGTTTCCGCCGCCGATGCTCTGCACGATGGCGTTCTTGAACGAGGGCGGACGGCGAAACTTGGGAGAGAACCCGACAGGCGCGCCAGCCTCATCGATGAGCCGCGTCCTGGAGCAATAGAGGCCGGGGCGCTCCCCTTCGCAGCTTTCGATCGCTTTTATGGCTACGCGTAATTTTCCTTCATGCCAGACGTCGTCCTGATCGCAAAATGCCGTATAGTCGGCGTCGATGTCGGACTGGGAAAGCAGGGACCGGAAATTCTCCGAGTAGCCCCGCCCGGGGCCGCTCAAGGTGATAAACTTTCCTTTGTTCCATTTGGCCTTCCATTTATCAAGAATTAAACTTGTCTTGTCGGAGGAGCCATCATCCGAAACGATGAGGTTTAAATTACTTATATCCTGATTGTATATTGTCGCGATCTGTTCATCCAGATACAACTCGCCATTGTATGTGGCCATAAGGATATTGACAGAGAGGTCCGCTTTTATTGCGTTCATGTCTGAACTGATTCAGCGACAACAGCGCGACCGCGGGCACTGGCAAGTCGCAGCGGACTCGGACGAACCTTGGGATTGAACAGCCACCGCGCAGGCCTATCCATTGTCTGTGCACATCATGAAAGCTAGGTGCCTCTTAGCGAACAAGGTCTTGCCGCGCAATAGGGGTCGGAACAAGAGCAGTGCCAAATCGTACGCTAAGGCCGAACGGATGGTGAACGTCATGCGGCGCGCAACATTCGGCCGGGA
>NZ_JAAAPL010000014.1 GCF_011317445.1 Chelativorans multitrophicus
CGACAGACCATTATGCGGGTTCGCGACGAGGGTTCACGATCCGTTCGACCTTAGCGTACGATTTTGCACTGCTCTTGTTCCGACCCCTTATAGGCAAAGCGGGCCTCCATCACAATTGCTGTATTTTCCTTGGCGGCAGTGCTGTGGCTGTTTTGTGGCGCAGGCGCGAGGCAGGCGTGCAACCACGCCAGCACAATTGGCGGCGCTGCCGGAAGCCGCTGATCCGGGTGAATCGTGCCAGGATCGTGAGCCGGCAGCGCCGGCGAACGCGGCGGAAACCTCAAGATTCCAGCGGCTTGGCTTGTTCCTGTCCCTCGAAACTGGTCCGGACGGAAGGTGATTTGTTTTTAGCGAGATCCTATTCTGAGTAATATTATTTTAATAGTCTTTACAAATATCATTAAATCTATATCAAAAGATATCTGCTTTACATAATATAGATCAAAAGAAAGTTTTTCAAATTCTTCATGAAATGTACTTGCATACCCTTGAGAAACCTGTGCCCATCCTGTCAGGCCAGGAAGGACCAAGTGACGACATGCATATTGGGGTACTGTAGCTTCCAGGGATTCGGCAATGGGGATTGCAACTGGCCGCGGCCCGATCCAGCTCATTTCGCCTCGCAGAATGTTTATCAACTGAGGCAGTTCGTCGAGCCGCATACGCCGAAGAAAGTGACAGCCCGTGATGATGCGCTCGTCATTCTTCCGAGCTGAATCGTTGTTGGCGTTGCGCACCATTGTCCGGAACTTCAGCATCGTGAATTCGCTTCCTCCATAGCCGCGCCTCTTTTGTCGGAATAAGATGGGGGAACCGCCTACCAGGCGGATGTAAATCGCTATCAGTAGACAGACCGGCAGGACGATTGGAACTGCAACGATCACTCCTGTCACATCAAGGAGACGCTTGAGCCTCAGATAGTAGATTTGGCCTAGCGTATACGCTATGTGAGCAAGATCGAAGCTCTCGATGTCTACCTTGCCCAGTCGGGTTTCGAGATAGCGGATCCAGGGAGTGACTTCCAACCCGAGCATATAGGCTCTGGTTAAAAAAGAAGACCACGTAGCTGTGTGGTGTGCGGCGCCGTCAAACAGGATGCGATCTACATCAACAACGTTGTCTTTCGGATTTCCTAGGATTGACGCCCCATTTCCGACCTGATCTCGCACCCATTCAGCTTTCGGAAAAGCGAGGATGGCTACGCGCTCCGACTGAGCACGATGCAGTAGCACACTCGTATAGGAGACAAAAAATAGAGGAACCGGAGCGGCGAACAGCAAGCCCGTATAGCTGATCGGAATGCGCAATGCGGAAAGGATGGCAACCGCAAAATTGAAGAGAATTGCCGTGACAACGCACGCCGTGGATATGGGGAAATCCTGCCGACGTATCGACACCATGAGCAGGACTGCCAAAAGGGGTACGAGTGCTAATATGAGAACGACTATGAGAAGATTATCCCAGTCATCTCGTCCGGCCTGAAAAATAAAAGTCCAGTATATTATCGTCTGTAACAAGACAGAGCTTACAATGGGCAAAATTGCCAGTCGCAGATCGCGTAGAAAACGCCGCCCACGCTGAACGGTATCACGATCGACAATGCCAAGAAGGCCCATTGCTCGCACTCGATTCCTCATCCAATTTTTTCTGACTATAAAGCGTCCAAGCGAACCGTCTGCAGACCGTTATCGCCTGTCGCGCGTAGAAGAGGTCCCATCTGATGATGGCAGTTTGGCGGCTTGGTTAAGGTAGCATAGACCTCATCGGGCGTACTGCCACCCGAAGGATAAGCGCAGGGGTCGTCGATTGTAATAGAATCGATACCATTACACACCTCGCGGACATCGTACGGGCGACCGCATCCGGAAAACCCAGTCGTGGAGGCAATCTTGCAATGCTTGCCCGGCGATCGATCGTAGCCCTCCAACACTTGGGGTCTGGCAGTCCGATGCCGATGCGTCGGACAAGCCATCCCACTATCCCGGCTGGCGTCGAGACTGCCATAATCATACAGTTCGCCGCTATCCTAACCAAGAGCCGCACCATCCCGCTTCCCCTTCGGCTATTGCTCGCGTGCCGGCACTTTCACGGTGATGGTGCATCGCTGATCCGCGCCGGCCGCGCGCGCTGCCTCGGCGCATTGCCTGATGGCCTCGGCGTTGTCGCGCACGAACTGCGAGGCATCGACCACGCCGCGCCAGCCTGCGGGGTCTTCCATCCGCATCATGGTGGCGCCGGCATTCCAACGATCCTGACCCATGACGATCGCCGCAACATGGGTGTCAACCGCAAAGGGCAGGATGCGCGGCAACAGCAGCACCAGGAGCACACCGGCGAGCAGGCCGACGACGCCAGCGAACCACATGCGCAAATCCTGACTTTTCCGATCGTAGGCACTTTTCGTATAGGCGGCCAGATTGACCGCCGCGCGATCGAGGTCGGCTGTTCGGCGCTCGAGCTCAAGCACGGCGGTCCTCACCAGGCCCTCGCCGCTGTACTTGAGCGTGCGGGCGTAATGCTCCGCACCATTGTGCAGGATGGGCGATTTCTCGACGCCCTCTAGGCGTTCCTCGACAACGGCGAGGAACTGGATGATCTTGCCAAGGTCGGCGCCGTAATCGGGCGGCTGGCGGTATTTCTCGAAATGGTCGAAGGCCGCTTCCACCCCGCGCCGGATGATCGTCATTTCCGCGCCGATCTGGCCGCCCTGGTTCTCGATCGTGTGCCGCAACGCCTCGAACGCGGCAGCCGGGTCGCCGACGTCCTCGGGCATTATCTCCGGCTCGAATCCTTCCTTGTCGTCCTCCGTCATGGCGCGATCCCCTGCAAACCAAGAAACCGATAGAGCGCCTGGCTGACGGCCATCATATCGTCGGCGTTGAGCCGGCCGAACACCGGCCCGACTTTCGAGCGGGGTAGGGCAATCCCCCGATCAATCATCACCTGCGAGGGGTTTCGCAAGCCGTTTTCCCGCGTCGGCGCGATCATCACCCGAAACAACGGCCAGTCATTCAACTCGCTGGTCAGGCGCAACACGGTCACGGCGCTAAGATCGGCAAAGGCGTCATCCTGCACCACAAGTGCCGGGCGTGGCTTACCATAGTCGCCGCTGACGACGATCGTCACCAGGTCGCCGCGCTTCATGCTTTCCAGTCATCCGCAAAATGGTCCTCATCAAGCATGGATTCCAGTTCCCGAAGCGATTGCGCCTCGTCGCTCTGCGGGTCGAGGGCGCGGGCGGCTGCCGCGCGCGACTGCCGCCGCGCCTCGGCCTCGAATGCCTTGCGGTTGCGGCACTCGACATAAGCACGCATAAAATCGCGCAGGACCTGGGCAGCCGGCTTGTCCTCGGCCTCGGTTGCCTGGGTGAAGGCGGCCTTCAAGGCAGGGTCGATCCGAAAATTGAAGCTGTCCGCCTTCGGATGTTGGCTGACGCGCGGCATGGCAATCTCCTTGTGTTACGGATTGCATATATAATGTAAGTGCATTTTGCGTTGCCAGCAATTTACCGTTCAAGCCCGATGCTACGGCCGCGCGTGAGGCTCTGTTGCAGCTCGTGGGATATGCCCTCGCTCTGGCGTATGTGCTGGCCGATCCCGAGTTCCTGCCGGCGATTGCGCAAGATGGAATCAACCTGCGGGTCGCGCTCAAGGCTTTGGGCCAGGTCCTGCATCTGGCCTTCCACCTTGCCGCGCGCCTGGTCGTGATGCCAGCCGCGAAGCTGCTGGCGCTGCCCCTCCAATTCCTGCCAGCGTTCAACGAAGCGGTCGGCCCTCACATTCGGGTCGGCCTGCTGGGCGCGCTCATGGTCCAGCCGCTCGATGACCTGGCCGACGCGCTCCCGGCCGGAAAGCTCGGTCAGGCTGTGCCGCATGTCCGAGTCGTATTGTAGCGCCGACCGCATCAGGTCGCGCGCGCCCGGCCGCACCTGGTCGAGCTGCTGGCCGGCCTCGCGCACCTCCTGGCGCTGTGCATCGAGGATCGGAAGCCCCTCGCGCTGCTGCCGGTGGGCGGATTCATAAGCGCGGGCGTAGCGGTCAACGGCCTGCTCAAGCGGCGACTGCGACCGCAAGCGTTCCGCAAGCCGGTCCTGCGCCGGCGCCGGCCGCAAGCTCCCTTCCCTTCCCGGCCGCTTTCCTGGCTCCTGGGAAGCCCCACGGCCGGCATTGAGCCGCAACCCGTCGAACATGCCGCGCCGCTGCTTCTCGGCCGGCTGCGGGCGATCCTGGGGCCGTTCCTGGGCCAGCTCGTCGCGATCCGGCGCGGCCGGCCGCTCGGCCGACGCACCCCGCGACAATTTCAGGCCCTCGAACCGGCTGCGGCGCTGCTGCCGATCGCCGCCCCGATCCTGGGCAAGATCCTCGCGCGGATCTGCACGAAGATCCTGCGCGAGATCCGCGCCGACTTTTTGTGAGGATCTGCGATCAAGCGCATCCCCACTACGTGGGTCCACGGCCGTCGACTCCCGCTCCGCACGTAGCCCGGCGCGTTCGGCCGGAATCTCGATCTCGCTGCGGACGCCCATTTGCTCCGCGATCCCGCGCCGCTCGGCAAAACCCCTCGTATAGTCCAGCGTGGTTTCCTTCACGCCTGACCGCGACAACCGGCTTTCGAGCTGGCTATAGGCCAGCTCGCCGGCGTCCCGCACCTTCCACGCATTGCGCTCGACCATCTGACCGTCTGGAAGGCGAACCGGCTGCGATCCGCGATGCTCAAGGCCGATCCTGTCGCCAATCTCGGGCGCGGCCTCCTTCATGGCCCGCTCAAGATCGACGCCCCAAACCGTGTGTTTCTGGCCCCTGTCGTTTTCCAGCGTCACGAAATAGCTGTCGCTCTTGCCGGGCTGATGCTCATAGGGCGCAGCCCCATGCTCGACCAGGCGGCCCGCCTGCCGGTCGCTGAACTCATCCTGGCCGGCATAGAGCTGCGCCCCGTCGCGGTGCCTAGTCATGGCGACATAGGTTAGATGCCGGTCCATCGTTCCCGACGCCAGCACATAGGCGCGATCGACGGTCGCCCCCTGAGTTTTATGGATGGTGGTCGCATAGCCGTGGTCGATCGACTGATAATCGCCCATCGGCACGGAAACGCTGTCGCCCCGGTCCAGCGTGGCGATGATCCTGCCCGGCTCGACATGCTCGACCGTCGCCAGCATCCCGTTTTTCACGCCAAGGTCGCGGCTGTTTTCGAGGAACACGATGCGGTCGCCCGTCGCAAAGTCGCGCTTGCCGTCATTGGTCTGGAAGGTCAGCGCCCGGCCCGGTCCTTCCCGCGCGTGGTCGACGTCCTGGGCGACGTCGCCCGCCCCCTCTCGATCCTCGGCCACGCGCGCCAGCTCGCCCCGGTCCTGTAGCTCGGCCCGGATCGCGTCATTGATCGCCCGAACATCGGCCCGGCGATGCGCCATCGCAACCCGGGTGCCGTCCGGGCGCTCGTCGCGATCGGCAAGGTAATCGCGCACGATCTGACCGCGCGCGTCCTCGCCCGTCTCGGCAAAGCTGATATTGCCATGCTCCTGATAGGCGGCCAGGCCCTCGGCCGTGCGATGCGTGGCGAAGTCAACGGAAGCCTCCCGCTGCCAGTCCACGCGCTGCCGGCGTATCTCGGAAAGCTCGGCATGGCCGATCTGCTCGGCAATGGCGCGGAACGGCGCGCCGGCCCCGATCGCCTGTAGCTGCTCATGGTCGCCTACAAGGACGATCTTCGCCCCGCGCGCCTCGGCCTCGCCAACGAAGCGGGCGAGCTGCCGGCTCCCGACCATGCCCGCCTCGTCGATCACGAACACGTCGCCGCGGCCGAGTGCATAGCGGTCCCCACTACGTGGGTTGTCCCAACCGTGGGACCATGACGCGAGGGTGCGGCTCTGGATGCCGGAACTTTCCTCCAAGCCCTCGGCCGCCTTCCCCGACAAGGCCGCGCCGTGGACGGTGTAGCCCTCGGCCTCCCATGCCTCGCGCGCTGCGGCGAGCATGGTGGACTTGCCAGCGCCGGCGAACCCGACAACGGCCGCGATGCGCTCCCGGCCGGTGACATGCTCGATCGCCGCCCGCTGCTCGTCCGAAAGCCGCGCCGTCATGTCGCCGGCGCTCCGCTGAATCGCCGCGTCCTGCCGCTCTATGGCGCGCTCGACATGCCGGCGATCGACACCATGATTGCGCGCCTGGTGCATACGCTCGGCCGACGCCACCATGCCGGATTCGATCTCGACCATTTCCCGCGTCGAATACCGCGCAAGCTCGATCTCGCCCGTTGCCGGGTCCGCCCGCTCGGGCTGAAGCTCGACCAGCGCCGGCGATGCCATCACCTTCGCGAACGCGCTCTGGAACTCCTGCGGGTCGTCGTTGATGTAGCGATGCAGCGCCCGCGCAACGTCGTGCCGGTCGAACACGCTCTTTTCCCCGGTGATGAGGGTTAGAACCTGCTCGGGCTTCTCCCTGATGAGGTCCGCATTGCGCCGCGCCGCATCCTCGTCCAGCCGCGCCCGGTCAACCTCCATGCCCTTGCGGTCCATCTGCGTGGCATGGACGCCGACATGCTCGGTCGGCGCGATCTCTAACCCGCGCTCCATGTGCGAACGATGGTCGATGCGAATATCAAGCCCGGCCCACGCCAGGTGCTCGTTGGCGACATGCTCCCACGACTGGCGAATGTTCCGGAGCTGCATTTGCGTCGTCGGCAACCCCTCGCCTAGCAGCCGCACATTCTTCCATTCGATGTAGGTCTTGTCGCCAAGTCCCTCGGCCTCGACCCTGCGCGTCGTCATCAACAGGTGCGCGTGATGGTTCCGAACGTCGCCCGCACTGGTCGCACCAGTCGCGTCGTGGGGCTGGTGAATGGCGAAATCGACGGCCCCGCCATAGCGGTTCGCCAGCTCCTGCGCGAAATCCCGCGTCAGCTCTAGTCGCTGTTCGGCCGACAGCTCATGCGGCAAGGCAATCTCGAACTCCCGCGCCACGCGAGCATCCTTCCGGTTCTCGGCCGCCTCGGCTGCGTTCCACAAGGCCGACCGATCCCGCGCCCAATCGGCATCCGAACCCTCGGGCAAGACGATCTCGGCATGTTCGACGCCCTGCTTGCGACTGAAATCATGCGTAATGCCGTCGCGCTCGTTGGTCAGGCGTTCGCCGGCACGATAGGCGGCGGAAGCGACGGCGCTTCTGCCGCTCGATCGCGAAACCGGCTTCATGCTTGCGTGATAGATCGCCAACGCGCGTTTCTGCCTTTCCGATCCATGATTGGCGCAACTGACTTGCAAAGCAAGTCGTAAGTGCGCCCTTCGTAATTTACTCGCTACGCTTTCTCATGCCTCCGGTGTGGCGCAGCGGCAAAATCATCGCGAAACAAGTAAGGCAACGATTGTGCCTCCAAAAGCCCAAGATTTCAAGGTTCGCCCGGATCGTGATGCCCTGCCCGACCGGAAAGTGATAAGCTTGATCGTAACCGGAAAGAGGGAGACGACACCGATGGCGCGCAAGACGATCAAACAAAGGCTGGCCGAACTGGATGCGCAGCGCGCCACCCTCAAGGCCAGGCTCGGCAAACAGGAACGCGCCAGGGACACGCGCCGCAAGGTGCTGCTCGGTGCGCTCGTCCTCCATCGACTCGAAAACGGCAAGGATGAAATCTCGCGTGCCCTGCCTGACTGGCTGCGCCGCGAGCTGCCCGGATTCCTCACGCGCGACACCGACAAGGAACTCCTTGCCAATCTGCTCAAGCCGCCGGTGGCAGGAGCGCCAGCCCCATGAACAATTTCAGCCTGGCATGGACCGCCCTCAAGAACATGCTGCGCGCGGCCGCCCATGATCCGCTATGGGCCTTCGTCGCGCTCGTCACCGGCCCGTTTCGCAACCGACAAGGAAGCCCGGCCCCTCACCCGCGCCAGCTCGGGCCTCCTGATCGGCCGCGATCCAAAGAAGTCGAAAAAGCTGCTGCGCTATGACGGGCCGGCCCATCTGCTGACGATGGCACCGACGCAAACCGGCAAGGGTGTCGGCACCATCATCCCGAATCTGCTCACCGCCGACCGCTCCGTGATCTGCATCGACCCCAAGGGCGAAAATGCCAGGATCGCCGGCCGCGCCCGCCAGAAGTTCGGCCCGGTCCACGTCCTCGACCCCTTCGGCGTCACCGGCAAGCTCGCCTATTATGCCGATCCCGAGTTCCGGGGCCTGTTCGACCAGGCATGAAGGATGAAACCATGACCGATACCGATGCGCCCGAATGGCCCGATCCCGCCGACGAAGCCCATGCCGTCGAGCAAGCCAAGCAGCTCCGCGACCAGGCCGGCAAGGGCGGCAAGGGCGGCTTGCGGTTTGAAGCCTATTTGCCGCCGTCGCTGGCCCTGTGGCTGCTCGACAGGATCGAACGCGGCAAATACCTCGACCCGTCCGACGCTGTGTTCGTGATCCTGGGCGAGCATGAGGAACTGGAACCCCATGCCGATCTGCGCCGCGAGCTGTTCAAGCGCCGCATACAGGCCGCCGCCGATGATCCCCGGCCGGGGATTTCGGGCGAGGAATTGAAAGCTCGGCTGCACGATAAGTTCAAAGAACCCCTGCCCGAACCGGCCAGATGGAAAAAGCAGTCCCGGCGCTGACGCACCGGGGCTTCTCTCTTGCGGCCCTCCGGTCACTTCGGCGCTATGTGGGAGCGCGTTCCCTCCGGGCCGCTGCTCGCCGACTTCGCTCAACCTCGCCACACCCGCGACGGTAGCCCCCGGCCGGCCCGTTCTCATCATCTAGGGCCGTAGGGACGGCCGGGGGCGGATGATTACAGCTGACAGGTAAGCGTGTCTGCCCCTGCCCTACTCCCGCGCCTCGATCGGCGGGGCCTTCTTGCCAAGATGCCGCGCCTGATCTTCTCATAGGTCGCCGCGTCCATGATCCCGAGGCGGCGCTGTTCGCTCGCCATTTCCGCGATCTCGCGGGCAAGGCGGCTAGGATTCCTCGTCATCTGTTAAATCCCCTTCCCGCAAAGCCGCTTCATAATCCTGGCCGCCGTAATAGACGCCGATGATATTCACGGTGTCGGCCGCGACCTCAAACAGAATCGTCACACGTCGGCGAAACCCTAGCGTTCGCAAGCCCGGCCGAAGATCGTCGCGCCGCGTGCCTCGGTGCGGAAAGGTTTGCAGCTTCTCGCAATGGTCTACGATGGAATCGACATAGCGCGCCGCCACGGCGGGCGACGCTGCGCCGGAAATGTCGGCTTCCAGCTTGTCGAGCTGGTCGCGAGCCTCCGGGGTGAAATGAACGGTGTGCGTCACGCTGAGGCAGGCCGCTTGCGCTTGTCGGCAAGATGCTGGCGCACTTGGTCAACGCTGAGCGCCCGGCTCGGGTCGGCCTTTAGCTTGTCATAGGCGGCAACGCCTTCCGTGCGCAGCCAGCTTTCAAGGGCCTTGTCGCGCGCCTGCAAGGCGCGCAGCCCGTCGCGGATAACCTCGCTCTCGCTGGCATACTCGCCCGACGAAACCTTGGTCTTGACCATCTGCGCCATTTCGTTCGGCAACGTGACGCTGAACTGTTGCGTGCTGCGCATGGGAATCTCCCGTGTCGGATAATGCTAAGTAGGATTGAACACTACCACATATAAGCCCGATCAGGAACGCCGCAAACGGTCGGGCTTTCATGCTTACATGCACCGCAAAGCAAAATAGCACTATAAAGAGAAACTGCTAGCCATTCAGCTATGGGAGGAAGGAGACCTAACCCTGTTCTACAAGTCGGCGACAAACAGTCGCCCACGAGGGTTCGCGAAGCTACCTTATCATCTCCAGCCGAGCTGTTTACCCCGTGAATATGACCGAGCCCCCGCCGGCAGGGAGGGTGAATTCGCGGATGTCTTCAATAAGGCCCTTTTCCAGTGCCCAATCTGCTGCGCGCGTCTTCTGCTCCATAAAAAGCGTGCGGCATTCATCAATGGAGAGGCCGGTGCGATCCGCGATCAGGGTTGATATTCGTTGATGGTCGGCAGAGACGTTATCCAGAAGCTCCTTCAGCCTCTTCTCATCAAGCCTGTTTGGGCCGTTGAGATCGAATGCCACACCATGGAACATGAATGTAGCTGACCTTGTGGAATAGCGGGTTCTTCCAGCTAGAAATATTGCGTTTGCTATAGAGTCGACATTTCCAATGTTGTGTGTAACGACATCAAATGGCATAGACATCAAGATATTGTATAGGAAAATTCCAGATTGCACATTCCCGCCATTGCAGTTGATGCCGATGGTGAGCCTTTCAACTCCTTGGTTTGCCATTTTGGTGAGCATGGAAGCGAAATTATTACAGGAGACGGGGTCAATTCCTGCGGAAAACACCAGTGAGATTTCCATTGCTTGCCCTCCCGTTATCCCCATAAGGCATCTGACCACATCTATATCAAATGAAGAAGCGATTGCGCCTTGCGCTCCAAGCTAGGGGCTAAGCTTTTGTCAATGACGAGGGTGATGGTGAGTTTCATCACGCCATCTTCTGGATTGTGCAAAACGCCGACGAAGCCATGAGACTTCATCCGATCAGGAATGGCACCCAGGCAAAAAGCATGGGCGCTGCCGCGTTGTGGAAACAGCCGTAAATCCCGATCTTGTCCATGCTGAAGCAGTATTTAACCGGCGTATCATCCGGAAAGTCATAGATCCGAATGTAGTAGTCGTTCGCGTTCAAAAGAACACCGATCGCGAGAATGAGCCGCTTGCTCATCCCACGTTCTCCCTTGGTTACTGCGGCCCTTCTGCCTTCATCCGTTCCCACTCCTCCACAGACAAGGCAGCTTCAAGAACTGCATCGACGTGAGCCAGGAAGGACTGCCACATCGGCGAGCCTTGGAACAGGATATCTTCGGGGTGGCCTTCCATCCTGCACAAGGCGCGCGCCGCGACTTCTCGAGGAGATTTGGGTTCACGCGGCATTAGGCTCTCCGGGGTGTCCAAGCCCCAACCATATAGAAGGAAGGGGCGCAGGCACAACGCCTGCCTCTCGCTGGTGGCAAGAACCCCACCTCATGAAATAGCGCTCGACGAGACAAAACAGAGAGGCATGATGAGCCCTGCGGAGAATGCGTATCGGGCAAGCGATGGGCGGTGAGGGTAGATCATAGGAGCCGCCCTAGTCATCTCGAATCTGGTTAAGAAAATTGTCGCACCTGCTGGCTCTCCTATCCATCGGGCGTTGGCAGGCGCCATTCATCCCTCCCCCTCGACAAGCGCGCGCATGGCCCGCTCGATCGTCTCGGCAAGCGTAATCTCGTTTCGATCAGCATAGGCATAGATCGCTTCGAGCGTATCGGCCCGCAGCCTAGTTGCGAACTGCTCCGTGCGACCTGTCTTGCGCCGAGTTCGACGGGCTGACCGTCCTGACAAAGACGAAAACAGTTCAGGTGCTTTGGGCGTCTCGCGAAAGCCTGCCGCGCGTGTCGCTGCCTTGACCGCATTCGGATCGACGGGCGGGACCGGCGGTGGTTCCACGTCGTCGCCAAAATCGAGCGTAGCGCGTTTTTTGTCATTACCGGTCATGCGCCCCTCCCCTAACCGCATTGATGACGGCTTGTGCATACTCGCGCGCGTTCTCCTTGGCGGTTTCCAGACCGGACACATCGGACATTTCCAGCTCGTGCAGCGTGCCCCCCAAGGAAAACAACGTTCGATAGGCTGCCCGGTCGATCAAAGTCGCCGGCAACACCGGGACCGAAGCGCCGGAAAACTGGCGTTCTATATCGCGCGCCGTGCGCTCACGGATCGCGGGCGGCACGCGCGTAAAGAACACACGATACGGGATTTCGCGGTTCGCTACCTTCCACATCTGGCGCACCAGCTTGACCGACTTTGCCGCCTCGGCGGCGTCCAGGACCGAACTTTGCAGCGGGATCAGGACCATATCCGACCGCGCCACGGCAAAGCCGATGCGATCGGTTGCTGTTCCTTCCAGATCGACAATCACGAAATCCGCCTCAGCGCGGGCATCTTCGATCGTGTCGATGATGGTTTCAGCCGAGTCATCAACTACGATGCGCAAGGTGTCGGGAAGCGGCCGGATCTGCGACCAGGCGAGAAGCGGTCTGTTAGGGTCTGCGTCGATCAAGGCGACCTTGCGCCCAGTCGCCGCAAATTCCCCGGCAAGCACAACGGCGGAAGTGGTCTTGCCGACGCCGCCTTTGCTCGAAACAAAAGATATGACGGCCATGCACCCTCCAATCATCTGATAACTAGCAGCATGTTAGCCGCATAAAGTTTATAAGTCGCTATTTATCCGCTTGCAATCCACTTGTAAATATCTAGCTGTTGGTAAACTGCTATCAATTTAAGTGCCGCCCTTGCCCTTCACTCCCTCTCGAAAGCCCATGCTGCGGTTGCCGCCGGCGCGAACGTGGCGGTTTTGCTGAGGGGTTTCCGCTTGCCGATCCGCGCTATAAGCGGATCGGAACTGCCGCAGGACCGCGAAAGCGGCCCGAACAGCGGCGACCGCTTATGTTTCGCCTTTTAGATATAGATCAGATGGGGATTCAGTCTGGTTATCGGACTCACGTTTCTGCACCATCTTGCCAAGGGCGGCGAGCGCCCGGCCTAGCGCGGTTTCGCCGACCTCAAACAGCGCCAGTTCATCGAGAGGCAGGATCTTCCGGTAGGCGTCCAGCTCGGCCGCGCGGGCTTCCTGTGCGGCGCTGTGGTCGTCGGGCGGAGGAGGGGCCTTGCCGAACCGCCCAAGGAACCGCCGGGCCTTCTCCGGCAGGGACAGGCGATAGGCGTTGCTGGCCTGCTGCACCTGGGGGCCGCGCCCCTCGTTGCCGGTCGGCTCGTAGCGCCGCAGCCAGTCGATGAAGCCATGCGCCCGCAGGTTCTTCAGCGCCCGCACGATCGTATCGCGCGACCGGCCCAGGCGGTCCATGATCGTGGTGATTGACGGCTCAAGCCGGCCGGTGCGGAAGTCTATCAGATTGACGAACAGCCGCAGCACGTCGAGCGCCACCGATCCTAGCGGGCCGCTGCGCTCGCCCTTCTCGTGCAAGCCGGCCTCGTTGTAGATTTCGGCCGCCTTCAAGATCGCCTGAACGTCCTTGCGCGTCGTCGGCCGCCATATCCGGCCCTCCGATCGCCCCCGGATATGACTGTGCCGGCGAACCGGCGTCGGGCATCGCTCGGGGGGAGGGGGCATGACCAGGCCAAGCCCGACCTGTCCCGATCCCCGCCACGCCGCCCGGCGGCCCTCGGCAAGCGTCATAAGCTCGCCGGCCTCGTCGTCGGAGAGCTGGCCGGCACCGTAGCGCATCCAGACTTCCCGCATGATTTCATCAAGCGCGTTCCCGTGCGCGCAACCGATCGCGGCCGCGATTTGCGTCCTCAACATATGCCTTCCGTCCTTCCATTTGAAGGACATGACGGCGTGGACGGCAGGCACAACTTTCCCGTTTCCGCAAGAATCAATCTTGCGGACTGGCGTAGTCTGGCGTAGATAAGGGGAGAACTCGGCCCCCACCTCTACGGTGTGTCTGACGGCCTATAAAACGCCCGGCTGCTGCTAACAGTCGGGCGTTTTGCCGTTATGCCCCTTGCTGCTTCTCGATAAGTAACCTCACGGCTTCCTCAATGATGGGGGCGCGGGATGCTGCGCCCCGGCTCTCCTTGATCTGGTCGAGCTGAGCCACCAGATCGGCAGGAAGATCGGTATTCACATAGATGCGACCTGCCGCCCGCAATCGCTCCCGATGGGCGGACACTCGTTCACGGGTGGGTCGTTCTGTGCGCTTCATCGTTACATGAAACACCGATTCCCTCTGATTCTACAACCCCTTGAATCGAAGCTGCTGGAATCTCTAGGTTTATGCTGCGTTTGTCGGCGTTGTCGTCTCACAATCATGACACGACTCGCGTCCGAATCGGGCGGTGGCAGCCGTCCTGTACCGCACTCCCGGCAAAGAGAGAGGTGATCGAAAATTACCTCCATCCGGACCCGCTTCGAACGATCTGGCCACGATGATCGATATCATGAAATGATCCTGTGGGATCGGATCGTATTTAATTGCCACGGCAAATGAACTGGTATCTAATTCGATGTGAATGTTTCACCATTTCATTTCGGTGGGATTTATCCATTTGATCGCAGTCGATAAGCACATAAGCCAAAGCAACCTCAATACTTTTGATTTTAAATTAAAATAGAGATACAAGAAGTACCTTGCAAAATGGTAGATATTATAAAGAAGCGTGAAATGATTGCCAAGATCATATTTTCAAGAATGGCTGGTCAGCTTTCAAACTTCCATGTACAAGATAAACACTGGGATATTGCATATCGTGGCTGGATCGAGAATCCAGCGCTCTTTCCTACTGTGGAAGCTTGCATGGATATTGCCGACGAGATAATCCGCAAACTTGAAATAGAATGACCTGATGAGCGATCTAATCGCCGTCGAAGGCTATCTCCGTCACCATCGATTCTGAATCACTTCTCTATCTGTCCCGTCGCTTGAAATCAGTTGCAAGGACAAGTGCCGCGACACACAGGCCGGTGATGACGATGCCGACGCCTATCGCGATCAGGAGCTGAAGAAGGTCGAACATGATGCGCGGCATATGATGCAGCGCGCACATAGCGTCAATGCATCCCGGCATCATGATAGCATTTGCAGGTGAGCAGTGGTCAGAATGCCACAAAAGGGCCGATGAAGCGGGTGGCCGCCGGAACTGGGCAGAGTCTTTCCGGTAGCGCACGGCCGTGATTGTTGTCCTGATCGATCCCGCTGGCTCGTGGGACAGAAACCGCACCCATTCCAACCTTCACCACAAGTCGGTGCCAACGGCAATCGCGACTGCCGCCGCTGCGACGGCAACCACGACAAGGATGTAGATCGGATCGTTAATCCCGCGCATGGTAGTCTCCCGGCCGGCGCCCCCGACCCGATCCATAGCAGACAAAGCCACCCCCACAAACCGAAGTGCCTGGCAAGCAGGTCGAGGTCTCAAGGCAAGAGTCGCCGCGCATCAGGTTGAAGATGCGGTCACCAGCCGACATGCTGGTGCGCGGACTGCCAAACAATACAGGGCCGATCTTACGACATCGTCAAGCCGGTTCGGCTTTCGAATGCGGTAGCGGCCGCTGATGTGGGGCCGGATAACGAGGTGGACCGTTCTCACCTCCGCGCATGGTGTGAGAGGCGCGGAGGTCAAATGATAGGGCGTCCTCACCGCAGTCGACATCCTGTCGGCGAGTGGCTTCGAGCTGATCGGCTGGCGATCAAAGACCAACCGCCTCGCTGATCGCTGCATCCGCCGCCGCATTAGGGTTAACAATCGGCTTTTTTCCGGCAGGTATGGCGTCACAGCCGCTGCTGTGAGATCGTTTCGTCGTTGGCCTTGGGGCGGGATGGACACGCCGTGGACTGCAAATCCGCGTTTCCCCGGTTCGAATCCGGGGCGAGGCCTCCACAACGGACCGGTAGCTCAACGGTAGAGCAGGCGAGGCGTAATCGTCTGAAGGAGGGTTCAATTCCCTTCCTGGTCCTCCATTCCCTTCAAGCGCTCCGTAGGCCGTAGGCGACCGTGGATGAACCCAACGAGCAAACCCCGCACGTCATCTTACGAGCTGGGTGGGCCTCCTTCATGGTCAAACCATAATTCAGGGTGGACCGCTTTTAACGGGGTGGATCAGGCGTTGTATTGTCTGTTTGAGTATACCCATGAGAGACATCGGCCTGAGACGCCATCTTGCGTCTCATTTAGGTTGTCAACGGGCTTTCGAGACAGTATGGAGAGAACCTCTAGAAGCTAACGAGACAATTTCCCCGCTACAATGTCGCTTTACGGCTACGCTCGTGTCAGCACCGCCGATCAGGACCTCTCGATCCAAGAAGCCGCACTACGCGCCGCCGGCTGCACGGTGATCCGGGCGGAAAAGAAGAGTGGTGCGCGTCGTGACGGCCGAACCGAGCTTGCCATTCTCCTTGAGTTCCTGGCGCCAGGCGACGTTCTGGTAGTGACCCGGATCGACCGGCTCGCTCGATCGGTGAAGGACCTCCAGGACATCGTCCACGACCTGAAAGAGCGCGGCATCGCCTTGCGCGCTATTGAACAGCCGGTGAACACCGCGACGGCCGCCGGCAAAGCCTTTCTCGACATGCTGGGCGTCTTTGCCGAGTTCGAGACCAATCTTCGCCGAGAGCGGCAACTCGAAGGAATTCAGGCCGCCAAGGCGCGAGGCGTCTATACCGGCCGTAAAACAGTGATTGATGCAGCGGAGGTGCGACGGCTTCATCTCGAAGAGAAGCTCGGTCCATCCGCAATCGCCAAACGATTGAAGATCGGACGGGCGTCTGTCTACCGGCTGTTGAACAAAGCTGGATCCACCTGATCTCAGAAGCGATCAAAAAGGATATGTTATTGCGCCTGCTGACTTCTCAGGAAGATCTATCGAAGACCTATACAGAGAATCTCGACCATATCGATATACGCTCTCCCTCAATGTCCACGCATAAGCGACCAGGAGTAAATACCATCGCTACTGATCAAGGTCATAAAAGGAATATTTTCGGCCTGCTGGGTTTTAAACAACCTGATAATGCCCTCGCTCGCAACAATGCAGTCGCTGTTTTCCTGATGGGTGCCTTGCCGGCCGTGGCGGGGAGCGCCATTTCCTTCATGCTGGGCATCTTTCTCGCCTGGGGCCTGATATCGCTCGCGCTGGGACGCTTCGAGTTCCGGCTTACACGCTTAGAAAGGCAGCTGGCATGGGCCTTCACTGCCTACGCCGCGCTGGTCTTCGCCACGGGCCTGTTCGCGGAAAATGGCGGGTGGGTCTTCCGCTCGACGCTCTGGCTGCTGCCGTTCCTGGCCTCGTGGGCCGTGATTCCGCGATTACGCGCGACCCCGGGCATCGACTACCTGCAGCTTTATATCCTTGGCGCGGGCGTGGGCTGCATCGGCGCCTTGGCGTTTGCGGGCTTCCAGATTTCCCCTTTCGAGCTGGAAAGGCCCGAAGGCGGAGCCGGAAACGCCGCCGTCTTCGCCACCCTCACCTTGTGCCTCGCGGGCATCGCGGGGCTCGGCATCGATGCGCCGAGACGCTCGCACCGGCTGCTCGCCGGCTTCGCCCTCGTGGCGGGGCTGGCCGCGGTCGTCCTGTCGCTGACCAGAGGGGTGATCATGGTGATTCCGCTCACCCTGATCCTGCTGCTAGCCTATTCGCCCCGCGCCTGGCGTGCGGTCCTCTTGCGGCCGGCCACGCTGGCGTTGCTCGCCGGCGCCGGCCTCCTGCTGGCGTACAGCGCTTCGGGCATGCTCGAAAGCCGCCTTCACTTCACACTGGAGGAGGTCGAGAAGCTGCTCTCGGGAGCCCACAGCGATAGCATGGGCGAGCGGGTGCGGCTTTGGGGTGCGGCGTGGTCAGCCTTCAAGGATTCCCCGCTGTGGGGCTATGGTGTCCAGAACAGGATGGATGCGCTTGTACCCTATCTGATGCGAGATAACCTGCCGAACCTTGGCTTTACGCATCCGCACAACGCCTATCTGACGGCGCTCCTCGACGGCGGCCTGATCGTGCTGGCCGCGCTGCTCGTCCTGCTGGCCACGCCCATCGTGGTGGCGTGGCGCGCGCCGCGCGACGCAGCCTGGCGTCAGCGGTTGTTTCTCGCCCTTGTCGTGACGGGCACCTATGCCGCGACCGGCATGACGCAGATCATGTTCAAGCACGACATCATGGACGCGTTCTTCATCTTCACGGCGATCGTGATAGCGGCTTCGGCCCCGCCGAAAGGCCGTTGATCGCTCCCGGCGGCGGCGGGAGCGGACGACCGGCTTGATAGCGGGTGCGTTCAGCAGACACGTCGCCTCTATTGGGGTCGGAACAAGAGCAGTGCAAAATCGTACGCTAAGGTCGAACGGATCGTGAACCCTCGTCGCGAACCCGCATAATGGTCTGTC
>NZ_JAAAPL010000015.1 GCF_011317445.1 Chelativorans multitrophicus
GCTACACCACCCTTTCCGCGCCGATGACGGTGGTGCAGGACCCGGCGAGCCTCGACTGCGCCCCCGCCGTGCCGCCGGCCGGCGGAACGGCCGGCTATCGGGGCGTCCTGCGCTGGGACTGCACCGGAACCATGCTCCCCGGCGACCAGGGCGAGGTCTCCTTCAAAGTCACCATCGATCAGTGACGGGGGCAGAAGCTCGTTTACATATCTGCTTATTTTACATTCAGACAGCGGCTGCGGCGTTTATGTTCGGGCCTGATTTGCCGAAAGCTAGAATTCCGGAGATTCCATTGCGCGCCTCGGCCCGACAATTTCCATCCGCCTCCGCTCTCCTACACAGCATTTTGCGACGCTTGCTCATGGCTGTGGGTCTGCTGATGGCTCTGGGCTCTGCAGCACAGTCACAGACGCCGTTTCCGTGCGATGAAACTGCATACATTGCAACGTCGCTCTCCACATCACCATCCACAACCATAAGCCGCCTGGTTGTGCAGGGGAGCAGCTATACGCTTGCACAAGTATATTCAGGCAGCCTGGAACTTGGCGCCTTCGGGTACAACATGCAGGACAACTACATCTACAGTGTTAAGAGAGGCAGCGACAATTATGCGCTATATAGATTTGGATCCAATTTCGTTCCTCAGCGACTTGGAACTATATCTGGTCTACCCGCAGGTGGTACCGCCGCTACCGGAGACTTCGCCAATGATGGCAGGTTTTACGTTTTTATAGGCGGCTTAAGTAACGTAGATACAAGTACGATATACCGTATCAATATACAAACTCTTACGGCGACACCCGTTACCCTCTCACGGCCGGTTCAGATCGGTACTGATATAGCTTGGCACGATGGGCTTCTCTACGGATCCGAACAGGATGCGAACGGCTATGGCTGGACTTTTTCTATCAATCCGGCGACGGGAGCCGTCACGCGTCTCAGATTCAATGGAATCTGGACGATTGCCATGTGGGGTGGCCTGAATGGCGTATTTGGAATGGCGCTGGCGCAATATGTTCCCCCTCCTGCGCCTCCAACATCTAACCCGATGTATGCGTTCGACCCGGCGACAGGTGTCGCTTCCTATGAAGCAGCTGGCACACTTGGAACCCAAGTAACCAATTACGAGGGTACCAAATGCCAGCTGTCGGACAATCCCTGGCCGAAGGTCGTGCGCATTCGCTATGCGAAGACAACTTTGCCGGGGAACGTGAACCAGAACTTCACCATCAACGCCACCAACGGCCTGCCGCAGACGGTGATCAATGCAACGACCGGGTTCAGCGCCTATCAAAAACTGACCAATCCTGCGGAAAACACCACTTTCACGGAGCAGGCGGTGGCCGGTTGGCGCGGCGCGCGCCTGAGGTGCGTCGCCGATACCGGCAGGGATGGTGTGGTGCAGGGGAGTGTCGTCTATGACAACCAGACGCCGAGCGCGGCTGGCTCCACTTTCACCTCGGTCGTTCCGGCCAACACCTTTGTGAAGGACAACGACTATACCTGCACCTTCACCAATGACCGGACGCAGGTCAGGTTCGTAAAAGTGACCGCGCCGGCCAATTTCAACCTCAACTTCACCCTGACGGGTACGAACGGGATCGGCACGCTGACCATCAACGCGGCCGGACCGCCCAGCGCTTACCGGCCGCTGACCAATGTGGGCGCAATCACCACCATCACCGAAGCGGCAATGGTCAACTGGCGCGGGATGAGTCTCACTTGCGTCGCGGATACCGCCGTCAATGGCGAGGTTATCGGCCGAACCTATCTCATCTCCAATGTTACGGGCGGCTTCAACAGCGATTACGTTGCCACGATCGCCGCCAACCGGCTGCTCGCCGGCAACAACTACACCTGTACGATGTCCAACGAGCACTGCGTGCGTGTGCGCTATGTAAAGGTGACACTGCCGGAAAACATCAACCAGAACTTCACCATCAATCCCACCAACGGACTGCCGCAGACGGTGATCAACGCCACGACCGGGTTCAGTCCCTATCAGAACCTCTCAAACCCCGCGGTGAACACCGTTTTTGTCGAATTGGCGGTGGTGGGCTGGCGCGGCAGGAGCATGGACTGCGTGGCCGATACTGGGCGCGGAAGCGAGGTGCCGGGCAGGGAGGTGTTTAACAATTCCACTCCCGGCACTGTTGGAACGAGCTACAGCTCCACCGTGCCCGCCAATACATTCATCCCTGGCAACGATTATACCTGCACCTTCACGAATGAGGCGGCGCGGATACGCTATGCGAAGGTGACGCTTCCGCCGAATTTCAACCAGAACTTCACGCTGA
>NZ_JAAAPL010000002.1 GCF_011317445.1 Chelativorans multitrophicus
CCCGGATCGTGAACGGCGCCTGCTCGCCGCGCCGGATGGCGCGCAGATTGGCGATCTTCGCAATCGAGATATTGCTCGCCGCAGCCGGAAGCGTCACCGTCGCTTCGCTACCTTCGGATTCGACCTTGGTGCCCGTGACCTGATCGCCGTTGACGTAGCCGATCGCTTTCGCTTCGTTCTCGACGGCATCCTCAACGCCCGCGCCGTTGTCGATATCGGATTGGCCGAGCGTGTAGGTCGCCGTGAACGCCTGTTCCTCGCCCGGCTCGAGCCTCGCACTTTCCGGGGTGAACTCGGAAAGTTTGTTCTCGGCGGTCTTGCCAGCGAAAGTCGGGCCGGCATCCTCCGGCACCACGTCGTTGACCGGAACATTGCCCGTATTGGTCACCGTGAAGGTGTAGCGGATCGTGTCGCCCGCATTGGCGAAGCCGTTGCCGTCGGTGTCCTCGTATTCACCTTCCTTAACAAGGGTCAGAGAGGGCGCCTGCGGCTCGGTAATGGCGCACTGGTTTGGCCGGGCGGTGCAGTCCGGCTCCGGTTCGCCCTGCCTGAAGGCGATGTTGCGGATCTCCGTCACATCTTCGGGGATCGTGTCGGCGACCGTGACCTGGTAGACCACGTCCAGCGTGCCGTTCGCCGGCACGACAAGATCGTTCCACACCAGCGGATCGCCCGCGGTGTCCGGCTCCTGGGCCGCGCCGCCGACCGTCGCCGAGCCGGCCACATAGGTGGTGTTGTCGTCGATGTTGTCGGCCAGGTCGTAAAGCGTCGGATTGGCGCTGCTGTTGGTAATCGTCACCGTGTAGGTGAGGGTTTCCCCCGGCTCGGCCACATTGTCCGCCTCACCGCTTTCGTCCGTCAGAGCCTTTGAAGGCATGGCCTTGCTCGGAACGGGAAGGATCACGCATTCCGGCGGCGTCGGCGTTACCTTACAATCGGGCTCGGGTTCACCGATCCTGTAGACGACATTCCCGATCTCCTCGACGCCGTCGGGAATAGGATCGACCACCTGCACCTGGTAGACGACCTGGAGTGTGCCGTTCGCAGGCACGATAAGACCCCTCCACTCCAGCGGATCCGTGCCGGTCGGCTCCTGCGCCGCGCCGCCAACCGCCGCCGAGCCGGCCACATAGGTCGTGTTGTCGTCGATATTGTCGGCAAGGTCTTCGAGCGCGTCATCAGCATCGTTGTTGATCAGCGTCACCGTGTAGGTGAGCGTCTCGCCCGGCTCGGCGACGCCGGCGATCGTGCCGGTCTCGCCCGTAAGCTGCTTCACATGGGTGGCCGAGCCGGGTGTCGGCGTCGTGACGCAGGCATCCGGATTGGCCTGGCAGTCGTCCGTCGCTTCGTTACGGATCTCCGTCACGCCGTCGGGCAGCGGGTTTGCAACCGTAACCTGATAGACAACCTCCACCGTGCCGTTTCCGGGAACCGGAAGGTCGTTCCAGACGAGCGGGTCGGTTGCCGTATCCGGCTCCTGCGCTGCGCCGTTCACCGTGGCCGAGCCCGCCACGTAAGTGGTGTTGTCGTCGATATTGTCGATGAGATCGTGAAGGGCGTCGCCCGCGCGGGAATTGGTGAGCGTCACCGTGTAGGTGAGCGTCTCGCCCGCTTCCGCCACCCCGTCGATGACGCCGTCCTCGTCCGTCAGAGCCTTCGACGGAGTCACGATGCCGGGCGTGGGCATGACCACACATGCTTCCGGAGCAGCCGCGCAATCCTGGGTCGCCGCGTTGCGGATCTCCTCCACGTCGGCCGGAAGCTGGGGGTCGACCAGCACGTCATAGGTGATGGTGAGCGTGGTGTTCGCCGCTATTGAAACACCGTTCCAGAGGAGCGGATCGGTCGTCTGATCGGGCTCCTGTGCTGTGCCGCCGACCTCGGACGAACCGGCCACGTAGCTGGTGTTGTCATCGATATTGTCAAAAACGTTGTACTGGACGTCGGAGCCTTGCTCATTGACGAGCGTCAATGTGTAGGTGAGCGTCTCGCCTGGCTCGGCAACATCGTCGATGTCGCCGTCCTCGCCTGTCAGAGCCTTGCTGATGCGCACCAGCGGATAGACGTCGCGGTCCCTCGCCGTGTTGTTGTCGAGGTTGGTGTCGGGCGAGCCGTCGGGCGTAGTAACCGTGACCACGTTGATGATTTCGCCCTCTTTGCCCGGCGGCACCGACATCGTCAGCGTGAAGGTGACCGTTGCTCCCACCGGCAGGTTTACCGGCACGTCCACGATGGCGCCGGTACCGTTGGCCTCGCCGCACACGCCGCCTCCGGTCTCCGAATCGCAGGTCCAGCTCGCCGTGGTTATGTCAGCGGGCAGGGCATCGTTCACCAGCGCGTTCTGCACACCGAACGGGCCGTTGTTCGAGACGACGATCTCGTAGAAGATGTTGCCGCCAGGCAGATAAGTCTCGCTGCCGTCGTCCTTGGTGACGACGACATCAACGGGAAGCGTAACGGGCGAGTTGGGACACTTGGCGCCGTCGCCGCCGCCCGCAGGCGCATCGGATATTTCCGTCGCCGCGCCCGTCGTGGTATCGAACTGGTAGAACGCGCCGGAATTGAGACGCCCAAAAATGCCATTGCTGGCGCTGATCATCGACCCGAAGGCATCGCTAGTGATACCCGTCTGCCCGATCTGGGACACTGTTCCCGTGCCGGGGTCGATCGAGTAAAGCCATCCATCGACATGGTTGTGCGTGTAAATCGTTCCGTTGTGCCAGGCAAAATCTGCCTGCTGAATAGCCTGGCTGAGCGGAATCGCGGTCGCCGCCCGGGTTGTCACATCCACGCGCCACATCATGTCTGTAAGGTGGTTGTGCTTGATATAGAGGTAACCATCTGACCCGATCACGCCGGAGGCGATCTGGGACTGATAATCGGTGCCGTTGATGCCTCCGCCAGTGATGTCGCCGCGCACCTGGACGCTGCCATCGCTGCCGATGCGCAGGAGTTGGTGCACCGACCGATTTGGATTCCAGCGCGGCGCATAGATATAGTTGTCGTCGGGGCTATAGCCGATGCCGTTGTAGCCGCTGCCCGAGGCCGGCCACGGATCGCCGATAGGGGGGAAGGTGAACGGGTTGGTGCTCGTGTCGACACTGTGGAGCTGAGTCGGAGCGCCGCCGATCGCGAGATACATGGTCGACGTGCAGGAACCGAAGCTCGGCTGCTCGTTCGAAATCGTCACCTGGTAGTCTTCGACCTCGCCCGAGGAAGCCGGCCCGGTCGCCCCCAGGCCGGATTCTTCTGCGATTCGGAAGCGGGCGAAAGTGGTGCCCGAGACCGCGTCCACCGGAACGGTGACATCGAAGGTGTTCAGGCCGTCAGTAACCGCCTGGTCGATGAAGATCTGATCGCCCGCCTCGGCGAAGCTGCCGTCGCGGCCCCAATCGATCCACGCCTGCAGCCGGGTTCCCGCGCTGACATTGCCGACATTGACCTCGATCTGCGTCGTGGCACCGCGGTCAAGCACCGGGATGGTGACGCCATCCTCGTCGTCTGTGCCGGTGCCGTTGTCCCCGGTGGCAGTGGCATTGGGTTGGCCGTCCACTTCGAAATCTGGCTGGCCCGATCCGAAATACGAGCCGCCGGTGACGATCGCGTGATACGCTCCGCCGCCCGCACGCTGCGTTCCGTAGCTGTTGGGCGCGTCACCGTAGTCGTAGAAACAGCTCGGCAACACCGGGCCACCCACCCGGGCCATGTCGCCTGGACCGCCATTGTAGAACTCACTCTCCCTATTCGGCGGGTCATACTGTGTGGCTTCCCTGTAGGCGATCGCAGGACTGGCGAAAAACGGGTCGTTGACGTGCCCCAGTTCATCATCGCCGCGGTTCTCGGCGATGTTCAACCGGCAGGAATCGGCGGCAGCATTTCCACTTCGCGCAGACAGATTGCTCGTAAAACCGACACCCACGATTGCATAGGGTGGCGTAAGGCTGCTGTCGAAACCATTATTCTGCGTTGAAATCGGAACATCCGCAATCCAGCCGGCATCCGGATCAAAGGTGCGGAATGCCAACCCGCTATAACCGATGATGCCGATGCCATTGGCGGCAAAGTCCAGGTCGACTGCGAATGAAAACGTGCCGCCAGTCCCGCTCGCAATTGGGCTGCCTACGATCGCTCCGGTGGCAGGATTGATCTGGATTATTTCCTCGGCAACACAGTCGATGGCCCAAAGACGGCCCTGACCGTCGAAGCCCGCACCTGAGATGTGGCGGCCAGCTAGCCAAGAACCTCCAACATAGGTCATCTCGGCGGTGCTGGTGTTGATGGAGACCAGCCGCGAGCGAATATTGGCGGAACAGTAGTCGTCAGAGGCCAGCGGGACGAATCCGGCGGTGGAAGCGTTATCGATGGCGAAGCCATAAAGGGTGCCGGACAGATTGGTCGCTAAGCCATCGACGGCAATCAGCGTGCCGTCGGACAGATGCAGATAGCTGCCATCGCCGCCAATTTGAGTTTGCGTGTTCGAAGCATCGTTCCACAGGAACAGCCCCGTTGCGCTTTGCTCTGAGTCAGCAAGTGCCCGCATGCGGCTGAAGTAGAATGAATCAGCAAAAGCCGGCGCGGCTACGGAGAAAAAGGCAAGGCACACCAGCATGAGAGCCGGCAGATTGCATCTAAAGCGCGGAAGTCCTGACGCTTTTTGGAAAAATCCAGGAAAGCGGCGCCGAAACCACTTGCCTTTAGCTCGAAGGGCCGGCACTCCAGCGGCGGCGGAAATGTTTGCGACGATCTCTGTCGATTTTTCGCAAGAAAAACGCGACGCAGCGGAGTTGAATACCGGCTTGTGCATGAACGCCCCCTCGAAAGTAAACCGTCCGTCGCGGGCGACCGTTGCTGCCTCAGCATCGTGGAAAATCCCTCTCGGATTCCCGCGCGCCGTATGCAAAACCGGGCAGCCCCCCCACACCGGACGATTCCATCGGGGAAGTGAGAGCGCCTAATGTAAGCGCCTGTATTTCGAAATCCTGCCCCTAGTATCAGGATATTGCTCAAGGGGTCGCTTTTCAGAATGTGTTGCAAAATTGCTGCAATCTGATCGTGTACTATCGCAATTATTCAACAATGCTGAGTATACTTCTAGAGATCTTTGCCGCGCCGCCTTATATCTGCTGGTGTTTCTTTCCGGGATCGCTTCATGGCTGCAGTCAGGTGGCTCTGGCTTGAGAACCCGGCGAGATAGGCGATCTCAGCGATTTTTATATTGCCTTCCAACAGAAGTTTCTCGGCAAAGTTCAGCCGTAGATTAAGGATATACTGGTGCGGCGACTGACCGAATGTCTTGTTAAACGCGCGAATGAAATAAAATGGCGAAAGGCCGGCAATATCCGCAAGCTCTGGTATGGACAGTTTACGGGTGAAGTTTTCGTCCAGAAACTCGCGCACTCTTTTTGCGTCGCCGAGGGAAAGACCGGATCTGGGTCTAGGCGACGTGTGTGCCCCCACATAGTTTCGCAGCAAGTGGAGGGCAAAGATTGTGACCAGCGAATCGACATAAAGCTCGATGGCTTCCTCCTGCCGCACCAATTCCACCTTCAGGAGCTCGGCAATGTGGAGCGCTTGAAAATCGACAGTCCCCAATGCGGGGGGCTGGAGAGTGACATCTCCGAGATCAAGTTCCTTCGCCGCCAGTTCGAGCAGGCTCGCGGGCTTGATGACGATGATCAGGCTCTCTTTGAAATGAGACCAGACCGGAGGCCCTTCGACATTAGCAGGCTGAATCGCAAGCGATCCGGCAGGGGCATCGTGCGTTCGAAACTTTTCGCATTGCAACGACGACTGATTATTTGGCGTCGACGGCAGGTTCACGGCCGCAAAATGGGCCTCCGCCGTCAGGCTTCGCAGGCTAGGCTGATGGCGAGCGTAGATCGCGCAACCTTTTGAGGTCGCCACGCGCGGACCGGTGTTCTCGGGGATCACGTGGAGAAACTGGTGGTCTCTTCTGCGTGAGAGCGAATGGCGGGTGCTGCGCTTCAATGTCGCGATATGCTGCATCATTGCCAAAGAAGTTCAGTGCGCGTCACCGGTCGGCCGTATTCCCCGCGAACCCCTGGAAGGTTCGCGATAGAATCGCTCGATGGGATTCTGTTAAGCGGCGGAAGCCGACTTACTAGATTGTCGGGCAAGGGCGATGCAAGCGCCCTCGAAATTAACCGACACGCATGCACAGAGCCGCCCATGGCGACACCGCGGGCAAGCGAAAATGCCGGCGCCATGGTTCTCTGGCACGGCGACGACGCAAAAACGTGCGCTGCTGGCAGCAGCACAGTAAAATAGTGCATGAACGGCCCCCTCGGTTGAACGATCATCCGATGGTCGAGCCGCCTCGCGTGTGGCATCCCCGCCATGAACGCGGATTCCAAGAGAATCCGCCATGCCCACCTCGAACGTGAACGCAAGGTGCCCGCGCACCTGACAGTCCAGCAGCGAAGCTAATAACAATTGTACTCGCGGTATTATAAAATATTGCCCATATTGCCAGAAAATTGCTTTAAAATGACGCTTTAGCGAAAAGACTGCTTCTTTTTGCCTGCGTCACTCCATCAGGGTACCTGACCTGGCTATAGTCCCAAATGCCAGGATACGTTTCGATGCTGGAGCAGAGTCTTGTCGAATTCACGCAGGCTCACATCGAACCGGAACTAAGCCAGGCGGCGCGGGCATTGATCGAGAACTCGCGTTTCTGACCCAGCTCCGGTCGTCAGAACTTTATATTTGTGGAGGACTGCGGCGCTTCCGACGGGCCGGCGGCGCGGCTTTCGAATAGGCGCTTGGCGTAGCCGCGGTGGTCGCTTAGCCAGGTGAGGACCTCATCGGCCATGCTCTCCGAGCCGGGGGCGACCGGATAAGTCGCATATCTTACGCCGAGAATCGGCGGACAGAAGGTCGACAGCGCCTTGTTTTCTCCGGACACCCCCGGTTCGAAATCATACGCGCTTCCCAGCGCCGGGTAGGTGTGTCCCGACAGGAAGGGTGGCGGCGGAATCCCCGTGCCTTGCTGGCCCCGCCAGGGCGATCCATGGTCCAGCCGCTGCAAATTCCAGCAATCGTTCCTATCGGGGGCTGCATCCCACCACGCAAAAACCACTCCCTTGTCCGTGCCGGTCGGGGATACGTCCTTCACCGCGCTCGGCTCTCCGTAGCGCTGCGTCAGCGTGGCTTTGAGACCAGCCGCGTTGACGGATCCCTGCGGGACGCGCAACAGACGCCAGATGCCGAGAACCACACCGGGAGCGGCCGGGGGCTCATCGTAGATCGCAATCAGCTCCCTTTGGTCCCGAGACATGAAGAGCTTGCCCGATGTGTAGGGCAATAGCTTGCCGGTGGCTACTTCCAACTGGCCTGCGCGGTCGGCGGTCATCACGTGGCCGACATCCATATGCTCGCGGATCAGCCCCTCAGCTTCCTCGAACGAGTTCCCCAGCCGGATGCCGAGCACATCAAGATTGAGGATGCGCGAGAGCGGAGCCTGAAGAAGCTCGTCCGGAAGCGGGGCCGGCGTCAGGAGAGGCGGCTCGAGCACGACCTTGCCCGCCTGAACGTCAACGAGGCGGGCGGCAAGAGCCGTCGCATCGAGGAGCATCGCCGTCGCTTCCAGCGGCCTGTCATCCGGTGGGACAACAAGGCCAAGACCGTGTTCCTCGTCGAACGGCTCGGCCTTCCGGCGCGCAGCTTTCCAGATGCTGTCGGGCCACTTCTTCGCCAGGATTGCAGCTTTCGGCGCGACCTCAATCTCTAACCTCAACTTCCCGCCGAGCTCCCGAGCCGCTTCGTCAAGCACCGGCAGGCGGTCCAGGCGGATCAGGTCGAGGATGGACAACTGCGTGTCCATTTCCAGCTCGCTCATCGCGTCATCTATCGCTTCGCAATAGGGATCGGAATTGCACCAGGACCTCGGCCCGCGTGCGGCGGAATGCGGGTAGTCCTGCGGCTGGCTGTAAGTTCCGATGAACAGGATCGGCTCGGGCGTCGCCCAGGCAGCGTCGAGATATTCGCAAAGTGTTGCGCTCAGCACCGTTTTCTCGGTGCGCTCGGCCTGGCGTTCGCCGGATGGCCTGGCGCTGTCGCAGCCGTTCCGGTGCGGCCCCTGGCCAGACCATTCGAACGGAGCGGCGCCGTTGTTCAGTTCGAGCGAAATGGTCAGGTTTGCAGGCACGGCCTCGGCCCTGGCTTCGCTCCAGGCTCTGAACTCCGCGAGCCGGCCCGCCCGCGCGGCTGCGTCGGGATATGTTGAAACATCGGGGAAGAAACGGCCCCACAGGGGTTCCTGGCCGCGCTTCTCCATCGCCGCCTCGTAGGCGAAACGCGAAATCATCATCCGTTCAATGAAAGCATCATCAACGCTTTCGGGAACGAAACGCAGTTGCAGCAGATCGACCATCTCGGCTCCGAGGGGCGCTCCGGCGGGCGCTGCAACCATGTTCCCGGCGGAGGCGGGCTTCGGCAGGGCAGCGGCCACGGCAGCCCTTATGCCAGCGACAGTCGGCAGCGCATCGGCCTCGATCGTGGCAAGGGGCGCGTCATCCGAAGCCCAGCGGAACGACAGCCGCTTCAAACGCGCGCTGATCACCGGCTGGTTGTTCTCCATGCGCGCGCCGAGAAGCTCCATTTCCCAATGGCCGATGATCTCGTCGCGGTTGCTTCCAAATCCGGTGAGCCTCCGCGCCGCCGCCTCTTCAAGGCTGATCGGAATCGGGTCATGCTGCAAAAGCCGGTCGAGTTCCAGATCATAGTAGAAATGAGTCTGTGAAACGATCATGGCCCGGAAGCTGGCAGCTGCCCGGTCGACTTCCAGCTTCCCCTGATAAAGAGGCAGATCCTGGGAGGACAGCTTCACGCCACGCAACGGATCCTCGCCGGGAACGGGGGTGGAGAAGGCCTCCAAGGTGATCCCGGTCCCTTCGCGGTAATAGGCCGTATAACGCCTGTCAGCGGTGACGGTGAGCGGAACTTGCGGAGTGTTCTCGCGCAGCGCCGCGCGCAGGCGCTCCTGGTTGCGGCCGACAACGACCTCGGGCGCGACGCCGCGGATTGCCTCCATCGGGAGCGGCGATCCGGGCGGCGGGTTGCCTTTGTCGATATCATGTGAATGCTGCTGGAAATATGAGAGCGCCGCCTGGTTGAACTTTTCCCTCGCGAGCGCGGGCTCGATGACCGGGCCCAGCAGCGCCGCCTTCAACTCCCCGTCCCATGCCGCGGCAGGGCCGGCAGCCGCCTCGGTTGCGCCGCCGGAACCCTCCTGGCTGATCTCGAACGCGTGCAAGAGCTCGCCGGATGCCGGATCGTGCGCGGAAGCCGCCAGGATCCGGCCCACGAGCGGTCCGCGTCCATGCGGCCGCGGCTCAACGATAAGCCTGGCCTTCACCAGCACCTCGTTGTGGCCCGCCGCCCGGAATGCGCGCGCCCTGTCGGTGCTCATCGGGATGAAATCGGCCCCCGGCACGCCGTTATGTTGCGCGCCCAGACCTGTGAAGCCGGGCGCGGTGTTGTAGTCGATACCGAAAAGGCCCCAATCATTGCCGGCGCAGAAACTCGGGCGCACGCCGCCGGGCAGTCTGACGATCCCTGGTTCAAGGATCCAATTTTCCGGCTTCTGATAGCTCGCAAAGGGAAATCCCTGGCGGTCGAAGTCATATTCGTCGAGCCGGTAGCGCGCCTCGATTGGAATTTCGAAGCGGCGCGGCAGGCTGGGCAGCCTCTCCGCCAAGTCCCGCAGGCGCCGCGCCGCTTCGGCAAGCAACTCGCGCCGGGCGAACTCATCTGTCTGCTGGACGCGGTAGATCCGCTGGCACTCCTTCTCGTCCGCGACCGCCTTCATGTAGGCCAGGCCCGCTACCTCCGCTTGTGCCAGATAGGCTTCCAAGTCGGACATCAGGGCGAGGTGGACGAAATCCGCATGGGTCGGCTCGTATCCGGGGGCTGCGGGATTGCCGGCGATATCTGCGCTTTCCGGCGCAATGGGGAAGCTGTGGAGCAGATCGCCTGTCGAGGCATCCCGGACGGCAAGGGAAAGAATCCGGCCGCGAAGCGGACCGAAAGCCTCTTCCGGAGGCTCCAGCCGCAACTGGGCCACCAATTCCACGTTGCGCTTCGAGTTGCGGCTCTCGAAGGCGCGTGCGGCTTCTTCGCCCAGCGGCAGCAACGGCGCGGCCGGCGCGCCGGTCAGCTCGGCCGAGAGCGAACCGAGGCCGATGCGGACGATGTCCATGGCGTTCTGCGGCAGGGCATGGTGGAGCGGCAGGCCGGCGTCGCATGGCGGTGCGGACTGCCGGTCCCACAATTCGAGACGTCCTCCCCGGGCAAGGGGAATGCCGGGAAGGGGATACCCCTTGGACTGAAAATCGTAGGGACCGAGTGTGACCTCACGGGAAAGCCGCACCTGCAACGTCCGGCGCGCCGGGTCCAGTCCGGCCAGGGCCCTGTCAAATTGATCTGCCGATTCGACGACAAAATCCCGCGCCGCGAAAACGTCTCGCGACAAGCCGCCAAGCCGGGCCGACAGCTCGCGGCAAGCCGCCTGATCGGTCGTCGCCAGGCGGTAGGCCACGCCTGCCACTTCCCGCTGGGCTGCATAGGCGGCCGGGCCGGCAAGAAGCGCGAGATGGACGAAATCGACATAAGTGGGTTCGGGGCCGGCCGCGACGGTGCTCTGGCCCGCTGATTGGCGAGGCTGAGAGCCTGCCCCCTTGATTCCGGATACGGCGCCCCCGAAGAGGGTGGGCTCAGGCACCGAATTCTTCAATATGCAGACCTGCGCTTGCCGGTTGTAGGTGAAGGCTTGACACAGGCCGTCCGCGGCGCAGGCCCGCTGACACTCGACGGTCGAAATGCCCCTCAAGGTCGGGTCGCTCAATCCGGAACGATAGTCGCTGTAGGGAAGGTCATAGCCTTCCATGATGGTGAAGCCGGTTTCGGGTCCTTGCCCTGCGGCCACTTGCGCGGGTGGCCTGCTTCCGGCCGTTGCGCCGTTTCCCCTCGCGTGCACGCCACGCAGAACGGCCAGGAGAACCGGGTCCGGCTGTCCGGTGACGGCTTGGCCCGTCTCGCGCTGAAAATTGGCGATGGCCTGGCGTGTCTTGGAGCCCATTTGCCCGTCAACCGGCCCGGCGGGATAGCCGAGCTCGTTGAGGAGCCGCTGGATCTCCGCGATTTGCGCCCTGTCTTGTGCGGGCGCGCGAGGCTGCTTCTTGACGGGAGGCGCCGCCTGCCTTTCCGGAGCGCGCCTTGGCGCGGCCGGCGGTGGCTGAGTCCCCTGTTGAAGCAGTTGTATGCCGAGGCGAAAGAGATCCTCGCCCCTGACCTGCGCCAGAGCCGAGAAGGAGGTCCAAAAACTGAGTGCCAGGACGGTGACCGCCCCAATCGGTACCTTTCCCATAAGAAAACGATACCAGACTTGATCGGCCCGGCAATTCAGCCGAATAGCGTAGCGCTTCGAACCAGCATAACCCGGATCCACGTCAACGTGGGGGATATTGTCGCGGTGTTAGTGCGTGAACGGCCCATGCGGACGGGCAGGTCAGGTGCGGCCTAGGGATTGCTCCGCGTGATGGTCAGCAGGAAGTCGACGAAGACCCGCACTTTAGCAGGAACGCGGCGATTGGCCGGAAACACGATGGAGATCGGGTCAGCCTCGACCTCGTATTCCTCAAGTACGGGAACCAGCCGCCCGCGCTGCATGTCCTCACGAAACAGCCACCAGGTGGCCTGGGAAATGCCGAGGCCCTGCACGGCGGCCTCGCGCAGGATATCGCCGCTGTCGGTGACGAACTTTCCCGATACGCGCACGATCTCTTCATGCCCGGCTTCATCGCGGAAATGCCAGGCAGGGCCGAAGGCGCCGACGATGCAGTTATGATGGACGAGATCGGAGGGAACCATCGGCCGGCCGTGGCGGGCAAGATAATCGGGCGAGGCGACGGTCTTCTGTGCCCCGCGGACAAGGATGCGGTTGACCAGCAGCGAATCCGCCAGCCGGCCCGAATGCACAACCAGGTCGAAGCCGCCTTCGATCGGATTGGCGGTCTGGCTCTTGAAGCACAGGTCGAGGCTGACATTCGGGTGACGTTCATAGAACTGCGCAAGGGCGGGGATCACCGTCATGTGTCCGAAGGAGGGCGGCAGCGCCATGCGCACCAGGCCGCTGGCCGAAATATGAGCATCGCGGATCGCGCTATCGGCATCATCGAGGTCGGAGAGGATCTGCTTGCAGCGCTCGTAATATTCCGCGCCGAACTCGGTCAAATGCATCCGGCGCGTGGTGCGATGGAGGAGTTGCACGCCCAAGGTTTCCTCCAGCCGCGTCACACGCTTGGTCACGGTCGAGGTTGACGAGGACAGCACCTTCGCTGCGGCAGTGAAGCCACCAAGTTCGGCCACTCTCGCGAAGGCAAGAATATCCTGAAATTTGTTCACGCCTACCGCCTTTGCTGAATTACGCGCCACGATGGCGCCTCATGAGTCATCCAAGCCTTCTCCGTGGCCCTGCGGTGGTGCAAAGCAAGTATCATGCCGATTTTTTGGACTGCCCGAGGAGCTAAAGCCGAAAAAGATTATTTCCGGAACAGCATCTTAACGCAGGCAGCCGGTTGCTGCAAATTAGCCCGATCAATGTCGCTCGTTGGGGACAAAGGCAATCGCGCATGGTTTCTGGTTCGAAAATGCCCTTTGTCTCGCCGACGAGAATGGCCCGGCTATCCGTCGCGAGCGGCACCGCGCAGGCGAAAGCCCATCAGCGCGGCCGTCGGACCGCCCCGCCCGCAGCGTTGCAAGGATGAGCTGATGGCCCGGGCAGGCGATTTCAGCCAGTGCCGCGCGATGTTTCTGCATACGCATGTGCTGGAATCGCGGCTGCGGCGCGATATGGGCAGACGCTTCAGCCGGGCGGGAATGATCTCGCATCTCGATGCGCTCGGCCTGCTCAACGAATGCACCAAAATTGCCAGGACGGGAGCTGCGGCGGTTGATAGCCCGGTCTCGGATGCCCGCCTCGGAAGCGGTTTCGACCGGGGCACCTGCTCATGCCACTGAGCTGGACCCGCCAACCCCTTCGTTTCCTGCAGCACCTGCTGCGCGAGTCCGATGCACGCGATCTTGAAGTGGGCACGCTTATAGCGGAGATGAAGCGCGTCCACGCCGATGCCTGCATTGCGATGGGCGGCGGATTCTCGGCCTGGTATCCGACCAAGCTCGCCTGCCAGACGGTCAATCCGCACCTGAACGGCGACTTTCTCGGCGATTTCCTCCATGCGGCAAAGGCCGAGGATTTCCGCGTGCTGGTGCGGATGGACATTTCCAAGGGCCGTGCCGGCGTAGAACGGGAGAGGCCGGACTGGTTTGTTCGCAAACCGGATGGCGATTTCTCCGCCGTGTGGGGCATGCCGCAAATGTGCGCCACCGGCAATTTCTGGCAGGTCGAGGTCTTCGCCATTCTCAGCGAGATCATGGAGAATTACCCGTCCGGCGACGGGTTCTTCTTCAACTATCTGCATGTACCACGCTGCCATTGCAGCCGCTGCCAGAAGATCGTGTTCGAGGCGACCGGCAAGCCGGTGCCCGCGCTGGGAACACGCGATCCCGCCTATGAACAATGGCGGCAGAACTACCTCGCCGACTATATGGGACGGGTTCGATCCTTTATCCGCGCGCGCAACCCGGCCGCCGCGCTCGTTCCGTACCATCACGTCCGCGACGGCTGGAACATTCGCCGCATGGCGGAAATCGCCGACATTGTCGGGTCGCAGGTTTCCAATCCGATCATGCCCAATCCCGTCGACCCGCAGCCGAGCTGGAACCTGTGGGCGGCGGAGGAAGCACAACTCGCCCGCGCGCTCAAGCCTGATGCCGCGCCGTTGCTGATCCAGACCACATCCGCGGTGTTCGCCAGCCGTCAGACGGCGATGCCGCCCGCGCGTCTCGTCAACAACCTGATGCAGGCGGCGGCGCATGGCGGAAGCACCGCGCCCGCCGTCAATGGACTTCTCGCCCAGGACGATGCGCGTTTCGTTCCGAGTCTCGATCTGGTCAGCGCGCACCTGTCGCGACACGGCGGGTGGTATGCGAACCTGCAGAGCACGGCGAGGATCGCCGTTCTGCGCTGCGAGGCGAGCCGCATGTGGGGCGAGGATGCCGGCCGCAGCGCCGGCGCACCCAGCGGAGAAGGCCATGTGGCCGAATTTCGCGGTGTGTGCGAAATCCTGACGGATCTTCGCTATCCGTTCGACCTCGTCGTGGCGCCGGAGGTGACGCTCCAGGATCTCGCCCGCTACGATCTGGTCGTGCTGCCTGCCGTCAGTTGTCTCAGCGATGCCGACGCCGCCGTTGTCGATGCCTATGTCGAGGCTGGCGGCACTATCATTGCCACTGCCGACTTCGCAGCCGCGGATGGCTGGGGCCGGGGGCGCGCGAACCACGCCACCCGTTGCCTGCCCGCGCTGCCCGGCGAAAGCCGGTCAGCCGTCGGCGCCTATTTCGCGCTTCGAGGCGAGGCCCTGCGCAATGCGCTCGGGGGCATTCCGCACATCGCCGCCGCCGGTCCCTTCTGGGCTCCCTTTGCACAGGGGGAGGTGGGCGACGATCTGCGCATCATCGGCCCCTTCGTCAACAACGCGCCGGAATTCACCACGGTCGAGGGCGAAGGCGTCGAGCCGGGCTTGGTCATACGCACCTTCGGCAAGGGGAGGGCATCATGGCTGCCCTGGCGCGTCGGCGCGCTCTATCATCGATATTCCATGCCCGACTTTCGGGACCTGTTCGGCGCCCTGGTGACGCGCACGGTCGGCGATCCCCCCATCAGGACGAACGCGCCAGCGGCGGTCGAGGTGATCAGCCGTGACCATCCCGAAGGACTGATCCTGCATTTCCTCAACCGGGCCGCTTCCCAGACCAAGGGACTGGCGGAACTCGCGCCGCTGGCCGGCTTCGAGGTCTCGGTGGAGACCGATGCCGAGATTGCAATCTCGCTTGTCAATAACGAGAAGCTGCCCCTGACGAGGGCCAGCCGGACAGTGACCTTTCGCGTGGAGCGACTGGATCATTTCGCCGCAATCGTGCTTCCGCGAAGCGCGACCAAAGGGGAGACGACCGAGGAGTGACAGAATCATCAACCGCAAGGGCCGGTACTGGCCATTATAAAAGAGGGTAACGAAATGACTTTTTCCTTCAAGCGCAGCCTGATGGCGGCCGCAGTGGGTGTCAGCGCGGTGACGCTGATCGCCGGCAGCGGCCTGGCACAGGACAACTCGACCGTCGTCGTTGCGCAGGCCGTGGACGCCTATACGATGGATCCCGCCAAGCATTCCAACTTCCCGACCGCGAACATCCTGTTTCAGATCTATGACGGCCTGATCGCGGAGGGAGAGAATGGCGAGCTCGTGCCGGCGCTGGCCGAATCCTGGAGCAACCCGGACGAACTGACCTGGCGCTTCAAGCTGCGGGAAGGCGTCACCTTCCATAATGGCGAGCCTTTCAATGCCGAGGCGGTGAAGCTCAGCTTCGAGCGCGCGCTCGATCCCGAGTTCAAGGCCCCTTATTTCTCGCGCATCTCGCACATCAAGGCCGTGGAGGTCGTCGACGAGTATACGGTCGACTTCAAGACGGAGGAGCCGTTCCCGACGATGCTGCTGTCGCTGTACGAGGCGTCTTTCCCCGCCCTGATCGTGCCGCCGGCATATGCGAAGGAAAACGACGGCGCATCCATCGCCGCCCATCCGGTCGGCACCGGCCCCTATAAGTTCGTCGAATGGCTCAAAGACGAGCGCGTCGTGCTCGAAGCCAATCCCGATTATTGGGGCGGCAAGCCGGCGATCGACAAGGTCGTCTTCCGTCCGATTGCCGAGACTCGCACCCGCATCGCCGAACTCACGAGCGGCGGTGCGGATATCATTGTCGACGTGCCGCCCGAAGACATCGCCGCGCTCGACGGCGGCGACACCAAGGTCAGCACCATCGCCAGTGATTCCCTCTATTTCCTCGCCTTCGACACGACACGCGACACCCCGCTCAAGGACAAGCGCGTCCGGCAGGCGATCAACTACGCCGTCGATGTCGACGCCATCCAGGCTGCGCTGCTGAACGGCATGGGCACGCGCATCGCGCTGACCTTGCCCACGAACGCCTTCGCCTATGATCAGGCCTGGAAACCCTATCCCTATGACCCCGAAAAGGCCAAGCAGCTTCTGGCGGAAGCCGGGTATCCGGAGGGCTTTGAGATTCCCTTCATGTCGCGCAAGGGCCGCTACATGAAGGACAGCGAGATTATCGAGGCAACAGCCGGTTTCCTCGCCCGCGTCGGCATCAAGGCCAACATCCAGTATCTGGAGCCGGGCGTGTGGGCGCAGGTTTCGGAACGCAAGGGGCGCGAAGGCATCACCTTCCCCGGCTGGGCGGGCCGCGATCCACAGCTTGTCTGGGCGCCTCTGCTGATCACCGGCCAGTACCAGAGCTATTTCAGCAATCCGGAGCTGGATGAACTGCTCAAGGCCGGCGCCTCGATCATCGATCCTGAGGAGCGCAAGGCGAACTACGCGAAGGCAGCCGAAATCATCAAGGAAGAGGCGCCGCACCTGCCGATGATCCAGCCGCCGCTCATCTACGCCATTGATGCGAAACTGAACTGGACCCCGCGCAGCGACGGCATCATCGACCTGCGCAAGGCGCATTTCTAGGCTTTCGCACCGACATCCACCGGCCGGTATCGATCCGGCCGGTGAGCATCCGTACTCGTGTCTGCCATGGAGTGGAGCAGGCGTTGGCCGATTTCCTGATTTCCCGATTGCTATATGCCGCGGCGGTGCTGCTCGGCGTCTCCGTCGCCGTGTTCTTCCTGATCCGGATCGGCGGCGATCCCTCGGCGTTGTTCCTGCCGCCGGAGGCCCCGGTCGAGGAAATAGAGCGGTTCCGTCGGCTGATGGGCTTCGACCGGCCGTTGGCGGTGCAGTATTTCGACTTCCTCGGCCGCGCGCTCCAGGGCGACTTCGGCATGTCGCTTCGATATGACCAGCCGGCGATGAAGCTGGTGCTGGAGCGCGTGCCGGCCACGCTCCAGCTGGGCGCGATGGCGCTGCTGATGTCGCTCGTTATCTCAATCCCGCTGGCCATCCTCGCTGCTGCCAAGCATGGCTCGGCGATCGACAGAGCAAGCCTGCTTGCCTCGCTGCTCGGCCAGAGCTTTCCCGCATTCTGGCTGGCAATCATGCTGATCTTGCTGTTCTCCGAAACGTTCCGGTTGCTGCCGCCATCGGGGCGGGGAACGTGGCAGCAGCTGATCATGCCAGCGATCGTGCTCGCCACATACTCGACCGCCATCATCACGCGCCTGTTGCGCTCTTCGATGATCGAGGTGCTGCAGTCGGACTATGTCCGCACCGCGCGCGGCAAGGGCGTGAAGGAAAGCCGCATCATCCTCTCCCACGCGCTGCGCAACGCGGCCATCCCCACGCTGACAGTGATCGGGCTCCAGGTCGGCGCGCTGCTGGGCGGCGCCGTAATCACCGAGGAGGTGTTTGCCTATCCCGGAGTGGGCCGTCTGGCGATCCAGGCCATCGCCAACCGCGATTTTACCGTGGTGCAGGCGTTCGTGGTCCTGATGGCGGCGCTGATCGTGACCATCAACCTCCTGGTAGACCTCTCTTACGGCCTGCTCGATCCGCGACTGAGGAAGGGCAAATGAGGGACTTTCTCAAACGCTATTCATCGAGCAGCCTCGCCATGGTCGGCCTGGCGATCGTGCTGGTCGCGGTGTTCGCGGCGGCGTTCGGCCCATGGCTGGTGCCTTTCGACCCCAATACGCAGGACATCCTGCAACGCCTCAAGCCACCCCTGTGGCGGGGAACCGATGGAATGCACCTCCTGGGCACGGACGCGCTCGGCCGCGACATTTTCAGCCGCATCATCGTCGGCGCGCGCGTGTCGATCCTCGTCGGTGTCAGCGCCGTGGTCATATCCAGCATCGTCGGCGTCACCTTCGGCCTGATCGCCGGCTACGAGGACAAATATGCCGGCCGCGTGCTGATGATGCTCACCGATATCCAGCTCGCCATCCCCTTCATGGTCCTCGCTCTCGCCGTGGCGGCGGTGGTTGGGCCGAGCTTGTGGAACATCATCGCGATACTGGGCCTGACGAACTGGGTTCAATATGCCCGCGTCGTGCGCGCCGAATGCCTCGTGTTGCGCGAACGCGAATTCGTGCAGGCCGCGCACATGATGGGCATCTCGACGCCCCATATCCTGACGCGCCACCTTCTGCCAAACGTGATGTCTTCGGTGATCGTTATATCGAGCCTGCTGGTCGCGAAGATGATCATCTTCGAATCCTCTCTGAGCTTTCTCGGCCTCGGCGTTCCGCCCGCGACCCCCACCTGGGGCACGATGATTGCCGAGGGGCGCAACTACATCGGCAATGCGTGGTGGGTGGCCACCATTCCGGGCGTCGCCATCTTCGTCACCGTAATGGGCACCAATCTGGTCGGCGACCGGTTGCGCGACCTGCTCGATCCGCGGTTGCGCCAGGTGGAATCCTGACATGACCGAGGCCAGCTATGAGATACTCATGCCGGGCTTTCCTGGGCGCAGCTCCCGCGGTTTCCTCGGCTGGAGCACGATCCTGCTGCTGAAAACCGCCCGCGGGCTGGCGCTGTTCGACACAGGCGCCAGCGGCGACCGCCCCGGGCTGATGGCGGCGCTGCGCGGGCGCGGCATCGAGCCGGACCGGATCGGGACGGTCATCCTTTCGCATCTGCATTTCGATCATATGGCCAATGCCGAATGCTTCCCGAAGGCGGAGATCATCCTGCACGAGGACGAATATGCCTATGTGCGCGAACATGGCGCGGCGGACCCGGCCATATCGGTCTTCCAGGTCGATGGGTTGCTGCGAAGCGCGCAGCTGAGCCTTGTTGCCGGCGAGATCGAGGTCCTGCCGGGTGTGCGGATGATCAGGACACCTGGCCATAGCGGCGGTCATGTCTCTCTGGTGCTGACGGTCGAAAATCGCCGCGTGGTGCTGGCGCAGGACGCAATCAAGCATCGCGGCGAACTGGTCTCCCGCCATTCGGCGGGCTCCTTCGACGAAGCGGCAGCCAATGCCAGTATACGGCGCATTGCTGGAATGGCCGACGTGATCGTACCGGGTCACGACGGTCCCATCACCGTTGAAAATGGCGAATACATCGCCTCCGGCGTCTCTGCCGAGATTTCGCTCACCTTGCGCGAGAAGCGCTTTCCGCTGGAGGCCTGAGATGGCGACGCTGCTCCATAATGCCTTCATCTGCACCGGCCGCCCCGACGGTTTCTTCCAGGATGGCGCTATTCTGATCCGCGACGGCAGGGTCGACTGGATTGGCGATCGCGCCGACCTGCCGGAGCAGGACGGCTCCGTCCAGCGCGAAGATCTCGGCGGCCGCGTCGTGATTCCCGGCCTGATCAACACCCATGCGCATGGCGGACTTTCCACCCACCGCTGCAGTTGCGATGACGGCGACCTGTTTCAGTGGGCGGCAGCCCTCGCGCCGCATACCTCGCACCTGACCGTCGAGGACAACCGGCGCGGTTGCTATCTCGCCATCATGGACATGGTGCGTAACGGCATCACCACCGCCTGCGACTGCACGCGCTATGGAGCGGGCGTTTTTGCCGACGTCGCCAGCGAAATAGGCATGCGCTCGCTAAGCGGCGCGCTGGCGAACTCGCCGGAGTTGCGCAAGACCGGACGGCCGAATTGGCCGCTGGCGCTGGAGGAGACCGTGGCCGCCATGGCAAAGCATGCGGGCAACGGACTCGCGCGCTTCTATCTCGGCGGTCATTCACCCTATAGCTGCACGCCGGAGCTGCTGCGCGAGGTGAAGCACGAAGCCGACCGGCTCGATCTGCCCTTCGTCATCCATCTTGCCGAGAACAGGCGCGAGAACGAGATGATCCAGGAGCGCTACGGGCTGACGCCGACCGCCTGGCTTCATGATCTCGGGGCGCTCGACCGGCGGGCCATCCTCGCCCACTGCGTATGGCTGGACGAGGCCGACATGGACATTCTCGCGCGGACCGGCGCGGGTGTCGCGCACAACCCGGCAAGCAACGCAAAGCTTGCCAGCGGGATCGCGCCCGTGCCGGCGCTCCGCCGGCGAGGCGTGCCCGTTGGGCTGGGCACGGACAGCACCCTCAGCAACAATTGCCTCGATCTCTTTCAGGAGATGAAACTTTCGGTGCTGCTGCAGCGCGCGGCCTCGCTCGACGGTTTCATCATGAACGCCGAGGACGCCTTCACCATGGCGACGATCGAAGGCGCGCGCGTGCTGAACTGGGACAACGAGATCGGCAGCCTTGAACCCGGCAAGCAGGCAGACCTCGTCATTCTCGACATCGAACATCCGCTTGGCCTCACGGCCCAGCGCGTGCTTTCCGACGTCGTCTATCATGCCGGACCGCAGCATGTGTCGGGGGTGATGGTCGCCGGACGCATGATCTTCCGAAACGGCAGGCTGCTGCTCGTCGATGAGCCGGCCATTCGCGCGCAAATCCACCAACACTACGCACAACATTGACCCAGGGACTGGAAACAAGCATGACACAAGCGCCTGTCGGCCTCATTACGAGCGCAGCATCCGAAAACCTTCTCCAGGACCGCCGCACGGAGATCGTCTCGACGCCCTGGGGCGATGCCACCATCCTGATGGGGCAGATCGGCGGACGAGATGCCGCGGTCAACCTGCGCTATGGCGAGAAGCTGACCACGCCAAGCCACAAGATCAATTATCAGGCCAACCTGTTCGCGCTGCACGAGCTCGGCGTGGAATCCATCATCTCGCAAAATGCCATCGGCTCGGTGAATCCGGCCATCCGCCCCGGCGACATTGTTATCTCGGACGATTTCCTCGACAAGACCAAGTCTCGCGCCCAATCGCTGTTCGATGAGAGCGAGTGCTGGGTGCGCGTGGACTTCACCGATCCGTTCTGCCCGCGCCTGCGCACCAACTTGATCGAGGCGGCGAACAGGCATTCCAACCGCGTCATCCACCGCGGCACCTTCGTCTGCACGGAAGGACCGCGCTTCGAGACGCCGGCGGAGATCCGCGCCTATGCGATGGAAGGAGGCGATATCGTCGGCACGCCGCTGGTCCCGGAGGTGATCTTCGCCCGCGAGTTGGAAATGTGCTTCGCCTCGATTGCGCCGGTCATCAATTTCGGCGCCGGAATGGCCCCCGCGGTCGTCCATTTCGGCCCCGGCAGTATGAACGAGATCTACTACAAAGAAGGGCTGCACGACCTGATCGAGAAGACGCTGATCGACGCGATCGCCGGTGTATCGGGCGAGCGCACCTGCGCCTGCGCCCGCGCGCTGGAAGGTGGCTTCCACGGCCATCCGCCCGCATGGCTGAAGCGCAAGATTGCCTGACCTTTCCACGGATACGAGTCCGCCATGAGCAACCAAGACTTGCAGACGCCGCCGGCCGGAGACACCACCCAGCCCGTCCTCTCGGTGCGCGGGCTGACGACATCCTTCCTCGTCGACGGCTCATGGCGGCCGGTGGTCAACAACCTCTCCTTCGACGTGATGCCGGGCGAGACCCTGGCAATCGTGGGTGAGAGCGGCTCTGGCAAGAGTGTCACCTCGCTGTCGATCATGCGGCTGCTGCAGAAGGGATCGAGCCGGATCGAAGGCGAGATCCGGCTCGGCGGACGCGATCTGCTGGCCCTGCCGGATGGTGAGATGCGCCATGTGCGCGGGCGCGGTATGGCAATGGTCTTCCAAGAACCGATGACCTCGCTGAACCCGATCTTCACCATCGGCGAGCAATTGGTCGAGGCGTTGACCTGCCACGGCGAAATGGGGGCGGAAGCCGCGCGGAAAGAAGCGCTGCGCCTCATGGACAAGGTGCGCATACCCAACGCGCGGGCGCGGTTCGATGAATATCCGCATCAGTTCTCCGGTGGCATGCGGCAGCGGGTGATGATCGCCATGGCGCTCGCCGCGAAACCCGATCTGCTGATTGCCGACGAGCCGACGACCGCGCTCGACGTCACTATCCAGGGCCAGATTCTCGACCTCATCAAGACCTTGCAGGCCGAGGAAGGCATGTCGGTGCTGTTCATCACGCATGACATGGGCGTGGTGGCCGAGATCGCCGACCGCGTGGTCGTCATGTATCGCGGCGAGGCGGTCGAAAGCGGCCCGACGCAGGACATTTTCTACGACGGCAAGCACCCCTATACGCGCGCGCTTCTGTCCGCCGTCCCGCGCCTCGGTTCAATGAAGGAGCAGGCATTGCCGAAGCGCTTCCCGGTGGTCGATATCGCGACCGGGAAAAGCACGGAACCGGCCACCGTCGCCGGTACGGTGGTCCGTTCGTCGCGGCCGGTGCTCGAGGTCAGGAATCTCGTCACGCGCTTCCGCACCCGCGGCGGCCTCCTCAGGCGCAGCGAAGGCGCGGTTCATGCCGTCGAAAATGTTTCGTTCGAGCTGTTCCAGGGCGAGACGCTGGCGCTCGTGGGCGAGTCCGGCTGCGGCAAATCCACGACTGGACGCTCGATTACCCGGCTCGTCGAGCCGGATCGCGGCAAGGTCATGGTCGACGGTGTCGATATGCGCAGCCTCGGCAAGCGCGCGCTGCGCCAGACGCGCCGCAATATCCAGATGATTTTCCAGGATCCGTTCGCAAGCTTGAACCCGCGTATGACCGTTGGCGCGGCGATTGCGGAACCCTTTCTCGAGCATAGGCTGGGAACAAGGGCCGAAGCGCGCGACAAGGTGGCCGATCTCCTCCAGCGCGTCGGCCTCTCGCCCGATGTGATGGGCCGCTATCCGCACGAGTTTTCCGGTGGCCAGCGCCAGCGCATCTGTATCGCGCGGGCGCTGACGCTTGACCCGAAAATCATCGTGGCCGACGAAAGCGTCTCGGCGCTCGATGTCTCGATCAAGGCGCAGGTGTGCAATCTGCTGATGGACCTGCAGGAGAGCCTGCGGCTTTCATATCTTTTCATCTCGCATGACATGGCGGTGGTGGAGCGCATCAGCCATCGGGTGGCCGTGATGCATCTCGGTGAAATCGTCGAGATCGGACCGCGCGCTGCCGTTTTCGAGAATCCGCAGCATCCCTATACGCGCAAGCTCATGGCGGCGGTGCCGGTTCCCGATCCGTCGCGCCGTTTCATCAGCCGCAGCGCCGAGGCCGACGAACTCAAAAGCCCGGTGCATCCGGCCGGCTACGAGCCGCCCGAACGCATCTATCGCGAGGTCGGCGACGGCCATTTCGTGCAGGTGGAGTGACCATAAGCGGGAGAAGACCGCCAAGATTGAAGGGGCGATCCGAGGCGCTACTCGAGAATTGACACGTAGCCCCGGTAAGCACAACGGTCGTCTGAATATCCCCCGCCCTGCGCCGCGCCCGGACCGTCCGCCACAGCCGCCGGTCCCCACCCGCTGCGCGTAAGTGGCTGGTGCGCATGAGTGTCGATCCGGAACGGCCGCGCGTCGTTCACACCATCCAGCATGCTTTCTTTCCACCGGTCATTCTCGACTGCTGACAGAGCGAGGCCGGCGCACGCGCCTTCGGAGGGGAATAGGCGCAGCCCTCCAGCAGGTTTATGCATGACTGCATTCCGGTCTGGAAGACAAGTGATGCGCCCCACGCCGGCCCTCTTCCGCCATTAGCCGAAACCGCTGAACAGGGTGCCTCGAACATCCAAGTTTTCGCCCCACGATAATTGGTGAAGTATGCCTTGACAGGCTCATGGATGTGATGACATTTTGTGATCATATTCAGCCCCTCAAGCGGGACGACAAACGAAAATAAGACTATGTTCCACCTTCCTATCTTCACGATGAAACGAGGATCTTTGGTCAACGTACAGGACTACCGCAAGGCCGCCCGGGCGGTGCTGCCGCGAATGCTCTTTGACTTTGTTGACGGGAGTGCCCTTGACGGGCAGACAGCTTCCCGAAACTGCGCAGGCTTTTCAGACTGGTGGTTCAGAGCGCACAGCTTCCGCTCAACGGCTGAGCCTGACATCTCGTGGTCGGCTTTCGGCCAGCGGCATGCCGCGCCGGTTATAATCGCGCCGACCGGCGCCTCTGGGCTGCTCTGGCCGTCGGGCGAGGCCGAGACGGCGGAGGCAGCCGCCCGGCGGGGTCATGTGATGCAGGTCAGCGCCGGATCGCTGCTCTCGATGGAAGAGATCGCTGCAGGCGGGAAGGGTGAGGGCGAACGTTGGCTGCAGCTCTTCCTCTACCGGGATCGCGGCTTGACCCGCGAATTCCTCCATCGAGCCAAGGCAGCGGGATACACGGCGATCTGCGTCACCACAGACGCCCCGGTGCATGGTCGGCGCGAGCGCGATATGCGCAATGGCTTCACCATCGATCAGCGCTTGAGACTGAGCACACTGCTTGACGCGGCCATTCATTGCCGATGGTGGTTCCGCATGCGCGGCAGCGGCAGGCTGACGCTAAAGAACTTTGCCGGCCGCGCCACCGGAAATATGAACGACATGGCTGCCTATATTGCATCGGTACTCGACCCGGACGTAACGTGGGACGATATCTCCTGGTTGCGCTCGGAGTGGGAAGGCCCTTTGATCATCAAGGGAATTCTTCACCCGGACGATGCGTGCGAAGCTATCGCCCGCGGATGCGACGGCGTGCAGATTTCCAATCACGGCGGACGTCAGCTCGACGGCACGCTTTCCGCGATCGATGCGCTGCCTGCGGTGTCGGATGCAGTTGAGGGCCGAGTGCCGATCTTCCTTGATGGCGGGATCGAGCGAGGAACTGACATTCTGAAGGCAATCGCGCTCGGGGCCACGGCCTGTGTCATCGGCCGCGCCCATCTTTGGGGACTGGCGGTTGCCGGCGGAAAGGGCGTCGAAGCGGTTTGCGACGTTCTCGTTGCCGAGCTAAGGAATGCGATGGTGATCGGCGGATGGAAGGCGCTATCTGATTTGGATCGGTCGGCAGTCACACGGCTCCCGCAGTAGAAAGAGAGGCATTCATGAACGATATATCCCGGTTGCCAGGCACGGCCCGCATGAGTTCGGCCGTGATTGTGAACGGCATTGTTTACACAAAGGGGATTACGGCCCGCGGCGGGCCCGTAGATATTGCCGGGCAGACCCGCAACTGCCTGGACCAACTCGATGACCTGCTTGCTCAGGCGGGGACTTCACGCAGCAAGCTTATCAAGGTGATGATCTGGCTCAAGGATATGGCAGACTTCGAGGCAGTGAATGCTGTGTATGACGCCTGGGTTGAACCGGGGCATCAGCCTGTTCGTGCGTGTGTCGAGGCGAAACTTGCTGATCCCTCGCTTCTGATCGAGGTCCAAGCCGAAGCGAGCCTTTGAAAAAATACCTCCCGAGGATGATTTAGGAGTTTTACCGTCATCTTGTTTTTACATCAGACATAGAATTGCGACGGCGGTCAGCCGCTACATGATGCTCTGGCCGCCTTTATGACTAGGGAGATTGCTAATTAACGCGTTCGGAGGGCGCTGCGGCTATTCCACTTGACCGGTATCGGGGCTTCGTTGCGAAGAAGAGTGAATTTTCCAATTGCAATTTTTTGCGGTTGTGATCACACTTTGGGATGGCAACGGGAGGCCTGAACAATAAGGGGAATATGAGATGAAAAGTATTCTGGCCGGTATCGCGTTTTTTGGCTTAGGCTTTTTCGCACTGCTGGGTAACGGCCTGGCCCAGGATTATCCGAGCCGACCTATTACGCTCGTGGTGCCTTGGCCGGCTGGTGGCGGCAGCGATATCCTTATGCGTCTGATCGCCGAAACGGCCCGGAAAGAACTTGGCCAGCCGGTCGTTGTTGTTAACCAACCAGGTTCTGGCGGCTCGCTGGCATTGCGCGAGGTAGCCGACAGTGAGCCCGATGGCTACACGATGAGCATGATTGCGACCGGTTTCATTGCCGAGCAGTACGGCAATCCGAATGCCCCGACTCTCGACGACTATCGCGTGATCGCTCTGGTGGGAACCGACCCTGCGGTAATCGCCGCTGGGGGCAAGACAGGCATCAGCACCCTTGATGAACTGATCGCGGCCGCAAAGGCTCAGCCGGGTGCATTGCGCAATGCCAACGATCAGCCGGGCGGCACCTCTTATGTCGCTGCGTCGCTGATGGAAAACGTGCTCGGCATCGACCTCACTCTTGTCCCTTATGCGGGTTCAGCGCCAGTTGTGCAGGCAATAGTGGTCGGCGAGGTGCAGACGGCCACACCGTCCGTCACGGATCTGATCGCCCAGCACGAGAGCGGTGAGGTAAAAATTCTCGCGGTTGCCGGCGCCGAGCGTCATTTCAAGGCCGTTGATATTCCCACTTTCACCGAACTTGGCTATCCGCTTGTGACGGGAACGGTGCGGGCTCTGGTGTTGCCGGCGGATACTCCCGACGAGGTGTTCGACGTTCTCGAAGCCGGCATCATGAAGGCTTTGAACGACGAGACCTTCCGCGAGACGGCAAAGGCATCCGGCTTCTCCATCAATCCGCTCGGCGGCAGCGAGGCAGAGGCTTTCCTCGAGCAAATGGACGAGAGCATGTACCCGGTGCTTCAGGAGGCCGGGCTCGTCAAGGTTCGCCAAAAGTGAGCCTCAAGCAACGCGGCAGCTTAGTGGGGCGGCAAGACCGCCCTGCCGAGCGGCCCGCAGTGGTCGAAGTGGTTGCCGGCACCCTGTTTGTGGTGATCGCCGTAGTCGGAGGCTGGAGCCTTTTGACCAATCCCTACCTCGAGTTGGGCCAGGTCGGAAGCGATCCCGGGCCCGGCTTCGTGCCCTGGCTCGGCGTCTGGGCAATCGGGCTGGGCGGGCTGGCCCAGATTGCATGGGTATTGATGCGCGCTCGCGCCGCGGGTGGATTGCGGGGGAGGGGCAAGTTTGTTCCTGCACGCCTATGGCTGCCCGTGCTGCTGATTGTCTCGATGGTGCTTTACCATGCAGCCCTGCGGGCGCTGGGTTTTATACCGGCCAGCCTGCTCTTTGCCGTGCCGTGGGTCGCCATCATCCACTGGCGGACGGGCGAGCGGTTCACCGCGCGCCATCTCGTTCAGTTACCGCTCGAAGCATCCCTGATCGTGGCGGCGATCTATGTCGTTTTCCACTACGGAATCCAGATACAGTTCCCCTAGGCCGGTCATGACCGAATTTCTGCCCGTTGCTCTCCAACTTCTCACTGATCCGGGTACGCTGGCATTGGCCTGTCTGGCCACATTCCTGGGAATCGTGCTCGGAGCTCTCCCCGGCATTAGTTCCACGATGACACTGGCCGTGTTGTTGCCGTTCTCCTTTTCCATGTCTCCGGGCGTGGGCATGGTCTTCTTGATCGGGGCGTTCTACGGCAGCGTTTACGGCGGATCGGTCTCGGCAATCCTGCTTAATATTCCGGGCACACCCGGGTCTATGGTCACCCAGCTCGACGGCTACCCATTAGCCCGTCGCGGCGAGGCGGGAAAGGCGTTGACCTATGCTCTTCTAGCCTCGACATTCGGCGGCATTGTGGGTTTGACTGCCCTCGTCGTCTTCGCACCAACGCTTGCCCGCGCCGCCTTCGCGTTTCAGAGCCCCGAATATGCCGTGCTGATGATCTTCGGGCTTTCGATGCTGGCCTATGCATCGCCAGGCTCGACTTTTCTGGGCATTCTTGCGGGTGTACTCGGTCTCTTGCTCGGGACAGTAGGTCTCGACATGATCACCAACCTTTCCCGTTTCGATTTCGGCGTTTCGCACCTTCAGGCGGGGATCAACTTGATACCCTTTGCGGTAGGCATCTTCGGGTTCGCGGAGATCCTGCGCCTGTTGGAACAGCCGATCGTGGTGGAAAAGGCCGCAACCCGCATCGGGTCGGTCTGGCCCAAATTCACCGAGGTCATCAGGACCTGGGCCACCGCGGTCCGATCCGCAATCGCCGGAGTGATTGTTGGCATAATTCCGGCAGCCGGTTCGGCGATAGCCGTATCCATGTCATACGCTCAGGAGAAAAAGCTCTATGAAAAAACCGAGAAATTCGGCAATGGCAATCCGCGCGGCATTGTTGCGGCCGAAACGGGCAATAATGCCGCGGTGGGCGCCGCGCTCATTCCTCTTCTGACTCTCGGCATTCCGGGAGATACGATGACGGCAGTCCTTGTCGGAGCGTTGCTCATCCACGGGCTGCAGCCTGGACCGAAGCTTTTCACGGATCATCCCGACTTCGTGGCGGCCATTTACTTGGCGCTCGCATTGACGATCCTTTTGACATTCCTCCTGGCGCTGCCTCTCATGCGGATTTTCGCCCGCCTGCTTTCGGCGCCGCCACGCTTTCTCTACGTTGGTGTACTCGTCCTTTGCGTCACCGGCTCTTTTGCGGTTCAGAATGCGTTATTCGATGTGCTGCTGATGATATTTTTTGGCGGCGCGGGGTATTTCATGCTCAAGCTGGGTATCCCAACATCACCGATCATGTTCGGCCTCGTGCTCGGCCCTCTGCTGGAAGAAAATCTCCGGCGTACGCTCATCGTTTATGGCGACTGGGCTGTGTTTTTTCAGCGCCCTGTCACCATTGGAATGCTCGCAGTGACTGCAGTTGTGCTGATGCTGCCGCTGGTCGACATTGCGCGGCACCGTTTCTGGCCGTCGCCTGTCGCTCGGCATGACTAGCGATCCGCGAACGCCGCATCATCAGCATTGAGCATTCGTGTTCGCCATCCGGAGGGGCTCAGAACGAGCTTGACAGCGGACTGATGTGATCACAAAATGGAATCACAAGGAGTTTGATCGTGGTAACAATTTCATCGATAGAAACGCGCCTGGTTCGCCTGCCGACCCGACGCGTGCATAAATGGACTGGGCTTACTGAGCCCATCGGACAGTATCTTCTGGTCAAAATGACCGGCTCGGATGGAACAGTCGGCTGGGGCGAAGCCCCTGCACTCAAGGACTGGGGCGGTGAGTTCGGGCGTTATTTCGGGGAAAGCACAGCGATCGTGGAGACGGTCATTTCCCGATATCTCGCCCCCGCGGTCCAAGGCCTGGAGGTGGGCCATCCCGCCGTACTCCATCAGAAGATGGACGCCATCATCAAGGGCTATCCCTATGCAAAGGCGGCGTTGGATTTCGCCTATTATGATCTCACAGGAAAGGTATTGGGCGTGCCCGTCCACGTCCTTCTGGGCGGCAAGCTGCGCGACACTGTGCCGGTGACCCATTCCATTGGCCTTCTCAATATCGAAGAGGCGGTCCGGGAGGTCGGGCAAGTCGTCCGCGACGGCATCCGCACAATAAAGATCAAGATCGGCGTCGATCCAGATCGCGATGTCGCGATCGTTGAAGCCATTCGCCGCGAAGTCGGACCGGACATCTCGTTATGTGTGGATGCCAATGAGGGCTATACGACCCCCGGTCAGGCAATTCAGGCGGTTCGCCGAATGGAGGCCTCACGCCTCATCTATGTAGAGCAGCCCGTCATGGGCATAGAGCGCATTGCCGCCGTAGCGCGTGCCATCGAGGCTCCGGTTATGGCCGACGAGTCGGCATGGAACGCGCACGACGTCATTCAGATCGTTGCCCAGAATGCCGCCCAGATCGTCTCGATCTACACCACAAAGCCCGGGGGTCTTTACAGGGCCATGCAGGTTTCCGCGGTCTGCCAGGCCGCCGGCATCATTTGCAACGTCAACGGCTCGGTCGAAACCGGCGTCGGCAATCTCGCCAATGTCCATCTCGCCGCCGCCGCGCCCGCGGTCACCCTTTCCAACGTCATCCCCGTCTCAATGCCGGCCGAGCATCTCAACGGCCGGATCGGCGGCATCTACTATGCGGACGATTTGCTGGCCGAGCCCATGACCTTCGAGGATGGAGGGATCAGGGTTCCGGACGGGCCGGGCATGGGCTTGCCCATCGATCCGGCCAAGGTGGACAAATATTCGGTCACGATCTGAAGAGAAGCACGATGCGCAAAGCCATTACCGAGAAACTTATTGGGCTCATGAAGAATGAGGGGTTGGATGCGATCGTGACGTCTTCCCCGGAAAATTTTGCTTACGTTATGGGCTTTGTCGTGCCCACCCAGCCCCTGCTTCGGCACCGTCATGCCATGACAATCCTGACGGCCGACGGACGGGCAAGCCTGTTCGGTGTGGACATGGAAGCGAGCACCATCGCCGGCAAGGCACCGGACATGCCGCTGACTGTCTGGCGGGAATTTCACGACGATCCGATGGTTGTCCTTGCCGGCGCACTAAAGGAGGCAGGCCTTGGTGAGGCAGTGATCGGTCTCGAAATGGATTATCTTCCGGCCGGAGATTTCACTCGGCTCGTCGCACAGATGCCTAAGGCGCGGTTCGTTGCTTGCGAGCGTCAGCTGTCTCGCGCGCGCCAGATCAAGACTCCGGAGGAGGTGACGCTCATTCACCGGCTGTCCCGGATCGCCGACCAGGCCATCGCCGACAGCTTCGCCGGCGTGCGTGCCGGCGACACTGAACTTGATATCGCCGCCATCCTGACCCGGCGCATCTATGAAATCGGGGCCGAGAACTTCAAGCTCCTCATCGTGGCGACGGGAGAGCGCAGCCAGCTTCCCAATGTGGGTCCGACAGACCGTGTGTTGACCAAGGGCGACATCTGCCGGGTGGAGATCTTTTCCGTTATCAACGGATATCAGGCTGGTGTTTGCCGCACAGCCTATGTGCAGGAGCCTCCAGCAATGGCCGATGAGATCTGGAAGCTCATGATCGAGTGCAAATACGCGATCCTGGAAAAGATCCGGCCCGGTGCGAGCTGCCTTGCAATTTATCAGGATTTCATCGCCCGGCTGTCCCGGCTCAATCTTCCGCCGATCTCCTTTGTCGGCCATGGCATCGGTCTTCATCTGCATGAGGATCCCTATTTGGGCACGACGCCGATACTCGGGCATCCGGGTCAGGACGCCGTGCTGGAGGAAAACATGGTGCTCGGCTTCGAGCCGCTGTGCTACCGCACGGGCTTCGGCTTCGGTGTGCAGAACAAGGACGTGTTGCACGTTACCGCGACGGGTTCTCAGCTCCTTTCCGACTATTCCAACACCGACGTTCTCATCCGGATCGACTAAGTGGAAGGAGCGTTTGCAATGGGCAGCCAGGTCGACATCCTGTTTTCAGGAACGGGCTACTTCACTGAGATCATGCTTGGCGACATCGCCGCGACTGCGAAGTCTCCGCTGCGCATTGTTATCGGCGGGCGTAATCCCGTTAGAATGAAATGGCTTGTGGATGCCTGCCAGTCGCGAGCGACGATCTACGGTACCAGCGCCACGTTCGAGAGCGTTCATCTCGATTCGAGTTCGCCTGAGGCGTTGGCCGAGCCGCTCTCAAAATTGCGGCCGCGAGTCGTTGTCCAGTCGGCCTCGATCCAGTCACCGTGGCGCGTCGACAACGGAGAAAGCCGATGGTCCGACCTTGTGGCGAGCGCCGGGTTTGGGTCGACAATTGCCTTCCACACGCTGCTCGCTTGGCGAATGGCCTCCGCGCTCGAAATGCTGGGCTTAGATAGCCTTTTCGTCAACACGTGCTATCCAGACGGCGTCAACCAAGTGCTCGCCGCCGCTGGAAAGCCGCTCACCACCGGGGTGGGAAATGTTGGCATTTTCCCGGCGCTGATCGGCGGGCGGCTGCCTGTGGAGCAACGTGCTGATTTGCGTGTGCTTGGTCACCATCGGCACCTGGTCGAGTGGCGCAAGCCCGTTGGGACCCGCGGGGGCAAGCCTGTGCGCGCGTGGCTCGGTGACGAGGAAATCGCGGACACGGAAGCCATAACTCGTGATATCCAGCTTCCTTACCGTGATTTGAACCTAATTTCGGGGGCGAGTGCGGTGCCGGTGCTTCTTGCCCTGGCTGGAGAGGGGCGGCGGCGCGCGCATGTTCCCGGCCCGCAAGGCCGACCCGGCGGGTATCCCGTCATGGTCGATCGAGACGGGGTCACCCTCGATCTGCCCAAAGGACTGACCGAGCATGAGGCGATCGCCTGGAACCGTCAGTTCGAAGATGCCGATGGCGTCAGTGTGAAAGAGGGCAGGGTGGTTTACGCCGAGCATACTCAGGAGGCGCTTCGCGCCCATGATCCGGATATCGCGAACGGCTTTGCCGTGACGGAGGTAGAGGACGCGGCAGCAGCCATTGGAGCATTGCGCGAGCGGCTGGGAGGCTGACCGGCGAAAAAGGAAACCTAATATGAAAGTGCTTGTAATAGGCGCCGGCAATGGAGGCGCGGCCGCGGCAGTCGAGCTGACGCAAGCCGGTCACAATGTGACGCTTTATGCGCGTTCAGAAGAAACGCTGGCCCCTTTTCGCCGGGACGGCATTCGTTTTGCGGGTGTGCTGGGGGAAGGGCGCGTGCGACCTGCTGCCATTACCACCGGTCTTGGCGAGGCTGTGCGGGACCAGCATGCGGCAGTCGTCGCGCTACCTACTTTTGCGCATGCCGGAGTTGCCCAGGCGCTCCACGCGGCGGGCTGGGACGCTCGGCGCCCGATCATTCTTAATCCGGGGCATACTGGGGGAGCCCTCGAGGTTGAGACTGTGTTCCGACGGCTTAGCGCCGCCGTTCCTCCGATCGTGGAATTTGCGACCCTGAGCTATGTCGCGCGCAAGCCGGAACCTGATTTCGTCAACGTCACCGGCCGTGCGAAGGCTTTGCGCGCAGCGGCGCTGCCCGGCTGTTCCGACGCGCTTGAAATTGCCTGCGCGCTTTTTCCCGGCGCCTACGATACAGGCGACGTAATTGCCAGCGACCTAAGCAACGTCAACATGGTCATCCATCCGCCAGGGGCGATGCTTGGGGCAGCCTGGGTCGAGGCGACGGGGGGCGACTTCACCTTTTATGTGCAAGGCATGACGCCGGGGGTGATCGGGGTCATGCGCGGACTGGACGCGGAACGCAGAGCAATCGCACGCGCTTTCGGTCACGAATTGCCGACGATAATCGCAGAGATGCGTGCGATCGGGACCGTGCCGCCCGACGCCCAGGACGACGATTACTTGGCGATCGCCGCTGGAGAGGCCAACCGGAAGATCAAGGCGCCTGATAGCCTGCGCCATCGGTACTACATGGAGGATTTTGCGCACGGGCTCGTGCCGCTGCTGGTTTATGCGCGATTGGCCGATGTCCCCACGCCGACGGCGTCGGCGCTTGTGGAACTCCACGCAAGCATGACAAGGGACCTGCCCAAACCAGCAATGCGCGATGCGGCGGCAATGGGGCTTGAGAACGCGACGATGGATATGTTGCAAAGGCGCGCCGGGATCAGGTGAACCGCCGATCATCACTTGAGGCCGTGCCGGTGATTTGTGACGAGGAGTTGGAACCATGTCCCTTGCACTAAACGAAGCACGGTTGGGCAAGGCTGCCCACCCCAGCCTCGTGGAGGCCATGTATGAGCCTCTCATCGCGCAGGACATCGAGATGTTCGATGCTTATCTGGCCGTCGATCTGGCCCATGTCATCATGCTTGCCGACAGAGGCATCATAGGGCCTGATCCGGCACGTGCCTTGGTCGGCGTCCTCTCGAAATTGCGGTCCGATGGGCCGGCATCGATCAAAATCGACGCATCGTTCGGGGGCTTTCTGCTGCAGGTCGAGCGGCATATCGCGTCCGTATCCGGTCCGGATGCGGCGGGAATGCTTCAACTGGGACGAAGCCGGATCGATCAGAACGCTGCCGTGGCCCGCGTCTACGCGCGCAATTCGCTCATCTCAGTCATGAATCAGCTCGTCGACCTCCAGGGCGTGGTGCTTGATCGCGCGCGGGAGTGGAAGGCGGTAATCATGCCTGGTTACACGCATTTGCAGCACGCGCAGCCCTGGGTGCTCGGACACTATCTTCTAGGCCAGCATGATGTCTTTCAACGCGATTTCCAACGGCTGGTCGGGGTCTACGGACGAACCAATCTGGGATCGCTGGGTGGGGTCGCCCTTTCAGGCACATCCTGGCCGATCGATAGGCGCTACACGGCAGAGTTGCTGGGCCATGCGGGAATAGTTCGAAATTCGAAGGACGCGGGCAATTTCGTGATGGATCACCAGCCCGAGCTCGCTGCCATGCTCTCGATCCTGATGAGCGCGCTGGGACGTTTGGCATCGGAACTCTACATATGGTCGTCTTGGGAATTCGGCCTCGTGGAACTGGATGAAAGCCTTTGTGGTACCTCCAGCATCATGCCGCAGAAGAAGAATCCCTATGCCCTGGAGCGTATTCGCGCCTTGGCGGGAGAGGCGATTGGTTGGCTGCCCGGCCAACTGGGGCTGTTCAAGACACCCACGACCAGCGATTGCGACCGCTCCTTCTCGTCCGGCATCACGCCCTGCTTCAAGGCCACGCGATGGGGCCTCCTGCTGATGAGCGAGGCGCTGCGCACGATGCGAATCGACGAAAACCGGATGAGGGAGCGCGCAGGGGCTTTCTGGAGCACAGCGAGCAACCTTGCCGATCTCATCGTACGTGAAAGGGGGCTGGATTTCCGTCGCGCCCATCATGTGGTCGGCGCCCTGGTCAAGACGGCCGTTGCGGACGGGCTTCGGCCGAGCGATGTCGGAGCGGCAGAGGTCGACGCAGCGGCCAAGGCTGTGCTTAGCCGATCCCTGGACTTTACCGACGAGCAAATATCGACGGCTCTCAACTCCGCCGAATTCGTTGCCACGCGGGTGAGCGAAGGAAGCATCGGTCCGCAGGAAATAGAGAAGCAACTGAACCTGGCGATGGAGGATCATGCTGCCGCCCGTTCATGGATGGAGGAAGAGCGCGCCAGGCTGAGCGCCGCGGAAGACAGGCTGGCGGCGGCTGCGTCCCGCATCATAGCCGCTGCTTGACGCTCACCGGGGTATGGTCTCGCTTCGCTGGCCTACATAGCTCGCGCGCGGCCGGATGACCCGGCCGTCACTGTGCTGCTCAAGCGCGTGCGCGATCCAGCCGACGCTGCGCCCCAGGAGGAACAGGAAAAGCGCCGTATCCTGCGGCAAGCCCAAGGTATGGCGCAGGCCAACAAGCGCGAAATCTATGTTGGGCCGATGCCCCGATAGCTCGAAGACAACATCGCTCAGCTCCATGCGGAAGCGGTCTTCAGGGAGCCAGTGCAGCAGTTCGTTGGCCCGAGGATCGGCAACAAGGTAAAGCGGATGGCCGAAGCCCGGCAGTCGTTCACCTAGGCGCAGCTTGGCATCGATGAAAGCGCGCAGGTTCCCGGCCTGCCGGGCCTGCTCAAAGAGCGCTTCCACCATCGGAATCTGCCCGCCGTGGCGAGGACCGCTCAGGGCGGCCAGTCCGCCCGTCACAGCGGCGGCCAGCGAGCCTCCCGTGGAAGCCACCACACGGGCCGCGAAGGTCGAGGCATTGAGTTCGTGGTCGGCGACAAGAACGAGAGCGCGGCGGAACAGGTCTGCGGCCTCCACCCTGTCCCAATGGCGGGCAAGCGCTTCATGTACCGGTAGCTCTGCAATCGGACAGCCCGCGCCGGCCCATTCCAGCATCCGGACGATGCTGGCGGCACTCGGCCAGAGATTTCTTTGATCGCGCCGCCAGATGGTGGGAAGGTCTGAGGCATGAAGCGCCAGAATAAATTGGCACTTGGCGACAAGCGAAAGCTCATGCGGCGGCTGAAGCATTGCATGCGTGAATGGCAGGGCGAACGGATCGGTACTCCCGCATCCCCACAAAAGGCGAGCCGTGCTCTCAAGTGTAGCGTGGCGAGAGAATTCAATGGCATCGATACCGCGATAGAAGAGCGTGTCGTTGCTGATATGGCTGAGCGCCGAATTCAGCACCGGCAGTCCCCAATCAAGTGCGTTTGCCGCGGCCTCGCGCGGCTTGCGCCCCAACGCCTTGCGCGCGGCGATCGCCTCCAACTCTCGCGCGTCGTAAAGCTGACGCCGCGGGTCCGCCGGGTCCACTTCCGCTCTGATCTGACCCCGGCTGACATAAGCATAAAGGGTTTGCCGGCTCACGCCGAGAATGGCCGCGGCACGTTCGGAACTTACAAGGCGTTGTGTCACTGCTTTCTCATGTTGATTATATGTATCAATCTTGACGATATCATCAACTGGCCATTTCTTGAACAGGTAACCAGCCAGGAGAAAGTAATGGCCACACCTTTTACGAAGGCGCGGTTGGGTAAAGATGCTCGCGCAACGCTGATCAACGCCGCCCATCTGCCGGTTCTCAAACGCGAACTCGACATGTTCGATGCCTATGTTCGCGTCGATCTCGCCCATATCACCATGCTGGCAGAGCAAGGCATCATCCCGATCAAGGTTGCCAAGGCTTTGCTTGGGGCACTACAGGACCTGCGGCGCGCCGGTCCCCAGGGGCTGGATGTGAAGGGCGAGCTTGGCAGCATTCTTTTGCAGGTCGAGCATTATCTGGCCGAAAGGGTAGGGGCAGAGAGCGCAGGCTACCTGCAGCTCGCGCGAAGCCGCATCGATCAGAATGCCACGATTTCGCGCGTGCATGCACGGGACGAGCTGCTGCACGTCGCAGAGCGGATCGTCGATTTCCAGAAAGTTATTCTGCAGCGTGCCGAGGAATGGGCCGACGTACTGATGCCCGGCTATACCCATCTGCAGCACGCGCAGCCCTGGATATTGGGTCACTACATGATCGGCCAGCACGACGTGTTCGCGCGCGACCTGCAGCGGGTTATCCAGACCTATGATCGGGTGAACCTCAGTTCGCTCGGCGGACTTGCCCTGGTCGGTACCAGCTGGCCGATCGACCGTGAGCGGACCGCTTTCCTGCTTGGACACAGCGCTCCCATCCGCCACTCCAAGGACTGCGCCGGCTTTGCCATGGATTATCTGGCTGAAGTGGGCAGCTCGCTGTCGATCCTGATGTCGGGGCTCGGTCGTCTCGCGTCGGAGTGGTACATCTGGTCCACCTGGGAGTTCAATCTCATCGAGCTTGACGAAGGGTTGTGCGGCACTTCGAGCATCATGCCCCAGAAGAAAAACCCCTATGTCCTAGAACGCGTCCGCGCACTGGCGGGCGAGTCCATCGGCTGGACGGCTGCGCAGCTTGGAATGCTGCGCACGCCAACGACGGTGGATGCCGACCGGTTCTTCTCGACTGGCAATGTGGAGTATTTCCGCGTGGCGAATTGGGCGCTCGACCTGATGCAGGACTGCGCCGCAACAGTCCGTATCAATCGGGAACGCATGCGCGAACTGGCTGGCGCCAACTGGAATACCGCGAGCAACCTCGCCGACGCCATCGTGCGCGAATGCGGTCTTGACTTCCGCAGCGCGCACCAGATTGTCGGCGCCTTGGTCAAGGCTTCGATCGAGAGCGGCACGCACTCGCGTGATGTCGGATTGGCCGAAGTGAACGCGGCGGCAAGAGCCACGATAGGGCGCGAAATTTCCATGACAGACCAGCAGATTCACGACTCCCTCGACCCTGAGCAATTCGTGGCCACCCGCGTGAGCCAGGGGTCTCTCTCCAAGGCCGAGCTGCAGAAACTGTTTGATATGGCCCGAACGGACATTGCGGCGTCCGAAAAACAATTGGCATCGGAACGGGCGCGGCTGGCACGCTCGGAAGCCGCACTTAACGAGGCTATAACGGCGATCTCTATGCGAGGGTAGAACCCTCCGGGGCGGGCTCGCTGCCGTGGTGCGCCCGTCTTCCATTCGATCTGGAGCGGATACACGCGCCGTCAAACAAGAGGAGTCTCATCTTGATCACATGATGTGATCACGATATGTTGTGATCGCGGGCAGCGACAGTGATCGCGCTTGGCTCACCAATATCGAATGAATGCCTTCGCGCTTCAAGCTTCACAAATAAGAACCAGAGGGAGATTATTAAATGTTATCGACCACCATATCGAAGGCCATTGCGCTCACACTTGCGGCAGTGGGGTTACTGCTGCAGGTCGAATCCGCAGCGGCCCAGGGATATCCTGAGAGGACAGTGCGCCTCATCGTGCCCTTCGCTGCGGGCGGCGGTGTCGGAGTCTTCGGCCAGCAGCTTGTTGCCCATTTGGGGCCCGAACTGGGACAGGAGATTGTCCTTGAATATCTTCCGGGTTCAGGCGGCATGATCGGAGCTGCAGCAGTCGCTCAGGCAGCCCCAGACGGCTATACGCTGTTGCTGTCGACCGCCGGGCCGATCGAGGTCAGTCCCGTTACCTATGAAAACGTGCCTTTCGACCCGATCGAGGATTTCGAGCACATCACCCGGCTGGGCAGCGTTCCCTACATTCTCGTCGCGCACAAGAAGCTGGGTGTCAAAACGCTTGAGGAGTTCATCGAACTCGCGAAGAAGCAGCCGGGGGCGCTGAGTTACGGCTCCTCCGGATCAGGCACGATAAATTTCCTGGCCGCAGAACTGCTCAAGATCCGTGCCGGTATCGATCTGGTTCATATCCCCTATCAGGGCAATGGCCCCCAGATGGTTGACCTTGTGGCAGGACGGCTTGATGTCTCCATGCTGGTACCCAACGCCATTACTCAATATGTCGACGACGGCACGTTGATTCCGCTTGCGACCACCGGCAGCGAACGCTCCAGCAATTATCCCGATGTCCCCACCTTCAAGGAACTCGGGGTCGATGTCGAAGTCAGCAGCTGGTATGGCATCTCCGCTCCCCGCGGCACGGATCCCAAGATTATTGCCGCTCTTGACGAGACCTCCCGCAAGCTCATGCAGGGGGATAGCCTGCCTGCCGAGCTAAAGGGCCTGGGCATCGATGCCGATGTCAGCGCTTCGCCCGAGGAGTTCGAGAAGGATATAGCCGCTCAGCTTGCCCTCTGGGCGCAGGTCATGAAGCAGGCTGGTATCGAAAAGATCAAATAAACCAGGTGAAAACGGCCGGCAGCCCTGCCGGCCATCCCGCCTTAACGCTTGCCCATTCGAAAGGGGCGACGATGCGATACAAGATCAACAAGAACACGATCTCCGGCTTGGTTTTGTCGGCCCTGGGACTGTTCTTCATGCTGTATAGCATGTCCAACTACAGGATCGGGACTCTGCAGCAGATGGGGCCAGGCCTTTTCCCGATCATCATGGGATCGATTCTCTTCGTGCTTGGAATGATGAACTTTCTTCAGGGCCTCTCCGAGACGAATTGGGGCAAGATGGAGTTTGAATTCCGCAGCTTCGTGACGATCATCGGATCGATCGTTTGTTTCGGCATCGTTGTTCCTGTTTTCGGCGTCATTCCGGCTGTCGTGTGCATGCTGCTGCCGGCAGTGATGGCCGAGAGTAGGCTTAGTCTATTGGAATCCGCTCTCATCATTCTCACCATGTCGGTCGTCGTCTATATCGTATTCGAGGTCCTTCTTCACATGCCGCTGCGCCTTTTCCGCTATCCGTTTTAAGGAGAGCTGGGATGCTGGACAACGTGATCCTTGGCCTCAGCGAAGCGCTGACGCTCAACAATCTTTACTGGTGTTTCGTCGGAGTGTTCTTCGGAACCTTCCTAGGCGCTCTTCCCGGCATCGGCACCATGGTGGCGATGTCCCTTCTCTTTCCACTCACCTTTCACCTCGACCCGGCCGCCGCCATCATCATGCTGGCAGGGATCTACTATGGTACGGCGTATGGCGGCTCCACCGCTTCAATCCTACTCAATCTACCCGGCACGCCCGCTTCGGCGGTCGCGTGTTTTGATGGACATCAGATGGCGAAGCAGGGGCGCGCCGGAATCGCCTTGATGGTTTCGGCCATTGGCTCTTTCGTTGGCGGGAGCATCGGCATCATCCTGATGATGACGTTCTCACCCCTGATCAGTTCCCTGGCGCTGTCGTTCGGCCCCTCCGAATATGTCGCTCTCATCGTACTCGGACTCGTGGCGGCATCGTCCATCAGTTCCGGTTCCCCGATAAAGGGAGTAGCGATGATCGTGCTCGGCATTCTTCTGGGGCTTGTCGGCATTGACGTGAACAGCGGCGTTCCGCGGTTTACGTTCGGGAGCATCGAATTCTTCGATGGCATTGCCTTGGTGGCGCTGGCGATGGGTCTGTTTGGAGTCGCGGAAGTCGTGGTCAGCATACGGGAGGCTGCCGATATCCCGGCGGCGGCGAGACGCGTGCCGTTGCGTTCCATGGTGCCGACCCGCGATGACGTTTCACGATCCTGGAAGCCGATGCTCCGCGGATCCGGCATTGGCGCCTTTCTTGGGGCGCTGCCGGGGACGGGCGCCACCATCGCCTCCTTCATGTCCTACGCGGCGGAGCACTCTCTGGCCAAGGATCCGTCCCGTTTCGGGAAGGGGGCTATCGAAGGTGTCGCCGGACCCGAGACCGCCAATAATGCGGCTGATCAGACCGCCTTCATTCCCACACTCACCTTGGGTATTCCCGGTACTGCCAGCATGGCGCTGATCCTCGGCATCCTGATGATGCATAATATAACGCCGGGCCCCAATCTGATCGTTAACCACCCGGACCTCTTCTGGGGCGTGGTCATGAGTTTCTGGATAGGCAATATCCTGCTCGTGATCCTCAACCTGCCGCTCATCGGCATCTGGGTGCGACTGCTGACGGTGCCTTACAGGTATGTGTACCCGGCGATCCTAGTCTTCGTCTGCGTTGGGATATACAGCGTCGAGAGCAAGGGATTCGATGTGCTGGTCGTAGCGGCCTTCGGCGCCGCGGGCTATATCATGCGTCTGCTTGGGCTCCCGCCAGCACCCCTCTTGCTCGGCTTCGTTCTTGGGCCAATGCTGGAGGAGAATTTCCGAAGAGCGCTGCTGATGTCGCGCGGCGACTTGGCAACATTCATAAGCCTGCCGATCAGCGCTCCGGTCCTCGCCTGCGCGGGGTTGATATTGACAACATCCCTGGTGCTCTGGGTCAGAAAGCTGAATTCGGCTCGGTGAAAAATTGAAGCTTACGTTAAAAGAATTATGACCTCAGCCGCGCCGAAGAAGGCGCGGCTTATTCTTCGAGGGAGGGGATCTCCAGCTGGAAAGCCTAGATCTCTCGAACGGCTTGAATCTGTGCCAGGCTAAGTCCGTTTAAACTCATCGAGCAACCACTTGCGGAACGCTGCGGCCGCGGGCGGCAACCTGAAATTCTCGTTGCGGGTCAGGTAGTAGTGCTTATTCGTTCTGGTGGTGATGCCCCAAGGGCGCACTAAATCTCCCGTGGCCAACTCTTTCTCGATGAAACGTGGGTGGACGAGTGCGATTCCGTGGTCGCTCTGCGCCGCCGCAAAGGCGGATTCGCTGCTCAAAAAAACAATTCGCTCTTTTGGGTCGACTTGCTGAAAGCCGGCCGCCTCCTTCCAGAGATGGAGATGGTCGGGAGTGTTGGAGCTGTCCAGAACGACAAAATCCGAAAAGCTGTAGGGAGCACCAATTTTTTCACGCTTCAGATATCGTGGGGTGCAGACCGCGGTTATCTCTTGGGAAATCAGCATTTCCGATTTCACTCGTGGCCAGTCACCCGAACCGAGCCGTATCGCGATATCTGCGCGCGGAGAAATGGCGTCGCTCGAATCTCCGGTCAGCACGTCCAATTGTATCTTCGGCGAGCTTGATCGAAAGCGTTCGAGCCGGGGGAGCAGCCACGCTCTAAGAAACCAAGGCGCGCACCATAGAACCAGGCGCTCACCGTCCGGCCTAATGGCAACTGCCTTTGTCACTGCGCGAATGTCTTCGAATGCTTGGCTAATCCCCTTGAAAAAGATCTGCCCGGCTTTGGTGAGCCGCACCTGTCTGTGGTTCCGTTCGAAAAGAGGCTGCCCGAGGGAAAGCTCGAGCTGCTTCACCTGCTTGCTTACGGCACCCGGGGTGATGTTCAGTTCTCCCGCGGCCAGCAGGAAGCTCTGGTGTCTCGCCGCAGCCTCAAAAATCCGAAGTGTGGTCAGCGGCGGAAGCTGCGTTTCGCTTGGCACAGCAAAGGGCCTTAGATGAATTCAGTTCACTTGAAGCGGAGCATTTGTCGTTTGTCAATCCAAACCCTCCTGTTGTTATTTCGAGGCGACAAACCGTGGAAGAGCAATGATATCGACCAACGAATTCAAAGCAGGGATGCGGCGGCTTGTGTCCGGCGTTTCGCTAGTGACCACTCTGAGCGCCGAGGAAAAACATGGTACTATCGTGACGTCTGTCACCTCCGTTTCCGCCGATCCTCCGACGTTACTCATCTGCCTGAACCGAGGCAATTCCTGCCACGACGCCGTGATGAGCTCCAGAGTCTTTTGCGTGAATCTCCTGGCGCGGCGTTCGGAAGAAATTTCGAGAAGGTTTGCGTCTCCGCAGAATCGGGAGCAACGTTTCCAGATTGGCAACTGGACGACGCTGGTCACGGGGGCTCCGGTCTTGCAAGACGCCATGGCTAGCTTCGACTGCCGGGTTTCCCATTCCATTGAAGCTCATAGCCACACGATCTTCTTGGGACATATCGAAGACATAAGACTGGCTGAAACCTTGCCGCCGCTTCTTTATGGAAGCGGCATGTATGGCGATTTCACACCAGCCCCTATGTGAGGTAGGCGCTTACTCAGAAAGCACGTTTTAACGGGCTCCAACCGTTGGAACTCTAGCGGTTGCGCAGCTAGGAGAATGGGCGGATTGCTTGCCGTTCCATTCCCTCATAGCTCCCTGTTTCAGCAAACCAGCAGCGTGCGAACCGCGAGGGCGAAATCCCGGTGAGCCCGGGCTCGGCGTGGCAGCCCTCTTGGGCTTGGGGGCAACGGTTGCGGAAAGTGCAGCCAGCCTCCAGACGCGCCATGTCGGGTACGGTTCCCAGAATGGCGTTCAGGAATTGCTTGGGCGCCATTGCAGGATTCGGTACCGACGCCAGCAGGGCCTTGGTGTAGGGGTGCCTCGGGTCGCGCAGCAACTCGGCGCGGGGGCCGCTTTCCACCACCTGCCCGGCATACATCACTGCGATCTTGTCTGCGATCTGTGAAACCACCCCAAGATCGTGTGAGATGAAGATCATGCCCATGCCGACCTTTCTGTTGAGATCGGCCAGCAACTTCACGATCTGGGCTTGGATGGTTACATCCAGAGCTGTGGTCGGCTCGTCGGCTATGACGACTTCCGGATTGCAGGCAAGGGCAATGGCGATCACGACCCGCTGGCGCAACCCCCCGGAGAGCTGGTGTGGAAATTGGCGGACTCTGAGTTCGGGATCATCGATGCCGACAAGCGTGAGAAGTTCGTTGACCCGGGTCCTTAAAGCGACGGAGGAGAGATCGAGATGGCGTCGCAGCGCCTCTGCTATCTGTTCGCCGATGCGGTAGAGCGGGTCGAGCGCCGTCATCGGATCCTGGAAGATCATTGCGATCCGCCGGCCGCGTATCGTCTCCCATTCGCGCTCGGGCAGCGAGAGCAGGTTTCTTCCGTCGAACTCAACGCTCCCGCCCACCCGGGCATTTCGGGCAAGGAGCCCGATTAGCGCGAGCGCGGTGGCCGATTTGCCGCATCCGGACTCGCCGACCAGAGCAAGGACTTCGCCGCGCCGCAGATCAAACGACAGCGAGCGAACTGCGGGAGCCAGACCTCCGTCCTTGCGTGCGAATTGCACAGAGAGGTCCCGCACTGACAGCAGCGGTGCGCTTGCAGATGGTTTTGAGCTGGCTGTCGTCATCGCCGCACCTCGGGGTTTACATAGTCTTGGAACCAGTCGCCCAGCACGTTGACGGCCATGATCACGAAAAAGATCATCAGCGACGGAAAGACGATGGGCCAGGGATTGTTGTAGATGTAAGGCTTCAGGCTGCCGACCATCTGGCCCCACGAGGTGTTCGGGGGCGGCGCACCAAGGCCGAGGAAGCTAAGGCTCGCCTCCAACAGGAGCGCCGACGAGATGGTCAGTGTGAACTTGACCACGATTATGGGCAGGATGTTGGGGAGAATGTCGCTGAAGATGATGCGCGTGCCGCTGGCGCCCATCGATCGCGCGGCGGTGACATAGTCGGCGTGCCGGGCAGACTGGACCATCGCGCTGACGATCTTGGTGAATTGGGGCATATAGATGATGCCGATCGTGATCGTCAGGATGGTTGGGTTCGGCGCCACAAGCGACATGACGAGGATGGCGAAAAAGATGTCGGGCAAAGCGATGAAGATGTCGGCCGCACTGCTGACGGCCGCCTCGAGCCTTCCTCCGATGTAGGACACCAGGAGCCCGATCAGGGAGCCGGTAATGGCTGCAAAAAGGGTGGCACCCAACGCCACGGCGACGGAGGTGCGGGAGGCGATTATGAGGCGACTGAGAATGTCGCGCCCCAGTTCATCGGTGCCAAACCAATGTGCCGCGGTGGGCGAAGACAGGATGGCCGTATAATCATAGCCGGTCACGGAATAGGGTGCGATCCATTCACCCAGCAGGGCGAACAGGCCCGCTACCGCCAGAACGGGGATGGCGAACCAGACCCGCCAGTCGGACTGCCGAGTGAAAGTGAGACTCGAATCAGACATCGCGGCGCCTCGGATTGATGATGCCCATGAGCACGTCCATCGAAAGACTGACCAGGGAGAAGACAAAGAAGATGACGACAAGGCAGGCCTGTATGGCTGGATAATCGCGGGCATAGCAGGCCTCGATCAAATAGGAGCTGAGGCCAGGCCAGTTGAATAGGTTCTCGATCACGACCATGCCGCCCAGCATTGAGCCGATACGGATACCCACGACGGCAATAACGGGAATCATGGCATTCGGTAGGGCATGTCGATATACGGAGGCGTTTTCGGAAACGCCCTTGGCTCGGACCGTACGGACGTAGTCTTTACCTAGCGTTTCGGCCAAGCTCGCCCGCGTTATCCGCTGCACGACGCCAGCAAAACCCAATCCCAGCGTGAGCGAGGGCAGAATAAGGTTTCTCAGATTGGCGGCCGGATCCTGAGTGAAGGGCGTAAAGCCGGATGACGGCAGAAGGCCGAGTGTGATGCTGAAGATGATGATCAGGATCAGGCCTTTGACGAAGGTTGGAGCCGACAGGCCGATCAGCGCCAGAACCGAGGCCGCATTGCCGATGAAGCTGTCCGGCCGCCGCGCGGCGACCACACCCAGCGGGATGCCGATTGACAGGCTGACAAGAATGCCGCCCGCCATTAGTTCCAACGAGCGCGGCAAACGTTTGATCAACTCATTCGCCACCGGCAGGCCTGTCCCGATCGACGTCCCGAAGTCGAGCTGCAGCAGATCGGTAAGCCAGCGGAAGTATTGCACATGGAGCGGCGCGTCCATGCCCAGCCGCTCCGCCATACGCGCGATGACCTCCGGTGTTGCAGCGCTTTCCCCGAGCAGCATCATGACCGGATCGCCTGGGAGAATGCGAATGGCGAAGAAGACCAGGCTGGACGAGATCAGCACTGTGGCGATCGCGACAGCCAGTCTGCGGAGATAGTAGTTCATTGGGCGGCTGTCTCCACCAGAGCCGCGTCAAGATATCCGAAGATGCGGTCCAGATCCTCGCGCAGATCCCTTTCGTCCTCGAGCCCGATGCTCAGCCGGATGTAAGTCGCTCCGGGAACCCGCGGCCACTTGCGCGTGTCATCCACCGTCATCGGGGCGATCAGGCTATGGGTGCCGCCCCAGGAGGCGCCGATGGCGAAGAAGCGCGACAACCCGATCGCCTCGTCGAGAACCGCGGGGGAGGGGACGCGCACCTCGGCGCTGAAGGTGCCCGTATAGCCCTGGGCCTCCCGCTCCCAGATCTCGTGTCCCTCACACTCGGGGAATGCGGAGTGAAGTACGCGGGAGACGCTGGCAAACGCCTTGAGGTGCTGGGCCAGATTTAGCCCCGTCCGTCCCACATGCGCGAGCCGCACCCCCAAGGTGCACAGGCCACGCAGCACCAGGCTGCAATCATCCGGGGACACGCCGATTCCCATTATGGTCCGGGTTTCCTTTAGTTTGGCGTTGAGCGCGGGGTCGTTCACCGCGACCGAACCCATGAGAATATCGGAATGGCCGCTGGCATATTTGGTCAGCGCCTGCATCGAAAAATCAATGCCCAAAGCCAAAGGCTGCAGCAACAGCGGCGTGGCCCAGGTATTGTCGCATCCCGTGAGGATGCCGTGTCTGCGACCCAATGTGGCGATCGCCCGCAGGTCCTGAACTTCCATTGTCGTCGAACCAGGAGATTCCGCCCAAATCAGCCGCACGTCCGGGCCGATCAGGTCCTCAAGATCGCTGCAGTCAGCGTGGTAGATGTCATGTGCAATGCCGATCCCCGCCAGAAATGTGGCGCAAAAGTTTTTGACCGGCGGATAGACAGTATCCGGGATGAGAATCCGGTCTCCTTGCTTGAGGACCGACAACGCGATCAGGCTGATCGCCGACATCCCGGAAGGCATCAAGGTGCAATGAGCGGCCCCTTCCAGCGCTGCGATCTGAGCTTCCAGCGTGCGGCTCGTCGGCGTGCCGTTCAGCCCATAGCTGTAGCCGTCCGGGCCTCGCCTCTTGCGGTCGCGATAGTCCTGCGCCGTTTCGAAAACGATCGTGGAGGCGCGATGGGTCGCTGGCATCAGGCTGACAAAGCCATCATGCAAAACGGCAGGCTGATGAACGCAACGGCTCAACTTTCTCATCGTGTGATCCTTGGATTTACCTGAGCGGTCACTTATGTAACTATTATCGTAACGCTGTTTCTCTCTTGTACGGATCGCTATTTTCATTGTCAACGGCAGTTGCTTCCGTGCATGGATTGCAAAAGGATTCGCGGGTATCGGGTAAGAAAATGGCTGGAAGTCAATCGCTGGAACGTGGCCTTGAAATCCTTGAAGTTCTCGACAAGGCGGCGACGCCGCTTGGTGTTCGCGAGATCGGGCGCCGTCTGAACATCAGCGCGACGATCGTCCAACGACTGGTTAACACCCTGGCGGCGCTGCATTATGTCGTTCAGGATCCCGAGACGAAACGCTATTCCATAGGGTACCGCGTCCTCGGTCTCGGATGGACGCTGATGAAGAAGGATCCGCTGATCACCGCCAGCCAGCCGCATTTGGAGCGGCTGGCGAGGTCGCACCTGCTGAACGGCTACCTGGCGAAACTGCACGGAAGTCGGGCGGTCTATCTGCTGTCGATGCAGAGCGAGGGGCCAATCGCCATCCGCAGCGCGCCGGGCAGCCTGGCGTGGCTGCACAGCACGGCGATGGGGAAGGTGCTCCTCGCGGCGATGCCGCCCGAACAGGCCTACGCTGTGCTTTCGAGCGAACCGCTGCCCCAGCTTACCCCCAACACGATCGTCGATATCGACGCTCTGATGAAGCAGATGGAGGAAGTTCGCACCTCCGGCGTCGCGATATCCAACAGCGAGAATTTGGTCGGAGTCGTTTCGGTCGGTGCGCCATTGCGCGACGGCTCCGGCCAGGTCGTGGCGGCGCTCAGCGTGGCCTATACCCCTTGGTCCGCGCCTGAAATGTCCACCGAGAAGGCGGCAGAGCTCGTTGTGGATAGTGCGCTTCAGATCTCTTCCGCCCTTGGCTATTCGCCTGACCGGTAAAGGCGGCGCGGCATCGCATCCTCTATCCTGCAAGCGATGGCAAATAACAGCTCCTCCGCCCGCATCGGCCCCACAAGCTGGAGACCGATCGGCAGTCCTTTCCGGTCGAACCCGGCGCGGATGGTCAGGGAGGGGCTGCCTGTCAGATTGGTCGGCTGAGAGAAGGAAGATGGGCGTGCAGCTTCGGCCAGCGGGTCGAGCCCGGTCAGCAGAGGGGCCGTGGTGGCCGTGGCAGGCATCAAAATGAAGTCGCATTGTTCAAAGAGGGCATTAAACGCGGCCGAAAGACGGGTTTTGGCCGCAATCATGGAAGCGTGGTCGGCTTCGTCCAGCAGCGCGGCGGGGGCGACACGCCGGCGGAAGACATCCGAATAGCGAAGGAACTGGCGTCCGAGGTCAACCGCGTGGATGCGATATGCCTCCCACGCGGTAAGCAGGGACACGGCGGCACGAAATTCGGACAGGGGAGGTGGCGCAAGATCAACTGTTGTCGCGCCAAGATCGCGGGCCAAGTCCTCCATTTGTCGCAACGCCCGGCGCACCGCCGGTGAGAGCTCGGCCTGGTTGTCGATCCAGTCCCGCGGCAGACCGGCCGTCAAGCCTTTCAGACCGTCAGCAGGCATCCGCGGTTCGACAAGCCCGTCGACGGCGAGCGCTTCAAAGAGAACGGCGCAGTCCGCTGCATTCGCCGCGACAGGGCCGACGTGATCGAGCGAGGGGGCGAGCGGAAAAACCCCTTCCGTGTTGATGCGCCCGCGACTGGGCTTCATCGAGACTACCCCGCAAAAGGAGCTTGGGATGCGCAACGAGCCGCCGGTATCGGTTCCGACGGAACCAAGCGCCATCCTCGCTGCGACGGCGACGGCCGCGCCGCTGGACGAGCCGCCGGCATAGCGTTCAGTATCCCAGGGGTTTCGTGGTTGCGGGAAGGGTGTGTCGTCGGTCGGCCCGCCGAAGGCGAATTCATGCGTCGCGCTCTTGCCCAATAAAACGCCTCCCGCTGACTTCAGACGTGCGGCGGCGTCGGCGTCCCGGACGGGAACGACATCGGTCCTAAGACGAGAGTGGCAGGTCGTGCGGATCCCGGCCGTGTCGATTATATCCTTGAGGTTATAGGGGATGCCGTCGAGCGGGCCGCGCGGCTGCCTCCGCATCATTCGCACTTCGGCCTCACGGGCCTGCGCCAGGGCGGCTTCAGGCAGCACGGTGATATAGCTGTGGAGCGTCCCGTCCAGTCTCTCAATCCTCAGCAGCATGTGCTTGACCAGCTCGACCGGAGAAAGATCGCGTGCGGCATATGCCGCAGCCGCCGCAACGATCGTGTCTTCATCCGGAGCGGGGAGGGCGAATTCTATATCCTCTTCATCTCCCGGACAGGGAGGCAGACTGCGGGGCGCCGCCAGTTCCTCCCGCCAGCCTTGCATAATCTGCCGGCGTCGAGTGATCTGGATGATCTCTTCATCGGGAAGTGGGCCGAAGAGCTGCCTCAGGCGGGCAGCGTCCGAGGTCATGAAGCCAGCCTCTTACGCTGCGCCGACCGAACGGGCCCTGATGGCGCTGAGACAACGTGGGTGGACCCATTCTGGAGCTTGCAACGGTAAAAGCAGTGCAAGTTGAACTTCTGGGGCTCGCGGGGCAATGCTCCGACGTCACGCATCGTGCGGGATCCTAGACGTATCGGCTTTTCGGGCGCGGCACGCCGAGATTGTCGCGGAGGGTCTCACCCTCATATGCCGTGCGATAGACACCGCGATCCTGCAGTTCCGGCACGACATATTCAACGAAGTCCTCGATGCCTCCGGGCAGGATGGCCGGGATTATGTTGAACCCGTCCGCCCCGCGGCCGTCGACCCATTCCTGCATGGCATCCGCCACTTGCGATGGAGTGCCGATAACGGTGCGATGCCCGCGCCCCATCGAGGCTGCCAGGTAAAGATCGCGAATCGTCCAGTTGTTGCGCTCGGCCAAATCGAGCAGAACCTTGGCGCGGCTTCGGTGCTGGGGATCATTGGGCACTGGCACCGGTCCGTCGAGCGGGTAGGCGGACAGATCGCCCATCGGGCCATAGACGTGGGCCAGCCCCACCAGGGGGTGGATCAACTGTTGCAGTTCCTCATATTTATCGCGTGCCTCCGCTTCCGTCGGCGCGACGATGGCCAGCAAACCGGGCAGGATTTTCAGCGAATCCTCATCGCGACCGAACTTGCCAAGCCTCGACTTCACCGAACGATAATAATCCTGCGCGTCACGCAAGTCCGTGTGGGCGACGAAACAGACATCCGCACTTGCCGCCGCGATTTCCTGTCCAGCTTCGGAGCTGCCCGCTTGGACAAGCAGGGGATATCCCTGTATCGGACGCTCCACCGTTAGCGGTCCTCGCACCTGGAAGTATTTGCCGACATGATTGAGCACGTGCATTTTCTCGGATTCGAAGAAAATGCCCGTTGCCTTGTCCCGAAGGAACGCATCTTCATCCCAAGAATCCCAAAGGCCTTTCGTCACCTCGACGAACTCCGCCGCGCGGGCGTAGCGTTCGTCATATTCGAAGTGTTTGTCCCGGTTGAAGTTCTTGGCTTCTTCCTCCGACCAGGAGGTGACGATGTTCCAGCCGGCGCGGCCGCCGCTGATATGGTCCAGCGAGGCAAATTTTCGCGCGATGTGAAAGGGTTCGTTGTAGCTGGTCGATGCCGTCGCAACGAGGCCGATGTGTTTCGTCACCATGGCAAGCGCGGAAAGCAGCGTCAGTGGCTCCAATTCCACATTGCGGTCCGATCGCGCCAGGGAGCCGGCGGGGTTGTCCCTTTGCCGTAAGCCCAACCCATCGGCCAGGAACAACAAATCGAAGAGGCCGCGCTCTGCGGTCTTGGCGATGTGGACAAAATGACCGATCCGCATCGCTCCATCGGCCGGTACCGAAGGATGACGCCAGCCTCCGGCATGGTAGCCGAGCTGCCGCATAGATAGTCCGAGCTTGATCTGGCGCTTGGGCATCTGGAACTCCTGATGAAATCGCCTGGCGGGCACGCGATGGAATAGCGGGTATGTTTTTGCTGGGCAGAGGAGGGGCGTGGACCGCTCATCCAGCAGTCCAAGTCTCCTCATTTTCATGCGAACAAACATCGATGGGCTCGGGTTGACAAACGACTCCTCCTCTGGTCAGGTGAGCAAAATTCATCTGAACTCCGATCATGTCGGCCCACCGCAACCTGCCCCCCCTTCCCGCCCTGCGGATCTTCGAAGCTGCTTCCCGACGTCAGAGTTTTCTCCTCGCGGCGAGGGAGCTGAATTTGACGCCCGGTGCCGTGAGCAAGCAAATCCGGCAGCTGGAGGAGCATCTGGGCTTGCCTCTCTTCGAGCGACTGCATCGCGAGGTGCGCCTGACCGCGGCAGGAGCGATTTATGCTCGGGCCATCGGCCAGTTGTTCGAGGACCTGCGGGCGGCGACGGCCGAGGTGATGGTCTCCCCGGCGGCGGACAAGCTGGTCGTGTGGTGCGCGCCGTGGTTCCTCAAGGCTTGGCTGCTGCCGCGCCTCGAGCGGTTTCGCGCTTTGCGTCCCGGTCTGCAGATGGATCTTCGCACCGGCGAAAGCAGCGAGGCCATCGATCCCAAGGCGGACATCGCCATCCGCTTGGGTCTTGGCACTTGGGCGCGTATGCGGTCGGAATTCCTGATCCCGCAGGAGATCGCGGCCGTCTGCACGCCGGCTTATCTGCGGCGGGAGGGGTTGTCGCAGCCTTTTGCCTTCGGGGATTTCGTTGTTCTGGATAGCGCGAACACCCCCCATCACCTTGAACTTTGGAAGCAGGCGGCGGGGATGGCCGGTGTCGAACCGCGCGAGCGCATCGTCTTCCAGAGCAATGAAACCGCCTTTGCCGCTGCCCTCACAGATCACGGGCTAGCGCTCGTGAACCCGTATTTCGTCGAGGCGGAGCTAGCGAATGGACGGCTCGTCTGTCCTTGGCCAGCAAGGACGCGGACCGATCGCAGTTATTGGCTGACATGGCGGGATCGTTTCAACCTGCCGCCGGCCGCGAGCGCATTCCGCAGGTGGATTCTGGCCGAGTTCCGACGCGAGTGACTATACTGCGGACGCGATTAACCGGCGGGTGTACTCGTGCTGCGGATTGGCGAAGACATCGGCTGCGGGGCCGGCCTCGACGATCTCGCCCTTGTACATGACACAGACATCGTCGCTGATGTGCCGAACCAAATGCAGGTTGTGCGAGATGAAGAAGTATGTCAGCCCAAGTTCGGCCTGCAACTTCAGCAACAGATTGACGATCTGGGCTTGAATCGAGACATCGAGCGCACTGGTCGGCTCGTCCAGTACCAGGAGTTCAGGTTCGAGAATTAGCGCTCGCGCGATCGCGATGCGCTGGCGCTGCCCGCCGCTGAACTCGTGAGGGTAGCGACCCCTCTGATCTTCGCGCAGGCCGACGAGCTGCATCATCTCGACCACGCGGGCTTAGCGCCAGGCGCGGTCGCCCTGGCGATGGATATCGAGCGGCTCGCGGATCAGGCGAGCCACGGTTTTGCGGGGGTTCAGAGAGGAGTAGGGGTCCTGGAACACGGTCTGGAAGCCGCGTCGCAGCACCGCGAGCCGACGATGGTCGGCGGACAGGAGGGATTCGCCCCTGAACAAAACCTCGCCGGCAGTCGGCCGAAGAAGCAGCGTGGCGCAGCGCCCGAGAGTGCTCTTTCCGCTGCCGCTTTCGCCGACAAGACCAAGCGTCCTGCCTTTGCGGACCGCGACCGACACCTCTCGAACCGCATGGACCGCCGACTCGCTTCGTCCCAGGAGGGATCCGCGGGAGCCGTAGGTCATGCTCAGGTTCTTGACCTGGAGAACTGTTTCAGATGCAGTCATGGTCACTCTCGCCAAAGGAACCGGACGCACAATGCGTCCGGCCCTGTCGGGGTCATTATGACCAGAATAGGTGCGGTGCGGAAATGGAAACGCTGACGACGTTCAGAGCTCCCTCGAGATGTGCCATTCCCTGCAGCGATGATTTGTATGCCATGGCGTCGTCGCGCCAGGTGATGAAGATCCAAGGGCTGATCTCCAGCAGGTAAAGTTCGAGCTCCTTGTAGACTTCCTTCCGCTTCTCGGAGTCGAGTTCGGACCGGCCCCTCGCCAGGAGATCACTCACCTTGGGGTCCTGGAACTTGGCGCCGTTAGCCCAGAAGCCGGTACCAGGCTCGAAGAAATAGGAATAGGCAAGGTTCGGGTCTGGGCCGCGGATGTTCGTGCCATAGATAACGAGATCGTAGTTGCCAGAGTTCTTCCGCTCGACCACGGTGGGGAAATCAACCAACTGGATATTCGCCTTGATGCCCACCGCAGCCAGATTCGCGGCGACGATCTGCCCCACCACCACATAGACTGCCGGAGCCTGAGAGACGAGGAATTCGATCTCCAGTCCTTCCGCGCCGGCTTCCTTCAACAGAGCACGTGCCTTTTCCGGATCGTAGTTGAAGATTTCTGCCGATTCCGGATTATGAAAAGGCGACGTCTCCGGCATGGGAAGCCCGCCCAATGGCGCGCCGTAGCCAAAAAAGGCTGCCGTCGACACTGCGTTGCGGTCGATCGCATAGGCGATTGCGCGACGGACTCTCGGGTCGGCCATTACCGGACGAGAGACGTTGCACCAAAGGCTCATGAATGCTGCCGGCGCCGAGAACACAGTTAATCCGGGCGCATTCTTCAAACCATCGATCTGATTCCATGGGACTGTGTCGATCAGATCCACACTGCCGGTCTTGAGCGCGTTTATTCGAGCGCTGTCGTCGGCGATCGAGCGGAAGATGATGCTTTCCAGCTTGGCCGGACCATCATAGAAGTCGGGATTGCGCTTGACCACCGTCTGGACTTTCGGATCGAAGCTTTCGAGCATGAATGGACCGGTTCCGTTCGCTTCAACCGAGACGTTCGGCGAACCGGCCATCCATTCGGCTGAAACGATCGCCACCTCTTCCGAGGCGAGCAGGCTTGGAAAACTCACGTCGGGTTGCGGCAGCTTGAAGACAACGGTCGCGTCATCACGCGATTCCACTTCGACGCCCTCCAGCGGCTTTGCTAACGTCGCACCCACCGCAGGATCCTGTATACGCGAGAACGTGTAAACGACGTCTGCGGCACTGAACCGCTGCCCCTTGTGGAAGGTCACGCCCGGTTTCAGCTTGACGACGAAGGTGGTCGGATCGCTGAACTCCCAGCTTTCGGCGAGCTCGCCCTGCAACTTTCCAGTCGTGTCGTAGCCGAGCAGCCGATCGTAAATCATCGTCGTGGTCTTGCGCCACACCGAGCTGGCGGCAACATGCGGATCAAGCCCGGCGAGAAGACCAAGCGTTCCGAAAGTAAGTGTGCCTTCGCCTGCCGCTGCACTCTGAGCGTAAGCCCGAAATGCGAGCGAGCCGGTTAATCCCATGGCTGCGGCCCCAAACATCAGTTGCCGGCGATTCACCATTTGAAAGTCCCCTACCTGGCATATTGTTGCTATTATCGTTACAGTGTTTCTATTAATGGATGAGTGGTGCTGTTGTCAAGGGCGCGATCGAGAGGTCAATGCCCGGCATGTGCAGTATTGACAGGCACCAGTCGACACCATAATCGTCACAGCGTACCGTTATTTGAAACATTGATGCGGAAGGCGACCAATGCAACTTGAACCCTCCCCGACTTCCCTTGTGGAGCTTGCCGGCATGCGTCTGGCAAAGTTGCGCGCGGCGCTCGAAAGATCGGAAAACGATGCTCTCCTCTTGTTCAGCCCGGAGAATTTTCTTTACGCATCGGGCTATGAGAGCATGCCGGCAGCAATAAACCGTCGCTACGTCTACTGCGCGGCGGTGACGCCCGACCGGTTGCTGCTGGTTGTCCCGGCGGCCGACTTCGCCGCGGCCATCGCGTCGGGCGTGCCGGCCACCGACATCATCACTTTCGGCACTTTCTATTTCAGCGGCGAGACGAATTCGGCGCATATCGATCCGCAGAACGCCGATTTCGCCGGCGCGTTGGACAAGGCTCTGTCCGCGCTGGCCGCCCGCCGGGTGGGAATCGATGTGGACCACGCGCCGGCGGTCGCGTTCGATATTCTGGACAGGCGGGGGATCATCCATTCTGACGCCGTTTCCTTCATGCTCGCTGTCCGCTCGACAAAGCTGCCCGGCGAGATCGCGCTCATGCGCTATGCCGCGCGCATCACGGAAGCGGCGATCGAGGCTGGCATGGCGATGGCTCGTGCGGGCATTACCGATAAGGAAGTGGCAGCCGTCGTCGCCGCCACCATGTCGCGCGGTGGGGGCTATCCCCGCAACGTCACGGTCGTCGGCGGCCTTGACAGCGCTCTCGCAGATGCTTTCGCCGCGGAGCGGCCTCTTGCGGCCGGCGATCTCCTGCGCTTCGACGTCGGCTGCAGTTATTACGGGTACAAGTCCGACCTGGCGCGCACGGCGGTGGTGGGGGAGCCGACAAGGGTGCAGGCGCGGCGCTACGAAGCTCTGCGTATCGGGCTGCAGGCGGAGATCGACCGAGCCCGGGCGGGCGTTGCGGCGAAGGATATTTACGAAGCGGGAATGGACGCGGTGGAAGCAGCCGGTTTTGAGGGATTCCGCCGGCACCATCTGGGCCATGCCATCGGCCTGGCTGTCTATGAAGCGCCCGTGATCACCGCCACCAGCCAGGCCGTGCTGGAGGCCGGCTCCACCTTCTGTTTCGAGACCCCCTATTATGAGCCGGGCTGGGGCGGCATGATGTGTGAGGACACCGGTGTCGTGACCGAAGCAGGTTTCGAGCTCATCTCTTCGATGGACCGCAGCCTTCGGGTCCTGAATTAAACTGGAGGCCACCAGTGAACCTAGCCGAAGCCCGCAGTGATTTCCCCATCGTCTATCGCCGCGCCTATCTGAATGCCTGTTCGCTCATGCCGCTGTCCAATCGCGTGGTCGGGGCGGTCCACGCGCAACTCGGCGATCTGCAATTGAACGGCCGCAACAACTCACCGCACCGGATCCGCTTTGCCGAGGAGCACATCCGGCCCGCCATCGCCCGGCTGATTGGCGCCGTGCCCGCGGAGATCGCCTTCGTGAAGAACACGACCGAGGGGCTGAACATCGTCGCCAACGGGATCGACTGGAGAGAGGGCGACAATGTCGTCATCGCCAATATAGAATATCCGTCGAACGTCTATTGCTGGCTGAATCTGGCCCGGCGGGGCGTCGAAATCAGATGGATCGATGCCAAAGCGGCCGGCGGACGTGTCACCGTGGACGACGTCGCCCGCCAAATCGACAGCCGGACGCGGCTTGTGTCGGTGAGTTGCGTCCAGTTCTCGACCGGATTCCGGCAGGACATGGAGGCGACGGGCGACCTCTGCCGCGAGCGGGGCGTTCTTCTGAACTATGACGCTATCCAGGCGGCGGGGGTGCTGGAGATCGACGCGAGCCGCACGCATTTCGATTTCATGTCGGCGGGCGGGCACAAATGGATGGGTGGCCCTATGGGAACGGGCTTCTTCTATTGCAGGGCGTCCTCGCTTGAGCGTCTACATCCCCACGGCATCGGGCCCGGGTCGATGACGAATGAGGAGACGGACATCGACTATGACATCGGCCTGATGCAGCCGGATGCGCGCCGCTTCGAAGAGGCGCTCCCGAACTATCCCGGTCTGTGGGGCCTGCACGCCTCGCTCGGTACAATTTTGGCGCTGGGGCCGCAGGTGGTCGAGGCGCACTCGCTCCGCCTCATATCCCGGGCCATCGAAGGGCTGAAGCGAAAGGGTTATCTGATCCACAGTCCGCAGGAGGAAAGGCACCGCTCCGGCATCCTGACCTTCCGCCATCCCGAACGGAGCAGCGAGGAGCTGAACGAGCGCCTCGTTGAAGCCGGAGTCGACGTCACCGTCAGGCAGGGCAATCTGCGCATCGCGCCGCACTTCTACAATGACGACGGCGATATCGATTGGCTGCTCGAGGCATTGCCAGCTTAGCTAGCGTTCCGGGGTGGCGGGAAACTGTGCCCATGGCGGGCCAGGTTCGTCCGGCAAATCGCTGCGGCACCGCCTGTGTCGGAGATCCGAACGGCGTGTGATGTGCGCCATGCCGGTCGAACGACGCGTCGGGCTTCCCCTGCCGGCTGCAACAAACCATGCACATTTCCCACGAAAGCCGTTGACAGGCAGCAGCAAGAGCGTGATAAATATAGGAACACCGTTCCGAATAATAGCAAAGCTTGGTTGAACTCTAAGGGGAAGTTCTATGGTCGACAGGGAGACGACAAAAAACTCACGCCTGGATTTTACGCGCCGCCAGTTCTTGACCACCGCCGCGGGCGCAGCGACCGCCGCGGTGGCCGGTCCATTGGTGGTAACGCCGGGCAAGGCGCAGGCAAGTGCGGTCGTGCGCGTGGCCGACGATGGCGGCACGCTGAGCAAGGCGCGGGAACGGCTATTCTTCAAGCCGTTCATGGAGCGCACGGGCATCGAAGTGCAGGTCCATGTCGGCCAGCATGACCTGTCCAAGATGAAGGCGATGGCCCAGACCGACAACCTGGAATACGATATGGTGCTGGCCAGCGGCAGCATCGCAGCGGCGGCAACGAAGAGCGGGCTGCTCGCTGAGATCGACAAGTCCAAGCTGGACCTTTCAAACTACATGGTCGAGGAGTGGAACCAGCCGACCTGGATCGCCTGGCAATATTACACGGCAGGGCTGACCTACAACACCGACACAGTGGCGGAGGACAAGGTGCCACGTTCCTGGGTCGATTATTGGGATTCGGAAAAGTTTCCCGGTCGCCGCGGATTTCGCACCAGTCCCTATGAGACACTCGAACAAGCGCTGCTGGCCGATGGCGTCCCGATCACCGATCTGTACCCCATCGACATGGACCGCGCTTTCGCGTCGCTCGACAAGATCAAGGATAAGGTCAACGTTTGGGTCGCGGAGACATCACAAACCGTTCAGTTGCTTCAGCAGAACGAATTGGACTTCTGCGTGTCCTACAGCGGTCGCGTCGAGCAGGCGCGCGCCAACGGCATCCCCGTCGGCTTCGTCTATGATTCGGCGATCTCGTCCCCCACGGCGATCTGGGTGATGAAGGGCACGCCGAACTACGATGCCAGCTTGAAATTGATGCAGTGGTTCCTGACAGGCGAGCCGGGGGTTGCGTGGTTCACCGAATTCCCCGGCAACGGCCCGACCGACAGGAAAACCTTCGAAGCTCTTCCTGACGACATCAAGGCCAAGCTGCCGAGCTTCGACAATCCGTCGGCAGTGTGGGTGGATGTCGATTGGTGGGCCGACAATCTCGAGGCGGCAACCGTTCGCTACAAGACTTGGCTGCTGAGCTAACAACCGGGATATTGCGGGCGAGCGTCGGCTCGCCCGTTTCTCAATGTAAACACCGCCGCCCCGTCTGACGGCGGGCGCCGCCTTGCAAGCCACTTTGCGCCGAGGGACAATTGTACTTTATACTGCCATTGCTGATCTATATGGCCGCCGTCTTCCTGTTGCCATTGCTGTTCGTGCTGTTCACCAGCGTGGTGTCCGAAACCAGCGGCCAGCTCACGCTGGAGTTCTTCGAGCGGTTCTTCACGCACGGCCTTTATCTGCGTGTCTTGAAGACCACGTTGGAGATCTCGCTGATCGGGACGGCGCTCACGCTGCTGATCGCGTATCCGATAGCCTACTACCTCGCCAAGCAGACGCCGAAACGGCGCTCGTATCTGACGCTGCTTATCCTGCTGCCCTTTTATACGAGCATTTTGGTGAAGGCCTTCGCCTTCATGGTGGTGCTGGGCTACAACGGTGTCGTCAATGATGCCATCCGTTTGGTGCTGGGCGAAGACTTCGTTTTGCCGCTGCTGTTCAATCGTTTTGGCGTCATGATCGGCGTGGTCCATGACATGGTGCCGTTCATGGTCTTTCCGATTGTGATCAATCTGCTGGCCCAGAACTCCTCGATCCACAAGGCGGCAGAGATCATGGGCGCGACCAGGACCCGCATCTTCTGGTCCATCATCTTTCCGCTCAGTTTGCCCGCGGTGGCTGCCGGAAGCCTGCTGGTGATCATTCGCCTCATGGGGCAGTTCGTTACGCCGGCGCTGCTCGGCGGACGCACCGACATAATGATGTCGAACCTGATCAGCTTTCACATCAAGGATGCGCTGGACTGGAACATGGCTGCGGCCGTTTCCATCGTTCTGCTGCTCCTGTCATGTCTGATTTTGCTTGCCCTCACCCGGGTGAGGGGGGCTCAACTGTTTGGGGAGCAGCCGCGCCATGGATAAAGAACGCGACGTTGAGGCGCTGGGCGGCTCGGCGCCATCCCCCCTGGTCGCCACCGCCGCTTGGCTGGGGTTCGTCTACCTTCTCCTCCCAAGCCTCATCATCATCCCGATGTCTTTCGGAGACACGCGCGAGATCGTTTTCCCGCCCGCCACTTATACGCTCGACCTTTACCGGGAATACTTCACCAACCCGACCTGGACCGGTTCCACCATCCAGAGCATCCGCATCGCGGTAATCGCGACACTCGCCGGTTTGGCACTAGGCACATCCGCCGCCTATGGCATTGTGCGGGGCAGCTTCCGTGGGAAGGTCCTGCTTGGCGCGCTCCTGCTGAGCCCGTTTTTCGTGCCGGCGGTGGTCAAGGCCCTTGGCTTCTACATCTATTTCGCGGCGCTCGGCATTCAGGGAACGACTCTTAGCGTGGTGCTGGGGCACACGCTGTTCGTCACACCTTACGTCATGATCGTGATGATGGCCGCGTTGCGGAACGTGGACGCGCAGATCGAGGCAGCGGGAATGATTATGGGCGCAAGCCGCATTTACGTGTTTCGTAAGGTGACGCTTCCGATGCTCCGCAATGCGCTGATCGCGGCAGGGCTGTTCGCCTTCCTCATGTCCTTCGACGAGATGATCATCGCATTCTTCCTGTCGGGCTTCGGAACGGCGACCCTGCCCGTCAAGATGTACGAAAGCATCGTGCACGAGGTGTCGCCGGTACTGTCGGCTATATCGGCGCTGCTGACATTTCTTGCCCTTGTCATCTGCTTGGCCGTCACCGCGCTGAGCGGGAGAAGCGGCAGACAACCGTCGCACTGAGTGTATGGAGCGGGCTCGGCTGGTCCGCCAGCAGAATGGTGCTCCTCAGAAAATCGGGTTCGCATCGGTGCGTAAAGCATTAATCGTAGGATACCAAGCATGTATATAGCTCATCATCAGGTGCCCGCCGGCGATACGGCGCAGCCCAAGGTTTGGCTGGAGAACGTCAGCAAGCAGTACGGCTCGGTGACCGCACTTCAGCCATCGGACCTCAAGGTCCGGTCGGGCGAGTTCCTCACTATTCTTGGGCCGAGCGGCTCGGGAAAGTCGACGGTGCTGAACCTGATCGCCGGAATGACCAACCCCACGGCAGGACGGGTCTGGATCGACGGCCGTGACTGCACCAATGTCCCCCCAAGCAAACGCGGCTTGGGTATGGTGTTTCAGAACTATGCCTTGATGCCGCATATGAGCGTATTCGAGAACGTGGCTTTTCCCCTCCGCGTACGCAGGGTGACGGAAGCCGAGATCAAGCGCCGGGTCGGCGAGGCGCTGGAACTCGTCCGCCTGCCTAGCGTTGCCGGGCGCAAGCCCGCCGAACTGTCCGGAGGACAACAGCAGCGCATCTCGATCGCGCGCTGCCTCGTCTACAATCCCGCCATCATCCTGATGGACGAGCCGCTTGGTGCTTTGGACAAGAAGCTGCGCGAGGAAATGCAACTCGAGCTGAAGCGCCTGCACGTTGAATTGAAGGTGACGGCGCTTTATGTGACGCATGATCAGGAAGAAGCACTGACCATGTCGGATCGCATCGTCCTGTTCAATGGCGGCAGGATCGAGCAGGCTGGCACACCGCACGAACTGTATTTCCGTCCCAGAACTCTCTTTTCGGCGAAGTTCCTCGGCGACTCCAACGTCCTCTCCGGCAAGCTCCAGGGCCGGGCGCAAGACGGCCTTGTCGAGACGCCGGTGGGGCTGTTGCGCAGCTCGAACGGCAACGAGCATGTAGGCGACGGCGCGTCCGTGCACCTGATGGTTCGGCCCGAGAATGTGCTGCTGCTGCCTCCGGACAATAAGCACGAATATGCGAACGGGTTGGAGGCGATGGTCGTCGACACCATTTCCTTTGGTGGCGTGATCAAGACATTCGCCCGGCTTTCGGATGGCTCCACCATGACCGTTCAGGAGCTTACTCGCGCGCGGCGGCAGGCTTTCGATCGTGGTGCGCGTGTTCGGTTGGCCTGGCAGGCTGAGGACATGCTGCTTTTGCCGGCGGCGTGAAGCCAGCCTCGCCGCCATCCTTGGCGTGGCACGGTGACGGGAGCTTTACGGACGGACATGGCGCGCGACTTCATTTTTGCCGGGGATGACATGCGGCGCATCATGGCGTCCGATGCAGCGCTCGTGGCGCGTGTCATCGCCTCGAGCATGGGGCCGGGAGGCTGTCATGTCGCAATCGAGCGCAGCTACGGCAATCCGGTCGCACGCGACGCCGTCAGCGTGGTTCGCGCACTGGCCGGCGGCCCCGACAGCATCTCTCCCGGTCAGCGGCTTCTGCGTGAGGCCGTCATGGAGGTCCATCAGACCTGGGGCGACGGCGGAAGCACGGTGGCGATTGTCGTTTCGTCGCTCCTGCGGAGCATCACCAGGCTGTGCGCTGGCCAAATTGATCGCCTTGAACTGGGGCAGGGGGTTCGAACCGCGCTCGCGCAGGCCCGCGATCGCTTGATCGCGGACAGCCGCCCGGTGGTCGAGGACCGCGAACTCCTTTGTCTCACCACCACTGCTGCACAGGACAAGGCGCTGGGCGGCCTGGCGATGCAGGCATTGCGGCGAGCCGGGATGGAGGGCCAGGTCAGCGTGCAGGTCTCGCCGGAAGGCGGCGACCGGCTCGAAGCCGACCATGGCTTTCGCGTTCCGCCGCTTGCGGCGCCGCTTGGGTTCAGCAAAGGGCTGGCGCTGAACCAGCTGGAACGCCCTTTCGTGCTGCTGCTGGACGAAACACTGCCCGGCTTCGACCCGCTTGGTCCTCTTCTCGACAAGGTTCTACGGACGGAACGCCCTTTGCTGATCGTATGCCAGGGCGGCGCCCCCGCAGCAATTCAGGCGATCAACCAGAACCGAAGGCAAGGTGGCATGGCCACCGCCCTCGTCACAGCGCCTCCGCGTCCCGACCAGCGGGAGGAACTACTGGAGGATCTGGCGGTGCTGTGCGGCGGGTTGGTCACTGGATCCCACCGCGGAGTGCCGCTGGCATCCGTCGATATTGACATGCTGGGTTCGCTCGACGAAGCCATCTTCGGTGCGGCGGATACCGTTCTCAAGCCAGACCACACATCAGGGATCTCGAAACGTCTCGAGATCCTGCGCCGGAGGCGGGAATCGGCACCCCCGCAGGAGGTCGAGGCGCTGCGTCAACGCATTGCCCGGCTGAGCGGCCACCTGGTATCTCTGATGATCGGGGGTGCGACGGGGCTGGAGGCGACCGACAGGCGCGACCGTTGCGAAAGCGCGCTCAAGTCAGGCCGTGCCGGGCTGGTCGGCGGCTACGTGGCGGGCGGCGGCGCGGCGCTGGCGCGCGCGGCGGCGGCGATCACCGTTTCGCCCGAGGCTACGGTGGGCGCGATGGCAGGCGCGCGCATTGTGCAGGAGGCTCTGCGGCAGCCCTGCTCGACCATCGCTCGCAATGCAGGCCATTCGTCGCCGGCTGCGGTTGCGGCTCTTTTGGCTGAAGCCGATCCCGACATCTGCTTCGACCTGCGCACATCTCGGTTTGGAAACATGCTGGACTTGGGCCTGTGCGACGCGGCGGCGCCCCTGGTGCATGGGTTGACGGTAGCCCAATCGATCACACGGAGCTTCCTGGATGCTGAAATCCTGCTTATCCGGCGCTGATCCGAGCGGCGCGCCGCCTGCGATCCGATCTTTTTCAGCCCGGCGACCAGCCCAGATCGCGCGAGACGGTGTCGGCGGCGGCCACCACGATGGGCGCGACGTTGTCGATCGTCAAATGCGGCGAAGATCGTTCGGCGAATGCCACGCTCATGGCAGCTTGCACTTCGCCGGAGGCATTGCGCACCGGCGCGCCGACCGAGATCACGCCCAGTATCGTCTCTTCAACCACGCTGGCGTAGCCGGCCTCACGTGCCTCTCGAACCTGCTTAATAATCACGTCCGGATCGGTAATCGTGGCGGGCGTCATCTTAGGAAGCGGCTTCTCACGGAGGATCGCTTCGGCCTCGGCGTCATCCAACGCCGCAAGCAAGACCTTGCCCATGGCGGTGCTGTGCAAAAATGCCAGCTCGCCCGGCGAATTGCGGATGGCAATCGGCCCAACCGATTGCACGCAGAGCAGATAGACGGCTTGGTTGCCATGGCGCCGGCCGAGATAGCCGTTCAGTTCGTGGTTGCTTGCGACCATTTCCAACTGCCGCTGCGCCGACACGATCATGCGGTCCTTTCTCAGGATCGAATTGCCCAGGCTGAATGCGCGGTAGCCGATGCTGTAGCGGCGGCTTATTCTGTCCTGCTCGACAAAGCCGTGCTCAAGGAAGGTATTCACCAGGCGCTGTACGATCGCATTGCTGAGCCCGATGTGGCGGGCGATCTCGCGGATGCCCATCGGTTCATTGGCGCGGTCCAGCAGGTCAAGAATCTGAAGCGCTCGTTCGAGTGATTGGCTGTTTGTCATGGCTCTTCTGAAAGGCAGGGTGAAAACGTAATCCAGGAAACGTGAAGCAAAGGCAAGGGGGGCACACGCATTGACAGGAATAGCGCACTACTCTACAAATAGGAACAACGTTCCTAATTTAGGTACATCACCATCATGCTAGACGCCAGTAGCGCGGGTGGCTCTGCTGCCCCATCCGAGCCGTTGTTGACCGATGCGCGACTGGGAAAGAAGCCGGCCGACCGTCTTCAGCGGCACTATCTCCAGGCGACCTTGAAGCGTGAGGAGAACAAGTTCGACCAGATCATCGCCGTCGATCAGGCCCATGCGGTGATGTTGACGGAACAGGGTATTATTCCCCGCGCAACGGGGACGGCCCTACTGGTCCAGCTGTCCAAGCTGCGGCGCGAGGATGTCGGCATAGACGTGATGCGCGGCAGCATGTTGCTGCAGATCGAAGGGCACCTGGCCAGCAAGACCGGAAACGAAGCCGCTGGCGCGCTCTCGACTGGGCGAAGCCGCATTGATCAGGGCGCGACCTTTCGCAGACTCTACGAACGCCAGGCAATTATCGCGGTCCTTACCGAGCTGATCGACCTGGAAGCCGCCGTGATTGCGCAAGCTGCAAATCATATCGACACCATCATGCCGGGATACACCCACCTACAGCCATCTCAGCCCTGGGTCTTCGGCCACTATCTTCTCGGTGTGGCGGAGCGGCTGGATATAGATCTCGTCCGGCTGGAGAGGGCCTACGCGGCGGTCAATCTCTGCCCGTTGGGAACAGTGGGAGGCAGCGGCTCGACGTGGCCGCTGGATCGGCATCGCGTGGCCAGCCTTCTGGGCTTCGACGGTATCGTCGAAAACGCGCGTCTGGGACGGGACATCCAGTACACGGGCGACATCGCCGCGGCGGCCTCGATGCTTATGGCGACGCTGAACGACCTGGCGACGGACCTGCAGCTATGGTCGATGCAGGAGTTCGGATTTGTCGAGCTGGACGCCGGCTATTGCGGCACCAGCAGCATCTTCCCGCAGAAGAAGAATCCGGTGGCGCTCGAAGGCGTCCGCTCGGCGGCGGCCGGCGCGGTTCAATGGGTGGGCAACGTGCTGGCGGTCTCGCGCGGGGTCGGCTCCGGCGACCTGGCGCTGCGAGGGGCGGCATTCCTGGACACGGCGCTGCAGAGCACGGCCCAGATGTGCGATCTGATGACTGGAGTGATGGAGACGCTGATCGTGCATAAGGACCGAATGGCCGAAAGGGCGGGCGAGGGCGGCACCACGGCAAGCAATCTCGCCGATACGCTGGTGCGCGAGCTGGGCCTTTCCTATCGGGCGGCCCACCATGCGGTCGGAAGATTCGTGCGGGTCTGCCTGGAGCGCAACCTCCCGTTGACGGGCGTCAGAGCGTCCGAATTCCATGAAATGGCCGGCCTGGCCGACCAGCCCCGCCTCAGTGACGAGCAGCTTGCGGTTGCTTTGGATCCCGCCGGTTTCGTGCGGAGATGCCGGACGCCCGGTGGGGTCGCTCCCGAAGAGGTCGCGCGGCTGCACGCGGCCGCCGTCGAGCGGCTGGGTGAAAGCCGCGCGCGTCTGGAAGCGCGGATCGCTGCCTTGAATAGCGCGGAGCGAAAGCGGGCGGCGGCCATAGCGGCCATTTTGAACGCGCCGGAGGCGGCAACCCGATGAGCCGGCGCGATCTGGATCAACTGTCCCTGGCCTCTCAGCTTCGATCGCGGGTTTTTGCGCGAGGGCCGAACTTCGACGCGCTTATCACGTCCGACCCCGACCATGTGGGTTATCTGACCGGCTATCGAAGCATGTCCAGCGACATGAATCGCTATTATCCCATTGCGGCCGTCGCAACGGCGGACGATGCCATCCTAATCGTCAGCGCCGGCGACGCTCCGCCGGCCCGCGAGGTCGTGGGCCAGGCAGTGATGACCTACGGTCGCTTCTTCGTGATGCAGGACGGCGCGTTCCAGCCTTCCGATGCGGATGAAGAGCGCTCGTTCGGCGTCGCCATCGTCCAAGCCGTGAACAGGCTCTGCGGCCCACGCGCGACCGTAGGCCTGGACTGCACTGGCCTCTCGGCACACGACGTCCGATCGGTTATTCAGCGCGACCTGCCGAATCTGCGGACCGTTTCTGCATCCCAATGGCTGCGCGACTGCCGCCGCACCAAGCTGCCCGGTGAAATCGGGCAACTGCGCCGTGCCGCACGCCTGCTGGAGCGCGGCATCGAAGCCGCTCTCGCAGCGGCGGAGCCTGGCGTGACCGAGCGATACATCGCCGCCCGGATCGCAAGCGCGGTGGTGGAGGGCGGCGGCGTACCGCGCTCGCTGGCGGTCACCTCGGGCCCGCGATCGGCCTTGGTCGACGCCTATGCGGCCGAGCGGGAACTTCAGCCGGGCGACCTGCTCAGGCTCGACCTCAGCTGTACGTTTCAGGGCTATTGGGCCGATATGGCCCGGACAGCCGTCATCGAAGGCCCATCTCCGCTGCAGCGGCAGTATTTCGATGCCATTTCTTCGGGTCTGGCTGCTCAGCGCGAGATATTGCGCGCGGGCATTGAGGCGCGCCGGCTTTTTGACGTGGCGGTCGAAGCCACGCGCGGCAACGGTATCCCGCACTACCGCCGCCATCATTGCGGCCATGGCATCGGGGTTACGATCAACGAGTTTCCGGTGTTGTCGCCCGAAAACACCGCAGAGCTGGAGTCGGGGATGGTGCTGTGCATCGAGACACCGCTCTACGCGGCGGGCTGGGGCGGCATGATGACTGAGGACATCGTCGAAGTGACCGACACTGGATGGAACCCCATAACCGAACTGTCGCGCCACCTGCACGTCTGCACCGGCGGACGCGCTGAAGTTCTTGCCTCCTGACGAGATGCCTATGTCGCCGTTGCTTATCAACCCGCCGCAGGATGATGACACTTGCTGTGTCCACCATCCCGAGATCGACGAGACCGGCTTTGCGGCCGTCACTGTTCCGGTCTGGCGCGCCTCGACCATCGTCTTTCCCGATATGGCCGCCTATGCGGCGCGCAACAGCAAGGGCCATGACGCCTACAGCTACGGCCTGCACGGTACGCCCACGACCCGCACCCTTGAGGCGCAGATCGCGCGGCTGGAAGGAGGGGGCCGCTCGATCGTGACGAGCTCGGGCCTGTCGGCGATCACGATGACGCTGCAGACGATGCTGTCGCCCGGCGATACGGTCCTGCTCGTCGATACTGTCTACCCACCCGTGCGGGAATTCGCCGACCGCTTTCTCCGACGGATGGGGGTCGATATCGTCTACTACGACCCGGCGATAGGAGCGGGAATCGCCGAGCTGATCACCGCCACGACGAGGCTGGTGTGGATGGAGTCGCCGGGATCCACGACGATGGAGGTCCAGGACATCCCCGCGATCGTGGCGGCCGCGCGTGCGCGTGGCGTACCCACGGCCATCGACAACACCTGGGCCACTCCGCTTCTGCTCAAACCTCTGGAACTGGGTGTTGATATCGTCATACAGGCGGTCAGCAAATATATGGCGGGTCATTCGGACCTGCTCATGGGGGCGGTGACCGTACGCGACCTCGCGCTCTTCGACAGGTTGAGAACAGCATTCAAGCTGCTGGGGCACGGCGTTTCTCCCGACGATTGCTCGCTCGTCCTGCGAGGGCTGGAGACGCTGGCCGTCCGGCTGCGACAATCCTCGGCTTCCGCATTGGATCTGGCGAGGATGCTGGAGGAAAGCGGGCGCTTTCAGGCCGTTCTCCACCCGGCATTGCCCAGCTTTTCCGGCCACGCAATTTGGAAGCGCGACTTCAAGGGTGCGAGCGGAGTGTTCAGCGTGGTGCTTAAGCCAGAAAGCCTCGATCGGCTGCCAAACGCGCTCTCCCGGCTAAGAGTTTTCGCCATAGGCGCGTCCTGGGGCGGAACGCACAGCTTGGTCGCACCCATGGATATTACGGCCGCGCGCACGGCGACGGCATGCCCATGGAGATGTCCGATCATCCGCCTCAGCGTCGGTATGGAAGGCCTCGCCGACCTGCGCGCGGACCTCCAGGCATTCGCCGGGGGACTGACGTCGTGAAGCACCGAGACTGCCGAATAGGAATGGACGGGAAAATCATGCCGTCGTGCCGGCCGGCCAGCATACGACATCCAGCACGGGGCAGTCGTCGATGGCAAACAATAGGGACCAGGGGGCCGTATCGACCGCTGGTGAACGCAGTCTGAGGGAAGCGTCCGGGGCATGTTCGCCGTACTGAACCATCCGATCTATCGCCGGCTTTTCACGGCCCAGGTCGTGTCTGTCCTGGGAACGGGGCTGGCGACCGTGGCGCTCGGTTTCCTGGCGCTGAAGATCAGCCCTCTTCAGGCCGGCTTGGTTCTGGGCATGGCCTTCGCCATACGTATGGTGGCAAATGTGGCGGTCACGCTTGCCGCAAACGCACTGTTGATGAACGTGCCGCGAATGCGGCTGCTTTCCATGCTAGATTATAGCCGTGCGGCGATGGTGCTGGCCTTTCCGTTCGTCTATGAGATCTGGCACATCTACGTGCTGGTCTTCTTGATCCAATCGGCTTCGGCTGTCGCATCGCCGCTGATGCAGGCCACCATTGCCGACACCGTCAAGGGTGAGGCCGATTATGGCCGCGCCCTCTCGATGACTCGTTTCGCTTACGACGTCGAGCTGGTGATCAGTCCGGTTTTGGCGGCGGCGCTGCTGATGGTGACCACTTTCGAGTATCTGTTCGCCGGGACTGCGGCGGGTTTCGTCGTCTCGGGCTTGATCCTGGCCCACACGCGCACCGAGAAGACTGCTGCGAAGATTGCGCGGCGCGATGCGATCAATCGGATCGCCGTCGGGCTGCGGGCATATATCGACACTCCGGCATTGCGTGCTGTGCTTGTGCTGAACTTCGCCGCCGCGGGCGCTCTGTGCACGGTACTGGTCATCACGGTCGTGCTGGTGCAGGTCCATCTGGGCTTAGGGGAAAGCCACACGGCCTTGGCGGTCGCCTGTTATGGCGCGGGGTCAATGGCGCTCGCACTGGCGCTGCCTGCGCTTTCCGCCCGCATTCCCGACCGCATAGTGATGGTTTGCGGCGGGGTGCTGATCGCCTGCGCGCTGCTGCTTGCTGCCGCGCTGCCCAGCAATACGATGCTATGCTGTCTATGGTTTGCGCTCGGGATCGGCCATTCTTCGATCCAGACGCCGGCAGGCCGGGTGATCCGCGCCAGCGGTGATGAGGATCTCCGCACGGCACTTTTCGTCGCCAATTTCAGCCTCACCCATGCAGTGCGCCTCTCCGGATACCTGGTGGCAGGCTGGCTGGGCAGCCGAGCGGGCTTGCCGGTGGCGTTGGCCGCTGCCGGCGGAATTGCTCTGGCCGCCGCCGCGCTGGGAAGTCTGTTTTGGCGAACGCGGCGCCGGGGGCAGGACATTCATGTGCACAACGATCTGCCGGCGGACCATCCGCACCTCTTGCAGGTGCCGCTTTTCCGGGGCCGGCACAGGCATGAGCCTATTCAGGATTCGCTGCATGGCCATACCGACTTTCACCATCACGGGGTTTTGGGAAGATGAGCAAGCGCCAGATCAAACTCGGCTTGTCCATGCGGCAACTGGGCTATCATGCCGGAGCATGGCGGCACCCTGACGTCAATCCGGGCGGAGCGATGGACATTCAGCACTTTGTCCGGATCGCGCAGACGGCGGAGCGTGGTCTGTTCGACATGGTATTCCTCGCCGATGGGCTGGGCCTTCGCCAGACCGACAAACCGAAGGGCTCGCTGTCGCGTTCCAACCAGAACGTCGAACTGGAGCCGCTGACGATGTTGGCCGCCGTCGCCATGACGACGCGCCATGTGGGCCTCGTTGCAACCGCGTCCACCAGCTATAACGAGCCCTTCCACATCGCCCGCAAATTCGCCTCGATTGACCACATCAGTGGCGGCCGCGCAGGTTGGAACATTGTCACCTCGTGGTCCGAGGAGGAAGCCAAGAATTTCAACAGAACCAAGCATTTCGAATATGACGAGCGCTATGCTCGCGCTGCCGAATTCGTGGAAGTCGTGCGCGGCCTCTGGGACTCCTGGGACGATGATGCCTTTGCTCATGACAAGAAGGAGGGGCTCTTCTTCCATCCCGACAAAATGCATGTGCTGAATCACAGGGGCGAGCATTTTTCCGTGATGGGTCCTCTAACCGTCTCGCGTTCGCCGCAGGGGCATCCGGTATTGGTTCAAGCGGGCACTTCGCCCCAAGGACAGGAGATCGCAGCCGCCAGCGCGGATGTCGTCTTCACCGCTCAGACCGATCTGAAGGACGCCACGGAGTATTACCGATCGGTGAAGGGGCGAATGGCCAGATACGGGCGGAAGCCGGAGGATCTAAAAATCTTGCCCGGCCTGCTGCCGGTGGTCGGCAAGACGCGCGCGGAAGCCTCCGATAAGATGCAGCAGCTTCAGGACCTGATCCATCCGCTGGTTGGATTGGCGCATGTCTACGGCCCGATGGGAGACCTGTCGGGTTATCCTCTGGACGGGCCCGTGCCGGAGCCGGTTGATCCGGAACTGCGCAGCCGGGCGAAGGTCATGCTCGACCTGGCGCGCCGTAACAACTGGACTGTCCGGCAGCTATATCTCGCCGCCTCGGCCGGGCGCGGCCACCGGACGGTCGTGGGAACGCCGGCCGAGATCGTCGACGCGATGCAGGAATGGATCGATGCCGAGGGCGCCGACGGATTCAACATAGTGCCGCCCTATCTGCCGGGAGGTGCGGAGGATTTCGTCGACCTGGTGGTGCCGGAGCTGCAGAACCGGGGGCTGTACCGCACGGCTTACGAGGGCAGCACATTACGTGAAAATCTTGGCGTTCCCAAACCGCCAAGCCGCTATGCCAGTTAGGACGCAGACATGAAACATGCCATCGAGGAAATGACGTTCGTCGAATTCCGGGAAGCGGCCAAGCACGATCCCGTGATCATCATTCCCCTGGGCAGCCAGGAAACTCAGGGGCCGTGCAATCCCATGGGGGACTTCATGCTAGTGCGGCGGCTGGCGAACGAGGTCGCGTCGCGAACGGGCTGCCTGGTGGCGCCGACCGTTCCGTTCGGCTTTGCCGACTGCTTCAGCACCGTGCCTGGTGGCATTCAAGTTTCGCCCGAAACCTTCATGAGCCTTGTCCGCGACGTGCTGCTGTCGTTTCTGAACCATGGGCTCAGGCGGCTGGTCATCATGAACGGTCATACCGGGAACAGCGCTCTTATAGATTTGACGGTCCGGCGCCTTAGACAAGAGCGCGGAGCGCTGGTGCCCTGGATCAATATATGGCCGCTGGCTTCGACCGGACGCCGAAACGAGGCGCACGGAGCGAATGCGGGACAGGCGACCGGGCACGGGGCCGACCCGATCGGTTCCGTGTACGAATACTACTATCCCAACCTCACCCGGCGAGAGCTGGCGACGACCGAGGGAACGGGTAAAACCTTTTTCGGCCTGCCGACGAGCGGATTGCAGTCGGTCGACCTGGCGGGGACTCCCGTCCATCTGCCAGTACGGGTCGACGATCACTGCGATTATGTCGTGGGCGGCGATCCGTCGCTCGCCAATGCTGCGGCGGGAAGGATCTTTGCCGATTTCATCGTGGCCGAGTTCAGCAAGCTTGTCGAGCACGTGGCCGGCCTGCCGGCGGAGCAGCTGGTCGAACCGAAGCCGTCGCGGGTGGGAGGCACGGGTGCCTGACGATTCACGCGTGGTTTATGTCAATGGCGATTACGTCGCCGCCGCAGAAGCGAAAGTCTCCGTATTCGACCGCGGATTCTTGTTCGGCGATGGGATCTACGAGGTTACGGCCGTCGTTGATGGCCAGCTTGTGGACAGCGACGCCCATCTGAGCCGGCTGGCCCGATCCGCACGGGAAATCGGCATCTCGCTTCCCTGGACGGCAGCCGAGATCGAATCCGTCGAAAAACAGTTGATCGTGAAGAACGGCCTGCGCGAGGGCCTCGTCTATCTTCAGGTAACGCGCGGCATCGCCGACCGGGACTTCAACTATGGCTCGCTCGTGCCGAGCATTGTGCTGTTCACTCAGAAGAAATTACTTATCGAATCGCAAGCGGCCGCGCAGGGTATTGCCGTCAAATCTGTTCGCGATCTTCGATGGGCGAGGCGCGATATAAAGAGCGTGTGCCTTCTCCCGCAGGTTCTGGCAAAGGCCCTTGCCCGGTCCGAGGGATGTGCCGAGGCCTGGATGATCGACGAGAATGGACTTGTAACGGAAGGTGGGTCGTCGACGGCGTATATCGTGAAGAATCGCAGGATCTTTACGCGAGAGAATTCGCAAGCAATCCTGCCCGGCTGTACCCGTGCGTCGCTCCTTCATCTGAGGCGACATCACGCCGTTGAGGTCATTGAACGTTCTTTTTCGCTCGAAGAGGCTTATGCCGCGGATGAAGCGTTCATAACCAGTGCCTCGTCTTTCGTAACACCTGTCATATCAATCGACGACCGCCGGATCGGCGAAGGTAAGCCCGGCGCGGTCACAAAGGCACTGCGGGAAGCTTACATCCGGTTCGCGCGTCGGGCCACATAGGCAGTAGGACAGAAGGTACACGGCCGCCATCGCCCCAGAGTCCCAGCATCAGCTGCCGACGCCGCTTCGCTGTGCCGAGAGTTGAGTCAGAGTTCGTGTTGTTAGCCTAGGTTCCTGACCTGCAGGTTTTGGCGCGATCAGCGGTACTTTTGATAAATGACATTCCGTGACCACTTCAATGGGGAGCGCCGATTCTGCTCGGCGACGTGCCGAGCCCCCTCGAGCCGCCGTCCGGCTGCCGCTTTCATACGCGCTGTTCGATCGCCCGGGATGTCTGCCGAAGAGCCGTGCCGGAATAGCTAGAGATCGACTCGGGACATCGCGTCGCCTGTCATGCGGCGACTTTTCGCTGGCTCTAGCACAATCTCGGCTCTCCCTACCGCTTCCGGATCGGAAGGGAGGTCAACGAAAAGGGCGTTGGATTTAAACAAGGTCAGACTGCCACTTTGCCGAGAGATGCAAACGGCCCTGCCTTTTGCTCGATAGATGCCTGATTTATAAGAAAGTCACGGGTCTTGCCGATGTCCAGGACCATGGCGGATTGCGCAGCCTCGGGGTCCTTTTTCTTAAATGCATCCTGCAGAAGACGGTGGCCTGAATTGTCCCAAAGGTTGTTTGGAGAATTGAACGAATAATACATGGTCGGCCCGCAACGAAGCCAGAGTGATTCGATTATCGGCATCAGGACCTCTGAATCGGCGGCCTCGTATATGGTGAAGTGAAATTTCTGATTCAGGCGTAGAACTTCGGTCATGTTCATCGCCTTGAGGCTCTTTAGGAGAGCGTCGTTGATCTCCCTCAGGTCGCGTACGATCGATGGTCCAACGGTTTCGCAGGCAATTCGCGTTGCAATCGCTTCGATTGATAGTCGTATTTCAAAGATTTCCTTTAGTCCCTTGGCGGACAGCTTCGGGACACGAACAGATCCATTTGGCAGTTCTTCCAGCGCATGGGCGGCGACGAGCCGGTTAAGGCTTTCCCGGACGGGCATAGCGCTTGTACCCAAGCTTGATGCTAGCTTTCGCAGACTGAAAACGTGGCCGGGAAGGAAAACTCCGGACATCAAGGCGTCTTTCAGATTTGCGAGAACCTGATCTTGAACAACCGATCGCGACCGCTTTGGATGTTCGGACGACGGGGCCTCCCCAGCGAGATCTCCCAGTTTGTTCATAAGGGCTTCCCTATCACCTGTGGTGCAGCCAATTGTATTCCGCCTTATGACATGTTCCCGAAAACTTCGAAATAGCCGATTGACAATGTCGTGATTAGTTACTGTGATCACGATTAGGGACTGATGAGCGAGATGATAACGGGCCAGTTGCCGAGATCTCGACTGTCGGGCATGCCGTGCTCTTCAAGGTATGCTAACCGGTGTTATTCCTCAGGCGCGCGCCGGCTGAGACCACGTCCCGGTGCGGGGAACTCGGCGAAATCATCCGCGCGTTATGACGGGCCTGACCGTTGCTGGCTTGTCCTGAGGATTTCAGAAGGGGTTCGAACCGCGTGATCATGATCGATCGGCATTTGCCGGATCGGGGGTCGCGGCCACCGCTCTCGTCATTCCCGGTTCGTGTCTTGCATCGAAGCGCGTCCGTCAACAACGGTATCGCCAGTATCGATGAACTGATTGCCGGAAAAGTCACGGCAGCAAACAATGTTGACGGTCGGTTCCACCTTTACCGTGTCGGCGATGCCGTCTCCAGCCGGAACATTCCATTCGGCCATATTGGATTCGCTGCGGATCTGCCGCTCCCTTTAGAGCCTCTGCGGAACGAACGTCGTCACCGGCGCTCGGGTTTATACCAACGCTCGGGAAGGTTTGAGCCGCACGGAACTCGAAGGAAAAGCCAGTCGCCTCGATCAAGGTAAGTATGCCCAATAAATCTAGCACCGTCCTTTATGACGGCTGAAACCGATCTTGTTGCCGCTGCTCAGAGCGTTCCCGATGCATCGGTTACAATTCAACGGCTAGGGACGTAATCTCCGCGTCCGAAGGCTTTGGTGCATTACCTGCTGACCTAAAGGCGGGATGGAATGCGGCACGTGCTAAACCGGCCGGATACAGATGACCGGCTGCCATACGGCTTGGCCTTAAAGGATTTGATTGTGCGGCCCGCGAAAAAACTTCAGCCCAAGGCTATCGTGCTGGAACTCGCCAAGGCAAGCTCACATCTAAATACCTAAAGTCGCAGGGAAAATTTTGGTAGCGGAGGAGGGACTCGAACCCCCGACACAAGGATTATGATTCCTCTGCTCTAACCAACTGAGCTACTCCGCCCCAAGGTTCAGGGCGTTGCGCGCCCTGAACTCGAAGTCGGGCGGATATAAGGTTGCATGTTGAATGGTGTCAAGCGTCTGTGTCGGCGTCTTTTCCATTTCCTTCGTCACATCGCCGCGTGGGGTTGAGTTGCGTCGCCAGCACCGATATGTGTCCGGCGAGCAAATCGTGTGAAGATTAGATGAAGCTGCGTGTCGCCGTTCTTGGGTGTGGGTATTGGGGGGCGAACCACATCCGCACACTGAAGTCGCTCGGCGCTCTCTACGCCGTTTCCGATGCCAATCGCGCAAGGGCGGAAGGGTTCGCCAGCGAACAGGAATGCCTCGCGATCGATCCTGACGATCTTTTCGAGAACCGTGAGGTGGACGCGGTCGTCATGGCCTTGCCGCCGCAGTTTCACGCCGAAAATGCCATCAAGGCCGTGCAGGCGGGAAAGCATGTGCTGGTGGAGAAGCCGATTGCGCTCACAGTTGCCGACGCGGAGCGGGCCGTCCGGACCGCGCGCGATGCAGGCCGCGTCTATATGGTCGGCCATGTGCTGCGGTTCCATCCTGCCTTCGAAAAACTGAAGGCCCTCATCGATGCCGGTGAATTGGGGGATGTCCGTTATATCCATTCGCACCGGCTCGGTCTCGGCAAGTTTCACACGGAGAACGACGCGCTTTGGGACCTGGCGCCGCACGACCTCTCCATGATCCTCGCCATTACCGGCGCGCCGCCTGTCGAGGTGCGAGGGGAGGGGGCGGCCCTTCTGGATCATCTGAGCGATTTCGCCCATCTCCATATGCGCTTTGAAAGCGGGCTTAGGAGCCATCTCTTCGCCTCACGCCTTAATCCCTATCGCGAGCGGCGGCTTACCGTCGTCGGCAACAAGGCCATGGCTGTGTTCGACGATGTCGAGCCGTGGAGCCGGAAGCTTGCGATCTACCGCCATGCCATATGGCAGGACAGCGGTCAGTGGGCTTTCACCACCAATGAGCCCACCTATGTGCCCGTGGAGGAAGGCATGCCGCTCACGCGCGAGCTCGAGCACTTTATGGATTGCGTCGAGAACAACAGGGAGCCTCGCACCACGGGCGAGGAGGCCATCGAAGTGCTCCGTATCCTCACCGCCGGTACCATCGTGCACAGCCGCGACACGGGCGATTTCCTGGACACACAGGCCGGGCAGTAGGACATCCTTTTTCCTCCCGGTCTGAAGAGCCGATGGCCGCGCGCTTCATCCTTACCAAGCCCGGCTGTTTCCATCTGGCCATTACAGGAGAAGCTGGGAAGCGGAGCCTCTTGCCGGAAAGCTGTGGCGTAACAGGGAGGAGCATTGCCCAGAGCATAGGCGCCTTCTGGCACGCGGAAAGTCGATGCGAGACCCGTCTGCCAATCACAGTTCAACCAACTCGAAGCGGGCTGCCGGGCCCTTTTTCAGGCCGGGATCTTCTCCAGGCGGGAGAGCAGGGCTTCGGCGTCGGCGCACCGTTCGGAGCGCTCGATAAAGCCGCCGCCAAAGACGCGTGCGTCGTTCCGGTCATCCGAATAGAGCACACAGGCCTGACCAGGGGCGACGCCTGTTTCACCCTCATGCAATTCCACCCAGGTCGAGCCGTCCCGATTGTGCAGCGTCGCAGGCGTCGGCGGGCGCGTTGAGCGCACCTTTGCGAACAGGTCCATTCCGTTCGCCGGCAGTTCCTCGAGCGGAAAATCGCCCAGCCAGTTTACCTGGCGCAGGATCAGCCTGCGCGTCTCCAGCGCCTCACGCGGGCCAACCACGACTCGCGCGTGCTCTGCATCAAGATGCACCACATAAAGCGGCTCGCCGGCGGCGATCCCAATGCCGCGGCGCTGGCCGATCGTATAGTGCAGGATGCCCTCATGGCGGCCGAGCACGCGCCCGTCGATATGCACGATATCACCGGGGCTTGCCGCGCCCGGCTTGAGCTTGGTGATCACGTCGGAATATTTGCCGCGCGGCACAAAGCAGATATCCTGGCTGTCATGCTTGGCGGCAACGGACAGTCCCATTTCTTCCGCGATCGCCCGGACCTGCGGCTTCGACATGCCGCCGAGGGGAAAGCGAAGATAGTCGATCTGCTCCTGGGTGGTGGCGAACAGGAAATAGCTCTGGTCCCGGTCGGCGTCCACTGGGCGGTAAAGCGCCCGATGCGCTCCATTGGCGCGGGAGCGGATGTAATGGCCGGTGGCGAGCGCATCCGCGCCGAGCTCGCGCGCCGTCTCCAAAAGATCTGAGAACTTGACGGTCTGATTGCAGGCGACGCAAGGGATAGGCGTCTCGCCCGTCACATAGCTTTCGGCGAAAGGATCGATGACGGCCTTGCGGAAGCGCTCTTCATAATCGAGCACATAATGGGCGATGCCCAGGGTCTCGGCGACGCGCCGGGCATCATCGATATCCTGGCCCGCGCAGCAGGAACCCGCGCGGTGCACGGCGGCACCATGATCGTATAGCTGCAGGGTGACGCCTACGACCTCATAACCCTCCCGAGCCAAAAGGCCCGCGACGACGGATGAATCCACGCCGCCCGACATGGCAACGACGACGCGCGTCGCTTCAGGGCGTCCCGGAAGGTCAAGGCTGTTCATAGGCAACAATCCAATCTGCTCGCGGGCTAAATGGCAACGAGGCGAGACAAGGTCAAGATGCGCGGCGAAGCACGGGATTTCCAACGCGGGCGGAAGTGCTTCGCATTTGAATCAAGATGCGGCTCAATTCCTAACGCGGGATTCATTTCCGTTACCTTAGCATTACCAGGCGTTTAGGCAAATATTAAAAGCTGCGGCCTTATTGTCGCGTTGAGGTCTTGGTTAGTGTAGAGAGTACGATGACCGATCTGGTTCGACCGCGCGTGAAATATGTTATCGGGCCTGATGGCAGCCCGCTGACGATAGCCGATTTACCGCCGTCCAACACGCGCCGTTGGGTCATCCGCCGTAAAGCCGAAGTGGTGGCGGCGGTCCGCGGGGGCTTGTTGAGCCTGGAGGAAGCATGCCAGCGCTATCGCCTCACCGTGGAGGAATTCCTGTCCTGGCAAGCGTCTATTGAGGAATATGGCCTTCAGGGCCTCAGGACTACGCGCATCCAGCAATACAGGCATTAGTTCAGATCGGCCATTTCCGAGGCGATCTCGCCGATCTCCCTGAAGATTCCGTCGCGTTTTGGGGCCGGCAATTGGGGTGCTTCGAGATAGGCGGAAACAACCAGGGTGGCGCCGCTGCGAGCCCAGGCGACGGCGATATCGCTCGCCACGGTGCTGCCCGTGCCCGTTTTGTCCCCGACGGTCCAGCCTGCGGGAAAGCCAGCACGCAGCCGCTTGTCGCCGGTTTTGCAACCAATCAGCCAACCCGCCAGGCGCTGGCGGGAATTCGGCGACAGGGCGTCTCCAAGAACGACCGATCGAAGACTGCCCAGCATGGCCTCAGGTGTCGTGGTATCGCGTAGGTCTCCGGGCGGCACATCGTTCAGTTCCGGTTCCCAACGGTCCAGCCGCGAGACCTCATCACCCAGGGAGCGGAAAAACGCCGTCAGTCCCTTAGGCCCCCCCAAGCTCTCCAGCAGAAGATTTCCGGCGGTGTTGTCGCTCATGGTGACCGCCGCCTCGCAAAGCTCCGCAAGCGTCATGCCCGGACCGTCCGCATGATTCTTGGTTACCGGCGACCAGAAGATCAGTTTTTCCCTTCCGTAGGAAATGCGGCGGTTCAGATCCTCCTTGCCGGCATCGGCGCGCGCCAGAACCGCTGCTGCGGCAAGCGCCTTGAACGTGCTGCACATGGCAAAACGCTCATCGGCGCGATGCGTCGCCTTCAGCCCCGTTCGTGTGTCGAGAATGGCGACGCCCAACCGACCGCCTGATCTCTTTTCCAATGCGGCAAGACGCTCGCTTGGCGATCGCGGCGCCGAAGCTCGGACGGAAGCCGTGCCCATGGTAAATAAGGCGGAGGTGGCGAGCAGGGCACGTCTGGAAATCATGAAAACAATCCTCTCCGGTGCAATCAGACAAAGTGCCGGGGAGAGAGAACAGCGTTCAGGGCAAATTTAGGGCGATGGAGCGCCGTCGCGAAACGCGACTGTGAGCCAATGGAGAGCCGGAAGAAAAAGCATAATTGAGGGTTTCAACAGGAGCCGGAAGGGGGGCAACGGCTTCGCTGCCGAAGCCGATATCCGTCCGTTAGAATGCTGTTTCGTGCGGCTCAGCCCGCCGCCACCCGTGGTGCGCCATCGCCGCGCCGGCCGTCGCGCGTTTCCAGCGCCTCGGCCTTGCGAAGCTCGGCTTCGGCCTCGGCCAGATCAAACAAGGCCTGCTCCCTCTGCTGCACCAGCTCAGCCTGTGAGATCCGCAGGTTATCGCGGCGCAGCCGCGCCGCCTTGGCAAAGGTGGGATAGGCAAAATGGTTCTGGTCGGTGATGCCGGCCTTCGCCTCCTCGGCGGCGACCTGAGCGTCCAGCTCGACGGCCATCCGCTCGAATTCGGCAATCATCGTATTGAGCTGGTCGATGCGCCGGCTCCTCTCGTTCACCTGAAATTGTTTCAGTCGAACCAGGTTCTCACGTGACTTCATCGCGAACTCCCACAAAAACGCGTACGCATGCCCTTGCCCGGCTTTTTCCCTGCCGTTTTTCGGCGGAGATCCTCTTCACGAGCACATTTGGCAAATAAAACACTAAAATTTGCCACCGACGGTAACCATTCGTTTACGGGCATTGTTAATCATAAGGCCGATGGCTTAAGGCGCGGTAAAGATCCGGGGCGCAACTGTGGCCGAGGCCTGGAAACGAAGTTCATTTGCCACGATGCCCCGCCGGGCTGGAGCTAAAGAGAGTCTAACTGTGATTCAGCGTTTCAATTCAAATAGGTGTCAGCGAATGCTGAAAAAAGCGCTTAGCGCTTTGAGGGGCGAATCAGATATTGTTAACCATTAAATGGCAGCTTGCGATCCGGGTGCTCAATGTTCCGTACCGGATGCCTGCCAGTCCCGGTCGGCGGCGGAAAGGGGAATAAGATGCGTGTTTTGTTGATAGAAGACGACAGTGCGACCGCACAGAGCATCGAACTGATGCTGAAGTCGGAAAGCTTCAATGTCTATACGACCGATCTCGGCGAAGAGGGTGTCGATCTCGGTAAACTGTATGACTATGACATCATCCTTCTCGATCTGAACCTGCCGGACATGTCCGGCTACGAAGTCTTGAGAACCCTTCGCCTTTCTAAAGTGAAGACGCCGATCCTCATCCTCTCCGGCATGGCCGGAATAGAAGACAAGGTGAGGGGCCTTGGCTTCGGCGCCGACGACTACATGACCAAGCCCTTCCACAAGGACGAGCTGATTGCACGCATTCATGCGATTGTCCGCCGCTCAAAAGGCCATGCGCAGTCGGTTATCACGACGGGCGATCTGATCGTCAATCTCGACGCCAAGACCGTCGAGGTCGGCGGGCAGCGGGTGCACCTGACCGGCAAGGAATATCAGATGCTGGAGCTGCTCTCCCTTCGCAAGGGCACGACGCTGACGAAGGAGATGTTCCTCAACCATCTTTACGGCGGCATGGACGAGCCGGAATTGAAGATTATCGACGTCTTCATCTGCAAGCTTCGCAAGAAGCTCGATATGGCCTCGGGCGGCCAGAACTATATCGAGACCGTCTGGGGCCGCGGTTATGTGCTGCGTGAACCGGAGGAAGTTCGCGAGAGCGCCTGAGCCGGCTTATACCCAAAGAAGCAAAGAACCCGGCCAATGCCGGGTTTTTGTTTTCAGGTCGTGGCCAGATACTCTCGGAAACTTTCCAGGAGCTGCGGCCGGGTGAAGGGTTTCTGGATATAGCCGACCGCGCCGGCACGCCTGGCACGCATGAGGAGCCCCACATCGAACTCGCACATGCAAAGCAGGATGACGGGCTTGCGCTCAGCCTTCAACGCCATCAGGCACGCGATCAAATCGCAGGAATCCATGTCCGGAAGAAGATAATCGACGACAACGATATCGGGCATCTCATGGGCGCAGATATCGAGGGCGTCGTCAGCGCTGGCAGCCTCGGCGACCAGCATTTCAGGCCCGGAAAGAACCTTTTTTGCCACCAGCCGGATCACGCTGGAGTCATCAACAATCAGACAGCGTTTCATCGCCGTACCCGCCAAGCCACTATCTCCTTCATCGGCCCACATTGAAAGCGGCCGCGATGATCATGGCAGGCCATGCGATAAAATTTCCCTAAGCGGCCTTGAGGACGATTTCTTCCGGGGACGCATGAATGGAGATTGTTGCGCCGGTCTCACGGGCAAGCAGGAGCGTATAGTAGAATTGGACGCTGTGCGCGTCGATGGCTTCGTCAAGCTGGCGTCCCGCGTGAAGGTCCAGAAACTTCGCCGGCACGCGGACCATGGGGCCATGCGCCGTGATGGTGAAGAGTGGTGATGCGTCCAGGTTTTCCAGCCGGACTGTAAGTTTTCCGCCGCGGGGAATGGCGGCGTTGGCGATGAGCAGGAGGTTCAGGAGGAGCTTGACCCTGTTCTTGGGCAGGAACGCCCGGCCGCCGATCCATTCCAGATCGGGCTTCTCGTTGCGGATGAAAGCCGTGGCGACAGCTTCTGCATCTCCCGTGTCGATCTGCATGCCGGCCGAGCCTGCCGCGCCGAAGGCGATGCGGGCAAATTGCAGGCGTGCCGATGCGTTGACGGCGCTTGCCCGGATAAGCTGCATCGCATCCTCATCCGTGCCGCCTTCGTCCAGCAGCTCCAGCCCGTTATTGATCGCTCCGACCGGTGAAATGATGTCGTGACACACGCGGCTGCACAGAAGGGCGGCGAGATCCGGCGCGCTCAGCGTGAAAATGTCCGTCATTGTTCAACATCCCCTATGGCAAATCGCGGGAAAGAGAAGGCGGAGAGCCCATGCGCGAATCACAGTCCCACGGATAACACTCTTGGTTACACATGAGCGCATTTCTGGGCAATAAACCGTGCGCCGCAACTGGACGAATGCAGGAATTTCCATTCTTTAGTCCGGTAATTGCAACGCGCTTAATGGTTGAAAAAGGATTACGGCCTACTCTCGCATTGTCCGGATCCGGGGCGTCTGGGCGTTACGCTTAGGTGCTTACAAGGAGTTGAACCGATGCTATCCAACTTGTTCAGCCGCGCTCAAACGCGCCTTGCCGTCCTGGCTATGTTGGCATTGGTTGCGGCGATCCTGTTGCCGCAGCCTTCAGCCCGCGCCCAGGACAACAACGGCTATTCGATGGAGGAGATCGTCGAGGCCGGCGGTAATTTCTTTGGCGCGACGACGGGCGGCCTTGCCACATTGGTGGAGAAGATCTTCTCCACCTACGGTCTTCCCAACGGTTATGTGCTCGGCCAGGAAGGCTCGGGCGCGCTGGTGGGCGGGCTTACCTATGGCGAGGGCACGCTCTACACGAAGAATGCCGGCGATCATGCGACATACTGGCAGGGACCATCGATCGGCTGGGATTTCGGCGGCCAGGGCTCGCGCGTGATGATCCTGGTCTACAATCTCGACCAGGTTAACAGCCTTTATAGGAGATATGCCGGCGTAGCGGGCTCGGCCTATATCGTTGCAGGGCTCGGCTTCAACGTGCTCAAGAACGGGCCGGTGCTGATAGTGCCGATCCGTACCGGCGTCGGCGCCAGGCTTGGCGTCAATATCGGTTATCTCAAGCTGACGGCGCGGCCGACTTGGAATCCCTTCTGATATGCAAATAAGCAACTGAATTTCTGGCGTCGTCATGGCACACTACTGAAACCAACGCCCCCGGATCCTTCGCCCGTGATTGAAAACACCCTTTTCTTCGCTCTCGGTTTCCTGGTCTCGGCGACTCTCGCGCTGTTCCTGTCGCCTGTCCTGTGGCGCCGCGCGGGCGAGCTCATGCGCCGTCGCATCGAGGCGACCCTGCCGATGACGCGCGAGGAGCTGGAGGCCGAGATCGATGCCGTCAAGGCCGAGCATGTGATGGCCATGCGCCTTCTCGAGATGAAGAACGAATCCCTGAGAAGAAAAGCGGCGGACGATCTCGTTGAACTGAATGTCCTGCGGGAGAAGGTGGAGAAGCTGAAGGAATATGATGCGGCGATGGTCGCGCTGGAGGCGGAACGCAACGATCTTACGGCGCAGCTTGCCGAACGGGATGCGGAACTGCAGAAGAGGGCGAAAAAGATCGCGCAGTTGGAGCGCCAACTTCAGAAGCGCGAGAGGGAGATTGAAGAGCTTTCAAGCCTGTATGAGGAAGCAAGCCTGACGGCGAGCACACGGCAGATCGATCTGGTGGCGCGGGAAGCCAGCATTGAGCAGCTCAACGACTCCGTCAGTCTCCTGCGCACCCAGCGCAAGGAAGCTGACCGGCTGATCCGCGACGCGATGGCGAAAAAGGCGGCCGCCGACGAGGCGCTGCTTATCGAGCGAGCTCGTGCCGACGATCTGGAACGCAAGCTGGACAGCATGATTGCCGCTCTTTCCACCCGTGAGGAGAAGCTCGAACGCAGGGAGAAAGAGTTGGCGCGCTTGAAGCGGAAGCTCGAAGCTATGGATGACAACAACACCGAAACGGAAGACGTGGGTGAAGAGAGGGCGCGGCTCGAAGCGCAGGTCGCCGAGCTTTCGTTGAAGCTTTCATCCTTGCTGGCCCCCAAAGGGAGGGGTGGAAAGCCATCAGCCCTTCGAAAGCCAGAGATGGAACGGCTGCAGTCTCGGCTCGCCGTGCTGATGCGCGAGAACAAGAGACTTCGCGCGGAACTCGCCGGGGCCGCCCACAGCGATCAGGCGGACGACGGAGCGCTGCGCGAACGTGTTTCGGACCTCGCGGCCAATATGGTTGATGTGGTGGCCACATTGGAAGGCCCGGATTCGCCAATCGAAAAAGCACTCTCCCAGCAGGAACCGAACGGGAAGGACGATCGGCCGCTTAGCCTTGCCGATCGCGTGAGGAGTTTGCGCGGCCGCTCGGCGGCGGGGTGATCATCGCCACAGCCGATGAAGAGCAATGGCAGTGGCCGCTGCGACGTTGAGGCTATCGAAATCATTTCGCATCGGAATTCGTACGGAGGGCAAGCGCGCAAGCAGCGCTGCGGGTAAGCCGGGCCCTTCCGCTCCAAGAAGGACCGCTGTTCGCGGAGCACGTTTGACCGTCTCGATCTCCCTTTCTCCGCTCGGGCTGAGCGCGAGGATATCGAATCCGCGTGCCGTCAATGTTTCGATCAGCGTGGAGGCATCGCCACCTCGCGCGAACGGCACTTTTAGGACCGCACCCACCGAAACGCGGATTGCCTTGCGGTAAAGCGGGTCGCAGCAGTGGCTGTCCAGAAGGATGGCATCCGCACCGAAGGCGGCGGCGTTACGGAAGATTGCACCCATATTGTCGTGGTTGGCGATGCCGGAAAGCGCCACCACCAGCGCGCGGGCCGGCGGGGCGGTGATAAGTTCATCCGCGCTATCCTCCTCGCCGCGCAGGCCTATCGCAAGCACGCCGCGGTGCATGTGAAAGCCGGCGATCGCGTCCATGACGGCGCTGCCCGCCACATAGAGGGGGACGTGTTCCGGGATGCGGGCAAGCAGCTCCTCCATGCCCGCCACGCGGTTCTCGAGCAGGAGCACGGATTCCGCCGAGAAGCGCGAGGTGGAGAAGAGCACGTTCAACACGACCTTGCCCTCCGCCACGAAGCGGCCTTGCCGTCCGATGAGGTCACGTTCGCGGATATCGCGATAGGAGGCGATGCGCGGGTCGTCAGGGGAATCGATGCGGATGAGCGGATGGGGCATGGGTTGGAGTATAGGGTTGAAGTGATGGCGAGTGGTCGAATTATCTCAGGCTATATCCTAACGGCGGCGCGAAGTGGCATCGTCATCTCCATATGAGATCGTGTTGGAGTTATCGGCTCCTTCTCAAGCACCACGCGCCATCTTCGCCATTTCGACAAGCGCCGGCCGCATCTCGGAGGCGTCCCCAAGCGGGGCTTTAAAGAAGACGCGGCGTACCTCGTCGCCCTTTGCAAGGTCGATGCCCTCGGGATCTATGCCGGTCAAGAGCCACCTGCCGCGTTCGGCGCCTGTGAAGTGAACGGCATAGTTTTCCACCGCATCCGCATGATCCTCGTTCATATGGTCGACGGCGCGCTGCTCCATCTCCAGGAAAGCGTGCAGAGGGCCACCGGTCAAAAGCTCCTCACGCTTCAGCCTATAGGCGCGGGCAAAGCCGCCGTTGAGAAGGGCGCTTTCCGGTGAAAGCCGGAAGAAGGAAAAATCAGGAAAATCAACGTAAAGTTTGCCCTTCGGATGCCTGTTCAGGTAGCGGCGGGCAGCATGGCCGTGCTCGGGCGTTCCCCGTTCGAGCTTTTCGGCGCGCGCCTTGATTGTCAGGCGCGGGTGGGCGAGGGGATCGCCCTTGCCGGGTTCGCCAACCAGCAACGAGCAGCGAGGATCGGCGGTAAGCGCTTTCGTGTGGGCGGAAAGGGCGGAGACCAGGATGAGCGGCGTTCCATCCATATCGCTTGCCACTGCCACGCGCGTTGCAAGTGGTGCGCCATCCGCCGGATCGAGGGTCGCGAGCGCTCCGAAACGGGCGGAGCGCAGCAGGGTCTTTGCCAGCCGGATCGCCTCGGCATCCGTCTCCAGGATCGGGTCGGTCTGTTCCTTTTCCATTTTGCTCCCCTTTCTTTCCTCGAATTGCGCAGCCGTCGCAGCTCCGCAAGTCTTTTCGTCGCGAGCTTGCTTTTCCGCGAGGCGGAAGCATTTCCCAGTGGCCGGGCGGGGATATCACTCTAGCTAAGCTTGCCACGGATATCGATCGGGCTCCGCTCATCGTTACAGCCACAAGCAAAGGCATTCGAATGGATTATGATGTGATCGTGGTCGGCGGCAGCTATGCCGGCCTTGCGGCGGCACTGCAGCTCGGGCGCGCACGCCGCCGTGTGCTGGTGATAGACGAGGGACAGCCCCGCAACCGCTTTGCCAAGAGCTCCCACGGGTTTCTGACGCAGGACGGCGCATCTCCCAACGAGATCGCCGCACGCGGCCGCGCGGAAGTGATGGCCTACCCCACCGTGGAGTGGAAACAGGGCAGGGCCGAAACCGCGGGGAGGGGAGAGGAGGGCTTCCTCGTGGGAACTTCAACCGGCGACAGCTATGAAGCACGGCGCCTGATCCTCGCAACCGGTGTCGTCGATGACCTGCCGCAGGTTCCCGGCCTCGCGGAGCGTTGGGGAAAGAGCGTCTTCCACTGCCCTTATTGCCATGGGTACGAACTCGAAGGCGGACGCATCGGCGTGCTTGCCTCCCAGCCGGCGTCGATGCATCACGCGCTGCTGCTGCCCGAGTGGGGCAAGACCATCTTCTTCCTCAACGGCATTTTTGCGCCGACCGAGAAAGAGCAGGCGGAGCTGAACCGGCGCGACGTGGTGATGGAGACCGGATTGATCGAGAGGATCGACGGCGAGGCCGATGTTGTAATGAGCGACGGGAGGGTGTTCTCGCCTGCCGCCCTCTTCACCGCCACGATCACGCGCCTTTCGGGCACGCTCGCCGAGCAGCTCGGCTGCGAGCTGGACCAGGGAGCCGTCGGCACGTTCATCAAGACCAATTCCTTCAAGGAGACGTCTGTGCCGGGGGTGTTCGCCTGCGGTGATGCCGGCCGGCCGGCGGGCTCCGTCCCGCTTGCCGTGGGCGAAGGAACCTTGGCGGGGATCGGGGCGCACCAGTCGCTGGTGTTTCCGGAGGGGTAGAGCAAACATCGGAAAAGGTTATCGCCGGCGTCGGCAATGCCTCTGACGTGCGGCTTGCCGCGGGCCTGCATTGTGATGGAGCCCAAAACCGCCTATCTGAAATGGACTTGGCGCCGGCGAGGCGCTGTCGTGTCAGGGGGTGCCGGTGCTCGAATCCATCGTTGGTTTCTTTACGCGGGTGTTTGCGGCCATCGGCAAGGGGATCGGCTGGTTCATCTACTGGCTTGCATGGCCGTTCATGGCACTCGGGCGCTGGTTCATGCGAAGCGGATGGATCGCACGCGGCGTCGTAGCCGCTTTTCTCGTCATCTTTGTCGGGCTCTACATTTATTTCTTCTCGCAGACCCAGGTCTGGACCGGCTTCAACCCGGACTATGTACAGGCCTATGACGCCGACAGACGTGGAGCAGCGCCCGGCGAACAGCTGGCGGCGACGTCCGCAGGGCAGGCACCGCAAAGCTGTGCTCCTTCAGCCATCGCAGAGGTGGCGGCCGATCTCACGGACTTCAACGTCAACCAGAATGCCTGGATCTCTTCGATGATCCTCTACAAGCTGGGCTTCTTCGGCCTGGACTGGGACAGCACGCCCTATTTCGACAACAAGGCTTCGTTCCAGCGGGGCGTGAACCAGGCGGTCCGCCGCACCACGGTGGAACTGGTGGACGCGCTGGGCCGCGTCCGCGGCACGTCCCAGATCGATAGCGATCTGCAGAAGGCGCGCGAGAGCATGCAGTTCAGCGAAGACGCCTGGTATTTCGGTCTCAATCCCTTCGGCCCGAAAACGCCGACGCCAAGCTTCTACCGAACCGCCATTTCGTCTCTGCGCAGCTTCAATACGCGTCTCGCAAACTGCGAGGCCACGTTTGACGCGCGCGCCGACAATCTCATCCAGTTCCTCGATCGCATCGCCAGCGATCTGGGCTCGACATCGGCCATTCTGCGCGAGCGGTCGGAGAACTATAACGCCGGCTGGCTGGATACCCGCGCGGATGACCGGTTCTGGTTCGCCTATGGCCAGCTCTACGGCTATTACGGGATACTGCACGCGGCAAGGATCGATTTTGACGGCGTCATTACGCAGCGTTCGCTGGGGCCTCTCTGGGATCAGACCGAAAGCCAGTTTCGCGCCGCCCTCAACATCACTCCCTTCATCATATCCAACGGGCGGGAAGACGGCTGGATAATGCCGACGCATCTTGCCACGATGGGATTTTACATCCTGCGTGCGCGCTCGAACCTGGTCGAGCTGAGGGATGTTCTGGATAGATGAGTGACGACTAGGAAGTAGCGAATAGCGGATTGGGCCGGTTGACAGGCCCGCGCCCATTCGGGCCATCTATTCGCTAATTCCTACTTGCTATTCGCGGGGGGTGCTCATGGCAGATGTGAAGTCAGATATCGAGATCGCCCGCGCGGCGAGGAAGAAGCCGATCCAGGAGATTGGGGCGGGGCTGGGCATCGCGTCTGAGCACCTTCTGCCTTACGGCCACGACAAGGCGAAGGTGTCGGCCGAGTTTATCGCTGAGGCTCGAAAAAGGCCGGACGGAAGGCTGATCCTCGTCACCGCGATTAATCCGACCCCGGCAGGCGAGGGCAAGACGACCACAACGGTCGGCCTTGGCGACGGCCTCAACCGCATCGGCAAGAAGGCGATCGTCTGCATCCGCGAAGCCTCGCTCGGCCCCTGCTTCGGCATGAAGGGCGGGGCGGCGGGCGGCGGTTACGCGCAGGTGATCCCGATGGAAGACATCAACCTCCACTTCACCGGCGATTTTCATGCGGTCACCTCCGCCCACAATCTGCTCTCTGCCCTGATCGACAACCACATCTATTGGGGAAATGAGCTTGGCATCGACACGCGCCGGGTGACCTGGCGGCGCGTGATGGATATGAACGACCGCGCGCTGCGTGAGATCGTCTGCTCCCTCGGCGGTGTCGCCAACGGCTATCCGCGCGAAGGGGGATTTGACATCACCGTCGCCTCGGAGGTGATGGCGATCCTTTGCCTGGCAAAGGATCTCGGCGATCTCGAAAAACGGCTGGGTGACATCATCGTCGCCTACCGGCGCGACAAAAGCCCTGTCTTCGCGCGCGACCTCAAGGCCGACGGAGCGATGGCCGTCCTCCTCAGGGATGCGTTGCAGCCGAACCTGGTTCAGACGCTGGAAAACAACCCGGCCTTCGTCCATGGCGGGCCTTTCGCCAATATTGCCCATGGCTGCAATTCAGTGATGGCCACGAGCACTGCGCTGAAACTGGCGGACTATGTGGTCACGGAAGCGGGGTTTGGGGCGGACCTCGGCGCCGAGAAGTTCTTCGATATCAAATGCCGGAAGACCGGTCTTAAGCCTGCCGCGGCGGTCATCGTTGCTACCGTGCGCGCGCTTAAAATGAATGGAGGCGTGAAGAAGGAAGATCTCGGCGCGGAAGATGTCGATGCCCTCATCAGGGGATGCGCCAATCTTGGCCGTCACATCGAAAACATAAAGCAGTTCGGCGTTCCAGCTATCGTTGCCATCAACCATTTTGAAACCGACACTCCGGCGGAAATAGAGGCCGTGAGGGCCTATGTGGGGGCGCAAGGCGAAGAGGCGGTGCTTTGCCGGCATTGGGCGGAAGGCTCGGCCGGCATCGAGGAACTGGCTCATAAGGTCGTGGCGTTGGCGGAGAGCCGCGCTTCCCAGTTCGCACCGCTCTATCCCGACAACATGCCGCTGTTCGAAAAGATCAATACGATCGTGCGGCGGATCTACCGAGGTTCACGCGCGGTGGCCGACGGCACCGTGCTCGCCCAGCTTAAGCAATGGGAAGACCAGGGCTATGGGCATCTTCCGGTCTGCATGGCCAAGACCCAATATTCCTTCTCCACCGATTCCAATCTGCGCGGGGCGCCGGTGGATCACGTCGTCCCGGTGCGGGAAGTGCGGCTTTCCGCAGGGGCCGGCTTCGTGGTCGCGATCTGCGGTGAGATCATGACCATGCCGGGCCTGCCGCGCGCGCCCTCGGCCGAGAAGATATTTCTCAATGAGGCCGGCTACATAGAAGGTCTTTTTTAATCAGAACAATAGGTCAGGCCGCGTTTGGGCCCGGATCATCTCCGTCCGGACGCTTTAGAGACTTCTGGTGAAGGCCGGTTTCCGCCTGATTTCCACCTTCGCTAACGCGGAACCTGGAGCCCTTAGCTGCATCCAAGTCCCTTATTCTTGCGGCGCGCTCCGGCTGATAGTGGATGGCGGTTACCTGAAGGATTTCGACGAGCGACCGGCCTCGGGAAACGGGTGTCATCTGTCCTTCAGTCAATCCCAATAGCGCCAGTCCGCGTATGGTCGTGATCGGCAGGAAATAGCCGAGCGGACCGCGCGACCGGTCACGGCATATTATGCGTGTCTCCGGCATACCGTTACCCACGCGAAAGCTGATGCGGCTGTTGAGCGTCACGACGTCGTCCGGTGTGACTTCCGGCCGCGTCACGCGCGCCGTTTCAAGCTTGTGACGCAAAAGCATGGTCATCGCTTCGTTGCGGTCGCGATGTTCCTCGAACATCTGCTGGAGTGTCTCAAAGTCCCTTGTTGTAAGCGTACAGCCCCGTTTTCCCCACACGACAATCTCCAAGGCCCCGCGGTTTGGCGCGGACCGTAAGTTGACAAACTGGTGAGACCACCCCTGCGCCAGCGTTTATCGGCGCAGGGGCTTGTTGCCGTTTTGGAGAGTGCCTGCGAAGAAGAGGAGCCTCAGGCTCATGACTGTCCGTCGCTACCAGACTTGCTGATGTTAATGACCTTCAGGCGGTGAACCCGACCGTCACGCGCCGTCCAGTCGATCGTCTGGTTCACGGAAAGGCCGATCAGCGCGGTTCCGACGGGCGTTGTCACTGAAACCCTTCCCTGCGCGATGTCAGCTTCTCCGGGATAGACGAGGGAAACGGTCTGCGGCTCGCCGTCATCAGCGGTATAAGTCAAAGTTGAACCCATCCGCACGACTGTGTCAGGCAAGGCCGCATCTTCCACGACGCGGGCCCGCTCCAACTCTGAGATCATCGTTTCGGCGAGCACCGGATCCCGGTTCTCCATTGCCGTCGCCAGCCCCAGAAGCCGGTCGTGGTCCGTTCTTGAAATTGTGATGCTTGGCTTGCGCTTACTGTGCATAGGTTCACCCATTGAGCCGAGATCTGCCCGGCCAATTTCTTGTTCTTGCTGGATGCGCCTGCTGCGAGCCGCCGATTAGAACCGGCCCATCGCGCCCCGAGGTTCGGGGGCGCAGAGCCCGAACCCGGGGTTAGTGTCCGGCGATGGGACAGACCCTAAAAAGAAAGAATATGCGGGGTGCGGTTTCGCTCATAGGTTTAACTTGGGCCACCGGACTTTCAATGTCAAGGACGGCGAATGAAGGGGGTCTGCCGCAAACGGCCGAAGCGAAAGCCCTCTGGCATGGCCGCGCGCACCATCATCATTTCGCCAATGGTCTCGTGCGTGAGCAAGCCGACAAGCCGGCCGCCGCTGTCCACCACGGCGACGGCGGGCGCGCTTTTCTCCTGCATCAGCCGGAACCCGTCAGTAAGGCTCTGAAGACGGTGAACGCTCGGCACATCCGTGCGCATCACGCTCACCACCGGCGCGTCGGGCCCTGTCTCCTTCAAGGCGGCGATCATGTCGTTTCGGGTGAGCAGACCGGTCAGATGACCATCGGCGTCGAGCACGGGGAATTCGCTCTGCGTGGTCGCCAGCAGGCGGTCGATGGCCTCGGCGATGGTCGATGAGCGCTCGAGAGAGGCGAATTCCGTCACCATCACATCGCCCGTCAGCACGCTGTTTGAGATGTCCCGGATCTGCGCGTTCTGCGCCTCGGCGGCGGCGGCGAGATAGACGAAGATTGCGATGAAGATGAGCAGCGGATTGTAGAATAGACCGAGAAAGCCGAACAGGAAGGCGAGCCCCTGGCCGATATTGGCAGCGATCTGCGTGGCGCGCGCCCAGGTCATGCGCGTGGCGAGAATGGCGCGCAACACCCTGCCGCCATCCATGGGAAAGGCGGGGATCATGTTGAAGAGCACGAGAAACACGTTCACGCCGGCAAGCCGCACGAGAAAGCTCGTGCGCGGATTTTCCACCTGCATCATCTGCTCTATTCCGGCGGAACCGCCCACCGCTAGGAAAATAATCGCCGCGATAATCACATTGACCAGCGGGCCCGCCACCGCGATCACAAATTCCTGGCCGGGCTCTTCCGGCATGCGCTCGAGTCGGGCGAGCCCGCCGATCGGAAGAAGTGTGATATCTGGCGTCTTGATGCCGTATCGGCGGGCGGCGAACGCATGGCCGAATTCGTGCAGCACGACACAGGCGAAGACCGCGATGATAAAGGCCACGCCCTCCCATGCGGCGGCCGCGCCGCCGATCCGGTAATGCATGAACCAGATCCAGACGAGCAGCAGCAGGAACGTCACATGCACGCGCACAACGGTGCCGCTGAACTTACCGATATTGAATGACCAGGCCATGTTGCCGCGCCCCTGCCGGAATGGATGAGAAATACATATTAAAGACATTTGGAACGACGACGTTATTTTCAAGCCGCTGAAATGATGGAGGCTCAATGAACCTGGTTACCGGAGGGATGGTCGAATGGGCGACCCGCATAGTCCGAGGCATGCAGCACCGGCCCGGATCGGTGCTGCCGGTCGCTGTCATCGGCATCATGGGGCTGGGCCTTTATGCCTTCCTGTCGCTCGCCGACGAAATGGCCGAGGGCGAGATCCGCGCCTGGGACGAGAGGCTCTTCCTCGCTTTCCGCAATCCGGCCGATCCCGCCAATCCGCTCGGTCCGCCCTGGCTGGAGGAGGCGGCGCTGGAGGTGACCGCGCTCGGCGGCTACACCCTGATCATCCTCACCGTCGCCGCCGTGGTGGGACTGCTCCTCGTCACGCGACGCCATGGCCCGGCTCTTTACACGATCCTGTCGGTCGGAACAGGCTCGCTTGCCTCGTTCCTCTCCAAACAGTTCTACGACCGGGCGAGGCCGGATCTCGTCCCGCAGCTCGACATAGTGCATACGGCGAGCTTCCCGAGCGGACATGCGATGGTGACCACCGTCGCTTATCTCACGCTCGCGGCCCTTGTTATCCGCTTCGTTCACGACCTGCGCGTGAGAATCTACGTGGCTGGGGTGGCGGTCTTCGTCTCCTTGATTGTGGGTGTAAGCCGCGTCTATCTCGGGGTCCATTGGCCAAGCGATGTTGCCGCCGGATGGGCGCTCGGGGTTGCGTGGGCAAGCCTCGTCTGGCTTCTCGTGGCCGTTCTGCAGTTCCTGCGCAGGAAGCGCACGGTTCGGTCGGAAGAGTGAGGAAACAGTTGCGCGAATGCCGGTTCGCCGCTATGGAAATGCTATGAGCATGGTTCTAAACGCAAAGCTTTGGTGGTGGGCCCGCTAACGAGCGGCCGGCGCTAGCATGAGCGTTTGAACTTCGACGATGGCCGCAGGTGAAAACCGGGCGGCCATTTTAGTTTGGGGCTTCCCGGCGGCATCTTGAAACGGGAGCAGGAGATGAGCTTGGAAGTCTTGGAAGACGGCAGCGAGCGCTTCGTCACGGCGGGCGGTATCGCGATTACCCGTTCGCGCATGGAGGTGCCTTACGGCGGCGCAATCGACGCCTATATCGACGCGCTCGACAGCCGCCGAGGGGCGGTGTTTTCCTCCAATTACGAGTATCCAGGCCGCTATACGCGCTGGGATACGGCCATTGTCGATCCTCCACTTGTGATTTCCGCGCGTGGCCGCGCCATGAAGATCGAGGCGCTGAACAGGCGCGGTGAAGCGATGCTGCCTGCCATCGCCGGCGTCGTCGAGGCGCTGCCGGAGGTAACCATGGCCCTCGCGCAGCCGCGGCTGATCACGGTCGATGTGTCCGAGCCGACGGAGGTCTTTGCGGAGGAGGAGCGCTCCCGCGTTCCTTCCGTCTTCACCGTGCTTCGCGCCATCACCAATCTCTTCCACACGGACAACGACAGCAATCTCGGACTCTACGGCGCGTTCGGCTACGATCTTGCCTTCCAGTTTGACCCGGTGAAGCTGCGGCTCGACCGGCCGGAGAGCCAGCGCGATCTGGTGCTGTTCCTGCCCGACGAGATCCTCGTGGTCGATCACTACACGGCCAAGGCATGGCATGACCGCTACGACTATGCGGGCGAGGGCTTTTCCACCGAGGGCCTGCCGCGGGAGGGCCGTGAGGAGCCGTTCCAGAAGCCGTTGAAAGTGCCGCCGCGCTGCGATCATGAGCCTGGCGAATATGCGAGCCTCGTCGAGAAGGCGAAAGAGAGTTTTCGGCGCGGCGACCTCTTCGAGGTGGTGCCGGGGCAGATGTTTTTCGAGCAATGCCAGAACCCGCCCTCGGCCATCTGCCGCAGGCTGAAGCAGATCAATCCATCGCCCTATTCCTTCTTCATCAATCTCGGTGAGGGGGAATATCTCGTCGGCGCCTCGCCGGAGATGTTCGTGCGTGTGTCGGGCCGGCGCGTTGAGACCTGCCCGATCTCCGGCACCATCAAGCGCGGCGACGACGCGATCTCCGATTCGGAGCAGATCCTGAAGCTCTTGAACTCCAAGAAGGACGAGTCGGAGCTGACAATGTGCTCGGATGTCGACCGCAACGATAAGAGCCGCGTGTGCGAGCCGGGCTCGGTGCGCGTGATCGGGCGGCGGCAGATCGAAATGTACTCGCGCCTGATCCACACGGTGGACCATATCGAAGGCCGGCTGCGCGAGGGCATGGACGCCTATGATGCGTTCCTCAGCCATGCCTGGGCAGTCACCGTTACTGGCGCGCCGAAGCTCTGGGCCATGCGTTTCATCGAGGAGAACGAGAAGAGCCCGCGCGCCTGGTATGGCGGGGCGGTCGGCATGGTCCATTTCAACGGCGACATGAACACGGGCCTGACGCTGCGCACCATACGCATCAAGGACGGCATCGCCGAAGTGCGGGCAGGGGCGACGCTTCTCTTCGATTCCAATGGAGAGGAAGAGGAGGCCGAAACGGAACTCAAGGCTTCTGCAATGCTTTCGGCCATTCGCGACGCGGGGAAGACGAATATGGCCAATGAAGAACGAGAGACAGCGCGCGTGGGCGAGGGCGTGAAAATCCTCCTGGTGGATCACGAGGACTCCTTCGTGCACACGCTCGCAAACTATTTCCGGCAGACGGGCGCGGAGGTGACGACCGTGCGCACGCCGGTTGCCGAAAGCGTGTTCGAGCGCGTGAAACCGGATCTTGTGGTGCTTTCGCCGGGGCCGGGCACGCCGGAGGACTTCGACTGCACGGCTACGATCAAAAAGGCGCGCGGGCGGGAACTCCCGATTTTCGGCGTCTGTCTCGGCCTGCAGGCGCTGGTGGTTGCCTATGGCGGCGAGCTGCGCCACCTGCACGAGCCGATGCACGGCAAGCCCTCGCGCATCCGCGCCGGCCACAACAGCCTTATCTTCTCGGGTCTGCCGCAGGAGGTGACGGTGGGGCGCTATCACTCGATCTTCGCCGATCCGGTGCGCCTGCCGAAGCCCTTCGTCGTCACGGCAGAGACGGAGGACGGCGTGGTGATGGCGATCGAGCATGAGAGCGAGCCGGTGGCGGCTGTGCAGTTTCACCCCGAATCCATCATGACGCTCGGCCACAATGCCGGCATGCGCATGATCGAGAACGTTGTGGCGCATCTGCCGCGGAAATCCAAGGTGAAGGCGGCGTGACCATGCCGCCTTTTCATAACTCCGCGGCAATGGCCGCCGCGTAGCCAATGCCGAAGCGCTCCAACATCCGCCGTCTGTCCACGTGGACCATCGTGGTCGGCATGGTCATCCTGGTGCTGAAATTCCTTGCCTGGTGGCTGACCGGGTCCGTGGCGCTGCTATCGGATGCCATGGAATCCATCGTCAATGTCGTGGCGTCGCTGGCGGCATGGTACGCGATCCGCGTCTCCTACATCCCGGCGGACGAGAACCATCCCTTCGGGCACCACAAGGCCGAGTACTTCTCGGCGGTTCTCGAAGGCGTGCTCATCGTGCTCGCCGCGCTGCTCATCCTGCGGGAGGCGGCCGATGCCTTTTTCACGCTCCACAGGATCGAGGCGCCGGGCCCGGGCGTGGCGATCAATGCCGTAGCGGCGGTCGGCAACGGCCTCTGGGCTATGGTGCTGATGCGCGAGGGTCGCAAGGCGCGGTCGCCCGCGCTCGTCGCGGATGGGCGGCATCTTTGGGCTGACGTGGTCACCTCGGCGGGGGTAATCGCCGGGCTGTTGTTCGCCCTTGCCACCGGCTGGCTTTGGCTCGATCCGCTGATGGCGGTGATCGTGGCCGTCAACATCATCTGGCATGGTTGGAAGATGTTGAGTTCATCGGTGCAAGGGCTGATGGATGTGGCCGTGGACCCGGCCGACCGTGCCGAGATCGAGCGGCTGATCGCGGAGAACAGCCAAGGAGCGCTGGAATTCCACGACCTGAAAACACGAGAAGCGGGCCGGGCCCGCTTCATCGAATTCCATCTGGTGGTCCCTTCCGAGATGACGGTCGAGCGTTCGCACGACATTTGCGACCGCATCGAACACGCGCTGGGCAGGGAGATGCCGGGAACGCGCGTTGTCATCCATGTGGAGCCGGCGCATAAGGCCAAGCACGCTTGAGAGGGGCGAAGCTTATTTCGCCTTCTTGGTCTGCATCGTCTCGAAGCCATCTGCCACTGCACGTAAGTCCTCCGGAAAATCGTCCATCTCCATGATCTTCCGGATCTCGATGGTCTCATTGGGGCTGCCGGGGCAGCGCTTGGCCCATTCGATCGCCTCTTCCAGCGAGCCTACATCAATGATCCAGAAGCCGCCCAACACTTCCTTAGCCTCGGCGAACGGGCCGTCTGTCACCTCCGGAAGGCCATGTGCGAAGGAGACCCGCGCACCCATGGAGGGTGGGTGCAGACCTTCCGCGGAAACGAGGATGCCAGCCTTCTGAAGTTCCTCGTTGTAGTGCATCATCGGCCCGACGGCATCGGCCTCTGGAAGAGTGCCGGGCTCGGCCGCTTCGTAGCCTTTCGGGATCATCAGCATCATGTAACGCATCGTTTGCTCCTAACGATTGGCCTCGTGATTGCCGGCACAGCGTAACAGCAAAATAGCGAGGTGCGCTGCCGCCCGGCAACCAAAGGACGAGGAAAGGTAGCGATGTCCGACAGCACCCGTTGAAAAACGTGAAAAGGGGATGGCGGATGCCTCGCATACCCGCATCCGTGGAACGCCCTGAAAACTGAGCTTATCCGCCCACCTGGTAGGTGACAATTACAGCGCCGGTCTTGAGGGGGCGCGTGCCTTGAAGGTGCATCTTTAACTGCTGGTCCTGAGGCTTGAACAGCGGATTGCCCCCGCCTAGCACCACTGGCGCGACGCAGATCCGGTATTCATCCACGAGCCCCGCCTTGAGCAGGGAATCGAGCATGTCGGCGCTGCCGAACACAAAAACGTCCTTGCCATCCTCAGCCTTTAGCGCCCTGACCGCCTCGGTAGCATCGCCCTTCAAGAGCCGGGTGTTGTTCCACGTTGCCTCGTCGAGCGTGCGCGTCGCCACCGCCTTCTCGATCGAATTCATCATGTCGGCAATCTCCCCGGTCGCCTTTGTCCAGTAGTCGGCCATGCCCTCATAGGTGCGCCGTCCGAAAAGAAGCGTGCCGATCTCCTTGCCCTGCTCGAGCGAGAACGCCTCCAGCTCGTCTCCCCATATTGTCTCGTGAAAGCTGAGATCCCACGGAGCTTGGCCCTCGAAATAGCCGTCGAGCGTCATTGCGTTCCAGACCACCAATCGTCTCATCGCTTGTCTCCTTTGTCAGTTGGTTTGCTTCTCTCTTCCGGTATCGTTTGTGTGCTCGGCGATCGCGCCGACGATCCCATCCCAATGGCCCGGATGCAATTCGTGGCCGCCCCCGTCGAGCTTCAGCAGGCGGGCGCCGCGAACGGCAGCGGCAAGGGTCTCGCCATGCTCAACCGGGAATACCGGGTCAGCGGTGCCGTGGATGACGAGAAGCGGCACCTTCATCTCGTGCAGCCGGCCTCGCCACGGTTCACCGATCTCGAAGAGGATGCTGTGGTTGGTGGCGCTGAGATAGCCACCCGAGCGGTCGAAGTCGCGTTCGATGAAGGCTCGGGTCCGGGCTTCGTCGAACGGATGTGCCGTGCCCGCAGTCAGGCGCGCATCGTCGACCAGGTACCTGACCGCCTCTGCCCGGTCCGACCAATCCACGTCCAGTTTCATGTGTTCCAACCAAGCCTCGCCGGCTGCAGGAAGGTGGGAGGTGTCCGTCCCAAGCGGCGAAGTGCTGATCGCCGTCAAGGAAAGCACGCGCTCCGGTTTCTTCAGTGCAGCGCCCTGGCCGGCCATGCCGCCAAGCGAAAAGCCGACAATATGTGCGGCGGAAATCCCGTAGCCGTCGAGCACGCGGAAGACGTCATCGACCGCATCGCCATAGCCATAGCGCGGCTGGCCGGGCGGATATTTCGTCGAGAGACCTGTGTCGCGCTGGTCGTAGCGGATCACGAAGCGGCCGCGTCCCGCGAGCCGACGGCAGAATTCCTCCGGCCACCATAACATGGAGGCCATCCCGCCCATGATCAGAACCACCGGAGGGTGCGATTGATCGCCGAATGCCTCCGTGGCGATTTCGATATCATTGGCCTTGACTATGCGCGTATTCATGGTGGCCTCCCTAACTTGATATGAGTCTGATTGCAAATTGCAACTGGTTGCAGGGTAAACGAAACTGATCTTATATTGCAACCGTTTTTTTGGAGAACGCGAATTGACTGCTGAAAGGGAAGAATCCGACACCCATCGTTCGGGCTGCCCCATCAATCTCACGCTCGAAGTGCTGGGGGACAAATGGTCGCTCATCATCGTGCGCGACATGATGTTCGGGAACCGCCGCCACTTCCGCGAACTGCTTTCGCAGAACGAGGAAGGGATCGCGTCGAACATCCTTGCCGACCGGCTGCGGCGGCTCGTGGCCGAGGGCGTCATCTCCAGGGAAGATGACCCGAGCCATAAACAGAAGGCGATCTACAGCCTGACGGAAAAGGGCATCGAGCTTCTGCCGATTTTTGCGATGATCGGCGCCTGGGGGCGCAGGTGGCTGCCTGTCACGGAGGCGCTTTCAATTCGCGCGCAGCTTCTGGAGGAGGGCGGGCCGGCGCTGTGGGAGGAATTCATGGATGAGCTGCGCCAAGAGCATCTGGGCATCCCGACGAAGCAAAGGCCAGGACCGGGCGTGCGCGAGAGGCTATATGCGGCCTATCAGGAGGTGGCGGCGCGGCAGCCCTCGGCGCAGCTCTAAAGATAGGAAGTCACCTTCGGAGACTTATCCCAAGCGTTGTGCCGGCCGTCCTCGTAGATGATAGGCGCGCTAGCCAATTCCGCTTCGGTGGCATCGTCCAGGCAAACTATGTTCACCGCGTAGAAAGCTCCGCCCATGATTTCGAAATCAGCGCTGGCAAAGGGGTGAACACCGCAATGTTTGCAGAACACATGGCCGATCATTTTCTCGCCGAAGCGGTATTCCGTCAAAGCGTCCGCGCCTGAGAGCAATTGGAAATCTTCCGGTGGGACAAAGGCTTTCCAGAATCGTGTTTTCAGGCAAGACGAGCAGTTGCAGCGAAAGGTGGACGTCCACCAAATGCCTGGCCGTGCGGGTTCGGAGCGTTCGCCAGCCGATGCAAGGTCGATATCGGCCGCAAAGCGCACCGCGCCGCAATGGCAGCTTCCGTGGTAGGTCTTCTTCATTCCGGTCCTCCTTATGTGTGAAGACGGGCTCAGTGTCTCACTCTCCCTTTCCTGAAGAGCGAAATGCGAGTCTTTCTCGAGGCTTGGTCGCGGAAGCTCGCATTTCAGCTCAGGTGCTCGGACGCATTTCAACCTGAAAGCGCCGCCAGGTAGTCGGCCAGATTGTCGAGTGTCTCGTTCCAGCCCTCTTCATGCCCATGGCGCGAGGCTTTGGTGACGAAGAAGGCCTGTTGCAGGGTGAGCCGCGTCTTCCCGCCTTCCTCTTTGAGCGTGACGGTCACCACCGTTTCATGACCCGGTGTGCCGTTCTCGTCGTGCCAGGCATGGGTAAAGACGAGGCGTTCGGGTGGCGTTATCTCGCGATATGTGCCGCTCAGCCAATGGTCCTGCCCCTCGGGCGAGCGCATACATGTCTTGAACGAGCCGCCGGTGCGGATATCGCCTTCTGAAAAGGGAAGGGTGAAGCCCTTGGGGCAGCACCAACGGTTCAGGTGTTCGGGCTTGGTCCAAGCTTCGAAGACGAGCGCGCGCGGCGCGTCGAAGAGGCGGGAGATGTAAAGCTCGGCATCGGATTGCCGCGCGGCCGTGGCATCAAGCGTCATCGGATTTCTCCTTGTGCTGGATTTGCATCAGATAGCTGTCGAGCTGGTCAAAGCTTTCTTCCCAGAACCGACGGTAACGCTCCACCCAATCGGCGATTTCCTTCAGCGGGCCAGCTTCCAGCCGGCAGGGGCGCCACTGGGCGTTGCGACCGCGCGAAATGAGGCCGGCGCGCTCCAGCACCTTCAGATGCTTCGATATGGCCGGAAGACTCATGTCGAACGGCTCGGCAAGCTCATTCACCGTCGCTTCGCCAGCCGCGAGCCTCGCGATAATGGCGCGGCGTGTTGGGTCGGCAAGGGCCGAGAAGGCGGCATTCAACGTGTCTGCCTTCGCCATTATTTATCTTTCTAGTTAATTAACTAGATGGTTTATTGCAAAGGACACGCCGTCTGTCAAGCTGCAAGAAGGGGCATCTTGCATCATTGAGCGGCCTCGGCTATCAGGGAGCCATGTCACACGCTGCGCATTTCGATCCTTTCAGCCCCGCTGCCAATTGCGGCGCGACGGCTCGTGCGCTTTCCAGCCTCCTTCTTCTCGGCCTTATCGGCGATCGCCGGGCCCGCTGAAGGAGCGCCCGGCGATCGATCGCCGGTGATCGCTGGTCTGCTCCTTCCCGTCAGAAACTGGATTTGAAGCCTTGACAGGCGGGCCGTCGCTTCCGAGCAACGTGCTACCGCCCGGAGTGAGCAAATGGACGCCAAGAACGAGATTTTGCATCGCAGCACCCGCAAGGGAATGCCGACCGCCCCGCGCAAATATCAGCCCTATCCCTTTGTCGACCTTTCCGACCGCACCTGGCCCTCCAAGCGGATAGAAAAGGCGCCGGTCTGGTGCTCGGTGGATCTGCGCGACGGCAATCAGGCCCTAATTGACCCCATGGGGCATGATCGCAAGGCGCGGATGTTCGCTCTCCTCCTCGATATGGGCTTTCGGGAGATAGAAATCGGCTTTCCCTCGGCCTCTCAGACCGATTTCGACTTCACGCGCTGGGCAATCGAAGAGGGCAATGTGCCCGACGACGTCTCCCTCCAGGTGTTGGTGCAGTGCCGGCCAGAGCTGATCGCGCGCACTTTCGAGGCGCTCGAGGGGGCCACGCATCCGATCGTCCATTTCTACAACTCCACCAGCGAGTTGCAGCGTCGCGTTGTGTTTGAAAAGGATGTCGCCGGCATCAAGACGATCGCCACCGATGCCGCCAAGATGATCACGGATATGGCTGCGAAAGCGGGCGGGGGCTACCGCTTCCAGTATTCGCCCGAGAGCTTTACCGGCACCGAGCTGGATGTGGCGCTGGAGATCTGCAACGCGGTGATCGGGATCGTCCAGCCCACGCCGGAAGACAAGCTCATCATCAACCTGCCATCCACGGTGGAGATGTCGACGCCCAACATCTATGCCGACCAGATCGAGTGGATGTGCCGGCAGCTCGACCGGCGCGACAGCCTGATCGTCTCGTTGCACCCGCACAACGACAGGGGCACGGCCATCGCGGCCACCGAACTCGGCTTGATGGCAGGCGCGGACCGTGTGGAAGGAACGCTGTTCGGCAACGGCGAGCGGACGGGCAATGTCGACATCGTCACGCTGGCGCTCAACATGTACACGCAGGGCGTCGATCCCGTGCTCGACTGTTCGGAAATCAACCGCATCAAGGATGTCTACGAATATTCCAACCAGCTCCGCATCCCGGAACGGCACCCCTATGTGGGCGAATTGGTCTACACGGCCTTCTCCGGCTCCCATCAGGACGCCATCAACAAGGGCATGAAGGCCTACCGCAAGGCCAATAAGGAGCTGTGGGAGGTGCCGTATCTTCCCATCGATCCCGCCGATGTGGGTCGCACCTATGAGGCGATCATCCGCATCAACTCGCAGTCAGGCAAGGGCGGCATCGCCTATGTGCTGCAAGCCGATTACGGGCTCAACCTGCCGCGCAACCTGCAGGTGGAGTTTCGCGAGGACATCCAGGCCATCACCGACGCGGAAGGGAAGGAACTGCCTTCCAAGCGTATCCATGACCGTTTTCTGGAGGTCTATGTCGATCAGCCCGGAGCACGGATCAAATTGATCGATCACCAGACCTTTCCCGATCCCGAGATGAAGGGCCGGCGCATTCTCGAAGCCACGATCCTCGACAACGGCAAGGAGACGGTGATCAAGGGAACCGGCACCGGGCCGATCGACGGGATCGTCAACGCGCTGTCGCGGCATATCGGTATGGAGATATCGGTTCTCGATTATTCGGAGCACTCGCTCCAGCGCGGCACCGACGCCGCCGCCGTCTCTTATGTGGAGATGGAATTTCCGGGCGGAAAGCTCTTTGGTGTCGGCATCAATACCAATATTACGACTGCCTCGCTGGAAGCGGTCGTCTCCGCGGTCAATCGCATTCTAAGGGTGTAGAAAAATAGGGCAGTAGGGGCCATGCAGCCGGTTCGTTTTCTCCTATTGCCTTATTTCCCCACTCTCTTGCTACCTTAATCGTGTGATGATTTTCCTATTGGTTCATGTTAACGGTAAATTTAGCTTGAGCCGCTTGGGAGAACCATGATGAGCGAGGCTGGTCAGAACACGGCACCAAAGGTGCACCGCCTTGCCGAGGCGGTTCGCGAGATAAAGACCGCAGCCGCCGACCGCGAGGATGTCGTGGTCGATATGCGTGAATCGACCCGAGCGCGGCTAGAGATTCTGGCGCAGGAGCTTGCTCCTGTGTTCGCCGAGGTTCCGGAGGATGATCCGGCGTTCGATTTCGCCATCTCTTCCGGCCAGCAGCCACGTCTCTGGATCGATTCGGTTGCCCATGTGGTGATGGGGCCTGACCGGCGCACATACCGCTTTTTGCGCGATACCCGGCTTGGCCGCGTGGTGCTTGGCGAATCGACCGAAATTGCGCCAATCGCCGACCTCGTGACCCGCTACATTGCCGAACGCATGGTGGAGCGTCAGCGCTATCTGGAAGGAGAAATCTTTTCCCTGCCGCGCGCAACGGAGGAGGAACCGGTCGAGGACGTCGTGGCCCGCAAAGGCCGCGCGCGGGGCCCGTTCCTCGCTTCATTCTTTCTTGTAATTCTCGGGGGAATTGTCGGCACCGCCTCGATTATTCTGCTTCTATGGGACCGCTTCCCCGAACTGCATCGGTATTTTCAATAGCTTACAGGGCCATAATGGCTCTAAATCGCGGTGCGGCATAATTTAGCCGCTCTCATCCGCAAGGCTCTACATATTTTTAGTGGTTGCTTCTTCTTCGGAGCTATTTTGATGAATAAATTTTTCTGGGCCTCGGCCTTCTTTGCGTTGTTGGCAATTATCTCCCTAGTCGGTTTTATGCTCATCGGTAGCTATGTGGACGAGCAGGGATATATGCACGAACCGCTCTTCCTGGCGCCCATCGGCATGATCTCGCTTGCCGCGAGCGGCGTCTGCTTCTTCGTGGGCCTTGCTTCGAAGGGGTGACACTCTCATAAGCGCAGGAAACGCGGAATTGCCCTAAGTTTCGATTCTTCACTTTAAGCAGGTGCGCGGTCTGTCGAGATCAGCCATTGGGTGGAGAGTTGCACGACCTTCCCGCCCGGCTCGGCCACCCCGCGCCGTATCAACTGCACCTGCCATGTACCTGGTGCGCCCATGATCTCGAACAGGTTGTAATGCGCGGCGGGCAGCGCCGCGCCATGGGCCTGTCCTGCAGCGGCGACACCCACCACCGGCACGCTTGCTCCATTGCTGCCATCGATCCGGTGCACCGTCGGTAGGTGTGTGTGCCCGTGCAGTACAAGCTCGGCGCCGTATTTGCGCACCATGCTCTGAAAGCGGGAAATGCCAAACAGCCGCTTGTGCTGGCCTGTTGCGCCGCGCACGGGCGGATGATGGATGAGAAGGACGCGGAAGAGCTTCCGGTCGGCCGCTTCTTCCAGCAACTCGCAGGCGCGGCTCTCCTGTTCCTCGGTAAAGTAACCGCTGGCGAGAAAGGGTGCCGTCGCCCGCGCGGAAGACAGGCCGATAATCGCCACAGGCCCGCGCACCCGCATATAGGGAAATTGATGGCGATCGGTGATCGGTTCCGCCCCGTCTGCGGTCATATAAGCGCCCCAGGCGCGGCAGGCCTTGTTCAGCGCGTGCGGCACATAGGCGTCGTGGTTGCCAGGAACGACGGAAATATCAGCGGGCGTACCAAGACTCTCAAGCCACAGCTGCGCCATTTCGATCTCGCGGTCGAGCGCCAGATTCACCAAATCGCCAGTCAGCGCGATATGATCGGGAGCCGACGCCAGAATATCGTTGCTGATGAGGTCGATAATGCCGTTGTCGAGATTGACCCGCCGCCTGCGATGCCAATTGATATAGCCAGTGATGCGTTTCGAGATCAGTTCGCGATAGGAAAGCTCGGGAAGGGGGCCCAAATGGATATCGGAAAAATGTGCCAATCGAAACATGATGTTTCTGTAAAACACCCCGTCGCGGCTTACCAGCCCTAAGAGAATTCGATGCCTTCACCCGCCCATGCCGAAACGCGAACTGCCGAGCAGATGCGGTTTCGCGTAAAACTCTTTCACCTCTGGCACTTGTTCCGGCGTCCGCTGACGCTCGGTGTTCGCGGCGTGGTCTTCGATCAGCAGCGGCGTGAGGTGTTCCTGGTGAAGCACACCTATGTGGGCGGCTGGCATCTGCCCGGAGGCGGGGTCGAACCGGGCGAGACCATGCTTTCCTGCCTTGCCCGAGAACTTCAGGAGGAAGGCAATATCGTGCTCACCGGAGCGCCGCAGCTCAAGTCTATCCATTTTAACGGCAAGGCGAGCCGTCGTGATCACGTGGCGATCTATCTGATTACGCAATTCGCGCAGACCGCTCCGCGCAAGCCCGATCTGGAAATCGCGGATGCCCGGTTCTTTCCGCTCGATGCGTTGCCTGAGGGAACGACGGAGGGCACCCGCCGCCGCCTCGGCGAGATTTTCAGCGATTTGGAAGTTTCGGCAGATTGGTAGCGGTTCCCTAGTCTCAGAGGGGGAGGGGTATGTTCAAGCAGCTTTGGCAAACCTTTCCCGGTCATGCGGCACGGCAAAGTCAAGCTCGGGGCCCAGCGGCACGACGCCGGTCGGATTGATGGTCCTGTGGCTGCCGTAATAATGCGCCTTGATGTGAAGCATGTTCACGGTCTCGGCCACGCCAGGCATTTGGTAGAGCTCGCGCAGGTAGTTCGACAGGTTGGGATAGTCCGCGATGCGTCGCAGATTGCACTTGAAGTGCCCGTGATAAACGGGGTCGAACCTTACGAGGGTGGTGAAAAGCCGCCAGTCGGCCTCGGTGAGCCGATCCCTCAGGAGATAGCGGTGCCGCGACAGCCGTCCTTCCATCACATCCAGTGTCTCGAAGAGCTGCCGAAAAGCCTCCTCATAGGCTTCCTGCGTGGTCGCAAAGCCCGCGCGGTAGACGCCGTTGTTGATGTTTGCATAGACAAGCTCGTTCACCGTATCGATTTCGCTGCGCAGTGACTCCGGGTAGAAATCGAGCGAAGCATCGCCCCATTCGTCGAAGGCGGAATTGAGCATGCGGATGATCTCCGCGGATTCGTTGCTGACGATCGTTTCCGTCTTCCGGTCCCACAATACGGGCACGGTTACACGCCCGGAGTAATGCGGGTCCGCTTTGGTATAGATCTGGTGCAGGTAATCCAGTCCATAGAGGTCGTCGCCGGTGGCGCCATCCTCGTTCTTGAAAGTCCAGCCGTTCTCTCCCATGAAGTGGTGCACAACGGAAAAGGAGATAGCATCCTCCAGCTTCTTCAGCTTTCTGAAGATCAGGGTTCGGTGGGCCCAGGGGCAGGCATAGGAGACATAGAGGTGATATCGTCCGGGCTCTGCCTTAAAGCTGCGCGTGCGCCCTTCCGCCGGTCTTCCGTCTCTGGTCACCCAGTCACGGAACTGCGATTTCGATCGCTCAAACCGGCCGCCGGTCTTGGAGGTATCGTACCATTTGTCCTGCCACGCGCCTTCGACAAGCAAACCCATGCGCTTCTCTCCTTTTCTCAAAGACCGGATTTAGGACTCTGCTTTCGCCTTCCCAAGCTTTTCGAGGTAGACGCATCGTCAATAAAATCGGTTCCGAGGGCCTGCAGGTAATCAATCCTGTGGACGGTGGCGATATTTGGTGCTAGCGGAACGGCGCTTTGGGAGAAGAGAGGCATGATCTATTTCCGGGTGGAGCGACGACGAAAGGGCTAAGCGCCGAATGGGCGCGCGGTAAACATCGCGCCTGCGCCGCACATGTCCCTTTTGAACCTACCGGAACCTTGCCATGGCCTCTGCCGACGTCGTTTTCCTGCCGGAAGCTCCGGCGCACTATCCTGAAATCGAAGACATCAACGCCGAAGCCTTCGGGCCGGGCCGCTTTGCCAAGGCGGCCTACAAGATCCGCGAGGGCGGACCGCACGAGCGCGCGCTTTCCTTCGTGGCGCTGCATAAGGGCAGGGTCATCGCCTCGGTGCGGCTATCGCGCATCATCGCGGGCGAGGGCAGCGGTCTTCTGCTCGGTCCGCTTGCCGTTCGGCCCGCCTACAAGAACCAGGGCATCGGCAGGAAGCTCCTGAGGATCGCCCTCCAGGCGGCACGGGAGGTCGGGGCCGGGGTCGTCGTCCTGGTAGGCGACGAGCCCTATTATGGCCCGTTCGGTTTTAAGCCGGTTCCTTCCGGCCAGCTCGCCATGCCACGGCCCGTGGACCCCGGCCGCCTGCTCGCCGCGGAGCTGAAGAAGGGTGCGCTTGCCGAGCTTCAGGGGATGGTGATGCATGAGGCGATGTCAAGGCGGGGGCCTGCCATACCGCTTGCCTCACCTCCACCGATGGAAAAGCTATTAAAGCAAGTGGGCTAACCCACTTCGCCGCCTATTGCCCGAGGTTCTCGATCTCGACCCGGTTGACGCTGACGCGGTTCTCTTCATCGCCCTTGCCGCGGACGATGCCGTAAAGGACGCCAGGCTGCGAGCGATCCCAAGCGATGCCCTGACCGCGGATTTCGAGGGGGACGGTGGCAAGCCATTTGAGGGTCGAGCCGATTTCGGGCACCTGCATGACGTAAGCTTCGGCCGGATCGTGACCGCTCAGGTATAGATTGCCGTCCGGTCCCCAGGAGCCGCCGGAATTCGACATATCATCAAACTTTTCGACTATCGCGTCGGGAATGACATATTGCTCCGCTATCTCCCAATCCGGTGTGAAGCGCACCACCTGGGTGTTGAACTTGTTGCCGTAAGCGACAGGGCTCTTGTCGAAGACGCGATTGTAATTGGCGAAGCCGCCCCACCAGGAACCATCAGGAGCCCGGTCGATCCAGGTGAAGGATCCGAGCTGGATGCCGAAACTGTAGCTGTCCACGTGATCCAACGTCGCGGCGTCGAATATTTCGAGGGAGCTAGTCATTGGCCAGGTCGAATAGTTCGAGTGCGCGACGTAAATCCTGCCGTCGACAATGGCGGCGCTATCGAAATGGATCGCGCCCCTGTCCTCGTAGTTGACCGACTTGACGAGCGTCTTGTTGCCCTTGGAATACTTGGCGATCACCGTGTTGTCGATGGCGTAAAAATGCTCGGCATCGACCCCAATGCCCTGGTTGGCTTCAGGAATTGCGAAGACCTCGATGACCTCCGACTTCATCGCCGGAGGCTCACTCTCCTGCGCCGTCACAGGTATAGCAATCATCGTTACGGCCAGCGGAACGGCCGCCCAAAAGGCTTTGGCAGGCATGTTGTTCTCCAGATTTTCCGCACCCGGTGGGGCACCCTCAACCCGGCTAGGTTAGAAATGGTCGATGAAGCCGGTGTGACGCTGGAGCAGATATCTGAAGTTACCGCCCCTCCCGGTACCACATCGAGCCGAGCGCGATCAGGAGAAGCGCGAGGCCCAGGAAGCCGGCGAAGAGCGGCACGCGGCTGACGGATTTCAGCACGCTGTCATTGGTCGTTCTGAGGCCTACCCAGTCGCGCCCTGCGGCAACAGTCGCATTGGCTCGCACCGGTACGATGTTGGGCAGGTTCACACCGGTCACGCCCGCCGTGAGCCGGCGCACACTGCCGCCGCTCTCCTCGGCCACCGGGCGCAGCACCTCTTCGGTGGAAACGGTATCGGCGAATTCAGGCGCATTGATCGGTCCGACATGGGCAAGAGCTGTCAGATCGCCGTTGCGCACCTGGAAAAGGCCGATCTCGTTCGTCTCCAAGGTGGCGCGGAAGAGCCCAGGCTCGGAGGCAACCAGCGGCACCTCGCGGGTGGCCCCGGAGGGAGTGGTCACGGTTGCCGTCCCCGCCTCGTCGGCCATAGTTTGCCGGGTAATGTCCAGGGTCATGCCCTGGCCGTCCGCCGTCAACCGCTCTTCCTCCAGTTCCGGCTCCTGCATCAGCCAATGGGCGATCCGGCGATAGAGCGAGACGTAGGGGCCTCCGCCCTGATAGCCCCGCGCCCAGAGCCACCCCTGATCGGAAAGGAACATGCTGACGCGGCCTTCGCCCTGGCGGGCAAGGAGGAGCAGCGGGCGCCCGTCCGGCCCCTGCATAACCGCCTGACCGTCGGGCCGGTCGACGCCGATGATGCGGAACCAGCGGCTCCAATCGGGCGGCTCGGCATTCGAGCCGTCGAGCGCCCGGGTAACGGGATGGCGCTTGCCGAGTTCGCTCACCCGCGGATGGAAGCCCTGCTCCAACACCTCGCCATTGGGCAGGGCAGGCAGGGCCGAGATCAGCGGGGTTCGCGCGATCGACTGCTCACCCGCGAATTCAGGCCCCGCCGCGATCAGCAGGGCGCCGCCGTTCTGCACATATTCGGCGATGTAATCGTAGTAGAGGATCGGCAGCACGTCCCGATGCTGGTAACGGTCGAAGATAATGAGGTCGAAGTCATTTATCTTTTCGACGAACAGCTCGCGCGTCGGGAAGGCGATAAGCGACAATTCGTTGATGGGCGTACCGTCCTGCTTCTCCGGCGGGCGCAGGATCGTGAAGTGGACGAGATCGACGGAAGCATCGGACTTCAAGAGGTTGCGCCATGTGCGCTCGCCCGAGTGCGGCTCACCGGAGACGAGCAGCACACGCAGGTTCTCACGAATCCCGTCCACCTGCGCCACGGCGCGGTTGTTGCTGTCGGTAATCTCGCCTTCCTCGACCGGAACACGAAGTTCCACGATGTTCCTGCCGGCCGTGGGCAGCGTGATCTCGAAAGGCATTTCCTGCCCGATCACCGCCTGATCAACCGAAGAAAGCTGGCCGTTCACGTAGATCTCCACTTCCGTGGAGCCGCTTTCGCCGGCTGTGTCCAGCACCCGGTAGGTCATTTCCATGGGCTGGCCCACGATACCGAAGCGGGGCGCGCGCTCGAAGCGGATGCGCCGGTCGCGTTCGTCTTCCTGGCCGGTAATCAGCGCATGGAGCGGCCCTGAGAGGCCGGCGGTGTTGGAGGGCGTGTCGTGCACCTGTCCGTCGGTGATCATGATGGAGCCGGCGACCCGAGAGGGCGGTACGTCGCGCAGGGCGCTCGACAGGGCGTCGAATAGGCGTGTCTGCGTGCGCTCGTCGGCTGCCTCGCCACGGCCTGCCTCCACCATGCGCACTTCGAACTGATCAAAAGCCTGGAGTCGTTGCTGCAGCGCCTCGGCGGCCTGCCGCGTCCTTTCCGCGCGGTCGCCTATGTCCTGGCTCTGGCTTTTATCCAGCACGACGGCGACAACGCTCTTGAGCGGCTCCCTCTCTTCATCGAGAAGCACCGGATTGGCAAGCGCGAGGGCCAATGCCGCAAGCGCCGCAAGGCGGAGCAGGGCGCCGCGCCGGCCCAGCAACAGGCTGAGCGCGATGAGAAGCGCCAGAGGGATGAGCCCTGCTGCAAGCACGGTCCAGGAGAAGAGGGGCTCGAAACTCACCGACCAGTTCACGGCGCGCTCCTGTCGAAATGGTCAGTGCGCTTCGCGGTATGGTGAGCGGCCGAGTGCTGCCGTATCCCCCTCTGGCCTGCCGGCCATCCCCCCCTTAAAGGGGGAGATTGCTCCGGCCGCTTTGCCGGCTCCTGCTGTGCAGCGCTGGCGATTGGCGAAATTGCCCATGAAAGCTGATCTCCCCCCTTGAGGGGGAGATGGCCGGCAGGCCAGAGGCGGGTGGGGATGCGCAGGTCGCCGCTCATCTTTACTGTCCCAGCCTCTCGAGCAGGACGGGCACGTGCACCTGATCGGACTTGTAGTTGCCGGTCAGCATATACATGATGATGTTGACGCCCGACCTCAGCGCCAGCATGCGCTGCATGGGATCAGCCGGGACGGTGGGAAGCAGCGGGTCGCCGTTGCCGTCGATCGCCCAAGCGCCAGCGAGGTCGTTTCCGGTGATCATGATGGGCGTCACGCCGTCGCCTGTCCGTACCGGTCGGTCCGCGCGGCTTTCGGATGTCGAAGCCTCCACCCAAAGGGCGCTCCCGCGGTAGCGGCCGGGAAAATCAGGCAGGATGTAAAATGCCTTCGTCAGCACATGGTCGTCCGGCACGGGCTCCAGCGGCGGCACATTGAGGCCGGAAAGGATATCGCGCAGCCGCTGCGTTTCAGGGGTAACGGACCCGGACGCCCCAAATCCTCCCGCATATTGGTCGCGCGTATCGAAGAGCACCGTGCCGCCCTGCTGCATATAGGCGTCGATGCGGGCGATCGCTTCTTCCGAGGGCATGGGAGCGCCCGCATCGATCGGCCAATAGATGAGCGGATAGAAGGAAAGCTCGTCTTTCGAAATGTCCACCGGCGCCGGTTCGCCGGGCTCCAGCGCCGTCTTTTCCGCAAGAAACCGTGACAATCCCATGATGCCGGCGCGGCTCACGGTGTCGACTGAGGAAACGCCGGTGACCACATAGGCGATCCTTGTCGCCGAAATGGCCTCGATTGCCTCCTGGTCGGTCGGCTGCGGCTCGTCTATCTGGGCCATTGCGCCATCGGGCGACATAAAGCCGAACAGGACAACAGCAGCAAGGACCGCGGTGGCCTTCGCTGCCGTTCGGGCCCTGCCTGACCGGCGCGACAAAAGCCCGCCCAGCCAAAGCACCGCGAGCGTGTCGAGAGCAAGCAGTGCGAGCGCTGCCGCCATAAGAGGTCCTTTCAGCGGCCGCGAACTGTCGAACGCATAGCTCGCCTCGGTTATCGGTACCGGGGCGGCAGGCCGTGCGATGGCGGCGAGCGTTGCTCCGGGCTTCAGAAGATTGTGCGCCACCACGCCTTCCTCCGAACCATAGAAACCGGGCGGATGGGCAAGAGTCACGGGCGTATCCCGGCCTGGGCTAAGCGGTTCTGCCTCCGGGCTTGGCGGCACCAGCGTGCCGGTGGCCGAGATCATGCGGTAGGGCGCAAGCTGTCCACCACGTGGATCCGCATTGGCCGTGACGGTTCCCTGGTTGCGGGAAAGCTGCACGATGCGCCGGAGCATCTCGACAAAGGTGCCTGAAATGGGCAGGTTCGACCAGGTGGCCTCCGGCGTTGTATGGAACAGGATTACCCGGCCTTCATCGCGCTGCGCACTGGTGACGAGCGGTGTGCCGTCGGCGAGATTGGCCCAGGTGCGCTCCACGATGTCGGCGGAGGGCTCCGCCAGCACCTGCCGGCTGACGGTCACGTCCTGCGGGGGGGAAAGGTCCGAGAAAGGCCCGCCCGCGGGAAATTCGGCGACCGGCTGCGGCTCCGACCATGAGAGCGTTCCGCCCAGTGAACGCTCTCCAGTGCGCAACCGCACCGGCAGCAGTTCCTCGTCATTTTCGGCTGCTGCAAGCCGCGGGCCTGCAAAACGGATCAGCGTTCCGCCACCCCTCATCCACTCGATAAGACGGCCGCGCACGGATTCCGGAAGCGTTCCGACATCGGCCATGATGATCGCCGCAGGGTGCTGCTCAAGAAGCTGCGGGATCGCTTCTGTCAGATCCGGACTGGAGGGCTCCACCAAATCCGCATAAGGGCCGAGCGCCCGCCGGATGTAGTAGAGGGGCGACAGCAAGGGCTGTGCCTGGTCAGCCTCGTTCTGGGAAAGAAGGCCAACCCGGCGGCGCCGCGAATTCTCATCGAGCAACCTCAGTGCGCCCGCATGGTTCTCGCCATCGATAGCAACGCTCGCAAAATCATTGCGCAGCTCGAAAGGCACGGTCATCTGCCCGGTCGCCTGCGCTTCCCCCGGACCGAAGCTGATCGCCGTTTCCGCGATCCGCCGGCCCTGCTCATCCGAGGCATAGGCGGTCACTTGCCGCGGGCCGGTCTCGCCCTCGGGACGCACGGCAGTCACGGTGAAGCGCTCCGGCTCGTTCGCGCTGTCGGAGAGCGCAATGGCCGAGAGCGCGCCGGGGCCTACCCAGAGCACGTTGGATAATTCGCTTTGGAACAGGCTCTGGAAGGCTTCCTCGTCGCCTTCGGCTGCCAGCCCATCCGTCAAAAGCGCGAGGCTGGCGCCGGGCATTTCCGCAAGCGCTTGCGCTACCCGCCCGTAGATTGCCGGGCGGTCGGTGGGTACAGGCCGCGGCTCGGCGGCGTTCAGCCGCTCGAGCGCCGTTTCCGCATCGAAGGGGCCGACATCCTGCGCCGGGCTTTCCGCCGTCAGGGCGAGAACCACCGGAACAGCTTGCGCCCGCGCATCATTGATCAGCCGCGCGGCGGTTGCCACGCGCCGCTCCCAATCGGGTGCGGCCGCCCAGCTATTGTCGAGCACGAGGGCCAAGCCGCGCCCGCCCACCGCGATACGCTCGCGTGGATTGAAGACGGGGTCTGCCAGCGCAAGAATCACCAATGCGGCGAGCAGCAGCCGCAGCAGCGTGAGCCACCAGGGGCTCTTATGCGGCGTTTCCTCGCGCCGGGCGATGCGGGCCAAGATCCGTAGCGGAGGGAACGTCTCCTGCTGCGGCCTCGGCGGCGTCAGGCGCAAGAGCCACCAGATGACCGGAAGGGCGATCAGCCCCCACAGGACCATTGGCGCGCCGAAGGAGAGCGGCAGGAAATTCATCGGCCGCCATCCATCTCGACCGTCATGGCCGTATGCACCCGGATCAGCGCGTCGGAAGCGAGCTTGTCAGTGTGATTGACGGTGTAGCTCCAGCCGCGTTTCTTGCACCAGCCGGTCAAGGTTTCGCGCCGGGCGAGATAGAGCTGGCGGTAGTCCTCCCCCAGCGTTTCGGCGCGGCCGAAGGTAAGCTTCTCGCCCGTTTCAGGATCACGGAATTCCGTACGCCCAGCATATGGAAAGCTCTCTTCCGCCGGGTCTGCCACCTCGACCAGGTGCGCCCGCGCGCCGACGCGCGCCAGCGGATCGAGCCATCGCATCGTCTCTTCCGGCGGGTCGAGGAAATCGCTGGCCACCACCACATCCGAGAAGCGGCGCACCTGGGCCAGGTCGGGATGGGTGGCGCTCGGCTCCGCGTGCGCCACATGCTGCGCCAGCCGCTCGGCTCCGTTGCGCGCGGCAAAAGGATCGGTGAGCCCGGGCCAGGCGATGCGCTCACCGCTGCGCGACAAGAGCTCGGCGAGCGCCAGAATCAGCACCAGCGCACGGGACTCCTTGGAAACGTCAGAGAGGGTGGAGCGATAGAGCATGGAAGGCGAGCGGTCGGCCCAAAGCCACACCGTGTGCGCGGCCTCCCACTCCCGGTCACGGATATAGATGTGTTCGTCTCGGGCGGAGCGGCGCCAGTCGATGCGGGCCACTGCCTCGCCCTCCACATAGGGCCGGAACTGCCAGAAATTTTCCCCGATACCGCGCCGGCGCCGCCCGTGCCATCCGGCAATCACATTGCCGACGATACGGCGTGCCTGGACGAGAAGGTCCGGCACGAGCGAAGCTCGCGTCCGCGCACGTACGAGCGCATCCTGCGTCGTGACGGGGGCGGTGACTTCGCCGATTCGCGCCATTCAGCCTCTCAATCGAGTGTCTTCACCAACCGTGCGATGACGTCGCGCACGCTCATGCCCTCTGCACGCGCGGCGAAAGTGAGCGCCATGCGATGCTGCAGCACCGGCTCGGCAAGAGCGCGCACATCGTCAATCGACGGCGCCAGCCGGCCTTCGTAGAGCGCGCGTGCGCGGGCACAAAGCGTCAGCGCCTGACTAGCACGAGGTCCCGGACCCCAGCTCACATGCCGGTCTGTCTCGGGGTGGCCGACCCCCGGCCGGGCGGAACGCACCAAGGCCAGGATCGCTTCCACAACGGTCTCCGGCACAGGCATCCGGCGGATCAGCATCTGGATTTCCTTGAGCCGAACCGGCGTCAGCACGTTCGCGGGGCGGGCCTCTTCGACACCCGTCGTTTCCAGGAGAATGCGCCGTTCGGCCTCGAGTTCCGGATAGAGAATATCGATCTGCATCAAAAAGCGGTCGAGCTGGGCTTCCGGAAGCGGATAAGTGCCTTCCTGCTCCAGCGGGTTCTGCGTCGCGAGGACGTGGAAGGGCGAGGGCAGGTCGTAGCGCTGGCCTGCCACCGTCACATGATATTCCTGCATGGATTGGAGCAGCGCCGACTGGGTTCGCGGACTGGCGCGGTTGATCTCGTCGGCCATCAGGAGCTGTGCGAAGATCGGGCCGGGCAAGAAACGGAAGGAACGCCGACCGTTCTCGCCCTGCTCCATCACTTCCGAGCCGAGGATATCCGACGGCATCAGGTCCGGCGTAAACTGGATGCGCCGGGCATCGAGCCCCAGCACCACGCCAAGCGTTTCAACCAGTTTTGTCTTGGCCAGTCCGGGCACACCCACCAGAAGCGCGTGACCTCCGGCCAGAAGCGCCACCAGCACACGCTCGACCACTTCCTCCTGGCCGAAAATAACCTTTCCGACCCCCTCTCGCACACGGGCGATGTCTGCCAGCGCAGCCTCCGCCTGGGCCACCATTTGTTCGTCGCTGATTGCCTTCGGGCCGGTCGCATGGTCTCTGGCGATGATGCTCATTCGGCTTGGTCCTCGCGCTCTGCCAGCGTGGCGAGGCTGCAATACTCAGGGCAAGGAATCGCAGCGGGCCACCTCGGAACGAACTTAGATGAGTTCGTATAGCTGACAAGCCGGATAACAGTGACTATTTCGTGACGAGAGCCGAAACCGGGATGGAGCATATGGCGAAAGGCACGATGGCAAAGCCGCAGGGGGCGGAGGCGCTTTCCGCCCTGATTGCCCGTGCGGCCCGCGCCGGGAAGGGGCCTCCTCCCGTCGAGCGCTGGGATCCTCCCTTCTGCGGCGATCTCGATATGGAGATCAGGGCGGACGGCACATGGTACTATCTGGGCACGCCGATCGGCCGTATGCCGCTTGTGCAGCTTTTTTCCTCCGTGCTGCGAAAGGACGAGGACGGCAAAACCTATCTCGTGACGCCCGTGGAGAAGGTGGGGATCCGCGTGGAAGACGCGCCTTTCCTCGCGGTGGAACTCGCGGTAACCGGAAAAGGCGATGCCCAGGCGCTCACCTTTCGCACCAATGTGGGCGATGTGGTCGAGGCGGGGCCGGAGCACCCAATGCGCTTTGCGCAAGAGCCGGGAACGGGAGGCATGAAGCCCTATGTGCATGTGCGAGGGCGGCTGGAGGCGCTTGTCGCACGATCAGTAATGTACGAGCTCGTGGCGCTCGGTGAAGAAATGCATATCGGCGGCAGACGCATGTTTGCTGTCCGCTCCAGGGGCAAGGCCTTTCCCGTAATGTCCATGGAAGAACTGGAGGGCTCACTCGCATGAGCACTCAGGACGTCTCCCTCTTTTCGGCCGAGGACTTCCGGCGGCGGGCCGCGGCCCAGGATCCCGCGCTGGCGGGCGAGGCCTATGGCGACCACCGGCTGAATCCGGATTTGAAGCAGTTTTTCCTGCGCGACGGGCTGCATGACGCTGCCGTGCTTGTTCCAGTGGTGAACCATGCGGGCGGGGCGACGGTCATCCTTACGGAACGGTCGAGCCGCTTGCGGCAGCATTCGGGACAGATCGCCTTTCCTGGCGGGCGCATAGATCCGACCGATTCCTCGCCTGAGGATGCGGCACTTCGCGAGGCGGAGGAGGAGATCGGGCTTGACCGGGCCCTTATCCAGGTCGTCGGGCGCATGCCCGATTATGTCACCGGCAGTGGCTATCGCATCCGCCCGGTGCTTTCGGTGGTGCAATCCGATTTTGCCCTGGTTCTGAACACCGACGAGGTGGAGGATGCCTTCGAGGTGCCGCTTTCCTTCCTGATGGACCCTGCCAATCATCGGCGCGAAAGCCGCATTTGGCAGGAGAGGGAACGCTTTTTCTACACAATGCCTTACGGCGAGCGCTTCATATGGGGAATCACCGCCGGCATTCTGCATATGCTTTATGAAAGGCTCTATGCCCGATGACCACGATCGCCGGTGCTCCCTGGCTCGATCAGCAGGGCCTTCAGCCACTGCTGGAAATCCTCAACGAAGGCGGGGAAGAAGCCCGCATCGCAGGCGGCGCTGTCCGCAATGCGCTTCTTGGCGAGGCGGTGACCGATATCGATATCGCCACCACCAATCTTCCCGACGAGACGATCCGCCGGGCGAAAGCAGCGGGCTTCAAGGTCGTGCCGACCGGCTATGAACACGGCACGATCACCGTAATCGCCAAGGGCACCCCTTACGAGGTTACAACCCTGCGCGCGGATGTGGAAACGTTCGGGCGGCACGCGCGCGTGGTCTTCGGGCGTGATTGGAAAGCGGATGCGGAGCGGCGGGACTTCACGATCAATGCGCTTTACGCGGAGCCCGGTGGCCGGGTGGTCGACCTTGTCGGCGGCCTGGCGGATCTGCAATCGCGCACTCTCCGCTTCATCGGCGAGCCGGAAAAACGCATCCGTGAAGATTATCTGCGTATCCTCCGGTTCTTCCGCTTCTTTGCCTGGTACGGCTCGGGCCGGCCGGATGCGGAGGGCCTAAAGGCCTGCGCGCGGCTGAAGGACCGGCTTTCGGGCCTCTCCGTCGAGCGCATCTGGATGGAGTTGAAGAAACTTCTGGCCGCTCCAGATCCCTCGCGCGCGTTGCTTTGGATGCGGCAGACGGGCGTGCTTACGCAGGTTCTGCCCGAAACGGAAAAATGGGGCATCGACGCGATTCACTCGCTGGTCGAGACGGAGCGGGCGCTCGGCTGGCCGGTGGAGCCTCTCCTGCGGCTGGCCTCGATCGTGCCCCCGGACCCGGAGCGTATCGAAAAGCTCGCAGCGCGACTGCGCCTTTCCAAGGCGGAGGGTGCCGCCCTGGTATCCTGGGCAGAGTCTTCCCAGCCGGACCCGTCGCTGAAGGAGGGAGAGTTCCTGAAGCTCCTTTACCGAAGCGAGGCTGGCGGCATGGCATGGCGGCTGCGGCTCGGCCTTGCTTCCGCCCGGGCGCGCGCTGTCGAGAGCGACAAGGCGCTGATCGAGGCCGCCGGCTACCAACGCCTGCTCGATATTACCGCGCGCTGGGAAAAGCCGGTGTTCCCTGTTCGGGGCAGGGATCTGCTGGAAAGAGGCTTCAAGCCGGGGAAGGAACTTGGCGCAAAGCTGGCCGAACTCGAAGAGAAATGGATTGCCTCGGGCTTTTCGCTTTCGCGCGAAGATCTGCTTTAAAAAACAGAAGGGCGCCTTAGGCGCCCCTTCCTTTGATCTGTTGAACGGCTGTCTACGCAGCGTCCTGCTGCTGGACGATCCGGGAGCGGATCGCCTCGATCATGCTCTCGCGGATGATCGTCTCGCCATGCACCTCGCGCATGTGTTCCACCGCGCGGCGCATTACCTCCGCCTCCTCTTCATGACGGGTATGCCACTCGCAACCGGGGACCAGCGATCCGCAATGAAATTCCTTCATCGTTCAAACTCCTCCGTTCTATGGCATCTCTAACCATACACGATATCTGGGGGCAGTTCCGCCCGGGACAAGATCACGTTTTGTATTTTTCCGGCGGATCTGATGGAGATCTTAAGCGCAAGTGATTGAAATCGCGGTCTCTTAGCGGGCAGTGGCTAATTCATTCCGCCGCCAGCCGGCCCTCCAGAAAGGCGCCGGATTGCCGCTTCCAAAGCTGGGCGTAAAGGCCCTCGTCGCGGATGAGGTCTTCGTGCCTGCCTTCTTCGACAATGCGGCCGTGGTCGAGAACGATCACCCGGTCGAGGGCAGCGATAGTGGAGAGGCGGTGGGCGATGGCGATCACCGTTTTTCCTTCCATCAACTGTTCGAGATTGTCCTGTATCGCCGCCTCGACCTCCGAATCGAGGGAGGAGGTGGCCTCGTCCAGGATCAGGATCGGTGCGTTCTTCAGCATCATGCGTGCGATGGCGATGCGTTGGCGCTGTCCGCCGGAAAGTTTTACCCCACGCTCGCCCACATGGGCATCATAGCCGCTGCGGCCGGCAGGGTCCCGCACGCCCATGATGAAATCATGCGCGCGGGCGCGCTTCGCCGCCGCGACGACATCCGCATCGCTCGCCCCCGGCCGGCCATAGGCGATGTTGTCGCGGATCGAGCGGTGCATCAGGATCGGTTCCTGGCTGACGACCCCGAACTGGCTGCGGAGAGACGCCTGCGTCACCTCGCGGATATCCTGCTCGTCGAGCAGGATGCGCCCGCCCTCCACATCGAAGAGGCGCAGCATCAGATTCACGATGGTCGTCTTGCCGGCGCCTGAGGGACCAACCAGCGCCACGCGCTCGCCGGGCTTGATGTGGAGGTTCAGGCCCTCGATGATGCCGCCCTCGCGACCGTAGTGGAACGAAACATCATCGAAGCGGATGTCTCCCTTGGCCGGCGGCATGGTGCGGGCATCGGAAGCATCGCGGATCGCGGGCGGGCGCGAAATGGTGCCGGTCGCGTCCTGCACCGTGGCGTAGGACCGGATGAGCCCGTTGATGTTGAACATCACATAGCCCGACATCTGGTTGAGCCGGAACATGAGGCCCATTACGGTCGCGATCTCACCGGTGCTGGCGGTGCCGTTCATCCAGCTCGTCACTGAAAGCGCGCCCACGGCCGTGATCATGATACCGTTGATGATAGTGATCGCGGCGCGCACCCGCGTGACCGCGCGCCCCAGCGCCCAGATGGCGTTGAGCAGGTTCATCATGCTCTCGCGCACATAGCCGTGCTCGCGCCTGCCGCTGTCGAAGAGCTTGACGGCCATGATGTTGGTGAAAGCGTCGACCATGCGGCCGTTCATCGCGGAGCGTTCGTCGGCCGTGCGCCGTCCAGCACGCCGCAGAGGCGGCAGCAGAAGCCGCGCCACGGTGAGATAGGAGACAAGCCAGACAAGGAGCACGACCCCCATCAGCGGATCGAGCGTGGCAAGAATGGTGCCGGCCAGCACGAAGAAGGTGAGGAAGCTCCACATGGTCTGTAGAGTGGAGGTGATGAAGTCGCCGGTTGCTTCCGCGCCTTGCAGGATCTTCGTGGCGATGCGGCCGGCGAAGTCGTTCTGGTAGAACTCGTATGGCTGCTCCATCACCCGCCGGAAGGCTTGCCAGCGCACGCGCTGATAGAAGGCGGGGGAGATTACCTGCTGTTCCACGATCGTGTTGGCGACCATCACCAGCGAGCGCACCACGAGGACAAAGAAGGCAAGCGCCGCCAGCTGCGGCCAGTGATCGGAAAGAAAAGTGGCGGGGGAGGAGCGGTCGAGCAGATCCACAAGCCATCCGAGAGCCCAATAGAGCCCGGCGTCCACGATGGCCGCGAGGGCTCCCGCCACCAGAAGCAGGGCAAAGGGCAGTTTTGCCTGTTTCGCGAAGAAGAGGATGAAGTCGCGGGCGTTCTCCGGCAGCACTTCACGGTCGGTGTCGCCGAAGGGGTCGATCACCCCTTCGGCACGCCGCCAGAGCCGGTTGCCGAGATCGCGCCTGAGATCCTCTTCCGCGTTCACTCGGCTGCCTCCGCCGGCTCGAGTTCCAGAAAGCCGCCCGACTGCCGCCGCCAGAGCTGGGCATAAAGACCACCTTTGTCGATCAGTTCCTCATGCGTGCCTTGTTCGAGGATGCGGCCCGCGTCCATCACCACCAGCCGATCCATGGCGGCGATGGTGGAAAGGCGGTGGGCGATGGCGATCACGGTTTTTCCTTCCATCAGGCGGTAGAGATTCTCCTGGATGGCCGCTTCGACCTCCGAATCGAGCGCGGAGGTGGCCTCGTCCAGGATAAGGATCGGCGCATCCTTCAGCATCACGCGGGCGATTGCTATGCGCTGGCGCTGGCCGCCGGAGAGCTTGACGCCGCGTTCGCCCACATGGGCATCGAAGCCCGTGCGCCCTTTGATATCGCGCAGGGCGTGGACAAAATCCAGTGCAGCGGCGCTTTCCGCAGCCCTTCTCACCATTTCGTCATCGGCGTCTGGCCGGCCATATAGAATGTTGTCGCTGACGGAGCGGTGCAGCAGGGATGTGTCCTGCGTTACCATGCCGATCTGCGCGCGAAGCGAATCCTGCGTTACCCGCGAAATATCGGTCCCGTCGATCAGGATGCGGCCGCTTTCAAGATCGTAGAAGCGCAGCAGAAGGTTGACCAATGTCGACTTTCCCGCGCCCGAGCGGCCCACAAGCCCTACCTTCTCGCCGGGCTGAATCGTCAGCGAGAGATCGTCGATGACCCCGCCCTTCTTGCCGTAGTGGAAGCGGATGCTTTCGAAGGTGATCTCACCTTTGGGGACGACGATCTCCTTCGCCTCCGGTTCGTCCTCCACGACGCGCGGCTGCGAGATGGTACCTATGCCGTCCTGCACGGTGCCGATGTTTTCGAACAACATCGTCATCTCCCACATGATCCACTGCGACATGCCCCAAAGCCGCATCACAAGCGCTATCACCACCGCGACCGCCCCGACGGTGACGATCTCGTTCAGCCATAGCCAGAGCGACAGGGCTCCAACGACGAAAAGGCAGGCTGAGTTCAGCATATAGAGCAGGCCGTAGAGACCGGTGATCAGCCGCATCTGGCGATAAGCCGTATCGAGGAAGCCGTTCATGCTCTCGCGCGCATAGGACGCCTCGCGGCGCGCATGGGAGAACAGCTTTACGGTCTGGATGTTCGTATAGCTGTCGACGATACGGCCGGTCATCAGCGAGCGTGCGTCTGCCTGTTGCTGTGAAACCTTGCCCATGCGCGGAATGAAATGCCGCAAAAGCAGGATGTAGCAGACGAGCCAGACCGCAAGCGGGGCGGCCAGGCGGTAATCCGCCGCGGCTGCGATGATCAGCATGCCGGTGAAATAAACCGTCACGTAATTGAAGACGTCGATCAGCTTGATCACGCATTCGCGTACGGCAAGCGCCGTCTGCATCACCTTGGTGGCGATGCGGCCGGCGAACTCGTCCTGATAAAACGCCATGGACTGCTTGAGCAGGTAGCGGTGCACCTGCCAGCGGATGCGCATGGGATAATTGGGCATCAGCGTCTGGTGCAGCAGGAACGAATGAAGCCAGACGATGGCGGGCAGGAAAAGGAGCACGACCAAGGCCATGCCGGCGAGCTTCCAGCCCTCGGTCTGAAGAAATGTTGCCCTATCGTGCTGCGACAGCCAGTCGACGATGTTTCCCAGAAAGGCAAACATCAAGACCTCAGCGATGGCGATCATCGCCGCGACGACGGCGGATGCAGCGATATAGGGCCACGCGCCTTTCGTGAAATGGAGGCAGAAGGCGACGAGAGTCTTTGGCGGCTCCTGCGGCTCTTCTGCCGGGAAGGCATCAAGGCGCTGTTCAAACCAGCGAAACATCATTCAATCCTCGAAGTCTAACGGTGCCCTTTGCGCGGGGTGAGTGGTGCGCCGGGCTTGCTGTTCCTGATCCGGGGTGCGGCCTGTTCCTGGACGGGCGGCTTCCTGCCGCCTGTTTCGGGGGGAGCCTTCGACCCGGGATGACCCAATTGCGGCCTTGTGCCAAGCGCCGCGGCGAAAGCTCCTGACAGGGTCATGGCGGGAGCGCTGCCGACCGTAACCGGAGGAGCGGCGGCTTCGGCCAAAGAGACCAGGTTTTCAGGAGCCTTGGGCTCCTTGGGGAATTTGGCAGACATTTGCGAATCCTTGAGAATTTCCGGAACGGGTTCCGGCGGATTCGCTCTTACGTCTGTGAAGTCTGGAGAAGCTTCGGAACGAAAACCGCCGTCAGGCCGCGTGCCCAAGCCAGGGCCGCGGGCAGGTAAAGGAAATCATTCGGATATCCATGTCTGCCTCCGACGGTTTACGTTTCGGTAGCCGGCGTTATATCCATTCAGGCGCGACATGGCCAGACGCTTTGGCAAGGCAGTGGTGCCTCAACCGCCGGCTGTGGCTTTCGCGTGACAGTAAGGGACAACATGCCGCAACTGGGCTTCCGTATCGCACTTTTCCAGCCCGACATTCCGGGCAATACCGGCGCGATACTGCGCCTTTCGGCCTGTCTTGGCCTGGCCGTCGACCTGATCGAGCCGGCCGGCTTCGACCTTTCCGACCGCGCACTGAAGCGGGCGGGCATGGACTATCTGGAGCTTGCCGCGCTTCGGCGCCATGCCTCGTGGGAGGATTTCAATAGCTGGCGGCACCAGGAAGCGCGCCGGATCATCCTGTTCACGACGGCAGGAACGGTTCCTTACCAATGTTTTTCTTTCCGGGACGGGGACATCCTCATGTTCGGCCGGGAATCATCCGGCGTGCCGGATCATGTCCACAACGCAGTCAATTATCGCCTGGTCATTCCAATGAAGGAAGGAACGCGCAGCCTGAATGTGGCGATGGCCGCCGCGATGGCCTGCGGTGAAGCGGTGCGGCAGGTGCGCTGAGGCTTCCCGCAGGAAGGTATCAATCCGCGCTCGGCAGGCGCCGCATGGTGAATTCGATCACATCGCCCGGACGCTCGGCCCAGCTTTCGATTTCCGTCCAATAGGCCTGCTTGGGCCAGCGCTCCAGCCATTCGCGGGCCTTGGCGCGCGCTTCCTGGCGCGGCAGAGCGAAGGTTTCGCGTACAAATCCGTCGCGCGGCAGGCGCTTGGCTTCGCCCTTTGCGCGCTTTTTGTCGAGGCTGCGCTTAAGCCCTTCAAGCGGTGGTTTGGCGGGTACTCGCACAAAAGAACTCCTTGACCCGGCACATAAGGAGATTAGGGATCGCACCGTGAAATTGCGAGTCATTTGTCGCCGCCAGTGGTCGGGGAGGGCGGCGCATAAGAGGAACGCCATGGAACAACCCCATATCCCGGCGGGACTGCCCGAAGACGTCGAAAACAAGAAGGAAGCGGCGCGGGCGTGGTTCGAAACGCTGCGCGACAAAATCTGCGCCGCGCTGGAAGGATTGGAGGACGAGCTTTCCGGCCCTCATTCGTCCTATGCTCCCGGACGCTTCGAGCAAACGCCCTGGCTGCGCCAGGAGGGCGCGGGCGGGGGCGGCGTAATGTCCATCATGCATGGCCGCGTGTTTGAGAAAGTGGGCGTGCACACCTCAACCGTGCATGGGGAGTTTTCGCCCGAATTCCGCCGGCAGATTCCGGGAGCGGAGGAGGATCCGCGCTTCTGGGCCTCCGGTATTTCCGTTATCGCCCACCCGCAAAATCCTCATGTCCCCACAGTGCATATGAACACGCGCATGGTGGTGACAACCCGGCAATGGTTTGGAGGCGGGGCCGACCTCACGCCGATGCTCAACCGCCGGCGCAGCCAGGAGGACCCGGACGCAATTGCCTTTCACAAGGCAATGCGTTTCGTCTGCGAACGGCACGCAGCGGTGGCCGACTACGAGAAATTCAAAAACTGGTGCGAGGAATATTTCTTCCTGCCGCACAGGAACGAGCCACGCGGGATCGGCGGCATTTTTTACGATTGGCTCAAGAGCCCGGAAGAGAATGGAGGGTGGGATGCGGATTTCGCCTTCACCCAGGATGTCGGGCGCGCCTTTGTGATGGTCTATCAGCACATCGTGCGGAAGAACTTCAACACCAACTGGACCGAGGCCGACCGGGAAGAACAGCTCATTCGCCGCGGGCGCTATGTCGAATTCAACCTGCTCTACGACCGCGGCACGATTTTCGGGCTCAAGACCGGCGGGAATGTCAACTCTATCCTGTCCAGCCTGCCGCCCGTGGTGAAGTGGCCGTAGGCATCAAGCCTTCAGCATTGCGAGCTTGAGCCCAAAGCCGACGAAAATCGCTCCGGTGATTGCTTTCAGCCAGCGCTGCACCCAAGCTCTTCTGCCAACCCCCTTGAATACGGAGAAGAGCAGAACGAGGCTGGAAAACCAGACCACATTTGTGAGTGCGTGGATCGTCACCAATACGAATCCCCATTGGGCTTCCGCTCCGATCGGGATAAACTGGGGGAAGGCCGCCAGGTAGAACATCGAGACCTTCGGGTTCAGTGCGTTGGTGAGGAAGCCTTCCGCCACTGCGCGGGCGAGGGTGCGGCGGCTTTTGGCCGGTGCGATATTCGCTGGGCCAATTCCCTTCCATGCCTGCCAGAGCGCCTTTAAGCCGACATAGCTGAGATAGGCGGCGCCCAGCATCTTGACGATAAAGAAGAGCTCCGCGGACTGTACGAGAATGATTGAAATGCCGAGCACTGAAAGGGTTCCGTGCAGGTAGAAGGAGGCGAAGAACCCGGCGATGTTGGCGAAGCCCGCCGCCCTGCCCGAGGTCGGAACGGTTTTGGCGATCAGAACGCCGTTCGGCCCCGGCGAGAGGACGAGAAGGGCCGCGACGATGGCAAAGGTGACGATCTCTAGCAGACTCATCGGAGATTACCCTTCAAGTGCCGGATATCGACCCGGTTGTTCGGAAGTCGAATTCACGGGAATGATGACATTCGCTCCATCGCGCACCATATTGCGGGTTCGCAATTCCGTCGAGATTTGGTGCGAAAAGAGATTTCATGCTGCGTCCTCCAGGCTCCGGAAACGTCCGTCTTCCGCAAACCGGGATCGGCGCGCTCGACTACGAGCTCGCCGGGGAGATGGCGGTCTCTCTCGGAAATGCCGGAAAACGCGCCGAGGAAAGTCTTGCAAGGCTTGCGGCGCACGCGGGAGGGGAGGCGGAGCGCCGCGATCTTCTGCGTGAAGCTGCAGACGCGGTCTACGCCTATTTTATCCAACGTGAGCTATGTGGCCTGAAGCGGCATGACGACATTGTGCGTCAGATGGCGATCCCGCGCGCCGTTCTGGCGCGGCTTGGCGCTCGTTAAAGCCTTATGCGCGTTTGAATCCGCCCGGTTTGGGTGCCGCGCGGCATTTTCCCCGCGACAATCTGCCCTGTCGTCCAAGGGCGTCTGGACAAGTCCAGGCGTCGAGCATAGAAACCAACGCCAATTGCCGGGGGAACACGTCCGCTCGTCGCGGAGACACTTGATGGGCGCGTGATTTTCCTCGCTTCTTCCGGCAGGCATGAGGTGAAAGGACCACAGTCCCGTGAGCGATACCGATTCGACCCACATCCCGGAACACAGCCGTCGCGATTTCCTTTACGTAGCCACCGGCATGGCCGGGGCCGTCGGTGCGGCTGCAGTCGCATGGCCGTTCATCGACCAGATGCGTCCCGATGCCTCCACGCTCGCTCTGGCGTCCATCCAGGTGGATGTGTCGGCCGTGCAGCCTGGCATGTCGCTGACGGTCAAGTGGCGCGGCCATCCCGTTTTCATCCGCAATCGGACCGAGCAGGAAATTGCGGCGGCACAGGAAACGCCGCTCGATCAGCTCAAGGATCCGGTCGCGCGCAACGACAACCTTCCGGCCGATACGCCGGCGACGGATCTTGCGCGTTCGGCAGGCGAGGGCAAGGAGAACTGGCTCGTCATGATCGGCGTGTGCACCCATCTTGGCTGCATTCCGCTTGGCCAGTCGGGTGAGTATGGCGGCTGGTTCTGCCCATGCCACGGTTCGGTCTACGATACGGCAGGGCGCGTCCGCGGTGGACCTGCGCCGGAAAACATGGCCATTCCGGCCTTTCAGTTCATCTCCGACACGGTCGTTCAGATCGGTTAGGCGAAGGGGGCGCATTTCATGAGCGGTGGACATTCTACCTATACACCCAAGACGGGCTTCGGCCGCTGGATAGACGCCCGCCTTCCGCTGCCGCGTCTCATCTATGATTCTTTCGTGGCCTATCCTGTGCCGCGCAACCTGAACTATGCCTATACGTTCGGCGGCATTCTCAGCCTTATGCTGGCGGCGCAGATCCTGACCGGCGTGGTTCTTGCAATGCACTACGCGGCAAACACCGAGCTCGCATTCGGGTCGGTCGAAAAAATCATGCGCGATGTCAATTCCGGCTGGCTGCTGCGCTATCTGCACGCCAACGGCGCCTCGTTCTTCTTCGTGGCGGTCTATGTGCACATCTTCCGCGGCCTCTATTACGGTTCCTATAAGGCGCCGCGCGAGCTGCTGTGGATCCTCGGATGCATCATTTATCTTCTCATGATGGCGACCGCCTTCATGGGCTATGTGCTGCCTTGGGGCCAGATGAGCTTCTGGGGCGCGACGGTGATCACCGGTTTCTTCTCGGCCATCCCGCTGGTCGGCGACTGGATCCAGCAGCTGCTCCTCGGCGGGTTCGCGGTGGAAAACCCCACGCTCAACCGCTTCTTCTCGCTGCATTATCTGCTGCCGTTCATGATCGCGGGCGTCGTCATACTCCATATCTGGGCGCTGCATGTCACGGGGCAGACCAATCCGACCGGCATCGAGGTGAAGCAGAAGACCGATACGGTGGCCTTCACGCCCTATGCGACCATCAAAGACGGCTTTGCCATGGTCGTGTTCCTGTTCGTGTTCGCCTATTTCGTCTTCTACATGCCGAACTATCTCGGCCATCCCGACAACTATATCGAAGCCGATCCGCTGAAGACGCCGGCCCACATCGTGCCTGAGTGGTACTTCCTGCCCTTCTACGCGATGCTGCGCGCCATCACCTTCAATATAGGCCCGATCGACTCCAAGCTCGGCGGCGTGCTCGTGATGTTCGGCTCGATCGCACTGCTGTTCCTCACGCCATGGCTGGATACGTCCAAGGTTCGCTCCGCGGCCTACCGGCCCTGGTACAAGATCTTCTTCTGGCTGTTCGTTGCGGATGCCATCCTGCTGGGCTGGCTTGGCTCTCGTCCGGCGGAAGGGCTTTATGTGGCGATGGCGCAGATCGGGACTCTTTACTACTACGCCTTCTTCCTGGTCGTCATGCCGGTTCTCGGTTTGATCGAAACGCCACGCCGGCTTCCCAACTCGATCACCGAGGCGGTGCTGGAGAAGAACAAGGCCGGTTCCTTGGCCGCCCAGCCGGTCAGCCAACGCTAAGCGATGCGCAAGGGGATTTTGGAAATGAGAATGTTTCTCCACGCTCTGGGGGCTCTCGGGCTTGGTCTTGCGCTCGCCACCTCAGCCGGGGCTCAGGAAGAAGAAGCGACGCCGCATTATCCGCTGCACCATCCCGAACCGCAGGAATGGTCTTTTGCGGGGCCGTTCGGAACCTATGACAAGGGGCAGTTGCAGCGCGGCTTCAAGGTCTATCGCGAGGTTTGCTCCGCCTGCCATTCACTCGACATGGTGGCGTTCCGCAACCTGGAGGCTCTGGGCTATTCGGATGAGCAGGTGCGCGCCATCGCGGCCGAGTACCAGATACAGGATGGTCCGAACGAGGCGGGCGACATGTTCGAGCGTCCCGGCACGCCTTCGGACTATTTCCCGTCGCCATTCGCCAACCCGGAGCAGGCAGCGGCATCCAATAACGGCGCTCCCCCACCCGATCTATCGTTGATCGCCAAGGCGCGCGGCGTGGAGCGCGGGTTCCCGACCTTCATCTTCGATATCTTCACGCAATACGCCGAAGGCGGGCCGGACTACATCCATGCTCTGTTGACGGGCTATGACGAAGCCCCGCCGGAGGGGCTCCAGGTTCCTGAAGGCACCTATTACAATCCTTATTTCATCAGCGGTCCGGCTCTTGCCATGCCGCCTCCGATCTCCGACGGCCAGGTGACCTATGACGACGGGGCTCCTGAAACGGTCGATCAGTATTCCCGCGACGTCTCGGCATTCCTGATGTGGGCTGCGGAGCCGCATCTGGAGGCACGTAAGCAGACCGGCTTCACGGTGGTGATTTTCCTGCTCCTTTTCGGAGGGCTGGTCTATCTCACCAAACGCAAGATCTGGGCCGAACTGCACTAGCAGTAGGCCTGAAATCGGAACAAAGGGCGCCGAGTGGCGCCCTTTTCTTTGCCGGCAGGAAGAGGCACAAAAGGACAAACGGGGGACTTGGCCTCAATGAAACAGTCGCTTGAAGATACCCTACTGGCCGCCATCCGCACCATTCCCGACTATCCGAGGCCGGGAATCCTCTTTCGCGACATCACTACGCTGCTTGGTGACGCACGCGCCTTCCGCCGGGCCGTGGATGAACTCGTCCATCCCTATGCCGGCGCGAAGATAGACAAGATCGCAGGTATCGAGGCGCGCGGCTTCATCCTGGGCGGTGCCATTGCCCATCAGCTCTCCTCGGGCTTTATCCCCATCCGCAAGAAGGGCAAGCTCCCGCACGAGACCGTGCGCGTCGCCTACAGCCTGGAATACGGGCTCGACGAGATGGAGATGCACATCGATGCCGTCTCGCCGGGCGAGAAAGTCATCCTTGTCGACGATCTGATTGCGACGGGCGGGACGGCGGAGGCTGCCGTGAGGCTCTTGCGGCAGATGGGAGCGGAGATTGTGGCTGCATGCTTCGTCATCGACCTGCCGGATCTCGGCGGCCGTGCAAAGCTGGAAGCGGAAGGCGTGGATGTGCGCACGCTGGTTTCGTTCGAGGGGCATTGAACGGTTCCGGGTTTATTTGGTAACGAGCGACCTATCGACCCAAACGAGAACCGAACTTTTCCGTGTCGGCCGACTTTGGTCACAACAGCATTTGTGACGCGATCGCGGCGATAATGATCCCGATCCGATCACTGCAAATCTGAAACTCGGCCCGCGTGTTCTATACGAAAGGGAGGCGGTTGAGTTACCAGCAGATCTTCATCTTCGCACTGTTGGGCGCGGTGTTCGGCTTTCTGGTGTGGGGAAAGATCCGCTATGACCTGGTCGCCTTTACCGCCCTCATCGTCGGCGTGATGGGCGGTGCGGTCGAGCCCGGCGATGCGTTTGCCGGGTTCGGCCACGAGACAACGCTGATCGTCGCCTTCGTGCTGATCGTCTCGCGCGCGATGATCAATGCCGGAGTGGTCGAGATGATCGCCCGGTATGTCATCTCGGCCTCTCGCTCGCTGTCGGCCCATATCGGCGTGATGGCTGTGATAGGCGCGGCGCTGTCGGCCATCATCAACAATGTCGCGGCCATCGCAATCCTGATGTCGCTCGACATCGAGGCGGCGAAGAAGGCCCAACGCTCTCCCTCGCTCTCGCTAATGCCGTTGTCCTACGCCACTATTCTCGGCGGCATGGTGACGATGATCGGGACACCGTCCAACATCGTTATTGCGCAGTTCCGAGAGCGTGCTCTCGGCGAGCCCTATTCGATGTTCTCCTTCACGCCGGTCGGCCTGGTCGTCGCCGTCGCCGGCATTGCCTTTGTGGCGCTGGCCGGCTGGCGCGTCATCCCGCAACGCGAAGGCCAGGCAACGGCCACGCTCGAACCAGAAAGCGACCTGTTCGTTGCCGAGGCGCAGGTTCCAGAAAACTCCGAGGCGATCGGCAAGACCACCGGTGATTTCGCCGAACTGGGCGACGAGCATGACGTTACCGTGCTTGGGCTGGTCCGCGGCGGCAAACGCCTCGCTGGCTTTGCCAGGCGCGAGACGATCCGCAAGGGCGACTTCCTTGTGCTCGAAGGCGAGCCTGCTGCCGTCGAGGCCTTCGCCGGCGCGGCGAAGCTCGATCTGTCCGGACAGGATGAGCATGGCGGGTTGACGGGTAAGTCGATGAGTCTGGTCGAAGCGATTGTGCCGGAAACGGGCCGCGCCGTCGGCCGCTCGGCAATGGACCTCCGCCTGCTCGCCAATCGTGGCGTGACCCTCATTGGCGTTTCAAGGCGAGGTAAAAGGTTCCGGGAGAGGGTGCGCAAGCTGACGCTCCAGCCGGGCGACGTACTGCTCCTGCTCGGGCCCGAGCGGCGGCTTTCGCAGGCCACGGAATGGCTGGGCGTCCTGCCCCTTGCCGACAGGCAGCATACCGTCATCCAACGGCGCAAGGCGTTGCTCGCCATCGGCATTTTCGTTGCCGGTGTGGGCGCCTCTGTCGCCGGCCTTGTCACGCTGTCAATCGCGCTCGCCTGCGTCGTAGCGGCCTATGCGATGGTCAGCATTGTTAATGCGCGCGAGATCTACGAATCGGTGGACTGGCCGGTGATCGTGCTGCTCGGCTCGCTCATTCCGCTCGGCGTGGCGTTCGACGAGGCCGGCGGAACCGAACTCATCACCGCCGCCATTGTCGGCCAGACTGACGGGCTTCCCGCCTGGATGATCCTCGCTGTCGTCATGATGGTCACGATGGTGCTTTCCGATTTCCTGAATTCGATCGCCACCTCCCTGATTGCCGCTCCGATCGCAGTCGGTGTGGCCCAGGGTGTGGGCGCATCGCCCGACGCCTTCCTGATGGGCGTGGCTGTTGCCGCGACCTGCGGCTTCCTCACGCCGATCGGCCACAAGAACAACACCATCATCATGGGCCCTGGCGGCTACCGTTTCGGCGATTACTGGCGCCTCGGCGCGCCGCTGGAAATTCTCACCATTGCCGTCGCAGTCCCGGCGACGCTATTCTTCTGGCCGGTGTAGAGAAGGCCCATCCGCCGCCTTGAACAGGGTCCTTCTACACGACCTTCAGGAGGACGGCGCTTTCGAATTCCAGTACTGCCTCGCCGCGGCTGTTGAAGGCGCCTCCCTTCTGGGAGACCAGCCGCCATCCCGGCCGGGATGCAAGCGGTCTGTGGCCGAGTATCGTCCGTGTGAAAGTTATCGTGTCGCCGGCATAGACGGGCCTAAGCCATTTGAGCTCGGAGAAGCCGGGGGAGGGGCCGAATTCCGGTCGAGGGCCGGAGCCCGTCCAGGTGACGGCGCTGTCAAGGAACGCGAGATTGTACCGCATCCACATGGTGCATGTGTGCCAACCGGAAGCGCAGAGGCCGCCCAAGAGGCTCTTCCTTGCCGCCTCTTCGTCCATATGGAAAGGCTGGGGATCATATTTCGCCGCAAAGTGCTTGATCTCTTCCGCGGTAAAAGTGTGGCTGCCGAGCGTGACCGCTTCGCCGACCTTCAGGAAAGCATCCAGGTTCATTCGGCAGCTCCGGAATCGCGCAGGCTGAACAGGATCGGATTCTCACATTCCATCACTGCTTCGCCGCGCTGGTTTCTCACCACGTGACGAAAGGTAACGACGCCAATCCAGGGGCGCGATTTCAACCGCCGCCTAGCAAGAACGGTGGAGGTTCCACTCAATATATCGCCGGCCAGAACCGGCTTTATCCAACGCATTCCGGTAATTCCCGGCGAGCCTTGAGACGTTGAATCAAGAAGAAAGGAATCGCACATCATCCGCATGAAGACGGAGCATGTGTGCCAACCGGATGCCGCCAGGCCGCCAAGCAGGCTTTTGCGCCCGGCCTCCTCGTCCAGGTGCATCGGCTGTGCGTCGAACTCGCTCGCAAATTCAATTATTTCTTCGCGCGCCATAACTCGGGAGCCGAGGTCGAACACCCGGCCCTCCGTCATGTCCTCATAGGCCCATTGCTTGGTCATTCGGGAATCCTCGACCAGACCCGGTCTTCGGGAACGTAGCGCGCTTTACACGTTGAATTTGAACAGCATGACATCGCCGTCCTGCACGACATAGTCCTTGCCTTCGTCGCGCGCCTTTCCGGCCTCCCGTGCGGCGGTTTCGCCGCCCAGCTGCACGAAATCGTCATAGGCGATCGTTTGCGCCCGAATGAAGCCGCGCTCGAAATCCGTATGGATCACGCCGGCTGCCTGAGGCGCCTTGGCTCCCTTCTGCACGGTCCAGGCTCGGGCTTCCTTCGGGCCGGCGGTGAAGAAGGTTATGAGGTCCAAAAGCTCATAGCCGGCACGGATGAGCCGGTCGAGCCCGGGCTCATGCAAGCCCATGGCTTCCAGATACTCGGCAGCTTCCTCTTGAGGCAGCTGGGCCACCTCGGCCTCGATCGCGGCGGAGATGATTACGGTCCTGGCGCCCTGTGCCTCGGCCATTTTCTCGACGGCCGATGTGTGAGCATTGCCCGTCGCCGCGTCACCTTCTGCGACATTGCAGACATAGAGCACCGGCTTGGAAGTAAGCAGGTTGAGCGAGCGGAGGATCCGCATTCCCTCCGGGTCGAGCTCCGCCGCAACGAGGCGTACCGGCTTGCCGTCCTGAAGCAGCTTGAGCGCTTCTTCCATTACGGGAAGGATGGACATAGCCTCCTTTTCCTTGCCGGTGGCGCGCTTCCTGACCTGCACGATGCGCCGCTCAAGGCTTTCCAGATCCGCCAGCATCAACTCGGTTTCAACCGTATCGGCATCGGCTACCGGATCGATGCGGCCCTCCACATGGGTGATGTCGTCGTCCTCAAAGCAGCGCAGCACATGCACGACGGCGTCCACCTCGCGAATATTGGCGAGGAACTGGTTGCCGAGCCCTTCGCCCTTGGAGGCGCCGCGCACGAGGCCGGCAATATCGACGAAGGAAATGCGCGTCGGCACGGTCTCCTTGGATGCCGCGATCTCGGCGATCTTTTTCAGGCGCGGGTCGGGCACGGCCACCTCGCCCGTATTGGGCTCGATGGTGCAGAAGGGATAATTCGCGGCCTGGGCGGCAGCTGTCTTGGTCAGCGCATTAAAGAGCGTCGATTTGCCGACATTGGGCAAGCCGACGATGCCGCATTTGAAACCCATGGATTATCTGTCCTGTCGTTTTTGGTAGCCGTTCAAGTAATGCTGGGAGGGGCTATGGGCGAAGGAACCGACCATCGTCAAGCCCGGAAAAGCTTTCAAATCCTGCCTTTGGCCTTCCGGACTTATTCTTTACCGCCGAAGAGCTTCTTCAGCATGGCGGCCATCGGGCCGCTTGATGGAAGTTCCGCCGGCGGCGCCTTTGGCCGCGCCTGGCGGATGTGGCTGCGCCCCTTCTGAGCCGGTTTCTCGCCGGCCATCTCGATGTCCGCAGCCTTACCCTGCACGGCTAGGCTGGCCTTGTTCATGAAGCCGGACTCGTCGCCCGTGATGAGCAAATCGACATTTTCCGCCATCGCATCGAGCAGCGGATCGAGCCAGGCATGATCGGCCTTGGCAAAATCGCCGAGCACATGGGGCGTAACCCGCGCCTTATCACCTGGATGGCCGATGCCGATGCGCACGCGGCGGTAATCCTGACCGCAATGGGCGTCAATGGATTTAATGCCATTGTGGCCGCCGCTGCCGCTGCCGCGCTTCACTCGCACCTTGCCGGGAGCAAGATCAAGCTCGTCGTAAAATACAATTATGTCGGACGGCTGAAGCTTGTAAAAGCGCATGGCCTCGCCGACAGCCTGGCCGGAAAGGTTCATGAAGGTCTGCGGCTTCACGAGCAGCAGTTTTTCGGTGCCGACCCTGCCTTCGGCTACGAGCGCGCTGAATTTTTTCGACCAGGGCGAAAAGGAATGGCGGCGAAAAATAGCATCCGCCGCCATGAAGCCGACATTGTGCCGGTGGTTTTGGTATTGCGGACCCGGATTGCCGAGCCCAGCAAGGAGAAGCATGGATTGCCTCCCATGGGGAGGGGAGGATTACTCCTCGCCCTCTTCCGCCTGTCCCGCTTCTGCTTCGCCGCCTTCGGCTCCCTCGGACTTCAGGCCGGCGGGAGCAGCGACCGTGGCAATGGTAAAGTCGCGGTCGGTGATGGTGGGGACAATGCCTTCCGGCAGCTTCACCGCAGAGATATGCACGGAGTCGCCGATATCGAGCCCGGTCAGATCAACTTCAATGAAGTCAGGAATGGCATTGGCCGGGCAGGTGAACTCTACCTCGTGACGCACGATGTTGAGCACGCCGCCACGCTTGATGCCCGGCGCTTTCTCATCGTTGATGAAGTGAACCGGCACGTTCACTGTCACCACCGTGTTCTTGCCTACGCGAAGGAAGTCCACATGCATGGCGAAGCCGCGGACCGGATCGAGCTGATAATCCTTCGGCAGGACCTGGATCTTTTCGCCATTCAGATCGATCGTAGCGACGGTGGTCCGAAAACCGCCCGCGTGAATACGCAGGAACACTTCCTTGTAGGGAAGGGTGATCGAGAGCGGGGGCTGCTTGTCGCCGTAGATTACGGCGGGAATCTTGCCGTTGCGCCGAATTGCCCGGGCGGACCCCTTACCGACCCGTTCGCGCGCCTCGGCCGTCAGTTCGTATGACTGGCTCATGGCTTTACCTTTTCTTTGCGGAGCGCTTTCGGGCCTGCGAAGCCGCAAACCCCGAAAACGAGAAAGCCGCCTGCAGCGCTCGCAGCGCCCGGCCGGCCTCCATCCGCGCTGCCTCCAAGGGTGTCTGCACGGACCGCGCGTCTATAGCGCAAGCCCTTTGGGGGCGCAAGTCCGGGACTTCTTCCCTTCAATCCTTCCTGAGACGTGCTACCTCTATTGCATCTGTGGAGTATCCGCCATGGCTGTCCGCATCGTCCGTCTGGGGTCATCTCGTCATCCGGGGGAGGGCGTCCGCATCGGCACTGTCCGGCGCCCGCCTCGCGGCGTGCGAAAGGAGCGCTATGCGGCGGATGACTGGTACGATGTCTGGTACCCGGAGCTTTCGCCCAGTCCCGAACTGGTGTCCCGCGCCCAGGCAGCGCTGACGGAAAGCGAATGGAAAGCGTTCTCCCGCGCATTCCGGGCAGAGATGAGCGAACCGGCAGCACGGCACACGCTCGATCTCCTGGCGACGCTTTCAAATAAGGCGGATTTCTCGATCGGCTGCTATTGCGAAGATGAAGCGCGCTGCCACCGCTCCATCCTGCGGTCTCTCCTGGCCGAGCGCGGCGCGGCGATCGAGTAATGTCTTAGTTGAAGAGGCTCGAAACCGATTCTTCCGAAGCCGTCCGCGAGATTGCCTCTCCGATTAGGTCGGCGATCGTTATGGCGCGGATATTATGGGCGGCTTCCACCGACGAGGTCGGCTGAATGGAGTCCGTTATCACCAGTTCCTTGAGCTTCGAACCGGTGATCCTTGCCACGGCTCCGCCCGAGAGCACGCCATGGGTGATATAGGCCGTAACGCTCGTCGCTCCATTGGCGATCAGTGCTTCGGCAGCGTTGCAGAGCGTGCCGCCGGAATCGACGATATCATCGATCAGCAGGCAATCCCGGCCATGAACGTCGCCGATGACGTTCATCACCTCCGACTCGCCGGGACGGTCGCGGCGCTTGTCGACGATGGCGAGCGGGGCATCGATGCGCTTGGCGAGCGCGCGGGCGCGCACGACGCCGCCGACATCGGGGGAAACGACCATCACGTTTTCAAGCTTGTAATGGGCCTTCACGTCACGCGCCATGACCGGCACCGCGTAGAGATTGTCCGTCGGAATATCGAAGAACCCCTGGATCTGGCCGGCATGGAGGTCAAGCGTCAGCACGCGGTCGGCGCCGGCCTGGGTAATCAGATTTGCCACCAGCTTGGCGGAGATCGGAGTGCGGCCCGAAGTGCGGCGGTCCTGCCGCGCATAGCCGAAATAGGGAAGCACTGCCGTGATGCGGCGGGCCGAGGAGCGGCGGAATGCGTCGATCATGATGAGCAGTTCCATCAGGTGATCGTTCGCCGGATAGGAGGTGGACTGCAGGACGAAAACGTCCTCGCCGCGCACATTCTCCTGGATTTCGACAAAGATCTCCTGATCTGCGAAACGGCGGACCATCGCCTTGCCGAGTGAAATGTTGAGGTAGCGGGCAATGGCCTCGGCCAGCACCCGGTTGGAATTGCCCGCAAAAAGCTTCATGGAGTGATCCCGGCCGACGCCACGTTTCAATCCGGGCTTTTAGCGGCGTTGCCAATGATTGCAAGGGCGAATAGCCGATACACACTTCGTTTGGTGCGGCTGAGAGCTCTGCTTGTTCAAATACCACTAACCGTTGGTTGCATTCAGCGGTCGACTAATCGTTGCTCATGTCCGTGTCGAAGTTCCTTGAAGCCAGGCGGCCAGCTCGTCGATCGTCCGATCGGCGACGGCGTTGATATTGGCGGCGTTCACCGCCGTCCAGCCTTCGCCGGTACCGCTGGCCTTCTCCTGTCCCTGGATACGGTGCAGGCGGTTGCCCGCCGGATCAAGCACATCCCAGACGAAAATGATGGTGGTTCCTTTCTCGTCATTGATGGTCGAGAAATATCCCTTCAGAACATGGGTAGCGGCTTGGCCCTCGGAGGAGATGGTAAGGCCGCGCTGCCTCCCGCGCGCGGAGAGGCGGCTGGATAGCGGTTCCAGCGTTTCGGCCGCGGCTCCGATTACCGGTGCGAACTGGATACGGGCATTGCGTGCGATCGCGGCCACTGACTGGCCTGTCTGCGCACCGACGGTGCTTTGGTCCGTTAATGTCGTGGTTGTGGGCGCTGTTGTGCCTGCGCTGCCGGGCGGGGGGAGGGCTTGCGCGTCAGAGGACGGACTGGAGGTCTGAGATGCTACCCGTGCAGCGCCGGCAGTTGAGAGATCGATCGCGTCCGTTCCGCTGCATCCGGCAGTTGCAGCCGCGAGCATCAGAAGCCATGCCCTTGTTTTCCCGCGCACCATTTTTATCCCCGCGATGATAGCCCCCCGAGGCATTCCATCCCTTTCAGCTCCTACTTTATGATTAAATCGAGGCCATGGCGAGAAAGCATTTCCGGTGAGGAGTCGGTTGTAAGATAGGTGCGCCCCAGGCACATGGCGGTGCCTGAATCGGAGTCCATGATGATCATGTGGGCAAAAAGCGTCATGTCCGGCGCAATCGGCTCGGGATTGCCCGCGTAGAACATCTGCGGTTCCATCCATGACGGCGAAAAACGCGCGCCCAGCGAATATCCACAGGCATTCAGCCGATGGCGCGTCAGATCATGCGCTTCCATTACCTTCGCGTGGGCATCGAAAACGTCGCCGAAGGTTTTTCCCGGCGCCATCACCTTTTCGCAGGCAAGAAGCGCGGCCTTTGCGGCCTCGAAAAGCTCCTGATGGCGCCGCGAAGCCTTGCCCGTGAGAACAGTCTGCATCATGGCGGCGTGGTAGTGATGATATACGCCGGCCCATTCCAGCGTCAGCTGGTCGTTTTTGCCGAGTTTCCTTCGCCCGGCTTTATATCGGCACAGCAGCGCGTCGGCGCCCGAGCCGATGACGAATTCATTCCCGGGATAATCCCCGCCGCCCGCCAGGATCGCACCTTGCATCGCGGCAAGGATAGCCGCCTCGTCGCCGCCCTGCTTGATCAGCGGAGCCGCGGCATCCAGAGCCTCGTCGGCCAGCCTTGCAGCGTCCCTTACCTTTTCGATTTCAGCCGGGCTTTTCAACAGACGCAGCCGGGGCACGAGGTCGGACGCATCCTCGATCTTGGCAAAGGTCTGGAGCTGCTCATCTAAAAGCTTGCCGTTCCTGGCGGTCAGCCCGTGCGTGTCATATTCCACACCGATTCGCATGCCGAGCAGGTCGAGGTCGTTCAGGAGGTTCCGCAGATCGAGTGCGGGGTTGGCGCCGTAACGATCGTTCCAAACGATGATATTGTCGATGATGGATGTATGCCGCGCCTGACGCAGATCGGCAGAACGCGTGAGCAGAACCATCGAGCCGTCGGCTTTCACCACCAGGCATTGGAAGAAGCAGAAGCCGAATGTGTCATAGCCGGTCAGCCAATACATGCTGTCCTGGGCGAAGAGCAGCATGGCATCCAGTTTGCGTTCCGACATTTCTATGAGCAGCCTGTCGCGGCGTGCGTCGAATTCGGCACGTTCGAAATGCAAGGCCATCAGGATACCTCCAGGCAAATCGCCGAGATCTGGCGTCCGTAGTCCGGTTCGCCGCGGTGGGCGGCCCTGCGGTAGGAGAAGAAATCGTCCTCCTGCGCATAGGTGCAGCGCCCGAGCGCTTCGGCCTTAATCCCGGCCCGGGTGAGACGGTCTATGGTGTAGAGATTGAGGTCGAACAGCGCGTGGCCGGACTTGCCGGAGTCCCGGAAATAGCGGGCGTTATCCTCGTCCGCCCCGATGAAGCGCTGTATATATTCCGGCCCGACTTCATAGTTTTCCTGGCTGATCGAGGGGCCAAGCACGGCTGCGATATGCTCTCGGCGGGCGCCGAGCCGTTCCATGGCGTCGATCGTGTTTTCAAGTATACCGGTCAAGGCGCCTTTCCAGCCGGCATGGGCAGCACCGATCACCCCTGCCTGCGTATCCGCAAAGAGAACCGGCCCGCAGTCGGCTGCAAGCACGCCGAGCGCAACACCGGGCTTGCGCGTCACCAACCCGTCGGCATTGGGGCGGGAATCGATGGGAAACGGATCCTCGACCGTTACCACTTCCGCCGAATGGCATTGATGGATTGTAACCAGGCGCTCCGCCGGTACACCCATGGCCGCAGCCACCCGGCGCCTGTTTTCACGAACCGCTTCAGGAGAATCGGTCGAGCCGAGGCCGACATTGAGGCTGTCGAAAATCCCTGTGGATACACCGCCGCGGCGGGTAAAAAAGCCATGCCTTACACCCCCGGCACGAGCGCCAAGGAGGGGTGACCGGACGGGCTCCGGTCTGGTCATGTCAAGCATGCGCTGCCTTCCGGTCTGTTTCGGAGCGCGGATCGTGGGGGAAGGAAAGGGGCAATGTCAATCAGGTTTGATCTTGCAGTCTAATGCTCTCGACAGCCAACGCGTGGCAGCTATCTGCAACCTCGCCTAAAATGGCGGCACCTCGATTCCCACCGGCAGAACCGCCATCGCCTTGAACAATTCCCCCATCTCCTGCGGCCCTGCCAGTCTTTCGACCTCACCCCGTATGCGTTGCTGCTCCTCGGCGCTCTTGCCGGCGCCGAGCCGCCCGGCGCGTTCCAAAAGCCCGAGATCCAGCAGGAATTCGCCTTGCGGCATCAGCCTGGTTTCGAGCCCGTGCGTGCGGGCGACACTGCCGAGGGCTGCAAAATCGACATGCGCCGTCAAGTCCGCCTCGCCGGGGTGGGCGAGCGGGTCGTCATAGGCATGGCGCCGCACCGCCTGCAATGTGTCACCCAGCGCGGGATCGCTGTACCCATAGTCGATGAAAAGTCCCGCGCCGAACTGCCGCGACAGCCGCTCCGCGATCACGTCCATCAGCGCCTCGCGGGCGGGTGCAGTCTCGAAGATGGTGCCTTCAGGCGCTTGTTCCGCGTCCTTCGGCAGAAGCGAAGGATCAAGGGCGCCCGGACCGATCCCAAAAGCGAGCGCGCCGTCGTCGGTGTGCCCCACCACGCGCTCGCGCCAACCGGCAGGCGTCTTAACGTACTCCTTTATTGGCACGGCGTCAAAAAGCTCGTTGCCGACGATGAATAGCGGCCCGTCCGGCAGATCTTCCACGCGCGAAAACCAGGCCGGTTTTGCCTGTGCCTCTTCCAATGTCTTCTTCTGAATAGCTGTCAATCTCGGGCTTACTTCGATCATGGCGAAGCGGTGCGTGCTCACGAGCTGTGGATCCAACTTAGAGAGCGTGCGCAGGATATCCTTCATCAGAGTGCCGCGCCCGGGACCGATCTCGGCGAAAAGCGGGCTATCCGGTGTGCCGCACGCCTTCCAGGCAGCATATAGCCATACGGCCACAAGCTCGCCGAACATCTGGCTCACCTCCGGCGCGGTGGTGAAGTCGCCGGCAGCGCCGAAGGGCTCGCGCGTGGTGTAATAGCCGTCATCCGGGTCGAACAGGCAGAGCGCCATATAGGCGTCGATGCCCATCGGGCCGGTTGCCTCAATGAGCCGAAGGATGCGCTCGTGCAGCCTCGTCATATCTCCTGCCGTGCCGGGGCCGGCTTGCGCGCTGTCAGCATGGCCCAGATCCCCGCGGCGACCATCGGTATCGAAAGCACCATGCCCATCGTGAGCCAGCCTCCGAAGAGGTAGCCAAGCTGCGCATCGGGGACACGGAAGAACTCCACAAAGATGCGCGCCAGTCCGTAGCCGCAGATGAATGCCCCACCGATGAAGCCCGGCGTCTTGAGCTTCAGCATTCCATGGGTGAGCACGCGCAGCACGAGGAAAAGAACCAATCCCTCGAGCGCTGCCTCGTAGAGTTGGCTCGGATGGCGCGGCAGCGGCCCGCCATCGGGGAAGATCACGCCCCAGGGCATGTCCGTCGGCCGGCCCCAAAGCTCGGAATTGATGAAGTTTGCGACCCGCACGAGACCAAGGCCTACGGGAGTGGCGGCCGCGACCGTGTCGAGCATGCTCCATGGATTTATGCTGCGTGAAAAGGCGAACAGCACCATCGCGGCAATCGTGCCCAGCATGCCCCCATGGAAGGACATGCCGCCCTGCCAGATCGCGAAAATATCCAGTGGATTGTCGATGTAACGCGGCAGATCGTAAAAGAGGACATAGCCGAGCCTGCCGCCGAGCACTACGCCTGCGGCGGCCCAGAGGACGAAGTCGTCAAGATCCTCAGGCTTCATGGGCGGGACGTTGTTCGCCCAGAGCCTCGGCGTGCTCACGAGGCGCTTGGTGTACCACCATGCAAAGAGGATACCGGCCACATAGCCCAGCCCATACCAGTGCACCGCAAGGGGACCGATCTGGAATATAACCGGGTCGATGTTCGGGAAGGGCAGGGCTGTCAAAGGCAGCAGAAGATAGTCGATCAAGCGTGCCTCCTGTCCTGGTCCTGGCCCCGCGAAGCTATGGGCAAGCATTGCGGCGCGGTCAAGTCCGGCGCATGATGGCTTGCATTCGCGGCTGGCCCGTCTTACGTCAAATATCAACAGGAGCACCGACATGACCAACGGCCCCAACCGGATCCTCGATGAGTTCGCGAAGATGGTGACCGATGCTGCCGGGGCCGCCCAGGGCGTGCGCCGCGAATTCGAGAATCTCTTCCGCGCCCAGGCGGAACGTATGCTCAACTCCATGGATCTGGTTCAGCGGGAAGACTTCGAGACCGTGCGCGAAATGGCCATCAAGGCCCGGGAGGAAAACGTGGCGCTTCTTGCCCGTATCGAGCTCCTCGAAGCGAAGCTGGCCGCCGCCTCGACCACGGATTCTGCCATTGGCGGCGCCAGCGGCTCCACGCGTTCAAAAAAATAGTTATCCTCATCCAGCCTGTGAGCAACGGCAAAAAACGCTGGCGTGAGAGTCGGTTGCGTTGCAGTTTGCATCGAGCTTAGAAGCTTGACTATCCACACAGACCGGCGAGATGGAGAAAAAAGGGCTGGTCAGGCGTTCCACGATCAATAGACTGAATTTGCTTGATGATTCGAATTGATCATCGGTCGGGCTGGGGCGGGCCCTGTCGTGTGTCTTTGCGTGTTCACGCTCCGCTCAAGTGTCGTACTCGGTCGCGTGCCTGAACCGCATGTGTCACATGGCGGGCGTCTGACGGCGCTCCCGAAGAATGGGAAAGCAGATTTATGAGCCTTCTTGAATTCGACATGACCCGTGGCGCCCATCCTGTGGACGTTATCGAGCATGTCGCCCACTCGAACGACTGGAGCTTCGAGCGCAATGGCGACGACGAAATCGCCATTGCCGTGGCCGGCACCTGGACGGATTATCACGTCTCCTTTTCCTGGATGGAAGAGTTCGAGGCCCTTCACGTTGCCTGCGCGTTCGATCTGAAGGTGCCGGAGAAGCGGACGCTAGAGGTCATGCGGCTCATCTCCCTCATCAACGAACAGATGTTGTTCGGCCATTTCGACCTGTGGGAGCGCGAGGGTGTCGTCATGTTTCGCCAATCGCTGGTGCTCGCCGGCGGGCTGGAACCGACGGGCCAGCAGGTCGAGGTAATGCTCAACAGCGCCCTTGAAGCCTGCGAATGCTACTATCAGGCTTTCCAATATGTCATCTGGTCCGGCACGAGTGCTCAGGACGCGCTGAACAGCGTGCTGTTCGAAACCTTCGGCACCGCCTGAGAGAAGCGATGAAGCGGGCGCCTGAGATCGCCTACGCCGATTTCGAAAAGGTCGATATCCGTGTTGGCACGGTTGTCGAGGCCGAGTCGTTCCCCGAGGCGCGAAAGCCAGCCCTTAAGCTGAAGATCGATTTTGGGCCGGATATCGGCGTGAAGAAGTCCTCCGCCCAGATCACCGTCCACTATACGCCACAGGAACTTATCGGGCGGCAGGTGATGGCGGTGTTGAATTTTCCGCCGCGCCAGATCGGCAGGTTCATGTCCGAAGTGCTCACGCTCGGCTTTGCCGATGAAAAGGGAGCCGTTGTGCTGGCGACGGTAGACAAGCGCGTGCCTAACGGCAGCCGGCTGCACTGATCCTGTCGGCAGGTCCAATTCTCCACACCTTCCTTACCAGATGATGCGGGATCGCCCGGCCGAGGGAACGATTTCATGGCCCGTGGCGTTCGTCACCGCATTTAGGAGAGCAAGAGTGGAAACCGCGGTCGAGCTCACAGCAAGCGCGCGTCTCTTCGCCGAGCGGGCAGAGCTTTTTCCACAACTGGGGCGCCTGCAGCTGGACGAATGGGTGTCCAAGGGAGACCTTATCGAAATTCCCTCTTCCAGCCAGGCGGAGACATTCGTCGTGCTTGCCCGCCGAATTCGCATGGCTGAAGATGGAAGCCGCAAGCTCATATTCCTGCTCGATCATCCCATGCGTTCAGCTTAGGGCATCGCCATCTTAAGGCGATCAGGTATGGAATGCATGCCTTCGGCAATATCACCGGCAGCACTCGCCCCCAACGCAAAGGTCCGCCACGCGAAACGCTGCGGGCGGACCTTTGTCAGCTCAGAATAAAGGTTGAGCGCGTCCGAAAGCGGGACGCGGCTTAGCTCCTGCTGGTGCCTGCACCGTTAGCATTGCCGGTTGGTGCATTCGCTGTGGCGGCCGGCTGGTTCTGCTGCACTTGCGGCTGCTGTTGCGGCTGGGCGGTTAGCCCCCTGTTGCGCACATCCCTGACGGTGTTGACGCTATCGGCGGGCTGGAATGCGATTGGGTACAGTCCGGTCGCTGGGCCAATCTTGGGCATTGCTGATTGCCTTCACTGGAGGATTGCCGAAATTGAGATGGGAAAACCTGTCTCAAGCAAAGACTCTCAGATCGAAAGCCAATTGCGGTATAGCTTTTCCAAATCCTCACATGTGCGTGGCTGGAATAGGAACGCGGTATACGCAGTTCAATGGCAATCGTTCTTGCGCATCCTAAGATATGGCGCGGTGGCTTGCCTAGGCCGGTACGCGCACCACGACGCGCAAGCCACCCAGCGGGCTGTCCTCCAGCGTGATGTCGCCACCGTGGCTTCGGGCAATGTCCCGAGCGATGGAGAGGCCCAATCCGGTGCCGCTTTCGTCCTGGTTGCGCGCCTCGTCGAGCCGGACGAAGGGCTTGAAGACCTCCTCGCGCTTGTTCTCGGGGATGCCGGGGCCATCGTCATCGATGGTTACCACCAGCGTCCCGTCAAGGTGGCGGGCATTCACTTCCACGCTCGATGCGTAGCGAAAGGCATTGCCCACCACATTTGAAAGCAGCCTCGAAAAGGCGTTGGGCCGCACATGCACCTCCGGCCTTCCAAGAAGAGATGCCTTGAAAGAGCAGCCGCGCATCTTGGCTTCCTCGTCCATCTTTGCAAGGCAGGAAGCCAGGTCGAACCGGCCGGCTTCCTCCTGCGCTTCACCGCGGGCAAAAGCCAGATAACCCTCCAGCATGAGGCGCATTTCCTCGACGTCCTGATCGAGCGCCTTGATATCGGTTCTGTTGCGGGCAAGCGCGAGTTGAAGCTTGAAGCGGGTGAGGATCGTCCGCAGGTCGTGGCTCACGCCGGTCAGCATGGCCGTGCGCTGCTCGATCTGCCGCTCGATACGCTCCCTCATTTGCAGGAACGCAGTGCCGGCGCGGCGTACCTCCTCCGCACCCCGCGGGTGGAAATCGCTGGTGGGCCTTCCCTTGCCGAAGCTCTCCGCGGCTTCGGCGAGCTGCAGGACGGGGCGGATCTGGTTGCGCAGAAAGGCGACCGCGATGGCAATCAATACCAGCGAGGTTCCCACCATCCAGAGCAGGAAGATGTGTGTGTTGGATGCATAGGCCTGGCTGCGCCGGGCAAAAACTCGCAACACCTTGTCATTCAGCTGGATGCGGATTTCGATGATGTTGGAGTTGCCCACCGTATCGAGCCAGAAGGGCCGGTTGATCTGGCGCGTGATTTCCTGGCTCAGCGTCTGGTCGAGAATGGAGAAGAAGGGCTTCGGCCCGGGTGCGGGGAGGGGACCGGCAGGTTCGATGCTGATCCTCAGCTCCAGCCGCTCCTGGGCAATGCGGATGATGTTCTCGTAATTGTCGCTCTGCGGGTAGGTCTCGATGATGTCTATGATTGCGGCGATATCGCGTGTCACCGCCTCGGAGAGCCGCTGCGTCACCGTCTGCCAATGCCGCTCCATGAAGGAGTAGGCGATCACCGCTTGCAGCAGGATCATCGGGGCGATCATGATAATGAGAGAACGGGCGTAGAGCCGCTTCGGCATATAATGCGAGACGGTGCGCCAGAAACGCCGCCATGCGCGCCGGGTCACTATGATTGCGCGGCGAACGCGTGTGGAAGGGCTGCCGCCTTCTGTGAAGGATAGATCGAATTTCGCCATTTGCACCCTGCGCTGCCCGCTATCTACCCGACCCGGACGCGGCAGTCTAACCGCCTTTGCCTAGAGCGTCACGGCGCAGAAATGGGGCTTGGTGCGTGGCAGGAGACGGCAGGGGAGACTCCGGTCTTTCAACCGGAGTTGCGAGGCTGCCAAAATAGCTTTTCAGGCGGAAACTTGCCTGCCAAGAACCTTCGTCTGACGGGCAGCTATAACGGGTTCCGGGATCAGGATGCCGGTTTTTCTTGCGAATGCGACGAAGGTGCCGCGTGCGGTCTCGGCATCGATCATGCCGTCAAGGGCGGCCCTGCACGCCTTAAGGGCGATCGAATGGGCCCTGTCGCGCCGGCTGTACGGCCATTCGGCAAGTAGAGCATAGCCCTCTGCCACAGACGACACGCTGGTTGGAAACCCAAGTCCCACGAAGATCGTAACCGGTACTTCGAACGAACTGTTCTCCATCCCCTGCTCCTTTCGGATTTGACTTGCCGCCCGACCGCCTTGGCGGTCGGGCTCGACTTTCAAAGCCGCCTCAGGCGGTCGATGGGCGTCCGCGGGCGAACCAGAGTTCCAGACCCGCCAGCACGGCGACGATCAATCCCGCTATAACATGTGCATAGACCGCCGCGGCCACGGTGGCGAAGCCAAGAACCCAGGGTGAGACGATCGCCCAGACGCCGAGAATGAGATTTACCCATTCCTCCCATTCGGCGAAGGCGACGAGCGCTCCTGCGGCGACGAGCGCGATGAGGGCGCCAGCCACCCAGGCATTCCAGGCGGCTGCCGGCTCGCCCGTAAAGCCAAGTATCCATGGCGTCAGCGCCAATGCGATGCCCACAACGAGATTGGCTACATCGAGGGCTGTTTCCTCTGTCTTGCGTGTGACACCGTTCATTTCGATGCTCCTTTTCATCCAGCTTGCAGAACCACAATCCGCACGTACTCGCGGGTAGGGCTTCAGCTTTTGCCGCTAGCCGGGCAAGCCGCCGCAGCGAGGCCCGGGTGTGCCTCAGCCATGGTTCCGCGAGGCTGTCGACCACAGCCTGAAACGAAATTGACGTCAGGAGGACATGAAAGCCGATCCAGGCCGGAGATCGGCCAGGAGAAGGGAAAGACTGCTACCCTCATAGCCACATCCTCCTTGCGAGCAACATGGATACGAGCAACACCGAAAAGCCTGAGACTCAGGCAGCTTGCCGTTCCCGCGAGGCAACGGCTTAAAAAATCTGGGTGCTTTTTCTTCGGCTTTCAAGGGCGGGAGGGCGCTGTGTTCGGCAAGCCGAACGCGCACTGGGCCCGCTTACTCAATGCTCAGGCGATAGCCGATTCCGCGTACGGTCTGCAGCCAGATCGGGTTGGCGGGATCGCGCTCGATCTTGCGGCGCAGCCGGTTGATCTGCACGTCGATCGTGCGTTCGCCCACCTCCGAATCCTCGCCCACCAGCTCGTGGCGTGGAATGGTCTCGCCTGCGCGCTCGGCAAAGATGGCCATGATTTCACGCTCGCGTTCGGTCAGTTTCAATAGCTCGCCGGCGCGTTTCAGCTCTCGCCTGGTGATCTGGAAGGTGTAGGGACCGAAGACAATCTGCTCCAGCTTCGGCGTGGTCGGCTGTCCACCACGGCGAAGGATATTGTTGACGCGCAGCACGAGTTCACGCGGGTCGAACGGCTTTGGCAGATAATCGTCGGCGCCCGCTTGCAAGCCCGTCACGCGGCTTTCGGTTTCGGAAAGCGCCGTCAGCATAAGAATTGGCACGTCACGTTCCTGACGGAGGCTGCGCGTCAGCCCCACGCCGTCCTCACCCGGCATCATGACGTCAAGGACGAGGAGGTCGAAATCCAGGCCGGCAAGCTTTCGGCGCGCTTCGGCGGCATTTGCCGCCACCGTCACCCGAAACCCTTCTTCGGTTAGGAAACGCTTGAGCAGCGTGCGAATGCGCGTGTCATCGTCAACGACGAGGAGATGCGGCGCATCGTCCGCCGGCGCATTCACCTCGGCAACGATGTCCTCACGGGTAATCATGGCTAGGTTCCTCCCTCGCCCGTGCCGCTGCTGGAGTGAGACCGGTCGAGCTGTGCACGCAGCTCCGGATTCACCATCGCTCTAAGGAACCGCTCCACTTCCGCCCGATCCTTGATTCCAGCCTCTTCCAGTGCAGAACGGATGCGGCGGGACTGTGGCAAGGCCAGTTCCACGGCCAATTCGTGGCCTTTTTTCGTGACATATAGCTCCCGCTGGCGACGGTCGCGCGGGCCTTGAACCTGCACAATGTAACCGGTGTCGATCAGCTGCTTCAGCACACGGGCGAGACTCTGCTTCGTGATCCGGAGAACGTCAAGGAGCTCGGCAACCGTGAGGCCCGGCCAGTGATTGACGAAGTGCAGTACCCGGTGATGCGCCCGCCCGAAGCCATAGCTGGCAAGAATTGCGTCCGGATCGGAAGTGAAATCACGGTAGGCGAAGAAGAGCAGCTCGATCAAGGTGACGTCGAGTTCCTCGGTCGTTGCCTGCGGCTCACGATACTCGGTCGACTTTATCGGGCTCTTCATCACACGCCTTTTCGCCTCCACAATTACGTCAGCCATATTGACATATTTAGGGGCCCTTTGTAATTTCTGCCAAGCTTTACGCCTTATAGCGAACAAAAAGAGCGTGTTGAGACTGTTTTTCCGGAACTTTCCTCAGGTTGGGCCAAAACGGTTTGCTACGGGAAGTGATGTTCCGGCATAATCCGGTTTTCGCCCGCACTTGTGGGTTTTTTCCAGGGCAAAGGGCCCGAAGGAGACTTAGGATGGCATCTGTTCCTTTCGATCAGCTGGATGGCTTCATCTGGATGAACGGCGAGTTCGTAGAGTGGGCGGATGCCAAGATTCACGTGCTCACCCACGGCCTGCATTACGCAAGCGCCGTATTCGAGGGCGAGCGCGCCTATGGCGGGCAGATCTTCAAGCTGACTGAGCATTCGGAGCGGCTGCACGAATCCGCGCGCGTCATGGGGTTCCGCATTCCCTACACGGTCGCCGAGATCGATGAGGCATGCCGGCAGCTTCTCGCCAAGCAAGGGCTGCAAGACGCCTATGTGCGTCCGATCGCCTGGCGCGGCAGCGAGATGATGGGCGTTTCAGCTCAGAACAACCGCATCAATCTCGCAATCGCCATCTGGGAATGGCCGAGCTATTTCAACCCCGAACAGCGGCTCAAGGGCATTCGCCTCGATATGGCCGAATACCGCCGGCCGGATCCGCGTACGGCGCCTTGGAAAGCGAAGGCCGCGGGGCTTTATATGATCTGCACGCTTTCCAAGCATGCGGCGGAGGCTAAGGGCTACAGTGATGCGCTGATGCTTGATTGGCGCGGACAGGTGGCTGAGGCCACCGGCGCCAATGTCTTTTTCGTCAAGGACGGAAAGCTGCATACGCCGGCTCCCGATTGCTTCCTGGATGGAATCACCCGGCGCACCGTGATCGATCTGGCGCGCCGGCGCGGCATCGAGGTGGTTGAAAGGGCGATCCAGCCGGAGGAGCTGACGGGCTTTGAACAATGCTTCCTCACGGGAAGCGCGGCGGAGGTGACGCCTGTCTCCGAGATCGGGCCTTATAACTTCCAAGTGGGTGAAATCACTCGCGTTTTGATGGAGGATTACTCCGAGGAAGTGCGCCCGAGGCAGCGTCTCGCAGCAGAATAAGGACGCCTGGTCCGCGCTGATGCGCGCGGGCGGAATCCTCTCCTGATTTGACTTTGATCGAATTCGGCGTTTCATGATGACGCCGGCACAATAAGGTCGGCTATTTAAGGAGAGGGCTAAGATGGAAGCTTTTGTTCCCATCCTTGTTCAGGCTATATCCGGCATCGTCGCCGGTGAAGCGGTGAGCGCGGCGTTCAAGAAGGCCGCGATGAGCCAGTTGCCGATCATCATCAGCGGCATTGTCGGAGGCGTCGGTGGAGGCGCGTTGCTGTCGGGAGTGGGCGGCGATGCGGGCGCACTCAGCGGCACGCTTGCACATGTCGTCGGGGGAGGTGCTGGTGGCGCTATTCTCACCGCCGTCGTCGGCGCTGTTATGAACTCCATGAAAAAAGCCTGAAACGGCCATCATCTTCGGGCGGGCGGCGCAGGCCGCCCGCTTTCAAGGGAGTAAGCGGCTAGAGCAGTAGGGCGGTAGAGGCCTCCCGTTTCGATTGCTAACTACCCTGTTTCCCAAAATTCCCCTTTGCCGCGCCGCGCTGATCCTTTATTCCCTTGCCTATGAGCACGCTCAGAGCCGGCATTGTCCCCGTCACCCCATTTCAGCAGAACTGCACGATCCTCTTCGATGAGGAGGAGAAGCGCGGAATTGTGGTCGATCCCGGCGGCGAGGTAGATCGCATCCGTGCTGCGATCGAGCAGAACGGCCTTACAATCGAAGCGATCTGGCTGACCCATGGTCATATCGATCACGCCGGCGGCGCCATGGATCTGAAGGACGCTCTCGGCGTGGAAATCCTGGGGCCGCACGAGGCCGAACGCGACCTGCTTCTCAATCTGGCCGCCCAGGGCAGGATGTTCGGGCTTGCCGAGCCGGTGCGCGATGTCACGCCGGACCGGTTCCTGAATGAAGGAGATGTGGTCTCCTTCGCCGGCCATTCCTTTAAAGTGTTCCACTGCCCGGGCCATTCGCCAGGGCACGTCGTTTTCTACAATGACGCGGCGAAGTTCGCCCATGTGGGCGACGTGCTCTTTCAGGGCTCGATCGGCCGCACCGATCTTCCGGGCGGCGACCACGCCGCCCTCATCCGCTCCATCAAGGACAAGCTGCTGCCGCTGGGCGACGATATCGGCTTTCTCTGCGGTCATGGCCCCGGCGGGCGCTTCGGGGGAGAACGGCGGACAAATCCGTTTCTCATAGGGCAGTAGCGGGAAGGGCAGCAGGGATGTAAGGGAGCGTCCCTACTGCCTATCGATTGCTGGCCCAGCGGGTCGGCCTCTAGACCGAAGTGCTTTCGGACGCCTGATCTTACCCGATATCGCAGAAGTGGCGACGCCCATCATATCCGAGATAGGTGCCGGAGCTCGGGTCGAAGCTGCGGTAGCGCATGCTGCAGGCCCGGTACCATTCCGGCGTCCAGGGTTCGGCGCCGTAGTAGACCGGGGCAGGGCGATACACGGGCGCTGGCCGGTAATAGCGTGGCGCCGGCGGGTCGATATAGACGCGTTCGGAATAATAGCGCGGCTGTGAAAGAGCTCCGCCTACGATCGCGCCGACGGCAAGGCCAGCCAGGCCGGCCGCGAGTTCGTCGCCGCGATCGCGATGTCGCCGCCAGTGGTCCGCATAGGCCGGAATGGTCACGAGGGTGGTCGCTGCCACGGCGAAACCCAGGATTGTGCTCTTGAGGATCCGGTTCATCTTCATCTCTCCTGTCTAGCGCGATCATCAGATCGAGCGCTTTGCCCAATGTTATGAGTCCGTTTCTGAACGGCATCTGAACGATAAACGCGGCAGGATGTGGGCCGGTTGCCTTTTTCCCGTGGTCCAGCGCACCGGCCAGGGGCTGAATCGGTTCTTGGCAAAGTAGACTTGCGGCGTACTTGAAAGAATGCGCGGCGATGTAAAAGAAGGTGAATGAAGAAGTGGCCCCCGGAAGGGCCACTCTTAAGTGGTGTGCGACTTCAACCGGCCCGGCAAAAATGCCGGCGGCCGTCATAGCCGAGGAAGGTGCCCGACCGCGGATCGAAGCTGCGGTAGCGGAGGCTGCAGGCGGTATACCAATCGCGCGTCCAGGGCGTCAGGCCGTGGTAGGCGGGCGACGACCGGCCATAGAATGGCCTCTGCTGCAGATATTCCACCGTTCGGTAGCCCGGAGCAGGAGCGCGATAGACCGGGATAGGCCGGCGGTAGGCCGGGCGCTGATAATATTCCACCACTCGGTAAGTGGGTGCCGGCCGATAGATTGGGGCTGGCAGCCGGTAGACCGGCGCTGGCCGATAATACTCCACGATCTCTACGGCAGGTGCCGGATCATAACCCAGGGCTGGCCGGGGATTTACCGGGACGGGCTGGTAATAATATGGGGGTGGAGCATAGCTGGGTCGAACATAGACCGGTGCAGGCGGGTCAATATAGACGCGCTGGGGGCGCGGCTGCGCAAGCGCGCCGCCGACAATCGCGCCGATCGCCACGCCTGCAAGACCAGCCGCAAGGGCATCGCCGCGGTGACGCCTTGCCGCTTCGGCGGGGAGGCTCGAAAGGGCGGTAGCAGCAATAACAGTAGATAAAACAGCATTCTTCATAAAACGATTCATATCCATCTCCTTTTTCGCGCGGCTAGGACCGCGCGGTGGAGGCCGGATATGGATTCGGAAAGAGGGCTGGAATGGGGGCGTCCAACTGCACTTTCATTCACATCGCCGTGGGTGGGCCGTGAACAAAAACGCCGGCTCGAAAGCCGGCGCTGAAACCTTTTTGGGCTGCCGTCCGCGGCCTCTTACCGGTCAGCCGATTGTGAGATTAACAGCCTTCGGTCCCTTGCCGCGCTTGTCCGGCTCGGTATCGAAGGTGACCTTTTGGCCGTCCTCCAGACCAGGCAAGCCGGAAGCCTGCACGGCCGAAATGTGGACGAACACGTCCTTTTGGCCATCATCCGGCGTGATGAAGCCGAAACCTTTGGCATGATTGAAGAACTTTACGGTACCGCTCTGGGGCATTGGAAGGGATCCTTTTCTCCCGGTCATCAAAGTCTGCGGACCATGGTTTTCGGCCTATGGCCCAAGTGTCTCGGTCGTTTACTGGGGGAGAAGAAACAGTCAGCTCGCGCGCGATCCCTGCCGGATTTCTTGTGACACGCGACTTCCCGGAAGCCTGTGCCGGGGCATGCTATTCCAGTCTCCGGGCCGGCAAATGCCCGAACGACCAAAAGTTTCCCTCATTTTCACAGTTCCGGCAAGAGAAAGTTTTGGATCGGCAAGGCCCGTGGGTCCCCGGCCGGGTTACTCGACGCTCGAATTCTTGGGCCGACCGCGCAAAGAAAAGGCGCGGTGGTTGCCCGCCGCGCCGCATATCATCGATCGCCGCAGAAGCGGCGGGCCGCTTACGCCGCCGAAAGGTTCACCGCCTTCGGGCCCTTGCCCATACGGTCCGGCTCTACATCGAAGGAAACCTTCTGGCCGTCGACGAGCGAGCGCATGCCGGAGGCCTCGACCGCGGAAATGTGGACGAAAACGTCTTTCTGTCCGTTGTCGGGGGTGATGAAGCCGAAGCCTTTGGTGGCGTTGAAGAACTTAACGGTGCCAGTCTGGGCCATGGGGGGAAACTCCTTTTCCCATTTTAAGTAATGGCGTCTGTGCGACGTGCACAGGTTCGCCGTCGCCGCGAGTTATGATGTCGGGAAAAGGTCGTCCAAAAAAGCGTCCAGTTCTCCGGGTCTGCAATCCCCGGGCGTTTCACCTTATCGCATGAAAACATCTCCTAAGCAAGAAGGCGGCGTCGATGGCCCTCGTTGATCCTGATGACTGTGCCGGAACGGCACACCGCCGCTGGGTCATGCGAAGCGGGCTGCGAGGACGCCTCGCTGGACGATTTCGCCTGTCCATTGGCCCGCGCGGGCGAGGGCGCGCGCCGCAGTGTTGGGCGCGAACTACGCTACAGGACCTGAAATTCCAACCGCAGCGCTCGCACGCTTAGAGCCTGATGTGTCATGGTGGGATCTGGACTTTGAGCGTGCACAGCTTACACATTTCCTTCGGCCCAAGGATATTGGAGCATAAGCACCGCATGTGGGACGTGCAGCCCCGGCGAAAGACAACGGTGATCCCATGATCCTCCCTCTCATTCTCCTGATCGTTTTTCCCGATACCGCTGCTGCCCAGGAGAGCTCCTGGAAATTGGAGCACGGCGCTGCCTTCGCTGCACCGTCAGAGAGCAACAGCAACATCTATCGGCTGGAGATCGGCTGCGGAGAGCCTTACCGCCTTGCCGTCTACACCGACAACGGTCCTGTTCTGACGGCTGACGGGCAGGGTGCGGACGACTATTTCTACAAGCCTCGCCGCATCGAGGCGGAGGTTGATGGCAGCACCTTCCCGTTGGTTGCAGCCGGATCGGATGATGCCGTCGTGCTGTTCGGGGAGGGGACCGCAGAGCAGGGCTTTATGGCAGATCCCGACCCTGATCTGCTTGCGGCAATCCGTCGAGGCGCCGAGCTTACGCTCTTCTTCGACGTTACGTCCGCGCCGAATGGCGAAACCGACTCGCCCTACGAAACCTTTGCCCGCTTCCCGCTTCAAGGATCGGGCGAGGTGATCGCCCAGGCGCTCGCCGGCTGCTGACCTTCCTGACAGCCTCCTGTCAGCAGCAGCGGCATGGAGTTTCCTGCTCGGCCTCCTGCCCCTTTCCATTTGCGCCGCCAACCTCCATATTCGTCGCCATGGCCAACTCTCCGAGAAAGAATACCGGTGGCTTCCGTGAGTCACCCCAGCCCCCGCTGTCAGGCACGCCGCTTTCCGCTTCCATTTCCGATTGGGCGGCCGATATCGCGCGTGAGGCGGAGAAGCCGGCCAAGCCACGAAAGAAGATTCCCGAGCGCTCCGCGGCGCCGGGCAGAACCGGCCGCGGCACCTCAATGGGAGGCGCTGCCTCGGCGCGCGATCGCGCGGCCGCTGGGCTGATGCCCATCGCGGGCCTGGATGTTACACTTGAGGAGGCGGAGCGGATCGCCCCTGGTGGCGTTACGGCCACCGTCGCGGCACTGTCGAACCTTATCGAGGGCGGCGACCCCAACCTGAAATCCGCCTGGGTGCCGCACCGCCCCCCGCGGCCGGAAAAATCCGAGGGTGGTATCCCCTTCCGGATGGCGACGGAATTCAAGCCCTCGGGCGACCAGCCGACAGCTATCCGCGATCTGGTCGAGGGCATCAGCACCAGCGAGCGCACGCAGGTGCTGCTGGGCGTCACCGGCAGTGGAAAAACCTTCACCATGGCCAAGGTGATCGAGGAGACGCAACGCCCGGCGCTCATCCTCGCCCCTAACAAAACGCTGGCCGCCCAGCTCTATGGCGAGTTCAAGTCCTTTTTCCCGGACAACGCGGTCGAGTACTTCGTCTCCTATTACGACTATTACCAGCCGGAGGCCTACGTCCCGCGTTCGGACACCTATATCGAGAAGGAATCTTCCATCAACGAGCAGATCGACCGGATGCGCCACTCGGCCACTCGCGCCCTGCTCGAACGCGACGACGTCATCATCGTCGCTTCCGTTTCCTGCATCTACGGTATCGGCTCGGTCGAGACCTACACGGCCATGACCTTCCAGATGGCGGTGGGCGACCGGCTCGACCAGCGCCAGCTTCTGGCCGACCTCGTCGAACAGCAATACAAGCGCCGCGACGCCGATTTCACCCGCGGCTCCTTCCGCGTGCGCGGCGACACGATCGAGATCTTCCCGGCCCACCTTGAGGATCGCGCCTGGCGCATTTCGCTCTTCGGCGACGAGATCGAGGCTATCACCGAGTTCGACCCGCTCACCGGCAAGAAGACCGACGACCTCAAGTCGGTCAAGATTTACGCCAACTCGCATTACGTCACCCCGCGCCCCACGCTCAATCAGGCCATCCGGCAAATCAAGGAGGAGCTGAAGCTGCGCCTCGTGGAGCTGGAAAAAGCCGGGCGCCTGCTGGAAGCCCAGCGTCTTGAACAGCGCACGCGCTTCGATCTCGAAATGCTGGAGGCCACCGGCTCCTGCGCCGGGATCGAGAACTATTCGCGCTATCTCACCGGACGCAATCCAGGCGAGCCGCCGCCAACGCTCTTCGAATACGTGCCGGACAACGCGCTCGTTTTTGTCGACGAATCCCATGTCACCGTGCCGCAGATCGGCGCCATGTACCGGGGCGACTTTCGTCGCAAGGCCACGCTTGCCGAGTATGGTTTCCGCCTGCCGTCATGCATGGACAACCGGCCGCTGCGCTTCGAGGAATGGGATGCCATGCGCCCGCTCACCGTCGCGGTGTCGGCCACGCCCGGCAATTGGGAGATGGAGCAGTCGGGCGGCGTCTTCGCCGAGCAGGTCATCCGCCCCACCGGCCTTATCGATCCGCCGGTCGAGATTCGTCCGGCCAAGTCCCAAGTCGACGACGTTCTGGGCGAGATCCGGGAGACCACCAAAGCTGGCTACCGAACCCTCGTCACCGTGCTGACGAAGCGCATGGCTGAGGACCTTACCGAATATCTGCACGAGCAGGGCATCCGCGTACGCTATATGCACTCCGACATCGACACGCTGGAGCGCATCGAGATCATCCGCGACCTCCGCCTCGGCGCCTTCGACGTGCTGGTGGGCATCAATCTTTTGCGTGAGGGCCTGGATATTCCGGAATGCGGCCTCGTCGCAATTCTGGACGCGGACAAGGAAGGATTCCTGCGTTCTGAAACCTCGCTCGTCCAGACCATCGGCCGCGCGGCGCGCAATGTCGATGGCCGCGTCATCCTCTATGCCGATCACATCACCGGCTCGATGGAGCGCGCGATCGCCGAGACGAACCGCCGCCGTGAGAAGCAGCTCGAATATAACGCGGCGAACGGCATCACGCCGGAATCGATCAAGAAGAACATCGGCGACATCCTCGGCTCCGTCTACGAGCGCGACCACGTGCGCGCCGAGATCGGCGGCGCCAAGGGCGACGACCTGAACAATCTCGTCGGCAACAATCTCCAGGCCCATCTTGAATATCTTGAGAAGGCCATGCGGGATGCCGCCGCCGACCTCGATTTCGAGGAGGCGGCCCGCCTGCGCGACGAGATCAAGCGCCTGCGGGAGACGGAGCTTGCGCTTCTGGACGACCCCATGTCGCGCGACGCGGGCGTGGAGAACACGCGGGACCGCCGCCGTCAGGCCGCAAAGGGCAGGGGCTCTGCCGCGTCGCCGAAAGGCAGCCCGGATAGGCCTCTCTTCCGCAAGCCGGAACTGGACGAGATGGGCAGTTCGGGAGCCCACGCGGTTCCCGCTGGCCAGACCCTCTTCCGGAAGAACTCGTTGGACGAGATGACCGTGCGGCGCACGGAGAAGCCGGTCGGCAAGACGCTGCCGGCCACGCCTCCCGACGAGGATCTCATCGCGCCCCGCCGGAGCAAGGTCGGCGCAGGTTCCTACGAGGATCCGGCCGACGAGCGCCAGCGTAAGCGCCGGTCACGGAAGACCGGCAGGCCCGGGCAGTAGGCGCGCGGCGCCCCCCTTCGGGGGCGCATAACTCCCGGTTGATTTCTCAATCCTGCCGCGGCGTTCCACGATGCTGCTTTTGAAAGCTAAATGCCGCGGTTTTCTCTTCTCCTTGCGCTGTGGCTGGCATCATTTTCGCCGGCAAACGCCGCCCTCCTGGATATCGCCAAAGCAGGCAAGAGCCTGCAAGAAGGTGTTTCCGCGCCGGCAGGTCGCGAGAGCATGCTCCTTTTCGGTGGTGCCTTTACGTCCGTCGATCTGCGCAACTCTTTGCCATGGAGGGTTCCGCCGTCCTCGGGCGAAGTTTTCCTCGGGGCCGCCTATTCGCGAAACTGGCACAGACTCCCTTTGAAATTCGTCTTGGGCTGGGAACTCGGCGGGGGCTACCGCTTCGGCGGCGGAAGCGCTTCCTCGGCGGAGGCTTGGGCTGGCCTAAGGGTGGAGTATGTTGGGCTGCCTCTCGGTGACTTCACAATCGTCCCGGCCATGACCGCGGGCTTCAGCCTTATCTCCGAAAGGCTCGCCATCGAGAGTATGCGCGAGCAAATCCATAGTGGTTCGGCGCGGTTCCTCGGCTACCTCGGACCGGAACTCTCGTTTCGTCTCAACAGGCAGCCCAATATCGACCTGGTTTATCGGCTGCATCACCGCTCCGGCGCCGGCGGTCTGTTCGGCGGCATGCGCGAGGGTGCGAATGCCAACACGATTGGGATCAGGATCAGGTATTAAAGCAGTTTGAGGAGAGGTGGTGGCCGCTTTTCCGGTCGAAATTGCGCGAAATTATCCAGCTTCAGAAACCGCAGCGGGTCGAAATGAGAGGACCGCGCCTTCATTCCAAGCGGATTATGAAAGGCGCGGCCCCAGTCCCGCAACCTCATTGGGCGTGGGCTGCGGGCCCGCCGCGTCTCGGCGACCCGAGGGGGCCCGGGGAAGACGAGGACCGCGGCAGTCTTGCGCCGTCTGGCCTTGGCGGGGGCTGTAACGGCACTCCTGCCTGCCTTGCGGATTAGCAGGCAGAGAGGGGCCGCGATGCAGTCAGCGGGCACCCTCACAAAATCTCATATCAAAAAATTCGGATGTTTCCTCAAAAATTTCAAAAGATCCCAATTTATTTCTAAATGTATCACCGGGCGCGGTCATTCCTCCGGCTCGGTGGTAAAGAGCAGCGGATAACCCGCTTTCCGGCCTGCATCCGTCGCACGCGTTGCTTTCGTCTCAGCAATATCCTTGGGGAAAACGGCGACGACGCAGGTTCCGCGCCGGTGTGCGGTGATCATGACTCGGTATGCCTGATCCTGATTCAGCCGGAATTCCGCCTTCAGCACCCGCACGACGAATTCGCGGGGCGTAAAATCGTCGTTGACGAGGATCACCTTGTGAAGCTTCGGCTTGTCGACTTTCGGCTTCGTCTTGGTGCGTGGCTTCAGGACGATGTCGCTCATGAAGCACTCCGTGCGGAGTGATGGATCACGCTAACTGCCGCTGAAATTTACCCTCTGCGGTTCTTGGATTTGAACACGACGTCCGGCCTAAAGTCCAGGCGAACGACGGTATGGCGATTTTCGGGGTCGGCAGCCGTGAAGTCACCGATGGCCGCAATCACACAATCCGTTGCCGCCGGAATCAGAACAGCTACGGAGTGTTGAGCGGTTCCGCAGCCTTTCCAACTGAAGTTCAATGCTTTGGTGTCAGGCGGCGCCTTCCAGCCCGGCGTTGACGAGGCCGAGCGGTGTGCGACGGCCCAGGGTCCAGGAGCGGATGACATTGCTTGCCACGCGCTCGCGGCTCGCGATATCCGCGCGCCCGATGCCGAGCTCCTCGCACACAGCTTCCACCGCACTGCAAATTTCCGCCATGTCCTTGGCGTCATAGACGCCATTGCCGGCTGCATTTGACGGAAGCATATCCGTCTCCTTCCCTGTCTGGCGCGCTTCTCGCCTCTTCGGCGGCGCGCACCGCCTTTTTCCTCTCACGGGATGGCATCTCTGCACAATGATGCACAATTATGGCGGATGGATGAAGGTTGATTCGCCGCGTAAGTACGTCAAGCGCAAAAATGCTGGAAGTGTTGCGTCTCAGCATCAATTAGTTTTTCGCCTATTCGCAATCCGTGCTTGAGGCGGCTCGAAGCTTCGCTTTTCAACCCCGCAAGCAGAGGCATAGAATTCCTGTCACAAATAGCGGATAAGCCGCCTAATGATTGGCGATAGAGGTTCGATTCGATGAAGATTGCTGTTCTCGGCGGCGACGGATTTGTCGGCTGGCCGACTTCCCTCCATCTTTCCGCACGAGGCCATGAAGTCCATATCCTCGACAATCTCTCCCGTCGCTGGATAGACACCGAACTCGGCGTGCAATCGCTGACGCCGATGGATTCGATTCAGGAGCGTACGCGAATTTGGCACCAGGAAACGGGTCGTCGCATTCGTTTCCATTTGATCGATCTTGCGGGGGACTATGAGATCCTGAAGCGCTGGCTTGCCGAGCATCGCCCGGACGCCGTCATTCACTTCGCCGAGCAGCGCGCAGCGCCTTATTCGATGAAGAGCGACCGCCACAAGAACTACACGGTGAACAATAACGTCAACGCAACCCATAACCTCCTGAATGCGCTGGTCGAGGTCGGGCTCGATGCGCATCTCGTGCATTTGGGCACGATGGGCGTCTACGGATATTCGAGCGTCGGCGCGGCCATCCCCGAAGGCTATCTGCCGGTCGGCGTCGAGACGCTTTCGGGCGAAACGGCCACGCAGGAAATCCTCTATCCCGCCAATCCAGGCTCCATTTACCACATGACCAAATGCCTGGATCAGCTCCTGTTCCAGTTCTATGCCAAGAATGACGGCCTTAGGATCACCGATCTCCATCAGGGCATCGTCTGGGGCACCCATACGCAGGAAACCAAGCTGCACGCGCAGCTTATCAACCGCTTCGATTATGACGGGGACTACGGCACCGTCCTCAACCGGTTCCTCATTCAGGCGGCGATCGGTTATCCGCTCACTGTGCATGGTACCGGCGGGCAGACCAGAGCGTTCATCCACATTCAGGATTCCGTACGCTGCATTGAGCTTGCTCTGACGAATCCTCCGAAGCGGGGAGACCGCGTGAAGATCTTCAACCAGATGACGGAAACGCACCGGGTCCGCGATCTGGCCGAGCTTATCGCCCGCATGACCGGGGCCAAGGTCGCCTATCTTCCCAACCCCCGCAAGGAAGCGCCGGAGAACGATCTGGTGGTGGAGAACGAGCAATTCCTTAAGCTCGGCCTCAATCCGACAACCCTGGCGGAGGGGCTGCTGTCCGAGGTGGTCGACGTGGCGAAGAAATTTGCTTACCGCGTAGACCGCAGCCGAATCCCTTGCGTCTCGGCTTGGACCAAGGACCTGGCGCCTACGCTCGAACGCGACCCGGAAGGCAAGCGGCTGAAAAGCGTCGGGTGAGGGCGGGTCGAGGGTGGTGAAAGAACGTTCTGCTTTGCCCAATGGCTAAGGAATACGCCTACGTCACCCTCGTCACCAATGCCGACTATGCGATGGGCGCAACGGCGCTGGTGCGTTCCCTTCAGCGCACGAATACGTCCGCCGAAATCGTGGTGATGCATACCGGAGGGGTGGATGCGGCTGCATTGGCGCCGCTTGGCAGGCTCGGCGCGCTGCTGCTCCAGGCGGAGCTCCTTCCCACTTCCGCGGCCTTCAACGAGCGCCATCAGCGCGCGCGGCTTCATTCGAACGCCCCTTTTACCAAAGGCAACAAGCCTGCCTTCCACACGCCGCTCGATAATTTCGCAAAGCTGCGCCTTTGGCAGCTCACGCAATATAAGCGCGTGGTCTTCATCGACGCCGATGCAATCGTCATCCGCAACATCGACCGGCTGTTTTCCTATCCCGAGTTCTCCGCCGCGCCCAATGTCTATGAAAGCCTTGAGGATTTCCACCGGCTCAATTCCGGGGTTTTCGTAGCGCGGCCGTCGGCTGAAACCTTTCGGGCCATGCTCTCCGTCCTTGACCAGCCCGACGCATTCTGGCGCCGCACGGACCAAACCTTTCTGCAGACATTTTTCCCGGACTGGCATGGCTTGCCCGTCTTTTTCAACATGCTCCAATATGTCTGGTTCAATCTGCCGGAGCTTTGGGACTGGAACTCGGTCTCGGTGGTTCATTATCAGTATGAAAAGCCGTGGGAGAGGGATCACGCCAAGGCGGAGGCGCTGAAGCCGCTGATTGACCTCTGGCATTCCTATTATTCCGGTGAAGACATTCCCGAGGCCGGATTGCTGGCCAATCCGCTGAAGCCATGAGCGCAACGCGCAGCTTTGTTTCCGGCGGAACAGGCTATGTCGGCCGCTTCATCGTCGAGGAACTTTTAGCGGCCGGCCACCAGGTCACGGTAATGGGGCGCCATCCACCGTCGAAAGGGTTTTTTTCCGGGCCGGTGAGCTTTCTGCCGTTGTCACTTGAGCCAGCCGGGGCATCGCCCGAGCTTTTCCAAGGGGCGGATTTCTTCGTTCATGGCGCGTTCGACCATTTGCCGGGAAAATACCGCGGCGGCGAGGGTACCGATCCGCAAGCCTTCCGCCGGCGCAATCTCGACGGCAGCATTGCGCTTTTTCAGGCGGCGAAGGCGGCAGGCGTTCGCCGCGTCGCGTTCCTCTCGAGCCGGGCTGTCTATGGGACACAGCCTGCGGGGACATTGCTCGGCGAGGAGGATGAGGCCCGCCCGGATACGCTCTACGGACAAGTGAAGCTTGAGGCTGAGCGCGCCCTGGCCGGTCTTGGTGCGCCGTCTTTCCATGGTGTCAGCCTGCGCATTACCGGCGTCTACGGGCCTGCCGGCAAAGGGAGGCGGCACAAATGGGCGGACCTGTTCGAGAACTATATGGCCGGGCAGGCGATTGACTCTCGCATAGCCACTGAGGTGCATGGGCAGGATGTGGGCCGGGCGGTGCGGCTTGTGCTGGAGATGCGGGATCCGCCCCCCTTCAACCTCAACGTTTCGGATATCCTTGTCGACCGGCACGATCTTCTCGCCATGGTTCAGAAAGGGACTGGCAGCGTCCATCCGCTTCCTCCAAGGGCAGACAAGCAGGCGGTGAACGCCATGCGCACGGAGCGCCTGCGTTCGTTGGGCTGGCAGCCAGGCGGTCTGGCGCGTCTGGAAGAGACGGTGGCAGGTTTTTCAGCGGCATTGACACGGCAGTGACAGCGGAATGTGATTTTACTGCTTCAGAAATTGAGTCAGGATTTTGAGGGATTGATTCCGAATCTTCGCGCAAACTATTGAAAACAAGGAAATTCTTATGGCTGAAACCTCTGCCGCCCCGCGGGGCGAGCTTACGATTCGCACCCAGGCGATGCCCGGAGATGCCAATGCCGCCGGAGACATTTTCGGCGGCTGGGTGATGTCGCAGATGGATCTGGCAAGCGGCATTAGGGCAGCGGAACGGGCGCGCGGGCGCGTCGTGACGGCTGCCGTCAGGGAAATGCACTTTCGCAAGCCGGTTCAGGTCGGTGATACGCTTTGTGTCTATACCCAGGTGACGAATGTTGGCCGCACCTCTATCACGCTAAAGGTGGAGGCATGGGCACAGCGTTACCTGTCCGACGTCATGGACCTGGTCACCATGGCGGACTTCGTCATGGTCGCGCTTGACGGGACCGGCCGGCCGACACCGGTGCCGCCCGAGTTCTGATCCCGTATCAGCCGTTATTGCGATCGAAGCGGGTCCGAGCTTCCTGGATGCGATAGCGATTTTCGCTTACCCATTCCGCAAGCGCCCGGATGGGGATCAGCAGCTCATTGCCGAGATCGGTCAAGCGATAATCCACCCGCGGGGGGATCGTCGGATAGATGGTGCGGGTGACGAAGCCCTCGCGCTCCAGGTTGCGCAGCGTGGTCGTCAGCATTTTCTGCGAGATGCCGTCGATTGCGCGGCGCAGCTCGTTAAAGCGCATGGTGCCGTTGCCGAGGTGTTTCACGACCTGCATCGTCCATTTATCGCCGACAAGGCTCAAGAGTTCGCTGATGGGCCGGCACGCATCCGAATTTTCCCTGTCCACAACCGGCGCGGCATCGGCATCAATGGTTGACTGTAGGTGACCAGGTTTCAAAAAAGTGCCTCCTTGTGCGACCGGCACAGGTTTCCAATATAGCGTGAGTATCCTTCCGATACTAGCCAATCATGAAACGAGGACGGAATAGTGTCAAAGCTGAAGACGGGAATTATTGTTGGATCGACGCGCGAGGGCCGCTTTGCGGACAAACCGGCCCAATGGATTTTTGACCTGGCTCGTGAAAGAAACGAGCTCGATGTGGAATTGATCGATTTGCGTGACTATCCGCTGCCCTTCTTCGAGGACGCGACGTCTCCCGCCTATGGTCCTTCGCCCAATGCAGTTGCTCAGCGGTGGCAGAAGAAGATCAACTCCCTTGACGGGTTCATCTTTACCGCGGCGGAGTATAATCGTGGGCCGACCGCTGTTTTGAAGAACGCATTGGACTGCGCCTATAGCGAATGGAACAACAAGCCTGCCGCCTTCGTGGGCTACGGCGGAACGGGCGGAACGCGCGCCGTGGAACAACTCCGGCTCAATGCAATCGAGCTGCAGATGGCGCCGATTCGGTCTGCCGTTCATATTCTGCTGCCGGATTTCATGGCGGTGCTGCGTGGCGAAAAGACGCTTTCCGAAATGGCGCACTTGAATGCGGGAGCCAACGGCATGCTCGACCAGTTCATCTGGTGGGGGAAAGCATTGAAGGCCGCACGCGCGGCCAGCACGGAGGAAGCACAGGCAGCGTAACGTATTTGCCGCAGGTTCATCTTTGCCCCCGCCTCCTCCGGCTTGCCAGCCGGAGGAGGCGACTTGCTGCAAGTTGATCCTACTCGATGTTTTCGATCCCTGCGGAACCATCGGTCTTGCTGGCCAGCACGCGGTCGACTCGCCGGCCGTCCATATCAACGACTTCGAAACGCCAGCCCATCGTTTCCACCACTGTCCCCGTCACAGGGAGCTCCTGTGTGTATGAGAGCAGGAAACCCGCAAGCGTGCTGTAGCCGCGGTCCTCGGGAAGCTTGATGCTGAGGCGGTCGGCCATCTCATCGGCCGGCATGAGGCCAGGCAGCAGCCAGGAGCCGTCCTCCCGCTGCACGACATCGGCCTCGCCTTCATCGATATCCGCCCGGAATACGCCCGCGATGGCGCCCAGGATGTCGGCGGGGGTGATGACCCCCTCGAACGTCCCGTATTCGTCATGGACTAGTGCCATGGGAACTTCCGCCTGACGCAAGGTTACGAGCACGTCGAGGGCATCGGCGAAATCGTGAACGATGGGGGCGGGCCGGACGAAGCTGGCCGGATCGACTTTTTCTTCCGTCAGGTATGCGACTAGCAAGTCGCGGGTTTTAACGACGCCGATCAGCTTGTCCACCGAACCCTCGGCGGCAGGCAAGCGCGTATGCGGCGTTTCGCGCAGCATCTTCTCGATCGCTTCGTCGGGAGCGAGGAGGTTCAGCCAGTCCACGTCCCCCCTGGGGGTCATGATCGCGCGGGCGTTTCGGTCGGCAAGCCGCATCACGCCGGCGATCATGTGCTTTTCTTCGGTCTCGATCGTCCCCGTATGCTCCGCTTCCGCGATAAGCGTTCTGATCTCCTCGTCGGTGACGCGGTTCGCTTCCTCCGATCCCTGCCCAAGCAGCGCAAGAACGCCACGGCCGGATATGTCCAGCAACCAGACGAGCGGAAGGGCGACCTTGGCGAGCATAGCCATGAAGGGCGCCACCTTTGCCGCTATCGTCTCGGCATGTTTCAGCGCCACCTGCTTCGGCACCAATTCACCGATCACAAGCGAGACATAGGTGATGAGTGCCACGACAATGCCGACACCCAGGGGATTGGCGATGCTTCCGGGCATTCCAAGGCCCGCCAGCCAGGCGGATAGGCGCACGCCGATCGTCGCCCCGGAAAAGGCGCCGGAAAGCACCCCCACGAGCGTAATGCCGATCTGAACGGTGGAAAGAAATCGGCCCGGCTCAGAGGAGAGCTCCAGGGATCGCGCGGCGCCTCGATCGCCCCTGTCGCTGCGGGCCTTCAGACGTGCGGGACGGGCGGATACGACGGCCAGTTCCGACATGGCCATAAAGCCATTAAAGAGAATAAGGGCGAGAAGAATGGCGATTTCAACAAAGAGCATGATTGACTCTGGTTGGGAGCGTGATGGCTCAGCAGAAGCTACCCGCGCCAAGATAGGACATTGCGGATGGTCCTGCTACCTGCAGGCGCGATAGCCGTTCCGCCGAGCCTTTATGTCAAAATGAAAGTGGTCGCGGTGGTCGGCATCATAGCCCGGCCCAAGCACGGTCGTAAAATAGTCGCAGCCCTCGGCGCGCACGGTGTTGAGCAGGCCCCTCTGGCGGAACGCAAAGAAGCCCGGGCGACGGACGTCGATCTCACGGCCGTTCTTGAGCGTAACGCTCATGATGTCGATCGCATTGCCCTTGGAATGCTCTGAAGCCACGGAGGTGCCGCGAATGCGCCGGCAAGAATAGCTTGAACCCTGGTGAATGGTGCCGATGCCGGAGAGATAGCGTCTGCGGGCGGCAGGCGCGAGCTCGTTCTTCGTCCAGCGCGCAACTGTCAGTGCCATCTGGCAGGTAAGTGTGGCGGATGGCTTCAAGGCGACCCCGCCCGAGAAACCGCTGACCGCAACGGGATGCTCGATTTTGCAGCTCCCGCCCTCATCGATTGCCGGAAGATCGCGATAGCTCACCCCTAGCCGCTGCAGTTCCTGACGGCACGCCACTTCCTCGGCGGGCATGAAGGTCATCGCTTCGCCCGGCGGGCTTGCCATCGCTGGCGGCTCGGGCTGCGCCGGCACGGGATAGCTCATCATCATCGGATTGGAGGGGACGAGGTTTTGCAGTCCACCGCCGCTTATGGCGCCGGTCGAGACGCCGACATCCACGTCGGGTCGCAGAACACTATCAACCGAGCAAGCCGAAGCGGCTGCAAAAGCGATGAGCACGAGTGCGCTTCTTGCAACCCGGGGCAGGCGGAAAGGCCACTGACGCCGCCACTCGTACTCGTACACGCTACGCATCTCCGCTTCGGCTCGCCGGTCGAAGTGAAGCTAGTGGGGAATGGTAAACGAATACTCAGCGCCAGCGTGAATCTTGTGGCGAAAATGCGGCGGTCAGCGGCAATAGGCCTTGCGCCTTTTCTTCGTATCGAAGTGGAAATGGTCCTCATGGTCGGCGTTCGTGCCAGGACCGAGCACAGTCGAGAACGGCCCGCACGCGGCTGCGCGCAAAGCTTTCAGAAAGGCAGCCGGTTTTCCACCGTCGCCATATTGCCCCACCTTGATCTCCTGTTTGTCAGAGAAAACCAATCCTGAAACATCCAGCGCCTTGCCGAAAGCGTGTTGAGAAAGATCCTTCCCATCGCCGATTGGCCGGCAGACATAGCCGGACGCCTGCTGCACGGTCTCGATATCCGCCTCGAAGTGCTTGCGGGCCAAAGCCTTTCCTTCCGATTGGAAGAAGCGGGCAGCGGCCAACGCGGTGCTACATTCGAGCAAGGCCGGCGGTTCGAGCCGCATGCGTTTGGACAGCTTTGTCACCTCTATGGGATGGGGAAGGGAGCACCCCCCATCCGCAGTCACATTGGAAGCATCGGTAAATTCAACCCCCAGCGTCCGAAGCTCTTTGCGGCAAGCCTTTTCCGCGGAGGAGAGCGGCGCCTGTTCCTGCCTTTCCTTAGCTGCCTTCGGCAAAACGTCCCCGCGCGGTTGCGGTATCGGCGCCTGGTCTGGAAGCTGGACACTTCCGGCCGCCGCAAAATCGATCGCGAAAAGCGAAGCGTGGAAGATAAGCAGCAGGAGCAGGCGTGGAAGAGCCCTGCACAGGAAGGTTTTCCGCTCAGGCGCCGATGGCGGCAAGTCCATCATCCAGCCAGTCGCCGAGCATGGGCATGCCGAGGAGGTAGCTTGCCAACCGGCTGTTCACCCGCCCTCGTGCATCGGCCACTGCCTGCGCCCATTCCGCTGCCTCAAAATCGCCGCGCCCGATCCAGGCAATCGCCACCAGCTCGGCCGCCTCGTCCACATTGAGATCCGCTACGAGCGAGCGGAACTCCTCTTCCGACTGGTCTTCCTCTTCTTCCTCCGCAAGCCCGTCGTGATGGTGGCCTTCACGTGCATCCTGGCCGAACTCGATCTCGTGCTCTTTTCCGTCTTCGTAATCTTGCTTTACGGCGGCGCTCAAGGCACGAGCCATCTCCGCAAGGCGGCGCACCGTATCGGTGTCAAGCGACAGCTCCCATTCCTTCTCAACCGATTTCTTCATGAGGTGCGCTCCGCAACCCGCTGACGGCGTGCATCATAGCGCATCTTGGGCTGGATGCACCTCAAGCTGCGCGGCCGCTCCGCGACAAAGGTAAAGCGCCGGGCGAGCAGCGGGCTATCGCCCTGGATTTTCTGCGCCGAATAAAAATTTGCGTGAAAATATGGAGTACATTGCTATATTTTACTGGAGTCGAACGAAACGGTTCCGTGGCCCTGGCTTTCGGACCGTTTTCTTTTTGTGTGTCGCCGGCCCGGCGGGCCTATGAGGTCAGGAAGGTGTGAGAAATGAACAAGGTCCCAATGACCCTGGCTGGATACGAGTCGCTCAAGGAAGAATTGCGTTGGCGCCAACAGGAAGAGCGGCCGCGCATTATCGAGGCGATCGCTGAGGCTCGTGCGCACGGTGACCTCTCAGAAAATGCCGAATACCACGCGGCCAAAGAGGCCCAGAGCCTCAATGAAGGCCGCATCAGCGAGCTTGAGGATCTGATCGCGCGCGCCGAAGTCATCGACGTGACAAAGCTTTCAGGCGATACGGTGAAGTTCGGCGCCACCGTCGTCCTCGTCGACGAGGACACCGAAGAAGAAAAGACCTATCAGATCGTCGGCGATCAGGAGGCGGACGTGAAGTCGGGCCGCATCTCCATTTCCTCGCCGATCGCCAGGGCGCTGATCGGGAAGGGCGTTGGCGACTTGATCGAGGTCAACGCGCCGGGTGGCGCGCGTGGCTATGAGGTCTTGCGCGTTCAGTACGGCTGAGCTGGACGGTCATGGGGGCTCATGCCGGTCCGGCTTCCGCCGCCGGTCACCTTAATATCCACGATGTGGAGGTGGTGGCGCCAAACCTGAAGCGCCACCTCTCCGGCGTCACCAGCACGATTGTCCAACTCATCCCGCTTCAGGCGCGGGATCTTGGGATTGCCGCCTTCGGGCCGGGACTGCCTTCCAACCTTCCCAAAATGCGCTGGTGGCAGCTGCCGGCGCTGCTTTCGCGGCCAAAGCGCAGATCCTTCCGGATTTGGCATGCGCGCCGCAATGTCGAGATGGTGACAGGGCTGATCCTGAGGGATATCTTGCGCGCGCCCATGCGCCTCGTCTTCACCTCCGCCGCTCAGCGCCACCATAAGCCGTTCACGCGATGGCTGATCCGCCGCATGGATGCGGTCGTGGCCACCAGCGCGCGCTCGGGTTCATTCCTCGAAGTGCCGCACCGGGTGATTATGCACGGGGTGGACACGGAGCAGTTTCATCCGCCGCGCGGAACGGATGACGCATGGGAATCCACAGGGCTTCCCGGCCGCCATGGTATCGGCTGCTTCGGACGTATCCGGCATCAGAAGGGTACGGATCTGTTCGTACAGTCCATGATCGAGCTTCTGCCGAAATATCCGGACTGGACCGCGGTGGTTCTCGGCCGCGCGACCGTGGAACACAAAGCTTTCGCGGATGAGCTCGAAGCCCGCGTGCGCGCGGCTGGCCTGTCGGAGCGCATTTTCTTCCTCGGCGAAGTGCCGGACGTGCATCCCTGGTATAGACGCCTCAGCCTCTATGTGGCGCCCTCGCGCAACGAGGGCTTTGGGCTGACACCCCTGGAGGCGATGGCATCCGGAACCGCCGTGGTGGCGAGCGACGCGGGCGCTTACGAGGAAATCGTCATATCTGGCGAAACCGGCATGGTGGTGCCCGCCGGTGACGGCGCTGCCCTTACCGCCGCGATCGAGCCCTATCTAGCCGACCCGGCACTCGCCGAACGGCACGGAGAAGCTGGGCGCGCGCATGCCGTGAATAATTTTGCGCTCGCCGGGGAAGCCGCCGCGCTGCGCGAGGTTTATGAAAGCCTCTGGGATGGCGAAAAATGAAGGTCGAGGCGTTCGTCATCCATCTCGCCCGCGCCACGGGGCGCGCGCCCCAGGTGGAGCGTTTGCGCCAGAATCTTACGATTCCGGTCACGGTCATAGACGCCGTCGACGCCGAACAGCTTTCCGAGGAGGAAATTGTCCGGGTGTACCGGCCGGGACTTCACCGGCCCCGCTATCCTTTTCCCTTGCGCCGCACCGAGGTCGCCTGCTTTCTCTCGCATCGCAAGGCATGGCAGACCATCATGGAACGCGGGCTCGATGCGGGTCTGATCATCGAAGATGACGTAGAGCTTCTGCCCGGCGTCCATCATCTTTTCGACAGCGGGCTTGCATGCGCGACGACAAAAGATGTCCTTCGCTTTCCGAAGAAGGCGAGGGAGCGCGGGGCGGCCCTCAATGAAAATGGCGCGAACCGCATTTTTGAGCCTCGTTTGGTCGGGCTGGGCATGCAGGCCCAACTCGTCGGCCGCGACGCCGCGGGTGAATTGCTCGCATTCACGCGTGAATTCGACAGGCCCGTGGACACGACGATCCAGATGCGCTGGCTGCATGGCGTGCGTGTATTGAGCTCTTCTCCCGTCGCAATCCGCGAAGTGGCGGCGGCACTCGGCGGGACCACCGTCCAAGGAAAAGGAAAATCGCACGCGGAAACGCTGTTGCGTGAAATGCTGAGGGCGCGCTATCGGTTTTCCGCCAAGCTGTTCGACGTTCTAAAAAGCGGGCCGAGCAACCGGGTTCGGGAGAGTTGATTCCGCATGGCTAAGAAGAAAAGATTGTTCATCGTTGGCAACGGGCCAATGCTTTTCGACATGACGGAACGCGTGAATGCCAGCGATCACGTCGTGCGCTTCAACGAGCCTAAAACCTCCTTCGGAATGAGCGGCACCAAGACGAACTGGTTGTTCGTCTCCAATACCGGCAAGCCGATGGAACGGCGGCTGCGAAATCCCGATTATCCCACCTCGCCGATCGTGCAGGCGGCAGAACTCGTCTTCCTGGTGAATCACCCGATCACCGCCGACAAATATCTTCAGAAGCCAAAATTGCTTTCCCGCCTGAAGGGACGTCGTGCGGATTATACCTGGGAAGGGCTGATGATGTATGGCAAAGCTGGTAAGACAGTTGCCGTTTTGCCGCCGGCCTTCTACGAAGCGAGCTGCCGCGATTTGGGCATTGAGCCCGAGGATTCAACCAAGCAGCGCATATTCCCCAGCACCGGATATATCGGTATTCGATATGCGCTGGAAAAGCTGCCGGCGGATGAGTGGGAAGTCGAGATCGCAGGCTTCAGCTGGCAGGGCTGGCAGAAGCATGCCTGGGATCACGAGCGGGCGTGGATCGAGCGAAAGGTTGCAGAGCGCGACATTCGCGTTTGGCCTTCAAAGAACGACACCAGACGCAGACATTCGCAAGGAGGGATGATGGAAACGAAACTCGACATCTATATCGGCTGGGATTCACGCGAGCCGATCGCCTATGACGTTGCCAAGAAGACGATCCTTGATCGCGCGAGCGTTCCTGTCGAGGTGCATCCGATCAAGCTTTCCGACCTGGTGGAAAAGGGCGCGTATACGCGCGATATCGATCCGCTCGCGTCCACCGAGTTCACCTATTCCCGTTTCTTTACGCCGTGGCTTGCCGGCTACAAGGGCTGGGCCCTGTTCTGCGATTGCGACTTCCTGTTCCTCGATGATGTGGCGAAGTTGCTTGAATACCGCGATTCCTCCAAGGCCGTGCTGTGCGTGAAGCATGACTATACGCCGAAGGCCACAGTGAAGATGGACGGCAAGGTGCAGACCACCTATCCGCGCAAGAACTGGTCGTCCTTCATGCTCTTCAATTGCGAGCATCCCTCGACGAAGACGCTCACGCCGGAGGTGATCAACCGCGAGACCGGCGCTTATCTTCACCGCATGCAGTGGGCCAAGGACGAGGAAATCGGCGGCATCCCCGAGGCCTGGAACTGGCTGGAGGGCTGGAGCGAGAAGCCGGAGAGCGGCACGCCCAGCGCCATCCATTTTACCAATGGCGGACCATGGTTCAAGGATTGGCAGAACGTCGACTATGGCGATCTGTGGCGCGCGGAGGCGGACAAGGTCGATCCGAACTGGAAGCCGATTTGATATGTTGATGCTATCGGTCGGGTGAATAAGGGCCAGTGTGCTGCATTCCAGATGAAGATCTTCCTCATCAATCTAGACCGGCGGCCCGACCGCCTGCGGCACATGACCGAGATCCTCGACGGGCTCGGCCTGCCGTTCACGCGCCTATCTGCGGTAGACGGTATGCAGCTCCCGATGGAGGAGGTGCAGCGGTTGGGGAGCTTGCTCCCAGGCGCTACGGCTTGTTTTCTCAGCCATAGGGAGTGCTGGAAGCGTGTTGTCGATGAGGCGCTTCCGCATGCAGTCGTCCTGGAAGACGATTTGCACCTGGCGCCGGATGCGGCCTCTTTGCTTAGCCATGGGGAGTGGGTTCCAACGGAGGCTGATGTTGTCAAGCTGGAGACGAGGCTTTGCCGCACTCGTGTTGACAAAGGTGTAGCAGCCGCCATCGGTAGCAGAAGCCTTCACCGGCTGAGAAGCAGTCATATGGGTACGGGGGGGTATATCGTCACTAGGAAAGGGGCGGAAAGACTGCTTGCACTGAGTGAACGCCTGGAGGCTCCGGTCGATCATTTCATGTTCAATGCAGGATTGCACTCGGCAGCTTCGCTGACGACTTTCCAAATGGTCCCGGCCGTTTGTGTCCAGGATTCCTATATTGGGCGGCAGTCGATGGTGCTTGGCATCGAAAGCGACCTGCTTGACGAACGGCCACCCACCAAACCGCGGGGGATCCGCAAGCTCTGGCGGGAGCTAAAGAGGCCGTTTTTTCAGTTTTCAGGGTTTGCCCAAAGACTGGCATCTGGCCTTTTGACGGATAAGAAGTGGGTGTTCGTGAAGTTTGCCTGATCTGCCGCATTCCTGATGCTGGAATACCGGCGCCATCTCGGTTCACCCGATCGCCACCAGTCCTTCGTCCTTCACTTGCCGGATGGTGAGCGCGGTGCGGACGGTGTCGACATTCGGTGCGGAAGTCAGTTCCTCGATAACGAATGACTGGAAGGCGCCGAGATCGGCTGCGACGCAATGCAGCAGGAAGTCCGAATCGCCGGAAACCATCCAGGCACGCCTCACGATGGGCCAGTTGCGCGCCCGTTCGGCAAAGGTCCTAAGCTCCGCTTCAGATTGATGATGCAGCCCTACGAGGCAAAAAGCCACCACGTCGAAGCCGAGCACGGGACTGTTGAGAAGCGCACGGTAGCCCTTGATGATGCCGCCTTCTTCCAGGCGGCGCACCCGGCGCAGGCAAGGCGGAGCGGAAATACCGACCCGCTTGGAGAGCTCGACATTCGTGATGCGGCCATCCTTTTGCAGCTCGCGCAGAATTTTCCAGTCAATGGCGTCGAGATCGGCCTTTAACGGCATTGATAGCCCCTCAGCGCGTTCTCCCGCGCACGAATCTGTCGCAGTTGCGCAACAAATTTACGCCAAGCTCCTGTGTTCGCCAAGCACCGAGGCTAAGGGACGTTCCCATGGATGAGATTTCTTGAAACTTTCCTGTGCGGTATCGCCAAGCTGTTGGCAAACCGTCCTTCGCCTTGCAGAAAGTGGTATGCGATACTTAGATCTACGCAGCTGTATGCCTTTTGCGCTGCATGCCGAACCAGGAAAGGACCCGAGCCATGACCACCCGCCACGCGCCAGTTCTGATAATCGGATCAGGACCGGCCGGCTACACTGCGGCCATTTATGCCGCGCGCGCCATGCTGAAGCCTCTTCTGGTTTCCGGCCTGGAGCAAGGCGGTCAGCTCATGATCATGACGGAGGTGGAGAACTATCCCGGTTTCGCCGAGCCCATTCAGGGCCCGTGGCTCATGGAGCAAATGCGGCTGCAGGCGGAGCATGTGGGCACGGAGATCGTGAATGATCTGATCGTGGAAGCGGATATCCGGTCGCGGCCCTTTCGGCTGAAGGGCGACTCCGGCACGGTTTATACCTGTGATGCTCTCATCATCGCCACCGGCGCAAAGGCGAGATGGCTCGGGCTGCCATCAGAAAATACTTTCATGGGCTTCGGTCTTTCGGCTTGCGCGACCTGTGACGGCTTTTTCTATCGCGGCAAGGAAGTTGTCGTCATCGGAGGCGGCAACACGGCGGTCGAAGAGGCTCTTTATCTCTCAAATCTGGCAAAGCGTGTAACCGTCATCCACCGGCGCGGCGAATTCCGGGCCGAGCGCATCCTGCAGGAGCGGCTCCTGCGGAAGGAAAACGTGGAAATCATGTGGGATACGGTCGTGGACGAAATCCTCGGCGAAACCCCAAAGCCACCTCTGCCGCCATCCGTCACCGGCATTCGCGTTCAAAACGTGCAGACGGGCGAGGTGCGCGACCTTCCGGTGGACGGTGTTTTCGTCGCCATCGGCCACGCGCCTGCCGTCGAGCTATTCGAAGGCAAGCTCAAGCAGAAGCCGAACGGGTATCTCTGGACCGAGCCGAATTCGACCCGCACGGATGTGCCCGGTGTCTTTGCGGCGGGCGACGTTGCCGACGATGTCTACCGGCAGGCGGTAACGGCGGCAGGGCTTGGCTGCATGGCGGCGCTGGAGGCGGAGCGATATTTGGCGGAATTGGAGACGCACCGCGAGGCCGCCGAATAGTCCGGCTCAGCTGCGCGCCTTATAAAAGCGAGGGGATCGGGCGTTGGATTGGGACAAGCTACGTGTATTCCATGCTGCCGCGGCGGCAGGATCCTTTACGCACGCCGCGGAGTCGCTCCATCTGTCGCAGTCAGCGATTTCAAGGCAAGTAAGCGCGCTTGAGCAGGAACTTGGAGTGAGCCTGTTTCATCGCCATGCGCGCGGCCTCGTGCTCACGGAGCAGGGGGAAATGCTCTACCGCACCGCGCACGATGTCCTTATGAAGCTCGAGACGGTGAAGGTGCGGCTTTCGGAGGCCAAGGACCGTCCCTCGGGCGTGCTGCGCGTCTCGACCACCGTCGGCTTGGGTAATGGATGGCTGACGGAGCGCCTGCCGGAATTCGGCGCGCTTTACCCGGACATCCAGCTCCAGGTGATCCTCGACAACGAGGAGCTTGACCTTACCATGCGGCAGGCCGATTGCGCCTTGCGCATGCGGCAGCCGCAGCAGCCGGATCTGATCCAGCGCAAGCTCTTCACGGTCCATTTCCATCTATACGCATCGCCTGCCTATCTGAACCGCTACGGCAAGCCTAACTCGATCGACGAATTGGATCGGCATCGTATCGTGATCTTCGGCGAGACGGTGCCGCCGCATTTGAGCGACATGAATTGGCTGGAGACGGCCGGCAGGCCGGAAGGATCGAAACGCGCCGCCGCGCTCCAGATCAACAACATTCTTTCAATAAAGATCGCGGTACAGCGAGGGGCCGGCATCGCCATCTTGCCGGATTATGCCGTGGGCAGCGACAGCGGCCTTGTGCAGCTTTTGCCGGAAACTGAAGTGCCGTCCTTCGACACGTATTTCTGCTACCCGGACACGATGAAAAATCAGGCAAAAATGCAGGTCTTCAGGGACTTCCTGATTTCCAAATCGAGAGGCTGGATCTACTAGGCCGCGGCGATTCTACAATCGGCTGCGCCGCAGCGAAATTCCGCCGGTTCTAGGACTCACAGGGGACTGTAGATCGCTCAATCTGTGCATCGTGCTTTCCGGGAAGCTGAAAACGGAGAAGAACGACCCGAAAAAGTGCGACGTCTTTGCATCGTCCTTGGCCGCCCTGAATGACGAAGGGGCTGAAAAACCAACGTTTTTTCAAGCCATGCAAGCAATGCATATCTGAATTGCAAAAGTAAGTGGTTGTTATTTGTGCAGCCAATGCTCATATCTCAATCACTCCCTTGGGGCGTTCTCCTCCCATTAGCCCCTGGGTGAGTGTTCCCCTCTGGAGGTTTCGCCTTTATGGCACTCCAACGATTGGGCCGGATCTCTTGATCCGGCCTCTTTTTTTTCTTCATTCAGCTATCAGTTGGCGCCCGCTCTCTCCGCCAGAGTTCTGGTCGTGAGACACGAACCATTCAGGTTTCCAGGCTTGTTCAGGCGGCCTTACCCCGGCTGTTCAGCGCATCGTCGGCCAGCCTTCCCGTCAGCTCCGCCATGTGGTCGAAAGCAGCACGGTATCCTGCCACGCCCGCCGTGGCCGAGCGGAGCTCGATGATGAGGTTTCCCATTTCCGCTTCCGGCACCATGGCTTCGACCACGTCCCATCCCGGCCAGCCTGGGCGTGTGTTAAAGCCCAGAATCTGACCGCGCCGCTGCGAAAGGATCGCCGTCGCGCGCGCCGTGGCATCGGAAGGCGTGTGAACCTCCACCTTAAGAATCGGCTCGAGAAGAACCGGGCCAGCGGCCGCAAGACCCTCCTTCATGGCGAGGCGGGCTGCCTGCTGGAACGCCATGTCGGAAGAATCGACGGTGTGATAGGAGCCGTCCGCCAGATTGACCGAGATGTCGACCACGGGAAAACCCAGCGGCCCCGCCTTGAGGGAATCGCGCACTCCTGTTTCAACCGATGGAATATATTGCTTGGGGACCACGCCTCCGGTGATGGTCTCGGTAAATTCAAAACCGCTGCCGCGGGGCAGGGGCTTGATGTCGAGAACAACGTCTCCAAACTGTCCGTGGCCGCCAGACTGCTTCTTATGACGGCCGCGTTGCGTGACGGCCTTGCGGATCGTCTCGCGATAGGGAATGGAGGGTGGGCGTATCTCGACCGCGACCTGATATTTCCCTTCCAGCCGTTCCCTTGCCATCCGCAGGTGCATTTCGCCCTGGCCTCCCAGGATCGTCTCGGCCGTATCCTGGCTTTGCTGCAAGAGCAGGGAAGGATCTTCCTCCTGAAGCTTCTGGAGCGCGGCTGAAAGCTTCACCTCGTCCTTGCGATCGCGTGGGCTGACAGCCACAACAAAGACTGGATGGGGCGGAGTCGGTTTGGCGAGCTGCCGGGCGGCGCCCTTGCTTGTCGAAAGCGTATCGCCGGTGGTAGCGCCATCGAGTTTTCCGAGGGCCACAGTGTCGCCTTCACCTGCGGAGGCAAGCTTTGTCTGGTCCCGGCCTATGAGGCTGTATATACCCGAAATCCTGCCGGCATCCGGAAGCTCCGTGCCATCATTTATGGTGCCGGAGAGAATGCGGCAGACCGAAATCTTGCCGCCGTGACCGGTATGAATCGTCTTCATCACCTGCAGGGTTGCGCTGCCATCACCATTTGAATGGCCCAGCCGCTTTCGCGTCTCCGTCACGTCGGCCACGTCATGCCTGATCGCCTTTAAAAGCCGCAAGATGCCGTTGCCTTTTTCGGCCGAGCCTATCAGGACCGGCGTGACGGTGCCTTCACGCACATCCGCCGCCAGATCGTCGAAAATCGCATCGCGCGGCGGCTCGATCTCCTCCAATAGCTGCTCCATCAGCTGGTCGTCATGATCGGCCAGCGTTTCCAGCATGGAAAAGCGAGCTTCGATCTCCCGTGCCTTCTCGTCATCGGGGATGGGGGCGATCTCGCTTTCAGCGTGCTCGCGATAGATGTAGGCCCGCTCAAGAGCCAGATCGATGGAGCCGATCAAAAGGCCGTTCTTGCGCAGCGGTATATGGCGCAGGAGCAGCGGCGGACTGCTGGCGGGCTGCAGCGCCTTCAATGTTTCGCGCACGCCAATGGCGCTCTTGTCCAGCTTGTTCAGAAACAGCATGCGGGGAATGCCGATATCGTCCAGCCGGCGCAGGATAAGCTGGAGCATCGGAAGCTTGTGGTCCTCCGCATCGATCACGACCACCGCTGCGTCGGCGGCAGCCAATACCGGCCCGGCCTCCTCGGCGAATTCGATGGAACCGGGACAATCGACGAAGGTGATGCTTTCTCCCATGAAGCTCGTGGTGGCAAAGCTCGCTTCGACGCTCATCGTGTGGGTGCGTGTGTCTGCGCTGGGGCCGCCTTGGCCCGAAATCGCGCCCGTGCGTCGCAGGATGGCTTCAAAAAGCGTTGTCTTTCCGCTGGCAAGGGGACCGAGAATGGCGATGCATTTCGGTCCCTTGAACCTGTCTCCGGCTCGGTTACCCATAGGCCGACTCCTTTCAAGCGTCCTCCCATGAGCGGCGGCCGGCCCCCAACAGCCGTCGCACCGCAGCACCGACTAATGTCGAGGCTGCGCAACTCATCGTCCCACGGGTTGCTCCTATCGGCAAGAGGGAAGGAGAAGTTGTGAATGGATCTGCCAATCCTAGCCGTGCTGCAGATTCAGCTCCCAGGTCTGCCCTACGAGGTCCTTTCCGAAAGAGCGATGCTGTTCTTCCTTCACGAGCCGAAAGCCCGCCGCCTGATAGATGCGGCGTGCCGAGGCAAGGACGTCATTGGTCCAGAGCGTGAGCGTCCGGTAGCCTTTGCTCCTCGCAAACGCGATGCATTCGTCAACGAGCCGCCGGCCGATCCCAAGCCCGCGTGTGGCGGGCTCCACATAAAGCAGCCGCAGCTTGGCGATCTCCTCCGATTGCCTGACGAGAAAGACGGAGCCCACGACCTTGCCGTCCCGCTCGGCGATCCAGGAGGCCTCGGCGTTCGGATCAAAATTCCGCACGAATTCGCCGAGTATCTGCGCCACCAGCGCTTCGTAAGTTTCGTCCCAGCCGTATTCCTGATGGTAAAGAAGGCCCTGGCGGTGAGTGATCCAGCCCACATCGCCCACGCGCAGAGGGCGAAGGATATACGGCACCCTCGGCTCGGGCGCGTTTCCCAGCAGCCGCTCGACCGTTGTCATGGCCTCGACCAGCGTTTCACGCTCGGACGGGGGCAGGGGAGCGAGCGCGGCGATAGCGAGCTCGCGGGCGGCGCGGTCAAGCGGCTCGAATGTGTTCCGGCCGGCTACCGTCAGTTTTAGGTGAGATTGGCGGGCATCATCGGCGGAAGGCGTGCGCTGAAGAAGTCCGCGGCTCTCGAATTTTTTGAGAATGCGGCTGAGATAGCCCGCATCAAGCCCAAGCGTGCTGGCGAGGGCCGTGGCAGTCAGGCCGTTTTTGTGCGCCAGCTCAAACAGAACGCGCGCCTCCGTAAGCGAGAACTCGCTCCTGTACATGCTCTCGGCAAGCACCCCGATTTGGCGGGTGTAGAAGCGATTGAACTGACGAAACGCAGCGAGCTGATGCTCGCTGGGAGCCTGAACGTGCTGCATGGCCTATCCTCCTAATGGTAAGTATCAATTAATTGCTTGATCCAGTCAAATAAATATTTGACATAGTCTACTAGTGGCGGGGAACTTCGGCTCGTCAACAACGTGAGGATGGACGGCGCCGCGATCTGGACAATATTTCCTTCTATCATCAAGCCATTGATAACGTTATGATTTTTGGAGATTTTTATGATATTCGTTGAAAGTGAATTCGCGCCTTTGCGAACGGTGGTGCTCGCCGAGTCACAAATAGCCGCGCCCCAGCAGTTGCCGGATCCTGCCGAACTTGCCTTTCTCAAGCCGGAGTTCCTTGCCTTGGCGCCAGCGATGCTTGGCAAGGATTTCGCCGATGCCTTTCCTGAACGTCAACGTGCCTGGGAAGGGGAGCGCGCGGCATTTGCGGCCGTGCTCGTCAAGCATGGTGTCGAGGTGCTGCGTCCGCGGCGATTGACGCCGGCAGAAATCGCAGCGGCCGCTGGTCGAGGTTATGCCAATTTTTTCGCCCGCGATCCCTTCTTCACAATCGGCGGGTTTGTGATCGAAGGGTCGCTGCGGTTCCCACATCGGCGAGATGAAGTTCTCCCCATCCGTTCGGTCATCTATGAGCGCGTATATTCAGACGACTGCATCTATGTCGCAGCTCCCCGGCCTGAAATATGCGATCCGGACGATAAGAGGCTCGGGCCAGGGCCCTTTATCGAGGGAGGTGATGTCCTCGTGCTCGGCAAACACGTCTTCGTCGGAGACTCAGGGCTTGCGTCCAACGGCCTCGGCGCGCGTTGGCTGAAGAAGCTGCTCGCGCCCCACGGATATGAGGTGGAAGTGGTACGGCTCAAGCCGGATGTACTTCATCTCGATTGCGCTCTGGGCCTTGTTCGAGAGGGCCTTATGGTGGTCTGTCCATCAGCGTTCGTGAGCGGGATTCCGGAGAAGCTGCGTTCATGGAACCGCATCGAGGTTACGGAAGATGAAGCGCGGCAGCTTGCGACCAATGGCTTGCCGCTCAGCCCGGACGTCTATGTTACAGACCCGGAATTCCGCCACCTCGGAGACCGGATCGGCGAATACGGAGTGCAGGTCGAATATATCGATTTCAGCATCTCGCGTGCCTTTGGCGGTGCTTTCCGGTGCAGCACCCAGCCATTGGCCCGCTATGCCTAGCGTTGGCAAAGGCCAGCGCCAGCAATGCACATGCCCTCCCACTCGGGGAGGGCATGTGTTCTAGCGAAGGTTCGCGGTAAAGCGCTGGATGCGGCTGCAGGCCTCTTCCAACAGCGCGTCCGAAGTGGCGTAGGAGATGCGGAAATTGGGGCCAAGGCCGAAGGCCGAACCCTGGACCACGGCAACGCCTTCAGTCTCCAGAAGTTCGGAGACGAAATCGGTGTCGCTTTCGATCAGCTTGCCGGAGGGCGCCTTTTTGCCGATCGTGCCCGCGCAGGAAGGATAGACGTAGAACGCACCTTCCGGCACCGGGCAACTGATGCCTTTCGCCTGGTTGAGCATCGAGACCACGAGATCGCGGCGCTCCTGAAAGACCTTTTTGCTCTGGTGGATGAAGTCCTGCGGTCCGGTCAGCGCCTCCAGCGCCGCAAACTGGCAGACGGTGGCCGCTCCAGAGGTCTGCTGGCCCTGGATCATGTCCATGGCCTTGATGAGCTCGATCGGTCCTGCCGCATAGCCGATCCGCCAGCCCGTCATGGCATAAGCCTTCGAGACGCCGTTCATGGTGAGCGTGCGTCCGTAAAGCTGCGGTTCCACCTCGGCAATGGTGTGATAGGTGAAATCGCCATAGGTCAGGTGCTCATACATGTCGTCGGTCAGAACCCAGACATGCGGATGCTTAAGCAGCACATCGGCCACCGCCTTCAGTTCCTCGCGCGTATAGGCTGCGCCTGAGGGGTTCGATGGCGAGTTCATGATAAGCCACTTGGTTCTGGGCGTGATCGCCCTTTCAAGCACCTCCGGCTGGAGCTTGAAGTTGTCTTCCAGCCGGGTCTCCGCGAAGACCGACGTGCCGCCGCAGATTGACACCATCTCGGGATAGCTCACCCAATAGGGCGTCGGGATCACCACTTCATCACCGGGGTTCAGTGTCGCCATGAAGGCGTTGAAGAGGATCTGCTTACCACCCGTTCCGACGATGGTCTGCTTCCAGTCGTAGTCGAGATTGTTCTCGCGCTTGAACTTTGCGGCGATCGCCTCGCGCAGAGGCTGAATGCCGGAGACGGGCGGATATTTCGTTTCGCCGCGCTTGATGGCTTCGATCGCGGCCTGTTTGATATTGTCCGGCGTATCGAAATCCGGTTCGCCGGCCCCCAGTCCGATGACATCGCGACCCTGCGCTTTGAGCTCCCGCGCCTTCTGGGTGACGGCAATGGTGGCGGAGGGCTTCACGCGTGAAAGAGCATCGGCAAGGAAAGCCATTGGCTGGTTTCTCCACTGGGAATTGATGTGTTCCGCTCGGCTCGCGGGACACGCCTTAATGTCCGATCGCGCGTCAATTCGCAAGGCACCCCTTTTTTGCGCGGTCGCTAAAAATGCAATTAAGTTTTTTAAGGGGGCTTTATAGGACCGGTGCAAATGTCGCGTCAGTGATTCCAAGGCGCAACGGCGCACCGCGCGAAAGCTCTGATTTGCATGATCGGTCTTTAGCTCGGGATGCGTGCTGCGAAGCAAATGACGGACGCATGACTGAAGCGGAAGACCTTGCCCGGCGTATTGATGAGGCCATCCTGGTCGATGAAATCGGGGTCGAGACCGGACGCTATGGCCCTTATCATCTCAAGACGCTCTACCAACCCATATTTGCGAACACTTCGCAGGGTCTCATTCCGTGTGGGGTGGAAGGCCTGGCCGGCCCTCAGAGGGAGGGACAACCGGTCGCCACCCGCGCCTTTTTCGCCGAAGTGAGCGCCGCGGAAGACAGGCTCTTCGTCGAAAGCCTTTGTCATACGCTGCATCTCAGGAATTATCCCAATATCGGCGTGGACGGTTTGATGCTTTTCATCAAATATTATGCGAGCGCCGATCTCGGCCTGGATGCCGCCAAGCGGCAGGTCGCCGAAATGGTCCGTTTTCTGGATGAAATTTCGGTCGATCCCGCGTTGCTCGTATGCGAGATCGCCGAGACCGCCGATGAGGGACTGATGACGCAGATCGCGACGGAGTTGCGTCAGCGCGGTATCCGCATAGCCGTGGACGATTTCGGCGTCGGCCGCTCCACTCTTTCGCGGGTAAGGCTGCTTGATCCGGAAGTAGTCAAGGTCGACGGCGGATGGTTCCGGCGCATCGCAGATGTCGCCATGGCTGCGAAGCTTCTCAACTCCCTGGTGGATGCCTTGCAGCGGGAGGGCCGTCAGGTGCTGATCCAGGGTATCGAGACGGCCGCCCAATTGCGGGTGGCAATCCAGACAGGCGCCGATTTCGTCCAGGGATACCTGCTCGGGCGTCCGAAGCTTGCCGGCGCCATCTTCGATACCAGCCCGTTGCATATCGAAGGCCTGTTTGCCTCCGGCGACAGGGTGGTGCCGTTGTTCGCGGCGCCTGGCCGCTCAGTCTGAGCGGCTCATTTCCAGATCCAAGCCCTCCGATTTCGGGCATCCATTGCCCGATCCTCGCCCACGGCAACAGGCAGCCTCAATGGCTAATGCCTGCGGCAGTGGTCGAATCCCGCTTCCTCAGGCTGCCTTGAAAGACCTTTGCTGCGCCGGCGTTCGTTCCTTCGCCTGCCGCACGATCTCCAGCACCGCATTGAGCTCATCTATATCGACATAGAATGCGTGTGCGAGGCGGATCGGGATCAATTCTTCCGGTATGCCGTGCGCCAGCATCTTCTGGACCGCAATCAAAAGTTGCGCCCGCTCGACAAGGCGGATCTTAAAATTGTCCTCCGAATGGGACCGCATGTTTGCCTCATGGTGACATAGAGGTGGGGCAGCCAGGAAACGACTGCCGTCATCTTCCTAAAACACGCGACAAATACGGACACAGGATGACGTCGCGAAACGCACGCATCGCGAATCACAACCTAAGATTAAGCCTGGGAGGACTCGCGTGCAAGCCGTTAGTGCAAAAGGAGAAAAGGAGCGGATGGGACGAGGCAGTCTGTGGATAGCCTGTTCAAAACGCGAAGGACGCCTGAGCCGGCGGCGCGTTGGGGGATGCAGCTTTTTCCAGCGCGAGCATTTTTTGTTTCGTAGCGGTCCCTCCGGGAGCTGAAAAGCCGCCCAACTTGCCGCCGGCGGCGAGAATCCGGTGACAGGGAATAATCAATGGGACCGGGTTGCGGCTGAGTGCCACACCCGTTTCGCGTGTAGCGTTGGGAAAGCCGGCGTCTGCGGCAAGCCCGCCATAGGTGGTGGTCCGCCCGTAGCCTAGCTGACGCGCCGTCCGATAAATGGCGCGCCGGAAAGCATCGATGCCGTCAAGATCCACCGGATACGCGGAGAAGTCTTCATGGCTGCCCGCAAAATAGCGTTGCGCCGCCGCGACAGCCTCGAGTGCGAAGCCTGAGGGCTGCGCCGCACCGGAAACGGAGAGGCGGCCCATCATGCGCTCCTCCGCCGCTTCGGAAGCGCTCATGGGCAGCATGAAACGGGAGATGCCCCGCTCGTTCCAAGCGATGCCGCAGAAGCCGAATGCTGTCTCAAAGATGTGGTGAAGGGTCATCTGGCGACAGTCCGCAATCGATTGGTGCAAGGAATAGCTTCGTCTCGGGTACAAATCAAGAACAAACACCCCGCGTTGGCGTATTGGTGAAACGCAATTGAACGGGGCTCCCTGATAGGCTATGCAGGTTCGGGGCGCGGAGGCAAAGTGAACGGGGAGCTTGTGGGACGTTGCCATCCATTATCCGAGCCGTAGGCATCTGCGCTTTTCTCTCCATTCCATTTCTTGCAGGATGCAGCAGCACTGGTGAAAGTGCCGCCGCACTCGCGCTGGCCGAAGGCGGAGCGCCGGCGGTGGACAGAGCCGCTACGGAGGACGCCGAGGCCGTTTCCAACAGCCTTGCGGCCGAGCAGCACCAGGAGATTGAGGGCGTAACGGCGCTTGCGACTCCGAGCCCACGGCCCGATAGGGGAGCCATGGCGGCGGTCAACGCTGTTGCCGACGCAAACACGGCCGGCGCCGCAGAGCCGGTCAAGGCGGTGGCCTATGCGAATCCGGGGCGGGACAAGCTTGCGGCCGTAACGGCGCTCGAAGAGAGCGGGAAGGTGCGCCCGGTCGCGGCGCGGAGCCCCGAACTCGATGCCCTGATCGCCCGCTATGCCGCGCTTTACGAGGTGCCGGTGTCGCTGGTGCGCCGTGTGGTGAAGCGCGAAAGCAACTTCAATCCCGCGGCCCGCAATCGCATCTATTGGGGGCTTATGCAGATCCGGCACGATACGGCGCAGACCATGGGCTACCGTGGACCGGCGCACGGGCTGCTCGATGCCGAAACAAATCTCAAATACGCCGTCAAATACCTGCGCGGGGCATATATCACCGCCGGAGGCAATGAGGAACAAGCCGTGCGGTTCTACGCTCGCGGCTATTATTACGATGCCAAGCGCAAGGGGCTGTTGAGGGAAGCCGGGCTCAGGAATTAAGCCCATGCCCTGCCTTCCCAAAGCGGAGCTTAGAAACGTATTTTCAGGCGCGCATCAAAGGTATTCGTTCGAGCGTCTGCGCTGAAACTGCCATTATAGGAAACGCTCATCGTCGCCCTTTCGGCCACGCCAAGATCGAGCCTGACACCTAGAACCGCTTCGTTCCTGACGCGCGGCAGGCCCGTCGTCGTAAAGCTTGGAACACCGTCAAGCTTAAGCTCGGATGTCGGGCTTTTGCCGCCCAGGGCATGCCGCCACCCGACGCTTGCATTGAGCTTTGCAGGAACCGGCAGCTTCTCCAATTCCATAGAAGCGCGAAGCCCTGTGGTTGCTGAGGTCGTGTTGAACGTCTCCCTTTGAGACGAGAGCCCCACAGTGCCGCCTTCGCTGAATGCGCCGGTCCGCAGGGTCACATGAGCCAGATTGACGAACGGCTCGAATTTGAATTCCTCCTTGTCCACCTTCCATGAGACTTCGCCGAAAGCCTGGAACAAGCCGCCGTGATACTCGGCATTGAGCTGTTCCTTCAGCCCGGGAAAATCGATCTTGCGCCAGGTTTCAAGGTTCAGCCAGCTATAGGCCAAGCCTGCGCGGAGACCCAATGCGTTCAAGACCCCGCCGCCATAGAGCCCTAAATGATAGCCTTTCATATCGGTGGTGGAGGATCGATCATCGACCGAATAATCACCCCAGCCCATTCCTGTGAGCATGCCGACCCGCCATCCATCGCCGACCGGCAGGTCGCCGCCCATGAGGAAGCCACCGCTGCCGCTTTCCAGAGCGGCGGCATTGCCGTCGGCATCCAAATGACCCCATCCGCCATAGGCGGCGCTCCAGACGGTAAACCGTTCACTGTTCGACGGGCTCGCCTCCGTGCCGTCCGGCCCATAGGCCAAAATGGGCAGGCTGAGCGCTCCCGCGCCGCCAGTAGCGCTGCGCAAGCGGTCGTTTGCCGCGTCGCGCACATTGCGGCTGCCCTCGACAATGGCCGTTTTCTGGGTTGCATAGATCTCGCCGGAGAGCTGGTCGAAGGCCTTTCGCGCTCCATCCAGGCTCTGTCGGGAGACATGCTTCCATGCCGTTGCGTATGGCGCATGGTCGAGCGCGTTTGCGACAGCTGATTGGTTCGGCGAGGTCGCTGCGCTGGCCAGGGTCGTCCCGTTCGGCACGAAAGAGAGCGTAACGGCATCGCCGTAGAACAGATAGGGGTCGAGGAAAGGGGATATGCTGTTGGTCGTGATCGAGCCAAAAGTTCCGCTGACGCCGTTCTGAGCAGTGATGATGTCGAGTGGAACCAAGGGCGCGAGGCCGTCCTTCAGCCTGATATCTATAGTGCCGCTTTCGAGAGTGACGGAACCCTTTTGCGTGTCTGGATCCTCCCTGAGTTGCGGCATGTCCATGACATTCAGCTGATCCGCCAGGTCTCCCGCCACATCGATGCGGTACGTCGAGGCAGCGGAAAGCGAGACATCTCCATTAACCAGCATCTCGCCGACGTAGCCGTCGGCAATGCCCGGGGCAAGCGTCCCGGACGTCGTCAAGTCCCCGGCGATCATCGAGCGGTCGCCGCGCAGCGTGGCGCCGGTAAGGACCTCAACGTCGGAGCCGAGTGAGCCCAGGAGCGTAAGCTCGCCGCCGAACACTCTTGTGCCGCCGCTATAGGTGTTCACGCCGAGAAGGATCAGGTTGCCTGCTCCGCGCTTGATCAGACCGCCCGGGCCGGAGATATCGCCTTCCCATACCGAGTTGTACCCTCTGGTATTGACATCGAAAGTCGGGCCGAAGAGCGGATCGCCGAAATATTTGGGGCCGAGGACCGCCCGGCCGAGGTCAAACATGCCTCTGCCATAGATCTCTTGCGGACCGATGGGCCGGGCGGTGGTCAGAATCAGTTCGATGATCTGGCGCGCGGTCATATAGGGAAAGGCCTGGCGGAGCACTGCGGCGCCGCCGGCAACTACCGGGCTTGCCATTGATGTCCCGGCTTTCGGGCCGTAATTGCCGCCGGGAAGCGTGGAGATAATTGCGGAGTATTCAATCGTTTGCCCCGGTTTCGGGGAATCACCGCCGGGTGCGGCAAGGCACCATTGCCATGCCAGCCCGCAGCGGTTGCTATAGCCGGCAATGGTTCCATCCCGGCCCGTGGCGACCACGGCGATCAGGGAGCCGGCGAGATCCGAGAGATCGAGATCGTCGAACTCAGGGTCCAGAGGATCGGCGTAGTCATAGGTGTCCGGATCATCTATGTCCGTCGCGTCTATCAAGATGTCGAAGACACCCGCACGCAGATTTTCTGCCGTGATCAGCGGTAGGAAGCCAATTCCTGTTGGGTTTGCCGCCTGGTCCGGCTGCTCCTCGAATTCGTTACCCGCAGCAAAGACGAGAACGACATCGGCATTTGCCGCGGCGCTCACCGCCACGGCGTCCTCCCTATAATCTGTCCCCTCCATGGACTGGACGATGGGGCGCGGCATGACACGATAATTGGGGTTCTCGTTTTCGTCATCCAAGTCCGGGGACGGAAAGGCAGGTGGGCCGTAGCTGCCGTTTATCACCTTCGCACCATTGCTGGCCGCGTAGAAAAGCGCATTGTTATCAGGCGAAACGAATGGTCCTTTCTCGCTCCCGGGCTCCGCATCTCCGATGGCCTTCAAGGCCATGAGTTCTGCGCCATAGGCAACGCCCATATTGCCGATTCCGTTGCGGGCGGCGCCGATTATGCCGGCCACATGCGTGCCGTGGCCGTCCGGGTCGAAAACGTTCAGAGGGTCGATATCCAGGAAGGAGTAGGACAGAGGTGAAATCCGGCCGAAAAATTCGGGGTGGTGAATGTCGAGACCAGAATCGACCACAGCCACGAGTATGCCGCGGCCATCATAGCCCCGCTTATAGGCCGCTTCGGCGTTGATAGCGCTGAGATACCAGCTTGCATCGAATTCGAGCCGATAGGCCTCCTCAGTCTGCGCATGCAGATTGCCGGGGAGAGTCGCAATGCATGCGCAGATTGCGGCAGAGCTGACGCCCTTCGACAGGGTCTCGAACACATTCATTCCAATATCCCCAGTGAAAATGGCTGATGATCCGTGGATGGGGCCAAGATTGAAGCGAAGCTTCGTTATTTGCGACTGACTCCCAGCTTAGCTAAGGCTGGCTTCAGGCCTCTAATCGTGGCACTGGGGTGTTGACGCATTTGAGCCCGGCGTGAGCGCCGCCGGGCTCGCGCCGCTTCAAAAAACGGCTGGACTGACATATGTCTCTGCGGCTTTGTCGGATCAGGCGGGGCTGATGCGTCTTGAAGATGAATTCGCGGCCTGAAGGAGATGGCATGAACGAGACAGTGAAGGAGTTCGTTTCGGCCGAAGGGCATGCGGCGCTCGCGATCTCGGTCCGCGGCCTGGTCAAGCACTTCCGCGATGTCAAGGCCATCGACGGCATCGACCTCGATGTGCCGCGTGGGATGATCTTTGCCATTCTCGGGCCGAACGGAGCGGGCAAAACCACGCTGATCCGGACGCTCGCGACGCTGATTGCGCCGGACGCGGGTTCGGCGAGCGTCATGGGGCATGACCTTCTTTCGCAGCCGCAGGCGGTGCGGGCCTCGATCGCGCTGACCGGCCAGTTCGCCTCGCTCGACGAGGACCTGACCGGGCGCGAAAACCTGATCATGCTCGCCCGCCTCTGGGGCTTTCGCGGAAAGGCCGCTAAGGCACGGGCGGACGAGCTTCTTTCGGCCTTCGACCTCACGGACGCGGCCAGGAAGCAGGTAAAGTCGTATTCGGGTGGCATGCGGCGCCGGCTCGATATCGCCGCGTCCCTCATCGTCACGCCGGGGATCCTCTTTCTCGACGAGCCGACCACCGGCCTCGATCCCACGGCGCGCCAGGGCGTGTGGCGGATGATCAGGCAGCTCGCGCAATCGGGAGTGACAATCCTGCTCACCACGCAATATCTGGAGGAGGCGGACCAACTCGCCGCCCGCATCGCCGTGATCGACCACGGAAGAAAAATCGCGGAGGGGACGAGCCGCGAGCTTAAGGCTGCAATCGGCTCCGGTTTTCTGCATGTGGCGCCGGCCGACCAGTCGCAGCTCGACGAGGCGGCGGCGATCCTTGAGGCGCGGCTTGGCAATGTGGTGCAGCGCAGCGCCGAGGGCGCGCAGCTCTCGGTCGTCGCGGGTTCCGCCAGGGAGGCGAACGAGGCGCTGGCGGCGCTGATCTCGGCTGGCATCGAGCTTTCCGACTTTTCGATGGGCTCGCCAAGTCTCGATGAGGTCTTCTTCGCGCTTACGGGCGCGCCAGCGGAAAATCATGAGCAGAAGGAAGCCGCCCAATGAGCGAGATTCAACAAGCCCTGCTCACCAATGTGCAGCGGCCGACACCACCTTCGGCAATTTCCAACGCGCTCGTCTTCGGCTGGCGCGCGGTGCTGAAGTTCAAGCACGTGCCGGAGCAGCTCTTCGACCTTGTCATGACGCCGCTGATGTTCACGCTGCTCTTCACCTTCGTGTTCGGCGGCGCGCTGGCTGGCTCACCGGGCGAATATCTGCAGTTCTTCCTGCCGGGGATTCTGGTGCAGACGGTGGTCTTCAACTCGGTCTATTCCGGCATGGGGCTTTCGACAGACCTCTCGAAAGGGCTGTTCGAGCGCTTCCGGTCGCTCCCCGTCTGGCCGCTCGCGCCCTTTGCCGGGCTGATGGTGGGCGATGTGCTGCGCCATGTGATCGCGGGCGCCATCATCCTCGGAATCGGCCTCATCCTCGGCTACAGGCCGGAAGCGGGAATCGGGGGCGTGCTTGCCTCCTTCCTGCTCTTGATCGCCATCGGCTTCGGTACGGGCTGGATCTTCATTGTGCTGGGGTTGATCATCCGTACGCCCATGACGGTGATGACGATCGGCTTCACCTTTATCTTCCCGCTGGTCTTCGCCTCCAATATCATGGTGCAGCCGGAAACCATGCCCGGCTGGCTTGCGGCCTTCGTCAACCACAACCCGGTGTCCTTCATGGCTACGGCGCTGCGCGGGCTGATGGCGGGCACGGCGACGGCACAGGAGGTGTTGCTGGCGCTTGCCGCGCCGGTTAGCCTGACGATCGTGCTGGCGCCGGTCGTGCTGTGGCTTTACCGGCGCCATTAAGGCATCCGAAAAAATGCGCCCGCCACGGAGCGTGACGGGCGCAAGTTCCTGAAGGACCATTACTGGCAGTTCGGCTGGCCTGGCGCGCAGGGCATAACCTGGCCGGGCGCTGCTTCCCGGGGCTCTTCCTGCTGGCCGGGGGCAACCTCGTTCGCCGGTGCTTCCTGCTGGCCGGGCGCGAATTCGCTTGCGCCCCTGATGCTGCCGGTGGTGCCTTCGTCCGTTCCGGTGGCATCGTCCTCGGTACCGGCCGTGCCCGTCGTATCCTCTTCGGTATCGACCGTGCCGGTGGCGCCATCGTCAGAAGCACCATTGTCCGCGGTGGCGCCTTCATCCGCCGCCGTTCCGCCGTCCGTTGTGCCCTCGTCGGCAGTACCCTCATCGGCCGCCGTGCCGTCATCGGTGCTTCCGGTGGTCACATCGTCATCGGTCGCGCCGCCGGCTGCCATCTCCTGCTGGACAACCTGCGTCAGCTCCTGCGATCCGGTCACGGCCGCGCAAGAGGCGTCGCCGCTCTCGACCTGTGCTGAAAGCACGCCCACATTGACATCGCAGACATTTGCCGCCACCGACACCGGCAACTGGACGGTCACCGGAATGTTGTTTTCCTCGACATTCAGGTCGACGGCGATGTCCTGCAGGACGTCTTGGATATTGACGTTGACCAGGCCTTCCAGATCGGATTGCGCCGCGGCCGGTCCGGCGCAGAGCGCCAACACGGCAGGAACGACTAAAAGTTTTCTCATTACGTTGCTCCTTGGTAGGTTTCGCGTCCCTCCTGCCAAATGAACAACCGAATCAACCGGTTGTTCCGATCAGGCAAAGAAGGAGAGGAGCGGCGCGTCTGGCCGATTGGCAAAGGCGCTCCTTATTCGGGTCATGCGAGGCCTTCGCGACGTTCGAGAACCAGTCGCCATTCTCGCTTTAGGATAGCGGCCTGTTATGATGTGCGGCGAAAACGAACGGGAGGACGGAATGGAGATCAAACGAAGCGGATCGCAGCCCTCCGGCACGGGCCCAGCGGATTATTTCACCGGATCGGTGCGGCTCGACCCGCTCTTCACCGCGCCGGACCCCGCGCGGGCGGTGGGGACGCTTGTCACCTTCGAGCCGGGCGCGCGCACGGCCTGGCACACGCATCCGCTCGGCCAGACATTGATCGTGATGTCCGGCCTCGGGCGTGCACAGCGCGAAGGCGGGCCGATCGAGGAAATCCAGCCGGGAGACGTGGTCTGGTTTCCGCCGGGCGAGAAGCACTGGCACGGCGCCAGCCCCACCACTGGAATGGCGCATATCGCCATTCAGGAGAGGCAGGACGGCGCGACAGCCGAGTGGCTGGAGCACGTCACCGACGAGCAATATGGCGGGTGAGGGATTCTCTGTCGTAAGGATCCCCTCTCTTGCGACAAGAAATCGCTATCTCCCCCGCGCGAGGGAGATATCGCCGGCATTGCCTCACCGCTGCTCTTCGACGTTGGCGATTGGCAGCGGCGTTTGTGCAGGGGCTTATCTCCCCCCTTGTGGGGGAGAAAGCAAATTCTTGGGTTTGGCGAAGCCAAGCCCTTAGAATTTGCAAGAGAGGGGGATTCTAAACGATCCTCCCCTTCGCCTCATGTAGGATGGTGAGGCAGATGCCGCCGAGGTTCTTTTCCACCTCGTCGTTCCAGAAGCGCAGTGTCTTGAAGCCCCGGGCTTCAAAATGCCTGTCGCGCACGGCGTCTCGTATCGCGCCCGAATGCTGCCCGCCATCGACCTCCAGGATCAGCCGCGCCTCGAAGCAGACGAAGTCGAGGATGTAGCCGTCGAGCGGCACTTGCCGCCTGAATTTTAAGCCTTCGAGTTTCTTGTTGCGCAGCGCTTGCCACAAAAGGTTTTCGGCCTTCGTCGCGTCGGCCCGCATGGTGCGGGCATATGTGCGGTGCGGCGGCGGAACAGCTTGGCGCATGATATTTCTCCCCCTGTGGGAGAGAACAGCGCCGGCGCCCATATCTCTTCCCCTTGCGGGAGAGAAAGCGATTTCAACGTCTTAGGCAAGCCGCAGGCGAGGCTCTAGCGTTAGAAATCGCAAGAGAGGGGATCTTGGCGGTACGCTGAGAGGCACCCCCTCTCTTGTCTTTTCCAAGCACTTGCTCGGGGACAAGCCCGCTCGCAAGTGCAGGAAAAGACTTTCTCCCCCGCCAAGGGGGAGATAGCGCCGGCATCAGCCTTGCTGCCAATCTCAGACGTCTGTGATTTGCGGAAGCGATGGCGCACGCGCCAATCTCTCCCCTTGTGGGAGAGAAAGCAAATTCTTGGGTTTGGCGGAGCCAAGCCCTTAGAATTTGCAAGAGAGGGGATATTCTGCATCGCCGTGGCCCCCCTCTCTTGCGATTTCTAACACTTAGCCTCCGCTTCGCTCCAGCTAAGATGTTGAAATCGCTTTCTTCCCCACCAAGGGGGAGATATCGCTGGCATTACCTCGGCGCCAATCGCGGACGTTGGTGATTTGCGGAAGCGTGAGCACAGAATGCCGGATCGCCCTGTAGGCGCAAAGCGCGCAATATCAGTTGGTGTCAATTCGCAGATGCATTTGGTCACTCGAAAGTCGCTTTCGACTTGTTCCAGTTTAAGCGGCCCAATGTTTCAGCATCACATTAGATAGGGTGTCGCGTGCTGCAACCATGCGCTGATGCCATTCGTTCTCCTTGTCGAGGACGATTGCGCATTCGCCTTCCCTTTTTCCCAGCAAGACTGGGTTGCTAAGCCGCGAGAAGTACCAGGTAGTTGCCGCAGCGTAGAAGATTGTGCGTGGCGAGTGCGCTGACGCCACTCCGAACAAAGCGGGTGCGACCACCTTTTCATCGTCGAGCTTATGGCTCAAAGCCGTCAGTACAGCAGCTAAATAGGACAGGTGTGACGACTGCGAGAGTATCTCATATTCTTCCCGACGCCAGGTCGTCATCATGTCAACAAGATCTTTATCGAGTCCGATCTTCTTCTCAATGGCAATGATTCTCTCATGCAACCTCTTTGGTGAGGCCGTGGAGTGCCAGAAATCCTTTATCCGTGGATCTGAATCGGCAGCGACGTAGGCCTCCCCTAACGCACGATCATGCAATACTGCGATGCAGAGAAACAGCGTCTCGACATATGTGCGCAAGAGAGCGCGAGCAGGTGTGTCCAGTCCGGAAATCACGAGAGATCGGATCGACACACCGAACGACACCGCAGCCCCCGTTAGCGCCCACGCTGCTCGCGTATGCTCGTTCGATGGGCCGGGTTCGTCCGCGGAGCTAAGTGCGATGTGCACATACGAGAGAAACTCCAGGCCAAACTCGAAAATTGCCAAGTGCGGTTGAAATGCTGTCGTCGTGGCAGCGCGCGCCAGAGTTTCAGCTTCTAGCAGAAGCTCATTAAATCCGTCACGAGGCAAGGGATCGCGGTGCATGTCAGCGTAGATCGCGCACCAGCGCTCTTCGATTTCATCGTAAATGCTCACTCGTGCAACACCGCCTTGCTGATCTTGTATGAGCATTCTCGTCAGTAGCTCTGACAGCTAACCGTATTCCCGTATGCTTGGCAGTTGGTCACGGATGGCGGCCGATACTGCTGACCTCGAAATGGAAAGCCAGGCATGCGGCCGTCTGATGGTCCGCATTGGAATGTCATTCCATACCAAGTGACGGGTCCTGGCAGGATATCTGCCACCAAGCCACCAGCATGACTCTCGCTATCCAATACCTGATACGATCTGCCATTGCAGGCCCTGCTGGCTTGCTGAAAGCAAGCCTTGGGCGATTGACTGCACTTAACGGACGTTACAGCCGAACCAGACGGCCCAACGTAGGACTCTTGAGTGGGCGCAACGCAACTCGTCAGCAGAACCAAAGGCAGAATGTAAAGCGGGGTCTTCTTCATTTTCGACATCAGTGACAGATGTCTTATTCGTATCGTGAAGTTCACGACAAGGCCAGAGAGCTTATTATTTCTGATGTTCTTCACACCACCCTTCCGCTCGCAGATCGACCTTCCCTCAAAAAAAGGGGTGGGAGGGCGCTCAAAAATACCCCTGCAGCGGCCTGACCTCTAAACTCCCGGCCTTCAGCGCGGCGATGGCCTCGACCACGGCGTTGGCGCCAGCCATCGTCGTGTAGTAGGGCACCTTCTGCATCAGCGTCGCGCGCCTTAGCGATTTTGAGTCCGAGACTGCCTTCTGGCCGTCGGTCGTGTTGAAGACGAGCTGGACCTGCCGGTTGCGGATCGCGTCCTCGATATGCGGGCGGCCTTCGAGCACCTTGTTGATCTTTTCCGCCTCGACGCCGTTCTCGCGCAGGAAGCGCGCCGTGCCCCCGGTGGCAAGGATGCGGAAGCCGAGATCGGAGAGGCGCTTGACGGCGGGGAGAACGCGCGCCTTGTCCTCGTCGCGCACGGACACGAACAGCGTGCCGGAGCGGGGCAGGTCCACGCCCGCGCCGAGCTGGGCTTTCGCAAAGGCCAGCGCATAGTCGCGGTCAAGCCCCATGACCTCACCGGTGGACTTCATCTCGGGGCCGAGCAGGATGTCGACGCCGGGGAAGCGGGCAAAGGGGAAGACGGCTTCCTTCACCGCGATGTGGCCGAGATCGTTGGCGTTGGGCAGCGAGCCATAGGTGGTAAAGGCCTGCTCAAGCGTTTCGCCGGCCATGACGCGCGCGGCGATTTTTGCGATGGGGCGGCCGATGGTTTTCGCCACGAAGGGCACCGTGCGCGAGGCGCGCGGGTTGACTTCCAGCACATAGACGTCGCCGTTCTTGACGGCATATTGCACGTTCATGAGGCCGCCCACATTGAGCGCCTTGGCGAGCGCGGTGGTCTGGCGTTCAAGCTCGGAAACGATTTCCGGCGAGAGGGAGTGGACGGGCAGCGAGCAGGCGCTGTCGCCCGAATGGATGCCCGCCTCCTCGATATGCTCCATGATGCCGCAGACGAACACCTCCTTGCCGTCGGACAGGCAGTCGACATCCACCTCGATGGCTTCGGAAAGATAGGTGTCGAAGAGGAGGGGGTTTTTCGAAAGCAGCGTGTTGATCTGGCCGGTCTTGTCGGCCGGGTATTTCTGGCGGATTTCCTCCGGCACCAGGCCGGGCACGGTGTCGAGCAGGTAGGTCTGGAGGCGCGCGTCGTCCCAGACGATCTGCATCGCGCGGCCGCCGAGCACGTAAGACGGGCGCACGACCAGCGGGAAACCGAGTTCGCCCGCCACGACGCGGGCCTGCTCGACAGAATAGGCGATGCCGTTTTTCGGCTGCTTGAGGCCGAGCTTCTGCAGGAGCTTCTGGAAGCGGTCGCGGTCTTCCGCAAGGTCGATCATGTCGGGCGCGGTGCCGAGAATGGGGATGCCGGCCTTTTCCAGCGCGTCGGCGAGCTTGAGTGGGGTCTGGCCGCCGAACTGGACGATGACGCCGACGAGCTCGCCCTCCTGTTGCTCGGCGCGCAGGATTTCAAGCACGTCCTCGGGCGTCAGCGGCTCGAAATAGAGCCGGTCGGAGGTGTCGTAGTCGGTCGAGACCGTCTCCGGGTTGCAGTTGATCATGATCGACTCGAAGCCGGCATCGGCGAGCGCAAAAGCCGCGTGGCAGCAGCAGTAGTCGAACTCGATGCCCTGGCCGATGCGGTTCGGCCCGCCGCCGAGGATGACCACCTTGCGGCGGTCGGAGACGCGGGCCTCGTCGGCGGGGGCGCCGGCGAAGGGCGTCTCGTAGGTGGAATACATATAGGCGGTGGGCGCGGCAAACTCGGCGGCGCAGGTGTCGATGCGCTTGAAAACCGGGTGGACGCCGAGGGATTCGCGAATCCTGCGAACCTCTTCCGCGTCTTTCTTCACCAAGGACGCGAGGCGGGAATCGGAGAATCCCATGCCCTTTAGCATGCGCAGATTGGACGCGTCCTGCGGGAGGCCGTGCTCGCGGATGCGCTCTTCCATGGCGACGATGGCCGCGATCTGCTCCAGGAACCAGGGGTCGATGTGGCACATGGCGTGGACATCGGCCACCGAGGTGCCCATGCGGATGGCCTGGGCGACCATGCGCAGCCGGTCGGGCGTCGGCGTGCCGAGCGCGGCGCGGATGGCGTTCTTGTCGTCGGGGCCGTTGTCGCCCAGGCCCGGGATTTCGATCTCGTCGAGGCCGGTCAAGCCGGTTTCGAGGCCGCGCAAGGCCTTCTGCAGCGATTCTGCGAAAGTGCGGCCGATGGCCATGACCTCGCCGACGGACTTCATGGCCGTGGTGAGGACGGGATCGGAGCCCGCGAATTTCTCGAAGGCGAAGCGCGGGATCTTGGTGACGACATAATCAATCGAGGGCTCGAACGAAGCGGGCGTGGCGCCGCCGGTGATGTCGTTCTCAAGCTCGTCCAGCGTGTAGCCGATCGCCAGCTTGGCCGCGACCTTGGCGATGGGGAAGCCGGTTGCCTTGGAGGCGAGCGCCGAGGAGCGGGAGACGCGCGGGTTCATCTCGATGACCACCATGCGCCCGTCTGCCGGGTTGACGGCGAACTGGACGTTGGAGCCGCCCGTTTCCACCCCGATCTCGCGCAGCACCGCGATCGAGGCGTTGCGCATGATCTGGTATTCCTTGTCGGTCAAGGTCAGCGCCGGGGCGACGGTGATGGAATCGCCGGTATGGACGCCCATCGGGTCGAGGTTTTCGATGGAGCAGACGATGATGCAGTTGTCCGCCTTGTCGCGGACGACCTCCATCTCATACTCCTTCCAGCCGAGCACCGACTCTTCGATCAGCACTTCCGTGGTGGGGGAGGCGTCGAGACCCGAGGATACGATGTCGAAGAATTCGGTGCGGTTGTAGGCGATGCCGCCGCCGGTGCCTCCCAAAGTGAAGGAGGGGCGGATAATGGCTGGCAAGCCCACCACGTCTAGCGCCTGGGCGGCGATCGCCATGGCGTGATTTATGTAGCGCTGCTTGCGGTCGCCCTCGCCGCGCTGCCACTCGGCTTCCAGTGCATCAAGGGCGGCGTCCAGCTCGGGGCCGGTGTGTTTCGCGCGCAGTTCCGCGCGTTCGACCTCATGCTTTTTCCGGTCGGCATCCTTCACTTCCGTCGCGTTGGCGAGCATGGATTTCGGCGTTTCGAGGCCGATCTTCGCCATCGCCTCGCGGAATAGGGCGCGGTCCTCGGCCTTATCGATGGCCTCCGCATTGGCGCCGATCATCTCGACGCCGTAGCGCTCGAGCACGCCCATGCGGCGGAGCGAAAGGGCCGTGTTGAGCGCTGTCTGGCCGCCCATGGTGGGCAGCAGCGCATCCGGTCTCTCCTTGGCGATGATTTTGGCGACCACCTCGGGCGTGATCGGTTCGATATAGGTGGCGTCGGCCAGCTCCGGATCGGTCATGATGGTGGCCGGATTGGAGTTGACGAGAATGACGCGGAAGCCCTCCGCCCGAAGCGCCTTGCAGGCCTGGGTGCCGGAATAATCGAACTCGCAGGCCTGGCCGATGACGATGGGGCCGGCCCCGATGATCAGGATCGACTTGATGTCGGTGCGTTTGGGCATGGATGGTCCATTCTCGTGGCGCTTGCGCGGACGACCGGTACGGGCGAGCCCGGCCGGCGCAGCGAAGGAGTTTTTTGTCAGGCTAGGCGCGCCTTATAGGCAAGTCTTCGCGGACAGGGAACCCCTAAAAGAACGGAAGCGCACATGCCTATTTCGACTGAGGCGAGGCGGCATGACTGCACGCATCCTGAAATCCCCCACACGGACCGGTTTTCGCCGGTCGGCTCAGCGCAATGAAGGTGGGGGACGCCGCTTAATCCAGCGTAAAGTCGAAGCGGTAGGTGGCCGAGACGCCGACGCTGAGCTGGTTGGGCGAGCCGCGCCGCTCGACAAGCGGGGAATCGGCCGCCGGGCCCAGCAGGCGCACATATTCGGTAAAGAAGCTCGTGGTGATCTTGTCGGTGGTCTTCCAGGTGATGGCAGCACCGGCGCCGACCGATTTGATGCCGCCGCCCGGCGTGTAGCGGGGCAGGCCCGAGCGCGCGGACTCCCCGGCGCTGACGCCGTAATACGCGTCGAAATAATCGGCGCTCGCAAGGGAGAGGCGCGGGCCGCCGGATACACGAACCGTGGGCGAGAGATCGTCGAAGACATCCACGGCCACGTCCGCCACAACGCCGCTGTGGGAGCGGATGCCCCTCCTCACCTCGCCGCGCAGGCGGACATTGTCGGTGGGATAGACTTCTACGAAGCCGCCGGCCTCCACGCCGAACTTTACCGGGTCGAGACCCTTAAGGGCATCGTCCGTTTCCTCGTCCCGGCGAAAAACGAGCTTGCCGGCAATGCCTGCCCGGAACACACTGGTGTCCACAAAGCCGAAGGAAGCGCTGTCATTGCGCGAGGAGAAACGAACGGCCGAGCCCTGCCGGCCGAGCGAGATGACGGGCGAGACCTTGAAGATCCAATCCTTGGAGCCTTCAAAGCTCGGAGCCACCAGCCCCGCGGCGCCAATGGTCAGCGACCAGTCGCCGGACCAGAAATGGTTTCCGGCCTGCTGTGCTTTGGCCGCCGACGGGAAAAGGATGGAAAGCGCAGCCGCAACGGCCGCCAGACGACGCTTCGACAAAATGGACTCCGAAGACTGCAATAGATTGCCGCCGCATAGTCCGGGGATTGTAAAAATTAATTAAACTTGAATCGATTTGGGGAGGGACCCACGCTTATTTCGCGGTTGCCCGTCTTTTCATCGGGGGCAGGCCGACCGCCGTGGCGATGATCGAGTCAAGGAGGCCGGGAAAGCGCGCGTTGAGATCGGCGCGTCTGATGGTGATCAGCCGTGACGTGCCACGCGGTTCAACCCGCACGATGCCGGCTTCCCGCATCTTGGCGAGATGGTAGGTGAGATTCGATTTGGAGGTGAGGTCGGTAAGATGGGAGCAGGTCAGCGCCTTGCCGTCCTGCCGGGCAAGATCGCCCAGGATGGCTAGCCGCGTGGGGTCGCCCAAAGCAGCGAGAACGGTGGCTAGATTGATCTCCTCAACGGCCGGATGCGGCAACATGGCATCGAAAAGTAATCGATCCAGGCCGCGATGCAAGCCGGACCGACGGAACGACAGGGTAGGCGGGCTACTGCACCCGCCGGGTTTCCGGCGCGAAGGTGCTAAGTCCCAGCCATTGCTGCATGGCGCGCGCGATTTGTGGGTCGCCGATGAGTTCGAGCCTGCCTGCCTCGACCTCCTTGCGAACGATGCTCAGGCCCATCCAGACAGCCGTCATGCTGCGCAAGGAACCCGTCACGAGCAGGTCGACCTCGAAACCCGGATCGAAACCGCAGAGATCCACATTGCCCGCGTCGACCACCAGCCACCAGTTCTGCCGCGAAGGCGGAAGCTCCGGGTACTGAAATTGAATCGTACAGCGTTTCGGCGGCAGCGGCTTGGGATTGAGATTGCGCCGCATGTCCCACATGAGAAGAGACGGGTCTAGATTCTTGAGCGTCAGCTGCGATTCCACCCAGCGCTGGCCCCAGAAGCCGATGCCAAGGATGATCGGGCGCAAATCCTCTCCGGCCTCTGTGAGCCGGTATTCCATCGGGCCGGCCTGGCTCGGCGCCGTGCGGACGATCCCGGCCCGCTCCAACTCTTTGAGGCGCTTGGATAAAAGCGCGGGCGACATGCGCGGCACGCCGCGGCGTAAATCGTTGAAGCGCGTGGTGCCGCACATAAGTTCGCGGATGATGAGTGTCGTCCATCGCGAGCATAGAATTTCCGAGGCCATCGCCACCGGACAGAACTGCCCGTAACTCCCACGATCCTGCGTTGCGGTCACCCTTGGCGCCAACGGCAGAGAATACCGCAAAAGAAGCAGCGCTGGAATGGCTGCAGTACAGTTCGTGAACTAGACCGCCCCGTGGCGCTGCGCGATCCTCCAGGTCTCAAAACCGGAGGAGTAACAATGTCCACTGCTTCAATAGATACAACCGGCGACGGCGCCGCGGCGGTCTCGATCGCGAGCCCGGTCGCCATAGCCCGGGAGCTTTTGCCGACGCTCGCCGAACGGGCGGAGCGTTTCGACGAAACCGACAGCTTCGTCGCGGAGAATTACGCACTTTTAAAGGAAGCCGGGCTGGTGGAGGCCGGCGTTCCCGCCGAGCTGGGCGGCGGCGGCGCCGATGTCGCGGAACTGGCCGAAATGCTGCGCGTCATGGCGCATGCCTGCGGCTCGACCGCGCTCGCATTTTCCATGCACACTCATCAGGTTGCGATTCCGGCCTGGCGGTGGCGTCATCAGCAGGTAGCGGCGGTGGAACCGCTATTGAAACGGGTCGCGACAGAACGGCTGATCCTGCTTTCCAGCGGCGGGTCCGACTGGATCGGCGGTTCGGGAAAGGCCGTCAAGGCCGATGGCGGTTATCGGGTGACGGCGCGCAAGGTTTTCACTTCGGGCGCGGAAGCGGGCGATATACTCATGACCGGAGCCGTCTATGAAGACGAGTACGGGGTGCAGTCCGTCATTCATTTCGGCGCTCCGATGAAGTCTTCCGAAGTGAGGGTGGTGAATACCTGGCGGACGCTCGGCATGCGCGGCACCGGCTCACAGGACGTGGTGCTGGAGGAACTTTTCATCCCGGATGCGGGTGTCGCCTTCACGCGCAAGGCCGGGGAATGGCACCCGGTTTTCCAGATCATCGCCACGATCGCCTTCCCCCTGATCTATGCCGCCTATCTGGGCGTGGCCGAAAGCGCCCGCGATATCGCGATCGATCTTGCGAAGCGCAAGGAGCCGAGGCCCTACACCCTCGATCTTGCGGGGCGGATGGATACGTCGCTCAGGGCGGCACAGCTCGCGCATCGCTGGATGCTGGAGACGGTGGCGAAAAATGCACCGTCGGCGGAAAGCGTCAACGAGGTGATGATCGGGCGTTCGCTCGTCGCCGAACATGCCATCCGCACGGTCGAACTGGCGCTGGAGCTTTCCGGCGGGGCAGGCTTTTACCGGCGCAACGGGCTGGAGCGGCGGTTCAGGGATATCCAGGGCGCACGGTTCCACCCGCTGCAGACGGGACCGCAGGCGCGCTATGCCGGCGCGATTGCGCTGGGCCAGCCGGTGACGCAGATCTACTGAACGCGACGGAAAAGGGGCGGGGCGCTGCCGGTCGCAGCGCCCCGCATTCTATTGCCCGCCGACGAAACGTCCGACGAGTCATTAGTAAGCCCTTGTGCTAAGTGTTTCTTGATGATACTTAGCTTTATGGCTAAGCATTCGGGACATTTGGACGGCATTTTTCAAGCGCTTGCCGACCCTACGCGCAGGGCCGTGCTCATGCGGCTCGGCAACGGCCCGGCCAGCATCGGCGAGCTGGCAGAGCCTTTCGATATGGCGCTGCCCTCCTTCATGCGGCACATCCAGTTCCTGCAGAACAGCGGTTGGATCAACACGCGCAAGGAAGGCCGCGTGCGGATCTGCACCCTCGAAAAACAGCAGTTCGCCATTGTCGAAGATTGGCTTTCGGAGCAGCGCGCACTGTGGAACGCGCGCACCGACCGGCTCGAGCAGTTCGTGACCTCGAAACAGAACAAGGACAATTCTCGATGAGCAATTCCTTCGATCCCGCTCTCGACCTGAAGATCAGCAGGATCATCAAAGCGCCGCGATCAGCGATCTGGAATGCGTGGACGGACCCAGCGAGCTTGGAGCAATGGTGGGTGCCCGCTCCGGCCAAATGCAAGGTGGTTCAACTGGATGTGCGTCCCGGCGGATCATTCGTCACCGAAATCAGCGAAGGCGGCGGTCCCTTCGCGGCACATCTGAATGCCTGCTTCCTTGCCGCCGACGAGCTTGAGCGCATCGTCTTCACGAATGCCCTCGTAGGGGGCTGGAGACCGGCAGAGCAACCTTTCATGACGGCGATCATCACGATGCGGGATCACCCTGCCGGGACCGAATACCAGGCGCATGCGATGCATAAGAACCCAGCCGACCGAAATATGCATGAAGAGCTGGGTTTCTATGACGGCTGGGGCACGGTTACGGAGCAACTCGCGCTAATTGCGGAGCGGCGGACGCAGTAGGAAGAGTGCGGCGTCTCAAGCGATGGGCTTGACCGCCTCGAACAACGCCACGTCGATCGTGTGGCTCCCGTCCGGCTCCGTTTCGTAGTGGCGCGTCGCGATCTCGGAGACCGAGGTCTGCAGGGCGCGGATGGCCTCCACCTGGATTTTCGGCGTGTTCATGCGCTCGACCCACGACTTGAATTCGAGCCGCAGCCGGAAACGGCTGGAGGATCGGACCGGCAGGCCGGCGCGGGCAAGGGCGGCCTCCCATTCGGCGCGCGAATAATTGCGCACATGGGAACAGTCGCGCAGAAGCTCGATCGCCTGGAAGAAGGTGTCGATGATCGGGACGCCAGCGGTCACAGTATCGAGGATGATGACGCTTCCGCCGGGCTTCAGGACGCGCGCTGCCTCACGCAGGCCTGCATCGAGATCGCGCCAGTGATGGGCGCTGAAGCGGCTCAGCACTGCATCGAAGCTGTCGGCCTCGAAAGGAAGGCTCTCGGCCACGCCGCGCGCGGTGGCTATGTTGGCCAGCCCGCGCTCGCGGGCGGTGCGGCCCACCACCTCCAGCATCTCCGGCGACAGGTCGTAGGCGACCACCTCGCGCACCAGCGGGGCGATGTGGAAGGTGACGTGACCGCCGCCGCAGCCGAGATCCAGCACGCGGGCGCCGCTTTTGCCGGCCATCCTGGCGACCAGCGACTGCAGGTCCTCGCCCTGCGCATGGACGGCGCTTTTCAGATAGGCTTCAGCACGCGAGCCGAATTGGCCGCCCACCAAGGCTTCATGGCTCTTGTCACCGGACATGATTTCTTCTCCGCTGTTTGATGTCGCTTCAGTCATAGCAGCAGATTCACACCAGTTTCAGATGCAAAATTATACTGGTATAAGCCGCTACCATGATGACCGGAAGAACAGCGGAGCAGCGGCGGGAAATTGGCGATTTCGTCCGCGCGCTGAGGGAAAAGCAAAAGCCGGCGGATCTTGGGCTGGCCGCGGGCAGCCGCCGCAGGACGCCCGGCCTGCGGCGCGAGGAGGTGGCGCAGCTCTGCGGCCTCAGCGTCACCTGGTACACGTGGCTGGAGCAGGGAAGGGACATGTCGCTTTCCCCGGCGGCGCTGGCGTGATTTGCCAACGCGCTCAAGCTCGGCCGGGCGGAGCGGGCCTACCTCTTCGAGCTCTCTGGAAGGCGCGACCCGGAGCAGGGCGGCAAGGAGAAGGAGCCCATCCCGCCGGCGGTGCTTGCCACGCTGGAGAGGATCGACGCTCCTGCTTACCTGCTTGACCTCACCTGGACAGCACGCGCCTGGAACGGCGAGGCCGAACGGCTCTTCACCGGCTGGCTTGACCGGCCGGGCGACCGAAACCTCCTGCGCTTCATCTTTCTTGAACCCCAAGCGCGCTCTTTGATTCGCGATTACGAAAACCGCGCGCGGCGTGTGGTGGCGGAGTTTCGCGCCGATGTGAGCGCGCATATGGCCGACCCCGCCGTTCGGCACCTCATCGACGATCTCCGGCGGGAAAGCCAGGATTTCCAGCGCTTCTGGAACGAGCATTGGGTGCTCGGCCGCGAGGGAGGCGAGCGGACCTTCAATCACCCGAGAGACGGTTTCCAGCGTTACGAGCAGGCGACCTTCGCGGTCTCCGGCCATCCGGATCTGAAACTGACGGTGCTGATCGGCGCTCGAGACGCTACAGCCAGCCAGGTCGCTTGAAATAGACAAGTAGAACGTTGGGCAGGAAGCGAATATCAGTCCCGGAGGTGCCGAAGTACTTCCATTAATCTTTCATTCGCCGTAGACCATTATCGAAATGCCTCTATATGCCCATGGCGCCAGGGGCCGGATCGCGAAACGGAGAAAATTGCGCATGCGCTGGAGGGGCCGCCGCCAAAGCAGCAATATCGAAGATCGTCGGGGGGCCGGTGGCATGCGGCGGGGCGGACCCATCCGCTTGCCGGTCGGTGGCCGGGCTGGCGGCGGCGGGATCGGCACGATCATTATCCTCGTCATTCTCTTCTTCGGGCTGAGGGCGCTCGGCATCGACCCGCTGCAGATGCTGGAGCAGGGAACGGGACAGGTGACGACGCAGCAGGCCGGCAATGACGAAGCAAGGCAATTCGTCGGCGTGGTGCTTGCCGACACCGAGGATGTGTGGGGCCAGATCTTCCAATCGGAAGGAGCCGATTATGAGGAGCCGCCGCTTGTGCTTTTTTCAAGCCAGGTGAATTCGGCCTGCGGCTTCGCATCGGCCGCGAGCGGGCCGTTCTACTGCCCCGGAGACCGGAAGGTCTATCTCGATCTCAGCTTCTTTAACGAGCTTGCAAGGCGCTTCGATGCGGCCGGCGACTTCGCCCAGGCCTATGTGATTGCCCATGAGGTGGGGCATCATGTGCAGAACCTGACGGGCGTTTTGCCCCGCTTCAACCGTATGCGCGCCAATCTCAGCGAGGGGGAGGCCAATGCCATGTCGGTGCGCGTAGAGCTCCAGGCCGATTGTTATGCCGGGGTTTGGGCCTATCACACCAACCAGCAGGGCCTTCTGGAACAGGGCGACATCGAGGAGGCGCTGAATGCCGCCTTTCAGATTGGCGACGACACGCTGCAAAGGCGCACCCAGGGATATGTGGTGCCGGAGAGCTTCAATCACGGCACGTCGGAACAGCGGAGCCGGTGGTTCAGGCGCGGATTCGAAAGCGGCAATCCCACGGATTGCGATACGTTCAATGGGCCCATCTGAGTTTGTGGCGGCTGTTGATTTTGGCTGATCTTATGGGGGAATCGAAATGGTGAGGCCTGGCACGATCGCCGCCGTCCTGACGTCGCTTGCCGCCGGCATGGCAACATCCCAGGCTCCCGAGTTCGCACAGCAATACAGGCAGCGGCTCGAAGGTGCACGGCAGGAGCTCACCCGGGTGGTGGGCGAGTTCGATGAGGACGCCAGCCGCAATGATCTCGATCGCCAACGGGCGCTGGCGCTCCAGGAAACGTCGCAAGAAGCCTTCATACGTGATCGTGCGCAATCCATGCGCAGGGTGATTGCGCGCGCGGAACATCTCGACCAGCAGGCGGCCAGGCTCGCTGAGCTACCACGCGTCCTCCGACCTGTCGCGGTGATCACTGACCCGGACGGCACGGTCTTCGCGGGCACAATGCGCGATTTCGAGCCAGCCGTGCCGCTCACGAGCCATGGATTGATCTGGACCGCGGTCGGTCTTCTCCTGGGTTTCGGCTTCTTCCGCCTGATCACGTTGCCGTTTCGCAGGCGGCGCACCAAGCCGGCAGAAGCACGCCAGTAAATGGCAAATTCGATTCAAGTTGATCGCCTGCGCTAAGAAGCATTTAAGTACTGTCGGATAGCGTGCCCAGCGCAACGGGAAGTTGTGGGGCTATGCTATCCATCAGAAGGCTTCGTTCGGCGTGTTCTGCCCTCTGCCGGGACCGCAGAGGCAATTTTGCCGTAATTCTGGCTCTGTCCGCGCTGCCGGTTTTCGGCGCTGCCGGACTCGCGGTCGACTATACCAATATGAGCCGCACCCGATCTGAACTGCAGAATGCACTCGATGCCGCCGTGCTTGCCGTGGCCCAGCGCGGGGACAAGATCTCCGATGCGGAGGCCCGCAGCATAGCGGCGTCCTTCCTGACGGGAAATCTCTCCTCCGCCTATAAGAACATGGCGGTGGAGCGGAACGGCACCTCGGTCAAATTGTCGGCTGAGGCAACCATGCCGCTCAGCTTCGGCGGGCTGATCGGCCGGAAGGAGGCTACTGTCGGTGCTTCGTCGACCGCAGATATGGCCTTTGCCTATTATGAAATCGCACTGGTGCTGGATACCACCGGCTCCATGCGCGGTGGCAAGCTGCAGGCCATGAAGGAGGCCGTCAACGGGCTGATCGACGATCTCTCGTCGCGGGTGACCGATAAAGAGCGGCTTAAATTCGCGCTGGTTCCGTTTGCGTCCTTCGTGAATGTGGGGCCGCAGTTCGGGCCGGAGTTCGACAGGAACGGAAGGATTGTGCCCGGGACCGGTGCGGACTGGCTGGATCTGCAGGGGATCAGTCCTATTTCGCAGCTGGACTTGTTGCCGGGCCTTAGCCGCTTTGAAGTTGCTCACCATCTCGGCCAGGACTGGAAGGGCTGCGTGGAGACGCGAATGCCCACAAGTAGCTCCGCCTATGACGTGGACGACGCGCCTGTCGTGGCAACGGACCGGTACAGCCTCTTCGTCCCCACCTTCGCGATCGACGAGCCGGACGGCGGCCGACTCTACGCCAACAACTATATTGCCTCCAATACATCAGCGTTCGGAAACTCGGCCGTAGCGATAGCGCGGAGGCTGCTGAGATATGGGCTCGATGACGCTGCCCAGGCGGCTTTGACCGGCGCGACAAACCTGATCGGCCTCGATATCAGGCCGGAAAGGTGGCGGAAGGTCGAGCATGAGTACAGCGATGGAAGGGGCCCTGCCTATGGGTGTCTCTCACGGCCGATAACGCCGCTTTCAAATGACTATGCTGCCCTGAAAAGGGAGGTCTCTCGGTTCACCGCCGACGGCAACACGAATATCATGGAGGGAGTTGCCTGGGGCATGCGGGTGCTCTCGCCCCGGGAACCCTTTACCGAGGGAAAAGAGCCGGCAAGCGATGTCGAGAAGATCATGATCGTATTGACCGACGGCGCGAACAATATGGGCCTGTCAAACAACAGAAACCACGCGCTCGGCTCTTCCTATTCGAGCTTCGGCTATCTCGTGGAGGACCGTCTTACGCGCGAGCGCAGCCAGCGCCGGGTGACGGAGGAGATGAACAGGCGGACTCTTGCGGCCTGTGAAAATGCAAAGCGGGAATATACGCCCAGCAAGGAAGACGATGTCACCATTTACACAATCCGGCTCGAGGAGCCGGACGTGGCGACCGGCACACTGCTGCAGGAATGCGCGACCGGCCCCGGCTACTACTTCGATTCGCCCTCGCGTACGCAGCTCAACGCCATTTTCAAGGAAATCCGCGACGGGATTACAAAGCTGAGGCTTTCCTTCTGAGGGACTAGGAACCCCTCTTTGCTCAAAACGGCTGGCGATGCGCTGACGCCTATCCTTTAGCCGAAACAAAAAAGGCGGCCCGGAGGCCGCCTTCTTGATGAGAAGTTCGCTCTCAGCGCTCTGCCAGCGCCGGCTCGCCCTTCTTCTCGCGCACCAGATTGATGAATCGGCGGAAAAGGTAATGCGAGTCCTGCGGGCCGGGGGAGGCTTCCGGATGATGCTGCACCGAGAAAACCGGCCGGCCGGCGAGGCTGATGCCGCAATTGGAGCCGTCGAAAAGGGAGACATGCGTCTCCTCCACTCCTTCCGGCAGGCTATCGCTATCGACGGCAAAGCCGTGATTCATGGACACGATTTCCACCTTGCCGGTGGTGAAATCCTTGACGGGGTGATTGGCGCCGTGATGGCCCTGATGCATTTTGACCGTCCTGGCGCCCAGCGCCAGAGCCAACATTTGATGGCCCAGGCAAATGCCGAAAACCGGGGTCTCCGTCTTGAGCAATTCACGGATCATGGGCACGGCGTATGCGCCCGTGGCCGCAGGATCGCCGGGGCCGTTCGACAGGAACACGCCGTCAGGCCGCATGGCCAGAATATCCTCGGCGGAAGCGGTGGCCGGCACGACGGTGACCTTTGCGCCCAGGCTGGACAGCATTCGCAGGATATTGCGCTTCACGCCGTAATCGACGGTGACGATGTGATAGGGCGTCTCGCGGGCCTCGGCATAGCCCTCGCTCCAGACCCAGGGGGTCTCAGTCCAAGTGGACGACTGGCCGGAGGTGACGACCTTGGCCAGATCGAGCCCTACAAGACCACCCCATTCGCTGGCTTCCTTCTTCAGCGCTTCCACATCGAAGCGCCCGTCCGGCGCGTGGGCGATAACGGCATTGGCAGCGCCTTTCTCGCGAAGGAGGGAGGTGAGCGCGCGCGTGTCGATGCCGGCAAGCGCCACGATACCGCGCCGCTTCAGCCAGCGGTCAAGATGCTCTCCCGCGCGGTAGTTGGACGGATCGGTGACGTCGGCCTTGAAGATCGCGCCGACAGCACCGGCGCGCGCGGCGGGATTGAGATCCTCGATATCCTCGTCATTGGTGCCCACATTCCCGATATGCGGGAAGGTGAAGGTGACGATCTGGCCCGCATAGGACGGGTCGGTGAGAATCTCCTGATATCCGGTCAAGGCAGTGTTGAAGCACACCTCGCCCACCGCCGAGCCGGCCGCACCCAGGCCTCGGCCCTCGATCACCGTGCCGTCGGCCAGGACCAGAAGTGCCGTCGGCCTGGTTTCACTCCAAGGCGCGGTTGATGCCATGTCGCTCTCCTCATTACTCTCGCAGGGCTTGAAAAAAGGCCCGTGGCAGGCCATATGGCGCACGAAATGCCGACTGCGACGGCTAAACCGCAACCTTCGCCCGCGCGCCACATTTAATGTCGATGCAGGCGGCGGACAATAGGAAACAGCCGGGATGCGGTCAATTGCCCATCCAACAAGCTCGCGCGATTATTTATCGCAATTCTTCCAGCTACTTAGCCGGGAAGAAAGGGTTTGCCTCGCAAGCATGTCGGCGCTATGGTCGCGCACGCGACGGGAGATATAATGCCATGCGCGAGAAAATCGCTCAGGCGCTAAAAGACGCATTAAAGCAACAGGATAAGCGGCGAATTTCAACGCTGCGCCTGATTCAGACAGCCATCAAGGACCGCGATACCGCCAACCGCGATTCCGGAAAAGATCCGGTCAGCGATGCGGAGATTCTCGATGTTCTGATTCGCATGATGAAGCAGCGGAAGGAGTCCGCGCGGAGCTTCGAGGAGGGCAACCGCCTCGAACTTGCCGAGCAGGAGCGCCAGGAAATCGGGATCATCAACGAGTTCCTGCCCAAGACTCTTGGGGAAGACGATATGAAGAAGGCTTGCGCGCAGGTGGTGCAGGAGATCGGCGCGGGCGGCCTTCGCGACATGCGCCGCTGCATGAACGAGCTGCAGAAGAAATTCCCCGGGCAGATGGACTTGGGCAAGGCGAGCGGCATCGTCAAAGGCATGCTCCAGTAGATTCGAGGGCAGGGAATCCGCCTGCCCATCCCACGGGTGCATGGTTGGTGCGCCGATCCTCTATTGCAGCGGCCAGACCACCATCAGCGTCGGCACCGCGACCAGAATAACGATGATCGAGAGGGGAAGGCCGAGCCGCGGATAGTCGGAGAAGCGGTAGCCGCCGGGACCCATGACCAGTGTATTGCACTGATGGCCGATGGGGGTGAGGAAGTCGCAACCGGCGCCGATGGCGATGGCCATCAGGAAAGCTTCCGGCCTGTAGCCGAGGGTGGTGGCGAAGCCGGCGGCAATCGGCGCCATTACGAGCACCGTCGCGGCGTTGTTGAGGAACGGGGTGACCGCCATGGCCGCCACCATGATGAGCGCCAGAGCGCCGTAGCTGGGCAGAAGCGCGCCGATACCTGCAAGATTCGAGGCTATGATGTCGGTCGCGCCCGTGGCGCGCAGCGTATCGCTGACCGGGATGAGTGTGGCAAGCATCACCAGGATGGGACCGTCGATCGCGCTATATACATTGCGCACGGGGATGACGCGGAAAAGCACCATCATTACGGCGGCCGTGAAGAAGGCGAGATGCACGGGCACAGCGCCGATGGCGGTGGCGCCGATGGCGGCAAACAGGATGAGAAGGGGGACCACACCACGCCGCACACTGCCCAGCAGCAGGGGGCGCTCGGCCAACGGCAGCAAACCGAAATCGCGCAGGAACTCCGGCAGGGACTTCTGGTTGCCCTGAAGCACGACCACATCGCCAAGGCGCAGGGTGATCGTGCCCACGCGCTGGTTGAGGCGCTCGCCCTGGCGGCTCACCGCTAGCAGATTCACATTGAACCGGTCGTAGAGCAGGAGCGACTGGGCCGACCAGCCGATGAGATTTGAGTTTTCGCCGACGACAGCCTCGATGGCCGTGACCTCGAAGGCGGGATCACCGCCATTTGCCACGTCCCTGTCACTCGAAATCTTCAGCTTGGCCTGGGCGATGAGGCGATCGAGCGCTTCGTGCTCGCCTTCCATGAGCAGGATATCGCCGTCGCGCAGCACCGCATCCGGCAGCGGCGCAATGCGCAGGCCGTCGGCGCGCAGGACGTTTGTGATGGCAACGTCCCCGGCCGAGATCTTGAGGAGGTCGCCAAGCGTCTTGTTGACCACCGTGGATTCCTTCGCCACCCGGGCTTCGGCCACGTAATTCTTGATGACGATCGCTTCCTGGAGAGAGCTGTCCTTGCGCTCACGCGTCGGCAGGAGCCAATAGAATAGAATGAGAAAAATGGAACCCGCGATGGTGAGCGCGAAGCCCACCGGCGTGAAATCGAACATCGTGAAAGGCGTGCCGGTGATGTCGCCGCGCAGGCGGGATACCAGGATGTTGGGTGAGGTGCCGATCTGGGTCATCAGCCCGCCCAGCAGGGACGCAAAGGCCATCGGCATCAGGAAAGTGGAAGCGCTGGTATTCGAGCGCCGCGCGAATTGGAACGCGACCGGGATCATGATCGCCAGCGCCCCGATATTTTTCACGAAAGCCGACATGAAGGCGACGGTGAGCACCAGCAGCGCCACCTGAGCGCGCACCGACGTTACTGTTGGTGCATAGCGGTGGATGGTCAGTTCAAGGATGCCGCTGCGCGCCACCGCCGCGCTGACCAGGAGCGCGCTGCCGACAATGATGACGATGTCGTCGCTGAAGCCGCTGAAGGCGCGATCGACCGGCACGATGCCGACCGCAACGCCCGCCAGGAGGGCGAGCGCGCCGACAAGGTCATAGCGGAAGCGGCCCCATATGAAGGCCGCCATGGCCAGGCCGATCACCGTGAAGGAGAGGATCTGCGGCAACGTAAGCATCAGAAGCTTTGTCGATGAGCCATGGAACCAGCATGTGTCATTTCGTTTCTGCCGCCGCAAATACCGTTTAATAAAAAACTGCGCATCTGTCCGCTCGAACTTTGCGACGCCGCATTCCCCGGCTGCTGGTCAGGTCTCGCCAACGTAGAAATCCGAAGAGGGATCCCTTACCACCATGTCACGAATGCGGTTCCAGAGATATTGCCTCAACTCGACATAATCGCGCTGCATCTTGATATCATCGTTCCAGCGCGGCCGCGGCAACGGCACCTCGATCGTTTCGACGATGCGCCCCGGCCGGGGCCCCATCAGAACGATCCGATCTGCCATGATGATCGCCTCGTCGACGCTGTGGGTGACGAAGAGCACAATTCCCCTGCGCGCCGACCAGAGCCGCATCATCTCCATCTGCATCAGCTCTCTCACCTGAGCGTCGAGGCTGGCGAATGGTTCGTCCATCAGGAGGATCTCGGGCTCTGTCGCGAGCGCGCGTGCAAGCGCGGCGCGCTGCTTCATTCCTCCTGAAAGCTCGTGCGGATAAACGTCAGCAAAGCGTGAGAGGCCCACGAGCTTCAGATAATATTCCACGCGGTCGTTCCGCTCGGCCTTATCGATGCCCTGCAGCGACAGGCCAAATCCGACATTGTTTCGGACTGTCAGCCAGGGAACAAGGCGGAACGACTGAAAGACGAAGCCGATGCGCGGCCCCGGCTTCGGCGGCTCCCCAAACACGAGCACACGGCCCGAATCCGGCTGGATGAGCCCGTTGATCATCCTGAGGAGCGTGGTTTTTCCGCAGCCGGACGGGCCCAGCAGCGTAACGAAGCTGTTGGCCGGAAGATCCAGGGAGACGTCTTTGAGCGCCTCCACCGGGGCCAAATCCTTCGCCCGCTGGAAAGTCTTCGATACGCTGGAAACGATAACCGATGGCGCCGGGCTCATGACACCGCCACTGGCCGCCGGGCCCGCCTGATCATCTGACCGCTAGCGAACAGGCTGATCTGCTCCTTCAGCCTTTCCGAGCTTTTGAAGCGCTTCGTCGATGACGGAAAAATCCACCCAATCCTCAAGACTGACTTTCTGCACGCCTTCGAAGTCGGGGCTCTCGTAAGCCCATTGCGCGGTATACTCCAATTCCTCGCGGTTCAGGCCGCCATTGACGCTCCAGCTATCGGTAAATGCTTCGGCGAGCGCTTCCAAGTCGTTCCGGCTGACATCGTCGCGCGCTTTTGCCATGGCATCGACCCATTTGGCGGAATCTGCTGCGAAATCGCGCGAAGCGGCGATGAGGGCCCGGGTTACGGCCACAACCTCGTCTCGGCGCTTTTGCAGCACCTCGTCGGTAACGACGTTCACCTTCTGGACGACCGGCGCCGCCGAGTAGTAGTCATCCTGATCGATCAGGACGTGCAGTCCGTCCTTGTCCGGCAGGGAAAGCCACACGCCGATCGAAATGGTCGTCGCGTCCACCTGCCCGGCGGCAAGCGCCTGAGCGCGGACATTCGGCTGCCCGATCCCGACGAAGCCAAGTCTTTCCGTATTCACGCCCTTGGTTTGCAATACCTTGGTGCTCAGGGTGTGATCCAGGCTGCCAAGCCGCCCGATGGCAAAATTCCGGCCGGAAAGCTGATCCGGCGTTCTGATCTCGGATTTCGAGGCGATGAGAAAAGGAAGCGATTTGTTGGGCGAGACCACCGCCTTGATCCCCAATTGATCCCGCGCGACGAGCTGCAGCGCGGAATCGATCGAAATATTGGCCATGTCGCCTTCGCCGGCACGCAACGCTGCGAGCGCCGACGGCGTCTGCTGCACACGTACCAGCTCGACATCGACGCCCTCGCGCTCGAAATAGCCAAGCTCCGCCGCCAAATCCATCACCGAATTTGGAACGAGCGGCGCCACGAGGTCGGTGACGATCAGGCGAAAAGGCTCCGCCGCAGCACCTTGCGTGAACATCTGAAAAGCCGCCGCGGCAAAAAAAGCCAGCCTTAGGCAACGGTTCGACCTGGGCATTGGATTTCCCCTCCTAGGCAGTAAAGCGTGAACGGCTCAAGCCTCGATAAAACAATCATTGAACTTATGGCAAGCGCCTCGCCCGCAAAATGCAAGCCTCAGTTCCCGGCGGTGACGCGCCAGCGGCCCGACCAGGCTTCGAGCGCCCTCAGGCCTTGGCTCACGAGACCGCCGATGAGCGCCAGCGCCAGCACCACGACGAAATAGCGGGCCATCTGAAACGTGTTTCCATAAAGCGCTAGCAACCCGCCCAACCCGCTGGCGGCCGTGTAGAGCTCGGCAACGACCGTGTTGATCAATCCGATTGTGGCACCGATCCGCAGCCCCATCACCACGAAGCCGAGCGCGCCTGGAAGCATGATGCGCCAATAGATCTGAGAGCGCGTCGCGCCCATCGAGCGCGCCATTTCGATGAGCTCGGCATCGCTGTTGAGGATGCCGGAATAGGTGCCGATCAGGATGGGAATAACGGCGCCGAGAAAGACGACCGCGATCTTGGCCTCAGGACCGAGACCAAGAAAAAGGATGATAAGCGGGATGAAGGCCACGCGCGGGGTCGCCATAAGCGCGCTTACATAGATGTCCAGGGTGCGGCCGAGATCGCGTATGCCGCCCATCAGCATTCCGATTGGAATGCCAACGATGACAGCCAGTAGGTAGCCGGTGAAATAAATGGTCAGGCTGCTGAGCAGCGGCTCGGAAATTTTCCCGTCGCGCATCAATTCGAGCGCGGCCGATGCCGTGCTGAGCGGCGTCGGGACCAGGTTCGGGCCGACCGCGAACGATGCGGCCCACCAGATGAAAAGAAAAAGCGCGAGGGCCAGGAGGCGATAGAGGGTTATCATAAGAGCTGCGAATCCGGCGCGCAGTAGCGCTTTTCAGGCTGCATGAGGCGCATTGAGCAGAAATGCGGTCCATACGTCCAGCTCAAAAGTAATATCGGGCGCGAGCGGCGGGAGATCTGTTTGGCCCCAGGAGTGTTGGTGGCGCAGGTGTCGTTCAGCTGAGGTTGCCGGGTGCGCATCAATGTTCGCCTTTATGGCCGGAACGCTTGACACGGCCTCCAGGTTTGGCTTTCCAAGAAGCGGTGGCGGGCCTGAAAGAGCGAAGAAGAGCCGCGTTGATTAGTCCTGCTGGGCAGGAAAAGGAGTGAAAATGCTGAGGATCGGGACGATTGTGGTTGCTGCGTCTCTTGCAGGGATGGCTTTCAGCCTTCCGGCAGTTGCGGCGGACCACGAAATAAAAATGCTCAACAAGGGCGCGGATGGCGAGGCGATGGCCTTTGAACCCGCCTTTTTGAAAATTGCACCGGGCGACACCGTCACCTTCGTCGCCACCGATAAGGGGCACAACTCGGAAACCATAAAGGGCATGGCCCCCGAGGGAGCCGAGACGTGGAAGGGCAAGATCAACGAGGAGATCAAGGTCACATTCGATCAGGAGGGAGTCTACGGCTTCCGGTGCCTGCCGCATTTCGGCATGGGGATGGTCGGGCTGATACAGGTTGGCGATAATCCCGCCAACCTCGAAGAAGCAAAGGGCGTCAAACTGCCGAACAAGGCAGCCAAGCGGATGGCCGGCTACTTTGAGCAGGTCTCAGCTACGCAGTAGGTGTTTTCGCCTCCCGGCGTGACTACGCCGGGAGGCATTCGCCGGTGACCGCGCTTTGTCGGCTGTCTTTTAGAGCCCAATAGAGTTTCTTTCCTCCCGCGCTAACAAAGCGCCATCTGCCCTGTCCGCCCTTGATGGTGTATGCTGAATTCCCGGCTATCAGGGAGGAGACGATGGCTACCAGCGTTAAGGAATTGATGTCGGCCGCCAATTCAGCGGTTCCGAAGATTTCGGCTGATGAGGCACGTAAGCTTATCTCGGAAGAGAATGCGCTTCTCGTTGACGTGCGTGACGCTCCCGAACTGCAGGCAAGCGGAAAGATCAAGGATGCCCTCCACGTCTCGCGGGGCATGCTGGAATTCCGCGCCGATGCGGACACCCCGTATTACAACGCGGAGTTCAGAAAGGATCGTCCTGTCATTCTTTATTGCGCCTCGGGCGGGAGATCGGCCCTAAGCGGCAAAGCGCTAAAGGACATGGGATACGAGAGAGTTTACAATCTCGGCAGTTTCAAGGATTGGGCCGAGAACGGCGGCGACGTGGAACAGATGTGAACCTGAATTCCGTGGGTTCCTCGGCCGGGCAGGCCGGTGTCTGCTCGGCCATCCTTAGTGAGTCGATTGAGGATCGCGATTAATTGCGGTTTTGATGCTGCAAGACCGGTGCCCCAAAGCACTACCTGCGGATTTTCGCAGTTTCGGCTACGTCCTCTTCCACGACGACCTGACCTTGAGCCGCCAGGAAGTTTCCGACATGGCGGAGCCCGTCGAAATGATCGCAGAAGACTTTCACGACAACCAAAAGGGGCACTGCAATCAGCGCCCCGACAATTCCCCATAACCACGACCAGAATGCCACCGCGATGAAAATGGCGACTGCATTGAGCTCGAGTCGTCTGCCGAGGACGAGGGGCGTTACGAACTGACCCTCAAGAGTGTTGCAGAGCGCCACGTAGAGCGGCGGCAGCATCGCAAAATAAAGACTTTCGAAAGTGACGAGGGAAATGATCGCAACCAAACCGAAGGTAACGATCGCGCCCACATATGGAAGAAAGTTAAGCACGGCAGCCGCAACGCCCCACACCAGCGCGTTGGGCACGCCGAGGCCCCACAGGCCGATTCCCACTGTCACGCCAAGGGCACTGTTGATGAGCGCGATCGTCAACAGGTAGCGCGAAACTTCCCGCTCGACATCAAACACGATGCGCAGCGCCCGCTTCTTATCGCTCAGCGCGCCGAAGGACTGCACGATCTTTTCATAGAACAGGGTTCCCGATGCCAGCAGGAAAAGCGTCAGAACCAGGGTGATACCGACTGTCGTGGCGACCGAAAGCAGATTTCCTGCCGCGCGCGAAATGATGCCGGGCTGTGCGATGACGACCCTCTGAACGCCGGGTTCATCTGCCGCCTCCGTCGCTTCCTTGATCTGCTCGGACGCCTCCATCACATCTTCGAGCGGGCGGCGAAGCTCGGCGACGCGCTGGCGCAGCTCAGATCCGATCCGGGGAGCGTCATCAACCAACTCGATAACGGGGCCGCTCATCGCGTATCCGAGCATGCCAATCGCGCTCCACGACGCGAACACCAAAAGCGTTGCCGAAAGAGCTGCGGGAATTCCACGCTTACCCAAAAAGCGGACGATCGGCGTGAGCGTCATCGCCATGAGAAAGGCGATGACGACCGGCATGAAAAAGTCGCGTGCAAAATAGAGGCCGGCCACAAAAAGGATGAGGAAGACGCCGACGAGCAAGTAGCGGATTGCGCGGGTCTCGTAAGAAGAGTCCCCGTCGTGATCCTGTCCTTCGGTGGCCTTTCCTCCCGAATGGGCCGCCACGAGAACCCCTCCCAGAAACCTGAAGCACGCTGCTTCCGATTTTGCCGAACGCCAAAGCTCGTCGGCAGTTCCAACCGGTGGCGTTGCGCCTTAGGCCGGGAGCTTCGAAGGGTTGCCTCTCCCTTGACGAGCTTAGCGGGCGATCGTCATCAATCGGTGTCGCCTTTGTCCTCGCCTTGCGGTGTTGCCGCATGCCGCTGCCGGTCGATAACGCCTTGCTCTGCCTTGTGGAAATATTGGGAGCAGACGAGCCAGCCTTTCAGGGGCCGGAGCAAAAGCAGGCATGCGCCCACCGTAACCGGCAAAGTGGTGAAGAGATGCGCCCAAATGGGCGGCTCGAAGGTGAATTGGAACCAAAGGGCAAAGGCAAGGGCAGGGACGGCGGCGATGCTCATGGCGAAGAATGCCGGCCCGTCCGCAGGGTCGGCAAAGCTGAAATCCAGGCCGCAGACCTCGCATCGCTGCGCCAGCTTCAAATATCCGTCGAACAGATGGCCTTCCTGGCATCGAGGACACCTTCCTCTAATGCCGGTTATCGCCGGGATCTCGGTCTGGTTGTATTTGGGAGCGCTCATCAGGACACCTGAACCATAACCACTAAATTCGAGTTTTGGTTCCTAGGCCGGGCCGTGTCCATTCTACATTTTGGCGCGCGGCGAATGAGGGAGAGGCATCGATGGCGAAACACCAGATCACGTGTTGAAAACGTTGTTCTGGTGGGCCCGGAGGGACTCGAACCCCCAACCAAGCGGTTATGAGCCGCCGGCTCTAACCATTGAGCTACAGGCCCGGTGACGCTCAATTAGTGGGTTTTCGCGCAAGGCACAAGGCCAGAGAGCCTTGATTGGATCTCCTCCACCGAAACCTTCGAGCAAGGCAATGTCTCGGCGCCGCAATCGGTTCATAATCGGCATTTACTGAGATTCGCATCAACAACTCGAGGAGATTGCCATGACCCGATCCTTCATTCCGCTGGCGCTTGCCGCCTCATTTTTGGCGGTGCTGCCGGCGGGAGCGCAGGAGCAAGACAGAGAGCCGAGAATTTCGGTTACAGGGGAGGGGAAGGCCAATGTCGCCCCTGACATGGCTGTCATCAATCTCGCCGTGGTGCGCGAGGCTGCGACCGCCCGCGAGGCGATGGACGCGAACAACCAGGCCATGGTGGCCGTGATCGCGGCGCTGAAGGAGGCAGGCATCGCGGAGCGCGACCTGCAAACCAGCGGGCTCTCGATCGAGCCGCGTTATGTCTATCCAAACGACCAGAATGGCGAGAAAGAGCCGCGCATTACGGGATATCAGGTGACGAACGGGCTTACCGTGCGCATCCGGGACCTGAAGAGAGTTGGCGAGATCCTCGACCGCTCGGTCACGCTTGGCGTCAATCAGGGTGGTTATATTTCTTTCACCAATGACGATCCTTCCGCTGCGATGAACGACGCCCGCAAGCGCGCGGTGGAAGATGCCATTTCCAAAGCCCGTACGTTGGCGGAAGCGGCAGGCGTGAAGCTGGGCGACGTGGTGCAAATCTCCGAAAACATGGTTGGAACACCGCCGCCCCGGCCGCTCGGCGCCAAGATGATGCGGATGGAAGCGGATCAGGCGGTCTCCGTGCCGGTCGAGGCTGGCGAAAGCACTTATACGGTGCAGGTCAACATCACCTATGAGCTGGACCAGCAATAGGAAACGCTCAAAAAAATCAAAACGCCGCCGGGAGACCGGCGGCGTTTCTCTTTTGAAGCGGCGTCTTCTCAGCGACGGTCAGCGTGCGCGAATCACCGGGCAATGCGGCGCGCGGGCGAAGACGATGCTCCCCCGGTCGTAACGCGTGCGGCCCGTCACGCGAATCGTGTTGCGGTTTGCCCGCTGGACGCGCACATCGCGCAGCCCCATCCGGTATGCCTTTTGCACCGCGTCGCGCGGGCTGCAGGACCTCGCCCGGCGCGGACGGTGGCGATCGCGGCGATCGTGGTCGCGGATATAAATGCCGGCGCGGGCATCTCCGCCGCCAAAGCTGAAATAGATCCCGTCGGCGTGGGCCGCCGCCGGCATTGAAGCCAGGGCACCGAGACCCACAATGGCGGAAAGTGCGGCGATCTTGATTTTTCGAAACATGAGGCTCTCCATTATCCGTGGCAATCGCCGAGGCGAATGAGAGCACAGTGCCAGCGCGCTCCTGAACGGGGAGCCAATCCACCATTCATTTTCGGTTCAGGCTGGGATCAATCCGCCCGAAGCGCCGCCGACAGTCGCGCAGGATCGCAGCAGACCGTGACGCGGGAGATCAGGCCCTCGTCGTCGATATCGAAGAAAAGGCCGGCGGCCATGCGGAAGGGCTGACCGCGCGCAGGGGGAAAGCCAGGAAGGGTGGCAAGGTAAGTGCCGATCAGCGTGAACTCGGCCGCCGCGCGAAAGCCGCCGGCGGCTGTCATGATGGCGATGTCCTTCGCTTCCGCCTGAAGGAAACGAAACAGGTTCGCAAGCTGCCAGCGCGCCTTATCGGCCCCGATCTCACGCGCAGCTGAGGGAATATCGACGGCCACATCTTCCGAAAGGCAGGCCATCATGGCTTCGACGTCCCGCGCGTTGAAGCTTGCGAGGGCGCGGGCGATCAGGGCCCCGGTTTCCGTTGCGCTCATGGCTCTTCCTCCAGAAGATGCTGAAAATATTCTTCCACGTCTGCAAGCTGGTCCTCCAGCGCGCTGACACGGTTACGCATGGATATTCCAGCCTCGTGTACCGTTTCCGCCCGGCCCGAGACGAGCGGATGCCACCAGGGAAGATCCTTCCCTTCCGCCAGCAGCCGGTAGGCGCAGGTGGAGGGAAGCCAGGTGATCTCGCCGACATTTGCGGGAGTGAGGCGCACGCAGTCGGGAACGCGCGCGAGCCGGCCCGCATAATCGGTGCAGCGGCACGTGCCGGCGTCGAACAGGCGGCAGGCTACGCTGGTCCAGTGAATCTCGCCGGTATCCTCATCCTCCAGCTTGGCAAGGCAGCATTTGCCGCAGCCGTCACAGAGGGATTCCCACTCGGCTTCGCTCATCGCCAGGAGCGGCTTGTTTTTCCAGAAGGGTTCCATCGCTTTCGATGTGGCCCTGTGGACGACGAAGGTCAAGCGCGCAATGGCCTTCTTTCTGCCGCTTCCGGGAACCAAGCGGGAAATCGCAGATTTACCCCTGCGGAAGGGACGCCACCAGGAGCAAGAAGAATGAAGAAGTCGAACCGGTTTTGGGCAGGGACCGCTCTATGCCTGCTGATGGCATCGCCGATCGCTGCGAAGGCCGAGATGCGCCTCGCCTCTGGAGTGCGCCCCAGCACGATCAATGCGCCGCTGATGTTGGCGCAGGCCGAAGAACCGGCCGGAGAAGGCCAGGACGCCGGATGCCCGCCCGGAACCGTGGCCGCCGAAGGCGGATGCGTTCCGGAAGAGCAGGCGCCCGCCGAAGAGGAAGAGGAGGCGCCTGCGCCTGAATCAGAGGCCCAGCCTGAGCCGGCACCGGAGCCCGAAGCGGCTCCCGAGCCTGAACCTGAGCCTGAGGCGGCTCCCGAGCCGGAGCCTGAACCTGAGGCGGCTCCTGAGCCAGAGGCCGAGCCTGAAGCAGCTCCCGAGGAAGCTCCTGCAGAAGAACCTCCGGTGATGGAAGAGCAGCCCGCCCAGCCGGCGGAGGAGACCGAGCCAGCCCCCGAGGAGGCGCCGCCCGTCGAGGAAGAGGCACCGGCTGAAGAGCAGGCTCCCGCCGAGGAAGCCGCGCCCGAGGAAGAAGCGCCTCCCGCCGCCGAGGAGCCTGCTGCCGAGGAAGCTCCGGCCGAAGAACAAGCTCCGCTAGAGGAGCAAGCGCCGGAAGAGGAGCAGGCACCCGCGACAGAAGAGGCTCCGGCGATACAGGAAGCTCCCGCAGAAGAAGAGGCGCCTGCCACCGAGGAGGCCCCGGCGACTGAAGAAGCCCCGGTGGAACCCGAGGCAGCACCCGCCGAGGAAGAAGCCGCGCCGATCGAGGAGGAGCAGGCGGAACCAGAAGCGGCTCCCGAGGCGGAGCAGCCGGCGGCAGAGCCCGATGAAACTCTCGAAGACGAGCAGCCAATCGAGGAGGAGGCGCAGCCAGGTGCCGAAGCACCGGCGGAAGATCAGGAAGCCTTGCCTGAAAACGCCGCTCCCGTGCTCGACAGCCAGAAGGAAGCCCAGCCCGCAGGAGAGGCCGAAGAGCCTGCGCAGCAGCCTGCCGAAGGAGAGGCCGCACCCACCGATGAGCCGCAGGAACAGGCTGAGCCCGCGCCGGATGCTGCTCCCGCGCTGATCCCCGAATCGGATGCACAGGCACAGGAAGACCTGTTCGATCCCCAACAGGTGCAGCAGGAAATTCGCACGCTCGTCGAAGAACAGGGCCAACGGATCGAAATGGGCCAGACGCCCGAGGACCGAAGAGTGCGCCGGCGTGAAATCTTCCAGCCGCGCGAGAATGCCCGCGTGGTCGAGGAGTATAATGACAACCGCACGATCATCGAGATCAACAATCAAATCTATGTAGACCGCCCCGATTACGACCGCCTCGTGCGTCGCGACGATACGGTCTATTACGAGGAACTGCGCAACGGGCGCGTGCGCGAGGTGGTGGAGCGGCGTGACGGCACGAGGGTGATCACCGTGCGCAATCGTTATGGCGACGTCATCCGCCGGGTGCGCGTTACGCCGGACGGACGCGAATACGTGCTCGTCTACGTGCCGGAGGACCGGTACGACGACGTGCTGGAATTCCGCGATCCGGGCGCCGATCTGCCTCCGCTGAGACTCACAATCCCCGTCAGCGAATATATTCTCGAGGCGGAGCAGGTGGACGATCCGAACGTCTATTACACGTTCCTCGAGCAGCCTCCGGTGGAGCCCGTGCGCCGCTTGTATTCGCTGGAGGAAGTGCGCTACTCGGCCCGCGTGCGTGACATGGTGCGGCGTATCGATCTCGACACGATCAACTTCGAGTTCGGCTCGGCCAGCATTGCGGAAAGCGAGATCCCGAAGCTGGAGGGTGTAGCCAACGCCATGCTTGAAGTCCTTGAACGCAATCCGGCAGAGACCTTCCTGATTGAGGGTCATACGGACGCTGTGGGTTCGGACGTTGCGAATCTGGCGCTGTCGGACCGCCGTGCAGACGCCGTGGCCGAAGCGCTTTCCAATGTCTTCGGTATTCCGCCGGAGAACCTGGTGACGCAGGGCTATGGCGAGCAATACCTGAAGATCAACACTCAGGAACGTGAGCGGGAAAACCGTCGCGTCGCCATCCGGCGCATCACGCCGCTTGTCGCGCCGGTGGCGAGCAACCGTTAGCTCCTGCTCCTCTGCGGAGCCTGGGATGCTCGGCTGGTTCCCTCCCTCCGCAGGCCGGGCAGACCGTGCGGAAGCCTCGCCAGGACCGCTGGCGAGGCTTCTTTTTTAGGGAATACGCACCTCAGGGGGCGGCGGCTGGATGCTGGGCACCCTCAACTGCTCATCGAGCGGCGGGGGGCGATTTAGCGTCGGCCTGCAATTTGGGAAAACTCCTATCGTTCCTTGCGGGCAGAACGACTGCACGGCCGGCCGGCAAACGGGGTAGGCGCCTATCGTGCCCGGAGGACATTGCTGCTGCACCTCAGGTATCGTGCAGCGACCGTTGACCAGGATCGAACCGATCGGGCAGGTGGGCTGGATCTCGCGGTGGCGCTGGCCACCGCCCAATGCAGGGTTTTGCGCGTAGGCCGCGGTGGAGCAAAGCGTCAGGCTAACGAGCAGTCCCGGCGTAATAAGCCGGCAGATATCCGCCGCGATCGAGCGACATCTTCGCGAAATGCCGAAGGCCATGAAACTTCCCATGTTCTTGATGAATAATGTGCTGTCCCTTGAGGGATAGCGGCTGTTCATGGCGGAATTCAAGCAGGCTCGGCTGCGCCGTACGTTCTTCAGACGAAAAAGCGGGCGCTGTAGACCATTGATTTATGCGCGTGCTTTCGGAAGCCCGGTTCCGGTTTTCAGGCTGATGCGTCAGCGCCCGCGTTCGAAGCGAAGCGAGACCGTCAAGCGGCCGCCTTTGTAGCCCTGGGGCGGACGCGGATAAGGTATGGCGCGTCGCGTCGCAGCCAGGGCCTCCTGGTCGAAAACGGAGTAGCCGGAGCTTTGGGAAATGCGCGCGCCCATGAAGCCGCCGTCCGGGCTAAGCGTGATGGCGATGCCCACCCTTCCGGAAAGACCCTGGCGTTGGGCGCTCTGCGGATAGCGCTTGTAGCGTCCGATATGCCGGATGAGCCGGGCCGTATAAGCCTGGAGCTCGCCGGCCGTCGCGCCGCCACTCCGGCCCCCGTCAGAGCCGGCCGACGAACGGCTTGCAGGCTTACGCGCCGCTGTTGCGGGCTCTTGGGCGGTGGCGGTCTGCTTGCGCGTGGCTACGGGCCGCTGTTGATCGCGTGTCTTCGCTCGCGCGGGAGGCGCCGGCTTTGCTTTCTGCTGCGTGGGCCGCGGCGCCGGAACGGGAATATTCTCGGTCGGCAGGACTACGCTGGCGACCGCCGCAGGTTCGAGGGTTCGCTTTTCCTCGGGCGATGACTGCTGCGGGGATTGCTCCCGCTCGGGGCTCGCCGGCTTTTCGTGCGTTGTCGGCGGCGGTTCGGCGTCCGCTTCCAAGGTCTCCTTGGGCGATGACCGTTCGGGGACGGAAGGCGCGTCCTGCGCCTCCTGCAACGGGGGCGTTTCGTCAGGAGTACCTTCGCTTTGCCGGGCAGAGGCTGCCTGCCGTTGCGAATTGGCGGCTTCAGCCCCGGCAGTCGGAGAGGGCGGTTCCTCAAGCACGATCTCGACGCTGATTGCGTCCGTAGCCGCCTCGGCGCCTGGCCTTGCTAAATGTTCCAGAAGAAATGCAAGTACGCCCGTATGGATCAGCGCCGACAGGCAGAGCGCCAGGACGAGGCCGGCCGAATAGAGCCGGACCCGATGCGGGGCGGCAGGTTCCAACAAGGTGGACAAGGCCGGCCCGCAGTCCTCTGCGGGTTCCGATAGGTCGAGATCCACAGGGGGAGCATGAGTGGAACCAGGGGCAGGTTCTCGCCGCGGCGGCTCGACCGGTTCGGCCTCGGCGTGTTCAGATCTGCAAACGATCTGCGGCCACACAATCATCGTGCAATCGTTAGCCCCGTCGGGGCAAGGATAAGCCCCTCTTTGTCGCGCGCGAAATGGGCCGTGACGCCGTAAATATCGGCGAGGCGTTCGGGGGTCATGACCTCGCCGGGAGAGCCCTCCGCGGCAACCTGTCCTTCCTTCAGCATCACCACGCGGTCGCACCAGCGCGCGGCCAATGTGAGATCATGGAGAGAGACCAGAATGGTACGCCCCTCGCTGGCGAGACGGCGCAAAGCCAGCATCATCATGATCTGATGCGCCGGGTCGAGACCTGAAGCCGGCTCGTCGGCAATGAGAGCGGGCGTGGCCTGAGCAACCGCGCGCGCGATGAGCACGCGGGCCTGTTCGCCGCCGGAAAGCTCGGTCGCGGGCCGGCCCGCCAGCCCTGCGATGTCCATGAGCGCCAGGGCGTCCTCAACAATCTTTTCGTCCGCTTCTGTCGGGCTCACGCCGAAGCGGCGCCAGGGAAGGCGCCCGAGCCTTACGAGATCGCGCACCGAGAGCCGCCAGCCGACGATGCGTGCCTGCGGCAGATAGGCAAGCAGCCTGGCGCGGGCTGCGGGGGACAGCGACGGAAGATCCTCGCCGTCGAGCCGCATCCTGCCCGAGGCCGCGACAAGGCCCGCCAGCGCGCGCATGAGGGTGGATTTACCGGCTCCATTGGGGCCGAGAAGACCCACCACCTCGCCGGCGGCAAGGGCCATCGCTATGCCTCGAAGCACTTGGCGGCCGGAAAGAGCCACATCGAGATTCTCGACCTCAAGCCGCATAGAAGACCTCCCGGCGGGAGCGCACCACCAGCCAGAGGAAGAAGGGCGCGCCGATAAGCGCCGTCAGCACGCCCACATTGAGTTCGCCCGCGGGCAAGACGAGGCGGACGGCCACATCAGCCGCCAGAAGGAGGACGGCTCCGCCAAGGCCTGCCGGGAGCAGGAGGCGGCTCGGCAGGCGGTTCGTCAGCGGCCGGATGAGATGCGGCACGACCAGGCCGACGAAACCAATCGTGCCTGCCACCGCGGTGGCAGCGCCGACACCGAGCGCGGTGCCCATCACGATCAAAAGGCGCGTGCGTTTCATGTGGATGCCGAGGCTTGCCGCCGCCTCCTCGCCAAGCGAAAGCGCATCGATGGCGCGGCCGGACAGGGCGATCAGCAGCCAGCCGGCAGCCATGAGGGGGAGCGCGAGCCAGACATGCTCCATGGAGCGGTCCTTCAGCGAGCCCAGGAGCCAAAAGATGATCTCGTAACTGGCGAAGGGATTTGGCGAAAGATTGAGCACGAGGGAGGTGAGCGCGGCGGAAAGACTGGAGAGCGCCACGCCCGCCAGGATGAGCGTGAGTGTGGAGCCGCTGCGCGCGGCGAGCGCCAGGAGGAGGAGAACGGCCACCACCGCGCCCAGCAATGCGCCGGCGGGGAGGGCATAAAGCGTGCTGCCCGCGAGCCCTGAATAGAAGATAAGGACAGCGCCGAAAGCAGCCATGGCAGAGACGCCGATAATGCCGGGCTCGGCCAGGGGATTGCGCAGAAACCCCTGCAGGACCGCGCCGGAGATACCCAGCGTGAAGCCGATGCCGAGGCCGAGCAAGGCGCGGGGCAGGCGGATCTCGCGCATGATGATCCCCGCCGCCTCTCCGCCGCCTGCGAAAAGCCCCCGCACGCTTTCCGAAATGCCGAGCTCGGCCGGGCCGACGGCCATAGAGGCCACAAAGAGCGCCAGCATCAGCAGGCCAAGAATGATATTGAGGACGGCCGGCCTCATCGCGTTTCTCCGCAGGGTGCGATATCCTCGCGCAAGGATGCCAGCGCCCTGACGGCTTCCATCGTGAAGGGACCGCCGCAGGACCATGTGCCCCTTGGCACGAAAGGTCCAATGCGCGTGCCTTCAAGCGCGCGCAGGGCCGGGTGATAGGGCACCTTCGCCCCGAGGGAAGGTTGATCCTCCTCGCCGGCGCGGGTGATGATGACATCAGGTTTTTGCGGCACGATCAGCTCAATCGGCATCGGCGCCATGCCGGCAATTCCGGCTTCCGCGGCAAGATTGCGGAAGCCCGCCGCGGCTAGGGCGGAGTCCGCCAGTGTGCCGCTTCCGGCGGCAACGCCCCCTTGCTCGAAGGCAATGGCGGTGGGCTGTTTCCCGCATTGGCGTGATTCGATCTGTGAAAGCTCCGCCTCGAAGCCTTTTGCCATTGCTTCGGCCCGTGCGTCCTGCCCGAGAAGCGCGCCCATGCGGCGGATATCGTCGGGAATGGTTTCCACCGTCTGGATGAAGCTGAACTCTTCCACGCGAAAGCCGAGCCGCTTCAGGAGCCCGGTCGTGTTGTGCAGGGAATAGGTGCCGGTGACGACGAGGTCGGGCTTTTCCAGGAACACTTCCTCGGCGCGGCCGTGATTGACGGGGTAGGTTTCCGCCTCCTCGTGCATGGCGGATAGAGACGGATCGCGCGAGAGCAAGGAGATTGAAGTCAACTGGCCCGGCGCAGCGAGCGCCATCGCAAGCTGGTCCGTGCAGAGATTGAGCGACATCACGCGAGCGGGTGCCTGGGCAAGCACGGGGGCGGATGAAAGTGCCAAGGTCATGAGGCAGATCGTGGCCTTGCGTAGCGTTCTTCGCACCCCCCTCTTACCCGCTGTCATCACGGCCCGAACTTCGCCTTGAACCCGGCGAAGGCCGAAATGCCGGGCGATCCGTAGCCGTAGACGGTCTGATAATCCTGGTCGAGCAGGTTTTCCACCCGCAGGTAAAGCTCCGTATCCTCCGTGGGCTTGTAGGCGACCTTGGCGTTCAGGAGCACGTAATCGTCGAGTTCCACGCGCTCATAGGTGCCGAAGCTCGGCGATATGAAATCGACCGTATCAAGCGCGATCTTGGCAGAAGCGGATACGGTCCACTTCTCCGCGGGGCGGGCCTCGGCGAGGAGCCCGATCATATGCCGGGGGATGCGCGGCCGGCGCTCGTCGTCGGCTTCCACCGCGGTGGTGTAGGTGTAGTTCCCCCCAAGGGAGAGCCAGTCGTTGACTTCATAGGCCAAGCCCATTTCGACGCCGCGACGCCTCGTCGTGCCTTCGAACTGGATGTAGGTATCCCTGATGAAATCGTAATCGATGAGGTTATCCGTATCGAGCTGGAAATAGGTGAGGCTGGCCGTTCCCCGCCCGCCCATGAAGCTTTGGTCCATACCGACGTCCCAGGAGAAGCTTTCCTCCGGCTCTAGATCGGGGAGGGGAACCGTCGGATCGTAGCTCACATAGTTGTTCTCGTAGAGGCTCGGGGCGCGAAAGCCCGTGCCGATGGAACTGCGCAGCTTGGTGCCCGTCGACGGGAAGAGATACGCAACCGCGCCGCGATAGGTGGTGTAGCCGCCGAAGCGGCTGTGATCGTCGTGGCGAAGGCCTGCGGTGACCGTCAGATTTTCGATCGGCTCGGCGATCACCTGCCCCCAGATACCGGCGATCCAGTCGGCATCACGGGTATCGGTGCCGTAATTATTGGTGATATGCGCCTGCCGCCTCTCATAATCGGCGCCGAACTGGAGCGTCAGGCGATCGTTGACATCAAAGGCGCCCTGATAATCGAGCTTGCCGCGGCGCCCGTTGAACTCGCCTTCGAAGGGGCCAAAGATACTGACGCTCGAAATATCCCTGTCGATTTCCGACAGCTGACCGGAAACCGTGTTGCGGAACCGGCCCTCCATCAGATCGAAGGAAATGCCGGCCCTGCCAGCCATCTGGCGGGAATGTCCCTCGTTCATCTCATTATCTGTCGGCGGCAGGCCCGAATCGTCGAAGGCGCCCTTGCTGTTGATGAGGAGGCCCGAGCCGAAAATGGTGACATTGTCGCCCATTTGCTGCTCGCCCGCAAAGCTCGCGGTCACGTTCTGATAGAAATCATCCTCCAGGCTGGATTGGCCGGGGTCGATCAGCGGGTTGCCATTGACCAGCGCGGCTGAGATGCCGCCCGTGTAGAGACCGGCGATATCGAGGGACATGCGGCCCGTTTCCGTGACATTGGACAGGCCATAACTTGCCCGCCCCGTCTCGTTCGAGCCGCCCTCGACCAGCACGCGGTGGGTGGTGCCGACGGGATCGTTACGTAACGTGGATATGTCGATGACGCCGGCAACGGCATCCGCGCCGTAAAGCGTGCTCTGCGAACCCTTGAGCACCTCGATATGGCTCACGCCGCCGATCAGCAGATGCTCAAAGGACGGCTGAACCTGGGTGGCGGATGGATCGGAGATATCGATGCCGTTGAACAGGGTCTTGATGTATTTTTTGTCCGCTCCGCGAATGGACAGCGAGGTTTCCTTGCCCACGCCGCCCTGGGTGGCGACATAAAGGCCGGGCAACTCGTTCAGGTAATCGGTGAGCAGAGGGCGGGACTGGGCCTCGATGCTGTCCTCGTCGATGACTTCAACCGTTGAACCGGCCCCGGACAGCGCCGTGGGCGCGCGATTCGGCGTTACAACGATTTCCCCCAGGTCGATGTCCTGAGCGCCGGCGGAGCCCGCCAGAAGGGTGGCAAGCGCGGATGCGCCAACTGTAAGGCTGGATGCAGTGCGTCGTCTAATCATATCGTCCCCCAATACCCCAAGGATGCTGGAGGAGCGGCCTGTCTGCCTGGTTCCCGCCAGCGATGACATCGTTCGCCACCACTGCGAAACCACAGCCCCGGAAGCTGCCCGCATCCGGACGGTGACGACCCAAGGCAGGTTTCCTGGCTTGCGCTTCGACGGCGTCCTCGCCTTCCCAGGCCGAAAGGGCCCAGTGGCATGTTGAGGAAGCCTCAGCGCTGACAGTTGCGGGAGCAGCTATGGCTCGGGCGGAAAATGCCCTTCCATATTCCCTTTTAACCCCGTTTGCGGACGGGGCACCTCAGGCACGGCCGAGACTTATCAATGCGCCATGACCCCGTCAATCGGGATACCATCGTGCCGCGCAATGTATAGGCAAGAGGTTCGCAGTATCGGCCTAGAATGCGGGCAATTAGTCCCATGTTTTCGGCAGTGAAGATCCTCTCCGTGTCTTTGGTCGAGGCAAGTGACAGGGCGCTGTCAGGAGAATAGCGCTTTGACAATGCGGGCAGGGTAGCGGAATGTTAAGGCGTCACCGCGGTCGAGATGGCAGCGATATTCGTATCAAGGGGAGTGCCTATGAAGTTCTTCAGGAGCAACGACGGAGCTGTCCCCACCCGCATAAAAGCTTTGGCCGAGAAGGCACGAGCCGGCCGAATCGACCGCCGGGAGTTCCTGGCCCTTGCCAGCACCTTCGGCGCCACCGCGGCCGGTGCGTATGCGATGGCCGGCCTTACGCTGCCCCGTCCCGCATTGGCGCAGGAGCCGAAGAAGGGCGGCGTGCTCAAGATGGCCATGTGGGTCAAAGACCCCAAGGATCCGCGAACGGCGGACTGGTCCGAGATCGCCAACGCCATGCGGCAGACGCTGGAGCCGCTCGTCAAATATACCGCCGACTTTACGTTCGAAGGGCGGCTGCTCGAAAGCTGGGAGGTGAACGAAGAGGCGACGGAATATGTCCTCCATGTCCGCAAGGGCGTGACCTGGAACAATGGCGATCCGTTCACCGCTGACGATGTGATCTACAACATTGCCCGCTGGTGCGACGAAACCGCCGAGGGCAATTCCATGGCCGCCCGGCTGACGTCGCTGATCGATTCTGAAACGAAGAAGGTTCGTGATGGAGCGGTGGAGAGAGTGGACGACCACACGGTGCGTCTCGTCCTGCAAAAGCCGGAAATCTCCATCATCGCCAGCTTCACCGATTATCCGGCGCTCGTGGTGCACCGGAGCTTTGACGAAACCGGCGCCAATTTCGTCGCCAACCCGATCGGCACCGGCCCGTTCGAGCTCGTCTCTTATGAGGTGGGCAATCGCGTTGTGGTGAAGCGCCGCGAGGACGGTAAGTGGTGGGGCGGGGACATATATCTCGACGGCGTGGAATTCATCGACTACGGCACGGACCCTTCCGCGATGGTTTCTGCCTTCGAGGCGGGCGAAATCCACACCAATTACGAGACCAGCGCCGATTATGTGGAAATTCTGGACGGTCTGGGCCTGGTGAAGAGCGAGGCTCTTACCGCTGCGACGATTCTCGCGCGAACCAATGTCAACAACAAGCCTTACGACGATCAGCGCGTGCGAAGGGCGCTGCAGCTTGCGGTGGACAATGCCACCGTGCTCGCGCTCGGCTATGGCGGGGCCGGCGAGGTGGCGGAGAACCATCATGTCTGCCCAATCCATCCGGAATATGCGAAGCTTCCGACGGTTGCGCGCAATGCCGACCAGGCCAAGCGGCTCATGCAGGAAGCCGGGCAGACCGATTACGAGCATGTGCTTATCACCGTCGATGAGGACTGGCACAAGAACACCGGCGATGTGATCGCCGCGCAGATCCGCGAGTCGGGCTTCAAGGTGAGGCGCGAGGTGCTGCCAGGCCCGACCTTCTGGAACGACTGGATGAAATATCCCTTTTCCATGACGAACTGGGCGATGCGCCCGCTGGGAATTCAGACCATTGCGCTCGCCTACCGCTCTGATGGATCGTGGAACGAGTCCGGCTACTCAAACCCGGACCTCGACGCGCTCATCGACGAGGCGCTCACCATCCCGGATCCGGAGGAGCGCCAGGGCGTGATGAAGAATATCGAGCAGCATATTCAGAATTCCGGCATCATCATCCAGCCGTACTGGCGCAAGGTTTACAACCACTCGGTGGAAGCGGTGAAGAACCACAAGATTCATCCGAGTTTCGAGGTGGATTTCGGAAGGGTGTGGCTGGACGAAGCGTAGGTTACGCTGAAAGGTCTGCCGGCAGAGGCAGCGGAGCGGATATTTGGCAGGCTTCATAATCCGCCGCCTAGGGACCATGGCGCTTGCGATGTTGTGCCTATCGCTGGCGGTGTTTTATCTCGTCGATCTGGAACCCAATCTAAAGCGGCTGGCCATCAGTCAGCTCAATATGCGCTCGTCCACCGAAGAGCTGGAGAGCTGGCTGCAAAGGAATGGCTACCGCCAGAACTTCTTTGTCCGTTACGGACAGTGGTTAGGAGTGATTCCGGAGCAGCCGCGCCCGGATCCGGCGACGGGGAAGGCCATGCCGCGCTTCTCCTTCTGTCCGGAAGGGGGCCAAGCAGGGTATTCGGGCGTCCTGCAGGGTGATTTCGGCTGCTCGACCAAGTTCAAGGTGCCGGTCATTCGGAAATTGGTTCCGGCGCTGAAGGCGACCGGGATCCTGATGTTCTGGGTGATGGCGGTGATGGTGCCTGCCTCGCTCTTCCTCGGCGTTCTGGCGGGCATGCGCGAAGGCAGCCGGACCGACCGCACGCTCTCCGCGGCCTCCATCACCACGGCGGCCACGCCTGAATATATTTCCGGCGTCCTCTTCACCGTCGTTTTTGCCTCCTGGCTCGGCTGGCTCAACGGCTCGGCAGCGTCGGCGACCAATCAGGGCATCAGTTTCTACAATTTCACCCTGCCGGTGATCACCATGGCGCTTTACGGCACTGGCTATATCGCGCGGATGACCAGGGCTTCGATGGCGGAAGTGATGACCCAGCAATATATCCGCACCGCCAGGCTCAAGGGGCTGAGCTTCGGCGCCGTGGTGGTCCGCCATGCGCTGCGCAACGCGCTGATTACACCCTTCACGGTCATCATGCTGCAATTTCCGTGGCTGCTTACGGGCGTGGCGGTCGTCGAGGTGATGTTCCGCTATCAGGGGTTCGGATTTACCCTGGTCGAGGCGGCGGCCAATAACGACATTGACCTGCTTCTCGCCTGTTCGCTCATTTCCGTGTTCGTCGTGCTTTCGACACAGCTTGTTTCCGATCTTGGATACGCGCTGCTCAATCCGCGCATCCGGGTACAGTAGAGAACGCCGATGCAATATGAGACGATCGGCGCTTTCGGCATTCTCATCGGCATCGTCGTGCGATTCTGGCCGGTCTGGATCGCGCTCGCGATCGTCGTCACCTTCAGCCTTACGTTCAGAAAGCGCCTCGGCCTTTACGGCCAGCTTTACGGCAATCGGGCCGGTATCGCAGGCTTGATCCTTTGCCTGTTCTGGCTGTTCACGGCCGTTTTCGCCTCCATGATCGCGCCGTTCGAGCCGCTGCAGCAGATCGCGATCATGAAGGATGCGCCGCCGGGCGCCCTCGATCCGGATACGGGCGCGGTGTTCCTTCTCGGGGGGGACCGGCTGGCGCGCGACGTCTTCTCGCGCATGGTCTTCGGCAGCCAGATCGTTCTCGTCATCGCGCCCGCCGCCACACTCTTTGCACTGATCGTCGGGACAATGCTGGGTCTGCCGGCAGGCTATCACGGCGGCAGGATCGACAATATCCTGTCGTTCCTCGCCAATCTGGTGCTCGCCTTTCCGGTCATCCTGCTTTTTTATCTGCTGGTGACACCCGGCGTTCGGGAAACCTCGATCCCACAATGGCTTGCGGGCTTTTTCCTCATCTTTCCGGTGATCTTCTTCTGCACGCTATTCTGGACGCGCTATTCAAGCCGGCCGGGGCTTCTTGCACCGCTTCTCGCGATCACGTTTCTTCTCGGCGGCTGGCTTTATGCCGGGCTTGTGTTCCGTGCCGATCCGTTGGGGCTGATTTCACTCGCGCCCAACGAACTCAATATCTTCGTGGCGGTGGTGTTTGCCTCGAGCCCCGGCGTGTTTCGGATCGTGCGCGGCCTCACCATGGAGATCAGGACGCGTGACTATGTGGCGGCGGCCCAAACCCGCGGCGAGCGGCCATGGTACATCATGCTATGGGAGATACTGCCGAATGCGCGCGGGCCGCTCATTGTGGATGCATGCCTGCGCGTTGGCTACACGACCATTCTTCTGGGCACTCTCGGCTATTTCGGCCTCGGCCTCACGCCGGAAAGCCCGGATTGGGGGACGGCGATAAAGGAATCAAGCCGGCTCCTGCGTGCCCATGTCCACCCGGCGCTGCCGCCGGTCGTGGCCCTGATGTCCTTCGTGCTGGGCCTCAATCTGCTCGCTGACGCGTTGCGCGAGCAGGCATTGAAGGATTGAGAGCGATGAACGGCGCAGCGCCTATCCTGGAAATCGAAAACCTCTCCATCTCCTTCTTCACGCAGGCAGGGGAGGTGCCGGTGGTCAAGGATTTTTCCAGCGCCATCATGCCCGGCGAAATCATGGGGGTCGTCGGCGAATCCGGCAGCGGTAAGTCCACGCTTGCGCTCGGCATCATGCACGGCCTTTCGCCCAGAGGCAGGATCGTCGGGGGACGTCTTATCTTCAAAGGCCGCGATATGGCTTCCATGAAGGAACACGAGCTGCGGCAGATCCGCGGCAAGGAAATTGCCATGGTCTATCAGGAGCCCATGGCGAGCCTCAATCCGGCGATGAGGATCGGCGCCCAGCTGATGGAAGTGCCGCGCGTGCACGAGCGCGTCTCGCGGCGTGAGGCTCTGGAGCGAGCGCTGGACATGGTGAGGGCGGTGCAGCTTCCCGACCCCGAGCGCATCATGCGGGCCTATCCGCACCAGCTTTCGGGCGGGCAGCAGCAGCGCATCGTCATCGCAATGGCGCTTCTGTCCAAGCCGTCGCTGCTCATTCTGGACGAACCCACCACCGCGCTCGATGCCACCATCGAAGCCGGGATCATCGAGCTCATCAAGGAGCTGGGCCAGAAGCACGAGATGGCGATGCTTTTCGTCTCGCACAATCTCGGCCTGATCCTGGAGACCTGCGACCGCGTTGCGGTCATGTATTGCGGCGAAGTGGTGGAGACCGGCGCAGTGCGCGATGTGTTCGAACGCATGCGCCATCCTTACACGCAGGGGCTTTTGCGTGCGATGCCGCTGCCTACAATGGATAAGAACGCGAGGCCGCTGGTTGCCATTCCCGGGCAGCAGCCCGCCCCACAGGAGCGGCCCAAAGGTTGCAATTTCGGCCCGCGCTGCCCGCATTTCCGCAAAAGTTTCTGCGATGCGGCAGAAATCCCGATGGTGGTGGTAGACAAAGCGGCGGAGCATTCGTCGCGCTGCATACGCGTGGGAGAAATCGATTGGGATGCGCCGCCCGGCAAGGCCGCCGCGCACGAGCCTGTCGTACCGGGTTCTCCTCTGCTCAAGTTCGAGAATGTCAGAAAGTACTACCGGGAAAGCGCAAACGGTTTCTTTGCTGAAAAAGAGCGCGTGGTGAGAGCCAACGAGACCATCAGCCTGGACGCGCGGGAGGCCGAAACGCTGGCGATCGTCGGCGAATCGGGAAGCGGGAAATCAACCCTGGCGAAAATGCTGGTGGGCCTGGAGACCGCGACCAGCGGCCGGATCATTTTCCGCAACACGGATATTCAGGATATCCCCGTGGAGGCTCGGGACAGGGAGACCGTCGCCGGCATCCAGATGGTGTTCCAGAACCCGTTCGACACTTTGAATCCCACCCAGCCGGTGGGGGCGCAGATCATTCGCACTCTGGAGAAGTTCAGGATCGGCGGCAGCGCCGGCGAGCGGCGCAAAAAAATGCTGGCGCTGCTCGATCTGGTGAAGCTGCCGCGTTCCTTTGCGAACCGGATGCCGCGCCAGCTTTCAGGGGGCCAGAAGCAGCGCGTCGGCATCGCCCGCGCGTTTGCCGGCAATGCAAAGCTGGTGGTGGCGGACGAGCCGGTCTCGACGCTGGATGTGTCGGTCCAGGCGGCCGTTACCGATCTTCTGATGGACATTCAGCGGCGAAACGGGACGACCATGCTCTTCATCAGCCACGATCTCTCGGTCGTGCGCTATATCGCCGATCGCGTGGTGGTCATGTATCTCGGCCATATCGTGGAGCAGGGGACGACGGAGCAGATATTCTCTCCGCCCTACCATCCCTACACCGAGGCTCTGGTTTCCGCCGTGCCGCTTGCTGATCCGCGCGCCAGGAAAAGGCGCATCGTGCTCAAGGGCGAGATACCTTCTCCAATCGATCCGCCGCCGGGCTGCCCGTTCCAGACCCGCTGCCCGCATAAGCATCTGGTGCCGGACAGGCTCTGCGAGCGCGAGCTGCCGCCCTTTCGGGACCTCGGCGGCGGGCATCGCAGCCTTTGCTGGCTGGGCGATGAGGTGCTCGGCAAGATGAAACCGGTGATCCAGCATCAGCCCGGCCCGGCTCCAGATTAACTCAGATCATCTTTTCGGCGCGGTCAGGGCAAAAGCGGCCCCCTGCGGGTCCATGCACTGCAGGATCCAGCTTCCGCCAGGCACTTCCATCGGGTCCATCAGAATTTGCCCGCCGCTTGCCTTCACGCGCCGGGCAGCGTCCTCGATCGCCTCAACATTGAAATAGAACTGCCAGAAGGGAAAGGGGATCTGCGCGTGCTTGTTCATCATCCCGCCGATCGGATCGCCTCCGGCAGCAAAGAGCTGATAGGTTCCCATGGGCCCCATGTCCATCGCATCGGCCTTGGTCCAGCCGAACTGGCTGGAATAGAACTCGAAAGCCTTCCGCCAGTCGGACGTATAGAGCTCGTGCCAGCCGACATGGCCGGGCGTACCGGCAGGTACGGGCGGCTGGTCGGGCCCCATGGGCTGTAGCAGCATGAAGATCACGCCCTGGGGATCCGCCACCACGGAAAAGCGGCCGACTTCGGGAATATCGGCCGGCTCGCGGTGAACGGTGCCGCCGGCGTTTTTCACCCCATCCGTCGCGGCATCGGCATTGTTGGTATAGATGTAGCCGAGCCACATCGGCGGGCTGCCGGAGCTGCGGACCTCATCGGGCATTTCCATAATTCCGCCAATGCCCCGCTCGCCTGCATTCATGATGATATAAGGGGGACTGCCGGGCGCCTGCCACTGCGAGGCTTGCCAGCCGACCACCGTTGTGTAGAAAGCCTCGGCGGCCTTCACATCCGTGGTCATCAACTCGTACCAAAAGAATGATTTTGGGGCAGGCATAATGGGCCTCCTTTTCGTTGATAGGCACCCTCGGCGCAATCACCCCCGGGCTCGCCAGGCGGAGGTCATAATACGATGGTGGGGACAGGCCAGCCAGACAAACAATCGTGTTAGTGCAGCCAGCTATTCTTTTGCGGGCGCGGCGTTTACATGGAATTTGACTGATTGATAAAAAAACAATCTGTGTTACCGTTCTCAAAAAGAAGAAAGGGGAACGGTATGGCTCAGCGCCATTATGAGGACGGCATCGTCTCGGGCCGCTTCTCGCCGGAAGACTATGCGCAGAATTTCTCCGATCTTCATCCCGCCCTCGACACGCATGAAGCTCGGGTGGAGGCGGATCGCTGTTACTTCTGCTACGACGCGCCCTGCATGCGGGCCTGTCCGACAACGATCGACATTCCACTGTTCATCAGGCAGATCTCTACGGGCAATCCTCTTGGCGCGGCAAGGACAATTTTCGATCAGAACATCTTTGGCGGCATGTGCGCCCGTGTCTGTCCCACCGAGACCTTGTGCGAGGAAGCCTGCGTGCGCGAGCATGCGGAGGGAAAGCCCGTGCAGATCGGGCGTCTGCAGCGATTTGCGACGGACGCGGCAATGGCGCGCGGCAAGCGATTTTATACGCGGGCGGCGGCGAGCGGCAAAAAGGTGGCGGTTGTCGGCGCCGGGCCAGCAGGGCTTGCCTGCGCACACCGTCTTGCCATGTATGGCCACGAGGTGACGGTATACGAAGCGCGGCCCAAGCCCGGCGGGCTCAACGAATACGGCATTGCCGCCTACAAAACGCCCGGCGGCTTCGCGCAGGCCGAGGTGGACTACATCCTTTCCATCGGCGGCATCACGATCGAGCACGGCAAAGCGCTCGGTCGCGACTTTACCCTTGCCGGCCTTGCGGCGGGCTCTGATGCGGTGTTCCTGGCCATGGGGCTTGCGGGCGTGAACGCCCTGCGTTGCGAGGGCGAGGAAGCGGATGGCGTGGAAAACGCCGTCGACTACATCGCAACGCTTCGGCAGGCAGACGATCTCTCGAAACTTCCGATCGGCCGGCGCGTCGTCGTCATCGGCGGCGGCATGACGGCAATCGATGCCGCCATTCAGTCCAGGCTCTTAGGCGCCGAGGAAGTGACTATCTGCTATCGCCGCGGCAAGGAGCATATGAACGCTTCCGAATGGGAGCAGGAGCTTGCCGCTGCCAAGGGAGTCACCATCCGGCATTGGATGCAGCCACGCCGGGTGATCGCGGAGGCGAACCGCGTCAGCGGCATAGAAATGGAATATACCGCCATTGTCGACGGCAGGCTGATCGGCACCGGCGACACGCTCATCCTCAAAGCCGACCAGATCTTCAAGGCCATCGGGCAAAGCTTCGATCCGGCGGTGCTGAATGGCGGTGGCGATGCGATTGTATTCGAGAAGGACCGTATCCGGGTGGATGGTGAAGGCCGAACCTCCATGCCGAAAGTCTGGGCCGGTGGAGACTGCATTCTGGGCGGTGACGATCTGACTGTTTCAGCGGTCGCCCAAGGCCGGGATGCAGCGGAAAGCATTCATCGAAGTCTGATCGCATGAATCCGAGGGTGCCATGTTTGTCAAATTCGCTGAACTGCCCGTTTTCAATCAGGATCGCGCCGTTTCTTTCTACAGCGAAAATCTCGGCTGCACGGTCGCGCGCGATACGCCCTATGCCAAGGACGGCTGGCGCTGGGTGGAATTGAAGCTGCCCGGTGAGAGAACTCAATTGTTGCTGACGCGACGGGGGGATGACGAACCGTCCGACAAGCCGGTTCTGGTGCTCGTTGAAGATGACGTGAAAGCTCTCTTCAAGCGCCTCACGGCCAAAAAGGTGAAAATCATCACCGCCCCGAAGGACGCTTCCTGGGAGCCGGGGGTCGTTTTCGCCGAGTTTCGCGACAGCGAGGGCAACCGCATCGTCGTGTCCTCTTCTTAAAGGCCAGGGAGAAAACTCATGGCTGACATCCGCTCCAACTTCCTCGGCATCAAATCGCCGAACCCGTTCTGGCTCGCTTCTGCCCCGCCCACGGACAAGGCCTATAATGTCGAGCGTGCCTTCAAGGCCGGCTGGGGCGGCGTGGTGTGGAAGACGCTGGGCGAGGAGGGGCCGCCGGTCGTCAATGTGAACGGCCCGCGCTACGGCGCCATCTGGGGCGCGGACCGGCGCCTGCTCGGCTTTAACAATATCGAGCTCATCACCGACCGCGATCTCTATTTGAACCTTACCGAGATCAAACAGGTGAAGCGGAACTGGCCGGACCGGGCGCTTATCGTCTCGCTCATGGTGCCCTGCGAGGAGGAGGCCTGGAAGGCCATTTTGCCGCTGGTCGAGGAGACGGAGGCCGACGGCATCGAGCTCAATTTCGGCTGCCCGCATGGCATGAGCGAGCGCGGTATGGGCTCCGCGGTCGGCCAGGTGCCGGAATATGTCGAGATGGTGGTGCGCTGGTGCAAGCAGCACACGCGCATGCCCGTCATTACCAAGCTCACGCCCAACATAACGGACATTCGCAAGCCCGCGCGCGCCGCCCATGCCGGTGGCACGGACGCGGTCTCGCTCATCAACACCATCAACTCGATCACGGCGGTCGATCTCGACAGTTTTGCGCCGGAGCCCACCATCGACAGCAAGGGCACACATGGCGGCTATTGCGGGCCGGCGGTGAAGCCCATCGCGCTCAACATGGTGGCCGAGATCGCGCGCGATCCGGAAACGCGCGGGCTGCCCATCTCTGGCATCGGCGGGATCACCACATGGCGCGACGCCGCGGAGTTCCTGGCGCTGGGCGCCGGAACCGTGCAGGTGTGTACCGCCGCCATGACCTATGGCTTCAAGATCGTCGAGGAGATGGTCGAGGGGCTGAAGAACTGGATGGACGAGAAGGGGCACGCCACGCTCGACGACATTATCGGCCGCGCTGTGCCGAACGTGACGGACTGGCAGTACCTCAACCTCAACTACATCACCAAGGCGCGCATCGATCAGGATCTCTGCATAAAGTGCGGGCGCTGCCATATCGCCTGCGAGGACACATCGCATCAGGCGATTACGTCGGTGGTGAACGGCGTGCGCTACTTCGAGGTGAAGGAGGAGGAGTGCGTCGGCTGCAATCTCTGCGTCAATGTCTGCCCCGTGGAGAACTGCATCACCATGGTGCCGCTGGCAGCCGGCGAGATGGACCGGCGGACCGGGCAGGTCGTTCCCGGCGATTACGCCAACTGGACCACACACCCGAACAATCCAATGGCGAAGGTGGCGGCGGAATAACTTCTGTCCAAAATAGCTTTTCGCCCCGGGGATGCGGTTTGCGCCTATTGCGGATCTAAAATATCCAGGATAAGTGATATCCATGATGGGTGGCGAGCCATGAAGCTGAGCGACGGCGTTGAGGCGGCGATTCACTGCGCGGTGGTGCTTGCGCAGCTGGAAGGGGAGGGTACGCTTCCCGGCAGCGCGCTTGCCGAACTGTACGGGCTTTCACCGAGCTACCTGCTCAAGCATTTGCAAGCCCTGGCCGCGGCAAAGATCCTCGAATCCGTCCCTGGCCCGTATGGCGGCTATCGCCTCGCGAAAGCGCCGGAGCGAATTAGCCTGCTCGATATCGTCCTTGCTGTCGAAGGGCCCAAACCGGCTTTTCGCTGCGCTGAGATAAGGCAGCGCGGACCGGGCGCTCTGGAGCCATCCGCCTATGCGAAGCCGTGCGGCATCAATGCTGCCATGCTTCGGGCGGAACGCGCCTGGCGGGCTGTCTTGGCGGAAACGAAGCTTTCCGAGATCGTCGACGGCTATAAGGCCGAGGCCGATCCGCGCGCGATCGCATTCAACTGCGGCTTTGTGGCCCGTCACCAGCGGCCGCAGGATAAAAAGCCCAAATAGAAGGAAAGAATGCATGCAACCGCGTCTTAATTTTCATCAGGCTTCTCCGGAAATCATCAAAAATGTTCGCGCGCTGAACAAGGCCGTCGACGAGTGCGGCTTGGATAAGATGCTGCTTCATTTGATCAAGCTGCGGGCCTCGCAAATAAACGGCTGCTCCTACTGTGTTGACATGCATAGCCATGAGGCGCGGGAAGATGGCGAAAGTGAGCAGCGGCTTTATCTGGTGTCCGCCTGGCGCGAATCGCCACTCTTTTCAGAGCGTGAGCGCGCGGCGCTAGCCTGGACCGAGAAGCTGACGCGGCTTGCTGACGGCTTGGTGGAGGACGAGGCATTCGAGGACGTGAGCAGGCATTTTACCGAGGACGAACTGGTGAAGCTCTCGGTTGCCATCGGCATGATCAATGTTTGGAACCGCCTCTGCGTGCCCTTCCAGAGCATCCATCCGATCAGGGAACAACGTCTCGCCGCGGAATAGACGCGGCCCCGCTAAGCCTTGCTGGCGGCGAAGGAAATGCCGCCGGCGAGCTCTCCGGCGATTCTGAGCGAGGCACCTGTTGCGACCACCATTTGCGGCAGGAGCATCCATTCAAGCGTCCATGCCGACCCCGAGCGCTCGTTTTCATGCACCAGGGCGTGGTGCATGCCGGAGAGGAGCGTGGCATTGAAGCGTGCAAGCGAAACAAGAATTTCGGCTTTCACGGGGTTTTGCTTGTGAGGCATGGCGGAGGATCCGCCGCCTTCCGCAAGCTTCACCTCGCCCACCTCGTTCTGCGCCATCAGCGTCACGTCCTGTCCCATCTTGCCGAGGCTGCCCGTCACCAGCGACAGCAAGGAGGCGAAATCGGCTATCCCGTCCCGCTCGGAATGGCGGGCGTGGGCGACGAGGTTGAGGCCGAGCTTTCGCGCGAGACGCGCTGCCACCGCGGGGCCCTTTTCGCCGAGCTTTTCGAGCGTTCCCGCGGCGCCGCCGAAGGTGAGGATCGTCACGGATTTACGAACGATTTCGAGCCTGGCGCGGTGGCGCATCAAAGGCTCGCGCCAGGAGGCGATTTTCCGGGCGGCGGTGACCGGTATGGCGGCTTGCATGCGCGTGTGCGCCATGACCTCTACGCCGCCGTCGCGCCTTTCCAGCGCATCGAGGCTTTCGATCACCTCATTCAGCCGGGTGGCGAGCAGGGCGGTTGCCTCGATAAGACGCATCGCCAGCCCTGTATCGATGGCATCCTGGCTGGTCGCTCCGAAATGAAGTCGGGTGCGGTGCTCGGCAGAGAGCTTCTGGCGCAATTGGTCGAGCAGAGCGGGGATGACGACCCCGTCGCGCGCAATACCTCTGCTGAGGGCGCCCACATCCGGCTTGAATTGCTGCACGGCGGCCGCAATGGCTTCTGCCGCCTCCTGCGAAATGACGTCTTCCTCGGCTTCCGCTTCCGCAAGTGCTGTCTCGAAGCGAAGGATGGCCGCGAGTTCCGCGGCTACTGAGAAGAGCGCGGCGAAGGCCTCGTCGCCCACAAGTCCGGAAAGAATGGGGTGGTCGAAGACGCTGACGCTCATTCCGCCTCACACATCAAAGAACACGGTTTCCTTCTCGCCCTGCAGATGAATATCGAAATTGTAGGTGTCCCCAGTGCGCGGCGCAATCAGAGTCGGAACGCGGTTCTGGTGTTCCAGGGCCGTGAGCACCGGATCGGCCGCATTGGCCTCCGGTTCGTCGCCGAAATACATGCGCGTCTGCAGCCCAAGATTGATACCGCGCGCAACGATCCAGATCGAGACATGCGGCGCCTGCAACCGGCCATTCGTGAACGGAACTCGGCCAGGCTTGATCGACTCGAAGGTAAAGACGCCAGTTTCCTTGTCGGATGCCTGCCGGCCCCAGCCGGTGAAATGGGGATCGGCTTTGCCGCGCGGCTCCGATGGAGAATTATAAAGACCGGCGGCGTCCGCCTGCCAGATCTCGATCAGCGCGTCCCTGACGATGGAGCCGGTGCCGTCAATGACCCGCATCTTGTAGGTGACGCGCTCTCCCTTGGTCTTCTCGTCCACCATGCGCGCGCCGAGGTCTTCGGGGAAGACGCCGCTTATATCGCAATAGTTCGGCGTAAGCCCGATATGGACGTAAGGACCGGCCGTCTGCGAGGCGGTCTCCTTCAGCCTTGGCAGTGACTGCACCATGATCAGTTGCCCTCCAGCTTGTTCTCGAACAGCGTCGAGCGGCGCCCGCGCAGCACGATGTCAAATTTGTAGGCCCGCGCATCCATCGGTACCGTCGATGCCATGTCGAGCGCGGCAACGAGACCTTCAATCGCCTTCCTGTCCGGTATTGTACGCACGATCGGACATTGCCAGATCATTGGATCGCCTTCGAAATACATCTGCGTGATCAGCCGCTGCACGAAGCCGTGGCCGAAGATCGCAAAGTGGATGTGTGCCGGCCGCCAATCGTTGATGCCGTTCGGCCACGGATAGGCTCCGGGCTGAATGGTGCGGAACCAATAATTGCCGTCCTCGTCCGTAATGGTGCGTCCGCAGCCGCCGAAATTCGGATCAAGCGGGGCGAGATAGCCGTCCTTCTTGTGGCGGTAGCGCCCGCCCGCATTGGCCTGCCAGAACTCGACCAGGACATTCGGCACGGGCCTGGCGTTCTCGTCCAGCACACGGCCATAAACGACGATGCGCGGCCCGATGGCGCTCTCGCCGGGCTTGGCGTAGTTGACCGTCAGATCATTGTCGAGCGGTCCCAGAAGGCTGCGGCCGAAAACCGGCCCGGTGATCTCGGTAAGCGTGTTGCCGAAGGAAACCGGCGCGCGCTGCGGCGAGCGCACCACCGTGCTCTTATACCCTGGCGAGAAGGCTGGCGGCTGCCAGGTACGGTCGCGCTGGAAGAAGCCGCCCGTTTCGGGTCTTTCGTTCTTCATTCCTTTTCTCCCGATTGCATTTCGGCAAGCGTTTGCTTGATGATCTTGATCGCGTGGTTAGCCGAGGGCACCCCCGCATATATGGCGACATGCATCATGGCCTCGCGCAGGTCGTCGACCGTAGCGCCAGTGTTCGCCGTTGCGCGCACATGCATGGCCAGCTCGTCGTAGTGACCAAGGGCAGCCAGCAGGGCGATCGTCACCATCGAGCGCTCGCGCTTGGTCCAGGTCGGCCGTGACCAGACATGACCCCAGGCGGCTTCGGTGATCAACTCCTGGAATGGCGCGTCGAATTCGGTCTTGTTGGCTTCGGCGCGGTCCACCCAGGCATCACCCAGAACCGACCGGCGCGTGGCCATGCCTTCGGCATGACGCTTCGATTTTTCTTCCGTGCTCATCTTCTTCCTCCCAGGGGATGGAGACGCCGGCAAGCCACCGCTCCCGGCTTCAGCTTGCATGTTGTGCGGCGGACATTGGAACCAGGCAACACCTGCAGCAATGGACTTTCTTCGCCATTTATTGCACTTTCCGATCATGAAATGAGGATGAAATGGCTGGGAAGAACGTCCCCAATTACCGTCTTTATCGCGAAAAATCAGGCGAATCGGAAGGATTCTGGCTGCACAGCGAGACATTGTCTTTTCGCAGCAGCGTGCACAATTGGGAGATTTCACTGCATCGGCACCAGGCTCTCTTCCAGATCTTCGTGCTGGAGGCCGGTGAAGGGGAACTCCTGGACGGAAAGGAACTGCGTTTCTTCAAGGCGCCGGCTGCGATCTACATCGCGCCGGGCGCAACGCATGGTTTCCGCTATTATACGCGAGACGCGGATGGTCTCGTGATCACGGTGCTGGCCGACCGCCTGTCGCCCGTTCGGGCCGCGGACTCGGCCATTTCCGCCTTTCTTTCAAAAACCCAGATCACGCCGCTCGAAGGGTTCGGACTGGATGGATCGCATGTCGCACCCCTTGCCGCGCGTATCCATGAAGAGCTGCATCACGCCGGGCCGGGCAGCGACATTCTGCTCGATGCGATGGTGACTGAGCTTATCCTGCGGCTCGCGCGGACAGGAGCGCAGGCGGAGCCCACTGAGGAGCCCTTCGCGGCGAAGGCACGTGACCGCCAGCGCATGCACGCCCTTTCCGCCTTGCTTGCCGCGCATTGCCGGGAGCACCGGCCTGTGAGCTTTTATGCCGAGAAGCTGGGGCTTTCGCCCGCGCATCTCAACCGTATCACGCGGCGTGAGGCTGGAGCGAGCGTGCTGGAGCTTGCCGCCCGTCATCTCTTGAGAGCCGCGCGGCGGGAACTCGTCTTCACGCCGACGCCGGTTCAGGCGGTGGCCTATTCGTTAGGCTTTCAGGATCCGGCCTATTTCAACCGCTTCTTCAAGCGCGAGACAGGCATGACTCCAGGCGCCTTCCGCGAGGCCGAGCGGAAGAAGCTCGTCGCTTGATGCGCCATTGCGGCGGGGACGTTCAGGCATGGATCCTCGGGTCAAGCCCGAGGATGACGATGGCATAGGACGTCTGCTAAACGCGGACGCCGGAGACCTGCATAAGCCTTTTCACCTCCTCATCCTCGGGGTTTGACCCGAGGATCCATGCCCGAACGGTGAACATGAACACTGACGAGCAGATGGTTGAAGAAAAGGGGCGGTTGCCCGCCCTTTCTCGAATCTTATCGGGTGCTTACAGCTTGTCCGTGATCTCGTGCGTGAAGGCTCCTTCGGGCTCCTTCGTGATCACGGGGTCGGAGCCGCCCTGGAGAAGCGAATCCACCGTTTGCCGATAGGCATCCTCGTCGAGCTTCGGGCTGTCACCCAGGAGCTTGGCGATCTCGCCCATCATACGCTTCTGGTGCTCTTCCGTCTGGGCGCCCGTCGCATCGTTGTCGAGCACGATCATCGCCGCTTCGTCCGGGTTTTCCTTGGCCCATTGCCAGCCCTTCATCGAAGCGCGAACGAAACGCACCATTTTGTCGGCGAAGGCAGGATCCTGAAGCTTATCCTCAAGCACATAGAGGCCGTCCTCAAGCGTCGCGACATCCTCGTCGGTGTAATTGAAGACCACGAGATCCTCGGGAGTCAGCCCAGCGTCGATGATCTGCCAGTACTCGTTATAGGTCATGGCCGTGATGCAGTCGGCCTGCTTCTGCAGGAGCGGGTCGACGTTGAACCCGATCTTCTGGATCGTCACGCCCTCGGGCGAGCCGTCACGCGGTATGCCCAGCTTCGAAAGCCAGCTGAAAAGCGGATATTCATTGCCGAAGAACCAGGTGCCGAGTGTCTTGCCCTTGAAGTCTTCGGGCTTTTCGATGCCGGTTTCCTTGCGGCAGACCATGTTGAGGCCGGAGCGGGCGAAGGGCTGGGCGATGTTGACCACTGGAACGCCCTTTTCGCGCGCGGCAAGCGCCGAGGGCATCCAATCCACCATCACGTCAGCGCCGCCGCCGGCGAGCACCTGCACGGGAGCGATATCCGGGCCGCCGGGCTTGATCTCCACATTGAGGTCTTCTTCTTCGTAGAAGCCCTGGTCCTGGGCCACGTAATAACCGGCGAACTGGGCCTGCGTCACCCATTTGAGCTGCAGGGCGACATCATCAGCCGCAAGCGCCGAAAACGCAGTGAGCGAGAAGGCGCCTGCGAGCAATAATGTATTCGATCGTTTCATTATCATTCCCTCTGAAGTTTGAGCTGCCTGTGTTCATCCACCGCGGATGGAGGGGTGCCAGAAGGTGACGGCCCGCTCGATGAGCGCGACCAAGCCATAGAAGAGCGATCCCGCCAGCGCGGCGATCGCGATTTCGGCCCACACCATATCAATGTTCATACGACCGACCTCGGTGGAGATCCGAAAGCCCATGCCGACGATGGGCGTGCCGAAGAATTCGGCCACGATAGCGCCGATCAGCGCCAGAGTGGAGTTGATCTTTAGCGCGTTGAAGATGAAAGGCGCCGCCGCCGGCAGGCGCAGCTTCAGCAGCGTTTGCCAGTATGAGGCGGCATAGGTGCGCATCAGGTCGCGGTCGATCGCGCTGGAGGCAGCCAATCCTTCGACGGTGTTCACGAGCATGGGGAAGAAGGTCATCACCACGACAACGGCCGCCTTGGAGGGCCAGTCGAACCCGAACCACATGACCATTATCGGCGCGATGCCGATGATCGGAAGCGCCGAGACGAAATTGCCGAGGGGCAGAAGTCCGCGTTTCAGAAAGGGTGAGCGGTCGACCGCAATCGCGGCAAGGAAGCCCGAGCCGCAGCCGAGCGCATAGCCGATCAGCACCGCTTTGAGGAATGTCTGCTGGAAATCCGCCCAGAGCGTCGGCAGCGAATTGACGAGGCGCTCCCAGATCATCGAGGGTGGAGGGAGCAGCACCGTGGGCACGCCAAGGCCACGCACCAGCCCCTCCCATACGACGAGCAGGGTGATGCCGAAGACGGCGGGGACGAGGAGGGCGACCGCGCGGCGCGCATGCTCCGTCCGGGCGTCAAGCCGGACAAGCCGCTCGTTCAGCAGCCAGGCAGCGGCCCAGAAAGCGAGAGCGCCTGCGACCGTCAGGTTCATGGCTTCGCTCCCATGCGGTGCATGACGAGGCGCTGCACGAGGCCCACCAAGGCGACGAGCACCGCTGCCAGGGCAGCGGCCATAAAGAGCGCGGCCCAGATCTGCACCGTCTGGCCGTAATAGGAGCCGGCGAGAAGCCGTGCGCCCAGCCCCGCGACTGCGCCGGTGGGCAATTCGCCGACGATAGCACCGACAAGGCTGATGGCGACCGCCACTTTCATGGAGGTGAAGAGATAGGGCAGCGCGGAGGGCCAGCGCAGCTTCCAGAATGTCTGCGGACCGCTTGCATTATAGGTGCGCATCAGGTCGATCTGGATGGCTTCCGGGCTCTTGAACCCTTTCACCATCCCGACCACCACTGGGAAAAAAGAGAGATAGGTGGAGATCAGCGCCTTAGGCAGCAGGCCCGATATGCCCACGGCATTGAGAACCACGATAATCATCGGCGCGATCGCCAGGATCGGGATCGTCTGGCTCGCAATCACCCACGGCATGACGGACTTGTCCATGGCGCGGTTGTGCACGATGCCAACGGCAATAAGGATGCCGAGCGCCGTGCCGATCGCAAAGCCGAGCAATGTGGACGAAAGCGTGATCCAGGCGTGTTTGAGGAGGCTGCGGTTGGATGTGGGCCGCACATCGACAACCGTCTTCCAGATCTCCGCCACAACCTGATGCGGAGCCGGGAGGACCGGCCGCTCCTGGGCCATGGTGTCGCGCACCAGATCCGCCGCGGTCCATTCGGCGCCGGTGCGCTGATAGGTGTCGATCTGCCAGGGCGCGTTCAGATAGATGGTAAAGCCGTACCAGATCGCGACGATGGCGGTGACGACGATCAGGACCGGCAGGGTGTTGCCTTCACTGAGGCGGCGGAACACGGCGCCGGTTGTGGCCGACGCGGAGCCCGGGGCGGCGATGGGGGCGGAGGCGGTCATGTGGCGGGCCTCGATCGCTCACTCATCGCTGTGCCCCGCTCTCAAGCCTTCCCGCACGCGGTGGGCGATCTCAAGGAATTCCGGCGACTCGCGAATATCCAGCGGCCGCCGCTCCATCGGCAGCGGCGACTCGATAATATCGGTCACTCGGCCGGGCCGCGGTGACATCACCACGATGCGTGTCGAGAGATAGACCGCCTCGGGAATGGAGTGTGTGACGAAGCAGATGGTCTTGCTGGTGCGCGCCCACAGCTCCAAGAGCTGCTCGTTCAGGTGGTCGCGCACGATTTCGTCCAGCGCGCCGAAGGGCTCATCCATCAGAAGGAGGTCGGCGTCGAAGGAAAGCGCGCGGGCGATGGAGGCGCGCTGCTGCATGCCGCCCGACAGCTGCCAGGGGAATTTGCGCGCGAAGCCGGAGAGATTGACGAGTTCCAGCGTGCTGGCGATCCGCCGCTTCTGCTCCTCCGCCGAATAGCCCATGATTTCCAGCGGCAGTGCGATATTCTTCTCGATCGTGCGCCAGGGAAACAGGCCCGGTGCCTGAAAAACATAACCGTAGGTGCGCGCCTTGCGCGCTTCCTCGGGCGAAAGGCCGCCGACGCGTAATTCACCTGCCGTGGGCTGCTCAAGGTCCGCGACCAGGCGCAAAAGGGTTGTCTTGCCGCAGCCGGATGGGCCGATGAAGGAAACGAACTCGCCGCGCCGGACCGCAAGATCGACATTGGACAGGGCCTGGACCGGCCCGTCATTCGTTTCGAAGGTGAGGCTTACATTACGGGCCTCGACGATGTTCTGTGCTGAATGCACGCACGTTCCCCGATTTCTTCTTCTGTGTTGACGTCGGTGCGTTTTCTTGTCGGAAGCAGGTTCTCCTCGTCCGCGGCGGGAATGCATTCCCGTCAGTTGCGATCATTCAACGATTTCCGCCGTCTCCACCACAGCATGGAAAAGCACATCGGCGCCAGCCTGCGCCCATTCCTTGGTGATCATCTCGGCTTCGTTGTGGGAGAGGCCGTCGACGCAGGGGCACATGACCATGGCCGTGGGGGCCACGCGGTTGATCCAGCAGGCATCATGCCCGGCGCCGGAGACGATATCGCGGTGCGTGTATCCGAGCCGTTCGGCGGCCTTGCGGATTGCCTCGACGCATCCCTTGTCGAAGGTGACGGGATCGAAATGCCCGACCTGCTCGATTTCGGAGGTAATATCCATCGCATCGCAAATGGTCGCAATGCCCTGTCGGATGCGCGCATCCATCATGTCGAGCACTTTTTTGTCGGGCGAGCGAATGTCTATGGTGAAAACCGTTTGGCCCGGGATGATGTTGCGGGAATTGGGATAGACCTCCATGTGGCCGACGGCGCCCACGGCGTGGGGCTGGTAGTCCATCGCCACTTCATGGACGAGCTCGATCACGCGGGCCATGCCGAGCCCGGCGTTGCGCCGCTTGGGCATGGGCGTCGAGCCGGTATGGCTCTCGCGGCCGGAGAGCGTCACCTGGAGCCATTTGAGCCCCTGGCCGTGGGTGACGACGCCTATATCAATCCCCTCGTCCTCCAGAATCGGGCCTTGCTCGATGTGGAGCTCGAAGAAGGCCTTCATCTTGCGGCCGCCGACCGGCTCTTCGCCCTTCCAGCCGATGCGCTCCAGCTCGTCGCCGAAGCGCTTTCCCTGCGCATCCCTCCGGTCATAGGCCCATTCGAGATCATGCATGCCGGCAAAGACGCCGGAGGCGAGCATGGCCGGGGCGAAGCGGGTGCCTTCCTCGTTGGTCCAGTTGGTGACGACGATCGGGTGCTTCGTCTTGATGCCGAGGTCATTGAGGCTGCGGATCACCTCCAACCCGCCGAGGACGCCCAGCACGCCGTCATAGCGGCCGCCCGTCGGCTGCGTATCGAGATGGGAGCCCACATAGACGGGCAGGGCATCGGGGTCGGTGCCCTCGCGCTGCGCGAACATAGTGCCCATGGCGTCCACGGAGACGGACATGCCGGCTTCCTCGCACCACTTCTTGAAGAGGTGCCGTGCCTGGCCGTCTTCGTCGGTCAGCGTCTGCCGGTTGTTGCCGCCGGCGATGCCGGGGCCGATCGCGGCCATCTCGTGAATGGAATCCCAGAGGCGGTCCGCATTGATCCTCAGATTTTCGCCGGGTGCTGCCATTTGGTTCCCCTCGTCTTTTCTGGGCTTTCGTTCCGGCTCACATGCAGGCCAGCCCCGAAGGGCCGGCGCTTAATCTATAGATCGCAAAATTTCCCTTACATGGTCCACGATCTCGTCAATCTGCCCCTTGGTGATGATAAGCGGGGGTGACAGCGCGATAATGTCGCCGGTCGTGCGTATCAACAGCCCCTTCTCGAAGCCCTTCAGGAAGGCGGAGAAGGCGCGCTTGGTGGGCTGGCCTTGTATCGGCTCCATTTCGATCGCGCCGACAAGGCCGATATTGCGGATGTCGATCACATGCGGCTCGCCCTTGAGCGAATGCAGCGCATCCTCCCAGTGCTGGCCCAATTCCTCGCCGCGCGTGAGCAGGCCTTCCTCCCTGTAGGTTTCGAGGGTAGCGAGGCCGGCGGCGCAGGCGATCGGGTTGCCCGAATAGGTATAGCCGTGGAAGAACTCGATCATGTGCTCCGGGCCGTTCATGAAGGCGTCGTGGATCTCCTTCTTCACGAACACCGCGCCCATCGGGATCACGCCGTTGGTGATACCCTTGGCCGTCGTCATGATATCGGGCACCACGCCGAAATAATCGGCCGCAAAGGGCGTGCCCAGGCGGCCAAAGCCTGTGATGACTTCATCGAAGATGAGCAGGATGCCGTGCTTGTCGCAGATCTCTCGGAGCCGCTTCAGATAGCCCTTGGGCGGCAGGATCACGCCGGCAGACCCGGCCACCGGCTCGACGATGACGGCGGCGATGGTGGAGGCATCGTGAAGCGCCACGATCCGCTCCAACTCGTCGGCAAGCTCCACCCCATGCTCAGGCACGCCGCGTGAGAAGGCGTTCTTCCCCGGCAGGTATGTGTGCGGCAGGTGGTCTACGCCGGCCAAAAGCGTGCCGAACATCTTGCGGTTGTTGACGATGCCGCCAACGGAAATGCCGCCGAAATTAACCCCGTGATAGCCGCGCTCGCGGCCGATGAGACGCGTGCGCGAGCCGTCACCCTTCGCCCGGTGATAGGCAAGGGCGATCTTCAGCGCAGTCTCGACGGACTCCGACCCGGAATTGGTGAAGAAGACATGATCCATGCCTTCCGGCGCGATATCCACCAGACGGCTTGCGAATTCGAAGACGATGGGATGACCCATCTGGAAGGCAGGAGCATAGTCCAGCTCGCCCGCCTGATGCCTGATGGCTTCCGTGATTTTCGGCCGGCAGTGGCCGGCATTGACGCACCACAGCCCCGCCGTGCCGTCGAGAAGCTTGCGGCCGTCATCGGTCGTATAATGCATATCCTTGGCCGAGACGAGCATACGCGGCGCCTGCTTGAACTGCCGGTTGGCCGTGAACGGCATCCAGAATGCGCTGAGATCATTCGGTCTTTTGGGTCGCTCAAGCATTACCAAGCCTCCTTCTACCTCTTTTTGTCCTGGTCAAGCTTGGTACTCCCCGGAAAACGATACGCAATTTTTGACCGTTTGGACAATCGTTAACACCGCCAATAGGGCGGTCAAGCGGCATTGTAAGGATTTGCACTTGCCCCCGCGCGTTCCAGTCTGTCAGATGCGACTGTGCCAGAAGGAGGAAAAATCGGGGAAATGTCCAGGACAGGCGCCATCGTGGATGAGCCCGCCAAGCCGAAGCGGACGCGAATCCAGCGTGAAAGGCGTGAACTCATCCGGGAGGCGGCTCTTGAGGTTTTCTCGCAGCACGGCTTCCGCGGCTCCACGATCGACCAGATCGCCGAAGCTGCGGGTATGTCGAAACCGAACCTGCTCTATTACTTCAAAAGCAAGGAGGCGATCTTCGTCACCCTCATCGACCGGCTGATGGAAGCATGGCTGGCGCCCTTGCGGGAGATGAATGCGGACGGCGATCCAGCCACCGAAATCCGCTCCTATATCCGGCGCAAGGTCGAGATGGCGCGCGACTTCCCGCGCGAAAGCCGGCTGTTCGCCAACGAGATCCTGCAGGGCGCGCCGCGCATCATGCCGCTGCTCGAAGGCGAGCTGAAGGACCTGGTGGACGAGAAGGCAGAGATCATCCGCCAATGGATTCGGCAGGGGAAGCTAAGGGAGGCCGACCCCCACCACTTCATCTTCGCCATCTGGGCCACCACCCAGCATTATGCCGATTTCGACGTGCAGGTGCGTGCCGTGCTGGGACCGGAAAAGGGCGGGGAAAGCCGCTTCGAGGACGCGGCGGCATTTCTGGAGAAGCTGTTTTTGGGGTGAGATCTCCCTTCCGGAGGGGATAGATTTCTTGGTACAGCAAGAAAGATGACGAATTCGGAGGGTTGTCTCCAAGAGAGTATCTTAGGGGAAAAAGTTGGGAAGAGAGAGGGCGGATAGGTCCCATGGCCTTCAAAGGTTCGGGGTACTCAAACCGTGAAGATCCGTCAGAACCTTGCACGTTTTACGAGCGAACATTTGGTCATGCGCTTTGCAGAGATCGGGATCGAGCAGGATAACGCGTTGCTTCGAAACGAAATTGGCAGTTTCAACAAGCTTTATGACGAAAAGGCCGCTATCTTGGCAGAATTGAAGAGCCGAGAAGGCGACCAGCGAACGCTCTTGCTCCGGTTATATAGCCATCCCAATATGCAGGTGCGTCTCAATGCTGCTAAGGCGACGCTGGCTATCGAACCAAACGAAGCACGCAAACAGTTGGAAGCAATCGCAGCGTCAGGCCAAGGTCCGCAGGCCGGCGATGCCGGAATGTCACTGTGGACGCTCGACGAAGGGATTTTCAAACCAACCTGATACGATCTCTAGCGGAGAGAGTAGGTGGTTTCCGCCTGCCGACGAGCCGGTCATACTATAGGATCATATTTCGACAAGGCTGAGCCCCTTGACGTACTCCGGCGCAGTGCACACCAGCCACGGCCCGCCTATGACGTTCACCATATCGTCGAGAAGACGCCTGCTGAAGCCATGACGAAGTGCAAACAGGAAGGCCTTAAAACGAAGGGCATGCTGGATGCTATCAAAGAAGGGCGGTACATGCCGGAATGACGGCGTCTCGGGCGACAAAGATGAAACCAGGAGCACTTTCCACCGAGGAACTCGTTGCCGCGCTTCGCGGAAATCAGCATAGCACAGTATAATGCAAATCTCGACCTTGATACCCGCCGCTATAATCGCCTCTTCGATCAGATGATGATTATTTCGGATGAGTTAAAGCGGCGGCCCGGGGACCACCGCAGATATCTATCGTCGCTGTACCAACATCCTAATACAAAGGTGCGGGCGAAGGCTGCAATCCATACGCTTGCAGTGCTTCCCGAAGAAGCTCGAAAGGTGCTGGAGGAGGTCGGCAGCTTGAAGGGTTATTCTGGACCCATGGATGCGCGTGGGATTTTGAGGGCATTGGATGAGGGAACGTATGTCCCTGAATAGAGTGCAACCGGCACGAACTGCAATCCCCTACACGGTATGACGGGTGTTACGCCATTCCCGATCCAGGCTGACTTTTAATCGATGTTCTAGTCGCCCTTGCATCTTCTCGACCTGCCCCTAGTTCCCGGCACATGAACGATCAGTATTCCGCCATGGCTCTTGGTATGGCGCTCGGCATCGGCGTGGGCGCGGCAATAGGCGCGGCGATGGACAATGTCGCCATTGGAATAGCCGTCGGGATTGCACTCGGGGCGGCCGCCGGCGCCGCCTATCATGCCAGAAGAGGCGGTTAGGCGGCGCTCACATCCCCTGAGGTCAGAAGAATTATCGCCCCTCACGGATCTGCGTCAGCGTCTTTGTCGGCGTGATCGCTTCCGGGTCGAGCTTTATCTCAATGATCGCCGGCTTTCCGCTTTCCCGCGCGCGCTCGAAGGCAGGCGCGAAATCCTCCGTCTTCTCCACCGTCTCGCCATAGCCGCCATAGGCGCGGGCGAGCGCCGCAAAGTCAGGGTTCTTCAAGTCGGTGCCGGAGACACGGCCGGGATATTCGCGCTCCTGGTGCATGCGGATTGTGCCATAGGTCCCGTTATTGACGACGATCACGATGATGGGCAGGTCATGTTGCACGGCGGTGGCAAATTCCTGCCCGTTCATGAGGAAACAGCCGTCGCCCGCGAACGCCACCACGAGGCGGTCTGGGAAAAGATCCTTTGCCGCCACCGCGGCCGGCGTGCCGTAGCCCATCGAGCCCGATGTGGGCGCGCTCTGCGTGCCATAGCGGCGGAAGCGGTGGAAGCGGTGGATCCAGGTCGCGTAGTTGCCCGCGCCGTTGGTGATGATCGCATCCTCCGGCAAGACGCTTTCGAGGTGGTTCCAAATCGGTCCCATATGCACGGCGCCGGGGCCGGTCTCAGGCGGTGTCGACCATGTGAGATAGGCGCCGTGGAGTCGCGTCGTCTCATCGGCCCAGTCGGGCGTGGCGCCGGGATCGAGTTCCGCGAAAGCCGCGGCGAAGGCCGCGGGCGAGGCATTGATGGCAAGCGTCGGGCGGTAGACGCGGCCGAGTTCGTTCGCGTCGGGGTGCACATGCACCAGCTTCTGGTCGGGGTAGGGGCTCTTCAGAAGCGTGTAATCTGAAGACGGGATCTCCCCGAAACGTCCGCCGACGAGCAGCACGAGATCGGCGCTCTTGATCGCCTCGGCCAGCTTCGGGTTCGGGCCGATGCCGATATCGCCTGCATAGCAGGGGTGCAGGTGATCGAACAGCATCTGGCGGCGGAAGGAGACGCCTACGGGAAGCGCCCAGCGCTCCGCCGCCTTCTGGAAGGCCGACACGGAGGCTTCGTCCCAGCGGGTGCCGCCAAGGATGACGAAGGGACGTTTCGCTGTGCCCAGAAGCTCTTCCAGCTTCTGCATCTCGTGATGGCCGGGGCGGGTTTCCACCGGCGTATAGGGCAGGGCGGCGGGCGCCTCAGCCGTTTCCGTCAGCATGTCCTCGGGAAGGGAGATGACCACCGGGCCGGGCCGGCCGGAGGTGGCGACCGAAAAGGCGCGCGTGACGATTTCGGGAATGCGGGCCGGATCGTCGATTTCCGTCGCCCATTTGGCGAGCGGCCCGAACAGGGCGCGGTAATCCACTTCCTGAAAGGCCTCGCGCTCGCGGGCATGGCTTGCCACCTGGCCGATGAAAAGGATCATCGGCACCGAGTCCTGCCTTGCGATATGGATGCCGGCCGTCGCGTTCGTGGCGCCTGGCCCACGCGTGACGAAGCAGATGCCGGGGCGGCCGGTGAGCCTTCCGTGGCAATCGGCCATCATGGCCGCGCCGCCTTCCTGGCGGCAGACGATGGTGCGGATCTTGGAATCGTGGAGCGCGTCGAGCACTGCCAGATAGCTTTCGCCCGGCACGCAGTAGAGGCGATCCACGCCATTTGCTTCCAAGGCTTCGACGATGAGTTGACCGCCGCTCTTCACGTGCTTTCCTCCAGTTCGCGCAGGATTTCCTCGGTATGTTCGCCCAGCCGCGGGCTTGGGCGCGTATAGGCAAGCGGGGTTTGCGACATGACCATCGGCGCGCGCACGGAGGGAAGCGCGTTGCCGTCCGCGTCCTTCAGGTCGAGCCGCATTCCGCGGGCGATGGTCTGCGGGTCGGCGAACATGTCGGCGATCGTGTTAATGGGGCTTGCCGGCACGCCCGCCTCTTCGAGGCTTTTAAGGAGCAGATCGCGTGCGAATGTCTTCAGCCTCAGCGCGATTTCGCTCCTGAGCCGCTCGCGGTTGGCGACGCGCGCGGCGTTGGTGGAGAATTCAGGATTGGCCGCCAGTTCCTCGCGGCCTATTACGGCGCAGAAACGCTCGAACTGCCTGTCATTGCCGACAGCCAGGATGAAATGCCCGTCCACCACCTCGAAGACCTCGTAAGGGGAGATATTGGGATGCGCATTGCCCATGCGGACCGGGGCGATGCCGGAGACCAAATAATTCAGGTTCTGGTTGGCGAGCACCGAAACCTGCGTATCGAACAGCGCCATGTCGATATGCTGCCCCTCGCCGGTCTTTTCCGCGTGGCGGAGCGCCGCCTGAATTGCGATGACGGAATAAAGGCCGGTGAAGATATCGGTGACGGCAACACCCACCTTCTGCGGCTCGCCGTCGGCGGGCCCGGTGATCGACATCAGGCCGGACATGCCCTGTATGATGAAATCATAGCCCGCACGCGGAGCATAGGGTCCATCCTGCCCGAATCCGGTGATGGAGCAGTAGACGAGGCGCGGGTTGATCGCCTTCAGGCTCTCGTAATCGAGGCCGTATTTTTTTAGGCCGCCGAGCTTGAAGTTCTCGATCAGCACGTCGGCCGAGGCGATCAGCTTCAGGAGAACCGCGCGGTCTTCCTCCCTCGTGAAATCAAGCGCGATCGAGCGCTTTCCCCTGTTGCAGGAATGAAAATAGGCGGCCGAAAGGTTCTCTCCGTCCTTTCCCGTCACGAAGGGCGGGCCCCATTTGCGGGTGTCATCGCCCCCGTCCGGGTTTTCGACCTTGATAACTTCGGCGCCGAGATCGGCCAGAAGCTGGCCTGCCCAGGGGCCTGCGAGAATGCGGGCAAGCTCGATGACACGGATATTGGAAAGCGGCGGTTCGGCCATCGTCCTTGCTGCTCCATTCTCTCGGTGAGAGGCACGGAAAGGGCGATTTCGCCCCCCAACGCCATGAAACATCAAAGCCCTACCGTCGTTTGTGTTGGAAGACAACTGGTTGAGGCAGGAGGACAGGTCATGCAGATCCAGGAAATCATGACAAGGTCGGTCGATCTTATCGACCCCAACGCCACCATCCGCGAAGCCGCCCGCAAAATGCGCGAGGACAATGTCGGAGCCCTGCCGGTGGGCGAAAACGACCGGCTGATCGGCATGGTAACCGACCGCGACATCACGGTTCGCGCGGTGGCCGAGGAACGGTCTGCCGGCAATACCAGTGTGCGGGAGGTTATGTCGGAAAGGGTGGCCTACTGCTATGAGGATGACGATGCGGAACGCGCAGCCGCAGTCATGGCGCGGCATCAGGTCCGGCGGCTGCCGGTGATCAATCGCGATAAGCGGCTCGTTGGCATCGTGGCGCTCGCAGATCTCGTCCGCGGGGATGGCCTGGCCGCCGGACACGCGTTGGAAGGCATATCGGAGCCGAGCGATCAGCCGAGGCTGATGTAGAACTGATAGCGGGCGCTTTCAGGTTCGCGACAGCACCTTTTCAGCCCAGTTCGCGAAATCGCGCATGATGAGATTTCGATTCAGCTCGTTGAGAGGTTCGTGCCGGCTTTCCGGGTAAATCGTTGTTTCCAGGTCTGAAAAGCCGTTCCTGCGAAGGCGCTTTTCAAGCCTTCTGAGCGCAATGCCTCCCGCTGTCGAAGGGTCCGCGCCGCCCCCCGTAAGCTGGATCGGAAGCGTCTTCGGGATCGCCCGGAGCGCACGGTCGTTCACCGCTATCAGATTGAAATTGAAGACAGCGCGCCATAAGCCCACCGTCGCATCCCAGCCGCAGAGCGGATCGGCGATATAGCGGTCCACTTCGCTTGTGTCTTGCGAGAGCCAGTCGAAGGGCGTTCGCGCATCCGGGACAGCCTTCGCCCAGGCGCGGAAGGTGAGGCGCGGCATGATCCGCGAGGGAACGTCCGAGCCGAGCCGGAAGCGCTCCCAGGCAAGGAAGGCCTTTGCCGCCTGCGCTTCGATCCGCGTCGCGAGCGGCATGTTCCAGAGTGCTGCCGCGCGCACGCGCTGCGGATGGCGTGCCAGAAAGGCAAGCGCGATCATCGCCCCCATGGAATGGCCGAAGAGGATGACCGGCAAGCCCGGATGCTTCTCGGCGATATGGTCGTGGACGGCCAGAACGTCCGCCAGCACGTTATCCGCCGCGGGCTCCGGCCCGAAAGAGCCGAGCGCCGCCCGCGGCGCCTCAGTATGGCCGTGGCCTCGGTGGTCATGCGCGTAAGTATGGAAGCCGTGCCCTGCAAGAAATGCGGCGAAGCGGCCATAGCGGCCGGCATGCTCGGCCAATCCGTGATTGATCTGGACGACAGCGCGCGGACTGCCTTCGGCGCCTTGCATGTAAAGCCGGAGCGTTGCCCCGGTCGGGCTGTTCAATGTCGTCTCGGTCTTGAATGCCACGTTGCTCCCCGGGCGTCTTTGGCCTACATACGCGGCGAAAAAGCAAACAGGGGGTAGTGAATAGCAAGTAGGGAAAGATGTGGCCCCGAGCGCCTGTTCGAGATCCCTATTGGCTACTTCCTATTCGCTGTTTGCGTCCATTCCCACACCACGGAGCAGTTTCGCCCCCATGGCACGTCAATTCATCTATCATATGGCCGGTCTCAACAAGGCTTACGGAGCCAAGAAGGTTTTGGACAATGTCCACCTTTCCTTCTACCCCGACGCCAAGATCGGCATTCTGGGGCCGAACGGTGCTGGTAAATCCACCGTGCTCAGGATCATGGCAGGGCTCGACAAGGAGTACACGGGCGAGGCCTGGCTCGCCGAAGGCGCCACTTCCGGCTATCTGCCGCAGGAGCCGCAGCTCGATCCGGCGCTGGACGTGCTGGGCAATGTGATGCAGGGCGTGGCGGCCAAGAAGGCGATCCTCGACCGCTACAACGAACTGATGATGAACTATTCGGACGAGACGGCCGATGAGGCCGCCGCGTTGCAGGACAAGATCGACAGCCAGAATCTTTGGGACCTCGATTCGCAGGTGGAAATGGCGATGGAGGCGCTGCGCTGCCCCGCGCCCGATGCCGACGTGAGCAAGCTTTCCGGCGGCGAGAAGCGTCGTGTGGCCCTTTGCCAGCTTCTGCTTCGCCAGCCCGATCTCCTGCTGCTCGACGAGCCGACCAACCATCTCGATGCGGAGACGACGGCCTGGCTCGAAAAACACCTGCGCGAATATCCGGGCGCGGTGCTGATCGTCACACACGACCGCTACTTCCTTGACAATGTCACCGGCTGGATTCTCGAGCTCGACCGGGGCCGCGGTATTCCGTACGAGGGCAATTACACCGCCTATCTGGAAGCCAAAGCCAAGCGCATGGCGCAGGAAGGCCGCGAGGAGGCCGCCCGGCAGAAAGCGCTGGCCCGCGAGCGCGAGTGGATCGCGGCGAGCCCCAAGGCCAGGCAGGCCAAGAGCAAGGCCCGTATCCGCGCCTATGACGAGCTGGTGCAGGCCGCCAATGACCGCCGCCCCGGCGAGGCGCAGATCATCATCCCGTCCGGCGAGCGGCTGGGCAATGTGGTGATCGAGGTGGAGGGGCTGTCGAAAGGTTATGGCGACCGGCTGTTGATCGACAATCTCAGCTTTCAGCTGCCGCCCGGCGGCATCGTCGGCGTGATCGGCCCCAACGGCGCCGGCAAGACCACGCTCTTCCGCATGATCACCGGCCAGGAGCAGCCTGACCAGGGCACGATTCGTGTCGGTGAGACGGTGAAGCTCGGCTATGTGGACCAGAGCCGCGACACGCTCAATCCCGACAAGAGCGTCTGGGAAGAGATCTCCGGCGGCAATGACGTCATAAAGCTCGGCAAGCACGAGGTGAATTCCCGCGCTTATTGCTCCTCCTTCAACTTCAAGGGCGGCGATCAGCAGCAGAAAGTCGGAACGCTTTCGGGCGGCCAGCGCAACCGCGTTCATATGGCAAAGCTCCTCAAGGAGGGCGGCAACGTCATCCTGCTCGACGAGCCCACAAACGACCTCGATACCGAGACGCTCGCCGCACTCGAGGACGCGCTGGAGAATTTCGCAGGCTGCGCCGTGATCATTTCGCACGACCGCATGTTCCTCGACCGGCTTGCCACTCACATTCTCGCCTTCGAGGGCGATAGCCATGTGGAGTGGTTCGAAGGCAATTTCGAGGAATATGAGGCGGACAAGATCCGGCGGCTGGGGCCGGACAGCGTCAATCCGAAGCGGGTCACGTATAAAAGGCTGACGCGATAAGCTAAGATTTGCTTAGGAACCAAACGGCTCCTTCGGCGTTAGAGAACCTAATGCGTCTGGCGGGGACCGAGCGATGACAATTTCACAGCATCAACCGGAAGAACGGCTCCCGCTTTGCCGCCTGGCATTCCGCGCCGTTCCATGGTGATGAACAATATGTCCGCCGATTCCAGCAGTCTCGAAGGTCTCCGTGTCTTTATCGTCGAAGATGAGGCGCTGGTCGCCATGAATCTCGAGATGATTCTGGAGGATCTTGGTTGCCTTGTCGTTGGCCCCGCCATGCGCTTCGACCGCGCCGAGGAGATGGTGGATGGCGATCTGGCCGCCGATATCGCCATTCTGGACGTCAATGTCAGCGGCAAGCAGGTCTTCCCGCTGGCACACCGGCTCGCGGACAGGATGCCGGTAATCTTCGCCACCGGCTACGACCAGTCGGGAATACCCGCCGAGTGGCACAGCCGCCCCATGCTGCAAAAGCCCTACACGAGCGATGAAGTGATGCGCGTTCTTTCCCAAGCGTTAGGGGATAAGTAAGCCTAGCCTCGTTGCGCCGTCGCAAATAAACCTTATTCCATTCCCTTCCTCGGCAGTAAGCGGTATCCAACAGGATGGAGCCGAGTGCGGCTTCGGTGCGAAGGGCATGGAAGATGCTACGCCGGATTAGCGAGCGTGAGTCGGAAAATCCTGCACCAGACCGGGAGCGGGAAGGATTTGGCCGCGTCTGCCTTTCCGGCCTCGGCGTCGAGATTCCGCGCGCAGTCATTTCCAACGAAGAACTCGTCGACAGCTTCAACCGATGGGTGGAAACACAAAATATCCGCAGGGCAGCGCTGGGCGAGGAGCCGCTGCCGCGTTCCGATGCGGATTTTATCGTCCAGGCGTCGGGCATCCGGCAGCGCCATGTTTATGAGCGGGAAGGCATTCTGGACCCGGCGCGGATGGCTCCGCGCATTCCGGCAAGGCGCGACGACGAGCTTTCCGTCATGGCCGAGTTCGGTCTCAAGGCCGCGCGGAAGGCGCTCGATCATGCGCGGCTCTCCCCGCGCGATATCGATCTCGTAATCTGCTCCGCCGCGCATCATCAGCGTCCCTATCCGGCCATCGCCATCGAAATCCAGCAGGCTTTGGGCGCCGAAGGCGCTGCATTCGACATGGGCCTCGGCTGCTCCTCGGCACTTTTGGGCCTCCACACGGCAGCCAATCTGGTGCGGACCGGCGCGCACCGCCGCGTGCTCGTGGTGACCCCGGAGCTGATCACGGCACATCTCGACTTCCGCGACCGACAGACGCATTTCATCTTCGGCGACGCAGCCACCGCCATGGTGGTGGAGGGTATGGATTCCGGCGGCAGCTATTCCGGCCGATTTGAAGTGATCGATACGCGGCTCTGGACCCAGTTCTCAAGCAATATCCGCACGAATTTTGGGTTTCTCAGCCGCCTCGCCCAGGACGATCCCTATAACCTCGCCGTCGAAGGCCAGCTCATCAAGCAGGCGGGCAGCAAGGTCTTCAAGGAGGTCACACTGGCGGGGCACCAGTTCATCGTGGATTTCCTGGGCGAATATGGGCACACGCCGCTCACCATGCGCCGATTTTGGCTGCACCAGGCGAATGCCCGCATGAACAAGATGATTCTCAAGCTCGCTTTCGGCGAGGAGGTGGGGCAGGACCGTGCGCCCACCGTTCTTGAACGGCTCGGCAATACGGCGGCCGCGGGCGCCATCATCGCGCTCGCTGAAAATTACGAAGACATGCAGCCCGGCGAATTCGGCCTCCTCTGCGCCTTCGGCGCCGGCTATTCCATAGGCGGCGCGCTGTTAAGGATGATGTAAGGGCTCCTGCGCGATGCCCTTGCGTGATGCGCACGCATTCAGGACCGAGGAAAGCTATTCGTCCTCCTCATCCGGCTCCAGCAGCCTTGTCGCGCGCCATCGGGTCAACACCTCGTTGATCTGGTCCACCACGAAGAAGCGCGCGGCGTCGCGGTCGTAGCCCTCGGCGAGGAGCTGATCGTAATCGCTGTGCTCATGGCGCACATGGCTGACGGTCGCGAGCCATACTGCCACCGAAGCGGGCAAGGAGCGGAGCTTGCGGTCATTGGCAAGCGCGCGAATTTTTTCGGTATCCGAGAATGGCGCCTGCGGCAGCAGCGCCGTCAGAGCTTTGTTCACGGAGCGCTGGCGCGTGGTGGAGACCTTCATCCCATTCTCCTTTTCAGTCGGATATAGGAGAAAGGCGGTCATCAGTAGGCAAAAGACGGGCGCCGCCTTAGATGTTCACAAAATGATCGGTGGCGGGCATGCATGCTTGCCAAGGAGAGCAGGCTCATATAAACATATCTTTATATGTTTTTGGAGAAAGCGATGCTGACGCGCCCGAGAATTCAGCTCGACGTGATGGTCGATATCCTGAAGGCTGCCGCCGAGCCCAGCCGGCTGCGCATTCTGGTGTTGCTTTCCCATGCCGACCTTACCGTCTCCGACCTGACCGAAATCCTGAACCAGTCGCAGCCGCGCGTCTCGCGCCATTTGAAGCTCTTGCTCGAAGCGGACCTCATCGCGCGCTATCAGGAGGGTTCCTGGGCATTCTTCCGCCTCTCCGATACGGAGACCGCGCGTGAATTCGTCGATAGCGTCGTGGCGCGCGTCGACCGGGCCGATCCGGTGGCTGACCGCGACCTGGAACGCCTGGAGGCGATCAAGCGGCGGCGGCAGGAGAGGGCGGTTGAATATTTCCGCAGGAATGCGGTGAGCTGGGACCAGATCCGCTCGCTTCATGTGCCGGATGCAGCCGTCGAAGCAGGCCTAAGGGCGATGGTGGGCGAAAAGAGTTTCCAATCCATGGTGGATCTCGGCACGGGCACCGGCCGGCTTCTTGAAATCTTCGCGCCGCTATATCGACGCGGGCTCGGCATCGACTTGTCCCGTGAAATGCTCGCGGTTGCGCGCGCCAATCTGGAGCGCGCGGGCATAGCGCATGCGCAGGTCCGGCAGGGCGATATCTATGCGCCGCCGGTGGAACGCGGCGCCCATGATCTTGTGACCATTCATCAGGTGCTTCATTATCTGGAAGATCCCGCCGCCGCGATCCGCGAGGCGGCTCGGCTGCTGAAACCCGGCGGACGGCTGGTGATCGTCGATTTCGCGCCACACAATCTTGATTTCCTGCGGGAGGAACATGCGCATCTGAGGCTCGGCTTTGCCGACCGTCAGATCGCCGAATGGCTCAAGGAAGCCGAACTCGACCTTGAGACCACCCGCAGTTTCGTGCCGGAAGGCGGGACAAAGAAGGGACTGACAGTGAAAATGTGGCTGGCCCACGACCGGCGCGTCGCAGTGGCATCAGAAGAAATCACCGCGCGCAAGGAGATGGCGTGATGACGAACTACCGATTCGCGCGGCGGCACGAGGCGGCCGAGAAGATCCGCGTATCCTTTGAATTTTTCCCGCCGAAGAGCGATGAGATGGCGGAAAAGCTGTGGGAGACCGTAGTGCGTCTCGCCCCGCTCCAGCCCGCTTTCGTGTCGGTCACTTATGGTGCCGGCGGCTCGACGCGCGAGCGAACGGCCCATACGGTGCGCCGGATCCTGCAGGAGACGGAGCTGACCCCGGCGGCGCACCTTACCTGCGTGGATGCTTCGCGCGAGCAGGTCGATGGCGTCATTTCCGAATTCGCCGCCATGGGCGTGAAACGTTTCGTGGCGCTGCGCGGCGATCCCGTGGAAGGTGCCGGTGCAGCCTATCGGCCACATCCGGACGGCTACATCAACGGGGCGGACCTCGTCGGCGCGCTGGCCCGTCAAGGAGATTTCGACATCTCGGTTTCCGCCTACCCGGAAAAGCATCCGGAAAGTCCCGACTTCGCAACCGATATCGAGATGCTCAAGCGCAAGGTGGACAATGGCGCCACGCGCGCGATCACCCAATTCTTCTTCGACAACGACGTCTATGATCGATACGTGGAGCGCGTGCGCCGGGCAGGCATTTACGTGCCGATCGTGCCGGGAATCCTGCCCGTCCATAATTTTACGCAGGTTGTCCGCTTCGCAAGCCGCTGCGGCGCGTATGTGCCGCCTTGGCTGGCCGAGCGCTTTCATGGCCTGGAGAACGATCCCTCGACGCATCAGCTGGTGGCGGCGGCGGTCGCGGCCGAACAGGTGCTGGACCTCGTTGAACGCGGCGTCAGCGATTTCCACTTCTATACGATGAACCGGGCTGACCTTCCTTTTGCCATCTGCCACATGATCGGCGTCAGGCCGGCGGCGCAGCCTTCAGGCGAGGTAGCCGTCGCCTAAAAAAACGGAATTGAAAAAGGCCGGGTTTTCACCCGGCCTTCCCGTCTATTCAGCTTTGGCTCTTGCGGCTGTAGCTGCTTACGGCAGGACCCCCATGATGAGCGCTCCGATGAATGCGAAGGTCACACATATCGCAAGCGCATTCAGTGGCCGTGTCAGTCCCATAAGCAAAGCCTCCTCTGCTGACTGGAAGGCCGGATTCTAGAAATTAATGAACCGTTGCCAAGAAGATTAATTGTTGCAGTGCAGCGAAATTGTGGAATGATTTTCCAAAGACTCGCGTCTGAGGCTTGATTCGGCTGGAGAATGTTGCCCCCATCACAAAATATTTACGAGCAATATTAGGAGCGGCAATTTACCGATGTAAACATGTTGGGCGGAGATACCCAGCCCTCTTGATTGCGGCACTGGCAAGACGGGCCTTGCTTTTCCGGGTGAACTTGACGGCGGCGGTTTCCCTTGCAGCAACCGCGGACTAGTTTCTTCCAGCACCGGAGAACCCGCCATGCAGCGATTCGAGACCGCCCGCGACGTTGCGCTCAACATGCGCCCCGACGAATCCGTCTATTGCTTCCGGCCGGAGGTGCTGAAGGCGGATGCGCGCGGCTTCATGGGCCTTTTCCCCGGCAAGACCGCTTATGCCGTGAAGACCAATGGTGAGCCGCTTGTGTTGAAGACGCTGGCTGAGGCCGGCGTTACCGCCTTCGACGTGGCGTCGCCAGCGGAGTTCGCCGCCGTGCGTGCCGTCGCTCCATCAGCCGAGATGCTCTACATGCATCCCGTCAAGGCGCAGGCGGATATCCGCCTGGCGCTCGAAGGCTATGGCATCCGAAAAATCGCCGTGGATCACGAGGACGAGGTGACGAAGCTTACGCGCGTCGTGCGCGCGCTCGATATCGATCCGGGCAGGCTCACCGTCTTCGTGCGCATCCAAACCAAGGGGCAGGCGACCTATGAGCTCTCGAAGAAGTTTGGCGCGGGGCCGGCCCAAGCGGTACAGCTTCTGCAGCGTCTTCATCGCAACGGCTATAAGGTAGGCATCTGCTTTCACGTCGGCAGCCAGATCGAGGAGCCCTATGTCTATGAGCGGGCGCTCGCCTCGGCAGATTGGGTGCGGGGCAGGGCGGGCGTGCCGCTTGCGGCGCTGGATATCGGCGGCGGGTTTCCGGCTGAATACGGCCACGACCCAAATCGCCGAAAGTCCGAAATGCCTTCGCTGGAAGAGCTCATGGCGCGGGTGAGGGCCGACATTGCCGAATGGGGCTTCGATACGCTGCCGCTGGTGGCCGAGCCCGGCCGCGTGATCGTCGCACGCGCCTTCTCACTGATCGTGCGGGTGCTTCTGCGCAAGGGCAGGCGGCTCTACATCAATGACGGCATCTGGGCATCATTGTCCGATTCCTGGACGGGCAAGATAACGCTGCCCGCCCGCTTCATCCCCGACCCGGCCATTCGCTCGCGCAGCGGCAGTGCCGAGAATATCGTGCCGTTTCGTGTCTGCGGCGCGACCTGCGATTCGGTCGACATTCTCTCACGGCCCTTTTGGCTCCCCGAAACCGTCGACACGGGCGACTGGATCGAGATCGGCCATATCGGCGCCTATTCCATGGCGCTGCGGACCCGCTTTAACGGATTTTATCCCGACACCTTCGTCGAGGTGGAAAGACCATTCGACGAAGGCGCTGCTCCTGAGGGGATGGCGAGCCTGGAGACGATGGCCGACTAAGGCCGCAAGGCAGTATGCTTATGGTGCCTGGACAACCCTAGTGAGTTGTCTTTCCCTACTGTCCTAGCCCGATCAGCAGCGTCTGCGTTGGCCATCCATCAGCGGGAAGGCCCTGCCGGAGTTGCTCCTGGCGAACCGCCTCGCGCGTGTTGAAGCCTAGGATGCCATCCACCTCGCCCACGTGATAGCCGAGGGCCTGAAGCTTCTGCTGCAGGATTTTCATGTTTTCCGGCTCCAGTCCCTGCTCGGGATTGCGCGCATCGAAGGCCGGTGCGCCGGCATAGCGCGAGGCCAGATGCGCTGCCGTGAGCGTGTAGATCAGCGACTGGTTCCATTCGAGATAGATGTCGAAATTGTCGTAGGCGAGAAAGGCCGGCCCCTTGTAGCCCATGGGCAGCACCAGCCCGGCCATCAGGCCGTCCGCGGGAAGGGGGCTGCCGTCACGGCCGGTCACGCCGAGCGTTGCCCATTCGGAACGCGGGATCTTGTTGACGCGGCCTGTCTCATGCCAGTCCAGCGTTTCTGGCACGCGCACTTCGTCCAGCCACGGCTGGCCGGCCTTCCAGCCGAGTTTGGCAAGCTTATTGGCCGCCGTCAGAATCGCGTCGGCAGCACTGCCTTTCAGGTCGACGCGGCCGTCCCCGTCACCGTCGACGCCTTTCTCCAGATAGTCGCTCGGCAGCACCTGGAGCTGGCCGATTTCGCCCGCCCAGGCACCCGTGGTATCTGTGGTGACGAGACCCCGGTCGACGAGCTTCAGGAAAGCCACAAACTCGGGACGGAACAGCTCCGGCCGGCGGCAGTCGTGCGAAAGCGTCGCCAGCGCGTTCAGCGTGTTGAAATCGCCCTGAACAGCGCCGAAATCCGTCTCCAGCGCCCAGAAGGCGGCGATCACCGGCCCCGGCACGCCATATTCGCTTTCGGCGCGCTGGAACACGCTGGCATATTTTGTCAGGTTTGCCGCGCCCCGCTGCATCCGGTCGCGGCTGATCATCCGGTTCGCGAATTCGCGGAAGGTTTGCGTGAAAACCCCCTGGGAGCGATCCCGGTCGAGAACGCGCTGGTCGATTCGCGCGCGCTGAAGCGCGTCGAGACCTGCAGGGCCGACGCCCTGACTCTGCGCCTCTGCTTCGACGCCCGCGCGCCAGGCCGCAAAATCGCCGCCGCATTGCTGGGCCGCCGCCATGGAAGGCAGCGAAAGCGCAAGAACCGCTCCAAGCAGGCCATATTTCACTTGCATTCCTCTACTCCTTACTCGATCGGGCCGCTTCACCCGGCATGGGCCTTGAGCCAGCCCCTCCAGGCTGCCGCATTTCCGTGGAACACGTTGATGTCCGCGTTCCCCTTGATGCCGGGCAGCACGCCCGTTCCCGTATATTGCCAAAACACCCACGGGTGGTTTTCATATTTCTCGTCCGGATGACCGGCGACCGAGCGCAGCCAGAACGGATAGCCCTTGAAGCGCCACAGGCCGTTGTCGTCGAAGAAATCGATAGATGTGTAAATAATAGGGCGCTTGCCGTAATGCCGTTCGATTATGTCGAGGAAAACCTGCATTTCCGCGCGAACCGTCTCGGCCGGCGGCCTTAGCTTGCAAGAGGGGGAGAGATGGTTCCACTCCATGTCCAGCACGGGCGGGAGCGCCGAATTATCTCTTGGAACATGCGATATGAACCAACGCGCCTGCTCGATCGCCGGCCGGCAGAAGTAATAGAAGTGGTAGGCGCTGCGTGGAATTCCCGCCGCCCGCGCTTCCTGCCAGTTGCGGTGGAACATGTCGTCCACCCGGTCGCCGCCCTCTGTCGCCTTGATGAAGGCGAACTGAATTCCGCCCCGTCTCAGGGCGTGCCAGTCCACCACACCCTGATATTTCGAAACATCCGTGCCATGGACCGGATAATGCCAGGGCGCACGGCCATCCCACTCGTGCGGGTCGTTGTCGGCAAAGCGCAGACCGCCGGACGGCGCCGAAGCGGAGGGGGCGAGATCGGAAAAATCGTAGCTCAGGCTGGAACAGCCGGCGAGCAGAAGCGACGTCAGCAAAAATGCCATCAGGCGCATGTTAGAGAGGGCCTCCCGGTGCGCGAATCGCTATCATGATCTTTTTTTTATGGGATAGGCTATGCGGAGAACTCTTTCCATCACCAAGTGGGTTTTGAGCCTCGTCATCCTGGTTGCGGCAGTGGCAGCCCTTTGGTTCTGGTACACCCCGCCCGAACTGATCCGCGTCGGCTCCAATTATGCGGCCAAGATCATCTGTTCCAACGTTTTCCTTGCCAATCGCGATCCTTCGGCGGTGCTGGACGAAGATGTGCAGGCGCCGGGCAACCCGCTTCTCAGGCTGATGCGCGTTGAGGTCGATGCCGCCCATGCTACGGTGCGCACCGGCCTTTTCGGATCGATCGGCGATGGACTTGCTCTTTTTCGCGGGGCAACAGGATGCGCCGCCGTGCCGGACGGGGATCTGGCGGCAGCGCGCGGCATCGTCGCGGATCTGCCGACCGCCACGGGCAACGTGGAACTTTGGCCGGCGGGAGACCGTATCGAAGTCTCGGCCAACCCTGCCATGGCAGAGGTTCTCGACGATCCAGGCATGACCGGGCCGGGCATGCGCGCCATCGTGATCGTGCGCGACGGGCGGATCATCGGCGAGCGGTTCGGGCCGGGTGTGGAGGGATACGACCAGCCGCTTATCGGCTGGTCCATGACGAAAACGGTGAACGCGGCCATTGTCGGGACGCTGGCCGGGGCGGGAAGACTTTCGGTCGAGGAGGGGAACCTTCTTCCCCAATGGGCGGGTGACAGCCGGGCAGAGATAACGCTGGCTCAATTGCTCGGCATGGAGAGCGGGCTTGCCTTCAACGAGAATTACGGAAACGTCAGCGACGTCACGCGCATGCTCTTCCTGGAGCCGGACATGGCGGCCTTCGCGGCCAACCAGCCGCTGCTTTACCGGCCAGGAACGCATTTTTCCTATTCGAGCGGCGCCAGCGTGATTGTCTCTCGCATATGGCAGAACGCCTTTGAAAATCCGGAGGAGGCGTTCGCATGGCCGCGTGAGGCGCTGTTCGAACCCATCGGGATGAACACGGCCGTTTTCGAGACCGATGCGCGGGGCACCTTCGTCGGTTCCTCCTATCTCTATGCTTCCGCACGCGACTGGGCGCGCTTCGGCCAGTTGCTTCTACAGGACGGGGTCTGGAACGGCCGGCGCATCCTGCCGCAAGGCTGGGTGGAATGGATGGCCAGGCCGACGGAGGCTTCCGACGGCGATTATGGCAGGGGCGTCTGGCTGCACGGACCGCGCGTCGGGTTTTCACCCAGCCCAGACCCCGATGCCGGGTTCGACCTGCCGCAGGATACCTATTGGCTGATCGGCCATGACGGTCAGGTGATTGCGATCATTCCTTCACGGCGGCTTGTTGTCGTGCGCATGGGTCTGACACCCTCAAAGCTCGCCTATAAGCCTCAGGCGCTGGTGGAGGCAATGGTGAAGGTGCTGGATGCGGAAAGTGGCGGGGACGATTAGCGCCGCATGCTTTAATGACCGATCTCCCGAAACGGCTTACCAGTGCAACATTCCTCAAGCGGCCGCGTTGGGGAAGCATGTTTTTCTTCTTCTCAAATCGCATCGGCTGTTTAGGATCGCTCATTATCTCGGTCGTGTTGACGCTCGTGGTGCTGTCGGTGCTCGGCGTGTTCTGACCGCGCAGTTCACCTTGATGCGAGAGACTGCCTAATCCTCCGCCTCATAGCCGGATCACTTGCCGCCCTTGCTGGCGGGTTTGTGCGTGTGGTGGCGATCTCGTTCACCACCGCCGCCGGATACGCGGCTCTGGTTACGCCGGTCATCGTCTGCGCCTGGTTTGGGCACACGGAGCGGCTCTTTTGCATTTTCGTGCGCCGCGCCAGGCCCTCCTTGCCGGATGCTGGCAGGCGTCTTTTTCGAGGTGGACATCTGTCTGCTCCTCTCAGCGGTCCTGCTGATAACCTTGGTGCGTCGTATTCACCTTCGAGTTGCCCTGCTGGGCCTGCCGGTCGGGATCCGGGGCTCCGTGGGTGCCGTGCTCAGTGTCATCGGGGCGGGGAGGATTCGTGCCGCCGGGTCCTTTATGACTCTGGTTTTCCGGCGGGACAGGGGGCAGCTTGCTCGACATTGCGGTATCTCCTTTGAAAGTAAAAACCGCGTTCGGCGAGGCAATGTTCCAGGGACGGTCCCCGAGGAACCTTCCTCCTTATCGATCAGTTCGGTCGTTTCGAATGGAGGATGCACCATGCCCACAAATCCACATCCGGATGACCCGGCAGAAGGCTCGCGCGAAGTGATCGATCGCCAATTGGAACGGTCAGAACACAAGAAGGGCGAAAAAGCAGAAAAGAAGCAGGGCTCCGAAACGGATCAGAAAGGAGCCAAGCGAGGCGGCGTCGGGAGCGAGGAAGCCGGCCGCGACTAGGGGAGAGCGCTCAGCGGGCGCCGCGGTCAGGATACCTGAACGATCGCATGCACCGCATAGCCGCCGAAACGCGAATCAAAACTGAGGCTTGCGCGACGTTTTTTGCACTCCGATTCAAGTACCTCGCGCAGAGAATCGCGCGGGGTGACATGAAAGGCTTCAAGCCAGCGATGCAGGCCGTGGCGGAACCAGCCGGGCAGGCGCTCCTGCCGTCCGAAATCCACGATGTGAAGAGAACCACCCGGCTCAACGCAATCAAGGGCTGCTGAGACCGTCCGCTCCCAAGGCGGGATCATAGACAGCGCGTAAGAGAGGAAAACGCGGTCGAAGTGCTGGCGACCAAACAGTGCCCCCGCATTGAAAGCGGACGCGTCGCCCTGGGCCAGCCGCACGATATCGTGGATATGCTCGCGGTGGAGCCGCTTCTGCGCGGTTTGCAGCATCACGCTGGAAATATCGAGCCCATAGAAAAGCGCTTTCGGGTAGCGCTCCGCAGCGAGCGCCAAGTTCCGGCCCGTGCCGCAGCCCAGTTCCAGCACCGACCCGCCGCGCGGCACGCCCAAGCCCGCGATCAGGTCGTCGCGGCCGAGCAGGTAAAATTTGCGGGTGAGGTCGTAGATATGGCGCTGATGGCGATAGACGCCGTCCATCAGGCGCGCATGGGAAGGGCTGTCGGCGGCCGCGCTCATGCGTCGTTCTTCACATAAAGGTGGAAGCCGCCATAGATAGCGGAGCGGTCATGCGCGGACAGCTCGCGCGAGCGCGCGAACTTGTAGCTCCACTGGTCGAGGAGCGCATCCGAGAGGCGACCTGAAAGCAGGGTCGGCTGTGCGGCGGTGCGGAAAATGACGCGGGCACCGGGAGCGGCCGTGCGCGTGATCTCGCTCCAGAGCGTGTTGAGTTGCTGGTCGTTCATCCAGTCCTGGGCGTCCAGAAGCACAAAACGGTCGACGCTGCCTGCGGGCTTTCCCGCCAGAAGCTCCACGAAATTGGCGTGGTGAACCGAGACACGGCCAGTATTGGCGCGGATCGTCGCGAAATTCTCGCGCTTGAGATAGGCAGGCAGCTCCGCCTCGCCCTCGCGCGGATAGCGGCGGGCGAAAGCGGCCCAGGCAAAGTAGTTCTGCTTGAGCGGGAAATGGCAGGCGAGCTTTTCAAGCCGTGTGGAAAGCACCTCGGCCATGTTGCCGTCGCCAGAGCCGAGCAAGGCGTCATACTGCGCGGGAGGAATGCCCAGCCCGAAGAGCGAGGCCTTCCGCGAGGTCGCCCAGCGGATGAGCGGCTTTTCGAATAAAGGCTGCAACTGCTCGTCAAAAAAGCGGCGCTGCTCGCGCAAATTGACCGATTGCATGATTTCCGAAGGATCAACGCCGTGGAACTTTGCCACACGGTGGCCCATGGATATGAAGAAGCCGAGAAGCCCTGTCCGGTAAAAGTCGCGGCCAAAAGCGGAAATCCGCCGCCGGCCCATGAGATCGCGTCCTTCCCAATAGCGGCGGGAGGGAGCATCGAGCTTCTGCGCGATGAAACGGTCATAGGCCGGCACATTGGCGCTATGGCCGGGCTCGCCGAAGAAGCGCAGCACATCCTCGAAGTTGGGGAGCGCGGCGAAGGCGGTGAGCTTCAGCCTGTTGAGCGCCACATGAGCGGCGTTGAGGTCCACGACGTCAATATGCGCGGGCGAGCGCGTGAGATAGGCGAGCATGTTGCAGCCGCCAGAGGCGATCGTTACCACCCGGTGGCCTTCGCCCAGCTCCATGGCGGCCATATCCACTTCGGGATCTTCCCAGATCTGCGGATAGACCAGTCCGGAGAAAAGCAGCGCGAACAGCCGCTCCGAAAGCCCGTCTTTGGAAAAAAGCTTGTTCTGGTAGACGGCCTTGCCGATGCGGCGGCGGGAGGAGAAGCCGATATCGGCGGAAAGATCTGTCATCGCCTAGAGTCCCCTTGGGCATTCCCCGACCGGTTAGCGCAACTCGATGACAGGCGATTGAAGAAGATGTGACGCTGTGTGACGGCGCTGTGGATCAGCGCCGATGCTTAAGAGAGAGAGCCGGCAGCAGCCCTCATGATCGATGGGTTTGCCCTCTCAACCCTTCCCAAATCCTCCCGCGGTGGGCGTGGTGACGATCACCGCCTCGCCGGCCTCGATCTTGGTCTGGTCGCATCCCTTCAAGACTTCGATGCGGCCATCCTTGCGGCGCACCTCGGTTCGGCCCAGTTGTCCATCGCCGCCGCCATCGATGCCTCGCGGCGCAGTGGTGCGATGGGAGGAGAGGATTGCGCATTCCATATTTTCGAGGAAGCGGATCGTGCGCCTGGTTCCGTCACCCGCATTCCACTTGCCCTTGCCGCCCGAGCCGCCACGGATATGGAAGTCCTCCAGCAGAACGGGGAAGCGCAGCTCAAGGATCTCGGGGTCCGTGAGGCGGGAGTTCGTCATATGGGTGTGGACGCCCGACGTGCCGTGAAAGCCTCGGCCGTTGTTCATGCGGCCGGCGGGGGAGCCTGAGCAGATCGTCTCGTAATATTGATAGGTCTCATTGCCGAAGGTGAGATTGTTCATCGTCCCTTGGGCATTCGCAAGCGCGCCCATGGCGGCAAAAAGCGCGTTCGTGACGTGCTGCGAGGTCTCCACATTGCCCGCCACTACGGCGGCCGGATAGGAGGGGTGCAGCATGCATCCCTCGGGGATGACGATGTTTATCGGCCGCAGGCATCCGGCATTCATCGGGATCGAGCCCTCGACCATGACGCGGAATGCATAGAGCACCGCCGCGCGCGTGACCGGCTCCGGCGCGTTGAAATTGTTCTCCTCGACCTTCGAGGTGCCGGTGAAATCAACGGTTGCTTCCCGTTTCTGGCGATCCACGGTGATTTTCACCTTGATCACCTGGCCGGTGTCCGTGGGGTATTCGTAAGAAGATTCGTCCGGCAGGCGCTCCAGCACGCGGCGCACGGCTTCGGCCGCGTTGTCCTGTACATGGCCCATATAGGCCTCGACGACATCCAGCCCGAAATCTGCCACCATCTTCTTCAATTCGGCCGCGCCTTTTTCGTTGGCGGCGATCTGCGCCTTCAGGTCGGCGATGTTCTGGTGCGGGTTGCGGGCGGGGTAGGGGTGGTTCGTCAGGAGCTCGTAAAGCTCCTTCTCCCGAAACCTTCCCCGCTCCACCAGACGGAAATTGTCGAAGAGCACGCCTTCCTCGTCCACGGTCGTGGCCAGCGGCGTCATGGAGCCGGGCGCCGTACCGCCCACATCGGCGTGATGCCCGCGCGAGGCCGCCCAGAAGAGGATCTCCTTACCCTTCTCATCGAACACCGGCGTCACCACCGTAATGTCCGGCAAGTGCGTGCCGCCGTTATACGGCGCGTTGAGTGCGAAGACGTCGCCGGGATGGATATCGCCCTCGTTCAGGCGGATGATCGTTTCCACCGAACGGTCCATCGAGCCCAGATGCACCGGCATATGCGGAGCATTCGCCACCAGCGCGCCATGGCGGTCGAAGACGGCGCAGGAGAAATCAAGCCGCTCCTTGATGTTCACCGAATAGGCCGTGTTCTGCAGCGTTACGCCCATCTGCTCGGCGATGGACATAAATAGGTTGTTGAAAACCTCCAGCATCACAGGATCGGCTTCGGTGCCGATCGCGGCCTGGCGCGCCTTCTTCTCCACTCGGCGCATCAGCACATGGTTGCGCGCGGTGATTTCGGCCTGCCAGCCCGGCTCCACCACGATGGTCTGATGGTCCTCGATTATAAGCGCGGGACCCGCGACGCGATTGCCGGGCGAAAGCTGCGAACGCAGGAAGATGCCGGCATCGTGCCACGCGCCCTCGCAGAAGATCTGCCGTGTGAGATGTGGCGCCGGCGTCTCGTCGTTCAGGGGGAAAAGCTGCTCCTCGGGCGAAGCATGCCCCGTATCGACGCCTTCGACATTCACCGCTTCTACGATAAGGGGTTTATCGTCATAGACGAAGCCGAATTGCGCTTTGTGGGCTGCCTCGAAGCGCTTCCTGGCCTCCTCCAGCGACCGGTCGTCGAAGGGAATGGAGAGCGTGGTGTCGGTGCCCTCATAGCGGATTTCCAGCCGGATGCGCCACTTGGTCGAGCCGGACTCGATCCCCTGTTCCTTGAGTTCGCTGGAAACTTCGGTCTGCAGCTCCGAAATCATCGCTTCGATGTCGGACCGCGCGGCGCGAGACAGCGGCCTCAAGAGCGCTTTCTGGCGTGAGGCGGAAACGGTCGCCAGCCCAATTCCATAGGCCGAAAGTAGGCCGGAGAAGGGATGGATCAGCACGGCTTCCATGCCCAGCGCGTCCGCCACCAGGCAGGCATGCTGCCCGCCAGCCCCGCCAAAGCAGTTGAGAAGATAGCGTGTCACGTCGTAGCCACGCTGGACGGAGATCTTCTTCACCGCATTGGCCATGTTGTCCACGGCGATGGTGATGAAGCCTTCCGCCACCGCTTCCGGGCTGCGTCCCTCGCCGATCTTATCGGCAAGTTCGGAAAAGCGCCGGCGCACGATTTCCGCGTCTAGCGGAAGGTTCTGCTCAGGCCCGAAGATCGCGGGGAAGAAGTCCTGCTGGAGCTTGCCCAGCATCACATTGGCGTCGGTCACGGCAAGCGGCCCTCCGCGGCGATAGCAGGCAGGACCGGGATTGGCGCCCGCCGAATCCGGGCCGACCTTCAGCCGCCCGTCCTCGTAATGCAGGATCGAGCCGCCGCCCGCCGCCACCGTGTGGATGCGCATCATCGGCGCGCGGATGCGCACGCCCGCCACTTCCGTGTCGAAAGCCCTCTCATATTCGCCCTCGTAATGGGCGACATCTGTCGAGGTGCCGCCCATATCGAAGCCGATGACCTTATCAAAGCCGGCGATGCGCGCCGTCTCCACCATGCCGACCACGCCGCCGGCGGGGCCGGAAAGGATCGCATCCTTGCCCTGGAACATGTTTGCGGCGGTCAGCCCACCCGAGGACATCATGAATTTGAGGCGGGGAGTGTGCGGCTGGCCGATCTCCCCCACGAGGGGGGATAGGGGACCCATTCCCAACTCTCCTCCCACCAGCCGCACATAGCGGGCGAGGATCGGCGAGAGATAGGCATCCACGACAGTCGTGTCGCCGCGCCCGACAAGCTTGATCAGCGGCGAGGTCTCATGGCTGACGGAGATCTGCGTGAAGCCCAGATCGCGTGCAAGCTCCGCTGCCTTCTGCTCATGTGCGGGGTATTTCCAGGCATGCATGAAGACGATCGCCACCGCCGCAATGCCCTCGCGCCGTGCCTGCTCCATCTGGTGCCGCACGGATTCCAGGTCGAGCTCCGTCTCAACGAGGCCGTCCACGCGCACGCGCTCCGGCACCTCGACAACCCGTTCATAAAGCTGCTCGGGCAGGATGATCTCCTTGGCGAAGATGTCCGGCCGCGCCTGGTAGGCGATACGCAACGCATCGCGAAAGCCCCTGGTGATCAGGAGAAGCACGCGGTCGCCCTTCCGCTCCAGGAGAGCATTGGTGGCGACAGTGGTGCCCATCTTCACTTCGCCGATCCTGTCGGAGGGGATACGTCCGTGCGGCGGCAGGCCCAGCAGTTCGCGTATGCCCTGGATGCCGGCATCGCGATAGGCTTCTGGAATTTCCGACAAGAGCTTCCGTTGGTAAAGGCTACCGTCGGGATCCCGGCCGATTACATCGGTGAAAGTGCCTCCACGATCGATCCAAAAGTCCCATTTTCCGGCAGCCATTCATTCTCTCCAAACGACGACACGAGGCAAACAGCAATATGTCGCTCGGAACGTCAACACCCAGTGCAGCAGCCGCCTCGGCGGTCGGGAACCATAACAGACTGTCATCGAATGTGAGGAAACCGCGCTGGTTTCCGCGCATTTCCGAAGCGGCTGCCCAAAGATTGGGCTGCATTGGCAAGGGAGACATATTCCATGAAGAAGATCCTGACCGGTCTGGTTTGCGGCGCTGCCCTGCTGGGCTTGGCCGCTTGTGGCGATTCCGACAACACCACCACGCAGAGCGTGGAGCCGGATGGAACGCAGACCTCGCCCACCACGCCTCCGGCAGCTACGCCTCCGGCCGACACCGGTGGCACGACGGGCGGCGATACGGCGCAGTAAGAAACGGAAAGTGCCTGAAGCTCCCGGTATCTCGCCGGCGGAAAATCCTTGAGTTATGCTCGGATGGCTTCAGGAAAGAGCAGAAGGGCCGGATATCCGGCCCTTCTCTTCAAGGAAAGGTCGATACCACGTCCCCGCGCAAGAGAACTGAATTTTCCGCACCGGCCCGAGTGCGACGAAAAGCTGCCTCGAAATCAGCCTCAAATGACCTTAGAAGTGCGGATCAGATGTCTATGCTCCGCCGCATTTCCGAATATGTCGCATCCGCCTCGAGCGGCGCGCTTTCAGCTATCATCGAGGCTGTCCGCACGATTTTGCAGGGAGATCCGGAGCTGCGCAGGCGCGTGGCATTCTCCATCGCGATGATCGCCCTTTCCGCCAAGATGGCCAAGGCAGACGGTGTTGTGACCCCTAACGAGGTGCACGCCTTCCATGACATCTTTTCCTTTCCTCGTCATGAAATGCACAATGTCACGCGCCTCTATGATCTCGCCAAGCAGGATGTGGCGGGATTCGAGGCCTATGCGAGGCAGATGGCGGGTCTCTGCGGGTCGGGCTCGGCGGATTGCCCGATGCTGGAAGACATCCTCGACGGGCTTTTTCACATCGCCAAGGCGGATGGCGTTTTGCATGAGCGCGAGAACAGCTTTCTCGCGCGGGTGGCTGACATTTTTTCCATCAGCGAGAGCCATTACGCCCGTATCCGTGCGCGCCATGTCCTGGGAGACAGGGCGGATCCTTACGTCCTGCTGGGGGTGAGCCCCGACATGCCGTTCCCCGAAATCAAACGGCGTTATCGCGAGTTGGTGATGGAAAGCCACCCGGACAGGCTGGTTGCACGCGGAGTGCCCATGGAGTTCCTGGCCATTGCTAATGCCCGGCTTGCGGCGATCAATGCCGCTTTCGAGCAGATCGAGAAGAGCTGGCTACCGGTATGACCGGTTTTCCGCCCGATTTTCCCGAGGCGGCGGTGCGGCCCTCTCCAAATTTCGGCGAGAGGCGAAAGGGGCGCAAGCCCGATGCTATCATCTTGCACTACACCGGAATGACGAGCGGCCAGGCGGCGGAGGATTGGCTTTGCAATCCGACCAGCGAAGTTTCTTCGCATTATCTGGCGCACGAGGATGGGCGCGTGGTCCAGATGGTTCCCGAAGCAGCGCGCGCCTGGCATGCGGGCAGGGGCAGCTGGAAGGGCGAGGACGACGTCAATTCGTTCTCCATCGGAGTGGAGATCGTCAATCCGGGTCACCAGTTCGGCTATCGCGACTTTCCCTCTGTCCAGATCGACGCCGTGGCCGCTCTTTGCCTGGATATCTGCCGCCGGAACGCAATTCTGCCACAAAGGGTGCTCGCCCATTCCGACACCGCACCCGGCCGCAAGGTCGATCCGGGCGAAAAATTTCCATGGAAGCGACTCGCCGAGATGGGCGTTGGCCATTACGTCGATCCGGAGCGGGTCACCGGCGGCGAGGTGCTTGCGCCCGGTGATCGGGGCTCTGCGGTCGCGGGGCTACAACGCCGCTTGGCTGAATATGGCTACGGAATTGAAAAAACGGGCGTTTTCGATGCCGAAACCGAAACGGTCGTTGCTGCGTTCCAGCGGCATTTCCGCCCTTCAGCCGTCAATGGCATTGCCGATTCTTCGACATGCTCGACACTCGAAAAGCTGATTTTGGCCCTGCCGAAATAGATGAATTAAGCGGCCTTTTCGTCGAGATATTACAACCTGTATTGTTTTTTTATCAAGTCAGCCCTTTTTGGTTCATCTTCCACCTTAAAACCGAGCCTCATCGGTGGCGGGCGGTATCACTCCGACCGACAAAAGAGAAACCAAGAAACGCAGTTGTCGAAACAGCGGCGATAAAAAACGGGTAACTATGAAAATCAGGGTCTTTATTGCGACAGCAATCGCTGTCGGGGCGATGACTATTGTCTCGAGTGCAAAGGATGCTTCTCCTAGGGAAAGTTTAGCGACGGCAAATGCAGAAGCTGCTCCTAGCACTCTGTCGCAAGCAATGAAGCGGGCGCAGGCCAAAAGCGCCGGGGGCGGTCAAGAGAAGGCGTTGGACGAGACGATCACTGCTTCCACGCGGGTGCCGAAGCAGCCCGCGAAACAGGATGGGCGCCCCTTTCACTCGATAATCTCCCGCTATGCGGCTCAATATGGCGTGCCTGTTTCGCTCGCCCACGCGGTGGTATCGCTGGAAAGCAGCTATCGCCCCACTGTCAGGGGAAGAGCGGGCGAAATCGGCCTGATGCAGATCAAGCCGGCAACCGCGCGAATGATGGGCTATACCGGTTCCGCAAAGGGCCTTTACGAGCCCGAAACCAACATCAAGTACGGCATGAAATATCTGGGTAAGGCATTTGAACTGGGGGGCGGTAAAACCTGTTCCGTCATCTTGAAATACAATGCCGGCCATGCGGCAAAGCGCATGAACCCCGTTTCCTCTGCTTATTGCGCAAAGGTTAAGCGCCTGATTGGCGGGAAATAAGCAAAGCCCATTGCCTTTTGCCTTCGGAATGCCTTTATACGCACTACCAGCCGGTCGGACGGCCGCACGCGCAAGCGCCGAAAGGCCGCGCGTGAGGAAAGTCCGGGCTCCACGGAAATACGGTGCCGGGTAACACCCGGCGGGGGTAACCCTAGGGAAAGTGCCACAGAAAGCAGACCGCCCCGCCGGTAAATCGGCCTTTGAAGCCGGCCTCGGTTCGAAGGCCGATTTACAGGCGGGGTAAGGGTGAAAGGGTGGGGTAAGGGCCCACCGCGTTTCTGGCAACAGGAACGGCACGGTAAACCCCACCGGGAGCAAGACCGAATAGGAACGGCGCGAAGGGCAACCTTCAGGGCATTTCCGGCCCGGCCGTTCGGGTAGGTTGCTTGAGGCCGGCGGCGACGCCGGTCCCAGAGGAATGGCCGTCACGTCGCGCCGTCTCGGCGGCGCGGCCATACAGAACCCGGCTTACAGACCGGCTGGTATTTATTCATTTCAGTTATTTGCAGATCTTTCCTCCGGCGGGGATACATATTCTTCCCGCGTTCGAATATCGCTCGAGCGCCCGCGATTGGGCAGGTCTGCCGCCAGGCGACGCCCCCCTCCGTCCGTTCTCCTAACCCTTTGTTAGCGTTAACGCCGCATAATCAGGCCTCGTTGTGAAGCCCGGAGAGCTCGGTTTCCGGGCGCCTATTGTGGGGCTTGTTCCCGTTGACGCCCATGATGTCCCATGCTATCCCATGACTTCATCAGTTTTCGTTTCAGTCAGGCGTCGAGGGGTGTTCTGCCCGCGGTTTGGGCGGGTGCGGGTGTGCATTTGCGCGTGAGGGCGCGCAGATCGCTTGAGGAGCCGCAATTTCCTGCGGTCGGAGCAATGCAGAGGGGCAGGACGTCGCCAGTCGCCGTCATAGGATATGGACCGGTTTTTATCGAGCGCCGTCAACAAGATCGACACGAAGGGTCGGGTTTCCGTTCCGGCGCATTTCCGGTCCGTGGTGCAAAGGCGCGGCTTTGCCGAACTCTACGCGTTGCGTGCCCTGGACGTTCCGGCAATGGATGTCGGCGGGCCGGATCTGCTCGACCGGTACGAGCAGCGCATTGCGCTGGAGGATCCGTTTCTGCAAACGGCGGACGACATGTCCTTTTTCGTGCATGGGGATGGCAGCTTCCTGAAGCTGGATCAGGACGGGCGGATCAGCATTACGGATTTCATCCGGGAGCACACAGGCATCGCCACGGAGGTGGCGTTTGTGGGGCGCGGATTGTTCTTCCAGATGTGGGAGCCGGAGCGGCTCAAGGCTCATGCCGCGGCCGTGCGGTCGAGGCTTCTCAAGCTGCGGCAGCAGGCATCAGAGGCGCGGGCTGCGGCCCTGCCGGAAACATGACGGGCTCTGGCGGATATGGCGCTGGCGCCGTGCCGGCTCCTCATCTTCCGGTTCTTCTGGCGGAGGTGCTGGAAGCGCTTGAGCCCGCACGGGGCAAGCTGATCCTCGACGGCACGTTCGGCGCGGGCGGTTACACCCGCGCATTGCTGGAAGCAGGAGCCGACGTGATCGCGATCGACCAGGATCCCGACGCGATTGCCGGCGGCAAACCACTTGCCCAGGAGTTCGCCCCAAGGCTGCGGTTGGAGCGCGGGCGTTTTTCCGAGATGGAGGAGATTGCCGGAGAGATGCTCGACGGCATTGTGCTCGATGTCGGGGTCTCGTCCATGCAGCTCGATCAGGCCGAGCGCGGCTTCTCTTTTCGCAGGGAAGGGCCGCTCGACATGCGTATGGGCCAGGAGGGAACAAGCGCGGCCGACGTGGTCAATAAATTCAAGGCGGGCGATCTGGCCCGCATCTTCGGCCTTTTGGGCGAGGAGCGTCACGCAGGCCGCATTGCCCGCGCCATTGAAAAGGGCCGCGCCGAAAAACCGTTTCGGACGACGGGCGATCTGGCGGAGCTGGTTGAGCGTGTCATCGGCCATAGGCCGACTGACAAAATTCACCCGGCGACGCGCGTCTTTCAGGGATTGCGCATCTTCGTCAATGACGAATTGGGCGAACTCGCCCGCGCGCTCTTCGCCGCCGAGCGGCTTTTGAAGCCGGGCGGCATTCTCGCCGTGGTCACTTTCCACTCTCTTGAAGACAGAATCGTGAAGCGCTTTTTGCAGGCCAGATCGGGACCGCAGGCACAATCGCGGCATCTGCCGGAAAAAGCCGCGGCGCAGCCGGTATTCGAGAAGCCGATGAAGCCAGTCTCTCCCGGCGAGGCGGAGACGGCGGAAAACCCTCGCGCCCGCTCTGCGCACCTGAGGGCGGCGCGGCGCACGGCTCATCCGGCTGGCGTCCAGGATTTCAAACTGTTCGGTGTTCCTGCGCTGTTCGTCACTGAACAGCTCGGCGAGAAAGCAAGGTAGGCGCATGTTGTTTCGGACCAGCGACGTCGTCCTGATTGCGGTGATGCTCTCGGCAGCCGCGTTCACCTACAAGACCAAGCATGACGCGGAAGCCATGATGGACCGCATCGGCAAGCTGGAAACGAACATTCAGCTCGAGAAGGATTCGATCGACATTCTCAAAGCCGATTGGAGCCTGTTCACCCAGCCCGGGCGTCTGCAGAAGCTGGCTGAAGCATACCAGACCGAACTCGGGCTTCAGGTGACGCAGGCGCAGCAGATCGTCGATTTCTCGGCGCTCGGGAGCATTCCCTTCCCGGTCGACAAAGTGGGCGATCTGATCGCTGAACTTGGTGTTGCCGATCCCGCGCAAGAAATCGATCCCACCGCAACCGGCGGAGTACGCCCATGAAGCTTCTTCCCTGGCGTTTCAAGCGCTCCGCGCCGACTGCGGAGCAAGCTTCGATCGTGCTGCAGGGGCGGCGAAAGGCGACGTCCGGCCGGGCGCAGAGCCGCATTGTCCTGGCGATGGCCATGATCCTCGGCATTTACGGTGCGATCGGCGCCAGGCTTGTGCATCTGGGGCTGATTGAGGAGGCACCCGTCAACCTGCCGCAAACAAGACCCACTGCCTCGCGGCCCGATCTGCTCGACCGGAACGGCGAAGTGCTCGCCACCGACATCAAGACATCTTCGCTCTTCGCGGAGCCTCGCCACATCATCGATATCGATGAGGTGATCGAGAAGCTGCAAAAGGTGCTGCCGGACCTCGACTATGAGCAGACCTACCGCAGGCTCGACAGCGATGCCGGCTTCGTCTGGCTGCGCCGGCAGCTTTCGCCGCGTCAGCAGAGCGATATCCTGGCGCTGGGTATCCCCGGCCTCGGTTTTCGCACCGAGAAGACCCGCTTTTATCCCGGCGGCGCGACCGCTTCGCACATCCTGGGGCTGGTCAACATCGATAACAAGGGCATCGCCGGCATGGAGCAATATGTCGACGATCAGGGCCTGGCGGATCTTCAGGCCTTGGGCCTCGCCGGACCGGACACGCTCGAACCCGTTCGCCTCTCCATTGATCTGAGAGCGCAATACATCCTTCACGACGAGCTCTCCCAGGCCATGGACCGCTATCACGCGATCGCGGCGGGCGGCGCAATCCTCAATGCGCGCACCGGCGAGGTGGTGGCGATGGTCTCGCTCCCGGACTACGATCCCAACAATCCCTATAACGCGCTTGAGAAGGACCGGATCAACCGCATGACGGCGGGCGTGTTCGAAATGGGGTCCACGTTCAAGCTCTTCACGACGGCCATGGCGCTCGATTCCGGGCATGTCAAAATGACCGACCGTTTCGACGCGTCGCGTCCGCTGCGCCTCGGCGGTTTCACCATCAATGACTTTCACGGCAAAGGGCGTGTGCTGTCTGTGCCGGAGGTGTTCATCTATTCCTCCAATATCGGCACGGCGAAGATGGCCGATGTGGTCGGCATTGAAGGGCACCGCGCATTTCTCAAGAAGGTCGGCCTTCTCGACAAGATGAAGACCGAGCTGCCCGAGGTTGCTCAGCCGACCGAGCCCAAGGTGTGGAAGAAAATCAATTCCGTGACCATTTCCTTCGGCCACGGTGTGGCCACCACGCCGCTTCAGACGGCGGTTTCCGCGGTCGCCATGGTCAATGGCGGCAAGCTCATTCCGCCCACCTTCCTGCCGCGCACCGAGGAAGAAGCGCAGGCCGTCGCCACCCAGGTGATCTCGCCGGAAACCAGCGCCCAGATCCGTTACCTCTTCCGCCTCAACGTGCAGAAGGGAACGGGCGGCTCCGGTTCGCGCGCCGATGTGCCCGGCTTTTATGTGGGCGGCAAGACCGGCACCGCGGAGAAGGTGGTCAACGGCCGTTACTCAAACGACAAGCGCTTCAACGCCTTCCTCGCGGCCTATCCGATCAACGATCCGGAATATGTCGTTGTGGTCATTTTGGACGAACCGAAGGGCGAAAAACCCGGCATGTCCGCCACATCCGGCCTCAATGCCGCACCAGTTGTGGGGAATGTTATCCGGCGTACCGCGCCGCTACTTGGCGTGGAGCCGGATTTCAGCCATGAAAGTGACGCTTTGCTGGTCTCCTACCGGTGATTCCGGACACAACGAGCGGAACGGACCGCAGAGAGTACTGGGATGCGATGAAGCTGGGCGAATTTGCCGATATCCTGCCGCTGAGCGGATCCATAGCGGGTGAAACGACGATCTCCGGTCTTGCATCGGATTCCCGGCGGGTGAACGCCGGGGATCTTTTCTTTGCGTTGCAAGGCTCAAAAGCCGACGGCGCCGCCTATGCGGCTGATGCCGCGGGCCGGGGCGCCGTGGCCATCATCGCCAGGCCGGGGACGGTTGGCGATGTCGGGGTGCCCGTCATCGAAGCCGATGATCCCCGACATGTGCTGGCGCTTGCTTCAGCCCGGCTCTATGGCGCTCAGCCTGCCACTATGGTCGCAGTGACCGGAACCAGCGGGAAAACCTCGGTCGCCGCCTTCACGCGCCAGATCTGGGAGAAGGCGGGCCTTGCCGCCGCCTCGATCGGAACCACCGGTGTCGTGGCCCCCGGCCGCGATGAATATGGCGAGCTTACAACGCCCGATCCGGTCTCCCTTCACAAGCTCCTGCGCGAGCTTGCGGATGCGGGTGTCACCCACGCCTCCATGGAGGCTTCGAGCCACGGGCTCGACCAGCGCCGGCTCGACGGTGTGAAGCTTGCCGCGGGCGGCTTCACCAATCTGGGCAGAGACCATATGGATTACCATCCAACGGTCGAGCACTATCATCAGTCTAAGATGCGGCTGTTCAAAACGCTGCTGCCAAAGGGCGCTCCTGCGGTCATCTTCGCCGACGATCCGTGGTCGGAACCTACGGAAAAGGTCGCTCTTGCGGCGGGCCTCCAACTTCTCACCGTCGGCCGCAGGGGAACCTTCCTGACGATCAAGCGCGTAGAGCACGAGCGTCACCGGCAAAGGACGGAGATTGAACACGAGGGCATGATCTATGACATCATGCTGCCGCTCGCCGGCGATTTCCAGGTCGGCAACGCGCTCGTGGCGGCGGGGCTCGCCATCTCCACGGGTCTTCCCGCCGACAAGGCCGTTGCGGCGCTGGAGCACCTGAAAGGTGCTTCCGGGCGGCTGGAACTCACCGGCACAACGGAAGACGGCGCGCAGATCTATGTGGATTACGCGCACAAGCCCGACGCGCTTGAGAATGTGCTCCAGGCGGTGCGGCCCTTCACGACCGGCCGCGTCATCGTCGTTTTCGGCTGCGGCGGCGACCGCGATCCCGGAAAGCGGCCAATCATGGGGGAAATCGCGCGTCGGCTTGCGGATGTGGTGATCGTGACCGACGATAACCCGCGCTCGGAAGTACCCGCGGAGATCCGCAGGGCGATCCTGGAGGCGGTGCCGGAGGCAACCGAAATCGGCGACCGGCGCGAGGCCATACGGACCGCTGTCGCGATGCTTAACTCAGGCGATACATTAATTGTCGCGGGCAAGGGCCATGAAATCGGCCAGGAAATCGCGGGCACAAAACTCCCGTTTTCCGATCACGAGGAGGTGCGGCGGGCGCTGAAGGAGAGGACTGCGTGACGCTTCTATGGACTTCGGACGACCTTGTGGCGGCTGTCGGCGGCCGCCCCTTCGGGGCGCTGCCCGAAGGCGTGACGGGCATTTCCATCGACAGCAGAACCCTCCAGCGTGGCGAAGCCTTTTTTGCCATCAAGGGTGACCGTTTCGACGGGCACGACTTTGCCACCCTGGCCATGGCCGCCGGCGCCGGCCTGCTCGTCATTTCGGAGGAAAAGCTTCCGGCGCTGGGGCGGCTTACCGTGCCGAAGGTCGTGGTTCCCGATGTGCTGAAGGCGCTGCGCGACCTTGCCGCCGCCGCCCGCGCGCGCAGCCGGGGCAAGGTGATCGCCGTCACCGGTTCAGCGGGCAAGACCACCACCAAGGAGATGCTGCGCCACGCTCTCTCGAGCGTGGGGACGGTGCATGCCGCCGCCCGCTCCTTCAACAATCATTGGGGTGTGCCCCTCTCGCTCGCCCGTCTGCCTGCCGGTGCAGATTTCGCCATTTTCGAGATCGGGATGAACCATGCCGGGGAGATCGAGCCGCTGACGCAGCTCGTAAAACCCCATATAGCGATCGTTACGTTGATTGCGGCCGCGCATCTCGGCCATTTTAAAAGCCTGGACGAGATCGCCGAGGCCAAGGGCGAGATCTTTGCCGGCGTGGTCCCCGGTGGCCACGCGATCATCAACCGGGACGACCAGCGCTTCAAACTTCTTGCCGATATGGCGGCCGAAGCGGGTATCAGGAATGTCTGGGGCTTCGGCGAGAATGTGCGTTCCCATTTCCGCCTGGCCCAGCAAGAGCCCCAGGGCGATCATTCGGTGGTCACGATAAAGGTCGCCGGTCAGGAGCTCATCGGCCGGATCGGCGCGCCCGGGCGGCACATGGTGCAGAATGCTCTCTCGGTGATCGGCGCGGGATATCTCGCCGGCGCGGACGTGTCGAAGCTTCTTGCCGCGCTCGGCGATTTCTCTGCCGAGGCGGGAAGGGGCAAGCTCCATCATCTGGGGATCGGCGAGGGCATGTTCACCCTCATCGATGAAAGCTACAACGCCAATCCCGCCTCCATGAAGGCAGCCTTGCAGGTGCTCGACAGCTCGCCCGTTTCGAACGGGGGGCGCCGCATCGCCGTGCTTGGCGATATGCTTGAGCTGGGCGTCCATTCGGAAAAGCTGCACGCGGCGCTTGGCGATATCATCGCCGGAACCAAGACGGATATCCTCCTTCTGGCAGGGACGGAGATGAAGGCGCTTGCGGACAATGCGCCGCCCGGCCGCCTCGTAGAGTACCGGCCGACAGTGGAGGAATTGCAGCCGCTTCTCCTTGAGCTGCTGCAGCCCGGAGATGCGATCATGGTGAAGTCGTCGAACGGCATCGGCCTGTCCAGGCTGGTCGACGTACTTTTGAAGAATTATCCGGCGGCGGTCGATGAACCGGGCCGGGTTTGATAGCGCGGACAGGCGCGGGGGCTGTTTTCGATGTTGATGCTGCTGGTTGCACTCGCCGATGAATTCTCGGTGCTAAATGTTTTTCGCTACATAACCTTTCGCACCGGAGGCGCGCTGATAACGGCTGCATTCATCGTCTTCCTCTTCGGGCCAGCGATCATCAGCTCGCTGCGGCTTCGCCAGGGCAAAGGCCAGCCGATCCGGGCTGACGGGCCGCAGACCCATTTCAAGAAGGCCGGCACGCCCACGATGGGCGGACTGATGATCTTTTCCGGTATCCTGGGCTCATCCATTCTGTGGGGCAATCTGTCCAGCGTTTACGTCTGGGTGGTGCTGATGGTCATGGTCGGTTTCGGCGCCATCGGCTTCTACGACGATTATCTGAAGGTCACGAAGCAGTCGCATCTGGGCTTTTCCGGGAAATCCCGTCTGGCGCTCGAATTCGTGATAGCGGGCTTTGCCGCCTGGATCATCATGAGCGCGGGGCAGGAGCCGTTCTCCTCCTCGCTCACTTTCCCATTCTTCAAGGAACTGCTGCTCAATCTCGGAATCTTCTTCATCCCCTTCGCCGCCTTCGTGATCGTCGGCGCAGGCAACGCGGTCAATCTCACCGACGGCCTTGACGGGCTCGCCACGGTGCCGGTGATGGTGGCGGCCGCCTCCTTCGGCGTGATCGCCTATCTGTCGGGAAATGCGATCTTCGCGGATTACCTGCAGATCCATTTCGTGCCGGGAACGGGCGAACTCTCGGTCATCCTTGGCGCGGTGATCGGCGCCGGGCTCGGCTTCCTCTGGTTCAACGCGCCGCCGGCGGCGATCTTCATGGGCGATACCGGTTCGCTGGCGCTCGGCGGGCTTATCGGCACCGTGGCGGTAGCGACCAAACACGAGATTGTGCTTGCCATTATCGGTGGCCTTTTCGTGATCGAGATTCTGTCCGTCATCATCCAGGTCGCCGTCTTCAAGATGACCGGCAAGCGCGTCTTCCTCATGGCGCCGATCCACCATCACTTCGAAAAGCTCGGCTGGACGGAGAGCCAGGTCGTGATCCGGTTCTGGATCATTGCCGTCGTCCTGGCGCTGATCGGGCTTTCAACGCTGAAGCTGCGGTAGGGGGTGGGAATGGTCCGGCTGTGTATCCAGGTGGGGCTTTTCCAATGATCCCCGCCACCACCTTCCACGGCAGACAAGTCGCGCTGTTCGGCCTCGGCGGTTCGGGCATCGCGACCGCCCAGGCGATTATGGCCGGCGGTGGCGAGGTGCTTGCCTGGGACGATAATCCCGAAAGCGTGGCCAAGGCCAAGGCCGAAGGCATTAAGACCGGTGATCTGCGCGATGCGGACTGGCGCTCAATCCACACGCTCTTGCTCGCTCCCGGCGTGCCGCTCACCCATCCCCACCCGCATTGGAGCGTGGAGCTGGCGCGATCGGCGGGCGTCGAGATCATCGGCGATATCGAGCTTTTCGTGCGGGAGCGGCGGATGCATGCCGCGCACGCCCCGCTGGTGGCGATCACCGGCACGAACGGGAAATCGACGACGACGGCGCTCACGGCCCATGTGCTGAAGGCCGCCGGACGCGATACCCAGATGGGGGGCAATATCGGCCGCGCGGTGATGACGCTCGATCCGCCCGTTGCGGATCGTCATTACGTGCTCGAATGCTCCTCCTATCAGATCGACCTTTCGCCGACGCTCAATCCCACTGCCGGCGTGCTCCTCAACATCACGCCCGACCATCTCGACCGGCATGGCACGATGGAGAATTACGCTGCCATCAAGGAGCGGCTGGTGGCGGGCAGTGACACGGCGATTATCGGGGTGGACGACGAATATTGCCGCGCCGTCGCCGACCGGCTGGAGAAGGCTGGCCGGAAAGTTTCGCGGATTTCCCTGACCGGCACGCTGGAGGACGGTTTCTTCGCTGATGGAACCCAGTTGTTTCGCGCCGGGCAGGGCAAGGCCGAGCCGCTTTTCTCGCTCGAAGGCATCGGGTCCCTGCGCGGCCGGCACAACGCCCAAAATGCGTTGGCCGCGGCGGCCGCATGCCTTGCCTGCGGTCTCTCGCCTGCGGAAATCCAAACGGGGTTCAGGAGCTTCCCGGGGCTTGCTCACCGCATGGAACAGGTGGGCAAGTTGGGACACGTGCTCTTCGTCAACGATTCGAAGGCCACCAATGCCGATGCCTCGGCTCCGGCCCTCTCGTCCTTCCCGCGCATCTATTGGATCGCCGGTGGATTGCCCAAGGCCGGCGGTATCGCGAGCCTGAGACAGTATTTCCCGCGCATCGCCAAGGCCTATCTCATTGGCGAGGCGGCACCCGCCTTTGCCGCCACGATCGGAGAGGCGACAAATTACGAGATCTCCGGTACCATCGCAGCCGCAGTTCAGCACGCCGCGCGGGATGCGGCCGATGATCCCGCCGGCGATGTGGTGGTCCTGTTGTCACCGGCCTGTGCGAGTTTCGATCAGTTCAGAAATTTCGAGGTCAGGGGTGAAGCGTTTCGCGATGCGGTGCGCGCCCTGCCGGGCATTGAGCTTATTGGGGAGAAGAGGGCATGATCAGCCGTACCGACCGCTCCATGGTGGCGAACTGGTGGTGGACTGTCGACCGATGGTTCCTTGCCGCATTCCTCTTTCTCATGGGACTCGGCGTCGTGCTTTCCTTCGCCGCGAGCCCGGCGGTGGCCGAGCGCATCGGCCTTGAGAGCTATCATTTCGTGACACGCCAGATCGTCTACATGATCCCGGCGCTGGTGGTTCTAATCGGCATTTCCTTCCTCAATCCGCGCCAGGTGCGTCGGGTCGCCCTCGCGATGCTCTGCATCGCGCTCCTGCTCATGGTGGCGACGCTCTTTTTCGGCATGGAGGTTAAGGGCTCGCGGCGCTGGATCCATCTTTTCGGCCTGTCGATCCAGCCTTCCGAATATATGAAGCCTGCTTTCGTGGTGATCTGCGCGTGGCTCTTCGCCGAGCACGCGCGGCAGCCGGAGATTCCCGGCAATCTCTTTGCCATGCTGCTCCTCGGTCTCGTCGCGGCCTTGCTTGTCGCCCAGCCGGATCTCGGGCAGACCATGCTCGTTCTTGCCACCTGGGGCGCGATGTTTTTCATCGCCGGCATGCCATGGCTGTGGATCCTCGTGCTCGGCGCGCTGGGCGCTGCCGGTGCGGTCGCCGCCTATGTCGTTTTTCCGCATGTGGCCGAGCGTATCGATCGCTTCGTCACCGGGGAAGGAGACACCTATCAGGTGGATATGAGCCTGGAGGCGCTGACGCGCGGCGGCTGGCTCGGCCAGGGTCCGGGCGAGGGCTCAGTCAAGCGCATCCTGCCCGACAGCCACACAGACTTCGTCTTCGCCGTGGCGGGAGAGGAATTCGGCCTCATCATGTGCCTCATCATCCTCGCCCTTTTTGCCTTCGTCGTGCTGCGGGGGCTTTCGATCGCGCGGCGTCAGGAAGACGATTTTACGCGCTATGCGCTTTCCGGCCTCGTCGTGCTTTTCGGCCTGCAATCCATCATCAACATGGCCGTCAATGTCCGCATGATGCCGGCCAAGGGCATGACGCTGCCATTCATCTCCTATGGCGGCTCCTCGCTCATTGCCATGGCCATCTCGATGGGTTTTGTGCTGGCGTTGGCGCGCCGCCGGCCGGAGAAGCGCCGGCCGGTGAGCTTCTCCGCTATTTCCGGCAGGGCCGCGGCTGCGGGCTGAAATGGCTGGACGAACCATTCTTCTCTCCGCCGGTGGGACGGGCGGCCATCTCTTTCCGGCAGAGGCCCTAGCGCATGAATTGCGGGCGCGGGGCTGGTCGGTGCATCTTGCCACCGACAAGCGCGCGACCCGCTTTGCCGGCACATTTCCCGCTGACGAAATCCACGCGATAGACTCCGCAACGTTCGGCTCGCGCAATCCCTTAGCACTTCTCAAAAGCGGGCTTTCCATCTGGCGCGGTTTCAAACAGTCCACCGCCTTGATCAACCGCCTGAAGCCGGCGGCGGTGGTGGGATTCGGCGGCTATCCCACCCTGCCGCCGCTCTATGCGGCGACCAGGCGCCAGGTGCCCACCCTTGTTCATGAGCAGAACGCCGTAATGGGCCGCGCCAACAAGGCGCTCGCGCCGCGCGTGACGGCCATTGCCGGGGGATTCCTGCCCGAGAGCGACGGCCCCTTCGCATCGAAGACCGTCCTGACCGGCAATCCGGTTCGCCCAGCGGTCATCCAGGCGTCCGGCACACCCTATGCGCCTTCCAGCGGGCGAGGGGTCTTCCGCCTGCTCGTCTTCGGCGGCAGCCAGGGCGCGCAGTATTTCTCGCAGGTGGTGCCCGAGGCCGTCCGCCTGCTGCCTGCGACCCTGCGGTCCCGACTCAGGATCGTGCAGCAGGCTCGACCGGAGGACGAAGGACCAGTCCGCTCCGCCTACGACGAACTGGGCGTGAAGGCGGAGGTTTCCCCCTTCTTCACCGATCTTGCCAGCCGAATCGCCGATGCGCATCTGGTTATTTCCCGTTCAGGCGCTTCCACGGTATCCGAGATTGCAGTCATAGGCCGTCCGGCCATTCTCGTGCCTTATCCTTACGCGCTCGATCACGACCAGGCCGCCAACGCGACTGCGCTCGAACGCGCGGGCGGCGCAGAGATCGTGCCGCAGGAGAAGCTTTCGGCCGAGCGGTTGCGCGGGCTCCTGGAAGTGGCCATGGGTGCGCCGGATAAACTCGCCGCCATGGCCGCGGCGGCGAAAAGCGTCGGCCGGCCGGATGCTTCGAGATTGCTGGCGGACGTTACGGAAGCTATTGCATCGGGGGAGACTGTTACAGAGTTCAAACGGAGAAGAAGCGCATGAAAATGCCGCAGACAATCGGAGTGGTGCACTTTGTGGGCATCGGCGGCATCGGCATGAGCGGCATCGCAGAGGTTCTGCACACGCTCGGCTACCATGTGCAGGGCTCCGACCAGGCCGAAAATGCCAATGTGGTGCGCCTGCGCGAAAAGGGCATCAAAGCCTTCATCGGCCATGCAGCGGAGAATCTGGGCGATGCGGAGGTCGTGGTGATCTCCAGCGCCATCAAGCGCGACAACCCGGAATATGTCGCCGCGCGCGAAAGGCACCTTCCCATCGTGCGCCGCGCGGAAATGCTCGCCGAGCTCATGCGTTTCCGTCAGGCGGTCGCCATCGGCGGCACGCACGGCAAGACCACGACCACCTCCATGGTGGCCGCCCTCCTGGATGCGGGCGGGCTTGACCCGACGGTCATCAATGGCGGTATCATCAACGTCTACGGCACCAATGCCCGCATGGGAGAGGGCGACTGGATGGTGGTGGAAGCCGATGAGAGCGATGGCACCTTTCTCAAGCTCCCCGCCGATATTGCGGTGATAACCAATATCGACCCGGAGCATCTCGATCATTACGGCTCCTTCGACAAGGTCCGCGAGGCCTTCCGCCAGTTCGTCGAGAACGTGCCGTTCTACGGTCTCGGCGTCATGTGCATTGATCACCCGGAAGTGCAGGCGCTTGTCTCCCGCATCGAGGACCGGCGCGTCGTCACCTATGGCGAGAACCTTCAGGCGGATGTCCGGTTCGAGAACCATCGGATGGAGAACGGCCACTCCGTATTCGACGTCATCATCCGCGCGCGCAAGAGCGATGCTGTGAAAGCAATGCGCGACCTGCGCCTTCCGATGCCCGGCCGGCACAATGTATCCAACGCCACCGCCGCCATTGCCGTCGCCAACGAACTTGGTATGGGCGAAGAGGCTATCCGCAAGGGCCTTGCCGCCTTTGGCGGAGTCAAGCGCCGTTTCACGCTGACCGGCACCTGGAATGGCATCAGCATCTTCGACGATTACGGGCATCACCCGGTGGAGATCCGCGCCGTGCTGAAAGCTGCGCGCGAGGCCACGTCGGGCCGCATCATCGCGATCGCCCAACCGCACCGCTATACGCGGCTGCGCGATCTGTTCGATGAATTCTCCGCCTGCTTCAACGATGCCGATACGGTTTTGGTGGCGCCGGTCTATGCGGCGGGCGAATCGCCGATCGCCGGCATCTCCTCCGAAGCGCTGGTGGCTAGTCTGCGCGCTGCCGGGCACCGCGATGCACGCTTTATACCGGGCCCGGAAGCGATTGCTCCCATCGTGCGCGAGGCGGCCAATGAAGGCGATTTCGTCGTCTTTCTCGGCGCGGGCAATATCACTCAATGGGCCTATGCCCTGCCCAAGGAACTCTGTTCGTGACCCGCGGCTCCGTACTCCTTGAAAAGCTCGGCGACCGGCTATCCGGCCTGCGCGGGCGGCTCACGCCGGATGCCGGCATGGACAAGATCACCTGGTTCCGCGCGGGTGGAGAGGCGGACCTGCTTTTCCAGCCGCAGGATGAGGAGGATCTCGCGGCCTTTCTTAAAGCGGTGCCTGAAGAAATCCCGGTGACGATTGTCGGCATTGGCTCCAATCTTCTGGTTCGCGACGACGGCATGCGCGGTTTCGTCGTGCGGCTTTCAGCCAAGGGCTTTGGTGAAGCCGAGGTGATTTCGCCCACCCGTATCCGAGCAGGCGCGGCGATACCGGACAAGCGGCTTGCCGCCTTCGCGCTCGAAGCAGGCATCGGCGGCTTCCATTTTTTCCATGGCATTCCCGGAGGTTTGGGCGGTGCGCTGCGCATGAATGCCGGCGCGAATGGCGTGGAGACGAGCGAACGTGTCGTGGAGGTGCGCGCGCTCGACCGTCGGGGCGAGCTGCACGTGTTTTCCAATGCCGAGATGGGGTATTCCTACCGCGCATCGGCGGCATCGCAGGGGCTTATCTTCACATCGGCTGTGCTTGAAGGCTACGCGGAGGATCGCGAGGCCATCCGGGCTGCCATGGATGCCGTTCAGCATCATCGCGAAACGGTCCAGCCCATCCGGGAGAAGACAGGAGGCTCGACCTTCAAAAACCCGGAGGGCACCTCCGCCTGGAAGGAGATCGACAGGGCCGGCTGCCGCGGCCTGATGATTGGCGGCGCCCAAATGTCGCCCATGCATTGCAATTTCATGATCAATACCGGCACGGCAACCGGCTACGATCTCGAATATCTGGGCGAAACGGTTCGCGCACGCGTTTTGGAGAATTCCGGCATAAAGCTGGAGTGGGAGATCAAGCGTATCGGCGCCTTTAAGCCGGACCATTCGGTCGATCCGTTCCTCGGCCAATTGCTTTAGTTTCTCAGGGGTGTGCTGTCGGCACTTGAATGCCGATCCGCATGTTCACCGTTCAGGAGCACCGGGGCTCTCGTTGCGCGGAGGCTATGGCTGCGTCTGCCGCGTTGTCACCCCAAGGTCCGCCGCGGCCGTGTTCACTGTTTTTGGTCTCCCGAAAGGGGCATGCGTCGATCACTTTTGGCAAATTTTAGCAAAAATTGAATCCTTCGGAATCTCAAGGCCTTGCCACGGAATCAACTCTCTGATTCTTTAGCTAGAAGTATTTCCTGATTTGAGTCGGCGCGTTTGTAGCCGGGGGCTTTCATCCAAGTGGCAGTTTTGTGTTGCGAGAGCGCTGCGCTTGTCGCGGCTGGGAAAAGGGCATCGGTGAATGAAGAAAAAGCACGTGGCCGTGCTCATGGGCGGGTTCTCGTCAGAGAGGCCTGTTTCACTGTCTTCAGGCAATTCCTGCGCCGACGCCCTGGAGGCGGAGGGCTACCGCGTCTCGCGCGTTGACGTCTCGCGTGATGTCAGCCGTGTCCTTTCTGAATTGAAGCCCGACGTCGCATTCAATGCGCTGCATGGTCCCTTCGGTGAAGATGGTACCGTTCAGGGCGTATTGGAATATCTGGGAATTCCCTACACGCATTCGGGCGTGCTCGCTTCGGCTCTCGCCATGGACAAGGACCTGGCGAAGACCGTCGCTAAATCCGCCGGTATTCCAGTGGCTTCCTCCCGAGTCATGAACCGCTTCGAGATCGGTGATAAACATCCGATGGAGCCGCCTTATGTCGTCAAGCCGGTAGCCGAGGGGTCAAGCTTCGGCGTGGTGATCGTTCGCGAGGGACAATCGCATCCGCCGCAGGTCCTGGGCTCTGCCGAATGGGGTTATGGCGAGCGTGTCATGGTCGAGCGCTATATCCCCGGGCGTGAGCTCACCTGCGCGGTCATGGGGGACCGGGTGCTCGGGGTCTGCGAGATCGTTCCGGTCGGGCACAGCTTCTATGATTACGATTCGAAATATGCTCCGGGCGGATCAAGGCATGTTTGTCCGGCGGAAATTTCACCGAATATTTACCAAAAAATAGAAAGACTGGCCCTTAAGGCGCACCAAGCGATTGGTTGCCGGGGCGTGAGTCGTTCGGACTTCCGCTATGACGACCGGCTTCCTGGGGAAGAAGGGATCGTCTGGCTGGAGATCAACACGCAGCCTGGCATGACACCAACCTCCTTGGTGCCGGATATCGCCGCTCAGGCGGGGATTGGCTTTGGGGCACTCTTGAGTTGGATGGTGGAGGACGCGTCTTGTCCGCGGTGAGCTCAGTGGGGAAGTGGCGCTCCGGCGTTGCCGGCTTCATATTGCCGCGCCTGCTGCGCAGGCCGATGCGCGTGCTTCAGCGCCTGAGCGAGCGGGAGCTTCCGCCTTTTGCGGCGAGCGGGGCGAGCTTTGCCTTGTTTGCGCTGGCCGGCCTCTATGGCGTCGTGGAGGGCGGTCATTCAGAAGCGGTGCTGAAGGCCATTACCTCCCGTGTGGGCTTCGCCATCAATGACGTGCAGGTGTCCGGGAACGAGGAGACGTCCGAGATCGACGTGCTGCAGCAGGTCGGGCTCGATGGATGGACCTCGATGGTGGGCTTCAATGTGCGCGAGGCCCGGGCGCGGATCGCGGAACTTCCCTGGGTCGAAAGCGCAACGGTTCGCAAGGTTTATCCGTCGACGCTCGCGATCGAGATGGTCGAGAAGGCGCCTTTTGCCCTGTGGCAGCAGGGGAACCAGCTTTCCATTATCGAAGCGGATGGCGACGTAATTGCGCCCTTTGCCGGCGGGCGTTATGCCATGCTGCCCGTTGTCATCGGCGAGGGTGCCGACAAGGCCGGGCCCGACTTCGTCTCGAAGGTGCAGAAGGTACGGGGGCTTGAGGGGCGCGTGAAGGCGTATATCCGCGTGGCCGGCAGGCGGTGGGATCTTCGGCTCGACAATGGCGTGACGATCAAACTGCCGGAGAAGGATGTCGAGACGGCGCTCGCTGAGGTCTCGCGGCTCGATGCGGAATATTCGCTCCTCTCCCGTGACATTACAACGGTCGATCTCAGATTGCCGGATCGGCTGACCGTGGCCCTTGCCCCGGAGGCGGCTGAAGCGCGTAAGAAAGAGTTCGAGGAAATGGAGCGGAAACGCAAGAAGGGAGCCAGGACATGAGCTGGCTTCTCGGAAAAGGCGGAGCGGCCCAACGTTCAGGTATCATCACCGTGCTCGATGTGGGGTCGAGTAAGGTTTCCTGCATCATCGCCAAACTGTTGCCCGACGAAAATATGCGCGCGCTGCCGCATCGCACCCATCGCATTAGGGTGGTGGGCATCGGTCATCAGAAATCCCAGGGTGTGAAGTCCGGTGTGGTGGTCGATCTCGACCGCGCGGAGCAGGCGATCCGGCTTGCCGTGGACGCTGCGGAGCGGATGGCGGGCCTCACGGTCGACTCGCTCATCGTCAATGTTTCAGCGGGGCGGATCCGCAGTGAGACCGCATCCGCCACCATCAATCTCGGCGGGCACGAGGTGGCCAATGCCGATATCGCGCGTGTGCTGCTTGCGGGTGCCCGCCAGGCCCTGCGTGCGGAGCGCGAGGTGGTGCATTCCCTAGCTGTCGGCTTCTCGCTCGACGTGGAGCGCGGCATTCGCGACCCGAGGGGCATGATGGGCGATGCGCTCGGCGTCGACATGCATGTGGTCACCGCCGATGCCGTGCCGCTGAGAAATCTGGAACTGTGCATCAATCGGGCGCATCTGTCGGTCGAGCGCATGGTCGCGACGCCTTATGCCAGCGGGCTCGCGGCTCTGGTCGACGACGAAGCGGAGATGGGAGCAGCCTGCATCGACATGGGCGGCGGCACCACGACCATGTCTGTGTTCGTCGACGGCAAGTTCGTTCACGCCGATGCCATCCCCGTGGGCGGCAATCATGTGACGATGGATCTGGCGCGCGGCCTCTCAATAAGGCTTTCCGATGCTGAGCGGCTCAAGGTCATGCAAGGATCCGCACTGCCCGTGACCACCTCCGATGACCGCGAGATGGTCTCGATACAGCCCATCGGCGGCGACGAGATGGACCAGCCGTTGCAGGTGCCGCGCTCGGTCATGACCCGCATCGTTCGGGCACGGGTCGAGGAAACCCTGGAGCTGGTTAGGGACCGGCTCAATCGTTCGGGTTATGGCGCCCTGGTCGGGCGCCGGGTTGTGCTCACGGGCGGCGCAAGCCAGCTTTCGGGGTTGCCGGAAGCCGCGCGCCGGCTTCTGGGCAGGAATGTTCGCCTCGGGCGGCCGCTTGGTGTCGCCGGTTTGCCGGAGGCGGCTAAGGGCGCGGCCTTTGCAGCGCCTGTCGGTCTTTTGATCTATCCGCAGGTTGCGGAATTCGAGAGCCGGGCGGCGGCAAAGGGTGGCCTGTTCATGCGTGCCACAGGGACAGCAGGCAGGTTTCAGCGTGTCGGACAGTGGTTCCGAGACAGTTTTTGACGGGGGAAAGCCATCAACACCGCGGCGGCGAGGCAGCGGGCAAGGCGGAAAGGACGAAACTTATGACCATCAATCTTAAGAAGCCGGACATTACCGAGCTTAAGCCGAGGATCACGGTCTTCGGCGTTGGAGGCGGGGGCGGCAACGCAGTCAACAATATGATTACCGCGGGGCTTCGCGGCGTGGAATTCGTCGTCGCGAACACGGATGCGCAGGCCCTGACCATGTCGAAAGCCGAGCGCATCATTCAACTCGGCGCCAATGTTACAGAGGGACTTGGCGCGGGGTCTCAGCCGGAGGTGGGCCAGGCCGCGGCCGAGGAATGCATCGACGAGATCATGGATCATCTGTCGCATACGCATATGTGCTTCGTCACCGCCGGAATGGGCGGCGGCACGGGCACGGGTGCTGCCCCGGTGGTGGCGCGGGCCGCGCGCGAGAAGGGTATCCTTACCGTCGGTGTGGTCACCAAGCCGTTCCATTTCGAGGGGCAGCGGCGCATGCGCATCGCCGATCTGGGCATCGAGGAGCTGCAGAAATGCGTCGATACGCTCATCGTGATCCCGAACCAGAACCTCTTCCGCATTGCCAATGACAAGACCACCTTCGCCGACGCCTTCGCGATGGCGGACCAGGTGCTCTACTCGGGTGTTGCCTGCATCACCGATCTGATGGTGAAGGAAGGCCTCATCAATCTCGACTTCGCCGATGTGCGCTCGGTCATGCGCGAAATGGGCAAGGCCATGATGGGCACGGGCGAGGCTTCCGGCGAAGGCCGCGCGATGGCGGCGGCGGAAGCTGCGATCGCCAATCCGCTGCTGGACGAGACCTCCATGAGGGGTGCCAGGGGCCTCCTCATCTCCATCACCGGCGGCCGCGACCTCACCTTGTTCGAGGTGGACGAGGCTGCGACCCGTATCCGCGAGGAAGTCGACCAGGATGCGAACATCATCCTCGGCGCGACCTTCGACGAGGAGCTGGAGGGCGTCATCCGCGTTTCGGTCGTCGCCACGGGCATCGACAAGGCTGCGCACGACATTTCCGCGCCGCCCTCGGCAACTCGCCAGCCGCCGCGCCCTCAGGGCCTGTCGAAGCCCACGGCCGGTTTCGAAACGCGCGCTCCTGCCCCGCAGCCAGCTCCTCAGCCGGCAAGGGAGATCCAGCCCGAACCACAGGCGGACGCCCATCACGAGATGGTTGCTGACGCCCTCAGGGTTGCGCAAGGAGGCGGTGCACCGGCAGCCCAATCTGCCGGGTTCCAGCCGCAGAGCAAGCTTTTCAGGCCTGCCGCCCCTGCGCCGGAGCCGGCGCCCATGCGGGCGGCCGCCGTCGCGCAACATCAACCCCAGCCGCAGCCGGTTCATGCTGAGCCTGCGCCCGCGCCGCGCATGCCTCGCGTGGAGGACTTTCCGCCGGTCGTCCAGGCGGAGATCCAGGCTGGCGCTGCGCATGCCGCTCCCGAGCAGGAGGACCGCGGCCCGATGGGTTTGCTGAAGCGCCTGACAACCGGGTTGTCGCGCCGCGACGAGGATAGCCACGCCGGCCAGGCTCCCGAGCCGCGCTTGCGCCAGGCCGATCCGCGCCGTACCGCGCCGGAAAGCAACATCTACGCGCCGCGCCGCGGTCAGCTCGACGAGCAGGGCCGGGTCGTACAGCCAAGGGCCTCGCAGGAGGATGACCAGCTCGATATCCCCGCCTTCCTGCGGCGCCAGGCGAACTAGCGCATTGGGCCGAAGGCGGCACCGGTTGTCGGAAAGGGCGCACGACGCTGAAGGTCTGCGCGCAAGTGATGGAGCGGAGGCGGGCGCATTCCGCTCCATGACGTGCCTTAACATTGGTTAAACGAAAACCGGGCGCGCGAGCGCCCGGTGTCGTTTGAAAAAGCTTTGGAAACAAGGGATTGGGCCTAGTTCGCGAATCAGTTAGCCGGTAACAGAGGGTAAGAAAGCGTGATTTGGCGCGGGCCGGCGGCATCACTATGTTCCTGCTGTTTTCAGGCAGGGTGCCTTCAGCAGGCCTGCCAACGTACAGAGCCGGCCGGAACATGAGACACGGGCAAAGGCTGTGGGCAAGCTCGCTGGGGGTAGAATTGCTGGAATATCAAACGACTCTCAAGTCGCGCTTTACGCTGTCCGGCGTCGGTGTCCACACCGGCAAGGCCGTATCCATCCATTTCAGTCCCGCCGAAGCTGATACCGGCATTGTCTTTCAGCGCATCGATAGTGGCGCGTCTGGAAAGGTGATCCGCGCCCTCGTATCGGATGTTGGCGCAACGGACCTTTGCACTGGCCTCGGCGATCCGGCGGGCGACCATGTCGCCACCGTCGAGCATCTGATGGCCGCGCTGCTCGGCATGGGCGTTGACAATGTCTCGATCGAGATAGACGGTCCCGAGGTGCCCATCATGGATGGCAGCGCCGCGGCTTTTGTCGACGCTTTTACGCAGACCGGCCTCGTCCAGCTTTCGGAGAAGCGGCGCTATATTCGCATCGTGAAGCCGGTGCGGTTCGAATCAGGAAGCTCATGGGCCGAGTTCCAGCCCTATAACGGCACGCGCTTCGAAGTGGAGATCGATTTCGAAAGTCCAGCCATCGGGCGCCAGTCCTTCGCCACCGATTTCACGCCCGAGATCTTTAAACGGGATATCTCTCGTGCGCGCACCTTCGGTTTCATCAAGGATGTGGAGCGGCTTTGGGCCGCGGGATATGCGCTTGGCTCTTCGCTCGAAAATTCCGTGGTGATCGGCGAGGATCACCGCGTGATCAATATGGAAGGGCTGCGTTACCCGAACGAGTTCGTCCGTCACAAGATGCTGGACGCCGTGGGCGATCTGGCGCTTGCAGGGGCGCGCTTCATCGGCTGCTTCCGCTCCTATCGGGGCGGTCATCGCGTCAATGCGGCGGCGCTGCGCCATCTGCTCACAGACCGTTCCGCGTTCGAAATCGTGGAGGCAACTCGCGTGGGCCGTGGCCGCGGTGCCGAAATGATCGCCGTCAACGCGCCGCTATACGCGCCCTGGATGCTTTAGGGGCGCTGCTTTCTTCTGTGGATTGCGGGGCGGCAATACCCTCTCAATCCACAGACACAGATGGTCCCTCTGGTCTTTCGCCACAAAAATGTGCCAATAGCGCCAGATAGCGTTGCCGCGTCTTTGCTTTCTGCATATGACTGCGTGCACATCTTGGTTCCCCCATCCAGAGGAACGGACTGCGAATGCTTTTGACACGCCCTGCCAGCAGTCTCCGCCGGCCACGGCTCCCCGCGTTGGCTTTGGCCGCGCTCGCCGCTCCCCTTTTGCTCGCCGGCTGCAACGCCGAAAAAGATCTGGACCTCTCGACCTATGTCGAGCAGACCGAGCCCGCCGACGTGCTTTACAATCAAGGCCTTGCCAATCTCAATGCCGGCCGCATGAGAGAAGCGATCGCGAAATTCGAGGCGGTCGACCGGCAGCATCCCTATTCGGAGTTTGCCCGCAAGGCGCTCATTATGAACGCCTTTGCCAATTACCGGCAGGGTAAGTATACCGAGGCGATCAATGCCGGCAAACGCTATGTCACGCTCTATCCTACGAGTGAGGACGCGGCCTATGCCCAATATCTCGTAGGCCTCAGCTATTTCCGCCAGATCAAGGACGTCACGCAGGATCAGCGTGAGGCACGGCTGACCATCGAGGCCATGCAGCAGGTGGTCGATGTCTGGCCCGAATCGGAATACGTGACCGACGCCCAGGCGAAGATCCGCTTTGCGCGCGACCAGCTCGCAGGCAAGGAGATGCAGGTCGGCCGGTATTATCTGGAGCGGCGCGAATATATCGCTGCCGTGCGCCGGTTCCGCGGCGTGGTGGAGAATTACGGCAACACGCGCCATGTCGAAGAGGCGCTGGCGCGGCTGGTGGAAGCCTATCTTGCGATGGGCATTGCCTCCGAGGCGCAGACCGCCGCAGCCGTTCTCGGGCATAACTTCCCAGACAGCCAGTGGTACAAGGATTCCTACACGCTTCTGCAGTCCGGCGGCCTTGAGCCGCGGGAAGACAGGGGTTCCTGGATTTCCAGGGCCGCGTCGATCATTACGGGGGGCTAGCGCCCGGCGCGCCGATGCTGTCGCACCTTTCGATCCGCGATATCGTCCTGATCGAGCGGCTCGACATCGATTTTTCGGCTGGGCTTTCGGTGCTGACCGGCGAGACCGGTGCGGGCAAATCCATCCTGCTCGATTCGCTCTCGCTTGCGCTTGGGGCCCGAGGGGATGCGTCGCTGGTTCGCCATGGGGCGGAGCAGGGGCAGGTGACAGCCGTTTTCGACGTGCCGCTGATCCATCCCGCGCGGGAGATCCTGCGTGATAACGCCATAGACGACCAGGGCGACATCATCCTGCGCCGCACACAGGCGGTGGACGGACGCACCCGCGTTTTCATCAACGATCAGCCGGCGAGCGTGGCACTGATGCGGCAGGTGGGCCGTGCGCTCGTGGAAATTCACGGCCAGCACGACGAGCGGGCGCTGGTGGATGCGGCGGCCCATCGCGATCTCCTGGATGCGTTCGGCGGTCTTGGCGCCCGTGTGGATGCCGTGCGCATGGCTTGGCGTGCCTGGCGGCAGGCGGAGCAAGAGCTTGCGCGTCACCGCGCCCGGGTGGAGGCGGCAGCGCGCGAAGCCGACTTCCTGCGCGCGTCCGTGGATGAGCTTTCCAAGCTCGACCCACAGCCGGGCGAGGAGACAGAACTTGCCGAAGAGCGCGCGCGCATGATGCGGGCGGAGAAGATCGCCGCCGACATATCCGACGCGCAGGAGGTGTTGTCCGGCAACAATTCTCCGGTTCCTGCGCTCGCGAGCCTTTTGCGCCGGCTTCAGCGAAAATCGCAGGAAGCGCCTGGCCTGCTCGAGGAGATCGTTGCCTCCCTCGATGAAGCGCTTCTATCGCTCGACGCCACCCAGAGTGCCGTAGATGCCGCCATGCGGGCGAGCGAGTACGATCCCGACCGGCAGGAGAAAGTCGAGGAGCGTCTGTTCGCGCTGCGCGCCGCCGCCCGCAAGCACAATGTGCTGGTGGATGATCTTGCCGCCTTGCGCGACCGGATGGACGCGGACCTTGCCGATCTCGACGCGGGCGAGGAAAAGCTTCTCCTCCTTGAGAAGGAGGCTAGGACCCGCCGCACTGCCTATGACGAGGTCGCGGCGCTTTTGTCTGAGGAGCGGCGGCGCGCGGCGGAGGTGCTGGCCGAGGCCGTCATGGCAGAGCTGCCGGCGCTGAAGCTGGAGCGTGCGCGCTTCATCGTGGAGATCCAGAGCGAACCGGACGATCGAACGGAAGAGGGGATCGACCACGCGGAGTTCTGGGTGCAGACCAATCCCGGCACGCGGCCAGGCCCGATCATGAAGGTCGCCTCGGGCGGCGAGCTTTCGCGCTTCCTTCTTGCCCTAAAGGTCGCCCTAGCAGACAGGGGCTCTGCCCCTACGCTTGTTTTCGATGAGATCGACACCGGCGTGGGCGGCGCCGTGGCCGATGCCATCGGCCAGCGCCTGGCGCGCCTGTCGGAGCGCATCCAGGTGCTTTCCGTAACTCATGCGCCGCAAGTGGCCGCCCGCGCAAGTACGCATTACCTGATCGCCAAGGACGGCGGTCATGACCGGGTGACCACCGGAGTTTCCGTGATGGACCTCGTGCAGCGTCAGGAGGAGATCGCACGCATGCTCGCCGGCGCCACGATCACGGACGAAGCCCGCGCTGCCGCGGAGCGCCTTTTGCGCGAGAACGCTGCCGTGGCCGGGTAGGAGATTTTCCAGGTCCAGGGCATGGACATTCGGGACGAGCCCGAGCATGGCGACTGGCATGGGGCGTATCTGGCAGCTATTCGCATCGCTTTGAGACCGACTTGTCATTCCATGGCGGTATAGGCGGTGCGAACCGCTTGAGCGTCTGGCCGCAAACGCCATATGTTGGCAGCCAAACGAATCCGGATTGCCGCCCATGACCACAGCCAGGATCCCCGTCGATGAACTGACGGAGGAGCAAGCCAAGGACGAACTTGCCCGTCTTGCGCAGGAGATCGGGAGGCATGACCGGCTCTATTACTCAGAGGACGCGCCGGAAGTCTCCGATGCCGAATATGACGCGTTGCGGCGGCGCAATCTGGCCATCGAGCAGGCGTTCCCGAATCTGATCCGGGCGGATTCGCCGTCGAAGCGAATCGGAGCACCGGCAGTCGAGAAATTCGAGAAGGTCCGGCACAAGGTGCCGATGCTCTCGCTGGACAACGCTTTCACCGATGACGACGTCGTCGACTTCGTGGCGCGTGTCCGCCGCTTTCTGAAGATGGAGCCCCATGCGCCGATCGCCATGACGGCGGAGCCGAAGATCGATGGGCTGTCCCTTTCGATTCGCTATGAAAACGGGAGGCTCGTCTCGGCTGCAACGCGCGGCGACGGGCAGGTGGGCGAGAATGTCACCGCCAATGCCCGCGCCGTTGCCGATATTCCTAATGTGCTTTCCGGCGATTTTCCCGAGATCCTGGAAGTGCGCGGCGAGGTCTACATGACCCATCGCGATTTTCTGGCGCTCAACGAACGCCAGCGCGCGGAGGGCAAGCAGACCTATGTGAACCCGCGCAACACGGCGGCAGGATCGCTCCGCCAGCTGGACGCGTCGATCACGGCGGCGCGACCGCTCAAATTCTTCGCCTATGCATGGGGCGAGGTGAGCGAGATGCCGTCTCAGACCCAAATGGGAATGGTCGAAGCGCTGAAAAGCTACGGCTTTCGGACCAACAAGCTGATGTGCCTTTGCGAGACTGCGCGAGAGCTGCTGGAGCACTATCATGCCATCGAGGAGCGCCGCGCCACGCTGGGCTATGATATCGACGGCGTCGTTTACAAGGTGAACGATCTGGCGCTGCAGCAGCGGTTGGGATACGTCTCCCGCAGCCCGCGCTGGGCCATTGCGCATAAGTTTGCTGCCGAGAAGGCGTTCACCATTCTGCGCGATATCGACATCCAGGTGGGCCGCACCGGTGCGCTGACGCCTGTGGCGCGGCTGGAGCCAGTCACGGTGGGCGGCGTGGTGGTGACAAACGCCACGCTGCACAATGCCGAGGAGATCGAACGCCTCGGAATCAAAATCGGCGATACGGTCCAGGTGCAGCGTGCGGGCGATGTCATTCCGCAGATTCTCGGTTATGCGGAGGATCGCAGACCAGCGGATGCGAAAGAATTCGTCTTCCCCAGCGTCTGCCCCTGCGAGCTCAAGACGCCGGTCGTGCGCGATTCCACGGCGGGAGGCGGGGAGGGCGTGGTGCGGCGCTGCTCGGGCGAGTTTGCCTGTCCCTTCCAGCGCATCGAACATCTGCGTCTCTTCGTCTCCCGGCGCGCTTTCGATATCGAGGGATTGGGCGAAAAGCAGATCGAGTTCTTCTTCCGCGACCCGGACCTGCCGGTCAAAAGCCCCGCAGACATCTTCACACTTGCCGAGCGCGACGCGCAGAACATCAAAAAGCTCAAGGACAAGGAAGGGTGGGGCACGGTCTCGGCCGGAAATCTCTTCGCGGCCATCGAAGCAAAGCGGACTATCCCGCTCGACCGCATGATCTATGGGCTGGGTATCCGTCACGTGGGTGAGCGCACCGCCGTTACGCTGGCGCGCGGATATGGTTCATGGAAGGCCTTCCACGATTCGGCTCTTGCGATTGCCGGCGGAGATCTCTCCGCACGGGAAGAGATGGACGCGCTGGAGGATATCGGCGATGCCGTCATAGACGCGATCGCCACTTATTTCGCAGAGGAGCACAATTGCCGGCTTGTGGAGGCGCTCGCCGCGCAGGTCAACGTGCTGGAGGCGGAGCGGCCGGTTGCCGATTCGCCGGTGGCGGGCAAGACGATCGTCTTTACCGGCGCGCTCGAACGCATGTCGCGCGACGAGGCGAAAGACATGGCCGAGCGGTTGGGAGCCAAGGTGGCCGGTTCGGTCTCCTCAAAGACGGATCTGGTCGTGGCAGGGCCCGGCGCTGGCTCCAAGCTCAAAAAGGCAGCCGAGCTCGGCATTGAGGTCATCGACGAGGATATGTGGTTCCAGAGGATCGGTGCATAGGACGATACATCACCGCTGTTCATCCTCCCCTCAAACGAATTGATGTGACGGGTCAGTATCACTGACCTACCTTCCGCGCGGAGGTTTCAATGAGTGCAGAATGTTTGGCCGAACCACGGCCATCGAGTTACTTCCTTTCCGGCGTGCGGGAGAGTATTCCCATTACCCTGGCGGTCCTGCCATTCGGGCTGCTGTTCGGCGCGCTCGCGACAGAGCACGGCCTTTCCCTTTTTGAGACCGTACTGATGAGCGCCACGCTTTATGCCGGCGCCAGCCAGATGGTGGGGATCGAGCTCTTTGACGCCCCCATCGCGCCGTGGGTGGTTGTGCTGTCAATCGTTGCGGTCAACTTCCGGCACGTGCTCTATTCGGCCACCATCGGCCGCTATCTCGACCACTGGACACCGCTGCAGCGCGCCTTCGGCTTCTTTTTCCTCATTGACCCCCAGTTTGCCGAAGCCGAGCGCAGGATGGAAAACGGCCGGAGGATAAGTTTCGCCTGGTATATGGGGCTGGCCCTTCCGGTCTATATCGGCTGGGTTGGGGAGTCTTGGCTGGGCGCGCTCTTTGGGCGGTTGATCCCGGATGCCCATGCATTCGGGCTCGATTTCATCCTGCCCATTTATTTTCTCTCGATGGTGATGAGCTTCCGCAAGCGGCCGCTATGGCTGCCGGTCGTCGGTGTCAGCGCCATTGCCTCCATAATCGCCTACCGGACGATCGGTTCACCCTGGCACATTTCTATCGGCGCAATTGCCGGAGTAATGCTTGGCGCGCTTCTCGCATCGACGGCGACGAAGGAGCAAGAACAGTGACCGCTACAACCACATTCTGGATCATCATCGTCGGCGCGGTCTTCACCTATCTCACCAGGATCGGGGGCCATCTGGTGCTGTCCCGCTTTGATCGCGTCCATCCGCGCGTGGAGGCGGGGCTGAACGCCGTGCCCGCAGCGGTTCTGACGAGCCTCGTCGCGCCTGCCGCCATGGAAGGCGGGCCGGCAGAAATCGCGGCGCTCGCCACCGGCGCGGTCGTTTCGTTCCTCGGCGGCGGCATGATGACGATCTTTTTCAGCGGCGGCGCCGTGCTGATCGCGTTGCGGCATTTTTTGAGCTAGACGGGCGACGTTGCCTGCTCTAGCCAGTCCGCTGTTTCGCCGTCGACCAATGGACCGATCTCCTCCCAGACGCGCCGGTGATAGGTATTGAGCCAATCGCGTTCCTGCTCTGTCAGCAGAGCGGGATCGATCAGCCTACGGTCTATCGGGACCAGCGTTAGGGTTTCGAAGCCGTGCATGTCGATCTCGCCGCCTGGAATCGGTTCAGGGGACGAGACGACAATCAGGTTTTCGATGCGGATGCCGTAATGTCCCTGACGATAATAACCCGGCTCGTTGGAGATGATCATGCCTGACAGCAGCTTCTCCTTCCCGGTTCGGGCAATCCGCTGAGGCCCCTCGTGCACGCCGAGATACGATCCGACGCCATGGCCCGTCCCATGACCATAGTCGAGACCGGCTTTCCAGAGATTCGCCCGGGCAAATGCGTCGATATCCAGGCCGCGTGTGCCGGGAGGGAAACGCAACATCGAGATGGCAATCATCCCCTTCAGGACCAGCGTGAAGCGGTTGCGCATCTCCTCGCTCGGAGAACCGAGGGCTATCGTGCGGGTCACGTCCGTGGTCCCGTCTTGAAACTGGGCTCCGGAATCGACCAGAAGAAGCTCTCCGGCGGAGAGCCGGCGGTTGGTCTTTTCCGTCACGCGGTAATGCACGATTGCACCATTCGGCCCGGAGCCGGATATAGTGTCGAATGAGATGTCGCGGAGGGGCATCTGAGTTTCCTCGCCCATGCGGCGGCGGAATTCCTCCAGTTGCTTCACAATCGTGATCTCGTCCAAGGTTTCAGGCTTCTGCGCGTCCACCCAGGCAAGAAACCGCGCAAGTGCGGCGCCGTCCCGCAGATGTGCTGCGCGCGCGCCCCTCAGCTCCGTTTCATTCTTGATGGCGCGGGGAAGCGTGGTCGGATCGGTGAAATCCACGACCGAGCCGCCGTTTTCTTCAATGAGAAGGCGCAGGCGCTCGGATGCGAGCCCGAAATCCAGCCCGAACTTCACCTTCTCGCCGGCAAGGGAGGATAATGCCGGCTCAAGCTCAGACGGCGTATGAAGATCCGCAAGGCTGGCGAGGTAGGTTTTCGCTTCACCATCAAGCTTCCTTGCGTCGAGGAAGAGTTTTGGCCGAGCCGAAGCGGAGAGCACCGCGAAGCCAAGCGACAACGGCGTATGGGCCACGTCTCCGCCTCGAATGTTGAAAGCCCAGGCCAATGAAGCCGCATTTGTAAGAACGGTATGGTCGACGGCCTCCTCCGCCAGGCGGGAGGCGAGGCGCTTCAGCTTCTCCTCCGCCGGTTCGCCCGCGAATTCCAGCGGGTGGATGCGCACGGGCTCGGCGGGAGGCGCAGGACGATCTTCCCAAATCGTATCGATGGGATTGCGATCGAGCGGTACGAGCTCGACCCCGATCTTGTCCGCGACCTTTCTCAGGCCCGTCACATCGTCGATCGTGTGTAGCCATGGATCGAAGCCGACCCGCGACCCCCTTGAAGGATTGGCCTTCAGCCACTCGCGCGGTGGATTTTCGACGAGATTTTCGATCTCAAATAGGTTTGGATCCACCTGTTCGCGCGCCTGCAGCGTATAGCGGCCATCCACGAAGAGAATGGCCCGATCCCGCAGAATGAGCGCCGCGCCCGCCGAGCCGGTAAACCCGGTCAACCATGCCAGCCGCTCGGCGCTGGACGGAAGGTATTCGCTCTGATGCTCGTCGCTGTGGGGAACAAGGACTATGTCGTGCCCGGCCGTGGCCATCAGCGCCCGAAGGCGCTCCAGCCTTGGTCCCGCCTGCGTGGGATCGGACTTGCTATCGAAGGATTGGAACATGGGAGCGTCCTGTCGGCAAAGATTTGGCGACCCTAAACGGCCTCGCGGGCACAAGCAATCGGACCAATGAGCCGTTCCAAAGGCGCTCATGCTGCGTTGCAGCATTTACTTCGCATATGCAAAATAAGATGGCAGTCATGCGTATTACGCGCTGGTAAGTAACGACAGCATTGCTTACCTATTTTCCCGTGGAGGACGGATTGCACAGGCATAGGAGACTTCACATGGCACGGGTCGGCGGATATTTTCGTAGCGCATTTAACGCTTTAGTTGCGGCGCGGCAGCTTCAAGCTGCGCGCTATGTTAATGGCGCGCTGCTGATGCTCGACGACGAGAGCTTAAGGGCTCTCGGTTACGACCGTAAGGAGCTGCAGCGCAGGAGTTCCGCATTTCCTTACTGACTTCTGCTCAGATAGATTGAAGAAGGCGGCTGGAAACGGCCGCTTTTTGTTTGTGATCAACGCTTCATATGGATGGTAACCCATTCTTCGCGATGAAGCGTGGTGAGGTGCCTGAAGCCTTGGCCAACATAGCCGGCAATGACTTGGCGGCGCTGGTGTGTGAGAATACCCGAAAGGATCAGCGAGCCGCCTGGCGAAAGGTGACGCGCCATTGCCGGCGCCAATCCGATAAGCGGTCGGGCAAGGATATTCGCCACAATAAGGTCGAAGGGCATGCGGCGCGCAAAAGCCGGGTGATGAAAGCCTGGGGCAGCGGCGGTCTCGACCCATTCCGCCGCTCGGTTCAGCCGTACATTCTCGCGAGCCACGCGCACGGCTACCGGGTCGATATCGGTGGCGAGCACCGGGATATGCGCCAGGCGCGCGATCGCGATGGCAAGGACAGCGCTGCCCGTCCCAAGGTCAAGCGCATTTCGTGGATGCTCGCGCGGGACCACACGGCTGATCATTTCCAGGCAGCCGGAGGTGGTTCCGTGATGGCCGGTGCCGAAGGCGAGGCTTGCTTCAATCTCGATGGGGATCTCGCCGGCGCGGTGTTGCCCTCTTTCATGGGAACCATGAACGAAGAAGCGGCCAGCGCGCACCGCCTTGAGGCCAGCCAGCGAATGAGCGACCCAGTCGATCTCCGGCAGTTCTTCCGTCTCGATCTCGCTCAGGCCGGCAATGGAAGTAAGGCATGAACGCATGCGATCGGCCACGCCTTCCCAATCCTCGGAAGCATAGATGGAGACCTCGTGGATGTCGCGCTCCTCATCAAGCTCGCGGATAGCGAGCGGAAGGCCATCCTCTTCGAATGCCGCTTCCAGCCGGGAAAATGCTTCCCTGGCGGGGGCGCCGTTCGAGCGAAAAAAGAGGCGTGTCTGAGGCATTGGGGGAGATGAGAATGAGGCGGATCAGCCTTCCCTTATCAGCCGGCGAAGCTTTGCGATAGCCGTTTCCTGGTTCTCTTCGTAGGATATGGTGCCGAAGAAATCGCCGCTGCTGTCGAGGAGCATTACAGAGGCGGTGTGATCCATCGTATAGCCGCCCCCTTCCAGCTCGACCTTACGAAAATAGATCCGATACGCTTTCACCATCTCCTCGACTTTTTGAGGATCGCCGGTGATGCCGACCACCCGATCGGAAAAATTGCTGAGATAGGTCTTCATCACCTCGGGCGTGTCCCGCTCGGGATCGACGGTGACGAAAAACGCCTGCAAATCCTTCCCCTCGTCGCCAAGCTGATCCAGCCAGCCCTGCATCTCGAAAAGAGTGGTCGGACAAACGTCGGGACAATGGGTGAAACCGAAGAAGAGGGCGGTGGGGCGCCCCTGGAGCGCCTTCTCGGTGATCGGCTGCCCCTCGTGATCGATAAGCTCGAAGGGCGCGCCGAACGCAACCGCCTGGTTCTGGCCGCTGTAGAAATTGAAAGCGATGGCGCCGAACGCCCCCGCTGTAAGAAGGATGATGCCAACCAAGATATAGCGCATCATGAGATAACCACCTGGTTCCGAGTTTGATTTAGAAGCACCAGGCGAGGCCTGCTTCCGCGAGGGAAAGGAAAATCGCTGCCCCATTGTCGACCCACATGGCGAGCCCAAGCCCACCCAGGCCCGCCAGCAATGTGCCCGCAGCGGCAAGTTTGAAAAGAAACGAAGTGTTTTCAGGCATCGGCCACATGAATGGAACATAATCCCGGATCGTCGCGTAGCAAAGACGCAAACTGTCGCAAAGCGGCGTGGCTTGCTTGCAGAGCCAAGCCTTCCTAGAGAGGTGTTATGGACGACCTCCGTTTCACCGACCCCGAACCGCGTATCCATCCGACAGCGGAGCTGAAATCCTGCCGGCTTGGACGTTACACAGCCATCTGCGAGCGCGTGATCCTGCGCGAGGTCGTCGTGGGCGACTTCACTTATCTGGAGCGGCACGCGGAGGGCATTTATGCCACCATCGGCAAATTCTGCTCGATCGCCGCGAATACGCGTATCAATGCGCTGGAGCATCCGATTGAGCGGATCACCACGCATAAACTGAGCTATCGTCCGAATGAATATTTCCGCTATCGCGGTGTCGACAGCGGGTTTCTGGAGCGCCGAAGGGCAAAGCAGGTGACGGTCGGCAATGATGTCTGGATCGGACATGGGGCCGTAGTCTTGCCCGGTATTTGCATAGGGCATGGGGCGGTTATCGGCGCCAATGCGGTCGTGACGCACGACGTGGAGCCATATGCCATAGTCGCCGGCGCGCCGGCGCGGATCGTTCGTTATCGGTTTGCGCCGGAGACTGCCGAGCGACTCCAGTCGCTTGCATGGTGGGACTGGTCCCTCGACCGCCTGTTCGAGGCTGTGCCGGATATGCAGGCGCTATCGATCGACGAATTCCTGCGAAAGTGGGGAGAATAGACAGCTTGTCATTTTATGTACGGAACACCGTACCCTCGCGGAAGTTGGGCTGATGAAACCGAAGCAAGGAGCAGATCATGGCGCGCCTTCTTGCACTCACGAATCGTGTGGTAGTATCGGTGGCGATCGCGTGTGCCTTATCTACCGAAGTCTTAGGACAAGAATCCGGTGCCAGTATACGGCAAGAACCCGGTGCGGGCGTTGATACCGATGCGGGCACGACCGCCGCGACAGGCGCTACAGATTTCGGCACGGTAATCTCAGCCATCCAGAGCAGCCGCGAACTCTCACAGCAAATCAAGAACTTAAACGATGTATCGGATGTAAGAATCATTCGTGTAAGCGATATCGCAAATGAGGATAGCGCCGCCGCGCTCGACAATGCCCTGAGGCAAAACCGGGAGGATGTCGAGGCGCTGCGTTCGGCTATCCAGGAAAACGCCCAGCTATCCGAACAGCTTCAGCAGGACGATGTGCAAGCAGACGATGTGCTTGCAGCGGTCGACACGGGAGGACAGCTTGTCGTCTACATCCGTTAGGTTGTGGAAGGCGAAGGAACAGAATGTAACGTTTGCAGCAATGCAAATTGTTTAAGCTTTGCACGTCTTTTAGGCTAATACGGCTTCATATTATATTGACTTTTATGTCATTTATATTGCCATATTCAAGCTAGCTTACCGCGCTTCGGCGCGGCAGCAGATGGGGCGACTACATGCAAAAGAATTTCCTGGAACTGAAGCGCCAGCTCGCGGAGCTTTCGGAGACGATCAACAAGTTCGAATCCGAAGCGGTGCAGCTTCGGATTGTCGAGCTGCTGTTTGACCAAACCGGCAGCACGAAATTGACCTTGGAGGAGAGTCCCCAGGCATATGAGCCTGGACCAAGCCGTAGCCGGCGCGCCGAGAGCACTGTGAAGTCGCGTCCGGCGCCTCGGGCCAGCAGGCAGCGCGGCGAGGATACAACGCCGAGCGCCAGCGGCGCGGTGGCGGCACTGGGCAAGCTCGTCGGCAGCGATTATTTCGCTAAGAAGCGGACGATCGGCGATATCGTCAATCAATGCCAGCAGGAATATGGCGTTCAGTATAAGTCGAATGCCTTTTCCGGCCCGCTTTCGCGGCTTGCCAAAAAAGGTGTGCTGAAGCGCGAGAAGAGCAGCGAAGGCAACTACGTTTACTACAAGTAACGCAGGAGCCGGCAGCTCTAGCCGATTGCATCAATGCGGGAGGCGCTCCACGAAGCCATCGAGGACGCGCTTCTGTCCCGCTTTGTCGAAATCGACGGTGAGCTTGTTTCCGTCCACCGCGGCAACGTTGCCGTTGCCGAATTTCAGGTGGAATACCCGATCGCCGACCTTGAAGGCCGACGGACCATCAGAAACGGATTTCGCGACAAGCTCACCCTCGATGGTCCGGCCCTTGACCGAGCCTTTGCCAAGACCGTAGCCGGAGTCCGGCTCGCCATAGCCGATACGTTCCACCTGATGGCCTGAGCGCGATCCCCAGTTTCGCGCGGTTGCTTCCGTGCGGTTTTTCTGGGCGCGCTGCCAGCCCGGCGTGGCGTAGCTGTTGGAGAACACCTCGCCCATATTGTCGAAGCGCGATGAGCCGTAGGGGTTTGGCCGGCCCGGCTGCCGGTCCGCAATGGGACGCCCATAGCCCCCGAAGCTTCCGCCGTCATCCGTAACCTCCACATGCTTTTCCGGCAGTTCATCCAGGAAGCGTGAGGGAATCGTGGACTGCCAAAGCCCGTGAATGCGGCGGTTGGATGTAAACCAGATGTGCAGGTTCTTCTTCGCCCGGGTGACGCCGACATAAGCAAGGCGGCGTTCCTCTTCGAGCCCCGATCGCCCGCCTTCATCCAGGGATCTTTGATGCGGAAAGAGACCTTCCTCCCAACCCGGCAGAAAGACCGTATCGAATTCCAGACCTTTGGCCGAATGCAGCGTCATTAGGCTCACGGCGTCGAGTTCCTCGTCGCGCTCGGCATCCATCACCAGCGCCACATGCTCCAAAAAGGCGCGCAGGCTCTCATATTCCTCCATGGAGCGGATCAGCTCCTTGAGGTTTTCCAGCCTGCCCGGCGCCTCGGCCGAGCGGTCGTTCTTCCACATGTCGGTGTAGCCCGATTCCTCGAGAATCGTCTCTGCGAGCTCGATGTGCCGCGTGCGGTCGAGAAGGCCCTGCCAGCGCTCGAAGCTTTCCACCAGATTGCGCAGGGAGGCTCGCGGCTTCGGCTTCAGTTCCTCCGTCCCCACCAAGTCTCGCGCCGCTTGGAGGAGGGGCACGCCGCGCATGCGCGCCACGTCGTGAATCTGACGCACCGCGGATTCGCCCAAGCCTCGTTTCGGCACGTTGACGATGCGCTCGAAAGCAAGATCGTCAGCGCCTTGAGCGACGACGCGGAAATAGGCGAGCGCGTCGCGGATTTCCTGCCGCTCGTAGAAGCGGGGGCCGCCGATGACCCTGTAGCTCAGGCCAAGTGTAACGAACCGGTCCTCGAACTCGCGCATCTGAAATGAGGCCCGTACAAGAATTGCCATGTCGTTCAGAGCATGACCCTTGGCTTGCAAAGCCTCGATCTCCTCACCGAGAGCACGCGCCTCCTCCTCGGAATCCCAAGCGGCATGCACCTTCACCCTCGGTGCGTCGGGATCGGAGTGCTCGGTGAAGAGCGTCTTGCCTAACCGGCCCTCATTGTGGGCGATGAGGTGGGAAGCGGCTCCCAGAATATGCGCGGTCGAGCGATAGTTGCGCTCCAGCCGGATCACCGTCGCGCCCGGAAAATCCTTCTCGAAACGAAGGATGTTGTCCACTTCCGCGCCGCGCCAGCCGTAAATCGACTGATCGTCGTCGCCCACGCAGCAGATATTGACCTTGTTTGCGCTCGCGCCGCCCGGCCGCTGCCCCGGACTGGCTCCGGGGCCGCCGGCCGCGTGTGCTTGCGAAACGTCGCCCAGTGCGTGGCCGCGCGCTCTGCCTTCGGCTGGAAGACCGCCCGTGCCTGGGCTGCCGGGCCGCTGTGCGAGAAGACGAAGCCACATATATTGGGCGGTGTTCGTATCCTGATACTCATCAACCAGGATGTATTTGAATTTGGCGTGATATTCGCGAAGCACATCCGGGTGTTCGCGGAAGATCCGGATCGGGTGCAGCAGGAGATCGCCGAAATCGGTGGCATTGAGCGTTTTCAGGCGCTGCTGATAGGCGGCATAGAGCGCGCGCCCCTTGCCGTTGCCGAAGGCCCGGGCATCCCCCTCCGGTATATCGGCGGGGCCGAGACCCTTGTTCTTCCACCCGTCGATCATCATGGCCAGCTGCCGCGCCGGCCAGCGCTTGTCGTCCAGCGCCTCGGCCTGGATGAGCTGCTTTAAAAGCCGGACCTGATCATCCGTATCGAGAATGGTGAAAGAGGAGGTGAGGCCCGCAAGTTCGGCGTGGCGGCGCAGCAGCTTTACCCCGATGGAGTGGAACGTGCCCAGCCACGGCATGCCCTCGATCGCCTGGCCCACGAGAACGCCGATTCGCGTCTTCATTTCGCGCGCGGCCTTGTTGGTGAAGGTGACGGCGAGAATTTGCGACGGGTAGGCGCGTCCCGTCGCGAGGATGTGGGCGATGCGTGTGGTCAGGACGCGGGTCTTGCCGGTGCCCGCGCCCGCGAGCACCAGAACCGGACCCTCTGTGGTTTCCACGGCAAGGCGCTGTTCCGGGTTGAGCCCTTCGAGGTAGCGGGGGGCCTGAGCCTGGCGCGCGGCCATGGCGCGCGCGGCGATGCCGCCCTCGCGCGGAGCGGGGTGGGGTGCTTCGTCATCGCCGAAGAAAGGCAGATCGTCTGGAAAACCTGGCATTACCGTCGCATATGGTGATTCGAGGCCTAGGCCCCAAGCGTTTTCTTTTTGTACCGGTTTGCGGCGCGTGGGCCAAGGCCGGCCTTGGAGGAAATGAGAGCTTTGCTCCTCACGCGGGGTTGATTGGACCAGAACTGCCCCCTTCGTCATCTTCGTTTCTTCCGGAAAGGCGAGTGAAACGAAAACGGGAGTGAGCCGGATGTCCAAACCTCAAATCACACAAGCGATGATCAAGGCCTATGACGAGTACACGCATCTGACACTCGACCGCCGCGGCTTCATGGAGAAGCTTACAAAGCTTGCGGGATCGAGCGCAGCCGCGGTGGCTATTGCGCCGCTTCTGGCTGCCAATGCGGCTCGGGCAGCAATCGTGCCGGAGGACGACGCCCGGCTGAATGCGGAGGATGTCACCTATCCTGGCGCGGAAGGCGAGATGAAGGGGTATTTGGTGCGGCCGGCCGATGCGCAGGGACCTCTCGGGGCTGTGATCGTCATTCATGAAAATCGCGGCCTCAATCCGCACATCCGCGATGTGGCGCGGCGAGTGGCGTTAGAAGGATTCGTCGCGCTCGCACCGGACTTTCTGTCGCCGCAAGGCGGCACACCGGAAAACGAGGACGAGGCGCGGCAGCTTTTCAGCCAGCTCAATCCGGACCAGGCGGTTGCAAACGGCGTTGCCACCATCACCTTCCTTGAAAATCACGACGGCACGAACGGAAAGGTGGGCGCGGTCGGCTTCTGCTGGGGTGGCGGGACCGTGAACGCACTTGCTGTCAACGCGCCTTCGCTGGATGCCGCCGTGGCCTATTACGGCTCCCAGCCCGATCCAGAGCAGGTGGAGGAGATCAGTGCACCGCTGCTTCTGCATTATGCGGGGCTGGATGAGCGCATCAATGCGGGTATCGAGACCTTTCGCAGTGCGCTCGATGCAGCCGGGAAGGAATACACCATCCACATGTATGAAGGCGTGAACCATGCCTTCAACAACGACACCTCGGAAGCGCGGTACAACAAGGAGGCAGCCGATCTTGCCTGGGACCGCACAATAGCGTTTTTCAAGGAAAAGCTTGCCTGAAAAAGCGAGGGGCGGGTTATGCCCGCTCCCTTTCCTCCCGCGCCCGACGAAGAACGGCACGCGCGAAGATTAGGTCGATCGGAATAGGGTCGCCTGAATGTCGGACGCGAAATAACTCGTCCTCCAGCGTTCTCAGCGCGCGCCAGAAATCACAATCGGTGATGCTCCGATCCCGGGCAAGCTGGCCCGACATCTGATCTATATCCACCCTCAACGAGCGCTCCTCCTGAATGGGCCGGGCCGTTGCGCCGGCGAATCGTCCGTGGAGACAGTCAGATTGTGAGGCCGCGGCGCAGCGCTTCAAGGAAGCGGAAAGGCGGAAGCTGTGCAAAGAGCCTTATGGTAAACGAGCGGTTAACAAGCCGCCATTCGGGATGATACTGGACATGGCGGCAAATTGCTGAACACTGAAGGAAGGAGCCTTCGCGGCCGGAGGAAGACATGAACACAGCCACCATGTTGCGCAACGAGGCCGGGATTGCGGCTGTGCTGGAACGGCTTGCCGCGCGCTTCGGCCCGAAACTGCAGACGGGGCTCGCCATCCGCGCTCAGCACGGGCACACAGTCACCTATATTCCCACCCAGGCCCCGGACGGGGTGCTTTACCCGCAGAACCTGCAGGAGGTGCAGGAGGCGGTCCGGATCTGCGCCGAGTTCCGCGTGCCGATCATTCCCTTCGGGACCGGGACGTCGCTGGAGGGCCATGTCAACGCGCCGGCGGGCGGCATTTCCTTCGATATGTCAGAAATGAAGCGCGTGCTCGCGGTGAACCAGGAAGACCTCGATTGCACCGTGGAAGCAGGCCTCACGCGGGAAGAGCTCAACCAATATCTGAGGGATACCGGGCTTTTCTTTCCCATCGATCCGGGCGCCAATGCGAGCCTTGGCGGAATGGCCGCCACGCGTGCGTCCGGCACCAACGCCGTGCGTTACGGCACGATGCGCGAGAATGTGCTTTCGCTAACCGCGGTGCTTGCCGACGGGCGTGCCATCACGACGGCAAGGCGGGCGCGCAAGTCCTCTGCCGGCTACGATCTTACCCGGCTCCTTGTGGGATCGGAAGGCACGCTCGGCATCATCACCTCGCTGACGGTGAGGCTTTACGGCATCCCGCCGGCGATTTCCGGAGGGGTTTGTCCCTTCCCGAGCGTGGAGGCGGCATGCAACGCCGTGATCATGACGATCCAGATGGGAATTCCGGTGGCGCGGATCGAACTGGTCAATGCGCTGGGAATGCGCGCCATCAATGGCTATTCCAATCTCGATTATCCCGAAGGTCCATGTCTCTTCGTGGAGTTCCACGGGACGGAATCCGGTGTCCATGAACAGGCGGAGATGTTCGGCGAGATCGCTTCCGAGTTTTCGGGTGGTCCATTCGTCTGGACATCGGCGGCCGAGCAACGGCAAAAGCTTTGGAAGGCCAGGCACGACTTCCACTGGGCGAGCTTGAAGCTGCGGCCGGGAAAAAAGGCGCTGACCACCGATGTGTGCGTGCCGATCTCCCGCCTTGCCGAATGCATTGTCGAGACAGAGGCCGATATCGCCGAAAACGGATTGGTCGCGCCGATCGTGGGCCATGTGGGTGACGGCAATTTTCATGTATCGATCATTATGGATACGGAAGACCCGGCCGAGATCGAGCGCGCGCAGGCGTTTGTCGCCCGGCTCAATGCGCGGGCGCTGGCGATGGATGGCACCTGCACGGGCGAACACGGGATCGGGCAGGGCAAAATGCGTTATCTGGAACAGGAGCACGGGGCAGGGGTTGAGATCATGCGCTCCATCAAGCAAACGCTTGACCCGCAAGGGATCATGAATCCTGGAAAGATCCTGGCTTGAGTGGCACATAAGCTGACGGCCTGGTGAAATTGTGGCTATGGCGCTCTCGGCAAGCCCCAAGACAGGGAAGGGGAGGTAGGACTGGCGCGGCTGTTCGTGATCATCGGTGGACTTGTGGTGCTGGTGCTGACCGCAGCTCTGGTAGCGCCCTATTTCATCGACTGGACATCCTATCGCGCCGCCTTCGAGCGGGAGGCCAGCCGCATCCTCGGCCGTGAAGTTCGTGTGGAGGGCACCGCAAGAGCGCGCCTCCTTCCATTCCCTTCCGTCACCTTCACCGATGTCGTCGTGGCAGGAGCCGAACCCGGCGATCCGGCGATGACGGTCGATGAATTCTCGATGGATGCGGAACTTGCTCCCTTCCTGCGAGGAGAGCTCCTTATCTTCGACATGCGGCTGGTGCGGCCGAGCGCGAGCATCGAGATCGCATCCACGGGGCAGGTCGATTGGGCTGTGCGGCCTTCCTCACCTTTTGACCCGAGCCAGATAAGGCTTGAAGGTGTGACCGTCTCGGCGGGCACAATCACCGTTCTTCAGCACGCAAGCGGACGAACGGTAACGCTCAGCAATATCAACAGCGAAATCTCCGCGCGCAGCCTCGCCGGGCCCTGGCGGGTAACAGGAACATTGCAGGTAAACGGCCTTCCAGTTACGCTCACGGCTTCCACCGGAACAGCCTCGGACGGGGCCATGCGCGTCCGGATATCCGCGCAGCCGCGGGATTATCCGGTTTTGATCGAAACGGATGGCGAAGCGCGGCTTGATCAGGAACAAGGGAGATATTCGGGCACATTCCGCTTTGTTAACGCAAACCCCTCGGAAGAGGCGCAGGAGGCTTCAGCGGCAGCGGTGAACCCAGGCAACCGCGTGGCGGGTCGTTTCAGCCTCGATCATCAGCGCCTGGCCATCGATGAATTCCGGTTTCAAACCGGGCCAGAGGACGCCCCCTATACGGCAGACGGAACCGCCGCTGTGGATTTCGGCGCCAACCCGTCCTTCTCGGTGACGGCCGACGGGGCGCAAATCAGGCTGGATGAGTCGCAGGCGGAAGCGGGCGTCATCTCCGGCCTTTCCGCCGACGAACGTTTTGCTGCTCTAAGGGCATTCATCACAAATCTACCAAAACCGGCCATTCCGGGATCGATCGCCCTGAATCTGCCCGCCATCGTTGCGGGCGACACGACCATCCGGGACATTCGCATCCGGGCGCAACCCGCCGAGGAGGGCTGGAATATCGCGTCCGCCGCCGCGACGCTGCCCGGCCGCACGCGCTTCGAAGGGGAGGGCCTGCTTACCACGGGGGCAGCCCCCTCGTTTTCGGGAAGAATGCTCCTGGCGGTAACTCAGCCTTCGGGCTTTGCTGCCTGGGTGGCGCGCGATGTGGACGAGGCGATCCGACACCTTCCCGCGGCCGGTTTCAGCGCGGATGTCTTGTTGAGCAAGGAGCGGCAGCGCTTCGACAATATGGAACTGATCCTCGGCGATGCGCGCTTCCGCGGCGCTATAAACCGTCAAAGCCCGGAAGATGCGCGCCCGTCTTTGATGCTGAAGCTCGGCGGCAATCGACTTGATTTGGAGGGAATGAGAGCATTTGCATCGCTTTTCATCAGCGATGCCGGCCGCAACAGGCTGGGCGACCATAATGTCGACCTGGATATCACGGCCGGTCCCGTTTCCGCCCAAGGATTTACAGCCGAACGCCTGGATGCGGCGATGCGCCTGCGCGAGGGCACTCTCGAAATCGACCGCTTTACCCTGACCGGATTGGCCGATGCGAATATCAGTGCCACCGGAACCGTGAGCAATATTGGCGCCGAGCCAACGGGGAAGCTTGACGCATCAGTGATCGCCGTCGATCTTGCGCCGCTTGCCGAACTTCTCGCGCAGCGCTTCCCCGACATGCCTTTTATTTCGGCGCTTAGCAGCAATGCCGCCGCATATCCCGGACTTCTTGCGGATAGTGAACTCAATATCATCGCCAACACGGAAGGCGGACTTTCCGCTGCCATCAAGGGAGTTTCGGGAGGCACGGCGGTGGATCTGTCCGTGTCTGGCCAAGGTGCGCTCACCGATCTTGCCAATGCGGAACTCACGACCCGCCTAACCGCCCAAAACGAAAACGCATCCGCGCTCTACGCGCTTCTAGGCTTTCCAGCACTGCCTCTGGGCTTCACCGGTGCGGCACAGGTGGAATGGCTTGCTGAGGGTATTCCAGCGCGGGGTATGGAGACGGAGTTCAGCTTCTCGGGGCAGGGTCTCGACGCGAGCTTCAACGGGCAGGTACGCGCCGGCGAAAGCTTGGCGATCCAAGGAAATGCCCGGCTTGAAGCCGACGATCTGGAACCGTGGCTTGCCGAAGCGGGCATCTCGTTGCCGGGATTTGGCTATGGTCTTCCAGCAGTGCTTTCAGCAGGCTTGGACGGCGGCGACGGTCTGCTCGTTATCAGCAATCTGCAAGGGGCGGTCGCGGAGAGAAATGTGAGCGGCGATCTTAATGCCGAGCTTCGCGAACGCGTGCCGCATCTGACAGGCTCCCTTACCATGGCCGGCTTTGACCTCGGCCTTGCGGCAGAGATGGTGGCAGGCAGCCGGGCCTTCGAAGCTGGAGAAGGGGCGTGGCCGCAAGCGCCCTTCAGCGGCAATGAGATCTCGCCATTTACGGCCGATGTCGAACTCACCGCACGTGAACTTTGGTTCGGAAATTCCGCCGCCGCCAATGACGCGCATATGCGGCTGAAGATCGGTCCAGAGGGTTTCGCCGTGTCTGATTTCACCGGGCAGATTTTCGGCGGAACGATGGAAGGATTGGCCGAATTCAGAAATGACGCCGGTACGGGACTGTTTTCGGCACAAATGTCGCTGCGCGATGCTCCGCTTGAGGCAGTCCTGCCGGGCAGCGGAATATCGGGACACTCCGATGTCAGCGCCAGCGTCACTGCAAGCGGCAAGTCCGTTGGCGCAATGGTCTCCGCGCTTTCCGGCTCAGGATCGGCGTCCCTAAGGAATCTCATCGTCTCCGGCATAAATCCGGCGGCGATCGCCCCGATCCTCGAAGAGGCTGACAGTCTTGGCGTCGAGATCAACGGGGAGAATGTAAGAGCCTTCGCGCCGGCACTCGTCAGGCGGGACCGGCTTTCAGCCGGGAACGTGGACCTGGCATTCACCATCGCCAATGGCGTGGCGCGAATGCCGCCGGTGCAGCTTGAAAGCCGGGGCACGCGCATGAGCGTCGAGGCGGCAGCCGACCTGAGGGACGAGACGGTTTCGGCCTCAGGAACGATCACCTACGATCCCGGCCTGGAAGCCGTGGCAGGGTCGGAGCCGGCGGTGCGTTTCGCCCTTAACGGGCCGATCGGAGAGGCGCAACTCGAGCTCGATACCGCGCCGCTGGCGCAATTCCTTACCCAGCGCGCGCTTGAGCGCGAGCAGGCGCGGGTGGAGCACATGCAGGCTGTTCTTTTGGAGCGGCAGCGGCTGCGGCGAGAAGCCAGTTATTTTAGGGCCTTGGAAGCGCAGCGTCAGGCGGCAGAAGCCGAACGTGTCCGGCTTGAGGCGGAAGCCGAGCGTCAACGGCAGGAGGAAGAGCGCAGAAGAGCCGAGGAAGCCAGGCTGAGGGAGGAGGAGGCGCGTCGACAGGCGGAGCAGCCTCGCCAAGGGGCAGGGGAGTTGGAGGATTCTCCACCGCTCGGCGCCGAACCTGGGCCAGTCATTCCACAAGCACCGGTTCAAACGCCGCTTCCCGAAGCGGAGAGAGATTCGCCGGTGGAACGCAGACCGCTGCCCCCTCCGGTACAGGGCAACGAACCTCGGTCGGATATGAGTCCAGGTGACGCGGCAGAAGAGGGGCTACACCCGCAGCCCGTCTTGCGCGCCGATGAGCTCACCGTGGAAAAGCTGCTGGAATTGCTGGAGCAATAATCTAATCCCGGCTCTTATCCTCGCACGCCCTTCGCTTGACCTCGGCCAGCACATAAAGACGCAGCGCAGAAGACAGGTTGGTGTTCCGCGACTGAGAAGCGTCGATCTCGCCGATCAGAGCGGCCACGGGCTTTCCCTGCGCCGCCGCGATGCGTTCAAGCTCACTGTAGAAGGCATCTTCGAGCGAAAAGCTCGTCCGATGGCCGCGAATTGTTACGGAGCGCTTTTTGGGCGCGCTCATTTGTCTTCGTCAGGGGAAACTAAGCGGCGGTGTGCTTCCAGTCTCGCGGCGTCGAGCGCCTCGGCGCGACGATCGGCCTCGCGCTTTGCGCGCGGCTGGCCGAAGCGGGTACGATTTTCCGCAGCGATTTGCTCTTTCTGCGCCCGGTTTTTCCGTTTTCGAACGAGACGAAGATTTACGAGCTCGCCCATCGCCTACTTCTTGCGGAATGCATCCAGCGAGACGACTTCCGCACCCTTGCCTTCGGCTTTTTCTTCCGCGGGGGCCTCATTGCCCTCCGTCTTGCGCTCGGCTGCCGGCTTGCGCTTGGCTGGTTGCTTCGCTTCTTCCTTGAGCAGCGTCGGTTCTGCAGGTTCAGCGTGCGGCTGCTCCTGCTTCACCTCGAATTCGACTTCGAAGCTCGCCGAGGGATCGTAAAAGCCGCGAACGGCCGAGAAGGGTATCTCCAGCTTCTCGGGAATGTCGGAGAACGAGAGAACGACCTCAAAGCCTTTCTCGGTCACTTTCAGATCCCAGTACTGGTACTGGATGACGATCGTCATCTCTTCCGGATAGCGCTCCTTCAGGCGACTGGAGATCCGCACACCCGGCGCATTGGTCACAAAGCGGATGAAAAAATGATGATTGCCGGGCAGCCCAGCCTGCGCCACCTCCTGAAGCACCTTGCGCACAACACCGCGCAGCGCCTCCTGAACGAGAATGTCGTAGCGAATGCGGTCCTCGGGCATGGGCAGTCGGATATCCTGAATCGATGGCGCTCATCTTAGGTCTAATAAAGCTTGGCGCAGTCGTAAATCCGATAAAAGGGCGAGGGAGCCAAAAAGAGCGGCAATCGCCGGCAGCATTCGGGGCCGAGCATCCTCGAGAACGCACAAAGACGCCTAATTTGAAAAGCTGCGTACCCGTGCGAACCGGTTCCGGCTTTCCGGGTGTGCTAGGCTTCCTGAGAGGCTGTCGCGCGAACCGGCCTGTCAGCCTTTCGCCCGAAGGCACGAAGGAAAGTGGAAACTGCGCGCCGCGCCGCTGCGAGAAGCTCGTCATCCGTAAGGGATTTGCCGAACATGCAAGGCATGTTCAATTCGGCATTGTTAAGTGCCATGAATTGCCGCGCGGCGACATCCGGGTCATCTATGTCGAGGTAGCCTGCATGCGCGAGACGGGCAAGCCGTGCCGCGAGCGAGGATTCGATCTTTCCCGGCCCTTCCTTGCGCCACACGTCGAACAGCTCGGGATAACGCTCGCCTTCGGCGATAAGCATCTTGCGCAGAAGCTTTCCTTCCCGGCCCCAGATGCAGTTCTTGTTTAGCCGCAGCGCGAAAGCCACGAGATCCGCTTCGAGATCGTCAGGCTGATTGGGAAAGGTGTCGAGAATCGCAAAGGCGCGGGTGTTGATCCGGTCGGTGATCTCCCGCAATGCCGCCGTGAACAACTTATCCTTGTCGCCGTGATGGTTGTAGATCGTCTGACGGGAAACGCCAGCTTCCGCAGCTATCAGATCGATGTTGGCACCTGCAAAGCCCTCACGGCAGAAAACAGTCGCCGCGGCGTCAATTATCGACTGGCGCTTTGCAGCGTGTCCGCGCGGAGGGAAAATGCTGGTGCAATTCTCTCTGATCATAGCTCCTATATAGAGCTGATTGACGAATTAGACAAGGTTGTCCAAAAGAGATAGGGCTTATCTGATCTTCTTTCCGCGCAGGGCTGCCAATACTGGAAAAGCGGAGATCAAGTCCGCCAATGTGGCTGCTCAGCCCGCCTCAAACCGGATCCGGGGCTGCAGCAGCCAATCCTGTGAAAATGTTGGTCAGGCGTATCTCTTTCCCTCGGCTGTGCGCATGAAGTAAGCGAGGTCCAGCGATGGGGGATTATGGCCAAGCACCGAAAGAATGCTGTGCGCTTGCCCGCGGTGATGCGTTTGGTGGTTGAAGAAATGCGAGAGGGCAGGAGCCAGGCGTTGCGATACCGGCTCGGGCTTAACAATCGTCGAGTAAGTGATGTAAGCGCTGAGTGCGGCCTCGTCCAGGGTGCCAAGCCAACTCAGGATCCGCTCGTCCTCGGCTTCCCGCGCAAGCCTCAACGACGGCAGTGCGGAGTCGATGATGGCGTTGAGCCGGTCCGGAGCGTCGCCACTCCCGGTGAAGCGCTTCATCCAGATGCGGTCGGCGACCAGGATATGGTTGAGCGTTCCCATCATGGACTTGAAGAAAACGCCTACGTCACGCGCGAACTCTTCGGCGGTCAGTTCGCCCGCCGCGTCGTAAAGAAGCCGGTTCGCCCAGCGGTTATAATTCGCCATCATCTCGAAGTGTCTTTTCACGGGCTGCTCCACTGTTGCCGATCGGGTTATGATTAGCCCGATCCCTGTGCGAGGACACATGAAATCCGCTCATCTTTCCCATGCGCAGAATTGATCGGAGTTGTGGCGGGTGCTTGCTGGCCGGATGAAGGTTATGGCCCCATCCCCTTCACAGCGGGCGTTGTCGCCGCTATAGACCCGCAATCCCTTATTTCCCTTATGCGAAGGATGTGAAATGGCGATCGAACGCACTTTTTCCATGATCAAACCGGATGCCACCAAGCGCAATCTTACCGGCGCAATCACAAAGATGCTGGAGGATGCAGGCCTGAAGGTCGTGGCCTCCAAGCGCGTCTGGATGAGCCGTCGCCAGGCTGAAGGTTTCTATGCAGTGCATAAGGATCGCCCCTTCTTCGACGAGCTTTGCGAGTTCATGTCTTCAGGTCCGACGGTGATCCAGGTTCTCGAAGGCGAGAATGCAATTGCCAAGAACCGCGAGGTGATGGGCGCGACAAACCCGGCAAATGCCGCCGAGGGCACTATCCGTAAGGTTTTCGCGCTTTCCATCGGCGAAAACTCGGTGCACGGATCTGATGCCCCGGAAACGGCCGAGCAGGAAATTCGTTACTGGTTCTCGGAAACTGAAATCGTCGGCTGACTGCCGTAGGTTCAGCAGAAAGCCGGGCTCTGCCCGGCTTTCTTATTTCTTCCAGCGCTCAAGGGCGTTTTCGTCTTCCGCCTTGGCTTCCACCCATTGGCCTGGCCCGGCATCCGTCAGATGCTCCTTTTTCCAAAAAGGCGCTCTCGACTTCAGATAATCCATCAGGAAATCCGCAGCCTCTAATGCTGCTTTCCTGTGCGACGAGGCGGTTACCACAAGCACGATGTTTTCGCCCGGCCTGATCTTGCCGTAACGGTGGACCACGGTCAGCCCGGAAAGCTGCCAGCGCTCTGCCGCTTGACGGGCGATGCGGGTCATTTCGGCTTCAGCCATGCCGGGATAGTGTTCAAGCTCCAGTGCTGCCAAGCGACCGCCTTCATCGCGGCATTTTCCGGTGAAGGTGACGACCGCACCCACATCCCTGCGGCCATCCGTCAGCCGATCGATTTCAACGGCGAGATCGAAATCCTCCGCCTGCACGCGAATATGGGGCTCGCAGCCCATGCTCACCCTCCCGTCATAGGCGGGAACAGCGCCACCTCGCCGTCTAACGGCAATCGCGTTTGATGGTCAGCATGCTCGTGATCGATGGCCACGCGGATCACCTGCGGGTGTTCGAGCGCTGCCGCATAGCCTGCGCCGCGCGCCCTCAGCCATTGAAGAAGCTCCGCAACCGTCCTCACCTCACCTGGCAAGGTAACCTCCTCGGTCTCCTTACCAATGCGCTCCCGGACCCATGCGAAATAGATGAGCTTCATGCTATTCCTCGATGATATGCTTCAAGCCGGCGCGGAAATAATCGTAGCCGGTATAGAGCGTCACGAGCGCGGAAAACCACAAAAGCGCGATGCCGGTCTCGGTTATATAGGGGACGATCTTGTCACCGGCAGGGCCGGCGAGGAGGAAGCCGATCGCCACCATCTGGATGGCTGTCTTCCATTTGGCAAGCTGTGTTACCGGCACGCTCACCTTCAGCCCGGCAAGATATTCTCTCAAGCCCGATACCAGGATCTCCCGGCACAGGATGACGATCGCGGCCCAGAGCGTCCAGCCTGCGATCGTGCGATCCGTATCAGCGGCAAGAAGGAGAAGGCAGGTTGCCACGAGCAGCTTGTCGGCAATCGGGTCCAGCATTCTGCCGATATTGGAGGTTTGCTTCCAGCTTCGCGCGAGATAGCCATCCAGGTAATCGGTGACGCTTGCGGCGAGAAACAGTCCAAGCGCCGACCAGCGGGCAAAGTCGCTGGATTGCAGCCGCCCTTCAAGAAAGAAGCAAAGCACAATCAGCGGCACCGCCATGATGCGCGCATAAGTGAGCAGGTTTGGAAGGTTGAAGGCGCGTTGTTGCGACATGGATTGCTGGCTCATTGTCGGCCTAGTCAAATCAGACCAGGTAGACCGCGGTCAAGCGGCTGGTCACTAGCCACTCTCATGAAAGTGATTGTAAATCAGCCGGGCTATGGATTCCGATATGCCGCCCACCTCCATCAGGTCTTCGACCGCCGCCCGGCTGACTGCCTTGGCGGTGCCGAAGTGATGAAGAAGAGCCCGCTTTCGGCCAGGGCCGATTCCGGCAATCTCATCGAGAGGGTTTTTCACCATCTCCTTCTTGCGGCGCGCGCGGTGCGAACCGATGGCGAAGCGGTGCGCTTCATCCCTTAGCCGCTGCACGAAATAGAGGACGGGGTCCCTCGGCGGCAGCGTAAAGGGGGGGCGGCCCTCCATGAAGAAGCGCTCGCGCCCGGCGTCGCGGTCAACGCCTTTTGCGACACCTATGGCGGTGACGAGATCGGCGATGCCGAGATCGTCCAGTATTTGGCGGACGGCCGACATCTGGCCTTGGCCACCGTCGATCAAAATGAGATCAGGCCAGGCGGGGAAGGAAGCGTCGGAATCTTCTGCCTCGCTGCCATTGCCCGGCAGACCTTGCTCTTTGATGAGGCGGGCGAAGCGCCGTTGCATCACCTCGCGCATCATGCCGAAATCGTCGCCCGGCGTGATCTCCGCCGAGCGGATATTGAACTTTCGATACTGGTTCTTCACAAACCCTTCCGGACCCGCCACGATCATCGCGCCCACCGCGTTGGTGCCCATGATGTGCGAATTGTCGTAGACCTCGATCCGCCGTGGCGCGGCCTCCAGGCCGAAAGTCTCTGCAAGCCCCTCAAGCAGCCGCGCTTGTGACGATGTTTCCGCAAGGCGCCTTCCCAACGCTTCGCGCGCATTCTGCAGGGCGTGATCGGTCAGGTCCTTCTTCTCCCCCCGCGCCGGAACTGAGACCTGCACCTTGCGTCCCGCGCGGGCCGAGAGCGCTTCGGCCAAAAGGTCTTGATCCTCGACGGGATGGGAGAGGAGGATCAATCGCGGGCACGGCTTGTCGTCGTAAAACTGTGCCAGGAAGGAACCCAGCACCTCTCCGTGGCCGAGCGCCGGGTCCGCTTTCGGGAAATAGGCCCGGTTGCCCCAGTTCTGGCCGGTACGGAAGAAGAAGACCTGGATGCAGGTCTGACCGCCTTCCTGATGGATTGCAAAGACGTCCGCCTCTTCCAATCCCTGCGGATTGATGCCCTGGTGGCTTTGCACATGGCTCAGGGCGGCAAGGCGGTCGCGATAGATCGCGGCGCGTTCGAAATCGAGCGCCTGAGAGGCCTCTTGCATCGCGGTGGCGATCTCCGCCTTTACCGTGCTCGAGCGGCCAGAAAGAAAGTCCTTCGCCTCCTTCACGAGCGTGGCGTAGTCCTCAACGCTGATCTCTCTCGTGCAGGGGCCGGAGCAGCGCTTGATCTGGTAGAGAAGGCAAGGCCGCGTGCGGCTTTCGAAAACCGAATCGGTGCAAGTGCGCAGCAGGAACGCTCTTTGCAGTGAGTTTATCGTCCGTCCTACCGCGCCAGCGGACGCAAACGGCCCGAAGTAATCGCCTCTGCGCGACCGCGCACCTCGATGCTTGAAAATGCCTGGAGCCGGATGGTTCCCCGTCAGCAGGATATACGGAAAGGACTTGTCGTCCCGCATCAGCACGTTAAAGCGCGGACGCAATCGCTTGATGAGATTGGCCTCGAGGAGCAGCGCTTCCGTCTCGGTGCGCGTGACGACGAACTCCATCGTCGCGGTCTCGCGGATCATCCGCTCGATGCGGTTCGAATGCCCACGTCCCTGGGCATAGTTCGTGACCCGCTTCTTCAGGCTGCGTGCCTTGCCCACGTAAAGCACATCGCCCTCGGTATTCACCATGCGGTAGACGCCGGGCGCGTTTGGAAGCCGTTTCACGACGGCCTGAATCACCTCCACACCTGTGGCGGCCGTTTCCGTGCCGGCGCGGTCCCATTCCAAGGTTGAATCTTCTGCGCTTATGATCGTGTTGCCGAGATCTGCCGCGTTCAAGACGCGTCTCCACTTAAGTCGTTCCATGTGAGATGCTTCCCGCCATCGAGGGCAATCATCTGCCCAGTGATGGAGGGTGTCTCCCATAGATAGCGAATCGTGGCGCCGAATTCAGGTAGTTCAGGCCCGTGACCTAACAGAATCGCTTCGGTTTGGCGGCGGAAGCTTGCATCCGCCTCGCCCTCGTCGGGCAGCGTAGCGCCCGGACCGATCGCGTTCACCCGAATGCGCGGCGCGAGCGCCTGCGCCATGGTCCGGGTCGCCATCCATAAAGCCGCTTTCGAAAGCGTGTAGCTGAAATAGCGCGGCGTGGGCCTCCACACGCGCTGATCGATCATGTTCACTATTAGGCCTTCGCGATCTTCCGGTAATGCCCGGGCGAACTCCTGGGCGAGAATTGCTGGTGTCTTCACGTGTAGAGCAAAGTGCCGCTCCCAGACCTCGGCGTCAAAGTCGATGACCGAATCCTGTTCGAAGACGGAGGCATTATTGACGAGCAGGCGGATGGGGCCAAGCGCCTTGGCCGCCTCCTTCATCAAGGCTCTTGCCTGCGTGGGGTCAGCAAGGTCTGCCTGCAGAAGATGCGCCCGGCCGCCTTCATCCGACACCTCGGCGGCAAGTCTTTCGGCCTCAGCGCGGGAGTTCCGATAGTGGATGCCGACGGCAAAGCCGTGAGCGGCGAGGTCGAGGACAATTGCGCGTCCAACTCTCCTGGCACCGCCGGTTATGAGAACGGTCTTTTCTGCCGACTGCTTCCGCGTAGTCACTTCGTATTATTTCCGCCGTTGCAAATATATACTTCTTTCTCTCAAGGCCGCGCTGGCTTCCAGAAGCATGGCAAGCGTGGCTGAAGCCAATATGGTTAGCAGATACTTAATTGATCCGCATGCACTGATCAAAATTGTTGCGTTCTGGCCACACTGGGAAGCTCCTTCCAGAGAGGGAATACACGTTCTGCGGTTTAGCCATTTTGCAGCCATCTTGTAGCCATCTTTCGCGCTTTATCCATCGGGCTGGCGGAACCGGGCGCTCGTGAAAGCATTACAGGCGCACGGTTGGGGTTAAAAGGGCGAGTTGTCTGCTGCGACAAGCGTTCTTTCCCGAAATATTGCTCATGTGGCTAAGGAGATCACAATGAAGGTCAACAAGAAATCAATGCTAGGCTTTGCAGCCGCCGCCGCGATCGTCGCCGGTGCGATGCCAGCATATGCTGCGGACGTTATCATGGAGCAGCCGCCAGCACCGCCTGCCGCTCCGATGGAAGTGGCTCCGGTTGCTACCTGGGCCGGTCCCTATGCCGGTATCGCGCTTGGATACGGCTTCTCGGGTGAAGTGTCTGCGGACGGGGCTCCCGGCGAAGTGGAAACCGACGGCTTCGTCGGCAACGTCTTCGGCGGCTGGCAAGGTCAGTCCGGCCAGTTCGTGTACGGTGTCGAAGGCGACATCGGATACAACGGCATGGAAGGGAGTGAAGGCGGCGTGGACGTCGAGCACGGCGTTGACGGCTCGCTGCGTGCCCGTCTTGGCTATGCGGCCACTGACAATGTACTGCTCTATGCCACGGGCGGCGGCGCTGCCAGCCGGCTTGAGGCATCCGGCGGCGGCCTGACCGAATCGGAAACCGCGGTTGGCTGGACGGCCGGTGCGGGCGTGGACGTGAAGCTGACGCCGAAGTCCTTCGCGCGCCTCGAGTACCGCTACACCGATCTCAGCGCCGAGTTCGACAGCGTGGATGTCGACACGACGAGCAACAAGGTCATGCTCGGCGTCGGTATGCAGTTCTAAAAAAAAGGCGGCAAACGCCAAACGAAGAAGCCGGGCACTGCCCGGCTTTTTCTTTTCATCTCCTTCGGGAGGGGATGAAACAGGCCTTATCGTGCCGGCGGCATGGTTATTTCCGGTCTTCGGCAGGCATTTTGATCAACTTCGCCGCAAGAGCGGAAGCTTAGATCGTGCGTCAGGCAAATGCGCACCTCCCGCAGATAGCGTCTGTCGCAGGTGACCGCGATTCCCGACGGAGGCAAATCCAGATTGGCGGCAAGGAACTGCTGTTCAATGTCGGCGGGTGAAACGGAGCGCGTCTCATCAAGACGGGAAAGCTCGGCAGGGATATTGATCCGCTGCCGCGCCTGCCGCAACAGAGCGAAATAGTCGCTTTGCCCAAGCCCGCTGCACGAGCCGTGCTTGCGCCATTGATGGCCCATCAGGCCGGCGGAAGGCACAATGTCGCGATAAGCCTTCACCAGCCGGCCGGGAACGCGCTCGGGCTGGCGTGTTCGGCAGAATTCAGGATATCCCTTCTCATATTGCGGCCAGAGCCCATGCACGACAAAGGCATAAGGCCGTGTTGAACCACATTGCTCATCATTGGCCTCAGTGCCTTCCGCCGCGCAATAGCTGGGCGACCAGGAGAGCGAGAGCACGTAGAAATCGAAGATGCCGGGCTCAGAGCCCCGCTCGCCAGCCTCCGCCGATGATGCCATGGCTGCGGCAAAAAAGAGCGCGGCACCCCATCTTCGCATTCTATCTCCGCTTTTTCTTGATCCGCACCGGCTGGGCACAGGTCCTCCTGTACCAGAACGGAAGCATCAAAGTGGGGAGCAGGAGCGGCAGATAAAACAGAACTAAAAGGTCCATAATGAAAATCCCAAACTCATAACGGTCTTCAAGGGCAATAGCCGTGTGTATGGGACAAAAAAAAGAACACCGGGTTTTTTCCCGAGGGAAAATGAAGCTAAAAGCTTAGCAAAGCCGGCGCCTTTTGGGAACTGGCGGCTCTCAGCGCAGAACGCGGCAGGCGCCGTTATAGACATTCCAGCGGTCGAAGCCGAGCACGCAAAACTCCACATTGTCGCCCAGGCCCGCAAAGCCCTGGCCATATTCGATCAGGTACCAGATGGGCCGATCCTGCCCATCCGACAGCCGCGCGGTCGCCTGGCAATAACGCCGCTCGATCGGGCTGTTGTAGGTGGCGGGTTCGTAACGCGTCAGGCGCGCGCCGTAAAAATCGACGATGCCGACATTGGGAAGATTGGGTACATGGGTAACCTGGTGACGGAAGCGGCTCTGAATTGTGCCGCGCACGCTGGTATGGCCGCAGATGGCATCCTCCGCGCCGTATACGCCGACTCCGGCGCCGATGAAATCGGCGGCCAGCGCCGTCTGCGTCAAGGCTGAAAACGAGAGCGCGAAACCTGCGGCAAGGGCCAGTAGGCGTGCCATGGACTGTCTCCTGTGATCCCCGAACTCCGGATCTCAGTTTCCGTCAGGCATCAAGTCCGGTCAAGATGGCTTGGCTTCGCTGGCGAGTTGTTTCGTGTAGAACCGTCCCATTCCGCCGTGACCAAGCATTTCCGCCAACGCGGGAAGCAGGATTCCAAGCTCTTCCTTCAGCGCATAAGGCGGGTTCACCACGATCATACCGGAACCGTGGAGCCTGGGCTCGGAGGAGGGCGGCTGGATTGTGAGCCCGATATCGAGAATGTCCGGCACGCCGCTTTGCGCCAACGCTTCCCGGAAACGGTCTATCTCGGGAAGGTCCTTAACCGGATACCAGAAGGCGTAGATGCCGCCCGGCCAGCGCCGGTGCGCCTTTTTCAGCCCCTCGACCATGCGCCCAAACTCGCCCTCCTTCTCAAAGGGTGGATCGACCAGCACCAGCCCGCGCTTTTCCTTGGGTGGAAGATGGGCGCCTAGGGCCAGCCAGCCGTCGAGCTCGATGACGCGCACCTGGTAATCGCCTGCGAAATTCTCCTTGAGTGCTGCCGCGTCCTGTGAATGCAGCTCCATCGCCGTCAGCCGATCCTGCTTGCGCAGGAGGTGCCGGACGATTGTTGGCGAGCCGGGATAGATGGTGATCCCACCGGCTCTGTTCACGGCGCGGACGGCAGCGAGCAAAGGTTCGAGGAGATGGGCCGCGTTCTCGCCGAGTGGCTGCGCCATGAGCCTGCCGATGCCGTTGAGCCACTCGCCCGTTCTCTGCGCTTCCTCCCCTGAAAGATCGTAGAGGCCTACGCCTGCGTGCGTATCGATCACGCGGAAAGGCTTTTCCTTGCGCTTCAGATATTCCACGATGCGGACAAGCACGGCGTGCTTCACGACATCGGCAAAGTTTCCCGCATGGTAGGCGTGGCGGTAGTTCATCGGTTCCCGTCCGGCTGAAATCCATCATCCTGACTGATGGATCATGTAAGCGCTTTTCACGGGTTTGGCCCTACTCCGATGAGGGCAAAACCGCTAGTCTCCAGCGCATGAACACACACTCATCGCTTCATATCGGCCATTCGGCCTGTCCGCATGACTGTCCTTCCACCTGCGCGCTCGATGTCGAGGTGATCGCCGGGCGCATCGGCCGCGTCCACGGCGCCAAGGACAACAGCTATACCGCCGGCGTCATCTGCGCCAAGGTGGCGCGCTATGGCGAGCGCGTGCATCATCCCGACCGCCTTCTGAAGCCTCTGGTGCGCGCGGGCGCCAAAGGGGAGGGTGTGTGGAAGGAGGCGAGCTGGGAGGCGGCGCTCGACCGCTTGGCGGAAGCTTTTCTGGAGGCTGAAGCGAATTACGGCAGCGAGAGCGTCTGGCCCTATCATTATGCGGGCACGATGGGCCTGGTGCAGCGCGATTCCATCCATCGCCTGCGCCACGCCAAGCGTTATTCCGGGCAGTTCGACACGATTTGCACAAACCCCGCCTGGGCGGGCTATGTGATGGGCACTGGCGCGCTTCGCGGTGCCGATCCGCGCGAGATGGCCAAGGCCGATTGCGTGGTCATCTGGGGCACCAATGCGGTGGCGACCCAAGTGAATGTGATGACGCATGCCGTGCGCGCCCGCAAGGAGCGTGGGGCGAAGATCGTCGTCATAGACGTCTATGACAACGCCACCATGAAGCAGGCCGATCTCGGCATCATCGTCCGGCCGGGCACGGATGGGGCGCTCGCCTGCGCCGTCATGCATGTGCTCTTCCGCGATGGCTTGGTCGACCGGCCGTATCTGGAAAGATATACGGACGATCCCAAAGGGCTGGAACAGCATCTTTCCACGCGCACGCCGGAATGGGCGGAAGCCATCACTGGCGTTCCGGCGGCTGAGATCGAGGCTTTCGCCCGGCTGGTGGGCGAGACGAAGCGCACCTTTTTCCGCCTGGGTTACGGTTTCACCCGCAACCGGAACGGCGCGGTTAACATGCATGCCGCCCTTTCGATCGCCGCCGTTACCGGCGCGTGGCAATATGAAGGCGGCGGCGCCTTCCATTCCAATTCCGGCATTTTCGGCCTCGACAAGTCGCTGATCGAGGGGACAACCTTTGCCGATCCGTCGGTGCGCTCGCTCGATCAGTCGCAGATCGGCCGGGTGCTGACCGGCGATGAGGCGGCGCTTCACGGCGGGCCGCCGGTCACGGCGATGCTCATCCAGAATACCAATCCCGCCAATGTCGCGCCGGAGCAGCGGCTCGTGAAGCGCGGCTTCCTGCGCGAGGATCTCTTCGTGTGCGTGCACGAACAGTTCATGACCGACACGGCGAAGCTCGCCGACGTGGTGCTGCCCGCCACGATGTTCGTGGAGCATGACGACATTTATCGCGGCGGCGGCCATCAGCACATCCTGCTCGGGCCCAAGCTGATCGACGCGCCCGGTGAAGCGCGCGAGAACATCTTCGTCATCGACGAGCTCGCGAAGCGGCTTGGCGTGGCGCATCTGCCCGGCTTCGGCCTTTCGGCGCGCGAGCATCTGGACTGGACGCTCGGCCGAAGGGGGCTTGGCACTTTCGACAGTTTCCGCCACGAGCGCTGGGCCGACGTGCAGCCGGATTTCGAGACGGCGCATTTCCTTACCGGCTTCGGCCATCCCGACGGGAAATACCGCTTCCGCCCGAGCTGGAAGGGGACGCCCGGGCCGAACCATCCGCCCGAATCGATCGGCTTCCAAGGACCGCACGAGAGCCTGCCCGAATTCCCCGATCATGTGGATTTCATCGAGGCGGCCGATCCCGAGCATCCCTTCCGTCTTGCCACATCGCCGGCGCGCAGCTTCCTGAATTCAAGCTTCACGGAAACGCCGGGCTCGAAGAAGCGGGAGGGCAGGCCTGAACTGATGTTGCATCCGGAGGATGCGCTGGCGCTCGGGATCGCCGAGGGTGACCGGGTGGAGATCGGCAACGGCCGCGGCGAAGTGGTGCTCCACGCCAAGATCTTTGACGGAGTTCGCCGGGGCGTGGTTATTGCCGAAGGCATCTGGCCGAACGGCGCGCATGAGCGCGGCGAGGGCATCAATGTTTTGACGGGCGCCGATGCCGTGGCCCCCTACGGGGGCGCTGCCTTCCACGACACAAAGATCTGGGTGAGGGCGGCTCACGCGGCGTGATCCGCCCTTATCCGGCCATGCGGATCTAATCTCTGCTTCTGGTTATTGGCCGCTGTAAAGCTGAAATGCGTCTTGCCGCAGGGCGTGGCGCGAATCTGCTCGTGTGTAAAACATGTGGCCGCCTTCGTAGTTTTTCCGCAGGACCCGGCCCAACGGCTCGAAGGGCCGCAATTGGCGAAGAATCAACTCGGTCCCGAAATAGGGTGTCACGAGATCCGTATAGCCGTGAACGACGAGCACCCGGAATTCCGGATCAAGGGCAAGCACATTTCGCAGCGCACTCACCGCTTCCGGCTGCTCTTTGCCTTCTCCCCATTCCCAATCGAGATTGCGGGCGAGAAGATGATATGGGCGTTGCGGTAACCACTGCAGGTTTTGCCGGTAGTGGTTCAGCATGGCGCTGGTGATCGGCGCAAGCATTGCATCCAGAACCGGTTCCGGCCCGTTTTCGAGTATCGAGCCATGGTCGGGCGCGTCCGCAACAATCGTCGTGTCGTAAAAGCTGGCGATACGTCCACCGTCCCTCAGAAGTTCACGGGTAAGAACTTCCATGTCAATTCGCCCTTCGAAATCCCGCAAAGCATCAGGAGAAACGCCCGTCAACTCGGCGACACGGCCGACAATCCGCGCCTTGGCAGCCTCATCCTGTGTACCGCGGAGCAGATCGGTGACGAAGGGACCTGCGGCATATGCTTCGGCTTCGCGCTGTGCGGCTTCCGAGAAAGCGCCACGGCGCTCCAGCGCTGCGGCCACGAGGGAAGGCAGATACGACGCCTTAGCCAGAGGGGAATAGTCGGGCTGGTCGAACCAACCGAAATCCAGAACTGGTGATACGAGCGTCAGGCCTTTGAGCGCGACGCCATATCTCGTTTGCAGCGCCTCGGCCACGCGGGGACCGCGGAACCCTCCATAACTCTCGCCAACAAAATATTTAGGCGAGACAAGGCGGTCGTTCTCCACCAGCCATTGTCTGATGAACCGGGCGAGCGCGTCGACATCGCCCCTGACCGAGTAATAGCGTTCGCGCAATCTATCGGTCGGATCTATCAGCCTGCTGAAGCCCGTTCCGGCGGGATCGATGAAAACCAGATCGGTAAATGACAGCCATGTGTCCGGGTTTTCGACCAGAGCGATGGATTGTGAGGGGACGATCCTCTCGCCACTCATCGGCAAGAGCCACGGGCCGATGGCGCCGAGATGAAGATAGGCGGAGGCAGCTCCCGGGCCACCGTTGATGGCGAAGGTGACAGGGCGGTTGGCCTTGTCGGCGCCTTCCTTTGTATACGAGACGAAAGCGATCTCGGCTTCGGGGCGATCGTTTGTGCCGGTAAGAGTGATGGCGCCAGCCGTTGCCTGGAAGGGTAGCTCTTCCCCATCAATTTGCAGCCGATGCAGTGTCCGGCGGGCTTCAGGCAACCGGCTTTGCTTGTTTTCCGAGGAGGCTTCGGCAGGGCGCTCTTCTTGTTCCGAGGTCTGCTGGCTGGAAGGCTCAGCCTCCTCTTGGGCATGGAGAGACTGCGTGGAAATCAGCAGCACCAGGGCTGCGGCGGAAAGGAGGCGTTTGAAATCGATGAACATTGTCAATGGTGCTCAACTTATGGATCGGGCGCCTAATGGCTCGTCCTAAGTAAGCTATATTGTCGTTTGTTCTATGGCAGAACGCCTCACGCGCGGATCACAATTCGTGCGGATCCAACGGGTGTGTCTGCGAGCCAGCCGAGCTTCAAGTCAATGATCACAGCTTAAGGGGTCAGGCGCGCGAGGTCTTCGAGATCGGCCGTCTCCTCCACCGATGAAGGGACCATGAGGCTTGCCTGAGCGCCCCAGCCAATATCCACGGTGGGGGCAAAGAAAGTCCTGCCTTCTTCCACGCGCGCGCGGCCCGAAGCAACAAGAGAGAGCGCCAGCGGGTACAAACGGTGCTCGGCCTTCAGGACCCGCTCTGCCAAAGAAGCTTCGTCGTCGCCGGGCAGAACCGGTGTTGCCGCCTGCGCGATAATCGGGCCTGCATCCATTTCATGCGTCACGAAATGCACCGTGCAGCCATGGATCCGCATGCCGGCGTCCAGCGCCTTCCGGTGTGAATCGAGGCCTTTGAAAAGCGGCAGCAGCGAAGGATGGATGTTGATCATCCGCCCTTGCCAGCGCTCGACAAACTCAGCGCTCAACATGCGCATGAATCCGGCGAGGCAGATCAGCTCCACGCCATGCTGCCCGAGCGCTTCTTCAATGGCTGCTTCGTGGGAGGCTTTGTCGGGGAAATCACTCCGCGGCACGGCTATGGCCGGGATTCCGGCCGCCATCGCTGCCGCGAGCCCCGGCGCATCCGACTTGTCGCTGAGAACACAGGCGATCTCCGCCGGAAAATCGGCTTCGGCCGCGGCGCGGATAAGCGCCGTCATGTTGGAGCCTCGCCCGGAGATAAGGATCGCTGTTTTCTTCCTCACCCTCATAGCTCCAGCGCTCCTTGATAGATCACGCCCTTGTCCCTCCGTGGCACGATGCTGCCCAGGATCTCCACGTGCTCACCTTCCTTTTGCAGGACGGCCGCAACTTGTGCGGCCTGGCCGGCAGCGACAACCGCGATCATGCCGATTCCGCAGTTGAACGTGCGCAGCATCTCCTGGGCGGCCACGCCACCGCGCTCGGCGAGCCAGGAGAAGACCGGGAGGACGTTTACCGCCTCCAGGTCGATCTCGGCCGCATAGGCCGGGGGAAGGACGCGGGGAATGTTTTCTGGAAATCCGCCGCCGGTGATGTGTGCCAATGCCTTGATGCCATGTGTCCTTGCAATGGCGGAAAGTATGGGCTTGACGTAAATGCGGGTGGGCGTGAGCAGCGCCTCTGCAAGAGAGCGGTCGGAATCAAATGGGGCGGGATCGTTCCAATCAAGCCCGCTCACCTCTACGATTCTGCGCACCAGGGAGAAGCCGTTGGAGTGAACGCCCGTGGATGCAAGGCCGAGGATCACGTCGCCTTCAACGATATCATTGGTCGGCAGAAGCCGGCCGCGCTCGGCGGCACCAACGGCAAAGCCTGCCAGATCGTAGTCGCCGTCGCGGTACATGCCCGGCATCTCGGCGGTCTCGCCGCCTATCAGCGCGCAACCTGCTTGCCGGCATCCCTCGGCGATGCCGGCGACAATTGCGGCTCCCTGGTCGGGATCGAGTTTTCCGGTCGCGAAATAATCGAGGAAAAAGAGAGGTTCTGCGCCCTGCACCACGAGGTCGTTCACGCACATGGCCACGAGATCGATGCCTACGGTATCGTGCTTTCCCGCCTCGATTGCGACCTTTAGCTTGGTGCCAACCCCGTCATTGGCGGCAATCAGGATGGGATCGGTAAAACCGGCAGCCTTCAGATCGAAAAGACCGCCGAACCCGCCAATCTCACCGTCCGCGCCTGGGCGGCGTGTCGCGCGCACCAGCGGCTTGATCTTTTCCACGAGCGCGTTGCCCGCGTCGATGTCCACGCCGGCATCGGCATAGCTGAGCCCAGTTTTTTTCCTGCTCATGGCATTTTCCAGTCGCGCTTTTCGTTCTCGGGCTATTGGCACGAAGGCCACTCCGCCGCAAGGAGCCCGTCCAGGCGGCACACAGAGTTTGACCAAATCTCACTCTTGCGGTGCCACGCAAGCACAGCCATTTATTCCGGCACGCGCTGCGTCGTCGAGGATAATGAAGGGGCTATCAGAGAGGAACCGGATTGACCATTCCCAATTTCATTACGCTGTTGCGCTTCCTGCTCGTTCCCGCGGTTATCTTCGCACTTCTCACCGGTGAGGTGGAATGGGCGTTTGCCGGGTTTGTTTTTGCGGCTGTTTCAGACGGGGTCGACGGTTTCATCGCCCGCCAGTTCAACCAGAAGAGCGAGTTGGGCGCCTATCTCGACCCGATGGCGGACAAGCTGTTGCTCGTCAGCGTCTTCGTGGTTCTGGGATATATGGGAAACCTGCCGCTTTGGCTGGTTGTGGCCGCTGTCTCCCGTGACGGGCTCATCGTCGGCGGCGTTCTCCTTTCCGCCGTTATGGATCAACCCGTGGCGATGAAGCCGCTGTTGATCTCGAAAGCCAATACACTGGTGCAACTCCTGCTCGCCGCGGTGGTGCTCGCAGGACTTACCTTTGATTTCTCGCTCGGGCTCCTCTATCCCGGTCTCGTCTATTTTTCCGGGCTCTTGACCGTGGCCTCAGGCGCGGCCTATCTCGTGAACTGGATCAAGCATATGGGCGGTCATGTCGATACCGGCACCTCGGGACAGTGAGGCGGCGCCGCGCCGGGCGCTCGTTCGGCACGTCAGCTTTTGGCTCATCGCCGCCGCGATCCTGATTCTCTTTCTTTATGTGTTCAGTTCCATCCTGCTGCCTTTCCTGGCGGGAATGGTGCTTGCATATTTCCTCGATCCGATCGCTGACCGGCTGGAGCGCGTCGGCCTCTCGCGTTTGGCCGCCACGGTTCTCATACTCTGCGCGTTCATTATCCTGCTGGTGATCGCGTTGATGGTGATCATCCCGGTTCTCGGAAACCAGCTTACGGATTTCACGATGCGCCTGCCGGATTACCTCACCCGGCTTCAGGCGCTCATCACAAATATCGATCCGGGATGGTTCGAGGAGAGGATCGGCGTCAATCCCCAATCGCTGCGGGAAGGGTTGAGCACGCTCCTCACGCAGGGCGCCGGTTTCGTGGCCACGCTGTTCAAATCCATCTGGAGTTCAGGCGTGGCGCTCGTCAATCTGGTGAGCCTTTTTGTCGTCACGCCCGTGGTGGCCTTCTACATGCTGCTCGATTGGGACCATATGGTCTCCAAGGTCGATAGCTGGGTGCCGCGCAAGCAGGTGGAAACGGTCCGCCAGATCGCGCGCGATATCAATACCGCCACCGCCGGTTTCGTACGGGGGCAGGGGACCATCTGCCTCATTCTCGGCTGCTTCTATGCCGTCGGGCTGACGCTGGTAGGCCTCAATTTTGGTCTTCTCATCGGTTTCTTCGCGGGCCTGATAAGCTTCATCCCTTTTGTAGGTTCGCTCGTGGGGCTCGCGCTTTCCATAGGAGTAGCCCTCGTTCAGTTCTGGCCGGAATGGTATTGGGTGCTGGCGGTAGCGGTCATCTTCTTTGCGGGACAGTTCGTTGAAGGAAATATTCTCCAGCCCAAGCTCGTGGGCCGGAGCGTCGGCCTGCACCCGGTTTGGCTGATGTTTGCTCTTTACGCCTTCGGTTTTCTCTTCGGCTTTGTCGGCCTGCTGATTGCCGTGCCGGCATCCGCGGCGATCGCCGTTCTCGTCCGCTTTGCAATTTCCCGCTATCTCGCTTCGCCATTATACGGTGGCCATCCGTCTCTTCCGGCCGAGCAGAAAGGCCGTGATCTTTGATGGCAAGAGGCCTGTCGCCGCGGCAATTGCCACTCGATCTCGCCCATACCGAGGGCCGGTCGCGCGAAGACCTCGTGGTCACGCCCGCCAACGAGCTTGCAGTCGCATTGGTGGAGAGCTGGCCCGATTGGCCCGCTCCGATCGTGGTACTGGCTGGTCCGGCCGGATCCGGCAAGACCCATCTCGCCGACATCTGGTGCGACCAATCGGGCGCCTTTCCCGTCTCAGCCACGGCCATCGAAACGGAGGCAATGGCCGCCGCGGAGCATGGGCCGATCCTGATCGACGACGCCGACAGTCCCCTGCTCGACGAGACCGGCCTCTTTCATCTGATCAATATGGTGCGCGGCAGTCATACGCACCTGCTTCTCACCGCACGGCACTTGCCGTCCGCCTGGGGCGTGAAGCTGCCGGATCTGCTTTCGCGGCTGAAGGCGGCGGCGGCCGTCGAGATCCGTGAGCCGGACGACATGCTGCTCACCGGCGTTTTCATCAAGCTTTTCGCGGACCGCCAGGTGGCGGTGGAGCCTCATGTCGTGCAATTCATGCTCCGCCGCATGGAGCGCTCGCTTTCCGCCGCCCGGCGCATCGTCGAGCGTCTTGATCGGGTGGCGCTTGAACGCAAGATCCGCATCTCCCGGACCCTCGCAGCCGAAATTCTGGAAGGTATGGACGAGGGGCAGGGCAGTCTCGACCTCTAACCATGCTTTGCGCTTTGTGAAGACAAATCAGTCGGCATAGGGAACACGGGCGAGTATTCGAGGTTCGGTTGCCGTGCGTTGAAAGGCACGAAACGAACTTCATCGGGAGAATTAAAACATGAAAAGGCTTCTTTTGAGCTCCGTGGGCGTTCTGGCGCTTACAGCGGCAGCAGCCGGCGTCGCCTCGGCACAATCCAGCACGAGTACGACGACTGGAATGGCATCGGCAACAAGCATGACCTGCGATCAGTTCGCTGCACTGGAATCGGATCAGCAGGAACGCGCCCTTTATTTTATCGCCGGCTACCAGGCAGCTCAGGGAGCGTCGGGAACTTCGGCCAGCGCGGGATCGTCGACGGCCACTCCATCGACTGACACGACAGCTTCCGCCGACACCACCACTCCGGGCAGCAGCACGACGGGCAGCAGCACGACCGGTAGCGGCGCGTCTGGATCCTCCGATACGACCGCTTCTGCGGATACCGGAAGCACCGTACCTGGCTCAGGCGCGACCACTGGCAGCACTGCGGGCTCGGCCGACACCACCACTTCTGCAGAAGCCACCACGCCAGGCTCGGCAGCAGACACCGACACAACGACCACGGCTGGCACTTCCGCCAGCGCTGGCGACTCCAGCTTGAGCGGCATGGGCATTCAGGAAATTCCGGTAGATACCGTCATGAGCTTCTGCCAGGACAGCCCGGATGCAATGGTCACCGAAGCCATCGACCAGCAATCTGGCACGGGAACAGCGCAGTAATAAGGGTATGTTCCCTGCCACCATCAAACCCGCCGCTCCGCGGCGGGTTTTTTGTCGGTCCCCGCGCCTTCAGCGCTGAAACGCGGCTTGTCTTTTGTACATGGCTGTTTATGACCGATACATGGACTCTTCCGCAGGGCAGCAACAAGCTGAAAAACTGGAAAAGATGACGCCAGCCCGTCAATGGCTGCTGCTGATATTGCTCTCGGTTGGTTTGGCCTGCGTTCTCAAGCTGCTGCAGTTTCCGGCGGCAGCCTTACTTGGCCCGATGTTTTCAGCCGCGGTTCTCGGGATTAATGGAGCGAGCATAAGGGTGCCCTCGCTGCCCTTCGTGGCTTCACAGGGCGTCATCGGTATTCTCATCGCCATGGCGATCGAGCCAGCCGTCCTGGTTGGGTTGGCGGATAAGTGGCCGCTTGTTTTGGTCGTCGTTGTTTCCACCGTCCTAGCTTCCAGTTTTCTCGGCTGGATGATCAGCCGCTGGGGAATTCTGCCGGGCAGCACAGCCGTATGGGGGTCGGCGCCTGGGGCTGCTACGGCGATGGTGCTCATGGCCGCAGCCTTCGGAGCCGACCAGAGACTGGTGGCTTTTATGCAATATCTGCGCGTGATGATGGTTGCGCTCGCCGCGGCCGTGATCGCGAGCATTGTTGCGACAGGCCCCGAAGCCGCGTCGGAGGGCACCATATGGTTTCCTCAGCTTGACTGGCCGGCGTTTCCGGTCACGGTCTTTGTTGCCGCTATCGGAGCTGTCTTGGGGTGGCTCCTTGGCCTGCCGTCGCCCTTTTTTCTAGGCTCGATGATATTGGGCGTAGCGCTGCACTTAGGCACCGGGTTCCAATTCCAGCTTCCCCCGTGGCTTCTCGTGGCGGCTTACACTTTCATCGGCTGGACAATTGGTCTCAATTTCACCCGGACCATCGCCAGGCACGCGCTGCGGGCATTGCCGCAAATCATTGGATCCATCTTGGCGCTGATGGTCTTTTGCGGCGGGCTTGCACTGCTGCTCAATCAAATATTGGGAATCGACCTGCTTAGTGCCTATCTTGCGACCAGTCCTGGCGGCATGGATTCCATAGCGATCATCGCAGCCGCATCCAATGACGTGAACATGTCCTTCATAATGACCATGCAGATGGCACGCTTTCTCTTCGTCCTTCTGTTCGGTCCCGCGATTGCCAGGCTGGTTGCCGGGGCCGTAAAGGACTAGCGTTATTTCTGCGGAGCGAAGCTCAAGCAGCTCCTGCTCATCGCCGCGCCATCAGCCGCGCCCGACAAACGGCATCTTCGTCGCCATAACCGTCATGAACAATATGTTGGTTTCGAGAGGCAGATTGGCCATGTGAAGCACGGCATCGGCGACATGCTTCGGATCCATCGTGGCCTCGACGGCCATCTCTCCATTGGCCTGCGGAATGCCTTTGGCCATTGGCATCGCCATATCGGTCAGCGCATTGCCGATGTCGATCTGACCGCAGGCGATGTCGAAAGGACGTCCGTCTAGCGCCAAGGTCTTGGTCAGACCAGTGATCGCATGCTTCGTGGTCGTATAGGGCACCGAGCCCGGCCGCGGCGCGTGGGCCGAGATCGAGCCGTTGTTGATGATGCGTCCGCCCATCGGGCGTTGCCGACGCATCAATCCGAATGCGGCGCGCGCGCAGAGGAAAGATCCGGTGAGGTTGACGCCGAGCACTTCGAACCAGGTCTCGACCGGTATCTCGTCGATGGGGGCGCCCTTGGATCCCATTCCAGCATTGTTGAAAAGCAGGTCGAGCCTTCCGAAGCGTTCCTCGATATTGCCGAATAGCGCCTCCACCTCGTTGGCCTTTGAAATGTCACAGGGGAGGGCGACCACGCGGGATGGGTCGCAGGTCGAGGCAGCGGCGCTTTCCAGCATCTCCCGGCGCCGCCCGGTGGTCACCACCATCCATCCGTTTTTCACGAGCGCTGCGGCGGTGACCGCGCCAATACCCGAGCCTGCGCCCGTAACAAGTGCAATGCGTGCTTCACTCATGAAACGCCCCTTTTCAGAAAGTCCAGAGTTATGCAGATCGGGACGGGAGGCAAGCCCAGGCGTTCCAACCCCCGTGGCAGCCCGGCTGGCATCGGCCTAGTGGATGATCGCCTCGCGGACACCAAAAGCGCCCGTCCGCACGCGAAGCGAACACGCCAATCAACCCGCTACACAGCGCTCGCGTCGTGTTGCATCGGTCCGGGAGCTAGTGCAACACTGCACTAACAGCGAAGGAGGACACCATGTGCCGAAACATCAAGCCGCTGTTCAACTTCGAACCGCCAGCCACCAAGGACGAGATACACGACGCGGCCCTGCAGTTCGTGCGCAAGATCACTGGATCCACTCAGCCCTCACAAGCCAATGCAACCGCGTTTAATAATGCGGTGGAGGAGATCCAACGATCTGTGCACAAGCTCTTGCAGGCTCTGGAAACCAAAGCACCACCCAAAGACCGCGAGGTCGTTGCTTCCAAGGCGCGCGAGCGCGCTAGGCAGCGTTATATGCGCGCCAGCTGAGCTATTCGCATTCTGCGCGCAATTGCAGGGTAGACAAAGAAGAGATCGACGTGCGCATGTTTTAGGCGCCGCCGTCTCAGTGGAGATCCGTCCTTGTGGTCCAGCCCGAGCGTGGCGATCTGCGATGATGGCGGCCCTGCCGTCAACCCGCCGCGGTATACGCTGTCTTGACCACGGTGAAGAATTCCGCGGCATACGTGCCCTGCTCGCGCGGCCCATAGCTGGAGCCCTTGCGCCCCCCGAACGGCACATGGAAGTCCACCCCCGCCGTCGGCACGTTGACCATCACCATCCCCGCTTCGGCATTGCGCTTGAAATGCGTTGCATATTTGAGCGAAGTCGTGACAATACCGGCACTGAGCCCGAACTCCGTGTCATTCGACGTCGCCAATGCCTCCTCATAGTCCTTGACGCGGATCACACTCGCTACTGGCCCAAAAATCTCTTCGCGGCTGATCCGCATGGAATTTGTTGCTTCGGTAAACAGGGCTGGCTGTAGGAAATACCCTTCCGTTTCCTTTTGCACCCGCTCGCCCCCAGCTACCAGCTTGGCGCCCTCCTGCTTTCCGATCTCGATATAATCGGTGTCCTGCTTGAGCTGGTTGGCATCCACCACCGGACCGATATCGATGCCGGGCTCCAGCGCGTTGCCCACTTTGAGCCCGCGGATGCGTTCCGCTAGCGCCTCGACGAACCTGTCGTGGATGCCCTCGGTGACGATCACCCGCGAACTGGCCGTGCAGCGCTGCCCGGTCGAGAAGAACGCCGACTGCGTCACGCTTTCCACCGCCACCTTCAGGTCCGCGTCGTCCAGCACCACCGTGGGGTTCTTGCCCCCCATTTCCAGTTGGAACTTGCGGCCCAGTTCCACCGAGGCGGCCGCAACGCGCTTGCCCGTCCCCACCGAGCCGGTGAAGGTGATCGCGGTCACGTCACGGCTTTCCAGCATGGTCTGGCCCACCACCGAACCCTTGCCCATTACGAGGTTCAGCACGCCCTTAGGCAGACCGGCCCGCACCAGGATATCGACAATCGCCCAGGTCGAGCCCGGCACTAGATCCGCCGGCTTGACCACCACGGTATTGCCATAGGCCAAAGCCGGGGCGATCTTCCAGCTCGGGATGGCAATGGGGAAGTTCCACGGCGTGATGATCCCGATCACCCCGATCGGCTCGCGGGTAATCTCGACCCCGATGCCGGGGCGGACTGATGGCAGCACTTCGCCGGCCAGCCGCAGCACTGCTCCAGCGAAAAAGTCAAAGATCTGGCCAGCCCGGGTCACCTCGCCGATGCCCTCGGGCAGCGTCTTGCCTTCTTCCCGGCTCAGCAGTTCGCCCAGTTCGTCCTTGCGGGCGAGGATCTCGTCGGCGGTCTTGCGCAGGATGGCATGACGCTCCAGGATCCCCGAGCGCGACCAGGCCGGGAATGCCGCCTTGGCTGCCGCGATTGCCTGTTTGGTCTCCTCGGCGCTGGCCTGCGCGTAGATACCCACCACGTCCTTGATATTGGACGGGTTGATGTTCTCCTTGCCCTCTCCCCCAACCCAGGCGCCGTCGATCAGGTTCTGGTGCAGTGTGGTCATGTCGGAATGCCTTTCAGAAGTGATGAAGCGATGGTCTGTGCCGCCCGGTCCGCCTGCCCGACGATAGCCAATCCGGCGGCAGCCGCCTGACCTCGTTGATGCAGCGTGATCCGGCCCGCTTCGACATCTGCACCAGGGGCGGCGCTGCGATGACCGAGGCGCGCAGATCGGCGGGTCAATTCGGCCGGGTGCAGAACAGGGATCATTGCACGCCTCGCAACTGGTCGATGGCAACATAAGCGCCGGTGGCAGCCGACTGCCGCAACGCGGCGGTGATATAGACGCCGTCGAGCGCCCTTTCACCGGCCACCAGCGTATGGGCGGGACGCGCCGAGTCGGCCAGTGTCCAGGCCAGGTCCTGAAACACGTTGAGTGGCGGATGATCGGGGATCGGCGCTGCCACCACCGCCTCTGGCACCACCCAATCGGCGACAGTGTCGCCCTCGATGGTGGCGCTGCCAAGAGAGCCATGCACCTGCGCGCGCTTCAGCGTGCCGCCGCCATAGCGCCCGTCGGGCAGATTGCTGCGATAGGTGGTGGTCACGGTCAGCGTGGCGAACGAGCCGTTGGTGAAACGGATCACAGCGCTGGCTGCGTCCTCGGCCGGAATATCGTGCCCAACTGTCGCCGAAAAGGCGAACACGCCCTCAACCTGTCCCTGATACCATAGCAGATGATCGATCGGGTGTACGCCCTGGTTCTGCAGGCAGCCGCCGCCCATCGCGGCGATGCCGCGCCAACCCGACCCCTCGTCGTAATAGGCCTGCGAACGCTGGCACTTGTTGACATAATCGCCCTGGATCAGCGGCCCGAGGCGGCCTTCGGCAATCGCCTTGTAGATGCGATAGGCGCCCGGCACATAGCGCGTGTCGAACTCCACCACCAGTTGAACCCCGGCCTCGCGCGCCGCCGCCAGCATCGCCTCGCCTTCCGGCACGTCAACGGCGGTGGGCTTGCTGACGATCACATGCTTGCCGGCCCGCAGCGCCGCAATGGCGATTTCGCCGTGCATGTCGGTGGAAGTATAGACCCCCACCACATCGATATCCGGCCGGGCGATCAGCGCGCGATAATCCAGGACTGGCACACAGTTATGCCGCTCGGCGACCGCCCTGGTCCGCGCCTCGTCGCGGCCGCAGACGGCGATCAACTGCGCCTGCGGCACCGCGGCCAGCATCCGGCAGCGGGATTCGCCAAAGGCGGTTCCCACGATCCCCACGCGCATCATGACCGGCTCACTTGATCTCGTTGCCGGCGATGAAGTCCCAGTCGATATCCCAGCCCATGCCCGGCCCCTTGGGAACATGCACGAAGCCCTCGGCGTCCATCGGGTCGTCGATGGTGGCCAGCCACGGCGTCTTGGATTCGTACTTGATAAGCGGATGCAGCAGGCCGCGTTCATAGAAACGGCCGGGGATCTGCATGGCACCAAGCGCATGCAGCGTCGCAGCGCCGTTCTGATGGAGCTCGATCGACATGCCATGGGCTTCGGCCAGATGGATGGTCTTCATCATCGGCGTGATGCCGCCGACATCAAGCACGCCGGTGCGCAGGATATCGCAGGCGCCCGCCAGCACCCATTCGGCCCGGGTCCAGATCTGCCCCGGCGCAGTTTCGGGACCGCAGATCGGCAGGTCGAGCTCATCGCAGAGCCAGCGATAGGAGCTGATGCTGGCCTCGCGCATCGGCTCTTCCATCCACAGAAACCCGAGTTCCTCGAGGCCTCGACCGAGCCGCTTGGCCTCCTGCCGGCTATACTGGTGATAAGGGTCGAACATCAGGTGCATCTCGGGCCCGACAGCCTTGCGCACCGCAGTGGCCATGGCCAGGTCGCGGTCGACGGAGGGGGCGCCGGGTACCGGCGGCATCCAGGGGTGCATCTTGTAGGCGGTATAGCCCTCTTCCTTGCACTGGATGGCGAAATCGGCATAGGCCTCGGGGCTGGTCAGCCCGCCCTTGAGGTCGGCATCGCCCACCATGGTGCTGGCATAGGCCGGGATCTTGTCGCGAAAAGCGCCGAGCAATTGCTGAACTGGCAGCCCTACCGCACGGCCGGCCAGATCCCACAGCGCCACATCGACCAGCGCCATCATCGCGTCGCTCAGCGTCGCGCCGTTGCCGCGCTGCAGCTCGGAGAGCTTCTGCCAGATCTTTTCGCGATAGAGCGCATTTTCGCCGATCAGCATCGGCACCAACACGCGGTCCACCAGTTCGGGCTGCATGCCGAAGGCATAGCCCTTGGCGCCGCCGCGCGTCTCGATTTCGAGCAGCGTCTGCCGGGCGGTATTGGCTGGTCCGGGATGCGAATGCCCGAAGGCCCGCCGGATCTGCGATGTATAGGAGAACACCCGCACACCGATCCGGGTGATTTCCATGTCCTTGTCGAATTGCATAGTCAAACCGCCATTTTCTTGAGGTCGTGGGGGGCCACTTCGTTGATCAGGGGTTCACCCCGCATCAACCGGCCGATATTGTCGCCGATCAGGCGGATCGCGCGCTGCCGCGTGCCGAAGGTGGTGCCGGAATTGTGGGGCGTCATCAGCATGTTGAACTGGTGCAGCGGCAGGTCGGCCGGATAGCCGTCGCGGCCGGTCCCGTCCTCTTCCTCGCGCCACCAGCCGTCCATCGCCGCGCCGGCCAGATGGCCCGATTGCAGCGCCTCGTAAAGCGCCCGCTCGACGATCAGCGGACCCCGGGTGATGCACACCAGGTAGCTGCCGGGCTTCATCGCCGCGAACCGTCCTGCATCCATCAGCCCATTGGTGATCGAGGTCAGCGGCGCGGTGACCAACACATAGTCGGACACTGCCAGTGCCTTGTCGATATCGGCATAGGTGTGGGCGAAGGCCAGGTCATGGTCCTCATGACGTTCGGGGTGCAGCGTCACCATGCCGACCTGCATGCCGAAGGCCCTGGCCCGGACAGCGGTCGCCTTGCCGATGCTGCCGAAGCCGACGATGCAGAGCGTCGAGCCGAACAGCTCCGGGCCCCGCTGGCTCTCCCATTTGCCGCGGCTGGTAAGCGCGGCATGCGAGCGCAGCACCTGGCGCGACAGCATGACCATGGCCATGATTGCATATTCGGCGATCGGTATGTCGCCGGCATGGGCCGTCGCTATCCGGATACCGCGCTGCTGCATCAGGTCGGGGATGCCGTTGCGCATCAGCAGGTCAACGCCATGGCCCGTCATGTGCACCAGCTTGAGCCGGGTCGCCGCATCGATGAAGGGCCGGTTGATCACCCGCATCAGACCGGTCTGCACGTCGATGCTCGGCGCCAGTTTCAGCTTCTCTTCGACGGTCAGTTTGCTGCCGCCCTCGATCACTTCGATACCGGCGGGCCAGGCATCGATGACCGTCTGCTCCACCGGCGGAATATCCCAGTCGACCAGCACGCGCATAGCTAAGACTCCAGTTCAGTGCGGCTCCGGGCCGCGGTCGTAAGGTCGGAGGATCGGCCCGGCGCCGCTGCGACCTCGCCCTCCAGCGAAGGCGAGGAGTCGAGCAGCAGGCGCGTATAGCCATTGGCCGGAGCGGCAAACAGCTTGGCCGTTTTTTCCAGCTCGACAATTCTGCCCTGGTACATCACCGCCACCCGGTCGGCGAGCAGGCGAACCAGCGCCAGATCATGCGAGATGAAGATGCAGGTGAAGCCAAACTCCTGCTGCAGGCTCATCAGCAGCTTGATCACCTGCGCCTGGATCGACACGTCGAGTGCCGAGACCGGCTCGTCGAGGATCAGCAGGTCCGGCTGCAGCGCCAAAGCGCGGGCGATGGCGACGCGCTGGCGCTCGCCGCCTGACAGCCGGGCCGGGTGATAGTTTGCGTAGCTTTCCGGCAAGCCGACCTGGCCCAGCAGTTCGCGCACGCGCTCGCCCCACTGGCTGCGCTTGAGCACGCCCTTGTGCACGCGCCAGGGCTCGGAAATCAGCTCAGCTACCTTGCGTCGCGGGTGCAGCGAGGCATAGGGATCCTGGAAGATCATCTGTAGGTTCTGTCGCATGCCGCGCATTTCGCGCGCCGACAGCGAGAACAGGTCCTTGCCGCGGTAGCGCACGCTGCCCGACGAGGCCTCGACCAGCCGCAGGATAGTGCGCGCCAGCGTCGACTTGCCCGAACCGGACTCCCCGACCACGGCCAGGATCTCGCCTTCGGCCAGATCGAAGTCGACATTGTCGAGCGCAGTATATTTGCCGAAATGCTTGGTCAGCCCGCTGACCTGCAGCAGTGGCGTGGTGTGCCCGTCAGTGCGCATCGAGCAACTCCTCGGCGAAATGGCAGCGGCTGTCGCGGCCGGGGGCAACCTGGCGCAGCGCCGGCGCTTCGGCGCGGCAGCGCGACACGGCGCGCGGGCAGCGGTCGGCAAAGGCGCAGCCGGTGAAAACCATGGTCTTGTCGGGCGGATTACCAGAGATGGGGTGTAACTGTGACCAGTGGCTCACGCTGCCCGGATTGGAGTTGAGCAGCGCCCGGGTATAGGGATGGGCCGGCCGGGCATAGAGCGCGTCAATCGGGCCGCGCTCGACGATGCGCCCGGCATACATCACCACCAGATAGCTTGCCACCTGCCGCGCCACCGCCAGGTCATGGGTGACGAACAGCAGCGCCATGCCGCTCTCGCGCTGCAGCTTGGCAATCAGCTTGAGGATGCCGGCCTGCACGGTGACATCGAGGGCGGTGGTCGGCTCGTCGGCGATCAGCAGTTGCGGCTTGAGTGCGATGGCCATGGCAATGCAGATGCGCTGACGCATGCCGCCGGAGAACTGATGCGGATAGCTGCTGAGCCGCTTTTCGGCGCTGTCGATGCCCACCTGCTGCATCAGCGAAATGGCCTCGGCCCGCGATTTCTCCCGCGACCAGCCGAGCCGGACCATCAGGATTTCCATGATCTGCTCGCCCACCGAGAATACCGGGTTGAGCGCATCAAGAGAATCCTGGAACACCATCGCCAACCCGGGACCGCGCACGTCCTGCAACTCGGTTTCGCTCAGGCCAACCAGTTCTCGCCCGGCGAAGCGCACCGAGCCGCTCACCTTGCCGGGCGCGTTGATCAGCCCCATTACGGCCTTGCCTGTGACGCTCTTGCCCGAGCCGGATTCGCCGAGGATGGCGACGCTTTCGCCCGGCCCGATGCTGAGGTCGATGCCGCGGACGGCGTTGATGGCGCGGCCGGCGGTGCGGAACTGCACCGTCAGGTCGTGGATTTCAATCAGTGCCTCGCCGGGCTGCTGCATGATTTTGGCGGCGGCAGTCATTTCAGGGCGTCCTCCTGGCGGGCGGTAGCGGCGGCGAGCGCGCCGGCCTGTAGGGGATCGCCGCTGGCGCGCAGCCAGTTCGACAGGAAATTGGCGGCCAGCGCAGTGATCACAATTGCCATGCCGGGGAATACCGTGGCCCACCAGGCCCGGGTCAGGTATTCGCGACCCTCCGAAACGATGGTGCCCCAATCGACATCGGGTCGCTGCAATCCGACGCCTAGAAAGCTCAGGCCCGCCGCCGCCAGCATGACGCTGGCCAGTTCGAGCATGGAAACGGTCATTACCGTAGGCAGCACCAGCGGGCGGATATCGCGCCAGATGATGCGCAGGTTGGTGGCGCCGATGGCCCGCGAAGCCTCGACGAATACCCGCTCGCGCAGTTCGAGGGTCTGGGCGCGGGCCACCCGCAAATAGATCGGCAGGCGCGACACCGCCAGCACGGCCACGAGATTGAAGATGCTGGGTTCGAGCACGAACAGCACCGCGAGGGCCAGAAGCAGGGAGGGCACGGTAACGATGATGTCGCTGACGCGCATCAGCGCCGCATCGACCCAGCCGCCAACAAAGCCGCTGATCATGCCGATACTGGTGCCCACCACGGCCGCCAGGCCGACCGCGGCGCCGGCGACGATGAAGCTGGTGCGCGCGCCGACGATCAATTGCGCCAGCATGCTGCGGCCCAGCCCGTCGGCGCCTAATACGTAAATCCAGCCGTGCTCGAGGCTGAACGGGGGGAAGAAGCGCAGGCGCAGGCTCTGGAAGTTCGCCGTTTCCAACGCCAGCGGGGCGCCGATCAGCGCGATCAGCACCAGGGCAATCAGCACTAGCGCCGAAATCAGCGCGATTGGCGAACGAACCAGAAGGCTGAGCCGTGTCTGGGCGAAATAGGCCTTGATGCGCGCGCCGGTCGAGGCCGGCGATGCAGGAATGGGTTGGGTCAGATACATGTCAGGAAATCCGGATCCTTGGGTCGGCCGCCGCGTAGATCAGGTCCACGAGGAAATTTAGCAGGATGACGGCAATGCCGACGACGAAGACCCCGGCCTGGATCACGGCGAAGTCGCGGTTATAGACAGCGTCGACCAACACCTGGCCGATGCCGGGCCAGGCAAACACCGCCGAAACGATGACCGCGCCATTGACCATGCCGCCGGCCCGGTCGCCGGCCACGGTGATGATCGGCAGCGCGGCGTTGCGCAGCGCATGGCGGAAGGCCAGCCGCTTCCACGAATAGCCGCGAGCCCGGGCATTTTGCACATATCCGGCATTGAGCGTTTCCAGCATGGCGCCGCGCACCACCTGGGTCAGCACGCCTACCGGATGCAGCATCAGCGTCGCCACCGGAAGGATCCAGGAGAGCAGGCTCGCCTGCCCGGAAGTCGGCAACAATCCCAGATTGACCGACAGCACCAGGACGCCGACCAGCGCGAACCAGAAATCGGGGATCGAGGCGGTCAGCAGCGAGAATAGCGTGATCAGCCGGTCCTGCACCGAATGGGGGTGCAGGGCCGCGACGGTTCCGAGGGGAATGGCGGCGAGCAGGGTCAGCGCCATGGCCACCGCAGCCAGCAGGATGGTCTGCGGCATGGCCGATAGGACCGCCACGGCAGCCGGCCGTTGCTGATACAACGACTGGCCAAAGTCGAGCCGGAACACATTGCCCACGAATTGCGCGAACTGCTGCGGGATCGGCTGGTCGTAGCCAAACTGCCGGTTGAAGGCCTCCATCATTTCGACGGAGGCGTCCGCCGGCAGGTAGAGCGTCGCCGGACTTCCCGTTAGCCGGGCCAAGAAGAAGACAATGACCATCACTCCCGCAAGCGCGATGAGGCTTGTCGTCAATCTGAGGCTGAGAAACTTCAACATATCGTGCCTGGAACCCTGTGCCGGCCGGTCGGACCGAGACTACTGCTTGTGCTTGACGTCGGACAGATGCAGTTCGATGTCGGTAAAGCCATCCGCCTCGTAGGCAATGCGATCCGAGGTCAGCAGCAGCCCCTGCAGGGCCGCAACCGGAATGACCAGTTCCTGGTCATAGGCATATTGCGCGATCTCGCGATATGCCGCGGCCCGGTCTTCGCCGCTGGCCTTGGCCGCGGCCGCCAGCTTGGCATCGAGTTCGGCATTGTCGACCACGCTCAGCCGGCCGCCGCTGCCCAGGAAGTTCGGGAAGGTCAGCGAACCGTCGCCCGAAATGTTGTTGTGGCTCGAGGTGAGCAGGTTCACCGGCTGGGTAAGCGAGTCCGGCTTGCGAGCCCAGGGGCTCCAGCCGACGGTATCCACCGATTTCAGCGTGACGGTGAAGCCGGCCTGCTGGATCATCTGCTGGATCGCCTGCGAGACTTCCTCGGCGCCGCTGAACAGGTCGGTGCGGGCCACCAGCGTGATCGGCGTATCGACGGCGACGCCGGCCGCCTTGGCTTCCGCGAACAGTGCCTTGGCCTTTTCGAGATCATAGGGCATGCCGGTATAATCGGGCACGTAGCCATTGATCAGCTGTGTGACCAATTGCCCGGTCGGCGTGCCCGAATTGTCCATCAGCACTTCGGCCAGCGTGGCCTTGTCTATCGAGGAGGCGATGGCCTGGCGCACGCGCAGATCGTCCAGCGGCGGCTTCTGCAGCATCGGGCGCAGGTAGAACACGCCGTTGGTCAAATATTGCTGGGCATTGGCCTGGCCTTCGGCCTCATGGGTGGGGATATCATAGGCGATATCGGCTTCGCCGGTCTTGATCATGCTGGCGCGGATGGTGGCCTCGGCCCGCCAGACATAGTTGGCTTCGGCGATCTCGGGGGCTTCGCCCCAATAGCCGTCAAACGCCGATAGCGTTATCGACTGGCCGATCTCGCGGCCGGCAAACCGGTAGGGACCGGTGCCGATCGGGGTGTCACTTTTGGCGGCTTCCGGAGTCTTGGGGGAGGGCAGATCGATATAGGCGATGCGTGCCGGCAGGATCGGGTCGGGCTCTTCGGTGGTGATCCGTACCACCATGTCGCTTTCGACGGTCGCGGTGGTCTTGGTGGGGAACAGCGACAGGGTCTGGCACGTCAGGTCCGGGTTCATCGAGCGGTTGATGCCGAACGCCACCGCGGCCGCATCCAGCGGCGTGCCGTCGTGGAAGGTGACGCCCGGCCGGATGGTGAAGAGCCAGCTCTTGTTATCCGGACTAGACCATTCGGTGGCGAGCAGCGGGCCGACCGCGCCCGACTGTGGGTCGAGCCGCGTCAGCGCCTCGACGACATTGCCGCGCAGCACCCGGGCATTGGCCCTAGTGCTGTCATCGCAGGCATCGACCGAGGTCGGCTCGGCCGGCATCGCCAGGACGATGGACCCTTCGGCGGTGAGGGCCGGTGCTGCCGCGAAGGCAAGTCCGGCCTGCGCAGCCAGCAAGGTCCAGGCCAGGCCGGATTTAGACAGGTTGATCATGCGTAATTCCTCTTCCTATGGCGCCCGACGCGCGTCGGATCGATGCAGTGAGCAAGGTTCCGCTACTGACGGAGAGTCACCTCGGACAGATGCAGTTCGATGTCGGTGAAGCCGTTGGACTGATAGTTCACCCTGTCCGACAGCAGCAGCCGGCTTTGCAGCTCGGCGACCGGAATAACGATGTGCTCGGCGTAAGCTTCCCGGGCAATATCGCGATAGGCCGCGGTGCGGGCATCGCCCGACAGCACTGCCGCAGCGGCCAGCCTTGCGTCCAGGTCCGCATCGTCGGCCATGCTGAGGCGCCCGCCGCTGCCGAAATTGTTCGGGAAGGACAGCGATGCGTCGCCCGAAATATTGTCATGCGCCGACATCAGCAGGTTGACCGGCTGGGTCAGCGAATCCGGCTTGCGCGCCCAGGGGCTCCAGGCCACCGAGTCGACCGCTTCCAACGTCACCGTAAAGCCCGCCTGCTGCAGCATCTGCTGCAACGCCTGGGCGATTTCGGTCGAGCCGCTGAACAGGTCGGTGCGGGCGATCAGCGCGATCGGGGTCTCCACCGGCACGCCATCGGCCTTGGCCTCGGCCAGCAGCGCCTTGGCCTTTTCCACGTCATAGGGCACGCCGGCGAAGTCCGGCACATTGCCGTTGATCAGCGGGGTCACCAGTTGGTCGGTCGGCTTGCCCGAACGCTCCATCAGCACTTCCGTCAGCGTCACCTTGTCGATGGCGGCGGCAACCGCCTGGCGAACCCGCACGTCGTCCAGCGGCGGCTTGCGCAGCATCGGACGCAGGAAGAACACGCTGTTGGTGGAATATTCCTGGGCGTTGGGCGCGCCTTCGGCTTCATGGAACGGAATGTCGATGGCGATATCGGCTTCGCCGGTTTTGACCATGCTGGCGCGAATGGTCGGCTCGGACCGCCAGAGATAGGTGGCGGTGGCGATGGCCGGTGCATCGCCCCAATAACCCGCATAAGCATTGAGCACAATCGACTGGCCGATTTCGCGCGAGCCCAGCTGATAGGGGCCGGTGCCAATCGGGGTGTCGGTCTTGGCGTTTGCCGGGGTGGCCGGCGAGGGCAGGTCGATATAGGCGATGCGCGCCGGCAGGATTGGATCGGGCGTCTCGGTGGTGATGCGGACCACCATTTCGCTTTCGACCGAGGCAGTGGTCTTGTTGGCGAACAGCGACAGGGTCTGGCAGACCAGGTCGGGATTCATCGAACGGTTGATGCCGAACACCACGGCCTCGGCATCGAGCGGGGCGCCATCGTGAAAGGTGACGCCGGGGCGGATGGTAAACAGCCAGTTATTGTCGTCGGCGCGGGTCCATTCGGTCGCCAGCAGTGGCTGTACAACCCCGGTCTGCGGATCGAGCCGCGTCAGCCCTTCTACGATATTGCCGCGCAACACGCGGGCATTGGCATTGGTGCTGTCGTCGCAGGCGTCGAGCGACGTCGGCTCGGACGGCAGCGCCAGGGTTATCGAGCCCTCGGCGGCGAAGGCCGGCGCCATGGCCATAGCCAGTGCGGCCTGCGCCCCCAGAAGCGTCCAGACGATGCGGCGTTTCCCCAGTTTGGTCATTTTTTATCTCCTCCCATGCGCATCCGGCCCGGCCGGAGCAAGATCAGCGCCGCGTTTCAAGCGCGGTGCGGGAATGTGGCGATAGGGGGTCGCGCTCCGCGCAAACCGGCTCCTGCACCTCTTCCTTGGCGACGGAACCTAGTCACCCACGCCGCACTCGTCAACACTTATCATATATCTTTTGCTAAAACACGGTTTCTTGTCTGAGGACTCGGTTTGTGCAATTATCTTGCGGCACACGTGAAGGAGAGCGCATTGGTGGAAATGGTTCCCGCAGGCCGCCCCAGCGGCAACCTGGTGAAGCATGTCAGCGAGAATCTGCGCAACGAGATCGCTTCCGGCCGATTCGAAGTCGGCGACAAGCTGCCGTCGCAATCGCTGCTGACCGAACGCTTCGAGGTAAGCCGCACCGTGATTCGCGAGGCCATTGCCAGCCTGCAAGCCGACGGGCTGCTGGAAGCGCGCCAGGGTGCCGGGGTTTTCGTCGTCGCGCGCGCCGCGCCATCGCCCTTTCCATTCCAGACCGTCGATCACGCGCGGGTTTCCTCGATCCTCGAAATGCTCGAACTGCGTTCGGCGATCGAGATCGAGGCCGCCGGCCTAGCCGCTCTGCGCCGCTCGCCGGCGCAGGAAGAGGCCATTTTCCGCGCCCATCAGGCCGTTGCGGCGCTGATCGCCAACGGCGAACGCTCCACGGATGCGGACTTCGCCTTCCATCGCGCCATTGCCGGGGCCACCAATAATCCCCGCTTTACCGAGTTTCTCGACCTCCTGGGCCCCAGCGCCATTCCGCGCGCCAATCTGCAGGTCGATGGCGGCGAAGGTATCCGTGCGCCCTATCTCGAGAAGATTCTCGACGAGCATAAACAGATCGCCCAGGCCATTTCATCCGGCGACGAGAAACTGGCGCGCGAGACGATGCGAACTCATCTAAAGGGCAGTCAGCATCGCTACCGGGCATTAATTCAGAACGACATGGCGTAACTTGTCATATCTCTATTGACGCTTATCCTATAAATTTGCTAGTGCCCGAACTACTGCGGACGCACAACAGATAAAGGATGGCGGAATGGAACCCCAGGATCTCAAGACGGTGCTCGGAGCGGGACTGCTCTCCTTTCCGGTCACCCCTTTCGGACCCGACGGCGGGTTCAACGAAGCCGTCTATCGCGAGCATGTCGGCTGGCTCGCCAGCTTCGAGGCTGCCGCGCTGTTTGCCGCGGGCGGTACCGGCGAATTCTTCTCGCTGGCCCCCGATGAAATCCCCGCCATCGTGCGCGCCGCCAAGGCGGCGGCGGGCAATACCCCGATCATTTCGGGCTGCGGCCATGGCACCGAGGTCGCCATCTCTATCGCCAAGGCGGCCGAAAAGGCCGGCGCCGACGGCATCCTGCTCCTGCCGCATTACCTGATAGACGCACCCCAGGCCGGCCTCTACAACCACATCAAGCGCGTCTGCGACTCCATAGGCATCGGTGTCATGGTCTATAACCGTGACAATTCGATCCTGCAGGCCGATACGCTCAAGCGCCTCTGCGACGTCTGCCCCAATCTCGTCGGCTTCAAGGACGGATCGGGCGAACTCGGCTTGGTCCGGCAGATCTCCGCCACCATGGGGGACCGCCTCACCTATCTGGGCGGCATGCCCACCGCGGAATTGTTCGCCGAGGCCTATCTGGCGGCCGGCTTCACCACCTATTCCTCGGCCGTGTTCAATTTCGTCCCGGAGCTGGCCGTCCGCTTCTATAAGGCCCTGCGCGCCGGCCGCCGTGCCGAATGCGAGACGCTCCTCAAGGATTTCTTCTATCCATTCATGGCCATACGCAATCGCAGCAAGGGCTATGCCGTGGCCGCGATCAAGGCGGGCGTGCGCCTGCGCGGCTATGATGCAGGCCCGGTCCGCTCGCCGCTCGTCGATCTCACGTCCGAAGAGATGGATATGATGGCCTCATTGATGGCTTCGGTCGACCGATGAAGATCACTGCCGTCCGCACGCATCTGCTCGATCACGAACTGGCGACGCCGTTCGCCAGCGCGACGATGCGGTTCGGGCGGCGGACCCATGTGCTGGTGGAGATCACCTGCGACGACGGCACCATCGGGTGGGGGGAATGCCTCGGCCCGGCCCGGCCGAATGCGGCGATCGTCGAGGCCTACGCTGCCTGGCTGATCGGCGCCGACCCGCTCGAAACCGAAAAGATCTGGCTGACGCTCTACAACGCGTTGCGCGACCAGGGACAGCGTGGCCTGACCGTGACTGCGCTTTCGGGCATCGACATCGCGCTCTGGGACATCAAGGGCAAGCATTTCGGCGTGCCGGTCTCGACCCTGCTTGGCGGGCGCTTTCGCGACAGCGTCCGCGCTTATGCCACCGGCTCGTTCAAGCGCGACGGGGTCGACCGCATCGCCGACAACGTCGCCGAAATGGTGCGCCATCGCGATGCCGGCTTCCATGCCGCCAAGCTCAAGATCGGCTTTGGCCCGGACGAGGACCTGGCGGTGATCCGCGCCGTGCGCGAGGCCGTTGGTCCCGACATGCGGCTGATGATCGATGCCAATCACGGCTATGACGTGCTGGAGGCGATCAGCGTTGGCCGGCAGGCAGCGCAATACGGCATCGATTGGTTCGAGGAGCCGGTGATCCCTGAACAGCTCTCTGCCTATCGGGCGGTGCGCGAGGGCCAGCCGATCCCGGTGGCCGGCGGCGAGACCTGGCACACCCGCTGGGGCATGCGCGAGCCGATCGAAACCCGCGCTGTCGACATCATCCAGCCCGATCTCGCAGGCTGCGGCGGCTTTACCGAGGCTCGGCGCATCATGGATATGGCCGCGCTTCACAATGTGCGGCTGATCCCCCATGTCTGGGGCACTGCCGTTCACATCGCGGCGGCGCTGCAATTCATGGCGGCTCAAATCCCCAGCCCGCCGCGCCATGCCCCGCTGGAGCCGATCCTGGAATTCGACCGTACCGACAATCCATTCCGCCAGGCCATCGTCACCCGCCCGCTCGACCATGTTGCCGGCGTGGTGATTATTCCCGACGGCCCGGGCCTTGGCATCGAAATCGAGCGTGACGCGCTTGAACGCTATCGTCCAAAGGACCTTTGATGCTGCACCGCAAACTGACCGGCACTCCCCCACATACAGCGCTGCCCAAGGGCGCGGTCGACACTCAGGTACACCTCTACTTGCCTGGCTACCCGGCGGCCCCTGGCGGCAGCCCTATTCCCGAGGGCACTCCAGGCCCGGCCGAATATCGCCAGGTTATGAGTTGGCTCGGCATAGAGCGCGTCATCGTCACCCAGGGCAACGCGCATCAGCGCGACAATGCCAATCTCTTGGCGAGCCTTGCCGCGATGGGCGATATTGCCCGCGGCGTCGCCGTCATCGCCGGCGATACGAGCGACGCTGAATTGCAACGGCTCCAGGCTGCGGGCGTTGTCGGCGCCCGGATAATGGACTTGCCGGGCGGCGCCATTGGCCTTGCCGATCTCGAAGCCGTCGATGCCCGCGCAGCAGCTTTCGACTGGTGCCTGGCAGTGCAGTTCAACGGCTCCAATATCCTCGAGCACAAGACCCGTCTCGCTGCGATTAGCAGCCGCTGGATTTTCGATCACCACGGCAAGTTCTTCGCCGGCGTGACGCCCAAGGGGCCGGAGATCGATGCCGTTAAGCGATTGATCGATGGCGGCCGCTGCTGGTTCAAATTCGCCGCCTGCTACGAATCCTCGCGCACCGGCGGTCCGCTTTACGAAGACATCGCGGCAGTCGCCCGTGAGATCGCCGGCTATGCCCCCGAGCGTATCGTCTGGGGCACCAACTGGCCGCACAACCAGATGCAGACCACCGCATCCTATCCCGATGACGGCGCCTTGCTCGACCGCGTGCTGGGATGGCTGCCGGACGATCGTGCCCGCCAATTGGCCTTGGTCGACAATCCGGAGCAGCTGTTCCGCCTCCCTTCCGCATGATGTACTACCGGGTGCGCTTGAACGAGCCCGGCTTCGGCTGAACGCCAGCAGATTGGGGTTAGTCACTTCGGCAGGCATGGAAGCGTATAAGGCTCCGCCTGCTAAAGGCCTTCCCAACCTTTGATGGGGGGCCACAGCTGCTATTCCCACGACCTAATCGATGTCGGCTTCGGAGACTAGAGAAAGGGCCTGAACATCCAAATGGCGGCGGCTGCCGAACGAGAGTTATTCGCGACCCAGCTGAAGCAGACCGGCTGGCTGAGGGCTGGCCAGTGCAGTGACATGCCTATTCAGCGCTCGTCACAGGCCGTGCTATTTCGCTCTTATCGGAAGATCCGGCATAGGGATGTGGGCTGCGGCGGATCCTCTCCGGATGAGCTCTGCTTGTTATTGGGGAAGCATACGCGTTGTGATGCGCGAGAGCGAAGGTGAGCTCCCAGGAAATTCCGTCAGGCTTGTAAGCCATCTGCGCGGTGCCACCCTCCGCGGAGGTGCTGCGTTGAATGAGATTGGAGCCGAAACCTCTTCGCGACGAAGGTGTTTTCGCGAGCGCCACCCCGCTCTCCACCCATCTGACACACAAAGCCTTACCCGCAAGATCCCAGCTCAATGCAATGCGACCTTGTGGAGCGGCGAGAGCGCCATGTTTCTGGGCATTGGTGGTAAGCTCGTGCAAGATCAGCCCAAGATGCAGCGCCAGCTGCGGAGGAAGATGTACCTCAGGGCCCGAAACCGCAAACTTGTCTTCCTCTATGAGATTCAGTTGCTGCTGATCTTGAACAAGCTTGGTCAGATAGGCCCCCTCCCAATTCGCCTCGCTAAGCAGCGAATGAGCGCGTGCCAATGACTCCAGACGGGCCATGAAGCTGGCCTTGAAATCCTCCGGGCTTTCCATGTGGCGCAAGGTTTGGCTGGCGATCGCCTGCACAGTGGAAAGCGTATTTTTCACGCGGTGATTAAGCTCACCGATAAGCAGCTGCCGCGTCGCCTCCGCACGGTTGCGTTCTGTCACGTCCAGTATTTGCGCATTGACCGACATTACGGCGCCACCCCGATCCGCAAGCACCGATATGAACCACTCGCTGTCGATAACGCTGCCATCGCGGCAGGAAACCCGGCACGCAAAGACGCTTCCCGGCTCGCCTCCCGTCAAGATTCCCCCCGTCACGTCCATCAAACGCGCGACGTCTTCCCTCTGTAGCCATCCCAGTTCCACCAATTTCTGCCCGAGCACCTGCTCAGCGCTCCAGCCGAACATGCGCTGCGCGCTCTTCGACCATGAGTTGAAGCGGAAGTTCGGGTCGAATTCGACAACGGCTAAAGGAGAGTTGTCGCTGTGCGCCTGTAATACGCTGAGGGCTTTCGACAGTTTCTCCGCGCTTCGGCTCAACTCGTCCCGCTGTCGCGCGAGTTCTTGGCGTTGGCGGGCTAGCTCGAAGAAAATGGCCGCCTTGTTGCGAAGGATCTGCGGATCGACCGGTTTCAGCAGATAATCGACCGCTCCAGCCTCGTAGCCTCGGAAGCGGCGCCTTTCGTCCGTTGCGACGGCGGTCAGGAATATGATCGGCACATTGCGTGTGCGCTCTGTGCTGCGCATCAGCTCCGCGAGTTCAAACCCGTCCATCTCCGGCATCTGCACGTCGAAAATGGCAAGGGCGAAGTCATGCACCAGAAGCATTTCCAGCGCCTGCCTACCGGAACGCGCCATGAAAAGTTCGAGCCCATCCCGGCGCAGCAGCCCATCGAGAGCCAAAAGGTTCTCGTCGACATCGTCCACCAACAGGAACCTGACGTTTTCAGGCGACTGCATGATCAACCCTCCGGGAAGACGTATCATGCGTCGTCATGCGGTAAATCCGCTCCTGCCCGGCGAATTCCTGGAAGGCTGCGCCATGGCTGGAAAATCGCAGGCTTTCCTTCGTACCGAGTCCCAGAAAGCCTCCGTGGGCAAGCGAATCCTTGAACAGGCCGATGGCCCGGTCCTGCAATTCCCTGTCGAAATAGATGAGTACGTTGCGGCAGGAGATGAGGTTCACCTCCGCGAAGACAGCATCGGCGGCAAGATTGTGCTCGGCGAAGACCGTTCTGAAACGCAGCGTCCTATCGAAGACCGCCGCACCATAGGCTGCTGTGTAGTACTCCGATAGTGAGACTTTGCTTCCTGACAGCCGGTGGTTTTCGGTGAAGAGCGCTATGCGGTCCAATTCGTAGATACCTGCCTCGGCTTTCCGCAGCGCGTCGGGATTTATGTCGGTGGCGTAGAAAATGGTCCGCTGATCGAGACCCTCTTCGCGAAAGAGTATGGCGAGCGAGTAAAGCTCTTCTCCGGCAGCACATCCTGCTACCCAGACTTTCAGCGAGGGATAGGTCTTCAGATGGGGTAACACGGTTTCCCGCAGCGCGCGAAAATACGCCGGGTCACGAAACATCTCGCTGACTTGAATCGTGAGGTGGTTCAGCAGATCTGGAAGGATGGACGAGTCGTGCAGAACCTTATCCTGCAGCATGGAAAGGCTGCGGCAACCGAAATGCTGCTGAGCGCGCTTCAGCCGGCGTGCGATGGACAATTGAGAGTAGCCTCTGAAATCATAGTGATAGCGCTGGCGGATCGCCTCCAGCAGCAAACCTATCTCGATCTCCTCGGTCGACGTCGTCATGTGCGATGGTCCTTAACGGGGCATCCATACGCGGGCAAGCGAGAGCAGCTTATCCACATCGAGTGGTTTTGCCAGATAATCGTTGGCTCCGGCCGCAAGGCATTGTTCCTGATCCCCCGGCATAGCCTTGGCCGTAAGGACGATGATCGGCAGGTTTTTCCACCTCTCGCGCTTCCTGATCTCGCGCGTGGCCGTCAGCCCATCCATTTCCGGCATCATTACGTCCATGAGGACCAGATCGATGGCTGGATTGCCCTCATCCGCCATCTTTTCCAGCGCCTGCAGCGCCTCGCGTCCGTTCCGGGCGATCTGCACGGCAGCACCGTGGCCCTCGAACACACTCATGAGGGCGTAAACGTTCCGGATGTCATCCTCAACGACGAGGATGCGCCGACCTTCCAGCGCAGCGTCGCGGTTGAGCGAGCGCACCAGCATCTCGCGCTTCCGTTCCGGCAGTTCGGCGACCATCTGATGGAGGAAAAGCGTAACCTCGTCGAGAAGCCGCTCGGGAGATTTCGCGCCCTTGATGATGATTGACTTCGAAAATTTCCGCAGGCGCAGTTCCTCGTCTGGCGTAAGATCGCGGCCCGTATAGACGATTGTTGGAGGGAAGGAGTAAGCGTCTTCGGCGCTGAGTTGCTCGAGGACCTCGAAGCCGGACGCATCCGGCAGGCTCAGGTCGAGCACCATGCAGTCGAAAGTCTCCGCCTTTAGCTTGCCAAAGCATTCGGCGGCCGATGCCGCGGCGATTGTCTCCACGTCCTGCGACGACAGCAGCAGCTGAAGCGCCTCAAGCTGTGTCGCATCGTCCTCCACGATCAGAACGCGCCGCACCGTCTGCGCCAGTTGTTTTGCAAGGCCGGTGAGCGCACGTTCCAGTTCCTCCCGCTTTACAGGTTTCAGCATGTATCCGGCAGCGCCGAACGAGCGGGCGGTACGCGTATAATCGCTCACGGAAACGACATGGACAGGAATATGCCTGGTGCGAACGTCATGCTTGATCCTATCAAGCACCGACAGGCCGGTGTGATCGGGAAGGCCAATGTCGAGAATGACACCGGCAGGCAGATATCGGCGGGCAAGAAGAACGCCTTCGTCCGCCGTTTCCGCGACGAGACATTCGAAACCCAGCTCATGCGCGAGGTCCATGAGGATGCGGGCAAAGGCGGGATCATCCTCCACCACCAGGATGACGCGACCGCCCGTCAGTTTGTCGCGATCGTCTTCAATGATGCGGGGCCGCGCGGGAACCGTATCGATCTTCTCCGCTTCTGATTCTGCCGCAGCCGGAGCAGCTCTGGACACAACGGGAGTCCGCCTGCCTGCCCCTGCTGATTTCTGCACGCTGGCGGCATCGTAAATCTTGGGGACGACCAAAATGAACGAACTGCCTTGACCGACTGTGCTCTCGACCCGAATCTCCCCACCAAGGACCCGCGTCAGCTCACTGCTGATGGACAGCCCAAGGCCCGTTCCGCCGTACTTTCGGTTGATCGAGCCGTCCGCCTGGCGGAAGGCCTCAAAGATCGCCTGCTGCTGGTCCTCCGGAATCCCAATCCCGGTGTCGCGGACGGCAAAGGCAATGCGGCCGTCCTCTTCTTCCGCTACGCTCAGAACGACCTCGCCCTTTTCCGTGAACTTGATGGCGTTGGAAAGGAAGTTCTTAAGCACCTGTTCGATCCGCTGAGGATCGGATTCGATCCGATCGGGCGTACCAGGCACCGTCTCGATCCTGAAATTGAGACCCTTTTCTGAAGCGCTCGACTGAAAGGTAGCCCGCAGCTTTTCGAGCATCGGCTCAACGCGCACGCGCTCAATCTGCAGTTCGATGTGGCCTGCCTCAATCTTGGAGATGTCAAGGATATCATTGATCAGGTTCAGCAGATCGTTTCCCGCCGTCTCGATCGTCTCGGCGAATTTTACCTGATCGGAGGTGAGATTGCCCTCCCGATTGTCGGCAAGGAGCCGGGCCATGATGAGCAGGGAGTTTAGCGGCGTACGTAACTCGTGCGACATGTTGGCCAGGAACTCGGACTTGTAGCGGCTTGCCTCCTCCAGATCGCGTGCCTTGGCCTGCAGGGCACCCTGCGCGCGGCTCAGCTCATCGCGCTGGACCTCGAGAAGCTGCGTCTGCTCCTCTAGTTGCGCGTTGCTCTGTTCAAGTTCGGCCTGCTGCTCCTCTAGCCGTACCTGCGAGTCCTGCAGCGAGCGGCTCTGATTCTCCAGTTCTTCATTCGCGCTGCGAAGTTCTTCGCTTTGCGTCTGAAGCTCCTCGGCCTGACGCTGCGTCTCCTCAAGAAGCTCCTGCAACTGGGCGCGATACCGGGCTGAGCGCAGTGCTATCGCCATTGGTTCGGAGATACGCTCCAGGAGCTCGCCTACCTCCTCGCCCGCTTCCTTGAGGAAGCCCAGTTCAAGGACAGCGTTAACCTCATCGTCGACGGAAGCCGGTGCAATCAGCAGATGGCGCGGCTTGGCTCGCCCGAGGCCGGAGCCGAAATAAAGATAATTCTCGGGCACGTCGCGAAGCACGAAGCTGCGCCGGTCGGCAACGGCTTGACCGAGTAGCCCGTCCCCCGGTTTGAAACGGTCCGGAATCGGCGCGCCCGCCGGCACGCCGTAAACACCGGATCGCCCAAACGTCGATCCGCGGCGGACGTAAAGCGCACCAGCCTGGGCATCGAGATACTCGGCGAGGAAGGCTAGGATATTCCCGCTGAGCTCCTCGATCTTCTGATTGCCGCTGACGCTCCGGGCAAGGTGGACTTGCCCGGCCTGTAGCCACTCCTGCTTTTGAATCGCCAGCTTGTTTCTGATGAAGAAATACCCGGTCAGCGCAATGATCCAGCTCGTGAGCGCGCCGAGCACACGGTTCGTACGTGCAATATCTGGATCCACGCCCGCGGGCGCATAGAAGAAGCCTATGACTACAAAGAAAGAGACCACGGTTGCCGCGGCGACTGGCACGACTGGCCTTGAGACGAGGTAACACAGCGCTATCGGAAAAAGATAGATCACCCAAATCGCGGTACCGAGCGGGAAATACAGATCTGCGATGAACGTCAGCGCCATGAGGCCGGCGATGGCACTGTATAGTAGCAACTCCGTTCTGCTTTCGGCGAATTTCATGCGACTACCCGAAATGCTGACCACCACGCGATCACTTATTCTCAGAAGAGAACTGCCGGGGAGAATGGCACATCAGCTATGATGCGAGAAATGAACTAGGTCAACAGTATGGCTGCGCCAATAAAGTGGAGGCGCTGGAAAGGAAACTCTTTCAGTTCGGAGTTTAATGGCCTCACCAATACCGCCTCGCCGCAATGCACGCACCAATGCGCTTCTCGCGGGCACGTCTTATTCGGACAGAAACGGCCAGCATACATGCCACACGCTGCGGCTTTCAGCTGAAAAAGATGCAATCTCCGCTTCCGGGCGGCCTGGAAGCCAGTGGACCGCTGAGCGCTCGCTGGGGACCTAAATTGACTTGCAGATTGATGCCAAGTGATCTTGCGCGATTTGCCAACCGAAATTGTGCGCTGCTTGGGTGGGGCAGGGTGCTTTACGTCCATTCCCGAGCGATGGAACGAGCCGAAGAGGGTAGCGCGTCACCTAAGCAGCGATCATCACGAAGCATGCGCGGTCCCCCCGCACCACCAATGACGACACTCCCGCCTGTACCCCGCCGGGAGTTTTGTTTTTCAGCCTTTCTATTGGCTTGCTGATTGGTCCAATCCAAAATGGTGCGCAATTTCGCCGTGCAGCGTGGCGAGAATCGTTCCACGTTTCGATCCCGGCGTCAGGACGATCTTCTCGATCAACATCCGCAGGGCCTCGCCGCTTACGGCCGCTCGTCCGGCCGAGCGCGCCCGTGTGAACGGCAACCTTCTTCGCATAGACGGTGGAAGCGCTCGGCAGCAGGTCAGAGACATCCTCGGGAATGTCAGCGACAAGCTCCGTCAGTTCTTTCTTGCGTGCCTCCAAAAGCAGCCATTGGACTGTCGCTCGCGGGACAGGTCGTTGAGAGATCGTCCCTGGCTGTCTCGCCCTTCGCTTCCCCTGCCTTGTAGGTAGCATGATGCACGCCGTCGGACTTCAGTATGGACCTAATCTTCGAAAAGATTAAGGGAAGTTCCGCGCGGCACATGCAAAACAACGCATTGGCCAAGGCAGCATGGTACTCGATGCAAGCATTTAATTCCTCGAAACACCATAACTTGCACGGGAATCCATAATTATCCTCGGAGCGGCTTGAGTGCCACGGGGATATTTGTGGCTATACGGTTTTCCTGCGAGCTGCCGCCCTCGACCGTCATGTTCGGAAATCATGATGGTGAAGGTCGAAGGTCACGCCGCGGGTAAGTTAGTGCGCACTAGGCGGCTTTCCGAAAGTCATGGCAATCCACACGACACATGGGATACTTGGACCTTGTGGTGGAGCTAGCCACGGAAAGCCTGACGCAGTTCGGCCACAGGTTCGGGGCGCCGTCCCCGATCCATTCAGCTATAATCGGCGCTGGCGAGATTGCACGAAGAGGACGGCTTCTCCCGAAAGTACAATGGTGCCGCAACATGTACATGTGGTATCCAGGTAAACGCGATTGCGCTCGGGCTCGAGCCTCGTGATGCAGACTTGAGCCTTCACCGCGGATCTCGGCGTCACCGGCGCGCGAAACTCGAGTGTCTGTTTGATGTAGACATTGCCTGGCCCGGGGAGGCGGGTGCCCAGCACGGAGGACACGATACCGGCAGTCAGCATTCCGTGTGCAATCCTGCCGCCAAAACGTGTTTGTCGTGCCCATTCCTCGTTCATATGGATCGGATTGAAGTCGCCCACGGCGGTTGCAAACATCTCTATGTCGTCGGTCGTGATCGTCCTTTCGATGCTTGCTGACATGCCAACAGTCAGGTCTTCGAAATAAAAGCCCTCGGAAACAGTGCTCATCGTATGAATTCTCCATCGAAATCCGGGGTGTCTGCAAGAAGCCGCTCCAGCCGATACCTGACATCTTGAGGAATTGGTGCCGGCTTATCGGCCGCGTAGTCTATATGCACATATGTGCAGCGCCCAACAGAACAGACGGATCCATTCTGAATGATCACTTCATTGACCTGGAAACTCGTTCGCCCGATGGCACGGATCCATGTCAAAACACTAACTTCTGAAGCCAAATAGATCTGGCGCTTGTAACGTATCTCCATCGATATCAGAGCTACCGCCCAACGATCAAACGACAATTCGGGTGTAATGGCGCGAAAGATCTCTCGCCGGCCGGCTTCGAACCATATTGCAGAAGTGACATTGTTGATGTGTCCTGCCCCGTCTGTCTCCGATACCCGAGGGACGATTTCTGTTCTTATGGCCTGGTCAGGTATCACCGCATCCCCTTTCAGTGTTATGCATACGATTGCATTTCATTGCCGTCGATTCTCCCTTAGCAGGCCAATGCTCGCGAGAAAACCCCATAAACCTCAAAGTATGGTGCTTGCATCCGTATGCATTATGTGCAAAGACTAGCCTCACCGCGTTCGACCAACAAGGGAGGAACCTCGATTGTCGTACGAATTGATCAAGGTCGATGTGCAGGCCGGAATTGGTTATCTGACCTGGAACCGGCCGCGAGTTCATAACGCGATCTCGCCTGAAGTGATGACCGAGACGATGGATGCACTGTCAGTGCTGGGTGAACGGGACGATGTTCGCGTCATCATTTTGTCAGGTGAAGGTAAATCATTCAGTTCCGGTTGCGATATAAGTGTTAAGGCGGACAGGGGGACGGAAGGCATCGACGAGTGGCGCATACGCTATCAGAAGAGTCTGCAGTTCATGCTCAGTTTTTGGCGGTGTCCCAAGCCGATCATTGCCTCGATTCATGGCTATTGTCTGGCTGGCGGCTTTGAAGCGAGCCTTGCCTGCGACATCTCCGTAGCCGCTGAAAGTGCGCGCTTTGGCATGCCGGAAGCTAAGATGGGCTCACCGAGCATTTTGCTGATGTTGCCGTGGCTTGCTGGGCCCAAAATGGCGAAAGAGATTTTGATATGCGCTGAGGATACCTTCTCCGCGGCCCGCGCGAAGGAAGCGGGTATCGTCAATCACGTCGTTCCGGATGAAGAGCGAGAAAGTTTTGTCCGAGAGATTGCAAATCATATTGTCGGATCATCGCCCGTAGCCGTTGCCTATTTTAAGCGCGCGATCAATCAGACCTTTGAAATTATGGGCTTGATGCCCGCGCTGGAGGCCAACGTCGAGGCTGCCGCAAGCATGAAGGGCATTGTTGACAAAGACCGAGATGAGTTTTTGCTTATCAGGAAGGAGCAGGGGCTCAAGGCAGCCGTCGCCTGGCGTGCCCAGCGGGTTGGTGCGCAATGAGCGTTGCTCGCTCGCAGGGGGGGCTAGTTGCAGGAGTGGGGCGTGGCGAACAGTTGAACCTACGTTCATTTCGCAATCGCCCGGCCCTCTCTCTGCTTCCGCTTGTTCCCGCCTGGGTATTTCTGCTCCTCTTCTTTGCGCTGCCGCTGATCTTCGTTACCGGCGCCAGCATCTTCGATGAGAGTGGAGCGCTTTCGCTGCAGAACTTTGTCCGGCTTGTGGAAACGCCGGTCTATTGGCGCATTCTCCTCAACACTCTGGACATTGCGTTCTGGACGGCCTGTATCACGGTCGTAGTCGGTTATCCGCTGGCGCGCATGCTGGCTTCCGGGGAGCGCAGTGGCACCAGTTTTTTGATGATCGCCATCATGGTTCCGCTCTGGACCAGCTTTCTCGTTCGCGCGCTGGCCTGGATGCTGGTCTTGTCCAGATATGGTGTCATCAACAGCACGATGCTGTCTCTCGGTTTGCTCGATACGCCGGCGCGGCTGGTTAATAATTACCCAGCGGTGCTGCTGGCGATGGTGCACGGCATGCTGCCCCTGGCCGTGCTGACGATGTATTCGGTTATGCAGAACATCGACCCGGCCCTGTCTCGGGCAGCTTCGACGCTTGGTGCCCGCTCTGGCAATGCGTTCTGGCGAGTCTACTTCCCTCTGTCGCTGCCAGGGGTGGCTTCAGCTTGGCTCGTCGTCTTCGTTTCTGCACTCGGAACCTTCATCGTGCCGGTCCTGCTTGGTAGTCCGCGTGAAATGATGATCGCCGGCTCCATCGTCGAGCAGATCAACAATAACTTTAATTGGGGCTTTGCGGGCGCCCTGACAGTGATGCTGTTAGGGGCAACCCTCCTCGTTTATCTCGTTTTTGAAAGAACCCTAGGTAGCTCAGTTTTATCAGGCGGCGCCGTGAGTGCGGCAACGGGCAGCGGTCGCAGTGGACGCATCCAGCAAAGGATCAGGCCGCTTGGTGGTCGTATTCTCGCCTTTGTTGGCGCAGTGACGGTCCATTTCGAGAAGATCCTCGATTCGATATTGGGTCAGCGACAGGCCGGAAGCGGCTTACTCCTGAAAATCACGGCCTGGCTGCTGGTCGCCTTCCTGATCCTGCCAGTCGTCTTCGTGATCCCGGTTTCTTTCTCGGAAGATCGCTTCTTCAGTTGGCCGCCAGTCGGATTCACGACGGAATGGTTTGCAACGTATTTCACCTCGACGGTGTGGATGCAAGCAACTCTCAATTCCGTGCTGTTCGCTTTTGTCTCGGCTATCGCATCGATGGTGATTGGTATTCCTGCCGCGTTGGTGCTGGCACGTAGAAGCGTACCAATGCGGGCGCTGCTGATGATGCTGGTTCTGATGCCGATCGTGCTGCCGAATGTTATCGTGGCAGTCGGGCTGTTCTATATCTTTGCCTATGTAAACATGGTGGGAACCATTTGGGCGATCATCATCGGCCATACAGTTCTCAATCTTCCCTATGTGATCATCACTGTCATGGCGGTGCTCAAGAACTATGACGTCCGTCTAGATCACGCCAGCTGGACCCTCGGCGCTGGAAAGCTGCAAACCTTCCGCTTGGTGACGATGCCAATCTTGAGAGCAGGCATCACAGCAGCGTTCCTCTTTGCCTTCGTACGCTCCTTTGACGATCTCTCGATTGTTCTCTTTCTCGGAGCAGGACAGCTTAGCACGCTACCTTTGCAGCTATGGTCTACTGCCCTGGTCGGTATTGATTCAACCCTCGCGGCAGTATCGACGGTCATTTTCGGGGCTGTTTGCATTGTAGTGATTGTGGCAATCCGCATCGGATCAAAAAAATAGCCTGAACGGCTAATATGGTTTCTTTAGTGTGGAGGAGAAAACATGAAGACGATTGAACTATCACGAAGGAATGCTTTGAAGGTGATCGCAGGATCGAGTGCTTTATTAGCCGCGCCGGCGATACTCTCACGTTCTTATGCGCAAGAAGGCGGCTTTTCCGTCGGTATTCCCGGAGGTTACGAGAAGGCTTTCCAGACTGCGTTCCTCGACCCCTATGAGCAGGAATTCGGGATTAAGCCGACGCCCATCCTCGCTGGCACCTCGACCGTCGAGATCAAGGCCCAAGTCGAGACGGGCAAGTTCTTCTATGATGTCCGCTTTAGCGTGGCGGCGACCGGTAACGAGGTTCTTGCCGAGGCCGGTCTGCTCGAGCGGATAGACGACATCGATTCGGAAGATGTCCAGGCAATCTATGGTGCCTTGCCGGAAGCACAGCGTAGGCCGACCTTCCTTCCCCACGGCTTGTCGGCACAGGTCATTGCTTTCCAGGACCATCTGGATTTCAAGGACTATGCCGATATTTGGGACGTCGAGAACCTCCCCGGTGCGCGGGCTCTGCGGGGTCAAGGTAAGGATACTATCGAAGCCGCACTGCGTTCCATGGGTAAGCGGCCGAGCGAGACTGCCTCATTCCTCGCGAACGAGGATGGGTGGAAGCAGGTATTTGCTCGGCTGGACGAGATAAAGGACCACGTGACCAACTGGTGGGAGGAGGATTCCGACATCACCCGGCTGCTTGGCGCGCGCGAAGTTGATGTAACTGCTTTCCCGCATCACCGAGCAATGGCCGCCGTCCAAAGCGGTGCCAGGATCAAGTACAACTATAGCCAGAGCATGACGACCGCGCTTGGCTGGGTGATCCCAAAGAACAGCCCACAGGCCGAGGCGGGACGCAAATTCATCGCATTCTGTTCGCGCCCCGACCGTATTGCCGACTTCACAATGGACGTGCCGATGGGGCCGATGCACCCCGATGTCATGGCCCTGCTGGATCCGGCTTTTGCGGTAGCTCTGCCCACCCACCCCAACAACGTCGAAAACATTGAATCCGAGGATGTGGCATTCTGGCACAAGAATCAGGGCCAAGCCAACGAGCGCTTTAAGGAGTGGTTACTCGGATAGCACAGGTCTGTCCGAAGCGGCATGCGGCCAGGTCGCCGTATGCCGCCTCAGGACCCGCGACTGACAGACCGTCGCGACGCGATGCGCCGCGGAAGCTCCCGCAACTTCGGAGCGCTCATAGCGCGAGCCGGTAAGGAATTTTCGAATGGATTTAAAGCTAAAGATCGAGGGAGTGAGAAAATCCTACGGGTCTGTCAGGGCCCTGAACCCCATCTCAGTGGATGTGCCGGCGGGAGAATTTCTGACGCTGCTCGGTCCGTCTGGGTCGGGTAAGACTACTTTGTTGCAGATCTTGTCCGGGCTCGTAGTACCGGATGATGGCGCCATTTGGATTGACGAGAAGCTCGCGACCCATCTGCCGCCCTCTCAGCGCGATATCGGCATGGTATTCCAAAACTATGCCCTGTTCCCTCATATGACGGTCGCTGAAAACATTGCCTTTCCGCTCCAGATGCGCGGCATGAAGAGCGCTGACATCGCGCCGAAGGTGCGTAGAATTCTAGAAATCGTTCAACTGCCGCACATGGCCGATCGGTTTCCGAGAGAGCTTTCTGGCGGGCAACAACAGCGTGTAGCGTTGGCTCGCTGCGCTGTCTACGAACCGCCAATCATACTCATGGACGAGCCCCTGGGCGCTCTCGATAAGAATCTGAGAGACCAAATGCAACTAGAAATAATCCACCTGCACAAGGCGCTGTCGACCACCATTCTCTACGTCACCCATGACCAGGAGGAGGCGATGGCCATGTCCGACCGCATTTGCCTGATGAAGGATGGGCAAATCGAACAGATCGGCACGCCACGTGATCTCTACCGTGCCCCGCGAACGGAATTCGTCGCCAATTTCTTCGGTCGATCGAACGTCTTCAAGTGCACCGTTAAGAACCGGTTTGAAAACACAGTGCTGCTGGATGCGCCCATCGGACCGATGATTGCTACGAACAGCTCAAGGGAAGAGGAGGCCAGGAAGGGGCAAGACGTATCTGTCGTCGTCAGGCCGGAAGATGTCCGCTTCCTGAAAGACAACGAAAGCGCTGACAATGAGATCGTTGTCAATCTCAGGCAGAGGGTGATGACAGGGGCGACTACACGATATCTGGCGGAAAGCAAGGACAATACACCGATAGAGATATTGTCTTTCAGCTCGACAGGGACCTTAACCGTCGGTGACGAGTGCCGGGTAGGATGGTCCAAGGAGAACGTTACCATCGTCCGCTGAGCGCCCGAGTATCGGCAAAGCACTTCACAAACTGAAAATAGCGCCGTTAGAAGGAATAGATATGTTTAGCAGTATGTCGAAGCTCTTTTCTCCTAAGAGCGTGGCCGTTATCGGGGCGAGTGAAAGGGCAGGGAACCTGGGGGGCAGGTTGGTTACGGCTCTAAAGAAAGGTGGATATCAGGGCGAAATCTATGCAGTTCATCCAACCGCGAGGGAAGTCTTTGGAGTACCCGCCTTTCCGCGTATCCGTGATATCGGGAGGACTGTTGACTTTGCCGCCTTATCCGTACCGGATAGCCAACTGCTGAACGCTTTCGGCGAGGCTATAGAAGCAGGCGTGAAAGGCTTTCAAATCCCGAACCGTGGATATGATGAGGAACGCAAGTCACTGACCTATATTCCTGACACTCTGCGGGAGATGGGCCTTGCAGCCGGCGTCGCGGTATGCGGGCACAACTGCATGGGGTTCATGAATGTGCGCGACAGCGTGCGAATGACGCATAACCCACCTCCGGGGCTGGATCTTACACCGGGGGGTGTATGCATCATTTCTCATAGCGGTTCGAGCTGGTCGGGCATCACCGGCAGCCAGCGCGACCTTGCGCTGGAAATCGCGGTCTCGGCAGGCGCGGAGGTCGTCTCCGGCTTTCCTGAATATATTGAATATTTCCTCTCTTTGCCGACGACGCGCGTGATCGGGCTGGTTTTCGAGACAATACGGCGCCCTGAAGAATTCCTCGCCGCCGTTGGGCATGCATTTCAGAAAGGCATTCCGGTAGTGCTGCTGGCGCTGGGCTCCACCGATATAGGCGCGAAGTTTACCGAGGCCCATTCGGGAGGGCTATCGAGCCCGCGCCAGGTCCTGGATGCAATCGGCCGCAAATACGGGGTCATCGTCACAAAGACGCTTGATGAGCTCCTAGATTGTATCGAAGCCTTTCGCACTGAGCGGATTCCCACGGCTCTCGGCGCCGGCGTCATCAGCGATTCCGGCGGGGAGCGGCAGCTCATTGCCGATGTGTCGAGCTGGACGAATTTGAAACTAGCCGCCTATGAGGACAAGACCAACGAGCGCCTGACCGAAATTCTGGAAGACGATGTCGTGATCGGCAATCCGCTCGATTCCATGGGGGACGCGCCCATGGCAAATTCCGGAATCGCCATTTCAAAGGACCCCTCGGTTGGCGCCGTCGTCATCGGCAACAATCTGGTCGATGGCCGTCAATTCATGATCGATGTCTCGAATTCGACAACAAAAATCCACGAGAATACCGAGAAGCCGGTCTTCATCTTCGGCAATATCAGTACCTCGGTTTCGCGCCCCGGCGCGCGTAATCTGCGAATGAAGGGCATCCCAGTCCTTATGGGAACCGAATCCGCTTGTTACGCCATCGGGTCGTTCCTGGCATGGCACGAGAAGCGTCGAAAGCTGGCTGAGACGGCGGAGAAAACTGCCGGGGAGACCAGGCACACCAAAGTGTTGCCGAGGCTGCCGGATGGCTTCACGCAGGGCAAGAGCTATGCGCTACTTGCCGAATGCCGCCTGCCAATGGCGCCCATTCTAGAATCGGGCAATCTCCAGGATACGCTGAAAAACGCCCAGACGCTCGGCTATCCTGTGGTGTTGAAGACCGCGAATGCGAATATCGCGCATAAGTCGGATGTCGGAGGAGTTGTCCTAGGTATTCGCGGCGAAGAGGAACTCACCAGGCATTATATGGAAGTCGCTGAACGGTGTGGGCCACAGGTGTCCCTGCAGCCAGCTCTGTCAGCCGATTATGAATTGATCGTCGGTATGCATCGCGACCCGCGTTTTGGACCAATCATCACGCTGGGCTTGGGTGGTGTGTTTACTGAAATCCTGCGCGACAGCGTCAATCTCTTGCCGCCGGTCGCTTATGAAGAGTTCGAAGAGAGCCTTGAGGCCTTGCGCGCCGCACCCGTCCTGCGCGGCGCCAGGGGGCAGAAGGGGATTTCTCTTCCCGATCTTTATGACGTGGTTCTCAAGATTTCCGAGCTTGCGATCCAGAATCCCCGGATCACCGGCATTGACCTCAATCCAATCATGGTGCGGCACGGAAAGCTGAACATTGTCGATGCGCTGATCACGGTCTGAAATCGCACCGGTGGGGGGCATTCGTCTCCCACCCAGCAATTCTGCGAGCGGCGTTATTGCGAAAGAAGGCAAGCAAATGCACGGCGAATTCGGCTACGCGGTGATCGGGGGCGGCCTGGTGGGCGCCTCACTCGCCTATGGCTTGGCAAAGCAGGGACAGAAGGTTGTGATGTTAGATGAGGCCGATATTGCCCGCCGGGCCTCTCGCGGCAACTTCGCCCTGGTCTGGGTGCAAGGAAAGGGTGCCGCGTTCCCAGTTTATTCGGACTGGACCATATCCTCGGCTTTGGCGTGGAGTGGATTTGCCGATGAGCTCGAAGAATTGACCGGCATTCGCCTTTATCACCGGCGTCCGGGCGGCTTTGTCCTTTGCCTGAGCGAGGACGAGCTAGCCTTTCGCGCGGAGGAGCTCGGGAAGCTCAAAGCCTATAATGCTGGCTATCCCTTCGAAATCCTCAGCCGTGAGGAGCTTGTGAACCTTCTGCCCCAGATTGGGCCAGAGGTGGTCGGCGCCTCCTATTGCGCTCTCGACGGCGACGTCAATTCCCTCATGCTGCTGCGCAGCCTGCATACGGCGTTCGCCTTGGTTGGCGGAACCTCTCTTCCGGGCAGCAAGGTGGTGGATATACAGTGCAACAGCAATGTCTACCGCCTCAGTACCCTGACGGGCAAAGTGTATGCCAACCGGATTATCCTTGCGGCCGGACTGGGCAATAGAGAACTCGGCAGCATGGTGGGGTTCGATGTTCCGGTCCGGGCGCAACGGGGCGAGATCATGGTGACGGAGAAGATTGCGTCGTTTCTTCATTACCCAATGCATGTCATTCGGCAGACAAATGAGGGCGGTGTGATGATCGGCGACAGTCATGAAGAGGCCGAGGATTATAATTCGGTCAGCATTCCCATCCAGTCCGGTATGGCGAGCCGCGCGGTTCGGATGTTTCCATGCTTGGAGCCTTTAAACGTTGTGCGCATGTGGTCAGCCTTGCGGGTCCTTAGTTGTGACGGTTATCCGATCTACGCCCATTCAAACACGCACCCGGGAGCGTATCTAGTAACATGCCACAGCGGCGTGACGCTGGCAGCCGCACACGCACATCGATTGGCGCCATCCATCCATTCCGGGTCCTGGGATCCAATTATCAGTTCCTTCGGATTGGAGCGTTTTCATGCTGAGGCGGCTTGACGATTTCTCGACCCAAACGGTCCGCATCAGCATCGATGACCGGACAGTCGAGGTTCAGGTCGGTGACTCTGTCGCGGCGGCTCTGCTTCTCTCTGGCGTGACCACGACTAGGACCACCGTCGTTTCTGGCGCGCCGCGTGCGCCTTATTGCATGATGGGCGTGTGCTTTGAATGTCTCGTGACAATTGACGGGGTGGCCAACCGACAGGCCTGCATGGTCAAAGTGGAAAAGGGTATGAACGTTCGAACCCAAATCGACCGGCATCCGGGGAGGACGACCTAGTGATCAGCTTGCAGTCCTTAATGAATCTCGACGATCGTTATGAGCTGATCGTGATCGGTGCCGGGCCAGCCGGAATGGCTGCGGCGATAGAGGCGACGCGGAATGGCGTCAAGACGCTGGTTTTAGACGAGAATGGCGCGATTGGAGGGCAGATTTACCGCTCGATCACCACCGCGACACCGAAGCGCCTAGCAGTTCTCGGAAAGGACTATGCAGGGGGCGCAGAGCTCGCCCGGACCTTTACTGAATCGGGTGCTGCTTACCTGGCAAAAGCTACCGTCTGGCGGCTGACTGCCGACCGCGAACTTGGAGTTTCGCATGATGGCATGGCCAAGCTGATAACGGGAGAGCGGGTCCTGGTGGCCACTGGTGCCCTGGAGCGGCCATTTCCAATTGCTGGATGGACATTGCCCGGCGTCATGACCGCCGGCGCTGCGCAGATACTGCTCAAGGCGAGTGGCGCCGTTATGGGGCCAAAGATGGTTCTGGCAGGAAGTGGTCCGCTTCTCTGGTTGCTAGCCAGCCAGTATCTTGCTGCCGATGTTCCCCTTCTCGCTATCCTTGACACGACTCCCCGGAAAAATGTCCTTAGAGCCATTCCGCATCTGCCTGGTTTCATGGCCTCGCCTTATTTCAGAAAGGGCTTAGGCTTGGTCACTAAGGTCCGGCGGGCCGTACGAGTCTACAAGAATGTCGATAAACTGAGAGCAGAAGGGAGCGAACGGGTCGAGCGCGTGCGGTTTAGCGCTTCCGGGAAAGAGCACTCTTTGGAACTCGATCACCTCCTGCTGCATCATGGAGTCGTGCCCGAGATGAACCTTCTTCGTTCCGTTGGCTGCGAAATGGCGTGGGACGAGGAGCAGATATGCTGGCATCCGATCGCCAGTGCTGGCGGCGAGACATCTATTCCCGGGATCTATGTCGCTGGCGACGGACGGGCGATCTACGGCGCTGAACTGGCGCGATTTGGCGGAAGACGTGCCGCTCTGGAGATCTCGAAGTCCCTGGGAGCAATCGACGGCGCGGCCTTCGAGCATCTTTGCGCCCAGCTTGAGCAGGAGAGCCGGCCCTTTATCCGGGGGCGTTTTTTCCTCGACCGGATGTTCAGACCGCGACGAGAGCATCTCACACCTGCCCACGATGCCCTTGTATGTCGTTGCGAGGAAGTCTTGGGCTCGACCCTCCACGATACAATTTTCCGTCTGAAAGTTCTCGGCCCCAATCAGCTAAAGGCCTTTCTGCGGAGTGGAATGGGCCCATGCCAAGGACGTCAATGCAGCCTAAGCGTCACGCAAACGATAGCAAAATTGCGCGGTGTTTCACCCGAAGATGTTGGCGCCTATCGTATCCGGCCACCTGTCAAGCCCATCACTGTTGGGCAGATAGCCAATTTGCAAACGAGGCACAAACGCGGCCTTGAGTGTCTCCAATGAAAAGTATCAGGAAAGGAAATACGTTGATCAATAGACGATACAGAACGCCCATTATGCATCGTGCCGTAATCAGCTCGGACGTTATCTATTTCGGCGGCGTCGTCGCGGACGATGTGTCAGACGGCATGTTCTCGCAGATGGAACAGGTATGTAAAAAGATCGAACGCATGTTAGGCGAGTTGGGTTCGAGCAAGGAGAAACTGCTCCAGGCTACTCTCTATATCACCGACATGTCGCTTAAAAACGAAATGAATGATGCATGGACGGGATGGCTCAGTCCGGAGAATCTGCCGAGTCGCGCAACCATCGGTGTTGCCGATCTGGGAGAAGGCGTGCTCGTAGAAGCGGTCGTGACAGCCCGCCAATGAGGTTGAACGAGGTAAACTGTGTCTGACGCGGTGAATAGTTCACAACCTAGTGCAAAGACGCCTGTCACCGCGCGGGATGTCGCCCGCAACGCGGGTGTCTCACAGTCAACCGTTTCACGCGCCTTCGCCAACAGCCAATTGGTCTCGAGAGAAACTCGGGACCGGATATTCTTGGTTGCCGAACAGCTTGGTTACCAGGTCAATATCATGGCACGCGGTCTGAGCACGCAAAAATCGGGGCTCATCGCTGTTGTCACGGGATCAACCCGCAACCCCTTCTATTGGGACGTGCTTCGTTTGGTTGACGAACGCCTGCAGGCCAAGGGCATGCACGTCATGCTCATGACAGTAAAGGAGAGCGAGAGCACCGATTCGGCAGTGCGGAAAGTCCATCAGTATCGAGTCGACGGCCTGCTTGTCCTATCGGCGGAACTGTCATCGAAGGCGATTGACGAATGCAGAGAGTTCGGGCTGCCGGTAGTTCTGTTCAATCGCTATGTCGAAACGGGCAAAGTCTCTGCCGTGGCCTGTGATAACATCGTCGCTGGGAAGGACATCGCCCAGTTTCTCTACAACACGAATCACAAGCGGTTCGCGTTCATCTCTGGTTTGGAAGACAGTTCGACAAACAAGGACCGCTTTCAGGGATATCGGGATCAACTGGCAAAGCTTGGATGTCCGCCTCCGCTCGTCGAAGGAGGAGATTTTACATACGAGAACGGCCGGCAGGCGGTGAAAAGGCTGATGCTTCGATCCGAACGGCCAGATGCAATCTTCTGCGCTAATGACATCACAGCTATCGGTGCATTGGACGGCATAAGGGTGGATCTTGGGATGAGGGTGCCAGAGGATGTTTCGATTATTGGCTTTGACGATATTGCGATGTCCTCGTGGTCCGGCATTGAACTGACTACCATGCGCCAGCAGACAACGCGGATGGTGGATAGTGCGCTGGAGATTTTGCTCCGGAGGATTGATGCCCCAGAACTGAAGCCGGAATTTCGGTTGGAGCCCGGAAAGCTAATGATCCGCCGAACCGTGCGGTTGGATCGGCAGCCCTAGCCCGACCAGGGCGCGGGAAGAACCACAATTAGCTAGTCACAAGGAGACGACAGCCGGAGTAGGGCTTCGTCCCAGGGAGAAAGTCATGCCTAAATACTTGAAGAGTTCTGGCACGCCCCGAGGGAATGTCAGCAATCTCAAGGTGCGACAGACGGTAGAACGTATCATCGAGGATGTCGAACGCGAGAAAGACTTGGCTGTCCGGCGCCTATCAATAGAGTTTGATGGATACGACCGTCAGACCTACAGGCTATCTGCACAGGAAATCCAATATTGCATCGATTGGTTGGCCAAAGAAGATCTGGACGATATTCTTTTTGCACAGGAGCAGGTCCGGAACTTCGCCAGGAAGCAGCGCGATTGCCTGCTTGACCTGGAAGTCGAAACCTATCCTGGCGTTGTGTTAGGCCACCGCAATATCCCGATCGCCAATGTCGGCTGTTATGTACCGGGTGGCAAGTATCCGCTTCTGGCGTCTGCGCACATGTCCGTGGTGACCGCAAAGGTGGCCGGAGTCGAGAGGATTATCACATGTGCTCCGCCGGTGAATGGTCGTCCATCTCCTGCGATCGTAGCGGCTCAACATCTGGCAGGCGCGGACGAGATATATTGCCTGGGAGGCGTACAAGCGGTTGTCGCTATGGCCTTGGGAACCGAATCCATTGCCGCCGTTGATATGCTTGTAGGTCCTGGCAATGCGTATGTCGCAGAAGCAAAACGCCAGCTATATGGGCGTGTCGGAATTGATCTGTTTGCGGGCCCGACGGAAACGCTGATCATTGCCGATGAAACGGCTGATGCCCTTACCTGTGCTACCGACATCCTCGGCCAAGCCGAGCACGGACCAGATTCGCCGGCCATATTGCTGACGACGAGTGAGTCCTTGGCTGTTGAGACACTGCGTCAAATCGAAGAACTACTCTCGGTGCTTCCCACGGCGGAAATCGCTCGGAAAGCATGGGAGGCTCACGGCGAGATCATCATCTGCAAGGACGACGCCGAACTTGTCGTCGAAGCCGATCGTATCGCGTCGGAGCATGTGCAGGTTATGACGCGTGATCCGGACTATTTCTTGGAAAATATGCGCAACTACGGCGCTCTTTTTCTTGGCGAACGGACAAATGTGGCCTATGGCGATAAGGTCATCGGCACCAACCATACGCTGCCGACGTTGGGCGCTGCGCGATATACCGGAGGACTGTGGGTTGGGAAGTTTCTGAAGACGTGCACCTATCAGCGCGTGCTCACTGACGAAGCTTCCGTGTATTTTGGCGAGTACTGTTCCCGGTTGAGCATGCTTGAAGGATTTGTCGGTCACACGGAACAGGCCAATATCAGGCTGAGACGTTTTGGTGGACGATCTGTGCCTTACGGGACTGCTGCAGATCGTGTCATCGGGCCCCATGGCTAGTTTGTATCGTTTCCGCTTTAAGAACCATTATAGAGCTTCGGTGGCGATGCCGTAGCCCTATCTCCGCCGGATCGATGTATTAGAATCATCCAAGCGGTTCGCGAAGCTACGAAGCTGGGGCCGCTGGTGAGCTCGGCCTATGCCGAAGGGATAAGTTCGCGTTGCTCTTAAATGCGTCCTTACCTCAGAAGGCGATTTTGGGGAGGCGCCGGTGGGTGTGTGTGATTCAGACCTAGCCGCTCCTTTCGCTCTTCGATCTCCCGGCGCTGCTGCATGTCAGGATGATCCCAATCCCGAGGATTCGGTATCCACGACGGTGGCGGCACGTAGCCGAGCGCCTCGGCCCAAAGGCGCTTCGCGCGTGGCTGGCGTTTGGCTTCGGGCACGGGCTGCACCTGTTCCATAATTGTCTTCTCGATCTCGCTATACTGCTGGGCGACGTGCCGGCGCAGCTCGACTGCCTGCAATTCCAGTTCAAATCGCTGAGGATCATCTGCCCGCAGGTTGGCAACGGCCTCGAGCTTGTCCAGGAGCTTACACTCCGTGTCGAGCAGAAATGGTCGGAAGAGGCTGAAAACGTCCTCGCTCATGTACCCCATCCCGTAACGCCCCGTGCAGGGTTTAATAGGCCCGGTGCTTAATGGTCATCGGGCCGTCGATCAGCACCTGGTGCCAAAGCACGGCTCCTTGCGTGAGCTTCAAAGAATATAGGTTGGCCGCACGCTATTGGCGACACTTCCATCGATGATGGAGTGATCATAACCGGATCTGCCGGTTTGCTGATTGCAGCCTGAACAACACGCGCAAAAGGGCTATCTTGGCAGATAGCGCGCTGCGCTTAGATATGCGGTATTTTGCGACGCGCCAGCCTCGGCACAGCCCGCCAGCAGCACGGCCATCAATGGAAGTAGCCTCACCCTTCGCTTGAGAATTGCATCGCCCCAAGCTCGAGGCACAGTGTGTCTACACCGCTGCACACTCAAGGCTGGTCTGATGTTTGTGGCAGGGTGCTTCACGTCCATTCCCGAGCGATGGAACGAGCCGAAGAGGGTAGCGCGTCACCTCAACGTGCCAGTGCGCGCCTGAACATGAGTTTGAGAATTTGGGGAGGATCAACTAAGTTCCTGGTTCTTGGTACGCCCAAGGGGAATCGAACCCCTGTTTCCGCCGTGAAAGGGCGGCGTCCTAGACCGCTAGACGATGGGCGCGCTCAAGACGAGGCGGGTTATAGTAAGCTTCCTCTATTCCGGCAACCCTGTGGGCACGCATAAGGCAAAGATTTTTTTGCGATAATGATTTCCCGGGCAAAGCTCGGCTCCGAATGCCGGGAAGGGCTGCTAGGATTGGTAATCGTCCAATCGGTCCAGGGTGTTCAGCCGCGACGGCCGCAGCGCCAGTTCCAGTCCCGCTCCGGCCCGACATCCACATGGACCGCGTTGGTATGACAATAGGTGCCGACTCCGCCGCGGCCGGGAAGCGAGCGTGCAAACTGCGCCAACTCCCATTTGCTTACGCCTTCGACGACGATATCGGCTGCCGCACAATTCATATGCTGAGACCGGGGAGCACCGCGCACACGCCGATTATAAGCAGGGCTGCGATAGCCCGAAGTCACCACAACGCGCTTGCCGAAGCGGCGCTCGATCGTTTTGAGCACATGCACAAGCTTCGGTTTGAAGCAGGAGACATCAACGCTCTCGCGTTGCTTGAGCAGGCCGTTGGGCGCGAGGCGCGCTAGGCCCGCCGCCGAGGCAACTTGATAGTAGCCCTCTTCCTGCTCGTAAATATCAACGTCACCATCATCGTTGAGCGTGCCCAGCCGGATCTCGAAGAGCTGCTCGCCGGGACGTACGCCAGGCAGCGCGTCCATGCTGTACATGGCCGCCTGGGTCGGCGAGGTCGACGCAAGGGTAATTATCGGCTTGGCAGATTTCTCCTTCTCGCCTGCTTTTACCTCGGCGCTTGGCTGTGATTCGGCAGCATTCGTTTTCGCAGTCTGATCTTCTTCGCTCGGGAAGGGCACCTGAGGCTTGGCGGCGGAAGAGCCGAAAAATGCGGACAAGAAGCCGCGCTTTTGCGAGAGGCTTTGCTGCTCGGTCACGGCTGCCGTTTGCTTTGCTGGATTCTGGCCGTCTTGCACCACAGGTGCTTCGGAGGCAGTTTTCTCAGCTTTGGGCTGGGGCGAAGCCGTGTCGGCCGCAGCCACGGGCTGGCTTTCGGCCTCCTCGGCACCGACTTTCTTCTCTGCCTCGTCTGAAACTGTCTTTTGCTGGGCATCGGCAGGCGTCGCGGCGGGCGAGGAAAAGAGCCCGGCGAAGAGGGAGCGCTTGCCCGAGGCCGGCGCGGTATTATCACGGGCCGGGGCGGCGGATTGCGACGGCACTTCCTCCTGCCCTCCCTCCTGAGCGGATGCTCCAGGGCGATTCGTCGTTTCCGCCTGAGCGGTTTCGGCTTGCGTCAATTCAGCCGTGTTCGCGGCAGACGCCGTTTGGGCGGGCTGCGAATCAGAAGCCCGCTGCGGGCGGTTTTGGGGAAGCGAAGCTTGCCCTTCACCTGCACCGGATGTGTCCAGGTTAAGGCTCTCAAGCGTTGGGCTGCCATAGGAAGCGGGGGCAAGGTCCAGCTGCGCATCGGAGTCGGAGACGGAGCACGAAGCCGTCAAGATGCAGGCGAATGCGACGCCCAAGAAACTGGGTGCGCGCGAATATTCACGATTCGCGTTTCCCGCCGAAGCAAGCTTGCTGGCAGCCAAGAGCCTTCCTTCCCGGCAATTTTCGGGGAAACCTCCCCCCTCTCACGCTCGCACTATTGCGCAATCAAAAGAACGAAGGCAGTGGTAGCCAAATTATCCCTTTATAGCAATATACTTAAGCTGAAACGGGCCCATGCCCGCCGCCTAGCCGTCTTCAAATAATGTTCCAGTCTGTTGCAACTATTAGACGGCCATCTTTACATATTCGCCCGGTGCGTCTGCGAGCCATTTCCTTCGCCGGTCGAGCTTGCGCGCTTTCACCCGTTCATGTGAGTTCTTTTCGATCCAGGCGTGCCAATGCGGCCACCATGAACCAGGGTGCTCCTGGGCTTTGCTCATCCATTCTTCGAGGCTCCCGGCAAGGGCGGCTTGCCCTGTCCAATGCCGGTATTTGCCGGGTTCGGGCGGATTGACCACGCCGGCTATGTGGCCGGAACCGGCAAGCACGAATTCCACCGGCCCGCCAAAAAGCCGGCTGCCGAACAGGACGGATTTTGCCGGAGCGATATGATCCTCGGCAGCAGCGAGGCTAAAGACCGGGATCTTGATATCCGCGAGAGACAATCGGCGCCCGCCCAGTGTGGCCAACCCCTTCGCCAGATTGTTCTCCAGATAGCAATTGCGCAGGTAATAGGAGTGGTTGGCCGCTGTCATCCTGGTGGAATCGGCGTTCCAATAAAGCAGGTCGAAGGGAAGCGGCTCTCGCCCGCGCAGATAATTGTTGACCACGTAAGGCCAGATGAGATCGCGGGCGCGCAGCATGTTGAAGGCGCTCGCCATACGGTTGGCTTCGAGAAAGCCCCGTTCCTCCATCGCCTGTTCCAGCGCCGCGACCTGTTCCTCGTCGACAAAGACTTTCAGGTCGCCCGCAAAGGTGAAATCCACCTGGCTGGCGAAGAATGTGGCGGTGGCTATGCGATCATCCTTTTGCTGAGCCATGAGCGCCAGCGATGCTGCGAGGAGGGTGCCGCCGACGCAATAACCGACCGCATTGATCGCCTTTTCCCCGGTCTGCCGGGCAATCGTCTCCAGTGCGAACTCGATCCCCAAGCTCACATATTCGTCCCAGCCATAGGTCGCGTGCCGCTCGTCAGGGTTTACCCAGGAGATCACGAAAACGGTATGGCCCTGTGCGACGGCCCAGCGAATGAACGACCGCTCCGGTTTAAGATCGAGCACATAGAATTTGTTGATCCAGGGGGGAACGATCATCAACGGCCGCCGTAGCACCGTTTCGGTCGACGGCTCGTACTGGATGATCTCCGCGAGTTCGTTGCGCGCCACAACCTTGCCTGGCGTGGCCGCAACGTTCTTGCCAAGCTCGAACTTGCTGCGGTCGGTCTGGCGCAGCCGGATCTCGCCTTTGCCGGCCATCACGTCCTCGACCAGCATCCGCATGCCACGCACGAGATTGTCGCCGTCCGACTCGAAGGTTTCGCGCAGGAGCTGCGGGTTTGTGAGGACAAAATTCGTGGGAGAGAGCGCTTCGCTCAGCTGTGTCACGTAGAAGCGGGCCCTCTGCCGGGCCGTCTCGTCCAGTCCTTCTGCGTTTTCCACAAGATCGGCCGCCCAGCGCGCGGTCACCAGATAGACCTGCTTCAAGAAATCGAAAAACGCGTTTTGTGCCCATTCCGGATCTTCGAAGCGCCGGTCGCCGGGCTCCGGCTCCACGGCATCAATCGTCTCGCCGCTCAGCCTTCTGATCGAGTTGACCCAAACCGTCATGTAGGCGGAAAGGAGCTTCGTCTGCGCCTCGACGGCGCGCGCGGGATCCGAAAGCCAATATTCCGTCAGCTTCGAGAGGGTGCGAACCGCTTCCTGATAGGGCTGCGGCATGCCGGTCGTGCTTTTGCCCGCTTCGCGGGCGCGAACCCAAACGGCGGCCGCCTTGCCGGCTTCTTCCACGGCTCGGGCGAGGTTGAGAGCGAAGCGCTCCGGATTCCGAACGGTGTAGGCTTCGGTCGGGTCGGGCGTTTCGCGGTCGTCCTTATTTTCCCCGCTGGCCATTCTTGATGCTGGACCTCCCGAAGGGCGCTATGATAGCGCTGATTCAAACCTTGTCCATGTTCACGGGAACATATGAAAATCATGGCCCGCATACGACATTTTTCCGCAGCAGGCCTTGCGGCTCCATGTCTCATATCCTTGCTGATTTCGGGCTGCGCCGGGACGGGTTCGCGATCGGTTACGGCATCCCCCACCCAACCTGACGGCTATCCCAATCTCAACATGCCGATGGAAGCCGCCGCACCACAGATCTCGGCGGAGGAAAAGACGCGAATGACCGAGGAGCTTTCGGGCAAGCGCCTGAGGCCGGAGAACAGCCAGGCATCGGCCGCCGAGACTGAAAGGCTGCGCCGTCTTGCCCTGGAGCGCCAGCAGGAGATGCTGAGCCAGATCGAGTCTCCCGCTGATCGGTGAGTTCAAGAAGCTATCGACCGTTCTGGCGAACGGGTGTATAGGGCGCAATCAGCAATCCGGAACATCGCCATGGAAGAGTTTCACAAGGTCCGCCGGCTTCCGCCATATGTGTTCGAGCAGGTCAACAGGCTCAAGGCCTCAGCCCGCTCGCGCGGCGCCGATATTATCGATCTAGGCATGGGGAACCCGGACCTGCCGACGCCCAAGGCGATCGTGGACAAGCTCTGCGAGGTGGTGCGTGATCCGCGCACGCATCGATATTCGTCTTCGCGCGGCATTCCGGGCCTTCGGCGCGCTCAGGCTGCGTATTATGCCCGCCGCTTCGGCGTGAAGCTCAATCCAGATACGCAGGTCGTCGCCACGCTCGGCTCCAAGGAGGGCTTCGCCAACATGGCCCAGGCGATCACCGCGCCGGGCGACGTGGTGCTTTGCCCCAATCCGACCTATCCGATCCACGCTTTCGGTTTCATCATGTCGGGTGGAGTGATCCGCTCGATTCCCGCGGAGCCGGACCATAATTTCATTCCGGTGCTGGAGCGGGCGGTACGGCATTCGATCCCCAAGCCACTGGCGCTCATCCTGAACTATCCGTCCAATCCGACGGCTTGCCTGGCCAGTCTTGATTTTTACAAGGATGTCGTGGCCTTCGCGCGCAAGCACGACATCATCATCCTTTCCGATCTCGCCTATGCCGAGATTTATTTCGATACCGAAGCGCCACCTTCTGTCTTGCAGGTGCCGGGGGCGATGGATGTGGCGGTCGAATTCACATCCATGTCGAAAACCTTCTCCATGCCAGGGTGGCGCATGGGCTTTGCGGTGGGCAACGAGCGGCTGATCGCTGCGCTTTCCCGCGTGAAGTCCTATCTCGACTATGGCGCTTTCACCCCCATCCAGGTGGCTGCCACCGCCGCCCTTAATTCCGACGGCACGGAAATCGAGGAAGTTCGCTCCGTCTATCACCGCCGGCGTGACGTAATGGTGGATGCATTTGGCCGTGCCGGCTGGCAGGTGCCGCCGCCGCCAGCCACCATGTTTGCCTGGGCTCCAATACCGGAGCCGTTTCGCCAGCTTGGCTCGCTTGAGTTCTCCAAGCTCCTGGTCGAAAAGGCCGATGTGGCGGTCGCGCCTGGAATCGGCTTCGGCGAGCATGGCGACGATTACGTGCGCATTGCGCTTGTGGAGAACGAGCACCGTATCCGCCAGGCGGCGCGCAACATCAAGCGCTTCCTTGCCACGGCGGCGGAGCACCCCAGCAACGTCGTCCCGTTTGCGGCTACCCGCTAAGCGGCTGCAAAATCATAATAGTTGAAGGAAGGCATTAAACATGGCCGACGCCTTGCGCATAGGAATTGCGGGTCTTGGTACCGTTGGCGCGAGCGTTGTCCGCATGCTGGGCGCCAAGGGGGCGGAGCTGACGCGGCAATGCGGCCGCGAGATAGCGCCCGTGGCCGTATCCGCGCGTGATCGCTCGCGCGATCGCGGCATTGATCTCGGCAATGCGCAATGGTTCGATGATCCGGTCGAGCTGGCGCGTTCCGCCGAAATCGATGTCTATGTCGAACTGATCGGCGGCGAGGATGGTGCCGCTTTTGATTCCGTGCGCGCCGCGCTGGAGGCGGGCCGTCATGTGGTGACCGCCAACAAGGCCCTGCTTTCCAAGCATGGGGTCGATCTTGCGGCCATTGCGGAAGCAAACGGCGTGCTTCTCAATTACGAAGCCGCTGTTGCGGGAGGGATTCCCGTCATCAAAACAATGCGCGAGGCGCTGGCGGGAAATCATGTGAGCCGGGTTTTCGGCATCCTCAACGGCACCTGCAACTACATCCTTACGCGTATGGAGGCGGAGGGGCTCTCATTCGAGCAGTGTTTGAGCGAAGCCCAGCGGCTCGGCTATGCGGAGGCCGATCCCACCTTCGATATCGAAGGGCACGACACCGCGCATAAGCTCTCAATTCTGACCAGCATTGCCTTTGGCTGCCGCATTTCGGCGGATGATATCTATCTGGAAGGCATCTCGAACATCACGCAGGCGGATATCCGGGCGGCCGGCGAGCTTGGATACCGCATCAAGCTTCTCGGCGTTGCGCAGAAGACAGAAAGCGGGATCGAGCAGCGTGTGCACCCGACCATGGTGCCCACCAGCTCCGTTATCGCCCAGGTTCACGGTGTCACGAATGCGGTCGCCATAGAGACGGACATGCTCGGAGAACTGCTTCTCTCCGGCCCTGGCGCCGGCGGCGATGCCACGGCCTCGGCCGTTATCGGCGACCTGGCGGATATTGCAAAAAGCCGGCCGGGGTTCCAGCACGGTCCGGTATTCGGGCGGCCAGCAAAGGAACTTGCCCCCTACAAGCGCGCCGCCATGCGCTCACACGCGGGCGGATACTTCATCCGCTTATCCGTGCACGACCGCATCGGCGTCTTTGCCGCGATTGCCAAGCGTATGGCGGACAACGAGATTTCGCTTGAGTCGATCGTCCAGCATGGCGATGTCACTCACGCCGACCAGAAGACGGTGATCCTCGTCACCCATGAGACGACGGAGGCGGCGGTCCGCAGGGCCGTGGAGTGCGTCACCGAGGACGGGCATTTGCTCGACCTGCCGCAGGTGATCCGGATCGAACGAGCGGCCTAGACTTTTTTCTTCACTGCCAGCTGCCCGGACCGCAGGCGGTTCAGAGTCGGTCAGGCATGATTCTCGGGCTTTTACCCCGAGGGTCCATGCCTGTGCCTTGTCGTGGCTGGCGCCAAATTTCCAATTGCACCTCGCACGGCCACGCAGAATTGCACCGTCCATAGAAAGTTTATTGCAGCGCACCTAGATGCGCTTGTTTTATAAGCATGCTCATAATATATGCCACTTATGAACTCGACAGGCTCTCAAAACACACAGCAAATCGAGCGGCTCACTTTCCTGCTCCACAACATTCCGCGGCTCATGCGCAAGCGCTTCGAGGGCCGCGACAATGAGCACGGACTTTCAGCTGCCCAGTGGCGGCTTTTGGCCTGGACGATGAAGGAGGACGGCGCGACGCAGGCAAGGCTTGCCGAGCTTCTGGAGATCGAGCCGATCAGCGTTTCCCGCCTGATCGACCGGATGGAGGAGGGCGGCTGGGTCGAGCGGCGCCAGGGTTTGGAAGATCGGCGTATTCGAATGGTTTTCGCCACGCCCAAGGCGCGGGAGGCCCACAAGGGAATAAAGAAGCTTGTTCAGCAGGTTTTCGAGGAGGCGCTGACGGGTCTCGACGAGGAGGCGCGCGCCGCACTGGTCAGCGCTCTCGAGACAATTGCCGAAAATCTCTCCGACAGCGAGCCGATATGCGGCTCGGTGCAAAAGGCTGCAGAAGAGGTCGTATCGAAATGAACGCTATATCCAACCCAGAGGCAAAGGCGGAGCCGGTCGAGGTCGAGCAGCAGAAGGCAGGACCGGTGGCTTTGCCGCAACCTGCCGATCTCAAGCCGAAGAAGAAAAAGAACCGCCTGCGGATGGTGCTGATGCTCGCGGCACCGCTTGCGCTTGCCGTTGCGGGAACATGGTGGTGGGTGACCAGCGGGCGATATCAGGAGACGGACGACGCCTATCTGCAGCAGCCCAAGCTTTCGATCGCCTCCCAGATCGCGGGCCGCGTGGTGGAATCCAATGTCGCGAACAGCATGCACGTGGAAGCCGGCGCGGTGCTTTTCAAGGTAGACCCGGAGCCCTACCGAATCGCGCTTGCGCAGGCGGAAGCTGCTCTTGAGGGAGCGCGCCTGCAGGTAGAGCAACTGCGCGCCTCATACAGCCAGGCCGAGGCTCAGGCGCGTGATGCAGACAGCGAAGTCGCCTATCTTGAGACGCAGCTTAAGCGCCAGCAGGATCTTTCGGGGAAGGGTGTGGCGTCCCAGTCATCGCTGGATCAGGCAGAGCGCAACCTGCAGAAGGCGAGGGAGAGCCTAAGCGCTACGCGGCAAGCTGTTGCGAGCGCCCTGGCCGCACTTGGCGGCAATCCGAAAATCGAGACGGACAAGCATCCGACGGTGCTTTCGGCTCTGGCAGCCCGTGACAAGGCCGCTTATGAGCTGGCTCAGACGACCGTGAGGGCTCCAGCCGATGGCATCATCGCCCAGGCGTCGGATTTCCGCAATGGCCAGTTCGTCAGCACAGGCACGCCTCTGTTCTCCCTGGTGGAGACCAGAAGCTCCTGGGTCGAGGCCAATTTCAAGGAGACGCAGCTTACCCACATGAAGCCGGGCCAAAAGGCCGAGATCGTCTTCGATACGTATCCGGACCGGCCGCTGGAAGCCACCGTCGAGGATATCAGCGCGGGAACGGGGGCGGAGTTCTCCCTGCTGCCTGCCCAGAACGCTACCGGCAATTGGGTAAAGGTGACGCAACGCATTCCCGTTCGCCTCAAGCTTCAGATCGAAGAGCCTGAACTTCTGCTGCGCACCGGCATGAGCGCCACCGTGACCGTCGATACCGGGGTTTCACACGGCTTTCCGGGCCTGACTACGGCGCACGCGACCGAATAGGACCGCTTCACACGAGATTGGAACATCACAATGGCTGAAGCTGCCTCAGCTGCGCACGAGGCTGTCCCGCATCGTGGGCTGATCACCGTCGCGATCATGCTCGGCACCATCATGCAGGTGCTGGATACGACGATCGCCAATGTGGCGCTGCCGTCGATGACGGGCGATCTTGGTGCTTCGCCGGACACGATCACGTGGGTGCTCACATCCTATATCGTGGCCGCCGCCATCATGACGCCGGTCACGGGATGGATTTCCGATCGCATCGGCCGCCGTGAGTTCTTCCTGGTCTCGATTGCCGGTTTCACCATTTTCTCAATGTTTTGCGGCGTTGCCTGGAACCTGGAGGTGATGGTTCTCTTCCGGCTTTTGCAAGGGGTGTTCGGCGCCGCGATCGTGCCCCTTGCACAAACCTTTCTCCTCGATATCAACCCCAAGGAGAACCACGGACAGGCAATGGCCGTTTTCGGCGCGGGCATTATGGTGGGCCCCATCATCGGTCCTACGCTGGGCGGCTGGTTAACCGAGACGCTTAACTGGCGCTGGGTGTTCTTCATCAATCTGCCGGTCGGCATTCTCTGCCTGCTGGGCGCTGCGGCTTACCTTCCACGCGCGGCCCGCCGCCTGCGGGGGTTCGATTTCTTCGGGTTCGCCATGCTATCGCTCGGCGTCGGCGCGCTGCAGCTCATGCTTGATCGCGGCGGCGAGGTCGATTGGTTCGCCTCGCCCGAGATCTGGATAGAACTGGGGCTGTCGATCACCGGCTTCTGGCTCTTTGCCGTTCACACGCTGACGGGCGAGAATACGTTCATCGACCGCCACATCTTCCGCGACCGCAATCTCGTGACGGGGCTCGTGTTCATCTTCGTGGTGGGCATCATCCTGCTCGCGAGCCTTGCGCTTTTGCCGCCCATGCTCTCGCGCATCTTCGGCTACACGACGATGCTTACGGGGCTTATCATGGCGCCGCGCGGCATTGGCACGATGATTTCGATGATCATGGTCGGCCGGCTGGTGCGGGTAATCGACGCGCGAATCCTGGTGGCTGCGGGCCTGTCGCTGACGGCCTGGTCGCTCTACCTCATGACCGGCTTCTCGCCGCAGATGGATGGACGCCTGATCATCGAATCCGGCATCATCCAGGGCATTGGGCTCGGGCTTGTTTTCGTGCCGCTATCGACGATCACATTCGCCACCCTCGACCCGAAATACCGTACCGATGGCGCCAGCCTTTTCAGCCTGACCCGCAATATCGGCTCCAGCATCGGCATCTCGGTCGTCACGGTGCTGCTTGCGAACAGCACACAGCTCAACCATGCGGAGCTTGCCACGCACATTACGCCTTACAACGCGAACCTATGGACGGTTATGCCAGGCGCAGCCCAGGGCGATCCGACCTCGCTGTCGATTGTCGACCAGCTTGTAACCCAGCAGGCGCTGATGATCTCCTATATCAACGATTTCAAGTTCATGATGATCATAACGCTCTGCGCCATCCCTCTGGTTCTTCTACTCCGGGTGCCGAAGCGCAAAAGCGGCAGCGGAGAGGCGGCGGTGGCGGCGATGGAATGAGTGGCTGCAAAGCTGAACATGAAAAAAGGCCGGTCCAGGACCGGCCTTTTGGATTCATAAGAGACCTGAATGATCAGGCGTTCTCTTCGCCTTCTTCCTGCTCGATCTCCGCTTCAGGATCGAAGAAGGCTTCCGGACGGGCGCTCTCGTTGATCTCCTCGCCGTAAATCGCTTCCGCGGAATCGAGCGTCTCACCGCGCGCCTGGCGTTCGGCCTCGTCGGCCGAGCGGGCGATATTCAACGTCACGGTCGCGACCACTTCGGGATGCAGCGCGATGGCCACATTCGTCAGGCCGATGGTCTTGATGGGCTGATTGATATCCACCTGGTTGCGGCCGATCTTGAAGCCTTCGGAAGCAACCACGTCGGCAATATCGCGGGCCGAAACGGAGCCGTAGAGCTGGCCGGTCTCGGCGGCGGAGCGGATGACCACGAAGCTCTTGCCGTCGAGCTTCTCAGCCACGGCCTGGGCTTCGCTCTTGCGCTCAAGATTGCGCGCCTCAAGCTCGACACGCTGCGATTCGAACTTCTTGCGATTGGCATCGTTGGCGCGCAGCGCCTTGCCCTGCCGCAGCAGGAAATTGCGGGCGAACCCGTCTTTCACGCGCACGACATCGCCCATCTGGCCAAGGCGCGGAATGCGTTCCAGAAGAATGACTTCCATTATCCGTTTCCTTCTCATCGCCCTCGGAGGGCTTGAAAAAGGCAGGCCAGGAAACGGCGCCACAGGGCTGGTTCGCTGTCCTGCCGGGTTGGCAGTTAGAGGCCGGTCGCCTCAACTCGGGTCTAAAGCTTGCCTCTTCCGCCCCCGAAGCGGAGAGGGGAGCGGGCGCTCAAAAAGCGCCCGCAGCCGGAATTACTTCACCACGTAAGGCAGAAGGCCGAGGAAGCGGGCGCGCTTGATGGCGCGCGCGAGCTCGCGCTGCTTCTTCTGGCTCACCGCCGTGATGCGGGACGGCACGATCTTGCCGCGCTCGGAAATGTAGCGCTGCAGGAGCTTCACGTCCTTGTAGTCGATCTTCGGCGCGTTGGCCCCGGAGAACGGGCAGGTTTTGCGGCGACGGTGGAAAGGACGCCGCGTGGGGATCTGGTTAATATCGACCATTATTCGTCTCCCTCATCCTCGCGCGAGCGGCGCGGGCGGTCATCCTCACGCGGGCGGCGCGGCCCGCGATCGTCGAAATCGCGGCGCGGGCCCCGATCACCACGATCTCCGCGCTCGCGGTCGTCGCGGCGCTGCAGCATGGCCGAGGGGCCTTCCTCATGCGCCTCGACACGGATGGTCATGAAGCGCAGGATGTCTTCCGAAATGCCCATCTGGCGCTCCATCTCCTTCACGGCTTCCGCCGGTGCGTCGAGATCCATGAGCGTAAAATAGGCCTTGCGGTTCTTCTTGATGCGGTATGCGAGGGACTTAACACCCCAGTTCTCGATCCGGCCGACCTTGCCGCCGCCGCTCTCGATCACACCCTTGTACTGTTCCACAAGGGCGTCGACCTGCTGCGCGGAGAGATCCTGCCGGGCAAGAAATACATGTTCGTAGAGAGCCATTCTCTTGCCTTTCTCCTTCTTTTTCTGCCCGTTCCAGCGGCTAAAGCCTCAGCGACTTCTCTGTTCCGGGACGAAGCCCGGCCGAAGAAAGGCGCATTCAAGACGGTCGAGAGCGGAGACACGGGAGGCGGAAGCCTTCTTGCTTCGCAGCGGGCGAATAATCGCCCGGCCCTCCGTTCAGCCCCCGGCTGGGACCGGCAGATCGCGCGCTTATACAGGGTTTTGCCGGCGATGCAAGCTTGGCCTACTGCTTTTGGCCGCTACTCCTGCAGCACAGACTGACGTATCTATATCGCCATGGTGAGTTCTTAGGTGGAGTTTTGCTTTGACCGAGGCGGAACGTCACGACGCATGGCAAGCAGGCGACAGCTACGACATCTATATGGGGCGGTGGAGCCGGCAGATTGCGCCGCTTTTTCTCAAATGGCTTAATCCCGATGAGGGGCTGCACTGGTTGGAGGTGGGCTGCGGAACCGGCGCGCTTACGGCCGCCATCGTGGATCAGTGCCGTCCCGGAAGCCTGATCGCGATCGATCCTTCGGAGGGCTTCATCCGGAAAGCCCGCGTAAATGTGCCCGATCCGCGCGTCGAGTTCCGGGTGGGGGACGCGGAAGCGTTAAGTCTGACAACTGATAGCCGGGATGCCGCCGCATCCGCGCTCGTGCTTAACTTCGTTGCGGACAGGGAAGCGGCCATAGGCGAAATGAAGCGCATGGTGCGGCCCGGTGGCCTGGTCGGTTTTTACGTATGGGATTATCCAAACGGCGGCATAGAGTTCATGCGGCGATTTTGGACCGCAGCAGTTGCCCTTGACCCAAATGCGCGCGACCTCACCGAGGATCGCCGTTTTCCATTCTGCACATCGGAAGGACTGATCGCGCTGGCGCGCAAGGGCGGGCTGCATGCGGCCGAGTGCATCTCCATCGAGGTGCCGACGGTTTTCAAGGATTTCGAAGATCTATGGCGGCCCTTCACCTTGGGTGCTGGGCCGGCGCCGGGCTATTGTGCCAGCCTGGAGCCGGATGCCCGCGAACGCCTGAGGGCGAAGCTGGAGCAAACGGTATCCCCCGAGCCGGACGGATCCATTCGAATGAAGGCCCGAGCCTGGGCGGTAAAAGCTGTCGTCTGAAGCCGCCCGAAGGCCGGGCGGCCGATACTCTCATGCTGGTGGCAACTACAGAACCCTGTAGACCGTCCAATAGGTGGAGCCGGAAACGATGTAAGGCTCCATTTCCTTGCCCCACTGCTTGTGGGCATCAATCCTGCCGATGGTGTCAAAGAACCGCTCCAGCTGCGCCAGGCTTTCCACCGTGTGGTCGATCTCCAATACGGCTTCCTTGGCGCCGATGGAGCCAGTCCGCAATTGGACATTCATCTGGTCGGTTCCCGCTTGGGTGCCGATTTCCTCGATCCAGCGGCGCATGAGGTCCACGACGGTCTGCTTGTGGCCGAAACGGGCTTCGACATGCCAACGCGCGGTAAACATCTGTCATCCTCCCTTGGCTTTACGCCTCTTTATTCATCCCATGCCTGCACGACCGTCTGACGGGCGATCTTGCCGTCCTTCAGCTCCAGAGTCGCCATGCAGAAAACCTTGACGCCGTCGGGATAGGTGCAGTTCTCCGTAAAGGCGATCCGGTCGCCCTCAGAGATGCTCGTATCCACCTCGTGCGTCATCGCGCGGCCGCAAACATCGTCCCAAAAATCCGTGATCGCCTCGCGCCCCCGCACCTCGAGAGGCCGGCTCGGCGGATTGTTGCGGTCTATGATGCGCATGAGCGCGTCGTCGGTGTAAAAGCTGGAAAGCGTCCGGCCATCGCGGTTCTCGATCGCCTGCTTCAGGGAAGAACCAGTGACAACTTCTTTTGTGAGCATTGTCTCCTCCACTTGTCGGAGAACGGTGTGCCTGGCGCCAGGCGGGCGCTTTCAAGGACGCCGCAGCCGGGCTCGTCGAATGTGCGAAATCGCGATCCGGGACGAAGCGCCTCCAGCGCCTCGTTCCGGCATTATAAGCCTGGTGCGGCATCGCCGTTCTCACCACGCATCGGGAGCGCGGTTGCGCTTCCACGAAGTGATGAGACTATATCACTTTGATGCCGTCGACGGGGTGAAGATTAGGATTAATCCTAGTCGCTTAAGCCTTGAGCCGATATCCCGTCCTGAAAATCCACCACACCAGCGCGATGCAGATCGTCAGGAAAACGCAGATCATCGCGATGCTGACGCCGACGCTCACATCGGCGGTCTCGAAGAAGCTCCAGCGGAAGCCGCTGATGAGGTAGAGCACGGGGTTGAAAAGCGTCACATCGCGCCAGAAGGGCGGCAGCATGTCGATGGAATAGAAGGATCCGCCGAGGAAAACGAGAGGCGTCACGATGAGCAGCGGGATAAGCTGCAGCTTCTCGAAGTTATCCGCCCAAATACCGATGATGAAACCGAAAAGGCTGAAGGTGACGGCGGTCAGAACCAGGAAGAGCGCCATCCAGAAGGGGTGTTGGATCTCGAGTGGCACGAAAATATGCGCCGTCGCCAGAATGATGATGCCGAGGATCAAGGATTTGCTTGCGGCGGCTCCCACATAGCCGATCACGATCTCGACGAAGGAAACAGGCGCGGAAAGCACCTCATAGATGGTGCCGACGAATTTTGGGAAATAGATGCCAAAGGAAGCGTTGGCGATCGAGTTCTGAAGCAGCGTCAGCATCATCAGGCCGGGAACGATGAAGGCGCCATATTGGACGCCGTCCACCTCCTCGATGCGGCCGCCGATTGCCGCCCCGAAAACCACGAAATAGAGGGATGTTGAAAGAACGGGCGAGACCACGCTTTGGAGGAGCGTGCGCCGCATGCGCGCCATCTCGAAGAGATAGATGGCCTTGATCGCTTCGAAATTCACCGCGCTTCCTCCACAAGACTTACGAAAATATCCTCGAGCGAACTCTGCTGCGTATCGAGGTCTTTGACGGATATGCCGGCGCGGTTGAGGTCGGCGAGGAGAGAGCCGATCCCGGTGCGCCCGGCCTGTGTGTCGTAACGGTAGATGAGGCGGCGTCCGTCATCCTCTACCTCCAGGTCGTAGCCCGATAGGGTTTCGGGCAACGGGCCGATGCCGTTGCTCAGTTCAAGGGTGAGCTGCTTCTTGCCCAGCTTGCGCATGAGCTCCGTCTTCTCGTCGACCACGATCAGCCGGCCCTTGTTGATGACGGCTACCCTGTCGGCGATTTCCTCGGCTTCCTCGATGTAATGGGTCGTCAGGATGATGGTCACGCCGCTGGCGCGCAGCCGGCGCACGAGTTGCCACATGTCCTTGCGCAGCTCCACGTCGACGCCCGCGGTGGGCTCGTCCAGGAATAGGATGTTGGGCTCATGCGCGAGCGCCTTGGCGATCATGACGCGCCGCTTCATGCCGCCGGAAAGCTGCAGGATCTTGTTGTCCTTCTTCTCCCACAAGGACAACTCCTTCAGGATCCGCTCGCAGAGTGCGCGATCGGGCTTCTTGCCGAAGAGCCCGCGGCTGTAATTCACGGTATCCCAGACAGTCTCGAATGTCTCGACATGCAATTCCTGCGGTACAAGACCGATGAGCTTGCGGGCCGCACGATAGTCCTTGATGATGTCGTGCCCCTTGACCGTAACCGTGCCGCCGCTCGGATTGATGATGCCGCAGATGAGGGAGATCAGCGTGGTCTTTCCGGCGCCGTTCGGCCCGAGGAGCGCCAGGATCTCGCCGTCGCGGATATCGAGATCCACGCCGTGGAGGGCCGTGAAGCCCGAATCATAGACCTTCGAAAGATTGGAAATGGAAATGGCGTGCTGCATGAGACCTTCGCAGTAGAGATGGGAAAAAGGCACAGGTTCACGCTATGGGAGGGTGCGCTGTCCGCGCGGCCCCGCCAAAACGCGCCACATATACGCAACTTGCCTGCCACTTGCCATAGAAAGCAAAAAACAGACTGACATTTACTGACGGGATCAACATCGGCCGCATAAGAGACTGCTTGAGTGAAGGTGCTAGGGCCTCCGTTCCGCTTCCTTGTTCACGGCGAAAGCCGGAACAAAGCGCGAGGGCCGATGTTCGGTGGCGCCATGTCCATCGGATCCTGGAATAGCCCTGTCAGTGTCCATGCGGGACGGCATGGAAGCACCCGTTGCCTGGTGGGCGACACGATGCGCGCTGCCGAAATCCTGACTTCACATTGGCCCTCCCATGCATTCCGCGGGCCGAAATACACAGCAGCTTGCAGGGCGTGCCGGGATGTGCTGGTAGGCGATGCAGCGCCTGAAATAGCGCGGCAGGCCTTTATCGAAGCGGCCGAGGAGGCCGACATTCTGGCGCGCTGAAATCGCTGGCTCAAACCAATCCTTCCCAAGCGCCGCTTCCGGCCGGCGGGCGGCCGCGAAAGCTCCAAACCGAAGAGAAATTCGGCCGGTCTCCTTGATATAAGGGGGAGGGGCGACTATCTGTGGTAAATCGATCTTGCTGACCAAGCTTGTTATCGCGCAAACCAACGCGTTCAACGATCTTCCTCTCAACATCGATTTATGAGCCGGCCGCATCGCGCGGCGCGGAAAACGATTTGAAAGGAAAATCGCCATGACCACCGGAACCGTCAAGTGGTTCAACGCCACCAAGGGATTTGGTTTTATTCAGCCGGACAGCGGGCAGCCTGATGTGTTCGTACACATTTCGGCCGTCGAGCAGGCGGGGATGCGCAGCCTTGTTGAAGGGCAGAAGATCGACTTCGAAGTCGTGCGTGATCCGAAGTCGGGCAAGTCGGCCGCAGCGAACCTGCAGGCGGTCTAACTTGGTCTCCGGCCTTTGACCACGGATGTACTGGCATTGGCCGTCGAGGCGCAAGGAAAGGCCGGGTTCTTCCCGGCCTTTTTAGTTTTCAGCACGGAGCAAGCAAATGGTCACAAAGGATAATCTTTTTAGGAAGAAGGGCACGAGCGCGGAGAACAAGGCCGCCACGACCGACAGAGCCTTTCGAGATATTGTCGAGGCTGAAGCTCGCAGCAGGGATGCCAAGACCGCGCGGCTTCGGCAGGCCCGGCTCGAAAAGGAAGCGCAGGAGCCGGTCGTGCCGGAAAAGCCGAAGAAGAGCCGAAAATCCAAGGCCAGCTGATCCCTTCCTTTTGAGGTTCTGGCGTGGGTCTCCGAGCCAAGCTCGGGGATGACGAGGAGGAGAGGGTTTCGGCAAAACTTCAATGCTGCCGATACCGCATATACCGCATGCAATCCGTCATGCTCGGGTTTGCCCCGTGCATCCGTGCCTGGATGTGAAAATCAGCGCAGGCTATCCGAAAGGATATCGCGGGGGCTAGGGAGCAATTCCCCCCTCTCTAGCGATTTCTAACACTTGGCTTTGCCAAGATGTCGAAATCGCTTTCTCCCCCACAAGGGGGGAGTTAGAGCGCGTCGAGCCATTACCTAACGAAATAATCGATGTTGGCGATTGGCGGCAAGGCTGATGCCAGCCTCATCTCTCCCCCGGTGGGAGAGAAAGCAAGTTGTTGGGTTTGGCAAAAAGCCAAGCCTTAGAATCTGCAAGTGAGGGTATACCGGAACTGGGGTATCGGCCCCAGCCTGAGGATGACGAGGAGGAGAGGGGGGCTGGCAACTGGCTTCACTAAGCTAAATTGCCTGCTTCCCCAATTGTTCGGCAGCATCGTCTCCGCTAATCTCACAATTGCGATTAGCAGAGACGATATTGCAATGTATCTCTCCCCCAAGAAGGGAGCGGCGCCTCCCGCGCGCTCTGCGCGTCAGACGCCGATTGCTTGCTTCACGCGCTCGCGCGTGAAGGGCAGATCGTAAAGCCGCACGCCGGTAAGCTGGCGAAGCGCATTGCCGATCGCCGCCGGTGTCGGGCCCTGCGCAGCTTCGCCAGTGCCGAGGAAAGGTTGTCCCGGCGAATTGACGACGTGCACCTCCACGCTGTCCGGTGCGCTCGGAAAGCGCAGGATCGGGTAGCTCGACCAGTCCGTGCTGGTGACGCGCGTGTCGTCGAAGGTCACCTGCTCGTAAAGTGTCCAGCTTGTCGCCTGGATGATGCCGCCCTCCGTCTGGTTGCGGATGCCGTCGGGGTTTACCGCCTCGCCGCTGTCGATCGCGGAGACCGCCCGCACCACGCGCGTCCGGCCGGTTTCACGCTCCAGCTCAAGCTCAACGGCGACGGCAAGATAGGCTGCCAAGTTCTTGTAACGCGCGAAAGCGAAGCCGCGCCCCCGATCACCCTTCGGCGCGCCGGAAGACCAGCCGAATTCCTCCGCGGCCTTCTCCACCACAGCGCGGGCCCGCTCGTCTTCCAGGTGGCGCAGCCGGAACTCCACCGGGTCCATATCCGCGAGGAGTGCGAGTTCGTCCATCGCGCTCTCTATCGCGAACACGTTTGCATAGGCGCCCAGGGCGCGCAGTGCCGAAACCCTGAGGGGCATTTCCGGCACGAAATGCCAGAGAACCCGGCGGTTCGGGAAGGCATAGAGCGGATTTGCATTGCGATCGCCATTGCCCGACTGGCTAATGTTGAACCGTGGCGCCGGGACCGAGAAGGCCTGCGCCCGGTGGCGCGCTGGAAGCAGATTGCCGGCACCGCCGGGGCGACTGGAGTGGACATTGCTCCACAGATCGTAATTCCAGCCGGTGATCCGCCCGTCCTCGCCGACGCCGGCGCGGATCTTCATCAGCATCGCCGGACCGAACGGCTCCCAGGCATGTTCGTCTTCACGCATCCACTGCACCCGGATCGGCCGTCCAGGCACCTCGGAGGCGATCAAGGCTGCATCCGCGGCCGCATCGTCGGCGCCGTTATGGCCATAGCAGCCAGCGCCTTCCATGTGGATGACGCGCACATTGGCGAGATCCATGCCGAGCATTTCGGCGATCGCTTCCTGATCGGGATAGACGCCCTGGGTGTGCGACCAGACCGTAAGCCGTCCGTCGACCATGCGCGCGACGGCGCAGGAAGGCCCGATTGAGCCATGGATCTGGTAGGGGCGCCGGAATGTCGCCTCGAAGATCTTGCCGGAGACCTCCGGCGAACCCTCCTCGGCCACCGTCCCGATATCGCCCTTGGTGGCCTCCAGGAACGCCTGCAGGTTGTTCTGGTCTGGCAGAACGGCCTGTTCCGACCAGCGCGCCGCCTGCTGGAGGGCGCGCATGGCGTTGACGGCCTCGAACTCACGCTCGGCGACCACGGCGAGAAAACTTCCGTCGCGCACGATCGAGATCACGCCGGGCATCTGTTCGACCGAGGCGGTGTCGACATCCTGCAGCTGCGCGGCAGGGCTCGGCGGCCGGACCACGCGTGCATGCAGCATACCCTCCAGGCGCAGATCCTGGACATAGGCGACGCCGCCGGTGACCTTCGCAGGAATATCAACGCGCGGAATGGACTGGCCGATCACGCGAAGTGCATCCGGACTCTTGAGAAGAGATTCCGGTTGCGCTTCAACGGCGAGCAGCTGGCTGGAAACCAGTTCGCCGTAGCCGATCGTCCGGTCGTCCTGAGCGACGATTGTCTTGGCCTCGGCCCTGAGCGTTTCAGGCGGCACGTTCCAGCGGCGCGCAGCCTCGGCGATCAGGATCTCGCGAACCTGGGCCGCGGCGTTGCGGATCGCCGTGCCGGAGTTCTGCATCGATTGGCTTCCGGCGGTGAAACCCTCGTCCGGCGTGCGGCCGGTATCGGCGGTGACAAGGTTGATCTCGCCGGGCTCGACCTCCAGTTCTTCCGCAGCCACTTGCCGGAGCGCCGTTTTGATGCCCTGGCCGAGCTCGATCTTGCCGGTGAACACCGTGATATCGCCATTGGCGTCAATGCGGATCCAGGCATCGAGCCGCCGCGCATCATCGAGGCTGCCGGGCAATTTCGGGGGCTCGGGCGCGGCCGCGGGCTGCTGCTGCGCCAGCACATGCGGGGCAAGCGCGAAGCTGACGACGAGTGCGCCGGTGCCGGTCAGGACGCTGCGGCGGGTGAGCCCTTTGCGGGTGAAGCCGTCTTTTGGAACAATGGTCATTATCCGGCCCTCCTCTCGCTCGGGGCAGCCGCTTGCTGCATCAACTCGCCCGCACGGCGGATCGCCGCCATGATGCGCATATGCGTGCCGCAGCGGCACAGATTGGTCATGAGCGCGTCGCGGATTTCCCGGTCGCTGGGCTGCTGGTTTCTGGTCAGCAGCGCATGAGCGCTCATCATCATGCCGGGAATGCAATAGCCGCATTGGGCGGCCTGCATCTCGATGAAGGCGGTTTGCAGCGGACCGGGCTCCTCGATCGTGCCCAGCCCTTCCACCGTGGTGATCTCCCGGCCTTCCATCAGCGAGACAGGGGTGACGCAGGACAGGACCGCTGCGCCATCGACCACCACCGTGCAGGAACCGCACTGGCCGAGGCCGCAGCCGAACTTGGCGCCGTTCAGCTCAAGATCGTTTCGCAGCACATAAAGAAGCGGCGTCGCGGGATCGACATCGACCTCGTGCGTTTCGCCATTGACGTTCAGGGATATCGCCATGACCTACTCCTCCGCGCCATCGCTGGCGCCTACGTTTTCCGGCCCTCTTTCGATGCCGTCTGCCGGCAGGATAACCACTTTGTACTCGCCCGAGCGCGTACGGGCGACCAAATCGACGAGATTCTCCCACGCCGGCGCATCGGAATATTGCTCACGCATATGAGCGAGCAGGTCGGCCACGTCCTGATCGCTGAGCACATTCGCGAAAGCAGGCATCACCGCGCTCGCCTGTCCATCGGACGGCGGCAGGCCGAAGAGCACCACATTCACGATATTCTGCGGGTTGGGCGCATTTACGGCGGTGCTGAGAGAAAAGCGTAGACCGCCAAAAGGCTGGGGCTTGCTGCCATTATGGCAACCCGCGCAGGCGCTGGCGTAGATGAGGGCGCCTCGGTCCTGCGGATTGCCGGCTCCAGCCTGCGTGTCGACCGCCGGCGCAGCCTGCACCTCGCCCGGCCCTTCGGCAGCCTGCGCCATCAATTCCTCGGCGCGGGCGCGGCGTGCCTCATCCGGCTCGCCCATCACCGAGGCGACATAGGTCGCAATGGCAACGATGTCGCTGTCCGGAAGAAGGCCGAGATTGCCGGTGACCTCGGCCATCGGGCCGCGGGAGACGCCATGCCACTGATGCCAGCCATTGCGCAGGTAGAAGGCCAGGCTGTCCGTGTCCCACGGGATAGGCGCGGGCGAGTTTGCGTTTATGGCATAGGCCTGCCAGCCTTCCGCCTCGCCGCCGCCGAAATGACGGTCCGATTCGACGGCGCCGAACCGGTTGCGCGGTGTGTGGCAGGCCCCGCAATGGCCAAGACCCTCGGCCAGGTAGGCGCCGCGGTTCCACTCCTCGCTTTGTGCCGTATCGGGCTGGAACGGTCCCTTATCCAGGAAGAGCAGCTTCCAGCCGGCAAGGATCGGCCGCAGGTTGTAGGGGAAGGGCAGATCGTTTTCGGGCGGTGTGGAGCGCACCGGCTCGCGCGTCATGAGAAAGGCATAGAGCGCCCTGTTGTCCTCGTCCGTCACCCGTGTGTAGTGATCGTAGGGAAAGGCGGGGTAGAGATGGCGGCCCTCCCGGTCCACCCCTTCGCGCATGGCGCGCTGGAAGGCTTCCTCGCTCCAGTTGCCAATGCCCGTCTCAGGATCCGGGGTTATGTTCGTCGAGTGGATCGTGCCGAAGGGCGTGGGAAGCGCCAGGCCGCCGGCAAAAGCAGGCTGGCCAGGCACCGTGTGGCAGGCGATGCAGTTGCCGACGGCTGCAAGCCGGGCTCCCTGCTGGACGAGATCCTCGCTGAAGGAGGACGGATCGGCGGCCGCGACCGGCTTGATCTCGCTGCGCCATGCAAGCGCAAAAAATCCCACTGCCACGATGAGGATCAGTATCAGAACCGCCGCCAGGATACGTGTAAAACGCATCGATCGGTCTCCTCGCCCGTCTGCACCACTGCGAAAGTCAGCCGGGAGGCCGGCCACTTCGCTATATATGCCGCATCCCGGCTAGGTCGTCAGACGCCGGGATCGGAGGGCCTCGGCTAGCTTACTCGCCAGCTGCTTCTGGCCAAAAGGCTTCGACAGGCGTGGGAACTGGGCCCTCGTTGCGTGAGAAAGCTCCGCGTAACCCGTCGCAATGATGACCGGAAGATCCGGCCAGCTCACCTTGATTGCGCCCGCCAGTTCATCACCCCGCATACCAGGCATCGCCTGGTCGGTTATAACGACATCGATATTGTTATCCTGCCGCAGCGCGTTCAGCGCTTCCTCCGCGTCAGAGGCTTCGATCACTGTATGCCCGAGATCTTCCAGCATTGCCGCTGTGTTGAGAAGTACCAGAGGATCATCATCCACAACCATGACCACCGCGGGCCGGGGGAATTCCGATGAGGGAGTATCGCGCGGCTCCTCACGCATTTGGGCCAGCTCTTCGGCATCGATTGCTGGCAACCACATCTCCGCTGTCGTGCCTTCTCCCTTTACGCTTTTCAGGGACAGCCGTCCGCCCGATTGCTCCGCCAGCCCCTGCACCATCGACAGCCCAAGGCCAGTACCCTTGCCAATGCCCTTGGTGGTGAAAAAGGGGTCCGTTGCGCGAGCAAGCGTCTCCTCATCCATGCCTTCTCCTCGGTCTTCAACCGAAAGGCAAACATAGCGGCCGGGCGCAAGCCTGGCGCCCGGGCCGCCCGAGATCGTCTCCTCGCGCGCGGATATGATCAGAGGGCCGCCGGAGGGCATTGCATCCCGTGCGTTGATCGCCAGATTGAGGAGCGCCGATTCAAACTGGTTGGCATCGGTATGAACCTTGGGAAGCGTCGGTGGAAACCGCGTCTCGATCCTGATCAGCGGTCCGAGCGTGCGCTGCAGAAGATCACTGATGCCGTGAACCAGTTCAGGAAGATCGACCGCGGTGCGCTTCAGTTCCTGACGCCGGGCGAAAGAAAGCATACGCTGGGTCAGCGATGCGCCGCGCTGAGCTGCCTGAACCGCGTTGTCGACAAGCGAGCGGATTCTTTCGTCATTGTCGGGCAGCTTGCGGCGAAGGAGGTCCAAGCTGCTCAGAATGACCATGAGCAGATTGTTGAAGTCGTGCGCCACGCCGCCGGTGAGCTGGCCGATCGCCTCGAGCTTCTGTGCCTGGAACAATGCTTCGCGGGCCTCATCCAGAGCGCGCTGGGCTTCCTTCTTCTCCGTAATATCGCGCGTGACCTTGGCAAAGCCGATGAGTTCACCCCGTTCGTCGCGGATCGCATCGATAACCACGCTCGCCCAGAACCGCGAACCGTCCTTGCGGACCCGCCAACCCTCCTTCTCGAAATGTCCTTCCTTGGCGGCGGTCTTCAACCCCCGTTGCGGCTCTCCTCGTTCCCGCTCGTCCTCCATATAGAAGCGCGAGAAATGCTGGCCGATAATCTCGCTGGCGTCGTATCCTTTGATACGCTTGGCGCCTGCGTTCCAACTGATGATGCGGCCGTTGGGGTCGAGCATGAAGATGGCATAGTCGGTCACGCCTTGGACCAGAATGCGAAACTGCTCCTCGCTCTGCTTGAGTGCTGTCTCCGCCGCTTTTCGCTCGGTCAGGTCACGGGTGATCTTGGCAAAGCCGATCAGCCTCCCGGCGGGGTCGCGGATGGGATCGATGACCGCATGCGTCCAGAAACGCGAGCCGTCCTTGCGAAGGCGCCATCCCTCCGCCTCGTAACGGCCTTCAGAAGCCGCAACGGCAAGGGCCTTTTGAGGGAGTCCCGCCTCTCGATCCTCCGGAGTATAAAATTGTGAGAAGTGCTGTCCGATGATTTCGGACGCCTCATACCCTTTGAAGCGCTGCGCGCCGGGATTCCAACTCACCACATAGCCGTCGATATCGAGCATGTAGACGGCGTAATCGGTGATCGCCTCCACCAGAAGGCGATATCGATCTTCCGCCGACCCCGAAAGAAGCTCCCGGTTTGCACGCAGCATTATTTCCCGCCCATGGCATTGCGGTCCCACGATTCAACAGTGGGGAACGCAGGAAAACACGAAAAGGTTGCCCCTCGCTTATCGTAAAATGCAGAAAAAGTGCATTCCGAAAGCAGCATATTCGTTCCCAGTTCCGTGGCCGCAACCGAATCTGCCGGCAATGGGAGGATCAGAAGCGGTGATTTTCCTTCTTTTCGCGCCGCCGGCGATGCCACCACACCTCTAGCCGGCGCCGTAGCCGCCTCACGGCCGGAATGTCGTAGGAGAGCACGAACAGGCCGAGCGGCACCATCCAAAATCCCAGGATCGGGAGAAAGCCGAATAGCCCGAGCAGGACCAGCAACATGCCGATCGCGATTCGCGAAGCGCGGGCTTGAGGCATCGGGATGCGGCGGCCGGCAAAAGATATGTGATGTTTTCTTCCCTGCTCGGTATTCATCCCCATGTCCGGTCCGTCGCCTTTGCGCATATTTTTCTCATCGTCTTTTTCTTTGCCGCGCCCCCGGCTGTTGCTCCTTGCAACGGCCCCAGCGCGTATCCCATATGTAGTGCGAACACGGAAAAGGTGAGGCTTATTTCCGGCTTTGCGAAAAAATTACAGAAACCAGCTTTGCAAAGCTGGAATCTGTTTGCTATAGGCTCGCCACACGTCAGAGCGAGGCATTCCCCGGTAGCTCAGCGGTAGAGCAACCGGCTGTTAACCGGTTGGTCGCTGGTTCGAATCCGGCCCGGGGAGCCACTTTATTTCCTTTTGGTTTGCTCGCAATTCCCTCAAAGCTTTGATTTTCCTACACAATACGCAGAAAAGGCGTCGCGGGGCGTTTTTGTGCGCCGATTTTTGCTAATCATTTCGCTAAACAATTTGCCATACATCGCCGGCTTGTGTAGGTTGACGAAAACAAAGTACCTCGCCAGGGCATTTAGAAGTGAAGCTAGTTCGTCGCCATCGCACGTTCCATATCGTCCGCCGCGTGCCGAAGCGCTATCAGCCGGTAGAGCCGCGCAAGCAGGTTTGGATTTCCCTTCACACCGACTCTGAGACCGTCGCCCAGCAGAAAGCGCCATCCGCATGGCAACTCATGCTCGACGGCTGGGAGGCCCGCCTTGCCGGCGCGACCGACGATGCGGAACGCCAGTTTGAGGCGGCGCGGGAATTAGCTGCCGTTCGCGGCTACCGCTATCTATCCGCTGATAAGGTCGCCAAGCTGCCGCGCGAGGAACTGCTTGAACGCGTCGAAGCCGTCACCAAGCTTTCCGGCGATGCCGCACAGATCGAAGCCCGGGCCGTGTTAGGAGGCGCGCGCGAACCGGGTATCAAGATCAGTCGCGCCCTCGAACTCTATTGGACGTTCGCCAAGCAGGACACATTCGGCAAGTCCGAAGACCAGCTTCGCCGATGGGAGCACCCCCGCAAGCGGGCCATTGCGAACCTGATAGAGATCATCGGCGACAAAGAGCTTGCCGACATCACCCCCGACGACATGCTTGATTTCCGCCAACACTGGCTAGACCGTATCGCTGCCGGGGACGCGAAGCCCGACACGGGCAACAAAGACCTACAGCACATCGGCAATATCCTGCGGACAGTCGTCAAAATGAAACGGCTAGGGCTTGTCCTTCCGCTCGATGGCCTCAGCTTCCGGGCGGACAAAGAACGCACCCGTCCGCCCTTCTCCGTCGATTGGATAAAGACCAAACTCCTCGCCCCCGGCGCGCTCGACGGGCTCAATACGGAAGCCCGTTGCATCCTGCTAGGCATGGTCAATACCGGCTACCGCCCGGGCGAGGCGGCAGGGCTCTTGCCGGAGCATATCCGCCTTGACGCGGACGTTCCGCATATCAGTATTGAACCGGTCGGGCGGCAGCTAAAGAACAAGGTTTCGGAACGCGTCATACCCCTTGTCGGCGTGTCGCTGGAAGCTTTCAAGCAATGCTCGAACGGCTTTCCGACCTACCGGTTCAAGGACAAGATCAGCGATACCGTGAACAAGTTCCTTCGGAAGCATAAACTCCTCGAAACGCCGGAGCACTCGCTCTATTCGCTCCGGCACTCTTTCGAGGACCGAATGCTTGCGGCTGGGATTGATGAGCGCATCCGGCGCGACCTATTCGGGCACTCCCTTGGCCGGGAGCGCTACGGCGAAGGCGCTACGCTGGCGCACAAGCGCGACGTGCTTCAAGCCATCGCGATTTGAGCGATTGCCCGGGCGCGGGCGACAGGATCGCGCTTCGCCTCTTCGGCTGCTATCTCCGCTTCAAGGCGAGTGAAGATAGGCGCATATATAGAATCCTCGACCACAAGCCGCGCCACGGTCTCACGGGCGGCATAGAGCCGTTTCAGTGTCGAACCGTGATCGTCGGCTATGTGTGAGGAATGAAGCATTGATTTTATTAGCTAATTTCTTGCAACGCGTTGCAAGTTTCCGAGTTCGCGGGAAATTCAGCGATTGCCCCGCACCTTGTCCAGCAGCATGAGGAAAAACGCGCGGGCGAACACCGCTGGCCAGATAACCACAAGCAGAACCAGCGCGACCAGAGCAGCAAGATCAAGCTGCCGAAGGGCGGCTAGGGCATTCTGAGAATCTGCGTGCGGCGTTCCGTGCATCGATGCATTTCGAATTGCGCCGCCGATGAACATCCAAGCTCCAGCCGTCCAGAGCGCCGCCACCAGCGCAACCATTGTGAGCGTGCTCATTGAACTGTGTCTCCGTGGGCCGGCGAGATAAGCCGGTACGCATGACTTAGAGCCTCTTCGAAGCTCATCGGGTTTGTGGCGGCGCGGCGGATATCCTGCGCGATTTCAAGAAATTTTTCCCGGTGCGGTTCGTGGGGCGGTTTAATCGCCTTTGTTTCAGTGCAAGCTTTCATTTGAAGTCCCCGTTGTGTCGGCATTGCTCACGGGAACCAAATTACCGCGCCGACTTAATAGAGCGCAAGAGGGGATCAAAATATATGTAGGCAACAAAACTGTGTTCTACATGCGGCGGCAAAGTACGAAGTCTTAGTCAACAGCATAGATCGAGACCCCAAGGGGAACATGTACTGTAAATCGCCTGTCCGCCGTGCTATGGGAAAAGTGCGCGGTTCGACCGCCTTGCGCGAGGTGGCGGACTTTTTAGGCGGGGGCGGCTCCACACTTTTTCCTTTGGTCGGGAGTGGGCCGCCCCCGCAGACCAAAGGAAATCCGAAATGGCGAACACGGCAGAAGTGTATTCTTTCCCCGGCAGAGGCGCGGGGAATAACGATTCAAGCAGTACAAAAAATCCGGCTAGGAAAAAGCCTAGAGAGTGGCGCAAGCACGGCCATTATGGGCCGGATAACAACGGATTGGATGACGCGTTGGCACAACTAGGTGCCGTAAGGCAGTTTTGCCGTGAATGGCTGGAACTTCCTGCCCGCGAAGTCAAGATGCTACTCTTCATCTTTGGCGAAACTGTATTGTGGGGAAAGCCGGAAAAACTATTTACCCATGAGTTCATCGAGAAGGGTTTTGACGGTCCAAAGGGGAACAGAGGAACGGGTATCGGCAGAACCCAATCTAAAGAGATACTGGCCTCCCTCGAAGCCAAGGGATTGATTGCTGTGAATCGCTCCGGACTTAAAAAGGGAATGATTATTCGCCCAAACATAGACTGGAACCCCCCGGCCGCGCCCGCCATCCCAGATGCACCCCCGGAGGGAGTACGGATACGTCAACGCCCCTCTGATCGAAGGTCTCTTGAGACGTCCACGCTAGAGCGAACCATGCGCAACGCATTAATGCGAGAATACACCAAGGTTCCCGCAGCGAACATGAGGCCGTGGACGGAACACCAACATTCTATGGTCGCGCAAGCAATTAGAGGACATTGGTCTGGCATGGGAGTCGAGCAATGCCACGCGTTCATTGATTGGCTAGTGGAGCGCTGGGCCGGCCTTGGTGAGTTTTATACCATGCCACAATACCCGGACATAGATTTCATCTGCATCCACGGCAGAGTGCTCCGTTTGGAGTTCGAAAATGCTCAAAAATGAAGGGTTCTGCTGGTCGGAAATCCGGCCACTCACCGGTCGGAAATCCGACCCCAATATAGAAGAAGGGTAGAAGAAGGGGATTTTAGAAAGAGATTTTAGTAGCTCCGGAACGCCCGCTTACGCGGTCGCCCGGCCTCGTCTTCCGGCTTTTCTTTTTCTGAGGCGAATGTCCGGCAGCGTCAGCGCTCGATTTCCCCGGCGAAAAAAAACCGACCCCGGTTCCGCCGGCCACCACCAATCTGAGTCGCCCTGAACAATGAAAATTGCACCCGGTTGCAAAATCGGTCGCAAGACAGAATAGGCAGGAATTTATCGTCTGTTTTAAAAGCAACTAGTTGACTAATAAAGTGTATCTTGCTATCGATTAAAGTATATTTTAGATCAATACCTTGACAAATCCGCCATTTTTGTGGGATTTATCTTTCCGGCTCGTTGTGGTTCGGGCTTAAGAGCGGTGCCGCGTTCCCTCGCCCTTTCTGGCGCGGCACCGATCCTTTCCACCCCGGAGAAAGATATTGTCCCGCTTCAGTTTTTTCCGCCGCGCCACACAGACAGCCGCCGACGCGGCGACGGAACAGCGTTCGCTTGCCGGCCCTGAAGATTGGTTGATTGAGTTATTCGCCGCTGCCCCGGCGTTGTCTGGCGTATCGGTCTCACCGCACACCGCCCTTCGCGTTCCCGCCGTCCGTGCTGCCGTCGAACTGATCGCGGGCACCACCGGCACCCTGCCGGTAAAGGTTTTCCAATCGGCTGACGGCACGAGCAAGGAAGTCGCACACGATCATCCGGCAGCGTCGATTGTCCATCGCGACGCCAATCCCTGGACATCGGCCGGAGCGCTTCGCTCACAACTCACCATGGATGCCATGTTGAACGGCGGCGGCTTTGCTTTTGCGAACCGTGACCGCGATGGCCGTGTTGTCGAACTTGTCCGGTTATCTCCGACCGCCGTCATGGTCGAAACAGACACCCTGACCGGCGAGCCGCGTTTCCGCGTCACGGAAGGCCGTGGGCAACACATCTACGGATTTCGAGACATTATCCATATTGCTCCGCTCGCATCGCTGGACGGCGTGAAGGGCGAAGCGCCTATCCGCTCTGCCCGTGAGGCCATCGGGCTTGCCGTCACGCTCGAAGCTCACGCGGCACGGCTCTTCGCCAATCAGGCCCGCCCCTCCGGTATTTTGAGTTTCGCCAAGAGCTTGACCGCAGACGCGGCGGCAAAGATGAAACAGTCTTGGCAGAGCATGACCGCCAACGGCGGAACCGCCGTGCTTGACGCAGACGCTACTTATACGGCGCTCACCCTCAAATCTACTGACAGTCAGTTCCTTGAGCTTCGCCAATTCCAGATTTTGGAGATCGCGCGAGCATTCAATGTGCCTCCTACGTTCCTGGCCGATTTCTCTCGCGCTACATGGTCGAACATCACGGAAGCCAACCGGCAGCTCGTGACGTTCTGTCTTATGCCTTGGTTCCGGGCATGGGAGGCCGCTTACCGCCGCGTCCTGCTTTCGGACGAAGATCGGCAGGCAGGCATTACCGTTGAGTTTGTCGTGGACGGCCTCTTGCAAGGCAACGCAACCGAGCGGGCCGAAGCCGTCGCCAAATGGCGGGCCGCTGGCGTTATGACCGCGAACGAAGCCCGCCGCCTCGAAAACCTTCCCGCCATGGATGGCGGCAACAAGCTGGAAAATCCCTATACTTCCACGGGCAAGGCCGAAAATTTGCAACCGGTTGCAAAAAAGGAAAAGGCCGATGCCTGACCTTCCGACGCATCGCCGGTTTTTCGGGGACCGGGAACACGATTTCCGGCTTACGCCCGAACTCATCATTGAGCTTGAACGCGTCACGAATACGGGCATCGGCGGCCTGTTCCGCCGTTTCTTACAGCGTGATTTTCGGCATTCCGAGCTTTTGGAAATGGTCCGCCTTGGCTTGATCGGTGGTGGAGCCGACCCGAAGGAAGCAGCCGCACTTATAGCCGCCTACGCCGTGCCGCTCCCCGTGATGGAGCTTTATGTGCTGGCACTCACCATCATCGAAACAGTCATGTTCGGGCACGCGCTGGATACTGCCGAGAAGAAGGAGGCGGAGAAATGACTACGAATTTTGCAACCGGTTGCACAGAAATCCGTAGTGCCCACCCCGGCGACACGCTGGACGTGGAAGTCCGCTTTTCGTCCGTTGGTGAAGGTGGTGAGATCGAAGGCACCGCCGTCCGCTTCAATGTCGTGGACAGCTACAGGACGCAGTTCGCGCCGGAAGCCTTTGCCAATGTGCGCGGGCCGATACCAATGTTGTGGTCGCATGACCCGGCGCAAGTGATCGGCTCTTGGTCTTCTCTTCAGGTGCGCGGCGAAGCCCTGACCGCCAAGGGCAAGCTTAACCTTGCCGTCGTCAAAGCGCAGGAAGTCCGGTCCCTCTTGCAGGCCAAGGACGTATCCGGCCTATCCATCGGCTTCCGCACCGTGAAGGACGAACGCCGCGCGAACGGCGTTCGCCGGATCACAGAAGCCCGTCTTCATGAGATTTCGATTGTCGCTTTTCCATCCGTTCCGGGGAGCGGCGTGACCTCCGTCCGAGAAACAGGCCGCGAGAGCGCAGCGGCCTTTGTTGCAACGTGCCGCAAGGCCGCGCTCGCTCTGAAAGGAAACTGACATGACCAAGCATATGAAAATCGAAACGCGTTCCGAACCGCTCGAAATCCGCAGCGATGAGAACACCGACCCCGTTGCAGCCGCGACGGCGGCGGTCGAGGAACTTCGCTCCGCGTCGGAACAATTCCGCACGTCGCAGGCCGAAGCCCTTCGCGCTGCAAACGACCGCATTGCCGCGCTCGAAACCCGCCTTTCCCGTCCGAACGTCCAGACCGAACAGCGCAACGAGCCAAGCATCGAACAGCGCGCCTTCAACAATTTCCTGCGCTTCGGCAATACCAATCTCAGCGCCGACGAACAGCGCGCCCTCACGGTCTCGACCGACGCGGCAGGCGGCTTCCTTGTGCCCGATAATTTCGTTGCCGAGATGCTGCGCAATGTCGTCCAGTTCTCGCCCGTGCGTCAGTATGCGCGCGTGATGAACGTGGCCGGCGCGAACGTCCGCATGCCGAAGCGCACCGGGACCATGACCGCCGCGTGGGTTGCTGAGACCGGTGACCGCGCCAGCACCCAACCGGCCTATGGCGAGGTGGAACTGACCCCGTTTGAAGCGGCATGCTACGTCGATATCAGCAATCAGTTGCTGGAAGACAGCGCGTTCAACCTCGAAAGCGAACTCGCATTCGACGCGGCGGAAGAGTTCGGCCGGCTGGAAAGCGTTGCATTCGTCGCCGGAGACGGCACGGGCAAGCCGAAGGGCATCCTCGCGGATACGGGCATCGCAACCGTAGTGTCAGGCAACGCCTCGACGCTGGGCACCGCACCAGCCGACAAGCTGATTGACTTGCTCTACAAGCTCGCACCGGCCTATCGCCGCAATGCAACGTGGGCGCTCAATTCCACGACGCTGGCATTGGTGCGCAAGCTGAAGGACAGCCAGGGTAATTTCTTGTGGCAACCGGGCATCGCCAACGGACAGCCAGAGACGATCCTTGGCCGTCCCGTCGCCGAGATGCCTGACATGCCGGACGTGACGGCGGACGCCCTGCCAATCCTGATCGGTGATTTCCAGCAGGGATACCGGATCGTGGACCGGGTTTCGCTCGCCGTCCTGCGCGACCCCTACACCATGGCGTCCAAGGGTCAGACCCGGTTCCACATGCGCCGTCGCGTCGGCGGCGGTGTAGTGAAGGCCGAAGCCTTCAAGGCGCTGAAAATCGCCGCCTCCTAATCGACAGCACGGGCGGCGGGGATAAACCCTGCCGCCTAACCCCTGAAACCCGATTGAACGCCGTGACGGCAGTCCAGTCCCTTAGAAGGATTTTTTCCATGATCAGCGCAACAGCGAAATCGAAAATCAGCATCGGCACGACCGCTGCCGCAACCGACGCAACCAGCTTCGCCGCAGATACCTACACGCCAATTAGCAATGTGGAAGACATGGGCGAAGTCGGCAGCGAGGCCGAAATCCTTGTCGGCAAGTACGTTGACCAAGACTTTGTGCGGAAGTTGAAGGGAAGCCGTGACAACGGCACGATGACAATCGTCGTGGGCCGCGATGCCGCCGACGCGGGGCAACTTGCCCTCAGTGCCGCCGAGCAAAGCAGCCTGCCTTTCAACTTCAAGGTGGAGCTTAACGACAAGCCCAATCCGACCGGCACCAACAGCGTTTTCTATTTCAAGGCCATTGTGGGGAGCGCCCGGCATTCCCTTGGCGGCGCCGACGATATCACGAAAACCACGTTCGCACTGGCTATCAGTGGCGCGATTATCGAAGTTCCCGCCACGGCAGGCGCTTAGTTCGAGAACTTTGCAACCGGGTGCAAAATCCCATGAGCATCGCGAATGACATAACCATCACGATAGGCGGGGAGCAAATCACTCTCCGCCCGTCATTGCGTCATGCTATCCGCCTAGAACGACGCGAAGGTTCCTTTGCCCGGCTCATGCGTGAGGTGGCGGAAGACAGCTTGTCAGCGGCACATGAGATCATTGGGCCGCATTGTCCGCACCTCTCCCCGGCTGACGTTCTCGACGCGGGCTTGTCCAACCTGAAATTCCCTTTGATCGCCTACATCGGCAGATGCACGGGTATCGAGACCGAAGACGCTCCCGCCGAAGGTGAGGACAAGGGCAGCGCCGAAGGCAAGACCGTCACCATTTCCGAGCACCTTAACGGGCTCTACCGCACCGGCACCGGTTGGCTAGGCTGGACCCCAGCCGAAACCCTCGACAGCACCCCCGCCGAAATCATCGAAGCCTACAAAGGCCGGATGGAGATGTTGAAAGCGATCTTCGGCGGCGGGGAAGACAAGCCCAAACCAGAAACCAAAGCCTTTACCGACGACAATGTGAAGTCTGCTTTCCGCGCGTTGGGCACTGTCATCCAGACGGCGGCGGGAAAGGCGGAATGAGATGCCTATGCGTGCTCCATCCCTTCGCGCTTGCGGTTGCGTCGTCGCTCCCGGTCAGCGTTGCAAGCACATGATCGATGCCGACCGCGAACGTAAAGCCCGTCACGACCAGCAACGCCCCACCGCACGCCAGCGCGGCTATGATAGCAAGTGGGAAAAGGCGCGGGCAGAATACCTTGCAGCCAATCCACGTTGTTTCATGTGCGGCCAACCTTCCCGCGTCGTGGATCACAAGACCCCGCATAAGGGCAATCGCAAGCTCTTCTGGCAGCGATCGAACTGGCAATCCCTCTGCACGCCCTGTCATAGCTCGAAAAAGCAAAGCATGGAGGCGAGGCAATGACTCCCGCCGAACGCGCCCGCAAAATCGAACAGGAAGAGTTCGCAGCGGAGTGCAGAGCTGCCCGCGCCCGCGCGCTCGCCTATTCCAAGGAATGCCGACAGCTAGAAGCCGCAAAGGTCGAAGCGTGGATGCGCGACAGATGGGAAAATCCCGCCACGGTTCGTTTCAACACAATTCGATGTTTTGAGCGCTCCAAGTTCTACACCTTCGATGGCAAAGCCCTGACACTAACCCAGTGGGCAGCAGAAACCGGCATCCCCCTTCAGACGCTTAGATACCGCATTGACAAAGGATGGCATCTCCAACGTGCTCTTACCGAGCCGGTTATGAACCGGGCGCAACGCGCCAAGCTTCACCGCCGCAATGTCGAGATCATCCGCAACATGGTCCAGCACTTCAGGAAAGCCCAGCGCACACCCTGTCATTCCACCCGCGACCAACGGGAGGAACACACATGCAGCAGCTAGAATGTATAGTAATCACGTATCGGCAGAGGTGTGTCATTGAACTTGAACAAATGATCGCGGTTTTTCTGACAGGTCTTGTAGTCGCCTTGACCCGTGATGTAGCTGATCTGCTTGTCACTATTCAGGCAGACGGGGCAAATGAAGTGGATGGGTTGTCCGTTCGCCATATCGCCCTTGAGCCTGAAGACTACATCCTGTTGGCTTGTTTGGAAAAGCTCGTATCGGGCCTTTTCGTTCTCAAATTCATCCTGCCGCTTCAATTCACGACTAAGCACTTTGAGTGCTTCGCTAAGCTGAACGTTCATCATGTTGGCAGCGGTGAGTTCGCCAGCGAGCGCATTCAACAGCTTATTGGCTTCTCCACTATCAGGCGTCTTGCCGGACGAAAACAAGTTCCTGACTGCCTCGACGGTGGAGACCGCCTTGCCGGTTGCTCCCAAGGCCGTGGTCGCAAGGCCAAGCACGCTTTCAATCTGACTGAAGTCCATTCGATCCCCCTCCGCAAGCGTTCACTGACGCCGAAACAATACCTTCACCAACAGCCAGCGAGCAAGCACGGGCCGGGGGGTACTCGACAATTTCCCACCGTCCCTTGGGGACCGGCGTGGGGAGGCACGCGCGCGATTTGCAATCAGAAAAGTTGATGGGTAGGACGTTATGATCAATTCCATTGAAGATACAAAGGCCTTCCTCAACGTCACCGGCAGCGATGACGACGCGCTGATTACGTCTCTGATTGAAGCTGCCGAAAGCTGGATTGACCGTTGGCTTGCAACGCCGATGGCCGAAATGGCCACAGTGCCCGCCGACCTGAAACACGCGGTCAAAATGCTTGTCGGGCACTTCTATGAGAACCGGGAAGCAACCTTAGTCGGCGTCACTGCCGAGGAAGTCCCCTTTGGCGTGTGGGATATCGTCAACCAACACCGGGCATGGAGCTTTTAAAATGGCGAAATCCGCACAGCTTGCCCGCCTACAACAGCGCCTAGACGCCATCCCGAAGGCCGTTAAAAAGGCCGTGGAACCGGCGCTGAAGAAATCCGGCGATGAGATGGCCGCAAGCATGCGCCACCTCGCTCCCGTCGACACCGGGGAGCTTCGCGATAGCATCGAAGTCACCGCGCCGGGACAATCGACACCGCGCTATTCCCAGCCGGGCGGTTCCCGCGAGGCGGCAGAGAATGAAGTGCTGATCACTGCCGGAAACAGTGACGTGCGTTACGCTCACCTAGTCGAATACGGCACGGCAGACACCGAAGCGCAGCCGTTCTTTTGGCCGGCCTTCCGGCTGAATAGGAAGCGGGCGACGAACCGCATAAAGCGCGCCATCTCCAAGGCCGTGAAAGAGAATTGGGGGAAGTGATGGAGCCGAGCTATACCCTCACAGTCGCGATACATGCCCGCTTGGTCGCATCATCCGCCGTCACGTCTCTTGTGCCGGCAACGTCCATCGGCGACCACAACGGCCTACCGACGACCTTTCCATGCGTCATCATCGGGGAAGGGCAGACCTTGCCGGACGATGGCATTTCCCGCAACCGGCATGAAGTCTTCGCGGACCTTCATATCTGGCAAACCGAACTAGGGCTGACCGGCGCGAAGAATATCGCTGGGGCCATCCGTGCCGCCCTGTCCGATGGCCCGCTTACCGCCACTGGACTGCATGTCGTGGGCCTACAAATTGCTTCGACCCGGTTTCTTCGCGACCCGGACGGCAAACACTCTCACGGCGTCATGTCGATCCGCGCGCGTGTGATGGAGGTGGCGTGATGCGTGCCGGGAAGCTCGACAGGACGATTACAATTCAGCGGTTCACCGAGACCTATGACGAAGTAGGGACACCCGTACAGGAGTGGGCGGACCTCGCCACCGTCCGGGCGCAGATCATCCAAGTCACGACCGAGGAGTTCACGCGCGGATGGGGAGCATCGTCGGAAGCCGCCATCGTCTTCCGCATTCGCCATATCAACGGTCTCACACTTGCCGACAGGGTTTCCTATGGCGGCAAGACCTATGACTTGAAAGAGGTGAAGGAGATCGGCAGGCGGCGCGGTCTCGACCTTCGCGCGACGGCGGCGGAGGGCTGAAAATTGCAACCCGTTGCAAAATCCGAACCGATGATCAGGAGGCGCACCCGCCCGTTGCAACCGGTTGCAAATTCCTTCCCTGATATCCCCGACCCGTTCGGCTACGGGCAGCGGGCCGTTGATTTCCTTCGATCCCTAAAGCACCCGAAATCCCGCCTTCCAAATAAGGCATTCCAGCTTGACCCCTGGCAGGAAGAAATCGTCCGCGTGATCTACGGCCCGTGCGATGAACACGGCAATCGTATCGTTTCCGATGTTGTGATCCTGATCGGCAGGGGCAACCGCAAGACCTCGCTCGGCGCGGCTCTTTCCTTGCTTCACACCCACGGACCGGAGGCCGTGCCGGGCGGCGAAGCCATCTTCGCGGCCGGCGACAAAAAGCAGGCCCGTATTGCCTATCAGGAAGCCCTTGGCATTCTCCACGCCGGAGACGCAGACCTATGGAAGAAGGGGCAGGCGAACCGGGCAACCGACCCGACGAAGACCATCCGCATTCAGGATTACCGGAACACGATCCAGTTTCCGAACGGCTCTTTTCTCGAAGCCATATCGAACGATCACGGCACCCAGCACGGGCGAACGCCGGCCTTTGCCCTTTGCGATGAATTGCACGCATGGGCGCGGCGCGATCTTTGGGACGTTATCGACACGGGCTTGACGAAGACCGCCAACAGCCTTCGCGTCACCATCACCACGGCAGGCCGGGGCCAGGATACTATCGGTCATGAAGTGATCGAACGTGCCCGCAAGATCGCGCGCGGCAAGATCATAGAACCCAGCACCTTAGCTTTTCTCTTTGAAGTGCCCGCCGAAGCGGATTGGCGCGACGAAAGCCTATGGCCGCTCGCCAATCCGGGCATCCCTCACGGTTATCCGCCGCTCGACAAGCTCCGCCAGAAAGCCCGCGTTGCCGAAGACAGCCCCGGCGCGCGTGACGCCTTCAAAATGCTGCACCTCAATATGTGGCTCGACCGCAGCACGTCGCCCTTTGTCGAAATGTCGATTTACGACCGGGGCAATAAGCCTATCAACGTTGAAGCCCTTGCCGGCCTGCCGTGCTGGATAGGCGTGGACCTTGGCATGACGGATGACCTTTCCGCCGTTGTCGCTGCCTTCCGCGACCCCGACCTTGACGAAGGTTATATCGTCCTTCCGTTCTTTTTCATGCCCGCCGACAATGTGGAAAAGCGGCAGACGCAATCGGGCTTCCCCTATGCCGAGCATGTAGCCGAAGGCCGGATTACCACCACGACCGGGAACGTCACCGATTACCGCGTGATTGAAGACGCCATCCGCGATCTTTGCGAAACCTATCAGGTGCGGGAAATCGCCTTCGATCCGCACTATGCCGGGATGCTCATGAACAACCTGCTTGAAGACGGCTATCCCGCCGTTTCCTTCCGGCAAGGCTGGGTCACCATGGGTCCGGCCATCAAAGAGCTTGAACGGGCAATCCTCGCCGGGCGCTTCCGCCACGGCGGTCATCCCGTGTTGCGATGGAACTTCGCCAACATCGCTATTCAGGACGACGGTAAGGGCAACAAGTCTTTCAACAAGGCCAAGTCCACCGAAAAGATTGACGGGGCCGTAGCAACAGCCATGGCCGTTGCCCGTGCCGCTGCCGGCGAAGGCGATGTACGTTCGATTTTCGATGACCCGAAGGTCACCGCTCAAGACCTTGTGTGGTGAATTTTGCAACGGGTTTCAAATCTGAGGTAATCCCATGGCAACCGAAGAAGAACGCCTTATCGTCTCGCTTGAAGCGAGGATGAACCAATTTGAGAAGAATTTCGCGAAAGCCAACCGCACCGCAAACGACAATTTCGCCAAGATCGAGCGCCGCGCGAAGGAGTCGGGCGACCGACTTGAAACCTATCTTGGCAAGTCCACGGCCAATATAGCGAACAACTTCGCGGCGCTCGCCAGCAAGGCGACCATCGGCGTTACCGTTATGGCCGGCATCGTCACGGCATTTCGGCAGGTGGCAGGTTCCATTGCCGAGGTGGATAGGGAAGCCCGCAAGGCTGGAGTGACGGCGAAGACTTGGCAGCAATGGCAATATGTTGCGACCGCGACCGGCGCGAGCGTTGACGGCGTTACCGATGCCTTGAAAGAGTTGAACATTCGCGGTGACGAGTTCGCCAAAACTGGCAATGGCAGCGCGAAAGCCGCTTTCGAGGCGCTAGGCTACACTGCCGAGGAAGTCGCGAAGAAGCTGAAAGACCCCAGCCGGTTTCTTGACGAGATCATAGGTAAGCTTCAGACGCTCGACGCCGCCGCACGCACCCGCATCCTTGATGACATGTTCGGCGGCACTGGCGCTGAAGAAATGGCTAAAGTTCTTGGTGCGTCCGTGGCAGAAATCCAGCGCATGCGCACCGAGGCCGCGACCTTCACTGATGAGCAGATTGAAGCGGCAAAGAAGATCGATGCCGAGTTCAACAAGATTTGGCGCAATTTTACCGTCTACGCGAAAAAAGCAGCGATTGAGAGCGTCGGCATTCTTGGACAGATCAAAAGCTTCCTTGGTGGTGAATGGCTTCCCGGCTATGACCAGATGGAGGAAAATCGCCGCTATTACGGTTCCGACGAGTTCCGGCTGAAGCGCCTTCAGGATGAGCGCGCGAACCTTTTGCGACAGATCGAGGACACGGAATCTTTTCCAGACAGTCAGGCGAAGGATTTCAACCTGCAATCTTTCCGCCGACAGCTTGAAGAGGTTGACGCGGAAATTGCGAATCTGACCGGCACGGGGGAGGGGCTTGACCAATCCCTTGACCAGCTTGGGGACACGACGCAACAGACAGGCGGCACCTTCGATAGCGCCGCGACCAGTGCAGCGAACTTCCAAACAGCGCTGGAAGAGCTGAAGGAACTTGTGCCGGACCTGAAGGCCGAACTGGACACGCTCGCTCAATCCGACGCGATTGAAACCGCCTACCGGAAAGCTGCCGATGCTGCAAAGAACCGACAGGAATATGAAGCGGCAGGCCGTTGGCGGGACCGTGCTAGGGCATCGGCAGAGATCGAAGCACTTTCCGGCGATGTCATGGCACGGGGTAGGAAGGTCTACAGCCTTCTACGCGACCAAGGACTAAGCCATGCCGCTGCCGCTGGCATCACCGGCAATGCATACCAAGAAAGCCGTTTTGACCCGACCGCAATGGGCGACGGCGGTACGTCTCACGGCCTGTTTCAGCATCACGGTCCCCGAATGAATGACCTGTTGGCCTTCGGAGGCCGAGACAATGCCGCTATGCAGGTGGCCTTTGCCGTGCAGGAAATGCGCCGCAGCGGCCTGTTTGGCCGCATTAACTCTCTGTCCGATCCTGCTGAAGCTGCACGACTGTTTATGACTGAGTTCGAGCGTCCGCACCCCGACCATGCGAACCTCGCCGCACGACAAGGGTTTGCCCGCGTTGCTGGCGGCTGGGGCGATCCCGGCATGTGGGAAATGCCGAAGATTCCGGCCCCGGATATCGACCCGTGGGAAAACCTTCGCGAAGTTACCAGCGGCGTTAAAGACAACTTGTCCGATACGACCACGCAGGCCGAACAACTCGGCAGTATCGCCGGGACGGCTATTTCCGGCCTTGTGAGTGCCCTTGCAGACGGCAAAATTACCGCCCAAGAGTTCTCGCAAATTCTTGCCCAGATCGCGCAACAGCTCCTCCAGATGGCGTTTAGCGGCATGCAAAAAGGCGCTCTGGCAGGCGGCAACAACTTCCTCGCCGGCCTGCTGGGTGGTCTATTGGGCTTCTCTGGCGGTGGCAAGGTCTCAGGACCTGGCACCGGCACAAGCGACAGCATTCCCGCCCGTCTCTCCGATGGCGAGTTTGTGGTGAAAGCATCCGAAGCCCGCAAGCACGGCGCATTGCTCGAAGCCATCAACTCGGGCCGCGTGGCATCCTTTGCCGAAGGCGGTCACGTGGGCAGCACAACCGGCCTTGCCCGATCAATTGCCTCAACCAACAACACCACCTTTGCCCCGTCCATTGCGATCAATGTGGAAGGCGGTTCGCGCGGACCGGAAGCCGACAAGGCCATGGCAGAACAGATCGCCAAGGAGACGCGTGCCGCAATTCGCAAGGAAATGGCCGAGTTCGCACAAGACCAGATGCGGGCCGGCGGTCTCTTCAGTCAGAGGAAGACACACTAATGGCCTACCCTGTTTTCACCCCACCCGGCATCGTCGACATTTCTCCCGGCTCCACACTGACCGTAAAGCCCCGCGTGCGCCGGGCAGGGTTCGGCGACGGTTATTCGCAGCGCACGGGCGACGGGCTCAATGCGATCAATCGGGAATGCTCTGCCGTCTTCTCTGTTCTGACGAGTGATGAAGCCGACGCCTTGACTAGCTTCTTTGAGGAACGCGCCGGCTACAAACCGTTCCTATGGACTCTTCCGGGTGAGTCGGTCGAACGGAAATGGATAGCCAGTGAGTGGCAAAAAACGTACGCGGACGGGGCCATTGATATCAGTGCGGCTTTCGAAGAGGTGTTCGACCCGTAGGGCGGTGTTTTTTGCACCGGTTGCAAACGGTTGTGAACGAGCCTTTAGATTTAGCTTTCCCCGCTCAGCCACCTCTCTTCCAAAACTGCCATCGGGCCGGCTTGTGTTGGTATTCTGCTATCTCTCGGTAGTGATGGGGAAAGCCAGGATCAAGCCGAAATTCCTCGCCGTAGAACAGCCGTTTATATGGCTCGCCACCGTGCTCAAAGTGACAAAACAGGTGCGGCTTGTTGTAATAATCGTCGCCGTCGAAGTTTACCGACTCGATAGATTCGTAAGGCACTTCGCCCAAAAGCATCACCTTTACAGCGCCGTCAGGCTTGCGTGACTCGTACTCCTTCCACGTTCCGCCTTCATCAACAAGGTACGTCCATCGGAGCCCCAACAACACGCCGCCCTCGTATGTACCCATGAGGCCAACGCGGAACCATGGGGAAATGCCCTTGGGATTCTCTTCGGTGTTTGGATAGTCATCGAGACGGTTCACATCGTGCACGATGCAGTCACCACGATAGTCCTTACGCGCAGCATTAAGGAAATAGTCTCGGAAGATTGGACGCCATTTGTCACGCGCGGCAATGCGCTCCTCAGGACTCAGGCGGGGCTTTTGGGGCGAGAATGGCCAAAAGCTGCCGACAACGCCGCCGATACCGGCAATTATGCCTATTGCAGGCTCAAAGGAGGGTTCTGCGTAGAACCAAAAGCAAAACCCTATGAGTGCAGCGGTTGAGCAGATGAAGACTATCCAGCTTTGCACTTTTGTCATTGTCCGCACGATCCAAGCCCCTATTGGTGTAGAGGTTTAGCGGTGCGGTGCGTGAAGGTAAACTGGCAGGCTGGTCATAGATCGGCGGTCACTGCCTGCGAATGCGGTCCAATGGTGAACAGGATCAAACGAGGTATGCAGTTTGCTAAACATTTTGCTAATCAAAATGCTCTACTTTGACGACCTAAATATTTGACATTACAGGTGATCATCTATGACATGGCTCTGGCCCGGGGAGCCACTTTCTTCCATTAAGTATCTGATTTACCCGGCGGTCAGCGGTTTTTGGCCGGGCAGGGCACGTGCACGGATGCCACTGGTTAACGCCTGGCTAAGGGGAAAATTAGGATTCTCCTCATAAGGGTCGGGTAAAAAGTGGAGTTTCCATGCGCGCCGCGGCCCTCATCTTGCTGCTCGCACTCGCGGGATGTGCCAGCACCCCCAGCAATATCAACAATGTCTGCGCCGTCTTTAGCCAAAAGGACGGCTGGTTCGGCAATTGGTATAGCGCCGCCAAGCGCGCCGAAAGGACCTATGGCGTGCCGGTCCCGGTGCTGATGGCAACTATACGGGTCGAATCCGGCTACAAGGCCCATGCAAGGCCGCCACGTAAGAAGCTTCTTGGCTTTATACCGTGGAAGCGCCCGTCGAGCGCCTACGGCTACTCTCAAGCCCTGAACGGAACCTGGGCCCAGTACAAGCAGGAAACCGGAAGGTGGACGGCGGACCGCAACAGTTTCAGCGATGCGGTCGACTTCGTTGGCTGGTATCACCAGCGCAGCCACCGTCGCAACGGCATTGCACTCAACGATGCCTATAACCTCTACCTGGCATATTATGCGGGCCAGGAAGGCTACGCGCGCGGCACCTGGAAGAACAATTCCCATATGAAGGAGGCGGCCGGGAGAGCAGCGAGCATGGCGAATAGCTATGCGACGCAACTTGCCGGGTGCTACTGATCGGCAAGTTTGGTGATCCCCAGGATAGATGCTGCGGCCCTTTGCCCGAAGTTGCGGGCGATTGCCCCATCGGATACTCTCAATCAGCGGGAGGCTTTCTGCTGTCCCAATGGCGAAGCATGAAAAATCCACAACACGATAATCAATCCGGCCAGAACAGGATCCGTCTCAGCGAGGTGGAGGAAGCACAGCTTCGCGCCTGGGTGGATGCCGGATACATGTCGCCCGAAGAATACAGGGCAGAAATGGAGCGGCGTCGCTCCCAACTTTCGAAAGACGGTGCTTGTGATTTTGATTGCCGGGCGCTCCGTTGCCGGTTCAGTGTTTCCCGCTAACCTATTCTCCTTGCTAATAATTTCGCTTCAGCTCGCCTAATTGGCGTGACTGCTTTTGCCCGCCTTTCCGGCGTTTTCACCATAGCCAGACTTCCGTTTTTTTGCCGCCGGAGGTGCCTGCTTATGGAAGCTGTTAACCTTCATTTTTTATTGCCTATGGGGAGAGTCGCGTCAGGATTCGAGTCTACCGTCATGCAGTTTTCCCGTAAAAATTTCCGAACTCAAGCATTGCGCCACCACGCCCCGACAGCCGTGGAGAATCACGAGAAGGCCGATCTTTCGCGGGCGCAGCCTGCTTCCGCGGAACCTCGCTTGAGCGGGAAGACAGCGCCGACAAATCAGGCCGCTTTGCAAGACCGCGAGCCACTCGAACGGCAAAGCCTGGATAAGGCAGGCTCCGGGCAAAGCAGGATTGCCGAACCCGGCGCACGGTCGTTGCTGAGGCAGGTCGAGGACAAGTTCAGGGACCAACCCTGGCAATCTTATTTCTACCTGGCGCCTAATGTACGCTTCACCCGAACGCCGGAACGGCGGCCCGCCGCGGAGACGGACCAAGAAGCCACGGCTGCAAGCCGGGAATCAGCGACTTTCACCGGGCGCATTGCGAGCAGCACCGCTCGTGAGAGAACACCGGCCAAGCCGGTCGAGGTGCCGCCGAGCGCGTACGCCTTCGGCTCGCTGCTGGGGCAGGGGCTGGAGCTTTCGGCATTGGCGATGAAGCCGAGGGCGAAAGGTTATGCTTCCGTAAGCGTGGAGCAGGGCGGCAGTTGGCGCGAGGGGGGAGTTTCCCCGCAGCCGGAAGACCGGAATGCCTCGAAAAGGAGCTGTTCTGCTGCGCGTGCGGCATGCTGGCGCGATCTTTCCGACCATGCATTCTTCGAGCTGATGCCTTTCGATGAGTCCGAGGACTGGGTCCCGGCTTCTTTCAGGCAGGTAGCCGTAAAGACGCAGGCCCAACGATCCGCAGTTCCGGCAGCGGCCCGACAGGTCAGGCTCCCGGTTGCCGGCGCATCCGAGATCACGTCGCTGTTCCGGGTGATCGAATGCTCTCCACCTCCCGCTTCGGACGCCGTGAATGCACCCTTGCCGGAACCCAAAGCCGAGGTTCGGTACGAGACGAGCACCGCGGCGACGGAAGAGCGGATCATGGCGGCCGACGCGGCAAGCAGGGAGAACGCCGCGCGCGAGCGGGACCGGCAAGCTGCGGGACGGGTAGTCCCTTTCCCGCCGGCTCCGATGAAGAGGGCTTCTGCCCCCGTGGTCGTTGCTCCCAGGCATTCTCTGGCGGCGGGCGGCTCCTATGAATTTCCCTCTGAAGAATTGTTGCAGAACCCGCCGGAAGGGCAGGGCTTCTACATGACCCAGGAGCAGATCGAGCAGAATGCCGGGCTCCTGGAGAATGTTCTGGAAGATTTCGGCGTGCGAGGCGAAATCATCCATGTCCGCCCCGGCCCGGTGGTGACGCTTTATGAATTCGAGCCGGCGCCAGGGGTGAAATCCTCGCGCGTGATCAACCTGGCCGACGACATCGCCCGTTCCATGTCGGCCGTGTCGGCGCGCGTGGCTGTGGTGCCGGGCCGCAACGTGATCGGCATCGAGCTGCCGAATGTGGAGCGCGAAACCGTTTATCTGCGCGAGCTGATTCAGTCGGGCGACTTCCACAAGACCGGCTACAAGCTGGCCCTGTGTCTCGGCAAGACGATCGGCGGAGAGGCGGTTATCGCCGAGCTCGCGAAGATGCCGCACCTGCTCGTGGCTGGCACGACCGGCTCGGGAAAGTCGGTCGCCATCAACACTATGATTCTGTCACTGCTCTATCGGCTGCGGCCGGAGGAGTGCCGGCTGATCATGGTCGATCCGAAAATGCTGGAGCTTTCCGTCTATGACGGCATCCCGCATCTGCTGACGCCCGTGGTGACCGATCCGAAGAAGGCGGTGACGGCGCTCAAATGGGCGGTGCGCGAGATGGAGGACCGCTATCGCAAGATGGCGCGGCTCGGCGTGCGCAATATCGACGGCTATAACCAACGCGCCGCCACGGCGCGCGACAAGGGCGAGCCGGTGCTCATCTCCGTCCAGACCGGCTTCGACCGTTCAACCGGTGAACCCATCTACGAAGAGCAGGAGATGGACCTTGCGCCCATGCCCTATATCGTCGTGATCGTCGACGAGATGGCCGACCTGATGATGGTCGCGGGCAAGGAGATCGAGGGGGCGATCCAGCGCCTTGCGCAGATGGCGCGGGCCGCCGGCATCCATCTGATCATGGCAACGCAGCGTCCCTCGGTCGATGTGATTACAGGCACGATCAAGGCCAATTTCCCAACGCGCATCTCCTTCCAGGTGACGTCGAAGATCGACAGCCGCACGATCCTCGGCGAGCAGGGTGCCGAGCAGCTCCTGGGCCAGGGAGACATGCTGCACATGTCCGGCGGCGGGCGCATCGTGCGCGTGCACGGCCCCTTCGTCTCCGACGAGGAGGTGGAGCAGGTCGTGGCGCATTTGAAGACGCAGGGACGCCCGGAATATCTGGACACCGTCACCGCCGATGAGGAGGAGGAGCAGGCGCCGGAGGAGGACAGCGCGGTGTTTGACAAGGGGGCAATTGCCTCCGAGGACGGCAACGAAATCTATGATCAGGCGGTCAAGGTGGTGCTGCGCGACAAGAGGTGCTCCACCTCCTATATCCAGCGCAGGCTGGGCATTGGCTATAACCGCGCTGCCTCGCTGATCGAGCGGATGGAGAAGGAAGGCCTGGTGGGCAAGCCCAACCATGTCGGCAAGCGGGAAATCCTCATGGGCGGCCGGGATGTGGGGCCGAGCAGCGGCGACGGAGATTGACGCGACTTGCCGGCTGGGCGGGAGGATATTACATCCGCCGCGGCCGGCGGGTTTCCGGCAGCAGGGGAAATCGTCAAGAACGGGCGGTCTCCGCTTGACGCCGTAGGCGGCGCAACCTATTGAACCTCCCGTCGCTTCCAAGCGGCAAGGCCTCGTGGCGGAGTGGTTACGCAGAGGACTGCAAATCCTTGCACCCCGGTTCGATTCCGGGCGAGGCCTCCAAGATCTTCCAGAACAGACGCTCAACTATCGAGAGTTTGCAACGCTTCCTGGGGAGCAATTTTCATGTTGCAAACCGGCGCGATCACAATAGCGCCTTCGCTAATTCCGGTGACCATCCGCCCGGATTTCAGCAGGCGTCGACATCTGATTGAGGGAACCACCCGTCGCATGCGCTGTTTCAGAAGCTGAGGCAAGAAACAGGATGCGCGGCATGAAATACTTCCTCGCCTTTGTGAGCGGCTTCTGTCTGACCCTCATTGTATTCGTGAGCGGTTCGGCCCTCACGATCGTGTACCTGACCGCAGAGCCGGTACCCGTTCGCCCGTTCTCCGCAAGTGCTTCCCACCCATGGACCAACGAACCCGTAAGGATCACGGCAGGCAAGAACGAAACCCATAAGCCTACACCGCCCGAGTCCGGCACGGCGAATGTAGCGATGCAAGCGCCCTATCCCGGGGAGGTTCAGAACAATGAGCCGGATCTCGAGCCGGCGATAGACCCGCTCACGACAGCCTCAGCCGGGCAGGAGGCAATGCCGCGGCCCATGCCTGAACAGAGCGCGGCCCATATCGCATGGTGTTCCGAGCGATACCGCTCCTATGACCCCGTTGATAACAGCTACAACGCTTATAGCGGAGAAACACGCGAATGCGTTTCCCCATTCTCCAAAGCTTCCATCGCCGCGAACTCACCGGGGCAAGTACGGAACATCGTCAGCGCGTCCTCTGAGGAAGCTTCCGCCTTCGACAGCGCGGCCACTATGCAGGAAATGCCGGGCGCTTACCTGGACCCGGAACACATCCGGGCATGCTTTGCCAGATACCGTTCCTACCGGCCGGAGGACAATACCTATCAGCCCTATGGCGGCGGACCACGACGGCAGTGTGACTGACATGACCCAGGCTAAAACGCGGCGCTCGCGCTGCCAGCGCAGGTTGTGCTCCGCTTCCATTTGTGTTCTGCTGTCTTCATAAAAAAGGAGACCCAGATGCAATGCCCAATTGACGGATCCGAGTTGGTAATGAGCGAGCGCCAGGGCATTGAGGTCGATTACTGCCCGAAATGCCGCGGCGTATGGTTGGACAGGGGTGAGCTGGACAAGATCATCGAACGTGCGGCCGACGAAGCTTTGCCTGCGCAATATGATGCGCGCTCGCGTGACCGCGATGAGGGCCGGTATCGCGATGATCGCCAATATGGCAGCCATAGCAGCCAACGCCCTTACAAAAAGAAGAAGTCATTACTCGGCGAAATCTTCGATTTCTGAGCTTTACGCCGCCTGCTTAGGCTTCCTGACATTTGGCGCCGGGCGTTTTGCCCTCCCTTGAAGCGGGTGTGGCGGGCGTCTTTCGCCGGGGAGCCGGCGCCGGCTTTGAGGCGCATCGGATGGGCCTGGGGCAGGCTTTCCGGATAAGCAAAACTTCGCTCCGATCATAAATTCTGCTTGGCCGCACAGGCCGGGAACATGCGGCATCCCCTGCGGTTCGCGACGTACCGCCGCTTTGCGGTTCATCCCGAACCAGAGGAGAGCAGGATGTTCTTTCGCACGAACCAATTCCAGTACAATGCAAAGCCGGAAAGACCGGATCCGGTCTACGCCAAAAAGCTGCAGGAGGTGCTGGGCGGCCAGTGGGGCGAGATCAGCGTCATGATGACCTATCTCTTCCAGGGCTGGAACTGCCGGGCGCCGGCAAAATACCGCGACATGATCCTCGATATCGGGACCGAGGAGATCGCGCATGTGGAAATGCTCGCGACGATGATCGCGCGGCTCCTGGAAACATCTCCGGTGGAGGCAAAGGAGGGGGCCGCGAAGAACTCTGCAATTGGAGCCGTGCTGGGCGGCTCGCGCCTGGAGGACGTGATCGTCTCCGGCATGAACCCGCAACATGCGATCGTCTCGGGGCAGGGCGCTACCCCGACCGACAGCGTCGGCTATCCGTGGACGTCCCGCTACACCATCGCTTCAGGCAATCTGCTCGCGGATTTCCGATTCAACGTAACGGCCGAATCGCAGGGGCGGCTGCAGGTGTGCCGGCTCTATGAGCTGACCGACGATCCGGGTGTGCGCGATATGCTCTCCTTCCTGATTGCGAGGGACACGATGCACCAGAACCAATGGCTGGTGGCGATTGCCGAACTTGAAGCGGACGGGCTCGATACGACGCCGGTGCCGATGAGCTTTCCGCAGGAGAAGGAACTGGCGGAAGTGGCGTATCAGTTCTGGAACTGCTCCGGCGGAGCAGAAAGCCAGGAAGGCCGCTGGGCAGCGGGGCCGGCGCCCGACGGGAAGGGCGAATTCGAATATCTCGCCGATCCGCAGCCCATGGGCGAGATCGTGGAAGAGCTGGAGCAGGGCGATCCCCTGCTGCATGGAACGCCCAAAACGCCCATGCCGCCCTCGGCCACTTGACCCTGCGGAAGTAGGAAGAAGTTCCGCAAAACAGGAACAATCGAGCACGTTTCTCGTTCTCGCAATCCGGCAAGACTCGGCCGGATTGCAAGACGGACGACTATCCATGACCTCGCCCACAGCACATCTACCGCCTGCGGACAAGCTCAGCAGCGCCCTCGAACGCAATATCGAGGCGATCGAAAAACGGCGTTCGGAGGAGGCCGATCAGTTGAAGCTGGAGGAGAGGATCGCCCAGGCGATCACCCGCTTCACCGGCAGTATGCGCTTCGTCTATTTGCATCTCGCGGTCTACGGGTTCTGGATCGTTGCCAATCTCGGGCTCATTCCCGGCGTTCCGCGCTTCGATCCCAGCTTTGTGATGCTGGCGATGGCCGCCTCGGTGGAGGCGATCTTTCTTTCGACCTTCGTGCTGATCAGCCAGAATCGCATGGCGGCGGCGGCAGACAAGCGCGCCGATCTCGACCTGCAGATAAATCTGCTCACCGAGCACGAGATCACGAAGCTGGCGGAGATGATCACTGCCATCGGGGAACGGCTTGATTCAAAACCCTTGTCGGACCGCGAGGTTGGGGAGATCAAGAGTGATATCGCGCCCGAAGCCGTTCTGGATGCCATCGAGGCAAAGCGCCAGGAGGAGAACGAAGATGCCGATTAGTCGCGCCGGACGATGATCGGCCGGTAGAGCACCAGCGGCTCGTTCCATCGATCCATCTCTGCCATGCGAAAGCGATATTCCGCCTGCCGGTTGAGGTCTATGCGCTGCAAACATTCCGCGAACGCGTCCGTATTCGGGCGGAAGCCATAGGAGCGGCATTGCTGCTCGTCCAGCGCTCGTCTTTCCGCTGGCGTAAGGGTTTGGCAGCCCGCCAGGCCTGCCAGAAGAACCACTCCAACAGCCGCCGGGAAACGCATCGGCTTGCCTCCAAAAAGTACCATCTCGCACTTCTAGCCGGCGCAAGCCGGCGGTCGCGAATTATACCAGCTCCGACAGGACCAGTATCGTAAGAAAGCCGATGCCGATCGCAATGGCCGAGGACTGCTGGTATTGATGTTCCTCCGCTTCGGGAACGAGATCCGTGACGGTCAGATAGAACATTCCCCCTGCTCCCATGGCAAGAAGCAAGCCGAGAACGGGTGGCGGGAGCCCTCGGAAAGCAAACCACCCGAGCATTGCCGAAGCGAAAAGCGACAGCGCGATGACTGCCGTCCATTTCAGGATGCGCAGGCGATAGCCCCTCTTGGTTTCCTCGCGCACCAGCTCTCCGATACTGAGCGCTTCGCTGATATTGTCGACGAAGATCGCCGCGCCAACGATGAAGGCGACGCTGGGATCGATCGCCGCGCTCACGCCGATAGTAAGACCTTCGATCAGCTCCTCCGCGCTGGTGGCCCCGGCAAGAACGGTCACCTGGCTTCCGCGCGGTTTGTGGCGGCGGTGAAACGATCTGACGGCGCCGATCTGGTCCGCCTCCTCGCCGGCCATCCGTCCACGATTGACGAAGAGATCGAGGAGATAAACCAGCAGGAAACCGATAACGAAGCCACCGACCGTTACGGTGAGCGAGGACTGTTCGATCGCCTTCGGCATCATTTCGAAGGCGAAGGTGCCCAGAAGAACCCCGGCCGCGAAGCCGACGGCGACCGAGAGCAGAAAGCTGCTCGGACGCAGATAGATGGCGATCAAGCCGCCGGCCGTGGATGCGAGCGCAGCCGCAAGCGCGACGAAGAGAATGATGAGGCCCGGTCCATCCATTGACGATTCCGCGAGACGAGAGCTGAACGGGCTCGCGGCGTGGGATGTTCCGGCTGACCAGCGCGTCCTTTTTGCGACTGATGAGATGTGGCGGAGTATCAGAACCAGACGCCGCCGGAGCCTGACGACAACTTTACCGCCGCGACTGCGCGGCTTTTACCAGCCTGCTACGGGCAGGATGATAGCGAGTGGGGACCAGTCATTGCACACGCGGCTTTCGAAACAGCTCGCTCGTCTCCAGGAGGCCTTCGAGGTCTTTCATCCGGTCGCGGGTGGCCTTCCATGCCGAACTCTGTATCGCCTCAATCAGCGCCTCCACGACAAACAGCATGACGACCGATGAATCCCATGCCGAAGGGACTTCGGTTTCCACGCGAAAGACGACCGTCGCCGTCTTGGCGACAGGGGATTTCCATCTGTCGGTGAAGAGGATCGTATGAAGGCCTCGCTCGGCTGCAATCCGGCTAAGCGTCTCGATTTCGCGTTCGTAGCGCCGGATGTCGAAGATCACCAAGACATCGCCAGATCTCATATTGAGGGCATAGTGCGGCCACGTGCTGGGAGTGGGCGCAATCAGCGTGACATTGGGGCGTATCACTTGGCAATGGGTGAAAAGGTACTCGGCCAGCGATTTGGTGATGCGTCCGCCGACGATGTAAACGTGGTTGCGCTGTTCCCTGAGAAGATCTCGCGCGCGGTCGAAATCGCTCGTCCTGATGCCCGACAGCGTCCCTCGCAGGTTCGCGATTGTCGCGTCGGCAAAGCGATTTAGGATATGCGCGTCCGGGGCGTCGGCGGTCCACCTGTCGTGTTTTGCGATGGGGTTCGACAGGGTGGTCTCGAGTTCGTGATGGATGTGCATCTGGAAGTCCGGAAAGCCCTTAAACCCGAGTTTCCTGACCATACGAACCACTGTCGGAGTCGATACCGATGCTTGCTCGGCGATCGTCGTGATCGAACCGAGCGCCGACATCGGATAATTTGCCACAAGCGCATTGGCCAGCTGCCGCTCCGATCGTGTCAGGCGATCGAAACTGGATTTTAGGATGTCCAGAAATGTTGAATCAGTGCTCAATGTGGTCGTCCCAATATCCTTCGCGGTTTTCGTATCATCCCTGCGCGCTTCCCTCAACATTGGTGAAGAGAATTTTTCAAACCCATGTTGACTCGCGGGAAATTCTGAATGATTAATTTCAAATCGATGTGACATTGATAGGTTTCGGGCGTGAGCGCACTACTTGGCGTCGACGAGGGGAATCCGGTCGCGGTCGAAGGCCAGGGGGGCCGTTCGCCGGTCCTGCTTGTGTGCGAGCACGCGTCCAATGTGATCCCCCGGAGTCTGGGGAACCTCGGGCTCCCGGAAGAGCTGAGGTCCAGTCACATCGCCTGGGACCCCGGCGCGCTCGAATTGTCTCGGTTCCTTTCAGGCAAACTCGACGCATGCCTGATCCACCAACGGTTCTCCAGGCTTGCTTACGACTGCAACCGTCCGCCCGACGACGACAGCGCCATACCGCAGGTGAGCGAGATATTCCCGATACCGGGGAATATTGCCGCGGGCCCTGCGGACAGGCAGGCGCGCGTCGACAGTATCTATCGACCCTTCGAGGCCGCGGTTGCGCAGGAGATCGCATGGCGCATCTCCTCGGGCAGGCCTTGCGTGCTGGCGACCATCCACACTTTCACGCCGGTCTTCAAAGGTGTGCGGCGCGAGACGGAGATCGGCATCCTGCACGACAGTGACGCGCGCTTCGCCGACAGGGTGATCTCTTCGCTTCAGCGCGGTTCGGTGTTCGTCGTCCGGCGCAACGATCCCTACGGGCCGGACGACGGCGTGACCCACACGCTGATCGAGCACGGTGTGCGCAACGGGCTTGAAAACGTTATGATCGAGGTGCGCAGCGATCTGCTCGCGGATGAGAAATCGCGGGCGCAAGTGGAGTTTCATCTCCTGCGCGCCCTGGTCGATGCCCTAGGCCCGGTAAATACCTGAGTCAGAGCGATCCGTTCGCGGACGAGCAGCAGCAAGGAAAGCATATGTCCGGATATTCATTTGAAGACCTGAAGGCGGATGTCAGCGCGGGACGTATTGACACCGTCATCGCCTGCCAGGTCGACATGCAGGGCAGGCTGATGGGCAAGCGCTTCCATGCGCAGTTCTTCATTGATGGCGGCTATACGGAAACGCACAGCTGCAACTACCTGCTGGCCACCGATCTCGAAATGGAGACCGTGCCGGGCTACAAGGCAACGAGCTGGCAGGCCGGCTATGGCGATTACGTGATGAAGCCAGACTTATCGACGCTCCGGCGGGTCCCGTGGCTGGAGGCGACCGCGATGGTTCTGTGCGACGTGCTCGATCATCACAGCCACCGCGAGGTCTCACATTCCCCGCGCGCGGTGTTGAAGGGACAGATTGCCCGGCTGGAGGCTATGGGCTTCCAGGCATTCATGGCCACCGAGCTGGAATTTTTTCTGTTTAATCAAAGCTACGAAGAGGCGAGGGAACAGGGATATCGCGGTCTCCGCACAGTGGGTGGGTACAACGAGGACTATCACATCTTCCAGACCACCAAGGAGGAAGACGTGATGCGCGCCATACGGAACGGCCTCCAGGGGGCGGGCATCCCTGTCGAGAACACCAAGGGCGAAGCCTCGGCCGGGCAGGGCGAGGTCAATGTGCGCTACGCCGACGCGCTGACCATGGCCGACCGCCACGTCATAATCAAGAACGCCTGCAAGGAGATCGCCTGGTCCCGGGGCAAGTCGATCACCTTCCTCGCAAAATGGAACGCGAATGCCGCCGGCAGTTCGTCACACATCCACCAGTCGCTGTGGAGCGCCGACGGCAAGACGCCGATGTTTCTCGACGAAGGAGCCGAGTTCGGCATGTCGTCGCTGATGCGCCATTATGTGGCCGGTCTGCTGGCCCACGCCTCGGAGATTACCGCTTTCCTTGCTCCCTACGTCAATTCCTACAAGCGCTTCGTCGCGGGCACGTTCGCCCCCACCAAGGCTGTATGGAGTAGGGACAACCGCACGGCGGGGTATCGCCTCTGCGGCGAGGGCACCAAGGGCATCCGCATAGAATGCCGGGTCGGCGGTTCCGACCTCAATCCGTATCTGGCGATGGCAGCCCTGATCGCCGCCGGCATCGACGGTATCGAACGCGAGTTGCCCCTGGAGGCGCCGTTCGTCGGGGACGCCTATGGCGGTACGCAGGTCCGGGAAATTCCGAAGACGCTGCGGGAGGCGACGGTCGCCTTGGACGAGTCAAGCCTGCTGCGCTCGGCCTTCGGCGACGAGGTGGTCGACCACTATGTCAGGGCGGCCCGCTGGGAGCAGGAAGTCGCCGATAAGCTCATTGCCGACTGGGAGATCGCCCGCGGCTTTGAACGTTGCTGAGAGACGTCCAACAAGCATTCCAAAAGCGACGGCAGGAGTAAAGTCTGTGACGATTCTGAAGTGTATCTCGCCCATTGACGGGTCCGTCTATGCCGAGCGCCCGGCCCACTCTTTAGAGGAGGCGAGCGCTGCGGTTGCCAGGGCGCGAGCTGCCCAGAAGGACTGGGCCAGACACCCTGTCGAAGAGCGCGTGAAGCTGGTGATGGCCGGCGTCGCCCGGCTGAACGAGATGAGCGACGAGGTGGTGCCGGAACTTGCCCACATGATCGGCCGTCCGGTCAGGTATGGCGGCGAATTCAGAGGGTTCAACGAGCGTTCCAACTATGTTGCGTCCATAGCCGGCCAGGCTCTCGCGCCCATCGTGGTGGAGGACAGCGCATCCTTCACGCGCCAGATCGTCCGCGAGCCGCACGGCGTCGTGCTGGTCATCGCGCCCTGGAACTATCCCTATATGACGGCGATCAACACGGTCGCGCCGGCGCTGATGGCCGGAAACACGGTACTTATAAAGCATGCCTCGCAAAGCCTACTCGTCGGCGAGCGCATGGTCCGGGCCTTTGTTGAAGCAGGTATTCCAGAGGATGTCTTCCAGAACCTGTTCTTGGACCACCAGACGACCGAAAGCCTGATCAAGGCCAGGCATTTCGACTTCATCAACTTCACGGGCTCCGTCGAGGGCGGGCGCTCGATCGAACGGGCGGCGGCCGGTACCTTCGTCGGGCTCGGCCTGGAACTCGGCGGCAAGGATCCCGGCTATGTGATGGAGGATGCCGATCTCGACGCTGCGGTCGACACGCTGATGGACGGAGCCATGTTCAATTCCGGGCAATGCTGCTGCGGCATAGAGCGCATCTATGTCCATCACTCCTTGTATGACGATTTTGTCGAGAAGTCTGCCGCCTGGGTGTCGAACTACAAGCTTGGCAATCCACTCGACCCGCAGACATCACTCGGGCCTATGGCGCACGAGCGCTTCGCCGCCGAGGTGCGCGCACAGGTCCGCGAGGCGATCGCGGCGGGCGCGGTTCCGGTTGTCGACGCAGGCAAGTTTCCCGAGGATGACGGCGGGGCATATCTCGCGCCGCAAATCCTCACGAATGTCGACCACACGATGCGGGTGATGCGCGACGAGACGTTCGGCCCGGTCGTAGGCATCATGAAGGTGTCAGGTGACGATGAAGCAATCGCTCTCATGAACGATTGCCAGTTCGGTCTGACCGCCTCGCTTTGGACGAGGGATCCGCAACGTGCATCGAATATCGGCGCGCAAATCGAGACCGGCACCGTCTTCATGAACCGCGCGGACTACCTGGATCCGGCGCTCTGCTGGACGGGCGTCAAGAATACGGGTCGCGGCGGGTCGCTGTCGGCGATAGGTTTCCACAACCTGACCCGTCCAAAATCCTACCATCTCAAGAAAGTCACCGCATGAGCATCACAGCAAACTGGAGCTACCCGACGGCAGTCAAATTCGGCGCGGGCAGGATCAGGGAACTTGCCGAGCATTGCAAGGCCGTTGGCATGAAGCGGCCCCTGCTTATCACCGACCGCGGTCTTGCGCCGATGGCCATCACGCAGAACGCGCTGGACATCCTCGATGCGGCCGGCCTCGGACACGCTTTGTTTGCCGATGTCGATCCCAACCCGAACGACAAAAATCTCGAGGCGGGCGTAAAAGCCCTAAGGGACGGGGATCATGACGGCGTCGTGGCCTTCGGCGGCGGCTCGGGTCTCGATCTAGGCAAGGCGGTTGCCTTCATGGCCGGGCAGACGCGGCCGGTGTGGGACTTCGAGGACATAGGCGATTGGTGGACGCGCGCCTCGGTCGAGGGCATCGCACCCATCGTCGCGGTGCCGACCACGGCCGGTACCGGTTCGGAAGTTGGCCGGGCATCGGTCATCACCCACTCCGAGACACACACAAAAAAGGTGATCTTCCATCCAAAATTTCTCCCTGCAGTGACGATCTGCGACCCCGAGCTGACGGTCGGGATGCCAAAGGCCATCACAGTGGGAACCGGAATGGACGCCTTTGCCCATTGTCTCGAAGCGTATTCCTCGCCGTCCTATCACCCGATGAGCCAGGGCATCGCACTGGAAGGCATGCGACTGGTGAAGGATAACCTCCCAGAGGCCGTCAAGGACGGCTCCAACATCGAGGCCCGCTCGCACATGATGTCCGCAGCGGCGATGGGCGCGGTGGCCTTCCAGAAGGGCCTGGGTGCGATCCACGCGCTGTCTCATCCCGTCGGCGCGATCTACAACACGCATCACGGCATGACCAATGCCGTCGTGATGCCGACGGTCCTTCGCTTCAACCGGCCGGCCGTGGAGGCGAGGCTCGCGACGGCGGCAGCCTATCTCGGGATAAAGGGCGGCTTCGACGGCTTCTATGATTTCGTGCTCGCGCTGCGGGCCGAACTCGGCGTCCCGGACAAGCTGTTCCAGCTTGGCGTCGGCACGGACCGTATCGACGAGATGGCGGCGATGGCGATCGTCGATCCGACGGCGGGCGGCAACCCGGTGGAACTTACGCTGGAGGCGGCCAAGTCGCTCTACGCCGAGTGCATCTGACTATCGACCCCGAGCCGGGTTGAACCTGCCAGTGAGGTCTTCGCCCGCGCCGGCATCAAGGACATCCTTGTCGAACCAGGTGTGCGGCGCAGCCAAGATCGACCGCCTCGCACGCATCCCAAAGCTCGGCGCGCGCGTCATCGACTTCGGCTGCTGCCGCTCAGGCGCCGGCCTGATGTTCCCTGAGCTTCTCGAGCGCGTTTTGCGTCCAGATAACATTGTCACGGGCGGCGCGCTCCGCCTCGCGATGATTTCCCGTGGCGATCGCCTCTGCCATTTGCTTGTGCAGCGGCACCGCATCGCGGAACACGCCGGGAGTGGAGGTCGTCATCGCGATCTGCTGCCGCATGATGTGGCCGATCAGCGTTCCCGTATAGACGAGCAGCCTGTTTCGGGATGCGCGGAAGACAGCCAGGTGGAACTGCAAATCCGCGTCCTGCGCACGCTCGTCGGAGCTGCGGTCCGATATGCGGTCGCTTTCCTCCGCCAGGATCCTGTAAAGCTCAAGTATTTCTCTCCGGTCGGCCTCCGTCGCATTCTTAGCGGCGGCGCTTGCAGCTGCCGGCTCAAAGATCAGCCGGAATTCCAGAAATTCCCGGACGTAGTTTGTCCGTGGGCCGAATTCCCAAAGCCAGTTGAGGACGTCGATGTCCATGACGTTCCAGTGGTGCTCGGGCTCCACGCGAATGCCGATCTTGGGTTGGGCAGAGATCAAGCCTTTTTGGCTGAGCACACGCAGCACTTCGCGCACGACGCCCCGGCTGGCGCCGAGCTGCTCGCAAAGTTTCGGTTCCGGCGGGATGACACCGCTCTCGCCGAACCGGCCGCTGACAATCTGCCGGCCGAGCTGGTTGAGCGTGTGCGAAAAAAGCGAGGGCCTTCGAGTAAGCTCCGGCATGCGCGACTCCGAGTAGGTGCGTGGAAAACCTCTACATATCAATTTTGCGGTTGACACAATCCTCTTATCATATGAGTAAATAGGCTACTCATATCATAAGAGGAAAGACCCCTACGGTGCCCCTCCCGATGACCGTTGAAACAGCACCGCCTTCAGTGCTTCCGAGGCTGCCGGAAGACGGACGCACCTATGTCGTCGTGGTCGGAGCGGGCATTGTCGGACTGTCGTCGGCTCTCTGGCTGCAAAAGGCAGGGCATGCGGTCGCGATCGTCGACCCGGAACCGCCGCTGCCCGGGTCCGGCTACCTGAATGCGGCAAGCTTCGGCAACGCCTGCACCGTGGCGCTCGGCGCTTGCATACCCGTCGGAACCCCCGGCATCTTGCGCGAACTGCCCAGCATGCTCCTGAAGCGCAGCAGTCCCCTGTCCATCTTCTGGGGTGATCTGCCACGGCTTCTGCCCTGGCTGATCGATTTCCTGCGGTCGTCCACTCAAAAGGAATTCGATCGCATCGTCGGCGTCCTTGGGAAGCTGATGAGGCTGGCGGAGGCGGGACACAACCCGCTTTTCGAAGAAGCGCAGGCGACGCATTTGAAGAAATCGGATGGATGCCTGTACCTCTACCGTTCTGAACGCAGCTTCCAGCGGGCGCAGCGCGACATCGAGCTGCGGCGGCGCGAGGGCGTGCGCATGGAACTGCTCGATCGGAAGGCGGTCAAGGAACGGGAGCCGCATCTGGCGCCGCTCTACAGCAATGGGCTGCTGTTCAACGACGCTTACAGGATAGACGATGCGCTGCAGTATGCGCAGGCCCTCGCCGCGTTGTTCCAGAAGAAGGGTGGCAAGTTCATCAGGAGCCGCGCTCGCGCGATCGAGCCGGGCGAGCAAAGCCTCGCCGTGCATTGTGAAGACGGGCACACAATCAAGGCGGATCGCGTGGTTGTCGCGGCGGGCGGATGGTCGCGCCACCTGGCGCTCACCTTGGGCGACAGGATACGGCTCGATGTCGAGCGCGGCTATCACGTTCTCTTCCCGCGCGACGGAAGCCTCCTGGGTGCTCCGACGTGCTACCCGGAGCACGGCTTCTACATGACGCCGCTCGGCGAGGGGCTGCGGTCGGCAGGCACTGTGGAGCTTGGCGGCCTCGGCAAGCCGGCGCGGCCAGAAAGAACCGAAATCATCGAGAGGATGAGCCGCGTTCTCCTGCCGGGGCTGAGAGACTCCGGCAGGAAATGGCTCGGCTACCGCCCATCCATGCCGGATTCGCTTCCCGTGATCTCGCGGTCGCCTTCCGATTCGAGGGTAACTTATGCGTTCGGCCATGGGCACATAGGGCTCACGCTCGCCGGCATCACCGGGCGGCTGGTTTGCGACCTTGTCGGCGGTCGGACTCCGGTCATCGATCTTCATCCGCTGCGCGCGGATCGTTTCTAGGACACGCGCGGAAACAATTCACGCAGGGAGGAAGAAGTATATATTGAAGGAAAATGTTATTGCAAAGAATACAATGATAAATGTGGAATTCTATTTGTAAGTTTTCCAACATAATTCGAACCATGGGTGTGGACATCAACATGAATGGGAGCAGACAGATGAAATATTGGAACGGTGCAGTAGCTGCGATCGCGGTCCTGATGCTTGGAGCCTCGCCATCGAGCGCTGAAGACAAGCCGGAAAGCATCATCGTAAACACCTCGGGCGGCGAGAACGGCCCGATGCTCAGGGAAGCCTACTTCAACGATTTCGAGGCCACGACAGGCATCAAGATCGTCGACTCGAGCCCGGCGGATTTCGGCCGGCTACGCGCGATGGTCGAGAGCGGCAATGTGGAGTACACAGTCACCGAGGTGGAGTCGGAGGATGCTTGGCGCGCGATCGAGATGAACCTGCTGGAGCCGATCGACGATGAGATTGTCGACCGCTCAAAATTTCCACCGCAGACGTTGAACCCCTACCTATATCCGATCTCCAGCTATTCTACCGTGATCGGCTATTCGACCGAGGCCTTCCCGGAAGGTGGTCCCACGAACTGGAAGGAGTTCTGGGACGTCAAGACGTTCCCCGGCCCACGTTCCATGCGCAACCACCCGATCGACAATCTAGAAGCGGCATTGCTTGCCGACGGTGTGGCTCCGGAAGATCTCTATCCGCTGGATCTGGATAGAGCCTTCGCCAAGCTCGACGAAATCTATCCGCATGTCACGACGTGGTGGACCACCGGCGCGCAGCAGGCCCAGCAGCTGATCGACGGAGAGGTCGTGATAACCACCGGCTATAACTCGCGCCTTTACAGCGCCATCCGCAAGGGCGCCCCGATCAAGATGGAATTTGGCGGCGGCATCCTCAAAGCGGCAGCCTATGCGATCCCAAGGGGCGCTCCGCACGCTGAATGGGGCCAGAGATTCCTCGCCACGATGGCCAAGCCCGAGAACCAGGGCAAATACGCGCTGGCGTTCGGCCTCTCCGGCCCGGATCCGGACCACGTGAACTATGTCCCGGAAGACGTGCGCCAGTTGCTTCCGCTGCATCCGGACAATCTCAAGAAGCAGGTCTGGATGGATCAGGAGTGGTGGCTGGAGAATGGCGAGGCGGTGTCCGAACGTTGGACCGAGTGGATGCTGAGCCACAACTGACACCGAAGCACAGGCCTCTATGGGTTCAAACTTGTAGGACGTTCCATGCCCGATTTTCGCAATACTTCGGCACTCAAGCTCGAGAACATTAGGAAGACCTTTGGGAGCGTTGAGGCCCTGAGCTCTATCAACCTGGAGGTGAGCGCCGGCGAGTTTCTTACGATTCTCGGGCCGAGCGGATCGGGCAAGACGACTCTTCTGAGGCTGATAGCGGGCTTCGTGACGCCGGATTCGGGCAGCCTCACCATCTTTGGCGAGGATATGACCATGGCTTCGGCCGGGAAACGGCAGATCGGGATGGTGTTCCAGAACTACGCACTGTTCCCGCATCTGACGGTTCTGGAAAACGTAATGTTCCCGCTGGAAATGCGCAAGCATTCCCGGCGGGAAGCAGCCGAGAAGGCGGCGGCTGCGCTCGCTGCCGTGCACCTGGATGCGTTCGGGGATCGTTATCCAAAGCAAATCTCAGGCGGTCAGCAGCAGCGCGTGGCACTGGCTCGTGCAGTGGTCTTCGAGCCGAAACTGCTGCTGCTGGACGAGCCGTTCAGCGCGCTCGACCGCCGATTGCGCGAATCCATGCAGAGGGAGGTCAGGCAGTTGCAGGCCTCTCTCAACCTGACGACCATCTTCATCACGCACGATCAGGAAGAAGCCCTGTTCATGAGCGACCGCATCGCCGTCATCGACGGCGGCACGATACAGCAACTCGGTACGCCGAATGAGATCTATTACCACCCGAGGTCAATCACCGTCGCCGAGTTCATCGGCGACTCAAACATACTGGAGGGGACGGAAACTCCTGATGGCCTGCGCACGCGTTCCGGCATGCTGCTGCGGCGAGCCTCGTCTTCGAATAGCGGGCGTGTCCTCATCCGCCCGGAAGCGATCAGGATCTCGCGTGAGCCTGCCGATGGCGTTGCGATGAACCAGTTCAAGGGCAAAATCGCAAACCGAACCTTTGTCGGTGGCTTTACCATCTATCAGGTCGACGTTCACGGCGGTGACACACTCACGGTCCGCTGCCTGGCGGACGAAGAGACTATGTTCGACACCCACCAGGAGGTTCACCTCAGCATTCGCGAGGCGGATTGCCGCCCCGTACCGCGGGACGCAAAGGAGCCGCGCGGATGAACCAGGGTTTCCAGGCGATCAAGGCCCAGGCAGGCTCACTGGCGCTTGTAAGTCCCGCCCTCCTGCTGCTCGGGATCCTGTTCTTCTACCCGATCCTTCTTTTGTTCTTAACGACCCTCGAACTGGAGAACATCGGCAATTATGCGCAGGTGGTGAGCAGCGACACCTCCATGCAGGTTTTCTTCAACACGCTGCGCATCGCCGTCATCGTCACGGTAGTCGATCTGGTCCTCGCATATCCGCTGGCGGTCTACATCTCGCGCCTGTCGCCGACAGCAAAGACGTTTGCCTTTTTCCTGGTGCTGATCCCGCTGTGGACGAGCCAGCTCGTGCGCACCTATGCCTGGATGGTCCTTCTCGGGCGCAACGGACCGATCAACAACGCGCTTGTCTGGCTGGGCATAGTCGATGCGCCGATCAGGCTGGCCAACAGCGAGTTCGCGGTCATCGCCGGCATGACGCATATCCTGCTGCCATACATGCTGCTGCCGATCTACAACTCAGTTTCCAAAATCGATCCATCGCTCTTCGACGCGGCGCGCGGGCTCGGCGCCGGAGCCTTCTCGACCTTTACGCGGGTGCTGATGCCGCTGAGCATCCAAGGTGTCCTGGCGGGGGTCAGCCTTGTGCTGGTGCTTTCGCTCGGCGTGTTCATCATGCCGGCCTTGCTGGGCGGTGGCCGGGTTCCCGTCATTGCGCTCCTCATCGAGCAGCAGGCTGGATCGTTTTTGAACTGGGCGATGGCTGGAACCCTGTCCGCGGTGCTGATGGTCATCGTGATGATCACGTTCTTCATCATTAAACTTGCTACGCGACTGTTTGTCAGGGGACGGGCCGATGCCGCATTCAGTTAGCATACAGAAGGCGTCGGGGTGGCTGGGCAACGGGCTGCTGCGGATCTTCTCCTGGATCGTGTTTCTCTTCCTCGTGTCGCCGCTTCTTGTGGTTGTGCCGATATCCTTCAGCGGCGGATCCTATCTTCGCTTCCCGCCCGAGAGCTATTCGCTTCGCTGGTACGCGACCTATTTCGGGTCGGAGACCTGGATCGACGCCACCCTCCTGAGCATACTGGTCGGAGTCGTGGCGACGGTCCTGTCGGTTGCCTTTGGGTTCCTGTTTGCGCTGGGTATCACGCGCGGATTGAGAAAATGGTCCGGAGCGCTTGAGAAACTGGCGCTGGCGCCAATGATCGTACCGTCGATCGTCTATTCCGTCTCCATGTACGCGCTGTTCGCCGACCTCCGCTTGGTCGGCACCTGGTACGGCATCGCATTGGCCCATACCGTACTCTGCCTGCCCTTCGTGATCATCGTCCTGACCGCCGGGTTGAAGGAATTCGATATCGATCAGGAAACGGCCGCGATAGGGCTTGGAGCGAGCCGGCTGGTCGCGATCCGGCGGATCACCATACCGCAGATCCGATCGAGCCTGTTCTCGGCGGCGTTTCTCGCATTCATAACCTCCTTCGATGAGCTGGTCGTGGCGATGTTCCTTTCGGGAACGTTCGGCACCCTTCCCAAGAAAATGTTCGACAACATCCGCTTGCAGATCGACCCCACGATCGCCGCGGTCTCAGTGCTCGAAATCGCAATGGTCGTGATCGTCATGTTCGTGCTGCTCCGCATGAATAAAGGAAAAGCAGGCCGCCTGGCTTGAAAGCAATGGAAACAGAGATGGAAAACATGCGCCCCGCCCTTACGACGTTTAATGGGCGATCCTTTGACGTGGCAATTATCGGAGGAGGGATAAACGGATGCTCCGCTGCGCAGCATCTCGCGGCGTCCGGCTATAAGGTGCTGCTGGTCGAGAAGCATGATTTCGCCAGCGGCGCAACCAGCCGATCTGGGCGCATCCTGCACTGCGGATTGAGATTCCTGGCGCCGGAGAAATCCGTCTCGGAATTCCTCTTCGCGCCAGGAAAGCTGCTAATGAAGCTGCGGACGGCGAGTGACATGGCCGTTGCGCAGGGTGAACTCTACAAGACCATCCGGGCTTATCTGCGGCCTATGGACATCGCATTGCCCATCTACAAGCATGCCGGCTATCGGGGCTGGCATGTGGATATCGGAGCGGCTCTCGTGCGGGTGATGAATCGTGGCCGCAGCCCGATCAATTATCGCCGATGGAAAGGTGCCGCGTCGCCTCATCCGTTTGTAAAGCATCTCGTCAATCAGGACGACATACGCTCCGTCGTGGCCTTCACCGACCAGCAGTTCAGGTGGCCCGAGCGCATCGCACTCGATGCATGCCTGAACGCGGAAGACATGGGCGCGGTGATCCGCAACTACACCAAGGTGGTCCACCTGGAGAAAACTGGCAAGACCGACTGGAAGCTGACGCTGGAGGACAGCGAGCACACAGCCTCCGTCAACGCCCGCTATGTCCTGAATCTTGCAGGCATCGAGATCGACCGCACCAACCGCATGGTTCCCGGCCTGGATAATATTCCTCCTCGCGTTCGCGCGATGAAGGGCGTCCACGTACTCATTCGCCTGCCCGAAGAATTCCGCGGTCATGGCATAGCCGGCGAAAATTCCGAGGGTGAGCATATTTTCTGCCTTCCCTGGGGCGATTATCACTACCTCGGGCCGACTGAGACGTTCTACGACGGACATCCGGATGAGGTGACCCCGCTGGACGAGGACATCGATTTCATCATCCGCGAAGCACAGGCTTTGCTTCCCGGCTTGCCGATCAAGGAAGCAAAAATTGAAATGGCCTGGGCTGGCGCGCGGCCGATTACTTTTGACCCCAGCAGGGCGAAGGGCAAGCGCCTGCCGTTCAGCATCTTCCACGACATGGTAGACCATGGCGCGCGCAATCTCCTGGCGGTGACCTGGGGCATCATTGTCAACCATCGGCAGACCGCCCGGAAGGTCACCCAGAAAGTCAAAGGTGTGCTGGGCGCCGCCGGTCCGGCTAAGACGATAAACTATTCTCCGCGCGGGATACCGGCCCTGACGCCGACATCATCACAGGCGGAAATCGAACGCGCTGTGCGTCACTTCTTGACGGCAGAGCACGCTACCAGCGCGATTGATATCCTTTGCCGCCGCACTCCACTCTTCTGGGACAAGGCAGTGACGCTGGACTTCCTGGGTAGGATCGTCGACGCGATGGGGGTAATCCTGCAGTGGTCAGAGGAGAGAAAGCAGGCGGAACTGGACAGCTTCGCCGAGTATGTGTGGCGTAACCACCGAGTGAAGCTTCCGTCCTAAGACCTTCAGGCATTATGAAATTTTAACATCGCGTGCGATGCGTAGCCTGGTTGGGTTGGCAGCTTAATGCACGAATGCGTTTGGTTCAAAATCGGCGTGAAGAGCCTCGCCGATTCCGAAATTGTCTGGGATGCCGTCTGCAAGGCGATCAAGAAGATCGCCGCCTTGCTGCGCGCCACGGTCTACCGGTTAAGATTATGAATTCGGCATGGCGTTGGGGGCAGAGCGCAGATCGGCCGGATCGCAGTTGCGGAAATGTTTTACGAACTCGGCGGCGAAGGAGATGATGTGCTCAGCAAAGGCCGCCCCGATCTCAGCGCTAGACAGCCGTGAGTTCCCGCCGATCAAGCCGTGCGGATTGACGTCAAGCGCGTCCAAGGGAACGGCCACCTCGCAGCCTTGGAACGATATTGCCGACAGGCCGACCGGCTCATGCCCGAAGGCCTTCGCGGCCTCGCTCGTTTTCTGAAGATCCGGTCGCATCAGCTCGGGAAAGTAATGCCAGTAGACCGAGGTGATCGGGTCGGCCCCATGGCCACCGGCGCGCTCGGCAAGATCCCCGTGCAGCCTCGTCCAGAGTTCGTGCGGTATGGCCTTCCAAATATTGATGGAGGGAATGATCAGGCCTGTACGGATCTTCAATTCGCGCACGGTCTGGTCGATCAGGCCCGCATTGCCGGTGTGACCGTTGAATAGCACGATCCGCCGCAATCCGTGATCCAGGAAGGCTGCAATCGTATCCTCCAGCAGCGCGCAGAAGGTCGCCGGCCGTAGCTGGATACCGCCTGCCATGCCTCGGAAGACATCGGCATAGCCGAACGGGATAGTAGGAGCGGCGATCGCTCCGGAGCGTTCGGCGACGGCGGCCGCAAGACGTTCGGAGAGCATGAAATCGCCCATGGGCGCGTGCGGCCCCTGTTCCTCCTGGCTGCCGAGCGGAACGAGGATGACCGGGTCCTCCGCCATGCGCTCGCGAAATTCCACGAAGGTCATGTCCTTTAGCTGATGTTTCTTCATTGGCCGGCCAATAGCTCCAGGCTTGATTTGCGTGTTGGGGCGCCGCCGGGATTGAGGCAGGCATGGAGGTGATGCTTGGGCCCCGCCAGGACCGGAGTCCCGGCGGCGCAAGCGGGAAGCGCGAACGGGCAGCGCGGGCGGAACGGGCAGCCTTCCTCCGCGACCTCGGTGCTGTCCACGTCGGCCTCCCACGACCAGTCGGGCTTCAGGCGGTCGTCCTCCGCCGAAACGGTTGGGATAGAGGCCAGGAGCTGCTGCGTATAGCGGTGGCGCGGCCCGGAAAACACGTCCGCGACGGCGCCTTCCTCGACCACCAGGCCGCGATACATCACGATCACGCGGCTGGCGAGCACGCGCACGACGCTCAGATCATGGGTGATGAAGAGATAGGTCAGGCCCAGCTCCTCCTGCAGGTCCTTTAGAAGCCGCAGGATATGTGCCTGCACGGAGACGTCGAGCGAGGAGGTGGGCTCGTCGAGCACCAGCAGCTCCGGGTCCGTTGCGAGCGCGCGGGCAATGGCCACGCGCTGCCGTTGCCCGCCCGAAAGAGCTAGCGGCCGCCGGTCCTGCAGCTCGGGATGAAGGCCTACCTTTTCCAGAAGCTCGCCGATCCGCCGGCGCCGTTCGGATCGGCGGCAGACATTGTGGACCGAGAGCGGCAACCCGATCGCTTGGCCGATGGATTTGCGCGGGTTGAGCGTGGAGTAGGGATTCTGCTGCACGAGGCCGATCTGCCGGCGGTCCGCCTTCGAGCGCCGGCCGGACAATGGCCTGCCCGCCAGGACGATCTCGCCGGCGGATGGCTTCTCGATGCCCAGAATGAGGTTGGCGAGCGTCGTCTTGCCCGATCCGGATTCGCCGACAATGGCGACGGTCTCTCCCTTGCCGACCGATAGATTGACGCCCTTTAGAGCCTTCACCTCGGAGCTGCCGACGTGAAAGGTCTTCGCGGCCTCGCGTATCTGGAGCAGCGGCTCGCTCATGCCGGGTTTACCTCGTGGATGCAGGCGACGCCGTGGCCGGCATGCCGCCACATGGGCACCGGAGCTTCGCATTCGGGCCGGGAGAACTGGCACCGCGGGCGGAAGGCACAGCCTTCGGTGAGCGCGGTGAGATCCGGCACCGAGCCTTCGATAGCCTCCGGGAGCCGGTCGGACGAAAGCCGCGGGACTGAGGCGAGCAGGGCGCGTGTATAGGGATGGCGAGGATTGGCGAAAAGCGCATCCGTCGGCGCACTCTCGACGATCCGCCCCGCATACATTACGCAGACGCGGTCGGCGAATTTGCGGACGACGCCGAGATTGTGGGAGATGAACAGGATCGCCGTGCCGTAAGCCTGGGAGAGGTTGGCCATGATGTTCAGGGTCTGCTGCTGGACCGTCACGTCGAGCGCGGTGCCCGGCTCATCCGCGATCAACAGCTTCGGCCGGCTCGCCAGGGCCATGGCGATCATGACACGCTGGTTGAGGCCGCCGCTCAGTTGGAAGCTGTAGCTGTCCAGAACGCGTTCGGGATCCGCAATGGAGACGTCCCGGAGGGCCGTGCGCATGCAGCTTTCCGCCTCGGCGGTGCTGAGCCGTCGGTCAAGACGCGTCAGAACGGCGGCGAATTGCTGCCGGATGGTGAAGACCGGGTTGAGAGCGGCCATCGGGTCCTGGAAAATCATGGTGATGTCGCGCCCCCGGCGGCCTTTGGCGCGGGCGGGAGATTCCTTGAGGACGTCGGAGCCGTCTAATTGCAGGTTGCCGCTGGTGCGGATGCGCCGCTGCGGCAATAGCCCCATGATCACACGTGCGGTTACGGATTTTCCGCTGCCGGATTCGCCAACCAGCGCCACGCGCTCGCCCGTTCCGACCGTCAGATCGACGCCACGCAGGACGCTGACCGGGCCGTCATGGGTCTCGAAGGTCAGTCTCAGGTCATCTATCCGCAGGAGATCTTCCATGTCTTATCCAACGATATCGAAGAGATCGCGCAGGCCGTCCGCGACCAGGTTGAACCCGAGGACGATCACGAAGATCGCGAGACCCGCGGTGATGGAAAGCCACCATAGGTCGGGAAGGTATTGGGAGCCTTCCGATACCATGGTGCCAAGGTCGGGGGTGGGCGGCGGAGCGCCCATGCCGAGAAAGCTGAGGCTGGCTCCGAGCAGGATCACGAAACCCATGTCCAAGCTCGCCTTGGTCAGCAGGTTGGGCGCACAGTTCGGCAGGAGCTCGCCAAACATCACCTTCAGGGGAGAGGCGCCCACAACTTCGGCAGCGGTCACGAAACCCTCGTGCCTCAGCGAGCGGACGATGCCGTAGACCAGCCGCGCGTGCCAGGGCCACCAGGCGACTGCCATGGCGATCATTGCCAGCATCTGCGACGGCTGGGAGATGCCAAGGATGGCCATGGCCAGCACCAGCGAGGGTATGGCGAGGAAGATGTCGGTGACACGCATCAGCACGCTCTCCACCTTGCCGCCGAGATAGGCCGCTACGAGCCCGACGATGGTGCCGAGGGAAATCGCCAGGGATACGACGACCGCTCCGAGCATCAGGGAGTTGCGGAAGCCGAAGATAATGCGGCTCAGCACGTCCCGGCCCACGCTGTCCGTGCCAAGCCAATACTTCGCGCTCGGCGGCTTGTTTGCGTCGGCGAAGTTCACCACCACGCCGGCATGCTCTGGGTAGGGCGCCACATAGGGAGCGAAGAGGGCGCAAAATAGCACGAGCGCGATGAGCGCCGCCCCAAACACCGACAAGCGGTTGCGGGCGAAGCGGCGCCATCCGCGCCATCTGGGATCAGCCTTGCTCATGAGGCCTTCAACCTGATCTTGGGGTCGATAAAGGAGACGATCGTGTCGATGATCATATTGATCAGCACGAAGAAGACCGAAATCAGCATGACCACGGCGATCACCGCGTTAAGATCCTTGCGCATAATGGCATTGACGCCGTATTTCGCCATTCCGGGCCAATGGAAGATCGTCTCGACGATGAAGGCGTTGCCGAGCAGCGCGACGATCTGCATGCCCAGGATCATCAAGGTCGGGATGATGGCCGGCCGCAGCGCCCATTTGAGCGCGATCGAGCTTTCAGCCAAGCCGTAAGCCCGCGCGAACTCGACAAAAGGCCGATCGTAGCTATCGACCATGTTGGTGCGGGTGAGGCGCGAGATCTGCGCCAGGCCAGGGAGGGAAAGGGCCACCGCCGGCAGCACGATATGGGCAAGCGCGTCACGGAAAACCTGCCACTGGCCCGCCAACAGGGCATCGACCGTGTACAGCCCGGTGACGGCCGGCGGCGCCGTCAGGCTTTCCGACAGCCTGCCCGTGAGCGGCAGGAGACCGAGCCAGAAGGAAAGAAGCAGCATCAGGAAAAGGGCCCAGACAAAATTGGGCAGAGCCACGGCCAGCAAAGAGAGGATACGCGCAGCATTGTCCGGCCAGCGGTCCTTGAAGTGGGCGCTGGCAATTCCCATCGCGCCGCCGATCAACGTCATGGCGACGCCAGCGAAGATCACTAGCTCCAGCGTGGCAGGGAAGGTGGCGGCAACGTCCTGCGAAACGGGATTGTCGGTATAGAGCGACCTGCCAAAATCGAAGTTCAGCGCACCCTTCATGAAGCGTATGTACTGCTCGGCGATGGGCCGGTCGAAGCCCATCTGCTGGCGCATGGCCTCCACCTGTTCCGCGCTCGCCTCCGGCCCCAGTGCAAGGCGCGCCGGGTCGCCCGGAATGACACGCGCGAGTAGGAACATCAGTACGGAAACGCCGATGACGACGATGATGCCGCTCATCAGCCGGTTGAAGAGAAAGCGCGTCATACCGAGGGCCCTTTTTCCACTAGGGAGGGCAGGGGTGCGCCGGGCTCGATCGTGCGCTGCTTTGATTCGAAACAATCCGGGTGACCTGGAGGCGAAATGTACCGCGCCCCAGTTTCCCCGATCGAATTCTGCTTTGATGACGTCAACTTCCCTGACCAGTCGCTCGTATGTTGAAGATGGCGGTTGGAACGCTCCGATCGAAATGTCGGCGTGGCTCCGGCTTTCGCCGGAGCGCTAGCCGAGCCGCGCCGAAACGGATTTGCCGGACCGAAACAGGCAAGGAGATTTCCATGCCTGCCCGTCGCCGGTCAAACATCCATTGTCATCCTGTCGTACCGGTAATTGCCGGCCATGATCGGAATGGACTGCTTCGGGTCTTCGAAGCCCGGCACATGCAGGTTTTCCCGGAATGCCACGAGATCGATGGCCTGGTAAAGGAAGACCGACGGATACTCGTCCGCGATCACGCGCGCCAGCTCCTTGTAAAGCTCGTGACGCGCCGCGGGATCGGTGGTTTGGCGGCCCTTTTCGAGCGCGGCATCGATTTCCGGTTTTTGCAGCCAGTGCATGGAAAGATAGGTGCCTGCCGCCGAGCTGTGATATTCGGCCCACAGCATGGAGTCCACGTCCGTTGTCGAAAGAGAGGTCGCCACACAGGCAAGGTGGGGCGTCGCTTCGGGACTGGTGGCCATTTCCACGATCTGAGGCCACGGGGCGGAGGTGATATTCACCTTCATTCCGAGCTCGGCCAGATTGGCCTGCAGCAGGAGCGCGAACTTCTCCTGCAGCGCTACCGACTTGAACCAAACGAGATTGAGCTCCAAGGGCTGATCGGCATATTTGGACTCGGCGAGTGCGGCCTTTGCCGCCTCGATATCGCGCTTGATCAGGGGTACACCGGGATCATAACCCATGACATCCGCCGGGATCGGGCCGCGGATCGGCGTACCCTGCTGCTGGCCGGCCACATCAAGAAGCGCGTAAAGCTGGTCATAGTCGAAGGCAAGCGCGATCGCTTTCCTGACATTCACGTCATCGAGCGGCGCCTTCTGCGTGTTCATCTTGAAGTGAAAGATGGTGGGCTTGCGGTCTTGGCCGATAGAAATGCCGTCCGACTGCGAAAGCGCGGCGACAATCTCCGGCGGCAGCGGCAGGCGCGTAAGGTCGATCTCGCCTCGCGGCATGAGCTGGCGCACGGTCACGGCCTCGACGCCGAATTTCGAGCGCACCACCTCGGGCGGATTGGGCGCAAAGCCCGCGAAATAATCGGGATTGATCTCCATCACCGTTTCGTTCTGGGAATCATGCCTGGCGATTTTGTATGGTCCGCTGCCGGCGTCGTTGCTGCTCAGGAATGCCTCGCCGTAGTCACCGAACTCCCCGAATTCGCCGTCCTTCAGATTGGCCGTCACGAGCTTTTTGTTGACTATAGCAAGGCGCACCAGCGCTGCAAGGAAGGGTGAAAACGGCTCGCGCAGCCGGAAGATAACCTTGTTGCCATCCTGCTCGGCTTTCTCGACAGCGGCCAAGAGGAACGAGAAGCCACGCTTCATCGTGATCATGCGGTTGGCGGAGAAGACAACATCCTCGGCCGTCAGCGGCGAACCGTCATGGAACTTGATGCCGTCGCGAATGGTGAAGGCGTAGACCTTGCCGTCCTCCGAAATCTCCCAGGATTCCGCCACGGAAGGCTCAATCTCTCCACCGGGCGCTGGACGCACCAGAAAGTCGTAAAGATTGAACATGAGGATGGAGCCCGGAAAGTCCACGGGCTTGTGCGGGTCGGCCTGACCGATATTGCCGTCGGCCAGACGCAGCGTTCGCTTATCGGCGGCTGCCGCGAAGGGCATCGTCGGCCCGACGCCGAACGTTATGCCGGCCGACGCCGTTCCGGCCAGAAGTTGCCTGCGCGTGAGCATGAAATTCGACATTCCTGTTCCCCTTCTCAAGCTAGAATCGCCGGCATTAAGGAAGCAAGTCTCGCCTTGGAGCGGGGCGCCGCTTCCGGCTGCCTTTTATGGCTTCGTCGGGCGCGCCGGTTCTCCAGGGCACCTGCCTCGATCCTGCAAGCTTATCAAGCCAGTGTGGGCCTAAGAATACGTGGCAGCACTTACAGCCGGCATTCGTTGGCACGATGGACGAGGCCTGGGCAATGTCTATACTCGGGCGAAAGCAATGATGCCAAGAGAGGCTAAATGGAGTGTCCGGCCCGGAATGTCGTTTGATGGCATGAAAAAGCGAGTCTGCTTCATAACGCTCGGCCAGTCACCGCGGCCGGAGCTTATCTCGGAGGTGCTGGAGCATATTCGCGAACCGATCGACTACACGGAAATCGGCGCGCTGGACGGCCTTTCGGACGGTGAGATCGAGCCGCCGCGTTCGCTGCGCGATACGCCTCTCGTGACGCGGCTGGCCAGCGGCGAACAGGTCGTCGTCTCTTCGGAGTTTATCAACAGGCGGCTGGATATCGTGACCGCCCAGATCGACCGGCTGGGGCACGATCTGCTTGTGCTGCTCGCCAGCGGCATCTTCCGCAAATTCGAGACGTCCACCCCACTCATCCACGGCCAACTGGCGGTGGATGAATGGATCGCCTCCTTCATCCTCGGCACGGCACAGCTTGGCGTCGTTTTTCCCCTACGGAAACAAGCCTCCGATCCGGTGACGCTCCATGACTACGGCATCCTCATCCAGAACTACCAGACCGTGGCCTATTCCGGCGAGGCAAGCCGCATCGACGAGACGGCGCTCCTGCTCAGGGATGTCGATTTCATCCTGATGCATTCGGTCGGGTACACCAAGGAGATGGCCCAGCAGTTGGCGAGCGAATCGCACAAGCCGGTGGTCACGGCCAGACGTGTCATCGCCGGGGCCCTCCACCTGCGGCTTATGGAAATGGGCAGCACGGCCCATCACAGCTTTGCTCAGGCGAGCGAGCTCGACCTGATAAAGCGTCTGCCGCGGCCGGAAGAACCGCTTACCGGCCGCGAGCAGGAAGTGCTTTCGCTCGTGCTCGAAGGCCGTTCCAATAAGGAAATCGCCAAACAGCTCGGGATCAGCCACCGGACGGTTGAGATCCACCGGTCACGCGCCATGGCGAAATACAACGCGACGACGGCAATGCAGCTCATCCGCCGCGCCATGATCGAGAATCCGGGCTAGCTTTGTCTTTTCGCCTCCTACGTGCCGGCACGTATTTTGCGGCAGGTGGCTTTCATCTACGCTTTGGCAACTCCGCAAAGATCCACCCAAGGGAGGTGTCATGAGGAAAGCGGGCGAACAGATGAAGCTCGGGGCGTTTCTGACCGCGACCGGCCAGCATATAGCCGCCTGGCGTCATCCCGACGTGAAGGCCGACGCCGGCGTCGATCTCCAGGAATACATCCGGGTGGTGAAGATCGCCGAGCGCGGCAAGTTCGACATGATGTTCCTCGCCGACAATGCGGGCATTTGGAGCCGCGAGCTGGAGTCCGACGGACGCAGCTCGCGCGCAGCCTATTTCGAGCCGATCACGCTGCTTTCGGCGCTCGCAGCGGTCACGGAGCGGATCGGGCTTGTCGCGACGGCTACCGCGACCTTCAACGAGCCTTACAACGTGGCGCGTAAATATGCCTCGCTCGACCATCTGAGCGGGGGCAGGGCGGGCTGGAACCTTGTCACTTCGGCGAACGAGGCCGAGGCTTACAATTTCGGCTTCGACGTTCACCTGGCGCATGCGGACCGCTATGCACGGGCGCGCGAGTTTGCCGAAATCGTCATCGGCCTGTGGGACAGCTGGGAAGATGACGCGCTGATCCTCGACAAGGAGGGCGGGCGCTTCTTCGATCCGCAAAAGCTCCACATGCTCAACCACAAGGGTGAGCGGTTCTCCGTCCGAGGCCCACTCAACGTGCCGCGCACGCCACAGGGCCGCCCCATCATCGTGCAGGCGGGCTCCTCCGACGCGGGCATGGATCTCGCCGCCTGGTGCGCCGACGTTGTCTTCACCGCGCAGCCGGCCCTCTCCGACGGAATCACCTTCTATAGGGAACTGAAGGAGCGGGTGCGGAAGGCAGGCCGCTCGCCCGACGATCTGAAAATCATGCCTGGCCTTTCGCCTGTCGTCGGCCGGACGCGGGAAGAGGCGCAAGCGAAGTTCCAGGAACTGCAGGACCTCATCGATCCCGTCGTCGGCCTCGGCCTCCTGTCGTCCATGGCCGGCCACGATCTTTCCGGCTATCCGATCGACGGACCCTTCCCGGACTTGCCGGACAACAATACCGGAAAGGGCCGGCTGAAGGTGCTGAAGGACACGGCCGCTCGAGAGAACATGACGATCCGCCAGCTCTATACAAGGATCGCCGGGACGCGCGGGCACAATCTCGTCATCGGCACGGCGGAGGACATCGCCGACCAGATGGAAGAATGGTTCACCTCCGAAGCCGCCGACGGCTTCAATATCATGCCGCAAGCGCTGCCGGGCAGCCTCTCCGACTTTGTCGACTTCGTCATCCCCGAACTCCAGCGGCGGGGTCTTTTCCGCAGGGAGTACGAAGGCAGCACGCTGCGTGAGCATTTGGGCTTGTCGTGGCCGCATACGCGCCACGTGCTCGCCCGCGATGGCCGAAACGCAAAGCCCGATGCGGCGGAATAGGGCGGGGACCCCGACGCATTCTCCAGGGGTGACGGATTCGCCATCACGCCAAACGCGTCTCCCAACAATCTGAAGGAAAAGCAGTTTGACAAGAAAGATCATCGGTCTGGCGGGAAGCATACGCCGGCCTTCCAAGACACGGGCGCTCGTAACCAGCCTTGTCGCCGAAACGGCGCGCCAATGCGGCGGCGCGAACGCCGTTTACGACGTGCTCGATCTTATGCCGGATCTCGGCACCTGCCTCTTCCGCTCGGACGCATCACCGAAACTCGAGCGGATCCTGCAGGAAATCGAGTCGGCCGACGCGCTCATCGTCGCAAGCCCCGTCTACAAAGGCTCCTATGGGGGCCTTTTCAAGCACCTGATCGACCTTCTCGATCCCAACAGCCTTCTGGAAAGGCCGGTCCTGATCGCCGCCACCGGCGGCGGCCAGCGGCACGCGCTAATGGTGGAGCATCAGATGCGGCCGCTCTTCGGGTTTTTCGGCGCCTCCAGCGTGCCGCTTGCGGTCTATGCGTCGGATACGGACTTCAAGGACGGCGAGCTGACGGATGAGCCGACGAGGCAGAGATGCGTGATGGCCTGCCGGCAGCTCTCGAGCCTCATCAAGCATCGTATCCCCTTTGAAACAGACCCGGCAGAGAAGCGCTGGGCGTAGGCGGCAACTGGGACCAGGACAAGATGTACCGATTGGGAATCGATGTCGGAGGGACGAACACGGACGCGGTCATCATGGCCGGCCGGTCCGTCCTTGCGGGCGTGAAGGCTGCAACCACCGAGGATGTCACGAGCGGCGTGATCGAGGCGATGGAGGCGGCTATCTCCAAGGCCTCCGTCGAGCGCTCGAAAATAACCCATGTGATGATCGGCACGACGCATTTCACCAATGCAGTGATCGAGCGTAAGCACGTCAATCCGGTGGCGGCGATCCGTCTCGGCCTGCCGGCCACCGCCTGCCTGCCGCCTATGGTGGACTGGCCGGCGGATCTGCGCGAGACCGTCGGCGGGCACCGGTACCTGGTGCGCGGCGGCTACGAATTTGACGGCCGCGAGATCGCGCCGCTCGACACGGACGAGCTTGACCGGATCGCTGCGGACATTCGCGCCAAGGACCTGACGGCCGCGGCGATCACCTCCGTCTTCAGCCCGATCAACGCCGCGATGGAGACCGCCGCACGCGAGCACCTCATGAAGCGCTGTCCCGGCCTGCGCGTGGTTGTCTCCAGAGATATCGGCCGCATTGGCCTGCTCGAACGCGAAAGCGCGGCTATCATGAACGCCAGCCTGCTCGAGCTCAGCGGCCGCACGGTCGATGCCTTCGGAAGGGCGCTCCAGGCGGCAGGACTCAACTGCCCCTTCTTCATCACCCAGAACGACGGCACGCTCATGGGCGCTGATGTCGTGCGGGAATTCCCGGTCCTTACCTTCGCATCCGGTCCCACCAATTCTATGCGCGGGGCAGCCTTCCTAACAGGGGAAAGCGATGCCATCGTCGTCGATATCGGCGGGACGACCACGGACATCGGGGCTATCCAGCGCGGCTTCCCGCGCCAGGCATCGACGGTGGTCGATATCGGCGGTGTACGCACGAATTTCCGCATGCCTGACGTTTTCTCCATCGGGTTGGGCGGGGGCTCGCTCGTCCAAGGGACAAGCGATGCAGTGAGCGTCGGGCCGCAATCCGTCGGCTATCGCATCACGAAGGAGGCGCTGGTGTTCGGCGGCGGAACGCTGACGGCGACCGATATCGCCGTCGCGGCCGGCCGGGCATCGATCGGCAATCCCGCAGCGGTCGCCTCGCTTTCCGGCGAACTCGTAGACGAGGCTCTGGCCGAGATCGTGCGGATGCTGGAACGAGGCGTGGAGCGCAGCCGCATCTCGCCCGAGCCGATACCAGTGGTCGCGGTGGGTGGCGGCTCCATCCTCATGCCGGAGAGGCTCGGCGACCTGCGCGTAATCCGTCCGGAGAACTTCGCCGTCGCTAACGCGGTGGGGGCTGCGATCGCGCAGGTGAGCGGCGAGGTGGACCGCATCTTCTCGCTCGCCAACGGGCTTACCCGCGAGACCTGCCTGAAACAGGCGGAGGAGGAAGCGCGCGAGAAGGCGATGCGCTCCGGCGCCGCGCCGGCGACGATAACCGTCATCGAACGCGAGGACGTGCCGCTCGCGTATCTTCCCGGCAATGCCACCCGCATCCATGTGAAGGTGGTCGGCGAGATGGACGGCGTACATGCTTGAACGCACGAGCGGCTTTCTTCTCGACGAGCGGCAGATTGATGCGCTGGAGATCGGCGCCGCGATCCTGGGGACCGGCGGCGGCGGCAATCCCTATATCGGCAAGCTGCGCGCCCGCGAGGCGCTGCGGCAGGGCTTCAAGATGCAGATTGTGCCGCTCGAGACCCTTCCCGACGACGCCGTCGTCGTTTCCGTGGGCGGCATCGGCGCGCCGCTCGTCTCGCATGAGCGGATCAAGGAGGGGAAGGAAGGGCTCAGGTGCATCCGTGCGCTGGAAGAGCGGCTCGGCGTTTCCATCGATGCCGTCGCCTGCGAGGAGATCGGCGGGCAGAATGCGATGGAACCGCTGATCACCGCTTCCGCGGCCGGGCTCCCGGTCGTCGATTGCGACGGGATGGGGCGCGCGTTCCCCGAGATGCAGATGACGACCTACTCAATCTACGGCCATCGATCGACGCCGAGCGTAATGTGCGACCTGCACGGCAATGTGGTGATCTTTGAGCACGCGATCTCGGAAAAGTGGCACGAGACCATGGCGCGGGCCTGCGTCGTGGCCCAGGGCGGTGCGTCGACGCTTGCAAGCGCGCCGATGTCGGGAAAGTTCCTGAAGCAGTTCGCCATCCCCGGCTCTTACAGCCGGGCCATGGCACTCGGCGAAGCCGTCATGACGGCGCGGCGCGCGCATGCTGATCCGATCTGCGCCATATGCGAGAGCGAAAATGGGAGAATGGTCTTCCGGGGGAAGATCGCCGATGTCAGCCGTACGATCGCCGGCGGCTTCGTGAGAGGCAAGGTGCACCTTACCGGCTTCGATCAGTACGAGGGAGACGAGGGCTCGGTTCTCATCCAGAACGAAAACCTCGTGTTTCTGCGCAATGGCGCGGTCGAAGTGGTCGTTCCCGACCTCATCGTGATTCTCGACGTGGATAGCGGCGAGGCCATCACCACCGAGATGCTTCGCTATGGCCAGCGCGTGGCCGTTCTCGCCCTTCCATGCCACCCGTTGCTCCGCTCCGACGCGGCGCTGGAGGTGGTCGGACCCAAGGGATTCGGCCTTGAAGGGATCGATTACAGGCCAATGTGCGAGCAGGAACGGGAGAGGGTGGCTCGATGACATCATTCCAGGTGATGCCGCAGGACATGGAAGCGATCGCGACGGGCGGTGCGTTTCTCGGCACGGGCGGCGGTGGAGACCCGTATATCGGCAAGCTGATGGCGCAGTCCGTGATGGCGGAGAAGGGGCCGGTGACGGTGATTTCGCCCGACGACGTCGAGGACGACTGGCTTTGCCTGCCAGTGTGCATGATGGGCGCGCCGACCGTAATGGTGGAGAAGCTACCCAACGGATCGGAGGCCGGTTTCGCCCTGGCGCAGCTCGAGGCCTTTCTCGGGCGCAGGGCCGACGCGCTGATCTGCATCGAGGCCGGCGGGCTCAACTCGACAATTCCCTTCGCCGTCGCCTCCGCCACCGGCCTGCCGCTGATCGACGGCGACGGGATGGGCCGGGCCTTTCCGGAACTGCAAATGGTGTCCTTCACCATGCACGGCGTCTCGGCAACGCCCATGGTGCTGGCCGACGACAAGGGCAACAGCTCCATCATCAACGCGATCTCCAACCGCTGGACGGAGCGTCTCGCCCGATGCCAGACCGTGGAAATGGGGGGAGCGGCCCTGGTGGCGCTCTACCCGATGAGCGGGGCAGAGGTGAAGCGCGGCATCCTTCGCCACACCCTGTCGCTTATCAAGGAGATCGGCGAGACGATATCGGCGGAGCGGAATGCACACCGCAATCCCGCAGAGGCGCTGATCAGGCGTCTTGGCGGCAAGCGCCTGTTTTCCGGCCGGGTCGCCGATATAGACCGGCGGACCGTAGGCGGATTTGCGCGCGGGCAGGCGCTATTCAAGGGAATGGAAGCGGACGAGGGGAAGAGCTTCCGCGTCGATTTCCAGAACGAATTCCTGATTTGCCGAGGCGACGATGGCGCCCCGATGGCGATAACGCCCGACCTGATCTGTGCGCTCGACGCCGACGGAGGCCTTCCGGTGACCACGGAGCAGCTCCGCTACGGCCTGGCCGTGACGATGATCGGCCTGCCCTGCGACGAGCAGTGGCGGACGCCGGCCGGGCTCGATCTCGTGGGTCCCGCCTATTTCGGCTACGATCACGAATACGCGCCGTTACACAGCCTGTCCTGATGTCCGAGGCGCCGGATCGGCGCCGACAACGTGCTTGATCCGCCCGATCATAATGGCGGCCTGACAATGATCTTCCTGGCTGTGAACGCCACCTCGATCAAGGTGCGCCTGGGAGGCCTGCCGATGAAAGGCGCGCTCCGCGCGAAATTGTGGTTTCATTGGTTTCCTTGCCAGTATGAGGAGGCGAACCAATGAACCTCAGAAGCATCCCCGTGGCGCAGCTCTTGGAGTTGCTGGCGGTGGTCCGGTGTGGCAGCATCAATCGGGCCGCTCAGGAGCTGAACACCACCCAGCCTACGCTGACCAGAAGCATCAAAAGGCTGGAGGACCGGCTGAGGGTGCCTCTGCTTCAACGAACCGCACATGGCGTGACGCCATCCGAATACACCAAAGCGATGCTCCCTTTCCTCCAGAGCATCGAGAGCGACTTCAGGAAAGCCTTGGCGGAAATTGAGGCTGCCACCGGAGCCGGCGCGGGCAAGATCTGCATCGGCTCGACGGCCATGGTGGCAAACAAGATCGTCCCGCAGGTGCTTGCCCGGTTTGTCCCGCGCTGGCCGCATCTGACCATCGAATTCGTCGAGGACCGCAAACCCGCCCTGCTCGAAGGATTGCGGAGCGGCAAATACGATTTCGTCATGGCCCTTATGAGCCCCGAGGAGCAGGCGCGGGACATCCTGCAGCAGGAACTCTTCACCGACACGCTCGTGGTCATTGCCCGCCCGGGCCATCCTCTTACCAAGCTTTCGTCCCTGTCCGTGCGCGATATCGTCCAGTGCAAATGGATCCTGCCTACGGAGGGGCTCGACCTGCGCAGCCGCCTGGAGAATTTCTTCCGCAACGAAGGACACGACGTGCCGGCGTTCCCGGTCGAAACGACGCTCTTCACAGCGATCGTCGCTCTTGTGAAGAGCACCGACCGGATCTCCGCGATTCCATCCGTGGTCGTAAGGGACGAACTGCTCAGCGGCGAGCTTGTAGCGCTGCGCGGCCCTTGGAACTTCATCCACCGCTCGTTCAGCGCCTATTTCAGGCGCGGGCATACGCTCTCTCCTTCCGCCCGCGAGCTGTTCCGGGAAACCCGCCGATATATTACCGAACTCGGCGTCAACGTTCAGAAGGCGGCTGCCGAATAGGTCAGAGGGCACTTCTGCTGCGCTAATGGAGGATGGCTATACACTTCAGGCATAACCCCGTGCCTCAATGCATTGGCGAAATGCTCCAGCTTGGAGTGAACTCCAATATGGGTTCCGGTCGGAATTCGAGATGCAGCAGCCGCAAGAGGGAGTGATGTCGTACTACGAATTGTCCGCCGATGAGGATTTGAACATCCTTAGACTGCATGAAAAGGCGATTGTGTTCGACGGTGCCTTCCCGATGCTCGGCTTCTACAAGGCGCCTGAGGAGGAAATCGACGCTTTCCTTAAGGGCGGCGTGACGGGCGGGAACGCGACGCTCTCTTCCGACGAGACCGATTTCTCCGGCGCGATCGCGAATTTCCGCAACCTGAAGGCTCTCATTTCGCGCAATAGCGATCGGATGGCCCTTTGCACCCGTGCGGCCGATATCGAGCGTTGCAAGCGGGACGGCAAGATTGGCATGGTTCCCTTCTTCCAGAATCCCAAGCCGATTGCCGACCGGCTGGCCGATCTGGAGATTTTCTACGAGCTGGGCCTGCGCGTATTCCAGATGACATACAACAATCTGGGCTTCATCGGCGCCGGCTGTTGCGAGCGCAACGATCCGGGGCTGAGCAATTTCGGCATCGAGGTGGTGAGCAAATGCAACGAGCTCGGCATTCTGCTAGACATCTCCCATTGCGGGCCGGCGACATCCTGGGACACGCTGAAGTTTTCCAAGGCGCCCGTGGTCGCCAGCCATTCGGGTGCATATGCCCTTGCGCGCGCCTTCGGGCGCAATAAGCCCGACGACATGTTAAAGGCGGTGGCTGACACGGGTGGACTGGCAGGCATTCCCTTCTTCCCCTGCCTCGTGAAGAGAGATCCGGAGACGCATGTCGTGCAGCCCTCCACCGTCGAGGACGTCATCGACCATATCGACCACGCCGTCGAGATCATGGGCATAGACCATGTTGGAATTGCTTCCGACATGTCCTCCCATCTGGCGCGTACCCTGGAGCTTACGCGAGACTCGGTGCTGCGCACCACGCGACTGCGTCATCCGGAGGTTTTCGGCGTCGGGCCTACCGATCGCTACGATCCTTATCCGGCAGGTTTAGACAGCCATGCCAAAATGCTGAACCTCAGCCGCGGGCTCCACAAACGCGGCTATGCCGAAGGCGATATCATAAAGATACTCGGGGGGAACTGGATGCGCGTCTACAGCGCAGTGTGGAAGGACTAGAGGGGAAGGCAGGGTGAACCTGACCGTCACAAAAACCGACAAGGGGAATTCGTGAGGAGAACAATGCGATGAACACATCCATTCTCAACCGGCTGCGGCGCTGCTTTTCGCTGTTGTTCATATCGGCGCTGGCCGGCCTTTCCGTGTTGCCGGCCCAAGCGGCCTGGCCGGAGCGCGCGATCGAAATCATCGTCGCCTACGCTCCGGGCGGCGGGTCGGACGCGATCGCGCGCATCGCCGCGCGCATCATGTCGCGCGAACTGGGCGTGCCGGTGAACGTCGTCAACATGCCGGGCGGCAACCAGCTGCCGGGGATCGAGGCGGTGATGCGGGCAGCGCCCGACGGCTATACTCTTCTTCTGGAAACACCCGCGACGAGCTCGATCAAGGCGACCATACCCGACAACCCGGTCGATCTGCAGGCGCGCACCTATGGCCCTCTCATGGCCGCCCAGGGCGCGCTCATCATGGTCAAGGGCGATTCCCCCTGGAACAGCGTCAGCGACATGGTCGACTTCATCAAGAACAATCCCGGAAGCTTCACTTATGTCCGGCTTGGTGGATCCACCTATTCCGATCTCGTAACCCAAGGACTTTTCTCCGTGGCGGGCATCGATCCCCAGACGGTGAAGCCGGTCGACTACAGTGGGAATGGTCCCGGCAACATTGCGGTCGCGGGCGGTCACGTGATGATGTCCGGCGGCTCGATCAATCCGCTGATCTCATCGGGCGATCTCAAGGTGCTGGCGATCGCCGGTCCTGAAAGAGCCACCGCGCTTCCCGATGTTCCGACCCTCGCCGAGTCGGGCTATCCGGTCGATTTCGTCGCTTATTTCGGATTCTCGGGACCGGTCGGTCTGCCTGAAGAGGTGCTGAACCGGCTCGATGAGGTCGTCCAGAAGATGAGCGGGGACGACAGTTTCCGCAAGGAGATCGAAGCGATCGGCTTCTATCCGCGTTTCCTGCCGGCGAAAGAGGCGCGCACCTATATCCTCGATGAGGCGGAGGAATATCGCGCGCTGGCGAAGCGATGAACGAGTCAGGAGGGCAGGCGGATCGCTGCGGCCGCCCCCCTGCATCCGTCGATCCCAACTTGCGGAGCAACCGCGATGTCCGATGAGCAGACCGTGCGCTCGCGCCTGGTGAAGAATGCTGAAATCGGCATTCTTCTGCTCCTTGGCGCGGTGGTGACCGGCGACGGAATCCGCTTCGTCCTGGTCACGCGGCATCTGCGCGCGCTCGAAGTGGGCGGCTACCAGATTCTTCTCGGCCTGCTCCTCATCATCCTGACGCTTTTCTATGCCTTGAAGCCGCTGGCGGAGAACTGGCGGATTTCCGAGGGCAATCGGAACACGGCGATCGGCTATGGCCTGCTCGTTGCATATGCCGCTTCGCTTCATGGCCTCGGTTACATCATCAGCACGCTTATCGTGGTTGCCGCCTATATGCGACTGCTGGGTGGGTACCGAATGGCAAGCAGCCTGGCGGTAGCGGCCATCTTTGCAACCGCCTCCGCCTGGCTCTGGACCACGCTGATGATCAGCCTCCCACGCGGCTATTTTTCCACCTGGATTTTTTGGTAGGGAACGGAGCCGCACATGGACGCCTTTCTAGCCGGTATCCTCGCCGCCTGTTCTCCCCAGAACCTGGCGTTTGCCTTCATGGGATGCCTGATCGGGACGATCGTCGGCGTTCTGCCCGGCATCGGAGCCGTTTCCGCGGTTGCCATTCTCTTCCCGTTCACGGTCTATCTGCCGCCGGAGGGGATGATCATCGCGTTAATCTCCATCTACTACGGCTCGATGTATGGCGGGTCGACGACTGCGATCCTGATGAAGGTTCCCGGAGAGGTTTCCTCCATCGTCACCGCTATCGATGGTTATGAGATGACGAAGCAGGGGAGGGCGGGGCCGGCACTTGCAATAGCCGCGATCGCTTCCTTCCTCGCCGGTATCATCGGCACGATCCTGGTAGCGACGCTCGGCCCTTCCACGGCGCGCCTGGCGCTCGGTTTCGGCCCGGCGGAGTATCTGGGGCTCAGCATATTCAGCCTGACCGCGATCGCCGCCCTTTCAGGACGCTCGCTGCTTCGCGGCGCCATCATCGCCGTGGTCGGCCTGATCCTCGTTTCGGTGGGCTATGACGAGGCCGCCGGGCTGGCGCGCCTGACCTTCGGCACGACCGCGCTGCAGCAAGGCTTCAATATCGTGCCCGTGATGATCGGCCTCTTCGGCCTGGGCGAGATGCTGCGCATCTATGAGGAGGAGACCGGACATTTCAGCAAGGTCAGGATCGAAAAGCTCATGCCCAGCCGGGAGGAATGCGCCCTCGGGCTGGCTGCAGGGGCGCGGGCGACAGCCCTGTCGTTTCCTCTCGGCCTGCTGCCGGGCATGCTGCCTTCGGTTCTGTCCTTCCTCGCCTATACTCTCGAAAAGCACTTTTCCAAGACGCCGGAAAAGTTCGGCAAGGGCGCGGTGGCCGGCGTTGCGGCGGCCGAGGCCTCGAACAATGCGGCGGCGATGGGCAATCTGCTGCCGCTGATGGCGCTGGGCGTCCCCACCGGACCCACCATGGCGCTGATCCTGGGCGCCCTGACCGTCTATGGCCTCGCGCCGGGGCCGATGCTGTTCATAGCGCAAGCCGATTTTGTGTGGACCGTCATCGGCAGCTTCTTCGTTGCCAATGTGATCCTCCTCGTCCTCAATCTTCCCCTCGTGGGCGTCTGGGTCCGCATCGCCGCGATTCCCAAGGCGATCCTCACGCCGGCGGTGATGGTCCTTTGCCTGGTGGGCGCTTTCAGCGTGCGCAACAGCATGTTCGATCTCTGGGTGTGCGTCGTCTTTGGCTTCCTGGGCTGGTTGCTGACGCGGGCCAAATGGCCGCTGGCGCCTTTGGTGCTGGCCTATGTGCTGGGACCGATGCTCGAGAGCTCGGCCCGCCAGGTCATCGAGCTCTCCCCCCTCGTGCTTTTGGAGCGGCCGCTCTTCTGGATGTTCATCGTCCTTGCGGCGCTCTCGCTCTGGTTCAGCCGCCGCCTCTGGCGCGCTATCGAATAAGGTCGGACGGAAATGCAAAATGGGAAAAAACAGAACGTAGCTGTCGTGGGAGCGGGCATTGTGGGCGTATGCAGCGCCCTCTGGCTGCAAAGGGAAGGCTACGACGTCACGCTCATCGATCCCAATCCGCCGGGCAGCGGCGCTTCCTACGGGAATGCCGGCGCCTTCAGCCCTGCCTCCGTGGTGCCCATGGCAATGCCCGGCGTGCTGCGCCATGTGCCGGGCTATCTGCTCAATCCCCATGGTCCCCTCGCGATCCACTGGGGATATCTGCCGAAGCTGGCGCCCTGGCTCCTGCGCTTCATCCGTTCCGGCCGGCGCGAGCGGGTGGACAAGCAGGCAGCGGCACTGGCGGGCCTCCTCGGTCCCGTTTTCGACTGTCTGATGCCGTTGGCGAAGCAGGCTGAAGCAACGCATCTCATCCGGCGCGACGGCTTTCTCTATGTCTATCGAACCGAGGCCGCGCTCCGCGGCGATGCCTATGGCTGGGAGCTACGGCGCCGGCACGGGATCGCCTTCGATATCCTCGAAGGCCCTGAAATCAAGGAGTTCGATCCGGCGCTCTCGCCCGACTACCACGCCGCGCTTTTCGTGCCCGGGAACGGCCATACCGTCGATCCGCAAGGCCTCGTTCAGCATTTGGCGAGGGCGGTGGAAAAAGCCGGCGGGCGGCATTTCAAGGCGAGCGCGGAGGATTTCAAGCGTGACGGATCGGCTGTTAGGGCGGTGTTGACCGATAGGGGCGAGGTGGCCTGCGATTTCGCCGTGATCGCCGCCGGCGCCCGGTCCGCGCGGCTTGCCGCCCGGTTGGGCGAGAAGATCCCGCTCGACACCGAACGGGGGTATCACCTGATGCTCAAGTCGCCGGAGGCGATGCCCAGGGTGCCCGTCCTCGAGGCCATGCATAAATTCGTTGCAACGCCGATGCAGGCCGGGCTGCGGATAGCGGGAACCGTCGAGTTCGCGGGCCTCGATAGACCGCCCAACATGGATCGTGCGCGCCGCCTGCTGCGTCCTGCAAGGGCGCTGTTTCCCGCCTTGCGCGAGGACTACCCGGAATCGGAAATGTCCAAGTGGATGGGATTCCGCCCCAGCCTGCCGGATTCTCTTCCGGTGATTGGCCGGTCGAAAGCTTCGCCGGGCATCGTCTACGCCTTCGGACATGGGCATGTGGGCATGTGCGGCGGACCGATGACGGGCAAACTGGTCGCGGAAATGATCGCCGGCCGCCCGACATCCATCGATATCGCGCCTTTCAGCCAATCGCGCTTCTGAGCCGCCTCGCTTTTTGCGGCGACTGCCACCACCTCCTGATAAAGATCGGAACGTCTCGAATGCGCATCTTTGATTGCCGCCTTAGACCTCCCTTCGGGGAGTTTCTTACCACCAGCTACTTCACCGACGTGCCGCGGATCACGCGGATGGCAGCTGAAATGGGCCTGGAGGCGCCCGCGTCGCTTGCGGAAACCTCAATGGAACTACTGTTCACGGAGATGGATGCGGCCGGCGTTGGAGTGGGGCTGGCAGCGGGCCGTATTTCGCCCGGTTTGGGGAACGTGAGCAACGCCAGCGTCCGTGAGCTTTGCCGGCTGTGGCCGGACAGGTTCGTGGGCCTTGCGGTGGTGGATCCTGGCAAGGCGGCCGAGGCATCGGCGGAGATTGACCGCGCCATGCGCGACGGCTTCAAAGGCGCACTCATCGAACCGGGATTGCTGGGAAACGCGCTGGCGATCGACGACAGGCGCATCTACCCCTTCTATAGCCATTGCGAGGACGCAGGCATCCCGCTTTTCATCATGGCCGGAGGAAATGCGGGACCGGACCTGAGCTTCACAAATCCCGAGCACCTCGATCGTGTTGCGGCCGATTTCCCGCGTCTCAAGCTGGTGTCGTTGCATGGCAGCTGGCCATGGGTGCTGCAAATCCTGCATGTGTGCCTGCGCCGGCAAAACGTGTATCTGTGTCCAGACATGTATCTGGCCGGCCGCATGCCGGGGTTCGAGGAATATGTCCGCGCTGCAAACGGCTTCCTCAGCGACCGGTTGCTCTTCGGCAGCTCCTATCCCGTGCTTGCGCTGGACCGAGCCGTCAAGAGCGTGCAGCAAATCGGTTTCCGTCCGGAGGTGCTCGAGCGCATTTTCTTCCGCAATGCCGCAGCATTGCTGGGGCTGTGATGGCATCTTTCCGGTGGCTCAGCGTCCGCCGAGCGCTCCCGTCAATTCCTGCGCGACAGACGACACGAGCGGGCCAACCGCTTCGATGCGCTCGTCCGTCAGGCGGCTGACATGACCGGAGACGGAGATGGCGCAGAGAGGTTCGCTGTTGGCACCGTAAACCACGGAGGCGACGCACCGCACGCCCCGGGCCAAGCCTTCGTCGTCGATGGCGTAGGCGCGACGCCTGGTGACATGCAGGTCGTCACTGTAGCAGGGGCCCAGGGCATCCGTGCTCACCGCCATATTTGCGATGACGGCTCTGACCTCTTTCTCCGGATAGGCGGCGAGGATGGCCTTGCCCATTCCCGAACAGTGGATGGGCATGCGGCCGCCCACCTTGGCCACCGAAAGTCTTGCCTCGCGGCTCTCGATCTGCGCCAGAACGACCACGTCGTGGCCTTCGGCAATGCCGAGATTGGCGGTCTCATGCGTCAGGTCCCTGAGCCTGCGCATGTATGGGATGGCGGAGGCGACGAAGGCCCGCTTATGAACGAAGGCGCTCGCCACCAAATAGGCCTGGCGGCCGATATACCAGCGTCCATCATGCCGATTGAACTGCACGAAATGCCGCTTTTCCAATGTGGTGAGCAGCCTGTGAGTGGTCGAACGGGAAAGCTCTGCGACCGCGGTGATCTCCCTCAGGCGCATTCCCGATCCGTGTTCCGCCAGCACCTCCAGGAGGGAGATGGCGCGCTCGACGGATTGAACGGTCCCCAGCCGTTCATTGGAGGTGGCCTCCTCAGGGAATTCCGGTGCACCCATCGCGTCGATGCCTCCGTAGAATGCTTCCAACTCTCGGGTATCGGTACCACCTCAGTAAAGTACACTTCTACATTCAAATCAATATTTTTAATTGCATACAGAAAGAAATTCCGCCGGGGGGCTTCCGCTGACGGCTATCGGGAGGGGAGCGGAAAGGTGCGTGACATCAGCCGGTTCATGCGCCAACGAAGCGTGAAACCGCGCACGGCGAGGAACGCGAGGAAGGCGATCCATAGTCCATCGTTGCCGAGCCAGGGGATAAGGGTGAAGATGAGCAGCAGGTAGCAGGCCGAAGCGACGAGCATCATGTTGCGGATGTCGCGCGCCCAGGTCGCACCTATGAAGACGCCATCCATGACGAAGGCAAGACTGCCGAGCGGGGCAGTCAGTAGCGCCCAGTGAAAATAGGCGTGAGCGAGCGCACGTACATCAGGACTTGCCGTCATGAGCGCGATGATCGGGTCTTGAACGATGAGATAGACCGCCGCCACAGCAAAGCCCGTCGCAACGCTCCAGAAGACGGAGAGGTTTACCGATGTTTCGAACATGACGCGGTCACACCCGCCCACCGCCCTTCCGGCAAGGTGCTGGGCGGCGACGGCAAGCCCCTGGATCATCGCGCCGGAAAAATAGAAGAGGTTCATCAGCACGACGTTGGCTGCGAGCATCGCCGTGCCAAAAGCGGCACTCTCCCGCGTGAAGAGAGCGATGCTGAAAAAGCGAATCATGGATCGCAGAAGAATGTCTGCATTGATGCTGAGTATCCGCTTCAGTTGGCGCATGTCCGGCAGGGCTGAAAGCACTGCCCGTGCCTTTCCATGAAGAGCGCGCGCTATCAGAATGCCGCCGGCGAGAGCGGTGGCCGTCTCTGCGGCCACCGTCGCCAGCGCCGCGCCGGCAACACCCCAATCGAAATGGAGGACGAAAGCGATACTGAGTATTGCGTTGACGAGGTTGAGCACTGCCTGGAGGGCAAGGCCCGGCAGGAAAGAGCCCTGGCCGAAGAGCCAGCCCACCAGCGCATAATTGACGAGCAGCAGCGGCGCTGACCAGACGCGGATGCCGAAATAGACCATTCCGGCTGCCCTTACATCCTCGCCGACGCCGAGCAGGGAAAAGCCGGCATAGGCAATCGGCCACTGTAGCGCCACTGCGATGAGGCCTGCCGCGAAAGCCAAGCATATGGCGCGGAGCGCATGCGCGAGCATCTCTATCCCGTGTCCCGCCCCGAACGCTTGCGAAACCATGGCAGTGGTGGAGGAACGCAGGAAGTTGAAGGTGAAGAAGACGAGGTTGATGATCACGTTGGCGGCAGCGATGCCGCCGATCAGGGCTTCGTTCCCCAACTGCCCGACAACTGCAGTGTCAACGATGCCGACCAGGGGTGTCGATATCGATGCCAGGGTGATTGGCAACGCAATCTTCAGCACCTGGCCATGGGTAACGGTGGTGGCAGGCATCTGCGAACCAGGGGAAGATTCCTGGTCAAGCCGTGGCTGGTCAATTGTCATCGGGCGGCGCTCCCGCTTCTTTTGAACGGGCGCACCCTGCCGCACCCAGCGCAGCAGGATGCGGTCATACGATCAGTCGCACTCGCTGCCGTTCTGCCCATTCACTCAGGATTGGACCACTTTGCACGGTGTGTCGAAGGCGGCGCGATCTGCTCCCGCATCGCGGGAATCCTTGCAGCGCGCTATCGACTGCGCTGTTGATTGAGTTTAGCCGGTTTCTGACATGCGCCGTGCCAACCGGCCGGTGCCAGCGGAGGTGGCTTCAGCATGGCGGTTCAGCATGCCGATACGATCGTCGTCGGGGGCGGCTTGGTTGGCGCCGCCATAAGCTACGGGCTGGCGAAAATCGGGCAAGGCGTCATCGTCCTCGACGAGGGGGATGTGGCTTTTCGGGCGTCCCGCGGCAATTTCGGGCTCGTGTGGGTGCAGTCGAAAGGCGACGGCATGTCCGAATATGCGCGTTGGACACGCCGCTCGGCCGACCTCTGGCCGGAATTCGCCGGAGAGCTCGCCGGGGAGACCGGCGTATCGCCGCATTATTACAAGGCTGGAGGAGTGCATACCTGCCTTTCTGAGGAGGAACTGCAGGCCCGTACCAATCTCATCGAACGGATGCGGCAAGTGCATGGGCCGGAGCGCTATGAAGCAAGGGTCCTCGACCGCCGCGAGCTTGCCGAGATGCTTCCCGGCTTGGGTGAAGCAGTCATTGGCGGCTCGTGGTCCCCGCACGACGGCCATGCGAGCCCGCTTCACCTCTTGCGAGCGCTGCATGCTGGGCTCCTGCAAGGGCGCGGACGCTATCATGCCGACGCCCGTGTGACCGCGATAGCAAGGGACGGCTCGGGTTATCGCGTCACGACCGCCGCCGGGGTGTTCGCGGCGGAGAGAGTGGTGCTCGCCGCTGGCCTTGCTAACCGCGCGCTCGCGCCAATGGTGGGGCTCAGCGCGCCGGTCTCTCCGCTCAAGGGGCAGATTCTTGTCACGGAGCGCGCAGCGACGGTCCTGCCTATGCCAACCGCCTTCGTTCGCCAGACGGAGGAAGGCACATTCCTCATGGGAGACAGCTACGAAGACTCGGGCTTCGATACCGCGTCGCGGCCAAACGTCATGGCGGAGATTGCCAGACGCGCCGCCCGCACCTTTCCATTTCTCAGAAAGCTGCAGGTCGTGCGGGCCTGGGCCGCGCTCCGCGTCATGTCCGGCGACGGGTTTCCCATCTACGAGCAATCGCGGACTCATCCGGGCGCCTTCGTGGTGAACTGCCATTCCGGCGTCACTCTGGCAGGCGCTCATGCGCTGGCGCTCGCGCCGATGATCGCGCGCGGCCGCCTTGATGAAGAATTCGCCGCCTTCAGCGCAGGGAGGTTTGATGTTCAAGCGCATCGCGACGTCGCGTAAGGCAAGGCTCTCTTTCGATTTCGAAGGGCACAGACTCGAGGCGGAGGACGGCGATACCGTGGCGGCCGCGCTGCTGCTTGCCGGCGAAAGGGTCCTGCGCAGCACAGCGGTTTCAGCGTCCGAACGCGGGCCCTTCTGCCTCATGGGCGTGTGCTTCGAATGCCTGGTCGAGATCGACGGGATCCCTAACCGGCAGGCCTGCATGGTGAAGGTGCTGCCAGGTATGCGGGTGCGCCGCCAGCGCGGCGCGGCGCGGGTGGGAAGCACATGAGCGCATATGATGTCGCGATAATCGGCGCCGGCCCCGCGGGTATGGCCGCGGCGGTGGAGGCATCTCGCGCCGGCTTTTCCGTAGTCGTCTTCGATGAGCAGGACGCGCCTGGCGGGCAGATCTATCGCGCCATCGAGCGGGCGGATGCGGGGCGGCTGGCGCTGATGGGTGAAGATTATGCCAGGGGTAGAGCTCTTGCCGAGGCTTTCAGGACGAGTTCCGCGGTCTACATGCCAGGCACGATTGTCTGGAATGTCGATGCGTCGCTCCGTATCAACTACAGCGGCGCGACTGGCAGTGGCGAAGTCACTGCGGGATCGGTGATCATAGCCACGGGTGCCATGGAGCGCGCCACGCCTTTGCCGGGCTGGACTCTGCCGGGCGTGATGACGGCCGGCGCGTTGCAGATCCTGCTTAAGGCGCACGAGCTCGTCAGTGACGATACGGTATTGGTCGGCTGTGGCCCTCTCCTTTTCCTGGTGGCACAGCAAATGACGGAGGCTGGATCGCCTCCCAGAGCGGTCGTCGAGACCACAGCGCCTGGCGCGCTCCGCCGGGCGCTGCCGCATCTCTTCGGGGCGTTGCGCGCTCCGGCCTATCTGAGGAAAGGCTTGGCCATGATCCGGCAGCTCGCCCGCGCGGGCGTGCCGGTCTATCGCCATGCGCAGGCGGTTGCGATCGAGGGCCGCGAGGCGGCGGAAGCCGTCAGCTTCACGATCAAAGGCCAGCGCCATCGCATTTCGGCGGGCACCGTGGGCCTGCACCAGGGCGTGATACCCAACCAGCAGATCACGCGCCTCCTCGGTTGCGAGCAGGATTGGAGCGCAAGTCAGCGCTGTTTCGTGCCTAGGCTGGATCCGTTCGGCGAAACGAGAATCCAGAATGTCTACGTCGCCGGCGACGGAGCAGGAATCGGCGGCGCCGTTTCCGCCGCTCTCGGAGGGAGGCTCGCGGCCCTGCGCATCGCCGCCAGGGCGGGCAAGGCTACTACGGGCGAAGCCCGGTCCGTAATGGCGCGGCTCGCGCGCGATCGGGCGATCCGCCCCTTCCTGGAGGCGCTCTATGCGCCGTCCGATGAAGTGCTTGTGCCCGCGGATGATACGCTCGTGTGCCGCTGTGAAGAAGTAACCGCCGGACAGATCCGCGAAGCCGTGGCGCTTGGGGCGCCCGGGCCAAATCAGGCGAAGGCCTTCCTGCGGTGCGGCATGGGGCCGTGCCAAGGCCGCATCTGCGGCCCCGTGGTCACGGAAGTCATCGCAGCGGCGCGCCGGACCCCGCAGGATGCTGTTGGGTACTACCGCATCCGCCCCCCGCTTAAGCCACTCTCCGTAGCCGAGATAGCGGGCCTGGCGCCGGCTGCGGAGGGCCAGCCCCTGGACTAGGGCCGTGCTGCTGAATCTGCAATTTCCATCAACACCAGCGAACAATGAAGGAGAAGGTTATGATCAAGCGTCACATGCAGACACGCATCAACCATCGGGTGGTCGAGCACAACAGGGTGCTCTATTTTGGCGGCCTTATTGCCGATGACCTGAGCGTCGACATGAAGGGCCAGACACAGCAGATCTGCCGCAAGATCGACGAACTGCTGCAAAAGGTGGGCTCCTCAAAGGCGCATCTGCTCACGGCGATGATCTACATCTCCGATTTCTCGCAGAAGGAAGGAATGAACGAGGCCTGGCTCGAATGGCTGCCCGGTGAGCTTTTGCCCACCCGTGCGACCATCGGCGTCGCTGACCTCGGCGAAAACGTCCTGATCGAGGTGGTCGTGTCCGCAGCCAAGACTGCGTAGGAATCCGGGTCCGCCGGTCAATGGCTGCCTGGTCCTACGATGCGGGAATCCAGCCGTGGCTCCATTGACAGGGCGGTCATCTCACGAAACTCTGCTTGCCGTGCTGCAAAACAAGCAACAGTAAAAACGCAGCGAAGAACGTATTGTGTTGAAAAACAATACGGGGAACACTCGCAGTCGTGATCCGGTATTGAGAAGTCGTACAACAAAAAATCTCAATTCGGGTCCGATTTGCATCGGGTTAATAGAAATATGTACTCGTATGGATGGGAGTAATACATGAACATCCGACTACATGGTCTAACAACAATTCTATCTGCATTGGTAGTGTTGACGGCGCCGACCGCTGTCCTTGCTCAGGACAATTTGGTCACCGGGGAGTTGATCACGACCGTCAATTCGGGCACGCCCGGAAAGGGCGGTGAGGTTACCTTCGCAGTCACGCGCGACATCACCAACTGGAACGTCACCTCGGCCCTCGGCAACAACGCCGTGGTCCGCACGGTAACGCTGCCAATCGTTCCGTCGGCTTTCATGGTGCAGCCGGACTTCACCCTGAAGATGAACACCGACCTCCTGGAGAGCGCCGAGCTTACATCGACCGATCCCCAAACCGTGGTCTACAGGATCAGGGAAGATGCGGTGTGGAGCGACGGCGTCCCGATAACGGGCGACGACTTCATCTATTTCTGGAAGACGCAAAACCGCCGCGACTGCCCGGAATGCCTGATCAATGCGAGCTATGGCCACGACTTCATCGAAACGCTCGAGCAGGACGAGACCGGAAAAGTCGTGACGGCGACATTCAGCGAGCCGTTCCTGGGCTGGCAAGGACTTTTCATGTTCCTCTATCCGGCTCATCTAGCCGAGAAGCACGGCGACATCGCGGAGAGCTACAACAACTTCCTCTCCAATGAGGTGCCGGCCTGGTCGGGCGGACCCTACATGGTCGAGTCGTTCGATCCGGGGCAACTCGTCACGCTTGTGCCAAATCCGAAATGGTATGGCGAAAAAGGGCCTTATCTGGACAAGCTGAAATTCCGGATCATCACCGATTCAACTCAGCAGCTGACGGCGCTCGAAAACGGCGAGGTCGATGTGATCTATCCGCAGGGCGCCACCCAGGACATGGTCGAGCAGGCGGCGGGCCTCGATTATCTCGGCATCGATTTCCAGATGAATCCGTCCGCCAACTGGTATTTCATGGGCCTCAACTCCAAAGCCGGCCCGATGTCCGACATCGCGCTGCGCAAGGCGGTTCTGACGGCTATTGACGCCGGTGACCTGAAGGCCAAGACCGCTGATCCGTATTTGCGCAACTGGCCCCATATGGGCAGCGTGATGTTCCTGCCCAACCAGGCAGGTTATGCCGACCGCAGGGGAGCGCGCGGCTACGGTACGGGGGACGTGGAGAAGGCGAAGGGGATCCTCTCCGAGGCGGGCTACAAGCTCAGCGGAGGCAGTCTGCTGGATCCCTCCGGCAAGCCTGTATCCACGCTTCGGCTTAGCTTTCCGCCCGGCTATCCGGCGGCCAACGACATGGCACGACTGATCACAGGCTATATCGCCCCGCTCGGCCTCAAGACGGATTTGTTGACCGGCCCGAACGCCACCGCCGACTATCTCCTGAGCGGCAATTTCGACCTTCACCTCAACTATTTCTCGCAGCAGGTCTTTCCCGCGGTGAAGGCGGGGCAGATTTTCCTCAGGGATACCCGTCAGAACTATTTCGGCTTCAATGATCCGAAAATCGAGGAGATCATCGGCAAGGCTGCGGCAGCCTCGTCAATAGAGGAATCTGCCGCAATCCTGTCCGAGGCCGACGAGCTCGCGATGGATTACGCGGCGCTATTCCCGATCTATCAGTTGCCGACGGCGCTGATCTACAAGGAAGCGATCCTCAACCTGCGCGACAATCCGAACCAACTTGGTCCGGCCTACAACACGGCCGAATGGGGTTTAGCGGAGTGAATGGGCGGAAGGGGCCGGGCAGCTTCCGGCATGACGGCCCCTTCACCCAAATCGTTCCGCCGATGATTTTCCAAGCTGCAGGGAGTTGAGCTTGCTAGCCTATCTGGTCAGGCGACTGCTTGTCATGATCCCGATGATGCTGATCGCCAGCTTTCTCATGTTCGTCGTCATCAGCTTCTCCGGCGATCCGCTCGCGGGATTGAAGACCATGCAGCCGCCTCCGCCGCCCGAGGTGCTGCACGCCATGGCGGTCAAGTTGAGGCTCGATCAGCCACTTCTCGACCGATACTGGATGTGGCTCTCCGGCCTGTTCGTCGGGGATTTCGGGCCGAGCATTCACAATATCGATATCGGTGCGGAGCTCGTGAAGCGCCTTGGTGTTTCGCTGCGGCTCCTGGCGCTCGGCATCGTGCTCGCATTCTTGATGGCTGTCGCGGCGTCGGTTATCGGCGCAGTGCTGCAGTTTTCCTGGGCCGACCATATTATCAGCTTCGTCGCCGTCGCGATGATATCGATGCCGGTGTTCTGGCTTGCGCTGCAGCTCAAGCGGCTGGCGATCAGCATCAATCAGGAGCTTGGGTTCAGGCTGCTCTATACGTCCGGGGATGGCGCGGGCATGACGGCGAGCACACCGTGGGATCGGGTGCTGCTTCTCATCGGTGTGCTGGCGCTCCCCACGATCGCGCTTTCCATGCAGGCTTGCGGGAAATGGAGCCGCTACGGCCGTGTGGCCCTAATCGACGCGTTAAACAGCGAATATGTGAAGCTTGCCAGGGCCAAGGGCCTTTCGGAGACGCGCGTGGTGCTGGCGCACGGCCTGCGAACCTCGCTTGCGCCTATGCTTACCGTTGTGGCTGCGGGCGGCGCCGTCATTCTCGGCGAGTCCGTCGTCACCGAGACGGTCTTCCAATGGCGCGGGATGGGAGACCTCCTCGTCACCGGAATCCAGAACAACGACGTCTATGTCGTTCTCGGCTGGCTGCTGGTGGCCGGTCTCATCATCATGGTCTTCAATCTGATTGCGGATATCCTCTATGCCGTCCTCGACCCCCGCATCCGCTATGAGCGATAGAGCAGTGGAAATAGGACAGGCGCCTGCGCAGGAGCAGGTCTACCGTCCCTGGCGTGCCATTGCGCGCAAGTTCTTTAGCTACAAGGCATCAGTCGTCTCGCTCGTCATCCTGATCCTGATCGTGCTCTTCGCCTTCGCCGGCGGGCCCTTGTGGAAATATTCCTATGCCGTATCGACGTCCGACCTGTCGGCGCCGCCGAGCTGGGAGCATCCCTTCGGGACCGATCATCTGGGCTACGATCTCATGGCGGGCGTGATGCGGGGCACGCAGCGCTCGCTCTCCATCGCTGGAACGGTGGCGGTGCTCGCCACGCTGATCGGCTCGATCTGGGGTGCGGTCGCCGGCTATGTCGGCGGCTGGGCGGACTCGCTCCTGATGCGGATCGTCGATCTCATCATGATTTTCCCACTCCTGGCGGTCGCCGCCTTCCTCGCCCGGCAGTCTCAGGGCGGGGAGCACGGCTGGCTGCTGGTGGCGCTCGTGCTGGCGACCCTCTCATGGACGGTGCTGGCGCGTGTCGTGCGCTCGGTAGTGCTCTCGCTTAGAACGCGCGAATTCGTCATCGCGGCGAAGATCGCCGGAGCGGGGCCGGTGCGCATCATCTTCCGCCACCTGCTTCCGAACACGGTGGGGCCGATCATCGTCGCGGCCACGGTGCTGGTGGCGAGCGCCATATTGTCGGAGACCGCTCTTTCCTACCTCGGCTTCGGCGTGCAGCCTCCGGACACCTCGCTCGGGCTCCTGATCAACCAGGCCCAAGGTGCGATTTCTACCCGCCCCTGGCTCTTCTACTTCCCGGGGCTCTTCATCATCCTGATCGCGCTCTGCGTGGCCTTCATCGGAGACGGCTTGCGGGCCGCCCTCGATCCCAAGCAGCAGAGGAAATGAGGCCCCATATGAGCGAGAGCGTCCATATCGCGGGCGGCACCGGCGCGCCGCTGGTCAGCGTCTCCGGCCTTACCGTCAGCTTCGACCGGCACAGGGAAGAGCCGATCGAGGCAGTGCGCGACGTAAGCTGGTCTATCGGATCGGGCGAGGTGCTGGCGCTGGTCGGCGAATCCGGCTCGGGCAAGTCGGTCTCGGCGCTTGCCGTCATGGGCCTCCTTCCCAGGAACGCGCGCGTGGCCGGCTCCATACGCTGGCGCGGGGAGGAACTGCTCGGTGCCTCCGAGAAGCGGCGCCGGGCCCTGCGCGGCAGCCGCATCGGCCTCGTGCCGCAGGATCCGATGACGTCGCTCAACCCCGTCTACACCATCGGCGCACAGATCAGGGAAGGCATTAGGGCCCACCAGAAGCTGAGCGAGAGGGAGATGGCCGAGCGCACGCTGGAGCTTCTCGAAACGATGGGCATCCCGCATGCGCGCGAGCGTATGAACAGCTATCCGCACGAGCTTTCAGGCGGCATGCGCCAGCGCGTAGTCATCGCCATGGCGATGGCGAACAACCCCGATTTGATCATTGCCGACGAAGCGACCACCGCGCTCGACGTGACCGTGCAGGCCCAGGTGCTGGATGCGCTCAAGAAAGCACAGGCGCTCACCGGGGCGGCGCTGCTTCTCATAACGCACGACCTTGGTGTGGTGGCGGGCCGTGCAGATCGCGTCGCGGTCATGCAGCGCGGCGAAGTGGTCGAGCAAGGCACGGTGGATGAGATTTTCTACCAGCCAGCGTCATCTTATACACGCAAGCTGCTCCACAGCATCCCCCGATTGAACCACACGCCTGACCTGAGTGCCCCCAGCGATGTCGCGCCCGATGCCGAGGTGATCCATTCAGCCTTTGAAAGGAAGGTCGGTGCTGAGGGAGCTCCGATCCTATCGATGCGGAATGTCGGGAAGCATTTTCCCGTCTATTCGCGCGGCGTTATTCGGGGCAGGGTGGGGGTGATCAAGGCCGTCGCCGGCGTCGATCTCGACGTGGAGGCGGGCACCACGCTCGGCATCGTCGGCGAGTCGGGTTCGGGAAAGACGACGCTCATCCGATCGCTTTTCAACCTGGAGCCAATCACCCACGGCACTATTCTGTTCGATGGCCAGGACGTTCACCGAATGCCGCCGCGCGATAGGCGGCGGATGCGCAAATGCGTGCAGATGGTCTTCCAGGATCCATATGCGTCGCTAGACCCGATGATGACGGTCAGGGACATCCTGATGGAGCCGGCGGTCATCAACCGAATGGATCGCAAGCTCGCTGAGCGCCGCGTCATGGAGCTGCTCGAGCGGGTGCACCTCAAGCCGGAGCACGCCGCGCGCTATCCCAACGAATTCTCCGGCGGGCAGCGCCAGCGCATCGCCATCGCGCGTGCGCTGATGCTGTATCCGCGGCTCCTGGTGCTCGACGAGCCCGTCTCCTCTCTCGACGTGTCTATTCAGGCAGAGGTGCTGACGCTTCTCAAAGAACTGCAGAAGGACCTCAACCTTTCCTACCTCTTCGTCTCGCACGATCTTTCGGTGGTCGCTGAGATCGCCCATTCCGTGATCGTGATGTATCGCGGCCGCATCGTCGAGCGCGGCCGGGTCGACGAGCTCTTCCGCAATCCGAAGCACCCCTACACACGCGCGCTGCTTTCGGCGGTTCCGATCCCAGACCCGAGGACGGAGCGTCGGCGCGAGCGGATCGTCTTCAATAGCGACACCCTTGCCAGCCCGATCACGCCGGTCGAACGGACCGGAATGTGGCGGCGTCTTTTTGGCGGCAGAACCCAGGAGGCCTCTTAATGCGCAAACGCAGGATGTATCTTGTCAGCTGGCTGAACTCCTCGGGGGTTCTCCCCAATTCCTGGAATGAGGGCCGGGGAAACCGGGCGAGGATCTTTGACCTGGAGAATTATATCCGCAGCGCCGAGATCGCCCGGCGCGGCCGGATCGATGCCTTCTTTCTAGCCGACCAGCCGCAACTAACCCCCAACCCGAAGGTTCGTCCTGAGTATCCGTTCGACCCTATCGTGCTTGCGGCAGCGATCACAGGCCGCGTGCCAGACATCGGCGGGATTGTGACTGCCTCCACCAGCTTCAGCCTGCCCTACACGCTCGCCAGGCAAATCGCCTCGGTGAACCTGCTTTCGGGCGGCCGCATCGGCTGGAACGCGGTCACAACCGCCAACCCCGCCGTCGCGGCCAACTACGGCGCCGCGATTGCCACACATGACAATCGCTATGAGCGGGCGGAAGAGTTCCTGGAGGTTGTCCATGGCCTTTGGAACAGCTGGAAATTCCCGTGGGATGAGGCGATCGGCCCCAATCCAAATCCGTTCGGCGAAGTGATGCCGATCAACCATGAGGGGAAATATTTCAAGGTTGCGGGTCCCCTCAACGTGCCTTTGCCGCCTTACGGCCCGCCGGTGGTCGTGCAGGCAGGCGGCTCGGACCAGGGCAAAAGGCTCGCCAGCCGTTTCGGCGAGATCATCTATGCGTTCCTGGGGAGCAAGCCGGCCGGCCGGCGCTTCGTCGCCGAGGCGCGAGCGGCCGCTCGCGCGCAGGGCCGCCCCGAGGGCTCCACGCTGGTCCTGCCGAGCTTTGTGCCGCTGATCGGGTCGACCGAGGCAGAGGTCAAGCGGCTCGTCGCCGAGTACGAAGCCGGGCTCGATCCGGCCGAGCAGCGGATCGAGGCGCTGTCGAAGCAATTGGGCATTGATCTTGAAAGGATCAACGTTGACCAGGTGCTGCAGGAGAAGGACTTCAATCTTCCGAAGGAGTCCGCCACGCCGATCGGCATCCTGAAATCCATGGTCGACGTCGCTCTCGACGAGAAGCTTTCACTGCGGCAACTGGCTTTGCGCATGCGGCTGATTGCGGGCACGCCGGATCAGGTCGCCGACCGTCTCATCGATTGGTGGCAAGACGAGGCGGCGGATGGATTTGTGATCAATGCCCCGCTGCTACCCGACGCTCTGGAGATTTTTGTCGATCAGGTCGTACCGATCCTGCAGTCGCGAGGCGTTTTTCCCCGCAGCTACACCGAGTCGACCTTGCGTGAGAGGTTGGGTTTGCCTCGAAATCCGCTAGGTTGACCAAGCGAAAATCATGGTTTGTTCCACATCTGCATACATTTACAAATACAAAATTGTATGCTTTATTTGGGCTGTGAGTGGATGCCACCCATGCGTTTAAGAGGAAGCGGAAATGACCTACTCCATCGTGGCTATCTCCGGCAGTCCATCGCGCAACTCAACCACTGCTAAGCTGGCAGAGTATGCTCTGGCACACGTTTTGGCGCGAAGCGACTCGCAAGGCAGGCATATTCACGTCATCGACCTCGATCCGAAGGCGTTGCTCCGCGGCGACTTGAGCAATGCCAAGCTCAAGGAAGCAGTGGATGCCACCTGCAACGCGGACGGGCTCATCGTGGCGACGCCGATCTACAAGGCTTCTTATACGGGTCTGCTGAAGGCTTTTCTCGACATCCTCCCGCAGTTCGCTCTTGCCGGGAAGGCTGCGCTGCCGCTTGCCACAGGCGGCAGCCCTGCGCATGTGCTCGCCCTAGATTACGGATTGCGGCCCGTCCTGCACTCGATGGGCGTACGCCATGTGGTGCAGAGCTTTTTCCTCGTGCAGTCCCAGTTTTCCGTCGTCGATGGAAAACTGGCCGTTGAGGACGACGTGGCGTCGCAGCTCAACAACGCCATCGATCATTTCCGTCTTTCGCTGTCGTCGGAGCCTTCGACGCGGCATCTGGGTCACCCACGCCCCTCGCTCGATGCGACGCGCGCGGCCTGACATCACTTGAACTGCGCCAAATCTTGCGCGTTAGAATTCGGCTCCAACATAGATGTCGGCGATGCCGGCTCGAATAACCTCGACAATCTCGTCATAGCGGCGGTTGATCATGGTGGCGATACGCTTTGCACAGGCGTCCGCATCGCGCCGCATCAGCATATCGATGAATTCGCCGTTGTGACGGACACCGGGAGGAGGGGGGCGCAGGCGTAAGTCGATCCAGCGCACAAAATGAATGCGCCCATTGATCTGCTCGAGTGCCTTCACCAACTCTGCGTTGCCCGTCATTCTCGCAATGCGCAAGTGAAACTCCTCGTCATCGCGGGGGTTCTGTAAGGTCGGCTTCTCCCTCCAATTTGCCGCCTGGTCGTCTGCGAAGAGCTTCAGCGCCTCAAGCTCCTCATCGCTTGCGCGCTCACAGGCCAGACGCACGATCCCTTGCTCGAGAATGGAGCGAAGCTCGAATAGCCCCTGAATTTCGGTTGGATCCAACTCGCGGCCGATAAAGCCGCGATTGGGAGCGACGCTGATATAGCCTTCGGAGGACAGGCGGTTCAGCGCTTCGCGAAGCGGCGTGCGGCTCACCTGCAGCTGTTCCGCAAGGAGGACCTCGTTGATCCGTTCGCCGGGCCGGAAGCGGTAGGTCATCGCCATCAGCTTGACCTCCTCATAGACACGATCCGTGATGCTGCCGCTCTTTTGTCCAGCGTCGGGATTGCTGTGCTTCGGGCGCGTCGCGTTTTTTACGCTGCGCTTGCTGTTGGAATGCACCGGCCGTTCTCCCTGTCTGCCATCATTGAACGTGTGACGGTCTGATTCTATTTCTAAGCATACCATTCTGTGTTCAATAGAGTATGCACAAAAATCCCCCCGTGGCCGACCATCCGTGAATTGCCTAATATCGGCCTAGGAGGTGAGCCGCGACTTTTTGTTCAAGCTGCCTTGAACCTTCCCACAGGGTGGGAATTTTCCGTCTCCTGCCGAGGTTTTCCGTCGCTGGCCGTTGGAAAATCACCCCTGCCAAGTATCGTCGGCAGTATTCCTTGACTCGTCACTCAAACATTGGTCGTGAAACGCATGCGTGTGCTGATCATTGGCGCAGGAATTCTTGGAGCGAGTGCTGCCTACCACCTAGCCCGCCTCGGGGCGCAGGTGGAAATCATCGATCAAAATCATCCGGGCAAGGCGACTTTGGCGGGCGCCGGAGTCGTCTGTCCCTGGGCAACGGAGGCGGACGATCCAGACTGGTATCTACTCTATGCCCGGGGCGCTCGCTATTACGGCACGCTGATCGAGGAACTCAGGGGGCAAGGTGAGACGGAGCTTGGCTATAGTAGGGTAGGCGCGCTCGTGCTGGCCGAAGACAGGGCACGGCTCGACACGATCGAGGGCCGGATTAGCCGCCGCATCAAAGATGCACCCGAAGCGGGCACTGTGCGACGGCTCGGTGCTGGCGAGGCGAAAAGGTTGTTCCCTCCGCTGCGTGACGATCTGGAAGCAATCCACATTCCCGGCGGCGCGCGGGTCGATGGCAGGCTGCTTGCCGCGTCAATGCTGCGCGTTGCCATTTCGTCGGGCGCGACCTTGCGGAACGATTATGTCTCCTTGCGCCTGAATGATGGACGCGCGGAATGCCTTGGCAGCGATGGCAGGCCCATTCCCGCCGACGAAATTATCGTGACCGCCGGCGCATGGGCAGCGCAGATCCTGGCGCTGCTCGGGCTCCGTCATCCAGTTGTGCCTCAAAAGGGGCAGATTATTCATCTGCATCTGCCGGGCGTAGCCACGAGCGGATGGCCGGTCGTCCTGCCGATGAACAGCTACTATATGCTAGCCTTCGATGACTCGCGCGTTGTGGTCGGGGCAACGCGCGAGGACGGTTCAGGTTTCGATTACCGCGTGACCGCGAGAGGCCAATTGGAGGTGCTGCAGGCAGGACTTGGCATCGCACCGGGGCTTGCTGACGCCACTCATATTGAAACGCGGGTAGGTTTTCGGCCGGCGGGCTCCGCCATGAGACCGATCCTTGGACGCGTACCGCAAATCGCCGGCCTCACGATCGGCAATGGTCTCGGAGCCTCAGGTTTGACGGTAGGCCCCTTTGCCGGTCATCTGCTGGCCGGCGTGGTGATGGGCGAGCCCGCCGAGGTTCCCCTGGAGCGTTATAGCCCCACGGGGCCTGAAGCCGGCTGACCAAGCCTTGGCGTCGTTAGTGTCCACCGTGCCTCCGAAACCGATACCGGCTTTGGGGCTAGAACCGCCTGGTGAGGACGAAGATCGCCCCTTTGACCAGCGCGAAGACCACGCCGCCCGCGACAACGGCAGAGATTACGGCGAGAAGGACGCCGCAGATGACCCAAAGACCATCTCGGCCGAGAATCCCAAAGGAGAAAACGGAGATAGAGAGGGCCGGCAGCATGTTGCCAAGCGGAACCGGCAGAAAAAGGACGATCGCGAGCACCAGGCAGACGGCTCCGACCAGACGCTCCGCGGCCGGACTTACGAGAAATACCAGGCGCGGGCGCAGCAGGCGTTCGGCACGGCGCAGCCACGGCGCCGCACGCTCGATGAATGCTGCAAAATCCTCGCGCCGGATCGAACGGCTTCCAATGAATTTCGGCAGCCAGGGGCGCTGTCCCAGCATGAGCTGGGCGGCAAGATAGACGAGAGGCAAGCCGAGCAGGCCAGAGGTTCCCGGCGGCGTGGGCAGCACATTGGGAAGAGCGAAGACGAGCATGAGCGCGCCAAAGGCGCGGTCGCCCATCGCGACGACCAGATCGTTGACGGATATGCGCTCGCGCGCCGTATCCTCCGCCATTGCCTGCAGCAGCCGGGAGAAGCGGCGCGGCGATTTGCGGCCCTTTCTAGCGGCGGCTTCTTCCCCCATCCTGCTTTCCAGCATCACCTTCTCTCGTAAGACCTGCTGCAACGGCACCGGTCTATCCTGTTTTGGTGACCTGAATTTGACGCAGCCGTCTTAAGACTTTCATTCCCGAAGCGGATAAACTTTCGCGGATTTTTGGCCGCGGGATAACCGAAGCCGCGAGCCTATAGGCGATAGGGACTTGTTTTTTGCGGTCTTTGTCGTTAATCGCCCCGCAACCAAAGTCCACAACTACGCCGCCCAAGGGAATCTGAGATGGCCAAAGGTAAATTTGAGCGCACGAAGCCGCATGTGAACATCGGGACGATTGGTCACGTCGACCATGGGAAGACGTCTCTGACGGCCGCGATCACGAAGTATTTCGGTGAGTTCAAGGCTTACGATCAGATTGACGCGGCGCCTGAGGAAAAGGCGCGCGGCATCACGATCTCGACGGCGCATGTGGAATACGAGACGGAGAACCGGCACTACGCGCATGTGGACTGCCCCGGCCACGCGGACTATGTGAAGAACATGATCACGGGCGCGGCGCAGATGGACGGCGCGATCCTTGTTGTTTCGGCCGCCGACGGCCCGATGCCGCAGACGCGCGAGCACATTCTTCTTGCGCGCCAGGTGGGCGTTCCGGCGATCGTGGTGTTCCTGAACAAGGTTGACCAGGTGGACGACCCGGAGCTTCTGGAGCTGGTGGAGCTGGAGATCCGCGAGCTTCTGTCGAAATACGAGTTCCCGGGCGACGACATTCCGATCGTCAAGGGCTCGGCGCTTGCGGCGCTTGAGGATTCGAACAAGGAGATCGGCGAGGACGCGGTGCGCCAGCTGATGGCCGAGGTCGACAAGTACATCCCGACGCCGGAGCGTCCGATCGACCAGCCGTTCCTGATGCCTATCGAGGACGTGTTCTCGATTTCGGGCCGCGGCACGGTGGTGACGGGGCGCGTTGAGCGCGGCGTTGTGAAGGTGGGCGAGGAAGTCGAGATCGTCGGCATCCGTCCGACCTCGAAGACGACGGTGACGGGCGTGGAGATGTTCCGCAAGCTGCTCGACCAGGGGCAGGCGGGCGACAATATCGGCGCGCTTTTGCGCGGCATCGACCGTGAGGGCGTCGAGCGCGGGCAGGTTCTTGCCAAGCCGGGCTCGGTGACCCCGCACACGAAGTTCAAGGCCGAGGCCTATATCCTGACCAAGGAGGAGGGCGGGCGCCACACGCCGTTCTTCACCAACTACCGGCCGCAATTCTATTTCCGCACGACGGACGTGACGGGCGTCGTGACGCTGCCGGAAGGCACGGAGATGGTGATGCCGGGCGACAATGTGACGATGGACGTGACGCTGATCGTGCCGATCGCCATGGAGGAGCGCCTGCGCTTCGCCATCCGCGAAGGCGGCCGCACCGTCGGGGCCGGCATCGTCGCCAGCATCACAGAGTAAAGAGGCAAGGCATCCGGCGCGGCGCTGGCTTAGCCCGCGCCGCAAGCCGAACGAGGAACTGAAGAATGAACGGACAAAATATCCGTATCCGCCTCAAAGCGTTCGACCACCGGGTGCTCGACGCCTCCACGCGTGAGATCGTGTCCACGGCCAAGCGCACCGGCGCGAATGTCCGCGGCCCCATCCCGCTGCCGACGCGGATCGAGAAGTTCACGGTGAACCGCTCGACGCATATCGACAAGAAGAGCCGCGAGCAGTTCGAGATGCGCACTCACAAGCGCCTTCTCGACATTGTGGATCCGACTCCGCAAACGGTGGACGCGCTGATGAAGCTCGATCTCGCCGCCGGTGTCGATGTCGAGATCAAGCTCTAAGAGGCGGAAGAAAGAGGACAGGACCCCGCGCGAGGCGAGAGCCGGTAGGCGGGAAGTCTGAAAGGAAATCGAACCGATGCGTTCAGGTGTTATCGCACAGAAGATCGGGATGACGCGCGTCTACAATGAGACGGGCGAGCACATTCCCGTCACGGTTCTGCGCATGGAAAACTGCCAGGTCGTCGCCCAGCGTACCGAGGAAAAGAACGGCTATACCGCTGTTCAGCTCGGTGTCGGGCTGGCCAAGGTCAAAAACACGTCCAAAGCTTTGCGCGGCCATTTTGCTGCTGCAAGCGTGGAGCCGAAGGCGAAAGTGGCGGAATTCCGCGTATCCCCGGAAAACCTGCTCGACGTGGGCGCGGAGATCACGGCTGATCATTTCGTGCCGGGCCAGAAGGTGGATGTGACGGGAACCTCCATCGGCAAGGGTTTCCAGGGTGTCATGAAGCGCCACAATTTCGGCGGTGGCCGGGCCACCCACGGTAACTCCGTTTCGCACCGCACGCACGGCTCGACCGGTCAGCGCCAGGACCCCGGCAAGGTGTTCAAGGGCAAGAAGATGGCCGGCCATATGGGCGACCGCCGCGTGACGACGCAGAACCTGGAAGTCGTTTCAACCGACACCGAGCGCGGCCTGATCCTGGTCCGCGGCGCCGTTCCGGGCTCGAAGGGATCGTGGATCATGGTGCGCGATGCCGTGAAGGCGCCGCTGCCCAAGGAGGCGCCGCTTCCGGCTGCCATCCGCGCCAGCAACAACAATGCCGAGAAGGCTGCAGCAACCGCCGCCGGCGAGGGGGCAGAGTGATGGATCTGAAGGTAACCACCCTGGCGGGCAAGGATGCCGGCAAAGTTGAGGTCTCAGACGAGATCTTCGGGCTCGACCCGCGTGAAGACATTCTTCATCGCGTGGTGCGCTGGCAGCTGGCCAAGCGCCAGCAGGGCACCCACAAGGCCAAAGGCCGCGCGGAGATCGCCCGTACCGGCGCCAAGATGTACCGCCAGAAGGGCACGGGTCGCGCCCGCCATTCGTCGGCGCGCGCTCCGCAGTTCCGGGGCGGCGGCAAGGCTCATGGCCCGGTGCCGCACAGCCATGCCCATGACCTGCCGAAGAAGGTGCGGGCACTGGGCTTGAAGCATGCGCTTTCGGCCAAGGCCAAGTCGGCTAACCTCATCATTGTCGACGATCTGGCAATCAAGGAGGCGAAGACCAAGGCGCTGGTCGAGAGCTTCGCCAAGCTTGGAGTGACCAACGCTCTCATGATCGGCGGCGCCGAGATCGACGCCGGTTTCAAGCGCGCGGCCGCCAACATTCCGAATATCGACGTGCTGCCGATCCAGGGCATCAACGTCTACGACATCCTGCGCCGCGGTACCCTGGTGCTTTCCAAGGCTGCGGTCGAGGCCCTCGAGGAGCGGTTCAAATGACGGATCTTCGCCATTACGACGTGATCGTGAGCCCGGCGATCACGGAAAAGTCGACGATGGCCTCGGAGAACAACCAGGTCGTCTTCAATGTGGCCCGCAAGGCGACAAAGCCGGAGATCAAGGCGGCGGTGGAGGCTCTCTTCAACGTCAAGGTCACCGGTGTGAACACGCTGGTGCGCAAGGGCAAGGTGAAGCGTTTCCGCGGCACCGTCGGACGGCAGAGCGACGTGAAAAAGGCGATCGTGACGCTGGCCGAGGGCCAATCCATAGACGTCGCGACGGGTCTTTGAGAGGCCGCGAGGATTAAGACATGGCACTCAAGAATTATAAGCCGGTAACGCCGGGCCAGCGCCAGCTGGTGATCGTGGATCGCTCCGGCCTTCACAAGGGCAAGCCCGTCAAGGGGTTGACTGTGGGTTTGACGTCCAAAGGCGGGCGCAACAATTACGGCCGCATCACGGCCCGTTTCCAGGGTGGCGGTCACAAGCGCACTTACCGCCTGATTGATTTCAAGCGCCGTAAGTTCGACGTCTCCGGCGTCATCGAGCGCCTGGAATACGATCCGAACCGGACAGGCTTCATCGCGCTGGTGCGCTATGATGACGGTGAACTCTCCTACATCCTGGCGCCGCAGCGCCTGGCTGCAGGCGATCGCGTGATCTCCTCTGCGCAGAGTGTGGACGTGAAGCCGGGCAACGCGATGCCATTGGCTGCGATGCCCGTCGGCACGATCGTGCACAATGTGGAGCTGAAGCCGGGCAAGGGTGGCCAGATTGCGCGTTCGGCCGGTTCCTACGCCCAGCTCGTCGGCCGCGACCAGGGCATGGCGATCCTGAGGCTTAACTCCGGCGAGCAGCGCCTCGTGTCCGGCACCTGCATGGCGACGGTCGGCGCGGTCTCCAATCCGGACCACGCGAATGTGAGCCTCGGCAAGGCCGGCCGCAAGCGGTGGCTCGGCAAGCGTCCGCACAATCGCGGCGTCACCATGAACCCTGTCGACCACCCGCACGGCGGCGGTGAAGGCCGCACCTCCGGTGGCCGGCATCCGGTCAGTCCGTGGGGCAAGCCCACCAAGGGCCGCAAGACCCGGTCCAATAAGGCGACCGACAAGTTCATCATGCGCTCGCGCCATCAGCGCAAGAGCTAAGGAAAGGTAACGGCAAGTGTCCCGTTCAGTCTGGAAAGGCCCGTTCGTCGACGGCTATCTGTTGAAGAAGGCCGACAAAAGCCGCGAAAGCGGCCGCAAGGAAGTGATCAAGACCTGGAGCCGGCGCTCCACGATCCTGCCCCAGTTCGTGGGCCTCACCTTCGGCGTCTATAACGGCCAGAAGCATATTCCGGTATCCGTCTCGGAAGAGATGGTGGGCCACAAACTCGGTGAGTTCGCTCCGACCCGCACCTATTACGGCCACGGCGCGGACAAGAAGGCAAAGAGGAAGTAACCATGGGCAAGGCCAAAGCGCCGCGCAGGCTTGCGGACAACGAAGCGCGCGCAGTTCTGCGCACGATCCGCGTCAGCCCGCAGAAGCTGAACCTCGTTGCTGCGCTGATCCGCGGCAAGAAGGTAGCGACCGCACTCGCTGACCTCGAATTCTCGCGCAAGCGGATCGCGGATACGGTGAAGAGGACGCTCGAGTCGGCGATAGCCAACGCGGAGAACAACCACAATCTGGATGTAGACGCGCTGGTGGTGGCTGAGGCCTATGTCGGCAAGTCGATCGTCATGAAGCGCTTTCACGCCCGCGGCCGTGGCCGTGTCAATCGCATCGAGAAACCCTTTTCGCATCTGACGATCGTCGTCCGCGAAGTCGAAGAGCAAGTGGAGGCCGCCTGATGGGCCAGAAAGTCAACCCGATCGGTCTCCGTCTCGGCATTAACCGCACCTGGGATTCGCGCTGGTTTGCGAATACCAACGAGTATGGCCAACTGCTGCACGAGGATCTGAAGATCCGCACTTATATCGAGAACGAGCTGAAGCAGGCTGCGATTTCGAAGGTGGTGATCGAGCGTCCGCACAAGAAGTGCCGCGTGACGATCCATTCGGCGCGCCCGGGCCTCATCATCGGCAAGAAGGGTGCGGATATCGAGAAGCTGCGCCGCAAGATCACGCAGATGACGAATGCGGAGACGCATTTGAACATTGTGGAAGTGCGCAAGCCCGAGATCGACGCGCGTTTGATCGCTCAGTCGATTGCCCAGCAGCTGGAGCGCCGCGTCGCTTTCCGCCGCGCCATGAAGCGCGCGGTGCAGTCGGCCATGCGCCTCGGCGCGGAAGGCATCCGCATCAACTGCACCGGCCGTCTGGGCGGCGCCGAGATCGCGCGTATCGAATGGTACCGCGAGGGCCGCGTGCCGCTGCATACGTTGCGCGCCGACATCGATTACGGCACAGCCGAGGCAAAGACTGCTTACGGCGTCTGCGGCGTGAAGGTTTGGGTCTTCAAGGGCGAGATCCTGGAGCATGACCCGATGGCTTCTGAGCGCCGAGCGGTCGAGGGTGCCGGTGACGGCGGCGGCCAGCGCCGCCGCGAGAACGCCTGAGCCGGAATTTTGGAGTAGATAAAGATGCTGCAACCAAAGCGCACGAAATTCCGTAAGCAGTTCAAAGGCCGGATCCACGGCGCGGCGAAGGGCGGAACGGACCTGAACTTCGGGGCTTTCGGCTTGAAGGCCTTGGAACCGGAGCGTGTCACAGCGCGCCAGATCGAGGCTGCCCGCCGTGCCATCACGCGCCAGATGAAGCGCCAGGGACGGGTGTGGATCCGTGTGTTCCCGGACGTTCCGGTAACCGCGAAGCCCACCGAGGTTCGTATGGGTAAGGGCAAGGGGTCGGTCGAGTTCTGGGCCTGCCGGGTGAAGCCTGGCCGTATCATGTTCGAGATCGACGGCGTTGCCGAGGATATAGCGCGCGAGGCGTTGAGGCTCGGTGCCGCAAAGCTCCCGATCAAGACGCGCTTCATTCAGCGCATCGCAGAGTAGGAGAGGCAACGCCATGAAGGCCGCTGACGTAAGGGCGATGACGACCGACCAGCTCGACGATGAGCTGGCGAACCTGAAGAAGGAGCAGTTCAATCTTCGCTTCCAGAAAGCGACGGGACAGCTCGAGAAAACCGCGCGGGTGAAGCAAATTCGCCGTGACATTGCGCGCATCAAGACAATCGCCGCCGAGAAATCGGCCGGCAAGAAGGCCTAAGGAAAAGCGAGAATGCCAAAGCGCGTTTTGCAGGGCACCGTGGTGAGCGACAAGAACGACAAGACCGTTGTCGTCCGCGTCGAGCGCCGGTTCGCGCACCCGCTTCTCAAGAAGACGGTGCGGCGCTCCAAGCGGTACAAGGCACATGACGAGAACAATATGTGCAAGGTCGGCGACGTAGTGCTGATCCAGGAGACGCGCCCGATCTCCAAGGATAAGTGCTGGGTCGTGGTGAACGAGAATCAGGCACAGTAAATTTGGAACAGGCGGGGAAGGCGGTTTGAAGCCTGACACCCGGAAAAGAGAATAGAAGGCGGCCAGTCATGATTCAGATGCAAACAAACCTCGACGTGGCGGATAATTCCGGCGCCCGTCGTGTCATGTGCATCAAGGTGCTCGGCGGCTCGAAGCGGAAATATGCCTCCGTCGGCGACATCATCGTCGTTTCGGTCAAGGAGGCCATCCCGCGCGGCCGCGTGAAGAAGGGCGACGTGATGAAGGCGGTGGTGGTTCGCACCGCCAAGGATATTCGCCGTCCCGATGGGAGCGTCATCCGCTTTGACAGCAATGCCGCCGTTCTGGTGGACAATAAGAGAGAACCGATCGGCACCCGTATCTTCGGACCGGTTCCGCGCGAGCTGCGCGCCAAGAACCACATGAAGATTATCTCGTTGGCGCCGGAAGTTCTCTAAAGGAGCCGGAGAAATGCAGAAGATCAAAAAAGGCGACAAGGTTGTCGTGCTCTCCGGCCGCGATAAAGGCCGTACGGGCGAAGTTTTGAAGATGATGCCGAAGGAAGACCGCGCGCTGGTGCGTGGCGTTAATCTGGTGCGCAGGCATCAGAAGCAAACGCCTCAGGCTGAAGGCGGCATCATAACAAAAGAGGCGCCGATCCATGTATCGAATCTGGCGCTGGCCGATCCCAAGGATGGCAAGCCGACCCGAGTGGGCTTCAAGATCCAGGAAGACGGCAAGAAGGTGCGCGTGGCGAAGCGCTCAGGAGAATTGATCGATGGCTAAGGCAGGATACCAGCCACGCTTGAAGAAGCACTATGAGGAAGCGATCCGAAAGCAGCTCCTCGAGACCTTCAAGTATGAAAACGAGATGCAGGTTCCGCGCATCGATAAGGTCGTTATCAATATGGGGGTCGGAGAGGCGACGGGCGATTCCAAGAAGCCGTCGGTAGCCGCCGAGGACCTCGCGCTGATCGCCGGCCAGAAGGCGGTTATTACCCGGGCGCGCAATTCGATTGCCGGTTTCAAGGTGCGCGAGGGCATGCCCATCGGCGCCAAGGTGACCCTGCGCAAGGACCGCATGTACGAGTTCCTGGACAGGCTCGTGAATGTTGCGCTCCCGCGCGTCCGCGACTTCCGGGGCTTGAGCCCCAAGAGCTTCGACGGCCACGGCAACTTCGCCATGGGCATCAAGGAGCACATCGTGTTCCCCGAGATCAACTACGATAAAGTCGATCAGATCTGGGGAATGGACATCATCGTCTGTACGACCGCCAAGACCGACGACGAGGCGCGCGCCTTGTTGAAGGCTTTCAACTTCCCGTTCCGGCAGTAACGGCAGGCGAGAAAAAGGAAATTTTCATATGGCAAAGACTAGCGCAGTCGAGAAGAACAATCGGCGCCGGAAGATGGCCGACCGTTACGCCAACAAGCGTGCGGCTCTAAAGGCCATCGTCATGGACCAGGGCAAGCCCATGGAGGAGCGCTTCAAGGCGCAGCTTCAGCTTGCCGCGCTTCCGCGCAACTCGTCCAAAACGCGCATCCGCAACCGCTGCGAAGTCACCGGCCGGCCGCGTGCTTTTTATCGCAAGCTCAAGATGTCGCGTATCGCGCTTCGCGAGCTGGGCAGCCAGGGGCTTATCCCTGGTCTTGTCAAATCCAGCTGGTAAGGGAGGCGACCTATGTCCGTGAATGATCCTCTCGGCGATATGCTGACCCGCATTCGCAATGCGATCGGGCGCAAGAAGACCACGGTCTCCACGCCGGCGTCGCGGTTGCGTGCCCGGGTGCTCGACGTGATGAAGGCGGAAGGCTATATCCGCGATTACACGCAGGTCGATTACGACAACGGCAAGTCGGAGCTGGAAATCCAGCTTAAATACCTCGAGGGCGCCCCGGTCATCCGTGAGATCGCGCGCGTTTCGAAGCCCGGCCGCCGTGTTTACGTATCGGTGAAGTCGATTCCGCATGTCGCCAACGGCCTTGGTATCGCGATCCTATCGACCCCCAAGGGTGTGATGGCTGACCACGAGGCCCGCGAGAAGAATGTCGGCGGAGAGTTCCTCTGCCAGATTTTCTGATCCGGCTGGACGACAGACAGAGAACGAGGACAGAGCAATGTCTCGTATAGGCAAGAAGCCGGTTCCGGTGCCACAGGGCGTGACAGCAAATGTCGATGGCCAGGTGGTTACAGCCAAGGGACCGAAGGGCGAACTGAAGTTCGTCGTTAACGACGATGTGCTGGTGAAGTTGGAAGACGGTGCGATCGCCGTCGATCCGCGCAACGAGTCGAAGATGGCCCGTTCGAAGTGGGGCATGTCCCGCACTCAGATCGCCAACATCCTCACCGGCGTGAAGGACGGCTTTGAGAAGCGGCTGGAGATCAACGGCGTCGGATACCGCGCGGCGATGCAGGGCAAGAACCTGCAGCTTTCGCTGGGCTTCAGCCACGATGTGAGCTATGAGCCCCCGACGGGAATCACGATCACCGTGCCGAAGCCGACGGAAATCGTCGTTAGCGGCATCGATAAGCAGGTCGTGGGGCAGGTTGCTGCCGAGATCCGCAAGTATCGTGGGCCGGAGCCTTACAAGGGCAAGGGCGTGAAATACGCGGGCGAGACGATCGTCCGTAAGGAAGGCAAGAAGAAGTAAGGACGCGAGCCATGGTGTCGAAAGTATCCGTTACGCGGCGCGCCGGGCGCGTCCGCCGAAAGTTGAAGGCGGTTGCCACCGAGCGGCCGCGGCTTTCGGTTTACCGTTCGTCGAAGCATATCTATGCCCAGGTGATCGATGATGTGAAAGGCCACACGCTTGCGGCGGCCTCATCGCTGGACAAGGACCTGAGGGAAAAGCTCAAGACCGGAGCCGACGTCGATGCCGCTGGAGTGGTTGGCAAGCTGATCGCCGAACGCGCCAAGAAGGCCGGCATCGACAAAGTCGTGTTCGACCGGGGTCCCTACATCTATCACGGCCGCGTTAAGGCGCTGGCTGATGCCGCCCGCGAGGGCGGGCTGGAATTTTAAGCCGCTTCGGGCGAAAAGCCCGGAGTTTTCCTCAACCCGTGCTACCGGAAAAGAACAAGGACAAGGACAATGGCACAGCCACGTAGGGACGACCGCAGGGAGCGCGAAGAGCGCGACAGCGAGTTCGTCGACAAGCTCGTTCACATCAACCGCGTTGCCAAGGTGGTCAAGGGCGGCCGCCGTTTCGGCTTCGCAGCACTCGTCGTGGTCGGTGATCAGAAAGGCCGCGTGGGCTTCGGACATGGCAAGGCCCGCGAGGTGCCGGAGGCCATTCGCAAGGCTACCGAGAGCGCCAAGCGCGATTTGATCTTCGTGCCACTGCGCGAAGGCCGTACCCTTCATCATGACGTTGGCGGCCATCATGGCGCCGGCCGCGTGCTGATGCGCGCCGCCAAGCCCGGCACTGGGATCATCGCCGGCGGCCCGATGCGCGCCGTCTTCGAGACTCTGGGCGTACAGGACGTGGTGGCCAAGTCGCTTGGATCGTCCAACCCGTACAACATGGTACGGGCGACTTTCGACGCGCTGAAGCGCCAGATGCACCCGAAGGACATCGCCGCCCAACGCGGTATTAAGTATTCGACCCTGCAGGCGCGCCGCGGCACTGCCGTCGCAACCGAGGAATAGGGCTGGACGCGGCTTCTCACCGAGAGGGCAGGGGAGCCGCCGGGCTTTGAGGATTGATGAAGATGGCTGAGAAGAAGAAGGGCAAGACGATCACGGTCGAGCAGATCGGAAGCCCCATCCGCCGCCCCAAGGAGCAGCGCGCGACGCTAGTCGGCCTGGGGCTTAACAAACTGCATCGCCGCTCGACGCTGGAGGACACGCCTTCGGTGCGCGGCATGATCGCCAAGGTAGAGCACCTCGTGCGCGTCGTCGACGAGGCCTGAGAGAGCGGGACGAGAGATCATGAAACTCAACGAACTCAGGGACGCTGAAGGCGCAACAAAGGCCCGCAAGCGGGTCGGGCGCGGTATCGGCTCCGGCTCCGGCAAGACCGGCGGCCGCGGCGTCAAGGGACAGAAGTCGCGCTCGGGTGTTGCCATCAAGGGCTTCGAAGGCGGCCAGATGCCGCTCTACCGGCGCCTGCCGAAACGCGGTTTCACCAATATTTTCGGCAAGGACTACAACGAGGTCTCCCTCGGCCGCATCCAGGCTGCAATCGATGCCAACAAGCTCGATGCAGCGGCGACGATCGACGGCGCTGCCTTGCTCAATGCCGGCGTGATTCGCCGTCTGAAGGACGGTGTGCGGGTGCTTTCCGGCGGTGAGATCACGGCAAAGGTGACGCTGGACGTTGCCGGTGCCTCCAAATCGGCTGTGGAAAAGATCGAGAAGGCAGGCGGTTCGGTCAAGTTGCCGGAAAAAGCGGCCTGAAGATCATGAGCAAGCGGCGGTAGGGACAATCCGCCGCTTGCATCCAGTCCGTCCCGGGCCTATCTCGGGTTTCGGCACCATGCACAAAGCGGTCTCGGCCGATTTGCTGCGTGATCCGCCCAGGAGTGAGCGGCTCGGTGCTCCCAGCGCGGTTGTTCTGTTCTTTCGGCGCTGTCGGGTAAGGGCGTTCACTTTTCCAGTCGCGCATAAGCGTGACGAAGCGGAGAATTCTTCATGGCATCGGCAGCCGAGCAACTTGCCTCGAATTTGAATTTTGCGGCCTTCGCCAAGGCGGAGGATCTTAAGAAGCGCATCTGGTTCACGCTCGGCGCGCTGCTCATTTATCGCCTCGGCACCTATATCCCAATGCCTGGCATCAACCCGGATGCCTTCGCTCAAGCCTTCCAGCAGCAATCTGGCGGCGTGCTCGGCATGTTCAACATGTTCGCGGGCGGCGCGGTCGAACGCATGGCGATCTTCGCGCTGGGCATCATGCCCTACATTTCCGCGTCCATCATCATGCAGTTGCTCACTTCCGTCGTGCCTTCGCTGGAGCAGCTCAAGAAGGAAGGCGAGCAGGGCCGCAAGGTCATCAACCAATATACCCGTTACGGCACCGTGCTTCTTGCCACGGTGCAGGCCTATGGCATCGCCATCGGGCTTGAGGGCGGACAGAACATCGTTGCCGATCCCGGCTGGTTCTTCCGCATTTCCGCCGTCATCACGCTGGTCGGCGGCACCATGTTCCTGATGTGGCTGGGTGAGCAGATCACGGCGCGCGGTATCGGCAACGGTATATCGCTCATCATCTTCTCCGGCATCGTTGCCGGCCTGCCGACCGCGATCGGGGGAACGCTGGAACTCGGCCGCACGGGCGCAATGTCCACGGGCCTGATCCTTGCCATTATCGTGATCGCTATCGTCGTTATCGGCGTGATCGTCTTTTTCGAACGCGCCCAGCGCCGGCTCCTGATCCAGTATCCAAAGCGCCAGGTCGGCAACCGCATGTTCCAGGGCGATACCTCCCACCTGCCGCTGAAGCTGAACACCGCCGGTGTCATTCCGCCGATCTTCGCCTCCTCGCTGCTGCTTTTGCCGGCAACCATGGCAGGCTTCTCGGATACGACGCAGCTTCCCGGCTGGGCAGGCACTCTTCTTGCCACGCTCGGTCACGGACAGCCGCTTTATATGATCCTTTATGCGGCGCTGATCGCTTTCTTCGCCTTTTTTTACACGGCCATCGTCTTCAATCCCAAAGACACGGCCGATCAGCTGAAGAAGCATTCGGGTTTTATCCCAGGCTATCGTCCGGGCGAGCGCACGGCGGAATATATCGATTACGTGTTGACCCGCATTACCGTGGTTGGCGCCATTTATCTCGTCCTGGTGTGTCTGCTTCCGGAGTTTTTGATCTCGGCGACCGGTGTGCCCTTCTATCTCGGCGGCACGTCGCTTTTGATCGTCGTCAGCGTCACGCTCGATACGGTGGCGCAGGTTCAGGGGCACTTGATCGCTCACCAGTATGAAGGTCTGATCAAGAAATCGAAACTCCGGGGGGGCAAGAGGGGACGATGAGGCTTATACTTCTCGGGCCGCCGGGGGCGGGCAAGGGAACCCAAGCGCAGATCCTGGTTGAAAAGCTGCACATTCCGCAACTCTCCACGGGAGATATGCTGCGCGCTGCGGTGAAGGCCGAGACCGAGATCGGCAAGAAGGCCAAGGCGGTGATGGATGCGGGCGAGCTCGTGTCCGACGCCATCGTCAACGCCATCGTGGCGGAACGGATTGATCAGCCCGACTGCGCGAATGGTTTCATTCTAGACGGCTATCCACGTACGCTGGCGCAGGCCGATGCGGTCGAAGCGATGCTCGGCGAGCGCGGCCTGAAGCTTGACGCGGTCATCGAACTCGTGGTCGACGATAAGGCGTTGGTTGGCCGGATCATGAAGCGGGCGGAAGACGCACAAGCCGCGGGCCAGCCGGTGCGCCGTGATGACAATCCGGAGGTCTTCGAGGAGCGCCTGCGCGAATATTACAAAAAGACGGCGCCGCTGGTCGGGTATTATTATGCAAAGGGCCTGCTGAAGGGCGTCGACGGCATGGCCTCGATCGATGAGGTGACGCGGCAGATCGAAGGGATCCTGGCAAAGGCGTAATCCCTTGCAGGGTCAGGGCAGCGGAACGCGAGCCCTGCCGGGCAATCGCGGTTGACGCTGGTCCTTTTATCGACTATAGCGGCGCATCTCCTAACGAGACGCTCTGTTGGCCGGGCCTGTTTGGCTCGGCTTCGTTATTGAGAAAAGAAAATGCTCGCAAGGGCCGGCCTCCACCGGACGCGAGCCAACCCAGCGCCGGTGTGAGTGCCGGCCCAGATGGAGAAGAAGATGGCCCGTATAGCCGGCGTCAATATCCCGACAAACAAGCGCGTCGTGATCGCGCTTCAATATATTCACGGCATTGGGCCGAAGCTTGCCCGCGAAATCACTTCCAAGGTCGGCATCCCGGATGATCGTCGCGTGCACCAGCTCACCGACGCCGAGGTTCTTGCGATCCGCGAGGCCATCGACCGCGACTACCAGGTCGAGGGTGACCTGCGCCGCGAAGTCTCCATGAACATCAAGCGCCTGATGGATCTTGGCTGCTATCGCGGCCTGCGCCATCGCCGTTCGCTGCCGGTCCGCGGCCAGCGCACGCATACCAATGCGCGCACGCGGAAGGGGCCTGCGAAGCCGATCGCGGGCAAGAAGAAGTAATTGAGCGAATAGCGAGATCGCGAATAGCGAATAGGAATAACCCTACTCACTATTCGCTACTCCCTAATCGCTTCTTTGGTGTAGCCGCTGGCATTACGGCGGTGCAGAGATCGACTGAAAGGAAGAATATGGCCAAGGAAGCCGCACGCGTTCGCCGTCGTGAACGTAAGAACATCTCGTCGGGTGTTGCGCATGTCAACTCGACCTTCAACAACACCATGATCACCATCACCGATGCCCAGGGCAATGCGATCGCCTGGTCGTCTGCCGGTGCCCAGGGCTTCAAAGGCTCGCGTAAGTCCACCCCCTTCGCCGCTCAGGTAGCGGCAGAGGATTGCGCCCGCAAGGCGCAGGAGCATGGCATGCGCACCCTCGAGGTTGAGGTTTCCGGACCGGGCTCCGGTCGTGAATCGGCGCTGCGCGCCTTGCAGGCGGCCGGTTTCACCATTACATCCATCCGCGATGTGACCCCAATCCCGCACAACGGATGCCGCCCGCGCAAGAAGCGCCGGGTTTAACACCTGTTTGCCGTAAGAGCTCCTTCGGGCGCTCCTCTGCGGTTTCCAGAACGCCCGCCACGATTGGATGGTGGCGGGGTAACGGAAGGAAAAACTATGATCCAGAAAAACTGGCAGGAACTGATCAAGCCCAGCAAGATCGAGTTCACGTCGAAGGGCCGTACCCAGACCAACCTCGTGGCCGAGCCGCTCGAGCGCGGCTTTGGCCTTACCCTTGGCAATGCGCTGCGTCGCGTTTTGCTTTCGTCGCTGCGCGGCGCGGCTGTCACCGCGGTGCAGATCGATGGTGTGCTGCACGAGTTCTCCTCGATCGCCGGCGTGCGCGAGGACGTGACCGACATCGTGCTTAACATCAAGGAAATCGCCATCAGGATGGAAGGCGACGGGCCGAAGCGCATGGTTTTGCGCAAGCAGGGCCCCGGCGCCGTCACTGCCGGTGACATCCAGACAGTCGGCGATGTCGAGATCCTGAACCCCGAGCATGTGATCTGCACCCTTGACCAGGGCGCCGAGATCCGGATGGAGTTTACGGTCAACACGGGTAAAGGCTATGTCCCGGCCGACCGCAACCGCGCCGAGGATGCGCCGATCGGGCTCATTCCCGTCGACAGCCTCTATTCGCCGGTCAAGAAGGTCTCCTACAAGGTCGAGAACACCCGTGAGGGTCAGGTCCTCGACTATGACAAGCTGACCATGACGATCGAAACGGATGGCTCGGTGACCGGCGAGGACGCGGTGGCTTTCGCCGCACGCATCCTGCAGGATCAACTTGGCCTCTTCGTCAATTTCGAGGAGCCGCAGAAGGAAGTCCCTGCAGAGCAGGTTACAGAGCTCGCCTTCAATCCGGCGCTGCTCAAGAAAGTGGACGAGCTGGAGCTTTCGGTTCGTTCCGCCAACTGCCTCAAGAACGACAACATTGTCTATATCGGCGACCTGATCCAGAAGACGGAAGCCGAGATGCTGCGCACGCCGAATTTCGGGCGCAAGTCGCTCAACGAGATCAAGGAAGTGCTGGCCTCGATGGGGCTCCACCTCGGCATGGAAGTGCCGGATTGGCCACCAGACAACATCGAAGAGCTCGCCAAGCGCTACGAAGACCAGTATTGACCCCGGCGGGCCGCGCGCCCAGGGAATTGAAGGAGACAAGCCATGCGTCACGGTAAAGCCGGCCGCAAGCTCAACCGGACCTCTAGCCACCGCAAGGCCATGTTCGCAAATATGGCGGCTTCGCTCATCGAGCATGAGCAGATCGTCACCACCCTGCCCAAGGCAAAGGAGCTTCGTCCGATTGTGGAGAAGCTCGTCACGCTTGGCAAGCGCGGCGACCTCCATGCCCGCCGCCAGGCGATCGCTGCTATTCGCAGCGAAACCCTGGTGCGCCGTCTCTTCGATACGCTCGCCCCGCGCTATGCTTCGCGCAATGGCGGCTACACGCGCATCATGAAGGCGGGCTTTCGCCATGGCGACAACGCGGCGATGGCCGTGATCGAGTTCGTCGATCGCGATCCGTCGGTCAAAGGCGCTGCCGACCGCGCCCGCGTCGAGGCAGAAGCTGCCAATGAGGAAGCCGAAGCAGCGTGATTTCGCGGCTCTCGTGTCGAGAAATTGAAGGGGCCTCAGGGCCCCTTTTGCTTTTGGCCTATCCGATTGGCCCCTTGAAGATGAAGAAGGCGCCAAGGCAGATGAGCCCGAAGCCGACGGCATGGTTGATGGTGAGCTGCTCGCCCAAATAATAGACGGAAAAAACCGCGAAAACCGAAAGGGTGATCACCTCCTGCATGGTCTTCAGTTCCGCCGCGCTGTAAACGGCGTGGCCGTAGCGGTTGGCAGGCACGGCAAAGCAATATTCGATGAAAGCGATGCCCCAGCTCGCCAGGATCACGAGAAGGAGCGGCTTGCTTCCGAATTTAAGGTGGCCATACCAGGCGAAGGTCATGAAGATGTTGGAGATTGTGAGCAGCAGGATGGGCGCCAGATAAGGCAGGGCCATGGACGTCCTCGAAGAGATCCGACGGGTCAAATGCGATGAGAAGACTTGATGATTCGCTGGATAAAACCGAAATGGAATCTAGACGATTGGAAAACAGCAATCATCCGCCGTTTTGCGGCGCACTCGTCCGGCGTCGTTGGCCTTTTCTTGTGCACAATCCTATCCGATGATGCGCGAACCAGTGGCCCAGGGAGTCCGATGAAAGTGAGATTTTTTGTTCTTCGCGTGCTCTTCGTTCTTTGTGCGCTTTCACTGCCGGCCCATGCGCAGGACCGCCCGGCAGAATCGCTGCTTGATCCGCTGAGGCAGCTCCTGCGCGGCGGCGAAGACGCTTCCAAGCCGACGACCGGCGAGGCCCAGCGCCGCGTCCCCTTCAGCCAGCAGGAAATCCAGCTCTCCTTTGCGCCCCTGGTTCGTCAGGTCGCACCCGCCGTTGTCAACGTCTATGCCTCGACGCGTGTGCAGGCTCGCTCGCCCTTCATGGGAGATCCATTCTTCGAGCGCTTCTTCGATTTTCCGCAAATGCCTCCGCGCGTGCAGTCCTCATTAGGCTCCGGCGTGCTGGTCGATGCCTCCGGCATCGTGGTGACCAACTACCACGTGATCCGCGAGGCGGATGAAGTGAAGGTCGCACTCGCCGACGGACGGGAATTCGAAAGCACTATCCTGCTCAAGGATGAAGGGCTCGATCTCGCCGTTTTGAAGGTCGAAGGCTCGGATCCTTTCCCGGCCGCCGCGCTCGGAGATTCGGAAGCGCTTGAGGTCGGTGACCTAGTTCTGGCGATCGGCAACCCCTTCGGCGTCGGCCAGACCACGACGAGCGGCATCGTCTCGGCCGTGGCGCGCAGCTTGGGTGGCGTTTCCGACTTCGGCTTCTTCATACAGACGGATGCGGCCATCAATCCCGGCAATTCGGGCGGTGCGCTCATCAACATGGCCGGCGAGGTGATTGGAATCAACACGGCGATCTATAGCCGCTCGGGTGGGTCGATCGGGATCGGCTTCGCGATTCCGGCGAACATCGTGCGCGCCGTGGTCGAATCGGCGAAAAACGGTAAGGACTTCTTCGAGCGTCCTTATTTGGGCGCGAGCTTCGATCGGGTGACGCCCAATATCGCCGAGGCGCTCGGCATGGCCAGGCCAGCGGGTGCTCTCGTCACCAATATCGCCCCGGACAGCCCGGCCGCCAAGGCGGGACTGAAAAGCGGCGACGTTGTGGTTGCGGTGGACGGCAGGCCTGTGGATACGCCTGAGGCGCTGGATTACCGCCTCGCCACCGTACCAATCGGCGAGACGGCCCAAGTGGAGGTGCTGCGCAATGGCGAGGAGATGGCGCTTTCCATGCCGGTCGAACGCGCGCCTGAAGGCGATGGCAGGGAGCTCGAGATCGGTGGCGTAGGGCCCTTTGCCGGCGCCAGGGTGGCGGAGGTGTCGCCGGCGCTCGCCCAGCGCCTGCGTCTCCCGGTTACTGGAAAAGGCGTTGTCATCACGGATCTGGCGCGCAATTCCCCCGCCGCCAGCATCGGCCTGCGACCCGGCGATATCGTGCGGGAACTCAACGGGGAGGAAGTCACCGATGCCGCGCAGATGAAAGCGCTCGCGGAGGCCGATGGCCGCTGGTGGCGGTTCACCATTGATCGCGGCGGGCAGATTATCCGGCAGACGATGCGGTTCTAGCGCATCGGACCGAGAGTGATACCGGTTGGAGAAGTCCGATGCTGAAACAAAGAGATGGATCGCCACCTCCGCGCCCGGAAGGGTGTATGGCGATCTAGTGAGCATATGAGCGACCTTTTCAACAGAAGTGAGCCTCACGCTCCGGCCGAAGTGGGCAAGCCGCTGGCGGACCGGCTGCGGCCGAAACGGCTTGACGAAGTGGTGGGCCAGGAGCACCTGACGGGCCCTGAGGGGGCGCTCACGCGCATGATCCGCTCGGGCTCGCTCGGCTCGCTCGTTTTCTGGGGACCTCCTGGCACCGGGAAGACTACAGTCGCCCGGCTGCTTGCGGGGGAAACCTCCATGGCATTCGAGCAGATCTCTGCGATCTTCTCCGGCGTGGCCGACCTCAAGAAAGTCTTTGAAGCCGCACGCCTGCGCCGCAGCCAGGGCCGGCAGACCCTTCTGTTCGTCGATGAAATTCACCGGTTCAACCGCGCGCAGCAGGATTCCTTCCTGCCGGTGATGGAGGACGGCACTGTTGTCTTGGTGGGCGCGACGACGGAAAATCCGTCTTTCGAGCTCAACGCGGCGCTTCTCTCGCGCGCCCGCGTGCTCGTTTTTCATTCGCTCGAAGCGAACAGCCTCGAAAACCTGCTTCAGCGCGCCGAGGAGGCGGAAGGGCGCAAGCTGCCGCTTACGGAGGAGGCGAGGGCGGTGCTGCTGCGCATGGCCGATGGCGACGGGCGAGCCGTGCTGACGCTTGCAGAAGAGGTCTGGCGGGCCGCCAATGAGGGCGAGGTGTTCGATGCGGAAGCCCTGCAGCGCATCGTCCAGCGCCCCGCGCCGATCTACGACAAGGGGCAGGACGGGTATTACAATTTGATTTCCGCGCTGCACAAGTCCGTTCGCGGCTCGGATCCGGACGCCGCGCTCTATTATCTCTGCCGCATGTTCGATGCCGGCGAGGATCCGCTTTATTTGGGGCGCCGGCTCGTGCGCATGGCGGTGGAGGATATCGGTTTGGCGGACCCGCAGGCGCTGGTGATCGCCAATGCCGCCAAGGACGCTTACGACTATCTGGGCTCGCCCGAAGGCGAGCTCGCGCTCGCGCAGGCCTGCGTCTATCTCGCCACCGCGCCGAAATCGAATGCCGTCTACACCGCATTCAAAGCCGCTATGAGGGCGGCAAAGGAGCATGGCTCGCTGCTTCCTCCCAAGCACATCCTTAATGCGCCGACGAAGCTCATGAAGGAAACGGGCTACGGCTCAGGCTACCAGTACGACCACGATATGCCCGATGCCTTCTCGGGCCAGGACTATTTTCCCGAAGCCATGGACAGGCAAAGCTTCTACAATCCGCCCGATCGCGGATTCGAGCGCGAGATCCGCAAGCGGCTCGAATATTGGAAGAAGCTCAGGCGGGAAAGGCAGGGCGGTGAGCACTAGATTTCATCTCTGATGTTCGAATCGCTTCCCTGGCCGGTATCAATGGCTTCTTTGGTTTGTGCCTGAACATTCCAACTCACCAGCGGCCAAATATTGTTTAGAAGCGCGAGAGGCAGAAGAGCTCTTCGTGAATCCAGCAGCCTTTCTGAGGCAATCCAAAGGGGGAACGGATTTGTATCATCTGATGCTTGTTTGCCTCGGCGGCGCCATCGGCGCGGGCATGCGCCACCTAACCGTGACTGCCGCGGGCCGTGCGCTGGGCACCGCCTTTCCGTGGGGCACTCTTGCGGTCAACGTGGCCGGCAGCTTCGCCATGGGCCTGCTCGTGGAGGCACTTGCCCGCAAGTTCAGCGTGTCCAACGAGATCCGGCTTCTGCTGGCGCCTGGCATGCTTGGTGGATTCACCACGTTCTCTGCCTTCTCGCTTGATGTGGCCGTGCTTTGGGAACGCGGAGCTCAGTCGGCGGCGCTGGCCTACGTGTTGGCGAGCGTGGCAGGCTCGATCCTTGCCCTATTCGTCGGATTGTGGCTCGCAAGAAGCATTTTGTAATGGTATTGCCGCCATCGAAACGGTGATGAGATGGCAGGCGTAGAACAAATCGAAGTGGATAGCGGCGAGGCCGGGATGCGGCTCGACCGCTGGTTCAAGACCCACTACCCGGGCCTTGGCTTCGGGCAGCTTCAAAAATTGCTTCGCACCGGCCAGGTGCGCGTTGATGGCGGCCGCGCCAAAGCCGATACGCGGGTTCAGGCCGGGCAGATGATTCGTGTGCCGCCGCTCGCCGTCGACCACAAGGGCGCGCCCGCCACCATCCGCACCATGCGCGACCGCGGCGACGCGGAGGTGCTCTCTCAGATGCTGATCCATGAAGACGAGAAGGTATTCGTCTTCAACAAGCCTGCGGGCCTTGCCGTGCAAGGCGGCTCCGGCGTCAACCGCCATGTGGACGGCATGCTGGAGGCCTGGCGCAACAAACGCGGTGAGAAGCCGCGGCTGGTGCACCGCCTCGACCGCGATACTTCAGGCGTGCTCGTGGTCGCGCGTACGCGGCTTGCGGCCGTAAAGCTCACCGAATCATTCCGGGCGCGCGAGACGAAGAAGATCTATTGGGCGCTTATCAAAGGCGTGCCGAAGAAGGCGGAAGGTCGCATCTCCACTTGGCTCGTGCGAGAGACCACGCCCGATGGCGACCGAATGCGCATCGCGAAGCATGGAGAGCCGGGAGCAGATCATGCCGTCTCGACCTACCGGCTTGTGGAACAGGCTGGAACGGCGCTCTCCTGGCTTGTGATGGAGCCCTTTACCGGTCGCATGCACCAGCTTCGCGTACATGCCGCACATATCGGCTGTCCCATCATCGGTGATCCCAAATATTTCGAGGCCGACCAGAATTGGGAACTGCCGGGAGGCATTCAAAACCGGCTCCATCTCCATGCCCGGCGCATCATCATCCCGCATCCCGACGGCGGCAGCATCGATGTGACCGCCGAGATGCCGCCGCATATGCAGCAGAGCTGGAACCTGCTTGGTTTCAATGAAGCGGCGGCGGAAGAGGAAATCTAAACCCTATTTCCTTGGATGCGGGTGACGACCCTTTCCACTTACCTATATAAAGCCTCATGCGTGACATTCTGAACGATCTTGATCATGGGCGGCAATTTTCGGATCCCGATCCGATCCGCCGGGCGCAGAACCAGATGCGCCAGCCGATGCCGAAGCGGTTCTACGAACGCGTGGAGGTGAGCGGAGAGGGCAATGCGTGGAAGGTTCTGCTGGATGGGAGGGCGGTTCGCACGCCCGCCGGCGTTGAGCTGGTCTTGCCCAATGAAGCCGCCGCAAGCCTGATCGCCGGGGAGTTTGCCGCTCAGGGCGAACAGATCGATCCGATGAGCATGCCTGTCACGAGGCTGGTCAATACCGCTATCGACGGTGTTGCGGCCGATGTACAAGCCGTGATGGAAGACATTTTGCGCTTCGCATCCACGGATCTTCTCTATTATCGCGCCGACGCGCCTGAACGGTTGATCCAGCTGCAGGCTGAGGCCTGGGACCCGGTGCTTGATTGGGCCGAGGCCCAGCTCAGCACCCGGTTTATACTCGCCGAAGGCGTGATGCATGTGGAGCAGCCGCGCTCGGCCATTGCAGCCGTCGGCGCGCATCTGCGGCCTCGCGCCGACCCGCTGCGGCTCGCCGCACTCCACGTCATGACAACGCTCACCGGCTCGGCCATCCTTGCGCTGGCCGTCGAGGCGCACGCGATCGAGGCAGAAGCTGCCTGGGAGGCTGCGCACGTGGACGAGGACTGGAATATCTCGCAATGGGGCGAGGATGCGGAAGCTTCCGCCCGCCGCGCCGCGCGAAAGCGCGACATGATGGGCGCAGTGGCGCTACTCGCCGCTCTATCTTAAAAAGGTCGCGGTTCAACCGCTTGTAAAGAAAAACCTCCTCCGCTCGAATGTGAACGGAGGAGGTTGTCATCTCAGAGCGCGAATCGGGTCACCGCTTTGCGATCGGCACGTAATCGCGCTGCGGCGCACCGGTGTAGAGCTGGCGCGGACGTCCGATCTTCTGCTGCGGATCCTCGATCATCTCCTTCCACTGCGCGATCCAGCCAACCGTGCGGGCGACGGCGAAGAGCACGGTGAACATGGTCGTCGGGAAGCCGAGCGCCTTCAGCGTGATGCCGGAGTAGAAGTCGATATTCGGATAGAGCTTCTTCTCGATGAAGTATTCGTCGGTGAGGGCGATGCGCTCGAGCTCCATGGCGATGTCGAGCTGCGGGTCGTCCTTGATGCCAAGCTCCGACAACACTTCATGACAGGTTTTCTGCATGATCTTCGCGCGCGGGTCATAGTTTTTATAGACCCGATGACCGAAGCCCATGAGGCGGAAGGGATCGTTCTTGTCCTTGGCGCGGGCGATATATTCCGGGATACGGTCCACACTGCCGATTTCCGCGAGCATATTGAGCGCGGCCTCATTGGCGCCGCCATGGGCGGGACCCCATAGGCAAGCAATTCCGGCTGCAATGCAGGCGAACGGATTGGCGCCCGAGGAGCCTGCAAGCCGCACCGTCGAGGTCGACGCGTTCTGCTCGTGATCGGCATGCAGGATGAAAATGCGGTCCATCGCCCGTGCGAGGACCGGATTGACCTTATATTCCTCGCAGGGAACAGCGAAGCACATGTGCAGAAAGTTAGCCGCGTAGGAGAGCTCGTTGCGCGGGTACATGAATGGCTGGCCGATATGGTATTTGTAAGCCATGGCCGCAATGGTCGGCATCTTTGCGATCATGCGGATGGAGGCAACCATGCGCTGGTGCGGGTCGGAGATATCCGTCGAGTCATGGTAGAAGGCGGAGAGGGCGCCCACTACGCCGCACATGACGGCCATCGGGTGCGCATCACGGCGGAAGCCGGTGAAGAAGCGCGACATCTGCTCGTGAATCATCGTGTGCCTGGTCACGCGTAGGTCGAAGTCTTCCTTCTGCGCCTTTGTCGGCAGTTCCCCGTAGAGGAGCAGATAGCAAACCTCGAGAAAATCGCCTTGCTCGGCGAGCTGGTCGATCGGATAGCCGCGGTGAAGCAACAGGCCTTCGTCGCCATCGATATAGGTGATCTTGGACTCGCAGCTTGCCGTGGAGGTAAAGCCGGGATCGTAAGTAAACATCCCGGTCTGCTTGTAGAGGGACGAAATGTCGAAAACACCGGGTCCGATCGATGCCTGGCGCACTGGGTATTCGCTGCTATTCCCACCAAGTTCAAGTGTCACCGTCGAATTCGCCATCGCACATCACCTCTCTGTCTTGAAACTTGGGCAGGAATGTCGTCGCCGCGACAAGCGGCAGGCAACCGCCAGCACGGCTTTAAGGTGCCTCTAGCTAGCGCATTTGCCACACCCTGCCAAGCTTGACAGGGCCACTTTGTTGCGCCGCAGCATATCCAGTTTGCTGGACCTCATTTTTCAACCGCTTGGTCGCGAATGCGGCCGAGCGATTCTTCGCGCCCGAGTACCGCCAGAACATCGAAGATGCCGGGCGAAGTGGTGCGGCCGGTGAGCGCCGCCCGCAGCGGCTGGGCCACCTTGCCCAGCTTGCGGCCGGTATTCTCCGCAAAATTGCGCACGGCCGCTTCGGTGCTTTCAGCCGTCCAGTCGCCAAGCCCTGCCATTTCTTCGGCAAGGGTGGCGAGCATGGCTCGAGCATCACCGTCGAGCAGTTCGGCCGCCTTATCGTCGATGGTAAGCGGACGCTCGGCAACAAGAAAGCCCGCGCCATCCAACAGCTCCAACAGGGTCTTGGCTCTTTCTTTCAGGCCGGGAAGGGCCGAGCGAAGTTGACCACGCCTCTTCTCGTCCAGCTTATCCAGAAAGGCTTGCCCTCCCTCCAGGTGAGGAAGCGTCGCAATAAAAATTCCGAACAGCGCCTCATCATCCATTTGGCGCATATGGATGCCGTTGAGCGCCTCCATTTTCTGGAAGTCGAAGCGCGCGGCCCCCTTGTTCACGTCGTCGATATCGAACCATTCGATCATCTGCTCGGTCGTCATCACTTCATCATCGCCGTGGCTCCAGCCAAGACGCGCGAGATAGTTGCATAGGGCCGAGGGGAGGTAGCCCATCGCCCGGTAGGCTTCGACGCCAAGCGCACCATGGCGCTTCGAGAGCTTTCCGCCGTCAGGCCCGTGGATCAGCGGGATATGAGCCATTACCGGAATGTCCCAGCCCATTGCCCGGTAGATGATTGCCTGGCGCGCCGCATTGGTGAGATGGTCATCGCCGCGAATGACATGGGTGACCCCCATGTCGTGATCGTCCACGACCACCGCATGCATGTAGGTCGGCGTGCCATCGGAGCGCAGGATGATGAAATCGTCCAAATCCTTGTTGGGGAAGCGGACGTCGCCCTGCACGCGATCGTGAATGACCGTCTCGCCCTCCAGCGGCGCCTTGATGCGGATCACCGGTTTCACCCCGCTTGGGGCTTCGGCCGGGTCCTTGTCACGCCATGTGCCGTCGTAGCGCGGCGGCCGTCCTTCGGCGCGCGCCTTTTCGCGCATGGCCTCGATTTCCTCCGGTGAGCAGTAGCAATAATAGGCCTGCCCTCGGGCGACGAGTTCCTCGGCCACCTCCTTATGACGGCTCGCCCGCGCAAACTGGGAGATCGGCTCTCCGTCCCAGGTAAGCCCCAGCCAGGCAAGCCCGTCCAGGATCGCGGCGGTTGCCTCCGGTGTGGAGCGTTGCCGGTCCGTGTCTTCGATCCTCAACAGCATCCTGCCCCCGGTATGGCGTGCATAGAGCCAATTGAAAAGGGCCGTGCGGGCGCCGCCTATATGAAGAAAGCCGGTGGGCGAGGGCGCAAAGCGAGTGATGACGGGCGTTTTCATTGTTCTTTCCGGATATGTTCAAGCTGTGCCTTATGCCACAGCCGGCGCGGGTGGAAATCGGCTGCCCGTCATGTAGCATAGGCAAGGTCAGGCGCAAGCGCCTGCGGGGGAAGAGAGGGGCATGAGGGGCGAACCGACGGCTGAGGCCGAAAGCGAGCGTTTTTATGAGCGCGCCGCAGGGCGGGACATTCCCGCCGCCAGCGCGATTGCCCTTGATGCGCACCAAGACGACGGGGGAAGGGAGATCGACTGGGCGCGCGGCCCGACCATTGTTTCCTTTCGCGGTTTCCTCAATTCGCTTTCCGCGCATATTTCATCTGAATTGGCACGGGAACACAGCCGAGGAGCAGCCTTTCTCTGCCTGCCGGTTCTGATGGCTGCAGGCGTGGTGACCTATTTCGCTCTGCCTGAGGAACCCGCTTTCCCGCTCCTCCTTCTTCTCAGCCTTCTGTTGATCATTGTGTGCTGGCTCTCTCGAACAAGGCCGGGCTTGCTCATATGTTCAGGCGCGGCGCTGGCCTTTATGCTCGGGGCCGGGGCGGCCAAGATAGAGACATGGCGCGTCCAGACAGCTGTCCTTGGCTCGGAGGTTACCACGCGTGTCATCGGTCAGGTTGTCAGTGTGGAGCATCAGGCGAATGGCCGGGCCCGCCTGATTCTGGACGTTCTGGGAACGGAGCGGCCGCAACTTCGCTATGCTCCAGAGCGCGTCCGGTTGACCGCTCGAGAAGCGCCGCCCGAACTGCAGCCAGGCGATATCGTGGAAGGGCTGGCGCGTCTGATGCCGCCTTCCGGTCCGGTTCGTCCGGGGAGCTATGATTTTTCTTTCGTGAGTTACTTCACTGGAACCGGCGCTCTCGGCTTCTTCATGACGGGACCGGAGCGCATCGAGGCTGACCGCCAAGTCTCAACCCTTGCGAAAATTGCACATTCCATCGAGGGGGTGAGGCTGGCTCTTGCCGAGAGGATCCGCACCCATGTCGGCGGGGCGGAAGGCGAGGTGATCGTGGCGCTGATTACGGGGTACCGTCCCGGCATCCCCGAAGAGGTTAACGAATGGCTGCGGCGATCCGGCCTGGCGCATATCCTTTCCATTTCGGGCCTGCACATGGCCCTGGTCGCGGCCACGGTCATGTTCATCCTTCGCGCCGGTGCAGCGCTTTTCCCGGGATTTTCCTCACGCTTCCCGGTCAAGAAATATGCGGCAACGGCTGCACTCCTATTCTGCACCCTCTACCTCTTCCTTTCGGGAACGGCGGTGGCGGCCCAACGCAGCTACATCATGCTGGCCGTGATGCTTGCTGCGCTTATTTTCGATCGGGCGGCACTCACCATGCGCAATGTGGCGATCGCGGCGCTCATCATCATTATTCTATCACCGCACGAGGTGGTGGGACCGAGTTTCCAAATGTCCTTCGCCGCCACCGCTGCGTTGGTGGCGGGCTATGCGGTCTGGAGCGAATGGCGGCGCCATCGCCGGACCGGTCACAAAGGGGATTATCCGCTTGCTTATAGGGCCGGGCGCATCGCGATAGGATTCACCATAGGGATGGCGGCTACCTCCCTCATCGCGGGCACAGCCTCGGCACTCTTCGGCGTCTGGCACTTCCAACGCGTTACGCCCCTGGCTCTTCCCGCAAATCTGGCGGCCGCTCCCTTCGTATCGATAATAGCCATGCCTGCCGCGGTTGTCGCAATTCTGGCGATGCCCTTTGGCCTGGATGGAATCTTCTTCAAAGCGATGGGGGAGGCGATAACCGCCGTCATCGTAATCGCGAAATGGTTTTCCGATCGCTCGCCGGTCGATGCCGTCGGCATGATCCCTTTGTCGGCGTTTTTCGCGCTCACGGCCGCACTCGTCATTCTGGTTGTTTCCACTACGCGGCTGAGGCTAATAGCAGTGCCGCTTTGCGTATTGGGCTTTGCCCTCCTGGTGACACGACAATTGCCGGATGTTCTTATCAGCGAGGATGCCCGTCTCGTTGGCGTCCGCGGGGAACACGGGATACTGGCAGTCAACCGTCCCCGGCCCAACGCCTTTACCACGGATGATTGGATGCGGGCACTCGATACCGGGACTACGCTAAAACCGGTAAGCGCGGCTGACTGGGTATCGGGACTGGCCTTCTCCTGTGCAGACGGGCTCTGCATGGCGCGTCACGTCAGCGGTGCGCTTGTGGCGCACGCCGAGACCGAAAGTGCTGCGGAAACTGTTTGTCTATCGGCATCGCTCATCGTCATCGATGACGCGGCGGCGCAGAATCCATGCGGGCCAAGCGAAGCTGTGGTGTTGACAAAACGAGATCTGGCGCGTTCGGGAAGCGCCAGCATCCATTTCGATCGTGAAGGAATGGCTCTGCGCCCCGAGATTACCTTTGCGATCGGAGAACCGTGGCGCCCATGGCACGCTCACAGAGCCTGGTCTCGCGCCTCCCGCGGGTTGCGGTCCAATCTCAAGACTACTCAGCTGGCGCCCGCGAAACGGTAGTCGCGGTACCTACCCTCCGGTAAGGGAACAGGATGTGTTTAATTCTTCCCACCCTCGAAGGGGCGGGATGGCCTTGCGAATGCCACGATTGGGAAGGAAACCGTCCCTGAATTTTTCAAGGATATTCTGAGCATTCATCCATGAAGCTTAAGGATCGTTTTGGCCGCGACGGTGCCTTTCTCTTCCGGTGGCGGAGCTATCTGCCGCTCGCCTTCCTAACATTTGCCATTCCTGCCTTCTTCCAGACGGTCCAGACGGAAGATGTGATGGGTGAGGAGCTATCCCATGCGTGGGTCTTCTTCTGCATGGCGATTTCTTACACGGGCCTCCTCGTACGCTGCCTGACGATCGGCTTCATACCGGCCGGGACCTCTGGGCGGGGGACGAAGCGTCAGAAGGCTGAAGTCCTTAATACCACGGGCATGTATTCGATCGTGCGCAACCCGCTTTATCTTGGCAATTTCCTGGCCATGCTCGGCGTGGTCGTGTCGCTCATGGTGTGGTGGCTCGTAGCCATCTTCGTCCTTGCCTATTGGCTCTATATCGAGCGCATCATTTGGACCGAAGAAGAATTTCTGAGCGCTCGCTTTGGCAAAATCTATGACGATTGGAGTGCGCGCACGCCGGTATTCATTCCGAATTTCGCATTGTGGAAACCCGCCGCCCTCCCGTTCTCACGGAAAACCGTGCTGCGCCGGGAATATCACGGCGCACTTGCCATCGCCGCAGCCTATTTCCTTATAGAAGTGATCCTCGACATCGGCATCAAGCGGGAAAGCTGGAGCATCTGGGTGGTTGAGGACTACCTGTGGGTCTATCTTCTGCTGGTCTGCAGCGTCCTCTATACGACACTGATGGTGCTGAAAAAGCGGACGCGACTCCTCAACGTCTCAGGGCGCGAATAGCCCGGAACGGGGAAGGCCCTCACTGCCCGCTCCCGTTTAGTACCGGCGAATCAGTCCCACCAGCCTGCCTTGCACCTTCACGCGATCAGGTCCGAATATGCGTGTTTCATAGGCAGGATTGGCAGCCTCCAGCGCAATCGATGCGCCTTTGCGGCGAAAGCGCTTCAAGGTGGCTTCCTCTTCATCCACCAAAGCAACGACGATGTCGCCGGGATTTGCCGCCTGGGTCTGCCGAATGATGACCGTATCGCCGTCGAAAATGCCGGCTTCGATCATCGAATCGCCCTTGACCTCCAATGCATAGTGCTCGCCGCCGGTGATCATGTCCGGTGGGACGCCGATCGAATGAGTCCGGTGCTGAATGGCATCGATCGGCACACCCGCGGCGATCCGCCCCATGACCGGAATCGAAACAACGCTCGTTTCGTCGTCATTATTGGCGGCGGGCCTAGGCGCGGGAGAGCTACGGCCCTGGCCGCCTTCGATGACGCTGGGCGAGAATTTGCGCGGCGCCGCGAGCCCTGGAGCGATCGAATCGGGAAGCCGCAACACCTCCAATGCACGGGCGCGGTTCGGCAGGCGGCGAATGAAGCCGCGCTCCTCCAGTGCCGTAATCAGCCGGTGAATACCGGACTTGGAGGCAAGATCCAGTGCCTCTTTCATCTCATCGAATGAGGGCGGTATGCCCGTCTCCTTGAGACGTGCATGAATGAAAAGCAGCAGCTCGTGCTGTTTGCGCGTAAGCATGGGACCCACCCGGAATCAGTCATAAACAAACCCAGAACATACACTATATGTTCGAGTTGTGTTCCGCAACATCAAAATCAAATGGTTATTCCCGCGCACTCTCAGCGCAGCATCAAAACCGTGCACAGGGTGCCTGCTTCTGCCGCTGGAGCATGCGGCTCGCGGATTATCAGGCCGTTGGACCTGGCGAGCGTTGTCAGCATGGACGAATCCTGCGTCTCGAAAGGGGTAGCGACGGAACCATCCGTGTGCTCTTCGACGAGAGCGCGAAGATAATCCTGCCGCTCGTCGTTCGCCTTGAGAGCCTTGCCGAGCTTGGCGGGACGAAGATCCGCGCGAAAGATTCGGCCCGAAAGCCGGGCGATCATCGGACGCAGGAAAAGATGGGCGCAGATGAAGCTGGAGACGGGGTTGCCTGGCAGCCCGAGAACGCGCGTCTCTCCAAAACGGCCGAACATCAGCGGCTTTCCCGGACGCATGGCGATTTTCCAGAAATCCAGTTCCATGCCTTCGTCTGTAAGCACTTGACGCACCAGATCGCGCTCTCCTACCGACGCGCCGCCCAGCGTAACGACGATATGCGCCCCCGCCTCAAGAGCGCTTCGGGCCGCGCCGGCGATCGCGTGCTGTTGGTCCGGAACGATCCCGAGATCGAGCACATCGGCGCCATCGAGCTTTGCCAGGGCGCCAATTCCAAAATGGTTCGAGGCAATGATCTGATCGGCCCCCGGCACGGTATCGGGTGGAACCAGCTCGTCGCCGGTCGCGATCAGCGCCACCAGAGGACGACGGACGACAGGCAACTGCGCATGTCCGCCAGCCGCAGCAAGCGCAATGGCTGCCGGGTCGAGCAGCCGGCCTTTTCCAAGGAGAACATCGCTCTCCTTGAAATCGAGTCCCGCGATGCGGATATGGCGGCCGGGGAGCGCAGGCTCCAGCGCGCTGATACGGTCCGCTTCCAGCGCAGAGGCGTTTTCCTGGAGGAGAATTGTATCTGCCCCGACGGGAACTGGCGCGCCCGTAAAGATGCGCACGGCTTCTCCAGGCCCGACACGGCCGGAAAAGCGCAGTCCCGCGGCGGATTCACCGATAACGGCCAGCGTGGCAGGCGGGCTCTCGATATCAGCGGCGCGAACGGCATAACCATCCATGGCGGAGGCATCGAAAGGTGGCTGCGTGCGCCGCGCTTTCAAATCGCATGCAAGGATACGCTCTGCCGCCTCGGCAAGCGGCACTTCCTCGGCAGGAAGGATATCTATTCCATCAAGCGCACGCCGGAGGGCATCTTCAACGCGAAGCAGCGCCATGACCGGCGTCCTCCATGCGCCAGGTTCCCGACTTGCCGCCCCGCTTCTCCACAAGGCGGATGTCCGTGATGACCATGGCCTTGTCCAGCGCCTTCGCCATATCGTAGATCGTGAGGCAGGCGACGGACACGGCGGTCAACGCTTCCATCTCCACGCCTGTTTTGCCGGTGATACGGGCCGTCGCCTCGACGCGAAGCCCCGGCAGCGATTCATCCGGAGCGATCTCCACCGCAACCTTCGTAAGCGCCAGGGGATGGCAAAGCGGGATCAAATCATGTGTCTTCTTGGCGGCCATGATCCCGGCGATCCTCGCGACAGCGATCACATCGCCCTTTTTTGCATCCCCTTTGAGGATTGCCTGGAGCGTCTCGGGCGCCATGACCACGGCGCCGGCTGCAATCGCCGCGCGCTCGGTCTCCTGCTTGGCGCCGATATCGACCATCTCAGCGCGGCCATCGGCACGCAGATGGGTTAGCCTGCTCCCGGCTTCATTGGCCATCAGCTCACTGCCTCGATATTCCGCTGTAGGCCAAGAAGGCTCCGCGTTGCGGCCTCGACATCGTTCTGGCGCATCAGGCTTTCGCCCACAAGGAATGTGGAAATGCCGACTTTCTTGAGCCGGAGACAATCGGCGTGGGTGAAGATACCGCTCTCACCCACGATGACTCGATCCTCCGGCACCAGAGGCGCGAGGCGTTCGCTGGTTTCCAGGGTCGTTTCGAAGGTGCGGAGATTGCGGTTGTTGATGCCGATCAAGGGCGAGGGGAGTTTTAGCGCCCTTTCCAGCTCGGCTTCGTCGTGGACTTCCAGCAGGATGTCCATGCCGAGTTCGCCCGCTGTCTCCGAGAGATTGATAGCCTCGTCATCCGAGACGCTCGCCATAATGATCAGGATCGCATCCGCGCCCCAAGCGCGTGCTTCGAACACCTGATAGGGCTCGAACATGAAGTCCTTGCGCAGGGCAGGCAGGTTCGTGGCAGCCCGCGCCGCAGTCAGGAACTCGGGCGCGCCCTGGAAGGAGGGACGGTCCGTGAGCACGGAAAGGCAGGCAGCTCCACCGTCTTCATAGGCTTTTGCAAGAGTTGGGGGATCGAAATCGGCTCGAATGAGGCCCTTGGAGGGGCTTGCCTTCTTCACCTCCGCGATCAGCGCGAACTGCCCTGCAGCATGCTTTGAGCGCAGCGCCGCCGCAAACCCGCGTATGGGAGCGGCATCCCGTGCCCGTGCAGCCTGCTCGGCCAGAGGTAGAGCTTGCTTCGCAGCCGCAATCTCCTCGCGCTTGTAAGCTTCGATCTTTCGAAGAATGTCAGCCATGATCCTAAGTTTATCCTCAGGGTTTCCGGTTGGAAACCTCGACGAGCTTCTCGAGCGCGGCCAGCGCCCGGCCACTTTCGATCGACTCCGAGGCGAGGGCGACAGCGTCTTTCAGGGTCTCTGCCTTGCCCGCGACGATCAGCGCGCCGCCGGCATTCAGAACGGCGATGTCGCGATAGGCGTTCCGTTCGCCCTCAAGCACCCGGCGCAGAGCCTTGCCGTTATACTCGCCGTCGCCGCCCTTGAGGGCCGCGGCCGCAGACCGCTGCAATCCAACCTCTTCGGGGGTGATTTCGAAGGTCCTCACCTCGCCATACTCCAGGGAGGCCACCCGGGTGACGCCGGCGGTCGTCATTTCGTCAAGCCCGTCTCCGTGCACGACCCAGGCCTTTTCCGTTCCCAACTGCCGCAGGACATGCGCCAGAGGCTCCACCCATTGGGCCGAGAAGACTCCGACGAGCTGCCTTTTAACGCCCGCCGGATTCGATAGAGGCCCTAAGAGATTGAAGATCGTTCTGGTGCCGAGCTCCACACGCGTCGGCCCCACATGGCGCATCGCCGCGTGGTGGCTGGGTGCGAACATGAAGCCGACACCGGCCTCGGCGATGCAGGCGGCTATCTGGTCAGGCCCGAGCTCGATATTGACGCCGAGCGCGACGAGGCTGTCGGCTGCTCCCGATTTCGAGGAGAGTGCGCGGTTGCCATGCTTGGCAACCGGAACGCCGCAGCCGGCGACTATGAAGGCTGCGCAGGTCGAGACATTGTAGGTTCCCGAAGCGTCGCCCCCGGTGCCCACGATATCGACCGCTTCGGCCGGAGCGGTGACCGGCAGCATCTTGGAGCGCATCGTATCGACCGCGCCGCTGATTTCATCCACCGTCTCGCCGCGCACGCGCAGCGCCATCAGAAATCCGCCGATCTGGCTTGGTGTGGCCTCGCCGGACATGATGATCCCGAAAGCTTCACGCGCTTCGGCAAAGCTCAGCGCAGCTCCGGAAGCCACTTTGGCGATATGTGCCTTGAGATCAGCCATTGGTCAGAAGGCGAGTGCTTGCTGCATTGCCGTGCGATTTACCGTGACGCCATGCTCGGCCTGGAGGCGCGTCACGAGCTGGTCGAGAAGGTCGTTTTCCAAGCCCTGATTGACCGCGGTCTTGATGTCGTCCGGCAAGGATTCGGCCGTCGCCGAGGCGGGCTCGAACACCTCGGTCACCTGGAAAATGAAACGCGCGTCCCCTGCCGGATTGGCGACGGTGCCAGTTTCTCCCTTCGCCACACTGAAGACGGCTGCCACGCCGGTCTGTCCAAGATCTGCGTCGCTTGCTTCACGCTTCAGGCCTCTCTTGACCATCTTCTCCTGGCCAAGTTCCGTGCTGATTTCATCAAGCGTCTTGCCGTTCTTTATCTCTTCCTGCAGCGCCTTTGCACGGGCGTCGAGCCTGGAAGTGACTTCCGCCTCGGTCCAATCCTCGAGGACGCGGTCGCGGACCTCAGAAAATTCCCGGTCGCGCGCGGGCACGATTTCGGCAACTTCATAGAAGAGGAAACCACTGCCGGTCAGGTTGATGGGAGCATTCTCGACCCCCACTTCCGTCTGGAACGCCTCCGCGAGCAGCGCCGGCAGGTTGGGGACATCTTCCACGCGCGTGCCGTCCGGTTTGTTGCCGTCCCTGTCGACCGCATCAATCGTGCCTACGGTCAGGCTGAGCCGCTCTGCCGCTTCCTGCAGTGTATCGCCTCCGGCACGTGCGTCTTCATACTGGTCGTAGGTGTCGAGCAGCAACCGGTTCGCTTCATCCAGCGCCAGCTGCTGACGAATTTCTTCTTTAACCTGGTCGAGCGGGGTCACGGCTTCCGGCGTGATCTCCGTCACGCGGAGCAGCACGGGGCCGAAGGTGCCCTGCACCACATCGCTCACCTGATCCTCGGTAAGCGAGAAAACCGCATCGGCGATAACCTGGTCCGGTATGTCAGCACGCGTCAATGTGCCGAGGCTGACATCCTGCAGCTTCTTTCCCTGCCGCTCAATCAGGTCCTCGAAAGTGGTTCCAGTGCGCATGCTCTCGCGCGCGGCCGTGGCTTCCTCGGCGGAAGCAAAGGTCAATTGTTCGACCTGGCGCCGCTCAGGCGTCGTGTATTGCGCCTGATTCTGCTGATAATAGCTTTCGACCTGCTCGTCCGAAATCACCGACGGGTCGGCGATGTCTTCAGCTTCAAGCTTCACATACTCGATCTTTCGGTACTCGGGCGCGGCGTAGTTATCCTTGCGCTCCTCAAACCAAGTTTGAAGCTGTTCGTCGCTGGGCGGCTCCACTGGCTCAACCGCCGAGCGGGGCAGGGCCACATATTCAATTGTACGGTCCTCGCCCCGATAACGCGCAAGACTGCGCAGCAGTTCGTCGGGCGCGGAAACGCCACTTGCGACGGCATCGATGATTTGCTGCCGTACCGCCGCTTGTTCGCGGTTCTTGAGATAGTCCTCAGGCCGCATGCCGATCCGGCTCAGCACGAACTCGAACTGACTTCTGTCGAATCTTCCGTCCAGACCGCGGAAAGCAGGATCAGAAGCAGTAAGCTCGGCGAGCTTATCCTTGGAGACGCCGAGGCCGATTTCCCGCGCGGTTTCGTCCAGCACCGCCCCCGCGGACAATTGGGAGAGAACCTGCTCGTCGATGCCGAAGGCTACGGCTTGCTCCCGCGTCAGGCGAGTGCCGAACTGCCTTGAAAGTTCGGCGATGCGCCGATCATAGGCCAGGCGATAGTCAAGAGCTGAAACACTTGTGCCACCGGCGGTAATGACGTCGCCGCTGGTACCGGTGAGCATCGAACCGGAAATGCCCCAAACCGCAAAACTCACGACAAGAACTACGAGCAGGAGTTTTGCAACCCAGGTGGTTGCCGCTTTTCGAAGACTATCAAGCATGTGGTCTCTGCTGTCCGTAGGTGGAAATTGGCTGCTGTTCGTTTTCTCTAATTGGGAATAGCGCTCTGGAACACAGCTGTCGATTGCTTTGTGGCGTCTTTTTGGTACTGAACCTTCCCGTGCACAACCATTGGACACGGAGATGTCATGACACCCACAATCCGCCCCCTCATCGCCGGTAATTGGAAGATGCACGGCACTGAGAGCTCACTGGGTGAGTTGAAAGCCATCGGCAGCGGTTTTGTGGAGGCCGCGGGAGCGGGAGCGGACGGTGTCATTTGTGTGCCGGCAACGCTGCTGGCGCGCGCATCCGACATATTGGCGAAAACGCCGGTTGCGACGGGTGGCCAGGACTGCCATCCGGCGACCAGCGGTGCCCATACGGGCGATATTGCCGCTGAGATGCTGGCCGACTGCGGCGCGAGCTACGTAATCGTCGGGCATTCGGAACGCCGCACCGATCATCATGAGGCCGATGAGGATGTCGCAGCCAAGGCGGAAGCCGCCTGGCGCGCCGGCCTCACTGCCATCATCTGCATCGGGGAAACCAAGATACAGCGCGAGGCGGGCGAAACGCTGTCGGTGCTTTCCCGGCAGATTGCCGGTTCCGTTCCGCCGGGAGCTACGGCGAAAAATTCCGTAATCGCCTACGAGCCGGTTTGGGCCATAGGTACCGGCCTCACGCCGACGGTGGAAGATGTGGCCCAGGCGCACGCCCATCTGCGTGCCGAGCTTGGAATGAAGCTGGGTATTGAAGCCGATGGGATGCGGCTTCTATACGGCGGGTCGGTGAAGCCGTCGAATGCGGGCGAACTGCTTTCCATACTGAACGTGGATGGGGCGCTGATTGGCGGCGCCAGCCTCAAGGCTGCCGATTTCCTCGCGATTTCGGCGGCTGTTAAAGGCAAATAAGCTTCAAGCGAAGAGTTCTGCTTGCAACGGTGCACAGCTTGCCTATCTGTGCCCGATAGGGCTTGGAAAACGGCCTAAAGCCGTGTAATGAGCCGCGTCCGCGGTAGAGAAGCGGGCAGCGTCTGGCGCCGGAAGGAATCATGCATCAGGTCATCCTTGTCATTCATTTGCTCATAGTCATTGCGCTGGTCGGCGTGGTCCTGATGCAGCGTTCAGAGGGCGGTGGGCTCGGAATCGGCGGTGGCTCCGGCTTCATGACGGCACGCGGTGCGGCGAACGTGTTGACGCGCACGACGGCGATTCTCGCCGCGGCCTTCTTCATCACTTCGCTGGCGCTCTCGCTCCATGCCCGCTACGGTGAGCGGCCGACCGATATCTTCGACCGGCTGCCGCAGGACCAGACACAGCCTCAAGGTGCGGGCGGCGGCATTCTCGATCAGCTTGGAGGCGGTACCACGGCGCCCGCGCCTGCCGAGGAGCAGGCTCCCGCAAGCGAAACGGCTCCCGCTCCTTCAGAACCGCAGAGCGCGCCGGCGCCAGCCGAGCCTGAGACTGCGCCTTCCGGGCAATCGGGCTCATCGTCCGGGCAGCCTGTAAATCCGGAATCGCAGGTGCCGACCAGCCAATAGAGTCGCTTCCCGCGAACGATCTTGCGGGCGGTCTTCAAGCCGCCCGCGCGAATGCGTCGAACCCGTTATACATAGAAAAGAAGCAGGCATGGGCATTTTGTTGTGGCGGAATCGCTCGCGCCGAGCTATGCGATGAGTCCCATGGCGCGATATGTTTTCATAACCGGCGGCGTGGTTTCCTCCCTCGGCAAAGGCATTGCATCGGCGGCTCTCGGCGCGCTGCTGCAGGCACGCGGGTACCGCGTCCGATTGAGGAAGCTCGATCCCTATCTCAACGTCGATCCCGGCACGATGTCGCCGTATCAGCACGGCGAGGTTTTCGTTACCGACGACGGGGCGGAGACGGATCTCGATCTCGGGCATTACGAGCGCTTCACAGGGCGCTCGGCCAACAAGCGGGATAACATCACCACGGGCCGCATCTACCAGAATATCATCGAGAAGGAGCGGCGCGGCGATTACCTCGGCGCCACAGTGCAGGTGATCCCTCACGTCACTGACGAGATCAAGCAATTCGTACTCGAAGGCAACGAGGAGTTTGATTTCGTGCTCTGCGAAATCGGCGGCACGGTGGGCGATATCGAGGCGATGCCCTTCCTCGAAGCCATCCGCCAACTTGGCAACGAACTGCCGCGCGGCAACGCCGTCTACATCCATCTGACGCTGATGCCCTGGATTCCGGCGGCGGGCGAGCTCAAGACCAAGCCCACCCAGCACTCCGTCAAGGAGCTTCGCTCGATCGGTATCGCACCCGATATCCTGCTCGTGCGGGCCGACCGGCCGGTTCCGCCTGAGGAGCGACGTAAGCTCTCGCTCTTTTGCAATGTGCGCGAATCGGCCGTCATCCAGGCCCTCGATGTGGCGCATATCTACGATGTTCCGATGGCCTATCATAAGGAAGGCCTTGATTCGGAGGTGCTTGCCGCCTTCGGGATCGACCCTGCGCCCAAGCCGCGGATGGAGCGTTGGGAGGAGGTCTCGAACCGGATTCACAATCCGGAAGGCGAGGTGACGATTGCAATCGTCGGCAAATATACCGGCCTCAAGGATGCCTATAAGTCGCTTAACGAGGCGCTTACGCATGGCGGCATCGCCAATCGGGTGCGCGTGAAGCTGGATTGGATCGAATCTGAGATTTTCGAGAAGGAAGATCCGGCGCCGTGGCTGGAGAAGGTGCACGGCATTCTGGTGCCCGGCGGCTTTGGCGAGCGTGGCTCCGAGGGCAAGATCCTGGCAGCGAAATTCGCGCGCGAGCGGGAAGTGCCCTATTTCGGCATATGTTTCGGCATGCAGATGGCCTGCATAGAGGCTGCCCGCTCGCTCGCGGGCATCGAGAAGGCGTCCTCCACCGAATTCGGACCGACAAAGGAGCCGGTGGTTGGCCTGATGACCGAGTGGCTGCGCGGCAACATGCTGGAGAAGCGCACGGCGGCCGGCGATCTGGGCGGTACGATGCGGCTCGGCGCTTACGAGGCACGGCTCCAGCCTGGCTCAAAAATCGCGGAAATCTACGGCAGCGAAGAGATATCCGAACGCCACCGCCATCGCTATGAGGTCAATATCGGCTACCGCGAGAAGCTTGAGGCGTGCGGACTTGTCTTCGCCGGCCTTTCGCCTGACGGCGTGCTGCCGGAAACGATAGAGTACCCAGACCACCCCTGGTTTGTCGGCGTGCAGTACCATCCGGAACTGAAGAGCCGGCCCTTCGAGCCGCACCCGCTTTTTGCTTCCTTCATCGCCGCCGCCGTGGAGCAGTCGCGTCTGGTTTAGCGCCGCGGAGATGCCGAACATTCCCGAGGACGGGTTCGTTTTGATGCGCTTGCGATTTTGAGACCGCTCAGGCAAGGATCCCGATCTTGACCTGGGGATCCGCGCCTGATTATCGGGGCTTTGCCGGCAGTCGAAAGTAGCTTCGATTGGCCGTTGCCCGAGGGGGCCGCCAGATGGAGTTCGAACAATGATACCCAATCCACGGGTGGAAATCGGCCAAGCCGTCTTCGCCAACGACGCCCCGCTCGCGCTGATCGCGGGACCTTGCCAGCTCGAAAGCCGCGAGCATGCGTTCGAAATGGCCGGCCGGCTGAAGGAGATGGCGGAAAAGCTCGGTCTCGGTTTCGTCTACAAGACGAGCTTCGACAAGGCGAACCGCACCTCGCTGCTGGGCAAACGCGGAGCCGGCCTGGATGCTGCGCTCCCGATTTTCGCCGATCTCCGGCGTGAGCTCGGCGTGCCCGTGCTCACCGATGTCCACACGGAAGGGCAATGCGAAATCTTGGCGGATGCTGTGGATGTGCTGCAGATCCCGGCTTTCCTTTGCCGGCAGACAGACCTGCTCGTCGCTGCTGCCAAGACGGGCAAGGTCGTAAACGTGAAAAAGGGACAATTTCTGGCACCCTGGGACATGAAGAATGTCGTCGCCAAGATCACGGCTTCCGGCAATCCGAACGTGCTGACAACCGAACGCGGCGTCTCCTTCGGCTACAACACTCTCGTCACCGACATGCGCGCCCTACCCATCATGGCGGAGATCGGCGCGCCCGTGATTTTCGATGCCACCCATTCGGTGCAGCAGCCGGGCGGGCAGGGGAGCTCCTCCGGCGGCGACCGGCGCTTCGTGGAAACCCTTGCGCGGGCTGCGGTGGCGGTCGGCGTGGCTGGCGTCTTCATTGAGACTCATCAGGACCCCGATAATGCCCCCTCCGATGGGCCGAATATGGTGCAGCTCGACAAAATGCCGGCGCTCCTGGAGCGGCTGATGGCCTTCGACCGGATCGCGAAGAGCAAGTGAACCGGTAGCCTTCAGGCCGGAGAGGATGCGCCAAAGCGCTTCCCAAAGCAGCGCAACCGCATTGTCTTTTTTGTCGTGTAGGGTAAGAGGAGCGCAATTTTCCACGCTCCAAGCCAAGCTAAAAGGACAGCACCATGACTGCCATTGTCGACATCGTCGGACGTGAAATCCTCGACAGCCGCGGTAACCCCACCGTCGAGGTCGATGTCGTCCTGGAAGACGGTTCTATAGGCCGCGCGGCGGTACCCTCCGGCGCCTCGACGGGCGCGCATGAGGCTGTGGAATTGCGTGACGGTGGACCGCGCTACCTCGGTAAAGGCGTTGCGCGGGCGGTTGAAGCGGTCAACGGCGAGATTTTCGAAGCCATCGGCGGCCTTGAGGCGGAAGACCAGATTCACATCGACCGCACCATGATCGAGCTCGACGGCACCCCCAACAAGAGCAGGCTTGGCGCCAACGCCATCCTTGGCGTTTCCCTTGCGGTGGCGAAAGCCACTGCGGCTGCTTCCGGCCTGCCGCTCTATCGCTATGTGGGCGGCGCCTCGGCGCATATCCTGCCGGTGCCGATGATGAATATCCTGAACGGCGGCGCGCATGCGGACAACCCGATCGATTTTCAGGAGTTCATGATTATGCCCGTCGGCGCGCCGACGCTGCGCGATGCCGTGCGCTGGGGTTCGGAAATCTTCCACACCTTGAAGTCGGGGCTAAAGGCCGCCGGCCACAACACCAATGTGGGTGACGAAGGCGGTTTCGCGCCGAACCTGAAGGACGCCAATGCCGCGCTCGACTTCATCATGGCCTCCATCGAGAAGGCCGGCTTCAAGCCCGGCGATGAGGTGGCGATCGCGCTCGACTGCGCCGCGACCGAGTTCTTCAAGGACGGCAAATATGTCTACGAGGGCGAGGGGCAAACGCGCGATGCCCAGGCGCAGGCGGAGTATCTTTCAAAGCTCGCCGGCGAATACCCCATCATCTCGATCGAAGACGGCATGGCGGAGGACGATTTCGAGGGATGGAAAGCGTTGACCGATCTTGCCGGAAGCAAGGTGCAGCTCGTGGGAGACGATCTTTTCGTCACGAATGCAGCGCGCCTCAAAGACGGAATCAATATGGGGATTGCCAACTCGATCCTCGTAAAGGTCAATCAGATCGGCTCGCTGACCGAAACGCTGGAAGCGGTCGAAACGGCGCATAAAGCGGCCTATACTGCGGTGATGTCGCATCGCTCCGGCGAAACCGAGGATTCCACCATCGCCGACCTGGCGGTCGCCACCAATTGCGGGCAGATCAAGACCGGCTCGCTTGCCCGCTCCGACCGGCTCGCCAAATACAACCAGCTTATCCGTATCGAAGAACAGCTTGGCCGCGCCGCGCGTTATGCCGGGCGCACCGTGGTGCGGGGCTAAAGTTTCACGGCCCGGGGTAAAACATCCGGCGGAAATATTGCGACAGCGAAGGGCTGGACAGGGGTGCGCGGCAGATTGCGCACCCTTTGTCGTCCGCTAGTGAACGTTTTAGCGCTTGCCGCTTCAGTCGTTAAATTTATCAAAGAATTTTATTTAACTATCGGCGCAGGTCAGGTCACCCAGTCAGGCATTGATCCTTTGTTGGGTGTTATGATGACGAATATCCCGCAGGCGCTGCCGAAATCGCATGTAGCGGGCCGGTGATTTGCCGGCACGCTCTTCGGTTCGCAGGCATCCCTGCATTGCAATTGGAGGCGAGGCCCCGTGAGCACGGGAAGGCATCCTTCCAAATGTCGATGCAGCCTAAACTCTCCATTAAGCAAGCTGTGGTCAGATGCGGTGGAAGGAATTCGCCGCATGTGGACCCGCCATCACAAACGACGCAATACCGGCAGGCTGATCGTGCCTGCGGTGACTGCGCTCGTGCTTTCGTATTTCGGCTTTCATGCCTACCAGGGAGAATACGGCCTCAACGCCAAGGCGCAGCTCGAGCAGCGTGTGGCGTCTCTCGAAGCAGAGCTGGAGGCGTTGCGCAAAGCCCGTGGCAAGTTGGAGGAGCGAGCCGGCCTGCTCAGCGGCGATATGATCGAGCAGGACATGCTGGATGAGCAGGCGAGGCGAGCGCTGAATCTCTCGAAAGAAAACGAGATCGTCATCTTTTACAGGTCGAAATGAATTAACCGACATCAGGTTAATTTCTAAACTCCAAGTACTTTCAGCCACTTAGATAGCATAGCAGCCATGCATAAATCGCGTGGCGCAGGGTGTTATGTTCTGATAGCTTCCAATCCGCCAGGGGAGGGGTTAGCCGCAGCGCTGCACTCCCGCCATGGACTACATGGATGTCCTGCGGCAATATGTCGAACCCGAGCGGGCGGCGTGTTGTCAAGACGATCTAGGGAGCGAAACAGATGGCGAGAGCCGCCACCAAGACCTCTGCCAAACCGGCGCCTGCAAGGGCGGGAACCAGACCCGCCAAGAAAACCATCCCGATGCTGAACGACACTCCGGTTCTCGATATACCGAAGCCGGAAGAATTCACGAAGGAGCAGGAACTTTCCTCGTTCCGCGAGATGCTGCTCATCCGGCGCTTCGAGGAGAAGGCCGGTCAACTCTACGGAATGGGCTTTATCGGTGGCTTCTGTCACCTCTATATCGGTCAGGAAGCGGTCGTCATCGGCATGCAGATGGCGATGAAGGAAGGCGACCAGGTGATCACCGGCTACCGTGATCACGGGCATATGCTTGCCACCGGCATGGACCCGCGCGGCGTGATGGCCGAGCTAACCGGCCGGCGAAGCGGTTATTCCAGGGGCAAGGGCGGCTCGATGCACATGTTCTCCAAGGAGAAAAATTTCTTCGGAGGCCATGGCATCGTCGGCGCGCAGGTCCCGCTTGGAACGGGTATAGCGCTTGCCAACCGCTATCGCGGCAATGACAGCGTTTCGCTCACCTATTTCGGCGATGGCGCGGCCAATCAGGGGCAGGTCTATGAGAGCTTCAATATGGCCTCGCTCTGGAAGCTGCCGGTCATCTACATCATTGAAAACAACCGCTACGCCATGGGGACGGCTGTATCCCGCTCTTCCGCGGAAACCAACTTCGCGCATCGCGGCCTGTCTTTCAAAATACCCGGCGTCCAGGTGGACGGAATGGATGTGCGCGCGGTGAAGGCCGCCGGCGATATGGCCGTCGAATGGTGCCGTTCGGGCAAGGGGCCGATCATCCTGGAAATGCAGACCTATCGTTATCGCGGACATTCGATGTCCGACCCGGCCAAGTACCGCTCGAAGGACGAAGTGCAGAAGATGCGCTCGGAGCATGATCCCATCGAGCAGGTGCGCAAGCGCCTTCTGGACAAGAAGTGGGCAAGCGAAGACGACTTGAAGGCCGTGGACAAGGAGGTGCGCGACATCGTCGCCGATGCGGCCGATTTCGCGCAATCCGATCCCGAGCCGGATCCGTCCGAGCTCTATACCGATATCCTGATCTAAGGGGGGAGTGTACCTATGCCCACGCAGATACTCATGCCCGCTCTCTCTCCGACCATGGAAGAGGGCAACCTCTCAAAATGGGTGAAGAAGGAAGGCGATAAAGTTGCCCCGGGAGACGTGATCGCCGAGATCGAGACCGACAAGGCAACCATGGAAGTGGAAGCCGTTGACGAAGGCACGCTCGGCAAGATCCTCGTTGAAGAGGGCGCGCAGGGCGTGCGAGTCAATACGCCAATTGCCATACTGCTCGCCGATGGCGAGAGCGCCGACGATCTCGGCAAGGATGCGGTCACGCCGCCCCCAGCCCGCGCCCAGGCCCCGGCCGAAGTTCATGCCGACCAGCAGGCGGAAGGCTTTCCCAGGCCCGCCGCCACGCCGAAGGCAGCCACGCAGCCCATGCCCTCCGATCCGGATATCCCGGAGGGTACGGAGATGGTCGAAATGACCGTGCGCGAGGCGCTGCGCGATGCCATGGCCGAGGAAATGCGGCGCGATGCTGATGTCTTGATCATGGGTGAGGAAGTTGCCGAATACCAGGGCGCCTACAAGGTGACCCAGGGCCTGTTGCAGGAATTCGGCGCCAAGCGCGTGATCGACACGCCCATTACGGAGCATGGTTTCGCTGGAGTTGGCATCGGCGCGGCTTTTGCCGGGTTGAAGCCCATTGTCGAGTTCATGACTTTCAATTTCGCCATGCAGGCGATGGACCAGATCGTCAACTCGGCTGCCAAGACGCTCTATATGGCGGGCGGGCAGATGGGAGCGCCGATCGTCTTCCGCGGACCGAATGGCGCGGCGGCGCGCGTGGCCGCCCAGCACAGCCAGGATTATGCCGCCTGGTACAGTCACATTCCCGGCCTGAAGGTCGTGATGCCCTATACCGCGGCAGATGCAAAGGGCCTGCTGAAGGCTGCGATTCGCGATCCAAATCCGGTGATCTTCCTCGAAAACGAGATCCTCTACGGCCAGAGTTTCCAGGTACCGAAGCTCGATGATTTCGTGCTGCCTATTGGCAAAGCGCGGATTCATAAGCAGGGCCGGGATGTAACGATCGTCTCTTTCGGCATCGGCATGACCTACGCCATCAAAGCCGAGGAGGAACTGCGGGGAATGGGCATCGATGTCGAGATCATCGACCTGAGGACCATCCGGCCCATGGATCTCGATACCGTCGTTGAATCGGTGAAGAAAACAAACAGGCTCGTGACCATCGAAGAAGGTTTCCCGCAATCCTCCGTCGGCGACCACATCGCTTCCAAGGTGATGCAGCGCGCTTTCGATTATCTGGATGCGCCGATCATCACCATAGCAGGCAAGGATGTGCCGATGCCCTATGCGGCCAATCTGGAGAAGCTCGCTTTGCCGAGCGTGGTGGAAGTGGTCGAGGCGGTGAAAGCCGTCACCTACCGGGCCTGAGGAGGAGTAAGCCATGCCGATCCAGATCACCATGCCGGCCCTCTCGCCCACCATGGAAGAGGGCAATCTTGCCAAGTGGCTGGTTAAGGAGGGGGACAGCGTTTCGCCCGGCGATGTGATCGCCGAGATCGAGACCGACAAGGCGACGATGGAAGTGGAAGCCGTTGACGAGGGCACCGTGGCCAAGATCGTCGTGCCCGAGGGCACACAGGGCGTGAAGGTGAATGCGCTGATCGCCATTCTCGCCGGTGAGGGTGAGGACGCGGCTCAAGCGGCGAAGGCGAGCGGAAACGGTGGCGCGGCGGCGGCTCCCGAACCCAAACCGGAGGCAAAGCCCGAGGCGACGCCTTCCGCGTCTAAGCAGCCGGAAGAAGCGGAGAACCGGCCTGCGCCTGCCGCTAAACCGGCCGCCCCACAACCCTCCGCCGATAAGGACGGCCGCGTTTTTGCCTCGCCGCTTGCCCGCCGCATCGCCAAGGATGCCGGCATTGATCTGTCGGCCATATCCGGTTCCGGCCCGCGCGGACGCGTGGTGAGAGCGGATGTGGAGGCTGCGATCAGCGGCGGAACTGCAAAGCCTGCCGCGGCGGCGCCCGAAGGGCCAGCTCCGGCTCCCAAGCCCATGTCGGACGAAGCGGTGCTTAAACTGTTCGAGGAAGGCTCTTACGAGCTCGTGCCGCATGACGGCATGCGCAAGACCATCGCGCGCAGGCTGGTCGAGGCGAAAAGCACCATCCCGCATTTTTATCTCACGCTCGACTGCGAGATCGATGCCCTTCTGGCGCTCCGCAAGCAGCTCAACGACGCCGCGCCCATGGTGAAGGCGGAGGCCGGCGAAAAGCCCGCATACAAGCTCTCGGTCAACGACCTGATCATCAAGGCTTGGGCGTTGGCGCTGAAAGCGGTGCCGGAGGCAAATGCGTCCTGGACCGAGAGCGCGATGATCAAGCACAAGCACGCCGATGTCGGGGTCGCGGTCTCTATTCCCGGAGGGTTGATCACGCCCATTGTAAAAAGGGCCGATGAGAAGACGCTGTCAGTTATCTCCAACGAGATGAAGGATTTGGCCGCTCGCGCCCGCAACCGCAAGCTCAAACCGGAAGAGTATCAGGGGGGCACATCGGCCATTTCCAACCTGGGCATGTTCGGCATCAAGGATTTCGCGGCAGTGATCAATCCGCCACATGCGACAATCCTTGCGATCGGCGCGGGCGAGGAGCGGCCTGTGGTCAGGAACGGAGAGATCAAGATTGCCACGGTGATGTCAGTCACGCTCTCGACAGACCACCGCGCGGTGGATGGGGCGCTCGGAGCTGAACTGCTTACCGCCTTCAAACGGCTGATTGAGAATCCCTTCGGAATGCTCGTCTAGGTCTTTGCCTGCCGTTCTTCGGGAATGCGGGGTCTGGAGGAGATAACGAGGTTGCTCGTATGAAGACCATCCTTTGTTACGGTGACTCCCTCACTTGGGGCTATGATGCCGTCGGACCCTCACGGCATGCTTATGAGGATCGATGGCCCTCCGTACTGCAAGGCCGCCTCGGTAGCAGTGCGCGGGTGATCGCCGAGGGGCTTTGCGGCCGCACAACTGCGTTTGACGACTGGGTCGCTGGTGCGGACCGGAACGGTGCGCGCATCCTGCCGACGCTTCTTGCGACCCATTCACCGCTTGACCTCGTTATCGTCATGCTCGGGACGAACGACATGAAATCGTTCGTTTGCGGGCGCGCTATCGGCGCCAAGCAGGGGATGGAGCGGATCGTCCAGATCATCCGCGGGCAGCCTTATTCCTTCAATTATAAGGTACCGTCGATTCTTCTCGTGGCGCCGCCGCCGCTGTGCGCTACCGAAAACAGCGATTTCGCGGAAATTTTTGAAGGTGGCATGGCTGAATCGCAAAAGCTCGCGCCGCTTTATGCCGCGCTGGCCCAGCAAACCGGATGCGCCTTCTTCGATGCAGGCACTGTGGCCCGCACGACACCGCTCGACGGTATTCACCTCGATGCTGAAAACACGCGCGCCATTGGTGCCGGCCTGGAGCCGGTGGTCCGCCAAGCGCTTGGATTGTGATTAAGGAGTTTTGCGTGGCTGAAAGCTATGACGTCATCATCATCGGCTCCGGGCCAGGGGGGTATGTGACCGCCGTGCGGTCGGCGCAACTGGGCTTAAAGACCGCGATCGTTGAACGCGAACATCTGGGGGGCATCTGCCTCAACTGGGGTTGCATTCCCACAAAGGCGTTGCTGCGATCGGCGGAAATCCTCCACTACGCGCAGCACGCCAAGGATTACGGCCTGAAGCTCGATGGCTCGATCGCGCCCGATACGGCTGCTGTGGTCGACCGTTCCCGTAAGGTCTCGGCACGTCTCAACACCGGCGTTGGCTTTCTGATGAAGAAGAACAAGGTCGACGTCATCTGGGGCGAGGCAAAGATAAGCAAGGCCGCGAAGGCGAATGAGCCGGGCGAGATCGTGGTTTCCAAACCGTCAAAGAAGGCGATGGAGCCGCAGCACCCGGCGCCGAAGAACACCCTGGGCGAGGGGACCTACAAGGCCAAGCACATCATCCTGGCCACGGGCGCCCGGCCGCGCGTGCTGCCCGGTATCGAGCCGGACGGCAAGCTCATCTGGACCTATTTCGAGGCGATGGTGCCGAAGGAAATGCCGAAATCGCTCATCGTCATGGGCTCCGGCGCCATCGGTATCGAGTTCGCCAGCTTCTACCGCACCATGGGCGCGGACGTGACCGTGATCGAGCTCTTGCCGCAGATCTTGCCGGTTGAAGATGCCGAGGTTTCCAAATTCGCCCGCCGTCAGCTTGAGAAGCAGGGCATGAAATTCCACGTCGAGGCCAAGGTCACGAAGGTGGAGAAAGGGGCAAACCAGATTACTGCCCATGTGGAAATGAAGGACGGGAAGGTGGAAAAAATCACTGCCGACCGGCTCATTTCCGCGGTGGGCGTGCAGGGCAATGTCGAGAATTTGGGCCTGGAAGCGCTTGGCGTGAAGGTCGAACGCGGGACGGTCGCGGTCGATGGCTACGGGCGAACGAATGTGCCCGGCATTTATGCGATCGGCGATGTGGCGGGGCCGCCGATGCTTGCCCACAAGGCCGAGCATGAAGGGGTGATCTGCGTTGAGAAGATCGCCGGCGTGCCCGGTGTGCATGCGCTCGACAAGAGCAAGATTCCGGGCTGCACCTATTGCCAGCCGCAGGTGGCGTCTGTCGGCTTGACGGAAGAAAAGGCGAAGGAGGCGGGTCGCGACATTCGTGTCGGCCGCTTTCAATTCGGCGCCAATGGCAAAGCAATCGCACTTGGCGAAGATCAAGGTTTCATCAAGACGATTCTCGACAAGAAAACCGGCGAGCTTCTTGGCGCGCACATGGTTGGCGCCGAAGTAACGGAGCTCATCCAGGGCTTTGTTGTCGCGATGAACCTGGAAACCACCGAAGAAGAACTTATGCACACCATCTTCCCTCATCCTACGCTTTCGGAGATGATGAAAGAGAGCGTGCTCGACGCGTATGGTCGGTCGTTGAACGCTTAAGGGCGGGACCGGGCAGCCGGGCCAGCTTTACTTGGATGATTGATCCGAAACCAAAGCAGGGAGACTTCGTATGGAGGGTCTTGGTTGGATTTTGACAATTATTGTCGGCGGCCTTGCGGGTTGGATAGCCGAAATGATTATGAAGACGAATACCGGAATTCTGGCAAATATTATCATCGGCATTCTGGGCGCCGTCATCCTTAATGCTATTCTTGTGGCAGTTCTTGGTTATACTTTCGGTGGTGTTATCGGACAGCTCGTCGTCGCCATTATCGGCGCGTGCATCCTGATCTGGCTTTACCGGCTGATTCGCGGCCGTTCCTGACACTGCCGTTAAAAAATGCGCCCGCCTGCGGAACAGCAGGCGGGTCTTTCGTATCCGTCGGAAACGCTTATATGAGACCGGCGAACAGAAAGTAGACAATATGGTCACCGTCCTCGACACCGTCTCCAAGCCGCGCCCGCGCCATCCCGAGAAGGCGCATCGGCCCGATCAGGAAGTTCTGCGCAAGCCGGACTGGATCCGTGTCAAAGCGCCTACCTCCAGGGGCTATTTGGAAACGCGCGAGATCGTGAAGACCAACAAGCTTGTCACGGTCTGCGAGGAGGCGGGCTGTCCCAATATCGGCGAATGCTGGGACAAGAAGCACGCGACCTTCATGATCATGGGTGAGATCTGCACCCGTGCCTGCGCCTTCTGTAATGTCGCGACGGGCATTCCCGGCCCGCTCGATCCGAACGAGCCCGCCAACGTGGCGAAAGCTGTCCGCGAGATGGGGCTGAACCACGTCGTCATCACCTCCGTCGACCGGGACGATCTGAATGACGGGGGCGCGCAGCATTTTGCCGACGTGATCCAAGCGATCCGTGCGGCGACGCCGCAGACCACCATCGAGATCCTGACGCCGGACTTCCTGCGCAAGGACGGCGCTTTGGAGTTGGTCGTGGCCGCCAAACCAGATGTCTTCAACCACAATCTGGAGACAGTCCCCTCGAAATACCTGACGGTGCGCCCTGGCGCCCGCTACTTCCATTCCATCCGGCTCTTACAGAGGGTGAAGGAGATCGATCCTTCGATCTTTACGAAATCCGGAATTATGGTCGGGCTTGGCGAGGAGCGAAACGAGGTGCTTCAGCTGATGGATGACCTGCGCTCGGCGGATGTCGATTTCATCACAATCGGGCAGTATCTCCAGCCCACTAAAAAGCACCACCCAGTGAAGAAGTTCGTGACGCCGGAAGAGTTCAAATCCTACGAGACCATCGCCTACACCAAGGGCTTTCTAATGGCTTCCTCCAGCCCGCTCACGCGATCTTCGCACCATGCGGGCGAGGATTTCGAGCGCTTGCGCGCCGCGCGCGAGGCACGGCTCTCCCTGGCGAAGACGGCTTAAGACGCTTAATGCCCAAGCACGAGACGGTTCGAAGGGTCAGTCATCCACCCGATCAGATGTTCGCCCTGGTGGCGGATGTGGAAAGCTATCCCGAATTCCTGCCGATGTGCGAGGCGCTGACGGTGCGTTCGCGAAAGGAACGCGACGGAATAACCATATTGGTGGCCGACATGACCGTTGGCTACAAGGCCATCCGCGAAACCTTTACGAGCCAAGTCGTGCTGAAGCCCGCGGAAAGCACCATCGATGTGCGTTATATCGACGGGCCGTTTCGCTTCCTGCAGAACCACTGGCGTTTCGATCCCGCTGGCGAAAATCAGACGGATGTGCATTTCTTCATAGAATATGAATTCAAGAGCCGCATGCTCGGCATCTTGATGGGAGCGATGTTCGACCGCGCTTTCCGCATGTTCTCCGAAGCGTTCGAGCGTCGCGCCGACCAGATTTACGGCCGCATGGCCTGAGCCGCAGCGAGGAGAAGCCGCAGCGCAGTGATAACGCTCTCGCGGCGGATTGCGGCGCGGCCGAGATCGGCAAACTCCCGCTTTTCCGCTGTCGCGCGGGTGTCTTTCGTCGCGACTGCGAACCACACGAGGCCCACGGGCTTTTCAGGCGTGCCGCCCCCGGGTCCCGCAACACCTGTTATCGAAACGGCAATATCGGCATTCGAATGGGCGAGTGCGCCCGCTGCCATCTCGCGCGCCGTTTCGGCCGAAACGGCGCCGAAAGCAGCGAGGGTTTCGCTGGAAACGTCCAGCATTTCGGCCTTCGCCTCGTTCGAATAGGTAACGAATCCGCGCTCAAAGATTTTGGAGGAACCCGCAATGTCCGTTAAGGCGGCGCTTACCAAGCCGCCCGTGCAGGATTCGGCGGTGGCGAGCTTCAAGTCGCGCTCTTCGAAAACGCGTAGAACCTCCCGTGCCAGTTCTTCGCTATCTTCCATCGAAAGCTCCGCCGATCAGTTTCCCAGGGAGCCAGGGTAGGCGACCGTAGCCGTGGCGATCGCCGCGATCCCCTCGGCCCGGCCAATGAAACCGAGCCCCTCATTGGTAGTCGCCTTGACGGAAACGCGCTCCGGCGAAATCTGCAACATATCCGAAAGTTCCGCCAGCATGGCCTCGCGATAAGGCCCGATGCGCGGCGCCTCGCAAATGAGCGTGACATCAGCATTGGCGATGCGCCCGCCGCGCGCACGTAGGAGATTGACCGCGTGTTCGACAAAAATGCGGGATTTTGCGCCTTTCCATTGCGGGTCCGAGGGCGGAAAGTGGGTGCCTATATCGCCGGCCCCACAGGTGGCGAGCAGCGCATCTGTAAGGGCGTGCAGACCCACATCCGCATCGGAATGACCCATCAGGGTTTTGCCGTGAGGGATTTGAACACCGCACAGAGTTACATGGCCACCCGGACCGAACCCATGCACATCATATCCATTGCCTACCCGGATATCCGGCAACTCCGTCATGGCGGGTCCTAACCTTTGGTCGGCCAGAGCAATATCCTTGGCCCATGTGAGCTTCACATTGTCCGGCGAGCCGCTGACAAGGCGGACCGAAATGCCTGCCCATTCAGCGATAGCTGCATCGTCCGTGAAATCCGAACGGCCGGACTGCCAAGCTTTCTGGTGTGCCTCATAGATCGGGCGAAAAGGGAAGCCTTGAGGAGTCTGAGCGGCAAACAGACCGTCGCGCGGCACGGTGCCCGTTATGATGCCGTTCACACCCGAACGTTTCAGCGTGTCGGACACCGGAAGTGCGGGAAGGGCACCGCTGTCCTCACCCACGGCCTCTATGACGCGCTCAATCAATGCTTCATCGATGAATGGCCTTACGCCGTCATGGATAAGCACGATATCAGGCTTCACCTCTTCGAGCGCGGCAAGCGCAAGCCGCGTCGATTCCTGCCGTGAGGCTCCGCCATGAACGGCGCGGATATCGCCATCCAGTCCTTCGCGTGCCTGGTTGAAGAGGGAGCTATCCTCTGGATGGACGGCAACGGCGATTGTGCCGACGCGTTTGCTCTTCGCCAAGACTTCAAGTGTGTGGCGGATGACAGGCTTGCCGCCAATCAGCCGGTATTGTTTCGGGCCGTTCTGGGCCTGGCCGGCCCGCTCGCCGCGCCCTGCAGCAACCACCACAACGGCAACTCGACGGTTGCGCCTATCCTTTTCAAAAGGTGCGTTCATGCCGAAGACGCATAATTGCGGCAAGGTTGAAAAGCTACCGGATTCTCTGCCATTACAACGCAGCTATTGCGCAACACGCACGAAATGTCTAACAAATGGGCATTCAGCAAGGATGCCTTATTCTTGAGCAACAGTGCGCTGCAAATCCTTTCCCAACCGCTTCAGGTCGGCGCGGTCCGGCTGCGGAACCGCGTGTTCCTGGCGCCTATGTCCGGTGTGACGGATCTGCCGTTTCGCATGCGCGCTTATGCGCATGGCGCCGGGTTGGTCGTATCCGAGATGGTGGCCAGCGGTGAGCTGGCGAAGGGCAGGGCGGAGAGTGCAAGGCGCATCCGCCGGCCCGATATCGACGTCCACATGGTTCAGATCGCCGGTCGCGAAGCGCGCTGGATGGCCGAGGCGGCGCGCATCGCCGTGGACGAGGGTGCGGACATCGTCGACATCAATATGGGCTGTCCGGCCAAGAAAGTGACGGGCGGCTATTCCGGCTCCGCTCTCATGCGCGAGCCCGATCACGCACTGTCGCTGATCGAGGCGGTGGTAAAAGCCGTGGATGTGCCGGTGACAGTCAAGATGCGGCTTGGCTGGGATGATGCGTGCCTCAACGCGCCCGAGCTTGCTCGCCGGGCTGAAGCCGCCGGCGTGGCGATGGTGACGGTTCATGGGCGCACGCGCTGCCAGTTCTATACCGGTCAGGCAAATTGGAAAGCGATAGCGGAGGTCAAGCAGGCGGTCTCCATCCCGGTCGTCGCCAATGGGGATGGCGAAGGACCGTTGGAGGCTGCGACTATGCTCACCCAATCAGGCGCTGACGCCGTGATGATCGGCCGGGCGCATTACGGCGCGCCGTGGAAGGCCGGCGCGCTGGCGCATGCCGCAGACGGCAGTGCGGCGCCTGGCGTACCGGCCGGTACGGCCGAGATGGCAGATTATGTTGCGGCGCATTACGTGGATATGCTTTCGCATTACGGCACGGGGCAGGGAACGCGCCACGCAAGAAAGCATATCGGATGGTATCTGGACCGTCATTCAGCCCCTGATCCCGCTTTGCGGCGCTCGATTATGACGGAAACGGACCCTTCTAAGGTGCTCCACCTTATTGGCGGGATATTTTCTCAACCGGGTCTCGTGCAAGGGCTAGCCGCATGAACGCTAAAACGTCCGGCGTGGCGCAACTCGCCATCGATTCCATCGGTCACCCGGTGGTGATGGTAGACGAGAACGGCTTTTTCACCTTCGCCAATGCGGAGGCGGAGAATTTCTTTCGGCTGAGCGCCACGATGCTTGCGCGCCACCAACTTGCCGATTTCGTACCGTTCGGCAGCCCGCTGCTGACGCTCGTCGAGCAAGTGCGCGAGCGACGCGCGCCCTTCAATGAATATCGCGTCGAAATCTCCTCGCCCCGTCTCGGACCGGACAAGATCGTCGATATCTATGTGGCGCCCGTTTCAGAGCTTCCAGGCTCGGCAGTCATCATGTTCCAGGAACGGTCAATGGCGGAAAAGATCGACCGGCAGATGACCCATCGGGGCGCTGCCCGGTCCGTCACAGGGCTTGCCGCCATGCTGGCCCATGAAATCAAAAACCCACTTTCCGGGATACGCGGTGCGGCGCAGCTCCTCGAACATGTGGTTTCAGATGAGGACCGTGCGCTGGCACGCCTGATCACCGAGGAGACGGACAGGATCGTCGCGCTTGTCGATCGCATGGAGGAGTTTTCTGACGAGCGTCCCGTCGACCGCGAGCCGGTGAATATCCACGTCGTGCTTGATCATGTGAAGGCGATCGCCAAGAACGGCTTCGCCAGGCACATCAACATAATCGAAGAGTACGACCCCTCGCTTCCGCCCATTTTTGCCAATAGGGGCCAACTTGTTCAGGTCTTCTTAAACCTCATCAAGAATGCCTCGGAAGCTATTGGAAACGCTTCAACTGGCGAAATCAAGCTCTCCACTGCCTTCCGGCCCGGCATCCGCTTTTCCGTGCCCGGAACGCGTGAACGGGTCTCCCTGCCGATGGAATTCTGCGTCCATGACAACGGTCCGGGCGTCCCCGAAGACATTCAGGCGATTATTTTCGACCCGTTCATCACCACGAAGCCGAACGGCTCCGGGCTGGGATTGGCGTTGGTCGCAAAAATCGTCGGAGCGCATGGCGGCGTGATCGAATGCGATTCGTCCTCACGCGGAACGACTTTCCGTGTGCTCATGCCGGCGTGGCGTGGCGATCCGCCGTCGTTGGTGGCGGGCCGGCGGAAGAAAACGGATGCGAAGGCATGAGCGCACAAGGCAACATTCTGGTGGCCGATGACGACGCGGCCATTCGCACGGTCCTCAATCAGGCGCTGTCGCGCGTGGGGCACCAGGTCCGCGTGACGTCGAATGCCGCGACGCTTTGGCGCTGGGTTGCCGCGGGCGAGGGGGATCTAGTCATTACCGATGTGGTGATGCCGGACGAAAATGCCTTCGACATGCTTCCGCGCATCCGAAAAGCGAGGCCGGACCTGCCGGTCATCGTCATGAGCGCACAGAACACCTTCATGACTGCGATTCGTGCGTCGGAGGCAGGCGCTTACGAATACCTGCCCAAGCCCTTCGATTTGACGGAGCTTCTGGGCATAGTCGGTCGGGCTCTGGCAGAGCCGCGCAGCAAGGCAGTCGAGACGCGGACGAACGATACGCCGGAAGCGATGCCGCTCATCGGCCGCTCGCCGGCCATGCAGGATATCTACCGCATGCTTGCCCGCATGATGCAGACGGATCTCACCGTCATGATCACCGGCGAATCGGGGACTGGCAAGGAACTCGTCGCGCGGGCTCTACATGAATTCGGCCGCCGCCGTAACGGCCCCTTCGTCGCTATCAACATGGCGGCCATACCCCGGGACCTGATCGAGTCGGAACTCTTCGGCCACGAGAAAGGGGCTTTCACGGGCGCGCAGCAGCGCTCTTCCGGTCGCTTCGAGCAAGCTGAAGGTGGCACGCTTTTCCTCGATGAAATCGGCGATATGCCCATGGAGGCCCAAACGCGGCTCCTGCGAGTGCTCCAGCAGGGCGAATACACCACGGTGGGCGGACGCACGCCGATCAAGACCGATGTGCGAATCGTTGCTGCCACGAACAAGGATTTGCGCGCGCTTATCAATCAGGGGCTTTTTCGTGAAGATCTCTTCTACCGCCTGAATGTCGTCCCGCTGCGGCTGCCGCCGTTGCGCGAAAGGTCGGAGGATATACCCGATCTGGTGCGTCATTTCTTTGCACAAGCGGAACGGGAAGGACTCCAGCCCAAGCGCATCGCCACGGGCGGGGTCGACGCCATGATGAAATATCCATGGCCCGGCAATGTGCGCGAACTGGAAAACCTAGTGCGCCGGTTGGCCGCGCTATACCCCCAGGACGAGATCTCCGAGGAAATCATACTGGGCGAGCTTCATGGTGGGATGCCGGCCGCCAATTCGCCTTTGAATGATGGAGCGGGGCAGGACCTGCCACTTGGGCAATCCGTGGAACAATATCTGCAGCGCTATTTCCGAGGCTTCGGTTCAGCGCTTCCGCCGCCGGGCCTCTACCACCGCATTCTGGCCGAGGTGGAGTATCCACTGATCCTTGCGGCTCTCGCTGCCACCCATGGCAATCAGATCCGGGCGGCCGAACTGCTTGGGGTCAACCGCAACACACTGCGCAAGAAGATCCGCGATCTTAGCGTCGATATCTATCGGACGGCCAAAAACCCCTGAATTGAGACCACAGCTTTAGGCGCAGCAACAAGCTCGTTGCAAAATCGCCACATTGCGTTGCATATCTGCAACGCAAAGACTCTGCAGGTGGGATAGGGATGAACAGAGGGGCGCCCATAACGGCTGGCAAAGCCTCTTATCAGACAGGCGCATCCAACGACGGTCGCCGCCTGATGGCGCTGCCCGGCATCATTGCCACGGCAGGGGCACTGGTGACGGCTGCCATCTCCTTTGCCGTGCTGCTTGGCCTTCTTCAGCCCTACATCACGCCGGATGCGCGTACGACTCTGGTCCTGATCGGCATCAATGCCGCCTTCATTCTCATCCTCCTTGGCCTGATTGGTCGCGAAGCACACCGGATCTACGCCGCGCGGCGCGGCGGCAAGGCTGCAGCGCGGCTGCATGTGCGTATCGTCGCCATGTTCTCGCTGGTGGCGGCGATCCCGGCGATCCTCGTGGCGGTGGTCGCATCTATTACGCTCGATCTTGGCCTTGACCGCTGGTTCGAGCTCCGGACCCGTGTGATCGTCAATTCGTCGCTGTCGATCGCGGATGCCTATGTGCGCGAGAACGCCGGCACGCTGCAGGGTACGACGCTTTCGATGGCGATCGACCTCGACCGCTCCCGCTCGCTCTACAATCTTGACCGCAACGGCTTCCGGCAATTGCTTACGCAGCAGACAATCGGGCGGGGACTCGCGCAGGCGGCGCTGATCCGCGAGGATGCATCGGCGATTATAGCCGCAGACATTCCGGATATGGCAATTCCAACGCCGCGCGAGGGGGCCTTGCGACAGGCAGCCGATGGCCGGCCGGTGCTTTTCGATCTGCCGCCCGGCAATCTAATCGCGGCCATCGTAAAGCTTCATAATATCCCCGACGCCTATCTCTATACCCTGCGCGAACTCGATCCGCAGGTCATCAAGGCGCAGCGGCTTGTGGCCGCCAATACAGGGGAATATCGCTCCCTGGAGGCAAACCGCTTCAGTACGCAGGTTGCCTTTGCGCTGCTATACCTGATCGTTACGCTTGCCATAGTGCTCGCCGCCATCTGGACGGGCATAGCCGTGGCCGACCGGATTGTGCGTCCGATCCGGCAGCTTATTGGAGCGGCAGATGCGGTTTCGATGGGCAATCTGGACGTGGCTGTGCCGGTGCGCGGCTCCGATGGTGACGTTGCCTCCCTTGGCGACACCTTCAACAAGATGACGCTCCAGCTCAAGACGCAGCGCGACCAGCTCATCTCGGCGCGCGACATGATCGACGAGCGCCGACGCTTCACGGAGGCGGTGCTCTCGGGCGTCACGGCCGGCGTTATCGGCGTGAACGCCAATGGGACCGTGTCGATCGTCAACCGCTCGGCCGAGACCATGTTAGGGATCGACGGCGAGAAAACGATCGGGAAGAATCTTTCCGCCGTGCTGCCTCAGTTGGGCGCGGTTTTCGAGACCGGACGCTCAACCGGCAGGAAAGTGTACCGGGACCAGGTGACCTTCTATCGGCAGGGAGCGGAACGCACCTTCAATATCCAGATCACGACGGAGGAGGCGGTCGGTGAAACCCAGCAGCGTTCCTATGTGGTCACCGTGGACGACATTACCGACCTCGTCCAAGCGCAGCGTTCCACTGCCTGGGCCGACGTGGCGCGACGAATCGCGCATGAGATCAAGAACCCGTTGACGCCGATTCAACTTTCCGCCGAGCGCATCCGTCGGCGCTTCGGGAAGGTGATTACGGAGGACCGCGCCATTTTCGACCAATGCACGGACACCATTATCCGGCAGGTCGGTGATATCGGTCGCATGGTGGACGAGTTCTCTGCCTTCGCGCGTATGCCGAAGCCCGAGATGAAGCGACTGGACCTTCGCGAGCCGCTTCGTGAAGCTTCCTTCCTGATCGAGGTGAGCCGGCCCGACATCAAAATCGAGAACGACCTTGGCGGCGTGCCGCTGGTGGGGCGTTTTGATACCAGGCTGATGAGTCAGGCTTTTGGCAATGTTATCAAGAACGCGGCGGAAGCTATTGATGCTGTACCTCAAGAGGAAAGGCGCCCAGGGGCGATCCGGGTTTGCGCGCGCGACATCGGAAATGCAATCGAGGTGCTTGTGATGGACAACGGCAAGGGCCTGCCGCGAGAAAACCGGCAGAGGCTGCTGGAACCCTACATGACCACGCGCGAGAAGGGCACAGGGTTGGGACTTGCCATCGTGAAGAAGATTATCGAGGACCACGGCGGCAAGCTGGAGCTTCTCGATGCGCCGCAGAGCTTTCATGAGGGCGTGGGAGCAATGATTCGGATGGTCTTGCCGGTCACGCAAGCGGATGCGGGGAATGGGGCAGGGACGGATAATTCGGTAGACAGGACGGAAAAGGTCGACAATGGCGTCTGACATACTAGTCGTCGACGATGAGGAAGACATTCGCGAATTGGTCGCCGGAATCCTCAGCGACGAAGGACATGAAACCCGAACGGCGGGGAATAGCGATGCGGCACTGGCAGCGATTGCAGAGCGTGTGCCGCGGCTGGTTCTGCTTGATATCTGGCTTCAGGGCTCAACCCTCGACGGGTTGGCGCTCCTCGATAAGATCAAGGAGATTCATCCCGATTTGCCGGTGGTGATGATTTCCGGGCATGGCACCATCGAGACCGCCGTCTCTGCGATCAAGCGCGGCGCTTATGATTTCATTGAAAAGCCGTTCAAGGCCGACAGGCTGATCCTCATCTGCGAGCGCGCGCTCGAGACTTCCAAACTTCGCCGCGAGGTGCTGGACCTCAAGAAACGCAGCGGCGAGAGCTTTGATCTTGTCGGAAATTCGCCAGCGATCAATCATCTGCGCCAGACGATCGAGCGTATTGCGCCCAGCAACAGCCGCGTCATGCTGATCGGTCCCTCAGGCTCGGGAAAGGAGCTGGCGGCGCGGGCGATCCACGCCCTGTCGAACCGGGCCGGCGCTCCCTTCGTGACCTTGAACGCCGCCTCCATCACGCCGGAACGCATGGAGATCGAACTATTCGGAACGGAATCGAATGGCGGGGAACGTAAGGTTGGCGCGCTTGAAGAAGCTCATCGAGGTACGCTCTATCTCGACGAGGTTGCAGACATGCCGCGCGAGACGCAGGGAAAAATCCTGCGCGTGCTCATTGACCAGCAATTTGAGCGGGTAGGGGGTACGAAGCGGGTCAAGGTCGATGTACGCATCATCTCCTCGACGGCCCGCAACCTGGAGCGCATGATCGAGGAAGGGCGGTTCCGCGAGGATCTCTACCATCGCCTGGCCGTGGTGCCCGTCGCGGTTCCCGCGCTTTCGGAACGGCGCGAGGACATTCCGTTGCTTGTCGATCATTTCATGCAGCAGATTACAAGCCAGGTGGGAATCAAGTCGCGCCGGCTCGGCGAGGATGCCATGGCGGTTCTCCAGGCGCATGACTGGCCAGGCAATATCCGTCAGCTGCGAAACAATGTCGAACGGCTGATGATTCTGACGCGTGGCGACGACGGTGATGACCCGATCACAGCCGACCTCCTGCCTTCGGAAATTGGCGACGTGATGCCGCGTGTTCCCACCCAATCGGACCAGCATATCATGGCTCTGCCCTTGCGTGAGGCCCGTGAGCTGTTCGAGAAGGAATATCTTCTTGCGCAGATCAATCGATTCGGCGGCAATATTTCTCGTACTGCCGAATTCATAGGGATGGAGCGTTCGGCGCTGCACAGGAAACTGAAGTCGCTGGGCGTCTGACGGCCCTCGGAGAATGGAATGAAAGTCATCATTTGCGGCGCGGGCCAAGTGGGCTATGGGATTGCCGAGCGCCTTGCGGCCGAGCAGAACGATGTCTCCATCATCGATACCTCGCCGGATCTTGTCCGCTCCGTACGGGACACGCTGGACGTGCGCGGCTTCGTCGGCCATGGCGCCCATCCCGATATTCTGGCGGCCGCGGGCGCTCAGCAGGCGGACATGATTATTGCCGTGACCCTCTTTGACGAGGTGAACATGGTCGCGTGCGAGGTCGCGCACGCGCTCTTCAATGTGCCGACGAAGATCGCCCGCATCCGTTCGCAGGCCTATCTTCAATCGCACTACATGGATCTTTTCTCGCGAGAGAACCTGCCGATCGACGTCATCATCTCCCCGGAGCTGGAGGTGGGCGAGATGGTATTGAGGCGTATCGCCCTGCCGGGTGCAACGGACGTGGTCTCCTTCGCCGAGGGGCATGTGGCGATGGTTGCAATCGAGTGCCTCGAGGAATGCCCGGTTATCAACACACCGCTTTCGCAGCTAACGGAGCTGTTTCCGGATCTGCCATCCACCGTCGTTGGCATCTCTCGCGGGGGGCACCTCTTCGTTCCCCGCTCGATCGATCAGCTGATGGCGGGTGATCTGGCCTATGTGGTCACCACCAAGGATCAGGTGCGGCGAACGCTCGGCCTTTTCGGTCACGATGAGAAGGAGGCAACGCGCATTGTAATTGCCGGTGGCGGAAATATCGGCCTTTATGTTGCTCGTGCGCTCGAGCAGAAGCAGAGCCGGACCAAAGTGAAGCTGATCGAGAGCAATCATGCCCGGGCGGTGACCGTCGCCGACCAGCTGCGTCGCACTGTCGTGCTGAATGGCAGCGCTCTCGAACAAAAGCTGCTGCTCGAAGCCGATATCGACCATGCCGACCTGATGGTCGCGCTGACGAACGACGATCAGGTGAACATTCTCTGCAGCGTGATTGCGAAGCGGCTGGGATGCCGGTCCAATCTTGTCCTGATCAACAACCCTACATATCACGACTTCGCGCGGACGCTTGGCATCGATGCCCATGTGAACCCTCGGGCGGTGACGATCTCACGCGTGTTGCAGCATGTGCGGCGTGGACGCATCCGGGCCGTCCACAATATCGATCGTGGAGCTGCGGAGGTGCTGGAGGCCGAGGCACTCGAGACATCGCCGCTTGTCGGGCCGCCGCTCAACGAACAGGAACTGCCTGACGGGATGCGCATCGGCGGCGTTTATCGCGACGGCCAATTCATCAGGCCAAGCGGATCGCTGCGGATAAAGCCCAAGGACCGCGTCGTCATCTTTGCGCTTGCCGATGCCGTAAGGCAGGTGGAGCAGCTGTTCCGCGTCAGTTTGGAATTCTTTTGATCATCGGCTGTCTTTAAGGAGTCTGGAATGCCGCGCATCGCCTATGTGAATGGCCGCTATGTTCATCATGCGGACGCCGCCGTTCACATTGAAGACCGGGGTTATCAATTCGCCGACGGGGTTTACGAGGTCTGTGAGATCGCCAGAGGCTATATCATAGACATGACTCGCCATCTCGATCGGCTCGACCGGTCCCTGCGCGAGCTTGGGATCAGCTGGCCGATGAACCGCAAGGCATTGGAGCTCGTCCTGCGCGAGGTGGCGCGGCGCAACAAGGTGAGCGATGGGCTCGTCTATCTACAGGTCACGCGCGGCGTGGCGCCGCGCGATCACTTTTTTCCCGCGCCTGATACAAAGCCGGCAATTGTCGTGACCGCCAAGCGGCTCAATCCCGCAATCTCCAACAGCCGTGCCGAGACGGGCGTGAAGGTCATCACCGTTCCCGAAAACCGGTGGGAGCGGGTGGACATCAAGACGGTCGGGCTTCTGCCCAATGTGCTCGCAAAGCAGAAGGCGCGTGAGGCTGGGGCGGCCGAGGCATGGTTCATCGACAGCGACGGCTCTGTGAAAGAAGGCGCTTCCACCAACGCCTGGATCGTCACCACTGACGGAAAATTGATCACACGTCCTGCGGAATTTGGCATCTTGCGCGGCATAACGCGCACCACTTTAATGGATTTGGCCGCTAAGATGGGGCTCGAGGTGGAGGAGAGGGCGTTTTCAGTCGAGGAGGCCCAGTCAGCCCGTGAGGCTTTCATTACCGCGGCTTCCACGGTCGTAATGCCGGTTGTCGAAATAGATGGCCGGCCGGTGGCGAATGGTCACCCGGGATCTCTTACCTTGTCGTTACGTCAGTCGTTTTTTGACGTTGCGGAAAAGAGTCCTGCCTGTTAACCCACTCCAGTAAGCCGATGCGCAAGAGGCGTTCGGCGCGGGCGCGGCAGGAGGGCAGTTGCCGCGCTTGACGGGCGGGATCAGTTTTGCGCTACTGCCAGCGAAGCGCAGGGGATGAAAAAAAACAATGGCGGAACGTTCCCAAAATCTGCAGGATTTATTTCTCAACACCGTTCGCAAGAGCAAGAACCCGCTGACGATATTTCTGATCAACGGCGTGAAATTGACAGGTGTGGTTACATCGTTCGACAATTTCTGTGTTCTTCTGCGCCGGGATGGGCACTCACAGCTTGTCTACAAGCATGCGATCTCCACGATCATGCCCAGCCAGCCGGTGCAGCTGTTCGAGGCGGAGGAAGGTAGTCGGGAAGGCTGATTGGCAGGAAAACCCAAGGCGCACCATGCGGCGGGAGTCGCCCAGGATGGGGCGGGTGCTTCAGCGCGCACCAAGGCTGTCGTCGTAGCGCCTAGCGTTGCGGCGCGTGCTCGCGCTGCCGTCGAGGATGGTGAGCAGCGGCGGCATATACCACTTTCGCCTCAGGCCAAACTGGACGAGGCTGTAGGGCTTGCCGAGGCAATCGATCTCGAGATCACCCACAGTGAGTTTTTCACGGTCGCGCAACCGCGGCCGGCAACGCTGATCGGTGCGGGCAAGGTCAAGGATCTGGCGAATATCGTGGCCGAGACGGGCGCGGAGCTCGTCATCATTGACCATCAGCTTACCCCGGTTCAGCAACGGAATCTGGAGCGCGAGCTCAAGGCCAAGGTGCTCGACCGCACCGGTCTGATACTCGAGATTTTCGGACGTCGCGCGCGGACGAAAGAGGGGCGTTTGCAGGTTGACCTCGCTCATCTCGAATATCAGCGCGGCCGGCTTGTTCGCAGCTGGACCCACCTGGAGCGGCAGCGCGGCGGCGGCGGCTTCATGGGCGGCCCAGGCGAAACGCAGATCGAGGCGGATCGCCGCCTCCTGCAAGAGCGTATAATCCGCATTAAACGTGAGTTGGAGACCGTCCGTCGCACTCGTGACCTGCATCGCACCAAGCGGCGCAAGGTGCCTTTTCCCATTGTTGCGATTGTTGGCTACACGAATGCCGGCAAATCGACGCTCTTCAACAGGCTTACCGGCGCCTCGGTGCTGGCGGAGGATATGCTGTTTGCCACGCTTGATCCGACGCTGAGGCGCGTTCGTTTCCCGCACGGGACCGTCGTGATTCTTTCCGATACGGTCGGCTTCATCTCCGACCTTCCGCCGCATCTCGTGGCTGCTTTCCGAGCAACGCTCGAAGAAGTGGTGGAAGCGGATGTCATCCTGCACCTGCGCGACATTTCCGATCCCGACACGGCGGCCCATGCCAGAGACGTGGAACAGGTGTTGGCGAGTCTCGGCGTGGATACCTCCGATCCGGCCCGTGCGGTCGAGGTTTGGAACAAAATCGACAGGTTGAGCGAGGCTGATCGCGAGCGATTGTTGCGCGACGATATCAACAAAACGGCGCCTATCGCCATCTCGGCCATAACGGGTGAGGGAATTGAGGACCTGATGGCTCTTGTCGAGGAGCGTCTTTCAGGCGAGGTTTCCGAAGTCCTTTTTACCCTTTCTTCCGAACAGATGGGACTGATGGATTGGATTTACCGGCACGCCCGAGTCACGAACCGGAAGGACAACGAGGACGGCGGCTCCACAGTGAAAATTCGCGCTACTCAAGCGGCGCGTGAGGAAATTAGCCGGAGATTATCTAGGAATAACAAAGGGTAGGGAGGATTATTTAATCTTCTTCGCTTCCTGCCAGTGCGCTTCCATTTCCTCAAGTGAGGCAGCGCCGAGCGCCTTACCTTCTTCGCGCAAGCGCCGTTCGACAGAATGAAAGCGGGTGCGGAATTTCTCATTGGTGCTTCGTAGCGCGCTCTCGGGATCGACACCCAAATGCCGGCCGAGATTGACCGTTGCAAAAAGGAGATCCCCGAACTCCCCCGCAATGGCTGGCTGCCTGCCTGCCTCCATTTCCTGCCGCAGTTCACCGATCTCTTCCTCTATCTTGTCGAGAATCGGTCGGGCGGCACCCCAGTCGAAACCGACACGTGACGCTTTTTCCTGAAGCTTCAGCGCTCGCATCAAGGCGGGCAGGGCGACCGTCACATCGTCCAGGTAGCCGCGCTCGGTCTGCCCGCCGCGGCGCCGGCGCTCGGCTTTCTCTTCCGCCTTGATGCGTTCCCACATGCCCTTGGCCATCCCGGCCTCACGTGCATCGTCATCCCCGAACACATGCGGGTGGCGGCGGATCATCTTCGTCGTGATCGCCTCGACGACATCGCCGAAGTCGAAGTGACCGGCTTCCTCCGCCATGCGGGCGTGGAAAACGACCTGAAGAAGCAGATCACCCAGCTCGTCACGCAAGTCTTGCATATCATCGCGCTGGACGGCGTCGAGAACCTCGTAGGCCTCCTCAATCGTATAGGGTGCGATGGTCGAAAAATTCTGCTGCACGTCCCACGGGCAGCCGGAATCCGGATCACGGAGCGCGGCCATGATCTCGATCAGTCGGGAAATGTCCTTGGACGGTTTCATCGGGCGAGGGCTCCGTATGGTGATGGCGAAGCCGTATCGCGCATCCGCCCGGTTCTCAAGCTTCTCGGTCGCGCAATGGCGGAGGATTGTCATTGAATTTCAAAAAACAGTACACCGTCGGAGCGGATTGCATAAGATAGATTATGGAACTTAGATGTCGTTCTCCCATAGTCCGTGATGACGAGAGCCCGCGCATCAGTTAGCACCGTGCGGTGATCCGCGGATCCCGAGGCCGGGCTCGGATTGGCGATTATCGTTGGCTATTTCCGGGCATCACGACACCTGTCGAGGCGATAAAACTTTTCTGCGTTGGCGCCGAATACCATCAACCGCTCCTGATCAGTGAGGTCCGACAGAAGATCATCTGTCGCAGTCACGACCTCATCATAGGATGCGGCGAGAAGACAAACCGGCCAGTCGGATCCAAACATCACGCGCTCAGATCCGAAACACGAAATGACATGATCCACGTAAGGTCGCAGATCGTCTTTGGACCAGGTTTCCCAGTCCGCTTCTGTCACCATGCCGGAAATCTTGCACCACACATTGGGACGTTTCGCGATGTCGGAGATGAGATCCTTCCAGGGCTGGAGCGCGGATTCGGCAATCCGTGGCTTACCAATGTGGTCAACGACAAGCCGTGCATCCGCGGGCAGCGAGTCCGCGCAAGCGATAGCCGCGGGCAGTTCACGCTCTTTGACGAGAAGATCATATGCAAGCCCAGCCTCATGGACGCGCCTTATACCGCTGACAACATCTGGGCGGGTGAGCCATGCGGAATCCTCCTCGTCGTGAGCCTGATGGCGGATGCCGACGAGGTATCTCCCGCCTGGCTCATCCTTAAGCGAGGCAAGCGTCTCCGGCAGCTCGGGCGACGTCAGGTCGGCCCATCCCACGACGCCGCAAACGAAATCGGTTTCCTCGGCCACAGCGAGGAACTCCCGCGTTTCGCCGAGATCCGGGACGGTCTGCACAGTCACCGTCCCGGAGATTCCGGCTGCGGCAAGCAGCGGACGCAGATCCCCCGGCCCCATCGGTCGCCGGATCACCTCCATCTCCGGGCCCTGCATCCAGTAGTAGTCCCTTTTGCGAGGATCCCAGAAATGGTGATGGGCATCGATCCGCATTGCGCAAGTTCCTTCCTTGAATTGAACGATAGAGCGCGCCGCCATCACCGCTTAGTGCGGGACGGGCGCATCCGGGCTCAAGAGTCCTTCCGCCTTGAGCTCATCCCACAGATTATCGGGAATGGTGGATTGAAGAGCGGCATTGTTCTCGTCCCACTCAGCCTTAGTGCGCACTCCGGTGAGGATGCTCGTCACGGCAGGATGCGCGAGCGGAAACTGGATGGCCGCTGCTTTCAGCGAAACTCCGTGGCGCTCGCACACCGACTTCAGCGCCAGAGCGCGTTCGATCAGATTGTCAGGGGCAGGCACGTAGTTGAAAGTCGCGCCGCGCACTGGATGCGCCAGCAAGCCCGAATTGAACACCCCGCCGAGGATAACCCCTACCCCCCTGCCCTGGCATTTCGGCAGAAATTCAGGCAGGGCCGTCTGGTCCAGCAGCGAGTAGCGTCCGGCGAGCAGGAAACAATCGAACCGGCCGTGATCCATGAAACGCGAGAGCATTTCCCATTGGTTCATGCCGGCCGACACGGCTGAGATCGTGCCGTCGCTGCGCAACCTGTCGAGCGCGCGAAAGGCGCCGTTCACGGCATCTTCGAAATGGTCGTCGGGATCGTGGATGTGGAGGATGTCGACGCGGTCGACCTTCCAGCGTCGCAGGCTGTCCTCGAGCGATCGCATTACACCGTCATAGGAATAATCGAGCTCGAGGTGCATGTCGGGATTGGCGAGGTAGAAGGACTGGTTGTCTCCGAAGATCTCGGCGCCACTGCGCTTACCCGGACGGACCAGCCGTCCGACCTTGGTGGACAACACGAAATCTTCGCGGCGCCGTCCTTTGAGCGCCCTCCCGGCGCGCTCCTCTGCGAGCCCGTAGCCGTAGAAGGGTGCGGCGTCTATGAAGCGGACCCCGTCTTCGAACGCCGCGGCGATGGCCGCCTGCGCATCTTCCTCCGAAACTTCGGAGAGCAGATTACCGATCGGAGCACAGCCGAACCCGACGCGGGTGAGCTCCAAGCCGGTCGTTCCCAACGATATGCGTTCTCCGGCATTGACCACGGCGTCTCTCCTCTTATTCGGCTGCCGCGCTTTGCGTCCGGGCGTCATTGTCCCGGTGAATCGCAGTCATCAGGCGATCACTCATCTCGTCGTACTGGCGCGAGTTCGGCATTTCCGTAATGATCCGGTAGTCATTCATGACGTAGATGCGGTCGGCCAGCTGGACCATCTCCGACAGCTCGCTCGAAATCAGCAGGATCGCGGCTCCATCTTCGGCAAGCTTCCAGATCAGGCGATGCAGATAACCCTTGGTGCGGACGTCGACGCCCACCGTCGGCTCGTCGATGATCAGGATGCGGGCATCGGCTGCGAGCCATTTCGCAACGCTTACCTTCTGCTGGTTTCCACCGGAGAGATTGCCGACGGCCTGGTCGAGGCTCGGCGTCTTGACATTGAGCCGTTCGACGAAAGGGAGGATTGCCGCCTTCTCAATCCCGCCCCACAAAAACCCGAGCCGCTTCGCAATGCGATGCCAGACCGTAATCGCCGTGTTGCGGGCGACCGACTGCGTTAGGATCAGACCTTCGCCCTTGCGGTCCTCGGAAACATAGCCGATGTGCCAGTCGCGCAAGGCATCAAGGGGGGCCCGTATGCGTGCGGGGCGGCCCTCCATCTCGATCCTGCCCGACAGGACGGGATAAGCTCCGATGATCGACTTTGCGAGTTCGCTGCGTCCGGCGCCCACCAGACCATAGAGTCCGACGACCTCGCCTGCGCGGACGTCGAGATTGATTCCCTTGTGCCCCGCGCCTGTCGCCAGGTCTCGCAGGGCGAGCCTGATTTCGCCGAGCTTTGCCGTCCGCTCGCCAAGGTCCGTGACGGCACTCTCGCGGCCCACCATCAACGTCACGATATCCGCCTTGGTCATCCCCTTGAGCGGCCGGTCGTCGCAAGCGTTCTTCCCGTCCCGCAAGACGGTGATGCGATCGCACAATTGGGTCAGCTCTTCGAGCTTATGGCTGACGAACAGGATCGCCTTGCCCTGGTCGCGCAATCGCCTGAGGATGGTGAGAAGGCGTTCCACCTCGTGTTCGCTGATGGAAGCGGTAGGCTCGTCAAGCAGCAGTATCTTGCTGTCGAGCGACAGCGCGCGCCCTATCTCGACAAGCTGCATCTGCGCGACCGAGAGGTAGCGCACCGGTGTTCCCGGATTAATGTGGAGGTCGAGGAGATCGAGCCAGGGCTGTGCTTCCCGCCGCATTTGCGCGTGCTGCACCAGGCCGTTGCGCACAGGCAGACGGTCGAGGAACATGTTCTCGGCGATCGAATAGCGCGGAATGAGATTGCGCTCCTGATGCACCACAGCGATGCCGGCCGCGAGAGACTCGTGCGGCGAGTTAAATTTCACCGGCTCGCCATTGAGGCGTATCTCGCCTTCGTCCTGTCGCAGCACCCCCGTCAGAAGCTTTATCAGCGAACTCTTCCCAGCGCCGTTCTCGCCCACGAGCGCGTGGATCTCGCCCGCACGCAAAGTCAGGTTCACCCCATCGAGTGCTTTGACGCCCGGAAAGGCTTTCGTGGCGCCGCGGACTTCCAGGAGCGGTGTCATCAGTGCCCTCCCCTCCTCAACAGCGGAGAGGACCGCGCGGAGTTACGCCAGTGATTGAAGAGGACCGTAAGCAGGATCAGCGCGCCAAGGAAGAACGGGATGTAGAAGGGATTGGTACCGGCGAGGATCAGGCCGTTCTCCAGCAGGACAACAATCAGCACAGCAATCATCGTGCCGATGACAGAGACATGGCCGCCCGTCAAAATGGCCCCGCCTATGACAGGTGCGGCGAACGACGCCAGCAGCCAGTCCGATCCGATCGTAGGCTCGGCGGTGCCGAGACGCGCCACGGCCACCATTCCTGCAATGGCGGCGAGAGCGCCGGAAAGGGTGTGCGCCATGATGGTCGTCCGCATCAGCGAGATGCCGGCCAGTTCCGCGGCGGCGGGATTGCCGCCCATCGCCAGCATCTGTCGGCCGGCTCTCGTGTGGTGGAGGATGACGGCGACTGCAACCATCGCGATGAGGGGAATAAACAGGATAAGGGGTACTGGCCCCACGTAGCTGTCGTACCAGGCCTTGAGGGCTTGTGGCATGTTGTAGAACGGAATGCTCTTGGTGATGCCGTAGTTCAAGCCGGTGAAAACAGAAAGCATCGCAAGCGTGATGATGAAGCCGCTGATCTTCGTCCAGGCGATGAGCCAGCCACTGAGCGCGCCGCAGGCGATGCCGACAGCGAGGCCTGCCAAAAAGGCGAGCGGGATGGACACATGGTAGAGCTCCAGCAGCGCGCCGAACAGAATTGCCACAAGGCCGCCGATCGCTCCGACTGCCAGGTTCATCTGGCCGATTGCTATCACCACCATCTGTGACAGCGCCACGAGGCTGGTCACCGACAGGATGCGCAGGATCACGAACAGGTTGTAGCTGCTCAAGAAATTGCTCGATATCATCGACAGCACGAGGATGCCGACAAATGCCAGGACGAGGAGCGGCAGCCACTCGATATTCAGGATGCGATCGCCGAGCGACTGTTTCATCGACTGACCATTCCTCTGCGTTCGGCGGTGACGCTGCGCCAACGATCGATGCCGACCGCTGCCAGCAGGGCGAGGCCGAGGAAAAACTGGATCCAGAAACCGCTGACATTCATCAGGATCAGGCCGTTCTGCAGCACTGACAGAAGAATTGCGCCGAGGACGGCGCCGACAACCGAGACATAGCCCCCCGCCAGGAGAGTCCCGCCCAGCAGCGGGGCAAGAAATGACGGCAGCAGCCAGTCCTCACCGATCGAGGGCAAGGCCGAAGCCAGCCGCGCCGTGACAAGCACGCCCGCGATCGCGGCCAGCAGGCCTGACAGAGCGTGCGTTATCACGACAATTCGGTTGACGGGCACACCTGAAAGGCCCGCCGCCACGCTGTTAGCTCCGGTGGCGAGCATCTGCCGTCCCAGTTGCGAATAGTTGAACAGCGCCACCAGGCCAATCGCCAGCGCCAAGGCCACGAAAAGGAAGTTCGAGAAGGAGCCGATGCGCCCCTTCGCCAAGCCTGAGAAATCCACAGGCAGGTTTCGGAATGCCTCGGCCTTGGTGAGAATGAACATCAACCCGAAATAGAGGCTCGCCGTGGCGAGGGTGATGACGAAGCTGTGCAGGCCGGTGCGGACGATCAGGATACCGTTGATTGCGCCCAGCACCATGCCAGTCAGCAGCGCCACGATGATCGCCAGCGGTATGGGCAGGCCGACGCGCTCCAGCGCGAAGCCTGTCACCATTGCGGCGCAGGCGCCTATCGCGCCTACCGCAAGATTCATGTGACCGAGGCCGAGAACCGTCATCATGGAAAAGCCAATGATGATGTCGACAGCGAGATTGCGGGTGAGTGCGAAAAGATTGAACGGCGACAGAAAGCTCGGAATAAAGATGCCGATGCCGGCAATCAGCGCAATGATCAGTATGAGCAGCCCGCCTGCATTTGCCAGGCGCCACAGCCGCGCGCCCGAAAACCAGGAGGCGGCCGGCGTGGTGGCGCCAGATTCGGCTACATGTAACATCGGCAATAACTCGTTCGATTTGTCGCGCGGCGCGTGTGGCGGCACGAGGCCGCCAGGCGCAGACTATCGGAGCGTCAGCTGCAGGCGAGGTATTTGGCGTCGAAGCCTGCAATGATGTCGTCCGCGATCTTCTTCAACTCGTCGCGGTAGGTCTGGAGGTTGTCCTTGCTTATGAGCAGAGTGCCGCTGTCGATAAAGGTCGCATTCTGCGGGTTCTCGTCGAACACCGCGTCGGCCTTCATCGTGCAGCCCTCATGCATGCGCTTTAAGGCATAAGCGGCGATGTAGGCCTGGCCGTAGGGGTTCTGGGCCATGGTGCCCTGGATGACGCCCTTGTCGATCGCGTCGAGCACGATCTTGTCGTCGTCGATCCCGATCATCTTGATCCGCGCATCGTTGAGGTTCTCGAGCGCACGGGCCGCGATCACCGAGGATACGTAGCCGGTGGCTATGATGCCGTCGATGTTGGCGGCGTCGGCGGCGAGCACGCCATTGATCTTGGCATCGCCGGTCTCTTGGCTGTCTGTGTCGGTGACATGCTGATAGAGCGTGACGTCGGGACCGGCTTCCTCGATTGCCTTATCTATGGCGGCGATACGCAATTGCGTGTTCGGGTCCACTAGCCGGCTGCCGGCGTGCATGATCTTGCCCTTGCCGCCCATTGCCTCGATGAGTGCCTTCGTGCCGAGATAGGCCGAACGATAGACGTCGGTGGCAAGGCAGAATTTCGCGGGACTCGGGCTCTGCGTGCAGCCGCCGATGACGACGGACGGGCTGCCGAAGGAGTCGAGTTCGGAGATCATTTCATTTGTGCCCGTCGCGTCTCCGGGGAAGATACCGAAGGCGTTGTAGCCCTGTGCCGCGAGACTTTCGAGCAGCTTGTTCTGCATGTCGAGCTGCCACTCCTGGGGCACTGCATACGTCGCTTCGGCGAGGCCAAAATCCTTCTTGGCGTCCGCTGCCGCCTGCTCCCAAGGAGCAAAGAAAGGATGTGGACCCCCTGGCACGAGCGCGAGCTTAACGTCCGCGGCCACCGCCGCACCGGTCAAACCGGAGATGGCGGCTGCCGCCACGGCGGCAGTCATCAAAATCTTGAACATGTCATTCCTCCCAGTTGGCGACGGTTCGACACGGTTTACAGCGTGAGCCATCGACCCGATCATCCTACTGGGAGTCAGTCAGGAGGTAAAGCACATTTTGAAAGGTGCGGTCACATAGTAATCACTAATCGCCTGGGGTTGAGCTGCGCATCGCGTCGGATAGTTCTTTCGTGGCCTTCTGGAGGATCGCGGCGAGTTCGCGCATGCGCTCAGGGCTCATGCGTGTGATCGGACCGGCGAAATTGATACCGCCCAAGAGCTTGCCGTGGGCGCCGAAGAGCGGGGCTGCCACGCAGCACATATCGTCTGCAAATTCCCGGACGTCGAATGCGTAGCCTTGCTGGCGAATTTTTTCGAGTTCCCGCAGCAGGTCATCCGGATTCGTCAGTGTTTGGGGGGTAACCTTCGGCAACGGACGCGACAGGAAGCGCTGAATGAAGCGGTCGCTCTGCTGTGCAAGCAGGACCTTGCCGATCGAGGTGCAATGCAGGTCCGACCTGTCGCCGATCTTGAACGCTACCGAGAGGAGATGAGAGCCCTTCGATTGCAGGCGAATGACCGCTTGATCGCCATCCAGGACGGAAAAGTTCGCCGCCTCCTGGGTTAGCCTTGAAAGTTCTGCGAGCTTCGACCGTATGAGGTCGTCTGGCCCGGTATTGGCCAACAGGAAACGACTTATTGAGATGAGTTTGTAGGTAAGGCCATACTTTTTCGTCTCTTCCGAGCGGACCAAGAAACCCGCATCGACCAAGGTGGTCAGCAGCCGATAGGCCGTACTGCGATCGAGTTCTACGACGGAGGCGATGTCGGACAAGGCTATCCCGCCCTCGTGATTGCCGATTTCCTCCAGCATCTTCAGCGCCTTGAGGACGGTCGAGCTCTTCTTAACACCCCCAACCGTCATGGGATCCTCCAGGAACCGGCAAATACCGTGCACGCTGCACTCGGCAACTAATACGGGCTCGCCAGGATTTTGAAAAGCGCACAGTCACATTGTAATCATCACGTCACCGGGTTCATAATGCGCTGTTCAGCCTCCGTAATTGCCGTGGCACCGATGTGCGGCGTCAGTTCCAGTCTGTAGCTTGCGCTCTCGCCGTGGCCCAGCATCTTGAATTCCTTGCGGGCGTGCCAGTCAGCCCTGGAGCCGGCATGGGTCGTGGATGGCTCAATGGCCATGACGTAATTGCCTGATTGGAAGAACTGCCATTGGAACAGCGCCGGCATCGCGCGTCCGTCATAGGCGATTTCCAGCGCAAGCCCTGTGGAGCCACACGGATGCTGGAAGTCGTCATTGATCAGCGCCGCGCGCGCCGTGCCGTCAGCCTCAAGGCGGACGTGGTGGTCGAAAACCTGCTGGGTGGTCGGGTGACGAGGACCGGCTTGTTCGAACGCTCCGCTCTCGTTGTCTTCGCCTGCTCGGAGCGACCACGGCGTTTCAGAAATCGGGCTGACCAGCCTCGACCCTGCATTCAAGAGCGGCCAGCCCAGGTTGATGTGCCAAAGATAGGCATGCGGCACGGTGTTGTAGGATAGGTTCCGGACGGTATCGGTATAGATCACGCAATTAGTGCCAACCTCCACTTCAATGCGTCTTGCGAGGAGGAAGTTTTCGCCGAACACGGTTGCCTGCCGCACTTCGCCGCTCGCGTAGAGGAACGCCCTCTCTCCTTCCCAACGCACGCCGTAGCCAGTGAGAAGCGCAGGGGTGTAGCTGATGCGCGAGTGAAGTGGGAACGTAATCTCGGGCCGCGGCGGATGATTGAAATGTGCTGCGCTGTCCGTTTCTGGAGCGTGGATGTGGTCGAGCCCACATGAGTTCATGAGACCGGAGAAGGAGCGGGCCCAGCTGAAACCATCTTCGGCATCGAACTCATGCAGCCACGGACTTCGCAAGTCCGCTGGCGAATCCCAGCCGATCGGTACGCCAAGATAGTTCATGCGGCTGAGGTCCATTGCCCGGTCAACCTGCACCTCAAACATCAAGCCTGAACCGGAGCGGAAGATAAGGACGCGGTTGCCTCGCTGCAGACCGTTTTCCTGCGTTACCAATTCGACGCCGAACACCTGGCTGAATGCTCCGACATGTGACGTTATCTCGTCGAGCGGAATATCTCGGCCTAATATCTTCATGGCTACCCTCACCTCTGCTGATCGGCCTTCCAGGTTTGAGCCAAGCATTTGAGGTGCGCAATACCATCTGCTACCGTTGGCCGGCAGGTGATCCTTAAAGAAAGTGTGTTTGCAGTCTGCCGAGAGCGTCCTGTCGTCCGCCGAGCATTTTCCAGCCCGTTGCTTGCTGCTGGCTCCCGAGATCGTCTGTTTGGGAACGCTTTGAAGGCCAGCTTCGCCTGTTTGCGGCCGCTTCCGCGAAAAGCGCCGCTACAGTCGGGCGCTCCGGCACCGCGCCAGCAAAATGCGAGTAATGTGAACCAGGTTCAGGACTATGAAGAACACGTTCCAGGCGACCGCGTTCAGCATCGGAACGGGCTGGCTGTAAAAATAGACAGCAAGGCAGCCTGCTGCCGTCAGGGTGAGGACGCGCAGGCGCAGCAGATCCATGGTGAAGTAGGCGATCACATATAGAATATTGGCCGCGTTTATCAGGACATCCATGGGAGCACTTCCAATATCTGTGGCTAGAGGCAGCGCCCGGCAAAAGGGTGCCGGGCGCCGACGTCATTCGCCGCCGAATTCAGCCTTGAAGGTTTCGAGATCGATTTGCAGTCCGTTGAGCACCGTGCTCCAGTGGCGGACATAGCCCGCAAGCGCGACCGCCTCTGCGATTTCCTCATCGGAAGCGCCGCGGTCCCTGGCCATTTTGCTCTCCAACCAGATGCAGTAGCGACAGGGAATCTGCGCCGCCACCGCGAGGTTGATGAGCGACTTGACCTTCGGTTCGAGCACAGTGTTGCCTTCGCCGAAGTCGAGGCTCTTGGTGATGGCCCAGGCACCGGCGACCGCCGATTTCGGATAGGCCTTGAAGTGGGTCGGGACGATTCCGAGGGTGGCCTCGATTTCCTTGTAGGTCTGTTCTGCCGTCGGCACTTCCTGCGCGACGGCGAATTGCGCCGCGATTGTAGTCGTCGCAGCGATGGCGAGAATTGCCAAAGTCTTCCTCATTGTCGGGTCTCCTGTTCTTCAGTCTTGGGTTAGAAGGGGTACAAAGTTGTCTGCTCCGCGCCCCCCTTCACGCCGCGAAGCTGTCTACCGCCCGCCCGAGGCGGTGACGTTCTGTCCGGAGCGGATCCGAAATGCTCGCCGCCAAGCTCCTCAAAGCCGCGCTTCGAGGACAAGGTTGAACGGCGTCTCGAAAGCGCGGCGGAAGCGGGTGAACCCCGCTTTGCGGAACACCTCCGCCAGCCGCGCCTCGCCGGCCTGCGCGCCAAGTACCAGCCGGCCGCCGTCGGAAATCGCATGCGCGACGCAGATCGTGGTGGAGGCGGCGTAGTACATCCTCGCCACGGGCGAGACGTTATCCTCCACCCGGTCGTTGGCGAATGGCTCAACGAGCATTACGGTGCCGTCGGGTGCGAGGGCTTCGGCGGCATGCGCAGCCACGGCCACCGGATCGCCCATGTCGTGCAGGGCATCGAAGAAGCAAATCAGATCGTAGCCAGCACTTGGATAATTGTCGGCACGCGCCGTCTCAAATGTTATGCCGCTGGTCACCCCGGCTTCCGCCGCGATGGCAACCGCCTCCTTCAGCGACTTCTCGTGCGAGTCGAAACCGCAAAAGGTGGAGGCGGGAAAGGCCTTGGCCATCAGCACTGTCGAATGGCCATGGCCGCAGCCGACATCTGCCACCAGCGCGCCGGCCGTGAGTTTGTCGACGACTCCGTCCAGCGACGGCAGCCATTCCTGAACGAGACTGGCCTTGTAGCCGTTGCGGTAGAAGGCGGCTACACCGCAGGCGAGGCGCCCATCGTGGTCTCCCCAGGGAATCCCTCGGCCGGTGCGGAAGGCATGCACAGCCTTTTCCTCGTCGGCCCACATGGATGCCGGAACGGCCCACGCATTGGGAAAGAACGCGGGACTGTCCTCGTCGGCGAGGACCATCGCCTGTTCGGGGGTCAGTTCGTAGGTATTGCTGATCGGATGATAGGCAACGTAGCCGCCCGCGACCTGGGAGTTGAGCCACTCGCGCACATATCGCTCAGCACAATCAGCGCGGGTGGCAAGCTCGCGCGCGGTAAGCGGACCGGCCCCGGCCATAGCCTTGTAAAGACCGAGGCGGTTGCCGAGGCTGATCATCACGCCGCCGTAACCGGCGGAAAGGTCTTGGAAGGAACGTGCAACGAGCGCATCGAGCTTCGCAGTATCAAACGTTTGGCGGTGGGTGTGGTCCATCATCTTACTCTCTCCTGTGCATGTGCTCAGGTAAGACCCGAGGCTGGCGATAAATCGCAGGGAGAGATGCGGGACGACAGAGCGAGATTTTCCAGAATCGGGCTGTTTCTGCCACTCGGCAGCAATCATTTATGTTTGGCGCAGCAGCTTTCTCGGAGGTATTCTCGCCACAAGGGCAACCGCCATGCAACTCGACATCGCAGCCTCCAGAAGTGAGCCGGTCCATGTGAGCCTCGTCGCCATCCCCGAGGCCGTTATCTCAACGCTCTCCGGCATCTTCGACGTGATCAACGGCCCTGCCCTGATGCAGACCTCCGGTGATGAACTCCCGAAGCCCTTTCGGGTGGAGATTGTGGGGCTTCGGGAAGGCCCACTGGAACTCGCCAGCGGTGTGCCTGTGACCGCGCATCGAAGCGTTGCGGAGGTTGAGGCCACCGACATCGTCATCGTTCCCTCAATCCTGCTGGGGCCGGAAGGCTGGCAAAAAGGGCGGTACCCAGAGCTCGTTGACTGGTGTCGCGCGATGCACGAGCGCGGTGCTCTTCTCTGCTCCGCCTGCTCCGGCATATTTCTGCTCGCCGAGACCGGCCTCTTCGACGGAGTGGATGCGACGGTGCACTATGGCTACGCCCGTACGTTCGCTTCCTCCTTCCCCGACGTATGCATTCACCCGGAGCGGGTGCTCGTTGTTTCCGGCAAACGGGAGGAGCTGATTACCTCTGGCGCGTCCATGACATGGCATGATCTCGTGCTATACCTGATTGCCCGCCACGCGGGGACGACGGTGGCGCAGGACGTCGCGCGCTTTTTTGCGCTGCAATGGCATCAGGACGGGCTTGCGCCCTACATCGTCTTCGAAGGCCGCAAGAACCATGGCGATCTGGCGATCCAGGCCGCCCAGGACTGGGTCGCCACCCATTTCTCGGTCGTCAATCCTATCGAAGAAATGATCCGACGCTCAGGGCTGACGGAGCGCACCTTCAAGCGACGATTTACGAGCGCGGCAGGGTTAAGCCCGATCACATATGTGCAACGACTGAGAATAGAAGATGCCAAACGCCGGCTCGAGCGCACGGAAGTCTCCGTGGACGAGATCAGTTGGCAGGTCGGCTACGAGGAACCGGCGTTTTTCCGACGCCTCTTCAAGCGCTTCACGGGATTGGCACCCGGAGCGTACCGTCGTCGCTTCAAAATTCCTGACTATGCTAGACCGAACACGCAACCGGTGCGTTCGACAAATGGCTTGTCGGAGGGATCGGCTGCCGGCTGAACATGGGCATCCTGATCTCCAGACGCGAAAAAGACGCACTAGACGAGTGTTTTTGGCAGTGGGGAGTCAGCGCTTTGCGTTGTTGTTCTGGGAGGTGCTCTTGAGCGCCCTACCCCAAGAAGCGCTGTAGCCCAGTGCTTCGGGAGCTATGCTGGCAGGATGCCGCCCAGGCGCTTAGCACGGCGCACGCGCTGTCAACGTGCGCGATACCGCGTCGGCCCAGCCGGCAAGCTTCGCCTTGCGCTGCCTGCCATCCATCTGAGGCTCGAAACGGCGCTCGAGCGCCCAGCTCTTGGCAAATGTTGCCCTGTCAGGCCAGATGCCGGCCTTGGAACCGGCAAGCCAGGCGGCCCCCAGCGCGGTTGTCTCCGTGATTGTCGGGCTATCCACCGGCGCGTCGAGAATGTCGGCGAGGCACTGCATAGTCCAGCTGGAGGCGACCATGCCGCCGTCCACCCGCAGCACCGTTTTTCCGAAGGTGTTGCCGCAATCCCTTTTCATAGCCACGAGAAGATCGTGGGTCTGGTAGGCGACGGATTCCAAAGCCGCGCGCGCGAATTCCGCCGGGCCTGAGTTGCGGGTCAGTCCGAAAATCGCGCCGCGCGCATCGGCGTCCCAGTGCGGCGCGCCAAGCCCCACAAAGGCCGGCACGAGATAGATCTGCTGCGTTTCGTCCGAACGCTCCGCAAGCGCTCCGCTCTCCGCGGCCTTGCCGATCACCTTGATCCCGTCGCGCAGCCACTGCACGGCGGCACCCGCGATGAAGATCGAGCCCTCCAGCGCATAGGTAGTCTTGCCGTCGAGCCGATAGGCGATGGTGGAAAGCAGCCTGTTCTTGGAGCGGATGAGCCTTTCGCCCGTGTTAAGCACGGCGAAGCAACCGGTGCCGTAAGTGGATTTCAGCATGCCAGGCTCGAAGCAGGCCTGCCCGATGGTGGCCGCCTGCTGGTCGCCGGCCACTCCAAGGATCGGGATCTCGGCGCCGAATATCTTCTTCTCCGTCACCCCGAACTCCGCCGCGCAGTCCTTCACTTCCGGCAAAAGGGCTGTCGGAATGCGCAGGATCTTCAGAAGGTCGGCGTCCCAGGCATTCTTCGAAATGTTGTAGAGCAGCGTGCGCGAGGCGTTAGTCGCGTCGGTTGCGTGCATCCTGCCGCCCGTCAGCCGCCAAATGAGATACGTGTCGATCGTGCCGGCCAGAAGCTCGCCCTTCTCAGCGCGCCGGCGCGCGCCTTTGACATTGTCCAGCAGCCAGGCAAATTTGGTGCCGGAAAAATAAGGATCGAGCAGCAACCCTGTCTTGCGGGTGAATTTCGGCTCCAGCCCGGCCTTCTTGAGCTTCGCGCAGAGGGGGGCGGTGCGGCGGTCCTGCCAGACGATGGCGTTGTGAATGGGCATGCCGGTCGCCCTATCCCAGATTACCGCCGTTTCGCGCTGGTTGGTGATGCCGATCGCGGTGATCCGGGAGGCCTCCAGCTTCGCTTTCCTGAGCGCCGTCTTCACCGTCGCCACGACGCTCTTCCAGATGTCCTCTGGGTCGTGCTCGACCCAGCCGGAGGCGGGGTAGTGCTGCGGAAATTCCTTCTGGCCCACCGCCACGATCTTCATCGCGCCGTCGAAGATGACGGCCCGGCTCGATGTCGTGCCCTGGTCAATCGCCAAAATGTACCCTGTCATGCTTCCCCCGCGTCCTCTCACGAATGGAGGCGGCTCATCGCCGCCTCCATAGCCACCGGTATCAGTGGACCTGCGGCTACTGCCAGCTCCTTACCAACTCGTCATAATTGACGGTGATGGGTTGTTCCTTCTCGTTCTCGATCTTCAGCTGCGGCGCAAGATTGCCCTTCGAAACGGCATCCTTGTTCCAGTACTCAAGATCGTGCTCCTCGGCGAGTTTCGGGCCGATATCGCCCTGGATGCCGGCGCGCTCCAGGCGTTCCAGAACCTGCTCCTGCTCCGCACAGAGCGTGTCCATTGCCTCTTGCGGGGTCTTGGCGCCGGAGGCTGCATCGCCGATCGCCTGCCACCAGAGCTGCGCCAGCTTCGGATAGTCGGGCACATTCGTGCCGGTCGGAGACCATTGCACGCGGGCAGGCGAACGATAGAACTCGATCAAGCCGCCGAGCTTCGGTGCGCGCTCGGTGAAGCTCTCGTGCTGGATCGAGGACTCGCGGATCAGCGTCAGGCCCACATGGCTCTTCTTCACGTCCACCGTCTTGGACGTGACGAACTGTGCATAAAGCCATGCGGCCTTGGCGCGGTCGTCCGGGGTCGACTTGAGGATCGTCCAGGAGCCCACGTCCTGATAGCCGAGCTTCATGCCTTCCTTCCAGTAGACGCCATGGGGGCTGGGCGCGAAACGCCATTTCGGCGTGCCGTCATCATTCACCACCGGCAGGCCCTCCTTGACCATGTCTGCCGTAAAGGCGGTGTACATGAACATCTGCTGCGCAATCTCGCCCTGAGCCGGAACGGGACCGGACTCGGAGAAGGTCATTCCCTGCGCCGCGGCAGGAGCATAGGCTTTCATCCAGTCCAGATATTTCTGGATGGCATAGACGGCGGCCGGGCCGTTGGTGTCGCCGCCGCGGGCCACGCAGGAGCCGACGGGCCGCGAATTCTCGTCGACCTTGATGCCCCATTCGTCAACCGGCAGCCCGTTGGGCAGGCCCTTATCGCCGTTGCCGGCCATGGACAGCCAGGCGTCGGTGAAGCGCCAGCCGAGCGACGGGTCCTTCTTGCCGTAATCCATATGGCCGTAGACTTTTTTGCCGTCGATCTCACGGCCGGTGAAGAACTCGGCAATGTCCTCGTAGGCCGACCAGTTGACCGGCACGCCGAGGTCGTAGCCATACTTCGCCTTGAAATCGGCCTTGTTCTTCTCGTCGTTGAACCAGTCGTAGCGGAACCAGTAGAGGTTTGCGAACTGCTGGTCCGGCAGCTGGTAGAGATCGCCGTCCGGCGCCGTCGTGAATTTCAGGCCGATAAAGTCTTCCAGATCGAGGTTGGGATTGGTGACATCCTTGCCTTCATTCGCCATCCAGTCGGTCAGGCTGCGTGCCTGCTGGTAGCGCCAATGCGTGCCGATCAGGTCGGAATCGTTGATATAGGCGTCATAGATATTCTCGCCCGACTGCATCTGCGTCTGCAGCTTCTCGACCACATCGCCTTCGCCGATCAGGTCATGCGTGATTTTGATGCCGGTGATGGCGGTGAAGGCCGGCGCCAGCACCTTGGACTCGTATTCGTGTGTCGTGATCGTTTCCGACACCACCTTGATGTCCATGCCCTGGAAAGGTTGCGCCGCATCGATGAACCACTGCATCTCCGCTTCCTGCGCGGCGCGGTCAAGCGTCGACAGATCGCCGATCTCGGCGTCAAGGAATTGCCTTGCTTCCTCCATGCCTGCCATGGCGCTGCCCGCATTTATCAGAAGTACGAGCGCCGAAGTCGTCATTAACAAGTGCCGTTGCATTGGTTTCCTCCCTAGCCGAACGATGCACCATTGACGGGGCGCCGCGGGCTTGCGGCACCCCGGAATTCTCCTCTAGACCGATCGAAACACGCCTATCGCGTAGATGACGGAGAGAGCGAGAGCCCACCACAGGCTGGGGCCGACGAGCCCAAGCCATGCTAGATTGATGAAGGCTGCGCCGAGCAGAGAGACGAACAGCCGGTCGCCGCGCGTCGTCTCAAAGCGCAGCACGCCGACGCGCGGATTGCCGCCGGGCGAAAGATATTCCCATACGCCCATGCTGATGAGCAGCAGCGCGATGACGATGAAGAAGGTGGCGGTCGGCCATGTCCAGGCCATCCATGAAAAGCTCATCACACCCTCCCCAGGGCGAAGCCCTTGGCGATATAGTTGCGCACGAACCAGATCACGAGCGCGCCGGGAATGATGGTGAGCACCCCGGCCGCGGCCAGCACGCCCCAATCAAGACCGGAAGCCGAGACCGTACGGGTCATCGTGGCGGCGATCGGCTTAGCTGCTGTCGTCGTCAGCGTGCGGGCGAGCAGGAGTTCCACCCAGGAGAACATGAAGCAAAAGAAGGCGGCGACCCCGATGCCGCTTGCGATTAAAGGCATGAAGATCTTCACGAAGAAGCGCGGGAAGGAGTAGCCGTCGATATATGCGGTCTCGTCTATCTCCTTGGGCACGCCCGACATGAAGCCTTCCAGGATCCAGACCGCAAGCGGCACGTTGAACAGGCAATGCGCCAGCGCCACCGCAATGTGCGTGTCGATCAGCCCGAAGGCCGAATAGAGCTGGAAGAAGGGCAGCGCGAAGACCGCCGGCGGCGCCATCCGGTTGGTAAGCAGCCAGAAAAACAGATGCTTGTCGCCTAAAAACCGGTACCGCGAGAAGGCGTAGGCGGCCGGCAGCGCTGCGGCGACCGAGATGACGGTGTTCATCACCACATAGATGATCGAATTGATATAGCCCGAATACCAGGCCGGATCGGTGAAGATGACACGGTAATTGCGCAAGGTCGGGTTCTCCGGCCACAGCGAGAAGGTATTGAGGATTTCCGTATTGGTCTTGAAGCTCATATTGATGAGCCAATAGATCGGCAGCATGAGGAACAGAATGTAGATCGTCGGCACCAGCCACCAAAAGCGGGACTGCCTACCGCGCCGCAGCATGGTCTGGCCGATCTCGGCCTGTGCCTCGCCTACCGCCGCCGCGGCAGTGGTCCGCCGCATCGCGATCGTATCCGCCGCAGCGGTGCTGTTCTTGCCCGCCGCCATCAGCCCTTCTCCGTGCCGTAATTGGTCATGACCGTGTAGAAGACCCATGACATCAAAAGAATGATCAGGAAGTAGATGATCGACATGGCCGCCGCCTCGCCGAGATTGAATTCGCCGATGGCGAGCTTCACCAGGTCGATGGACAGGAATGTGGTGGTGTTGCCAGGCCCGCCACCCGTGAGCACGAACGGCTCCGTGTAGATCATGAAGGAGTCCATGAATCGCAGCAGGATGGCTATGAGCAGCACCCGGTGCATCTTGGGCAGCTGGATGTAGCGGAACACCGCCCAGCGGGACGCGCCGTCGATTTTGGCCGCCTGATAATAAGCGTCCGGGATCGAGACGAGGCCGGCGTAACACAAGAGCACGACGAGGCTTGTCCAGTGCCAGACATCCATCAGGATGATCGTCACCCACGCGTCGATTGGATCGTTGACATAGTTGTAATCGAGGCCAAGGGCGTAAAGTCCCCGTCCCAGCAGGCCAATATCGATGCGCCCGAAGACCTGCCAGATCGTGCCCACCACGTTAAAGGGTATGAGCAGCGGCAGCGCCATGAAAACCAGGCAAACCGGCACACCCCATCCCCTGCGCGGCATGTTGAGCGCGATGAAGATGCCGAGCGGCACCTCAATGGCGAGGATGATCGCGGAGAAGGCGAGATTGCGGCCCATGGCGGCCCAGAAGCGGTCGGAAGCCAGGACCTCCTCGAACCACTCCGTCCCCGCCCAAAAGAAGACGTTGTTTCCAAACGTGTCCTGCACTGAGTAGTTGACCACCGTCATCAGTGGAATGACGGCCGAGAAGGCCACCAGCGCCAGCACCGGGAGCACCATGAACCAGGCCTTGTTGTTCCAGGTCTTCATGGCCGGCCTTCCATATCCACGCGCCAGGAATCGGCATAGAGATTGAGGTGGGCAGGATCGAAGATGACATGCGGCTCCGCCGGCACCTCCGCATCCTCACCGATGATCGCGGCGATTGCCTGCCCTTCGAGCTCGGCATGCACGATTTTCTTGCGGCCGATATCCTCCACCTTGGAGATTGCGACAGGCATGCCCTGCCGCCCAAGGCGAACGAATTCCGGGCGGATGCCGAGCTCGATGCGCTGCCCCGCCAAAGGCCCGGGGCGGCCAGGAAGCGCTATGGACTGGCCCCCGACGCGCGCCGCTGCGCCATCGATTGCCGCGGGCAGCAGGTTCATGCCGGGCGAGCCTATGAAATAGCCGACAAAGGTATGCCGCGGCCGCTCGAACAATTCCTCCGGCGTGCCGATCTGCACGATCTCGCCCTCGAACATCACCACCACCGTATCGGCGAAGGTCAGGGCCTCCGTCTGGTCGTGCGTGACATAGACCATGGTATGGCCGAAGCGATGGTGCAGCTCCTTGAGTTGCGTTCGCAGCGCCCATTTCATGTGCGGATCTATTACCGTCAGCGGTTCGTCAAAGAGGATCGCGCTGACGTCGGAGCGTGCCAGGCCCCGCCCGAGGGAGATCTTCTGCTTCTCATCCGCGGTCAAACCCTGCGCCTTGCGCCTCGCCCGGTGCTCCAGCCCGGTCATGGCCAGGATTTCGCGCACGCGCCTGTCCACCAAATCCTCGGGCACACGCCGGTTGCGCAAGGGGAAGGCGAGATTGTCGTAGACCGTCATCGTGTCGTAGACGACCGGGAACTGGAACACCTGCGCGATGTTGCGCGCCTCAGTCGGTAAGGCGGTGACATCGCGGCCATCGAAGAGGAGGCGACCTTCGGAGGCGTGCACCAGGCCAGAAATGATGTTGAGGAGGGTCGTCTTGCCGCAACCGGACGGACCGAGCAGTGCATAGGCCCCGCCGTCCTCGAAGGTGTGCTGCACGCGCTTGAGCGCATAATCGGCGTCGGATTTCGGCTCCGGCAGGTAGGAGTGGCGGATGTGGTTGAGCTCGATGCGCGCCATTCTTCTCTCCCTCAGGCCGCGCGCCGGGCGACCGCGGAAACCGAACGCCCCGCCTGGTCGAAGACCATGACGTGACGCGTGTCGATGAAAACCTCGATCCGCTCGTCCGGCTCGAAAATATGGACCCCCGGCGCGAGCATCACCCACCGCGCATCGGCAAAGGACAAATGCACGAAGCTTTCCGAGCCGGTAATTTCGGTCACCACCACCTTGGCTCCGACCGGGACGGCGTCTGCCGTTGCAGGCTCAAGCGAGAGGTGGTGGGGCTGAAAGCCGATTGTGTAAGGCCCGTCCGGAATGCCTGAGAGCGCTGCCGGAACAGGGAGATCGACCCCGCCATCGAGCTGGAAGGAAGCCCCGTTCTTCCGCAGCACGATGGTGTTGAGCGGCGGATCGGCGAAGGTTCGCGCCGTCAGCAGATCGATGGGCCGACGGAACACCTCGATGGTCGGGCCGAACTGAGTCACCCTGCCCTGCGATAGCGTAGCGGTGTTGCCGCCGAGAAGCAGCGCTTCGGAAGGCTCGGTCGTAGCATAGACGAAAATAGCGCCGGACTGGGCGAAGATGCGCGGCAGTTCCTCGCGCAGTTCCTCGCGCAGCTTGTAGTCGAGATTGGCGAGCGGCTCGTCCAGGAGCACGAGCTTGGCGTTCCTCACGATGGCCCGGGCAAGCGCGGTGCGCTGCTGCTGGCCACCGGAAAGCTCAAGCGGCATCCGATCGAGATAGGACGTCAGCCGCAGGAGTTCGGCCGCCTTCCTTACCTCGCGATCGATGGTCGTCCTGTCGGCGCCGGTCACGCGCAGCGGCGAGGCGATGTTTTCGTAGACAGTCATCGACGGATAGTTGATGAACTGCTGGTAGACCATGGCGACGTTGCGCCGCTGCACCGGCACGCCGGTGAGATCGGCGCCGTCGAACCAGACGGACCCGGAGGTCGGCGTCTCCAGCCCAGCCATCAGGCGCATAAGCGTCGTCTTGCCCGAAAGGGTGGGGCCCAGAAGCACGTTAAGTGTGCCATGCGCGAGCGCCAGCGACACATCCTCGATATGCGTCTCCGCCCCTACCCTCTTCGTGACATTCTTGAGCTCGAGCATTGCGCCTCCTCCCCAGGGGCCTCTCTGATCTTTCCTACTCGGCTGCCTCGTGCCGTCTGCGGCTGGCGAGATCCTCCATGAATTCCTCCAGGGTCACGACCTCATTCGGCGCAAGGCGCAGGCCACGTTTCGTGCGGCGCCAGAGTACGTCCTCGGCCGTGCGTGCCCACTCCTGCTCCATCAGATACCGGACCTCCGCCTCATAGAGGTCAGCCCCGAAATGAACCCCCAGATCGTCGGTCGACCGCGCCTGCCCGAGAATTGCGCGTGCCCGCGTGCCATAGCGGCGCACCAGCCGGCGCGCGTGACCGGCATTGAGAAACGGGTAGTCGCGCAGGAGTCCTGCGATCTGCCCATCGAAACCGTCGACCGCGAAATCTCCTCCCGGCAGCCGCGCATCGGCCGTCCAGGCCTGTCCTTTGCGGCCGAGCAACTCTTCGATTTTTTCCAGCGTGGCTTCGGAAAGACGCCGGTAAGTGGTGATCTTGCCGCCGAAGATGTTGACGAGCGCGGCATCGCCGTCCCCCTCCTCCACGCGCAGCACGTAATCGCGGGTGGCTTCCTGCGCCTTGGAGGCGCCGTCGTCGAAGAGCGGGCGGACGGCGGCATAGGTCCAAACGATATCTTCCCGACGTACCGGCCTGGCGAAATACTCGCTCGCCGCCGCACAGAGATAGTCGGTCTCGGCAGGGCTGATCGCCGCGTCCCGCGGCTCGCCGTCATAATCCTGATCGGTCGTGCCGATCAGCGTGAAATCGTCCTCATATGGGATTGCGAAAATGATGCGGCCGTCGCGGTTCTGAAAGAAATAGGCGCGTGGATCGTCTGAAACCTTCGGCACCACGATATGGCTGCCTTTGACCAGCCGCACATTATGCACTTCGTTCCGCCCCATCGCGGAGGCCAGCACCTTGTCCACCCAGGGGCCGGCGGCGTTCACGACAAGGCGCGCCCGAACCTCGGACCGCGCGCCGCTCGAGACATCGCGCAGCGTTGCCCGCCATCGGCCATCCTCCCGGCGCGCGTCGACCACCTCGGTGCGGGTGGCGATCACCGCGCCCCGGTCGGCCGCGTCCCGCGCGTTGAGCACCACCAAGCGGGCGTCGTCGACCCAGCAATCGGAATATTCGAAGGCGCGGGAAAAGAGCGGCTTGAGCGGCTTGCCGGCAGCATCGATGCGCATATCGATCGTACGCGTCTTGGGAAGGAGCTTGCGCCCGCCGAGATGGTCATAGAGGAAGAGGCCGAGACGCAGCAGCCAGGCTGGCCTCAGCCCCTCATTATGCGGCAGAACGAACCGTATCGGCCAGATAATGTGCGGCGCGTTGCGCCACAGCACCTCGCGCTCGAGCAGCGCCTCCCGCACAAGCCGGAACTCATAGAATTCGAGGTAGCGCAGGCCGCCATGGATGAGCTTGGTGGAGCCGGACGACGTGCCGCTTCCAAGGTCGTTCATTTCCGCGAGAAAGACGCTGTATCCCCGGCCTGCTGCATCCCGCGCGATGCCGCAGCCATTGATGCCGCCGCCGATAACAAGAATGTCATGGACCGGAGTGCCGTCCAAGCTCTTCTCCCCGCGCGCCACTGAAGGCGTCGTGTAATACGAAAGCAAAAACGAGTTAATTCGAAATTATTGCGAGTGTCAAACGAAAATGGAAGCGAGTTTCTCGCCTTCAATTTGCACGGGCAGTTTCGATCAGCTCGACCTCCGCCGCCTGACAGATTGCGCGTATCGCTTCCAACTTGCAGCGATTGGTAATGAACGTGTCGACCTGTGAGAGATGGCCGATCCGCACAGGGGCGGTCCGCTCGAATTTGGTCGAGTCTGCCACGAGGATCACATGCCGCGCGTTGGCGATAATGGCCTGAGCCACCTTCACTTCACGAAAATCGAAATCGAGCAGGGCGCCGTCATGGTCGATCGCAGACGTGCCGATCACGGCATAATCCACTTTGAACTGCTTGATGAAGTCGACTGCCGCCTCGCCGACAATGCCTCCATCCGACGAGCGCACGACCCCGCCGGCAATGATTACCTCGATCGACGGGAGCACCCGCAACCTGTTGGCGACATTAATATTGTTCGTGATGACCAGCAGCCCTTGATGGTCGAGAAGAGCGTGGCCTACGGCTTCCGTCGTCGTGCCGATATTCATGAATAGCGATGCGTTATCGGGGATGATGCGGGCAGCAGCCTGGCCTATAGCCTCCTTCTCGCCGGCCGAGATCTTGCGCCGCGCTTCATATTCCATATTCTCGATGCCGGACGGGAAGACAGCCCCGCCATGGATGCGGGTCAAAAGCCTTTGATCGCAGAGATCGTTCAAATCCTTGCGGATCGTCTGCGGCGTGACATTGAACCGGGCAGCCAGATCGTCGACAAGCACCCTCCCGCTATCCTTGGCGAGCTGGACTATTTCCGCATGGCGGGGCGGCAGAAACATGGATTCCCCCAATTTCGTTTTGCCCCAATATACAGAAAAACGAAAGAAACGAAACTGGATTTGGAAGGAATTTTGAAGCGTTGCGCGCGAGGCTTCAAAGCTCGACCGCTGGCGACGGCATCTCACATGGGCGCTGGTAGCAGAGTGCTTCGGCCGCTATTCCCCGCTCCGTCAGTCCTCCAAACTGATAGGCGGAAGCCGGAAAATCTATTGACGAATGTCTATTCGACCATCCTGATGTCGAGCTTCACTTTTGCGTACCAGTCGGCGACGGCTCGAATTTCTTCATCGGTCAGTTCTGATGCAATTGGGGTCATCACGTCATGCACCCGATTGCCGTTGCGAAAAGCCTTCAACTGAGTATCGATGTATATATTCGTCTCACCAGCAAGATTGGGCGCATCTTCGATTAGATGGATCCCGTCCGCGCCGTGGCAGCCTACGCAAGCCTCAGGCGCTTCCGCGGGATCAGCCGTGAGCTCCGCCGTGACTTCGTGGCCGGAGTACCATGCAGCGAGGTCGGCGATCTGCTGGTCGCTTAACGTGCGCGCAACAATCGTCATCATTTCGTGCTCGCGCGTCCCATCTCGGAATGCGGTCAGCTGCGCGCGGATATAGCTTTCGGGCTCACCGCCTATGTGCGGTGCGATCGGAATTTGCGCATAGCCGTCGAGACCGTGGCAGGTGCGGCATTGGCCGGCGGCTTGCCGGCCAGCAGCCCTATCGCCTTGCACCTGGGCCTGAGCGCTCTCGGCGAGCATCAGCCCGCCGAGAAACAGAAGAGCCAATCGTCTCATTGGCGCGCCGGATTATAGGCGATCCGCCAGATCGCGCCGGCGAAGTCGTCGGAGACGAGCATCGAGCCATCAGGCAGGAAGGCGATGTCCATCGGACGGCCGTGGTACTCGCCGGTTTCCTGATTTAGCCAGCCGTCAGCGAAGACTTCCGTTGAGGTTGCATTGCCTTCTTCGTCAAGAGCCGTGAACATCACCCGTGCTCCAACAGGCACCGTTCGGTTCCACGACCCATGCTGGGCCGAGAAGATGCCTCCGTGGTATTTCTCGGGAAACGAGTTGCCACGGTAGAAGCTCATGCCGAGGTCGGCGGCATGGGCGTCCATTTCCACTGCAGGCGGGACGAACTCAACCCCTTCGGGGCGCGGCACGTTCTTATATTCGGGTATCTCGATCGCGCCGTTCACCCAGGGGAAGCCGAAGTGCTGGCCTGCCTCTGTCTGCCGGTTCAATTCGCCTGGCGGGATATCGTCACCCATACCGTCGACCTGGTTATCGGTAAACCAGAGGTCGCCATTTGCCGGGTTGAAGTCATGGCCAACAGAGTTTCGGATGCCGCGGGTATAAACCTCGCGCCCCGTGCCGTCCGTATTGATGCGGATAATGCCGCCGATGCCGATTTCGTCGTACATCTCGTGCTTATCCACCGGCTGCACATTGTGCGGCTGTCCGAGTGAGATGTAGAGCTTGCCATCAGGCCCGACGCGGCAAACCCGGGCGGTGTGGTTGAAACTCTCTTCCTCTGGCGGGATTAGCTTACCCTGCTCCACGACGACGCCGACGGCCGGATCTGGACCTTCAAAGAAAAACTCCGCTGCTGGGAAGGCAAGAACCCGGTTGCGCTCGGCGATGTAGAGGAAGCCGTCGCGCGAAAAGCAGGGGCCGTTGGGAATGTCGAAGGTTATGGACGGCGCGAAGTCCTTGACCTCGTCAGCAACCCGGTTGCGGTCGCGGTCGACCACCGACCATACTTTGTCCTTGCGCGTGCCGACGAAGGTAACCGTACCTTGCGGCGCCACGGCCATCGATCGCGCGTCCGGCACGACCGCATAAAGGCTCACCTCGAAACCTTCGGGCACGTTTATGTACTGAATGATTTCCTTCAACGCGTCTGCCCGGTCGCCTTCCTGGTCGACGAAGGTGAAGCTGGCATCCGTACGCTGCATGCTCGACAGCTTGTCCAAGTTTTCCTGCGCCGCGAGCGGTGCGGCCAACATGCTGTTGAGCAGAAGTCCTGACACAAGTTTCCTGCTGATCATGGTTCTCCTCCCAGAAGGTTCTGCCACACGATCGATAATGGCTATCGTTCGGTTGCGAACCTTGGCCAGAATTCAACTTGCCGTGGGTTCTGTCAATCTGACTCTGCGTGGGCCTGGCCAAGCGATGCTTAAGCAGCCGTGCTTGCCTCGTTATTGCTGTCAATCATCCAGACACAGCCCATTCGGAAGAAAACACCGACAATGGGCGTCGTCTATCCGCCCGCACCGCCTTTGCAATGACGGTCTTTCCGCTGAAGCGGCGCGACGAAACCGAGCGGCCGCGCTCGGACATAATGAATTCCGTCGCCGGAAGGTCTGCAAGCAGGAGGCCGGTGACAAGCGCCTCGGCAATAACGCCAGCGCCAATAAATCGCAGCCTCAGATCAACCGCCCCAGGTATCCGAGACGATGAACCCAAACGGGAAGGGATCGTCGGGATCAAGGCCAATCTGCGAAATGCCGTAAATCCAGCTCTGGCCGGAAACACGGTTTCGCGTGGCGACATACGGTCCCACGCGCGTCTCTTCGACGAAAAGCGTGGTGAACTCACCGCCAATCGTGGAACGGGATACCACCTTGTCTCCCGGTCTCACGCGCCCTTCGTGGTAACGTACCGCCATATTGGCATTCGACCCAGTGCCGCAGGGAGACCGGTCGACGCGCCCCGGAGGCAGCGTCGTACAGGTGCGGATGGCGCCGTCGGCCTCTTGCGCGCGGAACATGAGATAGGCAATGCCGTTGATTTCCGGTGTTTCAGGGTGAGCAACACTGACCTCGCGCGTGATGAGATCGCGCAGGGCAACGCCGCTCACCGCCAGCTCGCGTGCATTATGCGGAGCTATCTCAAGCTTTAGCTGGTCCGCATCGACCAAGGCGTAGAAGACGCCGCCGAAGCACAAGTCGTATCGGACCGGCCCCCATTGCGGCGTTTCGATCACGACATCCTTCTGCACGACAAAGGAAGGCGGCATATCGAGGGTGACGCGGATGACCTTGCCCCTTTCGCAGGTCGCGACCGCACGCACGAGACCTGCGGCCGTGTCGAGCGTGACGATCGTCTGCGGCTCGGCCATTTCCTTCATGCCGGTCTCCAGAACGGCGGTCACGGCGCACATGGCATTGGAGCCGGACATGGCGTGTGCCTGGTCGGGCTGAAGAACGATGAAGCCGAAATCAGCCTCCGGCCGCGTGGCTGGGGTCAGCAGCACGAAAGATCCGGCCGGGCCGCTGCGCGGCTCCGAACACAGGAAGCGCCGCAAGCTGTCATCGACCGTGTTGAAGTGGTTGAGCTTGGCGGCCATGGTCGCGCCCGGAATGTCGAGCACGCCGCCGGTGATCACCCGGCCGATTTCGCCTTCACAATGGACGTCGACCGTCTGAAGTGTTCGCTTCCAGCGCATGAGATTAGCCTTTGATGTCTCAGTCCCGGGGCTTCGGAGATTGTAGGTCGTGATCTGCTTGGTTTCGAGGTCGTTGTTCAATTCCCATTCGCCGAGCTCGCGGCGGGGAAGCGCTGATGCACACGTGCAGCGCATGATGAGCTCCGCCTTGAACTCTGCAATCATCGCGGTCGAAGTGCCAATGCTTTATGCGCGAGGCGCCTTGTAGATGTCGTTGAAGGTCTCCCGCAAGACGTTCTTCTGCACCTTTCCCATGGTGTTGCGCGGCAGATCGGGGAGGAAATGCACGGTCTTGGGCTGCTTGTACTTGGCCAGCCGCCCTTGCAGCGCGATCAAGACGTCGCTGGCGCTAATGGTACTGCCCGGTGAACGCACAACGACCGCAGTGACCCCCTCGCCAAAGTCCGGATGCGGTAGCCCGATCACGGCGCTCTCTTTTACACCGTCGATTTGATCTATCTCGGTCTCCACCTCTTTGGGATAGACGTTATAACCGCCCGTTATGATGAGGTCCTTGCCGCGCCCGACGATGTGGATATAACCCCGCTCGTCAATCTTGCCGAGATCGCCGCTGATGAAGTAGCCGTCTGCCCGAAATTCGGCCGCTGTCTTTTCCGGCATGCGCCAATAGCCCTTGAACACGTTCGGGCCTTTGATTTCGATCATGCCGATTTCGCCGGTTCCCAGCACCGCACCGCTTTCCGGATCTGTAATTCGGATGGAAACGCCAGAAAGAGGGAACCCGACCGTTCCGGCAATGCGCTCACCGTCATAGGGGTTGGAGGTGTTCATGTTGGTTTCGGTCATGCCATAGCGTTCGAGAATGGCGTGACCGGTGCGTTCCGCAAAAGCATGATGCGTTTCGGCCAGTAGCGGCGCCGAACCGGAAATGAACAGTCGCATGTTGGCGGTCTTCTCCGCCGACAACGCCTCACTTTCAAGCAGACGCGTATAGAAGGTGGGAACACCCATCAGGCAGGTGGCCGTCTCCATCAGGCCCAGCACTGCTTTGGGATCAAACTTTGGCAGGAAATCCATCGACGCGCCGGACAGCATGATCACGTTGGAAGCGACGAACAGACCGTGCGTGTGGAAGATCGGTAGGGCATGGATTAGCCGGTCTCCCGCTGTGAAACGCCAGTGCGAAATCAGCGTCTTGGCGTTCGAGAGCAGGTTGTCGTGCGATAGCATGGCTCCTTTGGAGCGCCCGGTTGTGCCCGAGGTATAAAGAATAGCCGCCAGGTCGTCCGGGCCGCGCGGGATATCGGCAAAATCCGCCGGCGCGGCAAGATCGGCCACCAGCGATCCACCTCCAAATTCGTCCAGGGTCTCGACGCGTCCTCCATGCTGCCGGGCTAGCGAGGCAATGCCGGCACCGGCCGACGGCGTGGCCACCACCAGCGCCGGCTCTGCATCGCCGATGAAATATTCCAGTTCGGCCTGCGTATAGTCGATATTGAGAGGCAGATAGACGGCGCCGGCGCGCAGGCATGCCACATAGAGGATCAGCGCCTCAGGACTTTTTTCCACCTGAACGGCTACCCGATCGCCGGGCTTCACCCCTAGCGTCACCAACCGATTGGCCATGCGGGCCGAAAAATCGAGCAGGTCGCCATAGGTCCAGACCCGGCCGGACGGCGTGAAAATAAACGGTGCCTCGCGCCGGTTCGCAGCCGTAGCAATGGCGTCAAACATATGATTGGTCATAAAAGGATCTCCTCCTAATGTGCCCCGACGCTCTCCGCCCCTGAGAGGAACTGGTGGACACTCCGCTCCTTCACGATTGCTGAAGCCAACCAGACCAGACCCGCGAAATAGCTGCGCGAAAAGGCAGCAACCTTACCGGCCCGCCGTGCTGCCCTGCATGACCGCGCCTACCCCTCATCCGGTGCGGCGATGCTGCTTATCTTGCGTCAACCTTTCCGTAAAATCAAAGGTCTAGCGCCTCAACTTCAAGCGTCATCCCATCATAGGCCGGATCGACATTGTCTGGCGTCTCCTGCCGGACCGCCTCATAATCGAGAGGCGTGTGCATATGCGTGAGAATGGCGCGGCGGGGCGCCAGCCGCCCGATCCATTGCAGCGCCTCACCTAGAGACAAATGGCTGGGATGTGGCCTGTATTGCAGCGCGTCCAGCACCAATATCTCCAGGCCCTGCAACAGGGGCAGAGTTTCGGGCGGAAAGTCGCTGACATCCGAGCAATAGGCGATATTGCCGACGCGAAAGCCGAGCGAGCGGATATCGCCATGGATCTGGGGCAATGGCGTGAAGGTTAGCGGACCGCCCTCGCCCGAAACTGTGAAGGTCTGCTCGTGACGAATGAGATGAGGAACGACTATGGGCGGATAGTTGCTGCCGGGCAGCGTCTCAAAGCAATAATCAAAAGCGTCCTTGAGCCTCTGCAGCGTCTGCTCGTCTGCGTAAATGTCCATGAGTTGGCGCTGCGCCAGGACATAGCTGCGCAGATCGTCAATCCCATGGATGTGGTCTGCATGGGGATGCGTGTAGACGACGGCGTCAAGGCTCGTCGCCTTCGCTGCGATCATCTGTGTGCGGAAGTCGGGGCCAGTATCGATCACCACGCGCGTGACACGGCCATCGGGCCTTATCCGTTCGACCAGGGCGGCAGCGCGCAGGCGGCGGTTCTTCGGGTTGCTCGGGTCGCAAGCACCCCAGTCGCCAATGATGCGCGGGACGCCGGGGGATGAGCCGCAACCCAGGATCGTCAGGCGAATGCGGTCCCCCACCTTCAGGCGCCTTTCTGCCCTGAGGGCGGAACTTTGGTAAACAGGCGGAAGAAGTTTCCGGTCGTAAGATGAGCTACTTCCTCGGGCGATAGTCCGATTGTCTCGGCAAGAACCGCGGCTGTATGCGCCACGAAAGCAGGCTCATTGCGCTTACCACGATGCGGTACTGGAGCAAGGTAAGGCGCGTCAGTCTCGACAAGCAGCCTCTCGCGGGGAACGAAAGCCGCAATCTCCCGCAGCGCCTCGGACTTCTTGAACGTCAGGATCCCGGAGAAGGAGATATATCCGCCAAGCTCCACACCGGTGCAGGCCAGCGCTGGACCGGACGAGAAGCAGTGGAGGATGAAGGGAAAAGCGCCCTTCCCTGTCTCCTCGCCAAGGATCGCGGCCATGTCGTCATCGGCATCGCGGGCGTGGATGACGAGCGGAAGCCCGGTGCGGCGCGCCGCCTCGATATGCGTGCGCAACCCCTTCGCCTGCTGATCGCGCGGAGATTTGTCATAGAAATAGTCGAGACCCGCTTCGCCAATTCCGACCACTTTGGGATGTTCGGAAAGACGGATCAGATCCTCCGCGGTGACATCCTCCTCCTCCGCAGCGTTGTGCGGATGCGTGCCCACGGTGCAATAGACATTGTCGTACTGCCCCGCGATCGCGCGGATCGAGTCGAAGTTCCTGACGCGGGTGGAAATGGTGACCATCAGGCCCACGCCGGCATCGCCAGCGCGGGCGATGATCTGGTCCCGCTCCGCTTCGAAATCCGGGAAATCCAGGTGGCAATGGCTGTCGACCAGCATTCAGCCCTCCTGCCCTTCCTGCTCCACATAACGCGGGAAAACCGGTTGAGGCGCCGGCAGCGGCGTTCCCGGCGCGAGCATCGCCGTCTCTCCTACATCGGCAAAACCGCGGCGATCCTGAGGCACGGAAAGCAGATCGAGGAGTTTCTCGGCCGAGCTGGGGATGAAGGGCTGGCACAGAATGGCGATGCGCCGCAATGTCTCGGCGGTGGTGTAGAGCACCGTTTCCATGCGGGCCGGGTCCGTCTTGCGCAGCGCCCACGGCTCCTGTGCTGCAAAATAACGGTTTGCTTCCGCGACCACATCGAAGATGGCCGCAAGGGCAGCGTGGATCGCCTGTCGGCCCATTGCTCCTCTCGCGGTTGCAAGCGCGGCTTCGGCCTGGTCGAGGATTGCTCGATCCGCCGCCGAGAGTTCGCCTCTCGCAGGCACTTTGCCGTCGCAGTTCTTCGCGATCATGGAGAGCGAACGCTGCGCCAGGTTGCCGAGGTCGTTTGCAAGATCGGCGTTGGTGCGGTTGACGATCGCCTCATGGCTGTAGCTTCCGTCCTGACCAAAGGGAACTTCCCGCAGGAAGAAATAGCGCACCTGGTCGAGGCCGTAATGTTCGATCATTGTGAAGGGGTCGATGACATTGCCAACCGACTTCGACATCTTCTCGCCGCGGTTGAACAGGAAGCCGTGACCGAAGACGCGCTTTGGCAGCGCGATACCGGCCGACATCAGGAATGCGGGCCAGTAGATGGCATGAAAGCGGATGATATCCTTGCCGATGATATGAACGTCGGCGGGCCAGTAGCGCCAGCGCTCCGCATCCTGATCGGGATAGCCGAGGGCCGTGATGTAATTGGTCAGCGCATCCACCCACACATACATCACGTGCTTCTCGTCGCCCGGTACCGGCACACCCCAGTCGAAAGTTGTGCGTGAGATGGAAAGGTCCCTCAAGCCCGAGCGCACAAAGCTGACGATTTCATTCCGGCGCTCGGCCGGCCCGATGAAATCCGGATTTTCCTCGTAGAGCTTCAAGAGACGTTCCTGATAGGCGGAGAGGCGGAAGAAATAGCTTTCCTCTTCCACCCATTCCACCGGCGTGCCCTGTGGCCCGTAGCGGACGCCGTCCTCGCCCACCCGCGTCTCGTCCTCGCCGTAATAGGCCTCGTCGCGCACCGAGTACCATCCGGAATAGCCGCCCAGATAAATGTCGCCCCTATCGGCCATCGCCTTCCAGATTGCCTGAGAGGCGGTGCGATGGCGCTCTTCGGTCGTACGGATAAAATCGTCGTTCGAGGCATTCAGCAGCTTGGCCATGCGCTGGAATTCCGGCGCATTGCGGTCTGCCAGCTCGCCGGCGGTAATCCCTTCCTTGCGCGCGGTCTGCAGCATCTTGATGCCGTGCTCATCGGTGCCGGTCAAAAACATCACGTCCTTGCCGTCGCAGCGCTGGAAACGAGCCAGCGCGTCCGTCGCGATGAGCTCGTAGGCGTGGCCAATGTGGGGGCGCCCGTTCGGATAGGAAATGGCCGTGGTGATGTAGAAAGTCTCGCGGGTCATCAGGAGAATGCTCTAGGTCGATATTGCTTGCGCCCAGATAGCGTATCGCGGCGGGGATTGCCATGCTTTGGGTGCCTAGCCCGCCATCAGAACATGCATGGCATTGTGCAGGCGGTTGAGAGAGCTCACAACGTGCTGTTTCCGGTCGAGGTTGAAAATCTCGACTTGGCGGATCGTTTCCGCCAATTCTTCCCAGAAATTTGCAAAGCGCTCGGCCTGCGCGATGTCGCCCGCTGAAGCACTGTGTGACGCCGCGTTGGCTACCCGGTCGAGCACAGCCCGGTTAAAAAGGTCGAACTGCACCTGGCGTTCCCGCCCTGTGGCAGCCTCCGCAAGCTTGTAAGCCGCGGGTACATCGAAACGGCGCTGCTCGAGAAGGTTCTCGATCGCCTGCTCTATTTCCAATCCACCAAATTCGGTGAGCAGGATCGCATCGCGGGCACTTCCCTGAGCGCGTTGGATGAGGAGACGCCTTTCTTCTTCAGTTTCGGGCAGGCTCGCGCCCAAGCTTTGTAGAAGTTTCTCCAGAAGCCCGGGCGAAAGCGGATCGAGCTTATAGACCTGGCAGCGTGAGCGGATCGTGGGCAGGAGCCGGCCGAAAGAATGCGTGATCAGAATGAAGATCGTGCGCGGAGGTGGCTCCTCCAGGTTTTTCAGCAATGCATTTGCAGCATTGGCGTTCATGTCGTCCGCGGGGTCGACAATCACCACGCGATAGCCGCCGTCCGGGGGCGTCAGGGAGAGAAATCGAGCCACCCGGCGTATTTCGTCGACGGTAATCACAGTCTTGAATTTCTTGTCTCGCTCGACAAAAGGCCGAGTCAAGTGAAGGACGCCGGGATGGGCGCCCTGCGCCGCAAGCCGGAAATCCTGCGAGTTCGTATCGATGTCGGAAAAATCCAACGGTCCCAGGCGGTGATCCGGATTGGTAAAGAGATGATGCGCCAGGTGGAAGGCAAGCGTTGCCTTTCCAATGCCGGGTCTTCCAGCAAAAAGGAGTGCATGGTGGAGCTTGCCGGCCCGATAGGCGCTGGCAAGCATTGAGCGTGCGTTTTCGTGGCCGACAAGGAGCGGGTTTTCCGGCGGTTCCGGGATATCCGGCAGAGAATCGTGCTGTTCAGGCGCGCGGCGTTCAAACACTGCCCGCCTCCGTTGGTTCCGAGAGCCCTGCTCTATCAAATATGACTCGCAAGACAATCTCGGTCACATTCTCCGAAACCGCGTCGGCTGATCTTGAGGCATCGATCACGACGCAGCGTTGCGGCTCCCTGGCCGCGATATTCAGAAATGCTTCCCGCCGCCGTCTATGAATCTCCAGGTTTTCCTTTTCGAACCGGTCGGCTGTTGCCTTTCCGCGTCGTTCCGAAGCGCGGCGCAGGCCTTCTTCGGGATCAATATCGAGAATGACGGTGAGGTCGGGTATCAAACCATTGACGGTCACACGCTCGAGTGCCGCCATGAAATCGGATGCCAGCCCACCCGTGACTCCCTGATAAACCCGGGAGGAATCAAGAAACCGGTCGCAGAGAACGATTGCGCCGCTCTCGACCGCAGGGCGAATCACCTGCTCCACATGATCGGATCGCGCCGCGGCGAAGAGGATTGCCTCCAGCGTCGCGCCGAAAGGTTCGGCAGCGCCTGAAAGCAACACGTGGCGGATGGCTTCCGCGCCGGGCGAGCCGCCTGGCTCGCGGGTCGTCAAAACATCTCGCCCCTCACGGCGCAGCCGGTCCGCCAGCAGGTGGATCTGCGTGGACTTCCCTGCGCCCTCCCCTCCCTCGAACGTGATAAAAAAACCTCGCGGCACCATTTCCTCGTACACGCATCTGCTTCGGCATGTCCTACATAGACGTGCGCGCCGCCGACGTCCAACGCCGAACCGGTTTGGCAAAATGGGACGAGGCGTTAAGCGCAAATCCAGCTGCGCTAACGCATCCACCCCACCAGAAGCTCCTCCACGGCGCCAAATGCTCTTTGGCGGAGCGTGCCTTTGACGACGGATTCAGCTGCGAGGAGCGGTATCTCCTGGCTTAACGTGTCGCCGATCCAGATTTGCAGGTTTCCAACCGCAACTCCCTCCTCTACGGGAGCGGAGATCGGCCCATTGTAGACAATTCGGGCAGAGAACGATTGAGACTCGCCCGTCGGCACAAGCGCCCATAATGGACCAGCGGCGCGAAGAGCTACAGTGCCCTTTGCGCCCCCATAGACATTGGCATCCCCGATTATCTCACCGGCGGTGAAGAGCTGGCGCCGCTCGAAAGCGCTGAAGCCCCATTCGAGCATTTTGCGCGTTTCTTCTGGGCGCTCCTGTTCTTCCGGGATTCCCGCAAGAACGGCGAAAAGCCGTTTGCCGTTGCGCTCCATCGAAGCCGCGATCGCATAACCCTGGCCTTCCGTGAAACCGAGCGCCAACCCATCCGCTCCAGTCCCAAGCCGTAAGACGCGGTTCCGCTGACGAATGCGGTTCCATTCGAAATCCTCTTGACCGAAATAGCGGTAATATTCGGGGTACTCCCGCCAGAGATGCCGGGATAAAAGTGCTATTTCGCGGACTGTCACCTGCTGCCCTTCGGCCGGCAAGCCGGTAGGATTGACGAAAACAGATCTAGTTAGCCCAAGGGCGCGGGCGCGCTCCGTCATCAATCGCGCGAATGCATTCTCGGAACCGGCCATCCCCTCGGCAAGTATGATGCAGCCGTCATTGGCCTGCTGCACGATAATGCCCTGCAGAAGCGCCTCGATGGGAACCCTGGAGTTCACCGCCGCGAACATGGTCGCGGTTCCTGACGGAGCGCCGCCGGTGCGCCAGGCATGCTCGCTCACCTCAAATTCCCGCTGCATGGAAATCCGACCGGTCTTCAGCGCATTGAGCAGAAGCTCTGCTGTCATGAGCTTGGCCAGCGAAGCGGGGGGGAAAGGCTCATCCGCATTTTTGGAATAAAGGATGGCGCCGGTCTCGCCATCCAGGAGGAAAGCCTGCGCCGCCTTCGTCTCAAAGCTTTGGGCACGCGCGAAAGGGAGTGGCACGAAGGCAAGGACCAACAAGCTCAATGCAGAGGCCAGTCGAATCAAGGTAATCCCCTCCTGCCTGTTCTGCGCTAGAATCTAGACGCCGGGCCGGCTATTCAAGCCCGCCCGGCGCAATATGGCAAAACTAAACTGGCAAAGCTCAATCGCGTATGGCGAATGCGTCCGTTGCTCCCGCCGCCCAGGCGGCCTGCAGCATCTCATCCATCTCAGCGCGACCGTCCGGCACCAGTGAGAGGACATAGACGCGACCCTCGGGGCCTGCCTTCTCCTCCATCAGTAGCCGCCCGAGTTTGGAAAGCGAGCGCGTGACCTGCCCTGCTTCCTCGCGCGAGTTCCACGTGCCGATATTGATATAGGGGGCATGGATCGCTTGACCGGCGTTCCCGCCACGGTCCGCCCACCAGCTTACGATCAGCTTCTCGTCAAGATCTGATTTCAAAACTGAGTCAAAGACTTGCGTGGCAGAATTCACCCGTTGGTTGGCATAGGAGAGAAGTGCGAGATCGACTTGCTCTGCAGGAACAGGAGAAGCGGCGGGCCTATCCGGCACGATCGGACCAATGGCTGGCAGCGCGACGGTACCACCGGTCTCTACCAGTCCTGGCTGGTTTGCGAAGGCCAGCGTTGCTGCCGGCGCGGGTTGTGTTGGCGTTGGTCCGGCCATCGCCACCATCACGCCGGTTGGCAAACCGTCCGACGGATCAGGCGCAGCGCCGCCGGGACGGTAGGAGGCAAGAAGGAAAGAATCGTCGCGGCCCTCCAGAGGCGCCGGCCCAACATATTCCACCTGCACGCGAGCGACGCCCGAATGCGTGTAATCAAGCAATTCAGCGGCGCGTTTCGAAAGATCGATGACGCGTCCCTTTGCGAAAGGGCCTCGATCGTTCACACGGACGATAACGGAACTGCCGTTATCCATATTGGTGACGCGCGCATAGCTGGGCAGCGGCATCGTGGGATGAGCTGCCGTCAAATGGGTCATGTCATAGATTTCGCCGTTGGCAGTGAGCCTGCCGTGGAACGCGTCGCCATACCAGGATGCCGCACCTTCGGCCCTGTAGTCAGGATCTTCCTTCGGACGATACCAGCGCCCCTTCACCTGATAGGGCTTGCCTACCTGATAACGGCCACCGCCGCGCGGCAACTTGGAGGCGCCATAGGCTACGCGAGGGCTTGCCTTCACGCCGTATTTCGATTCGGGGAAGTACTCCTTCGAGCTTTTGAGGGAAACCTTCTCAACAGCACTGCCGCAGCCGGCCAAGAACACCGATAGAGCGACGATGCCGACACAGGCCAGACCGGTGTTGACCCGTTTTCCCCTCAAATTCCGCCCAGCGATCACCTGGTCCTTCCCCGAAAAAAACACTTTCAAAAGACGCCCCTCAGACTGCGCATGACCCGCGTTGCCGGATCCCTCTCATGCGCACGAAATCGTTATAACCTTCTGAATCAACTATGGCAGTAAATTGGCGAAAATAAGTGTTACATATGATGAGCGGCGCGATCAGCCCGCTTCTCAATCCCTGCCTCGGGGCAAGTGAAGCAGCCGCAACCGTCGTAAAAAGACCTGACGACAAGCCGACTACCTCAAATTGATGGAAGCTTCCGCTTCTTCAACGTCCATAAAATAATAGCTTCCAGCGCGAAGCAAAGCTGTATATATTTCGCTTCTGCAAGTAGGAACAATGGGGAGGAGAGGGTTTCATGCCGCACTTGGCAAACCTATACTTCAAGACGGCTATAGTCTTTCTTCTGGTCGGAATAGCTATGGGATTGCAAATGGCAATCTCCGGCGATCACAATGTTATCGGCCCGCATGCTCACGCAAATCTTCTTGGTTGGGTAACCATGGCAATTTTTGGGAGCTACTACGCGCTGAACCCGGCAAAAGCCCAGGGAAGGCTGGCGATGCTTCAGTACTGGGTCTATACAGCGGGCGTTGTGGTCATCGTACCATCGCTTTACATGCTTTATCTTGGCTATGCGTTTTTTGAACCGCTCACGGCGATAGCCTCACTCGTGATCCTTCTCGGCGTGGTTCTTTTCGCGGTGGTCATCTACGCCAAGGAGCCGGCTCCGCGCTCGATCCCGGGAGGAGCGGCGGTCTGAAGGCTTACCGCCAAACTCAAATCGCCCTGACAATCGCTTTGTAAGTGCCTGGGTGCCTTGCGTGCACCCGGGCATCTTCTATCGCGGCAAAAGCCGCGGCGCTGATGATATCGGTGGCAGGCTATACCTCTTGCTATTTTTGATCCGCCCCTATCCAATTCCGGGCCAAGTCGCTCGCTTCGGTAGTGATCGAGCCCTCACCGTGGAGAGCATAGCTTGCGCGTAAATCCTCTATTTCGCGATCGATCATCGAGGACGAAATAGAAGCTTTCCTTTTATGACTCCGCTCGCCGGTTGCAGGGACTGAGGGAGCTGAGGAAATCGGCGCCGCCGCAGCACGGCTGGGAGTGGGTTTCACCTCGATCGCGGCCTCGTTCGCCCTCGTCGATCTCGACGCAAACGCTTCTTGATCCGCTTTCCATCGAGCGATTCGAAGTGCCTCGCCTTCTTCCGCACGTTGAGCTCTCTTGGCATCAAACTCGGCATTCTCGCGTGCCAGTTGCGCAAAAATGCTTTCCCGCCGGATGTCGGATATCCGCCTCTCGATGCAACGTTGAGCGTAAGTCGTCACCTTCGCCGACACATTTGCGGTGAGAAAATCGTCATTCAGCGACGACCCGCTACGCACCTGCTGCAATACTCTACGCTTTTCCAGATAGAAGGGCTGCTGCGCCAATGCCCCCCGCAGCTCCTTAACGGCGTTCCTTATAGACTTTTCTCTGTCGGGAAGCCCAAATCGTGAGGTGATGGATCGGTCGATGATCTTTGACGCCTCCCTTGAATTCAGGAAGCGTTCAACGGCATCATTTTCTTTGGCTGGCTCCTCAACATACACACCCTTCTCAAGCAATGCATGGCGCATACCATCCGCGGTGGAACGCCTCAGAGCATCGCTCTCTCTGTCCTCTTTCCGCCTGTAATCATCGACTATCCAGCCAAGGCGATTTTCCAGCTCAACGATCCGGCGCTCTTGATGCTTCAGCGATGATTTAATCTCGCGATAGCTCCGTTCAGCCTCCAGTTCGGGTTCTCGCTGAACCTTGACCCGAACCCAATTCCAAAATCCCGTCCGATTGGCCATGGTCAATTCTGACTTCAGCCTCGTCTTTTCAGGCTTCAGCCTGGCTGCTTCAGCCCGCAGGCTTTTGATCTCCTGCAGCAATGGTTCCAAAGCAGCGTCGCGCGATGCCTTCAGCTTTTCAACGATGCGAGATCGTCCCTTCAAGAAGTTCTGATAACCGGCTTCAAGAATTTGCAATGCATCGCCCGCCAGGAAAGAGGTGCTACCCTGAGGGTTAGCGCGAAGTTCAAACTCCCTCAGAATGGACTCTGCGCGCGCGGCAGCGCGGCTCGGATCAGAAAGACCAATCACACCAGACTTAATCTGCCTCTGGGCTAGATCCTTGACGTGCTCAATGCGCGATAAAAATCCTGCTATCGCGTCATCGGACAATGACAGGTGTTCTGTGTGGCAGAGTGCGCGCCACTCCGAAGCCGGGATCGATAGGAAACGCCGCCATGTCTCGTCGGTAAATACCTCATCCATGCGTATGTTTCGAATAGCGCTCTCATGCGTGGCCGAGCTTCGCGGGGAGAAGGTATTTTCATGGTCTATGAGCATCAAAGTCGCATCGCCGCTCCACATGCGATTGCCTTGATTGTCGTCAAGCTGATTGACCAGATAATAAAACAGCTTGGCATTGCCCGGAATTTCTACTCCGCGCACTTTTTTCTCGCTTGCGGAGATTTTCTTTTCTTCGGTGTATCCTTCTAACAAGGGCTGAAGAATAGATCTTTTTCTTGCTATGGTGGGAGGAACGAGATGGACTCCCAGTTTCTCGCTAACCCGATATGCCAATTCCTCCAGAAAGGCTGCCTTCGGAGATTGCATCCTCTTCATGACAATCGGGATTTCGCTTCCCTCTATTTTATATAAGCTGTTGTTATATCTGCTTTTAAAGGGAACCTGCCTTGAAAGGTCTGCTGCTTTCAGCAGGCGTTCAATCCGCGCATTGATCAGCGGCACCAAAGATCGGTTTTCCCGTCTTGCGGTAGACAGGGTGTCGAGCAGCTTCGTCGGCGGCAAAGATTCCAGACTCAGAGCGCCTGAAACTCCTGGAAATGCCGGGCGGCAGAGAGTCGTCTGCGGCGCGCCCTGAGGCGCTGCTGGCTGTGCGGGCAGGATTTCCATTGACTTATGGAGGCGTAGAGGGCCGGGAGCCGGCAATGGCTGTGTGCCTCCAACTGAGGAGATGCACGGCAAGGAAAGCGAACGGGCGGGAAGCGGCATGGCAGAAAATCCTTGTGGGGCCGGTTCTACATGCCATCGGATAACCAGAGCCTCTAATAGGGATTTTGGAATTGAGCAGCATTTATCGGTAGGATCGTGCACACCCAGTCGAAGCTTCATCCGCCCGACACATCGCCGTAACCTCTATGCACAAGATGCCGAGAATGCGGAGAGAACCAGCGGAACGAGTTGACGCGGCAATTGGAGGCGCGGTAAAGGCTCAATGGTAAAATGCGTTCGGCAGCAAAATGGTAGCAGCGTGAAATTGCTCCACCGGAAGACCAGAAAAGCCAACGAAATCAACGTTTGGAGGGATGGCCGAGCGGTTTAAGGCACCGGTCTTGAAAACCGGCGTGGGCGCGAGTCCACCGTGGGTTCGAATCCCACTCCCTCCGCCACAAACCGCTGAAGCGGTCAGGAACCGAACGCTTTCAAAGGGACGATCATGAACGATAGCTTTGAGGCATATGCGGTCGCCGTTATCATCGCATTCGGAGCCATTACGATCGGTGGCCTGATGGCCGCGACCATCGCCTTCGGCGAACGCGACGGCTTCCTGTTCTCCCTGGGAGCCGGGGCTGCGGCATGGCTTGCCGGCTACGCAATCTTTTTCGACCGACCGAAGTCCTATATCGCCTTTCTTGCTGTATCGATTCTCATGAGCATCGCGGCAACGCTCATCCTGGCGTTTTGAGGCTGGAGAACTTCACAGGCAGCGATGGTTGATAATGCTGGCGCTTCAGAAGCGATAGCCGATCCGCAGGCCTGTGGCTTCGGCGCCGTTGTTGTCACCGCATAGGCTCGCGTTGGAGAAATGGTCTGTGTAGGCCTGCAGCGTCCAGCGCTCACCCACATCATATCCGATAGCCGCGCCCAAATGAAAAAGAGCCCGGCATCCCAGAGCCTTATAGGTGGTCGGATCGTCCAAATTCTTAGCCGTTGTTACGGCGCCGCCCAGGCTGGCACTCAGATAAAAGTTGCCGACGAGGTGGAAATCCCAGCTAAGGCCTGCATAGGCAAAATGGATCGGGTCATCGGCAATGGCCGCATCGAAACCGATATAGGGACGCGGTGAGCCGATGCGCTCCAGAAAGGCGGGGGCGCTGAACAAGAACTCGCCATTGATGACCGTGCCGCTGAAATCATCAGTTGAAAAGAAGCCGCGGTCATAGGCCATCACGCCGAAGCGCAGCTCCCGCCAGTCGGAATGGATGCCGGGCTGCAGAAACCTCGTAGGCATCTCCTCTGCATGTGTGTTCGAAGGAAGCGCTGCCCCTATTTGAAGCAGGCAAAAGAGGAAACGACCCCGCATTTTTCCCCCACCGTCTCGATCGAAGGGGACGGTATAGGCATGTCAGCCTAAGCGTGCCCCGATTCGTGCAAAGTCTATCAGAGATTGAGCTGGGCGGCGAAGGCGGCATACCCCCGAATAGCCAAGAAAAACGACAGCGCGAGGCGCACCAATTCCGGTCTTCGTGCGTTAGGCAGTCATGGAGAGAAACATGGCTGGGAAACGAAAGATAACGACGGGCGCGAACGACAGGCCAGTGGACGAAAGCATCGCCCAAACCGGTGAAGGATTGCCCGACGATAGCGGGCACGCGCTGAGCACCGACGAAGCACAAGTCGCCCGTGCTCGGGAGTCGTTGAAGCCGGAAAAGCTGACGTCGGGCCAACAGGCTGGCAATCCGGATGCGGTGCCGGAGGGCACGCCCGGTGCGGGTGAAAATATCTGTCGGCGCTGCCGGGGCTCCGGTGAAATTGGCGGAAGCCCCTGCCCCGATTGCGGCGGCTCCGGCAAGGTGATCACGCCGATTGGGGGAGCCTGAGGCTCGCCACAGACCGGGATTGCGATCTGGACCTGACGCCTTCTATTTTATCAACAGGAGCGGAACCGATGGCCAAAAAGAAGGCGCCGGGCGACGAGACTGAACCGGGGACCAGGCAATCGGCCGAAAATATCTGCAGGCGCTGTTCTGGAACCGGTAAAGTCGACGGTAGACCCTGCCGGGATTGTGGCGGCTCAGGACGGGTTACGGTGATTGTCGGCGATGCCTGACCAAGACTGGTGGCACCAGATGCAATCCAGTGGTCACCATTTAACGCTGTAACTGGCGGAAAAGAGTGCAGCCCAGCCCGCATCCACCGCGGCACCGGTTTCAACGCCTTCAGTGATTTCGGCGGAGGAGAGATAGGAGATGCCGCCTCCAAGCCGCAATTCGCCGCCCCACTGATCCTTTAGGCTGGCGCCTGCGGCAAGCAGCCATTTGTCCTTGCGCAGGTCATAGCCGGTACTCACGCCGCGGTCCCACTGGAGACTGACAAGGCCCGACACTCTTTCGTTGAAGGCGTGCCCAACGCCGCCGGTAATCGTCCAGCCATCCCGCCAGTAATATTCGTTCCGGCTTTTCAAGTCGCCGATGCCGGGAATGCCGGTCGAAACAGAGAGGTCAAGCGTCTCGTTGACAGACCAATCTGTCCATTTGACCGAACCGAAAGCCAGCCACCCTGGCGCAATGCCGGATTGAAGCCTCAATTCCACGCTTTGCGGTAGTTCACCCGTGGCAAAAGCCGGCAGCTCGGCCCCGGGAATAAGGGGTGTTCCGCCGGAGCCGGTGGCATTGTGAGTTGTGCCAGAGCGATAAAGAAGCTGCGCGCGAAGGGCGATATCCGGAATCTCATAGCCGATACCGGCGCGCCAGCCATAAGCGTCGCTGTCGAGGCCGATCTCCATCGGGACTGGTCCCAAGCCGGGCAAAGTGGGTAGCGCATCAAGGGTGTAATCGAGCTTTTCGATAAAGGCTCCCCCCAACAGCGAGAGGCGCCCTCGACCCATGTCGAAGAACGCGGCGCACGTTGCGCCGAACTCGGTCACGATGAAGGACTCCGATAGCTTACCGCTAACGCCGTAAGGGACCGCGAAGCTGGAGCTGGCGCCATTGGAATCCGTATAGGTTCCCGCGCATGCAAACTTGTCATCGACGCCGAACTTTACGGCCGCCGACGGGATGACATAGGTGTCAAGGTAATTTTCGCCGATTAGCGCCGGATTGGGAGCCGCCAGCGGTGCGGCGCGATATTCCTGATGGGGCACGGCAATATAGGCCCCAGCACGGAAATTGACGTTCCCCTCCTCGAAGAGGATGTCCGTATCCGCGGTGCCTCGCGAGAACCCTCCGGCTTGAGCGCTGCCGACGATAAATGGGAAAACCACAAATGAGTATGCAAGATGACTGAATCGCATACGAGCCCCTCCATTGGTGCGACACTATCGCCGAAATGATAGCGCGGCCACCGATTAGGCCATTTGCGATGTTGAGAACTAAAATTTTGTGAGGATAATAGCTTAATGGATACTTGGTATTCCTGAAGCCGTGGGCTCCATTTAAGGGCCCGAACCCTAAACTCCTTTAAATCCGGGCTGTGGAAGCAGGAAACCCTCTAAAAAAGGCATGTTGCAGTAGGGCAACATGGAGGGGAAATCTGAACTGCGCGCCGTAAAAGCGCGCAGTTGCTAATCTCGAGAGGACCGCCTCACATCCCGCTCCGCACCTGCGCCAGAGCGACGGCCAGACGCGACCTGGACTCGGAGAATTCGGCAAGCTTTTCCCGTTCCGCCGCAACGATTTCCTCCGGAGCGTTCGCCACGAACTTGTCGTTACCAAGCTTCTTTTCCAGGCGATCGATCTCATTGCTCATCCGGGCGACTTCCTTCTCCAGCCTTGACACCTCTGCCTTGAGATCGATGAGGTCTCCGAGCGGCAGGCAAAAGGTCGCCTCGCCTATGACAAGCTGTGCCGAGCCCTTTGGAGGCTCGCCGGCAAACCCAAGCTCGCCCACGCGCGACAGACGGCGGATTGCGGGCTCATGCCGCGCGAGCCTTTCACGCGTCGTCGCGTCGGCTCCCACCGCAATAAGTGGCGCGACGGCAGCGGGGGGCACATTCATCTCCGAGCGAACGGAGCGAATTCCCGAAACGAGGTCGATCAGCCAGTTGACATCCTCCGCGGCGGCCTTGTCCTCAAAAGCCAGCTTGGGCCAGCGCGTAAGCGCGAGAACATCCGGGCGGCCGCCCTCGCCGCCGGTCAATGACCAGAGCTCCTCGGTGATGAACGGCATCATCGGATGCAGGAGCTTGTATATCTCGTCCAGGACATAGGCGACACAAGCGCGCGCTTCCGCCTTCGCCGTCTCGTCGTCCCCCGCGAAAACAGGCTTCAACAACTCGAGATACCAATCGCAGAAGAGACTCCAGACGAAGCGATATGCTCCGCCCGCCGCATCGTTGAAGCGGTAGGAGGTAATGCCCTCTGTAATCGCACGGCTCGCGCGGGTCAGCTCCGTCAAGATCCACCGATTGACGGCAAGCTTGGCCTGCTCCGGCTGGAAATTGGCATCCCGCGCCACACCGTTCATCTGCGCAAAGCGCGTCGCATTCCAGAGCTTTGTCCCGAAATTGCGGTAGCCCGCCACCCGAGCCGGGTCGAGTTTCACGTCCCTGCCCTGCGCTGCCATAATGGCGAGCGTGAAGCGTAGTGCGTCCGCCCCATATTGATCGATGAGTTCCAGGGGATCGATGACGTTGCCCTTGGACTTCGACATCTTGGCGCCGTTCTTGTCACGCACAAGCGCGTGGACATAGACGGTATGGAAGGGCTCCCTGCCGGTGAAGTGAAGGCCCATCATCATCATCCTCGCCACCCAGAAGAAGATGATGTCGAAGCCGGTCACCAGCACCGAGGTTGGATAGTAGGTAGCAAGCTCCTTGGTCTTTTCGGGCCAACCAAGGGTGGAGAATGGCCAGAGCGCCGAAGAAAACCAGGTATCGAGGACATCCTCGTCACGCGTCAGGATCTCTCCCGGCTGGAAGTTCTCCAGCTTCTCTTCCACCCATGCCTTCCAGGGTCCCTCATGTGAGAGATAATGCTGTATAGCCGCTTCCAGGGCCGCTTCCTCATCCTTCTCCACGAATACCTGGCCGTCGGGCCCATACCAGGCAGGAATCTGGTGACCCCACCAAAGCTGCCGTGAAATGCACCAGGGCTGGATGTTTTCCATCCAATCGAAATAGGTCTTTTCCCAATTCTTGGGCACAAAAACGGTACGACCCGCTCGCACGGCCTCGATCGCCGGCCGGGCAAGCGTCTTCGCATCGACATACCATTGATCGGTGAGGAATGGCTCGATGGGCACGCCGCCGCGGTCGCCATGGGGAACGGCATGGGTGTGTGGCTCAATCTTGGCGAGATAACCGCCCTCCTCCATCGTTGCGACGATCCGCTTACGCGCTTCGAAGCGTTCGACGCCTTGAAGTTGCTGCCAAAGCTGGCGCTGTGCGTCCGTCGGCGCGAGCCCTTCCAGGAAATCCTCATTGTCAAGAATGTTGATGGACGCGTCCGGCATCATCACGTTGATGATGCGCAGGCCATGGCGCTTGCCCACTTCAAAATCGTTGAAATCGTGCGCGGGCGTGATCTTGACTGCACCGCTACCTTTCTCGGGGTCGGAATACTCGTCCGCCACGATGGGAATTCTGCGCCCGACAATGGGAAGAAGCACATGCTTCCCGATTAAATGCTGGTAGCGCTCGTCGCTGGGATGCACCGCCACGCCGGTATCGCCGAGCATGGTTTCGGGCCGGGTCGTGGCAACGGTAATGAATGTGGAGGGGTCATCCGCATCAAAGGGCATTCCCTCAATGGGATAACGCAGGTGCCAGAGATTTCCCTTGATCTCGATCTGCTCCACCTCGACATCGGAAATGGCGGTCAGAAGCTTGGGGTCCCAATTGACGAGACGTTTGTCCTTGTAGATCAAGCCTTGTTTGTAGAGGGAAACAAAGACCTCGATAACCGCCGAAGACAGACCTTCGTCCATCGTGAAGCGCTCACGGGACCAGTCGCAGGAGGCACCGAGCCGCTTCAATTGCGTCAGGATGGTTCCGCCGGATTGCTCCTTCCACTCCCAGACCTTTTCCACGAAACTTTCGCGGCCAAGGTCGCGGCGGTGAATCTGCCGCTCCATAAGCTGCCGCTCGACCACCATCTGAGTTGCGATTCCGGCATGGTCCATTCCGGGCTGCCAAAGCACGTTCTTGCCGCGCATGCGCTCGAAACGGACCATGATGTCCTGCAGGGTGTTGTTGAGCGCGTGCCCCATATGGAGCGAGCCGGTTACATTGGGCGGCGGGATGACGATCGTGAACGCTTCAGCACCTCGCTCGGCGCCTGCGCCTGCCCTGAACGCCCCCTCTTCCTCCCAGCGTTCCGAAATTCTCGGCTCGACACCGGCCGCGTCGTAGGTTTTTTCCAGCATAGAATTGGTCCGTGCTTCGGCGACTGCGCCGCGTTGCAGCTATTCTGCAACTGCTCTGTGGTGCTGGGTGTAAAGCCGAAGGGTGCGAACGTGTCAACAGTGCAGCATTCTGCAACCACGCTGTGCGACAAGTGGTTCGTGCAACTGCGCGGCCGCTCGTCAACGGTGGGAAAACCGCTGTTACTGCCAGCCCTTAAATGCCTCGAGCAATGCGCTCGATCTCCTCGCGAACGAGACGTTCGACCAGTTGCGGCAGATTGTTGTCCAGCCAATCCTGCAACATTGGCTGCAGCATCTCCTCCGCCATTTGGTCAAGCGTCTTCCGCCGGTTCGCGATGAGCGCCTCATTGAGTTCTTCAAACGCGGCTGCCACCTTGCGCCCCGGAAGCCGCGAAATGATCGGTCGACGTTCCAATTCGGCAGACTGGGGGTGCAATGCCGGATTTACGGCCTGCTGCTGGTACCCCTGAGGAGCACCCTGGCCTTCCGCCGGAGGCATTTGCGCGTTCGCAGCAACGGGAATGGGAAAATCCTCCTCCTCGTCTGCATCTGATTCGAACCCTTCCGCCGCGGCCGATTCATTATTTGGCTGAGAGGTCTCTTCCGTCCATTCGGATTGGTCCTGTGCCGGCTCATAAGTGGACTCCGGGCTGAGCGGCGCAACGGCAGAAGGTGCCAGAGAACGAAAGCCCTCAAGATCGGCGAGGCTGCGGAACGCGGTTTCATGGTCGCGAGGAGCCTCGTCCTTACGCCCAGTTTCACTGTCCTCTATGATGCGCCGGATCGATGCGAGAATTTCCTCCATCGAGGGCTCACGCTGTTGTGCGGTGCTTGCCTGTGCCATCGTGCCGCCGTTCTCATGTTCGTCCCCTGCCCCTATCGAGCACGAGACCGTTTCGAATCATGATCTTAGCCTAGCGAAGGCACGCGCGGGTGAGAATCCCTGCAAGAAGGTTCGCGCTCTTTTCGCACAGAAATGACCAAGAACGGGGCAAAACGGTTATGGAAGGTTTATCAGCGCCCGTCCGGCGTCCTCAAGCCGTACCACTTGTCCTTGACGGCGTTGTAGTGCTCTTGCGGGTCATAGGTTGCGACGTTGAGACCCAATCTGGATGGAGAAAGGCGCCCAATAGCAGAAACGATAGCGTAGCTCGCCACGACGACGTTACGCTGCGCGTTGACAAGCTCTATGCGCGCGTCGATGACATCGGCCTGCGAATTGAGGACGTCCAGCGTCGTACGCTGACCGACATCGCGTTCCTCGATGACGCCGCTCAAGGCAAGCCTGGCTGCATTCACCTGCTCGCGGTTTGCAGCCAGTGCCTCCCTTGCGGCCTGATATTGTGTCCATGCGGACGTCACAGCCTGTCGCACCTGATCACGGGTAACGTCCACGTCAATCCGCGCTTTGCCAAGCGATTCCTTTGATTGCCGGACGCGGGCGGAAGCTTCGCCACCCTGGTAAATCGGAATTGTGAGGTTGAGCCCGATCGAGGCACTGTTCTGGGTGCCATCGTTCGAGCCGGCAAGGCCGCCAGCGCCAGCCGCACCGGAAGTGTCGGTCCGGGTCGTCGTGAGGCTGGCCGATGCAGAGAGGTTGGGCAGGAGCGTACCTTCCGCGGACTTCACGCTGAAGGCTGCAGCGTCGACCTGGTGAAGCCTGGCCGCGATCGCCGGATGTTCTGCAAGTGCGATGGCCGTGGCTTGATCGATCCCGGCCGGAAGCAATCGGCTCAGCGGTTCAGGGGCCTCGAGGGTTCCCGGATCATCTCCCACCAGCTGACGATAGGTCGCGGCACTTGCTGCCGCCTGCGCCCTTGCCGCCGCAAGCTGGGCCAGCGCCAATTGCCGGCTGGCTTCCGCCTGCGCCACATCCGTACGCGTGCCCTCGCCCACATCCAGCCGCGAACGAGCGGATCGGACCTGCTCTTCGAGGAATTGAAGGTTTTCTGACCGCAGCGCGGCGATCTGCCTGTCGCGGATCACATCCATATAGGCTATCGCGGCGTTGAGAAGCAGGTTCAGTTCGTCATTGCGCAAACTTTCGTTTGCGGCGCGAACCTGCGCCTCGGATGCGCGCACGTTATTATGCGTCTGAAATCCATCAAAGATCGGCTGTTGAAGCGAGATGCCGAACTGCCCTGTGCGAATCTCGGTGCTGTCCCGATTCTGCAGCTGCAAAGAACCGGTGCCGCTCACCCTGGGCCGCATTCCGGATTTGGCGATCGCAACATTTTCATCCGTTACGCGGACGGTCGCGCGCGATGAGTTCAGGCTGGAATTGTTCTGGTAGGCTTTCGTCAGCGCTCCGAGGATCGTTTCTGCACTCGCCGGAAGCGGGGACAAAATCACAGATGTCGCAGCCAAGGCAGCCACAATACGGCTTCGCAAGAATGTCACGACCTACCTCACCTCCTGATTCGGACGTCCGTGACGTCCAGCTGTTTCTGGCGTAGCGGCCGGGAGGTGTTCCCCCAAATCGACGGACTCGCCCCACATAGGCAGGACGTTACACCATCTAACTGATCAAATCCGTTGCGCTTCAGCAACAACGCTCCGATCAAAGATTAAAATACGAATCCTTTTTCGATCTCGAAGCCCGGCAAGGGCTTCACGGCAGCATTGAAGTCGGCGCGCGACGACAGCAAGCATCCTTCCTTCAGGAAGAGATGGGCTCTTGCCGCATTCCCCCTTCCGATCACCGCAACCAGGCGCCCTCCTTCGGCCAACTGAGCAAGTAACGAATCAGGAACATAATCCACGCCGCCCCCGATGAAAATTACATCATAAGGGGATTCATTCACGTAACCCTCGTTCAGCGCCCCGGTAACGACGGTAGTGTTCATGCAACCGAGCTCGGTGAGCAACGAGGACGCCGTTTCCGCAAGAGCAGAATCGCACTCCAGCGCGACCACGAAGCTTGCGATCTTGGACAAAACCGCTGCGGAATAGCCGGTCGCACATCCGACATCGAGCACAAGGTCGCTCGATCGCACCTCCGCTAGCTGTACCAATTTGCCGAAGCGGGCGGGTTCCATGAGGTAGCGCGGCGGATTTCCTCCGGATGCCGGGGAAATTTCCAGGTCCTCATCCATATAGGCAAGTGTCTTGCGGCGGCTCGGCACAAATGCTTCGCGAGGAATCTCACGCATGGCCTGGATCAGAGGCACATTCGTTACATCCTGAGTGCGCAGCTGCCCCTCGATCATGGTCTCGCGCTGCACTGAAAAATCGGCATTCATTTTGGTATTCCCGATCCTGCGCGCGTCGCGCACCACAGTTCACTTCCGACTCTTGCCATCCCTGGTTGGGCTGCGCCCGTGATGTGGCAAAAAATGGCGTGGCGGTCAATCAACAGAAAGGGCGTACGAAGATCGCGCGGGTATTCGCGAGGCGCCGGGAACCGGCTTCGGCCTTCGCCGTTCCAAAGGGAAAAGGAGACTGCCCGTGAAAGTCCGTGAGCTTGTGGAGAAGCTTAAAGATCTACCTCAAGACGCTCCCATTTTCGTTGCCGAGGTCGATGAAGCCTTCGCTGCCGACATCATTTCCGTCGACCTGGTCGAAAACGCGCGCACAGGTATGCGGAAGGACAATCGGCCTGAGGCGGTCGAGCTTGCCGAGGGAAACGAAAAAGTCATTGTTATCCGCTGGTAGGCGCTCCGCCGGTGAATCGCTGCAAATTTGGGCAGGGCTGCGCCGCCTGGGCCAAGCCGCGGTCTTTCTGCGTTTGCAGGTTATCTTTTCACATGTCTGACCGCTTGAAGTCCGCGTCGTGCTGGCCTTCGGCCACCGAAAGTATTATTGCGAACCGTGCCGATCGTTTTGAAAGCCACGGTATCCATGGATCCATTTTACCCCGGGAGTGATCAGCCGGCGATGCCCCGTCATCAACCATGCTGGAATTAAAGGAGCATGGGGAGCGTCGCGAACTCAGACCGAAACCAAGCATCAATCTGGAAACCATCCAAGTGCACGGCGCAATAATCCGGGCCGCCGCTTATGTGGCCTCTATCTTTTCGATCTATATCGCCGGGGCGATGCTCATTCCGGCGGCAGTCGACCTTTATTACGGTCATAGCGATTGGCAGGTCTTTGCCGTCTGCGCCTTCACCACGGGGGCCATTGCGCTGACGGTGGCGGCGGCGACGCGGGACAGGACGCCGGTTCGCTCGACACGGCTGGCCTTCATAGTCGTCGTGGTCTTGTGGTCGACCTTGGGGATTGTCGGCGCCTTGCCGCTTTATGCTGCATCGCTGAAGCTCGATTTCGCCGATGCGGTTTTCGAATCCGTTTCCGCAATCACGACCACTGGCTCCACGGTGGTCGTCGGTCTCGACACTCTTCCTCCTGGCGTGCTGCTCTGGCGCTCGCTCCTGCAGTGGATGGGCGGATTGGGCGTCGTCGTGCTGGGACTCTTTCTTCTACCGATGCTGAATGTCGGCGGGTTTTCCTATTTCCGCATCGAGTCGTCCGATATCGAGGACCGGCCCTTCGAGCGTTTGAAGAGCTTCCTTCGCGCGCTTATAGGCGTTTACGTTTTCCTGACGGGGGTGTGCGCCATCGCCTATGCGGCCGCCGGAATGAGCACCTTCGACGCAATCAACCACGCCATGACCACGCTCGCCACGGGCGGGTTTTCAACGCATGATGCTTCCTTCGGCTTTTTTGAAGACAACAATGTACTGCTGTGGGTGAGCACTATCTTCATGATCCTGGGTGCCCTTCCCTTTTCAATCCTCATCCTGTTCGTGGTGCAGGGAAGGCTTGATGCCCTTCGTGATCCGCAGATCCGCGTCTTCCTCGGCTATCTGGTCGTCATTGTCCTGGCCCTTGCCGTGCAGAGACGGATCGCCGATGACGTCCCATTCGCCGAAGCGGTGACCACGGCTGCTTTCAACATCACGTCCATCGTCAGCACGACAGGCTTCGCCAGCGAGGACTACACACTCTGGGGACCATTCGCCGTCACGATTGCTTTTTTTGCTACGTTCCTGGGAGGCTGTTCCGGTTCGACAACCGGTGGAATCAAGGCATACCGCTTCTTCATTCTTGGACGCATGCTGCGGAACGAACTGCGTATCCTGATTTACGGCAGTTCGGTGCAACCGCTCAGATACGGCAACCGTGCCGTGGACGCGGAAATGCAGCGGTCGATTGTCCTTTTTTTTATTGCCTACATTGCCCTTTGGACCGCTGGCACAATCGCACTGGCGGCGAGCAATCTCGATCTTGTGACCGCCGCTAGCTCGATGCTGACTGCAATCTCAAATGTCGGACCGGGAATTGGCCCAATCGTCGGGCCTGCAGGCAATTTCCTCCCGCTCAGCGATTATGCCAAGTGGGTGCTGATTGTCGCCATGCTACTGGGGCGGCTTGAGATTTTTGCCGTGCTTGTCGTTTTTACGCCGACCTTCTGGCGCGCCTAACGGGAAGCCCTGAAAGGCGAAGGGTGTTTTGGCTTCATGAGAAAATTGTTATTGTTTTTCGGTCGAAATGGGTCCATTCCAGAAATATAATTCTAATGGAGAATTCCATGGATCGCCTTGATCGAAAAATACTCCGTCTGCTGCAGGAGAACGCCACGCTCGCGGTGGCGGACATAGCAAAGAAAGTCGGACTTTCGACCACACCATGCTGGAGAAGGATCCAGAAGCTGGAAGAAGAAGGCGTGATCCGCAGGCGGGTGGCGCTGCTCGATCCGGCCAAGGTGAACGCGCGAGTGACGGTCTTCGTGTCCATTCGCACGAATGCGCATAGCCATGAGTGGCTACGCCGGTTTTCCGAGGTGATCAAAGAGTTCCCGGAGGTGGTGGAATTCTATCGCATGAGCGGCGACGTCGACTATCTGCTGCGCGTCGTCGTGCCGGACATCGCGGCTTACGACGCCTTCTATAAGAAGCTTATCTCCAAGATCGAGATCCGGGACGTGTCCTCTGCCTTCGCCATGGAGCAGATCAAGTACACGACTGAATTGCCGCTCGACTATCTTGTGCTCGACAAGGAATCTGCAAGCGCAGCGGTTTAACGGTCTAAGAAAATGGCCCGAATAGGTCGGGCCTTTTCCACCTTTTCTTATCTCTCAAGCCGCGCCAGCAGCGAGGATGTGTCCCAGCGGCGGCCGCCCATCTCCTGAACTTCCTTATAGAACTGATCGATGAGCGCGGTGATCGGCAGCTTGGCTCCGTTGCGGTCGGCCTCGGCAAGGCAGATTTCAAGATCCTTGCGCATCCAATCGACGGCGAAACCGAAATCATACCGGCCTTCATTCATCGTCTTGTGGCGGTTCTCCATCTGCCAGGAACCAGCGGCCCCTTTTGAGATCACCCCTACCACCTGCTCGATATCAAGGCCGGCCTTCTTGCCAAAATGAATGCCTTCCGCGAGACCTTGCACGAGGCCTGCAATGCAGATCTGGTTCACCATCTTGGTCAGCTGCCCGGCGCCTGATGGCCCCATCAGGCCAACCATGCGGGCATAGGCTTCGATCACCGGCTTTGCCTTTTCGAATGCTGCCTTATCGCCGCCGCACATTACGGTAAGGGCGCCGTTTTCCGCACCGGCTTGGCCGCCGGAAACAGGCGCGTCGATGAAGGAGCAACCGCGCTTCTCCGCATCAGCAGCAAGTTCCCGAGCTACTTCGGCAGACGCGGTGGTATTGTCGATGAAGATCGAACCCTGCTTCATTGTTCGGAATGCGCCTTCGGGCCCGGTGGTGACCCCTCGCAGGTCCTCATCGTTGCCGACACAGGCGAAAACGAAATCCTTATCCTTTGCGGCTTCGGCCGGCGTCTCCGCCAGTGCCCCGCCATGCTCGCCCACCCATTTTTCCGCCTTTGCGGTTGTGCGGTTGTAGACCGTCACATCATGGCCGCCGCGGTTTTTCAGATGTGCGGCCATGGGGTAGCCCATTACGCCAAGCCCGATGAATGCAATTTTCGCCATTCGGCTGTTCCTCCTTGTGCAAAGTTAGCGGCCCAGATGTCGCGTCAGTCGGCGCTCAATGCGCTCAGTCGCGATCCGCAGCAATTCAACGAGTACGAGATAGATGAGCGCGGCCCAGATATATGTCTGAAAGTCGAAGGTCCGGGAGAAGGCGCGGCGCGTCTCACCCATCAGATCATACACTGTGATGATCGCCACGATAGCGGATCCCTTGATCATCAGAATGATTTCGTTTCCATACGGCCGTAGCGCAACCAGCAAAGCCTGAGGCAAGATGATCTTCCGCAAAGTCTGCCATCGCGAGAAGGCAAGAGCGGCTGCCGCCTCCCATTGGCCGCGGCCAACGCTTTCTACCGCTCCGCGCAGGATCTCAGCTTGGTAAGCTGCGGTATTGAGCGTGAAGGCGAAGATGGCGCAGAACCAAGCATCGCGGAAGAAGGTCCAAAGCCCAACGGCCTCCAGTTGCGGCCGGAAGGAGCCGAGACCGTAATAAATGAGAAACGTCTGTGCAAGCAGGGGGGTGCCGCGGAAGAAATAGACATATGCATAAGCGAGGGATGAAATTACCCGGCTTTCGGCTCGGCGTCCAACGGCGATAGGGACCGATAGGACGGCGCCTGCCAAAATAGAGATCACTACAAGCTGGATGGTGACCCAAAGACCGGAAACATAATTCGGTGTGTATCGCGAAATGAGCTCCGGATTCCAGGAATTTAGCAGAAAATAGAGCACTCCCAAGCCAAGCAGCACCCATCCGCTTAGCAGCACTAGGCCTGTAATGCGTGCCAAGGTCCAACGCCTGACCGGCAGGGGTGGCGGCATATCGTCCAGCTCTGCCGTGCGGGGAAGGCTCATCGCGACGGCCCGCTGGAAGAAACCCGCCGCTCGATAGCCGAGAACGCAAAGGAAGAGAGAACGGAAAGGCCGAGATAAAGCAGGCAGGCAATGCCGAAGAACAGAAAGGCTTCCTTGCTCACGCGGGCCGCAATGCCCGTCTGGCGCAGGATATCGGCAAGCCCGATGACAGACACCAGCGAAGTCTCTTTAAGAAGGATAAGCCACAGATTGGAGAGGCCCGGTAAAGCCAGCCGGATAAGTTGCGGCAAGATGACCAGCTGCATGGTGCGCCGGCGGGAAAGCCCCACCGCGTATGCACCCTCGTATTGGCCGCGCGGAATGGCGCGGAAGGCGGATACGAACACTTCGCTGGCGTAAGCGGAAAAAACCGCCCCGAGCGCCACGATACCGGCCACGAAAGCGTTGATCTCTATGGTGGCAGTTGCGCCCAGAACGCGCGTGATCTGCTGCACCGCGATCTGCGCGCCGTAAAAGACCAGGAATAGCGTCAATAGCTCAGGCAAGCCGCGGAAAATTGTGGTGTAGATATTGGCCGCAAGCCTAAGGCTAGGCTCCTCCGATGTCTTTGCAAGCGCGACCGTGAAACCGGCTGCAAGGCCGAATGGAAGGGTCACGAGCGCCAGCGAAATGGTGACGAGCACACCCAAGGCGATTTCGTCACCCCACCCTGCCGGGCCGAAACTAAGGAGGGTCAGAACGCCATTCATCTCCCGGTCGTGCCCGTCATTACCTCAATGCCAACGACGCCAGTTGGCTTCTTCAGCGGGAACCCGCGTGTTGAACTGCGTCGGCTTGCGCAGGTAAAGCGACGGGATTTCTCCCGCCCGCGGCAGCCTAACCGCCGTAAACGTCGAACTCGAAGTACTTGTCATTGATTTCCTTGTATTTTCCGTTTTCGCGGATGGCTTGGATAGCGGCGTTGAATTTCTCGCGCAGCTCATCCTCGCCCTTGCGGATGGCTATGCCGATTCCCTCGCCGTAGATTTCCTCGACAGGCGTGAGCGTGCCCAGCACCTTACAGCACTCCCCATCGGGCGTGCTTAGCCAGTCCTGCAGGACGATTACGTCATCGACCACAGCGTCCAGACGCCCGTTCGTCATGTCGAGCTTGTATTCCTCGGCGGTCGGATAGAGCTTGACCTCGCTTTCCTGGAAAGTCGCCTCGGCAAAATTGCCATGCGTCGTGGACGCTTGGGCGCCGATCGTCCTGCCAGCGAGATCTTCCTTCGTCACGCCGGCGATATCAGAATCTTTCGCCACGACGATAGCCGGCGGCGTGTTGTAATATTTCTCTGTAAAGTCGACCTGCTGCTTGCGTTCGTCAGTGATCGACATAGAAGCGATGATGGCGTCGAATTTGCCTGCCTGAAGCGCGGGGATCATGCCATCCCACTCCTGCGTGACGAATTCGCATTCCGCATTCATCTCCTCGCAGAGCGCGCGGGCGATATCGATATCAAACCCTTCGAGGTTTCCATCGGCGGTGAGATTATTGAAGGGTGGGTAGGCGCCCTCGGTTCCGATTTTTAGCTGCATCCTTTCCTGGGCTTGGGAGGCGCTGGCCGACAGTGCCACGAGCGCGGCGGAAAGAATGAGTGCAATACGTCCGGTGATACGCATCATCTCCCTCACTGTTCTTGTTCCGGTCACCTTCTCAGGCGCCCGCTTTGGAGCTGATATTCCCATTCTTCCGGAAGGAAATGCAACGGGAAAGAGTAAGGCTGCGGTGGCCCATTCAACAATTCGCCCGGGGGCGCCTACCGGGTTGGCTCCAAAATCGCTCCCCTGAATGCGTCGGAAAACTCGAAAGGGGCAAGAATCCCCTGCGCTTTTTTCTTGGTCAGGAACGATTTCCAAGCCAACGCAACAAGCCGCTAGACGGTCACCGCTACCTGACTTACCCCACGTTCAGTTTTTTCGGATCGATAAATGGCCAGCAATGAAATCGGCGATCCCGGCAACATCATCTAGGTCGTAGCGAGGGAGGCTTGTTTCGACCGGGTGATCGCTGGCAAGCGCGACGATTCCCGGCACAAGGTCAGCAAGCGGCGATCGATCGCGAGCGCCGAGCCGTCGGCACTCGATTTTTGGATGCGGCTCCTTCTTGAAGCCTTCGATTAGCACCAGGTCGCAGGGTGAGAGCCGCGCCAGGATATCGGCGAGGTTTGGCTCTCCTTCCTCTCGCAATTCGTGCATGAGAGCCCAGCGACGGCTTGACACGATGGCCGTTTCACTCGCGCCTGCCTGCCTGTGGCGGAACGAATCCGTGCCGGGCTGATCGATGTCGAAAGCATGGTGCGCGTGCTTGACGGTTGCCACCTGAAGGCCCCGTCGCACAAACTCCTCGGTGAGCCTGACAGTTAGAGTAGTTTTACCGGAATTCTTCCAACCGGTGATGCCAAAGACCTTCACGTTTTCATCTCCCCGGCGATCCTCTCCGCCGCCTCCTGCTCCTTTCAAAGAAGGGGCAGAAACCGGCACCGGAATTTAGCACAAGCAGGCCCCGGTACTTTTTGCCTTCGCATACGTACCGAAAAGCCTCTGGCAGAGTGACGCTCCCGGCCCTAACCCTGTCATGGTCCTTCCTTTTCAGAGCTCTCCCTTAGTCCTGGCAACCCGTATCACGTAAAGTGTGGCCGCAATGCCAAGCGACGACGAAGCTAACATCAGGACCATCAACGGGTAGGCGCCGGTTTCCTGTGACAGCAGCCCGCCGGCAAGCGTCGCCAAAGCTGCTCCGACGCCGATCTGCAAAGCACCGCCGAGACCGGATGCGGAGCCCGCCAGGTGCGGTCTGACGCTCACCATGCCGGCAGTCGCGCTTGGAAGCGCAATGCCATTGCCCATACCGACAAAGAATGTTGGGCCGAAGAAGGAAAGAGGATGATCGTAACCGCCAAGGAACAGGACGATCGACAATCCCATGCCCAGCGCGGCGATCGCATTTCCCGATAGCATCATTCGATTGATGCCGATAGCGCGCGAATAGCGGCCGGAAATGAAGTTGCCAAGCATGTATCCGAGCGAGACGACGCCAAAATAGAGCCCGTAGGTGAATGGAGAAAGGCCGAGGATCTCTGCCGCCACATAGGGTCCTCCGCCAAGAAAGGCGAAGAACGTGCCTGAGGCGAACCCCGCCGTAGCCACATAACCCCAAAAACGGTGTGAGCGCACCAGCTCGCGATATCCCCGGAACTGGGCTGTCAAGCTAGACGAGCGATGCCTATTCGTTTCGCCAAGATCGACATAGATCAGGATAAGGGCAACGATCCCAAAGCCGAATGTGAGGAGGAAGGTGGAGCGCCAGCCGTAGGCCTCGTCCAGAATGCCCCCTACCAGCGGCGCGACCATCGGGCCCAAGGTCATGCCCATAGTGACATAGCCAATGCGGCTGGCCGCCTCGTCAGTGCCCACAATATCCCGCACGATCGCGCGCGACAGAACCAGGCCGGAAGCCGAAAAAGCCTGCAGAACACGGCAGGCAAGCAGCGCCTCTATGGTCGGTGCATAGGCCCCAGCAAGTGTGGCGATGCAGAAGACCGCAAAGCTGACCAGCATCACTGGCCGACGGCCAAAGCGGTCCGAGGCCGGGCCGATCCCGAGTTGCAGCACCGCGGTAGCGGCGAGATAAAGAGAAACGGTCATCTGCACGATGCCGTAATCGGCGCCAAATTGCTCGGCCATGCCCGGCAGGGATGGTAGAAATATATTGGTCGCTGAAGATGCCGTGGCGGCCACGGCGACAAGCGTCAGGATGTGCGGTGGCGTCGTCTTGTCGAATGTGGGGATGATCATATGCGGCGATCGTGGACAGGCTTTGTATCGAGCCCGCTCGTAGTTATGGCAGGCGCAGTGCTTTCGGTGATCGGAAGATCATGGCCGACGATCCGCTCCCGGTACAGCGCATAAAGCCCTGAGCCGACAACCAGGGCTGAACCGAAGAGCATCAGAGCGTCCGGAACATCGCCGAAGACCAGAAAACCTAGCAAGATCGCCCACAGAAGCGAGGTGTAGCGAAAGGGAGCCATGAAAGAGATGTCCCCCTGCCGCATTGCCTTGATCACGAACTGGTAGCCGACCACGACCAAAATGCCCGCAAGGAAAATCGAGAGCGCCGACGGCACCTCGACCGGTTGCCATCCGCCGGTAAAAGGCAATAGCGCGGCGCCGGACAAGGTGACGCCCGCCGAGGTCGCAACTGAAACCCCAACAGAAGGGATGTCCTGGGGGATTAGCCGGGTGGAAAGGTCACGAACGGCACAGAACCCCACGGTCAAAAGCGCGAGCAGCGACCAGGCGCTGAAATCGCCCAGTCCCGGACGGACGATGATCATAACGCCAACAAACCCGACACTGATCGCGCTCCAACGCCGCCAGCCGACCGGCTCCGCCAAAACCATCGCCGCCCCCATCGTAACGGCAAGCGGCAATGCCTGTAGCACCGCAGTAACATTGGCTAGGGGCAAATGGGCCAGCGCAAAAATGAAAGTAGTCGTACCCCCTATTTCGCAAGCGACACGGGTGAGGATGGACCTGTGGGCAAGAAACTTCAGTGAAGGGAAGCCATCGGTACGGAAGATAAGAATACAGAGCAGCGAGGTGGCAACGACGCCCCTCAGCAAGATCACCTGCCCCATCCCCATTTGGGGCAGGACCGATTTCGTCAAGGTGTCGTTGGTGGTTAAAGCGGCCATGGCAATAGCCATGTAAAGCGCACCACGCAGATTTGCGTTAAGGGCCACTTTGGCTCCGAAAGGAAGACTCGTAAGTATCGCTTATGACCGATAGCTGCCGAAAGCAATCGGTCCAGATTAGCGAAAATGATTGTCAGCCGCCTGTTACACTCATGTGGCGTGAAACGGCGGGACGGCGGGTGCGCCGATCAATGACGAAATCGTGGCCCTTTGGTTTGCGGGTGATCGCTTCGTCGATGGCGCGTGAGAGAAGTTCGTTTCCCTCCGAGGTGCGTAGGGGTGTTCGCAGATCGGCAGCATCCTCCTGTCCAAGGCACATATAGAGCGTGCCGGTACAGGTGACGCGCACACGGTTACAGCTCTCGCAGAAATTATGGGTGAGCGGCGTGATAAAGCCCAGTCTCCCGCCGGTTTCCGACACCGAGACATAGCGAGCGGGGCCGCCGGTCTTATAGGGTATATCGGTAAGGGTGAATTGACGCTCAAGGCCAGCGCGAAGTTCCGAAAGCGGCAGGTATTGATCCGTGCGGTCGACATCCACCTCGCCAAGCGGCATCGTCTCGATGACGGTCATGTCCATGTTCCGTCCATGGGCCCAGCGCATGATTTCGGGTATTTCCGCCTCATTGAAGCCGCGGAGGGCGACGGTATTGATCTTTATCTTGAGACCTGCTGCCTGCGCGGCATCGATCCCCCGACCAACGCGGTCAAGAACGCCCCAGCGCGTGATCGCGCGGAACTTTTCCGGATCGAGAGTATCCAGCGAAACATTGACCCGCTTGACGCCGCAATCGGAAAGTTCGGCGGCGAAACGCTCAAGCTGCGAGCCGTTTGTCGTAAGTGTCAGCTCCTCAAGAGCGCCCGACTTGAGATGACGCGAAAGCTGACGCATAAGATGCATGATATTCTTGCGCACCAGGGGCTCGCCGCCCGTGAGCCGCAAGCGCCGGACACCCTTCTCGATGAAGACGGTGCAGAGCCGATCGAGCTCCTCCAAGCTCAAGAGATCCTTCTTGGGAAGGAAATGCATATCTTCCGCCATGCAATAGACACAGCGGAAATCGCAGCGGTCCGTCACCGAGACACGCAGATAAGTAATAGCCCGGCCAAAAGGATCGATCATGCTGCTCAGGTTCATTCAGTCCTCCTACACGATCCCACTTCGGATCGGGAGCGTCGTTTTTCAAGCAAGGCTAGCATCCTCCGCTTATACCCCGCAATGATTTCGATCTGATCTTTTCACGCTGCCACAAAAGAAGGAAGCCTCTCATGAGACCGCCAAAAGAACTGCGGGTGTCAAAGGATCGTAAGATCCTTACGGTGAGCTTTCCCGACGAGGCGCCACTATCGATGAGCGCAGAGCTATTGCGCGTCTTGTCGCCATCCGCGGAAGTTCAGGGCCATTCGCCGGACCAGAGGGTGATCGTGTCCGGCAAGAAAGATGTGGAGATTGCTCGCATCGAGCCGGTTGGGAATTATGCAATTCGCATCGTGTTCAATGACGGTCATGAAACCGGACTATACAGCTGGAGCTATCTCGCCAAGCTGGGCCATGAACGCGAGCAGCTTTGGCATCGCTATCTACAGGAGCTTCAAGAGAAAGGGCTAAGCCGTGAACGTTGAGGGGTTGCCGTCCCAATGCGCACGCTTGCGCGGCGCTGGCAACCGCATCGTAGTACGTCGCGTTCGCCACGCCGCCTGGTGATTGGCCTCAAATCCAGGGCCATTTCCTGCCCTCGCGCTTGGGGTTCAAATTCACGAGGCGGTTAATTGTTCTTTACTATTTAGTTACAGAACCGAGCCATCGTGCTGGTTCAGACTCCGCAGAATCGATGTAGTTTTGGTGGCTGAAGCCACAACGTCGGTCGTGCCGGCAGCCGGCAAAGGGGTCATCCCAGTTCTGTTACTCGGCGGGAGAAGAACAAGTGAGGAAATGGATTCTGCAATCAGGAAGCTTGTCCGCGCTTGTTTTTGCAGCGACGCTGTTCAGCTCGACGCATCAGGCCGCCGCAGAGCGCTACCTGTTTGATATGCTCTTCAACAACAACCGATCTCAGGATCGGGCGGTGCAGCCTTCGCCCAATGGTGCAGCGGGACAGAATTCAGCGCCGAGGGCCGGCAGACACGAAAGGCCAGTCGTCCGCAGGCCCCTTCCGCAGGTCTCGGCCCCCAGCTTCTACAGCTTCAAACCGGATCCTCTTGTAAAGGTCGACTTCGCCGCGATTTCATCAGTGCTTCGCAATCCCGCGGGGGAAGCGGTCGATACGCGCTTCACGGAAGCGCTGGACGGCCTTTCAGATTTCGATCTGCGCGCGGAAGAACGCATCGCTGCGGCTCTGGTTCAGTACTACGCCCAATCCCCTCGCTTCATCTGGGTCGATGAGAATGGCCCGAACAAGCGGGCGGACGAAATCCTCGATGTTCTGGCGGATGCGGATGCATTCGGGCTTTCGCACATAGACTATGCCATTCGTGCACCCATTGCCGTGCAGCCGCAGGCTCCATCCTCATCGGCGCGCATGAAGGCACTTATCCGGTTTGAGATGACGCTTTCCGCGCGCGCCCTGCGCTATGCTCGCGATGCAAGACTCGGCCGCCTCGATCCAAACAAGCTGTCGGGCTATCACGACTTCAAGCGTAAGCCGTTGGACGAGAAACTTGTGCTGGAAATCCTGGCGTCCAGCGCGGAACCTGCCACTTACCTGCAGTCGCTTCATCCCCAAAACGAACTCTTCAACGCTTTGCGGGACGAATTGAAGAAGCTTCGCACCGAAGCGGAACAGGAAAAGGAAGAGATTGTCATTGCACCGGACATTCTTGTCCGTCCCGGCGCGAGCCATCCTGATTTTTCCAAGGTCCTGCTCGCGATAGAAAGCAAAGCCGACGACGATTTCAGGGCCGAGCATGGCGCCGTGCTGACCGCCCATTTGGGAAGCCAGACCTATGCGGAAGAGCTGATCCCCATCATCAAAGCGGTGCAGAGACAGCACAAGCTCAGCCCGGATGGCATCGTGGGACAGCGCACGGTGAGAGCGCTAACTGGCGAGTCCGCGTCCAGCCGCATCGAGAAGGTGCTCCTGTCCATGGAGCGGCTGCGCTGGCAACCGTCCTATCTGGGCAGCGCGCGCGTGATGATCAATGTTCCATCTTTCACCGCCAGCTATTTCGAGAATGGAACAGAAAAGCTCTCAATGCGGGCGGTGGTCGGCCAGTCCTCCAGCCAAACCTATTTTTTTCATGATGAGATCGAGTATGTCGAATTCAACCCTTATTGGGGCGTGCCGCGATCGATCATTGTCAACGAAATGCTGCCGAAGCTTCGCCGCGATCCCGGCTACTTGGATCGTGCGGGCTATGAGGTGTTCGATTCACGCGGCAGGCGTGTAGCGTCCTCCGCAATCAACTGGGCTGTCTATGGGGCCAATGTCCCCTATGGTGTGCGCCAACCGCCGGGTGCGAGCAATGCCCTTGGCCGGCTCAAGATCATGTTCCCCAACTCGCATGACATCTACATGCACGACACGCCGCAAAAATCGCTGTTCGCGCGCGACAGCAGAGCATTCAGCCATGGCTGCGTGCGCCTGGAGGATCCGGGTGCCATGGCGGCCGCCGTGCTCGGGATTTCCAGCGAGGAGGTTGCTGCCGAGATCAATAAGGGCCGGAACATGCGCCGGAACGTGCCAAGCAAGATACCGGTCTATGTCGGCTACTTCACCGCCTGGCCCGAAACCTCAGGATCGATTTCCTACCATGCGGACATTTATGAGCGCGACGCGCATCTGAAAAAGGCTCTGTCCCGGATTGAAGAGGTTCGCACGGAGGGGGCAGATCCAGTCCTGGCCGCGCAGAACGGCGATCTCCAGCAATCTCATAGCCTAGATATCCAGGCGGCCGAGCAGCACGTACGCTAAAATATGGCGACAGCAAGAATTCGTGGGAGCGCTGCGATAGAGGCGGCAGCCTCTCACTGGTCAAGTATTTGGTTCAAGCGCCCGCGCTTGGCCGGGAGGCCATCTCTCCATACCAGCGTCTGGCATGCACAAGTTCCTCCGGCACGTCTATGCGGGCGGGTTTCATAAACTGAACAGCAACAAAACCGGTAATATCGGCGATGCTGAATTCATCACCGGCAATAAAAGGACGCCCGGCGAGTTCGCCATCGAGAAAACGGAGAAATTCCGTCGCCTTGGATTTGCTCGCCTCGCCCCATGCCGGCACCTGCGGCACTTCCCATCCCTTCATGGCCGGGTGCAGGTGGCGAAAGGCCGCCGAGACCGGGATAAAGAGGCCGAATTCGATGCGCCGCTGCCACATCTCCACCCTCGCTCTGGTAAGCGCATCGCGGCCGAAGAGAGCGGGCTCAGGCGACTGCTCCTCGAAGTAGCGGCAGATCGCGACGCTTTCCGTGATCACGGTGCCGTCGTCTAGTTCCAGGATCGGCAGGCGTTGCAGAGGATTGAGCCGGGTGATTGCCTCCCCTTGATGCTCCCGCCGTGCCATATCCACCGGTACCGTTGGAACCTGAATTCCCTTCTCAGCAAGAAAGATGCGCACACGCCTCGGGTTGGGTGCCCTCCCGCCGTCATAGAGCTTCATGTGTCCCTCCCCGTCCTTTCGCCTCACGTCATTCCGGAGACTTGCCGCAAAAAGTTGACGAGCCGTCCGAGCCAGTCGTGCGGCGTTTCGTTGGGCGAATTGTTTCGAGTGCGCCAGTCGCGCGGATCCTCGAAGGCACCTGCCCAAAGCCCTTTGCCAGCCCGTTTCGCTTCGGCTTCCGAAAGGGTGTAATCACCATAGGAAATCGCCCAGCCGGTTTCCACCATTGTCTGGCCGAGATCGCGGCCCCCCGCCTCGCATCGCGCAAGAAGACGCCCGTAACGGTCTCGCTCCCAGCCGCTGCAGGAAAGAGAACCGGAGTTCGTGAGTTGGCTCAATGCCTGTCGGGCCCGCTGCCCGCACGCATAGGACAGACCTTCCAAGGAACACTGCTGATCAAGTTCAGGGGCATCGATCCCGCGGAGACGGATGCGCTCACCATTTATCGTGAGACTGTCGCCGTCGTTAATCCTGAAAGATCCTGAAAGATGGCGCGTGGCGACCTGGTCCAGCCTCGCAACCGTAAGCGCCAGAAGCGTGAGTATTCCCGCTGAAAGAAGGATATCGGCCCATCGGTGCGGCCGCCTCGGATTCCGTCTACTACGCCAATAATTTCTACGACTTACACGCATTAACTGAAGGGTCTCTTAATTATTCGCCGGTATTTATGGAACCATGCCGGAAATGCGACGCGTCCGATGGTGTTGAATCAAAACCAAATGGCGGACAAGTTCATAGTGAACCGCACGAAACCGCATCGCAACAGCGACGTGGCAAAGGCTGTTCGGCACACGCGCGACCAGCTCTCGCGGAAGGCTGGTAATCGCTCCTTCGACAGGGAAATGCTGAAGATCCATGCGCGCACGATCATCAGCAGCGCACCTGCGGTTCTCTTCGTCCTGCTGCTGATCGGCGCCGCCGGCTACGCGGTGGGCCCCGCGCGCGAAATGGCCATCTGGGGAATGCTGGCGGCGGCAGGCTATACAGCGCTTTATCTTTTCGCGCGGTATATCGACAAGCGATCCATCGACCAGATCGATGCGCGCAAGGTGCACGTTCAATTCCTGCTTTTGCATTTTTTCAGCGGCATCAGCTGGATCTATCTCGTATCGTTCGAGTGTCGTTGCGGCTTCCTGAATTTCTCGTTTTTCGTAGCGATTGTACTTCTGATGATGATTGCAGCCACGGCGCTTGTTTGCTCCTCCCTGCGCGGCGCCGTCCTCGCCACTTTTGGCCTGCCAGTTGCCATACATGCACTGCTGCATCTGGAATTTCCCTTGGGCGTAGAACCAGTTATGACGCTGTTGCTGGTTCTGTCCCTCCCATTTTTCGGGCATGTTGCGCATCATCGCAACCAGGCGGCCATCAGCCTCCTAAGCTTCCGTAGCGAGAATGAATCCCTCATCGCAGAACTGGAGACGGCGAAGGCTGTATCCGACGAGGCGCGCCACCGTGCGGAAGAGGCCAATTTGGCGAAGTCCCGCTTCCTCGCTTCGATGAGCCACGAATTGCGGACGCCGCTCAACGCAATCCTCGGGTTTTCGGAGGTCATGGCGAAGGAAGTGCTCGGCCCCGTCCAGAACGTGACTTATCGGGAATACGCCAAGGATGTCCATCAATCGGGACAACATCTGCTCGAACTGATCAACGAGATTCTCGACCTTTCCCGCATTGAGGCCGGACGCTACCAGCTCAACGAGGAGCCGCTTGCGCTTGCCGACATTGTCCATGAATGCTGCCGGATGATGGATCTCAAGCTGAAGGCGAAGGATATAAAGCTTGTCCAGCAGTTCGAACCTTCGCTGCTGAACCTTATGGCCGACGAGCGGGCGGTGCGGCAGATTTCGCTCAATCTGCTTTCGAATGCGGTGAAGTTCACGCCGTCCGGAGGGGAAATCCGCGTTCGGGTCGGCTGGACGTCCGGAGGTGGCCAGTACATTTCAATCTGCGACAACGGCCCCGGAATTTCGGAAGAAGAGATGCCGCTTGTCCTTTCCGCCTTTGGTCAAGGTTCCGTTGCGATCAAGAGTGCGGAACAGGGAACCGGACTGGGACTGCCAATCGTCCAGGGTTTGACACATCTGCACGGAGGGCTATTGCGTTTGAAATCAAAGCTGCGGGAAGGAACCGTCGCAACTGTGATCTTTCCACGAAGTCGTGTGGTCGAGGAAGCCGTCGCGCCGCCAGTCCGCCAAAAAAAGCGTGCCGTTGGCTGAAGTTTCAGGCGCGCAGCCGCGCGTTCACCTCCGCCCTCCGCGCCGAGATTTCACTCGCTCCCCGGACCACCCCTGCGGCAAGAGCGCCCGCGACACCGCCGCTGCTCAATCCTTCAACGTTAAGAACCGGTTTCAGGCCGATAAGTGCCGCCGCCTTGCGATGCCCACCCGTTTGGGCCGCTGCCAGAAGGCAGTGCTCCAGCGCATTCTGATTCATAGCATAGAGAACAGCCGCCGCCGCTGTCGCGATAGGTCCATCGAGGATCACCGCAATCTTCTGCGCCCGCGCTGCGATAATAGCGCCGGCGAGCGCTGCGGTTTCCCTGCCGCCCAGCCGCCGCAGTGCTTCCAACGGGTCGCGGAGATGATCTTGGTGAAGTTCCAGCGCTTGATTGACGAGTGAGAGATCGTCCGCGCCGAACTCTGCCCATTCGGAGATATCCTGATTCAAAACCGCGCAAAGGAGCGCCGAGGCCGAGAGCTCGCCGGCGGCGTTTACCGTGCCCAGACAGATGAGGTCGGGGCCGGCTGCGATCGCTTCCATGCCAAAAGCCATCGTGGCGGCTGCGGCCCGCTCTTCAAGCGCGGGGCCTGCTGAAAAGTCTGCGACAGGCAGCTCCAGCGCCAAGTCAAACACATTCAGCCCGAGATTGTAGTCGGCGCAAAGCTGGCTTACGGGCGCGGCGCCCGCCGCGATCGCCTCCACGCGGGATTGCGCTTCGCCTATCGGATCGGCCATGCCTCTTTTTCCAGACACTGCGTGCGTCGCTGCGAAAAGCGCTACCATAGGGCGCGATACGCGCGCGGGGGCGCGACCGGTAGCGGCTGCAAACCATTGGGCGACATCCCGCACCTGCCCCAGCTCGTGCCCGTCCGCCGCCAGATCGGCTTGCACTCGCGATGCTGCCGTCTGGTCCATGGCAGGAAGTCCGGCAATCAAGTTACGGATATCATCGAAGGGCAAGCCGTTCGTCATGTCATTGTCTCCTGGGCTGGCGCCGGGCATAACGGCAGGATGCGGCTGTGGCAATGCCGCGGCTTGCGTCGACCCGTCACGCCCCCCATCTGCAAGTGCGGAGGAACCTATTCAGATGGCTATCGAATCTCCCTGCATCCTGGTCTGCTCCATAAATGAGAAATCCGGCTACTGCCTTGGCTGCGGGCGCACGCGTGACGAAATCGCCGGCTGGCTGTCCATGACGCCGGGAGAGCGCCGCGCGGTGATGGACGGACTGCCGGCAAGGCTTGCAGATCTTGAGCGCACCACTCTCGCAGAGCCGTTCCGGGCGATGCCATCCGGCAGGCGCGTGGAGAGGGCATGAGCCATGCGGCTGTTCTGGATCGTCATCGCCGTCATGCTTGCAGGCGTGGGCCTGCTGGTCGCCTCTCACGACAGCGGCACCGTCTTTGGCATCGCCAGCGATTCTTTCGCTTCGATGCTTTACCTTGGCCTGTGGGCGGCGGTGCTCATTGTCGGCGTTTTTGCTGCCCGCACACGGTTCCATCATGCCGCGCGTGACCTCGCTTACTGGCTGCTTATCCTTCTGGTGCTGATGACCGGATATCAATACCGCTATGAATTGCAGGATGTGGCGAGCCGGCTTACGGCCGGATTGATCCCCGGCAGCCCGATAAGCCTTTCGGATTCTTCACGCGCCGCCGTTATGATCGACAAGGCGGTCAATGGCCATTTCGAAGTGAGGATTCTTGCCAACGATGCCGCGGTCCGCGCCCTGATCGATACCGGCGCCACCACCACGGTGCTCACGGCGCAGGATGCCGCGCGAGCGGGAATCGATGTCGTCGCACTTTCTTATTCCTGGCCGGTGATGACCGCGAATGGGCGGGCAATGGCAGCCCGCGCCCGCTTGGACACGCTGCGGATTGGCCCCATCGAGCGTCACGACGTGACAGTTCTTGTGGCGGAGCCTGGCTTGCTTGAGCAAAGCCTGCTTGGGATGCAGTTCCTGAGCAGCCTCTCGAGCTTCGAAATGCGGGGTGACCGCCTCATCTTGACTGACTAGGCGCTGCCCACGGACAGCGCCTTACGCCGCTTCATGGCGTGCGGCCGGATCGATTTCCGCCAGCGCGCGAAGCAGCACGTCCGGGCCTGCCCTGGGCCGGGTCGCCTCCGTTGAAAGGATTTGCCGGAAACGCCGAGCGCCTGCACGACCATGGAACAGGCCAGTCATATGCCTTGTGACATGGGCAAGGCGCCCTCCCCGCTCAATATGGCGCTGGGCGTAGGCCGCCATCGCTTCCACCACCTCGGCGAAGGAGACGGGCTCATTTTGGCCGCCATAGATGCGGGAATCGACTTCCGCAAGAATGCCCGGCGTATGATAGGCAGCGCGGCCAAGCATCACGCCATCCATATGCGCAAGGTGATTGACCGCTTCGTCAATGGTCTGGATGCCGCCATTGATTCCAACAAACTTGCCCGGATATTTTTTCTTGAGCCGGTAAACCCGGTCATAATCGAGCGGAGGAATCTCGCGGTTTTCACGCGGGCTCAAACCCTGCAGCCATGCTTTCCTGGCGTGCACCCAAAGGGCATCGGCGCCCGCGGCGAAGACCAATTCAGCGATCCGGTCCAGTGCCTCCTCGGGATCCTGATCGTCGACGCCGATGCGGCATTTCACCGTCACCGGCACGTCCACGCACTCTTTCATGGCCGCCACGCAAGCTGAGACCAGTTCAGGCGTTTTCATCAGACATGCGCCGAAGGTTCCTGATTGCACCCGGTCCGACGGACAGCCGACATTGAGATTGATCTCGTCATAGCCGAAGGAGGCGGCAATCCGCGCGGCCTCCCCCAGTTTTCCCGGCTCGCTTCCGCCAAGCTGCAACGCGACAGGATGCTCCGCCGGATCGTAGGCGAGAAGGCGTTCCCTGCTGCCGTGGATGATCGCGTCCGCGACGATCATTTCGGTGTAGAGGAGCGCATCTTTCGAAAGCTGGCGATGGAAGAAACGGCAATGGCGATCCGTCCAGTCCATCATTGGAGCGATGGCCAGAACTCGCCCGTCGTAGTGATGAAGATGTCGATCTACGCCGTTGCTCATGGAACCCATGCTCAGGAGGTCAAATGCATTCGCCGAATGAGGCTTCTACTCCCATATAGGGCCGACTGGAGCAAGCCGCAGCTGCTGCTCGGCACTGTTGGGGAAATTGCCAGATAGGAATTTGTGATCTTTTCTATTGCTTGATGCTCACGCCGTATTCACGCGTGATTAAACGCTGACCGCGTTTTGGCGCAAATCAAAATGAACGGTGTCTACAAATATAAGCACTATCTACTGCAATGCGTAACATTTTAAAACTATTCTGCTCATCCAAGCGCCTACACCCGTCGATGCCATAAGGAAACTGTATATTGGGTAAAGCGACGCTTTGATAATGCATCTGGCTTTGATTTTCTTGAAGAGTAGCGCGATGGCAAATATCAGGCAGACCTTCGAGGAGGCTGTGCGCTCTGCCGGATCCTAACGGAACATGATCAAAATCGATGTTCAACGCGTTGTCAGGGCTGGAGGCGCGCCCTAGATTCGATGCTCTCCCTGCGGAGAAGGAGCGCATTATGTATGCTGCGCAGTTTGCCCTGCCGGTTCGCCTCATCATGAGAACGGGCGAGCCGGTGACCGAGATTTACAGCGCCGAAGAGGCTCTCGACCTGCTGATGGCCTGGCCCACTCAGGAAGGACCCATCTTCAACCGTGCTCTGGAGAGTTGCCTTGCAGCGAGCGCCGAGCCCATGCTGGCTGAAGACGCGCGACGGTATTTCGTCGCTTTCGCCAACGCCTCCGGGTTGATGGCCAGAGATGTCCCTCTCGACAGCCTTTACGAAAATGGTGAGCTAAAGCCGCTTTACCGCTGAGTTGCCTTGCGAGGATGAAGGCTTTAGGAGCGGCGCGGAACAATATCGCCTCTTTGGCGTTTGAAATTGAGTTGGGGTTTCTTGCGAGCAAGTTCCATGCAGATCAGTGCTGTCCGTTCCCACGGCCAGAGAAGCCGGAATGGGCTGGAGAAAAGAGGCGGTGAGCGCCGCGCACCTGCGCTGCAGCATCGGCTGTTCCACAAGCCTGTCGTGATCGAGCGGCGCCGAATCGATCGTGACCGGGTGGTTGTGAACACTAAAATCGCGCTGGATTCACTTCTTCACGAATGGCCGCTACCAGAGTGCTCACAGCGCATGCGGGCGTTGAAGGCCTGCTTGGCTGTTATCCGTGGCGAGCTGCCGCCGGCTGCTGCCCGCCGTGCTTTCGTCGCGGCGGCAAAGGCCGCCAAGATCCTGCGCGAGGAGTAGCTTTCTCATTATAAGCGACGGTCGCGCCAGAAGGCATTTTACTTGCGTGCCGATTATGCTATTCGCCCTTTCATGCCCTTGTAGCTCAGTTGGTAGAGCACCTGATTTGTAATCAGGGGGTCGCGGGTTCGAGTCCTGCCGGGGGCACCACCATCACGCTGATGATGCCTCTTTCCGGGCGCAGATCATAAAAATCTTTTCAGCACCTCTGGCAGCATTTCTGGCAGATCCTCTGCTATCAGCCCGGGCCCAAAGGCCCTCGCCGCTTCCGCATGAAGATATGCGGCTGCGGCTGCCGCCTCGAAAGCCGGCATTCCCTGCGCCAGGAGACCTGTAATCATGCCGGCCAGTACATCGCCGGAACCAGCCGTGGCAAGGTAGGGTGTCGCGTTGGTGTTGATGACGGCATTGCCATCTGGCGCTGCAATGACCGTGTCGGGACCTTTGAGCAGGATAAGCGCCCCGCTGCGCGCCGCTGCCGCCCGCGCTTTGCCGAGCTTTGAAAGCTGCTCGTCGGCCGCAAGATCGGGAAAAAGGCGGCTGAACTCGCCCAGATGCGGCGTCAGCACGAGATTACCCGGGGTTCCCGCGGCCTCAGCGAAAAGCAGTTCCGGTTCTTCGGAAAAGGCGGAAATACCGTCGGCATCCAGAACAAGATGCGCTGGAGCTTCCTCGCTGGAGCGGAGGACGGCTGCGGCGAACACACGCGCTTTTTCACTGACGCCGAAGCCGGGGCCCAGCAGATAGGCTGAAGCCTTCCTGCTGCGTCGAAAGACGTCAAGTTCGTCCACGGCTTCGACGCGCTTCAGCATGATCGAGGTCAGATGCATGGCGTGGACAGCAAGGGCTGTCGCCGGCGACAGCAATGTCACGGCTCCTGCCCCGATCCGCGCTGCTCCTCGCGCAGCAAGCCTCGCGGCGCCCGTGGCCGATGGGCCGCCGGAAAAAACGGCAGCATGGCCTCGCTCATATTTATGCGTTTCGATATGGGGCCGCGGCAGAAGCGCCTTCCAGAACTCCGGGGCGTTTTCGCGACAACGGGGGCGGATCGTTTTCAAGACATCTTCGGGTATGCCGATATCGGCAACCACCACCTCGCCGCACAGCGTGCGGCCCGGGTAAAGGAGGTGTCCAGGCTTCTTGCGGAAGAAGGTGACCGTAACCTGGGCCGGGGCAGCGGTGCCAAGGATCTTTCCGCTTTCCCCGGAAACGCCTGAAGCCAGGTCGATCGCCATCACGGGGGACTTTGCCGCGACTGTCTTTTCCAGCGCTTCGGCGTAAACTCCCTCCACGGGCTTGGCGAGGCCCGCGCCGAACAGCGCATCGACGACCAGCCGGCCCGCTTCCGGTGCGAAATTTCCGAGCGTGCCAACCCGCATGGGCCATTCGGCAGCCGCTCGAGCAGCATCCGTACCGGGACGGGGCTCCGTCTCCCGCCAGATCCGCACATCGAGCCCGCGCTCGTGCAGCAGGCGGGCGACGATATAGCCATCACCGCCATTGTTGCCCGGACCGCAAAGCACGTCGAAACCGGTGCGATCGGCGAACCGTGCCAGAATTTCGGCCGTCACCGCCGCGCCGGCATTGCGCATCAAATCGTAGCTTTCGAGCGGCCCAGCCTCGGCGGCAAATCTATCGGCGCGCCCCATTTCTTCAGGTGACAGAATCTCATGCATGGCATCAACCCGTTGCGGGACGCATACTGGCGCTAATCGGCACCGCCGTAAATAAAGCACCGCGGGCGCCTAATTCTTGGGCATCATGCATGAAAATTAGGCACCTCGCTAAGCTGTTCCCCTGGCGCAGGCGTGCCTGCGGCTGATCATCTTGCGGCCAGATCCCACTTCTATGCGACGGTCGGCCTCCAATGCAAAAGTTTGCCATGCTCACAACCACCGTGAGAGGACTTGGCACGGTTCCTGCATTCGAATGGGCGAAGCGGGGTTCTCCCGTTTTACAAGCAATCGGAGGCCGCCGAACCATGAAGAAGATCGAGGCGATCATCAAACCTTTCAAGCTCGACGAAGTGAAGGAAGCTCTTCAGGAAGTCGGGTTGCAAGGCATCACCGTCACCGAGGCCAAGGGTTTCGGACGTCAAAAGGGGCATACCGAGCTCTATCGCGGGGCGGAGTATGTCGTGGACTTCCTACCCAAGGTGAAGATCGAGGTGGTGCTGATCGACGAAATGGTAGACGCGGCCATCGAGGCCATTCGCAAGGCCGCACAGACGGGGCGCATCGGCGACGGAAAGATCTTTGTCTCCAATGTGGAGGAAGTCATCCGCATCCGCACCGGCGAAACCGGGCCTGATGCGGTCTGAACCGGTCCTTTGGCCGATCGCAAGAGAATTGTCATTTACAGGGGTTGAAAAGGTATGACCACAGCACAGGATATTCTGAAGCAGATCAAGGACAACGACGTTAAGTTCGTTGACCTGCGCTTTACGGATCCGAAGGGCAAACTACAGCATGTGACGATGGACGTCGTCGCCGTAGACGAGGACATGTTCGCCGACGGTGTCATGTTCGACGGCTCATCGATCGGCGGCTGGAAGGCCATCAACGAATCCGACATGGTGCTGATGCCAGATCCTGAGACGGCTCATGTGGATCCCTTCTTCGCCCAGTCCACAATGGTGGTCTACTGCGATATTCTGGACCCGATCTCCGGGGAAGCCTATAACCGTGATCCGCGCGGCATTGCCAAAAAGGCCGAGGCCTATTTGCGCGCAGAAGGCATCGGGGACACCGTCTTCATAGGTCCGGAAGCCGAGTTCTTCGTGTTCGATGACGTGAAGTACAAGGCTGATCCCTACAATACCGGCTTCAAGCTCGACTCCTCGGAGCTGCCGTCCAACGACGATACCGATTACGAGACGGGAAACTTGGGCCATCGGCCGCGTGTTAAGGGCGGGTACTTCCCGGTACCGCCTGTCGACTCTCTGCAGGATATGCGCTCAGAGATGCTCTCTGTGCTGACCGAGATGGGTGTGGTCGTTGAGAAGCACCATCACGAGGTGGCCGCAGCCCAGCATGAGCTTGGCCTCAAGTTCGACACGCTGGTGCGCAACGCCGACAAGATGCAGATCTACAAGTATGTTGTGCACCAGGTTGCAAATGCCTACGGCAAAACGGCCACCTTCATGCCGAAGCCCATCTATGGCGATAACGGCTCGGGCATGCATGTGCACTTGTCGATCTGGAAGGACGGCAAGCCCACCTTCGCCGGCAACGAGTATGCCGGACTTTCCGAGTCCTGCCTCTACTTCATCGGCGGCATTATCAAGCATGCCAAGGCGATCAACGCCTTCACCAACCCGACCACCAACTCCTACAAGCGTCTGGTGCCGGGCTTCGAGGCGCCGGTTCTGCTTGCCTATTCGGCCCGCAACCGCTCGGCCTCCTGCCGTATCCCCTTCGGCACTTCGCCCAAGTCGAAGCGCGTCGAGGTCCGGTTCCCTGACCCGACGGCGAACCCCTATCTCTGCTTCTCGGCCCTGCTGATGGCCGGTCTGGACGGCATTAAGAACAAGATCCATCCGGGCCAGGCCATGGACAAGGATCTTTATGACCTGCCGCCGAAGGAGCTGAAGAAGGTCCCGACTGTCTGCGGCAGCCTGCGCGAAGCGCTGATGAGCCTCGACAAGGATCGCGGCTTCCTCAAAGCCGGCGGCGTCTTCGATGACGACCAGATCGATGCCTATATCGAGCTCAAGATGGCTGAGGTGCTGCGCTTTGACATGACCCCGCATCCGGTCGAATTCGACATGTACTACTCGGTGTAAGCAAACTCGCAGATCATAACGATGAAGCCCCCGGACAACCGGGGGCTTTTTTTAATTCAATCGCCGCGACCGAAGTGCCGTTACGGCACGCCGGGAGCGCCTACATCACGCTACGGGACCAGTCGACGATTTCACGCGTTGCCGCATTGAATGCCTGATTGAGAGCTGCCACGAACGCCACGTCCCCGCTTCCGACAACCGGTGCGCTGGTCGTGAAATCGCGAGACGCACGGACTTGGCCGGTGCGGTCGTCGAGAACACGCACGAAAAGCTGAACTTGGGCCAAACCGTTCCCCACCTGCACCTCGAAGGTGCGGATATCGACGATCACCTGATAATCGATCGCGAGCCCTTCACCGGGCCTTCCGACGCCGGCAAAGCTGCCGGATTTCTGATAGGCTTCCACCAGTCCCGACTGCACCAGCCGGGGCAGCCGGTCCGACCAGCGTGCGCCACCTAGAAGCTGAAGCGCGCCAGTCGATGTGCGGATGGCGATGTCCTCACCATCCAATATTTTCAATGCTTCCGGCTCCGGAACCAGGACCTGAGTGCGCGCGCGCCTGGCGGCAGCGAGCTGAAGCGCCGGCGCCGTAAGATCATAGACGTCTACCGGGGCGGGACCAAAGCCCGGGATAGCGGCGCATCCGCCGAGCATCAGGCTCAGGATCACCAGCCCGCTATAACCCCGCTTCAAACCCAACCGCTTGCTCCCGAAAGACGGATTCGGCCCCGTTCGATCCTTCTTGCGGATGATGCTGAAACTGTCAACGGCGCGCCCGCCCGTCATAGCGCCGGATGGTGCCATCTCCACCGGTAATGATCCGTTGCGGATTCTGCTCCAGGTCGCTGACGGCGCTTTCGATGCGTGAAATGGCACGGCGGGCGTCGCCGACAAGAGCTTCTACATCGCGCAGTCCCTGGCCGGAAAAACGCGTGAGCCCATCGGTAATTGGCCCGAGCCGCGCGTTCAGCGTATCAGCCGTCTGGCGGAAAGCTCGCAAAGTAGAGCTCGCCTCGGCAAAAAGATCCTGCCCTTCGCCAGATCCAAGCATGCCGTCGAGCTTCGCCAGCACACCATCGACACGGACCGAAGCTGCATTGAGCCTGCTTGCGAGCTCCCTGGCATCGGTAATGAACTGATCAATGTCGTCCGTTCTATCGCTGACGGTTTCGGCCACCTCCGCGATTTCGGCAGAAGCCTTGTTGATCGCCTGGCTTGCTTCCTCGAAGTTGCTCAGGGTTTCCGTTAGCTGATCCGGATCAATACCGGCCACGAGCCGGTCAACACGCTGCAGCGTTTCGCCCGCCTGTGTGGAGAAACTCGAAAGAGAGCCGAGCGCGTCATTCACACCGGTGGCGATTGTGTCGAATTGGCCGCTCACATCACCTAGACGTTCGGTGAAAGTCCCGAGATTTTCGACAATCTTCGAGATTTCGTTCCGATCGACCGAATTGATCAGCTCTTCTGCCGAGCTCAGTGTCGATTCGAGCTGGCCAGATACGCCGGAGATGCTTTCCGAAAGTTCGCCCACATTCGCCAGGAAGTTATCGATGCCTTCGGAATTACGCGCCAGGGCATTCGAGAATGCTTCAACATTGCGAACTGTCTGCGTCAGCGGCCCGCGAGCATCGGAGACGAAATTCTCGAGCTCACCTACCACGGAGTCCGCGCGCGACATCAGGCTCTGCGCGCTTTGCAGCAGATTGCTGACGGCTGAAGGGTTGGCCGTCATCACCGCGATCGTGCCTTGCTCTTCCGCAAGCGTGATCAGCTTAGGCTCCTGCGGATTACCTCCCGTAAGATCGATATTGGCTTGTCCGGTGGTCAGGCTCGCCAGCCCGACATCGGCCTTTGTCGATGGGGTAATCGGCGCAGTGCGGTCAACACGCGCATCGGCGATGGCGATCCCCGGATTGTTTCCGTCGAGATAGACCCGCTCCACGGTGCCGACCCGCACCCCGTTGAAGAGAACCGCGCTTCCCGTTACAAGGCCGGCCGCCGAACCAGGGATTCGAAACCGGATCGGAGCGGTATTGCTGTTGTTGCCCACGCCTGCTGTCCAGTAGACGAAGCCGAACGCCGCCAGGATTGCGACGATCGTGAATATTCCCACGATGACGTAATTTGCTTTTGTTTCCATTATTTAAGCATCTTTATTCATCTTCAGCGGACGACCTGCCGGGCGCGCTTACCCCGGAAATAGGATTTCACCCAGGGTTCTTCGCTCCTCATCATGTCCTCCACGGTGCCTTCCACGAGCACCCGCTTGTTGCCCAGCACCGCGATCCTGTCACATACGGTGAGGAGACTATCGAGATCATGGGTCACCATGTAGACGGTTAGTCCCATCGTATCGCGCATTTTCGCGACGAGCTCGTCAAATTCGGCAGCTCCTATCGGATCCAGGCCAGAGGTCGGCTCGTCAAGAAAGACGATGTCCGGATCGAGAGCAAGCGCGCGGGCGAGCGCGGCGCGCTTTATCATACCGCCCGAAAGCTCCGAGGGAAACTTATTGGCGGCGTCGCGCTGGAGCCCCACAAGCTCCAGCTTGAGCAATGCAAGCTCATCCATGAGCCTGCGCGGCAGGTCGAGATATTCCCGCATGGGCACCTGAATGTTCTCAAGCACCGTCAAGGCGGAGAACAGCGCACCATGCTGGAACAGCACGCCCTGGCGCATGTCGATCAGCAAACGCTCGGCGTCCGTGAGTTCGGCAAGATCCTGGCCATACATGCGGATCGTGCCGCCCTGCTTCGGAATCAGCCCCAGGATCGTCCTCAAAAGCACGGATTTGCCTGCACCCGAAGCGCCGACAAAACCAAGGATTTCGCCGCGATAGACGTCCAGCGACAGTTGATCGAGCACTGTCGTGCGCCCGAAGCGTACCGTCACATCGCGGGCCTGCAGCACCACGTCGGAACCATGCACGGCTTGATTCGAATTGCCTTCTCCTTGCAAAGGAGTTTGATGGGCTTCGCCTTCGTGAGTTACCCCTGCCATTTTAGAAGTCGATCGCTGCGTAGAACATGGCGAAAAGGCCATCGATAACGATGACGAGGAAAATCGTTTTCACGACGGAGGCGGTCACATGCTTGCCAAGCGATTCCGCGCTGCCGCCCACCTTCATGCCTTCCACTGAAGCGATGATGCCGATGATGAGGGCCATGAAGGGGGCCTTGATCAAGCCGGCGAAGATGCTCGTCAGGTCGATCGCATCGTGGAGGCGCTGGATGAAGGTGGCGGGCATAATGTCGGAATAGAGCCAAGCCACCAGAATGGCGCCGCCGAGGGCGGAGAAATTGGCGACGATCGTGAGGCAGGGTACCGCCACTACGAGCGCGACGAGGCGAGGAAAGACCAGCACTCCGACCGGGTTAAGCCCGATAACGGTCAGTGCGTCCACCTCCTCGCGCATCTTCATGGATCCGATCTCGGCGGTGATGGCGCTGCCCGAACGGCCGGCGATCATGATTGCCGTGAGCAGCACGCCGAGTTCGCGCAGAATCAGGATTCCGACGAGGTCCACAACGTAAATTTCAGCGCCGAACCACCGCAGCTGGAAGGCGCCCTGCTGCGCGATAATCGCGCCCACGACCGCCGACATCAGCACGATGATGGGAATCGAGCCAACGCCCATGCGGTCGATCTGGTTGGCGATGGCCGCGGGATTTACGGCATGGCCGCGCCCGAGCTTCATCTGTGCGCCGCTGATCGTGGCTCCCAGAATGTGCATCCCGTAGAGCACATCATCCTTGATGTCGTAGATGGTGCGGCCCATGGCTGCCAGGATGTTGACGATCAGATTGCCCCGCCGCCCATCCTTCGGCACGTCCGGCTCTTGCGCGGTAGGCTCGATCGCCGCAAGCAGGATGGAGGCAGCCTCCGACTGGCCGCTTATCTCGACCTGCGCTCCATTCTCCTTCTGGGCAGCGGCGAGTCGCGACACCAACCATGCGCCGGCAGTGTCGAGATGCCCAACATCTCCGAGATCGATGATGAAATGCGTCAGACCCTTGCGAGCGCGCAGCCTGCGCATGGGATCATCGACGAGGCTCACGGTGCGCGTGGTCCAATTGCCTGACAGCCGGCAGACAAGCGCGCCGTTTTCCTCGCGCAATTCCAGGTCCGGCGCGGTTGGATCGCGCTCCTGGGCAGTTCCGTTTCTCCGGGTCATAATGCTGAAGACCATGGGGAGAATCCTTAAAGCGGAGGAACCAAGAAGAAAACGTCTTTACCCATGAAAGCAATGTATAGAATGAAATGAACCGCCCCTCCCTCGACCGTGTGAGGTTTTCATGTCACGCTCTATCGCTCTTGAGATCGAAAGCTTCCCGATTTCCGGTGTGTTCAGGATCTCCCGCGGCGCCAAAACCGAGGCGCAGGTGATCACCTGCATCATTTCCGACGAATCGGCCACAGGTCGAGGCGAGTGTGTTCCTTATGCGCGTTACGGCGAATCGCTGGAGAGCGTTGCGTCGCAAATCGAGGAACTGCGCGAAGACATCGCCAACGGTATCGATCGGCATACGCTGCGGAAGCGGATGCCTGCGGGAGCGGCGCGAAACGCAATCGACTGCGCGCTTTGGGATTTGGAAGCGAAACGGATGGGCCGGCGCGTGGCTCAGGCCGTCTGCGCTGCGCCCCCTCAGCCGCTTGTGACAGCTCAGACGATTTCACTGGGCACGCCGGAAGAAATGGCGGCCCAGGCGCGCCAGCATGCTTCCCGCCCTCTTCTGAAGATCAAGGTCGGAAGCGATGATGATGCGGCACGTATTCGCGCGGTGGCTTCTGCGGCCCCCCAAAGCCGCCTCATCATCGATGCCAATGAAGGTTGGAGCGAAGCCAATGTGGAAGAGAACCTATGGATCGCCGCTCAAAACCGCGTTGCTCTGGTGGAACAGCCGCTTCCTGCGGAGAAGGATGGCTTCCTGCGTGAGATCGCACATCCTGTTCCAATCTGCGCGGACGAGAGCCTGCATACAACCGCCGATCTGGACCGGCTTCGCGACCTCTATGATGCGGTCAACATCAAGCTAGACAAGACAGGCGGGCTATCGGAGGCTCTTCTCCTGCGCGATCGTGCAAAAGAGCTCGGTTTCTCCATAATGGTGGGCTGCATGGTGGGCACATCGCTCGCCATGGCGCCGGCCGTGTTGCTTGCGCAGGGGGCGGAATATGTCGATCTCGACGGACCGCTTCTGCTCGCACGCGACCGTGTGCCGGGCCTTGACTATGATGGCGCGGTCGTCTCACCACCAGAGGCGGAACTGTGGGGTTAAGCATCGGCCCGAGAACCGGCGTCGATTTCGGAAAGCACGATGCGTAGATCCAAAGTTTACAACGTCATTTGTGCTTCCTGAAGGACGCGCGGCGCTGTTAGGGGATCAGGCCGCCTCGGGCATCTCTTCCTCGACCGGTGCGCGGGGACGATGGCTGACGGAGGGTTCTTTCGCAGTCTCGATCTTTGCCCAGGTGAGGATCTCGAAATTTCCGTCGTGGTCTTCCGCAAGGGCCGTGCAGCTTTCCACCCAGTCGCCTGCATTCATATATTGAACGCCCCTCACCTCCTCGATCGCGGCATGATGAATGTGCCCGCAGATCACCCCGTCCACCTCGGAGCGCAGGGCCTCCTGCGCGAGCACTTCCTGGAAGGAGCTGATGAACTTCACCGCCTTCTTCACCTTCACCTTGGCCCAGGATGAGAAGGACCAATAGGGCTGGCCGGTAGCGCGGCGGAACGCGGCCACTGCCCGGTTCACCACTATGGCTGCGTCATAGGCCCTGTCGCCCAGATAGGCGAGCCAGCGTACATTGTGGACGACGGCGTCGAACTGGTCACCGTGAATGACGAGGAAGCGCCGCCCGTCCGCTCCTTCATGGATGACCCGGTCTGCTACAACGATGCCGCCGAAATGAACCCCCTGGAACGGACGCAGGAATTCGTCGTGATTTCCTGCGATGTAGAAAATCTTCGTTCCTTTGCGCGCTTTGCGAAGCAGTTTCTGCACCACGTCGTTATGATCTTGCGGCCAGTGCCATGAACGTTTGAGCCGCCATCCGTCGACGATGTCTCCGACAAGGTAGATCGTTTCCGCATCGTGATGGCGCAGGAAGTCGATCAGGAATTTTGCCTTGGCCGGTTTGGAACCCAGATGGATATCCGACAGGAAGAGTGTCCGGTATGTGCGTTGCTTGGTCGGGAGCATGGGCAAGTTCTGCTATGGCCTTTGCGCTCCCTATGCCCCGATTCATGTCACAGGGATGTGACGGTTGCCATGCCGGATTCGCGGGAGTAGACGATCAGGGAAAGCGAAAAGGGATGAGCTGATGGATTTGGGTATCGCCGGGAAGAACGCTATCGTATGCGCATCAAGCCGGGGGCTCGGCCGCGGTTGCGCCATGGCTCTGGCGGAAGCAGGCTGCAATCTGGTCGTCAACGGCCGCGACCCACAGAAGCTGCAGGAGACGGCGGAGGAAATTCGGGATCGGTTCGGCGTTTCGGTGACTGCGGTTGCGGCGGATGTCTCGACTCACGAGGGCCAGAAGGCGCTGCTCTCCGCATGTCCTGCGCCGGACATTCTCGTCAACAACAATGCCGGTCCGCCGCTCAAGGATTTTAGGGCGCTCACGCGGGAGGAACTCCTCAAAGGCGTGACGCAGAACATGGTTACCCCGCTGGAGCTGATCCAAGCCACCGTGACGGGAATGACCGAGCGGGGCTTCGGGCGCATCGTCAACATCACCTCGCTTTCGGTTTACATGCCGATTGCCGGCCTTGATCTCTCCTCCGGCGCGCGGGCTGGCCTTACCGCCTTTCTTGCTGGCGTTGCGCGCAACGTGGCGGGAAAAGGGGTGACGATCAACAATCTTCTGCCGGGAAAATTCGGAACCGACCGACTCCACAGCAATATCAAGAATGCTGCCGAAAAAGCCGGCCGCTCATTTGAGGAACAGGCAGAAAAGCAGGCTTCGGAGGTGCCCGCCGGCCGCTTCGGCACGCCGGAGGAGTTCGGGCAGGTCTGTGCCTTTTTGTGTTCCGTCCATGCTGGCTATCTGACCGGCCAGAATATCCGGCTCGATGGCGGCCTCTTCCCCAGCGCATTCTGATCAAACAAGCTGGCGCGTTCGCGGCCAATCACTGTTTCGGAGAGACATTTGAAACGCTTGCGTTTTAGGAATAAGGGCGCGAAAAAGCCGGCAGTTCTTCACGGGCGGGACAGTTCGGGACGTTTCGACGGCGGGTGACGAATGCGGCTAGGCGTGAGCGGCTTGGGGGAGCAGCACCAGCATTTTGTCGCGCTGATTTGAATTTCACCATATCCGACAATGAGGAAGGGGCGCAGCCGAAAAGGGCCATGGTTGTAAAGAAAACACGTTCGGACTTGGATGAGGCTGCTCTTTTTTTTCATCGTTATCCCGTGCCGGGAAAGCTGGAAATTCAGCCGACGAAGCCCCTTGGCAACCAGCGTGACCTCGCGCTCGCCTACTCTCCGGGCGTGGCTGCGCCGTGCCTTGCGATTCACGAAGATCCGGCAACCGCCGCCGATTATACCTCGCGGGCAAATCTGGTGGGTGTGGTATCCAATGGCACGGCCGTGCTTGGCCTTGGTGATATCGGACCGCTCGCCTCAAAGCCCGTGATGGAGGGCAAGGCAGTCCTCTTCAAAAAGTTCGCCGGCATCAATGTATTCGATATCGAGATCGATGCGCCGGATGTGGACCGCATGGTGGAGACCATCTCGGCACTGGAGCCCACCTTCGGCGGGATCAATCTGGAGGACATCAAGGCGCCCGAATGCTTTGAGGTGGAAGAGCGCCTCAAGGAGCGCATGAAAATCCCGGTTTTCCATGATGACCAGCACGGCACCGCGATCATCGTTGCGGCTGCGGTGCTCAACGGGCTGGAACTTGCCGGAAAGGATATCGCCTCCGTCAAAATCGTCACTTCCGGCGCGGGCGCAGCGGCGCTAGCTTGCCTCAACCTGCTCGTCTCGCTCGGCGTGAAGACGGAAAATATCTGGATCACGGACCGGCATGGTGTCGCCTATCGCGGGCGCGTTGAGGAAATGGACCGGTGGAAGGAACCCTATCTCAAGGACACTGAGGCGCGCGAGCTTGCGGATGTCATCGATGGCGCGGATGTGTTCCTCGGCCTTTCGGCAGGCGGCGTGCTGAAGCCCGAGATGCTGAAGGGCATGGCGGAGCGGCCGCTCATCCTGGCGCTCGCCAATCCCAATCCGGAGATCATGCCGGACGTTGCGCGCAAGGCGCGCGCGGATGCGATGATTTGCACAGGGCGGTCGGATTTCCCGAACCAGGTCAACAACGTCCTTTGCTTCCCTTATATTTTCCGGGGCGCACTCGATGTCGGCGCCACGGCGATCAATGAAGAGATGAAGCTTGCCGCAGTGCGCGCCATCGCCGCGCTCGCCCGCGAGGAGCCTTCGGATGTGGCCGCCCGCGCCTATTCAACCGAGACACCAGTCTTCGGGCCGGATTTTCTCATCCCCTCGCCTTTCGACCCGCGGCTGATCCTCAGGATCGCCCCGGCGGTGGCGAAGGCGGCCATGGAGTCGGGCGTGGCGACCCGCCCGATTGAGGAAATGGATGCCTATCTGGACCGGCTGAACCGGTTCGTCTTCCGCTCCGGGCTTGTCATGAAGCCTGTCTTCTCGACGGCTAAGCAGATCGGACGAAAGCGCGTCATCTACGCGGACGGCGAGGATGAGCGGGTGTTGCGTGCGGCCCAGGTGGTGCTGGAAGAGGGACTTGCGCAGCCGATCCTTATCGGCCGCCCGCATGTCGTGGAAATGCGTCTGAAGAGATACGGCCTCAGGATCAAGCCTGGCGTCGATTTCGAGATTATCAATCCGGAAGACGACCCGCGTTACCGAGACTATGTAGATCTCCTCATCCGGATTGCGGGTCGGCGCGGCGTGACCACGGAGGTGGCGCGCACACTCGTGCGGACCAACGCCACCGTTATCGCTGCGCTGGCCATCATGCGCGATGAGGCGGACGCGATGATCTGCGGCCTTGAAGGCCGTTTCGAACGGCATCTTCGATATGTAGAGGCGATCATCGGCCGGCGCGAGGGCGTACAGGACCTTTCCGCGCTGTCGATGCTCATTACACAGCAAGGCGTGGTGTTTCTTACCGATACCTATGTGACGCTCGACCCCTCTGCGGCGGAGATCGCGGAAATGACGGTTCTTGCCGCGGAGGAGATCCGCCGCTTCGGCATAGACCCCAAGGCGGCGCTTCTCTCGCATTCAGATTTCGGCTCGCGCGACTCAGCAAGCGCGATGAAAATGCGAGAGGCCGTCGGCATCTTGCACCGCATCGCGCCGGATCTCATCGCCGATGGCGAAATGCACGGAGACGCCGCACTTTCAGAGGAGCTGCGGCAGCGCGTCTATCCGCATGCGCTGCTGAAGGGGGAGGCAAACCTGCTTGTGTTCCCCAACCTGGATGCCGCCAACATCACGCTTACGACGCTAAAGGTCATGACGGATGCGCTCCATGTAGGGCCGATCCTGCTCGGCATGGCCCGGCCGGCTCATATCCTCACACCTTCCGTCACCTCGCGCGGCATCGTTAATATGACGGCGCTTTCCGCGGTGGAGGCTCTACAGAGCCAGAACAGACAACTGAATCTGCCAGGCTAACACACGATTAATAACGGCCTGATACACTTCCGTTTATCATCTGCGGTCCCTGGAATGAGCCGCAGATGATCTGTCGGCGGGGTGTGTTATGCGTCTTTCAGAAAAGCGGCTTCGCGTCCAATTGCTTATCGTGGGAACAATGCTCTTTGTCGACGTCACCGGCGCGATGGGCCAGCCTGCGGGCTATGTGGTGATCGCCGGTGCCGGCCAGAAGAGTGCCGATCAGGAGAAAACCTCCTCCATTCAACCGCCTGGCGATTCTTCCTCCTTCCAGGAGATCCCGGATGCGAGCGCTGTTCCTGTGGAACAGCGGATTTTTTCCAGGGACTCTTCCGCTCGGCCCATGACGGAAGCGGAGAAGAATGTCAGGGTTGTCGGGCCAAAGTTCTTTCCCGACCCAGAAGAGGCAATAAATCTGCGAGCTCCGGCCCGGACTCGCGCCCGGTGAGTGCGAGGCGCAAGGGCCTGAAAAGTGCTTTGCCCTTGCGTCCTGTTTTCTCTTTCACCTTTTCCGTCCAACTGCGCCACGTCTCGCGGTCCCATGGCTCTGGTGGGAGTAGGTCGAAAGCCTCATTCACGAAATTGCGGTCGTCCTCGGTGAACTCCGTCGGTTCCGGGCCCTTCATGACGATATGCCACCATTCGGCTGCCTCGGAGAGCTTATCGATATTGCCGCGCACCGCATTCCAGAACGGCTCGGCTATCGATCCTTCGACCCCCATTGCCGCCAGGCGCGGAGCGGCTGCTTCGAAGGGCATTGCCTGAATGAGGGATCGGCTCAGAGCCTCCAGCTCCGCCGGATCGAATTTTGCTGAGGATTTGGAGCTGGATGCCGGTTCGAAATGGGCCGCAAGCTCTTCCATGTCGCGATAGGCTGTCACGGCCTCCGACGTGCCGATAAGCACCGCGAGCGATGCAACGGCCATCGGTTCTATACCGGCCTTCCTCAGGCTTGCAATCGAGAGAGCGCCAGTGCGCTTGGAAAGCCCCTCGCCGGTGACGGTGGTCAACAGGTTATGATGACCGAAGCACGGCGCCTTCGCGCCCAAAGCCTCAAAAAGCGCGATCTGTGCGCCGGTGTTGGTCACGTGGTCGTCACCGCGGATCACGTGGGTGATACCGAGATCGATATCGTCCACCACCGACGGCAACGTGTAGAGAAATGTCCCGTCCTCCCTGACGAGGACCGGATCCGACATCGAGGCCAGATCGACCGTCTGCGGGCCACGGATGACATCATCCCAATGGATCTCGGTGCGCCCGGTCGAAAAAGGATCGCTGTCGAAATTGGGGAGAAGGAAGCGCCAATGCGGCTTCCTGCCTTCCGCCTCATAGGCCGCCTTCTGCTCTTCGGTGAGCTTCAACGCCTCACGGCCATAGATCGGCGGCAGCCGGCGCGAGAGCCTGATCTTGCGGCGAAGCTCCAGCTCCTCCGCCGTCTCATAGCAGGGGTAAAGACGCCCCGCTTCCTTCAGCTTTTCCACCGCCTGATTGTAGAGACCAAACCGTTCGGACTGGCGAACCGTCAGGTCCGGCTTGATGCCTAGCCATGCGAGATCGATCTCTATCTGATCGGCGTATTCCCTGCGTGAGCGCTCGACATCGGTGTCGTCGAAGCGCAGCACGAAGCTTCCCCCTGCCCTTCTGGCGAACAGCCAGTTGAAGAGCGCCGTGCGTGCGTTGCCGATATGGATCTGCCCCGTCGGTGACGGCGCGAAGCGAACTGTTACAGTCATGGCGCGGAGGTAGCCGACGCCTCGACCATTTGCAAGGATCGCATCTGGAGCCGCCGCGAGACAATGAGCATAAGGAGCGCGGCCCCCAGGCAGTAAAGCCCCATCGTCGCGATCTGCAGCGGATAGGATATGCCTATGTCGATAAGATATCCCGTCAGACCCGGCGCAGCGCCCGTTGCAAAAACGAGAATGGCGACGATCAGTGCCCGAACGGCTCCGAGGTGGCGGACTCCATAGATTTCAGGCCAGAGGGCGCCGAGAAGCGTGGATGAGAAACCATTCGACATGCCGAGCAGCCCCATGAAGACGAACACGCTCCATTGAGCATCGAAAGTCGCGAGCACAAAGCATGCTATGGCCAACGGCAGGAGGAAGGCGGGCAGCATCGCCACGGCCGAGAAGCGGTCGATGAGTTGGCCGGAGATCAATGCAAATACCACTGTCATGCTTGCCGACACGGTGAAAGCCGAGGCAAAAATTTCCAGCGTCCAGCCCCTCAAGTCCACAAGATAGACCTGGTGGAACGCGATGGTGGTGCCAATAAAGCCCGGCGCCATGACGCCCAAAAGCAACAGGTAGAACAGGGGATCGCGAACCACCTCGGCGCGTGTCCAGTAACGTCCGGTCGTAACTCGCGCCGGCGGATCGCTGGCCCTCGGTGTGCGCTCCACCGCCATTAGGGAAGATATGACAGGCAGTGCGATTAGCAGAAGGAAACCGGCCGAGATAAACCAGCCGTTACGCCAGCCGACAAGGGCGGTAAGCGTCACGAATATCAATGGAAGAATCGCCTCCCCGCCATTCAGGCCAAGCGTAGTGATGGAAACAGCACGCCCGCGCTGGGCGGAAAACCACCGCCCCATTGCCGTGAATGCGTTCTGCGTCATCATCCCCTGCCCGAACAGCCGCAGGAGATAGATCGTCAGGCAAAGCAGAGCCACAGAGTGAGACAACGCCATGGAGATACATGCAAGCGCTAGCATCGGGACGATGATCAGCGTCACGGTCTTTGGCGAATAGCGGTCGACGATTTGCCCGAACTTGGTCAGCGTGAATGCGCTGGCGAGGGTGGCCAGCATGTAGATCATGCCGAAGGCGCCGTGAGAGAGACCGTATTCTTGCCTGATGTGGCCAGCGGAAATGGAGATAAAGAATGTCTGGCCGAAAGAGGAAAAGAAGGTGAGCAAAAAGCCGCCGGCGAGCCAGCGGGCGTTTTCACGAAGAAAATGGAAAAAGGACATCAGCTTCTGCTTGGAGAACCGGACTGCTTGGCCCAGCCGTATACGGGCAAGACCCGCGGGAATTAAGGCAGTTGCTGCGGAGACGCAAGCCATCGCCAACCACTGTTACACAGAGTTTCCTGCACTGGCGCAACGCTGCTTGCGTAAAACATAAGTGCGTGCTTATATATTGCTATGAACGAGTCGGATGTCTTTCGTGCCCTTGCGGATCCGACCAGGCGCGCGGTCCTGGAGCGGCTGCTCGATGGCGAGAAGAACGCAAGCGAATTGCGGGAGGGACTCGGCATCTCACAGCCAGCGGTTTCGCAGCACGTGGCGGTGCTGCGGAGCGCAGGCCTGATCGCGGAAAAGAAGAGTGGGCGGCATGTGCATTACAGCCTGGCGCCTGATGGGCTTGCGCCTGTGTTCGACTGGCTCACCCGTTACCGCTCGTTCTGGCCGGCCCGTGTCGACAGGCTGAAGACGCTTCTGAAGGAGATGGATCAATGACGCCCATGGACGAGGTTCGAACGAAGCCGGACGAGGTGGTCGTGGAATGCGAAATGGAGACCTCGCCCGAGAAGCTGTGGCGGGCGCTCACGGAAGAGGCGTTTCTGTCCGACTGGCTGGACGCCAGCCCATCGGACGGCGGACTGGAGGGGCCAAGCTACCGGCTCATCGAGGCGGAACCATATAGCCGCGTCAGCTATGCCTGGCATGATCCCGACCATCCCGAAGCGCCGCCGATGGTCACCATCGAGCTTAAGCGGCTGCCGGCCGGCCGCACCTGGTTTCGGCTGACGCACGGCCCGCTGGCAATCGTAAAGCCTGTCATGGCTGCGAACGCGAACAATCCGCCGCTGGCGATGGCGGTCTAAAGGGCAAATAGCGAGTAGGGATAGCGGGCGGAGTGCTTCGCCATTCTATTCGCTGCCCCCTATTCGCTTCCCAGTATCCAAACAAAACTCAAGGAGGTTGCGCCATGCGCGACACGATGAATCTCATCCCCATGGTCGTTGAGCAATCGGCGCGCGGAGAACGTTCCTTCGACATCTTCTCCCGGCTCCTTCGCGAGCGCATCATCTTCCTGAACGGCCAGGTGGACGACAATTCCGCCGCGCTCGTCTGCGCGCAGATGCTGCATTTGGAAGCGGAGAACCCGAAAAAGGAAATCGCTTTCTACATCAACTCGCCTGGCGGCGTGGTCTCCAGCGGCTTTGCCATCTATGACACGATGCAGTTCATCAAATGCCCCGTCGCCACGCTTTGCCTCGGCACGGCGGCATCCATGGGTTCCTTCCTGCTCATGGCGGGCGAACGCGGCATGCGTGTCGCCCTGCCCAATGCCAGCATCATCCTGCATCAGCCGCTTGGCGGCTTTCAGGGACAGGCTTCAGACATTGAACGCCACGCACAAAATGTCATGAGGCATAAGCGCCGCATGATCCGGCTTTACGCGGAACATTGCGGACGCGCGGAGGAAGACGTGGAACGCACGCTCGACCGCGATTTCTTCATGACTGCGGAGGACGCCCGCGAATGGGGCCTGGTCGATCACGTCTATCGCCGGCGCGCAGGAGACTTGCCGCTCATCGCGCCAAGCTCATAGGCCCCTTCGCGCCTCAACGGGGAATCCGCAGGAAGTCGTTGTCATCGTCCCAGGGATCGAGGATGCACCTATAGCCGATGCGGCAGGATTGCGTATCGCGCGTCGATATCCAGGCATCATCGGCAACGTGTCCCACCGGACAGAAGCGTTCACCGGCGACATACCGGTCATAGGTGAAACGCCCCGTGGTGAAGACCACGGCACCGTTTTGCTGAACGAGCGCGCGGGCCTCTCCGCAGGAAAGCTGGCGCGCGTCCACGCGGCCCTGTGCTGCCGAAAAGGTCGCCGAGAACCCCAGCAGGGCCAGCGCTGCTATACCCTTACGCGCAAGTCTTGATCTTTGCATCGCCTGTCCTCAAACTTGTCCAAATGGCAAATCCGCTTTATCTGCCTCCCAGCAGGGCTGCTGGAATTACGCTGCAGCATCCAAAATGCGGTCACCATGGCAGGAACATGACCGCTTCACCCACACTATCGTGAAGTCATGGCCGGCGAAGCAGAACCTCTTTCATCACTCGATTGTTCGGCACTGAAACCGAACAGCATAGCGATCTTCCTCGATTTCGACGGGACCCTTGCGGATATCGCCGAACGCCCGGACGAAGTTTCCGTTCCCCCAACCACGCGCGAGGCGCTCGCGCGCCTTCTGAAGAGCACCGACGGCGCAATTGCCATTATCACCGGCCGGCCGATCGAGGTCATCGATCATTTTCTGGCGCCTCTCCTCCTGCCGGTGGCCGGTGTGCATGGGATGGAGCGCAGGACCGCCGGCGGACAACATGTCGGGAGCGTAATTGATGAGGAGGAGCTTTCGGCAGTGCGCGCTAAACTGCAGGCATTCGCCGACTCGCATGAGGGGCTTCTGCTGGAGTTAAAGCACGGTTCGCTGGCTCTTCACTATCGGCAGCGACCCGACCTCGAAGCCGCCTCGATAGCAGCCGTGCACGCGGCGGCGAACGACTCAAAGGGGCTTCATCTCCTGCATGGCAAGATGGTGCTTGAGGTGAAGGGCGGGAAGGCAACGAAGGCCGATGCTCTGACCGCCTTTATGCAGGAGGACCCTTTTCGCGGACGCACACCCCTTTTTGCGGGGGATGACGTCACCGACGAGGATGCCTTCAACCAGATCGCGCATATAAACGGGTTCTCCATAAAGATCGGAGGCGGTAAAACATCTGCCCGATTTAGGGCTGATGAAGCCAGCAGTTTTCGCGAATGGCTCGAACGCCTGGCCGCGAGGTTCGAGTCCCGGGACTATTGAGGATAGAGCTATATCATGACGACACTTAATCTCGGAATTATCGGTAATTGCAGCTTTTCCGCCCTGGTCGATCCACAAGGCAGGATCGTGTGGTGTTGTCTGCCTCGTTTCGATGGAGACCCCGTCTTCAATGCGCTCCTGGCCGGCCAGGATGATCCCTCTGAGGGGCTTTTCTCGATCGCTCTCGAAGGCCTGACGGAGACGGAACAGCACTATGACAGCAATACGGCCGTGCTGGTGACGCGGCTGCATAGCGCCTCGGGCTCACTTGAGATCATCGATTGCGCACCCCGGTTTTTCTGGCGCGATCGCATTTTCCGCCCGCAGTCCCTGGTCCGCCGTATCCGCCCGCTTTCCGGGACGCCGCGCATTTCCATCCGGGTGAAGCCCACATTCTGCAATGGAACAGTGCGCCCTCAGACCACGCGAGGGTCCAATCACCTGCGCTATGTGGGGCCGGATATCACGCTGAGGCTCACCACCACTGCGCCGATCGATTACGTCCTCGATGAAACCTTTTTCACCCTTTCCGCGCCGATCGATTTCATATTCGGACCGGACGAGACGATCGAGGGTGGAGTTGCGCACACGGCACGGGATTTCGAGGAGCGTACCTCCGCTTACTGGCGCGGATGGGTAGCCAATCTCGCGCTGCCCTTCGAGTGGCAGGACGCGGTTATCCGCGCTGCCATTACGCTCAAGATGTGCACCTATGAGCCAACGGGCGCCATCGTCGCCGCGATGACGACGAGCATTCCCGAAGCTCCCGATAGTGGCCGCAACTGGGATTATCGCTTTTGCTGGCTGCGCGACGCCTTTTTTGTGGTGCGTGCCCTGAATAGCCTGGGCACCGTGCAAACCATGGAGAATTACTTCCGGTACCTGATGGATATCGTCGCCGATGCTGATGACGGCCACTTGCAACCGGTGTTCGGCATTGGCCGCGAAAGGCAGCTAACCGAAAATATCCTTGAAAATTTTGCCGGCTATCGCGGAATGGGGCCGGTGCGGTTCGGCAACCAGGCCTTTGAGCATTACCAGCACGATGTCTATGGAAACGTCATCCTCGGCGCGGCGCAGATTTTCTTCGATCGCCGTATAGAGATGAAGCCGAATATGACACATTTCCGGCTTCTGGAGCACGCCGGAGAGCAGGCCTTTAGGCTGCACAACGAGCCCGACGCGGGGATGTGGGAACTCCGCTCACGGTCGCGCGTTCACACTTCCTCCAGTCTCATGTGCTGGGCGGCGTGCGACAGGCTGGCCCATATCGCGGCGCAATTGGGGGAGGCCGCGCGCGTGCGGTACTGGAGAGAGCGTGCAGACGAAATCAAGGAGCGGATTCTTGCCGAATCCTGGTCGGAGAAGCGCAAGGCGTTCGTGGAGAGTTTTGGAGGCGAGACGCTCGACGCGAGCGTTCTGCTGATGGCCGAAGTGGGCTTCATTGATCCGCGCGATCCGCGCTTTGTGAGTACCGTGGACCAGCTCGAGAAAGCCCTTGCGATCGGCCCTCACATGATGCGTTACGAGGCAGCCGACGACTTCGGCAAGCCGGAAGTGGCCTTCAACATTTGCGCCTTCTGGCGGCTCGACGCCCTCGCCAGGATCGGCCGCCGCGATGAAGCGCGCGAGATTTTCGAAGCGCTGCTGAAAGCCCGCAATCCCCTCGGGATTCTTTCCGAGGATACTCACCCGGTTACAGGGGAGATGTGGGGCAATTACCCGCAGACCTATTCGATGGTGGGTATCATCAATGGCGCCCGCCGGCTTTCCAAACCATGGGAGACAGTAGTGTGAAAAGGCTTGTCGTCGTCTCGAACCGCGTAGCGGACCTGACAAGGACGTCCCAGGCCGGCGGGCTTGCGGTCGGCCTTGCGGATTCGCTGCGTCAGCGCGGCGGCGTATGGATGGGCTGGGACGGGCAGACGCTGAAATACGAGGAGGAGCCGGAGCCGCGCATCCGCAAGATTGGCGAGGTGACCCAGGCGACCATTCCGCTCACCGAGCAGGACTATGCGGAATACTATCTGGGCTTTGCCAACAGCGTTCTATGGCCGCTCTTTCACTACAGGCTCGATCTGGTGGAGTACAAAACGGCCTTCCTGGAAGGCTATCGGCGCGTGAATGCGAAATTCGCAAATGCGCTGGTGTCGATTCTCCGTGACGACGATCTAATCTGGATCCATGATTACCATCTTATTCCGCTCGCGGCGGAGTTGCGCGAGCGCGGCTGCAAGCAGCGTATCGGTTTTTTCCTGCACATCCCCTTCCCGCCCCCGGAAATTCTCGCCGCTGTTCCCCGCCACCGTTGGCTGGTGGAGTGCCTGCTGAAGCATGATGTGATCGGTTTTCAGACGCATACGGATCTCAACAACCTTCTGCGCTATGTCGAGGATCATCTGGGTTGTGAAATTCTGGCCGACGGGCGCATCAGGACGCGCGAGCGCGAGGTGATCGCCGGTTTCTATCCCATCGGCATCGATGTGGATGCCTTTGTGGGCATGGCCGAGAAGCCGAATGACGAGGTGCAAATCGAAACCAAACGGCGCGAGATCCTTGGACGAAGGCAGATTATCGGCGTCGACAGGCTGGACTACACGAAAGGCTTGCCGGATCGATTGCGCGCCTTTGCCCGCCTTCTGGAGCTCTATCCGGAGATGAGGAAATCAGTCGCGCTGATGCAAATCGCCACGCCCACACGCGAAGAGGTCGAGGCCTATGTGGATATCCGCAAGGAATTGGAGGCTCTGTCCGGCGCCATCAACGGCCGCTTCGCCGATTTTAACTGGACGCCTGTGCGTTACATCCACGGCACCGTGCCGCGTGACGCGCTGGCAGCTCTCTACCGGGCGAGCCAGGTGGGCTTTGTCACGCCGCTTCGTGACGGGATGAACCTCGTCGCCAAGGAATATGTCGCCGCGCAATCCATGGATGATCCGGGCGTGCTCGTTCTATCAAAGTTTGCAGGGGCAGCGGAGGATCTGCACGAGGCGCTGATCGTCAACCCGTATGACGTGGACGACATGGCTCGCAATCTTTGCCGCGCGCTCACAATGCCGCTGGATGAACGTCAGGAGCGCCAGAGGGCTCTTATGGAGCGCATACGAAAGCACGATTCCGCCCACTGGCTGAACTCCTTCATGGATGCGCTCGAAAAGGGCGAGACAAAAGAGGACGAGGAGTAAGAGCCTCAATCCTTCTTTTTGTTCGGCAGCTTCTTCCGCTTGGTGTGAGCCAGTTCCTCAAGCTGCTTCTCGCTCATGGATTCTTCCATACTCTTGGAAGGGCCCTTGAGCTTGGATTTTGGCGTCTCGCCGCGCTTGGCTGAAAGGGCAGCGCCCGCCGCTTTCTGTTGCGCCTTGGATTTCGCAGGCATGGTCGCCTCCTTTATAGAGCTTTCCCGAAAATCCGCCGCTCGCAGGAAAGTTCCGCAAAGGAGCGGAACAGGACGACCGGCCATCGTGTTCCTGACAGGAATGGAAAGCACGAGGCAGGACTATGAGCGAGCAAACACTTCCCAAACAGGAGCAGGAGCACCAGCCGGGCAAAGAGCATCAAATGCATCCGCGGCCGGAATTCACGCCTCGGTATCGCGGCTCGGACCGCTTGAAGGATAAAGTGGCGGTGATTACCGGCGGAGATTCCGGCATTGGCCGCGCGACCGCCATTCTCTTTGCTCGCGAGGGAGCCAAGGTGGCTTTCCTCTATAGGGACGAACAGAAGGATGCCGAGGAAACCGAACGGCTGGTTGCCGCCGAAGGCGGCGATGTCTTCTCAATGCCAGGAGATGTCGGGGAAACCGAGACGGCTGAGCGCTTCGTCAAAGCGGTGATCGAGCGGTTCGGGAAGATCGATGTCCTCGTGAACAATGCCGCCGAGCAGCATTATCAGGAAGAGCTGACTGATATCTCAGACGAACAGCTGGAGCGCACCTATAAAACCAATATCTTCGGTATGTTCCGAATAACGCGGGCTGCCCTTCCGCACATGCAAGAGGGCTCTTCCATCATCTGCACAACCTCCGTTACCGCGTTCAAAGGACAGGATGTCCTGATGGACTACGCTTCGACCAAGGGGGCCATCCTCGCCTTTGTGCGTGCGCTATCGGGTAATCTTGCTTCGAAGGGAATCCGCGTGAACGCGGTCGCGCCGGGTCCGATCTGGACGCCGCTCATCCCGGCATCTTTCCCCGCCGAGAAGGTCGCCAAGTTTGGCGGCAACGTGCCGCTCGGACGGCCGGGTCAGCCCAATGAAGTGGCGCCTTGCATGTTGTTCCTCGCCTGCGAGGATTCATCCTACATCACTGGCCAGACGCTGCATCCGAACGGCGGAACGCTTGTGGGCGGATAAGCTTCCGCCCTCTTAACGGTCCTGCTTCCGGTCGCTTTGCTCCCCTGAAACGGATGAGGTTCCCGGAGGCGGCGACCGGCATCAAGTTTTCAGCCTCTCCCACCCCTCATCGGGCGCAAAACGCTCGCCATATTTTTCCTCAAGCTGCCGCAGCTTAGCGGTGATCTCGCTCACTCCGCGCGTGCGCGCGTAAAAAAGCGGACCGCCTCGAAACGGCGCAAAGCCGGTGCCAAAAATCATGGCGCCGTCTATTAATTCTTCTTCGTTTACAAGATTCTCGCGCAAACATCTCACAAGCGTGTTGAGCATTGGAAGGATCAACCGGTCGGCCGCTTCCGCGTCAGCGCGGGGGATCTGCGCCCCTTCCGCCGCTTTTACCTCTTCTTTTCTGATCTTGCCTTTCTCATCGTAGGAGTAGAAGCCCCGTCGGGCTTTGCGTCCCGTCTCACCCGCCTCAACCTTCTGCACGAGCCAGGACGGGATTTCGGGCATCGGATCAGGCGACTGCTCCTTCAGCATGCGCGCCACTTCGAGGCAGATATCGAGCCCGACCTGGTCTGCCAGCTCGATCGGTCCCATGGGCATACCGAAATTGCGGGCAGCCCGGTCAATCACGTCTATCGGCACGCCTTCGTCGAACATGACGAAGGCCTCGACCAGATACGGCATGAGCGCACGATTGACGAGGAAGCCCGGCGCGCTCTTCACAGGCGACGGCAGGCGAGAGATATCTCCGCAGAAGGCGCGCGCCCGCTGGAGCGCATCTTCGCTCGCCCCCTCATGGGCGACGATCTCAACCAGCTCCATTCGCGAGACAGGATTGAAGAAATGCAGGCCAATGAAGCGCTCCGGGAAAGGCAAGCCCTCGCTCAACGTCTTCAGCGGAATGCTGGAGGTATTCGTGGCAAGGATCGCTCCTGGTTTCATGCGCGGTGCAATCGCCTCGTAAACCCTGCGCTTCACTTCCGCCTTTTCGGCAACCGCTTCAATGACGAGGTCGGCCTTTGCGAAACCCGTTCCATCGAAATCGGGCGTCAGACGGTCGAGCGCGTCGCGGCGCTCCAGGCTCGAATGAAGCTTTTTGTCAAACAAGGAGGACGCCCGACCAACGGCCTTCGCGATCGCCTTCGGGTCCAAGTCCGTCAGCGTCACCCGCATGCCCCGCGATGCGCACCACGCTGCGATATCGCCGCCCATGGTGCCTGCGCCGATGACGTGAACGCGCGCGATGCCGCTCTCGCCCTTGGCAAGCGACTTCAACCGCTCACGCAGGAAGAAAACGCGGATCAGATTCTGGGACGTCTTGCCCAAGAGAAGCTCGGAGAAGGAGCGGATCTCGGCGCGCTGCATGGCCCTTGCGTCGCCGCCATGCTCTTCCCAAAGGTCGATAAGGCGATAGGGGGCGGGGTAGTGCTTCCTGGGGGCGCGCTTCTCCGCTTCGGCCCGCATTCGGCCCGCCGCGAGGCGCCGGGCAGGACCCAGGCGGAACACACTGTTCTTCCAGCCGCCGGAGGCGCGATTGAGATTTCCGGCAATGGCAGCTTTCACGGCGTCGCGCACATGCCGCTCTTCCACAATCTCGTCCACCAGGCCAAGCGCCTTCGCCTTCCTGGTGTGAACGCTGCGGCCCGTCAACATCATGGTCATCGCTTCGACCGGATCAATGAGAGAGGTAAGCCGGAACGTGCCTCCCAATCCTGGATGAAGACCCAGCAATATCTCGGGAAAACCGAAGCTCGCGCCATTGACGGCGATGCGGTATTTGCAGGCGAGCGCTATTTCTAGGCCGCCACCCAGACAATGGCCGTGAATAACCGCAACGGTGGGCATCGCGAGAGCCGCCAGCCTATCAATGATGTCATGCGCGCGCTGGATGCGCTTCTCGACTTCCCCGGCGTCTCGAATGTCGCGAAAATCCCGGATGTCGGCACCGGCGGCAAAGCCCCCTTTCTTTGCGGAGCGAATGACGAGGCCCCGAGCGTTGAGGCTTCGAAGATCCTCCAGAACCGTATGAAGTTCCGCCATCACCGCTTCCGATAGCGTATTGGCGCTCTCGCCCGCGCGATCGAGGACGAGCCAGACGATGCCCTCCTCGTCCCTGCTGTAGCGCCAATGCGAAAGCCGGCGCATCGGCTCTCCCTCGGGGCCGAAATAGTCGTTGCGATCCTGAAGGAGCTTCCAGACCCTGCGCGAGACAGACATCAGACCACCTCCAAAAGCATGGCGCCGCCCTGCCCGCCCCCGATGCACTCGGTGGCGATGCCACGCTTCAGACCGAGCCTGCGCATGGCGTTGGCAAGATGAAGCACAATGCGGTTGCCGCTGGAGCCCACCGGGTGGCCGAGGCTGATCGCCCCGCCGTCGACATTGAGCCGGTCACGGTCAACCGTACCGAAGGGTACGCTGAGCCCCAGCACCTCGCGGCAATATTCCTCATCCTCCCATGCGGCGAGGCAGGCGAGAATCTGAGCGGCGAAGGCCTCGTTGATTTCCCAAAGGTCGATGTCCTCGCGCGCCAGGCCACGCCGCTTTATGAGTTCGGTTGAGCAGATGGTTGGGCCCAAGCCCATGACGGATGGATCAAGCGCGGCCCATTCGCTGTCCACGATGCGAGCGATCGGGGTGAGCCCGTATTTTTCGATCGCCTCCTCGGATGCGATCACGACCCAGCTCGCCCCATCGGTGATCTGGGAAGAATTGCCGGGCGTCACGCGTCCGTGAGGACGTTCAAAGACAGGTTTCAACCTTGCGAGCTTCTCAATCGAGCTATCCGGCCTTACGCCGTCGTCATGGTCGTAAAGCGTGCCGTCGGCTGCCACCGAGGCAATAACCTCGCCCTTGAGAAAACCTTCGGCCTGGGCGCGCGCGAGCCTGCGATGGCTTTCGAGCGCATAGGCATCAGCAGCCTGCCGGGTAACGCCGAAGGCATGGCCGATGATCTCCGCGGTCTGCCCCATGCTGAAATCGGTAATTGGGTCGGTTAGCCCGCGTTCGAGCCCGATGATGGGTTTCGCCATGTCCGGACGGAACGCGCCGAGCGCGGCGGCCCTGTCCCAGGCGGTCTTTGCCGTGGCGAACTGTGCGAACCAGCCGGCGGCCTTTCTGGAAAGAACGAGCGGTGCGTGGGACAGGGCTTCAGCGCCGCCAGCCAGGATCAAGTCGGCCTCGCCGCCTTCGATCAGGCGGAAACCCGTATCGATCGACTGCATGCCCGAGCCGCAATTGATCTGCACCGTGAAGGCTCTCATCGCCTCGCCCATGCCAAGCCGAAGGGCGGCGACGCGGGCGGGGTTCATCTCATCGGCGAGAACGTTCACGCATCCCAGGATGACAAGGTCGAACTCCTCCGGCCCGAAGGAAAGCCGGTCGAGAAGAGGCCTGCCGCATTGGACGGCAAGATCGACCGGCGTGAATGGACCCGGTTTACCTCTCGCCCTCAAAAAAGGGGTGCGGGCGCCGTCTACCAGATAGACCGGCTTCCTGCCCCTCCGCTCGTCTTTTCCTTCGGGGTTGGTCGTTGCGGCTGCAACGCGGCGGGCGGCCCGTGGCCGCACAGCCGGCTCGGTGCCTGTATTGGCTGCCTCTGACATATTCACCCTTCGATTCGATCCGGGCCGTAGCCTTCGGAACAATAGAGCCCTTTGCCGGCTTTGCCCACCGGGGTCAGGCCAAGCCTCACAAACCTCTCATGCCGTCCTCCGCTTCCTGAGGAAAATGGCCTGTTCCAGGAAACCACTTGGCGATCCATTGGTTCGAAGGGCATTTCCGATGAAAAAGGAGAAAGATATGACGGTCGACAAAGCCCGCCAAGCGCGCAAGCCAAGCGGGTCTACGAAGCTTCGACAGACAGATCTCGCCAATGATCGAATGGGTAAAAACAGCCTGCAAGGTGATGATCAGCTGAGCGTGCGCAATCAACGCCATGCTTCACCGGATGCACGCACTGATCCGGACGAGGTTATGGAGAGCTTCACAAAAATGAACAAGGAAGAGCGCGCCCGCGCTGATCTTGGCAAAGGCAATAGGAGCGGCAAATGAGAACATCACCGCTGGCCTGCGCGCTCCTGTTTTCATGCCTTCTGGTACAGCCGTCGCTCGCCCAGGCCCCGACCGGCCCCAACAATTCGCGGGGCGCTGCCGACGATGTCGATAGGGACGAGTCCCCGGTGATTGTCAGTCCCGACCGGGCTGGGGGCCAGTCACAGGAGAATCCGAACGACTTCCGCAATGAGCTTGAGAGTTTCGTCCAGGTCCGAGGCACTTGGGCGAGCGATCAGGCCGCCTGCGCTTCCGCCGAGGGGGGCAGCGGCCAAGGTCTTTATATCACCGACACGATGATCCGCTCCGAGGGAGCGACCTGCAGCGTCCGTGATGTGGAAACAACGGGCGATACGGCGCAGGTCTATACCAGCTGCACAATCGGCGGTGAGCAAAGCGAGCGCACCTTCACGCTTCAGAAAACGGGTGCGGATACGCTCTCCGTCACCTCCCCCGTTGAGGGCGCGGAGCGCACACTCACCGTTACCCGCTGTCCCGACAAATAGTGGCCTGATGGCCACGCCGGGGCAAAAAGCACGGCAGAGCCATACCTCGCCCGCTTGATGGCCTCCTGAAAATTGCGGTACTGCTAGGCTCGCTGCCATCTGCCGTCAGCTCGTTGCTGTGGCAGCACATGGTGGTGGGGCAAGCGGGGACATTGAGAGCTAGCTGGCAAGCGCAGTTTTTTGCCGGCCGGGAGGGATATTGAGCAACCGCACTGCCAAGCCTTACCGGATCTCCGTTCTCGTGCGGGCGACTGTCCTTGTAGGCGCCGCGGCGATAGCCGTCCCGCCTCCGTCCGCCGCACTGGAGATTTTCGGCTTGCGCCTCTTCGAGCGCAACACGCCGGAAGAGGAAGTCATAGGCACGCCCCAGCCCTATATGGTGGATTTCGTCGTCCAGGGTGGCGACAGGGATATCGAACGGGTGCTGCAACGCGCCTCCCGGCTTTGGGGCGACCGGGAAGAACCGGCCTCGGGCGCAGCAGGGCTTATCGCCAAGGCACGCGGAGATTACCGACGCCTTCTCAACGCGCTTTATTCCGTGGCGCGATATGGCGGGACGATTTCAATTACCATCGACGGGCGCGAGGCAGATGATCTTCTCCCCGATGCGCAACTGGCTAGCCCAGCTTCCGTGCGTGTCGTGGTTGATCCAGGTCCCTTGTTCCACTTCGCGGATGCCCGGATAATAAACCAGGCACCTCCCGCCACCAACCGTCGCGACAGGGTTGAAAACCCGGCGGATCAGGGCTTTCGCGTCGGCGAACCAGCGCGCAGCGGAGTGATCATTGAGGCCGGCGAGCTTGCAGCCGATGCCTGGCGGCATCATGGCTATGCCAAGGCAAACGTGATCGAGCGGCGGATCGTCGCCGCCCATACGAACGACACGATCGATGCAGAGCTGACGGTGGATCCCGGACGGCATGCGGTTTTCGGGCCTGTCACCGTAAGCGGCACGGAGCGCATGGACCCCGACTTTGTCGCGCGCCAGACCGGCATCATACCTGGTGCGGAATACGATCCCGACGAGATGAAGGAGGCGCGCGACAACATCTCCAGGCTCGATGTCTTCCGTTCGGCGCGTATTCAGGAGGCGGAAACCATCGGCGCGGACGGAAGCCTGCCCATACAGGTGATCGTCCAGGAACGCCTGCCGCGGCGCTTTGGCGTCGGCGGCTCCTATTCCACCGTGGACGGATTGGGGCTGGAGGCCTTCTGGCTGCACCGAAATCTTTTCGGCCGCGCGGAACGACTGCGCATCGAAGGAAAAGTCGCCGGCATAGGTCCGACCATCGATCCCGCGGAATTGACCTATCGTGTGGGAACGACCTTCACGAAACCCGGCATCTACTATTCGCCCAATACGGATTTCGTCGCCTCGATCTATGGCGATCGCGAGGTGCTGGACATCTACACGCGCACCGGGGTGACCGCCGAAGCGGGACTCACCCACCGCTTCACGGACCAGATCACTGGCAGGCTGCTCGCCAATGCCGCATATGCGACCTTCGATGACGATTTCGGCGAGCGCGAGTTCGTCACCGCCGGGTTTCTGGGCGGGATCGTCTACGATTCGCGGGACAATCCCGCCGACGCGACAGAGGGCATCTTCGCCGAACTGACGGTGGAGCCCTTCTACGAGTTCAACTACGGCAACGCCGCCGCGCGCCTCACAGCCGAGGGGCGGACCTATTACAGCTTCGATGAGGACAGCCGGTTCGTTGCCGCCGGACGTCTGAAAATAGGAGCGCTCCTCGATCCCCCTCTTGCGGAGACGCCGCCCGACAAACTGTTCCTTGCAGGCGGAGGCGGTTCTGTGCGCGGCTATGCCTATCGCAGCATCGGCGTTGAAACCGCCGAGGGCACCACGGGTGGCCGCTCGCTGATCGAAGCCTCCGCGGAGCTGCGCGTCCGGGTCACGCAGTCCATCGGCCTAGTCGGGTTCGTCGACGCGGGTTACGTGGATGACAAGGCATTTCCTGATTTTTCGCAGGATCTGCGGGTCGGCGTCGGCGCTGGACTGCGCTATCTAACCGGCTTCGGACCCATCCGGCTCGACTTGGCCGTACCGCTCGACCCGCGCGGGGACGATCCGGATGTGGCCTTTTATGTCGGCATAGGACAGGCATTCTGATGCGCTTTCTCATTGCCCTTCTCATGGCTCTCGCGATCTTGCCGGCGCTTGCGCAGGACGCGGTTCAGGATACGCCCGAGGAGGAGCGCTCGCTTTTCCTGTCCTTCATCGAAAACCGTCTGTCCACGCCTAACCGGCAGATACGGATCAGCGGCATTCAGGGTGTCCTCTCGTCGGAAGCGACCATCGGCCAGATCACCGTTGCCGACCGGCAGGGCATTTGGCTGCGGATCACCAATGCCACGATCGACTGGAGCCGCTCGACGCTGCTCCTTCGGCAGAGGCTCGAGATCTCCCGGCTGGCGGCCGAGTCGATCGAGGTTACGCGCCGGCCGCTGCCGGATGCGAATGCCCTGCCCTCGCCCGAAGCCAGGTCCTTCGCCGTTCCCGAATTGCCCATCGCCATCAATCTCGGTCAGCTGGAAGTGGCTTCGGTGTCTTTCGGGCAGAATGTCTTCGGACTGGAGTCAAATCTCTCCGTCGCGGGCCGCTTGCGTCTGGAAGGGGGATCGCTGGACACCGCCTTGGATGTTACCCGCCTCGATGGCCCCGGCGGTCAATTGTCACTTCAGACAGTTTACGACAGTGCGGCAGATCGGCTCGATCTTGATTTCGCCCTGACCGAGCCGCAGAACGGCGTTGTCGCCAATCTTCTCAACATCGAGGGCCGCCCGCCCCTTTCGCTCACGCTGGCCGGCTCAGGCCCGGTGGAGAATCTCGATTTGTCGATGACGATCGAGGCGTCGGGAGAGCCTGCGCTTTCCGGTACGGCTCGGTTTCGCCGGCAGCAGGAGGGGCTTGGGTTCACGGCGGATGTGGGTGGCCCCATCGCGCGGCTGGTCCCGGCGCGATTTCGCGGCTTTTTCGGCGCTGAAACCAGCCTGCAGGCGCAAGGCGTAGCCAAAAACGGCGGCGGCTTCAGACTTGATCGCCTGGATGTTGCCAGCGCTGCGCTCAGCCTTCAGGCAAGCGCAGAAACGGCGGGGGATGGGTTCCTGAACTCGCTCGCGCTCGATGCGAATATTGCCGACGCTGCCGGCTACCAGGTGCTCCTTCCCGTGAGCGGGGGAGAGACGTCTCTACGAACCGCCAGCTTGGCTGCGCGGTTCGGTGCGGCTGGAGGCGAGAACTGGAACGCCTCTCTCAATATCGAGAACCTGCACACCGGCACGTTTGCCGCCGAAAACGTGACGCTGACCATTGAAGGCATCGCGGCCGATCTTGCGACACCGGCAAACCGCCGCATCACCTATGACGGTCAAGGCGCGGTCACGGGTATCACGGCCGAGCGCGCGGATATCGCGCAGGCGCTGGGACGGGAAATCCGGCTCAACGCGGAGGGCGCATGGCAAGCCGGCGCGCCGCTTGCTATCGAAAATGCCCAGCTTTTGGGCAACGGTCTTGTCGCCACACTCTCCGGCACTTTGCTCGAATACGCCTTCCGCGGAGAGATTGGCCTGCGTGCCTCCAGCATCGCGCCATTTTCGGCGCTCGCTGACCGCAATCTGAGCGGCGGCGTGGATCTCAGCGCCGAAGGTGAGGTTCAGCCGATCAGCGGTGCTTTCGACCTGACGCTCGACGGTACCGCAGATGAATTGCGCGTGGGCATAGAGGCGCTTGATCCCCTTCTGACCGGCCAAACGCGGCTCACAGGGCGCGTCGCGCGCAGCACGGCAGGCTTTTCGGCGGAAAATTTCCGCATTGCCAGCGATCAGATGCAGCTCACTGCGGATGGCACATTTTCCAGTGAGGCTGCCGATTTTCGCTTCGACACAACGCTGGAGAATCTCGCCACGATAACAGAGCGTGCGCAAGGGCGGCTGACCGCCAGCGGCCGTGCCTCGGGCAGCGCGGGGAATCTCAACCTCACCTTTGCCGCGCAGATACCGAACGGTCGCCTTTTGGACAAAGCGCTCGACGATGCCCGCCTCGGTTTTGACGGCACGCTCCAGGGCGAAGCTCTTACCGGACAGATCACAGGACAAGCGACACTCGAAGGCGCCCCTGCCAATCTGCGGGCGGATGTCTCCGTCGCGTCAGGCGAACGGCGCCTGAACGGCATAGATTTTTCAACGCAGGGAGCGCGGCTGACGGGAGATATCGCCCAAAATTCGGCAGGGATGCTTACCGGAGAGCTTATGCTCGATGCTTCCGATATCTCCACTGCCGCCGCCCTCTTCCTGACGGAGGCGCAAGGCGCCCTCGATGCGCATATCTCCCTCGAACCGCTGGATAATCAGCAGCACGCGAGCATCGATGCATCAGCTACACGTCTGAGACTGCCGCAATTCTCCCTGGAGAGCGGCGAGGCGGAGGCGACTATCGACGATCTTTTCGGCGTGCCGGCCGTGCAGGGCGGCCTGCAGGCAAGCGGGTTGAACGCAGCCGGGATCGACGTGAGAACACTATCGGCCAATGCCCAGACGAGCGGCGATGCGACCGACTTCTCGGCGCAAGCCGCTCTTACGAATGGTACGGATGTGGTTGCGCGCGGGGCCCTCGCACCGCAGGAGGGAGGCTACCTTCTCACGCTTGCCGAAGCCTCGCTCGTCCAGGGGCCCGTTTCAGCCCGCCTCCTTCAACCCGCGCGGATTTCGGTGCGTGGCGACACATTGGCCTTCGATCCCCTGCAGCTGGACGTGGCCGGCGGACAGCTGACCGCGCAGGGCGAGATCGGACAGACGCTCAATGTTGCCCTTGGTCTCACGCGCGTGCCCTTGTCGATCGCCAACAGCATCCGGCCGGACCTTGCCTTGGGCGGCACGCTGGATGGAGAAGCGACCATTTCCGGTACGCGCCAAGAGCCTCAGGTAAATTTCAGGCTGAGCGGCCGGGACATCGCCGCTGCTGCGCTGCGCGAGGCCGGTGTCAACTCGCTTGCGGTCGAGGCAAGCGGCAGAACGCGCGGCGAGATTTTGAGCCTCAACGCTCAAATGACGAGCCCGAACGGCCTAAACGCCACCGTTCGAGGCGATGTGCCCCTGGCGCGCGGTCAGATGGCCGTCGACATCGACCTGCGATCTTTTCCCCTGTCACTCCTCAATGCCCGCATTCCCGGCCAGGATATCGGCGGCACGCTCACCGGTTCTGCGCGGTTAACCGGAACTCTCGACAACCCGGCCGCTACCTTCAATGCTGAAGCAGCCGGACTTACCGCCCGCGCGCTTACCTCGGTCGGCGCAGCACCCTTGAACGCCAGGGCGTCCGGAAGGTTCGCCGGTCGTACGCTTGAACTCCAATCCTTGAGCGCGTCCGGTCCCGGCGGCCTTTCCATCTCGGGGAGCGGCCAAATCCCGCTTGCCGGCGGAGGGCTCGCGCTCAATTTGCGCGGCAGCGCGCCGCTTTCCCTTGCCAACCGGCTGCTCGCGGAGCGAGGCACGCAGTTGATGGGGACCGCAACAGCCGATCTTCGGATCGACGGCAGCATTGCCGCCCCTGCGATATCGGGAAACATCTCCACGGCCGGGGCATCGGTTGTCGATCCTGGATCGAACCTGCGCCTCGCGAACATCAATGTAGCAGCGGTTCTGTCGGGCGACACGGTTACGATCCGCTCGGCCTCGGCCGCGCTGGCGGCCGGAGGCTTGCTCTCGCTTTCCGGCACCATCTCCACCAGCGCAGCAGCGGGTTTCCCGGCAGACCTGATGCTGCGGCTCAATGAGGCCCGCTATGCCGATGGTGAGATGGTGACGGCCACCGTTAGCGGCGGCCTGCAACTCACGGGTCCGATCACCCGCGATCCGCTCCTATCCGGCAATATTGAAGTCAGCCGCGCGGAAATTCTGGTGCCGGACGGGTTCGGCGGGAGCGCTGCATCTATCGACGTGCAGCACCTCAACCCTCCGCCGGCGGTGGAACGGACCCTCGAGAAGGCACGCGTCGCCGACGACGGCACGCCGATGCCGAGCCAGCGCCCCAGCGTTATGCGCCTCAACGTCAATATCAACGCGCCAGCACGCATCTTTGTGCGCGGGCGCGGCCTCGATGCGGAACTCGGCGGCTCCGTGCAGGTGACTGGGCCGGTGACCTCCGTCCAGCCGGTGGGCGGCTTCCGTCTGATCCGAGGCCGCCTTTCCATCCTCACGCAGCGCATAACCTTCGATGAAGGCACGGTGAGCCTCGTGGGCGACCTCGATCCGTTTCTTGATTTTGTTGCCCGGTCCGAAGGCCGCGACATAACGGTCTTCATCACCGTCCGCGGCCGTGTCTCGGAGCCTGAGGTCATCTTCTCCTCTCAACCCGAGCTACCGCAGGATGAGGTGCTGGCCCGTCTCCTCTTTGATCGTGGGGTAGATCAGCTCTCGCCCTTGCAGCTGGCGCAGCTTGCAGCCGCGGCGGCCGAGCTTGCCGGCGGGTCCGATACATCGTTTTTGGGTTCATTGCGAAGCGCCATTGGGCTCGACGAGCTCGACATCGTCACCAACGAACGCGGTAACGCTGCAGTGCGCGCCGGCCGTTATATCCAGGAGAATGTCTATGTCGGCGTGGAGGCGGGCGCGGGAGGCACGACCCGCGGAACGATAAATCTGGATATTACCGAGAATTTAAGGGTGCGCGGGGGCTTGGGAACGGGCGGGCAATCAGATCTCGGTATTTTCTACGAGCGGGATTATTAAACAACCCCAAGCACTTCCTGGAAACCGGATAAAAAAATGCCGGCGTTTTAGCGCCGGCAAACGGCACGCAATTGTGGGGTTGGGGGGCGGGGGGAGTGCGTGCCGTCCCCCTACAAATGCCTGGACCGCGGGAAGGTTCCCAAAGTTCTAAAAAATTTATTCAGACCGCAATTTCGCAGGACAGAAGGAGGAACCGCTTGCCGGGTGGCGTGTTCGACAAGGTACCTGCGATGGAGACCTAGGATGCATAGGGACACCCTGAAAATCTATCGGCTTGTACCGGACGCGGCCGAAACGGATCCCAATTGGGATCTTGCCGAACCGGCAGGCGAGGTGGTGGTTAGAGCCCGTTCGGAGGCCGACGCACGAATCCTGGCCACCGAAGCGGAGGTGGACTTTCTGGATACGCAAGCCAAGCCAGGCGACGGCGTCTCGACGAGCTTTGCTAGCGCGTTCCGCGATCAAAGGCTTTACCGCGTCGTGGAAGACGATAGCGGCAGCTTTCCTGTTGAAGGACCTCGGCAAGTTCTAAGCGGGCTGTCGCGCCGGGATCCCATCAAGCATGGATACTGAGATGGAGGACTGAACGGAGTGAAAGGGGAAGGTTCACCGCGACACCTTCACGCGATACACTGTAGTCAACGTCTCCTCGGGAGCGAGGGGGTCGCTTAGTTTCCAGCGGATCTCCTTGTAGTCCTCAGGTCCAGCGGGAACACGCACTTCCGTCCCGTCAGGCTTTTTGATCGTCTTGCGGGCGGGCAAGGTCTGCCAGGGCTCGCCCGGCACTAACACCTCAAAGGTGGCGTCGTCCAACACCTTGAGGGCATCAGTGGTAAAGATGGTATTGTCCGGAATAGGCCCGTTTATCACGAGGCCTGCCAAGGGCGTATCCGAAAGATTTGTATAGGTGCCCGTATATTGAAGCACGTCACCGGGCGATGCCGTTTTTGCGGATATCAGCATCTCTTTTTTGGTTTCCGCATCGAATTCGACGCGCTGGACGACGAGTTTAGCCTCTATCGGGCTCTGAGAAGCCTCTTGGGCAACTGCTGAAAAAGGCGCGATCGCAAATCCAGCAGCTATAAAGAAAGCTCTGATCCAATGTTTCATTTGGCTCTCCTTGGTTTCAAATGCGCGATGGTCTTTGCGGCTTTGTCCTCGCCGTATTTTCATCCGCAGAAATCGGGTGAAGGTTCACGCAGCAATCACGCTTCCTGCATTAATGGTGAAATAACAAAGCAGTGACGGGGGAACTGGTCTTCACTCTTCGATTTTGACGCTGAAGCGGAATTCGCCCTGGTCATAGGGCTGGACGGGGCCATTGCAGCTCCAGGCGATCCGGCCCTTGTAGCCGGGGGTCCCGCCGCTGGGGGGCGCGTCGACCTGACAGGGCGCGCCGCTGGGGGAGCGGAAAACGCTGACCGGCGGGGAAAGGCTCGTGAAGCTGGGGGTGGCGTCCTCCACCTTCACGTCGGTGACGACCGCGCCGGCGGGATTGGTGAAGATGACCTGATATTGCAGGATGTCTCCCGGTGAGCCGTTGCTTGTTTCAAGCCAGGGGGCGTTCGGGCCGTCGGCGGTAATGTTGCGGACCCGCTTGGTGAGCGCGAGCTTGCCCGAACTGCTGACCTTCACCGTGTCGTGGTTCACGGCCGGGTCGAGCGTTGCCAGGGTGTTGCCGACCAGGGTGGTCGTGGCGGTGAGGTCGTATCGCAGTTCCGCGCCGGCGGGCGCGGCGTCCTTTGCAAAGACCCGCACGATGACGCAGACCGAGACGCCCGCGGTGACCGCATAATCGGCCGGAGGAGGACCGCCCAGCGTGCCGTCGCAATTGGGGTCGAAGTGGAGCGTGGGATCAAAGAGCGAAGCGTCCGGCGTGCCGATGATGTTGGCCAGCGCGAAGTTCACCTCGCTGACGGTTGTGGCCCAGTATTTGTGCTTGATCAGCACCGCCTGCCCCGGCAGCACCACTTCGTCCGTGTCCTCGAGCAGGGAGGGCAGCGCGATCATGCCGAAGGTGACGCCGGTATAGTTCGTGTTGGCGGCGACCCTGAAGCGCAGCATGTCATAGGTGGGCGGGGAGAGGACCGGGTTGGTGGTCGTGCCCGGCCGCTGGCTGACCCCGGCATGGCCGGTCAGCGGGTCGCGGTAGAGACACACCTCGCTGTCGGCCGGTACGCCGGTGAGGTTGAGGGCGAAATTGCCGGCGCCGTCGCTGACATCGCTGCCATAGGTAAGCGAGCCGCAGTCGGTGAGGCGCAGCAGCACGCCCGGCAAACCCCGCTCGCCGCCATTTTGGGCTCCGTCATAGGCCGTCCCGCCGCTGGCGCCATTGTCGAGGATGACTTGGCCGGAGACCGTGAGCCCGGTCAAGGTGTCGGCGAAGACGCAGGAAAGATCGGCCCCGGGCTTCACATTGGCCGCCGGGATGATGAGGGTCCTGCCGTCGGTGATATAGCCGATGATCGGCAGTATCGGATTGCCGGTCTGGCCGGCGTTCAAATCCGAGCAGGCGACGCTGGCCAGCGTCCAGGCCAGGGGAACGGTCTCGACGATCTCGGTCAGGGTGTCGGCCTTGGAAAGGGCCCTGAACGGGCCGAATTGCAGTGTTTTCGGCGCCGTGGTCACCACCGTATAGCTGTCGTCGGTTGGAAAGCCGTTGGCGTTGGCGGGCGAGCCGTTGAAGGTGAAGCGGCCGATGCCGCCCTCCGTCACCTTGCCGACGCGCACCCGGGTGCGCGCATTGGTGGCGGTGCAGGTGTAGTTGTTGCCATAGACAAAGGTGTTCGCCGGCACGGTCCAGCTATAGGGCTGGCCGGCCGTGCCGGGCGGCGTCGGCGCGGCCGGAAACACCATGGCATTCGGCGTGACGCCGTTGTTGCCCGTCGTGGCGATGCATTCCAGCTTGAGCGGCTGCCAGTCCGCCACCGCCGCCTCGGTCAAGACGGTGGCGGCGGCCGTGTTGCTCAACACGACATAGGCGCTGAAGCCGGTGGTGGCGTTGATGGTCAGCGTGCCGACGCCATTGGTGCCCGTCAGCGTGAAGTTCTGGTTGAAATTCGGCGGAAGCGTCACCTTCGCATAGCGTATCCGCGCCGCCTCATTCGTGAAGGTGCAGGTATAGTCGTTGCCGTCGACAAAGGTGTTTGCTGGAAGCGAATGCGTATAGGCGGTGCTCACAGCGCCAAGCGTCCCGGTGTTGAAGACGACGTCGTTCTGCGTCTCGCCATTGATCGACGTCTCGGCGCGGCATGCGAGAGTGAACCCTCGCCAGCCCGTGACCGGCGCTTCGCCCAGGGTGGTAATGGCTGCCACATTGGTCAGCGGCCAATAGGAACTCGCGGCTGCGGTGGCATTGATGGTCGTGGTGCCGATCCCGTTGCTGGCCGTCGCATTGACTGTAAATGCCTGGTCGATGCCAGGCGGCTGCGTTTCCTTGGCAAGCCGCACCCGGGTGCGCGCATTGGTGAAGGTGCAGGTATAATCATTGCCGGGCACGAATGTATTAGCGGGCACGGTGGAGCTGTAGTCCGTTCCGCCCGTGCCAGGAGTCGGGTTGATGAATGCCTGACTGCCTGAAACCTCCCCGCCCCAGCCAGTATCGGCCACGCAGGCCATGCTCCTGCCGCGCCAGCCCGCCACCGCCACTTCGACCAAAACGGTGTTCACCGCCGGGTTTGTAAGCGTCTGATAGGGACTGAAGCCCGTTGTGGCATTTATCACGGTCTGAGGCAGACCGTTGGCGGCATTGATGGTGAAGTTCTGGTTGATGTTCGCCGGCTGCGTTACCTTTGCATAGCGCACCCGCGTCCGGTCATTGGTGAAGGTGCAGGTATAGTCGTTGCCCAGCACAAAGGTGTTGGCCGGCGCGACCGAGGTGAAGGTGGAGCCTGCCGCGCTCGGCGTCTGGTTGTCGTAGACGACATTTCCCGCCACCACGCCGCTGTTGCCGGTATTGGCGACGCACCTCAGGCGCGCGCCGCGCCAGCCCGCCACCGCCTGCTCGGTAAAGGTGGTGCTTGCCGCTGGATTGGTTAGCCTTTGATAGGTGCTGAACCCGGTCGTGGCGTTGATCACCGTCTGCGGCAGCCCGTTGGCGGCGCTGATGGTGAAGTTCTGGTTCACGTTCCCCGGCACGGTTGTCTTCGCGTAGCGAATGCGCACTATTGGATCGAAGACGAGGAGGCCATCCGCCGTGTCATTGGCGGTGTTGTAATCGTTGTTGGTGGTGTCGCTGTCATTGTCGGGCACGCTCCGGCCAAGCGAAACTGAGGCTGTATAAGTGCCGCCCGCTGTCGGAGAAACCACAGTCACCGGGAAGGAAAAACTGATGGAGCCTCCGACCCCTCCCGGAGACGTGGAGCCTGCCAACGGGGTTGGATTAAGGGCGCAGGTGACAATCCTGTTGCCACTGCTCCCCGTGCAGTTTGCCGGGAGTGTGCCCGCCCTCCAGCCGGTAGGGAGGGTCGTGACCAAAGTAAATCCATCATTGCCGTCGGTGGCGCCCGGCCCCAGGTTCCTGGCCGTTACTGTGACCGGCTGCTCTTGGCCGTAAAAATTGTAAGCCGTGGATGGAGGTGTGATGGCGACCGCTATGTCGGGAAGACCGTTCACGTTCAGCGTGCAGGAGGAGTCCTGTTCGTTGCCGAGCGTGATGCCAGTGGTACAGGTTCCGGAGGTAACATAGGTGTTCGCGGAAATGCCGCTGGGGCGCCGGCTGACCTCGGCCCGGTAATTGCCCGCGGGCAGGACATAGATCTCATATGGCGCCTGAAAGACATTGGAGTTGGCGCTGGCGGTTGCATAGGGCGTACGATTTGCACCCGACATGCCCGCGTTGTTGTTGAGTACGGTGGTCCCCTGCATGAGATTTACGAGCCAGCCGGTGGCGCCGATCTGCTTGTCCCATGCAAAATCGCTGAAGGTCAGCACTGCTGAATGCCGCGCCTGCCTCAAAGTGGCGCAATAGACATTCACGCCGTCCCAGCCCTCGCCGCCCCCCTGCAGATGGAGGCCCGAGACCAGCGTTGTGTCGTTGCGCGTGCAGAAAAGGCCGCGGAATACGTGCGCCGGTTGACCAGCCGCACTTTCGATCACTCCTACTTGGTAAGCCGAGCCGGTGGCGGTTCCGTTTACCCTCGCCCACGAATTGCTGTTCATATAAAGGGGGCGGCAGACGATATAGAGCGCGGACGTCCATGCCCATTGTCCTGACCAGTCACGGTCCCATCCGCCGAACTGTTGCGCGATCGTGTTCGCTGGACAGACCTCCCACCGAACCGTATTGGCGAAGGGGTAACTGGTCGACAGCACATCGGGAGTAGAGCCGGGACTGAGGTTCACCACGCTGACGGTCGTCCCGTCAGTAATGAGGCCGCCGCAGTAAAGGCCGATTTGAACGGTCATGCCGTGCGTACTTGCGCTAGGAGCGGACATCGATTTGTCGACGTGGTACACGCCGCGCAAGACGGTGCCGGAAGGACACTGCATCGGGCCGGTGTTCCACGAATCCTTGTTGCTGCCGATGGTGCCCGTCGGGACCATGCCCTGCTGGATGCCTACAGTGCCGACGCCGGCCTGGGCGCGCGCCTCTTCCTGCTGCGCGAAAAGGGCAGCCATACCCGCCACCAGAAGCATGGCGAGGCTTCTCGCTCGCCGCCGCCCCATTCCTGCTGTTCCAGCCATTCTCAGCGTTCGCTCCGTTTGCATCCTCTTTGTTTCCACCTGCCGATAGGACGGGGAGAAAGGGGATCGGCCCCAAGGCACCGATGGCATGACTGAGCGCCCCTGGACGCAGATCAACTAAGCTCCCGGCAGGCTTTCGAGGCGGCTTGGCGTTCTCCAGTCCCTGTACTCATGTGAGGGCTCACACGCCGGGATTTCCGCGGTTCAAGTTTTCGGTACATCAGTCCCGACTTGCAGGCAGTAAGCGCCACCGAGGGTGTGAAAGTAAAATAAGCCGGATGTGCTGCGGGACTCGTCCAGGATTCGAGCTTGGCTAATTGACGTTCGGAACCGGGGAATGCCTCCCGTGCAGAGTCTCCTAGCCGCTGGCCGGCAGATGCGCTTGCATGCGAGCCCTGAAAGCTGGCACACCACCGCATCGTCCTGATATGTAAATTCAATGACTTACCCTGTCCTTCGTGCGTCCTGACGGATGCGGGACGGTCTAAGACGTGCGCAACCGTTGCAGGCGGTTGCAAACAGGGGCCGAACATCTATATTCCGCGCAGTTTTTCTCGGGCTGACGCTCAGCCTCTGATCTCAGGAGTGGTTCATGTTTGTAACACCGGCATATGCTCAAGCGGCGGCGGGAGCACCGGATATGCTGATCAGCATTCTGCCTTTTGTGCTGATCTTTGTGATTATGTATTTTCTTATTATCCGGCCGCAGCGCCAACAGATGAAGAAGCGCGCGGAAATGCTCGCCAATGTGCGTCGGGGAGATACGGTCGTCACAGGCGGCGGTCTCGTGGGCAAGGTGACCAAGGTCATCAATGACAGCGAGCTTGAGATCGATCTCGGCGGGACGAAGGTGACAGCCTTGCGCTCAATGCTGGCAGATGTACGTGTGAAGGGTGAACCGACGGCGACCGAAAAGGCCGTTAAATAGCCCGCTTCAAGCGGGATTCTGGGGCTGGCCTGCATGAAAGGCCGGCCTGAACGACAAGAGACAACATGCTACATTTCTCGCGCTGGCAGACATTCTTCATCTGGCTCGTGGTGGCTCTCGGGCTGGCATATGCAGCTCCCAATGTGCTTCCGCAGTCATGGTTGAGCTCGCTGCCGAGCTGGGCTCCCACGCGCCCGATGACCCTCGGGCTGGATCTGCAGGGCGGCTCGCACATCCTTCTGCAGATCAATCGCGACCAGCTCATCAACGAGCGTTTGACAAGCACGCGAGATGAAGTGCGGCGTGTGCTGCGCGACAGCCGTATCGGCTACACCGGCCTTTCTTCATCCGGCCGTTTCGTACAAGTGCGCATTCGCGACGCAGGCGAGATCGAGGCTGCGAAGCAAGCGCTTGGAGAGTTGCTGCAACCGGTGACGGGCGGGCTGCTTGGCACCAGTTCCATTCAGGAACTGGAGATGGCTGAGCCGGAGCCCGGCCTGTTGCGGCTCACCCTTACCGACGATGGAATTCAGTATCGTCTTTCCGCCGCGCTCACGCAGTCCATCGAGGTCGTGAGCCGCCGCGTGAACGAGCTTGGCACGACTGAGCCCGTCATCCAGCGCCAGGGGGACGACCGAATCCTGGTCCAGGTTCCGGGTCTCCAGGACCCTCAGCGCCTGAAAGATATCCTGGGCACAACGGCCAAGCTTACTTTCCAGATGGTCGACCAGTCCGTGCCGGTGCAGGAGGCGATCCAGGGCCGCCCGCCCGCCGGCACGACGGTGATGTACACCCGCGACAACCCGCCCGTTCCCTTTCTCATCGAGGACCGGGTGATCGTTTCCGGCGAGAATCTCGTCGATGCCCAGACGTCCTTCGACCAACTCACGAATGAGCCGGTCGTTACGTTCCGCTTCGATACCAGGGGCGCGACGCGGTTCGGCCAGGCCACCCAGGAGAATGTCGGCAGGCTTTTCGCGATCGTTCTTGACGGGCATGTGATTTCGGCGCCGCAGATCCGCGAGCCCATCCTCGGCGGCACGGGGCAGATCGCGGGCAGCTTCACCGTCCAGAGCGCGAACGACCTTGCGGTGCTTCTGCGCGCCGGCGCCCTGCCGGCGGACCTGACCATTGTCGAGGAGCGGACCGTTGGTCCTGGACTTGGCCAGGATTCCATCGACGCGGGCAAGATGGCGGCGATCATCGGCTCGATTCTCGTCGTCGTCTTTATGTTCGCCGCCTATGGCTTTCTTGGCCTCATCGCGAATGTGGCGCTGGTCGCCAATATCGCCCTTATTGTTGCCGTGCTCTCCGTGCTTGGCGCGACGCTGACACTGCCGGGCATTGCCGGCATCGTCCTCACGATCGGCATGGCTGTCGATTCCAACGTGCTGATTTACGAGCGCATACGCGAAGAGCGACGAGCCGGCCGCACCGTGATCCAAGCCTTCGATTCAGGTTTCCGGAAGGCGCTTGCGACGATTATCGATTCCAACATCACGACGCTGATTGCTGCCGTGGTCCTGTTCTTCCTTGGCTCCGGTCCCGTGCGCGGGTTCGCGGTGACGCTCGCCATCGGCATCGTGACGACGGTCTTCACCGCCTTCACGCTGACCCGTTGGCTGGTTGCTGTTTGGCTGCGCCGCAGCCGCCCGAAGGAACTGCCGCGCGGCTATATCCGCCTTGTGCCGGAAGTGACGCGCATCCCCTTCATGAAGGTGCGACTGCAGGCTTTCGCCTTCTCATTTATGCTCTGTATCGCGTCAGTAGCGCTGCTTTTCATCGTCAAGCCGAATTTCGGCATCGACTTTACCGGCGGCACGCTGATTGAGGTCCGGGCCAAGTCCGGCGAAGCCGATATCAGCGATATAAGACAGCGGCTTTCAGCGGCGGGGATCGGCGATGCGCAGGTGCAAGGTTTCGGAACCGAAACCGATGCGCTTATCCGGATCGGCGCCGCGCCAGATTCAGGCGAGGAATCCGGCAATATCCTCGTCCGCAATGCCCAGCAGGCGGTTTCGTCGGACTACGATATCCGGCGAACGGAGGTGGTGGGCCCAACCGTCTCAGGCGAGCTGGCGTGGGCGGCGGTCATAGGTGTCCTCGCGGCCATGGCCGGAATTTTGATCTATGTCTGGATTCGTTTCGAGTGGCAGTTCGCACTCGGTGCGATCATTGCCACCGCAAACGACATCATCCTGACGCTCGGCTTCATCACCATCACGCAGCTCCAGTTCGATCTTTCGACCGTGGCGGCGATCCTCACGATCGTCGGTTATTCGCTGAACGATACCGTCGTCATCTATGACCGTGTCCGCGAGAATCTCAGGCGCTTCAAGAAGATGCCTCTGGGGCAATTGCTGGATTTATCAGACAACGAGATGCTGTCACGCACGGCGATGACCTCGGTCACGACGTTCCTGGCGCTTCTTGCCCTGTTTATTTTCGGCGGAGAGGTGATCCGCTCCTTCGTGGCTTCGATGCTTTTCGGTGTGTTTATCGGCACCTTCTCCTCAATCTTCGTCGCCGCGCCGATCCTCATCTTCTTCAAGCTGCGGCCGGTGAGCGGCCCGGTGGTGGACACGGAACCGGCCGCCGCCGACACCGAGGCGGCCCCACACGTTCCGTCACGCTGATGGCGGGGGGAATCGAGATACGCGCGGCCCACTTCCCTGGCCGCGCGCCGATAGATGGCTACGGCAATGGGGGCTTCCGCTTCGCGGATATGTCCCATCGCGGCTCGCTGCTCTGCCTGCCCTCCGGCATCTATGGGTGGGTGGCGAAGGATGTGGACTCGCTCGCAGAAGAGGATTTCGCGCGGCTTTTGGATGAAGCGGGCGAAATCCAGATCCTGCTTGTGGGCACCGGCCAGACGCTGAAGCCCCTGCCGCAGGGGTTGCGCCAGCGGCTGCAGGTAACGGGGATGGCAGTCGAGATCATGTCGACCGGGGCTGCCGCCCGCACCTTCAATGTACTGCTGGCGGAAGAGAGGGCGGTAGCGGCGGCGCTGATCGCCGTCGACTAAGATGACACCCTCCGGCGCCGAAATGGCCGTACGCGTTCGCCAAGCCGATCCGGACCGCTATCTTGCCACACTCTATGCGCCCGTTGAAAAGCGTGGCGCGCTTTTCGCTCTTTATGCCTTCAATGCCGAGATCGCGGCGGTTCGTGAACGGGTGAGTCAGCCGCTCCCCGGCGAAATTCGCCTGCAATGGTGGCAGGATGCGCTGGAAAACCCGGAAGATCCGGCGGCTGCCGCGGGCCACCCCGTCGCGGCAGCCCTCCTCGATACGATCCGCGCCCACCATTTGCCTGTCGAGACGTTCCGAAACATGATCGAAGCACGGGTTTTTGACCTCTATGACGATCCGATGCCAAGCCGTACCGATCTGGAAGGCTATTGTGGCGAGACTGCCTCGGCGCTGATCCAGCTTTCGGCCCTCGTCCTTGATCCTGAGGCGGCGGGCAGCACCGCTGCGCTGGCCGGTCATGCCGGCTGCGCCCAGGCAATCGCAGGGCTTCTGAGATTGTTGCCGATCCATCGGCGCCGGGGGCAATGCTATATTCCCCACGACCTTCTGCAGGCGGCTGGCACCACGCGCGACGGCATAATATCCGGCGAGGACCGCGCCGGTTCTGCCCGGGCCATTGCCGCGATGGTGGCGCTCGCGCGGCATCATCTCAGCGCATTTACAAACGGGGCGGGCGAGCTGCCGGCCTCCTTGCGTCCTGCCTACCTGCCGCTGGCGCTCACCAAGGCCTATCTGGATCCTATCGAATCGGGGGCGGTTGATCCGTTGTCTGAAAGTGCTTCACTTTCTGTTTTGCGCCGGCACTGGCTTCTTCTGAAGCATGCGATGCGCGGCTGGTAGAGCAACCAGCGGAGTTTAAGCCGGCCTCTTGTGCAAATCTGGCGTGCATAGACTGCAATTTCGCCACTCTTCCTTTGCTCCAATGCGGCGTTTTCATTACCGTTTTTTTGCAACGGAGAAATTGACAATGACGGCGCTGACGGAGTTCAAGAACGGAAAAACCGGCTTGCGGTACGTCATCCTAGAGATGCTGACCGGTCTAAGGGCAGCATTTCTGCGCTTCCCGGTTCCATCCCTTTTTCTTGCTGCTGCTTCAATCCAGGCGGCACTGCTGATCGCCGATGTCCATCTCTTCCGCTTCGTGGCGGAATCAGAGGCGTCGGAAGTCTTTGTCGTCGGTCTCGTGGCCGGGGCGCTTGCGGCACTTGCGGCGGCCCTTTTTGGGGAGGCTCGCGGTCTTTCCGCGGTGGCGCGGATCGCGGTGGGTCTCGCCGCCGGGTTCTTTGCCGCAGCTCTGGTGTCCTTTCCGGAAACATTCCTCTCGATCGAGTGGGCACTGGTGGGCGCCTTGATCGGCCTCGTTCTCGTTGCACCATTTATCGGGCGCGGCACGAGCGGCTCATTCTGGATGTTTTCGGCGCATGCCGCCTTCGCGGCGCTCCTGGGCCTGTTGACCCTGTTGCTTTTTGCCGGCGGCATCTCGGCCATCATGGCGAGCCTCACGGTTCTCTTCGGCTTTGAAGTGCCTGACGATCTTTACGCTTATGTCTGGGCTTTCACCGGCCTTTTCGCGGCCCCTGTCTTTGCGATGGGACAGTTTCCCGACCGGTTTGACGAGCAACCCAATCAGGTGATGACCGGCTTTATGGATCGCGGCATGCGGGCGTTGGGCGATTTTATCGCCGCTCCCCTGCTTATCGTCTATGCGCTGATCCTGCACTTCTACGCCCTGAAGATCGTGGTGACAGGCGAGGTGCCTGAGGGACAGATCGGCTGGCTGGTGCTTGTCTACGGTCTTTGCATCTTCGGCGCGCTTCTGGTCATCAATCCGTTTTTCGACCAGGCCCGGACCCCGACGCGGTTTTTCCTGCGAGTCTGGCCCTTTTTCCTGCCGGTGCCGCTGGTTCTCCTGTTTTATGCGCTGGGTGTAAGGATCAGCACCTATGGCGTGACGCCGGAACGCTACCTTCTGGGGCTTTTCGGGCTGATAACCGCGCTCATTCTGGTCATTCAACTTGTACCGCGCCTGCGGGGTGACATCCGCGTCATCGCTGGTGTCCCTGTCGCGGCGCTTATCCTCGGCGGCTTCGGGCCACAGGGGGCGGTGGGGGTTTCCATCCAAAGCCAGTCCGCCCGGTTTCTTTCCATTGTCGAGAACCCGCCGGTGGAAGGCCCGCGCCATGATGAAGCATTGGCTGCGCTGCAATTTCTGAACGGCCAGCGCGCCCTGGATCGAGTGGCGCCGGAAGGCACAGACACGTCCTACAAGGATGGCGAGGGCTATCGGGCGACCGCCTCGGCATGGGGATTGGATCCGCTGCAACCGAGCAAGGGGCCGAGGGGCTTCTCATTTGCTTCCGGGTCAGACCCCGCGGTCTTCGCCGTAACCGGTTTTGATGTCATCGCACAAAATGTCATGCTTGCCGTGGGAGCTGATGCTGCCGTTTCGATCACGCTGCCTGCGGGATCCAAGCTCGATTTTACGCTCGAGCCGGATGCCATTGTCATTGGGACGGGCGAGGAAAAAACGCGCTTTCCCGTCTCCGCGAGCGATATCGAGCAAATGGCGAGGGAGAGTGCGGCCAACGAGCCTGTCCGGCTTCCCCTGCAATCCGCCGGCCGGCAAATTCTGTTCCTGCCTTCCTACATTTATGCAGATATCGACGAATCTTCACGCCTGCAGAATCTGCAGGGCACCGTCCTGCTTCGTGCCCAGGACTGGTAACAGAGTTTATTCGGCAGCCGCGCGGGTCGGAACACCAAGCCAGTCGCTGCAATCGGCAAGAGCCCGCGCGGTGATCGCGCGCTTCTTTGCAAGCGTCTTTTCCTTGCCGCGCAGGCGCTTCCCCTCCGGTTTCGGCAGTTCGACCGGCGGGAAAAGTCCGAAATTCACGTTCATCGGCTGGAAGGAGCGCTTGCCCGGCTCGTCCTCGGACAGGATATGGCCGCCGGTAATGTGGCTGATGAGCGAGCCGAAGGCCGTGGTGGCCGGAGGGGGCATCATCTTCCGTCCAAGGCGTGCAGCGGCTGCAAAACGCCCGGCCATGAGTCCCATGGCCGCGCTTTCCACATAGCCCTCGCAACCGGTGATCTGGCCGGCAAAGCGCAGGCCGGGCCGTGATTTCAGCTGCAGCGTGATGTCGAGCAGGGCGGGGGAGTTGATATAGGTGTTGCGGTGCAGGCCGCCGAGCCGGGCGAACTCCGCGTTTTCCAGTCCGGGTATCATGCGGAAAATACGCACCTGCTCGGCATATTTCAGCTTCGTCTGGAAGCCGACCATATTGTAGAGCGTGCCCAGCGCATTGTCCTGCCGCAACTGCACGACGGCATAAGCCTTTTCGTCCGGCTTGTGTGCGTTTGTCAGGCCCATGGGCTTCATCGGGCCATGGCGCAGCGTCTCGGGCCCGCGCTCGGCCATTACCTCGATGGGCAAACAGCCGTCGAAATAGGGCGTTCCCTCCCACTCCTTGAAGGCGGTCTTTTCGCCGTCGAGGAGCGCCTGTACGAAAGCTTGGTACTGCTCCTTGTTCATGGGGCAGTTGATATAATCCTTGCCGGTGCCGCCGGGGCCAGCCTTGTCATAGCGCGACTGGAACCAGCAGGTGTCCATGTCGATCGTGTCGAAATGCACGATCGGTGCGATGGCGTCGAAGAAGGCCAGCGCCTCCGCTCCCGTCTCCTGGCGGATTGCCTCGGCGAGCGACGGCGCGGTGAGCGGGCCTGTAGCGATGATCGTCTGATCCCATTCGGAGGGCGGGAGACCGGCCACTTCCTCGCGCACCACCGTGATCAGCGGATGGCCGTGGATTGCCTGCGTCACCGCGTCCGAGAAGCCGTCTCGATCGACCGCAAGCGCGCCGCCTGCCGGCACCTGATTGGCATCTCCCGCGCGCATGATGAGCGAACCTGCCAGGCGCATCTCCGCGTGCAGCAGTCCGACGGCGTTGGTCTGCGCATCGTCCGAGCGAAATGAGTTGGAGCAGACAAGCTCCGCCAGGCCGTCCGTCTTGTGGGCGTCGGTGCCGCGCACGGGACGCATTTCGTGGAGGATGACCGGCACGCCTGCCTCCGCCGCCTGCCAAGCCGCTTCCGAACCCGCGAGCCCGCCGCCAATGACATGAATGGGTTTTGTCGTCATGCGCTGGAGATAGGCCGAACCGCGCGCCAATGCAACGCGGGAGAAAGCCTGCAAGTCTGTGTGGGGAGAATACAAAAAACAACACCCGCCGGGGGAGGAGGTCCGGCGGGTGTCGTTTTGATCGACCGGCGTTTCGGGAGGAGGAGAAAGCCGGCCGTTTATCCGTCGAGACGGGAGGAGGATATCTCGACGAAACTCTTAATTGTGCTAGACCGACTTGCGGGCCAGGTAGGGGATGTCGCTGCGGGCGATCCCAAGATCGCTGAGTTCGCGGTTGGAAAGGCGGCTCAGCTCGTTAACCGTCTGCCGGTAACGGCGCCAGTTACGATAGGTGCGCATCAGGTTCATTTTCTTGCTCGTTCGCTTGGTTCGTTCAACCTTTGTGACCCCTAGATAGTCTCGGCCGAGGGCGAGGGGAAGTGCGATTGTTGCATGGCAGCATTGCAAATTGTGCATCGCACCATACATCCGCCACAGAGCCGCCAGGAAGCGGCTGGGCGCCGCCATCTTCCTTAATGCCGAACATGCCGGGAAAGCGGCGACCCAAAGGCGAGCCCGAATGCGCCAGAGGAAAAAGCCGCCTGAAGGCAAATTTCCTTTGATAGCCGCAGCCCAGATGATATAGAACCCCGCGCTTTCGAGGGGCGCCAGCCTCGAAGCGGGTGTGGTGGAATTGGTAGACACGCCAGATTTAGGTTCTGGTGGCGAAAGCCGTGGGGGTTCAAGTCCCTCCACCCGCACCAGGCCACCCCTGGACACGGATTTTCGGCAGGCTGGCGGCGGGTGCCGCGGAGCCGCTGGCACGAATGAACATAAAGGTTTGATGAATGCAGGTTAGCGAGATTCTCAACTCCGGTCTTAAGCGCGAGATCAAGATCACCGTGCCGGCCGAGGACATGGAAGCCCGCCTCATGGCGCGCCTGGAAGATGCCAAGAACAAGGTGCGGCTGAAGGGCTTCCGGCCTGGCAAGGTGCCGTTGCAGCACCTGCGCCGCATGTACGGCAAGTCCTTCATGGCCGAGGTCGTGAACGAGATCCTCAACGATTCCTCGCGCACCATCATCTCCGACCGCGGTGAAAAGCCTGCGATGCAGCCGGAAATCTCCATGACGGAGGACGAGAAGGTGCTCGCCGGCGCGGCTGATTTCGAATTCTCGCTTTCCTACGAGGTGATCCCGCCGATCGAAATCAAGGATCTCGCCGGTATAAAGATCACGCGTCCGGTCTATGACGTGCCGGACGAGGAGGTGGACGAGCAGGTGAAGCGCGTTGCCGACTCCGTCCGCACCTATGAGGCGAAGAAGGGAAAAGCCGAGAAGGGCGACAAGGTCACCCTCGATTATGTCGGCAAGCTTGACGGCGAGCCATTCGACGGGGGCTCAGCCAACGACTCGGAAGTCGTGATCGGCCACGGCCAGTTCATCCCGGGCTTCGAGGACGAGTTGATCGGCCTCAAGGCTGGCGACACGAAAACCTTCAAGATCACATTCCCGGAAACCTACGGGGCTCAGCATCTGGCTGGCAAGGAAGCTGAATTCGACGTCACCGTGAAAGAGGTGGCCGCGGCCGAGGAACTGGTGATCGACGACGAACTGGCCAAGAAGCTTGGGCTCGAGTCGGCAGAGAAGCTGCGCGAGATCATCCGCAGCCAGCTCGAGAACCAGTACGGCCAGATGACCCGCCAGAAGGCCAAGCGCCAGCTGCTCGACGCGTTGGACGAGAGTTACAAGTTCGAGGCGCCCTCCAAGCTGGTCGAGGCGGAGTTCAACAATATTTGGTCGCAGGTTACGCGCGACCTTGAGTCTGCCGGCCGTACTTTCGAAGACGAAGAGACGACCGAGGACGACGCGCGTCAGGAATATCAGCGCCTTGCCGAACGCCGTGTTCGCCTGGGCCTGGTGCTCGCGCAGATCGGCGAAGAGGCCAGTATTCAGGTTTCCGACGACGAGATGCAGCGGGCGCTCATCGAGACGATCCGCCGCTATCCCGCCCAGCAACAGCAGGAGATCTACGACTTCTATCGCCAGAACCCGCAAGCGCTGGCGTCGGTACGCGCTCCGCTCTTCGAGGAGAAGGTGGTCGATCAATTGCTTTCGCAGGTCGATGTGACCGACCAGAAGGTCAGCCGCGACGAACTCCTGGCCGAGGATGAGGCCGAGGGGGAAGAAAAGAAGGCTGCGGGCGAGACCAAGAAGAAGGCGGCACCTAAGAAGAAGGCCGCCAAGAAGGAAAGCGCCGCAGAATAGGCGTTTGCGAAAAACCAAAAAACCCCGGTTCGCCCCGGGGTTTTTTATTTCACGATTTTCAAGTCATGCCGGCTGCGCCTTCAGGCGCGGCAGCGGCGGGAAGGCCAGGGCCACAGCAGCCGCGCCGAGCCCGACCATGGCCGAACCGATGAACAGCCAAGCATAGCTTTGGAACGTATCGTAGATCCAGCCGCCGGCCAGCGGCCCGAACGCCATCCCGATGCTTGAAAGCATCGTTGCCGCACCGAGTACTGTTCCCAGTATGCGCTGTCCGAAATATTCGCGGGCCAGCACGGCATAAAGGGGCATGACGCCGCCATAGACAGCGCCGAAAATCGTCGCAAGAAGATAGAATTCCTCAAGCCGGCTCACGAAAAGATAGGCGCTGATTGCGACGGCCTGTAGCGCCAGTCCGGCAACAAGTATCTGCTTCACGCCGATCCGGTCTGCCAGGACGCCGAAGAGGATCCGCCCTCCGAGACCTGCAAGCCCCTCGACGCTGTAGATGCTGACCGCCGCCATGGGGGCTATGCCGCAAACCATGGCGTAGCTCACCATATGGAAGATTGGACCTGAATGAGCCGCGCAGCAGGCGAAGAATGTGAGACCGAGCACAACAAATTGTGGCGAGCGCAGCGCCCGTGCGACGGAAAAGCCGCCACTTTCGCCCGAGAAGCCGGAGGCGTGCGCGTCTTGAACAGAGGGCGGGGGGCGGCGAATGAGAAGGGCGGCCGGGACCAGCAGAACCCAGGCGAGAAGGCCGATGAGGAACATTGCGGTGCGCCAGTCGTAGGCAGAGATGAGCCAGCGCGCCAGCGGCGAGATCGTCATCGGCGCCACGCCCATCCCAGCGGAAACCAGCGAGACCGCAAGACTGCGATTCTTGTCGAACCACGCGGTGGTCGCGCTGATCATCGGCGCGAAAAACGCGCTTGCCGACAGGCCGACGAGGATACCGTAGGTCAGCTGGAATTCCATGAGCGAGGCTGCGCGACTGGCCAGGACCAGAGCAAGACCCAGAAGTACAGCGCCCGTCAGCACGACGATGCGCGCTCCAAAGCGATCGCTCGCCGCGCCCCAGGCGAACCCGCCGAGGCCCATGACAATGAAATTAAGTGTCATCGCGCTTGAAATGCCTGCGCGCGACCAAAGCGTTTCGGAGGCGACGGGCTCAAGGAATATCGCCAATGAGAACATCGCCCCGATCGCGACGCATCCCATCAGCGCGCCTGCACCGACAATCACCCAGCGATAAGAATGGCTCATGTGAATTTCCCTGTGACACGCCCCATTCGCGTGCTGCACGGCGCGTCACGATCCGCGCAGCACCCTCCGAGGACGTATCACCGGGACCGGATTCGACATCGCGGCTCGCTCAGGCGAAGATTTTTTGTGCGCCTCGAACCGGGCCGGGTTTCAGAGCAGCTCAGCCAGATGTTGGCCAGCCTTAATAAGCTTCCGTGGATTTATGGGGCGGTGGTTCTGGCGGATCTCATAGTGGAGATGCGGCCCGGTGGAACGTCCGCTGCTGCCGACGCGACCGATGACACCGCCATTGTCGATGCGATCCCCGATCTTCACCAGCACGTTGCTCAGATGCGCGTAGCGCGTCCTGATTCCGTTGCCGTGGTCGACCTCCACCATGCGCCCGTAGCCACCGTTCCAGCCTGCCTCCACGACAATGCCGGAAGCAGCCGCGCGGACGGGCGAGCCGGGGGACGCCCGGAAATCCATGCCCGCATGATAAGCGGTTCGCCCAAGAAGCGGATCTCGGCGCATGCCGAAACTGCTTGTGACCTGAGCTCCAGGCACCGGATGAGCGATCGGTATGCGGCGGACCTTGCGCTTTAGCGCTTCAAGACGGCTAAGCGCCTCATCAAGCTCCCGCGCCTTATCCTCAAAAGGGAGCGTGGCCGAGACGGGCAAAAGCGGACCGCCGGCGTTTTTCTGATCGGGAGTTGAAATGCTGATCCCGGCTGCATCGAGGGCTTCGCCAATGGCTTCGATGGTCCGGTATGTCTCTTCGGTCAGCCTGTCGACACGCTCGACCTGATCTGACTCAAGATTCTGAAGTGATTGATCCAGGGCCTGAAAGAGCTCGTTCGAGTTGTCGAGCGGGTTTTCCTTGCGAATAGGCCAAGGCACCTTTGGCGTCGCCACGCTGGCAAAGGCATTGCCTGCAATGGCCACATGTTCGATGCCATTGTCCTCCTTCTTCTCCGCCGGGTTTTCTATCTGTGGGCGCGGGGTGGGCACAGGAATAGGTTTGCTTGACGCATTCAGCTGTTCCGCCCGCTCCAGGAGAGGACCAAGCCAGCTGTGGCGCTCCGTCAGCCGCTCTTGCCTGCTGAGCAGTTCCATGATCTTGCGCTCCAGGGCCTGCTGCTCGCTGGATTGATGGGTGGCGACGCGGTTGAGTTCCGCTCGAAGTGAGGAAATTCGCTCCTCATAGGCTCGCTGCATGCGAGCTTGAAGCACCACGGGCTCGCCTTGCGTTCCCGTGCTCGGGGCGAGCAGGTAAAGAGCCAAAACGGCGCCCGCAACGGCCACCCCGGCCAATGCCGTGGCGCACATGCGGATCATCCAAGGCTTGACAATCCAAAACCGAACATCCTGCCCGCGGGCGACAACAATGGTGAGGGGACTTAAAGGATTGTCAGGCCCGTCGAAGCGCCCATTGCCTGTCATCAGCTTCACGGATCGACTGCCTGCTGCAGATTTGCCGAGAACGCCGACTAGACAGTATTAAGGTTAACAAATCCTTACCGCGCGGAGGCGGGGCTCCTGCTGACGCTATGAATCGCGGAGGGCTTTTGCCGCCTTCAGCACCGCATCCACATGCCCCTTGAGCTGAACTTTGCGCCACAGCTCCGCAATGCGGCCCTCGGCATCGAGCAGGAAGGTGCTGCGCTCCACCCCCATATATTTGCGGCCATACATGCTCTTCTCCACCCACACGCCATAATCCTGCACCACCTTTTTCTCCGGGTCAGCGACAAGGCTGATGGAGATATCGTGCTTGGCCTTGAACTTGTCGTGGCTCTTCACGGTATCGGGAGAAAGCCCGACGATGGAAATACCCAGCGCTTCGAATTCGTCCTTCCGGGCCGAGAATTCGATGGCCTGCGCCGTGCATCCCGAAGTGTCGTCCTTGGGATAGAAATAGAGAACCACCGGTTTTCCGCGCAAACTCGACAACCGAAACGTGCGGCCGCCATCCTGCGGCAGCTCAAAATCGGGAGCTATGTCTCCTTTTTCGACGATGGCCATGATCTTACCCTTCTTCCCTGATTATGCCCGCATTGAATTCTTCCAGCCTCGGAAACTTGACCTCATCCGGGCCAAGCATGCCTATAATGGTTTGAAGCGGATTCGTCGCGATCGGTCCATAAACTTTGACGGGAACCTTGGTGGCGCAAGAGACAGGTGAGCACGAGAAAGTGCAGTTCCGGCGGGAAGAAATAACCCCCCTGGGGAGGTTCCCTTCCGCCTGCCTGCCACCGCCCAGAGGTTGCCGCAGTCGCCGCTCGCTTTTTCGGCGCTGGCTGGTCCGTCCCGCGGCAATCATCGCCGTGTTTCTCCTCGTGGCCGGCACGGTCTTTTACGCTGTGGGCGTGGATGCCATCGGCAATGAGCGGCTGCGGCTGCAGGCCGAGCAGGCAATAGAGAGATTGGCCGGCGTGGATGTGGATGTCTCGATTGGCAGCTTACATCTTGGTCTAGGCCGGACAAGCCTCTTTGCGCTGGAGGTCCGTGACGCGGAGATCATCAGGGCTGACGACAAAAGGCCGATCGCCGAGTTCAAGACGCTGCGCTTTGGATTGCGGGCCATACCGCTGCTCAGCGGCCGGATCGAGCTTGCACGCGTGGCAATGGCTGATGCGCTTCTCACCCCCGCTGAGATGTCGGCCGGAACGGGGCCGACGCTGACGGAGTTTCTCGCGCGCCCGTCGCCCATTGGTCCCGAGGAACTGAGGACGGCGATTTTCGACGCGATCGATCGTGCATTCGAGATCACAAGGGGGGCTGGTCTCTCCAGCATTAGCCTTTCCAATGTGGGCCTTCTGGCCGGCGGCCGGACGATTCCCGGCCTTCTTCTGGAAAGTTTCGAGATCACGCGCAGCAACGACACGGATCTGGCGCTGGAGGGCGCCGCCCGGTATCGCGGGCGCGATCTTACATTTGAGGGCAGGGCCCATCGCGACCCCAATACGAACACCCTCTCAAATGTCGAATTGAAGATATCCGCACCGGAGGGGGAGGAAGCTTCCTCGACAGAGGAAGGCCTTCTGCGCTCCATAGGGGCGTTCGATCTCGCGCTTTCCGGTAAGGCCCCAGTTGGAAAGGAGAGAGGTTTCCTGCGCATCGACGTTGCCGCGGACGGCATATTGCTCGATTTCGGCGACGATGAGCTTGCTCTGGATCGCGCCTCGGTCGGAATCGCCGCGGGCGCGGACGACGACGTTTTCTCGGTGCTTCAGGCCCAGATCCAGGCAGGCAGGACGCGCATTAATCTCCAAGGCACTTTCGGCCCGGAAACCGTGACCAGCGGTGCCGCAGGCTACCGCATGGACCTCGTCTCGCGCGATTCGGTGCTTGCGCCTGCGGATTCACCGGAGGCTCCGCTGCCCTTTGCCATGCGGCTCCAGGGACGATTCGATCCAGCGACGATGCAGTTGACCGCTGATCCAATCGATGTGCGTTCGGCGGAGGGAGAATTGAATGCGAGCGCCGAGCTTACTCTTGCCGAGGGGAAGTCTCCCGGAATCAAGCTCAATCTTCAAGTAAGCAGCATGCCTGCCGCGCATGTGAAGCAGTTCTGGCCATGGTTTGCAGCGCCCGGCGCGCGCAATTGGACGCTGGAAAACGTCTTCGGCGGCACCGTGCGCGATAGCGGGATGACCCTTGAAGTGCCGCCGGGGCGGCTCGGCAATGGTGTGCCGCTCGGGCCGAAGGAGGTTTTCGGGCGCTTTGCCCTATCCGATACCCGCTTCAATATCGCCGGCGAGATCCCTCCGGTGCGGGACGCGGATGGATATGTCGAATTCCACGGGACGGATGTGAAAGTCGGCCTTTCCTCGGGCCGGGTATATATGGCAAGCGGCCGGACAGTCGATGCGAAGGATGGCACCCTCACAATCGACGCATCGAAGACGCAGCGGCGCATCGGCAATCTGGAGATAAACGTGGCGGGCGAGGCGCCCGCAATATTGGAGTTCGTCTCATACAGGCCGATTGCGGCCTCGCGCTTCTACGATCTCCAGCCGGACGACCTGAAAGGCAAGATGTCGGGCCATGTAAGTGCCGAAATCCCGCTTCAGGCAGGGATCGCCTTGGATGAACTCGATTGGCGTGTGGCGCTCGACTATGAGAATCTCTCCGTCGCAAAGCCATTCGAGGGTCAACAGGTGACCGATGCCAAGGGCAGCTTGCTGGTCGAGCCCACCCACGCTGAATTTCGCGCCAGCGCCAAGCTCAATGGAATCCCCGCGGATCTGCACATCGTCGAGCCGTTCGGTCATGCGCAAGTGGAGAAGGTGCGCCATGTCGAACTTAAAATGGATGACACTTCCCGCGAGAAACTTTTCCCCGGGCTTGGAACGTTGGTCTCCGGCCCTTTCACCCTTGTCTACGACCGCGAGAAAGACAATCGTGAGAAGGTCAGCTTGAAGCTGGACTCGGCGCGCCTCGATGTGCCCTGGATAGGATGGCGCAAGGGCGCGGGCATTCCCGCCATGGCTACGTTTCACCTGAAGCGAGATGGGCAGGCGACCGAACTCAGCGACTTCTCGCTCGTGGGGGAGAGCTTTTCGCTCGCCGGCCATATTCGCTTGAATGGGCCTCACCTGCAGGAAGCAAGTTTTCAAAAGGCGCGGTTCAACCGTGGCGACGATTTCTCCGCGACGATCAGGCGAAACGGCAATGGATATTCCGTTTCTGTAAAGGGCGCAGCCTTTGATGCACGCGCATTGATAAAACAGGTCTTTGGCAATCGGCAGACATCGGGAGCCGGCAACGGCGACGGCGACGCCACCCCGGTGAGCGTGAAAGCCTCTCTCGCACAAGTCAGCGGGTTCGGCGGAGAGACCCTGAGCCAAGTGGAATTTACCTATGCCAGCGACGGCAGGAAGCCGGACGAGTTGACGCTTGGGGGCGCAACCCGGTCCCACGGGGGCCTGAAGGTCAGCAAGACATCGCAGCCGGGAACAACGGGTATCCATGCCTCCTCCAGCAATGCCGGCGCCGTGTTCCGATTCCTCGATTTCTATGAGCACATGGAAGGCGGACAGCTCAGCGTTGCGTTGCAGGGCGCGAACAACGAGGCCCTGGCGGGGCAAATCGACATACGCGACTTCTGGATCGTCAACGAGCCGAAGATGCGCTCGCTCGTGGCGGCGACGAAGGAGAACGGGCGCGTCGACACCACGCGCGTCTACTTTGAAAGCGGGGCGGCCGCATTGGCAAAGGGCAGGGGGAGCCTCAATATCGCCGAGGGCGTGGTTCGCGGGCCGGTCATCGGCTCGACTTTTCAGGGCATGCTTTATGATCCCAACGACAGAATGGATCTGACCGGAACTTTTATGCCGCTTTACGGAGTCAATCGCATCTTCGGCGAACTGCCCCTGATCGGCCAGATCCTCGGCAACGGACGCGACCGCGGCCTGATCGGGATCACGTTCCGGCTAAGCGGTGCCGTCGAAAACCCCAGACTCGAGGTGAACCCGCTTTCCGCGGTCGCCCCTGGCTTCCTGCGCGAGATCTTCGAGTTCCGCTGAGCCGAAAGAAGACCCTATCAGCGCGGGCGCAGAAGGACGTGCTTCTTGCGACCGAAGGAAAGCTTGACGACACCCTCTGCCGTAATGTCACCGGCGCCGATGGTTGCGCGGTCGTCGGTAATGGTTTCGTCATTCACACGGATCGCATTGTTGGCGATCGCGCGGCGCACCTCGCCGTTTGTCGCGGCAAGACCGGCAAGGACCACCGCGTTCAGAACACCGATGCCCGCCTCCATTTGTGCCCGCGGCACCTCGATCGTGGGCAGGCTTTCGGCAAGCGCGCCTTCCTCGAAGGTCTTGCGGGCCGTCTCCGCCGCTTCTTCCGCCGCAGCGCGCCCGTGCAACATGGCCGTCACTTCCGTGGCCAGGATCTTCTTGGCTTCGTTGATCTCAGCACCGCCGAGCTTCTCCAGACGGTCGATCTCGTCCAAAGGCAGCGTGGTGTAGAGCTTCAGGAAGCGGCCGACATCCGCATCCTCCGTGTTGCGCCAGTATTGCCAGAAGTCATAAGGGCTCAACATTGCCGGATCCAGCCAGACGGCGCCGCTCTCGGACTTGCCCATCTTGGCGCCGGACGCGGTCGTCAGCAGCGGAGAGGTAAGCGCGAAGAGCGTTGTATCCTCCATGCGCCGGCCGAGATCGATGCCGTTGACGATGTTGCCCCACTGGTCCGACCCGCCCATCTGCAGGCGGCAGCCGTAGCGGCGCTGCAGTTCCACGAAGTCGTAGGCCTGGAGAATCATGTAGTTGAATTCCAGGAAGGAAAGCGACTGCTCCCGGTCGAGCCGGAGTTTTACCGACTCGAAGGACAGCATCCGGTTAACCGAGAAGTGGCGGCCGACATCGCGCAGGAAGGTCACGTAATTGAGATCGAGCAGCCAGTCGGCATTGTTGGCCATGATCGCATCGGTAGGGCCATCGCCGAATTTAAGATAGCGGCTGAAGGACTTCTTCATGCCGGCTAGGTTCTGCCCGATGGCTTCAGGGGTAAGCAGCTTGCGCGCTTCGTCCTTGAAAGACGGATCGCCGATCATCCCGGTGCCGCCGCCCATCAGCGCGATCGGCCTGTGCCCAGTCTGCTGGAGCCAGTGGAGCATCATGATTTGAGTGAGATGCCCGACATGGAGACTGGCGGCCGTCGGATCATACCCGATATAGCCTGTCACGGTCTCGCGCAGGAACAGCTCATCCAGGCCCGCCTCGTCGGAGATCTGGTGGATGAAGCCGCGCTCGGACAGGATGCGCAGAAAATCTGACTTGAAATCGGGCATTGCAAAATCCCTTCGCGGGAACGGGCTGGGAAGATGACCGCGCGTTTAGCACCACTCACGCGCCGCGCACAAGCGGACCGCGAGCCAGAGAAGTCCGGGCACGCATCATAGTCCGTCGATCAAAGGGAAATGATGTAAAAAGAACGCGCTCAACTAGAGGCGCGGCAAATAATCCAAAAGTGGGTTTCCTCAACCAAACCGGTTGGGGAGCGCAACCGCCAAAGGGCAGTCCCGGTCTTGATGCCGGGCTGCCGAAAAGCACGTGTCAGGCGGTGGCCTTGGCCTTTTTCGCGGCGGGCTTTGCGGGAGCCTTTGCTGCGGGCTTTGCAGGAGCTTTTGCTGCTGTCTTCGCGGCAGTTTTCGGCGCGGCCTTTGCGGCGGTTTTCGGCTTGGCTGCTGCCTTTACGGAAGGCTTCGCCTTCTCCGCCGATTTTGCAGGCGCCTTGGCGGCAGCTTTGGCCGGAGTCTTCTTGGCGGCGGGGGCGATTTCCTCGATCGTTGCCGAAGCCACGTTCTTGCGAAGCGATTCAATCGCCTTTACCGCTGAGGCTTTCGCCTTGTAGCCTTCGGAACTGAACATCACCTCGCCATTGTTGGCGCGGAACCGAAAACGCGTTTCGCCTTTCTTGTCTTTATAAAGTTCAAACTTGCTCACTGCGGTATTCCCCCATTGGTGCTGATTCGCCACAGCCGAAGCGTCTCACGCAGTAAGCTGGCTGTCGAGCCGCAGGCGTTGTTTTTAGCATTTAAGGCTATAATTCGCTTAAGGGCGCCCTCATCTCAGGCGCTTTGGACGGGGCTCCGCCAATTCGCCTCTGAGGCGCCGATCGAGATATTCAGAACATTCTTCGATCAGAACATCCGAAGTATTGGAGAAGAAGTGGTTCGTATCGGGAATGATCTTCTGCGTGATCGTTATGCCCTTCTGCGACTGCAGCTTGTCGACAAGCGTCTGAACATCGGCGGCAGGCGCAACCCGGTCGGCCGATCCGTGAATGATGAGCCCGGAGGAAGGGCAAGGGGCGAGGAAGGAGAAATCGTAGATGTTGGGCTGCGGCGCGATGGAGATAAAGCCCTCGATCTCCGGCCGGCGCATGAGAAGCTGCATGCCGATCCAGGCGCCGAAGGAATAACCGGCCACCCAGCAGCTCTTGGAATCGGGGTGCAACGACTGCACCCAATCGAGCGCCGCAGCGGCATCCGAAAGCTCGCCGGAACCGTGATCGAACGCACCCTGGCTGCGCCCGATGCCCCGGAAATTGAAACGCAGCACCGTGAAACTGCGCTGCTGGAACATATAGAAGAGATCGTAGACGATCTTGTTGTTCATCGTGCCGCCGAATTGGGGATGCGGATGCAGGATGAGCGCGATCGGCGCGTTCTTTTCCTTCGACGGCTGGTACCTGCCTTCAAGACGACCGGCTGGACCAGTAAAAATAACCTCGGGCATAATTACTCCACCTAGACCCTCTGCCACACGCCGCATAGCGATTGGGCCACTTCGCGGCAGGCCTTGACGTAAGGCCGATGCCTCCATAGAAGCTAGTTTAGAACTGTTCAAAACTGAGCGGCCTTGTTGCCGCCCGTTGGCAAGCCGGGTAGATAGGACGGCCTGCCTAGGAAATTCAAGGAAATAACGCCTTCGCCGTCACAATTGTGGCAGAAGGTAACATGGATGAGTATGGCCGGACAGCGCATCTATCTCGATTACAATGCTACGGCGCCGCTCAGCGAGGCTGCTCGGCGCGCGGTGATCGATGCATTTGACGCGGCGAATCCCTCCTCCGTGCATGCTGAAGGCAGGGCGGCGCGGCAGATGGTGGAGGCCGCTCGGCGCGACGTGGCGGCGCTGGTGAATGGAAAGGCGGCGCATGTGGTCTTCACCTCGGGCGCGACCGAGGCGGCGGCCATGCTCCTCTCCCCCGACTGGACCATGGGCCGGGCACCCCTCACTTTCTCGCGGCTTTATGTGAGTGCGACCGACCATCCTTGCGTGCTTTCCGGCGGCCGCTTTGCCGCGGAGACGGTGGAGAAGATACCGGTAGGATCGGACGGGATCATTGATCTTGGCGCGCTTGAGCGCGCGCTGGCCGCTCATAACGGGACGGAGGGCCTGCCTCTGGTCGCCAGTCATGTGGCGAACAACGAGACCGGCGTGATCCAGCCGATCGAGGAAATCGGTGCGGTGGTGAAGAGGGCGGGTGGAGTCCCGATCTTCGACGCCGTCCAGGCGGCAGGACGCATTCCTCTCGATTTATCGGCAGGATATGCCGACTTCTTCATTCTTTCCTCGCATAAGATCGGCGGGCCGAAGGGCGTGGGCGCGGTTGTGGGCGCGTCCGACCTGATGATGCCCCGCCCCCTGGTGACAGGAGGAGGGCAGGAGAAGGGCCACCGCGCCGGAACGGAAAATGTGGCTGCCATCGCGGGTTTCGGTGCGGCCGCCCGCGAAGCGGCGGCGGCCGTTTCCGCCATGGATGGCGTTTGCGCGAAGCGCAGCCGCATCGAGGCAATCCTTCGGTCTGTGTTGCCTGATGCGGTGATCTACTGCGAAAAGGTGCGGCGCCTGCCCAACACTGTCTTCTTTTCCATTCCGGGCATGAAGGCGGAGACGGCGCAGATTGCCTTCGATCTTGCTGGAATCGCAGTTTCGGCAGGTTCGGCGTGCTCGTCGGGCAAGGTCGGACCGAGCCAGGTGTTGCAAGCGATGGGCTTCGGCGATCAGGCCGGCGCACTTCGTGTTTCGATCGGCGTTCAGACGACGGATGCGGAAATAGAGGCTTTTGCAGAGGCGCTCGAAAAAATTGTTGCGAAACGCAAGATGGCGACCGCAGCAGCTTGAATAATTTGGAGCTTTTTCTGCAAAAGAAAAATGGAGTAAATGGCACATATTTTCTGGCCGCATGGGTGAATTCGATGGGTGCGCTTCCTAAATAGGGGGCATGCCACAATGTAGGGTAACTGCCGGACCTTGAATCCGGCGTGATGGAGAGACGCTGATGCCTGCAGTGCAGGAGACGATCGATCAGGTCCGGTTGATCGATGTGGACCAGTACAAATACGGATTCGAGACGCTCATCGAGAGCGACAAGGCCCCCAAGGGGCTCAATGAGGATATCGTCCGGCTGATTTCCGCCAAGAAGGGCGAACCGGAGTGGATGACCGAATGGCGCCTCAACGCGTTTCGCCGCTGGCTCACAATGGAAGAGCCGAGCTGGGCGCGCGTCAGCTATCCGAAGATCGACTTCCAGGACATCCATTATTATGCGGCGCCCAAGACCCAGGCTGGGCCGACCTCGCTGGACGAGGTGGATCCGGAGCTGCTGCGCACCTATGAAAAGCTCGGCATTCCGTTGAAGGAGCAGGAAATCCTGGCGGGCGTGCGAAAGCCGGCCGAGGGCGAGGACGCGGGCGATAACGTCTACGCCTCGGGCCGCGTGGCGGTGGACGCCGTTTTCGATTCCGTCTCGGTGGTGACCACCTTCAAGAAGGAACTCGCGAAGGCGGGCGTCATCTTCTGCTCGATCTCGGAGGCCATCCGCGAGCATCCGGAACTCGTGCGCAAATATCTGGGCTCGGTCGTTCCGCCCACGGACAATTTCTACGCGACGCTCAACTCGGCGGTCTTTACGGACGGTTCCTTCGTCTATGTGCCCAAGGGCGTACGCTGCCCGATGGAGCTTTCCACCTATTTCCGCATCAACGAGAAGAATACGGGCCAGTTCGAGCGCACGCTGATCATCGCCGACGAGGGCGCGTATGTCTCCTATCTGGAGGGCTGCACCGCACCGCAGCGCGACGAGAACCAGCTGCATGCGGCGGTGGTGGAGCTTGTGGCGCTCGACGATGCCGAAATCAAATACTCGACGGTGCAAAACTGGTATCCGGGCGATAAGCAAGGCAAAGGCGGCATCTACAACTTTGTCACCAAACGTGGCGATTGCCGGGGCAAGAACTCCAAGATCTCCTGGACCCAGGTCGAGACCGGCTCGGCCATCACCTGGAAATATCCGTCCTGCCTGCTGCGCGGCGAAGGTTCACGCGGCGAGTTTTATTCGATCGCGGTCTCAAACGGGCATCAGCAGATCGATTCCGGCACGAAGATGATACATCTCGGCAAGAACACATCGAGCCGCATCATCTCCAAGGGCATTTCGGCGGGTAACTCGAACAACACCTATCGCGGCCAGGTTTCCGTGCACCGCAAGGCGGAGAACGCGCGCAATTTCACGAATTGCGATTCGCTGCTCATCGGCAATGACTGCGGCGCCCACACCGTGCCCTATATCGAGGCGAAGAACTCCACCGCCCAGATCGAGCACGAGGCGACCACGTCGAAGATTTCCGATGATCAGAAGTTTTATGTGATGCAGCGCGGCATCCCCGAGGAGGAGGCGATTGCGCTGATCGTCAATGGTTTCGTGAAGGATGTCATCCAGGAATTGCCGATGGAGTTCGCCGTCGAGGCGCAGAAGCTGATCGGCATTTCGCTTGAAGGTTCGGTCGGCTGAGTGGGCCGCAGACAGTTTGGGATAGGAATTATGCTTGAGATCAAGAACCTGCATGCCCGCATCGCCGAAGACGGCACAGAGATCCTGCGCGGGGTGAACCTTGCCGTGAAACCGGGCGAAGTGGCTGCCATCATGGGCCCGAACGGCTCCGGCAAATCCACGCTTTCCTATGTGCTCGCCGGCCGGGACGACTATGAGGTGACCGAGGGCGATATTCTCTTCAAGGGGCAATCCATTCTGGAGATGGACCCGGCCGAGCGCGCCGCCACGGGCATTTTCCTCGCTTTCCAATATCCGATGGAGATACCGGGCGTGGCCACCATGGAGTTCCTGAAGGTGGCCATGAATGCCCAGCGCAGGGCGCGCGGCGAGGAGGAGCTGAAGATCCCCGAGCTTCTGAAGCGCGTGCGCACGGCCGCGCAAGAGCTCGACATGGACATGAACATGCTGAAGCGCCCGCTCAATGTAGGTTTTTCCGGCGGTGAGAAGAAGCGCGCGGAGATCCTGCAGATGAAGCTCCTGGAGCCTTCTCTCTGCGTGCTGGACGAGACCGATTCAGGGCTCGACATCGATGCGCTCAAGATTGTGGCAGAAGGCGTCAACGCGCTGCGCTCGCCCGATCGCACCATCGTCGTGATCACGCACTATCAGCGCCTGCTCGACTATATCGTGCCCGATTCCGTGCATGTGCTTTATAAGGGCCAGGTTGTGAAGTCCGGTGAAAAGGAATTGGCGCAGGAGCTGGAGAAGAACGGCTATGCCGGGCTGATCGGCGAGGCGGCCTGAGGGCAGAGATGATGAATTTGCAGGTTCAGGTAAGACATACCGCCGCCGAGGAGGCGCTGCTTTCGGCCTATTCGGAGCGCGCCGCCAGCCTTCCCGGAGACGAGCGGACCGCAGAGAAGCGCGAGCAGGCGGTTGAGATCCTCAAAAAAGGCCTGCCCAATCGTCGGGTGGAAGCCTGGCACTATACGGATCTGCGCCGGCTCCTTTCCACGGTGCCGGCATTTGAGGCGGCTACCCATTTGGAGCAGCGCGAGCCCCTTCTGCCGGGCTCGGTTGTCCTGCCGGTTCTGAACGGCATTGCCAAGCCGATGCAAGAGCTGAGCGACGTGTCGGTTGCGACGGTGACGAATGAGCTCACCGACGGCAGCCTCGCGGCGCGGCTGGCGCTCGCGGGGACCGACGACGCCATAGGCGCGATCAACGCCGCCTTCGTGACGGATGGTTTCGCGCTCGACATCCCGGCCGATGCCGCGCTGGGGCATCCTATCGAGCTCCAGAACGTTCAGGCAGGCGGCCAGGTGCACACGCGTTTCGCAGTGCGCGCGGGCGAGCGCGCCAAGGCGACGATCGTGGAGCGCCAGCTTGGCGATGGCGCGGCGCTGGTCTCCTCCGTAAGTCATCTGGACGTGGGCGATGGCGCCGAGGTTGTTTACCTGATCATTCAGGAGCAGCCAGACGATGCCCGCCATCTCGGCCAGATTTATGTGAAGATCGGCAAGGACGCGAAGCTGACTTTGTTCGTGATGAACACCGGCGGCAAGCTGGTGCGCCAGGAGCTGCGGATTATCGCGGAAGGCGAGGGCTCGGAGTTCCGCCTGCGCGGCGTCAATCTGCTTGCGGGCGACACGCATTGCGACGTGACAATGATACTCGACCACGCCGCGCCGCACACGGTCTCCACGGAAACCATCCGCAATGTGGTGACGGGTAAGGCGGAAGGCGCGTTCCAGGGGCAGATTCGCGTGGCGCGCGACGCGCAGAAAACCGACGCCAAAATGGCCTGCAATACGCTGCTCCTGTCGGACGAGGGCGGATTTTCCTCCAAGCCCGAGCTTGAGATTTTCGCCGATGACGTGGCCTGCGGCCACGGCGCGACTGTGACGGAAATCGAGCCTGCGCATCTCTTCTACCTCATGGCGCGCGGCATCGACGAGAAAACGGCGCGCGGGCTTCTGGTCAAGGCTTTCGTGGCCGAGGTGATCGAGGAGCTGGAAGACGAGCAGGTCGTCGAAGTGCTCGAAGGCAAGCTCGACGCGTGGTTTGCCGCGCACGGGTGAGGCAGACACTCCAACCGCCTTGTTTCGCGCGGCACCTCTTTCCCCTTGAGGGAATGGAAATCGCGGTAGCGAAGCCGAACGGGCGAGGGAGCGCTTGCAGCGCTGAACGCTGAAGCGGATCGGATATGGATCAGAAACTCGAAAACAACATCTATGACGTCGAGGCGATCCGCCGGGATTTCCCGATCCTAGCGCGCGAGGTCTACGGCAAACCGCTCGTCTATCTCGACAACGCCGCTTCTGCCCAGAAACCGCAGGCGGTGATCGATGCGGTCACGCAGGCCTATTCCAACGAATATGCCAATGTGCATCGCGGGCTTCACTTCCTCTCCAACGCAGCCACGGACGCCTATGAGAAGGCACGCGAGACGGTAAGGCGGTTCCTTAACGCCGGAAGCGCGGAGGAGATCGTCTTCACGAAATCCGCCACGGAAGCCATCAACACCGTCGCCTATGGCTATGCCATGCCGCGGATCGGGGAGGGCGATGAGATCGTGGTCTCCATCATGGAGCACCATTCCAACATCGTGCCCTGGCATTTTCTGCGCGAACGGAAGGGTGCCAAGCTCGTCTGGGCGCCGGTGGCCGACGACGGCAGCTTTCACATCGACGAATTCGAGAAATGCCTGACGGAGCGGACGAAGCTCGTCGCCATCACGCATATGTCGAATATGCTGGGCACGGTGACGCCCGTGGCCGACATCGTGCGAATCGCGCATGAACGGGGCATTCCCGTGCTGGTGGACGGGAGCCAGGGGGCCGTGCACCAGCCGGTCGATGTCAGGGCTCTCGATTGCGATTTTTATATCTGCACCGGGCACAAGCTCTACGGGCCGTCAGGCATCGGCGTTCTCTATGGCAAGCGTGAGAAGCTTCAGGAGATGCGCCCCTTCCAGGGCGGCGGCGAGATGATCGAGGACGTCTCGGTTGACAACGTCACCTATAACGATCCGCCGCATCGCTTCGAGGCCGGCACGCCGCCCATCGTGCAGGCGATCGGGCTTGGAGCCGCGCTCGACTACATGGAGGCGATCGGCCGCGAGAAGATCGCCGCCCACGAGGCGGAAATTTCGAAATATGCGCATGAGCGGCTTGGCCAGATCAATTCGCTGCGCGTTTTCGGCACCGCGCCAGGCAAGGGGGCAATTCTCTCCTTCGAGCTTGCCGGACTCCATGCCCATGACGTGGCGATGGTGATCGACCGCTCCGGTGTTGCCGTACGCGCCGGTACGCATTGTGCCCAGCCGCTGCTCAAGCGTTTCGGCGTGACCTCGACATGCCGCGCCTCATTCGCCATGTATAATACGAAAGCCGAGGTGGATGCCTTGGCCGAGGCGCTCGACAAGGCGCGCAAATTCTTCGGGTGAAAATATGAGCGAAGCCGAAAACAAGCCGGAAACCGGCGAAAGGGAAAAGGCTGCGGACGCAGTATTCACTTCGTCGGCCATTCCGCAGGAAGAATTGGCGCGCATGACGGATGACATCATCGGTGCGCTGAAGACGGTTTATGATCCGGAAATCCCGGCAGACATCTACGAACTCGGCCTGATCTATAAGATCGACATCGAGGACGACCGCTCGGTGAAGATCGATATGACACTGACGGCACCCGGCTGCCCCGTTGCGGGCGAGATGCCCGGCTGGGTGGAAAACGCCGTAAGTGCGGTGGAAGGTGTCGGCAATGTCGAGGTCAGCATGGTGTTCGATCCGCCCTGGACGCCCGACCGCATGTCGGAAGAGGCGCAGGTGGCGCTAGGGTGGTATTGAGGGCGGCGGCGCTTGCAACGTACCGCTTTCCGGACCATTTTAGAATGAGAACCTTCCGCGAGCCTTGAACTCGCCGTGAACGGAGAAACAGATGGGTCGATTTCAGGTGATGACGATGACCGACGCCGCGGCTGCTCGTGTGCGCGAAATCGTCGAGACGCGCGAGGGCGCGCACGGCATCCGCGTGGGCATCAAGAAGGGCGGCTGTGCCGGAATGGAATATACGATCGATCTGGTCACCGAGCCCAACCCGAAGGACGACCATATCGAGCGAGATGGCGTTCATGTTTATGTGGCGCCGGAAGCGGCTCTTTTCTTGCTCGGCACCGAAATGGATTTCGAGGTGACGCGGATCCGGACGGGCTTCGTCTTCAACAATCCCAACCAGAGCTCCGCCTGCGGCTGCGGCGAATCGGTCGAATTGAAGCCTGCCGATCTGAAGGCATTAGCCGAGGCAAGGGAAACGGGCGCGGCCTGAGGCCAGGCTTTTCAAGCTGCTAATACCCCCTCTCTTGCGTTTTCCATGCACTTGCTCGGGGCAAGCCCACTCGCAAGTACAGGAAAACGCTTTTTCCCCCGCCAAGGGGGGATAGGGTGCTTGCGCCCTCGCCGTCAATTGTCTTCGTGGCGGTTGGCAACGAGTCCCCAACGGCTAAGTGTTAGAAATCGCAAGAGAGGGGGTGCTAATCAATAGTTCTCCTCACTTCACCCACATGCCTGTCCTCTTGTGCCAGTCGGCGATGGATTCTGCCGGATAGAGATCGAAGGTAACGTCACCTTCCCGAATATCCGGCTCAACCCAGTTGGCCTTGTATTTGAGCATGAGGTGCACGCGGCTGGGCGGCAGGGGAAGATCCGTGTCGATGGCCGAGGCAAAGGGATGCACAAGCTCCGGCCAGGTGGGATCGTAGAGCCAGAGGGCCGACCCGCATTCCCGGCAGAACCGGCGCTCGCCGGTGGAAATTTCGCAATGCGGGCGCTCGTCGTCCTCGATCTCAGCCCGGTAGAGCCCCAGATGCTTCTCCCCCTCGATTGCAAGGGTCGAGGAATCCGCCCCAAGATTGATTGCAAATCCCCCGCCGCCCTGCTGCTTGCGACAGATTGAGCAATAGCAGAGCTGATAGGGGACCGGCGTGTGGCTTTGCACCGAGAATTTCACTGCGCCGCATCGGCACGAGCCTTTCAGAAGCATGGGCATGGCTAGACTCCGGACAAGCACGACGGCCTAAACTAAGAGCCTAGACGGGATCTGTCAGCAGAATCGCAGCCAGCTCCTGACAAGGATGGCGGAAGCTGCCATGGTGCTCCGATGACCGAAGACGATATCCGTGATCTTTTCGCAGGCCTTGGCCCGGTCAGCATCCGGCGCATGTTCGGCGGCAAGGGCATCTATTATGACGGCTTGATTATCGCTGTGGAACTTCGCGGCGAACTGATGCTGAAGGGCGACGAACTGAGCGCGCCTGACCTCGAAACCGCGAGGGCGCGGCAATGGACCTATGTCGGCTCGCGGCACGGAAAGACGGTCTCAATGCCGTACTGGTCGGTACCCGACGGCGCGTTTGACGATCCTGACGAATTCACCGCATGGGCGCGCAGGGCTTACGAGGCAGCGCTGCGGGCGCAGAAGTAGCGGTCTCCGGCCGATGGCAGGACTCAAACCTTGCCTGGCACCTTCATGAAATCAGGGATGTCGTCGCCGAAGCCCAGCGTCTCCGTTTCGCGCTCGGGCCGTTCCCGACGGCGCCCGCGCTGCTCTTCATTGGTGCTGCGGATCATGTCCTTGCGCTCACGCCTGCGGTCTTCCCGCCTGGGGGCCGGTTTCTCGGAAGGACTGACGGCCTCTTCGACGGGCTCCTCCGCTCGCCGGCTTTTCCCTTGGTCGCGCTTTTTTCCGCCGCGTTCGGCGCGGCCGCCGCGCCGGGGCTTTTCATCCGCTTCGTCCTCGACGGTGAGGGTGGAAAGATCACCGTCGAGCCACTCGATGTCCTGACCGATCAGCTTCTCTATTCCATCGACATATTTCCGGTCCGCGCGGGTGACGATGGTAAACGCCTTGCCGGAACGGCCGGCGCGGCCGGTGCGGCCGATGCGGTGCACATAGTCTTCCGAGTGGGTGGGTACGTCAAAATTGAAGACGTGGCTCACATCAGGGATATCGAGGCCGCGCGCGGCAACGTCGGAAGCGACGAGGAGCTTGAGCTTACCTTTGCGGAAGTTCTCCAGCATCATCATGCGCGCGCGCTGGTCCATATCGCCGTGCAGCGCACCGGCGTCGAATTCGTGGCGGACCAGCGAACGGAAGAGGGTAGCCACTTCCGTCTTTCGATTGCAGAAAATGATCGCGTTCTTAAGCTCGTCGCCTTCGGCGCGGATCAAATCGCGCAGCTTTTCCCGCTTTGCCCAGGGCTTCGAGCCGGATTTCACCAGGCGCTGGGTGATATTGACCGCGGTCGAAGCGGGTTTTGACACCTCGACGCGCACCGGCCCCTGGAGGAACTGTTCGGTTAGCTTGGTAATTTCGGGCGGCATGGTGGCCGAGAAAAACAACGTCTGCCGCGTGAAGGGGATGAGCTTGCAGATGCGCTCGATATCCGGGATGAAGCCCATATCGAGCATGCGGTCGGCTTCGTCGATGACAAGGATCTCCACCCCCGTCAGAAGCAGCTTGCCGCGCTCGTGATGATCGAGCAGGCGCCCTGGGGTGGCGATGAGCACGTCGGCACCGCGTTCCAGCTTCTTTTCCTGCTCGTCGAACGAGACGCCGCCAATGAGCAGCGCGATGTTCAGCCGGTGGTTCTTGCCGTATTTGACAAAATTCTCCTCCACCTGGGCGGCGAGCTCTCGCGTCGGCTCCAGGATCAGCGTGCGCGGCATGCGCGCGCGGGCCCTGCCGCGCTCCAGCCGCGTGAGCATGGGCAGGACGAAGGAGGCGGTCTTGCCCGTACCGGTCTGGGCGATGCCCAGAACATCCTTGCCCTGGAGGGCATGGGGAATGGCGCCTGCCTGGATGGGCGTGGGCACCGTGTATCCCGCATCTCCGACAGCAGCCAAAACCTTGGGCGAAAGGCCTAGGTCGGAGAACGTCACGGTTTCCTGGGCGGTTTCCTGTAAATCTGACACGTGATGAATGTCTTTGCTATGCTTAGCGTCGCGGCGCGCAGTTTTCCGGCCGTCATGACCTGTGATCGGGGCCTAAGGTGTGGTGCGGCCGATGTCAACAACAAGTATTGCACCGCAGGCGCTGTTTTTCGCCGCGTCCCTTCATACGGCAAGAATTGGCTAGTAGCGGAATTGTTCCGACAGGATGCGCTCATTCCACGAATGGCTGGCATCGAAAAGGATCGTCGCGGTCATATCAAGGGATTCCTGCACCGTTACCTTACGAACGGACTTGATTTCCGTATGATCGGCCACTGCGTTGACCGGCCGCTTTTCGGGTTCAAGTATTGTGAGCTCCACATTCGACTTGTTGGGCAGAAGCGCCCCCCGCCAACGTCTCGGGCGAAACGGGCTCACGGGCGTCAGGGCCAGAAGAGGCGCATCGAGTGGCAGGATCGGGCCATGCGCCGAGAGATTATAGGCTGTCGAACCCGCCGGGGTCGCAACCATGATCCCGTCACAGATAAGCTCCTCCAGCCGCACGTTGCCGTCTATGGCGATGCGGATCTTTGCAGCCTGATAGGATTGACGCAGAAGCGATACCTCATTGATGGCAAGAGCCCGGAAAATCTCCCCGTTTTGATCGATCGCCGTCATTTCCAGCGGGCGAACGGTTTCCGCGATGGCCTCGGCGATGCGTTCATGCAGGCCATCTTCACGGTACTCGTTCATAAGGAAACCGACCGTGCCGCGGTTCATGCCATAGATCTTCTTGCCGGTGCCCATGGTCTCGCGCAATGTCTTCAACATGAAGCCATCGCCCCCAAGCGCGACAATCACATCGGCGTCCTCCGGCCTCTCCTGCCCATAAAGGGCGGAAAGCGTCGCGGCGGCCGTGGTCGCGTCTTCGGTCTCGGCCGAAACGAAGGCAAGGGCTAGCGAGGAGAGCTTGTTCATCCAAGTTCGCGTCCCGTTCTGGGGCATGGCCCACGGGTGGTAGCACGCTCACGAGGCGGTGCAAAGCGGCTGAGAGAAGAGCTTTTGGTGAGCGCGCAGGGATTCGAACCCTGGACCTACTGATTAAAAGTCAGTTGCTCTACCGGCTGAGCTACGCGCTCGCACGTGGCAGGAAATGCCGCCCGCGAATTGCGGCGGAACATAGTGGGGCCTATGCGGCCGGTCAACCGGAAAAGCCGAGATGTTTATAACAATAAAAGCCCAAGGCGCGCCCTCGGGAACGGGGGCCTGCCTGCGGCGCAATGCCACGAGATGGTGATTGGAGCTTGGCCGGCCATCCCGCTATATCGTGGCGACCAAAGAGGTTGAGCGGATGGCGATCGATATCGGCTATACGAGCGCGTTTGCGGCGGGAGCGCTTTCGTTCCTGTCGCCATGCGTGCTGCCGCTCGTGCCGCCGTATCTGTGCTATATGGCGGGCGTGACGGTGGAGGATTTTCGCCGGCCGGAAGGTGCCGCGGCGGCCAGATTGCCGCTTTTGGCAGCGGCACTCACCTTCGTGCTCGGATTTTCAACCGTGTTCGTCGCGCTTGGCGCCGGCGCCTCCACCATTGGAGGATTTTTGCGCGCCTGGCAACAGGAACTCGCCATTGCCGCGGGGATCGTGATCATCCTCATGGGGCTCAACTTCCTGGGAATCCTCCGGATACCGCTCCTTTCGCGGGAAGCACGGCTTCACATGGAAGCAAAGCCGGCCAATATCGGCGCCGCCTATCTCATGGGGCTTGCCTTCGCCTTCGGCTGGACGCCCTGCATCGGGCCGGTGCTCGGGCCAATCCTCACGCTTGCCGGCGGAAGGGAGACCGTGGGCGAGGGGGCCTTGATGCTCGCCGTCTACTCCGCCGGGCTCGGCATTCCCTTCATCGTGGCGGCCTTGTTCTCGGATGCCTTCATGCGCTTCCTGCAACGCTTCCGCATGCATCTTGGCAGGGTAGAAAAGGCAATCGGCGGCCTCTTGGTGCTTGCGGGCGTTCTGTTCCTCACGGGCGGCATGCAGAACATGGCCTTCTGGTTGCTCGAAACTTTCCCGACGCTCGGAACGCTCGGCTGAAGCCATTTTGCGCCGGGCGCGGTGGAGTGATAGAGATCGTTCCCAATTGCCGATTCAACGGATATCTCGCATGACCAACCGCACCTGTCTCGCCGTCATTCTCGCCGCTGGCGAGGGAACCCGCATGAAGAGCACGCTTCCTAAGGTGCTGCACAAGATCGGCGGACTGGAAATGGTGGGCCATGTCATGAACGCCGCATCCTCCGCTGGCGCGGACGCGCTGGCGCTGGTCGTGGGCAATGGCGCGGAGCAGGTGCGCGCGTTCGCTGAAAAGCAAACCGCCGACCGTCGGGATATATTTGTCCAAGAGGAGCGGCTTGGCACCGCCCATGCGGTTCTCGCCGCGCGAGAGGCGATGTCCCGTGGCTATGACGACGTGCTCGTCGTCTTTGGCGATCATCCGCTGCTTGATCCATCGGTTCTCCTCAGCGCGCGTGAAAAGCTCGCCGAAGGCGCGGCGGTGGCCGTGCTCGGCTTCCGCCCGCCGGTTCCGACCGGCTACGGGCGCCTGATCGAGAAGGAAGGGCGGCTCGTCGCAATCCGCGAGGAGAAGGACTGCTCCGAAGAGGAGAGGAAGATCACCTTCTGCAACAGCGGTGTGATGGCGATTGCCGGCAAGCACGCGCTCGCCCTGATCGATCAGGTAAAGAACGAGAATGCCAAGGGCGAATATTATCTCACCGATATCGTTGAGATCGCCAACCGCCAAGGCCTGCTCGTGGTGGCTAGCGAGGCCGGGAGGGAAAGCGCAGTTGGCATCAACAACCGCGCGGAACTTGCCGAAGCAGAAGCCGTCTGGCAGCAGAAAAGGCGGCGGGAACTCATGCTTTCAGGTGTAACCCTGATCGCGCCAGAGACGGTCTTCCTTTCCTACGATACGCAGATCGGCCCGGATACGGTGATCGAGCCGAATGTCTGGTTCGGGCCGGGAGTCCGGATCGCGTCCGGCGCGCATATCCACGCCTTCTCGCATATCGAGGAGGCCGTGGTGGAAACCGGCGCGACGGTTGGCCCCTTTGCACGGTTGCGGCCGGGTGCGCAGGTTCAGGAAAAGGCAAAGATCGGCAATTTCTGCGAGATCAAGAACGCGCGTATCGAGCCGGGCGCCAAGGTGCCGCATCTTTCCTATATCGGCGACGCCACGGTGGGCGCGGGCGCCAATATCGGCGCGGGCACCATCACCTGCAACTACGATGGATTTCTGAAACACCATACGGAAATTGGAGCTGGGGCCTTCATCGGCACCAATTCCGCGCTGGTGGCGCCGGTCACGATCGGCGCAGGCGCCTATGTTGCCTCCGGCAGCGTGCTGACGGAAGACGTGCCAGCCGATGCGCTTGCCTTCGGGCGCGCGCGGCAGGCGACCTACGAAGGACGCGGGAAAGTGCTGCGCGATAAGCTAGCCGAAGAGAAGGCGAAAAAGTCGGGCGGTTGAGGCAGTTTTTCCTGCCTTGCAAAAGGGGTGCTCGTCTCGCGCTCGTTTCCGACGCGACTGTGGTGGATCACGGCGTTAACTGGCAAAAGGCTTGACGTTCGTCGGCTCTTGCGCCACCACCTGCGCCCCAACAGAGCATGGAACAGGGAGAACCGCTGATGACGATCGCCTTCACCTTCCCGGGGCAGGGAAGTCAGGCCGTCGGGATGGGCCGCGACCTGGCGGAGGCATTTCCCGAGGCGCGCGACGTCTTTCAGGAAGTGGACGAGGCGCTCGGGCAGTCGCTTTCCAAGCTGATGTGGGAAGGACCGGAGGAGGAATTGACGCTGACCGCGAATGCGCAGCCGGCGCTGATGGCGGTGTCCCTGGCGGCTATCCGCGTGATGGAAAAGGCCGGGCTCCCGCTCAAGGACAAAGTGGCGTATGTGGCCGGCCATTCGCTGGGGGAATATTCGGCGCTTGCCGCGGCAGGGACCTTTTCTCTCCTCGACACGGCGCGGCTCCTGCGCATACGCGGCAATGCCATGCAGGCCGCCGTGCCGGTGGGCGAGGGCGCGATGGCCGCCATTATCGGCCTGGAGACGGCCGACGTGGAAGATGTTTGCCTGAAAGCCGCCAATGGGAGCGTATGCCAGATCGCCAATGACAATGGCGGCGGGCAGCTCATCATTTCCGGCGCGAAAGCGGCGGTGGAGGAGGCCGCACGGCTTGCAGGCGAGCGGGGCGCCAAGCGCGCAATCATGCTGCCTGTTTCGGCTCCCTTCCACTCCGCGCTGATGGAGCCCGCTGCCGTGCGCATGCGCGATGCGCTGGCCGAGGTGGAGAAGCATGCGCCTTCAGTGCCGGTCATCGCCAATGTCACCGTCAGCCCCCTGAGCGATCCTCAGGAGATCGCGGAGCGGCTGGTTGAACAGGTGACGGGACGTGTACGCTGGCGCGAGACGGTGGAATGGTTCGCTCAAAACGGCGTGGATACGTTATACGAAATCGGTTCCGGCAAGGTGTTGACGGGCTTGGCACGCCGCATCAACCGTGATCTCAACGCATTAGCAGTGAATACACCGGCAGACATCGAAGCAACGCTGAAAGCGCTTCTTTGATTCGAGTTCAGAAAGGGACGCCATGTTTGATCTCAATGGCCGCAAGGCTCTCGTCACGGGAGCAACCGGGGGCATCGGCGAGGCGATCGCCAGGGCGCTTCACAAGCAGGGCGCGATTGTGGGCCTGCACGGGACGCGGGTGGAAAAACTCGAAGCGCTTGCAGGCGAACTTGGCGAAAGGGCAAAGATATTTGCCGCGAATCTTTCGGACCGCGATGACGTGAAGGCTTTCGCCGAGCGCGCCGAATCAGAGCTCGAAGGGATCGACATTCTCGTCAACAATGCAGGGATCACCCGCGACGGGCTTTTCGTGCGCATGAGCGACGAGGACTGGGACGCGGTGATCGAAACCAATCTGACTGCCGCCTTCAGGCTCACCCGCGCGCTGACGCATCCCATGATGCGCCGCCGCTGGGGCCGCATCATCAACATTTCCTCCGTGGTGGGCGTGGCCGGCAATCCAGGGCAGGCGAATTATTGCGCTTCCAAGGCCGGTCTCATCGGGTTTTCCAAGTCGCTCGCCCAGGAGGTCGCCAGCCGCAACATCACGGTCAATTGCGTGGCGCCGGGTTTCATTGAGACGGCGATGACGGACAAGCTGAACGAGAAGCAGCGCGAATCCATCATGGGCGCCATTCCCATGAGGCGCATGGGCTCAGGAGAGGAGATTGCCACGGCTGTGGTCTATCTTGCCTCCGAGGAGGCGGCCTATGTTACCGGCCAGACCATTCACGTGAATGGCGGGATGCTGATGGTCTAAGAGTGTGTGGCGGGCTTTGCCGCAGCGCAAATTCCGTGTTATGGCCGCGCCCGAGTGAGGCAGGATTCGCTGCAAGGTCGGCAAAAGAAAGCTTGGAAAGCCGCTGAACCAGCCATCTTTTCAGCTTGATTAGCGTGAAACCTGCCGCTAACGAAGACCGGAAATTCATGAAGTCGAGGGTTCACAGATGAGTGATACTGCAGAGCGCGTCAAGAAGATCGTTGTTGAGCATCTTGGCGTAGACGCCGACAAGGTGACCGAACAGGCCAGCTTTATCGACGATCTGGGCGCGGACAGCCTCGACACCGTTGAACTGGTAATGGCCTTCGAGGAAGAATTCGGTGTCGAGATCCCCGACGACGCGGCCGAGACGATCCTCACAGTCGGCGACGCTGTGAAGTACATCGAAAAGGCCACAGCCTGAGGCCCAGGCCTTCTGCGCAGCAAGGACTTGAGGCAATTCAGAAGATGAGACGCGTCGTCGTCACCGGCGTAGGACTTCTTTCGCCGCTCGGGCTCGGCGCGGAGCACAGCTGGAACAAGCTGCTTGCCGGCGCGAGCGGGGCGAAGCGCATCGACACATTCGAGGTCGATGATCTGCCCTGCAAGATCGCCAATACGATCCCCCGCGAAGGCGAGGGCGGATTTGATCCCCAGGCTTTCCTGGAGCCGCGCGAGCTGCGCAAGATCGCAGACTTCGTGGCCTACGGAATCGTGGCTGCCGATCAGGCGCTTGCCGATTCGGGCTGGCAGCCGAACACCGAGGAAGAACGCTGCGCGACCGGCGTTCTCATCGGCTCCGGGATCGGCGGCATCGACGGGATCGCCGAGAACGCGCTGCTTATGCAGGAGCGCGGCCCGCGGCGCATCAGCCCGTTCTTCATCCCCGGCAACATCATCAATATGGTCTCCGGTCAGGTGTCGATCCGGCATGGGCTGAAAGGCCCCAATCACGCTGTCGTCACCGCCTGTTCGACCGGCGCGCACGCCATTGGCGATGCCTCGCGGCTGATCATGTTCGGTGATGCGGATGTCATGCTGGCGGGCGGCGCGGAATCGCCGGTAACGCGGCTTTCGATTGCCGGCTTTTCTGCCTGCAAGGCACTCTCCACGAGCTTCAACGATACGCCGGAGAAGGCTTCCCGGCCTTATGACCGTGACCGGGACGGATTCGTCATGGGCGAGGGGGCCGGCGTGGTGGTGCTCGAGGAACTGGAGCATGCCAAGGCGCGCGGGGCCAGGATCTATGCCGAGGTGGTCGGCTATGGCCTTTCCGGCGATGCCTATCATATCACTGCGCCGTCGGAAGACGGCGACGGAGCGTTCCGCTGCATGGCGGCGGCGGTGAAGCGCGCCGGGCTGACTCCGGCCGAGATCGACTATATCAACGCGCACGGCACCTCCACCATGGCCGATACGATCGAGCTCAAGGCGGTGGAGCGGCTGGTCGGGAATGCCGCCAGCAGGATCTCCATGTCGTCCACCAAATCCTCGATCGGCCATCTTTTGGGCGCGGCCGGCGCGGCGGAAGCGATTTTCTCGATCCTCGCCATCCGGGACAATGTGGCCCCGCCGACGATCAATCTCGACAACCCCGAGGTCGAGACACCGATCGACCTTGTTCCGAACGAGCCGTGCAAGCGCCAGATCGATGTGGCGCTTTCAAACTCATTCGGCTTCGGGGGCACGAATGCGTCCCTGGTCTTCCGGCGATACCAAACCTGACCTTTCGGCTTAGATGCCGGAAAAATGACGCTATTCTGCTGCAAATCGTGTAGATGATTCTGCAAACGAGAACATGTTGCTCGGTAGGGAGATCCGCCTGACGTGACTGACAGGAACGACCAGCCGTCGAGGACTTTCGTATTCAGTTCGGGCCGCGACGCACTTCGCCCTGAGGCTGCCACGCCGCCGCCGCCGAAGCGTTCACGGCAGTCCCGTAACCAGTTTATCGTCTTCCTGAATTTCGTCGTCTCTTCCATCGTTTTCGTGCTGGTGGTCGCCGGCATCGCCTTTTACTTCGGCAAAAGCGCGTTCGAGGGGCCGGGACCTTCCACCACGACGCAGACCGTTTTGATCAAGCCCAATACGGGCGTGCGGGAGATCGCAAGCATTCTGGAGAGCGAAGGCCTCATCAGCGATGCGCGGATCTTCATGATCGGGCTCAGGGTCCACGGCGCCGATAGCAAGCTCAAGGCAGGCGAATACGAGATCAAGGCTGGCGCTTCCATGCAGGACATCATGGAGCTCCTGGAGAGCGGCAAGTCGGTTCTCTATTCGCTGACCATTCCCGAAGGGCTTACGGTGGCGCAGGTCTTCGAGCGCATCGCCAAGACCGAAGAACTTGCAGGCGAGTTGCCGGAAGAGCTGCCACCTGAAGGAAGCCTTGCCGCCGATACCCTGCGTTTCACCCGCGGGCTTTCCCGCAAAGAGGTTGTCGAACGGCTGAAAGCGCAGCAAGAGGAACTGGTGCAAAGCATTTGGCAGCGGCGATCCGAGGATCTCCCCATCGAGGATATCAACGCGTTCCTGACGCTTGCCTCGATCGTGGAGAAGGAGACCGGGCGCTCGGACGAACGCTCGCGCGTGGCCGCCGTTTTCCTCAACAGGCTGAAGCGTGGCATGCGGCTTCAATCAGACCCCACCGTGATCTATGGTATCTTTGGCGGCCAAGGAAAGCCGGCGGAACGGCCGATCTACCGGTCCGATCTCGACAAGATGACGCCCTATAACACCTATCTGGTAAAAGGGCTGCCGCCGACGCCCATCGCCAATCCGGGGCGGGCGGCGCTGGAGGCTGTGGCCAATCCGTCGCGGACCGAGGAACTCTACTTCGTGGCCGATGGTAATGGCGGCCATGTCTTTGCTTCCTCGCTTGACGAGCACAATGAAAACGTAGCCCGCTGGCGCAAAATCGAGCGCGAGAGAGCCGCCGCTGCAGAGAAGGCCGCATCTGAGGTGCAGCCTGCGGCAGCGGAAGGCAGCGAAGTGGGCGAAAACTGACGAACGCTTTCGGGCGGAGCAGCGGGCGGCGGGAATGACGATACAGAGTATGACGGGCTTTGCCCGTGCCTCCCTGGCGGATGAGATTATGTCCGTGAATTGGGAATTGCGCTCGGTGAACGGCAGAGGGCTGGAGCCGAAGCTGCGGCTGCCGACGGGACTTGAGCGCCTGGAGCAGCCGGCCAAGAGCCGCATCGCGAAGCGCTTCTCGCGCGGCAATATCCAGGCCAATCTTTTCGTCACACGCGGTGCCGCGCTGCGCCGGCCGGTGGTGGACGAGGAACTCTTGGCGGAACTCGCGCGCCTGTCACGGCACCTCGTTGAGGAATATGGGGTCGCCCCTGCGCGGGCGGATGGCCTTCTGGCTCTGCGTGGAGTGATGGATCTGCCCGACACGGTTCTGGATGAAGAGACAGGCGAGCGGCTGGACGCACTGGCGCTTTCAGCGCTCGACCAGGCGCTGGACGAACTTGACGCCGCACGGCGCGAAGAAGGATCGTCGCTCACGGTGGTGCTTCTCGACCACATCGCCGCCATAGAGGCGCTGACGCTCAAGGCGGAGGCGGACCCTTCTTGCGAGCCGGCGAGTATTCGCCAGCGCCTGCAGGAGCAGGTAAGGCTTCTGCTTGATGCGGCACCGGCGCTCGATGAGGGGCGGCTGCTTCAGGAAGCCGCCTTCCTGGCGACAAAGGCCGATATTCGCGAGGAGATCGACAGGCTGAAAACGCATGTCGCGGCCGCGCGAGCACTCATCGAGGCGGGGGGACCGGTGGGGCGCAAGCTCGATTTCCTTGCGCAGGAATTCAACCGCGAATCGAATACACTCTGCTCCAAGTCAAACGCCTCTTCCGTCACGGCGATCGGCCTTGAATTGAAGGCTGTCGTCGATCAGTTTCGGGAGCAGGTGCAGAATTTGGAGTAGCAATGGAATCCGCCTCGCCATCCGCCACGATCCGCCGCAGGGGAGTGATGCTGGTTCTCTCCTCGCCTTCGGGTGCCGGCAAATCGACCATTGCAAGGAGTCTGCTCGAGAACGATCACGAATTCGAGCTGTCGGTGAGTGTCACCACGCGCCCGCGCCGCCCCAGCGAGATCGAGGGTGTGCATTATCATTTCAAGACGCAGCGCGATTTTGAGATGATGCGTGATGGCGGCGATCTGCTCGAATGGGCCGAGGTGCATGGCAACTGCTACGGCACGCCCCGCGGCCCAGTCGAACGGGCGATCGCGGGTGGACGCGACATGCTCTTCGACATCGACTGGCAGGGGGCCGCGCAGTTGCGCGAAAAGATGCCGGACGATATCGTCTCCGTCTTCATCCTGCCGCCGACCATGAAGGAATTGCTGGCGCGCCTCACAAGGCGGGCGGAGGATACGCCCGAGATCATTGAGCGGCGCCTAAGGAACGCCCATCACGAGATCGAGCAGTGGCGAGACTACGATTATGTCGTCATAAACGACGATCTGGACCGCGCCTTTGCATCCGTCCGCGCGATCGTGTCGGCGGAGCGTCTACGGCACGAGCGGCGGCCGGGACTTGAGGATTTCGTGGCGGGGCTTTTGGCGGAGAGACCGGAATAGGATTGCTGGATCTTCCTGTTCGCCTCTCTTCCTCGATCGCTGGTGACGGGTTCAGGTTCAGGCATGGATCCTCGGGTCAAGCCCGAGGATCCATGCCTGAATGCTGAAGAAGGTCGGGCGATAAATTTTCAGAGCTACCCACGGGCTGGACTTTTCGCCATAGGCCGCGCTGCACTTCATATCTCCCGTGCCAGCCGCACGAATTCCTCCACCGAGAGGGTCTCGGCGCGGCGGGTACCATCGATGCCCGCTTTTTCCAGCAGTGCTTCACCGCCGACGGATAGAAGGCTCTGGCGCAGCATTTTTCGCCGCTGCCCGAAGGCGGCTTCGGTCGTACGCGCCAGCCGGCCAACCTCGACGGTCAGGGGATCTGCCCGCGGGACGATCTTGACGACGGAAGAAATTACTTTGGGAGGTGGTGTGAAGGCCTGCGGCGGCACATCAAAGGCGATCCTGGCTTCGGTCCGCCAGCCAGCCAGAACCCCGAGACGCCCATAGTGACTGCTTCCGGGCTTCGCGACGATCCGCTCGGCGACTTCCCGCTGGAACATGAGCGTCATCGATTCGTAGAAGGGCGGCCAAGTCTGCGGTGTCAGCCAGCGGATAAGAAGCTCGGTTCCGATATTGTAGGGAAGATTGGCGACGATTTTTACGTCGCCTGAATTTCCCGCGAGCGCGGCGAAATCCGCTTTCATGGCGTCGCCGGCGACGATCTCAAGGCGACCGGGATAATGCGCGGCGATCTCCTCAAGGGCCGCGATGCATCTCTCGTCGCGCTCGATCGCCACAACGCGCCTTGCTCCTTCCATCAGGAGCGCACGCGTGAGGCCACCTGGGCCGGGGCCCACCTCCAGCACGGTGGCATTGTCCAGCCCGCCGGCGGTGCGGGCGATGCGGCGCGTGAGGTTGAGGTCGAGAAGAAAATTCTGGCCCAAGGCCTTTCTGGCGAAAAGACCATGCCGCTCGATGACATCCCGCAGCGGCGGCAGACCGTCCATGCTCATGCGTTGTGCTTCGCAGTGTTGTCGGCGAGGAGGCGCGCAAGGCGGATTGCCGCGATCAGGCTATCGGGCTTCGCGACACCCCGGCCCGCAATGTCGAAGGCGGTGCCGTGATCCGGCGAGGTGCGGATGAAAGGCAGCCCCAGCGTGACATTCACGGTCTCGTCAAAGCCGATGGTCTTCACCGGAATCAGCGCCTGATCATGATACATGCAGAGCGCTGCATCGTAAGTTCGCCGCGCGGCGGCGTGGAACATCGTATCTGCCGGCAATGGTCCGAATGCATCGATACCCTTCGCACGCAAGGCTTCGATGGCCGGCGCTATGATGTCGGCATCTTCCCGCCCCATGGAGCCACCTTCGCCCGCATGAGGGTTGAGTCCGGAAACGGCCAGGCGCGGGGCGCGAACGGCAAAACGCTCCGCCAGGTTCCGCGCGACAATCTCGCCCGTTTTTTCAATCAGATCGGCTGTCAGGCTCGCGGGGACATCTGCGAGGGGTTGATGCACCGTTATCGGGACGGTCCGCAGTTCCGGTCCTGCGAGCATCATCACAGGCCTGGATTTTTCGCCCGTGATCTTCTCGGCCAGGTAGCCCAAGAACTCCGTATGGCCCGGGAACCCGAAACCTGCATCATAGAGGGGCTTCTTGGCGATTGGGCAGGTTACGACGCCCGCAGCACGGCCCGATAGCGTATCTTCGACCGCGCGGCTGATTGCCTCGATCACACCCGCCGCATTGGCGGCGAGGGGATGCCCCGGCAGGTCATCGAGACTGTTTTCAAGCGGCACGACGGGGAGGGCACGACCAAAATGCGCCGCCGCGGTTTCCGGCTCGGCCTCCACGATGGAAATATCAAGCTTCAGCAGGCGGATGCGGGCGGAAAGGAGCGCTGGGTCGCCCAGCACGTAAAAGGGCGCCAACTCTTTCTCGTTCCGCTTAAGCCAAGCCTGGAGGAGGATTTCCGGGCCGATCCCCGAAGGATCACCAATGGTCAGCGCGAGTGAGGACATGGGAAAATCACGCTGACCTTGTTAAGCGGCATGATTGATGCGTGCCTGTCTCAGCGGCGGACTATTCGAGCCTTCTTACGCAGCTCCGCCATATACTCCTTCGCGGCATCTTCGAAGGACCCGTCCCCTGCTTGCTGGCTCTGGAAGACCATGCGGGCAACGTGATCGTCCGAAACTTCGCGCGCGCTGCAGATGCCGATGAATTCGACGCCGCGCTCCGTCTCGCGTATCGGCGTGGCATTGCCTGGCCGCGTATTGGAAATCTGATCCTTCCACTCCGGCGGGAGTTCCGGGGCCAAGACCCGACCCATATCACGCACCGTGACGTCGATCAGACCCTTGGCGAACTGAACCGTATTCGCGCAGCCGTTGAAGCGGTCGCGCATCGCCTGGGCCTCTCGCTTGCGCTTGGCCAAAAGCTGCCCGCGCTGCGCGGCTGGCACAACGAAGATGACCTGCTGCAGCATGTATTCGGTCGCTGTCGGCTTCTGCCCGCCCTGCTGCAGCATCTTTTGAACCACATCCTGCTCGGAAAGGATGGTGCCGGAGCGGGAGCGGCTCTGCATTACGCGGCCCCAGCCGATCTGTGTGCGAATGAATTCCTTGAAATGTTCCTTCCCGACGCCAGCCTGACCCAGAATTTGGTCGAGCTGAGCCACGGTCATGTTGTTGGATCCCGCGAAATTCCGGTAGGACTCATCGACCATTGCCTGAGTGATATTCACACCGGAGCGCGCCATCTCTTGCTGGCGCAGCGTCTGATCGATCATCTCCTCCGCCGCGAGCTCGTTGACGTTGCCCTTGCGCTGCATAAGCCTGAGCAGCGCTGCCCGGCGCTCGATATCAAAGCTCGTGATCGGCCGGTCGTTAACGACGTAGCGGATTTCCGTGGCATCAACAGGGAGAATGGTGGCCGCGCCTATGCCAAGCGCGAGCACCGCCGCCAGCGCAACCATTGCTGTGGATCGGCATATGCTCCGCACAGACATGTTCCATTCTCCTTCACATCATATGAAATTCAGCAATCGTGAATTTAGCATCGCTTTCTTGATAGGCGAAACTATGACGCTGTCACAATGCCTATTGCTGAACGAAAGCGTTCGAGGAACTGCCGAAATCACCCAAAGTGCGCAATGAAATATTGAAGCCAAAGCTGTTTTCGCGTTCGCCGCTACTGATATTGCGCTCTTGCGAGAATGTCATCAGATAGGTGAAGCATTCGTCGTCATAGGCGAAGCCGAAGGAATTTTTCACGAGCGTGCTGCTCTCAAGATCGTAGGTTCCCGATGCGAAGCCACGCCAGTTCTCATGGAAGCGAATCGAGGTCGAGGCGGTTACTTCCCGCCGGTCTTCCGCAAAACCGTAGCCCGGCTGCGCATCGATAAAGGCGTATTGCACACCCGCCGTAACCGCGCCCACCGTGCCGGCTGCACGCACATCCGCGCGCCTCAGCTCAAAGCTCCGCTCGTCCAGCCTGGCGCCGGTCGAGAAGGAAATCCCGTTCGGCAACGTTACTCCGATCAATCCCACATAGTCGGAAACGTCCGTCTCGAGACCGGAATAGGCGCCGACATTTACAAGGTCGGGTGATGCGTAGGGATTATCCCCCGCCAAATGATAGGATTGGCCGAAAAGGCCATGCGCGGTCCAGCCGTTACCGAAGCTCCCCGAGTAGCGGAAGCCGACATTCGCGCGCGTACCACCCTCCATGCGATCATAGCCGGAAAATTTGTCGCGCTCGAAAAGCGTTGTAGCGTCGAAGACGAGCGACTGCGCATCCTCATTGGGGATGCCGAGCCTATCGCGATAGGGCTCATCCGGCCGTGCGAAGAGCTGCACCATCGGTTCGATGATGTGCGCCGAACCGGCCGCCGCAAATAGAATGGGCCAACGCGCCTCTATGCCCGCCGTCGCCATAGAGCGGTAATAGGCAGACTGGATATCGGCTTCGGCGCCGGCGCCATTTGCGAAACTTTGGATCCTTTCGGCAGCATCCTGCGAATAATCCGTGAAAATCGAATCGCCGCGCGCGTGCAGGATCGGGGTAAGGACGAGGCCAGCGCTGGTGATGAAGGAACGCCGCCACTCCGCCTCTGTGGTCAGGCGGCCGGAATTGCCTTGAAGACCCTGCAGCTTCCTGGTCCCATCGCTCATTGTGTACATGCCCTCTTCGCGGTGGAGCGCCTGGGCATTCACATCAAAGGTGAGTTCTCCGCCCGCAACCTCCCGGTCGGGCGTATAGGTGTAATCGAGATTGGGCAGGACGAGCGGCTGCGAGTCGTTGCGGCCATTCACCGAGTTTTCCTGCACCTGGAACCGGTAGCCCCTGAGATCGAAATAGTTCCGGTCGTTGAGGCCCGTAAGGTAGACTTCGTCACGGTGCACCGACGACGAATAGCCCTCAATTTCGTAAGTCTTGGCGAAGTTCTTGTCCGACTGGACCATCACGTTCCAGCCGGCGGACCAGCGGGAATTAATCCGGAAATCGCCCTTGGAGGCGATCATGCCGCGATCGGTCTGACGTGAGTCGACCTCGTTCGGCGCCCATTCCTCCGGCCGCTGCTGGTCGATGCCGGCCACGCGCAGATTGTATTCGCCATTATTGAATCTCTGCCGCCACTCGGCTTCGCCCAGAAAGCCCTGCTTGGTGTAGCCTGTGACCGAGGCGGTGAGATCGAAGGTGGGGGAAAGCGCGAAATAGTAGGGAACCTTAAGGCCATAGCCGAGCTCGCTGCCGCCCTGCACGCTCGGCATCAGGAAACCGGACTTCCGCTTCACCGTCGGATCGGCCACTTCCAGGAATGGAAGATAAGCGATCGGCAGGCCGAAGAACTCGAAACGCGCATTCTCGAAACGCACGGTCTTCGCCTGGCCGTTCCAGATGATTTTCTGCGCCTTGATCTGCCAGAGCGGTGGCCGATTCGGGTTTTCCTCGCAGGGTTCGCAGGCGGTGTAGACGCCTTTGTTAAAAGTGGTCAGCCTGCCGCCTTCGCGCACGGCGCTCTCGGCGCCGAAATAAGTCCTGTCGACCGTTTCGACCCTCAATGCCCGGACGAAGCCTTCGCCCAAATCGTCCGTCAGGTCGACCTCTTCGGCATGGAAGCGATTGCCGTCCTGGTCGATGATCTCGACATTGCCGCTGCCAATGACACGCGAGGTGCTGCGGTCATAGGTGACGCGCTGCGCCACAACGCGATAGCCGCCATACTCGATCTGTACCCCGCCCACGGCGGTGATGGTATTGTTGTCGTTGTCATAGACCAGGGTGTCGGCCGCGAGCAGCATCTGCGCGTCCTGAGGCAGGTCGCCTTGGTCGATGCCGGCCACCTGAGCGGCGGCAGCAGCGGCGAACGCCAGCAGTGCGACGGCCGCAACACCTGTCTTGAAGCGCAGACGCGTCAAATGAGCGACCGCGCGGCTCTTTCTCACCGCAGCCGCCATTAACCGTCCTCTCGGAATAAAAGGAAAGTAACCCCGAAAAACATTGCCACCATAACCGGAGTCCAGGCCGCAATAGGAGGCGGCACGAATCCGGCGTCACCAAACGCCCTCACCAATACGGAACTCACATAAAGCAGAAACCCCGCCACGACGCCACCCAGAATCACAGTTGCGGACTGTCCCATCCTCGTAAATCTCATCGACACGGTGGCCGCGATCAGCGTCATGGCCACAAGCAGCGGCGGCAGCGTGATCAGTGAATGGAGCTGCATGGCGAAGGCATTGGCGCGCAACCCGAAGGAATGTGCGGTTTCGATCATGCCGGGGAGGGCGAAGATGGAAACCGCATCGGGATCGGTGAGTTCCTGGCCCACGAATTCCGGCTTCAGATTCGTGGGCACCCGGGCGGTTGCTATTTTTTCGGGTGCGTTGCCGCCTTGCCGCCGCACCACGTCGACAAGTTCCCAATAGCCATCGCGCAGGAAAGCGCTTGCCGCATCAAGGCGCTCGGCGATTCGATCATCGCCGATGATGAAGAACACCGGCCGCACGAGTTCCGTCCCGCCGGCCAGCGCCGCGTCGGCGCCGATAATCGTCTCTCCTTGATCTGTGCGCTGCTTGATCCAGCGTTCTTTCGCGTTGTTGGATGTATCCGCGCCGCGCACCGTTGCCTCCAGCATCTGGGCGCTCGCAAAGGCGCGCGCGGCGATGGGATTCAGCACCAGTACCGTCAGAAGCCCGAAGACGAAGGCGCCGAATGCGATCGGGGTCAGAAACTGCCAGGCCGAGATGCCGGCGGCGCGCGCGATCACAAGCTCGTATTTGCGGTTGAGGCTGATAAGCGTCGCGATTGCGGCAACAAGGCCGATAAAAGGCACTGCCTGCTGCATGATGATGGGAAGCTGCAGCGCGGCCAGGCCCAGCGCCCAGCTTGTGGTGAAGCCCTCAAGATCTCCCGCGCGGCCGGTAATCTCCGTGAAGGTCACGATATAGACGAGGGCTGCGACGCCAATGAAATTCCATGCCGTGATCACGGCATAGCGACGGAAAAAATATCTGCCGAGAGTGGGGCCGATCATGCGCGCTTTCCAGCAACCGGCCGCAGCCGATTCATCGTATCGGTTACCTTCTGGCCCATGGAGACGAGCTGCTCAATCCAGCTCGTGGGCAGTTCCATCACCCGGTTCGTCGCGATGAACCAGCAGCAGAGCAGGATCGTGCCCAAGGGCGCAGCATAGAGCAGATAGGTATAAGCTGGCACTGTCTCGGCCTCATTGCTCGCATAAAAGCCTGCCCAGCGGACAAGGAGTCCGATCGTCAGCGTCGTGACCATCGGGTGAAGCCGTGTTTCGCGGAACGAGCGTGCATCCCCCGCCACGGCGATGCCGATCAACGCGAAAACGATGGGGTAAAGCCATTCGGAAAAACGCGTGTGCAGCTCCGCCCGGAAGCTCTGGGGATTCTTGGCAAAAAATTTGTCGTTCGGATCGGGCTCGAGAAGCTCGCTGAGATAGCGGTCCTTCGGAAAGAGCGTGGGCACGCCCTCGCCATTGGTGAATTGCGACAGATCGAATGCGTAGGAATCGAACCGGATGACCGACACGTCACCATTCGCCACCTGCCGTTGCACCTCGCCTTCGAGCAGGACGAGAATGTTGCCGCCATCGCGTTTGACGGTCGCACCGCGCTCCGCCCGATAGGCGAGTTTCAGGTTCGGATCGCGGGAATCAATCACGAAAATCCCGCCAAGCTCGCCGTTCGGCAACCGCTCGGAGATCTGTACGAAGATTCCGTCCACCACTTTCCTGAACGAGCCTTCCCGAAGCACGGTGGTGATCAGGTCCGCATTGGCGTTTGCAAGGATGGTCCGCATCTTCTGGCGCGAATAGGGCTCCAGAGTGTTGTTTATGGCGAAGGCGGCGATGCTCGCGATGATGGCGATGATGAGTATCGGCCATATGATTGTCGATCGCGGGCTGCCTGCCGCGCTGATGACGACCAGTTCCGAATCGGCGTTCATGGTCGCAAGCGTCTGCGCGACGGCGATGCCGATGACGAAAGGCATGATGACCGGAACCACGGATGGAAGCGTGAGGAACGCCACCGTGAAGAAGGTTGCCGCCGACTGGCCGCTGGAGGTAACCAGATCGAGCCGGTTCAGCACCTGTGTCGTCCAGACGATGACGAGCAGCCAAGCAAGCGACGCGGCGAAAATCGCCAATGTGCGTCGGAGAATGTAGCGCTCAATCACCTTCATCGGCCGACATGAAACCTTATGTTTGGGCCACAATAGGGCGTCTTGGAAATGTCCTGTGCCGAGAAGCACACCGATTCGCTCCACCGCGAAACCGCAGCCGGCAATCGTCCCCGATAGCAATGTGAGGCCGGCAGGCCTAAAGAACCGGAAAAGAACGCAGTAAATGAAAACTTACCCGCAACCCTAAGCCCCAAATTCCTTTACACAGGTTTGGATATTCCTTCCACCCCTTGTCAAACGATTCAAAAGCGCCAAGATCGCGCCACCCTCCGTTTTTCACGCCACAGGATACCCAATGACCGAGAAACCGACGATCGCCTTCGCCAAATTTGCCGCGCCCAAAAAAGGCAGCGTTATCCTGCTTGTGCCGGAGGGCGGGAATCTCGGCCAGGCCGCAACGGCAGCGGACCCGGCCGGCGTGATGCCTAAGGTTTTCGCGGCCGCCGAGTTCAAGGGCAAGCTGGCGGCCACGGTCGAGGCGCTGGCACCACAGGGAACGGCCTATGATCGGGTAGCCGTGATCGGAACAGGCAATCCAAGCGCGCTTACGGAACAATCCTGGCTTCAGATCGGCGGCGCGGCGGCCGCCGCGGCAAAGAACGCGGGAGAGGTGACCGTGATAGCGGACGTGGCGGGATTGGAGCTCTCCGCGCGCGAGGCGGCCAATATCGGGCTCGGCATTCTCCTTCGCTCCTATGTCTTCGACAAATACAAGACCCGCAGGGATGAAAACGGCATCAAGGCAAGGGACAAGAAATTCACCATCCAGTGCGCCGATCCCAATGCGGCAAAGAAGGCCTTTGCGGAAGCATCTGCCCTGGGGGACGGCGTCTATCTTGCCAGGGACCTCGTCAATGAGCCGGCCAATGTGCTGGGTCCGGTGGAGTTCGCCGCTCAGGCCAAGGCATTGGAGTCGCTCGGCGTGAAGGTCGACGTCCTGACTGAAAGGGAGATGAAGAAGCTCGGCATGGGCGCGCTCCTGGGCGTCGCGCAAGGCTCGGTTCGCCCGCCGCGACTCGTCGTCATGCAGTGGAACGGCGGCAAGCCGAAGCAGAAGCCGGTGGCTTTTGTGGGCAAAGGAGTCGTGTTCGATACCGGCGGCATTTCCATCAAGCCCGCCGCCAGCATGGAAGACATGAAGGGCGATATGGCGGGGGCGGCGGCCGTCGTTGGCCTCATGCACGCGCTGGCCGCCCGCAAGGCAAAAACCAACGCGGTGGGAATCATCGGACTCGTCGAGAACATGCCGGACGGCAATGCCCAGCGGCCGGGCGATATCGTCACCTCCATGTCCGGCCAGACGATCGAGATCATCAATACGGATGCGGAAGGCCGGCTCGTGCTTGCCGATGCTCTCTGGTACTGCAAGGAGCAGTTCAAGCCGCAGTTTATGGTGAACCTCGCCACGCTGACGGGAGCCATCATCGTCGCGCTCGGGAACAGCCATGCCGGCCTCTTCTCCAATGACGACACGCTATCAGAAAGGCTCACCGCGGCCGGACAGGCGACTGGCGAGAAGGTGTGGCGCATGCCTCTGGGCAGCGAGTACGACAAGCTGATCGACACCAAAAACGCCGACATGAAGAATACCGGCGGACGCCAGGCCGGCTCGATCACCGCCGCACAATTCCTGAAGCGTTTCGTGGACGATACGCCCTGGGCGCATCTGGACGTGGCAGGCACGGCGATGGGGTCGCCGTCATCGGAGATCAACCAGTCCTGGGCGTCGGGCTTCGGCGTGCGGCTTCTGGATCGCCTCGTGGCGGATCACTACGAGGGTTAGGCCCAGTAGGGCAGTAGGGGGCGTATTCATTACCTTGAGATTTGGTCGCCTTGCCTGAACATTACCGTCTTACCAGCGATCAAACATATTGAGCTGGTAAAAGCATGCCCCTACTGCCCTACGTCATCAATTTGCAGGCAGCGCGCGCCATGGAAGTTCTCTTCTATCACCTGACCGAATCAACGCTGGAAGAAGCGTTGCCTCCGCTCGTGGAAAAAAGCCTCGAGCGGGGCTGGCGCGTGGGGATCCAGACGGCGAGCGAGGAGCGGCGTGACGCGCTCGACGCCTGCCTATGGACCTTCCGGGACGACAGCTTCGTGCCGCATGCGACAGATCGCGAGCCGCATGCAGCGGAGCAGCCGGTGATTCTCACCACCGCGCCGGCCAACCCCAACGGGGCCTCAATCCGCTTTCTTGTCGAGGGCGCGGAGCCTGGATCTCTCGACGGATATCAGCGCGCCGTTTTCCTTTTCGATGGGCACGACACCAGTCAGCTCGACGCCGCGCGGGCGCATTGGAAGGCGATGAAGGCCGCAGGCCATGATGTTACCTACTGGCAGCAGGGCCCTGACCGTCGCTGGCAAAGGAAGCGTGAGCGGGGGGAATCGGCAATAAGGCAGTAGGGCCCTTAAACATCCGGGGGGGGGAGACGTTCAGGCATGGATCCTCGGATCAAGCCCGAAGATGACGAGGAGGGAGGATTTCCGCCAATCATCTACGCTGGCGACTGGCGGGAATGCCATTGCATTCGTCATCCTCGGGCTTGATCCGAGGATCCATGCCTGAACATCAACGCGCCACGGCGGTCAAGAACAGGTGAAGTAGAGCTCGTTCCGAGTTACGGTTGAGATGTCTCAACCTACTGCCCTACTGCTTAATTCCTTACTGCCCAATCTACTCAGCCACCCCTTCCTCATATTCCGTCGAAAGCTCCAGCCACTTCTCCTCCTGGCGCGCGAGCGCTTGCGCCAGGTCCGCGCGCTCCTTGCCGAGCGTGGAGATCTTTCCCGGGTCGCGGGCATAAAGGCCGGGATCGGCCATTTGGGCCTCGATTGCTTCGATGCGCTTGCGTGTACGCTCGATCAGCCCTTCCGTGGCCTTGATTTCCTTGGCGAGCGGTTCGAGTGCGGCGCGACGTTTCGCAGCTTCCCTCCGGCGGTCGGCCTTCGACGCCTTGTCGGCTTCGCGCCGCTCGCGGTTGCGGCTTCCTCCACCGGTCGTCAGCGCGCGATAATCTTCCATGTCGCCGTCGTAAGGCTGCACGGTTCCGTGGTTCACGAGCCACAGCCGGTCGGCGCAGGCCTCGATAAGGTGCCGGTCGTGGCTGATGAGGATCACAGCCCCCTCGAACTCGTTCAACGCTTCCACCAATGCCTCGCGGCTGTCGATGTCGAGGTGGTTGGTCGGCTCGTCGAGGATGAAGAGGTGAGGCGCCTCGAAGGAGGCAAGCCCCATGAGCAGCCGCGCCTTTTCGCCGCCCGAAAGCTCCTTGGCCGGCGTATCCATCTTCTCCGTCGAAAGGCCGAACTGGGCCACACGCGCGCGCACCTTCGCTTCGGGCGCATCCGGCATAAGCCGGCGCACATGCTGGTGCGCGTTCTCCTCCGGCCTCAGGTCATCAAGCTGGTGCTGCGCAAAAATCGAGACCTTCAGGCCCGGCGCGAGCGTCATCGTTCCGCTTTCAAGCTTGAGCCTGCCGGCGATCAGCTTGGCAAAGGTGGACTTGCCGTTGCCGTTCGACCCCAGAAGAGCGATGCGGTCGTCATTGTCGATGCGCAGCGTCAGGTTCTTCAGGATTGGCCGGCCGGGTTCATAGCCCACCGCGCCGCTATCGATCGCGACGATGGGAGAGGCGACTGTCTTTACCGGATTAGGGAACCGGAACGGCCTGACATTCTCGTTCACCGTGGCCGCGATGGGCTTCATCCGCTCCAACGCTTTCAGGCGCGATTGCGCCTGCCGCGCTTTGGACGCCTTGGCCCGGAAGCGCTCCACAAAGGCTTCCATATGCTTCTTCTGCGCTTCCTGCTTGGTGCGCATCTTTTCCTGCAATTCGGCCTTTTCGGCATATTGCCGGGCGAACTGGTCATAACCGCCGCGCCAGAAGGTGAGCTTCTTCCCCTCCAGATGCACGATGTTGTTGACCGCATGGTTCAGGAGGTCGCGGTCGTGGCTGATGAGCAGCACCGTGTAGGGATATTTCGCCAGGTAGCCTTCCAGCCAGAGCGTGCCTTCGAGGTCGAGATAGTTGGTGGGCTCGTCGAGAAGCAGGAGATCGGGCTCGGCGAAGAGCACCGCCGCGAGCGCCACACGCATACGCCAGCCGCCGGAAAAGGAGGAGGCTGGGCGCTTCTGTGCTGCCGGACCGAAGCCAAGGCCGGCTAGGATCGCCGCGGCGCGTGCCTCCGCGGAATGGGCGTCAATATCGGCAAGCCGGGTTTGAATCTCGGCGATGCGGTGCGGGTCCTCGGCCGTCTCTGCCTCCCGCATCAGCCGGTCGCGCTCGGTATCGGCCTTGAGCACTATGTCGATCAGCGGCTCCTCGGTGCCGGGGGCCTCCTGTGCCACCTGGCCGATGCGCGTGCCCTTCGGCAGGCTGATCGAGCCCGTTTCCGGCGAAAGCTCGCCCGTGATGGCGCGGAAAAGCGTCGTCTTGCCGGTGCCGTTTCGGCCGACAAGGCCGGCTTTCGTGCCGGCGGGCAGCGTCAAGGAGGCCTGCTCGATGAGGAGCCGGCCTGCAACGCGGAGCGAGAGATCATTGATGTTCAGCATAGCCGCGCGGTTTTGGCCGAGGCCGCCTGCGCTTGCAAGCCCGTTCAGCGATTTTCCGGAGCGCTGATCTCGGCCCGGCTATCCCTTGGCGCAATTCAGGACGAACTCACAGCGCTCGTCCACGGAAAGGCGGGGGATGCAGACCAGCCTGTAACCAAGTTCAAGATATATCGCTCGCATGGCCTCATAGGTACGTTCAGCTTCGTCGAGGGTTTGCTTTCGCTCCGAATCCGTCGAGAAGATTTCCGGCCATGGCGGGAGGATGAACACAGTCTCGCTATAGCGAAAGCTCTCCGTTGCGCGACGCAGGTGTAGCGGGACCGGAAGGCTGGAAAGGCGCAGGTAGCCGACCGTGTCGGGAATCCCGCGGTCGAAGAATGTGAACTTCGACGGGTCCGCCGATTCGAAGGAACGCAGGTCCCATGCGAGCATCAGCTCGGCAAAAAGCGCGGGATCTTGATCGGGAAGGGCGGGACCGCCGATCGCCCGCTGCGCTCGGATGATCGACCGGCCGGCCTCTGGCGCGATCGCAAAACCATCTTTTGAAAGGCGTTCCAGCAGGGTGGTCTTGCCCGCGCCTGGGCCCCCGGTGACGACGAAAAAATTGCGGCGGTGCTGCGGCACTGCGGTTGGCATGAAAAGGCTCCCATTGGAAATAGGCGCAGACGCAGAAGCGGCGTCTTGCAGCAAAGATTGGAATGTCGGGGATAAGAAGGGGAGAGAAGTGGAGGCTTCTGTTGCCAGGTGCCTCCGAACCCCGCTCAGGCCTGCGACGGCCTGAGACTTGAATTGAAGCTATCGCGCTGCATTAAGCAGCGAGACGTGCTTCCGCATAGTTGTCGTTGGCAACTATAAGGTTCGGTCCGATAACGGTGGTACCATGCCGAGCGAAAGTCCGATCTTTACACCCTCGTCGATCCTATTTCGCCCCCATCAGAAGCCGCCCTTCGCATCGCATGGGCCGGCGGTTTCTGGTGGAGGCGCCGGGTACCGCCCCCGGGTCCGAATGGCTTATTGCATCGTCCGTTTATCGCCATAGTCGGCCGAAACCGACAGACCCAATATAGGCATGAGATCCGGCCGATGAAAGGGGGGGCGGCCGTCTTACAGCGCCATTTTTCGTTGACTTCTCGATACCTTGCACCGAAGGTCAGCCTGCGGGGGCGCCCGGGGGACGGGTGCTGGTCGGGCGGGTAGCACGGAGAGGAAGGATTTCTCATGTCTAACTATCTTGCGGACGTACAGAAATATGATGCCAGCGCCGATGCAGCGGCGGTGGACAAAATCGTCAAGCATCTCGGTATTGCGCTGCGCAGCCGGGACGCTTCTCTGGTTTCTTGCAGCGACCCTGAAGAGCTTGCCCGTGTGCGTGAAAAGTGGTGCGTGAAATCGCTCGGCGAGACAGATGCGGCGCGCTGCGATTCGGTCATCGAGAAGGTCTGTGAAACGATGTCGGCCGACCACTCTAAAAGCCGCGTGACCTTTTATTACCTCGTCGCGAAACATCTAGGCAAACTATCTTCGCTTTAAAGCCGGTACTCCACCGGCGGGCATTTTTCCGCTCGCCGGTTCGGCTTATGCTGCTCCGCTAAAGACCTCCGATTCGGTTCCCCATGCGCCAATATCTCGATCTGCTTGCCCATGTGCTCGAAAACGGCATCGACCGCGAAGACCGGACTGGCACCGGCACGCGCGGCGTCTTCGGGTATCAGATGCGCTTCGACCTTTCGGACGGGTTTCCGGTGCTGACCACGAAAAAGCTGCATCTCCGGTCGATCATCTATGAGCTTTTATGGTTCCTGAAGGGCGATACCAATATCCGCTACCTTCAGGAGAACGGTGTGACGATATGGGACGAGTGGGCCGATGAGAACGGCGACCTCGGGCCAGTTTATGGCGCGCAGTGGCGATCCTGGCCCGCGCCGGACGGGCGGCATATCGACCAGATTGCGAATCTTCTCAATGGATTGAGGGAAAATCCTTATTCGCGGCGTCACATCGTGACGGCCTGGAACCCGGCTGAGATCGACGGGATGGCCTTGCCGCCCTGCCATTGCCTTTTCCAATTCCATGTGGCCGAGGGGCGTCTCTCATGCCAGCTCTACCAGCGCTCGGCGGACATCTTCCTTGGCGTGCCCTTCAACATCGCCTCCTATGCGCTGCTTACCATGATGATCGCGCAGGTTACCGGCCTGAAGCCGGGCGACTTCGTTCACACGCTTGGCGATGCGCATCTTTACAAGAACCACTTCGACCAGGCGCGCGAGCAGCTGACGCGCACGCCGAAGCCGCTGCCGACGATGTGGATCAACCCGGAGGTGGATGATCTCTTCGCCTTTGGCTACGAGGATTTTCGTTTGGAGGGCTATGTGGCCGATCCGACGATCCGCGCGCCCATCGCCGTATAGGCCAACAGATTGCGAGCGTCGAATGAAGCTTTCTCTCGTCGTGGCTGTCGCCAATAACGGCGTCATCGGCCACCAAGGTGATTTGCCGTGGCGGTTGTCCACAGATCTGAAGCGCTTCAAAGCCGTGACCATGGGCAAGCCCATAATCATGGGGCGAAAGACCTGGCAGAGCATAGGGAAGCCGCTCCCGGGACGCCAGAATATCGTGATTAGCCGCAATCCCGCTTTCACGGCGGAAGGGGCGTATGCCGCCGGTTCGCTTGACGAGGCGATCGCGCTGGCCGGCCGGCAGGACGGTATCGAGGAGATCTGCGTCATCGGAGGCGCAGAAATTTACCGGCAGGCGCTTTCTCGCGCCGATATCCTCCATGTTACTCATGTCGAGGCCGACGTGGAGGGCGATGCCGTTTTTCCCGAAATCGATCCGCAGGTTTGGCGGCCCGTTCATAGCGAAAGCGTGCCCGCCGGCGAAAAGGATGTTTACCCAACGCGCTATGTGATTTACGAGCGGCGGCAGGCGGTCTGATGCGGATTTGGGAAGCGGCGGCATGAAATGGCCGCACGACATTGAGCGGCTGCGTTGAAAGCCTGCTTCCCGACACCTATAAATGGCCGAACGGCAATGTCGCGGCTTGCAGGGCCGCCGGCACAGGAAAAGGAACAATAATGCCCTGGAACAATCAAGGTGGCGGTGGCCCTTGGGGTGGAGGAAATGGCGGGGGACCTTGGGACCAGGGACCCCGTGGACCAAGCGGCCCTCAATCTTCGCCTCCGGATCTGGAGGAGATCATCCGGCGCGGTCAGGACAAGCTGCGTCGCGCACTACCCGGCGGGGGCGGGCGCAGCCCGGCCATGGTAGCCCTGATAGCGCTGGTGCTTGTTGGACTCTGGCTCTTCAAGTCCATCTACACCGTGCAGCCGGATGAAATTGCCGTCGAGCTGCGCTTCGGAAAACCCAAGGCTGAATTGTCCGAGCCCGGCCTGCATTTTCATTGGTGGCCGGTCGAAACCGTCGATACGGTTTCCATTGCCGAGCGGCTGGTCGATATCGGCGAGATCCGCAGCGGCGCTTCCTCAGGCCTGATGCTTTCCGGCGACCAGAATATCGTCGATGTGAAATTCTCCGTTGCTTACCAAGTGGACGATCCGATCGCCTATCTCTTCCGTGTCGACGATCCCGACGGGATGGTTCGGCAGGTGGCCGAAAGCGCCATGCGCGAAGTGGTAGGCCGCCGTCCGGCCCAGGATATTTTCCGCGATGACCGCCAGGGCATCGCCCTGGATGTGCAGAACATCATTCAGCAGACGCTCAATGATTACGGCACCGGTGTTCGCGTCAACGCCCTTTCGATCGAGGATGTCGCTCCCCCGCGCGAGGTGGCCGATGCCTTCGACGAGGTGCAGCGCGCCGAACAGGATGAAGATCGCTTCGTGGAGGAATCGAACCAGTACGCGAACCAGCAGCTTGGCCAGTCCCGCGGCGAAGCGGCGCAAATTCGGGAAGAGGCCGCGGCCTACAAGAACCGGGTTGTGCTGGAGGCGGAAGGTGAGGCGCAGCGCTTTCTTTCCGTCTACGAGGAATACGCTAAGGCGCCTGATGTGACTCGGATGCGCCTCTATCTGGAAACGATGGAGAACGTGTTGCGCGGCTCCAATAAAGTGCTCGTTGAACCGGGCTCGGGACAGAGCGTTCTGCCATATCTCCCGCTGCCCGAACTTAGGCGAACCGCGCCGCAGGCGTCCACCACACAAAATTCAAACCAGCCTGGCGTTCAGGCGCAAGGGGGGAATAACTGATGCAGAACCGTCTTCCCTTCATCGCCGTTCTTGCAGCGCTGGTGCTGTTCCTGCTCTATTCCTCCGTGTTCGTGGTGAACGAACGGCAGCAGGCGATCGTCCTGCGCTTCGGCGAGATCGTGCGGGTCGAGCGCCAGCCCGGCCTTTATTTCAAGCTGCCCTTCGCCTTCGCCGGGGCTGATAATGTACAGGTGATCGAAGACCGCATCCTGCGCTTCGACCTCGACGATATCCGGGTTCAGGTATCCGGCGGCAAGTTCTACGAGGTGGATGCTTTTGTCGCCTATTCGATCAATGATCCGATGCGTTTCCGGCAGGCCGTTTCCGGCAGCATTCAGCTCGCTGAACAGCGTCTGCGCACCCGTCTCGATGCGGCGCTTCGGCGCGTTTATGGTCTGCGTGGCTTCGAGGCGGCGCTCTCGGAAGAGCGTGGCTCCATGATGCGCGAGGTCGCCGATCAGCTTCGCCCGGATGCGGCGTCGCTCGGGGTCGAGATCAGGGACGTCCGCATTCGCCGCACGGATTTGACCGCTGAGGTTTCGCAGCAGACCTATGACCGCATGAAGGCGGAGCGCCTGGCCGAGGCTGAGCGCCTGCGCGCGCGGGGTCGTGAGGCGGCGGCGAGAATTCGCGCCCGCGCCGACCGTGAAGTGGTGGAGATTCTTGCTGCCGCACAGCGAGAGGCGGAGATCCTGCGTGGTGAAGGTGAAGGGCAACGCAACGCCATCTTTGCCGAGGCGTTTCAACGCGATCCCGGCTTCTTCGAGTTTTACCGCTCGATGGCGGCCTATCGCGAAGCGCTCGATCCTTCAGGAACGACCATGCTTCTTTCGCCGGATTCCGATTTCTTCCGCTTCTTCGGTTCTCCGAGTGGAAGAAACGGCGCCGGAGGCGAGCAAGATGCCGGCGGACCGTTGACCGGTGCGATCCCACCGGCCCAGGGGCAGGAACCTGCCCCCCGCTCTGCGCCAGCACCGGCGCAATAGGCAGAGCCGCGTTTGATGCGTCGTGCGTTTCCGGGGGGGCGGGTGCGGTGACTGACTTCATAGCCGCGCTCGGGCTCGTCCTTGTCTTTGAAGGACTGCTCTATGGTGCCTTGCCGCGGCTGGCCAAGCGCATGGCCGCGGACGTAATCGAAATGCCGGAAGGAGTAATGCGCGCAATTGGGCTTGCCGTGATGGCGGGCGGGGTCTTCGTCGTCTGGCTCGTGCGCGGATGACTTCTTCGCTGGCGCGACGGCGGTGCAAGGTTATATAAACTAGGAAGCTGTGAGGGAATTGGACTGGGGCCGTGCCGCAGCGCAAATCCCGAGCAGGCTGTAGCCGCAAACGCGCCGCATTCGGGCTTGAACATGCATGCATCTGGCCATCGGAGACTTGCCTATGCCCCGTGAACTCTCTCGAGCCGCCTGCAGGATCCTGGTGACCGCCGCCCTGCCGGTTGCCGTCGCGGCGATGCCCGCGATCGGGTTTGCGCAAACTGGCAACGGCAACACGGTTATAGAGCCAAGCCAGCAGCAGGCGCCGACTCAACAGCAGCCGGAAGGCGCTCCCGAGCAGCCCGCCCAGCCTGAAGGCAGCCCCGAACAGCTGCCTGCGCCCGGCGGGGACACGGAGCTTCTGCCGGTGCCGGATACCGGCACACAGGGAATGCGCGCGCCGCAAACCGGCATTCGTCCGCAGCACGGGCCCGACTCCGTCGCCGATCTGGCTGAAAACCTGCTAAAGGCCGTCGTCAACATCTCGACCTCCCAGAATGGCGGCTCGCGACGCGGACGCGTTCCTATGCCACGGTTGCCGGAAGGCTCGCCCTTTGAGGAGTATTTCGGCGAATTCTTCGACGGTGAAGGAGGCCAGCCACGTACCCCAGGACCTGGCGCTTCGCTGGGGTCTGGCTTTGTGATTGATGGCGAGGAAGGGATCATTGTCACCAACAATCACGTTATCGTGGATGCCGACGAAATCACTGTAAATTTCTCGGACGGCTCCGCGCGGAAGGCTGAGCTTGTGGGCGTCGACACGAAGACGGACCTTGCGGTCCTCAAGATCGACCCTGAGGGCGCGGCGTTGTCGGAGGTTCATTTCGGCGATTCCGAGACGATGAGAATCGGCGACTGGGTGATGGCGATCGGCAATCCGTTCGGGTTTGGGGGGTCCGTGACCGTCGGAATCATCTCGGCGCGCAACCGGCAGATCGGGTCGGGCCCCTATGACGACTACATCCAAACCGACGCGGCCATTAACCGCGGCAATTCCGGCGGGCCACTCTTTAACATGGCGGGAGAGGTAATCGGTATCAACACCGCCATCATTTCCCCTTCGGGCGGCTCCATCGGCATCGGCTTTGCCATCCCCTCGAACCTGGCGCTCAACGTCGTCGGCCAGCTTCGGGAATTCGGCGAGACGCGGCGTGGCTGGCTGGGCGTGCGCATTCAGCCCGTCACGGATGAGATTGCCGAAAGTCTGGGCCTAGATGAGGCGGCGGGCGTTCTGGTGAGCGGGATCGAGAAGGGTGGACCGGCCGACAATGGCCTCTTGCAGGCGGGCGATATCATTGTCGGCTTCAATGGCACCAAGGTCGCGGATGACCGCCAACTGCGCCGGTTGGTGGCGGAAAGCGGAGTCGGCAAAGAGATCGATCTCGAGATCCTCCGTAAGGGGGAGCGGGAAACCGTTAAAGTGACGCTGGGACGCCTGGAAGAGGAAAGCCAGCCGGCATCCGATACACAGGGCGAGGACACCGAGGAGGAGGGCTCACCCCTCGCTTCAGCCCAACTGTTGGGAATGACGATCAAGGAGTTGGACGAGGAAGGCCGCAGTCAGTTCAACTTGCCGGAAGACGTAACGGGCGTGCTTGTCGCGGAAGTGGAAGCAAATTCCGCCGCCGCCGAGCAGGGCATTCAACCCGGTGACGTGATCGTGGAAATAGCACTCCAGTCGGTATCTTCGCCTCAGGATGTGCTCGACGAGGTGGAAGCGCTGAAGCAGCAGGGACGCAAGAACGCCCTCCTCATGCTCTCTTCAAAATCGGGCGAGCTGCGTTTCGTTACGCTAAGGATGAACTGAACGCCGCCAGTCTGCGGAGGCGATTCGGTAAAGGACGTGACGCTTGAGCCACGGATGGGTGTCGGGCACGCCGGGGTGATCGAAGTCCCCGCCAACGATCTCGCGCATGCCGATGCGCCTCATGACGGCGATGGAACGCGCGTTGTTCCATACGGCGAAGGAAACGATCTCCTCAAGATGGAGCGTTTCGAAGCCGAAGCTCAGCCAGGCGCAGGCGGCTTCCGTCGCATAGGATTTGCCCCAGAATTCCGGCGCAAGCCGCCAGCCGATCTCCACCGTTCCGTCCGGCAGCGAGGGAATGCCGACGGCAGGACGCAGCCCGATAAAGCCGATGCACGCACCGTCCGACTTCAGTTCCGCGGCGGCAAAGCCATATCCGAGCCGGGAGATCTCATCCCGCAACCGGTCGAAGAGGGCGTCGGATGCCGCGCGGTCGCGTCTGAACGGAAAGAACTCCATCACCTTTTCATCGCAATTGATGCGATGAAAAAGGCCGCGGTCGCGCTCCTCCCAATTGCGCAGGATGAGACGGTCGGTGGTGATCGGGTTCATCGCGCAAAATCGTTGCGGCTATATCCCTGGAGATAGAGAAGCGCGGTAAGATCGCCATGGTCGATGCGGATATGCACCTCGGCTGCGACGGCGGGTTTCGCGTGGATTGCCACGCCGGTCCCCGCAAGCCTCAGCATATCGAGATCGTTGGCGCCGTCGCCCACAGCCATCACCTCGCTTAAATCCAGTTCGAGGCGGGCGGCAATCTCCAGGAGGGCAGCAGCCTTCGCCTGTCTGCCCAGGATCGGTTCCACCACCGTTCCCGCCAGTTTGCCGCTTTGAATGACAAGCTGGTTGGCCCGGTGCTCGTGGAAGCCGAGCAGAGCCGCGATCCGGCCGGTGAAAATGTCGAAACCGCCTGAAACGAGCGCCGTATAAGCACCGGCATTGCGCATGGTGGCGATCAGTTCGCGACCGCCTGCGGCCAGTGTTATCCGGCCGGTGATCACCTGCTCGATGACTTCCAGCTGAAGGCCTTCAAGAAGCGCCACGCGCTCGCGCAGGGCCGGCTCGAATGCGATTTCCCCGTTCATCGCGCGCGCTGTGATGGCCGCCACATGATCCTTGATGCCTATTTCGTCGGCCAGCTCATCGATGCATTCCTGATCGATCATGGTGGAATCCATGTCGGCGATGAGCATTTTCTTGCGGCGAGCCTGAGATGGCTGTACCGCGACATCCACTGGGGTGCCGGCCACGGCCTCGCGCAGGATTGCTTCTGCTTCTTCCTGTCTGGCGTCGTCGGGAAGCATTAGATCGCAGGCGATGGATTCATCCAGCCATCTGACTTCGCTTGCACCGACAGCGCGGCTCGCCATATTCGCCAGGGGCAGGCTCACGGCTGGTGACCGCGGGTTGGAGATGAGCGTTGCGACGAGGGCCATGAAAGAATCCGCCGAAAGTGGAAAACCGATGTTGAAAGGCGCCACCCTGATAGCCGGGCCTACGGCCAGCGGCAAGTCGGCGCTGGCGCTTCAAATGGCGCGGGAAAGAGATGGCGTCATCGTGAACGCGGACTCGATGCAGGTTTACTCAGTATTGCATCTCCTGACCGCGCGGCCCGGCCCGGAGGAACTCGCCATGGCGCCGCACCGGCTCTATGGTCACGTTCCTCCAAGCAAGCCTTATTCCACCGGCCGCTGGATCAGCGATGTGAGAGAGCTTATCGAGGCGGAAGCGCTCGCAAGGAGGGCGGTTATCTTTGTGGGCGGCACCGGGCTTTATTTTCGAGCGCTGACCGAGGGGCTGTCGCCGATGCCGGAGATACCCGAGGCGGTGCGAATACGCTGGCGCAAGCGGCTGGCGGAAGAAGGAGGAGAGGCGCTGCATCGGCTGCTGGGCGAAGCAGATCCCCTTGCCGCCAGCCGTATTCGCCCTTCCGATAGCCAGCGCATCGTGCGTGCTCTGGAAGTGGTGGAAGCCTCCGGCCGGCCGATCAGCTATTGGCAAGGGCAGGCTTCACATCCGCTGGTTGATATGACCTCCTGCCGAAAGATCGTTCTGATGCCTGACAGGAACACGCTTGCGAGCAGGATCGAAAAGCGTTTCGATCAGATGCTGCGGCACGGCGCCGTGGAAGAGGTGAAACAGCTGCTTGCGCTTGATCTGCCCCCTTCCATGCCGGCGATGAAGGCGATCGGCGTACGCGAGATTTCAGCGGTATTGGCAGGTGAAATCAGCCTAGATGAGGCCGGTTCACGCGCCATCGCGGCGACCAGGCAATACGCGAAGCGGCAAATAACGTGGTTTCGTCATCAACTCGGGCCGGATTGGGAGCATATGCCCGTTTGAGATTGGCAGCCGGGTATCTCTCTGGTGGAAAAATTATGGAAAGCCACAATCTTCAGTTTTCAATTAATTTCATATAAGCCCTCTCTGTGCCAACAACTTACAGATGTATTTTGCGTGGGTGGGGGCATGCGTTTCCATAAGGCAGAATCCGCATTTTTTGTTTTCATCGGTCTGGTTCTCTCGGCCGGCGTCACGCTGGCTGGCGCCTATGGCGTCATGAGCACCAGTACCCACGCGGCGCTTGCGAAAGAAATCGACGAGTTTGCCTGGCTTTTGCTCGCGACGGGCATATTGCTCGGCGCGGCAATCATTTTCGGCCTATTCTTCATTTATCCGATCATTCGGACCCAGGTGAAGGTGGAAGGCAAGCTTCGAGCCATGACCGAGACGTTGAGCGCGTGGTCGGAATCGCTGGAATACGCCGCCTTCACGGACAGTCTCACCGGAACGTATAATCGCCGGTACTTCGATGATGCCCTGGCCGAATATTTGCTGGAGTTCGGCCGCATCCATAAGCCTGTGGGGCTGATCATCCTCGATCTCGACCACTTCAAGCAGGTTAACGACGCCTATGGTCATGATATCGGCGACGAGGTTTTGCGCCGGGTCGCCCGCTGTCTGCAAGAGCTGACGCGCCATGATGACGTGGTGGCGCGTCTCGGAGGAGAGGAGTTCGCAATCCTCGCGCCGAATATGGACGAGCAGGGGCTGGCGAAACTGGGAGAGCGCGCTCGCCAGGCCATATCGGCGCTGGCCGTGAATGCGGGCAATATCCGGCTTCGAATCTCAACCAGCGTGGGCCTGGCAGTGTGGGACGGGAACGAAAGTGTGGAGGAATTTTATCGCCGCGCTGACCGCATGCTCTATCAGGCGAAACGCATGGGAAGGAATCGCGTTTGCGCCTGAGGAGCCTCGGATCTCGCCATCGCTGACTAGCGCTGGTTTCTTTCGTCCTCCACCAGATCGTCAAGGAGGCGGCTCATTTCCTCCTCGATCGAGGTTTCCTGGCGTTGGGGCACTGGTTCGGTCGTGGGCGCCTGTTGTCGCGGCGCGTCCGAAGCGGGCCGGATCTCTTCAAGAAATGCGGTATCGATCTCGTTTTCACGCGTGAGCGCCGGGGGACCGTCCTCACGCAACCCGCCGGTGGGTCCGGTGGGCGGGGTTTGTAATTGGTCCGGGCGCGCCGCGGGCGCTTCCGTGGGGCGGGGGCGTTGCTCGACCGGCAGAGGAGGAGGAGCAATCGGCGCTTCCCGGCGCTGCTGCTGTTGAGGTGCGGCGGCAGGTTCGCTGCGTGGAGAAGGAGATTCCGGGCGTGGAGCAAGATTCCGGACTGGAGAGGGCTGGCTCCTCTGCGCTTCCGTCGGGCGCGGCGGCACCGGCGAGGTGGGCGAAAGCGAAGGAGCAGGCCGCGCCTGCTGCGGTTCGCGCCGCTGCTGTTGCGCGGCCGCTGCAGCGGTATATGGGCGGATGTTCTGCTCCACCACAATGTCTGTCGGACCGCCAATCAAAATGAGATGCTCGATCTCGTCGCGGCGCACGAGCACCAGGCGCCGTCGCTCGTCGACAGCGGCCGCATCGATCACGGCAAGCCGCGGCACGCGATGACGTCCCCCCAATACGAAGGTTCCGGCGCCGCGGTTACGAATGATACGGATGACGATCAGCAGAATGACGAGGAGGACAAGTGCCGCAATCGTCCAAATCGCCGCTGTGGCAAATCCTCCACTCATCATACCGCCGAGCGACTCATTCATCAAATTTCCAGTCTCCGTTGATCCTAAAGGATCTATAACTAGGCGCTGATACGGGATGCGGCAACCCGGAATCGCCCATTCCACGGGGATTGACGGCCTGAAGCGCCCAGCCACCTTGCGCCGTCACACGGCACTGATATATGCGGATGCAAGGATGGGGCCGCGTAAACCGGCGCGAGGGAAGGGATGGCCAAACAAAATGGCACAGAAGCGGAGACGGCTCCCATCATCGACCAGGGGATAAGGCCGGGCATTCTGACACGGCTGATCGTCTTTATCGTCGTGCTGACCGGCTCCGCGCTGGTGATCGGCCTATTCCAGGATCGCCTGGGCGACAGCTTCCTGCTTGGCGTGCTCGGCGTGCTCGCCATGATCGGCGTCGGCTATCTCTTTGCCAGCGCGATCGGGCTCATTCAAATGGCGCGCCGCTCGTCCGGGGACGAGCTTTCCCGGTCCTTTGTCGATTCCATGCCCGAGGGCCTGCTGGTGGCCGACACCAAAGGGCGAATCCTCTATGCCAACAGCGCCTATGCGCAGCTTACCGGCGCGGGCTCGGCGACCGACGTCAAGGCGATTGAAGCACTGCTGTCGGACAACACGGAAGCCGCCCCTACGCTCGAAAGGCTGGCGGCGGGCCTGCGTGACGGAAAGGCCGGAGACGGCGAGTTCCGGCTTTCGCGGCCGATCCGGCCAGGAGCCGAGCCCGGCGCGCGCTGGTATCGCGTCTGGGCGCGCATCTTCAAGGTGCCTGGCCACCGCATGCCGCTTTCAGCGTGGCAGATCACCGACATTTCCAGTGAGCGCGCGGAACAGGAGCGCTTCTTCCTCGACCTGCAGAAAGCAATCGACCACCTCGACCAGGCGCCGGCAGGCTTTTTCGCCGCCGATGCCGACGGGCGCATCACCTATCTCAACGCGACGCTGGCGGAGTGGCTGGGAGTGGATCTTGCCAATTTCGTTCCGGGCCAGATTTCGTTGGCGCAGATCGTAGCGGGCGACGGGATGGCGCTTGTCCAGGCGGTGAAGGCCGAACAGGGCGAATGGCGCAGCGCCGTCATCGACCTCGACCTTGCCACGATGCGCGGAGAGGTTCTGCCGGTGCGGTTCCTGCATCGGGTCAGCGGTTTGCGCGACAGCTCGCCCGGTCCAACCCGCACGATCGTGCTCAATCGCACTCTGGGCGAGGATTCGTCGGCGGATCTGCGTGCGTCCGAGGTGCGGTTCACGCGCTTCTTCAATTCGACTCCCATGGCGATCGCCAGTGTCGACCAGGAGGGGCGCATCCTGCGCACGAACGCGCCGTTCCTGTCGCTCTTCTCGACCGTCGTCGATCGCGATGCGGTCGATCGGCGCATCCGGCTCGACATGGTTATGCATAAACGCGACCGCGAGGCTTTCGCGCTTGCGCTCGAAAAGGCGAAACAGCGTCAGGCGGATATCTCGCCCATCGACACGGTGCTTCCGGACAATGAGGAGCGTCATCTGCGCTTCTACGTGAATGCCGTGGCAGATCCCGGAGGGGAGGCGGCCGAAGAGGCCGCCATTGTCTACGCGGTCGAAACCACCGAGCAGAAGGCGCTTGAGGCGCAGATGGCGCAAAGCCAGAAAATGCAGGCGGTGGGTCAGCTTGCAGGCGGGATTGCACACGACTTCAACAATGTGCTGACCGCCATCATCATGGCTTCCGACCTTTTGTTGACGAACCACCGGCCGTCAGACCCGTCTTTCCCGGACATCATGAACATCAAGCAGAATGCCAATCGCGCGGCCTCGCTGGTGCGCCAGCTTCTGGCTTTCTCGCGGCGGCAGACATTGAGGCCCGAGGTGCTGAACCTCACGGATGTTTTGGCTGACATCCGGATGCTGCTTTCGCGGCTCGTCGGCAACGATGTTTCGCTGTCGGTCGAGCATGGGCAGGATCTTTGGCCGGTAAAGGCTGATATCGGCCAGTTCGAACAGGTGATCGTAAACCTGGCCGTGAACGCGCGCGATGCAATGCCCGAGGGCGGACAGCTGAAGATCCGCACAAGGAACGTAACGGCCGAGGATTGCGCAAAGTACCCCTATCGGGAACTTCAGCCGGCCGATTATGTGGTGGTGGAGGTGGAGGATACGGGCACCGGCATTGCGCCTGATGTGCAGAAGAAGATTTTCGAGCCGTTTTTCACCACGAAGGAGGTCGGCAAGGGCACGGGCCTCGGCTTGTCGATGGTTTACGGGATAGTTAAGCAGACCGGCGGCTTCATCTACTGCGATTCGGAGGTCGGGAAGGGGACCACATTCCGTATCTTCCTGCCGCGCCACCTGCAGATTGAGACGGAAGCGAGCCAGGAAAGGGCAGGCGCGACCGCCAAGGCAAACGGCGCCACCGAACCGGCACAGAAGGCAAAGCAGGAAAGCCGCGATCTCTCCGGCTCAGCGCGGGTGCTTCTGGTCGAGGACGAAGATGCCGTCAGGATGGGCAGCGTGCGCGCACTCACCTCGCGCGGCTATGAGGTCCACGAAGCCAGTTCCGGAACGGAGGCTCTGGAGATTTTCCATACGCTCGAGGGCAAGGTGGACATCGTCGTTTCAGATGTGGTGATGCCGGAGATGGACGGACCGACGCTGCTGCGCGAGTTGCGCAAGGTCCAGCCTGGAATCAAATTCATTTTTGTCTCGGGCTATGCTGAAGATGCGTTCGCCAAGAACCTGCCCGAGGACGCCATTTTCGGGTTCCTTCCGAAGCCGTTCTCCCTCAAGCAGTTGGCGACTACTGTTAAAGAGATGCTTGAGCAGGACGCGTAGGCGTTATCCCTACACCTCTACCGGCTGGTGCACGCGGTTGCGGCTGCCGAAAACGCGCAGATAACGCTGGATCTCCTCAGGCCTGCCGGTTGCCTTTTCCGGATTGTCGGAGAGCTTCACGGCGGGACGGCCGTTGGCACTGCTTACCTTGCAAACAAGCGATATCGCTTTCAGCCTGTCGATCTTTTCGGGGGCGCAGCCGTCGAAGTCGTTTGTAAGATTGGTTCCCCAGCCGAAGCTCAGGCGGGAACGGCCCTTGAAGTGCCGATATGTCTGCTCGATTGTATCGACGTCGAGGGCGTCGGAAAAGATCAGCAGCTTTTCCCGCGGGTCCCGGCCATGTTGCTCCCACCAGGAGATGATGCGCTCGCCGCCTTCGATGGGGGGCGCGCTATCGGGGCGGAAGCCGGTCCAATCCGCGACCCATCCCGGTGCGTCCTCAAGGAACGATTCGGTTCCGAACGTATCCGGCAGCACGATCAAGAGATTGCCGCCGTAATAGCTCTGCCAATCCTTGAGGACCTGATAGGGCGAGGCTTTCAGTTCCTCGTCGGAGCTGCTTAGCGCCGCAAGAACCATCGGAAGCTCGTGGGCATTCGTTCCCAGCGCTTCCAGGTCCGTATCCATGGCCAGCAGCACATTGGACGTGCCGGTGAAGGATTCGCCGATTCCTTCCTTCAAGGCCTCCACGCACCAGCGTTGCCATAAAAAGGAATGGCGGCGTCGCGTTCCGAAGTCGGAGATGCGAATGTCCGGGTACTTCTTCAGGCGTTCGACCTTTTCCCAGACCTTCGCCTTGGCGCGAGCGTAGAGCACGTCCAGGGCAAAGCGGCCAAGGGTGCGCATGGCCGCGCGTGAGCGCAATTCGTTGATTATGGCCAGAGCCGGAATTTCCCACATGGTGGTTTCCATCCAGCGGCCGTAAAAGTGAAGTTCAAACTGACCGTCGCGTCGCCTCAGCTCATATTCAGGCAGTTGGAAATCGGCGAGCCAAGCGAGGAACTCGGGGCTGAAGATCTGCTTGCGACCGTAGAAGGAATTGCCGGCGAGCCAGATCATCTCCTTTTTTGAAAAGCGGATCGTGCGGGCGTGGTCTAGCTGCGCACGCAACTCGGCCTCGTCTATTTCGTCGGCAAGGCGGACGCGATGGTTCCGGTTGGTCAGCGAAAAAGTGGCGTCCACATCCTGGTAGAGGCCCCAAATCATTTGGAGCATCAGAAGCTTGTAAAAATCCGTGTCGAGCAAGCTGCGGCAGATGGGATCAAGCTTCCAGGTGTGATTGTAAACCCGGCGTGCGATATCGGTAACGGTCATGACGCCCTTCGCGCTTGGCCAATTCCGGACCGGCAGGAGCAGATCCTGACGTCCATATTGAGCGCAACCCACACCTCCATGGCGCAAATGTCAATCTGGAGGAACGCGGACCGAGACGGAACAATCCAATGCTGGCTGGCGTTCCTTGCCGGCATAGGCTGCCCGAATGGTCGTTCGAACTCCTAAAAAATTGTGACCGTACCGGGCGAGATTTAACCCGGGGCGATTTTGAGGACCGATCATGGACGGCTTGATTTCAATCCTGCCAACAACCGGCCTAGCGGCCAGCCTGCTATTTTGCCTTTCGGTGTTGCCATCCGCTGGCCTTGCGCATGAAGCGAAATCGGGATGGGTCTACCCATATGCCTGTTGTTCCGACAATGATTGCCGTGAAGTGCCGGCCAGTCTCGTTTCCGAGCGTCCGGAAGGCTATGTCATAAAGCTCACGGGTGAGGTGGTCGCTTACTCGGACAAGCGCGTGCGGCAATCCCCGGACGGTGTTTATCACTGGTGCTCGATCGCAGGCGCCGACACAACGCGCACCATCTGCCTCTTCGTGCCTCCCAGATCGTTCTAAGCGCGCACGGAAATCCGGGAGTACCTGGAGGCTCGTCTTGCGTCAGGCACCGTCACGCGGGTCTTCCGATCCGTTGGAGGAAGAGTCGCGTGCCCTTGATCTGGTGGCCTTAGCCCCGTCGATGACTCCGAAATCCTGAGACTTTGCTCCTGTGGCAACCCGAAGAAAGCCACCGGACGCAAGACCCCGCCTCAACAGTTCACGGACTGCGGCGGCCCGGCTCGGCATGCGATTCTCAAATCGAAAGTCCTCAAGCGCCTTCAGTTCCTCGGCGCTCAGCATGATCTGCAGACGTTCTGGTCGCTCGAGCGCAGCCACCTATAGCCTCCTAACTTTGCTCACTGCGTCGTCTGTGGATTCAGGATTCGTCGTCACTTTTCAAGGTAAATGGTACAGCCAAAAAATTAGTCAAGTATGGCGAATGAGTAAGTGGCTAGCTTGGGTGCGGCAATGCAGGACAAGCAATGGTAGACTTCTACTAACTATTTGAAGGAACAGGGAAATTCGATTGCTTATGCAATAGTATGCGGCTATTATCTTCCTTTATCGCGGCTTTCTATCGGCCGCGAGCGGAGCCAGGAGGCCCCCATGCCCCGATTGTCCATAAAGCTCCTACAGGAATTGCACGCTGCGGTTCGTCGGGCTCTTGAACGTGATCGCCTGCTGAATGTGCCGGCGATTGCCTGGCAGATGAAGGCGCTGTTTCCCAACGAAAATATCAGCATCGCTGAACTGGAGGCGGAGGTGATGGCCGCCGGGATGGCGATGGACGCGGCGATGTTGTTTGAACGGCCCGAATCCTATCCGGCGCACCCTCCACTGCGCGACCCCGAGGGGACGACCCTGCATTGATGCTCAAAGGGGAATGTTGTCGTGCTTCTTCCAGGGATTTTGCAGATCCTTGCCACGCAGCATTCGCAACGCGCGGGCGATCCGCCGACGGGTGGAGTGCGGCATGATCACCTCGTCCACATAGCCGCGCTCCGCCGCGACAAATGGTGAGAGGAAACGCTCCTCGTATTTTCGGGTGTGCTCTGCAATCTTTTCCACATCTGCGATGTCCTTGCGGAAGATGATCTCGACGGCGCCCTTGGCGCCCATCACGGCGATCTGCGCCGTCGGCCAGGCGTAGTTGATGTCGCCGCGCAGATGCTTCGAGGCCATGACGTCATAGGCGCCGCCGAATGCCTTGCGCGTTATGACCGTTATTTTCGGCACCGTAGCCTCCGCATAGGCGAAAAGGAGCTTGGCGCCGTGTTTGATCAGTCCGCCATATTCCTGCGATGTGCCGGGCAAAAATCCCGGCACGTCGACAAAGGTGACGATCGGAATATTGAAGCAGTCGCAGAAGCGCACGAAGCGCGCCGCTTTTCGCGACGCATCGGAATCAAGCACGCCGGCCAGCACCATGGGCTGATTGGCGACAAAGCCGACGGTGCGCCCCTCGATGCGCCCGAAGCCGGTGACGATATTTCTGGCGAAGTGTTCCTGTATTTCGAAGAAATCGCCCTCATCGGCGGTTTTCAGGATCAACTCCTTAATGTCGTATGGCTTGTTCGCATTGGTCGGGATCAACCGGTCAAGGGAATGGTCCGGCTCGCCGTCGCCTGGACTGAATTCTATATCGGGAATGTCCGCCGTGTTCGAGGAGGGCAGGAAGTCGACCAGTCGACGCATCTGGAGCAATGCCTCGATATCGTTGTCATAGGCGCCATCCGCGATCGAAGATTTTACCGTGTGGACGTGAGCGCCGCCCAGCTCCTCCGCTGTTACCGATTCATTGGTGACGGTTTTCACCACATCCGGTCCTGTGACGAACATGTAGGACGTGTCGCGGACCATGAAGATGAAATCCGTCATGGCCGGAGAATAGACGTCGCCGCCCGCGCAAGGGCCCATTATCACGGATATTTGCGGGATTACTCCGGAGGCCAGAACATTGCGCTGGAATATCTCGGCATAACCCCCGAGCGCTGCAACGCCCTCCTGAATCCGGGCGCCACCTGCATCGTAAAAGCCAATGACCGGCGCTCGATTCTTGAGTGCCATGTCCTGGACTTTCATCACTTTTTCCGCATGCGCCTCCGAGAGGGAGCCGCCGAAAACAGTAAAATCCTTGGCAAAGACGAAGACCGCACGGCCATTCACCGTGCCCCATCCGGTTACCACTCCGTCACCGGCGATCTTCGTCTTCTCCATGCCGAAATCAGTCGAGCGATGTTCGACGAACATGTCGAACTCCTCGAAGGAGCCCTCGTCCAGAAACACTTCGAGGCGCTCGCGTGCGGTGAGCTTTCCCTTGGCGTGCTGGTGCGCGATGCGCGCCTTTCCGCCGCCCTCGCGTGCCGCCGCACGCCGCCTTTCGAGTTCCTCAAGGACGTCCTTCATGTGCCCTCCCTCAGACAGAGCAGGCAGCAGCAGGGCAGTGGGGGAACTTGCTCGGTTTCCTATTCGAGGCCCTGCTGCATGCTGCCTTACTCCCTTATTCCCTTGATGCTACCACGCCCCCGTGTTCGGCATAGAGGCCCACGGCTCGGCCTTGGGCTTGGCTTCGCCCTTCTGCAGAATCTCGATGGAGATGCCGTCGGGTGAACGGATGAATGCCATGTTGCCGTCACGGGGAGGACGGTTAATGGTGATGCCTGCGTCCATAAGGTGCTGGCAAAATGCGTAAATGTCGTCCACCTCATAGGCCAGATGGCCGAAATTGCGGCCGCCTTGATAATCTTCCGGATCCCAGTTGTAGGTCAATTCCACGAGCGGCGCCTTGTGGCGCTCGGCTGCTTCGACGTCCTCTGGAGCGGCGAGAAAGATCAGCGTAAAGCGCCCTGCCTCATTCTCAATGCGCCGCACCTCCTTCATGCCGAGCTTGTTGCAATAAAAATCCAGCGATTCACCGATATCGCGTACGCGGACCATCGTGTGCAGGTAACGCATGGGCTCTCCTTTTCTTCTTCCGGTTCGATAGCAAGATAGAGCGCTGGCGCATGAAGCGCCAATGGGCAATTCCCCGTTCCCACTTATGCCGGAATTATGCCGAACGCACAGTATTTCCGGGTGCTGTTGAAAATCCCGAGCGGGCCTTGCTAAGTCGTGAGAGGGGGATGCAATCTTGATGAGGACAGAATCAATCCACCGGACTTGGGAAGGCAAGACGAAATGGAGGATAAATCCTCGACCGATCGAGGGCTTGCAGAGAACGAAGCCCGGGGGGCGGGCAATAGTGAAAATGTGTCCGATGCAATCGAGGTTGCCGGCGCAATAAAATGGTTCGATGTGGCCAAAGGATTTGGCTTCATCCTTCCCGACATCGCCGAGTTCGGCGACGTTCTCCTGCATGTGTCCTGTCTTCGGCGTGACGGATTCCAAACCGCGTTGAGCGGCGCCCGCGTCGTCTGCCTGGCCAAACGGGGCGACAAGGGGATGCAAGCCTTCAGGGTCGTCTCGATGGATATGTCAACCGCGGTTCATCCCGCGGAGGATCAGGCGCCGCGCACGCGCATCACCGTGGCCCCGGAAAGCGGGCTGGAAAGGGCGCTGGTAAAATGGTTCAACCGGACAAAGGGCTTCGGCTTCCTCACGCGCGGGGAAGGGACGGAGGATATCTTTGTGCATATGGAGACGCTGCGCCGGTTCGGCGTGACGGAGCTAAGACCTGGGCAGGTCGTGCTGGTGCGGTTCGGGCGAGGCGATAAGGGCCTTATGGCTGCCGAAATTCATCCTGATATTGGCACTTTGCCGGTTTCCCACTGACGTCCCGGGCAGGCGAAGCGCCCAGAGGAAAACCCGATGCGTCTCTTCCTGCTGATCCTGCTCCTTTTTCCCTTAGGCCTGACTTTCAGTTCGAACGCCCGGGCGGAGCAACCGATGCTGCTGCAAGTGCATCCGGCTCCGCTCGTGGCTGAAACGGCCAGCGGTGAGAAAAGCTTTTCGATCGAAGTGGCGGATGACAATTCCGAACGCCAGCGGGGGCTTATGTTCCGCGAAACCATGAAGGATGATCGGGGCATGCTCTTCGTCTTCCCGGTGAGCAGGCAGCATGGGTTTTGGATGCAGAATACCCCCATGCCGCTCGACCTTCTGTTCATCGGGGAAGACGGAAAAGTGAAAGCCATAGAGCAGGGGGTGCCGTTCTCGACGGACAGTATTTCGCCCCCGGTCCAGGCGCGGTTCGTGCTTGAACTCAAGGCCGGAACGGCGGAAAAAACGGGTATCGCCGTAGGCGATCGTCTCCATCATCCGCTCATCGACGCGGTGGCTGGTGAAAGCTAGGCAGCAGGCGGTAACGGGGCAGATGCAGTTTTTCAGTCACGACGGTTTCGAACTCGCCTTCATCGACGAAGGCGAGGGTGACCCGATCCTTCTAATCCATGGCTTTGCCTCCACCCATTTCGTGAATTGGGTGGCGCCTGGCTGGGTGAAAACCTTGAGGGATGCGGGCTACCGCGTCATTGCGCTCGATAATCGCGGGCATGGCCGCTCGACCAAGAGCCACGTCCGGCAGGACTATACGCCGGATAAAATGGCGGACGATGCGGCGGCGCTTCTCGATCATCTGGGGATCGAGCGCGCGCATGTCATGGGTTATTCCATGGGCGCGCGCATCGCTGCCTTCCTCGCGCTGGCCCATCCGAATCGCGTGGCGACGCTGATCCTTGGAGGGCTCGGCTTTGGCATGGTGGAAGGCGTGGGTGAGTGGGACATCATCGCAGATGCACTGCTTGCTCAAGATCCAGAGAGCATCACCCACGCGCGCGGCCGGATGTTCCGCAACTTCGCGGACCAGACGAAAAGCGACAGGCAGGCGCTTGCGGCCTGCATCTCCACGTCACGGACCTTGCTTGGCGCGCATGAAGTGGCGCGGATCCGGCAGCCGGTATTGGTGGCGGTGGGTACAAGGGATGACATAGCGGGAAGACCCGAATCTCTCGCGGCCATGTTGCCGCAGGGCGAGGCATTCTCGATCGTCGATCGCGATCACATGCTTGCGGTGGGAGACAAGACCTTTAAGGCGCGGGCGCTCAAATTCCTGGCCTCACACCCGCTTTGAGAGGCGCAATTTGACAACATGCTGTTGTCGAAGCATCAGGCGCGAAGCTGCCCTCCAATGGTTGGGTGTCGGAGAAGATTCATGATGAACAATGTTCAGCAAAAGCGCACTCAAGGTGTCGACGACCTGATGGCGCGGCCGGGGCTGGGCTATCGCATCGGCCAGGCAATCGTGGACTGGGCCGAACGGTTGAACCTAAAATATGCGGTGACCGGCAGTCCGCCGGTCTATGATAACGAAACCTTCCCATGGGCGGCGGAGATCGAACGTGAGTGGACGCTGATCCGGGCCGAGCTCGACCGGGTTCTCGTGCGCAAGGACGAACTGCCCGGCTTCCATGAGATCGTGTCGGAAGTGCGCTCCATCTCAACGGATCGTAACTGGAAGTCTTTCGTATTCTGCGGCTATGGCTCGGTCTCAGAAGATGCCGTCAGCACATGTCCGGAAACATGGCGCATCCTGCAAAGGATCCCGGGTCTGAAGGCGGCCATGTTTTCCATCTTTGAGCCCGGCAAGCACCTGAAGCCCCACCGCGGGCCATATAATGGCGTTCTGCGGCTGCATCTCGGCCTCAAGGTACCCGCCGAGCGGGACAAGGTGGCGATTCGTGTCGCCGACCAGGTCTGCCACTGGAAGGAGGGCAAGGTCCTGATCTTCGACGATGCGTATGAGCATGAAGCCTGGAACCATTCCAGCGAAACACGCGTGGTGCTGTTCGTCGATTTCGTGAAGCCAACGCGCTTCCCGGCAAGCCTGGTGAACTGGCTTCTCCTGAATCTTGCCCCTTTCACGCCGTTCGTGCGGGAAGGGTACAAGGCACAGAAGCGCTGGGAGAAGCTGTTCTTCGCCGGTGGTAATCTGCCGCGATGATTTAACGGCCCAAGGCTGAGGAGATATTCTCAATCGCGCCAATCGTGCGGGGTGCACTTCCATTTGATGGAAAGGCGGGATTTTGGGATTTAATATTCCCGCATGGTACCCTAGATAGGGCTGACGCGCTGCCGGAAATGGAGTTTACGATGACGGCCAGACAAGCGGTTCGTTCGAATGCGCCGCAACAGATCGACCCGATTTGGTCCGAGATCCGGGCCGAGGCACGGACTGCGGTCGAGAATGACGCATTGCTCGCAGCTTTCCTTTATTCCACGATCCTCAATCAGGCGACCCTTGAAGACGCCGTCATTCATCGGATTTCGCAGCGGCTCGATCATGCGGATCTCAGCGCGGATCTTCTCCAGCAGACGTTCCTTGCCATGTGGGAAGATCAGCCGGACTGGAGCAGCATTCTGCGAGTCGACATTCAGGCCTATTACGATCGGGATCCGGCCTGCGACCGGTTTTTGATGCCGGTGCTCTATTTCAAGGGATTCCACGCCATTCAGACACATCGTCTGGCCCATTGGCTTTGGGGCAAGGGCCGCAAGGATTTCGCGCTTTACCTGCAAAGCCGCTCCTCCGCCGTGTTCCAGACGGACATTAACCCCGCAGCGACAATCGGGCGCGGGATCTTCCTCGACCATGCCACGGGCCTCGTCGTCGGCGAGACAGCCGTCATAGAAGACGATGTATCAATCCTCCAGGACGTAACGCTGGGCGGAACCGGCAAGGAAACGGGCGACCGTCATCCGAAGATCCGTCACGGAGTGCTGATTGGCGCCGGCGCCAAAATCCTCGGAAATATCGAGATCGGCCACTGCACGAAGGTCGCCGCCGGATCTGTCGTCGTCAAGCCCGTGCCGCCCAACAAGACGGTGGCGGGCGTCCCCGCACGTATCATCGGAGAGGCTGGCTGCAACGAGCCGTCACGCGCTATGGATCAGCTTCTGCTTGAGGAATAGCAGCTTTTTGGTGCGGCCGGAGGTGGCGGGGTTTACAGCCGCGCCGCGCCCATGTCAGAAGCGGGCATCACAGCCCAAACGCGGAGAAGTTTGTTGAAGCCGGAAGAAATCAGGAAGCTCGACGCCTATTTCAAGCGCACCTTCCAAAACCCCGCCCTGCAGGTGAAGGCGCGGCCGCGCAAGGAGGATTCGTGCGAACTCTATGTCGGCGATGAGTTCCTCGGCATCATCTTCAAGGATGAGGAGGAGGGAGAGCTCTCCTACAACTTCTCCATGGCCATCCTCGACGTGGATCTCGATTAGTCTTGTGAGCTGATATTTCCGCCCCAGGCGGTGCGAGAAAAAGCGGATGCCGATTTATTCGCTCGACGGTCATGTTCCTCAATTTGCAGATGATGCAACAGGTTGGGTCGCGCCCGATGCGACCCTGATCGGGGAAGTGATCATTGGGCGGAATGTCGGCATCTGGTTCGGAGCCGTGCTGCGCGGCGACAATGAGCCCATCACGATCGGCGACGACTCCAATGTGCAAGAACACACGGTGATGCACACGGATAGGGGTTTTCCGCTTACCGTCGGGCGTGGATGCACGATCGGGCACCGGGCGATTTTGCACGGCTGCACGATCGGCGACCACTCGCTGATCGGCATGGGAGCGACCGTGCTCAACGGCGCACGGATCGGCAGTGAATGCCTGGTTGGCGCAGGCGCGCTCATCACCGAAGGCAAGGTTTTCCCGGATCGATCCCTGATCGTCGGCGCACCGGCAAAAGCGATCCGCGTGCTGGACGACAAAGCCGCAGCTCAGCTGCGCGCCTCGGCCGCTTCATACGTCGAAAACGCCGAGCGTTTTCGGCGCGGCCTCAAGCTCGTCACCCCTTAACTGCTGAAACTTCTTCATCCCGGCAGTCTGCCGAGAAACGCAGTTTGCGTTGCTCGCGCGGGAGTGAACTTTTTGCCCTCCGCAAAAAAGCGGAGCCGGCCCCAGGGGAGGGGGCCGGCTCCTAACCCGGTCGATGGGGACGGGGAGGTGGGGACTCGACCGGGTTTCCCGGAAGCTCGTCAGCGGGAGGTTGAGATGCTGCCGACAGCGGTTGCGCGGCCGTCGGAGATGGAAACCCAGCGTGAGGCATCGCGCGCCGATTGGCGCTTGAGGAATTGGTATTCGGTTTCGGACCAGCGCAGGATCCGCGGCTCCATGTTGTCGAGGATGAAATCACCCATGCTGGTGTTGACCGTGAGAACGGCGTGACCGTCGCCATTCGGCTGGCGGACGACCGTAACGAGCAGGTCGGACGCTGGTATACCCGCCTTGATCAAAAGCCGGCGCTTCTCGAGAACATAGTCCTCGCAATCGCCGTATATGTCGGGATAAGACCAGAACTCTTCCACGCCCCACAGATCTTTATCGGTGCTTGGCATCACCGATGTGTTGACGGTGTTGTTGATCTCGACCAGCAGCGCCCAGAGGTCGCGGGTCAATTCGACCGGCGTCGGGTTTGCATTTTGCTGGCGGCACTCCGCTGGCGCGCGGCGGCAGAACTCATAATGGCCGACCGGTTGGGAAGTAATCTCCCCTGTGGGCATGAAGTCACCGGCCGAGTGAGCCACCGTTGCCAAAGAAACAAACAATAACCCCGCGAAAAGCGGCAAACCTTTTTCTAATTGCATGATCCGTCTCCCCGTTATGGAGACACCATGGCAGACGCGAATTTATGCAGGGCAAAAAGAGGAGGTAGAAATAAGACTATATTTTAAACTACTTTGAAATGGATATGTATATAGGAGTTAACGCCAAGGTTGCTAAATGTTAATCATAACAAAATCTGAAAGAGCGCCTGAAGCAGTCTAAAGGCCGGAAATACTGGGAACGCGGTAATTTTCCAGCGCACGCAGCGTTAGCCGGCTCTGCAATCGATGAATGTGGGGCGTTCAGCGTTACGCGAATTGCGCGAGCAGCGTAGCCGGCTCCTGGATCAAAGAAAATTCCAGGGCAAAGCCATTTTCGAAATGGCGGGTGACGCGACCGCGCAAATTCGCAAGGAAAACCTGGGTGCCGATCGCCGGTCTAGGTGCGGTTTCAATCGCGGCGCCGGAAGCGGAGAGATCGACGATGCGGCAGGGATGCTCGTACCCATCGGGCGTTCGTATCGTGCTCATCGGGTTTGCTGGTGTAACCCGCTCGTAGCGCCGATCTTCCGGTAGATCGAGATCATGCCGGTTGGCGAGCCAAGTCAGTTGTGACGCCAGCTTGTCGCGCTTCCTCTGCGAGGCCTTGATCGTCATCTCAAAGCCATCTTCGAAGATGCGCGCAAGATAGCCTTCAACGCGACCGATATGGTCGAGATATGCGACGATCCGTTCGCCGACCTGCCCTGCTTGCGCTGCCTTAAGCGCGACGCTACCGGGCGACATATCGACGACGCGGCAGGAATGCTCCGAGCGGTCCGGGAGCATATAGCGGCCATATATGCTGATCTTGACGCGCTGAAAGCGGCGCCTTTCGGTGCGCAGGGCTGTCTGGTTCGCTTCAACGACCATGGTCACTCGCTTTTCCGTCGACCAATACCTAGTCGACGAAACGGCCAATCCTAGCAATGTTTGGTTAAAATCGGGTAAGCCGCTAGCGGCGGCGGCCCCCATCGAAAACCAGCAGATGGCGTATGCGGCGGGCATTGCCGCCAAAGGCATCCGCCAAAGACTCGCTGTCCGGCAGGAGCGAGGGAACGGTAACCGGCCTGCGGCTTGTAAGCAGGAGGGGCTCACGGTCCGGATTGATGAGCCGGAAGCTTTCAAGACGATTTTCGAGAATTGGATCAGCGCCAAGCCAGAATGGTTTGTGGATCGGCTGCAGCGTACCCAATGCGCGGGGATGGCTATCACCATCGATTGGCAGAATCAGGAGCTCAAAGCCGTTCCGACGCCCTTCGTCGGCCACCCCCTCGAACGTGATATAGAGAACCGATTTATCAGCTATGAAGCGACGCATGATTCGCGCGATTGCCTGCTGATCATCATCCGCCCAAAGCGATGTGAAGGAACTTCCTTTCAGCTCCCGGCCATAGGTGGCGCACATGCGCGTGCCGGCCAGGCGGAACAGGACTGTTCCGCGTGCATTGCGTTCCAGGATAAAGGTGTCCGGCAAGAGGGCCTTTATCTCGCCTGGAGCGATTTCGGTCCTCAGAGGCGCCGGTCTGCCCGCCCGCAACCTGTTCCAATATTGGAACAAGTCCATTGATCCATCCTGAAACATACTAAGCCGTCCCGTTTTGAGATTTTGTTATTGTCCCAGAGGTGAACAGAAGCGGCCCCCTGCACACCTCAATGCAGAACAAGCAGGTTGCGTGCCAGCCTTGACCGCCGTTCTTCACGGGAACGGAAGATGATGGTTTATGAGGAGTAAATACCTTGAATTTTAACTTCTTTTTCCGTTCTGACTGCGAACGCCCAAGTGCTCCGGCACCGGCGGTTTCGGGCGGCCGGCGACGGCCCTGGCACGGCCCTTGCTTCTCCTAAAGGAGGGACAGGGGACTCGGCCGGGGCAGCCGTCCAGCGCAAATGCTGGGCGGCTTCTGTTTTTCCGCTATGTCTGGTAGGCACGCAGAAACAGCCGATCAGGGACATGACCGAAACCGCCGCCGAAGAAAAAGCCGAACCCAAGGAAGAACAGCGACGCCGCGAGCCGGTATTCAATCTCGCCGGCGTTGTGATCGCCATCATTGTTCTTTGCACGGGCATTCATCTGCTACGGGTCTATGTGCTCAGCCCTGGCGCCGACGACCGGCTACTCTTGCATTTCGCGTTTCTTCCCATTCGCTACAACGGCGATTACCCCATAGATTTCTATGCTCTCGTCAGTCCGATAACCTATTCTTTCCTGCATGGCAGTTTCGCGCATCTCGCCGTCAATATGATCGCGCTCGCAGCCTTCGGCTCTCCGCTGGCGAACAGGATCGGAGCTGTGCGCTTCCTGTTGTTCTGGTTTGCGGCAACGCTGGCGGCTGCCCTTCTTCACCTCCTCTTCTATCCAAGTGATGCTTCGCCGCTTGTCGGTGCGTCCGGCGCCATCTCCGGGATGTGGGGAGCTGCGGCCCGTTTTGACTTCCGGGTGGATCGCACGGCCGAGAAGCCTGGCTTTTTCGGGCCGGTTCTGCCGCTTTCGGCTGTCGTGCGCTCGCGCATGGCGCTCGTGTTCATCGGGGCGTGGTTCGTCACCAACATTGCCGTGGGGGTGACTTCGGGCACCAATGGCGAGCCGGAGATCGCCTGGATCGCCCATATTGGCGGCTTTCTTTTCGGCCTATTTGCCATCCGCTTCTTCGACAGGCACCCGCCGATGAAGCACCCTGCCTGAGGGCGTTCACTTGCAAAGCCGGACTATTGGGAGCAACATCTGTTCATGGGGACGTTACGGGCGGTTGGCTAGGAGGAGATCGCATGACGGTCAAAGCCATACTGGATACCAAAGGGCGCGATGTGGTGACGATCGCGTCGGAGAAGACATTGAGGGAGGCGGTCGAACTTTTGACAGAGCGGCGCATCGGCGCCGTGGTGGTGATGGATGGCGCAGGGCGCATCGGCGGCATCCTTTCCGAACGCGATATCGTTCGGGCGCTCGCGCGTGAGGGCGCTGCGGCCCTCGATATGGCAACTTCAGCTTTTATGACGGCCAAGGTGAAGACGTGCCGCGAAAGCCACACCGTGAACGAGGTCATGCAGATCATGACGCAGAGCCGCTTTCGCCACCTACCGGTCTAGGAAAGCGGACAGTTGGTCGGCATCGTCTCGATCGGTGACGTCGTGAAGCGGCGAATCGAGGAAGTGGAACGCGAGGCGGAGGAGATCCGTACCTATATAGCGACGGCGTGAAGAGAGGCCGCCGACCTGACGGCAGCCTCGGTTTGTCTTCAACGATTGTCGGTTTGCGAACGGACGAGCTGTAGGCCCCGCCGCGTGATACGGTAAGGACCACCGTTCGTCGAAGCGATCGCACCTTTGCGTTTGACCTTGCGAAAGAGGGCGAGGTCCAAGCCAGGCAAATGCCACCCATCGCGGGTGACACAGGAAATTTCGGCGATGCGGCCGTCCTCGTCCTTTTCAACCTGGATGCACCCGCCTTGAGCCAAAATATGAAGAATGCGCTGTTCCGCGCGTGAGATGTCCATTTCTGATCCTGGAAACCTGTGGCGCACACGCGCCAAAACACGTCGCCGCGCAGCCTGAAAGGCAGCGCGGGGCTCAGGTTCAGCCCTGGCCCGAAGGGGCGCAGGGCCTCAGCAGGTTTCCAGTCTGGTAGACATCAAAACTCCATCTGCGGGCAGCGCTCATAGCGCGATTTAGCGGCTTGCGAAAGCCTTGAGCCTTGTCAGGCTGCCGCGATTGTTTTAGCGAACACGGCTGTAGTTACGTCGTAGCGAAACCCGCTACATGTTTCTCCCAGAATCCGACTGCATGGACCCATGACAATCATCGATACGCGCACGCCCGATCCAAAGCGGCTCATTCCCGGCGCCACCGGAGACTGGGAAGTGATCATCGGCATGGAAATCCATGCCCAGGTGACGTCTCGCGCGAAGCTCTTTTCCGGCGCCTCTACTGAGTTCGGCGCCGAGCCAAACGCCAATGTTTCGCTGGTGGACGCGGCCATGCCCGGCATGCTCCCCGTCATCAACGAGGAATGCGTGAAGCAGGCGATCCGCACCGGGCTTGGGCTGAAGGCGCAGATCAATCATCGCTCCGTTTTCGACCGGAAGAACTATTTTTATCCGGACCTGCCGCAGGGCTATCAGATCTCGCAATACAAGCAGCCGATCGTGGGTGAGGGGATCGTAATCGTCTCCGTCGGCCCGGCCAAGGACGGCAGCTTTGAGGAGATCCAGGTCGGCATCGAGCGCCTGCATCTGGAGCAGGATGCGGGCAAGTCGCTGCACGACCAGCACCCGACCATGTCCTATGTGGACCTGAACCGCTCCGGCGTGGCGCTGATGGAGATCGTGTCCAAGCCGGACATGCGCTCCGCCGATGAGGCGAAGGCCTTTCTCACCAAGCTGCGCAGCATCCTGCGGTATCTGGGGACCTGCGACGGCAATATGGACGAAGGCTCCATGCGTGCGGACGTGAACGTGTCGGTGCGCCGGCCGGGCGAGCCCTTCGGCACGCGTTGCGAGATCAAGAACGTAAATTCGATCCGCTTTGTCGGCCAGGCGATCGAATCGGAGGCGCGGCGGCAGATCGCCATTCTCGAGGACGGCGGCGCGATTGACCAGGAGACGCGGCTTTTCGATCCCGGCAAAGGCGAAACGCGTTCGATGCGCTCGAAGGAAGAGGCGCACGATTACCGCTACTTCCCCGACCCGGACCTTGTGCCGCTCGTTTTCGACCAGGCCTATGTGGATGCACTTGCCGCCGAGCTGCCGGAGCTTCCGGACGAGAAGAAGGCGCGCTTCATGGCGAGTTTCGGCCTGTCCGAATACGATGCTTCTGTACTCGTCGCGGAGAGGGCGACCGCCGCGTATTTCGAGAAGGTCGCGGCCGGCCGCGACGGCAAAGCGGCGGCGAACTGGGTGATCAACGATCTTTTAGGTGCCTTGAACAGGACAGGAAAAGATATTGAAGATACACCGGTTTCTCCCGATCATCTTGGCACGATCATCGACCTGATCAAGGACGGCACGATCTCTGGAAAGATCGCCAAGGACCTGTTCGAGATCGTCTGGAACGAGGGCGGCGACCCGGTAAGGATAGTGGAGGAGCGGGGCCTGAAACAGGTGACCGACACCGGTGCCATTGAGAAGGCGGTGGACGAGGTAATTGCTGCCAATCCGGACAAGGTGGAACAGGCGAAGGCTAAGCCAACGCTCGCTGGCTGGTTTGTCGGCCAGGTGATGAAGGCGACCGGCGGCAAGGCCAACCCGCAGGCCGTCAACGCGCTGGTGAATCAAAAACTAGGGATCGAATGACAGGAGCGGGGCGCACGCGTAAAGGCCAAAGCGCGTGAGGCCCTTGCGTTCGGGCCGCCGCGCCGCCATAAGCAGCGCAAAAGGTCTGTCACTGCCGCACGAGGAATGCCATGAAACAGTTCCTGCTCCAGTTCTTCACCTGGTGGAACGGCCAGACTTTGGGCACGCGCTTCCATACCTGGCGCAAGGGTGAGCGTGTGGGTGAGGACGAATTCGGTAACGTCTACTACCAGGGCGGCACCGATTCGGAGGGCCGCACCCGCCGCTGGGTGATCTACAACGGATATGCGGAAGCATCCGCGGTGCCGCCGGGCTGGCATGGCTGGCTGCATCATAAAGTGGACACGCCGCCCACGCAGGAAGACTTCAAGCCCTATGAATGGCAGAAGCCGCATCTGCCCAACCTTACAGGTACACCCGCGGCCTATCGTCCGCGCGGTTCGGTGCTCACCAATGAGGGGCGCCCGCGCGTGACCGGTGATTACGATGCGTGGACGCCGGGTGGCTGAGCAAATTTATCGCCACATTTGCACAATAACCCGGAGTGTGATCGATCAATCCGGGCAAGGGACGGGAAGCACATGAGGGGAGCAAAAAGCATCTCTCGGGATGCGGTGAGAACCGCCGCAGCGGCGATGGCCGCGGTCTTCCTGGCTTTTCCGGCTCATGCAGAGCGAATCAAGAACCCGGTCGCGGAATTCAGCGGGATCGACAAGATCACCGGCCGCATCACCAATTTCGACGTCTATATGGACGAGACTGTGCAGTTCGGCGCGCTACAGGTCACGCCGCGCGTTTGCTACAGTTCGCCGGAAACGGAAGAGCCGAAGACGGACGCTTTCGTCGAGGTGAACGAAATCACGCTTGACCGGCAGATCCGGCGCATCTTTACCGGCTGGATGTTTGCCGAAAGTCCGGGTGTCAACGCGATCGAGCATGCGGTGTACGACGTGTGGCTGAAGAGCTGCAAGCAGAACTCCGACGTGCCGCCGCCGGCGACGAACTAGCTCCTTTTCCCTTCAGAATTTCGCCGTTTCTTCCAGCGCTTCGGCGAGCATCTGTTCGTAGCGCCTGCGTGGGACGTCGATCGCCCCGAAGCGCCTCAGGTGATCGGTGGTGAATTGGGTGTCCAGCAAAAGAAAGCCGCCGGCCTTCAATCGCTCGACCAGATGCACCAGGCAGATCTTGGACGCATTGGGTTCGCGCGAGAACATGCTTTCGCCGAAGAAGGCGCGCCCAAGCGACACGCCATAAAGGCCTCCGACCAGCTTGCCTTCGCGCCAGGCCTCTACGGTGTGGCAATGGCCGCGCTTGAAGAGTTCCGTGTAAGCCACGCGAATCGGCTCGTTGATCCAGGTTTCGGCGCGTTCCGCCGACGGTTCGGCGCAAGCGTCGATGACGCCGGTGAAATCCGTATCATAGCGGACCTCGTAAGGCTGCCGGCGCAGGAGCTTCCTGAGGCTTTTGGGAACATGGAACTTATCGAGAGGGATAATGCCCCGCATTTCCGGACGGACCCAAAAGACCTCGGGATCGTCCGCGTGTTCGGCCATCGGAAAGACGCCGGTCGCATAGGCGCGCAGAAGCAAATCCGGAGGGATATGGAAACCGGGGGCGAGGGGGCGCGTCATAACGGCGCCTGAAGATTATTCATTGGCTGCGAGATGGTTCTCCAGCCAATGGATGTCATAATCGCCGTTTGCCACATCAACATTGCCCACAAGCTCACGAAAGAGCGGCAATGTTGAATTGATGCCGTCCACGACGAATTCGTCAAGGGCACGGCGAAGGCGCATCATGCATTCTACGCGGTTGCGGCCATGAACAATGAGTTTGCCAATGAGGCTGTCGTAATAAGGAGGAATGCGATAGCCGGAATAGACCCCCGAATCGACCCGCACGCCAAGGCCGCCCGGCGTATGAAAATGGGTGATCGTGCCGGGCGAGGGGACGAAAGTGCGTGGGTCCTCCGCGTTGATCCGGCATTCAATGGCATGACCATGAAACCGCACTTCTTCCTGACGGACGGAAAGGCCAGCGCCCGATGCTACCCGGATCTGCTCATGCACCAGGTCGATCCCGGTGATCGCCTCCGTCACCGGATGCTCCACCTGAAGACGCGTGTTCATCTCGATGAAGTAGAATTCGCCGTTCTCATAGAGGAATTCTATGGTCCCCGCGCCGGAATAGCCGAGCTCGGCCATCGCATTTGCGACCGTCTCGCCGATTTTCATGCGCTGTTCCACGTTGAGCGCGGGCGAGTTTGCCTCCTCCCATACCTTCTGGTGGCGGCGCTGCAGGGAGCAATCGCGCTCGCCGAGATGGACAGCATTGTGGGCGCCGTCCCCCACCACCTGAACCTCGATGTGGCGCGGCTTTTCCAGATATTTTTCGATATAGACGGCGTCGTCGCCAAAAGCTGCGCCGGCCTCGGTGCGAGCAGTCGCAAGCGCCTCCGCCAGCCCGGCTTCGTTGCGGGCAACCTTCATCCCGCGCCCTCCGCCGCCGGCCGAAGCCTTGATGAGCACGGGATAGCCAACTTCGGCGGCGATTCGCTTCGCCTCGCGCTCGTCGCGCACCGCGCCTTCCGATCCCGGCACGACAGGAATGCCCAATCGCTTGGCCGTACGCTTGGCTTCGATCTTGTCGCCCATAGTACGGATATGTTCGGCCGAGGGGCCGATGAAGGTCACGTTGTGCGCGGCCAGGATTTCGGCAAATTTCGCGTTTTCGGAGAGAAAACCGTAGCCCGGGTGAACCGCATCCGCCCCGGTGATCTCGCACGCGGCAAGAATCTGATGAATATTAAGATAGCTTTCGCGTGAGGCGGGAGGACCGATACAAACGCTTTCGTCCGCAAGGCGGACATGCATGGCATCCGCATCAGCCGTGGAATGGACCGCCACGGTCTGAATTCCCAATTCCTTACAGGCGCGCAGCACCCGGAGCGCGATCTCGCCGCGATTGGCGATGAGGATCTTCTGGAACATCAGGGATCCCGCTACTCGATCACGACCAGAGGCTCGCCATATTCGACCGGCTGTCCATCTTCAACCAAGATGGACTTGACCACGCCGGCGCGGGGCGAGGGGATCTGGTTCATCGTCTTCATGGCTTCGATGATCAACAGGGTCTGGCCCTTCTCCACCGCCTGGCCCACTTCGATAAAGGGTTGTGAGCCGGGCGCGGCGGCGCGATAGGCGGTACCAACCATGGGCGACGGTATTGCGTTCTTGGCATCCTCGAGGGCCGGCGACGGCGCCTGCTCTTGCGCGGCGGCCGCAGGCATGGTCTGAGCCTGGCCGGAGGTGAAAGCGGGTACCGTGGTCTGGATCACGGAAGACTGCCGCGCAACGCGAATGCGCATCCCATTGTCTTCCACCTCGATTTCCGTAAGGCGCGTCTCGTCGAGAATGTTCGCCAATTCGCGAATGAGCTGCTGATCCACACCGTTCTTCTTCATCGACATCTTATCCCCTTGGCCTCAGCGACCAATTATAACCTTGCCGCCAGTGCCTGAAGCGCCAGCGTATATCCGATCGGTCCGAGACCGCAGATCATCCCCGCCACGACCGGAGCCGTCATCGTTCTGTGCCGGAACGGCTCGCGCGCGTGAATATTCGATAGATGCACCTCGATCACCGGTAGCGGGCTCACCGCCCTGATCGCATCGTGGAGCGCAATCGACGTATGCCCGTATGCTCCGGGATTGAGGACGATGCCGGCGCCGCGCTCGCCAGCTTCATGAATCCAATCGATCAGCATGCCTTCGTGGTTGGACTGGCGGAATTCGACCTCCAAGCCAAGACCTGCTGCAGCGGCGCGGCAGTCCGCCTCGATATCGGCCAGGGTCTTGCCGCCATAGATTCCGGGCTCACGCTTGCCGAGCGTGTTCAGGTTCGGTCCGTTGAGAACGTATACCGTTTTCGCCATTATCTAGTCCCGAGGCATTCCGCTGGCCCTCTATAATCGGCTTCGGCGGCTGCGGAAAGAGCGCAAATACGCTATTCCCCCGTTCCAGGCAGGGACAAAGAGGCGGAAATGCGGCAAGCTCTACTGCCGCGCCGCCGCAATCTTTTCGGTCAGGTGGTCAGCACCGAGCGCGCCATAGACCACCTCGTTGCCCAGGACATAGGAGGGAGTGCCGCTGATTTGCAGCTGGCTTGCGAGCTGATAGGTCTCCGAGAAGCTTGCCTCGATTGCCGGATCCTTCATCGCCTCGCGCAGGGCAGCTTCGTCCGCTCCCAATTCCAAGGCTATCCGAATTGCAGTCTCCTCGTTTGCGCGTCCTTGCCCACCCAGGAGACGGCGGTGAAATTCGCCGTATTTTTCCGGCTCAAGCTTTTGAAAAGCCTTGGAAACAACATGGGCTGCGTGAGAATCAGGACCGAGGATCGGAAACTCTTTCAGCACAAAGCGCAGGTTCTTGTCCTTGGCAACCAGCGCTTCCATATCGCTGAGCGCCCGTTTGCAATAACCGCAGTTGTAGTCGAAAAACTCAACGATGGTTACATCGCCATCGGGATTGCCGACAAAGCCGTCGCTTGCCTGATGGAAGAGCTTGTCCGCCGAATTGGCGATTGCCTGCTGACTTGCCGCGGCCTGTTCCGCCTTCATCTTCGCTTCTAAGGCGGATTGGACCTCCAGAAGAATCTCGGGATTGGCAAGAAGGTATTCTCGTACGATTCCTTCGACCTGCGGGCGGGTAAGGGCAGGCTGGCCGGTCGACTGCTCCTGCGCATGAGGCTGATTCGTTCCGGCGGCGGCGATCAGGACCGAAGCAAGTGATGCGGCGAAAAGCGAGTTCTTCATAATCTTCCCTTGATTGGCCTGGATAGCCCTATCTGTTGCGGCGGCGACCCAAACCTGGGCGTCGCGCAAAGAATATCACTTCCTGCCTGTTTCACGAAATTCGATGATATCCTGGGCCCGCACCCATTCCGGCGAGCCGCGCTTCAACTTCATCTGAGCGCGCGCCGCCATGACTTTGGCATCGCGATAGGCGCCGGCATGGAAGTAGCCTTCGGCGGTGGCGAGTTCCGCCGACCCGATATCTCCAAGCTGCCCGTATGCCTGGGCGAGAAAACGGTAGCCGTTGACATATTCGGGCTCACTCGTCAGGCCGGCTTTCAGCTCCGACGCCGCGCGGCGCACGAGGTCCGGCTGGCCGGTTGCAAGCAGTGCCTGGCCGTGACCCACCTGCAGGAGACCGGATGGCGGGGCAAGCCTGACTGCAGTCGCATAGGCCTCAGCGGCCTCACGCGGCCGATTGACCTTGATCAGGATTTCGCCGCGCAGCTCGTGAAAATATGGGTTGTTGGGCTGGGCGGAAATGAGCTGGTCCACCTTGGCAAGAGCAGAACGCGGATTGCCATGAAGATAGCTGTTGATCGCATCCGCATAAAGGATCGGCAAGCCTCCGGGGTTCTTCCTGAAAACGCGTGCAATGGCGTTTTGCCCCGCCGTATAGGAGGCAATCTTGGCGCGCGCCAGTTCATGGCGGAGCTGCAGGGCCGGTGCATCGACCCGGTCGTAGAAGCGGCTCTGCTTCACGAGCACTTCAAGATTGGCGATACGGTCGCGCGGCATGGGGTGGCTGGTCTGGTAGGGATCCACATTGACACCGGCGAGCGCCAGATCACCCGCCATGCGTTGGAAGGTGATGAGCATGCCGCGGCCGGACTGGCCGGTGCGCTCCAGATACTCGATCGCCGAACGGTCGGCCGTGATCTCTTCCGTGCGCTGATAGGCAAGCAGGCTTCGCCGCGCCGCCTCGGAACCGCCCATGGCCAATCCCATGCCCGCCTGGGCAAGATCGCCCTGATTGCTTGCCGCTGCCGCCACCCCGGCGCCGATCCCGAGCAGAGTGGCCACAATCGCCATGGTTTGGGCGCGCGCGAGCTGTTCGCGCAGCCTATGTTGATGGCCGCCGGCGAGGTGGGCCACCTCGTGAGCGATCACGCCGATAATCTCATTGGGCGTTTCCGCTGTAAGCAGCGCGCCCGTATGGATGAAGATGCGCCTTCCGGCCACGAAAGCGTTGAAACGATGGTCGTTGACCAGCACGATTTCGATGCCGGACTGACTGAGACCCGCTGCCTGAAGGATTGGCTTGGCGTAATCGGCTATCAACGCCTCGATCTCGGCGTCCCGCACGATCGGTACACTGCGCTGCGCCGCGGCCGGCGACGCGCTTGCAAACATGGACGCCACGGTCAGGATTACGGTCAGTATTCGAAATATGAGCACAGCAGCAAATCGGGTTAAATTTACCGTCGTCCGTACGGATATGTCATTATCATGGCAATGAGAAGGCGGCGCGAACTGCATCACGCAAGGCTTTCGTAACGCCAGGTTCCTCAAAAAATGCCTGGCCCCCTCGCATCGGCTTGAGAAAAAACGGATTTTTGGAAGGCACTTTGCGCGGATTCTATTATTTGCTGCATCCTTGTGTGCCGTCCTAAGGAGCGTGGGGCGCTGTGGACATTTTCAAGGAGAATAGCCGGGCAGGGTGCCCGGCTATTTCGTTGCTACCTCGTCCTAAAAGAAGCTCTTGCGCTGCCACCACCCGGTCTTTCGCGCCGGTGCTTCACCGCTTTCCCCGGTAGATGTAACGACGGGTTTTGGCTTTTCCGAAGTGTTGGCAGCGGTTCGCCTTGATGGCTTGGACGGCTTGTCTTCGGGCTTGTCCTCGACCAGAGCTTCGACCGTTGGGGCGGCTGGCGCGGGTTCTTCGTCCTGCGCCACCGGGGCTGGCTGCGCGATCTCGTCGGCAGCCGCATCCTTTTTCGCGCGGGTCTTTCGGCGCGGTTTCTTGGCTGGTTTCTCTTCCACCACCACTTCTTCGGCGGAAACCTCCGCAACAGGCTCTGCCTCCGCCGCTGCCGCTTCGCTCGTCGCCGCTGCCGCTTCGCTCGACACGGCTTCGCTCGCCGCCTCTGCCTGAATTTCGCCCGCCGGTTCCTCTGACTGCGCCGTTACCGCATCTTCCGGTGCGGCTTCCTCGTCCCGGCGATTGCGCTTGCCGCCGCGCTTTCCGCGGTGGCGCTTCTTGCGAGGTCCACCGTCGCCAGCCTCGACGTCTGCCGCCTCCGCTTCCGTTTCGGCGGCGGTGAGATCGGCCTCGCCCGTCTCGGCTGCCGGCTCCGAGATTTCCTCTGTTACCGCGGAATGCGGCGCAGCTTGCTCGGCGGCACGGTCCTTTCCTCCACGCCGACGGCGGCGGCGGCGCCGCTTGCGGCCAGGACCGCCCGGCTCCTCGGCTGCCGTCTGCTTCTCCTCCAGTTCCTCCGTCTCTTCGACGTAGGTTTCCTCCTCCGCTTCATCCTCGACTTCCGGCACGGCCTGGACGACCGCTCTCGACGCCGGAACGCGGGTGGAGGGCTGGCCTTTTACAATGGCGTAGTGCTGGGTTCCCAACTCCTCGTCCGTCTCGATCGTGATCTCCACGCCAAACCGCGACTCCATCTCGACGAGCGTCGCGCGCTTGTGATTGAGAAGGTAGAGAGCCGTCGAAGTGGGGGTGCGCACGGTGATATCGTGGCGTCCATCCTTCAACAGATATTCCTCGATGGCGCGCACCACGAGCAGCGCAACAGACGAATCGGAACGCACATGGCCGGTGCCGCCGCAATGGGGGCAGGGCTGCATTGTGCTTTCCAGAACGCTTGAACGGATGCGCTGGCGCGACATCTCCAGCAGGCCGAAATGCGAGATGCGCCCCACCTGGATCCGGGCGCGGTCGCTCTTCAGACATTCTTTCAGACGCTTTTCGACCGCGCGGTTGTTGCGGTTCTCCTCCATGTCGATGAAGTCGATGACGATCAGTCCCGCAAGATCGCGCAGGCGAAGCTGTCTCGATATCTCTTCCGCCGCCTCCAGATTGGTCTGGAGGGCGGTGTCCTCGATGGAATGCTCCTTTGTCGAGCGGCCGGAGTTTACGTCGATGGCGACAAGGGCTTCAGTCTGGTTGATGATGATATAGCCGCCTGACTTTAGCGTCACCTGCGGCTGCAGCATCTTATCCAACTGAGCTTCGATGCCGTTGCGCGCGAAAATCGGCACGCTGTCGCGGTATGGCTGCACAGCTTTCGCATGGCTCGGCATCAGCATGCGCATGAAATCCTTGGCCTCGCGATAGCCGTCTTCACCGGCCACCAGGATTTCGTCGATATCCTTGTTGTAGAGATCGCGCACCGCGCGCTTGATGAGGCTGCCTTCCTCATAAACGAGGGCAGGGGCTATGGATTCGAGCGTCAAAGTGCGCACCCGCTCCCAAAGCCGCATCAGATATTCGTAGTCGCGCTTGATTTCAGCCTTGGTGCGATTGGCACCGGCCGTGCGAAGGATTACCCCCATGCCTTCCGGTACATCGAGGCCCTTGACCACCTCTTTGAGCCGCTTGCGGTCCTGGAGATTCGTGATCTTGCGCGAGATGCCGCCGCCGCGCGCGGTATTCGGCATCAGCACGGAATACCGTCCGGCGAGCGACAGATAGGTGGTGAGAGCCGCGCCCTTGCTGCCGCGTTCTTCCTTAACCACCTGCACCAGCATGATTTGCCGGCGCTTGATCACTTCCTGGATCTTATAGTTGCGACGCACGGGGCGCCGGCGATTCTGCGCTTCATCAAGCGCGTCCTCGGCGCCAACCGTATCGACCTCATCCGATCCGTTCGCTTCATCCGAGCCGTTGCCATCGGCAGCAAGCGGCTCGGAGACGGTATCGTCCCTGACAGCTTCCGGCTGCGCCACATCCTTGCCTTCGGACACAACCTCGTCGGTCTTAGCATCACGACGACGACGCTTGCGGCCGCGCCCGGCCTGCGCCTCGCCTTCCTCCGCTTCGTCGGCCGCGCGGGCTTCCTCGGCTTCGGCTTCCAGAAGCGCCTGCCGATCGGCAACGGGAATCTGGTAATAATCAGGATGAATTTCGCTGAAGGCGAGGAAGCCGTGGCGGTTTCCTCCGTATTCAACAAAGGCAGCCTGCAGGGAAGGCTCTACGCGTGTCACCCGCGCAAGGTAGATGTTTCCTCTGAGTTGCTTCTTATCTTGTGATTCGAAATCGAACTCTTCGATACGGTTACCGCGCAGGACAACAACGCGGGTTTCCTCCGGGTGGGAGGCGTCTATCAGCATCTTGTTTGGCATAAAATCTTTTCTCCCCGGCAAGAATCCAGTGCCGGATGGAAGCGTTCCGCTTCTCTTCCTGGCTCTTCTGGATTCTCATGCCGGACAATCTGAAGCCTGCCGGTCGGGGTCTTGATGCAGAAGAATGCCGGGCCGCCGCTATACCGCTGCGGATTTTTCCGGGGCAACTCCTCACTGCGCTTAACGCCATAGCATCGCCTGGCAGGACCGTTTCAACCATAGCCCGGATCAACGGGCCGCCTTTTGCTCGTTTGAGCCGGCGCGGGGAACTTCCCGGCCGTTTTCCTCGCTTAAGGGTTTCGGCCAAGCCGCAAACACCTTGAAGAAATCCTCTGAGCCATCATCCGCGCCGGCATCAAGTTCCGGAAACTCGCCCGCCAAATCCGTACCTTACCAGGTTCGAGGTCCCGCCGATGGGCGCTACAATGGTTCAAAACTGCTTTTATGATTTGACACCGTCCATGGCAACCCTGAAATCATCGCCCGGTCCGATCGCGCAGAACGGAACCTGGTTGCCTTGAAGCGGCCCAAAGCTTCGTTTAACGGCGCGTAACGGTTGCCAAATCGAAGTGGGGACTTACGTGGCGGAACGGCCGACTCCAAAAGCCATGCGGGCGCATCGCGCGAGGCGAGAAACACGGCACGGACCGCATGCTTCCGGCCCTTTTCTTCTCTTGCTTTTCCTTCTGACGGCCTTCTGGGGGCCACCAGCATTCGCCCAAGCGGTTCAACCGCTTGTCGCCTATGATCATACGATGGCCGGTGATGCGAACCGTGTGCGGATCGTACTCAACTTCGACCGGAAACCGGAAGTCAACTGGTTTCTCCTGCGCGCGCCGCACCGGCTGGTGGTGGATTTTCCCGAAACGGATTTCGGCATCGAGGAGAAGGAGACCGAGCCCCGGGGGCTGATCTCACGCGTTCGCTATGGCCGGATGGCGCCTGGCCATTCGCGGATGATCTACACCATGCCGGGCCCATTCAAGGTCGAGGAGGTCTCGGTGCTGAAAAACGAGACCTCGCCGGGTTACCGGATGATCGCCGATATCGTTTCAGCTTCGGAGAGCGATTTCGAATCGGCAATGCGCGAGCGCCTTGCCGCTGCGCCAGATGCAGGAACTGCAAAGGAAGTGGTGAAGCAAAAGCCGACGGATGACCGCTTCATGATAGCGATCGATCCCGGCCACGGCGGAATCGACGGGGGAGCGCGCGGCGTGAGCGGCACCTTCGAAAAGACGATTACCCTTACTTTTGCTCAGGAACTCAAGAAGAGCCTCGAGGCAACCGGCAAATACAATGTCGTGCTTACGAGAAACGAAGACGTTTTCCTGCGGCTCGACGAGCGGGTGCGAATTGCGCGCGAGAACGAGGCCGACCTTCTCATTTCCATCCATGCCGATGCGATTTCAATGCGCGATTTCCGCGGCGCCACGGTTTATACCTTGTCGGATCGGGCCTCCGACGCGGAGGCGGCGGCAACGGCTGCACGGGAAAACCTCTCCGACGAGCTCGCGGGCTTGACGGCAGAGGAGGAGCAGGACCATGTCGCCGACATTCTATTCGACCTCATTCGCCGGGAGACGCACGCCTTCTCCATCCATTTTGCCCGCACCTTGCTCGACAGCCTCGGCGAGACGGTGCACCTGGTCGGCAATCCCCTGCGTTCAGCAGGTTTTCTCGTTCTCAAGGCGCCGGATGTGCCCTCCGTTCTCGTTGAGCTCGGCTATCTGTCAAATCCGGAAGACGAGAAACAGATGAAGGACCCGGCCTGGCGCGCGAAGGCAGTCGATTCGATCCTTCGGGCGATCAACATATTCGCTGCCGCGAGGGCGGGTGGATAAGCCGATCCGTTGCAATCTCACAACGCTCTCGCTTCTTTTTGCGTTGGCAAACGATAAAGGCTGGCGGGCTGCCTAATTTTGCTCACAAGACGCAGGCAGGTGATGCGCATCGTCGTGATTTCACCTCCGGGCGATTATAGTGCTATCATTGCCGCGGGAGGAGTAGCCGGGCTACCGGTCACACTGGAGCGAGCATGTTACGTCTCTTAGGATATTTTTTCGGCATCGGCATTGTCTTTGCGCTGATTGCTGCTGCAGGTGTGGCACTCTATGTCGGAGATCTGTCGAAAGACCTGCCTGATTACGAAGTGCTGGCAAAGTATGAACCGCCGGTGATGACCCGCGTTCATGCGTCCGACGGTTCGCTGATGGCGGAATTCGCCCGCGAGCGGCGCCTTTACCTTCCGATCAAGGCCATTCCGGACCGTGTAAAGGCCGCATTTCTTTCGGCTGAGGACAAGAGCTTCTATTCCCACCCTGGCGTTGATCCGGCGGGTCTGGTCAGCGCTGTGTTCACCAATCTGCAGAATATCGGTACCGGGCGCAGGCCGGTCGGTGCATCCACGATCACGCAGCAGGTGGCAAAGAATTTCCTGCTGAGCTCTGACCAGACGATCGAGCGGAAGATTAAGGAGATGATTCTCGCCTTCCGTATCGAGCAAGCCTACTCCAAGGATCGCATCCTGGAGCTTTATTTGAATGAGATCTTCTTCGGTCTTGGCGCATACGGAATCGCCGGCGCGGCATTGGCCTATTACGACAAGCCTGTTTCAGAACTCAGCATAGCGGAAGCCGCATACCTCGCCTCGCTGCCCAAAGGGCCTTCGAACTACCATCCTTTCCGTCATACCGATCGCGCCCTCGAGCGCCGCAATTGGGTAATCGATCGGATGCACGCGAACGGCTACATCACCGCCAAGGAAGCCGCGGAGGCGAAGGCCACCGGCCTCGACGTGAAGCCGCGCGAACGTGGCAATTATCTCGCCGGCTCTGAATATTTCACCGAGGAAGTCCGGCGTGAGCTTATCGCGCGCTATGGAGAGGACGCCCTTTATGATGGCGGCCTCTATGTACGCACTACGCTCGATCCAAAGCTGCAGCTTCTCGCTGAGAAAGCCTTGCGCCACGGCCTGATGAAGTACGATACCCTGCGGGGCTACCGCGGGCCGGTGAAGCATATCGATATCTCCGGCGATTGGGGCGAACCGCTGGCCGAAGTGCCCGGTCTGCGTGACGTATCCGAGTGGGCTTTGGCCGTTGTCCTTGAAGCTTCCGGCAACGATGTGAAGATCGGGATACAGCCCAAGCGCGAGATCTCCGGCGAGCTGTCGAAGGAGCGGGAAACCGGAACAATCGACACTGGCGATATCGGCTGGGTGCTCCGTCACGTGGTCGATGGGAAGCTCCTCAAGGCAAAGTCGCTGGAAGACGTGTTCGAGCCGGGCGATGTGATCTATGTCGAGCGCAAAAGCGAGGGACAGGATACGTGGCTGGTTCGGCAGGTGCCGGCAATCGGCGGCGCGCTGGTTGCCATGGATCCGCACACCGGCCGCGTGCTTGCAATGGCGGGAGGCTTCTCTTACGCGGCCTCCGAGTTCAACCGCGCCACGCAGGCCTACCGCCAGCCCGGCTCCTCCTTCAAGCCCATCATATATGCCGCGGCACTCGACAACGGATACACGCCCGCGACGGTGATCATGGACGCGCCGCTCACCATCCATGTCGGAAACCAGGTCTGGGAGCCGAAGAACTATGGCGGCGATTTCGCCGGCCCCTCCACGCTGCGCACAGGCATCGAGCGCTCGCGTAACCTGATGACGGTTCGGCTAGCGCAGGATATGGGAATGGATCTTGTCGCCGAATATGCGGAGCGTTTCGGCATCTATGACGACATGCCGGAGCACATCGCCATGTCGCTGGGCTCGGGCGAGACGACGGTGATGCGCATGGTCTCGGCCTATGCGGTCATGGCCAATGGCGGCAAGTTCATCCAGCCCTCGCTCGTCGATCGCATCCAAGACCGCTACGGCAGGACCGTCTACAAACACGACACGCGCGAGTGCGAGGGCTGTGCCGCCGATGCTTGGAAAAATCAGCCCGAAGCCGAGCTGATCGACAATCGCGAGCAGGTGCTTGACCCGATGACCGCGTACCAGATCACCTCCATCATGCAGGGCGTGGTGCAGCGCGGCACGGCAAGCAGCCTGGCGGAGCTCGGCCGCCCCATTGCGGGCAAAACCGGTACGACGAACGACGAGAAGGATGCCTGGTTCATTGGCTATACGCCGGACATGGTCGTAGGCGTTTTCATGGGATACGATCAGCCGAAGCCCATGGGCAAGGGTTCCACCGGCAGCGGCCTGGCGGCACCGGTCTTCAAGGAATTCATGGCGGATGCCCTGAAGGACATGCGTCCCGTGGACTTCCAGGTTCCCGAAGGCATGCAGCTCATCGCCATCGACCGGAAGACCGGCATGCGGGCTCAGGAAGGTGCGCCCGGCACCATCCTGGAAGCCTTCAAGCCCGGCACCGGCCCGGCGGACAGCTATTGGGTCATCGGCATGGAGAGCTCCCAGGTGAGCACCGGCGCGAGCAATATCTCGCCCGAGGCAAACCGGGCGATCACCTCCGGGGCAGGCGGCCTCTTTTAGCCCTTTGCAAAGCCCCAAAGCGGTCCTATCGCAGATGGGGCCGCTTTTTCTTTACACGCGGTGCTTCGATACATAAGTTCCGCCGCGAGTCGGGTGACGAGCCGGCATCTTCAAAGGAAAGAAACCATTCATGCGTGCGGAAACCGCCAATCTGATCGATGAAATCAAGCAGGCCATAAGCCTGCTGAGGAGGTATCTTTGACTGGGACGAGGCGGTAAAACGGCTCGAATACCTCAATTCCCGCGCCGAGGACGGCAACCTGTGGAACGATCCGCAGGAAGCGCAGAAGCTGATGCGCGAGCGCCAGTCTCTCGAAGAAAACATCAATGCGATCAATGGTCTCAGCCGATCTCTTGATGACAATGTAGAGCTGATCAAGCTCGGAGAGGAAGAAGGGGACGCGGGGATCGTCGAGGAGGCGGAATCCGCTATTCGCTCGCTGCGCGGGGAGATTTCGGCGCGCCAGATCGAGACGCTTCTTTCCGGAGAGGCCGACGCCAACGACACATATCTGGAGGTTCATGCCGGCGCGGGCGGCACGGAAAGCCAGGACTGGGCCTTGATGCTGCTTCGGATGTATACGCGCTGGGCGGAGCGGCGGGGCATGAAGGTCGAGACGCTTGAGGTGCATGACGGTGAGGAGGCCGGCATCAAATCGGCCACCATTCTCGTCCACGGCCACAATGCTTACGGCTGGCTCAAGACCGAATCGGGCGTGCACCGGCTGGTGCGGATCTCGCCTTTCGACAGCAATGCACGCCGGCACACGTCATTCGCGAGCATCTGGGTTTATCCGGTTATCGACGATTCGATCGAGATCGAAATCCCGGAATCAGAGGTGCGGATCGACACCTATCGCTCTTCCGGCGCTGGCGGACAGCACGTGAATACGACGGATTCGGCCGTGCGCATTACACACATCCCGACGGGCATCGCAGTCGCCTGCCAGCAGGAGCGCTCGCAGCACAAGAACCGGGCGAAGGCGTGGGAGATGCTGCGCGCTCGGCTTTATGAGCTGGAGCTCAAGAAGCGCGAGGAGGCGGCGAACGCCACCGAGGCGTCAAAGAGCGACATCGGCTGGGGGCACCAGATACGCTCCTACGTGCTGCAGCCATATCAGCTCGTTAAGGATCTGCGCACCGGTGTGGAGAGTCCTAGCCCGCAGGACGTGCTGGACGGGGACCTGGACGAATTCATGAAGGCTTCGCTTTCGCAGCGTGTGGGCGGTGTTGAGCCGGCGGAAGTTGCGGATATCGACTGACCTTACGCACGACGTCTGTGTACCCTCAAAAACCATAATTCCATTTGAGGCCTGTAGCTTGTGCGGTAGTGCTGTATAGCTGACCGGAGCCGGCGCCGAGATCGGCTCGATCATTCATTGCGAGATGTCCATAGGGGATCGAAAATGTGTGGAATTGTGGGGATCATCGGGCAAACGCCGGTCGCACCACTCATCGTCGATGCGCTGAAGCGGCTCGAATACCGCGGTTATGACTCCGCGGGCGTAGCCACGGTCGAGCATGGCAGGCTCGCCCGCCGGCGCGCGGAAGGGAAGCTGATCAATCTGGAAAAGCGTCTCGACGAAGAGCCGCTTGGCGGGCTGATCGGCATCGGTCATACGCGCTGGGCCACCCATGGCGTTCCCAATGAAACCAATGCGCATCCGCATTTCTCCGGCGACGTGGCCGTGGTCCATAACGGCATCATCGAGAATTTCGCCGAGTTGCGCGACGAGCTCATCGCCGACGGTTTTACCTTTGCCTCGCAGACGGATACGGAAGTTGTGGCGCATCTGATCGAGCGGGAATTGCGTCGCGGAAAAAAGCCGAAAGATGCAGCTTTTACGGCGCTCCGGCACCTGCGGGGCGCCTTCGCGCTTGCCGTTCTGTTCCAGGGCGACGAAGACATGATCGTCGGCGCTCGCAATGGGCCGCCGCTCGCTGTCGGTCATGGCGAGGGCGAGATGTTCCTGGGCTCCGATGCGATTGCGCTCGCCCCCTTCACCGATGCCATCACCTATCTGGAGGACGGTGACTGGGTTGTGGTGCGCCGTTCGGGCATGGAAATCTTCGATATGGAAGGCAACCCCGTGGAGCGGAAGCGGCAGCAGTCGATCGGCACCAGCTTCCTGGTCGACAAGGGCAACCATCGGCATTTCATGGAGAAGGAAATCCATGAACAGCCGGAGGTGATCTCCCACACGCTCGCCCATTACCTCGATTTCGTCAGTGGCGGCGTGAAGCCGTTCGAGACTCCTTTCGACCTGGCTCGGGTCGACCGCCTGGAGGTCTCGGCATGCGGCACGGCCTATCTGGCTGGACTTATCGGCAAATATTGGCTGGAGCGCTATGCAAGGCTGCCGGTCGATATCGATATCGCATCCGAGTTCCGTTATCGCGAGATGCCGCTTTCCAAAGGAAGCGCGGCGCTCTTCGTTTCACAATCGGGCGAGACCGCCGATACGCTCGCCTCGCTGCGTTATTGCCGGCGTGAGGGCTTGCCCATCGCCTCGATCGTGAATGTGCGCGATTCGACCATGGCGCGTGAGAGCGACGGTATTTTCCCGACACTTGCGGGGCCGGAGATCGGGGTGGCCTCTACCAAGGCGTTCACATGCCAGCTTGCGATCTTTGCTGCCCTGGCCGTGCGGGCGGGGCTCGAGCGTGAAACCATCTCCAGGGAAGAGGCCGGACGGCTCGTGCGCGCCTTATCGGAAGCGCCACGCTATGCCGCTCAGGCCCTGAAGCTGGAAAACCGGATCGAACAGGTCGCGCGCGAGATGTCGCGGGTGCGCCATGTGCTCTATCTCGGCCGTGATACGAGCTATCCGCTGGCTCTTGAAGGTGCGCTCAAGCTCAAGGAGCTCTCCTATATTCATGCCGAGGGCTATGCCGCGGGTGAGCTCAAGCACGGGCCGATTGCACTCATTGACGAAAACATGCCCGTGATCGTGATTGCGCCATACGACCGCATTTTTGAAAAGACCGTTTCGAACATGCAGGAGGTTGCAGCCCGCGGTGGACGCATCATCCTCATAACGGACGAGGAGGGTGCTTCACGTGCTTCGCTCGACGATTTCGAGACGATCGTGATGCCAACCGTCCCGGAATTCATAGCCCCCATCATCTATGCGCTGCCGGTCCAGATGCTCGCCTACCATACAGCCGTCGCGCTGGGCACGGATGTTGACCAGCCGCGCAACCTCGCTAAGTCGGTGACGGTGGAATAGCGGCTAGCGGCTCCTTTGCTCTGGACGCGGGATAGCGCGGTCACGTAAGGTTTCCGCGTGTCACAGCTTTTTCACCTGCCGAACCAGATACAGGGTGCCGCTCTATGATGACGCGCCTGCGCAACTATTTTCTGACGGGGTTTGTGGTCGCCGCTCCGCTGGCGATCACCGCCTATCTCGTCTGGGGGTTTATCGGCTGGGTGGATTCGTGGGTGAAACCCTATATCCCCGCCCGTTACAACCCCGACAACTATCTGCCGTTCGCGGTCCCAGGCTTCGGCCTCATCGTCGCGGTGGTGCTGATCACGCTGATCGGCTTCCTGACCGCGAACTTCATCGGCCGGACCATCGTTTTCTACGGCGAATATATCCTCGACCGAATGCCGTTTGTGCGCAGCGTTTATAAGACGCTGAAAAACATCCTTGAGACTGTGCTGCATGAACGATCCGATACGTTCAAAAAAGTCGGTCTCGTCGAGTATCCGAGAAAGGGGCTCTGGGCGCTCGTCTTCATCGCCACCGAGGCGCGCGGCGAAGTGATGGAAAGGACGGCGACTGACGAGGACCCGACCATCGCCGTGTTCCTGCCCACCACCCCCAATCCCACGTCGGGCTACTTGCTTTATGTGCCGAAAAGTCAGGTAATAGAGCTGTCGATGACCGTGGAGGATGGCGCCAAGCTGATCATTTCGGCTGGGCTTATCTCGCCGGAATACCAGCAGCAGAAGATGGAACTGCTTGCGGACGAAGCGCAGAAAGCACGCCGAGTCGCCCGGCCGGGGAACAGCGGCGATTCGCTGGGCAAGTAAGCTAGCCTGCACGCAGGAGCCGCACCGCTTCGTCCTTGCCGAACAGATAAAGGAGCACGCGCAGCGCCCGGCCGCGCTCGCTCGCAAGCTCGGGATCGCGCGAGAGCAGAAGGCGGGCATCGTCCCGCGCGGTTGCCAGAAGCTCGGCATGGAACTCGAGTCTTGCAACCTGGAAACCCGGCGTGCCGGACTGGCGGGTGCCCAGAAGGTCGCCTTCGCCGCGCAGTTTCAAATCCTCTTCCGAAATCAGGAAGCCGTCCTCGGTCTCACGCAGGATGGCAAGCCTGCGTTTCGCCACTTCGCCCAAGGGCGGTTTGTAGAGAAGGACGCATGAGGAGGGCTTATCACTGCGTCCGACGCGGCCGCGCAGCTGATGAAGCTGGGCGAGGCCGAATCGTTCGGCATGCTCGATAACGATGATGGTCGCATCCGGCACATCGACGCCCACTTCAACCACCGTAGTGCCGACGAGGATGCGCGTCTGCCCATCCTTGAAGGCGCGCATGGCCTCATCCTTCTCCCGCGCCGCCATACGGCCGTGGACAAGGCCGACCGCATGCCCGAATACATGCTTGAGCGAGGCGAAACGGTCCTCTGCCGAGGTAAGCTCGATCGCATCCGACTCCTCGACAAGCGGGCAGATCCAGTAGATTTTCTGGCCCTCAACGATCGCGTTTTGCAGGCGTTCGATCAATTCGTCTAGCCGGTCCGTCGGCATGGTGACCGTGCGGATCGGCTTGCGGCCTGCCGGCTTCTCCGTCAGCCGAGACACATCCATATCGCCGAAGGCAGACAGCACCAGTGTGCGCGGGATAGGGGTCGCGGTCATCACCAGCATGTCCGGCGCGTCGCCCTTGGCGTTGATCGCCAGCCGCTGATGCACACCGAAACGGTGCTGCTCGTCGATGATCGTCAGCACGAGGTCATGAAACTGCACCGTCTCCTGGAAAAGCGCATGCGTACCGATCACGAAGGAGACCTCGCCGGAAGCAATACGGGCGAGAATTTCCTGGCGCTCGCGGCCCTTCTCGCGCCCGGTAAGCAGCGCAGCTTTGAGGCCGGCCTTTTCGGCGAGCGGAGCGACGGTTGCAAAATGCTGACGGGCAAGCAGCTCCGTCGGCGCCATCAGGGCGGATTGGCCGCCGGCCTCGGCTGCGCGTGCCATGGCAAGCAGCGCCACCACCGTCTTGCCCGCGCCCACATCGCCCTGGAGGAGCCTCAGCATGCGCTCGTCCTTGGCCAGGTCGGCAAAGATATCGGCCACGGCGCGTTCCTGGGACGGCGTGAGCGAATAGGGAAGCGCGTGCTTTATTCTTGCAGCAAGCATGCCATCGCCATTCAGCGGACGCCCAGCGAGTTTTCGTGTCCGTGCGCGGACAAGCGCAAGTGAAAGCTGACTCGCCAGCAATTCGTCATAGGCGAGCCGCTGCCATGGTGCGTTTTCTGGGGAGATATCCTCCACATTTTTGGGATCGTGGAGGCGATCAAGCGCGGCGCGGAAGGAGGAAAATCCGAGCTGTGTCTTGAGCGCTTCGTCCTGCCACTCCGGCATATCCGGCACGCGGGCGACAGCCTGCGCGATAGCGCGGCGCAGCACCTTGGGCGATAGGCCGGCAGTGAGCGGATAGACTGGCTCGAGGGGCGGCAGGCTCGCGGCTTCCGAGGCGGGCACGATATAGTCCGGGTGGACCATGGAAGGCCGGCCGTTGAACCATTCCATGCGCCCTGAAACCAGCACCTCGCTACCCACCGGAAACTGCTTCTCCAGATAAGCCGGGTGCGCATGGAAAAAGGTGAGCGTGATCTGACCCGTCTCATCGAAGGCGAAGACGCGGTAGGGCACGTTCTTCTTGCCGCGCGGGGGCGGCTGATGACGGTCTACCGTGAGCCTGAGCGTTACGATCGCGCCTTGTGGCGCATAGGCTACTTCCGGCCGGTTTGTGCGGTCGATCAGCGAATGCGGCAGCACGAAAAGCAGATCGCCCACGCGCAAGGGGCGATTCGCCAGGTCTGCCGGCACCACATTGGCGATCAGCCCGGCCGTGCGGCTGCCGATGCCTTCGAGCGCTGTTGCAGGGGCAAAGAGAGGATCGAGAAGCGAAGGACGCATGGACGAGAGCTTAGCGGCAGGTGAGGGCAGATGAAATGCTTCCGAGAGGCTGACTTTCTACAGATGAAACGCTATATGCCCTCTCTCATCGCGAAAGGCACGCCCATGACTGGAACAATGCGTTCAAGCGCCAATCTCGAACCGCGCAGGCGCCGCATCCTGGTGCGCTCATGGCGGCGCGGCATGCGAGAAATGGATTTGGTGCTCGGCGGTTTCGCTGACGCGCATATAGAACAGCTTTCCGATGAGGAACTGGCGCAGTTCGAGGCCTTGCTCGATGTGCCGGACGCGACACTTCTGCAATGGGTCACCGGAGAAATGCCGGTGACCGCTCCCCATGATACGGCGCTCTTTGAGCGTATTCGCGCCACCTGTGGCGCGACGATCACCTGACAGAACATCGAAATGAACGAGCTGATAGATCCCATCGGCCTTGCGCGCCGGAACGGCCCCGCAATCGTTGACGGAGTTGCCGACGGTTACGAGCCCTTTGCGCTGGCGCGCATCTCCGCTGAAATTGCGCCTGACGGGCCGCTGATCTTTGTGGTGCGCGACGGGCAGCGCTTGCCGCTCATCGCGGAGGCGCTGCAGTTCGCAGCGCCCGGCCTGCCGGTGATGACGTTGCCGGCCTGGGACTGCCTGCCTTATGACCGGGTCTCTCCCGGCGCCGATGCCGCCGCCCGCAGGCTCGATGCACTTTCGGCCATGGCTGCCCTGAAAAAGAATCCGCATCGCGCCGTGGTGCTGGTTAGCGCAAACGCGGTTCTCCAGCGCATGCCGCCGGCAAAGCACATCGCGGCACAGGGATTTCGCGCCAAGCCCGGCAACCAGGTGGACATGGAGGCGCTCATCGGGCGGCTGGAGACGGCTGGCTTCGAGCGCGTTCCCACGGTGCGCGATATGGGCCAATATGCCGTGCGCGGCGGCATTCTCGACCTCTTCGCACCCGGCTGGGAAGAGGCGCTGCGGCTCGATTTCTTCGGCGACACGCTCGATTCCATCCGTGCTTTCGACGTGGCCACCCAGCGCACGACAGGTCAACGCACCGAGGTGATGCTGCAGGCCATGAGCGAGGTGATGCTGACGCCGGACACGGTAAGCCGCTTCCGCCGCCACTATATCGAGACGTTCGGTGCGCCCTCGCGCGACGACGCGCTCTATGCCGCGATATCGGAAGGGCGGCGCTTCTCCGGCATGGAGCACTGGCTGCCGCTCTTCTATGACGGGCTGGAGACCGTGTTCGACTATCTGCCGGACGCGCCGCTCGTCTTCGACCATCTGGCGCAGGAGGCGGTGAACGAACGGCACGCGCTGATCAACGACCATTATGAGGCGCGAAAGCGCCAGCTCTCCGAAGGCGCGGGGCTTGGAGATTCTGTGCCCTATAAGCCGATCGAGCCGCAGCAGCTCTATCTCGATCCGCAGGAAATCTTAGCGGCGGCCGAAGCGCGGGCTTTCATTCAGCTCACGCCTTTCGCCACGCCCGAGGCTGGCGGCGCCAAGGTGTTCCATGCGGGTGCTTTGGCGGGGCGCAGCTTCGCCGAGCGCGCCGATCCTAACGCCAATGTCTTCGACCATGTGGTCAAGCATATCGGAGAAAGGCGGGCGCACGGGAAGCATGTATTGATTGCCGGCTGGAGCGAGGGTTCGGCCGACCGGCTGAGCCAGATCCTAGCCGAGCATGGGCTAGGCGGCGTTGCGCGCGTGACAAGCCTGGGCGAGCTCGCCAAATTGCCGAAAGGGCAGGCGGGGCTTGGGGTCCTGCCGCTGGAGACGGGTTTCGAAACCCCGAAGCTGGTCGTTGTCGCGGAACAGGATATTCTAGGAGACCGGCTCGTGCGCCGCTCCAAGCGGCGTAAGCGGGCGGCAGATTTCATCTCCGAGGCAAGTGCCCTGTCGGCAGGCGATATCGTCGTCCATGCCGACCATGGCATCGGCCGTTTCGTCGGCCTCAAAACGATCGAAGCGGCAGGGGCTCCGCACGAGTGCCTGGAAATCCACTATGCCGGCGACGACCGGCTTTTCCTGCCGGTCGAAAATATCGAGCTACTGTCGCGCTATGGCTCCGACTCTGCGGAGGCAACGCTCGACAAGCTCGGCGGTGGTGCATGGCAGTCGCGTAAGGCGAAGCTGAAGAAGCGCCTCCTCGAAATGGCGGGCCAGCTGATCAAGCTTGCCGCCGAGCGGCAGATGCGCCCGGCAGCGAAGATCATGCCGCCCGAGGGGCTTTATGGCGAATTCGCCGCACGCTTCCCTTATGAAGAGACGGACGACCAGCAGACCGCCATTGATGCTGTCATCGAGGATTTCAGCTCCGGCCGGCCCATGGACCGACTCGTTTGCGGCGATGTGGGCTTCGGCAAGACCGAAGTGGCGCTCAGAGCCGCATTCCTGGCGGCCATGGAGGGCCTTCAGGTGGCGGTGGTTGTGCCGACCACGCTGCTCGCCCGTCAACATTTCAAGACCTTTCGCGATCGCTTTGCGGGGCTTCCCGTGACCGTGCGGCAGGCCTCGCGCCTCGTCACGGCCAAGGAACTCGCGGAGACGAAAAAGGGGGTGGCGGACGGCACAGTCGATATCGTTGTGGGCACGCACGCTCTGCTTGGCAATTCGATCCAGTTCAAAAATCTGGGGCTGCTGATCATCGACGAAGAGCAGCATTTCGGCGTGAAGCACAAGGAGCGGCTGAAGGAGCTGAAAGCGGACGTGCACGTGCTGACGCTCTCAGCCACGCCGATCCCTCGCACGCTGCAGCTTGCGCTCACGGGCGTGCGGGAACTCTCGCTGATTGCCACGCCGCCGGTCGACCGCATGGCCGTTCGCACCTTTATCTCGCCCTTCGATCCGCTCGTCATCCGCGAGACGCTCCTGCGCGAGCGCTATCGCGGCGGCCAGAGCTTCTATGTCGTGCCGCGCATCTCGGATCTGGCGGAGGTGAAGGAATTCCTGGCGGAGCAGGTACCGGAGCTCAAGGTTGCGACCGCGCATGGCCAGATCGCCGCGGGTGAACTCGACGACATCATGAACGCCTTCTATGACGGCAAATATGATGTGCTCCTCTCGACCACGATTGTGGAATCGGGCTTGGATATTCCAACGGCAAACACGCTGATCGTGCACCGGGCCGACATGTTCGGCCTGGCGCAGCTTTACCAGCTGCGCGGCCGTGTGGGGCGCTCGAAGGTGCGTGCCTATGCGCTCTTCACGCTGCCGGCCAATCGCACGCTCACACCGACGGCCGAGCGGCGGCTGAAGGTGCTGCAGTCGCTCGACGCGCTGGGCGCCGGGTTCCAGCTTGCAAGCCATGACCTGGATATCCGCGGAGCCGGCAATCTTCTGGGAGAAGAGCAGTCGGGCCACATCAAGGAAGTGGGCTACGAGCTCTATCAGCAGATGCTGGAGGAGGCGGTGGCAGAGCTGCGGGGGACCGGCGAGACGGCCGATACAGGCTGGTCTCCGCAAATCACCGTCGGTACAGCGGTCATGATCCCCGAGCATTATGTGCCCGACCTCCAGCTTCGTCTCGGCCTTTATCGCCGGCTTGGCGAGATCGAGACGCCGGAGGAGATCGATGGTTTCGGCGCCGAACTTATCGACCGCTTCGGGCCGATGCCGGAGGAAGTGCAGCACCTTCTCAAGATCGTCTACATCAAGGCGCTCTGCCGGCGGGCGAATGTGGAGAAGCTCGATGCCGGGCCGAAGGGCGTGGTGCTCCATTTCCGCAACAAGGAGTTCCCGGAACCGGCTGGCCTGGTTCGCTTCATCGGTGAGCAGGGGCAGTTGGCCAAAATCAGGCCGGACCAAAGCGTGGTCTTCATCCGGGACTGGCCGACACCGGAAAAGCGGCTTGCCGGGGCCGCTGTCGTGATGACGCAGCTTGTGCGGCTGGTGGAGAAGCAGGCGGCCTAGATAAGGGCGACCACGAGGCCCGCCAAACCGAGGATCGCTCCCGCAGCACCCAAAATGACCGACCAGAACGCGAGCCAAGCCGGAATCCAGATCGAAGGATTGTTGGAGTCCAGATACCAGCGAAGCTGACCGAGCCTGCCTGCCTTGGTGAATGAGAAGTCGTAGGTCTGATCGAACATGACGCCGAGGTCGAGACGCGTGTCCAAATCCATCTCGATGGCACCTTCCTCTTCCGTACCTAGAACGGAAACGTAGGAGGAATTGCCGTTAACGGACAGTTTGACGACGTGGTTACGGCCAATTCCATTGCGGTGTTTCTTGTGGATCCGGACGATATCGCGAGCCGTATCCGGCACGCGCGCCTTCATAACCCGCAATGTCACATTGCTGATATCGCTCATTTTCCGCTGCCCCCGCGGTGAACTATTCCTGTGGGTTCTCCAACTCGCCCTTTTCCTTTGCCTCGCTCACCTTCGTGATCGCGTCCGAGAGCGCTCTAGGTGGCTGAGCCCCCATCAACGCATATCGGCCCTCGAGCAAAAAACAGGGGACACCGGTGATGCCCATGCGCTGGGCCGTCTCCACCTCCGCCTTCACCTCATCGCGGTCCGCCTGGGTGGGCAGCAGCGTTTCGACCAACGAGGCGTCCATGTCCGCCTGCCGCGCGGCCTCGATCAGCACGGCATGATCGCCGATGTTCTGTCCCTCTTCGAAATAGAGGCGGAACAGGCGCTCCACGAGCCTGTTCTGCACGTCTTCGCCTGCCGTCGCAGCCCAGCGGATCACCCGATGCGCGTCAAGCGTATTGGGTGCGACCTTAATGGCTGCGAAGTGGTAGGAAATGCCGGCAGCCGTTCCCATCTCGCGCAGGCGATCATGCGCCGCCTCGATGCGTTCCAGGCTGCCGAATTTCTGGACCATGTAGGCTTTGCGGTCGAGGCCTTCCGACGGGATCGTAGGATCGAGTTGATAGGGGCGCCAGCGCACCATGACGTCGATATCCCTGAGATCGGCCAGCGCAAGCTGGAGATTTCGCATACCCAGGAAACACCAGGGACACACGACATCGGAGACGACATTGACGCTGAGGGCTGGCTTGTCGCTCATCACGTGTTCCTATTTCGGTTTGCGCCACCAGGTGGAGAGGTCGTAACCATTCAGGGGCGATACTTCCGGATGCTCCAGATAATTCCAATAGGCGATCCACACCTTGTCGCTCTGCTGGGTGGGGATGACATAGGCGCCGGAAATGAGGAGCCGGTCGAGCGCGCGCACCGCGGCCACATAGGTCTCCTTGTCGCGCGCGTTCAGCATGGCGTCGATCATGGCATCCACGGCGGGGTCGGCCACGCCCGCAAGGTTGAAGGAGCCCTCCACCTTTGCGAATTCCGAGCCCCAGCGGCCGATCTGCTCGATGCCGGGCGATAGCGTGCCCGAGAAGCCCACCGAGGCGATCAGCATGTCGAAATCGTAGGTCTGCTTCCGCTGCTGGATCTGTGCATCGTCCAGCATGCGCAGCGAGACCTGAATACCCAGGCGGGCAAGTGCGCGCTGAAAGACGGCGGCGAGGCGTTCCTGTTCTGCCGAAACGATGAGGATCTCGAAGGTGAAGGGATTGCCCTGCGGGTCCATCAAGACGCTGCCATCGAGTTTGTAGCCTGCCTCCTGCAGGATGCTCATGGCCTCGCGCATGGTCTTGCGGTCGATCTCTACCGCCTTATCCGCGTCCTTGCCGTAGGTGCCGTCCATCACATCAGGCTGCACCTTGTCCTTATAAGGGGCGAGAAGCTGCGTCTCCTTCTCGGTCGCGGGCGATCCGAGCGCGGAAAGCTCCGATCCCTGCCAATAGCTAAGCGTACGATGATACTGGCCGTTGTAGACGTTCTTGTTCACCCAGCCGAAGTCGTAGAGCATCGAAAGCGCGCGGCGCACGCGCGGATCGGCGAATTTCTCCCGCCGGGTGTTGAAGAAGAAGCCGCTGACGGCCGGCGGGATTTTCACGTCGAAGGATTTGGCGACGATCTCGCCGCTCTGCGCGGCAGGGAAATTGAAGTCGCGCTCGATGCTGTTCGGGTCAAGGCCCGTATAGTTCGAACCGGCATAGACAGAGCAAAGGCCTTTTTTGAAGGCTTCGAACTGCGCATTGCCGTTCAGGAAATATTCTATGGTGATCCGATCGTAGTTCTGGAAGCCACGCATGGCGGGCACTTCCGCGCCCCAATAATCTGGGTTCCGCTTGAAGACGATGCGCTGGCCAGGCACGACCTGATCGATGACATAGGGGCCGCTGCCGATAACTGGCTTCAGCGTTGTTCTGTCGAAGGTCTCGCGGTCAAAGGCATGGGCTGGGATAACAGGCGTCAGCGCCACGATCAGCGGGAATTCGCGGTCCGACTGGTCGTTGAAGGTGAAGCGGACGCTGTATTCACCGGTCTTTTCGATCTTTTCGATCTTTGCCATCCGGCTGGAATAGGGGGGACGGCCCTTCTCGGCGAAGGTTTCATAGGTGAAGATAACGTCCTCCGGCGTCACCGGCTCACCATCGGACCATTTGGCATTCGGGTCGAGGTGAAATTCCGCATAGGTACGATCCTCGTCCATCTCCACTGAATTGGCGAGCAGGCCATAAAGCGAAAACGGCTCTGCGTCGTTGCGGCGCATAAGCGGCTCGAAAACGAGGTTCCCGAAGATCGTGTCGATCACGCCGCGTGCGGTGGAGCGCATGCTCTTCAGGATGAAGGGATTGAGGTTGTCGAAGCTGCCGACCACGCAATAAGTGATCTCACCGCCTTTAGGCGCATCCGGATTTGCATAGGGAAAATGTGTGAAATCGCGCGGAAGCGCCGGCTGACCGTTCATAGCTATGCCGTAAAATGGCTTGTCCTGCGCAGCTGCCTCGGTCATGAGCAGGGCAGCCGTGAAAATAATGGAGATAAAACAGCGTAATAACATCAGAAAACCTCGTAAGCGTCGTCTCCGACTCGCGTAGCGATTATCCTTGGCGCGACCGGAGGCGCTTGTCCATTGTAGCGCCTCCGTTTGCCCATGCCACCAAGACATGGCGGTATTGCGGGAAAGTGTGGTTTGGCCTCTGGATTCATGCGGGAAGGCATTGTAACACGCACGCAAGCCTTGCTGTCGCCGCATTCGGCCAACAGTAGGAGCCTAAGGGCATCAGCCCAGGCTGGATTCGAGAGGAAACGGGAAGAATGATGAGCCTTAGAGCGAAAGCATATGGCTTGGCTGCGATGATCGGTGTGCTGGCGGGTGCCGGCTTTACCAACACGGCGCTTGCTCAGCAGGAGCCGCCGCAGGGCTGGTTCAAGGCCTGCACCAAGCAGGAGGACATTGATGTTTGCAATGTGCAGTTTCTCCTGCGCGCAGACAGCGGCCAGCTTTTGACCAGCGTCAATCTGATCGAGGTCAAGGGCAAGGTGAACCGGCGGGTGCTGCAGATTGCCGTTCCGACGGGCCGCCTGATTCCGCCTGGGGTTGGTCTGCAGATCGACGGCGGCCAAACGCAGAAGATCGATTATGCCATCTGCGTGCCCGACCGCTGCGTGGCCGAGGCCCAACTGACGGACCAGATCGTGGCGTCGTTCAAGAAGGGTTCGGAGCTGACGCTCACTTCCGTGAACTTCCAGAACCAGCCTAACCCCATGAAGGTCACGCTCAAGGGCTTCACGGGCGCTTTCGACGGTGAGCCGCTGCAGCAGGCGGACCTCGATGAGCGGCAGAAAAAGCTCGAGGAGTTCGTGAGCAAGAACAATCAGGAATTCGCCGAGAAGCTGAAGCAGGCCCAAGAACAGGCCAAGCAGTCGCAGTAGCGGTTGCCAGCAGGCGGACCATCAAGAAAACAGGGCCGGCAGGCCCTGTTTTTCTTTTGCGGATCGGGGATAAGCGCCGAAGCTCAACCCCGGCGCCTAGTTCGTAGATTTTAATGGCACAGCCGCAGTCGGGGTGTGTATTTGCCGTCTCCCGTCTGGATGAACATCTCGAAAAGCTGGGGATGGCGCACCGGTTCTCCGGACTCATCTTCGAGCAGGTTCTGCTCCGAGACATAGGCCACATACTCCGTCTCTTCGTTCTCGGCGAGGAGATGGTAGAAGGGCTGATCCTTGGACGGCCTGACCTCCGCGGGAATGGCCTGGTACCATTCCTCGGTATTGTTGAATTCCGGATCGATGTCGAAGATGACACCGCGGAAGGGGAAGAGCCGGTGGCGAACCACTTGACCGATGGAAAATTTAGCCGTTTTGATCTTCTGCATTGCACAAAGCCTTTCCCTTTATTTGGCGTCGCTTTGACTGCAATTCAATCCCGATATCGAGGCGGAGCGTTCCTTCTTCCGGCGATAGCCGACTAAGCGCGACGAGCAAGGCGGGGTAGAAGCGCGGCGAATCCGCTGCCAGGCGACATGCCCTCGCGCATGAAGACGCCACGCATGATCGGCAGGCTTTCCAGAAGGCCAAGGCCGGCGCTCCTTAGGAGCTGGGCCGGAAGCATGTCCGACAGCAAGGTGGCATTTATGAAATTGACGGCGCCCGATCGGGCTGTCACATCCGGCCGGCGGCGCGCATCATATTGGGCCAGGGCGGAGGTCGAGCCGGGATCCTCCGGGTTGCTGCGCACAACTTCCACCAGATCCATCACATCGCGCAGACCGAGATTGAGCCCCTGCGCCGTGATCGGCGGAAAGACATGGGCGGCCTCACCGACAAGTGCGATGCGCTGCGCTCCAAAGCGCATCGGCAGCACAGAGGCGAGGGGGAAAAGCTGCCGGCCGGGTTCGATCGTCACCTTGCCCAGGAAGGACTGCTGGCGCTCTTCGAGCCGCTGCGATAATGCCGCCTCATCCAGCGCCATCAATTCTTCGGCCTGCGATGGGCGCGTCACCCAGACGAGACTGGAGCGGAAACCACCCGGCAGCGGCACCTGCGTGCAGGGGCCGTGCTCCGTGTGGAACTCGGTCGAGGTGAAGCCATGATGCCGCGAATGGGTGAAATTGAGCACCATCGCGCTCTGCTGCAGCTCGCGGCGCCGGGTTGTGATGCCCGCGGCCTGCCGGGCGGGCGAGTTGCGCCCGTCGGCAGCGACAGCAAGGGCGGCGCGCAGGATCGTTCCGCCCGAAAGCTGTGCTTCGACCTGGTCGGCCGCCGGCCGCCAATTCGCCACCGTTTCCTCTTTCCAGACGATGTTCTTCTCCTGGCGGACCTTGCGAGCAAGCGCGGCATTGAGTTCAAGGTTTGGAATATTCAGACCGAAGAATTCCTCGCCGATTTCGGCGGCACGGAAGGTGACAGCCGGACTGCGGATCAGCCGGCTCGTCGCATCGACGATGCGCATGGAGGCAAGCGGCGCGGCGACATCGCGGAGATCTTCGGCCAGGCCGAGGCCTTCCAGGAAAGCGAGCGCCGGTCGCATCAGCGCAGTCGTGCGCCGATCATCGGCTGCAGGCAACGGCCCGGCAACCACAACGCTGCGGCCGATACGGGCAAGCGCCAATGCGGCGGCTAGGCCGGTGGGGCCCGTCCCCGCAACAAGTATCGCGTCCATGACCTTTTCTTTCATTGCGGCCTCGTGCCGGCTGATAGCGCTGGAGATATAGCAGTCGATCGAGGCAGATCAAACAAGGGCGGCGGCAGGCCGAGCGAAGGGTGAGGGAATCGGAACAAAGCGCAGGTTTTCCACATGTTTCACCTGATGATACTGTGCACCGGTCCAAGAGCGTGTAAGGAAATGACCGATCGGCGCCGGAGGGGCAGGATGAAGGAACCGTGGGGGACGATACTGGCGCAGACGACCGGCCGGGCGCATGCTGAGCCCGTTCCTCTCCTCGGCAGGCCTAGAGCGATCAGAGGCTTTGACTGATGGCGCCGATAAGGAAGAAGAAGGTCACCGCACCGCAGGCGAAAGCCTTTTCGGTCCATCTTCTGACGGCATCCGGTTCCTTTCTGGCCTTCCTGTCGCTGGTCGCGGCGAGCGAGGGGCGATGGACGGCCATGTTCTGGTGGCTCGGCCTGGCTCTCCTGGTAGACGGGATCGACGGTCCCATTGCGCGCAAGCTGCAGGTGAAGGATGTGCTGCCCACCTGGTCCGGCGATCTGCTGGACAATGTCATCGACTATGTCACTTATGTGCTGATTCCCGCCTTTGCGCTTTATCAAAGCGGTTTCATGGGCGCGGGACTCTCTTTCCTTTCGGCCGCCATCATTGTCATTTCCAGCGCCATCTATTACGCCGATACCGGCATGAAGACGGAGGAGAACTTCTTTAAGGGTTTCCCGGTCGTCTGGAACATGATCGTATTCACCCTCTTCGTCATCGGACCGGGTGAATACGTCTCGTTCGGCGTGGTCTTGGTGTCAGCCATTCTTACCTTCGTGCCCGTTCACTTTCTTCATCCCGTACGCGTGGAGCGGCTGAGGGTTTTGAACCTGGGTGTCTTTCTTGCCTGGTGCGCATTCGGAGCGGTGGCCCTGCTGCAGGACCTGAAGGCGGGTGAGTGGGTGAAGGCCGGGATCGGCGCAACGGGGCTATATCTCTACTGCATAGGGGCCATCATGCAGGCGATCCCCCGGCTTGGAAGAAAGGGAGTTTGACGGTGGTGAAAGCGATCCGATTGCGCGAAACCGGCGGGCCGGAGATTCTGAGGCTGGAGGACTATGATCCTGGAAAGCCCGGGCCCGGCGAGGCCCTGATCGAGCAAAGGGCGATCGGCCTTAATTTTATCGACGTCTACCACCGCACGGGCCTTTACCCGACAGCAAAGCCTTTTACGCCCGGCAGTGAGGCTGCGGGTGTCGTCCTGGAGGTGGGCGAGGGCGTGGAGGACCTGAAGCCTGGCGATCGGGTTGCCTATTGCGTGGCCACTGGCGGCGCCTATGCCGAGCAGCGGCTTGTTCGCGCAGACCGGCTTGTGCGCGTGCCCGACGCGGTTTCGGACGAGCAGGCGGCAAGTGCTATGCTGAAGGGGCTTACCGCCTGGTACCTCCTGCGGCGAACATTTCCGGTAAAGGCAGGCGATACGATCCTTTGCCACGCGGCCGCAGGCGGCGTCGGGCTTGTGCTGGGCCAGTGGGCAAAGCATCTCGGGGCCAAGGTTATCGGTACGGCCGGTTCACCGGAAAAGGTGGAGCTTGCGAAGGCGCATGGTTACGACCATGTGATCGACTACACGAAAGAGGATTTCGTTGCTGCCGTGGGAGAGTTGACCTCAGGCGGCAAATGCGACGTTGTCTATGACTCGGTCGGCAAGGATACCTTCCCCGGTTCGCTCGACTGTCTGCGGCCGTTCGGCATGTTCGTCAGCTTCGGCCAATCCTCGGGCGTCGTGCCGCCGTTCAGCATCAACCTCCTGGCGCAGAAGGGGTCGCTCTTTGCGACACGACCGAGCCTATTCACCTATATCGCGGCAAGAAAGGACCTGGAGGAGGGCGCCCAAGAACTCTTCTCCATGATCGAAAGGGGTGCGGTGCAGGTGAGGGTGAACCAGCGCTATCCTCTTGCCGATGTGGGCAGGGCGCATAAGGATCTGGAAGCGCGGCGCACGACAGGCATGACAGTACTTATTCCAGGCTGAATAGCTTGAAGCACTTTCAACCCGGCGAACTCTATTGCATTGCCAGGAAGCGTGTCTACGATGAACCTGGGAACAAAAAAATGAACGGGAGATTTTGTGCGATCAGCACTTGAGGACCGGAGGGTGCCGCTTCTCGAGGCGCGTGGCCTGACGAAAATCTTCGGAACGCTCAGGGCCTGCGACCATATCGACCTGAAGATCGGCAGGGGGGAAATCCACGCGCTTCTGGGAGAGAACGGCGCGGGAAAATCGACACTCGTCAAAATGCTTTTCGGCGCGCTGGAACCGACCGAAGGCTCGATACTCTGGAAGGGCGAGCAGGTGGCGGTCTCCAGCCCCCGCGAGGCGCGGCGTATCGGCATCGGCATGGTCTTCCAGCATTTCTGCCTCTTCGACGCACTCACGGCGTCGGAAAACATCCTGGTTTCTCTGGACGATCCCGCTCCAGCCGGCGCGGTGACGGCCCGCGCCCGCGACATCTCTAAGGCGTATGGTCTACCGGTCGACCCCAACGCTCATGTGGGCGATCTTTCCGTTGGCGAACGCCAGCGCATCGAGATCATCCGCTGTCTTTTGCAGAATCCGGAACTGATCATACTTGACGAGCCGACCTCCGTTCTCACTCCTCAGGAGGCGGACAGGCTGTTCGAAGCGCTGGAAAAGCTCAAAGAAGAAGGTCGCTCAATCCTCTACATCTCGCATCGTCTGGAAGAGGTGAAACGCATCTGCGACCGGGCGACCGTGCTGCGCCAAGGCAAGGTGGTGTCCGAATGCGATCCGCGGAAGGAGACCGCGTCCTCGCTCGCGCGGATGATGGTCGGCAATGAGGTGCAGCCTGTGGTACGGGACAAGCCCGCCGTGCAGAGCGAGGCGCTTTTGGAAGTCCGCGATCTCGACCGGAAGGCGGGCCATCCGTTCGCCGTTGCGCTGTCAGGGATCAATCTATCCGTACGCGCGGGTGAGATCCTCGGTGTTGCCGGCGTTGCCGGCAACGGGCAAGGTGAGTTGTTCGAGGCCGTTTCCGGCGAGGCTTTACAGGAGCGGGCGGACCAAGTGCGCATTCGCGGCAAGGATGCCGGCCGCCGGGATATTTCCGAGCGCCGTCTCATGGGCGCGGCCTTCGTGCCGGAAGAGAGGCTGGGCCATGCCGCCGCGCCGGCCATGACGCTGTCGCAGAACCTGCTGCTCTCTCGCTATCGTACCGACGCGCGGGCATTTCTCAACCGCCTCGGGATGATCCGCAACAGCCTCATCGCTCATGCCGCTCAACGCGTCTCGAGCGCGATGGATGTACGCAAGGGTGTGGAAGATCCCGAAGCTTCCGCGCTTTCTGGCGGAAACCTGCAAAAATTCGTGATCGGACGCGAGCTCGACCGCCAGCCGCTGGTCATGGTCGTCAATCAGCCGACCTGGGGCGTCGATGCGGGAGCTGCTGCGCGCATCCGCCAGGCGCTCATCGACCTTGCCAAAAGCGGCTCCGCGGTGCTTGTCATCAGCCAGGATCTCGACGAACTCTTCGAGATCTGCGACGCGATTGCCGTCATGCACGGGGGAAGGCTCTCCGCACCCATTCCAATCGGCGACGCCACCTATGAGAAGATCGGTTTGCTCATGGGCGGCGCGGAGCCGGGCCATGCCGCTGTTTCGCAGGCGGAGGCCGTCTGATGCGCATCGAGCTCGTAAAAAGGCCACAGCAGTCAGTTCTCTTCAGCGTGCTTTCGCCATTTATCGCGCTGGCGCTCACCTTGATCGCTGGGGCACTGCTGTTCCTTCTCCTCGGCAAGGATCCAGTCAACACGCTCTACGTCTTCTTTATCGAGCCGCTGCGAGAGACCTGGTCTCTGCACGAGCTCGCGGTGAAGGCCGCGCCCCTGATTCTCATCGCAATCGGCCTTTCCGTGTGCTTTCTTTCCAACAACTGGAATATCGGCGCTGAGGGGCAGTTCATCATCGGCGCAATGGCGGGATCGATCCTGCCGGTGATGTTTCCGGACTTCCAATCCTGGATCGTCCTGCCTCTGATGCTTCTCATGGGCATCGCCGGCGGAGCGGCCTATGCGGCAGTTCCGGCCGTTCTCAAGGTTCGGTTCAACACCAACGAGATCCTGACCAGCCTGATGCTGGTCTATGTGGCCCAGCTTTTCCTCGATTGGATGGTTCGCGGACCCTGGCGCAATCCGGAAGGCTTCAACTTTCCCGAAACGCGCAGCTTTCACGAATATGCCATTCTGCCGGAAATCTGGTCCGCCTCGGGCCGGGCGCACTGGGGCTTCATCTTCGGGCTGGTGGCCGCGCTGGCATTGTGGTTCATGATGACGAAGACGTTGAGGGGCTTCGAAATAAAAGTGCTCGGCCAAAGCCCCCGTGCAGGCCGCTTCGCCGGCTTCTCTCAAGGGCGCATTGTTTTCTTCGCTTTTCTTTTGTCCGGTGCGCTCGCGGGTCTTGCCGGCCTTTCGGAGGTTTCCGGTGCGATCGGGCAATTGAGGCCCGTCATCTCCCCGGGCTACGGGTTCACCGCGATCATCGTCGCCTTCCTGGGCCGGCTCAATCCGCTCGGCGTCGTAGCCGCAGGGCTGGTGCTGGCGCTCACATATCTCGGCGGGGAGGCGGCGCAGATCTCGGTCGGCCTTTCGGACAAAGTGGTGCGCGTCTTCCAGGGCATGATCCTGTTCTTTGTGCTGGCGGGGGACACGTTCATCCATTACCGGATCCGCTTCGTCTCAGCGCCCGCAGCAGCGGCCGGGGAGGCCTCGCGCGCAAATGTTTGAAGCGATCCTGATCACAATCGCCACCGCTGCGACGCCGCTTTTGCTGGCTTCAATGGGCGAGCTCGTCGTCGAGCGTTCGGGCGTGCTCAATCTTGGTGTAGAGGGGATGATGATCATGGGCGCGGTGACCGGCTTCGGCGTTGCGGCCATGACCGGTTCGGCCTGGCTCGGCGTTTTCGCCGCAGCCATCGTGGGCACCCTGTTCTCCCTGCTCTTCGGATTCCTGACGCTGACTCTCGTTACCAACCAGGTGGCGACCGGCCTGTCGCTGACGCTTTTGGGTCTCGGTCTCTCCTCCATGATCGGGGAGAGCTTCGTCGGCCGCGCCGGTGTGCGGCTCGGCGCGCTCGATATCCCTTACCTCACGGAAATCCCCTATATCGGGCGGCTGATCTTCGGTCAGGACCCGCTATGTTACATCTCCTTGCTTTTGACGGCGGGTGTCTCCTGGTTTCTGTTCCGCACGCGCGCCGGACTGACGCTCCGCTCGGTCGGCGACAATCACAGTTCCGCCCATGCACTCGGCATCCCCGTGATCCGCATCCGTTACCTCGCGGTCATGTTTGGCGGTGCCTGCGCGGGATTGGCGGGAGCCTATCTTTCGCTCGTCTACGTGCCGCAATGGGTGGAGAATATGACGGCCGGCCGTGGCTGGATTGCGCTGGCGCTGGTGGTTTTCGCCTCCTGGCGTCCATGGCGCGTTCTGGCCGGCGCCTATCTGTTCGGCGCCGTCACAATCGGCCAACTGCATGCGCAGGCGCTCGGCTACGGAATCCCCCCGCAACTGCTTTCTTCTCTTCCCTATCTGGCGACAATCATCGTTCTCGTTCTAATCTCTCGGAACAGACGACTGACGATGATGAACACACCGGCTTCACTGGGGCGGCCGTTCGTTCCGGATCGCTAGCAAAGGCGGATAGGCCCCAGGGCAAACTGAAAGAGGACAACGGCAATGAAAAGAATACTGGCAGCCCTGGCGGCTTCCGCGGTGCTCGCGGTTCCAGGTGCAGCATTGGCGCAGGACAAGGTCAAGGCGTGCTTCGTCTATGTGGGCCCCAAAACCGACGGCGGTTGGACCGAGGCGCATGACAAAGGTCGTCTTTTTGTGGAGGAGCAACTCGGCGACAAGGTCGAGACGGCTTTTGTGGAGAATGTCGCCGAAGGTCCGGACGCCCAGCGCGCCATCGAGCGCTTCGCCCGCGCGGACTGCGATATCGTCTTCACCACCTCATTCGGCTTCATGGACGCCACGCTGGCGGTCGCCAAGAGGTTCCCGGATGTGAAGTTCGAGCACGCCACCGGCTACAAGACCGCCGAAAACATGGCGACCTACAACTCACGTTTTTATGAGGGCCGCTATATCCAGGGCGTTATCGCCGGGCATATGTCGGAGAAGGGGGAGGCGGGCTATGTCGCTTCCTTCCCAATTCCGGAAGTGGTGATGGGCATCAACGCCTTCATGCTGGGTGCCCAGTCAGTCAATCCGGACTTCAAGCTGAAAGTGGTGTGGGCCAACACCTGGCACGACGCGGCCCGGGAGGCGGATGCCGCCAAGGCGCTGATCGACCAGGGCGTCGATATCATCACTCAGCACACCGACTCGACCGCGCCCGTGCAGGTGGCGGCCGAGCGTGGCATCAAGGCCTTCGGCCAGGCGTCCGACATGATCGCTTTCGGACCCGAGACGCAGCTCACCGCCATTGTGGACACCTGGGGCGCCTATTACGTCAAGCGCATCCAGGCGGTGATCGACGGCACCTGGGAACCGGGCGCAATCTGGGAAGGACTGAAAGAGGGCATCTTGACCATGGCGCCCTACACCAACATGCCGGACGATGTGAAAGCGACTGCCGAAGAGACCGAAGCGAAAATCAAATCCGGCGAGCTTCACCCGTTCACAGGCCCCGTCAACAGGCAGGACGGAACGCCTTGGCTTGCTGAGGGCGAAGTCGCGGACGACGCCACGCTGCTCGGCATGAACTTCTACGTGGAAGGAATCGACGACAAGCTGCCGAACTGAAGCGGACGTTCAGTCACCATAACGAAGGGCGGCTTCGAAGCCGCCCTTTTCCTTGCCAAGGCCCTCCTGACAGCAGGATGTCAGGAGCATCCTGATATGGTGGCCGTGTTCAAGGCAAGGAGAGAAACATGCTTACGTTCTACCATGCGCCTTGGTCGCGCTCTTCCGCCATCCTCTGGCTTCTGGAGGAACTCGGTATCGATTATCGGATGGAACTCGTGGACATTCGCGCCGGGGCACCTGAGGAGTATCGCCTGATCCAGCCCAGCAAGAAAGTGCCGGCGATCGATCACGATGGGACCATTGTTACGGAGCGCGCCGCCATTGCCATTTATCTGGGTGATGCTTTCCCCGAAGCCGGGCTTGCGCCGGCGATCGGCGATGCCGATCGCGCCGAGTATCTTACGATGCTCGTCTATCACGATGCGGTCTTTGACCCTGTCATATCGGCCAAGGTGAAAGGGCTGAGCTATATCAGCAACGACTACTCATTCGGCCTGTTTGACGACATGGTGGCCAATATGGAACGCAAGCTGTCACAGCGCCCGTTCGTCGCCGGAGACAGGTTCACCCTCGCCGACGTGATCTTCGGAGCGGGCATTAACTTCACCATGAATATTCTGAAAGGACTGCCGGAGCGACCGGTTTTCAAGGATTATCTAGCACGCGTGACGGATAGACCGTCCTATAAGCGCAGCCAGGACCAGGATGCTGCGCTTGCCGCACAGGTGCCTGCATTTCAGGCAATGTTCGCACAGAAGGGAATGTAGCAAGCGCCTTCAAACTGGCGCGGATCACCGCTCTGCGGCGGATTTCCGCGCCTCGCCTGGCTCAACCCCGATGGCTCGCTCCCGCCAATCCGGCTCCTGAGAATTATGAAACCATCAGCGCTCCGTTGCACGACGGCAACACTTTCTCAAGATGCAATAGGCTAAAAGGGGGTGGGGACAGGTCGCCAATTTCCCGCCATAAAACAGGCGCACCGAGAAATCTCTCGAATGCGCCATCCATAGTTGTGCGTTTGGAGATTGACGGCCGCGAGGCGGTGAAGGTGATGATGGACGCTCGTGCGATATCGAAGGAAAAGCTGCCCAGCCGCTACGTTACCGTAGGGCCGGCGCGGGCGCCGCACAGGTCTTATCTTTACGCGATGGGGCTCTCGGCGGAAGAGATCGCTCAGCCGCTGGTCGGCGTGGCGACGTGCTGGAACGAGGCTGCGCCCTGCAACATCTCGCTGATGCGCCAGGCGCAAGTGGTGAAAAAGGGCGTCGCGGCAGCCAAAGGCACGCCCCGCGAGTTCACAACGATTACCGTTACTGATGGCATCGCCATGGGCCACCAGGGCATGAAGGCGTCGCTGGCCTCGCGCGAGGTAATCGCGGATTCTGTGGAACTCACCATGCGCGGCCATTGCTATGACGCGCTTGTCGGCCTTGCGGGTTGTGACAAATCCCTGCCGGGGATGATGATGGCCATGGTGCGCCTCAATGTGCCGTCGGTCTTCATCTATGGCGGTTCGATCCTGCCTGGCACCTGGCGCGGGCGGCAGATCACCGTTCAAGACGTTTTCGAGGCGGTCGGCCAGCATTCGGTTGGCTCCATTTCCGACGACGAGCTGATGGAAATCGAGCAAGCCGCTTGTCCCTCGGCCGGTTCCTGCGGCGCTCAATTCACGGCCAACACCATGGCGACCGTTGCCGAGGCGATTGGGCTGGCGCTTCCTTATTCCTGCGGTGCGCCTGCGCCTTACGAGATGCGCGATCGCTTCAACTATGCCGCCGGCGAGAAGGTGATGGAACTGGTGGCCAAGCAGATACGGCCGCGTGACATCGTGACCCGGAAGGCGCTTGAAAACGCCGCGGCCGTGGTTGCCGCGTCGGGGGGCTCCACCAATGCGGCATTGCATTTGCCGGCCATCGCTCATGAAGCCGGGATTGAATTCGACCTTTTCGACGTCGCGGAAGTGTTCAAGAGAACACCCTATGTCGCCGATTTGAAGCCGGGCGGCAAATATGTCGCCAAGGACATGTTCGAGGCGGGCGGCATTCCGCTGCTCATGAAGACCTTGCTCGACCATGGCTATCTGCATGGCGACTGCATGACCGTCACCGGCCGCACGCTTGCGGAGAACATGGAACGCGTCGAGTGGAACGATGCGCAGGACGTGGTTTATCCGGCTGACAAGCCGCTGAGCCCGACGGGCGGCGTCGTGGGCCTTAAAGGCAATCTCGCGCCGGATGGGGCAATCGTGAAGGTTGCAGGCATGAAGAACCTGCGCTTCTCCGGCCCCGCGCGCTGCTTCGATTCGGAAGAGGAATGCTTCGCCGCGGTTTCCGAGCGCCGCTATAAGGAAGGCGAGGTGCTGGTGATCCGCTACGAAGGTCCGAAAGGCGGGCCGGGCATGCGTGAAATGCTCGCCACCACCGCGGCCCTTTACGGGCAGGGCATGGGCGACAAGGTGGCGCTGATCACGGACGGGCGGTTTTCAGGCGCGACCCGCGGCTTCTGTATCGGTCATGTCGGGCCGGAAGCAGCAGTGGGCGGGCCGATAGGGCTTCTCAATGACGGCGACATCATAACCATCGATGCGGTGGCAGGCACGATCGACGTGGCGCTCGGCGAAGCGGAACTGGCCGAACGCCGCGCTGCCTGGAGGCCGCGCGAAAGCGAATATCGGTCCGGCGCGATCTGGAAATACGCGCAGGGCGTGGGCCCGGCGCGGTATGGCGCGGTGACGCATCCCGGCGCCCAGAAAGAAACGCACTGCTATGCGGATATCTGAGCAAATCATAGGCCGGCTCATCGCCGGGGCCCTCCTGTTGTTCGGGGCGCTCGGTCCCGCGGCTGCGCTTGACGAGAAGGCCGTCGTGCAGCAGCCCTCGCGCAATCCCCTTGCCGTGTTTCGCTTCGGCTTTTCGGCCTACAAGCGCGGAGAGAAGCAGGAAGCGGTCGAGGCCTATCGCTATGCTGCCGAAAACGGGCAGGTGGGCGCACGCTGGAAACTCGCCCGCATGTATGCGGAAGGTGACGGCGTAGCGCGCAACGATTACGAGGCGTTCAAGTTCTTTTCAGCGGTCGCTCAACAGGACGTGCAGCCTGGAAGCCGCGAGGAAAGCTATGTCTCGGATGCGCTGGTGGCGGTGGGCAATTATCTGCGGCGCGGCATACCCGGCTCACCGGTTGCCGCCAATCCCACAATCGCGCTTGAATACTACATGCGGGCGGCCGCCACCTATCGCAATGCGGATGCGCAATTCCAGCTCGGCCGTATGTTCCTCTCCGGCGAGGGCGGTGCGAAAAGCGTGCAGCAGGCAGCCCGTTGGCTGCAGCTAGCGGCTGAAAAGGGTCATGTGGGAGCACAGGCCACGCTTGGCAATCTCCTCTTCCAGAGCGGCAAGGTGGTGCGGGGGCTGGCTTTGATGACCACGGCGCTGGACACTGCGCAGAAGCGGGCACCTGCCGATATCGCCTGGATTCGCGCGATGCAGGAGGAAGCTTTTGCACTTGCGGGCGAATCGGATCGCCGCACCGCAATTGCGCTTGCTCAAGACTACTTGGCGAACGGGCTAGAGTAGGCAGCCACCGGCTTCTCGAAGCAATTCTAGGCCGCGATTCGCAGGTCCACCACCACCGGAACGTGGTCCGACGGCTTTTCCCATGCGCGCGTGTGCTTCTGGACGGAAGCGGAGGCGATCCGGTCGGCAGCTTCCGGCGACAGCATCAGGTGGTCGATCCGGATGCCGTTGTTCTTCTGCCATGCCCCTGCCTGATAGTCCCAGAACGTATATGTGCCCGGCTCGTTGGTTGCGGAGCGCAGCGCGTCGGTGAAGCCCAGATTGCAGAGGCGGCGGAAGGCCTGCCGGCTCTCCGGCTGGTAGAGCGCGTCCCCCAGCCAGTTCTCAGGGTTCTTGGCATCCGCCGGTTCGGGAATCACATTATAATCACCGGCCAGCACCAGAGGCTCTTCCAGCATCAGCCGGCGCTTCGCCCAAAGCTCCAGCCGGTCCATCCAGGCGAGCTTATAGGCGAATTTCTCGCTGGCGATGGGATTGCCGTTGGGCAGGTAGAGCGATGCCACGCGCAGCGCACCGCCTTCGGTTGAGAACACACCCTCAATGAAGCGCGCCTGTTCGTCGCCGTCATTGCCCGGCAGGCCGCGGCTGACCTCGTCGAATCTGAGTTTTGAGAGAAGGGCGACGCCGTTGAAACCCTTCTGCCCGTGGGTTTCAACATGATAACCCAGTGCCTCAATCGGCTCACGAGGGAACTGCTCGTCAAGAGACTTGATCTCCTGAAGGCACACGATGTCCGGATTGGCCTCCTGCAGCCAGTGCACGAGGTTTTCGATGCGCGCCTTGACGCCATTGATGTTCCAGGTGGCGATTTTCATGAGCACGAATCCAGAACTGCACCGCGGGAGCAGCACACTAGCTCAATTGGGCCGCCCGTCAAAGCGGCGATGCCGTAGTCGGCAAGTTCCCAAGGAACAACCGGTAGATGCGAGCGTTGGGTGCGAGGTTTGCTCAAGGAGACCCTCGCATGCGCCTGATCATTGCTGCTCTCGGACTTTACGGCGTGTACCGGTTCCTGCTCCGCCGGCCACGGCGCGGTCCGCGCGCATTGCTTCCTGACCTGCGGGAGCGGCCGAGGCGCCCCAGGCGGGTGCGGCAGGTGGTTTATAGACTGGTCGAGCATGATGGCGGCTGGGCTTACAAGGTCGGCGACGTGTTCTCCGAGTCCTATCCGACGCGCCAGGAAGCGGTGCGGGCAGCCGAGCAGGCCGCAGCTGCCCACAGGAGCGAAGGCAGTGACACCCTGATCGAATACCAGGATCGGTATGGCCGCTGGCACGAGGAAGTGGAGAGTGGGGACAGTCGACCGGAAACCCGGGTAGAACCGGCGGCCCATGGTCGGCAAGCGCAGGAAGAAAGGGCAAATGGCACAGAACAACCGCGGACCTAAAGGGAAAAGAACCGACCGCCGGGCAATCCTGATCACCGCGATCGTCGTGCTGATAGCGTTGGTTCTTTTCGTAATTTACGATGGCGGGTTCCGGACCGCGTCAGACACGATGTCGGGCGGACCAGACGAGGACACGATCGCGCCGCAAACAGAAGAGACAGCACCGGAAAGTCCTGGCGTGCAGTGACATTTGGGGCCTGGCGCCAGCGTTCTGACCGACCTTATCGGTTTATGCGGAACGATTCCCGCTTTCGCTCGTTGGGAGGCGTAGCGGAGGAAGGACGTTGCAAATCATCGATACCGTTGTTTCACGGGAAGGTAAGAACAGCGCATGGGTCAATGTGGTGTTTCTGGGAGACAGCGGAGAATCAGTGTCTGTGCGTGTACCCTGCACCATGCCTGCAGGCACTGAGATAGGGCGCAATTTCATCGTGAAGCGAGCCACCGTGCTCCTGCGCACTCTCGTTGATTGTGATGCCTTCAATACGCTCGGAGAAAGAGCGTGGTCACCCCACAAAGGCCGTTTCGGCGTGCCTGCTGATCCTCTCACTATCCGTGATACGGTGGGGTCTTGGTCCAGAACTGGTAAGGAATGATTCCGGTCGGCGCTTCAGGGCGCTGCCGGAGGATTTTGCCATATCGAGGCCGGAAACATCATACGCGGTCTGGAAACCCTGCGATTTTATCCCATATTCAGCCGAACGGAAATTTTTCGCGGCGAGTGATCGTTGGTGGCCGGCATTGGCGCAACATAATTGCTGATGCGGGGTTGACGGGTGAGCCGGTTGCGCGTATTACCCGCCGCGTCTGAGCCGATGTGAGGCCTTTCTTTCCGGGACGACGCGTCCTGGAGCTTGAGCCTCAAACAGGGTTCGTTTTAACGAGCGACAGACTTCCGGGGCAAGAAGCGGAATCCGCTTCCTCTGCATGTGTTCGGGCCGGACCGCGTAACCGCGGTTTGATGCCCGAATTTGCATTAGGAACGATGTTTTCGTGCGAAATGGAACCTGGGTTCGCTTAGGACACGAGATTGTAACAAGGGAAGGTTTGATGCCGACCGTAAACCAGCTGATAGCCAAGCCGCGCAAGGCGCCGGTAAAGCGCAATAAGGTGCCCGCCATGGAGGCGAACCCGCAGAAGCGGGGTGTGTGCACACGCGTCTACACGACGTCGCCCAAGAAGCCGAACTCGGCCATGCGCAAGGTGGCAAAAATCAGGCTTGCCAATGGCTTCGAGGTGATCGGCTATATTCCGGGTGAAGGTCATAACCTGCAGGAGCACTCCGTGGTGATGATCCGCGGCGGCCGCGTGAAGGATCTTCCCGGTGTGCGCTACCACATCATCCGCGGCGTGCTGGACACGCAAGGTGTGAAAAGCCGTAAGCAACGCCGTTCCAAGTACGGCGCGAAGCGTCCGAAGTAAGGTTTCCCGGCTTCGGCGCTTTTTTCTTTTAAGTGCCGGGCCTTGAAGGTGAGAGACGAAGAAGATGTCCCGACGTCACCGTGCAGAAAAGCGCGAGATCAACCCGGACCCGAAATTCGGGGACACGGTTGTCACCAAGTTCATGAACGCCATCATGTTCGAGGGCAAGAAGTCCGTCGCCGAGCGGATCGTCTATGGTGCGCTCGACCAGGTGCAGGAAAAGACGAAGCAGGAGCCGGTGGCGGTTTTCCATCAGGCGCTCGACAATGTCGCGCCGCATGTGGAGGTTCGCTCCCGCCGCGTCGGCGGCGCCACCTACCAGGTCCCCGTCGATGTGCGTCCGGAGCGCCGTCAGGCGCTCGCCATCCGCTGGCTGATTTCGGCTGCGCGCGGGCGTAATGAGAAGACCATGGTCGAGCGCCTTTCCGGCGAGTTGCTGGATGCTTCCAGCAATCGCGGCACTGCGGTGAAGAAGCGCGAGGACACGCACAAGATGGCCGAGGCCAACCGCGCATTCTCGCATTACCGCTGGTAAGCGAGATAAGAAGAAGAGGACCTCACGATGGCCCGCGAATTCAAAATCGAAGACTACCGAAATTTCGGTATCATGGCGCATATCGACGCCGGCAAGACGACAACGACCGAGCGCATCCTGTACTACACGGGCAAGTCGCACAAAATCGGCGAAGTCCATGACGGCGCGGCCACCATGGATTGGATGGAGCAGGAGCAGGAGCGCGGCATCACCATCACGTCTGCCGCGACCACGACCTTCTGGAAGGGCCGTGACGAGAAGCTGCGCCGCTTCAACATCATCGACACGCCGGGCCACGTGGACTTCACGATCGAGGTGGAACGTTCGCTGCGCGTGCTCGACGGCGCCATCGCACTGCTCGACGCCAATGCAGGCGTGGAGCCGCAGACCGAGACGGTGTGGCGGCAGGCCGACAAGTATCACGTGCCGCGCATGATCTTCTGTAACAAGATGGACAAGATTGGCGCCGACTTCTACCGCTCGGTGGAGATGGTAAAGAGCCGCCTTGGCGCCACGGCCGTCGTCATGCAGCTTCCCATTGGCGCCGAGAGCGATTTCAAAGGCGTCATTGATCTCGTTGAAATGAAGGCGCTCATCTGGCGTGACGAGACGCTGGGCGCCGCCTGGGACGTGGTCGAGATCCCGGCCGAATTCAAGGAAAAGGCCGAAGAGTATCGTGAAAAGCTGATCGAGGCTGCCGTCGAGATGGATGAAGGCGCCATGGAGCGCTACCTCGAGGGCGAGATGCCATCGATCGAGGAGATCCGCGCACTCGTCCGCAAGGGCACGATCGAGGTCAAATTCTTCCCGATGTTCTGCGGCTCGGCCTTCAAGAACAAGGGCGTGCAGCCGCTGCTTGACGCGGTGGTCGACTTCCTGCCCTCGCCGATCGACATTCCCGCCATCAAGGGTGTGGATGCCAAGACCGAGGAGCCGATCGAGCGTCATGCGGAGGATAGCGAACCTCTCTCGATGCTCGCCTTCAAGATCATGAACGATCCCTTCGTGGGTTCGCTCACCTTCTGCCGTATCTATTCAGGCGTGCTCAAGAAGGGCGTCTCGCTTGAGAACACTGTGAAAGGTAAGCGCGAGCGCATCGGCCGCATGCTGCAGATGCACGCAAATTCGCGAGAGGATATCGAGGAAGCCTATGCGGGCGATATCGTGGCGCTCGCCGGTCTCAAGGAGACCACCACGGGCGATACCCTCTGTGACCCGCTGAAGCCGGTTATCCTGGAGCGGATGGAGTTTCCTGAGCCGGTCATCCAGATCGCCATCGAGCCGAAGACCAAGGGCGACCAGGAAAAGATGGGTCTTGCGCTCAATCGCCTGGCGGCCGAGGATCCTTCCTTCCGTGTCAAGACGGATGAAGAGAGCGGCCAGACCATCATCGCCGGCATGGGCGAGCTTCACCTCGACATCATTGTCGACCGCATGAAGCGCGAGTTCAAGGTCGAGGCAAATATCGGCGCGCCGCAGGTGGCGTATCGCGAGACGATCACCAAAACCGCCGAGATCGACTACACCCACAAGAAGCAGACAGGCGGCTCGGGCCAGTTCGCGCGTGTCAAGATCGTCTTCGAGCCCAATCCCGACGGCGAGGATTTCCTGTTCGAGTCCAAGATTGTCGGCGGATCGGTTCCAAAGGAATATGTCCCCGGCGTCCAGAAGGGCATCGAGAGCGTTCTTTCCTCCGGTCCGATCGCCGGATTTCCGATGCTGGGCGTGAAGGCGACGCTGGTGGATGGCGCCTATCACGATGTCGACTCCTCGGTGCTCGCCTTCGAAATCGCCGCCCGTGCGGCTTTCCGCGAGGGTGCGCAGAAGGCGGGTGCTCAGCTCCTCGAGCCGATCATGAAGGTCGAGGTCGTGACACCGGAAGAGTATGTGGGCAGCGTGATCGGCGACCTGAACTCGCGGCGCGGTCAGATCCAGGGGCAGGAGGCGCGCGGCGTTGCCGTCGTCGTCAATGCCATGGTGCCGCTCGCCAACATGTTCAAGTACGTGGATAATCTGCGTTCGATGTCGCAGGGCCGCGCCCAGTACACGATGCAGTTCGACCATTATGAGCCGGTCCCCAGCGCTGTGGCGCAGGAGATCCAGAAGAAGTTCGCGTGATCGCCCGAAGGGCGCACTAACAGAAGGCCTGACAAGGCAGAAAGTAACGGAGACCTCACATGGCCAAAGGTAAATTTGAGCGCACGAAGCCGCATGTGAACATCGGGACGATTGGTCACGTCGACCATGGGAAGACGTCTCTGACGG
>NZ_JAAAPL010000003.1 GCF_011317445.1 Chelativorans multitrophicus
CGGCGGCTCCTCCACGTGCGACGGCCGCGCCACCAGAGAGGGCGGCTGCCCCGCCGCGCGCGGCGAGCATCGCCCCGCCACCTGCCGCGACCCCTGCGCCGGCGACGGCAAGGCCGGTCCCTACGGCCGCGCCCGCACCGAGCTGCGGTCCGCCGCTGACGATGCCGTTCGCGATTCCTGGCCCGAAAATGCCGAGGCCGAGAAGGGAGAGCGCCGCCAGCACGATTGCCATCGCGTCGTCGACGGTCGGCTGCTCGCCGCCGAAGCCGGCCGTGAACTCACCGAAGAGTGTCGAGCCGATGCCAATGATGACGGCGAGGACCAACACTTTGATGCCGGAGCTGACGACGTTGCCCAGAACGCGTTCGGCCATGAATGCACTCTGCCCAAATAGCCCGAACGGGATGAGGACGAAGCCGGCGAGCGTCGTCAGCTTGAACTCGATCAGCGTGACGAAGAGCTGGATCGACAGGATGAAGAAAGCGAGCAGCACGAGTGCCCATGCGAAGAGCAGGCAGATGATTTGCAGGAAGTTCTCGAAGAACGACCAATAGCCCATGAGATCAGAGATGGATTCGAGCAGCGGACGGCCGGCGTCGAGTCCGGTCTGCGCGACACGACCTGGCCGCATGAGGTCCGCGGTCGAAAACCCCGTGCCGGAGGCTTGCAGCCCGAGGCCGGCGAAGCTGTCGAACACGATCTGAGCGAGGGTCTGCCAGTTGCTGATCAGGTAGGCGAACACGCCGACGAAAATGACCTTTTTGATGAACTTCGCGAGAACGTCGTCATCAGCTCCCCATGCCCAGAACAGGGCGGCCAGCGTCACGTCGATCACGATGAGCGTGGTCGCAATGAACGCCACCTCACCGCCGAGCAGACCGAAGCCGGAATCGATGTAGGTCGTGAAGACCTGCAAGAAGCGGTCGATGACGCCAGCGCCCTCCATGCTCAGCGTCCTTCTGTCTGGCCGAGGAAACGGCGTCGGTTTTCGGCCCAGGCAGCGAGGCAGTCGGGATCGCGGGTTGCGGCCTCGCCGATGCCCTGGCATCTGATGAGGCTCTCACGCAGCGGATCGGTGCGGGGCGTTTCCACACCGATCGCAGGCGCAGGACGGTTTGGCGCTGGCGCGTCCCGGCGCGCCATGTCGATAACCGCCGCCGTCATGGCGACCGAGACGAAAACTATCGCACCGATACGGGTCAGCACTTTGCCGTCCATGGTGTCCCCCTTTCCGACCGGCCTAGTTGCCCGGCTGGTAGCCGGGGCCGGGGGTGAGGAACCGCTGCCGCTGGACGCGCCCCTGCTCGGCGGCAGCCGCGCGTTCGGCATCGACGAGAGCGGTGGCACGGCCGTTGGCTGCGAGCATGGCGGTGAGGTCGGCGAGCTGTTGCGCCTGAAGCGCGAGAAGCTGGTTGCCGGCCTGGGTCGCCTGAAGCGCGCCGACCGCGTTCTGGCTCTGCCCGACGAGGGCGGACATCTCGGTCCGCTGGGCGTCGATATTGCCAACGACGCCCGCCTGCACCCTCATGGCGTCCTGAAGCGCGCCGACCGTGTTCCCCCAGCGATCTCGCGCCTGATCGACGAGCTGCCGGTCCGTCATCGAGAGATCGACATTGGCGTATTGATTGTCGAAGATCTGGTCGATCTCGCGGACGTCGAAAGCGATACGCTGCGCCTCGCCGAGAAGCTGCTGGGTGCGCGAGACAGCCTGCTGGAGCTGCTGGAGCGAGGAGTGCGGCAGGCTGGCAAGATTACGGGCCTGGTTGATGAGCATCTGCGCTTCGTTCTGAAGCGACTGGATCTGGTTGTTGATCTGCTCAAGAGAGCGCGCCGCCGTGAGAAGGTTTTCGGCGTAGTTGGTCGGATCGAAGACGATCCGGCCGAAGCCGAAGAGCTGCGCGTGAGCCGGCGTCGAAACGACCGGCGCAAGTGCAAGCGGGGCTGCAAGTGTGATGGCGATGGCGCTCACGCCGACGATCCGGCAGGCGGAATTTCGGGTCATTGGTCGATCTCCTCTGGACGCTGGTTGGGGGGCGGCACATCGGCCGGCGCCATCTCGCTGCCGGCAATGTTGGGAAGGTCGGGAATGAGGTCGGCCGCCCAGCCAAGGTCGCAGTCACCGAGCCACGCTTCGAGAAAGCGGTCACGGCCGGCGGTGGCCAGCACACGGTCGACACGGGCGTGATGCTGCTTGGAGGATGCGGCGCAGAGCGCGAGCGCAACGTCGCCCAGGCCAAGCTCGAAAAGGCGATTGCCGCGGCGGCTCTGGCAGTAGTAGTCGCGTTTGGGCGTCGCCCGCGCGAGGATTTCGATCTGGCGGTCGTTGAGCCCGAACTTGCGGTAGATCGCGAGGATTTGCGGCTCGATTGCACGTTCGTTGGGAAGGAACAATCGCGTCGGGCAGCTCTCGACGATCGCGGCGGCAATCGCCGAGTCGCCAATGTCGGAAAGCGACTGCGTGGCGAATATCACGGCAGCGTTCTTTTTTCTGAGCGTCTTCAGCCACTCGCGGAGCTGGTCGGCGAAGTTCTCATCGTCGAGCGCCAGCCAACCCTCGTCGATAATGAGGAGCGTGGGCCGGCCGTCCAGGCGACCCTCGATGCGATGGAAGAGGTAGGTCAGCACGGCAGATGCAGCGCCGGTGCCGACCAGACCCTCGGTCTCGAAAGCCTGCACCGAGCCCTCGCCGAGATGCTCGCGCTCGGCGTCGAGCAACCGACCCCAGGGACCGCCGACACAGTAGGGTCGCAGCGCACGCTTCAATTCGTTCGATTGCAGCAGCACCGAAAGTCCGGTGATCGTGCGCTCGTCGACCGGCGCGGAGGCCAGCGAGGTCAGCGCCGACCATAGATGCTCCTTGACCTCCGGGGTGATCTGAACGCCCTCGCGGCCGAGGATCGACACGATCCAGTCCGCTGCCCAAGCACGTTCGGGAACATCATGGATGCGCGCGAGGGGCTGTAGCGAGACGGTCGCGTCTGCGCCGTCGCTGAGCCCGCCGCCCAGGTCGTGCCAATCGCCGCCCATCGCGAGCGCTGCGATGCGGATGGAGCCGCCGAAATCGAAGGCGAAGATCTGGTTGTTCGTGTAGCGGCGGAACTGGAGCGCCATCAGCGCCAGCAGCACGGACTTGCCGGCGCCGGTCGGGCCGACGACGAGTGTGTGGCCTACGTCGCCGACGTGAAGGGAGAACCGGAACGGAGTCGATCCCTCGGTCCTGCCGTAAAGCAGCGGGGGCGCGCCGAGGTGATCGTTCCGTTCCGGCCCCGCCCACACGGCCGAGAGTGGCACCATGTGGGCGATGTTGAGCGTCGAGACCGGCGGCTGCCGCACATTGGCGTAAGGCTGCCCAGGCAACGAGCCGAGCCACGCTTCGATCGCGTTGATGGTTTCGGGGATCGACGTGAAATCTCGCGCCTGGATGATCTTCTCGACCAGCCGGAGCTTTTCGACTGCGATTGCGGGATCGCGATCCCAAACCGTAACAGTGGCGGTGACATAGGCTTCGCCCACGTCGTCGCTGCCCAGCTCCTGCAAAGCCATGTCCGCGTCGAACGCTTTGTTGGCCGCGTCGCTGTCGAGCAGCGTCGATGCCTCATTGGTCATGACTTCTTTGACAATGGCCGCGACGGACTTCCGCTTGGCGAACCACTGGCGACGGATGCGCGTCAGGAGCTTGGTCGCGTCCGTCTTGTCCAGCAGGATTGCCCGCGTGGACCAGCGATACTCGAACGCCAGCCGATTCAACTCGTCGAGGATGCCGGGGAAGGTCGCGGTGGGGAATCCGGTGACGGTGAGCGTGCGCAGATGATGTTCGCCCAGACGTGGTTCGAGGCCGCCGGCCAGCGGCTCATCGACCAGAATCGCGTCGAGATACATCGGCGCTTCGGGCACGCGCACCCGCTGACGCCGGGTCGAGACGGTCGAATGCAGATAGGTCAGCGTCTCGCCGTCATCGAGCCAGTCGACCTCCGGCACGAAACCTTCGACAAGCTGGAGGATACGATCGGTCCGATCGACGAAGCCGGCGAGCAATTCCCAGGGATCGACGCCCGTGCGCGCCTTGCCCTCGTAGAGCCAGCTTTCAGCGCGGCTTGCCTCCTCGGCGGGCGGCATCCAAAGAAAGGTCAGGAAGTAGCGGCTTTCGAAATGGACGCCTTCGGCTTCGAACTGCTCGCGCCGCTCGACGTCGATCAGCGCGGAGGCTGCGTCGGGAAACTGGCTGTCGGGATAGTGCGTTGCCTGGACGCGCTGGGCCTCGACGAAGACGGCCCACCCGCTGCCGAGTCGGCGCAGCGCATTGTTGAGCCGGGCCGTCGTGCCGACCAGCTCGGCCGGCGTAGCCGAGTCGAGGTCGGGTCCGCGGAAGCGCGCCGTGCGCTGGAAGCTGCCGTCCTTGTTGAGCACGACGCCCGGCGCTACGAGGGCAGCCCAAGGCAGATAGTCCGCGAGGCGCGTGCTCCGATTGCGGTATTCGGCAAGGTTCAGCATCGCCTTCGCCTCACGCGCGCATGAAGGACGGATAGCGGAGGTGCCGGCGGGTCACGTCCATGAACTGGGCGTCACGCCGCGCCGCCCATACGGCGGCGAAATGCCCGATCGCCCAGATCACCAGACCGGCGAGCCACAGGCGCAGCCCAAGCGCGATCGCTGCGGCGATGGTGCCGTTGGCGATGGCGACGGCGCGCGGCGCGCCGCCCAGCAGAATCGGCTCGGTCAGCGAGCGGTGAACCGGAGCGAAGAAGCCGGCGATCGGCCCGGTATGATCTCCGAGCCCGTTCATCCGACCAGCGCCCCGCCGCCGAACGAGAAGAAGGACAGGAAGAAGCTTGACGCGGCGAAGGCAATCGACAGACCGAATACGATCTGGATCAATCTCCGAAAGCCGCCGCTGGTGTCGCCGAATGCGAGCGTCAGGCCCGTGATGATGATGATGATCACTGCAATGATCTTGGCGACCGGCCCCTCGATGGATTCGAGGATGGATTCCAGAGGCGCTTCCCAAGGCATCGAGGAGCCAGCGGCATAGGCCGGGAGCGCATAGAGCATCGTGACGACAGAGATTCCGGCGCTGCTGAGCCGGCCGAGGATGCATCGACAAAGGGGCTGACTGCGCAGCCGGCGTGCCGACCGCATGGGCTGTCGTTCAGGGATCATATTTCGTCTCCGTCGTGGCTGGGTGTTGCGGGCTTGAGGCGGTAGTCGCCATCCGGGCCAAGGCCCTCGACGGCGGAAAGCTCGGAGAGACGGCGCGCGGCGCCCCTGCCGGAGAGCACGGCGATCAGGTCGACCGTCTCGGCGATCAGAGCGCGGGGGACGGTGACGACGGCTTCCTGGATGAGCTGCTCGAGACGACGCAGCGCACCGATGGCGCTGCCGGCGTGAATAGTGCCGGCCCCGCCGGGATGCCCGGTCCCCCACGCTTTCAGAAGGTCCAGCGCTTCGCTCCCGCGCACTTCCCCGATCGGGATGCGGTCCGGACGAAAGCGGAGCGACGAGCGCACCAGATCCGAGAGTGTCGCCACGCCGTCCTTGGTTCGCATGGCGACGAGGTTGGGAGCGCTGCACTGAAGCTCGCGCGTGTCCTCGATGATGACGACGCGATCCTCGGTCTTGGCCATCTCGGCCAGCAGCGCATTGGTGAGCGTGGTTTTTCCGGTCGAGGTGCCGCCGGCGACGAGGATGTTCTTGCGCGCGGCGACCGCCATGCGCAGCACCTCGGCTTGACCGCTTTCCATGATCCCGGCGGCCACATAGTCGTCGAGCGTGAAGATCGCGACCGCCGGCTTTCTGATGGCGAAAGCCGGCGACGAGACCACGGGAGGCAAAAGGCCCTCGAACCGCTCGCCGGTCTCGGGCAGCTCAGCCGACACGCGCGGCGAGCGCGGATGCACCTCGACACCGACGTGATGCGCGACCAGCCGGATGATGCGCTCGCCGTCAGCGGGCGAGAGCCGTTCTCCGGTATCGGCGAGGCCCTCGGCCAGGCGGTCGACCCACAGGCGTCCGTCCGGATTGAGCATCACTTCGACGACGCGGGTGTCTTCGAGGAAGCCGGCAATAGCCGGACCCATCGCCGTGCGCAGCATCCGCGCCCCGCGTGTCGTCGCTTCCGATTGCCGGCTGAAGTCCGCCATTCCCGTCCCCGTTTTCTCGTGCGCTCGATGGATCGCAGCGCGTCGGGGACGATTAAGAGAACCGGAAAAAGTGCTTAGGCAACAGGGATTTGATCGTAGTAGTGGCCTGGCGTGCAAAGACAGGCGAACGGCGGAATCGAGGGTCCGGATCGATCGGTGAAAACTGGCTGCGAAGCCGAATCAGATGGCGATGCGGTCGGAGGTGACCGGGCGAACTACATGGTGCATTGGATGCAGCGCGCCGGTCGAGGCGCGGGCATCGCCGATGACGGCCCGGTCAGGCTCGGAAGCTGGCTTTGCGGTCATGCATGGCGTTACTCGCCAGTCGCGTCTGGGCTGTGAGCTTCTATGTCGTCGGGAATCTCGTTTAGGAAGCTCTCGCCGGCCTGCACGCGTCGGGCGAGCGTGTCGATGAAGCCCTCGTAGCGCTGGTGCGCCTTTGCCTGCGCGCTGGCGTGCGCATCGGGATCGAGAGGCGGTGTCACCGCAAGCCAGAAACGGACGAACAGAGCAACGGTTTCCACGGTCACGCCGACATTGCGCTCCAGCCGCAGGAGCTGGCGCGACATGCGGTCGAGGCGACGGGTGAAGGCGGCTTCGCGCCGATCGGCGCCATCGGGCGAGAAATAGGACGCGACTGCGGCCTCGACCACGGACGTCTGCGCGATGCGCTGGCGGGCGGCCGCATCAACGATCTGGTTGTGAAGCTCGGCGTCGAAATAGCAGTTCATGCGGCGGCGCATCGGCGTTCCCTCACAAATCCATCCCTTCATCGGGGTTCATCGATACCTGCCGGGCGACGCCACGCATCTGACGGCGCAGCGCCTGGTTCTGCGCCTGCCGTAGTCGGTCCTCGGCATTGTCCTCGACCAGGGCGAACTCACGTTCGGGGGTCGGCTCCGTGGTGTCATGGACGATCTCGACATGCTGCGGCAGCTCAGGCTCCCGACGTAGACCCGCGTTGGCGCGGTCCTGCTCGGCCTTATCAACTTCGGCCAGGAGCACCGCGTCTGGCTTTCGAGGTTCAAGCTCCGACCAGCCATCGGCGAGCGAGACGCGCTGCTCGGTCGTCGGATCGGGGGGTTGCAGAACGCGTTCGGTGAAGCGAACGTCCTCGAAATAGCGTGCCTTCGTTGCCCGGATCGGCGGCGAGCCGGCAATCATCACGATCTCGTCGTCTGGCGGCAACTGCATCACCTCGCCGGGGGTGAGGAGCTGCCGCGCGGTTTCCGAGCGCGACACCATCAAGTGTCCCAACCAGGGTGCGAGGCGGTGGCCGGCATAGTTCTGCATGGCCTTCAGCTCGGTCGCGGTGCCGAGAGCGTCGCTGATACGCTTGGCTGTCCTCTCGTCGTTGGTGGCGAAGCTCACCCGGACATGGCAGTTGTCGAGAATCGAATTGTTCTGCCCATACGCCTTCTCGATCTGGTTGAGGCTCTGAGCGATGAGGAAGCTCTTGATCCCGTAGCCCGCCATAAAGGCCAAAGCGCTCTCGAAAAAGTCCAGGCGGCCCAAAGCCGGAAACTCGTCGAGCATCATCAGCACTCGATGCCGTCGATCCTTGGCGTTCAGATCCTCGGTGAGCCTGCGGCCGATCTGGTTGAGCACCAGCCTGATGAGCGGCTTTGTCCGCGATATGTCGGAGGGCGGCACCACGAGGTAAAGGCTAGCCGGGCGCTCGCCCGAGACGAGGTCGGCGATGCGCCAGTCGCAGCGGCGCGTGACGTGGGCGACGACGGGATCGCGATAGAGGCCGAGGAACGACATGGCGGTGGACAGAACGCCCGAGCGTTCATTGTCTGACTTGTTCAGCAGCTCGCGTGCGGCCGACGCGACGACAGGGTGCGGACCCTTTTCGCCGAGATGCGGCGTGGTCATCATGGCCTTCAAAGTCGTCTCAATCGGCCGGCGCGGATCGGAGAGGAAGCCGGCCACGCCAGCGAGCGTCTTGTCGGCCTCGGCATAGAGGACGTGGAGGATCGCGCCGACGAGCAGCGAGTGGGAGGTCTTTTCCCAGTGATTCCGTTTCTCCAGTGAACCTTCCGGATCGACCAGCACGTCGGCCACGTTCTGAACGTCCCGAACTTCCCACTCCCCCTTCCTGACTTCGAGCAGCGGATTGTAGGCGGCCGAGTTGGCGTTGGTGGGATCGAACAGGAGGGCGCGACCGTGCCGTGCGCGGAAGCCGGCAGTGAGCTGCCAGTTTTCGCCTTTGATGTCATGCACGACGCAACTGCCTGGCCAGGTGAGCAGCGTCGGCACGACCAGGCCAACGCCCTTGCCGCTCCGTGTCGGGGCAAAGCACAACACATGCTCCGGCCCGTCGTGTCTGAGATAGTCCCGTTCGAACTTTCCGAGCACGACACCATCCCGACCGAGCAGGCCCGCCGCCGCGATATCCCTCTTTTCGGCCCACCGCGCCGAGCCGTAGGTGTCGAGTCCGGTCGCCTCACGGGCACGGATCACCGACATGGTGATGGCGACGGCAATCGACAGGATGCCGCCGGAGGCTGCGATGATGCCGCCCTCCCAGAAGATGCGCGGTGCGTAAGCCTCGAACGAAAACCACCACCACATCAGCGACGGCGGCAGATAGACCGGCCACCCGAATAGCTCGAACCAGGGCTGACCGAGCTGAGGCTGGAAGCCGAGACGCCAGGCCACCCATTGCGTGCCGCCCCACACGGAGGTCAGCACGATCAGGGAGACGATGATGATCTGGCCCCAAAGGATTTTGGTCTGCGTCATGGCGATGCTCCTTTCCTCAGATCCCCAGATCGCGTTTGCGGCCGAGGCTCCAGTCGATGCCGCCGCCTGCCTTCGCGACGCCCGAGATATGCTGGCCGAGCTTCTTTTCGATCTCGCGGGACCAGGGCACGAGTTGGAAGCCGAGCCCGTCGTCGATCATCGCGAAGCGGCCGGAGGACAGCGCAAGCTGCCGGCGATAGACGCCCGCGACATGCTCGCCGGCTTGGGCGAACTGATGGGACAGCCCGGTCTCGGCGGTTAGCTGCTCACCCACCGCATCAAGCTCCCGGCGCCGCAGCGTCGCCAAGAGGTTGCGTTGCAGGACGATGCGATGGTTTTCGCGGCGCGCGAGGCCCTCGTCCGCGAGATGCACGGCGCGCGCGTTCATCGCCTCGCGGACCTCGCGGCCGAAGCCGCCCATCGCGAGCGGCATGGTTTCGCGCTCTACGAGCCGGTGATCGAGCCACGTCGCGCCCGGCGCCGTGATCTGCTTTTGAAGGTCGAGGTCGGAGCGGTTGGCGAGCACCAGGGTCGGCCGTTCGTCGTTCGGAGAACCGAAGCGGCGCACCTCGACGACGCCGCCGATCTCGGGCGCGTGCTCGAAGGCTCCAACGCCGCGGAAGCGGACGTGATGGGCGCGACCGTCTGTGCCGTCGATCACGGCATAGGCTTCGCCTGTCAGCTCGTTGTGCAGGCCCTTGTCGACCAAGCGGCCGATGATCGGCGGACCGGCCTTGCCGGCGTCGATTACGAAGTCGGCGACACCGCGCTCGCGACCCTGCTCATAGAACGCGCGGTGCATGGTCTTGATGATGTCACCGCGCATCGACAGGTCGCGCAGGGTGCGTTCGGCCTCGAGCCCGACAACCCACTCGCCGGGGCCGGCCCGCGTGGCGAGGTCCATCGTTTCGAGATGCTGGAGCCGGCCGACCATCAGACGGCGGATGTCCGGATCGGTGGGTCGTGGAGTATCCGGCCGCACGTCGATATAGCCTACGTCATCGGCGGCGATGCGGATCTCGACATCGATCCGCGTCCAGCGCTCTGCCGTCACCTCCCTTTCGAGTGCTGAGCGGATTTCGTGCTCGGGTTTCGGCCCCAGCTCGATCCCGGCCAACTCCTCGGCGCGTGATCGCAGGCCGTGGCTGATGTAGTCGCGAGAGATGACGAGGTCGGCGCCCGTCTGGTCGACGCCGCGCACGAGCAGATGAACGTGCGGGTTGTCGGTGTTCCAGTGATCGACGGCAACCCAGTCGAGGTCGGTTCCGAGGTCGGATTCCATCTGCTTGGCCAGATCGCGCGTGTAAGCCTTGAGGTCGGTCAGTTCGGCCGCGTCTTCGGGCGAGATGATGAAGCGAAAGTGGTGCCGGTCATCCTTGCAGCGCTCGGCAAAGCCGCGATCATCAGCCACGTCGGACTGGGCGTCGAACATGATGCCGTTCTCGCCGTCACGGCTCACGCCGTCGCGCTTGAGATAGTTAAGGTGCGCGGAGAGCGGCGCCGCACGGTAGGCACGGCCGCTATGGCGGGCGATGCGGGCCTTGACCACGACGCGGCGATGGGAGCCGAACAAGCGCGTGCGGCTGAAGCTGTTCCTGCCGCGCCCGAAGGTCGAGCGGCCGCGATTGGACGCTCCTTTGCCGGACGCCTTGTAGCTCGATGTGTGGCCGACCTTCTGGGCAGCGCGCAGCACCTGGTTGAGGAAGCTCTTCTGACGCGGCGCGCGGGTCGAGCGGATGCGCCCTGGACGGACGTTGAAATTGCGCTCGCCGTCACTCATGCCGGCCTCCCTCGGAGCGCTGGAAACGGGCTTGGGGTCGCGCAAGTCCCTGAAATTGCGATGAAATCGCATGGCCGTGGCACGCGGCCCGACCGACCGGCACGCCAAAAGCCATGCGATAGCAATGGCTTACAGCAAAATGGCGTGCCGCTTTTATCTCGCCCTCCGACTGTCGTGACCCCGAGGTCACCCGTCCCTTCCGTCCTTCCTTCCCAGCCATGCGCCGGCGCGCGCGAAGGTGCGAAGCGGGTCATGGCTGGACTCCGTCGCCTGCACGGGGGACGAAGATGGTCTCGCTCGGCTCCGGATCGGCCGATTCCGCAGGCGAGTGAGGCGCTGTCGGAACGGCGTCGAAGCCCGTAACGAACAATGGTGCTTCACGCCAATCGGCCGGAACGGGAGGACGCGAAATCACGCCCTCGGGCAGCGGTTCGCGGCCGAGAATAGGGGCGAGCGCGGTGACGTATGCGCGCGTCTCGGCCGGCAGGGGGCGGCCCGTGGAGAGGTATTCGTCGTAGCGGCCGGGCCCGGCATTGTACGCGGCGAGCATCGCACCGACATTGCCGTAAAGGTCCCACATCTCGCGGAGATATGCGGCGCCGGCCATGATGTTGTCGCGCGCCGCGAACGGGTTGTCGCCAAACCGATAGCGCACGCGCAGCTCGGCCCAGGTGTCCGGCATGACCTGCATCAATCCCCGCGCGCCAGCCGAGGAAACGGCGCGCTGATCGCCAGCGCTTTCCGCGTCGAGCACGGCCGCGATCCACAGCGCGGGCATGCCGAAACGCTGTGCGGCCTCGGCGATAAATGCCGCGTAGGGACCGCCGATTTCGGGGCGCTCGACCGGCACGGTCTGCGCCATGGTGACCGGCGGCGGAGCGATGGCGAGCACAAGGCCGGTAAGTAGGAGGGAGGCGATGTGGCGACGACCGCCGCACTGCCTGCCTGCCTGCCCGATGCAGAGAACCGGCATAGCTCAGTCCTGCTTGGGTTGCTTTTTCGGGGGGAACCAGCGGACCGACCAGGTCTGGCCTTGCTCGTCGGTCTGGAACATATGCCCCCGGATAGGCGACCCGAACATCGGGTCTTCGAGCAGAATGTTGTATCCGGTTCCGGCCTGCTCGCCGGTGCGCTTCCATGCTGCGCCGAAGGGGCCGTGCTTATTGGCAAGCCAGATGCGGTACTCCGGGTAGTCTGTGTCGCTGTCCGGGTTCGGGTTCTCGACGGGCAGCATGAGGAGTTCCCGGTCGAGCGTCAGGGTCTTGAGGCTGCCCGAAAAACCCTCCTCGTTGCGGACAAATTTTAGGATGATCGCCATGAGAATGCTCCTTTGCGGTGGCGGTTGCGGAAGGGATCAGGGTTGGAGAGCCGGATCGGCCGCCCGCCATCGGAAGCGGCCGTCGCCGGTCTCGTCGGTCCAGACAGGGATGACGCGGGCGGTGATCGAGCTAGTGGGAAGCGGACCGAAATACCGGCCATCGAAGCTGTCGGAGGCGTCCCAGTTCATCAGGAACACCTCGTTTTCGCCGAGCTGCCGGCAGCCTTGCCAGGACGGCAGAGGGCGGCCCAGCGCATCTTGATTGCGGGCCTCGCCATAGGCGTGGCCATAGGCGATGATCGTCGTTCCATGCCGGCAGACAACGGTGCCCGAGACTGCGAGGACACGTTTGATGAGCGGAACGTTGCGTGCGAGATAGCCGCGCTCCGCGAGGAACTCGGCGAGCGGTTCTGGCGGCGCCACAGCGACGAGATCGGCGACGTCGACCTGACCGACCGGCTCGATGCCGTAGAGCCCGATCGGCACACTCGCCGAGGTGTTCCAGATGAAGCGCGGCCCGTGGCCGGTCCACGTTGGCGCGGCCACCAACGCGGTGCCCGCGAGCATGACGACAAGCGTGAGGCGGCGCGGGCTCATCGCTCGATCTCCCCTCGCAGAGTGGATTTCGGGCCGCCGCCGCAGAGCGGCAGGACTGAGGCGATGCGCGTGCGCGCCCTTTCCGCCATCGCGCCGTCGATCTCGCAGCCGAGATAGTTTCGTCCGGTCAGCCGGCAGGCTTCACCGGCGGAACCCGAACCGGCGAACCAGTCTCCAACCAGGCCGCCCGGCGGGCAGCTCGTGCGGATCAGGATTTCCAGAAGCGCGGAAGGTTTTTCGGTCGGATGAATGGCGCGTCCGTGCGTGTTGCGCACGTAGATGACGGAACGCATGATGCGCGGCCCGCCGTCGTGGCTGACATAGTGGCCGGCGTCGATATGGCCGGTGTGCGGCGGGCGCTGCTTGCGTCGCACGGTGCGCGCCGTTGCATCCGGCGTCGTCTGGACGTCGTTGTAGATGTCGCGCCAAGGCGTCTCTGCCGGGTAGAACTGGACGACGATTTCGTGGACGCGTTTGAAGCGATCTGAGTGGAAGCTGGTGCCGTTCTGCTTCTCCCAGACGATTTCCTGTGCGAGACGGAACCCGGCGTCGGCGAACAGATCGGCGGTCGCCATGAAGGAGCGCAGCGATCCGAACACCCAAAGCGAGCCGCTGTGCCTCAGCGCCGCGCGCGCGAGCGGCAACCAGCCCGAGACACGCCGGTCCCAGCCCAAGGAAGTGTCGCCGTAGGGCGGATCGGCGAGGATCATGTCGAACGGGCCGTGTGCCGGCATAAGGTCGCGACAATCCCCGGTCAGGAGCGACGCAGCATGATCCTGCGGCTGCGTCGACAGGAGATCGGAACGATCCGGGCGGCGCGGGATCATGGCGCGATCGCCCGCCGAAGAAGCCAGAGCTGGTGTCGTTCGAGCGTATAGGCCCGCGGCTCCTGACCGACCATCAGGCGGTTGTGGAGATGCCGCCAGTGGTCGGGTGCGACATCGGCCGGATCGAGACCGAGGGCCTCGACGGCGTCGATGGCGAGCAACACCTTTTCGACCTTGGGCCAGCCCTTGACCGACAGCAGCAGTTCGCCGCCGCGCCGCACGAATGGCAGCGTCTGATAGGCTTCGCCGGGACGCACCGTTCGGGCAATGTCGATGCGCGAGACGACCGTTCCGAACTCGTTTGATGCCCAGCGGACGAATGCGATGACGCTATCCGGCGCGAAGCTGGCGATGCGACGAAAGCGGTCGATGCGCTGCTCGGTGGTCGGATGGCCGAAGCGAAGCCAGTGCTCGACGCGGCCTTCGCGCCACGTCAGCTCCACATGGGTTAGGTGCGGGGCAGCCTTGTAGGCGGCGCGAACATCGGCGGGAGGGATCATCGTTCCCCTCCCGGTGTGGTCCCAAGGGGCGCGTCCGTCTCATCGTGATCGTCGCGGTGGACGCCGAAGGCGCTGCGGATGCAGCCGTCTTCCCCGCTTTTCCGGCCCAGAAGAAAGTTAGAATCTTTGTTAGACTCTTTGTTAAGGGCCGGAATCGCACTTTCGGGCCAGAGACTTAGCTGGGGTTTGTGCGCCTGATCTCCCGATAGGGTTGCGCCTGATCTCCCGATAGTGCGTGCGCCTGATCTCCCGATGGTTTCCACAGCACCGTCCACAGGGCGGCGGCGATCTCCAAAGGGGAGGATGCGCAGCATCTCACGGCGACCGTCGCGTTCGATGCGCAGGCGATATCCCGGCAGCGGCTGACGCGCTGCTATGCGGCGAATGTCGAGGGCAAAATCAGAGACGCGGGCGAGACTGCCGGACTTCTCGTGAAGGTGTGGAAGGTCGAACAGCCAGCCATGCGCCTGATGGCCCGCATGCTTGCGCGCGACGCGGTAAAGCCAGCGTTCAATGCCGCCCCTGAGCCGAAAATAGGCGGGGTCGATCGCCAGCACCAGCGAGCGGTCGACGACGCCGCGATAGAACCAGTCGGGCAGGACGAACTCCATGCCTTCGACGCGGCCCGAATGCGTCGTCAGCTCCTCCCATTCGTTCACCCACGAGAATTGGTGGCGTCGCCAGTGTTCGCCCTGGCGGATGGTCGTGCGCACCGCCGTCGATTGCAGACGGGTCAGCGCCGCCTTCAGCAGGCGATAGTCGCTGGCGCCGGTCTCGCGACCGATTGCGGTGAGCAGGTGATAGGGCGTGAAGCGCAGGAACCGCGATGTCGTAAGGCCGTCGTTTTGCGCCTCGACAATCTGGCTGGCGGCCCAGATGAGCACGTCCGCGTCCCAGATCGTCGCCATGCCGTGTTGCGCCACGGCGTAAACCTCGACACGCACGTCGCCCGCCTCGTAAAGGATCGGGCGCGTGCGCCGCGATTTTGCGAGCGAAAAGAAGGGTCGCTCCATAAGGTCGCGCTGGTCGCGCGGCGCGGCGGCGCCGGACGCGACCACGAATGGGTCGAGCGTGGCGCGCTCGGATGGGTTAAGGCGACGACGCGGCACGGTCGCCTCAGCGCGCATAGCGGCCGGAATGAGCCGGCGGGTGTGGATCGTGGCGCTTGGCCGGCAGCACGGTCCCGCGCGGGTCCGATGTTGAGGTGACAGCGCCGCGATCGGCCCACGCTTCGAGGTCGTCAACGGCGTAGACGACGCGGCCGCCGAGTTTTCGGTAGGCGGGGCCCGTGCCGTAGGTCCGATGTTTTTCGAGGGTGCGGGGCGACAGGCCGAGAAACGCGGCCGCTTCCTTGGTGCGCAGAAAGCGCGGCGGCAATGCCGCTATTTTGGTGGACATGATCGGGCCTCCGTGGGTTCGTCAGGAGCCGCTGCCGACTGGCGGCGGATGGAGGCCACGGTGGCGAAGGAAGGTCGCGAGGGGGGAGGACGCAGTTAGGGGGTGCCTAGTTCGAACACCCATGTCGCCATTGAAGAAACGGTGGGGCGGCCAGAGGCCGTCCGCGTCTATGGCATGACATCACGCGAGCCGCGTGCAGCGACTGCGAGGAAGATGGTGGGGAATATCTGGTAGATCGGATGCGGCGAACGCGGTGGGCTCAGGCGACTTCGCGGATGCGCAGCTCGACATGGAGACCGGCGGAGGCCGCCATGTTGACGAGCGTGTCCAGCGCGAACAGGTCGATCTTGCCCCGCACGAGATCGGACACGCGCGGCTGCGTGACGCCGAATACCTTGGCCGCGTCGGACTGGCTCATGCCGGTGCGGTCGATATGGTCCTTCAGGGCCATCATCAGCGCCGATCGGAGCTTCATATTCTCGGCCGCGGCGGGCGTGTCTTCGATGGCGTCCCACACGCTCTGGAAGCGGTTCTTGCTCATCAGCCCAGCTCCTTCATCAAGTCCCGATACCGGCGCACGGCGAGTTCGAGATCGGTCTTTGCGGTGCGCTGCGTCTTCTTCTGGAAGCAATGCAGCACATAGATCGCATCGGCAAACTTCGCGATGTAGATGACGCGGAACGCGCCAGCCGCATCGCGTATTCTGATCTCCTGAACGCCCTGCCCGATGGGGGGCATCGGCTTCCAGTCGTCGGGCTGGCGACCGTTCTGGACCTGATCCAGTTGGTGACCAGCCTCCCGTCGCGCCGAGGTGGGGAATGCGCGCAGATCGTCGAGGGCGCTGCCCCGGAACTCGACAGGCTTTGGCTCAGGCATCTCGTTCTCTATACAAAATTTTGTATGGATGGGCAAGACACTGCATCACGGTCAGGCGGGACGGCGTCGCTGGCGCAGGAGCCGCCGATAGCCTCCCGAGATCATGGCCCGTCCGTCGCGCACGAGCCGGTTGACGCGGCCCCGCCAGGGCGAGGTTTTCCACGGATGCTCGGCTATGCGGGAGGGACCGAACAGCACCTCGGCGATCTCCCGCAAGCTGGCCTGCTCCGCGCGACCGTCGACCGCCTGAAGCATGAGGCGCAGCTTTCGGCGCTGCTGCACCGTCAGGCGCCGATCAGCCGGAAGGGGCCGACCGATGAGCGCTCGCCAGAACCGCTCGATCTCCGCAAGACGATCGAGCGCGTCGGCGTCAAGCAGCACGAGGGCGGCCAATGGCGCGCCAGGTGACGTCCCACCAAGGACGAGGAGCTGAATGTCAGCTCCGGGCCCACGATAGCGCAGATGCAGCCCATCGGATGCAGCAATCGCGCCGCCGAGATCGAGCGCAGCGGGGGCCCCGCCGACAGGAAATTCAGGAGGCACCGCCACGAGCGGCAGCACGCCGCTGTGGCTCTCGGCCGACCAGAGGACGAGCTGATCCACCCAGGTATGGGACGGCCTCGCCGGGAAATCGCAACCCCCAGCGGCGCTGGATCACCTCCTCAAGATCGTTCATGTCCGGCGCCTCGCGCAGGAGCGTTTCGTAGTCGTGTTGATAGTGTGCGTTGCGACGCAACCATTCCCAAGCGAAACCGGCGGCCGGCACATGGTCGAGGTAATCGTAGGCGGCCTCGTCTCGCCATTGGGATGTATCGGGAACCATCGGTCTCCTCCCCGAAATCTATACATCCGAAGGTTGATTGATTCCGAGGCACCGCGTGTCTGGGAAGCCAACGGCGGCGCAACACGTGTTGAATGCGGAACAACGCCCGTTCAGTGGTGACTTTGCCGAACCATCTCGCGATAGAAGTGTTCGCTCGTCCAGCGGGCGCGAGCGAGGTGTGCGTCGTGGATGCGCAAGGCACGTTCAGGCTCGGCGGAAGGGTCGATTCCGAAGAGAATCGCGACGGCTTCCTCCCAATTCGAGCCATCGGCTTCGGCGTGCAGAAGACGCATGTAGAGCTTGAAATGTGCCCGGTCATAGTCGGTGAGCTTGTCGCTCACGGGCGGTTCGTCGAGGAAGGTGGGGCGGTTCACGGCGAGCATCCGTCTCAACACGATTTCGTCAAGGCCGCCGCGCAGGCAATCATTATTCCAGCTTGCCCGAGATAGGGAGCAAAAATCCTCGATGTCGGTGAACGCCCGTGCGCGGAGCCGTCAGGACAGGACCGTAGCGTTCGGCCGTTGAACCAGCATGACACCGCGTCCGCCTTCGGTCGCGATGAAGACGATCCCGGCCTTTTCGAGCGCGCGCTGGACCTGAACGCGCGTCGACTCGTGAACTTTCAACTCGCGCCGGTCTTCGAGGCGTTTGAGGGCTGTCAGCGATACGAGGGCCTCTTCTGCTAGCGTGTCTTGAGTCCAGTCAAGCAACGCCCGCGCGGCCCGAACCTGTCGGGCAGTGATCATGCCACGGATCACCGCCACAACTCGGGGCGTAGGCGCCAGAAATACGGCTATTATAGCCGTTTTTTGCGGTGGTCATCAACCATTTCCAAGGGTATCACGCGCTAAAAGGTGCGCCGTTGAGTTGCGCGGCCGCCGGTGATTCGAGGACCGGCGGCCGGCTGACGGGTCACACCGCATGCGGGTCGAACGTGTGGATCACTGCGCCGTCGTCGCCGTCGTACTCGGATTCGGGCACGACACCGAAACTGCCATCCCCGGCCTGAAAGACAACAATGCTGGCCATGAGGGTGATTGCGAGGCTCCAGGCGCGTTCGTAGGCGTGTTTGCGGGAGAAAGGCATCGTATCTGCTCCTGTCTTGATGCGGGGAGCGTCCCCGCGACAGGCGCCCGGATTTCCGGGTTGCGGCCGCGTTCACCTCGAAGGGCGAAGCCGCGCGAGGCGGCACGCGAACAGCGTAGCCGACCCTTTACGGGTTGAACGTCAGGACGGTGTTCTGGAAGACGGAAAGCGCAAGAAAGCGGAGGCGATCGTCCGCGATCAGGATGCAAAGGCCGCGATGCCGCAGTCACAGCCGCCCGCCGTGCAGGCTCCGTGTTGGTGGGGAAAGCCGAATGGAGGCAAGGGCCGTGGCGGGAAAGTGGAGGACGAGAAAGGCCGGAGTTCGGGCTGCAATGTCCAAGGAATGCAAGAAGGCACAGTGGGGGCGAAGGGACACCGCCAGGAGCAGCGGCTTGCCGGCCGGTGAACATGACTAAAGCCCCGGCGGCTTGCGCCGCCGGGTGCTTGGTCGCGCTGCTCAGAAAGGGATCTCGTCGTCGGGATCGTTGGCGCCACCGGCGTCGTTCACCCGCTTCGGCCAAGCCTGAAACTCGATCTTCTCGGCGATGACCTCGGTGGTGTAGCGCGTGACGCCTTCCTTATCCGTCCACTTCTGCGTCTTGTTGCGGCCGATCACCAGCACCTTCATGCCCTTCACGCACTTCTCGGCGGACTTGGCCTGGCCGTTGAAGGCGACGACCCGATGCCATTCGGTGTCCTGCTCGGCGCGGCCGTTCTCGTCCCGGACGATGGAGCCGTCTGCGTAGCGCGGGCGGGAAGTGGCGAGAGAGAAGTTGGCGACGCGATTGCCGTTTCCGGTGTTGCGGACTTCGGGGTCGGCACCGAGGTTGCCGTTGAGGATAACGATGTTGGTCATTTGATGTCTCCGTTTGCTCTTGGCGGAGGGACCGTCCCTCCGACGTGAACCCGGCCAAGGCCGGCGGAAGTCGTTTGCAACCGCCGACTCGTCGGCGGCTCGCCCTCACGCCCCGAGTGGTGCGGGCAGGCGCTTTAGCGCCAACACGGTCGGATAGGCGTGAGGGTTGCGGGCGGCGGCCGAACGGACTTAGGGATCATTGAGGAGGAGGGATATGTCCTTCCGCAGAACTCAAACGGGGCGAAGTGCCGAAACATCATCCTCGACGGCAATGAGAAGGTGTCAAAACCGACACCGACCCCGGAACCAGAATCCAAGCAGACTGATAGTTTCACTTGCTTCCTGCTTCGGAGACGGAACCGTCCCGGTTCGTGATGCCACGCAGAGAACACCGTCTTTGGCGCTCGTCGCGGTTCGACGTCGCGCACGACCGACATCGTGCGAAGGGTTTGAAGCTGAATGAAGCGGTGGAACGGACGACGCCGAGATGTGGACGGATTAGGCGTCGAGCTGCAACCCGCCAACGTTCTGCCGATTCCGAGTTGCGGTTGACTGAAGGGGCGAGAGGGAGGGTCTTTCCAAAGACCTGGCGCCGACCCCAACCGGGCCGTCCGACCGATGCGCTCCGAGGTTATCCGTTCTGGGCTTCGGAAAACCGGCCGGCATGGCGCTCAGCGCGACAGAGCGGCCTCACCGAGCGCGTTGAGGTTCACGATCGCCGCAACGCCGACAACGACCCCGGCGGTGATGCCAACCGAGTTTAGCAACATGGCGGAATCGGTGGCGTTCTTTAGGATGCCATAGATCAGCGCGTAGCCGGCGATGAAGGCAGGCGTGGCGAAAACCGCGAGCGCGATAAGCCGCACGGCTGGGTTCTTGGCAATGCCGACGACCGCGATCACAAGGGCGACGGACGCCAGCGCAGCACCGAGCGCCGCGAGTCCCGACATGAGGACGCCCGCCTCCGTGGCATAGACCCACTGGAATGCCGTTAGCCCGACCATGAACGGAAGGGCGTAGATGGCGAAGTAATATGCGATGACGCACACCACGATCGCGGCGGTGATCGCAAGCAGGATGAGTGACATGGCGGCCTCCTTGCTAGACGGTAGAATCGCCCGAAACACTATCGCGGGCAAGGTGTTTATTTGCGGCGCACGGCGATGAGCGGCGAAGCTGCGAGCCTCGTCATCGGCGGCAGCGGGATGCTCTCCGAGAGGATGCGGCGGCTTGCGCCTCGCTGCTTGCGGTCGCTACAGGAGCCGTGACGGTGGGCTTGGGGGCATTGCCGCGCCGACACGTGGACGGTCTCGGATCGTCGGCAAGCCGGTGTCCGTCGACGGGAGGAAGGTGGCGCTCACGCGCCACCTTCATACATCCGGGCCGGAATGCCTAGCTTGCGGGCCTTGTCGTAGATATTGCCCTGAATCCCGCCGGTGCCAAAGACGAGGACGCCGACCGGGAGGATTTCGAGCATCGCGTCGTTGCGCTTGTAAGGCGCTTGCTTCGCCGGATATTTCTTGAAGTCCGGCCTCAGCGGGATCTGCTTGACCTTGCGGTCATCTGCCCAGCGGGCGGCGATCTTCTCGGCGCCGCGATCGGAGCCGCCATGCATCAGCACCATGTCCGGCCGCTTCTCAAGGGCCTGGTCGAGCTTCGCCCAGATGAAGTGGTGGTCGTTGAAGTCGGTGCCGCCCGAGACCGCAACCACCGGACCGGAGGGTAGCATCACCTCGTTCTCGGCGCGGCGCCGGGCAGCCAGGAAGTCGCGGCTGTCGATCACCGCCGCCGTCAGGTTGCGATGGTTGACCAGCGAGCCGGTGCGCGGCCGCCACGGCGTGCCGGTCTGGCGCTCGAAGTGATCACTGGCCTGGTCGCGCATCAGCTCGAAGGCGTTGCGCCGCTCGATCAGGGTCTGGCCCTCTGCCGTCAGGCGCTCCAGCTCGGTGGATTTCACTTCCGAGCCGTCCTGCTCCCGCTGAAGCCGGCGCTGGGCACGTTCGTTGTCGTCAAGCTCGCGTTCGATTCGGCCGGCTGCACGGTGGAACAGATTGACCGTCCCCCAGAGCAACTCGTCGAGGTCGGGTTCGAGGCGGGTGTCGCCGAGCGTGGCGACCAGGGCGTCGAAGATGTCGGCGATGGCGCCCGCGACCGCGTTGCCCTCGGGCAGCGGGCGAGGATCGGGTTCTTCCTCGAAAGGGCGGTAGCCGTAGAGCTGCAATTCGTTGAGAACGTGATCGGTTGGGGACGAGGCGTGGACCGGCTCGAAATCGTCGTCGTGTTGGGTCATCCCGGTGGCTCCTTGTGAGGCTAGCCGCGACCGCCGCGGCCTTCATGGCGACGAAAGCCCACGGGCGGGACGGTCTGGCAGTCCCCGCACTCTCGCGGGGGCCTCGATGGCCGGGTCCGGGTAATTTGTTTCGCGCTGCAAAGGCGGGGCTCGTCCCCGCCGGCGGAAATTAGCCGGACCCGGCCATTGCCTGCCCGGCCCGTTTGTGGGCCGCTCGCCCTCTCAGAAGGCCAAGGTCGCCGGCCTCTCCGGCACACGGACACCCGGCCGCATGACCGGACGACACCGCGCCGGTCGTATCGCCGGCTCCGATCATCACGGCTCAACTGCCGAGGAAGCGGCCTGCATCGTCGGGGTGGATCTGGTCCCTCAGCAACGCCATGAGAGCATCAAGGCCGTCATCGCGAAGATCATTGTTGAAGTCGCCGCCGCGCGGTGCGAGCCCGATGGCCTCGATCCCGGCCGCCGTTGCGGTGGAGATGAGCCTGTCCCGCGCGCGGTTACCAGCCGGATCTCGATCACGGACGACATAGAGCCTACGCAATTCCGCCGGGAACAGGATGGCCGCGAGGTGAGCCGCAGAGAGCGCCGCGATCATCGGCATCCGGGGCAGGCCCGAGCGGACTGATAGCACCGTCTCGATGCCCTCGCCGGCCGCCATCACTGCGCCCGACCGCCCGAACCGGACGCCGTTGCCGAGAAGTTCGCCCATCGCCCGGCGCGGCGTTTCGACAGCCGCCTTTGCGGCGCCGTCCGGGGAGAGCCAAGTGCGATGCGCGCCGGTCATGGCGTCGGCGAGGTCGGTGACGGAGGCGATCATCGCCGGCAGTGCCTGGGTGACGCGCGACCCTCGAGGACGGTAGTAGCAACCGGGATGGAAGTGCAGGCTTCCGAGATCGTGCAATGCCGTGATGCCGCGATTGCGCAGATAGGTTTCCGCAATCGTGCCGCGGATGGGCTGAGAAATGGCAACCAGCCGGCGCGCGGCTTCGCGCGATCGTGGCGGGGCCGGTTTCCAGTCGTGGTCGGTCCGCTCTGGTGGATTGGGGTCAGGCAGCGCTAGAAAGCGGCGGGCCTCAGCCGCGATGGAGCGGAAGTCGGAACGCCCGATCGCCGCCCCGATCACGTCAAGCAGATCGCCATAGGCGTCTGCAAACGCTGCGTCGGTCCAGTTCCCGGCTGCGCCCTTGCCGCTCTCCGGGCCGGTTAGGCGCACGAACATGGAACGGCCGGGCGTGTTGTTGACATCGCCCACCAGCCAGTAGTGGCCTTCGCGTCGACCGTTGGAGAGATAATGGCGGCAGACCGCCTCGGCCCTCCGGCCGAGACGGATTGCCAGCTCCGAGGCGTCGTGCCGGGACATTACGCCGCCTCCCGCTCGCCGATGCGCTCGACCGACCAGCGGTCGAGGATACGGCCGAGCACCGCGACGCCGGACGCATCGGTCGGCACGAACATCCTGAGCTTCCACGAGATGATTTCGTGAAAAAGCCCGTAGGCCGTCAGCCGCTCGCGCATCGTGTCGGTAAAGCCCGACAGCTCGATTCGGTGTGCGCCCATAACGCGGACGCGGCGAAGCTGAAGGCCCTCCGCGAGATCGAGGACCGTGCGACCGTCCATGAGCGCCGTGAAGGCGTCATCGGGCGTGAGCGCCGTCGTCCCGGTCGCGGTGGCCTGCGCGACCCAGGCCGGCGATACGCGGCGGCCGATGACGCGCTCGCCAGTGTCGGTCTGGAGCCGATAGACGCGGGTGGACTCGTTCGGCAGCCGCTTCCAGATCGGCAGCAGTAGGCCCGTCACCATGTGCAGGGTGCCGTCGTAGAACTCCGGCACCTCCGCGACCTCGGCGTTCCAGGTCGAGGCGAAGACGTCGCGCTCGGCTTCGACCCAACGGGTCTCGCCCAGGAGACGGGTGGGAATGTTCTGTTTCTCCATCGGCCGGATCAGCCGGACGCGCCGCTCGATCTCGCCATCGTCGAGCATGACGCTGGTGGTCGGAACCTGCACGGCCGCGCGGCTCGATTGCTCGTTGACGAGGAGCTTCGCGCGCGGGTCGGCCAGCTCGGCCAGGGCGGCCTCGAGCGTCACCGGCCAGTTGCGCCTCCGCTCCGTGATCGTCAGCAGACGGGTTTCGGCGCCAGTCCGGGGATGGGTGTAGATCGTCTGCCGATCGGTGACGACGAAGCTCTCGGCGCGCAGCGTTTCGAGCCCGGCGTCGTAGGTGCCGGAAGCGATGGCGCCCTCGATGCGGGCTGTCAGGAGCTGCTCGAACACCGCAAAGAGGATGCCCTGAAGCTCGATCGTCAGGGCCAGCAGACGGTTGAGAAACGTTGTGATCGGCGGAAGTTCATCCTTGATGCCGTTCTCGTCCATCAGTCTCAGGCCGGTGGCGGCCTCGAAGCGTTCGAGCGAGCAGCCTTCGACCTTGCCGCGCACGAGCAGGAGGTAGAGCTGGCGCAGGGCATCCCGCGCATAGTGCGATTCAAGATTGTCCTCGGGCCGGAACAGCCCTTGGCCGCCGGTCTGGCGCTGGCCGCGCGTGATCGCGCCCAGCGTGTCGAGCCGCCGCGCAATGGTGCTGAGAAAGCGCCTCTCCGCCTTCACATTGGTCGAGATCGGCCGGAACAGCGGCGGTTGCTTCTGGTTGGTGCGATGCGTCCGGCCGAGCCCCTGAATGGCGGTGTCGGCCCGCCAGCCGGCTTCGAGCAGATAGTGGACGCGCAGCCGCGTGTTCTTCGCCGACAGTTCGGCATGGTAGGACCGGCCGGTGCCGCCCGCGTCGCTGAACACCAGCGCGCGTTTGGCGTCGTCCATGAACGCCTGGGTCTCGGCGAGGTTGGCCGAGGCCGCTCGGTTCTCGACCACCAACCGATCGATGGTGACGCCGTGGCCGACCTTGCGGACGATACGCCGGGACCGGCCCGTGACTTCGGCCACGGTGTCGGTGCCGAAATGCTGGACGAGTTGGTCGAGCGCGCCGGGGACTGGCGGCAGGCTGGCGAGCTTGGCGATCAGCCCGTCGCGCCGGGCCACCGCCTGGCGGCACTCGACTGGCTGGCCCGCGCGTGTTACGGGCCGCGACGACAGGTTGCCCTCGGAATCGGTGAACGGCTCGTAGAGCTGCACCGGGAAGGAATGGGCAAGATAGTCGAGCACATATTCCCTTGGGGTAATGTCGACGCGGACGTCGTTCCATTCCTCGGTGGGCAATTCCGCCAGCCGGCGTTCCATCAGTGCCTCGCCGGTGGAAACGATCTGGATGACGGCTGCGTGGCCTTCCTCCAGATCGCGGGCGATCGAGCGGATCAACGTCGGGGTTTTCATCGACGTGAGCAGATGGCCGAAAAACCTCTGCTTGGCGGATTCGAAGGCGCTGCGCGCCGCCGACTTCGCCTGCCGGTTCAGGGTGCCGGACGAGCCGGTGATATTCGACGCCTCCATCGCTGCATCCAGATTGTTATGGATGATGGCGAACGCCCCGGCATAGGCGTCGTAGATGCGGGTCTGCTCGGACGTCAGTTCGTGTTCGACCAGCTCGTATTCGACGCCGGCGAACGAGAGTGAACGGGCGGTGTAGAGGCCGAGCGCGCGTAGGTCTCGCGCGAGAACTTCCATGGCCGCGACGCCACCGCCCTCGATCGCCTCGACAAACTCGGCGCGTGTCCCGAACGGGAAATCCTCGCCGCCCCAGAGGCCAAGACGCTGGGCATAGGCGAGATTATGCACCGTGGTCGCGCCGGTGGCCGACACATAGACGATACGAGCCTGGGGCAGCGCATGTTGCAGACGAAGGCCGGCCCGACCCTGCTGGGACGGGGCGACGTCTCCGCGTTCGCCCTTGCCGCCGGCCGCGTTGGCCATCGCATGCGCCTCGTCGAAAATGATCACTCCGTCAAACTTCGGACCCAACCATTGGACGATCTGCTCGACCCTGGAAACCCTCTCTCCGCGCGCGTCGGAGCGCAGCGTGGCATAGGTCAGAAAAAGGACACCCTCATCGAGCGTGATCGGCTGGCCCTGCGGGAATCGCGATAGCGGAAAGATCAGCAGACGCTCCATTCCGAGCGCCCCCCAATCGCGCTGGGCATCCTCCAGCAGCTTGTCGGACTTCGAGATCCAGACCGCCTTGCGCCGGCCCTGCATCCAGTTGTCGAGGATGATGGCGGCAGATTCCCGGCCCTTGCCGACGCCGGTGCCATCGCCGATCATGAATCCTTGGCGGAACAGGAGGGCGTCCACGGCGTCCTCCGGCGCGGCCGAGACAACGTCGAGCGTGTCGTCCACCGTCCAGGCGCCGGGGATGTGGTCCGAATGGGCCTCGCCCGCATAAATGACGGTCTCAAGCTGCGCGTCCGATAGGAGCATGTGGACGTTCTTTGGCAGATGCGGCCGATAGCTCGGCTTTGGCGGCGCGACGCTCGCCATGGCCGCGGACTGGACGAGCGGGGTCGGATGGGCCTGGGCGCCGGGAATACGGAGGACCTGAAGGCCGTAGTCCTCGTAGATCGCGTCGCCGATGTGGCCGCCCTCGGCGGCCTGCCAATCATGGGTTTCGTAATGGAGGGGTGCCGCCTCCGGCGTGGCGGACGGAACAGGGCGCGCGATCCGCGCGGTCCGGTTGAGATAGCCGCGCACGGTGCGGGGCGCGGACGCGGCCGGCGACGCGGCAGACAGGCAGGGCAATTCGACCGCGAGCCGGGGCGGAACCTGTTCGGCGATCCATCCCATCAGTGTGGCGACGTCTTGCGCCACGCCTGGAACGCCAGGGAAGATCGCCGGATCGTCGGCCGGCAGCCTGTCGATGACCGTGAGCCGTGTGTCGATCGTCGTGCCGTGCTTGGCATAAACGGACCCGTCGATGGCCGATGTGAAGACGACGCGACCGCGTTCCTGCAGACGGGTGAAGGCCGAGGTCCAGGCCGGATTGTCTGGCGCGAAGCTGACGCCGGTGATCGTCACCAGCCGGCCGCCGGGCGCAAGGCGCGCGAGCGCCGAGGCGATATGGCGAAACGTGGCTTCGGCCATGCGGCCTTCGACATTCGCCATCACGGAAAATGGCGGATTCATCAGCACGACGGAGGGAACCATGGCCGGATCGAGATGATCGTCGATCTGGGCCGCGTCGAAGCGGGTGATGGTCAGGGCCGGAAAGAGGGAGGAGAGCAGCCCGGCGCGCATCTCGGCCAGCTCGTTGAGAACGAGCGCGCCACCGGCGATCTCGGCCAGAATGGCGAGGAGGCCGGTCCCCGCTGAGGGTTCGAGCACACGGTCGGTCGGGGTGATGGCGGCGGCGGTCACTGCGGCCAGGCCGAGCGGGATCGGGGTTGAGAACTGCTGGAAGGTCTGCGCTTCCTCGGAGCGGCGGGTATGCGTCGGCAGCAGCCCGGCGATCCTGACCAGCAGCGGCAGGCTGTCGGCCGGGGAGCCGGCTTTACGCAACAGCGCCTTCCCGTATCTCCGGATGAACAGGACGGTCGCCGCCTCGCTCGCCTCGTATGCGGATTTCCAGGTCCATGCGCCGGTCGCGTCGGAGGCGCCGAAGGCGGACTCCATCGCGGCGCGCAACGTGGCGGCATCTACACGTTGGCCGCGTTCGAGATGGGGAAGCAGCAGGCCGGCCGCGTCGAAGACGCAGGCGGCAACATCGGTTTCGGCGGCGAGCGAGAGCGACGCGGTGGCGGATGCCGCCGCGGATGCGGAAGTCATGGTCATGGTGGGAACCTCGGGAGAGCGGAACGGGATAGAACCCGCATGGCGCTCTCTCTCGACCGCACAGGTTCAAACCCTTCCCGGCCTTCCTCTCCCTCTCAGACGGTGACCTGGCTGGCGTGACAACAGCGCCCGGCCGGAAGGTCGGGCGCTTGCCTCAGTCATAGGGGTTGCCTCCGTCCAGCACGGTGGCAAGCCAACCATCGGTGTAAAGCCAATCGACGGTTTTGCCCGTGGCGAGATCAAGGACGTGCAGGCCCCCTCCGAAAGCATTGATGCGCGGCCGCGAACAGGTGTTGGCGTATTGGAAGCCCCACAACCCCTTGAGGCCAAACTCGGCGGCGCAGCGCTTGACGAACTGGATGACATGCTCGGGATCGCCGGTGACGTCATCGCGCATCCAGAGCGTGGTTCCGCCATGCTCGGGCTGGATCGAAAGGACAAACCCGTCCGATGGTGGATCTTCGGCGGCATTTTCCGCCGAGAGTGCGTTGTAGAGGTCGAGAGCGCGAGCGGCGTTGTCGGGAGTGCCTACATCGAGCACGCAAGAGAAATGGGTAAAGAAGTCGGCCATGTCGGGTTCCTGAAACGAGAAGCCCCGGCGCGAGGGCCGGGGCGGTTTGTGGGAAGACGGGATCGGGGTCAGTGCAGGGTCAGGCTGACGCCGCGCTGCGCTTGGGCGTGGCATCGCAGCATCTCTCGGTAGAACTTCCGGCGAAGGAGCCGGCGGCATGGATCGCGCCGCACCCAGGCGGGCAAACGCTTCACCGCCGCGCGGAGAACAGCGCGTTCGGTGTCCAGCACCGTGACGGGGAGATCGGAATAGATGGCGCGCATCATGGCCGTTCTCCTGCTGGAGAGACGTCGTCCGCCGCTCCACCGTTGTCCGTGGGCTCGTCCGGGTCGCGCGCATCGGCCATGATCGCGTCGCCGCGCGCCACGGCGGAGGCGGCGCGCTCTATCCATTCGTCGGACGATGGCCGGCCGGCCCGGACATCGGCGAGCAGCATTTTGAGAAGGCCATGCAGGACCTCGAATTGTCTCGCCCTGCGCTGAATGGATTCCTCGAAATGCGAGGGGATGGGAACCGGCGGGGTGGATCGGCTTGCCTCGGCGCCTTTCCAGATTCCCGAGACGAAGGTTTCTCCTGCACACTCGCGATCAAGCGTCATGCCTCTCCAGTCCTTATCCTCGACGGCCTGACGGCAAGCTCCCGCAACCGTGTCGTCGCGATAGGTGCGATGCCGGTAGGACGGCAGAAAGCGGGTGGTCTCGATGGTGTAAACGGGCATGACGGCCTCCTGAAACGAGAAAGCCCGGCGCGAGGCCGGGCAGGATTTGGGGGATTGCGACGCCGGTGGCGTCAGAGACGGAAATGCCTCGCCAGCCGCTGGGCATCGGCATGGTGGCGGAGCATGTCGCGGTAGAACTGCTTGCGTGCATCCCGCTTGGCGGGATCGCAGCGGGCGGTTCGGGCGAGCCTGCCGCGCGCGGCGCGGATGACGGTGCGGTCGCTGTCCCACACGAAGATGTCGAGGCGCAGATAGGTGGCATACATGCGCGCCTCCTAGACGTTGATGCGCTCGCACAGGGCGTCGATCTGGGTGAGATCGAGGCCGGCGTGCGTGTCGTCATTCGTGACGATGCTCTTGAGCGCCTGGTCGATGTCACCGCGCGCAACGGCGAGCTGAAGGAGCCGCAGGCCCGTCAGCACGGCGTCGCGTTCCTGGGCGGTGACGCCGATGGTCAGGAATGCTTCGACGGTCTCGCCCTCTTCGAGCAGGCGAACTCCGTGATACTCGTCGATCTCGTAGTCGTCGAACTCCTGCACATGGCCGGTGGCGAACCATTCGCCATCGTAGTGGACGCTCTTGGCAAGCTTTCGTGCCTCTTCGGGCGTGTCGGCCTCGAGGACGGTTTCGTAGTAGGCGAAGGCGTCGTGGCCAGCGCTGACGACAAATTTCGGCATGGGAAACTCCGTGGGTTAAACGCCCGGAACGCGGCCGGGCCGATGGGCGGAAATCGGATGGGTGATCACGCGGCCTGCGGCAGCCGCAGAAGCTCGGTGGCGGTCTCTCTCCCACCTTCCAACCCGTCACGGCCAAACCGGCCCCTCTCTCACTCTCGCCGTCGGCAACCGCGGCACAGCGGGCATGAAAAAAGCGTCCTGCCGCGCGGCAGGACGCTTTGTGCCAGTCAGTTGATGGCCGCGAAGATCGCGGACGATTCGGGATGTCCGTCCGAATAGGCAAAGAGGCGCTTGTAGCCTTCCGCCAGGCGGTCCGACTCGAACTTGAAGGAAAGATGCGACAAGACGAACAGCGTGGCGATGATGCCGGCGGCCTCTGCGGAGACGTCGCCGCGGAACTCGGTCAGCGCGCTTTCGATCCGGAAGCGTCGATCGGTGTCGGGTGCGAGGAACAGCGGTTTGCCGTCGCGCTCGTAGAAACTCCAGAAGCCGCCGCCATAGTCATAGGGGCTGAGGCGCTCCATGATCGTATAGACCGTGTTTTCGGCGACGATCAGGAACTGAAGTCCGAACAGGGCTGGCAGGAACTTCTCGCGGCGGTCGTCGGGAACGATGGTCGCGGGCCTGCGGGTGGTGAGGTCGATTGTCATGAGTCTGGTCTCCAGAGTGATTGAAGGACAGGCCCGGACGGCGCTCTGTCTTCGCCCGCCCGAACCTGCCCCGGTCCGTCAGCCCTCTTTCTCTCAGACCCTCGGGACGAAGCCGTTCGGGTCGTCGGGATCGGGCGGGAGGTAGGCGTCGTAGGGATTGCCGTCCGCCAGGTGGCCAAAGGGCGTCATGACGAAATCGCCGTCGTCCGCGCGGCTGACCGCGCAAATGACATAGCGATGCTCGCCGGTCGCGGCATCGAGGCACTCCATAAGTGCGAGATTGCCGTCGCCGGCCGCGCGCAGGAGCGTTTTGAAATTGGTGCGGGCGTGATCGGGAATGGCCATGGTGATCTCCTGAAACAGGATGGCCCGCCGTCGTGTGACGGCGAGCCGGGTGGACGTGAAGCGGGGTGATCAGGCGGCGCGGCCTTCGACGGCATCCGCACCCACCTCGTCGGCCGTGACGTCATCGAGCCGGGCCCGCGTATATCCGGATTTCGCCAGCCAGAGTTCGGCCGCCTCGCGGTTGTCGGCGAGGTGCAGCAACTCGACGTTGTCGCCGACATTCTGGACGACGCGGACCTGACCCACCTTCGGGCGCTCGACCACGCGAAACTGGAGATCGCTGTCGATTCCGTAGGTGTGCATCACCGTGACGAGGATGATGCCGCCCGCGCTGAAGTCGCCCTCGCGCAGCGTGAAGCAAGGCGGGGACGAATAGGTCGGCCGTTCGCGGCCGGGCTCCTTGCGCACAAGGCGGCCGACGCCGTTGCGGCGCTCCCAGGCGGCGAGCTTCTTGGTGAAGCGGGTGGGTGGCTTTGGGGCGCCGTCCGAATAGGTGACCAGCGAGCCCAGTGGCGCGCAGTCGAATATGAGGGATGCTGACATGGAAGGTGTCTCCTGAAACGAAAACGGCCCGGCGGGATGCCGGGCCGTGTGGTGGAAGAGGAAGAGAGACAGGGCAGCGGGTGCCGCCCCGTCGGTGCGCGTCATTCGGCGGCGACAAGGGCCTCCGGATCGCCGTCACTTTCGGTCTCGGCGACTTCGCCCTCGCCGGCGAGGAAGTCGGGCAGCGCAACATCAGGCTCGTCCGCCTCGGCCGCAGCCTCGACGGCCGGCTCCTCGCTGAAGAGGCGCAGGGGTTCCGGGAGCCAGCCGGTATTGGCAAGCCGCTCCTCGGCCTCGGACGCCATCGCCATCTTGTCCTTCTTCTGAAGGTCGAGAAGATTGGCGGTGCTCTCGCCAACGCCTTCGGCGATGGCTTCGAGGATGCGCTTCTTCGTCACGCGACCGAAATAGTTCGCGACGGTGGGCCGGAACCCGGCTTCCGCCATGTCGAGATCGGTCACGCGGGCCAGGCGATCGGCTTCCGCCATGCGAGCCTGGAGCTGCTTTTCGGAGATGCCGCTGGCGCTCAGAGGGTTGGGCCGCTCGTAGAGCGCGTTGATCCCCAGAGACATGCAATGGGCCAGCAGCGCCATCCGGCTTTCGTCATCAAGCGCAACGAGCCAGTCCCAGAGTTGGTCGTCGTCGGTCGGGACCTGGGCCTTCCATGCGGCGTGCCGCTCGTCCACGGCCTTGGCGTAGGGCGTGGTCTTGAGGTCGGTTCCCTGATTGCTGCAATAGACCTCGTGAACCGAGACTTGAACGCTCGCGCCGCGCGTGGACCGCCTGAATGTGTCACGAACCAGCTTGTGCAGCACCGCCGTCATGGCGACGTGCGGATTGCTACCCACTGCGTTGCGCAGCGCGATGGTGCGATGCGCGGACAGCTCGATCACCAGCTTCTCGGGGAGAGGCTTGATGACGTCCACTTCCTCTTCGGGCTCAACCGGCTGGCCGTTGACGGTGACGACGGTGTGCTGCGCGTCGGGCGCCATATCGCCATCGCCGTCGATGCCGACCTCCGGCTCGACGCCTTCGGTGTCCTCTCCATCGACGGTCTCCACCGGCTCGTCCTCGGGACGCACCCAGCCGCGATCGACGACAAGCTCGCCGTCCTCGTTGACGGTGACGAAGGCGCCGCCGATGGCGATGTCGGCCGGATCGAAGACGGTCGGGCGACGCTCGAAGGCTTCGAGCTGCTTTTCGATCTCGCCAAGGCGCCGATCGATTTCTTCGGGCAGCTCCTGATCGGCAGGATACTTGGCCTCAAGGCGCTCCTGCTCGTCGCGCAGCTTTTCGCGCTGGCGACGCTCCTTCGCGGACATTTCAGCGGGCGTGCCGACGATCCCGCGCAGGTCGTGGTCATAGCCATAGGGAAGGTCGAGGTCGGCTTCGACCCACTTCCAGCCCTCGGTGGCCACCTCGTCGGCGGCGGCCTTCAGCTTCTCGGCGACCAGACGGTCGAGGAGCGACACGTCTTCGAGCCAGCCCTCCTCGTCATCGTCGAAGAGGTAGCGTGGCAGGACCGGCCCGCCCGCTGCCAGGTAGGCGTCGAGGCCGACGAAGACCGCGCGTTTGTCGGACGCGGGAACCTCGGTCTCGGTGAGCATCTCCCGGATTTGCCAGGGCTCCTTGTGGTGGGACTGCCGGACGGCGTCCCATACTTGTTCTTGCCGCTCGTGATCCGGGTGCGCGGTAAACGCCTCCAGCGTCTTGAGCGTCATGCCGTTTTCGGCATAGACCTCATGCAGCTTGGGCGAGACCTTGGCGAGCACCAGGCGCTGCTCGACATAGCGCGTCGTCGTGAAGTAGGCGCTGGCGACCTCCTCATGGGTCATGCCGCCATCGACCATGCGCTTGAACGCCTTGAACTGGTCGAGGGGATGGAGCGCCAGCCGGAACGTGTTCTCGGCGAGCGAGTCGTCGACGGCGGAGGTCTTGGCGTTAGCCTTCTTGACGATGCAGGGGATCAGGCCATCCTCGGGGAAGCGGCCGGCCGCGACCAGACGTGCGATCGCACGATAGCGGCGGCCGCCCGCCGGTGTCTCGAAATCGCCGGTCTCGTTGCCGTCGGCGTCGAGGACAGCGCGGACGTTGATGCCCTGGATCAGATCCTCGCGGCGATCGATGTCGAAGGTAAGCTCGTCGAGGCCAGCTTCGACGTCGACCTCGCGCACATTGTCGTTCGACAGATGGATGCGGTTGAAGGGAATGTCGCGCGCCCGCGAGAACTCGATCAGTTCGAGGGCGGGCTTCTTCTTGGCAGCTCGGGCCATGGTGGTTTCTCCGTGACGGGCGCCGAGAGCCACTCTCTCGACCGTAAACCCGTCACGAAAACCCCATTCCCTCTCTCCCTCTAACCTTCCGCGGCCGGCACCGCGTCAGCGGCCGAAGCGCTGGCACGGCCGCTCGTCATTGACGCCATATTTCCGGCGCAGCGCGACGATGGCCGCCTCCTGTCGCTCGATCCTACGCCGCAGCCGGTCGAGGTCCGGCCCGACCGCAACGAGCAGATCATCGAGGACACACAGATACGCGGCCTCGTCCGCGCCGGTCCACCGGCTCATGCGGCGGTTATAGTGGCGTGCCTTCGGCCTCTGCTGGATCGTCATGGCCTCGGCGCGGTCGCGAACGGCGCGTTCGGCGAGGGCGAGGTTGTGGCGGGCATCGGCGAGGGTCTGCTCCATTCGCGCGAGAGCGGCGCTCAGGGCGTCGCGGGTCATCATGACGATCTCCATGTCGATGGGAAGCCAGGCCGCCAGCCGGGCGCGGCGATGGTTGTGGGGAGAGCAATGACAGGCAGTCAGGGGGTCGGAGGCATCGTCGCCGTCGCGGAAGCGCGGCGGTATCTCGTCCTCCGGCCCTTGCCAGAGGATACGATCGCCGCGCCAGATCGTGACGAAGCCGCCGCCCTTTGGCGCGGGCTTCGGCGGAGCGGCCTCGAAGTTGCGGCAACTGAAGTTCCCCGCCGTGCCTGCGAAGGCGGGTATCTCGGAATTGCCGAGCAGCACGCGGTCGCAAGTGCCGGTCGGGCGCTTCACGCGGCGGCGGGAGAGGCCGAGCCGGAAGAACTCGTAGTCGCGTTCGAGGTTTTCCGGCGGCGGCGTCCAGTGGCGGCAGTCGCGGCAGCGGCCCGGCCTGTCGGGCGTGGGATCGTCGAGCGGCGGCCCGCCATTGTGGCGGAGCGGAGGCGGGCGGTCAGCCATGACGCACTGCCTTCGCCGGCGCTGCAAGCACGGCGCGGAATGTGGTCGGCAGGAACACGTTCTCGGGCGAGTCGGCGAACATCGGTGCGATCTGGTTCGGGCGATAGCCGGCCAGGCCGCAGGCGATCGGCGTGACCTCGAAACGCAGGTCCGGCCGACGACGCGCGTAGCCGAGGAAGTCGGCGACATAGCTGCGGATCACCTCAAGCGGGAGGACGCGCAGATGGCGATCCTTCGTCGGGAGCGCATAGGAATTGCCCTGCAGACCGACGCCGCGGCCGTAGATCGCGCCACGGTGCTGGCGCGCCCACAGAGCCGCGCCCTTGCCGTGGCGGCCGGCGAGGTTGGAGCCGAAGACGAAGACGGGTGGGGTGGAGATCGGGACAGTCATGGAATGCTCCTACCTGTTGCCGCTCGCCGTGAGCGGTAGGGCTCCGAGGGACCGCCGCAATTCCGGACAGTCACCGAAGCGGTCGCCTGCGGGCGGCTTGCGATGGGGAACGGCAAGGCCGTCGACTTTGCGGGGGCTGCGGCTGCAGGCGGGGAGAACACCGCCTATGGCGAGCGGCGGCGGCCAAGAGCAGTCGTGATCGTCACGCCGCCCTCCCGCTCGTGACCCGTCCGGGCCGTGCCGCCCGCCGGACTACAACCGGCCGCGTGTCGGCCGCCTGTGCGATGCGCTCGATGGTGGCCAGGTCCGTGTCGGAGCACTCGCCCGTCACTTAGATCTCGACGAAATGGCCGCCGCTGCCGACCTTGGAGTCCCGCAGGCGATGGTTGGATGAGGTGTAGAAGCTCTCGTGCCTTTCGATGAGACGGACACGCGAGCGCAGGAACAGGATGCCGGAGCCGAGATTGCCGCAGAACAGCAGCTCGTCGGCTTCCGTGGTCTTCGGCGCGCCGCCGATCTTACGCTGGCCGATCTGGCGGAAGGCCGCGTCGAAGCTCGACGGGTCAGGCGTCATCCGCGCCTTCAGCTCGGGATGGAACTTCCAGGGCGGACGGTGCGGATCGACGCGGCCGACGTCGATCTGATGGAGGAGATCGGCGAAATACCCCGGATCGGCGGGATAGGGGCAATCCCGCCAGATCTCGCGCACGGTGCGCCGCAGCGCGTCGGGCAACGCGAAGAGACGCGCGCGGGCCTTGCGCCAGGAGGCCGCCCGCATGCGGCGGCGCTCCCGCTCGGCCTCGTCCCACCAGACGCCGCGACGGGCCATCTCCTCGTCGACGCCGTGCTGGCCGTCGGCGATCTGGTCGGCGAAGAGGGGCAGCGCCTCCCGTTCGAGGCGCTGCTTGCGGAGGAACGCCGCGCGCTTGCGCGACGTGTCATTGTAGGGTTCGGGCCTGTGCCAGCGGCGGAAGCGCATCACACGCCCTCCCACCGCGACTGCCGTGCCGTGCGGATGATCCGTTCGGCCGCGCGGATGCTGCCGGCCTCCCGCGCAGCCTCGGTCCAGACCGAGATCGGAAAGTCGCCGGTAAAGAGGACGTCGCGCTCGATGCCCAACCCGAACGGCAGGCGCACCGAGATCATTTCCTCGAGCGAGAAATAGCCCAGCTCCGGCTCGCCGAGATCGGCGAGACCGAAAAGCGTATCGCCGTCCCCGTCCAGTTCGGTGGCCAGCCAGACGCCGGCGCCGAGCGGATTGAAGAACTTCACCACCGGCACATGGTCGGCGTCGCGGATGCGGCCATTGGCCAGAAGCTGGGCGCGCAACTCGTCGGTGAGGAGGATCATGCCGCCCTCCTGTCGATCTCGACCGCGCCCATGTCGGCGTCGCCGCTGTCATCGGCCTCGGCGCTTTCCGGCAGGAAGCCGAGCAGCCAGTCAGCCGCCTTGCTGGCGAGACTGGCGGCCCGCACGATGGCGCGGTTGTCCTCGCGCAGCACCTCGAGCCAGGAGCCGATATAATCGGCATGGCGCACCGTGGGCGTGATGCCGAGTGAGGCGCAGCAGAACGCCGCGTTCAATTCGGCGACCAACTCCTCGAAGGCGTATTTCTTCGTGCCGAAGCCGCCCGAGAGGTCACGGCCGAGCCGGGAGGCATGGCCCGTCGCGTGCCCCAGCTCGTGCAGGGCGGTGCGATGCCAGTTGATGGGCTCGAAATAGGCTTGCGGCGGCGGGACCTGAACATAGTCGAGCGCCGGGACGTAGAAGGCCCGGTTGCCGCCGATGCGCAGGTCGATGTCCGTTGCCGTTATCAGCGCCTCGACCCTGGGCTCGATCAGACCGGGAGGCGGCGGCGGTGCCGCGGCCATGACGTCGTCGGGCAGGCCCTCGCATTGGGCTGCGTTGAAGACGCTGTAGCGCTTGAGGAACGGGATCGCCTGCGGGTCTTCGCCGACCTCTGCGGCCCGCGTCTTCTCGCCGTCGGGGACGAATTTGTTGGCATAGACGATCGTCGTGCCGCGCTCGCCCTTCATCACGTTGCCGCCGAGCGACTCGGCCTGCTTGTAGGTCAGCCAGCTTTGGCAGGGGTAGCCGTGCTGGACCACTGCGCCCCAAAGCAGCAGCACATTGATGCCTGAATAGTGCCGGTTGGTGGCAGCGTTCTTCGGCATGGCGAGCGGGGCGGCGGTGCTGCCCCAGGGCTGGACCCATGGAAGCTTTCCGGCCTCCAGCTCGGCGATGATTTTGTCGGTGATGTCGTCGTATAGGCTTGGCCGGTCGTTGCCGGGGCGTTGGGATTTCCTGGCCATCGGGATCGGTCTCCGCGACGGGCCTCGGGAGCCTCTCTCCCGATCCTCAACCCGTCACGGCCAACCCGGCCATCCTCTTCCTCTCGCTGCGCCGGCCGAGCCGGCGCAAAGCGGCGCCTCGACGGGTGCGATCAATAAGACAGCGCACAGGGCCGCGCGGCCCAACGCGCGTTGCGGTGTGCGTCGAAATCAGGGTCGATTTCGCGGCAGAGACGATCGCCTTCCCTGCGCACCATCGAGTCGATGCCGGCGATGCGCAGCGCCTTGGCGAGACCCTCGCAATATTTGTCGACGATCAGCGCGGCTAGGTCCGGCGTCTCGGCCCCGCGCTCGACATCGTTCTTCCGAGACTGCGCGTAGGATCGCAGGTCGGCGAGCACCTGATGCTCGATCGCGTCGAGCAGGTGCGGCCAAATCGTTCCCGGTGGGAGATCCTTGAGCACATCCATCTACACGGCTTCTCCTTGAACAAGTATCTGTGTGTGACAAGCCGATGCGTGGCGGATTGCGGTTCGCGGCGGCTAGCCTCTCGCGTCAGGGATCGAAGCCCGCCAGGGTGAAGACCCGCTTAGCGGTGCTTCAGCGCCAGCCGAGAGCCCGGCCCGGAGGGCGACGCCCAGCCTCGAAGTTCCCAGATTTTCGCGATAGACTTGCGCAATGTGCAATGCCTACGAGCAACACGTCAAATGGGTTGAATACGTCAAGATGATGCAGGCGTTGGAATTGAACGTTCCGACGCAGCAAACCGAACTCGACCTTCCCTTCGCTAGCAACATTCGCATTAACGAGATGGGGCCGGTCATGAGGTCCACCGCGAACGACACCGAGATCGAGCTGGCGCCGATGAATTTCGGCCTGCCGTCCGACCAGCCCAAGCGCGGGCCTGTCTTCAACTTCCGCTCGGAAGGCCGCGACTTCTCCAAGACGAGACGATGCCTGATCCCCTCGTCGGGCTTTTTCGAGTTCACGGGCAGCAAATATCCGAAGACCAAGCATCGCTTCACGCTAAACGATGCCCCGTTCATGGCGATCGCCGGCATCTGGCGTGAAGCCAAGGGCAACCATCCGATGGCCTTCGCGATGCTGACGACCGAGCCCGGCCCGGACGTGAAGCCCTATCACGATCGCCAGATCGTGGTTCTGCGCCCCGAGGATTGGGCAGCGTGGATCTGGCTGACGAGGCCGGAGTCGGAACTTCTCCATCCGCTCGGAGCCGGATCGCTTGCGGTCGAGACGGTGCGCAAGGGCGCCGCCTAGCGACGTGCATCGCGAGCGGCGTGCGCCGCCTCGCGTCGGGAACGAATAGCCCATCGGACATAGCCGATCGCCATCAACGCGAGAGCGGCGGCGGGTATCTGCGGATTCGGCCCAGCCGGAAGTCCGGCGATCGCCGTCGTGGCCAGCGTGTAGGCGAGCAAGAGCATGTTTGCCGCGACGAAGGGATGGAGAACGTCCATGTCGGGGACGCCACGGTGCGCCAGTGCGATCCCGGCCACGAAGGCGCCGGCAACGAGCAGTCCGATTGCGATGACGTCGATGACGAGGCGCGCCGTCAAAGGCGCCCCCGCATTGAACGCCGCAACCTGCTCATAAAATCCGGTAAGGGAAGACGCCCAGAGCAGGACGATCGCGGCCAGCGTCATGGAGACGAGGTGTGAAGGCGCGTTCTGTAGCCCGTGCGCGACGTCTCCGAGCCAGGGCGTGCGTGAGAGGGCGAGCAGCACACCATAGGAGGCGACCATCGGGGGAACGAAAACGAGCATGCCGGGGATGCCAAAGTCGTAGCCGAGGACCAGGGTTGCGAGAAAGGCGATGCCGACGAGCGTGTAGGCCAGGACGAATCGAAGGGTATTCGCGGTGAGGCGCATGTCGCGCGCTCCCATATCCGTTTGCGCTCGGCTGCCCTCCACGGCGGCGTGAGGGCAAGCAATCACATTCGGACGCAGCCTCAGTCTATGTCAGAGCCATCGCCGCGATCAACATTTCCGAGGTTCTTTTCGGCCAGTTCCCTGAAGGCGTCCGGCACTGAACGCCCGCGGTCGAGCTGCGCGGTGGCATAGCCCAAGGCGTCGCGGCCGAAGCGGGCGCGCACGGCGTCCATGGCCCGGTCGGCCGACCAGCGAGCGATGCCCTGCCGGGTGCCGGGCCGGTGTTTTTCGTCCGGCAGGCCGAGCGGGAGGTCGAGCTGGATCGCAGGCTGCTGGCGCAGATGCGAGATCGAGACGGCGACCAGCGTGATGAACCGCTCTCGCGGATGATCGGCCAAGGCGGCGCGCACCAGCTCCTCGGCGATCTCTGCCAGCATCGCTGTCGCCGAGATCGGCGCGTCGAGGGTCAGCGAGCGCGTAACGGCGTGCATGTCGACGAAGCGCACGCGCACGGTGATCGTGCGGCCCGCGAGCGCCTTGTCGCGCAGCCGCGCGGCAACGCGATCGGCCAGATGGCGAACAACGGGCTTGAAGACCTGTTCGGTGGCCGGCTTTCGACCGAGCGCCGACTGTGCGCCGGCTGAGCGGGCGCGGGTGTGGGTGCGGATTTCGCGCGCATCGCGATTCCAGGCGAGCGCCGACAGCTTCTCGCCGGCTGCCGGGCCGAGCAGGCGTGCGAGTGAGTGGCCTGGCGTTTCCGCCAACTGGCCGATGGTGAGAATACCCTGCTCGCGCAGCTTGACCTGCGTGACTGGGCCGACGCCCCACATCAGCCCGACCGGGAGGGGATGGAGAAAGTCGATCTCACGGGTCGGATCGACGACGACGAGGCCATCGGGCTTGGCGACCTGCGAGGCGATTTTGGCGAGGTGCTTCGTGCGCGCTACGCCGACCGAGATCGGCAGGCCGAGCCGGTCGCGGATGCGTCGGCGGATCTCGGCAGCGATCTCGGCTGGCGGACCGAAGAGGTGGGTGCAGCCGGTGACGTCCGCGAAGGCTTCGTCGATCGAGATGCGCTCGACCAGCGGCGTGAAGTCGCCGATGATGGCAATTGCGGCGTCACCAAGGCGTTGATAGTCCTCGAAATGGCCGCCGACGAAGACGAGCTGCGGGCAGAGTTCCCGCGCCTTCCTGCCGGCCATGCCGCCCCTGACGCCGAACGCCTTGGCTTCGTAGCTGGCGGCCAGGACCACGCCGCCGCCGACTGCGATCGGCTTGCCACGCAGGGCTGGATTCAGGAGTTGCTCGACACTGGCATAGAAGGCGTCGAGGTCGGCGTGCAGGATGTTGGCGGCTTGATCCGTCATCTGAAATCCCGCGTCCTGACGCGGATTTCGCCTTTGCCGTCGCCCATTTCGTCCAGATGTTGGTAGGGATCGCCGATGTCGCGCGTGCGCGGCACCTTGGGCAACGTGCGCGGATCGGGAGCCGGGCTTCCATGGTGGAACTCGTCCCCGCGGCCGTGCGGCAGCGGAAATTCACCCTCCCGCTGGCCCACGGTCTGGAGAAGCGCGGTCAGGTCGGTGAGGTGGTGGGCGACGACATGCACCACCTCACCCTCACGCTGGACGCGACCCTTCACGCCGAGCATGGCCGATGAAAGAAGGACACGGCGGTATTTCTCGAAGGTCTTGGTCCAGACGACGATGTTGGCGATGCCGCTCTCATCCTCGACGGTCACGAACATCACGCCCTTGGCCGAGCCGGGCCGCTGCCGGACGAGGATCAGCCCGGCGGTCTCCAGCCAGCGCCCGTCGCGCGCGCCCATCGCTTGCGCGCAGGGCACGATGCGGCGGCGGGCCAGATCGGCGCGCAGGAACGACACCGGATGGGCGCGGAGCGAAAGTCCGGTGTGGCCGTAGTCCTCGACCACTTCCCGGCCATCGGTCATCGGGCGAAGCCGGACGGGCGGCTCGGGAAGCTCCGGGGCCGGTTCAGGTTCGTGGCGGGCGGCGGCGGCAAAGAGCGGCAAGGGCTCGTCGCGCAGCGGGCGGATCGCCCATAGCGCCTCGCGCCGGGCCAGGCCGAAGGCGGGACGGAAGGCGTCGGCCTCGGCGAGCCGGGTGAGCGCAGCGGTCGGGACGCCGGCGCGCCGCCAAAGATCGTCGACTGAGGCGAAGCGCAACTCCTCGCGCGCCGCGACAATCGCGGCCACATCGCGGTTGGGCAGCCCCTTGACCATTCTCATGCCGAGGCGCACCGCGAAGCGGCTTTCGTCGGCGGTCGGTTCGAGCGTGCAGTCCCAGCGCGAGCTATTGATGCAGACGGGTCGGATCTCGACGCCGTGGTCGCGGGCGTCGCGCACGATCTGGGCGTCGGCGTAGAACCCCATCGGCTGGGAATTGAGGAGCGCGCAGGCAAAGACGTCCGGATGCCAGCATTTCACCCACGACGAGGCATAGGCGATCAGGGCGAAGGATGCGGCGTGCGATTCCGGGAAGCCGTAACTACCAAAGCCTTCCAATTGCTTGAAGGTGGCGAGCGCGAAGGCTTCTTCATAGCCGTTGGCGACCATGCCGGCGACGAGTTTATCGCGAAATTTCGAGACTCCTCCGGTGAATTTGAAGGTGGCCATGGAGCGCCGCAGTTGGTCGGCCTCGCCGGGCGTGAAACCCGCACAGGACACCGCAACCATCATGGCTTGCTCCTGAAAGAGCGGCACGCCGAGCGTCTTGCCGAGCACGGCTTCCAGCTCGGGCTTGGGATAATGGACGTCCTCGCGGCCTTCCCGTCGCCGCAGATAGGGATGGACCATATCGCCCTGGATGGGACCAGGCCGCACGATGGCGACCTCGATGACCAGATCGTAGAAGGTGCGGGGCTTGAGCCGGGGAAGCATGGACATCTGTGCCCGGCTCTCAATTTGGAAAGTGCCAAGCGTATCGGCGCGCCGGATCATGGCGTAGGTGCGGGGGTCTTCTGCCGGAATGGAGGCGAGATCGAGCGCGACGCCCTTGTGCTCGGCCAGCAGGTCGAGGGCGCGCCGCATACAGCTCAACATGCCGAGACCGAGGACGTCGACCTTCATCATCCTGAGCGCGTCGATGTCGTCTTTATCCCATTCAATAGTCTGGCGAGCCTCCATCGCTGCGGGTTCGATCGGGACCAGATCGTCAAGCCGGTCGCGCGTCAGGACGAACCCGCCTGGATGCTGGCTCAAGTGTCTGGGAAAGCCGATCAGGGCGCGGGCAAGCTCCAGCGTCAGCCGCAGCCGCCGGTCGGCCATGTTGAGGTTGAGCTGATCGACGTGTTGGGGACCGACTTCTTGCTCGGACCAGCCCCAAACCTGGGTGGAGAGCGTGCTGATGAGGTCTTCGGGAAGGCCGAGCGCCTTGCCGACGTCCCTGAGCGCGCCTTTGGCGCGGTAGCGGATCACAGTGCAGCACAGCGCGGCACGGTCGCGGCCGTAGGTCGCGTAGATCCACTGGATGACCTCCTCGCGCCTGTCGTGCTCGAAATCGACGTCGATGTCGGGCGGCTCATTCCTCTCGGCCGAGACGAAGCGCTCGAAGAGGAGCTGGTTGCGGTCCGGGTCGATCGAGGTGACGCCGAGCACATAGCAGACCGCCGAGTTTGCGGCCGAGCCGCGCCCCTGGCACAGGATGCCCTGGCTGCGCGCGAAGCGAACGATGGAATGGACGGTGAGGAAGTAGGGCGCGTAGTCGAGCTGGGCGATGAGGCCCAGCTCATGGTTAAGCGTGGCGCGCACGGTGTCGGGCAGGCCGTCGGGATAGCGGGACGCAGCGCCTTCCCAGGTCAGGCGCTCGAGCGTCTGCTGGGGAGACAGCGCGGGGTCGTCGCGCTCCTCGGGATATTGATAGACCAGCTCGTCGAGAGAGAAGCGGCAACGCTCCGCGATCTCGACCGTGCGCGCCAGCGCCTCGGGATAGCGGGCAAACAGCCGGTGCATTTCCTCGGGGCTCTTGAGATAGCGATCGGCGTGGCGCTCGCGGCGGAAGCCGAGCGCATCCACGGTGGTCGTGTGGCGGATCGCCGTCACCACGTCTTGGAGAACGCGGCGTCCCGGCTCGTGAAACAGGACGTCGTTGGTGACGACACATGCCACGCCCATGCGCGACGCAAGGCCGGACAACTCATGGAGGCGCATCTGGTCGTTGGGACGGCGCCGCAGGGTGAGCGCGAGATGGGCGCGATCCCCGAAGACATCGCGCAGGCGGCGCAGCCGCATCGTGCAGGTCTCGTCGGCCTCGTCGGGCACGAGAAGGGCGATCTGCCCCTCGGCATAGCGCGCAAGATCGGTCCATTCGAGATGGCACTTCCCTTTTCCGGCCCGACCCTTGCCGAGACTCAGCAGCCGGCAGAGCCGCGCATAGGCTGCGCGGTCGGTCGGATAGACGAGGATCGACGCGCCGCAGGCCAGGTCGAGACGGCAGCCGATGACCAGCCGTATGCCTGTCGCCTTGGCCGCCTCCCAAGCTCGGACGATCCCGGCGAGGGAGCTGCGGTCCACGATGCCGAGCGCCTCGATCCCCATGAGGGCGGCCGCGGCGAACAGCTCCTCGGCCGACGATGCGCCGCGCAGGAAGCTGAAATGGCTCGTCACCTGAAGCTCTGCGTAGCGGTTCGCGGTCATCCGAAGATTCCGTGGATGAACCAGCGATGCGAGCCCGTGGCCGGGTCTTCACCGTCGCCGGCGCGATAGAGCCAGAAGCGCTCGCCTGTGTCGTCCTCGACCCGGAAGTAATCCCTGACCGCCGCCATCTCGGCGTCCCGCGCCCACCATTCCCCGAAGACGCGCTCGGGGCCGTCCGCCCGCGCCACGCGGCGGCGAACGCCGCGCCAGGTAAAGGATACGGGCGGATGGTCGGGGAGGAGAGCAATGGTCTCGATCGGCTCCGGCCTGAGCAGGAGCCGCGCAGGACGCGGCCAGGCGTCCGGCCAGGTCTCGCCGGTCTCGGGGGCAAGCGCCGGGATGTGCCGGACGCAGCGCTCCGGCACGTCGCTGGCGACGGGCGCAGCCCGATAGATGGCGCGTTCGCCAACCCGGTTCGCCAGCGTGTCGATGAGGTCGGAGATGTCCGGCTCGGCCTCTTCGATCAGCGTGGTCGCCGACTGGCGCGGCGTCAGCGGTTCGGCAAGCGTGGCGCAGAGCGTCATGGTCTCGATGCCGAAGCCGGGGTCGATGGTTTCGATCCGGTCGCACAGCAGCCGTGTCAGGCGCTTGGCGTCCCGCACCGGCCGGGCGGTTCCGACCCGCACGGCCTCGGTGCGGTTGTCGACGCGCTGGCAGATGAGATCGAGCCGCCGTGCGCCCTGGCCCCTCTGTTCGAGGATCGCGCAGAGCGCAACGACGAGCTTTTCGATGTAACGCGCGATGGTCTCGGCCGCCGAGATGGGCTCGGCAAAGACCCGCCGCGTCTCGGCCAGCTCGGGCAACCGGATGGGCTCGATCGGCTCGGCCGAGCGGCCCAACGCCTCGTCGATCCGCCGGCCGGGCTCGGGGCCGAAGCGCAGCGCGAGGGGCGCGCGCGGCTGGGACAGCAAATCCTTGATCCGCTCGAGGCCGAGGACGCGCAGCTCGGCGGGCATGGCCGGCGGCAGGCGCAGTGCGGCGATCGGCAGCGGCGCGATTACGGCGGCGCCGTGTTCGGGTTCGGCAATGAAGGTGGGGCTGGCCGCGTATCGCGCGAGCGCATGTGCAGCGCCCCAGGTGTCGGCGACGGCCGCGCGCGCCTCGACGCCCGACATGGCAAGGCGGCCGATCAGCGCGTCCAGCATCGCCGCCTCGCCGCCATGCAGATGATCGGCGCCCGAGCTGTCGATGACGATGCCGTCCGGCTGGTCGGCGGCGACGATTGGGGAAAAGCGCTGGAGCATCCAGAGCGCCAGGCGCTCCAAGGCTTCGCTGTCGCCTACGGGATCGGCGTCGCGCACGACGAGCCCGGCGACGAGCGCCTGGGCTTTGGCCACCGGCGTCCCGGCGCGCAGGCCCATCGCCTGCGCTGCCGCATCCGCCGCCGTCACCACCCGCTTCGCTCCTTGCCGGCCCGAAAGGACCAGCGGAGCGTCAGCCGGCGGCACGGCGGAGCCGGTCATTCGCCGCACCCGGTCTGTCGGCCAGCTCGGCAGGTAGATTGAGACGACCCGTTTTCGCATCACACGCTTCCAACTCGAAATCAGCACTTTCCCCTGCGCGCGCGCGGATCAGCTCGACCAGCCATCGGTGGCGGCCAAGGCCGGGAACCGGCAAGGGGGTTGAGGGCAGCACCGAGACTCGCCAGCGCGTGGCCGAGGAGGTTGGCTGCCCGAAATCCATGGAGTCGGCCTGACGGCGCCAGCGCCGCAGCGCCAGTCCGATCGTTCCGGTGCCCTCGGCGGCCAGCATCAACCGCCGGGACGCCTTCATGGACAGATGCGCGACCTCACCGACGACCGCGCCGAGCCCGCCATGGCGCAGCCCTTCCTCCATGCAGGCGAGAACGGAAGTCTGGTCGCCCGCTCTCAGATAGATCACGCGATCGGGACGCAGCCCGGCCTTGTCGAGCGCCGGGGCGAAGAGGTCCGGCTGCGTGATGCACCAGAGCACCTTCCCTTTCGTGCGGGCCGCGATCCCGGCGGCGAACAGCGCGGCGGCCGCCCCGTCGACGACGCCGTTGCCGCCCCCTGCGATCTCATGCAGCGCTCCGAGCGCGAGTCCACCGTCCGGAAGGCGCGCGTCGACCTCGGCGAGGCCGAACGGCAGCGCCGATCGCACGCGCTGGCTTCGCCCTTCGATCCGGGCGATCTGCGCGCGCAATTCCGCAAGGGCGGGCTGTGGCCGCACGTTCGTCGTTGACCTCCTGCTTGGGATTCTGCATCATGTTCTCTATTTGTTCTAACTTTCCCACACCGGAGTCAAGATGAGTCTTCCGCGAGGATTAGGCGGCGAGCTGGTCGGGGGCCGATCCGGCACCTTCATCGACCGCGTTCTGTAGGAACCTCGCGAGGGCCGTTTTTCGGGAATCTCGGTCCAACGCATACGCGGTCTGTTTGAAGGCAATGCCATCGAGCAGGCCTTGAATGTAGCCGGAGATGGTATCGGCGGCCATGATGAGAGCAGTGTCGAGCGTATGGATATATTTGCTCGTCACGGTGCCCTTGGAGTGGCCGACCAGTGCGGCGATGGAGACTTCGGTGAAGCCGAGATCGTTTGCGATGCTCGCGAAGCTGTGGCGCAGGACGTGCGGTGTGACGCCGGCCAAGGGCGAGTCCTTGAACATCTGCTTCCAATGATTGGGGAAGCTGCCGAAGGCGCCGTCGTCCGACCGCGTGCCCGGGAACACATAAGTTGCGGTCGCCTTCTTCTTCTGCGCTTCCAGAAATTCGATGACCGGAAGGCCGATGGGTCGGGTAGAAGCGCCTTCCTTGCTATCGGTGAGACGCAAGCAACTCGCATCCGTGTCGACCTCGTTCCACGTCAGCGAGATGATTTCTGAACGCCGACAACCCGTCATGGCGATCTGGCGGATGATCTCGACGGTCATCGCGTATTTCTCGTCCTCTGCTGCCTCGCGCAGCATGACGCCCAGGATGCGATACTCCGCGTCGGACAGCCGACGCTTGCGGACATTGTCTTTCGGCTTCTTGATGCCGTGCGCAGGGTTGCGGTCTATGATGCCGGCATCTACGGCGTAGGTGAGGATGCCGCCAAGAAGACTGACGGTTCGCGCGGCGGTTCCCGCACCGCCGCGCACGATAGCCTTTCCCCGTAGCTTGTCGGTCTTGACCGAAACCCTGGTCTTACCCGCCATGACGTCTTTGAGGAGCTTGTTTACGTCGGCCTTGGCGAGATCCTTCACTCGGCGGGCGCCGAGAAGCGGAATGATGTGCCGGTTGATGCGCCCCGTATCGGTCACTATCGTCGTAGGCTTCTTTGGTCGACCGCCTTTTCCCATGATGAGGCCGGCGTTCATGTCATTCAGATAGAGAGTGCAGAGTTCTTTCACCGTGATTGCTTTGTGGTCGAGCTGGCGTTCTTCGGAGGGATTCTCGCCGCGTGCGACTCGGCCGAGTTGGGCTTTGGCCTCTTGCCGAGCGTTCTCGGCCGTCCAGATTCCATGAAGCCCGATGGTGAAGCGCCGGGTGCGACCGGCGGCTCGATACTGAATGAGATAGCTGCGTTTGCCAGATGCGAAAACGCGCAGGCCGAAGCCCGGCAGTTCGTCGTCCCAGACGAAGTAGTCCTTCTCGCGAACCTCGGCGGATTCGACAATTCGTTTGGTCAGTTTTGCCATCAGACGTAACCTCCCCTGAAGAGGGGCTGATTCCGCGGAAGCACCACGGAAGCAGCCGGAAGTAAATTCAGGCGGGATGTAGGATAGCGCAGAGGAAAGAGAATTCCAATTTTCTTTTTGAAATCAGTATGATAGAGAAACATGGCGTGCCCTCGCGATCTGTAGCGAAAGGCAGTCTAAAAAACTCCGAAGGCAGAGGTCACAGGTTCGAATCCTGTCGGGTGCGCCATCTCGCATTTTCCACTGTAGAAGCCACCTAATGCCTTGAACGGAAAGGCTAAATTAGGTGTTCGAAGTCCCTGATTGCGGCAGTATGCCAGCGGCTCCATAAAAGCCAGCCTGAGCACCGTTTTCCTGCCTATCAGGTCAGAATTACACCATAGGTTCCAAGGGCTTGAGAGAAACGCGAGCGCGTGTTCGAACGACTCCTCCAAGGTGAGCCTGGGCTTGCCGGTCACGGTGAGCCTTTCCTGCGCCAGCACCTTCTCGCGTTCCAGCTTCGCTATCCGCTTCTCATAAGCAGTGATGACGCTCGCGTTTCCTGATTCGACGATCCGGTCGAGCAGCGCTTCAATCTGCTTCTCGATCTGAGCAACATTGGCCTTCAAAACCTTTGCCGTCTCGTTGGCCTGTGCAAGCCGCATGTCCCAGGCATCCTTGAACATGGCCTTCACGATCTTGAACAGGTTGGGTGACGGCTCAAGGCTCTGAAGAACGCCCTCGAACGCCGCTTCAAGTTCGTCGCGCTTGATCGACTTGCGATAGCTCTCGCAGCCTTTCGTCGCGCAGAGGTAATAGGGGTACTTCTGCGACTTGCCTTGCGACCAGCAGGCCGTCAGCGGCTTGCCGCAGTCGTTGCACAGGATAAAGCCGCGCAGCGGGAAATCGGCGCTGATGTCTTTGCGCGCCGGAGCCTTGGCCGTGCTCTTAAGCCGCGCCTGTATCTTCTCGAATGTCTCGAAGCTGATGAGCCCTTCATGCTGGCCCTTGCGCAGCCCAACGCCCCAATTCGGGGCTTCGATGTATCCCGCATAGACCACGCGCGTCAGGAGATCATGGATGCGCTGGTTGCGTATCTCGCCGTTCGGTAGGTCCTTCGGAAAGGACGGCTGCCGTTCGAGAAAGCGCTTGACCTCGACTTGCGTTTCGAAGCGCCCGGAGGCGTAGCCTTCCAGCGCTTCTTGCAGGATGGAGGCATTGGGTTCGTCACGCACCAGCAGCTTGCCGTGACCGCTTGCGCGCTCATAGCGGTAGCCGACGGGAGCCTGGAAAACCCAATAACCGTTCTGGGTCCGCGCCCGCATACGGTTGATGGTCTGCTCTCCATTCTTCTGACGCTGGTGCTGCGAAACCGACGCCAGCAGGTTTTCGACGAGCTGGGAGTCGGAATCTTCGCCGAACTCGATTGAGGGACTTACGAGGACACCGCCCGCGTCGCCGATTTTCACCCGCAGTTCGAAGTGCGCCATGAGGCCACGCGCGAGGCGGCTGATATCGTCGATGATGACCGCATGCTGCTCCTTACGCTGCCCCTTGAGGAAGGACAGCATGGCCTGCATTCCGGGCCGCGACGTAAGGCTGCCGGACGTATCATCACGGAAGACTTCGACAACCTCATAGCCTTTGTATTTTGCAAACTCGCGGCAACGGGTTTCCTGTGAGGCAAGACCATCGCCGCGCACCGTTTGCTTCGCACTCGACACGCGGCAATAGATGACTGCCTTGGTGATATCATCACTGTTGCTATGTGTATTCATGATCTTTTAAACCGGCTGTTGGGCCGGAGTCTCTGTCGTCTTGAGTTTCCACTGATTTCTTTGATTCTACCTGATCGAAAGCCTTCTTTGCGCTCGGAAAAGAAGATTCGGAATCTTGTCCACATACTTCCTGCAACGGATGGACGCCGAAGCCGAGTTCAACGAAGGTTACGACGATGGACCAAAGAGCGCGCAGAAATTCCTCTTTCTGTGCTTCGCTCAGGCTCGGATCATCGAGCAGCACCTGATATTTCGCGACATCGACGGTAAGGACGGGCCGCGCCGACGCATCGAAACGCTTGGCAAGGCCGTCGCCACCGGCAGGCGAGTTCTCGCCTGTGTTTCCGCCATTTTTCTCATCGGTCAACATTTCATGCCCTCTACTTTAATTATACAGCTCAGGGATGTGGTCACACAAACTTGCGATGCCCGGAAAGGCGCGGATTTCCTTGGCTAGAAGGGGATTTCGTCGTCCGAGTCGCCAACGGGTTTTCCGTAATTCGGCAACCCTCGATAGTACGCCTCGATCTCCGGCGATCCTCTCCAGTCCATCTCATCCATGTGCTCCATGAGCGCCATGTTGAGATACCCTTCGAGTTGATCCTCTGCCGTGCCGTCAGGATCAGCGTCCGCATGATGCAGCGCCCAGGAGCGCGCGAACTCATACTTCCGGCGATCCACGCGCAGCCACACGAACACAGTGCGGCCATCCTTCGAGAAGCGTGTCCCGCTGCGCTGATGGTGGTTCTTTCGCGTCGCGTCCATTGGCCTGTCCTCACACGATCCGTTGCCAGTCGATCCGCAGGAAGTTGACGACCCGGCAGGTCTCACCGTCCTCCGGGAACACGATCCGCCGTCCCTGGACTCCGTAGTAAGCGCAGTAATCCACCGACCGGCAGGGCTGCCCCGGCGTCATCGGATGACGGCACTGGTAGTCCCAGCCGACATGCGGCGTTCCGCCGACCAGGACGAAAGCCGCCGATCCACTCAGCACCAGAATGCGAGGGCGCAATAACAGCGCCTGCGCGAGGCGACGGGCCGCCCTGAACGTCCGCTTGCGCGCTCCGTCAGGCTTGCGGGGTGATCCCGCGCCAATGACTTCAACATCAAACTCACTCACGGCTCCCGCTCCTTTCGCGGTAGTTCAGTTCCAAGCACGGCAGGGTCAGCGGATAGTCTCCTTCGACGGGGTTCGGCGCGAGCCATGTTGCCCAGGGCCACACGAACCACACCGGAAGCCTCTGCGCCCGGACGGGCAGCGCCGCCTTGATCAGCAGAAGCTGCTCATCTGCGCCCATCAGCCGGATTTCGTCGGCTGACATGAGGGGCCTGCCGGTTTCGCTCAGGCTTTCGCCTATCTCATCGTCATCGAAGCGCCCGAGATTGAAGTTGCGGGTCTTCACCGTGCGTTGGCCGAGCGCCGCCGAGAGCGTCCTGGCAAGCTGGTCGTCCTGCACCGCGAAGAACTGCTTCACTTCAGCCTGCGAAAGCACCGTTCGGGCAGTATGTGGACCATACAGCCGGATAAGCTCGGACAGTTCCTGGACAAATGCCCAAACGCGCACGCCGAGTCCGGGCAGCGCCGTCAGGCTCTCTGCAAGGCCCGAGAGCCTGCCCATGTTCGCAAACTCATCCAGCAGAAACAGCACTTCGCTCTTGCCCGACGACCGGGCGACCGCCGTGATCGCTTGCCGCGTCACAAGGCCGAGCCAGGCCCCGTGCGTTGCGATCCTGTCCTGCGGGACGACGACATAGATGCTGGCCTTGCCTTCCTTCAGCGCCTTGAAGTCCACATCCGCGCCGCTGACAGCATCACCAAGCCAGCCGATCGGATCGAAGATGTCGAGCGTCTGCAACGCACCCTGTCGGAAGTCGGCAAACTGCTCCGGGTTGTCGTCGATCTGGTTGGCGAGGTCTTGCCCCACATCGGCAACCATTCCGAACAGCGCGTCAGACTCGACCATCCGGCGAACAGCGGCTTCGACGCGGCTCGTGCTGGACAGCACCCGCCACATCTCCGGCAGGGTGCAATGTTCCGGCATGCCGCGCGTCGCAAGGTGCAGCATCACCGCGCGCAGGATGGTCCGCGCGCCTTCCCGGAAATAGCGGTTCCGCGAATCTTCCGGCTCGGGCAGCAGTTGCAGCGCAATCGCCTTGGCTTCATCGGAGATGCCGCGAAGAAGCGCCGGATCGTTCGCCGCTTCGATCAGCGGCTGCAAGGGATTGCAGCGGTGCTGGGGCAGACCGTGCAAGCCCCAGGGATTGAGGACGTAGACCTTCTGGCCAAATCGCTCGGCGCGGTGCGCCGCCGTTACCGCCGCAAGTTCTCCCTTGGGATCGGTAACGAAGACTGACCCCTGGAAATGCAGCAGGTTCGGGATGACGACATTGATCCCCTTGCCCTGGCGGGCGGGAGCAACGGTCAGCAAATGCGCCTTGCCGCTGTAAAAGAGCGGCTGCCCATCGAGCAGCCCGAGGTAAAGCCCGCGCGGATCGAGCAGGCCCGCCCGCGCGCAATCGTCGAGCGTCGCGAAGGCGGCGGAGCCAAACACGCCCGAGGCGGTTTCGGCCTGCTTGCGCTTCTCGCGCTGCCGCCATGACTTGTAATACCCGGCCAGCCCGCCGAGCGAAGCCATTGCACCGATGAACTGGAAGAAGCCGAGATAGAATTGCTCGGCGGCGTCGGGCCGCGCGCCTGTTAGCTCGGGCCAGTAGCTCGCCAGAGCGAAGAAGGACACGCCGACAAGCAGGCTGCCGGTCGGCGATCCTCTCTTTTGGTTAGAAGCGCGGGCCACTGTGAACACCCCTGCAAAGAAGCTGGTTCACCTCGTCAGGCCGGAGCTTCCCATTCCGGCAAACGCGGCATGGAAAGCGACGCGGGTAAATCAGGTAGTCGATGGGCGAGAGGCGGCAGTACGGACAGATGTCGTAGTACGCGCCCCCTCGTGGATTTGTGCGCATGGGATCACCTTCGTCCTCAAACTGGTTGGCGTCTGCTGACTGGGAGGGCGGGACAACGGATCGCCCCGCCAGGGGCCGCGCGGCTTACTTCTTGCCGCGCGCTGCGTTGCCCGCGTTCACACCGGCATCGGTGCTTTGCTTCTGCTGGGACGGCATGCCGTTCGTGTTGACCTTGCCGCCGTTGACGCCGGTTTTGTAACCGTGGCTGTAAGCGTTGCTGTTCATCGCGATCTCCTTGTTCGTCGCGGCGAGACCCTTTCCAGAATTCGGCTAAGGGCTATGATCGCCTCGCGCGATGAGAGGAAATTTAGGTGATCCCGTACCGCCCGCGCTTGGACAGTGACTGGACACTTCATGGATTTCGTCCGGAGGTTTGAGGACCATCAGGTCGAGCGGATCAGACGCGCGATCCTTGACTATCGCTCGAAACACAAGGTGGGGGATGTCACCCTTGCGAATGAAATCGGGAAATACTTGTCGAATAACGTGACTTACGACTCGACCTTGAAAAACATCCAAAGACTACGCAAGGGCAAGCGTATGCGCGGCGCAACATTCCTGAACGCCTGCGTCGAGTTCCTTAAAGTTCAGATGGTAACGCCGCCCGAAGAAGAGCTGGGACTGGCGATGAAGCACTTCGTCGGAGATGTCTTTGGGTATGCGGGGCTCTGGGCCGCCCTTGAAGGCGACTATGTGCTTCGCGTTCTACGCGAAAGGCACTTCGATTCTTCTGCGGCTCTCAGCCAGCCGGGCAGACCGGCAATGGGGATCGCGGTTGCTCCGATTGGGAAGCAGCCGGAAGTGGAAAGCGCGCCCGTAATATTGTCCATCGGCCCAGGAGAAGGGCTGGACTACGGGGTTGCGCGCGAGAGGTACTTTCTTCCCGATGAGAACGGTCCAGAACATGGAAAGACGACGTACTCGGAGGCGAATGCACTGAGCCGACAAGGTGTCTGCCTGCCGGTCGGCAGCCAGGACATACTCATCATGATCCGCGATTTCCTGTTCAGCCATATGTACGTTCTGAGACGGGAACCGTTCGGATTTTCTGGCGCGATGATAATGCCGACGCTGCATGATGTGTTTGCCGTGGACGCGCCTTCGCTAGATCGGCAGTCTCAGTACGATGTTGCATTACAACGAGTGCCACGCTCGTCGGAGTGAAGATGATGGACGACGAAATCGAACTAACGATCACGCTTTCGAAGACAGCCTACGAGCGGGCTGCGAAGATGGCACAGGATGCAGATGGCATCGCCGGAGAGTTCGCTGGCATGCTAACCACCGAAGAGTTCATCGAGCGTTACCTCGAAATCATGCTGGAGCCAGAGACGGCAAAGAAGGCGTCACGCTAAGCATCATGCCGTCGCATCTGGATGGCCGTTATCTAGCAGACGCAAGATGTGTGTTGTAGTACAACACACACTTGGCAAGGGGGCCGCTGCGCACCCCCGTTGCATCCCCCGGCCTTGGCTCTTTCAGGGGATCGACCCCGTTCCAGAGCCATCAACCGTATCGCCGGTTGACCACTCGCAGGGAGACTTCGCTTCTCCCTGCACCCATCGACTTGAGGGCGTTCCTGCCCCCAAGACCCCTGACCATTTCATGGAGACGACTTCATCGAGACCAGGGAGGGGAGCTTTCGCGCTACCCTTACCCTGGACCCATCCCATCGACCAAGAGCCTTCGAGCCCCTTGGAACCCTGACCAGTAAGGAGACTTCACTCTCCCTCACTGGACCTCCCATCGACCAACCCTGCGCGGATTGGATGCCGCCATCTTGCCGAAGATGGACCACGGCCAGGGCTCGCGCCCCCTTGGATCAGCGCCTGAAGGGAGCCACTGAGCCCTCCTGCATCTGCCTCGCTGCACGGCTCCTCTCTTTGCTGCTAACCACGGCTTCTCCCTGGCCAAGAAACTGTCCACAGCATCTGGGGCCCCCAGAGCCGAAGTCCCTTTACGAACAGTTTTTTGCAGCACTAAACTGTGGGCATGGCTAGGCCAAGAGGACGCACGAAGACCGCCCGCGTGACCATCAATCTCGATGATCGCGCATATTCCCAACTGCTCGCAGTGGCGGGCCGGGATGACATGCCTGTTGCACAGGTAGCCCGTCGTGCTGTCATGGACTTCCTACATCAACAGGAGCAGGCAATTACACAGGAGTCGCTTCCTCTGGTGCGCACCTATAACCAAAAAACAGAAGGGCGCAGCTCATGACCGACTGCCTCGAACCACTTGCTGACGACTTCTCTCCATCAGCAGACTTTGACCTACCCTCCCGGCCTGAGCATAAAGCATTATCTTCGGTGGATTGGGACTTCCCTAACAGGATCGCGCACAGCGAAATCGAGGGAGTTCACCCTTACCCAGCGAAGTTCGTTGCAGAGTTGCCACGGGCGGTTCTCGAATGTCTGCCGGTCCAGCCAGGAACGGCTGTCCTTGATCCGTTCTGCGGCAGCGGCACGACACTGGTGGAAAGCCAGAGGCGCGGCTTCCGATCTGTTGGGATAGACCTCAACCCCATCGCTTGTCTGATGAGCAGGGTGAAAGTCTCCACCGCACCGGAGACTCTGGAGGAAGCTGCGCGCAAGGTTCTTTCAGCGGCGGATAGCGTCCGCGATCCGGAAATCCCGGCCATTCCCAATTTGGACCATTGGTTCCGCAAGGATATTCAGGCCCGCCTCGCTTGCCTGACCGAGGCGATTGCCACTGCCGCTCCTGAGGCCAGAGACATTCTGCGACTAGCTCTCTCTAGCATTATCGTCAGGGTTTCAAACCAGGAGAGCGACACTCGTTATGCCGCCATTGCGAAGAATACCACGGCAGACGAAGTGTTTCCGATGTTCAGCCGCGCGGTTGATCGCCTTGCTTACGTTCTTCATTCTCGCACTTACGCGCTGTCGCCATCAACTGTGATTGAGGCGGACACATTACAGGTCAATGCTGCTGATGTCGGAGAGCCAGTTGGCCTCGTCATCACCTCGCCGCCATACCCGAACGCCTACGAGTACTGGCTTTACCATAAATATCGTATGTGGTGGCTGGGCTTCGATCCTATTGCGGTCAAGGAAAAGGAAATCGGCGCGCGCGCCCATTTCTTCAAGAAAAACCACCATACGGCAGATCATTTTGTGGACCAGATGCGAAAAACGTTCGCTCTGCTTGAGCAAGTCGTCGTGCCGGGCGGGTATGCCTGTTTCGTCGTGGGCCGCTCCCGCATTCACGGCAAAATTGTCGATAACGCCAAGATTATTGAGAACGCCGGACTCGCCACAGGATTTGTACCCGTGTTCCTCAAAGACAGAGTCCTGTCGGCAAACCGGAAGTCCTTTAATCTTTCACATGCCAACATAAAGAAGGAGACGGTGCTTGTGCTGCGGAGGGATGCGGCATGATCCGTTTAACGTGGCACAACTATCGCTACTATCCCTACGAGCGGGATCTTGCGGCCCGTGAAATCTCCGCTTTATTCGATGGAGTGAAGCTGCGCGAGGTGCCCGAGGGCATCGAAATTCTTGATCCGGTTGATTGCGAAAGCGCGGCGCGGCTCACGTACTTCTCGCAGGCGATCAACGGGCACGGAGCTGTGGAGACAACTCAGGCCCGTCTCGAAGATGCTGCTCGCCTCGGAAAAAATAGGCAAGCGACAAGGTACTCTGTTCATGGACTTCACGAGTACAAGGGGAAATTCAATCCGCAGGTCGTCAGGGCGCTACTCAACATCTTTGAAGTCTCGCCCGGTCAGCGGGTCCTTGATCCGTTCTGTGGCAGTGGAACCACATTGGTCGAGTGCGCGCACTCTCGCGCGATAGGCTACGGCACCGACATCAATCCGCTGGCCGTCTATATCGCACAGGCGAAGCTTCAAGCACTCGTCACGCCGGTGGCGGCCTTCCGGGCAGTGGAATCCCGGCTCTCTGCCTCGCTGAAGCGCACCAAGCGCTGGAAGGTGATCAAGGACACTGGTCCCCGTGCTGCATACCTTCAGTCCTGGTTCGATGATGACGTTCTGGCTGAACTCGAAGGCATCCGGTTGAAAATCGAAGAGATCGCGGGAGACCTCGCGCCGGTCTTCCTAGTCATAGCCAGTAACCTTTTGCGTGATTATTCGCAGCAGGACCCGAACGACCTCCGCATCAGACGGCGAAAGTCGCCTCTGCCCGAAACGCCGTTCAGCGAGGCGCTTCTCGCCGCAACTTTCCAGACGCTGGAACGGATCGAGGCTGCACAGGCGGTCTTGGGAACCTCGCTCCCCGTAGGCAAAGCTTTGCTCTGCGATGTGGGCCAGCTTTCAATCAAAGCCGTGGGCGGTCGGTTTGACGCCGCCATCACCAGCCCGCCTTATGCGATGGCGCTTCCCTACATCGACACGCAACGGCTGTCACTTGTATGGCTGAAACTGGTCGAGCCCGAGCAGATTTTGAGCCTGGAGGCTGAGCTTATTGGCAGCCGCGAGCTGCGCGGGAACGCTCGACGGGCACTGCCTGCACAACTGGAAAACAACCAGGACAATCTTCCCGAGGAGCAGGCCAATTATTGTCTGCGCCTCCAGCATGCGCTTGGCCAAGATGACGGATTTCGGCGCCAGGCCGTGCCGATGCTGTTGTATCGGTATTTCGCCTCCATGAAAGGCAGCTTCAAAGCCGTCAAGAGGGTTATGAACCGCCGCGCCCCGTTCGGGCTGATCGTGGGTCACAACCACACGACCCTCGGCGGCATCCGCTGGGACATTGATACACCGTCGCATCTAGCGAGCCTTGCCGCAGCCGAGGGCTGGAGTGTTGAAGAGCTGATGCCCCTGCAAACTTATCATCGCTACGGCTACCACATGAGCAATGCCGTCGCCGCTGAAACTCTCATCGTGCTGCGAAACAAATGAACGAGCTGACGCTTCATCCGAATGTTTATGCGACCGGCCAAAGCAAGGGGTTGGTTTCAATCCTAGAGCGCGTCTGGCTCAGGGAGCAGCCGGTTGGCGAAGGCACTCTGTACCTGATGTCGGGTTTCGCAAACTATAACGGGGGCGTTCGCTTCTATCCCGTGTTCCGGCACCACATCGAAAGGGGTGGGAAGGTCGTGGCGATCTTCGGCGGCAGTACAAGGCAGAACCTGAGCAGCAAGCAGGTTGTCGCCGAGCTATTGGACTGTGGAGCCGAGGTCCACATCGTCAACCGCAAGCGGCTTATGCATGCCAAGAGTTACGGGTCGAAGACGAACGAGGGCCAAATGGTCGTTGTCACCAGCGGGAACTTCACGGGACCTGGCATGGCACAAAATGTCGAAATGGCCGTGCTGCTCGACCGACCCACAACGCATAACCTAGGATTCTGCTGGGATGAGATGGTCACTAGCATGCTCGCGCAGCGTTGGGATATGTACCAGCCGACCTTGACCGATAGAACGGCCCCAGCATGGCAGCTCCTATATGATGAGGAGGCAGGCGCGATTGTTCTCGATGAGACGGACGAGGTCACCATGATCCTCCGGCTCGGGCATGCAGATACAGCCCGGATCAATGCCGTTCCGGGCTCCATAGCCGGTAGGGGAACACAGTATTTCTGGCTTAGCCGCGACTGCTACGACTTTTTTCCGGCTCTAACGATCCTCAACGAGCGGGGCCATAAGCGGACTTACTCTTGTCTCATCCAAATGAACTTTGTTGACATTGGAAGAGAGGAAGAAATTCGGGTTACGTTCGAGGCGGAGAACAATCTCGATTTTCGGCTTGGAACTGGCCCATATCGCTACACCGGCGTTGCGCGCGAGGGCGACCTTGCCGCTATATCACGGGTTGGCGAAAGCCGATACGAACTTAGGATATACCGGCAGGGAACCGACCTTTTTAGAAGATTATCGCCATACGCAATAAACTTCATAGGCCATCAAGGAAAGCAATACGGCTTCATTTCAAATCAAGAGTTTCAGGACGCCATAGGTACGCGGATTGGTAGGCGGCTGCACTCTTGAAGGTTCGCCGCCGGGAATTTACCGCAGTGTGACCTTTGCTGTCCGTCCGATCTAATCTTTTGCTACCCTGATCCGCTGACTTTCCCTTGCCTGTGTCGCGGCCTGCGGCCCCATCACCCGTGAAGATTAAGCCCTCCGCTCGTTGGTGCGCCACAGACTTAAAGTGCTGCGCAAGACTACTTTCGGCAAAGGCTTGACGACGCTTGCAGAATCTTGCACGATTGTGTTGGCATTCAGTGCATGCCGGTGTGTCCGCCACGCAAAGCTACGCAGCACTTTCCTTCAATTATAAGATTCCAGCCCAATCGTGGGATCTGGTTAGTAGCGGACACCTAGTCAGATCCCATTTGGAAATGGATCATGACTAAGAAGAACGAAATCGACACACTCAAGACACTCGGAAAGCGGTATGCGCGGGCAAACCGGATTCCGCAACACGAAGCACTCAATGCGATTGCGGCTGAGCTGAAGTTTGCGCATTGGACGCAACTGGCAGCTAAAGCTAAGCAGGGCTGGCTCCCGAGTACAGAGCAACTGGCGCAGGCCGAGGCGTTTGTTCGTCAGTCTCATCCAGGCGCGGGTGAACAAGAAAGGTTCATCGACAAGAGCTTCTCCCGTCCAGTCTACGAGCCGATCAGACAGGGAAAGATCGGCGATCACCCGTATCGGGTTTTTGAATTGTTCGGTGACATACGCATGGAAGGCAACGGATGGCGCATCCTTGTTGGCGAAGCACTGTTCTCGCAGCCGATTGTTGAGATCGAAGAACCGCATTCTGACACCAGCCCTGTACGCAAACGCGATTTCCTGGACGCAGCACTAGTGATCGCAGATGAGGAAGCGACCAAGGTGCGTGCAGGGATTTCTTCCGACTGGCCAAGACGTTCCACCAAACCTGATGCCGAAGGGGTCGTGCTACATCCACTGTTCGGAGAGCGGTCTGCCGAATGGTTTTGCCTACATTGCGACGGCAAGATCACGGGTGCACGGCTTGCGGAGAACCTTTGGCACTGCCCTGGCTGCGGCGCATCTCCCATCGACATCTTTTCTACGCCCGCTTGGTTGGAAGGCTCCGAAGTGGACCCAAAACCTGTTCCACAGCCTATGGCACGGCAGCGGCCTGAGCCCACGATCATAGTGGTGGACTCACGGCCCACACTGACGCTCAACGTAAAGAGCATTACCATGCTCTTGCGCACTGCTTTGCTTGAAGACGCGGCGACACCCGCAGAGCGACTTGGTGCGCTGTTGGCAGAGATTTTCGTCGATGACGAAGGCGATGCATACATTGTGCTGGATGAAGACCTTTGGCCTGATTCCAAGGAGCCCGAGGCAGCGCTTTCGGTTGCCGAATTGCTCGGTGCGGAGCTGGAAATCAGCGCAACGTGTATGAGTGCTCCTTTTGCATGGCCTGACTTAGGACATGTGACAACCAGCACGCGGGAATATGTTCAACTGTTGTTGGAAGCCCACGAACAGCAGGGTGTCATTCGTCGCCAGAGCGAAGGCGAGTGACTTTGTATTTTGTCGCGCCCTCCAACGGACGTAGGAGGCCCGGGCTGTCGCGAACCGAGCCCGCCGGTGGCGGTCTCGGCCATTCGGCTTCCATCCGTTGCGCAAGATCAGTCGCCAGCTCTCACTGGTGCGCGGGAGCGTTGGATCGGGGACGGGTCCCTTCTGTCTGTAGAAGGAACTGGTGCATTCCGCCTACCCGAGAGGGGATGACTCAGGTCCGCACCGGCACCTCGAGGACCGGACGCAGTGGCTCGAGCCGGGCCGCGTATTTCCGCACGATCTGATCGTAGAGGTCCGCGACGCCCTTGGCCTGCACACTCACCACGAGGGCATAGGGCAACTTCTGGCCGGGCGCGAAATTGCGGCCCTCAAGCCGCGAGTTGTAATGGATGTCGAACACCGGGTTTTGGAGGGAACGGCCCTGCATCCGCCTGCTCGCGTGCAGGCAGTTCTCCCACTTCCAAGCGTCGCGCCGCAACTCATCCTCGGTCGCGCCCGTAGGCGACGATCCGAAAAAGGACTTGCTGTCTGGGTGAAGCTGGCCCTCACGCGCGAAACGCTCAATGTGTGGCCGGAAGGTAACCTCAAGGCCGGCGCGCGTATAGTTCCCCGGATGATGCGGATCGGTCTGGCACTTGTAGCAGATGGTCGCCTTCAAATTGACCATGCCGTTGATCTCGACGGGAGGCACCGGAATTGAGGCGCGAATATACTTTGCCGGAGAAATCTCCCCCTGATAGACGACGCGCACCTCGTCATCCGCGCAGAGCACGATCTCGTTCAAGTCCTGGGCACAGCGTCCCCAGCCTACCTCGCGAGAGTCGATCTCACTCACTTCAGCCGTATGGACGAGCAAGGCGCGGATTGCTAGGTGGTTGAGATTCGCCCCGAAATGCGCCCGCACACCACTCGCCATGCGCACAACGCTCGGCGTGGCGAATGACGTACCGCCAGTCGTCGTCAGCTTCGGATCGAGCTCGTGGCTCAGCACCACGAACGGACGCGCGACCGACCCGCCGAAGCTCACCAGATCAGGTTTGATGAGCCCCGGACTCCGGCCCGGTCCGACCGAGCTGTAGGGCGCTCGCTGCCAATCGTTCTCGGTCGTGTCGCACGCGCCGACGGCCAAGGCGTTTACGCAGTCGGAAGGCACCTGGACCCGGTCGAGGCCGGTTGCTGAGTCGCTCTCTCCATCGTTGCCGACCGCGACCGCTGCCAAGGTAGAGGTGCGCGCAAGGCGGTCATCGAGCACCGCAGTCCAGGCGTGTACGTCATCGTCTTCGATCGGGAGGCACGGCCCGATGCTCAGGTTGACGAAATCGTACTCCTGACTCGCGAGGACGCCTTCTATGCGCTCGAGCACCTCATAGAGCTCGTGCGGGTCCTGATGCGGGTCTTCATCGAGCACCCGGTAATGGTCAATCGCGGCAAAGGGTCTGGGAATCGGCTTCTTCGGGTCGATATGGCCGAACAGGGCAGCCGAGGTGACCGCGACGCCATGTTCATGCAGTTCCGCTGTTGCGGGCAACATGCCTTCCACCTCGTAGGGTGTGACCCATTCGGTCAGCGGATGGCCTTCCGGCACGCCGCCGTCAAAGATCGCCACCCGCGTTCCCTCGGACACTGCCGGTTCAGTTGGCAGCGTCGGCCGCGTGCTCGGGATTCCGGAGGAGCGGATCGTCGGCCGCAGCATCCGCAGCTCGGGCATCTTCCGCAGCGCCCGCACGGTCGAGAAGGTCGCGATCTCTTCGGCGCGCTCGCTTGGGGCATCGAGCTCGATGAAGCAGAGCCCCTGTGCGTAGAAACGGCGGCCGAAATTCCGGGGCAACTCCCGCGCTTCGAGGAAGCGGCCGAACTCCTCGAGCGCATCCACTTCGCCCTCCAGCTCGCCCGCATGGAGCACGATCTCCATCGGCAGCACGCCTTCCTCCGGCAGTGTACCCTTGATTTTCATGTGAGGGGCGGGAGCGGCGATCTCCTCGATCGAGACCAGATCATCGGCACTGCGCCGCGTAGGCGACCAGTCCGGCAGCGTCTGGCTCCACCTGCGGAACGCGCTGCGCGTTCCGCGCGCGAACAGCTCCGTGGTTATGGTCTCCGTCGGTTCCCGGTCGCGCGAGCGCTTTTCCGGTTTGACCTTCTTTGGGCGGCTGCCCACGACCTCGACCCCGACGTCGCGCAGCAGTTCGGCTGGGAAGTAGGATTTGGCAATGTATTCCGGGTTCAGCGTGAGGGAGAGCACAACCTGATCGCGCGGGCAGGCGTCGGCAGGCAGAGCATCCACTTCCTTTACTGCTTGGCCCAGCATCGGCGTGAGGCGGGTCCGCGCTTCGCTGAAGGTATAGGGCGCTTGTTTCGGACCACCGCCCGACCGGACCGTCACGTCCTCCGTCAAACGCTCACCACGGCCGAGGAGAAAATTTTGCTTAGGCATGGCGGCTTACTCCGACTTCTCGGCCGCGGTGCCTTTCAGACGCTCGCGGATCGTATCGCGCGCCACTCCGGTCAGCTCATGGGCGCGGCGTTGTGAGGCAAGCCCGGTCTGGACGAGCTGAACAGCAAGATCGATGCGATCCTGTTTGGGGCAGTTATCGATGGTCAGGAGCGAAGACAGGTGCTCGCCGAGGCTCTTGCCGTCGAGCGCCGCCGACCGCCGGGCGCTGTTCACCATGCGCTCGATATCGCTGAAGGACTGCCGGGCCAGCACCAACGAAAGCACATCTGACCAGTCCTCGGCCTGCGGCGCTGTGCGATGCAGCAGCGCCCTGATGAAGGCGCTCGCCGCCTCACGTCCCGGCAACTCGAACTCGACCAGCTCTTCGAAGCGACGCCAGACCGCCGGGTCCAGCAACTCGGCATGGTTGGTGGCGGCGATCAGGAGCCCCGTCGATGGCCAGTCGTCGAGTTGTTGCAGAAGAACTGTAACCAGGCGCTTCAGCTCGCCGATCTCTCCTGTATCATCGCGCCGCTTCGCAATCGCATCCAGCTCGTCGAGGAGCAGTACGCCGTCGATCGATTTTGCGTAATCAAGGACGTGGCGAAGATTCGAGCCCGTGCGTCCGAGATAACTGCTCATCACAGCGGATAGGTCCAGGATCAGCAGGGGACGCTCCAACTCACGCGCGAGCCATTTCGCGGCAAGCGTCTTCCCGACGCCCGGCGGGCCTGTGAACAGGATCGTTCTCGTCGGCTCGAGCCCCGCGTCGATCAGGGCCTCAACATTGCGGCGCTCCTTGATTAGGCGCGTCAGCGTCTCGCGTACCTTCTCTGTATAAATCGGCTCGTGCGGCAACTCCGGGCGCTCCTCCACCCGCAGGAGCTGGAACCGGGAGTCGGTATCAACCGGCAGCGGTATCTCCGCCGTGCGGCGCAGAGGTGATGAGCGAGTGGGGCGTTTGCGCAGCAGATCGACAAGGGCTGCCGATAGCGAAGGGTCGCCGGTGCGCTTGGCGATGCGACGAAGGAAGGTCTGCACGTCCTGGGGGCGGTCAGAAAGCGCGATCCTCGCTAGGTGGACGAAATCACCCCTCATGTTTTCAGTGTCTTCCATATGCTCTACGTCGCCTATTTCTCTGCTGAGGCTTATAAAACCACAAAGTGGACGAAAACGCAAGGTAGAAATCTAAAAGTCTTCCACCTCCGTCTCGAACCCTGTCCCCTGGCACTGCACCCTAGCCCCGGCCACCGAGGACGCGAGCATCCCCGTCACCTGTGCGCTCGCCTAGCACTACCACGAGGTCGGGCGCACCGCAGGGACCGGCGAGCCAAGCCTGTTCTCGTCTTCCTCAGAACGGGCACTTCTCTGTTGGAATGTGCGGAAAGCCTTCCCCCTGGCCGGACCCCGTGCCGGTCTCCGGCACACCTCCTTCAGCGGAAATACCCCGCAACGCCCCAAGTAAAAGCTAAGGGGCTTTGCCCCTCGCGCGGCAAGGGTAAAGTCGCTCCGCTCCCGATTTCCGAATTATTTTCCCCTTCGCCTTCGGCGAATTCCTCGCGAGGCAAAATAACCCGGAAATCGCCCTTGCCTTTGCTACCCCCACCCTCGCCGGGAGGCATCGGTTGCATGCGCAACCTGCTTTCAAAAGGAAGGGAAGGAAGATGAAAACAGATGTTTATGAAAGGATCACAAGCCGAATAGTCGCCGAGCTGGAGCAGGGCGTGCGGCCTTGGCTGAAGCCTTGGAGCGCGGAGCACGCTGCAGGGCGGATCACGAGGCCGCTGCGTTCCAACGGCATGCCTTATCAGGGGATCAATGTGCTGATGCTCTGGGGCGAGGCTGTCGCGAAGGGCTTTGCCGCGCCGATCTGGATGACCTTCAGGCAGGCGCAGGAGCTGGGCGGGCATGTCCGCAAGGGCGAGCACGGCAGCCTAGTCGTCTATGCCGACCGCATCAGCAGGACAGAGCGCGACGAGGCAACCGGCGAAGAGGCCGAGCGCGAAATCCCGTTCCTCAAGGGCTATACCGTGTTCAATGTCGAGCAGGTGGAAGGGCTGCCGCAGCATTTCTATGCGGTGGCCGAGCCCCGGCTTGAGGAGGTAGCGCGCAACGTGCAGGCGGATGCGTTCTTCGTTGCGACCCACGCCGATATCCGGCACGGCGGCGACCGCGCTTACTACACGATGGCCGAAGACCGCGTGCAGATGCCGCCCTTCGAGGCGTTCCGCGATGCCGAGAGCTACTATGCGACGCTCGCGCACGAACTCACCCACTGGACCCGGCACCCCTTGCGGCTTGAGCGCGAGTTCGGGCGCAAGCGCTGGGGCGATGAAGGCTACGCGATGGAGGAGCTTGTCGCCGAGCTGGGCGCGGCCTTCCTGTCCGCCGACCTTGGCCTGACGCCGGAGCCGCGCGCGGATCACGCCGCCTATATCGGCTCATGGCTAGAGGTGCTGAAGAACGATAAGCGGGCCATCTTTGCCGCCGCCAGCCACGCGCAACGCGCCGCCGACTTCCTGCATGGCCTTCAGGCAGGGAGACAGGTGGAACAAGGAATCGCCGCGTGAGCGGCGATTCCCCTCTCAGGCGGAAAATTCGCGGCTGGCCGTGAGGCCAGCCGCGAAGGGGCTAAAGACCCGGCGGGCGTATCGCCAGCTCGTTCTCGATATTGCGTATCGAGGCCAGCGCGTCGCGACGCTCTTGCGAGCTGCGCGGTGCGGCAGCAAAGGCAAGCATTGCCTCGCCGAGCAGACCGTTCAACTCAGCGGTGCTGCGGGATGCCGCCTCGAAACGTGAGACGAGTTTCATCGTTTCCTCCTTTGTTTCAGGAGGCCCCGAACCACTCAGGGCCTTTCGGCCCCGGCACACATGATCATCGGCCCAGACAAGGCGCTGATGGATCAAGGGACGGCTTGAAACGAAGAAGGAAGGAGACGGAAAACCGCCTTACGGTTTGAGGTAGGCATAATCGAAGCGCGGCAGGATTGAAGCGGCACTGATCGGCAAGAGGCGGCGCATGTCATTGCAGCCCATCCCGTGGCGCTGGAAGAGCGTGCCGACGCCTGACCGGATATGGACTATCGCCAGAAGGTTGCTGGCCGGGAACGGCGGGTCTTGACCGAAGCGGATGGCCTTGGACAGCGGGAATTTTCTGCCCCCGTGCCGCTCATCCTCTCGGCTGGGTGGCTTGCATCGATGACGCCTGGAATCCCTGGCCGGACGCGCCTCTGTCTTTCAATGGCCTGCCCGCACCACTCCTGCTGCGCAGGACCGTGTTGGCCATGATGCCCGATCCTTGCCTCCGGCCTGCACGGGAGGCGTTAGCAAGCCAACCCAAACCAAGGAGATGAGATCATGGCACGCAAAAACACCGACACCGCCCAGGCCCTGAGCGCACCGCAATACCTCGCCTGGCACGTCGCCCAGAAAGGCGAGAAGTCCTACTGGAACAAGGTCGGCGCTGCCTGGCCGCACAAGGACGGGAAGGGCTACACGCTCCAGCTTGAAACCTGCCCGATCAATGGCCGCATCGTCCTGCGCGCGCCGCTGGACGATGCCCCCCAGACCGAAGCCGGGAAGGGCGCGTAAGCGCTCTTCCTTTTTTATCCGCAGGTAAATGCGCCCTTCGGGGCGCATTTTCTTCCGGCCCGGCAAGGTCAGGTTGTACGATTTCTTCCATGGAAAAACGCAGCGGCGGAAAACCGGCAAGCAACTCGTTCAAGATCAAACTGCGTGGCCGGGACAACGCGCCCTTGTCCATGACCGAGATGCGGCAGGGACTCTACGAAATCATCCACAAACTTGCGGGCTATGAAGCTTACCGCGCCAAATGGGTGACGCTCTACCTCACTCTCGTTGATGAGAACGGAAGCGAGGTCCGGATCAACAACAAGGGCGAGTGGACGATCTATCCGTACAAAAGCGCCGCCGACGAAAAAGGGGCGTAGCGGGCGATGGAGCAGCCCCCGCGATTCGATCCCCGCGCAAAGCCCTTCTTTGAAGAACTCGACAAGCTCACCGGGCGCTATCTGGCGAGGGGCTTGATCCGGCGCTTATCCTTTGCGGCCTTGCGGCCCTCGCCATCAAGACAGCGCAGGCGAAACCCGAGTACAAGCAGTTGTATCTTGATTATTTCGCTGAGGTGGTGCGCGGAGCGGGCGGTCTCACCGTCATTGACGAATAGGCGGCTGATGCCCTCAGGCCGAAGCCGGGAAAGGGGACGTAAGCGCCCCTCTTTCCCGCATCACGGGTCGAAGCTGCGCCTGTGGCGATGGGGACGCTCCGGGCGCGGACGCTTCCGGGTTTCAGCTTCGTGCTCTTTCTCGCGGTCGCGGGAGTGCGGATGATCGCCGTCGTCGCGGTCGATATCCTGGTAGCGGCTTACATCCTCACGCAGCCGCAGCAGCTCCTGCTGCGCCATCGCGCGTTGCGCTTGGATATCTCGTTGCAGCGCCTGCCGTTCCTCAATCTGCTTGAAGATCAGCGCGTCCTTTTCCGTGCGGTCGCGGCGATAGGCTTCCAGCGCTTCCAGCTCGTTCTGCGTCCTGATCCTGGAATATTGCCCGGTCAGGCGATGCCAGATGCCGGAAAACCCCTTCGGCAATCGCTGCGCGCGTTGCCAGGTTTCGGCCTGCCATCGCTGTTCATGGGCGGCTGACATACGCTGACGCGCATCCTGGTGGCGGGCAGCCATTTCCGTCTTGCGGAACGCGAGAACGGCCTCGCGCTGTCTCGCCTGACGCTCGGCCTCCTTGATGAAGGCTTCGAGCTTGCGGGTTATCCCGCCTGCGATCTCGATCTTGGTTTCCTCAACTGAAAGGAGCCGCTTCTGGTCGCCGAGCCTTGCTTCAAGGTCTTTGGTCTTCACCCCGGCATAGCGGGACAGCGAATAGACCTCCCCGCGATAATCGACGGCGACGAACCCGCGCCGGTCGCCTTTGGCGAGCCAGAAGCCGCGTTCCCTGAGCGCCCGCTCGAATGATGCCCTGTTGTCGGAAGCCTTCCAGCATTGCGCAAGGACCGTCTTAAGCTCGCGCGGATCGAGTCCGGCGCGCTTTGCCTGTTGCCATTCTTCGCGGCTGAAATTCAGCGGATCGCGCAGGCTGGGGTCCTGTAGGCCGCGCGGCATCTCCCAGCCGTGTTTCAGGTAGAGGCTCCGGGACACATCCCGCAGCTTGACCTTGTAGTGGGGCAGATTGATTGCGCGCATGCGCTGCGAATCGATCCTCGACCAGACGACGTGAGCATGACGCCGCCCGTCCTTCTCGTGGAACACAATGGCGCGCGGCTGGCCTTCCAGGCCGAGCTTGCGCTCCATATCGGCTATAGCCCGCTCGAAATCTTCAACCGCCGCCTGCGCATCCTGCGGCGGATTGAGGCTCGCCGAAAACAGGTAGTTCTTGCAGCGCGTCCCTTTAGCGATGGCGTCGGCTTCGCCGAACGCCCCCGGAAGGTCGTCGCTGACAAAGCCGCGCACCTCATGCAGTTCCACATGGTCGTTGTCGCGTATCGCCAGCAGATAGCGGGCGAGCTGCGGACCGTCCCCGCGCTCTTTGGCCTTGAGGATCATGGCCCGTCCCCCGGAGACTTGCCGAGCGCGCGCAGCAGCTCATCCCGCAGCGCCGACACTTCGCGGCAGGCCTCCTTGAGTTCGGCTTCGGTTTCCGGCGTGACGGGCAGCGAGCCGGTGTTTACGGCCTTGGCAAGCTGGTTCAGGTTGGACGACAGCCGGGACTGGCCCAAGGCCCCCAGGACGCGCCCGAGGGCTTCATGATCCTTGATCGGGCTGTTACCTCGGCGCTTGCGGGGCGCGGTATCCTCCCCGAGCAGCCGTTCCCGGATATAGGCCCCGAGCGCCTTGCCAGCCGCTTCGTTTTCCAGTCGCGCCCGTTCCGCTGCGGTCAGACGCAGTGAGAAGGGCGGCGGATGTTTGCCCGGCTGTTCGCCCGCCGATTTACGGAAATCACGGCGCAGGCTTGTCATGGTCGCACCGCAGACCCTTAGGGTCTAGCTGCGCGAGATGGCGCTCCCATTCATCCAGCACTTCGAAGAGAGTGTTCGAACTTTCTCCTTCGAGGTGCGCCAATAAATTCACATAGATTGAGCCGGGGGAGCACCGTACGCCTGCTCCTCTGACGGGATTCTCCCGCATGATGCAGAGCGCTAATGCCATTTTTCCGGCTGCAGGAGCCGGCCTGGCCGGCTGACGGCGACGGGATTGACTTACAATGCGATTCTGATGGTCAGATACGGCCTAGCTCACCCAAGAGAAGGGCAAGATGGGCTGAGATACACCGCCTCTACCGTCTGACTTTGGGTTGGGAGAAGCGAAAGAACCCGGACACGGGATCAGCCAGGAATCGCTATGCAAGTCCAGTGCTTTGAGGTAATTCTGGGAACTTAAACTCCGAAGTGACCTCCAGCGTGCGGTCCTGGCGTGTCTCAATCCCCTCCAGCGGACGATGTGCGGCAAGCACCTTATCGCGCTCGCGGATCAATCCGGCAATTTTCTGCTCATAAGCGGCGAAGATGGCCGTCAGCCATCGATTGACGAGGTAGGACGGGCGCGGCATTTCGATATTGAAACGCGGCAATAGCGGGATCGTCCCTTCGGCATCCAGCCAGTCGTCACCGACCACCCATTGGTTCACGGTGAATAGCCGCAAAATACGCCCATAAGCATCCACGCCCACGGCCGCAAGGTGGTGGATCGGACCATCGAGTCCCTGTGGGCGCAGAAAGCAATGGAAGTGGCCATGCTCAACCGTGCCTTCCTCGACGGGATGGCAATGGTAAAACCACTGCGCTCCGCTCGCGGGGTCGTAAACATCGCCGGGCGGATAATGCTCCCATGCCGTAATCTGGCTCGTGTCGCGAAAGGTCTCGGTAAGCACATTGAGGCCGCCCTTGGCGAGCAGCCCCTCGCAGAAGACGATTTCGCGCAGCGCGACTTCTTCCGCGCTTTCAGCCATTTCCTTGGCTCGGCAGTGGTGCTGGGGGCGGAGGAGGCGGAAGCTTCTTCTTCGCCTCGGCCGGAAGCGGGGCCGGTGGAGGGGGCGGAGCAAGCTTTGTGGGCTGGGCGCTTGGCGTTGCGGGAGGCGGCGGAGGAGCCAGCTTCGGCGCAGCCGCGGAGCATGGTGCACCAGCCGCGCATGGAGCCGCCCGGGCAGCGGCCGGGGCCGAGACAGGAGCACCGGCGGCACATGGAGCGGCTGCCGCGCATGGTGCGGCAGAAGCAGGCGCGGAAGCGGCCGGGATCTCGGCGCGCGGCACCGGATGCGAATAATGATCGACAGCGATACCGGCGGTTGCCGCGGCGAGCGCCGTGCCGAAGAGGAATGTATTGCGAGCGGTGCTCATTTTTTCACGAATCCGTCGAGACCGAAAATCGGGCGAGCCCAAATGCCGACAAGGGATCCTACAAAAGCGGCTGCAAACCACAGCCATCCGTGCAGGCTGCCCGATGCAATTCCGGAGAAGAGCGCGCCAATATTGCAACCGAAGGAGAGCCGCGCGCCGTATCCCATGAGCAGGCCGCCTACGACCGCGGCAAGAAAGGAGCCGAGCGGGATGTTCGCCTTGGGTGCGAACTTGCCAGAGAGGCTGGCGGCAAGCGCGGCCCCCAGAATAATGCCGAAGTTCATGACCGATGTGACGTCGGCGAGCACGCTTGACTGTAGCGCCGACTGCGGACCAGGCCAGTTCCAAAACGCCCAGCTCTCGACCGGCACGCCAACCGCTTGGGCAATCTTGGCGCCCCACAAGCCGAAGCCGAAGGTCACGGACCAGGGATGGCCGGCAAGCAGCAGCGTGGCGATGTTGAGCAACGCCAAAAGCAGCCCCGCCCCGACCAGCGGCCATGGGCCGTAGAGGATCCAGCTCCAGCCCGGGCGCGAGGGCGCGGGCTCGTGTTCAATGTCGCCATGCGCGCGCCGCTCAATCAGCAGCGTCAACAGGGCGACCACGCCGAGCGCGGCAAGAGTGGCGAGGATCGCCGTACCAGCGCCAAGCTGCCGGCCGAGGTCGATGGTCCCGTAGGAGGGTAACTCCAACCACCAGGGCAGATGGGCCGTACCGATCAGCGCGCCGACGATGAAGAAGATCAACGTCACCAGCATGCGCGAGGAGCCGCCGCCCACCGTGAACAAGGTGCCGGAGCCGCAGCCCCCACCGAGCTGCATACCCAAGCCGAACATGGATGCGCCCACCAGCACGGAAACACCAACCGGCGCCAGCGCGCCGACGAGTGGCTGGCCACCGAGATTGCCTGCCGATAGCAGTGGAATCATCACCGACGCGGCCACGCCAATCATCAGCATCTGTGCGCGGACGCCGCGTCCGCGTCGCTCCACAACCATACGGCGCCATCCGCCGGTGAACCCGAAAGAACCATGATAGAGGGCAGTGCCCAATAGGCCGCCTACTAGGAACAGGGCCGCCTGCCGAAGGTCAATCAGCTGCGCAATGGCAAGGAAGCCGACCAGCATCGCGCCGCCCGCAATCAAAGCAGGCATACGATCAATCACTGCCGGCGGCAGGTATTTGGGCCGATCAAAAGAGATGTCAGTCATAGTCATTCCGACCGGTTCTAGTGGCGCCACTCAAACGACGAATGCCCGGAGGCTTCCGGACATTCGTCGTGATCTTCTTGCCCCGAAACGGGCCTTGGTGTTCTGCGATCAGCTGCCCGACTTGTTTTCGACCGGGCGTGCCGGATCAGCGGTCCACTCGGCCATTGAACCGTCATACATGCTGGTATTCTTATTGCCCAGCACCTCGGAAAGGCCGAACCAGGCGACCGACGCCCAATGGCCGGTATTGCAAAAGGCAATGTTCTTTTCGTCCGCGCCCAAGCCGACGGCCTCGGTCAGCGCCTTCACCGTCTCCGGACGGGCGAAGAGCGCGTGTTCCGCGCTGTAGAGCTTGGAATGCTCGATATTCAGAGAACCCGGCAATGTTCCGTAAGAAGCCACGACGGGGCTTTTCGACTTGCCTTCGTACTGCTCGGCCGGACGCCCGTCGACCAACTTCACGCCAGACTTCAGAGCCTCTGCAACTTCGTCGGTCGTGGCGAGCAGTTCATCGCGAGTCTCCGGGGTGAACTCGGCCAGCTCTGGCTTGGCCGGTTCAGTTGATCGGGGGCCGCCAGCGGCATCGTACTGACGCCAGCCGCCATCAAGGATCGATACTTCGTCATGTCCAAGATACTTGAACGTCCAGTAGACGCGGGTCGCCCCTCCAATCTCGCTGGAGTCGGTACCCCAAGGCACGATTACGACATGATCGTCATTGTCGATGCCGAGATCCGCGATCAGTTTGGTAATCTGCTCCACTGGGGGCAGCATGCCCGGAACCCCGTTCAGTTCCGTGCGCCAACCCGCCGTGGCATAAGGCGCAACGACCGCACCTTCGATGTACGGCTTTTCGCCGAGATCAGTATCCGCAACATTGTCGCGGATATCGAGCAGGACGATGTTTTCCTTGCCGGCATTCGCCTTTACCCATTCGGCATCCACCAACGGGCGGATCTCGTCCGCAAACGCGACCCCCGAGAGAATGGACAGCAGAAACGCCAAAGAAACTACGCGCATTTGGATGACACTCCGTGTTTGTCGTCCGGGTTTCAGCCCGGAGCCAATCTTGCCAAACTCTACTCCTCACCGAATGCAAAGTCAGAGTATCGGCTGGTCATCGATCAAATCGACGCGGAATACTGTTTCCGGTTCACCGAACCAGCAGGAATAGTTTTCCGCCATTGTCGTACTCGGCGTGACGCACTCACCAGGCAGGAAAACTCAGAATACATCAACAGAAGGGTGCCGGGCAAAGGCCCGCCAGGCTCGGCCAGCGGGGGAGAAGCATCCCGAGGCCACCCTGCGAAGGGATGACAGCAGCCACTTGGCGACGACAGGCTAATGCTGCAGCCATTCCGGCGGCTCCAAAGGAGTCGTCGTTATTGTTCGCTCATTTTATCCAGTACCGCGCGTTGCCGGTGCATCTCCAGAAACACGCGGTAGTCTCGGTCGAACCGGCCGCGGGCGGTGGGATCGGGCAGGCGGGCGACACCACCCTGCTGCATCCCCGTGCAGGCCGTCACCAGATCGGAATAATGCCCGGCGGCGGTGGCAGCCACCATCGCGGTTCCCAGCAGCACGGCATCGTCCGTCTTCGGCTCGATTACCTTGCAGCCGGTCGCGTCCGCATAAAGCTCCATGAGGAGCGGGTTCTTGGTGTGGCCGCCGGTGATGTGCAGCGTGTCAATCACATAGCCCTTGTCGTTCAGCGCATCGAGGATGTGGCGGACGCCAAGCGCGATTCCCACTGCCGTGCGCCAGTAGAGACGGCACAGGCTGTCGAAGGAGGAATCGAGCGTAAGCCCGCTGATGACGCCGACCGCATGCGGATCCGCCAGCGGCGAGCGGTTGCCGTGGAAATCCGGCAGCACGTGGAGGCGCGGCGCGATTTCCGGTCCCTCCTTCTCGCGCAGTTCCATCACGCGGCTACAGATGCGGGCATGCATCTCCCGGTCCGGTTTGCCGCCCGCGCCATGCCAGCGGATGATGTGGTCTAGCAGCGCTCCGGTGGCCGATTGCCCGCCCTCGTTGAGCCAGCAGTCGGGAAGCGCCGCGCCAAGATAAGGGCCCCAGAGCCCGCGCACGGGCCTGGGCTCCCGCGACAGTGCCATGACGCAGCTGGATGTGCCGGCGATGAGCGCCAGATGGCGCTCGATCTCCGTCGAATTGCCCGCAAAGCCGCCGAGCACGCCGAGTGCCCCCGCATGTGCGTCGATGAGCCCGACGCCGACGCGGCAGCGCGTGGTCAGCCCCAATTCCTCTGCCGCCTGCGGCGAAAGTGGGCCGAGATCGCTGCCAATGGCGGAGACCCGTTCGGGCAGGCGGCCGCGAGAGAGCATATCGGCAATCCCGACCCTTGCCAGGAAATCCTCTCTCCAGCCGGGCTCCTCATGGGCGAGGAAGGTCCATTTGCAGGTGAGCGTGCATTGCGAGCGGTCGAGCCGGCCCGTGGATTTCCATGTGAGGAAATCGGCAAGATCGAAGAAATAGCCGGCCTTCTCCCAGCTCTCCGGCAGGTGGCGCTTCAGCCACATGAGCTTTGGCGCCTCCATCTCCGGCGACATGACGCCGCCGATGAAATCGAGCACCTTGTGCCCCGTCTCCGTGCATTCGTCCGCTTCCGCCAGAGCGCGGTGATCGAGCCAGACGATCGTGTCCCAGCGCTTCTCGCCCGTCGTGGAGACAGAGAGCTGATCGCCGTTTCGATCCCGCACCACCAGAGAGCAGGTGGCATCGAAGCTGATGCCGGAGATATCGCCCGGGGCCGCAGCGGCCGCCCTCAACGCTTCCCGCACGGCGATGCAAACCGCCGCCCATATGTCCTCCGAGTCGTGCTCGGCATGGTTGGGAAGCGGCTTCTGCATGGCGATGTCCTGCTGGGCGCGGCCAAGCATCTCGCCCCCTGCCGTGAAGATGCCGGCGCGCGCGCTGCCGGTACCGACGTCGACCGCTGCGACCAGACCGCTCATGAAAAGACCTTCCGGGTAGGAAATCCACGCTCGACGAGGTCCGGCAGGAGCGTCATATCGTCGAAGACGAGATCAGGTTCGGCGCGCGTGATGGCATCGCGATAGCTTTCCCGACGCGCATGCGAGCCCCCGGCGAAAGCAAAGACTCGCATGCCGGCGCGCCGGGCAGCCTGGATGCCGGCGGGACTGTCCTCCACGACCACACAGCGGGCGGGCTCAGCGCCCATCGCCTCGGCTGAATGAAGAAAGAGATCGGGAGCTGGCTTTCCGTTCTTGACCATGGTCGCACTAAAGATATGCGGCTCGAACTTTTCGAGAAGTCCCGTCAACCCCAGCGAAAGCCTTATCCGCTCCGGCTGCCCCGAGGAGGCCACGCAAAAGGGCTGGTAAAGCCGGTGCAAGGCGTCGGCGATGCCGGCGATTGCCGTGAGATTTGCGCGGAAACGACTGTAGAGGCGCTCGCGGAGCGAGTCCAGCGCCGCTGCGGTCATCACGAGATCGTATTCTTCTTGCAGGATGCTGCAGGTGCTGGCCAGGCTCACGCCGAGGAAACGCTCATAGGCAAGCTCCTCGCTCAGCGTCAGCCCCGCTTCCCCGATCACCTCCAGCAGAACCGACACTGAAATTGGCTCGCTATCGACGAGCACGCCGTCACAGTCGAAAATCACCAGCGCCGTACCGGCCTGCCCGCCCATCGCCATTGCCTTCCGCCCGGAATCCCTCACCAGCAGGTATAGCCGGCGTCGGCCAGCACGATCGAGCCAGTCATCAGGCTGGAGGCGTCGGATGCCAGGAAATGCACGACGGAAGCGATCTCGTCCGGCTGGCCAACGCGCCCCATCGGCGTCATCTCGAGCCATACCTTGTACATCTCCGGGCTTTCTTTGATGCCGAAGGCCGTCAGCGGCGTCTCGATATAGGTGGGCGCCACGGCATTGACGCGCACGCCGCGCCGGCCCCATTCGGCAGCAAGCGACTTCGTGAGGTGATGCACGGCCGCCTTCGAGGCATTGTAGAAGCTCTGCGGCTGCGGCTTGTTGACGATGAAGCCCGACATGGAGCCGATATTCACGATCGCGCCGCGTTCCTTCTCCAGCATGTGCCGGCCGAACGCGCGGCAACACCAGAACACACCGTCCAAATTGACGTCCATATGGAAGCGCCAGTGTTCGTCGCTGGTATCTTCCGCCCGCACGTCGCTCTTGGCCACGCCCGCATTGTTGACGAGGATATCGATCCTGCCGTGCTGGCGCGCGATTTCGTCCGCCGCGGCATCTACATCGGCGGATTTCGTGACGTCGAGTCCAATGCCCTGCGCCTTGATCCCGGCGGTGGAGAGCTCCTTGGCGGTGGCCTCGGCCCGTTCGGCCAGGAGGTCCGCCACGATCACCGTGGCACCGGCCTCGCCGAGCGCCCGCGCGCAGGCAGCACCTATGCCCTGCCCGCCGCCGGTGATTACGGCAACCCGCCCGTCAAGCCTCAGTTTTTCCAAATACATTCAGGTCTGTCCTTCTCAGCTCATCCAGTTGCCGCCGTCGACATTGTAGGTCTGCGCGACGACGTAATCGCTCTCGGCGCTGGCGAGGAAGATCGCCATGCCGGTCAAGTCCTCCGCCCGCCCCATGCGTCCATAGGGCACGGCCTCGCCCACGAGCCGCTTCTTCTCGCCCTGCGGACGGTTCTCGTATTTCGCAAAGAGGGAATCGACGTGATCCCAGTGTTCTCCGTCGACCACGCCCGGCGCTATCGCGTTGACATTTATGCCATGCTTGACGAGATCCAGGCCCGCCGATTGGGTGATGGAGATCACCGCCGCCTTGCTGGCGCAGTAGACGGCCACCAGCGCCTCGCCACGGCGGCCCGCCTGGCTTGCCATATTGATGATCTTGCCGCCCTTGCCGCGAGAGATCATCGAGCGCGCCACCGCCTGCAGCGTGAACAGGGTTCCGGCAACATTGACCGAAAACAGCCGGTCGTAGCTCTCGCGAGAAATGTCCACGATCGGCGCGAGGTCAAAAAGAGCGGCGTTGTTGACGAGGATGTCGATCCCGCCGGTCTCAGCCTCCACCGCCCTGACCGCCGCATCGATGGAGGCCTGATCGGTGAAGTCGAGCTCGACGGCATAGGCCTGCGCGCCGAGCTCCCGCGCGGTGCGATTCGCGGCCTCCACATTGATGTCGCCGATAGCCACCCGCGCACCCTCGCGGATATAAGCCTCGGCGAAGGCACGGCCGATGCCCCTTGCCGCCCCGGTGATCAGCGCCGATTTGTCTTTCAGTCTCTGCATCAAATCGCGAGTCCCTTCTCATCGAAACGATGGATCTTGTCCGGTTCGGGCGTGAGCCAGACCGTGTCCCCATGCCGGAGGGAGATCTCGCCGTCCGTCCGCGCCGTCACCTGGCCGATACCGTCGGTTTGCACGTGCAGGAATGTGTCGGAGCCCAGATGCTCGGCCACCCCCACTGTGCCCTTCCACGCGCCCTCGGTAGTGGAGAGCTTCAAGTGCTCCGGCCGCACGCCGATGGTGCTCGCGTTATGGCGAGCCGCCTCGGGGCCAGTCACCAGGTTCATGCGCGGCGAGCCGATGAAGCCTGCAACAAAGAGGTTGCGCGGGCTGCGGTAGAGCTCCAGCGGCGAACCCACCTGCTCAACATTGCCGGCATTAAGCACCACGATCTTGTCGGCCATGGTCATGGCCTCCACCTGGTCATGCGTCACATAGATCATGGTGGTGCCCAGCTTGTGGTGCAGTTCGCTGATCTCTAGCCGCATCGTGCCGCGCAGCGCGGCGTCGAGGTTCGAGAGGGGTTCGTCGAACAGGAAGGCTTTGGGCTGACGCACGATGGCCCGGCCGATCGCGACGCGCTGGCGCTGGCCGCCCGACAGTTGCCCCGGCCGCCGGTCGAGATAGCTGGTGAGATTGAGCGTTTCCGCCGCCGCGCGAACCTTCCTGTCGATCGTATTCCTATCGGTACCGGCCATCTTCAACGGGAAGGCGATGTTGCTATAGACGCTCATATGCGGATAGAGCGCGTAGGACTGGAACACCATCGCAAGGCCGCGCCGGGCCGGCGCTTCCCGGGTTACGTCTTTCCCGTCGATCAGGATGGTGCCGGAGGTGGTATCCTCCAGCCCCGCGATGAGCCGCAGCAGGGTGGACTTGCCGCACCCGGAGGGACCGACGAACACGACGAATTCGCCTTCCGCGACGTCGAGATCGATGTCGGGGATGACGGTCGTGGACCCGAAGGCCTTACAAACATTCTTGAGCGTAATGTTGCCCATGGTCTCCTCCCACGCCTATTCGAACGGCTCGCAGGTCATTTCACCGCCCCGAAAGTGAGGCCGCGCACGAGCTGACGTTGCGAGAACCAGCCCATGATGAGGATGGGCGCGATCGCGAGCGTCGAGGCGGCGGAAAGCTTGGCCCAGAACAGCCCCTGCGGGCTAGAAAAGGAGGCGATGAAGGCCGTCAGCGGAGCGGCGTTAGCGGCGGACAGGCGGATCGACCAGAAGGCTTCGTTCCAGGCCAGAATGATGTTCAGAAGCAGGGTGGACGCGATGCCCGGCACGGCCATCGGCGTCAGCACGTAGACGATCTCGCCCACAAGGCTCGCCCCATCCATCCGCGCGGCTTCCAGGATCTCACCCGGAATCTCGCGGAAATAGGTATAGAGCATCCACACCACGATGGGCAGGTTGATGAGCGTGAAGACCACCGTCAAGCCGATGCGCGTATCGAGCAGCCCGAAATCGCGGAACATGAGGTAAAGCGGCACGAGCACGCCGACGGCCGGCATCATCTTGGTGGAGAGCATCCACATGAGCACGTCCTTGGTGCGCTTGGTCGGCGAAAAGGCCATCGACCAGGCGGCGGGAATCCCGATCAGGAGGGCGATCACCGTCGAGCCGACGGAGATCACCACCGAGTTCATGAACGGCTTGAAATAGTCCCGCTGCGTCTGCACCTGGACATAGTTCTCGAACGTGCCGGAGGGAATGAGGCTGATGCCGGAGATGGCCTCGGCTTCCGTCTTGAAGCTGGTGGCCACCGTGTAAAGGATCGGGAAAAAGATCACGAGGGCGACCAGCCAGGCAGCGATCGTGGCGATGGTCTTCCTTCGGGTGGAAACTGCGCGCGCCATTCTCAGCCTCCTATCGGTCCAGGTTGCGGCCCACGGCGCGCATGAGAAACAGCGCGACAATGTTGGCGAGGACCACCGCAATCACACCGCCGGCCGACGCGCCGCCGACATCGTAGGAAAGGAGCGCCGTGCGGTAGATCAGGAAGGCGAGATTCGTGGTCGCGTAGCCCGGTCCGCCATTGGTGGTGACGAGGATTTCTGCATAGACGCCGAGCAGGAAGATCGTCTGGATTAGGATGACGACCGTGATCGCCCGCGCCAGATGAGGCAGCGTCAGATACAGGAAACGGTTGAAGACGTTGGCGCCGTCCATCTCCGCGGCCTCCTTCTGCTCCTCGTCCAACGACTGCAGCGCGGTGAGCAGGATCAGCGTGGCGAAGGGCAGCCACTGCCAGGCGACAATGATGACGATCGAGAAAAGCGGATGCTGCGCGAACCAGTCAACGGGCTGAAGACCGAGAAATCTGGCGATGTCGGCGAGAACCCCGTAGCCCGGATGCATGATCATGTTCTTCCACACCAGCGCCGCGACCGGCGGCATGACGAAGAAGGGCGAGATCACCAGGATGCGCACGATGCCCTGGCCGAAGATCGGCTGATCGAGCAGCAGAGCCAGCAGGATACCGCCGATCACGGTAATGGCGAGGACCCCGCCGACGATGATCAGCGTGTTGGCGATCGACTGGAAGAACGCGGGATCGGTGTAGAAGAACTCATAATTGAGGAAGCCGGCGAAGCCGCGGGTGATCGGGTTCAGCAGATTGTAATTCTGGAACGAGAACCACAGGGTCATCGCCAGCGGCACGATCATCCAGACGAGAAGCAGGACGACCGCGGGCGCCATCATCGCGCGGGCTAGGGTACGTGTCTGTCGGGTAGCCATACTGGACCTCCCTTCCTGCCGCGCGGCGGTGATTGCGATCGGGTTTGAAGCCGTTGGGGAGCCGCCGGACACCTTGTCCGGCGGCTCTCGACATTGCTTATTTGATGTAGCCGGCGCGTTTCATCTCACGTTCGGACACGTTCTGCGCCTGGGCAAGCGCGTCGTCGACCGACATCTGGCCGGCGAGCGCGGCAGAGAAGAGCTGGCCCACCGTGGTGCCGAGCCCCTGGAATTCCGGGATCGCCACGAACTGCACGCCCACATAAGGCACGGGCTTGACCGTCGGATTGGTCGGATCGGCGGCTTCGATGGACTTGAGCGTCAGATCCGCGAAGGGCGCGGCCTCCTGATATTCCGGGTTCTCATAGAGCGAGGTGCGTGTACCTGGAGGCACATTGGCCCAGCCCTCCTCGGAAGCCACGAGCTGGAGATATTCCTTGCTCGTCGCCCAGGAGATGAACTTCTGCGCGGCCTCCGCCTTTTGCGTACCGGCCGGTACGGCCAGCGACCAGGCCCACAGCCAGTTCGCGCGCTTGCCAAGCCCCTTGTCCGGCGCAAGTGCGTAGCCCACCTGATCGGCCACGGTGCTGTCCTCGGGATCCGAGACGAAGGAAGCGGCCACAGTGGCGTCGATCCACATGCCGCACTTGCCCTGCTGGAACAGCGCCAGGTTCTCGTTAAAGCCGTTGGAGGAAGCCCCGGACGGCCCGGCGTCCTTCATCAGGTCCACGTAGAACTGCAGCGTATCCTTCCACTCCGGCTGGTCGAATTGCGGCTGCCAGTTTTCATCGAACCAGCGTGCTCCAAAGCTATTGGACATGGCGGTGAGGAAAGCCATGTTCTCGCCCCATCCCGCCTTTCCGCGCAGGCAGATGCCGTTGATCTCCGCATTGCGGTCCGTCATCTTGCGCGCGGCATCGGCGACGAAGTCCCAGGTCGGCGCTTCCGGCATTGTGAGGCCCGCCTTCTCCATCAAATCCTTGCGGTACATGATGAAGGAGCTTTCGCCGTAGAAGGGTGCCGCATAGAGCGTTTCGTCAACCGAAAGGCCGCTGCGGATGGCCGGCAGAAGGTCATCCGTATCGTAACCTTCCCCGAGATTGTCGAGCGGCAGGAGCCAGTCCTGCTTTGCCCAGATCGGCACCTCGTAGGTACCGATGGTCATCACGTCATACTGCCCGCCCTTGGTGGCGATATCGGTCGTGACGCGCTCGCGCAGCACATTCTCCTCCAGCGTCACCCACTGGAGATCGATATCGGGGTTCTTGGACGTGAAATCGTTCGCGAGCCTCTGCATGCGGATCATATCGCCATTATTAACGGTGGCGATCGTCAGCGTTTCGGCATTGGCGGTGGAGGTCATAAGGCCGGCAGAGGCCAGCCCGAGCACAAAAACTGATATTCTCATCGAAATTCCTCCCTATCAAAGGGTGAGCATTTGCCTTTGATATGAGCAATTATTCGGCTTAGGCCAAAGATGTCAATGTTGATTCGATGCTGCGTTGCAGCAATCCGTGTGGGAATGGCGGGTTTTTAATGGTGAATCCGGGTCAGGCCAGCAGCGCTGCGGCGGTTCGCTCGTCTGTGATGAGGCCGTTGACCAGCCTCCGCACGAGCGCCGCGTGGATGGCCTTGAGTTTGCGCTCGCCCATGGCGCTGGCGATGACAAGGTTGCGCTCGCGCGATGGGATCGGCGCGCTCGCCACGCGATCGTTGGTGATGCCTTCGACGAGGCGTCCGTCGCGGTCGAACGCCCAGCCGACGATCTCTCCGACCGCACCCGTCTTTTGCAGTGCCTTCAGCTCGGCCTCTGAAATGAAGCCGTCGATGAAAAGCGGTGCCTCGGCTCCCAGATCTCCGATGCCGACGAAGGTCACATCGGCCCGCGCCGCCAGTTCGAGCGTGGCCCGGATCATCGGCTGCTTGTGCAGCATCTCGCGCTCCTCGCGCGAGGAGGCGATCACCGGCAGGGGCATCGGGTAGCTGCGCGCCTTAGCCCGGTCGGCCATGGTATAGATGACGTTGTAGTAGGCGGCGGAACCGTCCGGCGCGATATTTCCGGTTAGCGACACGACCTTATGCTGCGAGCAGTCCATCGCCGGTAGCTGTTCGATTGCGGCCTTCAGCGTGCGGCCTGTGCCGATCGCCATTACGATCGGGGCAGGCGAGCTCAGCCGCTTCTCAATCTCGGCCGCCGTCGCCTCGGCAATCCCAATTGTCGTGGATATAGAGTCAGGGTCGCTCGGCACCACCTCGATATAATCGAGAGCGAAGCGCGATCTCAACTTCGCCGCAAGCTCCAGGCAGCTTGCGATCGAATGATCCAGCCTTACCCTTACCAAGCCTTCCGAAACCGCCAGCGAAACAAGCCGCTGCGCCGTTTGGCGCGAGATGCCGAGCTTAGAGGCAATCTGGTCCTGCGTATTGCCGGCGACATAATACAGCCACCCGGCACGCGCAGCATCGTCCAGTCGTATTGTCTTTGTTTTCATATCACCTACCACCCCTAAATTTTTGCAGGTGGCGCTGACGCCGTCAAGGCAAATGCCGATTGACTGAGCAAATGCTACACTTTGGTGGACTACGTCGAGATCGAAAAAGCGGGGTGCCGCGACTGGCCGCGAGAGACTGGACTGTCTGTGGGCGGCAGCGAACGGGCACTGGTGATCGCGGAATTTCGGGCAGCCACTGCGGCAACCGGCGCGGCGATCTTGGAGTTCTTCGAGACTTGCAGCACCACAGAACGGGCGTGCAGGGTGTCACCTATGCTCCGCCGGTGGTGCCTATGGCGGCTCTTTTTCAGCCGCCGGTTCTGACATGAACACCGGGGCGAGAGCATGGCGGATTTTTCCGCCACGGCTTCGAAAGGTTGATGGCGTCTATCCTCGTTTCAAGACGCTCGCAGCGCTCCAGCTACGGCATTGCCTGACCGCCATTCACCTCGATCGTTTGACCGGTGATGTAGCCGCTCAACAAGTCAGAAGCGAGGAATAGGAAAGAACCAACGCAATCCGACGGCGCTCCAAGGCGGCCTTGCGGAATGGTGGCCAGCGCGGCCTTAAGCTGTTCAGGCGTCGAGTCCCGTTCATGGAACCGCGTCTCGATTACCCCCGGGGATACCGCGTTCACGCGAATGCCGCTGGAGATCACTTCGCGGGCGAGGCCACGGGTAAAACTCGATACGAAAGCTTTGCTGGAGGCGTAGAGCCCGACTCCGCCTCCGCCCCCGGTGCGCGCAACGATCGAGGATGTATTGATAATGAAGCCCCCGTTCTTCCGCAGCCATGGGAGAGCGGCGCGGCACGCCACGAGAACGGATTTTGCATTGAGATCCATGACGGCGTCGTAATGCTCTTCGGTCACGTCCGCATAGAGGATGCGGCCGAGCATGCTGCCGGCATTGTTGACCAGCCCATCGAGCCTCCCGAAATGGTTTGCCGTCTCATCCACGATCCGACGCATCTCATCCGGAACAGAAACATCGCCTCTGACGAGGAAAGTCTTGCCGCCGCCAACGGCGATGTCTTCCGCGAGCGCCGAGGCCTCGGCGGCGCTTGTATTGTAGTGGATTCCCACGGAACTGCCCTGCTCGGCGAAAGCGCGTGCGACAGCCGCTCCTATGCCGGTCGACGCGCCGGTGACGAGGACGACCTTGCCGGCCAGGTCCGGGATCAAGACTGTAGAGTGTTTCGTGCGCTCCATTTTCTTTCCTTTTTCACTTAGCCAACCGCAACCCGCAAATGCGCCGGCGGCCGGCCGTTCCGCTCAGCCTGACAAAACGAAGGAGGGACAACGGGTTTCAGCCCTTGACGCCGCCAGCGGTAAGGCCCTCTACGAACCGGCGCTGCAAAAACAGGAAAGCGATAACGACCGGCGCAATCGCCAGCATCGCAAAGGCCATGAACTGCCCCCACCAGACGCCCGTAGGCTCCTGGATGTAACGGACAAGTCCAACCTGCACCGTCCGCATCTCTTCCTGTGTGGTCAACATTGCGCCGATAAGAAAGTCATTCCAGACAAACATGAATATCAGCATGGACGTGGCAGCAAGACCGGGCCGCATCAGCGGAAGCACCACGCGCATGAACGCGCCAAAACGGGAACATCCGTCAATCATTGCAGCCTCTTCGAGTTCGGCGGGGATGCCGTCAAGAAAGCCTCTGATGAACCAGACGGCTTGCGGAATCATCCATGCGGTGTAGACGACGATCAGGACGAAATATCCATTGAGCAGATTGGCCTGCACAGCGATCGTATAGATCGGTATGAGAATGGATATGCCGGGGATCATGCTCGACGCCAGCAGGAGAAGCAGGATGCTCGTCTTTCCGCGGAATTTGAAGCGGGCGGCAGCGTAGGCAGCCGGCGTGGCGACCAACAGGCAGATTACGATCGTGCTGATGGCGAGCAACGCGCTATTCAAGAAGAAGCGCTTGATCTCGGGCCGGATCAAGAGCCCGGTATAGTGCTCGAGTGTAAACGGACTGGGCCACCAGACCGGCGGATAGGCGGCGATCTGCGACTGCACCTTGAGGGATGTCGATAAGCCCCAGAGAATCGGGGCAAGCGCGAAGACACAGCCAAGAACAAGAACCACATAGGTCAAGATTTCAGTCAGCTTCCGGCGCCGCGGTTCGGACAACAGGCCGGGTCCCCTTCGGACTGCCTCCGGCGTCCGAGCCTTCGGAGGAAGGCGCTTTATGCTCACGCGGCCGGAATCCATCACGCTACGTGCGTCCGCCATGATCAGCGCTCCTCCATGTGCGACTGCCGCAACACGCGGATGTACGACATACTAAAGATGATGTTCAGGACGAAGATGATGACGCCCGCGCAAGCGGCGCTGGCAAGTTTGAAGTTAAAGAACCCGTCCTCGAAAACGAACAGGCTGAGCGTCTGCGTTGTGCCGAGCGGCCCACCACCGGTCATGACGTACAAAAGCGTGACCATGTTCACCACTTGCAGCGTCATCACGATCAAAGTAGTCATGATTGTGCTTTTTATCCACGGAATGGAGATGTGCCAGATTTGGCGCCAGCCTGAGCATCCATCGATCTGGGCCGCATCGTAGAGTTCCTTGGGAACGGTTTGGAGCGCAGCCAGGAAGAGCACCATCGGCAAGGGATAGCTCATCCAAGCGTTCACGGCCGTGACGATCCAGATCGTCCAGTTCGGTTCGGAGAGGAAGAGAATGCTTGGCAGGCCGAGTTGTTCGAGAATGAAATTGCCCGGCCCGTAGGAGGGATTGAGAATCCACATCCAAAGCATCGCCGTGACCGACTGGGACAATGCCCAAGGCAAGATGAGCACTGTCCGGAAGAATGCGCTGAAGCGGATGGGTTGGTTCAGCAGAAGTGCAAAAGCCAGTCCCATCGGGATGATCAGAACGACAGATCCGAACGTGAACTTCATCGTGGCGACAAGCGCCTGCGCGAATTCCGGATTCAGGAAGAGCCTGCGATAATTGTCGAGGCCGACAAAGTTCAGCTTCTGGAAGAAGGACGTTCTGTGCAGGCTGATATCAACGGCGTAGTAGGCCGGATAGAAAGAAATGCCGAGGGCTATTATCAACGCCGGCGCGAGGAGCGCATAGGGCGAGAACCGATTGGTGAGCATGGAGCGTCCTGCCTCCAAAAGGCGGCAGCAACACCCCTCAGGATGCTGCTGCCGAAGAAATTTCCACCTAGTACGGAGCTTGGTACTGCTTCGTCACGCTGTCGAACGCATCTTCAGGCGATACGTCATTCAGGATGACCTGCTGGGCCGCCTGCGCCATCAATTGGCTGAGCTCGACGAAATTGTCCGGGTAATTGCTTACCACGCCGTGCTTGGTGATGTAGTCTTTCCAGGCAACGACCGCCGCGGCCTCGGGCTGCTCAAACCATGGATCGTCGTAGGCTTCGAGCCTGGTGGGGAGTTCCCCGCCCTGAGCGATGTTTAGCTGCGCTTCCTTTGACATCATGAACCTGATGAAACGCGCAGCCTCGTCGGGATGCTTTGCGTTTACGCCCATGGACAGGAGCCAGCCGCGCACATTGACTTCGCCTTCCTTGCCGGGTTCCACGGTGGGCGGAGGTGCCCATCCCAGATTGTCCCCAGCGCCCTTGGCCGCAATCGTCGAGAAGCGGTGAGTGCCGATCATGCCCATGCCGATCGTGCCGGCGGCGAGACCCTCGGTTACGGTATTGTAGGTGGTCTCGACCACGGCCGGTGTCGCAGCATTGCATTCACTGACGAGACGCTTGAGTGTGGCGAGGAACCCCACGCCAATATTCCGGTCGAGGTTCACCTTGCCGTCCTCGCCGAAGAGGCGGCCGCCGGCATTGAGGAAGTAGGTCTCCATCAACTCGTTGAGGATGTTGGCCTGATCGCTTTCCGAGATGCCAAAGCTGAAACCCATCACCTTGGGGCTTGTCACCTTCTTCGCCTCAGAACAAACCTCGTCCCAGGTCTTGGGGACCTGCGCGCCGGCGGGATCGAGAAGATCCTTCCTGTAAAGCATCGCGCTGAACCGGTACTCAAGCGGCATGCCATATTTCTTGCCGTCGACCACGCCCGACTTGTCCCAGGGCAAAAGCCATCCTTCCTTGTCGGCTTCCGTCATGTACTGATCCAGCGGCTGGATCGATCCCGCCGCCACGTGCCGCTGCAGATAGATGTTGAAGACACGGGTCACGTCGGGAGAATTGCCCGCCGAAGCGCTCTGGATCAGATTGGGATCCAGCAGGGGAGGCGGAATTATCTCGACCCGCACCTTGATGTCCGGATTTTGGGCTTCGAAGGCCTCCAGGTTCTTTTTAAATGCCTCGCCCCGTGGGGAACCGTCGCCCGGCTGCTGGATGTCCCAGAGCACTATTTCAGTCTGCTGCGCATGGGCAGGCAAGGCCATGCCTCCCATGAATGCCGCAAGGCCCGCAGCGATCAAGAATTTAGACCTAATGCTTTGCATGGTACTCCTCCCTTCATTCCCTCCCGATCAGTTGATCCGTCAACGGCTCGCCGTTGAAAGACATCCTGGCGAATCCTTATCCCGTTCGCCGGACCCTGAAACCATCTCCCCTCATTGAGTGACGCCATTCAGAGACTAAAATGCGGCCTCAGTCCGCCCGTGTGCCAATCGGTCGCCACGACGTCACCAAGCGAGGAGCGCGTGACATAGGCGACTGCGGAATCCGCACCACCAAAGCAGATGTTCGTCGTGAATGGGTCGCCCATCGCCACTTCCCTAACGAGCGTGCCGTCTGGCCGAAACGCTACGATGCTGCCGGGAAACTGGGCGGCGACGCAGATATTGCCGTCTCGGTCGACCGCCAGGCTGTCGAAACGGCGAAAGCCCGGAAGGCCTGCGACCAGGCGTGCGCCCGTCGGCGACGGGAATGGTTCTTTACGAACCTTTCCCGGCGAAAGGATTTCAAACGCCCAAAGCCGTGCCGTTTCGGTCTCGGCAACGTACAGTTCGCTGTCGTCCGGCGAGAGGCCTATTCCGTTCGGCGTCAGGAATCCGTATGCCACCTCTATGATCGAACGCCCGTCCGGAGTCGCATAATATACCCCACCATGGTCACGATCACGGGCGCGTGCCTTGCCCATATCCGTGAAATAGAAGCCGCCAAACCGATCGAAAACCAGATCGTTCGGGCTTCGCAAGGGATGGCCGTCGCAGCTGTCATAGAGCAGGGAAACCTCGCCCGTGTCAGGAACAATTCTCTGAATACGACCGCCCTTGTAGTCGGGCGGCTGCCCAGCCGGTCGCCTGTATCCGTCCTCCTGACGCCAGGCGACGCCTCCGTTATTACATAGGTAGAGTGCGCCATCAGGGCCGAAGGCAAGCCCGTTGGGTCCACCCTCGACCTCGGCCACGACGGTGCGGCGTCCATTTGGGTCGAAGGAAAGTACGGTGCCACCGGCAATCTCGACCACGAAAAGCGTACTGTCCGACAGGACAACCGGACCTTCGGGAAAGCGCAAACCATCGGCCACGCGCCGGAGTGCCGGGTCGCCGGAATACTGATCAGCGCGCAATACGGAAGAAGTCAACCCTGCATACATTCTGTATGATCCAGTTGTCTGTAGCCGCTTCACCCGCGGCCAACTGTAAAATTATTGTTGCATGGTGCTCCCATGGTGCCGTGAACGTAGTCGTCAAACTATATAACAAACTCGCCATCCACCTCGATATTCGCCATCGACCTGACCCGTCAGGCTGGTCGACAGTCTGCTGAACTTTGTCGCTTTCGTTCAGGACGTTCCCTGCTGCCGCCTGCATCTACTCAGGGCATCCGAATGCTTTCGCGTTCGGGGGAAATTTCAAGGGAAAGTGAAAGAGACTGATGAGATTCCTGGCAGACGAGACAGTGGTTGTAACCGGATCATCGAGCGGAATTGGCGCTTCAGTTGCCCGTGCCTTTGCACGGGAGGGCGCTAAGGTCGTCATTACCGGAAGACGCAAGGAACGTCTGGACGAACTTGCGCAGGAACTCACGAATGACGGCGGACAGATCGAACCGGTTGCGGGGGATATCACCGTCCGCGAGGAGGTGGATCGTCTTTTCGAGCGCTGCAAGCAGCGCTTCGGACCGGTTTCGATCCTGGTGAATTGCGCCGGCATTATGCTCGCCAGCCGGTTCGAGCGCGGTCAAATCGACGACTGGGAGTACATGAACAAGCTCAATGTCATGTCGCTCTTCTACACGTCCTATCGCGCAATCGATCAGATGAAATCGAACGGAGGCGGCAGCATCATTCATATCGGCAGCAGCGCAGCCCTTCGGCAGAGGCCGCTCACTGGCGCATATGCAGGCACCAAGGCAGCGATCCGCGCCGCGGCGGATTCAATGCGGCAGGAAGTGATCGAGCACAAGATACGTGTCTGCACGATTATGCCGGGGGCCGTTGCCACCGATCTTGTCAGTCACATTACCGATCCCGAGTCTCAGGCGGGTTTCGCACAGGTGCTCAAGATGGAACGGCTTCAGGCCGAGGATATCGCAAACATCGTGACGTTCGTGGCGCGGCAGCCGGCCTATGTCAACATCAACGAGGTCGTCGTGCGCCCCTTAGCGCAGCAACTGTGAGCAGGCACTTTCAGGCGGATCCAAGAAGGATCGCCACGCGGGATCGGGCCATAGTCTGCGAAGAGGTGTGGAAGAAGAACCAAGGGAGGAGCAGCATTGGCGACAGTAGATATCGATGGTGTGCAAAAGCACTTCGGCGCGCTGCATATCATCCGGGACATTTCCATACACATCGACAACGGTGAGTTCATCATTCTGGTTGGGCCTTCTGGCTGCGGAAAGTCCACGCTGCTGAGAATGATTGCCGGCCTGGAGAATGTCACTGGCGGCCAGATTCGCATTGGGAACCGGGTGGTCAACGATCTGGCTCCCAAGGACCGCGACATTGCCATGGTTTTCCAGAACTATGCGCTCTATCCGCACATGACTGTGCAGAGAAACATGGATTTCTCCTTGCGGATGCGCAATGCGATGGACGCAGAAGCGGATCAGCGCGTGGCAAATGCCGCATCCATTCTAGGTATCGATCACCTGTTGGACCGCTTTCCCAAGCAGCTTTCCGGCGGCCAGCGCCAGCGGGTGGCCATGGGCCGCGCGATCGTGCGCAACCCGCAGGCCTTCCTCTTCGACGAGCCGCTCTCCAACCTGGATGCCAAGCTGCGCGTGGCGATGCGTGCCGAGATCAAGGAGCTGCACCAGCGCCTCGGAACGACGACGATCTATGTCACCCACGACCAGATCGAAGCCATGACCATGGCCGACCGCATCGTCGTTATGAACGGCGGTATCATAGAGCAGATTGGAAAGCCGCTCGATCTCTACGACAATCCACGCAACGTCTTCGTGGCCTCGTTCATCGGCTCGCCTTCGATGAATCTTGTAGAGGGCCGGATAACTGGTGGGATGTTTCAGGCAGGCGACGGCATCCTCTCGCTCAAGCTTGCAAGCGGCCCAGCGAATATGGAAGGGCGCCCGGTAACCTGCGGCTTCAGGCCCGAACATCTCAACATAACGAGCACCGGTTCGCCGGCGACGGTGGCTATCGTCGAGCCGACGGGATCCGAGACGCAGATCATACTACGCGCGGGAGACAAGGAATTGGTCTGCTTGTCCCGCGAGCGCGTGTCGCTAAGGCCGGGCGATCCGGTGACGATCAACGTCGAGCCCAAACATCTGCTTCTCTTCGATTCCAAGACTGGCCTGCGCCTCTGACGGCCAGCGGACGCGCCGGATAGATCGCGGTCAGTTATCCTCCGAGGCGGCAGAATGCCCGGACTCCGAGCTCTTTTGGCGGGTCAAGGTGGGTGGCTCGCCGAAGGCTGCCCGATACTGTCGGCATAGATGGGAGCCGTCGGAAAACCCGCAAGCGGCTGCAATCCGCGAGATCGATTCAGTTGTGCTCTTGACCAGTTCCCTAGCGTATTGGAGCCGGATCTCGGAATAAACCTTGAGCGGCCGCTTTTTCATGTATTTGGCAAACAGGCGCTCCAGTTGCCGTTCCGACACCGCTGAAGCGCTGGCGATCTGTGTGAGCGACAATGGCCGTTCCAGATTGGCTTCCATCATCTCGAGCGCGCGGATAAGGCGGGGTTCCGTGACCTCATATCGGATCTTGGTGTCCATGCGCTGGGCCTCGTTGTCGCTGCGGAGGCGCGCCAGGAGCGCCTCCTCGGCGACCTGCTTCGCGAGCGTCGAGCCCAGACCCCTGCTGATGATGGAAAGCCCAAGGTCGAGGGCGGAAAGGCCACCTGCCGCAGTGAGCCTTTCACGGTCGACGCAGTAGAGACCACGGCTCAGCCTGACACGCGGGAAGCGCTCGAGGAATTGTTCATGATGTTTCCAGTGCGTCACGCACCGATAGCCGTTGAGCAGGCCTATTCGGGCCAGCAGCACGGCTGCCGAACCGATCGGCGCAAGCAACTTGCCCTTGGCCGCCTGCGCCTGGAGCCAGACTTCGAGCCGCTGGTCGCGGAACTCTGCCGAATTGAGGCTGGAAATGACGAAGGTAATATCGAAGGACGGATCGTCGGCCACCTCCTTATCGGTCTTCACGATAATATCGTTGCTCGACCGAACTTCGCGTCCCGTCACTCCAACCGTTTGGCAAACATAGGTTGCCGCGCCGGTTTGGGAATTTGCGAGACGAAACCCTTCCCAAGCAGCGCTCAAGGTGAGAAGGCTGAATTGGGGAAGAAGTACGAAACCTAATCTTCTCGCCGTATCGAGCTCTCGACGAGAATTGCCGGGCGGCGATGCGTTTAACATCCCTTTGCTTTCCAAAGCCGGTCCAAGTTCTCTTTTAGATTTCCCGCTTGAGGGCCATACGTCTTTCGGTACGAACCACCGGGTTCCCGCCATTGGTACACCGGTTGTCGGAATCATTCAATATATTGTCGCGAAGGTCCGGGACATTTGCCTGCTTTCAAAACAAAAACGCTTAGGCACAAAGACAACGCTGAGGCGCCACCCATGAGCGGTCGCAAATATCCCAACCCTTCGCTGTTCATAAACGGCCGGTCCGTCACGGGCCGGGGTGCGAAGGAAGAGATGGTCATCGATCCTTCGAACGAAGAGGTACTCGGCAGCTATCGCTCGGCTGCACCCGAGGATTTGCAGGAGCTGTTGGACTCCGCAGCTGCGGGTTTCGAGAAATGGCGGAGGACTTCTGCATATGAGAGATGTGAGATCCTTCACAAGGTCGCGGCCGCGCTGCGCGAAAATGCGCAGGAGATAGGATCTCTGCTGACGCTTGAAACGGGCAAGATTCTCTCCGAATCGATAACGGAAGTGCGCGGCGCTGCCGACCATTTCGACTGGTCAGGCGAAGAGGGGCGGCGGCTTTATGGCTACACCGTTCCGGCCCGCCGCGCGGAAAGCCGGCTCCGCGTCGAGCTGGAGCCGCTTGGGATCGTGTTTGCGCTCATCCCATGGAACTTTCCCCTCGGAACCTCGGCGCGCAAGGTTGCCCCCGCTCTCGCGGCGGGCTGCAGCGTCATCCTGCGCCCGCCCGAGGAAGCGCCGGCCACTGTAGAAGCGTTTGTTCGCTGCTGCCAGGAGGCAGGTCTTCCTCCTGGTGTGCTCAACATGGTGCTTGGCAGCCCGAAGGATGTGGTTGAACCCCTGATGGCATCCTTCTCGGTGCGGGCCGTAACCTTCACGGGCTCGACGCGCGTCGGCAAGATTCTGATTCAGCAAGCCGCGGACACGGTCAAGCATCTCGTCCTCGAACTGGGCGGACATGCGCCGGCAATCGTGCTGCCGGATGCCGACCCCAAGAAGGTCGGCGTTGCAGCGGCACGGGCCAAGTTCCGCAATGCGGGCCAGGTGTGCGTGTCCCCCAGCCGCTTCATCGTTCACGAGAAGATCGTCGAGCCCTTCACCCAGGCAATGGTCGAGGAAACGCGCTCCATCAAGCTTGGAAGTGGGTTTGACGCGGGAGCGCAGATGGGACCGCTCACCACCGCACGTCAGCGCGAGCGGGTGGAAAGGCTGGTCGAGGACGCACGCTCGAAAGGTGCGCGCATCCTTGCCGGCGGCCAGCGCCCATCCGGATTTAACCGTGGCTTCTTTTTCGAGCCCACGGTTCTGGGAGACGTGCCGGATACGGCTCTCATCTTCGAGGAAGAACCGTTCGGGCCGGTAGCACCGATCATCCCCGTCCGGTCCGTGCAAGAGGCGGTCGAGAAGGCGAACGCGGTCAAATGGGGGCTTGCGGGCTACCTGTTCACCTCATCGCTAGCTGATGCGACGAAAGTTTCCGAAGCCATGCAGGTGGGCATGGTGGGCCTGAACACCTTCGCCGCGGCCGCTCCCGAAGCTCCGTTCGGAGGCGTCAAGGAGAGCGGTTACGGCCGCGAATGTGGCCTCGAAGGCATTCGCGAGTTCGTCTCTTCAAAACTCATCCACACGGATATTGGCTGAATATTGGAAGCTGCCCCCTGGGGGGTCCTTTCGAACAATCCAAGGAGTACGCAAAGTGAGGCTCCATGCATTTCTGCTTGGGCAGTCCGCCGAGCAGACAATTGATACGCGGCACATCTACCCGACGCTGATCGAAGACGCGAGGCTGGCGGAGAAGTTTGGATATGATGGCGCCTGGTTCGCCGAGCACCATTTCTCCAACTACGCGATTGTGCCCAATTCTTTGACGCTGGTCGCCGCAATCGCGCAGGCGACGAGCACCATCCGCCTTGGGACGAGCATCATTCTGCTGCCATTGCGAAATCCGATATTCGTTGCTGAAGAGATCGCCATGGTGGATCAGCTCGCCAACGGACGTCTCGAGGTCGGCTTTGGTCGGGGATATCAGCCTTACGAATTCAAACGCCTCGGGATCGACTTCAAATCATCCGGGGAGCGGCTGAACGAAGGATGCGACTTTCTCATCCACCTGTTCAAGAACCCTGACGCGCCATTTTCGTCCAGCTTTTATTCGGTGGACGGCGTGACGATCACTCCTTCCCCCCGCCAGGAGCCGCATCCGCCATTTTGGCTCGCCTGCGGCTCTCCGGCCTCGATCGGCATGGCGCTCGACAAGGGTATGTCGGTGGTGATGAACATCGGCAACAACGGCAGTGAACTCGCAGAACGATCGGCTCAGATGTTCAGGGATGTATGCCGCGAACGGGGCATTGATCCGAAATCCGTGCGGTTCGCGATGCAGACGCACGGTTATCTCATCGAGGGCAGCCAGGATGAGGACGTGATCGTGCGCTCCGGCGGCTATCTCCATCGCGTTCAGCAGCGGCTGCGGGAGGAACGTGAAAGGCTCGTGCGGGGCATCAACGACGCCAGCGGAGGCGAGAAGGGCGAGCCCACATTCGAGGGATGGTCCAAAGCCAGCCTGATTGGCTCACCGGACCACATCCGCCGCCAGATTGCTCGCTTTAGCTCGCTCGGCGTAACCGATCTGTTCGTGACCTACCGCTACGGATTCGTCACCACAGAGGGCACGCGCAAGAGCCTTGAATTCATCGCCAATGAGGTCAAGGCATTCAACGCGTCAAACAACCCGGCAAGGAGGGCTGCAAGCTAGAAGTTTGCAGGCCAAGGCTTCGGTATCAGGAAACGAACAATGATCGTTCAGGTGTCAGCCGGCAAAGTTGCTTTATTCGAACCCGACGACTTCCGTAAGTTCAAGGTGACGTTGGATTCCAGTTCCGAAGACGCGGCTGCAAATGTCTTGAAAGGCCCCCTCCTTAGGTTGGAGGGGACCGATACTGCCTGGGTCGACATCGAGTCCCTGGTGGCGCTCTCCGGGAAGGCAAGTGAGGATATCTGGGTGGCATCCCTTCAAAGGATGATCGAGGGAGCGCGTGCACACGGCTGGATCTCGGCAGACGGCAAGGAGATTCGCGCTCACATCGAACGCGTCTGAGCGTGACTGGCGAATACGCAGGGAATGCTGCTGACCGGGCGGCAAGTGGGCGCGCTGACGCAGCCGGATATGCCGGGCTGGATAAAAAAGCGGCCTCCAAAAGCAGCGAAACTAGCGTCTCAATTTATTATCGGTAGGCCGCTCGCGGTATCACCGTTGCGCTGCCACAGTCAGGCGGCTTCGCAGTAACAGCATTTCTCTATCGTGGGCTGGGTTTCATCCCCGAGAAATTACAAAACAGCTCCTGAGAAACCTTAGCTGCGGCGTTCGCGCCCTCTGCCTACGGCGATGGCAACCCGCCTCACAGGCGCTGATCTCCCGCGCGGCCTCTAGCGTGCCCCACCAGGCTGGCGCCTAGTCGCGAATGAAGTCCTGCAGGAATGAGATATCCGCAGGACCCAGACGGGCTTTTGCTGTCCGGACCTGGTGCCAATAGGGGTAAGGCAGCGGTAGCGCGCTTACCTTTGAAAGGCGTGCGTTTTCCTCATCGCTAAGCACGAGGTCGGCGGCCGCGAGATTATCGGCCAGCTGCTTTTCGCTGGTTGCACCAATTATGAGGTTGGAAACCCCGGGCCGTCGCATGGTCCAGGCCAGCGCGACCTGCGCCGCCGTGGCGCCACGGCTCTGCGCGACATCGACCAATTCTTCCACGATGCGATAAAGGCGGTCAGTATCGTGCACCGGAGGCGAGCCCCAATCACGCAGATGACGGCCCTCAGACGGCGACTGCGAGCGACGATATTTGCCGGAGAGAAGTCCGCCGGCAAGAGGACTCCAGACGGTTATCCCTACCCCCTGGTCCACGGCAATCGGCACAAGTTCGTATTCGGCCTCGCGCGCCAGGAGCGTGTAATGGATCTGCTGGCTGCAAAATCTCGGAAAACCGTGGCTCTCAGCAACGCCGAGGGCTTTCATTACATGCCAACCGGAAAAATTCGAGCAGCCTGTGTAGCGGATCTTGCCGTGTTCCTGCAGCGTCTGCAGCGCCCCAAGCGTTTCCTCCAGCGGCGTCAGACCGTCCCATGCATGCACATAGTAAAGGTCTATATGGTCGGTTTTCAGCCGCCTGAGACTCGCCTCGCACTGGGCGATGAGATGCGCGCGTCCTGATCCGCGTTCATTCGGGCCGTTTCCGGCCGGCATGCCGGCCTTGGTTGCAATCAGGAGCTTGTCACGCTTGCCCTGAACAACTTCGCCGACAATCTCCTCGGATGCTCCAGAAGAATAGACATTCGCCGTGTCGATGTGGTTGACGCCTGCATCGACGGCCATGTCTACGAGACGCGCCGCACTGCGAAGATCCGTGGTCCCTACCTTGGCGAACACGCCCTCGCCGCCGAATGTCATGGTTCCGAGCGTGAGCACTGAAACACTCAGTCCGGAAGACCCTAGCTGTCGGTATTCCAAAACCCACTCCTCCATGACTCGAAAGTTGCGACATCGATTATGTCAGAACGCTCAACCATGAATGCGTCAGCGGGAAGTAACTTCCCCGCAGACTGCTTCGACAAGGCGGGTGAATGCGAGCATGCCCGGGTCGTCAATGCCCTTGCTCCTGTCACCAAACATACGCGCCCGGCCGAGGCGGCAGGGCCTGTCGCGGAATTCGACGAGCATCTGGTTCGCTGCCTTCTGCGATCGCACCTTCGCCTCCGCCCCATCGTCCAACCCGTCAATCGCGCGGCCCACGGCATCGATCGAATCGATCACGGTCTTGTCCCCGAGCGCACCTCCACCCCGCGACAGCATGGCATCCCGTGCTGCGAGCATCACTGCCCCAAGCCCGCCCCACGGGACTTCGCTCCTGCCCTTCAGGCGATGGGAGGCAGCAAGAAGAGCGGTCATCAGAAGCGTGCCAAGGCTCGAACCGGTTGCACCCGCTGCCGCCGTAGCCAGGCTCTTGAACGCATCGCCGAGGTCGTGCGGCAATGAAACCGCATCCAACCGCTCGAATAGGCGTCTGAGCATGATGCCCGTGTCACCGTCTCCAAGCTTGCCGTCGGCGGCATTCAGTTCGCTTTCGAATTGGGCGGCCGCGACCGCGGCTCGGTGGACTGCGGCATTCAGTTCGGTATGGGTAAATCCCATCGCTACACCTTCCAGAAAGGGCAATCCGCCGGCGCAGCGAGCAAGCTTTCGAGCTCCTCGTCGACCGCAAGGATGCTCACCGAGAAGCCGGCCATCTCCATTGAGGTCGCGTAGTGGCCTACCAGCGGGCTCACGATTTCGATGCCGCGCTCCTTGAGGAGGGATGCGATCGAACGATAAGCGATGAACAATTCCTCCAGTGAAGTCGCACCGAGGCTGTTGACGAGGACGGAAGCGCGGCCGCCGTTCTTGACGAAGCTGTCCTCAAGGAGGCGAGCGACCATCTCCCCGGTAAGTGCATCCGCCGGTTTCAGGCGATCGCGCCAAATTCCGGGCTCGCCGTGAATGCCGATCCCCATTTCGACCTCATCGTCGCCAATCGTAAAGGTAGGGCCAGCAGCCCCCGGGATCTGGCAAGCCCCCCAGGCGCAGCCGATGGTGCGGCAGCGATCAACGGCTGCCTCCGCCACGCGCGTGACCTCCTGCAGGTCCGCGCCTTGGGCCGCCTTCGCACCGGCCACCTTGTAGGCATATATAATTCCCGCGACGCCGCGCCGTTTTTCACGTTCGTTTTCGGCACCACTGGCAATGTCGTCGCGGCCAAGTACGGTGGTCAGTTCGATACCTTCGCCTTCCAGTAATTCTCCGGCGAGATTGAAATTCATGCGATCGCCGCCATAATTGCCGAACAGACGCAGGACTCCCCTCCCTCCATCCGCCGCTCGAATGGCGTCCATGCACGCTTCAACACTCGGTCCCGCGAAGATATCGCCGATCGCGCAGGCATCGAGCAGGCCTTCTCCCACATAGCCCGTGAAGAGAGGCAGATGCCCGGAGCCTCCGCCGGACACGATTCCGACCTTGCCCTTCACCGCCCCGACAGCCCTCGCAATGACTCGTCCGTTCGATCCCGTCCGCACGAGCGCAGGGTGCATGGAACAGAGCCCATCCAGCATCTCGTCGACATAGTCGTCGGCAGCATTCATCAGTTTCTTCACAGCAGCTTTCCCCTCGAGAACAATAGCCGGCACCGTCGCGCCGACAGGGCGGCAGCGGCCTCAGGCCCCCTTTGCCGCCTTGATTTCCGCATCAATGTCGTCCAGCCACTGTATTGCCCTGGCGACCTGGAACAGCGTCGATGTCGAGCAGAGCGTGACGAGGACGGCGTGTTCAACCGCCGCCCTGGACGTGCCGGCCTCGATGAGGCGGCGCGCATGGGTTTTGAACGCATCCTCATAGCCCAGGAGGGCGAGCCCGGAGATCACGATGAGCTCGCAGGTAACCTTGTCCAACGGGCCTGCCGCGACCACCGCGGCCCGCATCGCGCGGAAGCCTGCAGCCGCATCCGCCGAGGCCTCTTGCAGGTATGCAGAAGTGAGTTTGTTAAGGGTTCTGGGCACGAATTGTCTCCCCTGCGATCCGAACCAGAAACTAATGGTGGGCAGGGGATTGTCCTGAACACTTCCGACGAGTCTTTGGCTGGACCCGTCATCTCCAGCCGTGGTCCAGCGGTGGCATTCAGCGCAGCGGAGACGCGATCCCCGCTCGTTCCAGGTAGTGCTGCCTCGAGGGATTGAGGTGCGCGACGCACAGCTCCGCAAGCAACCAGTTGTCCCTTCCCCGCAGCATGTTGATCATCAGGCGATGATGTTCTGTCGAAATCGTCCGCATCCCAGCGTCCGCAATGCTGCCCGCCCTCACAGGAAGGCTCAGCAGCATGAAGCGCCTGATCTCCTCGAGCAGATATTCGTTGCCGCATTCGGCGAACATAGTCAGGTGAAAAAGATCATTCGCCTCGTGAACCCCGCGCAGGTTCCCTTCCGCGGCATGGCGTTCATAGGAGGCCTGGATGACGGACAGCCGTTCAATGAGCGTCTCCTTGGCGGGCAGCCTTATCAGCATCGCCGCCTTCCTGTGGAGCAGCTCACGGATCTCGTAGATCTTGTTGACCTCGTCGATGCTAAGCGTTCGCACGACGGCGGATTTGTTGCGCTCCCGCACAACAAGACCGGTCCTCTCTAACTGAACCAGTGCCTGCCGGATGAGGTGACGCGTGCCGCCAAACCTGGCGAGAAGGGTATCCTCGACAAGCCTCGTCCCCGGGGGGAGTCTACCGAAGATGATGTCTTCCTCGATCGCTCTGGCGGTTTCGGCCTCGCGCCCGATGTAATGGGCGAACTCCGACTGCTGCAAAATTTCGTCGTCCATGACGTTCTCCGAACCGCGCCTGGCACGCTGGCTTTCGGAACCAATAATGTCATCCCGACAGCGATCGCAATCGCCGTTGCCGATACCTTTCGTCGCCACACCGCCGGCCTGACATACCGCTCAAACCGAGGAGACGATGCGGTCGTACTCAGAAAAGAGGCTCCGCTCGGCGGCGTCGCTCCATCGGACGAGTGGCGGCATCGGGTCGGCAATTGTCGGCTCCCGGCGCATGTGGGATACCAAGGCCTTCACGCCCGCGACCAGCGGTTTGCCGGTGAAAAGCGCGCGGATCGAGACGGCTGCGCCGAGCGCGCCTTCATCACCGTCGCGGAATGCCCTGCTGCAGAACGGGGCGTTCACGTTTGCGGTCGCTGATATGCAGCCAGCAAATGAACCGTTCCGCGCTTCGAGCAGCGTGGCTTCGTTGGAAGGAAACACGTCGAAATCGGCTTCCAATTGCGCTGCCTCGTTCGCGTAGTCCATGTTGCCGGAGGAATCCTTGAGTCCGGCGATACGGCTTCCTAGCTCCGCCCGGAGCCGCTTTATGAGGTCGATGCTATAGGGGACGCCTGAAAGGGCGGGGAAGTTGTAGAGGTAGATCGGAATGGGGGAGCTGGTGCGGTCGGCTATAGTGGCAAGGTAGCGGACGACCCCCTCGTCCGCCACGTCCTTGTAGTAGAATGGCGGTAAGATAAGAGCTCCTGCAAATCCAAGTTCGCCGGCGAGTGCGGTAAGCTGGCTCGCATCAGCCACAGACGCGGCGCCCGTGCCGACCATCATCCGGTCGAGCGGCAAGCCGGAACCCGCTATGGCCGTCATCAGCTGCTGCCGTTGCGCCAGGCTGAACGAGGTGGCCTCGCCCGTGGTGCCCAGAACGTTCAGTCCGTCGCAGCCTTCGTCAAGAAGTTGACGCGCAAGCGCGATGAAGCGCGTTGCGTCCGGCCCGTTGGTAGACAGGATGGGAGTAACGATAGCGGCAATGACACCGCGCAAGCGCTTTGGGTGCATGATTGATTTTCCCGTTTACCGATGCAAGCGACGAACGCGATCCGGTCTTGGACTGCGCTTCGTCCATACCACCCGCCGCTTAGAATATGAGGCGCAAATTGTCAATAATCTATGGCCTTTTTGGGAGAATTCCCGAATTTGCGGTGATCATTATTGACAATTTGCCCCGTCAAGCGATAACCCGAGCCTACCGAGCTGCAAAATCGAGCGCGTTTAGTGCCTGCAGAGGGTGGAGGAGAAAAGTCGATGGAGAATGGGCTTCGCAAGGGCTTGACCGACTATGGGGACAAGGAATTTTCCCTGTTCCTTCGCCGCGTATTCATCAAGGCAATGGGCTATTCCGACGAAGCTCTCGATCGCCCGATCGTCGGGATCACGAACACCTTCAGCGACTACAATCCCTGCCATGGCAACGTTCCTGCCCTGATCGAAGGTGTGAAACGCGGGGTGATGCTTGCGGGCGCCCTGCCCATGGTTTTTCCGACCATCTCGATTCATGAGAGCTTTGCTCATCCGACATCGATGTTCCTTCGGAATCTGATGTCGATGGACACCGAGGAGATGATCCGCGCCCAACCAATGGATGCGGTCGTCCTGATCGGCGGGTGCGACAAGACCCTACCCGCACAGATGATGGCGGCGGTAAGCGCCGGCATCCCCTCCATCGTACTTCCAGTCGGACCGATGGTGGTGGGGCACCACAAGGGAGAGGTTCTGGGCGCCTGCACAGACTGCCGGCGGTTGTGGAGCGGTCATCGGGCCGGCCGCATCAGCAAGTCCGAGATCGACGAGGTGAGCGGGCGACTTGCCCCGTCGGTGGGGACGTGCATGGTCATGGGTACGGCCAGCACCATGGCCAGCATGTGCGAAGCGCTGGGATTTTCACTGCCGATGAGCGCAAGCATCCCGGCGACTCATGCCGAACGGATCCGATGCGCCGAAGCGACTGGGAAGCGAGCGGTTGAAATGGCCCGCAGCGGCGGGCCCCTGCCGCACGAGATCCTTACGCAGGATTCCCTTCACAACGCGCAGGTTTTGCTGCAGGCCCTTGGGGGTTCGACCAACGGCCTAATCCACCTTGCCGCGATCGCTGGTCGCGCCGGCCTTTCGGTCGACCTGGAGGAGTTCGATGCCTTGGGACGTTCAGTTCCGGTGCTGGTCGACCTGAAACCGTCCGGAATGCATTACATGGAGCATTTCCACCATGCGGGCGGCGTACCACGCTTGCTTGCCGAGTTATCGGACCTACTGCGCCTCGATGCCCGGACGGTCACCGGCGGGATTCTCGCCGATATCGTCTCGCAGGCGGAAATCGTTCCCGGCCAAACGGTGATCCGGCCGAGATCGGCACCGATCAGTCCGGAGGGCGGCATGGCGGTGCTGCGGGGCAACCTGGCTCCTGACGGGGCGATCATCAAACAGTCGGCGGCCTCCAGCGCCCTCGCCCGTCATCGTGGCGTCGCCCTCGTGTTCGATTCCCTGCCCGACCTGATGGCTCGCATCGATGCGCCCGATCTTGATGTCTCCCCCGGCACCGTGCTCGTGCTCAGAAACGCCGGCCCCAAGGGCGCGCCCGGTATGCCGGAGGCAGGCTATATACCTATCCCCAAGAAGCTGGCCAGCAGCGGGGTCACAGACATGGTCCGCATTTCCGACGCACGCATGAGCGGCACCGCTTTTGGAACGGTCGTCCTGCATGTGGCCCCTGAAGCCGCGGTCGGCGGACCATTGGGGCTTGTCAGAACCGGGGACGAGATCGAGCTTGACATACCCGGGCGCCGGCTTGAGCTTCTCGTCAGCGAGGAGGAATTAAGCAAGCGGACACCGTCAGCCCCACCGCAAGACCTTCCGCAACGAGGATACGCGAGACTTTTTCAGGAGCAGATCCTTCAGGCGGACAGAGGCTGTGATTTCGAATTCCTCATCCCTCCTCCGGATTCGCGACATGATGGCAGATAGCGACCCTGTCCCACCCGGTGCTCCTCGCTGCCTGCCGCCTCGACGGCTGGAGCGCACACCGCACTTTCTTCCGCCCCCCGGCAGCTGCGATGCGCATGTCCACGTCTTTGCACCCGATAGCGCAGGCCATCTGGCCGCCAGGCGCAGCTACACGCCGCATCTGGTGACACACGAGCAGTATTCCGGACTGGCCGAAAGACTCGGACTGGAACGCGCGGTACTCGTCCAGCCAAGCGTCCTTGGAACCAACAACTCCGCCCTGCTCTCCGCCTTGTCCGAACATCCTGATCTATGGCGCGGGATTGTCGTCATACCACCCGGATTGCCCGACCGAGAACTTGCCGACCTGCACATGCGGGGCGTACGCGGCACCCGCATCAATCGCATCAACCCGGGTGGTCTGGAACTGACGGACATAGCAGCCCTGGGGCGCAGGCTGGAACCCTTTGGCTGGCATATCCAGCTTCAGATCAATATCGAAGAGATCCAGGACCTGTCGGCACTGGCCCGACAATGCCCCGTCCCGCTCGTAATCGACCACTTGGGATTTGCACGGCCCGAAGCCGGCGCGAAGGCTGGTCCGTTCCAGTCGCTGCTGAGGGAGGTCGAAGAAGGTCGTCTCTGGGTGAAGCTTTCGGCACCATACAGGCTTAGCCGCTCCAAAGACTATGAGGACCTTCTTCCCCTGATCGACGCTCTGGTCGCCGCACGCCCGGACCGCCTCCTATGGGCCACGGACTGGCCTCACACCGGATTGTGGTCGGACATGCCCGACGATGCGGATCTGGTCGATCTCATACCGGTATGGCTACCCGACGAGGGACTGCGCCGGATGGTTCTGGTGAATAATCCGAGCGATCTGTATTGGGCAACGTAACGGTGCCTGGACCCGAGTCCGAATCATTCAAGAAGTAGGCGGGAATATTCAGGACAGAAACACAGGCTCCTACCTATATGGTAGTTGTCTTTGACGGTAGGACTTCCAATGATCATAGAGGACATTCAACACGGGTTTCGCGGCGCAATGCGGCGATTGGCAAGCACTGTAAGCCTTATCAGCTGCTCGGATGGCGCCGAGCGCTACGGCATAACAGTTACAGCCGTGACCTCGGTCTGCGCCGAGCCTGCTGCCGTCCTGGTATGCGTAAACAAATCTGCGTCGATACACGATCCGCTCGTTGCAGAAGGGAATTTTTACTTAAACCTCCTCTGCAGCAATCAGATTTCCCTGTCCGAGGCTTTCAGCGGCAAGATGAAGGGCCGCGAGCGTTTCGAACTTGGAAAATGGGAGACGGGGCGCAATGGGCAGCCGTTCCTGGTGGATGCGCAGGCCAATCTTTTTTGCCTCATCGACAGTGTCGTGCACTACGGGACGCATTCCGTGGTCATAGCCCGGGTAAAGGAAGTGCGCCTCGCCGAGGGCATCGCGCCACTCATTTATCAGGACGGCAAATATGCGGCGACCGCCCCTCTGCCGGAGTTTACTTGACCGATGACAGAACCGACGCCAACCATTACCCGAGGATCACATCGCTCGTCGGTCCTAATCCGGCGCCGGTCGGCCTCACAGAAGGCAAATCTGGACTAAATCGATGAATGCTTCGGATGCGTCGGTTTACGACTATATCGTGGTCGGGGCAGGATCCGCGGGCTGTGTGCTCGCGAACAGGTTATCGGAAAACCGTCAGCTGCGGATCTTGCTGATCGAGGCGGGCGGCTTGGACTGGAACCCCCTGATCCACATCCCCATGGGTTGCGGAAAGCTGATCCGGACACACATGCATGGCTGGGGCCTGGTGGCGGAACCGGACGAAGGGCTTCTCGGCCGTCGTGATCCCTGGCCGCGCGGGCGCGTCCTAGGCGGCACCTCGTCCATCAATGGGATGCTGTACGTTCGCGGAAACCCAAGTGACTACGATCTCTGGTCGCAGATGGGGAACCGGGGCTGGGCGTTCGACGACGTCTTCCCCTATTTTCTTCGCTCCGAAGGCAATGTCGACCGACGCGACCGCTGGCACGGCAATGACGGGCCGCTGGTCGTCCAGAAAGCGCGGTCGCAGCATCCGCTTTACGAAGCATTCGTTGAGAGCGGTGCGGCGGCCGGTTTTCCGCTCAACGATGATTTCAACGGGGCCCGCCAGGAGGGATTTGGGCGCTACGATTTCACCATTGACCGGGGTCGGCGTTGTTCCTCGGCCGCCGCCTATCTAAACCCGGTGCGAGATCGTCCGAACCTGGATGTCATGACCTCCGCGCACGTATCTCGGATTTTGATCGAAGACGGCGCCGCAACTGGCGTGGAGTATCGTAGGAAGCAGGAAACCAGGCGTGCAAATGCCACACGGGAAGTCATCGTTTCAGCCGGAGCGATTCATTCCCCTGCTATCCTGATGCGGTCCGGCATTGGTGATCCCGCCATACTGACCAGGTTCGGCATTCCAGTGCACATGTCACTGCCGGGCGTCGGCAAGAACCTTCAGGACCATATTTCCATCTCGGTCCAGTTCGGCTGCAATCGGCCGATCACGCTGCACAGCATGGCCCGTATCGATCGAGCGGCATTCATGATGACGCGAGCGGTTCTGTTTCGCACGGGGGAAGGCGCAGTTTTCCCCGCCGAGGCCGGCGCCTACACCCGCACCAGGCCCGACCTCGAATACCCGGATCTGGGCTGGGTGTTTTTCCTTGGGCTGGGCTCCTCACGGGTCCGCATCCCCTTCCTTTCGGCGCTGCGGCCAGATCCGCTTGAACAGGAGGGGTTCATGGTCAAACTGCTGTTGCTCAGGCCCGAGAGCCGCGGCGAGATAACCCTCCGTTCGGCTGACCCAGCCGACGCGCCGGTGATCTACGCCAACGCACTTTCCGCGCCAAGCGACGCGGAAGCCTTGATCAGAGGCGTGGAGCAGGTACGCCTGGTCGCCTCGAAGGCCCCGCTGTCCGAATTTATCAGCACCGAGCTCGGCCCTGGTACGGAAGCCGTTTCGTCGGCCCAGATCGAAAAATTCGTCCGCAGCACGGCGACCACCGGACATCATCAATCGGGCACATGCAAGATGGGATCGGACCCGATGGCAGTCGTGGACGACGAACTGCGTGTGCATGGCTTGCAGGGGCTGCGTGTCGTGGACGCATCCATCATGCCCAACATCGTCAGCGGCAACATCAACGCCCCCGTCATGATGATCGCGGAGAAGGCGTCCGACCTCATTCTCGGACGGGCCGCACGTCCGTTGGAGGCGCGAGCGGCCTAACCCGGCGGCCGCGCCGGCAATATCCGGTCGGCGCCAGCAACATAGCTTTCCAGGAGGGTACAAATGGATGACGAGATTGTCATTCTTCAGGCTACGAGTCTTCCCGCACCCACAGTCAACACGTTGCGCGAGCACTTTTCAGTTCTAGAACTGCCTTCCCAAGGGGCAGAGCGCGATCGACTTATCGAGGCCAATCGGGACAGGATTCGCGGTATCGCCACACTCGGGGCCGGCCCCGTGGACGCCGCCCTCATCGGCCGCCTGCCGGCGCTTGAAATTATCGCATGTTTCAGCGCCGGCATGGACGGCATAGATCTTGAGGCCGCCAAGGCCCGAAACATCGCCGTGACGAATACGTCCCCAGTGCTGGCCGATGACGTGGCTGATCTTGCGGTGGTGATGCTCTTCTCGCTCCTGCGCGGCATAAGCAGGGCAGAACGCTATGCGCGCGCCGGCTTGTGGCCCGACGGCAATCTGCCTTTGGCTCGCACCGTACGCGGGTGCCGCGTTGGCATCATAGGTCTTGGCCATATCGGCAAGGCGGTGGCGCGCCGCCTCGAATGCAGCGGCGCCGAGATCGCCTATAATGGCCCGCGGCGGAAACCGGACAGCGCCTACACCTATTTCCCTAGTCTGATCGAACTCGCCAATTGGTCCGATGCGCTTATCGTCTGCTGCCCCGGAGGCGAGGAAACCAGGAATTTGGTGGGCTCAGCGATATTGGAAGCGCTCGGCCCGGAAGGATGGCTGGTGAATGTGGCGCGCGGCAGCGTCGTCGACGAAGCCGCCCTTGTGAAGGCGGTGGTGTCTGGTCGCATTGCTGGCGCGGCACTGGACGTGTTTGCGAAGGAACCGCACGTCCCCGCGGAGCTTCGCGACAAGGAGAACGTGATAGTGCTTCCGCACATAGGGAGCGCAACCAGAGAGACGCGCGATGCCATGGGCCTGTCTATGATCGCTTCGTTGCGGTCGCATTTCCGCCATTAGGCCGGCAGCGATGCTCTGGGGATTCTGCGGTCCGCGGCCTTCATGACTAACGGAGACCGCAACACCGTGGCAGGGGCAAGTCCAATCAGCGGCCCTTGAAAATTGGCTGACGCTTCTCAATGAATGCGCGTTGCGCTTCATTCGCGTCCTCGCTTTTTGCCAGATCGGACGTGATCGACTGCTCATATCTATAAGCCTCGCGTACAGGCATCGTTTCGATTACAGCCAAAGCTGCCTTGATCCGACTGACCGCGAGCGGGCTCTTCGAAGCAATGCTCCGTGCTACCCGTCTCACCTCGCGCCACATCTCATCGGCAGGCAAGGCGGCCTCGATTACGCCGAGGCGGTAAAGCTCAGAAGCTGGATAGCGATCGCCCGTCAAATACATCGCATTTGTGCGTGACTTGCTGAAATGCTCGGATATGAACTTAACGCCCCCGGCAAGGCCCACATTGATTTCCGGCATGACAAAGTAACTGTCCTCAGTGGCATACATGATGTCGCAGGCCAGCATCAGGGCGAACCCGGCTCCGAATGCCGGGCCGTTTACGGCCGCGATCACCGGTTTCGCGCAATCACGAACGGAATAAAAGAACTCCCGCGTCAAGCGATTATGGGCAGTGTACTCGCCCTCCGAGCCTTCAAAGGACTGCCGCTCCTTAAGGTCGGCACCTGCAGAAAAGTACTTGCCGGCGGCAGTCAGGATCACCACGCGGACATCGTCGCGATCCCCCAATGAATCGAAGGTTTCGATAAGCTCCCGGCGCAGCTCGCGATTCTGCGCATTGACCGGCGGCCGGTCGATCGTCACCGTCGCCATGAAATCTTCTATCTTGACGCTGTGGGTCGCAGGCATAATCATCTCCGATCGTTCGGCCTCCTCTTGGCGACCGGTTCTTCCCAGTTCTCACCCCATTGGCACAAAGCGGCTTCGCAAGATGCGGGTGCTCAGGTAAGCGCCGCGATGAGGGACTCAACATCGCCGCGGGTGAAGCCGTAACCGTTCGCATGAGCGACAAGATCAATCATGAGAGTGCGCTCGTCCGACGACAATCGTGATGCCTGCCAAAGGGGACCGCCACGCTCGCGCGCGAAACCGTAGCCGTTCACCAGAACGACATCGATGTCCGACGCGGCGGCGGCGGTGCCGTCCTCGAAGGCGCGCGCGGCCTCGTTTAGGATCGCTCCCATGGCACGCTGCCGGATGGTTTCGGCATCGGGAGCAGCTATGCCGGCGCGGGCGTTTGTGCGGACCAGCCTCTCCACCTCAGGATCGGGTTGGCCGTCAGGACAATCAGTGCTGTAGGCGTACCATCCAGCGCCGGATTTTCGCCCGAGCCTGCCCATTTCGTAGAGCGTGTCCGGCAGCGCGAAATAGCGCTCTCGCGGATCACGCGTTGCATCCCGACTGCGGCGGAGCGCCCAACCGATATCGAGGCCCGAAAGGTCGCCCACCTGGAAAGGACCCATACGGAAGCCCTGTTTCCGCAGTTCGGCGTCGACATCCCAAGGCATTGCGCCCTCCTCGACGAGAAGCTCGCATTCTCTCCTATATGCGGCATAAATCCGATTTCCGAGAAACCCGTTGCAGGGGCCAGCGCGCACCGCGACCTTGCCCATGTCGCGCACCAACTGCGTAGCAACGGTGAGCGTATGAGACGAGGTCTCCGGCAGCGGCACCACCTCTACAAGGGTCATCACCGGAACCGGGGCAAAGAAATGCAGGCCTAGAAAGCGATCGGGACGGCCACTGGCGCGCGCGAGTTCGGCAATATCCAGGTAGGAAGTATTGGATACCACCATTGCGCCGGGTGAAAGGCGCGCGTGGAGGTCCGAGAGAACAGCCGACTTGACCTCAAAGCTTTCCACTACGGCCTCGATCACCACCTCGCAGTTTTCGACCGCGGAAAGCTCCTTCGAGGCAACCAGACGTGCCAGCGCAGCGTCAGGGGCCTCCTTCAGCTTACCGCCTCTTTCAAGACGGGCGAGCCCAGATTTCACCGCAGCGCTGGCACGGGTAAGCGCAAGATCGTCCTTATCGATGAGCACGACGGATTTCCCGGCTGCGAGAAGGCTCACTGCCAATCCCACCCCCATGGTGCCAGCGCCAATGACACCGAGACGCGTAACGCGTTTTTCTTTGTCGAACCTGGGCAGCGCGCGCGCGGCGGTGCGCTCTGCGAAGAACAGATAGCGTAACGCAGCCGATTGCTCACTTTTGCGCAGTGCCTGGAAAACAGATCGTTCCTCGGCCAAGGCCTCAGCCGTGCTGCCTATGCCCGCTCTCGTGATTAACGCGATTGCTTCAACGACCGCGCGGCTTTCTCGCGCCTTGGCAAGGGCTGCCCGCGCCGCAGCCTCGATCACCTCGGCAGACTCCTTGGGGACAGCGGCGTCGTCGAGGCGCCGCTTGCCCGGGAGCGACAAGGCAAAGTCGCAGGCTGCAGAAATGAGATCGTCTTCCGCGATCCGATCTACCATGCTTTTTGCCAGCGCCTCATTCGCGGGTACACGGATCGCTCCACAGATCAGGCGGATCGCCTCGGCTCGCCCGGTGAGGCGCGGAAGACGCTGGGTTCCCCCCGCACCCGGGATGATACCCAATGCAACCTCCGGCAAGCCGACCACCGCGTCGGGTGCTGCGATACGGCCATCGCAGGCAAGCGCCAGTTCATAACCGCCGCCGAGCGCTGCGCCTTCGATGGCCGCCACCACGGGAATGGGGCAATTGCCGATTGCGCTGAATACTTCTGGCCATTCGGGAGGTGAAAGCGGGCCCTCAAACTCCCGCAGATCGGATCCGGCTACAAAGTTTCCGTTCGCGCCCTGGATGACCACGGCCTCGGCGTTGCTCGCGCCGGCCTCGCCTATCGCCTTTAGCACGCCCGCACGTACAGGCTGCGATCCGGCGTTGACTGGAGGATTGTCGATCAGGACGTGGAGAACCCTCCCGCGCAGTTCCCATACCACCGGCCCGTCCATAACGAATCTCCCGTCGAAACGGCCGGTAGTCTAGTCCTAGGACAGCGTGTGGATGTTTAAAGAATCGGAAAACCAGCCTTACCTGGATCCGGTGGGCTGTCCGGCTTTGCCTGATCCGCAAAGGAATTATACCCACTCAACCAATATCGGCGCCTTCCATAAGAATGCTAGCTCGGCAGGAAAAAGCAGGAGAAGGAGCGCTATGCAGAATCTTCTGGACGGAATACGGGTTCTGGATTTCACGCGCGTATTCGCGGGTCCAGCGGCAACTCAGGTTCTGGGCGATCTCGGCGCCGATGTGGTCAAGATAGAGCCCCCGGCGGGCGATGAAGCTCGCTATTACGGGGTATCGGCGGAACAATTGGCCGAGTTGGGCATGAGCCCGTCGTTTATAGCACTCAACCGCAACAAGCGCTCTATATCGCTCGATATGCGCAACCCGCAGGGAAAGGCTCTGGCTAAGCGGCTGGCGTTGAGCTCCGATGTAATCGTCAGCAATTTTCGCCCCGGCGTGATGGAACGCCTGGGGCTCGGTTATGATGAGCTATCATCCGAGAACCCACGACTGATCCAGGCAGAATTCACGGCCTACGGGCGCACGGGCGACCTCTCCGAGGTTGGCGCCAACGATCTGGCATTACAAGCATATAGCGGGCTAATCTCGGTCACGGGAGAGCCAGGGCGGCCGCCGGTCCGCTGCGGAACTGCCGTCATCGACATGCACGGGAGTCTTGCGCTCGTCGCCGGAATCCTTGCGGCGATCTTGCACAGATGGAAAACCGGGCGCGGGCAGCGTGTCGACAGCTCTCTGCTGATGAGCGCCGCCCACCTGCTGGGCCATTTCTACACCGAGTATTGGATGACGGGAATCGAGCGGAAGCCAATGGGCACCGCCAACCATTTGACGGTGCCCAACCAGGCGTTTCCAGCGCTCGATGGCGAAGTGGTCATCATCGCTTCCACGGACGAGCAGTGGCGGCGATGCGCGCATGCTCTCGATGCAGCGACGCTGGACGTGCCGGAGTTTGCAAGAGTTTTCGACCGCCAGCAGAACCGTGAGGCTTTGGTCGAGGCGTTATCGGCCGTCACGCGGAAGCTAACCACTACCGAATTGGTCCGCCGACTTGGTAAGGAGAAGGTCGTCGTGGCAAAGGTGAACTCGGTTGGCGAAGCAGCTTCATCGCCACAGCTCGCCGCGATCGGCGGACGCGTCATCTTGGAGCAGCAAGGAAAGCATGTGCCGACCGTCGCATCGCCATTTCACATGAGCGAATTTGATCTGAGGCACGCCCGCCCCGCTCCGGCGTTAGGTCAAGATACCCATGCAATCCTGGCAGACTATGGCTTGGATCCTGTCGAGATCGGACGCATAGTGATGTCCGGAGCGCTGGGCGAGACCGCATCAACCGGCACGGACTGAGTTGGAGGTGCGACCCCTACCGCTATTTCCATCTGTCGTAGAAACCCGGCCGCGAAGTCGCGCGGTCGACTTCGGGATTGGGTGCCAACCGGTCCGTCCCCCGCACCGCTGCCAGCGACGCAGCGGCAGTAACACAATCCAGCAATGGGAACAGAGAAACAAACACCGGCCCCTCGCCGTTGCTTTGGCATAAAGCACCGGCCAATATGCCGTCGAGCGCCAGCATCTCGCCCATATGCCTGTCGACGTAGAATTGCCTGAACGCATCCTCTCGCCCCGCGAGCGGATTGGCCATCACTACAAAAAGCCCCTGTGCGCGGGCGAGGCTATCACCGAAATCCCCGCCCCTGGTAGCCAGCACTGAAAGCAACAGGCGGGAGCCACCCGCAGGCTCCTTCGCATCAAGAACGATAGCAGCCGACGGTAGACCGTCGTCAAAGCGCTTGGTCGAGGGGGTGAGAACCCCCCGGAAAACACCGTCAGCGATAGGAACTTCCGGAAAAAGGTCGATTGTGAGGGAAATCATTCCATATCCCCGGTGTGCAAGAACACCTCGTCTGCCCTCAAGCGACGAGAGGTGAGACCTTGTGCATGTGCGTAGTCGAGGAATGCCTCTATCCCCAAACGAGCCTCAGCCTGGCCACAGGGCCAAATCGATGGTCCAAGCAGGGTCTCGGCTTCTTCTATTACGCGCGGCAGGAAGGGTATCGACGCCGTAAGACAAGCCGTTTCGCGCAAGCGTGCAATGGCGATGTCGCGCGCCTGCCTGAAGGCATGAACGAGCTCTCGCGCCAGCTTTGGATCGGCGCTGGCGCGACTTGTACGTAATATCAGGAGATGAAGCAGCGGTGCCGATCCCGTCTGCGCCATCCAATCCCGCTCGGCAACCGGCACATCTGTGATCAGACGACGCATCTGCCCCTCTCGAAGCTGCCGCGGCGGAACATATGAGAGGATCGCGTCCAATTCACCACGGTCCACCTTCGCTTCAAGGCTGTCGCCCGGCTCCAGATAAACTACCCTGGCGCCATCTGCGTGGTGACGGCGGATTTCGCCGGCTGGACGCGAGAGCGGACCGATTGTCCAATCAACAGCGGAAAGATCGAGGCCGTACTGGCGTTCCAGCATCGCCTTTATCCAAATTGTGGTGGTACCGAAATATTGCGTTGTGCCGATCCGTGCGCCCTGGAGATCGGCAAGGGTGCGCACCGGGCCACCGGCAACGGCAAAGACGCTGTCGTGGCGAAAGGCGACCGAGGGGAAGATCGGCAAGCCGAGATACCGACTGTCGCCCGAATCGAGCTTTTCAAGAAGTTGGCCGAAAGCGACCTCGGCCAGATCGAGATCCTCCGTTCCCCAGACGGCAGGAGGTATTTTTCTCACGTGCATATAGTCGAGCGAGAGGTCATAGCCGGGTATCGTCACCTCGCGGTCGGCGATCGGCATGACACGATCATAGCGCCCCGTACCGATGCGGAGCATGGTCATTTCGAACCTCCTTCAGCCCGGCTGATTACCTTTGGAGTATCGGGCTGCTGTACCCATTCATTCCATGAACCATCATAGAGCCGCCAATCGCGCCCGAGCTGTTCCAGCATCAGTCCCGGGACCAGCGCCGAGATGCCCGAACCGCAGGTTACGACGACCGAACCGCTCTCGGGCACACCGTGCTCGGCAAAGATGCGGGCAGCGGTTTCTGGACTGACGAATCCGCCGTGTTCGTCGAGAAATCTCCCATAAGGGATGTTTACGGCGCCGGGCATGTGTCCGCCCGGCAGGTCGCCGTGGCTCAATCCTGCTTCGCCAGTAAATCGCGGCGTGTTGCGGGCGTCGACCACGGCTGCGCTTCCCGTGGCTATGATTTCCTTCATTTCATGCAGGGCGACCACGCGTTCCGTTTCAGGAGCCGGAATGTAAGATCTCGGCTCGACCACCGGCGGTTCCCCGGCCTCCAGCGGGTAGTTCTTAAGCGCCCAGGCGTCGTTGCCGCCTTGAAGGATACGCACCCAGGGATGACCCATCACACGAAAGAGGAACCAACCGCGGCCGGAGGTATAGCCGTCGGCGGTGACGACCACGCGGGTATCGCGCGATATTCCAAGCTCCCCCATGGCGGAAGCGAATACCTCCGGCGTCGGCAGCATCGTGGCGTAGGGCGAGGCAGTGTCCGCCACCTTCTCAATGTCGAGAAAGCGGGCGCCGGGAAGGTGCCGGTCGAGGTAGAGTTCCCGCCCCCGCCGAGCGGCATCCTTCAGCGTCCAGGTGCAGTCGACGACAACCAGATCGGGATCGTCCAGGTGCTTCAGCAACCAGTCGGTATTCACCATCAGGTCGATAGCTGTCTTTCGTGCGGCCATTTCGAATTTCCCTAGATAGTTCAGCCTCAGCCAGTGATGCCTCTCAGGCCGTAGAGGCGCTCGATGACGAAAAGCAGCACGACAGCGATGATCAGCTGCACCGTGCTCGCCGCGGCAATCGAGGGATCGAACGAACTCTCGAGGTAACTCAGCATGACCACCGGCAGGGTCGCGGTGGTGGGACTGGAAAAGAAGAGAGAAAGCGAGACGTTGTCGATGGAAATAATGAGGGCGAAGATAGCGCCGGCAAGGATTGCTCCGCGGATCATGGGAAAGGTGACATACCAGAATGTTTGCCAGCCGTTGCAGCCGAGTATCATCGCAGATTCCTCGAAGCCCGGCGTCATGCTGCGGTACTGCCCGCCCACAGTGCGCACGATGTAGGGGATGGATGCCACCACATGGGCGATCAGGAGCGATATGAAGCTGACGCCGAGACCGATACGCGACAGATAGAAGAGCATGGCAAAGCCGAGCACAATGGAAGGAATGGAGAGAGGCGACAGCATGAACGTCATGACCGCATTGGCAAACTTCCCGCGGCTTCGGGAGAGGACCAGCGCGGCAGGCACGCCAAGGAGACAGGCGAAGAATGCCGACAGTACGGCGAGTTTCAACGTTACAACAAAGCTATCGAAATAGGGGCGGTACTCATACAGCCGCTGGAACCATCGCCACGACCAATTCTCGATTGGGAAACTGACGTAGGAATTGGCCGAGAAGGCAACAATCACTACAATCAGGATGGGCGCCAGCATAAAGATCGAAAATGCCAGTGTGTAGAACAGGAGACCGCCATTGATCAGGCGTTCGACAGCGCGATGAGTCAGCATCTACCGCGCCTCCGCTCCTCGCCGCTGGATCAATGATATCTGAAGCCAGAGGCAGATGATTGCTATTGCGAGGAGAACATTTGACATCGCGGCTCCAAAGCCAAAATCGCGGGTCAGGTTAAACTGCTGGTAGATCAGCAGCGGCAAGGTCTGTACCGCGCCGCCACCGAGAATCTGCAACGTCACGAAGCTTCCGTTTACCATCATGAACACGAGGATCATTCCCGTCGCGACGCCGTCGAGGCTGAGCGGAAATGTCACCGTGAGAAAGGTGCGAATGCGGCTGGCGCCAAGTATGCGTGCCGACTCCTCAAGGCGGGGATTTATCGCCTGGATTGCCGGCGCGATGGACAACACCATGAATGGAATCATCACGTGGACGAGCGCGATCGTCACCGGCAGGAGCCCGGCGGACATGCGAATTGGCCGATCAATCAGCCCCATATCCAATAGCACTCCGTTGACGAGGCCCTGCCGCGAGAGCAGGACCAGCCAGCTGAAGCTGCGCATGATGATGGAGGTGAGGAGTGGCGCAATGACAATGAAGACCAGCACGCCGCTCCAGCGACCGGAGTGGCGCACAAGCGTGTAGGACACCGGGTAAGCGATCAGGAGACACAGCACCGTGACGCCAAGGCTGAGAGCCAGCGTTACGGCTATCACCTCAAGGTAATAAACGTCGGTGAAGATCTTAACGTAGTGCTCGCGCCCGGTTTCCGGATCGAAGCTACGGAAGACATTCTCCGCCAGTGGCAGTACGAAGAACACGATCAGGAAAAGGACGATCGGCAGGACGAGGCTGCGAGGCACAAATTGAATGGCACGGCGGCGCGGCCGCCGTACCACCGATATTCCGGCATCAAGTGCGCCGATCAAAGTCGCGCCCTTCCCATCGCCCATCACGCTGTCACGCGCCGATTTCTTTGTTCCAGCGCTCGGTCCATTCGGGGATACGCGCGGAAATCTCGGAGAAAGGAGGCACAGTTAGATCGCGCCAGTCGACGCGGCGGGCCGCGAATTTGTCCGGATAAACCGTTGTCTCGTTGGTCATCCCATAGTTCATCCGGTCCGCAAAGGCAGCCTGTCCCTTCGGGTCGAGCAGTTCGTTGATGAACTGCCAGGCCTCGGGCTTGGCGTTCAGCGGCTTCGCGGCAGCTGTCGGGCCGAGCACCCCACCCTCTTCCGGCGAATAGAAGCCCAGCCAGTCGGCACCGGCATCGACCATCGCCCAGGCCCGGCCGTCAGGGAACAGCGAAATATCGATTTCGCCCGTCTGCATCTGACTTTCGAAATCCGAGAAATTCGCCCAGAAAACGGTATTCTCACGCATTTCCTTCAGCGTTTCGATGACCGGCGTTATGTCGTCAATCTCCCCGCCGAGAAGCTGATTCAAACGCCAGATGACCACGGTAAAAGTAGCGGGATAATTGATCCCAGGAAGGCCTGCCATCCAGTCACCAGCCTTGGTCCGTTCGATAAACTCGATGAAGGTCTTCGGGGGCTCGGCCACTCGTTCCTTGTGGTAAGCGATTCCGTGAAAGCCGTAGTTGAATGCGACCGCGCCGCCAGCATTGGCCTTGACGAAGATCGGATCCACATGTGCCATATTCGGCACCTTCTCAACCGACGGCGCCTCGAAAAGACCCTTCTCCGCAGTGTCGTTCATCAATGCGGAACTTATCAGCACCACGTCGATGGGCGGGTTCTGCGGGCTTGCTTCAACCTGTGAGAGCCATTGTAGGCTGTTGCCCATCAGGAAATCCACCTGAATGCCGGTACGCTCGACGAACGGCTTTACGAAGGCGTTCTGCATCGCCTCGTCAAAGGCGCCGGCATAAGTGGTCGCAGTGATGCGCTTATTCTGTGCTCGCCCTATGGAAGGTACGAAGCTGAGGAGCGTCGCGGCTCCTGCGGATGTCATGACCTGGCGTCTGGAGATTTTCATGCACACTCCCCTTTTGCTTGGACTGGTTTATTCGTTTGGACATCAATGGCTTGCCGGCTGCTTCCGGAAGGCTCCACATTCATGCACGCCCCTCCCGCTCTGCAGGGAACACGAAGGCATCCTCGGGCCGCCAACCGATCCAAACTGAAGTTCCCAGCGAATAGACGCGCGTATCATGGCGGCTGTTCGCCTGCTCCAGAACCTGGACCGGTGCGAGATTGGGGCCGACCTCCACCTCGTAAACATGCGCGGTGCCGCGAAAAACGTGGCCGATAACTGTTCCGGCCACCGCGTTGCCACGGCTGTTTCGCTCTCCCGATATCCACATCTTCTCAGGACGGATGCCAAGGAGTACAGCGCCGTCACGCAGTTCGGGCTGGGCCGCGAGCACCTCAGTACGATCGCCCAAAGCAACTCGTATGGTGTGGCGGTCGGCGACGCCTTCGAAAATATTGGCGGTACCCAGAAACTCGGCGACGACGCGATTTGCGGGACTCTCATAAACCTCAAGCGGCGTGCCGACCTGCAAAACGCGACCGTCGACCATCACCGCAATCCGGTCTGCAAGGGTCAGCGCCTCCTCCTGGTCATGCGTCACCATCACCGTGGTGATGTCCATCGTCCGCTGGATCCGCCGCAATTCGAACTGCATATTCTCACGCAGATTTTTGTCGAGTGCGCCTAAAGGCTCGTCCAGCAACAGGAGTGAAGGCCGCATGATCAGCGAACGGGCAAGCGCCGCCCGCTGCTGCTGGCCGCCGGAGAGCTGCGTCGGGAAGTAGTCGTCGCGACCGCTCAACTGTACGAGTTTCAAGGCTTCGCGTACCCTCTTCGCTATCTCAGCACGCGCAAGGCCGGCAATTTTCAGTCCGAAGCCCACATTCTCGGCCACGGTCATATGGGGGAATAGGCTGTAGTCTTGGAACACCATGCCTAAACCGCGGCGGTTCGGCGGCAGATGCACTACATCTTTGCCGGCGATCAGCACCTTTCCGGTATCTGGCTGCTCGAATCCAGCAATGATCCTCAATGTGGTGGACTTGCCACAGCCTGACGGTCCCAGAAGGGCCATCAGCTCGCCCCTCGGCACCGACAGGTCCATTCTGCTCAATGCCTGGAGATTTCCGAAGGATTTGCTTATCCCGCGAAGCTTTAGGCCGGCACCATCTATATCGGACGCGGTCTCTCTCACTGAAAACCTCTGCGCGATGGGCGTCTAGACTGCGAAACCGGCTGCTTCTGCCGATTGTATCCTAGCTACCACCTTCAAATTATCCCCGGCACCTGCCGGTTCGGGACGGCAGCTTTACAATTTGATTAAAGATCCCCGTCCGGCTGTACGATCTCCGGTGGAGTGTGAGCTCGAATCTCGGGCAAAGGCCCCTCAAAACGCTCTATCTGTATGAGGCAAAGCTGGCCGGTCGACCCCTGCGTAAGGGCCGAAGTTCCAACGTCGCGCGTAACCGTATTCGGATTGCCGTGAACGCAGACGTGTCCAACTCCCTCTATCAACCGTGGATCGAACCAGGCGCCGGTGGCGATCTGGGCAACGCCGGTTATCAAATCATTTGAAAGCCGCGCCCCAGCCAGGAATGCACCGCGAGCGTTGCGCACCAGAACAATATCGCCCTCTGCAATGCCACGTTCCGCAGCGTCCATGGCGTTCAGCGTGATCGGCTCGCGTCCTTTGATTTTCGAGGCGAGGCTGATCCGGCCGAAATCGAGTTGACTGTGCAAACGGGTGGCCGGCTGGTTCGCGATCAATTGTATCGGAAACTGCTTCGCAGCCGGGGCACCAAGCCACTCCTCCGGCTCCAGCCATGCAGGATGTCCGGGGCAATCCTCTTCTCCAAAACCGGCAATGGTCCGCGAAAAGATCTCGAGGCGTCCCGAAGGCGTGGGCAGCGGAGCAGCCACCGGATCAGCGCGGAAGCGCTCGAGCGGGCCGGGATCCTGGAGAACGGGCAGTTCTATCTCGCCACGCTCCACGAACTCCGCAAAATCAGGAGCGTCCAACCCCCGCTCAATCAGCGCAGCGCGGGTTTGATCATAAAGATGCGAAAGCCATTCATCGATGTCGCGGCCCTCGGTGAACTCCAGTTCACGTCCTAGCCGGCGGGCAAGCTCGCTGTAGATTGCGTACTCATCGCGCACCGCCACTGGTGGCTCAACCACTCGACGCATAGCGAACATCCGAGGATCATTTGCGGCAGCGCCAATGTCGTCACGCTCTAGCGTGACGGAAACGGGCAGCACGATGTCGGCCCGGCGCGCGCTGGCTGTCCAATAAGGCTCGTGGACGATGACAGTATCAGGACGCTCGAAGGCCTTCATAAGACGATTGAGGTCCTGATGGTGATGAAACGGATTGCCGCCCGACCAGTAGACGAGGCGAATGTCCGGATAAACGCGAGTTTCCCCACGATAGCGATAGCGCTCACCGGGATTGAGCAGCATGTCGGCGATTCGCGCCACGGGGATAAAGCTATCAGACCCGTTGATACCCTGCGGCAGCGTAGGAAGAGGTACAGCAAGCGGCGGCTTACCGACATTCGCCAGGGAACCAAGGCCGTAGGAGAAGCCACCGCCTGGCAATCCAATCTGGCCGAGCATTGCCGCGAGGGCGAAGGCCGCCCAGACGGGTTGTTCCCCGTGTTCAGCCCGTTGAAGGGACTGGCTCACCGTGACCAGTGTTCGACCCGCCGCCATTTGGCGCGCGAGATCACGGATCGATGAAGCGGCGATACCAGTTTTAGATGCTGCCCAATCAGCATCCAGTGCCGGACCGCCGGCAAGCCCGAGCAGGTAGTGCTCGAAGATATCAAATCCCTCGCAGTGAGAATCCAAAAAAGTGCGATCGAGAAGATCCTCCTCAACCAGCACATGCGCCAGACCAAGCATCAGCGCCACATCGGAAAGCGGGCGAACCGGGAGCCATTCGACGCCGCGATGCGCATCGATGTCGCTCCGCAACGGACTGACCAGCACAATGCGTCCGCCACGCTCCAGCATTCGACGAATGCTGCTGGAAACGGTGTGCTGCGATACGCCGCCCGAACTCACCGCAGCATTCTTCGATGCCATGCCGCCGAAGCAGACCATCAAGTCACAATCGGCCTCCACCCCTGCCCATATGGCGGAACTGCGGTTTGTCCAATCTATGTTGCCGATGATAAAGGGAGCGAGTATCTGCGCGGCACCAGCACTGTAGTTGCCCACCGAGCGCGTGTATCCACCTACAGCTTTGTTGAGAAATCTATGGAGCTGGCTTTGAGCGTGATGGAAGCGGCCAGCACTCGACCAGCCGTAGGAGCCCCCGTAAATCGCGTCAAGGCCGCAGCGATCGCGCACCCTGACCAACTCCGCTGCGATGAGATCAAGCGCCTTATCCCAAGATACTGGCACGAAGGGCTCCCGGCCTCTGTTCGCATCAGGACCAGGCCCCTTCTCTAGCCACCCGCGGCGAACCATCGGTCGGTCGATACGGCAGGCAGGACGGACCGCGTCCGCGACATTCCCGATCAAGATTGAAGGGTCCGGGTCACCCCGCAGGGGCATGACATCCAATACGCCGCCTTGCAACGTCGCGGTGAATGCTCCCCAATGAGAACTTTGGATCAGGCGCCTGTTGGTGGTCGACACCCCTGCGCTCCCTTGCCTCGACCCTTTAGCATGAGAGTAACAGTTGCGGACCAACGGCGTCTTTTTACATTTCGGAAAGGTGCCCTTGCATCAATCACAAGACCGGTCAGGCGGCGTACACATTCAACGGACCGCCCGCGGATTGAGAAAAACAGGATTTCAGATGGTCGATAAATAGCCGTGTCTTAAGCGCTTGATGCCGATCGCGCTGCCAGACGCAGTAAACGCCGTTATCAAAATCATAGCCGATGTGGCTGACCCTATGGTCAGCGAAGAGCCGCACCAGCCGCCCGGCTGCCACGTCCTCGAATACCGACCATTCGGGCAGAAGAGCCAGCCCGAATCCGGCAACCGCTAGAGTTTTCAAGGAAGGGCCATAGTCGGTGGTATAGCGCCCGCTCACGCGGACATCGGACCGCAGCCCATCCTTGTTGATGAAGGACCAAACGGAACTGCCGATGTGCTTGGTATAGACGAGGCAGCTATGCTGGGAAAGATCGGCTGGGGAGGTAATAGTGGGCGCTGCATCCAGGTATTTTGGCGAGGCAACAACGCAACGTTCCGTTTCAGCCAGTTTTGAGACAATGAGGTCCGAGTCGTTGAGCTTACCGAGCCTTATATCGAGATCGACATTGGATTCCGCGAGATTGATTTCCTCATTCGAAAGCATCAGAACGAGATTTATGTCGGGGTACCGCTTTAGGAATTGCGGTACGTAGGGCACGATAAACTGGCTTCCGACGAAGATGCGGCTGTGCACGCGCAAGGTGCCACTGGGCGTCTTGCCCAGTTCGGCAACCCTTGTTTCCGCCGCTGCCAACTGCTCGATAACGCTCGCGGCAGTGGCAAGATATGCTTCACCCGCCTCGGTCAGGGTCAACGACCGGCTTGTGCGATTTAGAAGCCGCGTGCCAAGCCGGTCCTCCAGTGCATTCACGTAACGTGAAACCGATGCGGGAGCCATTCCGAAGTGCCTCCCGGCCGCAGATAGGCTGCCCCTCTGAACTGCTAAGACGAAAAGCTCCATTGATTTGAGGCTGTCCATGGCACGCTCAACTTTGCAGATTCCGAAAACAACATGATCGCATTTGCGTGTGATACGCAAGATAGAAATTTGGTACCTTCTCGGACATGCTGAGTTTTCGAACACATCGATGCGGTGATCCAGACGGAGAACATCCGGCAGGCCAAGCGTTGTCACTTGGCTTCCTGCCGCATGCCGATCGTGGCGCTACGCTGCCCGAAAGGCTTGCAAAAAATTGAGGAAACGAGCTCCATGCGCACTACTGGCCAACCACTGATCCTGGTCGTCTCGCGTCGGGAATAATCATAGATGAGCACCTCTGCCCCCTCCCGCAAACTCCGCTATCGGCCCCCGGTGACACTCCCTTACCTGCTCAGCCGATCGGCAGGAGCTGTCTTTGCGATCTGGGGTGCCCTGACAATCGTGTTCCTCGCCCTTAATTTGGGCGGAGACCCGGCTTCCTCCCTGGTATCGCCGTCTGCAAGCGTCGAGGATATCGAGCGTGTGCGCCGCCTCTACGGATACGACCAGCCGCTCCTCGTGCAGTACCTGATCTTCTTCAAGAATGTGGCAACCGGCGATTTTCCAAACTCGCTGCGATACGCCACCTCGCCAATGGCATTGGTGTTCGAACGGTTTCCCAACACGCTGATCCTCGCGCTCTGCGGGATGTCTCTAGGAACCGTCCTGGGCCTTGCAATAGGCTATGCCTCGGCCTTCGCGAAACATTGGATGTTGCGTGAAATTCCGATGGCCGTCGTGATGGCGCTGCAGGCGTTCCCGCCGATTCTCCTAGGCGTGCTGCTGGTCCTGGCTTTCTCGATCAAGCTGCGCTGGCTGCCGAGCGCGGGCGGGGGCAGTCCGCTGCATCTGGTCCTGCCATCTCTGACGCTAGGCATTTATGTAGCACCGGCAATCGCTCGCGTGTTCCGCACTTCTATTCTGGATGTCCAGAATGCCGATCATGTCCGCACGGCACTTGCCAAAGGAGTGTCGCCGCGAATGGTCCGGTTGCGCCACGTCGCCGCTAACGCGCTTATTCCCGTTCTCAATCAGATTGGGCTGCAGCTTGGTGCCATGCTTGGTGGAGCAGTCGTTGTAGAGACGATCTTCAGCTGGCCGGGCATCGGGCAGCTCGCCGTAGGCGCGCTTAACAATCAGGACTTCCCGGTTGTCCTGGCAAGCGTGAGCTTCGTCGCGATCGTTTTCGTCCTGGTCAATCTGCTCGTCGACATCCTGAGCGCGATACTCGATCCGCGCCAAAGGAGCGTTCAGTGATAGCCGCTACTCAACCGCAGCGCGGTCGCATTCGAATCGGCATGACAGTGCCCGGCGCCATCGGCATTTCGCTTGTCGTGCTTATTGTCGGCCTGACAATCCTGGCGCCCTCGATCTCTCCTTTCTCGCCCTCTGATCAGGACCTCTACAACCTTTACGCTGCGCCAAACCTGAACTCGGCGCATATCCTCGGAACCGATGCGATCGGGCAGGATTTGCTGTCGCGCATTTTATACGGCGGGCGAATGCCGCTTTTAATCGCCGGCAGCGCCTGCCTGCTTTCCGCAATCGTCGGCGTGGGGCTGGGAGTTCTCGCCGGAGCGCGCGGAGGCTGGATCGACCAGTTTTTGGGCCGGCTCGCCGATATTCAGCTCGCCATGCCATCGATCATTTTGGCGCTCGTCCTCCTCGCCTTCGCAGGAGTAAACCTCATCAATCTGGTTATCGTCATCACATTAGCGACCTGGCCATCGCAGTTCCGGCTGACGCGCGCCCATGCGATGAGCTTGCGCCGGCAGAATTTTATCGAAGCCGCGGAAATGGGGGGCGGATCAACCGGGCAGATCATCCTGCGCCATTACCTGCCGAACGTAATGCCGCTTGCTATCGTCACGACCACTCTGAACCTGTCCACAAGCCTGCTTTTGGAAGCGTCGCTCAGTTATCTTGGTCTAGGCGTCCAGCCGCCAACGCCCGACTGGGGCCAGATGGTCGCCGCGGGTCAATCGCAGCTTGGCGCCGCATGGTGGCTGTCGGTCGCTCCTGGTGTCATGCTGATGCTCCTCATCCTAGGCATTCAGCTCTCCGGGGACTGGCTTGCCGGCCGCCTCTCCGTCCGCGGGATGATCCGTTTTCAGGGCTGGAAAAAGTCATGAGCGGACCCGTTCTGGATGTGCAGGGGCTCGTGACCCGACTTGATGGCTCGGCCGGACCGATCATCGCGGTCAACGGCATCTCCTTCTCTATTGGGCCAGGAGAGTGCCTCGGGATCGTGGGTGAATCCGGTTGCGGGAAAACCATGTCGGCGATGTCGATCGCGGGGCTTCTCCCGGAAGGCGGATTTATTGCCGAAGGGCGGATCGCACTTGACGGTGTCGATTTGGCGAGTCTGTCGCCGGATGCCCGCCGCAAATTCCGCGCCGAGCATATTGGCGTCGTATTCCAGAACCCCGCCACCGCGCTAAATCCGCGAATGAACATTGGCGCGCAGCTGCGAGAGGCGTTGCCCCTGAGAGGTGATGCCGCCAACCGGCGCGCAGCCGAGCTTCTGGACATGGTGGGGGTGCCACGTGCCTGGGACCGCCTGGTCGATTTCCCGCATGAACTTTCGGGCGGACTCGCGCAGAGAGTGGTGATCGCCCTCGCGCTGGCTCGTAGCCCAAAGCTGCTGATTGCTGACGAACCGACGACGGCGCTTGACGTATCGATCCAGACGCAAATTCTGGATCTGATTGATGCGTTCCGCCGCGACCTTCAACTGGCCGTGTTGCTCGTCACGCATGACATCGACGTGGTCGCGGACCGCGCCCAACGGGTCGCCGTTATGTATGCCGGCAACATCATCGAGGAGGGTCCTACCAAAGCCCTGCTCAATGACCCAATCCACCCCTATACGGCTGGGCTGCTCGCCTCGACCCCGAACAAGGTGTCCCCCGGAACGGTGCTCAATCCCGTCGAAGGAGCGCCGCCGAGTCTGGCAAACCCGCCTTCCGGCTGCCGCTTCGCGCCGCGCTGCGCCCTGGCCACGGCCCAATGCGAACTAACGCTTCCTGCGGCGAGCATTGCCGCCGACGGCCGTATGTTTCGCTGTATCCAACCGCTGAGCAAGACCAATCGTCTTCCCGACCCGCCAATCGACGTCGTTGCGCGGTTGCCGGCCGCCAGTCGAGTGCCGCTGGTCAAGAGCGAAGCGGTCAGTCGCTCTTTCATATTGTCGCGCCACCTCGTTACGCGGGCACCGCTCAAGCAGCGGCAGGCAGTAGCTGGAGTGACGCTCGAGATTTTCGAAGGCGAGTCGCTTGGCGTCGTCGGCGAATCCGGCTGCGGGAAATCCACGCTGGCGCGCCTTATCGCAGGTATCGACCATCCAACCCAAGGCCGGATTATCTATCGCGGCCAGCCGCTAAGCGATCTGGGTTCTGGTCGCCGGCAATGGCGGCGCGATGTTCAGATGATCTTTCAGGACCCGTATTCCTCGCTCGATCCGCGCATGACCATAGGAGAGATCATTGCCGAGCCGTTGAGCTATAACGGACTGGCAAAAGCCGAGCGCCGCAAACGTGCTGCGGCACTGATGGATGAGGTCGGCCTTTCGCAGGAATTGATCGATCAGCGCCCAGCGCAAATATCTGGGGGCCAACGCCAGCGGGTGGGCATCGCGCGGGCGCTGTCGCAAGACCCCAAACTAATCATCGCGGATGAAAGCGTCTCAGCGCTCGACGTTTCAGTTCAGGCGACGATCCTTAACCTCTTCCGAAGACTCCAGCGGGAGCGCGGACTGACATATTTGTTCATATCGCACGACCTGAACGTGGTGCGCTACATGTGCGATCGCGTTGCGGTGATGTATCTTGGAAAGCTGGTGGAGTTGGCGCCAACCGATGCGCTTTTCAGGAACCCTGCCCATCCTTACACACGAGCGCTTCTTGCCTCCATACCGGGCGCCAAGATGATGGGCGAAAGGCTGCGGGGCGACTTGCCATCGCCGGACCAGCCCCCCGCCGGCTGCAGGTTTCATACCAGGTGCCCGCAACGCCAGGTCATCTGCGAAAGCATCGAGCCGAGCTTGGAGCATCTAGGCGGGGGAATTTCGGTCGCGTGCCATTACCCCGTCAGTCGCTCCCAAACGCACAAAAAGAAGCTGGAGAATCAACAAACCAGCTCGCCGTATAAAGAGGAAAGGAACATGAAATGAGCTTCTCACGCTGCGACTTTGGCCGGCGAGCATTGCTCCGCCTCGGCCTTGCCTTCTCGATCGCACTGTCGATGCAGTTCGGGTCACTACAATATGTGGGATCGGCTGCAGCGCAGGACAGCAGCACCGTCAGAATCGCCATCCCGCTTGGGTTTCGTGGTCTCGATCCCCATGAGGGCGTCAATCCTCGGGCCGAAGTCACACTTCAAAGCAACATCTATTCCAGCCTGACCCGGATTACGCCGGAGTTGGAGGTCGTCGGCGACCTCGCGACGCAATGGGAGCAGCCAGAGCCTTTGATATGGGAGTTCGAGCTGAATCTGGCGGCCCGGTTCGAGAACGGAACGCCGCTGGACGCCGACGAGATCGTGGCGAACTTTTCCCGCATGTTCGACGCCGAACTGGGCTTTACGTTCGCAGCCGATCTGAAGCCGGTCATCAAGAGCGTCGAAGCGGTGACGCCGACCCGCGTGCGCTTTACGCTTTCAAGCCCGTATCCGGACTTCCTGCGCCGGATGTCCTATATCTACTTCCTCGATACGGAATGGGCGAATAGCCACAACCCCAAGCTGGAGGCGAATGCCTCCGGTCCTTACAGGCTGGTCAGTTTTGATCCGGAAGCGGGGGCGGTCCTCGAAGCCAACCCCGACTACTACGGAGAACAACCCGCTTTCAGCAACGCCGAGATGAAGGTGCTGCGCTCGCCGGCGCAGCGGCTGACCGGGCTTCTGGCCGGCGAGGTCGACGTCGCCACCATCCTTGATCCACAGGATCTGAAGCAGATCGAGGCAACTGGCGAGTTCAATGTAGGCGCCATCGACAGTTCGCGCAGCGTCTATCTCTGGTACAACACCACTAAAGAACCGTTCGATAATAAGCTGGTTCGTCAGGCACTCAACTACGCAGTCAACGTTCCGCAGATCACGGAAACGCTGTTGAGCGGCTATGGCAAGGCGCTTGAAGGTCAAGTGTTTAGCCCGATCTATACGGGCTACAATCCCGATCTCAAAGCCTATCCCTATGATCCGGAGAAGGCAAAGGCTCTCCTGGCCGAGGCTGGATACCCTAACGGGTTCACGACGACGATGAGCGTGCCGACCGGCGCCTATGTGGCGGGCGATCAGATCGCCCAGGTTGTCGCCGCGCAGCTCGCCCAGATCGGAGTGAAGGTCAATATCGAGCAGATGCCGATGCAGACCATGACGCAGCAGGGAAACAACCCGGAAACCGCAGCGCCGATGCGTTTTGTAGGCTATGCGGCCTACGACATGTCGGCTCGAGGCTTTCTGATCTATTTCCGCTCGGCGGGAGCGTCGAACCAAGCGAAGGATCCAGGCTACGACAAGCTCTATGAAGCCTATCTGAACGCTGAGACAGACGAGGAAAAGGCCAAACTGGTGGCCGAGATCACCGAATATATGCGTGATTTTGCGCCGATGCTGTTTCTCTATTCACAACCGACGACCTATGCCGTGCGCAACAGCGTCGAATGGACCCCGCGTCCAGACGACTGGCTGCGCGCCTTCGACATGACTCCGGTCGCGAATTGAAAGCCCTGGACGAGGCCAAGCCGCTTGGCTTGGCCTTCGTTGACCATCCCCTTTGAAGGACGCCATGAATCTGCAAGATGATCTGTTCCTCGATGCCGAGTTCCTTCGCGCACGCCGCAATTCAAAATGGAGGAGATTTCCCGACACCATAGTCCCCTCATGGATCGCCGATATGGACCTCAAGGTGGCGGACGTCGTGCAGAACGCGGTGGAGGGGACCACGAAGCAGCGCGACTACGGCTATCCTCGCCGCAGCGCGATCCCGGCCGAGCGAATTGCCGCGGATGCTTGGGCTGGTTGGGTGTCGCGCCGTCATGGATGGAACGTTGATCCCGCCGACGTGGTCGTGGCGACAGATCTCATGCAGGCCTGCTCTGCGGCCATCCTTACCTACTCCGAAGAGGGGGACGGCATCCTCCTGCCGACGCCCTGTTATCCGCCGTTCCGCGCCTGCATCACAGAAGCCAGGCGCACCTTGATCGATTGCCCGATGATCGAAGGTGAAGACGGCTTCCGGTTCGATTTTGAGGCAATGGAAGCGCAAATCGATGACCGCACTCGGATGATCCTCCTCTGCAATCCGCACAACCCTACCGGTCGTGTGATGACCAGGGAAGAACTGTCGTCAGTGATTGCGATCGCCGAACGACACGACCTGATCGTCTTCGTTGACGAGATCCATGCCGATATCATCTATCCAGGCCACCGGCACCTTTCCCTTGCAAACCTATCACCCGAGGCCGCGGCGCGCACCGTCACCGCAAGTTCGGCTACAAAGTCGTTCACCACACCGGCTTTGCGGCTCGCCGTCATGCATTTTGGCTCCCGTCCCCTGCGCGAGCGCTTCGACCGTCGCATCCCCAAAGCGCTTATGGGAAAACCTGCTATCACCGCGATTGACGCCAGCTACGCCGCCTGGACGGAAGGCGACGATTGGTTTGATGCTACGCTAGGGTATCTAACTACCGCCCGCGAAAAAGTGGTGAAGACCGTCGAGGCGGTGCCTAATCTGAGGCTGCATCAACCGGAATCGACGTATCTCGCCTTTATCGATTGTCGCGGATTGAAACTGAGCCGGCCCGCCGCTGCGTTCTTTCTCGACACGGCCCGGATCGGCTTCAGTGAAGGCGAAAGCTTCGGAACCGGTTATGAGGGATGGGTTCGGCTGAATTTTGCGACCGCCCCCGATGTCTTGGGCGAAAAGCTGGCACGCCTGAAGGCCGCATGTCTTGCCGAGGCCTGATCACGATCGACGCGTAGACCTGGCTTCGACGGGGCAACTCACGAGGAAGGATCCCATGGTCGATGGCATAGAGCCGACTAGCTTTTGGAAGGCTACAGGCAACTTCGACATCGGCGCCTTCGGCCTTTCCGCAAGGCGTGTTTCAGCAACACCGCCGACCATGCCGACATTAGTCGACGCGGTGCCCTCGGCGGCCGCCTTTGCGCTCGCGATAATCAGGAAGAATCGGCGATGAGCAACCAGGTCGAAGCCGACGAGGATTTCGGCACCTACGATCATATCGTGATTGGCGCCGGTAGCGCGGGATGCGTGCTGGCGAACCGACTCACACGCGACGGATCGCGCAGGGTGCTGCTCCTGGAAGCCGGTGGCAGCGACAATTGGCACTGGATCCGAATTCCCATCGGGTATGTCTATTGTATCGGCAATCCGCGCACCGATTGGATGTACAAGACGGAGCCGGAGCCGGGATTGAACGGTCGATCCATCGGCTATCCGCGTGGGCGCGTGCTTGGCGGCTGCTCGTCAATCAACGGGATGATCTACATGCGCGGACAGGCGCGTGACTACGATCACTGGCGTCAGCTCGGCAATGTGGGCTGGAGTTGGGAGGACGTACTGCCGCTGTTCAAGCGAGCCGAGAACTATTATCGCGGTGAGGATGACTATCACGGCGCCGAGGGCGAACTTCGCGTAGAGAAACAGCGCCTGCACTGGCCGATACTGGATGCCTTCCGTGATGCGGCCGAGGCGGCGGGCATCCCGCGAACCGAAGACTTCAACCGCGGAGACAACGAAGGTTGCGGCTATTTTGACGTCACGCAACGCGGCGGCTTCCGGTGGAACGCGGTGCGGGCCTTTCTTGCCCCTGTTCGTAACCGGCCTAATCTTCGGATTCAGATCAATGCACAGGTGGACCGGCTCATTTTTGAAGGTAATCGCGCCACAGGCGTGCGTTTCCGTCTCGGTGGCCGTGACCGGATAGCCAAGGCCCGGGCCGACATACTGCTCGCGGCCGGGGCTATCGGGTCGCCTGTAATCCTACAGCGTTCCGGGATAGGCGATCCCGACCATCTGGCTGCTCTCGGAATCGAGACACGTCGCGCTCTGAAAGGCGTGGGCGCGAACTTGCAGGATCACCTCCAGCTTCGCTGCATCTACGCGGTCAGCGGCGCCTCAACGCTTAATGCGCGTGCCAGAACGCTTATTGGGAAGGGTATGATGGGGGTCGAATATCTCCTGCGACGCACCGGACCCCTGTCGATGGCACCGAGCCAACTCGGTGCTTTCGCGCGATCAGGATCGCATGTCGAGTCAGCCGATCTGGAGTTCCATGTCCAACCGCTGTCGCTTGATCGTTTCGGCGAGCCCCTGCATACGTTTCCGGCGATCACCGCCAGTGTCTGTCACCTACGGCCGGAAAGCAGGGGCGTGGTTCGGATTCGCTCGAGCGAACCTTCCGAGCCTCCGGCGATCCAGCCCAATTATCTATCGACCGAGACCGACCGGGCAGTTGCGGCGAGTGCCATTCGCCTCACCCGCCGGATCATGGCTCAGGAGCCGATGCGGCGTTACCAGCCTCAAGAATTGAAGCCCGGAGGGGATGACGACAGTGAAGAGGCGCTCCGCCGCGCGGCCGGCGAGATTGGGACAACCATTTTCCATCCAGTCGGCACAGCACGCATGGGAACTGACCCGGAGGCTGTGGTTGATCCAGAATTGCGTGTTTACGGTATAGACAATCTGCGCATTGCCGATGCCTCGATCATGCCCACGATCACGTCGGGCAACACAAATGCCCCGACGATGATGATTGCCGAAAAGGCAGCGCAACTGCTTTGCGTTTCCTAAGATAGTCTTGCGGCAGCTCTGCCGATGACTGCAAACCGCGAGACCTTCGGTTCGGGTTCTGCGGGATGAGGCGCGGCGCTATAGCGGCGATATTTGCGGAACCGTCAATGCCGATCCCTCGCACAGAACGGGGTTTGGCCCCGGATCGACCACGGGCTGTTGGGCGGCCGGCACCTTGTCCGGCCGCTCGGGCTTTCCGTTTCTTCAAATCAGAAGAAATCGGACAAAGGCATCTGTTTTGCAAATCTACAGCTTGCCGAATTCGCGCTTGCGACTTTGAACTTCGCCTTCTGGCCGCACGCTCTCGTCCGGCTCTGCCGCAAAAGCATGCGCCGGCATGAGGATGCCCAGATGACGGTACGGGATATCTGACAGGACGGTGAACCGAAGCTGGTCGCCCTTGTCGAGCAAGTAGGCGTCACCGGGCTCCGCCACGAACTTGCCGCTCACCCAGTTGCCCATACTGTAGGAAGACCAGTATTCCACCTGGACCTTGCCCTTCAGGGCGATGTGCAGACCCGTTGCCCAGACGCCATAGCGGGGTGTTACCGCGCCGGCAGCATAGTCTTCAACAAGCACATGGCATGCGGGGTCCCACAGCTTGCGCTTGATGGCAAGATCGATGCCAAAACCGGCGGACGGTTGCATGAGCCGGGACATCTCTTCTTCGTCGACTTCGAATACACTTCGCATCAGCTTCATCGAACACACACTCCTTGCGTGATTGTATTGAGAGGATCGGATAGCCATAGAGGTGGGCTGCCCGTCCGCTTCAGCCATCTGGGCTGCTGCCTATCGAATCTTCCGCGTCAATCTAACGACATGCAGCCCATCCGACATTTGACGAATTGAAAAACCAGCTTTGTCACGACCGTCCAAACTGAATGCCGGTTGTGACAAGACGCGGAAAGACAGCCGCCCTTCAGCCCAGGCGCTCATGCGCCCCCGTATCATTCGGCAGCCTTCAGCTCCGCCTCGGCATAGTGGGCTTCCAGCCGGGCAAGCTCGGCCACGAAGCGTTCCCGGTAGGTTTCGGCCAGCTCGGCAAAAGCCTTGGGATCGATGCCATCGCTTGACAATCCGGGAATCACTGCATCGAAGAAGGCGCGGCGGCGCGCATTGCGGGCATGGGCCGGTATGGTGAGCAGCAGCGCGTTCAACCGGCTCAACCCGGCATCGTCGAAGACCGAGTCCCATAACAGGCGCAGGTCGTCGAAGCCGAAGGCTGAGGGGGCGGGCCGGGGGGCACTGCGCAATTCAGCGGTGCCTGCCATGTCGACCTCGCCCGCTTCGGTCAGAACAACGCCATAGGCCGTCCGCGCTGCCTCGAGCGAGACGATGCCGACGGCCACGTCCGCAGCTACCGCGGCGGGGTCGCGGGCGAAGGGATCGCCATAGCCGCCGCCGCCCGGGGTCATGACGGTAAAGGTATCGCCGCGGTTCAGCGTGATGATGTCGATCTTGCCCAGTTCGCGTTCATTGGCCGTGCCCATGTTGATGAGCGTGCGCGCCGCCGCGCCGGGCCGACCGCCGGCCACGCCCCAGGGCCGGAACAGGAAGCGCTCCATGCCGCGGCCCAGGATCTGGCAGCCGTCGCGGCGCACTTCGAAGGTCAGGGACAGGCCCGAGCCGCCGCGCCATTCGCCGGCGCCGCCGCTGTCGGGGCGCAGCCGGAATTCACGGATGGCAACCGAGGCCGAGGCCTCGATCACTTCAATCGGATTGTTGGACATGGACGACATCAGCGCGCCGCGCCCGTCCACCCCGTCCAGCCCGGGCCGCCCGCCGGTGCCGCCTACCATCAGTTCGACGACCATGACGTTGCGCGGCTTGGTGGCAGTCGGGGGTTCGGCGATGGTCACCGGCACGATAACCCCGCTCATACAGCCCGGTATCAGGTCGGGCGCGGCAGCGGCCAGTGCTCCATGGATCACGTCGTTGACGCGCATTGCGGTGGCATGGCGCACCCCGGTGGCCGCCGGAAATTCCGGATTGAGCACCGTGCCCTTGGGCGCGGTGACGGTTACGTTCTCCATCAGCCCGGCATTGAACGGAATATCGGGCGCCATGGTGGAGATGAACGAAATCATCCTCTGGGTAAGCCACTGATGGCGCTGGCCGCGAGTAACGATATTGTAGGCGGCGAGCGTCTGCGGATCGGTGCCGGAATAGTCGAGGTGGACTAGCCCGTCCCGCGCGGTCATCTGCAGCCTTATCCTGAGCGGAATCCGGCTGGTGAGATCGTCGTCGAGGTAATCCCAGAAATCGTAAGTGCCGTCGGGAATGCGCCGCAGCGCCTCGCGCGATTTCAGCCGCGCATATTCGATAAGGTCCACCTGCGCCTGCCGGAAGGTTTCCAGCCCATGCTCCTCGATGACTTCGGAGACCCGGCGCTGCGCGACACGATGGGCCGCAATCATGGCCTTGATGTCACCGAGATTGGCTTCCGGCGTGCGCGAATTGGCGTTCATGATCGCCAGCACGTCGGGGTTGAATTCGCCGCCCGACATCAGGCGGACGGGCGGCAGCAGCAGCCCTTCCTGGAAGAGTTCAGTGGAGGTGGGCGAGATGCTGCCCGGCACCCGGCCGCCCACATCAGAGATATGAAGGAAGGACCAGCCGTAGCAGACCCGCTCGCCATTGTGGAAATACGGCACCAGGAGCTGCACGTCGGGCGTGTGAGTGCACAGCCCCCCGGAGGCATAGGGGTGGTTGGTGACGACCACGTCGCCCTCGCGCAGGTCGGGCATGGCCTCGATCACGACCGATGCGTCAGCGACAACGCCGCCGGTGGCGCCGATTTCACGCGGAAAGGCGAAGAACCTGCCCTCGTCGGTCGCCAATGCACAGCAGAAATCGGCGATCTCCTTGACCATCAGCGTATGGCCGATACGGCGGATGGTATAGCCCGCTTCCTCGGCGATCGAGGTCACCTTGTTTGACAGGATCTCGATCAGAATTGGGTCGAGCTTCATGACATCATCCTTTCCACTAGGATCACCCCTTGAGCGTTTGTGACACCCCTCCAGCCCGGCAGGATTACTGAGGTCGTGTCCTCCTGCTCGATGACGGCGGGCCCTTTGACCACTGCGCCGGCGCCCAGGGCGGCGCGATCGTAAACATCGGCCTCGACCCAGCCGCCCGTCAAGTAGATGGGCCGCTTCGTGCGCGGCGTCGCCGGCCCAGGCGTGGCGGCGGCCATGGGCGCATCCAAGCTCGGCACGCGGCCCGTAACCTGAACCCGGAGGTTCAGGATTTCGATCACATGGGCGTCGTCGCGGAAGCCATAGGCCAGCTTATGGGCGGCGTGATAAGCCTCTACCAGGGGGGCATGGTTATGCGCGTCGATATCGGCTTCCTGGAGATCGACCTGAATCTCGCTGGCTTCTCCGCGATAGCGCAGATCGGCTGTCCAGCGACGCTCCACCGGTCCGACGATATCGCCTTCCGCCTCGATCCAGGCGCTAGCCTCCGCCCGCATTTCATCCGCCAGCTCAGCCAGCCTTGCGGTGAACGCGGCACTGCCGTCCACGGCAGTACGGAAAGTGCGCACGAAATCGCGGCGAAGGTCGGAAATGAGAGCGCCATATGCGCAGAGGGTGCCGGGTGAAGGAGCGATCATTATGCCCTTTAGGTGCGCCTCCTCGGCCAGAAAATTTGCATGGGTGGGGCCAGCGCCACCATAGGCGGCCAGCATGAAGTCCTGTGGTGCGAGGCCACGCTGGGCAAAGCCCTTGTAGATATCGGTGGCCATGCGCGCCGTGGCGACGCGCAACGCCGACACGGCCGTGCGTTCGGCGATGTCGCGGCCCTCGAAGCCGAGTCGGGCACCCAGTTCCGCCAGTCCATTCATCGCGGCGGCGCGGTCCAGCCGCATGGCGCCGCCGAGGAACCCGTCCTCACGCAGCAGATTCATGGCAAGATAGCAGTCCGTAATCGTGGGGCGCGTTCCCCCGCGACCGTAGCAGATGGGGCCGGGTTCGGCGCCCGCGCTTTCGGGGCCAACCTTGAGCACTCCCTGCTTGTCCACCGTAACGATCGAGCCGCCGCCCGCGCCAATGGCATTGACACTGACCACCGGCAGGATCAGCGGGAAGTCTCCAACGGTCGAGCGGGTGGTGAATTCCGGCACGCCGGCTTCCGAGACAGCCATGTCCGAACTGGTGCCGCCCATGTCGAAGGTGATGATGCGTTCGATGCCGCCCTGGATGGCAAATGACGAGCTGGCGACCACACCCGCGGCTGGCCCCGATAGCACCGTTTCGATTGGGCGCTGGCGCGCGGTCAACAGTCCGATCGTGCCGCCATTGTTCGTCGTCACATAGACCGGCGCGCGCAGCCCAAATTCCGCCATTCGGTTGGTCAGGCGCGAGAAATAGGCTTCCATCAGGGGGCTGATATAGGCGTTCAGCGCGGCAACCAGAGACCGCTCATATTCTCTGATTTCCGGCCAGATCGCGGCCGATGCGGTGACGAGCGTGCCGGGCAATGCCTCCGCCAGACGAGTGGCAAGCTTGGCCTCGGGCGCCGGGTGAAGATAGGAGTTGAGGAGAACCACGGCGACGGCATCGACCTTGGCCCGGGTCAGACTTTCGATCAGCTCGGGGTTTACGGCGGGTTCGCCTTCAACATGTCCATTGGCCAGGATGCGGACCGGCACCTCATGGACCATGTTGCTGGCGATCAGTGGCACTTCCTTGACGACGTTCAGGTCAAACGGGCGATCCACTTTGCCCCGGCCGATCTCGAGCACATCGCGGTTTCCTTTCGAAACCACCAGCGCCATTCTTGCGCCGCGCCGCTGGATGATGGCGTTGAGGCCGATGGTGGTGCCGTGAATGATCAGCTCGACCTCCTCGGGCCGACGACCGGCCCGTTCGAGCACGCCTCTCACCCCGCGTTCCACGGCTTCGGACGGATCGGCAGGCGTGCTCGGTTCCTTGAACACGGTGAGTGCACCAGTCGCACGATCGACCAGGACGAGGTCTGTAAATGTCCCTCCCACATCGATGCCGATGCGACAGGTTCCATTCAATGTATCCAGGCTCATCCGCGATCTCCATGACTAAGCAAGCAAGAGAATATGCCGGGCAGCGGCGCGGCCGTCGCAGCCCAGGTGATTTGCTAGCATTGCCTCGATTTTGCAGAAACCTGCCTATTCAGGATGGCAGCTTTACAAATCCGTTACAGGCGGAGGCTCTTATGCGCTTATGCAACCCGCACTTAGACCAAGTGCATGAAGCCGCCGGACGCCGGGACCTGCAGGATATTCAATAAAAGGCGGTATTCTCCGCAAATGCCTGTCGCGTTGTCAGACACAATTTCGTCGTAACCGTTGGCTGCCCCTTGGACAGCCCGCTCCGCATCAAGGCGCATGAGCACGGACAGGCCGCACTCGTGAGGTGCGGCAAGATGTCAGGTCATCGCCCCAGTTGAGAACACCGCGTGCGCAAGGGGCTGAACTATCGAGCGGAGAATTCCATCGGCGGCTGTTCGTTAGTTGGATAGCCACGTGCCCGATTGATCCAGATAGAGAAAGTTGGAAGGGCTGAACGTCCAGCCGTGAAGCTTGGCATCCATCGCAACGCTTCGCTCCAACCAGACGACCGGCAAGGAGTATGACTGCTCCATCAGGCGTTCCTCGAACTTACGCAAGAGATCCAGCCGCGCTCTAGGATCTGTTTCGACAGCCTGGCGCGCCCATATATCGTCAAGCACCGGGTCGTCGAAACGGCCGGCAGATCGGTGAGAAAGATCATAGGAGATATACTTGGTGAGCTGCTCTGTCGGCTCTTCGCGCAGTGCCGAATAGATGTCGGTAATGGCCACGAAATTGCTATTGGTCAGGGCAGAGGCCCATTCGGGCGTCTGGACGATTTTGAGTTCCGCATTGACCCCAACTCTACGCCATTGGTCAGCAAGAAATACCGCGAAATCGACGAGGATTGGAGGGCCGTCCCGCACGGTCAGCGTGAAAGACAGGTCTGCCTGACCGGCCTCAGCCAAAAGCTGCCGGGCTTCCTCACGCGCTTTCTCTATGTTTCTGCTGAATCCGGGCAGCGATTCGAGATGAGCGTCACTGCCGGAAAACTGGCCGTTGGGCATAAGCGGCCCTCCAACATATTTCATCTCGCTGGTGGCGCCCAGACCCGCGACGCCGCCCCAACGATCTATCGCCAGGTTCAGCGCCTTGCGCACCCGCTGATCGTCGAACGGAGCGGATTGGCTGTTGAATGTGACAAGGAAGTGAGTCAGCGACGGTCCAACATGGGTCGTAATCCCGTCGCCCAATGCTGTGCGAAGACGTTCAGCGGCCTGTGGGCTCACACCTCTGAAGTCCGTATGAACCTGACCCGCCTGAATGGCATTGACGACGGCCTGCCCTTCCATGGTGTAGGATTCGAGCCGGTCGAGGTAAGGCTGGCCTTCACGGAAATAATTCTCGAACCGTGACGCCGTCCAGACCGACCCCGCGACGAAATCCTCGAATACAAACGGTCCGCTCCCCATGACGACTCGCGATGGGTAGCTGGGATTCGATTCAAGCAGTTCCGAGGAGTAGATGCAGTTCCACGGTGAAGCAAAGGTGCCGAGAACCGACGTGTCCCATTCCTTGAGGTGAAACCGTACCGTCAGTTCATCCACGACTTCGACGGATTCGATCTGGCGGAAGGTTTCGATTCTTTCCGAAATGACGCCTTCCGGCGGAAAGGCTAGCCGCTCGAAGGTGGCCGCGACGTCTTCCGCAGTCAACTGCGAGCCATCGTGGAACTGGATGTCGGGGTGAAGAGTAAACGTATAGGTCAGCGCTTCGGGGTCGGCCTCCCAGCTCCTTGCGACATCTCCTTCGATCTCGGGATAGTTACCGGGTTTGAAGCGCAGCAGCGTTGAATAATGAGGCGCGAGCCGCATCAGAACCGCGAAATTGTTGGCTGCGTGACAGTCGAAATTCGCAGGATCGTCGCTTACGGCGTAGCGCAGCGCGCCGCCATACTGCGGCTCCCCCTGTGCCGCAACAGGTGCGGCGGAGACGATCACAGTTGCTGCTGCCAGACCGGCGATGAATGTTTTACCCGGTATCATGCAGTTCCCTCCCAGATTATGCATGGTTTTGAACTAGCGCCCGGCGCTGGCCTTGGGATCGAAAATATCCCTCAGCGCATCACCCAGCATGGAAAAGGAGAAGACGACCAAAGCGATCGCCACCCCTGGGAAAATGACGATCCAGGGTGCGGTCAAGGCGCTGTTGAACGCGTTGCCCGCCAACATCAGTCCCCAGCTTGCCGTTGGTGCGGTCACGCCCAACCCAAGATAGGAAAGTGAGGCTTCGATCAGGATGGCTTGGCTTACGAAGGTCGTGACCATAACGATGTAGGGACCCGCAATATTGGGCGCAATGTGCCAGGCTATGATGCGTGAGGAAGAAAATCCCAGCGTGCGCGCGGCATCGACATAAGCTTGCCGCCGGATCGTCAAGGTCTGGCTGCGCGCGATCCTTGCCATGTTGGGCACGATTGGCAGCGCGATCGCCAGTACGAGATTGAAATCGATGCCGAACACAAGATTCCGGCCCATCGTTGCCACAAGTACGAGGGCGAGAATCATGGTTGGAATTGCGAGAAGCACTTCGAGAAAACGTTCGAGTATGAGCTCGAACCACCCCCCGATATAGGCGGACGTAATGCCGAGCATCGCGCCGATGGTGGAGCCGATAATGCTCGCCGAAACGCCGATAAATAGTGCGGTGCGCCCACCATAGAGCACGCGGCTCAAGAGATCGCGCCCAAAAGTGTCGGTTCCCAGCCAGTGTTGCAAGGATGGCGCCGCTAAGGTGTTGGCGTAGTTTGTTTCCAGGGGATCATACGGCGCGATCCAATGCGCCAGTCCCGAAGCGACAAAGATGATAACCAGAACCAGCAGACCGACGACCCCAAACGGGTAGTTTCGTATTAGTTCAACCCAGTTGGGCAGCCGCTTGGGCTCGTTTGCCCAAAGGGGTCCGTGAGACGGTGGGGGAAAGACGTTCCTCATCCTCGGCCCAGCCTTATTCTTGGATCGATTGCCGCATAGGCCAGATCGACCAGCAGATTGATGGCGATGAAAATAATGGTCAGGACAACCACGATGCCCTGGATAACAATTAGGTCGCTGCGCGCCACGGACTCCACGAAAAGGCGGCCGAGGCCGTTCAGGCTGAAGACCTGCTCGATCACGACAAGGCTTCCAACCATCAGGGCAAACTCCAGACCGATTATCGTGACCGTGGGCAGCAGGGAGTTCGGCACAATGTGCCTGCGCACAATGCTGCTTGCGGGTAATCCCTTGGCGCGAGCCGTTCTTACATAGTCCTCCGACATTGCCTCGATGACCGAGGCGCGCATCATGCGCACCAGCATGGCGGCATATCGGTAGCCGACGGCCAATGCCGGCAGCGTGAGTTGTTGCAGCACCCGTATCGGATCGGAAAAGAGCGAGTTGGAACCAAGTGGCGGCAGCCAGTTGAAAAACCAAAGCATCGCAAGTGCCAGCATCATGCCCAGCCAGAAGGACGGCAGGGCAATGCCCCCGAAGGCGAAGATGCGAATGAGATTGTCTAGCCAGGTGCCGTGAAAAATCCCGGCCAGTGTGCCCAACGGCAAGGCAATGACCACCGCGATGATCATGCCGAGAACGGCAAGTTCCAGCGTAACGGGAAGGCGAAGCATTATCTCGTCGAGGACCGGCTTGCCCGTCCACGACGAAGAGCCGAGGTCACCCGTGAACAACCCCCATAAAAAGTCGCCGAATTGCACCAGGATTGGGCGATCCAGCCCCAGTCTCGCGCGTTCAGCCGCAATGATCTCGGGTGTCGGGTTGCCTCCGTCCGCACGCAGCATCGTTTCAACGGCATCTCCCGGCAGTAGGGCAAGCATGAAAAATGTGAGCGTCGCGACACCCAGCAATGTCGGGATTGCGAGCATGAGCCGATTTAGTAGGTAACGCAGCATGGCTAGGCCCTTACGCACGCAACTTTGTGAGTTTCGGTAAGGGAGCGGCTCTCGGGAACGGCCGTGCGACACTCATCCGTTGCCAACGGGCAGCGCGTATGAAAGACGCAGCCGGAGGGTGGATTGAGCGGTGAAGGGATCTCGCCCTGCAAGGGGCCACGCGACAATCCCTCACCCTTCAGCCCTCGAAACGAAGGAACTGCGGCAAGCAAGGCCTGCGTGTAAGGATGTCTCGGCTCGGCAAAAAGCTCTTGGCGGCGGCCGCTTTCGACGACCCGGCCGAGATACATGACCGCGACGATATCGGAAATATGACGAACGACCGCCAGATCGTGAGCAATGAAGAGATAGGTGAGGCCCAGTTTTTTCTGAAGCTCCACCAGGAGATTCATGATTTGCGCCTGGATTGAAACATCGAGCGCGGAGACCGGCTCGTCACAGATTATGAAGTCCGGCTCCATCACCAATGCCCGCGCGATACCGACCCGCTGGCGCTGCCCGCCCGACATTTGATGGGGATAACGATCGCCCATTTCCGATGGAAGGCCCACAAGGGATAGAGCCTCTTCGACCCGTTCCCTCGCTTCACGCCGGTTCTTGCGCAATTTATGGACAAGCAGCGGCTCGACCAGTGCGTCCGCCACCTTGTGCCTTGGGTTCAATGACGTGAACGGATCCTGATAGACCACCTGAATTTTGCGGCGCATGTCCTTAAGGCGCTGCCCCCGCTTAAAAAGCAGGTCGTCGCCGTCCAGTTCAAACGTACCCGCAGTTGCCTGTTCCAGCCGCAGAAGAAGACGAGCCAGTGTGGTCTTTCCGCACCCGGATTCGCCAACGAGCCCCAATGTGCCTCCTGTCGGCACGCTGAAACTGACATTTTCGACAGCCCGCACCGTAGCGCCCCTACCCAAGTAAAAATGCTTGGTCAGACCTGAAACCGTCAAAAGAGCTTCTTTGGAGATTGCGGGTTTGATGGGTTCTGGCGTTCCAGCCGCCGGGTAGACCCCATTGTCCTTGAAGGGATGGAAGCAGGCGTCGCTGTGATCCTGCGTGCTGCGCGTCAGCGCCGGAATTTCCAGGCACTTATCGCTAGCCGCAGAGCATCTTGGACGAAAGGCGCATCCTTCCGGCAAGGCCCTGAGGCTTGGCGGCTGCCCCGGTATCGTCTCGAGCAGTTCCTGGCGTGGCATATCAAGCTGCGGAACCGCCTTCAGCAATCCAGCCGTATATTGATGCCGGGGATGACGCAGCACCTGACTGGTTGTGCCGGCCTCCACAATTCGTCCCGCATACATGACGTTGACACGGTCGGCATATCGCGCAACCAGGCCAAGATTATGCGTAATTAAAACCAATCCGATCTTCAGTTCATCGACCAGGTCCTGCAAGAGATCGAGAATCTGGGCCTGAATCGTCACATCCAGCGCCGTGGTGGGTTCATCCGCTATTATGACGCTGGGATTGCATGCGAGCGCGATTGCGATCATCACCCTTTGACGCATGCCCCCCGAGAACTGATGGGGGTACAGCCCCAGCCGCCGCTCGGGATCGGGCACGCCAACCAGGGTCAGCAATTCGACAGCCCTGTTCCACGCCTTTTCCCGGGAGTAGCCCAGATGCGCGAGCATGGGCTCCATAATCTGTATCCCTATCGTCAACACGGGATTCAACGCCGTCATGGGCTCCTGGAACACCATGGCGATCTCGCGCCCCCGCAGCCGGCGCATCTGCTCTTCTGAAAGGCCAAAATAATCCATGCCCTTCAGACTGGCGGCACCACTGATCCGAGTCGCATCACCGCCATGCAGCAGCCCCATCAGGGCCAGCGAAGAAACGGATTTCCCGCAGCCCGATTCTCCCACAAGGGCGACGATCTCTCCCGCCCAAACGTCGTAGCTGACGCCCCGAACGGCATGAATAAGGCCCGCTCCTGTCAAAAACTGCACATGCAGGTCGCGCACTGACAGGAGCACGTCTCCCTCGATCTGCTTTTCCGCCATCGGGTTGCCGGGATTCTCGCTGTCATTGATGCTCCCGAGCAGCTCATGCACCCGCTGACGCCAGCGGGTGGGGAGCGCGCTATGGCGGCTTGCAAGCCGGTCCTTCCGGACGAAATTCGGGAGCGGCAACATTATCCAGCCTAGGTGAAATCAAAAAGGTTGAGAGGGTTGTCCACGAGTATGCGGCGGCGTATCGCGGCGTCCGGCGCCCAGTCCATGACAAGGTTCAGAAGTTCGCCAGTGTTGCGGCTGGACTGCGGAATGTGGGGCCAGTCGGATCCCCAGACAGCCTTGTGGGGAGCCGCGTCCACGATCGCCCGAGCGATGTGGCTAACCGCATCATATCCTTTGTTTTTTGCAATTCTGTATGGTCCGCTAAGCTTGAGCCAGCCATTGCTTTCATTGAGCAGGTTCAGGAGACGCTGGAAATCCGCATCCGTGAGCCCGTCCTCCTCCAGCATGTAGCCCATGTGGTCAATGATGAAATTTGTATCGAGCGTCCCGAGATAGTCGATGAGGTCGCGAACGATATAACCGGGTGCGTAGAATTGCAGGTGCCACCCGAGCGGCTTTACCCTCTCGGCCATATTGGCGATGTATCTCTTGATATCGGCAAGCGGAAGCGCAGCACGCTTGAACAAGTCGAGACGGATGCCCCGCACGCCGACGGAGTGGAAATGCTCAAGCGTCGCATCCGCCACATCATCCTCGACCATTACGACGCCGCGAGCATTAGCGCCGGCAGCCTTCAAGGTGTCCACGAGGCAGCTATTATCCGTGCCGTAGAAGCTCGGCTGCACCACGACAAACCGTTCGAGCTCGAGAACTTTCATTAGCTGCTGATAATGCGAAAGCTTTCCGTCCGGCAGGGTATATTGCGGCTCGGAGACACTCGGATACCGATCCAATGGTCCAAACGCATGCATATGCATGTCGCATGCCCCCAGCGGCATATCGAACTTTGGCCTTTCAACCGAAGAAAGGGACAACATCGGTTCGGAAACGAGTGGCTTATTCATCAGCTTTGCGAAGTCCTGTCGTGGGTATTAGGAGAAGTCTGGCCGGCACGCCATTTCGCAGCTCGGCCATCGAGCGCCTCGATCAAGAGCTCAGTATCGATGGCCGCAAATGCGAGCGGCGCGACACCAAGCTCGACCAATTCGTTGAAATGCTCGGGATCGGTAACGCCGCCGACGACCAACTGCTTGCCCTGACGGCGCACAGCCTTCGCGACATGGCGGCACGCAGACATTATTTCAGGATGCCGCGGCTGCCCTATGCAGCCCAGCTGGGACGACAGATCGTTCAACCCAAGCGCGATCAGATCCACACCGTCCACGGCGGCGATGGCCTCGGCATTGCGAACGCCCTCCTCCGATTCGATGAGAACCTGCAGTACGGTTTGGCGGTCAACGACCTCGACCCGCTTTGCGGCAGGCATACGCTCAAACGCCAACTGGGGCAGCAGGGCGTTTTGCGAACGCTCTCCGCGCGGCGGATACCGGCAAGACGCTACGGCTTTGCGGGCATCATCCGCCGTGGCGATATGGGTGGCGATTATTCCGCTGGCGCCGCCATCCAGAAGCCGGCCGATCGCGCCGTAGTCCTGTTCCGGCGGCCGGACCCATGCGGCCAAACCGATATCCCGGGCAGTTTGAGCCAACAAACACGCCGTTTCGAGCGACATCGTTGAATGCTCAAGATCGATCCAGACGACGTCATAGCCACAGGTCGCCGCCATCCGGACGATATCGGGTGTCCGGGAGGTTCGAATACCCAGGGACAGCAATGACTGGCCCGCAGCGAGCCGCTCAACGATCATGTCGGAACGTTGAACGAGTAGTAGCTTATGATCCATAGTCTCCTCCACCGCCTTTTGAAGCGGCGATTCCGCGAAACTAGTTTCGAGGCGCGATATGCGCCAATTCAAGTTAAGAGCCATATTGATTGGAATAGGCAATCAATGAAGCGTGACGTGGCCAATCTGCGGCCACTCGCAAACCCTGCACCGACTGCACGCGCCCCAGAGCGCACACCGTCCAGCAATGGTAGCGTCGCAATTGAGGCAACCTGCCCAACGGCTTGTCCATGAGCAGACTGCCCCGCGTCAGGAAACGGCCGGGAAATCCACGTTGGTGAAACCGGGAATGCGAACCCGAGACGGGTCCATGTCCTGGACGCAGAGTTCATCGATGATGAATTCGGCAACCGAGTTCGACAGCAACTGACGCGGATCTTCCATGACAAGCCGCAGCCGGGAGATTGCCGTCAAGCGGTCATCGGGATCACGCAACCGGGGCATTTCGGCCAGCGTCTTCGTTGCGGATGTGATGATCGGAGCCGCATCGATGTTCGGTACAAATGCCGGAAAGCCCTCGAACATCTTGGCGCCGATATCCGCCGTCACCCGGGTCTTACACCAGTACCCGCGATATACGGCCTCCAGTTTCTCGACCATTTCCTTGTTGCTCAGCTCGTCGACTTCCAGTCCGGGCAGGTGCGCTGCGATCAACAGCCGTTCCGGGGGCAGGCTTTTTCCAGAGGCCCGCCACAACAAATGGCACATGTTATTCGTAGCCCAGGTCAAGCCGGCCGTGGGGCGTCCGGACGGTCCTGCGATCAGCACCATTATCTTTTGCCAATCGATGGACTGGCTATGAATCCAGTTCATCGTCCGGTAGGCAATGTCGAGGAACGTCAACGCGAAAGTTGCCACCATCACATCGTTGAAAGGAACAGCCATCTGCGATCCCGGACGAGGCTCGAGGAAGTCCTCCCGAACGTTGTCGAAACTCAACTTCGACGGGTCAGCGAGGCAATCTTGCAGAAACTCGGACGTGGTTCGGCAGCCATAGTCCAGGAGCCTCGCAATTTTCTCCTCCTGTTCCCGCCAAGCTTCAACCGCGATCTGCTTTTGAACAAAATCCCGGTTGCAAAGCTCCCGCGTGCGATTGGCCTGATCGATCAAGCGGGAGGCCCAATGCTGCCATTCGGGATTGCCTGTTTCATGCATCTCGGCAAGCCATGCCACGGTTGTACCGAGGTGGGATACTGCGGTCATTTCTTTGAAGCCGCGGGTACTGTGACGGAAACTCTCGGCAATCGGCGAGGCGCCGCCCCCGGGGAACAGCACGAGGTCCGAACCTGTCGACACCAACAGCGGGTTTGCCGACGTGGCGCCGACCATCTGCTCGGCCAGATCAGCCGCGATGCTTTGCGGGCCGGTGTATAGGTCATAAAGGCGCACAAAATCTTCGTGCGGGGCATATTGGTTTTCCACGGCACGTCCCTTCGCTGTCGCTATGCTCTAAACTCGTAGACGGCGCTGTCCTGCCGAAACCGGATGCCGGCGGTCAGGCTATGCGCTACGACGAGGAAGGGCTGTCCGTCGCTTTCAAAGAATGCCGCATCTGTGGCGCCAAAGCTCGGAAAGCTATCCACCTGCCTCCACCCATCCGGGTGCCATTCATAAACGAACGATGTCAGGTCAGTTTTCGGAGATTGCGGCGTTCCCTCTATGAACCGCACCAGAACCAGCCAAGACCGTTCGCCACGCTGATAAAGTGCGAATTCGCGGCCGCCATCGCGCCGCAAGATCTGCCGCATTTCGAATGCCTCTCCGGTCCATTCGAAAATACTGACGTCTCCCGAAATCGTGGCGAAAGCCAGCTGGAAGCCATCACCCAGCCTGATGGGCTGAAACGCGCGCCCTCCATCTCCAGGCAGAAGTTGAAACTCCTCGTAGCGTCCGTCCCGCCACTCGTATATCCTGGAACCGGAGACGTGATCCGCATAGGCGAGGAATTCGCGTCCGCTGATCGAAAAGGCGGAGAAATTATACCCCCATTCTCCATCCAGTGTCTGAAGGGGAACAAACTCGTGACCACGCCACTCGTAGATGAATGACCGGCTCGGGTGCCGCCGCTCGGGTCCATCCACGGTCACGCCCACCGCGTAAGCAAGGAAGTCTCGGCTACCGATGCGGAGGTGACGCACTTGTTTGGCGTAGAACGTTGGCACATCTTGAAAAACCTCGTAGCCGCGATCACCCAACCGCCAGATGCGACTGGCCAAGTTAGGTTCATAAGGCCCCCGTCCTGACCGCGCGCTTGCCGTGGCTAAAAACCTCTGGCCGCCTATTTCGAAGAATTCGGCATCCTCTCCGCCGGGAACCCCCAGCGCTGCTATCTGCACAAAGGCTCCCGACATCCAGCGAAACAGGGGCATATCAACATCGCTCGTTCCGCCGTTCATGTGCGCATCGCTGCCCTCGATATCCTTGGCGAGTTGGGGAACGGCAAGAAGCACATTGTCATCCTGCACGCAGACAGCGGCCGCCCGAGCACCAAATGTTTCAATGGCAGCTACCGGATGGATAACCCGACCTTCACCCTCGAAGGCGCGCAAATCGCCCGTCATCACGTTTCCCCTCTCAGCGGATATGAGAACGTGTCTAGTGGGAGGAGCATGACCGAAGCAATTTCAACTTCGGCCTCTATTGATTGCGAATTCCAATCAATGAAGGGAGCATCGACGGCACAGCAGATCGTTTCCCGGATCTCTAATCAGATTTCAGCACCGATACCCTCACCAGCCTCCGTCGAGAACGCCTGCTGGGCAAGGTGAACCAATTGCTGGACTTTCAGATTGGCCTCACCGGTTCGGAACGCGAGTAGAAGCTCTGTAATGGCATCTTCGTCGGCAATATGCCGAAACTCAAGGTTTGGTATCTGGATATATCTCAATCCTCCAGGAACCACCGCCACCCCCAATCCGGCGGCAACCAATCCCACGATTGTGGTGGCCTCCTCGGCTTCCTGAACGATGTCCGGCGCGAAGCCCCACTTGCCGCAGAGCTTAATGAACTGGTCGTAGATCCCGATACCCATCTTACGTGGAAAAAAGATGAACTTCTCCTTGGCAAGCTCTGGAATAGCGACGACCGACTTGGACGTCAGAGGGTGTCCCGAAGGCAAGGCCACCACGAGCCGGTCGGTGGCCAGTCGTCGGGTCGAAATCTCGGCGGGTATACTCTGGCGGGGTCGGCGCAGCAGCCCGATATCGATCGTTCCCTCACTCAGGGCAGAAATTTGCTGCACAGTGGTCATCGACTGCAACTGCACGTCGATTTCCGGGAATTTCTTCTGAAATGCACTGATCAGCTTTGGGAACGGGGACAGCAACGACGAAGCGGCCGTGAAAGCAATGCGCAACTGTCCTGCCTTGCCGTTCACGATCGCGCGGATGTCCTGTTCGCAATGTTCCAGTCGGCTAATCAACCCCTGCGCATGATCGTAGAGCCGTCTGCCGACCTCGGTAAGCTGGACGCTTCGCTGATTCCGATGAAAAAGCTTTGCGCCTAATTCCTGCTCAAGATTTTGAATTGCGATGGAAAGGGGGCTTTGTGTGATGTTCAACTTTTCGGCAGCACGCCTGAAATGAAGCTCCTCGGCCAGAACGCTAAAATATTGAAGCTGCTTCAGATTCACGCAAAAGCCCCAATGACGGCATTTTGAAAATCAATGCCAGGGGATTGATTGGTATACAACAAGAAAAACTGGCGTGATTTTGATCCGCATAGGGCTAACGACTCTGGGCGTTGTGCAGCGGAAAAAGCTGAAGGCCTCCGGGCGCCGCTGCCGACTGTCTGTCCGTCCGCGGCATCCAACTAGAACGCGCTATTGAACCTGCGTCACCCTGCGCTCACCTCCGGTCCGCAGTTCGGCGCCCGGAAACCGGCAGCTGACTGCGTAGCTGCTCCAATCCGTGGCACCAATCTAGATCAAGTAAGGTTTCGCGCCGCTAGAGAGATTACGCCTATCGGTACAGATCAGCTGCGCACAATGAGCAGCTGATCCAATCCGGCTGTGGCTTGCTAGTTTGCAACCGCTTGGCTTGCTTTCTGTTTCCGCTCGGACTCGAACTGGTCAAAAGCCAGTTTCGTGGCACGTGATTTGCTGTCCTGAAGGTCCGATTTGTGCGCGGAGTTCCATTCGTAGGAAGCTATGCGGTTGGCGTTTGCGCCCGAAAAATGCGGCATCACATAGCGCGCATAAAGTTCATGCGAACGCTTTGTCTCCTCCCAGTCAGCCCAGTCATGAATGAGCTGCGTGAAATAGCCGAACCCGCCTTGCTGGTCGAGGAGCCGCTGGATCAGCTCTATGGCGTCATCTGGCGTCCCGACGACGCCATAGCCATTGGCGCAGAACCACTCGACGGGATCCTCTCCCGCAGGAATGGTATAGCGCTGATCGTGATTGTTGTAGTAGTTGATGTACCGCATGAAGCCCCATTCGCAGTTGGCACGGGCTTTTTCCCGCGTCTCGGCGATGTGAATCGGCGCAACGACACGCAACCGCTGGCGGTCCATCGTCGTGCCGCGTTCGGCCGCGATTTCGCAGGCGATCTGCCAATTGGTCGACAATGCATTGAATCCCGTGGGCGAGGCGGCGGCCACGCACAGCATGCTCAGGCCGTAGGTTGCAGCGATCTTCCCGCCTGACGGCGTCGCTGAGCTTGCCACTGCGATCTCGGGCCGCGGCAGCGTATAGGGAAGCAGGTGGGCGCGGGCCTCGACAAGATTGTACCAGGACGTTTTCTCGGTCACCGTCTCCCCATCCAGCAGGCGCAGGATAACGTCCAGCGCCTCCGTCATCATCTCGCGCTGCTTGTTCGTGTCGATTCCCAACTGGAACGCATCCGATGCCAACAGACCGGGTCCAAATCCGAAGCTGACGCGACCGCGCGTCATGTGATCAAGCTGAATTATACGGTTCGCCACCATCAGAGGGTTGTGATAGGGCAACGAGATGACGCCGGTTCCAAAGCGCAGACGACGTGTGCGCTCGGCTGCCGCCGCGATGAAAAGCTCCGGCGAGCAAATGGTCTCAAAGCCGGCTGAGTGATGTTCGCCGATCCATGCTTCGTCAAAGCCGAGTTTATCAAGCCATTCCATGAGCTCGAAATCGCGATGGATGCACATCGTCGGGTTCTCGTCGAGCGGATGATAGGGTGCCACGAAGACACCATGTCCGAGATTCGGCATCAGTAAGCTCCTCCTTGTGGATGCGGCGTCTCCCAGCAGAGACAGAATTTGGTATACCAAATACCAAATTGCTGTCAACGGCCAGATCGGCACGGCATGGCGTCGGAACCTCCGGAACGTGGAGCGTCCGCCTTCACTCCGCGAACGCTACCGTAGACCTGCCGGAAATCTCATTTTCCAACGGCGCGAGACTGCAGTTGTGAGAGAACTGCGTCCCTGGATCCATCGATGTGCTTGCGCATGAATTTCGCCGCCATGGCCGCGTCCTTGGCGAAGAAGGCTTCAACGATAGCGTTTCGCTCGCCAATGGTGCGCACCTGGAGTTCGAGGCTTTCATTGGCTGAGTGCCGCGCGAGCTGAACTTGCAGCCGCAGATTGCTCAGGCAACTGATCAATGTGTCATTGCCCGACAGCGTCGCGATCATGGCATGGAACTGGCCGTCCGCCTTCTCGAATTCAGACCGGTCTCCCGAGTCGAATGCCGCATGGCAACGCTCGACCAGCGACTTGAGCGCAGCACGATCATCATCGCTGGCATTGCGGACTGCCAGGCTGACAGCAAGGGTCTCGAGATTCTTTCGGACATCAAAAAGGTCGCGAATCTGCTTGCTGGAGAAGGTTCGCACATAATTCCCCTGATAGGGGCGCCGCTCGATGATGCCTTCGGCGGAAAGCCGGCCGATGGCCTCACGCACAGGCGTGCGGCTGATGTTCATCTTCTCGGCCAAGTCGCGTTCATCGAGCCGCTCGCCGATTTGCAGGTGGCCTGCGGCTATTAGCTCGCACAGAAGGTCATATGCGCGTTGATTGACCGTGCTGATCCCAATTGCATAGTCCATGGTCTGAACCGAAAGCTCCTCATTTCTGTTCAGCCCAGATATAGGAAAGTGCACAAAATACCAAGTACAATGCACTTCCTCCCAGTCGGCTAACGCGATCGCCCACCTCCCCGGTCTTGACCGGGGATGGTATTTGGTATACCAAACGCCAAGTGCTGACGGCTCGGGAGATTCCTGCACGTTGAGGCTGGTGGACCGTTGGTGAGCGAGGGAGGAGCCGCATGTCTACTGTTGTGCTCATGGGCACGCTCGATACGAAAGGCGCGGAATATGCCTTTTTGCGTGACGAGATCGAAAAGCAGGGGATTGAAACCCTTCTTGTGGATACAGGGATCCTCGGGGATCCATCGACCCGGCCCGACATATCCAGAAGCGTGGTGGCAGAGGCGGCCGACGCCGACCTTGCGGCCCTTATAGAGGCTCACGATCGCGGTGCCGCCGTTTCGGCGATGGCCAAGGGCGCCGCAGCTCTTGCGCTGCGCCTCTATGAGGAAGGCAAGCTGGACGCGATCGCCGGGCTGGGCGGCACCGGTGGAACCGCCTTGGTGACCGCTGCCATGAGAGCACTGCCGATTGGCGTGCCGAAGCTGATGGTTTCGACGGTGGCTTCCGGCGACACGCGTGCCTATGTCGGCTCAACGGACATTACGATGATGCACTCGGTGGTCGACATCGCGGGCATCAACAAAATTTCCCGCAAAATACTCGGAAACGCCGCAGGCGCTGTTGCAGGCATGGCGGGACAGCCCGTGACCGACGCGCCATCGCGTGAGGCACCGCTGATCGCCGCCACAATGTTTGGCGTGACGACGCCGTGTGTCCAGAAGGCCCGTGAATTGCTCGAGCGGAGCGGCTTCGAAGTTCTCACCTTTCATGCGACCGGAACCGGCGGGCGCTCGATGGAGGAACTCACGAAAGCAGGAATGTTCTCAGCCGTGCTCGACGTGACGACGACCGAACTCGCAGATGAACTCGTCGGAGGCGTTTTCTCAGCAGGGCCGGACCGGCTGACGGCCGCCGGCGCGGCTGGCATTCCGCAGATCGTCAGCCTCGGCGCGCTGGATATGGTCAATTTCGGCGCATGGGAGACGGTTCCGGAAAAATTCCGGGAGCGGAATCTGTATCGCCACAACGCTTCGATTACCCTGATGCGGACTACGCCACAGGAGTGCCTGGAAATCGGAAGGCGGCTCGGTTCGCGTCTTAGCCAGTCAAAAGGGCCCACCGTGGTTTTCGTGCCGCTCAAGGGCATTTCGCTCATCGCGCGTGCGGGCCAGCCCTTCCACGATCCCGAAGCCGATAATGCGCTGCTGCGTGGGCTGCGTGAGTCGTTGCGTGCCGACATCGAGATCCGCGAGTTCAATACCGACATCAATGATCCCTCCTTCGCGGAAGCAATGGTGGAGGCGCTTATCGAGATAATGGCCGAAAAGAAGGTCAATGCTCATGCATGATCGCAAAACCATTCTGAAACGCCTTCGTTCAACAATTGCCGATGGCAAGGCCATCGTGGGCGCAGGCGCGGGAACCGGGCTTTCAGGGAAATGCGCGGAAGCGGGCGGCGTCGATCTGATCATCATTTATAATTCGGGCAGATACCGGATGGCCGGCCGCGGCTCGCTTGCCGGATTGATGCCTTATGGCGACGCCAATGCAATCGTCATGGACATGGCGCGCGAGGTGCTGACTATCGTGAAGGACACTCCGGTTCTGGCAGGTGTGTGCGGGACCGATCCTTTCCGCCTCATGCCGATCTTTCTTCGCCAGGTTGCCGATGCCGGCTTTGCCGGTGTTCAGAACTTTCCGACCGTGGGACTGATCGACGGTACATTCCGCGAGAATCTCGAGGGCACCGGCATGGGGTTCGGCCTTGAGGTGGAAATGATCGCCCGGGCGCACGAGCTTGACTTGCTTACCTGCCCATACGTGTTCGATCCAGAGCAGGCGCGTCAGATGGCGGCGGTTGGCGCCGACATTATCGTCGCCCACATGGGTCTGACCACCTCGGGGACGATCGGCGCTTCCGTAGCGATGTCACTCGAAGACGCTGTTGCCCGCGTGCAGGAGATTCGTGATGCCGCGGCAGAGGTGCGCAACGATATCATAGTGCTGTGCCACGGCGGCCCGATCGCGATGCCCGCGGACGCGGAATTCGTGCTTTCGCGAACCAAAGGCGTCGCGGGCTTTTTTGGCGCATCAAGCCTCGAGCGGCTGCCTACCGAGACAGCGATGACGGAGACCGCGCGCGCGTTCAAGGCTGTGGGGCATGCTGCCCGTCAGCCCGCTTCCGAAGACGGAAATCTCAAATGACACGACTGACCGTGTTGAACTCGATGGCTTCCGCGGACTTCTCAGAGTCAATCGAGATACAGAAAAGCTGGGGCATTCGCGACCTTGATCTTCGGGATTCGATCCTTGGCGAAAGCATCAATGATCTTAGCCAGCCCACCGCCGAACGGGTTCGCAAGGCGATCGACGGGAGCGGGCTGGAAGTGACCTGCCTTTCCAGCACCTTCTTCAAGGAGGACTTGTCCAAGGGCCAGGATCATTTCGTTGAACAACACTTGCGCAAGCTCGAGAGCGTCCTTGCCGCCGCCCAGATCCTCAGGCCGCGCTTTTTCAGGCTGATCGCGGCAAGCCTTCCCGTCGACGGCAATGGGCGCCGTCTGGCGCTGCTTGAGCATGAACTCGCCTGGGTTGTCGACCTCTATCGCGAGGCGGTGGACCGGATTGCCGAGGCCGGCCTGAGGACGACCATCGAGAACGAGGCCCCAAATTCAATCTTCACCCACGACGACGACATTATCGGTTTTTTTGAACTTCTCGGCCGGCCCGAAACCGCAAGCTTCACATGGGACATCCAGAACCAGTGGGCCTGCGGGGTATTTCCTTCGATCGAGGGGTTCGAACGGCTCAAGAACTTGATCGGCTATGTCCACGTCAAAGGCGGGCAAGCGGAGCCGTCAGGCCGCGATCTGGTCTGGGCGGCTTCCCTTGAGGATTCAGACTGGCCGGTCAGGACCATCGTTCAGGCTGTGGTGGACTCGGGTATCTCGCCAGTTATCTGCCTCAACCGGCCGAGCCACGGCAGGCCCAAGCCGGGGTACGACTACGAAGCGCTGACCAAGCGAGACATCGACTTTTTGCGTAGTGAAATAATAGGGATCGAATGATGAGCGAAGATGCAATGGCAGACGAGGTTATCGTGAGCCGCAACGACCGACACCTCGTCGTACCGACCTCTTGGGGACGTCTGGTCTGGCAGGTCGGAGCCTCGCAGAACAACTCGCGGAACCTCACGGTTGGCATGTGCTACATCGAGCCCGGACAGGCAAACGGGCGTCATTATCATCCCAATTGCGAGGAAGTCCTAACCGTCGTCAGCGGCCGTATCGTGCACACTTGGGATGATCAGGAAGTTGAAATGAGCGAGGGTGACGCCATTACCATACCTGCGAACATCGTCCACAACGCACGCAACATCGGCGAACATACGGCGGCGATGTTCATCGTCTTTTCCAGTGCCTACCGCGCAGCGATTGCGGAGGAGAAACAGTGAACGGCCGTGAGCACGGCCCATCCTCCTCTGCTGACGACCATGACCAGAGGCGCTGCTTCGTGGCGCCTGTCTAGCGGCACTTCGCTAGACCAGCGCCAACCAACGGAGAGACATATTTTTCAAAACGTTGGATGGCGCGTTCCATTGACGAATTTGGTATTTCGTATACCATACACCGTCAACGACGTCGCTGATGAACGTCGTCCAAGCAATAGTGGAGGAGGAGAAATTCAATGTTCAAGATGAGCCGACGCCTGTTACTGGCCGCAGCCGCCACAGGCTGTATATCGCTTGCCGCGCCTGCGGTGGCCCAGGAAGTCAGACTGGACATGCAGGAATATTTCGGTCCGACCAATCTCTCGGGAACCGCCAGTTCCGATTTCGCGAAGCTGGTTTCAGAAAAGACGAACGGCCAGGTCCAGATCAATGTTCACTTCAACGGCTCGTTGGGCCTGGGGGAAGCAGACATCCTGAAGACAGTCGAGCAGGGCGTTGTGCCGCTCTCAACATCCATGCTCGATAAGATGCTCGGCACGATCCCGGTCGCCGCTATTCAGTCGGTGCCGTTCATGGCGACGTCGCTAGACGAGTCACGTGCGCTCTTCGAGTCTTTCGAGCCCTATGTCCGCGAGCAGCTCGAAAGCCAAAATCAGATGCTTCTGTTCGAGGTGATCTCGCTGCCGGATGGACTCTGGTCGAAGAAGCCCGTTCCCGACGTCGATGCATTGAAAACGCTGAAGACCCGCACCAACAGCCCGATTGCGACAAGAACCCTGAGTAATGTCGGCGCCTCTCCGGTTCCCATGGCCTGGGGTGATGTTGCGCCGGCGCTGGTAACGGGCGTTATCGACTCCGTCATCACGACGGACGATAACGGGCTCCAGTCGCATCTTTACGAGCAGATGTCAGACTTCACACGGCTCAACATGTCGACGGCATTCTGGATCGTTCACATGAATAAGGATGCCTACAATTCCCTTTCTCCCGACGAGCAGAAGGCTGTGCTGGAGGCCGCCGAGCAGGCGCGTTCCGACGCATATGACAGGGCGAAGGTGCGCCTCAAGGAAAACAGCGCTGAAATGATTTCGAAAGGCATTGCAGTGGCTGAAGAAATATCCATGCCGTTCCGGCAGGCGCTCATTGAAGCTGCGGCGCCTTTGCGCGATGAGTGGTCCCAGAAGGTCGGCGCGGATGTCAGCTCTGCGGTGCTGTCTTCCTATGAAGAAGCCAAAAAAGGGTCAAACTGATTTAGCCGACGCATACCCTCCCGGCTCGCGCAGGCGGGCCGGGGCTGATTCACACGGGAGGAGGTTTGCATGCTGGCGAGGATTCTTGCTGCCACGGCGCGGTTTGGCGAAATTGCGGCCGGCGCCGTTCTGGTGGCTATGACTGCGTATATGCTTGTGGAAATCGTCCTGCGCTGGACACTTGGCGTCTCGTCCAACCAAGTGGTGGAGTTCGTCGGATATGGGCTGGCGACGATGACCTTCCTTGGCGCGGCCCAGACCGTCCGCGACGGCGGAATGCTGCGGATAAACCTTCTCCTCTATTTCCTGCCCGAGGGTGTGCGAAAAGCATTTGATCTGCTCTGCATTGCCATCGGCATTTTTGCCATATCCTTTGTCGGGTACTACTACTGCGTGGACATGTATAGCAGCTATGTGCGCGGCTATGAAACGGAAGGCGTCATTGCGCTGCCTCTCTGGGTGCCGCCTCTGGGCCTCGTACTTGGATCGGTCCTTTTCCTGGTCGAGATGGTTCGCCAGTTCATCATGATTATGATCGGCGGTGAACGCTTCGCGGAATCGATGGCAGAAGCCACCTAGGGGATTTTTGCCATGGAACCGGAATTCGCAAGAGGTCTCATCATAGTGGCCGTGCTGCTGGTGCTCCTCGGGTCGGGCATCTGGATCTTCGGGGCAATCTTCCTGATCAGTCTCGGCGGGTTGTTCTTTCTGCAGGATTTCTCGTTCGTTCGTATAGGCACGCTAATGAAAACCGTGTCGTGGCGCGCCCTCACCAGCTATGAACTGGCCTCGCTCCCGCTGTTCGTCTGGATGGCCGAGATTCTGTTCCGAACGCGACTGTCGGAGCAGATTTTCAGAGGCGTATCGCCCTGGGTGGACTGGGTACCGGGAAGGCTTCTCCACGTGGTTATCGTAGCCTGTGGATTGTTCGGAGCCGTTTCCGGTTCATCCACGGCCACGTGCGCGACCGGGTCCAAGATTGCCCTGCCGGAACTGCGCAAGCGTGGCTACGACGACGGTGTTATCATCGGCGCTCTCTCCGCGGGCGGCACGTTGGGGATTATGATCCCACCCTCGATCGCCATGGTGATCTATGCGGTCGTCGCCGAGGTTTCACTTGTCAAGCTGATGCTCGCCGGCTTCCTGCCCGGATTGCTGATGATGGGGCTCTTCTCCGGCTACATCTGTGGTTGGTCCGTCCTCAATCCACATCGCACACCAGACGATCCCGAACCGATGCGACTCATCGAGCGGTTTGCCAGATTATTCGAACTCGCACCAGTTGCCGTGCTGTTCATCTTCATCTTCGGCGCGTTGTTTGCCGGCTACATCACCGCCACCGAATGCGCGGCGTGGGGAGTGGCGGGCGCCCTCCTGATTGCTGCGCAGCAGCGCTTGCTGACGTGGGAGACATTCAAGCTCAGCATACGAGGGACGGTTCGTACCACCAGCATGCTTGTCATGCTTATCGGCATGGCCGCCATCATGTCGTCGTTTGTCGCCCTTGCCGGGATACCCAACGCAATGTCGCGCGCGGTGGACAGTCTGGGCGTCGGCCCCTTCGGACTGGTGGCGATCCTGATGCTGGTCTTTATCGTGCTGGGCATGTTCCTCGACGGCATGTCCATGATTCTTCTGACCTTGCCGGTAACCCTGCCGATGGTCGTCGCCGCTGGCTTCGACCCAATCTGGTACGGGATTTTCCTTATTCTGATGATTGAGATTGGTGCGCTGACCCCACCCGTGGGCTTCAACCTCTTCGTCCTTCAGAACATTACCGGCAAGAACATATTCTCGATCGGCCGGATGTCATTTCCGTTCTTCCTGATGATGGTCATCTGCATCTTCGTTCTGGTGGCGTCCCCGCAAATCGTAATGGTTCTGCCCAATCTCTATCACTGAGACCGGAGCAGGACCCAGATCACCAGTGCTGGGCTGACCGCAGCAATTCGAGTGCCGCTGTTTCGGACGGTGAGAATTGCGTTGCGTTGACGTGATTTGGTATTTGGTATACTGTACACAGAAACTAGGGAGCGAAACGATCTTGGAAAAGGCAGTCGTATTGATTACCGGGGCGGCCAGCGGAATCGGCGCCGCCGTAGCGCGCAAGCTCGCCGCAGACGGATTTCGCGTTGCGGCGTGCGACCTGAATTTGCCTGGCGCGGAGGCAACCGCGTCAGCGCTGGGGGATGGCCACAAAGCGTGGCTGATGAATGTGACGGATGAGTCGAGCGTGGCCGCCAGCTTCGCCGGTGCCGTCGAGAGTATGGGGCCAATCTACGGCGTCGTTTGTTGCGCGGGGGGCGTGAAGTCGTCCTATGACAAGATGCCCGCAACCGCAGATGTTTCGCTCGACGACTGGATTTGGACGGAGGCGTTAAACGCGCGCGGCGCGTTCTTGTGTATTCGCGAATTCCTGCGTCAGCATCGTGCAAACCGGTTGCAGGGCGGCAGGATCGTGACCTTCGCGTCGCTGGCTGGCCAAACCGGCCGAAAGGCCGGGGTTTCCTACGGTGCGGCCAAGGCAGCGGTGCTGGGCCTGACGCGCACTGTGGCGCTCGAGGTCGCGCCCCAGGGGATTACCTGCAACGCCGTGGCGCCGGGAGTCATCGACACGCCCGCCTTCCGCGGCATCGTGGAGGCAGGTCCCCAAGACGAATTGCGGGGCCCCTACATCCAGGAGGTTCCGCTGAAGCGCGTCGGCAAAGCCGAGGAAGTCGCCGCCGCGGTCTCCTATCTGATGTCACCGGGTGCCGGGTTCGTCACCGGCTCGACCCTCGACGTCAATGGCGGGCTCAGGATGGGCTGACTGCGGCCGCTCGCATGCGACCGATGACGGCTCCATCAGTCGCCAGAATCGCGGTCGCGACGAGCGACCGCCAGCGGCAACACAACGGGAGGAGAACCGAATTGAGTAGCAGGCCTCTGATCGTCGGCATAGGCGGGTCGACCCGGCCGGGCTCGTCTTCAGAAATGGCATTGCGGTATGCGATGACCATGGCGAGCAATCTAGGGGCGGATATCGAGATCTTCGACGGAGCAGCATTGTCAATTCCCATGTACGCGCCAGAAATCCCCTTCAGGACTGCGGAAGCGCAAAAGCTGATTGCCGCGCTTCAGCGTGCAGATGGCGTGATCCTGAGTTCTCCCGGCTACCATGGCTCGGTCTCCGGCATGCTTAAGAATGCCCTGGACTATGTGGAGGATTTGCGCAGCGACGTACGGCCCTATTTCGAGGGGCGGCCTGTCGGCTGCATTGTCTGCGCTTCCGGCTGGCAGGCGGTCGGTACTACTTTGACCGGTCTGCGGTCTGTGATTCACGCGCTAAGGGGCTGGCCCACGCCGCTGGGCGTTGGGATCAACACAGCGGTAGGAAAGGCATTCAGCGCGAATGGCGATTGTCTGGATGAGGCCGTACGTGGGCAGCTGACCCTGCTTTCGCAGCAGGTTCTGGACTTTCTCAATGGCGAGCATGCGAAATGGCCGGCCCGGATGCGCGCTACGGCTAGAAAGGAATGACTATGCTTCTCAAGATTGGATGGGGCCGTCTCCGGCCAGGAGGCTGGGAGGATTTTGAGCGAGATTACGTCACCTTGCACGACAGCAATTTGGTGGCCGGACGTCAATCCTATTATCTGGTTCAGGACATTACTCAACCAGATGCCGGCTTTGCATTGACGGTGTGGTCGAACGAAGCCGAGTTGGCCGCGTATGATAATTCGGCTCTCAGGCAACAAACGGTTTCCCAACTTCAGAAACATTTTACGGATCGCAACAACAACCAGATTTGCCGGATCAGACATCACAAGACCTGGTCCTAGATTTGCCTGCAGCCTGCACCCTGCAGAGGGGAAATGATCCGGGTAGGAAGCCACGTCAGTATCCGGAAGCTGGTGGCAAACCGAATTGACCATGGACCACCGATTATGTGCGCCCATGTTTCTGGCTCGACCACTGCTCAAATCTGCTTTGCCTGCAGGGCACGTAAACTTAGGAGCAACGTGCCGACGCCATCAGTCTTACTCAGGCCAGTGCTTACAGAAGCTCAATGCATCATCAGTCCGCAATCGCGCGAGCGGACCCGGAGCCAGCGCCCTGTTTCGCGGATTTTGCGAGAAAGTCGGCATCATAGGGCAGCATAAAGTTGTGACCGCCACGCATTGTCACCCGAAGCTGTCCATCCACAATGTCTATCCTTTCCGCTTCCGTTTCGTGCCCGAAGAGCGTTGTGGCTCCTATCACGCACCGGATTTCCGGGTCTCCCTCGAGGGATATCGCCGTTTTGATGCCATTGCGGCTAAGGTGATTGTCGGAAATCGACGAGCTGTGGCCGTAGGCAAAATAAGTGCATGCTTCTTCCACGCCAAGAACGCCGCGATGGCGGCCGTTCCATGGGGCATAAAACCGCCCCCCGTTGGAGTACCAGAAAATCGTCGCCGGAAGAACGGCCGGTTGTTTCAACGCAATGGCGATGTCCCGTTCGTTTGGGCGGACAACCGCAGTCCAACCCAGCGGATTCGCCGGGTTTTCGATAAGCATCACCAGGTCTTCATTAATATCGGCAATCGGGTATCGCAGGAGATCCACCTGCCCACCATCACTCGTCGGAAATGCGTGGAGATCCTCTGACGTTGAAGGATACGCAAGTGCGGATTTTCCCCTTTCCGGATCAGGCTCCAGCGAAATGGCCATCGTCTCCGCTCGCAGCTTGGGCGACACAGATACCACACCCCCGGACGGCAAGCTCACCATCGGATGATAGGCGACCGGTATTGACCCTTGGCTTCCCACAAAACGGTGCGACTGGTAGAGGAACGGATGCCGGTCACGTACCGTCAAAGTCTTGATGACCTGACCGCCCATGACCGTTTTAGAAAGCAGGAAGCTGGCGCGTTTACTTCCTTCGAAATCCTCCTCCTCCAGCAAGGTCCATGGCGCATTCGCAGGCCAGCCGTGAAGGGGCGTATTCTCGATATCGGACTTGGCGAAGGGCGCACAGAAGAAGTCAACCGACATTCGTTCCAGGTGCGGGTCCGTTCCCTCCGGGAATTCCTGGTTTGGATCGTCCCTCCACGGGACTGTGTGGAACGGCGACAGTTCGCGGCCGTCGCGGGTGACGACGAGTTTTGAGATCTGCCCGAGGCCGAGGTCGAAGATTACCTCGATTCCGATCGCCGAAAGATTGTAAGACTTCATCAGCGCACCATAGCTTGCGCAGGGACTGGCTGTTTAGCGCTCTCGGTGTCGACCGTCTTGAGGATCATATCCGCCGCCTTCTCTGCGATCATCATCGTCGCAGCCGCCGTATTACCGGAGATAAGCTTCGGCATGATCGAAGCATCGACCACTCGAAGTCCCTCGATGCCATGCACACGCAGGCGGTCGTCGACGACAGCCATTGGATCGCTGCCCATCTTGCAGGTTCCTACGGGGTGGAAGGTTGAATTGGCGTTCTCGCGGATGTAGCGGTCGATATCGTTTTCGTCGGTCATGTGCGCCCCCGGCGCATATTCGAAATCACGATATTCGTTGAAGGCCGCCTGCGCGAAGACTTCGCGACCGATGCGCACACCTTCGCGCATGAGCCGGACGTCCTCGGGCGAAGAGAGATAGTTCGGATCGATCATCGGATGCTGGCGCGGGTCGGCCGACTTGATCCTGATCGTTCCGTGGCTGTGTGGATGCGAAATGTTGAAATATGCCATTACGCCATGCCGTGGAACGATGATCCGGCCGCAATCCTCGTACATCAGACCGACGAAGTGATATTGCAGATCGGGCATAACCAGCTCGGGCCTGGAGCGAACGAATGCCAGTGCTTCGCCGCCGCTATAGACGCAAGGCCCCGAATTCGTCAGGAAATACTGTGCCAGGCCCAGTGCCGCCTTCAATGGCCGAGTGTGCGGATAAAGGCTGAGGGGCTTCTTTATCGCGAGTTTGACGCCGGCGGCGAGATGATCCTGGAGATTGGCCCCGACCCCCTGCAAGTTCACGATGGTATCGACGCCCGCGGAGGAAAGAACCGCCTCGGGCCCTATGCCTGATAGCTGGAGCAGTTGGGGGGAATTGATCGAGCCGCCGCAGAGAATCACCTCGCGCCGCGCACGCCTGACCTGGCTTTGCCTTCCCTTGACGATCTCTACCCCGACTGCACGGCCGTTCTCGATGAGGACGCGGGAGACGAGCGTATTGGTCAGAACAGTCAGGTTCGGCCGCGTCATGGCCGGGCGGAGGTAGGCTGTGGCAGCACTGACGCGGCGCTTGTTGGCCACATACCCGTCCATCGGCCCGAAGCCCTCCTGGCTGGCCGCATTGACATCGTCCGTATACGGATAGCCCGCCTGCACTCCGGCCTCGATGAAGGCCTTGCTGAGTGGGCTGAGATTCTTAACGCGGGTGGTGGATACGGGACCTCCCGAACCGTGGAACGCATCGGCACCAAGCTCCCAGTTCTCTAGGCGCTTGAAATAAGGCAGCACATCGTCGTAGGACCAACCTTGGTTGCCCATCTGCGCCCATCCGTCAAAGTCGTTCGGATGCCCGCGGACATAGACCATGCCGTTTACCGACGTGGAACCGCCAACCGTCTTGCCGCGGGGCCAAAACATCACCCTATTGTCCAGGTGTCTCTGGGCCACAGTGTGATAGCCCCAATCGACCACACCCGTCTTCATCAGACCAAAGTAGCCCGCCGGCATATGAATGAGTGGATTGCGGTCGGGGCCACCCGCCTCAATCAAAAGCACCTCGCAGCCCCTGTCCGCGGAGAGACGGTTCGCCAGGACGCACCCCGCCGCCCCGGCGCCGATGATGATGTAGTCAGCCATGGTTCAATGTCTTCCCGGTCGATGAGCGGACGGCTATCAGCTCATTTTCTGGTTCTGAATCTTCTGAAGGATCACAGCCGCGACGATGACCGCACCCATAATCACCTGCTGTGTATAGCCTGGTACGTTGGAAAGATTCATGATGTTGCCGATAATGGCCAGGATGAGCGCGCCAAGCACGGTGTTCAGCGCATCGCCCCGGCCGCCCATGAGGCTTGCGCCACCGATGACGACGGCGGCTATGACCTGCAATTCGAATCCGACGCCGACATTGGGCGCTCCGACACCGGTCCGGCCGGTGATCAGCACACCGGCAAGCGCCGCCATGAAACCCGAAATGACATAAACCGCCACGATATAGCGTTGTGTCCGTATGCCGGACAGGCGCACAGCCTCCTCGTTCGAACCGATCGCCTTCACCAGGCGCCCGAACGAAGTGAACATGAGCACAAAGGTTCCCAGCAGAACGATCGCTGCCATCAGCAGCACGGGATAGGGGACCGGGCCGATGTAGCCGCCGGCAAAAGCACTTAACCCACTGGCCGCGTCGTTGAGCATGATGGGCTGCCCGCCGGTCAGGATAAAGGCAGAGCCGCGAGCCACCGTCATCATAGCCAAGGTTATGACGAACGGGGGCAGCCTGAGATACGCGATGAGAGTGCCGCATGCGAGTCCGCAAATAAGACCAGCGACCAGCGCAACGGCAATTGATGCAGGCAATCCCCACTCCGGCGCGAGAAGCGCGGCAATCACGCCGCCCACGGCAAGGACCGATCCGATCGACAGGTCGATGCCGCGGGTGAGCACGACGAAGAGCATGCCGATCGCCATGATGATGGTCGTCGATGCCTGCCTGAGCAGGTTCATCACGTTCCGCAATGTCAGGAAGTCGGTCGAGATATATGCCGCCGCAGCAACGAGGAGAACGAAGATGACAAGCGTGCCGTAACGGCGTGTAAAGCTCAAAAACTTGACGCCTTGTCTATGCCTCTCGGTCTTAATGGCGTTGCTGCGGAAATGCTGAACGTTCTGCAACGGCGTCATGGTCAACTCCGAATTCCTTCCTCTGCAGGTTTCAGCCCGCAGGGTTTTGATCCGTTCTCACGGTCGTTTGTATTGGTTCGATTGCGAGCGAGGCCGAGAGCAGCCGCTCTTCGTCGAATTCGCCAGGCAGAAGCTCCGACCGGATTCGCCCCCTGCCCATCACAAGCACCCGGTCGCACAGGCCGAAGAGCTCCTGGTGGTCCGACGAGATCAGCAGCACGGCTCTGCCTTCATCGGCCAGGCGTCGAATGATCGCGTAAATTTCCGATTTCGCACCCACGTCGACACCGCGAGTGGGCTCATCCAGGATGATCACCTTGCTTGCGACGTCGACCCATTTGCCGATGACGACTTTCTGTTGATTGCCGCCTGAAAGTGACTGTACGGGCGCGTCGATGCCCGCCGATTTCACTTTGAGCGCAGCTATCTTTTCTCCCACGAAGCGGCGCTCGAAAGTTCGCTTGATGATTCCCGCCGGGGAAAATCTCCTGAGCGACGTCATCGTCGTGTTGATCCGGATGGAGGCATCGATAACGACACCCTGGCCCCGGCGGTCCTCCGGAACGAGGCCGATCCCCGCTTTGACGGCGTCGCGCGGGTCCCTGATTTTCACTTGGGAGCCATCGATGAAAATCCGTCCGGATTCCCGTTTGTCGGCGCCGAAAATGGCGCGCGCCGTCTCCGTGCGACCTGATCCGATGAGGCCGCCAAGTCCGACGATTTCACCGGCTCGAACGCCGAACGACAGATCTTGCACGAGCGGCCCAGCGGTAAGCGACTCGACGCGGAAAATCTCCGCTCCAAAGGGTGATGTCCGTTTCTCGCCGAACAACGCGGATATGGGGCGACCGACCATCAATCTTACCATCTCCTCGATGGTAACGTCCTTTGCCGCCCTGGTCGCGATAAGGGAACCGTCATTGAGAACCGTGACACGGTCTGCGATATCGGCAACTTCGTCGAGACGATGCGAGATGTAGACGATGGCCACGCCTTCGCTACGCAGTGACCTGATCAAGTTCAGGAGCCGCCGCGCGTCGGATGGACCGAGCACCGCCGTCGGTTCGTCGAAAATGATCAGCCGCGCGTTGAGCGAAAGCGCCTTGGCAATCTCAACGATCTGACGTTGCGCCAAAGGTAGGTCGCCGATGGTGGCGCCCGGGTCGATTTCAAAGCCAAGCCGGTCGAGTATCTGGGCAGCGTCGCGACGGAGCTTTGCCCAATCGATCAACCGGGGCATCCGATTCATGAATATGTTTTCGGCGACCGTGAGATCAGGAGCAAGGACGAGTTCCTGATGGATCATGGCAATGCCCGCGGCGATGGCATCACCAGGGGTGGAAAACCGCCTCACACATCCTTCAACACTGATCGTCCCCGCGGTAGGGATCACATTGCCGCTAAGCACTCCCATGAGCGTTGACTTGCCCGCCCCGTTTTCACCTATGAGGGCATGCACTTCCCCGGATTTAACGGTGAAATCCACGCTCTTGAGCGCCGCGATCCCGCCGAAATGCTTTTCGATGCCGATAAGTTGGACGAAGTCTGTCATGGTCACACACTGAACATCGGCGGCGGGTCTCCCCGCCGCCGAAGTCCGAAGATCAGAAAACTGAATCCGGGTTATAGTACTCGTCGACGTTTTCGGCGTGGACGGCAGCCGGTTCGGTAAGCGTCAGCTTCTGAACGCCGTCGCCGAGTTCTTTCCTGAAGGCCTTCACTGCGATTTCGACAGCGGTATTGGCGACAAGGGTCGGATCATTGAGGCCAGTCGCACCATATTTGCCCTCCTTGATGAAGGCATAAGCTTCCTTCTGGCCGTCAGCGGCAGCCGCGACAAGGACGTCGTTTTTGCCCTTTTCGTCCAGAACCCTCATCGCGCCGAAATTGATGATGTCGGCTTCACTCAGGACCACGTTGACATCCGGATGCGCGGTGAGGATATCCTCCATCGCGCGGAGGCCCGCATCGGACGTCCAATCGGTGTAGCGCTGCGCGACGATCTCATAATTCGTCTTGCCAAGCGAACGCAGCTGCTCCTCTGAAATCCCGAGCAGCAACCCGCTCCGGCGTTCGAGACCGGCACCGCTGCCTTCCTGACCAGACAAGAGCGCAATTTTCATCGGCGTGTCGCCCATCTTCTTGGCGACCCATTCGCCGACGAGCGTGCCGTTCTTGATGTTGGAGGATTGGACCATGGTGACGAACTTGGCGCTCGCATCCATCGTGTTGTCCATAACGACGACAGGAATCCCCTGGGCGGCCGCATTGTTGACCGTGGCGACGAGGCCGCCCTGGTTATAAGGATCGATCACAAGAACGTTGACGCCGCCGGCCAGCAAATCCTCGACATCGCTGATCTGCTTCGTAAGATCGTTCTGGGCGTCAGTCGAAACCACTTCGCAGCCCAGTGCCTGTGCCTTGGCGATGGCCGCCTGCTGCAGCGCTGCCATGAAGCGACTGTTCAGGGTATACACCGACACGCCGACCTTGCATTCGTCCGCGAAAGCGCTTGAACCCGAGACGAGTGCAGCACCCATCAGCAGGCCAGCCAGTATCTTCTTCATGTACTTCTCCTCCTTGGTTGGATACGAAATCGCCGCCGCCCAGCCCAGGCCCGCGGCCCATCTGTCAAAGGCGGCAGAGCTTGGTCAGCCCGCCATCGACAAGAATGTCCTCACCCGTGATGAAACCCGCGCCGTCGGACGCCAGGAATGCCACCGTCTTGCCGACTTCCTCCGACCTGCCGAGACGCTCCAGTGCATGCATGTGCCGGAAGGCTGCTTCCTGCCGGCCGGTCGGATCGCGGTCGAGAATCTGACGTGTCATCGTCGCGTCAATCGCACCGGGCGAGACTGTGTTGACCCGGATGTTGAAGCGCCCCCATTCGGCCGCCAATTGCCGCGACATCGAAATGATCGCGCCTTTGGTGGCGGCGTAGGCGGTCCATCCGGTCAGCGAATGGCTTTGGTGCACAGACGACATGTTAATCACAGCGCCGCCGCCCGCTTCCTGCATGCGCGGCAGGACGAAACGGCAAAAGCGATAGATGGAGGAGACGTTGACGTTGAAAATATTGTTCCACGTCTCCTCAGAGAGCTCTGGGATTGACGTGGGCGCCGTGCTCACAGCCGCGTTGTTCACCAGAACATCGAGCTTGCCGTAAGTGGAATAGACTTCGTCAACGGCCGATCTGACTTCTTCAGTATCGCGGATATCGCAATTCCGGTAATATGCATTTCCGCTGGATTTCTTAATATTTTCTGCGACTTCAGCGCCAAGCTCGTCGAGAACGTCCAGCAGGGCAACCCTTGCGCCTTGGGCGGCAAGCTCCACCGCGATCGCTTCTCCCAACCCGCGCGCAGCGCCCGTCACCAGGGCGACCTTACCAGAGAGCACTTCCATTCCGTCGCATTCCTCCCATCAACCGCAGCACTCGTTTAGACATTTTTTTCTATTGTTGCAAGATCAATTCGTTGACTGAATGAAAATAACATTCTAGCAAAAAACGAATGGACGCGCATGTTCGGAGGAGAGTTGTCGTGCAATTCGACGTTGCTGCATTAGGCCGGATCGCAGTCGATCTTTATGGCGAACAAAAGGGCACATCCCTGGAGGACACCGCGACATTCCGACGCTACGTCGGCGGCTCAAGCGGAAACTTGGCGATTGGCTGCGCAAGGCTCGGTCTGAAGACGGCGATGATTTCGAGTACCGGAGAAGACCCGATGGGACGGTATATCCGCGCCGAACTCGCCAAAGCAGGCGTTGATAATACCTGCGTTACGGCAAATCCCCAGCGACGAACCGCCCTCGCGTTCCTTGGAATGCAGCGTGCCGATGCGATCGCGCTCGATTTCTACCGTGACCGCGCCGCGGACATGGCGGTTGGTTTCGGTGACCGTGAAGCGGAAAAGGTCCGCCAATCCAGATTACTGGCGCTGACCGGCACGCACATGTCGGAACCGGGTACCGCCGACGCCCTGCGCAAAGCCGTCGAGACCGCCCGCGAGGCCGCAGGCAAGGTCGTTCTGGACATCGACTTCCGCAAGGCCCTGTGGGAGCAGTCGCCGGGCGGCATTGAGGGTGTCGTCAGTTCAATCAATGATCTGCTGGACAAGATCAATATCGTCGTCGGCAACGAGGAGGAGTTCCTGAGGCTCGGTGGAAGCAACGATATTGTCGAGGCTTTGAAGAAGGTCCGCGGCAACACGTCGGCTCTTCTCGTTTTGAAGCTCGGCGCCGAGGGCTCCATCGCGTTTGCCGGTGAGATACCGCCTCGGTCCGAATGGAGACCTGTCCCGGGCTTCAAAGTCTACGTCCTAAATGTCGTCGGCGCGGGCGACGCTTTCCTCGCGGGGTTCCTTTCGCTTTGGCTGCAAGGCGAGCCTGTCAACGCATGTTTGCGCAGAGGTAACCTGAATGGTGCGCTCGTTGTGTCGCGTCATGCATGCTCTGACGCCATGCCATTCCTGGCAGAGATCGAAACAATTGAAGATGAATCAGCGGTGGATCTGATAGCGAAGGGCAGCGAGCTGGAACGGCTGCATGCGGTGCTGAAACGGCCTCGTGTTGAAAGAGGCCTCACCGCGCTTGCTTTCGACCATCGCGTCCCCTTCGCCCAGCTGATAGCCGAAACCGGGCGCTCTAAGGCTGACGCCATCGCTTTCAAGAAATTGATCGCCCGCGCCGCAAAGGAAGTTGCCGGAGAACGCGGTCTTGCCAATCCCGGCGTCCTGATCGATCAGCATTACGGCACCGATGTGATGGAGGCCTTGACCGAAGACGGCTGGTGGGTCGGCCGCCCGGTGGAAGAAACGGGCTCTCGTCCGCTGCGTTTTGAAGCCGAAGATTCGCTTGAGGAAACCATCTCCGCGTGGAACCCGAAGCACGTCGCCAAGGTGCTGGTCTGGTATCATCCAGGCGATGACATCGCACTCAAGAACGAGCAACAGGCGAGCCTCAAAAGGCTGCAAGCCTGCTGCCGCGGCCGTGGACAGGAGTGGATGCTGGAGGTCATTCTCCCGCTGGACCTTGAGCGGTCCGACGCGCTGCTCATTGCTGCGGTCGGCGAGCTCTACGCTGCCGGCCTCAAGCCCGATTGGCTGAAGCTTTCCGGCTTCGAAACAGCAGACGCATGGGATCAGCTCGAGAGTATGGTCAAGAGCTTCGATCCCTACTGCCGTGGAGTTATTCTGCTGGGCCTCAGCCAGCCGATCGAAGATTTGCGCATACCTATCGAGCTTGCCGCACAGCAGCCGTTCTGCCAAGGATTCGCTGTTGGACGGTCGATCTTTATGGACCCCGCAAGGAAATGGTTCGCCGGTATCTCGACGGACGAAGAAACCGTCAATGAGATCAAGGGGAACTACGCGAAGGTGGTGGATATGTGGAGCTCTACAAAGCAAAGCACGTCGATAGCCGAGGTGGCTTGATGGCCGCCGAAAACAAATCCATCGACGCGATTCTGGATCCGGTGATAGAGCCGCCGACATCGGCCGACGGCCTCATTAATCTCATCCGGCTTCGCCGCATGTCGATGCCGCAGAAGCTGCGCGCCGTTGCCGACTTCATCATCGAGCGAGCGCATGAGGTTCCGATACACTCGATTACCGAACTCGCGCGTATGCTGGATATTGCGCCGTCGGCAATCGTTCGCTTCGCCAAGCTGCTTGGATTCAGCGGCTTTTCGGAGATGCAGAGGCTCCTCCGCTCCCAGGCGATTACAGGACAGAACTCCTATGTCGGCCTGACCAGCAAACTGACCCGACCCGGGGCCGGTCAGGTTTCAACGATAGGACATGTGCTCGACGCGTTTTTCGATGCCAACATATCGGCGCTTCAGGCCTGTCGTGCCGAAGTGGATGTCCAGGAGATGGAGAAAATCGTCGAGGCCATGGCTTCGGCCAACCTGATCGCGGTCATCGGCCAAAAGCGGGCATTTCCGCTGGCGTCCTACCTCTTTTACGGCCTGTCGATGTTGGGCTGCAAAACCGTCCTGTTCGACGGGCCCGGTGGCCTGCTACAGCGCCAGGCGGCCATTCTCGACAAGAACGATGTCCTCATTACAATCAGTTTCGCCAAGTATGCCGAAGATGTCATCGCGACCGCGCGGGCAGCAAAAGAGGCCAATGTCGAGGTGATCGCCATCACCGACAGTAAGGAAAGCCCGCTGGCTGACATCGCAACAAGAGCGCTGTTTGTCCAGGATTCCAACTTGAACGGGATCCGATCGATATCGGTGACATCCACAATTCTCCAATCCCTGTTCGTTGGTCTCGGCATCCGCATCGAGAACAAGCAGGCTTTGAACAAAAATCGAGAGAACAATGCAAGGCATCACCAAACTGAGCAATGAGTCCGGCGAGATGGACCTGATCGAGTTCCCTCGGCCAATCGCAGGACACGGCAACGTTGTGCTGGAGGTTGCCGCCGCTGGTATTTGCGGCACGGACATCCACATCCTGAAGGGTGAATATAAGGTTGTCCCACCGGTAATCGTGGGTCATGAAGTTTGCGGCTTTGTTTGTGACGCCGGGGAAGGCGTCGATCCGGCGCTTGTCGGCAAGCGTGTCGTCACTGAGACGTTTTATTCGGTATGTCACACCTGCGCCTATTGCCGGAACGGTAGGCCGAACATGTGCGCCAATCGCAAGTCGATCGGCACCCATGCCAACGGAGCGATGACGCGCTGGGTCGAGGTGCCGTCCCATGGACTGCACGCCGTTCCTGATTTCATGTCGGATGCCGCGGCTTCCATGGCAGAACCCGTCGCTTTCGTGACAAATTCCATGGCCGGCGAATACAACTATGTCGGCCCTGATAATGAGGTTCTTGTCATCGGCCCCGGAGCGATCGGCCTCATCGCGGCGCAGGTCGCGCGGGCGGCAGGAGCGAACGTCAATATCCGCGGCACGACCAAGGACAAGGCCAGACTCGATCTCGCCGAACGGCTTGGATTCAGCGTCAGTGACAATGACACGCCCCTCGTCCCTCAGAGTTTCGACCGTGTCGTCGAGTGCTCGGGTTCTCCATACGGCATCGCCGACGCCTTGGCGGCACTCACGAAAGGCGGCCACCTGATGCAGATGGGGATTGTCGGCAGGGATTCGCAGCTTCCCTTCGATTACGTCTGCTACAAGGAACTCAAGATTACCGCAGGATTTGCATCAACCCCGAAGTCTTGGCTTCGGGCGATGAAGCTGATTCGCGACCGGAAGGTGGATCTTGAGCCCCTTGTCTCTGATGTCTGCGCATTGCACGCCTGGAAGACTGCCTTCGACCGCTCCATGTCGGCCGAAGGCGTGAAGTTCGTTTTTGATCCCCGGCTGTAGGAATGGATGTTTTTTTCGAAGCAGGAATGGAAACTGGCGAAGGGCCGATTTGGGACCCGAGAAATGGCACGCTGTATTGCGTGGATTCTACCAACCCGGCTCTTTGGGCCTTTGTACCCGGATCCAACCAGGTTCGCCGCTACGCGCTTCCACAGCAGGTCGGGTTCGCGGCGCTTACATATAAGGTCGATACTGTAGTCCTGGGCCTCGAGGACGGCCTATATGCCTACGATCTGAACCGTCGGGAACTACGGTTGATCATCGATCCCGAACCCGGCATCGCCGGCAACCGCATCAATGACGGCACCGTCGACATCGATGGCGGCCTTATCTTCGGTACTTTGGACCTCGGCTTAAGGAATCCGACCGGGTCAGCATACAAGTTGTTCCCGGACGGGCGCCTCCTGAAATTCGACGAAGGCTATATTGTCTTCAACGGACCGTTCGCCGATCCCGCCAACCCGCGCATCTTTACAGTCAATTCCGAAGTGCACGAAGTGTACGTATTCGACCGCGAGGCCGACGGTTCCTTCACAAACAAGCGGTTGTTCACGGAATGGCCGAGAGAATGGGGCATCCCCGATGGTCTCGTCATGGATTCAGCCGGCAATGTCTGGATCGCTCACTGGGATGGCAGTAGAATCACGCGTTTCTCGCCAAGCGGTCGATATGAAGCCCATATTGAGCTACCCGTGGGCCGGGTGACAAAAATCGCATTCGGCGGTGAGGATCTCCGAACCATTTATGCAACCACCGCGAATAGAGGCGTGGAACGCAGGTTACAGCCCCTCGCTGGGAGTGTATTCCGGCTTGAACAAGATTATCGCGGGCTTGGGCCTCGGTTTGTCGCCGACACTTTGCTGGCACTCTGATCATTTTTGCGTGATGGGCGACGCTCTCCGATGCATCGGCTGACGGAGTGGAAAATCTGGATCACTCAGCCTCGATCCTGAGCTCCAGCATAATCAGTAGATGGTTTGAACCTGCGCATACAGGCTCTATTCCGCTGATCTCCTGAAATGCGAGATGCGCTGCCGGCCCCAGAACCGACCGGGGTGGCTATTTCGGCCCGACAATCGTCTTGCGGGCCGCCCGCAATTTCCCAAAAATCTTTGGGCCTCGGCCGATGATAATTGTGGTCGGCTTTCACCAAGCCTCCGCATTGTAAACACGGGTGCTTCACTAGCCGACTGACACCAAGGTGTGAATAGCCCAGACTCCCCTGGAGAGGCGGCAGAAGTTGCTGGTCTGCCGCTGAAAGTGCCTACCGCCCCGATATCGATAATCCTCACGCGCCCTAAACTTGTTGTACACAGCGCCGACGACGCTTGACGCGTTCGTTTATCGAGTACATAAACAGATATTCGAAAACGCTCGCGGTGACACATTGCTGATCGCATTTGTAAGGTCCTACCTATCGGACTACGATTCGAGAATAAGAAAATTCTTCCGATGCGCCGAGCTCGTAAACGAAGAGTTCATGTTCATCGGATGGGCGCGCGCGGGCGCGGACTATGAGCCCGCACCTTACAAAGTCATCTACCGCAGCGGCACCCGGATAGGTGCAAGGTGGGGGAATTTCATAGGGTTTCTTCGTTGGCAGCGATACTTGCTCGCCACCTTATACAAACACCGGGAAAAAATAGCAGCGGTCCACTGCGCAGACCTGGATACAGCATTGGTGGGTTATCTCTTCTGCTGGTTATTCAGGAAGAAATTCATTTTCGATATTTATGACCAATACTCATCTTCACGGGGTGTGTCTGGCTACGCATCCAGGATTATGAATTGTATGGAATCCTATTTGGCCCGCGAAGCCCATCTCTGCATCATCGCTGCAGAAGAACGGGTCGAGCAGCACAGGTTGCAGAAAGGCGCAAATGCCCCGCTGATTCTCGAAAACGTACCTCTTGAGGATCTGGGTGCAGAGGAGATACCGGAATATTCCGGAACCCTCCATATCGGCTACTTCGGCGTATTGGAGCGACGCCATCGTGGTATCGAGGACCTTGTGGCGTTCGCATCCTCCCGCGCCGATATACACCTTCACATCGCCGGGTATGGAGCGCGGGAACAAGAAGTCAGGCTTGCGGCGTCCCGGAGCGGGAACATCACCTACTACGGCCCGATGCAATGGGCGGAGGGCGTCGCGCTTATGCGGCAAGTGCATGTTATTGCGGTTTTTATTACCTGAGCAATCCCAATCATGCCTATGCAGCGCCAAACAAGTATTACGAGCATCTTATGCTCGGACGTGGGCTGCTGACCACGAGAGGCACCCCTCCCGGCCAAAGAGTCGAGAGGCATGGTTCTGGATGGGCCATAGAAGAGGGGCTTGACCCTTTAAACCGATGGATAGCTGAACTGCATCTTAGTGACATGAGGCGAGCTGGAATGAATGCCAGGGCGCTTTGGGAGACCCGTTACCGCGATTATTTTCAAGAACATTATGTCGGTCGATACGGACGGCACATAAGCCAATATTCAAGAAGTTTAGAAAATGCATAGCACCCTCCCTCTCGTCAGCGTCGTTATGCCAGCGCGCAATGCGGCACCGTTCATTATGGACGCGATAAGCTCTGTATGTGCCCAGACCTATCTGGCGTGGGAATTGATCGTCATCGATGATTGTTCGGACGATGAAACGGCGCAAATCGTTGAGGAAGTTTCGAAAGCCGAACCCAGGATTCGCCAGCTCACCAATTACCGACGGCTGGGTGCCGCGGCTTCCCGAAATCGAGCTTTGGACCTCGCTCAGGGAAGCTATATCGCTTTTCTTGACAGCGACGACTTTTGGCATCCCATGAAGCTCGACAGACAGCTACAGTTCATAAAGGCGAGCGGCACCGCCATCACCTTTGGCGACTATATTCGCATGAGACCGGATGGCCAGCCGATCGGATCTGTTCGAGCGCCGGAAAGCACAGATTACCATCGCATGCTGCGCTCAAACTTCATCGGTAATCTCACGGCGGTTTACAAGAAGAGCCGTCTACAGGATCTCCGATTCGAGAATGTCGGCGCTGAAGATTACTTGTTTTGGCTCCAGGCTCTGCAGCGCCTCGGTGAGCCGGTTTTCGCGACTCCAAGCGATGTTCCGCTAGCCAACTATCGTGTTAACTCTGCATCGCTCTCCGGCAATAAGTTCCGGTCGGCAAAATGGCCCTGGATCATCTACACACAGCATCTTGGTTATAGCAAGCTGAAGAGCTGCTACTACATGACCAACTATATATATCATGGCCTGCGGAAAAGATGCCATGCAGTGTGAGTGAGTAGAAGCCTCAACCCCGCCCGGCAGTATCACACGCCAGGATTTCGATGACGCGCTGCGACGCCATTCCGTCTCCATAAGGAGAGACACCGCGGGACATATTTTTATAGGCATCGGCATCGTCAAGCAGAAGCTGCACCTGAGAAACGATGTAATCGTGATCCGTGCCCACCAGCTTTACCACGCCCTCGGCCACCGCCTCAGGACGCTCCGTCTCATCCCGCAGGACGAGAACAGGTTTGCCGAGCGCGGGTGCTTCTTCCTGAACTCCGCCAGAATCGCTGATGATCAGGTGTGAGCGGCGCATGACGGAAACGAAAGGCGCATAGTCTAGCGGAGCGCAAAGCTGCACGTTTTGCAACCCGGCAAGCATCGTCTCGGCCACCTCCTTTACATTAGGATTGGGATGAACCGGGTAGACGAGGTGCACGTCCGGATTCCGCAGCGCCAATTCCTTAAGCGCCGCACAAATGCGCCGGATGGGTTCGCCAAAGTTCTCGCGCCGGTGCGCAGTAATCAGGACGATACGCCTCCCTTCCGGAAGGTTGAGGCCACTGTCGATCCTGCGCTCCGCGGTGTTGAGGAGCGCATCGATAACGGTATTACCCGTCACGAAAATGCGATCCTCCGAGACCCCTTCACGCAGCAAATTCTGCTTTGCGCCCTCTGTCGGAGCGAAATGCCAGCGCGCCAACCTGCCGGCGATGACCCGGTTCGCCTCCTCGGGAAAGGGGTTGCGGATATCCCCCGTTCGCAGGCCGGCCTCCACATGCCCGAGTGCGATCCGGCGATAGAACGCGGCAATGGCGACCGCCATAACAGTGGTTGTGTCCCCCTGCACCAGCACCACGTCGGGCCGCTCCCGGTCCAATACCTCGCCGGCCCCGACAAGGAGCCGCGCGGTAAGCTCGGTAAGGTCCTGGTTGGGGCGCATTACGTTCAGGTCACTATCGGGCACAATGCCGAAGAAATTCAAAACCTGGTCCAGCATTTGCCTGTGCTGCGCGGTGGCCAGCACATGAACCACGGCCCATGGCTGTTGCTTCAATGCCAGAATGACGGGCGCCATTTTAATGGCCTCGGGGCGAGTGCCGACAATACAGAGGACCTTTTTCGTCACAGTTTCAATTCCGTCATGAGCTTGTTCCAGTCGCTCAGGAAGGACGTGGAGGAGAGGGACTTCCTGAGATCTGAGACGGCGTTCAACATGTATTCGTAGTTATCGATGACGGCAAAGACGCGTGCCGCCAGTCCCTTGGGATCGCCGAGAGCATAGGTAAATGCCTCACGATGTGTGCCAGTAAGACTGCGGTGAGCTTCGATATCCGACAGGACCACGGGCACACCGTACGAAATCGCCTCGGCCGCTGACAGGCCGAAGGATTCGTCCCTTGATGGCGAGACGAATATCCCCTTCCTTGTTGCAATGGCGCGTAGCAGCTTCTGAACGGACGTAAAAGGAACCGGTGGCATGTAAACACAACTGCTCATAAGACGGCGTGTCTTCAACTCCTTCTGGAGATCAAACTCCGGCATAATCGGGCCGCAAAAGAGCAGAAGGAATTGCCCAGGTCGGTTCGCCTCAATGACTTCGAAGGCGTCCAAGAGTTCTGATGGGTTTTTTAGCCCATCCATCCGGCCGAGAAACAAGATGGGCCGGCGATGCCATCCCGGTAGGCTTATTTCTTTCCGATTTTCATTTGGCAGAAGATCCCAAGGCACAAAATTGCGGACTAACTCGCATCTCTTGCTCAGGCGCGGATGCTCCATGACAATTTTCTTAAGAAATTCAGCGGATGGCACCAGTACCTTCTCGCAACTCTCCGGCAGCCTTTTCAGATAGGTTCTGTTCTCCGCATATGCTGTGTGGCATTCGACAATGTAACGCAGCCGTTGCGTGCAAAGCGTGTTTACAGCTTCTTCGCTATCGATGGCCACGAACAGATCGCAATCATCGGGTAGGGTTTCTACAATTCTGCAGAAGCCACTTAAGGAAAGTCGCCCGATTGCCTCGGTCAGGTGCTTCAGACCACCGGCATTGTGCTGAAAGTGAAGATTCATCCTGATGGGCGCGTTGACCGAGGCGAATGCCGCAGCGCGGTTCAGGAGCATGCGCTCAACGCCGCCGAACGTAGCCCACGGATAAATAAAGCAGATTTCACGCCGCATAGAGCTTCCTGATTGTAGCATCGGAAGTCGTAGCGAAGAGAGCGTCGAAGCGAGCGGTCCACGTGGTATCCTGCAGGAAGGACTCCACAGCCTCTTCACTCCACGGCGTCCCCAGCGCGCGCCGGATAGCCGGTCCAAGATCGCCCCGGTCGGCAACGTGGGTCATGGGGTACCGCGCCGCATGTCTGATCCCGGTCGCCACGACGGGCAATCCGAAGTACAGGTATTCATATAGCTTTATAGGGTCTACGGCCTCAGAGAGGCGCCCCTCGATAAACGGAATTACTCCTGCCGACCAGCGGCGCACAAATTCATGCAGCCTGGAGGGAGGCACCTTGCCGATCAGGTTGACATTCTTGAGCCTAGCGGCCGCTTCTGTCGCCCATTGCGGCTCCCCGTAGCCGATAATCTCGAACCTCAGATCCTGATTGCTTTCGGCGACCTTTAGGAGCTGAGTCCAATCAAACCAGGAGTCGGTCAGATGGCCGAAATAGCCGATGACCGGAGTACCATCGGCGGGCGCTGAAATGCGGCGGCAAGACTCACCTATTAACCGTGGATCATATCCGTTGCCGATCACCGTGATGTCGTTTCGGATCGAGCTAAACTTCGCCGCGAGGCAGGGCGCCACCGCCGAGACCAAATCGGCCTGTAGGACCAAGTTGTCCTCGATCTTCCGATCATACCATACAGCCTGCCCTACCTTGGCGAACTCTTCCCAGTCATCCATGATGTCGTAGATGATCGACGCGCCTTTTGAGCGCAAAACCAATGTGGCCTCGGTAAATACGGCTGCCGGCATAGTGACAACGAAGTATCCAGTCTCCATGCCCTCTGGAAAGAACGAGACGTTATCAACAAAATCATATAGCGATACCTGGAACACACCTTCCCAAACTTCCGTGTTAGATTTTTCAAGGCGCTCCCCCCGACCCCACTGCCAAGCAACAAACAACACCTTGAAGCCTTGGGACGCAAGGTATTTCGCAGCGTTTATCGGTCTCTGGTTTACCAGTTCGTCAAATTCGAAGCCACATGGAATGATGGCGATCTTCTTTTCCCCCCGCAGGAAGTCGATCCATTTGCGCGAGGTGCCGGAGAGAGGTGCTTCCGACATCCAGGAAATAGATCTTACACGAAGCGAAAAGGGATATAGCCTCCTCCTAATCGAGACCGGCAGCTTCCGATAAATGCTCTTCGCCATTGGAAGGGCATACGAGGCGCGGAAAGCACCTGACGTCAGCGAAAGCGCTCGTAGGGGCGCTGTTACTCTCCAAGAAGTAGAATTCAGCACTGCATTGAGCTGTTCCACCTGGTTACTGCATGTACGCGCCTGAGCAGCGAGCGCTCGCTCAAGTAGAACGATACTTTGACGATGATGCGCTAGTTCAGCTTCCTGCTCGTCTATGCGCCTGAGCTGCGCTACTTTACTTCTTTCTCCCTCTTCCACCATCCTCTCCAGCTGCAAAGTGCGTTCTCTTGATTCGAGGAGCTTTTCGTCTCCGAGTTCGATGTCGCTCAAAGAGAGATTTGTCTGCGCGGCAAATTCGGGGCGAGTATAGAGCAGAAGGACCTGCAGTCCTGGCCAGTGGACAGGCCGCCGCGCTTTCGAGTCTATAACAACCGAATGGGCGAGCACGTAATCGCGCGAGGGCGCAAAAGCAATGTTGGATGCAAGAAAGGTATAGAAGTGCTCGTGATGACGATCTAACTCGCGATAGGGAAGCAGCAACGCGACACATTTGCGTGCCGCTGACATCAAGTGCAGCAGCGGAACGTGCGGTTCTCGAAAGTGTTCGAGAGTATTGGACGAAAAGACGATATCGTACACCCCCTCGGGCGAGTCATTTTCTATCCAGTCTTCAACAGAGAACGTCAGGTGAGGATACTCGGCTTGCGCCCGCTCAATCGCCTCTGAGGAGAAGTCGACGCCCGTTACCAATTCTCTGCCAAACTGCCCGGCAAGAATGTCTGTGCCATCTCCCTCGGCGCATCCCCAATCGCAAATCGTCAGCTTTTGCTCGCGGATTTCCTGAGCGAGCCAGGATGGCAAATGCTCGATCGCTAGCTGCGCAAAATACCGCGATTGCTGACGACCCATTTTGGCATCCCAATCGGACCGGAAGCGCTTATCCCAGTATTGCCTGCTATTTACTTCAATATCCGCCATGAGTTTCAATCACTTCTTGCTGAATTTCTGGCTGGAATATCCCGAACAGGCGCACTTTCGACATGGAGGAGAAGTAATGCGCGCCTTCGATATACTCATAGTAGTGGATTGCTGGCGAAGAACGGTCCTCTATGGCGGCGACCAAAAAATACCGGCCAGGCACTAGAGGATTTTTGAACCGGAAGCGCACGAGATAACTTCCGCCATTGCCATTGAACGCATACCGCTCCCAATCAGATGTGGAGGATACAATAAGATCGCTGCCCTTGAGGTCTTTGATGGAGAAAGCAACCGTCAGATAGTCTGGCTTGGCATCACGAGGAGTTTTGAAGGCGATACGAACCTCCATTTCTTCTCCGATTTCAAAAGCAGCGGCGCGTTCTCCGTTGCGCGCAAATAGTCCAGCGCTTTTTATGCACCCCAGATGAGACCCCCAGTGCGTTACCGGTTTTGAGTCGTAGGCGGTTTCAGGGGCTGCATTTATCGGAGTTTCGCATTCTAGGGCGGGCAGTGCTGCTGCGACCGGTTCCGATTTCTCACCCTCGAGCATATATTCCATGAAGCACCCGGTCACCGGGAAGACATCGCCGGCCATCATGAGTCGGCCCGCGTCCAGCCATATCGCACGCTCACAAAGCGTCCGGACCGAGGACACGTCATGGCTCACGAAAAGGACGGTCGCCCCATCCTCTCTGATTGTTTTGATGCGCTTCATGCATTTTGCTTGGAAGCGTGCGTCGCCCACGGCCAGGGCTTCATCCACAATCAGGATATCCGCGTCGACATTGCTGTAAACAGCAAATGCCAGCCGCGCAAACATGCCGCTCGAGTACGTCTTCACCGGTTGATCTATATAATCACCGATATCGGCAAAGGCCGCGATATCGTCAAATCGTGAATCGATTTCTGCTCGAGACAGTCCGAGAATGGCCCCGTTCAGATATACATTCTCGCGCCCGGTGAATTCCGGATTGAACCCGGCACCCAATTCTAGCAGTGCGGCGATGCGGCCTCTCGTCTCCACCGTGCCTGAGGTCGGGCGCAGCGTGCCGCAGATAATCTGCAATAGTGTGGATTTGCCGCTACCGTTGCGGCCGATGATACCGACAGTCTCTCCCCTCCCGATCGAGAAAGATACCTCCCGCAGAGCCCAGAACTCTCGGTAAAATTGCCGGCGGCCGCGCGCCAGCATCTGCAGCAGGCGATCCCGGGGCGTATTGAAAATGTGATAGCATTTGCTCAGCCCCTCGACCTTTATCAGAGGATCAGAGGACATCCGCGAACCCTCCTCGCGTCTTCTGGAACCAGGCAAAGCCAAGATAGGCCACCACCGCGGAGAGACAGGTGAGCAGGAACAGGCCGGTCCAGTCCGGAAAAGCGCCCCACATGAGAACGCCGCGCGCCTGCTCGATGATGAATGTCAGCGGGTTGAGGTGCAGAACCGCCTGAAAGGCCGGCGGGAGCATGGCGACCGGATAAAAGATCGGTGACAGAAACAGGAGCATGGTCGTCAGAACGCCCACCACCTGGCCGACGTCCCGCAGATAAACGCCGAGCGACGCGAGGAACCATGAACACCCGAGAGTGAAAAGGCAAAGCGGGACCAGCAGCAGCGGAAAGAAAACCGCCGTGACGCTGGGCACGCCGAAGAGAACCAGATACGCCAGGAGCCAGACGAGAAAGCTGACCCCTAAATGAAATAGCGCTGCAAACAAGGCAACGATCGACAGGATTTCCAGCGGAAACACCACCTTCTTCACGAAATTGACGTTGTTCAGGATGAGAGTCGGCGATCGGTTGATGACCTCCGCAAACAGACTGTAAACCATCAAGCCAGCGAACAGCACGACTGCGAACTCTGTTCGGGAATCCGATCCGGAGTTCCATCTCGCTCGGAAAACGATGCTAAAGACAAATGTGTATATGCCGAGCATTAGCATCGGGTTTAGAAAGGACCAAAGCAGGCCGAATATGGATCCGCGATAACGCCCAAAGACTTCGCGCCATGCCATTCCGAGTACAAGCGCCCGGTGAGACCAAATGGAAGAAATCGCTGTCGCCGGTGCTACCGAACTGCCCATTATGATTTACCTAAAACCAAAGACCTGGAGCGCTGAAAAATCCGCAGCCATTCACGCTTGGCCAACTGCTGGCCGGGATAGGTTGCGCGTCATCGGTGAAGACGCATTCAACCTGCTATTGATCCGGCACGAACCCCCGCTAAAACGATCATTCCCATGACACCCCATACGCAACTTGTTTGAATACAATGTCCATCGCTTAACACCATCGGCCCACGCCGGCATGGCTCTGAGTGAGGATTGCCTATATACCATAAACTATCGGCAACCAAAGCGTTATCCTAACTTTTGCACGTATTCAAGTTTCTCTGGCGACGGTAATCGCGGCCGCCAGGACTGTACTGTGATAAACAGATTCTGGGCAGGCCCGCGCGGGCCTGCATACCTGATGAATGACACTCAATTTCTGCGGCTACATCCTGCGGAGGCAGGCGGATGAGATTAAGCGTTGGCGAGACGATGATGCGGCTGCTTTCCAGCCTCCATGGAGGGTTTTCTTCTTCAAAGAGTGCCTTACGGCAGAAGCTGGGCGGCAGTGACGAACCGCATATAGCCGTCAGGAAATTTGTTCACGCTGCCCTTTCAACCGGCAAAGCCTTACCTAAATCACCAACGACAACTTGCTCTGGCGAGTGTCTCCGTTTTTTCACTTCCAACGTGATGCTTGCTCAACCTTTGAGGAGGTGTTGCTGATGAAAATTGCACAAATTGCTCCGCTGGCCGAAAGCGTGCCCCCCCGCTTTTACGGTGGCACGGAGCGAATCGTCTCCTTTCTCACGGAAGAACTTGTCCGCCGCGGCCATGAGGTGACCCTGTTCGCTTCAGGCGACTCGCTCACTTCGGCAGAACTGGTCGCCTGTTCGGATCGTGCCTTGCGCCTCAATCCAGACGTGCGCGACCCGATCCCGCACCATCTCATCCTTCTGGAAGAGGTGCGTCGGCGTGCGGATGAATTCGACGTTTTGCATTTCCACATCGACCTTCTGCATTTTCCGCTGATCCGCCCGATCGCTCACCGTACCATAACGACACTCCATGGCCGCCTCGACCTGCCTGATCTGATGCCATTTTATCAGACATTTCCGGAGATCCCTGTCGTCTCGATCTCCAACAGCCAACGCGATCCGTTGCCGATGGCGAATTGGGTTGCCACGGTACAGCACGGTCTTCCTTTGGATCTGCTCCCGTTCCGCCCGAAACCCGAGGACCGATATCTGGCATTCCTTGGACGCATTTCACCGGAAAAAAGACCCGACCGCGCCATTGAAATCGCCGCGCGCGCGGGCATGCGCCTTAAGATTGCAGCCAAGATCGACAAGGCCGATCAGGACTACTGGCTCACTGTCATCAAACCCATGATCGACCACCACCCCAATGTGGAATATATTGGTGAGGTGAACGAGCGTGGAAAGGCCGAGTTTCTTGGCAACGCATCTGCCCTTCTCTTTCCCATAGACTGGCCGGAACCCTTCGGGCTCGTTATGATTGAAGCTATGGCGTGCGGCACTCCGGTGATTGCCTTCCCTTGTGGTTCGGTGCCGGAAGTATTGGACAATGGCATCTCCGGATTTATCGTCCATTCCATGGATGAGGCCGTCGCCGCGGTTCCGCTTGCTCTGGCCCTGGATCGTGCAACCGTCCGGCGCCGTTTCGAGGAGCGCTTCAGCAGCGAGCGCATGGCAGCCGCCTATCTGGAAGTATACGAGAGGTTACTGCATCACCGGATGCGAACCGTCCCGTTCCCGGCCGAAGTGGTCGGCATCCAGACGGTCGCTTGATCCCGCTTCGGGGAGGCAAACATGGACGACCGTATCGACCCGCTCGCGCCCAACCCCGACGAATACGCGACGGCACGCACACCACAATTCTTCATCGCAGCCACCGCTCCGCTACAGGAGCGGCGGCCGCGAACGCAGAAGCACGACGATACCTTCTCCATGTTCGATCACAATGGAGATGCGCTTTCGGGGCCGGGCAGCCCCGAGGGCATTTTTCATCGCGACACGCGCTACCTGTCACACTTCTTCCTCACCATCGGTGGGGAGCGCCCGCTGCTTCTCAGTTCGATGTTGCGCGATGACAACGCACTGCTGACCTTCGATCTTGCCAATCCGGATCTTTACGAGAACGGCGTCATCACGCTTCAGCACGATCTCATCCATATCAGGCGAACGCGCTTTCTTTGGAAGGCCGCCTGTTATGAGCGGATCAGCGTGCGCAATTACGATGAGCGCAGCCGGACGGTGCGTTTGGAGCTCGCTTTTGCCGCCGATTTTGCGGATCTTTTCGAAGTGCGCGGAGCGCGCCGAAAGAAACGGGGCCGTACCCATGCCCCCGAGGTCGGAGCCGATAGGGTCACCCTTTCCTATAAGGGGCTCGATGGTGTTCTTCGCCGCACGATCATACGCTTCGACCCCGCGCCTGTAACGCTCACAGGAGAGCAGGCGGTGTTTGAGGTGAAGCTGATGCCGCGCCAGACGCGTCAGCTTTTTGTCGAGATACTCTGCAATGAAGAACCGCAGGAGTTCACTCCGCGCCGCCTCTTCTTTTCCAATCTTTTGGAAGCGCGGCGCGCCAACCGCGCTGCTGTCATGAATGCCGCATCCGTTGCCACCTCCAACGATGTCTTCAACGAAGCGGTGCGCCGCGCCGTAGCGGACCTCTACATGCTGGTCACCGACACGGAAGACGGCCCCTACCCCTATGCCGGAATTCCGTGGTTCAGCACGGTCTTCGGGCGCGACGCGCTCATTACGGCGCTGCAAACATTATGGCTTGATCCATCTATCGCCCGCGGCGTCTTGAAACATCTCGCTGCCAATCAGGCAACCGAGGAAAATCCCGCCGCCGATGCGGAACCAGGAAAGATTCTCCACGAGGTGCGCTATGGCGAGATGGCGGAACTGGGTGAGGTTCCCTTCCGCCGCTATTACGGCAGCGTGGATGCTACGCCGCTCTTCGTGATGCTCGCCGGGGCCTATCTCGATCGCACCGGAGATCTGGAAACCTTGAAATCGCTCTGGCCGAATATCGAGGCGGCGCTTTCCTGGATTGAGGAATATGGCGACCGGGACGGCGACGGTTTCGTGGAATATGGCCGCCGTACGCTGGAAGGCCTCGCCAATCAAGGCTGGAAGGATAGCTTCGACGCGATTTTCCATGCCGACGGCAAATTGGCAGTTGGGCCGATCACGGTCTGCGAGGTCCAAGCCTATGTCTATGGTGCATGGACTGCCGCCGCCAAAATAGCCGCGGCCATGGGGCAGCCACGACGCTCACTCGAATTCGAGACGAAAGCCAAGGAGCTTCGCGCCCGCTTCGACAGCGCATTTTTCGATGAGGAACTCGGCACATATGTGCTGGCGCTCGACGGCAGCAACAAACCCTGCCGCGTACGGGCGTCGAATGCGGGCCACACGCTCTTCACCGGAATCGCCTATCCCCACCGCGCAACAAGGGTCGTAACAACTCTCATGGACCGCTCCTCCTTCTCAGGATGGGGTATACGCACGGTGGCGACCACCGAGTCCCGTTACAATCCCATGAGTTACCACAATGGGTCGGTCTGGCCGCACGATAACGCGCTGATCGCGGCAGGGTTCGCCCGCTATGGCTACCGCGCCGAAGCCGTGCGTGTTTTCGAGGGGTTGTTCATGGCTTCTACCTATATCGACCTGCGGCGGCTGCCGGAACTTTTCTGCGGCTTTCCTCGCCAGAGAAGCCGCGGCCCGACCTTTTATCCGGTCGCCTGCTCTCCCCAAGCCTGGGCGGCCGTAACGCCGCTCTCGATCCTGCAGTCTTGCCTTGGAATGAGTTTTGACCCCAGTTCGGGAACGCTACTCTTCCACCAGCCGATGCTGCCGGAGTTTTTGGACGAAGTTACGCTTCGCGGCATAAGGCTTCCCCAGGGCCGGCTGGATATGTTCTTGCGGCGAGCCGGAGACGAAGTGGTGGTGCAGGTGCTTGACCGCGAGGGCGACACGCGCGTCACCACCACATATTGAGATAAGGCGCCCGGCTGTCTTTCTTTCCGGGGAAGAGGGCCGGGGGCATCATCAAAGGCCAAGAAACGGCTGGAAGCCACCGAAGATCAGTCGTTTCCCATCAAAAGGCATCTCTTGGGCATTCATGCGGGGGTCAGCCATTACCTTGGCCAAAACCTCGTCGCGGTGCTCGCGCGACTTGTAGATGATCCAGGAGAAAACGACAATCTCGTCCTCCTTTGCCTGCACCGCCCGCGGAAATGACGTCACCTCGCCATATGGTACGTCGTCGCCGAGACATTCTACATATCCGATTGCACCGTGCTCACGCCAAACCTGCTCACCAAGTTGAGCCTGCCGCTTGTAATCGTCGACCCTGTCGTTTGGCAGCGGGATGATGAAGCCATCTACATACGCCATGTGAAAACCTCCATTGTGAGATTGCCAACCTAGGACGAATGAAGATGGCGATGCCCGACACAGCGCCGGGCACTAACGCTCATGACCGCATGCGGATAAGCGCCGGCGTTGCCTGCTTATATTTTCTCATGGCCGAGGTGAGGTGACTTTGGCTTGAAAACCCGCTGAGATAAGCCACTTCGGCGATCGTCATGTCGGTTTCAATGAGGAGTTTTTCTGCAAAATTGAGGCGAATATTCACCAGAAATTTATGCGGAGGCTCACCGAAGGTTTTCGTGAACGCCTGAATGAAGTGGCCGGCAGACAATCCACAAAGCGCGGCAAGCTCGTTTACAGAAAGCTTTCGGGCGAAATTTTCCCTCAAATATTCCTGGACGCGCCTGGCTGCCTCGTTGGAAAGCCCTCCCTTGCGCCTGACAATCGTTCTCGCGCGAGACGAGTAGTTTCGCAACAAATGAACGCCAAAGATCGTAACGAGTGAGTCGACGAGAAGTTCGTTTGGCGGCTCGGCGGATGTCAACTCGGCCTTGAGCATTTGCGCGAGCTGAAGCGCCTTGCGATCCACGATGCCGAATGGGGACGGCTGCAATTCCCAGGAGCCGCCGCCGAACTCGTGGCCGGCAAGTTGCTCCATGCTTTCCGGCGGCAGGGCGACCACAATGTTTTCCCTCGTCGCGGTCCAGCTGCTTTTGCTGTCCACCCGTGCCGGACTGACGACGATCATTCCGACCGGAGCATCGAAGGTCACAAGCCTGTCACTGCCAAACGCGGAGGTAAAATTCGCCAAAGGCGCCAGCATGACGGCCGCGCAGTGCGATTCGGCCACGAATGTTTGCGATCCCGCCGGGCGCACAGAGTGAACGGCTCCGCCTGTAAAGGTCGTCACCCTCGGTCCCGCATCCTTTGGAATAACATCCAATATAACGGGGTCCGCACGCGGGCGCTCTGAAATAACGCGTTCGCGCACGATTGCTCTCACATTATGCTGCATCCGAAGACGTTGCCCGACTACTATTTGTATGTAGTCTGATCTATTTCCAATGTGATCGCAAGTTTCAATAAAGTCTGGGGAAATCTGGCTACAGATGACCGTGGCGCCATATTTGCTCTTGAATCGTCAGGCAATGTGGCGCGGCATCATCTGATTCGGCCGCCAGTCAGCGGAAAGACAGACACTTTTAGCGTCGTCCGTTCGTTCCCATTATAGTTCAAATTTGCCGCTGCTGATTGCAAATGAACAGTACATCACGTTTTGTTGATCAGCCTGTCCTGTCGAGCCCGCAGCTCGGCGATCTTGGAGTCCGGCGGTGGCGCGGCGTTATCGTAGGTGAGAATTTCACCCTTGCGAACAGGCTTCAACACCGTGCCGCCTTGCAAGAGTCCGCAGGGTATGGCTTTGGCCGACCTGGCTTCCTCGGCCCTCATGATCCAAGCGCGATAACAGTACTCCCCTATGGCATCGAGCCTCTCGCCAACGTTGAGGTCCTTCTTCGCCACTGCGCAAACTTCAGCCACCGGCTTGGGAAGCGGCACCATGTCCGGCTTGCCATAAAGAACGACTCGGGCACAGGTGAGCGGCACCTCCAGTGACGTGAGGTGGTAGGGCCGATGGAAGGTAAAATAAGGCCCCTCTCCCATTTTCAGGTCTTCCATGCGTTCACGGATGCGCGGATGCGACATTTCGGCGATGACGAAGACGCCCGGCGCGACCCCCTTTCCAATCGAGTAATCCACAACGCCGGCGCGCGAGAGCACCCCACCATCTTTCTGCGGAATCAGAGTCCGGTTGAGTTCACCCAGAGTGGCGGCCGGCCCGTGCATGCCTGGCTTGTCGGGAACGAGACCCGTGGCGTTCGCGATCGCCGCCATTTCCACCATCGTTTTGGAGCCATCGACGAATTCCACCAGCATGCGAACATTCATGTTCCGCCGCTCGGCTTCGGCGGCATAATCGTCCGGAACGGCATCGATATTTAGCGGGTTGTTCTTGCCTTTACCCGCCGCGACGATGGTGTGGCCCATCGCAGAAACGAATTCGATCAGTTCCATGCAGGCGGAAGGCTCATCGCCCGCGCCGAGCGAGTAGGTGACACCCAGCCGGTCGGCTTCGTTCTTGAGATAGGCTCCGATGGTAACGTCCGCCTCGACATTCATCATGACGAGATGCTTGCCGCGCTCCATCGCGCGAAGGCCGATTTCAGCACCGACAGCCGGAACGCCGGTAGCATCCACGACGACATCGATAAGATCGCTTTCGATGACGTGACTTGCATCGTCCGTAACGGCAATGCGCCCCGCCTCGATCGCCCGTGCCATCGCTGCACCGCTGTCGACGGTCCTTGCACGATCCGGTTCGCCATAGGCGATTTCGACTGCCTGAAGCGCGGCCTTCGGTCGCAACTCGGCGATCGCACCCACCTCGATCCCCCGCATATGGGAGATGCGCGCCACAATGTCGGTACCCATTTCGCCCGTACCAATCAGGCCGATTCGGATGGGCTTCCCCGCTTTGGCGCGCTCTTCCAGATCACGCGCGAGCCCAACAAGCGCTACATTGGTCACCATGAATAGGCATCTCCCGGCCACAGCTTTCTACGAGGGTTAATGGTCTGCGACGCAAGCAGTCAAGGACAGGTGCTTGCTGCGCTGCGACAGAATTGCACGGCTGCTATGCAAAAGAACTCTTTAAATTGCTGACGGAGCCCCCTATCTACACCGCAAGTTCTCGACGGGGCTCCTCCTCCCAAAAATCCCTGTCGGGTCGCGGTTAGCCTTTCCTCCTCCCTAGGCTGACCGACTTCAAAAGCACCCGCTGGACCTCCTCCCCCAGCGGGTGCTTTTTTTTATCAGCTCAGCGCAGCTCTCCAGCAACCTTCGCCATTCGCCGATTTGCGCAGCGGAACATAAGCGACTTGCGTGTGTTCACCGCGTCATGGGGAACCCAGGACCAGCGCGGAAGGAGCTCATGAAAGGCACAAGCCCTGACGTTGAGGTGCACTCATCGCAAGAGCCATGGTGGCGGCGCGGCGTCATCTACCAAATCTATCCGCGCTCCTTTCAGGACAGCAATGGCGACGGCATCGGCGACATCCGCGGCATCATAGATCGCCTGGACTACCTCGTCTGGCTCGGGATAGATGCCGTCTGGATTTCGCCGATCTTCTTCTCGCCAATGGCCGATTTCGGCTATGACATCGCGGATTATCGCAAGATCGACCCTCTTTTCGGTACGCTCACGGATTTCGACCAGCTCATTGAAGCCGCGCATCGGCGTGGAATTCGGATATTGCTCGACTATGTGCCGAACCACTCCTCAGACCGTCATCAATGGTTTCTGGAGGCGCGCAGCTCCCGCGATAATCCTCGGCGCGATTTCTACATATGGCGGGATGCGGCGCCGGACGGGGGACCGCCAAACAACTGGCAAAGCGAATTCGGCGGCAGCGCATGGGAACTGGATGCCGCAACCGGCCAATATTACTACCATGCCTTCCTGAAAGAGCAGCCCGATCTAAACTGGCGCAATCCAGAAGTGCGCCGTGAAATGTACGACGTGCTCCGCTTCTGGCTGGACCGGGGCGTCGACGGTTTTCGCGTCGATGTCATGTGGCATCTCATCAAGGACGCGGAGTTTCGCGACAATCCGCAGAACCCCGACTGGACCGAAGACATGCCGCCGCACAAGTCGGTGCTTTCGATCTATTCCTGCGATCAGGAGGAGGTGCACGACGTAGTCTCCGAAATGCGCGCCGTGCTGGACGAATACGGGGGCGACCGGCTGCTTATCGGAGAAATATATCTGCCGATTGCCCGGCTCGTCGCCTATTATGGCCGGGATCTTCGCGGTGCGCACCTGCCGTTCAATTTCCGCCTTATTGAGGCGCAATGGGACGCTCGCCACATCGAGCGGCAGATTGTCGAATACGAGGCCGCTCTGCCGGAGGGCGGCTGGCCGAACTGGGTTTTGAGCAATCACGATAAGCCGCGTATCGCCTCCCGTGTCGGCCGGGACCAGGCGCGTGTTGCCGCCATGATGCTACTTACGTTGCGCGGCACGCCAACCATCTATTATGGCGACGAGATCGGGATGAACGACGCTCCCATTCCGCCTGAGCGCGTGCAGGACCCGTTCGAGCTGCGCGTTCCCGGACGCGGTTTCGGGCGTGATCCCCAACGCACGCCTATGCAGTGGGACAATACGGTGAATGCAGGCTTCAGCACCGGCTCGCCTTGGCTTCCTCTTGCCCCGGACAAGGACAGCTTCAATGTGGAGGCGGAACGCAGCGATCCGCACTCAATGCTGTCGCTCTATCGCAGGCTGATTGCATTCCGGCGAGAAAATGATGCGCTGAACCTTGGCCGTTACGCCTCCGTCGAGGCAGACAGCTGCGTGCTCGCTTACCTCCGGGAGACGGAGAATGATCGCTATTTGATTGCACTTAATCTCGGGCCCGAGCCGGCGGTGCTGGAAACACCCGGGCAATGCCGGATTGTGATCAGCACGGAAGGCAAGGCGGAAGGCGAGATTGTCGAGAAAAAGCTCCACCTGCAAGGCAATGAGGGCGTGCTGGCGGAGATGATGAGTTAGGCTGCGGTGACCAGCCCGATCTCGCCTTCGGTACGCCGCCGGAACGCTCCCTCGATCAAAAGCGTTGCCTGCTCGCATGAGTATTTTCAATCGAGGATATTGCCGGGCCGATGAAAGACTATTGGTGGAAGGATGCCATCGTCTACGCAGTGGATGTAGAGCGGTTCTGTGATTCGGATGGTGACGGGGTAGGAGACTTCAAGGGGCTCACGTCTAAGCTGGACTATATCGCTGAGCTCGGTGTCACCTGCATTTGGCTTCTCCCGTTCTATCCATCCACGGGAGAGGACAACGGCTACAGCATCACCGACTACTTACGCGTGGACTCCCGCTTTGGGCTGTTTCAGGACTTCCTCGAATTCATTCATCGGGCCGGCGAGCACGGCATCCGCGTGGTCGTCGATCTGGTGGTACATCATACGTCGAACCAGCATCCCTGGTTTCAGGCCGCGCGGCACAACGAGAAATCGCGTTACCGCGATTTCTATATCTGGACCCATAACCCGCCTCCCACACCTCCCGGCAAGGGGACTATTTTTCCAGGCGAGGAAGGGACTGTCTGGACCTATGACGAGGTCGCGCGCGCCTATTACCACCATCGCTTCTACCACTTCGAGCCAGGGCTCAACCATGCAAACCCGGACGTGCGCGACGAGATCGGCCGGATCATAGATTACTGGCTGAGCTTCGGCGTTGCTGGTTTCCGCGTGGATGCCGCATCGCATATCTTGGAAAACCCGCTGGCAAAATCCGGGGAAGACGAGAACGCGCCGGACATGCTGCGCGAGATGTTCCACCGGGCCACGGGCTCGAAATCCGACATTGTCATGCTGGGCGAGGTGGACGAGAGCCCCAACGAGCTTGAGAGGTTCTTCGATGGCACGCGGTTGAACATGATGTTCAACTTCCTCCTCAACAATTATCTTATCCTCGGGCTGGCAAAGGAGAAGGCAGAGCCGATCCAGCGCGGCCTGGCAATGCTGCCCGTTCCCCCTGAAAACGGCCAATGGGCCAATTTCCTCCGCAATTTCGACGAGGCGGACCTGGAACGACTGACGCCGGAGGAACTGGAGAGCGTTCTTAAAATCTTCGCGCCAAAGGAAGAGATGCGAATCTATGGGCGGGGGTTGAGGCGCAGGCTTGCCCCTATGCTGGACGGAGACGTACGCCGCCTGAAAATGGCAATGAGCCTCCTCTATTCCATGCCCGGGGCGCCCGTTTTGGTTTATGGCGATGAGATCGGCATGGGTGAGGATCTGACCCAAGAGGGCCGAAATTCCGTTCGCTCACCGATGCAATGGGATGGAAGCCGAAATGCAGGCTTCTCGTCGGCCCGCAAGGAAAGAATGGTGCAGCCGATCATCGACAAGGGCCGTTTTGCCTTCGAGCGGATCAATGCCGAGACACAGCGAAACGACCCGGCTTCGCTTCTCTCTTTCGTCAAGCAGCTCGCGATCCTGCGCCGGGAGCGCACCGAGATCGGGAGCGGCTTCTGCGCGTTCCTGGAGTGCGGCTCCGATCACGTGCTCGCCCACCACTACAAATCGGAGGCGGCTCCTCTGGTCATGGTCCACAATCTGGCAGGTGAGGCGGTGAAGATCGACGTCAAGTTGCCGGCTGGCGTAACCTCGCTTGGCACGCTCTTTGGCGGCGAAATGCCGTCGATCGAAGATGGGCATTTGCGCATGAGCTTGGAACCATACGGCGTGCGCTGGCTGGGTCTGCCGCGCTGATGGCGATGCTGGAGGAGTGATATGGCGAGGCGAAGAAGCGGTGAGGCGCGCCGCGAGGTGGTGGTGATCACCGGCGCATCCGCCGGGGTCGGCCGGGCGGTGGCTCACCGCTTTGCGCGGTCGGGCGCGGCTGTGGCGCTTATCGCGCGGGACCAGGCCGCGCTTGAGGAAACGAAGGCGGAGGTGGAAGCTGAAGGTGGGCATGCCATGGTGCTGCCGCTGGATCTGGCCGATTCCGATGCCGTCTTCGCCGCCGCTCGTGACATTGAGGAAGAACTTGGACCCATCGATGTCTGGATCAACAACGCGATGGCCACGATCTTTTCGCCTCTCTCCGAGATAAGGCCGGAGGAGTTCCGTCGCGTTACGGAAACCACTTATCTGGGCTATGTGCATGGAACCATGGCCGCACTCCAGCACATGCGCCGGCGCAACCGCGGTGTGATCGTGCAAGTCGGCTCCGCGCTCTCCTATCGCGGAATTCCCCTGCAATCGGCCTATTGCGGAGCCAAGCACGCCATTCGAGGCTTCACGGACTCGCTGCGTTGCGAACTGATCCACGAAAGAAGCCGGATCAAGCTCACCACGGTGCATCTGCCTGCGGTCAACACACCGCAATTTGATTGGGCGCGCACGCATCTCGCCAACGAGCCCCGTCCGGTCGCGCCCGTCTTCCAGCCGGAAGTGGCGGCCGAAGCGATCTTCGATGCCTCCCGCAATCCTCGCCGCGAAGTGTGGCTCGGTTCCAGCACGGCTCAGGTTATTCTGGGCAACGCCCTCGCGCCCTGGCTTCTCGACAGATATCTGGCGCGCGTTTGCTATGAAGGGCAGCAGCGGCAGCGGCAATTGCCGCGGGGTCGCGCGGACAACCTGTTTCATCCGGTGCACGAACCGCACAGCACGCACGGATCTTTCGATAAGGAGGCTTCGTCCTCGGCCCTCGCTTTTTCGGAAAACACGTTGAGAATTGCCGCTGCCGTGGCGGGATTGGGAGCGGCGATGATTGTCGGCGTTCTGGCGCGAGGCGCCCTGTCCGCCCGGTCGTTTCCGCGGAGGCGCTGACAGCCGGTCTGCTGGAACATTCGGAGCGGGCATGGGTTTGGGCCGCATTGCCTTTGGCCTCACTCGAGGGAGCATCCGATGCGTCACAGACACCATAATCATGGCACCGGCCGTGCCATAGCAGCCGGAATGCTGGGTGCTGCAGCTGGCGCCGTCGTCCTGATGGCCGCCCGCAGCATGATGAGAAACAACTATCCAACAGGCCCCGAGGACTCGCCGCGACACGCCTGGCGACGCGGCGCCAGCAGCCGGTGGCGCGAGGGGGCCGTGGTTGGCAGAAGCATTACGGTGAACGCGCCGCGAGAGGAGGTTTATTCCCGCTGGCGTGACTTCACGACCTTCCCGAACTTCATGGAAAATGTGGTCTCCGTGACGCCGCTCGACCAGACACGCTCGCGATGGGTGGTGGAAGGGCCGGCCGGCAGCACGATTGAATTCGAGACAAGGATCACGGAGGATCGGCCCAACGAACTGATCGCCTGGGAGTCGGACGAGGACGCCGAAGTGCGCAACAGCGGCCGCGTCACGTTCCGTGATGCGCCGGGCGGCCGCGGCACGGAGATTGAGGCGGTCATTGCCTACGATCCTCCTGGCGGCGCTGTCGGCCGTATGGCGGCGAAACTCTTCCAGAAGGAGCCTGGGATCCAGGCAAAGCGGGAGCTCCGCCGTTTCAAGCAACTGATGGAAACGGGCGAGATCGCTACCGCCGCCTCCGGCTCAGCCGCACCCAGCACTTGAGGGTGTAGCGAATGCGCGCCCTCGTCTGGCATGGAAAGCATGACGTTCGCGTGGAGACAGTTGACGATCCAAAGATCGTCAACCCGCGCGACGCGATCATAAAAATAACCTCGACTGCGATCTGCGGCTCGGATCTTCACCTTTACGACGGCGTCATCCCCGCGATCCGTCCGGGGGATATTCTGGGCCACGAATTCATGGGCGAGGTCGTCGAGGTAGGAAAGGGCAATAGCCGGCTAAGCAAGGGTGACCGCGTCGTCGTTCCTTTTGTGATTGCCTGCGGCAAGTGCTTCTTCTGCCAGAAGCAGCAATATTCAGCCTGCGACAATTCCAATCCCGCCGAGAAGGCCGATATGTCGGAAATGCTTTACGGCCACCATATGGCCGGCCTGTTCGGCTACTCGCACTTAACGGGCGGCTATGCCGGCGGGCAGGCGGAGTATGTGCGCGTGCCCTATTCGGACATTGGCCCCATCGTAGTACCCGACGATCTCGATGACGATGAGGTCTTGTTCCTATCGGATATCCTCCCGACGGGATGGATGGCGGCGGAAAATTGCGAGATCGAGGAGGGCGACACGGTTGCCGTCTGGGGCTGCGGACCGGTGGGGCTTTTCGCCATTCAAAGCGCGCTTATCATGGGCGCGGCGCAGGTTATCGCCATCGATCATTATCCACACCGGCTGGAACTGGCCAGCAGGATCGGCGCAAAGGTAATCAACTATAAGAACAGCCGGGTGTACGAGGCTCTCATGGACATGACCGGCGGGATAGGGCCGGATGCCGTGATCGATGCGGTGGGCATGGAGAGCCACGGCTTTGCTCCGGACAACCTCTACGATTACGCTAAGCAGACGCTGAAATTGGAGACTGACCGCCCGCACGTGCTGCGCCAAGCCATTTATGCCTGCCGCAAGGGCGGGCGCGTCTCGGTCCCCGGCGTTTATGGAGGCTTCGTCGACAAGTTCCCCGTGGGCGCTTTCATGCAGAAGGGCCTTACGCTCAGAACCGGGCAAACACATGTGCAGAAATACCTGTCGTCGCTGCTCGATATGATCCGTGAGCGCAAGATCGATACGACCTTTCTCATCAGCCACCGCCTGTCCTTGGAAGCAGGGCCGGAGGGCTACCGGAAATTCGCCTTTGAGCAGAATGAGACGACCAAGGTGGTTCTGAAGCCGGGATGGGAGAACGCAAATGGCTGATAAGGCAGGGCTGGCCGTGATTACCGGCGCATCCACCGGTATTGGTTACGAACTGGCGAAATGTTGCGCGGCGGCAGGTTACGACATGGTGGTGGCCGCCGACGAGCCAGAGATCGCCCGCGCAGCGGAGGAGTTCCGCGCTATGGGCGTCAATGCGGAGCCGGTGGAAGCGGATCTTGCCACGGCGGAAGGCGTGGAAAAGCTTTACGTGGCGCTCTCCGGACGCCCGGTGGAATTGCTCTTCGCCAATGCCGGCAGGGGCTTGGGTCACGCTTTTCTCGACCAGGAGGTGGCCGAGATCAGGCACGTGATCGATACCAACATCACCGGAACCATTCTTCTGGTGCATCGAATAGGCCGTGATATGCGGCTCAGGAATCGCGGGCGCATCCTCTTCACGGGTTCGATCGCCGGTTTCATGCCGGGCAGCTATCAGGCGGTCTACAACGCCACAAAGGCTTTCGTAGACAGTTTTTCCTGGGCGCTTCGCAACGAGCTCAAGGATACGGACATCACCGTCACCTGCCTCATGCCCGGCCCGACCGATACCGAGTTCTTCGAGCGGGCCGAAATGACGGACACAAAGGTCGGCTCGGAGAAAAAGATGAATCCCGCCAAGGTCGCGCGCATCGGGTTTGAGGCCATGATGAAGGGCGAGGCCGGTGTCGTAGCCGGCTTCTCAAACAAGATTCAGGCGGCCATGGCACACCTGATGCCTGCCGGGCTACTCGCCGAGCAGCACCGGAAAATGGCGCAGCCGGGGACCGGGGAAACGTAAAGCCAGAGCGCTTCTCCCTGACGGCGGCCGTGGCCATCGCGGTCCTTCGGCGTGCATCCTGGCTCGACGCATTTGCGCGGTCAGGGTTGAATCGCTTATCGAACGAGCAGTACCGCTCAGGCCGCGAATCTCTGGGCTTCAGCGCCATAATAGGCGATATAGCGCTCCGAAATTGCCTCAACGGGCAACACCACCAAAACGTCCGTCGTGCGGAAATCCCTGTCGATGACACAGCCATCGCCGAACTTCGCTCCAAGCCGCAGATATCCTTTGATCAGCGGGGGCATGGCGCTGAGAGCAGCCTTTGCGTCGATCGCTTCGAGCGGCATCATGTCCATCGAGACATAGCGTTCGGTCTTTGCCCGGACAGACCACATTCCATCCGCCTGGCAGAAATGAGCGAGGAAGGAAAGCGCTTCCGCATGCGCGGCCGGAACAGTGCCATGGAACGAGGCGCACCCGGTCATTACGTTTATGCCCTTGCGGCGGCAGTAGGCCCAGATCCCCTGCCACAGAAGTTCGATGGTCCGTTTGGAGCGATACGACGGCAAAACACAGGAGCGCCCCAGTTCAAGAAAACGGCGGTCTGGATGCTGTGCGATGAGTTTTGAAAGCTCAAACTCGTCTTCGGAATAGAAGCCGCCCGCCGCGAGCGCCTGCTCCTGCGGAAGGAGCCGGTAAGTACCGACGATTCGGTCGTGCTCGGCGCCAGGCAGAGACGTGTCGACCACCAGCAAGTGGTCGCAAAGGGCATCGAATCGATCCGCATCCCGTTCCTCATGTGCCTGAGAAGGGGATATGGCGCCCATCTCCTGGTAGAAGACGCGGAAGCGAATCGCCTGCGCCGCAGCAATCTCATCCGAATCACGCGCCAGGCGAACTTCGAGAGAACCAATCCTCCCAAGGACGGAATCATCGGAAAGTGCAGCGTTTAGAAGCGCTGCGCTATCGGCGCAATCGCGACTGACGGTCGATTTCAGCGTCAGGCTGTGCACGGCTGAGGTCTCCTTCACGGCGCGACGATTGGCAATTACAGATAGGCTGCAACAGAACGATGACAGGAAACTGGCCGGCTTACAATCTCCCAGTAAACAGTGTTCACGCTGGAGTGTGGACTTCGAGAGCCGAGAGAAGACGGCCGGGCTCAAGCGGCTTGGTGATAAAGCCAGTCGCACCCTGGGCAAGAGCGTTCTGGCGCGTCTTCTCCTGTCCGTCTGCCGAAAGCACCAGGATCGGGATTGGGGCAAGACCCGTATCCTCCTCATAGCGGCGGATTTGAATAATGGCATCCAGGCCATCCATAATCGGCATATGAAGGTCCATCAGCACGATGTCGAAGTCGCGGGCGGGATGCGTGAGGACGTCCACGGCCGCACGGCCATTGGAAACCACTGCAACGGAGTGCCCCGCCTTGCTCAGCGTGGCGCGCGCCAGCATAGCATTGATCTCATTGTCTTCTGCCAACAGTACCTTGAGACCGCGGCCGTCATTCGTAGCCTTGGTGCGCGCCGTCGCTTCACCGATGGGCGCCACATTCTCCGCGGTCTGTGGGTTGAGCAGCAAGCGCAGAAGAGTGCGGTCGCGGGCGGGACGGGCGATAAAGGCATTATAGCCGTTCGTGCGGAATTTGTTCAGGCGGCCGCGATCGGTCGGCGCGATCAAGGTAAGAGCCTGGTGGACGCGAAGGCCGTTTCGGCACAGCCGCCGCAGAAGATCGCCGTTATCGTTTTCGAGTGAGGCGTCGATGATCACCGCATCGAAGCCGGACTTGCGTCGGCGCAAAAGCGACAAAGCGCTTTTCTCGCCTTCGAACACGCGTGCCTTTCCTCCATGGGCCCGCACGGTCATGGCAAGCGCCTCGCCTTCCACGGCATGCGGTGTGAGGATGGCGACATCGAACCCCTTGAGAGCCAGGGATGTTTCGGCTGCCGAGCCTTCGGCACCCACGAGCGGTATATACACGGTGAACGTCGCGCCCTCGCCGGGAGCACTATCGACCGTGACCGTGCCTTCCATGGCGTCGATCAGGCGTCTCGTGATCGCAAGCCCCAGGCCAGCGCCGCCATGTTTGCGGGTGGAGCTTGTATCTGCCTGTTCGAATTCCTGGAAAATGCGCGATAGGCTGTCCTTTTCGATTCCCGGCCCCGTGTCGTCCACCCGGAAGGCAAGCTTCGGCGCACCGTCATGGATCGTGGTCGTTACGGTCATCAGGACTCCGCCCTCGTCCGTGAATTTGATGGCGTTGCCAAGAAGGTTGAGCAGGATCTGACGTAGCCTGCCGGGGTCAGCCAGGATAGTATCGGGCACCGTAGGCGCTATATGGCAGCCGAGGCCGATCTTCTTGGTGAAAGCCCGTACCGCCATGAGTTCAATGACGCTTTCGATCAGCTCGCGCGCGGCCATGCGCTGGGGCTCCAGCTCGAGCCGGCCGGCTTCGATCTTGGAATAATCGAGAAGGTCCTCGATAAGCGCCAGAAGTGCGCTGGCTGAGGTCGAGATCGCCGCCACATAGGTGCGTTGCTCGGACGAAAGCCTGGTATCGGACAAAAGCGTAGCCATGCCGATTATGCCGTTCATGGGCGTGCGGATTTCATGGCTGACGGTCGCAAGAAAGCGCGATTTGGCGATGCTGGCCTGCTCAGCGCGTTCCCGCGCGTTGACGAGAGCGGTTTCGGCGCGTTTCCGGGCGGTGATGTCCCGCGCGATGGCCCAGTGCGAAACCGAGCTGCTTTCCCCTTCGCGGCGCGAAATCTCGGTCCAGGAGAACCAGCGTAGTCCGTTTCTCGTGTGAATTGCGACGTCCGTCGAACTCAACCGCTCCTCTTCAGGGAAAATGCCAGCTGATGGCGGGGTAATATCTACGCCGAGTTGATGGAGCGTCTTTCCGAACAGGTCTTGGGGTTCGCATTCCATCAGCTCACCGAATATTCGGTTCGCATAGAGGATGCGCCCCTCACCATCCCGATTGATCACAAGGTCGCCAAGCGTTTCCAGCAATCCGTAGAAGCGTTGTTCGGCCTCCTGCATTTGGGAGACGCGATCCGCGAGCTCCTCGATATGCTGTTCAGCGGGGGTCTGCTCATGCGGATGTTCTTCCGGCTTTTTCTCTGAAGGGAGGGCAATCGCCGCCGCCACCGCAGCGGCGCCGGCGAATACGAGCAGAAACGGAATCAGAGGGGCCGCTTTGGTCAGAAAGGCTGCGCCCGCGATCAGCAGATCAGCAAAGCCGAACGCAACGAGGATAGTGCCGCCGCGTGAGCTGAATCCACGGCCCGGCTGAGCAATTTCATCCCACAGCCACTTCCAAATTTGTTTGATATTGGCCAAGCCCATGCCGATACAAATAGATCGGGCAGCACTTCTGGGAAATTGCGGGCGACGGCCTTTTCCTTTTTTTGCTTTACATTTGGATAACCAGCCGCCCGCGCACGCGCCCGGCGACGATTTCTTCGCCGGCCTTGATGACGTCGCTGAAGGGGATCGAAGCGGAAAGCTTCGACATTTTTTCGCGATTGAGCTCCAGAGAGAGGCGTCGCCACGCTTCCAGTCTCAACGCTTTGGGGGCCATCACCGAATCAATGCCAAGGAGAGAGACCCCACGGAGAATAAGGGGAGCGACGGTGGCCGGCAGATCCATCCCCTGTGCAAGGCCGCACGCGGCCACAGCGCCTCCGTAGCAGGTCATGGACAGCACGTTTGCAAGCGTGTGGCTGCCAACTGCATCAATGCCGCCGGCCCAACGCTCTTTGCCGAGAGGGCGGGCAGGGCCCGAAAGCTCCTCCCGCGGGATAATTTCGCGGGCACCAAGCTCCCTAAGATAACCCTCTTCCGACAGGCGGCCCGTTGAGGCGACCACCTCGTAGCCAAGCTCTGCAAGGAGCGAAATGGCGACTGAACCGACACCGCCGCTTGCTCCCGTAACAATCACCGGGCCTCGATCGGGAGAAATTCCGTGGCGCTCCAGCGCCATCACGCAGAGCATGGCGGTATAACCAGCCGTTCCGATCGTCATCGCATCCCGTGGCGACATATCGGGGGGAAGCGGCACCAGCCAGTCTCCGCTCACGCGCGCACGTCCGGAATAGGCGCCGTAGTGTGTCTCGCCCACGCCCCAGCCATTGAGGATAACCTTGTCGCCTTCCTTCCAGCCGGGATGACTGGAGCGCGTGACCGTGCCGGCAAAGTCCACGCCGGGAATCATGGGAAAGCGGCGCACGACCGGCGCTTTGCCGGTGATTGCCAGCCCGTCCTTGTAATTCACAGTGCTCGCTTCGACAGCTACCGTGACGTCGCCTTCCATAAGCTCGTCTTCGCTCAATTCGACGAAGTCGACAGACTGCCTCTTTTCCTCGTCACGGGTAATAAGAACGGCTTCGAAGCGATTGCTCATGGCGATGCTCCAGATCGAGCCACCTAAACTGCGTCACAGGAGCTTTTCGGTCAATGGAGTCACTCAGGAGCCCTGCCGCTGGCGGCGAAGATTCAGCACTTCCTCCAGAACGACGAGCAGTGCGCCAACGGTGATGAAGGCGTCGGCCAAGTTGAAGATGGCGAAGGACCATACGGGTGTATGGAAATAGATATAATCCACCACATATCCGCGCGTGGCGCGGTCGATGAGGTTTCCGACAGCCCCGCCCAGGATCAGAGCGAACCCCAACCGGGCGAACAGGTGGTTCGAATCGGTACGGAACGCGAGCACTGCAATGAAAATGATCACGCCGAGCACGAGCAGGCTCAGCCAAAAGCCCCCAACTCCTGAAAGAAAGGAGAACGCAATGCCCGTGTTTTGAGAATGGAGGAGTGCGAGAAAAGGAAGGATGTCAACTTGGTGATGAAGCGGCAGCCGCTCCTCCACCAGGAATTTGATGATCTGGTCGAGCAAGATGGCGGCGGAAATGACTGCGGCATAGGGCGCGATCGAGCGCGATTTCATGAAGGAGTTCCGTGACTGGCTGGTAAGGCGGTCCGGCGGATCTCATAGAGCATGACGCCGGTTGCGACCGCCAGGTTGAGGGAATCGGCCCGCCCGGCCTGCGGAATGCGCACAAGGCGGTCGCAGGCTTCCGCCAGCTTATCCGGCAAACCCTGCTGTTCATTTCCCATGAGGAGAAGAACGGGGCCGCCGGAATAATCCACATTGCGGTAATCCACGGACCCTTTGAGATGGGTCCCGACCATGAGACCGGCGAAATGCTCCCGCCAGGCTAGAAAAGCGGCCTCATCGGCGCGTGCGAGCGGCACTGAGAAAACAGAGCCCATGGTTGCCCTTACGGTTTCCACGGAAAACGGGTCGGTACATTCACCAACAAGAATCACGCCCCGCGCGCCTACTGCGTCCACGGTGCGGATTATGGTGCCAAGATTGCCGGGGTCGCGCACGCGGTCCAGCGCAACCCAGAGATCCTCGCCTTTTGGCGTGACTTCCTTCAGCGGAAGCCAGCGCTGCTCGAAAACGCCCACCACCATCTGCGGATTGTCGCGCCGGGTAATGGCGGAAAGCACCTTTTCGCTGACCTCAAGCACGAGCCCACCGGCAGCCACGGTTCTTGCCGCGGCCTTCTCCACGGCAGCGTTGCCGCGTCCGGCCTTGGCATAGATCAGCGTACGAATCGCCCAGCCGGAATCGAGCGCATCGAGCACCAGCTTCAGGCCTTCGGCCATAAAGGCCCGCTCGCGGTCGCGAAACTTCTTGAGCGTGAGCGCTTTGATGTCCTTTACCAGCGGGTTGGAGAGGCTCGTCACCTCCTTTACCTGGCCCGGCGGGCGTGTTCCCCTCTCCCGGCCGCTCATCGCGCCACCCAGCGGGAAAAGAGAGAGGTGGAAAGGGCTCGCCCGGCTGACTTTTCGCGGATGACGAGTTCGCCCGATTCAACGCGCCCGCCCATCCCGGCGAACGCATCGCGCATCAGCGTATGGATGGAAAAGAAGGAAGACCGGATGGAATAGGCCGTGAGCACCACCGCGAGCGGCTTTGGTGAAAGGATTTCACGGCAGGTCTCCACCAGTTCCGGCAGGTCCTCGAACAATTGCCAGACCTCGCCTTTTGGGCCGCGGCCATAGGCGGGGGGATCAAGCAGTATGACGTCGTAGCCATTGCCGCGCCGCGCCTCGCGCTCGGCGAATTTCATCGCATCCTCGACAATCCAGCGGATCGGGCGGTCGGAAAGCCCCGCCATTTCCTGGTTCTCCCGGGCCCAGCCGATCGCCTTCTTGGAAGCGTCCACATGCGTCACCTGCGCGCCGGCCTCGGCGGCGACAAGCGAGGCCAGCCCCGTATAGCCGAAGAGATTGAGCACCTTGATGGAGCGCCGTGCTCCTTCGATAAGGCCCCGCATGTGCTCCCAATGGGTGGCCTGCTCGGGAAATACGCCGACATGCCGAAAGGACGTGAAACGGCCGAGATAGGCAATCCCGTCGTGACGCATGGGCCAAGTCTCGCCAAGGGGGATGCGCGGAAAGCGCCAGCGGCCTAGGCCCTCTTCATCCGTATCACCGGTAAAGATCGCATCTGCTTTCTCCCACTCCGCTTCCTCCCAGGCAGGTTGCCATATTGCCTGGCCCTCCGGACGGATGATGCGATAGGGACCATATTGCTCGAGTTTCCGGCCGTTTCCGGAGTCCAGCAGCGCGTAATTTTCGTTCGGCAAAACCTCAAGGATCACCGGCAGGCGCTCGTCGGGCAGTGAGCCCGTCCGGCGGGCCGAGGGCCGGAGAGCCTTTGCCGGCTCCTGCCTCTCCCGGCCTTCATTGCGCGGCTGGTACCGTCGGTTCTTCTCCCGTGAAGGCTTCAACAAAGGCTCCGAAATCGATCTGCTTCAGCGCTTCTGCCATAGCGGGGAGGAGCACGCAACACGACAGCCTCAGCGTGGTTTTTCGCGGCGCATCAGAAGCGTGGCTGAAGCCAGCAGTGCGAAGCCGAGGAGTTTTACGCAGGCGATGATGATGTGCCCAGTTTCCCAGCGCAGGCGCACGGCGCTGAAATTTTCCGGCAACGGGCCAAGCCGCCACGTGGCGAGTTCCGCATTGGCCGGAGCTACGACAGTCAGCCAGATAACGAGGCTTGCGAGATACAGAAGGCTGCCTGATAACGCCAGCCGGAATGCCCTGCGCTCACCGCGCCCGATAAGCCAGGTTACGACGAAGCCGAGCAGGATGGCGCTGAGATCGATCGGGCCGCCCAGGATCCCAAAAAGGAGGAACTGGGCGTGAAACACGGTCGCTTCACGCCAAAGCTCGGGCGGCCAAATCAAGAGTCGGGGTGGCGCCTCCATCAAATGCGCGAAGGAAAGGCCGAGGCTGAGCGCCATTACGGTCAGCGTCAGCAGCGAAAAGATGAAGCCTGAGCGAGACAGCGGCATCAGATTCCCAAGCCAGTATCGGACCGGATTGTTCCCGATTCTGGACGGCGACGCTCAGCGCCTGTCGTCCATCAGCAGGTAAAGGCCCATGACGGCCGGTTTGCCGATGCTGTTGTTATCCGGCGAGACGGTGACGATCTTCACGCCGATATGACCGTCCTGCTCGGCCGAAAAATCTGTCCAGGCGGGCATCAGGAGCAGCGTCAGGTCGTTCCCCTGCGGATGCGAAATCGTATGGTGGTGCCGCACCGGTTGCACAGCGCCGTTGGCAAAAGCGTTGCGCAAGGTCTCCACCAAGCCCCGATAGGTGAGGCACCGGTCGATATCTGCCGCAGAAATCGTGATCATAGGGCGGATCTATGCATCCGTCCTGACAATGGCGGTCGGGCTTGTCTCCGGCATCGTCCTGACGCGCAGCCGTTCAATCTCCTGCCCGCGCTCTCGGGCGAGTTTGCGATAACGCCCCTGCCGGAACCAGGTGATGGCAGCGCCGACAATCATGCCCAGAATGAGGGTAAGGAAAAGATAAACGAAAAGCGGCAATTCCACCGTGAGGGCGGGGTTACCTGGATTGAACGGATCGATCGTAAAGGGTGCAACGGCCCGGTTTGCCACTGCAAGTGCGATCAGGATGATCGCCAAGGGCAAAATGATGAGCACGAGCACGGCCCGATTGAGCATTCGAGGGTATCCTTCGATTCGACGCCAGAAAGAGCGCTACTCGTCCGCGTTCAGACGTTCCCTCAGTTCCTTCCCGGTTTTGAAGAAGGGAACCCATTTTTCCTCCACATGCACGGATTCCCCGGTACGTGGATTGCGCCCCGTTCGTGCGGGGCGGTTTTTCACCGAAAACGCGCCGAAGCCACGCAGTTCGACGCGGTTGCCCTGCGCCAGCGCCTCCGTGATCTCATCAAAAATGGCATTGACGATGTTTTCGACATCACGAAGAAACAGGTGCGGATTGCGATTGGCAATTGTTTGCACGAGTTCGGACTTGATCATGTTTATAACCGCCGCTCCGATTGACCTGATATTCCCCTGAATTTATTCTCTTTTTAATCCCGCAACCCCGCATTTTCAGGTTGCCAGAGCGACAGGAGACCGTCAAGGAAGATGTGTTCCATTCCGAGACGGTCAAGCAGCATTGTTGCCTGAGGCAGGCCGAGCGCGTTTGCCAGCCACGCCGCCACGGAGGTTGGGAGGAAAATCGACCCGCTTGAACTCCGCGGCTTCCACTCGACGACGTTCAGCTCCGCACTAAGCCCTTGGTCGACAAGCCAGGCCTGCGCCTCGTCCTCTCCACCGAGAGCGTCGACCAGCTTCCGCTCGAGCGCCTGCCGGCCGGTGAAAATTGATCCGTCGGCGAGTGCCACCACCTCGTTGCGCGGCAGCTTGCGCCTTTGACTGATGAGATCCACGAACCAGTTATAGCTGTCGTTGATCATGCCCGCGAGCATCTGCCGCTCTTGATCCGTTGTGGGATTGAACGGGGATGGCTCCGCCTTGAGTGGGGAGGACTTCACCTCTTCCACCTTGACGCCCAGCTTGCTCAAGAGGTCAGTCACATCAGGATATTGAATGATGACGCCGATCGAGCCGACGATCGACGTCTGGCGCGCAACGATATGATCCGCCGCGCTTGCGACCATGTAGCCGGCCGAAGCGGCCAACGTGCCCACCTGGGCGACCACCGGCTTGGCCTCGGCGAGCTGACGGATCGCCTCGTAGATCGCTTCCCCTCCCGCCGTCGTGCCGCCGGGAGAATCGACGGTGACGATCACGCCCTGGACAGCGCTCGATTCGCGCACGTCCTCAAGGACATCCAGAAGATCCTTGTCTTCTAGAATCGTGCCCTCGATTCGGACCTGAGCAATATGCGGGCCGGCTGCCAAGGTATCGCCGTACAGCCAGCGTGCGGACGCGATGACTGCCAGGGCAAGTACCAGGAATGCTGCGGCCCGCCAGAAGGTGAGTTTGCGCCGCAGGCGCCTGCGGTCGATGAGATCGTCGGCTCGGGTGGACATTGGAGGCTCTTGCGCTCACATAAAGGATCACTTGCCTTTTAGACGAAGCTGCGCATATGAGCTACCCATGTTCGCTCTGTGTGCGCCCAATGCTCAGTTCTATTCGCGGCTAAGCCTTTGAAGGCGACCTGAAATCGGCCATAATGCGGTGGCACGGCTAAAAGGGGTGGGACAGCACATGCAGGGTGCGATAGGAAGCGGCGAGAGCAGCAGTGCTGCGGAGGGCGCGGATAGGCCGGGGGTGGATAGTCGCAAAGCGCCCTTTCGTTCGTCAGGAGTAGAGCGTTGAACAGCATCGCCAAGGCGGAAACCAGCGGCATCGCCGCGCAGGCAGTTAAACGCAGCGAACGCGGAGCGGAGGCTTTTGCCCGTGCCGCCCGTCACTCCCGCCGCGTCCGTGTGCTCAAATTTGTGTTGCCGGCGGTAGCGGTGGCGATCTCCGGCCTGTTTCTGGGCTATTCCCTTATTGCGCCGACCGGAATTCATGCACTAAATCTCGATTCAGCGACGATCGAGGGCGGCAGCCTGGTGATGCACAATCCTTCCCTCAATGGCTTCACCAGCGGAAACCTTCCCTACAGCGTTACCGCTGCGCTGGCGCGTCAGGAAGTTGGCGCCGATTCAGGACCAATCGAACTCGAGAAGATCCAGGCGACGCTTCCGATCGATTCCGGGCGTCAGGCGTTGGTCACGGCTGGCGGCGGTGTGTTCAATCAGGCGACGAACCAGCTTTTGCTGAACAATGCGATCACCGTGGAGTCGAACGCCGGCATATCTGCGCAGTTGAAATCCGCCGCTGTCGATATGTCATCCGGCAATCTCAGCACCGATGAGCCGGTCGACATCGAAGTGAACGGCATGCGGGTCCGCGCCAAAAGCTTTCATACCGTTGACGGTCTCGAAAGACTTGTGTTCGAAAATGGAGTGCGCCTGGAGATTGATCCGGCTAGCGTGAGAAGAGCACAGGAAGAAGGGACCGCAGGTGATGGGTAGGGTTCATGGCTTGGCTTTTGCGATGGGCCTTTTGATGCTCTGGCCCGCAGGGGGGCTTGCGCAGACCAGCGAATCAAGGCCCAGCCAGCTTGGCCTTAATCTCTCGAGTGATGAGCCTATCCAGATCGACGGTGCGCGCGTCGAGGTGGACCAGACGCAAAATCTCGCAACCCTGACCGGCGATGTCCAAGTTGTGCAGGGGCCGACCCTGCTGAAGACCGCCCGCCTGAAGATCTTTTACGCCGAAGGCAGCGGACTGCCTACGAGCGGGGCCGCCAATATCAAGCGGCTTGAAGCCGATGGCGGTGTGTATGTGAAGTCGGAAACTCAAGTCGCCACCGGCGACCAGGGTACCTTCGATATGGGTACGGAGGTGCTCGTTCTTTCCGGCAAGGAAGTTGTCCTTACCGAGGGTGAAAACGTCATCGTCGGGTGCAAACTCACCGTGCAGATGAAGACAGGTCAGGCCACCTTGGAGAGCTGCAAGGACGGAGGTTCCGGCGGGCGTGTTCGCATGCTGCTCACCCCCAGCTCCCAAAACCGACAGTAAGAACGCCCGTGGCATTTCTCCAGTCGCGCGCTTCCGGAAAGCCAGATCCCAATTCGGTGCCCGAGCCTTACAAGGGCACTTTGATCGCCCGTGGCCTCACGAAATCCTATAAGAACCGGCAGGTCGTAAGCGGCGTTTCCCTCGGGGTGCGCGCGGGCGAGGCCGTGGGCCTTCTTGGGCCGAATGGCGCGGGAAAAACCACCTGCTTCTATATGGTCACGGGGCTTGTGCCGGTCGATCAAGGCACGATCCACATAGACGGATATGACGTTACCTCCATGCCCATGTATCGCCGGGCGCGGTTGGGCATCGGCTATCTGCCGCAAGAGGCCTCGATTTTTCGAGGCTTGAGCGTCGAAGCGAATATCCGCGCCATCCTTGAAGTGGTCGAGCGGAGCCGCAAGGAGCGCGAGCGCACGCTCGATGCGCTGCTTGAGGAGTTTCATATCAGCCATTTGCGCAAGTCGTCGGCCATCTCGCTGTCAGGCGGCGAGCGGCGCCGCCTCGAAATCGCCCGCGCATTGGCCAGCAAACCGAATTTCATGTTGCTCGATGAACCCTTTGCCGGGATCGATCCTATCGCGGTTACGGATATCCAGCAGCTGGTGCGGCATCTGACCGCGCGCGGCATCGGGGTGCTCATCACGGACCACAATGTCCGCGAAACACTGGGTTTGATCGACCGGGCCTATATTATCCATGCCGGCCAGGTGCTTACCCATGGGCGGCCGGACGATATCGTCGGCAACCCCGACGTGCGTCGCCTCTATCTTGGCGAGGGCTTCACGCTCTAACCACAAATACTGCCGTCCCGCGCTGCAAAAGCAATCCAACATTGGCCCGGTGCTTGACAAGCAAATATCGGGCCAGTTTTATCGCCATAAGCAGAAAAGCCCGTGAAGTGGGTAAAGGACGGAATGGCGCTTTCAACCGGCATACAGTTGCGGCAGTCCCAATCGCTGGTCATGACGCCCCAGCTGCTGCAGTCTATCCGGCTGCTGCAGCTGACACATATCGAGTTGGAGCTGTTCATATCCGAGGAGATCGAGCGCAATCCGCTCCTCGATCTTGTCGATGCGAGCGAGGAGGTGCCCGCAAGCGTCCTTGAGGAGAGATTTGCCTCGCCGGACAGCGCCGCGGATATTGCCGAGCGGCTGGACACCTCGCCCGAAGATCTGTTTCCAGATGACCCGGACGTGCGGGACACAATAGGGCCGGATCTCATGGCCCAGTGGCGCTCCGCCGCCGGAAATGGGCTCGTCGCGACGGGCGAGGATTGGAATCTGGAGGAGACGACGGCCGCGCCGGCTACCTTGCGCGACCATGTTCGCGAGCAGATCGTTCTCGCCTTTCCCGATCCGGTCTTGAAGCTGATCGCCGAGGAGCTGCTGGATGGACTGGACGATGCCGGCTATTTCACGGGCGACCTGAACGAGATCGCCGAACGCTTGGCTGCCGAGACGGTGCTGGTGGAGCGGGTGCTTTCGATCTGCCAGACCTTTGATCCCCCCGGCCTGTTCGCCCGCACGCTTGCCGAATGCCTTGCGCTGCAATTGAAGGCGCGGGATCGTCTGGATCCTGCCATGCAGGCGATGCTTTCGCGTCTTGATCTGCTTTCAAGGCGCGATTTTGCTTCTTTGAAGAAAGTCTGCGGCGTGGACGAGGAGGACCTCGTGGAGATGCTGGCGGAAATCCGCTCGCTCGATCCCAAGCCCGGCACGGCCTTCTCGTCGGCACCCGCCGAACCTGTCCTGCCGGATGTGATCGTGCGGCCCTCCGCCGGGGGAGCATGGGCGATCGAGCTCAATCCGGAAGTGCTGCCACGCGTGCTCGTTAACGAGACATATTTCACGGCCGTTTCCACGCGGGCCGGCAAAGAGGAGAAAGCCTTTCTTTCCGAGTGCCTTCAAAGTGCCAACTGGCTGACTCGCAGCCTGGAGCAGCGGGCAAGGACCATCCTGAAAGTTGCCTCCGAGATCGTGCGCCAGCAGGATGCGTTTTTCGTGAATGGCGTTCGGCACCTGCGTCCGCTGACGCTGAAAATGGTGGCTGATGCGATCGAAATGCACGAATCGACCATCAGCCGCGTCGCCACCAACAAATACATGATGACGCCTCGCGGTCTCTTCGAACTGCGCTACTTCTTCACGACTGCCATTGCCGCCGCCGACGGAGGCGATGCGCATTCGGCGGAGGCGGTGCGTGACCGGATCCGGCAGCTTGTGGAGGCGGAAGACCCCAACGAAGTGCTTTCCGACGATACGATTGTCGAGGTTCTGCGAAAGGACGGAATTGATATCGCCCGCAGGACGATAGCAAAATACCGGGAGGCGATGAACATCCCGTCGTCGGTTCAGCGCAGGCGCGAGAAGAGGGTGCTCGCCCGAGCCGGCGCATGACCGCATCGAGGCTCGACTTCGTGCCTCGATTTGACAAGAGTCGGCGAAACCACTAGAAGCCCGCCGCCAGAGGACGGCAGGATCGGTCATCTATCCTTCTTCCGGGTTAAGCGGGGTAAAATCGAATCTCCACTGGACGGACTTTAATTTGCTGCCGCAGAACCTTGTATGCGCGGGCCACGGGTATAAACTCGGATCTGTTGGTATCCTGACCAGGAAAGGTCGTTCTCTCATGGGCCTCCGCATTTCTGGCAAACATATGGACATCGGCGCGGCGTTTCGCACACGGATCGAAAGCCGGATCGTCGAAGCGATGGAGAAATATTTCGACGGCGGTTTTTCAGGGCGTGTGGCGGTGGAAAAATCGCGCGGACGCTTCACCGCCGACTGCTCTGTCCACCTCGATACGGGCGTGGTCCTGCAGTCCACAGGCGAGGCCCACGATCCTCAACTCGCCTTTGGGACAGCTGCCGAGCGCATAGAGAAGCAGCTTAGGAGATACAAGCGAAAGCTGAAATCGCATGCGGCCGGCCAGAATGGGAACGGCCGTTTGGCAGAAGATCGGGTGGTGGAACCGGCCCAGGAAGATCGGGAGGATTTCGCCGATGATCTTGCACCGGCGGTGGCTGCCGAATTCCTCGCGCCGTTCAAAGCCTCCGCTGCAATGGAACTAGATATGAAGGACAGCCCTGTTTTTGTTTTCCGCATTTCAGGCAGCAATGCCGGGAAAACCGTCTATCGGCGTGCCGATGGCAATATCGGATGGATCGATCCTTCCGCTACAAACGGATAGGCTGGGCCGCCGGCCCGTCAAAGGGAATGGCAAGCAGGGGAATATGAAATGGATCTGAGCGATCTTATCGAGCCTTCGGCGATCCTGCCTGCCTTGAAGGCGAATTCCAAAAAGCAGGTGTTGCAGCTGCTGGCGGAGAAAGCCGCTGAGCGAACCGGTCTGCCGGAACGCGAAATCTTCGAAACCATCCTGCAACGGGAAAAACTTGGCTCCACCGGGGTCGGCAACGGTATTGCCATCCCGCATGGGAAGCTTCCCGGCATCAAGCAAATCACCGGCGTTTTCGCCAGGCTGGAAACGCCGGTGGAATTCGATTCGCTCGACGATCTTCCCGTCGATCTGGTGTTCCTGCTGCTTGCGCCGGAGGGCGCAGGAGCCGATCATTTGAAGGCACTTTCGCGCATTGCCCGTGTGCTGCGCGACGCGGATACGACCGCTAAGATACGCGGCACGCGCGACGCCGCCGCCATCCACACCTTCTTGTCGGAAGCTCCCGCCTCGAACGCTGCCTGAATTCGGAGTCCTTTCGCCACGCAAACCGCTTGCGTGGCGCGTCATCCCATAGTTTGCCGTCTAGTGAAGACTGACGGGCTTGAGATCGTTCTGGAAAGCACCTGCAAGCGCCGCGTCGCGCTGGTCGGCCAGCAGAATCGGCTGCCCGTTGGCCGCGAAGAGCGCCCATAGCTTCGTGCCGGGAGTCATGTCGGGCATTCCCGGGAACTTCACCTTGAGCTCATCGGCGTCCATCTCCCGCATGTAAGCGATTGCGCCTTCACCCAAATTGGCCAGCTGCTGCTGGGTAACTGTGAACTTGGTTCCATTGTTGGTCATTTCAGCCTCCTATTTGGCGGGCCGTCTTTCAAGACCAACCCACTCAAGAGCTTTGTGGTTCCGGTGGAAATGATAGAACCGGCCCGGATCATCACTCCTTCACCGAAATGTTGATTTTGCGCACCAGCCGCTCCGGCTCGGGCCTGTCCAGATCGACGGAGAGCAGGCCGTTCTTGAGCTCCGCGCCGAGAACCCGCATTCCATCCGCAAGGACAAAAACCCGCTGGAACTGCCTTGAGGCAATGCCGCGATGCAAATATTCGCGCTCAGCCTCGTCATTCTGGCGCCCGCGTACCACGAGCTGGCTTTCCTCCGTGGTCACTTCGAGGTCCTGCTCCGAAAAGCCGGCAACAGCAAGCGTGATGCGCAGACGTTCGCCTCGCCCGTCTTCGTTGCGGATCCGCTCGATATTGTAGGGAGGATAACTGTCACCCGATTTCGCGATGCGTTCGAGCGTCTTTTCCATAGTGTCGAACCCCAGCAAAAGCGGGTTCGAAAACGGCGTCATACGCGTCATGTCCTTCCTGTCCTCAAAGAGCGACCCGGATAGGCGAAAACCCGAACTGGCGTTTCCACCCATGCCGTTGATATGGTCGATCCGGTCAACAAGTTCAAGAAGGCAGCCCTTTGTGGGCGTGATCACCCTATTGGCGCCAAACGCGTTAATATCTCCCGCGATCGCAAAAAGCTTCCGCTGGAACAAAGCCGCGCATAGTTTTCCGCGACGGGTTCGTTAATTTGTCACGCAAATCACCTAGTCCAATCGCGGTCTGCAGGGATGGAACATGAGATACGCGATCTATTTTACGCCGGATAAGGACGACCCGCTCTCCCGGGTGGCAGAGCGATGGCTGGGGCGCAGCGCCTTCGGCGGCCAGATGGCAGCGCCCATTGCCGCAGGGTCGTTTTCCGCCGCCGAGATCGCCTTCCACACTGCAGCCGCCCGCCGCTACGGCTTTCACGCCACGCTGAAGGCGCCCTTTCAGCTGGCGGAGGGGAAAAGCGAGGCTGAGCTGATCGCAGCGCTTTCCAAGTTTGCCTCCGAGCGCAAGCCCTTCAGCGTCGAGCGGATCAAGCTTGCCCGGCTCGACGGCTTCTTTGCTCTGGTGCCTGCGGCCCCTGCCCCCGAGCTTGATGAGCTTGCTGCGGATGTGGTCACGGAGTTTGAGCCCTTCAGGGCGCCTTTGACGCCGGAGGAAGTGGAACGGCGAAATCCCGACAGCCTCACGCCCACGCAGCTGAAAAATCTCTACAAATGGGGCTACCCCCATGTATTTGACGAATTTCGCTTCCATATGACGCTCACGGGGCGGGTGCCTGCCGCCGAAGCTGCCCGGATGGAAGCCGCAATAGGCGACTTCTTCGGGCCGCTTCTCCTGGAACCGTTGGAGGTTTCCCGCCTTGCGCTGTTTGCCGAGCCGGACACTGGCGCGCCGTTCCACATCAAGTCCCTGCACGCCATTGGCGGCGAGAGGGAAAGGAAATTTGCCTGAAATGCCCAGTGAACTGATCTTGAAAAATGCCCGCATCGTTCTTGCCGACGAGGTGGTGAGCGGCAACATCCTCGTCCGCGATGGGCACATCGCTGACGTGTCCCGCGGCAGCACCGGCGCCGGCGAGGACATGGAGGGCGATTTCCTGATTCCGGGCCTCGTTGAGCTTCACACTGATCACCTGGAGCGGCACTATTCTCCGCGGCCTAAGGTTCGATGGAACCCGGTGGCCTCGGTGCTCGCCCATGACGCTCAGATCGCGGCATCCGGTATTACGACCGTCTTCGACGCGCTGCGCGTCGGCATGGACGAGGATGCGGATATGGAATCCGGCGAAATGCGCCGCCTGGCGGATGCCATCGAGGAAAGCGTAGCGGCCGGCCGTCTGCGCGCCGACCATTTCCTGCACCTGCGCTGCGAGGTTTCGGCGCCCGACTGCCTTGCGGGCTTCGCGCTCTTCGCCAGTGATCCGCATCTGAAGCTCGCCTCGCTGATGGATCATTCGCCGGGCCAGCGGCAGTTCACGAATCTCGACGCCTATGCGAGCTATTACAAGGTCGCGTTGAAACTCGATGACCAGGAGTTTCGGCGTTTCTGCGATCGGCGCATCGCCGAATCCGACAAAAACTCCGGCCCGAACCGGCGCGCCATCTCCGAAGTGTGCCGGGCGCACGGCATCATCCTTGCAAGCCATGATGATGCGACGGTCGAACATGTCAGCGAAGCGGCGGCTGACGGCGTTCGGGTGGCCGAATTCCCGACCACCATGGCTGCTGCGCGTGCCTCCAAGGAGGCGGGCATGGCCGTGCTCATGGGCGCTCCCAACGTGGTGCGCGGCAGCTCCCATTCCGGCAATGTCTCGGCGCGGGAGCTTGCCGAGGCGGGCGATCTCGACATACTCTCCTCCGACTATATTCCCTTCAGCCTTGTGCAGGCGGCCTTCCATCTTGGCGAGGTGGTCGACGGCATCAGCCTGCCCGAGGCAGTGGCGAAGGTATCCAAAAATCCCGCGGAAGCCGTAGGACTTACCGACCGCGGGGTAATCGAGCCGGGCCGCCGGGCCGATCTGGTGCGGGTGCGGCTGGATGACGGCATCCCTGTCGTTCGCACCGTTTGGCGCGAGGGACGGCGCGTCGCCTGATGTTCTCGGCCAGCATAGAACGCGCGCAGAACGAGGCGCCCTTTCCCATCCGGCAGGGCGTTTTCGTTGCCGTGGCTGGCCCATCTGGCGGCGGCAAGGATTCGGTGATGGCCTATGCTCGCGAGCGGCTGGGAAATCTTGCCGGCGAGATCGTCTTCGCGCGCCGGATCATTACGCGGCCTTTTGCGCCCGGCGGCGAAGAGCACGATACCCGGGACGTGCCGACCTTCGAGCGTGAAGAGGCGGCCGGCGCTTTCGCGCTGTCCTGGCGTGCCAACGGGCTGTGCTATGCCCTTCCGGCGGCGCTCGACGAGGAGATGCGTTCGGGCGGCGTGGTTGTGGCCAATGTGTCGCGGGCGATCATCCCTGCGCTCGGGGAGCGCTACGCCCACATTTTTCCCGTTATTGTGACAGCCCCCCGCGGGGTGCTGGCGGAGCGCTTGTCGCGTCGCGGTCGTGAGACGCGCGACGAGGTGCTGTCCCGCCTTGCCCGGAGCGAGGCGGGCGAGCTGGACGTGCCCGGCGCCCTCGTCATCGACAATTCCGGTCCGCTGGAACAGGCGGGAGAGCGCTTTCTAGAGGCGCTGCGCAAGGCGGCTGCCTGGAGCGACGTTTGTGATATGGTCTGATCCCAGAACGGGACAGGACCATGCTGCTCAAAGCCGAATTGCATTGCCATATAGAAGGCGCGGCTTCGCCCGCATTGGTGAAAGCCCAGGCACGCAAATACGGCGCCGACATCTCCTCCTTCATCCGGGGCGGTGCATATTATTGGCAAGACTTCACCACCTTTCTTCTCGCCTATGATCAGGCAGCGAGCCTCTTCCGTACGCAGGAGGACTATGCGCTTCTGGCCGAGACTTATCTGAAGGAGCTTGCCGCCGGGGGCGCGATCTATTCGGAGTTTTTCACATCGCCGGACCACGCGGAGCGAGCGGGGCTCTCTCCTCAGGCCTATACGGATGGGCTGGCCGAGGGCATGGTCCAGGCAAAGGCTGCAACCGGCATCGAATCCCGCATGATCGTCACCGGCGTGCGCCATTTCGGGCCGGAAGCCGTGGAGAAAGCTGCGCGCTTCGCCGCCTCGTGCGAGCACCCTCTGGTGACGGGCTTCGGCATGGCGGGCGACGAACGCGCCGGCCATCCCCGTGACTTCGCCTACGCCTTCGATATCGCCCGCGAAGCGGGGCTCGGCATCAGCATCCATGCCGGTGAGTTCGGCGGGGCGGAAAGCGTGGAAGCCGCGCTGGACCATATCCGCCCCTCGCGCATCGGCCATGGCGTGCGGGCAATCGAAAATCCCGATCTCGTGCGCCGGATTGCCGATGAAGGCGTGGTGCTGGAAGTCTGCCCTGTCTCCAATGTGGTGCTTAAGGTCTTTCCCGAGTTCGCGCGTCATCCCTTTCCTCAGCTTGTGGCCGCGGGCTGCCGGGTGACGCTTAACTCCGACGATCCGCCGCATTTCCATACCAGCCTCGCGCGGGAATATGCGGTGGCGGCCGAATATTTCGGGCTCGATGAAACCACTCTCAACGCGATCACGAGCACGGCTATCGAGGCCGCATTCGTGGATGAGAAGACCCGCGCGGCGCTATTTGCCCGCTTGAAGCCGGTGGTGGAGTCGTGACCTGAGCACAAATCTGTGGCAGGGGCGCGCCGCCGTCTGGCGGCGGGCGGCATAAGCGCTATTGTTGCCGGTCGAAAAGAGTTTTGCGGAGAGTAGCAATGCAGGGCGTAACCGTCGTCGATCACCCGCTTGTCCAGCACAAGCTGACCATCATGCGCGATAAGGAGACGTCGACGGCTGGCTTCCGCAGGCTGCTGCGCGAGATCTCGCTGCTGCTTTGCTATGAGGTCACGCGCGACCTGGAGCTGACCACGCGCATCATCGAAACCCCGCTCACCACCATGGAAGCGCCGACGCTGGAGGGCAAGAAGCTGGTCTTCGCCTCGGTGCTGCGCGCCGGCAACGGCCTCCTCGACGGCATGCTGGACCTGGTGCCGGCCGCCCGCGTGGCCCATATTGGCCTCTACCGTGACCAGGAGACCCTGGAGGCGGTGGAATATTTCTTCAAGTCGCCGAGCGATCTGGAAAACCGGCTGGTGATCGTGGTCGACCCCATGCTGGCCACCGCCAATTCGGCTGTTGCGGCGGTCGACAAGCTCAAATCGCGCGGCGCCACCAACATCCGCTTCCTCTGCCTGCTTGCCGCCCCCGAGGGGATCCAGCATTTCCGGGAAATGCACCCGGACGTGCCGGTCTTCACCGCCTCGATCGATGAGCGGCTCAACGAGCATGGCTATATCCTGCCGGGGCTGGGGGATGCCGGCGACCGGATGTACGGCACGAAATGAGTGCAGCCGCGGGGAGTTGCGCAGCTCTGCGGGCGCGTGGGCGCGAAGGATGAAGCGAAGACGCTAACAACCCACACGTCGGAAGAGAGGGGGTGCTTAGCTTCGGCGCTTCTCAGCCCGCGATCTTCTCCAGCACAGGCGATTGCGTGGAAAGCCGCTCATCGGCGATGCGGTAGGCGCGGCGGACCGCTTCGGCTGCCCGTTCGGCATCGGCGGGCGTGCGGGCATGGACCACGGCCAGCGGATCGTCGCGGCGGACTTCCCTGCCGATGGGCAATGTGGCTGTGAGGCCGACGGCGTGGTCGATTGGATCTTCCGGCCTGCGCCGGCCGCCGCCGAGTTCGACCACGACAATTCCCAGCGCCCGCGTGTCTATGCTGGCGACGAATCCCGCCCGCTCGGCTTTCACAGCACGCGTTTCGGGCGCGCGAGGGAGATATTGGTCCATCTTCTCAACGAAATCGGCGGGGCCGCCAAGCGCGGCGACCATCCGGCTAAAGCGCTCGGCCGCACCGCCGCTTTCGAGCGCCGTGCGGGCGCGTTTCAACGCATTCTCCCCACCGGATGCGATGCCCGTGGCTACGAGCATCTCGGCCGCCAGCGCCAGCGTCACCTCCTCAAGGCGCTCATCCCGTGTTTCTCCCGTGAGAAAATCGACGGCGTTTCGCACCTCGACAGCATTGCCCGCGGCCGTGGCGAGCGGCTCGTTCATGTCCGTGATAAGCGCGCTGGCAGATAGCCCCGCGCCCTGCGCCACCTGCACGAGGCTGGTCGCGAGCGCCTGAGCCTCGCTCCTCTCGGCCATGAAGGCGCCGTTGCCCGATTTTACGTCGAGGACCAACGACTGCAGGCCGGCGGCAAGTTTTTTGGAAAGAATCGACGCCGTGATGAGAGGGATGGATTCCACCGTGCCGGTCACGTCTCTGATGGCGTAGAAGCGGCGGTCCGCGGGCGCAAGGTCTCCCGTCTGGCCGATGATGGCGCAGCCGGCGGCGCGCACGGTTCGCTCGAACTCTTCCCGCGTCGGCTGGCTGCGATAGCCGGGAATGGAGTCCATCTTGTCGAGCGTGCCGCCCGTATGCCCGAGCCCGCGCCCCGATATCATGGGCACATAGGCGCCGCAGGCGGCGACGATGGGCGCCAGCATCAGCGAGACATTATCGCCCACGCCGCCCGTGGAATGCTTGTCGGTGACCGGGGCGGGAAGTGACAACCAGTCGAGCACGTCGCCGGAATCGCGCATTGCAAGAGTGAGCGCGACGGTTTCATCGCGCTCCATGCCGTTGAGCAGGACCGCCATGGCGAGGGCGGCCACCTGCCCTTCGCTCCAGGCGCCGGAGGCAAGACCGGCCGCAAAATCAGCGATATCGGCCGGCGACAGAGCCTTGCCGTCGCGTTTCCTGCGGATGATTTCCTGGGGGAGCGGCATGGGGTCAGATCTCTGCGGCGCTGTCGCGCATGAACTGGGTAAGGATTTTCGCCAGCTTCCCACCGCCCACCGGCGCCATGTCCTTGGTCTCGTCATGCGAGAGCTCGCCCGCGCCGAGGCCAGCGGCCAGATTGGTAATGACCGAGCAGGCGGCGACACGCAGGCCTAAAAAGCGGGCGAGGATCACCTCGGGCACGGTGGACATGCCGACGGCATCCGCGCCGAGCATACGCGCCATGCGGATTTCGGCCGGCGTCTCGAAGCTTGGGCCGGAGAACCACATATAAACGCCCTTGTGCAGCGTCTCGCCGGCTTTGCTTGCCGCGCGCTCAAGCGCGTCGCGAAGGTCGCGGTCATAAGCCGCGCTCATGCCTACGAAGCGTGCTTCCGACTGCTCGCCGATCAGGGGATTCATACCGGAATAATTGATGTGATCTTCAACGAGCATCACTGAGCCAGCCGGCATGTCCACCTGAAGCGAGCCAGCGGCATTGGTAAGGATAATGGCGGTGACACCAATCCCAGCCAGCACTTCCAGAGCCGGACGCATGGCGGCGGCATTTCCGTGCTCGTAATAATGCGACCGGCCGGCGAGCATAATTACCGGAACGCTGCCGAAATAGCCGGCGACCAGCTCGCCCGCATGGCCGCTGACGCCGCTTAGCGGGAAGCCGGGCAGGTCCGCGTAGGGGATGTGCACGGGCTTTGTCAGCTCATCCGCCAATGCGCCCAGTCCCGAACCGAGCACGATGGCAAGCCGCGGCGCGAGCCCGTTCAGCCGCTCGATCAGAATGTCGATCGTATTTCTCATGCGCCGGGCTCCAGATCGAAGGCACGCGGGAAGACGGAGGAGAAGGGAATTGTTTCCACAACACCGGTCGGACTGCAAAGGTGCAGCTTCGCGTCCGCCGTCACGAATTCCGACAGACGCTGACGGCAGCCGCCGCAAGGCACTATCTTCGGCATCTTCTCCGCCACGACGGCGATCTCGCTGACGCGGCCGCCGCCGGCCATCACCATATGACCGAGCGCGGTGGTTTCCGCGCACCAGCCTTCGGGATAGGAGGCGTTCTCAATATTGCATCCGGCATGGATCGCGCCTGCATCGGTTCGAATCGCCGCTCCCACTGGAAAACGCGAATAGGGCGCATAGGCCCGTTCCATCGCCGCTTTCGCGGCGGCGAAGAGTTCGTCGGTACTCATCAACGCTCCTTCACATAGGGTATTCCGCCGGCGCGCGGTGGCTCGGCTCTGCCGATGAAGCCCGCAAGCAGGATGACGGTGAGGATATACGGCAGGGCCTGCATGAACTGCACCGGGAGCTGCCCAAGGAGCGGCAAGGCCGTGCCCTGAATGCGAATGGCGAAAGCATCGAGAAAGCCGAAGAGCAGGCAGGCGAACATCACCGGGACGGGCCGCCATTTGGCGAAGATGAGGGCTGCCAGGGCAATATAGCCGCGGCCGGCGGTCATGTCCTTCACGAAGCCTGCATTCTGGGAAAGCGCCAGATAGGTGCCGGCAAGACCGGTAAGAATCCCGGTGCAGATGAGCGCGCGATAGCGCAGCCACGCGACGGAGATGCCGGCGGTATCCACTGCGGCAGGGTTCTCGCCGACCGCCCTGAGCCTCAGACCGAAGCGGGTGCGGAAGAGCACCCACCAGGTGAAAGGCACCAGCAGGAAGGCAATGTAGACGATAAGGGAGTGACCGGAGAGCAGGTCCGAATAGAGTTCGCCGATGATCGGCACATCGCTCAGCGACCCCGCGAAGGGGAGCTGGATTGCGCCGAAACGTGCATCGCCGCCGAGCAGCGGCGTGCGCCCACCCTGGCTGAACCAGGCCTGGCCGAGAATGATGGTGGAGCCTGCGGCGATGAAGTTGATCGCCACGCCCGAGACGATCTGGTTGCCGCGATGGGTGATGGAGGCAAAGCCGTGGACGAGCGAGAGGAAGACGGCGATTGCTACGGCTGCGGAAAGGCCGATCCAGGGGGATCCCGTGACGGCAGCCGCCGCCCCGGCGGCGAAGGCGCCCCCGAGCATCTTGCCTTCGAGCCCTATATCGAAAACGCCGGAACGTTCCGAATAAAGGCCGGCGAGCGCGGCTAGAAGCAGCGGCACCGAGACGCGGATGGTGGAATCGAGCAGGAAGACAAGCGTGCTAAAGAAATCCATCAGACCCGCTCCCCCTGCTTCGCCTCGATTCCGACCGGGGCAGGGCGGATGCCCGCGAAGAGCGCCTGCAGGCTAGGCCGGAACAGGTTTTCGAGCGCTCCCGCGAAGAGGATGACGAGGCCCTGGATGATAACGATCATGTCTCTGGATATGCCGGGCATCTCGAAGGCAAGCTCGGCGCCGCCCTGATAGAGGATGCCGAACAGGATAGAAGCCGGGACGATGCCCGCCGGATGCGAGCGGCCCATCAGCGCCACGGCGATGCCGACAAAGCCTGCGCCGGTGACAAAGTCGATCTGTAGCCGGTTCTGGTCGCCCATGACCGGGTTGAGCGCCATCATTCCGGCAAGCGCACCGGAGATCAGCATGGTGATTATGATAATGCGGGTTTCGCTGACGCCCGCATAGCGCGCCGCCTTCGGGCTGTGGCCGCGCATGCGGATTTCATAGCCAAGGCGCGTGCGCCAGATGAGCACCCAGACGAGGAAGGCCGCCAAAAGCGCCAGTAGGAATGACAGGTTGAAGGGCGAGGAGCGCACCGAAAGCCCGACCGCATCAAGCAGGAAATTGAGTTTCGGGAGCCGCCCTCCCTCCAGAAAGGTGCGCGTTTGCGGCGCCTGGCTGGCGGCGGGCTTCAAAACGTTCACCAGCAGATAGACCATCAGGCTCGCGGCGATGAAATTGAACATGATGGTGGTGATGACGATATGGGAACCGCGCCGGGCCTGTAGATAAGCCGGAATGAAGGCCCAGGCCGCGCCGAAGGCTGCCGCGCCGATAATGGCGAGCGGGAATGTTAGCCACCAGGGCAGCACGCTGTCGAAGGCGAGGCAGACGAGCCCAACGCCCAGGCCCCCGACATAGGCCTGTCCTTCACCGCCAATGTTGAAAAGGCTGCAATGAAAAGCGACCGCGACGGCAAGCCCCGTAAAGATAAAGCTCGTCGCATAATAGAGCGTGTAGGCGATGGCCTGCCCGCGCCCCAGCGCGCCGTCGACCAAAATGACGGCGGCGCGGAACGGGTTTTCACCGATGAGCAGGACGACGAGGCCGGCGACGATGAAGGCAACCGTGACATTGATGAGGGGAATCAGCCCGTAATCGGCCCAGGCCGGCAGCTTTGCGTATGGCGCGCTCACTCGGCGGCCTCCTTCTCATCCACGCCCGCCATGAGTAGGCCGAGCTCACCTTCGGTGGCGGTCGCGTCGCGCTCGCCGACGATGCGGCCACCGCACATCACCAGTATGCGGTCCGACAGGGAGCGGATCTCGTCGAGTTCCACGGAGACAAGCAGCACGGCTTTCCCCCGGTCTCGCATCTCGATTAGCCGCTTGTGAATGAATTCGATTGCGCCGACATCGACACCGCGCGTGGGCTGGCCGACGATCAGCACCTTTGGGTCCTGCTCCATCTCGCGCGCCAGCACAATCTTCTGCTGGTTGCCACCGGAGAAATTGGCGGTCCTTAGCCGCGGATCGGGCGGGCGGATGTCGTATTTCCCGATCTTCTCGACGGCGTCGTCGCGGATCGCGTCCATGTCGAGGAACAGGCCCTTGGCATATTTCGGCTGGCGGTGATAGCCGAGGATGGAATTCTCGCTTTCGTCGAAGGGTAGCACGAGGCCCATATGGTGCCGGTCTTCCGGCACATGGGCGAGGCCGCGGGCGCGAAGTTCGGAAGGGTCCGCCGCGCCGGTCAGGTCTATCGGCCGGCCGTCGAGCGTCACCGTGCCGGAGACGGCCTTGCGGATGCCGGTGATGGTTTCGAGGAGTTCCGACTGGCCGTTTCCCGCCACGCCGGCAATGCCGACGATCTCGCCGGCTCGCAGGTCGAAGGAAATGTCATCGACCATCGTCACGCCGCGCGAATCTTTTACGGAAAGGTTCGTCACCGAAAGGAGCACCTCGCCGGGAGCGGACGGCCCCTTCTCCACGCGCAGCAGGACGCGGCGGCCCACCATCAGCTCCGCCAGTTCCTCGACGGTGGTCTCGCCGGTCTTTAGAGTCGCGACCAGAGCGCCCTGCCGCATGACAGAGACATTGTCCGTGACGGCCATGATCTCGCGCAGCTTGTGCGTGATGAGGACGATTGTCTTACCCTCTTCCTTGAGCTGACGGAGGATGCGGAAGAGATGGTCGGCTTCGGCCGGCGTGAGCACGCCCGTGGGCTCGTCCAGGATGAGGATTTCGGCGCCGCGGTAGAGCGCCTTCAGGATTTCCACGCGCTGCTGAAGCCCGACGGGCAGGTCTTCCACGACTGCGTCGGGATCGACTTCAAGCCCGTAATCGCGCTCCAGGCGCTGGAGCTCGGAGCGGGCTTTGGAGATCGAGGACCCGAGCAGGGAATGACCCTCGACCCCGAGGATGATGTTTTCAAGCACCGTGAAATTGTGCACGAGCATGAAATGCTGGTGCACCATTCCGATACCGAGCGCGATAGCATCGCTGGGAGTCTCGATCTTCGCCTTCTCGCCGCGCACGCAGACCCGCCCCCTGTCGGCCTGATAGAAGCCGTAGAGAATGGACATCAGCGTGGATTTCCCCGCGCCGTTCTCGCCGATGATGCCGTGGATCGTTCCCGCGGGGATCTTGAGGCTGATGTTCCGGTTGGCATGGCCCGAGCCGAAACTCTTGTCGATACCGATCAGCTCGATCGCAGCATTCCCCATGGGCCGGCCTGCCATTTTATCTTTTGGTCAACAGGTACCACGCGGTCTTGAGGCTGCCAACCGGGCACGCCGCCTGGCCAATGCCGATAGGGGCGGGAACAAGCCGGCTGGGGGCGTGGTTGGTGGAAAGAGCCCCAAGCCGATGGAGAATCCCGATGGCAGAAATGGATAAGGAAGAACGTGTATGGGAGCTGATCCGAAAGATCGGCATTTGCATGCTTGGAAGCCGTGACGGCGAGGCGCTGCGCAGCCGCCCGATGGCCGCCTATTTCGATCGCGCAGCCCATATTATCTATTTCCTGACAGACGCGGACAGTCATAAAAAGGAGGAGCTGGGCCGGGATCCGCATGTGGTCCTCGCCTTCGCCGACACGAGCAGCCAGACCTATCTTTCGGTGAGCGGCATCGCCGAGGTCATGGATGATCGCGACAAGGTCCGCGAGCTATGGTCGACACCGGCAAAGGCATGGTGGAAAAGTCCCGATGACCCGAACATCCGTATTCTCAAGGTCGTGCCTCAGGACGCGCAATATTGGGATAGTCCCGGCACCATCATCAGCTATGTGAAAATGGCCGCAGCCGCCATGTCCAGCGCCCGACCGGCAATGGGCGAAAATGCCAAAGTGAATTTCTGAGCGATTGGATCAGCCGAGGCTGAGCAGGGTGCGATCAGCACCCTGCGTTGGTCCGTTAGGAGACCATCCCCGCTTGACCAAACCGGCAAAAATGGTTTTGCTGGTTTGGCTCTGCGGACAAGATGCTCCATGTCTCCTTCACCGGCGGAAACCTCAGACGGTCCCGTGCCGTTCTTCTTCGGAGGGCGGCCCGCTCTCGACTTCGTCAACACTGTCGACAACCGCGCCAGACCGGCGAAGCGGGATTATCTGGCCGGCTTCCCTGAAATCCTGGGCTGGTGCGGGCAGACACGGCTCTTCGCTCCTGCTGCCCTGGAGCGCCTTGCAGCGCGGGCTCTCGCCGCCCCTGAGGAGTCGGCGCAAATGCATCGCGCCGCAATCGTCTTGCGTGAGGCGCTTTACCGGATTTTCCGCAGCGCCATTGAGAAAACGCCTGTGCCGGAGGCCGATTTGTGCCTTCTCAATGATTGGCTGCGCGAGGCTCGCGGGCGGCAAATTCTGGCTGCAACAGGCGGGAACTTCCGATGGGTAGAAGACGAAACGAGGCTCGACCTCAGGTCTCCGGCTTTGGCGGTCGCGCTTTCCGCCGCAGATATGCTGACGCGGGAAGACGTGAAGCGACTGAAGGAGTGCCCCGCGCCCTATGGCTGCGGCTGGCTTTTCTATGACGAAACGAAGAATGCTTCGCGCCGCTGGTGCAGCATGGAGCATTGCGGCGCAGCCGCCAAGGCGCGACGCTATGCCGAGCGCCACCGCCGCTGAGGGAGGAGGGCATGCGCTGGAAATGGTCGGAAAAGACGGTTCTCGGCGTGGCCCTTGCGCTTTGCGCCGCGCTTTTCTTGGCTGGATGGCTTACCCGCGAGGATCTGTCCGATCAGCCTTATCTTGATATCGTGGGCGGCGGCTTCATGTTCAACTACCGGAACGCGGACGTCTATTACGGCTTCACGGCGCAGGTAAAACGACCGCTGGCAAGCGGATCGATCATCGAGGCGAGCTTTGAGGATCCCGAAGGCGGACCTGCGCACATTGTCTCCGAACGGGTGAGCACGATGACGGATCGCTATGCCCTGCGCTCTCCCTCGATCCGTGGCGTGGAGGCTGGCAAGCCCTATGATGTGGCCATCAAAGTCTATGACCGGGAACGCAAAAATCTGCTCTGGGAGACGGAGCGGACCTATCGGAGTCAGATCAGCGACACGATCGTTCCCGACCGGCCATTGACCGTCGGCCCCGGCTATCATCGCAATCCTGAAGAGATGAAGGCGCTGGGCGGGGCTCCCGGAGATTGATATTCCTGCGGCGGATCATCGCGTGGTGGTAATAATGGGGCCACCCGGCCGACCGGGCGCTTCGCCGGGAGATCGGGTTCGATTTCTGGCTGCTACCGGCCCAGTGCCTGCTTGGCGAGCGCGGTCAGCTCATTTTCGTCGGTAATCCCCGCCAGATAATAACCAAGTATTCGCGAAGCGCGTGCCTCGCGGTCATGTTCGGTTTCGCCCGGCATCGCCGTATTGTCGAAAACACGGCCGAGGAGTTTTACTTCGGAGGGATTTAGAATGCCGGCTTCTTTTGCTTTGCGACGGTAAGGCATGAGCGAAGCTAGCGGATCGACGCTTCGAGCGTCAATATTTTTTATTCGGCGAGATTGCCGTCGCGACGATGGTCTTTCGCCGGTTCGTTTTCCCTGTGCTCAACTCTGACTTTAATTCGTGCTTTGTTTACTCCTGGCTGACGCGGCGAACCTCTGATCAACACCCGCAATCCCGTCGATTTGATCCCGGTCAATTCGGTCTGGCTGGCCATGCCCCTTTCAACACCGAATTTCCCACCGCTGATGCAGGTCACCAGTGGCTCGACGCTGTTCAGCCTGACCTGTCAAGGTGAGCGGCAGTAGGAACCGGCTCTTGTCTGGTCCACGCTCGGCCTTGCGGTTCTGTTGCAAGCTGTGCTTCACAGGCGTTCTTTGGCTGGCCCCTATGCCACCCGGACGAGATGCCCCGACGCGACCTCGCGATAGCTTCGCGGGGGTGGATTGTAGCCGAGCGGTCGCACCGGACTTAGCAATTCGTCATTCGAGATAGCGTTGCGGAAGTTCCGCCTCGTGGGATCCGCCACGGGCACAGCGGCCAGCAGCTTGCGCGTATAGGGGTGCTGCGGGTTTTCGAAGATCGCAGCACGCGGCCCCATCTCGACGATCTCACCTAGATACATCACCGCCACCGTGTGGCTGGCGCGCTCGACCACCGCCATGTCATGGGAGATGAACAAGTAGGCCACCCCAAGCCGGTCCTGCAGTTCCAACATCAAATTGATGATCTGCGCCTTCACCGACACGTCGAGGGCAGAGACCGCCTCGTCGGCCACAATCAGCTTGGGGTCGAGTGACAGTGCCCGTGCGATCGAGATGCGCTGCCGCTGGCCTCCGGAGAATTCGTGCGGGTAGCGCGACATCATCTGCGGCGACAGGCCGACCTGCTCCATCAGTGAGGCAGCCCTGTCGCGTGCCTCACCGGCGCTGGCAAGGCCGTGCGCCAAGATCGGCTCGGAGATGATTTGGCCGATCCTCATGCGCGGGTTTAGGCTCGCGAAGGGGTCTTGGAACACGATCTGCATGCCGCGCCGCAAGTCCCGCATTTCGGCACTGCCGGCGGTCATCACGTCATGGCCATCGAATATCACCTTTCCGCCGTCCGGCTGAACAAGCCGCAATATCGAGCGTCCGGTGGTCGATTTTCCACAACCCGACTCGCCCACCAGCGACAGCGTCTCCCCGGCGCGAAGGGAGAAAGAGACGTTCTCAACCGCGTGGACATGGCCACTCAGCCTCGCGAACGCACCCCTATGAATAGGAAAACGCTTCACAAGGTTCCTCACCTCCAGCAGGGCACCGCCGGCGGCCGCCTTTTTCTGCGCGCGCTGCGCCTGTGCTGCGACCACCGGCCGCCCCTCCACGTCAAGTATCCGGAACGGCTTCGGCGCGCTGGTTCCCCTCATAGAGCCGAGCGTCGGCACGGCGGAAAGCAGCCGGCGCGTGTAGGGGTGCGCCGGATTGGCGAAGATCGCCTCCGTCGTGTTCTCCTCCACCACATCGCCGCGGAACATCACCACCGTGTGGTCAGCAAGCTCCGCCACAACGCCCATGTCGTGGGTGATGAAAATGACCGACATCCGCTCCTCGCGCTGCAGCGTGCGAATGAGGTCGATGATCTGGGCCTGAATGGTGACGTCAAGCGCCGTCGTCGGCTCGTCCGCAATCAGTAGCTTCGGCTGACAGGCGAGCGCCATGGCTATCATGACCCGTTGGCGCATGCCTCCCGAGAATAGATGCGGATAATCGTTGAACCGCGAGGCCGCGGACGGGATGCGCACCTTCTCCAGTAGGCGCACGGTCTCGGCGCGCGCCGCCGCGGCATCGAGGCCCCGATGGATCCGTATTGCCTCGGCGATCTGGAAGCCGATGGTCATGACGGGGTTCAGACTGGTCATCGGCTCCTGGAATATCATGGCAATTTCATTGCCGCGAACCTGGTTCATCTGCGTCTCGGAGAGCCCAAGGAGTTCGCGCCCGTCAAGCTTGACGGACCCCGACACCCGCGCCGTCGAGCCCGGTAGCAACTGCATCACGGACAGTGCGGTTACGCTCTTACCGGATCCGGACTCGCCAACCACCGCGACCGTCTGTGAAGGCGGCACGTCGAAGGAGATGCCGTTGAGCACCTGCGTCCAGTCATTGCCTTGCCGGAAGGACGTGGCAAGGTTGGTGATGCTTAGAACTGGTTTCGCTTGCGATCCGCCGTCGGCCATGTGCAGTCTATCCCTGTGCGTCCCTTCCGTCGCAGAATTCGAGATCACTGCCCCCGAGGAATGCGGAAGCCGGTGAAAAACGTCTCGCAAGCCTCTTCCATAGCCTGCCGCGACGCGCTATTGCGTATTGCAATGAGAAACTTCATATTGGATATTAGTCCGATGGATTTTCCATCTGTCAACTCGAAATCAGCCGGTCCTCAGCCCTGCCTTATGGCATTTCCGCACCGTCAACCCAATCGGGGGGCGTCTTGAGCGCTCGCGATCCATTGATGGTGAAGTCGGTCGAGAAAGCGGTGCGCATTCTCGGCGCCTTCAGCAACGGACAACCGACAATGAGCCTGGCCGATGTGGCTGCGCTGACGGGGTTAGACAAGAGCGGATCTCAGCGCTTTACGCACACGCTGGTGCAGCTTGGCTTGCTGCGCAAGGATCCGGACACGAAGCGGTTCGAGCTGACCGCTCGCGTGCTTGAGTTCGGCGCCAACTTCACGCGCAGCAACGAACTCGTGCGCGCGGCGGCCCCCCACCTGCTGAACCTGTCCAAGACGACGGAAGAGGCCGTCAGCTTGACCGTCCTGGACGATACCGACATCGTGTACATCCAGCGGCTTGTGAGCCGCAACATGCTTACAACCGACGTCATCACTGGCACGCGCCTGCCGGCTTACTGCACGGCGCCGGGGTTGGCCCTGCTTTCCGGCATGCCGCGCGCCGAAGCACTGGCGATCATCCAACGCTCCGACCGCAAGCCGATCACGCCGAAGACGAAATGGGCGATGGACGAGATCGTCGAACAGCTGGAGCTGACGGCGGAGCACGGCTATGCGCTGGTCGTCGATCAGATCTACCTCAACGACATTTCCGTCGCGGCGCCCGTATATGGTGTGAATGGCCGGTCGATCGCGGCGGTGAGCATCGGCGTGAGCAAGCTTCGCTGTACACCTGAGGAAGCCCGCAAGCGCTTCGCGCCGCTGCTGATCACGGTTGCGGAGGCACTTTCCCACGGCCGACCGCAACCGCGAGACTTAAAAAGGCCGCAGGCATAGGAACATCGATGACCAGCCAGGTTGACATCGCCGTCTTCGGCGCGGGCCAGTTTGCCGAGCGGATCGTCACCGATCTCGGCGCGATAGCGCCCGGTCCGATCCGCGTCCTCATCGCGGCGCGCAACAGAGAACGGCTGGACTGGCTGGTCACCGCAGCGAATGCGCGCGCCTTCATGTTCGGCCGTCCAGCCGTGTTCGAGCCGGTCGTCCTCGACGCCTCAGACAAGCCGTCGGTCACCCGGATGCTGGCCGAACGCCGCCCGCGCCTGGTGGTGCAGACCGCATCGTCGCAGCCGTCCGCCGTGATCGGTCACGAGGATACCAGATGGAGCCGCCTCATCGCCCGCGCCGGGTTGAGCGCGACCGCAGCCACGCAGTCGCTGCTGACGCTTAACGTTGGCGAGGCCATCCGGGACGCCGGCGTCGAGAGCGCATTGATAAACTGCTGCTTTCCCGACGTGGTGAATGCGCTGCTCGAAGCGCGTGGCATTCCCGTGCTGTGCGGCACGGGTAACGTCGCCATTCTGTCCAACGCCTTCAGTGGCGCGCTTTCCGACCGCACGCTTAAGCTGCAGGTGCTTGCGCACTACCAGCAACTGGTCGCCTGGCGAATGCCCGCGGAAAGTCGCGGCGGCGTGCCGCCGCGCGTCTGGATAAACGGCGAGGAGTTGGAGGACGTCTTCGTCCGTTTCCGTAATATCAAGCTCACGGTCGCACCCGCGATCGAGATCTCAGGCGCAAGCGGCGTCTCGCTGATGTCGGCCTTCGTGCTCGGCCTGCCCTGGACCGGGCATGTCCCCGGACCTTCCGGACGGCCGGGAGGCTACCCGGTACGGCTTGCCGGCGGGCGCTTGGAGTTGGATCTTCCCACCCAGGTATCCGAAGCGGAGGCGATCGCTTGGAATGCCCGTTTTGAGACCGAGATGGGATTGGTCGTCGACGGCAGCGGCCATGCCCGCTTTACCGGCTTACTGCGCGAGTCACTCGCGGCGGAAGGCTTTCCTTTTGCTGATGGCTTCGAGGTCGCTCAGATCGAGCAGGTCGCCGCGGAGCAGATGAAGCTGCGCGCAAGGCTGGAAGCCATCCCCGCTTGAAGTTGCGTCGCCGCAGTGCCGGCCTGAACCCATTCAGGTTGAAGCGGTTCTGAGGACGCTGACCAACTGCGCCCATATCGCCGGCATGCCGGCGATAACGCCTCTTTGCGACCTCCACGATCCCGATGCGGGCGCATGCAGACCGTCCAGCACGAAATGTCTAGAATTCAAGGAATAAGTCCGTTGACACAAAAATTTCATGTAGCATAATTCGATATAGAAAATTACAATGCAATTCGCCTGAATGAGTAGCAATATCGCGTGGGCGTCTTTGCAAAAATAAGGGGAACCAGCATGACACTCTCGAGACGAGGATTTTTGTGCCGCTCCGCCGCCGCAGGCGCCCTTCTTTCCATGCCGCTCAAGGCGTTCGCCCAGTCGGGAGAAATGGGCATGCTGCGAGTGGCGGTTTACACGGACATGGTGGGTTACGACCCGATCGTGACCACGTCGAACATCGCGGCCTATCATGGTGCGCTCGTGTACGACATGCTTTTCGGCAACGATGAAAACCAGATGCCGCATCCACAAATGGTCGGCGACTACACGATATCCGAGGACAAGCTGACCTGGACGATGACGCTGCGAGACGGTCTGACCTTCTCCGACGGCAGCCCTGTGACGACGGCCGACGTGATACCATCCATCCTGCGCTGGCAGGCGCGTGCCAGCCAGAACGGCAAGCTGCTGGCGGCGGCTACGCAGGAGCTGGTGGCCTTGGACGACCGCACCTTCCAATTCAAGCTCAAGGAGCCGTTCCCGTTGTTGGCGGCAATGCTGGGCAGCCCGGCAACGCCACTGTGCTTCATCATGCGCAAGCGCGAGGCGGAAATGGATCCGGCTCAGGCGGTCGACGTCTGCATCGGCTCCGGCCCCTATGTGCTCAACACGCAGGAAACCCGTCCAGGTATCGACTACGTTTACGATCGTAATCCGAACTATGTGCCCCGCGAGGAGCCCGCGAGCGGGCTTTCGGGCGCCAAGATTGCGAATTTCGAGCGCGTCATTCTGGTGAACATGCCGGACGCTCAAACTGCGATCGCGGCGCTGCAGGCCGGTGAGATCGACTTCTACGAAATTCCGCCGATCGATTTCCTCCCCGTTCTGGAAAGCGATTCAAATCTCAAGGTCGCCGACATCATGAAGTCCGGCACCGAGGGCTCCATCATTCTCAACTGGCTGCAGCCGCCCTTCGATAACCTGAAGGTGCGGCAGGCCATGCTGTATGCCATTGACCAGGAGGCGGTCCTGAAGGGCCTCTTCGGCGATCCGAACTGGTTTAACGCGCATCCGAGCTGGTTCACCTACGGTTCGCCGCTTTACAACGAAGCGAACTCCGAGTGGTTCAGGATAGCGCCGGATCCGGAGAAGGCGAAGCAACTGCTGGCCGAGGGCGGCTACGACGGAACCCCGGTCGTGCTTCTCCAGGCGACCGACCGCCAGGTCAATGCCGACGCCGTGACAATCATCGCGCAGCAGATGCGGGCGGCCGGCTTCAACGTGCAGATCGACGCCATCGACTGGGCGACTCTGCTGCAGCGCAGGCCGAACAAGGGACCGGTTTCGGAGGGCGGCTGGAATGCCTTCGTCTCCACCTTCAACGGCTTTATAAGCTCGAACCCCTACACATTCGGTCACATGGCCACGATCGGGGAGAACGGGTGGTTCGGATGGCCTTCGGACGAACGCAACGAGGAACTGAAGGCCGCCTGGATGAAGGCCGAAACGCCTGAGGAGCGGGTGGCGATTGCGGCGGAAATCCAGGAGAACGCCTGGAATATCGTGCCGCGCGTATCCTACGGGCATTGGGTGCAACCGGTCGCATATCGCAGCAACCTGGACGGCTTCGTTAGCATTCCCGGCGTACTTGCCTTCTGGAACGTCAAGCGAGTCTGAACACGCCGATGCTCGGCCATTTCATCAAGGGACTGACCACCGCCATCCCCGTGATGGCGGTGGTCGCGATCATCGTCTTCCTGCTGCTGTTCCTCGCGCCCGGAGATCCCGCCGCCATCATGGCGGGCGAAAATGCGACGGCCGATACGATCGCGCAGCTTCGCGTTGCGCTAGGCGTGGATCAACCGATCCATCTCCGCTTCTGGAATTGGCTCAGCCCGATCCTGCACGGCGATCTGGGCAACTCCATCTATTGGCGTCAGAGTGTCGTGTCGCTGATCGGACAACGTGCCGGTCCCACCATATCGCTGGCGGTGACAACGTTGTTCGTTTCAGTCTGCACTGCGGTCACTCTTGGCGTCATTGCTGCGGCGCGCGTCAACTCACGGCTCGACCGCGCCATCATGGGTTTTGCCGTCATCGCCTTCTCGGTGCCTACATTCGTCGTCGGCTATCTGCTGATGTTCGTCTTCGCGGTCCGGCTCGGCTATCTGCCTGTGCAAGGATACAAGCCCATAAGCGCCGGTTTCTGGCCGTGGCTCAGCCATCTCATCCTGCCGTCGCTGACCCTCGGCACCGTCTATGTCGCACTGATCGCCCGCATCACACGCGCCTCTATGCTGGAGGTGCTCTCGGAGGATTATATCCGTACCGCGCGTGCCAAAGGCGTACCGCGCCGGAGCATCCTTTTCCGGCACGCGCTGAAGAATGCCGCTGTGCCGATCGCCACCATAGTCGGCAACGGCATCGCGATCCTCATTAGCGGCGTGGTGATCACCGAGACCGTGTTCAACGTGCCGGGGATCGGACGGCTCGTGGTCGACGCCATCGCGCGGCGCGACTATCCGATCATCCAAGGCGTGACGCTGCTGTTTGCCGGCGTCTATGTCTGCATCAACCTGCTGGTCGACATCTCCTATCGGCTCTTTGACCCGAGGATTCGCTACTGATGCTCCGCCTCAGCAGATCGCCTGGGCTGTTCCTGTGCGTTGGGTTGCTGTCTGTCTGCTTGGCCGGCGCGCTGTTTGCGCCCTTTCTCGCGAATGACCCGCTGATGACCACGCCGGCGAACCGGCTGATGCCTCCGGGACCGGATGCCTGGTTCGGCACCGATCACCTGGGACGCGACATCTTCGCGCGCTCGCTCTACGGCGCGCGCGTCTCGCTCAGTGTCGGCTTCGCAGTGGCCATGCTGGCGGTCGGTATCGGTCTGACGCTGGGCGTCCTGGCAGGATACTGGCGCTGGCTTGATCGGCTTCTCATGCGCGTCATGGACGGCGTAATGGCCATTCCCTCCATCCTGCTGGCCATCGCGCTCGTGGCGCTGCACGAGCCGGGGCTGGGAATCATGGTCATCGCCATCGCTATACCCGAGATACCGCGCGTGGCGCGACTGGCGCGTGCGGTGATCCTTTCCGTCCGCGAGCTGCCCTATGTCGAGGCGGCTACGGCATCCGGCATCCGGACTCCCCGCGTCCTGTTGCGCTACATCATGCCCAGTACCTATGCGCCGCTGATGGTGCAGGGCACCTACATCGTCGCGTCGGCGATCATCATCGAGTCGAGCCTGTCCTTCCTCGGCGCAGGCCTACCCCCCGAGGTTCCGACCTGGGGCAACATGATCGCCTCAAGCCGGCTCTACATATCGACGGCGCCCTGGACGGTGTTCGTGCCCGGCTCCTTCCTGGCGGTTGTCATCTACTCGATCAATCTCATCGGTGACGCATTACGCGATCACCTGGACGTGCGCATGGCCGGCCCCGGCTAGTGGAGCCGGCACCGGAGGGAAAGTTCCGGAGCTTGGACGAGCGTCTCGTAAGACCCCCGCTTCTTCCAGAGTCGCCGGCACCTGTCTGGTGCGACTTTCGCGGTTCGCGACGCAGACCGAATATGTGCCGGCTTACAGCGAATCTTACGAAGGAGGCCACCTTGGCGGTTGACAGCGGCGCACAAACATAGCGTAATGTGATATGTAAAATTGCAATGCAATACGGAATGCAAAATGGATGATTTCGTCCTTCTCGAGCGCCGTGGAACCATCGCGGTCCTGACTCTTAACCGTCCGCAAATCCTCAACGCGTGGCATAGACCGATGCGGGAGCAGCTTCATGCCCATCTTGACGCGCTTGACGGGGAGGAAAGCTGCCGCGCGATCGTGCTGACGGGAGCCGGCGACCGGGCGTTCGGCGCCGGCCAAGACCTCAACGAAACGAAGACCTTCGACGAGGACCGTGCCGAAGAGTGGATCGAGGAGTGGCGGCGCCTCTACCTGCGCATCCGCACCTTGACCAAGCCGCTGGTCTGCGCGCTCAACGGGCTGGCCGCCGGCTCGGCATTCCAGGTTGCGCTTCTGTGCGACATCCGCGTCGGGCACGAGGGTTCGAAGATGGGCCAGCCGGAAATCAACTCCGGCATCGCCAGTTCGCTCGGGCCGTGGATCATGCGCGAAATGCTCGGCCTTTCGCGCACGACGGAACTGGTCCTGACCGGCCGCATGATGTCCGGCGCGGAGGCGCATCAGATCGGCCTCATCCATCATCTCGTGCCCGCTAGTGAGGTTCTGCCCAAGGCTCTTGAGATCGCTGCGGAATTGGCGCTGAAGGCGCCGCTGGCGATGCGGCTGAACAAAGCGCGGCTGCACGAGATGACTGTCGACGGCCTGCTCGACGGGCTCAACGCCGGCATTGCCATGCAGCGCCAGAGCTACGGCAGCGGCGAGCCTGCCGTGATGATGGAGAACTTTCTCAAGCGAAACAACAAGGCATCGGCGTGAGCGCGGAGCAGCCCTGCATGACCTCTCCGTTTCTCCGAATCTTCGACCTTGCGCAGATGGACCCAGAGCGCCTCTATGCACGCTTCGGAGAACGCGACATCACCATAGGGGACGTTGCGAGAAATTCCGAAGCCGTCGCACGGATCCTGCTTGCTTCTGGACTCACGCCCGGTGCCCGCGTCGCGGTGATGATGGAGAACCGCCCCCTTACAATCTCACTGATCTTCGGCATCGCGCGGGCCGGCATGGTCTGGGTGCCGATCAACACGCGCCAGCAAGGCGATTCCCTTGCTTATCAACTGGGCCATTGCAGACCCGCATTGCTAATCGTTGACGAGGCGCTACTGGCGAAAGTGCGCGATTGCGGGGCGGACGACGGCCACCTGGCGATCCATTCCCTGGCCGACGATGCAGACACGCTCGACCTCCCGAATAATGGCCGCGCCGATGCCTTGCCTGCCCCTGTGGAAGCCGGCGAGACCTTCGCGATTATGTATACGTCCGGCACCACCGGAGCGCCGAAAGGCGTACAGGTTACGCACCGCATGTTCGACTACGCCGCCAGGGCAGTCTCGATCGCCGGCGGGATCGAGGACGGCGACGTCATGTTCGTGTGGGAGCCGCTCTACCACATCGGCGGCAGTCAGCTTCTCCTTCTACCGCTGATGCACCGCGTGCACCTTCATCTCGTGCGGCGATTCAGCGCTTCCGGCTTCTGGGGCGACGTGCATGCCAGCGGCGCCACCCACATTCATTTCCTCGGTGGGATTCTGCAGATCCTGCTGCGCAATCCTCCCTCACCGAACGACAGGGGACACCGCGTGCGTGTCGCCTGGGGCGGCGGCTGCGCGAGGGACGATTGGCAGGCGTTCGAACACCGCTTCGGTGTCGACATCCGCGAAGCCTATGGGATGACCGAGGCTTCGAGCATAACGACAATCAATGTCGGCGGCCCGGTCGGATCGGTCGGCAAGCCGGTGCCTTGGTTCAAGGTCGAACTGCTCGACGAGGCAGGACAGCCGGTGCCGCCTGGCGAGCGCGGCGAGATTGTCGTGAGCGAACTCGAAGAAGGCGCGCTCTTCAAAGGCTATCTCGACGCGCCCGAGGCAAACGCGCGCGTGCTGCGCGGCGGCCGGCTCTTCACGGGCGATGTCGGCATTTTCTCCGAGGATGGCTGGCTGACATTCCAGGGGCGGCTGAACGACTCGATCCGCCGCCGCGGAGAGAACATCTCCGCATGGGAGATCGAAAGCGCCGCCCTCAAACATCCAGCCATAGCAGAGGTGGCGATGATCGGCGTGAAAGCCGACATCGGCGAGCAGGAGATAAAGCTGTTCGTCCGACCGGCCGACGGACACTCCATCGATGCTCCGCAGCTGCACGGCTGGCTGACGGAACAGCTCGGCCGCTATCGCGCTCCACGCTACATCGCCTTCGTGGATAGTTTTCCGAAAACACCCAGCGAGCGCATCCGAAAGGGATTGCTCCCCCAAACCACGGACGATTGCTGGGATGCCGAATCGCACGCCCGCACCCTCCTGACGAGGACCGCATGATGAACCGATCGCAGGCACAGAAACAGCTACAGGGCAAGAGCGTCGAGGCGGGAGGCACACTGCATCGCCTGTGTGTTCGACAGTCGGTGCCGGTCACGATCTATCTCGACGGCAGCCCCATCGAGGCGCGCACCGGCGACAGCCTTCTCGCAGCGGTCATGAGCGCCGCGGCACGTCTGCGTATTAACGAGTTCGATGGCAGCCCGCGCGGCGGTTTCTGCGCGATGGGTGCGTGCCAGGATTGCTGGATCTGGGTCGAAGGCCGCCAGCGCGTGCGCGCCTGCACGACGCTTGTCGAGGAGGGCATGCGCCTTTCCACCACCGCAACCGTGATGGGCTGTTGACGCCATGACCGACCAGAACAACACACCTGTCGTCATTGTCGGAGCCGGGCCCGCTGGCATTGGCGCGGCGGCTGTGCTCGTTGCAGCGGGTCTGCGCCCCATTCTCCTCGATGAGGGGCGTGCGCCAGGCGGTCAGGGATACCGCAAGAGCGACCCCGCCCTGGGGCTTAATCTCGCCTATGCGCAGGAGCCGGAATACAAGGCCATACACGCGTTGTTCGAACGCCTGAGGGACAAGATCGACTACCGGCCCGAGACGCTTGCCTGGTCGGTCGACGCCGGCAGCGTGTTCACCGCTTTTCGCGGCAGCGTTGCCTCGGAAGGCATCCCGTTCGGCAGGCTGATCCTGGCTACTGGAGCGACCGACAAGGTGGCGCCGGTGCCAGGCTGGACCCTGCCCGGCGTCTACTCGCTTGGCGGCGCACAGGTTCTGCTGAAGGACCAGGGCTGCGCCATCGGTCAGGATGTAGTCTTCTACGGATCGTCACCGCTGCTCTACCTCGCGGCCTGGCAGTATCTCGAGGCGGGGGCCCTCAAAGTCACCGTCCTCGACACCACGCCCTTTTCCGCGAAGATGAAGGCTAGCGCAGCGATCGCGTCCGTCCCAAAGCTGCTGCGTCAGGGCTTGGGCCTGATAGCGCGCCTGCGGATGCGAGGCATAACGATGCGCCACGGCGTGACCGACATGGCGATCCACGGCGACGGCCGGGTCGAAGGCATATCCTACAGCTGGAAAGGTCGGCGGGAGACCAGGGCCTGCGACGGCGTCGCCATCGGGCACGGCCTTCGCTCCGAGATCCAGCTTGCTGAGCTGGCGGGCTGCGGCCTTGCCTATAACGCGCTCTTCGACCAGTGGCAGCCCGTTGTCGATGCCGACGGGCGTGGCGGCAGCGGTGTCTATCTCGCCGGCGACGGCACGCGCATCGGCGGGGCGGTGGCGGCCGAGCTCGCCGGGCGGATCGCAGCCAGCGCGTGCCTCGCCGATTTAGGGCACGCAGTAGATGCCGCCGAGGTCGCCGAGCTCAAGCGCCGCCGCGATGCGCACTGGCGAGCTCAGGACGGGCTGGCGAGGGCGTTCGCTTGGCCGAGGAAAGGCTTCGCCGAACTGCCGGACGCAACCGTACTCTGCCGCTGCGAGAACGTGACTGCAGGGCAAGTTCGCGGCATTGCAAAGACGATGACCGGCATTCCCGACATCAATCGGGTGAAGGCGTTGAGCCGCTGCGGCATGGGGCGCTGCCAGTCGCGCATGTGCGGCTTGGCGGCGATCGAGGTGGCGGCCGCTGCGCGTGGCGAGGCGCCCGCGAACCTCACCCACTACCGCGCCCAGCCCCCGATCAAGCCGGTCGCCATTCCGACTTCCTCGCAAGAGGTGGCGTGACATGGCGCGGCGCGAAAGCACACAGATCGCCATCATCGGCGCCGGCGCGATGGGCGCATGGACCGCGTTCCACATGGCCAGGCGCGGCGCGAGGGTGACGGTGATCGAGCGAAGTTTTCCTGGCGCCCAGGCGAGCGGCGTCAACTACGGCAACATGCGCATCCAGGGCCGTTTTCTGCCGCAGCTTCCGCTGTCGCTGCGCGCGCAGAATATCTGGCAGCAGACGGAGGAGCTGGTCGGCGTCGATGTCGAGTTCCGCCAGTCCGGCCATATGCTGCTGGCGATGACGGCCGAGCATATGGCAAAGAACGAGGCCTATGCGCGCGAGGCCGCCACCTACGACTACCATCTGGAACTCCTCGACGCCGCGGAGGTGCGCCGCCGATGGCCCTGGATCGCGCCGAAAGCGGTCGGTGCGTCCTTCTCTCCCATAGACGGTGCGGTCAACCCGCGCCTCGTTACTCCTGCCGTCGCGGCCGCGATCACACGTTTCGGCGTCACCATCGTCGAGGGCGAGAAAGTCGTCGCGGCCGAGCGGTGCGGGAGCGGATTTCGAATTACGACCGAGCCGGGCAGGATCATTGACGCCGAACTGCTGCTCAATTGCGCGGGCGCCTGGGCGCCAGAAGTCGCGTCTTGGTTCGGCGAAACGGTGCCGCTCTTCGTCGCCGGCCCGACGGAGATGGTTACCGAGCCCCTGCCCTACTTCATGGTGCCGACCCTGCAGACGGTCGACGCCTCGATTGTCATTCGGCAGGTCGAACGCGGAAACATCATTGTCGCGGGCCACCCGCGCGGCCCTGCCGATGCGGTTAAAATGCGCTCGCGCATGGCCGGGGCGAAGACACTGGTCAATCTGCAGAAGGTTGCCGATATGGTCCCCAGCCTCGCGGGCGTGTCGGTCATCCGCACCTGGTCCGGCATCGAGGGTTACCTTCCCGACCTGATCCCCGTGATGGGAGCAAGCGGCACGACGCCCGGCCTCTTTCATGCCTTTGGCTTCTCCGGCGGCGGCATGCAGCTTTCGCCTGCCGTCGGTGCGGTCATGTCCGAGCTGATGCTGGACGGCCGCTCGGAGACGCCGGTGGAGCCCTTCGGCATAGGCCGCTTCCAGGATGGCGCACGCCCCAGGGCCGCTCATGTCGACAACGCCGAGGAATTCGACGCGGGGGTGGTCAAGGTCTGATTTGCACTGCCGGGAGTACGCTCCCCAATCACCTGAAGAAGCCGGTAAAAACCGGTCGCGGCATCCAAATCCAGAGGTGTGACGATGACAGAATTATATAAAATGAGAGGGCGCCGGGACATTTCACGTCGAGCCGTCCTGGCAGGCTCCGGCGGCCTCATTGGAGCTCTACTCGCAACCCGGTTCGCAGCCGCGCAAAGCGAGCCGAAGCGCGGCGGAACGCTGCGCGTCGCCTTCTCCTCCACCCCCGACAGCCTCGACCCGCAGCGGACCCTCGCGGCGGCCGGGCAGCAAATCTCGAGCCTCGTCTTCGATAACCTGACCCGCCTCGACGAAAACGGGATCGCCCAGCCCATGCTGGCCACGGCCTGGACCCCAGAGGCAGGAGGGGTTGAATGGGTGTTCGAGCTGCGCCAGGGCGTCAAGTTCCATCACGGCACCGAGTTCACGTCGGCGGACGTAGTAGCGACCATCGAGCGCGCCTATGCGCCGGACTCCACCTTCCGCTCAAAGGGGGCCTTTGGGCCGATCAAGGAGGTAAAGGCTGAGGGCCCGTACAAGGTCCGTTTCGTTCTCACGCAAGCCTTCGGCGAAATTCCGGTGGTGGTGGCCGGGCGCTGGTCGCGCATTATCGCCGCGGATGCGATCGATACGCTGGAGACCGCGCCCTCGGGCACCGGGCCGTTCCTCTTCAAGTCGTTCGAAGCGGGCGCCAGTGTGAACGTCGTGCGGAACCCCAGCTACTGGATCGAAGGCCAACCCTACCTCGACGGTGTGGAACTCGTCGGCATCAAGGAATCGATCGCGCAGCAAGCGGCGATCCGCGGCGGCAACGTCGACGTTCTTACGCAGATCCCGGTCGAGACATTCCTGTCGCTGCGCAATGCCGATGGCATCAAGGTTTTCTCGAAGGTCACCGGCGCCTACCAAGTGATCATGATGCAGTCCAACATGGCGCCTTTCGATAACCCGAAGGTGCGCGAGGCGTTCCGCTACGTGCTGGACCGCGACCTGCTGGTGGCCTCGGCGCTGCTCGGTCAGGGTCTCGTCGGCAACGACATGCCATTCCCGCCCGGCAGCGAATACCTGCCCGAAGTACCGCAATACAAGCAGGATCTCGATAAGGCCAAAGCGCTTCTCAAGGAGGCCGGCCACGAGACAATGGACATCGAGCTCTTCACCAGCTCGGAACGTCCACCCACCCCGAAGATCGCGCTCGCCTTCAAGGAGGCAGCGGCCAAGATCGGCGTCAACGTCACCATCACCGACGTTCCCTATGCCGAATACGCGGCCAACGTGGCGCGCAAGAAACCCTTCTACACGACGCAGTGGAGCGCCTATCCGACGATCTACGAGCGGCTGTACAACATGTACCGCAGCGGGGCGAACTTTAAGTACGGCGCCGTCGAGGACGCCGACGGTCTGGACGCGCTGCTCGACCAGATCATTTCCGAACTCGACGACGACAAGCGCAAGGAGCTTATCAAGGAAGCGCTGATCAAGATCCACAAGCATGGTGAGCGGATCATCCCCTACTTCACCATGTATGTCGGAGCCGCCAGCGAGCGGGTGCAGGCTTACACGCCGCCGACCTACGACATCATCGACTTCCGCGAAGTCTGGCTGTCGTAACTCGATGCCATCCTGTTCCGGGCCGATGTCATGACGGAGATGATCATCCGCAGGGTCGGGCTCCTCGCCCTCATCCTGTTTGCCGTGTCGTTCATGACGTTCATGATCGTGAACGTGCTGCCTGGTGACGTGGCGGCGGTCGTTCTCGGCGACGGTGCGAGTCCGGAACAGGTCCATCTCCTGCGCGAGAAGCTCGGGCTCAACGAGCCCGTGCTTACCCGTTTCGTCAGTTGGCTGGGCGACATGCTGCGCGGCGACTTCGGCGTGTCGCTGCTCTACGGCCAGCCCATAAAGCCTATGCTGGCGACGCGCCTCTACAACTCGCTCGTACTCGCCTTCCTGGCCCTGGTCCTTTCAGTGCCGGTCGCAATCCTGCTCGGCACGGTCACCGCGATGAAGCGCGGTTCCTGGATCGACAGGATCATCTCGTCGCTGACGGCGGTCACCTTCGCGCTGCCGGAATTCGTCAAGGGCCTCGCGCTGATTCTGGTCTTCGGCATCTGGCTGGAGGTGCTGCCCGGCTCGAGCCTGATCGAGGCCGGCCGCCACCCCTTGTCGCAGCCGCTGATCCTGGTGTTGCCGGTGCTCACCGTGGCCATCGGCATGCAACCCTATTTCGTGCAGATCACCCGCGCGGGCATGATTGAGGCCTTCCGGAGCGACTATGTGCGTACTGCGGTGCTCAAGGGCCTGCCGCCACATGTGGTGGCGCTCAAGCACGCACTGCGCAATGGCGTGCTGCCCGCCGTCGCCGTCATTGGCATGACGCTGGGCAACGCACTTGGAGGGCTCGTCGTCGTCGAGACGGTCTTCTCCTACCCCGGCATCGGACAGCTCATGGTCAGCGCCATATCGGCGCGCGACGTGCCTATCATTCAGTCGACGGTGATGATTGTCGCGGCCGCCTACGCCGTCGGCAACCTTCTGGCCGACATCGTCTCCATCGCGCTCAACCCGCGACTGCGATACTGACCGAGGACGCAGATCATGCAAAACGCTTCTGCCAGCGCTTCCAGCCAGATCCCTCCCCTCCGCCGCTATCGGCTGCGCCCGGTTGACCTTGTGCTCGGGCCGGTCATCCTGGTGGTGTTCTTGATGCTGCTGGTGCCCGGCTGGATCGCCCCCGGCAGTCCGACCGAGTTCGACCCGATGGCATCGCTCATCCCCCCGGGCGGGGATTACCTCCTCGGCACCGACGAGTTCGGCCGAGACGTGTACACGCGCATAGTCCACGGCGCCCGCCCGACGCTCATCGTCGCTTTCGCCGGCGCGGTGGTCGGCGTCATCCTGGGCACACTCACCGGCATGCTCGCGGGCTATGCCGGCGGACGAGTCGACGAGACATTGATGCGCTTTATGGATGCGTTGATGTCGTTTCCAACACTGATCCTCGCCACGCTCATCGTCGTGATGCTCGGTTCGAACCCGGTCAACGTGGTCGCCGCCCTGGCGGTGGTATTCTGGCCCCGCTCGGCGCGCATCGTACGGGCGGTGGCGATGGACGTCGCGCGGCGCGCTTTCATCGAGGCCGCCTGGGTGCGCGGCGAGAGCCATCTGTTCATCCTGTTTCGGGAGCTTCTGCCGAGCGTGATGAACGTTGCGGTAATCGATCTCAGCCTGCGCATCACCTATGCGACCATGCTCTCGGCTTCGCTGTCCTATCTCGGTGTGGGCGTCCATCCCCCGACACCGGCCTGGGGCCTCATGGTCAAGGAGGGGCAGCAATTCATCCAGTTCGCCAGCTGGCTGGTGGTGGTGCCCTGCACGACGATCGCGATCGTGGCGGTGACTTGCGTGCTGCTCGGCGAACGCTTGCGCGAGCTGCTCGCGCCCGCCCACCGGGGGGAACAATGATACAGCAGCGCCTGCCAACCGGCACGCCGATCCCCCTGCCCGACGCCACCCTTTGCGTGGACGGGCTCAGCATCAGCTATGGCGCCGCCAAGGTCGTCAGGGACGTGACGCTGCGCATCGCCCCCGGCGAGGCTTATGGCCTAATTGGTGAAAGCGGGTCGGGCAAGTCGACCATCGCATTCTCCGTGATGGGATATCTTAACGGCGGCACCGCGTCCGCCGGGCGCATCACGATTGCCGGCCACGATATCCTGACGCTGCCGGACCGTAAGCTGCGAAGACTTCGCGGCCCGGTCGTATCGATGGTCTTCCAGGACCCCATGAACGCGCTCAACCCGTCGATACGAGTGGGCGAGCAGATCGCCGAGGGAATCCGCTACCACACGGGAGCCGGAAAGGCGGAGGCCGAAGCACGCGCCATTGAGCTGATCGACCAAGTCAAGCTGCCGGAGCCCGAGGACATCGTTCGGCGCTACCCGCACCAGCTGTCCGGCGGTCAGCAGCAGCGTATCGTCATCGCAATGGCGCTGGCGCTGGAGCCCGCCTTGCTGATTCTCGACGAGCCGACCACTGGGCTGGACGTCACCACCGAAGCGACGATCCTCGATCTCATCACCGAGATAAAGCAACGCTCGAATGTGGCGTTGCTTTTCATCAGCCACAATCTCGGCGTTGTGGCGCGCATGTGCGACCGCGTCGGCGTGCTCTATGCTGGCGACCTGATCGAGGAAGGACCGACAGCGGAGGTTCTGCAACGGCCGAGTCACCCCTACACGCGCGGCCTCATCAGCGCGGTGCCCAGCATCGCCGGCGAATTGGAGATGGTAGGGATTCCCGGCAGCCTGCCGGATCTCACCGAGGTGCCCAAGGGCTGCATCTTCCGCGCCCGCTGCAGCATCGCCATTGCGGCGTGCGGCGAAGCGCCGGTCCCGATGGAGACCGTGCGTCCAGGTCATGCCAGCCGCTGCCTGCGTTGGCGCGACTGCCTGGCCGAGCTGAACCCGCCACAGGCTGCGGCTGTGCGCGCGCCGCTCGACGGGGAGAAACGGCTGGAGATAGACTCGGTAATCCGCAGCTTCCCCGGAGCGCGGCGGCTGCCATTTCTTAAGCCCCGCCCGGCCGTCCAAGCGCTGCGTGGCGTGTCGCTCGATATCCGGGCCGGCGAGACGTTAGCCGTCGTAGGCGAAAGCGGCTCCGGTAAAAGCACCCTCGGGCGTCTGGTCGCCGGCCTTGACCGGCCAGCCGGTGGCACGATCCGCTTCGAAGGACGGGACGTCACCGCGCTGTCGCGCGAGCGCACTGTAGACGACCAGCGCGCCGTGCAATTTATCTTCCAGAATCCGCATTCGGCACTCAACCCGCACCATACGGTGGAGGAGATCGTAGGCCGGCCCCTGCGCCTCTATCTCGGCCTACAGGGCACGGAGCTGCGCCGTCGGATCGTCGAGATCCTTCGCGCTGTGCGGCTCGGGGAACGTTACATGACCCGGGCGCCGCACGAGCTCTCAGGCGGCGAGAAGCAGCGCGTCTGCATTGCGCGCGCCTTTGCGGCCGAGCCTCGCCTCGTCGTCTGCGACGAGCCGACTTCGGCGCTCGACATCTCGGTTCAGGCTGCGATCCTCCAGGAGTTGCAGACGCTCCAGCGCGAATCCGCCCATCGCACGGCATACATGTTCATCACCCACGACCTCGGCGTCGTCCGGCAGATCGCCGACAGGGTCGCGGTGATGTACCTGGGCGAGATCGTCGAACTCGGCGCGACGCGCGACATCTTCAGCCGGCCTCAGCACCCCTACACGGAGGCCCTGCTCGCGGCCGTGCCGGAGCTGCGTCCCACGCGCGCCTCGCGCATGCGGCTGCAAGGCGTTGTGCCCCGACCGACCAATCCGCCCTCGGGATGCTCCTTCCACACACGCTGCCCCCGGCTCAAGGGCGACATTTGCAGCCAGAAGGCGCCGCCGACCCGCTCGAAGGCGAGCGGGCACGCTATGCGCTGCCATCACGATATCAACACACTCAAGGCTCTGCAGAGTGCTGAGCTAGAAAACAGGACGGAGCCAGCGAGACCATGACCTCCGCATTCAAGCATCTCCTCTCGCCGATCCGGATCGGCAACAACCTCGTCCGCAACCGCTCCATGTCGACAGCGCACGGCACTGGCTACGCCGTCGACGGAAAGATCTCGGACCAGCTGATAGAATACCACATGGCCCGGGCCAGGGGCGGTATCGGCCTGATCGTGTTGGAAGCGACGGGCGTCAACGCCGCGCCAATCGGCGCCAAGGGCGGCTCCTATCTGCGCAATTCGGACGACAGCGTCCTTCCCGGCTACCGCAAGCTGTCGAAGGCGCTGCACGAGGAGGGAGTCGTGGTCTACACGATGCTCTCGCACTCCGGCCGCAATACTACGATGGGGATTAACGGCACACCGCCCCGCGCTCCCTCGCCGATCCCCTTCGATCGCGCGCGCGACATTCCGCGCCCGCTCGAAATCGAGGAGATCAAAGGTATCGTGAAAGCGTTCGCCGACGCCGCGTGCCGAGCGCGCGAGGGCGGGCTGGACGGCGTCGAACTCTCCTACACCCACGGCAATCTGGTGCAGCAGTTCCTGTCACCGCTGACCAACATCCGCGAGGACGAATATGGCGGCTCGGAGGAGAACCGCCTGCGCCTGGCGCGCGAGATCCTGGAAGCGGTGCGCACGGCGCTCGGCGACGATTACACGCTCGGCATACGCTTCTCCGCCGATGAACTGGTTCCCGGCGGCTACACGATCGATGATGGCGAGCGCTATGCCCGCATGATGGTTGAGTGGGGCAAGCTCGACTACGTATCCGTCTCGGCCGGCACCAACGGCTCGATGTGGAGCCGCTCCATCCACTATCCGAGCATCTCGATGCCGGAAAAGGTGCTCATCCCTTATTCGAAGCGGGTGAAGCAGGCCGTCGACGTGCCGGTCTTCTGCATCGGCAAGATCACCGATCCCGCCGAGGCGGAGGGCATACTTGCGCAAGGCGAGGCCGACATTGTCGGCATGACCCGCGCCCACATTGCCGAGCCCGCCATCATCCGCAAGCTGATGGATGACCGGATCGAGGATATCCGGCCCTGCATCCACTGGAACGAGGGGTGCTTCGCACGCAAGCAGCGCGGTGGCGATCTCGGCTGCGTCTTCAATCCCCGTACCGGCCGAGAGGCCGATTGGGACCCGATAGTGCCGGTTGAAGACTACAAGACGGTGATGATCATCGGCGGCGGTCCCGCCGGCCTCGAGGCGGGCCGCGTTGCAGCCAAGCGCGGGCACGACGTCGTCCTGCACGAAAAGCTGGACGTTCTCGGCGGCCAGGTTCGCCAGCTGGCGCTGACGCCCCATCGCCGCGACTACCGCATCCTGACGGACTGGCTGGAGAGGCAGGCGCGCAAGGCGGGCGTGCTGATCCGCACCGGCAGCGAGATGACTGCGGAGAAGGTGCTCGAAGCTGCGCCGGATGTCGTCATAATCGCCACGGGGGCAAAAGACACGCTACCGCGCATCAAGGGCGCGGATCGTCCGGGTGTCATAACGGCCCGGCAGCTGCTGGACGGCGCGAATGTCGGCAAGAGGGTGGTGGTTGGCGACTGGGACGGCCGAAACATGGGCATGTCGATCGCCGAGCACCTCGCCGTACGCGGCCACGAGGTCGAGATCGTCTCGACCACCATGTATATCGGTGAGGACGCCGAGCTGATGACCTGGCACCCGGCCTATGAACGGCTGCAGAATCTCGGGGTGAAGCTTACCGCCCTTGCCGAGCTGGTGGAGGTGCGTGATGGCGCCGCCGTCGTGCGCGCGCTCAACGGTGCGCTGACCGAGGTGGCGTGCGACAACGTCGTCACCTGCACGCGCGGCAGCGCCGCCGAGGACCTTTATCTCGGCCTCAAAGGCAAGGTGCCGCACCTCTATACAATCGGCGACGCCTTCACGCCGCGGCAGCTGGAACAAGCCGTCTACGAAGGAGCGAAAGTTGCCCGCCAGATATAGACCGGGGGCATATCTGGCGGAAACAGCTGAAGGAGGCCATCATGACTGATCCGCTTGTCGACCCCGCCTGGCTCACCGCACGGCTGGACGATCCGCTGGTCGTGCCGCTCGACTGCACCTGGTACGTGCCGGAGGTGGGAATTTCGGGCCGTGCTCGCTTCGAAGAAGGCCATGTCCCCGGCGCGGTCTATGTCGATCTCGACGAAATCTCCGACTCCGCCTCGCCCTATGTCAACATGATGTGCACGTCCGAGACCTTCGAACGCGTCATGAGCGCGCTCGGCATCGGCAGCGACACCCATGTCGTGGTCTACAACGCCAACTACGTCTCCGCGCGCCTGTGGTGGATGTTCAGGCATTTCGGCCACGAGGAGGTGTCGATCCTCGACGGCGGCTGGGCGCGCTGGCTGGCGGAGAGACGCCCCGTCGAGACCGGCCCTGCACGGCCACGGCCGCTCCGCCGGTTCGTCGCCGGAAAGCCCAAGAATGACATTGTAACAGCAGAGATCGTCCTCAACGCTCTCCGGTCAGGCGATGCGCAGGTGGTCGACGTTCGCCCCAGGGGCAAGTTCGACGGCACCGAACCGACCGGCTATCCCGGCGTTTTGCCTGGCCACATGCCCGGCGCGGTGAATATCCCCTGGGCCGAGCTCTTCACCGCCGATGCCGAGCGGCGCTTCATTGCGCCCGACCGGTTCGAGGCGCTTCTGGCCGAAAGAGGCGTTGACGCGGACAGGCCGATCATCGCCACCTGCGGCTCCGGCGTCACGGCCGCTATCCTGGCGTTCCACCTCGAACGCATCGGCAGGCATGGCTGGCACATCTATGACGGCTCCTGGCACGAGTGGGGCCAGCGGGACGATCTACCCAAGGAGACGTCGAATGGCTGAGAACAACGAGGACATGCGCACGACGCTGGTCCATGCGGGGCGAGGTCCGCAATACCGGGGAAACACGGTCAGCCCGCCCGTGCACCGCGCGTCGACCTTCCTGTTCGACACTCTCGCTGAGATGGACCAGGCATCGAAGACGCCCTTCCGCGGCGTCTTCTACGGCCGCAACGGCACGCCAACATCGGTGGCGTTCGAGGATGCCATGGCCAAAATCTCCAACGCCCACGGCGCGATTGCGACGGCCTCGGGCGTATCCGCCATCATGGGGGTCATGCTCGGCCTGCTGAACAGCGGCGACCATGTGCTGATACCTGACAGCGTCTATGACATCGTTCGGCGTTCGGCCGACGGCATGCTGGCCCGCATGGGTATTGAATACGAGTATTACGACCCAGTGGTAGGCGCGGGCATCGAGAGCCTGCTGCGGCCGAACACCCGGCTCATCTATCTGGAATCGCCCGGCTCCGGCACCTTCGAGGTGCAGGACGTTCCTGCTATCGTCGCGGTTGCGAAGGCGCGCAACATCCGTACCGCCATCGACAACACCTGGGCGACACCCGTCTTCTTCCGCCCGCTCGAGCTCGGCGTCGACGCCGTCATCGAAGCAGGCACGAAATACATCGTCGGACATTCCGATGCGATGCTGGGCGTCGTCGCTGCCAACGAACTGACCTATGGCCCGATCCGTCAGGCGATTCGCGATTTCGGCGCGGTCGTCGGTACCGAGGAAGCCAATCTGGGCCTGCGCGGGTTGCGCACCATGGAAGTGCGGCTGCAGCGCCATTTCGCCGCCGCGCTGGAGATAGCCACATGGCTGGAAGGTCAGCCCGGCGTTGCGCGGGTGATGCACCCGGCGCTACCCTCCTTCCCCGGCCACACATTGTGGAAGCGCGACTTCAGCGGCGCCTCCGGCCTCTTTTCGATCGAGCTTGCGAACCGCGACCCGGCGGCGATGACACGATTCGTTGACAGCCTTAAGCTTTTCAAGATCGGCTTCAGCTGGGGCGGCTTCGAAAGCCTCGTGCTTCCCGCCCATCCCGAAAGGCGGAAGGTAGCGGTGTGGACGGGCGGTCCAGTCGTGCGCTTTCATATCGGGCTGGAAGCAATTGACGACCTCAAGGCCGACCTCGCCGCAGCGCTGCCGCTGATCGCCTGATTTCGCGTGTTTTCAACGCGCTGCTAATCAGCCGGTAGAGGGCGGCCGTTGCGAGGAAAAAGGCGCGCTACGCAATCTTCGGGATCCCCTTATTAGAGCGGAATGACAACTTCAGGCGAGTCTGACTTTGATGGAACCAGAAAAGCATTGGACATGGTGAGCAAGGACAGCTTCCTCCCCGCAGACGAAATCCGCAGCGCATTCTCTGCGGCCATGTCCGCGATGTACCGCACGGAAGTGCCTGCCTATGGTACTCTCCTGTCGCTCGTCGCCGAAGTAAACCAACGCACCCTCGCCGAGAATCCAGAGCTGCGCGAGCGACTCGAGGTGACGGATTCGCTCGACCGCATCTCAGAGGAGCGGCACGGCGCCATCCGGCTCGGGCGCGCAGACGAGCTTTCCATGATGCGACGGGCATTCGCGGTCATGGGAATGTTTCCAGTTGGGTATTACGATCTCAGCGAAGCGGGCGTCCCTGTTCATTCCACGGCGTTCCGGCCCTTCGACGGAGCTGCGCTGAGCATCAATCCGTTCCGGGTCTTTACGTCGCTGCTGCGGCTCGACCTGATCGAAGACGCAGAGCTGCGTGAGGATGCGCGGGCGATCCTCGAGCGGCGCCAGATTTTCACGCCGCGCGCAATGGAGCTGATCGAGAAGGCCGAGGCTGGAGGCGGGCTTGAGGCTGACGACGCCACGCTCTTCGTGACTGAACTGCTGGAGACCTTCCAGTGGCACTCCCAAGCCAGCGTGGATCATCAACTCTATAGGCGACTTCATTCCGCCCATCGGCTGATTGCAGATGTGGTTTCCTTCCGCGGCCCGCATATCAACCACCTGACGCCCCGCACCCTCGACATCGATGAAGTTCAGCGGCTTATGCCGGAGCGTGGCATCGTACCGAAGGCCGTCATCGAAGGGCCGCCGTCGCGTGCCTGCCCCATCCTGCTGCGCCAGACGTCTTTCAAGGCGCTGGAGGAGCCTGTCGCCTTCCTCCAGCAGGGTAGCGGACGGGTAGCAGGCTCTCACACGGCCCGGTTCGGCGAGATCGAGCAGCGCGGCGTCGCGCTCACGCCGAAAGGGCGCAAGCTCTACGACCGGCTCCTAGGCGAGGCACGGAAAAATGCCCGCCCGGCCGCCGACGGCTCCAACGCAGCGGACTACCGGAGCGCGCTGGAGATCGCCTTCCTGAACTTCCCCGATACTTGGGACGAGATCAGGCGGCAGGGCCTGGGATATTTCACCTATCGTGTGGAAGAGCCCGTCCTGGGAACGGCCTTGCATGCTACCGGAAAATCGTTCGACGAACTCGTAGAAGCCGGAGCCGTCGCGTGCGATCCGATCGTATATGAAGATTTCCTCCCGGTCAGCGCGGCAGGCATCTTCCAGTCGAATCTTGGCGACGACGATGCTCAGGAGTTCTCGCCCAGCCCGAACCAGAGGACGTTCGAGGAAGCGCTCGGCGTCAATGTGCTCAACGAGTTCGAGCACTATGCGGAGCTTGAGAGGCGTTCGATCGAACGCTGTCTGTTGCGGTTGTCGGCGGCGGCATGAGCCGGATCGCGCCTTTGCACCTTGAGGCGTTGGGCCGCTTGCTCGGCCCGAGCCAGCGTGTTCAAGAAGCATACCTCACGGCAGCTATCGGAACAATCAGACTCGAAGGAACTGACAATGGCTTTGAAACAGGAAACGCTTGAAATCCTTTCCCGGCTAGGCGTGGCGGCCGAGTTACTTACGGGCGGCGATCTCGTGGTCCGCAGCCCGGTGACGGGCGAGGAGATCGCGGCGCTGCGGACCGTCTCGGCGGCTGAGGCGAACGCGGCGATCGAAAAGGCCGACGTGGCATTCCGCGAATGGCGCATGGTGCCGGCCCCCAAGCGCGGCGAGCTGGTGCGGCTTTTGGGCGAAGAGCTGCGCGCCGCCAAGGCAGACCTGGGGCGGCTGGTCTCGATCGAGGTGGGCAAGATCCCGTCCGAAGGGCTGGGCGAGGTGCAGGAAATGATCGACATCTGCGATTTCGCCGTGGGCCTCTCGCGCCAGCTCTACGGCCTCACAATCGCCACCGAGCGGCCTGGCCATCGCATGATGGAGACCTGGCATCCGCTCGGCGTGGTGGGCGTCATCTCCGCCTTCAACTTCCCAGTCGCGGTCTGGTCTTGGAACGCCGCGCTCGCCTTGGTCTGCGGCGACGCCGTGGTGTGGAAGCCGTCGGAGAAGACGCCGTTGACGGCGCTCGCCTGCAGGGCAATCTTCGAGAAAGCGGCTGCGCGGGCGGGAGGCGTGCCTGAGGGGCTGCTCGCCGTGCTGGTCGGCGCCCGCGATGTCGGCGAGGCGCTGGTCGACCATCCGAAGGTCCCGCTCGTGTCGGCCACGGGCTCGACCCGCATGGGCCGCGACGTCGGCCCGCGTCTGGCGAAGCGCTTCGCCCGCGCGATCCTCGAGCTTGGCGGCAACAATGCCGGCATCGTCTGCCCCACGGCCGATCTCGACATGGCGCTGCGCGCCATAGCCTTCGGCGCCATGGGCACCGCCGGCCAGCGCTGCACCACGCTGCGGCGGTTGTTCGTGCATGAGAGCGTCTATGGGCAGCTCGTGCCGCGGCTGCGGAAGGCATATGAGAGCGTGTCAGTCGGCAGCCCGCTCACGACGAACGCCCTTGTCGGTCCGCTGATCGACAAGGCGGCCTATGACGGCATGTTGAAGGCCCTTGAAGCCGCAAGGGCGCTGGGCGGCAAAGTGGTGGGAGGACAGCGCGTCGAGAACGGCCATGCGGACGCCTATTACGTGCGACCGGCACTGGTCGAAATGCCGGAGCAGGCAGGCCCGGTGCTGGAGGAAACCTTCGCGCCCATCCTCTACGTGATGAAATACTCTGATTTCAACGAGGCGCTGCGGCTGCACAACGCCGTCGGCGCAGGCCTCTCCTCCTCGATCTTCACGCGGGACATCCAGGAATCGGAGCGGTTCCTCTCGGTCGAGGGCTCCGACTGCGGGATCGCCAATGTCAATATCGGCACCTCGGGCGCGGAGATCGGCGGCGCGTTCGGCGGCGAGAAGGAGACGGGCGGCGGCCGTGAGTCGGGCTCAGACGCCTGGAAGGCCTATATGCGCCGCGCCACCAACACGGTGAACTATTCGACCGCGCTGCCGCTGGCGCAGGGCGTCAGCTTCGATATCGAGTGAGAGCTGGCTGATGGACACGCAGACGGCTATCTCCGACGCATCGTTCCGGCCCGCAACGCGGGTCGCCTCGCTCGGGGTATCTGAGATCCTGCAGATCGGCGCACGTGCCGCGCAGATGAAGCGCGCAGGCGAGGACGTCATCGTGCTGGGCGCCGGCGAGCCTGACTTCGACACGCCGGAAAATGTGAAGGACGCCGCCACGCGCGCAATGGCGCGCGGGGAGACCAAGTACACCCATCTCGACGGCTCGCCGGCAATGAAGGAGGCGGTGCGGCACAAATTTCTCTCCGAGAACAGGCTCGACTTCACCACCGATGAGATCACCGTATCGGCCGGCGCCAAGCAGATCATCTACAACGCCTTCATGGCCACGCTCGATCCCGGCGACGAGGTCATCCTGCCGGCGCCTTACTGGACCTCTTATATGGATGTCGTGCGTATCTGCGGCGCAACGCCGGTCGTAGTCGCGTGCGATGCGGAAAACGGCTTCCGTGCGACCGCTGAGCAGATTGAACGTGCTATCACGCCGCGCACCCGATGGCTTCTTCTCAATTCACCCTCGAATCCCAGCGGCGCGGCCTATGGCGCGGAAGATTATCGTCCTATCCTCGATATGCTTATGCGGAACCCGCATGTCTGGCTGATGGCGGACGATATCTACGAGCATATCGTCTATGACGGGTTCGAATTCGTCACGCCCCTAGCGCTCGAGCCACGGCTCCGCGGCCGCACGCTGACGATCAACGGTGTCTCGAAAGCCTATGCCATGACCGGCTGGCGGATCGGCTATGGCGCAGGACCGCAGCCGCTCGTCAAAGCGATGTCGGTCATTCAGAGCCAGAGCACCTCCAACCCATGTTCCATCAGTCAGGCTGCCGCCATAGAGGCGCTCACCGGCCCGCAAGAGTTCCTTGCCGAACGCCGCGAGAGCTTCCGCGAGCGACGTGACCTCGTCGTCACTGGCCTGAATACCATCGAAGGTATCGAATGCCGCGTGCCGGAAGGTGCATTCTACGCCTTCGCGGGCTGCGGCGGCCTGCTCGGACGTCGAACTTCGGACGGCAGTGAAATCGTGAGCGACCGCGATCTGGCGAACTACCTTCTCAAAGACGCCAAAGTGGCGGTCGTCCCGGGCTCCGCCTTTGGGCTCTCACCCTTCTTCCGCATCTCTTATGCCACCTCCAAATCAGAATTGACGGAAGCATTGCGGAGAATTGGGGAGGCCTGCCGACGGCTCGTGAGCTAACCCGGTATGGCGAAGCCAGCCGCGCATGCTCTTGGGCTGTCTGCACCAAGTGCTCGGGCGAAACCTCCCGCTATTCCCGGCTCGGGGGGACGTAGTCCACAGGCGGACCATGCTCTTGCCTGCGGTCCGGGTCCGGAACCGGCCGGAAAACAGATCAGCGCCGCCTAAGTGACATTCGATAGCTGAAGCGGTCTCCGGGGTGCTGCGAGACAGAGATATAGATTGGGCTACCCGCCGATTGGTAGCGCCTTACGATCTCCAGCGCGGGGCTTTTGGCAACGCTTTTCAGGGCGTCGGCCTTTTTGTCGTCAAGCAGAATCGGACGGATCGTCTGGACGACCTCGTCGACGATCACGCCGTATTGATCTGCTATAAGGTCGGCGATGAGTCCGCGTTGGCCGGGCAACGACCTCGCTACCTCGGCATATTCGGGAGAGATGAAGTTGTCCGTCCAGCAGATGGGCGGCGCGGCCGAGCCCGGCTCAATGCGCATGACGCTAACGAGATACCATCGCTTGCCCGGGGCGCACCCCATTCGCCGCGCCAGCTCCTCATCGGCAACGATGTCTCGCTGGTCGATAATGATCCGTTCCGTCGCTGCTCCAAAATGCGCGAGTTCCTCGATCGATGCTGTCGATGCGTTGTACCCGCGCGGGTTGGCGGCGATGACCCGGGTACCGACGCCCTTCTGGCACGTGACGAACCCCATCGACTCAATGCGATCGAGCGCCGAGCGGACCGTAGCGCGGCTCACCCCACGTTCGGCGGCGATCTCGAGTTCAGTCGGCATTAGTGAACCGACCGCGTAGTCGCCGTTCTTGATCGCCTGAACCAGATTCTCCGATAGCTCCGCATAAATGGGACGCTTGCGCATTCAGACACCCTCCCCTGGAGTTTATCCCTAGCAACGTCGTTGACTCGCCGCAATTGCTTGACTAGGTACGTACTAGAAAATATGTACGTACCTGATTTGGCGAATGGGAGGAAGCCTTGTCTGGCGACACCGAGCACAAATTTATCGACGCTGCGGTCGAAGATGCCGAGAAGTTCGATTTCGGCTCAAAGCACAGAAATTTAAACGGCTGGCAGAAAGCTACGATCGGCGCGCTGTGCGTGCTTTATGCGGTGTTCCACCTCATGGTGCTGAACTTCGTGCAGCTCGATGCCTGGGTCTTCCGCGCGGTCCACGTCAATATCGCCGCGGTCATCGCTTTCGCCATGTATGCGCCCTTCGGTCGGCCGGGCGAAAAAGTCCCCGCGATGGACATGCTGCTCTCCGTCGTCGCGATCGTAGCCACGGGCTATATCTGGTGGAACCTCAACGCGCTGATCCTGCGCACCGGGGTCCTGATGACCACCACCGACGTCCTGGTAGCCACGGCCGGCATCGTCGTGGTCATTGAGTTCACCCGCCGCACCTCCGGCCTCGCGCTGCCGATCCTCGCCGGAATCTTTATCCTATACGGCTTCGTCGGGCCGTGGCTTCCGGGAGTCCTGTTTCATCGGGGATACAGCTTCGGCGAGTTCACGACCTTCGTTTACTCGATGGAAGGCATCTTTGGCATCACCACCGCCGCCGCGGCACTCTATATCGTTCTCTTCGTGCTGTTCGCCGCCTTCCTCCAGGTTTCCAAGGTCGGCGACTTTTTCATGAACCTGGCCTTCGGCGCCTTCGGCTGGCTGCGCGGCGGCCCGGCCAAGGTCTCGCTGTTCGGTTCAATTCTCTTCGGCATGATCTCCGGCTCGGGTGTGGCCAACGTCGTCGCGTCCGGAACCTTCACCATCCCCGTCATGAAGCGGGTGGGGTACAAGCCGTCGAGCGCAGGCGCGATCGAGGCTGCGGCCTCAACGGGCGGGCAACTCACGCCACCGATCATGGGTGCCGGCGCATTTATCATGGCGGAAGTAACGGGTATTCCCTACACCACGATCATCGTCGCGGCTCTCATACCCTGCCTCCTCTATTATTTCGCCGTCTACGTGCACATCGATCTGGAAGCGCGCAAGGAAGGCATCGAGGGCCTGCCCCGCGCAGACCTGCCGCCGCTGAAGCCGATGATGCGCGACGCCTTCGTGCTTGCTCCTCTCGCAGTGCTTCTCATCTTTCTCTTTGCCGGTTTCTCGATCATTTCGGCCGGCTCCTGGGGCATTGCGATCTCCGTTCTTGTGATGCTGCAGCAACGACTCGGCATCGACACGCGGGTTCACGCCGCGCCGATCCTGTGTGCGCTGGCGACGGTCGTGCTTCTGCCCGGCGTGCCTGCCAGCACGCATGGCGGCATCGCCTTTGCGGTCGGTCTCATCGCCATCCTGGCGGCCGCGATCGTCGGGCGGCATGCCGCACTGGCCGATGCGCTGAAAGGAACGGGCGTTGATATTCTCGAGGCGCTTTCCATCGGCACGCGCCAATCGCTTCAATTGGCAGCCGTCTGCGCATGTGCCGGCATCGTCGTTGGCGTGATCGGTCTGACCGGGCTTGGCGGGCGGTTTTCGGCGCTGCTTTTGGGCGTTGCCGGCCAGAGCGAAATGCTGGCGCTCGCCTTCGCCATGATCATCGCCCTGATCCTCGGCATGGGTATGCCGACCACCGCAGCCTACGCCATCGCAGCCAGCGTGGTCGCGCCCGCCTTGCAGCGCATGGGGCTGCCAGTGCTGCCGGTGCATCTCTTTATCTTCTACTACGCGGTGATTTCGACGATCACGCCGCCGATCGCGCTTTCCGCCTTCGCGGGTGCTGCGCTGGCGGGCGCCGATCCATGGAAGACGGCGTTCAAGTCGGTGCGCTACGGCATCGCCGCCTTCATCGTCCCGTTTCTGTTCATCCACAATCAGGGCATCCTGTTGGAAGGCAGCGTCATCGACATCGTCAGGACGACGTTGACCGCGCTCATCGGGATCTGGGGCATCGCAACCGCCTCGGAAGGTTGGTTTGCCGGTCGTCTTTCGGCATTCCTGCGGATTGCCCTTGCAGCGGCGGCCCTGCTGCTCATCGCCGGCGACATTTACACCGACATCGCCGGCCTAGTCCTGATCGCGGCATTCGTCGCCTACAGGACGCTTCGCGCACGTTCGCGCGCAGTTCACCACCCATCCGGAATTTGATCAGAGGAGGACAAAATGATCAGATCGATTATCTGCATACTCGGTATGGCGGCGATCCTGCCGGCCTCGGCCCAGGAGGCCGACCGGAGCGACTGGCCCAACACCGTGGTGATCGGAACCGCGTCGCCCGGCGGCACCCATGCGATCTACGGCCAGGGTGTGGCCAGCATCATCTCCAACCATGTCGGCGTGTCGGCTTCCACGCAGCAGACGCAGGGTCCGACGCAAAACCTCGTGCTGGTCCATTCCGACCGCATCAATGTCGGCCTGACCACCATGGGGCCCGCTTATGAGGCCATGCAGGGCGAACTGGATCTCGATCCAGGCACCGAATACAGCGACGTCCGCGCTTTGTTTCCCATGTATATCACACCGTTCCAGGCCGCGGCGCTTGAGCGCAGCGGGATTAGCTCAGTTTCCGATCTGGCTGGTCGCACCATCGGTGCCGGTCCGCGAGGCGGCACCGGCGGCACGTACTGGGCCCGCTGGCTCGAGACGCTAGGCGTCGACGCCTCCATCCAGAACGGCCCGCTGGGCGACCAAACCTCGCAGCTCGCCGACGGCCGGCTTGATGCCGTGACCACCGCGGCAGGGTTGCCTATCGCGGCGTTCTCCGAGCTCGAGACGCTGGCGCCGACCGTCTTCTTCGGTCTGTCGCAGGAAGAGATCGATACGCTTCGCGATACGGTCCCCTATGCGGTCGAATTCACAATCCCTGCGAACACATACAGCTCTCAGCCGGAAGACATCCAAACGCTGGCGATGTGGAACGTGGCTTTCACCAACGAACGTATGCCCGAATCGCTCGCCTACGAGATCGTGAAGGCCGTATTCGAAAATCAGGAAGAGCTGGTCGCCACGCACGCGTCGGCCAAGGAGACGCTGCTCGAGAACGTCGCCGCCGCGAACGACTTCATGCCCTATCACCCAGGTGCCGTACGCTACTACCGCGAGCAGGGGATCGAGCTCCCCGAAGCAGTCATCCCCGCTGAAATGGCTGAATGAGAATATCGATGGCGACCTTCTTTCCTCAATCAGTGACGGCACTCGACTCCCCGCTTTACGGGCGTAGCTTCGCCGATGACAAAATGCGCGAGCTCTTTTCCGCGCAAAGCTTCATTTCTCGCTGTGTAGAAACGGAGGTCGCCCTCGCCAGGGCGCAGGCGCGCCTCGGCATTATTCCCGAAGACGCAGCGGCGGGCATCACCGCCGCTGCCAGAACCTTCGCGCCTGAGATGGAACGCCTGCGCGACGATACCGAGATCGTCGGCTATCCAATCCTGCCGCTGGTCGAACAGCTATCCGCCCATGCGGGCGAAGCCGGAAAATACCTTCACTGGGGCGCGACTACGCAGGACATCATGGACACCGCCACCGTCCTGCAAATTCGGGATGGGTTAGCTCTCATTAGCCGGCGCATCGAAAGCGTGCGCAAGGCATTGGCGGCGCTGGCGCGTAATCATCGCGACACGCCGATGGCCGGCCGCACACATCTTCAACACGCATTGCCGGTCACTTTTGGCTACAAGGCAGCCGTGTGGCTTTCCGCCTTCGACAGGCATGCCGCGCGCCTTGAGGAAATCAGCCCCCGCGTGCTGGTGGTCGAATTCTCCGGTGCGTCCGGAACGCTCGCCTCGCTCGGAACGCGCGGGCTGGACGTCCAGCGCGAACTGGCGCGCGAGCTCAATCTCGGCGTTCCTTCGATCACCTGGCATTCCGCGCGCGACGCGGTCGCGGAAACCGTTCAGTTCCTGGCTCTCGTTTCCGGCAGCCTCGGCAAGCTCGCGATGGACATTTCTATCATGATGACGACGGAACTCGGTGAGGTCGCCGAGCCCTTTGTGCGTCATCGCGGCGCCAGCAGCACCATGCCGCAAAAACAGAACCCCGTTTCCTGCGAGCTCATCCTCGCCGGTGCGCGGATCGTGCGCAATCACGCCACGTCGATGCTCGACGCGATGATCCACGACTTCGAGCGCGCGACCGGGCCGTGGCACCTGGAATGGTCCGCCGTCCCCGAAGGCTTTGCAGTCGCATCGGGGATACTCTATCAGGCCGAATTCATGCTGGGCGGCCTCCAGGTCTTCCCGGATCGGATGCGCGAAAATCTTGATCATTCACGCGGGCTGATCGTGGCGGAAGCCGTCATGATGGCGCTTGCGCCCCATACCGGGCGTAAGGAAGCGCACGATATCGTCTATCTCGGCTGCCGCCGTGCGGTGGAGGACAAGACCGGTCTTTTCGAGGTGCTGCGCACCATGCCGGAAGTGGCCAAGCCGCTCGGCGAAGAGGCGCTCAGGGATCTGACTGATCCCCGCAACTATCTCGGCAGCGCCGGCGCTATGGTCGACAATGTGCTCGGCGGCCGATGACTATTCGCTCGGAATCGGACGCAAACGGTCCCATTGAAATTCCAGCGGATCGCTACTGGGGAGCGCAGACCGCCCGCGCGCTGAGGCTGTTCCCGCAGGAAGGACCGCGATTGCCTGTGAGTTTCCTGCGTGCCTTCGGCCTCCAGAAGGCCGCCGCTGCCCGAGCGAACATGGCGCTTGGCGTACTTGATCGAGAACGCGGCGAACGTATCCTCGCCGCTGCCGTGGAATTGCGCGACGGCCGTTTTGACGACCACTTCCCGCTCTCCATTTGGCAGACGGGAAGCGGCACGCAGACGAATATGAACGCCAACGAGGTGCTGGCCAACCGAGCCAACGAACTGTCCGGCCAGCCGCTAGGCACGCGCGACCCGATCCATCCCAACGACCACGTCAATCTCGGCCAGTCGTCCAACGACACCTTTCCCACGGTGATGCATGTCGCCGCCGTACTGGAGCTTCAAGATGGCGTTCTGCCGGCGCTGGATCAATTGGAAACGGCGTTCGCGCGGCTCGAAACCGATCACGGCGCCTATGTCCGCATGGGGCGTACGCATCTCAACGATGCCGTTCCGGTAACGCTTGGCCAGACCTTGGCATCGTATCGCAGGCAGGTGAGCCAGGCTCAAAAACGGATTGCGGCAACGCTGGCCGATCTCAAAGTGCTTTCGCAGGGTGGAACAGCCGCGGGCAGCGGGTTGAATGCCGCCGAAGGGTTCGATCAGGCGTTTTGCGCAGCGCTCAGCGACGCGACCGGGATCGATTTCGCACCAAATCCCGTCAAGGTGGAGGGCATGGCCGCGCATGACGCGCTCGTGGCGGCATCGGCCGCTCTCGAAGGGCTCGCCACGGCATTGATTCATATCCTCAACGATATCCGGCTTCTTGCGGCCGGTCCGCGCGCCGGACTGGCCGAACTGACACTTCCCGACGACGGGCTGTCGTCCTCAATCATGCCGGGCAAGCGGAACGCGACGCTGGCGGAAGCCCTGTTGCAGGTCTGCTTCCGCGTGATTGGCAATCACACCACGGTCGTGTGGGCTGCCGGTTCCGGCCTGTTCGAGCTCAATGTCGCAAAGCCGGTGCTGATCCACGCGTTCCTCGAAAGCGCGACCGCCCTGAAGGTCGCCATCGCATCCTTTGTCGCGGGAACGTTGAACGGATTAGAGGTCAATGGCGAGCGGATGGCGCACTACGTCAATTCCTCGCTGATGCTGGCGACCGCCCTGACACCGCGCCTCGGCTACGACCGTGTGGCGGAAGTTATACGCCTGGCCGACCTCGAAAACCTCACCCTGCGGGAGGCCTGCGCCCGTTTCGGCGTGATCTCCATGCAGGATTACGACGCTCTGATCGATCCGGCGCGCATGGCAAATGGCGGCCGCATGAAGGAAGGGGAGAGGGAATGAAGATCGTTCGCATCCTGGAGAAAGACCTGCCGATAACGTCTCCAGGCGCCAATGGGGTGGTCGACTTCGCCGGGCTAACGACGTCGGCGGTCGCGATCGTGACCGATGCGTTCCGGGACGGAAAGCCGCTTGTCGGATACGGCTTCGGATCGATTGGCCGGTGGTCGGTCGGCGGCATGCTGCGCGAGCGCTTCATCCCCCGGATCTTGGCAGTCGAACCGGCGAGCCTTCAGGACGAGACGGGGAACATCGATCCGTTTGCCTGCTGGAACGCCGCGATGCGCAACGAAAAACCCGGCGGCCACGGCGACCGCGCGACCGCCTTGGGAGCGCTCGACATGGCCTTGTGGGATCTGCGGGCGAAGGCGGACGGCGTTCCGCTTTACCGCCTCCTGGCGGACCGATACCGTGACGGGCAGGCCGACGAGGACGTCGCGGTCTATGCGGCCGGGGGATACTACCAACCCGGCAGCAATTATCGTTCGCTCCAAGACGAACTCAAGGGCTATATCGATCGCGGCTACAACGAGGTGAAGATCAAGATCGGCGGCGCACCGCTCGCCGAGGACATGAGGCGGATCGAAGCCGCCATCGCGGTTTTAGGCGACGGGGCGCGGCTTGCCGTTGATGCCAACGGACGCTTCGACCTGGAAACCGCCCTTGCCTATGGCCGCGCCATGAGCGACTACGGTCTTCGCTGGTACGAGGAGCCAGGCGACCCGCTCGATTTCCGGCTAATGGCAGTGCTCGCCGAACATTACGACGGGCCGCTCGCCACGGGCGAGAACCTCTTTTCGTCGCAGGACGCGCGCAATCTCCTGCGCTATGGTGGGATGCGGGCCGAGCGCGATTTCGTGCAATTCGACTGCGGCCTCGCCTATGGCCTGCCGGACTACCTCAAAGTGCTGGACATCATGCGTCGGCACGGCTGGTCGCCAAGACGCCTGCATCCCCATGGCGGACACCAAATGTCGCTTCACCTTGCAGCAGGCCTCGGCCTTGGCGGCAACGAAAGCTATCCGGGGGTCTTCCAGCCCCTCGGCGGCTTTGCAGACTGTTCGAAGGTGGAAAACGGACGAGTTCGATTGCCCGATGCGCCAGGCGTCGGGCTCGAACTCAAATCCGAGTTGAAGACATGGCTTGACGAAGCGTTCGAAATTTAGCCAGCCTGCTTCTGGCGTGTGAGCGTTTGCTCATCGCCTGAAAGCTCGGTTTGCCTGGGTTCATTACTGCTAGCGTCTGCTGACCACGATCGACGGTCGATGTCTGAAACCTACGGTGCCATCAAACCCGAGACGGTAAAGCCTCCGTCCACAGCGATCACTTGACCGTTGACATAGGACGACAGATTGTCGTCCAGCAGAACCATCGCCATCGACGCAATTTCGTCGACTGAGGCGTACCGGCCGAGCGGAACGCGCGATTTCCAATCGTTCCTCGTCTTTTCATCGTGCCATTTCTGCGCCATCGGCGTTTCAACGGGTCCGGGAGCAATGGCATTGACACGTACGCCATGAGGGGCGAGTTCCACCGCCATAATGCGGGTCATCGTGTTTACCGCACCTTTCGAGGCACCATAAGCAACACGACCGACGCTGCCCTGGATTCCGGAGACAGAGGTGATGTTCACCACCGAGCCATTGCTCATGTGTCTCACAGCTGATTGCGCTACGATGAAAGACCCGATGACATTGACGTCGAGAACCTTGCGAAACTGCGCCGGTGTTGTCTCGTTAAAAGGAATATTTTGTCCGATGCCGGCGCAGTTGACGACCCCGTCAATGCGCTCGAATGGTTCGGCAACCTTTCGCACCGCTGCGTCGACCGCGTTCTCGTCTGTGACATCGATGCCGAAGGTCGTGACGTCATCCATCGAAAAAGTATCTCGAAGTGCGTCCAGGGCCTCGCCGGGTAGATCGAAGACGGCTGTATGCCATCCAGCCCTGACCGCGTGGTCCAGAATGCCGCGCCCGATACCCGACGCACCGCCTGTAAGAACAAGAACTTTCTTCTTCATGAACGAGCTTGCCGCTAAAGCCAACGTCGGATGTTTCTTGAAACCGCAGCGCGCGTAATCCCATAGCGCTCCTGCAACACTTCCAGAGTACCCGCCGCCAAAAAACGGTCAGGCAGCGCAATGCGCCGCATCTCGGCTGAAACACCGTTCATGCTCAGACAGCTTGCAACTGCTTCGCCAAGACCGCCGACGCAGGAATGGTTCTCGGCGGTGACAATCAATCGGCCAGTCCGCTTCGCTTCCCGCAGGATCGTCATCTCGTCCAATGGCTTGATCGTAGGCACATGAAGCACCGCGACGTCGATGCCGTCGGCTTGAAGCTCCTTGGCGCTATCGAGCGCTCGCATGGTCATGAAGCCCGTTGAGATGATCAGCACGTCCCGGCCGCCACGCAGAAGGGCCGCCTTACCCAGCTCGAATCGGTAGTCATACTCGTCGAGGACCACGGCAACGTTCCCGCGCAGGATGCGGGAATAGACCGGGCCATCATAATCGGCGATGGCAGGCACCATCTGCTCGATCTCGTGCGCATCGCATGGATCGATCACCACCATGTTCGGCATGGCACGGAAAATAGCAATATCGTCGGTCGCCTGGTGGCTGGGACCATAACCTGTCGTCAAGCCCGGCAGGCCACCAATCAGCTTAACGCTGGCGTCCTGTTCGGCAACGGCCTGGGACATGAAATCATAGCAGCGCCGCGACGCGAAGGTTGCGTAGGTGGTGGCGAAGGGAATGAAGCCCTCCTTCGCCAAGCCTCCGGCTGCGGTCGCCATCAACTGTTCGGACATGCCCATCTGGTAGAAACGATCAGGATATGCCTCGGCAAAGATATGCATATCCGTATACTTTGCGAGGTCAGCACTCATGCCGACGATTTCCGGCCGGGTCCGCGCCAGTTCAATAAGCGCGTTCCCGAAGGGTATCGGCTTCGTACGGTGCCCCTCGTCAATTGACGAGGCGGCGATCACGGGTGCAGCATTCTTGGCTATTGTCGACGTGCCGCTCATTTGCTTCTCCCTTTGTCGAGTGCTTCGTAGGCACGTTTCCAATCTTCCTCGCCAAGCCGGATAAAGTGGCTCTTCTCACGGCCTTCCAGGAAATCGACGCCGCAACCCATTTTCGTGTCACAGATGATGATCCGCGGCTTCGGCTCCGCATATTCGCGTGCCCGGTCAAACGCCGCCACCAGTGCCGAAAGGTTGTTGCCATCGATGCGCTGCACGTAAAAGCCGAACGCCTCGAATTTGTCGACGACCGGTTCGGTATTCATCACCTTCATGGACGGACCGTCCGCCTGCACCTGATTGAAATCAACAATGGCGATGATGTTGTCGAGCCGGTAATTCGAGGCGGAGATCGCTGCTTCCCAGGTTGGCCCTTCGGCAAGTTCGCCGTCGCCCATCAGCGTGTAAATAAACGATTTGGATTTCTTGCGCTTGAGCCCCATGCCCATGCCGACAGCCATAGGCAGGCCAAGGCCGATAGACCCTCCCGACATTTCCGCACCCGGTGTGTAGGAAGTCATCCCCGACATCGGCAGGCGGCTATCGTCGAGAGCGTAGGTCGGCAGTTCTTCTTCCGGGAGATAGCCAGCAGCAACGAGAACCGCATAATGCGCGATACCGTAGTGGCCCACCGAAAGAAGGAAACGGTCGCGTCCCTCCCAGTCTGGCTGATCGGGACGGTGCTTCATCGCATGGAAGTATGTAACCGTGAGCACATCGGCAACGCCCAGAGCCTGAGCAATATAACCCTGGCCCTGCGTCTCAGCCATCACGAGCGCGTTGCGGCGGACACGATAAGCATGATCCGCAAGCGCACTATTATGCAGATTCGCATGCTGGTTCATCGAAACTCCTTCTCATAACTCTGACCGTTGGACGGCCGAAAATCTGCTTCATGGAAAGGCGCGGGCGGAGCAACTTTGGCCGCCATCGACGGGCAGGCAGACGCCGGTGATAAAGCGCGCCGCATCGGAGGCGAGGAAAAGCGCAGCCTGGGCAACGTCCTCGGGCTGCCCATTGCGGCGCATCGGCACCATCGCAATGCGTGCTTCGCGCATTTCCTCCGGCGAGCCATAGGTATTGGCTATTGCCTGCTGGAGCATAGGCGTCTCGATTGCGCCGGGGATCACGCAGTTGGCGCGTATCCCGTGGCGGGCATACTCCATCGCGATTGAAACGGTTGCCTGGTTCACGGCAGCCTTAGCCGCCGAGTAAGCGAAATAGGCGTATCCGGTCCACCTTAGCGAGGCGAGTGAGGACACATTGACAATAGCGCCGCGCCCAGCATCGAGCATGGCTGGCAACACCGCTTTGCAAGCACGGTAGACAGTGCCCAGATTGAGGTCGAGCGCTTTGTGATAGTCTGGTTCGCTTAGCTCCACCGGCCCGCCCATCACGGTCACGCCAATATTGTTATGAAGCACATCAATGCGACCGAAGCGTTCGAGGATAGTTGCGGTCAGCCCCTCCATCTCCTTCAGATCGGTGGCATCGACGCGTATTGCGACAGCTTTCCCGCCTTCCCGCTCGATGATCGCGCGGCTGCGTTCGGCCGCTTCGAGGTCCCGATCTGCGCAGATGACCTGCGCCCCTTCGCAGGCATAGGCACGGGCGGCCGCACCGCCGTTGTTCCAGCCCTCTCTGGGCCGCCCCGCCCCGACGACGAGAACGACTTTCTCTGCGAAACGGGCACCTTGCGCCACTTGAAGCGTCATGACAGCACCCCCAGCGAGATCCACGGGAAGACAGCGATCAACACAAGCCCGACGATCAAAGCTAAGATGTAGGGCCAGATCGCACGAAGCGCGTCGTCGGGGGCAACATTGCCGATCCGGCACGCGAGGTAGAAGCCGATGCCGATAGGTGGAGCCATCAGTCCGATATTCATCGCGACCACGACTATCATGGCATAGTGGACCGGATGCAGCCCGAAATCGGCCGCTATCGGGAACATCAGCGGCGACATGAGAACGAGGGCCGGCAGTCCTTCGAGCACGCAACCCAGGATGAGAAATGTTACGATCGATACGGCGATAAACGAAACGGCGCCACCCGGCAGGCCAGCTGCGATATCAGCGATCATCTGGCCGACGCCCGCCTGCGTGATAGCCCACGCCATGGAAAGCGCAGTCCCGAGGATCAGCAGGATCGCACCGCTCATCGCGGCTGTCTCGACGAGCATCTTGTAAATGCTCTTCAGGGTGAGACCGCCATAGAGCATCGCGCCAATTGCAAGACCGTACACGACGGCAATGGTGGAAACTTCCGTCGCAGTGGCGATGCCGCTCGAAACTGATCCGCGGATGAGGAACGGCAAGACAAGCGCCGGTGCGGCGATGACGAGAAGCTGAATCGTCATCCTCAGCGGCGCACGGCGCACCCCCTCCATGGATTCATGGCGTGCACGCCAGCGGGCAAGAGCCATTAGCACCAGCAGGAGGACCATCGCAACGACGAAGCCGCTGGCAAACAGATCTGCAATGGAGATTCCGGCAACGGCCCCAAGAACGATCAGTATGATCGACGGCGGCACGGTATCGGCCATGGCGGCACCGGTTGCGAGCTGCGCGATCATTTCAGGAGGATTGTTGCCGCGGCGCTTCATTTCCGGGAAAAGCGCCGGGGCTACCGTCGCCATGTCCGACACCTTGGAGCCGGATATGCCGGAAACGATGAAAAGTGAGCTCAGCAGCACGTACGACATACCGGCCTTGACATGACCGATAAGTGAACCAAGGAAATCGACGATTGCCTTGCCCATGCCCGTCGTGTCGAGAACGCATCCCAGAAGGACAAAAATCGGGACCGACAGGAGAATGATACCGGACATGCCCTCGTCCATCCGGCCGACCATGACATAGATCGGAACATAGGAGGCGAAGGCCAGGTAACAGAGTGTTCCTAGCCCGAAGCAGAAGGCGATCGGAACACCGGCGGCGAGTCCTAGGGCAACAACCAGGACAAGGAAGAAGCCCAACGAAACATTTCCGATATTGATGAAGTAGTCGGAAAGCGCCCAGAACGCGAAGCCGGCGCCCACGACAATCACCACCCCGGTGAGGATTTCCGACAAGGAGTGACTGCGAAAGGCATGCACCAGCAGCAGCCCAAGCATCATCGTGAAGCCAACCGGAATACCGGCAACGCGGAACGTGTTTGGGATATGAAGAGCCGCCGAGGTGATGAACCACTCCTCATAGGCATACTCAAATGTCACCGGCAGCATAGCGACAAGAAACGCCGCCACAGCCATCAGCGCGGTGGCCTCCACCGGCCCCTGAAGACGCTCGGGCAACAGCCGCAGAAAAAGCGTAAGCCGCAGGTGCTCGTTACGGTCGAGCGCGATCGCCGAGCCCAACATGGCAAGCCAGATGAAACAGATGGACGCCGCCTCCTCCACCCATACGAGAGGAAGATCGATCACGTATCTGGAGATCACGCCGCCTAGAAGCAGCAAAACTACGGCCGCCATTAGCAAGGCAGCCACGAATTCAACCGGGCGCATAAATGCCGACCCGGCGCGGGCCTCAAGATTCTCGCTAACCTCGCCGAGGGCGAAGTCTTCGCTTGCTGTTGTCATGATTTTGTCGTCCGAGACTGCGGCTCCGCCGAAAGGTAGTCGGAATGGACGAATGCGCTCGCGCGAGCGCATTCGTTTCTCAACATCGTCAGGCGAGAGGGCCGGTCACCTTCTCCAGAAGGGACCACGCTTCCTCACCATAGTTGTTTTTCCATTCGCTATAGAAATTCGCCTCGCGCAGTTGGTCGCGGATCGCTGCGGGGTCGGGCTCGTTGAACTGCATGCCGCTCTCTTCCAAAGAAGTACGGAGCGTTGCATTCAACCGATCGATGTCCTCCCGCTGGTCGAGCGTGGAGCGCTCAATGTTCCGGCTGACGATCTCCTTGATGTCATCCGGCAACCGATCCCAAGACCGCTGGTTTGCCAGCATCCAGAATCCGTCCCACATGTGATTGGTTAGCGAGCAGTATTCCTGCACTTCATAGAGCTTGCCCACATCGATTGTGGAAAGAGGATTCTCCTGAGCGTCAACTATGCCGGTCTGCAAAGCGGTATAGACTTCGTTCCAGTTGATACTTGCCGGCGCACACCCCAATGCCTGGAACATCGACGTCCAAAGCGGGCTGACGGGGACTCGGATCTTCAAACCGCGCAGGTTCTCAGGTCCCTCGATTGGCCCCGTCGAGGTCGTAATCTGGCGAAAGCCGTTATTGAAGATCTTGTCCATCACATGAAGACGGGAAGCTTTGATCTGATCGCGCACATAGGCGCCCAGATCTCCGTCCATAGCCGCCCAGACTTCGCCCGTATTCTTGAAGGCGAAGCCCATGCCGTTGATGGATGCCACAGGAACGAGCGACGACAGGATGATGCCGGACAGGGTGAAAAACTCGACTGCGCCGGAGCGTACCTGATTGAGCGTATCCGTGTCCGACCCCAGCTGATTGTTGGGGAAGATCTGCAGCTCGAAGCGTCCGTCCGTTTCTTCCGCGATTCGATCGCGCGCCTCTTCCATCCGGTTATTCATCGGATGGCCGAGGGGAAAATTGTTGGCGAACTTGTAGCGGAACTCGGCAGCCTGGGCCTTGCCGGAAATGATGGCCGGCGCCGCAATTGCACCTATGCCTGCTCCGATGAAGAGACGACGATTGATACCCATTCTTGATTTCTCCTCCTTGGATCGGCCCCGCCATCTGCACGCGGCATATGCGACGCCGAGTTGTTAAAAACTCCCGATGACAAAAGTCATATCATGGAGTAGTTTGTGAAAAAACATGACATGTCAAAAAAAAGTCGTTATAAATCATCGAATTAAAAATTTTACCAGTCCATAATATGGACCGTATGGAGGAGTCGATGGAGGAGCCGTCGGGAAGTCAAAGCGTCGAACGTGCCATGCACCTGCTGGCGCTAGTCGCTGAACGGCACAAGAACGGCGCCACGCTCGCGGAGCTCGTCCGTGCCAGCGGCTTCAAGCAACCCACTACGAGACGGTTGCTGGTCGCATTGATCCGCTCGGGATTGGTTTCGCAGAACGAAACAACGAGACGCTATCAGCTCGGTGTGTCGGCATATCTTTACGGCACAATCGCTTCGGATCGCTTTGCCGTGCACACGATGGCCGACGAATCAGTCCGGCGCTTGGCGGAGCGATCGGAGGACACAGCCTTCTTCTGTTTACGGCAGGGCCTGCATACCCTTTGTATGCAGCGCGAAGAGGGGTTGCACCCCATTCGTTCCCATGTGCTCAACGTCGGCCAGCGTCATCCGCTCGGCGTGGCCGCTCATGGAATCGCCATCCTGGCGAGCCTGGAGGACCGTGAAATCGACATGATTGTCGCGGTTCACCGCGACTATTACGCCAGTCATTATCCGATGCTGACGGAGCCGGTCCTGAGGCAGGCGATCGCAGAAACGCGAAGGCGCGGCTGCGCGATCAACAGGGGCATTTTCCACGCCGGTGCATGGGCGATCGCAGTCGCCATTCGCGACCATACCGGTCGGGTGACTGGCGCCTTGTCGATCGGTGCCATCGAGTCGCGGCTCAACGAAAGCCGCCAGCCGGAAATCATCACTATGCTTAAAAGCGAGGCGCGGAAGCTCGAAACGCGTCTCACGGCACTCAGCACCCAGTTTTCCCCTGAAAGTCAAGCGGCGCAAATGCGCACGTCTACCGCGGTACAGGAATGATCTGAGCCATGCACGACGCAACAGCCTACGGTAAAGCTCTGAACTCAGCACGCCACCTGACCCATCCGGGTCCGATCGATCCGACACGTGTGCGGAGTTACTCGTCCGGCAGCCGCGCTGGCACCATCCGTTTGCCGGAAGGCGCAATCGTGATGGATGCGATTGCTGCCCATCTAGAGCCGTTGGAAATTCGAAGTGCAGCACTCGACCTTTCAGGGCTGGTGCTCGGACCAATGCAGTTCGTTATGCCGACCTATTCGAAGACGGCCGAACACGTCGCCTACTACAGCGAAACCTATTTTCGTGATGGCCCTGTGACGATCGAAGAGGGCACGGCGACCTACGGTTCGCGCGATGGCCGCCCCTTCCTCCACGGCCACGTGCTCTGGCACGACGAGGATGGCACGCAGCGCGGCGGCCATATCCTCCCCTTTGACTGCCGGATCGGGCGCGACTGCGAGATCGCATATGTGGGCAGTCAGGACATTGCGATGGAGGCGCGGTTCGATCCCGAGACGAACTTCACCCTGTTCGGTCCGCAAGCCGTCAATCCCAAAACCTCCGGCGACTTAGTGGTCGCTCAAATTCGACCGAATGAGGACCTGGTCGATACGCTGGAGCGCGTCTGCGCCGAACACGGTGTCACCTCAGGGCGGGTGCTCAGCCTGATCGGCAGCACCGTCGGGGCGCGATTTGAAGGTGGCCCCGCAATAGATGAGGTACCCACGGAGATTCTCGGCCTCAAAGGATCGATTGGAACCGACGGGGTGGGCCGTCCGCGCCTTGAACTCGAAATTGCGTTGATCGACGCTGCCGGCAATATCCATCGGGGTCGTCCAAGCCGACACGAGAATCCCGTCCTGATCTGCGTCGAAGCCTTCCTACAATTCCACCGCGACTAAGCTCATTCACAGGACTTTACATGACGCGCTACACAGTATCCCATTGGGGCATCTATGAATACGACGAGACCGAGGAAGCTCCTCGGTTGCGCCCTCTGCGGTCAGATCCCGACCCGTCGATGATTGGTCTTTACCAATTGGATCCCAAACTGCTCGAAAGCCGTATCAAGCGGCCTTCCATTCGCAGAAGTTGGCTTCAACATGGCCCCGGCGCCCATCCGGAGCTACGGGGGAAAGAACCCTTCGTGGAGGTGGAGTGGGAGCTTGCTCTTGATCTTATTTCGGCGGAACTGAAGCGAGTGAAGCGCGAATATGGCAACAGCGCCATTTTCGGAGGGTCCTACGGATGGGCCAGTGCGGGCCGCTTTCATCACGCGCAGAGTCAGGTTCACCGGTTTCTGAACTGCATCGGCGGCTACGTCCGGCACACGGGCTCCTATTCTCTAGGCGCAGCTCACGTCATTCTGCCGCATATCGCAGGTACGGTGGCGGATCTGAGCGCTGAGCACACGACCTGGGATGTTCTTGCCGAGCACACGGAACTGTTCGTGACCTTCGGTGGCGTTCCGACCAAGAATGCTCAATCCTCACCGGGCGGTGCGGGCCACCATCGGGTCGGCCCAGGCCTGAAGGCTATGGCCGAAAAAGGCGTCCGTTTTGTCAATATCGGGCCCTGTAACGACAATATCGCGGCGGAATGCAAGGCAGAATGGATTCGTTGCCGGCCGAATTCCGACGTGGCTCTCATGCTCGCCCTTGCTTGGCAGCTCGTGGAAGATGACGCTCATGATCAAGCGTTTCTCCGCCGCTATACGGTGGGTTTTGAGAAGTTCCTTCCTTACCTTTTGGGTGATGATGATGGCGTGGCGAAGACCCCCGCTTGGGCGGCTGAGCTCACGGGAGTTCAAGCCGATCGAATCGTGAGCCTTGCGCGCCAGATGGCCCGCTCCCGTACGATGGTGAACATTGCTTGGTCATTGCAACGGGCCCATCACGGCGAACAGGCATTCTGGATGGCGATAACGCTCGCGGCGATGATCGGCCAGATCGGATTGCCTGGGGGCGGATTCGGCGTCGGGTACGGTCCAATGAATGCCAACGGATCCCCACACCGCCGCCTTTCAGGCCCGACCCTTTCGCAAGGCAGGAATGCCGTTCAGGATTACATCCCTTGCGCCAGAATAGCGGACATGTTGCTCAATCCCGGCGCAACATTCGAGCATGACGGGGCCTTGCGGACCTATCCCGACATTCAATTGATCTATTGGGCTGGCGGCAATCCCTATCATCATCATCAGGATCTCAATCGGCTCAATCGGGCTTGGCAGAAGCCGCAGACGATCATCGTACACGATCCGTTCTGGACAGCGAGCGCCAAGCGCGCTGACATCGCCCTGCCCGTGACAACTGCGATGGAACGGAACGATATCGGCTACGCGACGCAAGAAGGCTTTTTGGTTGCGATGCGTCAGATAGTGGAGCCGTTCGGCGACGCCCGCTCCGACTATCAAATTTTCGCTTCGCTCGCCAACCGCATGGGTGTGGGCGAACAATTCACGGAAGGGCGTGATGATCAAGCCTGGTTATCTCACATCTATGAGGAAACGCGTGAGCACTGGCTCCGAGAGGGCATCAAGTGCCCCGATTTCGAAACCTTCTGGGAGCAAGGCCTCATAGATCTCGCGGAACAGGCCAAACCGCGCGTTATGTTTGAGGATTTCCGGAATGCGCCGGAGGCGCACCCACTCACCACGCCCTCCGGCCGCATCGAGATCTTTTCGGAGACAATAGCATCCTTCAATTTGCCAGACTGCAAGGGGCATCCCGCTTGGTTCGAGCCGCGAGAGTGGCTGGGTACAGCCGGGCCTGGCATGTTGCACCTTCTTACCGACCAGCCCGCGCGCAAATTGCACAGCCAGCTCGATGCCAGTCCCTATAGCGCTGCTGGCAAGGTGAACGGACGTGAGTGCATCTATATGAATCCTGCCGATGCCGAGACGCGCGGTCTTTCTCAAAACGATACGGTAGAGGTCTGGAACCGAAGAGGTCGGTGCCTCGCATCCGTCAGCATAACCGATGAAATCATGCAGGGTGTCGTTAGGATTTCAACGGGAGCATGGTACGATCCCGATGAACGGGGCTGTGATCTGCACGGAAACCCCAATGTGTTGACACTAGACATCGGTACTTCTTCTCTCGGACAGGGATGTGCAGCCCAGACCTGCTTGGTAAGCTTACGCGGCCCTCTGCGAAATGCTCCAGAACCTAACCCGTTTCGGCGACCGCAGCTCGTTCCTTGACCGCAAGCGCCAAGTTGCCAAGCCGATCCGGAAGCGCAGACCATGGCTTAGGATCTAGTGGTTTCGTTGCAAATTTTCGGTGAGTCGAACGGAAGCTTATTGCTGGACGCAATCAGGCGGCGATTGCCTCGAACTGTTCCTTAGGCATCGGAGCAGGATTGAAGAAGATCGGCTATGCCGTTTTGACAATCGTCAGGAAGGCTTTTCCAACGTCTACCGCATTGGGCGCAGCTGAGAGTTTGGTGGCGCGGCTGCCCGCGCCGCGTATCACGGAACGATAGAAGAAGGGAAGGCTCCCTACGTCAATATGAATCCATCAGGTAAAATAAATTGGTGGAGCCAAGGGGAGTCGAACCCCTGACCTCTTGAATGCCATTCAAGCGCTCTCCCAACTGAGCTATGGCCCCACACTTTGGCTCCCCAGGAGCCGCCGCCGTTTCCGGCGGAAGAGGTCACTCCGGTCTGGGCTACCGAAGTTGCTGGCGGCTTCTAAACCCGACAGCCGCCAGAATCAAGCCCGCAATCTATCCAAGGCTTGAACATTTTTCGTCTACAGCGCCGTCGGTGCGCTAGTGTTCCTCGTCCTCTTCGCCGACGCCGATGATGCCTGCGACATCGTCGTCGTCCTCCTCTTCCTCCTCAAGGAAGGTGTCGTCATCATCGCCAAGGTCGACATCCTCGTCGATGTCCGGCAGATCGGCGTCGTCGCCCTTCGCATCTTCATCCGCCTCCTCGAGTGAGACGACTTCGACGCCCTCCTCAGCATCGAGCTCCTTCTCTTCCAGATCCTCTTCTTCCTCGATCGGTTCCGCACCGGACTCGAAATAGCTGCGCGGATAGGAGGCGCCCGTATAGGGCGATACGATCGGATCCCTGTTCAGATCGTAGAATTTGCGGCCCGTTTCCGGGCAGATGCGTTTGGTGCCGAGTTCGGGTTTAGCCACCTTCTGTCCTCATCGTCTTCCTGGCCGGCCCGATGAACCGGCATATTTGGCAGGCGGACCAAGGCCGCTGCTTGCCGCGTTGTTCCGGTCCCATAGCTAGAGATCGCGCGACTGTCAAAGCCTAATGAGGCGCTAATTGCAAGGCTTTGCGCAGCCCCGCTTTCCTGGGGGATGACCGGCAATTTGCGACGTGCTAGAGCCACACCACAAATGGCCCTGGAGAGAACGCGCATGAACCATCATCTTCCCAGCCGCCCCGCGCGCAGCCGCCAGTCGCAGGGCCTTAAAGGTAATCTGCGCGTGCCGGGTGACAAGTCCATTTCGCACCGGGCGCTGATGTTCGGAGGCCTCGCCTCGGGCGAGACGCGCATCTCTGGGCTGCTCGAAGGCGAGGACGTGCTGCGGACGGCCGAAGCGATGAGGGCGATGGGCGCGCAGATCGACCGCCGGGACGGGACCTGGACCATCCGTGGGGTCGGCAATGGCTGCCTTCTGGAGCCGGAGGCGCCGCTCGATTTTGGCAATGCGGGTACGGGTTCGCGCCTTACAATGGGTCTTGTCGGCACTTATGACATGACGACCCGCTTCACTGGCGACGCATCGCTTTCCAAGCGGCCCATGGGCCGGGTGCTTAATCCGCTGCGCGAAATGGGCACCCAGGTGCTGCAGGCAGAGCCGGGGGACCGGCTGCCGATCACGCTGCGCGGGCCGAAACATGCCACGCCGATAAACTACCGCGTGCCGATGGCCTCCGCCCAGGTGAAGTCGGCCGTGCTGCTTGCCGGCCTCAACACGCCGGGCGTCACAACGGTGATCGAACCGGTAATGACGCGCGACCATACGGAGAAGATGCTTTCGGGGTTCGGTGCTGCCATCCAGATCGAGACGGATAAAGAGGGCGCGCGCCACATCAGTATTCAGGGGCAGGGCACGCTCAAAGGGCAGGTGATCGCAGTGCCGGGCGACCCTTCTTCCGCCGCGTTTCCTCTTGTGGCGGCGCTCATTGTGCCGGGGTCAGACATCCTTATCGAGAATGTACTGATGAATCCGACCCGCACCGGCCTTATCTTGACGCTGCAGGAGATGGGCGCGGATATCGAACTTCTGAATCGCCGCTCCGCCGGCGGCGAGGATGTGGCGGATCTCCGCGTGCGATCCTCGGCGCTGAAGGGCGTGACGGTTCCCGCTTCGCGCGCGCCATCCATGATAGACGAGTACCCAATTTTGGCCGTGGCTGCGAGTTTGGCGGAAGGCGAGACGGTGATGCTGGGGCTTGAGGAGCTGCGCGTTAAGGAATCCGATCGCCTGTCCGCGGTTGCCGAGGGGCTCAAGGTGAATGGCATCGACTGCACGGAGGGCAAGGATACGCTTACGGTGCGTGGCAGGCCAGAGGGTAAGGGTCTTGGCGGGGCGACCGTGACTACTCACCTTGATCACCGCATTGCGATGGCCTTTCTGGTGCTGGGCCTGGCGAGCGAAAGGCCCGTTAGCGTGGACGATCAGTCGATGATTGCGACCAGTTTTCCGGAATTCATGGACCTGATGACCGGGCTGGGGGCAGAAATCGAGGATAGGGATTAACAACTATGGCTGACGCGAAAGTGGCGATGGTCATCGGCGGCGGCAGCGGCATCGGGGCTGCAGGCGCGCGCCGGCTGGCCGAAGACGGGTACTCGGTGGCCATACTTTCCTCTTCCGGAAAAGGAGAGGAACTCGCGAAAGAACTCGGCGGGTTGGGCTTCACGGGTTCCAACCGCTCTGTGGATGACCTGCAGCGCTTTACATCCACCGTACTCAACAGCTTCGGGCGGATCGATACCGTCGTCAACAGTGCCGGCCACGGACCAAAAGGGGAACTGCTCGAAATTTCGGACGCCGACTGGCAGCTGGGCATGGAGTTCTATCTGCTTAACGTTGTGCGCATTGCTCGCCTAGTGACACCGGTAATGCAGGCGCAGAAGTCGGGTTCAATCGTCAATATATCGACTTACGCTACGTTCGAACCGGAGGCGGATTTCCCTACATCCGGTGTTTTCCGTTCAGGTCTCGCAGCCTTCGCCAAGCTGTTCGCAGACAGATATGCGCCCGACAATATACGCATGAACAATGTGCTTCCCGGCTTCGTCGAAAGCCTGCCGGAAAGAGAGGCACGACGCGCGCGCATTCCAATGGGTCGCTACGGCACGGCGGAGGAGATTGCCGAGCTCATCCTGTTCTTGGCCTCCGAAAGGTCGAGCTATATCACCGGCCAGAACATTCGCATCGATGGCGGGATCACCCGGTCGGTATGATGGGGGGGCATTTCGTCATCGCCATCGATGGCCCGGCCGCTTCCGGCAAGGGCACGCTCGGGCGCCGTCTGGCGGAGCATTTCGGGTTCAGCCACCTCGACACCGGCCTGACCTATCGGGCCGTGGCAAAGGCACTGCTTGATGCCGGACTGCCGCTCGACAACGAGATCGAGGCCGAAAGGGCGGCCCGCGCCGTCGATCTTGCAAGGCTGGATCGCGAAGTGCTCTCCGCCCATACCGTCGGCGAAGCCGCGTCAAAGATCGCGGTCATGGGGCCGGTGCGCCGTGCGCTCGTGGAAAAACAGCGGGCGTTTGCGCTGCAAGTCCCCGGCGCGGTGCTCGACGGCCGCGATATCGGCACGGTGGTTTGTCCCGATGCGGATGTGAAACTATATGTCACGGCCAGCGCTCCTGTCCGGGCCGAGCGCCGCTGGCGCGAGATCCTGGCGACAGGCGGACATGCCGAATATGGCGAAATCCTCGCCGATGTGGAAAGGCGCGACGCCCGCGACATGGGCCGCACCGACAGCCCGCTCAAGCCGGCTGCAGACGCGCACTTGCTAGATACCAGCGAAATGGATATAGAAACGGCGTTTCTTAACGCCAGCTCCCTTGTTGAAAGGGTGTTCGCCGAGAGAAATAAGCCTGAGTGAGACGGCGCTGGCTGCTTCCGGAAAGGAAGGGCAAGCGCTTTTCAGCATGTGCAGTTTTATAAGTAAGTTCTTACTTATAATGCACGTAGAATAAACCGGTCTGCCCCGCATTTCATGCGTCGGATCACCGCGGAAGCGGTCTTGGCCTTCGAAAAGAGGCCGTATGCTGGGCAAGGCCAAATGCAACACCAACCCGCCGGCGCTTTCGCCCCACAAGGGCGCTTTCAGGAGAATCAATGTCACAATTCAATCCGTCTCGCGATGATTTCGCGAGCCTTCTCGACGAATCCTTTTCCGGGCGCGATGCGGTCGAGGGTTCGGTCGTCAAGGGCATCATCACCGCAATCGAAAAGGACATGGCAATCATCGACGTCGGCCTGAAGGTCGAAGGCCGTGTCCCGCTCAAGGAATTTGGCGCCAGGGCCAAGGATGGCCAGCTGAAGCCGGGCGACGAGGTCGAGGTGTATGTCGAGCGCATCGAGAATGCGCTGGGCGAGGCCATGCTGTCGCGCGAGAAGGCTCGCCGCGAGGAAAGCTGGACCAAGCTTGAAGAGAAATTCAACAAGGGTGAGCGCGTCGAAGGCGTCATCTTCAACCAGGTCAAGGGCGGCTTCACGGTCGATCTCGACGGCGCCGTCGCGTTCCTGCCGCGCAGCCAAGTGGACATCCGGCCGATCCGCGACGTCTCCCCGCTCATGCACACGCCGCAGCCTTTCGAAATCCTCAAGATGGACAAGCGGCGCGGCAACATCGTCGTCTCCCGCCGCACCGTGCTGGAGGAAAGCCGCGCCGAGCAGCGCTCGGAGATCGTGCAGAACCTCGAAGAGGGCCAGGTGGTCGAGGGTGTCGTCAAGAACATCACCGATTACGGCGCGTTCGTGGACCTGGGCGGCATCGACGGCCTCCTGCACGTCACCGATATGGCCTGGAGGCGCGTCAACCATCCGACCGAGATCCTCAATATCGGCCAGACGGTGAAGGTGCAGATCATCCGCATCAACCAGGAGACGCACCGCATTTCGCTCGGCATGAAGCAGCTCGAGTCCGACCCGTGGGAAGGCATCGGCGGCAAGTATCCGCTGGGCAAGAAAGTGCAGGGCCGCGTCACGAACATCACCGACTACGGCGCCTTCGTGGAACTGGAGCCTGGCATCGAGGGCCTCATTCACGTCTCCGAGATGTCCTGGACCAAGAAGAACGTGCATCCCGGCAAGATCCTGTCCACGACGCAGGAGGTCGAGGTGGTCGTGCTCGAGGTCGATCCGGTCAAGCGCCGTATTTCACTGGGCCTCAAGCAAACGCTGGAGAACCCGTGGGAAGCCTTTGCCCGCAATCACCCGGTTGGCTCGGTGGTCGAGGGCGAGGTCAAGAACAAAACCGAGTTCGGTCTGTTCATCGGCCTCGAAGGCGACGTGGACGGCATGGTCCATCTCTCGGATCTCGACTGGTCGCGCCCCGGCGAGCAGGTAATCGAGGAATACAACCGCGGCGACATGGTCAAGGCGCAGGTCCTCGATGTGGATATCGAGAAGGAGCGTATCTCCCTCGGTATCAAGCAGCTCGGGCGTGATGTGGTCGGCGAGGCTGTTGCGTCCGGCGAACTGCGCAAGAACGCGGTGGTCACCTGCGAGGTGATCGGCGTGAGAGATGCCGGTCTCGACGTGCGCCTGGTCGACCATGACATCGAGAGCTTCATCAAGCGCTCCGACCTTTCCCGCGATCGCGACGAGCAGCGCCCCGAGCGTTTCGCCGTGGGCCAGAAGGTGGACGCCCGCGTGACCCAGTTCGACAAGAAGTCACGCAAGCTCAGCGTGTCCATCAAGGCACTGGAGATCGCCGAGGAGAAGGAAGCAGTCGCCCAGTACGGCTCGACCGATTCCGGAGCCTCGCTCGGCGACATTCTGGGCGCAGCGCTCAAGAAGCAGAGCGGCGGCAAAGAGGAATAGCCTCCTCCGCTGTTTTCATAATGATCGCAGATCCCCCCGCGACCGCGCGGGGGGATTTCGTTTAGAGACTGGGTTAAAACTGGCTTAACTTTGTCTGTTGGATAATCCTGGCTAGGCAAGTGCCGCGGCCGCTGGTTGGGGGCAAGGTCAAATTCCGGATGGGGGATAAAAAGCAAAGCCCAGCGCCCTTGCGGCCGGAAGTCTTGAAGCTCAGAATCCGAGCCGACCAACTCAACGACATCCGCCGTGGCATTTTCTTTTCGAACCCGATCAGCAGCCTCCTCTCCGCCCTGATCCTTGCGGCACATGTTGCGGCCGGTCATGCCTTTGTTGCCGTACTGGTGTGGTTCCTCGCCATTAACGCCATCAATGGCGCGCGGATTATATGCGCGTTCAGGCAATCACGAATTTCCAAGCAGGGGTGTGAAGATCTGTCCAAGGTCATGGCGCATCTTGGTCAGTTCAAGCTCCTCGCTTTTTTGTCCGGCATCAATTGGGCTTTTCTGGCCCTGCTGACTGAGGGATATACAACCCCCAAATCAGAGCTCGATCTGATTATTCTGGCGGGAGTATCCGCCGGAGCTGTGGTGTATGGCGCTCCATACGCGGTGATTTCAATCAGCTTCATGCTGCCGCCGTTGCTCGTCGTCATCGCATGCTTCCTCTACCAAGGTGGCTTCGAAAGCTACCTGATGGTTCTTGCAGTGGCACTCTTCATCGCCGGATTGATCCGTGGCGCAATGGTGGGCCAGGCCCGGTTCCTGGAAGGAAGCCGCCTCAAGCACGAGGCAAGGCAGATCGCGGCCGAGATGGAGCAAAGCTCGCGCGAGGATCCCTTAAGCGGCCTTCTAAACAGGCGTGGCCTCGAACACGCGATAGAGGGGCTTGCCGAAACCGATGGTCCGTTTGTAACGATGCTTATCGATCTCGACGGCTTCAAGTCCGTCAACGATACTTACGGCCACAAAATTGGAGACGATCTGCTTGTCAGGATCGCGCATCGGGTGGGCGAGAGCGCTCCGCCGGGGGCGATCCTGTCGCGCATCGGCGGAGATGAATTCGTCCTGCTCTACCCCGAGCGCGCAGCGCCGCATCCCCCTGGCCAGCTTGCGCTGGATCTCATCGCGGCCATCGCGAGCCCCTATTTTCTCGTCGCTTCCGTTCGCATCGGCGCGTGCATAGGCATTTATCGTTCGCAGAAGCCGAGTCTCACCGAAATGCTGCTCCGGGCCGACATCGCGCTTTATGCTGCGAAGGGACGCGGGCGGAATGAATTTTGCGAGTTCGACGAAAACCTGCAGCAGGAGCTTGAGCGCCGCCAGTGCATCGAACGGGATCTCATTATCGCGATCGAGCAAGGAGAGCTCGGCATCTGGTTTCAGCCAATCGTCACGCTGAAGACGGCAGAGATTGTCGGCTTTGAAGCGTTGCTGCGCTGGCGCCATCCCACCCATGGTGAAATTTCCCCGCCCGAGATTGTGGATGCCGCGCGGGAGACGGGCCTGCTCTTCCAACTTACCGAGACGGTGTTCCGCAACTGCTGTGTCATGATGGAGCTGCTGAAAAAGGCAGGGCGCAGCGACATTCGCGTGGCAATGAATTTCTCGCCGCGCGAACTGGAAAACAGCAGCGTCGATGAAATGATCATGACCGGGCTGACGGAAAGAGACCTTCCCGTTTCGATGTTTGAAATCGAGATCACCGAGGAAGCGCCCTTGGATCGCTATCGCGTGCACGAGCGGCTGGGCCGCCTCTCCGGCTTCGGCATATCCATCGCGCTCGACGATTTCGGTACCGGCTTCTCCACGCTGGCCTCGCTGAAGGACATACGAATCCGCAAGGTGAAGATCGACAAGGAGTTCATTTGCGGCATCGCGAAATCCCGGGATGACCAGCTTCTTGTCAAAGCGGTGATCGACCTTGGCCGAGCTTTCGACATCGAAGTCATGGCGGAAGGGGTGGAAACTGAGGAAGACCGCCGGGTCCTACAGGTTCTCGGCTGCTGTACCGCGCAAGGGTTTCTGTTTGCACGCGCTCTGCCCATCAATGAGGCTGTCGAGATGGCGCTCGGAAAGGCCGCCGCTGGTAAAGGAAGCGGTTGACGGCAAGTCACCAATGCGGAGGTTTCGTAACCGGGACCTCCGGTGCCGTCCGCTCTTCGAGGGCTAAAAAGCGCTCCGTCAGGAGGTCGAGCTTCTTTTGCATGCGCTCGATCACCGTCCATTGCTGGGCGACCTGTTCGGAAAGCTCTCCGATGGTCCTTTCCTGCTCGGACGTGAGGATTTCGAGCTTTTCAAGCCGGTCCTGACCCATGCCTTGGCTTTCCTCCTGCGGCCGGTAGACCACCGGCCGTCCGTCGCAAATTCCGAACGGAAGCCGGTTTCCACCTTCCCTACTTGCGGTGGAGCAGCGTCACTACACGTCCAGATTGGCGACCGACAGCGCGTTTTCCTGGATGAAATCGCGGCGCGGCTCCACTTCGTCTCCCATCAGGCGCGCGAAGAGCGCATCGGCATCCGTGGCGTCTGGAACCTTCACCTGCAACAGCGACCGGGCGTCGGGGTCGAGCGTGGTCTCCCAAAGCTGCTCGGCATTCATCTCGCCAAGACCTTTGTAGCGCTGCATGGTGAGGCCCTTGCGTCCGGTGGCGAAAACCGCATCGAGCAGTGCCATCGGACCAGAGACCGTCTCCGACTTGTCGTTGCGCCGAAGCACCGGGGGCATTGCGAAAACCTCTTGCAGGCGCGGGGTATAGCGGTCGATTGCGCGGGAGTCGGCCGAGCCGATCAGCGCGGCGTCGAGGATCACGACATCGCGCACGCCGCGCACCGTGCGCTCGAAGAGATAACCGCCGGCGCCCTCGTTGGAGGGGTTCACCCGGCCCTGCCAGCCGCGCTCCGTTTCTTCAGAAATCATGTCGAGACGCCGCGCCACGTAAGCAGCGGCTTCCGCGGACCGCCCCGGATCGGCGAGCACGGCTGCATTCAGCGCGCCGGCGATCGCCGCCTGTTCCACCACAGTACGGTCGTAGCGCGTGTGTAGGCCATTGATGAGCGAACGGACGGCGCGCGCATCCTCGATGACCTGCTTCAAATCCTGGCCGGAGCGGACCTCGCCGGTCGAAAGCTCCAGCGCAGCCTCCTGCAGGCCGGTATCGATCAGGAATTCTTCGAACGCCGCTTCGTCCTTGATGTACTGCACGGATTTGCCACGCGTGACCTTGTAGAGTGGCGGCTGGGCGATATAGAGATGCCCGCGCTCGATCAGCTCCGGCATCTGCCGGAAGAAGAAGGTGAGCAGGAGCGTACGGATATGGGCGCCGTCCACGTCGGCGTCCGTCATGATGATGATCTTGTGGTAGCGCAGCTTATCGGCATTGAACTCGTCCTTGCCGATGCCGGTGCCGAGCGCGGTGATCAGCGTGCCGATCATGTCGGAGGAGAGCATGCGGTCGAAGCGCGCCCGCTCCACGTTCAGGATCTTGCCGCGCAGCGGCAGGATGGCCTGGTTCTTGCGCGAACGTCCGCTCTTGGCCGAGCCGCCGGCCGAGTCACCCTCGACGATGAAGAGTTCCGATTTCGCCGGGTCCCTTTCCTGACAGTCCGCAAGCTTCCCGGGAAGCGACGTGATGTCGAGCACGCCCTTGCGGCGGGTGAGTTCGCGCGCTTTGCGCGCCGCCTCGCGCGCCGCAGCGGCTTCGACCACCTTGCCGACCAGGATCTTCGCTTCCGCCGGGTGCTCTTCGAGCCATGTGCCCAGCGCTTCGTTGACAAGACTCTCCACGACCGGACGCACTTCGGACGAGACCAGCTTGTCCTTGGTTTGCGATGAGAACTTCGGATCCGGCACCTTCACGGAAAGCACCGCCGAAAGCCCTTCACGGCAATCATCGCCGGTGAGCGACACCTTTTCTTTCTTCGTGAGGCCGGAGACGTCCGCATAAGAGGTCACCTGCCGCGTCAGCGCACCGCGGAAGCCCGCCATATGCGTGCCGCCGTCGCGCTGGGGAATGTTGTTGGTGAAGGCAAGCACGTTCTCGTGGTAAGAATCGTTCCACCACATGGCGAGCTCGACCGTGATTCCATCCCGCTCTCCGGAAATGGAGATCGGCTCGGGGATCAGCGGCTTCTTGGCCCGATCGAGATATTTCACGAATTCGATGATGCCGCCGTCGTAAAGGAATTGCTGCTCCTTCAAATCGGCATGGCGGCGGTCTGAGAGCAGGATGCGCACGCCGGAATTGAGGAAGGCGAGCTCGCGCAGGCGATGCTCCAGCGTGGCGTAATCGAAATCGGTTTTCGTGAAGGTTTCCGGCGACGGCAGGAAGGTCACCTCCGTGCCGGTTTCCTCGCCTGCATCGCCCGTTACGGCCAGGGGTGCATCGGGCACCCCGTGACTGAAGCTCATTTCATGGATCTGTCCTTTGCGGCGGATCTTCAGCTTGAGCCAGGTCGAAAGCGCATTCACAACAGAAACGCCCACGCCATGCAGGCCGCCGGAAACCTTATAGGAATTCTGGTCAAACTTGCCGCCGGCATGCAGCTGGGTCATGATGACCTCGGCCGCGGAAACGCCCTCGCCTGCGTGAATATCCGTCGGAATACCGCGGCCATTGTCGGTCACGGTGCAGGAACCGTCGGGATTAAGCGACACGGTGACGAGGGAAGCATAACCCGCCAGCGCCTCGTCAATGGCGTTATCCACCACCTCATAGACCATATGATGCAGGCCAGAGCCGTCATCAGTGTCGCCGATATACATGCCCGGCCGCTTGCGGACGGCATCCAAGCCCTTGAGAACTTTGATGGATTCGGCGCCGTATTCGGCCGGTTCGCCGTTGAGTCTTTCTGGCGTAGCGCTCATCAAATACTTTCGTTAAAGGTCGCCCAAAAGGGCATCTCAGGATGACTGCGAATCAGCAGCCGGATATGGCTAAAATATAGGCGTTCCAACATATTTTTCCAAGTTTTGCGGGGAAATGGTGTGCACTGAACCGGTGAATAGTGGGGGTGAATAGTGAATGGCTTGAAGGTGGGCCGGCGCAGGGCGAAATCCGGGCCTGCGCCGCTCCCCATTCACCATTTACTATTCACCATTCACCTTCTTTGCCTTTGCAGCGAAAGGCGTTAAGAAGCGCCACCTGAGGCACAACCAGACCCGAGGCGTAGATGGCCATCATCAGCGAGAAACCAAAGCTCGTTACCGTGTTCGGCGGCTCCGGCTTTGTCGGCCGGCATGTGGTGCTGGCGCTCACGCGAAGGGGCTATCGCGTGCGTGTCGCCTGCCGCAATCCGCACACGGCGATCTTCGTGAACACCCTTGGCACTATGGGCCAGGTGCACGCGGTCCAGGCGAATATCCGCTACCGGTGGTCCGTGGATCGCGCGGTGCACGGGGCCGATCACGTCATCAATCTGGTAGGTATCCTGCAGGAGTCCGGCCGCCAGCGCTTTGACGCCGTTCAAGCCATCGGCGCGCGGACGGTCGCGGAGGCCGCCCGGTCCGTCGGCGCGGGTTTTACCCAGGCCTCCGCCATCGGCGCGGATCTTAACTCGCCAAGCGCCTATGGCCGTACCAAGGCTGAAGGGGAGCAAGCTGTGCTGGAGACGGTGAAGAACGCCGTCATCATCCGCCCGTCCATCATCTTCGGCACCGAAGACAAGTTCTTCAATCGCTTTGCCAATATGGCGCGATTCTCACCCGTCCTGCCGCTGATCGGCGGTGGGCAAACCAGGTTTCAGCCAGTCTATGTGGGCGACGTGGCCGAAGTTTATGCCCGCTCCGTCGACGGGGTGCTGAAGCCCGGAGCGACCTATGAATTGGGCGGCCCGCAGGTGCTCACCTTCCGCGAATGCATGGAGGAGATCCTTGAGGTGATCGAGCGCCGCCGCGCCTTCATCTCCATTCCATGGCCACTTGCCCGCCTGCAGGCCCGCATTCTTGGCCTTTTGCCAAAGCCGCTCCTGACGCTCGATCAGGTTCGCATGCTCGCGGTGGACAATGTGGTTTCCGAAGAAGCAAAGAAGCGCGGCTTGACGCTCGAAGGCCTGAAGATCCCCCAGCGCACGCTCGCGGCGATCCTGCCCACCTATCTTTGGACTTACCGGCCGGCCGGCCAGTTTACCCAGCCGCAGATGTGAGGCGGGTGCTGCTTGGACGCACTTGTGCCGTTTTTCCTGCCGGATGAACTGAGCGTCACAGCGGCGTCCTTGCTTGTCGTCGCAAGCTTCTTCACATCCGGGCTGACCGCAGTGTTCGGCCTTGGAGGCGGCCTGGCGATGCTGGCGCTTCTCGGGCTGTTCATCCCGGTGGCCGCACTCATTCCGGTGCATGGTCTCATCCAGCTCGGCTCCAATACCGGGCGCGCCTGGCACCAGCGGGCGCATATCGTGCGCGGAATCGCCGCGCCATTTATCGCCGGAAGCATTTTAGGCGCGGCGGTGGGCACGTTCTTCGTCATTCAGCTGCCCGATGCGGTCATGAAGCTGGCTCTCGGTCTCTTCGTGATCGTCGTCACCTGGGCGAAATTTCCGCGCGCCGCGAGCATCGGCAGCGCGGGGCTTGTGGCAGGCAGCGCGGTGCTGGCGTTTCTGAGCATGCTCTTCGGCGCCACGGGACCTCTGCTCGCCGCCGCGTTTTCGCAAATCGTCACCAATGACCGCAAAGCCCTGATCGCCACGCAGGCCGCCGGCATGACGATCCAGCACGGGCTCAAGGTCGTCGCCTTTTCAATCGCGGGCTTTGCCTTCGCGCAATGGCTGCCCTTCATCGCCTTGATGATCTGCTCGGGCTATCTCGGCACCCTTTATGGAAGCCGGCTCCTCGACGTGCTTCCCGAGAAAAGCTTCCGCCGTTGGTTCCGAGTGGGATTGACGCTCGTTGCGCTCGATCTCGTGCGACGGGGCGTGACAGGGCTGCTCTGAGGCCTACCCGAGCACCAGAACCCCGATCAGCCCCAGCACGCCGATGAAGATGCGCCACCAGCCGAAGAGCGCGTAGCCGCGGCGGGAAACGAAATCGAGCAGCGATCGCACAACCAGGACGGCGGCGACGAATGCGGCTATGAAGCCTACACCGATGATCTGCAGGTCGGCTGCCGTAAGCAGGTGGTAATTCTTGTAGAGATCATAGGCAAAGGCGCCCGCCATGGTCGGCATGGCGAGAAAGAACGAAAATTCCGCTGCCGCCCGCTTGTCGACTCCCAGAAGCAGCGCGCCCACAATGGTGGAGCCCGAGCGAGAGGTGCCTGGAATCATGGAAAGGCACTGGAACAGGCCTATCTTGAGGTACACCGAAAGGGGAAATTGCGTGATGTCGCGATAAAGCGGTTTCTTGGCCCAGCGATCAACCCATAAAAGCACGATGCCGCCGAGAATCAGCATGGTGCAGATCAGCAATGGAGTTTCGAAGAGCACCGTCTTGATAATCTGATAGGCCACCACGCCGATGATCGCGGCCGGCAGGAAGGCGATCAGGATCCCCAGCACAAAGCGCCGAGTGGCCGGTTCGTGAGGCAGCTCAATCAGCATCTTCCATAGCCGCCCGGCATAGACGCTAAGCACTGCCAGGATGGCGCCGAGCTGGATCAGGATCTCGAAGGCCTTGCCGGTGGATTGAAAGCCGAGGAAATGCCCCGCAAGCAGGATATGGCCGGTCGAGGAGACGGGAATGAATTCGGTGAATCCCTCCAGAACGCCGAGCATGAGCGCTTGCGCAATGGTCTGTTCCGCCACGATTTCTCCTTGTGCGGCTTGCTTGTCAGACTTGGCGTCTCCCCCTATAGCTCGGGAGGAGATCCTGGAATCAGGCTATCCGAGGGTTTACCGTTGCGGCCAGCAAATGGCCAGAGCCAAGTAGTGCGACAATGCTGACGCTGTTCCACCATCCGCTTTATGCCTCCTGCCGCTTCGTTCGCCTGGCCTTCGGCGAATATGGTGAGGATTTGGCCCTAATCGAGGAGCGCCCCTGGGCAAGGCGCAAGGAGTTTCTCTCGCTCAATCCGGCAGGCACGATCCCTGTGCTTCTCGCCGAGGGCGATCACGCCATTGTCGGCGCGACGGTCATCGCCGAATATGTCGACGAGACGCGAGGCGCCTTGCAGCGCCAGCGGCGCCTGATGGCGGAGGACTCCATGGCGCGCGCGGAGATCCGAAGGCTCGTGGACTGGTACCTCACCAAGATGGACAACGAGGTCACCAAGCATCTCGTGCGCGAGCGGGCGCTCAAGCCCTTCATGGGCGGGGAGGGCGGCGGCTCGCCCGATTCCACGGCCATTCGGGCAGCGCGGGCCAATGTTCGCCAGCACCTAAAATACACCAATTGGCTTGCCGCGACACGTGACTGGCTGGCAGGACCGCGCCTTTCCTATGCCGATGTGGCCGCGGCCGCTGCCCTTTCGGTTCTCGACTATCTGGGCGAGATCGAGTGGCGGGAGTTCGAGGCGGCGCGCGACTGGTACAGCCGCATGAAATCACGGCCTTCCTTCCGCCCTCTCCTCAACGACCGCATGCGGGGCCTGTCGCCGGCCTCCCATTACACGGACCTGGATTTCTGATGCGTGTCGCGCGTGCCGAGCCGGAACGGCTGCGCGCTTATATCGAGCGTGAGGCGCACGCGGCGGGCTTCGACGTGGTCGCCTTTACCACGCCCGAAGCGGCGCCAGCCGCCCCGGCGCGGCTGGCCGAATTTCTGAGCGAGGGCCGCCACGGCACGATGGACTGGATGGCGGAGACCGCCATGCGCCGTGCCCGCCCCCGCACGCTCTGGCCTGAGGTCCGCTCGATCATCATGCTCGGCATGAATTACGGGCCGGAAGGAGATCCGCTTCCGATCCTGAAGCGGAAGGACCGAGCTGCCATTTCCGTCTATGCCCGAAATCGCGATTATCACGAGGTGATCAAGGGGCGGCTGAAGCAGATCGCAGGCAAGCTTGCCGGCAAGGCTGGCGCGGATGTGAAGGTCTTCGTCGACACCGCTCCCGTTATGGAAAAGCCGCTCGCTGCCGCAGCAGGGCTCGGCTGGCAAGGCAAGCACACAAATCTGGTGAGCCGGCAGCTCGGCTCGTGGCTCTTTCTCGGCTCGATCTTCACCACGGCCGAAATCGCGCCCGATTTGCCTGAGATTGACCATTGCGGCTCCTGCCGCGCCTGTCTCGATATCTGTCCCACCGATGCTTTTCCGGCGCCCTATCAGCTCGACGCGCGCCGCTGCATTTCCTACCTCACCATCGAGCATAAAGGCCCGATCCCGCGCGAGTTTCGCGAAAAGATGGGCAATCGCATCTATGGTTGCGACGATTGTCTCGCGGTCTGCCCCTGGAACAAGTTCGCGAAGGCGGCCTCCGAGTCTAAGCTTAAGGCCCGCGAAGATCTGAAGGCGCCGGCTTTGGCCGATTTTCTCGAATTTGACGATCCGAGCTTCCGGGCCTTTTTTTCCGGATCGCCCATCAAACGAATCGGCCGCGACCGCTTTATCCGCAACGTCCTGATCGCGGCGGGCAATTCCGCCGAGGAAAAGCTCATTCCGGCCTGCGAGCGGCTTCTCGGCGATGGATCGCCGCTGGTCCGGGGCGCAGCCATATGGGCGCTGTCGCGGCTGATGGCATCAGGAAAGTTCGACGCGTTGCGGCGGCGCATGCGGCCGCTTGAACCCCATCCGCAGGTTCAGGCCGAATGGGACTATGCCGCCGTGGAGGTGCCTGCCTGATGCGCCGGGTCTTCATTTTCGGCGCGGGCTATAGCGGCCGGGCGATTGCGCGTGTGCTTGCCCATAAGGCGGATTCAATCGCGGGGACGACCCGCAGCGCCGAGAAGGCGGAGGCGCTTGCGCGGATGGGAATCAAGCCGCTTATCTACGCGGAAGGCGGTTTCACCCCGGAACTGACCGGTACGCTGCGCGAGACGACGCACCTGATCCTTTCCATAGCGCCCGGCGAAAATGGCGACGCGGTGTTGGCAGAGCTGATTAGGCGCGGCCGTGGTGCGATGCCCAATCTGCAATGGATCTGCTATCTCTCCACCGTCGGCGTCTATGGCGACCACAATTGCGCAGAGGTAACCGAGGAAAGCGAATGCCAGCCCATTTCCGCCCGCTCGCACCGGCGGCTCGAAACCGAGAAGGCGTGGTCCCGTTTCGGCGATGAGATTGGAGTTCCCGTCGCGATTCTTCGCCTTTCCGGCATTTATGGTCCGGGCCGTAACGCGATCGTGAATCTTGTGGAGGGGGCGGCCCGGCGCATCGTCAAACCGGGGCAGGTCTTCAACCGCATTCACGTCGACGATATAGCCGGCGCCGCGCGCCACTTGCTGAATGCGAAGGCCCACGGCACCTTCAATGTGAGCGATGACGAGCCTTCACCGCCACAGGACGTGGTGGCGTTTGCCGCGCATTTGACCGGGGTCGAGCCCGCGCCGGAAATCCCGTTCGAAGAGGCGAAACTGAGCCCCATGGCTCGGTCCTTCTATTCGGAATGCAAGCGGGTTTCGAATGCTAAGCTGAAGGGGCTTGGCTATTCGTTGCGTTACCCAAATTACCGGGAAGGACTCTCCGCCCTTTGGAAAACCGGTCTTTGGAGAGGCTAGAGCACCGTGTTGTGTGCGGCCTTTAGCACACGCGGCGCCCTAAGCTGCCGCAAATATGCTATGATTCGTTTGGACCTTCGTTGCTCGAAAGAGGCTCGCAAGGAGGCAAGATGCGGCAATTTTCCTTGATGCGATTGATGGGGGCGGGCCTGTTGCTCGGTCTTTCATGGGCCGTTACGGCCAAAGCCGAGCCGCTGGCCAAGGATCTGTTCGGAGCGCAGAAGCTGCCGGCGGCCACCGCGCCTGCATCCTATGGCTTCTATTCCAAGGGCTGCTTTGCCGGGGGAATCGCGATTGCCCCCGACGGCAACCATTGGCAGGCCATGCGGCTATCGCGCAATCGGCGCTGGGGGCATCCCGATCTGATCCACCTGCTCGAACGCTTTTCGCGCGATGCGGCGGCGGATGGCTGGCCTGGCCTTCTGGTCGGCGATATTTCGCAGCCCCGCGGCGGGCCGATGCTGACGGGGCATGCCTCGCACCAAATCGGGCTGGATGCGGATATCTGGTTCACGCCCATGCCGAACCGCCGCCTGAGCATCGAGGAGCGCGAGAAGGTCAGCGCCATTTCGATGATCAGGAAAGATTCGCTCTATGTCGACGAAAACCGTTGGACGGCGGCGCACGCCAATCTGCTGCGTCGGGCGGCGAGCTATCCGCAGGTGGAACGCATTCTTGTCCATCCCGGCATCAAAAAGAAGCTGTGCGATACCGTGCAAGGCGACCGGAGTTGGCTCAGGAAAATCCGCCCTTTCTGGGGCCACGATTATCACTTCCATGTCCGCATTGGCTGCCCCAAGGGATCTGTCGGCTGCAAGAGCCAAGCCGCGGTGCCGCAGAGCGAGGGCTGCGACAAGTCACTCGCCTGGTGGTTCACCGAAGAGCCCTGGAGGCCGGCCACCGGCCCCCAGGAGCCGAAGGCCCGCGATGTGATGACAATGTCGGCGCTGCCGGCGGCTTGCCGCGTGGTTCTGGCTGCGCCGTCTCCTCCATCGGAAGCGGCGGTGACGCTGGTGGATGCGGCGGATGCGCCTTCCTACGCGGCTGCGGCGCCAAAGCCGTTGCAACCAGCGGCAGATCCCGCCTCGCTTCTGCATTCGCTGCAGCCGGCCGATATACCGCGTCCTACGCCGAGGCCTTATCGCTAATTTGCATCGGTCGCATGGAACCGCCTTTTCAGCATCGCTCCGCTCACCTATAGAGCTTCAATCGATTTAGGAGCTGAAGCCTTTGAAAGATCGATGGCACGCAGGCAGGTAGCGCTGATCGCGCATGATCAAAAGAAGGACGATCTGGTTGCGTTTGCACACGATCACCAGGCATGGTTCGCAAAATGCGACCTGGTCGCTACCGGAACAACGGGCGGGCGGATCGCCGAGGCTTGCCCGGATCTCCAGATAAGACGCCTGAAGAGCGGGCCTCTGGGCGGAGATCAGCAGATCGGCGCCCTGATCGCCGAGCGGGCTATCGATCTTCTCATCTTCTTTGTTGATCCGCTGACGCCGATGCCGCATGACGTGGATGTAAAGGCACTTATGCGGCTTGCAATCGTTTACGACATTCCAATGGCGTTGAACCGGGCCACGGCCGAAAATATTCTTGCCTTGGAAGAGGCGGCAGGCCCGGAGCCGATAGTTGAGCAAGGAGGCTCCTAGCCCGATGGCGTATTCCACCGACCATGACGTGGTGCTCGATTTCCCGATTTTGATCGGTGACATCGGCGGCACCAATGCGCGCTTCGCCATTGTCGTGGACTCCTATGCCGAGCCGCGGGAATTTCCCGTCGTACAGACGGCCGATTTCGCAACGATAGAGGACGCCATCCAGACGGCGATCCTTGACCAGACGCATCTCATTCCGCGCTCCGCCGTCCTGGCGGTTGCGGGACCCGTGAACGGAGACGAAATCGATCTCACCAATTCAAATTGGGTGGTCCGGCCGCGCGAGATGATGGCCCATCTGGGTTTCAGCGATATCGTCGTACTCAACGATTTCGAGGCGCAGGCGCTGGCTGTCGTGGCGCTTGGGGAAGAGCATCTGGAAAAGATTGGCGGCAACGTCGCCGAAACCGTCGGGAGCCGCGTCGTCCTGGGGCCGGGGACCGGCCTCGGCGTGGCTGGCCTGGTGCACGCGCGCCGAACCTGGATCCCCGTTCCGGGCGAGGGCGGCCATATGGATCTTGGACCAAGGACAGCGCGCGACGAGCAGATCTTCCCGCATCTGGAGCGGATCGAGGGGAGGGTTTCCGGCGAACAGGTGCTTTGCGGGCGCGGTCTCGTCAACCTCTACCGTGCGATCGCAAAGGCGGATGCCAAGGAGGCTGCTTTCTCCTCGCCCGCTGAGATTACGACGGCCGGGCTGGCGCAGGCCGATGAGATCGCGGTTGAGACCCTGAACCTCTTCGTGACCTATCTCGGCAGGGTCGCGGGTGATCTCGGTCTTGTGTTCATGAGCCGGGGCGGAGTGTTCCTGACAGGAGGCATCGCCCAGAAGATCGTGCCGGCGCTGAAGAACAGCCTGTTCCGCGCCGCCTTTGAAGACAAGGCGCCGCACAATGAACTGATGGCGTCCATGCCGGTTTATGTCATCACCCATCCGCTGGCCGCGCTGCACGGGCTTGCGGCCTATGCCCGAACGCCAGCGCGCTTCGGCGTCGAAACGGCGGGCCGGCGCTGGCGCTTGCGCTGAGGGCAGCGGCGCCTTTTGCCCTGCTGCGATTGCATATGTGCCTTTGATCGGGCATAGGCTGCTGCGAGCAATGCCGGTGTGCAGAGCCGGCGGCAGCATAGGAAAGTCATTCTTGGGCAGACTGCAGCGCAAACCCGCATCTTTCTTCGGCAGGTTGCTGGGCAGCTTCGCGTCCGGAGAAATGGTTTCGGTCATCCGCCGTGTGATAGCGGAGAACGCCCGCGATTTCCTCCCGCACTATCGTATGGCTGCGCTTTGCATGTTGGCCATTGCCGCGACCACCGGCTACATGGCCTATCTGATGAAGCCCCTCGTCGACGACGTGTTCTACGGCCACCAGTGGGAGAAGGTCATCCGGATTTGCATTGAGGTGGTCCTCATCTTCGCCATCCGGGGCTTCGCGAGCTACGGCCAGGGCGTCCTGCTTGCGAAAGTAGGCAACAATGTTGTCGCGCGATACCAGCGGCGTTTGTTCGAGCATCTCATGCGGCTCGATATCGGGTTCTTCACGGGAACGCGTTCAGGCCAGCTTGCCGCCCAGATTGCGCAGAACGTCACCGGCATACGCGACCTGCTCAATGTCACGCTGGTTGCCACCACTCGCGACATCGTAACGCTGATCGCGCTCGTTGCCGTGATGGTGAGTACCAATCCCGCCCTTTCGCTGATCGCGCTCCTGATCGGGCCGCCGCTGATCTATGCCGTGAACTACCTAGCGCGCCGCTTGCGGCGGATCAATCGCGAGGCGGTGGAAATCAATTCGCGGCTGCTCGGCGCCATGCAGGAATCCGTCCAGGGCATCTCCATCATCAAGGCCTTCACGATGGAGAATGTCCTGACGGAGAAGATATCGGGCGTTATCTTGAGAGCCGAAGAGCGCTCCAACAAGATTGCCAGCGTCTCGGAACGGCTGGGGCCTGTCACCGAAATCCTGGCCGGGATCGCAATCGCCGCCGTCATAGGCCTTGCCGGCTGGCGTGCTCAGCACTACGGGATACCACCGGGTGATATCTTCGCATTCATAACGGCGCTGCTGCTTGCCTACGATCCTGCGCGCAAGCTCGCCCGCACGCAGGTCACCCTCGAGCGGGCGCTGATCAACGCCAAGATGATTTACGAAATTCTGGACATCGAGCCGCAGCAGGGAGATGTGGCGAACGCGAAACCCTTGCAGGTGACTGCGGGGAATGTCCGTTTTACGGATGTCCGCTTTTCCTATCTGGATCATATGCCTGTGCTTCACGGCGTGAGCTTCGAGGCGATGGCCGGCAGGACGACGGCCATCGTTGGTCCTTCAGGCGCCGGCAAATCGACGCTCTTCGCGCTTCTGCAGCGCTTCTACGATCTCGACGCAGGGCAGATCACCATCGACGGGCAGGACATTTCGCAGGTCACGAAGCACTCCCTGCGCTCTAAGATCGCCTATGTTTCGCAGCATCCCTATCTGTTCGAGGGCACTATTAGCGACAATATCCGCTATGGGCGGCCCGATGCCAGCGACAAAGAAGTGGAAGAGGCGGCGCGGCTTGCCAATGCCGAGGATTTCATTGTCCAGCAACCGCAAGGTTACCATACTCTCGTGGGCGAGAATGGCGTGACTCTCTCCGGCGGTCAGCGCCAGCGCCTTTCCATTGCCCGCGCGATAGTTCGCAACGCGCCCATCCTGCTGCTCGACGAGGCGACCTCCGCGCTCGACAATGAATCGGAAGCGAAAGTCCAGCAGGCGCTTGAACGCGTCATGGCCAAGCGCACCACGCTCGTCATCGCGCATCGTCTTTCGACGGTCGTGAATGCGGATCACATCGTGGTGCTGGAGGAAGGCCAACTCGTTGAGGAAGGCACTCACCGGGAACTTGTGGCGAGGCCGCATGGCATATATGCCCGCTTCTATCGCATGCAGACGGAACGGGCGGAGAACCTCCTGGAAGGTGGGGAAGTGGATACCAACGATGCCACCATGGAGCAGATAAGGGGTGGTCGCCGATGAATGATATGGGACTCGTAATCGTTGGCGCTGGCGGGCGAATGGGCCAGACGCTCATACGCACCGTTCATGCCATGGAGGGCGTTCGGGTCGTCGGCGCCATCGAGCGTTCCGGCTCGCCCCATCTTGGCCGAGACGCAGGCGAACTCGCCGGCATCGGCATCATCAATGTGGAGATCTGCGACGAGCCGCTATCGGTCTTCGCCAAGGCCGATGGGGTGCTGGATTTCACCACACCGAAAGCAACGGTGGAATTCGCGGGGTACGCCGCTCAGGCCCGCATCGTCCATGTGATCGGCACGACGGGGCTTTCCGGCGAAGACGAGGCAGCGATCGCCGCGGCCGCCCGGCATGCCACGATTGTGAAATCAGGCAATATGAGCCTCGGGGTCAACCTGCTTTCCGTTCTGGTGAAGCAGGCGGCCAGGGCGCTGGATGCGGCCGATTTCGACATCGAGATTCTTGAGATGCATCATCGCCATAAGGTGGATGCGCCTTCAGGAACAGCGCTGCTGCTGGGCGAGGCGGCGGCGGAAGGGCGCGCCATCGAACTGGCGGACAAGAGCGTTCGCGTGCGCGACGGCCATACCGGCCCGCGCGAAGCCGGCACCATCGGGTTCGCCACGCTTCGCGGTGGCTCCGTCGTGGGGGAGCATTCGGTCATCCTCGCCGGCATCGGTGAACGCATCGTCCTTTCGCATCTTGCCGAAGATCGCACCATCTTCGCGCGCGGCGCCGTCAAGGCCGCGCTCTGGGCGCGCGGCAGGAAGCCGGGCCTCCACTCCATGCTCGATGTACTGGGCTTCACCGAAAATTCCGACCAAGCCAGATAGGGAAGAACCATGTCCGGAACGCTGATCCTTGTTCGCCACGGCCAGAGCGAATGGAACCTGAAGAACCTGTTCACCGGCTGGCGCGATCCCGGCCTATCCGAGCTTGGCCATGAAGAAGCCACATCGGCGGGACGCAAGATCAAGGACAGGGGGCTTAGACCGGACATCGCCTTCACCTCGGTGCTTTCGCGCGCCAAAGTCACCAATACGCATATTCTGGAGGTCCTCGGATTGCCCGCTCTGGAGACGATCGAGGACGTGGCGCTCAACGAGCGGGATTACGGCGATCTCTCTGGCCTCAACAAGGACGACGCGCGAAAGAAATGGGGCGAGGAGCAGGTGCATATCTGGCGCCGCTCTTATGATATTCCGCCTCCCGGCGGCGAGAGCCTGCGCGACACGGGTGCCCGCGTCTGGCCCTACTATTTGCGGGAAATCCTCCCGCAGGTGCTGCGGGGCAAGACAGTGCTGGTGAGCGCTCACGGCAATTCGCTACGCTCGCTGGCGATGGTTCTGGACGGGCTTTCCGGCGAGGAGATCGTCAAGATGGAGATCGCCACAGGCGTTCCGATCGTCTACCGGCTCAACCCCGATTCTACCGTGGCGTCGAAGGAGATCCTGGAGGGCTGATGCGCCGCAGCCCGTCTGCGGTGCACGGGGTCTCAAACGGACCCATCTAGTTCAGCGGAGCCGGATGCACGAAGGGCCAGGGCGATGCCTCCGAGCCACGTGGCACCGGCACCTCGATTACGACCGGTTCCCCGCACGCGAGCGCACCCGGCAGCTTCTCCCGAAGTTCATCGGGACTGCCGACGCGGAAGGATGCAACACCAAAGGATTTCCCGAGAGCGACGAAATCGGGATTGTCCAGATCTGCTCCCAGCAATCTGTTTCCATAGCTATTTTGCTGATCCCGACGGACATTGCCGTAAGCCGAGTTGTCGAAAACGATCGCCACCACGGCAATTCCGAACTGGCGGGCAGTTGCAAGTTCCTGGACCCCGAACATGAACCCGCCATCGCCTGAGATCGACACGACCGCTTTGTCGGGATTGGCAACTTTCACGCCGAGCGCCGTGTTGAAGCCGAAGCCGAGATTGTCCTGATACCCGCAGGTTACATACTGGCGCGGCCCGTAGACGGGGAAGCACATGCGGGCTGTGAAGCCGACCTGGGAAACCTCTTCCACAAAGAAGCCGTCGCGCGGCAGCACTTCGCGAATGACGCGAAGATATTCCTCCTGCGGCTGGACGGATTTGAGGGCTTCGGCGGCATCGCTGCGCAATCGCGACAGTTCCGCCTCCCTCGAAGAACGCTGTTCCTTGCTTCCCAACTCGTCAAGCAGCGCTTGGAGCCCGGCAGCAGACGAGGTGACGAGGCCCACATCCGGCTTCAGGCGAACCATCTCGGTCGGGTCGATGTCGATGCGCAGGACCTTCAGCCCCTTCGGCATCCACCGCCAACGGAAATACTGGAGTTCCAGACGTGACCCGATGCCGATCAGGAGGTCGCAATCCTGCCAATAGCGCCAGGCGGCTGGCGGCAGCAGGAAAAGCGGGTCGTCCTCGGGAAGAACGCCTTTGCCCGAGCGGTGAGCCGTTACCGGCGCTTGCAGAAGCCGGGCAAGCGCGGCCACCTCCTGCTCCGCACCGATAGCACCCGAGCCCAGCATGATGAGCGGGTTCTTTGCCGCACGGATGAGCGCGGCGGCCGCCCCGACCGCTTCAGGATCCGGGGTCGGCGCGGGATCTTTTTGAACCGCCGTAGGCTCTTCCACTTCGGCGGCCATCCCGAAAACATCCCAGGGGGTTTCGATGCCAACCGGTCTTGGCCGGCCGGACAGCATCTGCCGGAAGGCCTCGTGCATAACCGCGGCTGCCTGTGTCGGATGATTGATCCGCTCCGCCCACTTGGTAAGGCCTTTCAAGGTGCCCAGATGGTCAGGTAATTCATGGAGCTGGCCCCGCCCCTGTCCGATAAGGTGGGACATGATATTCCCGGTGATGCACAATACGGGCGCGTTAGCGCCATAAGCCGTGCAAAGCGCCGCGCCGGAATTCAGAAGGCCGGGACCGGGCACAACGGTGTAGGCGCCGACTTTGCCTGACGATTTGGCATAGCCATACGCCATATAGCCGGCACCCTGTTCGTGACGCGTATGAATGAACCGGATCGCTCCCGCCTCGCGCGCAACAGCATCGTTGAAGTCGTACATATGCGCGCCGGAAATCCCGAACAAAGTGTCCACGCCGTTGGCGATGAGCGATTTGGCGATGATCTCGCCTGTCGTGAGGCGCGTCATCCGGCGACCCGCTTTGCGATGCTCAGGACCTGCACGGTCGTAAACTCCTGCAGTCCCTCAATCCCGAATTCCACACCGATCCCGGACTGCTTCACGCCGCCCATCGGGACAGTGGGGTTGAGCACGCCGTGCCGATTGACCCAGCGTGTTCCGGCAATCAGTTTGCGGGCGACTTTTGCCGCCTCCTCGGGGTCATCGCCCCATACGGACGCGCCGAGCCCGAGTTCCAGCGAATTCGCCTCGGCTACAGCTTCTTCCACGTCCCGGTAGCGGATCACCGGCAGAACCGGCCCGAACTGCTCTTCCGCGACGACTCGCATATCCATGGTCGCATCCGCGATGATGGTAAGCGGGTAGTTGTATCCCCTGCCACTCGGCTTCTCGCCACCGGCGAGAATGCGGGCTCCTTTGGCGCGTGCGTCCTCGACCATGGCCACAATCTTGTCGAACTGCATCTTGTTGGAGAGCGGGCCAATCAAGGTGTCGGGTTCGGCCCCGTTGCCGACCTTTATTCCGCCAACGAAGCCGGACAGCGCCGCGCAGACGCTTTCATAGTCGCTCTCATGCACATAGAGTCGCTTCAGGCACGAGCAGGTCTGGCCGGCATTTATAAACGAGCCCCAGAACAGGTCTTCCATGCGCGGCGACATATCGGTGCCGGGAAGGATTATGCCTGCATCATTGCCACCCAACTCCAAGGTCAGTCTTTTGAGCGTTGGTCCGGCGCGTTCCATTATCCTGCGGCCGGTGGCGGTCGATCCGGTAAAGGCGATCTTGTCGATGTCGGGATGCTCGGAAATCCGGTCGCCCACCTCCTTATCGCCCGTCACGGCGTTCAGCACGCCAGCGGGAAGAATGCCGGCCTCATTGATCAGCTCGACCAGCCGAAGCGTCGAAAGAGGCGTGTATGGCGAGGGTTTGATGACTACGGTGCATCCCACCCGCAGCGCTGGCATAATATGCCAGATCGCGATCATCAGCGGCCAGTTCCAGGGGGTGATAGAGGCTACCACTCCGACAGGCTCGCGGATCAATTCCACGCGCTCGTGATCGTTGTCGATTAGGATCTGAGGCTCGAAATCGAGAGCCTGGGTGACGCGCGTCCAGGCGACACAACCGCTAACCTCGAAGGGAGCGCCCGGACCGACCTGGGGCTTGCCCTGCTCGGCGGTGATCAATGCGGCCAATTCCTCCCGATGCGCCTCGATCAGGTCGGCTATCTTGCCGAGCGCCTCCCGGCGGTTGCTATCCGGACGCGAGGACCAGGCGGGAAAGGCGCTCTTGGCCGCAGCGACTGCGGCGTTCAGTTCGGCTACCGTGCCTTCCGGGCAGGCGGCGGCCACCTCGCCGGTGGCCGGGTTGATTACATCGAATGTCGTCGACGTCTGAACGGCCTTGCCGTTGATCGTCAATGCATAGGACATCTGTTTCTCCCTTGAACGGGTCCGCTTTGTTCGCGAGGAGCGAGAGGCGATGAACCGCAGGTTGCCAGCGGGGCGGGGAGGGATGAAATCGACGCGCGCGCCTCAAACCGAATTTCGCGCGTTGAAGTCATCTCTCTTCCATAAAGATCAGCTTGCCGGGGTTGTTTTTGCTAATGCCGCGCTCCGCGCTGAATGATCCGTACAGGCGCGTCACCAGATCCAGGGTGCAATTCATGTGGTGCACAGCCCCCCAAGCCGCATTCCGGCGGCTTAAATCTCTAAATATTTAACATGTTACATAATTGATTTCGTCGGTCAATGTGTTGTGCAATGACAGGCTGCTAGAGCAGCACGGGCGGATTAAGCTGGCCCTCTACTTCGAGATCGAGCAGGAAGAGCTTTCCAGCTTGCGGGTCCGCTTTGCGCGCTTCCTCATCCATTCCTTCATAGGCCGAGGTCGCGACGAGCTTGCCGGCATCACGGCCGATGAAAGCGGGGCAGGATATCTGCCGCGCCGGCATCGGAATGCTGCGGATGAGTTCGCCGCTCGGGCTCCAAGCGTCGATCCTGCCGCCACCCCAGCGCGCATTCCAGATTGTCCCGCTGGCGTCCACAACGGAGCCGTCCATGTTGCCCGGCATCTTTTCGCCTTCTATCGTGAGCACTGGATCATCCACGGGCAACCCGGTTTCGGGATCACACGTCACCCGAAAGAGCCGGTTCTCACGCGTATCGGCGAAATAACCGATCGTTCCGTCGGGGGAGAAGCAGATGGAATTGGGGATGGTGATGTGTGAGAACAGCCGTCGAACTTCGCCCTTGAAGAACCAGTAAATGGCGCCCGCCTGATCCTGCGCCTTCTTGCCCATCATGCCGAACCAGAGAGCACCGGCAGGGTGTGTGCGCGCATCGTTGGAGCGCATGTCCGGCCTGTCGGCATCGACCTCCACGAGCATTTCTAGCCGGCCCGTGGCGCGGTTCCTGAGCTGGAGGCCATTTTCCGTAACCAGAAGCTGGCCCTGCTCGTCGACATCCGCCAGCGCGCTCGCCATGACGGGCAGATCGTGGACGATAGTCTCTGTGCCGGAAAGCCGCTTTTCCAGGAGCTTGCGTTGAATGATATCGAACCAGAACAGGCTGTCCGTTCGTGCATCATAAGCCGGCCCTTCTCCCAAAAGACAGGCGATATCGGACAGGACCGAAACCGCGACCTTGCTCATAGATATCCTCCGTCGACGATCAGCACCTGTGCGGTGATCGCACGCGAAGCATCAGATGCGAGGAAAAGGCAGGGCCCCACGAGATCTTCCGCTTCAAGCGCTCTCTTGAGGCATTGCCGGGCGACGAATTCCTCCAGACTTTCGTCGGTGACCCACAATTCTTTCTGGCGTTGGGTCAGCACCCAGCCGGGGGCAAGTGCATTCACCCGGATGCCGAATGCGCCCAATGCGCCGGCCAGGCCCTTGGTGAGCCCCACAATACCGCCTTTTGCGGCCGTGTAGGATGGCATCTCCCCATTGTTGATCATGTAGGAAATGGACGTGAAATTGATAATCGAGCCGCGCCCGGCCGCCTTCATGCCCGGCACAACAGCCTGAACGGCAAAAAACTGCGGCCGCAGATTGATCGCCTGGTTGTTGTCCCAAAAATCCGGCGTCACCTCCTCTATAGTATGACGGTCGTCCTTGGCTGCATTGTTGACAAGGACGGTCACCGGGCCGTTCGCCTCGGCGGCTTCGGCCGCTGCCTTGCGCAGGGCGGAAATGTCCCTCAGATCGGCATGGAGAAACAGCGGCGCGCGGTGAAGTTCTGCTTGCAGCCTATCGCAAAGGCCCCGACTCTCATCTTCGGCAACGTCGATAAAGGCAACTCTGGCGCCCTGCCGAAGGAAGCCCTCCGTCAGAGCAGCGCCTATCCCCGACCCGCCCCCGGTGATCAACACGGAAGCACCTTCAAGGTCGGGAAATTGTCCTGTCCATGTCATCTCTTCCCTCCCCGTCTCGTACGAGCTTAGCGTTACACCCGCAGGTGGCCAAGTAATAACCCCGATGCGGGCGCATCGTTTCTTCGTACGATCTTCTTTCGGCAGAAAGCCGAATTTGGAGCCATGAAAGAGCCCGGCGCACTCATCCAGGAATGAGGTTGACCCTCGCCCGACGCTAGCGGCAAGCCTCCGGCGGCCCGCTAAGACTAAAGACAGCCGGCTTGAAGGTGCCCCAGGGTCGCCGTGGCATCGCTGGGCGTGCCGAAGAGAAAGCCTTGTCCGCCCTTGCAGCCGAAGGAAACGAGCTTTTCAGCCTGAGCTTCCTCTTCGATGCCTTCCGCGATCACATCGATACCCAGCCCATCGCACATGGCCAGTATGGCCCGGATGATGTGTTCGCTGGGGCGGTCCTCCAGAAGGGAGGCGACGAAGGCGCGATCTATTTTCAATTTGTCGAAACGGAAATCGCGCAGCCGGCCGAGGCTGGATTGCCCGGTGCCGAAGTCATCGAGTGACACGCGGATTCCCATGCTCCGGAGATGTTCGATCGTCCTGGCCGCCGAAGCCGGATCCCCCAGGAGACCCGTCTCCGTGATCTCGATTTCCAGCCGCTTTGGATCGAAACCGGTCTTTTCCAAGGTGGAAAGGATTTGCGGACCGGTATTGCGATCCATCAGTTGGGAAGGCGTAAGATTGAAGGAAAGGAAGAGATGCTGCGGCCAATCGCGGGCAGTCTCCGCTGCTTTGCGCAGGAGAAGGACCGTGAGCTGGCCGATTATTCCGATCTCCTCGGCTATTGGAATGAACACGCAGGGCGGCACCAGCCCAAGCTCGCTATCCGTCCAGCGCGCGAGGGCCTCGAAACCGACGACCCGACGGGAGGGGAGGTCGACGATAGGCTGGAAGTGCGGCTCCACCTCTCCTTCGGCGACCGCTTGCCTGAGTGCCTGCTCGATACGGATTCGGCGCTTGGCTGCCTCGTCCATTTCTCGCGTGTAGACCAGTACGGAGCGCCGCCCCGAGCGCTTGGCGTGGTAAAGCGAAGTTTCTGCCTTGCCGAGCAGCAGTTCAGCCGTCTCTTCTTTCGAAGAGAAAAGCGAGCAGCCGGCTGATGCGGAAAGCTGCACGGTGCGCTCGCCCACCTCATAGGGTGGGCATAGAACCTCTATCAGCATTCTGGCGCGCTCGGCCATGGCTTCTTCGCTGGAGATCATGGGCTGAAGCACGGCGAAATCATCCATGCCGACGCGGGCGATGATCGAAGAGTCGCCAATCGCGGCACGCAAGCGCATCGCGGCTTGCCGAAGGATATCGTCACCGACGGTATTGCCGAACAGGTCCCTGATGGGCATGAACCCGTCCAGATCGAGAACGATAACCGCAAAGGGAACCGGAGCGTCCCCGCGATTGGCAATGAGACGGGTCACCTCTTTCAAGAAGCTTTGATAACTGCCCAAACCTGTGAGAGGCTCGATTGAGCCAACGACCTCTCTGACGCCTCTGGCGTCCTGGCCCTCAATCAGTTGAGACCGCATCCTTTATTCCGCCATTTTGCGCCCTGGCGCAGGTTCCCGCAGAATTCTTTAAGAAACGTATGCGATCCCCCCGCCACCATTGTTTCCGCTGCCTGACACGGCTTCCGCAGGCGCTTGACAGTTGGACGATGGCGGCGTCATCTGCCGCGAATCGCTGCCGCAACCTGCCGGAGTCCTTTTATGCCGCTTCGCGTCGCCATTCAAATGGACCATGTCTCGACCATCTCAATCGCAGGCGATACTACATTTGCGCTTGCGTTGGAGGCCGAACGCCGTGGTCACAAGCTGTGGCATTACACGCCCGACCGCCTGTTTCAGCGCGGCAGCGAAGCGTTCGCGACGGTGGAGGCGCTGAATGTACGGGACGAGATCGGCAATCACTTTTCCCTAGGCGCGCCCGAACGCATTGCGCTGTCCGAAATGGATGTCGTGCTGCTGCGCCAGGATCCGCCCTTCGACATGAATTACATCACCACCACGCATATACTCGAGCGCGTCCACCCCAAGACATTGGTGGTCAATGATCCGGTCTGGGTTCGCAACAGCCCGGAAAAGATTTTCGTGACGGAGTTTCCGGATTTGATGCCGGACACGCTGATCACCCGCGATCCGATCGAGGTCGACGCGTTCCGGAGGGAACATGGCGACATCATCGTCAAGCCGCTCTACGGCAATGGCGGCGCGGGCATATTCCACCTGGCGCAGGCAGACCGCAATCTCGCCTCTCTGCTCGAGCTGTTCACCCAGATGTTCCGCGAGCCCTTCATCGTGCAACGCTACCTGAAGGAGGTGCGCGGCGGTGACAAGCGCATCATCCTGATCGAAGGCGAACCGGTGGGGGCCATCAATCGCATACCCTCGGAACATGATTCGCGCTCCAACATGCATGTGGGCGGACGCGCGGAACCGACGGAAATCACCGAGCGCGAGCGCGAAATCTGCGCCCGCATCGGGCCAGCGCTGCGCGAGCGCGGCTTTGTTCTGGTGGGGATCGACGTGATCGGCGGTCTCCTCACGGAGATCAATGTCACTTCACCGACGGGGGTGCGGGAGGTGAAACGATTTGGCGGCGCCGACATCGCTGCTCTTTTCTGGGATGCGGTGGAGGCGCGGCGCGGCGCGATTTCGTAGGACGGCGGACCTTCTCCGCTCAGCCGCGGTAACCCCGTCCGTTATGCATTCATAAACCGGCCGTGTGAGATAGCCTGGGCTGCCGTGAAGCGGTTCGCGTGGTTAACAAGGGTGGGTAGATTGCATGACGATCCGCGCGAAGGAGGCACACGCCGGCTATACCGTCGAGGTCGACGACGTGCCGGATGCCCAGTGGGACGAGATCATCAGCGGGTTCACCGATGCTCATCACGAGCAGACCGCCTGCTATGCCACGAAACATTGGAAGGGGCGTGACAGCCATCTCCTTCTGCGCCGGGCGGGTGTGCCGGTTGCGGGTGCGCGGGCGACGATCTTCAAGCTGCCGGTTCTCGGCCGTGGGTTGGCTTTCGTCCGCTTCGGCCCGTTCTGGCGTGCGCAGGAGTGCAAGGCAGATCCGACGATCTACCGCACGGTGATGGATGCCCTGGTGAAGGAATACGCTGTTTCGCGCGGACACTGCCTTACGGTCCTGCCCCGGCCGAGCCCGGTCCATCAGGACGAGGAATATACCCTATTGCGGGAAATGGGTTTCGTCCGCCGCCGCCGAATGCTGGACGCCGAGCGCTATTTCGTCGACCTCTCGCTTTCCGAGCAGGAGCAGATGAAGAGCTTCACCCATCATTGGCGGCGCAGCCTGCGCCAGGCACTCGCGAACGGGCTTGAGATTCGCCTTTCCCAAACGGAGAGCGAGGCTGCAGCTTTCGAAAAGCTCTATAACGAAATGGTTTTGCGCAAAGGTTTCGACAGCGCAACGCCCGTCCATATGACGAGCGACCTGATTGCCCGCTTGCCGGCCAAGCTGAAGCCGAAAGTGGCCATGGCTTTTTATCAGGGCGAACTCGTGGCGGGAGCGACCGTCGGCCGGTTCGGTGACACCGCATATTACATGTTCGGCGCGACCTCTTCGGCAGCCCTGCCGCTCAAGGCCGGCTATGCTTTGCAGTGGTGGATCATGGGTTGGCTGCGCGCCGAGGGCGCAAGGTGGTATGATCTGGGCGGCGCCGCGCACGAGCCGGGCCTGCGCCTTTTCAAGAAGGGAATGGCAGGCAAGAGCGGCAAAATCGTCGTCATGGAAGGGGAATATGACTTCTGCGCTAACGCCACCGCCCGGCTCGCGGCAGACGCGGTTTTTGGTGCACGCCATCTGAGACGTATGATGCGATATGGCGCCAAATATGGACGCTTGCCCGAGGCCGCCGATTGATGGCCTGAAGGCTGCTATCTCATCCTAAGCTTCACCGGAATTTTTGTTCGCTGGATGTTCTTGATCTGATCTGCAGCTTATGCTTTCATTGCCGCGTTGGCCAGGGGTGGGCCGCGAGCGGGGGGCGTTTTCAATGGTTTCGCGTGTGCGCACGATCGCGTTCGAGGGGATAGAGGCTGTTCCTGTAGACGTGCAGGTGATGGTCGCGCCTGGCAAGATGGGCATCCAGATTGTCGGTTTGGGTGACAAGGCTGTGGCGGAGAGCCGGGAGCGTGTGCAGGCTGCACTTCATGCTTCCGGTCTTTCGATGCCGCCCAAGCGCGTCACGGTCAATCTGGCGCCGGCGGACCTGCCTAAGGAGGGCAGTCATTACGACCTGCCGATCGCGCTCGGCTTGATGGCCGCGCTCGGAGCGATCCCTGGGGATGCGCTTTCAGATTATGTGGTGCTTGGCGAGTTGGCGCTGGACGGCACGGTGGCCCGAGTGGCCGGGGTGCTGCCGGCGGCAATTGGGGCAAATGCTTCGGGCAAGGGCCTCATCTGCCCTTATGATTGCGGGCCGGAAGCCGCCTGGGCGAGCGCAGAGCTGGATATCCTGGCCCCGCGCAGTCTTATCGCTCTGGCCAACCATTTCCGGGGCACGCAGGTGATGAGCCGGCCGAAACCGGGGTTTGGTCCGCCGGCCGGCACCCTGCCGGACCTTGCCGATATCAAGGGGCAGGAGAGCGCCAAGCGGGCGCTCGAGGTGGCGGCGGCAGGAGGCCACAATCTGCTCATGGTTGGCCCGCCGGGAGCGGGAAAGTCCATGCTCGCGCAGCGCCTTCCTTCCATTCTGCCGCCGCTCCTGCCCCGCGAGCTTCTGGAGGTTTCCATGATAGCCTCGATCGCCGGCGAGCTTGCCGACGGCCGGCTCTCGGACCGGCGGCCCTTTCGGGCGCCGCATCACTCTGCCTCCATGGCGGCGATGGTGGGCGGAGGGCTCAGGGCACGGCCCGGCGAGCTCTCTCTTGCCCATTACGGTGTGCTTTTCCTCGACGAGCTGCCGGAATTCACGCCGCAGGTGCTCGATTCCCTGCGCCAGCCCCTTGAAACCGGTGAATGCGTGATCGCTCGCGCCAATCACAGGGTGAGCTACCCGGCGCAAATCCAGCTTGTCGCGGCGATGAACCCGTGCCGCTGCGGCATGGCGGGCGAACCGGGGCACCGCTGCGCGCGCGGACCGCGCTGCCAGGCCGATTACCAAGCGCGCATCTCCGGCCCGCTGCTCGATCGCATAGACCTGCGGATCGATGTCCCCGCCGTATCGGCGAGCGATTTGATCCGCCCTGGCAAGGCGGAGGGGAGCGCCCTGGTGGCTGAGCGCGTGGGGCGGGCGCGCGCCATTCAGGCGGAGCGCTACGCTGCGCTAGGGCTGCCATCTTCCACCACCAATGCGCGCTGCTCGGCCGCGCTCATCGAGCAGGTAGCCATGCCCGATCAGGGCGGGCTTTCGCTGCTTCAGGACGCAAGCGAGAAGATGGCGCTGTCCGCCCGCGCCTATCATCGCGTGCTCAAGGTCGCTCGCACACTCGCCGATCTGGAGGGGCAGGAAAACGTGGGCCGAATCCATCTCGCGGAGGCGATATCCTACCGAATCTCGAGTGAGAGGCTTGCCCAGGCAGCATGAAAGGTGCGGGCGCGAGCGATCCGAAAAGAAAAAAGCCCGGCATAGGCCGGGCTTCTTGAATTCCAAAGGGAATCGCGTGTTATGCGATGGAACCGCCGATCCAAGCCGACAAAGCCGTCTTCGGGGCTGCTCCAACCTTCATATCCGCCACTTCGCCATTCTTGAACAGCATGAGCGTGGGGATCGAGCGCACGCCATACCGTGCGGCAAGTTCGGGGTTCTCGTCGATATTGAGCTTGGCGACTTTCACCTTGCCTTGCATTTCCGATGAAATCTCTTCCAGGGCAGGCGCGATCATCTTGCAGGGGCCGCACCATTCTGCCCAGAAATCCACCACCACGGGCTCGCAGGCCTGCAGAACATCGGATTGAAAATTGCCGCTATCGACTTTCACCGTGGCCATCAGGCTCTCCTTATCTTGAAAACTTGCCCGTGATGTGGGGCCCCGCGGAAATAAGTTCAAGAAGCACTTTTGTCACGCTCCGGTGAGTCGGGCAAGCGCGGCGAAACCTTGGCTCGTTGATGGAGTTCAAGTGCTCTAATTTCTCGGCTGCGACTCCGGCATTGGGGGGCGGACGGAGTATTCGCGAGGCCCAAGGATAAGGAACTTTGTACGTTCCAGATCCGCCCTCAACGCGCCACCCCGGAGCGGAATGCACCCGCACTGGCTTGCGCGTCCGCTCTAGCCCCTGTTTTTTAGCCACACTGTGCGCTGACGGTGGACAAGGCTTCGGCTACCCGAGGGTGGTTACGCCCGGTCAACACTATTCGGGGTCGGCTTTCGCGCTTCCCAGGCGCGCAAGCGCAGCCGCCATTGCCTCGGCGCTCACCGGAATGAGGCGAGGCGCTTCCGTAAAGAGCAATGCGGCCGAAATGCTTCTGCCGGGATAAAGCGGCTTCAACAGCTCCGCATAAAGCGCGAGCTGGGCGATATAGGCTGCGGGCACCTCGGCAAAGTGTTCCGGCGCCGGCCGGTTGGTTTTGTAGTCCACCAGCAGCACCTCCCCCGCCGTCACCGCAAGCCGGTCCACCTTGCCGCTCACCGCCTGCGGAGTGCCGCCGAGCAGGATCTCGCCCATCACAGAGACCTCAGCGCGAGAGCCCGGCGCGAAGATCGGCGCGAATTGCTCGTCCCGCAGAACTGCAAGCACCGAACGGCAGACACTTTCCGCTTCCCGTGGGGGCCAGCTTGCGCCCGCGCGGGCAAGGTAACGCCGGGCGGCAATCTCGCGCTTGTCAGGCGCAAGCTCCGGCAGCGCCTGCAGCAGCCGGTGCACTGCGGTGCCCCTCTCAAGCGCAAAGCCGGGGTCGGCCGCGCCGTCCAGAACCGGCGAGCGTTTCAAAGCGGCCGCTTCATATCCACCTTCGATCAGAACCGCTGCCCCAGAGGGGGAAAGCGGCCGTGGAATAGCCGGCGCGGGCGGGAGCGGGCGGGTCAATTCCGCCGGTATATCGAAAGTTTCCACCTTGCTTGCCCTGCTCTCCTCCCGTGGCATCTCAACGGGCGGCGTCACGCTGAAGCGCAGCACCGGCGCGCAGATCTCCGGGTCCTGCAGCTCAGTCGTGCCCGGTTGGTCGGCGAAGGCTTGACGAACAAGGTTGTGCCATGTGGATGGCGCGGGGCCCCGCACACCGTGATAGCCGCAGACGATCAGCCTGTCCTCAGCCCTGGTCATGCCCACATAGAGCAGCCGCCGATATTCCTCCTCCGCCTTCTCGCGCACTTTGGCCTCGAAGCCGCGCGCGACGGTGTTGGCGAGATCCTTTCCCTGCCGCCACAAGAAGCCTTTTACGGGAAGCTCTTTCATGCGGAACGGCATGAGGCAGGGCATGTGGCTGTTGCTCACCGGCGCGCTGCCGGGATCGACGAGAAACACCACCGGCGCTTCCAGGCCCTTGGCCGCGTGCACAGTCATGATGCGGATTTCGTCGCGCGACTGGTCCATTTCGCGCTTGATCTCTGGCGCTGCTCCTTCCAGCGTGTCGAGCAATGCCTCCAGCCCGATCAGGCCCGTTCTCTCCGCTGTCAGGCAGAAGGAGAGGAACTCGTCGAGAACATCGTTCGCCTCATGCCCCAGCCGAGCCACGAAGCGGCTGCGCGCTCCTTCCCGGCCGGCGGTGCCCGCGAGCACGCTGGCGTAAAACTCGAAAACGGGTCTGAAGGCCGCATCCCTTTGCCAATTGCGCAGGGTGTCGAGAATGTCCTGCAGTTTCCCGTCAGCGCTCGCCTTTTCGCGAAGCGCCTGAAAAAGCGAAACACTTTCCGCCCGCGGCCAAGCGAGGCGGAAGAGCGCATCCTCATCGAGATCGAAAAGCGGGCTCTTCAGGACGGCGGCGAGCGAGAGATCGTCATTGGGCTGCAGCAGAAAGCGCCCAAGCGCCGTCAGATCCTTGACGGCGATATGCGCGGTGAGCCGCAGCCGGTCCGCGCCGGCCACGGAAATCCTGCGGTTCTTGAGGCTGCGCGACAAGGCATGAACGAAGCGGTCACGCTTGCGCACCAGCACCATGATGTCGCCGGGCCTCAGGCGCCGGCCCTGCCCCTCGATCATTTCGCCATTCTTGAGCCAGCTTTCGACCTTGCCGGCAATTACTTCGGCAAGTTTTGCGGCCGGCGCGGAGGCATGATCCACCGCCTTGGTCCAGTCGTCGGGCTCCTCAACGACTTCCGGACTCAATGGCGACCAGATCTCCACATAGCCCGGCGCGCTGTCACGGATTGCCTTGTGCTCGATGGGTTCGGGATCCCGCGTCAGGCCTTTGCGGGCCTCCTCGCGCGAGAAGACCAGGTCCACGGCCCGCAGCACATCCTCCGTCGATCGGAAGGAACGGGTAAGGCGCACGCGCTCGAAACGGCCGCCGGCCGCCGGCACTTGGGCCTGGAACCTGAAGCCGCTTTCAGCAAAGGCTTCCGGCTCCGCGCCCTGGAAGGAGTAGATGGACTGCTTTTCGTCACCCACGGCGAAGATGGTGCGCTCTACGCCATCGCGAGAACCTTTGCCGGCAAAAAATTCCTCGGCAAGACTCCGCACGATGCGCCATTGCTCGGGGCTTGTGTCCTGCGCCTCATCAATCAGTATGTGGTCGATACCGCGGTCGAGCTTGTACTGCACCCAAGGTCCGACGTCCTGCCGGGCGAGCAGCCGGACAGTGCGCATAATAAGATCGTTGAAATCGAGGAAACCACGGGCTCGTTTCAGCCGCTCGTAACGGGCAATCAAGGCATCGGCGATGCCAAGCGCGGCCGTGGTGGCCGTGAGCATGCGGAAGAGCGCGAGGCGGTCGCAGGCTTGCCGCAGGAATTCGGCCGCCGCCAGATAGCGATCATAGATGCCAGGCAGCCGCGCCTTGAGAGCGGCTTTGAACGTTCTTTCGCTATAAGCCTCGCCTTTCTCCGTGAAGAATGCTTTCTTGAGCAGATCAAGACGAATTACGGGATCGCTTTCGCCGAAGGCCTGCGAAGCGGCCGGGACAATGCCGTTGAGCACCCGGCTTGCGTCAGTTTCCAGAGCCGCCTCCACGAACTCGGAAAAAGCTTGCGCGTCGAAACCCGGAACAGGCCAGGCGGCGTTGGCGATCGCTTCGGCGGATTCTGTCTCTTCGAAACCGAACTCGGCGCGAAGCCCAAAATAGGGCTTTCCGTCATCCGCCACCTCGTCAATGAAGCGGCGCAACTCATCGCGCCTGGCGACGATTTCGGTTAGCAGCGTCTGCAGGCCGCTTTCGCCGCCGCGTTCAAGCACTTCGGCGAAAGCCTCTTCCAGCGGGCCGTCCCTCTCGGCGGCAATGCTGGTCAAAAGGTCCCGTCGAGCTTCCGCGAAGAGGGCCTCCTCCATCTGCTCGTCAAGCAGATCGAAGTGGCCGGCAATATTCGCTTCCAGCGGAAACTGGTGCAGGATGGCCTCGCAAAAGGCGTGGATGGTCTGGATCTTCAAGCCGCCGGGCGTTTCCAGCGCGCGGGCGAAGAGTTGCCGCGCTCGGCGCAGCTTTTCGGATGACGGTCTACGGCCTTCAAGCTTGGCGACCTCTTCGGCGAGATCGTCATCCGAGAGCAGGCTCCAGCCCGCCAGATTCTCGAAGACGCGGTTAGCCATATTGGCGGCTGCCGCGCGCGTATAGGTGAGGCAGAGGATTTTCGACGGGTCCGTGCCCTTGAGCAGCAGGCGAATGACACGGCTTGCGAGTACATGGGTTTTGCCCGAGCCGGCATTGGCCGACACCCAGGCCGAAAGCGAGGGATCCGAAGCCAGCGCCTGGGCGAAAAGCGTATCTCCCGGAATGCGGAAGGCCTTCTTCATTCCGCCTCCCCTTCTCCGGAATCTCCGCCAGCCGACCATTCGAGCACGCGGGCAAGATGGTCGTAATCCCCTTCCGTGTCCCCTTCCTTGAACGGTAAGGCGCGGGAAAGATAGCCGGCTTCCGAATTATCGTACCATGCAAGCAGCCGCTCCAGCCGCTGCCAGGCTTCCTCGGCGATTTCGGGTCCCGCTTTCTCGCTGTCCTTGATCTTGAGGATGGATTCCGGCTCCACGGTGCCATTCGCCTTCAGCCGCACATAACAAAGCTCGGCTGGTTGCGCCTGCCCAAGCTCCACAAAAGCGCCGCGGGCAAGAAGCGCTGCTTCAAGGGCAAGCTGCGGGGCAAGAAGCCGGTGTGCCTGCACCTTTGAGGGGGTGGAGCCGGTTTTATAGTCGATGATCTCGGCGCTTCCATCCGCGCGGATGTCGATACGGTCAGCGCGGCCCGAAAGCAGCTTGCCAGTGGCGCCGACCTCGATGGCCGAGGCGCGGATTTCCGCATGCCGAGCGGCAACGGCTTCCGCGCGTCCGCGCTCCCAGCCGATGATGCCGTAAGCGGTGCGCTCAAAACGCGGCCACCAGACCGCCTCCACATCAACCGGGAGCTTCGTTTCTGCAAACAGCTTTTTTCCGGCATCGAGCAGCCGTTCCAGCGCATCGGGAGCGGAAGGGTCCGCGCCAGATTGGATAAAGGCTTGCAAAATATCGTGAAACAGGGTGCCGCGTTCTGCGGCGCCCGGATCGCGGATGAGCGGATCGAGCGGCATCAGCTTGAGGATTCGCCGCGCATACACGGCATAAGGATCACGCCTTAGCGTCTCGATTTCGGTGACGGAGAAGCGCTTTGGCCGCGCCTCGAGCGGCGGCCTGGGGCAGGGGCGGGGAGCAAAAGGCACGTCATCGCGGGCCTCCAGCGCATGCGCCCAGGCAATAAAGCGCTGGCCGCGCGCGCGCATGGCGGCGGTTTCCGATGGCCCGGCGCAGGCGGCAAGCCGCTGCAGCCAGCGTGAGGCGACGGCGGGGGCGCTCTCCGATCTGGTCGAGCGGGCAAGCACCACTTGCGGCGCACCGAACGCCATCATGAAATCATGCGCGGCAAGGCCGATGCGCCGCTCCGGCGGCTCCAGCTTGAGCTCACCTTTCATGAGGCGCGACATGAAGCGGTCAGACCGCGGCGCCTCCGGCCACGTGCCTTCATTAAGTCCGCCCAATACGAGCATATCGACGCTTTGCAGGCGGGCCTCCAGCGCGCCCCAGATGGCGATGCGCTGGTCGGCGCCCATGGCGGGTTTCACGACCTCGCCCGCCATCAGGGCGGCGAAAACGTCCGGCCATTCGGAAATCTCCGCCTTCGTGCCGGTCCGGCACTCCACCAGATCCCGAAGGAAGCGGGCAAGGGCCTCGCCCGCCTCGCCCCGGTAGAGTTCGTTGAGCGTTCCGTCCTCATCCCTTGCCAGCGCTTCAAACGCTTCCACCGAGGCGCGCGCCAATAGGGACAGGCCGACAGCAGCTGCCTCCCGCAGGCTGGAGAGCGGGACGATTGCCTGTTCCAGGGCGGCAAGCACCTGGCGAGCTTCGGCGATATCGGAAGCGCTTAGCCGGCTTAGCCAGAACGGCTTGCGAGGATCGCGCATCATCGCATCATGGCGCTGGGCGAAGAGGCTAGACAGCGTTGCCACGTCAGGCCGGCCTGTTCCGCCGCGCAAGGCCATCAGCTCGATCACCTCGGCAGCGCGGCGCACGCGCTCTCTCGGCAAGCCCAGGCGAAGCAGTGGATGCTTCAAGAGCCCCACGATTACCACCGGTTCCTTCGGCCGGCAGATGGCCTCCAGCATCAGGCGGAGCAGTGTGGCGGGCACGCTGTCGGCAAGCAGGCTTCCGCCAGAGTCGTCGGCACGGATACCAAACCGTTTGAGTTCGGCGGCCACCCGGCGCGCCAATGTTCTGTTGGGTGTGACCAATGCCGCCGTTGTCCCCTCTCGGGCAATGGCGTGGCGCAGGGCGACGGCAATTGCCGCCGCCTCGTCCCGTTCGTTCGCAGCCTCGATCAGACTGACGCCGGCAAGCGCACCTTGCGATAGCGCCCGGTCGACCATCGAGCGATTTAACGCCCAAAGATCGGTGGTATCGGCCGGCCGCATCGCCTCGCTCAGGAGCTGGCGGCGAGCGGCAAGCTCCGGGGCCGGCGCAGCAAGCTCCAGAACCTGCGCGCGCGCCACGCCGATGGTCCCGATCAGCTTCCTGAGGCCGAACTGCGGATGCCCGCAAGCGGATGGCCCTTCGATTGCACCGACCGCGCGCCAGGAATCTTCGTCCAGATTGAGGTCGAGCCCCGGCAGAACCACGGCGCCGTTTTCGAGCCGGGCAATGGTGCCGAGCAGTCGTGCGGTTGCCGGGATTGAGCCCGTAGACCCAGCCGCGATGACAGGTCCCCGCGGTGGGGTTCGCATGAGCCGGGCAGCCTCGGCTGCGAGCATTGCATTGCGGTGCGTGGCGGGGTTTGAGCGGTCTCGCTCGGCAAGCAGTTCAGGCCAGGCCCTGGTAACGATATTAAGGAATTCGAGCATCACCTGCCACCAGCCGGCAAGCTCCTCCGGCACGAGTTCGGCAAGCCGGCTCCAGTCACCCTCCTCGGTCTCGATCTCGTCCATGAGAGCGGCCAGGTCGCGCGCAAGCCAAAGGCCGTCGCTCAGGGAGGCGGGCACGATCACACCTTCCTCAAAGCGAGCGGCCACATGCGCAGGCACGCGCGCCTTCCACGCCTGCGCGAGGCTTCCAAGGAGGAGGATGCGGTCAAGCTTGGGAATGGGTGGCGCATGGTCAAGTTGAGCAGCGCCGCCTTCATCGCTCAAATCGGCCAGCTCAGCCTCGAACTCACCAAGCGGGCGGATGACGGGGAGGATGGCGGACACACCCCCAAGACGGTCGACGAAGACGCTTCTCAGCTCCCGTGCCGCGCGGCGGGTGGGAAGGTAAATCGTGGCGTCGGCGAGCGAAAGCGGGTCGCCATCATAGCGGAAGCCGGGCACCAGGCGACCCTGGAGCAGCGCGTCGGCAAGAGCCGGCAAAAACGGCACGCCGGGGGGAATGGAAAAGACGCGCGGGCTATTTCGTTCCGTGCTCACAACGCCACATTAGAGCGCCGTGCGTCCATCCGGACGCACGAAGGACGCTCTAACCTACTGAAACTACGCATCGTGCTTTCCAAAAATCGATTCCGATCTTTGGACCGATACCGAGAGCCGCCGCAGCACGGCTTCGGCCGGGGCAATCGCGCCCGGCGTACCGACGGTGATCCAGTGGCCGTCGAGCGGCAGGCCATACATCCTGCCTGCCGCAATCGCACGGTCGAAATACAGGTTGAGGGAATGAGGGGTCGCGACGGCGCCGGCAAAGAGGCGCGGATGCAGGATAGCGCCGCCGGCATAGATATAGCCGTTTGCCGCGCCCTGCGCACGCTTGAGCCGCCCCTCCGCATCCATCGTGAAATCCAGCTTCCCCGTATGCCCCGTCGCGGATACAGGATCCGCGAGCAGGATCAGAATATCCATTTGACCGCCGTTCCACGCAAAGGCCAGCCGGTCCAGGTTATCTTCCGAGCGGTCGATCCAGAATGTGTCGGCATTGAGGAGGAAGAAGGGGTTGTCCCCAAGAAGTGGCAAGGCCTTGACGATGCCGCCGCCGGAATCGAGCAGCATCTGCCGCTCGTCGGAGATGACGATGTGCGGGTCGGCGCGCAGGGCCAGGTACTCCACCATCAGGGCGGCGAGATAATGTATGTTGACGACCGCCTCGCCCACGCCCGCCCTTTGCAGCGCGTCGAGGCCCCAGTCGATGAGCGGCTTGCCGCCCACGGGAACGAGGGGCTTCGGCATTGTCTCGGTGAGAGGTCTCATCCGCTGGCCAAGGCCCGCCGCAAGAACCATGGCCCGTTCCGGCTTCCTCATTCGGTTTCTCCATCGAGAAAACCCTGTTCGCGATAGAAAGCGCCGAGATCGGAGAGCGCGGGGTGGGCAAGCACGCGGTTAAGGTAAGTGCGGATACGCGGCAGGTGGCGCAAATAGACCGGCTTGCCGTCGCGCCGGCAAAGACGCACGAAGATTCCCAGCAATTTTGTGTTCCGCTGGGCGGCGGTGATGGCATAGGCCTCCTCGAAGGAGGCGCTATCGAATCGCGGTGCCCGCCTGCCCGCGCAATAGATTCCGACTATGCTGCGCTCCAGTTCCTCGGAGATGGTCACGCGTGCATCGAGGGCCAGTGAGGCGACGTCATAGGCCCCCGGCCCCCAAACCGCATCCTGCACATCCACAAGGCCGAGCCGGTCGAGGCCCCTTCTTTCGCTGCGCCATATGATGTTCGGCGAGTGATAGTCGCGAAGGACGAGGGTTTGCTCCGCGGCCTCGAGTCGGTCGAACAGGCCTGACCACAACCGCTCGAACTCCTTCCTCTCCTCGTCGGTCGCCGCACGCTCCTTCACGAAGGGAAGGTACCAATCAAGAAGCAGCTCCGTTTCGATACCAAGCGCTGCGCGATCATAAGGGGGAGGCGTATATTGGATCCCCTCGGCGACCGGAAAGCGTTCCGGCCAGGAGCGGTCGTGCAGCTCCGCAAGCAGGCCAGCGGCCGTAAGATAGCGCTCGCGGATCGGCCTTCTCTCTTTTCCAAGAAAATGCTCGTCGCCAAGATGCTCGGTGAGCAGCAATCCGGCACCTAAATCCTGCGCATGGATTTGCGGTGCGCAAAAGCTGGCGGCGCGCAAAGTATTGGCGACGCCCACGAAAGCCGTCACCGACTGTGCGAGCCGCGCGATCCTGCTGTAGGGCAGTCCGTCGCGCACGATGGGCTCGTCGCGGCGCTCCGGGGCGTCCATCAAGATCAGGCGTCCGCCATCGCTTTCGATGGTCTCATAGGCTCGGATCGAGGCATCGCCGAGCAAATAGGTACGCTGAGCATTGGTGTGCCCGGCCTTATCCAGAAACTCGCGGATTTTTAAGGAATGAGCGATCCGTTCGGCGGCATCTAGCGGCGCTTCGATCTCGACCTCACGGCCCTCGCCATGTTCCCGCAGAGTTATCTTGATTGCGCCGGCGAATGCATCCGGCGCGCGCTCCGGCCATTCGACAAGGACGATGCCGTCCGCCATGGCTTCAGAAAGGCCGAGCTCCTCCAGTTCCTCCGGATGCGACAAACGGTAAAGATCGAAATGGTGTACCGGGATGCGCAGCGCGTAGCTCTGCACGAGTGTGAAGGTCGGGCTCGGCACTTCCAGCTGGCGATCCCCCGCGATCGCGCGGATTGCGGCCCGGGCGAGCGTCGATTTGCCGGCGCCAAGGTCGCCGTGAAGAGCGACTACATCGCCCTGGCGAAGCGCAAGGGCGAGATCCTCGCCCAGCCGCGCGCTTGCCGCTTCGTCGGGTAGAATGCGTCTGCAGGAGAACATGTTACTCCGCCGCTGCGCGGATACCGCTTGGCGACATGGGGAAACGGCAGGTCACCGCCGTCCCGCGCCCGGGCGCGGTGTCGATATCCACGGTACCTCCGTGAAGCTCCACGAAACTTTTGACGATCGCAAGCCCAAGACCCGCGCCGCGCCGCCGCCCGCCCTTCGCGCTAGGCTCGAAGCGCTTGAAGATCGTGGCGAGCACCTCGGGGGACATGCCCGGTCCGTTGTCATGCACGCGGAATTCGATCGCATTGCCGGTGCCGCTTGCTGACAGGGTGATTTTGCCGCCTTCGGGCGCGTAATTGGCAGCGTTGCTGAGCAGATTATAGAGAATCTGGCGAATGCGGTTTTCATCGGCGTGAAAGCTCACCGGTGCAGCATCCACCGTGACCTCAAGCCTAATGCGGTGCTCGCGCAACCGGTCGGCCACGAGGTCCGTCGCCGCCTTGACGAGCGGCCGGATTTCAACCTCGCCAATCTCCAGCTCCATGATTCCAGCGTCCACGGTCGCCAAATCCAGGATATCGTTCACGATCGTCAGCAAAAGCGAGGACGAGGAGCCGATGTGGTCCACATATTCCCGCTGGCGCGGATTGAGCGGCCCCGTCGTCTCCTGCCCCAAAAGCTCGGTAAAACCGATGATATTGGTAAGCGGCGAACGCAGCTCGTAGGAGACATGCTGTACGAAATCGTTCTTGAGCCTGTCCGCCTTTTCCAGCGCCTCGTTCTTCTCCTTGAGCGCCCGTTCCACATTGACGCTGTCGGTCACGTCCACGAAGGTAAGCATTACCTGACCATTCGGCAGATGCACGATCGCATAATGCAGGGCCGCGCCGTTGATGAGCTCGGTCCTGCCGTGCTTGTCGCGCCGCTCGTCGTCGAAACCGGTCACCGCGCCGACGAATTCCGCCCAGGGGCTTTCCATCGCAACCGGATCGCAGGCGGCCTTGAGAATGGAGATGTGAATGTCCGGGCCGATCAGCTTTTCGGGAATTCCCCAAAGCGTGCGGAAAGCGGGATTTGACAGACGCAGGCGCCCATCCGGGCCGAACACCGCCACACCTTCCGCAAGATTGTCCAGCGTTTCCCGCTGCACTTTCACGACGGCGTTGTAGCGGCTTTCCAGGTCGATCTTTTCGGTGAGGTTCTCGAATACCCAGGTCACCCCGCCCTTGGACTGCGGTGTGGCAACCACGCGAATGGTCCGGCCATCGGGCAGATGCCACCAATGCTCCTGCGGCTCGACGGCGCGATAGGCAGACAGGAGTTGCTCTTTCCAGCGCCGCCATTCCGGCTGTTCCGCAAGCTTGCCGTCGCTGCGCAACCGGTCCAGAAGCAATGCGTATTCCGGCCCGGCATCGAGGAAACCGGCGTCGAGCGCCCATAGCTTCTGGAATGCCTGATTGTAGAATTTCAGCTTCTGATCTGCATCGAAAATCGCAACCGCGGTGGTGAGCTGGTCCAGCGTATCCGCGTGGCTTCGCAGGGTGCTTTCGTATTCCCGCCGCAACGCATCGACATCACTGGTATCGAGCGCGATGCCGGCGCTCCCCTTCTGGCTGGCATAGTCGGTGACGGCAAACAGACGCCGGTCCCCGCCGACGACGGTCGAGAGGGGCTCACGGAACACCGGCTGCTCCTGATGGTGTTGTGCTACGGCGGCGCGCGCCGAGGAAGGGAGAAGCTCCCTGCCCTCGGCGGCAGCGGCCGAGGGATCTTTCGCTTCCACCATCTGTGCATAGGCGGAGTTGACCCATTTGAGCCGTCCTGCCTCATCACGCAGCCAGAACGGCATCTCAAGCGCGTTGATGAGGCCGAGGATGCTCTCGTGGTCAGCTTGCAGGCGCTGGTGGTCGAGCTTCAGCCGGGCATTTTCCGCCTGCGCCGCCGAGAGCGAGAGGAAGCGGACGATCGCATGCAGCGCTGACTTTCGCCCTTGCACCTCGAAAAGAAGCCCCTCGCGGGTCTCCGCCACCAGGTCAAAGGCCGTGCCGGCCTCCCTCAGCGCAGCCGTTGCGCGATCGAGCGCCGATGCCGATCGTGGAGTTAGCCACCGGCCAAACGCCAGGAAGGTGCTGCGGTCGTGCGGCACTCCGCTTTCGGGCGAAAGGTCGCCCAAAACGATCGGGCGCTGGTTCCCCTGCCAGACGATGATGCGCTGATCTTTGAGGTTGAGCAGAGCTTCCGCGCGGGAGAGCGCTCCGGAAAGCTCGGCCATGCGGTTCTTGAGCTCTGTATTTTCCGACGCGGTGCGGCCGCGCTCGCGAATGAGCCAGATTGCCGAAAGAAAGGCAGCCCCAAGGACGCCGGCGAAAACGGAGAGCTGAATGACCTCTATGGTGCTGATGGAAAGGCCGGCAGCCGCGCGTGCGGCGCCTTCCTGCTGCGCCATTGCCATGACCGCGGTCAGAGGCGTTGAGGCCAGCGCCGCAATCGAGGACACAGCCAACCGGGCCATATCTCGAATTCCTAGTCTTCTATGGGCTTGAGGCCCATGAGCCCCGCCGCATAGCGGGTCCAGCCCCGGCATGCTCTCTCCCTCTTCGCCGCATGACAATCAAGACTGCCCCGACCCACGCCGTACGGACGATCGGCGCTTTCGAATCAGTTCACTGTACTCGTTCGCCGAATCTGCGTGAAGAAGAGCGTGCGACAAAAATAATGCCGGGCCAAAAGTCAAGACCCGGCATCAATATCTTGTGTGTTGGTTAATGCGAAACTAATACCTGTAGTGATCGGGTTTGAAGGGACCCTCGGGCGTGACGCCGATATAAGCGGCCTGCTCGGGCGAAAGCTTGGTCAGGTTGGCGCCCAGCTTGGCCAGATGCAGCCGCGCCACCTTCTCATCCAGATGTTTGGGCAGCACATAAACCTTGTTTTCGTATTGGCTGCCGCGCGTCCAGAGCTCGATCTGGGCCAATACCTGGTTGGTAAAGGAGGCGGACATCACGAAGCTCGGATGCCCGGTGGCATTGCCCAGATTGAGCAGGCGGCCTTCTGAAAGCAGGATGATGCGCTTGCCATCGGGGAATTCGATCAGGTCCACCTGCGGCTTGATGTTCACCCATTTGAAATTGCGCAGGGCAGCGACCTGGATCTCGTTATCGAAGTGGCCGATATTGCCGAGGATCACCATGTCCTTCATCTTGCGCATGTGGTCGAGGCTCACGACATCCTTGTTCCCGGTAGCCGTGATGATGATGTCAGCCGTGGCGATCGCCTCATCGAGCGTGACCACCTCAAAACCATCCATCGCCGCCTGAAGAGCGCAGATCGGGTCCGCCTCGGTGACTTTGACGCGCGCCCCTGCTCCCGCGAGCGACTGGGCCGATCCTTTGCCGACATCGCCATAGCCGCAGACGATCGCAACCTTGCCGGCCATCATCACGTCGGTGGCGCGACGAATGCCGTCGACCAGGGATTCCTTGCAGCCATATTTGTTGTCGAATTTCGACTTGGTGACGGAATCGTTCACATTGATTGCGGGAAAGGGCAGGAGGCCCTTCTTCTGAAGCTGGTAAAGCCGGTTAACGCCGGTGGTTGTCTCCTCCGTCACACCGCGAATGGCTGCACGCTGACGGGTGAAGAAGCCGGGGGTCTCCGCCATGCGCTTCTTGATCTGCTGGAAGAGAATTTCCTCTTCTTCGCCGTCCGGGTTCGAGAGAACATCCTCACCCGCTTCGGCGCGAGCGCCAAGCAGGATGTACATGGTCGCGTCTCCCCCATCGTCGAGGATCATGTTGGAAGGCTGCCCGTCGGGCCACTGGAAGATGCGGTCCGTATAGGTCCAGTATTCCTCCAGCGTCTCGCCCTTGACGGCAAAGACCGGAGTCCCTGTCTCGGCAATGGCCGCGGCGGCATGATCCTGTGTGGAAAAGATGTTGCAGGAGGCCCAGCGAACCTCTGCGCCAAGAGACTTCAGCGTCTCGATCAGAACGGCGGTCTGGATCGTCATGTGGAGGGAACCGGTGATGCGCGCGCCTTTGAGGGGCTTGGCCTCGCCGAACTCCTCACGGCAAGCCATCAGGCCCGGCATCTCGGTTTCAGCGATCTCGATTTCCTTGCGCCCCCACGCGGCGAGGGACATATCGGCAACGACATAGTCATCGGCAGCCATCGGCTTGACTCCAGCTTGGTACAAAATTCCGTAAAGGCGAAAACGGCGTTTTGCCTGCCTAACAGATCAGCCCCGCTGCGACAACGATATAAAGAAATCTTTATTCGTGAATATGACGATAAAGGGAGCCGCGAAGCGAGGCAGCAAGGCAAAAAAGCGCGCAGGTTTCGAAGCTCAGAGGGGTGTCGGTTGCCCCAGACGATACGATGATGAGGAAGCTTCCGGACTTCAGGCGGTCAAAGAAACGGCGGCGTTTCCCTGCCCCTTCTCCTCCTTCGCTTTAAATTTCCTCGCCGAAGCGCTCGGCAATCAGTTCAGCCAGAGCATCGAGAAGCTTCGACGCATCCGGCCCGCTGGCGCTTACCCGAATGCGGCATCCCGGGCTGGCGGCAAGCATCATCAACCCCATGATGGATGTGCCGCCGACAGAAATACCGTCCTTCTCCACCGAGACCTTGGCGTTGTAGCTGCTGACGAGCTGGACGAATTTCGCCGAGGCACGCGCATGCAGTCCGCGCTGGTTCACGATCGCGAAATCGCGCGTGATTACTTCGTCGGCTGGCGGATTGGTTGGCGCATCACTCATTTGCCATTCAGCACTTGGCTCGCCACGTTGATATATTTGCGGCCGGCAGTCTGAGCCTCTTCGAGCGCCTTCTTCATGTCGTTGTCGGCGCGCGCGCTTGAGAGCTTAATGAGCATTGGCAGATTCATGCCGGCGATTACCTCGATACGGCTTGCCTCCATGACGGAGATCGCGAGATTGGAGGGCGTTCCGCCAAACATGTCCGTGAGGATGATGACACCAGCTCCGGTATCGGCGCGCGCCACGGCTTCAAGAATGTCGTTCCGGCGCTGCTCCATATTGTCGTCGGCGCCGATAGAAACCGTTTCCAAGTGGCTTTGAACCCCGACGACATGCTCAAGCGCATGTCGGAACTCCTCGGCCAGCCGGCCGTGGGTAACAAGCACGATACCGATCATCGAGCGATTGCCTCGCGGCTGCTCCACACCACCACTGCCGATTCATAAGGGTCCAGTTGCGCCCCTTCTTCCTGCCCCGAGGCTCTCACACCGCTACTCCGTTTCGATGGCCCATGCAGTCCAAGCCTGAATGCTCCGCCATTTTTTTTGCGGTCACGACGGCTGCCTCACACACGACAAGATCACTATCTTGTCAACGGCGAAGATGATGACAAGCCTAAAACTGCTTCGATCGAGCCGATTTTAACGCCTTGATGACACGTTCAGCCGAATGGCGGCAGGGAAAGCTGGGCAGCGATGGCCCAGATAGCGCTGTCGGCGTTGCACTCGGCCAGCCGCAGCGTTGGCAGATCGACGCCTTCGAGCCGCACCGTGCCCGCTTCCTGGTAGCGGGGCGCCTGATCGGCCGGTACCAGCTCAATAACGAGATCGATGACGGCCGCCATTTCATATGAAACGGGCGCTGGACCGAAGCCCCGCGCCTCGGCAAGACCATGGATCGCGGGCGCTGCCCGGCCCACGAGCCGGCCGCCTGCTCCAGAGATGAACACCTGATCGTCGGACACAAACCGCCCCAAGCGGCCGCAGGCGGCGCAATGTCGCAGGAGAGCCAGCGCCAAGGTCGTCTTTCCCATTCCCGGCGCGCCCGTGATGAAAACACCGCGATCACCGGTAAGCACAAGCGTCCCGTGGTGATTCGCGGCCACAAGGATCAGCCTTCCGCGGGCAGCGAGATCACGAAGCGTGCACCCCGCACCTCGCCGGGCTTGGCGCCCGGGATGTTCTCCGCGGTCAGCGTGCCGCCATGCGCTTCCACGATTTGGCGACTGATGGACAAGCCCAGGCCCGAATTCTGGCCAAAGGCCTCGCCCGCCGGCCGGTCCGTGTAGAAGCGCTCAAAGATGCGGTCGATATTGTCGGCGCGAATGCCCGGCCCGTTGTCATCGACCGTAATGATGATGCGCCGCTGGCTGCGCGAGAGCGTGATGGTGACGCGCCCGCCCTCATCCGGCACGAAGGAGCGTGCGTTCTCGATGAGATTGGTGACCACCTGGCCGAGCCGGAGGTCATGCCCCTGCACGACAAAGCTCTGGCCCGCCTTGCCTTCGGTCTTGAATTGGATATCGACCTTTTTCTTCTTGCTGCCCGCGTCCTGCGCGCCTGCGACGAGATCGCGCAGAAATTTCTGCAAATCGATGATCTCCGAATCCTCGCGCGCGAATTCCGCGTCCAGGCGCGAGGCGTCGGAGATATCGGTGATCAGCCTGTCCAGTCGGCGCACGTCATGCTGAATGATCTCCATCAGCCGCTCGCGTGAGCGCTCATCCTTGGCGAGCGGCAGGGTTTCAACCGCGCTTCCCAGCGAAGTGAGCGGATTTTTCAGCTCATGCGCCACGTCAGCGGCGAAGCTCTCTATGGCCTCGATGCGAGCATAAAGCGCCTTGGTCATGTCGCGCAGGGCGATCGAGAGATTTCCGATCTCATCCTGCCGGTGCGAGAAATCAGGAATTTCTTCGCGAGTGTTGGTGCCGCGGCGAACGCGTATGGCAGCCGCCGCGAGCCGCCGCAAGGGATTGGCAATCGTTGAGGCAAGCAGCAGCGACAGGATTGCGGTCACCAGCGCAGCCACTCCAAAGACACGCAGAACAGCATGCCGTTCTTCAGCAATAATGCGATCGATGTCGCCCTGCGTCGACAACTGGAGCACGCCCACCACGGCGCGGTAACGCTGGATGGGCACGGCAACGGAAATGATGTATTCGCCCTCCGGGCTCCGGCGGCGCACCGCTTCCGGTTCGCCTCCTTTCAGGGCCGCCATCACCTCCTCATAGGCCACACCGCTGCCACCAGGCTGCTCGCGGTCGATCGGCAGGTCATTTGCCTGGAAAATGGAGCTGATCCGCTCCTCGATTTTCTCAAGGAAGCTCTTTTCCTCGCCGTCAACGGCCGGAAGCCGGTAACGAAGAATGGAGTAGAGCTGGCGCGAATCGAGCACCAGCGCGGCGTCCCGGTCGTAAATGCGCGCTCGTGTCTTGTCCGGGTTGATCAGGCGCCGCAAAAGAAGAGCAACCTTTTCCGGATTGATCGGGAATTCCAAATTTTCCAGCTGGTCCGATCCGGGAGGCAACTCCTCGCCAGCCTGCATTTCGAGCAATTTTTCCGGATTGATCAGGATCGCGTCGGTCTCCACCGCCGCGGAGGCAGCGATAGCGCCGGCGATGATGCGTCCCTGAGTCCTGAGGCTTTCGATCTGCGCCTCTACCAGCGCATCTCGAAACTGATTGATATAGAGGACCCCGATGACGAGCACGCCGATGGCGGTGAGGTTGAGGGTAAGAATGCGCCGCGTGAGGCTGGAGAACATGAAGTGCCCCAGCAGCCGGCGAATGGGCACGGCAAATCGGCCTGGCGACCATGAACTGGAACGCCCTGCCTCTGCCGGCCCCGCCGATCCGACCTTATCTTGTACCTCTATGGCCATTCATGAACGCTGCCGGGCTATGCCTCGCGGAACCTGTAGCCGACCCCATAAAGCGTCTCAATCATGTCGAACTCGCCGTCAACCGCCTTGAACTTCTTGCGTAGCCGCTTGATATGGCTGTCGATCGTGCGATCGTCCACATAGACCTGCTCGTCATAAGCCGCGTCCATGAGCGCGTCACGGCTTTTCACCACCCCCGGCCGCTGCGCAAGTGCATGTAGGATCAGGAACTCGGTAACGGTGAGCGTGACGGGTTCGTCCTTCCAGGTGCAGGTATGGCGTTCCTGGTCCATGACGAGATGTCCGCGCTCGAGCGAGCGCGACTGCTTGTCCGGTGCCTTCGCGCCATTCTCGCGCGCGCTTGCCCGGCGAAGGACGGCGCGGACGCGCTCGACCAGCAGTCTTTGGGAGAATGGTTTGCGGACGAAATCGTCCGCGCCCATCTTGAGGCCAAAGAGTTCGTCGATCTCATCATCCTTCGAGGTGAGAAAGATAACCGGAAGATCGGTTTTCTGGCGTAGCCGGCGCAACAGCTCCATGCCATCCATGCGCGGCATCTTGATGTCCAGGATCGCCAGCGACGGCGGCCGCGAGCTAAGCCCCTCCAGTGCGGACGCGCCATCCGTATAGGTTTCCACGCGATAGCCTTCCGATTCCAGCGCGATTGAGACGGACGTAAGGATGTTCCGGTCGTCGTCAACGAGCGCGATTGTTGCCATATCCAGCGGCTCCCTCGTCATGGGCAGGCGTCCCTTCTGCAGCTAACGGGCCCGCAGATGCAGGACAAATTGGGTACAAAATGTGGCACATTCTCCGCGCCGAGTCACTTCGGGTTGTCTGATGCGACGGTTTCACGCAAGAAAGACGCTTGAGCGCAAGCGTGCCTCGCGTGCGTTTCACCCCTTATGGAGCTCTCTCGAACCGCCCTCGGCTACCCTGCAAGCGACCAAATGGGGCGGTTGGTTCCAAGCCTTATGCGCTGATGAGGCTTGCCTGTCAAACCACAACCTGCGGTAAAGTAAATTTACAACCTTGAATCTACATCGGAGCGAAACGGTATAGCCGGTTGCGCGCCGGGCTTCAGGCAGGCAAGGGCCCCGGCCGCCGCTGCGCGGCGTAATGCAGCTTCGAGCACGAGGCCGTCCGACAGCGCGGCCGCGAGATAGCCGCAGAAGGTATCGCCCGCGCCAACCGTGTCGACCGGCGTGATGGGAAATGCGGGAAGACGCAGGAACCGGTCGGGCGCGGCAGCCATGACACCATCACCCCCAAGAGTGACCACGATCGTCCGCCCGGTTCTGGCGGTGTAGGCACGCGCCCTTTGTTCGCGGTCACTTCCCTCCAGACCAAGCGACTGGGCGTAGAGATCGAATTCGGTCTCGTTGACGACGAGATAGTCCGCCAGCCCCAGAAAATCCGCTGCCTGCGGCTGAAAGGGTGCGGCATTGAGCAGAGAGACCGCGCCGGCTGCGCGGGCGTTGCGAAGTGCAGCTTCTATCGTTGGCAAGGGGATTTCGTGTTGAAGAAGCACGAACTCATCACGGCTCAATCCCGCTGCTTCGACATCTTCTTCCACAACATCCGCATTCGCGCCGGGTATGACAGCGATCACATTCTCCCCATCGGCCCCCACCAAGATCATCGCGACCCCTGTCAATGGAGACGGCTTCTTGACGCGCGAAAGGTCCACGCCGGCTTCACGAAGCAGCGCCAGCGCCTGATCCGCGAACGAATCCGCCCCCACCGCGCCGATCATGCGCACCTGGGCGCCGGCGCGTCGAGCGGCGAGCGCCTGATTCGCGCCTTTGCCGCCCGGCGCCGTGGAAAAGCCGGAGCCAGGAATTGTCTCTCCTGGAGCGGGCAGCCGCTCCACCCGGGCGATGAGATCGAGATTGATTGAACCGATGATGGTGATCACAGCGGCGCCTCCGATGATTTTTGCCGTTAGCTAGCGGGTTCTCATCACAGACGCAAAGGCAGGCGCTCAATTTCCGTGTTGAAGCTGCGCAGCCTCCCAGCCAAGAATGGCACGCTTTCGTGTGAGGCCCCAGTGATAGCCCGTCAGCGCGCCCGATTTGCCCAGCGCACGGTGGCAGGGCACCACGAAGGACAGGGGGTTTGCCCCCACCGCCGCTCCGACTGCGCGCGAGGCAGCAGGACAGCCGATTTGTGCCGCGATATCGGAATAGGCGCGTGCGCGGCCTATGGGGATTCTCAGCAGCGCCTCCCATACACGGACCTGGAAGTCCGTGCCGATGAGCACGATGCGCAGCGGCTCGTCCGAACGCCAGCGCGAGCGCTCGAAAACGCGGCCGGCATAGGGGGCCGTGGCCGAGACGTCCTCAATATATTCAGCGTTTGGCCAGCGCGAGCTCATATCCGCGAAGGTCGCCTGCTCCTCGCCCGGATCGGCGAATGCGAGGCCTGCCAATCCGCGATCGGTCACCATCACAAGCGCTATGCCGAAGGGCGAAACGTGGTAGCCGTACCGGATGGTGAGCCCCTCGCCGCGCAATTTATATTCACCGGGCGAGATTGCCTCGTGGGTTACGAACAGATCGTGCAGCCGCCCTGGGCCGGACATGCCAAGCTCCAGGGCTGTATCAAGAAGGGGCATGCCGCTGTCGAGCAGCCGGCGCGCATGATCCAGCGTCACGGCCTGCAGGAAAGCCTTCGGAGAAAGACCGGCCCAGCGGGTAAAGAGCTTCTGCAATCCCGTCGGCGTTTCGCCCAGCTCCGCGGCGAGATCTTCCAAAGAGGGCTGGTTGCGATAGTCGAGGCTGATCTTCTCGATGACGCGGCGAACGATCTCATAATCTCCGCCAACGGGAGTGATATCGCGTTCGAGGATGGCGAGTTCTGCATTCATGGCACTGTCTCCTTGCGCGCACTATGCGCATCTGATCAGCGCCTCTCCACCCGATTCTTGCGTCTATCGCGCTTTTACCGTGGCCAGCGCCCTGCCAAACGCCTTTGCGAAGCTTTCGCGATCGTCCGGATTGAGGAAACTGCCGACAAGAACGCGCTTCTCGCGCATTTCGACAGCCATGTCGGTTATACCGATCTCCGTATGGCGCCGCACGCGGAAGCGAGCCCACAGGGGATTGAAGCTGTGCTCCTCCGCCCGCCCTGACGGCGGCACTTTACGGATATGCAGGTTGGTGCGAGAGAGCGAAATTTCCTCACGAGCCCGTGCCGCACGATAATTTACGCGGAAAGCGATATAGAGCGCCAGCACGTCGAGCCCGAAAAAGCCGATGACCGGCCAGGCGCCAAGGCGCCAGAAAATCAAGGTGATGCTCAGCCAGATAAAGATAATTCCGCCCATCAGCACGAAAAACCCCGTGCGCCCCAATGATCGGTGGGGAACGAGAAGAGCCTTGAATAAAGGCGTTTCGCTGGCATTCTTTTCATCCATAAGACAGATTATAGAGGCTGAATGCAAAAGCCCAAGTCCCCACGTGCCATTGCGGGAACGCCCGTTCGTTCACCCGCCAAGCCCGTCCGCAACAAAGTCTCCGGTAAGGCACTCACCGCCTATGATGCGGGTGAAGTGGAAGAAATCTTTCGCCGCTTCAGCGTGCAGCGGCCCGAGCCCAAGGGTGAGCTCGAATCAGTGAATGCGTTCACGCTGCTCGTTGCGGTGGTGCTCTCAGCTCAGGCGACCGATGTTGGTGTGAACAAGGCGACGCGGCCGCTCTTCAAAATCGCCGACACGCCCGAAAAGATGCTGGCGCTGGGAGAAGAAAAGCTTGGCGAATACATCCGCACTATCGGCTTATGGCGCAATAAGGCCAAGAACGTTATCGCTCTATGCGAGGCGCTGATCCGCGACCACGGCGGCCAGGTGCCGGAAGACCGCGAAGCCCTGACGAAGCTGCCGGGGGTCGGGCGCAAAACGGCAAATGTCGTGCTTAACGTCGCCTTCGGCCATCCGACGATGGCGGTCGACACGCATATATTCCGGATTTCGAACCGGATTTTGCTCGCTCCCGGCAAGACACCCGAAGAGGTGGAGCAGGCGTTGCTGAAAGTCATACCGCAGCACTACCTTCTTCACGCCCATCATTGGCTGATCCTGCATGGCCGCTATGTTTGCAAGGCGAGGAAGCCCGATTGCCCGGCCTGCGTTATCGCCGATCTGTGCAAGGCACCGGAGAAGACGACAAATGTGCCGGCGCCCCTCGTTCCGTGGCGCGATCTGACCGATACGCCGAGGCCAGACGTGGAGGCAGCTGAAGGATAGCCCGGTTGGCAATTCGGTCTCGAATGCGCCGGATGGACCCGCCGTACCTGCGGGATTAGGCCCCGCTCGCTGCGGAACCCCGCAAGTCAGCGATGTCCGAATGCTTGATTATCACCGCCGGGATGTCGCTCAAACGCCAATGTCCGCCGAGCGTCGTCGCCGCCATCCAGATTTCCTGTGCGCGCATCAGCGGCGTCGCATTTATCGGCACGGCGCGGCCGTCGAGCGAGATGATGGTGCGCGACCACCCTTCGCGAGGAAGGTCCCGCCACTCCACGTCGAGATGCACCGCCGAGTGCTGAAACAGATATCGCAGGGCGTGGGGAGGCAGCGTGGCGGTCAGCTTCACGTCTTCAATGAACAGCTCCGGCTCGACGATCGTCTCCACCTCGAAACCCAGCCGGGCGGCTGCCGCCAATCTGGCGAGCCAGCGCGCTTGGAAGGCAACCTCAGCTACGATGTGCCGGCGTGATTGCCCTGCCACGGCTGACTGAGCATCGAGCTCAGAATCGGTCAAGCCGTTCAACTGCCGGGCGAAATAGGCGGTACCGCGCCGAGCCAGAAGCAAATCGTCGGCCGGCGCGTTTGGTGCATCATAACGCGCGCCAGCCCCTTGCCGTTCGCGCAGTTGAGCCCGTGCAAGCAGGTCCGGATCGGCTTCCGTCACCTGCGTTTCTCCTGTGGCTCCTCGATTAGCGTGCGGGCGAAGCCAAGGCGCTCTATCACGGGGGCGTCGGAAAAGCGGAAGAGGTCGAACTGCGCATCGGCCTGCAACGACCAGGCGACCCAGGAAGGCACGACAAAAAGGTCCCCTTTCTCCAGCCGCGTCTCGTTGCCATTGATCACCACCGAGCCCGCGCCCTCGAATACCTGGAAGACGGACGAACCGACCTCGCGCCGTGGCGGCGTGGCGGTTCCCATCCGCAGGCGGTGGAATTCGCAGCGGATCGTCGGCATCACGTCGCCGCCTGTCGTGGGATTGACGTAGCGAATCGCGGCGTGGCCCTGCTCCACAGTCGCCGGCTGACCTTCGTCCTCCAGCAGGAGCTGTTCGGTGAGTGCGCGGTCGGTGAATTCCCAACGATAGGCGCAAAGTGGCGAGCTGACCGTATTTTCAAGCGCGGAAAGGGGCCTGAGGCCCGGATGCGCCCATAGCCGCTCACCGCGCGAGAAGCGCGGGGTTGCATAGTCGGTCACGCGTTCGGACCCGAACTCGAAGAAACCGACATCGTTTTGATAGGAGAACGGAATGTCGAGCCCGTCGATCCAAGCCATTGGATGGTCGGTGTCGTTGTGGTGTCCGTGGAAATGCCAGCCTGGCGTGAGCAGCAGGTCGCCTCGGCTCATTCTGACGGGATCGCCGTTCACCACCGTCCACACGCCCTCGCCCTCCACAACGAAACGGAAGGCATTCTGGGCGTGGCGGTGTTCAGGTGCCGTCTCCCGCGGCCCCAGATACTGGATCGCGGCCCAGAGCGTCGGGCTGACATAAGCCTTGCCGCCGAGCCCAGGATTGGCAAGCCCGATCGCACGCCGCTCGCCGCCACGACCCACAGGCACCAGCGCGCCGGAGCGCTCGGCCAGCGGAAAGAGCTTGGACCACTTCCAGATGTGCGGAACCGCTTTTGGAATGGGAACGACGGGCATGATGTCGTCGATCTGCGTCCAGAGCGGCATTAGGTGCTCGGCCTCGAAATCGGCATAGAGCTGACGCAGTTCTGGCGTGTCCTCCGGTTTCATTATGTTGCTACGGCTGCTGTCGTCCATGCTCCATCTCCTCTCACTCCCGCGTCGACACTGCACGCAGCGACGGCAGGCGATAAGGTGCACGGCTGAGGCCGTTGTTGCCGTCCGCCAGCTTTTTCAGCAGCTTCAACAATCGTGCGCGCTCGTGACCGTTGAGCGGCGATAGAATGGCCTTTTGCACCTCCTGGATATTGGGCAATGCGGCACGTGCAGTCCGCCGACCGTCTTCGGTAATGGCTACGATGTTGGCGCGCTTGTCCTTGTCCGAGGTCGTGCGCGTTATAAGCGCCCGCTCCTCCAGCTTCCTGAGCACACCCAAGATGGTCGTGCGGTCGAGTGCGGTCACTCCGCCGAGAGTGACCTGATCCATCGAGCCGAAGCGATCCAGCGCGGCTAAAGTGACGTATTGGAGCGGTGTCAGGTCGAAGTCGCGGCATTCCTCGAGGAAGATGGCGACTGCGATCTGGTGACATCTGCGAAGCAGATATCCGGGCATATCCAGAAAGGAGGTGCACTCGGCGCCTTCGTCGCTTTGCAGCGTCGATTTGCTCATCGTGTCCTCCTTCACTCGGAGTCGGGCTGCCTGTCCGGCGCAGCGGCCGCCAGCGCCGGCACTGCCGCACATGCTTCGAAGATGCGCGCAATCGTTGGATATGGCGACATGTCCACTCCGAAGCGCCTGTTGTTCAGCACCTGCGCGTAGAGACAGATATCGGCCAGCCCGGGCGTGTCGCCGTGGCAGAACCGGCCTGTCCTCGGATCGGCGGCCAGCATGTCTTCCAGCGGCTTGAAAGTCTCGGCGACCCAGTGCCCGAACCACTCTGTAACCGCCTCGTCCGAGGCGCTAAAGGCAGACTTCAAATAATTCAGTATCCGCAGATTGTTGACCGGATGGATGTCGAGCGCGATGGCATGCGCAAGCGCCCGAACGCGGGCACGCTCCACAGCCGACGCAGGCAAGAGGGGCGGTGTTGGATGAACCTCCTCAAGATATTCGATGATCGCGAGAGATTGCGTCAGGACGGTCCCATCCTCGAGAACAAGGGAGGGCACCAGCCCCTGCGGATTTATGGCAAGGTAGCTGGCCCCCCGATGCTCGCCCTTCCTGAGATGATGCGCCACATATTCGAACGCCAATGCCTTGAGATTGAGGGCCGCGCGAAGTCTGGTGGATGTCGAGGAGCGAAAGTAATTGTGAAGGACAATCCGCGTCATGACGCTCTTTCCGCGATTGTCGTCGTCAGCTTGCCGAGCCCGTCAATCTCGACAACGCAAACATCACCCGGGACGAGCGGCCCGACGCCCGCGGGCGTTCCCGTGTAGACAAGATCGCCGGGGGCAACCCGCACGGAACGCGAGAGGATCGATACGATCTCCGGCACCGACCAGATCAGGTCGGCCAGGTCTGCCTTTTGCCGGACCGTTTGGTTGACTGTGAGCTGAATTGCGCCCTTCTCCAGTCGCCCTATTTCCGATGCCCGGTGGATCGGGCCGCACACCGCCGAATTGTCGAACGCCTTACCCCAGTCCCACGGCCGGCCGTTGTCGCGTGCCTCGAATTGAAGATCTCTGCGCGTCAGGTCATTGCCGATGGCGTATCCCCAGATGAGGTCCCAACTCTCGGCTTCGGAAACATTAAACCCGGCCTTGCCGATCGCAAGCACCAGTTCCCCTTCGTGATGAAAATTCGAGGTCAGCGGCGGATAGGGAACGACCGCCCCGTCTTCGACAATGGCATCTGCAGGCTTTGTGAAGAAGAAGGGCAGCTCACGCGTCGGGTCCTTTCCCATCTCACGCGCATGCTCTTCGTAATTGCGCCCGACGCAGAAAATACGGCGCACCGGAAAGCGCTCGCTCTCTCCTTGAACGGCGACGCTCGGAACCGGGTGGGGCGGGAAAACATAATTCATGGTTCACTCTCGTATCGATTTAGGGTTGGAAATTCTTGTGTGGCATCAGTCCGGCAGTCCCGTACCAGGAGTATGGACCTGCTCTAGAGCCATTTGGACGGCAGCTTCCGAGCGCGCACGGTCTCCTGCCCACAGCCGATCCACGAGCTCCTCCTTCTCCTGGCAATTTATCGGTATTATGCGCACCATACTGATTAAATCAACCGAATTCACCTCATCACGGCCCCTCGCCCGGCCAACAAGTTGGCCCGGCTTCCAAACCAATTATGTCTCGTGCGAAGAAGCCGTGACGATGAGAACGCGAAACGGACCCTCTTCCCGCACGAATATGGTTCGGTGATCGGCAAGGTGGTGCTTCTAGGTGACGTGCCCATGCGCATCATCGGTGTCGTCAAGGCGGGGGAACAAGGCTCGGAAGGGCGCAAAACCTCGAATTGTTCCTGCCATATACAACCTGCAGACGCGGATGACGGGATCGCGCTCGCTGGATTCCATCATTGTGCGTGTCAATGATACGATGAACCCCGCCGAAGCTGAAAGATGGTGACGGCTTTCCTGACGGAGCGCCACGGCGAGCAGGACTTCGTCATCTTCAACACCAATAGTTTTCAGAAAACCATTCAGGCCACAATGGCGGCCCTTGCCCCATCCTCCATAGCGGGCGAGACCGGTGCGCGCATGGCCATCGGCGCGCGTCAAAGCGACATCTTGCAACAATTCCTCATCGAAGCTGTGCTGGTCTGTCTCATCGGTGGCTTGATCGGTATCTTGATTGCCGCCGGGTTCGGGGCGCTGTTTGCTCAGTTCACTTCCATGTTTCAACTTATCTACTCGCCGCCTTCCATTGTCGTGGCACTTTTGTGCTCCAGCCTGATCGGCATCGGCTTCGGCTTCATCCCCGCCCGCAATGCGTCAAAACTCGATCCCGTGGTGGCGTTGGCACGCGATCAGAGCATCAATCCGGTGGAGCAACATCGTCACCGGCGGCGCAACCACGCTGGACAATAGGTCGAGCCGCATCGCTGCCGGCGACAACACACTCAACAGCGCGGTCGAGAAAGCGATTGAAAGCTCTGGACCGTTTGGCAGCAGGTGATATCCCCGTGCCGGTGCGGGCAAAAACGGCGATGTCGGCCCGCAGCATACCTGTGGGCGACTGTGAGGAGGTGTTGTCTTTACGAAACCCGGCAAGAATGCGAAAGTTAATTGAAGCAACAAAATGGTGCGCGCGTGCATAAAGTAGTTCCAAAGCAGCTTCCTTCGATGACGGAAAGTGCGAAGGCTGTCCTTCGACGTCTCGCCTATGAGGGGCCTTCCACACGTCCTCAGATCGGTGCTGCGCTTGGCCTTTCGCGTCCAACGATGTCGGCCGCGGTCGCGGAACTGGAAAGGCTCGGCTATGTGGATCTGACGGGCGCGGTGCAGGGGACGCTTGGTCGTAGCGCTGCGCAGTACCGGGTCGGCCGCAAGGCTGGGCACGTAATTGCGGTAGATGCTGGCTCAACCCACGTGCGCCTGCGGGTCGCAACGCTGGACGGAAGGCTGCTGCAAAGCAGGGTTTGCAGCCTCTCAGGCAGCCAGTTCGCGCTCACTCCCGAGATCAGCCGGACAGTTGCACAGGAAGTGGCCGCGGCGATCGCGGAGAATGATCGAGACTGGGGACCTCTACGCGCCCTCGGTATCGCTATACCGACCCGAGTGGTTGGTGCGGAAGGCGACGCGATCAGCACGAACCAGAACATGATCTTCAGCGAATTCGAACCACCCGCTGGGATTGATGTGCTGTTGGTCAACAACGTTAATTGCGCAGCCGTGGCCGAACGTCAATTCGGAGCAGCACGAGGTCGTGATACCTTTGCCTACGTCCAGATAGGCCTCAAGATCGGTATGGGGCTGGTGCTTGGCGGAAAACTAATTGCCGGCGCGACCGGATCTGCCGGCGAAATCGGACATGTGAGCTTCCCCTTCGGCCCGGGCCTCTTTCCCGAGGCGGGTGCCGTGGAACGCTATCTCGGTACGGAATCGCTGATCGCGCGCGTCCGTGCCCATTGGCCCCGAGCCTGCGGGGAGCCGCCCGCAACCACGAACGAATTATTGGCCCTCGCGGAACAGGGAAATACGGCCGCAATTGAACACGTGGAGCAACACGCTGCTGATATTGGCGCCCTGGTGGCGACCTGCGTGAGCGTGGTCGATCCCGGGTTGGTGGTCTTGGGCGGCGGCATGGGCGCCTCGCCGCTGCTGCTTCCCAAAGTGCAGGAGGTGGTGGGTCGCTTGACATATCCCGTCGAGGTCGCAACCACCTTGCTAGGTGTCGATGCAACCGTGCTCGGCATCGAGAAGCTCGCGACCGAACAAGCACTCTCGCGCCTGCTCGGCCAAATCTAGCCCTGCCTTCAATACGCGTTCGGCGACCGAGCGCATTTGCCATTGACTCTTGCCGCCAGATTTTATTTGTTAAGGTGCCTAACATAGAACAACGGCCCCAGAGGAACCTATGTGCGGGCGTTTCCAAAAGGAGGAGTAAATGGCCATGTGCAGCAAATTTCTGGGTAGCGTCTCGGCACTGATCGCGGTCGGCTGGACCGGGATAGCGGCAGCTCAGGACGTCACGCTGGAATACTGGGTTTATTCAGATTTCGCGCAGGGAGACGCGCTGGCGCTTCAGCAGCAATTCATCAGCGAGTTCACCGCCAAGCATCCCGGTGTAAAGATCAACATCGTCGGCAAAGGCGACGCGGACCTTACGGCGGGGCAGATCGCCGGCGCGGCGAGCGGCAACATTCCGGACGTCTTCATGAATGGCATCGGCACCGGCGCCCAACTGGTCGAAGTAGGCGCGCTGGCCAACATCCATGACAAGTGGATGGCCATGCCGGAGGAATACCGCAGCCAGTTCGACGAAAGCGCAATTAAGAATTGCACGCCTGAGCCAGGCAAGATGTACTGCCTGCCCTATACCGGCTACGGCTCACTCCTCTTTCGCAACCTGACCGTTCTCGAGAAGGCGGGCATCGATCCGTCAGTGCCGCCGGCAACCTGGGCGGAATGGCTGGACCAGATGAAGAAGGTCAAAGAAGCGGGGATGTACGCCATTCCCGACCAGGCGCTTATCTTCAACTCCATCGCCGAGATGTACGCGATCTCGGGCGACGTCAGCACCTGGGGTATCGACTGGGAAACCCGCACCACACGAATCGATCCGGACGTTATGGCCGAGGTTCTCCAAAAATTCGTGGACATGGCGCCGCTTACCTCCGGAACGAGCCGCAACGACCAGGCCACAAAGGACCTGTTCATCACCGACAATCTCGCCTTCCACACCGTGGGACCGTGGGTCAACCCGACCTATGAGGAAGCCAGCAAGAACGGTAAGCTGAAGTATGACTTCGTCCTCATCCCCGGCGATACGCCCGATAAGCACGGCGGCATACAGAATTACGAGATAATCGGCGTGGCTCCAGGCGAGAACTTCGACATCGCCTGGGAGTTCGCTTCCTACGTGACCGAGAAGGAACAGATGGCGCGCTGGGCGAAGCTCCTGTCTCGCTTCAACTCGAATGTCGCGGCCATGAACGATCCGGAAGTGTCGGCGCTACCACTGATCTCCAAGTCGGTGGAGGCCGTTAAATACGCCATGGACGTAATGCCTCCCTATCTCGTGAAGGCCGCTCCGAGCTGCTACTCCTCAACGGTCGTCGATTACGTTTCCGCCACAGCTGACGGAGACTATACGCCCGAGGAAGGCGCAAAGGAGATGATCGCGGAACTGAACGACTGCTTGGCCGAATAAGAGGCGGCGCTGACGCGGCCGGGCACGCCCGGCCGCCCATCCTCAAGGAAAGACGATGCCCTCCTTGCGCAGGCACCTGCCGCAATACCTGATGATCGCACCCTTCGTTGTGCTGTTCGTGGCCTTCTTCCTGTATCCGATCGTGAGCGGCTTCTACTACAGCTTTCACGACTGGAACGGGGTCGACGCACCGCGTTTCATCGGGCTTGCAAATTACGAGAAGCTTCTCGGATCGCGCGATTTCGGTCGCGCGATGGGAAATCTCGCGACTTACATATCGATCACGGTTCCACTTGGCATCCTCGTGGCTTTCGGGCTCGCCCTGCTGGTCGACAGCTTTACCGGGCGTTGGGCGAGCTTCTTCCGCAACGCGTATTTCGTCCCGGTGGTACTGCCCGCCTTTCTGGCGGCGACGATCTGGCGCTGGATCTACGCTCCGAACTTCGGCCTTCTCAACATGATCCTCGGCTGGTTCGGCATCCCGTCTATAAACTTTCTGAACGACACCGACTCGATGATCTACGCGCTCATCGCCGTCGATGTCTGGGTTTCGGCCGGCTTCAACATGGTCATCTTCCTGGCCGGCTTGAAGAACATACCGGGCGAACTCTATGAAGCTGCCCGGCTTGACGGCGCCAACAAGTGGCAGCAGATCGTCCATATCACAGTGCCGATGCTGGGCCCGGTCATGTTCTTCGTGATCACCTACAGCATCATCTCGGCCATGCAGGTTTTCGACAAGCCGTGGCTACTTACCGGCTCGTCCTTTGCCGAATATGGCGGCCGCCGCGGCGCGCTGCTCTTCCCCGTGATGGACATGATGGGGCGCGCCTTCGGGGAGGTCCACTTTGGGGAGGCGGCAGCATATGGCTTCCTGCTGACCGTCGCGATCATCCTTCTCACGCTGGCCTCCTTCGCGGTTCGCAAGTGGAGGCGCTCATGACCGCTCCTTCCCGTCCTCGCCTCACCGTCTGGACCGTCCTCAAATGGGCGCTCGCCATCCTGGTCGCAATCATTGCGGTCTTCCCGGTCTGGTGGATGATCAACGTCGTGTTCTCGCTGCCCGGCGAGCCGGTCTCAATCAATCCGCGGCTGTGGCCGACATCGATCGCGGCCGGGATCGAGAAGATCCAGATGATCTTCGCGGAGACCGGATATTTAAGGGCTTACGGCGTGTCGCTGCTCTACGCGGCACTGACGATCTTCGGCGTCCTCCTGATCGGCTCTCTCGCGGCGTTCGAATTCGCGTTGTTCGAGTTCCGCGGGAAGCGGGTCCTCTTCGCTGTTATCATGCTGTCGCTCATGGTGCCGACCGCGGTAACGATCATCCCGACCTATTTGTTGACCTCGTCGCTCGGATGGCTGAACACGATGCAGGGCCTGGTCGTGCCGGGCCTGGCCTCGGCCTTTGGCCTGTTCATGCTGGTGCAGTTTATGGGCGCGATCCCCCGCGACATGATCGAGGCGGCTCGGCTCGACGGCGCCAGTCACTTCCAGATCTACTGGCACGTTGCGCTTCCGCTCTGCCGCAACGCGCTGGTCACGCTCGCGATCCTGACCTTCATGCAGACCTGGGGCAATTACATGTGGCCCCTGATCGTGGCGACTCGCCCCGAAATGTACACCGTGGGCCAGGTCGTTGGGCTTTTCAACGCCCCGCTGTCGCACCAGACCGTCGACGTCGTAATGACCGCCAACCTCCTCGCCGCCATTCCGCCGCTCCTCTTCTTCCTGATCTTCCAGCGGAAGATCGTCGAGGGCATCGCGATGTCCGGCACCAAGGGATAACGGAGCCTTTACCCATGGCTTTCCTGGAAATTTCCTCTGTCACGAAATCCTTCGGGTCAGTGAACGTGCTGAAGGACGTGAGCCTTTCGATCGAAGAGGGCGAGTTCGTCGTCTTCGTGGGACCTTCGGGCTGCGGAAAATCGACGCTTCTCAGAATGATCACTGGTCTCGAGGATCCGACCTCCGGCACGATTTCCATCGGCGGCGAGGTGGTCAATGACGTCGAGCCCGCCAAGCGCGGCACCGCGATGGTGTTCCAGTCCTATGCGCTTTACCCGCACATGACCGTGTTCCAGAACATGTCCTTCGGCCTGCGTATGGCGGGAAGCCCGAAGGCGCTCATCCATGAACGGGTGGAGAAGGCGGCGGCAATCCTGCGCCTTGAGCAGCTGCTCGACCGCAAGCCGGCCCAGCTATCTGGAGGGCAGAAGCAGCGGGTGGCAATCGGCCGGGCGATAGTGCGGGAACCGCGCGTATTCCTCTTCGATGAGCCGCTTTCCAACCTGGATGCCGAATTGCGTGTCCAGATGCGCGCCGAGCTGATGGAGCTGCACCGGCGCCTGGGCACCACGATGATCTATGTGACGCATGATCAGGTGGAGGCCATGACCCTCGCCGATAAGATGGTAGTCATGCATGCCGGGCGCATCCAGCAAGCCGGCGCTCCTCTCGACCTCTACGACAATCCGGATAACCGCTTCGTCGCCGGCTTTGTCGGTTCGCCCAAGATGAACTTCCTGCCTGCGCGGATCGCGGGTTCCGACGGACAGGTCCTGAAGCTCGGAGGCATTGGAGGTCAGGGCGCCGCGAGCATCCAGGCCACGCTGCCGCGCGATGTCGAGAACGTAGAGATCGGACTGCGCCCCGAACATTTGCGCATGGTGTCCGGAACGACGCCCGCCAATGGCGCGCTGCGGCTGGAAGGCCGCGTCGTTTTCTGCGAGGAGCTCGGGGCGGAATCCTACGTCCACCTGGATCTGGCGGACGGCACCAGGGTCATCGCGCGCGCTGGCCGCGATGCGGCAAAGATGACCGATACCGCGGTCCTGACGGGAGATCTCGATCGGGCGCTTCTTTTCTCTCCCGACGGCGCGCGGATGCGCGGTGCGACCGGAACCAGCGCATGATCTCCCAAGGCAAGGACTCGGAGAGCCCGCTGATTATCGGCATCGACATTGGCGGGACGAAGACTCACCTGCGCGCCGAATACGCCGATGCGCCCAATGCAGGCAATGCGGGGGAGCGCATCCTCCCCAGCAGTCAGTGGCGGACGCGGAGCTGGAATGGCGACGCCCTCTGCCTGTTCGAGCTGGTGTCGGAGCTTGCGGCAGGGCGGCCCATCAGTGCCATCGGCATCGGCGCGCACGGATGCGACGACGACGAGGAGTGCAGGGCGTTCGAGACCGCCTTCTCAGCGCTGACCGACATTCCTGTCTCCGTCGTCAACGACGCTGAGCTTATGCCGCTCGCCCTCGGCCTCGCGGGCCAGATAGGTGTGGTCGCGGGGACCGGCTCGATCGCCGTGTGCCGTCCGCTGGGCAAGCGTATGATGTCCGCTGGTGGCTGGGGATGGCTCGTCGGCGACGAGGGCAGCGCGGCCGGCCTCGTGCGCGACGCCGTCCGTGCGGTCGCCCGGCATCTCGATGCGGGCGGGGAAGCGGACGAACCGCTTGCTGTGGCGCTGATGGAAAGCCTCTCGGTCCCGTCGCTTCCGCGGCTGGGCAGCGTCGTCGCGACCCTCGGCGGACCCGCCGCAGTCGGCGCGCACGCCGAGGCAGTCTTCGACGCAGCGGCGCGCGGGTCTTCGCTTGCTCGGAATGTCATCGAGGAGGGAGGGCGCGAACTGGCGAGACTCGTCATGCATCTCGATGCGCGCGGCGCCCAGGCGGCTTATGCCGTGGCAGGCGGTAGCGTTATCGTTGCCCAGCCCTCTTTGTGGAAGGCATTCTCCGAAGCGCTCACCGAGGCGTCCTGCGCGCGCATTACGCCGCAACTGTTTCGCGGGAGCCCGGTTGAGGGGGCATGCCGTCTCGCCGCGATGCTTTCTAATTCTTTGCCCGGCCGGCGGAACTCCTACCCGGCCACGGCGCGAACCTGACCAAAAAGAAGGAAATCCGATGAGTTACCGTTCCACGATAGCCCGCCAGCCCGAAGCGCTGGCCGACACCTATGCAGCCGCTAGCGAGCAGCTTGCCGGGATGGATCTGGCGTCGCTCGACAGGCCGGTGATCGGAATTACGGGCATCGGCGCCAGCTTTGCCGCGGCGGTGGTTGGCGCCGGCGAGCTGCAAGCGCAGCGGCGACGTGCCTTCGCGATCCGCGCCTGCGATATGGCCGAAGGGCGTAACCTGGTCGACGCGCTTGTGGGCCTGTCCCATCGCGGCCGCAGCGTCGAGACGGTCCTGGCGCATGAGAAGCTTGCATCTGCAAAGCGCCTGGCGATCACAAATGATCCGGCGAGCCCGCTGGCGCGGGCTTCCGACCTGCATCTCACGTTGAACAACGGCTCGGACGCGACCCCATCGAGCACGGGCTACACTGCAACGCTTTTGGCTATGGGTATGGCGTTTGAGAAGATGACCGGAGGAGCTCGCGGCGACTTCGCGTCGATCCCTGAACTCGCGCGGGAGATGCTCGCCAACGCATCCGTAAAGATGAAGCGGCTGCGCGAACTGTTTCATCAGCGCCGCGCCATCGACTGCGTCGGGGCAGGCGCATCGCTGGGCACCGCCGACGGAGCATCGCTGCTGATCAGGGAGGCGGCACGCATTCCCGCATCGGCCTACGATACACGCCATTATCTCCACGGTCCGCTCGAATCTATGGATGGGACCACCGGCGTGGTCATCTTCGGCGATGGTCGGGAAATCGAGCTGGCGCACCAGGTGGAGAAAATCGGATGTCCCGTCCTGCTCGTTACCACCGACGCCTCTGTGAAGGACGGGGATCTGCTGACCGTCATTACCGTTCCGAAGCAGTCGAACCAGATCGCGCAAGGCATCCTGAACATCCTGGCGCCTCAGCTGTTCGCCGCGGAACTATCGGACGCGGCTAACCTCACCGATACCAAGTTCCGTTACCGCATGAACGACACGAAAGTGCCAGCGTAATCCCGAGGGCGCCAATACGCACTTGAGGAGATGCCCAGCGGCCCACGGCAGACGCACTGCTGCTCGGAGGCAAAGGGTCCGTGTTTGGACAGCTGTCCGTTGCCAACGGGTTATATTGAGCGTTTGCATTTGCTGGTTGGGGCGGCCATGCATCCGACCTGTAGGTGCGGCATTTCATCGGCCGCTGGCCGTAATGCCATTCGTACGGTTCAAGAAGATGAGGCAGAGTATTGCTCTGCCTCAGTTTGCAGGCCCTATTCCGGAACTACCGCAGTTACGTCGATCTCGAGCAGCATTCCGGGAATTGCAAATCCGCTCACCACAAGAAATGTGTTTGCAGGAATAGGCATGTCCCCGTATGCCTCCCTCCGGCATTGCGCCACAGGTCCTTGATAACGAATATCGTTGACGTAAACGACTTGCTTAACGACGTCGGCAAGCGTCGCACCCTGGTCGGCCAACTTCGTCTTGATCTTCTCATATGCGTAGACGCACTGCTTGTATGGATCGCCGAGATGCAGGATAGCCGCGCTCTTGTCCTCGGTTTCGGTATGGTCCTCCGCCCCGACACCGGCCAGGAAAATAAACTTGCCGGGTCCTTTCACGGTTACAGACTCGGAAAACCTCGTGCGCGTCCACTCGGAGTAAGTGTGTCGTTCAACTTCAAGCGCCTCTACGCTCGGCGCGAACAGGCTAGCCAAGGCTACTCCCAAGGCCATTCGGGACATTCGCATTCAAAAATCTCCTCTCCACTTGAATTATGCCACCGGCGGACGCTAGTGCGATGTCTGCTGATTTTCATGCGGCATATCGCACGATATCTAGGATAATAGCAGGAGTCTATATGGAACGACGTCTGATAAATTGGCAGTAATATCAAGGGCCCATATCGGCTCATCCAATCGCTCATAGAATCATGCACGATTTATGATTTATGATCGATCCTTGACGATCGATAATTTATCGTAGATTATGAGATCAGGAGGACAATCGTGATCCGCAAACCCGTTTTGGCGCGCGTCGTGCTCGTCGACCAAGTCACCGCCGTTCTGATGGAACGCATTCTCGACCGCGACTACACCCCGGGCGAGAAGCTTAACATCGATGCGCTCTCGCGTGAGTTCGAGGTGAGTTCCTCTCCCATTCGCGAGGCGTTGACGCGGCTGTCCACGCTGGGCCTGGTCGCATTCGCCTCCTTCACCGGATTTTCGGTCGCGCCTGAGCCATCGCGCGAGTGGTTCGAGCAGTTGCGCGACTTCCGCATCCTTAACGAGGGGTGGGCGGCTCGGCGTCTGGCGCGCAGCCGCGAACCCGCGGCGATCGCGCGAATGCGTGAGAGCATCGAGGCGATGGAGGCCAATCCGCCGCGCGGGCAGGACCGGGACTATGTCGGCATTAGCCGTGCCGACGAGAACTTCCACAACGCCATGCTGGAGGCCGCCGGCAACGAGATTTTGTCCCAGGCGGTAAAGGGACTGCATCCTCATCTGCATCATGCGCGGCTGTTCAGCCGCATCCCCCACGACATTGCGCCGATGCTCGACGAGCACCGCGCCATCTACGACGCGATCATCCGGGGCGACGAAGATGGGGCTCAAGCCGCGGTCGAAGTGCATCTTCAGATGTCATGGCGTCGCTACGGCGGCTGGCATTCGGACCTGCCAGGAAAATCGCAAGAAGAACTTTCGGGCGTGAAAGGTTAGATTCTTGCTTTGTGCCTGCTGCCTGATTGCGATCTTTGGCATCTATGCCGCGTTGCCGGTCTTCTGGCCGCCCCCGCCGATATTCCTGGCGGGGGCGGCCCCTCGGCGGCAGGTATCGCGCTCATTGGTTCTATCGGCAATCTGGTCGGCTTCGCCAGCCCTTCCATCGACGGCTGGGACAAGGGCGCGACTGGCTCGATCAATGCCGAACGCTACGTCATCGGCGCCAGCCTTACAGCGGCTGCCATCGCTCACGTGGCCTTGCGTGCGCGCCTGACGCACGCCGCCGCCTGATTTTCAAAGCAAAGGACGAATTCATTATGACCAAGATCGTATCCGTTGAGGTTCTTCAAGCGGACCTAAAGCCCAAGGTAAAGCGCACCGACGCGGTGCAGGCCTTCGAATTGCAGGAGACACCGATGGTCCGCATCACCGATGCGGACGGTGCGACCGGAACCGGCTACAGCTATACAATCGGCACAGGCGGCTCCTCGGTCTGCAAGCTGATCGACGACCATCTTGCCCCGGTACTGATCGGCCGCGAGGCGGAGGAGATTGAAGGGCTCTGGCGGACCCTGTTCTTCCGCGTTCATGCAACGACGGTCGGCGCCATCACCTCAATCGCGCTCGCCGCGATCGACACCGCACTCTGGGATTTGCGCGCCCGCAAAGCAGGGCTGCCGCTGCACCGGCTCGCAGGCGGCGCGAAGAACGCGATCGACCTCTATTACACCGAGGGCGGCTGGCTCCACATGTCGGAGTCTGAACTGGTCGAGGAGGCGCTCAAGGCCAAGGAGAGCGGGTTCGGCGGCACCAAAGTCAAAGTGGGCCGTCCGCATGTATTCGAGGACGTGAAGCGGCTTTCCGCGGTGCGCGACACGGTCGGCTGGGACTGGGAGGTGATGACCGACGCCAATCAGGGCCTTTCGCTCGACGAGGCGATCCGCCGGGCACGGCACTACGAGAAGCTCGACGTCGCTTGGTTCGAGGAGCCGATTCATGCCGACGATGTCGGCGCGCATCGGCGCCTTTCGCAGTCGACAACGGTGCCGATCGCGGTTGGCGAGTCGATGTATTCGGTCTCGCAGTTCAAGGACTATCTCGAGGCCGGCGCCTGCTCAATCGTTCAGGTCGATGTCGGCCGCGTCGGCGGCATCACACCCTGGCTCAAGGTCGCGCATATGGCTGAGGCCTTCAACGTGCCGGTCTGCCCGCATTTCCTTATGGAGATCCATCTCGCGCTCTGCTGCGCCGTGCCGAACAGCCGCTGGCTCGAATACATCCCGCAGCTCGACCTCGTGACCTCTTCGCCGATCCGTATCGAGAACGGCAAGGCGATCCCCTCCGACCAGCCGGGCCTCGGCATCGACTGGGATTGGGAGGCGCTGGAGAAAACCATCGTTCACCGCAAGAGCCACGGCGCCGCGCCGGCCCTGAAGGCGGGAGCCTAAGATGGGTGCACTCGCGCCGATCCCATCGCCTCGGAGACAGATGTCAACCGGGCGGCGCTCACCCGGATCGAAACGCAGCTGAAGCCGCATACCATCGACGGAGGCCGGGCAATTTGAACCGCCCGGCGCCCGAAGAACACAAACTAGAGGAGGAGACCCGATGACTTTGCAGACCTTGCCTCTCGCGGCGGGCGAGGGCACGGCCGGAGACGCGCTATACAAGCGCGTTTACTGGCGGCTCACCCCCCTGCACGGCAGCGGCGAGCGCAAATGGCATCTCGCGCTTTGCGCCATCGCCAGCGGCATCGGCTATGCGGTGAGCGCTGCCTTCCCGCACGACCTCACCATCGCCGTGGCGGGGCTCTCGCTGGCGACGCTCGGCATCCTCGCCATTTTCCCGGTGTTCTGGACTGCACCCTCGACCTTCCTCAGCGGCGTCGCGGCGGCAAGCGGCATCGCCCTCATCAACTCGATGGGCAATCTCGGCAGTTATCTTCAGCCCGACCTTTATCGGCTGGGTCGACGATCAGATGCACAGCACCCAGCTCGCGATCAACGTCATCGCCGGCATGATGGTGCTGGCCGGGGTGCTCGTCCTCCTGTTCTGGCCATCGGGGAGACAGTGAAGCCATGAGTACGACGACAAACCCCCAAGCTACCCGATACCGTGCGGAAGATCTCGAAGCACTCGCGCGGGGGCTTTTCGAACGCGCCGGGATGCCGGCGGAGAAGGCCAGCGATGTCGCCGCGGTGTTGGTCGAGGGCGACCTCTTCGGCAAATCGACCCATGGGCTCGCACTGCTGCCGCTCTATCTGCGCGACATCGAGGCCGGCGGCATGACGCTCGACGGCGATCCCGAGGTACTCAACGATCTCGGCGCTTGCCTCACCTGGGACGGGCGCAAGCTGCCCGGCCCCTGGTTGCTGCGGCGCGCTACCGCCGAGGCGCTGAGCCGGGCGAAGCGCTTCGGCCTGGGTGCGGTCGCGATCCAGCGAAGCCACCACACCGCCTGTCTCGGTGCCTATCTGGAGCCGGCGGTCGCGGCCGGCTGCATGGTTCTGGTGACGTTGACCGATCCTGGCCATAGCAGCGTCGCGCCCTTCGGCGGCGTCACGCCGGTGCTGACCTCGAACCCGATCGCCTTCGGCGCGCCATCGCCCGACAGGCCGATATTGATCGACATGTCTACGGCGCTGATGACCAATGGCGGCGTCGCCGCCTACCGCCAGCGAGGTGAGGCGCTGCCGCATCCCTTCCTGATGGATGCGCAGGGCAAACCCTCGACCGATCCCAACATCATTGCCGCCGATCCGCCGGGCACGATCCTGCCGCTCGGCGGGCTGGAAGCGGGCCACAAGGGCTTCTCGATCGGACTCATCGTCGAACTGCTGACCGGCTGCCTGAGCGGCCGCGGCCGGGCCGAAGGCGACGACGGCTGGAGCGCAGCGGTCTTCGTCCTGGTTGTCGATCCGGCCGCTTTCGGCGGCGAGGAGGATTTCCAGCGTCAAGTCGCGGCGCTGGTGGACCTTTGCCATGGCTCGGCACTGCGCCCCGGCTTCAACCATGTCGACTTGCCCGGCGCGCAAGCGTTTAGCCGCCGCGAAGGCCAGCGCCGTGACGGCGTGCTGCTGTCTCCCGGCATCGTTGCCGGTCTTGCCGAAAGCGCGAGCCGCTTCGGCCTCACCATGCCCGCCGCCGTTTCCTGACGGCGGTCACCATCAACGACAATAACGTTTGGAGGAATTCCCATGACAATGTCCATCGCGGTGGGGAAGAGCCCCGCCGAGCAGGCCAACATTCGGCGCGCCGTCACGGCGGCGACCATCGGCACGATTATCGAATGGTTCGACTATGCGCTCTACGGCGCCGCGGCCGGGCTGATCATCAACAAGCTGTTCTTCCCGCAATTCTCGGAATCGGCCGGCGTGCTGGCGGCTTTCGCCACCTTCGCCGTCGGTTTCTTCAGCCGGCCGCTCGGCGGCGTGCTGATCTCGCATATGGGTGACCGCTTCGGCCGCAAGCCGGCGCTGATCTTCACCATATCGCTGATGGGCCTCACCACCGTTGCGATGGGCTTGCTGCCGACCTATGCGCAGGTCGGCCTCTGGGCGCCCGCCCTGCTGGTTTTGCTGCGCCTGCTCCAGGGTTTCGGCGCCGGTGCCGAATATGCCGGCGCGGTGACGCTTGTTGCCGAATACGTTCCGCCGGAGCGCAAGGCCTATTACACCGCTTACCTCCAGGCGGCGACGGTGGTCGGCATCATGCTGGCGACGCTCATGTTCCTGCTCGTATCCTACCTGCCGGAGGAGACGCTGTTCGGCTGGGCTTGGCGCGTGCCCTTCCTGATCTCTGCGCTGCTTTTCGGCGTGGCGCTCTACATCCGCAAGAACCTCGATGAGACGCCGGAATATGTCGCTGCCATGAAGAAAGCGGCAGAGCGACGTCACGAGCAGCGCGTGCCAATCGGCGAGTTGATCACGAAGAGCCCGCGCGAATTGCTGTTCGGCTTCCTGTCGGTCACCGGCCACAACGCCAACGCCTACATCCTGAGCGCCTTCAGCTTGAGCTACATGACCAACACGCTCGGCATGACCCGCACCGACTCACTGACCGCGGTTATGATCGCGACGCTTACAGGCATCATTATGACGCCGCCGATGGGCGCTCTCGCCGATCGCATCGGCCATGCGCGGGTTTATTTCTTCGGCGCGGTCTTCGTCTTCTTCTTTGCCTTCCCGATGTTCGCGATGCTCGATACGAAGAACGTCGTCCTCGCCACGCTCGCGCTCAGCATCGGCTACGGCATCGGCTTCGGCGGGCTCGCCAGCGCGCAGGGTGCCTTCCTTGCCAACCTCTTCCCGGTTCGCTACCGGTTCTCCGGTATCGCCATGACCCGAGAGCTGAACAGCCTGCTCATCGCCGGTCCGACGCCTTTCATCGCCTCGGCGCTGGTCGGCTGGGGCGGCGGCGAACCGACGCTGGTCGTCGGCTATTTGATGCTGTGCTGTGCAGTAACCGCGATCGCGATCCTCGCGGTCCGCTCGCGATCCTTCGAACGCGGCTCCACCTGAAGCCGCGGCAGGAGGTGTCTGACCGCCTTCGGTTCGTGCACCCCGTGCATACCGGCGATACGATCTGCAGGGGGTGACGACCAGCGCCCAGGAAACGGCCCCGAACGCGCAAATATGGACCGCGCAACCGAGCGGTGCGAAGTGTAAATCAACAGGATGTGGTGCTATCTTGCGGCCACATCCTGCTTGTCGAATGGAAGGCTCAAGATGACGATACGATTTGACGGGAAAACCGCGCTGATCACAGCCGCAGCTCAAGGGATCGGCCGTGCAAGCGCGCTGGCTTTCGCGGAAGCCGGCGCAAAAGTCTATGCAACCGACATCAACATGGGCGCGCTGAAGGAGATCGAAGGCGTTTCGGGAATCATCACGCGCAAGCTCAACGTTCTCGACGAGACGGAAGTCAAGGCAATCGTCGCTGAAATCGGGCAGGTCGACATTCTGTTCAACTGTGCGGGCGTCGTTCACGGCGGCACAATTCTTGAGATGAAGGACGAAGATCTCGATTTCGCAGTTAATCTCAATGTCAAGGCGATGATTCGCACCATCCGTGCAATATTGCCGGGCATGTTGGAACGCAAGGACGGCGCTATCATCAATATGGCCTCCGTTGCATCGAGCGTTAAGGGTGTGCCGAACCGCTTTGCCTATAGCGTCACGAAGGCTGCGGTCATCGGGCTGACCAAGGCCGTTGCTGCCGATTATGTCACCAAAGGCATCCGCTGTAACGCGATCTGCCCCGGCACGGTCGAAAGCCCGTCGCTGCAGGATCGTCTCCGCGCACAGGGGAATTATGAAGAGCAGCGTGCGGCCTTTATTGCTCGTCAACCGATTGGCCGTATAGGCCAGCCTGAAGAGATCGCCGATCTCGTCGTCTACCTCGCTGGCGCCACTTATACGACCGGCCAAGCGTACAATATCGACGGCGGCTGGACGATTTAAATCCTCAGCCGCTTCACCAATCTCCCAGGAGTAAACACATGAAGTTTCTTCGCTATGGCGAAACCGGACAGGAGAAGCCGGGTCTTCTCGATGCCGACGGCAATATTCGTGACCTGTCCGCGCATATCAGCGATCTGTCGGGTGGAGCTCTGAATCCCGAAGCGCTGGCCAAGCTTGGCTCACTCGATGTCAATTCATTACCAAAGGTCGAAGGCAACCCGCGTCTGGGCCCGTGTGTTGCGGGTACCGGCAAGTTCATCTGCATTGGTCTCAACTATTCCGACCACGCCGCCGAAACCGGCGCCGCTGTTCCGTCCGAGCCGATCATCTTCATGAAGGCCACTTCGGCGATCGTCGGCCCGAACGACGATCTCATCATCCCGCGCGGTTCTGAAAAGACCGACTGGGAGGTCGAGCTCGGCATTGTCATCGGCAAGACCGCAAAATATGTCAGCGAAGATAACGCGCTCGACTATGTGGCCGGCTATTGCACCATTCACGACGTTTCCGAACGTGCCTTCCAGATCGAACGTCAGGGCCAATGGACCAAGGGCAAGTCCTGCGACACGTTCGGCCCGACCGGTCCATGGCTCGTCACCAAGGACGAGATTGCAGACCCGGAAAATCTCGGCATGTGGCTGACGGTCAATGGCGAAACCATGCAGAACGGTTCGTCGAAAACCATGATCTATGGCATACGCCATCTCGTTTCTTATCTGTCGCAGTTTATGTCGCTGCAGCCTGGTGACATCATCTCCACAGGCACGCCCCCCGGCGTCGGCATGGGTATGAAGCCCCCGCGCTATCTCAAGCCTGGCGACGTTGTCGAACTTGGCATCGAAGGGCTTGGCACTCAGAAACAGAACGTGCGCGCCGATATCTGATCACGGGTGAAGTCGCACACCTCACCCGTAACACTTCCGGATTGCTGATTGACGGCGACGGCAATACCGAGCGTTGTTACGCTATTCTGACGAGGCACCGACGCGCACAAGGCGTCGGAGCCATCACGCCGAGTTTGTTGACGGCGTCATCTCCGAGATCTGCATCGATCCCAAAGGAGAGATTGCGGGGATCAGTCCGCTGCCATCTCCGCCCGCCCATCCGGCGCGCAGGATATAGCCTACATCGTCTTTCCGATCTCGGCGAGCAGTGAACGAAACCAGTGGCTGTAGGGCTCCCGATGCATGCGTTCGTGCCACCAGGCCCGGTTCTGCATGACCGGAAGCCTGACGGGCAATTCGGCGATGCTCAATTGATATTGCTGAAGATAGCTGATGACGAACCGCTTTGACACGGTGGCGATGAGATCGGAGTTCGCGACGATCTCCGCAACCGTCAGAAGGTTCTGCACGCGAAACTGGACAAAAGGCCGATCGCCCCGCTGAGCCAGCCTCTCGTGCAGCAGCAGTTCCGTCGTCGTCTTGCTCGGTGTGTCGAACTGGACGTGCGGAAGCGCAACATAACGTTCGTAAGAGAGGTTGCCGTCTTCAAGCGCCGGATGTCCGGCGCGAGCGATGCATACCAGTTCGTCCGTGAAAAGCACCCGTGAGCGCAGGACCGGAGCCGGAGTGACGTTCCATCCCACAAGAAAATCGACCTCGCCCTTTTCGAGAGCGCTGGTGTCGTGAAGGCGATCGGGCGGGCGTATTTCCAACTGCACTCCGGGTGCACGGACCGCAACCTCGGACATCACCCGGGCCAAGAACACGTTTTCCGTATAGCCGGTTGCCGCAAGCCTGATCGTCAGTCCGCTTGTTTTCGGATCGAATTCCTGGGGAGAGGACGAAAGCCGCTCCATAGTCGCCAAGACCTGGTGGATTTCCGATTCCAGCAAGATGGCGCGCGGCGTGGGAACCATATGGCCGCCGGACCAGACCAGCAGCGGATCATCAAAATAAGCTCGCAGCTTTGCCAGCATCCGGCTCATTGTCGGCTGCTTCAGGCCCAGCTTGAAAGCCGCGCGTGAGACATTTCTTTCCTCCATCAGGATCGAGAAACCGCGCAGCGTAAACAGATCAATCTTCCATCTATCCATTTCGGAATACTTTCTATGCCATGGCAGCTCTTTCTTTCACCCCTCCCGCTAAGCAATAGGGATCTGAACGGCATGCCTTTCGACCGCTGGATTGTGAAGGAGGAAACAATGACCAACACGCCCGCTGGTGTCCCTGGTAGGAAAGTGCTGCCGGAAACAGCGGATGAAGCCTTACTTGATCGACCCTACCGGTCAATAGCAGATGTGGAGGCGATTGAAGAGGTTCCGCTTGAGCATCGTCTGGGCGTCGTGGACTTCTGCAAAAGGATCTCGTTGGCTCTGGCTTCGCGCGATGCTGACGATGTCGCGATATCCTATGTCCACGACGGAGATGTTGATCGCGCGCCTGACGAGGTTACCTTCGCCAGCTTTCGCCAGAACATCGCTCGGACCGCCACACTCTTGCGCTCGCGGGGCCTGGGACCGGACGACGTCGTCGCCGTATTGCTTCCGGCTGTTCCCCAGATCTATTGGGCGCTTCTTGGCAGCATGGCGAACTCCATCGCCTTTCCCATAAATTGGATGCTGGAAGCCCCGGCGCTGCTGCATCTCCTAAAGGAGGCCGAGGTCAAATCCGTGATCGCGCTCGGACCGACACCCGGCTTCAGGATCTGGGAATCCCTGATGTCGGTCATTGATGCCTTGCCGCCCGGCCTGCCGGTTTTTTCCGTAGCCGGCCCCGGCGGAACGGTCCTCGACAATGATCTCGACGCGCAACTGGCATCTCTATCGGATGACGAGCTTGAAGCAGAGACTCCTAAGAGCGGTGACGTGACTGCGGTCTACGTGCACTCTGGCGGAACCACCGGAATGCCTAAGATCGTCAAGCTCTCGCACCGGAACATGTCCTACCGGCATTGGACGCTCCAACTCGCCTCCAGTTTGAAGCTCGGTGAGGTGATCCTCCACGACACGCCGATGTTCCATGTCGGGGGATTGATCGGCCGCTGCCTCTCGCCCCTGGCGAGCGGCGCGAGCGTTCTCATACCGAGCATCATGGGCGCGCGCGACAAGCGTTACATGTCCAACTACTGGAAGTTCGTCGATAAATACGGCGTCACGCGCCTATCCGGCGTGCCGACGACACTCGCCGTCTTGGCGAAGACCCCAACGGAGGGGGTAAATCTAACGTCGCTCGCCCCCTACTTCATCACCGGATCCACAGCCCTGCCTGTATCGGTTCGCGCAGAGTTCGAAAGAGTTTCCGGCGTCCGCGTCCTCAACTCCTACGGCATGACCGAGAACACGGCGAGCATCGCCATCGATCCCCGCGATGGTCCGCGAAAGGATGGGAGCTCCGGAATCCGGCTGCCCTATACGCAGATACGTGTCGTTCCCTTGGATGGAAAGGCCGACGATTCGTCCCCGTCCGATACGGCAGCGGTCGGCATGCTGCAAATCAGAGGACCTGGTGTCGCGTCAGGCTATGTCAACGCGGCTCACGCAGCCGCAAGCCGTACGGAGGATGGTTGGCTGATCACCGGCGATCTCGGCCGCATAGATGAGGACGGATATGTTTTCGTCACGGGGCGCGCAAAGGACGTGATCATCCGCGGCGGGCACAACATAGATCCGGCCCTGATCGAAGAGCCGCTGTTGAAGCTGCCCGCCGTTCTCCATGCGGCAGCGGTCGGCAAGCCCGATAGCTATGCCGGTGAACTGCCCGTCGCTTACGTCCAGCTCGTGCCGGGCTCATCGGCGACGCCGGAGAGCCTGATGGCCTATCTCAAGGACTGCATAGTCGAGCGTGCTGCTCTCCCCAAAAGCATCACAATCGTCGACATGTTGCCGCTGACGGATGTCGGGAAGCCTCTGAAAACCGAGCTTCGACGGCGCAGCGCCGAGGAAGAATTCCGCTCCGTCTTGTCGGACATTTTCGAAGGGAGTGCAGAGCCCGGCATGCTGGAGGTCAAAGCCCTCAACTCGGCCAATCTCGGGATCGCGATTTCGATCGCCGTCGAGGGTGTTCCGAAGGAGGAACAACCCGAAGTGGACAGACGTATCGCGCAGGTGATGGGCCACTATCCGCATCCCTATGCGATCGAGTGGCGGTGAGCGGTGTTCGGGGCGGCGGAAAAGTTGGTTGAAGAGCATGCCAGTATGCACAGCGCGAATACCGTGTATGCACTGAACCTTATGATGGCCGGGTTATTTAAACCCAGCTGCTGAGTTAGAATGCGCTCATGATAGAAATCGTGGTTTTTCGACCACGTTGGAGGAGGGCGCTTCTATCGAGGAATCGAAGCGCCGAATGGACAGAAATGGGAGGATCCAGATGTTCAGGAACTTGTTGCGTGCGTCGATAGTGACGCTGTTCGCGGGATTGGCTCTTTCGGCGCCGAGCATGGCGCAGGAGAAGCTTCCGCTAAGAGTTGCCTACGTTCCGGCCGCGCCAGGGCTTGTCGTATGGGTGGCGCAGGATAAGGGATTTTTCGCCGAGCAAGGACTGGATGTCTCCTTCGTTCCCCTGCAGAACATTTCTCTCGTGCCGGGGGCCATCGGCAAGCAGCTCGATGTGGGAATGGTGACGGTTCCCGACCTGATCAAGGCGTCTGCCGGCGGGCTTGACGTGGTGGCCATCTCAGGGGGCCATATCGAGGTCGAAGGAAGCACGACTAATGTTCTTGTGGCACGCAAGGACGCAGGCATTTCCAGCATCAAGGACATATCCGGTAAGACCGTCGGCACCCCGACTGTGGGCGCCATTCTTCACGTAGCGCTCCTGCACTGGATGAAGAAGGAAGGCATCCCTGCCAACTCGATCCGAGCCGTCGAGGTACCCTTTTCCAATATGCCCGACCAACTTGAGGCCGCCCGCATCGACGTAGCGGTCGGCGCGCAGCCCTTTGCGGATCGCATGCTTGCTGCCGGAAACCTGTCGCTCGGAAACCCGCTGCTGCAGATCGCGAACCCGGTATTGGCTACACTCTGGATTTCCGAACGTGGCTGGGCCGAGGAGAACAAGGAGGCAGCGGCCAAATGGAATGCCGCATTGCAGCAGTCGAAGGACTTCATCGCCAATGACCCGGATGGGGCCCGCGAGATCCTCGCCAAATACACCAAGCTTCCTGCCCCCGTCGTGCAATCCCTTGAGCTTCCTCATTTCGAAACGAAACTGGAAGCACAAGAAATCGACGTGTGGGCTCAGGTTCTGCGCGAACTCGATCAGTTGCAAGAACAGATCGATGCGTCGAATCTTATCGCGACCGTAAAATAGAGACGCATGGTGCCCATTTTCGAACTCGAGGACGTCTCGCTCTCCTATGAACTCGCTGGGGGAGCCCGGAACGTCCTGCGGAATATAAGCTTCACCGTATCCGACGGCGAAATACTTACTTTCTGTGGGGCATCCGGCACCGGCAAGACGTCGCTGCTGCGGATCATGGCTGGACTGACCAGGCAGACGGGCGGCACCGCGAATTTTCGCGGTGCTCCCATCGATGGTCCGGCTAATGACGTCGCCATCGTTTTTCAGGACTATTCCAACGCCCTTTTGCAATGGCGAACGGTCGGCCGGAATGTCGCGTTGGGCATAGAGAGGACGCTCAAGGGGACGGAACTGAAAGACCGCGTGATGGACGCGCTGCGGCTGGTCGGCCTTGAGAAAAACGTCAACGATTATCCATGGCAGCTTTCGGGTGGCATGCAACAGCGCGTCCAGATCGCCCGGGCACTGGCGCTCAAGCCATCCGTCCTGCTTATGGACGAACCTTTCGCGGCACTTGATGCGATGACCAAAGCGTCGCTTCAGGACGAACTGCTGAACATTCGCGACAAGACCGGCGCAAACATCGTGTTTATTACACATGACATCGAGGAGGCCGTTTATCTCGGGGATCGCGTCGCCGTCCTGAGGGGGACGCCGAGTACCGTGGAGCAGCTGTTCGATATTGCGCTGCCAAAGCCGCGCAACCAGATCACGACGAGGGAATTGCCTGAGTTCCTTGCCTTGCGTCATCAGATTCATGACGCGATTGGAGGACATTCGTGAAGCTCAGTCCGCTTCTGCGGGGAATCGGAGGTCTGCTGGTTTTTGTACTGGCGTGGGAGTTTCTGATTCAGTCCGGAATGATCCGCTTCCAATATCTTCCTCCGCCGTCGGCGATAGCGATTGCCTTCAACGAGCTCATAGCAACTCCGACGATGTATGCGGAAATGATGCATACGATCGGTGCGGCTTTGGGCTCCTGGGTTATCGCGGCCATGATCGGAATTGTTTTGGGAGCGGCGCTCGGCCTCTCAAAGTCTCTGCGTACCTATACCATGACAAGCATCGAGGTACTGCGGCCACTGCCTCCCGTAGCGCTCATCCCGGTGGCACTGCTGATGTTCGGCTTTTCCTTGAAGACCGAGCTTTTTGTCATTGCGATCCCCGCCATCTGGCCGATCCTGGTCGGCACGATGGGCGGCGTCCTCTCCACATCGACACGGCTCAGGGAAGTGGCGAGGTCGCTGAAGCTGCACCGCAGCGAAATTCTCTTCAAGATTCTGATTCCCGCCGCCGCTCCCTCGGTTCTTGTGGGTTGCCGGCTGAGCATGTCACTCTCGCTGGTCCTCGCCATCGTCGTCGAAATGATCGGCAATCCGGAAGGGCTGGGGTATGCGGTGGTCCGCGAGGCACAGGCTCTCAATCCCAACCTCATGTTCGCCTATATCATACTGATCGGCCTTCTGGGCGTTCTCTTCAACCACTTCCTCGTCGTCGCGAGCAAGATATTGCTGCCAGGTGAGTTCCGGCGGCCAAATTCGCTGATGGGGAGGTGAGGGCTATGCTAGCACTGGCGAATGCGGCGAAGGGATTCCTGCCACTGGTTATAGCTATCGGCGTCTGGCAGTATGCCGGAGACAAGGAGTCCGCGCTTTTTCCGCCACCCGCAACCTGGTGGCCGGCCATTGCCGATCTCATCGCCGCGGATACGTTTTTCCCGGCGCTGAACGCCACGCTTTCCCTCATCGGCCTGAGCCTGGCGGCGGCCTCATTGGTCGGTTTTGTCCTCGGCCTTGTCATAGGCACCTTGCCGGGCTTCCGTCATTGGACAAGCCTTGTGCTCGAATACCTGCGCGCGCTTCCTCCACCGGTGATCATACCGCTTGCTGTCCTGCTGCTCGGCTATACCATGACGATGAAGGTGTCGGTGATTGCCTTTGCAGCGTTCTGGCCCGTGATGTTGAACACGATCGCCGGGGTCTCGCAGATTCACAACCTCACTTTCGACGTTGCCCGCTCGCTCCGGATGACCTGGTTCGAAACGCTGTCCAAGGTCGTGTTGCCGGCAACCATCCCGTCTCTGCTCCTGGGCATTCGAATCGCGCTTCCACAAAGCGTAGTCGTCACGCTGGTGGTCGAGATGTTCACCGGCGAATCCGGCATCGGCAGCCTGATGATCGCGGCCCAGCGCAACTTCAACGCGGCGGAGGTATTCGGCCTTCTGGCCGTGATGGGTCTCTTTGGCTACGGCCTTACTGCCGCTTTCTCGGGGCTCGAGCGCGCGATTTTGCGACGCTGGCCGCTTTCGGCTTCGGCCTCATGAGGATTGGCTGGAGGACTAGATGACCTTGGACCGGATTTCGACACTGCGCAGCATCCTGTTCGTGCCGGGCGCACGACGGGACCTGTTTGCCAAGGCGGAAGCTACCGGAGCGGACGCCCTCGTCCTGGACCTTGAAGATTCGGTCTCCACAGACATGAAGGGGGAGGCCCGGCAACACGTCGCCGACGCGTTGGCGAGGTCCGCGCATCGGCTGACATTCGTTCGCATCAACCACCCGTCCTCAGGACTTGTCGATGAGGATATTTCGGTGCTGGCGCCCCATCCGTCACAAGCGCTAATGGTGCCCAAGGTGGATGATGCCAAGGATCTGCTCGATGTGGATCGCGCGTTGACCAAGTTTGAACAGCGCGCAGGGCTCGCAAGCGGTGCGATTGGGATCATGATCGTGGTCGAGACGTGTCTCGGACTGCGCAACATGTTCGAAATTCTGCAGAATATGCCTCGGGTTCGCGGCGCTGGACTTGCCAGCGCGGAGGAGGGCGACCTGATGATGGACATCGGCGGCTATTGGACGGCGGCGGGAGATGCGCTTGCCTATGCGCGCGGCAAGTTCGTATGTGACGCCCGCGCGGCGAAAGCGGAATGGCTGGTCGATGGAGCCTTCATGAATCTGGGGAGCGACGATGCCCTGGAGGCAGAGGTGAGCCGCGCCCGCATGTTAGGCTTCACCGGGAAGATTGCTATCCATCCGCGCCAGGTCCCCGTGATCAATCGCGCCTTCATGCCAAGCACTGACGAAATCGAGAAGGCCCGCCGGTTGTTGGATGCATACCGCGAAGCAGAAGCGAGGGGGCAAGGCGCCATCCGCTTCGAAGGCATGATGGTCGATCTTGCGAACGCAAAGCGAGCCGAGCGCATCCTGTCCTTCGCCGCCGCGGCGGGTGTTCCGGCATCACAACAACACGATGGCTCCAAAGACGAGAAGCGTTGAAGGATAAGCCAATGCAGAAGCAGGTACGTCGCGTGGTAACGGGTCACAATGCGGCCGGGCGTGCCATCGTCATTTCCGATGGTCCTGCGCCATTCGTTCACCTCAATCCGCGCGATCCGGACTTCTTCTCCGTCGATGTCTGGCGCACCTTCGAGACGCCGGCAAATATCGTGGCGCAGCCCGGGGAGCCAACACTCGGCCCGCGGCGCCAGCGTCCGACACCCGGCGGATCCGTGCTGCGTATCAACCATTTCCCTCCGGAATCCGAGACGATCGCGAGGATGACACCGCAGGAGTCTACGCAGCTCTTCACAGAGCTTGGAAACGCCCACGGCGTTTCGGCTGGCTCGCGCCACCCGCTCATGCACCGCACCGAGACGATAGATTACGCGATCGTTCTTTCCGGAGAAATCACGATGCTGCTGGACGATGAGGACGTGCATCTCAAAGCTGGAGACATCGTGGTCCAATGCGGCACGAACCATGCATGGTCGAACCGATCCAAGGAGCCGTGCTTGATCGCCTTCATTCTCATCGACGGGCGTTTCGATCCGGACCTGAAAAATCAGCTTGAAGGAGCCCGCGAGGCTTAACGGGGAGATGTTACGTTAACCAGCGGTCGAGCAGAACCTCTTCGACTTCGCGCGGGCGCACATCGAACCAGCAATCCACCAGGAGGAGCGGGCAAACGATTTCGATCGGAAATCGATGATCGCTGTATATCGCGGCGGCTCTCCCCATGTTCGCCAATTGTTGTAACAGCACTCCCACAAACCAGCTGACGTCGGCATTGGACATGTGAGAAGCAGATGAGCTTGATGGGCAAATGATCGAGCAGGCCTGGACCGGGAAACCAGCAGGCTGTTTCGGAATGCTTCTCTGTGGCATAGTTTGGTGCTGAGTCGCTTTCTTTGGGGGCTTCGAAGGGAGCGTATGGAGCGGAATCCCCAGCACTCAGGTGACGATTGGTAGCTGACCGGAATCCGAGTGAATATCGAGTTTGCGGCAGCGCCGGAATGACAAAGCGGCAGGCGATCTTCAGCCGATCCAGAGGTTTGCTAGCCGCCATCGCGGCGTTGCCGCTCGGAGGCTGCGTGTTCAGCAGATCTCCGGTGATCGACCCGAAGGGTCCGATCGCATTGGCCGAGCGCGATCTGCTGTTCACCGCGCTCGCGGTGATGCTGATCGTGGTCATCCCGGTCTTCCTCATGACCTTTCTGTTCGTCACCCGCTACCGCGCCTCCAACAAGAAGGCGCGTTACGCGCCCGACTGGTCCTTTTCTCCAGCCATCGAAACCGTCGTTTGGGTCGTGCCCGCCCTGATTGTGATCGCGCTCGGCGTGCTTCTGTGGAATGCCACGCACAAGCTCGATCCATACAGGACGCTTGCCGCCAAGGCCGAACCATTGGAGGTCCTGGTCATCGCCCAGGATTGGAAATGGCTGTTCATCTATCCCAGCCAGGGCGTGGCAGCGGTCAATGAATTGGTCTTCCCCAGTGGCAGACCGGTGAATCTCAGGATCACCTCCGACACTGTGATGAATTCCTTCTACGTGCCGGCGCTCGCCGGGCAGATCTACGCCATGGCGGGGATCCAGACACGGCTCAATTTCCTGGCCAATGCGCCGGGCACGTTCACGGGCCGCAACACGCAATACAGCGGCGACGGCTTCGCCGATCAGCATTTCTCCGTCATGGCCGAAACGCCGGCAGGTTTCGAGGCGTGGCTGCAGCGGGTCAGGCAATCACCCGGCCGCCTCGACGCGGCAGCGTACGAAAGCCTGGCGAAGCCTAGCATCGGTCATCCCGTTACCTACTATTCGGGCGTCCAGCCGGGCCTGTTCGAAAGCGTCATTGCAAAATACGCCGCGCATCCCGCTGCCGGCCATTCAGGCCACGAATAGGGCCGAGGGAGGTCGTTTAATGCTTGGCAAACTGACGATCGACGCGCTGCCCTTCTACAGCTGGGTGGCCATGGGCGGAGCGGCTGTCACAGTGCTGTGCGGGCTCCTCTTTCTGGGCGTCATAACCTGGCTCGGCGCATGGCGTTATGTCTGGAAGGAGTGGCTGACCAGCGTCGACCATAAACGCATCGGCGTTATGTATGTGATGCTGGCGCTTGCAATGTTGCTGCGCGGCTTCATCGACGCCCTCATGATGCGGGCGCAACAGGCCTTCGCGCTCAACTCCGATGGTTATCTGCCGCCCGACCACTTCGACCAGATCTTCTCTTCCCATGGCACGATCATGATCTTCTTCATGGCGATGCCGTTCATGACCGGTCTCGTCAATATCGTCGTGCCCCAGCAGATCGGTGCGCGCGACGTTGCCTTCCCGTTCCTCAATTCGGTAAGCTTCTGGCTAACTTCTGCCGGCGCCGGGCTGGTTATGATTTCGCTGGTGATCGGAACCTTCTCCACCGCTGGCTGGACCGGCTATCCCCCCTATTCGGGCATCGCCTACAGCCCGGATGTGGGCGTCGATTACTGGATCTGGGCGCTGCTGATCAGCGGCGTCGGATCGACGCTCACCGGCATCAACTTTGTCGTCACGATCCTGAAGCGCCGCGCTCCCGGCATGAAGCTGATGCGCATGCCGCTCTTCACATGGACGGCGCTGTGCTCCTCGATCCTGATGATCTTCGCCTTTCCTGCCCTCACGGTTGTCTGTTCGATGCTGGCGCTCGACCGCCTGCTCGGCATGCATTTCTTCACCAATGAGGCGGGCGGCAACATGATGAACTACATCAACCTGTTCTGGATCTGGGGACACCCGGAGGTGTATATCCTCATCCTGCCGGCTTTCGGCGTCTTCTCGGAGGTGGTGGCAACCTTCTCACGCAAGCGACTGTTCGGCTATCGCTCTCTCGTCTACGCGACTGCGGCCATCGCCCTCCTCTCCTTCACGGTGTGGCTGCACCACTTCTTCACCATGGGCTCCAGCGCCAGCGTCAACGCCTTCTTTGGCGTGGCCACCATGATTATCGCCGTGCCGACGGGGGTGAAGGTCTTCGACTGGCTCTTCACCATGTATCGCGGGCGCATCGAGTTCACCCCGCCGATGCTGTGGACCGTCGGCTTCATCGTGACCTTCGTCATTGGCGGCATGACCGGCGTGCTCCTGGCTCTGCCGCCGGCCGACTATCTGATGCACAACACGACCTTTCTGGTCGCCCATTTCCACAACATGCTCATACCCGGGGTCCTTTTCGGCTTCCTTGCGGGCTACATGTACTGGTTCCCCAAGGCCTTCGGCTTCACCCTCGACGAGCGTTGGGGCGCGCGCTCCTTCTGGTGCTGGCTCGTGGGCTTCTATCTCGCCTTCATGCCGCTCTACGCGTTGGGCTTCATGGGCATGCCGCGCCGCATGGAACACTACAACGCTCCCGAATGGCAGCCGCTCCTGATCGTCGCAGCACTTGGAGCCATGGTCATCCTCCTCGGCATCGTTTGCCTGATCGTGCAACTCATCGTCAGCATCCGACGGCGCCATGAGACGCGCGAGCTTACGGGAGACCCGTGGAACGGGCGCACGCTGGAATGGCTAACCTCGTCGCCGCCCGCGCCATATAATTTCGCCGTTCTGCCGCGGGCGGACGAGATCGACGCCTTCCATGAGATGAGGAAGCGCGGCGTGGCCTATAAGCGGCCCAAGCATTATGCCGATATTGAAATGCCCAAAAACACCGCGGTCGGTATCCTGCTGGGCGGCCTTGGTTTCGTGCTCGGCTTCGGCGTCGTCTGGCATATCTGGTGGCTGGCGCTTGCGTCGCTCCTTGGCGTGGCAGCCGCGCTCATCGCGCGTGCCTTCAACGACGACACTGAGTTCCGCATCTCTGCCGCCGAGGTCGAGGAGATCGAGAACGCGCGTTATGGTGCACTTGCCAGGGCGGTGCCCAAGAGCGTGGATCAACCTTCAACCGCCGCCGAACCGCTTCCAGGAAGCGCTGCATGACAGAAGCCGCCGCCGCAGCCAGCGACGCGCATTCCCATTCCACTCCGCGGGAAGAAAAGGCGTTTGGGTTCTGGCTCTATCTGATGAGCGACGCGATCATCTTCGCCTTGCTCTTCGCCACTTACGTGGTGATGGCCGGCAATGTTGCCGATGCACCGCCGCCGCACAGCCAATTCGACCTCACCCATGTTTTTGCCGAAACCATGATCCTGCTTGCGAGCAGCATTACCTTCGGCTTCGCCACGGTGGCGATCGGGACGGGCCGACGCCCGGCTGTTCAGCTATGGCTGCTCGTCACCTTCGCGCTTGGCCTCGGCTTCGTACTTATGGAATTGACCGAGTTTCGGAGCATGATCGCGGCGGGCGCGGGGCCGGACCAGAGCGGCGCACTCTCGGCCTTTTTCACCCTTGTCGGCACGCACGGCCTTCACGTGAGCATCGGCCTCGTTTGGATCCTTGTCATGATGGCCCAGGTGGCGCTGAAGGGGCTCTCGGTTCCGGTCGTTTCGCGCCTCGAGCGGCTGGGGCTGTTCTGGCACTTTCTGGACATCATCTGGATCGGCATCTTCTCCGTCGTCTACCTTCCGGGATTGATCGAATGAAACAGCAGGCAAGCACCGGCCGGTCTTTAACACAGTACCTGACGGGCTTCGTGCTGGCGCTGGTGCTAACGGCAATCCCCTTCGCGATCGTCGCCACGGGTGCCGCGCCCCGCGCGCAGAGCCTCGCCGTAGTTACCGTCGCGGCCGTTGTGCAGGTGTTCGTACATCTGTGGTATTTCCTGCACATGAATTTCTCGACTACGCCGCGTGAGAATATCCTGGCATTCGCTTTTGCGGCCATTCTCATCCTCATCATGCTGGGCGGCAGTTTTTGGATCATGTTCGACCTGCACAGCCGCATGAGGTAGACTGGAGCACCGCACAACGGCTCGATTGTTATCGCGCGGAGGACGACCTTCTGAGGGGCGGGCCAGCGGCTTGCTGGCCCTAATTATCTTCTGTTGTAAACAAACTCGGTCAAATATTACTGGCTAGAGGATGCCGCGATATTACCATATCGCGCGGAAGCCGGCTGTCCAGTTGAGCGAATAATTATCACCTAAGTTCTCAAGGCTGCCTTTGGCCAAAACCTCACCGTAAACCGCGTAGCTGTCGTCGGCCCAGTTGTATGATCCGCCAAAGCCGATGCCGCCCCAGAGCGGCTCGTTCTTGCTGGTGAATTTCTCCCCCGAAACCGCGACTGTCGAGCCGTTGAGAAATTCGTTATAGAGGCTGGCAATACCATAGACGTTGGCGCGGCTTTTTCGCCCTGTTCCGGTAATCCATGTATTTTCGTAGTCGGCGGAAAGACTGAGCCGGCCCAGCAGACTGTCACTGCGATCGAGCGATACGGCGGAACCAAAGGTATCTGTGAAGGCGTTGAAATCAACCGACGAATAGGCGAGCTGGACCTGAGGCGTGAGCGACCAGTTATCGCCAATCGCCATCCGTTTGCCTCCCTCGATGCTTACCGAGTAACCGAAGGCGGTGTTGTCTTGACCGAGTTCTCTGTTGGCCGTCGTGGAGTTGATGTCGCTGTTGAACCAACTCGCCCGGCCCTGACCGTCAATGTAGAAGCCACTCTCGCCGTACCAAGTCAGTGTGCCGGTGAAACCGTAACCGATGGTATTGATCGTGCCGTCGCCATGCACTGATGTAATATCGGCCGAGATCGATCCGGCGTGGAGGGAAAATCCCGCGACCAGCTTGCCGTTTCCGTCCTGATGCACCAGCCTGTCGGCACCGCCCTGAATCTTCCATGTGGATAGAGTGTAATCGGCACCTGCGGTGGTGATCTCCGGTGAAAAGGCTCCGTGCGCCGCCTCGATACGAGCCCAGTTGCCGCTAAGGTCAACGTCGTCGCTCTGTAACGCATCGCTCTGCGATAGGCCGTACCCGGCCGAAGCCTGCCCCCTTTCGTCTGCCCACGATCTGTTGCCTACGCGCTCTCGCAGCGTGCCCAAGCTGTTGAAGCTCTGCAGGGACTGCGGATAGACCTCGTAGAGGGGCACGCCCGGCTGGTACTGCGGGTTGGTGGGGTCGCCGGCCAAAGCCGAGCGCAAATACCAGTCACCGTCCGTCGGCGTGCTGATGCCGTTCTTGAACAGCCGGTAGGCGTAGGCGCCGGCGACCACGGCCTGCTCGCCCTTGTAGAGGTAATCTCCGACGAGGCTGAAGGTGCCTTCCGATGCCCCCTCTACGTCGACCACCTTGATGCCTTCCCTCGTTGGCGCTCCTCTGCCGCCGGCATTGACGACCTTGAGGTTGGTGGAACCGGAGGTGGCGCCGCCGACGACCAGCCTGTCGGTCTTCGAGGCATCTTCGCCTAAAGCCGTATTGAAACGGATGGTGCCGCCGCTGCCTTTGTAGTCACCCGTTATGCTCAACGTGGTGCCTGGCGCGCCGCCCATCACCACGTCGCCCGCATTATCGAGCCAAGCCACCGTCTGATCAAAGCCAGAAAGGTGGAGCGTTCCGGCCTGCAGAACCGTGTGGGCCGAGCCGGCGCTGAACATGTCGGCTGCTGCTGCCTTGAGCGTGCCAGCCTCAAGTATCGTGCCGCCAGTATAGTTGGCGTCCCCTGCCAACAGAAGGGTGCCTGCACCTGTCTTGAAGAGGTTGCCGGCTCCGGTGAGCGATCCGCCCAGGGTCAGACGAGTGCCCAAGTCCGTCGACAGCGCGCCACCACCCTCGAGCGTAAACGCACGGTCTGTGGCGATATCCGCCGTCGTGTTGAGAGTGCCGCCGTCGAGGATCACGCCGCCCGCCGCAGCGCCCAGATTGCCGTCGCTCGCAATCCTGAGCGTGCCGCCGGTGATCCTGGTGCCGCCATTATAGCTGTTGCTGCCGGTCAGCACGAGGATCCCCGCATCCTCCTTGACGAGTTCTGGGCTACCGGAGAGTTCGGATGCAATCGTCGCGGTCATTCCCTTACCGGCTGCTGTGCCGACTCCGACGCGAATGGTCGAGGTGGGCCCGACCAAAGTCAGCCTGTCGCCCTCGATGCGATAACCGTCGGTGGCAAACTGCATGCCGGCTGCGGAAACAGCGCCCAGGCTTTCGTCCACCACTACCTTGCCGGGCGTGCCCATGAAGGTGGCAAAGGCGCCATCCTCGAATGGTGCGTTGACCGCGCCAGCGGCATCGGTCCAGTTATCGTTGCCGGCGGAGTTCTGCCAAACTCCGTCGCCGCCATCAATCGCGCCGTCATCCTTCGGGCCGGCTGAGCCGTCCCAGAAGTTCAATTTCATGTCACCCGCATTGATGAGATTGACCTGATTTGCAACGGACAGCTGCAAGGAAACCCCGGCGGAAGGGAGGGTACCGAGCAAAAGACCGTTGTCAGTCAACGTGCCGCCGTAATTGATGACGCGGTAGACGCCAGGACTGAAGCTTCCGCCAGAGGAGGTGGCGACGTTGAGCGTGCCATCGAGCACGAGATCGCCGCTGATTTCGACAAGGTCGTTGAGCGGACCGCCGACGACGCCCGCCTGGCCAAAGTTGTAGTTGAGGATCGAGCCCTGCGCGAGCGCGAGATCACCCTTGACTGTCAGTGTGCCGGGGGCGCTGCCTAACTCACCCGGATCGAGCGCGCCACCATCGGCTATCGTCGCTCCCCCGCCGAGTATGCCTGTGCCGCCGAGCGTGGCTGCGGAATGCACGGTGGTGCGCCCCGTTGCCGCCGATTGATCGCCGTTGACGAACAGGCTTCCCGCCTCGACACTCGTTGCACCGGCATAGCTGTTGGCGCCGGTCAAGCTCGTGCTGCCTGAGCCGATCTGGCGCAGGCCGCCGCTGCCGGAGACGATGCCGGCGAAGATCGCATTGTTCGACCGGTTGAAAGCGAGCGTGCCGTTATTCACGACATCGCCGGAAAGGCTACCCGAGGCGCCGCCGGCGCCGATTTGCAGTGTACCCGACGCAATTGTCGTACCGCCGGTGTGTTGGCCAGCCCCGGTCAGCGCCAGCGTACCCGCGCCTAGCTTTGTCAACGAACCTCCGCCGGTGAGCTGCTGCGCGAGCATGAATGTATGCCCAGCGGCGGCGATGTCGATACTGCCACCTTTTTCTCCCCACACCAGGTTCCGCGGCGTATATGCCATTTCCGTACCCGTCACCCGCAGCGTCCCGCCGTTGAAGGTAAGCGTTCCCCCGGCCGCGCCGAGACTGCCGTCGCTGGAGACCGACAGCACCCCCTCGTCGAGTTCCCAGGGGGTGAGCTCGGGGGTCGTCCCAGTCAGTGTCCAGGTGCTCGCTCCCGTCTTTTTGAAGCTTTCGAACTGCTGAAACTGGCCAGCCGGATTCAATGCGCCGCCGATGCGGCCTGCGTCGAAGGTGGCGTCGGCTTCTCCGCCGAGCACCAGCATGTCGGCTCCGCGCGCCGAGACCAAGCCGGCAACATTCGATCCTGCACGCAGCTCGAGCGTGTTGGTGGTGTTCTCCGTGAATTCAATGGCAACGCCGCGCGTGCCCACGTCATTCGTGCCGGCGCTGATTGTTCCGCTGTTGATTATGGTGGCGTTTGAGGCCACGATACCTGTGCCGGCTTGGGCATTGGCGCCGCTATCACCCGCCTGAACCACGCCCATATTGACGAAACTGGCGTTCGTCAGAACGAGGCCAGTCCCTCCCCGACTACCCCCGCGATCACCGGCACCGCCGCCCGCCTGGCCATTCGCACCGACGATGCGGCCGCTGGCGCTATTGGTGAGCGAGCCGCCGACGAGCCGCACGCCTGTGCCACCTGCACCATGGCCGGACTCGGCACCGTTGATCCCACGACCGCCGGCCCCTCCTTGAATGGTACCATTGTTGACGTGGACGCCGCCGCCCAGAAATGCCGCACCGACGCCCCCATTGCCACCGAACTGCCTGTTGGAACCAGGATTTCTGATACTTCCGCCCTCACCGCCAAGGAGCGTGCCGTTGTTTACGGAGCTGCTGCTCTTCCGGAAAACCAGCCCTGCGCCACCTGTGCCAGCGCGCGTATCCACCGTATCGTCGTTTTCGCCGCCGACGTCGATATCTTCGCCTTTTCCGCCCCGCGCTTCGCCATTGTTAATGACAGTGACGCCGTCGTCCCATACGAAGATGCCGGGGCCCCCATAGAAGCCGGAAGCGCCAGTGCCGCTGATGATTGCGCCGCTGCCTCCTATGACCGTGCCGTTGTTTTCGATAGTGCCGTCCTTGTCCATGGCGACCGCGACACCGGCAATGCCGTCTCCACTTGAATAGCCACCGGGGGCGTTACCCGCCTGAACCGTGCCATCGATGATCAAGTGGCCGCTGGGAAAATATAGTGTGTACTGCTGCCCCCAAACGGTGCCGCTGTCGCCCCGCAGCACGAATTCGCCTGTGTCTATGGTTACGGGTTTAGTGAGCGACGGAAAAGAGATGGAGGTGGGTAAGGTTACGTCGGCGGTGAGCGTGATCCTTGCATCTGGATCACCGTCGGCGTTCGCATCGGCAATGGCTTGGCGAAGCTCGGTTTCATTGGAGACGAAATAACTGCCGCCCAGGGCCGGGAGCGGGAATATGCAGGCCGCCGCAACCGCTGCACAAGAGACACCGGATCGCAGACGCCGGATAGGCGCCAGACTTGGGGAGCGCGCAAGCATATGCAGCGTTGAATGAAACGCGGGACGATGAGCACTTGCCGGCACCGCTGTCTCGACGGCACCATGAGAATAGATCTCAGTCGAAATAGCATTTTTAGGATTTTTCAAGCTTTACCCCCACCTAAAATGAATTTAAAAGTGATACGGTGCGATCTATTTGCATGTTCTATTTTATGGCTTGAGGTATACCCTCCCGACTCCTGCAGCATCACTCATCATGACCTTTCCAAGACCGCTAGATGGCGACCTTTGCCATTTAAACGAGCTTACTCGGCCGCAGCGGCCGCGAGGCACTTTCTGCGACGACAGAACCTAGAAACATGGCCGAGCGTAGCGGCGGGCACGAATACGCGGTCGTGCCTGCCTGAGAAATCCGACGCAGGACCTTCAGCTTCCGGCGATTTGTCCGGTCATGAATATTGGATTACGAAGCTCACTTCGCGGCGCTGGACAATATGTGGCGCACGAATGTCGCGACAGGAATAGTTTTTTGAGAAAACATATATAACCCCGACAGCTGGCGACGGGGTAGCGGACGTGGCAGAAGGACACAAAGCCCATCGCCACAGCCACAGGAACACCCCGCCTGTGGACGTTTCTTCTTGCCGTGGCAGGTCTCCTGGCTCGCGGGTCTTCGCTTCAATCCGTCTTCCCAAGGCTTATCACCTCAGTGACACCGGTGGATTTCGGCTCGCCGTTTACAGTTGCGGGGGCAGCGCCGGCTTTGCAACATCGCGCACCGGCTTCCCTCTTAGCTCCGGAACGGCAAAACCGCCCCGGAGAACCACAGACATGCATTGAATATGCGCCAATCAATTGTCAGTCAAGAGGGCATAAACAGATAGTTCGCTCGTCAAGCTTGCTGATGGCTGATCACGGCCACTTGCGCACCAAGGCAGCACTCGCGCCCTTCTATAACCGACAGAGACGGAAGAAATTGAACACGTAAACATAATTCAATGGTAGAGTTTCAACTTCAGTCCGAGCGTATTTGCGCCACCATGTATGCAGGAATTTATGTCTCCTGACTTGTAACAAATAGGAACCAACATCGTTTCTGCTCGCGAACGGCCGCTCAGGTACGCCAGGCGCTTTCGCTCTTCTTCTCATAGTGGTCCAAGGCAGTTGCAAGGCCGGTTAGCACCTCCGCGGAAGTCTCGAAAATTGCCTTTAGCTGAGGCTCATCAACCTTCTCGATGTCCTCGCGAAGGAATTGCACCATTTCCTGCAGCCTAGCTTTCATTCTCCGGGTGTGGTGGCGGGGGTCATGTTCACCAGGTGTCATCTTCTTCTCCATTTTATAGCCACAGGCGGAATGATAGCGATGAACCCAAATATGGGGCAGCATTTCAGCATCCCTTTCCCAACTCACTCGCCCGGCTGCCAATCGCGGGCGTTCCTTAAGTAGCGGATCACATCTGAATCGGTCGTCTGATCGAAATTTTCGTAATGCAGGCCGACGGCATGGAAATCTGTAGGTGTACTGAGGCACACCACCTCATCTGCATCGTCGTGTAGGGAATCGAGCGTGTCACGCGGCGCGACCGGAACGGCGAGCACGATACGAGCAGCGCTTGACCTCCGCAAAGCCTTCAGCGCGACGCGAACGGTGCCTCCTGTTGCTATCCCGTCGTCCACCAGAATCACGGTGCGGCCGGTGACGGATGTGGGGCTGTGGTCGGCGAAATAGGATGCGCGCCGACGCTCGATTTCGGCAAGCTGCCGCTCCATTTCGGTTTGGACATAGTCCGACGAAGGCCTGATGATCTCCATCGCTTCATCGTTGAGTACGAGCTGAGGATCGCTTCCATCCACCACAGCCCCGATGCCCAGTTCAGAATGGCCGGGCGCACCGAGTTTTCGGACCATGAGGAGATCCAGCGGCGCAGAGAGAGCCTTAGCGATTTCGAAGGCAACGGGCACGCCACCCCGCGGCAGGGCTAGAATGACTGGCTTCTCCTCCTTCAGGTGGCCCAGCTCGGCCGCCAGCCGCTGCCCCGCCTCCTGACGATCCCTGAATTCAACTTTTCTCCCCAACATAGCGAGGACTCCAGTGCGATGTGCTAGGCGGTCATACGGCTCGCATATCCGACGGAAAGGCGATGCTGTCGAACTCGTCCGCCAGCCGGCGAAGCCCCGCACGCATGTTCGTGCCGGCCATGGCGCGTCCATGCCCGGTAACCAGCAGCTCGGGTTCAAGAGCCGCGAGCTTGCGCACGGAGGCCCAGGCATCCTGCCAATCCGGCGTGAAATAGCGGGGCGGTCCATGCATTGCCGGCGACTGGACAGCGATATCGTAGGCCGATTCCTGCCCAGTCGTGACCACAGCGTCTCCCGCTATAATGGTGGAATCTTCCTCGCGCCACAAGGAGACATGCCCCTGTGTGTGGCCCGGGGTGTGTATCCAGCACCACCCGGGCATGCCGGGGATGGTACCATCGTCCGGCAATGTCCTCAGATTCGCGCTTACATCTATCGGACTTGTGGGGAACAATGGCGAGAGAAGCGCCATCAATCCACCACCCACCCAAGGATCAGCGGATGGGTAGGAACGGCTGCCGTTGAGATAGGGATGCTCCAGAGGATGCGCATAGACAGGAATATCCCATTGGTGCAGCAGCGACTGGAGTGCGCCGACGTGATCAAAGTGGCCGTGAGTAAGAACAATCGCCGACGGCGGCTTGCCATCTCCAAACCGCGCTGCCGCTGATTCCTGGATGGCGCCGGCCGAGCCCGCCACTCCGGTATCAATCAGCACCCAATCCTTGCTGCTGGGCTCGCCGAAGAAGAGCACATTGACCATGGTCAGGCGCCGATAGGCAAGATCCGGTCGTATTTCCACCAGCCCTCCTGCCACCTCGGCACCTGCCTCGTCACTTCGTTCGAGCTGGATTTGAGTGGGCATGGCGGCTCCGTGGGGACCTATGTTGCGAACGGATAAGTGTCCGGCACGCCATGCGGCCTTTCGGCAGGCAGGGGCGTTACGGCGCTTGTATCCTCGAACCAGACGAAAGCATCGAACTGCTCCGGCAGGACTGCTTCGAAGTAATGGCTATAAAGCTCCGACTCCGGCCGATAGATAACGCCGATAGCGCGCTCCAGGCGAGGAGTTGAAAGCGCATTGCGCAGTTCCGTATTTGCCAGGCCGCGCAAATCCGTGAGAGAGCGCGCAACACCCGATCGCCGGAAGACATGCTCATAGGAGTCGGGGCGCGAGGGCACGACATTCATGACGCGCATGGCTCCACCCCAATCCTCGGCCGCCGCAACGGTGCCGCGATCGGTGCCAAACCCGATCAGCACCGCATCATCGCCAAAGGCAGTCCGGCAGAGCTCGCCGATATTGAATTCACCTTGCCAGCCCATTGCGGTCGCGGCTGCGTTTCCAATATGCGAGTTATGCGCCCAAACGACTGCTTTTGCCTCAGGGCCTCGCCGCGCCAGGAGCGCCTTGAGCGTGTCGAACATATGCCGGTCGCGCAAATTCCACGAATCGATCGAACCGAGATACATGATGCGGTAGTAGTGCTCGGCGGCCCGCACAATCCGTGCATTCTGGGATGCATCGAAAAAGTCCTCTCCGTCGCGGGCCAGATAGTCGAGGCGATGCGCCAGAAGCTCCCTCAATTGCTGCACCGCCTCTTCTTCGCAGGTATCGCGCCCGCCGCGCAGCATGGCGCGGCCGTATTGCGCCGGGTCATCCTGCCAAGGCGTGAGACAGCCGTAACGCCGGCGCGCCGCCTTCGCCGCCTCGGGATCGACCCGGTCGAGATAATCGACCACCGCCTGAATGGAAGTATTGAGCGAATAGACATCAAGGCCGCGCAGCTCTGCCCGCCGATCCGCAGGAAGATCCTTGTTGTAGGCGCGCAGCCACTCGACGAAATCGGCGAACTCCCGGTTTCGCCACATCCAACTTGGAAAGCGCGAAAATGTATCCTCGGCGTAACGCCCCGAAACGCGGTGTCGCACATACCGGTCGACGCGCGCCGCATCCGGCCAATCGGCTTCGATCGCGATAATATCGAACCCATGCCTCTCGATGAGGCGTTGCGTTATAGCAGCGCGGCCCCTGTAGAACTCGGAGGTGCCGTGGGTCGCCTCCCCAAGGAGCACCACACGCGCATTCGCGAACCGGTCGAACGCCTCACCGAACGCATCCCATTTTTCAGGCGGCGGCAAGGACCGGCATGCGCGACCGATCCAAACCGCAGCCTCTTCGGCATCGCGCGCCCGGTTTTGCTGAGTGACCGCAGCATCGATCATCCGCTGCCCCGTCAGACACCCACGCTTTCGGGCCAAAGTGCCTGGATGTCTTTCGGCAGGGCATCGCGAACCTTGGCCGACTGGCCGAGATCGACGTGATGAGCGATCACTTTGAAAACCGTGCGAGTTGCATCCCGCGAATCCACGGGACGGATCATCCTCAGCCCTTCTTGCACGCGCTCCAAGAAATCATCGAGCGACCGGGTAACGTCCGGCTGCTTTGAGGGCTCGTACTGGTCGTAATAAAGTCCGCGGACGACGAGCGGCAATTCGGCCGCAAGGTGGGCGGCAAGTTCCGCCGGCAGGCGATCGCGCAGGGCGCGCAGCACCGCACCGAGAATATGCCATGCAACCTGACGGTCGTCCCCATGCTCAGCCATAATCTCGTTGAGCCAAATATGCGTGGTCTGAATGCTCTTGTCCAAGACGTCGAGGCCGGTGGAGCTCATGGTCCAATCCTTCCTTGCTTTGGGTTCGGGCTTTCACCCCAGCTCAAGGCCCCAACCTGAAGAAAGGAAGTTTGTTCGCGGGAGCGAGCGAAAAAGCGCCCTCGAAAACTGCCCCCAATTTCCAAGGATAATTGGAACCAGCAAGCGTCAACACCGTTCGAGGATTTCGCCAAGAGAACACAGGAGAGCACAATGCCCGCCCAGAACCGGACGCTTGAGAATTTGATGCTGGAGACGCTGAAGGACATCTATCACGCTGAAAAGCAAGTGCTGAGGACGCTGCCGAAGATGACCAAGGCGGCGAAATCCGATGAACTGAAAAAGGCGCTGGAAAAGCATCGGCAGGAAACCGAGGGCCAGATCGAACGCCTCGAGAAGGTTTTCGAGGCGATGGATCGGGCGCCGCGCGGAAAGCCTTGCGAGGCGATGCAGGGACTCGTTGCCGAGGGGCAGGAGATCATGGAAGAGTTCTCCGACTCCGATGCCCTGGACGCAGGCCTGGTTTCAGCGAACCAATCGATCGAGCATTACGAGATTTCCCGCTATGGCACACTTCGCACTTGGGCACGACAGCTCGGGATGGAGGATGCAGCAAAACTCTTCGAGCAAAATCTGGAGGAGGAGAAGAGGACTGACGAACTCCTCACCAAGCTCGCCGAGTCGCAAGCCAACAAGAAAGCGGCGTGAAGAGCCGCAGGATTTACCCCCAGAAAGGCGGTCCTCCGGCCGCCTTTCTGGCGAAGACGCACCACTCGACATTCAATCTGCCATAGCAGTCGGCGCTTTCTCGGCGAATTTTGCGGAACGTTAGTTTGCGAGCGTAGTTGTGCACGGTCGGCTGGCCCGGACTGTCGTGTAGTCCGCAATACTGCCCAACCACCCATGCCCCCAAAACCGTAGAGGCGCCGCCGTGTTTCGTATCATACTATCAGTAATCATTGCTGTTCTTGGCCTTGTCATTGCCGCCGGCGGCGTTTGGCTCGCTGTTCTTGGCGGCTCCTGGTTCTACATCCTGCTTGGGCTTCTTCTCGTTCTTTCCGGCGCTTTGCTTTTGAGGCGCAGCGCAAGCGGGCTTCTTCTGTACGGCCTGACCATTCTTCTCACTCTTGCCTGGAGTGTTTGGGAAGTGGGCTTCGACTGGTGGGCTTTGGTTCCCCGCGGTGCTCTCATCCTAGTCCTGGGCGTTCTTTTGCTACTGCCGCCCATATTGCGGGCCATGCGCGTTCCAGAAGGCCGACGGGCGAGCTACGGGATGAACAGCGGCGTGCTTGCGGCCTCGATCTTCATCGCAGCCATCGTTGGCATCTATTCGATGTTTCAACAGCCGCACGATATCGATGGCGCATTCCCCGAGCAGCGGATTGCCGTGTCCCCGGCGCCGCAGCAAGGCGATGTGCCGCCTGGCGAATGGGCAGCCTATGGCCGCACCTCCTTTGGCCAGCGCTATTCACCACTGGACCAGATCACGCCTGAAAACGTGTCGCAGTTGGAAGTGGCATGGAGCTATCAGACGGGAGAGATGCGCGATGAAAACGATCCCGGCGAGACGACATATGAGGTGACGCCGCTGATGGTGAACAACACCCTCTATATCTGTACGCCCTTCAGCACGGTGATCGCGCTTGATCCTGTTACTGGCCAGGAAAAGTGGCGCTTCGACCCGCAACTGAGACAGCCGCCGACCGAGACAACGCAGCATATGACCTGCCGCGGCGTTTCGTATCACGAGGCAGCGCCGGGGGATCTTCCTGCGACCAGCCCCACGGCTCAGGCTGCACCGGAAACCGCGCCGACGGGCCAAGCCGGAGCACCGGATGAAACGGCGGAGATCGCGACGAGCGTGGATGAGATAACGACGCAGGCAGCACCTGTGCCGCAGAACATCGTTACCGGACAGGCAGAACCCGGCGCACTTAGCTTTGTTGTTACGCGCGAAGAGCCGCCTGCGCGCGTGACGCTCAGCCAGCAGTGCATGAAGCGGCTGTTCGTGCCCACGTCGGATGGGCGGCTGATCACGATAAGTGCCGATACGGGGGAGATCTGCCCCGGCTTCGGCGGCGACGGCACGATCAATCTCTGGGCGAATATGCCGAACGTTACGCCCGGCTCCTACTATTCCACCTCGCCTCCCCTGATTGCCGGCCGGCTTGTCATCATCGGCGGGGCCGTAAACGATAACGAAGCGATCACCTCGCCCTCCGGCGTAATCCGGGCCTTCGATCTCTACACCGGCGCACTTGTCTGGAATTTCGACAGCAAGAATCCCGAAGCGACGCAGCCGATCGCGCCAGACGGCGTATATTCCCAGAACGCACCAAATTCCTGGAGCGTGGCGAGCTACGACCCTAATCTCGGCCTCGCCTATTTTCCGATGGGCAACGAATCGCCGGACCAGTTCGGCGGAAATCGGGGTGAAAATACCGAACGCTACTCCTCCTCGGTTCTGGCGCTGCGGGCTGACACCGGCGAGGTGGCATGGGTGTTCCAGACAGTGCATCACGACATCTGGGACTATGACGTGCCCGCTCAGCCTGTCCTGATCGACCTCACGGTCGATGGACAGGCAGTGCCAGCGCTGGTGCAGGCCACAAAACAAGGCGACATCTTCGTGCTCAACCGGGCAACCGGCGAGCCCATTTTCCCTATCGAGGAGCGGCCAACGCCGCAGGGCGCGGTGGAGGGCGACCGGACAGCGCCCACCCAGCCGCATTCAGCCATTTCGTTCGGCCCGGCCCCCCTCAGAGAAGCCGATATGTGGGGCGCGACGCCGATCGATCAGCTCTATTGCCGGGTTCGTTTCCACCAGCTTCGCTACGAAGGCCGATACACGCCGCCTTCACTCCAAGGCACAATTGTGTATCCGGGCAATTTCGGCACGTTCAACTGGGGTTCTGTGGCTGTGGACCCCAACCGCGACATCATGTTTGCGATGCCCGTCTATCTTGCCTTCGAGGTGAAACAGGTTCCTCGGCAGAACGAGCTTTCCCGGGTTGTGACACAGGAGGGCGAGGCGATCTTCAACGAGAATTTCGGTGCACCTTACGCGGCGCAGATGGGGCCGTTTTATTCGCCCCTTCAGCTTCCCTGCCAAAGGCCGCCTTGGGGCTATATCGCAGCGGTGGACCTGACCACGGGCGAAACCGTTTACAAGCAAGTAAACGGCACAGTGCGGGATCTTTCGCCCATTCCCCTGCCGTTTGAAATGGGCGTGCCGGGAATTGGCGGGCCGATCGTTACCGCTGGCGGTGTAGCCTTTCTCTCGGGCACGCTCGACTATTATGTGCGCGGCTATGACCTGCGTACCGGCGAGGAGCTGTGGCGTGAGCGGCTGCCCGCCGGCGGCCAAGCCACGCCTTCCACCTATGTGGGCGAGGATGGCCGGCAATATCTGGTCGTGGTCGCCGGCGGCCACGGTTCCACCGGCACAAAGGCGGGCGATTCGATTATCGCTTATGCACTGCCGCAATAGCTCCGCATTAAGCCTGGAACAATGGCAGGCGCGGCAGGTTCACCCCTCGGAAGCACGGGAGATAACCATGGCCGAGGATGATGCAAAGAAGCATGTGAAGGTGGAGACGGACCTTACCGGAACGAGCCGCGCCGACATCGCCCATGAGCGCATGAACGCCGAACCGGAAGCTGACGACCTGAGCGACGCGGACGAGGTTTGGCAAAACGCAGAGCGCACCCCAGCGGAAAATGAGGCGCAGCAAGCGACCAGCGGCAGCGCCCGGCGCATTGCTGATGCCGGCGACATAGGCGAAGGGCAGGCTTCCCCCTACGGAACCGAGGCTCAGGCCGATGCGCTGGCGCGGCAGACGAACAGGACCGGAGAGTCACGCGAACCGGAAAAACCCAAGCGGGGCTAGATGTGCCTCATTTCCATGCTAACCAGCCGCGGTATCGGGGGTTTTGCGTGATAACTGACAAAATGCGTGCGGCAGTACTCTTAGGCATCCTTCTTTTCTGCGCGGCCTGTGCGGGCACTCCCCTCCAGAACAACAGCCTTGATGGAGTTCAAGACCTGGGCAGGCTTCGCGCTGAGGCGCTGTCGCTGGTCAACCAGGCGCGCAGACAAAGCGGCGTACCGCCGCTGCGCCTCGATCCAACACTTACCGCCGCGGCTCAAGCGCATGCGGAAGATATGGCGCGACGCGGCTTTTACGCGCATCGCTCGCCCGAGCGACAAGATATCGGCGACAGATATCAGGCAAATGGCGGCGGTCTGTGGTCCGTTATCGGCGAGAATATCTCGACCTGCCTGAATTGCGTGGCAGATCTAGGCAGAGTGAGAGAATTTCAGGCGGGATGGATGCGCAGCTCCGGCCACAGGCGGAATATCCTGGATCCCAGATTTGACCGGCTCGGCTTCGGAATTGCCCAGTCCGGCAGCAAGGTATACGCCGTGCAAACCTTTGTACGCCCACGCGCCTATTAAGCCTCCGCAGGTTCTCCCGCCATCGAGGTATGAGCAATGCCTATGCTTCCGGTCGGAAATTCGCAAGGCGTTTGACGCCGGCCTTTCTGCCGCAGCACCTCTTGAATTTCTTTCCCGAGCCGCATGGACACGGGTCATTGCCGCTGCGCTGTAACCTTCCAATAAGAGGCAACATAAGGGGAGAGGGAATAACAGTCGCCGCTAGAGCGCTCAATTTCGCAGAGATTCCGGGGACCACCAGGCGTTTGCGCGACTTGAATCCCTCCCACGCACGCTCCGCCACAAAATCCGGCTCCAGCCTCGGAAGCAAGTTGAAGAGCCCGGCTTGCTCGGCAGATGCATTTTCGAAAAAGCCGGTGCGGACGGGACCAGGCGCAACGCAGGTTACCGTCACGCCGGATTTTTTCACTTCCTGGTAAAGCGAAGCGGAAAAAGAGCGGACGAAGCTTTTGCTGGCATAATAAAGCGACATATAAGGGCCGGCGGTAAAGCCGGCGACCGAACTGAAATTGATAACCCCACCCTTTTTCCGCTCTACCATCCCCGGCAGATAATGAAGTGTCAGCCGAGCCAGGGCACTGATGTTAAGATCAACGATGGACAATTGCGGCCTAAGGGGAAGCGCTATAGCTGCACCCCTTATCCCATGACCGGCACTGTTGACGAGCACCTCGCAGAAGAGCGCATTCCGCTCCAGAAGCTGGTCCAGCTCTGCCAATGCATCCTCGGTCGTGAGATCCAAATCCAAGATGTATGGCCGTCCGCCCGCTTTCTCCACGCTAGCCGCCGTCTCCTGCAACCCCTCCAGCGAGCGGCCGACCAGGACGATCGCGCCCTTTTCGCGCGCAGCGATATTGGCGATCGAGCGGCCGATGCCGGACGAAGCCCCGGTTATGACGGTTGCAGGCAAGATTTTGCGCGGCGGGTTCAGGTGCACAGTACCTTCAGACCAAGAATCGGAGTTCGTTCCACGACGGGTGCCTTGGAGGTAAGCTCCTGAAGAATTGGGCGAGCCTGCGCCGCAGCGCAAGCCCATTATCATCTTCCAGGCAATGTTCAGCGGGCCTCTTCCGTCATGTTTCTGAGTTCCCCGACCACTTTGGTGTTGAGAATCTCTTCAAAACGAACCAGCGCCCGGGCGACATTGGCGCCATCCATAACTCGATGGTCGTAGTGAATGCGCACCGTCACCCATCCATCGCTGCTGATCTGTCCATAGTTGAATAATGTGGTCAGCGGAGTGAGGGGATTAAGGGATTCGGCTCCCAGCGCGGAGTATACGGAAAACTGAAACGTGCCGAAGAAGTTTGCCCTCTGGCGCGCCAAATTGAGGCCAAGCCAAATAGCCGCCCGCCTTACTGGCGTGGGAAGGCGGGCAAGGCGGAGCGCGCGTCGAAACTCCTTAATCTGCAGAACCGGCTTATTCCTGTAGGTGTGCAGCAGTCGCTCGATCTCGGGAATTTTGCGCTCCTCTGGCGCCCTGATACGGGCGAGCAGGACTGCCCGTTCACCTTCATGCTCCCGCTCATGGGCTACAGAAGCGACACTCTTCGGATACTCATAAAGGTGAGGGAGAGGAAATTTTATGTAAGCCCGGCGCAGCTCGGGAAAATCCTGCCCCAGGAGCCCATAGCCCTTAAGGAAAATGGCCGTCCAGGAAGGACGGGGATTCACCTCAGATCTGGCTTGGAGAAGCGACGCGATGTTCATGTGACGCTGCACGGTGACCCGTGGCACCGACATTGAGAACTTCATCAGGTCCCCGACAAGACGTCTGGGGCCGGACAACTTGATGGCACGGCCTCTCATGGATGGACCTTAATAAATAAAAGGGATGATCCTCTTTGTCCGCTTCATGTACTGCGCATATTCGGGTCCAAAACCATCCTGCATCATACGCTCTTCTTTATTGATGCGCAGGAAGAACAATACCGCACATCCAACCACCCCCGCCATGCCTGATATCCAGTTCGGCAGCAGCATTGCCTGCCCGATACCCATGAGCAGAAACGACAAATACATGGGATGCCGAACGAACCGGTAAGGACCGGAACAAACAACCCTGTGCTTCTCCCTTATTTCAAGGGTAATGGACCAGTTGCGCCCTAGCGCCTTGTGAGACCAGCGAAATGTTGCCAGACCCATTGCAAAGACAAGGCCGCCCGGAATAACGAGCCAGTATCGGGCCGGATGACCAGCGGCCTCGGGAAAGCCGGTCGCCACATATAATCCAGGAAGAATTCCCAGACCAAGCAGCGCGGAGCCAAGTCCAATGATTTCGGAACCCGAGCGCATTCGATGCACAGTCTTGGTGCGCTTTGCGCGACGCTGAAAGGGATATCGGATGATATACCAGGCTATGATGCCCAGCACCCAAAGCACTTTTCCGAGAAGGCCTGGTTCAATCACCCTGGTCGACCAATTCCCGCCATGGCGACACAAAGATAACGCTGCTGCTCTTATGGCTCACGGTTTGACACCTGAAAGGCCCAGGCTGCATTTGATCAACCAGGGTAAGGTGCAGTGCGGCCGATCGCATTCGGGCCGCCATTCATTTCGCGCAGTCGCGTAATAAACTGCTGGGGCCGAAGCCAGATGAATGGCGTCTTATACCCCATCGAAGCAGCGATATCGGCCACAAAGGCATTGCAGTTGTAAACAGCCGCGTGCCACACTTTTGACTTGGACTGAAGCCTGCGAATATTGGCGACGACCTTTCGGTATTCATCCTCGCTGAGCATGACGCGCCAATTTGCGGACATGTACTCTTCTTCCAAATCGCCATCGCTCCAACCCGTTTCCGCGGGTACTGGCAGGAAATGGCCAAGCATATAGGGAACGGCGCTATCGGAGGCCGGATGAAGCCCCGCCACTTCGGGATCGACCATATTGCCAGCCTGATCGAGACGCCCGAAGATCACATAAGAATGACCGTAACTGAGCGCATAGCGCGAACGGAACTCGATAAAATGGCGCTTCTGCTCACTGGGCTGCTCCGTCAGCCCAATGTCGGCAAGAGTGGTTGACCGCTGCCCATCCGCACTCGCGGCGACAGAATTGCCGGTGCCACTTGTGCTTTGGCAGGAAGCCACGACCAGAGCCAGGCAAAATACCAGGACGAGCCGACCAAGCGACCAGATCAATTTATTTCCTCTGCCCAATAAGCAGCAGCGCTGCCCATCTGCGACGCCGACTGAAAAGCGCCAAATAGGTTTGGCGGAGGAACGCTCCTCCGCCAAACCTAAATTGAAAGGCTACTTATAGACAGGAGCCGGAGCTGGCTCCTCAGCCACAACAGGGGCAGGCGGAGGAGCCTTTCCCTTGCCCTTGCCCACGCATGCGGCAAGAGTGGTTGCCGCAAAAACTGCAACCAGTGTGATGAAGACCTTTTTCATCAAAAAATCCTTCCCTCTCCCTGGTAGACGAGACTTACGATCATGAGAATAGGTCAACTTGCGTGCGAGACTAGTGCAGAATTGCAACAATGATCACACAATCTATTACATTCCGTCCATTCAATTTGAATACAAAACCTAGATTATCATGACAGCCGTCCCGACAGGAACCCTCTCATAAAGATGTATGATGTCGTCGTTAAGCAGGCGAATGCATCCACTTGAAACAGCCTGTCCGATAGACCACGGTTCATTGGTGCCGTGCAGGCGATACATTGTATCGCGACCGTTGCGGTAGAGATAAAGCGCCCTCGCCCCCAGCGGATTGTGGGGCCCGCCGGATACGCCCCCCGCATATTGCAGGTACCGAGGCTCGCGCCGCATCATGTTCGCGGTAGGGGTCCATGAAGGCCATTCAGCCTTACGTCCCACAACAGCTCGCCCTGATAAGGTGCGCCCCTCCTTGCCGACACCGACACCATACCGGGTCGCCCAACCGTCTCCCTCGACGTAGTAGAGAAAGCGCTCGTCACGATTGACGATGATCGTGCCGGGCTTTTCTCCTCCCGCATAGGGAACGCGCTGACGGCGGAATTGCGGGTCTATTTCGATGCGATTCGCCCGGCCAGGTGCCGGCTGCGGGGCCAACTGTCGCGTATTTGCGCAGCCTGACAGTACTGCTGCCATCCCGCCCAACAGCAACATGCGACGCGAGCATCCATCCATCATGTCACCCTCTTTACACGGAGTTCTTGCTTTCAGAACATTTACAAAGCAATCGCTGATTGGGCCATAATCGCCGATCTTGTTCAAGACCTGCTTTAGACATCAGGATCTTCTGGCAAGATAACGGTCTCAGGTTAATGATCTGAGCAAAAATTGCCAGTATTTGAGATTTTCAATGCCGTACGAACAACCGTTCGAGGCTATCAGGTCACAAAGCCCTAAATTCATCGGCATGGCTTCGAATGTCCTGGGCCGCGATCTTGCGCAGGTACTGTATGTCCTGGTGAGTGTCTTCGCGGCCAAGACCCCTCAACACCGCGCGGAACAGGCAATCTCCATCAGGGGCTACCGGAATTCGCTTCCCCTCGATCAGGGCATCATAATGATTTCCCGTATAATAGAGCTGAATTGGATCTCCCATCGCCCCGCCACGCGAGGGCATCGGGATTAATCGAGTGGGTATTCGATTGGGGTCAGGATAAAAGATCTCAATCTCGCGGCGCAGAATGTTGACAACCGCCTGTACCGCGAGATCCCCGGCACCACTGTTCCAATTGCCCCGCTTCTCCACGAAGGCCGCAACCCTCTCCACCGGTGAAGTATGTTGCCGGGGATGGGCGATCCCATTGCTGGGGCGATTATGCTTGGCTTTGATAAGATAGCGCCGGCCGATACGCTCAATTATCCCGCCCTCTGGCTCCGCATATTTATAAACTGATCTGAATCTCCTGTGTTTGCCGTACCAAGCGGGCTTAGATAGGACGACCGCATCTTCCGCATTTTTTATTATGTCGTTTGGCCTGACAGGAATACCTGAATAAAAGGCATTTTTTGCCTGAATAGGATTTTGGAAGTCTTTGTACTTTACAAGCTTACCTTTTGCTATCTCCTGGAAACGCTTCGCCCAGGCTGCCTCTGTATCTATGATCATATCGGTAATGCCGTAGGCGCTATATTGCCCCGCGGTTAGATCGATTGCATATTCAACGTTGTCTTTCCTCGCCAATACAAGAAAGTGGTTCTCCGGCAGGAAGTCATCTGCATCCTCCCACCAGTACATTGCACGGCTGCGTGTTTCGTATCCGGCGTTTTTCAGGGCGGCAACGACAGGCTCGAGTGATTCTGCGCAGCGATCGGCGGGTTTGCAGATGAACCGTTCCAATTGATGATCGGATCTTATCAGGCGGTTCAGTTTTTCAAGCTCGTTTCGCACCACCGGCGAGTTAGGCATAGCTGCACCATTCGGAAACCTCCTGATAAGCTCCACGGGTCTTGCAGATGTTTGAGCACGGCTCAAAGGCATTCGCCCCCGCGCCGGAAGTGCACTCCCAAGCTGCTGGTGAGTTCCGAGCGGCGTTTGGCCGGGCGCGATGCCGTCGTCGAGCAAACGCGCCTTTGTCTTCAACGGTATGGTTTGTTTCAAACCTCCCGCTGCTTTCGCGGGCGTCATTGCTCCCTTGGCGAGCCGGAAATAGTCTGCCACATCCGCGACAAGGGAGATGATATCCACGGCGCATTTTTCGATTAGCTCATCGCGCGTCTTGACATAGCAGGGGACCAGCATCTCCCTGGCGCTGTGAATGGTGGCCTCCACATTCGTCTCGCCATAGGCATACTGTTTCAGGATAGGTTCCCGGGGAATAAGCAACGCTTTGGAAAGATCATTGACTGTCTTCCGTATCGGTGCGGGTTCCGTCATGCGCGTTGCGTAGAACTTTTCTTTCTCCAGCTGCTCGATTGTCTGCTTCGAAAAGAAACTGCCTTTATTATCGGATATCCAGCTATGCCCTGAATCCGCCTGGGTTTTATTGAGCTCTTCGACTGGAATTCGTTCTATCTCCAGTTCGCCCTCAGCCAGCAGAATGGAGAAAGCTTGGTTTCCCGGCGCAACATGGATTGTGAAACTGTGATGACCGGCTAGCTGTTGAAAATCGTCCAGAGGAACTCTTTTTATTTCCAGCCGCTCTTCCGCCAACGAAATCGAGAAGGCTTGCTTGCCCTGCTCGACATAGACGATAAAGCCACGGTGTGCCGCAACCGATATTCTTTCAGTGATAAAATCCGGCTCTCCGAGTTGTCCGTCACCAACATGCACCTTGACCGAGCGGCAGCATGCAACGGGTTGATAGATCGCCGCATTGCTCGTGTTGAAATCGACGCCGAGCGCTGAAAGCCGAGAGGTTACTATTTGCGCGATTTCCCTTAGTTGCTTCTGCCAGTATGTCTGGAACTGATCAAAGAATATTTTATTATCAGGACAGTGCTTTAAGTATTCACGTTCTGAGGTAGCAAAATTTAACGGGAAGGTAGAAAGCTGATTATCGAGGCAAATGTCGATCAGCGATTTTTCTGTATGGACCACCTTTGGCGGCACCCCCTTTATTCCGCCTGGCATGGTCTGGACAATCGGTATGCGCCTATCGGGATCGAGTTTGGATTTGATCAGTTCTCGAGAAAAGATCTCTCGCCTGAACGGTAGATCATCGAGAATGTCCAAATGTGCGGCATAGGCCTCGTGTGGACGCGCAGTTAAAAGCAGACGGTTGGCATTTCCTACGACCCGGAGCCAAGTGCCGATAGCGCGCGCCTTGCGAGACTCTCCGGCCTTCTTCGGCTTACCCGACATTTCTTTGTCAGCCGGACTTTCGGTTTCGCTGTCGGCTGCACTCCAGTCTGGAAACAGCGACTTTAAGTGCTCTTTGGCTTCTTCTATCCTGCGGTCCCACTCGGCCGTTGCCTGCGGATCAGGGGAATAATGAGCAGGCGCCTTAAAGTTTTCGGAAAGGGTTTTCTGGTGGATTGGCCGAAGGTGCGTAATATTGGTGCTTCTGTAATTCACCGATAAAGAATTAAGGTTTCCAATACTTGCAGGAAGCATGCATAATCCTTCAGCCTGATCAGAATTTAGCTTCTGAATGAAAATGACTCCATATCGAACCAATCGAGCTTATGGAAAAATCGATTTTTCAGGTAACGCTTCACCGCCTCTGATTTGGAAAGGCGGTGCGCAGCGCTGGTAATGGCATCGCGCGAACGCTACGCTCCCCGTCTTCCTGCAGCGGGGATCCAAGGCGAAAGGGAAAAGCAATCGGCCAGCGCCGGCAATCGTTCTTCAGTGCACAGGGCGCTGGCTAATGCTAGCGTTTGGCCGTTTCCGACTCGGTCGCGTGACGCATGAGGTGGGCCTGCGTGATCTCACGGCAATGATCCAGCAGCCAAGAAGCCATCGCCTCCTCTTCGCGACAAATTTCTTCGCATACGCGCGCAGTCTCCATGTCGCCCGCAGCTTCCGCTCCTGCCGCCAAGATACGGTAAGAGCCGATTTCCATATGTTCAAACGTGTAACCCGCAAGCAAACCTTTCACCACCTCGTCGCCGGCCAGCACACCGCCTGCTGTTTGCATCAGCGCCGTGAATTGGCCGGCGAAATCCTTCATTCCCGAGGGAGATGTCCCGCGCCTTTGCAGGCAGGCTTCCAGTCGTTGCTTTTGTGACTGCGTCTCGACGATATGCTGGTCTATGCGGGTGCCGAGCTCCGGATAACTCTCGATACGGCCCGCCAAGCCGTTGAGCATATGCTCGGCTTGCAACTCCATGGCGTGCGCATCGCGAAGCCATTGGTTCAGCCTCTCGTCCATATCAGCCATCAATCTCACTCCCACGGCTATTGCTGAGCAAGCTGCTGCACTTGCTCGAGATGTTCTTGCAGGGTCGGCAATGTCTTCTCGGCAAAATCCGCCAGGCTTCCCTGCTGTTCAGCGTAGCTTGAGAAAAGCGCGACAGCCCGTTGATGCGCTGCCAGCTGCATTTGCAAATACTGACTGTCGAACTGATCGGCCGAAGCTTGCTCAAGCTGAGTAAGCATCTGCTCGTGCGCGGCATCGAGCGATTTCGGGACATCGTTGACGCCATCGCCCGCCGCAGCCTGCGTCATTTCTTCGCCGGCCTTGGTATGGTCATCCACCATCTTTTGAGCGAATTCACGAACCTCGTCGCTCTGCGCCTTTTCGAGGGCAACCCGGCTCGATTCGATCTCCAACATATTGGATTGGGCAGCCATAGTGGCAAATTCCTGAGGCGTGGAGGCGGTGGCCTCGCTTCCAGCCGGCTGATCATTCTGTTCCGAGAGTTGAGGCTCGGCAGGCGATGCCGGATCGCTGCCGGAATCCTGCGATAGGGCCGGGCTGCCAACTGCAAGCGCAAGTGCCGCTGTGGCCAATAGAAGTCGGCGATGCATTGGAATTCCTCCTTGGAGTGCGTATTGCCTCGAACGCCGAACGGCGAGACTGCGCGCATGTTCCTTGGCGGATCGGCAAACTAGGGCGTGGGCGGCAGTTCCATGACGAAACCGCTTTCCGGGAGCGCCGGAAGGCGATTCATCGCGATGCGCAGATCCTGCTCCGGCACCGTGTAATGCGTGGCGAGGAGCTGGCGGACAGCCTCGACCATGAGCCCGATGGTGAGCCACTCGCCAGGGCAGCGATGGCCGGTTATGAATCCTCCCCCGCCCTGAGGAATAAAACCGTAGCCATCACCCTGCCACCCGCGAAAGCGGTGGGGGTCGAAGACCTCGGCATCCTGCCAAGCATCCGGATGGTGATTGGTGCCATAAAGATCGAGCAGCACCCAGTCGCCGGCGCCAAAACTGTGACCACACCAGGAAAAGGGTTGCAGCACCCGGCCTCCCACCATCGGAAAAAAGGGATAATAGCGGCGAACTTCCTGGACGAAGGCTTCCACTTCTGCGTCTGGCGCGCCTGCCGCGAGATGCTCTGCAGCATTCGAGTGAACATGGAGCGCATGGCCGACAAAGGTGACGTATCGAGCGACCGCCACGATGGGACGCAAGAGGTTGATCAGCTCCACAGCGGCTACCTCAGGGGCAAGCTCGGCGCCCGAAAGATCCCGGTGCAGGGCAATTTGCGCGGCAGGGCAGTTGTCTTGGAGAGGTAATTCGTCTCTTCGGATCGCCTCAATCATTCCCCGAGCCCATGCTTCGCAGCTCAGGCGCATCAGGCGGGCACGCAAGTGGCCTGGCCCAAAACTTCCGGCACCCTCGATCATGGCGGCAAGCTCAGCCGTTCTCCGCTTCGGGTCTGCCCGGTCGAGCGGCAAGCCGCACCACAAAAGTGCGGTGTATGTCAGAGCCTCACGCGCAAGGTCATGCAGCCTCACGCGCGTGGGTGCGCGGCGGAGCGCCGCCTGCCACTGCGCACGGAAGATGGAAATCGCGCGGCCAAGGCCGGCCGCATCCATCATGTCCATGAACATCTGCTTGCGATGATGGTGCGCCTCGCCATCGAGGGTCTGCACGCTGCCCCAATCCTGAAGGAGGGCGAGCGCTGTACGCGGAATGGCGGCGCGGCGCGTGAAGCGACCTGGGCGGTAGAACTGCTCTGCTGCCGCCGGCCCACGCATGAAGATCACTTCCCGCATCATTATGCGTGTGCGGAACGCATCGGCACCGATCTCGTTGCAGCGTTTGGTCACGAAGAGATAGCCTTCGCGCCAAAGCGCAAGGCTGCTATCAACAGCGCGGAGAGCCGGGATAGTCGAGCCGGAGGTGAGCATACCTCACAACGCGTGGCTCATGGTGCTCGTTCCTTTGGCAAAGACACAGAAGCGGCTGTTCGCGCCTTAGCTTCAGCGGCGACGGTTTCGGCTTCTTCAAGCATTGGCGACCGATCGGATACCAGGGATTCGTCCGTTATCAGCCTCGCGCCGCGTTCGAAGGTGAGGTAGCGCCAGAGCCATTGAACTGACACCGTCAGGCGATGTTGAAATCCCACCAGCAGATAGACATGGATGATCGCCCAGGAGAGCCAGGCGAGCCAGCCGGTGAGCTTGAAACGACCTTGCTCGAACACCGCGGCGTGGCGGCCGACAATGGCCGTATTCCCGCGGCCGTGATAGACGAATTCGTCGAGCGGCTTTCCGTCGCGTAGATGGCGGGCGAGCATGCGGCCGAGATGCCGGCCCTGTTGCTTCGCAACCTGTGCGAGGCCCGGCAGAGGCTTCCCGTCCTGTCCCGCGAACAGAGCCGCATCGCCCATGGCGAAGACATTGCGGAGGCCCCTGACCCGCATGGCCCCGTCGACAATCACGCGCCCTGCCCGATCGGTTTCAGCGCCGAGTTGCGCGGCTAGAGGCGAGGCAGCCACGCCCGCGGCCCAAAGAACCAGACCGACGGGGACGGTGCTGCCGCCAAAAGTGATGCTATCCTTTTGGATGTCCTCCACCGGAGTGCTCGTGTGCACCTCCACACCCAGCCTTTCAAGGCGTTCGTGCGCGTAGGCAGAGATTTTTTCGGAAAAAGCAGGGAGGATGCGCGGTCCCGCCTCGATCAGCATTATCCTTGCCGCCTCGGGCCGGGCGCTGCGAAAATCGCGGGCAAGCGTGAGGCGGCTAAGCTCAGCCAGGGATCCTGCAAGCTCCACGCCCGTCGGCCCACCGCCTACGATGGCTATGGTCATCTGGCGAGCCTGTTCATCTGGATCGAGAGTGCGTTCGGCGCGCTCAAAGGCGAGCAGTGCTTTGGCACGAATTCGCCGAGCATCAGCGATCGTTTTCAGGCCGGGTGCAAAACGCGCCCAATCAGGATGACCGAAATAGCTGTGCGAGGCGCCGGTCGCGAGAATCAGATAGTCAAAATTCAAACATGAGCCGTCCGCCAGATGCAGCACCCGGGCGGCCATGTCGATGCTCGTCACCTCGCCAAGAAGCACCTGTACGCTTTCGTAGGGCCTTAGAATTTTGCGGATCGGCTCGGCTATATCCGCGGCAGAAAGTGCTGCGGTTGCCACCTGGTAGAGCAGCGGCTGAAAGAGATGATGGTTTTGGCGGTCAAGCAAGACGACGGGAATGCCCGCCCTGCCAAGCTCTTTTGCCGCCTCAAGGCCGGCAAAACCGGCGCCAACAATGACGATGCGCGATGAACGTGGGGCGACCGGCTCCGCCGGCGGCATGTCTTCGCGGGCACTCACAAGCAGCTCCTTGGCGATCAACCACGCCTCCGCCCACAATGCGCGTTTTGCAGCAAAACGCTGCCTCCTGGTGCTTGTTCCGCCTTCTTATTTGGTCAAGCCGGGGACGAATAGCAATGGAACCAGCGGCATTCTCGATTGTTCGCTGATGCGTCCGCAGATCCGGAGCAACGCATGAATACAGTACGATATGCTTTCTATAGCGGTTCGATGGCAGGGTTCGCTGCGCTTCTTTCCATTATGACTTCGGCAAAGGGCGAAGGCCGGGGAATGCTCCAGCCGGTCAACGCGACAAGCCATTGGCTGCATGGCGATTCGGTGGCCAGGAGAGCAACGGTCGACATGCGGCACACCGGACTTGGAGCAGTCACCAACTTGGCTTCGGCAATGTTCTGGGCGTTGCCTTTCGCGTTTTGGGCATCGCGGAGGGAACCGCAAAGCTTGCCACGCCTTCTTTGCGGTGCTTCGGTGGTCTCGGCCTTTGCCGCGCTTCTAGATTATGGCGTGCTGCCCCGGCGGATAACGCCGGGGTGGGAGCTCGCAATATCCAAGCGGTCAGTCGCGGGTGCATTTGCGGCGATGGCGATAGGGCTCGCTGCCGGCGCTTGGGCTGCGCAGCGGCAACGATAACAGTTCTCAAGGCGATCCGCTGAGGGTTGGCGCGGGGGGAACCTTATCCGCGCTTACGGATTGACACTTCGCTCAACAGCGAAGCAGGTTGCGATGCAGGTCCCGCCAGTCCGCAAAGACGGCTTACAGCTTGAGGAAAAACGAAATTTTCACCGCCTCTTCTGGATCGTGGAGCGGGTGGCTTGGGTGGTGTTTGCTCTTATCCTCATCCTGGCGCTTGCTGGCCTCACAGGATCAGGAGGGTACTTTTCGACGGCAACCCAATCACTTTCGACAGGCCAGGTGGAGCATCCGCGCATTGCCCGCTGGGAAGCCTCGGACGAATTGCGGGTGAGCTTCGAAGGGGGCGCTGAGAAACACCGCCTGGATATCAGCTACAGCTTTTTCGAATATTTCGAGGTGGAGGGCATCCAGCCGGAGCCGGAACGCATGCTGACGCTGCCGGATGGCGTGGCGATGGAGTTCGCGGCCGAAGAAGGAGCTCCGGCGAAAGTGATCGTCTACACACGTTCGCTTCACGCCGGCCGCGTCAGCTACCGCATCGCCCTTGACGGGGCCAGTACCGACGCCTCGACCCTGATTTTGCCATAGGAGGATGCGGATGGACTCCGTCGTTCGGGGAATCGTCATCTATCTTTTCCTCCTGATTGTCATCCGGCTGTCGGGGCGAAGGTCCCTCGCGGAGATCACAGCCTTCGATTTCGTCCTCCTGCTGATCATCGCGGAAACCACACAGCAGGCCCTGCTTGGCGACGATTTTTCGCTGATCAACGCCGTTCTTCTGATCATCACGCTTTTCGTGGTGGATATTGCCCTTTCATATTTCAAGGAATGGTCGCCCGGCGCGGCAACGCTCATCGACGGCACGCCCACCGTGCTGATCAGCCTCGGCAAAGCAGACAAGGAGGCGCTTAAGCGCACTCGTGTAAGCCTCGACGAGGTGATGGAAGCCGCCCGAGAGCAGCACGGGTTGGAGCGGCTCGAGCAGATCAAGTTTGCGGTACTGGAGATCGGCGGAAATATCAGCATCGTTCCGCGCTAAGGTTGGTTAAGTTCCCATAAAGAAAGAAAAATCCTGGAACTTTCCCTGGTCCCTCATGTTGGGTGCACCATCGCGGCAAGGAGACAGGATTGGAAAGGCTTGTGTGCGGCGCATTGGCCGGATTGTCGGCCACAATGGCGATGACGGCCGCTATGAGGCATTTGTGGCCGCGCCTGCGCGCGGATACCCGCTATCCGCTGCCGCCGCGTGAAATCATCGAGCAGGTGAAACCCATCGGGGGCGAGAGCGCGAGCCGGATTCAGACGCTTCTTGCCCATTTCGGGTTCGGCGCCCTGGCCGGCGGGATATACGCGTGTTTGACACCGCGCCGGCCCAACGGCGTTCTGTACGGGCTTGCCGTCTGGGCCGGCAGCTATTTCGGATGGATTCCAGCCTTGGGAATGCTGAAGCCGGCGACGCGACACCCCGCCGCGCGGAATCTGCTCATGCTCGCAGCCCATGTCATCTGGGGCGCCGCACTCGCCGCGGGCCTCAACGAGCTGGAAGGTGCCTCGAAGAGCATTTTCAGCGGCGGGACATCTGCCGATGCTGAAGACAATATCACCGCGAGGAGACGCGTATGAAAACCGGTTTTCCGTTCTGGTTCGACGGCGTGATCCCCAAAAGCTTTCCGACGCTCGCCGAGGACCTGTCCGTGGACGTGGCAATCATTGGCGGTGGCATTGTGGGCCTGCACTGCGCCCATCGGCTGGCAGGTTCGGGACTAAAGGTAGTCATTCTGGAGGCGCGGCGGATCGGGCGGCAGGCGACGGGACGATCAACCGCGAAAGTCACGTCTCAGCATGGGCAAAGATATACGAGCTTAAAGAAAAAGTTCGGGGAGGAGAGGGCGCGCATTTACGCAGAAGCGAACCAGGCGGCAGTCGGCGAAATCATGGCGCTTGCCAAGAGCATGGAAGGGCAGGCAGGGCTTGAGCCGCGGTCCGCCTATATCTATGCAACGGACGACAAGCAGGCGGAACAGCTCGAAAAAGAAGGGGAAATCGCACGAGAGCTGGGGCTGCCCGCGAAAATCGTTCCCTATGCCGGGCTGCCGTTCAAGACGACGGCACTGCTCAAATATCACGGTCAATATCAGTTCAACCCCTACCTATACCTTCTCGGGCTAGCCGAGCAGGTGACGCGCGAGATCCCCATCTACGAGCAGAGCCGCGTCACGGACATCTCCGGCGGCGGCCCGATCCGGCTCAGCGTCAACGGAAGGTCGGTTAGCGCGGGTCATGTGGTTGTCGCAACGCAAATGCCGGTGGTGAACGAAGGCAAGTTCTTCGCCAAGGCATTCCCCTTCGCTCATCCCGTAGCCGCCGCACCGCTGCCGGAAGGTCACGGTCTGGACGGAATGTTCATCAGTGCCGGCACTCCTTCCCATTCACTAAGAACCGCGGTGAAGGATGGACAAACCTATCTCATCGCGGCAGGCGGCGAGTTCAAGAGCGGCGAACCCGACAAGGAGCGGGAAATGGTGGAAGACCTACGCTCTTTCCTTTCGCAGCATTTCGGAATGAACGCACTCACACATCTTTGGACAAACGAGGATTTCCGCCCCATGGACGGAGCAGCTTTTATCGGCCCGGCAAACAGCCGTCATGAAAACCTCCTCGTTGCCACTGGTTTCGATGCCTGGGGGATAACCCAGGGCGTGGTGGGGGGCGGAATACTTGCCGAGCGCATTTTAGGGCGCACGCTTCCCGCCGCAGACCTCTTCGACGCCACGCGCGTAAAGCCGCTGGCTGGGGCAGCAGAATTTACGAAGGGCAATGTCGAGGCGGCCGGACACCTGATCCGGGATCGGTTGCTAAAACGTGCCACCGTTCCCCTCGACAGCATCGCGCCGGGCGAAGGTGGCATTATTGCCCACAATGGTGAGCAGCTCGCCGTGTGCCGCCAAGAAGACGGATCGCTAATTACCTTATCAGCCACATGCACGCATATGGGCTGCATCGTCGGCTGGAACGAGATCGATCGCACTTGGGATTGCCCGTGCCACGGCTCGCGTTTCGATGAATGGGGAGAGGTGATCGCGGGGCCGGCAGTTTCTGCGCTGAAACCGCGCGATATTCGGGATTTGGAAAAAGGGGGACCATGAAGGTTCTTGTCACAGGCGCAACGGGGCTTATCGGCAGCACAGTTTGCGCCCGGCTAATGTCGGAGGGTCACCACGTGATTGCCGTGGTGCGGCCGGGCAGCAATCCACTCCCTTCGGGAGCGGCCCAGATCGTAGAAATCGACATGGCCCGGGCCACCGGGGTGCAAATCTGGGCGGAGCATCTTTTCGGTGTAGAAGCGGTCGTCAACTGCGTTGGCGCGCTGCAGGACAGCGCGCGGGAGGACACGGAAGGCGTTCATGTCACTGGGGCAGCAGCCCTTTTCCGGGCCTGTGAAAGGCTGAGCATAAGACGCGTCATCCATTTTTCCGCAATTGGCGTCGACCGCGCCCAGCCCTCCGCTTTTTCCGCGACTAAGCTTGAGGGCGACCATTTGTTGATGGAGCGGGATCTGGACTGGGTGATTCTCCGACCCTCAGTGGTGCTGGGGAGAAACGTCTTTGGTGCGAGTGCCCTTATCCGCGGCCTGTCAGCCCTGCCGTTCGCGCTCTCCCTCGGTCGCACTGCCCCCCTCCAGGTTGTCCAGCTCGACGATGTGGCCGCCACGGTTGCATTCTTCATACAGCCGACCGCACCCGTCCAGGTGACATTGGAGCTGGCCGGGCCGGAACGACTGCCCATGGACGAGGTGGTCGCACGATACAGGCAATGGCACGGCTGGCAGCCTGCCCGCCGGTTCAGCTTATCGGACAAGGCGGCAAGCCTTTTCTACCGCGCAGGCGATCTCATCAGCTTTCTCGGCTGGCGGCCGCCGGTGCGCAGCACGGCACGAAAGGAGATCGAGCGCGGCGCCGTCGGCAATCCGGGCCCCTGGCGATCGATGACGGGGATCCTGCCCACATCGCTTTCAATGGCATTGATCCGCGATCCTGTAACAGTGCAGGATCGCTGGTTTGCGCAGCTCTACTTCTTGAAACCAGTTATTTTCATAGTGCTGCCGCTGTTTTGGATAGGCACCGGCATCGTCTCCCTGACGATCGGCTATCGCGAAGGCATCGAATTGATGCTGCGTACCGGCGCGGGGCCGCTTTCAGCCTCCGGTGTGGTGGCGGGAGCAATCGCGGATATCCTGGTTGGGCTCGCCATCGCTTACCGGCCAACCACCCGCCACGGCCTATATGGGGCGATCGCTTTGTCGGTTTTCTATATAATCTCCGGGACGATTCTCCTGCCGTCGCTATGGGCCGAGCCGCTGGGTCCCTTGGCAAAGATATGGCCGATCCTTGTACTCCATTTCGTGGCGCTCGCGATTTACAAGGAGCGGTAAGAGGCAATGCTCTACTTCTTCCTGAAATTCCTCCATGTGATCGGTGCGGCCGTGCTTCTGGGAACCGGCGCAGGCATCGCATTCTTCATGCTGATGGCCCATCGGACGGGCAACCCGGCGGTGATTGCGGGCACTGCGAAGATTGTCGTCCTCGCCGATTTCCTTTTCACCGCTACGGCTGTGGTGGCGCAGCCGATCACCGGCCTCGCGCTCGTGTGGTATATCGGCTATTCGCCATGGGAACATTGGATCGTGCTTTCAATCCTGCTCTATCTCGTTACCGGCGTGTTCTGGCTTCCGGTCGTGTGGATGCAAATGGAGATGCGGCGGCTCGCAACCAAGGCGAACGAAGACGGGGCAGCGACTTTGCCGAAGCGCTACCACCAGCTTTTCCGGCTTTGGTTTGCGTTCGGTTTCCCCGCCTTTGCCGCCGTTCTGGGCATCTTTTGGCTGATGATCGCACGACCGCCGGAAATCTGGTAGGCTTGGATAAGGCGAAACTGCGCCTATGTTTCCTGAAAAGGAAGAAGGCATATGGGCAAGGCACGGATCGTCGGCTGGGCGCATTCGCTCTTTGGAAAATCGGAACTGGAAGACACCGAGGCGCTGATGGCCTCCGTCACGACGCCGGCGCTGGCGCATGCCGGTATCGAAGCGGGCGAAGTGGACGGGATTTTCGTCGGCGTCATGAATAACGGTTTTTCCAAGCAGGATTTCCAAGGCGCGCTGCTCGCCATGAACAATGAACATCTTGCGCATGTGCCAGCCGTCCGTCTGGAAAACGCCTGCGCCACCGGCTCTGCCGCGATCTATACGGCAATGGACTTCATCGAATCCGGACGAGGGCGAATCGCTCTCGTCGTCGGTGCGGAGAAGATGACCAGCACCCCAACCGCGGAGGTGGGCGATATTCTGCTCGGTGCGAGCTTCCGTAAGGAAGAAGCGGACATAGACGGGGGTTTTGCAGGACTTTTCGCGCGCATTGCGCGGAGTTACTTTCAACGTTACGGCGACCGCTCGGAGGAGCTTGCCCTCATCGCCGCCAAGAACCACGCCAACGGCGTCTCTAATCCTTACGCCCATATGCGCCGGGATTTCGGCTTCGCTTTCTGCAACACGGTTTCTGAAAAAAACCCCTATGTGGCAGAGCCGCTACGCCGGACAGACTGCTCCCTCATCTCCGATGGGGCGGCTGCGCTGATTCTGGCGGACGAGGACGCCGCCGCGCAGATGGAGCGGGCGATCGCGTTTCGCGCCCGGAGTCATGCAAACGACATCCTCGCCTTGAGCCGCCGGGATGCGACCACTTTCGAAGGCGCGCGGCGCGCCTGGGCGAGAGCGCTGGAAAATGCCGGCGTCTCCCTGCACGACCTGTCGCTCGTGGAAACCCACGACTGCTTTACGATCGCCGAACTGATCGAATACGAGGCTATGGGGCTTGCCAAACCTGGAGAGGGCTTTCGCGTTGTGCGGGAAGGGATCGCCGCCAAGGGCGGAAGACTGCCCGTCAACCCCTCCGGCGGGCTCAAGGCCAAAGGCCATCCGATCGGCGCCACCGGCGTTTCCATGCATATCCTGGCCGCCATGCAGCTAATGGGCGAGGCCGGCGATATGCAGATCGCAGGCGCCAAGCTGGCCGGCGTTTTCAACATGGGCGGGGCGGCCGTGGCCAATTATGTATCGGTGCTCGAGCGCGTAAAATGAGCCGGCTGCTGATCACATTCGGGATCGTCCTCGTCGCCGCAGGGCTTCTCTGGCCGCTGATCCAAAAGGCCGGTCTTGGAAGGCTGCCGGGGGATCTCGCCTTCGGCGGCGAGAATTTCCGCGTCTATATCCCAATCACAACGTCCATCCTGATCAGCATCGTGCTGAGCCTCGTGCTCTGGCTCATCAACCGCTGATGCCCAACTGGAGCGCCATTCGGCGTGCAGTCAGCTTCCTCTAGCTCGAAATCACCATATGAACGAAAACAATTCACCCGGAGCGCGTCGCGATGATCCCCTTTTCCGTGCTTGACCTCGCCCCCATTCCGGAGGGCGCCTCCCCGGCCAATGCGCTGCAAAACACCGTAGACATCGCGCAGCATGCGGAGCGTTGGGGCTATCACCGGTACTGGCTGGCGGAGCACCACAACATGCCGGGCATTGCGAGTGCCGCGACCGCCGTGCTTATCGGACAGGTAGCGGCAAAGACCTCCACCATCCGCGTCGGTGCCGGAGGCATCATGCTTCCCAACCACGCTCCTTTGATGGTGGCGGAACAGTTCGGCACACTTGCCACGCTTTATCCGGACCGGATCGATTTGGGGCTTGGCCGTGCTCCCGGAACCGACATGGGGACTGCGCGGGCGCTGAGACGCGGCCTCGACAACGGCGAAGGCTTTCCGCAGGACGTGCTCGAGCTGATCGCCTATCTCGACGATCCTGTGCCGGGACAGCAGGTAAGAGCCATACCGGGGATGAGCACACGCGTTCCGGTGTGGATTCTCGGATCAAGCCTTTATGGCGCGCAGCTCGCCGCCCATCTTGGCCTGCCCTATGCCTTCGCCTCACATTTCGCGCCGGCAGCACTTGAGCATGCGCTCTCGGTCTATCGCGAGACTTTCCGGCCTTCAAAGCATCTTGAGCAGCCGCATTTCATGCTGGCTCTCAACGTGTTCGCAGCCGATACGGACGAAGAAGGGCTTTTCCTGAAAACCTCCATGCAGCTCGCCTTTGCCAATCTGCGTACCGGCAGGCCGGGCCCGCTGCCGCGGCCGGTGAAGGATATTTCCGAGCATGTGGATTCGGCCATCATGCCGTACATCGATCAAGCGCTTGCCTGTTCGGCAGCAGGCTCGCCGGAAACGGTGCGAGGCCAACTCAAGTGCTTCATCGAGCGTTACAGCCCGGACGAAGTGATCATCACAGGTCAGATTCATGATCACCGCGCACGTGTCAGGTCGTTCCAGCTCGCAGCCGAGTTGCTGCGCGAGCTGTGAGGAACAGCTTCAATCGGGCAGTGGGAGCGAACGCGTTTAAACGATTTAGTGATTTGTTGAATTTTTTAAATCGATTAAAGAATTGAAATCTTTTTGCTTTTCTGGTCCTGAAGACAGACATAGCCTATTTAACCCCGTCCGTCGGTCACCTCAGGCCGGCTTGTTCCGATTAACGCCTGTTCCTGGAGTGACTTATGCAAGAGACCGGCCTCCGCAACCCCACCAACGGCATCGAGACCAGTGGTTTGAAGACCAGCGGGACCGTTTTCTTCAATCTCACCGAGCCGCAACTTTATGAGGAGGCGATCCGGCGCGCCGAGGCGCGGATTTCCGCTCACGGGGCCCTCGTTGCCGAGACGGGACAGCACACCGGCCGCTCGCCCAAGGACAAGTTCATTGTGCGAGATGCCAGCACGGAAAACGAGATCTGGTGGGACAACAATAAGCCGCTATCGGGCGAACATTTTGAAGCACTCTACGAGGACTTCAAGCGTCACGCCGAGAGCCTTGACCTTTTCGTACAGGATCTCGTCGGCGGGGCTGATCCGGAAAACGCGCTGCCGGTGCGCGTCGTCACGGAATATGCCTGGCATTCGCTCTTCATCCGCAATCTGCTGATCCGCCCGATGCGCTCGGAGCTCAAGAGCTTCGTGCCGCAGATGACGGTGATCGATCTGCCGTCCTTCCGCGCCGATCCGAAGCGGCATGGCTGCCGCACGGAAACCATTATCGCGATGGATCTGAAGCGCATGATCGTGCTGATCGGCGGCACGTCCTATGCGGGGGAAATGAAAAAATCCGTCTTCACTGCGCTCAATTACCTGCTTCCGGCCAAGGGCGTGATGCCCATGCACTGCTCGGCCAATGAGGGATCCGAGGGCGACGTTGCGATCTTCTTCGGCCTGTCGGGCACGGGAAAGACGACCCTTTCCGCCGAACCTTCGCGCACGCTTATCGGCGATGACGAGCACGGGTGGGGGCCGCACGGCATCTTCAATTTCGAAGGCGGGTGCTACGCCAAGACGATCAAGCTCAGCCGGGAGGCGGAGCCGGAGATTTTCGCCACCACGGAACGCTTCGGCACGGTGCTGGAAAATGTGGTCGTCGACGAGCACGGCGTTCCCGATTTCGACGATGGCAGCCGGACCGAGAACACGCGCTGCGCATATCCGCTGCACTTCATCTCCAATGCCAGCGAGACGGGCAGGGCAGGGCAGCCAAAGAACGTCATCATGCTGACGGCGGATGCCTTTGGCGTGATGCCACCCATCGCCAAGCTTACCCCTGCCCAGGCCATGTACCATTTCCTGTCGGGCTACACGGCGAAAGTGGCGGGAACGGAAAAAGGCGTCACCGAGCCGGAGGCCACCTTCTCCACCTGTTTCGGCGCACCCTTCATGCCCCGCCATCCTTCGGTCTACGGAAATCTTCTCAGAGACCTGATCGCAGAGCACGAGGTCGACTGCTGGCTAGTCAATACTGGTTGGACCGGCGGCGCCTACGGCACTGGCCACCGCATGCCCATCAAGGTGACACGCGCCCTGCTCTCCGCTGCACTCGACGGCTCGCTTCGAACAGCCCAGTTCCGTACCGACCCCAATTTTGGCTTTGCCGTACCCGTGGCGGTGCCGGGCGTAGACGGCACCATCCTCGATCCGCGCTCAACCTGGGCAGATAAGGCCGCCTATGATGTGCAGGCCGAGCGGCTTGTTTCCATGTTCGTCGCCAATTTCGGGAAATTCGAGAATCACGTGGAAGCAGACGTGATGAATGCATCGCCTCAGATCCGGCAGGCTGCTGAATAGGCTTGCTCCCGCGGCGTTGGCGGACCATCTTTCGATGTGAATCGCGGCTGGCAGCTTAGTCCGCCGCTCCGGAACGTCAGAGCGGGTAGCTATGGACGACGGCCTCGAAATTCGGCCCGGCATTTTCGTCGAGGAAGACGAGCTGGAGGAACAGTTCATCCGCTCCTCCGGCCCTGGCGGGCAGAACGTCAACAAGGTGGCGACGGCGGTGCAGCTGCGTTTCGACGTTGCGAATGCGCGGCACCTGCCGGAGCGCGTAAGAGCGCAAGCCCTGAAGCTGGCCGGGAGCCGCGCCACCAAGGAAGGCGAGATCGTCATTGAAGCGGGGCGCTTCCGCACACAGGAGCAGAATCGGTCAGATGCCCGCCGGCGATTGACCGAACTCCTTCTCAAGGCATCTGAGCCTCCACCCAAGCCACGGAAGAAGACCAAGCCCTCGAAGGGCGCGGTCGAGCGCCGGCTCAAGGAAAAGGCTGGCCGTTCCACCGTAAAGAAGATGCGCGGGAGAGTCTCTTTCGACTGAAGAAGGCTGTGCCGTTGATTGCAGTTCGACTTAGGGCAAGGTTCACCCGATAGCACATGCTCTCCCTCCCTCCCGGAATAAGGCATATGCCAGGCCTCCTGTCACCCACCGAACAGGCGGCTTTGCTCACCGAAATCCGCGCGGTGGTGATTGCGGCACCGCTTTATGTGCCGACCATGCCACGCACGGGAAAGCCCATGAGCGTGCGCATGACGAATTGCGGCGTGCTCGGCTGGGTGACCGACAAGGAGAGGGGATACCGTTATCAGGAAACGCATCCCGCCACGGGAAAGCGATGGCCGCTGATCCCGCAGCGTCTGCTAGAACTTTGGGATGAAGTGTCCGGTTATCCTCATTCGCCGGAGGCATGCCTCATCAATTTCTATTCGCAAGACGCCAAGATGGGGCTACACCAGGATCGCGACGAGAAAAACTTCGCAGCACCCGTAGTCTCCGTCTCATTGGGCGACGATTGCCTGTTTCGCGTCGGCGGCAATGATCGCGAAAGCGGCACCGCCTCGTTTCGGCTGTCGAGTGGGGACGTGGTGGTGCTCGGCGGGGAAGGGCGGCTTGCCTTCCATGGGGTGGACCGGATCTATCCCCACACGTCCGATCTTCTGAAAAATGGCGGGCGCATCAACCTCACGCTGCGCCGGGTGAATCTGCCTTAAAGTTTCCTGAGCGCCACTTCCTGGACCAGATGATTTGTGCCTTTTCTCAAAATGAGGTCTGCGCGCGGACGGGTCGGCAGAATGTTCTCACGCAGGTTCTTCAGGTTGATATTTGTCCAAAGCTCCTCCGCGATAGTCCTCGCCTCCACCTCGGGGAGGGTGGAATAGCGGTGAAAGAAGGAATTTGGGTCGCGGAACGCCGTCTCGCGCAGGCGCATGAAGCGATCGACATACCACTCGTGAATGAGTTCCTCGGGCGCATCGATATATATCGAGAAGTCGAAGAAATCCGAAACGAAGGGCACTGCCTTGCCATCCCTCGGAAGATCCCGGGTCTGCAGCACGTTGATGCCTTCGAAGATGAGGATATCAGGCCGGTCGATGACGGCGAATTCGCCGGGTACAACATCATAGGTCAGGTGCGAATAAATCGGCGCTCGCATATTCGGCAGCCCAGCCTTGATGCCTGACAGAAAGCGCAGGATGGCGCCCACGTCATAGCTTTCCGGGAAACCTTTCCGTTCCATCAAACCTTCATGGCTCAGCACGGCGTTTGGAAGAAGAAATCCGTCCGTCGTTATGAGATCAACCTTCGGGCTGGACGGCCATCGTGTGAGCAGTTCCTTCAGCACACGGGCTGTGGTGGATTTGCCCACCGCCACCGAACCAGCAATGCCGATGATGAAGGGTGTCTTCACCGCATGGTCGGAATCAAAGAAGACCTGACGCTGCTGAAAAAGAAGCTGGCTTGCCTCCACATGGGCCGAGAGCAATCGGGACATGGAGAGGTAGATACGCCGAACCTCTTCCAGGTTGACGGGATCGTTCAGAGAGCGCAGCCGGCGAACCTCGTCCTCAGTCAGCGTGAGCGGGGTGTCGGCGCGAAACTTCGCCCAATCCTCCGCCGAAAAGAAGCGATAAGGGGAGTAGCGTTCGGCGGGTACCAACTGGTCCATCAGCGTCTTTTCCGTGCCTGCTTTCCGGCCCATCGCATCTCTAAGCGGCGCTCTCCGGCGGCTTGCCACGCGATTCCTTTTCGGCGATGCCCGAACGGCCGGTTCGGGATTCAAGCTCCAACATCACCTCATCAAGCCGCACGCCGGCAATTTTCAGTACCACCAGCCAGTGGTAAACAAGGTCCGCACTTTCGGCAATGAGCGCCTTCTTGTCCCGTGCAACCGCGGCGATGACCGTCTCCACCGCCTCTTCTCCGAGCTTCTTGGCCGCCTTGTCCATGCCCGCTGAGATGAGCCGAGCCGTCCATGACTGCGTGTCGCCGCTATTTGCACGCTCGGCGATGATGCCTTCGAGCCTAGAGAGATCGAACTCATTCATGCGCGTTCCCTTCTGCGTTCGCCGCATCCAGCCGCATCGGAATACCGGCATCGGCCATATATCGCTTTGCTTCGGCCACCGTGTAAGTGCCAAAATGGAAGATCGAGGCAGCAAGGACAGCTGTCGCGTGCCCGTCGCGAATGCCCTCCACAAGGTGGTCCAGAGTGCCAACGCCGCCCGAAGCGATGACCGGCGCGCGCACCGCATCAGCCACCGCCTGCGTCAGTGCGATGTCATAGCCGGCTTTCGTGCCGTCACGATCCATGGACGTGAGCAGGATCTCACCGGCGCCGAGATCCACCACCCGCCGGGCGAACTCCACGGCATCGATACCGGTGGGATTGCGGCCGCCATGGGTGAATATCTCCCAGCGGTCCGCCTGGCCCGGCGGGGAAACTTTCTTGGCATCGATCGCCACGACGATGCACTGGTCACCGAATTTGTCCGCCGCGCGGGCCACAAATTCAGGTTCCTTCACCGCTGCCGTGTTGATCGAAACCTTGTCGGCGCCAGCCAGGAGCAGCCGGCGTATATCCGGAATTTGGCGAACGCCTCCGCCCACCGTAAGGGGCATGAAGCATTGCTCCGCGGTGCGCGCGATGACGTCGAAGATGGTCTCACGGTTTTCGTGGCTTGCGGTAATGTCCAGAAAACAAAGTTCATCGGCGCCAGCCGCGTCATAGGCCGTTGCGGCTTCCACGGGATCGCCGGCATCGATCAGATCAACGAACTGGACGCCCTTGACGACGCGACCGTCTTTTACGTCCAGACATGGGATGACGCGGGCCTTCAGGGTCATGCGCGCGCCTTCCGAAGCATTGCGAGCGCCTCTTTCGGATCGATGCGGCCGTCATAGAGAGCGCGGCCGGAGATCGCGCCTTCGAGCTTTGCGGCGTCAGGCTTAACCATCCGCTCGATATCAGCCATCGAGGCAAGGCCGCCAGAGGCAATGATGGGGATCGACACTGCATCAGCCAGGGCGATTGTCGCTTCCCAGTTGATGCCGGTCAGCACGCCGTCCCGGTCAATATCGGTATAGATGATCGCGGCTACGCCGGCACCCTCAAAACGCTTGGCCAGTTCGGCAGCGGTAAGGTCCGACGTCTCGGCCCAACCTTCTACCGCGACTTTGCCGCCGCGAGCATCGATGCCAACGGCGATCTTGCCGGGGAATTTTCCGCAGGCTTCACGGACCAGAGCCGGATCACGTACCGCGACCGTACCAAGGATTACGCGGGCAAGCCCTCTCTCCAGCCAAGCCTCGATCTGCTCAAGCGAGCGAATGCCGCCGCCAAGCTGAACCGGATTGCGCGTAGCCTTCAGGATGGCTTCGACGGCTGCGCCATTGACGCTCGCACCGGCGAAGGCGCCGTTGAGGTCCACCACGTGCAACCACTCAAAACCCTGCTCCTCGAAGGCTTTTGCCTGAGCGGCCGGATCGCGGTTATAGACCGTGGCCTCGCTCATCTCTCCGAGCTTGAGCCGCACGCATTCACCGTCTTTCAGATCGATGGCCGGATAAAGAATCATGGCCGCCATCTCAGGAAATTCGCGATAAGGCCAAGGCCGAGCATCTGGCTCTTTTCCGGATGGAACTGCGTTCCGGCGAGGTTGCCACGGGCCACCGCCGCGGTGATCTCGCCCCCATAGTCGGTTACGGCCAGGACATCCTCCCTTCGCGTCGCATCAATATGATAGGAATGGACGAAATAGGCGTGCAGCCCCTCGCGCCCCGTCGGAATACCCTCAAAGAGCGGGTGGCGATGTTTCACGTGAATCGTGTTCCACCCGATTTGCGGGATTTTCAGTGACGGATCGCTGGGGGTGATCTCCTTCACGTCTCCCGCGATCCAGCCGAAGCCATTCGTCGTGGTCTTCTCCAGCCCGCGTTCCGACATAAGCTGCATGCCGACGCAAATCCCAAAGAAGGGGCGTGCCCGTCCAATGGCAACTTCTTCGATTGCTTCCACCATGCCCGGCACTGCATCGAGCCCCGCCCGGCAATCCGCATATGCCCCCACCCCGGGCAGAACGATGCGATCGGCCTTGCGGACCCGCTCAGCGTCATTGGTAAGATCTATCTCAGCCGCGATTCCCGATTCGCGCGCCGCGCGCTCGAACGCCTTGGTCGCGGAGCGCAGATTGCCGGAGCCGTAGTCGATGATGGCAACGCGCATCCTCAGCCCTTTCGTGGATATTCAACCAGACCAAAAGTCGGTGAAGGTCTTTGGCTGGCGGGAGCAGCGCGGGACACTGCTACGGGAAGAGCCGCTGCCGAAGGCCTCTGCACCGGCGCCTGCGCGATCTCCGCTGAATAGCGGAGCTCAGCCTCATTTCGGTTGGCTCCTTCTACCACGCCCCAGACCTTCCAGCCCCGCCGGCGAAGAGAGGCGATCCTGAGCCCCTGGGCTTCAAGCCCTATGAAGAGGTAAAGAATAAAGGAAAGAAGCGGCGCAGTAATTGAAAAGCCTGACATTGTGCCAAGGCCGGCAAGCAGAAGACCGATGCACAGGAAGGCAAGCGCCTCGAGCCACATGCGGTGCCAGAGAAACCAGAATAACGGCATGATAAGTGCCAGGAAGGAAAAGCCGTCACGAATGACAAGCGCCTTTTCCCCCTTGTCTGGCCGGTTGCCCGCCGGCTCAAGAACGATATAGCTGGCCATTGTGCTTCAACCGTTCAGCGTGCCCTTGGTGGAGGGGATCGCGTTGAGCTGCCGTGGATCGGGCGAGAGGGCCGCGCGAAGGACACGAGCCACCGCCTTGAAACATGTCTCGGCGATATGGTGCGCGTTCGCGCCATAAAGGTTCGTGACATGTAAGGTGATGCCGGCATTTTGCGCCAGCGCCTGAAAGAACTCGCGCACCAGCTCCGTGTCGAAGCTGCCGATCTTGGGCGAGGGAAAGGTGACCTGCCAGACTAGGAAAGGACGGCCGGAAACGTCCACGGCGGCGCGCGTCAACGCCTCGTCCATAGCAAGGTCAAGCGAGGCATAGCGGGTTATGCCGCGGCGGTCACCCAGCGCTTTCGCAATGGCCTGTCCGATGGCGATGCCGCAATCCTCCACTGTGTGGTGATCATCGATATGGAGGTCGCCGAGCGCGGACACTTTCATGTCGATCAGGGAATGGCGAGAGAGCTGATCCAGCATGTGGTCGAAGAAGCCCACGCCAGTCGAAATGTCGGAGCGTCCCTCGCCATCGAGATCGACGGTGACGGAGATGTCGGTCTCGTTCGTCTTGCGGCTGATTTCGGCCTGGCGCGGATTGCTGGCAGCCATGGCTTTTCCTTTGCTTTCCAAGAAGGCCCGCCTTTTAGAGCAAGTCGGCCGCGAATACCAGAAGCGGGGAGATCATGAACCCGCGGCATTTGCATTCCTTTGCCTGTCTCTTACATAAACGCTCGAAACGGCGCCCGCGAGAGGCGTCCAGGAGCAAAATTTCCATGAGCGATAATCTGACAATGCACGGAACCACCATTGTCACCGTTCGGAAGGGCGGGAAGGTCGTGATTGCCGGCGACGGACAGGTGAGCCTCGGACAAACCGTTATGAAGGGCAACGCCCGGAAGGTGCGCCGGATCGGCAAGGGCAATGTGATCGCAGGCTTCGCGGGGGCGACGGCCGATGCTTTCACGCTGCTCGAAAGGCTGGAGAAGAAGCTGGAGCAGTATCCCGACCAGCTCATGCGGGCGAGCGTGGAGCTGGCAAAGGACTGGCGGACGGACCGCTATTTGCGTCGGCTGGAGGCAATGATGCTCGTGGCCGACAAGAACGTGACGCTGGCGCTCACCGGAACCGGCGATGTGCTGGAGCCGGAAGAGGGGGTGATGGCAATCGGGTCGGGCGGGAATTATGCGCTCGCGGCCGCACGCGCGCTTATCGACACGGACAAGAGCGCGGAGGAGATTGCCCGCAAGGCGATGGAGATTGCCGCAAGCATCTGCGTCTACACAAACAGCAATATCATCGTGGAAACGCTGGATGCCGGCTGAGCCCACCATCCGCTTCGAGCCGGTCACGGCGGAGCATCTGCCGATGCTTCGCCACTGGTTGAAGCAGCCGCATATGCGGGAATGGTGGGGCGAACCTGAGGAAGAACTGGGCTTTATCCGCGACATGATCGAAGGGCGAGATTCGACACGGCCCTTCATCATTGTCCTCGGCGATGAGCCGGTAGGCTACATTCAATACTGGTTCCTAGGCCACCACCAGAATGCGGAATGGATCGACGATCACCCGTGGCTTGCGGAGCTTCCCGCCGGGGCAGTGGGCGTCGATCTATCCATAGGGCATCCGGATAAGCTGTCGAAGGGCATCGGCTCGAAGGCGCTGGCAGCATTCGTCCGCAAGCTGCGCGATGATGGGTTTGAGACAATCCTGATCGATCCGGACCCGGATAATCTTCGCGCGGTTGGTGCCTATCGGAAAGCAGGTTTTAGGCCTGTTCCTTGGCTCGAAGGGCGCTCCGGCAACGCCCTGATCATGCAATACGATCCCAATACAGACGAGACAACGATATGAGCAATTTTTCACCCCGTGAGATCGTTTCCGAGCTCGACCGCTACATTATCGGCCAGAAGGAGGCGAAGCGAGCGGTCGCGATTGCACTGCGGAACCGCTGGAGACGCCAGCAGCTCGAGCCTGGCCTGCGCGAAGAGGTGATGCCGAAGAACATCCTGATGATCGGGCCGACAGGCGTCGGCAAGACCGAAATCTCGAGGCGCCTGGCCAAACTCGCCGGGGCACCTTTCGTGAAGGTGGAGGCAACCAAATTCACTGAAGTCGGCTATGTGGGCCGCGATGTTGAGCAGATCGTGCGCGACCTGGTCGAGGTGGCGATCGCGCTTACGCGCGAGAAGATGCGCGAGGGCGTGGAGGCACGTGCGCATCTGAACGCCGAGGAACGCGTGCTGGAGGCGCTGGTGGGCCGCACCGCAAGCCCCGCCACACGCGACAGCTTTCGCCAAAAGCTCAGGAGCGGCGAGCTGGACGACAAAGAGATCGAGATCCAAGTGGCTGATGCGGGCGGCGGTATGGGCAGTTTCGAAATTCCCGGCATGCCCGGAGCCAATATCGGTGTTCTGAATATCAACGACATGCTGCAGAAGGCCATGGGCGGCGGGCGAACCAAGACCGTCAAGACCACCGTCAAGGATTCGTATAAATTCCTCATCAATGATGAGTCGGACAAGCTGCTCGACCAGGACGAGGTCGTGCGGCGGGCGCTCTCTTCCGCCGAGAATGACGGCATCGTTTTCATTGACGAGATCGACAAAATTGCCTCGCGCGAAGGCGGCATGGGCGCCGGTGTGTCCCGCGAAGGCGTGCAGCGAGACCTCCTGCCGCTTGTCGAAGGCACGACGGTCGCGACCAAATACGGACCGGTCAAGACTGACCATGTCCTATTCATCGCCTCCGGCGCATTCCATGTGGCAAAGCCCTCGGACCTGCTTCCCGAACTGCAGGGCCGCCTGCCTATAAGAGTCGAGTTGCGGGCCTTGGAGAAGGAGGATTTTCGCAGGATCCTCACCGAAACTGAAGCGAGCCTCATAAAGCAGTACATCGCCTTGATGGAGACGGAGGGCGTCGAACTCGAATTCACCGAAGATGCCATCGTCAGATTGGCGGAAGTCGCTGTCGACCTCAATGCAAGCGTCGAGAATATCGGCGCTCGGCGGCTGCAGACCGTGATGGAACGGGTGCTTGACGAGATTTCCTACAACGCGCCGGATCGTTCAGGCAGCAAGATGGTGATCGATGCTGCCTATGTAGACCAGCATGTGGGCGATCTTGCCAAGAACACGGACCTCTCGCGCTTTATTCTGTGACCTGTATGACACGGCCAAGGCGGGCGCTTTCGGGCGAATTTTAATTCGCTCGACTCAAGCCCCCGCTTTCCGTAGGTTCCCGCAAAAACTCATTACAACCGAGTGGGCGGATGGCTTTTCGGCGTGGCATCGTTTGCGTCTTAATTCTGACTCTTGTGACTCCAGCGGCCGTGGCCGCCACAACAGTACCCAGCGGCAACCGCAATGCTGAGCAACCGCCTATACCCGGCGCTTCTGCCCGGCGCACCGGCGCAGCCAAAACCACTTTCGAAGCCAAGTACCAACGGGTTCACAGGCTTCTCAAAAATGATCGAAGCCTTCGCGCCAAGATACGCGAATCCGCAACGCAATATAAAATAGACCCCATCCACATTATCGGTGCGATTGTTGGCGAGCACACCTACAATGTCGATGCTTACGACCAACTCCAGACCTATTACGTCAAGGCGGTTTCCTATCTTCGCAGCAGCTTCACCTTTTCCTTCGAAGGTGAGCCGCTGGACGACTTTATTCAACGCCCGCAATTTGCGCCCTGTGCGAAATTCACCGAGAGCTACAGCCTGTGGAGCTGCCGCGAAACCATTTGGGACAACAGCTTCCGTGGCAAGACCGTTGAAGGTAAGTCCTTTCCGAAGGACCGCTTCAGCGCCGTTTTTCTGCAGCCGTTTTTTGCCGGACAGACATTCGGCATCGGCCAGCTAAATCCTCTTACCGCACTGCAATTGACAGATATGGTTCACCGGATATCCGGTCACGAGAGAATCGACCACCGCGACCCGCAGCAGGTCTACCGGGCAATTATGGATCCCGACGTTTCGCTCGACTATGTAGCGGCGATGATCAGGAAATCGATCGATGCTTATTCTGAGATTGCCGACTTCGACATCAGCAAAAATCCCGGTCTGACTGCCACACTGTATAATCTGGGAAATCCTGAGACCCGCGCGAAGAAGCTGGCTGCCCAAAATCGTCTTCGCAGCCAGCAGGGCTTAGAGCCGAAGCTGCCGGAAGAGAATTACTATGGCTGGCTCGTTAACGACAAGCTGGAGGAGTTGGAGGCGCTCGCCGGCGAATCCTAAGTGCCTGAACGAGTCCGGGCGCCTATTCAGACCGCTTATGCTTCCGTCCCAAAACATCGTGCAGCGTGCGATGAAGCTGTTCAAGCTCTTGCTCATTCAGATCCGCGATATTCTGAGCCAGCAGATTGGCAATGGCCGTGGCTTTTTCGGGAAGGCCCGCAGTATCTACAACGACGCGCGGATGAGATAGTTCGGCGAGACGTTGAAGTTCATCCGCCTCGTCCCAGATGACATTGAAATAGCCAATGACTTTCTGGACCATGGCCCAATTGGGTGGACTGCGCCGACCATGTTCAAGAGCCGATAGATAAGCCGGGCTCACGCCCAGGGCGGCCGCCATCTCCCTTTGACTTACTCCACGGGCGCGGCGGAGCGCACGTATCCTTGCAGCAAATGGAGTCATCGACGATTTTCTCTGCGACGAAGACGCACATAAAGTGCCCCACCACCACCATGATGGCGCGCTGCTTCCTCGAAACCGCTTACAATCTCTGCGAAAGGCGGGGTGGAAAACCACCGGGGCACGGCGCCGCGGAGAACGCCTTCTGGGATGCTCTTGCCCTTGCCGGTGATCACAAGCACGTATCGACGGTCGGCAGCGAACGCCTGACGCAGAAAAGCTAAGAGAAGCCCATGCGCTTCGGCCTGGGTGAGGCCATGCAGGTCCACGCGTCCGGTTATATCGAGCCGTCCACGGGCCAGCCTCTCTCGCGTCGGTGTATCGAGCCTGCGCGGATGCCTGTGCGAGGATGCTACCGGAGGCAAACTCTGCTTAGAACTCGCTGCCGACGGCGGAGCAGGTGGCTGGGGCACATCCGCTTTGAGGGAAGACTGAGTTTCTTCAGGAACGGTCTTTCCCGGAAGGGGCCTTGCCGAGCGAGCAACATGACTCCAGAGGATCCTGTCCTCCGTCGAGAGCTCTTTTGCTTTTGCCCGTCTCATGCCCCGGCCACCAGCGATTTTGGCAGCAACACATAAAAGTCGGCGGGATGGCGAATTGTGCCGGCAATCTCGCCCGCTGCTACGCCGGTGCCGATGAAAAGATCGCCCCGCGCGGTGCCTGTTATGGCAGAACCGGTGTCCTGCGCAATCATCAGCCGCCGGAAAGGCGCACCGTCGACATGCCGAAGTTCGGGCGCATGGACGAAGAAAGGCGTGCCAAAAGTGTGGAGAGTGCGGTCGACTGCGATCGACCGCGCGGGCTGAAGCTGGACTTTGGCCGCAGCAACTGGTCCCAAGGCTGGATCACCGAGCTGGGTCTCGCGAAAGAATATATATGAGCGGTTACGCCACAGGATCTCGTCCTGTCTCTGCGGGTTCCGGTTCAGCCAGGCGCGGATCGTCTGCATAGATACTTTCTCAAGCGGGATTTCGCCGAGATCTGCCAGCACCCGCCCGATGCCCGTGAAGCGATGGCCGGATTTGGCAGCGTAGGTGACGCGTATTTGACCTCCTTCCAGAAAGCGCAGCCGAGCCGCCCCCTGAACGTGGATGAAAAAGGTATCCACACGGTCCGCCAGCCAACAAAGCTCGAGACCTCGGCCCTGGAGAGCGCCGCGATCAATGGCTTCCCGGTCCCAATAGGGCTCTAGGGAGTCGCCGGAGCGCCGGGCAAAGGCAAAGTAGGGATCGAGGCCTTGTGGCCGGTTCTCATCGTCCACATCGACGAGATCATCGGGGCGGCGGTAGAGCGGCACCAAGAAACGTTCGGAGCGAACACGCGAGGCCTCGGCCTCAGGCTCGTAATAGCCGGTCACGAGTCCGCGCCCGCCGGCATCAGGCCGAACCTGAAAGGGAAGGAAGTGCTGTTCGAAAAATTCGCGCGCCTCTCCGGGGCGGACAGAGGGTTTCCCGGACCGGGCCTGAGCGTAGGCGGCAGCAAAACTTTCGAATGCTATGCCAAGGCCACCTGTACGGTAAGGTCGCGTTGCTGCCTGGCAGGCCGACCGCGAGAACGCAGCAAAGGCTTCCGAAATGCCCTCATCCGCGGTCCATCCGGGCAGATGATCATAGGTGACCGGGCGCAACATTTCGGAAAGGCTCATAGGCACCTCTCCACGCCCACCGGGAAAGCCACGGCTTACTCTTCCGCTTCGGTCGCCACCAGCTTCCAGTTGGGATCGCGCGAGCGCGTATCACGGGCAAAGGTCCAGATATCCTTCACCTCAGCGACAGTCTCGGGATCGCCATCAATAATGCTGCCTCCGCTGTCGCGTGTGGCAGAGATCAGCTCGCTTACAATACGAAGCGTAACGTGGGCTTCACTGCCCTTCATCTCGGCACTGATGATGGTGGCCTTGTCGATGCCGACGAAAGAAGACTCGATCTTCTCCGATCGCCTTTCACGTTCGTCTATGGCCGAGACAAAGCCCTCATAGACCTCGCGCGACAGGAGATTTTTGAGCGTGCGCCGGTCCCCGTCGGCAAACGCCATAACGATCATCTCGTATGCCAGTTTGGCGCCATCCACAAAGGTATTCGGATCGAAGGAAGGGTCCGCATCCTTTATCGCTCGCAAGCCACGGTTCAGCTCGGTGCCGGGCTGCGCAACCTTGTCGATGATATTGTAGCGTTCCTCATCCACGAGGCCTTTACGCCTGGGCAAGGCAACCACCGTGTCGTTCTTGACCGACTTCTCTGCTTCCGCGGGACGGGATCGGCCGGCCGTATAGGGGTCAAAAGGCGGCCTTTCACTTCCGGTCCGCCGGCCCAGCACATTGCGCAATTGAAAGAAGATCACGACCGCCGCGACTAAGAAAAAGATCGTGCCAAAATCAAAGAATTCCATGATGTCCGCCAAAGCCGCTCTGTCGTGTTGCGCCAGCCTAATAGGGATCAGCCCGAAAGCAAGGACGTGACGCTGCCGCGATTACACTCATATAGAACTCAGAATGCCATCGTTCAAATCGTCCGCTTGCATTCCTATCTTTGAAGGCGAGGCTCCAAGTTCCGTGTACCAAGAGGTTAGACCAAAACCGTGCGTTTCTCCATCATTCCATTCCTTCTACTCGCCATTCCGCTTGCCGAAATCGCCGTTTTTGTGGTGGTCGGGCAACAGATCGGGCTTTTTCCCACATTGGCGCTGGTGCTTATCACGGCGGTAGCAGGATCCATCCTGCTTCGCATACAGGGTTTTAACCTTCTTTCGCGTATGCAGCGCGAGCTCGCGCAGCACCGTCTACCGGGGCGAGAGCTGGTACATGGCGTGATGATTCTCGTTGCTGGTCTCCTTTTGCTGACACCGGGCTTCGTCACCGACACGCTCGGCCTGCTGCTTTTTATTCCCGCGATACGCGATCTGGTTTGGCGCTTTATCCGCAGCCATATGGTCCTCGTCACGCCTGGCGACGCAAGTGCCGGCGAGCATCGGCCGTCGAGCAGAACGATTGACCTCGATATGAGCGACTACACAAGCTCCGATGGGAAGGATTCACCGTGGCGGGGCAAATAGGAAGAGGGGAGACCTCGTAGACAATCCAAACTTGTGTTGCCAGGACCAGCGTGCTAGCGAACGCCACGATTTTGCAGCCCAAGCGGGCAGCCCAACATTCCAGAGGATCGAAGCGGATGGCTGACCAGCCCAGCGGAAATAACGACGCAAAGCAGGCGGAAACGAACGGAAATACCGTTCCGGCGAGCCTGAACGTGCTGACGCAGTATATCAAGGACCTCTCTTTCGAGAGCCCCGGAGCGCCTCAGTCCTTGCGTGCTCGGGACAAAGCGCCTTCGATCAACATCAATGTGAATGTCAATGCAAATCCGCTGGGCGGCACAGACTATGATGTCTTGCTGACGCTTACGGCAAAGGCAGAAGCCGACAATGTGGTGCTTTTCAATGTCGAGTTGATCTACGGGGGCGTGTTTCGCATTCAGGGATTCCCCCAGGAGCATATGCTGCCGCTTCTCTTCATTGAATGTCCGCGATTGCTTTTCCCGTTCGCGCGGCAAATCATTGCGGATGCGACGCGAAATGGAGGCTTCCCGCCCCTCATGATTGACCCGATCGATTTTGCGCGCATGTTCCAGCAGAGGCTGGCCGAGGAAGAAGCCCGGAGGAAAGTTCAGGTTTCCTGAAGATACTTCACCTCAAAACGAAAGCCGGGTCATGACCCGGCTTTTTTTGAACCGAATTAAGCAGTTTCCACGCGCTCAGCGGCTTCCGCAGGCATCAGCTTCCGCCAGAGCGCATTTTCGCCGATACCGGCAACGAGCGCTTCATGGGCTTGTTGTTCCTCGGGGGTAAGCCGCGAACGAAGCGGGCGTGGCCGGGGCGGGAGTGCGACAATGACGCTGCTGCTTGTTTCTTCTGCAACGCCTTGCGTTGCAATCTCGAGCCCAAAACTGGCCTGCTTGCCGCCGGCCAATTCAATGTAAACCTCGGCCAGGAGTTCGGCGTCCAGAAGCGCGCCGTGCTTGGTGCGATGGGAATTGTCAATTCCGTAACGCCGGCAGAGCGCATCGAGCGAGTTCGGCCCCATGGGATGCTTTCGCCGGGCAATTGCCAACGTATCGATCACGCGCGCCGGATCTATATAGGGCTGACCCACCCTTTGAAACTCGGCATTGATGAAACCGATGTCGAAATTGGCATTATGGGCGACAAGCTTCGCGCCGTCGATGAACTCAAGAAACTCATCAAGAATCTCGGCGAAAACGGGCTTACCGGCAAGGTCGGCATCGGAAATGCCATGCACAGCCTGGGCATCGGGATGAACGGAGCGGCCCTGCGGGTTGATGAAATAATGTAGCGTTCGCCCGGTGGGGAAGCGGTTTGCCAGCTCAACGCAGCCGAGCTCGATAACCCTGTCCTCGCGCGGATCCAGGCCCGTCGTTTCCGTATCGAAGATGATCTCGCGCATTCGAATCACTCCCCGCGCCGAAGCATGGGCTCGACATTATCAGCTTCGCAAGAGCTATTCGTGAATAAGCTGTCAGCCCGCCGTCAGCTGCCTTTTAATGCTCCGCACCGCCACGCGCGCAGGCTCCATGCCTTTGCTCGTGTCTATGATGAAGTCGGCCCGCTTTCGTTTTTCCTCATCCGGCAGCTGCCGGGCAAGGATTTTCTCGAACTTTTCCTCAGTCATGCCTGGCCGGGAAAGCACACGTTCCCGCTGCACATTAGCCGGAGCTGTAATGACAAGGATCTTGTCGACACGGTCGACGCCGCCCGTTTCAAACAAAAGCGGAATATCAAGGACGACGAGAGGCGTCCCCTTCTTGCGATGTTTCTCGACGAAGCGGTCCGCGTCCCGCCTTACCAGCGGGTGGATCAACCTCTCAAGTTTTTTCAGCGCTTCAGGATTGCCCACCACTGCTTCGGCCAGGCGCCCGCGATCCACTTTGCCGTTCGCCGTCGAACCCGGGAAATGTTCTTCAACCAGGGAGACAGCCTCGCCTTCATAGAGCCTGTGCACGGCCGCGTCAGAATCATGCACCGGCACCCCTTCCTCCTCGAACATGCGCGCAGTGGTCGATTTGCCCATGCCGACAGAGCCGGTCAGACCGAGAATAATCATTTTCCGGCCTCGAGATCCGCAACCACGATTTCGCGGAGGTGAGGCGTGACCTCGGGCCGCACACCGAACCATCGCTCAAACCCTGGAACTGCCTGGTGCAGTAGCATGCCCAGCCCATCCACGGTACGCAGGCCCCTTGCTGCCGCCGAAGCGAGAAGAGGCGTGCGCAAGGGCACATAGACAATATCCGTCACGATCGCCGAATCCGGGAGCGGCGCAAGATCGATATGGCCTTCCGGCCCGCCATGCATCCCGAGCGAAGTGGTATTGACAAGGAGCGAGGTATCCGAAAGCAGGTCTGGGACCGCTTCCCATGCATGCGCGCTGGTGCCGCCCTTGAACCGGTCCACAACAGCCCGGGCACGCGAAACCGTGCGATTGACGATCCGGATATCGCGAATTCCCCGGCTCTGAAGCGCATGCACCACCGCGAGAGCCGCACCGCCGGCGCCGAGCACGGTTGCCACCGCATTCTTCTCCCAGCCCGCTAATTCCATATCGAGGTTGGCGGCAAAGCCGTAGGTATCGGTATTGCCGCCCATAATCCTGCCGTCTTGAAGCCAAAGCGTGTTAACCGCGCCTATTGTCTCCGCAGCTTCGTCGCGGGTCTCCACCAAGCGCCAGGCGCTCTCCTTATGCGGGATGGTAACATTGCCACCCATATAGAAACGCGGAAACTCCCGGATAAAAAGCGAGAACGCCTCGGGCGCAATGTCGCGACGCTCATAACTCCCCTCTATCCCGTGCTGCTTCAGCCAAAAATTGTGAATGACCGGGGAACGAGAGTGGGCCACCGGATGGCCGCAGATAAAGGCACGGTGAAGTGACTCAGCCATCGATTGCCTTCAACTCGCGTAGCTTTGCCAAGAGCGGCAGGAGTGGCACGCCGACGACAGTAAAATAGTCACCTTCGATCGATTCGAAGAGCTGTATCCCTTCGCCCTCGATCTGATAGGCTCCAACGCTTTCCAGCGCTTTTTCTCCAACGCGCGCGAGATATCGGCCAATAAAAGCTGGCTTGACAGGCCGCATGGTCATTCTTGCGATCGAAACGTGGGTCCAGACCGCTTCGCCGCCACGGGCGAGCACTATTGCGCTATTCAAAAAATGGGTTTTGCCTGAAAGCGCCAGGAGATGCCGACGCGCACCATCCATATCCTTCGGCTTATGAAAAATTAGGTCATCCAACGAAAGGGTCTGGTCGCCGCCAATCACCCAAACATCGGGATACCGCGCGGAGACCTCCGTCGCCTTCGCTTCCGCAAGAACGAGAGCAACTTCGTCGGGCGTGACGCCGGTACCTTCCAGCGGCGCTTCCAACGCACGCTCGTCTACCCGAGGTGCTTCGGGCATTATCGACAGTCCTGCATCCTCCATAAGCCGCCTGCGAAAGGGACTTTTGGAAGCAAGGATGATTGTGGAGCTTTCCGTCGGCATAAAATATTCTCTCAAAAGGGAATTACCAAGACTTTCCTCGCAAGGCCAAAATGGCCGCTGCGGTCTCTTCGATCGACCGGCGCGTGACGTCTATCACAGGCCAGTTGTGCCGGTTGCAAAGCTGGCGGGCATAGGCCAGCTCGCGGGCGATCTCCGCCCGGTCGACATAAGCGTCGAAATCGACGTGAGATGCCCCGAGAAGGCGATTTTGCCGTACCTGGGAAATACGTTCCGCGGAGGCTATCAGTCCAACGACCAAAGGCCGTTTTGCGTTCAACAACGGCTCCGGCAGCGGCGCATCAAGAACGATGGGCACGTTTGCGGTCTTTATACCGCGATTGGCAAGATAGATGCTCGTTGGTGTCTTTGATGTTCGGGACACGCCGACCAGGACGATATCTGCTTCCTCCACATTATGTGGAAGTTGGCCATCGTCATGCTCCATCGTGAAGTTCAGCGCATCTATGCGCCGAAAATATTCCGCATCCAGCACGTGCTGTGCGCCGACGCGCCGGCCGGCGGGCGTTCCAAGATAAGACTGGAAAACGGCCAGCACCGGCTCGAGGACCGAAACACAGGGCAGCCCCATTGCCTGACAGCGCTCATCCACCTGGCGCGCAAGCTTCTGATCCACAATTGTATAAAGCACTATGCCGGGTTCCTCATCGATTGAGGCAAAGACCTTCTCGAGCTGCTTCTCGGTACGCACCAGCGGATAGATATGCTCGATAGCGCGAGCGTTCTTGTACTGAGCCGCTGCCGCCCTGCCGGCGGCCAGCAGCGTTTCCCCGGTGGCGTCGGAAATCAGATGGAGATGAAAGAAGCTTTGCGGCTTATGCACAAATTCAGACCCGGTCTGTGGAGAAATGTTGATAGCGCGGCGAATGGCGCTTGGCGAGATTGGAGTCGGGAAAAAGGGGGCGATTCATCCACATCCCAGCTGGATAGGGAAAAGGAAGTTCGACTGTGCAGAACAATGTTGAAGGCGGATTATATCCACATAACTCCACATCATGCTGCTCACAGATCGAAATAGCTAAGGTTATGGAGATATTAGGGCTTCTTTCCTGACTTGCCGGAATTGTCCACAGTGCAAAAGCTTGCCACGCGTCAATATGCTCCTTCTGCGGGAACAGGAGCCAGTGGACAGGATTTAATCCACACTCCAAACAGAGTCGTAGAATCAGAATCTCTTTAGAGTTCTTTAATTATTTGATTTGGAGACCTGGAACGTGGCAGAACGGAAACTCCTGGAAGCGCTGAACGGACGCACGGTATTTCCTCCTCCCATCTGGTTGATGCGTCAGGCTGGGCGATACCTTCCGGAATATCGGGAAACACGGAAGAAGGCCGGAAGTTTCCTCGATCTTTGCTATAATCCGGAGCTTGCGGTGGAGGTTACGCTGCAGCCCATTCGGCGGTTCGGCTTCGACGCGGCTATTTTGTTTTCCGACATTTTGGTCATTCCACATGCGCTTGGCCGCGACCTACGCTTTGAAGAAGGCGCAGGTCCCTTGATGTCTCCTATCCAAGCAAATGAAATACCGGGGCTTGATCCGAACCTCATTCACAACCGTCTGCAGCCCGTCTATGAAACGGTCCGGCGGTTACGGAGCGAATTATCTGAAGAGACCGCTTTGATCGGCTTTTGCGGTGCGCCCTGGACTGTCGCCACTTATATGATTGCCGGCCGTGGAACGCCTGACCAGGCGCCGGCGAGGTTGTTCGGGTACAGGCATCCAAAGGAATTCTCTGAACTTCTGGACACCATCTCGGCCGCGTCCGCCGATTATCTCATTCGCCAGATTGATGAAGGCGCGGACGCGGTGCAGATATTCGATTCCTGGGCCGGAATCCTTGACGAGACGAGTTTCGATCAATGGTGTCTCCGGCCGGTTGCCGAGATCGTGCGAAGAGTGCGGGAAAGGCACCCGAATGTGCCGATCATTGGCTTCCCGAAGGGTGCAGGATGGCTTTACAGCCGCTACCGGCAGCAAACGGGGGTGACGGCGCTTGGTCTTGATTGGACAGTTCCGCTCAGCGAAGCAAGCCGGCTGCAGGCCGAAGGCCCAGTTCAGGGCAACCTGGACCCGATGCGATTGGTGGCGGGTGGACAGGCGCTTTCGAAGGGTGTTGAGGATATCCTAAGCGCGTTGGGCGGCGCGCCTTTCATCTTCAATCTTGGTCATGGAATTACGCCCGAGACGCCTATCGGGCATGTTGAGGCGATGATACAGCAAGTGCGGGAGGGCAGACTGTGACGGTGGCTAGCGGGACTAATGGAAAGGCTGTCGCGCGGCGTGCCACACTCTCACTGGTGATCGTTGCAGCGCTGACGGTGCTTCTTTTTGCGGCCGCGCCTGACGGGCTTTACCTTTGGATAAAGGCTTTTCATGTTGTCGCTGTGATCTCCTGGATGGCGGGAATGCTCTATCTGCCGCGGCTTTTCGTTTACCATTCTCAAGTCGAAACAGGCTCTGCTCAAAGCGAGACATTCAAGATGATGGAGGTGCGGCTACTACGGTTCATCATCAATCCAGCCATGATCGCCACCTGGGTTTTGGGCCTTTGGCTCGCTTGGAAGGGGTTCGATTTTTCAGGTGGGTGGCTGCACGCCAAGATAGGCCTGGTTCTGCTGTTATCAGCGTTTCATGGCTATCTGTCCCGTTCGCAGCGTATGTTCCAGGCGGATCGGAATCTCAAACCGACGCGTCACTGGCGCTTGATGAATGAGGTACCGACCGCTCTCATGATTCTCATTGTGATTTTGGTGATCGTGAAGCCTTTTTGACGGCGCGAGGCCCGCTTGTCTCACATCGACGCCGGTTTGATTGGAAACGAAAAACCCACCTTGCTCTTTCCGTGTCAGAGCGATAAAAGGGCTTTTCCCTCCCTTCATGTCCGGTGCCGTTCTTTACCGAAGTCTCGGACGCTGTAGGCCCGCAAGAGCGCCCAGCAATCAATCACGGTATCCATATGCTACAAGCAGAGTCCGCCCCTATGCAGGAAATGAAACTCCAAGAGCTGAAGAGCAAATCGCCGACCGACCTGATCGCGTTTGCTGAATCGCTCGAGGTCGAGAACGCCAGCATTATGCGCAAGCAGGAGCTGATGTTTGCGATCCTCAAAAAGCTCTCAATGCAGGACATAGAGATTGTTGGGGATGGCGTCGTAGAGGTGCTGCAGGATGGCTTTGGCTTTTTGCGTTCAGCCACCGCCAATTACTTGCCGGGCCCGGACGACATTTATATTTCTCCTTCGCAGATCCGGCGGTTTTCTCTGAAGACAGGCGATACGGTAGAGGGTCCCATTCGCAGCCCCAAGGAGGGTGAACGTTATTTCGCCCTGCTTAAGGTGAACACCATCAACTTCGAGGACCCGGAGAAGATCCGGCATAAAATCCACTTCGATAACCTTACGCCGCTTTATCCGGATGAGCGGCTGAGGATGGAGATTGAGAATCCGACTACAAAGGATCTCTCACCGCGGGTGATCGACTTGGTGGCTCCCCTTGGAAAAGGACAACGCGGGCTTATCGTTGCTCCGCCACGAACCGGTAAGACCGTTCTGCTCCAGAACATCGCCCACTCAATCACCACGAACCACCCGGAATGCTATCTCATCGTGCTGCTTATCGACGAGCGGCCGGAAGAGGTGACCGACATGCAGAGGTCTGTGAAGGGGGAAGTGATTTCCTCGACCTTTGACGAACCGGCTGCCCGGCATGTCCAGGTAGCAGAGATGGTCATTGAAAAAGCAAAGCGCCTCGTGGAGCATGGGCGTGACGTTGTGATCCTGCTTGACTCGATCACGCGCCTCGGCCGCGCCTACAATACGGTGGTGCCCTCCTCCGGAAAGGTGTTGACCGGCGGTGTGGACGCCAATGCGCTGCAGCGTCCGAAGCGCTTTTTCGGCGCGGCTCGCAATATTGAGGAGGGTGGCTCGCTTACGATTATCGCCACCGCGCTAATCGATACGGGCAGCCGTATGGACGAGGTGATCTTTGAAGAATTCAAGGGTACGGGCAACTCGGAAATTGTGCTCGACCGCAAGGTCGCTGATAAGCGCATCTATCCAGCCATGGACATCTTGAAATCCGGCACGCGCAAGGAGGATCTCCTCGTGCCGCGTCAGGATTTGCAAAAGATCTTCGTTTTGCGCAGGATCCTGGCTCCGATGGGAACAACGGATGCCATCGAGTTCCTCATCGACAAGCTCAAGCAGACCAAGGGCAACGCCGAATTCTTCGATTCCATGAATACGTAGCTAGCGACCGTCTGTCGAGCGCTTCTACCTACTGTTTGTACTTTGGTGCGGCGTTCTCAGCGTCGCTGCCAGGCTGTCCGCATTATGAATGGGTGGCAGGCAGATTTGACCGGTGCAGAGCCATGCACCTGCGGTCGAGCGGTCAATTTTTACGCCTGCGTCACGTTCGGCAGCGTTTTCCTGCAGTCCGACAATAATATCCACGCGCCTGGGGTCGGGAATTTGATTCGCGACCGGAATGAACGTTTCTCCGGCAGGATCATTAATCAGCAGCTTCATGGGGCGTTGCGCCAATGCCGCTGCGCAGATAATTCCTAACTGACCATAGGCTTGGTTTTGAGCCCGCGCCAATGCGGCTTCCGAAACCCGGACCCCATGCTGGTAAAGCTCATGGCTACCGGAGACTGCGGCGAGATGAACCAGCGCGGTGACAATTTGAGCCGTTGCTGAAGGAATTGGATCATCCATGTCTCCGCGGATGCGCATCGGTGTGTCGGCACTGTCGGAAGCCGTAAGGAAATAACCGCTTCCCGCATCGTCCAAGTACCAGGCATCAAGCTTATCCAGCCATTGGCGCGCCTGATCCACGTAACTATCGTCATGTGTCGCGCCGTAGAGCGCTATCGCCGCCGAGATCATCGCAGCATAGTCGCTGGAGAGCGCGGGGAAGAGCCGCTTTTCCCCTCGAATACTGTGGGGGAGACGCCCTTCTTCCATCGATTCGAGGACGAAACGAAATGCTCTAGCTGCCGCTTCAATCCACTCCGGGCGAGCGAACTGCCGGCCAGCTACGGCGATAGCGGCGATTGCGAGCCCGTTCCAATCCACAAGGACCTTGTCGTCCCGACCTGGACGAGTGCGGGCTTCACGGGCGGCCATAAGGCGGTCGAGAAGCGTTCGAAGCCGCTGTTCTGAGGAATCGTCCAGAACTTCCGGATGGCGTCGGCGATGAAGGATCGGGTTTCCTTCCCATTCCTCGGGGTTCGCGAGATCATAGATCGCAAGCAGCTCACGCGCATCTCCAACACCGAGGACGTCCTCGATCTCTGCGCGGGTCCACAAGTAGAACTTGCCTTCCTCTCCTTCCGAATCCGCGTCGAGGCTGGAAGCGAATCCTCCGCCCTCTACAGTCATCTCGCGAAGAAGCCATTTTACGGTGTCTTCGATTCGCACCCGGAACAGTCGGTCGTGGGTACCCCCATATGCATAGCTGCACAGGCGAATAAGCTGTGCGTTGTCGTAGAGCATTTTTTCAAAATGAGGCACCAACCATTGTGCGTCCACCGAATAGCGGGCAAGGCCACCGCCTACATGGTCATAAATGCCCCCGGCAAGCATCGATCGGAGCGTGAGTAGCACCGTGTCCCGATCGCTTTCGGCGCCATTTTCAAGCCAGTTGAGCCATAGCAGATCAAGGAATGGCGCATTGGGAAATTTAGGAGCCCCGCGCAGGCCGCCGAGCTGGGGATCAAAGACCGCGCGGATCTTCTCGGCGAGAGCCCTTAGGGGGACCTCATTACTGGTCGTACCTTGCATCGGCGCCAGGTGAGTTCGGACATGTATAGAAAGGGTGTCGGCGCTGCGCAGCAGCTCGTCTTCCTTAGTCTGCCATGCGGAATGTACTGCTTTCAGAACATCAATGAAGCCGGGCCTTCCGTAGCGAGATCGTTTGGGAAAATAGGTCCCTCCCCAAAAGGGCTTTGCTTCGGGTGTGAGAAACATCGTCAACGGCCAACCACCCTGTTCACCCATGGCCGAAAGCGCGGTCATATAGATCTGATCGATATCGGGGCGCTCTTCCCGATCAACCTTGATATTGACGAAGAGGCTGTTCATCAATTCGGCAACTTCGTTGTCTTCAAAGCATTCGTGAGCCATGACATGGCACCAGTGACACGCCGCATATCCGACGGATAGGAGGATCGGCCGGTTGAGCTCGCGAGCCTCGTCCAGCGCCTCGCGCGACCACGGACGCCAATGTACGGGATTGTCCCTGTGTTGAAGGAGATAAGGGCTCGCCTGCTCGCCGAGCAGGTTCTTTTCGGGTAAGAGCACATCAATCTCCTATATTGGCCATTTACAACCTTAGAACCTAGAGCGCTTGCCGTGCCGGATCAAATACCAGTTCGTGATACAATCTTTGCGCTTTCGAGCGGCTCGTTGCCTTCCGGTATCGCCGTGATACGGATCTCCGGTGCAGATACGAGAGCTGTCCTGGAACGAATGGCTGGCGGCCTTTCGGAAGCCAGATTCGCCAAGCTGACCAGCATCTACAGCGCCGAAAGAGAGGTCCTCGACCGAGCACTCTGCCTCTTCTTTCCTGCTCCCGCCAGCTTTACGGGGGAGGATTGCGCGGAATTGCATTTGCATGGCGGGCGGGCCGTAGTGGCGGCCGTGCTGAACGAGCTTGCCGCATTTCCTGGACTACGGATGGCCGAGGCTGGTGAGTTCACGAAACGGGCTTTTCTGAACGGAAAAATGAACCTTACCGAGGCTGAAGCGCTTTCCGATCTAATTGCTGCAGAAACGGAAGCTCAGAGGCGCTTCGCACTCGTGAACAGCAGTGATATGCACAAGCGCCTCTATGACGGATGGCGCCGCCGCCTCATCCATGCCCGAGCCATGATAGAGGCAGAGCTTGATTTTGCCGATGAATCGGATGTGCCTGGCTCTGCTGGCGCTACCGTGTGGGAGGACATTCGCCGGCTTCGGCAGGAAATTGTTGAACATGCTTCTTCCTACCGCAAGGCTGAGATCATCAGGGACGGGTTCCAAATCGTTATCCTGGGCGCACCAAATGCGGGAAAGTCCAGCCTTCTCAATGCGCTGGCGCGGCGTGACGTAGCCATTGTAACGGAGGAGCCTGGCACGACGCGGGATATTCTCGAGGTCAGCTTGGACATTGACGGGACGAAAGTAGTCCTTGCCGACACGGCTGGCATCCGCGAGGCGGCCGGCCGAGTAGAAGCGCTTGGTATCGAACGTTCTCTGAGGCGTGCCAATGAGGCCGACTTGGTGCTGCTTCTGGAAGACGTCACAAATCCGTCGACACCGGAGGTGCCGCAGGGCAAGCCGGTGATCACAATAGGGAACAAAGCCGATTTGATCACGGATACACCAGCCGCTTCATACAATTGTTTGATTTCCGCCAAAACCGGATTGGGACTGGACCGCCTGATGGAGCTGATAAGTCAAGCCAGCGCAGGCTACTCGAATTTCGCAGGGGAGATCTTGCCCTTTCGCGAGCGGCATGTGGCACTTTTAGGCCAGGCGGCAGACGCGCTTGAGGCTGGAATTGACGGCGAAAATATTGGGCTTGAGCTGAGAGCTGAATGCCTGCGTTTAAGCTCGCTTGCTTTGGGCCGCATCTCCGGTGAGATCGATGTTGAAGATTTGCTCGATGCGATCTTCTCCACTTTCTGCATTGGAAAATGATTCACGTGAAACATTGGGTCGTCGGCAAAGTGATTCACGTGAAACAGCAATCCATGCGCCGCTGCCGTTTCACGTGAAACAGAGCCCGTCTTGACTAAACAGACCGATACGCTCATCTGGAGCGAATGTTGGAAAGAGCCAGATGATTCATAAATTCGATGTCGTTGTGGTTGGTGGAGGCCACGCCGGTTGTGAGGCAGCGGCGGCGGCTGCTCGGGCCGGCGCAAGGACAGCGCTTGTCACAATGCGGCGCGATACGATCGGCGTAATGTCCTGCAATCCCGCAATCGGCGGGATCGGCAAGGGACAGCTGGTGCGCGAAGTCGATGCCTTGGATGGCCTCATGGGGCGGGTTGCCGATGCAGCTGGAATCCAGTTCCGTCTCTTGAATCGGCGCAAGGGGCCAGCGGTGCGAGGGCCACGAACGCAGGCGGATCGCAAACTTTACCGCCAGGCTATGCAGGCCGTCATTTCCGAACAAGAGAATCTTCAGGTTATCGAAGCTGAAGTGCATACGCTGGGAATGGAACATGGCCGAATCACGCATGTCGGCCTCTCCGGAGACTCGCAGATCAACTGCGCGGCTGTAGTCCTGACGACGGGAACCTTTTTGCGCGGATTGATCCATATTGGCCAGAAGAAAATTCCTGCTGGCCGGGTCAATGAACCGGCTGCGAAGGGTCTTTCGGCTTCCATGGAGGCGGCTGGCTTTAAACTTGGACGACTGAAGACCGGGACGCCCCCTCGCCTCGATGGGCGGACGATCGAATGGAACATGCTCGGATTTCAGAAAGCAGATGAGGATCCGGTTCCGTTTTCACTGCTGAGCGAAAAAATCCAAAACCCGCAAATCACATGTGGAATAACGCGAACGACAACGGACACGCACCGTATCATTCAAGAGAACCTCGACAAATCCGCAATGTATTCTGGCCAGATTGAGGGAATTGGGCCGCGTTACTGTCCCTCGATCGAGGATAAGATCGTGAAGTTTGGGGAGAGGGACGGTCACCAGATTTTTCTTGAGCCCGAGGGGCTCGATGACCACACCGTGTATCCAAATGGCCTCTCGACCTCGCTGCCTGAAGAGGTTCAGCACGCATTTCTTAAGACAATACCCGGACTCGCCAACGCGCACGTGCTGCAGCCGGGATATGCCATCGAGTATGATCACGTGGATCCGCGCGAGCTTGAGCCGTCGCTTGAAACGCGTCGCGTCAGGGGTTTATTTCTTGCCGGGCAGATCAATGGCACGACCGGTTACGAGGAAGCTGCCGCTCAGGGCGTAATTGCCGGCATCAATGCAGCAAGCGTTGCATCGGGGAGCACGACTGTCGTTCCGAGCCGAACCGATGCCTATATCGGTGTCATGATCGATGACCTGGTCACACGGGGAGTGACCGAACCCTACCGCATGTTCACATCCCGTGCTGAGTTCCGACTGTCTCTCAGGGCCGACAATGCTGACGAGCGGCTCACGCCGCGGGCGATTGAGTGGGGTGTGGCCTCGAAGGTGCGGCGCGATCGTTTCTATAAAGCAGAACAAGAACTTAGCGATGCGCGGGAACTTACGAAGGCACGCGGACTAACGCCCAATGAGGCAGCCCGTCACGGAATTGCCGTCAATCAGGATGGGGTTCGGCGAAGTGCGTATGACCTGCTTTCGTTCGCCGACATCAACATAGAAAGGCTGAAGGCGATCTGGCCGGAACTTGGTTCCATTGCCCCCAAAACTTGTGAACGCCTGGAGACAGAGGCTCGTTACGCGGTATACCTTGATCGCCAAGTCGCCGACGCGGAGCGAGTTCGCCGCGAAGAGGGCAGGTCAATTCCCGACGGGATTGATTTCGATTCGGTTCCCGGCCTGTCGAACGAGTTGAAGTATAAGCTTCGTCAACGCAGACCGCGCACCTTAGCCGAGGCGCAGCGAATCGATGGAATGACCCCCGCCGCCCTGGCCCTCATTTTGGTTGCTATTCGACAAGGTGAGAAGATTCGGGGCGCTGCATGATGGCGGAGCGGTTCTCTGCCCTGCAGGCTGTCGCTGGCCCGGTTTCACGTGAAACATTTGACGGGTTAGTGGCTTTTGAAGGCGAGTTTAGGAAGTGGTCTGCGCGAATCAACTTAACAGCCCCTTCAACGCTGCCGCACCTGTGGGAGCGTCACATTCTCGATAGCGCTCAGCTGATTCGCATCGCGCCGGCGGCCAGGCGATGGCTGGATTTGGGATCTGGGGGAGGCTTTCCGGGTGCGGTTATTGCAATTTTGATGAAGGAACATGCTCCAGCTCAAGTTGATCTGGTAGAGAGCAATCGCAAAAAAGCAGCGTTTCTACAGACCAGCCTCGCGTCGCTAAAAGCGCCTTGTATGATCCATCCTCAACGAATTGAGGATTGCTATGGCCAAATTCCTCCCCCTGAGGTGATCACGGCTAGGGCTCTTGCTCCCCTGCCTGTGCTTTTTGGATTGGCGGAGCCATGGATGAAAGCCGGCGCGCGCGCTTTGCTTCATAAAGGCCGGGATTACCGCCGTGAAATTGAAGAAAGCCGTGACGCTTGGGGATTCAATCTGTTAGAACATGGCAATGAGGTCGGGGGCGACGGCGTGATTCTTGAAATAAGCGATCTTCGCCGCCTCTAACGACTGCTGGTTCTTGGTGTTTTTGATTGGCAGGGGCCTATGAGCAAGCCTTCACGCATCATCACCGTGGCGAATCAGAAAGGTGGTGTAGGAAAGACCACAACGGCGATCAATCTGGCCACTGCGCTCGCCGCAATCGGCGAGCGCGTGCTGATCGTCGATCTGGATCCTCAGGGTAATGCGAGCACAGGGCTCGGTGTAGAGCGAAAAATCAGAAACATTTCTTCCTACGACGTGTTGATCGGCGCTTCAGACATCGACAATGCGGCAATGGAGACAGCCGTGCCCGGTCTCGCCATTGTTCCTTCCACACTCGATCTCCTCGGCATCGAGATGGAGATATCCGGCGCCCAGGATCGCGTGCTGAAGCTGCGTCGCGCATTACGGGAGACACCCTCGAAAAAGGGTTTTTCCTATGTTTTGATTGATTGTCCGCCTTCGTTGAATCTTCTTACGCTCAATGCAATGGCGGCGGCAGATTCCGTGTTGGTCCCCCTGCAATGTGAGTTTTTTGCACTTGAGGGTCTAAGCCAGCTTCTGGAGACGGTAGAGCAGATCCGCGGCTCCATTAACCCGGCCTTAACCATACAGGGCATCGTGCTAACGATGTTCGATGGACGCAACAACCTGGCAAATCAAGTGGTTGAGGATGTGCGGGCTCATATGGGAGAGACGGTGTATGAAACCGTCATTCCCCGGAACGTTCGGGTCTCCGAGGCGCCTTCATATGGAAAGCCTGCAATTCTCTACGACCTCAAATGCTCGGGCAGCCAAGCATACCTGCAACTCGCCTCGGAAGTGATCCGCAGGGAGCGGCGTTTGCGCGCCGCTTGATTTGTTCGAACTAAAGGAGCCAGGCTCAGCCATGAATGAAGATCCTTCTCGCAAGCGCCTTGGCCGCGGCCTCGCCGCCCTTATTGGCGAAATCGACAGACCGGTTATGCGCGAGCAGGAAACCGTGCGCGCGGACCGTTTGGTGCCGATCGAATTTATTTCGCCGAATCCGCGCAATCCGCGGCGCAATTTTGCCGAGGGGGATCTGGCGGAGCTGGCACACTCGATCCGAGAGCATGGCATCGTTCAGCCGGTGGTGGTGCGACCGGCGCCCGCTGCCGGGCGATACGAGATCATAGCAGGAGAGCGCCGCTGGCGTGCCGCGCAGAAAGCAGGTCTCACGGAAATACCCGTCATTATTCGCGAGGTGGACGACAGGGCGGCGCTCGAACTGGCCATTATCGAGAATGTCCAGCGCGCCGATCTCAATCCAATCGAGGAGGCGCGCGGCTACCAGCAGCTTATGGATGAACATAACTACACCCAGGCGGATCTTGCGCAGGTCATCGGCAAGAGCCGCAGTCATGTAGCAAACACCCTGCGCCTTCTAAAGCTGCCTGATGCGGTGCTCGATCTTATTGTCGACGGCTCGCTAACCGCGGGCCATGCACGAACCCTGGTAACCGCCGCCGATCCCGCCGGCCTTGCAAAGCGTATCATCGAGGAGGGATTGTCCGTTCGCCAGGCTGAGGCGCTGGCAAGCGCACAGGAGGTGGGTGTTACAAAGCCAAAAGAGCGCAGGGAGAAGGATGCGGACACGCTTTCGCTTGAAAAGCTCCTCACGGATCACACTGGTCTGAAAGTTTCGATCAGCCATAAGGATCGGGGCGGGGAGATGCGTATTTCCTACCGCTCTCTGGAGCAACTGGACGAGCTCTGCCGCTTGTTGCAGCGCTGATAGCCCCGAGTAATCGACACTTCTGCCGGTCACTCGCTACACGAATGGTCGTGCAACCCTGTATTTGCGGGGCACCAGCCTGGAAAGATAGTTCCGGCAAGCACCAGAGACCTTATTTTCCGCTGGATGAAGGAAATTTTCGGGCATTTGCCGCGTCTTTCCGGCCACGTCCACAAGCGGCACCAGCTGGCATGTGGTTTCCGTATCGTTGTATTTTAACGCGACTGAACCACCCAGCCGCTCTACAGCGCGGACAGCAAAGGCTCCGGCCTCGAATGCTTCCTGCGCATCCACCTCGTTAATCGTGGCGATGTTTCCACGCGGGAGATAACCGAACGTATCCACCCGCGCGCGGGTTCCTGGTAGGCTTTCTGCGAGCATGTGTTCAATGGCCCTCCCAAGATCAGTGCCGGAGAGGCGAACATTTCCGTGTTGATCTCGCTCCAGCGTTTCAGGTGGAACGATGTGCTCGACAAGGGATCGGCCGTCTGATCCGGAAACACCCTCCGACATCGCCACTATGCAACGCCCGTGGCGCGAGATTTGCGCGCGGACGTCTTCGATAAAGCGAGCGCGTTCGAAAGGGCGCTCCGGCACATAAATTAGATGAGGGCCGCCTTCTTCGTCCAAAGACCAAGCAGAGGCGGCGGCTGTCAGGAAGCCGGCATGTCTACCCATGACGATACCAACATAGATGCCGGGCAAAGCGCGGAAATCGAGATCGATGCTCAGAAACGCTCCAGCTACGAACTCCGCCGCGGAAATGAAGCCAGGCGTGTGATCGTTCTCCATCAAATCGTTGTCAATGGTCTTTGGAGCATGAATAAAGGCAATGCTGCCGCCCGACGCTTCGGCAAGGATGGCCTGCGTTCCCGCCGTGTCGTTGCCGCCAATATTAATGAACGCGTCCGCGCCGACATTGCGAAGGCCTTCCAGGATTGCGTCGCAATAGGCTGCATCCGGCTTATCCCGCGTGCTGCCGAGGGCGGCACTGGGCGTGGTGGCCATGGCGAGCAGGGTTTCATCCGGCAAATCGGACAGGTTAACGAAATTCCCGTCACGGATGCCACGTATCCCATAACGCGCGCCGAGCACCCGTGCGCCGGGATAAAGCTTTCGCGTTTCCATTACGATGCCCGCCACGGTCTGGTTGATAACGGCAGTGGGACCACCACCTTGTGCGATGACGAAAGTCTCGGCCATACCTAATCCCAGTGTTTCGGGGGCGCCCCATAATCGCGCGCCGGCAATCAGTGGGCAAGCTTAATCGTCTCTGCCACCCATGGATCGAGGCTTCTGTCCCAGATGACGCCCGAGGGAACGGAGAAGGTGGTTGTTCCCCTCCGCAAAGGAGATCGAGCGAGCAGGATGGCGTTCAACACCGCCCATCCACACCAGACCGAACCGCGCTTCCAGCAACAACATTGCGAGTCGAGAAGATATCGAGCTTCGGTGAGCGGATCGGCCGCTTTGCGGGTCATCAGCGCCTCGTGATAACCCATATAGCATGGATAATTCCGGGTATGTATCCCATCAAGGTCAATAGGATATTGATCCAGAACTGCAGACCAATACCCACCTGAAGGAACACGCCGAGCGGTGGCAGGACGATAGCGAGAAGTATTCGAATGACGTCCATAACAGCCTCCAATGCTCTATCCTAATGTGGGAGAACCGGTTTCGATCCAAAAAACGAAGTTGAAAAAGAAGATGCTCACTTCACGGTGATGTGGCCATACAGGTTGCCACCTTCTTCCGTCTCCCATGTGCTGTTGTGGGCGGGCACTTCAAAACCGCTTCCGACGCGGCAGAGCTTTGTCCTCCCCGAATGATGATCGATCCCGATTAAGCCCGGGGATGGATTTCCTTTGACCATCGGTTGAATTCAGAGGCCGACGGTTCCAGGATCCGTCACAGCCTTCATCGGCGCGGCGCTCAGTCGGCACGGCGGCATAGGTTGGCTCTGGAGGCGTCTTGACGTGCCTCGCCAGGGTGCAGCACGGTCGATGCCGCGTGAAATCAACGGGGACCGCCGTCTTTCTTACAAGCACGCGATGGCTGCGTGACTTTCGTACTGGAACTTGATGCCGGGCAGGCACTGCGCCTGCACAAATCCAAGGCTGCTAGCCGACGAATGCGCGCTCGACGACAAAGTCGGCCGGCTCCGCATTGGAGCCTTCTTTGAGGCCGGCCTTTTCCGCAAGCGCCTTCACGTCTTTCAGCATTGCCATGGAACCGCAGATCATGATGCGGTCATTGGCCGGATTGAACGGCTCAGTCCCGAGTGCCTGGAACAACTTGCCATTCTCCACAAGCGTCGTGATGCGGCCCACGTGATCTGAGGCTTCGCGGGTTGTGGAGGTAAAATGGTGCAGCCGCCCGAGCGTGAACTCCCCGATCAACGGGTCCTCACGGGTGGCAGCCACCAGTTCCTCACCATAAGTAAGCTCAGCCACGTCGCGGCAGGTGTGGGTCAGAATGACCTGCTCAAATTTTTCGTAGGTCTCCGGGTCACGGATAAGACTTGCGAAAGGCGCAATGCCGGTGCCCGTGGAAATCATGTAGAGGCGCTTTGCCGGCGTAAGCGCGTCGTTCACCAGCGTTCCCGTGGATTTTTGACGCATCAGCACGATATCGCCCGGCGTGATCTTTTGCAGGTGCTGGGTGAGCGGGCCGTCCGGTACCTTGATGGAGAAAAACTCCAATTCTTCATCCCATGCGGGGCTCGCGATCGAATAGGCGCGAAAAACCGGTTTTTCCGCATTTGGCAAGCCGATCATTACGAACTCGCCGGAGCGGAAGCGGAAAGTTTGCGGCCGAGTGATACGAAAAGAGAAGAGCCGGTCCGTATAATGCTTCACCGCGACCACGCGCTCGGCGTAGACGCCGGCTGGGATCGGGAACTCCAGCTTGTCGGCGGCTTCAACATTTTGCAGCGCGGCAGTGCTCATTCTTCTTCCTCTTTGGCGGCCTATGACACTGGCAACATGGCTATCGACTATTTCAAAAAGGTGCAGAGCTAAAGGATTACTATTCTGGATTTTTGCCCTGACTGAGAAAAGGTGCGCAACCATGGCTGCCATTACGCAGCCTAGAACCATGTGGGGTTCGAACCTCCCCTTGTCCAGCGCGAGCTTGGCGCCTTAATCCTAAGCCCGGTCGAGGTCAAGGCTGGGCCAAATCATGGACCAGGCAACTGATGGACGAGGCCACCGTAAATTTCGATACGGAACTTAGCTTCGAGGTCGGCTGCGGTTTAGTCGAGGCCTTCTCGTTCCGTGGTCGAGCAGCGATTTATCAACCGAGAGCAATGCGCGCGTTGCCGCGGCTTGACCGTAGCCTCGCATCATCAGAACCCCTAACCTATTGTTTCAGAAACAAATAGCCGATTGAAACAGGCGCGCTATGGCCATTTGGCCACAACGCGCCCGCGGGATTCCTCAAATCCCGAGAATGGCTTTTGCTTCACCCAAGGAAGCCTCGGATGCCGCGTGATCACCCGCCTGGTGTTCCTGTTCTCCTTTGGCGCGAAGCTCCATAACCTTGGCCCGGTCGGCCTCGGAGAGCTGGGCGGTTTGCAAGGCCGCGTCGATTTCTGACATAAGCGCGGGGCATTGGTTTGCGAGCGCTGCCACAGGGGTTGCAAGTAAGGCAAAAGCGAAGACTGCAGAACGTAACATCATCTGTATCCTCCTCGAGGCCGGCGGGTTCAGCCAATTGCCGGCCACCCAAGAATACGCGCGCGCAAGATTTGGGGAAAGCTGCGCAACCTCACGTTTGCGCGATCCCTTCGGCAGCGGGTTCCCGGCTACGCCGCTCCCCTTTTTCCGCCTTTTCGCGATGCAAACGCTCACCTGTTCCCAATCGCGCCGCCAAATTCGCCGCGTCGAATGGGGCGTGTACTTTGGCGTCGTTATCGAAATAGACGTAGACATCACGGCCACCCACCCGTGGCTTTGTCGGCGCAAGTACCCGATTGGCATCCGCCGGCTCGTGGCCTTTGGCCCAGGCGTCCATTCGAATTGACCAGCAGTTCAGCGCGTCGTCGTCATAGCCGCTGGAATAAAGCTGTTCGGCGCCGTGAAGACGGCAATAGACAAAATCCGCAGTCAGATCCATGAGCAGCGGCCATTCCGGCGTATCAGCGCAAACCAATGCGATGTTGTAGCGCCGCAGAAGTTCGATGAATTTCCCAGTGCAGAAACTCTCATGCCGGATTTCCACGGCGTGCCGAAGCGGCCGCCGCCCCAAAGCCCTCGTCCACTCCCGGCCTTCAAGCCGCTCGTCATGCCGCTTTGCCAATTCCGCTGCCTCCTCCGAGGTTTTGGGCAGAAGCTTGAAAAACGGCTCGAAACGCTCCGGATCGAACCGCATCTGCGGAGGAAACTGCCAGAGGATCGGGCCAAGCTTTGCGCCGAGCCGGAGAACTCCGGAGGCAAGGAAATTCGCAAGCGGCGTCTCCACGTCCTTGAGCCGCTTCATATGGGTGATGTAGCGTGAGCCCTTCACGGCAAAGACGAAGTCATCCGGAGTCTGTTCGTTCCAGCGAGCGAAGCTTTCGGGCCACTGCATACTGTAGAAGGTCCCGTTGATCTCCACTGAGCGGAAGTGCTGCGCGGCATAGGAAAGCTCCTGCTTATGGGGCAGGCCGGCAGGGTAGAAGACGCCTCGCCAGGGCTTATACGTCCAGCCCGAAATGCCGACCCGGATTGTCCCTCGCTTCGCCATTGGGTGCTCTCGCGGATTCGCCTCACCGGAGAACGGAAAGCGCCGTCACATCGTTCCCGTTAGAGCTTTATCGCGGTGATGGCCGCCGATCCTTGGCTCTGCAGGGGCGCGGGGGGCATCGGCGAGATCGCATCATGGCTAAAAAGGTGCGGAGAGAAAGGGGACCTTCGAACTCTCATCATCGCGGGAGACCGCCCGTCGGCCGGTCAGGCCGCCCCGCGGTGGCGTTGAGCGAAGCGAAACTGCGGTGAGCGAGATAATGGCGGAGAGGGAGGGATTCGAACCCCCGATACCCTTGCGAGTATGCCGCATTTCGAGTGCGGTGCTTTCAACCACTCAGCCACCTCTCCGCGCGGACGCTTGCACGTCCGAATGCAGCGGCGCTTAGATAGCGGCGTTGTTGCCGCGACACAAGGCCGAACCAGCGCATTTTTGGCGCTTCATCTTGACCATTTTTTCCTCTTCCGGTATTGAGCCGCTACCTGCGGCGTGGGGAGAGTCTCCGCGCCGCTGTTTTCGTGGGGCGCAGGGCGCTTCTGTTCAACGACTGATAAAAAGACGGCAGGCCACCTTAGGCCATGCCGGACCGAGCACTGAAAGGCAGAAAGATGTTCGCAGTCATAAAAACCGGCGGCAAGCAATACCGCGTCGCCGCTAACGATACGCTCCTGATCGAGCGTATCGCGGGCGAGGTCGGCGAGATTGTCCAGATCGGCAACGTGCTTGCCGTTGGCGAGGGCGAGAATGTTACGATTGGGGCCCCCTTTGTCGAGGGCGCCAGCGTAGCGGCGGAAGTGGTGGAGCAGGGCCGCGGTCCGAAGGTCATCGCGTTTAAGAAGCGCCGGCGGCAGAATTCGCGCCGTAAGCGTGGCCATCGTCAGCTTTTGACCACCGTGCGAATTGCCGAGATCCTGCTCGATGGAGCGAAGCCTTCCAAGAAGGTCGCCGCCAAGCCAGCAACGAGCGAAGAGAAGGCGGCAGAGGAAAAGCCCGCGAAGGCCAAGAAGGAAGCCGCTGAAAAGGGAGCTTCGCCACGGGAGACCAAAGCTGCGCCTCTCTTCAGTGCGCCTGAGGGTGAGCCGGACAACCTGACGGTCATCAAGGGTATCGGCCCGGTGGCCGCGGGCCAGCTTAAGGAGCAGGGGCTTACCACTTTCGCTCAGTTGGCCGCCCTTAGTGACGAGGATATCGCACGCATTGACGAGGCGATGCCCTTCAGCACCGACCAGATCAAGGACTGGCGCGAGCAGGCCAAAGAGGTTGCGAAGTAGTTCGGGGTTTGACCCCAGTAAAACGGAATTGCATTTGGGCGCGCAAGCGTTCATATAGCAAACGAATGCGTCCCGGTGACGCGAAGGAGTTTTAGTCATGGCACACAAAAAAGCTGGCGGTTCGTCGCGCAACGGTCGCGACTCTGAATCCAAGCGCCTTGGCGTGAAGAAGTTCGGCGGCGAGGCTGTGCTTGCCGGCAACATCATTATTCGCCAACGCGGTACGAAGTGGCATCCCGGCGCGAATGTCGGCATGGGCAAGGATCACACGCTCTTTGCACTCCAAGCCGGTGCCGTATCCTTCGCCAAAAAGGCGAACGGGCGAACCTACGTGTCGGTAAACCCGATTCTGGAAGCAGCGGAGTAGCCGGTTCCGTACCAAGACACCGGCGGCCCATCTGGGAGCCCGGTGTCCGGCAAAATCCGGAAAAGGTTCAGGGGAGATGGGTCGCCATCTCCCCTAATTTTTTGTCCGGAGGAATAGCAATGGTTGCCGAAACTGAAGAGGCAGAGGGCGAGAGTTTAAGAATCGAATGCCCCGTTCTCGTGACCGAGCGGTTGGTCCTGCGTCCGCCGCATGAGGATGATATTCCCGAGATGGCTGACCTGGCGAACAATCGTCGCGTCGCGGAAATGCTCTCGCGCATGCCGCACCCCTATTCCGAAGCTGATGCTACCGCCTTCGTTCGCGGCAGTCGGTCGAGGGATCGCTCCGGTTGCCATTATGCGGTCGCACTCGCCGACAGCGGTGCATTTATCGGATGCGCCGGTCTGGATATCCGCGAATACGGGCTGGAGCTGGGCTACTGGATCGGCGAGCGCTATTGGGGACATGGTTACGCGACCGAGATAGCGCATGCGCTTGTCGATCTCGCCTTCAGGGCGACGGATATCGATAAGCTGAATGTCGCCTGCCGTGTCATCAACGAGGCCTCGCGCGGGGTGATCCATAAATGCGGTTTCCAGTATGTCGGCCAAGGGATGATGGACTCGCTCGTGGCCGGCAAGGTGCCGATCGAGAGGTACCAGCTTGACCGCAGGACATGGGTAAGCCTCAGAAGCTGGGGGGCAGGGAAATAGAATGCGGGCATCAAGAGACGCGCGGGTTGCTTCAAAACCCGCGCGTTTTCGTCAGCACTCTCGCTCTTGGGCGCGCTATGCGCTAGATGAGGCTCGCAAAGAAAGAGCTGTACGATGAAGTTTCTCGACCAAGCCAAGGTTTACATCCGCGCCGGCGATGGCGGTGCCGGCGCGGTTTCGTTTCGCCGCGAGAAATTCATCGAGTTCGGCGGGCCCGACGGTGGTGACGGCGGCCGCGGCGGCGATGTCTGGATCGAAGCGGTGGAGGGGCTCAACACGCTTATCGATTATCGCTACCAGCAGCACTTCAAGGCAAAACCCGGCATACATGGGATGGGGCGAAATCGCACGGGCGCCAAGGGCGACGATGTGGTCCTGAAAGTACCGGTGGGTACGCAGGTCTATGAGGAAGACAACGAAACGCTGATCTGTGACCTGACCGAAGTCGGCCAGCGCTTTCTCCTTCTTAAAGGCGGAAACGGCGGATTCGGAAACCAGCACTTCAAAAGTTCGACCAACCAGGCGCCGCGCCGTGCCAATCCCGGCCTACCAGGCGAGGAGCTGTGGATATGGCTCCGGCTTAAGCTGATTGCCGACGCCGGTCTGATCGGTCTTCCCAATGCGGGAAAGTCGACCTTCCTTGCAACTGTTACGGCCGCGAAACCGAAGATCGCCGATTATCCCTTCACGACGCTGCACCCCAACCTGGGCGTGGTGCGGATTGACGCGCGGGAGTTCGTTCTTGCGGACATTCCAGGTTTGATCGAGGGGGCGCATATGGGGGTGGGCATTGGAGATCGGTTCCTGGGCCATGTGGAACGCACCGGCGTGCTTCTGCACCTGATATCCGCCCGGGAAGAAGATGTCGCGGCCACCTACAAGACCGTGCGCCGGGAGCTCAAGGCTTATGGCCATGGCCTTTCGGAGAAGCCGGAAGTGGTTGCGTTGAGCCAGATTGACCTGCTGGACGAGGAAGAGCGCAGGGAAAAACTCGCTGCCCTCAAAAAGGCAGCGCGCCGCGCTGCCCTTCCCCTTTCCTCTGCAACCGGAGAAGGAGTTCAGGACGTGCTTCGGGCGCTGATGCGTGTGGTGCAAGCGGCCCGTGAAGAAGAGCGCGCCGCTGAGACCGCAAACGAACGCTGGCAGAAACAGGCCGACTCATGAGTGGAATTTCGCTTTCCTCTTATCGCCGCGTGACCGTGAAGATCGGCTCTGCCCTGCTGGTCGATCGCGCGGCAGGGTTGAAGCGTGAGTGGCTCGCCGCCCTTGTTGACGATATTGCCCGGCTCATGTCGGCTGGCACGGAAGTGCTCGTTGTATCCTCCGGCGCCATTGCCCTGGGACGCACGGTGCTGGGCCTTGGAAAGCGCACATTAAGGCTCGAGGAGAGCCAGGCCGCGGCGGCCGTGGGGCAGATCGCACTTGCGGGCGCGTGGTCGGGCGAGCTCGGCCGCCACGGGCTCATCTCCGGCCAGGTGCTGGTTACATTGGGTGATACGGAAGAACGCCGCCGCTACCTCAACGCCCGGGCAACGATCTCGACGCTTCTCAAAATGAAGGCCGTTCCAGTCATCAATGAGAACGACACCGTGGCGACCAGCGAAATCCGATACGGGGACAACGACCGGTTGGCTGCGCGCGTCGCCACTATGATGGGCGGCGACCTCCTCATACTCCTGTCCGATGTGGATGGGCTTTACACGGCTCCGCCCGAGCGCGATCCTGCGGCAAAGTTCATCCCGGTCGTGGATGCCATCACGCCGGAAATTATGGCTATGGGCGGGGCTGCCGCCTCGGAGCTATCCCGAGGGGGCATGCGCACCAAGCTCGATGCCGGGCGGATCGCCACCGCGGCGGGTACGGCAATGATCATCGCATCGGGGAAGGAGCGCGGCCCGCTGTCCGCGATCGAGCGCGGCGCGCGCGCTACCCTCTTCAAGCCGAGCCCCACGCCGGTTCGCGCCTACAAGACCTGGATCGCGGGTCAACTCGAGCCCGCCGGCCGTATCGGGATCGATGACGGCGCGTTGAGGGCGCTGCTTCAGGGCAAGAGCCTGCTACCGGCAGGTGTGAGGCGGGTCGAGGGTGTCTTCTCCCGTGGCGACACCGTGGCGATCGTTGATTCCGCGGGGCGTGAGATTGGCCGGGGGCTGGTTGCCTATGATGCCGCCGATGCCGTAAAGATCGCTGGGCTGAAAACGGGCGATATTGCTGGAATCCTGGGTTACGAAGCGCGAGCGGCCATGGTGCACCGGGACGACCTGGTCCTTTCCGGGCCTACTGGCGAGCTCATGGATCGCAAGGTGGAAGGAATCGATGTTGCAGGTGCGTGAGCCGTCGGAGCACGATATCGTTACCCTCATGGCAGAGCTTGGCAGGCGCGGCCGTGCTGCTGCCCGGCCGCTCGCCGTTGCGAGCACGGAACGGAAAAACGCAGCCCTCCTCGCCATGGCCGAGGCTCTTGAGGCAAACACGGGCAGGATTCTCGCGGCCAATAAAACCGACATGGAGAAGGGAGAGGCCGCCGGTCTTTCCGCCGCCATTCTCGACCGGTTGAAGCTCGACGAGAAGCGAGTCAGGGCAATTGCCGAGGGAATACGCGCCATCGCCGATCTTGATGATCCGGTCGGAACGGTGATCGCCGAATGGGATCGGCCGAATGGTCTCCATATCGAGCGCGTGCGCACGCCGCTCGGCGTCATCGGCGTTATCTATGAAAGCCGGCCCAATGTGACAGCAGATGCTGGCGCGCTCTGCCTGAAGGCAGGCAATGCGGTGATCCTCCGTGGCGGTTCCGATTCGGCCGCTTCGTCCGCGGCGATCCATTCCTGTCTCGTTGAAGGATTGCGAAAGGCGGGCCTTCCCGAGGATGCGATCCAGCGCGTGCCGGTTACCGATCGTGAAGCGGTAGGCGAGATGCTGAGGGGCTTGGGCGGTAATCTTGACGTGATCGTCCCGCGCGGCGGGCGCAGCCTCGTGGAGCGGGTCCAGAATGAAGCGCGCGTGCCGGTCTTTGCCCATCTCGAAGGCATCTGCCATCTATACGTGGACCGCTCTGCCAAGCTCGACATGGCCGTGGCACTTGCCCTTAATGCAAAGATGCGGCGAACAGGCGTATGCGGAGCTGCCGAGACGCTGCTTGTCGACCGCGCGGTGGCTGGTACCCACCTGGTGCCGATTTTGGAGGCACTGGCAGCAGCGGGCTGCGAGATCCGTGGCGGCGAAGATGTACGGGCGCGCTTCCCCTCGGCGATCTCCGCAAGTGAGGAAGATTGGCGCACGGAATATCTGGATGCGATCATCTCCGTTAAACTGGTGGATGGCGTCTTCGAAGCGATCGAGCATATAGGGACCTATTCCTCGCATCATACGGAGGCGATCGTGGCGGAAGATCCCGTTGCTGTGCAGCGTTTTCTTAATGAGATCGACTCCGCCATCCTTCTCCACAATGCCTCCACTCAATTTGCCGACGGTGGCGAGTTCGGCATGGGCGCGGAGATCGGCATCGCGACGGGCAAGATGCATGCGCGCGGACCCGTTGGTGTTGAGCAACTCACCTCCTTCAAATACCGCGTGCATGGCAGCGGCCAAACGAGGCCCTGAGGGAATGCTTTCAGGCGGGGAAGACGTAGCGGCGCATTATTTGCGCATGCCCTTTGCCGAAAAGGATATGACGGTGGGCCTGTTCGGCGGCTCCTTCAATCCTCCGCATGCGGGGCACGCGCTTGTGGCAGAAACGGCGCTGCGCCGGCTGAAACTCGATCAGCTGTGGTGGATCGTCTCCCCCGGCAATCCGCTGAAGGACCATAGCAAGCTTGCGCCACTTGGCGAGCGCATTGCGCTGTCGAAGGCGTACGCAAAGGATCCGCGCGTAAAGGTGACGGCCTTCGAGGCGGCTCACCATATCCGCTACACAGCGGATATGATTCATCTGGTCCTGCAGCGTAACCGGGGTATCCACTTTGTCTGGATCATGGGGGCCGACAGCCTGCGCACATTTCATAAATGGGAGCGCTGGCGCGAGATCGTCCGCAGCGTGCCGATCGCGGTGATCGATCGGCCGGGCTCGACCCTTTCCTTTCTTTCTTCCACCATGGCCAAGACTTTCGACCACGCCCGCATTGACGAGACGGATGCGCCGCTTCTTGCTCGACTTTGGCCGCCGGCTTGGACCTTCATTCATGGTCCACGTTCTTCCCTGTCCTCGACAGCGCTTCGAGGCGAAGCGGGAGGGAAGGATCCCGAATCGGTGGAGCCGGCTAAGCCTTAAGGGCGCTTAGTGGCCGCCATGATTACTCCCGACGGTGGAGTTCTCTGGCAAGGCCGGGAGAAAAATGCAGAGGAACACCTTTTCTTTACCGGAGTTTCCTCTTCGCAGCGCAGAAGCTGTCTTGAAACTGACAAGCTTGTCTGACTATCTATAGGTTGTCGCGCAGTGATTGCTGCGCGGTCTCGTTGTTCTTATTGGAAAGGAAAGACACTGAGAACAGCACTGCAGAAGAAGGCAGCAATTGTGCCTTCGCCGGCCGGGACACGTGAAGATAGCCTGTCTCGCGCCCTAGAAACAGCGCTCCAGAGTCTGGAAGACTCGAAGGCGGAAAACATCGTTCCCATCGACATTCAAGGCAAGTCTCCGCTGGCAGACTACATGATCGTAGCTTCTGGCCGGTCCCACCGTCATGTCGCAGCGGTATCGGAGCATCTTATCCGCGCCTTGAAGGATGCCGGCTTCGGCAACGCACGCGTCGAAGGCCTGTCAGGCGCCGACTGGGTGTTGATCGACGCGGGTGACATTGTCGTCCACGTGTTTCGCCCGGAGGTCCGAGAGTTCTATAACATCGAAAAGATGTGGCAGACTCCGGATCTGGAGGACGAGACGCTCCATTAAGCGGTCGCGGCTTTGCTGAGAGCCCGCCGGCTCCCTCCGGCTGGCGAGGCCGCTGCAGCTGCTGAGGCGAATGGAATTCGCCATATTCGCGGTTCCGATTTACCGGGACCGATAGCGTCTGCGTCATTTGTTCAGGCGTTATGCTGATACGCTGACGAGTGAGGGTTTCATTCGTATCGTCATACATGCTGTTGGCCGTATGAAAGCTGGACCCGAAAGGGAACTGGCCGATCGCTATCTGGATCGCGCGGCAAAGGCCGGACCGGCCATCGGAATGGAATTGGCCGGTGTGAGCGAAATACCGGAGAGCCGCGCCAGATCCACCCTCGAGCGAAAGAGGGAGGAGGGCCGCAAGCTCCTCGACTTTGCACAAGGCGGAGCGTTGATATTGCTTGACGAGCGAGGAAAGAATTTGTCCTCGCGGGAGCTTGGCGACCGCTTTGCGTCTTTTCGCGATTCAGGCTTTCGGCAAATCGTGATGGCGATCGGCGGGCCTGATGGACACGACGATGCCGTCAGGGCGGCGGCCGACCTCAGCATCAGCTTTGGTGCGCAGACATGGCCGCACCAGCTCGTTCGTGTCATGTTGGCCGAGCAGCTGTACCGTCTGATAACCATCCTTTCCGGCCACCCGTATCACCGGGACTAGCAAGGTGTGTGGCATGGAAAGCATGCCGCTCGAGAATCCGTCATTCTGTGTCAAATGTGATTGAAGCAGCGCCTCTGCATGGTTGATGCTTCGTTAACGATCTATTTTTAGGGTTGTGTGAGATTCTTGCGATGGAGAGGTGAAGGTGCCACCGAGCGGCCATGTGGGGCGAGCCCTTTTCCCGGCTCTCGTGCTGGCTGGTTTTCTCGCCACGCCCTGTCTCGCGCAATCGGTGGACAGCCTCGACTTGAAGCAGAGGGAGAGCGTCGAGGAATTTCGCCGCTTATCGCAGGAGATCTCCCTGTCAGAAAAGCGGCAGGCCGAAATCGCCGCGGAGATCGCGGCCATCAAAGACGACAGTGCTGCCCTGACCGCCTCCCTCATCCAAGCGGTCAAGACCGAGAGAAAGCTCGGCGAAGATATCGCTGAGATTGATCGGCGGCTGCAGAACCTTGGGATCCAGGAGCAGAAGATCAGGCTTTCGCTCGCCAGCCGCAGGGGCACGCTGGCCGAAGTGCTCGGCGCATTGCAGCGCATGGGGCTGAACCCGCCGCCTGCGATTCTCGTTCGTCCGGAGGATGCGCTTGCCTCTGTTCGCAGCGCCATTCTGCTCGGCGCCGTAGTGCCGGAGCTGCGGTCGGAGACGGAAATGCTCATTGCCGATCTGGATGACCTTACGCGTGTGAAGACTTCGATCGAGGTGGAAGAGGAAAATCTTCAGCAGAAACAAACGGAACAGGCTGAAGAAAAGGAGCGGTTGAAGCTCTTGCTCGAGGAAAAACGGCGCGTTCAGGCGGTGGCGGAAATGCGCATGGCGGCCGAGCGAGAGCAAGCGGCTGAACTGGCCGAGCGCGCTACGAATCTACAGGAGTTGATCGCCTCCCTCGAAAAGGAGATCGAGTCTCTTAGCAAGGTGCTTGAAGCCCGGAAGCAGGCAAACGAAGGCGATCTGCTGTCGGAGGCTCTGCCCTTTGCGAAGCGAGCAGGTCTCGTCCCATTGCCGGTTTCCGGTCAGTTTGCCAAGCGCTTCGGCGAGGACGACGGAGCCGGAAGCAGCCTGAAAGGTGACATTCTAAGAACACAATCAGGCGCAATCGTCACCGCTCCAGTGGATGGAACGGTGCTCTATGCGGGGCCTTTCCGGTCGTATGGTCAGCTATTGATACTGAACCCGGGCGATGGTTATCATATCGTGCTGGCAGGGCTGGACCGGCTGAACGTATCGCTTGGGCAATCCGTCCTAGCTGGGGAGCCGGTAGGAATGATGGGCGAGGCGCGCCTGGCAAGTATTGCGGCTTCAACATTGGATGGCGCGGTGCCGGAACTATATGTAGAATTCAGGAAAGACGGGAAACCGATAGACCCGAAGCTCTGGTGGGTTCGGGAATTCTCTGGAAGGACGGGAAATGATTCGTAAATTGTCGCTCTTGTTCGCCGGTGCGTTGATGGGCGCATCCGCCATGAGCCTCGTCTACGGGACGAATGGCACGGCAGCGATCGCGGCGGACACCGACACATACAGACAGCTTGCCATCTTCGGCGACATCTTCGAACGTGTGCGCGCGCAGTATGTGACACCGCCGGATGACAAAAAATTGATCGAGAATGCCATCAACGGCATGCTCACCTCGCTCGATCCGCACTCCTCCTACCTCAATGCCGAGGCGGCGCAGGATATGCGCGTGCAGACCAAAGGCGAGTTCGGGGGCCTTGGCATCGAGGTCACGATGGAGAACGAGCTGGTCAAGGTCGTGGCTCCGATCGACGACACACCCGCTTCGCGCGCCGGAATCCTTTCGGGCGACCTCATCGAGAAGATCGATGGCGAGGAAGTACGTGGGATGACGCTCAATGATGCGGTCGACAAGATGCGCGGTCTCGTCAACACACCCATCGAGCTTACCGTCCTGCGGGAGGGGCAGAGCAAGCCCCTGACCTTCAAGATCATTCGCGACACGATCAAGGTGAAGGCCGTCAAGTCGAGGGTTGAAGGCGACGATATCGGATATCTCAAGATCACCTCCTTCACGGAGAAGACGACGGACGACCTGCGCGCGGCCATTGAGGACATCCGCAAGCAGGTGCCTGAAGACAAGCTGAAGGGCTATGTGCTCGACCTGCGGCTCAATCCCGGCGGTCTGCTCGATCAGGCGGTCAATGTATCGGACGCTTTTCTGGAGCGCGGTGAAGTCGTCTCAACGCGAGGCCGCGAGTCTGGGGATATCGCACGATTCAGCTCTCAGGCTGGTGACCTCACCGGCGGCAAGCCACTGGTCGTCCTGATCAATGGCGGTTCTGCAAGCGCCTCTGAAATTGTGGCCGGTGCGTTGAAAGACCATCGCCGGGCGACGCTGGTCGGCACGCGATCGTTCGGCAAGGGCTCCGTGCAGACGATCATTCCGCTCGGCGAAAATGGTGCTCTGCGTTTGACGACCGCCCTGTACTACACGCCTTCGGGCGAGTCGATCCAAGGCAAAGGCATCACGCCTGATATCAAGGTGGAACAGCCTTTGCCCGAGGATCTGCAGGATGTCGATCTTTCGCGCGGCGAGTCCGACCTGCGCGGTCATATTCGCGGCGCGGAGGAAGACGAAGAAGGGTCCGGCTCGATCGCATATGTGCCGCAGGACCCGAAAGAGGACGTGCAGCTTTCCTACGCACTCGATCTCATCCGCGGCGTGAAGACGGATCCTGCATATCCTGCCAGCCCAGATAAAGCGGTGATGAACCAGCAGCAGTAACAATCAGCGGCGCATCTCAGGAAGGGTGCGCCGCATCCGCTTTTCGGGGGCGACATAGGGGCGGTCGCGGGGATGTATGGACTCTGCTCGCAGTGAACTCGACGAGCCGCTGGGTCAGGACGGCGCGCCGCCGCCAGCGCCGAGACGAGCGCTCATTGCGATTGCCGCCTTTCTTTTCCTTTGTGCAGTAGCAGCGATAGGCATTTTCGGAACAGTCGCGTTCAGAGAGGGGATTTCTCCCGTTTCTCTCTCCTTCATGTCGCCGGACCGCGAGCGGTCGCCTTCGGCCACAGCCAAGCCGGCACCCCAGCTTGAGGCTGCCAGCGCCTCTCGCCTGCATAGCACCTTTATCCCTCACCTCGATTCTGATGACGTCGGTCCCCTCCGTAGAGGCCTCGTTTTTCGTGATAGTTTGGCTGAAGGCGGGCAAAATCTGCGCGTGGCACATCTGCCGGATCGCGCGTTGATAGAGGAATCGGAACTCGGGCCGCTGCCCGTCCGCGCCGCTGACGGGTTGAGACCGTTCGACGCCTATGCGCGGCCCTGGTCCGGTGCGCGCGGCGCGAGAATTGCCATCGTGATTGGCGGCCTTGGCATTTCGCAAACCGGCACTCAGGAAGCGATCGAGAAACTGCCACCGGAAATCACGCTGGCCTTTGCGCCGCTCGGCAACAGCCTCATGCGCTGGATGCAAGAGGCGCGACGGGACGGCCATGAGGTCATTATGCAAGTCCCGCTGGAGCCCGCCGGCTATCCTTCGACGAATCCGGGGCGATATACGCTGCTTACGAATGTAGGAGCCGACAAGAACATCAGAAATCTGCGATGGGTGCTCTCACGCATTACCAACTATACGGGCGTCATGAACTATATGGGAGCGCGCTTTACCGCGGATCGGAAAGCCATGGACCTGCTGATGGATGAGCTGAGCCAACGCGGACTACTCTACTTCGACGATGGAATGTCGGCGCGGAGCCTGGCCGAAGAGGTCGCGCTTGCAAAGGGCGTACCCTTCGTGGCCGGAGACGATGTCATCGATCAGGAGCGTGAGCGCGGCGCCATCTTAAAGAAACTCGATGAACTGGAGCGCATCGCGCGCGCCAAAGGGTTTGCGGTGGGAAGCGGGATCGCTTTGAACGCGACAGTCGACGCTGTTACGTCCTGGGCGGGTGAGGTCCGGAAACGAGGCGTCGAACTCGTGCCCATTTCCGCCGTGGCCGTTGATCCAGAAAGGGGCGAGGGGGGATGACCGCGAAAATAAAGGCAGAGGATCTGCCTTACAGGCCATGCGTGGGCATTATGGTGCTGAACCGTTCCGGGCAGGTATGGGCCGGAAGGCGGATTCGCGAAACCGCCAGCGAGACGGATGGCACCACCATGCTGTGGCAGATGCCGCAGGGCGGTATCGATCAGAATGAAGATCCGCTTACCGCCGCCCGTCGTGAACTTTATGAGGAAACAGGAATCCGAAGCGTTTCCTTGCTTGCCGAAGCACCCGAGTGGATCACTTACGACCTGCCTGAGCATTTGGTCGGCAGGGCTCTCAAAGGCCGTTTCCGCGGCCAGAAGCAGAAATGGTTTGCCTTCCGCTTTGAGGGAGAGGAAAGCGAGATCGCCATCAATCCGCCCCCTGGCGATCACGAACCCGAATTCGACGCCTGGGCTTGGAAGCCGATGGAGCAACTGCCAAGGCTGATCGTTCCGTTCAAGCGACAGGTTTATGAGGAGGTGGTCGCGGCTTTTCGGCACCTGGCCGGGTAGAGCGGCGTCACACCTCCCCTTTTTCGACCGCAGCGAAGCGGAACTGCCGTTACATCATTATCTCTCCCGCGGGGGAGAGATAATGATGCCGCTCTACTTCCATTCTCGAATATCGACGAAGTGCCCGGCGATCGCAGCGGCGGCAGCCATGGCTGGCGAGACCAGGTGCGTGCGCCCCTTGAAACCCTGGCGGCCCTCGAAATTGCGATTCGAGGTGGAGGCGCAGCGCTCGCCTGGCTTCAGGCGATCGTCATTCATGGCGAGGCACATCGAGCATCCCGGCTCGCGCCAATCAAAGCCGGCTTCAATGAATATCTTGTCGAGGCCTTCCGCTTCCGCCTGCGCCTTCACAAGGCCGGAGCCCGGCACGATCATTGCGTTGATCCGCGGATGCACCTTGCGGCCCTCAGCGATTTTCGCCGCGGCGCGCAGGTCTTCAATGCGGCCATTGGTGCAGGAGCCGATGAACACGCGATCGAGCGCAATATCGGTGATCTTGGTGCCGGCGGTCAGGCCCATATATTCGAGCGCCCGCTTCTTCGAAAGGCGTTTCGTCTCGTCCTGGATTTCATCCGCATTGGGCACGTAACCTGTGACCGACACCACGTCTTCCGGCGAGGAGCCCCAGGTAACGATTGGCGGGAGATTTGCCGCATCGAGCTTCACCACGCGGTCGAAATGGGCTCCCTCATCCGTGTGGAGGGTCTCCCAATAGGCTCGCGCCATCTCCCAGGCTGCCCCCTTCGGGGCGCGAGGCCGGTCCTTGATATAGGCGTAAGTCGTCTCGTCCGGCGCGATCATGCCGGCGCGCGCGCCGCCTTCGATCGACATGTTGCAGACCGTCATGCGGCCTTCCATGGATAGCGAGCGGATCGCCTCGCCGGCATATTCGATCACGTGGCCCGTTCCGCCGGCAGTGCCGATCTCGCCGATGATCGCAAGAATGATGTCCTTGGCCGTCACGCCATCCGGCAGCTTGCCATCCACCTGGACAAGCATGTTCTTGGCCTTGCGCTGGATGAGCGTCTGCGTGGCCAGCACATGCTCGACTTCGGACGTGCCGATGCCGTGCGCAAGAGCTCCGAAAGCACCGTGGGTAGAGGTATGGCTGTCACCGCAGACGATGGTCATTCCCGGCAGGGTGAAGCCCTGCTCGGGTCCAACGATATGCACGATGCCCTGCCGGCGGTCGGCCTCGTTGTAATACTCAATGCCGAAATCGACCGCGTTTTTGGCCAGCGCCTCGACCTGGATACGGCTTTCCTCGTTCTTGATGCCGAATTTGCGGTCGGGCGAGGTGGGCACGTTATGGTCAACGACGGCAAGCGTTTTTTCGGGATGGCGCACGGCGCGTCCCGCCATGCGCAGGCCCTCGAATGCCTGCGGGCTGGTTACTTCATGGACCAAGTGCCGGTCGATATAGAGGAGACAGGTTCCGTCGTCCTGGCGATCGACCAGATGGTCATCGAAAATCTTGTCGTAGAGCGTGCGTGGTGCGGTCATTGTCGGTAAGTCCCTGAAAGCGGAGGTCTAGCGAAGGCCCATGCGGCCATTTATCCGCTTAAGGAAGTCGGCAGAGCAGCGCGCCGGAGATGCGCGCGAAAAAGCGTCCGGGCAGGCGTTTCACGTCCTGCAGCACGAAACCTTTGTAGGCCGGGTGTCCAAAAAGTTCTTCCATGGGCCGGATATTTATCAGCGTTTCAATCAATCGGCAATCGCGGCAGGCGCGTCATTCCTCGCCTGGCGGCTCCTTCAGCGAAAAGCGCACCTCAAGCCGGCGCAAAACGGCAAGGACGATCGCGCCGAGCAGGCATGAAAGTAGGGCGATGGTCCAAAGCCCAAGGCCCGCGGCCAAACCTGTTGAAGCAGCAAGCCACATGCCGGCACCGGTGGTAAGGCCGCGCACCGTGCCGCGCCGGAAGATGATAAACCCGGCAGCAAGGAACGCGACGCCGGATGTGATCGCTTCCACCAGACGGATTGGATCCGCTCGCACCTGATCGTCCTGAAAAGCGGCCATCGAAACGATCTCGATCGAGACGACGGCGAAGGTGGCAGAAGCCAGGCACACCAGCATGTGTGTTCTCAAGCCTGCGGGTCGTTCCGCAAGCTCACGCTCAAAACCAAGAACGCCGCCGAGAATGACGGCGGCGAGCAACCGGGCCGCGATGATCTGCCAGGGCAAGCTCGTGCGCGCGGAGAATTCTTCGAGGAGAATATCCATACCGCCTGCAACGTGGCGCAGCGAAAGGGGTTCCCGCTACAGACACGATGCAATTTTCAGTGGCATGCAGAGTCTTGAAAGGGAGCGCACGCGCTCCCTTCGGGATCTGATAGCGCTGCGGCTTATTCGCTCTTGGCCTCTGCGGCTTCGGCTGCAGCCTTCTCCGCGGCCAGTGCTTCCGCGGCGGCGACCTTCTCGGCCTCGATCCGCGCCCTCTCCTGGGCAGCAGCTTCGCGCTCGGCATCATTCAGCTTGCGTGCGCGGGCGCCCGTGTTCTCGCTGATGCGGGCGGATTTGCCGCGGCGGTCGCGCAGGTAGTAGAGCTTGGCCCGGCGCACTTTGCCGCGGCGCACCACCTCGACCGCCTCCACCAGCGGCGAATAGACGGGAAACACGCGCTCGACGCCTTCACCGTAAGAGATTTTGCGAACGGTGAAATTCTCTTGCAGGCCAGAACCGGAACGGGCGATGCAGACGCCTTCGAAGGCCTGCACGCGGGTGCGATTGCCTTCCGTCACGCGCACCTGAACGCGAAGCGTGTCGCCGGGCGAAAAATCGGGAAGGGTGCGCTTGGCGGCAATCTTCTGGGCCTGCTCGGCCTCGAGCTGACGGATAAGGTCCATCGTCGTATCCTCTTGTTCTTCTCGAAGCGTCAGAGCGCTCGTCCCGTCGGCAGTGATCTAACCGCCTGAAGAGTGCGCCGAGCGGCGCAGGAGCGAATTCACGTTCTTTGGTTAATGCCGGGCCACGAACCTTCCATGGCAACCGTGGGCGCGGACATACACGAGATCATCAAGGGAATCAACCGGCCGCCCGGCAAAGCCAGCCCGGCCGACCGCGATTGCGGAACGGGTGCGCGCATCCATCCATTTGCGAAAACAGCAGGTTCAAGTCCCGCCCTTGGCTCGATGATATCCGAGCCAGAGATCTGGCCGCCGCTCCCTGGTCAGCTGCTCAGCCTCCGCCGACCGCCACTCCGCGATCTTTCGATGGTTGCCGGAAGTGAGGACTTCCGGGATTTCACGCCCTTCGAATGTCTGAGGGCGTGTATATTGAGGATGCTCAAGCAGCCCGCTTTCAAAACTCTCCTCCGCCCCCGAGGATTCGTTCCCCATCACGCCTGGCAGGAGCCGCACCACCGCGTCGAGCAGCACGATTGCCGCCGGCTCGCCGCCCGACAGGATGTAGTCGCCAACGGAAACCTCAAGCAGGCAGCGTGCTTCGATGACACGCTGGTCCACGCCCTCGAAACGCCCGCAAACGATCACCGCGCCCGGTCCAGTGGCGAGTTCCCGCACGAAGGACTGGGTCAGCGGCTTGCCGCGCGGGCTCATAAGCAGGCGGGGCCGTGCATCCTCTTCCGGCGAAGCGTGATCAATGGCGCGGGCAAGCACGTCCGCGCGCATCACCATGCCGGCGCCGCCGCCGGCGGGGGTGTCGTCGACACTGCGGTGCTTGTCGGTTGCAAAATCACGGATCTGCACCGTTTCGAGCGACCAGGTGCCGGCAGAGCGGGCGCGGCCGGCAAGCGAAATGTCCAACGGCCCGGGAAACATCTCGGGGTAGAGCGTCAGGACGGTGGCGCGAAAGGTCAACGGGGTTCTCCGGCCGACTTCGGTCCGCGCGGACGCGAACCGCGGGCTGATTCAGGCCCTTCGGCCTCATCCTCCTCCCCAGAGAGTTCCGCATTGTCGAGCCCGGCGGTGATGCTGTCGATGCGGATCGTGTTGTTGGAAAGGTCGATATCGGGCACTGCGTCTCGCGTGAAGGGGATTATTACGGTCGGTCCGGAATTTTCCCTGAACTCGAGGAGATCGCCGGCGCCGAAATTGTGGACCGCCACCACGCGCCCTAGGTTTTCGCCCTTCTCGTCCAGCACCGCCATGCCGATGAGATCGGCGTAATAGAACTCCTCCTCTTCGAGCTTTTCCGGCAGTGCCGACCGATCCACAAAGAGCGCCTCGCCATTGAGAGCCTCGGCCGCGTTGCGGCCATCAACGCCCTTGAAACGGACGATGACTACCTCTTTCGCTGGCCGTATGGCCGCCACTTGGAGCACCCGCCCGTCCACCATATGGAGCGGGCCATAGCTGCCGAGCGCCATCGGATCCTCTGTGAAGGTCTTGACCCGGACTTCCCCTTTGATGCCGTGGGCTGCGCCGATCACGGCGAGCTGTACCGGGTTCTCGATCCCTGCTGGAGCTTTTGGCTTGGCCATGTGGGTTTCCATCGCACCGGCGGCGCGCCGGTTGCTTCTGGCGCATTCTTACGAGCCTGCCAGCTTTGCAGCAACTGCCTCGATGCGCTCGGCGATTTGAGCGAGGGCACCCGTCAGCGCAGCATCATTTTGGTCTGCCTTAAGCAGTGCATCGTCGCGCGTCTTTCGCAACGTCGCAATCTCGCTTTCGAGGCCGCGCATCCGCCTCTGCAGCTCAGAAAGCTCGTCCATGACCATGATGCCCGCCATAACGGTGACGCGCTGATCGCCGATCTCGCCAAAGGAGTCCTTCAGATGGGCGACATAGCGGTCGAACCGTTGCGCGAGGTCCACGAGGTGTTCTTCCTGGCCCTCTTCACAAGCCATACGATATGCCTTGCCGTCGATCGTTACTGTAACTTGGGCCATATTTCTACCGATCCAGAACGGCGCGGATCGTTTCCATCGCCGCTACCAGCCTGCGCGATACTTCGCGATTGACTTCCGAAAGCCGTTCCGCCCGCGCCTCGGATTTGTCGATCTCCTGCGCCAGGCGCGCACGATCGGCGCCCATCCGCTGCACTTCGGCTTCGGCTTCAGAGAAATCGCGTTCTCGCTCAAGCCTGGCGTCAGACGCAGCCTCCAGGCTGTCGATGGCCTTTCCGAGGCGTATGAGAACTTCTCTCAGCGTGGCTTCCCCACTCATCGCAAACATCCCCGGCCGCCCCCGCCCGCGAATAACGCGCAATCAGAAGATTTTACCCGCAAAAGATTACGCGGTGGGTGAATCACCCGTCAACATGCCGGACGGTCAAATCCCCCGGTTTGCTGGCCAAGAGAAGAGGTTTCTCGAAAAATGGAGGCTGGTAAGGGGCGAACCTTTCCGATGTGCGGCTGTTTATTGACTTGAGCAACGCAACTGCTATGTGTCGCCTGCTTTTGCGGGCGCGAGCCCCGCCAGTGCCCGACAGACCGCAGCCGACCCAGCGAGCGCACATGATCTCACGCGAAAAACACGACCGGATGGCGAATGCGATCCGTTTCCTTTCGATGGATGCCGTCGAAAAGGCCAAGTCCGGACATCCGGGCCTTCCCATGGGGACGGCTGACATTGCGACAGTCCTTTTCACGCGGTTCATGAAACATGACCCGAAGACGCCCCATTGGCCGGATCGCGATCGCTTCGTCCTTTCGGCGGGCCACGGCTCGATGCTGCTTTACTCGCTGCTCCACCTGCTGGGCTACGAGGACATCACAATCGAGGAAATCAAGAATTTCCGCCAGCTCGGCTCGCGTACGGCAGGTCATCCCGAATATGGCTTCGCTGCCGGCATCGAGACGACGACCGGCCCTCTCGGCCAGGGCTTCGGCAATGCCGTGGGCATGGCGATCGCCGAGCGTCTGCTCAACGCCCGCTACGGTGACGACCTTGTCAATCACTTTACCTATGCCCTGGTAGGCGATGGCTGTCTGATGGAAGGCATCAGCCAGGAGGCCTTGACGCTCGCCGGCCACCTCAGGCTCAACAAGCTAATCGTCCTCTTCGACGATAACCATATCTCCATTGACGGCCCTGTCTCGCTTGCCGATTCCACCGATCAGTGCGCGCGCTTTGCCGCTTCGGGCTGGAATACGCTGCGCGCCGACGGGCATGATCCCGACGCGATCGCTTCGGCCATCGAGACTGCGCGCCAGTCCGATCGGCCGACGCTGATCGCCTTCCGCACCACTATCGGCTACGGCTCGCCGAGCAAAGCCGGCACGAACAAGGTGCATGGCTCTCCTCTCGGCGCCGACGAGATCGCCAAGACACGCTCAGCTCTCGGCTGGGATTCACCCCCCTTTGTTGTACCGTCTGAGGTTCTAGACGACTGGCGGCTGGCCGGCCTTCGCTCGGCCAAAGAGCGTGGCTCGTGGGAAAAGCGCCTTGCCGCCGCCGATACCGAGACGCGCGCGCAGTTCGAGCGGCGCATGCGCGGCGATCTCCCGGCGGCCTTTCCGGGCGTCATCGTCGATTACAAGAAAAAGCTGGCGCAGCAGAATACCGCCGTTGCTACCCGAAACGCTTCCGAGATGGCGCTTGAGGTGATCAACGATTGTATTCCCGAGACGGTGGGTGGCTCCGCCGACCTGACTGGCTCCAACAACACCAAAACGAGCCAGACGACTCCAATCACGCCTACGGACTTTTCAGGCCGCTACATACATTTCGGCATTCGCGAGCACGCGATGGCGGCCGCCATGAACGGAATTGCCTTGCATGGCGGTTTGATCCCTTACGGCGGCACCTTTCTGACTTTCTCCGATTATGCCCGGCCGGCCATGCGGCTTGCTTCCTTGATGCATATTCGTTCCATCTTCGTCATGACGCACGATTCCATCGGTCTCGGCGAGGACGGCCCAACGCATCAACCGGTCGAGCATCTGGCTGCCCTGCGCGCTATCCCGAATCACAATGTTTTCCGTCCCGCGGATGCTACGGAAACCGCTGAATGCTGGCAGCTTGCCCTTGAATCGAGGAAGACGCCCTCCACCATCGCCTTGACGCGCCAGAAACTTCAGCCCGTGCGCCTTGAATTCGAGGAGGAGAACCTGTGTGCCCGCGGAGCTTACGAACTTCTGCCCGCCAGCGACGAAGCGAAGGTGACAATCTTCGCCAGCGGCTCGGAAGTGGAAATCGCCGTAAAGGCTCGTGTCATGCTCGAAGAGCGGGGATACCCCACGCGCGTCGTCTCGGTGCCCTGTTTCGAGCTGTTTGAAGAGCAGTCGCAGGATTATCAGCGGGCGATTCTTGGTGATGCTCCGGTGCGGATTGCCATTGAGGCCGGCGTGCGGCAGGGTTGGGATCGCTTTATTGGCGTCGATGGCATCTTCATCGGCATGCACGGCTTTGGTGCCAGCGGACCCGCGCCCGAGCTCTACCAGCATTTCGGCATCACCGCCGAAGCTGCTGTTGAGGCGGTGGAGGCGCGACTGCCCGATTGAGAAATTTGCGCCGGGAGGCGCAGTCGGTTTTTTAGCGGACGCCGCCGCGAAATCGGCGTCCAGCTATGCTTCCATGTATCGTGTCACGCTCGCCGGAGGTAGTTCATGACTGTCAAAGTAGCCGTAAACGGATTTGGCCGCATCGGCCGCAACATCGTACGCGCCATCTATGAGTCGGGCCGCAAGGATATCGACGTTGTGGCCGTCAACGACCTCGGGCCCGTTGAGAGCAACGCCCATCTGTTGCGCTATGACAGCGTGCATGGCCGCTTTCCCGGCGAAGTGAAGGTCGAGGGCGATAGCATCAGCATCGGCGCCGACTCCTTCAAGGTGCTCGCAGAACGCGATCCCTCCAAGCTGCCGTGGAAGGATCTCGGCGTGGACATCGTGCTCGAGTGCACGGGCCTCTTCACGTCCAAGGACAAAGCTTCTGCGCATCTTGCCGCTGGTGCCAAGCGTGTGCTCGTCTCCGCACCGGCGGATGGCGCCGACATTACGGTGGTCTATGGCGTGAACCACGACAAGATTACCAAGGACCATGTCGTCCTTTCCAACGCCTCCTGCACCACCAACTGCCTGGCGCCGGTGGCCAAGGTGCTGAATGACGCCTTCGGCATCGAGAAGGGCTTCATGACCACCGTGCATTCCTATACGGGCGATCAGCCGACGCTGGACACGATGCACAAGGATCTTTACCGCGCCCGCGCGGCAGCCCTGTCGATGATCCCAACATCAACCGGTGCTGCAAAAGCTGTCGGTCTCGTCCTGCCAGAACTCAATGGAAAACTCGACGGCGTATCGATCCGCGTTCCCACGCCGAATGTCTCGGTCATCGATTTCAAATTTGTGCCGAAGCGCAAAGTCACGGTTCAGGAGGTGAATGAGGCCCTCGTTGCCGCGGCCACCGAGGGTCCGCTGAAAGGCGTCCTTGCCTACACGAAGGAGCCGCTGGTCTCGTCCGATTTCAACCACGATCCAGCCTCCTCCACCTTCGCGCTCGACCAAACCAAGGTAATCGATGGCGATCTGGTGCGGGTCATGTCCTGGTATGACAACGAGTGGGGCTTCTCAAATCGCATGGCCGATGTCACGGCGGTCATCGCAAATACGCTCCGCTGATAAACGGAACTGTTTTTTGTTAGAGGCCCGGCTCTCCGCCGGGCCTTTTTATTTCTGCAACAGCTTGCGCAATCATATAGTTTTACCGCACTTTAGCCGCATGACACGTCTTAGAGAGGTCTATGGATCCGACCATCTATTTGATAACACTCGTTGGCACCGCGCTTGTCCTCATCGCGGCCTTTTCAAGCCTAATAGCGTTTCGCTTTGGCGCACCCCTCCTTCTCATCTTTCTTGGAATCGGATTGGCGGCCGGAACGGACGGCTTTGGCGGCATCGATTTCGACAACGCTCCTATCGCCTTCTTTATTGGCTCCCTTGCTCTTGCGGTGATCCTATTCGATTCCGGTTTCGGCACGAGCTTTGCCAGTTTCCGTTCGGCATCCGCGCCAGCCATCGTCTTGGCCACGGTCGGCGTCATCGCAACCACGGGCCTTATTGCGGTCGCCAGCCACTATGTGGCGGGATTCGCTTGGCTTGAGTCGTTCCTGCTGGGCGCGGCAGTGGCCTCTACGGACGCGGCTGCGGTGTTCTTCCTCTTGCGTGTCGGTAATATATCAGTGCGAGACCGGGTCCGCTCGACCCTTGAGGTGGAGTCGGGCTCCAACGACCCGATGGCCATCTTCCTTACGCTTTCGCTCGTGAGCCTCGTCGCTTCCGGTGAGGTTCTCGAGCCGGGCGCACTCGCTGGAGAAATCGTTCTGGGATTTCTCCAGCAGATGGTTATCGGCCTCGTTGTCGGTCTGCTCGGCGGATATCTCATTGTGCGCCTGGTTCTGCGGCTTCGCCTGGAACAGGGGCTCCTCCCTATCTTCGTCCTGGCGCTGTCCCTCCTTGTCTTTGCGCTTACGGGAGCCATAGGCGGTTCCGGGTTTCTTGCGGTCTATGTGGCCGGTATGGTCGCCGGCAATGCTCGCATGCGCTCCACAGGGATGCTGAAGCGCTTCCAGGATGGCGTGACATGGCTGGCGCAGATCATCATGTTCCTGGTGCTCGGCCTTTTTGCAACGCCATCCCAGTTCGCCGATATTCTGTTGCCAGCTCTTTTCATTGGCTTGTTCCTTATCTTCGTCGCCCGTCCAGTTGCGGTGGCGCTCTGCCTTGCGCCCTTTCGTTTCACCAAAGCGGAGACGGCCTTCATTTCCTGGGTAGGTCTGCGCGGAGCTGTTTCCATCCTGCTTGCACTCCTGCCGATCTTGCAGGAGGTCGAGAACGGGCGGGCCATCTTCAACATCGTCTTTATAGTGGTGCTTGTGTCGCTGGTCCTGCAGGGCTGGAGCATCGGCCCGGTTGCGCGCCGGCTCGGCATGATCCTGCCACCGCGCATCGGCCCTGTGGACAAGGTGGAATTGGAACTGCCGGGTTCGGCCCATCATGAGCTCCTCGCCTACCGCGTCGTGGCGGGAAGTCCTGTCGAGCGCGGCGAGCGCATTCCGCGCTGGGCACGCCCGTCTCTCGTGGTGCGCGACGGCCGTTCGATGGCGTATCAATATGCAGGCCGGCTGATGGCCGGCGACCGCGTGTATATTTTTGTGCCGGACCGCTATCCGCGACTTCTCGATCGCCTCTTCGCAAGCCCCACCGATGTCGATCCAGAGGACGCCGATTTCTTCGGCGCTTTCGCGGTGGATCCGAAAAGGCCGATGGCCGATATCGAGGCAGCTTATGCATTGGGGCTGAGTGAGGAAGACCAAGCGCTTCTTATCAGCGATTTCGTGCGCATGCGCTTGGGCGGGCGCGCGGAATATGGTGACCGGGTGCCGCTCGGTAGTGTGGAACTCATCGTGCGCGACGTTGATGAAAATGGCCATATCACCTCCATCGGCCTCTCCGTCGATCCGCCGCTGCGGCCGCCTCAGGTGCCGGTTTTCATTAGTGCCGGTGAGGCGCTGAGCCGCCTTTGGGGCTTTTTTCAGCGCCGCCGAAAACCGGGTCGTTCGGCCACGAAAGCAGAGGAAGGCATTCAGGAGTAAATCCCGCCTTGCGTGATGCCGGGCGGGCTGTATTTTCCCGCGCGTTGCCAGTTCGAGGAGAGCAAGTCATGGCCGGTTTCAAGACATTGGACGATTTGAAGGATGTAGCGGGAAAGCGTGTGCTTCTGCGCGTGGACTTGAATGTGCCGGTAAAGGATGGGGAGGTTACGGACACGACCCGCATCGAGCGTGTTGCGCCGACCATTACGGAGCTTTCCGACAAGGGTGCCAAGGTTATCTTGCTTGCCCATTTCGGTCGGCCCAAGGGCAAGCCGGATGCAGAGGCTTCTCTACAGCCGATTGCACATGCGGTGGAAGCAGTCCTCGATCGGCGCGTCCACTTCGCATCCAGCTGCATAGGCGAACCGGCGAAGAAGGCCGTGGACGAAATGACGGGCGGGGACATCCTGCTTCTGGAAAACACCCGCTTTCACGCGGGCGAGGAAAAGAACGACCCGGAATTTACGAAGGCGCTCGCGGCAAATGGCGACATCTATGTCAACGATGCCTTTTCTGCCGCCCATCGCGCGCATGCCTCGACGGAAGGGCTGGCGCATCTCCTTCCCGCTTATGCGGGACGCACCATCCAGGCGGAGCTCGAAGCTCTCCAGCGCGGTCTTGGAGATCCGAAACGCCCTGTGGTGGCGATCGTCGGCGGCGCGAAAGTCTCCACCAAAATCGATCTGCTCACCAATCTCGTGAAGAAGGTCGACTGTCTCGTTATCGGAGGCGGGATGGCCAACACCTTCCTTGCAGCGCGCGGCACTTCCGTCGGCAAGTCGTTATGCGAGCACGATCTTAGGGAAACAGCCAAACAGATCATGATCGATGCGGCTGAGGCCGGCTGTGCGATCATCCTGCCAGTCGACGCGGTGGTGGCACGGAAATTCGAAGCTGGGGCGGAAACCGAGACGGTCGACATCGACGCCGTGCCGGAAGATGCTATGATCCTCGATGTCGGGCCGAAGTCGGTCGAAAAGGTGAAAGAGTGGCTGGACCGGGCCGACACGCTGGTTTGGAATGGGCCTCTCGGCGCTTTCGAGCTTTCGCCTTTCGACAAGGCTACCATGGAGGTAGCAAAGTATGCCGCCCGGCGAACCCGTGAGAGCCTCCTGGTGTCGGTCGCAGGCGGCGGCGATACGGTAGCAGCACTCAACCAGGCGGATGTGTCTGATGACTTCAGCTATGTCTCGACCGCCGGTGGCGCTTTCCTTGAGTGGATGGAAGGCAAGGACCTTCCGGGCGTTGCAGCGCTTCAGAAGTGAGTCGTTGCGCCGGGGAAATAATTCTTTACATTTCAATCGATTAGGGAGCTTTGTCCGGCATTCCGTTTTTTTGAGCCATCTGATATTCGGCATGTGTTCACACAGGAGGCAAGAATGAGCGAGAGGCTGGAAGATATAGCGGCCCGGATGGTGGCCGACGGCAAAGGGATTCTCGCGGCGGACGAAAGCAGCGGCACGATCAAGAAGCGCTTCGACTCGATCGGCCTCGAATCGACCGCAGACAACCGCCGCGACTATCGCGAGATGTTGTTTCGCGCCGACGAGGCCATGCGGAACTCCATTTCGGGCGTTATTCTCTACGATGAGACCCTGCGCCAGCAGGCGAAGGACGGAACGCCCCTCGTGGAGATCATCAGCCGTTCCGGCGCGGTGCCGGGGATTAAAGTGGATGCAGGCGCCAAGCCGCTGGCAGGCTTCCCGGGCGAGACCATTACGGAGGGCCTCGATGGTCTGCGCGAGCGCCTGAAGGAATATTACGAACTTGGCGCACGCTTCGCAAAGTGGCGCGGCGTGATCGCTGTTTCCGACGATCTTCCGACCTGGGGTTCGGTGAAGCAGAACGCGCAAGCGCTGGCTCGCTACGCCGCCCTTTGCCAGGAAGCCGGGATTGTACCGATCGTGGAGCCGGAAGTGCTGATGGACGGCACGCCCGCAACCCACTCCATCGATCGGTGCTACGAGGTTACCGAGTGGGTGCTGAAGACGGTCTTCACCGAGCTGTTCGATGCCCGTGTCGCGCTCGAAGGCATGGTGTTGAAGCCGAATATGGTTATTGACGGCAAGAACGCGCGCAAGGCGTCACGGGAGGAGGTGGCTGAAAAGACCGTTCGCTGCCTCAAGGCGACCGTTCCTGCGGCGGTGCCGGGTATCGCCTTCCTCTCAGGCGGCCAGTCCGACGAAGAGGCGACGGCGCATCTCTCTCTCATGAATGCATCCCACTCGATGCCATGGAAGCTGACCTTCTCTTACGGGCGTGCTCTGCAGGCCGCGGCACTCAAGGCTTGGGGCGGCAAAAGCGAGAATGTCGCTGCTGGCCAGCGCGCCTTTGCGCACCGCGCGCGTATGAATGCTCTCGCCGCTCGAGGTGACTGGAAGCAAGAGCTGGAAGTGGCTGCTTAAAGGTCGCGGCAGGCGGCTGGGCAGCCGGCCGCCTGCCTAGCCACGGAGATGGCTCAAGCCAACCGTTGCCGCCATCGCAGCGAGCGCGATTATCGCGAGTTTCCAAAAATCGCGACGCTGTTTTAGGCCGGGCAGCCCGAGCGGCCGGATGATGTGCAGAATCATGGCGGCCACGATCAACAGTGATAGAATCTTGGTCATTTGTAGGCCGGCAGATAGCGATCACGGGGTTTGATCCTATTTCCAGCGCCCTGTCAAAGAGCGTTGTTACTCTCGTAAGTCGGATTCGCGGATCGGCTCGCCCAAAATGGCACCCTTGATGTTGCCGCGGACGTGAGAGCGCCGTTGCCCTAAAGGAATGCTTGACCGGGCGTCGCGGCAAGACCAGTTTTCTCGGGGCAAGGCTAAGGAGTGGTGCCATGGCTCTGGACGGGAAAACGGCGGTTGTCACAGGCGGGGCCGGCGGGATCGGCTATGCCGTTGCGGAGCGGTTTTTGCGAGAAGGCATGCGCGTCGTAATCGCCGATATTGACGGAGAAAAGGGCACCCGTTCACTGAAGAGCCTTGAGAAACTGGGCGAAGCCTGGTTTGCCAAGGCGGACGTCGGGAGGAGCCTGGATGTCCATAATCTGATTGCTTTCACCATTGATGCGCTGGGGGACATTGATGTCCTTGTGAATAATGCCGGGATCGCTCACGGCGCAGACTTCCTCGATCTGAGGGAGGAGGATTTCGATCGCGTTTTGCGCGTGAACCTCAAGGGCGCTTTTCTCGTCGGACAGGCTGCGGCCCGATTTATGGTCGAGAAGGTGCAAAATGGCGGGCCGGCCGGGGCAATCATCAACATGTCCTCCGTCAACGCGGTTTTCGCAATCGCCGATCAGGTGCCCTATTCGATCTCGAAGGGCGGCGTGAACCAGCTCACCAAGGTGATGGCGCTCGCGCTTGCGCCACATGGCATACGGGTCAATGCGATCGGACCCGGCTCCATCATGACCGACATGCTTACGAGCGTTAATGATGATCCAGATGCTCGGGAACGCATTCTCTCGAGAACTCCGCTTGGCCGCATTGGTGATCCTCAAGAGATCGCATCTATTGCAGCATTCCTGGCCTCTGACGAAGCAAGCTATATTACTGGCCAGACAATTTATGCCGATGGTGGACGCTTGCCGCTAAACTACACCGTCTCCGTTCGGTCCGAGGATTAAGCCTTCGCCGCCAAAGCCTCCTGACGAAACGCTGTCATTACGGACCTGAGATAATCCTCCGCGATGAATGATGGAGGTAGAGCTATGGTTGTTGCGAGAAATTCGATCACGCGGACGCTGGAGCGCTGGACGGAAACCTACCGGCAGCGCAAACGCCGCAGGTTTGGGGAGCGGGTAATGAACGAACTGCCTCCGAGCCTGCAGCGGGACATCGACTGGACACCGGGGTGGCCGATGCGTCGCGGCTGATATGAAGAAACGGCTTTCGTAGCGGCAGCGCCAGGCACTTCGCAGCCGCTGTTCGGAAACCTACTGGCCCGAGCGGCTCCGCCGCTTTGAACGGAGCCGCGGCTCCTGACGCAATGCTGTCAGGAGCGCTGTGCGATCATCTTTGAAAATGAGGGAATCTCCAATGTCATCTTTCCTGCCTAATGATGCAGCCGTATGGTTCGAAATACCCGTGACGGATATGGAACGCGCCCGACGCTTTTACGGGGCCGTGTTGCAGAACGACCTTGCGGACATGGAAGGCGGACCCAATCCCATGGCGCGCTTCGCAGCGCGTGACGAGGATTCAGTTGCCGGCCATCTATATCCCGGCAAGCCTGCTCCGGAAGGGACGGGGCCGACCATCCATCTGGCGGTTGCGGCTCCACTGGAGGAAGCCATGGAGCGTGTGGCCGCCAATGGCGGTAGGGTGGTATCACCCATCATCCCTATTCCTGCCGGACGGTTCGTGTATTGTCTCGATCCTGACGGCAACAGCTTCGGGCTCTTTACTTGAGGAGCAGCCTATATGCGGCGCGCCGACCGTCTTTTTCAGATCGTCCAGCATTTGCGTGGCGGCAGGTTGGTGACAGCGCGCATTCTTTCGGAGCGGCTCGAAGTTTCCGAACGCACGATCTATCGCGACATCGCAGACCTGCAATCGACAGGCGTGCCGATCGACGGCGAGGCTGGTGTTGGCTATCTGATGCGCGAAGGCTTCGAGCTGCCGCCGCTGATGTTCACGCGTGATGAGATCGTTGCTCTCGTCGCCGGCGCCCGCATGGTGCGCGCGTTTGGCGGCGCGGCGATGGCTCGCGCAGCTGAAGAGGCGCTGATCAAAATTGGCACCGTATTGCCGCAAAATGAGCGTGATCGGATCTCGCGCACGGAAATCCACACGCCCAATTGGGGAATCAGCGAGGCGGAACGCCAGGCGATCGACGTGATGGAACGAGCCGTGGAGCAGCGCCGCGCGCTTTCGCTCGATTACCGCGATGAGGTGGGCCAGGTTACCCAGCGCGATGTGCGCCCGCTGGGGCTCTGGTTCTGGGGAAAGGTCTGGACGCTTGTCGCCTGCTGCGAGCTGCGCGATGATTTCCGCACCTTCCGCCTTGATCGGATTGTCGCGATGGGGGACGCCGGCCGTGGGTTCAAGCCTGAGCGAGGCAAGCAACTGGCCGATTTTTACCGCCGCATGGAAATGCACGAGATCGGCGGCAATGGGCACGGGTAGGCTGCAACGCCCAAGGAAAAGGGCTGCCCTTTCGGACAGCCCCGTGCATTCCATTCCTTGACGCGGCCAGCGGCTTGAGCAATCACGCCGCGCCGCGCGTCATGCGCTTCAACCGAGAGGCTGCTCCCGGAAAAGGCAATCCGCCGAGGCCACGCTGGAATTGAAATCACTCGACATCGGATCACCTCCTTTCATGTTGTTGCAGTTGCGCCCAATGTGGATGGCAGCAAAAGAATGTGCAAGGGGCCGGGACGTGAAATTTGACTAGCTGCCTGCGCTAGGCTTCCACCGTTCTCTTGTTTTGCCGGTTCTCGACGAGATCTTCTACCACAGCCGGATCGGCGAGCGTCGAGGTATCGCCCAGAGCGCCGAAATCGTCTTCGGCAATCTTGCGCAGGATGCGGCGCATGATCTTGCCGGAGCGCGTCTTGGGCAGGCCGGGCGCAAACTGAATCTTGTCCGGGGTGGCGATGGGTCCGATCTCACGACGCACGTGTTCGACCAGCTCTTTCTTGAGCGCGTCGGACCCCTTCTCGCCTGCCATCAGCGTGACATAGCAGTAGATGCCCTGCCCCTTGATGTCATGCGGATAGCCCACGACCGCCGCCTCTGACACTTTCTGATGTGAGACAAGGGCCGATTCCACCTCGGCTGTCCCCAGCCTGTGGCCGGAGACGTTGAGAACGTCGTCGACTCGGCCGGTGATCCAGTAATACCCGTCCTCATCGCGCCGGCAGCCGTCTCCCGTAAAGTATTTCCCCTTATAGGTGGAAAAATAGGTCTGCACGAAGCGCTCATGATCGCCATAGACCGTGCGCATCTGCCCCGGCCAGGATTCGGCGATACAGAGATTGCCGGAACCGGCACCTTCGATCGGCTTCCCGTCGCCGTCGACAAGCTGCGGCTGGACGCCGAAAAAGGGAAGCGTCGCGGAGCCTGCTTTGAGGTCGATCGCTCCTGGCAACGGCGTGATCATTATGCCGCCCGTTTCGGTTTGCCACCAGGTGTCCACCACAGGAGAGCGTTTCTCCCCCACCACGTTGTAATACCATTCCCAGGCTTCCGGATTGATCGGCTCTCCAACGGAGCCGAGCAAGCGCAAGGATTTGCGCGAAGTTCTGGTGACGAAATGATCGCCGGCGCCCATGAGTGCGCGGATTGCGGTCGGCGCGGTGTAAAAGATGTTGACCTGGTGCTTGTCCACCACCTCCCATAAGCGGGAAGCATCCGGATAGTTCGGCACACCCTCGAACATCAGTGTCGTGGCACCGTTGGCAAGCGGACCGTAGACGATGTAGCTATGGCCGGTCACCCAGCCCACATCGGCCGTGCACCAATAAATGTCGCCATCCTGATAGTCGAACACGTATTGGTGCGTCATGGACGCAAAGACGAGGTACCCGCCCGTCGTGTGGAGCACGCCTTTGGGTTTTCCCGTGGAGCCCGAAGTGTAGAGAATGAAGAGCGGGTCTTCAGCATTCATCGGTTCTGGCTTGCACTGGGTCTTCGCGTCGCGAATTTCCTCATGGTACCAGAGGTCGCGGCCTTCGACCCAATTGATCTTTCCGCCCGTGCGCCGCACCACCAGCACGTGGCGCACCTTGGCGCCTGCCTTCTCGGCGATGGCGATCGCCTTGTCCGTGTTTTCCTTGAGCGGGATCGTCTTGCCGCCGCGCAGGCCCTGATCCGCGGTGATGACGAAATCCGATTTGCCGTCCTCAATGCGGCCGGCAAGCGAATCGGGCGAGAAGCCGCCGAAGACGACCGAGTGGACTGCGCCGATGCGTGCGCAGGCGAGCATGGCATAGGCTGCCTCCGGGATCATCGGCATATAGATGGTCACGCGGTCACCCTTCTTGACGCCGCGCTCCTTCAGCACATTGGCAAGCCGGCAGACATGCTCATAAAGTTGCCGATAGGTGATCTTCCGGTCGTCGTACGGGTTATCGCCTTCCCAGATGATGGCCACCTGGTCTCCGCGTTTCTTCAGGTGCCGATCAATACAATTATGGGCGACATTGGTGAGGCCATCCTCGAACCATTTGATCGACACCTTGCCCCCGAAGGAAGCGTTCTTCACCTTGGTGTAAGGCTTGAACCAGTCGATACGCTTGCCGTGCTTGCCCCAGAACTTATCTGGATCCTTGATGCTGTCCCGGTACCACTTCCTATAGGTTTCGCCGTCGATCAGCGCGCGCTTCTTCCACGCCGCTTTCACACGGTGAATATGCACATCGGACATCTGTTTCCTCCGGTAAGGTCTCGGACCACAGCTTCGTCCTGATTGGACGCCGCGCCTCCTCGTTTCGTCGGGCGCATTATTACCATACTGCGTGAGAGGGCAATATTCGTCGATTTGACAGGATTGTTGCGCTTCCGCAGTGCAGAACGCCTAGTAGCACTCTAGTGCATGTGCTGCTAACATGCTGAAATGCAAGGAACATTCGGTTTCGTGAAGCATTTTTCCACTGGACGGTCAACCCGTCACGATACACACTTGAGACGTAACTGCATTTGAAAGGAAAGAAATGCGGAACACACGCGAGACCGAATTGATGCTGGAAGGCTACGGCCTGACAACCGCGAAGTTTCTGTATCACCTTCCCGATCATCCACATCTGCTCCAGATGTTCGTCTGGCAGCACTATGATGTGGCTCCCAAATTTCCCGCACTGCACCGGTTTATCTCGTTCTGGCGCGATACGCTTGACGGGCCGTTACACTCAGTAATCTACACGCACCGCCAGCTTATCTCTCCGACGGAATGGCGCAATGTCACAGGCGAGTTAGTGCTGCAATAACGTCTCTCAACGGCTGGGTTCATCGGTTTCGCTGGGCTACGAAGCGTGCGGCGTGGCGCAGCACGGCCGCTCTTTCTCCATAGGGCTCAAGCAGACCTTCCGCCTGTGCCACCAAGCCTACAAGCTGCGCGCGTACCCACTCCTCACCGTGCAGGGCAGCGAGAGTGGCCTTGCCGGCTGCGGCGTCCTTCCCGGTCGCCTTGCCCACGGCATCGGCACTTGCCGTAAGGTCCAGCAGATCGTCGGCCAGCTGAAATGCGAGACCGATCGCCGCGCCGAAAGAGGACATCCGCTCGCGATCGGCGCTGCTGGCATCAGCAACAATTGCACCCGCTTCGCAAGCGAACCGAAACAGCGCTCCCGTCTTCATGGCCTGGAGCTGCACAATCCCGACTTCGTCGGGCGGGACCTTCTCGGCCAGCAGATCAAGTGCCTGCCCGCCTGCCATGCCGCCCATGCCCGCCGCTGTGGCCAATTTCACCACCAAATCCGCCCTTATTTCCGGCCGAAGATCCGTTTCCGCGTCGGCGATGATGTCAAAGGCGTATGTGAGCAGACTGTCACCCGCGAGGATGGCCGTTGCTTCATCGAAGGCGCGGTGCACGGTGGGCTGGCCCCGGCGGAGGTCATCATCGTCCATCGCCGGCAGGTCGTCATGAATCAATGAATAGCAGTGCACGCATTCAAGCGCTGCCGCGACGCGCAGGGAGGCCATCCCTTGTGCTTCGAAGAGCGCCGCGCTTTCCAGTACAAGGAATGGCCGGAGCCGCTTGCCCCCGTTCAGTACGCCATGGCGCATCGCCGCCAACAAGTGGCTGGGACGCAGAATTTCCCCCTCGCGCACGCGCTCGTCAAGGAGGTGGCGCAGAAGGTCCTCGACCGATTGCGCGTTCAAGGCCAGCAGGCTTTCGAAGGTGGGGATTGTCATCTCTTCCATTCCGGAGCGATGACCGCATTCTGCGAGGCGGTCAAGATGCTCCGGGTTGTTTATAGTTGCCAGTGGAATGGGCTGCCGGTATGCCGGAACGAAGAAAATGCAGGAGCACGGCTTGGAGGCACCGGCAGTGGAAGCGGAAAGGCGGCCTGGTCCAGTCCGGCGGCGCCGGCGGTCGGGGTTGGCGGGGCGCTTTGCGAACCGGCTCGTCCGCGCGGCGGTTCTTGTCGCTATTGTCCCGCTGGTTCTCACGCTTATTTATTGTCTGCCGTTCGTGCACCCCGTTTCCACTTTGATGCTTGCCGATCTTGCGACGCTTCGCGGCTATGAGCGGCAATGGACACCGCTCGAGGAGGCGGGCAGGAACGTCATCCATTCTGTAATGATGTCGGAAGACGGGCAGTTTTGCAGCCACCGGGGCATCGATTTGGGCGAACTGAAAGCAGCCATCAATGAAGCTCTTTCGGGCGAAAGAACTCGCGGCGCCTCTACAATCCCCATGCAGACGGTGAAAAACCTCTATCTTTGGCCCGGCCGATCGTTTCTGCGAAAGGCAATCGAGGCTCCCCTTGCCATTTACCTCGACGCCGTTATGCCCAAACACAGGATCATGGAAATTTACCTCAACATCGCCGAGTGGGGGCCGGGCATCTATGGAGTGGAGGCGGCAGCGCAACATTATTTCGGCCGCCCGTCCAGGGATCTGTCAAGGCGTGAGGCAGCTCTTCTTGCCGTAACGCTGCCAAACCCGAGCGAGCGCAATCCCGCCCAGCCCTCAGCTGCTTTGAGGCGGCTTGCTTCCGTCGTCGAGGCTCGCGCGCAGCGGGCCGGCGGCTATGTCGGATGTCTTGGCTCAACCTGATGGTCAAGCGCGGAGCGTCCATAGGCCTTTTCGGCATTTTTGGCCGGTCGGAGGATATGCGCCGGCTGGACGAGGCGTTGCGGCGGTCAGGCATTCATCCGGGCAGTGTGCCGGAAGGCGTCAAACTCGCGACCGTTAGTCTAATGGCCCAGAACGGCACCGAGCCGCCGGCGGAAGCCTATCCATCCGTGGGCGACCTCATGGCTTTCTGCATGGTCGGCCGGGAAGAATTTGCTAGGCACAACGGCGAGGCTCGGCTGGAGAGCGCGATAAAACGGCTTGAACTGGCGCTGGAAGCGGGCGAGGGCCAGGATGCGGAGCTTATCCTGCTTATGTTTCATGCAAAGCTGCTGGATCGTGATCTCATTGATCGCTATGAGATCAGCGCGGAAAATGGATGACCGGGCGGGCTCGGCCAGCGCGAAAAATCGCCGCGCCCACTGGCCAAGACGCATATTCCCGTGTATAGGCGGGCCCCAATCGCAGGATTTGAGGCCGGTTGGCGGGGCTCTTTGCGGAGCCGCATTGGCCTTTGACCGACACCGGAGAGTACAATGGCTGTTCCTAAAAGAAAAACCTCGCCGTCCAAGCGCGGCATGCGTCGTTCGGCCGATGCGCTGAAAGCGCCGACCTATGTGGAAGATAAGAATTCCGGCGAGCTTCGCCGTCCGCACCACGTCGATCTCAAGACTGGGATGTATCGCGGCCGGCAGGTGCTGGAGCCGAAGGAAGCATAGACTTCAAATTCTCAGGCAACGACTTGGAAAGGACCGGCTTCGGCCGGTCTTTTCTGTTTCTAAAAGGCTATCTGACGAGTTTTGCCGCAACGGAATGGATGCGCGCCAGCATTGCTTCGAGATCGGCTGCAATTCGACGACGCAAATGCTCCGCGATCTCGGGAAATTCCTCCAATATGCGGCGAAACGAAGAACGGCTCAGGCGGATCACCCTGACGTCGGTTTGAGCAACGGCACTCGTCAGCCGCTCCGTTTCCGCGATGAGCGCAAACTCGCCTAGGATCGCGCCAGGTCCATGTGTGGAGATCAAGTCGCGGCGTTCTCCGTCCTGATGGAAAAGCGCCACCTCTCCCGACGAGATGATAAAGGCGCAGTCCGCCGGCGCTCCCTCCGAGTATAGCTTTCGACCAGCGCCGAGAGAGATCGTCTCGGCGCCAAAGGCCAGGAGGCGTAGCTGCTCGCGCGTGAAGCCCTCGAAGAGACTCACGCCGGACAATACGCGGATGTCATCGTCCAGCGCCATGGCGGATTCGTCCCCGCGCCCGTTCCCTTGTTGTGATTTTCCCCACCCGCCGGCTCAGGGAACGAGCTTGTATCCGCCGCTTTCTGTCACAAGAATCTCGGCTTTGGAAGGATCACGTTCAATCTTTTGTCTCAAACGGTAGACGTGCGTCTCCAAAGTATGGGTCGTCACGCCCGAATTGTAGCCCCAAACCTCTTCGAGCAGGACATCCCGAGTGACCACTTTCTGCTCAGCGCGGTAGAGATATTTGATGATTGCCGCCTCCTTCTCGGTCAGGCGGATTTTGCTTCCGCGCTCGTCGATCAGAAGTTTCTGGCTCGGCTTGAAGGTATATGGGCCCACGGTGAAATTCGCATCCTCGCTCTGCTCGTGCTGGCGCATCTGCGCGCGAATACGCGCGAGCAGGACCGCGAATCGGAAAGGCTTCGTCACATAATCGTTGGCGCCCGCTTCCAGGCCGAGAATGGTGTCGGAGTCGGTGTCCTGGGCCGTCAGCATGATAATTGGCGCACGATAGCCGCCTTTTCTCAGCAGCTTGACCGCCTCCCTTCCATCCATGTCCGGCAAGCCAACGTCCATAATGGTCAGATCCACCATGGAATTGCGGGTCGCCTGAATTCCCTTGGTAGCGTTCGGCTCCGCGAGGAGATCAAACTCCTCATAAAGAGCAAGCTGCTCCACCAGCGTGGCGCGCAGGTCGTCGTCGTCATCGACTATCAGGATGGTGCGTGGCGTCATGTTCGATCCGTCACTCGTTTCGCCAGATGGCGTTGACCAGCCCCCGCTTGGCAGAACGTTCGTTTATGCGCAATAAGCCTACTATGAAAGCCCGTTGCGATTCTTTGTTCAACAAATCAATTATACGCCAGAAACGGCGTAAAGGCACGTGCACCTCCCGTAAGGCTGCCCAAACATCTATTTTGGCTGTTCGGCCACATCCTCGAAACCGGACCCGAGGACTTCTTTCGATCGACGCTTTTGTTTTTCCTTGTGCACTTGGACGCTCTGGGATCAGTGTATTCAAGCGTGAAGGAGACGGCGCTACACCTGGCTTCGTCATGCATCCACTTGGCATCTATTTTAGACGTGACCGCCGGCGAGGCGGAATCGGGCCTGCCCGCCTGCCCGTCTTATCCATCCGATCCGATCTCGGATGGTGCGATGCGCCGGGGGATGCGAACTACAATCGCCCGGTCCGCCTGCCCTTTCCCAAAAGTCATGAGAGAATGGAGCGGGAAGACGCCCTCTATGATATTTGCGTGGTGCTGGACTGGAACATCAAGTCGCGCCAGCGCGGCGCTGGCAGCGCAATTTTTCTGCATATTGCGCATCCCGAAATGAAGCCTACGGAGGGTTGCATCGCCATTGCGCCGCAAACGATGAGACGCATTTTACCCAGGCTTTCCAGGAAAACGCGGATTCGCGTGCTCTCCTGACCCATGGCGGGTCACGCTTGTCATGATAAATTCACCTTTTTAAGAAAGACCGAATCGCCGCTGCTTTCGCGGCGACAATCTTCTCTTGTTTCATGTTAAAGCAGATTTCAAAAAAGGGAGTTTCCGATGAGCGTCCAACCGAACGCGGCAAAGCTAGCGCACAAAGCCAGCGAGGTTGAGCTTTTAAGGGAAATCCTGACTGCACGTGCTTCTGAAGAGGACCTTGCGTCCTACAAGGCTGCCGAGCTTGATCGCGCTGCGGCGCTCGCGCTTGCTGCATTAAATCAGCACAGGCCCGGTGAGAGTGTCGTCGTAGTGGAGCCCAATCCCGGCATCGAGCGGGAGGGCCGCGCTGTCACCGTGGTAACGGTGGTGAACGACAACATGCCGTTCCTTTTCGATTCCGTCATGGGTGAAATCACCGATGACGCGCCAGAACCCACTCTTGTGACGCATCCAGTGTTCTTCGTGCAGCATGGAAAGGAGGGCGTAACCCAGGTCCTGGGTGAAGCCGCTCAGAAACCGGCTCGCGATGCAAGCAAAGTGAGCCTCATCCAGGTTCACCTGCCACGCTTGTCAGCCGATGCATGCGAGCGCCTGGAAGGGCGTCTTAGCCGTACCCTAGCCCAGGTTCGCGCTGCTGTAGCCGATTGGAAGCCGATGCTGGCGCGCCTTGACCAGGAGGTGACGCGGCTTCGATACACAGCCGTGCCGCTCGAAAAGAACGAGGTGCACGAGGCAATCGCGTTCCTCGAGTGGCTGCGCGACGACAACTTCATCTTTTTAGGGATGCGTGAGTTCAACTACAAGGGTGGGGAGAAGGAAGGCACGCTGGAGCGCTCCGAGAAAAAGGGCCTCGGTATTCTCGCCGATCCGGAAGTTCGCGTTCTGCGACGTGGGGATGATGTGGTCGCGACCACGCCCGAGATCCGCGCCTTCCTGCATGGTCCGGAGCCGCTGATCGTAACCAAGGCGAATGCAAAATCCGTCGTGCACCGTCGCGCCTATCTCGACTATATCGGAATTAAAACGTTTGACGATGACGGAAAGCTCTCGGGAGAGCTGCGCATCGTGGGCCTCTTTGCCTCGACGGCGTACACCAGTTCAGTACTGAAAATTCCATATCTGCGCTCCAAGGCACAGGCCGTCATTGCGCGTTCTGGTTTCGCCCCGACCGACCATTCGGGCAAGGCGCTCATCAATGTGCTGGAGTCCTTTCCGCGCGACGAATTGTTCCAGATCGGCGTTTCGAGGCTGCGCAAGCACGCGGAGGCAATCCTGGCGCTTGGCGAACGACCACGCGTGCGGGTTCTCTATCGAATAGATCAATTCGATCGGTTCGTCTCCGTTTTGGTTTTTGTGCCTCGTGACCGCTACGATTCTCTCGTCCGGGAACGAATCGGTGCTTATCTGAAAACCGCCTTCGAGGGACGCCTTTCCGCTTTTTATCCCTCATTCCCCGAAGGCTCGCTGGCACGCGTTCACTTCATCATCGGGCGATCGGGCGGAAAGACGCCGCGTATCGCTGCGGAGGAGCTGGAATCGGCCGTTCGCGCTATCGTGCGCACCTGGGATGACGCGCTGCGCGATGCGGTTGAAGACGAAGGCGCGGACGATGATATCGCCGAGATTGCTGCGCGCTTTCCGGAGGATTACCGCAACAGTTTTGCGCCCCCAACAGCGCTTTTTGATGCAAAACACGTTTCAGAACTGTCGGCCGAACATCCGATAGCCATAGATTTTCACCGGCGTTCGGAGCAGCGCAAAAATCAAGCTGCCCTAAAAATCTATCATTTTGGCTCGCCGGTTGCGCTTAGCAGGCGCGTGCCGCTGCTTGAAAATATGGGTTTCCGTGTCATCAGCGAGCGTACCTTCGATCTGGGCAAAACCGGCGGGAAGCAAGTCTTTCTCCATGACATGGAGCTCGAGAGTGCTTTCGGTGAGGCCATCGATCTGTCGGATGACGGCGCTTTGTTTGATGAGGTTTTCCTCGCGGTCTGGGGCGGGGAACAGGACAATGACCGCCTGAACGCGCTTACCCAGCAGGCCCGGCTGGGAGCGGCGCAGATCGGCGTGCTGCGAGCCTATAGCCGCTATCTGCACCAGGTTGGCATTTCCCAAAGCCAGGGCTTCATTGCCGATACGCTGAACCGCTATCCCGCGATAGCAGGAAAGCTCTTCGCCCTTTTCGTCGAGCGTTTTGATCCCCGGCGCGCCTTCGGCGAAAATGCGGAAGTGAATGCACGAGGCATTGAGCAAGAAATCGGGGACGCATTGGAAGCCGTGCACAGCCTCGACGATGACATGATCATTCGCCGCTTCCTAAACCTCATCAGATCGACGCTGCGCACGAATTATTTTGCCGAGAGCGGACGTCGGGCGCTCGCCTTTAAATTCGATTCTCGACTGGTCCAAGGGCTGCCGCAGCCGCGTCCCTGGCGCGAGATCTTCGTCTACGGCCCCGAAGTCGAAGGCGTGCATTTGCGCTTTGGGCCTGTGGCGCGCGGCGGTCTTCGCTGGTCCGACCGTGCGCAGGACTACCGCACGGAAGTGCTGGGTCTGGTAAAGGCGCAGCAGGTCAAGAACAGCGTTATCGTGCCCGTTGGAGCAAAGGGCGGCTTCTACCCACGCCGCCTGCCGGCGGGCGGTGACCGCCAACAGGTCTTCGAGGCAGGCCGCCAGGCCTATATAAACTTCGTCTCCACGCTTCTCTCGATTACGGACAATCTCCGCGGCGACGAGATTGTGCCGCCTGAGAACGTCGCGTGTCACGATGGGGCCGATCCCTATTTCGTCGTGGCGGCCGACAAGGGCACAGCAACCTTTTCCGATACGGCCAATGAGATCAGCCAGGCTCATGATTTCTGGCTGGACGATGCCTTCGCTTCGGGCGGCTCCGCCGGCTACGACCACAAGAAGATGGGCATCACCGCGCGCGGCGCCTGGGAGGCCGTGAAGCGGCACTTCCGCGAGATGAATCGCGATATTCAGACAGAGCCCTTCACCGTTGTCGGCGTCGGCGACATGTCCGGCGACGTCTTCGGCAATGGCATGCTGCTCTCCCCCTGCATCAGGCTGGTGGCGGCCTTCGACCATCGCGATATCTTTATCGATCCCGATCCGGATCCGGCGGTGTCATTTGCCGAGCGTAGACGCCTGTTTGAGCTGTCGCGCTCCAGCTGGCAAGATTACGACAAATCGAAGCTGTCAAACGGCGGCATGATCATCCCGCGTTCACAGAAGCGGATCACGCTCAGTGCCGAAGCGGCAAAGGCCATCGGTATGTCCGGTCAGACCGGGTCACCGGCGGAGATCATCGCTGCGATCCTCCGTGCACCTGTCGATCTTCTGTGGTTTGGCGGCATCGGCACCTATGTGCGTGCGTCCGACGAATCCAACCAGGAGGTCGGCGATCGCGCCAATGACGGGATTCGCGTCACTGCGAAAGAGGTCGGTGCAAGAGTTGTCGGCGAGGGCGCCAATCTCGGTGTGACTCAGCGCGCGCGCATCGAGTTCAATCGCAGAGGCGGACGCTGCAATTCCGACGCGGTGGACAATTCGGGCGGGGTCAATTCCTCCGACCTGGAAGTGAATATCAAGATTGCCCTTGCGGGCGCCCTGCGGAACGGCGCGCTTACCCGCCCCGATCGCAATGAGCTTCTTGCCGCCATGACGGATGAGGTGGCGGATCTCGTGCTGCAAAACAATCACATGCAGACGCTCGCGATTTCGCTCGTCGAGCGCCGTGGCCTTTCGGAGCTGCCGCATCAAGCGCGAATGATGACTGTTTTCGAAAGCCAAGGGCATCTCGACAGGGCAGTTGAATTTCTGCCAGGTCCAGAGGCCCTTGCGGAGCGGCAGAGCCGGGGCGAGCCGCTGACCCGGGCTGAAATCGGCGTGCTGCTTGCTTACGCAAAGATTGTGCTCTTCGATGAGCTGGTGGCCAGCCCGCTTCCGGACGAACGGCATTTCGAGGCTGATCTCTTTGCCTACTTCCCTGCCCGGATGCGCGAGAAATATGCAGCGGAAATTCGAGGCCATCGGCTGCGCCGTGAAATCATAGCGACGGAGCTGGCCAACGACATTATCGACCGTGGCGGGCCTGCCTTCGTGACCCGGCTGCAGGACATGACAGGCAGGCCAGCGCACGAAGTGGTCGAGGCCTATGCGGTGGTGCGCGACGGTTTTGACCTTCGCTCCGTCTTCCTGGCCATCGACGCACTGGACAACAAGATTTACGGACAGGTGCAGCTCACCCTTTATGAGCAGGTTTCACGGCTCATCCTCACGGCCACCGCATGGCAGCTAAAGAATGGCCTGGGGCAGGGCACGATCGATGATCGCATTCGACATCTCGTCGAAGCGCGGGCCAAGCTTGAGCCAGCTTTGCCGTCTCTCCTGCCGCCTTTTCGCGTGGAAGCCATTGCGGCGACCATCGCGAAGCATGAAGCGGCGGGCGTGCCCTCTCCTCTGGCGGAGCGGTTATCTCTCCTCGAAATCTCCGCGCTTCTACCCGATATCGTGCTTGCCGCCGATACGGCAAAAGTGGACTTGCCAAAAGCGGCGGGAGCGTTCTTCGCCGTTAGCGAGGCATTTCGCTTGAGCCGTATCGAATCCGCGGCCGCGTCTCTTTCGCCCTCGGACTACTACGACGGGCTGGCGCTTGCTCGGGCGATGGACACCATCGATGCTGCTCGGCGCGGCATCACTATTGCTGCACTCTCAGGCTTCGGTGAAACGGACGATGCCGCCGCCCGCTGGATCGAAGCCGGGGGCGAGCGTGTGGCACGAGTGCGCGAGCGGCTACAGGCGCTAACGGATGCGGGCGAAGCGAGCGTGGCCCGGCTCACCGTGGCCGCCGGTCTCCTGGCGGATCTCAGCGCATGAGCGCGGCGGGGGCGGGCCTGGGGGTGGAGCCGGAGACGACAGGCCGCCGCGGCATTTGGGGTTGGATTTTCTTCGATTGGGCTCAGCAGCCTTTCCACACGCTTATAATCACCTTCGTCTTCGGCCCATATTTCGCCTCAGCCGTGGCGCCGGACGCGGCGCGCGGGCAGGAGCTCTGGGGGCTTGCCACGGGCATAGGCGGCCTCATGGTCGCGATTTCCTCGCCCTTTCTGGGAGCGATTGCCGACGCCTCGGGCCCGCGCAAGCCTTGGATCCTTTTCTTTTCCATCCTTGGCTGCCTCGGCTGCGCGGGGCTTTGGTTCGCGACGCCTGGAATGGAGAGCCTCGCGCCCGTGCTCGTCCTTGTGGCGCTTGCCCTTTTCGGCGTGGAACTCGCCGCCGTCTTCAACAACGCCATGATGCCCGACCTCGTGCCCCGCTCCGAGCTCGGCCGTCTTTCCGGCTCCGCCTGGGGATTCGGTTATCTGGGCGGCATCGTCTTGCTCGTGCTTGTTCTGGGCTTCATGGCCGCTTCGCCGGAGACCGGGCGCACGCTGATCGGCCTTGAACCACTGTTCGGCCTTGATGCGGCGAGCAGGGAGGGCGACAGGGCGGTGGGGCCGCTCACAGCGCTCTGGTATGTCCTTTTCGCGCTGCCGATGTTTCTGTTCACGCCCGATCAGCCGCGGCGGCGCATGGCGGGAGTGGTGCGCCAGGGTCTTCGGCAGTTGGGCGCCACGTTCCGCCGGCTGCCGTCCGAGCGCAGCTATCTCGGCTTCCTCGCGTCCTCCATGTTCTATCGGGACGCGCTAAACGCGCTTTATATCTTCGGCGGCATTTATGCCGCCGGCGTTCTCGGCTGGTCCATCGTCGAGATCGGCCTTTTCGGCATCCTCGTGAATATGACCGGTGCGCTCGGCGCCTGGGCTGGCGGGCGGATGGACAAGGCGCGTGGCCCCAAGGCGGTGGTGGGCGTCTCCATCTTTAGCCTGTGCGCCTGCTGCCTGCTGGTGATCTCCATCACGCGGAGCGAGGTGATTTTCGTGCCGCTGGAAGACGCCGCAAGCCGGCTTCCCGATATCCTGTTCTTCGCCGCTGGCGCGATGATCGGCGCGGCGGGCGGCGCTGTCCAAGCGGCTTCCCGCACGCTGCTGGTGGACCAGGTGCCGCGCACGCAGGTGACCGAGGCCTTCGGCCTCTACGCTTTCTCCGGCAAGGCAACGGCCTTTATCGGACCTTTCAGCGTGGCGGCAGCGACGGCCTTCTTCTCTCAGCCGGAGTTCGCCCTCTCCTCCGTCGACGCGCAACGGCTTGGCGTCACGCCGGTGCTGGCGCTCTTCTTCTTAGGACTTGTTCTCCTGCCGCTTGTGAAGAACCAACGGGGAGCGCGGGCATGAAGCACGCGCCAAATGCGCGTCAGTGCCTGAAATGCCGCATGCCGGTGAAGACCATGGCGATGCCGTGCTCGTCGGCTGCCTTGATCACCTCGTCGTCGCGCATGGAACCACCCGGCTGAATAACCGCTGTGGCCCCCGCCTCCACGGCCGAGAGAAGGCCGTCGGCAAAGGGGAAGAATGCGTCCGAAGCCACCACAGAACCTTTCGTCAACGGCTGTCCGCCCGCGGCAGCAGCGGCATCTTCCGCCTTTCGCGCGGCGATGCGGGCGGAATCGACGCGGCTCATCTGGCCCGCACCGATGCCCACCGTGGCGAGGTCCCGCGCGTAGACTATAGCGTTCGACTTCACGTGCTTGGCGACGCGGAAGGCGAATTTCAGGTTTGCCATTTCCTTCTCGGACGGCGCACGCCTGGTGACCACCCGGAGATCGAGATCATCGATCACGCCATTGTCTCGCGTCTGGACGAGCAGCCCGCCCGCTACGGTCTTGGCCGAAAGCCCAGGCGCACGCGGGTCGGCTACCCCTTCCGTCAAGAGCAGGCGCAAGTTCTTCTTGGTGGCGATAATCGCCTGCGCTTCCTCCGTCGCGTCGGGCGCGATGATTACCTCGGTGAAAATTTTTGCGATTTCCTCGGCCGCCTCCGCATCCAGAATGCGATTGAGTGCGACAATGCCGCCGAAGGCGGAAACGGGATCACAGGCAAGTGCTTTGCGATAGGCTTCGGCCAGTGAGGTTCCCTCCGCCACGCCGCAGGGATTGGCGTGCTTGATGATGGCAACGGCCGCGACCTTTTTCGGGTCGAATTCGCAGACCAGCTCGAAGGCGGCGTCCGTGTCGTTGATGTTGTTGTAGGAAAGCTGCTTGCCCTGTACCTGGCGCGCCGTCGCCACACCCGGCCGCTTCTCGCCGGTGGCGTAAAAGCCTGCCTGCTGGTGCGGATTCTCGCCATAGCGCATCACTTGAGCAAGTCTGCCGCCAAAGGAGCGCCATTCCGGCTCAGCAATAGCAAGGGATTCTGCAAACCATTGCGAAATTGCCGCGTCATAGGCCGCGGTACGCGCATAGGCTTTGGCCGCCAGTTCCTGTCTCAGGCGGTAGGGGAGCGCGCCATCGTTTTTTTCCAGGGCTTCCAATACTCGGGCATAATCTGCCGGATCGGTAACGACCGCCACATAGGCGTGGTTCTTGGCTGCAGCGCGCAACATGGCTGGGCCGCCAATGTCTATATTCTCCACCGTCGCCGCATAATCCCCTCCGCCGAAACGCACGTCTTCGAACGGATAGAGATTGATTACCACCAGATCGATTGGCTTGATGGCATGTGTTTCCATTGCGGATCGATGATCGGGGTCGTCACGGATGGCGAGGAGGCCGCCGTGCACGGCAGGATGAAGCGTTTTCACGCGTCCGTCCATGATCTCCGGAAATCCGGTGAGCTGAGAGACGTCCATCACGCCGATGCCGCTTCGCGCGAGCAGCGCCGCGGTGCCGCCGGTGGATGCAAGCGCAACTTCCCGGGCAGCCAGACTGCGGGCGAAATCGACAATGCCTGTCTTGTCAGAGACGGATATGAGCGCGCGCCGCACAGGAACGAGATCGGGCGCCGGAATATTCTTCGCGGAAACGGTCATGGCAATCCTCTTGGCAGACCGCTGCCTATCATAGGCCAGCTTCAAATCAAGTCACCGCGAGGCCGGGAGGTCAATTCCGCGAGAGAATGCTGTTCGTGCGCACGAGCTGCCAATGCACTTCCTGCATCTCGTTCGCCTTGAAATGCAGCACGATTTGGCGGCTGCGGCAGGCTCCGGCTATGGCGGCGAAGAAGATGGACTCCTCCACCACAGGCTCAACCCCCTTGCAGGAGAACACCCAGGTATCGGTGGCATCGCCAGCAAGGATCAGGAGTCCATTATCGTCCCGATATAGATCGATATCCGGGTGCAGGTGGAAGCGCACTGCCACCGCCGCCTTTCGCTCCAACTCGGCGCCATCGGGCCGGAAAAAGCGATCACTTCCGCGAACCACTGTTCCCTCATGCATCAGCGCCAGTTCACGCTCGTGAATGACGCCGAAGCGGGAGACATAACCGTCGTGGCTGGCCACAAAGCCGAGGGACCGATCGGTGTCGATGCGCCGGCAGGTCACTTTGCGAGGGCCGCCGACGAGCGGAGTGCCCACCCAATCGTCCCATCGTGCGGGAAGCGCAAAGCGGGCCTGGGAGGTATCGTCGATCGTAGCGGTCGAGTGGGCCGCCGTCGCCCGCGCCAGCGGCCGGAACGCTTCTACTCCGAAGCTATCGATGCCGCAGTTGACGATAAACTGATGTTTTCCGGAGGAGAGCTCAAAGGAAAGGCAGCCCGCATGGGCAGCATTGGACAGCTCGACGGGTGGAGGGGCCGCGGTATCTGCAATCACCGTCGTGCTGCCCATGGAAAGACGCTCATAGCCCGAGTACGGCGCATGGGAGAGCGGAGATCCGACCGTATCGTCATGCCGCAGAATTGCGTTCACGCGGTCGTGGATCGTGACCCCCATCCCGTTGAAACGCGCAAGGCTGCCGTCCTGGTGGCGGAAGAAGCGCAGAGCTGGCAGCATTCGTTCCACGGCGCCCACCAGCGCCTGGGGAGGCGGTTCCGCCTGGATAGCGTAGGTCTGCCTTAACGGCAGGAGATCGGCCAGGAGCTCGATGATCGCCCGCGGATTGCGCGATATGTGACCCCCATCCGGCAGGATCTGCCGATCGAGCTCGATGCTCAGATTACGCGTCGCCGTCCGCAATGTGGAGACGGAAGTGGGAAGGGAAAGGGCGGCGAAGGCAAGCGCTATGCGCGCGCGGAGCTTCTCCTCCCCGTCCGGCATTTCGGGGGTAATCGATCGCAAGTAGCGTACCTGAATGGCCAGCAGCTTGAGATATTGGCGGTAGGCGGCAAGGTCTGCTCCCTGCAGGACCACCGCTGAATGCTGAAGCCAGGAAATCACACGCCGGGCGGTAACTGCGGGCTGCCAGGCTACTCCGGAAATCCGGCGCCCGTACAACGCAATCCAGTCAGCTACGAGCGCCCGGGCATTGGCTGACGCGAGTTCTGTCTGGGCCGCATGAAGATGGCGCAGCCATCGGAAACCATGCAGGGCCTCCATCCACGCGATATTGGCCACATCCATGTGGAAAGGGGATTCCCCGCCGGTCTCGACCAGCTGGCCGGCAAAAAGGAAGCGGCCATGATAGATCTCGCGCGCAATCTCCGGATCGGCGATTCGCAGATCCGGAGGCGCGATCAGCAGCCGTTCGGGTGTTCGGCCCGTATAACGCCAACGATAAGCGGGACCCGCGCGCAATCTACAACGCAGGCGCCTCCACGCCTGACGCGCCGCAAGATCCCACAGGAGCGGACTGAAGCCGCCGTCCATTCTCAAAGCATACCTCGATTGTTGCCCTCCCATTCCTCCCGCGAGGGACCCAGCAAGATTCTAGATGATTCAAGAGTTTGTGCGAAGGACAAATTCCTTCATGACCGCCTCAGACGTGCAGCGAAGAAGCCATCGATACCGTCGAGCTGGCTTTCTGTCCCGAAATGCGCGGGCGTCGTGCGTAAAAATCCTTCCGCCGTGACAAAATGCTCCGCCCCAGGCAATTCCTCCGGGAGGATCGGGTCGAGGGCGATTCCGGCCTGCTTGCCGAGAACATCCCTCACCAGCTCCTCACCTTCGGACGGGTCCAGAGAGCAGTTCGAGAAGACGACGATACCGCTTGGATGGATGAGCGTAAGCGCGCGCTCAAGCAATCGTCTTTGCAGGTCGGCAAGCTTTGCAATGTCTTCGGGTGTCTTGGTCCACGGCACGTCGGGATGGCGCCGCACCGTGCCCGTGGATGAGCAGGGTGCATCAAGCAGAACCGCATCAAATTTGCGCTCCGGCTCCCATGAGAGCACGTCCGCCTGTACGATCTCGGCCGAAAGGCCCAACCGGTCGAGATTGGCCTTGAGCCGCTTCAAGCGGCTTGCCGAAATATCTACGGCGCTAACCCAGGCGCCCTCAAGCGCCAGTGCTGCCGTTTTGCCGCCGGGTGCTGCGCAGAGATCTGCGACGAACAGGCCCTCAACATCGCCCAGCAGCCGGGCAGGCAGGCTTGCCGCCGCATCCTGTACCCACCAGGCGCCTTCCGCGAAGCCCGGCAGTTCCGGTATCGGAGAGGGTAAGCGATCGAGCCGCACCGACCCATTGGGCAGCACGCGGCCGCCCAGCCGCTCCGCCCAAAGGGCGGGATCGGATCTCACCGTGAAATCGGTAGGAGCTTCGAGGCGGTGGGCCTTCAGGATCGCGTCGGTCTGATCATGGCCATAAACGGCCTCCAGCCGTTCGGCGAACCAGGCCGGTGCATCGCGGGTGTTTTCCAGTGCCTTCGGCAGTTCATGCTTGCGGCGGGCGAGGTTGCGCAGGACCGCATTCACGAGACCGGAAAAGCGCGCCGCACGCGGATCTGCCTTGGCCTGTGTCACCGCGAGGTCTACCGCGGCGCTATCCGGCACGTCGAGAAAAAGGATCTGCGCCGCACCGACATGCAGAATATGTGAAAGCGAGTGAGCATTGGGCGGCAGTGGCCGGTCGAGCCTCCTGCCGACAAGCTTCTCGATCGTACAGCGGTGACGCAGCGCGCTGATGAGGATTGCCCGTACAAGCGCCCGGTCCCGCTGCTCAAGGGAAAGATATTGGGGATGGCCATGCTCGTTGTCGGTGAGAGCGTCAAGCGGCGTGCGCGCGTCTATGACGGCAGCTAGGAGCTTCGCCGCTGTTCTTCGAGCATCGAGGCCGGGTTTATCTTCAATCGCGGGGCGAGCGGAAGCTGGCCTTTTTCGCCTCGGCTGAACGCCTTGGGCTTCGCCCCCGCTCACGACCAGGGGCCCTTGCGGGCACGACTTGCGGAGCGGCCCCAAGGCCCGTCGGCGCCGGGCTCATCCTCTCGCAGAGAAGCAGGCGGTGCATTGCCGAATTCGCCCGCCATGGCCTGAAGCGCGGCGATGCGGTTTTCCGTATTGGGATGCGTTGAGAAGAGATTATCCATGCGCTGACCCGATAGCGGGTTAATGATGAAAAGATGCGCCGTTGCCGGATTGCGTTCGGCATCGACATTGACGACGCGATGCGCGGCGCGGGAGATCTTGGCCAGCGCAGAGGCAAGCCAGAGCGGCTGACCGCAGATTTCCGCACCTCGGCGATCCGCGGCGTATTCGCGCGTGCGGCTGATCGCCATTTGCACAACCATAGCCGCCAGCGGCGCGACGATCATCGCGACAAGGATGCCGATAAAGCCGAAAGGATTGTTGTTGTCACGGTTGCCGCCGAAAAAGAAGGCAAAGTTGCCAAGCATTGAAATCGCGCCGGCCAGCGTGGCGGTAATGGTCATGGTCAAGGTGTCGCGGTTCTGTACGTGCGCCAACTCATGAGCCATAACTCCCGCCACTTCCTCAGGGGTCAGGCTATGAAGCAGGCCGGTGGTCGCGGCAACAGCTGCGTTCTGAGGATTGCGCCCGGTTGCAAAAGCGTTCGGCTGCGGATTGTCGATGACGTAGACGCGCGGCATCGGCAATCCTGCTCTTTGCGCAAGATCGCTTACGATGCGGTAGTATTCCGGTGCGCTGCGTTCGTCCACCTCGACAGCATGGTGCATCCTCAGCACCATCTTGTCCGCATTCCAGTAGCTGAACAGGTTCATGGCCGCGGCGATGACCAGCGCGATCATCATTCCGCCGCTGCCGCCGATGAGATAGCCGACGGCCATGAACAGCGCCGTCATGAACGCCAGAAGCATTGCCGTGCGAATCATATTCATCCGAGGACTCCGTAACTCACCAATCGCTCCCGAGTATGGCTTGAGCGATGCGTTTGCCTATATGATGGGAGCGAAACCTTTCATATTCAACAAGTGCCGCGCTGCTGCGAGAGGACAAGTCATTGAAAGAGGAATCGAGAGAAGAGGTCCCATCCCGTCGTGATCCCGCCACCCTGTCGCCGGCTGCCAAACGGGCTTTAGAGGAAGCGGAGGATCGGCGGAAACGCCGTGCCGCTCAGCAGGCCGACGCGCCGCGCGAGATCGGTGGGCGCGATGGGCCGGATCCGGCCCGTTATGGGGATTGGGAGGTGAAGGGAATCGCGACCGATTTCTGAGAAGGAATGGGAAGGGATGCTTGCTGGCCGGCGAGAATAGGAATATGATCCTATTCATGTGGACTCGCTTGTTTGCTCCCCTTGCAATCGCGTTCTTTGCCATCAATGTGCCGCCGCTCTTCGGGAGCGAGGTGATCCCCGGCCCGATCCACGCGGAGGTCGTCCGCGTTATCGATGGCGACACCTTCGTGGCGGAGGCGCATGTGTGGCCGGGACAGAAGATTACGGTGAGCATCCGTATTCGAGGCGTGGATGCGCCTGAGATAAGGAGCCGTTGCAGCCTGGAAAAAGCGGCGGCGCTGAATGCACGCGACGAACTCGAAGCCTTGATAGGCGGCACGGTGGTCCATATCCGTAATATCAGCGGCGACAAGTATTTCGGGCGCGTACTCGCGGATGTGGCCACGGTACAGGGTGTGCCCGTGGGCGGCAGCCTTGTGAAACAGGCGCTGGCCAGGACCTATGACGGCGGCCAGCGCGTCAGCTACTGCGGCTGAACGACGTTATTCTTCGTCGTCCTCACGCTTGGAGCGCAGAGAGGAGAGCTTGGCGAAGACGGCGTCGGCGTCGAGTTCCTTCTCCTCGGGCTCGTCACGGCGAGTATCCTCTACCGGCAGCTTTTCCGTTTCGGCGGCTGGCAGAAGCGTATCGCCAGCGGGCGAAGGCGGCGGGGCGTGGCGGGCCGCGCGGCTTACCTCCAGATCGAGGTCGATTTGGGAGCACAGCCCGAGCGTTACCGGGTCCATCGGCGTGAGATTGGCCGAATTCCAGTGTGTCCGGTTGCGGATTTGCTCGATGGTCGATTTGGTGGTGCCGACGAGGCGCGAGATTTGCGCGTCCTTGAGCTCCGGATGGTTACGCACAAGCCAGAGAATGGCGTTCGGCCGGTCCTGACGCTTGGACAGCGGCGTGTAGCGCGGCCCCTTGCGCTTGGTCTCGGGCACGCGAACCTTTGGCTCAGAAAGCTTCAAGCGGTAGTTCGTGTCAGCCTCGCCGCGGGCGATTTCCTCGCGCGTCAGCTGCCCGGTGATCACGGGGTCCATGCCCTTGATGCCCTGCGCCGCGTCGCCGTCGGCGATCGCACTCACTTCCAGCGGGTGAAGTTTGCAGAACTCGGCAATCTGGTCGAAGGTCAGCGCCGTGTTGTCCACCAGCCAGACGGCGGTTGCCTTCGGCATAAGAAGCGTGTTGGCCATCGCAAAATATCCTGTCTTCGCCCGCTTCCCTAGCGCGGGCGGTGGTTACTACCACCGATGTATGGGAATGGCGGTTATATAGTTCCATTCCGCCATCGAGGCAAGAAAACTTCGCAGTGCATTGAGCAAATCCGTCATCGGACTTTCATCGTTCCGTCACGACGCTGCAATCCTCGTCCTCCAATAGGCAGTATTCCAACCGATTGACGGAGATGGGGATGGGACGTCCTTCACTGCTTTACGCGCTTGCCGCAACGCTTTCGCTTTCAACTTCAATTCCCGCGTTCGCGCAGCAAGCTTTCAACCGCATTGCGACATTTCCGGTCGCCGAGAACCTGCCGGCCGACATGGACCCGGCGACTCCGACCTCGTCGGAAATCATCACCGCAAGCGAAGACGGCAACATCCTCATCTATTCCGACAGTCCGCTGGGCGCTGTCGGCTTCGTTGACATCAGCGACGCCAAGGCACCGAAAGCCGGCGGCGTGATCAAGGTGGAGGGCGAGCCAACCTCCGTCACGGTGCTGGGCGGCAAGGCTTTCGCGGCCGTCAACACCTCGGAGAGCTATACGAATCCCTCCGGCAAGCTGCTCGTGATCGATATTGCCGCGAAGACGGCCGAAGAGGCCTGCACGCTCGCCGGCCAGCCGGATTCCATCGCCGTCAGCAAAGACAAGCGCTTCCTCGCGATCGCCATCGAAAACGAGCGCGACGAGGATGTGAACGACGGCGCCATCCCGCAGATGCCGGCGGGTAGCCTGCAGATCGTGCCGCTCGCGGACGGCATGCCCGATTGCGATGGCATCAAGACCGTGGATGTAACCGGCCTTGCCGAGGTGGCGCCGGAGGATCCCGAGCCTGAATTTGTCGCCTTCAACGAAGCGGGCGAGATCGCGCTGACGCTGCAGGAGAACAATCACATCGTCATCGTCTCGGCCGAGACCGGCGAGGTTGTCGGCCATTTTTCCGCCGGCAGCACGAGTGTCGAAAAGATCGACATGCTCGACGACGGCGCGCTGCGCTTTGACCAGAAGGCGGAAAACCTGCTGCGTGAACCCGACGCCGTGAAGTGGCTCGACAATGATCGCCTCGTGGTCGCCAACGAAGGCGATTACGAGGGTGGCTCGCGAAGCTTCACCATCTTCTCGTCGGCAGGCGAGGTGCTCTACGATTCGGGCGCCGACCTGGATCAGCAAGCAGCCCTCGTCGGCCATTATCCTGACAAGCGTTCCGACGCGAAGGGCGTAGAGCCGGAAGGCATCGAGGTCGCTACCTATGGCGGCCAGCAATACATATTCGTCGCTGAGGAGCGTTCTTCGCTGGTAGCGGTCTACCGCGACACGGGTGCCGCGCCGGAGTTCGTTCAGGTTCTGCCCTCCGGCATCGGGCCGGAAGGTGTCGTCGCCATTCCCCAGCGCAATCTGCTGGTGACCGCCAACGAGACGGATCTGGTGGAAGATGGCGGCGCTCGCTCGCATGTAATGCTCTATGAGCTCGGCGAAGGCGCGCCTGTCTATCCGATGATCAGGTCGGTCATGGTCGACGGGCAGCCGATCGGTTGGGGCGCGCTTTCCGCACTCGCGGCCGACCCGTCGCAGCCCGGCCATCTCTACGCGGCCTCCGACTCGGTCTATGGCGGCGAGCCCGCCGTCTTCGTGATCGACGCTACCAAGACGCCCGCCGAAATCACGCGCAAGATCGTCGTCAAACGCGGTAATGCCCCAGCTCAGAAGCTCGACATCGAAGGTCTCGTGGCGGATGGCGAGGGTGGCTTCTGGCTTGCTTCGGAGGGATATAGTCAGCGGCTCATCCCGCACGCCCTCTACCATGTGGATGCGGACGGGATGATCGATGAAGAGATTGGTCTTCCCGCCGAGCTTCTGGCGCATGAAGAGCGCTACGGCTTCGAGGGCATCACCATCGTCGGAGAAGGCGAGGATCGCATGCTGGTGATGGCTGTCCAGCGTGAGTGGAAGGACGATCCCAAGAACCAGGTGAAGCTTGTTGCCTACAAACCCGTTTCCAAGGAGTGGTCGGCCGTGCGCTACCCGCTCGATGCCGCGGAGAAGGGCTGGGTCGGCCTGTCGGAGATCACCGCCCACGGAGGCGCGCTGTACATCATCGAACGCGATAATCAGATCGGTACAGCGGCCAGGAACAAGCGGCTGTACAAGGTCGCGCTCGACGGCTTCAAGCCGGCTCCGCTCGGCGGCGACCTGCCGGTGGTGGAGAAGACGCTTGTCCGCGACCTGATCGAGGACATCCGCTCCGCCAGCAACGGCTATGTCGTGGACAAGGTTGAAGGCTTCACCATTGATGCCGAAGGTCAGGCCTATTTCGTCACCGACAATGATGGCGTGGACGATTCCTCAGGTGAGACGATCTTCGTCAACCTTGGCCGGCTGGATGCGGTCAATTGAGCCTGGTCAGGGGTGGTGATCGTCACCACCCCTGCCAACCCTCGATTGGTGCGCCTCAGCTCGTGCTGTTCTTGCGGGGCAGGATCCGCGTGAAATGCCCCATCTTGCGACCGGGCCTCGCCTCAGCTTTTCCATAGAGGTGAAGCAGGAGGTTGGGCTCAGTGAGCAAGGCTGGCGCCCGCTCTTGCTCCGCACCGATCAGATTTTCCATTATGCAATCGGAATGACGTGTCGTGCTGCCCAGCGGCAATCCGGCAATGGCCCGGATGTGCTGTTCGAACTGGGAGATAGTGCAAGCTGCCTCCGTCCAGTGGCCGGAATTATGAACCCGCGGCGCCATCTCGTTCACGAGGAGCGACCCATCGCCAAGCACGAAGAATTCGACCCCGATGACACCTACATAATCGAGCGCGGAGAGAATGGCGTAGGCGGCTTCTCTGGCCGTTTCCGCGGTTTCGTTGGAAATAGCGGCTGGAACTTTCGATTGATGCAGAATTCCGTTGCGGTGCAGGTTTTCCGATGGGTCGTAAGCGGCCAAGGCACCATCCAACGCACGCGCGGCGATTATGGAGATCTCCCGTTCGAATGATATCAGCCCTTCAAGAATGAGCGGCACGCCGCCCATGGCGGCCACCACTCCTTCGGCATCGCCTGGCCCGGCTCCCCTGAAGACGCGCTGGCCTTTGCCATCATAACCCAGACGTCTGGTCTTGAGCACGCCATTGCCATTGAAGCGGGCGAGCCCCTGAGCCATTTCCTCGTCTGTGTTGACGGAAATGAACGGGGCGGTCGGAATACCGACGGTGTTAAGGAAAATCTTTTCCGCCAAGCGATCTTGTGCGGTTTCAAGCGCTTCGGCCGAGGGATAGAGCGGAACGCGGTCGGCAAGGGAGCGTGCCGCCATCACGGGCACGTTCTCGAATTCGTATGTTACCACATCACTGAACTTGGCAAGTTGCTCCAAAGCCCTGCCGTCGTCATAGGCAGCGACGATGAGATGGCTCGCCACATCTCCTGCCGGGCATTCCTCGTCCGGCTCCAGAACGACCGTGAAGTAGCCAAGGCGCGCGGCAGCCATGGCGAGCATTCGCCCGAGTTGGCCGCCGCCGACGATGCCGATCGTGGCACCAGGCGCAAGCGGCTGGCTCATGCCTCGTCCACAGGGCGTTCGGCAACATCGGCAGCCTGGCGTGCACGCCAGGCGTCGAGCCGCGCGGCAAGCGCTTCATCGGAAAGAGCCAGCACCGCCGCTGCGAGCAATGCCGCGTTAACGGCGCCGGAGCGGCCGATGGCCAAGGTCCCTACCGGGATGCCGGCCGGCATCTGGACGATGGAGAGGAGCGAGTCCTGGCCAGACAAAGCCTTGGATTGCACAGGTACGCCGAAGACAGGAAGCGATGTCAGGGCCGCCGTCATGCCCGGCAGATGCGCAGCGCCGCCTGCGCCGGCGATGATCACGCGAATGCCCTCCGCCTTGGCGCCCTTGGCGAAGGCATAGAGCCTATCTGGCGTGCGATGCGCCGAGACAATCCGCACGTCATGGGAGATTTCGAGCGTTTCAAGGATATCTGCCGCATGCCGCATGGTTTCCCAGTCCGACTGGCTCCCCATGATGATTGCGACATCAGCCTTTTGCCGATCCATGCAGAAATTCCATTAAAGTTACACAATCCGGCCGTAGCCCAGCGCGGGCCAATCGGCAAGCCAGGACTCAGGCGATAATATCGGGAATGATCCTGTCTTCGAGCTCTTGAATGCGATCTTTCAGCGCAAGCTTCTTTTTTTTCATGCGCTGAATCTGGAGGGGGTCGCAACCGGAGGCGATCATCGCGTTTATCGCAGCATCGAAATCGGCATGGTCTTGCTTCAACCGGGCAAATTCTAGACGGATTTCGGCCTGTTCCTGTTCCGAAATGCTCACGATCTGATTTGACTCCGGCAAAGGATGCGGCGCTTTCGCCGACGCTGCTTTAAAGTGGCCCCAACCCTCATTTTTTATCACATTTCAGGGCGGGGATAAATGCTAACCCTTTAACATTCGACATCCGCGCCTGATGGTGGCAGACTGTCAAAGTACCGTCATGGAACAAGGGCGGGAGCATTCCGGGCGGTTCACTGGGAACCAAGGAAGGAGGCACCCATGTCGCTTGAATCCCATCTTGATGAGCTCCAGCGGAAGCACATCGACCTGCAGCGCGAGATCGACGATGCGATGACGCATCCCTCCGTCGATCCGCTGGAGATCGCCAAGCTGAAGAGACGCAAGCTGGCCATAAAAGACGAGATGGAAAGGCTGAAGGAGGTCGAAACGCGGCACTGAACCGCGATCGGCCCCGGTTTTCCAAAGGACATTGCGCGTTCCCGCGCCGTTAAGAAGGGTACGCCGGATTCTAAGAGTTGAACGGGCCAGTCGACAACGACCTAGCCCGTTCATTCCGCAGCTTGCGCCTTCCCCTCTTTCATTTCCTCCCTTTCCTCTTCGCCGACCTCCGACCTTGGATCGAGCATGATACTCTGGGGTGTTGCGGCGGGTTGCGCCGCGGGGATTGTCTGGAACATTTCCCTTTCCTGAACCGGGACGGGCGCCCGGCGTGAGATCCGCACGAAGGCGTAAATCGTGATGCCGAGGTGAGCCCCCGCGGTTGCCAGAAAGAGGCTTTCCGGCCGCAGCCACTGCATGAACATGCCGGCAAAGATCGGCCCTGCCATGGTTCCGATGCCGTAGAGGAGCAGCAAACCGCTGGATATCTTTACAAAATCGGTTCCGGACGCATGGTCATTCGCATGGGCCACGGAGATTGGATAAAGCGAATAGGCAAGCAGGCCATAAAGGCCGGTCATCGTGATGATGACGCTCCCTATCCGCGGCGCGGTGACAAAGATGGCAAGCGCAATGAGCGCTGCCCCCAGCGAGCAGCCAGCGAGCACGAACCGGCGGTCCGTATGATCGGAGATGCGCCCCATCGGCATCTGCGCAATCGCACCGGCGATCACTGCTATGCTCATCATAAGCGCTATCTGAAATGTGGATATTCCGACCTCCGCTCCATAGACGGCACCTAACGTACCCCAGGCGCCATTGGCGATGCCGATAAGAAGGCATCCCCAAACGGCCACCGGCGAGTGAGCATGCAGGGTTCGGAAATCGAGTTTCACGTCCGCGAGCGGCGCGGGCGTGACCGCTGTTGAAATGGCTGTCGGCAGCAGCGCCAGGCAGAAGAATATACCGGTGAACATGAAGAGGATCGGCGTCCTCACATCGCCGAGCGTGACCACCAATTGGCCTATCGTGATGGAGGCGTAGGTAACCATCATATAGAGCCCGAAAACCGTTCCACGCGTTTCATTTGTCGAACGCTCGTTCAACCAGCTCTCGATCACCATAAATGCACCCGCCATGGTGAAGCCGGTGAAGGCGCGCAGGACGAACCATACGATCTCGTCGATCCAGATGCCGTTGAGCAGGGCAACGATCGCTCCCGTCGCGGCGAATGCGCCGAAAGCACGCACATGGCCAACGCGGCGCACGAGGCGCGGTCCCAGATAGCAACCGGCAATGAAACCTCCCGCCCAGCCGCTTCCTAGCAAACCAAGCGCGGTTGTGGAAAAGCCTTCATACTGGCCGCGCAAGGGGATGAGCAGGCCGAAGAGACCTGAGCCGCCCAGAAGAAAGGCGGTTCCTAGCAGCAGGGCAATGATCGATCCGACGGAGGAAAGCATGGGAAGGCCCATCTCTTGCCGGCTGCCGCGATTACGGCCCCCGAATTAAAATGAGTGACCGGTCAGCTGGGCCGGAAAAGCGCCTCGGCCGCAGCCTTGGTGGAGCTCTTGGAACTCAGTTCCTGTTCCAAGCGTGCGATTTCGTCCTGGAGCAGGCTGATGGTCCGCTTCAGCTCTTCCACTGAAAGGGTCGAAAGGTCCTGTCCGATTGTGTATAGGGGTGGCCGTATAGCCGCTTCCTCATCCATAGTCGCTATCCGCATTCTTTGCTGCAAGCGCAATGACAATACATAACGGGCCGGACGCGAGGCAACGCATTCCTGCCGACGCAGTTGAGGAAGAATTGCAAAAGAAGGCTTTGCTATGACGTCAGACGAGATCCCCGACAAGATGACGGCAGTTGCTATCACCGAGCATGGCGGCCCGATGGTGCTTAAGCCCGAAGAGCGGCCGGTGCCCAAGCCAGGTTCTGGCGAGATCCTGATCAAGGTGAGGGCTGCGGGCGTGAATCGGCCGGATGTGGCGCAGCGCAAGGGCGTCTACCCGCCGCCGCCGGGGGCCTCTGATCTGCCTGGGCTTGAAGTCTCGGGTATCGTCGCCGCCACCGGAGAAGGCGTGGAGCGGTGGCACGTGGGCGACGAGGTCACCGCGTTGACGCCGGGTGGCGGTTACGCCGAATTTTGCGTGGTCCATGAAACCAATGCGCTTCCTATCCCGCATGGGTTCACCTTCACGGAGGCTGCAGCCCTGCCTGAGACCTTCTTCACAGTTTGGCACAATGTTTTCGAGCGCGGGGGACTTAAGGCCGGCGAGACGCTCCTGGTCCATGGCGGTACGTCCGGCATCGGAACCACAGCGATCCAGGTCGCGAGCAATTTCGGCGCAAGAGTGATCGCGACGGCCGGTTCTGCCGAAAAATGCGAGGCGTGCCTGAAGCTGGGAGCCGCTCGCGCAGTGAATTACCGCGCAGAGGATTTTGTCCTGGCCGTGAAGGAGGCGACCGAAGGACGCGGCGCGGATGTCATTCTCGATATGGTGGGGGGCGACTATATCGACCGGAATTACGCCGCCGCCGCAATGGACGGGCGCATCGTGCAGATCTCGCTTCAAGGCGGATCAAAGGCAGAGGCGGATTTTTCCAAGCTCATGGTAAAGCGCCTCACCCATACCGGGTCCACTCTTCGCCCGCGCACCATCAAGTTCAAGGCCCATATCGCCGCCGAGCTCGAAGCGCATGTCTGGCCGCTGCTTGCTGCACGCAAAGTGGCGCCGGTGATGGACACGATCTTTCCGCTGCGCGAGGCCTGGAGGGCGCATGAGCGCATGGAGGAAGGCGCCCATATCGGCAAGATCGTGCTCGATGTGGTCTGAGTGGTGCTTCCGCCCTGGCTGTGCGCGTGATAAGGCCGGCGCCCATGAGCCGATTTATCATTCTTCTGGGCGGTGAGATCCGACCTACCCCTCAGCTGCTGGAGCAGGTAAAGGGTGCACGGGTCATAGCTGCCGATTCCGGCATGCTGCATGCCCAGACGCTCGGCCTGCGGCCGGAACTCTGGGTGGGCGATTTCGACTCCCACCCGGATCGCCTGATTGAGGCCTTTCCGGACGTTACGCGCGAGATCTATCCTGCCGACAAGGACATAACGGATGGAGAGCTGGCCATCAGAGCAGCCCTCGTTCGCGGTGCTACCTCGTTGGTGCTTGTCGGCGCTTTCGGAGGCGCGCGGCCGGATCATGCGCACCTGCATCTTGCCTTGGCGCTGAAGCTGGCCGAGGAGGGTGTGTCCGTTCTGCTGACGAGCGGCAGCCACGAAGGGACCCCGCTCCTCAGCCGGCAGCGCTATATTTTTGGCTATCCCGAGGGCACGCTCTTTAGCATTCTTGCGTTCACGGAACTTTCGGGCCTCACCGTAGAGGGCGCGAAGTGGCCGCTCAGTTCGGTTGACGTTTCTTTCGGCTCCTCTCTCGTTTTATCCAACATCGTGCGCGGCGAGCTTGCGGTGACGCTCAAGCGCGGTCGGGCGGTTCTCGTCGCCGACTTCCTAGCAGACGGAAACACCTGATATGGCACCGCCGCTTTTGAAGCTCGACGGGATTCGGCTTACCTTCGGCGGTGCTCCGCTGCTCGATGGGGCATCCCTTATGGTCGGTCCGGGGGAGCGTATTGCGCTTGTCGGGCGCAACGGTTCGGGCAAGTCGACACTCCTCAAAATCGCCGCCGGCTTTGTGGAGCCGCAGGACGGAGAGGTGTTCCGGCAGCCGACTTCCACCATGCGCTACCTGCCGCAAGCGCCCGACTGGCAGGGTTTCGCGACTGTGCGCGCCTATGTGGAGGCTGGTTTGGGGCCGGCCGACGATGTAAACCGCGTCGCGCTCGTCCTCGATAAATTGGGCCTTACCGGCGAGGAGGCTCCCGCTTCCCTTTCGGGAGGCGAGGCCCGGCGCGCCGCGCTCGCCCGTGTGCTCGCGCCAGAGCCCGACCTCCTGCTTCTCGACGAACCTACCAACCATCTCGACCTCGCCACCATTGAATGGCTGGAGGACGAGTTGCAGCGCTCTTCATCGGCCGCCGTGATCATCTCTCACGACCGGCGCTTCCTGGAGACCGTTAGCCGCGCCACGGTTTGGCTCGATCGCGGGAGCACGCGCCGTCTCGAAAAGGGCTTTGCCTTCTTCGAGGACTGGCGTGACAAGCTGCTGGAGGAGGAGGAGAGGGAGCAGGAAAAGCTCGGGCGGCAGATTGCCCGGGAGGAGCACTGGCTGCGCTACGGTGTGACCGCCAGGCGCAAGCGAAATGTGCGCCGTCTCTCCGGGCTTCAGGAATTAAGGGCACGCCACCGTGGTTACCGCGGCGCAGAAGGCCTCGCCACTATCAAGGCGAGTGATGCCGCCCTTTCCGGGAAGCTGGTGATCGAAGCCAAGGGCGTGACGAAAAGCTTCGGTGACCTCGCAGTTGTGAAGGATTTTTCAACCCGCATTCTGCGTGGCGACCGCGTGGGCCTGGTCGGTCCCAACGGGGCCGGCAAGACCACTCTGCTCAAGCTGCTTACCGGCACGCTGGAGCCGGATGAAGGAACCGTCCGGCTCGGCGCCAATCTGGATATTGCCACGTTGGACCAGAACCGCGCTGCGCTCGACCCCAACGAGACGTTAGCCCACTTCCTTACCGACGGTCGAGGAGAGACCGTCGTCGTCAATGGCCAGGAGCGGCATGTCGTCTCCTATATGAAGGATTTCCTGTTCAAGCCGGAACAGGCGCGCACCCCGGTCCGTGAACTGTCGGGTGGGGAGCGGGCGCGGCTCGTGCTGGCGCGCCTCCTCTCGCGCCCTGCCAATCTTCTCGTGCTGGACGAGCCTACAAACGATCTCGATATGGAAACGCTCGACCTTCTGCAGGAACTGGTGGAAAGTTTTCCAGGTACTGTTTTGCTTGTCAGCCACGACCGCGATTTTCTGGACCGCACGGTGACGAGCACCATCGCGCCGGTGGGCGAGGGCCGCTGGATCGAATATGCGGGCGGCTATTCGGATATGATGGCCCAGCGGAAAGGGGAGGAACTCGAGCGCCGCAAAATGCGCGCCGCTCAGAACCCCTCGCAAAAGCCGGAATCCCGGTCCGGGCCGCAGCAGCAGGGTGCGAAAAAGCTCTCCTACAAACAAAAATTCGCGCTCGAGACCTTGCCCGGGGCAATCGAAGCGCTTGGAGAAGATGTGGCGCGGCTGGAGGAAAAACTGGCTGATCCACTGCTTTACTCGCGCGATGCCGCCGCCTTCTCCCGGCTCTCGAAAGAACTCGATGAAAAGCGTTCCGAGCGCGCGCGGCTGGAGGAGGAGTGGCTGGAGCTCGAAATGCTGCGGGAGGAAATCGAGGGCCGGTGAAGGATAGCGATGAAGCTTTCTTCACGCGATGATAACCGGCACCATCGATAGTATGGCTCGATGAGCGAAGAGTTTCTCGTTACCGCAAAACCTGAACTGCTGAAGGCGCGCGCAGAATGGCTTTCTTCTCTGAAGGAGGAGAGACGGCTGGCCCCGCTGACGCTTGATGCCTATGAGCGCGATACGAGGCAGTTCCTGCAATTCCTGACGCGTCATGGCGGCGGCGCTCCGGGCCTTTGCGATATCGCTGCGCTGCGTCCAGCGGATCTGCGAGCCTTTCTCGCCGCGCGCAGGATTGATGGCGCAGGCGCGCGCACGCTGGGCCGAGGTCTTGCCGGGGTTCGCTCCTTTCTCCGCTTTCTTGAAAAGCGGGGGCTCGCCAATGCTGCCGGCGCCGGAGCGCTAAGGGCCCCCCGCGCGCCCAAGGGACTGCCGAAACCATTGACCGCCGCGGACGCAAAGCGTGTCACCTCCGGTGAGGGCCAGCTTGCGGAAGAGCCTTGGATCGCGGCCCGCAACGCCGCCGTTTTTGCGCTGCTTTATGGCTCGGGCCTGCGCATTGGCGAGGCCCTGGGCCTTAAAGGAGTGGATATCGCGGCGCTCCGCAGCGGCTCGCTGAGGGTGACCGGCAAGGGCAGCAAGACGCGGGTCGTGCCGGTCCTGCCGGTTGTGGGAGAAGCCGTCGCCGAATACCAGCGCCTTTGTCCGTACCATTTGGAAGCCGAGGCGCCGCTTTTCCGCGGAGCACGCGGCGGCGCATTGCAGCCCGCTATTATCCAGCGTGAGATGCAGAAGATGCGGTCCGCGCTCAACCTGCCGGATACGGCAACACCCCACGCGCTGCGTCACTCCTTTGCAACGCATCTTTTGGGCCGTGGTGGTGATTTGCGCGCGATCCAGGAGCTATTGGGTCACGCAAGTCTCTCGACGACGCAAGTCTATACAGCCGTCGACACCTCTCGGTTGCTCGAAATCTACGAAAATGCGCATCCGCGCCCCTGAGCGGCCAATTTCGCCTCTTTCCCGCGTTATCGGGTGAGCGCATGAAAAAGCATCTTGTCCGTTTCCGCCGCCTCTGGTGGCTTCTGCCTGCCTGCCTGAGCGGATTCCTACTGGCGTTCGCGCCGGCGGAACATGCACGCGCAGAAGAGATTGCCTGCACGGGCACGGACCTGGTGGGGCAGCTTGCCGAAAAAGACCCGGCGCTGCTGCGCAAAATCAAGGACGAGGCCGCGGCAATTCCCAACGGCAAGGGGCTTCTCTGGCGCGTCGAGAAGGACGGAATTGCTCCATCCTACCTGTTCGGCACAATGCATCTGACCGATCCGCGGGTGACTGAGCTGCCTGCCGCGGCGAAAGGCGCTTTCGCCGAGGCTAAGACGGTGGTGATCGAGACCAAGGACATCCTGGACAGGAATGCAATGATGGCCGCAATGGCCGAAAAGCCGGAGCTGATGATGTTTTCCGGGAAGGAGAATCTTGCGGATCATCTGACGCAGGAGGAGCGCGAGAGTGTCGAAAAGGCGCTGAAAGAGCGCGGTATGCCCCTGGGAAGCGTCCTCAAGATGAAACCCTGGATCCTCATATCCCTGGTCTCGCTGCCTGAATGCGAGCTTCAGCGGCAGCGGCAGGGACTGCCTGTGCTCGACGCCAAAATTGCGCAGGAGGCGAAGGCCGAAGGCAAGGAGGTGGCCGGGCTCGAAACGGTTTCGGAACAACTCGCCGCCATGGCTTCGCTGCCCGTGGAGCTGCACATTCAAGGGCTCGTGGGTACGCTCGCCCTGGGTGACCGAATGGATGACCTGATCGAGACCATGGTCTCGCTCTATCTGGCAGGAGAAACCGGGATGTTTCGGCCGGCGCTTGGTCAACTTCTCCGGATCGAGGGACAGGAGGAAGCAGATTATGCGGCCTTCGAGAAGCGAATGGTGGAGATGCGCAATTATGTGATGGCAGAACGCGCTGAACCGCTGCTCGAAAGCGGCAGTGCGTTCATCGCGGTTGGTGCCATGCATCTGCCGGGCGAAACAGGGCTTGTGACCTTGTTGCGGCAAGCCGGATACCGGCTACAGCCCGTCGATTAGCAAACGTTGCGGCGGGAAGCGGAACCCTCTGTGGCCATACGGCGTTAAATGCCTAAAGGAAAACGGAGATTGGTTCCGATGGCTAATTATGACCGACCAACGAACGCGCCGGAAAACGATCCGCGTGTAAGCCCGGCCAGCGCACCGCCCACGGCCAACCAGACCGTCGTGCGCTCTGGAAGCGGGAGCACTTTCATCGTAGCGGCGGTTCTGGCCGCCATTCTTGTGATTTTGCTCCTAGCCTTCGGTCGATCCTCCTTCTTCGGAGGCGGCGATGCGGATGTGGTTCCTGGTGATCAGGACACCATCGTCGTACCCGAGGGTGGCGACAACAACACAACGGTTACCCCGGCGCCCGGCGGCACGACCGGAAGCGCACCTGAAACCACTGCCCCCAGCACTCCAGATACCGGCGGCACTACCGGCACGACCGAAAGCGCTCCTGCGGCCCCAGAGGGCGGCACAACCGCGCCTTCAGCTCCGAGTGCGCCCGCGGAATAGGCAAGGACTTGGATTATCAGGAATGGCCGCGGACAGCCGCGGCCATTCTTTCGATTGAAATGCCGGTCAGGAGTGGATCGGCTTGTAGAACGTGGCGAGAGCCGCTTCCTTCACTGCTTCCGACATGGTCGGGTGCGCATGGCAGGTGCGCGCGAGATCCTCGGAGGAGCCGCCAAATTCCATCAACACCGCTGCTTCGTGGATCATTTCTCCGGCGCCGAAGCCAAGGATGTGGACGCCCAGCACGCGGTCTGTCTTCTTATCGGCAAGCACCTTCACGAAACCGTCCGTGTGCAGCATCGAGCGGGCACGGCCGTTGGCGCTGAAAGGAAACTTGCCGGCATTGTATTCGATCCCGGCCTTCTTAAGCTCCTCCTCGGTCTTGCCGACCGAGGCGACTTCGGGACTCGTGTAGACGACGGACGGGATGACATCATAATTCACGTGGCCCGCTTGGCCCGCGATGATCTCGGCTACGGCAACACCCTCGTCCTCCGCCTTGTGGGCGAGCATGGGACCAGTGATTACGTCGCCGATGGCGTAGATGCCGGGCACATTGGTGCGCAGGTGTCCATCGGTCTTGACGCGGCCGCGCTCGTCTACCTCAACGCCTGCCTCCTTGAGGCCGAGGCCGTCGATGTAGGGCTTGCGGCCGGTGGCGACCAGCACGACATCCGCATCAATGGTTTCGGCCTCGCCGCCCTTGGCCGGCTCAAAGGTCACGGAGGCGCCGCCCTCAGTCTTGGCTATGCCGGTCACCTTGGCGCCGAGCTTGAACTCGAAGCCCTGTTTGGCAAGCATGCGCTGGAATTGCTTCGCGACCTCGCCGTCCATGCCGCCGAGGATGGTGTCGAGGTATTCTATGACTGTCACCTTGGCGCCCAGCCGCGACCAGACTGAGCCGAGCTCCAGCCCGATCACGCCACCGCCGACCACGACCATTCGCGCGGGTACGGCGGGAAGTTCCAAGGCGCCGGTGGAAGAGACGATCACTCTCTCATCGAAATCGACGTCTACGCCGGGGATGCCGGCGACATCCGAACCCGTGGCGATAACGATGTTTTTCGTCTCGACCGTCTGCTCCTTGCCATCCTCGCCCGTGACGACAACCTTGCCAGCGGCGGCAATCCGCCCGGCACCACGGAAAACGTCGATTTTGTTCTTCTTAAAAAGAAAATCGAGACCCTTGACGTTCTGATCGACCGTCTTTTCCTTGTGGGCCAGCATTTTTTTCAGGTCGAGTTTCGGCGTGCCGACGTCGATGCCAAGATCGGCGAATGAATGTCCCGCCTCAGCGAACATCTCGGTGGCGTGCAGCAGCGCCTTTGAAGGGATACAGCCCACATTGACGCAGGTGCCGCCGTGGTTAGTCCGCTTTTCCACGACTGCCGTTTTCAGGCCAAGCTGGGCGGCCTTGATGGCGCAAACATAGCCACCCGGACCGGTTCCGATCACGACCACATCATAGGTGTCGGGCATGGAAGTCCCTCACTTGTCTTGGTGAAATGGGGCAGGCTTAGAGGTCAAGCACCAGGCGCTCGGGATCCTCGAGCACATCCTTGACGCGGACGAGGAAGGTGACGGCCTCCTTGCCGTCGACGATGCGGTGATCGTAGGAGAGCGCCAGATACATCATCGGGCGGACAACGATCTGGCCGCCCACGACCATCGGGCGCTCCTGGATCTTGTGCATACCTAAGATGCCCGACTGCGGCGCATTTAGGATCGGCGTCGACATAAGCGAGCCGTAGACGCCGCCATTGGAAATGGTGAACGTGCCGCCCTGCATATCGGCCAGCGCGAGCTTGCCGTCACGGGCTTCCGCGCCGAGACGGCCGATTTCCTTCTCGATTTCAGCGATGGTCATGCGGTCGGCGTCGCGCACCACCGGAACCACGAGCCCACGTTCCGTGCCGACGGCCACGCCGATATGGCAGAAATTTTTGTAGATGATGTCGGTACCGTCGATCTCGGCGTTAACAGCCGGGATTTCCTTCAGCGCATGACAGACCGCCTTGGTGAAGAAGCCCATGAAGCCAAGCTTAACGCCATGCTTCTTCTCGAACAGGTCCTTGTACTTCTTGCGCAGGTCCATGACTGCCGTCATGTCCACCTCGTTGAAGGTGGTCAGCATGGCGGCGTTGCTCTGCGCGTCCTTGAGGCGGCGTGCAATCGTTTGACGAAGGCGCGTCATCTTCACGCGCTCTTCACGCACCTCATCTTCCGGCGCTGAAGGCGCGCGGGCAACTTTCGGAAGTTCAGCCGGCTGGCTGGGCGCGCCACGCCCACCACGCTCGATGGCGGCGAGCACGTCGCCCTTCAGCACTTGGCCGTCCTTTCCGGAGCCGGCCACTTCGTCAGTCGAAAGCCTGTTCTCGGCCAAAAGCTTAGCGGCGGAAGGTGCGGGGGGCCGCTTGCGCTCCTCGATCGGCGGCTCGCCGCCCACATTCGCCGTCTTTTCGATGGCCTCGCCGGTGCTGCCCGCGCCTGAAGCGCCAGCCGCCTGGGCCACCGCTTCCTTCTTTTCCCGAGCGGCGGGAGCAGCCTTGGCTGGAGCTGCCGCAGCACCCTCCCCGATGGAGCCCAGGAGGGCGCCGACCTCAACGGTGTCGCCTTCCTTTACGGCAATTTCCTGCAGCGTGCCCGCGGAGGGCGCCGGCACTTCCACAGTCACCTTGTCGGTTTCGAGTTCAACCACCGGCTCGTCGGCGGCGATCGCGTCGCCGACCTTCTTAAACCAGCGGCCGATGGTGGCCTCGGTAACGGATTCGCCCAGGGTAGGAACGCGAATTTCGGTAGCCATTGTTTTTCCGTGTTTTTCCGTTGGTTCTCAGGTCGTTGCGATCAGCCCAACGCGTCTTCAAGGAGCTGCCCAAGCTGTTCCAGATGCTTGGACATCAGCCCGGTGGCGGGCGAGGCGGATGCCGGCCGTCCCGCATAGCGCACGCGCTTGTTCTTGGCTTCGATGTGCTGCAGCACCCATTCCAGATACGGGTCGATGAACGACCAGGCGCCCATATTCTTGGGCTCTTCCTGGCACCAGACCATCTCCGCGTTACGGAAACGAGACAACTCGGTGATCAGCGCCTTGGCCGGGAACGGATAAAGCTGCTCGACGCGCAGCAAATAGACGTCGTTGATGCCACGCTTCTCGCGCTCCTCGTAAAGGTCGTAATAGACCTTGCCCGAGCACATCACGACGCGGCGGATCTTCGAGTCTTTTACGAGCTTGATCGGTTGGTTCTGCAGTGACTGCGCATCATCCCACAGCAGCCGGTGGAATGTGCTTTCACCCGACATTTCCGCGAGTGTCGAAACCGCACGCTTATGGCGCAGAAGCGATTTCGGCGTCATCAGGATGAGCGGCTTGCGGAAGTCACGCTTAAGCTGCCGGCGCAGAATGTGGAAATAGTTGGCGGGGGTGGTGCAGTTCGCCACCTGCATATTGTCTTCAGCGCACAGCTGCAGGAAGCGCTCAAGACGCGCCGAGGAATGCTCCGGCCCCTGGCCTTCATATCCGTGCGGCAGAAGGCAGACGAGACCAGACATGCGCAGCCACTTGCGCTCTCCCGACGAGATGAACTGGTCGAATACGACTTGGGCGCCGTTGGCGAAATCGCCGAACTGGGCTTCCCAAAGGGTCAGAGCCCGCGGCTCCGCAAGTGAATAGCCGTATTCAAAACCGAGCACCGCCTCTTCCGAAAGCATCGAATTGATGACGTCGTAGTAGGCTTGCTGCGGGCCAAGATGGTTGAGCGGGATGTAACGGTTCTCGTCGCGCTGATCGTAGAGCACCGAGTGGCGCTGCGAGAAAGTACCGCGTTCTGAATCCTGGCCGGAGAGGCGGACAGGATTGCCTTCGATGAGGATCGACCCGAAAGCGAGCGCTTCAGCCGTTGCCCAGTCGATGCCCTCGCCGGTCTCGATCATCTGCTTGCGATTTTCGAGGAAACGCCGGACTGTGCGGTGGACCTCGAAATCGGCGGGAACTTCCGTCAGCTTCTTACCGATTTCCTTGAGCGTCTTCACCGGAACGGCGGTCTTGCCGCGGCGCTGCTCGTCCCCGTCGTCGGCCTTCTTCAGGCCCGACCAGGCACCATCCAGCCAGTCGGCCTTGTTCGGCTTGTAGGATTGGCCCGCATCGAACTCTGCTTCCAGCGTTGCCCGCCACTCGGCCCTCATCTGATCGATGTCGTCCTTGGTGACCAGGCCTTCGTCGATCAGCTTCCTGGAATAGACCTCCACGGTGGTCGGATGCGACCGAATGGTCCGGTACATGATCGGCTGGGTAAATGCCGGTTCGTCGCCCTCATTGTGGCCGAAGCGGCGGTAGCAGAACATGTCGATGACAACCGGCTTTTGGAAAGCCATACGGAATTCGGTCGCGACCTTGGCCGCATAGACCACCGCTTCCGGGTCGTCGCCGTTCACGTGGAAAATCGGCGCCTCGATCATCTTCGCCACATCGGAAGGATAAGGCGAGGAGCGAGAGAAGCGGGGATTCGTCGTGAAGCCGATCTGGTTATTGATGATGACATGCACCGTTCCGGCGACGCGATGGCCACGCAAGCCGGAAAGGCCTAGGCATTCCGCCACGACACCCTGGCCGGCGAAAGCAGCGTCGCCATGGATAAGCAGCGGCATCACACGTGAGCGCTCGGCAAGCGGGATGATCTCCTCGCGCGTGCGGCCGAAGAGCTGATCCTGCTTGGCGCGGGCCTTGCCCATTACCACCGGATTAACGATCTCCAAGTGTGACGGATTGGCCGTGAGCGACAGATGCACCTTGTTGCCGTCGAACTCTCGGTCGGATGATGCGCCGAGGTGATATTTCACGTCTCCGGAACCTTCCACCTCATCCGGGGTGAAGGAGCCGCCCTTGAACTCGTGAAAGATCGCGCGGTGCGGCTTGCCCATGACCTGGGAAAGCACGTTGAGGCGCCCACGATGGGCCATGCCAAGAACGATTTCCTTGAGGCCCAGCTGGCCACCGCGCTTGATGATCTGTTCGAGCGCGGGGATAAGCGATTCACTTCCGTCGAGGCCGAAGCGCTTGGTGCCCTTGTACTTGACGTCCAAGAACTGCTCGAAGCCTTCCGACTCGATCAGCTTCTGCAGGATCGCCTTCTTGCCGTTGGCCGTAAAGGCCACGCCCTTGTCCGGTCCCTCGATACGCTCCTGGATCCAGGCTTTTTCCTCGGGATTGGAAATGTGCATGAACTCCACGCCGAGCGTGGAGCAATATGTGCGCCTCAGGATCGCCAGCATCTCTCGGATGGTGGCGGTCTCGAGCCCCAGCACATTGTCGATGAAGATCGGCCGATCGAAATCCGCTTCCGTAAAGCCATAGGCTTCCGGCGAGAGCTCATTATAGTCCTCCATCGGCTTGGCGAGGCCGAGCGGATCGAGATCAGCGTGCAGGTGGCCCCGCATGCGGTAGGCGCGGATCATCATGATGGCGCGCACCGAATCGCGTGTGGCGCGCTGCAATTCCGCCTCGGAGAGAGATATGCCGCCTTCGGCTGCTTTCTTCTTCAGCTTTAGGTCGATGTTTCCTTCAAGGGCGCCCCAGTCGCCGTCGAGCGCCGAGACCAGCTCGCCATTGGCGGTTAGCGGCCAGCCCTTCTGCTTCCAGGAAGCGCCCCTGGCACTTTTCTTCACATCGGCTGCATTGTCCTTGAGCTGGCTGAAGAAGGTGCGCCAGTCATCGCTGACGGAGCTAGGATCGCTCTCATAGGATGCATAGAGATCCTCGATATAGGCGGCATTGCCACCATAGAGGAACGAAGTAATGGAAAAATCCTCATTGGCCTGGTTTTGCCGTGCCATCTTTTCTTAACCGGATTCCTGCCCGGTCTCCTTCTTCAGGGTGAACAGTGAGCGGTGATTGGCGAAAAAGGGAAACCTCACGAGCCGGCTCACGCCGACGATGAAATTTCTCAACTCTCATTTGCGCCTGCTATTCACCATTCACTATTCACCAATCCTTAATTGCCTCTGACAATGTCTGGCCAAGGCGCGCCGGAGAGGGCGATACCTTGATGCCCGCCCGCTCCATCGCCTCAATCTTGTCCTCCGCGCCGCCCTTGCCGCCGGAAATCACGGCGCCGGCATGACCCATGGTGCGGCCCTTTGGAGCCGTGCGGCCGGCGATAAAGCCCGCCATGGGCTTTTTGCGGCCGCGCCGCGCTTCGTCCATGAGGAACTGCGCGGCGTCCTCTTCAGCCGAGCCGCCGATCTCACCGATCATGATGATGGACTTGGTTTCGTCATCTGCCAGAAACATTTCGAGGATGTCGATGAACTCGGTGCCTTTCACGGGGTCGCCGCCAATGCCCACGGCCGTGGTCTGGCCCAGGCCCTCATTGGTGGTCTGGAATACCGCTTCATAGGTAAGCGTGCCGGAACGCGAAACAACACCCACCGAGCCCTTCTTGAATATATTGCCCGGCATAATGCCGATCTTGCACTCCTCGGGCGTCAGAACGCCGGGGCAATTCGGCCCGATAAGGCGCGATTTCGACTTGTCGAGCTTTGCCTTGACGTGAACCATGTCCATCACCGGGATGCCTTCGGTGATGCAGACGATGAGGGGGATTTCCGCCTCGATCGCCTCGATGATAGCGGCGGCGGCCCCTGCAGGCGGCACATAAATGACCGAAGCGTCTGCTCCAGTCTTCTCCTTGCCTTCCGCAACGCTGGCGAAGATTGGCAGCTCCGCCGCGCTGTCCAGCCCGCTGCGCCAGGTCTCTCCGCCCTTCTTGGGGTGAATGCCGCCGACCATCTTCGTGCCGTAATAGGCGAGCGCCTGCTCGGTGTGGAACGTGCCGGTCTTCCCCGTCAGCCCCTGAACGAGAACCTTCGTGTTCTTATCGACGAGAATGGACATGTCTTATCCTGAATTCTGTTTGGGGGATGCGATTCGCCGGGGCGTCAGCTCTTCACCGCCGCAACGATTTTCTTGGCAGCATCGTCGAGATCGTCGGCCGGGATCACGTTCAGGCCGCTTTGCGAGATAATTTTCTTGCCGAGATCGACATTGGTGCCTTCGAGACGAACCACGAGCGGTACTTTCAGGCCCACTTCCTTCACAGCGGCAATCACGCCTTCCGCAATCACGTCGCAGCGCATGATGCCACCGAAAATGTTGACGAGAATGCCCTTCACGTTCGGGTCGGCCGTGATGATCTTGAAAGCGGCCGTCACCTTCTCCTTGGAGGCGCCGCCGCCTACGTCGAGAAAGTTGGCGGGCTCGGCGCCGTAGAGCTTGATGATGTCCATGGTCGCCATGGCCAGGCCCGCGCCATTCACCATACAGCCGATATCGCCGTCCAGCGCCACATATGCGAGGTCGTATTTGGAGGCCTCGATCTCCTTCTCGTCCTCTTCGGAGGTATCGCGCAGCTCGACCACGTCCTCGTGACGGAAGAGCGCATTGTTATCGAAGGAGACCTTGGCATCGAGAACGCGCAGGCGACCGTTCTGCATGACGATCAGCGGGTTCACCTCCAGCAGGCTCATGTCCTTCTCGGTGAAGGCCTTGTAGAGGATGGGAAACAGCGTCTCGCCGTCCTTTGCCGCCGCGCCGTCGAGCTTGAGCGCGGCATTGAGCTTCGTTACGTCGTCGTTCGTCACACCTCTTTCGGGGGCGATCGCGAGCGTCAGAATCTTCTCGGGTGTTTCCTCGGCAACGGCCTCAATGTCCATCCCGCCTTCGGTGGAGACGACAAAGGCCGGGCGACCCACGGTACGATCGATGAGGATCGAGAGATAAAGCTCCCGGGCAATATCGGCGCCGTCCTCGATATAGAGACGGTTTACCTGCTTGCCCTCGGGGCCGGTCTGTTTGGTGACGAGCGTGTTGCCCAGCATCTCCTTGGCGTTCGCCACGACCTCCTCGATCGATTTGGCGAGCCGCACACCACCCTTGGCGTCAGGCGAAAGCTCCTTGAACTTGCCCTTGCCGCGTCCGCCTGCGTGGATTTGGCTTTTCACCACGTAAAGCGGTCCGGGCAGCTTCTTCGCCGCTGCTTCCGCCTCCCCGCTGGTGAAGATGGCTACGCCCTGGGCTACGGGCGCTCCGTAGCCGCGGAGAAGCTCCTTGGCCTGATACTCGTGGATGTTCATCGAGAGAGGCTCCTAGTTCTTCAAGCTCGGGGCGATATCGCCACACGCTTTGCACAGCCCCTCGACAGAGGCCACCGAGTTTTCGAACATCTTCTGCTCGGTCTTGTTCAGGTCGATTTCGATGATGCGCTCCACGCCGCCGGCGCCGATCACCGTCGGTACGCCCACATAGAGGTCCTTCACGCCATATTGACCAGACACATGGGCAGCGCAGGGCAGAACGCGCTTCTTGTCTTTCAGATAGGCTTCCGCCATTGCGATCGCCGAGGAGGCTGGAGCGTAGAACGCCGAGCCGCTCTTCAAAAGGCCGACAATTTCCGCGCCGCCGTCGCGCGTGCGCTGCACGATCTGGTCGATTTTCTCCTGCGTCGTCCAGCCCATCTTCACGAGATCCGGAATTGGGATACCGGCGACGGTGGAATAGCGGATGAGCGGCACCATGGAATCGCCGTGTCCGCCCAAGACGAAACCGGTCACGTCCTCGACCGAGACCTTGAACTCCTCCGCCAGGAAATAACGGAAGCGGGCGGAGTCGAGCACACCCGCCATACCCACCACATGGCTTTTCGGCAGGCCGGAGAACTTCTGCAGCGCCCAGACCATGGCGTCGAGCGGATTGGTGATGCAGATCACGAATGCGTTCGGCGCGTATTTCTTGATCCCGGCCCCGACCTGCTCCATCACCTTGAGGTTGATCCCCAGGAGGTCGTCACGGCTCATGCCAGGCTTGCGCGGCACGCCAGCGGTGACGATGCAGACATCCGCCCCCTCGATCGCGGCGTAGTCGTTGGTGCCAAGAAACTTGGCGTCAAAGCCTTCGACCGGCGCGGATTCCGCGATGTCGAGCCCTTTGCCCTGCGGAATGCCTTCGGCGATGTCGAAGAGAACTACGTCACCAAGTTCCTTAAGGCCGACGAGATGGGCAAGAGTGCCGCCGATCATGCCTGAGCCGATGAGAGCGATTTTGTGGCGAGCCATTTGGTGAAATACCCCTTTCAGAAGCGCCGGAACCTTGCCGAGAAGTCCGGCAAAATTGCGAGGGCAATAGCCGGTCAAAAGTCCCGCATGCCATAATGCCGCAGCAAAACAAATTCAACCGATTCTTTTGAAGGCAATTTTTTCAATCGTTTAGATGGTTCTGCATTTACGTAAGGGTAAGCTTATTTCCCATCGTGCCGCTCAAATTCCGCTCGTGGCAGCGCAGGCGGCCAATCACCGCTCTGCATTTCGATAAGGCGAGAGGCCGTTCTGGCGAATTCGAACTGCTCCGTTCCCGTATGAGCCCGATATAGTTTGTCCGGCTCTTTCTCCGCCGACACGAACAGACGCTTCTGATTGTCATAGAGGGTATCGATCAGCAGGATGAAGCGCTTGGCTTCGTTTCGATTGGAATAATCCATGGCTGGCACATGATCGATGAAGATCGTGTCGAAATGATCGGCGAGCGCCATATAATCACGGGCGCCAAGAGGTTTGCCGCACAGATCCGCAAAGGTGAAACGGGCCGCCAGACCCGCCGCTCGCGGAACGACAACGGCTCGGCCCTTTACGACCAGGCGCTCCTCGCCTTCTTCCTTTCCCTCGGTGACCGCCAGCCATGCGTCATCCATCGCCCGGTCGGCGGCAGGTCCCAAGGGCGTAAGATAAACCGGCAGCCGATTGAGCTTCTCCAGCCGGTAGTCCATCCCGGAATCCAGCCGCATTATCGTCGCGTGTTCCTTCAGGACGTCAATGAAGGGTTCAAAGAGGCCGCGGTTGAGACCATCCTTGTATAGCTCGTCCGGAGCCACGTTTGAGGTGGCCACGAGCACCACGCCTTCAGCAAACAGAGCGGAGAAGAGCCGGGAGAGGATCATGGCGTCTGCGATGTCCGTCACGCTGAACTCGTCGAAGCATAGGACCCATGCTTCCTTCGCAAGTGCGGCCGCAACGGGCGGGATGGGATCTGCTTCACGAATCTCACCGCGCCTCAACGCCGCGCGATGGCGGGCGATGCGGTCGTGAACATCCGCCATGAATGCGTTGAAGTGGATACGCCGCTTGCCCCGTACGGGCAGAACCTCAAAGAAGAGGTCCATGAGCATGGTCTTGCCGCGCCCGACCCCTCCATAAATATAGAGCCCGCTCACGGGCTCCCTGTTGTTCCGGCCTCTGGCGAACAGCCAGCCCAATGCACTGGACTTGCGCGCCAGACGGTGCTCTGCAATGCGTTCGATCAATGCGTCGAGAGCGGCCGCGACTTTCTCCTGCTGCGGGGCGCGGGTAATTGCGCCGGTTTCCACCATATCCGCATAGCGTAGCGCGACCGATGAATGGGTTTTAACGTCACGCAGGGACATGGTGAAAGCAGACCTCGTTCGTCTTCGGCAAGCGGGCGCGCGCCCGCATCAGCTAGCGCGAGACGGAAACCGGCGTGCCCCCCGTTGTCGTGCCGTCGAGCCGGCCTCCTCCGCTCGAATATAGACGCGCGACGGTGTTGCCGCTTTCGTCATACATGACGACCTGATTGCCGGAGAGATCCCAGGCGCGCATGTTCGCGAGCTCGTTTGAACATCCGCGCGTACCGCCGCGCGACGAATTCCCGTATTTCGTGAGCGTAAGGAACATCTGGCAAGACGACCCGCCGGAATTCACCGTCCAGGAGCCGAGCAGGCTGTTCTTTTCGATCGGTGCAGCGGAAGCAGCCGCGGCGGCCTGTGCACCAGGGTCAACGGCCGCGACATCAGTGCCAGTCTGACCGGGCGTTGTCGGCTGCATGCCCGGTTGAACCGGCGGCGGGAGCTGGCTGCCGACGACGGTGCCCGAGGGAGCGGCCGGCAAGGGCTGCGGCGCGCGCGCGGATACCGGATTGAGCCGGTCCGATTGGCAGCCCGCCACTGCAAGGGCCAGAAAAGAAATCGCGAAAACTTTGGTTTTCGAGTGCGGCATTCCTCTCTCCGTTGTCGGCCTACCCGGTGACGCCTTGGCTGATCTATCCAGGCGAGGTCAGAAAACTATCACAAACATCCATAGTTAAGAACCGGTTATCGAAAAGGAATTTTGTATAACCGGAACTGACCAGGAAAGAACGCGTTAAGGCCTTGATCCCGATGAGCGAGGATTCCTAATGCTGAAGTGGATACTCATTCTTCTGATCGTGGCGGCTGTTGCGGGTCTGCTCGGAATGCACAGCTTGGCCGGAGCAGCCATGACAGGAGCCAAGATTCTCATCGCGATCGTCCTAATTCTGTTTCTTCTCGCCGTACTCGGCATCATAGCAATTGCCTGACGCCGTCTGGTAATTCTTGCCGCGATCCGCCATATAGGCCCCGAACCCTGGATCGATCGGGACTCCTATGGCGGAACTGGCGCAATTCGCGAAGATGAACGGGCTTGGCAATGCCATCATCGTTGCCGATATGCGCGGCAGGGCCGATCGCGTGCGCCCGGAGGCTGCGCAGCGCCTTGCCAGCGATCCCGCCACTCATTTCGATCAGATCATGGCGATCCATGATCCGCGCCTTGAGGGCACGGAAAATTACATCGAGATCATCAATTCCGACGGCAGCGTGGCGCAAGCCTGCGGCAATGGCATGCGCTGCGTCGTGCAGAGGCTCGCTGCGGAAACCGGCCGACCAAGCTTTACCTTTGAAACGATTGCTGGCGTGCTGAGTGCAGAAGAGCACGCGAACGGCCTGATATCCGTCGATATGGGTAAGCCTCGTTTCGGCTGGCAGGATATTCCTCTTGCAGAAGAATTCCACGACACGCGCAAGATTGAGCTGCAAGTCGGCCCCATCGACAAACCGGTGCTGCACTCGCCGTCCGTAGCCTCGATGGGCAATCCACACGCGATCTTCTGGGTCGAGGACGATCCATATTCCTATGATCTGGAACGCTTCGGGCCGATGCTCGAAAACCACCCCATCTTTCCCGAGCGAGCCAATATCACCATTGCCCGCGTGGACTCGCCGGAGGAGCTGACCATGCGCACATGGGAGCGGGGCGCAGGCCTGACGCTCGCCTGCGGCTCGGCCGCTTGCGCGGCCGCCGTTTCGGCTGCGCGCACCGGGCGCACCGGGCGGGGCGTCAAGGTGAACCTGCCTGGCGGTTCGCTCGAAATACTCTGGCGCGACGATGACCATGTAATCATGACCGGACCGGCGGAATGGGAGTTCTCTGGCCGTTTTGATCCCGCTACCGGTGCTTGGGAGCGCGAGACGGAAGGGGCCGCCTGATGTCGGTCGATGTCCTGACCTTTGGCTGCCGGCTTAACGCATACGAATCCGAGGTGATCCGGCGCGAGGCCGAAGCTGCCGGCCTCTCCGCGCTCGAAGGCGGCGCGGTGATCGTCAACACCTGCGCCGTGACGGCGGAGGCGGTGCGCCAGGCGCGACAGGCAATACGAAGGGCGAGGCGCGAGAACCCGGACGCACGCATCATCGTCACCGGATGCGCGGCGCAGACTGAGCCCGGAACCTTCGGCTCCATGGAAGAGGTGGACCTTGTTCTGGGCAACGAAGAGAAGCTGAAGGCCCACAGCTATCGCGCTTTGCCCGATTTCGGGGTCAACCAGTTCGAGAAGGTGCGCGTCAACGACATCATGGAGGTGCGCGAGACCGCCTCGCACATGGTGGATGCCATCGAGGGGCGCGCCCGCGCCTTCGTGCAGGTGCAGAACGGCTGCGATCATCGCTGCACCTTCTGCATCATCCCCTATGGCCGCGGCAATTCCCGCTCGGTGCCCATGGGTGCGGTGGTGGACCAGGTGCGCCGGCTGGTCGAAAACGGCTATGCCGAGGTGGTGCTCACCGGCGTGGACCTGACCAGCTTCGGTGCCGACCTGCCGGGAAGCCCGAGGCTGGGCAAGCTGGTGCGCACGATCCTTGCTCAGGTGCCGGACCTGAAGCGGCTGCGCCTCTCCTCCATCGATTCCATAGAGGCCGACCAAGACCTGATGCGCGCGCTTGCCGAGGAAGCGCGGCTCATGCCGCATCTGCATCTTTCCCTGCAGGCGGGCGACGACATGATCCTGAAGCGCATGAAGCGGCGGCACCTGCGCGCCGACTCGATCCGCTTTTGTGACGAGGTGCGGCGGTTGCGGACCGATATTGTCTTCGGTGCGGATATCATCGCCGGCTTTCCTACCGAGACGGAGGCGATGTTCGAAAACTCGCTCAGGATCGTTGAGGAATGTGGGCTGACGCACCTGCATGTCTTTCCGTTTTCGCCGCGCAAGGGCACGCCGGCATCGCGTATGCCGCAACTGCCGCGCAATACTGTGAAGGAGCGGGCGGCGCGCTTGCGCGCGGCGGGTGACGCCGCTTATGCAAGGCATCTTGCTTCTCTCGAAGGAACGCGCCAGCGGGTCTTGGTCGAGCGGGAGGGCTTGGGCCGCACCGAGGGTTTCACGCTGGTTGCGGTCGAGGGAGGCAAGCCGGGCGAAATCGTCGAAAGTCTCATTACCGGCCATGACGGCGAACGGCTGACAGCAACGCCGCTGCTGGAAGCGGCTTGAGGATCTGAGAGGCCAATGGCATTCGGCTTCATCAAGAAAGTCTTTTCCTTCGGCAAGAAGGAGGTCGAGGAGCGGACTGAACCAGCCGAAGCCGCTTCTGCCGATGCGCCGGCGGTTGAACCGAAGCCCGAAATCCAGCCTGCGACTCCAATCCAGCCGGAACCTGAAAAGCCGGCCGAAATACCGCCTGCGCCAGAGCCGCCGGCACCGCGCGAACCGACGGAGCCGTCGCCTCCTTCGCCCGAGATACCGCAGCAGCCCGAGCCGGCGCCTTCTCCCGCGCCTGGCGAGCCGGTCATTCCCAAACCGGAGATTCCCGAACCTTCTCCCGACCTGCCGCCTGAGCTACCGGAGCCACCGCAGGAGGTGCCGCAACCGGCTCCAGAGCAACCGCCAGGTCCCGCGCCGGAAATTCCGCAACCCTCGCCGCCTTCGCAGCCCTCCGTTCCGCCTGAGGTTTCTGCGCCTTCTGTAGAGCCAACACCAAGCTCCCGCTTGGGGGAAGGATCGACCGGCGAGGCTGGGCGGGGCCGCGTCACCGTCTCGACTGCTGTCGAGCGCGCTGGCGAAGCAAAATCAGTGTCTGTCGTTGAAGAGCCTCGAAAACCCTGGTTCCAACGGCTGCGCGAAGGGCTCTACCGTTCCTCCCGCGAACTGCGCGACAACATTGCCGGTATCTTTCTCAAGCGGAAGCTTGACGAGGATACACTTCAGGATCTGGAAGACGTGCTGCTGCGCGCCGATCTTGGGCTGGAGACGGCTATGCGCGTCACGGATGCCCTTTCCGTCGGCCGCTACGGGAAGGATATCACCGGCGCCGAAGTGCAGGCGGTCATGGCTGAAGAGATCGAGAAGGTGCTGAAGCCGGTGGCCCTGCCGCTGGAGCTCGATCTTTCCCACAAGCCCCATGTAATCCTTGTGGTGGGCGTGAACGGCACAGGCAAGACGACCACGATCGGTAAGCTTGCGGCGAAGCTCGCCCAGGGTGGGCTCAACGTGATGCTGGCCGCAGGCGATACCTTCCGCGCGGCAGCGATCGAGCAGTTGAAGATCTGGGGCGAGCGTACCGGCTCTGCCGTAATCTCCTCCAGGCTGGGGGCGGACGCGGCTGGTCTTGCCTACGAGGCCTATGAAAAGGCGAAGGCTGCGGGCAGCGACGTTCTTATCATCGACACGGCCGGCCGCTTGCAGAACAAGGCCGAGCTGATGGCGGAGCTGGAAAAGATCGTTCGCGTGCTCGGCAAGCACGATCCGGAAGCGCCTCACACGGTTTTGCAGACGCTCGACGCCACCACCGGCCAGAACGCCCTTAATCAGGTCGAAATCTTCCGCAATGTTGCGGGTGTCTCCGGGCTGGTGATGACGAAGCTCGATGGCACGGCCCGCGGCGGCATCCTGGTGGCGATCGCCGCCAAGCACAAGCTGCCGGTCTATTTTATCGGTGTCGGCGAGGGTGTCGACGATCTGGAACCTTTTTCGGCAAGCGATTTTGCCAAGGCAATTGCGGGAGTAAGCTGAGTGGCGGACGAGAATACGATCTTCGAGCGCGATCCGTCTGATCCCAAGCGCAAGGAAATGAATTCGCTGCTCAAGCTGGCGCTTGAGCTCGGGCCGCTGCTCGTCTTTTTTTTCGCCAACACGCGCGGCGAGTGGCTGGTGGAGCGCATCCCGGCGCTTGGCAGCCTCGGCGGACCGCTTTTCATCGCCACTGCACTTTTCATGGCGGCGACGGCCATCTCGCTCACGGTCTCATGGGCGCTCACGCGCACGCTGCCCATCATGCCGCTCGTGTCCGGCATCGTGGTGTTCGTGTTCGGCGCGTTGACGCTCTACCTGCACAACGAAACCTTCATCAAAATGAAGCCCACTATCGTCAACGCGCTGTTTGCCACGGTGCTTCTGGGTGGGCTCGCCTTCGGAAAGTCCCTGCTTGGCTATGTCTTCGATTCCGCCTTCAAGCTCGACTCGGAAGGCTGGCGCAAGCTCACGCTGCGCTGGGGGCTGTTCTTCATCTTCCTGGCGGTTACCAACGAGGTGGTCTGGCGCTCCTTTTCGACCGACGCCTGGGTGGCCTTCAAGGTGTGGGGCATCATGCCCATTACCATCATCTTCACCATGAGCCAGATGCCGCTGATCATGCGGCACTCGCTGGAGGAGCGGAGTAAGGGAGTAGGGGAGTAGGCTCTGAACGGCCCCCTCAGGTCTTTACTCCTGTAGTTTACTCGCGGCCGCCACCGCCGTATCGAGCTTGCGATAGAACCGCACCTGTGGTGCATGCAGTCCATGCTTGTGCAGCAGGTGGCGCACGTGTGTTCTGGCGCCGACGAGATAAACTTTCGCTCCCTGCCAGCCGGCTTTGCGGACAAATCCCTCCATCGTGGCGGCAGCGGTGGAATCGAGCACTTCGACCGCGGAGATGTCGATGACATAGGCTTTGGGCTGTCCGCCTATACGGTCGAGCGCTGCGGCCACGCTCGCCGCTGCACCGAAGAAGAAGGCGCCCGAGATGCGGTAGACCAAAATGTTGTCGTCGGTCCTGAGTGAGGTCGAGTAAGACTCTTCGTTGAGGGCCTGATCGAGCTTACTGGAATCGACGGCCCCATGGACGCGGTCGACTTTGATCTCCTTTGAAATACGGTTCAGGAAAAAGAGCGCGCTCAGGCCGACGCCGATGAGAATGCCCTCGGTAAGATCGCGGAAAACCACCAGGAGGAAGGTCGCTATCAACACCACCGCATCAGCCCACGAGCTCCTGATGAGGGCAGCAAACTGATGTTTTTCAGCCATATTCCAGGCCACGACCACGAGAATGGCCGCGAGTGCCGAAAGCGGAATGAAGCGCGCGAGCGGCGCTGCCACCAGCATGAAGGCAAGAAGGAAAACCGAGTGCAGCATGCCTGCGACAGGCCCTCGCGCGCCGGCCCGCACATTGGCAGCGGTCCGGGCAATCGTGCCCGTCACGCAGAAGCCGCCGAAAAGCGAAGAGGCTATGTTCGCCGCTCCCTGAGCAACCAGTTCAGCGTTGGAGCGGTGCCGCCGCCCGCTCATGGAATCCGCGACTACGGCCGAGAGCAGGCTTTCGATTCCGCCCAGCAGCGCGAAGGAGAGAGCGGCGGGGAGAACTGAGATAATTTTTGCCAGCGACAGGTCCGGCAGTAGCGGTGTGGGAAGTGTCTGCGGGATGCCGCCGAAGCGCGTGCCGATTGTTTCCACCGGCAGTGAAAGGAGCCAAGCGAAGAGGGTCGTGAGCGCCACCGCGATCAGGAATCCCGGCCAGTGCGGACGGTAACGCCGTAGCACGAGGATGATTGCAACCGCGAGAAGGGCAATGCTCACGGCGGGCGGGTTGAGCGTCGGCAGTGCCGTGCCGAGCGCTTGCAGCTTCGGGATAAAGGGGCCGGGCTCCTGCTCATGGAGTTCCAGCCCAAGAAAGTCCTTGAGCTGGCTCGTCAAAATGATGAGGGCGATGCCGGAGGTGAAGCCCACCGTGACGGGGTAGGGCACGTATTTGATGAAAGTGCCCAATCGCAGCAGGCCAATCGCAAGCAGGACGAACCCCGAGAGGAACGTGGCGAGGATGAGCCCGTCCACCCCATGCATGTGCACCGTGGCGAGCACCAGCACGATGAACGCGCCGGCGGGCCCCCCGATCTGGAATCGGCTACCGCCAAGTGCAGAAACGAAGAAGCCGCCAATGATGGAGGTGTAAAGGCCGCGCTCTGGCGCGACGCCGGAGGCGATGGCGATCGCCATGGAAAGCGGCAACGCGATGATAGCGACGGTGAGCCCAGCCACAGCATCGGCCTTGAGAGAGGCACGTCCGTAGCCTTCCCTCAGAACCGTGAAGAGCTTCGGCGTGAAAAGATGGAGAAAACCTGGTTCGTGAACTCGGGCGAGCATGCCTTTTCAACCCCTTGCAGCGGGATCGTCGGCCTTCCCGGCGGTCGCCGTTGCTTTTCGTCAGCCCTCACCGTTCCTGAGCGCCGCCTCTTTGAGCCGGACTCCGCGCCCGCTGCCGGTGCTCGGCGTGTTCTCGCCGATCAGCTCGATACCCGCCGCATCCAGGGCCTCGACCACCTTGGTCAAGGTCTCCACCACGCCCCGCACCCGGCCATCGCTCGCCTCCATGCGCTGTATAGTGGGCAGCGAGACGCCGGAAAGCTCAGCGAGCCGCTTCTGGTCGATCCCGAGAAGGGCGCGCGCCGCGCGCATCTATTGAGCGGTGATCATGAACGCTTCGCCTGACGAGACTTATATACCAAACACTAAGACTGATGTCTAGGATATCAATTATGAGGTTTAATGCAAGGCAGCGCGTGGCAGCAAGGAGCCGCTGCGGCCACCGCAATCTGCGCTAAACTCCAAACCAACCAATCACCGCGCCCATGATGATTGCTACGCCCAGCCAATGCAGCGCATCGATGAGGGTGAGATCCCAGCCGAAGCCCTGATAACGGTTGTTTACGGCGATGGTCGTGGCGATGAAGCCGAGCCAGAGGAAGGCGCCCGAAATCACGCCGTTCCAGAATGTGACCTGACCGGTTCCCAGATGCCCGATCACGCCGGCGAGGACCCAGGCCATCACAAGTTCGGCCACGAAGGAGGTGATGAAGGGCACGGGGCTCATCTTCATCTCTTCCGGCTTTAGCCGCGCAGCTTTGATCCAGGGCTTGCTGAGGGCCATGTAGTAGACCGCGCCGAAGGCGAAAGCGGCGATCGCCGCCGCCAATATCGCTAGATAGTTCATTCCGCCGAAATCCATCGCCTGATTCCTTTCCGTTCACGATGCCGGATTGAAGGCGCGCTCCCCGCGCCGCGTCAAGGGCGGCGCGGGAAGTCGAGATGGGTCAAGCGGATCGCTGCGCCGGCAGCATGGCCGGGCAGGGGGGATTTTGGTCAGGCGGCCTGCTTCTTCGGCTCGATCAGCCCGCGGGCGACGAGCAGTTCGGCGATCTGCACGGCGTTGAGGGCCGCGCCCTTGCGCAGGTTGTCCGAGACTACCCACATGGCCAGCCCATTCTCCACGGTGGAGTCTTCGCGGATGCGACTGATATAGGTGGCGTCCTCCCCGGCGCTCTCGTAGGGCGTGACGTAGCCGCCGTCCTCGCGCTTGTCGACGACAAGGCAGCCCGGCGCCTCGCGCAGAATATCGCGCGCCTCGTCGGCCGTGATAGGCTTTTCGAACTCGATATTGACCGCTTCGGAGTGCCCAATGAAAACAGGCACGCGTACACAGGTGGCCGTGAGCTTGATCTTGGGATCGAGCATCTTCTTGGTCTCGGCCACCATCTTCCACTCTTCCTTGGTGAAGCCGTCTTCCATGAAGACGTCGATGTGCGGAATGACGTTGAAGGCGATACGCTTGGTGAATTTCTTATTCGAGATCGGATCGGCGACGAAGACGGCGCGGGTCTGCTCGAAGAGCTCGTCCATCCCTTCCTTGCCGGCGCCGGAAACAGATTGATAGGTGGCGACGACCACGCGCTTGATCTTGGCGATGTCGTGTAGGGGCTTGAGCGCCAGGACGAGCTGCGCCGTCGAGCAATTGGGATTGGCGATGATGTTCTTCTTGCGGAAGCCGTCTACCGCATCCGGATTCACTTCCGGCACGATCAGCGGCACGTCGGCGTCGTAGCGCCAGGCCGAGGAATTATCGATGACGACACAGCCCTGCTTGCCGATGCGCGGCGAAAATTCCTTCGAAACGGAGCCGCCAGCAGACATCAGGCAAATGTCGGTGTCGGAAAAATCGTGGTTCTCCAGCGCCCGCACCTTGAGCGAACGGTCGCCGTAGGAGACTTCCGTGCCAACGGACCGCCGCGAGGCGAGCGGCACCACCTCATCGGCTGGGAAGCCGCGTTCTTCCAGGATGTTGAGCATCTCCCGGCCGACATTGCCGGTAGCGCCCGCGACAGCAATTTTGAAACCCATGAATTTAAGCTCCTGTCCTCTCCGCCTGGCTTTGGATCGAGCCCGCCGGCCTTGCGGGCTTCCTCCTCCCCGGCCTGTCTCGGGGAGAGAGCGAGCGGGCCAAAGGAAGGTCAGACCGTTTTCGCGGTCGTTTTGGCCGTCGTTTTCGTGACGTGGAAAACCGCGCCGCCGTGTCCGGCAGCGAAGGACAAACTGGAAATGTTCCGCGCGAAGAGGGAGGCGCGCATGACCAGATAAACTCCGTTTCCGGCGCTGTATTACGCGGAATCCAAGCGAAGTCAATCATACACTCGCCCAGGGGCCTGCTGCGATTCCCTCCCCCGAACGTGAATTGACCCGCGGCATCGGCGTCTTAACCTTAGGTCAGTCCCAATAAGGAGCCACAGGCATGAGAATGCTCTCGAAAATTGGCCGCTTGCTAAGCCTTTCGCTAGCGCTTGGCCTTGTCGCATCGCCTTCGGCATTCGCTCATCACGGCTGGTCCTGGACGGAGGATGAGTATTCGGAACTGGAAGGCACGATCACCCAGGTTTACGTCGGAAACCCCCATGCCACGCTGGAAATTGATGTCGATGGGGAGAACTGGCGCGTGGAGCTGGCCCCTCCTTCACAGACCGTGCGGGCCGGTTTTTCAGAGGATGCGGCCAAGCCCGGCGACACGGTCACGGCCATCGGCAATCTGTCGCTTGACCAGAACGAGCGGCGAATGAAAGCGGTGCGCATCACTGTCAACGGAAAGACCTACGACGTCTATCCGAACCGTGTGCCGAGCAACTGACCTGAAGGCAGGGTGGTCCAAGTGGAGTTTCTCCAGGCGATCGAGCAGCTTGCACCAATCCGCGCCCTGCGCATTTCCTTTTATGCCTATCCACTGGTCAATGCAGCGCATGTGCTGGCGATTGGAGCCTTGGTGACCAGTGTCACGCTTATGGATTTGCGGATCTTGGGCTTTCTGACAGCCCAGGAACGCCGGCCATTTCTGAAGCTTATGCGCCGGGTGGGGATCGCCGCCTTCTGCGGGGCGGCCGCAACCGGCCTGTTGCTCTTTTCCGTTCGAGCCAGCGAGTATTTTTTCAACCCGGCCTTCCGGTTGAAGATGGTGCTGATCGCATTGGCAGGATTGAATCTTCTGGCGTTGCGCCTCTTTGCCTCTGGTCCCGGCGGAATGCCAAGGGAAAGAAGCGCGGTGATTTTTGCCGGGCTTTCGATGGTTCTGTGGCTGGGCGTGCTCGTTTGCGGCCGCTTTATCGGCTTTTTGTAAGGAACATCTGCCGCTTCCGTCCGTTGCCCGGCGAAAGGGACGGATGACTATGCCTGAAGACCGAAAAACGACGACGATCTCCGGCAGCGAGGCTCGCCAGGGCTATATCGTTCTCAAGACGCCGCTCCGCCGCGCGATTTTCATCGCGGGGCTGGCGGGTATAGTGCTGCTGGCGATTATTATGTCCCTGGCTTGAGAGCTACCATTCAGGGCGCAAGCTCGCGGAACTTCCGCGCAACCGCATCGCCCATTGCCGAGGTGGAAACTTCGCGCATGCCTTCCGAGAGGATGTCCCTGGTGCGGAGTCCATCGTCCAGCACCGCGGCAATCGCCTTTTCCAGCCGGTCGGCTTCAGCCACCATATTGAGGGAGTAGCGCAGGCACATTGCGAAGGAAGAGATCATGGCGATCGGATTGGCAATTCCCTTGCCCGCGATATCCGGCGCAGAGCCGTGCACCGGCTCGTAAAGGGCCTTGCGCTTGCCGTTTTTGGGATCGGGGGCTCCAAGGGAGGCGGAAGGCAACATGCCAAGCGAGCCTGTCAGCATCGCTGCCACATCGGAAAGCATGTCTCCGAAGAGGTTGTCGGTCACGATCACGTCGAACTGCTTGGGCCAGCGCACGAGCTGCATTCCACCCGCGTCCGCCAGCATGTGGGTGAGTTCCACGTCTGAATATTTCGCCCTGTGCGTGGCCGTGACGACCTCTTTCCACAGCACACCTGACTTCATGACATTGTGCTTTTCCATGGAGCACACTTTGTTGCCGCGCGTGCGCGCCAGCTCGAAGGCCACGCCCGAGATGCGCTCGATCTCAAAGGTGTCGTAGACCTGCGTATCAATGCCGCGCTTCTGGCCATTGCCCAGATCGATGATCTCCTTCGGCTCCCCGAAATAGACGCCGCCCGTGAGCTCGCGCACGATCAGGATGTCGAGGCCTTCCACCGCCTCCTTTTTCAACGACGATGATTCCGCCAATGCGGGGTAACAGATCGCCGGACGGAGATTGGCAAAGAGCTCCATGTCCTTTCTGAGTCTCAAAAGCCCTGCCTCGGGCCGCACGTCATAGGGAACGCCATCCCATTTCGGCCCGCCTACCGCGCCGAGCAGCACAGCATCGGCTGCCAGCGCCCGCGCCATATCCTCGTCCGAGATGGCTTTGCCATGGGTGTCGTAAGCGATGCCGCCAACAAGCCCTGCTTCCGTCTCGAAACCGGCGCCGAATTCAGAATTCAGAACGGCAATAAGTTTCGAAACCTCGGCCATGGCCTCGGGGCCAATTCCATCGCCGGGAAGGAGGAAGAGTTTGCGGGTTGCCATGGATCCCTCGTGCACCTTGAAAACTGCGCCCTTGCTAACCGGGCGGGCGATCTTGCGCAAGATGCGGTTTGGCCAATCGTGCCTTTGCGGGCCACGAGCGGGCCAGGCGGGCTCCGCGGAGGCGCTAGGCTGCAAGCTCCGGATGGTGCTTTACGAGGGCAGTGCGCAGTTTCTCAAGTGCGCGGGATTCGATCTGGCGTACGCGTTCCTTGGAAATGCCGAGCGATGCACCCAGAGCCTCCAAAGTCGCGCCTTCCTCGGACAGCCGTCGTTCGCGCACGATGGTGAGCTCCCGCCCGTTCAACGTGCCAAGGGCCTGGTGCAGCCATTGCGCCTTACGCTCGCCGTCGATCGCCTCGCGCACGAGTTCATCCGGCTGGGGTTTGTCGCATATGAGGAAATCTATCCGTTCGGAGGTTGGATCGCTGTCGCTTCTAAGTGGCGCGTTCAGTGAGGCGTCCGCAGCGGCAAGCCGGGAATCCATCATTGCGACGTCGCTTTCGGAAACCCTGAGTGCCTGGGCCACTTCGCGGTAGACGTCCTCCGACGGTGTCGTCCCACCTGCTTTCTGCAACTTCATGCGCAAACGCCGCAGATTGAAGAATAGTGCCTTTTGGGCAGAGCTGGTACCCCCGCGCACGATGGACCAGTTTCGCAGGATATAGTCCTGCATGGAGGCGCGGATCCACCAGGTTGCGTAGGTGGAAAAACGCACCTCCCGCTCAGGATCAAAACGCGCCGCCGCCTCCAGGAGACCCACATGCCCTTCCTGAATGAGGTCGCTCATCGAAAGTCCGAAATTGCGGAATTTGCCCGCCATGGCGATCACGAGCCGCATATGTGCCATGATCATGCGGTGGAGCGCCTGCTGATCCTGTCGCTCCTTCCACTGGAGAGCGAGTTCGTGCTCCTCCTCGCGCCCGAGATAGGGCGCTTTCATGGCGGCTTTGATCAGCTTTCGCCGAACATCTTCCTGCATCTTAGGGCGCTCCTGCTTGCACCACGCGGCCGATCCTCCGCGACGTAGACCGGCAAGTGCCGGCTACATTTTGTGCCCGGAGCGGCTCCGCTCGGTGAAAACAAGGCTGGAACACAAAGGTTCCACCTACACAGAAAGGTGAATTTGATAGCCGGATAATAAAAAGCCCGGCTCCAGGGAACCGGGCTCAAGGAAGCTGGAAAGGTGGGCTTATGCAGCCTCTTCCTTTTCCGCATCGTCGTTCTCTGCCTTGGTGCCCCGGCGAGGGCCTTTGGCCAGATTCGTCTCGATCAGGCGGACCGCTTCAGTCTCCGACATACGGTTGACCGCGGCGATCTCGCGCGCCATGCGGTCGAGCGCGGCCTCATAGAGTTGACGCTCGGAGTAGGACTGCTCCGGCTGGTTGTCGGCTCGGTAAAGATCGCGAACAACTTCGGAAATCGAGATCAGGTCGCCGGAATTGATCTTGGCATCATATTCTTGCGCGCGGCGCGACCACATGGTGCGCTTCACGCGCGCGCGGCCCTGTACCACCTTCAGCGCCCGATCGACATAGTCCGTCTCCGACAATTTCCGCATGCCGATGGCGGTGGCTTTGCCCACCGGCACCTTCAGGCGCATCTTGTCTTTCTGGAAATCGATAACGAACAGCTCCAGCTTGTGCCCGGCTACTTCCTGGTCCTCGATCGCGACGATCTGCCCGACGCCATGCGCCGGATACACGATGAATTCGCCCGTCTTGAAACCCTGCCTTTGTGCCGACTTTTTTTGCTGGGTTGCCATACGCCTAACACTCCTGTTCTTAATGGGGCGGCATGAAAGCTCGCTCCGCCCGTGCCGAGCGCCGGTGCGCGGTTTTGAAGTCGCAGGCGAGGGCCCGGAAAAAGGAGGGGCTTGTCAAAGCAATCGCAGCCGCTTTGGCTAAGCTGCCCCGGTCCGGAAAGAAAAACCCACCTTCAGTGATTGAACGCCTGCGCCTTCAAAGACGTTTGTCTCCGGCATGTCACATATAGGTAACACAAAAAGCTGAAAGATTCAACTATTTGCCGGAGATACACAACTTTTGCGGGGCGTAGTTGCCTCTGGCGCAATTCAATGTGGCATTGTGACGCGACGGTTTTTCACGACCAGGGCTTTAGCTCAGTCGCCGGTGCCCGGTTCGGGAGAAAAATACTTTTCGAACTTTTCTTCTATGCCGTCCCAGTCCTTCGCATCGGCAGGAGGCTCCTTCTTGGCCGTGATATTCGGCCACTTCTCGGCATAGTCGGCATTGACCTGTAGCCATTTTTCCAAGCCAGGCTCCGTGTCCGGCTTGATGGCTTCCGCCGGGCATTCCGGCTCGCATACGCCGCAGTCGATGCACTCATCCGGATGGATGACGAGCATATTCTCCCCCTCATAGAAACAGTCGACCGGACAGACCTCTATGCAATCCATGTATTTGCACTTGATGCAATTGTCGGTCACGACATAGGTCATTACAGGCTCCCGTCTCTCGGGTCTCATCTTCCGGCGGGTGAGGTAGCCCCTTTGCAAGGCTATGGCAAGGTGCGCCATTCCCCTCTCCAGCCCCACAGGAGAACAGCTTTGCGGAGAGGGTCTAAGAGAGGCAGATTCCAAATTGCGCGTTGGAAGAAGCCCATCCGGAGAAAACAGCCCCATACCGACGCCAGTTCTACTCCTTTATGGCTGGCGTCTGGGTCAGGTCTTCATAGAGCAGGCGGGCTTCCTCGGCCGGGCCGCGGCGTAGCCCTGGTGCAAGCACGCGATAAACAAGAATGCGGCGGTCGAGCGTAATTGTCAGCACATCTCCCGGGCGGACCAGCTGAGAGGCTTCATTAATCTTCTCCCGATTGACGCGTACCCGGCCTGCCTGCGCCAGTTTGGCTGCAAGCGAGCGCGATTTTACAACCCGAGCGAAGAAGAGCCACTTGTCGATGCGCTGGCGTTCATCCGTGGCCAAACGACTTACTTCCGAAGCTGATCCCGCAAGGCCGCGAGTTTGGCGAAGGGTGAATCAGGGTCGATCTTCGGCGCCCGATCCTCTCGCTTCTGCGGCCGCTCGTCCCGGCGTGGACGATTCTGCTGGCCGTCGCGTCCCTTGGATGGCGGCTTTCTCTCACGGACATCTTCAGCGGCGTGGCGACGGGGCGGCTTGCCCTTCGCCTGCCGATGGCCGTCCCCTCCACGCTCTTGCCGCTGCAGAGGGCGCTTGCGCTCAAAGCGGGCCTGCCGCCATACGAGCGTGGGCTTCGGCTCTTCCGCGTCGGCGGGCTGCTCTGCTCCGGAAGCCTCGGCCGCAGGTTCGTCCACATTGACCGGCTGGGCGGGGCCCGTACCGGTGGCAAGCCCTGTTTCCTGTTCCTGCACATCCGGCGTTGCGAGTTCATCGCGCGGGGCACCAATGGCTTCATGCGCTGCGGGCGAAACATGCCCGGGCACGTTTTCAGCCTCTGCCGTGGTTTCAGTTGGCTCGGCTGAAGCTGGCGCCTCCGCCGGTGAGCTAGACGCTTCTTCGCCTGCAGGGGTGCCTTGCTCCATGCCTGGGGCCGCGGCCTCCTTGGACGCCGTTTCGGCTTCGGGGACCTGGTCGAATCTTTCGAGCCTTGCGCTCACTTCTTCAGCGGGCTGCGGTTCGGCTCGATAGCCCAGACCTTTCAAGATCGCTTCCATGTCCTCGGCGGTGGCCCCGAGGATGGACATCATGGCGGGCGTGACCACGAAAGCATCGCCGCCAAAGGCTCCCTCCGGGCGCTTGCCCGTGCCCGGTTTCCAGGCAAGAGCGGGCCGGATCAAATCCGCCAGCCGTTCGAGAATATCGACGCGCACTGCCCGCCTGCCCAAATTGCGAAAGCCTGCCAGCCGATAAAAACTGCGCTCAAAAGCGGGGTCGGTGACGATGGAGGTGCGCCCTGCCGCAAGCGCGGCCACCACGTCGCCATAGCCGGGTTTGTCCCTGGCGTCATTCTTGAGCGCCCAGAGCAGCGTGGCAAGGCCGGCCGGCCCCGGCTTGATGAGCGCGGGCACGAAGATATGATAAGCGCCAAAGCGCACGCCCAGCCGTCTGAGGGCTGCGCGGGCCTCCTGTTCCAGCGCGCGCACTTCGTCGGCCACGTCCCGGCGGTTGAGCAGCCCGAAATTTTCCACGAGCTGGAAGGCAAGGCCGCGCGCAATGCCTGAAAGCATATCGGCCTGGCGCAGCTCCATGAGCGGCTTGAGAAGGCTCTCGATCTGGAAATTCACGAATCGGTCGGCACGCGCGGCGACTTTGTCGCGGGCGGGGCCGGTAAGCTGCTCATCCGCCAGCAGGACCACGCGCGGCTTCAGCGCGTCGTCGGTGGCTGTCAGCGTGCCGATCGGCGCGCCAATCCAGCGCAGTACGCCATCCGACCCGAGCGCGAGATCGCCATTGGGCGCGGCTGAAAATCTCTCAGCACGCAGCTCGAACTCAGCGGCGAGGGCCTTTTGAGCGGCGGCCTTCACGGCGCGCGCGTCTTCCCCTTCGGCGCTTTTGTCTGCGGTAAACCGGAACCCCTGCATCTCGCCGACATGATGTCCCTCAACCAGAACCTCTCCGGTGGGGCTGATTTCTGCTTCGGGCATTGTATTCTCTCTCAAGCGCCTCATGAGCACGGATGTCCTGCGATCAACGAAGCGTTTCGTCAATCTCTCATGCAGCGCATCGGACAACCTGTCCTCGATCTCCCGCGTTTTTTCCTGCCAGTGTGTCGGATCGGACAACCATCCGGGTCTGTGCGAGACAAAAGTCCAGGTCCGGATTTGTGCAATGCGAGCAGAGAGCGTGTCGATTTCGCCCTCCGTCGAGGAGGCCCGTTCCACCTGCTCGGCCATGTAATCCTCGTCCACATGGCCGCTGCGCGCCAGATCGGTGAAGATGGCGCTCACGAGCTCGGCATGCTGGGCGGGCGCGATCTTGCGGTAGTCCGGCAGAGCGCAGGCGTCCCAAAGCAGCGCCACTTTCGCGCGGCCAGCAGCAAGCGCGCGAACATCCTCGTCCCTGGACAGATGTTCCAGCACGCGCAAGTCCGCCGCTGGCAGCGCGCGGGTCAACCCCTCGACGGGAGGCGCCGCCTCGAGCGACCGCCTGAGCGCGTCGATGCTCGAAAGGTCGATTTCCGCGGAGCGCCACTGGAGCATCCTCACCGGCTCGAACTGGTGCGTTTCTATGCGCTCCACCAGCGCATCCGCGAACGGATCCACCTGCCCGGTGACGCCGAAGGTGCCGTCGCGCACGTGCCGTCCTGCCCGGCCGGCGATCTGGCCCAGTTCGGCGGCCGTCAACTCGCGATATTGGAATCCGTCGAATTTTTGGTTCTGGGCAAAAGCCACGTGGTCGACATCGAGATTGAGGCCCATCCCGATCGCGTCCGTGGCGACGAGATAATCCACATCGCCGGACTGATAGAGCGCCACCTGCGCGTTGCGCGTGCGCGGGCTGAGTGCGCCCAGAACGATGGCCGCTCCGCCGCGCTGCCGGCGGATCAATTCGCCGATCGCATAGACCTCGTCCGCCGAAAAAGCGACTATGGCGGACCGGCGGGGCAGCCGCGTGATCTTTTTCGATCCGGCATAGGTGAGCACGGACATGCGCGGGCGTGTGACGACGGAAATGCCCCTGAGCATTTTTTCAAGGATGCCGCGCATTGTGCCGGCGCCGAGAAGCAAGGTTTCCTGCCGCCCACGGAGATTTAAAAGCCGGTCGGTAAAGATGTGGCCTCGTTCCAGATCGGCGGCAAGCTGCACCTCGTCTATGGCCACGAAAGCCGCGTCAGTCGATCGCGGCATGGCCTCAACGGTGCAGACCGAGTAACGCGCGCCAGGCGGAATTATCTTTTCCTCGCCTGTGATCAAGGCCACGTTCTGCTCGCCGACGCGGGACGCCACGCGGTGATAGACCTCGCGCGCAAGAAGCCGGAGAGGCAGGCCGATCAGGCCAGACTCGTGGGCCACCATGCGTTCAATGGCGAGATGGGTTTTCCCGGTATTCGTCGGTCCGAGGACAGCTGTAATGCCTCGCCCGTCGAAAGCGGCGGGTTCGCTTCTTAGTGGCTGAACATTCATTTGCGGCATCCCGCTTTCAGGGATTTGCAGCGGCGAAAGTGGTCCGCCACTGCCGCAGACATATAGGAAGGAAGCGCGGGATCAAAAGGCAAAATGATGTCCCTGTTAATGTTTGGAACGACTCTGGAACGAATCAGCGACGAATCACTGACTCATAAGGATTCTGTTTTTGTTCGGCACCAGATATGGGTCTTTCGTCATTCACCTGCCCTACATGCTGAATCGGTACCTTGAAGGGATTCGCAGTCACTTCACCCGTCCGTTAACTTTTCTTTCTGATTGGTTTCCGTTCGATCCTCGACGTGCCGCCAAACTCAAGCATTTGTTAGGAAAACCAAAGGAAACGTAAAGCCGCTCTCCAGTTGCCGGGGCCTGGCCGTTAAGAATGCGGCCAAAGCCGGAACGAATCAGCGACGAATCACTGATCTGCAGGTGTTCCGCGATTGTTCCGCACAACATGTTGTGCTTCAGGCGACTTAATGACCAAGTACCCACAGGATATCCACAGGCGCTCGCAGGTGCCTCATCCCGCCTGTTAACGATCCCGTGCCGTTTTGGGGCAGGCGCGCGCGGACGGTGCTCAGGCGATGTACTGCCCACCATTGGCCGACAGAGTCACGCCCGTTATAAATCCCGCGTCATCAGTAGAGAGGAACAAGACGCAGCGCGCAATCTCGCTCGCTTCCCCCAGGCGGCCGACCGGGATTTGCTCGACAATCTTTTCGCGCACGGCTTCCGGAACGGTCATCACCATCTCTGTGGCGATATAGCCGGGGCAAATGGCGTTGACGGTTATGTTCCACCGCGCGCCTTCTTGGGCCAGTGATTTCACGAGGCCAAGCTCACCCGCTTTGGAGGCGGAATAGTTCGCCTGGCCCACCTGTCCTTTTTGGCCGTTGATCGACGAGATCATGACGACGCGTCCGAACTTGCGTTCGCGCATACCCGGCCAAATCGGGTGCGTCATGTTGAAGACGCCCGAGAGGTTGGTATCGACGACTTCACGCCACTGTCCAGGCGTCATCTTGTGGAACATGGCATCCCGCGTGATGCCGGCATTGTTGACCAGAACTTCGATAGGCCCGAGCGTCGCTTCAACACTGCGAATACCGGCTGCGCACTCATCATAGTCGGCAACGGACCAGCGATAGACGGGAATGCCGGTCCTCTCGGAGAATTGCTGCGCCACCTCTTCATTGCGAGCGTAGTTGGCGGCGACCCGGTAGCCCGCCTCCTTCAGGGCGACAGAAATGGCTGCGCCGATCCCGCGTGTTCCGCCGGTCACAAGTGCAGTTCTAGTCATTTAATTCTCCCGTAAGGCAGAGCGGAACTGGTTGTGAGGCGTCCGGTTCTTTGCCGGGGCAACCCCCTCTGGTTGCATCGAGCGGCCTGCTGCCGCTTCTTTTGGCCCTCACCTCACAACAATATCCCTGCCAATCGTCTTCGCTTCCTAAGCCGCTATCGTTCCACGCACATCGCAACTCCCATACCGCCGCCAATGCAGAGGGTTGCAAGCCCCCTTTTCGCATTACGCCGGCGCATCTCATAAAGCAGCGTGTTGAGAATGCGCGCGCCGGATGCGCCGATAGGATGCCCGATGGCGATGGCGCCGCCATTGACATTGACGATGTCTGGGTTCCAGCCCATCTCCTTGTTGACGGCACAGGCCTGCGCGGCGAAAGCTTCATTCGCTTCCACCAGGTCTAGATCGGCCGCGCGCCAGCCGGCCTTTTCGAGCGCTTTCCGCGAGGCTGGAATTGGCCCAGTGCCCATGACCGCGGGATCAACACCGGCAGTGGCCCAGGAGGCGATGCGCGCCATGGGCTCAATGCCGCGACGGCTTGCCTCCTCCTCGCTGATCAAGAGAAGCGCCGCCGCACCATCATTGATTCCCGAGGCGTTGCCGGCAGTTACCGTACCCTCCCTGTCGAAAGCGGGCCGAAGCTTCTGCATCGCTTCAAGGGTCGCGCCGATGCGGATATACTCGTCGTTTTCCACGACCTCGTCGCCCTTTCGCGTCTTTACGGTCACAGCCGCAATCTCGTCCCTGAAACGACCTGCCTTCTGCGCGGCTTCAGCCTTGTTCTGCGAGGCGAGCGCGAACCGGTCCTGCTCGTCCCTCGTGATCTGGAAAGCCCGGGCGACATTCTCCGCCGTGATCCCCATATGATAGCCGTTAAAGGCATCCCAGAGGCCATCGCGGATCATGGTGTCTATCATCGCGTAGTCGCCCATCTTCACCCCGCTGCGCAAATGCGCGCAATGAGGAGAGAGCGACATGGATTCCTGCCCGCCGGCAATGACGATTTTCGCATCCCCGCAGGCAATCTGCTGCATTCCCAAAGCCGCCGCACGAAGACCGGAGCCGCATACCTGATTCACCCCCCAAGCGGTGGTTTCCGCAAGAAGCCCAGCGGCGACCGCCGCCTGGCGAGCGGGGTTTTGCCCTTGGCCTGCGGTCAGCACCTGGCCCAGAATGACCTCATTCACCTCATCGGCTGCGACCTTGGCGCGCTCGAGCACGGCGCGAATGACAGACGCTCCAAGCTGATGCGCAGGTATCTGGGCGAAAGATCCATTGAAGGAGCCGACCGGCGTACGCGCGGCACTCGCGATCACTACGGAATTGGAAGAGGCCATTTCTTTCTCCAGTAACCACCCAGAACAGAGCAAGGAGACGCCGGACTAGCGGCATCTGGCGCGAAACATCCAGGCATTGTGCTTCGCACTGCGAAAGGATGGTATCTGCTCGTTTTCGCTAAGGTCAATCCAGCTTTTTTTAGAAGTTGCGCCTAACGGTTGTGGCAGAAATTTGCTCGAATGCGGCAGCGCAGCGAAAACTGCTTTCAATTGCTGCAACCTTTCGCATATCCTGCACAAAAGGCAGGCAGGGCCCGCCGGCTTTGCCACCATCTCGCGCGTGTGGGGAGCTTTTAGAATGCCCGCGAAGGACGACCCGGTGGTCATCAAGAAATACGCCAACCGCCGCCTGTATAATACGGGCACCAGCACCTATGTGACGCTGGAGGATCTGGCGCAAATGGTGAGGAGCGACGAGGATTTCGTCGTTCAGGATGCCAAGACCGGTGAGGACATCACCCATTCTGTCCTGACACAGATAATCTTCGAATTGGAGAACGATAAGAATGGGCAGAATATGCTGCCCATATCCTTCCTGCGCCAACTCATCTCATTCTACGGCGACCAGATGCAGGTGGTTTTGCCGAGTTTTCTTGAGCAGTCCATGCTGGCCTTTGCAAAGGAGCAGGAGCGTATGCGCGAGCAGATGCGCCAAGCCTTTGGTGCAAGCCCCATGGATGTGCTTTCCATGAACATTCCGATGAAGCTGATCGAGGAGCAGACGCGGCGGAACATGGAAATGTTTCAGAACGCCATGCGTATGTTCACGCCGTCGCCACACGCGGCAAATAGTGCCCGGCAGGATCACGAGCAGCCGAGCACCGGAATGTCGAGCTCCGATGATCTGAAGGAATTGCGTGAGCAGATCGCCGACATGCAGCGAAAGCTCGACGCCATGTCGAAAAGCTAGGCTTTTAGAGCAGGATTGGCGCGATTGTCGTCCAGAGAAGCTGCCGCAAAAAATAGATGATGAGCAGCAGGATGATAGGCGAGATGTCGATACCGCCCAAATCCGGCAGCAGATTGCGGATCGGCCTTAGTGCCGGCTCGGTGATTCGATAAAGGAAATTGCCTACCGAGCCCACGAATTGATTGCGCGGATTGACCACGTTGAAGGCATAGAGCCAGGAAAAGATGGCTGCCGCTATGATGAACCACCAATAAATGCCAAGCGCCATGTCTATGGTGCGCAATAATGCGAGCATGCCACTCTCCCACAAAGTTTCGCGACATGTAGCCATTGGCGTGTCACGCGGCAAGTCCTTGCCACGTGGCGCTTGACACACCCCTCGACCACGACCTAAATGCGCACCATTCCGGCGATCGGGGCTGTAGCTCAGTTGGGAGAGCGCATCGTTCGCAATGATGAGGTCAGGGGTTCGATTCCCCTCAGCTCCACCAAGTCGCACCGGATAATTCACCAGGCGCCTACATCTTACCGTTCGCCCGTTCACGTGGGCCCAATCACGCACTCGTCCGCGCTACATCATCGCGCGAAAATCCATTGCCGGCGACGAGTAGCACGTCTTGGGATTGGAGCGGGGTGCTTTCTCTCGCCGCTGCTGCAGCGGCGACCATCTACCTGCTCTGGCTATACCCCGTAACTCGCGATTTATGGTGGTTCGTAGGAGGAGACTAGCCGCCCGCTTCGTTTTTATTTGGGGACCTATATGAATGGGAATCCTCGCATCGGCGAGGTCCTATTGTATCTGGGTGCCCTCGACACTGGATTGGAGCTGCAAATCAGGAATATCTGATGCACAAAGGCCTCGCGGAGCGTGCAATCAGCGCGGGCCAAGATCTCGTCGTCCTTCCCCCTTCAGCGCTTGACTATCAATCGGGATCGACCTTCCTTTAACCTGACGACGATTTTGAAAGCAGTGATCCCGACACCACAAGAAACCAACAGAAGGCCCGGCATTACGGTATCGACAAAGTCATTATTTCCCGCTGACGGGATTGGCGGCCGGGCGGAGGTCCCTTACCGGAAGTCCGAGGAAGCCGAATCGCCCGATCGGGTATCTGCGGCCTGTGGCCTTTTTCGCTGAAAAAGAGGCAGCAATTCCAACAAAGCGAACTTAAAAAAAGTTTGGTCCAGAATGCAAATCTCTCGCGCGCGACAGAATAGATTACGCTAAAAGCTGCCGACAATTGCCGCAAGACCGCGGCGAGACAACGCTTCGCAGCTTCATGGAAACCGCAGAGATCTCCAGCCCCGACGACCGATATATTGCCTTCCGTCACGGCGCTTTTACCCTTTATTGGGTAGCGCGCTTGCTGGCCTCATTTGCAACCCAGATCGTCTCCGTTGCGGTCGGCTGGCAAATCTATGATCTGACGCGCAACCCCTTCGATCTTGGGCTGGTGGGCCTCGTTCAATTCGCGCCTTCGCTCATGCTTTTCCTAGTCACTGGCGCGGTGGCGGACCGATTTGGCCGGCGCATGATCATGGGCCTTTCCGCAGCTCTCGAAGGAGCCTGCGCGCTGGCACTGCTTCTTCTTACGCTGCGCGGTCTCGATTCGGTGTTGCCGGTCTTTGCCACTCTCGCCGTTTTCGGTACGGCGCGGGCCTTCATGGGACCGGCGTCCTCGTCGCTGATAGCCAATCTCGTGCCCGCCGAACATTTCGCCAATGCCGTGGCGTGGAATTCCACTGCCTGGCAAACGGCCATGATCGTCGGGCCTGTGGCAGGTGGATTGCTTTATGGCCTGTCGGCCGAGACCGCCTATGGCGTTGCGACAGTGCTGATGTTTACGGCGGCCGTCCTCTGCTTTCTGATCTCGAAGCCGCAGCAGCGGACAGAATCCGAGCGGCCGACGCTGGAAGTTCTATTTGCCGGCTTCCGCTACATCTGGAGGGAAAAGATCGTCCTTGGCGCGATTTCCATGGATCTTTTTGCCGTGCTGCTGGGCGGGGCGGTCGCGTTGCTTCCGGTCTACGCCCGCGACATCCTGGAGCTGGGACCATGGGGCCTTGGTCTGCTGAGATCGGCTCCGGGGATAGGGGCGCTTTCGGTTGCGGTTTGGCTGGCAGGTCATCCCATCCGCGACCATGCCGGCGTCATCATGTTCTTTTTCGTCGCCCTGTTCGGCCTATTCACCGCGGTCTTCGGCCTCTCCACGATTTCCTTGCTGTCGATTGCAGCGCTTGCCGGCTTGGGCGCCGCGGACATGGTAAGCGTCTATATTCGCGAGACCCTCATCCAGCTCTGGACACCCGACCGGCTACGTGGCCGGGTCAATGCGGTGAATATGGTTTTCGTGGGCGCATCCAATGAGCTCGGCGAGTTCCGCGCCGGTACGATGGCCGCCTTTATCGGCGTTGTCCCGGCAGTGGTTTTCGGCGGCGTGGGTGCCATGGCCGTTGCGGGGCTTTGGGCCTGGCTTTTTCCCGAGCTGCGCAAAGCGCGCCATCTTAACGGCCGCGACTAAACTGGTGTAGTTTAGAGTTGAAGAGCTGCACTGAAGCGGAGGTAGCCCGCTATGCGAATTTTTTCGAATAATCACAATATGGTGTAAGTTTTAACGCTCCAATTATGCTTTAAAAACATCATTTATTTTCGATATCCTGCGAGGATATCAAGGCTGTTATTTGATAATGCTGCGTGGATGATCCTAAGTCTCTCCTCAGACTGAAATCGTGCGCTTTGAGTGCCTGACGGAAGCAGCCGCGTTTGCGGCTGCGGCGTTACGCCGGGAATGGCGTGACCGGTATTGGGCGCGGTCCGCGGTGGCGACTGGAGAGGGTCCTTGCCGAAGCAGTCACGGCCGGCGGCGCGGTTTAACAAGGGATCGAGGAATGCAGAAACCGATATGCGTGAAATTTGGCAGATCACTTCTCCCTGTTCCAGGATTGCGAATCAGGGAAAAGATCGGCTCTGCGACTGATCTACAGGCCGCGGTTTCGCTCATCGCCCTTTCGACCGGGCTCTTCATGGGCACATCTGCCTTTGCTGCGGATTTCACGGCATCAACTCAGGCCGAGCTGATTACCGCCATCAACAACGCAAACAGCACCGGCCAGTCTTCCACAATAACATTGCGGGCCGACATCACCCTGAGCAACACGGTTCCCCTGCCAGCGGTGAACATTCCGATCACCATCATCACCGGCGAATTTACATTGAGGGGCATGCCGGGAACGGGCGTGTCCGGAAATGGCGGCAGCATCAACATTCCCGGCGGCCCCATCACCATCGTCGGCACACTCAAGGGGGGGAATGCCGATATAACGGACAGCAATGGTACGGGCGGCGCCGGTATCCAGAAGAACAACGGTTCGCTTGAAAACCGGGGCGTCATCAAAGGCGGAACGGGTGGGGGAACGAGCAGATCTGGAACCGCCGGCAATGCCGGCCGGGGAGGTGTAGGCGCCGCACTCACCAACACGACTGTCGTCAACGGGGTAGACGGCGTGATCTCCGGCGGAGATGGAGGCAATTTTGATGCCCAGAACATGCCGGGCGGAGCGGTCGGCGGGCGAACAGGCGACGGAGGGGTGGGGTTAACCCTGACCGGTGGATCGCTGGACAATCGGGGCCTCATCGAAGGCGGCTCGGGCGGCATGTTCGGTCATCTGCCGGCTACCGGCGCAGATAATTACTTCGGCGGTGCCGGCGGCACCGGCGCAATACTGAACGGCGGCGACCACCGAAACAGCGGTATCATCAGGGGCGGCAGGGGAGGTGAAGGCGTCAATACCGGGGCAACCGGCCACGGGGCGCCGGGCATGGGCGCCCAGCTGACCAACGGCACGCTTTATAACACGGGCATTATCTCGGGCGCCGACGGCCGAAACGGCGGCGGAACGCTGGGCGCCGGCAACCATGGTGCAACGGGCATAAACCTCGTCAACAGCAGGCTTGAAAATTTCGGGACGATCAATGGCGGCAATGCCGGCCCGCTGATGGGGCCACAGGCGCTTGGCGGCATCGCCGTGATCGGCACCGGGGGCACCACGGTCGTCAATGGCGGTGTCATAAATGCAGGACGGAACGGGAACGACAGCTTCGGCACCGCACTTCAATTCACGGGCGGCGGCAACACGCTCGAATTGCATTCCGGCTATGAAATCTATGGCAGGGTCTCAGGCAGCAACTCCCTTACCTCGCCTGACATATTCGTGCTCGGCGGTGTTGGTAACGGGACCTTCGATGTGTCGAAATTCAACCCCGGCGGCCAAATCCAAGGGTTCGGGATCTATGAAAAGAGGGGCCCCAGCACCTGGACATTGACCGGAACGACGACCGCGCTGACCCCCTGGACGATCTATGACGGCGTTCTCGAGGTCTCGGAGGACGGCAATCTCGGCGCAACTGCCGGTGTGCTCACCTTTTCCGGCGGTACGCTTCGCAACACGGACGATTTTACCTCCGCTCGCAACTTCGTAGTGAACCCCGCCGGGGGCACAATCCAAACGAATGCCGATCTTACGCTAACCGGCGTGATCAGCGGCACGGGTCCCCTCGTCAAGAATGGAAATGCCGCATTGGTGCTGACGGGCAACAGTTCGGGGTTTGCGGGGTCCACCTTGGTGGATGCGGGCACTCTCGTCGTGAATGGCAGCCTTTGCGGACCGATGACCGTAGGGAAGACTGCCCGCCTTCAGGGCACTGGAACGGTGTGCGATACAACGAATATGGGCGTCGTCGCGCCTGGCAACGGCATCGGCACCTTCACGATCGATGGCAACTATGTCGGCAATGGAGGCATGCTGGAGATCGAGACCGTTCTGGGCGGCGATGGTTCCGTGGCTGATCTTCTTGTCATCACGGGCGATACATCAGGCGAGACCGATGTGCGCGTGATCAATCTCGGCGGGGTGGGCGCTCTGACGACCGAAGGCATCAAGGTCATCGATGTCGGCGGCGCGTCCAATGGCCTTTTCTCGCTTATCGGATCCTACACCCTGCAGGGCAGCGAGGTTATCGTTGCGGGGGCATATGCCTACGGGCTCTATAAGGGCGGGATGAGCACACCGGACGACGGGGACTGGTATCTACGATCGCTATATCAGGCCGGCGTGCCGATCTACGAAACCTATGCGAGCACGCTGCAAAGCTTCAACAAATTGGGCACCATGCAGCAGCGCCTCGGCAACCGCTTCTGGGCAACCTTACCCGAGCCGGTCGAGAAGGGGATGCCTTCGCAATACGGCCTGATCGAAGGGAATGGCCTTTGGGGACGGTTAGAGGCTTCGGACAGCCGTTTTCTGCCGAAGATCTCCACAAGCGGCGTCGAGTACGACGTGACCAACTGGAGGGCTGAGGCGGGCGCCGATCTGCTTCTGGCGGAAGAATCCTTCGGCAGCCTCATCGGCAGTCTCATCGGCCATTATGGGACGGTCTCCTCCGATGTGTATTCCATCCACGGCGAAGGCTCGATCGAGAGCGCGGGCGGCGGCGTAGGAGGCGCGCTCACCTGGTACGGCACCAACGACTTCTATGTTGACGGTCAGGGTCACGCGACCTGGTATAAAAGCGATCTATATTCAAGCACTGCCGGAATGGATCTTGCGAAGGACCGGGACGCATTCGGCTACAATCTGGGCCTCGAAGTGGGCCAGAGATTCTGGTTTGGAAGGCGCTGGTCGGCGACGCCCCAGGCGCAATTTGCTTATTCGCGGATAAACTTCGAAAATTTCGTCGATCCGTTCGGCGCAGCGGTCACTTTCGAAAAGAGCGAAAGTCTCTTGGGCCGCCTCGGAATCACCGTGGACCGCCAAACCGAATGGATGAACGGGTCGGGCACGACGAACCGCTCTCATCTCTACGGTATTGCCAATCTCCACTATGACTTCGCGGGCAGCTGGCATGTGGATGTCGCCAGCACAGTGCTCGAGCATCAAAATCAACCGCTCTGGGGAGGTCTCGGCATCGGCGGAACCCTTAACGTGGCGGATGACAAGTACTCCGTTTATGGCGAAGCACAGGCGAGAACCAGTTTTGAGAACTTCGGCGACAGCCGGCTGCTGAGCGGCACCCTCGGCTTGCGAGTCGCATGGTAGGCTTGCGGCATTCAAACCAGCTCAAGTCGTGACAGCGGGCAAGCCAGCGAAGGCGGCAGATGCGGGCCGCGAGCGGTAAGGCCTAGCCCGACCGGGCCTGCCGCCTATATCCGCGGATATGGAAGATCGCCATAAGACCGCAGGATCCGCCTCGGTCGTTCACCGAACGGCGAGTGTTCTGATCACCTTTTTTCTGGTCCTAAGCGGCGGCTTCGTCGCTTCGAGCCCTAAGGCGCAGGAAACAGGCGGCACAGCCATTGTGCTGAGGCTGGAGGGCGCCGTTAGTCCTGCTACGGCCGATTATGTGACCAATGGCCTGGAAATCGCCGCGGAACGCGAGGCACGCCTTGTGGTGCTGCTGATAGACACTCCCGGAGGTCTTGATACCTCTATGCGCGAAATCATTCGCGCTATTCTGGCGTCTTCCGTCCCCGTTGCCAGTTTCGTAGCGCCAAGCGGCGCGCGCGCCGCCAGCGCCGGCGCCTATATCCTCTATGCCAGTCATGTGGCCGCGATGGCGCCAGGGACAAATGTCGGGGCCGCGACACCAATCGCGCTGGGAGGGGGATCGCCGTTCGGAGCAAACCCGGAAGAGGAACAGGAAGCGCAGGATTCAGCGGAGGAAGGCGGCGAGGATCGCGGCGGCCGACGCCAGTCACCGCGCAATGCCTCGGAGGAGAAGGCCATCAACGATGCGGTCGCTTACATACGTGGTCTCGCCGAACTGCGCGGCCGTAATGCCGAATGGGCGGAAAGGGCAGTGCGCGAGGCTGCCAGTCTGTCATCGGCCGCAGCGGCGCAGCAGGATGTCATCGACTTCACCGCCTCCTCCATCGATGATCTTATGAGAAAGGCAGACGGTCTCACCGTCCAGGTGGGCCAGTCACAGACCGTGCTGGAGACCTCGGGGCTGGTCCGAGAGGCGATAGACCCGGACTGGCGCACGCGCTTGCTTTCAGTCATCACGGACCCGAATGTCGCACTCATCCTCATGATGATTGGCATTTATGGGCTGATCTTTGAATTCCTCAATCCGGGCACTTTCATACCGGGCACGATCGGCGGCATCAGCCTTTTGCTCGGCCTTTATGCCCTCGCGGTTCTGCCGGTAAGCTATGCCGGCGTCGGCCTCATAATCCTGGGGGCGGCGCTCGTGCTGGCTGAGGCCTTCGCTCCCTCGTTTGGCATTTTGGGCATCGGCGGGGCCGTTGCTTTTGTACTTGGGGCGACCATCCTTTTCGATACCGAAATCCCGGGACTGGAAATCTATTGGCCCGTGCTCGGCGGCATTGCTATTGCCAGCCTCGCTTTCAGCCTCCTCGTGGCGCGTCTTGCCATGGTTGCGCATCGCCGCACGGTGGCAACCGGCGCGGAGCAGATGATCGGCGCAAGAGGCAAGGTGGACAGTTGGTCGAATGGCAGCGGCTATGTCCTCGTTCATGGCGAACGGTGGAAGGCTGTTTCGGCTGCCTCGCTTGCAGCAGGCACGGAGATACGCGTTACCGGCCGCGACGGCCTTGTGCTGAAAGTAGCCGCTCTCGAACCGGAACATAGCGCTTCCGAAGAAGGCAGGAGAAAACCATGAACATGCTTGGCAATATCGGATTATATATTGTTCCGCTCGTCATCTTGCTGATCCTGCTCGCATCGGCGGTCAAGATCCTGCGCGAATACGAACGTGGGGTCGTCTTTACGCTTGGCCGGTTCACCGGCGTCAAAGGACCCGGCCTCATCCTGCTCGTCCCTCTCGTCCAGCAGATGGTGAGGGTGGATCTGCGCACGCTGGTTCTCGACGTGCCGAGCCAGGACGTCATTTCGCGCGACAACGTATCAGTCCGGGTCAACGCCGTGATTTATTTCCGGGTCATCGACCCTGAAAAAGCGACGATCCAGGTGGAAGACTTTATGATGGCCACCAGCCAGCTCGCGCAGACGACGCTGCGCTCCGTCCTAGGCAAACATGATCTCGACGAAATGCTGGCTGAGCGCGACAAGCTCAACAAGGACATACAGGAGATACTCGATTTTCAGACCGACGCCTGGGGCATCAAGGTGGCGAATGTCGAGATCAAGCATGTCGACATCAATGAATCCATGGTCCGCGCCATCGCCAGACAGGCCGAGGCCGAGCGGGAACGGCGCGCGAAGGTCATCAATGCGGAAGGAGAACAGCAAGCGGCACAAAAACTGCTCGAAGCGGCGGAGATCCTGTCGCGGCAGCCCGAAGCAATGCAGCTTCGCTATCTCAGCACGCTCAATGTCATAGCCGGAGAGAAGAATTCGACGATCGTTTTCCCGTTTCCGATGGAAATTTCCGCTCTGGCAAAGGCCTTCGCCGGGGAAACGACGCGGAACAGCTAGCGTTCAGCGGAGAATCCGAGCCTGTGAGCGGATTTTTGACGAACGGCCCAGGCATTCCGCGGCTTTCGACGGTCTGCGGCGCTGGGGCACCGGTCAGACCATTCCCAGTGCTGCCTTGTAGAGATCGAGGATAGCTTCCTCCTCCTGACGTTCGGCCTGGTCCTTCTTGCGGAGCCGAACGATTGCGCGCACCGCCTTCACGTCGAATCCATTGCCCTTCATCTCCGCGTACACATCCTTGATATCATCGGAGATCGTCTGCTTCTCCTCCTCAAGCCGCTCGATGCGCTCGATAAAGGCGCGAAGCTGACCCGCGGCAACGGTCTGCGCAGTCTCGTTCGTGATTTCATCGACCATGGTTTTCTCCGGCTGGAAGGATTAAGCCCGACTCGGAATGCGGGCAAAAGACGGGTTTCGATGCCTTAGAGAAACGGCGAGGTCAAGGCCGTTCGATACCTGTTCCCCATTCCTGGAGGCTAAGGCATACTGCCTTGGAACGCGGGACTCATCCGGCTGGCATGAAGACACACCGGCTTCCTTCGGCTAAAGCACGAGCGCGTATTGGACAGGTTCGTCAGGAGGTGGCGATGGGATCCCCAAAGGCGCCGCAGGTAACGGCGTTTTACGACAAGCGCACCTTTTCGCTGCAATATGTCGCCGCCGACCCGGAAACGGGAAGATGTGCGATCATCGATCCGGTCCTCGATTATGACGAGAAGTCCGGCGCCACGGCGACGGATGGTGCCGATGCCATCCTTGATTTCATCGCCAGTCAGCGCCTTACCGTCCAGTGGATACTCGACACTCATCCGCACGCGGACCACCTCTCGGCGGCTGCCTATCTCAAGGAGAAGACCGGCGCGCCCACCGCCATCGGCGAACATGTGATCGACATGCAGAGGCTCTGGAAGGATATTTATAACCTGCCGGATTTTCCCGCCGACGGTTCCCAATGGGACAAGCTTTTTGCCGAAGGCGAAAACTTCCTCGTGGGTGAAATCGAAGCACGCGTGCTTTTTTCCCCAGGCCATACGCTGGCGTCGATCACCTATTTGATCGGGGATGCGGCCTTCGTGCATGATACGCTCTTCATGCCGGACGGAGGGACGGCCCGGGCGGATTTTCCCGGCGGCAGCGCGGCAAGGCTCTGGCGCTCCATCGAAGAAATCCTGTCGCTGCCGGATGAGACAAGGGTTTTTACCGGGCACGACTATCAGCCAGGCGGCCGGGAGCTGCGTTGGGAAAGCACCGTCGCCGAGCAAAAGGCCGAAAATATCCACATCGCGAAATGCCGCACCGAGGAAGAGTTCGTGAGGCTGCGTGAGGCCCGCGACAGAACCTTGCCCATGCCGAACCTCATCCTTCACGCGTTGCAGGTGAACATCAATGGCGGAAGGCTACCGGAGCCGGAATCAAATGGCCGGCGCTATCTGAAGATTCCTCTGAATGCGCTTGGCCGGTTCCGCTGAACGGGAGGATTTACCGCCGCATTTTCGACAAGCCGATTGGCCATAGGCGTTCATCATTTTGTTGTTAGACGGTCATATTTTTATGCAATTTAGCTTCCTGCAGTATCTCCCCACGCATTTATCAGCCTTCGTTGCGCTGCTTGTTCTGACGGGCTGCAATACACCCGGTGAGCCGGCAAGCCACAACCTAACCTGCTCGCAGAGCTCCGTTCCTTCGGCTGAACAGTCGGTGATCGTGAATGGCGTTCCTTTGCATGATGACGTCGCAGCGCGACAGGAGCGGCTTACAAATCCACGTTTTGAAGACTGGAACTGTGATCCGTTTTATCGAAGCCTACGGCGCCCCTGACAAAAATTTCTTCGGGGCACGCCTACCGTTTGGCCTTGCGCCGCCCCATATGCGCGGTCACTGCCGCACACTGCCCTTTCGCAACTGCGGAAAAACCTGTATGAGCGCGCCAACGAAATATGGACGCGTGTAAAGCTGCGTCCCCGCGACCTCCGAAGAGCGACCATGAAAATCCGCAATATCGCGATCATTGCCCACGTCGACCATGGGAAAACCACCCTTGTAGACGAACTATTGAAACAGTCCGGCTCGTTCCGCGAGAACCAGCGCGTTGCCGAACGCGTGATGGACTCCAACGATTTGGAAAAAGAGCGCGGCATCACCATTCTCGCCAAGGCCACCTCGGTCGAGTGGAAGGGCGTGCGCATCAACATCGTCGATACGCCGGGGCACGCCGATTTCGGCGGTGAGGTCGAGCGTATCCTCTCCATGGTGGACGGCGCGATCGTTCTAGTAGATGCATCCGAAGGGCCGATGCCGCAGACCAAGTTCGTAGTCGGCAAGGCGCTGAAGGTTGGCCTTCGCCCGATCGTCGCGATCAACAAGATCGACCGTCCGGACGGCCGCCACCAGGAAGTCATCAACGAGGTCTTCGACCTTTTCGCCAATCTCGACGCCACCGACGAGCAGCTCGATTTTCCGATCCTCTACGGCTCTGGCCGCGACGGCTGGATGAACTTCAATCCGGAAGGCCCGAAGGACCAGGGCCTCGCGCCGCTGCTCGATCTCGTCCTCAGCCATGTTCCGGAGCCGACCGTGGAGGAAGGCCCATTCCGGATGATCGGCACGATTCTGGAGGCCAACCCCTTTCTCGGCCGCATCATCACTGGACGCATCGCTTCCGGTTCGGTCAAGCCCAACCAGGCCGTCAAGGTTCTCGGCCAGGACGGCCGGCTCATCGAGCAAGGTCGTATTTCCAAGATCCTCGCTTTCCGGGGCATCGAGCGCCAGCCGATCGAAGAGGCGCATGCGGGTGACATCGTCGCCATCGCCGGCCTCTCCAAAGGCACCGTTGCCGATACCTTCTGCGACCCGGTCGTCACGGAAGCCATGAAGGCGCAGCCGATCGATCCGCCGACCGTCACCATGTCCTTCATCGTCAACGACAGCCCGCTTGCCGGCACCGAGGGCGACAAGGTGACGAGCCGCGTCATCCGCGACCGTCTTTTCAAGGAAGCCGAGGGCAATGTCGCGCTGAAGATCGAGGAAGCCGAGGGCAAGGATTCGTTCTATGTTTCCGGACGCGGCGAATTGCAGCTTGCCGTTCTCATCGAGACAATGCGTCGCGAAGGCTTCGAACTCGCGGTCTCGCGGCCGCGCGTCGTCATGCACAAGGACGAGAACGGCACGCTTCTCGAGCCGATCGAGGAAGTCGTCATCGACGTCGATGAGGAGTATTCCGGCGTCGTCGTGCAGAAAATGTCCGAGCGCAAGGCCGAGATGGTCGAACTGCGTCCGTCGGGCGGCAATCGTCTTCGCCTGCGTTTTTACGCGCCGACCCGCGGCCTGATCGGCTACCAGTCGGAGCTTTTGACGGATACGCGCGGAACCGCGGTCATGAACCGCCTGTTCCACGATTATCAGCCCTACAAGGGCGCGATCGGCGGCAGGATTAACGGCGTGCTTCTGTCGAACGCCGCGGGCGAGGCGGTCGCCTATGCCATGTTCAACCTCGAAGATCGTGGCCCGATGATCATCGAGCCGGGTGAAAAGGTCTACCAGGGCATGATCATCGGCATCCACAGCCGCGACAACGACCTGGAAGTCAACGTGCTGAAGGGCAAGCAGCTCACCAACATCCGCGCCGCCGGCAAGGACGAGGCGGTCAAGCTCACCCCGCCGATCCGCATGACTCTCGACCGCGCTCTCTCCTGGATCCAGGACGACGAGCTGGTGGAAGTGACGCCGAAATCGATCCGCCTGCGTAAGATGTATCTCGACCCCAACGAGCGCAAGCGCTTCGAGAAGCAGAAGCTGGCAGTCGCCTAAGCGGCTGCGAAGGCTTTCCGTTCTGCTCGAAATTGATATGATGCCGCCGCTTAACTGCCAGGCGGCATCATGGATATTTCCTCGCTGATCATGTTCGCCGGCGTGCTCTTCGTAGCAGCCGGCTCTCCGGGCCCGAGCATAGCAGCGCTTGTGGCGCGGGTCATCTCGCGCGGCTTCCGCGATGTGTTCCCGTTCCTGCTTGCCATGTGGATCGGCGAGGCGATCTGGCTTTCCTGCGCGATTTTTGGCCTTGCCTTCATCGCCGAGACGTTCCACCTCGCGTTCCTCATCATCAAATATGTGGGCGTCGCCTATCTTCTCTGGCTCGCCTGGAAGATGTGGACCGCGCCGGTCGCGGTGGAGCAAGGCGAGCTCCCGCGGGGGGATAACCGCTGGAAGCTGTTCCTCACCGGGATGGCTGTTACCCTCGGCAATCCGAAGATCATGATGTTTTACCTGGCGCTGCTGCCCACGATCATCGATCTGTCGGCCGTGAGCCTGTTGGGCTGGGCCGAGCTGACGCTGACGATGCTTCTGGTGCTGGTTGCTGTGGATTTCGCCTGGGCAATAGCAGCGGCTCAAGCCCGCCGCCTTTTGAGGAGCGCCCGCGCCATGCGCATCGCCAATCGCACGAGTGCTTCATTGATGGCTGGGGCAGCGGCGGCGATCGCCAGCCGTTAGGACGTTTCCGCCAGCGCCTTTTCGATCTCCGGCATCAGCTCGTTGCTTATGCTTTCGGGCGTGAAGGGGCCCACATGCTTGTAGCGGATCTTGCCGTCGGGACTGACGAGGAAGGTTTCCGGCACGCCGTAGACTCCCCATTCGATCGCTGCGCGGCCGCTCTGGTCCACCCCTATCGCGTCGAATGGATTGCCCAGCTCCCCGAGGAAGCGGCGCGCATTCTCCGGCTGGTCCTTGTAATTGATCCCGATGAGACGGACGCGCTCGTCCTTTGCCAGTTCCATGAGCAGCGGATGCTCCTGCCGGCAAGGCACGCACCAGGAGCCCCAGACATTCACCAGCGATATATTGCCTGAAAAGTCGGCGGGCCGGAGGCCGGGAAGAGCCAGGCCCTCGAGCGGCGGCAGTTCCGTCTGCGGTGCTGCCTGCCCGATAAGCGCAGACGGGACGACGGACGTGTCCCGCCCGGAAAGAAGCTGAAGGAAGAACACCGCTGAAAGGGTAAGGAACGCGAAGAGCGGCACGAGCAGGATGAGCACCCGTCTCTTCTGCGAATACCCTTCCACGGTGCTCATTTCGAATTCCCGGTGGAGCGGCGGCGTATTCCGCGCGCCTCCAGTTCTTTCAGCGCCCTCCGCTGGGCTGACTGGTCAAGAAGGATCCAGCCGACAAGCCCAAGGATTGCCAGCGCTGCAATGGCATAGGCGGCAGCCACATAGGCGAGATGTGTCATCGTGCCGCCTCCAGTGGCTTGATTTCCGCTGCCCGTGCGGAAAGCCGCCGCATCGCGATCACGCGCCGCCGCCAGATCTCCGTTCGCATGGCCATCAGATGCAAGGCCAGGAAAAGCAGCGTGAACCCGACCGCGCAAACCAGAAGAGGCCAGAGCATGCTCGGATGGATTGTGGGCCCGTCAAGGCGGAAGACGGAGGCCGGCTGATGCAGCGTGTTCCACCAGTCGACCGAAAATTTGATGATCGGGATATTGATGAAGCCGACCAGTGTGAGGATGGCTGCAGCCCGAGCCGAGCGCCCCGGATCATCCAGCGCACGCGTGAGCGCGATTATCCCGAGATACATGAGAAAGAGCACGAAGACGGAAGTGAGCCGCGCATCCCATACCCACCAGGTGCCCCACATCGGCTTGCCCCAGATGGAGCCGGTGGCGAGCGCCAATGCCGTGAAGACGGCTCCGATGGGGGCGGCCGCCTTGAGCGAAACATCGGCCAGCGGGTGCCGCCACACCAGTGTGCCCAGCGCCGACCCCGCCATCACCGTGTAACAGAGCATGGAAAGCCACGCGAAGGGCACGTGGACATACATGATGCGCACCGTGATGCCCTGCTGGTAGTCCTCCGGCGCCGTGAACGCCATGGTAAGGCCCGCGGCCAATACCAGCACGGTCGCCCCCCAAAGCCATGGCAGCACGGCGCCCGCCAGCTCCAGGAAGCGGGTCGGGTTGGCAATGTCTGTCCAGCGGCGGACGGTTTTTTCGTTCATGAGGCTCTAAATAGAACGGTGGCGGCAATCGTGCAATTGACGGCGGTCAAACCCGTATGAGGCCTTTTGTCCGGGCGCTCTCTCAGTCGGCTGCCCCCCGCAATGCGAGCGCCGCCGCAAGCGGCCCGATGACGGCGAAGAACAGGGTGAGCGCCGAAAGGAGGAGGAATGGCGGCAGGAACGGATCGGGCTCCGCCACCGCCCCCCGGCTCGCCGCCACGCCGAAGATCAGCACCGGGATCGTCAGCGGCAGAATGAGGACCGAGACAAGCAGGCCGCCTCGCGGCAGCGCCACGGTGAGCGCGGCGCCGACCGCGCCGATAAAGGTAATTGCCGGCGTGCCGACAAGAAGCGTCAGCGTGGCTGCGGCAAGTCCGCCGGGCGGCACGTTCATGAAGATCCCGAGCAGCGGCGTGATGAGGGCGAGCGGCAGCACGGCGGTCGTCCAATGCGCCAGGCACTTCGTAAAGACGGTAAGCGCGACCATGTGCCGGCTCCCGGCCATCAGCAGGAGGTCGAGCGAGCCGTCCTCCCGGTCCGCCTGGAACAGGCGGTCGAGGCCGAGCAGGCTTGCGAGCAGCGCGCCGATCCAGAGAACCGCGGGACCGATACGGGCGAGAAGATTGAGATCCGGCCCCACGCCGAAGGGGATGACCGCCACCACGGCAAGGAAGAACAATATGCCGGTCATGGCCCCGCTACCGGCGCGGATTCCCAGCCTTATTTCGCGGAGATAGAGGGCGAGCACTAGTTCCCTGCTCCCATCTTCAACTCCTGCGTTCCCTCAAGGCCCAGCGGCAGGTGCGTCGCGGCAACGATGATTCCGCCTGCCGATAGATGCGCACGCATCACTTCCGCGAATTGCGCCTCCGATGCGCGGTCGAGCCCGGCTGTAGGCTCGTCGAGCAGCCAGACAGGACGGTACGAGACGAGCAGCCGCGCGATGGCCGTACGCCGCCGCTGGCCGGTGGAGAGATAGCCGAAGGGCAGATGAGCGATTTCGCCGAGGCCGACGATCTCCAATGCCTCCAAGGGCGAAAGCCGCTCCTCGCCGAGGAAATCGCGCCAGAAGACAAGGTTCTCCTCTATGCTGAGCGCGGGCTTCATTCCGTTGAGATGCCCGAGATAATGACATGCAGCGCCGGCATCGGGGAAAATCTCTCCGCCTCCTGAAAACGCCACATGGCCTTTTGCCACGGGCAACAGTCCTGCGATAATTCTTAAAAGCGTGGATTTGCCGGCTCCGTTGGGGCCGGTGACCAGGAGCGTTTCGCTCTGGCCCAGCGCAAAGGAAACACCAGAAAAGACGGTTTCCCCGCCGCGCTCGCCGCTTAAATTTTCAGCGGCAAGCCGCATGGCTTTTCCTCTCCGGCAATGGCTTTCCCCGATTTTTCTGAATGCGGCAGAAATGCGTTTGTCGCTATAGAACTCTTTTACGAAATTCTCTATATGGCGGACAACCACGCCAGCGGTCGGCGTGGAGAGCCTTTGTGCCGAACCAGCGCACTGCCGCCTTGACCGGCTGTTACGCGGGGGACGGACGCGGAAATGACCGTACCCGCATCCTATGAGCTGTCGCCTCAGGAAGTCCGTTCCCGTTCGGATGAACAGACCAGGATGGGATCGCACGTGTCTAATTCACTCGACAGCTATAAATGCCGCCGCACCCTCAAAGTGGGAAACACCGAATACACTTACTTCGACCTCAAGGAGGCGGAGAAAAACGGTCTTTCCGGCGTTTCCCGGCTTCCCTTCTCCATGAAGGTTCTCCTCGAAAATCTCCTCCGCAAGGAGGATGGCCGCTCGGTCACCAAGCAGAGCATTGAAGCGGTGGCCGCATGGCTCTCCGACCGCGGCTCCGCCGGTGTGGAAATCGCCTATTCGCCCGCCCGCGTTCTCATGCAGGACTTCACCGGCGTTCCGGCCGTGGTGGATCTTGCCGCCATGCGTGACGCGATGGCCTCGCTTGGCGGAGACCCGCAGAAGATCAACCCGCTTGTTCCGGTGGACCTCGTCATCGACCACTCGGTCATCGTCGATGAGTTCGGAACACCGCTTGCCTTTGCCCGCAATGTCGAGCTGGAATATCAGCGCAATGCCGAGCGTTACCGCTTTTTGAAATGGGGCCAGCAGGCGTTCCAGAACTTCCGCGTCGTACCGCCCGGTACGGGCATCTGCCATCAGGTGAACCTGGAATTCCTGGCGCGCGTGGTGTGGAGCCGCGATGAGGATGGGACGCTCCTCGCCTATCCCGATACCTGCGTTGGCACCGACTCGCATACAACCATGGTGAACGGCCTTGGCGTTCTCGGTTGGGGCGTGGGCGGCATCGAGGCGGAGGCAGCCATGCTCGGCCAGCCGGTCTCCATGCTCCTCCCGGAGGTCGTCGGCTTCAAGCTGACGGGCAAGCTCAAGGAAGGCGTGACCGCCACCGATCTCGTTCTTACCGTCACGCAGATGCTGCGCAAAAAAGGCGTGGTGGGCAAATTCGTCGAGTTCTTCGGCCCTGGCCTTGCCAACATGACCGTGGCCGACCGTGCCACCATCGGCAACATGGCACCCGAATATGGTGCGACCTGCGGTTTCTTCCCGGTCGATGGCGAGACCATCAAGTACCTCACCATGTCGAACCGCTCCGCCGAGCAGATCGCTCTGGTGGAGGCCTACACAAAGGCCCAGGGGCTTTGGCGCGAAGAGGAAATGCAGGACCCGGTTTTCACCGAAATCCTCGAACTCGACCTTGGAACCGTTGTGCCTTCCATGGCCGGGCCGAAGCGGCCGGAGGGGCGCATCGCGCTGGAGGATATCGCCTCCAATTTCGAGAAGGCGCTCGAGGCCGAGTACAAGAAGACCGTCGATACCGCGAAGCGCTATGCGGTCGAGGGTGAGGATTTCGACCTTGGCCATGGCGACGTGGTTATCGCCGCCATCACATCCTGCACCAACACCTCGAATCCGAGCGTGCTTTTGGCCGCTGGCCTGCTCGCCCGAAACGCAAATAGGCGCGGCCTGAAGCGGAAGCCCTGGGTCAAGTCCTCGCTCGCGCCCGGCAGCAAGGTGGTGGCCGAATATTATGAGAAGTCCGGCCTGCAGAAGGAGCTGGACCAGCTCGGCTTCAATCTCGTCGGTTTCGGCTGCACCACCTGCATCGGCAATTCCGGCCCGCTGCCGGAGCCGATCTCGAAAACCATCAATGACAAGGGTCTGATCGGGGCCGCCGTTCTTTCCGGCAACCGCAATTTCGAGGGCCGTGTCTCGCCGGACGTGCAGGCCAACTATCTGGCCTCGCCGCCGCTGGTGGTGGCCTATGCGCTGGCCGGAACCGTGCGCAAGGATTTGACCAAGGAACCGCTCGGCGAAGATGAGAGCGGCAACCCGGTCTATCTGCGCGATATCTGGCCGACCTCTGCCGAGGTGCAGGAATTCATCGCCAAGCATGTCACCCGCGAGCTCTTCGCCACCAAATATGCGGATGTCTTTAACGGCGACGAGTATTGGCGCGGTCTGGAGGCGCCTGCGGGCCAGACCTATGCCTGGGACCAGAACTCCACTTACGTGCAGAACCCGCCCTATTTCGAAGGCATGCAGCCCAAGCCGCGCCCGGGCGGCGATATCAAGGGCGCGCGTGTGCTGGGCCTGTTCGGCGACAAGATCACGACCGATCACATCTCGCCTGCAGGGTCCATCAAGGCCCAGTCGCCGGCCGGGCAGTATCTGATGGAGCACGGGGTGGGCGTGGCCGACTTCAACCAGTACGGCACGCGGCGCGGCAACCATGAGGTGATGATGCGCGGCACTTTCGCCAATATCCGCATCCGCAACCACATGCTGGGCGAAAACGGGCGCGAGGGCGGCTACACGATCCACTATCCTTCCAAGGAGGAGATGCCGATTTACGATGCTGCCATGCGTTACCGCCAGGAAGGGGTGCCGCTGGTCATCTTCGCCGGCGTGGAATACGGCAACGGTTCCTCCCGCGACTGGGCAGCCAAAGGCACAAACCTCCTCGGCGTGCGCGCCGTCATCGCGCAGTCCTTCGAACGTATCCACCGCTCCAATCTGGTGGGCATGGGCGTCATCCCCTTCGTTTTCGCGGAGGAGACGAGCTGGAAGGAGCTGGGTTTGAAGGGCGACGAGATCGTCACGATCGAGGGCCTGGACAATATCAAGCCCCGCGCCACCATGGTGGCGAAGATCAGCTATGCGGACGGCTCGGTGAAGGAAGTGCCTTTGCTGTGCCGTATCGATACGCTCGATGAGCTCGAGTACTTCAAGAACGGCGGCATTCTGCAGTACGTGCTGCGGTATCTGGCTGCTTGAGCCGGCCAAGACAAACTAGCGCCTTGGGAGCCGCCGCCAGTGCGGCGGCTCCTGTTTATTTAGTTGAAAAACTCTGGCGACCATTAACCGGGTTTTCACCGCAACGTGACTTTCCATGAATCTTTGTTAGCCGGTAGGATCGCTGGAGATCTTTCAACTGAGGGTGGTCCGTTAAGTGACCGGATCAAGGGAAAAGGAAATATGCGCATTCTCACCGCGCGAAGAACCCTGTTGAAAATGGGCCTCGTTGCGGTAGCTCTGCCCCATTTGTTCCGGACTGCGAATGCAGCGGCAAGACCGGCTGCTGTGGTGGAGCTCTTCACAAGCCAGGGCTGCAGCCGATGCCCGCCGGCAGACGCGCTCTTTGCGGAACTTGCCGAGCGCAACGACATCATCGCGCTCTCCTATCACATTGACTACTGGGACTATCTCGGCTGGGACGATCAGTTTGCCACGCCCGAAAACACCGACAGGCAGCGCGCGTATGGTGAGGTGCTCGGCACAGGAGTTTACACTCCCCAAATCGTCGTGAATGGCCATATCGACGTGGTTGGAGCGGACCGTAACGCCCTTTCTCAGGCTTTGCGATCCTCGCCCGGTGCCGGGGACGCACTCACCGTCGATGTCACCTCTTCTTCATCCAACCAGAACATCGCGATCGAAATCGGTGAGGGAATAGCACAAGCGGCTGGCGCCCACGTCATCCTTGCCTACTATAGACCCCGCCATACCGTCGAAATCAGCGCAGGGGAAAACAAGGGCAAGACGGTGGAATACCGTAACATCGTCACGGATTTTCAGACAGTTGGGGTCTGGCACGGCAAACCGATGCGGCTCGAGTTTCCCAAGACCGAGATCAAGAGCAAGGGAGGGTGCTGCGCCGTTCTGGTGCAATCCACCGACGAGGATGGAAATCCCAAGGCTATCCTGGGTGCAGCACAGGTCAAGACCGTAAGCTGACCGGAATACGGTGCTCTCTTCCACAAAAGAACGCCGGTACGGCTCTGCCGGTACCGGCGTTGATCTCAGGAGATCGTTGCCTCTCTGCTGGCCATTGCGGCCCAGAGTGGTTCGATCCGACAGCAGCCCTGTGGGCGGGGGGGCTTGGGGTACAGGACTGCTCCGGATCGAACCGTCTCAGGCAACAAGGCGATGGTCTTCGCAAAATCGGGCGCAAGCTGGGTAACATCACGGCGATAATGAGGCGGGCGATCACCAAATTCGACCACGGGTAGTTTTTGCGTGAGACTGGCTTGACCCGTTTCTCGACCCTGGGGGTTGCAATTCCCCGCTGCTCGCGCCACCTTCTCCGTTGCAAGATTTTAGCCGAAGGTGCGTTGATGACCGATCTGGCGGGAGCAGGGGAGGGTAGGGACGGCTCCGGGAACCTTATCCCGCTCGGCGATGCACGCCGGGCGCGGCAGAAGCTTCCGATCACCTTCGATCGCCGTGAGCTTGACCAGATTCTTCGCGTCTATGGGCACATGGTTGCGGCTGGTGAGTGGCGAGACTATGCGATCGATCACCTGGAGGACAGGGCGGTCTTTTCCGTCTACCGGCGTGCCAGCGAGGTACCGCTGTTCCGTATCGTCAAGAACCCCGCTCTTGCGCGCAAGCAAGGGCTTTACAGCGTGGTGGCTGCCACCGGTGCGATCTTGAAGCGCGGACACGAGCTTGCCCGGGTGCTGGCTGTTTTCGACAAGAAGCTCCGCCTCGTCGGAACGTGAGCAGGCAGGCATACGGGCCCTTGAGCTAGGGAAACCTGTCTTAGCGCGGATTCCCGTTCTCGTACCCGATGGCTCTTAACCCTGCCTGAACAATCTTTCCGGCAGCGATTCCGGGTCTGGCGGCAAGGCGCCGCCTCCATTGAGCTCGAGCTGCATGAAGACCGTATCGAGCCAGCGACCATGCTTGTAGCCGCTCGCCTCCAGCACGCCGGCATGGCGAAATCCCAGTGCCTCGTGCAGCTTGACCGAGGCGCTTTGCGGTGAGCCGTCGCCGATGACGGCGACGATCTGGCGAAAGCCGAGCCGCCTGCATTCCTCGATCAGTGATGTCAGCAGCAGCCGGCCCATGCCCCGTCCCTGCGCATCCGGCGCAATATAGATGGAATCCTCAACCATGAAGCGATAGGCCCGGCGTGGCCGGAACGGCCCCGCATAGGCATAGCCCAGCACGCGGCGTTCTTCCTCCGCCACCAGATAGGGATACTCCTTGGAGCGGAGGGCCTCCATGCGGGAGGTCATCTCCTCCAGGCTCGGCGGCTCCAGCTCATAGCTCGACGTGCCGGTTTTAACGGCATGGGCATAGATGCTGGTGATGAAGGGAAGGTCGGCGGGGATAGCGGATCGGATGCTGATCACGTTCGAAGCTCTTCAGCCGTGACTTTGTCTCTTCATGACAGGAGAGACGGCAAAAGAAAAGGGCGGTCGAAACCGCCCTTTCTCATTTCAAATTCCAGTTGCCTACTCGCGATTGCTGCCCAGGAACTGCAGCAGGAACATGAACAGGTTGAGGAAGTCGAGATAGAGCCTCAATGCGCCCATGATGGCTTTGCGGCCGGCGACGAGCTGATCATCGCCCTCGTAATACATTTCCTTGATCTGCTGCGTGTCATAGGCCGTGAGCCCGGCGAAGACGAGCACGCCGATGACCGAGATGGCGAACTGCAGCGCCGAGGAGCCAAGGAAGATATTGACGATCGAGGCTATGACGATACCGATGAGCCCCATGAACAGGAACGAGCCCATGCCGGAAAGATCACGCCGGGTCGTATAGCCCCACAGCGACAGCGCGCCGAAAGAAGCTGCTGTGATGAAGAAGGTGCGTACGATGCTTTCCTGCGTGTAGACGAGGAAGATCGTTGACAGTGAAAGGCCCACCAATGCCGCGTAGACCCAGAAGATCGACTGCGCCGCAGAGACACTAAGGGTGTGGATCCGGAAGCTGATGAAGAACACCAGCGCCAGAGGGGCGAAGATGATGACCCATTTGAGCGGGCTTACGAAAAGCAGTTGGCCAAAGGCCGTCAGCTGGCCGTCCGCCGCCACTGCGAAGTTAAAAGCACCCCATGCGGCCAGGCCCGTGATGGCAAGGCCCAGAGCCATGAGGTTGTAGACGCGAATCATATACGCGCGCAGGCCCTCGTCGATCGCCGTATCAACGCGCGCACCGGGCGTTACTCGGGCTTGATAGTTGCGAAGGTCAGCCATGTGTTCCTCTTTCTAGCTACTCTCCCGTCGGGTGTCGGCACAACGCCGCTCGCCGCTGGCGGGAGTCCAGCATGCGTGGTGTGAATATGATGTTTGTTTGGTGCAAGGGCAAGACCAAACTGGCGCAAAAGATTGTGTTCCGCCGGCAGCGAAATCCTTTATGGCGCTAAAGATTCTGCAGCACCGGTGCGGCCTTGTGCCCAAGCACTCGCCAGGTGCCGATGAGACCGAAACCGACGGTCAGAACGAGCGCGATCACAATGGTCGACAGGGCTACCTCTGGCAGGAAGGTCCATGGCAGCTTCATCACGCTCGAGACGACGAACCAGCCGGCAATGCCGCCGGCGAGAAGCGCAAAAACGGCTGTGGCAAGGCCGATCAGGAGATATTCGAGCGTGAAGGCTTTGATCAGGATTCGCCGTGTGGCGCCCAGCGTTTTTAACACCACGGCATCGTGGATACGGGCGCGATTGCCGGCGGCCAGCGCCCCGGAGAGTACGAGAATCGAGGCAATCAGTGCCACGGCAGCCGCAGCCCGGATCGCCACGGCAAGCTGCTCCACCAGTTGATTGACGACGTCGAGCGCATCCTTTACCCGGACGGTGGTAATGGTTGGGAATGCTCGCGTTACCGCATTGAGTAAGCGGGCATCCTCCCGATCGGTTGCCGTTGCGTCCGTGAGCGTCGCCAGCCACGCATGCGGTGCGCCCGCAAAGGTGTTGGGCGAGAAGACCATTACGAAGTTCATCGACAATGTCTCCCACTCCACCTGGCGGAAGCTCGCAATGCGGGCCGTGATGGTGCGGCCCAGCACGTTGACCGTAATCGTATCGCCGAGCTTCAGGCCAAGTTCCCGGCCCTCCTCAGCAGTAAACGAGACCAGAGGCTCGCCGTCATAGTCCGCGGGCCACCATTCCCCCTCGGTCAGCGTCGCATTTTCCGGCTTGGCCGCCGAATAGGTGATGCCGCGGTCGCCGCGCAGCACCCAGGCGCCTTCCGGCGGTGGTGTAATCTCGCTGGTATCCACATCGTTGAGGGCAGTAATGCGGCCACGCAGCATGGGCACACGCGTCAGTTCGCTGTCTGGCGCATTCTCTTTGATGAGCTGTGAAAACGCCTCTACATCGCTCGGCTGAATGTCCACGAAAAAGAAATTCGGAGCGATTTCGGGCAGGTTGCTTGAAATCTGCCGCCTCAAATTCCCGTCGATCAGCGCCAGAGTGGCCAGCAGGGTAAGCCCCAGTCCAAGAGAAAGAACGACGGACGGGGTGAGCGCGCCAGGCCGGTGTATATTGCCGATCGCAAGCCGCAGAGCGGTGGAGCGCACGCGCGGCGCGCGGCGGGCGAGCACCTGCACCGCCCAACCGACGCCTCTCAGCACCAGAAAGGCCGCAACGGTGGCGCCGACGAATATGGCGGCGATGTCCCGCTCCTCCGAATTGACGATGGCGAGCAGGGCGAGCGCCACCGCGATTACCGCCGCCGCAGCCGCATAAATTGGCCGCGGCCAGCGCCTTGTGTCGATTCCCATTTCGCGGAACAGGGCGGTCGCGGGCACGTCACGCGCGCGCCCCAGCGGCAACAGCGCGAAAACGAGAGTGGTGAGGATGCCGAAAACGGCAGCAAGGCCGAGCGCCGCGGGATAAAAGCCGGCCTCAGCCGACACCGGCAGCACTGAAGACAGAAGTGAGCTCGCCGCCACCGGCATGAGCGCGGCAAGCACGAGACCGGCAGCGATGCCGATCAGCGCTATCAGGAGAATCTGGATCAGGTAGATGGTCACCACAAAACCGCCGGAGGCGCCAAGGCTCTTGAAGGTGGCGATCACCGAGCGCTTTCCGTCGAGATAGGCGCGAACGGCATTTGCCACACCCACGCCCCCCACCACGAGGGCAGTGAGCCCCACAAGCGTGAGAAACTGGGAGAACCGTTCGATATTGGAGGAGAGGGCGGGTGCGGCATTGGCGCGCGTTCGTATGCTCCAACCTGCGTTCGGGAAGCGCTCTCCCGCTTCCTCGCGCAGGGCACGTAGGCCGTCCTCGCTCGCCCCGTCTGCAAGGCGAATCTTATAGGCATGTTCGACCAAGCTTCCCGGCTGGACCAGACCCGACGCTTCGAGCCCCCCGAGCGATACCATCAGGCGCGGCGCAAAGCCGAAGCTTTCGGAGACAAGATCCGGCTCGGTGACAAGCTCCGCGCGAATTTGGAAGGTCTGAGCCCCGAGCATCAGCCGGTCGCCCACGGAAAGATTAAGCCGCTCCATGAGAAGCGAGGGTGCTGCCGCTCCGTAGGCGCCGTCCTCCAGGCCGAATAGTGCTCTGAAGGAAAGCTGGGGCTGCGTCACCAATTCGCCGTAGAGCGGATAGCTTTCATCGACCGCCTTCACTTCGGCCAGGGCTTGGTCGGAGCCATCGGGCAGCCGCGCCATGGAACGCATATTGGCGCTGACGGCCATCGCTCCGAGGGAGGAAAGCCAGGCTTGCTCGTCCGGATCCGCCTTGCGCTGGTTGAGCTCGAACCGAATGTCGGCGCCTAAAAGCTCCTGCCCCTGCGTTTCGACGGTATCGCCGATCGACCGGGCGACGGAGTTGACGCCGCCGATCGCTGCAACGCCGAGTGCAATACAGGCCAGAAAAACGAAAAAGCCCGAAAGACCGCCCCGCATCTCGCGAAGCGCGAAGCGCAGCGCGAGGGCGAACCCCTCTCTCCTGCTACCCCTGCCGGCTTGCTTGCCTGGCAGGCTTCTTTCGTCGATGGCGGCATCGCTCGATGGCATGGATTAGCCCGCCATCGCAGTGTCGGTCGTTTCGATCCGGCCAGAGCGCATGGCCACTTGCTTGTCGCAACGCCGCGCAAGCGCCGGGTCATGGGTAACCAGCACCAGTGTCGTTCCGCGCTCGCGCGCAGTGGAAAAGAGAAGGTCTGCGATCTGCCGCCCCGTTACCTGGTCCAGATTGCCGGTGGGCTCGTCGGCAATCATGATGGCAGGTTCTGGCGCAAGCGCACGGGCGATCGCCACCCGCTGCTGCTCGCCTCCTGAAAGCTCGCCCGGATAGTGCGTCAGCCGCTCTTTCAACCCGACCGCCTCCAGCTCCTTTTCGGCCACGCCGAAAGGATCTGGATGACCCGCAAGCTCCAATGGCACGGCCACGTTTTCGAGCGCCGTCATGTTGGGGATAAGGTGGAAGGATTGGAAGACAATGCCGATCATGCGGCCGCGGAAGGCGGCGATTGCATCCTCGTTCCGCTGGTCGATTCGCTCGCCGGCAATCCGCACTGTCCCGCTGTCAATCTTCTCCAGCCCGGCTATCACCATCAGGAGCGTGGACTTGCCCGAGCCCGATGGACCGATGATGGCCGTGGATTTGCCACGTTCAACAGAGAGGCTCACCCCCTTGAGCACTTGAACGGACGAAGGCCCTTCTCCCAGGCGCAGGGAAACGTCTTTCAGGTCTATCACCGGTGCAGTCACGTTTGGGGCGTCCTATATGTGAGGGGTAGCGTGGGGCGTGATCAGATATGGGTTGGATTCCATGGCAATCAAATTCTTGGGCAAGTTTTTAGCCGCTGTCTCGCCCCTCGCGAAAATGTTATCGGCGGCGGCCGCTCTTTTCGTCGTTTTGGCCGCCCAACTGCCCGCCCAGGCGGAGCCTTTCAACATCGTCGGCTTCGGCGACAGCCTGATGGCAGGATATGAGCTCGGCCCCGGCGAAGGCTTCACGGACAGGTTGCAAGCCGCGCTGCGCGAGCGCGGCCATGAGGTGACAGTCGCAAACGCCGGGGTGTCGGGCGATACAACGAGTGGCGGACTGTCGCGTTTGGACTGGTCCGTGCCCGACGGCACCGACCTGGTGATCCTCGAACTCGGCGCAAACGATATGCTGCGCGGCGTCGCGCCCGCTTCCACGGAAAAGAACCTGGAAGAGATCATCACAAGGCTAAAGGCGCGGGACATAAGGATTCTGCTGGTCGGAATGTATGCCGCTCCAAATCTCGGGCCTGACTACCAACAGGCCTTCAATTCCATCTATCCGCGGCTTGCGGAAAAACACGAGCTGCCGCTTGTGCCCTTCTTCCTCGAGGGCGTTGCCGGAAACGCATCGCTCCAGCTCGCCGATGGAATGCATCCCAACGCGCAGGGGATCGATCTCATGGTGAAGAACGTTCTGCCCGAGGTGGAACTCCTTCTTCAGGGGGACAAGCCGAACATGTGAGGGGAGAGCGGGAGAAACCGCTTGCCCCAACACTCAATCGATGATTCGCTGATGGTGACATAGCGAATCGAGGAGGTTGCCATGCCGCGACTTTTCACCGCCCTCGAAATTCCGCGCGATGCGGCTTTATCGCTCTCGCTCCTGCGTGGCGGATTGCCGGGAGCCCGCTGGATCGATGTCGAGAATTATCATCTGACATTGCGCTTCATCGGGGATGTGGAAGGCCATGTGGCCGACGAGATCGCCAACGCGCTGGACCGGGTGCGCCGGCCCTCCTTCCTCCTCACTCTTTCCGGCGTTGGCGCATTCGGACAGAAGAAGCCGCATTCTGTCTGGGCCGGTGTTGCGGCATCGCCTGATCTTCAGGCGCTCCAGGGAGAAATCGAGCGGATCTGCCAACGCCTGGGCCTGCCGGCCGAGCAACGGAAGTTTACTCCGCATGTGACCTTGGCCCGGCTCAAGAACGCCTCCCCACATGAGGTCGCTTCCTATCTGTCGGCCCGTGGCAATTTCGCTGCGATGCCCTTCCGGGTAAACCGCTTCGTTTTGATGTCCTCACGGGATTCCGTAGGCGGCGGGCCCTATGTGGTGGAGGAGGCCTGGCCGCTGTTGCGTACCGAAAGCGCGCGGTCGGCAAGCTTGTCGGCCAGCGCTTCGGAAGCTTCGCGGATCATGCGGTAAACGGCATCGAAGCCCTCTTCGCCTCCATGATAGGGATCCGGGACCTCTTCGGCTCGATCCAGCGCGTATTGCCGGAAGAGGTGGATGCGCCCGCAGGGTTCCTTCGGCGCAAGGCGGCTCAATCTGCGGATATTGTCCCGGTCCATGCCGAAGATGAGGTCAAAGCGTTCAAAGTCCTCCGGGCCCACCTGCCGGCAGGTCTGGCCTGAGGTATCGATGCCGTTGCGCCGGGCGGCCGCAACGGACCGGGGATCGGGGGGCTGTCCCACGTGCCAATCGCCAAGAGCGGCCGAATCGATTTGGAAAAGGTGCTCCAATCCCCGCTCCTGTAGCACCGTGCGGAAGACACCTTCGGCGAGCGGCGAGCGGCAGATATTGCCTAGGCAGACGAAAAGGATGGCGATGCGGGGCGGTTCGCTCATGATTGAGGTATTATCCTTCTGCCAATGCGATAGCATGGAGATTATTCATGGCAAGGCAGAAACTCGACAGGAAAGAAATTGAAAACGGGCTGTCGGAACTCGATGAGTGGGAGCTTGCGGAAGGCGGCAATGCGATCCACCGGCGGTTCGTCTTTTCAAATTTCAACGAGGCTTTCGGCTTCATGACGCGGGCAGCGCTTGCAGCGGAAAAGCTCGATCACCATCCCGAATGGACGAATGTCTACAAAACCGTCGATGTGACCCTCACCACGCATGCCTCCGGCGGATTGACGGAGCTCGATTTCAAGCTGGCCAAGAAGATGAATGCTTACGCAGCCAAATAGGTGCCGCCGCGGCAAGGATTGCATTTACCAAGGCCCTTCCCCACATCCCGGCTGAGGAGTGGCTCGATGGACAACGTGAAAATTGGCGAGATCCTGGCTCCGGTCAGGCCCGGTGAAGAAACCCGTCGCGAACAGATCGTGAAGCGGCGGTTCTGGCAAAAGGCGAAGAAGGCTGCGCGCCATGTGCCCTTCATGGAAGATGTCGTCGCCGGCTACTACTGCGCGCTCGATTCCAACACGCCGACGCGCGTGCGCGGCATCCTGATTGCGGCGCTCTTCTATTTCATACTTCCGTTCGATACGGTTCCCGATTTCCTCGCCCTCCTGGGCTTTACGGACGATGTGGCGGTGCTCGCCGCAGCGCTGGGGGCGGTGAGCGCTCATATCACGCCGGCGCACCGCCTGGCGGCCAAGAAAGCGCTGGAAAACACCGAGGGTTAGCCGGCCAGCGTCCCCAACTTTTCGCATTCGGGGTAAATGGGTCAAAATCTCGCCTTTTTCCTCCGATTCAACCAGCGGATGGGGCTTGGAAACCGGTCGTTGTGCCTTGTTTTTTGCGCGTTGCGTGTGGCTGAAGGCAAAAGCGGTGAGGAAACTTTGGGCGGAATTATCTTTCGGTAACCCAAATTAAATAAAAAAGAAGCAATCAGGTCCGGTGCCTGATGGCTCAGGGGTGATTTGGCAAGCAGAAGAACGGTAGGACCAATGCGTAGACTCTTCTCGTCCCTCTTTATGCTTTGCACGCTTGCGGCCGCGGGGCCGGCCTTCGCGCAGGCGACTGCGGTCGGCCAGCATCGCGACTGGGGCACCTATAGCTATCAATCGAACAACGGCAAAGTCTGTTACGTAATGAGCGTTCCGAAGCAGAAGGAGCCCGCCAGCTTGGACCATGGCGACATCTTCTTCTTCGTGAGCCAGAAGCCTGGACAGAACGTCGCCTTTGAGCCCCAGTTCATCGCCGGTTACGACCTTCGCGAGGGTTCGAAGGTCACGGTTACCGTCGGAAACAATTCCTTCTCCATGTTCACCCAGGGCAAGTCGGCATGGATGGAGAACGCCGCGGAAGAGCCGCAGCTCATTGCCGCTATGCGTGCGGGCGCGGATATGCGTATCACGGCGACATCGCGCCGCGGCAACAACACGAATTACACCTTTTCGCTTCTCGGGTTGTCTGCGGCGCTACAGTCGATCCAGTCCTGCAAATAACGGCATTCCGCGCGGCCACGTGATTTCGGCGCTGCCGGCCGCGCGCCCTTGCCCGCGCGTCTTTTCCTGCTAATAGTTCGCCCGGCACCGGGATCGCGCTTCATCGCGGATGCCCGCGACACGAACTCACTCGGAAAAGACGATGGCGACACATAAAGATGTTAAGAAGGTCGTGCTGGCCTATTCCGGCGGCCTCGACACCTCGATCATCCTGAAATGGCTGCAGACGGAACTCGGCGCCGAGGTGGTGACCTTCACCGCCGACCTTGGCCAGGGCGAGGAGCTTGAGCCCGCTCGCCGTAAGGCCGAGATGCTGGGTATCAAGGAGATCCACATCGAGGATCTGCGCGAGGAATTCGTCCGCGATTTCGTCTTCCCGATGTTCCGCGCAAATGCGCTTTACGAAGGCACTTATCTGCTCGGCACTTCCATTGCACGGCCGCTGATCGCCAAGCGCCTTGTCGAAATCGCCGCCGAAACGGGGGCAGACGCCATCGCTCACGGCGCGACGGGCAAGGGCAACGACCAGGTCCGCTTCGAACTCACCGCCTATGCGCTGAACCCCGACATCAAGGTGATCGCTCCGTGGCGTGACTGGACGTTCAAGTCCCGCACGGACCTTCTGAACTTCGCGCGCGACCATCAGATTCCAGTGCCCAGCGACAAGCAGGGTGAGGCGCCCTTCTCCGTCGACGCCAATCTTCTGCACTCTTCCTCCGAGGGGAAAGTGCTGGAAGATCCATGGAGCGAGCCCCCGGAATATGTCCACCAGCGCACGGTTTCGCCCTTCGATGCGCCGGACCGGGCAACGGAGATCACGATCGGCTTCAAGCGCGGCGACGCCGTGTCGCTCAACGGCGAGGCGGTGTCCCCCGCCACGTTGTTGGCCAAGCTGAACGATCTTGGCCGCGACAATGGCATCGGCCGCATCGACCTGGTTGAAAACCGCTTTGTCGGCATGAAATCCCGCGGCGTCTATGAAACGCCAGGAGGCACGATCCTTCTTGCCGCCCATCGCGCAATCGAATCGATCACGCTCGACCGGGGCGCCGCGCACCTTAAGGATGAGCTCATGCCACGCTATGCCGAGCTCATTTATAACGGGTTCTGGTACTCGCCCGAGCGTGAGATGCTCCAGGCGCTCATCGACAAGAGCCAGGAGGATGTCGAGGGCGAAGTGCGGCTGAAGCTCTATAAGGGCAACGTCATCGTCACGGGCCGTCGTTCGGACAAGTCTCTTTATTCGGATGCGCTCGTCACTTTCGAGGATGATCGCGGCGCCTATGATCAAAAGGATGCGGCAGGGTTCATCCGCCTCAATGCGCTAAGATTGAGGACGCTCGCGGCGCGCAAGCGGCTTCAAGGCTGACCGAGCGGGCGGGCGCTGTTCACCACAACGCCCGCCAATCGCCAGCATCGATTATCCGTCGATTTCCTTGGCTATGATCGCAATGGCTTGCTGGTAGACGCTTGCCGCGTTCCAGCCCTGGATCGCTACGAAATTGGGTTGTCCCTGCTGATAACCAGCTCCGGGCTGCCAGCCGTGAGCCCGCAGGAAGTTGGCTGTGGAAGCCAACGCGTCTGCGGTCGAGCCGATCATGTCGATGCGTCCGTTACCATCGCCATCCACCGCAAAACGCAGGGCATTGCCGGGCAGAAACTGCGTCTGGCCGATTTCGCCGTGCGCAGCTCCGACCGCAGCAGGGCTCAGCATGCCCCTGTCGATCAGCGTCAGCGCTGCGTAGAGGTGGTCGGTGAAGAATTCCGAGCGACGGCAGTCATAGGCGAGCGTGGCAACGGCTGAAAGCGTGTGCTGGTTTCCCATAAAGCCGCCAAAGCCGGTCTCCATGCCCCAGATCGCGATCAACGGTCCGGCGGGCACGCCGAATTGCCGCTCGATCCGATCGAAAAGAGCGGCATGTCTTTTCTTCATGGTCTTGCCGCGCGAAATGATCACGTTTGCGCCGCGCTTCTGCATGAAGCTTTCAAGAGAAAGCTTGAAGCCCTTCTGCCCTCTGTCCGCGGCTATCGTTTTGGTCGCATAGCTGGTGCGTGCCAGCGCATCGAGCGCTGTCCTGCTTGCCCCGCGCGCCGCCGCTTCCTGGATGAAGGCAGCCTTCCACGCCTCAAAACCTCCGCCCCCGTTTCCGCAGCTGGCGGCAAGAGCCGGACTGCCCAGGAAGAGGAATGCAAACAGACCCGCAGCGAAACCTTTCTTCATTCTACCCCGACTCATACGGAATCTCCTACTCGAATCCTGGTCCAGTATTGCTGAAATGTATCAGCACTTGGTTACGATCAAGCGCAACTATCACACAGTGTTGGAACGAAATAGGGATCTCCTCGTTCGTTTGCGCAAGGGACAGTTACTGAGGAGAATGAAAATGAAATTACTTGCCATGAAAAGCGCAACCGCCGCTGTGGCTCTATTTGCGCTTTCCGGCATCGCCGCGGCGCAGACGATGGCGACGGCGACGACCGACCTGAATGTGCGCGCAGGACCTGGGCCGAACTATGCGGTCGTGGGTGTTATCGGCGCATCGCAGCAGACGACGGTGAACGGCTGCATTCAGGGCAGCAAATGGTGCCAGGTCAGCCATAACGGCGTGCAGGGCTGGGCCTATTCGGATTATCTGACCGCAACCATGGGCGGCGGCCAGACCGTGGTGCTTACTGAACGGCCGGCCGATGCGGTGCCGACGGTCACTTATGAGACGACGGCCAGCACGGATGGTGCCGGGGCCCTGACCGGCGCCACGACAGGTGCCGTTGCGGGTGCCATTATCGGCGGTCCCGTAGGCGCTGCCGTCGGCGGCGCGGCCGGTGCCGTGGCAGGTGGCGCAATCGACACAGTCACGCCGCCGGAGCGGGTGGTGAGCTATGTCCGCCAGAACGAGGCCCAGCCCGTTTATCTGGAAGGCGAAGTCGTGGTCGGCGCCCAGCTCCCGGAAACGGTAGCGGTGCAGGAAATACCGGATTACGAGTATCGGTATGTGTATGTGAACAATCAGCCGGTCCTGGTCGAGCCGCAGAGCCGCCGGATCGTCTATGTGATGCGCTAACCGCCTTCCGGGCGCCGCCCTTGAAGGGCGGCGCCGCCTCCTCGTGGCCGAAATGGCCGGCCATCGTGCCGGCAACTTGACTTTTGCGTGCTTTTCAGGTCTAGAGACGCGACTTTCCGCGACGAGTGAAAACTCCGAGCCGCCGACCGGGGCATAGATCCCGGAGGTCAACACCCGGCAGCGCAATGCGCCCCCGGGTGCTTTTCGGTTTTGCGAGGTTTAACCCTCGCCGCGGATGCATTACCTCTCGTGTCTGACAACACGGGACAAGAGGAACGCGGATGTTCGAGACTCTCCAGGAACGCCTTGGCGCAATCCTGAACAATCTCACCGGGCGCGGAGCGCTTTCGGAGGCGGATGTTTCCGCCGCCCTGCGCGAGGTGCGCCGGGCGTTGATCGAGGCCGACGTGGCGCTCGATGTCGTACGTTCCTTCACGGACCGGGTGCGCGAAAAGGCCGTTGGCGCCCAGGTGCTCAAATCCGTGAAGCCGGGCCAGATGGTCGTCAAGATCGTTCATGACGAACTGGTCGAGATGCTGGGCAGCGAGGGCGAGAGCGTTGACCTCAATGCCCCGGCGCCGGTCGTCGTGATGATGGTGGGCTTGCAGGGTTCCGGCAAAACCACGACGTCGGGCAAGATCGCCAAGCGAATGTCGGAGCGCCAGGGCAAGAAGGTGCTGATGGCATCGCTCGACACGCGTAGGCCCGCCGCGCAGGAGCAGCTTCGCCAGCTCGGAGAGCAGACGGGCATTGCCACGCTGCCCATAGTGGCGGGGCAGACTCCTGTCGATATCGCGCGGCGCGCCGTGCAGGCGGCCAAGCTCGGCGGCCATGACGTGGTGATCCTCGATACGGCCGGCCGTACGCATATCGACGAGCCACTGATGGCCGAGATGAGCGATATCAGGCGGGCGTCCAACCCGCATGAGATCCTGCTCGTGGCCGACTCGCTGACCGGTCAGGATGCGGTGAACCTCGCGAAGAATTTTGACGAGCGCGTCGGCATTACCGGCCTTGTGCTTACCCGGATGGACGGCGACGGGCGCGGCGGCGCGGCGCTTTCCATGCGTGCGGTCACCGGCAAGCCGATCAAGCTGATCGGCACCGGCGAGAAAATGGACGCGCTGGAGGAATTCCATCCCCGGCGCATCGCCGACCGCATTCTCGGCATGGGCGATATCGTTTCGCTCGTGGAGAAAGCTGCCGAAACCATTGACGCGAAGAAGGCCGCGGCGATGGCGAAGAAGATGCAGGAGGGCAAGTTCGACTTGAACGACCTCGCCGATCAGCTTCGCCAGATGCAGAAGATGGGCGGCATGGGCGGCATCATGGGCATGATGCCTGGCATGGGAAAGATGAAGGATCAGCTTGCTGCCGCCGGCCTTGACGACAAGATGTTTGGCCGCCAGATCGCCATCATCCAGTCGATGACGCCCAAGGAGCGCGCCAATCCGGATCTCCTGAAGCACAGCCGCAAACAGCGCATCGCCGCAGGCTCCGGTACCGATGCCGCGCAGATCAATAAGCTGCTCAAGATGCACCGCCAGATGGCCGACATGATGAAGGCGATGGGCGGCAAGGGCAAGAAAGGCGGCATGATGCGCGGCCTCATGGGAGGGATGGCGCAGAAAATGGGTCTCGGCGGTATGCCGGGGGGCATGGGAGGCATGCCGGACCTTTCCAAGATGGACCCGAAGCAGCTTGAAGCATTGCAGAGACAGCTAGGCGGCGCCGGTGGCCTGCCGCCTGGCCTTCCCAAGGGGCTCTCCGGCCTGCCGGGGGGCGGAGGCCTTCCGGGTTTGCCTGGGCTTCCCGGTGCTGGCCTGCCCGGCCTGCCGAAGAAGAAATGAGGGGGAGAAGCCAATGAGCATGGATGTGGATCCCGCCAGGGAACGCCTGTTGGAACTGCGCGCCTCGATCGACAATCTCGACGCCGCGCTGATCCACGTTCTGGCCGAGCGTTTCCGCTGCACCAAGGCTGTGGGCAAGCTCAAGGCCGAAAACAACATGCCGCCGGCGGACCCCGCGCGCGAACAGCAGCAGATCGCCAGGTTGCGCCGGTTGGCCGACGAAGCGAATCTGGATCCGGATTTTGCGGAGAAACTGCTCACCTTTATCGCTCGCGAGGTGATCCGACATCACGAAGCGATTGCTGAGGCGCATGCCGCCCCCGCAGGGCGGGGAGCGAAAGCATGAGCCGTCTCGGTCCGCTAAACCTGCCGTCGCAGACGGCAGCAAGCAGGCGGGGAGCCATTCCTAGGCCTCCCACGACTTTGCGCGGAGAGCCGCGCACGCGTTTCCGGCACATGTTGCCGGCTTGAAAAGCCATTATTGAAAGGAAGACAGATGGCACTGAAAATTCGCCTGGCCCGAGCGGGCTCCAAGAAGCGCCCTTACTACCACATCGTGGTGGCCGACGTGCGCGCGCCGCGCGACGGCCGTTTCATCGAGCAGATCGGTTCCTGGAACCCGATGCTGCCCAAGGACAGCGAGCGCGTGAAGCTCAATGAAGAGCGCATTAAGCACTGGCTCGCAAATGGCGCATTGCCCACCGACCGTGTGCTGCGCTTCCTCGATCAGGCGGGTCTTGCCAAGCGCCCGGCGCGAAGCAACCCGAAGAAGGCAGAGCCGGGCAAGAAGGCACAGGAACGCCTTGCCGCTGCCCGTCAGGCCGAGGAAGAGGCCAAGGCAGCTGCTGAAGCTGCGGCTGCTGCTCCCGCGGAAGCTCCTGCGGAGGAAGCGGCGAGCTGAGCCTCTAATCCTTTCAGCGTGTGCAAAATGCCGGCCTCGTTGCCGGCATTTTCGCATCTTGGCGCCCTATTCTAACCAAGAATGGCGGCAAGCTCTCCGCATATCCTGGCGGGGAGATTCGCAATGCGGAAGGTTCTGGCTGAGCGCATCTACCCGCCCACGCATGAGTTCATCGAGAACACGGTTCCTTCGATGCAAGCTGCCTTCGAGGCGGGGCGATGTGGCGGAACTTGACGTGCATCCCACAACCCTCACTTCTCAAACCAAATTAATAGGTCCTGCGCCTAGCGGTCTTCTAGCCTGCCTGCCGGCGGCTTATCGCGTGGGCCTGGACTTGGGGCATTCACCAGGTTTCAGAGCAATTGTGCGCCGCCTGCTTGGAAGATTGCAACTCACACGGGAGTTTTAATTGGCCGTTAACCGATGATGTAAATAGTGCCAGCAAAGCATGATGCTTTAGGAGCTCTATTCTGACGAACAATGATCGTTCGCTGATGAGCGGGTCCGTGGAGCGAATCATGCTGCCTGTCAATTTCAACACCTCCGCCGTTACCAGCCTCAACATTCTAAAGTCGATGCAGAACATCGACATTCGACCGGATGCCGCTGCGAAGCGGCCTGCTGCCGGGCCTAGTCCGCTTGGCAGAAACTCCCTTTCACCGACGACCGCCGACGCAATTCTACGCATAAAAGAGCTGGTCAGCTCCTCTACTGGCGCCCCAAACGGCGCTCTATCACTGTCGGAACTTCCAGCAACACATGCGGACAAGCTGCGCGGATATGGCGACAGCTTCGTCAGACTGGATGAGAAGGGCGTGGACCAAGCCACTTTTGAGAAAATGGTCTTCAACCTTCTTCAAGAGAATCACAGCGATGACCCCACCTTTCTGGCGGCGGTGAAAAACGGAAATCTCACGATTTCCCGGCCGTCGGAAGTTGCGGGCCTTGGCGAGGGCTCCGTTACTTACGCCGCCTACAGCAACGGTCAGTACACCGGCTCTGTAGGTTTTTCGCACATCAATAAAGACTTCTATCTTTTTCAAGAAGGCAAAGGTTTGACCCAGATATTCGGCTATCACGAGCTTGTCGGGAGCTTCTACGTGACCTGGCCCAAATAGCCATCCGAGAGTTTGCGACAAAGCCGTTTTGATGGCTATCTCTGGACCAATCGCATCGAGCTGATCGGGCCGGCTATCAAGCAGAGCGATCATTCCGCGGCGGCGCGGCCTTCTCCAAAGCGGCGCTCGATGTAATCGGCAACCATCTTCTCGAAATCGGCGGCGATGTCGGGGCCGCGCAGGGTGGCGGCCTTCCTGCCGTCGACGAAGACGGGGGCGGCGGGTGTCTCGCCCGTGCCCGGCAGCGAGATGCCGATATCGGCATGCTTGGATTCGCCGGGCCCGTTGACGATGCAGCCCATGACGGCAACCTTCAACGCTTCGACGCCCGGATATTTCTCGCGCCAGACCGGCATGTTACGGGCGATATCGGATTGGATCTTCTGAGCCAGTTCCTGGAAAACCGTGGAGGTGGTTCGCCCGCAGCCGGGGCAGGCTGCAACGACCGGCAGGAACTGCCGGAAGCCCATAGTCTGGAGCAGTTCCTGGGCTACCTGCACTTCGCGCGTGCGGTCGCCGCCGGGCTCCGGCGTCAGCGAGATGCGGATGGTGTCGCCAATGCCCTGTTGCAGGAGGATGCCCATGGCTGCCGAGGAGGCGACGATTCCCTTCGTGCCCATGCCGGCCTCGGTAAGGCCGAGATGGAGCGCGTGGTCGGAGCGTTCCGCGAGCATCGTATAAACTGCAACGAGATCCTGTACCTGGCTCACTTTCGCGGAAAGAATGATGCGGTTGCGCGGCAAACCGATTTCTTCCGCAAGCTCGGCTGAAAGCAGCGCCGATTGGACGATCGCCTCGCGCGTGACCTGCGCGGCGGTTAGCGGCGAGCCTTGCGCCTGGTTCTCGTCCATCAGGCGCGTGAGCAATTCCTGGTCCAGCGAGCCCCAGTTGACGCCGATGCGCACCGGCTTGTCATAGCGGATCGCCATCTCGACGATCTCGGCGAATTGCCGGTCCTTCTTTTCCTTGAAGCCGACATTGCCGGGATTGATGCGGTATTTTTCAAGCGCCTCGGCGCAGGCCGGATGGTCGGCGAGCAGCTTGTGGCCGATATAGTGGAAGTCTCCGACAATCGGCACGAAGACGCCGAGCCGCTCCAGCCGCTCGCGAATTCTAGGCACTGCGGCCGCGGATTCGTCGCGGTCTACGGTAATGCGCACGATCTCGGAGCCTGCTCGATGAAGCGCGGCCACCTGGGCGACCGTGGCGTCCACATCCGCGGTGTCTGTGTTGGTCATGGACTGCACGACAACGGGCGCATCGCCGCCCACCATAACACCGCCAACGTCGACGCCGACGGACCGCCTGCGGGGGAAGGGTGACGAGAAATAGCCGGTTGCCGTTTGGCTGGTCATAAGCCTGTTCCGTGTCAGCCGTAACGCCTGCAGCGCCTCGCGTTCCTCCGGGACAAAAAGGACGCTGCAGATGATCGAGAAGTTACCATTTCGCTTTCCGAAAACCGACTCCGGTTTTCGGACCGATGCGCTAGGAGGTGGAGGAGCAACGCGCCGATGTCAATGGCTGCGACGCTCGGCCCACCTTGCGCGCTGGCTCAAAAGGCCAGCGTTGCAAACCACGGCGCCGTGCATCTTTCCCGCTTTCGTGGAACCCTGGGGTTGCGTGTCCGTTATGTGCAGGAATTTTCAAACCGAATTTTCAGGAGGCCGTTATGCGTCACAGGCACGAGGATCTGGGTGAAGACCTGCGCGATCAGATCGCAAGCCTCAGCCACGAAATCGCGGCGATGAAGAAGCAGATGATGCGGCGCGGCCGTGGGTCTTTTCGCGACAGCCGTCATATGAGCGAGGAAATCGTCGAGACGGTGCGGGATTATTTGAGTGCCGCGATGCCCGATATCCGCCGCGGCGCCTACCAGATCCAGGATCGTGCGCGCGAGCACCCGGGAACGACGGCGGCAGTGGCCGCCGCAAGCGTCATCGTGCTTGGGCTGGCCGCGAGCCTTTTCATGCGGCGTTAAAACGACTGGACTTGGCAAGCATTGCTGCATTGCAATACCCTCCTTTGAGGAGGCAATGCGATGCCGAATCGAAAAACTGCCATTATCACCGGATCCACTTCAGGCATTGGTCTGGCGATCGCCCGCGCGCTGGCGGCGGAGGGCTGTCGCGTCGTGCTCAATTCCTTCACGGAGCGGGAGGAAGACGAGGGCCTGGCCGCTTCGCTGGCCGAAGCGTTCGGAACCGAGACGGTTTACTTCAAGGCCGACATGGCGCGCGAGGAGGAGTGCAGGGGGCTGGTGGAAGAGGCCGCGCGGCGCTTCGGCTCAGTTGATATCCTGGTCAACAATGCGGGCATCCAATATGTAGCGCCGGTGGAAGAATTTCCGCCAGAAAGGTGGAATGAGATCATCGCCGTCAATCTTTCCTCGGCGTTCCACACGATCGCGGCCGCCATTCCGCATATGAAAAGCAAAGGAGGCGGGCGCATTATCAATATAGCCTCGGCACATGGCCTTAGGGCTTCGCCCTTCAAATCCGCCTATGTGGCGGCGAAGCACGGTATTATCGGGCTGACGAAGACCGTGGCGCTGGAGCTCGCGGAAGCGCGCATCACCTGCAACGCAATCTGCCCCGGCTATGTGCTGACGCCGCTGGTGGAGGCGCAAATTCCCGACCAGATGGCGACACATGGCATGGATCGGGAGACGGTGGTCAGCAAGATGATGCTCGCCAAGCAGCCGACACGGCAATTCGTGGCGGTGGAACAAGTGGCGGCGGCGGCGATATTCCTGTGCTCAGATGCGGCGGCGCAGATCACGGGCACGACGCTCTCGATTGATGGTGGCTGGACGGCGCAATAAGGGCGGGAAGAGCGTTATTTTTGCTTGAGGGCGAGTTCGATCAGCTTGATGAACTGTCGGCAATGGGGTTCGGCTTGCGATCCGCGCTTGCCGCGAGCCTTGAGGCCGGCCAGCATGTCGAACAGCATCTCCGCGAGGCTTTGGGCCGATAGTCCCCTGTCTTCCAGCTTTATGCCGCGGCGCTCCGCCTCCTCGCCAATAAATGCCGCAAACCTCTCGACCATATGGCGGCGCCAGTCCGCCACGAGGTCAGCGGCGATCTGGTTGTTGAAGTCCACCAGCTCGTCGCCGTGCGGCGATTCGTAGACTTTTTGCAGGAGCTGGAAAAGCGCCTGGTCGAGCGCCGCCAACAAACGGTCCGGGAATGCGCCTTCTTCCCGAAGCGCGGCACAGGCGTTTGTCTGCGATTTCCTAAGCAGATCCTGTTCGACGGCCCTGAAAATATCCGCCTTGTTGCGGAAGAGGAGATAAAGCGCAGGCCGCGAGATTTCCGCCGCGCGCGCGATGTCGTCCATGGTTGTCCGCGAGAAGCCATAGGCAAGGAACACTTGCATGGCGCCTTCGAGCACGCGCGCCCGCTTGGCGTCTTCCATCTGTTTTTCGTTATCCTTCAGTGCGCTCACTTTTACTCCCAAATCAGTCATTGACAAAAATACAGAATTTGTCAATGTGTCGCTCGCCCGGCTGCGCTTGGATGCGAGGGGCGCGTTCGTCTGCACCCAGCCCATTTAGAGCATCATGACAGGGTGTTGTCAGGAGTGAGGACGGGTGTGACTATTTTGCAGCGCGACGTCGCGATAAAGATGAAAAATGCAATGCGCTTTCTAGGCCTGATTGAAATAGCCCGCTGCCCTGCCCATATCGGCGCGGTCCTAGCCGTCTAAGTGGCGCAACTGTTCACTGGAAAATATCCATGGCTAAGCTGAAATTCCACAAGATCGCAGCAATAGTGGTGCTCGTCGCAACGGCAGGCTGGATTGCCACCGGCCAATTTTCCTCAGTGGGCAGCGCCAGAGAGGAGGCGAAGCCCGCAGGCGCCGAGCCGGATCGCCCTGTCGTTTTGAAGACGGTGCAGGTCGCAGTGCCGCCGCGGGTTGAGCACGCGCGCACCATCCATGTCTCGGGACGGACAGAGGCGGACAAGAACGTAAATCTAGCGGCGCGCGTCGCCGGAATCGTGGAAGAATTGCCTGTCGAGGAAGGCTCCCGTGTGAAGGAGGGGGACCTGATCCTGCGCCTCGAAAACGAAGGCAAGGAGGCGGCTGTGACATCGGCGCAGCAGACGCTTGCCCACAGAGAGGCTGAATTTGCCGCGGCGGAACGGCTTTCCAAGAGTGGCAATCTCGCCAGCCTGCAGCTCGATGTCGCGCGCGCCAATCTGGCCGCCGCCCGCTCGGCCCTGGAGCAGGCGAAGGCCGAACTCGACCGCGTCTCGGTGCGCGCGCCATTCGATGCGGTGGTGGACAAAATTCAAGTCGAAAAGGGCACCGCCGCCATGCAGGGCGCGGAAGTGGCCACTCTCCTGAAGCTCGATCCCATCGTGGCCGCGGGCGAGGTGAGCGAGCGCGATCTCGGCACGATCAGGCCGGGTGACAAGGCCGAGGTGCGCCTGGTCAATGGCGAGACGCTTTCCGGCACGATTCGCCATGTGAGCCGCGCCGCTTCCCCGCAGACGCGTACCTATCGGATCGAAGTCGTTGCTCCCAATCCGGACAACGGCATCCCCGCAGGAATGACGGCGGAAATCAGCATCAAGACGGAGATGGTGGAAACCGTAGCGCTGCCGCGGTCCGTCATCACGCTCAGCAACAACGGAGAACTTGGCGTCCGCGCCGTGGATGAGGCCGCCCAGGTGCATTTCTACCCGATCGATATCGTGGATGATACGCCCGAAGCGCTCTATCTGGCCGGCATACCGCAGGAAATGCGCATCATTGTCGCCGGCCAGGACCTCGTGACCGACGGAGAGAAGGTGAAGGCGGAAGAGGCAGACGCCGCTACCATCCGTGAGCTCGCCAGCGCGGCGCGGCCACAGCAAGAGCAATGATCCCATGGATATTGTCCGACTTGCCATACGCAATGCCCGCCTGACGCTGTCGATCCTTCTTTTCTTCATCGTCGCGGGCAGCCTGGCTTACATCAACATTCCGAAGGAAGCGGAGCCGGACGTTCCGATTCCGATCATTTATGTGAGCCTCGCCTACCAGGGCATCTCGCCGGAGGATTCCGAGCGGCTGCTGCTCAGGCCGATCGAGACCGCGCTCAAGAGTCTTGAGGGCGTGAAGGAGATGCGCTCGGCCGCGTATCAGGGCGGCGGTTTCGTGCTGGTCGAGTTTCAGGCCGGATATGATTTCTCCAACGCTATCGAGGATGTGCGCGCCAAGGTCTCCGACGCCAAGGGCGAGCTGCCGGAAGACGCTGAGGAGCCGACGGTCAACGAAGTCAATGTCTCGGAGTTCCCGATCCTCGTCGTCACGCTTTCCGGCAACCTGCCCGAACGGCAGCTTACCATCGCGGCGAAGGAGCTGCGCGACCGCATCGAGGAGGTGCCGGGGGTTCTGGAAGGCGCGCTGCAAGGGTCTCGCGACGAGCTTCTCGAGGTCATCATCGATCCCGTCAAGCTTTCTTCCTATAACATCCAGCTCGATCAGCTCATCAGCGGCATTAACGCTTCGAACAGTCTCGTTGCCGCTGGTGCGCTGCAGGGTCAAGAGGGCCGTTATGCCGTCAAGGTGCCGGCTCTCATCGAAAACTCGGAGGACATCGCCAATCTGCCCATCGTGGCGACGCGCGATGCCGTTGTCCGCGCCCGCGATCTTGCTTCCGTGCGCTCCACCTTCACCGACGCGGAGACGATTACGCGTCTCAATGGCCATAGCGCCATCGCGATCGAGGTGAAGAAGCGCGTTGGCGCCAATCTGGTAGAGACGGTCGACGCGGTAAAGAAAATCTCGGAGGAATTTGTGACGGCGATGCCCGAAGGGGTCTCCGTCACATTCAGCCAGGACAAGTCGACCATGATCCGCGACATGCTGGACGAGCTTCAGAATCATGTGGTGATTGCGATCATCCTCGTCTTCATCGTCGTTCTCTATACGCTTTCCGGCCGCGCCTCGTTCCTGATCGGGCTTGCGGTGCCCGCCTCGTTTCTCATGGGCATCTTCGCCCTTTCGATGCTCGGCTATACCGTCAATATGGTGGTGCTGTTCAGCCTTATCCTGGCCGTCGGCATGCTCGTGGACGATGCGATTATCGTGACGGAATTCGCCGAAAGGCGAATGAACGAGGGTATGCCGCGGGCGGAAGCCTTTGAACTTGCGGCCAAGCGCATGGCGGGTCCGGTCATCGCTGCAACAATGACGCGCATTGCCGCGTTCTCGCCCTTGCTTTTCTGGCCCGGCATTGTCGGCGAATTCATGAAATACCTGCCGATCACGCTTATCGTGACGCTCGCCGCCTCCATGGCCTATGCGCTGATCTTCGCGCCGACGCTCGGCGCCATGTTCGCCAAGGCGCATGTGGAGGAGGAGCGGAAACGTGACGGCTGGTATATCAGGCTGGTCAAGCAGGCGGTCCGCTTTCCCAAGACGGTGCTCTTGCTCACCATCGCGCTTCTGGTCGGCGTGCAATGGTCCTATTCCAAATGGGGCGCGGGGGTCGAGTTCTTCCCGAGCGTCGAGCCGGAATACGGCCTGATGTATGTGCATGCACGCGGGAACATGTCGCTCGACGAGATGGATCGCCTGGTGCGGCCCGCCGAGGAGAAGCTCCTGAACTGGCCGGGCATCGAATCGGTCTACACCCGTGTCGGGCAGACCCGCGGCGGCGGCCAGGACATCGATGAGGATGTGATCGGCATTATTCAGTACGAATTTGTCGACTGGCGTGAGCGCAAGCCCGCGAGCGAAATCCTCAACGACCTGCGCGCCGAAATGGCGGGTATGCCGGGCGCCGAAATAGAAGTTCGCGTGCCAGATGCCGGTCCTCCTACCGGACAGCCGATCCAAATCCAGCTATCGGCCGCAGATCCTCAGTACCTCAACGATCAAGCGGCCATGGTCGCCGAGCGGATCGGTCAGATTGATGGTGTCATCGACATTTCCGACGGCCTGCCTCCGCCTGGCGTTGATTGGGCGCTCGAGGTGGATCGGGCGAAAGCCGCGCAGTTCGGCGTCAGTCCCGTCGCGGTCGGGACCGTTGTTCAGCTCGTGACCAACGGCTTGAAATTGTCTGATTACCGGCCTGCCGGCGCGGATGATGCGGTGGATATCCGGCTTCGTCTGCCAGAGGACCGGCGGACGCTCTCCATGCTCGATCAGCTGCGGGTGGAAACGCCGGAAGGGCCGGTGCCGATCTCCAATTTCGTCACTCGCCAGCCGGAGCGCAGCACGGGTATCCTGAACCGCATCGATGCCCAGCGCACGATCACGGTTACGGCGAATGTCGCGTCGGGGTATCAGGTGGCGGAGGTGCAGGCACAGGTGACCGCCGCTCTCCAAGACATGAATCTCGGGGCAACACGGTGGAAGCTGGCCGGGTCGAGCGAGGAAAGCGACGCCGCGGCCTCGTTCCTCACGAATGCCTTCGGCGCGGCGATCTTCTTGATTTTCGTCGTTCTGCTGGCGCAGTTCAACAGGTTCACGAGCGTATTCCTTGTGCTGATGACGGTGGTCATGGCAACCATCGGCGTGTTCCTCGGCCTGCTGATCACCGGCCAGCCCTTTGGCATCGTGATGTCGGGCATCGGTGTGATTGCGCTCGCCGGGGTGGTGGTGAACAACAATATCGTGCTGATCGACACCTATGACCGGCTGCGGGACGAGGGCATGAGCAAGTACGATGCCATTATCGAGACTTGCCGAGAGCGTGCACGCCCTGTTCTGCTTACCGCCTTCTCGGCCGTGCTCGGCGTGCTGCCGATCGCATTCGGCCTTGGGCTTGAGCTGTTCCATCACGAGGTGACGATCGGTGCACCTTCCACGCAATGGTGGATTTCGCTGTCGAGCGCGATCGTTTACGGCCTCACCTTCGCGACAGTGCTGACGCTCATTGTCACGCCATCGGCTCTGATGGTCTTCACGCGGGAGAAACGTCCCGCAGGCCAAAAAAGGGGCGGGCTTATCTCCAGACTCTTCCGCCGCCGCAAGGGCGAGAAGGCGGCTGACGAAGAAAAGCCCGATGCTGACCACGGCGGTTTCACCGCCTTCCCGAAGGCAGCCGAATAGACCCACAAGGCAACGCGGCGGAACCGCCGCGTTTCCAATGCGTTACCTTGCCGTTAACTCAACATCGGCAGGATAATTGCGATGTCTCTTGGCACTATTCTCATTATTATTCTGATCCTGATACTGATCGGCGCCGTCCCCGCATGGCCACATTCTCGGGGGTGGGGATACGGCCCGTCCGGTATTCTCGGGATCATCCTTATTGTGGTGCTTATTCTTGCCTTGATGGGCAGGATCTAGGGGTTTTTCTGGTTCGGGCCCCAGCCGCCCCAGCTTGCACCTTCCGGATCAGGTGGAGGGTGCCGGCTGGGGGGCGATTTGATCGGCGGGGCGTACCAGATCGGCCATCATGAACACGAGGCCCAGCACGAAAGCGAAGCCGATGAAGATCGGCGAGAAGCCGGTGTGCTCGGCGACAAAGCCTATCAGGGACGGGGCGAAAAGGATGCCTGAATAGCCCATCGTGGTGGCCACGCTCATGCCCGCGGCCGAAGATATCCCGGGCTGGTTTCCGGCTGCGGAAAAGACGATCGGAACCATATTGGCGACCCCGAGACCGGCAAATGCGAAAGCGAGCGTGGCAACGGGAGCGTTCGGTGCAAAGCCTGCGCAGAGCATGCCTATCGCCGCGACGCCGGCAGAAATGCGCATGGTGGTAACCGCGCCAAGGCGGTTGCGCACGCCGTCTCCCAGAAAGCGCATGACAGCCATGACGCCCGCAAAGGCGGCGAAGGGAAGGCTCGCAGTGAAATAATCGGCGCCCATCTCCTGTTGCAGGTAGAGGGCGGCCCAGTCCAGCACGGCGCCTTCAGGAATCATGCAGAAAAGGGCAATCAGGCCGGTTATATAGACCAGCGTACCGCGCGGGAGGCCGCGCTTGCCATTTCCCGCCGATATGACGGGCCTGTTCTCGGCGACAAGGAAGGTCATTGCGAGGAGAACAAGCAAAAGGGCAAATACCGTAACGGCGGAGATATGGGCCACATAGCCCCACCTTTCGATCATCAGCCCGCCTATGCCAGCGCCGGCAAAGCCGCCGAGGCTCCAGAAGCCGTGGGATGACGACATGATCGCGCGCTGCAGGCGCCGCTCCACCACCACCGCGTTGGAGTTCATCGCCACATCCATGCCCCCGAGCAAGGCCCCGAAGAAAATCAGAGCAATCGCCAGGAAGGGCAAGGAAGGGGCCGCCGCGATGCCAGCAAGCGAGAGACAGCAGAGCACGCCTGTGCCCCGCGAGACAGGGCGCGAGCCGAACCGGCCAATGAGATAGCCGCAGAGGGGCATCGCCGCGACCGCCCCCAGGCCAAAAGCCATGATGAGGAGACCGAGCGCGCTTTCGGTGAGCGAAAACCGGGCCACCAGAACCGGAATTTCCGGCGCCCAGCTTCCCGTTATAAAGCCATTGGCAAAGAAAAAGGCCGCAACTGCCCAGCGGCCGTAAAGCGCGTTTTGTCCCGACATTATCAGCTGTCCCGCATTCCGGCAGAAGGTGTGGGAGAACTGGTTAAATCGGTTTATGTTCCAAGGTCAATCACCGGAACTGCCGTTTTGCAAGACAATGAGCAGGTCTTTGGCGTCAATCTGGTCACCCGCCTTCACCAGGACCTCGGCTATCCTGCCGTCGCGCTCCGCATGCAGCGCAGTCTCCATCTTCATCGCCTCGATGGAGAGGAGCACGTCGCCTGCCGAGACCTCCTGGCCGGGCGATACGGCAACCGATGAGACAACGCCTGGCATCGGTGCCCCGACATGGCTGTCGTTGCCGGTCTCCGCCTTCCGGCGTACGGCAAGCGCGGAAGCTCCACGGCGGCGGTCCGGCACCTTGGCGCGACGCGGCTGGCCGTTAAGCTCGAAGAAGACCGTCACCATGCCCTTTTCATTTGGCTCGCCCACGGCGAGGCAGCGGATAACCAGCGTCTTACCGCGCTCGATCTCAACGAAAATCTCGTCTTCCTGGCTCATGCCGTAGAAATAGACCGGCGTCGGCAGGACGCTGACTGGACCGTAGATCTCCGAGGCGGTGGCGAAATCGACAAAGACCTTGGGATACATAAGCCAGGAGGCGAACTCGAAATCGCTGACCTTGCGGCCAAGCTTTTCCTCCAGTTCCTTGCGGCTGGCGTCGAGGTCGGCGGGCCTGAGCAGGGAGCCGGGGCGCACGGTGATTGGCTTTTCGCCCTTGAGAGCCTTCTTCTGCAGTGCCTTCGGCCAACCGCCCGGCGACTGGCCGAGATCGCCGCGCAGCATGGAGACCACCGAATCCGGGAAGGCTATATCCTTCTGAGGGTTCTCCACGTCAGCGACCTTCAAATCCTGGCTCACCATCATCAATGCCATGTCGCCCACGACCTTGGAGGAGGGGGTGACCTTGACGATATCGCCGAACATCATGTTCACGTCATGATAGGCGCGGGCCACCTCATGCCAGCGGGTCTCAAGCCCCAGCGACCGGGCCTGCTCCTTCAAATTGGTGAACTGGCCGCCCGGCATCTCGTGGAGATAGACCTCTGAAGCCGGTCCCTTGAGATCGCTCTCGAAGGCGGCGTACTGGTTGCGCACCGCTTCCCAATAGAAGGAGATCCGGCGGATCCATTCCGTGTCGAGGCCGGGGTCGCGCTCGGTGCCTTTCAGCGCCTCGGCGATCGAGCCGAGGCACGGCTGGGAAGTGTTGCCGGAAAGCGCATCCATCGCGGCATCGACTGCATCCGCGCCGCTTTCCACCGCCGCCAGCACCGTGGCGGCGGAGATGCCGGATGTGTCGTGCGTGTGGAAATGGATCGGCAGATTCGTCTCCTCGCGCAGCGCTTTGAAGAGCACACGCGCCGCCGCCGGCTTCAAGAGCCCGGCCATATCCTTGATGGCGATGATATGGGCTCCGGCCTTTTCGAGCTCCTTGGCAAGGCTGAGATAATATTTGAGGTCGTATTTGGCACGGGCGGAATCAAGGATGTCACCCGTATAGCAGATCGTCGCCTCGCAGAGCTTTCCTTCCTCGCGCACCGCATCCATGGCGACGCGCATGTTCTCAACCCAGTTGAGGCAGTCGAACACGCGGAAGAGGTCAATCCCGCCCTGCGCCGCCTGCTTCACGAAATAACGCACCACATTGTCGGGATAGTTCGTGTAGCCGACGCCGTTTGCCCCGCGCAGAAGCATCTGCAGGAGCAGGTTCGGCGCCCCCTCACGGATGAGATGCAGACGCTCCCACGGGTCCTCGGTGAGGAAGCGCATGGCGACGTCGAACGTCGCTCCGCCCCAGCATTCGAGCGAGAGAAGCTGCGGCAGGGCGCGCGCATAGACATTGGCGATGCGAGCGATATCGAATGTGCGCATGCGCGTTGCCAGCAGCGACTGGTGTGCATCGCGCATGGTCGTGTCGGTAACGAGCGCTCGGGTCTGCGCGCGCATCCATTTGGAAAACTCGTCCGGCCCGAGCCTGTCGAGAAGCTGCTTTGTCCCGTCCTGCAGCGGCGCGTCGATATAGGGCACGCATGGCGCAGCTGCATCCGGATTGGGCCGTGGCCGGTCGCGTGCTTCGGGATGGCCGTTCACGGTCACGTCCGCGAGATAATTGAGAAGCTTCGTTGCCCGGTCGCGGCGCTTGACCTGCGCGAAGAGCTCCGGGGTCTCGTCGATGAAGCGTGTCGTGTAGGAAGCGTCGCGGAAATGCGGATGGCCGATGATTGCCTCGAGAAAGGTGAGGTTCGTCGCCACGCCGCGTATGCGGAACTCGCGCAGCGCGCGGTCCATGCGGGCGATCGCCTCTTCCGGCGCCGGCGCCCAGGCCGTCACCTTCTCCAGAAGCGGATCGTAAAAGCGGGTGATGACCGCGCCGGAATAGGCCGTGCCGCCATCGAGCCGGATGCCGAAGCCGGTGGCGCCGCGATAGGCGGTGATGCGGCCATAGTCGGGGATGAAATTCTGCTCCGGGTCTTCGGTGGTGATGCGGCACTGGAGAGCATGGCCGTTAAGCTTGATATTCTCCTGCGCCGGGACGCCGGAGCGAGGATCGCCGATGCGCTCGCCTTCGAGGATGCGGATCTGGGCCTTGACGATGTCGATGCCGGTCACCTCCTCGGTCACCGTATGCTCGACCTGGATGCGCGGATTGACCTCGATGAAATAGAAGGCGCTCGTATCGGCGTCCATCAGGAACTCGACCGTGCCGGCGCCGATATACTTGGTGGCTTCGGCGATCTTCAGCGCGTAACCGCACAATTCCCCGCGTTTTGCATTGTCGAGATAGGGCGCCGGAGCGCGCTCGACGACCTTCTGGTTGCGGCGCTGGATCGAGCAGTCGCGCTCGAAGAGATGGACGGCATTGCCGTGCGTATCGCCCAGCACCTGCACTTCCACGTGACGGGCGCGCTCGACCAGCTTCTCCAGATAGACCTCGTCCTTTCCGAAGGCCGCCTTCGCCTCGCGCTTGGCTTCCATTACCTCGCGTTTAAGGTCGGCCTCGGAACGGATGACGCGCATGCCGCGCCCGCCGCCGCCCCAGGAGGCTTTCAGCATGACGGGGAAGCCGATCTCCGCCGCCATTTTCGCGACCGCGTCCATGTCGTCCGGCAAGGGTTCCGTTGCCGGGACGACGGGCACGCCCACTTCAACTGCCAGGTTGCGCGCGGCCACCTTGTTGCCGAGCCGGCGCATGGTTTCAGGGGAGGGGCCGATAAAGACGATGCCGTTTGCCGCGCAGGCCTCGGCGAATTCCGGGCTTTCGGAAAGGAGGCCGTAGCCTGGATGGATGGCGTCGGCACCCGAAAGCCTGGCGACGCGGATCACCTCGTCAATCGAGAGATAGCTCTCGATCGGGCCAAGGTCGCGCTCCAGATGCGGGCCGCGGCCGACCTGATAAGACTCGTCCGCCTTGAAACGGTGCAGCGCGTATTTGTCCTCCTCCGCCCATATGGCGACCGTTCGGATGCCAAGCTCGTTCGCGGCGCGGAAGATGCGAATGGCAATCTCGGAACGATTGGCGACAAGGAGTTTCTTAATCTGCACGGGCAAGCTCCATTACGAACAGGAGAGCGGTGCGATCTGTTCCGCCCTACCATTACGCAAAGGGTTTGCGTCGCGGAAAGATGCGCAGCCCTCCTCCGCCCCACTGCTTACCCTGCACTATGTTGCGATGCAACATCCCTTCGCGCCAAAGCAAACGGCCCGGCATGGCAGCCGGGCCGTCTGATAAATTCCAACCTCGATGCTTATTGCTCGAGATAGTCGTACGTGCCGTCCTTCCACTCGTAGAAGACATAGCCGGGCAGAGTGACGTCGCCCTTGTCGTCGAACTCGAGCGTGCCGAGCACCGTGTTGAACTTGCCTTCGTTGAGCGCTTCGGTAACCGGCTCGAAGTCGGTCGAGCCGGCGTTTTTGACTGCGTCAACCCAAGCCTGGATTGCCGCATAGGTGTAGAGCGAGTAGCCCTCGGTCGTCTTGCCGGCGGCCAGCATCGCATCGACAACGGGCTTGGCTTCCGGATTTTTGCGCGGGTCGGGCGAGAAGGTCATCAGCGTGCCCTCGCCGGCATCGCCGGTGATGGCCCAGTACTCGTCGGCCACGAGCGCATCACCCGAGACGAGGATGGTCTGCATGCCCTGCTCGCGCATCTGTCGCGCAATCAGGCCAGCCTCGGTGTAGTAGCCACCGACATAAAGGATATCGATGCCTTCCTGCTTAAGCTTGGAAACAAGGGCGGTATAGTCCTTCTCACCGGCGGTATAGGCTTCGTAGAGAGCCGGCGAGCCGCCGGCTTCCTCGTAGACGGCCATGGTGGCGTCGGCGAGGCCTTTGCCGTAGGCGGTCTTATCGTGGATGAAGGCGATTTTCTTGTCCGCGAATTTCTCGGCCAGGAACTTGCCGGCTACGTTGCCCTGCTGGTCATCACGGCCGCAGACGCGATAGATGCCGGGGCCGGGACGCTCGTCCGTGAAGGTCGGGTTGGTGGAAGCCGGCGAGATCATGACGATCTCCTCGTCGGCATAGACCTGAGAAGCCGGGATCGAGGAACCGGAGCAGAAGTGCCCGGCCACAAACACGACGCCCGATCCGGCGAGCTGGTTGGCGACGGCAACCGCCTGCTTCGGATCGCAGGCATCGTCGCCCACTTCCAGCCTCAGCATTTCGCCATTGACGCCGCCCGCGGCATTGATGTCAGCGACGGCCTGTTCGGCTCCGGCGCGCATCTGTGCGCCGAAGGAGGCGTACTGACCGGTCATCGGCCCTACAGTGGCAATCGTGATGTCCGCCCAGGCGGAGCCGGTCATCACAAGGCCCAGCGCAGCGCCGGCCAAGAGTATCTTTTTCATGATTGCTCCCTTTGAAACACCAGATGTTCCCTCAACATTCCGGAAATGGTGTCTGCTTTCCGGTTATGCAGCGCGGGCACTTCCCGCTTGCCGGCATCAAAGCGCAATTTCATCGTGAAATAAAGACTTGTTGCCAGTCATCGTTGAACCACTCAGCTCTTTGCACGCCAGCCGATCGGTCCGTTACGGGAATAGTGAAAGCAGTACTGTGTCGTCATCTGGCGCGCCCGCGTGATGCGTTTGCCCAGAAAAGCGAAAAAGAGCAGAACCACCAAATCCACCAGATAGTAGTGCAATGTCAGCAAAGAGCCGCTGAAGAGCGCGAAATGAATGAAACGCGTGGCGGCGGCCAGAAGCACGATATAGGCGGCGAGGAGCAAATTCGGCTGCCAGGCACGTGCTATCGCGCGGCCGGTCAGGTAAGCTGCGCCGCCGGCGAGAAGCACCGTGACGAGGAAAAACTCGCCAAAGGAAACTTCCCAGAAGAGTGCGTTTGCTTTCTCCATCAATGCCTCCCGCCCTCGAGATAGGCCGCGCGCACCTCTTCCCGTTTGAGAAGCTCGGCGCCGGTGCCGCTCATGGTCACGTTACCGTTGACCATGACATAGCCGCGATGCGCGAGCTTCAGAGCATGGAATGCGTTCTGCTCGACAAGGAACACGGTAAGTCCCTCATTTTCATTGAGTTCACGGATCGCCTCGAAAATCTGCTTGACGATCAGCGGCGCCAGACCGAGCGAAGGCTCGTCGAGCAGGAGCAGTTTGGGGCGGCTCATCAGCGCGCGAGCGATCGCCAGCATCTGCTGCTCACCTCCCGATAGAGTGCCGCCGCGCTGGGAGATCCGCTCCTTTAATCGGGGGAACAGCGTAAAGACGCGCCTCAGATCGTCTTCGAATAATTTGGGGTCGACGAGCGCCGCTCCCATTTGCAGGTTTTCCATCACGGTCATGCGCGGGAAGATGCGCCTGCCTTCCGGCGATTGGGCGATGCCCAGGCGCATGATCTCGTGGGTTGGCACATGCGTGATGTCCGCACCATCGTAGATTATCTGGCCGGTGCGTGCCTGCGGGCTGCCGCAGATGGTCATCATCAGCGTCGATTTCCCGGCGCCGTTTGCGCCGATCATGGTGACGATTTCACCGCGATCAACGCTCAGGTCGACGCCCCTGAGGGCAGCAATTTTTCCGTAATAGGTTTCAACGCCCCTCACTTCGAGCAGCGTCTGCGCGTTCCCGCTCATGACTTGCCTCCCTTGGTCGCGCCGCTCCGTTGCCGTTTGTCGGCGGGCTTTTCCGGCGCTGCCTGGGGCTGAGGCGCGAGCGAGGAGGGCAATTCCCCAACCTGCTCGACGACGTCCTCCAGAACTTCCGGCACGTCGATTTCCTTTTCCTCCTCCACTCCGAGATAGGCTGCGATGACTTTGGGGTCGGTCCTGACGGCTGTTGGGTCGCCGTCGGCAATCTTCACCCCGTAGTCCAGTACGACGATATGGTCCGAAATCTCCATGACCACGCCCATGTCATGCTCGATCAAGAGCACCGATGTGCCGTTGTCACGGATGAATTTCAAAAGCTCGTTGAGCTCAGCGGATTCACGCGGGTTAAGGCCGGCAGCGGGTTCATCGAGGCATAGAAGCTCCGGCTCCGTGCACATGGCGCGAGCGATCTCCAGCCGCCGCTGCGCGCCATAAGGAAGATCCGCGGCGGGATCGTCGGCACGGTCGATGAGGTTGGTGTGCTCCAGCCAATAAACTGCCCGGTCAATCGCGGTTCGTTCCGCGCGCCGGTAGCTGGGCAGGCCCAGAATGCCTCCGAAACTATAGCCCGACGCGACCACAAGGCGGTTATGCTGGGCGACAAGCAGGTTCTCCAGAACGGTCATGCCCCCGAAAAGGCGGATGTTCTGAAAGGTGCGGGCGACCCCGGCCTTGGCTGAGATTTCATGGTCGGGCATGCGCTCCAGCAGGAAGATGCCCTGACCACCCTCCTTCTTCCATCGCAGGCCGCTGTCGGTGACCTGACGTACCAACTCGTCCTGCCGACCGAGGCCATGGCGCATCACGATGCGCCCTTCTGTCGGCTTATAGAATCCGGTCACGCAGTTGAAGACAGTGGTCTTGCCCGCGCCGTTCGGCCCGATCAGCGCCGTGATATCGCCCCGGCCGACATTGAAGGAAAGATCGTTGATTGCGACCAGGCCGCCGAACCGCATGGTCAGATGTTCCACCGAGAGGATCGGATCATGCTCCCAGCGGCGGGTTGCGGCACCTGCGGATGCGTCTATTTCAGCTATCGTAGACATCAGTGCCCCTCACCCTGTGCCACCATATCCGCGCCGATGCGCTTCTTTTCCCTGAGCGCTGCCGTCGGTTCGCGCGTCGTTACGAGGCCGCGCGGCTTCCAGACCATGATAAGCACCATCGCCAGACCGAAAATGAGCATGCGGTACTGAACGGGATCGAAGCCTGGCCCGAAGATCTGGGTGAGAAAGCCCAGATTGCGCAGCATCTCGATGCCGCCGATCATCACAATGGAGGCAATCACGATGCCGAGTTGCGAACCAAGCCCTCCGAGCACCACGATTGCGAGGATCATCGCCGATTCGATGAAGGTGAAGCTCTCCGGCGAAATGAAGCCCTGCCGCGTGGCGAAGAAGGAACCCGCGAACCCGCCGAACATCGCGCCGATCGCAAAGGCGGTGAGCTTGGTGTTGCGCGTGTTGATGCCGAGCGAGCGGCAGGCGATTTCATCTTCGCGCAAAGCCTCCCAGGCCCGCCCGATGGGCAGCTTGCGCAAACGGAGGGTCACCAGATTGGTGAGAAGCGCCAGCGCAAAGATGATGTAATAAAGATAGATGAAGCGTTGGATCGGATCATATTCGATCCCGAAGAAGGCAGCGAAGCCATCGTCGCCCCGGCCCAATTCGAGACCGAAGAAGGTGGGCTTGGGAATGCCCGAAATGCCGTTCGGCCCGCCGGTGAAGCTATACCAGTTGAGAAGAACGATGCGGATGATCTCACCGAAGGCGAGGGTGACGATCGCCAGATAATCGCCACGCAGCCTCAGGACAGGAAAGCCCAGGATTATGCCCCAGAAGGCGGCAAGAAGGCCCGCAAGCGGCAGGGCTGCCCAAAAGCCGATCTCGAAGTGCTGCGCAAGCAGCGCGAAGGAGTAGGCGCCCACCGCATAAAAAGCGACGTAACCCAGGTCGAGGAGGCCCGCGAGCCCCACCACGATGTTCAATCCCCATCCCAGCATGATGTAGGTCATGATGAGAATGGCGAGATCGATAAACTGGCGATCGCGGCCCGGAAAAAAGGTGGTGAAGAAGAAGGGCAGCGCCAGCGCGAATATGAACAGCGCACGGGTGAGCCACTTTCCAAGCTTTGGCGCGGCTTTCCCCACGCCTGCAATCTTTGCACCGACACCTTCACCGACAGGATGGGCGGCCTTGAAAACAAAGACGTTCAGCGCCAGACGGCCGATAAACACGATGGCGATGGACGTCAGCCAGGCGCCCCAGCGCGCCCGGATATCCAGCCCGCCCGGGGCAAGATCGGTCCTGAGGCCTATGAAAAAGAAGCCAAGCACACCGGCGAGAAAGGCCGCAAGGGCGGCATCGCGAAGCGATGCGGCAAGACGGTTTTTCGATGCGGCTTCGGTGGTGTGAGGCGCGGCGCGGCGGGCTTCAGACTGCGCCTGTGCGCCCACAGGCTTTTGCGTGGATGTTGGGACCTGCGTTTCGGAAGCAGCCATCAGACCTTCTCCACTTCTGGACGCCCAAGCAGGCCCGATGGCAGGAAGATGAGGACGATGGCAAGGATCGAGAAGGCCGCCACATCTTTATACTCGACTGAGAAATAGCCAGACCAGAACACCTCGATCAAGCCAATCAGGAGCCCGCCCAGCATCGCTCCTGGAAGGGAACCGATGCCGCCGAGCACTGCCGCCGTGAAGGCCTTCACGCCAGCGACGAAGCCGATATAGAAATCGATCACGCCATAAAGCAGCAGGAACATGAAACCCGCCACGGCGGCGAGCGCGGCGCCCATGACGAAGGTGAGGGAAATGGTCCGGTCCACGTCGACGCCAAGAAGAGCGGCCATTTTGCGGTCCTGTTCGCAGGCGCGCTGGGCGCGGCCCAGCGATGTGCGGGAGATCAGAAGCGTAAAGGCCGCCATCAGCACCACCGTGGTCACGATGATGATGATTTGCATGTAGGAAAGCTGCACGACGATTGTGCCCGCCTCGGTCGAGCCCTCGATAAGCGTCACGCCGCCCCGGATTTGCGGCGGCAGCGGCTTCACGCGCGCACCCTGGGTGACCTGCACGAAATTCTGAAGCACGATCGACATGCCGATGGCGGTTATCAGCGGCGCCAGACGAAAGGAGCCGCGCAAGGGCCGGTAGGCCACGCGCTCCACCGTCCAGCCCCATGCGGAGGTGAACAGCATCGCCACGATGATCACGATAAGAAGCACCACCGGCAGAAAGGCGAAGCCGAGCACGCTTGTGAGGATCAGGAAGACGGCGAGCGAGATAAAGGCGCCGATCATGAAAATATCGCCATGGGCGAAGTTGATCATGCCAATGATGCCGTAGACCATCGTGTAGCCGATAGCGATCAGGCCATAAATGGACCCGAGCGTCAGCCCATTAATCAGCTGCTGAATAAAGTACTCCATGCAGGCAGAACTCCCATCGAATGTCACCCATGGCGCATTCCGTTGTTGTCTTTCCCCTGTCCGGTTCAGAGGGCAGCTTAGGCGCCGCATCTCCTTCCGGCTCTTTTTAGGCTCCGCATAATCGGCGGATGGCGAGCGCTGCGCAAGCTAACATTCGCATCGCGCAATGTCCTCCTGTTCGACGGCGGATTTTGCTTATTGTCTTCAAGGAACCCCGCGCGACAACGGCCTTCGGGAGGCATTCTTGCGTGCCCACCTCTCTTTTGCAACGGGACGGCCGGGGGCGGCGGAGCATAATCGCGACGTGGCATGCCGCAACCAGAGAGGTCGAGGGAGGCCTCGTTCTTATCTCGTTTGAAAGCGATCGGCTGCAAAGGGCTCCAGGGCGATCGGAGGCGGGCGGTCCAGAAGCAGGTCGCGAACGATCCTGCCCGTTGCCGCCGCTTGCGTGAGCCCCAGATGCCCGTGGCCGAAGGCATAAAGCACGCGTGGTTCCTTTCGCGAACGGCCGATTACCGGAAGCGAATCGGGCAAGGAGGGGCGATAACCCATCCACTGACGGCCCCCTTCCGTTTTCAGCCCAGGCAGAAACCGGCTTGCCTTTTCAAGCATCGCCCTGGAACGCGCAAAGTTGGGCGGGCGCTTGAGACCGCCGAATTCCACCGCGCCGCCAATGCGCAAGCCGGTGTCGAGCGGGGTGATCACGAAGCCGTGGCGGGGAAAGATGAGCTGACGCTGCAAATCGAAGGAGCCGGCGGGAAGCGTGGTGTTGTAGCCGCGCTCGGTCTCCAGCGGGACCCGGTCGCCGAAAGAGGCTGCAAAGGGCCGCGACCATGCGCCGGCAGCGATGATCACTTGGTTGCCGATGAATTTCTCGCCGTTGGAGACGCTGACGGCGATGCGATCCTCCTCCGTTTTCACAGCGGTAGCGGTAAGGGGCATGAGGCGGGCGCCGTGAAACTCGGCGTGGGCCCAGACGGCATGTCCCACCTGCTGCGGATCGGAGACTGTCTTCCAGCCGGGGACGAAAACGGCCCGGGTAAAGATGTCCGAAAGTCCGGGCTGATATCGGGCTATCTCGTGCTTTTCAAGCTGCTGGTACGGGATATGGAAGCGCCGGCGCAGCCTCCATCCCTCCTCTGCCGCGCGGAACGCTTCGTCGCTTTCGTAAAGTTCCAGGCAGCCGTCCTCGCGCAGCATATCCTTCATGGCAAGCCGGCCGATCAATGTCATCCATTCTCGTTCCGCAAGCGCCATGATCGAAGCTTGGGCGGATACCGCGGCTTCGAAATATTCAGCGCGCCCTGCCTTCAGAAAACGCCACAACCAGGGGAGCAACCGCGGCAGATAGGCGGGCGGAATCGCGAGCGGACCCAAAGGATCCCGCAGCCAGCCGGGGACCTGGGACAGCATGTCCTTGTGGGCGAGCGGCAGGATGTCGGAAAAGGCCAGAGCGCCAGCATTGCCCGCGCTCGTTTCCTCGCAGATGCCGGAACGGTCGAGCACCAGGATCTTTTTGCCGGCCTCGGCCAGATAGGCGGCGATGCAGATGCCGATGATTCCTCCGCCGATGATGATGACGTCGGTGTCTTGGGCCGGCTTGCGCGTTTGCATATCAGCACATGCTCTCGCTGGCAGAAGCCGCGTCGGCATTGCCGCGCGAAGCTCTCCCGCTGGAGCTTTCGGAGCGGCCTGGCCGCAGGCAGATGCTGAAGACTGATATTGAAGTGGCCGGCAGGATTGTACTCCAAAGGGCGTGACTTTGATATATCAGGGGTATATAACAACGGAAAACGTGCTTTGTGAAGCATAATCGTCGAATGATACATCATTTGGGATTCAGCGACTTACCAATGGCGGTTCAGCTTAGCAGACAATCTTTCGGGCCGGTCGCGGCCAAGGCCTATGCTCAGCTCGAAAGAATGATTATTACGCTGGAGCTCGCTCCCGGCACCGTCACCACCGAGGGGGCTTTGATCGAAAATCTGGGTCTCGGCCGCACGCCGGTGAGGGAGGCCATACAGCGCCTGGCATGGGAAGGTTTTGTGGAAGTCCGTCCGCGGGCGGGCGTCGCCATTGCGCCGCTCAACCGCCCGGATTGGCTGAAGATCATCGATGCGCGTCACAGTGTGGAGATACTGCTCGCCCGGTCCGCGGCCCGCTATGCGACCGGTCCTGTCGTCGCCCAGTTTCATGAGGCAGCTTTGCGGATGGAGCGGGCGGTCGTCTCGGGCGATCCCGTCAACTTCCTGGAGGCGGACAAGCGCGTCGACGAGGTGCTGGCCGAAACGGCAGACAATGCCTATGCTGCGAAGGTTGCGGGCCCCCTACAGACCCACTGCCGCCGCTTCTGGTATCGCTATCAGTCCGGGCAGGACCTCGCGCTTGCGGCCGAGCGGCATGTGCGCCTCATTCGCGCCGTCATCGACCGCAACGAGGAGGACGCCGGGAACGAAGCGGAAGCTCTCATGGGCCTCCTGCGCATGCATGCCGAAAGCGTTGCGCGCCTCTGATTGCAAGCTCAGACGCCTTCGCCCACCAGAGTCGCGAAATTGTCGTCCCAACCCTCACCGGCCGCGACGATGCAGCTTGTGCCATTGGTATCGGTGGTCAGAATGGTCCATGTGCCCTGGTCGGAGGCGAACACCTCCATTACCGCCTGATCTCCGAGCAGGCCAACGGCTTTCTGGCTCTCCCGGAACTGGTCGCCGAGCTGAGAAACAAGATCGTCACGCGGGGCGCAGACATTGCTGTTGCTCTGGCTCGTTGCGGTCTGGGCGCCGGTAAAAAGCGCAACAGAAGCTATTGCCGCGAGCCCGAACCCGGCTCTAAGGGCCTTCTTCATATCTCTACCTCCTGCCGCCGCCGAGGAGCTCTTTTGGCCAAGGGGCGACTACCGTTTTTGCCGCGCTGAGCGCGGTGCTTTCGGATCGTTAACGATTGGAGACAGAAAGCTGTTCCACCGGCCGGGGCAGATTCCGCGACCGGTGGTAACGTTTTTGCGAGGTAAGAGTGGCCCTCCTGCGGGCCCTCAGGCTCAGCGCATGGTCGGTATGACGAATTCCGCTCCATCCTTGATGCCGGATGGCCAGCGGGAGGTAACCGTCTTCGTTTTCGTGTAGAAACGGAAAGCGTCCGGTCCATGCTGGTTCAGGTCCCCGAAGGCAGATGCCTTCCAACCGCCAAACGTGTAATAAGCGATAGGCACCGGAATAGGCACATTGATGCCCACCATGCCGACATTGACCCGGGCAGCAAAATCTCGGGCGGCGTCACCATCGCGGGTGAAGATCGCAACCCCGTTGCCGAATTCATGGTCGTTGGGCAGGCGCAGCGCCTCCTCATAGTTGTTTGCACGGACCACTGACAGAACCGGGCCGAAGATCTCTTCCTTGTAGATCCGCATCTCCGGCGTTACCTCGTCGAAGAGGCAGCCGCCCATATAGAAGCCGTTCTCATAGCCCTGCATCTTGAAATTCCGGCCATCGACGACGAGCTTGGCGCCTTCCTTCACGCCGATATCCACGTAGCCCTTGACGCGCTCCAGGGCCTCCTTTGTGACCAGCGGGCCGAAATCGGCGCTAGCGTCGGTCGATGGACCGACCTTCAGGCTTTCTACACGCGGAATGAGCTTTTCCACTAGCCGATCCGCCGTTTCCTTTCCCACGGGCACGGCCACGGAAACCGCCATGCAGCGCTCGCCCGCCGAGCCGTAGCCAGCGCCGATCAGCGCATCGACCGTCTGGTCCAGATCGGCGTCGGGCATGATGATCAGGTGGTTTTTCGCGCCGCCAAAACACTGCGCGCGCTTCCCGTTGGCGGTGGCTCGACCATAAATATACTGCGCGATCGGGGTGGAACCGACAAAGCCGACGGCCTGAATGTCGGGATCGTCCAGGATGGCGTCCACGGCTTCCTTATCGCCGTTGATGACGTTGAGAACGCCCGCGGGCAGGCCTGCTTCGACGAAAAGCTCGGCAATCCGCATCGGCACGCCCGGGTCGCGTTCTGAGGGTTTCAGGATGAAGGCGTTGCCGCAGGCGATCGCCGGCGCGATTTTCCAAAGCGGAATCATGGCTGGGAAGTTGAAGGGCGTGATTCCTGCCACCACGCCCAGCGGCTGGCGCATGGAATAGGTGTCGATCCCGGGGCCCGCGCCTTCGGTGTACTCGCCCTTCATCATGTGCGGGGCGCCGATGCACACTTCCACGACTTCCAATCCGCGCTGGATGTCGCCCTTGGCGTCGAGGATCGTCTTGCCGTGTTCGCGCGCCAAAAGCTCGGCGAGGGAGTCGTACTCCTTGTGCACCAGCTCCAGGAATTTCATGAGCACGCGAACCCGCCGCTGCGGGTTTGTGGCGCCCCAGGCGATCTGAGCGGCCTTGGCGTTCTCAACAGCCTCGCGCACTTCGGCGGCCGAGGCGAGAGCCACCGTCGCGCGCACCGTGCCGTCCATAGGCTGCATTACGTTTTGCGAGTGGCCGCTTTTTCCGGCCACGCGCTTGCCGCCGATGAAATGACCGATTTCCTCCATGAGAGTCTCTCCCTGGCTTGTGATTGGATTGATTGTCCCGCTTTGACGCGTTGAATGCAACGCGAGGAAAATCGAAGCCGTTGTGCAGAAATTAAAGCGCTGCTAGCAAGTGCGTGCATAAAATCATGTAAGGTGGCGCCTATGGATTGGGACGATGTCCGTGTGTTCCTCGCGGTCGCCCGCGCCGGTCAGATACTCGGCGCGGCCAGGCGGCTCGGCCTCAACCACGCCACTGTTTCCCGGCGCGTGGCCGCGCTTGAGGACGCCGCCGGCGCAAAGCTTTTCCGCAGGCTTACCACAGGAAGCGAATTGACGCCGGCCGGCGAGCGCCTGCTGGCGGCGGCGGAGCGCATGGAAGCCGATATGATTGCCGCCCGCGCCGAGATCGCAGGCGAGGGCGAGGACATTTCGGGCAGCGTTCGCATCGGCGCGCCGGACGGTTTTGGCGTAGCCTTCCTCGCGCCGCGGCTGTGGCGGCTGACAGAACGCCACCCGCGGCTTTCAATCCAACTCGTGCCGGTCCCGCGTTCCCTGTCGTTGTCGCGGCGGGAGGCCGACATCGCCATCACCGTCGATCGCCCCACCGAGGGAAGGCTGGTGGCATCCAAGCTCGTGGACTATTCGCTGGGCCTTTTTGCCTCAAAAGCCTATGCGGCGGGGCACGGCCTGCCGCAGAACGCGGCGGAGCTGGCGCACCATAGGCTCGTCGGCTATGTGCCGGATCTCGTCTTCAGCCCGACGCTCGATTATGCGGCGGAAATCTCGGAACATTGGGATGCCGCTTTTGCTGTCTCCTCCGCCATGGGTCAGGTGGAGGCGGTGCGCGCCGGCGCGGGCATAGGTATCCTGCACTGCTTCATCGCACGCGGCATGGAGGATCTGGTTGCGGTTCCCTTCGCGCAGCCCATCCGGCGTAGCTATTGGCTGGTTTTTCACGAATCCATGAGGATGACCCGACAGATACAGGCCGCCGCCGCCTTCATCGGCGAGATCGTGGCGCAGGAACGCAGGATCTTCGCCTGATCAACGCCGGGCCCGGGCCCCTTCTATGGCGAGGGCGAGAAGCGCCTGGCGGCTGACGGGCTCAGCCACGGCCGGGTGCTGGCGTGATTTCAGGATCGCACCCTGTAACCGTTCCGCGGCGGCATGCAGCATCGCCTGGTTCCAACGCTGGACCGCCTGCTCGACGGCCGACCGCCGGGCGAAGAACACCGGCGGGCGGGCGGATGCGACAGCGGCGGCGGGCGATTTGCCTTGCGCTTCCACCTGTTCCCGCATGAGCTGAAGCCCCTGGACATGCCGCAAAGCAGCGGAAAGCATGAGGAATGCTGGACTGCCGCCCGCCACATGGCGGGTGAAGAGATGGTCGAAATCGGCGATCCGGCCGGTCATGATGGCGTCGACCGCTTCGTCCACGCTGATCCCGGAAACGTCGCCGATAAGCGCGCGAATATCGTCTGCGGTCACCTCGCTGGCGCCCGCGCAATAGAGCGCGAGTTTTTCAAGCTCGCCGCGCGTGGCGAGCCGGTCTCCTCCAAGATTGGCCTTGAGGAGGTGCCGGGCGTCCAGCGTGATCGTCAGCTTGGCCTTCGACAACACGTCGTCGATCACCGCGTCGATGCTGCGCGAATCGTCGCTGTAGCAGGGAAGCGCAATCGCACGATCTCCCCGCTCCACGGTGGTACGCAGGCTTGCGCTCTTCTTCAGGTCACCGGCCTCGATCAGGACGAGGCAGTCGGAAGGCGGCTCCTCAACAAGGGCTGCGATATCGGCTGCGATTGCGCTCTGGCTGCCGACGCCGCGCACCCAGACCAGGCGCCGGTCCGCGAACATGGGAACGGTGCGCGCCTCATCCAGCAGGCGTCCCGGCTGGTCGGCTTCCGCTGCGTCGATCTTGACTACGGAGAAGGGGTCATCGAGCGGCAAGCCGCTTTTTTGAGCAAAAAGGCGCGCGCGCTCGGAAACGAGGCCGCGATCAGGACCATAGAGCAGCACCACGACGATAGTGGAGTCGGGCCTTGCCAGCCAGCCGTCGACCTCGTGTGCCTTCTTTTGAGCCATGATTGGAAACTAAGCGCCGCCTAAGCCCGTGTGAAGATGCTGCCCGGCCCAATCCGCGATGAGCCGATGCGCGATGCTGCCTTCGAACGGGACAGTCATTCCCTCGCCGGCGGGGCGGGCAAGCATCTCCCGGGCCTCGGCGCTGGAAAACCAGCGGCAGTCTTCGAGCTCCAAGCTATCGAAGCGGATCTCGTCGGAGAGCGCTTCGCCGTAGCAGCCGATCATCAGGGAATGCGGAAACGGCCATGGCTGGCTCGCATGATAGCGCACGCGGCCGAGCGTGATGCCCGATTCTTCCAGTGTTTCCCGGCGGACCGCGTCTTCGATCGTTTCGCCCGGTTCCACGAAGCCGGCGAGACAGGAGAACATGCCGGGGCGGAAGTGGGGGCTGCGGCCGAGGAGGCAACGGTCGTTCCTCTCGTCGACGGCCAGCATGATGACCACGGGGTCGGTGCGCGGGAAAAACTCCTTCGCGCAGGCTGCGCAGTAACGGCGGTATCCGCCTGCTCTTGCCTCTGTCCGTTCGCCGCAGAGGCCGCAATGAAGCGAGGACCGGTTCCAGGCCAGAAGGCTTGCGCCTTGCGCCACCTCTCCAAGCTGCTCGCTTGAGAGCAGGCGTTGATGAAAAAGGGAGCGGTAGTCGAGCGCCTTTAAGGGTGCTGGCAGCGCTTCGGCCTCAGTCTTCACCGGGACCATCAGGCGCGGCTCGCCTGCCTCGGTGTAGCCAAGCAGGACCGCTGCTGCAGTTTCGGGATCAAGCGGCCGCAACTCGCTCAACGTAAAGGTGGGCTCGGCCGTCGCCCCATCAAACTTGATGAGCAGCCGGCCTTCCGTGCTGCCGTATAGGGCCGCGCGCGGATCGGCAAGCGCCTCTTCCAGGCATCCTTCGGGCCGCTGCTCGGACCGGCGATCGAGCGTGTTGCCGGCAAAGGCGATGAGCTTGCTTGCCTCCCGGCACATCTGCTCGAATGGCGATCTCATTCCTAATCCTCGTTGGCACCGAGTTGGGCAAGGGCCTGGCCCTTGCCGCGCGCCCGCAGGATCAGTGGCACGACAACTGCCGCCAGCGCAAGCAGGAGAAGCGTTATTGCGATCGGTGATCCGACGAGAATAGATGGATCGCCCTGGCTGATGGAGAGCGCCCGGCGCAATTGCTGCTCGGCCAACGGCCCGAGGATCAGGCCGACGACGACGGGCGCGATCGGATAACCAAAGCGCCGAAGCATGTAACCAAGAACGCCGAAGGCGAGGAGCATTCCCAGTTCAAAAGTCGATGGGTTGGCGCCGATCGTGCCCAAGGTGGCGAACATCAGAATGCCCGCATAAAGCCAGGGCGCGGGGATGGCGAGGAGCCGCACCCAGAGCCCGATCAGCGGCAGGTTGAGGACAAGCAGCATGAAATTCGCCACCAGCAGGCTGGCGATCAGGCCCCAGACGAGCTGCGGATTGCTCGAGAAGAGAAGCGGTCCAGGCTGCAGCCCGAACTGCTGGAAACCCGCAAGCATGATGGCGGCGGTGGCTGTGGTGGGGAGCCCCAATGTCAGGAGAGGGACGAGCGTGCCCGCGGCGGAGGCATTGTTTGCGGCCTCGGGGCCAGCAACGCCCTCGATGGCGCCATGCCCGAACTCTTCCGGCCTTTTGGTGAGCTGTCTTTCCATGGAATAGGAGAGGAAGGTGCCGATCTCCGCGCCACCGGCAGGCATGGCGCCGATCGGAAAGCCCACAGCCGTTCCGCGCAGCCAGGGCTTCCAGGAGCGCGCCCAATCCTCTCGGTTCATCCACACAGAGCCCTTGACCGGGACGATGGTCTGCTGAGCGGCCGCCCTGGAGGAGGCGACTGAAAGTGCCTCGCCAACGGCAAACAGGGCCACGGCAAGGGTGGTGACCTCAATGCCGTCGAGCAGGTCGGGGATGCCGAAGGCAAGGCGGGCCTGCCCCGTCTGCAGGTCGATGCCGACGAGACCGAGGGTCAGACCGATGAACAGCGCGGTGAGCCCGCGCAGCGTCGATTCTCCAAAGGCGGCCGAGACCGTCATGAAGGCGAGCACCATCAGCGCAAAATATTCCGCCGGGCCAAAGGAGAGAGCGATGCTCACAATCCAGGGCGCGACGAAGGCAAGGCCGATCGTGGCGATGAGGCCGGCGACGAAGGAGCCGATGGCGGCCGTGGCAAGCGCGGGACCGCCGCGCCCCGCGCGGGCCATCTTGTTGCCCTCGAGCGCGGTGACGATGGAGGCGCTCTCACCCGGCGTGTTGAGGAGGATAGACGTGGTGGACCCGCCATACATGCCGCCATAATAAATGCCGGCGAACATGATGAGCGACCCGGCGGGATCGAGCTTGTATGTGACGGGAAGGAGCAGCGCCACGGTAAGCGCCGGGCCGATGCCGGGCAGCACCCCTACCGCCGTACCGAGCGTAACGCCGATCAGCGCATAGAGCAGGTTGATCGGCTCGATCGCGGTGAGAAGTCCTTGCGCGAGGAGGGAGAATGTATCCATCGGGTATGTCCGGAATCAGAAGAGCCGCTCCAGCGGCCCCGCCGGAAGAGAAAGCTGCAGGAGCCTGGCGAAAATGAGCCAGACGACGAAGGCGAGCACGATGCCGACCGGCACGGTGAGCCAGAGGGGACCGCGGCCCAGGCCGCGCGCGGTGGCTGCGAAAAGAATGCCGGTTGCGATCGAAAAGCCGGCTGTCGTCAGAAGAAGCATCTGGGCGATCAGACCGCCGACAATCCACGCCAAGGGGCCCAGTTGCTGTGGCTCGCGCTTGGGAAAATCGCCGCGCCAGGCGGCAATCGCCGTCCAGATGGCGAGGAGAAAAAGCCCTGCGGCTATGACGTAAGGGAAAGCGGCCGGGCCGATGCGGGCATAGCCTCCTCCGCTTGTGCCGCCCGCCGTGCTCCAGACAATCACGCCCGCCACCATGGCGAGCGCCGCCGCAATGGCGAGCGCCGCCCAGTCCGGGCGGCGCCCGGCGCCCGATCCGCCGCCCAGGCTCATTGCACGAGGCCGATCTCTTTCAGGACCGCTTCGGTGGATTCGACGTCCTTCTGAAGTTCCTGCTTAAAGGCGTCGCCCGCAAGATATGTGTTCGCCCACCCTCTCTCTTCGAGGATGTTCTGCCAGGTTTGCGAATTCACCATCTTCTCGATATCGGCGGTGATCGCCGCCGTCTGCTCCTCGGTCAGGTCAGGTCCTGCAGCGACCATGCGCCAGTTCTGAATCGCGACGTCAACGCCGCTTTCCTTGAAGGTGGGAGCGTCGATGCCTTCCACGCGCTCCTCGCTGGAAATACCGATAAGACGGAGCTGCCCGGCCTCGATCTGCGATTCGAATTCGCCATAGCCGGAGATGCCAACCGTCACCTGCCCGCCCAGGATGGCGGCCAAGGCTTCGCCGCCGCCTGAAAACGCGATGTAGTTCACCTGGGTGGGATCGACGCCGATGGCCTTTGCGATAAGTCCGGCGGTGATGTGGTCGGTGCCGCCGGCCGAGCCGCCGCCCCAGGAGACAGCGCCGGGATCTGCCTTCAGTTTTTCCACCAGGCCGGCCATGTCCTGGATGTCCGAATTGGCGGGAACGACGATCACCTCGTATTCCCCCGTCAGGCGGGCGATCGGCGTGACCTGTTCAAGCGTGACAGGCGAGTTGTTGGTGAGGATCGCGCCGACCATCACGTAGCCGCCGACGATAAGCTGAAATGGGTCGCCCTTGGCCTGGTTCACGAATTGCGCAAGACCGATCGTGCCGCCCGCGCCCGGTACATTCACCACCTGCACGCTGCTGGAGATATTTTCGTCCTGAAGCGCCGTCTGCATCGCGCGCGCGGTCTGGTCCCAGCCGCCGCCCGGTGCGGCCGGCGCCATGATCCTGTAATCCGCCGCATGGACCGGCAATGCCAACGCACCGGCAATGATGGTTCCCAAGATAAAATGCTTCACGGGCAAATCCTCCCTTTCTCTCGATCATTCATGAGGCCGGCCTGTTTGCGCTCGGTCCCCCTTATCCGGCAATCAGCACAATAGCAGGGAATATCACCGTAGGCGACGGCTCCACTGGGCTTGGGGTAGCCACGCTCCGACCGATTGGCAACCCGTCATTTGGTCGAAGCACCTCCACGGAACAAAGGACACAAGCGGGCGCTTTGGAGGGTTCTGGAACCTTCGACCGGGAGAGCACCATGCATGTGCAGGAGATGATCAGCGCCCATCCGGACGTTCAGGGAAGCACCGCTGACAGGCTGCTTCGCTGCATAGAGGAATGCTATAACTGCGCCCAGACCTGCACGGCATGCGCCGATGCCTGCCTGGCCGAATCGTCTGTGGACATGCTGAAACAATGCATCCGTCTAAACCTCGACTGCGCGGATATCTGTGCGGTGACGGGGGCGGTTGCTTCTCGGCGCACCGGCCGGAACGCGGATGTGATGAGGGCGATGATCGAGGTTTGCGAGCAGGCCTGCCGCACCTGCGGCGAGGAATGCCACATGCATGCGGATCAGCACGAGCATTGCCGTATTTGTGCCGAAGCATGCATGAGCTGTGCGGATGCCTGCCGCGAAGCGGTCGCCGACGTGCATTGATCGCCACCAAAGAGGCAATGATGGGCGACGACAAGACTTTTACAGACGCCGAAAATCGGGCGCGGGTGCCGCACGGCGACGATCCCGCCGTTCGGCATCTGGCCGAGCGTTATGGCCTACCTCTGGAACAGGCGCGCGACCTGCACGAGCGGTTCGGCCACGATCAGCCGCTTCTGGAGCGCGAAGTTCAGAGGCTGAAGAAGCGAAGCTGAGCTTCTTAAGACGGCTGTACCGAGAGCGCTGCCGGAAGCGGTTATCGCAGTCTAGAAATCCACCTCTAGGGCCACTCCGCGGGCAATTGCCAGATCGACGGCGGCCGAGGCGACCGCGAGATCCTGCAGGCCCACGCCTGTGCCGTCGAACAATGTGATTTCATCATCAGAACTGCGTCCGGGATGCATACCGTTGATGACCTGCCCGAGCTCGATGATATCGCCGGCAGCCAATAGCCCCTTTTCGACCGCATGCTGCGCCTCGCCAATTGAGATCGACTGAGCGACCTCATCGGTAAACACCGTCGCCATGGCGACGAGTTCGGCTTCTACCTCCTGCTTGCCCTTTGTGTCGGTTCCCATGCAGGCCAAGTGCGTGCCGGGACGGACCTGCGCGGCCTTGAGGAGTGAGGCAAAGGACGAGGTGATGGTGATGATCACGTCCGCTTCCGCGCCGAGGCGGTCAAGATCAACCGATTCGAAGGGGATGTTCCGTTCGGCCGCTACGACTTGGAGGCGGCTCAGCATCTCAGGGTCGATATTCCAGCCCACCACCTTCTTGAAGGCGCGCTGATCAAGGGCTGCCCTGAGCTGGAACGTCGATTGATGGCCGGCGCCAACTATCCCGATGACCTGGGCATCGCGGCGCGCGAGATATTTTATCGAGACGGCCGAAGCGGCCGCCGTGCGCAGCGCGGTCAAAAGATTGCCGCCGACCACCGCCCGGCAGCGGCCGGTATCCGCATCGAACAGGAAGATCGTGGATTGGTGGTTCGTCAGTCCCTTCTCGACGTTGTTCGGCCAAAAGCCGCCCGACTTGAGACCGAGCGCCAGGCTCTCGCGATCGAACCCCGATTTGAAGCCGTAAAGGGCGCCGGCATGGCCGATGGCTTCACGAATGACCGGGAAGTTGGTGGCCGACTTCCTGGCCATCGAGGCAAAGACCTGCTCGACCGCCGTGAAGCAGTCGGCGGCAGAAATAAGCCCGGAGATCTCGCGCTCGGGGACAATTATCATGAATATTCTCCGTGAGACGATACCCGGGACGTTTGCCCGGGCACTGCTTCAATAGGCCTTGCCGCGGGCCGAAACGGGCCAGAGCGTTTCGACTTTGCCGTTGCGAACGCCGACATACCAGTCGTGGACATTGCAGGTGGGGTCGCAATGGCCAGGGACCAGGCGGAGCTTTTCGTTGATCTTGAGGACGCCGTTGGGGTCTTCGACCACGCCATGCTCATCGGAGCATTTGATGTATTTGACGTCGTCGCGGCCGTAGACAACGGGCAGGCCGCTGTCGACCGACTGCGCCTTGAGACCGGCATCGACGACCGCCAGATGCGGTTTGGCATGGCTCATCACCGATGTCAGGATGAACAGCGCGTTCTCCCATTCGCCCTGATCTATGCGCTTTCCCTCCTCATCGCGGATGCGGCCATAGTCGGCATCCATGAAGGCATAGGACCCGCACTGCAGCTCGTTATAGACGCCCGAATTGCTTTCAAAATAATAGCTGCCCGTGCCGCCGCCTGAGACCAGCTCGGGCTCAAGACCCACGGCCTTAAGGGCTTCGACCGCCTTTTTCACTTGCGCGATGGCGGCGTCGAGCTTGGCCTTTCGTTCCTCATAGCCGTCGATGTGCTGCATCGCTCCCTGATAGGCCTGGATACCGGTGAATTTCAGGCCCGGCGCGGCATCGACCGCCGTGGCGATCTCGACGACCTCGGGGCTTGTCTTGACCCCACAGCGCCCGGCGCCACAGTCGATCTCCACAAAGCACTCGATTACCGTGCCATGTTTTTGTGCCGCCGCCGACAGATCGGCGACATTGGCCGGATCGTCGACGCAAACGATCACGCGGGCGCCATAGGCCGGTAGCTTTGCAAGACGATCGATCTTCGCCGCATCGCGCACCTGGTTCGATACCAGAATGTCCTTGAATCCTGCCCGCGCGAAAACCTCGGCCTCCGAGACTTTCTGGCAGCAGACGCCGATCGCCCCGCCCAGTTCCATCTGGAGCTTCAGCACGTCGACGGACTTGTGCATCTTGCCGTGGGCGCGATGGCGCATCCCGTGCGCCCTGGCATAGTCACCCATCTTCTTGATGTTGCGTTCCAGCGCATCCAGATCGAGGATCAGGCACGGCGTCTGGATATCGGCTTCGGCCATGCCCGGCAGTGCGGGAACATCGTAACCGACTTCAAGGCCGGCAAGGCTTGCAGGTGCGTTCATCATTGCTCTCCTCAATTCCAGGGCAATTTGTCGAGATCGACATTGCCGCCTGTAACGATCACGCCGACGCGCTTGCCGGCGAACACTTCCGGATTCTTCAGGATGGTAGCCAGGGGCACCGCGCTCGACGGCTCCATGACGATTTTGAGCCGTTTCCAGATCAGCTTCATCGCGTCGATGATCTCCTGCTCGGAGGCGGTCAGGATGTCGGTGACATGATTGCTGACGAAATGCCAGGTCAGCTCCTTCAGCGGCACTTTCAGCCCGTCGGCAATCGTATCCGGCGCGTCGTCGGCGATGATATGGCCTGCCTTGAAGCTGCGATAGGCATCGTCCGCCTGCTCGGGCTCGGCGGCGTAGATCTTGATATGCGGCGCCAGATTCGACAGCGTCAGGCAGGTTCCCGAAACCATTCCGCCTCCGCCGATGGGCGCAATAACCGCATCCAGGCCTTCGACCTGGTCGATCAGTTCCGCCGAACAGGTTGCCTGCCCGGCGATCACGCGATGATCGTTGTAGGGATGCACAAATTCGGCGCCGGTTTCGGCAACGACTTCGGCGAAGACTGCCTCGCGGGAGCTGGTCGAAGGTTCGCATTCCACCACACGCCCGCCATAGCCCCGAACGGCATCCTTCTTGGCCTGCGGCGCCGTGCGCGGCATCACCACTGTGCAGGGAATGCCCCGCCGCCCGGCGGCATAGGACAGGCAGGTGCCATGATTGCCGCTGGAATGGGTGGCGACGCCGTTCTTTGCCTGCTCCTCGGAAAGGCCGAAGACGGCGTTTGAGGCGCCGCGCGCTTTGAAAGCCCCGGCCTTCTGGAAATTCTCGCATTTGAAGAACAGTTCCGCCCCGGTCAGCTCGTTCAGCATGCGCGAGGTCAGGACCGGCGTATGATGGATATGAGGATTAATCCGCTCACGTGCCGCGAGCATGTCGTTCAATGTCGGAATATAAATCGGCGTATCCATCGTCACGCTGCCCTTTTTTGTGCGTTGCCCGCGCTCAAACGATAATGTTCCTGTGCTGCCGCCACGCCTGAACCGAGTTTGATCGGCAGGCCGAGATCGACCAGCACCATCTCGGCAGTGGCGATGCCCGATAGCGCCATGACATCGGTCAGGCTGCCCAGGTGGCCTATGCGAAAGACCTTGCCGGCGACATCGCCAAGCCCGGTTCCGAATGCGACGCCATAGACGTTGAGTGCGTGGGCGACGACCCTGTTTCCGTCGAACCCGTCAGGCACGCGGATGGCGCTGACCGTGTCCGAGTAAAGTTCCGGCCGGACGGCGCAAAGCCTGAGGCCCCAGGCGGCGACAGCCTGGCGGATTCCTTCGGCAATGCGGTGATGCCGGGCAAAGACGTTCTCCATGCCTTCTTCCAGCAGCATCTCGCTGGCGATCTTCAGGCCGTTCAAGAGCCCGACCGGCGGCGTATAAGGATAGCCGTTATTGGCGTAGCTCCGGGCCATGTCGCGAATATCAAAGAAGGTCCGCGGCAGCTTTGCGGCTTCAACCGCTTCCAGAGCTTTGGGCGAAAAGCCAAGGATTGCCAGGCCGGGCGGCAACATGAAGCCCTTCTGGCTGCCGGTAACGGCAATATCAACGCCCCATTCGTCCATCCGGAAATCCATCGAGGCAATCGAGCTGACGCCGTCGACGAGAAGCAACGCCGGGTGAGCGGCTGCGTCCATCGCATGGCGCACTGCGGCGATATCCGAGCGGACGCCGGTGGCGGTTTCGTTATGGGTCGCCAAGACGGCTTTGATCTTATGCGCCTTATCGGCGGCGAGTATTTCCTCAAAGCGATCGGCCGGCACGCTCTCGCCCCAATCCTGCGGCACGACGATGACATCCAACCCGTGCCGCTGGCACATGTCGATCCAGCGGTGGCTGAACATGCCATTGCGGGTGGCGAGCACCTTGTCGCCGGGCGAAAGGACATTGGTGATCGCCGTCTCCCAACCGCCCGTGCCGGTGGAAGGGAACACGAAGAGCTTTGCCTGTTTGGTTTTCAGCACCTTCTTCACCCCCTCGATCGCCGGGTGAAGGATCTTGCCGAAGAGTGGGCTGCGGTGATCGATGGTCGGCATGTCGACCGCTTTGCGCAGGACTTCGGGAATGTTCGTCGGGCCGGGAATGAAGATCGGATTCTGTGTGCTCACCACCATTCCTCCTCGTTCAAGGGGACGTTAGCACAGGAGTGCAGTCCAGTAAATTTTTTCGAAATCGTTTTTCAAAACAGCGGAATATCGATCTTTTTGGTATGCAAAGCAGCAGCCTATATTTTTTCATTGTGCGCAATCGAATTTCATGATGATTTTTTGTCTGAAGGCAAACCAAACTGGAGTGCTCTCGTGCAACTACCTGTCCGCCGCCGTGGCCGCCCAAAGAGCGGCAGAAACGAGCCGCCGGGCTCAAACATACAGGCGCTCGACCGGGCGCTTGATGTGGTGGAGGCGCTCGCCTCCCATGACGGGATGACCCTTACCGAACTTTCCGATCATCTCCGGCAGTCGGCGGCAACCATGTATCGCGTTCTGTCGACACTGGAGCGACGCCAGTATGTGGAGATCAACCCCGAGCGTCAGGAATGGTTCATCGGCCCTGAGGCATTCCGCCTGGGTTCGGCCTTCCTGCGGCGCACCAATATCGTCGAGAGCAGCCGGTCGATCATGCGGGACCTCATGGCGCGGACCGGCGAGACCTCCAATCTGGGGATCGAGCGTGACGGCGATGTTCTCTTTGTCAGCCAGGTTGAAACGCATGAGACAATCCGCGCATTTTTTCCGCCCGGCACCCGATCGCCACTGCATGCTTCCGGTATCGGGAAGGCTTTGCTGAGCGCTTTCGACGACGAAAGGCTGGAGGCATTCATTAATAGAGCGCGGTTCATCCGCTTCACCGACAAGACGGTGGCCAATGCAGACCAACTGCGAGAAGCGGTGCGCCAAACGCGCGGGCAAGGCTATTCGCTGGATGACGAGGAGCGGACAATCGGCATGCGCTGTGTAGCCGCCGCCATTTTCAACAGCTACGGCGAGGCGGTTGCTGGAATATCGGTATCCGGCCCGACCATCAGGCTGCCTGACTCCAAGGTTCGCGAGATCGGGCAGTGGGTGGTTGAGGCCGCAAACGAAATTTCACGACGGCTCGGTGCGAGATAGTTGATATTGCGTATCATCGCATTCGCGATAGAGCTCCTTCTGCAGCGTCTTGTATTACGCGCCGGTCGTGCTTATATGGCGATGATCGATCTTGTTTGCTGAACTTTGTTACCGCGCGGCAAGCCGCGCTTATGGCGATCTTCCTTATCAAAGTCGATTCAATGCATCGTCACGCATTCGGCGTGACGGGCGCTATTATCGTGACCAATTGAAAGGAATTCGTCATGACTATCGGAACCGTAAAGTTCTTCAACGCAACCAAAGGCTTCGGCTTCATCCAGCCTGATGACGGCGCCGCGGACGTGTTTGTCCATATTTCCGCCGTCGAGCGTGCCGGCATGCGCACCATCGTTGAGGGCCAGAAGCTGAGCTTCGACGTCGTCAGGGATAACCGCTCGGGCAAAAGCGCCGCGGAAAACCTGCAGGCTGCATAAGCATTCGTCTTCGAACCGTGACCACGGATGTACTGGCACGGTTCGTCGAGACGAGAGGAGAGGTCGGGCTTTGCCCGGCCTTTTTGCTTTGGGCCAGCCTGTCAGCCCGCCACTGACGTGACCATCGCCGACTGTCCTTTTGAACGGCCGGCGATGTTCTCCAGCATCATTTCGAACCAGATCCGCTAAGCCAAACCTTAGAAGATCAGCAGAGCTCAAAATGGGTAATGCTGATGCGGATCCTCGACGGTGATCCACCGCGTCTCTGTGAACGCGTCGATCCCCGCCGTGCCGCCAAAGCGGCCGTAGCCGCTATCCCGCATCCCGCCGAACGGCATCTGCGCCTCATCAGAGACGGTGGGGCCGTTGATATGGCATATTCCTGCCTCAATACGCTCGGCCACGCTGATCGCTCTGTTGATGTCGCTTCCAAAGACCGCGGAAGAGAGGCCATAGGAGCTGGCGTTCGCGATCTCAACAGCGTGCTCGGTATCGCGGGCACGCACGACGCAGACCACCGGGCCGAAACTTTCATCTGAAAACAGCGGCATCGTCTCATTGACGTGATCAACAACCGTCGCGGGCATTATGGTGCTGCCGTTGCTCTTGCCGCCCGTCGTGACACGGGCGCCCAATGCGACGGAGGCATCCACCAGCTTGTCAACACGTTCGATGGTCTCGTAATCAACGACCGAGCCGATGACCACATTCCCATTGGGGTCGCCCACGGGAAGCTGAGACGCACGCTCGGTGAACTTGGCCACGAAATCGTCCGCGACACGCTCGTCGACGATGATCCGTTCCGTGGACATGCAGATTTGCCCCTGGTTCATGAAAGCGCCGAATATCGCCGCGTTCACCGCGGCGTCGATGTCAGCGTCGTCGAGGACGACCAGCGGTGCCTTGCCGCCGAGTTCCAGCAGGCACGGCTTCAGCTCGCGTGCTGCAATCTCGGCCACGATCCGCCCAACCCTGGTCGATCCCGTGAAGTTGATGCGGCGCGTCTTTGGATGGGTGATTAACGCCTCGACGACTTCTGGAGCGTCCTGGGGCGAGTGGGTGACCACGTTGAGAACGCCGTCTGGAAATCCTGCCCGGCGGAACGCCTCCCCGATAAGCATGTGGACACGCGGGCATTTCTCCGAAGCCTTCAGAACGACGGTGTTGCCGCACGCGATCGGCATAGCCACCGCGCGCACCCCAAGGATCACCGCGGCGTTCCAAGGCGCCATCCCGACAAGAACCCCGACCGGCCGCTTGATGGCCATCGCCAGACAGCCCGGCTTATCGGAGGGGATCACTTCCCCGCGGATCTGCGTGGTCATGGACGCGGCCTCGCGCAGGATCTTAGCGCCGAACATCACATTGAAACCTGCCCAAGCGGCGGTACAGCCTATCTCGTCGATCGAGGTCCTGACGAATTCGTCCGCCATCGACTCCAGCATATCGGCCGCTTTGTTCAGGAGTGTGCGCCGCGCGTTGGGGCCGGTCTTCGACCAATCGGCAAACGCCGCATCCGCGGCGGCAACCGCCGCGTCCACATCCACCTTCTTCGCAGCCGGGGCAGTCGTCACGACTTCGTTGGTCACGGGATTTTTCCGGTCGAACGTCCCCCCGCCCAAAGCGGGGCGGTCTTCGCCTTTGATTAAAAGCGCTATTTCCATTTCACTATTTCCCTTTGCTAATCCCGGATCAGTCCTGTCCGATCGTCACTTCGATCAGGGCGAGGCCTTTGCCCGCATTTGTGTGTACCAGCGCCTCGGCAAGTGCCGTTTCAAACGCACCAGGGGTCGCTACCTTGCGTGCCCAGGCACGGCTGCCCTGGGCGACGCGGACAAAATCAGGTGAGGGCGAGAGCGCTGTGAGCGGCACCGTATTGGACCGCGCTGCATGTCCGTTCGGATAGAGCTCCACGACAGACTGGCGGACTGCTCCCCATTCAGCGTTGTTCATGACAATGACGATGATCGGGAGATTGCGCGCTTCAGCGATCTGGTGACAAGCGACCGGGTTGGAAAATATGTAAGATCCGTCACCCATCGCGGCGATCACAGGGCGTTCCGGGTCGGCCATCTTGAAACCCAGGGCGGCCGGGAATGCCCAACCCAATCCGCCGGAGTGCGGCCCGTCGAACCATGCCTTGGGATGGTCGAGATGCATCGCATGCATCTGCACGCCAAGTTCGTTGAAGACAGCCGCTTTCGTGCCGCGAAGCGCTTCCGACAGGCTGTAGCTGACCCACGCCTTCGTGAGCTGCGGCGCGTCGCGGCGCTTGCGAATTGCATCGAGCCGCGCGTTCCGAGCCAAGGCATTGGTGCGACCGACCGTTGCCGCACGCTCTTCGTTGCGCGCGCGATGGCCGGACATCCGTGCATCCAGCAGCGCTTTCAAAGCCAAAATCGTCGAACCGGCATCGCCGACCAATGAGAGGTCGGACCGGAAATTTCGCACTGCGGTCCGGGCGTGCAAGGGATCAGCACCAATCTGGATGACAAAGGCATTTTCGCTCGGCTCCATCTCAGCAGGAGACCAAGGCGCGAGACTGTCAATCACCAGGATCGCATCCGCCTTCTCGAGGAGCGGCTTTGGGTCCGGGCCGGCCGCCATCGGATGATCTGTCGGTAAAGCGAGTTGAACGGCCCAATATTGGCAGACGGGAATTCCCCATTCCTCTGCTAACTCCGCCAACGTAGCGAATGCGCGCTCGTTTCCTGCCCCGCGCTGCGCAAAGATCACCGGATGTTTTGCCTCGGCCAGTATATCCGCCGCATGCTCCAAATCGGCACGGAGCGATGCTACCTGCGACGGCTGCATCTGCGGACGCCGGGCACTGCCTTCCTCGGGAATCGTTTCACATAAAACCTCCCTGGGCAGGCTGATGTAAACCGGACCTTTTGGCGATGAGCAGGCGATGCCGTGAGCGCGATCGATCACGTCGTTTATCTGTTCCGGGAAACGGAGCTCGTAATCCCATTTGCAGGCTTCACGCACCAGCCCCGCCTGATCGAGCATTTCCTGCCCCCACCCGATGGGAACGGTCCGGGCACCGAATCTCCCCTTTTCGAGCGTTGGCGTCCGTCCGCCGATCAGCATCATCGGGATCTGCTCACAGGCAGCGTTGATTGCGCCCAGTGCGGCGTTAGCCAGGCCGACATTCGTGTGGACCATGACCGCCTGCGGCCGCCCGGTGGCCAGGTAATAACCATAGGCCATGCCCGTGGCCGCGCCCTCGAAAGGCATCACCAGCGTTTCGGGCAGCGGCATTCCCTTTGCCCGGGCTTCCGCAAGGCCTTCGATGATCGGCGGAAAATCTGTTCCTGAGTTCGCGAAAATGACGTCGATACCCAGACGCTTCAATCGCGACAACAGTGCCGCCCCCGCAGTTATTCGGCCCATCTCACCTACTCCCGGTACAAAAAACTTTTCTAATCTCATATAATGAGATATATATCTTAGGATACGAAAGATGCGCCAGCGAGTCAATTCGAGGGCGCAGGCCAGTGGAGGGTTGTGATGGCGACGCCGCTGAACGGCACAATTTTGAAGGCTTTCCAGATACTTCGGCTCGCCTCGTTCGAGCGGCCGGACATATCGGCGCAACGCGTCCAGTCGGAACTTGGAATGAATTTTGCCACTGCTCACCGTTTCCTCGTGACGCTTGAGGAGGCGGGAGCGCTCATCTCGATAAGGCGCGGCGTCTACCGTTTGGGCCCGTCCGTCGGAAAAATGGGGCGGCTTGCGGAATCCACCACTCCTCACCTTGAGGCCATCCAGCCATTTCTGGACGCGCTCCGCGCACGTCTCAACGAGTCGGTAATGCTCTGCAGGTTTAGCCGTGCCGGACCGACCTGCGTTGCCGTTGCGCTCGCCGAGCGGCCAATCACCGTCGCCATACGGATCGGCACCACACTCAATTTCCTCACATCGGCGCAAGGGCGGTTATGGCTGGCAAGCCTCGAACCGTGGGAGCGAGACGAACTGCTCGCTGGCGAGTCGCATCTCGTTGATCGTCCCGGCCTCGAAGCGGATCTCGCAGCCATTCGCCGCGACGGCGTTGCACAAAACTATGGTGATGCCGAGCCTGATATTGCTGCCGTGGCCGCCCCTATCCGCAATGCTCAGGGCGATCTCCTTCTCACGGTGGCGGTGTTTGGCCCGAAGACCCGGTTCACATCCGATTTCATCAGCATGGCCGCGGAAAGCGTGAAGCGCGTGGCCGGTGATGTCGAAATCAGTCTTACCCGGTGAGCATAGCCGCAGAGGCGCGGTTCCCTGTTACGGTGTGCGGCAGCGGGGGTGACTTGGAGCACGCTCTACCCGGCAGCGTATCGTGATTTTTATTCAACCGCCGCCTCTCTCACGAAGTCTTTAAAGGCCTGAAAGCCTCGCGATACCAATCGATTGCTGGGATAGTACAAATAGTGGCCCGCGCGCGGGGGCAGCCATGACTCAAGCGCCATCACCAGCCGGCCAGATTCAATTTCCTCGGCGACCTGGTCATACAACAGATATCCCACGCCCAAGCCATTGCGCACCAGTTCGGCTGCCACCTCCATATCGTTGACTATCGTGCTGCCGTTGACCTCGATCGAGATGTCTTCGTCACCACGGCGAAACATCCATTGGTAAGGACGCCTGCTGGTGGGAAAACGAAATTCCACGCATTCATGCGCCAACAAATCGCGAGGATGCGAAGGCACTGGATGATCGTGCCAATAGGCAGGAGTCGCCACCACGACAAAACGCGCCTTCGGTCCGACTGGAATCGCGACCATCCGGTCATCCACGATGGCTCCGAGCCGCACGCCAGCGTCGAAATTGTCTTCGGACAAATCAGTTAGATTGTCGTCCGCCCACAACTCTACCTTCATCTCGGGATAGCGGCGGACAAAGCCGTGCACCAGTGAAGCCATATACAGGCGTGCAGCCAGTCGGGATGCCGCGATACGAAGTGTGCCGGCGGGCCGGTCGCGCAATTCCGCCAGGTTGTTGACGGCATGATCGATATTCGAGAGCGCCGGCGAGAGATCTTCGTAGAGCCTTGCCCCAGCCTCCGTCAGCGACATGCTGCGCGTGCTGCGATTGATGAGTTTCAGACCTAGCCGGTCTTCCAACTGCTTGAGCGACAGACTCACGGCAGGTGGCGATACCTCAAGCTCCACGCTCGCGGCGCGGAAGCTCCCAGTCCTGACAATCGACACGAAGGTCTGCAACTCAGCTAGCGAAGGTTTCATTGTTAAGCTCTGCTAATCTATTATTTTAGAATACATCGTATTATCATAACAATCAACCACTCCTAACTACGAGTTCCAAACCGCGATGCGTGCGTGAAGGCACACCGCATCATTCTTGAATAGGAACTCTCGTAATGGACGACAGCACTCATTCCCCAAGGATTCATATTATCTGGGCGCACCCGCGCCGCGACTCCCTGACCGGGCGGGTTGTCAATGCAATCTCGACCGAGGCGCAACAGTTGGGGATGAAAATTGTTGAGCTCGACCTATACCGGTCCGGCTTTGATCCCGTGCTGGAGCCGGAGGATGAGCCTGATTTCACGAACCCCCACAAACGGTATTCCGACGAGGTTTTGGAGCTCGCTGGCTCGCTGACCGGTTCCGATGCCGCCATCATCGTTTTCCCGGTCTGGTGGTATTCGTTGCCTGCGATGCTCAAGGGGTATATCGATCGCGTGTGGAACTATGGTCTTCTTTACGGCAATGGCAAACGACTGCCATTCTCAGCAATCCGCTGGGTCGCGCTTGTGGGCGGTGGTGAGACACGCTTCGTGCGCGAGCATAAGGATCGCTACATGGAAGACCTTCTTAACGATGGCATTGCCATCTACTGTGGCGTTGAAAACTCGACCGTGACTTTTCTCTATAACACGCTTGCCTATGAGGAAGAGGCGGACCTCAGCCAGCATCATCAGGTGCTGATAGAGCAGGCGCGTTCAGTGGTGCGCGAGCTAAATACGGGTTTTAGCCGCAACATAGAGCGGGTAGGCGAGAGTGCGCATGCCTGATTTGCCGATTTCGGCAAACTGCGCATCCATTTCGAGCTTCACGAGATCCTCGCGCATCATCCTTTCCACCAAATGCCAGCTGGGCGCATAGTGGCAATAGGGCTCACTAGTTCCAGGCCGTTGCCGCCGGCGGGAGCAAGCCGATATCGAGCCGCCACCGGGCTTTGGCCGGAATGAATGGTGGCAAAACTCCTCGCTGACAAAAAACGGCGGGCTCGGCCCGCCGTTTTTTGTCGAGCAGAACGGCGAGCGCCATCCTCTTTTTTGCTGATTTACTGCGACGCTTTCTGCACGCCGGCCGCTTCAGAAATGGAGCGATAAGCGGCTTCCGCTTCGTTCACGAGCTCGATCGTGTCTTCGGCATTTCTGTAGGCATAACCAATTCCAGCATTGGCGTAGCCTTCCTTGAGCGCAGGATCGTTCATGGCCTGCTCGAGGATGCTTTCCCAGCCCTTCCGGATTTCCTCCGGCGTATCCTTCGGCATCACCAGCGCCCGCCAGATCGCGAGATTTACCTCCAGTCCGAGGGAACTGAAGCTCGGAACGTCCGGCCAAGCCGCGAGCGGCTCGGATCCGTTGTGCGCAAGGGGCTTCAATTGACCGGCGTCGACCTGCGCCTTGATCTCGGACGGGTAGAGCGCGCCCGCCTGCACATCGCCCGACAGTAGCGAGAGCACGATCTGCGCACCGCCCTTGATCGGCACGCGCAGGAACTGCGCGCCCGTTGCCTGCTCGATCTGGTAACGTGTGTAGTCGTGATTGGTCCAGTTGCCGGAAACGCCAAAGGCGATCGCTTGCGGTTCGGCCTTCGCAGCCTCGATGAACTGCGTTACGTCCATCTCGCCATATGGGCCATTGGCAGCAACCACCAGCACGTTCTGGTCGGCCGAGATCTGGCCGATATAGGCGTAAGAGTCCTTGTTGTAATCGACACCCTCGATGCGAAACTGGTCGGAGACGATGGAGACCGAGACCTGTCCGATCTTGTGCCCGTCCGGCTCGGCGTCGCGCATCTCGCGATAGGCGACCACGCCGCCGCCGGCCGGCTGGTTGATAATGTTGATCGGCTGGCCGGCATATTTCTCCATGATCGCGCCGAGCAGCCGCGCATTGTTGTCGTGGCCGCCGCCGGCGCCCGAGGGTACGATCAGGTCGACCGGGCGCGAGGGCCTCCATTCCTGTGCAACGGCAGGCAGGGCGATTGCCACCGCGGCGACCAGAGCGGCCGAGCCGCTCAATATGTGTCTGAACATAGTTTCCTCCTTCTATTGACGGTTATTCTTCCTGGAACGCGACTTTTCGCGTGCGTCGGATTTTGGGCAGCACGGCCATGACGAGCAGGATGAGCGCCAGCGCGAGAAGGCTCGCCGTGAGAGGGCGCGTGAGCAGCATGCCAAAGTCGCCACGGGCGAGCAGCATGGCGCGCCGAAGATTCTCCTCGAGCATCGGCCCAATGATGAAGGCGAGCAGGAGTGGCACAGGATCGCAGCGCAGCTTCAAGAAAACGTAGCCCAGCGCGGCGCAGATCACTGCCAGATATATATCCGTTACGTCGTTTTGGACGCTGTAGAGACCGATGCAGCAGAACAGCAGGATGGCTGGGAACAGGAACCGGTATGGAACGAGCAGCAGCCGTACCCAAATGCCGATCATCGGCAGGTTCAGGATCACGAGCATCAGATTGCCGATCCACATGGAGACAACGAGACCCCAGAAAAGGTCAGGCGTTCCGGAGATGATCTGAGGCCCTGGCTGGATGTTGTGGATCAGCATGGCGCTCATCATCATCGCCATCACCCCGTTCGAGGGGATGCCGAGGGTGAGCAGCGGGATGAAAGAGGTCTGGGCAGCCGCATTATTGGCCGATTCCGGTCCGGCGAGCCCCTCCGGCGCGCCTTGGCCGAAGCGCTCCGGCTGAGCCGCGACCCGCTTCTCCATGGTGTAGGAGGCGAAAGCGGCCATCGTCACGCCGCCGCCGGGGAGGATGCCCAACAGCGAGCCGAGCCCGGACCCTCGCAAGATGGCCGGCATCACCGACCGCAGCTCGGCTAGGCGCGGCAGCAGGCGTCCTATTCTGGCCGAGACGAGACGGCGTGTTTCGCTGCGCTCAAGATTGCCCAGGATCTCGGTGATGCCGAACAGGCCCAGAGCCACGACGACGAAGCTGATACCGCCCGAAAGCTGCGGTACGCCAAAGGTGAAACGATCAATGCCGGAATTGATGTCAGCGCCGACCAAACCGAAAAGCAGGCCCAGTATCAGCATGCCGAACGATTTCAGGATGGGGCCGGACGACAGGACAATCGCCGCTACCAGGCCAACCACCATGAGCGCGAAGTATTCGGCGGCGCCGAAGCTGATCGCAAAGTTAGCGAGAGCCGGCGCGAAAGCGGCCAGGACGAGCGTGCCGAAAGTGCCGGCGATCAGTGATCCGATGGCGGCGATTGCCAGCGCGACGCCTGCCTGCCCCTTCTGGGCCATGGCATAGCCGTCCAGCGTCGCCACAACGGCAGAGGATTCGCCGGGCAGACGAAGGAGGATCGCGCTCGTCGATCCGCCATATTGGGCACCGTAATAGATGCCGGCAAGCATGATGAGCGCGGATGTCGGGTCGAGTGCATAGGTGGCGGGCAAGAGCATTGCCATTGTGGCCAGCGGACCTATGCCGGGCAGGATGCCAATGAGCGTGCCGAGTGTGACGCCCGCGAAACAATAAAGGATGTTCCAGGGTGTGACGGCGACGGCGAGGCCGAGCGCGATATTCGAGACAAAATCCATCAGAGGCCCCGTGGCCAGATCGGCATCGGAACGCCGAGCGCCTCAACAAAAACAAGCGCGCCGAAGATGGAAAGTCCCGCCGCCAGAAGGGCGATCTCCCACCACCGCCGCTCCGAGCCGGCAAAGCTGGCGACCAGGATCGTTAGCGCTGCCGCCACGATCAGGCCCAACGGGCGCAGCGCAAGCGCGAAGACAACCATGGCGCCAAGCACAAAGAAGCCGGGCCGAAGATGGAAATGCGCGTGCTCGCCGTCGCTGGCGAAGATAGCCTTGACTATCAATGCCAGCCCTATGAGCACGGCGCAGCATCCGAGGACAAGGGGGAAATAGCCTGGCCCCATCTGCACCGCGGTCCCGAGATCATAATTGCGGGAGATGAGCACGAAGCCCCCTCCCAGGAGCACAAAAAGCGCTCCGCTCAAGAAATCGGTATTGACGATGATCCGGTTCAAGCCGTTCCTCCCTTGTCGGATATTCCGCCTCGCGGAGGCTTAGGAATAGCGCTTGCGGTACAGCGGGCGCAGTTCGTCAAGGGGCCGGCGGTTTTCTATGAGATCGCGCATCGTCGCCTCCTCCGCGAGGATCGACTTCACTTTGGCGAGCACCGTATCGATGAGGTCGAACGGGATGGCGCAGATGCCCGAACTGTCTGCCACGATCAGGTCCCCGGCATCGACCATGATGTCGTGCACCGTCACCGGACCGTTGAGCTCCATCGCCTGCATCCGGAACTTGCCCGTGATAGGAGTCACGCCCTTGCTCCAGACCGGATAGTCGGTATTTCGGATTGTATCGATATCACGCACCGCGCCGTTCACGATCGCGCCGACAAAGCCCATGGACCTCGCCACGGTTACCGATTGACCGCCCATATTCGAGACGTCGAGATTGCCGCCGAAATCGCAGACCAGGACGTCGCCGGGTTCGCCGAGATAATACGACTCGCGCGTCGACATCTGGATGAAGTCCTTGTCGATATGGCCTTGCGTCGGGGTCTTGCGCTCGGGGATGGAGCGCACGGTGACAGCCGTGCCGACGATCTTCTTACCGGGGATCAGCGGCGGCAGATGGGAGGCTGCTATTGCGCCACGAATGCCGAAAGAGTCGAGCACGTCCGAAACGGTCGTGGTCAGATCGTCGAGCGCCTCGAATTCGGCGATCACTTCCTTGCTCGGCCGCGGGAACTTGATCTTGGAAATGCGCTCCTGAGGCACCTGGCCCCATACGCGGCCGGCAAGTTTGTATTCCTCATATTCACGGTCAATCTGGTCGCGGGTTTTGGTCACGTGTTGCTCCTGTTTTGAAAGGCCGTCAGCGGGCGGAAACTGCAGATCCAAATGACGCCTCGATCTTGGCGGCCGCGTCGCGCAGCCGCTCGATATGGGCGTCGGTGAGTTCGGGGGTGAGCTTGCTGAGCACGCCGGCAAGGCTGAGCGAGTAGACACGGCCGTCGGCCCTCCGGATGGGCACCGAAATCGCGAAGCCATGGGGCGTCAGCTCCGCACGGCTGACGGCGAATCCTCGCGCAGCAATTTCCTCCAGATCGCGCAGAATGGCCGCATGTTCCTCCTCGGGCGCGATGGCCAGAGCCTTCTCGCGGGTCTGGGTGTCGGTGAAGGCGAGCAAAACCTTGCTGCTGGCGCCGAGATGCAGCGGACGCATCTGCCCTTCACGGGCGGTGAAGCGCAGTCCTTCCGTCGATTCCTCCGCCACGACGACGACGCGGCGCAATCCCTCGACGGTCGAGAAGAAGGCGGTGTCGCCTGTCTCGGCCGCGAGGCGGGCGAGGATCGGCCGCACAGCCGCGTCGACGCGTGAGAGGCGGTCGTTCATCAGCGCGCCGAGACGGTGGAGTACGCCGCCGAGTTCGTATGTACCCTCGCCTGGATTGAACTGAACGAAGCCGTGGTTCTCAAGCGTCCCGAGCAGCCGCAGCAGCTTGCTCCTGTTCTGTCCGGTGCGCTCGTGCAAGTCCTTGAGGCGAAGGGGAACATCCCGGTCAAAAGCCGTCAGAACTTCCAGCGCCGCTGAAACTGCCAGGATATGTCGATCGGACTCTTTCAAGTTTCTACTCTATAGAAATTAAGTTCTAAAACTGAAATTATACGCGCCAGACCGCGGCGTCAAGACCGGAAGAATGTGCGCGCCGGGCTTCGTCTTTCTGAGGATTTTTGTCCGCGGTCTTTTTGTTGAGACCGCTGCACACTCGGATGCGCTGCTTGCTTAATATCCCCTGCCGCCGCCCTTGCGGCGATCCTTCTTCGCGGCTTTGCGGGCTGCATAGCGCGCGTCGCGGGCGGCCTTCTGCTCGGCCTTGAGAAGCCTGTCGAGCTCCGCCTCCTCGGCGGCAAGGCGCGCCGCTTCCTCGGCTGCCAGGCGCTCGGTTTCCGCGGCGGCGGCCGCCGCAATTTCGGCCTGACGGGCAAGCTCAGCCTCCTCAGCCTGCCGCGCGCGCTCACGCTCGGCCTGCCGCTTCGCCCGGGCCGCGGCGATGGCCTCTCGCTCGCGGCGCTTCTCGATCATGCGCGGATCATCCGGCCCCGGCGCCGAACGGAACTTTTCCAGCATGGCCTGGCGTGCCTCTGCCTGCTGCTTGCGGCGATCGTTGAAATCCGGGATAGCGTTCTTGCTCATGGATTCAGTCAGGGTCCTTCATTGGAGTATTGCGGGGTGGGCCCACCCGAGGGGATGGTGCTCGGGCTGGAGTTCGCGTTCTGGAGCAGGGCTGTCGACGGTGTGGCAGCGGGCGAACGCCGCGATTTCACGCTGCGTAGAATTCGCAAACTGGTGACCGCGCTTTAACCTGGCCTATCGAGCTAAGATTTCGGATTGCGATTTCGACCGCCCTGGAAACGCAAAAAGCCACGGCGTTCCGCGGCTTTGAGAAGCTTTAGAAACTGGAGCGGGCGAGGGGATTCGAACCCTCGACCCCAACCTTGGCAAGCAAAAATTGCATCGTCATTGTATTTCATGAGGATTGACTTGGCAATCCTCTAACGCGTGAGAATTCTCTCTTCTCCGACACTCTTCGAGTGGCTGCACGTGTTCTGGATTTATATGGAATTGAACTGGTGCGAACCGCTCTGAAATCCTGGATGTGTAACCGCGTGGTGTCCGTTGCCCATCGAGCTGACCAGTTTCAGGCGACCCTTAGGCGGCGTAAGTCGCGCCTCTCGCGGTTGTATGACGAATTTTGATCACGATAGTCTTTCTTACATTCCTTGTTCTAACTGTCCTCTCTGCATCCTTTCGTCGGGAAGCACGCTGCATTGGTACTTGGCTAGTCTAGCTTTCGAAGCGGCATTCGCCACGCCAGTGCAGCCCCGATTCCGACGAAAATGGCGATCGCAAAGAAAGCGCCTTGGAAAGCGGTTGTGAGTTGGTTGTGCACGAATGATGTGTCGCCGGAGGACGCGTTGGCAAGCGCTTCCAGAACGGCTTTTTCAGCGCTAGTCCCCTGTGATGCCATGATCGCGAAAAAAACCGCAGTGACGGCAGAGGCTCCCATTGCCGCGCCCAATGTTCGCGCCATCTGCAGAACCGCCGCCGCTGCCCCAAGATGCGCGGCACCGGCAGCGATCTGCACCGAAAGCTGCAGCACGTTCATTACAGTTCCGAAACAGAGCGCGATGGCCGCATACCACAGAGCCAACCAGATGCCGGCGTCCGTCCTTGTTCCGAAGATGGCGAATAGGGAGATGATCGGCACCAGAAGCGTTAGGCCCAAAGAGGGGAATATGCCGACGCGGCCGGTCCGGCTGACCATCTGCCCGGTAGCGATTGAGCTCAAGGCCAGAACGACGGTCAGCGTCATCAGATACTGAGCAATCTCCATGGGCGTAAGATCGTGCTCGGTCTGTAGATAGAACGGCGTGAGCGTGATCATCGCCATCATGGCTGCTCCATGGCAGAAGGCTATGGCCGCGCTGCGGCTTATCGCCGGTTGCGAGAGCACATCCAGCTGGAAAAGCGGCATGAGCGCTCGGCGCTCGAAGCGCAGCAAAAGGAGAAGAGCCATTCCGGCAATCGCCAGACACCCGGCGCCAGCCGCCATATTGTCCATCTGCGGGGTGCGGAGCTCATTCATCGCGACGATGAAAGGCACCACGAAGCTTGAGAAGAGAAAGATGCCGGGAAAATCGATGCCCAGCTTGCCATAGGTAACCTGCACGACGTCAAGACGCCGCACCATGATCAGGGCGAATACCGCGAGCGGAGCGGCGGCGGCGACCAGAAAGCGCCAGCCGAAATGCTCAGTAATGACACCGCCGATCAGAGGGGCAAGTGTCGAGGCGCAAAGATGCACGATCGCGAGATAGCCCTGGTATTTGCCCCGTTCACGCGGGGGTATGATGTGGCCGACCAAAGCCATGGAAAGCGCCATGAGCCCGCCGCCGCCCAGGCCCTGGATAACGCGCCCGAGCACCAGCACATAGAGATTGGGCGCCGTGCAGCAGACCAGGGCGCCGGCTACGACGATGCAGAGCGCTATACTGAGCATGTGCTTGCAGCCGGCAAGATCTCCCAGGCGCCCGTAAACAGGAGTGGCCACGGCGGCCGCCATCAGGTAGGCGACAACCGTCCAGGAGATCATGTCTGCCTCGCCCAGGTCCACGGCGATGGCCGGCAAAGCCATGGCGATCATCGTTTGATCTGAGACCGAGATGAACATCGGCAGCATGATTGCCGGAAAAACCTGAAGCAAGAAGCGTCTGCGAAGCAAACTGCCTGCGGAAGGCGCCGACATGGGTGCTAAACCTCCCCCCGCCGGAACGCCAGAGAGCTGTCATGTTCGTCGGCAGACCGTGATGGCGTTAGCAGCGCAACGGCGGAGACGAAGCGGCGCGACATCAGTCTGCGTCGCAGGGCTGAATCACCGCTGACTTTTCGCCGCTTGCCCACTGCTCTAAGGCCGAGTGCAGCGCGACATCAATGTCCACCACGTCGGCCTCTTGCTGAATACGGCGCTGCCGGAAAGCGCGTTCGGAGGGAACGAGAATGTCGTTCACGCCCTCTCGGCGCGGCGTTGACTTGAGGTCGCGGATGAACAGGTCCAAATGCTCCTCGAATGCGCCGGCTGGAAGGGTGAGCTTCGGATCAACTACTATAAAAAGGCCAGCATAGTCGCTGCTTAGACCGCGCGGCAGATGGGCGCCAGCCATGAGCCCGAGGATCTGGACAACTAATGACAGGGCGTAACCCTTGTGCCCGCCGAAGGGGGCCACACCGCCCTTGGCGGCCTTGGACGCGTCGGTGGTCGGGTTGCCATCGCTGTCAAAACCCACCCCCTCCGGAAGGGGCTCGCCCGTGCGCGCATGCAAGAGCACGTCGCCCCACATGATAGCCAAAGTGGACATATCGACGATGATCGGATCCCGGCCCTTCGTCGGAAAAGCGAAGCAGATCGGGTTTGTGCCCATGACTGCCTTTCGGCCGCCCAGCGGCAGCACATGCGGCATGCCGGACGTTGTGTGGAGGGCAACAAAGCCGGCGCGCGCCAGTGGCTCGACATAATGCGCATTGCGACCGCTGAAAGGACAATTGTTCACGCCCACCACGGCGAAGCCCGTTGCCCTCGCCTTCTCCAGGGCGACTTCACTCGCCCGCCAGCAGGCGAGGTAGCCCACATTGTTGCCACCGTCGAGCAGTGCGGAGTTCGGCGTCTCGTGGACGATCCGAATCGCCCGGCGCGGCTCACGGGCGCGCGGCTCCATGATAATCGCCAGCGCGCGGTTCAAGCCGGCCGGCCCATAGCCGTCCAGCGCGTTGGTTACCAGCTGAGACTGAATGATTTTCGCTTCCTCCACGGAGTAGCCGGCCCCGACAAGCGCGCGGCGCGTGAGGTCGCGCGCGCCTTCGACGGTGAGCCGGACGGTGCCTGGTGGCTGCTCTAGTCCGGAACGGCTCGAGGGTTTGAGATGGACCTGCGTCATTCGGAATCTCCTTCGGCTGGGCGTGCCTTGATCATGCGCAAGGCGGTGTAGGTAATCGCGGCTTGGCCGTCCTGCCGCATGATGCGATGGCGGAACCTCACGAGCCCGGCGCCGGGGCGGCTCTTGCTGCGGCGCGCCTCGATCACTTCGACCTCCGCATGCACCGTGTCACCCACCAGAACGGGCTCGCTGAATTCGATCTCAATTCCGAGCAGAGCCATTCCGGAGCCGCGCATCGGGCCCTGGCTGTTGAGACCCTCGCAAAGGACGAAAGGCAGAAGCCCCGGCGAAAGGCGAGCGCCGAAGACGGAAGCCGACTTGGCATACTCGACGTTGGTAAAAAGCTCGCCATTCAAACCCGAGCAGTTCACAAAGGCGACGAGATCGGCCTCGGTGATCGTGCGACCCGCCGTCCAGTAGGTGGTTCCGACAGTAAAATCCTCGAAATAATACCTGAATTCGGGCAGATTCATTGAATGTCCTCGCGTCAGCTCATGCGCGCTTCTTCTCGGGACGTCCGAGCATGACATTGCTGATGATGGTGCGCTGGATCTGGTTGGTCCCTTCCACGATCTGCGTCACCTTGGCATCACGCATATATCGGTTGATGGGAGAATCGTTCGAAATGCCCGCCGCGCCGAACAGCTGGACGGCATCGGTGGTAACCTTCATCGCAACATCGGTGGCGAAGGCCTTGGCCATGGCCGCCTGCTGGGCGAGTTTTTCACCGCGCTCGCCGCTATCGACCATCGCAGCGGCGCTATAGACCAGGATGCGCGCTGCCTCGGTCTGCATCGCCATGTCGGCAAGCATCCAGCGGATGCCCTGATTGTCGCTCACCCTTGCGCCGAAGGTATAGCGGTTGGTCACGAACTGGATCGCATGGTCGATCGCGCCCTGAGCAAGGCCCACGGCGCGGGCGCCGATGATCGGCCTGAACTCGTTGAACCCAGCCATGACGGCCTTGAACCCGCCGCCGTCGTTGCCGCCGAGCCTGTTTTCCTCCGGGACGAAAACATCCTCAAAAAAAAGCGGGCAAGAGGGAAGGCCCCGAGCGCCAAGCTTATCCTCCTTGGGCCCGATCGTTAGGCCCGACGTTCCCTTTTGGACGATGAAAAGGTTGACTGCGTGGCGCGAGTCGTCATCGCCGAGCTTGGCTCCTACGACAATGAAATCGGCGACCGCAGCGTTTGTGCACCAGATCTTCGCGCCGTTCAGCAGATAGCCACCGGAGACAGCGCGGGCGCGGGACTTGATGCCCGCGACGTCGGAGCCGTTCTGCGGCTCGGTGACAGCGATCGACGCGCGCAGGTCGCCCGAACACAGACCCGGAAGGAAGCGCAGCCGCTGCTCGTCCGTGCCGCCATGGTGGATGGCGCCAAAGGGTCCCCATTGGGCGATCATCACATAGGCTGTGTTGTAGCAGACGCGGCACAGTTCCTCCGCGGCGACCGCTGCCGAGAGTACGCTGCCCATACCGCCATAGGCTTCGGGGAAGGGGAGCCGGAACAGCTCCAATTCCTTAAGCATGTCGAACATGTCTTGGGGATATTCGCCCAGCCTGTCGATTTCGTTCGCCCGGCTCGCCACTTTCTCATTGGCAAAGCGACGAACCAGATCTTGAACAGCGATCTGATCAGCGTTGAGTGCGAATTGCACAGCGTTCTCCCTGGGGTGGTGTTTCGCGTGGGGCAGCGGGCCGGGCATGCAAAATGCCGGCTTTGAAACTCGGTCAGTCCTCCACGAACACTTCGTCGCGCTTGCGGTTGATGGTCGGAAGGCTCACGATCAGAATGGCAAGCGCTGCGAGGAACAGGAGAGCTGCGCTCAGGGGTTCCGTCAGGAAGACGCTGAAGTCCCCGCGGGAGACCAGCATAGCTCGACGCAGATTCTCTTCCAGCATCGGTCCGAGGATGAAGCCGAGCACGAAGGGCGCCGGCTCGCAGTCGAGCTTCACCAGCGTATAGCCGATCAGGCCGAAGACGCTGATATAGATCACGTCGAAAGTGCTGAGAGCCATGCTATAGACGCCGATCGCACTGAAGGCCATAATGCAGGGGAACAGCACAAAATAGGGCACTTTGAGCAGGCGCACCCACAGGCCTACGAGCGGCAGGTTGAGAACGACGAGCATCAGATTGCCGATCCACATGGAGGCGATCACGCCCCAGAAAAGCTCGGGATAATTGCCCATCACCGCGGGACCGGGGACGATGCCCTGCATAATCAGCGTGGCCATCATGAGTGCCATCACCGAGTTACCCGGGATCCCGAGGGTAAGCATCGGGATGAAGGCGGTCTGGGAGCCCGCATTGTTAGCGCTCTCCGGCGCAGCGACGCCTTCGATCGCCCCGTGGCCGAACTCGGAAGAACGCGGCGAGATCTTCTTTTCAAGCGCATAGGCGGCGAAGGAAGAAAGAAGCGCACCGCCACCTGGCAGGATGCCAAGTAAGGAGCCGATGACAGTGCCCCGGGCGACCGGCCCGGCGGAACGGCGCAGATCCTCTCGCGAGGGCATGAGGCTGCCGATCGGCTGCACGGAGACATCGCGGTCGCGCTCGTTCTCGAGATTCCTCAGTATCTCGCTGATGCCGAAGATGCCGATCGCCACGGCTACGAAGCTTATCCCTTCGCGCATCTCGGTCGTACCGAAGGTGAAACGGGCGGCCCCGGTGTAGATGTCGGTGCCGACCATTCCGAAGAGCACTCCGGCCGCGATCATCGCAAGCGCCTTCACCAACGAGCCCCGCGCGAGCACCACGGAGGCGATTAGGCCAAGGACGATCAACGAGAAATATTCCGCAGGGCCGAACATCAGCGCAACCCGAGTGAGCGGCGGCGCGAAGAGGGCTATCAGGAGCGTGGCGAAACAGCCGGCTGCAAAGGATCCGAGCGCGGCAATGGCGAGGGCCGGTCCCGCACGACCGCGACGGGCCATCTGGTAACCGTCGATCGTGGTGACGGCGGATGCCGATTCGCCTGGAAGGTTGAGGAGGACGGCGGTCGTCGAGCCGCCATACTGCGCGCCGTAGTAGATACCGGAAAGCATGATCAGGGCGGAGACGGGAGAGAGTGTGAAGGTGACCGGAAGCAACATGGCGATGGTGGCGGCCGGTCCGACGCCGGGAAGAATGCCGATCAGCGTTCCGAGCAGTGCGCCGACAAGGCAGTATCCAAGATTGCCGATTGTAAAAGCCGTGGCGAAGCCGAGGCCCAGATGATCGAGAAACGCGAATTCCATGGGCTTTTCCTCAGTAGACCAGGGCCGGCGGAAGAATCGGCATGACGAGGCCGAGCGCCCAGATGAAGACGATCGCACAGAATACCGCCAGCCCCACCGCAAGCGGCAGGGCTATAGTGAGCTTCATCCGCTGCGAGGCGTAGGCCGTCAGGAGGCTTATGGCGAAGATTGTCAGCGCCAGGCCCGCCGTGCGGATCATCAAGGCGAAGACGAGAGGTGCAACGAGGATGAAGACGGCCCCCCGCAGCGGCCAGGCGCCAATCGACGTATCCTCGGAACCAAAGCTCTTCATGAGGATGATCAGGGCAAGAAGGGCAAGAATGGCTGCGACGGCGACCGGAAAAAAACCAGGCCCCATTTGCGAAGGCCTGCCCATGGAAAGCGTCCCCAGGGAATACATCGCGAAAAAGCCGCTGATAGCCAGGAAGATGAAGGCCGAGGCCACATCCTTACGGTTCACTTTCATGGGCTGTCCCCCTTGGCATGCCTGATTGCCGGCGTTCGATATTCGGCCGCGCCGCACTTCCTGTGCGGCGCGGACCGAGACTGTTATTGAGGCTGGATGCCCATGGAGGTCATGATTGGGCCCCAGCGCTTTGCTTCGGAGGCAAGGAATTCCCCGTATTTTTCAGCGGTGGAAGGGAAAGGGATGAGCCCATGTCTACCTAGAGCTTCGATCACCTTGGGATCGGCGGCCGCATCGTTCGCCGCCTTCTCAAGCTTTGCGATGATCTCGGGCGGCGTTCCCGCCGGGGCGAGAAGTCCCTGCCAGGCGCCGACGGTCATGTTCGGATAGCCAAGCTCCGCGAAAGTCGGCACGCCGGGAAGCTGCGGGATGGGCTGCTCGCTTGTAACGGCCAGGATGCGCAGTTCTCCGTTCTGGTGGAACGGTATCATTGAGCTGGCCGAGGCCATCGCAAAATGGGTGCGGCCCGAAATGAGGTCGGGATATTGGCTGGCGCCACCCTGATAGGGAATGTGCGCGGCGCTCGATCCGATCTCCGACATGAGCATCTCACACATGATGTGCGTGATGTTGCCAGGCCCCGATGAGGGGAAGCTCATCTCGCCCGGATGGGCGCGGGCATATTCGACAAAGTCCGTGAAGTTTTCGACCGGCAATGACTTGGTCACCCCGAGGACCTGGGGGCCCGTGGCTGTTAGCGCGATCGGGTCGAAATCCTTGAACAAATCGTAGTCGAGCTTGGCGTAGAGGGAGAGGTTTAGCACCAGATTGGAGGAATTGTAGAGGATCGTATAGCCGTCCGGAGCCGCCGTTGCGACGCGCTGCGCACCAAGGATGCTGCCCGCCCCGCCGACATTTTCGATCTGTATCGGCTGCCCTAGGGATCTGCTCATCGCCTCGGCGAAGATGCGGGCGGCGACATCCACTGAGCCGCCTGCGGCAAAGGGAGCGACGATCGTGATCGACCGCGTTGGATAATCCTGGGCCGAGGCTGGTGCCAGGCCAAGGCACGCGGCCATCACGGCGCCGGCAATAAATTTCAAAGACAGTCTCATTGTTTCTCCTCTCCTGCTGAAAGGCAGAACCGGTCCGGAGTTCCTGCCTCGTTTTCGACTACGCTGACGCAGGATCTAGCCTGCGCTGTCATTTGGACCGTATGGACCTTGCCGCCCACAGCCGACGCGACCGGCTGCTCGTTTATGCAGTGGCGGCAGATCATCTCTGCGGCATCAGAACGATTTTTCCCGTCGCCGTGCGCTCGGCAAGGCTGCGGAGCGCCTCCGCTGCCTGCTCGAGCCGGAGCGTGGCGGAGACCAACGGCTTCAACCGACCTTCGGCAATCCACCGTGCCAGCGTCTCAATCTCTTGAATCGCGCCCGCCATGTCGTGCTTGGCGGCTGTACCTGCCGCAACGCCGATAACGGAACAACCCTTCAGGAGCACCAGGTTGAGAGCAACGCGGGGGATGAAGCCTGCGGCGAAACCGATGACGAGATAGCGGCCTCCCCATGCCATGCCGCGCAGCGCCAGTTCTGCAAGATCGCCACCCACCGGATCGACGACCACGTCTACACCGCGTCCGTCGGTCAGTTCCCGGATCGATTCGCGCAGCCCCTGTTGAGTGTAATCGATAAGTTCGTCCGCTCCCGCCCTGCGGCAAACCTCCAGCTTTTCCGGCGATGACGCTGCAGCGATCACGCGGGCACCCATCAGCTTGGCAAGTTCCACGGCGGCGAGGCCGACGCCTCCCGCAGCGCCGAGCACCAGCACGGTCTCGCCGGGCTTGAGGCTCGCGCGCCGCTTAAAAGCGTGGTACGCGGTGCCGTAGGTGGCGGCGAAGGCTGCACCGGTGACGAAATCCACTCTGTCCGGCAGCCGCACCGTCCGGCCATCGGCGGCACAAACGGCTTCCTCGGCGAAGGCCCCGAGCCGGCAGCGGCTGACCGCCCGGTCACCGACCTCGAACTCCGTCACGTCGCTGCCTGTTTCGATCACGATTCCGGCAAGTTCTTGCCCCGGAACGAAAGGTAATTCCGGCTTATGCTGGTATTGGTTTCGAACGGTAAGGACGTCCGGAAAATTCACGCCTGCGGCCTGTACCGATATCCGCACGTCGCGAGGACCGATACGCGGAGCCGGGATATTCTCGACCGCGAGAACTTCCGGGTCGCCGAACTGGCGACATACCACTGCGCGCATTCCTTCCTCCCGTTAGCCTCTAGGTGGTCTTTTTTTTATTGGTAGAACCTTTCACATTTTTCGTCAACTGATAGATTGGCTTGGAACGGCAATTTGGCATGGCCGGGGCAATATGTATTGTCCCAAACGTAACCTGAATGTACCGGCCCGCGGAGATGGAATTGGAAACTGAATGACTGACATCAAGATTGCTCCCGGCCCGCTGTCCGGAATTCGTGTGCTGGACTTCACGAGTGTGCTTTCCGGCCCCTACTGCACGCGTCTGCTGGCGGATCTCGGCGCCGAAGTGCTGAAGATCGAGCCGCCGGAGGGCGATCACAAACGGCTGGTTCCACCGCTGCGCAGCGGCCATGGATCCACCTTCGCTCACGTGAACAGCGGGAAGAAGAGCGTGGTGCTGGACCTGAAGTCACCGGAGGGCGCACAGGCGGCATGCGAGCTTTCTGCCCGGTCAGCGGTCGTGGTACAGAACTGGCGGCCGGACGTGGCGGTCCGGCTCGGGCTGGATTATGCGGCGCTCTCGAAGGAAAACCCTGCCCTCGTCTATTGTGCGATCTCGGGCTATGGTCAGGAAGGCGAAAGGGCCATGCGCCCCGCCTATGCGCCGATCGTGCACGCCGCAAGCGGCTACGAACTGGCCCAGATGCAATATCAGCCCGGCGCGACAGAGCCAGCGGCAACCGGTATCTTCATCGCCGATATTTTCGCCGGCATGTCGGCCTTCGGCGCAATTAACGCTGCCCTGCTGCGCCGGCAGAGGACGGGAAGGGGTCAGTTCATCGACGTTTCGATGTATGATGGAATGCTCAACCTGCTCATGTTCGAATGGCACCAGGCGCAGTTTTTCGAGGTGCCTCGAAGGATTTATCCGCCGCTGCGCGCCAGCGACGGCTTCATCGTGGTAGCGCCGGTCACGCAGCGCAATTTTCACGCACTGGCAGATTGCATCGGCAGGCCGGAGATCAAGAGCGATCCGAGATTTTCGAGCCCCTCGGCGCGCGTGAGCAACTGGCAGGAGCTGATGGTGCTCGCGGCGGAATGGGTGCGCGAGCGCACCGCGCAAGAGTGCGAGGAACTGATGACAGCCCATCAGGTGCCCTGCGCGCGCTACCGCACGGTCGCCGAATCGCTCAGCGATCCCGCGCTTGCCGAACGGGGCTCTTTGGCCACCGTCGTTGATGGCGCGGGCGATGTGCTGATCCCAACCGCACCTTGGCAGATGCCCGGTGTGGACGCGCGCCCCCGCACGGATGTACCGGCGCTCGGCGCCTCGACGGAAGAGGTTTTGTCGGAGCTTCTGGGCTATGGTAAGGAGACAATCCGCGCCTGCCAGGGCTCTCGCACGAAAGAGCCGCCACAGGTCGCGCCCGTGAAGTGAAGCAGGAGCGGGCGTGCTCTCGCGGCCTACTCGCTTGAAAACCTCGGGCTTCAGCGGCCGCGGAATTCGGGCTTTCGCTTTTCCTTGAAGGCAGCTACCGCCTCCTTGTGATCCGCCGTCCCTTTGAGAACGGGCTGGTGAGAAGTGGCAAGATCGAGATGCTCGATCAGGCCAGTCTGCAGGCCCTGACGGCACAGGCGCTTGGTCATTCGGATCGCCACCGATGGTCCGCGAGCAAGCCGGCTGGCGAATGCCAGCGTTTCATCCAGCAGCCGTTCGTCCTCGAAGAGACGGTTCACGAGTCCTATGCGCAGGGCTTCCTCGGCGTCGATCATATCGCCGGTCCATAGGAGTTCCAGCGCCTTCGACATCCCGACGATCCGAGGCAGCAGCCATGCCCCTCCATCCCCCGGAATCAACCCGACCCGGATGTAGGTTTCACCCATACGGGCACTGCGCGCGGCAAAAATGATATCGGCCATTAGCGCCATGTCCATTCCGGCGCCGGCCGCCACACCATTCACCGCCGCGATGAACGGTTTGTCGATCTCCTGGAGGAGTCTTGGAATGCGGGCAATATTTTTCCAGATGTAGTCCTTCTGATCGAGCGGCGTTTCCACGCCTGCATCGGCATTGTCCTTCATCCGCCCCACATCGCCGCCTGCGCAGAACGCATCGCCCGCGCCGGTCAGAACCAGAGCTCGAATGCGCTCGTCGTCACGGCAGCGCAGCAGCGCTTCTGACCAGGCATCGAGCATGGACGTGGTGAAAGCGTTTTTGTGCTCCGGCCGGTTGAGTGTCAGCAGTGCGACGCTGTCCTGCACATCAAAAAGCAACTCGCTCATGGATACTCCCGTTAATTCACCGATGCCCGCTCCTTACCGCTTGCGGCGGGAGGCCGGCCGGCATCTGTCATCTTCCAGCCGGACACCCAGCGCAAGATCTCGGCGGCATCGTCCGGCGCCCCGTCGGAGCGCCAAGCAACATGGCCATCCGGGCGCACGAGAACGAGCGCCTTCTCATAAAGGCGTGCAAGCTCCGTAGAGCCGCTCCGGTAGACGCTCAACGGCAGGTGGAGTTGAGAGGCTGCCGCCTCCAGGCCGGAGGTCTGCACGTCGCCGAAGGCCATGAGTACATAGCCCTTCCCGAAAAGGTCGAGCGTGCTCCGGCCCTCTTCCAGCCAAGCGTGCGGCGCGCGCGCGCCTGGCACGGTGTTCTGTACGTATTTCCTGGATGCCTTCCAGTCCGGGGCAGTGCCGTCCGGGATGACGACAGGCGAGTCAGAATAAACATAGCCGAGATGGATATGCAGCGTGTACCACTCGTTCTTCATCGCCTCGGAAAATCTTCTGCCGAGATCCTCGCGTAAGGCGCGCCCCTCCTCCGTGTCGTCCAGCAGGGCCGGATTGCGGCCTGGTGACAGCATGTGGCGGAGGTTGGTGCTTGCTTCCGTCACATTGCGCACCGCGACCGGGCGGCGCTCCGGCTCATATGAAGCGAGCAACGCCGGCCCGCCCCATCCATCGAGAACTGCCGCAAGTTTCCATGAAAGATCCACGGCGTCACCAATACCGGAATTCATGCCGAAGCCGCCCGTGGGAGACATGACATGCGCCGCGTCTCCCGCGATGAAGACCCGGCCGGCGCCATAACTGTCGGCGACCAATTCCGAGCGGATCCAAGGGACAACGGACAGGATCTCCAGGTTGAATTTGCGCCCCAGGCAGCGCCATGCAAACTCGCGCACCTCCACTTCGCTGTAAGTCTTATGCTCCTTGCCGGAGCCGACAATCGACATGCGCCACTGATCGCGTCCGTTGATGGCGACCAACGTCCCCCAAGTACCCTCAGGCCCGATGAAGATGTACCGGTAACCGGGATCCTTATCGTGAAGCGAATTGAGGTCGGGTGTCTGGAAGATCACATTCGTGGTATAGGTAAGCACCCCCGCGCCTGAATAGGTAATGCCAAGCGATGCCGCCACCCGGCTGCGAGCCCCGTCGCAACCGATCAGAAATTTCGCGCGGATGCTGCGGGGGTACCCGGTTTCAAGATCCGTGACGTTCACTGTGACGCCATCCTCGTCCTGCTCGAAACCGTCGCTCTCGGTCCGGTAGAGCATCGACACCGTGTCAAAAGAAGACGCGAATTTCTTCAGAATCGGGTCGAACATGTTTTGCGGGCAGCGCTCCCGCTTTTGCGGACTTACGGGAGGTGGGCGGTCCGCACCCATCGACAGAAACTTTTCCCGCCCAAGCTCGTAGCCGTTGAGCGAGGTCAGATAAACATTGTCCTGCGGATAGTCTCGCGGATAGGGGCACGACTCCACATCGCCAACGATCCCCCAGCGGCGGCAATATTCCATGGTGCGGATGCCCACCATGTCCATTTTGGGTTGGTAGATCTGCCCGGTTCCCCGCTCGATCACGATGCACTGTTTTCCCCGCCAGCCCAGGTCCCCCGCAAGCGCAAGGCCAACAGGACCAGCCCCCACGATTACCACGTCGGTGTCAAAACTCATGCGAATGTCCGTCCTCCACTGGCTGGACCTATGATCTATTTTATTGGTAGAACCATTGATAAAAGACGTCAACGGTTTTGCATGAAATGCGTCGTTTGCGAGGGAGCGGGAAGACCGATCCGTCTTGCGCGTATGGACGTACGCGGCAGTTCGCGTGCCGATCCGGCACGCGATCGACTCAGCTCCTTGGCATCGGGTCAGATCAGTTTCGCGTCTTTCGCCACGTTAATGGCCGCGCTGTCGAGCCATCCTTCAAGCGCGACCTCGCAGGGTACCGCTCCGGCGGGTTGCGGCGGCCGTGGCTGTTCGGGGCGGGAGCGGCTGAAACGGGGAGCGGGGGCGGGCTGCACAACATCATCGACCTTGATGTAAGTCTTCCTTGCTTTGAGGTGCGGGTGTTGCATTAAATCCCCGACTTCAAGCACCGGAGCAAAGCAGGCGTCGGTTCCTTCCAGAAGCGCGCACCACTCCGCCTGAGTCTTCGTCGAAAAGATTTCGGCGAGACGCTGCTTCATTGTCGGCCAGCCTTCCCGGTCCCATTGGTCCGGCAAAGTGACGGGGTCTAGGCCAAGAATGCTCAAAAGCTGTTTGTAGAACCGCTTCTCGATTGCGCCGACAGAAACCCATTTGCCATCCGCGCATTGATAGCTGTCATAGAAATGCGAGCCCGAATCGGTTGGTCCGGTCCCGCGCGGGGAGGTAAGTCCGGCTGCTGTCAGTCCGCAGTAGTTCACCATCATGGAAGCGACGCCATCGACAATCGCCGCGTCCACCACCTGCCCTTTGCCTGAGCGTTGCGCTTCATAGACGGCAGCCATGATGCCGAAGGCAAGGTAAAGCGCGCCGCCCCCAAAATCTCCGACAAAATTCAGAGGTATGGAGGGGGGCTGATCCCGCCGGCCAATGGCGTTCAGCGCGCCGGCAAGCGCGATATAGTTGATGTCATGACCCGCGGTTTTGGCGAGCGGTCCATCCTGGCCCCACCCCGTCATGCGGCCGTAGATGAGGCGTGGGTTCATCTTCAGGCATTCATCAGGTCCCAGACCCAGGCGTTCCATGGCGCCGGGGCGAAAGCCCTCGATAAGCGCATCGGCCTTCGCCACGAGCGACAGCGCGAAGCGAACCGCATCGGGATTCTTGAGGTCGAGCGCGATCGAGTGTCGGTTGCGCAGCGGCAGGTTGTATTTGAGCGGCCGCGGCCGTCCAAGCTCCACCGGTTTGGCCCGATCGATGCGTAGCACCGTCGCCCCGAGATCAGCAATAAGCATGGCCGCCATCGGGCCCGGCCCGACGCCGGCAAACTCAACCACTTTGAAGCCCGCAAGCGGCCCCATTTATCATCCTCGCTCTTTTTTAACGTAACCGCTATTTTACGTTCGTCTGCACCGCCGAATTAGCGCCGACTCCTGTCATGCGGCTCTCTCGCTCATGCATCAGCTCTACATAGCGAGCCTTGAGCTGCTCCAGATGATCGGTCATTTCGGCCACCGCGGCCGCAATGTCGCGCGCGCGAAAATACTTCATGAACCGTCGCCGTGATTTCAGCGCGAGATCGTTGCTTTCGGCGCCCACCGTCTGGGCTACGTGATGCATTAAATCCATAGTAGAGGCGATGATGATGATCAGCACGGGATTGCCGGTAGCCCGCGCTAAGATGTTGTGGAATTCAATCTGACACGCGAGCTTTCCGTCCAGGTCGCCCCTGGCAAAGCAGCGCTCCGCTTCATCTATATTTGCCTCGAGTAGATCGAGATCGCGCTCCGTTGCGCGTTCGCAGGCTACACGAACGACGATCTCTGCTAACCAGATTCGGGATTCAGTCAGCTGCTCGATCGTCAATCCGCGCAAATTGAGCAGGTCTTTGAGCCCGGTCGCCAGAACCTCGGCATTGCCGTCGCCAATGAAGGCTCCGCCTTTGGCGCCCTTCTGCAATTTGACGACGCCGCTCATCTCGAGCATGCGAAGCGCCTCGCGCACCGCATTCCTGCTGACATTGAGTTGATTGGCAAGCTCGCGTTCCGAGGGAAGCTTATCCCCCGGACGCAGGTCGCCAGTGGCCAGCCGGGTGCGGATCTGCTCGCCTATAGCATCGCTTAGCCGGCTAGATTTGAGCGGAGCAAATTCCTTCACAGTAGCGGTCTCCCGAATCATCAGTTCTTCCGCACGGTCATTTGTCGCGCATCATCACGATCCGGGCAATCTGGTTCGTTCCCTCCAGGAAATGAAGGGCCTTGGCATCCCGCATCATGCGTTCAAGTGGGTGATCAACCATGTAGCCATGGCCGCCCAGCTGCTCCATGGCCGAGATCGCCACTCGCATGCACATCTCGGACGCGAAGCATTTCGCCATGGCCGATAAGCATTCCGTCTCCGGCGCATCCGGATCGCTATCCAGGCGGTAAGCCGTCCGATAAAGGAGAGAACGTGCGGCTTCGATCTGCATGTACATGTCTGCAAAGGCAAAGCGCGTGGCCTGAAAATCATAGACGGCCCGGCCAAAGGCGCGGCGCTCCTTTGTGTAGGCGAGGGCATAATCCGCGGCGCCGCGAGCGATTCCGCAGCCAAATGCACCAACCGTGGGCCGGTTTCGATTGAGCACTTTCATGGCCAGCGCGAAGCCGCGTCCCTCGCCGCCACCAAGAATGTGCGAGGCCGGTATGCGCACATCCTCGAACCGGATTTCGCCGGTTGGCGTGCCGCGCATCCCCAATTTCCGGTCTTTCTTGCCGACGCTGATGCCTTTCCAGCTGGCGTCGAAGAAAAAGGACGATATAGCGTCCTTGCCTGCCGATACGGGGCCGGTCTTGGCAAGAACTGTGCCGAAGCTCGCCACGGGGCCCGAGGAGATAAAGGTCTTGGTGCCATTCACCACATAATGATCTCCATCGCGCACCGCCGTCGTGCGAATGGCGCTGACATCGGAGCCCGCGTCGGATTCGCTCATCGCGATGCAGGTCAGATGCTTGCCTGTCGCAAGTTCGGGCAGGTAGCGACGCCGCATTTCCTCGGTCGAGCCAAGCAAAAGCGGCATGACACCGCCTGCAGTGTTATTGCCGGCGAGCCAGGCGGCGGAGGCGGATACCCGGCTGATCTCCTCCCGGACCAGGCACATTTCCGTCACCCGGCCGCCGGCACCGCCGAACTCTTCCGGCACGGCCAGCTGAATGAGCCCAAGGCGGCCAAACTCCTCGATCAGCTCCCGCGGGAATGCGTCATCCTCATCGATTTGAGCGGCGAGGGGCTTAACCAGGTTTTCCGCGACGTCACGGGCCATTTCCCGAATGGCGACCTGCTCTGCCGTCAGGAAATCCTCGACCATACCTGCGGCGGGCGCGATCTCGGCCAATTCATCCATGATTGCCTCCTCCCTTGCGCATCTGCTCCTCGAGCAACGCGACTTGGCCATCGGAATATCCCAGATACTCCCTGAGCACATCTCCCGTGTCGGCGCCGAGGCCAGGCACATAGGGGTGAGGGTAAACGCTGCGGTCGCCGAACTGGAAGGGAGCGGCCGGAATCGTCAGTTCTCCGGCCCCGTCCATCACTCGCGCGAGAGTGCCGCGTTCATAGAGGTAGGGATCCTGTAAATTTTCCTTCACGGTATAATAGCGCGAAGCCGGGACCTCTCCTGCCACAAGGATGCGCTCGCATTCAGCGGCGTCTCGCTCAACCGTCCACTCCTCGATCAGAGTCATCAGCTCTTTCCAATTTGCCACGCGGGCCGCCGGCGTCGAAAAGCGCGGATCGGTGATCCATTCAGGGTGACCCATCGCGCGTGCAGTATTCTCGAAATTCTTCGCGCTTACGGGTGCCACGACGACGAACCCGTCGCGCGCCTTGAGGGGTGGGAAAATACGCCGGTGAACGGGCTGGAACATCGCCTGATGATATTCATAGACCAGTAGGTTCAGCATCACATCGAACATTGCAACGTCGATGGAGGCACCCTCTCCCGTCTGCTGCTGGCGATAGAGCGCCGAGCTGATGGCGCCGAAAGCCGAGAGGCCGGAAACCACGTCACCCAGGAAAATGCCGGTCGCCGCCGGCCGGTCGGCACCTTCCTGATAGGCCATCTGTGCCATTTCATAACCGCTCATGGCGTGGAGAATGGGCGCTAGCGCCGGCCGCAGCGCATTGGGTCCTTCCTGGCCATAACCCGAAATGGCGCAGTGAATGATGGACGGGTTTACGCTAACGAGCGTATCGTAATCGAGCCCCAGCCTCTTGGCGACGCCAGGGCGCCAGTTCTCGACCACCACGTTGCACTTGGCTGCCAGCGCGGTTGCCGCTGCCCGGCCTTCCGGCGTTTTAAGGTTGAGAACGACACTGCGTTTCCCGGCATTGGCCTGAGCGAACGGGGTTGAATAGCCCGCTCGTACCGGCGGCACGGTGCGCTTGTGATCTCCTTCCGGCGGCTCCACCTTGATGATCTCGGCACCGGCATCCGCCAGCATCCGCGTGCAATAAGGACCCGCCAGGATGCTAGTGAAGTCGAGCACCTTCACGCCATGGAGGGGTGGGTTGACGCTGGAAGTCACTGCCTGTTCTCCTCAAATAACGCACGGGGCGGACGCTTGGACGCAAGTTGCCTAGGCATCGATTTCCACCGGCGGGTTTTTTGCCTTGGCGGAAAGGAACGGCCAAATTCCTGCACCTCCCAGTGCCTTCATGTTCCGGCCGATCCAGCGCTGCCACTCCGCTTCGGTTCCGAATTCCTCGCGCCAGGACCAGATTCGCCGCGTGTTGAGGTGCAGGGGATACTCATGCGTGAATCCCATCGCACCGTGGATCTGATGGGCGATGGCGGCCACGGTCCCTGTCGCCTCGCCCGTTACCGCCTTGGCGGCAGCGATCTCAAAGGTGGCAGGCCCGGCAGCCGAGGCTTCGACCGCGCCATCCACCGCTGCCTGGCACGCTGCCACTTGGCTGGCGAGAACCGCAATCTGCTGCTGAACCGCCTGGAATTTCGCAAGAGGACGACCGAACTGCTGGCGTGCTTGAGCGTATTCCACCGTTAGGTCACGGATGCGCTCCATTGCGCCGACGGTCTGGACAGATCGGGCCAGCGCACCGGCGAGATAAAGCTGCGTGGCGGACAGACCTTTTCCCGGCTCCCCGGCGGCGAGCACCTCGGCGCCCATGAAAGTAACGCGATCGCGCGGTTCGTTGGCGAGATTCATGCCCGCCTTGATCTCCGCCGGACGGCGCAGCACCACGGTTAATGGCCCATCGCAAGTCGCGGCGATCGTGACGATGTCTAGATGCCGCCCCCATGGCACCATGTGAAGCGTTCCCCGAACCGTCCACGCGCCGTTGTGGCACACCGCTTCAAGCCGCTCTCCGGAGATCGCCGGCGCCACTGTCAGAGGAGTCTCCGCGGGGGGCAACCCAGCCGCGGACAGGGCGGTTTCCGCAAGAAACACCTCGGGCAAGGGGAGCGGAAGAGCTTGGGAGCCGGCGATGCGAAGGATCTCGGCCATCTCGTAGGCTGAAGCGCCAACACCCCCACGATCTTCCGAGGTGTTGGCCAAAACCAGTCCCGTTTCCACGAGGAGGGCCCAGGCCTCGGTTGAAAAATGCCCCTCCTCACCCGCTTCCTTGAGCGCCGGGGTGCAGATGTCCGAGAACACCCGCGTGGCAGTATTAAGGAGTAAATTGTCCATCATCTCAACCCCAGCCCTCTGGCAATGATGCCGCGCAGGATCTCCTTCGTGCCGCCTTTGATCGTAAGCGCCGGAGCAAACTTCAGCGCATGGTCGAGCATAGCGGGAAAAGGATCGTCTTCGGGCAAGCGCGCCCGCGCGTCCGCCGGGACCACCTGGCGCAGCACGGCCGGAATCTCCTGATCGAAATTTGTCGCAAGGTCCTTCACCAGCGCCGCCTCAACATTGGGGGTGACGCCTTCTTCAAGCATTTGGGCGATGCCGAGCGACATGCGGTGCAATGTCCAGAACTGGGCGGCCAGCCGGCCGATCGCACATTCGTTCTCAGCGCCCTCCGCAGTACGGTCGACCCCGGCGGCGAAGACGTCGAAAGTGCCAAACCAGCGGTCCGCGCCCGATCGCTCATAGGCGAGTTCACCTGAAACTTGGTTCCAGCCGTTGCCGATCGTCCCGATCACCGCACTGTCGGGAACGAAGACGTCCTCGAAGTGCACCTCGTTGAAATCGTGCTCACCGACGAGATTGATGATCGGGCGTACGGAGATTCCTGGCGAGGTCATGTCGACCAGAAACTGGCTGATGCCCTCGTGCTTGTTCTCTCCCAGTGGGGAGGTCCGCACGAACAGCGTCATGTACTCGGCCTTGTGCGCGATGCTCTGCCAGATTTTCGTCCCCTGCACCCGCCAGCCACCATCCACCTCAATGGCGCGGCTGCGGATGGAAGCGAGGTCGGAGCCGGAATCCGGCTCGCTTAGTCCGACACAAAAGGAAAGCTCACCGCGTGCAATCCGTGGAAGTATGGACGACTTTTGTTCCTCGGTGCCGAATTTCAGGAGGTTCGGGCCGATCTGCCGGTCGCCCACCCAGTGAGCACGCAATGGCATGCCGGCGGCCAGTAGTTCTTCTGTCACTACGTAACGCTCCATGGCGCTCCGCTCGTGGCCTCCGTAGCGCTTCGGCCAGGTCATTCCGATCCAGCCTTTGGCGCCAATTTTCATGCTGAGGCTGCGGTCATAGCGCTGCCATCCCCCTGGCCCGATGGTGAAGGATCCCTCCCTTCTTTCGGACTCGATGAAATCGCGGACCTCCTCGCGGAGAGTTTCAAGCGCGGGTGGGAGCTTTGACGTGTCCAGACGAAAACTGTGCAGCATCTAGGCCTCTTACCTCAATCCTTGATCCACACGGGATGGACGGGTCCCTCGCCACGCACCGCATTCAGCCGCATTTCGCCGACACCGGCGATCGTGATGCAAACGGCATCTCCGGGCAGCATCGGGCCTACTCCTGACGGCGTTCCCGAGGCAATGATGTCACCCGGCTCAAGTGTCATCACCGAAGAGGCCATCGCGATCATCTCCGGCACGTCCACGATCAGGGCGCGTGTGTTGGCCTTTTGCCGGACTTCGCCGTTTACCGTCAGCTCAATGTCGATATTGGCCGGGTCAGGTACTTCCTCGGCGGTGACAAGCCAAGGCCCGAGCGGGCAGAATGTGTCGTAAGATTTGCGCATCACCCGCTCTTCCTTGCCGCGCACCACGGCGTCGATCAGGCAGGAATAGCCGAAAACATGTTGGAGGGCGTTCTCCCTCGGGATATTGCGCCCTCGTTTGCCGATGATGACCGCAAGTTCGCTCTCATGATGGACCTCCCGGCCGTCTAGGTTGGGCAGCACGATAGGGTCGGCTGGCCCGCTCAGGCTCGAATTGGCCTTGAGGAAAAAGCCCTGGCCGGCCGCGGCAAAATTTGAGATCAGGCCCGAGCCGGCCTTCATCTCATCGATATGAGCGTGATAATTGGCAGGGAAGGCTACCACCTTATTCGGCCATGCGATGGGACATTCGAGCCGCACCGACGCAAGCGGTTTCCCGCCGCCTGCATCCAGCTGGTGCTGAAATGTCGCACGCAGCCGCTCGAAATTCGCTATCACCTGCACCATGCCGACCGGAGGCCAGGACGCGGGGTCGACCCCAGCCGCCGGCGTCACGTCAACGATTCTGTCACCGGACACGACGCCGATGCGTCCTCCGTCGAAACATGCAAGCTTCATTGCTCCCTCCGAATATTTGCCGCCGGCCTGAGATCAGGCACAAAGGGTGGTTTTATTGGCCGCTCAGCCGGCGGTACGCAGCCAATTCAGCATCTTCATCACCGGCTCGTCAGTGACGCGCAGCAGGTAGGCCGAACCGCCGATTGCGGTGTGGGTGAAGGGGCGCCATGAGGGCACCGCGAAGACATCGCCGCGCGACCAACGAAACGGCATTCCATCGATGTCGCTTTCGCCCTCACCCGAAATGACAGCGAAAATGCTGTTTGCCGTTGTCTGGGCGCGGTCGGTGGTCGCTCCGCCCTCGACTTCCTGGACATAAAGCGCTGTTGAATCGAGGGCCGGGCCCCCAGAAGGATTGCCAAGCGAGACTTCGCGGACACCTCCTTTCCGCGAGGCCTCGGCAAGCCGCGCCTTTGTGTCCTTCCAGGCAAAGCGCATAGGCGAGTCGTGCGCGATGTTGGTCGCTTTCTCCACCCCATCGGGGAAATGCTCGAAGAACATCGGCTCAAGCAGCTGCACCAGAGGCGCATCGAGGAAATCGATCCAGTATGCGTCGGAATCGCTTCCATTGGCATGGCCGTGCCACAGCCAGTTTGGCCTCAAAAGCACATCGCCCGGCTCCATCAGGAATTTTTGACCCTGGACGATCGTATAAGTCTCCGGTCCGGTCTCGACGACCAGGCGCAGCGCGTTGGGCGTGTGGCGGTGACTACGCGCCGTTTCATGCCCGCGCACCATCTGATAGGCGGCAACCAGCGTGCGCGTGGTGGCATAGGTGTTTCCTGGGATCGGATTGGCCAGGATCAGGTTGCGCCTTTCCGCAAGCTCAGTGCTCACCAGATCGCCCGCAATCGACAAAGCCGCGCGAGCGTCCTTGTAGGACCAGTGAGCAGGAACAAAGGTCTTCTTCGGCGCCGGGTAAAGGGAAGGCTCGGGCTTGTTCCATCCGGGACCCATCTTGACGTCCTTCAGCTTCTCGTAGAGCTGATCAAGAGTGGTCACGCCTGCAAACCGTCCCGGATGCTGCATCTGGGTCATTCCGCTTCTCCTCCAATGGCTCCCACGAGCCGCGCAACTGTAAACCAATAGAATGGTTCTACCATTGGCTTATAGAGCTTCCACTTCGGTGTTTCAATCCAAAATACATTTTACGGAAAGCTGCCGCTGAGGATCCGCCATAGCCAAATGCGGTGACCGCGTCTTGTTGAGTCCGGCGACTGGAACGAACCCAGGTGGGGAAAGTCGATTCATTGCGAATAACAGCTAGTGGCCAACATTATTTTCCGGCAGCTGTTACAGTTGTTCCGTCCTGAACAGTTTGCAGCAGGTCTTTCTCGCCGAACCTCCGGTCCGCTGGCGCGAATAACGCCGCGAACATGTTGCGGTCCTGGGAGTTCCGGACCAACCACCTCCCTACGCAGCAGCGTCAGCGCGCCGTAGTCGCGGTGGCGCACCTCGAAGTGCTTGACAGCGCCGTCGGCGGGCTGTGGGTCTAACGGACGAATCCAGGTGAGCTCCATCTCACATCTTCGCCAAGAGATGTGTCCCCTGCACTGGCTGAATTGGACGAAGCGCCTACTGTTCAATGTTAACAATGGCTTTCCATAGCGTGGGATAATGGGCGCTTCCCCGAATTACTGCGGGCCGATCGGACGCGGAAAGCCGAGGACAATGGAGGTCGCTGTAATCGCAAAACCAAGCAGCGAACCAAAGATAGATGCAGTGGTGCCGTATAGTGTTGCCCTATTTTCTCGAAGAGGGCACTCCACGACAACCGAGCCTCCGTACTGGAGAAGCCAAACCGCAAATTCCACCGCAACCGAGGCGGCGGCGAGCAGCGCCTCCACCAATAGGAAGTGTCGTCGCCAAAACCAGGCAAACGGATCGTGGTTGGATAGCCGCTGCGTCTTGCAGAGCATTCCCCAATTCTTCCCGGGCTAGCTGTATTGCCTCAAATGCAGAAGTCGGATCGAGTCCCATTTGACAGAACCGCAAAGCCACATTGCCACCGCCATTTAAACTCGGCCAGACGCAAGAGCGCGTTGCCATCGTTGAACGATTCGGGGCGGTCCCTAGGCTACGAACCTAAGTTCTATGTCGTTGACGGGCAGCACCGTATCCTTGCCCTTATGCGCCTGATCTAGGACTTCGAGGAAGATCGGTGGTCGAAGTACATGATTCCCTTCACCTGCATGCTCGGCGCGACGGAAGACGAAGAAATGGACCAGTTTTACATCGTCAACTCGAAGGCCAAGTCGGTTCGCACCGATCTCGCCTAAGAGCTCCTGTCGCAGCGGGCGCAGACCCCGAAGTGATGGAATCGCTCGTTGAGCGCGGTCGCGACGGGCAGGTCCATGCCACGAACATCGTTAAGCAGCTGTCGAGAACAGCCCCGTCTGGCGCAACCGCATCCGCTTCGCCGCGATGGAGAAGGGCGATACTGTTATGCCGTCTGAGTCTATGGTGTCTTCGCTCAAGCCGGCGCTTAACTCGCCCTACTTCAAGGCGCTCTCGCCTGAGCAGCAGGGTCGATCCTAGACGCCTACTGGCGTGGCATCAGGAACGTCGTGCCCGAGGCTTTCGATGAACCGTCGGAGTTCTCGGTGCAGAAGGGCATAGGCGTGACCGCGCTCCACATGCTCCTGATCCAGGTGATCGATATTGCTCGCTCGCGGGGGATGGGGTCACGGAACCCGCGAGCTACGCCAGCATCCTGCGCGGCGCGCTCGAAGAGGTCGAAGGCGAGAACGCTTCGGGCGATCCCGTCAAGAGCGTCACCTTCTGGCGCGCTGCCCCGCTGGGTGCCGCTGGATCCTGCTCGAGCAGTGCTGGGCGCCGTGTGCTGGTTGCGAAGATGCAGCAGCGCCTCCTTAAGATCAGCGTGCAGTGAGGTGTGTCATGGCGAAGCGCGCTGAACCCAGTGGCATCATCCTCTCGGCGGACGATGCGGCAATCGTGAAGGGGGTGTTGGCCTGTGGCGACCGGCAGCATGATGTTGCTGCATGGTTCGGAGTGAACGGCGGCCGCATTGCGGAAATTGCCACCGGCTCTCGGTATGATTGGGTCGCGCAGGCTGATGTGGCTGACCTTCCACCTCCCGGCCCTTATCCTGCAGGTCGGGTTGCTCATTGACGCGATGGCCGCGTTGGCTGCGGCCAAGGCCGCTTTGGCATCTGCCGAGGCCATGATTCGTCGCTCGCACGTATAGAGCGGACATGTTCAACTAGGCCGCCTGGATACCTGGGCGGCCTTCTTGCTGCTAATCAGGGCCAAGGTGGATGTGCATCTGCTTCCCCGCGCGCTCCCCGGCGTCCAGACAGCAAGAAGGCTCGGATGCCCCGAGCCCTAAGCCATTCAATTTTAAGGAAAACTGGAGCGGGCGAAGGGATTCGAACCCTCGACCCCAACCTTGGCAAGGTTGTGCTCTACCCCTGAGCTACACCCGCTCGCGCGGTGAAACACCGCAAGCGGCGCTTATATGGCCGAACTCCTCGGCGATTGCAACAGGGAATTCATGTTTCCTTACCGACATTGCGCCTCGGCTTGCACATAGTCAGGCAAAGCGCCTAAACAGACCGCTTCGCGAATTGGAGAGCCAGCGTGCCGGCAACCACTCAAGACCTGATGCGCTATCTCGACGAACTCGGCATCGAGGTGAAGACATTTGAGCATCCGCCCCTCTTCACGGTTGAGGAGTCGCGTAGCCTGCGCGGCAAAATCCCCGGCGCGCATACAAAGAACCTGTTCCTGAAGGATAAGAAGGACAGGCTCTTTCTCCTGACTGTGGAAGAGGAGGCGCGACTGGACCTTAAAGCCATCCATCAGCTCATCGGGGGCATCCGGTCACGTATCCTTCGGCAGCGCGGAAAAGCTGATGGCGTTCCTTGGTGTGACGCCGGGCTCCGTGACGCTGTTCGGCGTAATCAATGATATCGAGCGGCGTGTTCAGGTCGTCCTGGATGAGGCGCTTGTTGAAAGCGAAGTGATCAACGTCCATCCTCTTCACAACGAGGCCACGACTTCCATCCGCAACGTGGATTTGATACGCTTTCTCCGCTCAACCGGACACGAGCCGGCCATCTTGAAAATAACGCAATGAACGCCACATCACGGGAGCCGCTTTGCGTTTGCCGGATCGGCTGTTATCTGCAAGTTTCAAGGGACGGACAATTCTAGGAAGGCCGACATGAACGACCGTGAAAACCCATATGCGGGCGGTGGAATGACAGGCAATGTCACCTTCGGCGGCGCGTCCCGCGCGGATGCCGGCGGCGCTGCCGCCCACGCACTTGCGCCTTCCTCCGGGGATCTCATAAAAGACACAAGCACCGCTTCCTTTGCCGCGGATGTGATTCAGGAATCCCGCAATCAGCCCGTGCTTGTGGATTTCTGGGCGCCCTGGTGCGGGCCTTGCAAGCAGCTTACGCCCCTGCTCGAAAAAGCGGTGCGCGAGGCGGGCGGCCGCGTGAAGCTGGTGAAGCTCAATATCGATGACCATCCGGCCATTCCAGGCCAATTGGGCATCCAGTCCATTCCGGCCATCATTGCCTTCAAGGAAGGCCAGCCCGTCGATGGCTTCATGGGTGCCGTTCCGGAGAGCCAGATCCGCGATTTCATAAAGCGGATTTCCGCTGGCGGCAGCAAAGTGGAGGAGGCGCTGGCAGCCGCCGCCGAGGCGCGCGAAGCCGGCGATTCGCAGATGGCGGCGCAAATCTACTCGGCCGTCCTCCAGCAGGAACCCGAGCAGGTGGACGCACTTGCGGGACTTGCAGATCTTCTCTTCGAAGCGGGACAGACAGACGAGGCGCGCTCGCTGCTCGACCAGGTGCCGGACGCCAAGAAGAACGCGGCGGCTGTGGCCACGGTGCGCGCGAAGATGGCCCTTGCCGAGCAGGTGGCCGGCCTGGGCAATCCGGCCGAGCTTCAGCAACGCCTTGCCTCGAATCCTGATGATCATCAGGCTCGTTTCGACCTGGCGCTGATCCTCAATGCTCAGGGAAAGCGCGCGGAAGCGGCCGACAATCTTCTCGCCATCATCAAGGCGGATCGCAGCTGGAACGACGATGCAGCGCGGGGCAAGCTGCTTGAGCTTTTCGATGCCTGGGGGATGACGGATCCTGCAACGCTCTCCGCGCGGCGCAGGCTCTCTTCGCTCCTGTTCTCGTAGCCATTTTTGGGGGGGCAGGGAATCGCGGGACTTCGGCGATATCCTTGGCTCCCGCCAGGAGATGAGATGTGAAAGCCGGTAACGCCGTTTACCACGATATCGCTGACCTGCCTGAGATTATCCCTGTCTTTCCTCTGGCCGGAGCGCTTCTTCTTCCCGGTGGGCTGCTGCCACTCAATATTTTCGAGCCGCGCTATCTCAGCATGGTCGATCATGCTCTGGCCGGCGGCAGGCTTATCGGCATGATTCAGCCGGGCTTCGATCGCCCGGAGGGGGCAGTCGCGGATTCCGCTCTCTGCGATCTTGGCTGCGTCGGCCGGATCGTTTCAATGAGGGAAACAGGTGATGGTCGTTATCTCATCACCCTGCACGGGATTTGCCGCTTTCACCTTCGGGAGGAGATTGCTGTCGAAACGCCTTTCAGGCAGTGCCGTATCCAGCCTTTCCCCACCGACCTCCAGGACGACAGCTCCGCTGAGAATGTTGACCGGGTAAAGCTCATGCGCACGCTTCGCGCCTATCTGGAGGCGAATGATTTCGATGCAGATTGGCAGAGCTTCCTGCGCGCAGACAACGGAACACTGGTGAATGGGCTTGCCATGATGGCCCCGTTCGGAGCTGCGGAGAAGCAGGCCCTTCTGGACGCGCCGGACCTGAGGGCGAGGGCCGAAACCCTGATCGCCATCACGGAACGCATCCTCGCGCGCAAGGAGGGCCATGCCCATCGGACGCTGCAATAGGGCGTCGGCCGGCAAGGTTTAAGGAGAGTACCCCCATGACGGATGGCAGGCGAATCGAGAGGACGTCGATCGACCCGAAGCTTCTGGAACTTCTGGCGTGCCCGGTCACCAAGGGTCCGCTGAAGTGGGACCCTGCGAAAAACGAACTCATCTCCGCCAAGGCCGGGCTTGCATATCCGGTTCGCGACGGCGTTCCCGTGATGCTACCAGGGGAAGCCCGGCCGCTTGAACCGGATAAGCCCCGGCGGTGAAGAACTGCGGAGCGGTTTGAAATGCCGCCCGCTCAGGCCCAGGGGCGGCTTTCGGCGTATTTGTTCTCGAAGGACTGGATGGCGGGCGCCTTTTCCAGCGTGAGCCCGATATCATCAAGGCCGTTCAGGAGGCAATGGCGCTTGAAGGCGTCGATCTCGAACTTGATGACACCGCCGTCCGGCCCATGGATCTCTTGCGTCTCCAGATTGACCGTCAGCGTGGCATTGGCGCCGCGCTCGGCGTCTTCCATCAGTTTTTCGAGTTCCTCGGGCGAGACCGTGATGGGCAGAATGCCGTTCTTGAAGCAGTTGTTGTAGAAGATGTCGGCAAAGCTTGTGGAAATCACGCAGCGGATGCCGAAATCGAGCAGGGCCCACGGCGCATGCTCGCGGCTCGAACCGCAGCCGAAATTATCGCCCGCGACGAGGATCTTGGCGCTGCGGTAAGCTGGCTTGTTCAGAACGAAATCCGGGTTCTCCGACCCGTCCTCGTTGTAACGCATCTCGGCGAAAAGGCCCGAGCCGAGCCCGGTGCGCTTGATCGTCTTCAGATAATCCTTCGGGATGATCATATCTGTATCGATATTGACGATCGGCAGAGGCGCGGCGACGCCGGTGAGCGTGGTGAACTTTTCCATGAACTTTTTGCCTAGCTGCAACACTTGGGTGACATCCCTTTACAACAACCATGCGGATACGCAAAGCCCTTGCGCCCTTCTGCGCGCTGCGCCATGAAAGTGCGCATGCATGAGCCCCTGCCTCGCCTGCGCCGCTCCGTCCTTTATGTGCCCGCCAGCAACGAAAAGGCGCTGCGCAAAAGCGCTGCGCTCCCCTGCGATGCCGTCATCTATGACCTGGAAGACGCGGTCGGGCCCGAGGAGAAAGAAGATGCGCGCGAGCGCCTGCGCGGCTTTCTTGCCGGATCCGGGCGGCCGAAATGCGAGACCGTCATCCGCGTCAATGCACTGTCGAGCGAATGGGGGACCGGGGACCTGCAGGTCGCAGGAGCCTGCCGGCCCGACGCAATCCTGCTGCCCAAAATAGATGGCCCACGCGATATTCTCGATGTCGATGCGGTGCTCGACGAGACGGATGCGCCGCGCTCGATCCGCCTTTGGGCCATGGTCGAAACCGCCCGCAGCGTGCTCAATATAGGCGCAATCGCGGAGTTGGGGCGCGATCCCGCCGCGCGGCTTTCCTGCCTCGTTGCCGGTACGAACGACATTGCCAAGGAAACGCGCGTCACCAGCCGGATCAATATGGCGCCCTGGCTGATGCAGATCGTTCTTGCCGCCCGTGCCGGAAACCTGACAGCGCTGGACGGGGTGTCCAACGATTTTCGCGATCTGGAAGCCTTCGCGCGGGAATGCGCGGAAGCCCGCGCCATGGGATTCGACGGCAAGACGCTGATCCATCCCGCGCAGATCGATCCCGCCAACGCGGCCTTCTCGCCCACAGCCGCGGAAATCGCGGAAGCGGAAGCTGTCGTCGAAGAGTTCTCGAAGCCGGAAAACCGCTTTCGGGGCGTCGTCTCCATCCAGGGCCGCATGGTGGAGCGTCTCCATCTCGAACAATCGGAAGCGCTGCTCAAGAAGGCGCAGGAAATCAAGGAGAGAGGTGAATGAGGCTCTACCGCTTTCTGTCCGGTCCGGACGACTCAAGCTTCTGCCACAAGGTCACGGCCGCGCTGAACAAAGGCTGGCTGCTCCACGGATCACCCACCTATGCCTATGACCCCGAAGCCAAGGCGATGCGCTGCGGCCAGGCGGTTTACAAGGAAGTGGACGGGCTGGACTACTCTCCCGAAATGAAGCTCGGAGAATACTGAGGCGCGATTTCTTATCTGCGTCACGAGCCCGGGCTCGGCCATTCGTCCACCGTCTCTTCGATCCGCGCCATGTCTTCATCCGACAGGCCGAAATGATGGCCGATCTCGTGGATCAGCACATGCGCCACGATGTCCCCCAGTGTTTCCTCGTTCTCGGCCCAATAATCGAGGATCGCGCGGCGGTAGAGCGTTATGCGGTTGGGACCGTCGCCCGTGGCGGGGTTCCAGCGTTCGGCAATCCCCCGCCCCTCGAACAAGCCCAGCAGATCAAAAGGCGTTTCCAATGCCAGGTCGTCCATGATTTCCTCGCTGGGAAAATCGGCAACCTGAATGATGATATCGCCCGTGAGCTTGCGGAACTCCTCCGGCAGGTTGGCATAGGTTTCCATTGCCAGGAGTTCGAATTCCGCAAGTGATGGTGAGAGCTGGTCATGCCAGGCGCGTGTCTGGTAGATGCGTGCCATTTTATATCCTTTGACGCGCATATAGCGCGTTCCCGCTCGCGATTCGAGAGGTCTGGCAGGGCTCGTTGCGGAGGGTTGGAGAAGAAGGAATAAAATCCTTCTTGACTCCGTGGGGCGGCTCTGGAATCCATAAGAACATAACAGGAACGATCTATGCGCTGGAGTGAGCGGCATGGCACGCATGGCCATGGCGCAGGAAAAGCTTTTTGCCCTGCGCCGGGAAATCGCGAAAATCGAGGGCAACCTGCCCGAGCGTTTTGCCGCGCCGGAAGCGGGGGCTGGCAGCGAAGCTGTGCTGCGCCATTACGGCCGCCTTGCTTCGGGCGCGGGGTTTTCCGTCACCGGAGCGCCGCGTCTCGATTCCGCACTCGGCGGCGGCATCCCACGCGCGGCCCTGACGGAAGTATCGGGACGCGCGACCCGTGACAGCGGGGCTGTTTGTGGCTTTGCGCTGGCCCTTGCTGCTATTGTCTCGCGTACCGGCGCGGGCGCACAATCCGCCAGGCCGATCCTTTGGATCTGCCTAGGGGATATGCTTTCAGAGGCCGGCTTTCCCTATGCGCCGGGGCTGGGATCATTTTTCGGCCTCGCGCCGGACAAGCTTCTCCTGGCGCGCGCCGGACGGCTGGAGGATGCGCTTTGGGCCGCGGAAGAGGCGGCTCGCCTGGGCAGTTTTTCCGCCACCATTCTGGAACTGCGAGGCAATCCGGCAAAGCTCGACCTGACGGCCACGCGCCGCCTCCATCTTCGCGCCAGGGAAGCGGCACAGCCTGTTTTGCTCATCCGCCACTCGGCGGAGCCGGAGCCGACGGCGGCCCCCACGCGCCTGCTTGTCTCGCCCGCGCCTTCCCCCCTGCGGGAGGCGCTTGCCGGGCCGCTTCCCCGCTCCATCGGCCCGCCGGCCTTCGCCGCCACCTTGTCCAAGAGCAGGACGGGGAAAGATGGAACATTCGTGCTGGACTGGAACTCCCATGACTTTGCCTTTCAGGAAAGATGGCCCGCCGGAGAGCGGCGAATTGTTCGCGAGAGCGGCCGAGAAGCGCAGAATCCTGGCCATCTGGCTGCCGCATCTTTCAACGGACCGGATTCTGCGCCGGCGGCACGGGCCCGGCTGGCGCTCAGGCCAGAACGAAGGCGCGCGGGCTGATCTTCCGCCGCTGGTGGTAAGCTGCCGGCAGAACAACGCGCAGCGCATCGTGGCGCTTGACGAACGGGCCGAGGACTTCGGCCTCAAACCCGGCATGGGCATTGCTGACGCACGCGCCATGTACCCGGATTTAGAGGTCGTCGAGGCGGACCCAGACCGGGATCAACTGCTGCTCGAAAGCCTGGCCGACTGGTGTGACCGGTTCACGCCCCTGGTGGCGCTCGATGGCCGCGACGGGCTTTTTCTCGATATCAGCGGCTGTGCCCATCTTTTCGGCGGCGAGAATGCGATGCTGGCCGAAATCCTCTGCCGTCTCACGCATCAGGGCTTCGATGTCCGTGCCGCCCTTGCCTCGACTCCCGGAATGGCCTGGGCAGCGGCGCGTTATGCGAAAGGTGATTGCAACGTGTCCCCGGGACAGGAGGAAACGGCCCTGGCGCCCATGCCGCTTGCCGCCCTGCGCCTGGAAGAGAAGACCCGGGTCGGGCTGGAAAGCGTGGGCCTTCGCCATGTCGGCGCTCTCATCGGTGCGCCGCGCGCGCCGCTCGCGCGGCGTTTCGGGCGCAAGCTCGTCACCCGCCTGGATCAGGCTTTGGGTATGGTCGAAGAAGCCATCACGCCGCGCCTGCCTGTGGCTCCGCTCTCGGCCGAGCGCCAGCTTGCCGAGCCGATCGGCACGCGGGAAGAAATCGAGCAGCTGGTCCTCATCCTTGCCCGCACCTTGAGGCAGGATCTGGAGCGGCGGGGCGAAGGCGCCAGGCGCTTGCTGCTTTCCCTTTTCCGGGTCGATGGCGCGGTGAGCCGCATCATGGTGGGCACCTCGCGGCCCCAGCGTGAGCCGCTGACGGTCGCCAAACTGTTCCATGAGCGGTTTTCAGCTCTCGAAGGCAGCCTCGATCCGGAATATGGGTTCGATCTGGTGCGGCTTTCGGTTACCGTCACCGCGCCTTTCGAGGTGGAGCAGACGGATCTTGCGGAAGGGACTGCCTGCGAGGAAGAGGAGTTTTCGCTTCTTGCCGACCGCATTCGCGCCCGTCTCGGCGAGGGCGCCGTACTCGTCCCCGTCCTGGCCGAAAGCCATTTGCCCGAGCGCAGGGCGCGTTTTGTTCCCTTCGGAAAAGAGGTCGGCGCCAAAGAAGCGATAGATCCCGCGGAGAAGATCCGCCCCATCCGCCTCCTGGAAAAGCCCGAACCGGTGGAGGCTTCGGCGGAAGTCCCCGAAGGTCCGCCTCTTTCCTTCCGCTGGCGGCGGGCGCTCTATCGTGTGGCGCGGGCCGAGGGGCCGGAGCGCATCGCCTCCGAGTGGTGGCGCGAAGATGAGCCGGGGCCCACGCGCGATTACTTCCGCGTCGAGGATATGGAGGGCCGACGCTACTGGCTTTATCGGGAAGGGCTTTATGGCGAGAAGACCGCGCCGCGCTGGTTCCTGCACGGGATTTTCCCATGACGGCCGCTCCCGCCTATGCGGAATTCGGCGTTCAGTCGAATTTTTCCTTCCTGCGTGGAGCCTCGCGGCCGGAAGAGCTGGTGGTTGCTGCAAAATTATTGGGGTTCTCGGCCATGGGCCTTGCCGACCGCAACACTGTGGCGGGCGTGGTTCGGGCCTGGGTGCAGTCCAAATATATCAAGCTGACGGAGGAGTCCGAGCCGGCCCGACTGCCTTATCACCCCGGCTGCCGGCTCGTCTTTTCCGACGGCACGCCGGACATCTTGGCCTATCCGCAGGACCGGCAGGGCTGGGCGCATCTCTGCCGCATGCTGACCAAGGCGAATATGCGTGAGGAAAGCGAGAAGGGCGCGCCAGTCCTCCTGGCGGAGGATTTCTGGGAGTGGGGCGATCAAATCTCCCTCGCCATCCTGCCGGACCTGCAAGCACCAGGGGACAAAACGCTCGCTTTCCTGAAAGCAGTTAAAGCCCGGTTTAAGGAGAGTGTCTGGCTCGCCGTCGCTCCATCCTATGGCGGCGATGACCGCTGGCGGCTTGCCCAGGCGGCGGGCATGGCGGAAGCGGTGGGCGTCCCGCTGATGGCCACCAATGACGTGCTCTATCATGCGGCAGAGCAGCGTTCCCTCCAGGATGTCCTCACCGCTATCCGCCTCAACACGACGATTTCCGAAGCGGGCTTTGCTCTCGAAGCGAATGCCGAGCGCCATATGAAGCCGCCGGAGGAGATGGCGCGCCTCTTTCGTTCATATCCGGAGGCGCTGGCCGAGACGCTTCGTTTTGCCGAAAGCCTCAGCTTCTCGCTGAGCGAGTTGGAGCACAATTATCCCGATGAGGTGTCCGAGTCCGGGCTTCCGGCGCAGGAGGAACTGGAACGGCTGACCTGGGAAGGTGCGAAGGAGCGTTTCCCGCGGGGCATTCCCGAGGCGCAGAAGGAGCTTATCCGCAAGGAACTGGACCTGGTCAAGCGGAAGAACTACGCGCGCTACTTCCTCACCGTCTACGATATCATGAGATACGCGCGATCGCAGGGAATCCTATGCCAGGGGCGGGGCTCGGCGGCCAATTCCCTCATCTGCTATTGCCTGCGCATCACCGATGTCGGACCCGATATCATGGACCACCTGCTTGAGCGCTTCATTTCCGAGGAGCGTGGCGAGCCGCCGGATATCGACGTCGATTTCGAGCATCAGCGCCGCGAAGAGGTCATCGCCTATATCTATGAGAAATACAGCGAAAAGCACACGGCCCTCGCCTGCTCGGTCATTTCCTATCGTGGCCGCCTGGCGCTTCGCGAAGTGGCCAAGGTGCTTGGGCTTTCCGAAGATGTCACTTCGGCGCTCTCCGGCTCGATCTGGGGGTGGTCGAGCGAAGAGGTGGGCGATACGGCAATCAAAGCCGCAGGCCTAAACAAGGCTGATCCCAGGACGAAGCAAATGGTCAATCTGGCCAACGGGATCATGGGTTTCCCGCGCCATCTTTCCCAGCATGTGGGTGGTTTCGTCATCACCAAGGACCGGCTCGATGAGATCGTCCCCATCGTCAAGACGGCGATGGAAGAGCGCAAGATGGTGGAGTGGGACAAGGATGATCTCGACAATGTCGGCCTTCTCAAAGTCGATGTGCTCGCGCTCGGCATGCTGTCCTGCCTGCAACGCGCTTTCGGTCTTCTAAAAGAGAAGTACGATGTCAGGGACGATTACGGCCGGCCTCTCCAACTGGCGACCATTCAGCCGGAACTGGAGCCTGTCTACGATATGATCAGCCGCGCCGATACGATTGGCGTCTTCCAAGTGGAATCCCGCGCGCAGATGTCGATGCTGCCGCGTCTTCAGCCGCGGACATTCTATGACTTGGTCATCGAGGTGGCCATTGTCCGGCCGGGTCCCATACAGGGCGACATGGTGCATCCCTATCTGAAGCGGCGCGAGAGACAGGAAAAGCCCGAATATGTGCGGCCGGAGCTTGAAGCGATACTGAAAAAGACACTCGGCGTTCCACTGTTTCAGGAACAGGCGATGAAGATCGCGATCGTGGCGGGCGGTTTCGAACCATGGGAAGCGGATCGGCTCCGCCGCGCGATGGCGACGTTCAAACGCACTGGCACGGTTACCGATTACAAGCACAAGCTGATCAATGGCATGGAGGCCAGGGGCTACCCGCGCGCGTTCGCCGAGCGTTGCTTCAGGCAGATCGAAGGCTTTGGCGAATACGGCTTTCCAGAGAGCCATGCGGCCTCCTTCGCCCTTCTTGTTTATGCCTCCGCATGGTTCAAGGCCTATTACCCGGATGTCTTCTGCGCGGCGATCCTGAATTCCCAGCCCATGGGCTTCTATGCGCCGGCGCAGCTTGTGCGCGATGCGCGCGAGCATGGCGTCGAAATCCGCGAGGTGGATATCAACTCTTCAAAATGGGATTGCACGCTTGAAGAAGCCTCTTTTGATCCTGCTCGTGTAGCGGACCGGCATGCCGGGATGCGCTCCATCATCAGGACAGAGGATGCCGTGCGTCTCGGCTTCCGCCAGGTAAAAGGCCTGGCTGAGGCCGATATGGAGCAGCTCGTGCGCAATCGCGGCGTCGGGTACCGCTCGGTACGCGATCTGTGGCTCCGTTCGGGTTTAAGCAAAAGCGTGATCGCCCGGCTTGCGGAAGCGGATGCTTTCCGTTCCCTGGGGCTCGACCGGCGCACCGCCCTCTGGGCCGTGCAGGCGCTGGATGAAACGAGGGCTGCAGACCGCCTGCCTCTGCTCGACAGGCCCGAGATCAACCTTGGCGAGGATGAGCCGGAGGTGCGGCTGCCCTCCATGCCGCTCAGCATGCATGTGGTGCATGATTATCAGTCACTCAGCCTGTCACTTAAAGCGCATCCCGTTTCCTTCCTGCGTGACCAGCTTGCCGCTGAAAAGGTGGTCCCCAATGAGCGCCTGCAGGATTTGGACAATGGGCGTCGCGTATCCGTTGCGGGCCTCGTGCTCATCCGCCAGCGGCCGGGCACGGCCAAGAATGTCATCTTCATGACGATCGAGGATGAGACAGGCATCGCCAATATCGTTGTCTGGGACAAGATGTTCCAGCGCTTTCGTCCGCAGGTGATGGGCGCCCGATTCGTGCGGATCGACGGCAAGCTTCAGAGCGCATCCGGCGTCATCCATGTGGTCGCCGAGAAGATCATCGATCTGAGCGCCAGGCTCGGCGCCCTGGTGAAGGAAGGGCACGAGCGCAGGAACCTGACGCGGGAAAAGACGGCGGTTCTCCCTGAACGGGCAATGTCCCCGGCGAGCGCGTCACCGCAGCTCGAAACAACCGTGCGGAAAGAAGCAGAAATTGCGCAATCGGCCGCCGTGGCGCAGGTCATGCCGAAGGGGCGTAATTTCCATTAATCCAGCTTGGCCCTCATTCGGGGCGAGCGGCCGTCTTTGCGGATGGCTCATCCGGCATGTGGGCTTAACGATCCGTGACGATCTTGACCTTGTCGCCCGCCGAAAGATTGGCGCCGGGACCGAGCCCGTTGAGCAGGCGGAAGAGGTCCAGCTTGCGGTCGACGCCCGCCATCTGATTGGCGAAGGTCGCCACCGTGTCGCCCGGCCGCACCGTTAGGACGCGAATGCGCAGCGGCTTGAGTTCTGCACGCTCCGCCTGGCTCAGCACATGAAAGCTGCTGCTGATGGCTCGGGCTACCGGCTCGAGCTGATTGCTGTTGCGCGGCGCGCCGGTGAGCAGCCGGTAAACCTGATCGCCCACGCGCACCACCGTCACATCGAACTGCCATTCGCCGGCATAGGCGCGGGCGCTCGCAGCTTCATGGCCGTTGATCGTGGTGGCCCGCACAGTGCCGGTGTCCAGTCCGGCGAGCCATCCGTCCTGAAGATAATCGGTGAGCGAGAGAGAACGGGGCACCGTTGCGCCGTCGAAGCGGAAAGCCAGGTCGCCCGGCCCCGCCGCAACGACCTCTCCGGCCGAATTGTCAATCACAAAGCCCTCGGGCACGGAAAAGGCCACGCCAAGCGTCGGGTGCAGAAAATCGCGTCCCCGCACATAGCCCTGGTCCGGCTTGTCCCCGAAAAGCAGGCCGTCAATCCCTTCAAGGAAGGGTGCACGGTCCCGTTCGCCCGTGCCAGGCATGCCAAACTGCCGGGCATGGCGCTGTGCAAGCTCGATCCGCCGCGGCGCGTTGGGGTGGCTCGCCAGGAAGTCCAGGCTCGCGTCGTTTTCGCCCTGGACGCTGTAGAACTTCTGGTAGGCGTCCATCGACTGAAGAAAACGCGCCGCCGCATAGGGGTCATAGCCAACGCGTCCGATGGTGGCGATGCCGATGGCATCCGCCTCCAGCTCCTGATTGCGCGAGAACTGCGCCAGCTGGAGCTTGCCGCGCCAGACGGCGGCCTGCGCGTTCCTGTCGGAGCTCAAAACCTCGTCCACGACACGCGACGCAAGCGTTGCCTCGGCTTCCCTGCGCTGCCGCTCGATGCCGTGATTGGCGGTCACATGCGCCATCTCATGCGCCAGCACGGCGGCAATCTCCGCCGAATCACTCGCCAGCGCCAAGATGCCCCGCGTGATGTAGAGATAGCCGCCCGGCAGCGCGAAGGCATTGATGTTGGGCGAATCGAGGATCGTAATCCGATAGGTCTGCGAGGGGTTTTGCGGGTCCTGCGAAAGCTTGCCGACAACCCGCGCCAGCATCCGTTCCAGCTTGGGGTCCGAATATTCGCCGCCATAGGTCTGCAGAATCTTAGGATGTTGACGGCGTGCAAGATTGGCCAGCGAATCGCTGCGCATGACGGTGTCTACCGTCATCGGGTTGGGCGACGGCTTGAAATCCGCATCCGACGACATGTCGAGCGCCTGGCATCCGGAAAGCGCAAATACGCCGGCAAGCAGGGCCATACGGTAGCGGCGCTCCCGGGCGGCGCCCATAAATCCTGAGGCACTGAATCGAGGCAGAGCGAACATCCTTTCGACGGGTTCCGTCCCGCTTGGCTGGCGACGACCTAGCCATAGTCTTTTGATCAAGACAATGATCTGCGCGCCACAGTTACCGGGCTGTTTCAATCGACCGGTCTTGTGGCGATAAATAATGACCGAATCTGGCCGAACAATAGCCCGGTTGTTATCGCAATCGTTTCCTCTCGCCAAGGTAGCGCGCGAAAGCGGGCGGCCCTTGCCCGGCCAGGAAGCTTGAAGTGGCACCGTCTGCCGCAATTGTCCCGTTCTCTATGAACAAAAGCCTGTTTGACAGGCGTTCCGCGTCACGCGGATCATGAGTCGCCATGATGACCGTCATTTGCTGATCGCGATGAAGCTCGGCAACCAGGTCCAGCATCTCGTCCCTCAGTGCTGGCCCAAGCGAGGCGAATGGCTCGTCGAGAAGGAGTACCGGCTGCCGCCGGACCAGCACGCGCGCGAGCGCCACTCTCTGGCGTTCGCCGCCGGAAAGTTGCCGTGGCAGCCGCTGTTCCTTTCCTGCCAGGCCCGTTCTGGCGATCGCCTCGCTGACCGCAGCGCGATCGCCATCGGAAAGCCGCAGCGTGGGGGAGCGGCCAAGCCCGACATTCTGTTCCACTGTCAGGTGGCTGAAGAGATTATTTTCCTGGAAGATCATGGAAACAGGCCGCTTGAAAGGCGGCAGGCGCGTGACATCGCCGCTCCCGATCAGCACCTGTCCCGAATCCGGCCGCTCGAAACCTGCAATCAGGTTGAGCAATGTGGATTTTCCCGAGCCGCTCGGCCCCATCAGCGCGACGATTTCCGAAGCGGGCACCAACAGATCGAAGCGCATCGCCTGCCCGCCCGGATAGGCGAAGGCAAGCGCATCGAGCTTCACGACCGCGCCCTGTTGCGGAACCATCACGACTTCTCTTTTCCCCAGTGGGTGGCAAGGAACATCAAGCCGAGGCAGAGGACGCCAAGAAAGAGCGCGAGCCCCGCGGCATCGGCGGTGCGATAGCTGCCCATGCGCTCGAAAAGGAGATAAGGCAAGGTCTTTACCCGGTCGCTGCCGAAAAGGGCGATCACGCCGAGATCGCCGAGAGAGAGCGCCATGGCGAAGGCCAGCCCGGTGGCAGCAGGCCGCCTGAGCGCAGGCCAGTCGACAAGCCGCAAGCGGCTCCAGCCGGAAATACCGAGCGCAAGGCAGAGCTTTTCATGCCGCGCGCTCGCCGCGTCATAGGCGGGGCGGATAGCACGCATGGTGAAGGGCAGGGCCATGGCGGCGTTGACCGTTACCACCATCAATGGCGCGAAGGCGAATACGTCGCCAAAGCGGCGAAGAAGGATGAACCACCCCGCACCGATGACGATCGGCGGCACGATCAGCACCATGCTGGCGCCGGTGTCCGTGAGGCGTTCCAAGCCGCCAGCCCTACCGCCTCCTCGCGCCATTTCCAGCGCCCGCCTTGCCGCCACCAGCGGAAACGAAAGGAGCAGGCACAAGAATGCCGAAAGGCTCGCGAGCAGAAGGCTGGTCATTGTCGCGCCGTGCACCGCCCTCTCGCCTGCAAGCCGAGCAAGATCGGCGCCGAGGCCGGCGATCACGGTGGCGGCAATGGGCCCGCCGACAAAGACGAGCGCGAGCAGGATCACCGAAACGTTGAAGGCGGTTTCGCCCGGACGCGGAAACACCGAGCGGCGGGGCGCTGCCGGTAGGCTGGCATCGGCATTGATCGAGGCTCCGAGGCGGGAAAGCACAAGTACGATCGCCGCCGTCAAAGCCACCTGCACCAAGGTGAGCGCGATCGCCCTTGCAAGGTCGAAATCGAAGCGAAGCGCCTGGTAGATGGCAACTTCGAGCGTGGTAGCGCGCGGGCCGCCGCCGAGAGTAAGCACAATCGTGAAGGAAACGGCGCAGACCATGAAGACGAGGGCCGCGACGCCCGGCAGTGCATCTCTCAGTGCCGGCCACTCGATCAGCCTGAAGGTGGCGCCTGCGCCCATTCCGAGCTGAGCGGCGAGTTTCCATTGGTCCGCCGGCACGGCTTCCAGCGATGCAAGTAAAAGGCGCGCCGCAAGCGGCAGATTGAAGAAGACATGGGCCACAAGGATGCCCGACAGGCCGTAGATGCCCTGCCATGTGTCCCCCGAGAGGGAAGAAAGGAGCGGAGCCAGGAAGCCCGCCCTCCCCAGAAGGGCCAGGACCCCGAGGGCGGCCACAATGCCTGGAAGCGCGAGTGGAACGGCAAACAGTTGGAGGATGAACCCCCGACCGAAGAAGCGCGGGTGGCGCGCCAGTGCCCTGGCCACGAAGATTGCCGGGAGCACCGAAAGGATGGTGGAGAGCCCCGCCTGGAGTAGGGTGAACCGCGCCACGCGCAACAGGTAGCTGTCGAAGGCGGAGAACGCCCCCCGCCAAGACTGTATCGCCTCCTGGCCGAGGCCCGCAAAGGCGCCGCCGACCAGAATGCCCAAAGCGGCCAGGGCGAGCACGCCCGCGGTGATGCGCCCGCGCTCGGGAAAGGAGGCTGTCACCGGCTCATCACGGCCAGCCACTCGTCAACCCAGGCCTTGCGGTTCTCAGCGACTTCCTCGGGCGAGAACAGAAGCGTTGTTGCTGGCTGGACCAGTTGCCGGAACACCGGGTCAAGCGGCTCGGAGGTCTTGCCGGCGGGAAACATCCAGTTCTTCTCCGGTATGGCATCCTGGAAGCCGGGGCCGGTCATAAAGGAAAGGAATTGCGCCGCCAGCGGGTTGTCCTTGGCTCTCGCCGTGCGCGCGGCCACCTCGATTTGAAGGTAGTGGCCCTCGGAAAAAGCCGCGGCCTTGTAACGCTGGGTTCCCTCAGCGATCTCATGATAGGCAGGCGATGTCGTGTAGGACAGCACCATCGGCACTTCCCCGCTGGTGAAAAGCCCGTAGGATTCGCTCCAGCCGGGGGTCACGGTCAGCACATTGTTCTTGAGTTTGCCCCAGGCATCCGCCGCATCGTCCTTATAGACCGCCTTGATCCAGAGAAGCAGGCCAAGACCCGGCGTGGAGGTACGCGGGTCCTGGATCGCAATCTTGAGATCGCTGCCGCTCTCCACCAAATCGCGCAGGCTCGTCGGCGGGTTTTCCAGTGCTTGCGTGTCGTAGACGAAGGCAAAATAGCCGTAGTCATAGGGCACGAACACGTCGTCCTGGAATCCGCCGGGCACATCGACATTGCCGAGTTCGATCCCATGCGGCGCGAAAAGGCCGGTTTCCTTCGCCTCATGGGTAAGGTTCGTATCCAGCCCGAGGACGATGTCCGCTTCGGTGCCTTCGCCCTCAAGTCTCAGGCGGTTGAGCAGGGCAACGCCATCGGCAACCGAGACGAATTCGAGATCGCAGCCGCATTCGGCTTCAAAGGCCGTTTCCACCACGGGGCCAGGCCCCCATTCGGCGGTGAAGCTTTCATAGGTGTAGACGGTGAGCTTTTCCTGGGCCGAGGCGGGAACTGCCGCCATGCCCAAAGCCAGGGCCGCAAGGAGAGCTGTTCTGTGCATTCGGCGCCTCCATTCTTTCTTGCAGGGAAGGCGCTTTATCTCAGCGTCTAATCCCTCCGCCGGTATGAGCCGGATCAGGTTCCGCGGGTTGGCCTTTGCCTCTCAGCCGTCAATCGACGGCACCCCGTTAGAGCGAGGCAAAAAATAGGGCAGCGACGGGATCGGTTCAAGCGAAGGTTTCGCTGTGAACGCCACCGCCTTTGCGCAAATACCGCATGCACAAGGCATCCGGCCCGGTGCTCCAGGGTTGACATGCAAGGTCTTCCTCGTCTATGTGCCCCATCGGATTTTGGCGCGCCAAGAGGGCGCGTCTTTCGTTTCGGCCGAATGGCCACAACTCTTTTCGGCCGTCGGGCCGCAACGGGCAAGACAATGAAGATCAGAAACTCGCTCAAAGCGTTGAAGGGCCGTCACCGCGAGAACCGCATGGTTCGCCGCAAGGGCCGCATCTACATCATCAACAAGTCGAACCCGCGCTATAAGGCCCGTCAGGGCTGATCCCTCTGGGTGAGGCAAGAGGCCTCACGCGGTTTTTGCTTTTATCCAGGCGTGAAGGCAGGTATTCTGCCCCCATGCGTTTTCTCGTCCTGTTCGTACCCATTGCTGCGCTGTTGCTCTCGCCAGCCTATGCGGAAGCTCCTGCCTCACAGGAATCTTCGGCTGAGCAGCCGAACCGGCAGGGACGCCTCGATGAGCTCTTTTCCGATCTCAGGCAAGAGCGCAACGAGGCTTCAGCGCGCCGCATCGCCAACCGCATCCGTGAAGAGTGGCAGCGTTCCGGCGGCGCCACGGCTGACGTGCTCATCGAATGGGCGCATAAAGCGGCTGGAGAGAAGAAATTCCATGTGGCCCTCGACCTGCTCGACCAGGCGGTCACGCTCTATCCCCAATATGTGGAGAGCTGGAACAACCGTGCGCTCGTTTATCTGATGATGAACGATTTCGACCGGGCCATGTCCGATCTCTCACATGTGCTTTCGATCGAACCACGGCATTTCGGAGCAATGAGCGGTTTGGCGGGTATTCTGCGTGTCACGGGGCGCGAGGATCGGGCGCTCGAAATCTATCGCCGGATGCTTGAAATCTACCCCATGCAGCGTAGCGCGCAACGAGCCTTGCTGGACCTCACCGACAAGACGACCGATGAGCGCCTATAGCTTCGTTTTGTAATTCTGGACGTTGGCGATTGGTGTAGAGGCCGATCCCCGCCCTGCTTACGCTTGTTCAGGCTTCCCGCCTGCCGGGAGCGCTTCCTTACAATCCGCTCAGCCCATCCGAGCCGATATAGGCGATGCGCAGCATATTGGTGACGCCCGGCGTCCTGAGCGGCACGCCGGCGGTGATGATCACGCGGTCGCCCGGCTTGGCGAACTGCTCCTCATAGGCAATGCGGCACGCCCGATCCACCATATCATCGAGGTCGGTTGCATCTTCCGAGACAACGCAATGGGTACCCCAGACCAGACTGAGGCGGCGCGTCGTCTCGACCACCGGCGAAAGCGCGATGATCGGCACCTTCGGCCGCTCGCGGGCGGCGCGAAGCCCTGTGGTGCCCGACGCCGTATATGTGATGATGGCCGCGAGTTTCAGCGTTTCCGCGATCTCTCGCGAGGCGAGCGAGATGGCGTCGGCGCCCGTCGCTTCCGGCTCCGTGCGCTGCGCATTGATGACATCGTTGAATACGGGATCGCGCTCGACCTGGATCGCGATCGCATTCATCATGGCCACCGCCTCGACCGGGTACTGGCCGGCAGCCGATTCGGCGGAGAGCATTACCGCATCCGCGCCCTCGAACACGGCCGTCGCCACATCTGACACCTCGGCGCGGGTCGGCACGGGCGCCGTGATCATGGATTCCAGCATCTGCGTCGCCACCACAACCGGCTTGCCGGCGCGGCGGCAGGCGCGCGTGATCTGCTTCTGGATGCCCGGCACCGCCTCAAGCGGCATTTCCACGCCAAGATCGCCGCGTGCCACCATCAACCCGTCGGAAAGCTCGATGATCTCCGGCAGGCGTTTCACCGCCTGAGGCTTTTCGATTTTCGCCATCAGGGCGGCGCGGCCACGCGCGATTTTGCGGACCTCCGCCAGGTCTTGCGGCCTCTGGATAAAAGACAGGGCGATCCAATCGACGCCCGTTTGCAGCACCGCGTCCAGGTCGCGCCGGTCCTTTTCCGTAAGGGCGCCGAGCGGCAATTCCGTGTCGGGAAGGCTGACGCCCTTGCGGTCGGAGATCTTGTTTCCCGCGATGACCCGGGCGACTATCGATCGGCCGTCGGTCTTGAGTGCTGCGAGTTGCAGGCGGCCGTCATCGATCAGGAGGCGGTGACCCGGTTGGACGGCTTGCAGAATTTCCGGGTGCGGCAGATGCACGCGCGTGGCGTCGCCCGGCGCCGGATTATCGTCCAAAGTGAATTCCTGGCCGATGCTTAATGTGGCGCTCTTATCGGCGAAAGTGCCGACACGCAGCTTCGGGCCCTGCAGATCGGCCAGAATGCCGATGGGACGGCTCACCTGCGTTTCAACGCTGCGGATGCGTGCCACCAGCTCACGCATCGTCGGGTGGTCCGTGTGGCTCATATTGATGCGGAACGCGTCAGCACCGGCCTCATGAAGGCGGACGATGATTTCCTCATCCGAAGATGCGGGCCCGAGCGTGGCGAGGATCTTGACCTTGCGGCTCCGCTTCATGGATTGGCGGCCCCTGTTACGGCCGGGTTGGCCGGCACGGGGCCATCGGTGAGTTGCACCATCCAATTCTCCTGGTCGCCCGTGTCATATTCCTCGAAGCCAGCGCGCTGGAAACCGCGCTTGAAGCAATCGTTCGCGCCGGTGATTTTAAACTCGGTATCCGATACGCACATCTGTATCGGTCCCTGCCAGCGGCCCCCGCGCGTGGCATCCTCCGCGTAGAGATAGTAATAGCGGGATTCCAACGGGGCATCTATAAGCGTCTCGCAGCTCGATGGCTTTATGTGCCACCAGCCTTCGCTTATCCAGCCCGTACGGGCGCGATAGCCAATCGCCACGCCCACGAGGTTCTGGGTGGTGTTGCAGACGCGAAAATCAGCCGAAGCCGGCTTGCCGCCCATAAGCAGGCAGCCGGCGGCGGCGGCAAGCACAAGAATGCTTCTTTGCAGCGTCAGATAGTCCACGAATCGCATGATCACGCTCAGTGAAGGACTGTCGCACCCTTTTCCGCAAACTGCATGGCCCTGTCAACGCGCCCCGCGGGGTTGAACACCGTCAAATCGCGGCATTGCATGCGCCGCCTCTTCATGGGAAGACGGGCGAGCCCGCAATCGCTCTCCTGTTCCAGATGACACGAAGCTCTCTTTTTTCTCCATTCGAGATCCTTGACGGGGACCGCACCAAGGGGCTGGTGCTCGTCGCCGACCATGCCTTTAACGACCTGCCTGATGAATATGGCGATCTCGGGTTGGATCCCGCCGAGTTTCAGCGGCACATCGCTTACGACATCGGCGTGGAAATGGTAATGCGCCAACTCTCGGCATCAACTCGTGCCCCTGGTGTAATGGCGCGGTTCTCCCGCCTTCTGATCGACCCCAATCGCGGCCCGGATGATCCCACGCTTATCCGGCAGCTTTACGACGGCACGGTAATTCCAGGAAACTATCCGATGAGCGCGCAGGAGCGGCGCAGACGGGTGGAAAGCTTCTACGAGCCTTATCACGATGCGGTCGCGGCCATGGTCGCTTCCGTGGCTTCCGCCTCCGGGAGAGCTCCGCTGGTGATTTCCATCCACTCATTCACCCCATTCATGCAGGGGCGGGAAAGGCCCTGGCATATCGGCATCCTGTGGGATCGCGATTCGCGCGCAGTAAAGCCGCTGATAGAGGCGCTTTCGGAGGCGCCCGGCATCGTGGTTGGCGACAACGAGCCCTATGACGGAGCCTTGCGCGGCGATACGATGTTCCGCCACTGCACGGCCAACGGTTTCGCCCATGCGCTGATCGAAATCAGGCAGGATCTCGTGGTTGCTGAATCGGGCGCGGCGGAATGGGCAGAACGCCTTGCGCCAATCCTTGACGATCTGAACGAACGGCCCGATATGCATGAGGTGAAATTCTTCGGGTCGCGGACAGGACCGATTTAGGGGCCGGACATGATCGAACTTTCAGACGAACAGAAGCGCGATCTCGAGGCGGCGGCGTTCCGCCGGCTTGTGGAGCATCTTCGAGAGCGGTCGGACGTGCAGAACATCGATCTGATGAATCTCGCAGGCTTCTGCCGGAACTGCCTTTCCAACTGGTACCTGGAGGCAGCGCAGTCGTCCGGCATCCCGCTGTCAAAGGAGGATTCGCGCGAGATCGTCTATGGCATGCCGTATGACGAGTGGCGGGAGAAATACCAGGCCGGGCCGAAGGTGAAGGCCGAGCCAAGTCACTGACATCGGAAGTTCACCTGAGGTTATTCCGACGGCCGGCGGATGAACTGGTGAAATTCTTCCCGCTGGCCGGGAACGTCCTCTGCCACCACCAGGGCCAGCTCGCGCTCATCGAAGAGGCGAAACCAGTCGTCCCACTCGATAATCTCGACCTCGCCGATTTCGTCCCAGCCCCGATCGGTATCCTGATAGGCCTGCTGACCGAAGGCAAAAGCGAGGACCGGTTCGTCCTGCGACGTGCTGAGCGTCCTCAGCACCGGCTGGCCGGTACGCGCTGCGGCCCAATCGCGGATTTCCTCGTGGTCGGTCAGCACTCTGGTCTCAGCCATAGAAAGCTCCTTCTGGTGCCTTCTCAACGCCAAAGCCGATGTCAGGTTCCGGCCGCTTCGAGGCCGGTCCTATTGCTGAGCGACCTCCTTCGTCTGCGTCACCAGCTTATAGCGCTTCATTTCCTCGGCCGTAAGGTAATAGAGCGCGCGCGGAGGCGTATCGAGAGCGTGCAGCCAGATGGCCGGATCCAGCCCCATCTCCTGCAGGTGGCGGGATATGCGGGCGGTCGTCATCTGCGCGTTCGCCAGCGCCTGCGCTGGTCGTATCGCGGGATCGAGGGCCGTGTAGAACTGGTGCAACCCCACCGCGGCCTGCTCTTCCACCTGCCTCGTCGTGCCGCCGGCCAGCATCAGCGGACAAGAGGAGGCGCAGATCGCGCCATTCTCGACCAGCGTTGAAATGCCGCGCTCCCGGAGCATGCGCGCCATGTCGATGGCGTCATCCAAGGCGCCGCCGGGCGAATTGAGGCTGACGCGCTCGACATATTCACCCCGCGCATCGAGCTCCGCCCGGAGTCTCGCGGCTGAACCGGGGTCTATCGCGCCGCTCGCGCGAAGCGTGCCGCCTGCTTCGAGGGTGAAGGAGATCGGCTGGCGCAGTTGTTCCTGATTTGCCGTTACGAACTGGCGCGGATCATTCGTTTGCTTGCGGTTGGGGCCAGCATCCACCGCCGGCGGCAGGACAGGGAACGTATGCTGCAGGGTCGCAGGCTCAGCGGGCAAGAGGCCGTTAGAGTCCACCATCTCCCGCAAGTCCAGTCCCACCAGGGTTGCGGCAGCGATCAGCACGCCGACAAAGGCGCCGCGCATCAATGCGCCATCGTTGAACCGCGCAAAGTAAACCGCAAAAGAGGAATGCCTTGGCGGTGGATTGGAAGAGGCTGAAGGCGTATCCGACTCAGTCATGGCTCGAGCCGCTTTCGTTCCGAGATAGGCGTGACGTTCTCCGGGCGGTCTGCCGGAAGCTCAGGACCTGCCGTTTCCATCTCCTTCACCGGCTCCCGGGCGGCTTGGCGGGACAATTCCTCGCGAAGCTCGATCGCGCGCAGGAGTTCGGACGCGGTCATGCGGTCCGCGTCTGTCAACGCCGCCTCGCTGCGCCGGATGGAGGAATAGACCACGGCGAGAATGCCCACGAGCACGGCTGGCAGGAGATCGATGGATATGGCTCCCGCCCAGCTGGGCAGGAAGTCCGATGCGTAGAGCAGCACAGCCTCCGCCGAGGAAAGCGGCACAAAACGCCGCTCCGGCACCTTCGGCTGCGCCATGATTTCGGCTGCAGCATCGGAAAGCGCCTTGGACTGGGCGGCCACCGATTCGCGCACCGTGGCCATCACCTGATCCTGGCGGCCGGCAAGATCTGCGGAATTGCCGTCCGCCACCGGGGCGATGAAGCCAGCGGAAAGATCCGCGGCGGCACGCGCGACCGACGGTGCGATCGAGGTCTGCTCAAGGGAGGCGATGACACCGGCCAGCGCGACGCTCTCTTCGGCGAAGCGGTCGGCGCGCGGCTGCACCGAGCCGGGGCTGGAGACCAGCCCGCGCATGGCGGCAAGCCGTTCCTGTCCCTGCTTGAAAAGGCCGGCCACGGTCTCGCGGGAGCCTTGTATCGTCTGTTCCAGCTCACGCATCTGCGCAGACATTTGCGTGAGAAGCTGTACGACGCTGCCGGATCCCGAAGTGCCGGTGAGAGCGCCGGAATTACGCTCATCCTCCGCGAGGCGGGCAAAGCGCTCGGAGGCTCGCTGAATATCGGGAAGAAGTGACAGCGCGCCCAGGGCATTGGAGTGCGCCTGGTCCAGGTCGCTTGTATATTCCTCGAGGGTTGTTGCGAGGTGCTGCTCCACGGCCGCCGACCCGGCCAGAGCCGCGGCGTTGAGCCAGGACGACATGGCGATGATCATCAGGGAGCCGATCGCCATGACGCCGAAAAGGGCCATGCGTGATGCGGTCTCGCGCATTTCCGGCAGGAACCGCATGAGAAAGGCCCAGAAGCCGTAAATGCCCACGGAAACAGCTGCCGAATAGATGATGGCGGCAAAGAAGACGATGGTGGCGGAGCCATCGAGCAGATCGCGCACACCGAGATAGGTGTAGACGCCGCTCGCCAGCGCGAGCGTGGCAAGCACGAAGCGCGTCATGGACTGCACCGACTCTACATGATCTCGCAATTGCCTGGCGGCTCGAGCCTCGCTCATGGGAACTCCCCTCGCGCTTTGCGTCTTCGTCTCCGGCCTGCTTGCCGCGCGTCAGCGGCAGGTCACGGTTGGCACCGGCACGACATTGTCCGGCAGGCCATACATATGGCTGCGTCCGCGCAGCAGTGCGCCGTAGCGGCATTTGCCCTGCTTGCGCAGGTAGAGGCGTCCGCGATTTTCTTCCAAATAGACCACCTTCACTCCCTCTCGGCGGGTATATTCCTCCGCGAGGTGTCCTTTGCCGACCAGGATACGTTTGAAACCGGCCGGATCGCGGATCACCAAATTGCCGTAGCTGTCCGCGTAGGAACCCACACCGATGGGTTCACCGGCAAGGGCAGGGGAGGAGAAAGCGATCAAGATCGCGGTCAGCGCTCCAATCCTTTCTGTTCGGTAAAAATGTCTGCAAAAAGGCATGATGGGCCGTCCCTCCTTGCCGCTCCCTTTCGGCAGATTAACTCTTTCTCAATCTTTGTCACGCCGCGCCGAGAGGTGAGCCGGATTGACAGGCACTGTTGATTTGGCCGAATGCTTCTGCGCGCGAAGGAGGAATCATGAGCGAGAACCATCTGATCGACATTGCGCCGTTGAGGCTCAAGGACGCTCATTGGCTGGCGCCGCTTCTGGCTGACTATACCCAGTCGCTGAAGCGTGGCGCGCCGCGCAGGCCCGATGATTTTTACGCGGAGACCCTGTTGCAGGACCGGGTGGTGGAGGTGGTGGGCGCCCGTCTCGACGGTGATCTTGTAGGCTTTGCCATCTTTTACGATCTGCCCGACCCTCTTTCCGGGCTTCGCTACGGGCTCGTGGAGCACATCTATGTCCATCACGAGCATCGTGGGAAAGGCATCGCGCGAGCACTGGTCGATGTCATCGCGGACCAGGCGGAAGAACGAGGCTGGACCCGGCTCGTGCTGCAAGCGCCGCGCCAGCCGGCCGAAGGCCGGAAGCTCTACGAGCAGATCGCCGCTCCGGCGGATTGGACCGCCCACGTCATCCGATTCGACGCGCGCTGATTCCCGGAGCCGCAGCAGTTCTTAATGAGACTGTCGGAAACAGCGCTTCGTCTCCGTCCTTGGTGCAGATGAACCAATGTCGGAGGGTAATTGAAATGTATAAGACTGCTGCAATTCTTCTGGCCAGGCTGGTTTTCGCCGGTGTGTTTGCCATGGCGGCAACATTCAAGTTCATGGGTATGGCTGAAACCGCGGGCCATATCGCATCGGCTGGCTTCCCTGCTCCGCTCCTGCTCGCCTGGCTCGCCGCCTTCTTCGAGGTCGCGCTGGTGATCGCGTTCCTAACCGGCGCCTTCTTCTCGGAAGCTGCGCTCTTGGCGGCTGTTTATGTAATCTTTCTGGCCTTTGCGTTTCATGGGCCTTCGCATTGGAGCGGCAACCAGTACGAGTTCGGCCTTTTTGTCGATCATTTCACCTTCATGGCCGGTCTCCTGTTCGCGGCCGTCCACGGACCCGGTGAAAGGCTGGCACTGCACCGCGGTTTTATCCGCAATGGCCTGACGGCTTAACTCAAAGGCTCGAACTTCAATCGATTCAGTCGTCCGGAACTTTTCTCGTGGGCTTTGACGCACCGCAAAAACCGCATTAGAAAGCCCCTGCCGGTGGCTTGGGGGCACGGCGGGCAGATCAGCCCGCAAGGTTGAACCTTGCCCGCCGGCGGTTGAATTTGGGGAAGCCATGAGCAAGTCCACCACCCAGGCGAGGCCCCTCTCGCCTCACCTGCAGATCTACCGTTTCACGCCGACGATGGCCATGTCCATCGCCCATCGCATCACCGGCACCGCTCTTTATTTCGGCATCCTGCTTTTCGCGCTTTGGCTGCTTGCCGCCGCCAGCTCGAGAGAGCAGTTCGATTTCGTGAACGGGCTGTTCGGCTCGATCATTGGCCGCATCGTTATATTCGGTTATTCCTGGGTGCTCATCCACCACATGCTGGGCGGCATCCGCCACCTGATCTGGGATACGATTCACGGCCTTGAGAAGGAGACCTCACGCAGGCTCGCGATCGCGAACCTGATCGGCTCCATTCTTGTGACGCTGATCATCTGGGGTGGCGCCTGGGCAATCAGAGGAGGTCTCTGAGATGGCGGATATGCGCACACCTCTCAACAAGGTCCGCGGTCTGGGCTCGGCGCGCGGCGGCACGGAGCACTTTTGGCGCCAGCGGCTGACGGCGGTCTCCAATATCCCGCTCATCATCTTCTTCATCGGCTTTGTGGCAGCTTATTCCGGATCCTCCTACGAGGAGATCCGGGCAGCGCTTGCGCAGCCTGTCAGCGCGCTCCTTATGGGCCTTGCCTTCGTTTCGGTGCTGTACCACATGCGCTTGGGAATGCAGGTGATCATCGAGGATTACGTGCATGGCGAGGGCTGGAAGATCGCACTCATCCTCCTCAATACTTTCTTTCCCGTCATCGTCGGCGCGATCGCGCTCTATTCCCTCCTCAGAATTGCCTTCGGAGGCTGAAGTCTAAATGGCTGCTGCAGTTCAGAACAAGGCCGGCCCGGCCTATACTTACGTCGATCATGTCTTTGATGTGGTGGTGGTCGGGGCCGGTGGCGCGGGCCTTCGCGCTACGCTCGGCATGGCCGAACAAGGGCTGAAGACGGCCTGCATCACGAAAGTGTTCCCTACCCGTTCACATACCGTGGCGGCCCAGGGCGGCATTGCCGCCTCCCTGCGCAATATGGGGCCGGACGATTGGCAGTGGCACCTTTACGATACGGTGAAGGGCTCCGATTGGCTGGGCGATGTGGACGCCATGGAGTATCTGGCGCGCGAGGCGCCGGCCGCCATCTACGAGCTGGAGCATTACGGGGTGCCCTTTTCCCGCACCGACGACGGCCGGATCTACCAGCGCCCCTTCGGCGGCCATATGCAGAACTTCGGCGACGGCCCACCCGTGCAGCGCACCTGCGCGGCCGCCGACCGCACGGGCCACGCGATCCTGCACACGCTCTACGGCCAGTCCGTCAAGCATCATGCGCAGTTCTTCGTGGAATATTTCGCGCTCGACCTCATCATGTCGCCGGACGGCGTCTGCACCGGCGTGGTGGCGTGGAACCTGGAGGACGGCACCATCCACCGCTTCGCGGCCAAGATGGTGGTGCTTGCCACGGGTGGCTATGGCCGCGCTTATTTCTCCTGCACTTCCGCCCATACCTGCACCGGCGACGGGAACGGTATGGTTGCCCGCGCGGGGCTGCCGCTGCAGGACATGGAATTCGTTCAATTCCACCCGACCGGCGTCTACGGCGCGGGCGTGCTTATCACCGAGGGCGCGCGGGGTGAGGGCGGCTATCTCGTCAATGCCGAGGGCGAGCGCTTCATGGAGCGCTATGCGCCCTCCGCCAAGGATCTTGCCTCGCGCGATGTGGTTTCACGCTGCATGACGTTGGAGATCCGCGAGGGCCGCGGGGTCGGACCGAAGAAGGACCATATCTTCCTTCATCTCGATCATCTCGACCCGGCAGTGCTGCATGAAAGGCTGCCCGGCATTACCGAAAGCGCCCGCATTTTCGCCGGCGTCGACCTGACGCGCGAGCCGATCCCAGTTCTGCCGACGGTGCACTACAATATGGGCGGCATCCCGACCAATTATCACGGCGAGGTGCTCAATCCCACGCTGGACAATCCGGACGCGATCGTTCCCGGCCTGATGGCGGCGGGCGAGGCTGCCTGTGCCTCCGTCCATGGCGCGAACCGTCTCGGCTCAAACTCGCTAACGGACCTGGTGGTGTTCGGCCGCGCTGCCGCCATTCGCGCCGGCATGGTGGTGGACCGCGAGTCCAAGGTGCCGCCGATCGACCTAGCCGCCTGCGAGAAGATCATGGACCGCTTCGACCGCATCCGCCATGCAAGCGGCTCCACGCCGACGGCGGCCCTACGCGAAAAAATGCAGCGGGCCATGCAGGAGGATGCAGCGGTTTTCCGAACCCAGGAATCGCTCGAGCAGGGTTGCAGGCGCGTTTCGCAAGCATGGGGTGAGCTCTCCGACATCAAGGTTCAGGATCGCTCGATGATCTGGAACTCCGATCTCATGGAAACGCTGGAGCTCGAAAACCTGATGGCGAATGCCATCGCCACCGTCTTTTCGGCGGAGGCGCGCAAGGAAAGCCGAGGCGCACATGCGCGGGAGGACTTCACCGAGCGCGATGACGCGAATTGGCGCAAGCACACGCTTTCCTGGGTGGATCCGGACGGCACCGTCCGCCTCGACTATCGCCCGGTGCATACTGAGCCGATGCTGAAGCCCGAGAATGGCGGCATCGATCCGGCAAGGATCGCGCCGAAGAAGCGCGTATACTGAGGCAGAGGACATCATGGTCCAACTTACTCTTCCCAAGAACTCGAAGGTCAAGCAAGGCAAGGTCTGGCCGAAGCCGGAAGGCGCCACAAACCTGCGCGAATACCGCATCTATCGCTGGTCGCCGGACGATACGGAAAATCCGCGCGTCGACACCTATTATGTCGACCTCGACGATTGCGGGCCGATGGTGCTGGACGGGCTCATCTGGATCAAGAACAAGGTCGATTCGACGCTCACCTTCCGCCGGTCGTGCCGGGAAGGCATCTGCGGTTCATGCGCCATGAATATCGACGGCGCGAACACGCTTGCCTGCACCAAGGGCATGGACGACATCGGTGGTGCCGTGCGGGTCTATCCCCTGCCGCATATGCCAGTGGTGAAGGATTTGGTGCCGGATCTCTCGATCCCCTATGCGCAGCTTTCCTCGATCGAGCCGTGGCTTCAGACGGTCACGCCGGAACCCGCGATCGAGTGGAAGCAAAGCCATGAGGACCGGGCGAAGCTCGATGGACTCTACGAGTGCATCCTCTGCTTCTGCTGCCAGACCTCGTGCCCCAGCTATTGGTGGAACGGCGAGCGCTATCTGGGGCCTGCCGTGCTGCTCCAGGCCTATCGCTGGCTGATCGATTCGCGCGACGAGGCTACAGGCGAGCGGCTCGACAAGCTGGAGGATCCCTTCCGGCTTTATCGCTGCCACACGATCATGAACTGCACGCAGACCTGCCCGAAGGGGCTCAATCCGGCGAAGGCGATCGCCGAGATAAAGAAGATGATGGTGGAGCGGCGGGTTTGATACCGGCGCCCTCAGGCGCGGCGATCTATTTGGCGCTGTGATCCCTTCCCGCCACTCACGCAACCGTGTAGGGGCGAGAGTTTGCAGCGGGAACTCTTCGGCGGTACGAATTGCCCCAAAAGGGAGGTAACCATGTTCCGCCAGATCGCCGCCGCCGTTTCGTCCCTCGTCTTAATCTTCATCGGCACCTTACAGTCCGCAGCTGAGACCGGCACAGCGATCTTCGCCGGCGGCTGCTTCTGGTGCGTGGAGTCCGATTTCGATCAGGTGCCGGGCGTCACTTCCACGATATCGGGCTATTCGGGCGGGAACACCCCGAATCCGACCTATGACGATTATATGGAGGGCGGGCACCGGGAAGTGGTGAAAATCGAGTATGACGATACCCGCGTCAGCTACGATCAGCTTCTCGACGTGTTCTTTCATTCGGTCGATCCCACCGATGGCGGCGGGCAGTTCTGCGATCGCGGCCATGCCTATTCAACGGCGATCTACGTGCTGAACGACGCTCAGCGGCAGGCGGCGGAGAACGCGAAGAAGGCGGCGGAAGCCGAGTTAGGCCGCTCAGTGGTTACTCCGATCGAGAGCGCAGCCACCTTCTGGCCGGCCGAGGACTATCATCAAAATTATTATCAGAGCCAGGATCGCATTCTCTCCCGGTTCGGATATGTGACGAAGGCGGACGCGTATAAGGGGTACCGCGAGGGCTGCGGGCGGGATGCCCGGCTGAGGCAGGTCTGGGGCGAAAACGCCTTGCGCGGCCTCGCGCATTGAATTCGGCTATCGGCGGATGCGCTCCATGGCCATTTCGGCCGCGATGTCGTTTGTCGGCCGCTTTTGCTGTTCGGCGCGCTGAAATATTTCCGTAAGCGTGAGGGGAATTTTCGCGAGCTTCGCCATGACGGCTTCTGGATCATAGCCTTCGGGCGAAAGCTCTGCCGCGACATTGATAAGCCCGCCCGCGTTGATGACATAATCCGGAGCATAAAGAATCCCGCGTTCCATCAGCAGCCGGGCGTCCTCGTGCTTTGCGAGCTGGTTGTTGGCGGAGCCGGCTATGATCCCGAACTTGATGTGGGGAACATTTCTGGCCGTAATGGCGCCGCCGAGGGCGCAGGGCGCGAAGACATCCGCCGAGACAGTGACAATCTCACCGGGAGCGACGGTTTCGGCTTCGAAAGCGCGCTTCGCCTTCTCGACCTGCCCGGGGTCGAGATCCGTCACGATCAGCGCCGCGCCTTCCCTGTAAAGCTTCTCGCACAAAGACCAGCCGACGGAACCAAGGCCCTGTACGGCCACGCGGATTCCCGAGAGCCGTTCCGTTCCATTGCGATGCTTAAGCGCAGCCTTGATGCCTAGGAAAACGCCTTCGGCGGTGAAGGGAGAGGGATTGCCGCTGCCGCCCGCGCTGGTGCCCACCACATTGGGTGCATGCTCGCGAAGGAAATCAGCGTCCTCAAGAGTCATCCCCACATCCTCGGCCGTAATGAACTGGCCTTCCAACCTCACCAGCATCTCCGCATAGGCGGTGAGGAGGGCGGGCGTCTTGCCCGTTTTGGGATCGGCAATGATCACTGCCTTCCCCCCGCCGAGCGGCAGGCCGGCCACGGCGGACTTATAGGTCATACCTCTTGAAAGCCGGAGGGCATCGGTGAGCGCGGCCTCAAAGCTTTCATGCGGCCACAGCCTGGTGCCGCCCAGCGCCGGGCCAAGCTTTGTGTTGTGGATCGCGACGATGGCGGTCAGGCCGCGATCTTCATCCCGCCCGCACCAGATATTTTCATGGCCGTCGAAGGAGGGAAGGCGCGCAGCTTCCGACGTGATATCGGAGATCGAGAGACTATCGTCTCCTACTGGTTTTTTGAGGATGCTCGGTTCCCGAGCGTGCAGCATGATAGCCTCCCGTCGTCTGGTCTCCTAATAGGAATCTAGGTTGCGGCGCGGATTTTTGGTTGCGAAAACAATAGGCCCCGCGAACGCACCTTGCGTTCACGGGGCCTCCTGCGTGCGATACTTTCGCGGCGGGCTCTCAGCCCAATTTTGCATTCAGCGTGATGCTGATCGCGCCGAGCGCGCGTGAAACAGGGCAGTTCTCCTTCGCGCCCTTCGCGATCTCCTGGAATTTCCCATCCTCAAGGCCTGGGACCTTGGCTGTCACCGACAGGGCGCTGCCGCGGATTTCGAAGCCTCCGCCCTGCTTGGGCTGCAGCTCTACCTCTGCCTTGGCTTCAAGAGATTCGGCCGGCGTGCCGTTCTGGGCCAGCGCGTGCGACAGCGCCATGGAGAAGCAGGAAGCGTGGGCAGCGGCGATCAGCTCTTCCGGATTCGTGCCGGACCGCCCCGTCTCGTCCTCGAAGCGAGCCTTGAAGGAAATCGGGATATCTCCGAGCGCACCGCTCTGGGTGCTTTCGATGCGGCCCGAACCGCTGGTGAGAGGACCTTTCCAATTCACATTGGCGTAGCGTTTCATCCCTGGTCTCCTGTTTTGCGGATGCTGCTAGATGGCCTCGCCCTGGAGCAGGCGCGGCGTGCCGCCCGTGAGGCCGGAAGCCTGCCGGACGAAAAAATCCTTCATGCCGGGCACACGGTCTACAAGTCCCAGGCCAAAGTCCCGGGCAGCCCGGAGAGGACCGAAATCGTTGGAAAAGAGCCGGTTGAGCACATCCGTGGTGACGCCCATCTGAACGGTATCGAACCGCCGCCAGCGCTCATAACGCTGGAGTATGTCGAGCGCACCGATATCCTCGCCTAGCCGGTCCGCCTCGACCACCACCTGGGCAAGAGCCGCGGCATCCTTGAAACCGAGATTGAGGCCCTGGCCCGCAATCGGATGAATGCCATGCGCCGCATCGCCGGCCAGAGCAAAGCGCGGCTTTACGAAATCGCGCGCCAGCGTCAGGCCCAGAGGCCAGGCGCGGCGCTGTCCTTCAACGCGAATTTCACCGAGCTTGAGGCCGAAGCGTGTCTCCAATTCCTGTTCGAACACGAACTCGTCCTCCGCCACCAGGCGCTCGGCATCTTCCGTGCGCTCGGTCCAGACGATGGAGGACCGGTTGCCCTTAAGCGGCAGCGTTGCGAAGGGGCCGGCCGGCAGGAAATGCTCCTCGGCCCGGCCATTGTGCGGCCGCTCATGCGCGACCGTGCAGACGATGCCCGATTGTCCATATTCCCAATGCACAACCCGAATGCCCGCCATTTTCCGCAGGCGTGAGCGAACGCCGTCCGCCGCGACCAGAAGCCGGGTTCGGCACGAACCGCCATCCGCCAGAAGCACCGTTACCGCCGCGGGTTCTACATCGAAATCCTCGACGGCAATCCCCTGGACGATTTCGATGCCGAGTTCGCCTGCCCTGCGCCTGAGCGCACCGGTCAGGTTGCGGTTCATCACCATATGGGCGAATGGTTCGCCGGGAGCTGCCTCACCGCCGAAGGTGAGAAAAACCGGCCGAACCGGATCCGACGTGCGCGAATCAGTGATGATCATTTCCGTGATCGGCTGCGCTTCCGGCTCGATCTCGTCCCAACAATCAAGATGGCGGAGCATTCGGGCCGCCGCAGCGGCAATTGCCGAGGCGCGGCCGTCCCGCTCCCATACGCCCTCGGGCGCGGCGTCAATCACAGCCACCTTCAGGCCCGGCCGGGCGTGGCGAAGCGAAACGGCGATTGCCAGACCGACGTAGCCGGCGCCCGCGATCAATACATCGAAGAGACCGCTCAGCCGTGTGTCCCCGGTCTTCTCGCCCATACTCGACTTCTCCTTTTCCTGCAGCCTTGACTTGATGCGCGGCCTCCGGTTTCTCGAACAAACCGAACGCTGCCGGAGGAAATCGAATGCCGTCCGCAATGCAGGATCTTCTAGACATACTTAACCTCGAAAAGCTTGAACACAACCTCTATCGCGGCCACAGCCCGCAGGTGGGGTGGCAGCGTGTTTTTGGTGGTCAGGTCATCGGGCAGGCGCTGGTCGCGGCGCAGAGGACGGTCGTGGTCGACCGGCATGTGCACTCCCTGCATTGCTACTTCATGCGTCCGGGGGACCCAGCCGTTCCCATCATCTACGAAGTTGACCGCATACGCGACGGCGGCAGTTTCACAACAAGGCGCGTGGTCGCTATCCAGCACGGTCACGCGATTTTTTCGCTTTCCGCTTCCTTTCAGGTCGATGAGGTTGGCCTGCAGCACCAGCTTTCGATGCCGGAAGGCATTCCCGCGCCGGAGACGCTTAGGTCGCAGCGGGAGTTGCTGGCTGCCCTGGGGGACGATGTGCCGGAAAATATTCGCCGGTATTGGCAGCGCGAGCGCCCGGTCGAGATCCGGCCGGTGACTTCCGAGCATTACACGACAAACGAAAAGCTGCCGCCGTTTCAGCATGTCTGGATGCGGGCGACCGACCCCGTGCCGAACGATCGCGCGCTGCAGTCGGCAGCGCTTGCCTATTTTTCCGACATGACGCTGATCGACACCGCCACCTATCCCCACGGCCGCTCCGTATTCGATTCGCAACTTCAGATGGCGAGCCTCGACCATGCGATATGGTTCCACAGGCCCGACGCGCTGAACGACTGGCTTCTCTATACCCAGGACAGCCCGTCTTCGGGCGGCGCGCGTGGGTTCGCCCGCGGCAGCATCTATTCCCGTGACGGCGCGCTGATCGCTTCCGTTGCGCAGGAAGGTCTTCTGCGACTGCGCACAAAATAGGCAGAATAAAATTACTGCACATTTTTTGTTCACTTGCTGTTCGCCCAGATTGAGGGCGGGCGCGGAGGCGCATCATTTTAGCTAAGTAAATCAGCGCCTTGTCGTTCGCTTGGCGATCTGGCACGGCGCTTGATTCACCTTTGCCATCGCTGGCCCTTTGCAGGTGCAGGGCAGCGGCATCCAACGCGGCTCGTCCGCAAGAGCAAGGGTGAGACCTGATGAAATTCGTGATGGCAATCATAAAGCCGTTCAAGCTCGAGGCGGTTCGCGAAGCGCTGACGGAGCTCGGCATTCAGGGGCTGACCGTCACCGAGGTGAAGGGGTATGGGCGGCAAAAGGGGCACACTGAAATCTATCGTGGCGCTGAATATGCGGTGAGTTTCCTGCCCAAAGTGAAGATCGAGGTGGCCGTGGATTCGGACATCGCCGACCAGGCGGTGCAAGCGATCGCAGGGGCGGCCAAAACCGGCCAGATCGGCGATGGCAAGATCTTCGTCTACAGCATCGAAAAGGCAGTGCGTATCCGCACAGGCGAGACCGACGCCGATGCGCTGTGAGCGCCACGCGGATTTGTCCAGGGAGAATAGAATGAGACTTTCCAGTATTGAAATTGCCAAGCGCATGGCCGGGGCGGGCGCGCTTGCGTTGGCGGCTTTCGCCGCTGTGCCAGCTTTCGCGCAGGAAGCTGCGGAAACGGCTGCCGAGGCTGCCGCACCGGTGATGGACAAGGGCGATGTGGCCTGGATGATGACATCGACCCTTCTGGTGCTGTTCATGACGCTGCCGGGGCTGGCGCTCTTCTATGGCGGGCTGGTGCGCGCCAAAAATGCTCTTTCCGTGCTCATGCAGTGTACGATGATCGCCGCCGTGGTCATGGTGGTGTGGGTGCTCTGGGGCTATTCCTTTGCCTTCGGTGGCGGCACCAGCCCCTTCTGGGGCGGCTTCGGCAAGCTGTTCCTATCGGGCGTGACGATGGATTCCACCGCCGCAACCTTCACCGACGGCGTCGTCATCCCCGAATATGTCTTCATCTGCTTCCAGATGACATTCGCGGTGATCACGCCGGCGCTGATCGTCGGCGCCTTTGCCGAACGCATCAAGTTTTCGGCGGTCGTGCTCTTCACGGTTCTCTGGGTCACCTTCGTCTATTTCCCGGTGGCCCATATGGTGTGGGACGGCAGCGGCTATCTGTTCAATCTCGGCGCTCTCGATTTCGCCGGCGGAACCGTGGTCCACATCAATGCGGGCATCGCCGCTCTCGTAGGCTGCATGATCGTCGGCAAGCGCAGCGGCTACGGCAAGGATATTCTCGCCCCGCATTCGATGACGCTTACCATGGTCGGCGGCTCCATCCTGTGGGTCGGCTGGTTCGGCTTCAATGCCGGGTCGAACCTAGAAGCCACCGGCGGCGCTGCGCTTGCCATGATCAACACTTTCACCGCGACTGCCGGTGCGATTATCGGCTGGAGCGTCATCGAGGCTCTCCATCGTGGCAAGGCCTCGATGCTGGGCGCCGTCTCCGGCCTGGTTGCCGGCCTCGTGGCCGTTACCCCCGCCTGCGGCTCGGTTGGTCCGGTGGGTGCCATTGTGCTCGGCGCCATAGCCAGCGCGGTCTGCTACTTCTTCGTCGCAGTGGTGAAGAACAAGTTCGGCTATGACGACACGCTCGATGTTTTCGGGATCCACGGCGTGGGCGGTATCGTCGGCGCGCTTGGCACGGGCATTTTCACCGCGCCCTGGCTTGGCGGCACGGGGGCCGATGATTTCTCCATTGCGTCGCAGCTTTGGGTGCAGTTCGTGGCCGTGCTGGTCACCGTCGCATGGTGCGGGGTGGTTTCTGCGATCCTTTACAAGCTGGTTGATGCCATTGTCGGCCTGCGTCCGGAGAAGGAAGCCGAAACCCAGGGTCTGGACCTCACTTCGCACGGCGAGGCGGCCTATCATTACTCCTGACCGGCGGCATCTCTCTTCCTTAGGCGCGTAAACTGGGCCCGGCGAAAGCTGGGCCCCTTTTTTGGGGGGAAGCGAATAGGGAATGGCGAGCAGGGAATCGGGAGAGCAACGAAGGATATCGTCCTCACTCATCTATTCGCTGCTCGCTTCCATGGTTAATGCAGCCTTAACCATCCTTCCCTAAGCTGTTCCCAATCCGGGGCGCGTAAGTGTCGGTACGAGTGGACGGGGAAATGCGTATGAGTTCGGGTTCTTCTGCGGCATTTGCCATGCATGGCGGTGGTTTCGGGCTGCAGAATTTTCTTCGGCGGCAGGCTGCGCGGGGATTGGGTCTCCTGGTGCTTGCGCTGGTGGCCTTCTGCCTGGCAAGCCTTGCAACCTGGAATGTTGCGGATCCCAGCTTCAGCTATGCGACCGACAACCCTGTCACCAATGCCATGGGTTATCCGGGAGCGGTTCTTTCCGATATCGCGATACAGTTCTTCGGTCTTGCTTCGGTGGCCGGGCTCGTGCCGGCCGTCTTCTGGGGCGTCTTCCTCGTTCTGGGCCGCGGCATCGACCATTTGTGGAGGCGGTCGGCAGCCTGGTTCGGCGGCGCCATGCTATGCGCGGGCGTGGCCGGCTGTCTGACGCCGCCGGATACATGGCCGCTGCCGACAGGGCTCGGCGGCGTCTTCGGCGACATGGTGCTTTCCGCTCCCGCCTTTTTCATCGGTGATTATCCTACGGGTTTCCTAGGAGTGATCGTGGCGGCGCTACTCATCGCCCCCGCCGCCTGGCTTCTGCTTTTCGGTGCCGGCGTCTTCGGCCGCAGCGTTCTGCCTGAATCCGATTCGCAGGATGACAGCGAAGAGGAAGACGCCGATGCCGACGATTCTGAAGGGGAGGGCGGCTCCGTCGCATTCGGCATACTTGCTCACTGGTGGCTCTACGTCACCTCTTTCGTGCGCCGGCGCTTTGCCGTCCACGGTCCCGACCTGCCGGAAGAATATGATGTGCCAGGAATAGCTCCCGTTCTTGCGGCGGCGCGCGCAGCGGAAGAGGGGATGCGGATCGAGCCTGGCTTCGAGGACGGCAGCCTCGACATATCGCCATTCGATGATGCTGCCTCGGCGCGCCATCAGGCTTCCTCTGCTGCCCATCATGCGCAGCTTGGGACTCGTGTGGGCAATCCCGCGCCACGGCCCGTTCCCGGCGCCCGCGTCCGGCGTGAGGCGCAAGGCTCGCTTATCGATACGGGCGAGTTCAAGCTGCCATCGCTCCACCTGCTCGCGGAACCGAAGGCAACCAGCAAGGACCCAAGCCTCTCCAAGGACGCGCTGGAGCAGAATGCCCGCCTTCTAGAAGGCGTGCTCGACGATTTCGGCGTTAAGGGCGAGATCATCCATGTGCGGCCTGGCCCGGTGGTCACCCTCTACGAATTGGAGCCTGCGCCGGGCATCAAATCCTCGCGCGTAATCGGCCTTGCCGACGACATCGCCCGTTCCATGAGCGCGATCGCGGCGCGTGTGGCGGTTGTGCCGGGCCGCAACGCTATCGGCATCGAGCTGCCCAACGCGACCCGCGAGACGGTTTATCTGCGCGAGCTTCTGGCCAGCCGCGAATTCGAGGCGACCAAGGCGCGGCTTGCACTGGGCCTCGGCAAGACGATCAACGGCGAAGCCGTTATAGCGGATCTGGCCAAGATGCCTCACCTGCTGGTGGCGGGCACCACCGGCTCCGGCAAATCCGTTGCCATCAACACTATGATCCTGTCGCTCCTCTATCGCATGACGCCCGAGGAGTGCCGTCTCATTATGATCGATCCCAAAATGCTGGAGCTTTCAGTCTATGACGGCATCCCGCATCTGCTGACCCCGGTCGTCACCGATCCCAAGAAAGCGGTCGTCGCGCTCAAGTGGACGGTGCGCGAGATGGAGGAGCGCTACCGCAAGATGTCCAAGGTGGGCGTTCGCAACATCGAGGGCTTCAATCAGCGCGTCATCGCCGCCAAGAAAAAGGGAGAGACGATCACCCGCACGGTGCAGACGGGCTTCGATCGCGAGACGGGAGAGGCCATTTACGAATCGGAAGATCTCGATCTCGAGCCGATGCCCTGCATCGTCGTCATCATCGACGAGATGGCGGACCTTATGATGGTGGCCGGCAAGGATATCGAGGGCGCGGTGCAGCGGCTGGCGCAGATGGCCCGCGCCGCCGGCATTCACGTCATCATGGCCACGCAGCGCCCCTCGGTGGATGTCATCACCGGCACGATCAAAGCCAATTTCCCGACGCGCATCTCCTTCCAGGTCACTTCCAAGATCGACAGCCGCACGATCCTCGGCGAGCAAGGCGCCGAACAGCTCCTCGGCATGGGAGACATGCTCTATATGGCCGGCGGCGGCCGCATACAGCGCGTGCACGGCCCCTTCGTTTCCGATCAGGAGGTGGAGCAGATCGTGGCGCATCTGAAGATGCAGGGCGCGCCGGATTACCTGGAGGCCGTTACCGAAGATAACGGCGAGGAGGATGAAGGCAGCTCCTTCGGGGGCGGTGGGACCGGCAATCTGGGCGATTCGGATGATCCGTACGACCAGGCGGTCGCGGTCGTGCTGCGCGATGGCAAGGCCTCGACCAGCTATATCCAGCGCCGCCTGGGGATCGGCTATAATCGCGCGGCCTCCATCATCGAACGGATGGAAAAGGAAGGGATCGTCGGTCCTGCCAACCACGCGGGCAAGCGCGAAATCCTCGTTCCCACGGAACAGGAGGAGGTTTAAAACGCGGCGAAGCGGCTTGGCCTAACTTCGGGCTGTTTGCAGCCCTATCTATATGGGACTAGGAACTCTTTCGGAGAACAGGATACCATGAACAGCTTTGCCGAGCGCACCCGCATGGTTCTCCGCCTGGCGCGCCGCTCGCTTCTTGCAACCGCAATACTCGCCGTCGGCCTGACGGCCGGTAGTGCCAATGCCGCCTCGCAGGCCGCGCAGCGCATTGCCCAGCACTTCTCGAATGTGCGCACGATGACGGGCGAATTTGTTCAGTTCGGCCCGCGCGGCGAACAAACAGGCGGGAAATTTTATATCGAACGACCGGGCAAGATCCGTTTCGACTACGAGCCTCCGGCCCAGTTCCGTGTCATGTCGGACGGCTCCACGGTGGTGCTTGAAAACAAGAAGATGAACACGGTCGATATCTATCGGCTTTCGGATACGCCGCTGCGGCTGCTCCTTGGCGAGCGAATCGATCTTTCGGCCGACAATGTGCGGCAGGTCAAAGAGGACCCGGACCTGACGACCGTGACGATTGCGGATCGAAAGCTGGGCAACAACGCCACCATTACCATGATGTTCGATTCGAAGACCTATGACCTGCGCCAATGGACTGTTACCGACGCCCAAGGGCGGGACACCACGGTCATGATCTTCAATGTGAAGCAGGGCGTGACCTTCGATCCCAGCGTGTTTTACATCGATCATCGGCGCGTGAACGCGATGGCGCGCGGCGAAAGATAAGGCCGAAATTTCAGCTTCGCCCTTAACGGCAAATCTTTCCTTGCGGGCGCTTGTCATCAGCGCTCGCAAAGGTTTATTCCGGTCCTGAAAAACCGGAACTTTCGATGCCCTTCAAAGTCGCCACCTGGAACATAAACTCCGTCCGCCTCCGCCTTCCGCTCGTCCTGCGCTTTCTTGAGCAATACCAGCCCGACGTGCTGTGCCTGCAGGAGACGAAGTGCCCTGACGACCAGTTCCCCACGGCCGCCTTCCGCAAGGTCGGCTATGGCCACGTCGAAATCCATGGCCAAAAGGGATATCACGGCGTGGCGACGATCTCGCGCCTGCCGCTGGAGGTGGTGGAGCGCCGCAGCTTTTGCGGCCTTACCGATTGCCGCCACCTCTCGACGCTGACGAATGTGGACGGACGGCGGGTCCTGCTGCACAATTTCTATGTGCCGGCAGGCGGGGACGAGCCCGACCCCGAAATCAATCCGAAATTTCGCCACAAGCTGGACTTCCTGCAGGAAATGCGGGACATCATACCCACCCTGGATGCGAATACGGGCTCGATCCTCGTCGGCGATCTTAATGTGGCTCCGCTTGAGACCGATGTCTGGTCGCATAAGCAGATGCTGAATGTGGTGAGCCACACGCCCGTCGAGACCGAAGGCCTGGAGTCCGTGCGCAAGGGAGGCGGATGGGTGGATCTGATGCGCCGGCACATCCCGCCCGAGGAAAAGCTCTTCACCTGGTGGAGCTACCGAGCGAAGGATTGGAGCCTTTCCAATCGCGGCCGTCGGCTCGACCATGTCTGGTCGTCCGATGACCTTGCGCCGGCCCTCAGCCGGGTAGACGTGCTGCGGGATGCGCGCGGTTGGGACCGTCCTTCCGATCATGTGCCCGTGATCGCCGCATTCGGCTGATCCCGCCCATGCCGCCGTCTTCCTGGTCTCGCCGGAGCAAGAACGGTATCGAAATCTTCGTGCGGCTCACGCCGAAATCCTCCTCGGACGCCATTGAAGGGGTGACGGAGGGGCCGGACGGGCAGGCGTTCCTGAAGGCGCGCGTGCGCGCCATCCCTGAAGCGGGCAAAGCCAACGAGGCGTTGGAAAGGCTTCTGGCCAGCGCTCTTGGGGTACCCCGGCGAGATGTCGCCGTAAGCTCCGGGGCGGCATCGCGGCGTAAGACTGTTTCCATTACCGGAGACGCAGCCCCCCTCATTGCAAGTTTGGATACTATCGCGGAAAAAAGACAAGGCGGGGGCGCAAGCGCGGAGACATAGGGATGCGTTGTTTCATTGCCGTTGCGGTTTTTCTTCTGCTCGCCGGCTCCTCCCGGGCCCAGGAGATTTCAAGCGCCTATACGCAGCTCGATTCGGACCAGCATTGTGCCGTGCTTGACAGGGCCGAGAAGGGGGACGGCGACTGGGCCGAGCTCGTCTGTTCCGGCTACAAGGGCTTTCCGGTTTTCCTTAGCTATGATGACGCTCGCGAATCGCTCTTTTATGGCTTTCCACCGCAAAATGGGCAGCGGGACTGGGAATCCTTCGCCGCCTTCAACAGCGCAGGCCCGACTGTCGAATGGCGCATCGAGACGAACGGCGACCGGGAATTGCCCTTCGCCACGATCCATCGCCGTTTCGTCTCGGCCGATCCGGAAAAACCTGATGTGCAAACAGAGGTGCTCGTCGTGAGCAGGGTTGGAACGCACGACGGCCAGCAGGGATGTGTCGTGGGCTATGTCGTCGCCACGTCCAATCCGGATGCGAACGAAAAAGCGCGGCGCATCGCAGACGAGCGCGCCCGCGCGTTCACCTGTGGAACCGACCAGCCTGCCGTCGAATCCGGCAGCGTGCCGTTGCCGGAAGTAACACGCGGCGGCGACAGCGCCCCGCGTCCATGAGGACGCGCAAGGGGCGCTGTAAATCTTTCAAAATCAGAAAATCATGCTTCCGAAAGCCGGTCCCGGCTTTCGGCCGATGCGCAGGCCTATTTGGCAGATGCCTTCGCGCGCTCTATGGCTTCGGAAATCAAGCGGCGGGCGGCGGCGGCATCCATCCAGTCACCGATCTTCACCCACTTGCCGGGCTCCAGATCCTTGTAATGCTCGAAGAAGTGCTGGATCTGCTGCAGCGTGATCTCGGGAAGATCCGTATGGCTGTGAACATCCTCATAGCGGCGCGTGAGGTGAGGAGAGGGCACCGCGATGACCTTTTCGTCCTGGCCGCTGTTGTCTTCCATGACGAGGACGCCGATCGGCCGCACATTGATGACGCAGCCCGGGATGAGCTGGCGCGTGTTGCAGACCAGCACGTCGATGGGATCGCCGTCGTCGGAAAGCGTGTGCGGGACGAAGCCGTAATTCCCGGGATAGGTCATTGGCGTATAGAGGAAGCGGTCGACGAAAAGAGTGCCCGCTTCCTTGTCCATCTCGTATTTGATCGGCTGCCCGCCCACGGGGACTTCAATGATGACGTTCACGTCCTCAGGCGGGTTGTTACCGATAGAAATGGCGTCGATGCGCATGGTCGCTCCGATTTGGATTGCTTCGGCCGGGGGCCTAGCGTCTTTCGGGCGTAGCGGCAATGCGGCGGATCGGCTCACGATCCGGCCGTCTGCTCTAAAGCAGGGTCAATCCCAGACGAAGGCGATTTTGCGCAAGGCCTTGCTGTCGAACACCTCGACGCCCTCAGCCATGTCGCGGCCGCCCGCGCCTCTGTAAAAGTTGATGGCGCCGAGATTTTCCTCGAGCGCCCAGACGACCATGCCCTTCATCCCATGCGCGGATAGCATTTCCCGCGCTGTCTGGAAAAGACGCCGGCCAAGGCCGATGCCCTGGTATTCGGGGCTCAGGTAAAGCTCATAGATTTCGCCAGCCTGCTTGAGCTCGCGAGCGCGATTGCGTCCAAGCGTGGCATAGCCGGCGATCTCGCCGCCGATCTCCAGGACGAGCACGGTGGCCGAACGGCGTATCGCGTTTGCCCACCAGCGCGGTCCACGCCGATTGATCATGGCATTGAGCGCACGATGCGGGATGATCCCGGCATAAGCGCCGCGCCACGACCTGTCATGCACCGCGGCAATCGCCTCCGCGTCCTGTGGGTCGGCCCGCCTGATGTCGATCGATAGCGTCTTCATAATGGGTTAACCATAACTGCGTCGCCCGGTCTATGGCAAGCAGGCTCGCGCGCTACAGACAACCCTATTCTGATTTAGATTTCCGCCAGATGGTTGTCGATCTCATCCGGATTTGCTGCGTCTGGAGGAAAATGGGCGGCGAGTTCAGCGCCGACGAGTTGGATGGCTTCGACAAACCCGTCGGCCAGATTTCCCGCCGCCGCATGGGCCGTGAGCTTTTCCACGGCGGTGTTCCACCGCTCCTGCGGCACGCGGGCATTTATGCCGGCGTCCGCCGCCACCTCGGCATAGCGCTCCGAGAGCGATACGAAAATCAGCGCGCCTGTCCGCTCGCGGGTCAGATGGATGTTATGGCTGAGAAACTGTCGCAGCGCGTGATCATGGGCGCGGCGATAAAGCAGCGCACGGGGAACCAGATATATGCGCAGTTCCGGCAGGAATTTCAGCACAAGCAGCGCCATGGCTAGCGCGGCGAGCTGGGCCGCCACGAACCATTGAGGGTTCACCGATATCCACCGGTAGTGCAGGAACAATGCTGCCGGCAGGCTGACGACAAGGATTGAGAGCGCCACGAAGAAGGCGGCGGGAAAGAAATAGCTGTCGCTGGCGCGCGCGAGCACGCAATAGATTTCGCCGGCCGTCTTTTCCTCCGCGGTTCGGATCGCCCCGATGACGCGGGCGCGCTCCTCTTCGGTCAGGATATTGCCGTTCGCCATCACCATCCCCCCGAGGCGCCGCCGCCGCCCGACGATCCACCTCCGCCTGAAAACCCACCGCCGCCTGAGGACCAGCCGCCGGACGACCATCCGCCTGGAGACCAGCTGCTGTTGCCGCGCCGGCGGCCGCCCTTCCTGCCGTAGTCTATGTTCATTCCGAGCCAGCGATAGCGGTTGGGACCGATCTTGCGGCCGAATATGGGAGGCAGGAATGCGAAGGCGAAGCCGCCGAAGAAGAGCGTCGCCCAAATGGCAAGGAACAGAACGCCGAACCAGTCCACATCACTGGCCTGTTCCTGATTGCGGCGTGCCCGGGCTTCGAGCTCGGCTGCATTGCCTTCAAGCACCGCGATCATGTCGTCCACGGCCCGGCTTATGCCTCCGGCGAAATCGCCGTCGCGGAAGGCCGGGACCATCGTGTTCTCGATGATGAGCTTGGAGTGAAGGTCGGTCAGTGTGCCCTCAAGGCCGTAGCCCACCTCGATGCGCATCTTGCGGTCATCGAGCGCCACCAAAAGCAGGACGCCATTGTCCTCCCCCGCCTGCCCGAGTCCCCAGGCGCGAAAGAGCCGGTTGGCATAGGGTTCGATAGCCTCGCCGTCGAGGCTCCTGATCGTGGCCACCACGATCTGGTCGGAAGATTTCCTCTCGAACGCGGCGAGCTTCTCGGTGAGCTGTGTTTCCGCCGCGGCGTCAAGCAGTCCGGCATTGTCGACCACCCGGCCCGTGAGCGCGGGAATCTCTGCCGCAACGGCGAAAGCCACGCCGAGAAACAGCGCGCACAAGGAAATGACAAGGCCGTGCCGGAAGGCAGGCATGGTTTGGATCCGCACTGAGCCTCAACCGCCGTTGCCGAAATTCACCTGCGGCGCCTGCATATTCTCTTCCGCTATGGTGAAGGTCTGCATGGGCTGGGCATCCGTGTACCAGAACCTTGCCCAGAGAATCGTCGGAAAGATCCTGAGCGAGGTGTTATACTGGCGCACCGCCTCGATATAGTCGCGCCGGGCGACGGCAATGCGGTTTTCCGTGCCTTCGAGCTGTGCCTGCAATGCGAGGAAGTTCTGGTTGGCTTTCAGGTCGGGGTAATTCTCGACCACGGCGAGCAGCCGCGATAGCGCCCCGGTGAGCTGCGCCTGGCTTTCCTGAAAGGCGCGGAAGGCATCCGGATTCGTCAGCATCTCCGGTGAGATCTGCACCTGCGTTGCCTTGGCGCGCGCCTCCACGACGCCTTCAAGAACCTCCCGCTCATGAGACGCGTAGCCTTTCACCGTCTCCACCAGATTGGGGATCAGGTCGGCGCGGCGCTGATACTGGTTCAAGACTTCGCTCCAGGCGGCCTTTGCCTGCTCCTCCTGGGTCGGAATTGTATTGAAGCCGCAGCCGGAAAGGAGCGGAAGTGCGATGAGGATGAAGAAAAGGGCACGGAAGCTGACTGGAGAAAAAGGCATTGAAAGGGGGCGCATGAAAATTTCCCGAGATGTTCGACCGGCCGGAAGAATAGTGCTATTCGCCTGACAAGGGAATGACCGGCCGGGCGGCACGGAGCGGGATGAGCGAACGGCAGAGCGATGAGGAGCGGCAGGCGGAATCCCGCCATATACTGGAGCGCGTCGAGCGTGACAGCCAGTCGCCGCTCTCTCGCTCTAGCGTCCGCGTTCGCGATTACTTTGTTGCTCGCGATGCCGCGGGCGAAGACTGGACCGAGATCTGGGGCCGGCGCATTGCGCGCGTGCTCGCCCTCGTGGCTGTCATAATCTTGATCGGCTGGCTTATTCTTCTCCTCTGGGGCAACGGGCCATGACGGGCGAAATTGGGAGAAATGCCGGCGGCGCGCGCGCCGTTATTGTCGTGTCGAGCCACGTGGCAAGGGGGTCCGTCGGCAACCGGGCTTCCGTCTTTGCGCTGGAGGCTCTTGGGCATCCGGTCTGGGCCGTCCCGACCGTTATTCTGCCGTGGCATCCCGGCCATGGGCGGGCGACGCGCATTGTGCCGCCTGCTGCGGATTTTGCGGCTCTGATGCGCGATCTGGAAAATGCCGCATGGCTCGGGGAGGTTGCGGCGGTGCTCACCGGTTATCTGGGAGAGGCATCACAGGCTGATGCCGTCGCTTCACTGGTGCGCGCGGTAAAGAAGAGAAATCCAAAGGCCTTCTATGTCTGCGATCCCATCATGGGAGATAAGGGAGGGCTTTACGTACCGGAGGCGACGGCCGCTGCCATCCGGGATGTGCTGCTGCCGATTGCGGATGTAGCGACGCCGAATCTCTATGAGCTTGCCTGGATCGCGGGCCGTGATCTCGATACCCTCGAGGATGCCATGGCGGCGGCGGCAAGGGCGGGTCCTTCGGAAATGCTGGTCACATCCTCCCCCGCTTCCGCTCCGGATCGCATCGCTAACCTGCTGCTTACGCCTCAAAATGCATATCTGGCGGAGCACCAAGCCATCGAGAATCCGACCAAAGGGCCGGGTGACCTCATGGCCGCGCTCTACACGGCTTGGCTCCTGAAAGGGCTGGCGCCTGGCGAGGCTTTGCAACGAGCAACGGCATCGGTTCTCGAAGCATTGGCTCGGGCGGGCAGACGCGGCGCCGACGAATTGATGCTGGAGACGGATGCTTCGAGCCTCTCGGAGCCGGCCGCCGCGGTGGAACTTCGCAAGCTGGCGCTGCCAGGGAATAATTTTCCGGAGCGAGGCCTTTAACCTGACGCTTGCCCAGCCGTTTAATCCCGGTTATTCGCAATGGCATGGTGCATCTTCCTGAACGGCTTTTGGCCGGATATCGTAACTTCATGGCCGGGCGCTATAGCGCCGAGAGTGCTCGCTATCGATCCTTGGCCCGTGAGGGGCAGTCGCCGGAGACTATGGTGATCGCCTGCTGCGATTCCCGCGCCGCTCCCGAGACCATCTTCGATTCCGGCCCCGGCGAGCTCTTCGTCGTCCGCAACGTTGCCAATCTCGTGCCGCCCTATGCGCCGGATGAGTACCACCACGGCACCTCCGCGGCACTCGAATTTGCCGTGCAGAGCCTCAAGGTGAAAAACATCGTGGTCATGGGCCACGGGCGCTGCGGCGGTATCGGGGCTGCGCTGAACCCTTCCGCCGAGCCGCTTTCCCCCGGCGATTTTATTGGCAGATGGATGAGCCTTGTTGCTCCCGCGGCTGAGGCCGTCGCGGGTAACAAACTGCTCACGCCCGCCGAGCGGCAGACTGCGCTTGAGCGCATTTCTATCCGGTTTCAGGTCGAGAATCTGCGTAGCTTTCCCTGTGTGCGGATTCTGGAGCAGAAAGGGAAGCTGACTCTCCATGGCGCCTGGTTCGATATATCGAGCGGCGAACTCTGGGTGATGGATCCGAATACCGGGGACTTCGCCCGCCCTGATCTAGGCTGAGATCTCGCTGGTCTCGATTATCACCGATGCCATTGCCGGCTCCGGCAGCCGCCGCCAAAAGAGCCATGCCAGGATGGCAATGGCGCCCATCGACGGGATCACAAGGCCCATTGCGAGCACCGGATCACCGATGAGGGCGGCAACGGAACCGCCCAGAAGTCCCGCGCCCATCTGCATGAAGCCGGCGAGCGAAGAGGCCGCACCCGCAATATGCGGGAATGGGGCAAGGGAGGCCGTCATCATGGCCGGCATAATGAAGGCAATGCCATAGGAAAAAAAGCCGACAGGCACCATCACTCGCAGGAAGGTTGGTGAAGCGGCGTTGAGGGAAACCGCGAGCAGCGTGCTTCCAATCGCGATAAAGCAGAGACCGGCGGGCACGAGCTGGGGCGCGCGGAAGCGGCCCAGGAGAAAGCGGACGCAGAGCGAGCCGGCAAAAAACATGCCGGATTGCATTAGCATGCCCACCCCGAACTGCGAAGGCGTAAGGCCGACCCGGCCCATGAGTACGAACGGCAGTATGGTTGCCTGTGAATACACGGCGCCGATACTGCCGGCTATGATCAGGCTGGAGGAAAGGAAATAGGGGCTCCGCAGCAGAGTCGTATAGGCACTTGCAAGTCCCCGCGGGCTGATGCGTGAGAGATCACGCGTGACGGTTTCCCGCAGAAAAAAATGCACCACGACGACGATTGCCGCGCCGAGCGCGAACATTGCCAGGAATATGGCATGCCAGCCGAAAAACTCCATGATGAGGCCGCCGATTGTTGGGGCCAGTGCCGGCGCCGCGGCGAGGATCAGACCGATCAGGTTCATGATCCGAGCCGACTGCTCGTGCGTGAACAGATCGCGCACCACAGCGCGCGAGATTGCAATGCCAGCGGCCGCTCCCACCCCCTGCAGGAAACGAGCCGCCATTAGCATTTCCACGCTGGGCGCCGACAAGGCGATCAGGCTTGCCAAGGCATAGATGGCAATGAAGCAAGTGGTCACGGGCTTTCGCCCCAAACCGTCGGACAGGGGCCCGCAGAAAAGCTGCGCGAACGCAAAGCCGGCAAAATAGAGCGACAGCGTCATCTTGACCGCCGCTTCTGTCGTGCCGAATGCCGAGACGATCTCCGGCATGGCCGGCGTATAGAGAGCCATCGAGGTCGGTCCGATGGCCACCAGCATGGCGCCGAGCACGCTTACGCGCCGCTCGCTCATGAGGGGAGCGGGCTGATTGCGGTCCACCGACTTCAGCATTTATTCACGGCCGCTTTCTTCAGCAGCCGGCGAAAAATTCAAGCGCACCTTCTGCAGAAGCTGTCTGAGCGTTTCCCATTCTTCCTCGCTCAGTCCCTCCCGCGCGCGCCCGCGCACCGCCGCCGTTGCCCTCATGATCGCCTGAAGCGCTTCGTCGGCCGCCGGCGTGAGCCGGACAAGTTTCGCGCGGCGATCGGACGGATCGGACACCCGCTGAACCAAGCCTCTGTCTTCGAGCCGGTCCACGTAGGTGCTCAGCGTCATCGCCTCCAACCCCATGCGATCGGCAAGCACGTTCTGGCGGACCTCGCCGGCGCGCGCCGCATGGAGCAGGGTACGTGCCTCCCCCGGGGTCAGGCCTATACCTTCATCGACGATGCGCTGGTCAAGATCGGCCCTTATCAGCCGCGCGAGATCGGTGAGCAGAAAACCAAAGGTGTTCGTGTCGATCGTGATGCTCACGCGGCCCCAAGGGAATTGTAAGATTTACTTACTATTTGGTTTAACGGTTATTGCGATGAAGTCAAGTCTGGCACGTCCGTCGCGAGCCTATTCGACCACACCTCATACTATGTGAGCTCTCTCGCATCCACCCCTTATCAATTGGATTCGACAACGCCGCAGGCGATGCGGTCGCCAGAATTCCCTGCGGGTTGGCTCTCATAGTCGTCCGGTTGGGCGTGCAGCACGACTGCGGAACCGTCGCCGTCGAGAAGAGGATTGTCGTCGCTCTCGGAGAGCGAAACGTCGTGGAGAAAGAACTCGACCTTGAGCGTGCCGTTCTGGCCGACATGGACGTTTGGCAGATCGCCCGGATGCGGTCCCTCCGGGCTATTGATCCCGTGCTGGGAATCGCCTGCGAGGTGACCGCCTGCGGACCTGAAGCCATCCTGCGGGTTGCAGTCGCCCGTTTCATGAATGTGGAAGCCATGCTCGCCGGGGGGCAGGTCGGTCATTTCCACCAGCATGTTGACGACGCCGGAGGGCAGTTGCGTGAAGATTACCGTCCCGACCTCCTTGCCATTTGCATCCATCATGTTTGCCGTAGCCTGCTTATCCTGGGCGTAGGCAAAGGATAGTGGCAGCATGGCTATGAGTGTCGCCGTGGCAGTTACTCGCATTGCAATCTCTCCTAATATGAAGACGCTAGTCCAGCATCGTTGCCGAGACGCCCGGCATTGAAAATGCCTCTTGAACCATTTCACACCTGATGCGGGACGCTACTCAATCAGCGTCAACTCTGTGTGGAAGTCCTGTTTAACCGATTGTTGCCGGGGCACGGATCAATGGGTGAACAGGGAAACGGAAATTTTGTTTCATCCGGAACTGGAATATGGGCGACAAAAAAGCCGGCGTTTCCGCCGGCTTCAGGATTTGGTTTGATGCGCTGATGCTGATCAGGCAGGCAGAAGAGCGCCTTCCAGCGTGGTGAGCTGACCCAGAAATTCCTCGGCCTTTGTACGGGTCTCGTGGTCTCTCGCGCCCTGCACCTCCGCCCGAACCTCCTCGATGCGTCGGGCAAGGTCCGCGCGGTCGAGTTCCTTTACCCGCGTGGCGGATTCGGCAAGCAACCGGCAACCGTCCGGTGTGATGTCCGCGAAGCCGCCGAAGACAACGAACTGCTCTCGCTCCGACCCGGCCCTAACGACCGTGATGACGCCGGGCTTTATGCCGGTCATGACCGGCGCGTGTTCCGCCATGACCGTCATTTCCCCTTCCGTTCCGGGGATGACGACCTGCTCCACTTCCTCTGAAAGAAGAAGCCTCTCGGGAGAAACGAGCTCGAATGTGAAGGTTTTTGCCATGGATCATCAGCGAGTAGGGAACAGCAAACAGCGAGTCGTTTTCTTACTCTGCGGTTCGCCAATCCCCTATTCGCTACTCCCTATTCGCTATTCGCTTCTTACGCCGCTTCCGCAGCAAGCCGTTCGGCCTTTTCGATCGCGTCCTCGATGGTTCCCACCATGTAGAATGCGGCCTCCGGCAAATGGTCGTATTCGCCTTCGACCAGGCCCTTGAAGCCCTTGATCGTGTCCTGAAGATCGACGAGCTTGCCCGGCGAGCCGGTGAAGACCTCGGCCACGAAGAATGGCTGGGACAGGAAGCGCTCGATCTTGCGGGCGCGGGCCACCGTCAGCTTGTCCTCTTCGGAAAGCTCGTCCATGCCGAGAATGGCGATGATGTCCTGAAGCGACTTGTAGCGCTGCAGCGTCTGCTGCACGGCGCGCGCCACCTGGTAATGCTCCTCGCCGACGATCTGCGGGTCGAGCATGCGTGAGGTGGAGTCGAGCGGGTCCACGGCCGGGTAGATGCCCTTTTCCGAGATCGCACGCGACAGCACGGTCGTGGCGTCCAGGTGGGCAAAGGACGTGGCCGGCGCCGGGTCGGTCAGGTCGTCGGCCGGCACGTAGATCGCCTGCACCGAGGTGATCGAACCCTTCGTCGTAGTGGTGATGCGCTCCTGCAGCGCGCCCATGTCGGTGGCGAGCGTCGGCTGATATCCCACCGCGGAGGGGATGCGGCCGAGAAGCGCCGACACCTCGGAACCCGCCTGGGTGAAGCGGAAGATATTGTCCACGAAGAAGAGCACGTCCTGGCCCTGGTCGCGGAAATATTCAGCGACGGTGAGGCCCGTGAGGCCCACGCGGGCGCGGGCTCCGGGCGGCTCGTTCATCTGCCCGTAGACGAGCGCGGCCTTGGAGCCTTCGCCGCCGCCCTTCTTGTTTACGCCCGATTCGATGAACTCGTGATAGAGGTCGTTGCCCTCGCGCGTGCGCTCACCGACGCCGGCGAACACGGAGTAGCCGCCGTGGGCTTTCGCGACGTTGTTGATCAGCTCCTGGATGAGCACGGTCTTGCCCACGCCGGCGCCGCCGAAGAGGCCGATCTTGCCGCCCCTTGCATAGGGAGCAAGAAGATCGAGAACCTTGATGCCCGTTACCAGGATCTGCGCTTCGGTCGACTGCTCTACATATTCGGGCGCGGGCTGGTGAATGCCGCGGAACTCGGTGGCCGTGATCGGGCCGGCCTCGTCCACCGGCTCGCCGATGACATTGATGATGCGGCCGAGCATCTCCGGGCCCACCGGCACGGAGATGGGGGCGCCGGTGTCGCGCACTTCCTGTCCGCGGACCAAGCCGTCGGTGGAATCCATGGCGATGCAGCGCACGGTATTTTCACCGAGGTGCTGAGCCACCTCGAGGACCAAGCGGTTGCCCTGGTTATCGGTCTCCAGTGCGTTCAGGATCGCCGGCAGGTTCTCCTGGAACTGGACGTCGACAACGGCGCCGATCACTTGGCGGACGCTGCCGATCTTGCCGGAAGCGGTGGCGGCGGCAATCGGCGACCTCGCCGCGGCCGAACGGGTGGAGGCGCGCTTCGCGGGTTTTGCGGCTGGCGTGGCCGCCGCCGGGATGGCGGCCGCTCGTGCCGGGGCCCTCTTGGGGGTCGCTGCTTTAGCCATTGTTACTACCTCTTCGGTCCGTTAGAGCGCTTCCGCGCCCGAAATGATTTCGATCAGTTCTTTGGTGATCTGCGCCTGGCGCTGGCGGTTGTAGGTGATCGTCAGCTTGTTGATCATCTCGCCCGCATTGCGCGTCGCGTTGTCCATGGCGGTCATCTTGGCGCCCATTTCGCCCGCAGCATTTTCGAGCAGCGCCCGGAAGATCTGCACCGCGATGTTGCGCGGAATGAGATCTGCAAGAATTGCACCGGCATCCGGCTCATATTCATAGATGGCGCCAGTGCTCTCACCCTCCGCCTGCGGAACGGCAGCCGGAATGATCTGCTGCTCCGTCGGAATCTGGCTGATGACCGACTTGAAGCGCGAATAGATCAGGGTGCAGACGTCGAACTCGCCGGCCTCGAAAAGCCCGATGACCTTTTTTGCGATCGCGTCGGCATTCGCGAAACCGATCTGCTTGACCTCGCGCAGCTCGATCCGGTCGATCACAAGCTTGCCGAAATCGCGCCGCAGCAGATCATAACCCTTCTTACCGACGGTAATGATCTTCACCTGCCTGCCGTTGGCCTGAAGCTTGCGGATATGCTCGCGCGCCAGCCTTGCGATCTGGCTGTTGAAGCTTCCGGCCAGGCCACGGTCGGCTGTGCAGACAACGACCAGATGCACGTCATCCTTGCCGGTGCCGGCCATCAGCGGCGGCGCGTCGGCTCCGGAAATGGATGCAGACACATTGGCAAGCACCGCGTCCATGCGTTCCGCATAGGGGCGCGCCGCTTCCGCTGCCTCCTGGGCGCGACGCAGCTTCGCCGCGGCGACCATCTGCATCGCCTTGGTGATTTTCTGCGTCGCCTTAACGGAGGCGATCCGGTTGCGAAGGTCTTTCAGCGAAGGCATGAGCGCTCAACCTTAGCTGAAGTTCTTGGCGTAAGCGTCGATCTCGGCCTTGAGCTTGGCGCGAAGGTCGTCCGACAGAGCCTTCTCCACACGGATCGCGTCGAGAATCTCTTTGCCCTCGCTGCGCATATGGGTCAGCAGGCCCTGCTCGAAGCGCCCCACATCCCTGAGCGCCAGCGCGTCGAGATAGCCGTTCACGCCGGCGAAGATCACCACAACCTGCTCTTCCGTCTTCAGCGGAGAGAACTGCGGCTGCTTGAGCAGTTCAGTCAGGCGCGCACCGCGGTTAAGCAAGCGCTGCGTGGCTGCGTCGAGATCCGAGCCGAACTGGGCGAAGGCCGCCATTTCGCGATACTGGGCCAGTTCGCCCTTGATCGAGCCGGCAACCTGCTTCATGGCCTTGACCTGGGCCGCCGAACCAACGCGCGACACCGAGAGGCCCACGTTCACCGCCGGGCGAACGCCTTGGAAGAACAGGTTGGTCTCCAGGAAGATCTGGCCGTCGGTGATCGAGATCACGTTGGTCGGGATGTAGGCCGACACGTCGTTGGCCTGTGTCTCGATGACGGGCAGCGCGGTTAGCGAGCCGGAGCCGTTGTCGTCGTTCATCTTCGCCGCGCGCTCAAGAAGGCGCGAGTGAAGGTAGAACACGTCACCCGGATAGGCTTCGCGGCCGGGCGGACGGCGCAGCAGCAGCGACATCTGCCTGTAGGCGACAGCCTGCTTCGACAGGTCGTCATAGGCGATCACGGCATGCTTGCCGTTGTCGCGGAAATATTCGCCCATGGCGCAGCCGGCGAACGGCGCCAGGAACTGCATCGGCGCCGGGTCGGATGCCGTGGCGGCGACCACGATGGAATATTCAAGCGCGCCGCGCTCCTCCAGCACCTTGACGAACTGCGCCACCGTGGAGCGCTTCTGACCGACGGCGACATAGATGCAGTAAAGCTTCTGGCTCTCGTCGTCGCCATCGTTGAGCGGCTTCTGGTTCAGGAAGGTGTCGAGAATGATGGCGGTCTTGCCGGTCTGGCGGTCGCCGATGATCAGCTCGCGCTGGCCGCGGCCGATGGGGATCAGCGCATCGATCGCCTTGAGGCCGGTCGACATCGGCTCATGCACCGATTTGCGCGGAATGATGCCCGGCGCCTTCACGTCGACGCGGCGGCGCTCGGTGGCCTGAATCGGGCCCTTCCCATCGATCGGATTGCCCAGCGCGTCGACCACGCGGCCGAGAAGGCCGGGACCGACCGGCACTTCCACGATGGCGCCCGTGCGCTTCACCGTGTCGCCTTCCTTGATGTCGCGGTCAGCGCCGAAAATCACGACGCCGACATTGTCAACCTCGAGATTCAGCGCCATACCGCGGATGCCGCCGGGGAACTCGACCATCTCACCGGCCTGGACGTTGTCCAGACCGTAGACGCGGGCGATACCGTCACCGACGGAAAGCACCTGGCCGACTTCTGAGACTTCGGCTTCCTTGCCGAAATTCTTGATCTGGTCCTTGAGAATTGCGGAAATTTCCGCAGCGCGGATGTCCATCAGCCGACCTCTTTCAGTGCAAGCTTGAGCGAATTGAGTTTAGTCTTGAGTGACGTATCGATCTGGCGCGAGCCGACCTTGACGATCAGGCCTGCGAGGAGGGACGGATCGACCGTGACCTTCACCGTCACATCCTTCCCGACAACAGATTTCAGTGCAGCCTTGAGCTCGCGCTCCTGTTCTGCCGAAAGCGCGTGAGCAGAGGTGACCTCAGCGGCGGTTTCGCCGCGTGCCTCCGCAGCAATTTCGCGGAAGGCCCGGATCATTTGCGGCACCGCGAAGAGCCGGCGGTTGCGCGCGACCAAGCGCAGGAAATTACCGACAAGGCCGCTGATCCGAGCGCGGTCGAGCACCGCGCCGAGAGCCTTCAACTGCTCATCGGCGGAAAAAACCGGGCTTTTGATCAGGCGCTTGAGATCTTCGCTGCCTTCGAGCATCTCCTCGAATCGGACGAGATCTCCTTCCACAACCGAGACGGCGCCTGTTTCCTGCGCCAATTCGAACAGCGAGCGTGCATAACGCCCAGCTACCCCGGAGATCATCGAGCCAGATTGTGCCACGGGATCAGGTCTCTTCTCACAAGCTTGGAGGTCGCGAGATTTGGCAAAAGCCGATGACTCGGGCTAAATCTCTGACCTTGTTGATAAGTTCAACGCGGGGAGTAGGAGCGCAGCCATCCCCCCGGCCGAAAGCCGGAATGCCGTCTAGCACAGGCTTACGGGACTCGCAACACAGCGAGGCTCAAGGATTTACGCCCCTTTTTGTCGCATGTGGGCCCGATCCGGCCCGCTTGTCCTGCGAACGCGCCGTTCCCGCTCAGTCGACAAGACCGAGCACAAAGGCCAGCGGCAATGCGGCCATAAGAAGTGTTGCGGCAAGCCATATCAGTTTGCCCGCGACGCTGCCCTTGTCGAACACCAGTGAGAGAAGTTGCCCCAGCGCCGCCAGCGCCCAGCCTATGCCCATTGCAAGGTATATCAGTGGCTGGGCGAAAACTATGGCCGAAAGCCCGATCCCGGCATAAAAGCCTCCCAAGGCGCGAGCGCTGTGCGCGGAAGGAGCGACACCGGCAATCCCCGGCGCAATCAGGTGCAGGAGGCCCAAAAGCACCGTGAGCACTGCGCCCGTCCAGGCCAGCCACTCGCCGAGGCTATAGGGCCAGGGAAACACGAAATCCATATCGTCACTCCTGTCGACGAGTCGTCCAGCGCTATAGCCGATTCGAAGACCGCGGTGCAGGAGGTTCCGGGGAAATCGCTGACCTCCCGCTCAGAGGAAGCTTTGCGGGTCGATATCGACCTGCACGCGCACGGAGCCGCGCGGCTTTTCGGCTCTTTCCAAGAGGCGCTTAAAATAGGTCTGGATGTCCGCGCGGCGTGTGCCCTGCACGAGCAGGCGGAACCTGTGGCGGCCCGCGACAAGCGCCAGCGGCGCTTCAGCCGGACCGAAAATATCGATCTCAGTTGCGGCGGGGGCGGCGCGGCGGAGCGCGCGGGCGTAACCCTCCGCTTCCTGCCTTGTAGCCGCGCTGACAATGATGGAGGCCAGCCGCCCAAATGGCGGCAGGCCCGCGCGCTCCCGTTCCGCGATCTCCCGCTCGTAAAAGGTTTCCGCATCGCCGGAAATGAGCGCCCGCATGACAGGGTGTTCCGGTTGGTAGGTCTGCAGGAGGCCCGTGCTCTTCTTGCCGGATCGCCCGGCCCGGCCGGTCACCTGGGACAGGAGCTGGAAAGTGCGCTCGGCGGCGCGCGGGTCGCCATTGGCAAGGCCGAGATCGGCATCGACCACGCCGACCAGCGTCATCGAGGGGAAGTTGTGTCCCTTGGCGACAAGCTGTGTGCCGACGACGATGTCAGCCTCCCCCGCCGCAATCGCCTCCAGTTCCAGCCGCAACCGCTTGACGCCCATAAGATCCGAGGAGAGGACGATCGTGCGCGCTTCGGGGAAATGCCGGTCGACCTCTTCCGCTATGCGCTCCACGCCAGGACCGCAGGGCACGAGGTGGTCGAGCGTGCCGCATTCGGGGCAAGCCTCAGGCGAAGGTTCGTTATGGCCGCAGTGGTGGCAGAGGAGCTGGCGCCGGAAGCGGTGCTCGACCAGCCAGCTTGAGCAGTTGGGGCACTGGAACCTGTGGCCGCAAACGCGGCAAAGCGTAAGTGGGGCATAGCCCCGGCGGTTAAGGAAGAGGAGGGCCTGCTCCCTGCGCTCGATTGTGCGGCCGATCGCCTCGATCAGAACCGGCGAAAGAAAGCCGCCGCGCTCGGGCGGAGAGCGGCGCATGTCGATCGCGCGCAGCTCGGGCATCGCCGCATCGGCGAAACGGGCGGAAAGTACGATGCGCTCGTAACGTCCCTGGTCCGCATTGACGCGGCTCTCGAGCGATGGCGTGGCGGAGGCGAGCACGACGGGAAAGTTCCCCAATCGCCCGCGCACCACGCTCATATCGCGGGCGTTGTAGAAAACACGGTCTTCCTGCTTGTAGGCCGGATCATGCTCCTCATCGACCACGATCAGGCCGAGATCGCGGAACGGCAGAAAGAGCGCCGAGCGCGCGCCGGCCACAACGCGTACCTGCCCCTCCGCCACCTGGCGCCAGACCCGCTCGCGCTTCCTGGGCGCCAGATCCGAATGCCACTCTGCCGGCTTGGCGCCGAAGCGGTCGTGGAAGCGGTCGAGAAAAGCTTGGGTGAGCGCGATTTCCGGCAACAGGATGAGCACCTGCTTGCCGCGATCAAGCGCGGCGGCGACTGCCTCGAAATAGACCTCCGTCTTGCCGGAGCCGGTCACTCCGTCCAGCAGAGTGACGCTGAACGCATTTGCACCGGCCTTCTCGCGCAGGCGCTCGGCGGCGAGCTTCTGGTCCGGCATGAATTCCGGCCGGCTGAACTCCGTGTCGGGCAGGGGAACGAGCGGCTGAGGGGGAAGCTCGACGCGCTCGAAAACGCCCTGTGCAAGCAGCCCGTCGACCACAGTGCTCGACACGCCGGCCGCATGGGCAAGGCCGGAGCGCGTCCAGGCCTGGCCATCGGCGGCGTAATGAAGAACGCGTTCGCGCGCTGCCGTCATCCGGTCAGGCCGAATGGCTGTAAGCCGCAGCCCTTCCACAAGAGGTTCCGGATCAAAGGCGGCAGGCGCCCGCAGGGCCATCCGCGCCACGAGGCCGGGCGGGGAGAGCGTGTAGGCAGCCACCCATTCGATAAAACGGCGCATCTGCGCCTGCAGGGGCGGGCATTCGAATACCTGCGCGATTTCCCTCAGCTTCCTCGATTCCACCGGCTCGCCATCGCCGTCCCAAGCAACGCCCGCCACTTCGCGCGGGCCCAGCGGCACGCGAAGGATCGAGCCGGGCTCAACGCGCATACCGTCCGGCACCGCATAGGAGTAAGGCCGATTCGCCGGCATGGGGACCATGACGGGAATCACGCGCCTCGTGTTCGAATCTTCTCTCATTGAGCGTGACCTTGCCCTTTTCTTGGATTAGAGCAAGGCCGAGCTTAAATTGGAGCGGAAAATGGCCGACAGGCGCCCGCGAAGGAGAGAACCATGAAGTTTTTCGTCGACACCGCCGATGTGAACGAAATCCGCGAACTGAGCGAAACAGGGCTTCTGGACGGGGTGACGACGAACCCCTCGCTCATCATGAAGTCGGGCCGGCCTATTCTCGAGGTCACGAGGGAAATCTGCGAGATCGTCGACGGACCGGTGTCGGCGGAGGTCACCGCGGTCGATTTCAAGGAAATGATGCGCGAAGCAGACATTCTTTCAAAGATTGCCGATAACATTGCCATCAAAGTGCCGCTGACGATGGACGGGCTCAAGGCCTGCAAGGCGCTCACCTCCAGCGGCCGGATGGTGAATGTCACCCTCTGCTTCTCCGCCAATCAGGCGCTGCTTGCGGCCAAGGCCGGCGCTACGTTCATCTCGCCCTTTATCGGCCGGATCGACGACATGGGCATCGACGGCATGGAACTGATCGCGGAGATCCGCACAATTTACGACAATTACGATTTCGATACGGAAATTCTCGCCGCATCGATTCGCTCGGTCAATCATGTCAAGCAGGCGGCTATCATCGGCGCCGATGTCGCTACCGTTCCGCCAGCGGTGCTGAAATCGCTCGTGAAGCACCCGCTCACCGACAAGGGACTCGAAGCGTTCCTGGCGGATTGGGCCAAGACCGGCCAGAAAATCGGCTGAAGATGAGGCGATTCACCCTCCCCACAAGTGAGGGTGAACTAGAGCCGTTCATCTGTAAATGATTCCATTTGAAGATGAACGGCTCTAGCCACCAAATTCCGCGTCGGGGTTCTCGGCCAGCATTGTTACCGTGTGGTGCTGAAGCTTCGAGGCGACCTCGGTCGGCTCCCCGCCATTCAGCATGGCGGGCGGGATCGGTTTCCCGACGATCATTTCGAAACTGCGACCCTTCTTGTTCAGAAGCTCGTGGAACAGGGTCATGTCGCGCAGTTCGGTTGAGTATTTCGACAAAAGATAAAAGAGGCCCGAGTTCCGGGCCGTCATGTTGACCGGGATAATCGGAGCTTCATAACGTCTTGCGAGCGCCACGACCGAAGGCTGCCAGGGCCGCTCGGTCAGCCTGTCCTCGTGCCAGTAGGCAATTCGGCCCGAGGGGAAGAGTATAATCGCTCTGTCTTCCGCAAAGGCTTTTGCCGTCATTTCCAGCGTGTCTCGGCTTTTCGCGTGCGACTTCTCGTTGGGGCGCCACTCAACTGGAATGATCAAATCGCGGAAGCGCGGATTGACCCGCAACGCGTCGCGGTTTGCGAACACGGCCATGTCCGGGCGCATCTTCTTCAACAGGTCGAAGATCGCGATGCCGTCGGCAATCCCCGTCGGATGCGTCGGCGCCAGGATGAAAGCCCCCTTGGCCGGAATGCGCTCCGCGCCCCTGGCAGTCACGTTAAGCGAGAGCAGGGCACTGAGATATGCCATTGCCTCCCAGCCGGATAGCTCGGCGATTTCGTCCGCCAGGGCGACGGCCTGCTGGTAGTGGAAATAGCGATAGATCAAAGGCCGCGCGAGCGGCCATAACGGATGCTTCGAAAGGTGAGTCGTCCGCTCGTCGATCAGCTGATCCACGATATGCGGGGACGCTTCCGCCGACGATACCGGTCGCTTCAGAATGCGACTTCCGACCACTCCGGCAACCGACATCAGCGTCGTATGAAAGGCCATGGGCGAAGCACTCCGTTGGGGTTGTTTCACCGAAATCTATGACGCCGCAATGACAGGCTTACACAAGATGCGACGCTGAACTTTGTTCCTCCCCGGGCGCTTGACGTCTTGCAACGGCATCATATCACAACCCCTCAGCGCAGATTGAGACGTACCATATCCTGAGCAATCGCCATGCGGAGAAGCTCCGCCAACTCGCGGGCTGCCCGGTCTTCAGCATCACGCACGGCGCGCAGCACCGCAAATTCCTGGCGCGACCGGTCGAAGGCCGACATGACCTGGCGGGTGCCCTGGGCGAGCGTCTTGCCGGTGCCGGCATCGCTCAGGCGATAGGTTGCACTGAGGCTTACCGTGCCGGCCGTCGGCTCGTTTTGATTGGCTATTTGGACAGTCGCGGCGGATGTAACCGCACTCGACACTGAAAAATTGAGCTTGTATCTTTCAGCCGTGGGCCGCGCGCTTCCATGCAACAGGAAGAGCAGATGATTGCGGACCTCCAGCGCTTGGCGGGTGTCTACGGGATCGACTGAAACAGCGGAAAGATCGGCAAGGGTCTGCTGGCCTGACACATCCTGCTGCGTGGAAAGCAGCGGCTGAACGGTACAGCCCCCAGCCATCAAAAGCATCAGGGCGGCAGCCGCCACTGGAAAAGCGCGTATCGTCAATCTCACAAACCTGGCCTCCGCTCAGGCAACAACATTGACGATTCGCTGGGAAACCACAATTACCTTGCGCGGAGGGGCGCCGTTAAGCGCCTTCTGCACAAAATCCAGTTCCAGAACCGCCTTTTCAACCGCAGCTTGATCCGCCTCACGGGCGATTGTCAAATCCCCCCGCTTCTTGCCGTTGATCTGGACGGGCAGCACGATCAGGTTGTCCAGCACCAGTTCCGGATCGAAATCCGGCCAGCGGCTCGCTGCGACAAGGTCCTTGCCGCCAATCGCCGCCCAGCATTCTTCTGCCAGATGCGGCATAAAGGGCGCGATCAGGTGTATCAGGATTTCCGTGGCCTCACGGGCGGCCGCACGCGTCTCTTCATCGGCCTTGTCCAGGCCGGCGAATGGCCCTTGCAGGTCGTTGACCAATTCGTGGATACGGGCAATGGCGCGGTTGAATGCCAGCCGCTCGATGTCCTCGCCCACTGCCTTAAGCGCCTTATGCGCCGGCTTGGAAATGGCTGCCGCGTCACCGTCGCGGGCAGCTTTGGGCGTGATATCGCCGATAGCGGGCGCCGCCTCCGTTATCAGCCGCCAGGCGCGTTGCACGAAGCGGTGCGCGCCGGCGGCCCCGTCGTCCGTCCACTCGACATCGCGCTCGGGCGGCGAATCGGACAGCATGAACCAACGCGCCGTGTCGGCGCCGAAGGATTCGGTGATATCCTCGGGGCTCACCGTATTCTTCTTCGACTTCGACATCTTTTCGAGCGGGCCGATCGCAACCTCTTTGCCGGTCGCGATCTCGAAGGCCCTGCGCTCACCGGCAGACCCTTCGATTCTCACCTCGGCAGGCGTCAGCCAGCGCCCGTCTTCGGCGCGATAGGTCTCGTGCACCACCATGCCTTGCGTGAACAGGCCCTTGAACGGCTCCGCGAGATCCAGATGCCCGGTGTCGCGCATGGCGCGTGTGAAGAAACGCGAATAGAGCAGGTGCAGAATCGCATGCTCAATGCCGCCTATATATTGGTCCACCGGAAGCCAGCGGTTCACCACGTCCTTTTCTACCGGAGAATCCGCATGCGGCGATGTGAAGCGCGCGAAATACCAGGACGAATCGACGAAGGTGTCCATCGTGTCCGTCTCGCGCCGCGCGTCGGCCCCGCATTGCGGGCATTTCACGTGCCGCCAGGTGGGATGGCGGTCGAGCGGATTGCCCGGCCGGTCGAAATCCACGTCGTCCGGTAGCTTCACCGGCAGTTCTTCCTTCGGCACCGGCACAACGCCACAGGTGTCGCAATGGATCATGGGAATGGGGCAGCCCCAATAGCGCTGGCGCGAAACGCCCCAGTCGCGCAGGCGGAAATTCACCTTGCGTTTCGCCACGGGCTTGCCGTCCAGCGTCTCCTTCTCCAGCCTGCTCGCCACCTCCTCGAAGGCTTCCTTGTTGCTCATGCCGTCCAGGAAGCGCGAGTTGAGCATCACGCCGTCGTCCACATAGGGCTCCGCCGTGATTTCGAATGTGGCCGCGTCCGCTCCTTCGGGCATCACGACCGGGATCACCGGCAGGCCGTATTTGTTTGCGAAATCAAAGTCGCGCTGGTCGCCTGAGGGACAGCCGAAAATGGCGCCCGTGCCGTATTCCATCAGCACGAAATTGGCCACATAGACCGGCAGCGTCCACTCGGCATCGAAAGGATGCTTCACGCGGATACCCGTGTCGAAGCCCTTCTTCTCAGCCGTCTCCAGGGCGGCAACCGAGGTTCCCATGTGCCGGCATTCTTCAATGAAGGTGGCAAGCGCGGGATTGCCTTCCGCTGCCTTCCTGGCGAGCGGGTGATCCGGCGCGACTGCCAAGAAGGAGGCGCCAAAGATGGTGTCCGGCCGGGTTGTGTAGACCTCAAGCTCCCCCACGCCCGCAGGTGCGGTGTCCTCCGCCAGCGCCCAGCGGATCGACAGGCCCTCGGAGCGGCCGATCCAGTTGCGCTGCATAAGGCGCACCTTTTCCGGCCAGTCGTCCAACCCATCGATGGCGGAAAGCAAGTCCTCGGCGTAATCGGTGATCTTGAAGAACCATTGCGCCAGCTCGCGCTGTTCCACCAGCGCGCCGGAGCGCCAGCCGCGGCCGTCGATCACTTGCTCGTTGGCAAGCACGGTCTGTTCCACCGGATCCCAGTTCACCTTGGAGGTCTTCCGCCTCACCAGCCCCTTCTTATAGAAGTCGATGAAGAGCATTTGCTGGCGGTGGTAATAATCCACATCGCAGGTGGCGAACTCGCGCGCCCAGTCAAGCGACAGGCCCATCATCTTGAGCTGCGAGCGCATGGTGGCGATATTATCGTAGGTCCATTCCTTGGGATGGATCTTGTTCTGGATGGCTGCATTCTCGGCCGGCATGCCGAAGGCATCCCACCCCATGGGGTGAAGTACGTTATAGCCCTTGGCGCGCTTGTAGCGGGCAACCACATCGCCCATCGTGTAGTTGCGGGTATGGCCGATATGGATGCGTCCCGACGGATAGGGGAACATCTCGAGCACGTAGTAGGTAGGCCGCCCGTCGTCATTCTTCGTTTCGAAAAGGCGCGCTTCCTCCCACGCCTTCTGCCAGCGGGGCTCGGATGTGCGTGGATTGTAACGTTCGGTTGCCATGCCCAGTTTTTCACATAAAAGAACAAGAAATTTCCGGCGGACCTTCACCACGGTTTGTGACGAGCGTCAACTCCGTGACCTGCGATTTACGCCGGCATGGAAAGCGTTCAGAGGATTTCGCCCAGCTCATGAATGAGGCCGCTCAAAACTTATCTAAGGTCAGGGACCGGATGGTCCAAGCCGTCCGCGAGGCGGGCCGTGCGTCCAAAGACGTCGCTCTCGTCGCCGTCTCGAAAACCTTTGCGGCCGACGAAATCCTTCCCGTGATCGAGGCGGGCCAGCGGGTCTTCGGCGAAAACCGCGTGCAGGAAGCGCAGGGCAAATGGCCGGGGCTCAAGGAAGCCTTTCCCGATATAGAACTTCATCTGATCGGGCCGCTCCAGTCCAACAAGGCGAAGGAGGCAGTGGCGCTTTTCGACGTGATCGAGACAGTGGACCGGGAAAAGATCGCCGCCGCGCTCGCTGCCGAGATGGAAAAGCAGGGCCGCCGCCTTCGGCTCTATGTCCAGGTCAATACGGGTCTCGAACCACAGAAAGCGGGCATCGACCCGCGCGAGACCGCAGCCTTTGTGGCGCGTTGCCGCGAAGTCCATGGGCTTGAGATCGAGGGGCTGATGTGCATCCCGCCCCTGGACGAAAACCCCGGTCCTCATTTCGCTCTGCTCGAGAAGCTGGCGCGCGAGGCCGGCGTGGAGAAACTCTCGATGGGCATGTCCGGGGACTTTGAGACCGCTATCGCCTTCGGGGCGACCAGCATTCGCGTGGGCTCGGCGATCTTCGGCAGCCGGGCTTATTCCGCGGGTTGAATCAAGCGGCCAGGCGGCTGTGTCGTGGTTATCGCCGCTGCGCTTCGCTGTGGTTCAGGCTCCCACGCGCCAGCGATCAACCCCAAGCGCCTCAAACCAGTTCCACCCCGGCTGCTTTCATTCGCTCCGTCATGACCGCAAGCGAGCCGCCAAGATCAATCGCGCGGCAAGCTTCCAGGATGACCGTCGCTTCGAATCCCTGTCGCCGCGCATCGAGTGCCGAATAGGCGACGCAGAAATCCGTGGCGAGCCCGGCCAGCGTCACTTTTCCGATACCGCGTTCACGCAGATAGCCGGAAAGTCCCGTCGGCGTCTCGTGATCGTTCTCGAAGAAGGCAGAGTAGCTGTCGATCGCACTGCGGAAGCCCTTGCGGATGACGAGTTCCGCCTTGGTCCATTCCAGTCCGGGATGGAAATCGGCCCCGCTCGTCCCCTGCACGCAATGGTCGGGCCAGAGCGTCTGCTCGCCATAGGGCATCAGAACCGTCTCGAACGGAGCCTTGCCGGGCTGGGAAGACGCAAAGCTCGAGTGACCGGCGGGGTGCCAGTCCTGAGTCAGGATCACATGGTCGAAGCGCTGGATGAGGCCATTGACTACAGGCACGACCTCATCTCCGCGCTCCACCGCCAGCGCGCCGCCGGGGCAGAAATCGTTCTGGACGTCGATGACGATAAGCGCTTCCTTGGTCATGTCCGCCTCCATCGTGGCCTCTGCGCCTTCCTGAACTTATCCCCTCAAGGCGCCTTGTCGAGCCCGCCCATGTGGCAGATCTCCCTCCATTCCGCGTTGCTGACCGGCTGGACGGAAAGGCGTGAATTGTTGACCAGCACCATGTCCTTGAGCTTCGGATTGGTCTTGATCTCTTCCAGCGAGACCGGCTTCGGCACGTCCAGCACCGCGCGGATATCGACGCATTCCCAGCGCGGGTCGTCGGTGGTGGAATCTGGATGCGCGGGCGCAATGACCTCGACGATGCCGACCACGCTCGTCTCCTTCACCGAATGATAGAAGAAGCCGAGATCGCCCACCTTCATCGCCCGCATATTGTTGCGCGCCTGGTAATTGCGCACGCCATCCCATTCCTGGCCCTGTGCACCCTTCTTCTTCTGCATCTCCCAGGACCAGGACGTGGGTTCCGACTTGAACAGCCAATAGGCCATCACGCACTCTCCGGCTTGTTGAACACCCAGTTCCACGGGCGAATCTCGACGGATTCGAACAGGCCGGCAAGTGCATAGGGGTCGGAGCGTGCGAGCGCCTCGGCATCGGCGAGGCTCGCAGCCTCGATGCCGACCATGCTGCCGCAGGGCTTATTCTCCCCGTCGAGGAACGGGCCAGCGAATTTCAGCTTGCCTTCCGCATTAAGCGTATCGAGATAGGCGACGTGGTCCGGCCTCGTGTCCATGCGGACTTGCAGATGACCGGGCTTATCCTTGCAAAGAATGATGAAGATCATTGGTTCCTCTCCTAAATATAAGCGAATAGGGAGTAGGGAAGGACGAGGTGCAAACCTCTCCTCACTACTCACTCTTCAACGGCCGCGCGAGCAGCGCCTGCATGGCTGCATGCACGGTAAGCCCGCCATTCAGCATTCCGTTCACGGTTTCTATGATCGGCGCCTCCAGCCCCCGCTCGCTCACCATGCGCGCGGCAATGCTCGCTGTGAAAACACCTTCGGCAAGCGGCAGGTTATCGAGGCGTTCGCCACGGCCCAGCGCCGCGCCATAGGCGAAGTTGCGCGATTGCGGGGAATTGCAGGTGAGGATCAGGTCGCCAAGACCGGAAAGACCCATCAGCGTTTCCGCGCGTGCGCCGAAGGCTGCGCCGATGCGCCGCAGCTCGACGAAGCCACGTGTCGTGATGGCGGCCACCGCGCTTGCGCCGAGCCCGGCGCCGCTGGTGGCGCCGGCCGCAATGGCCAAAACGTTCTTCAGCGCTCCGCCAAGCTCGACCCCCATCAGATCATCGCTCGAATAACAGCGCAGATTGGGCGCCGAGAGCTTCTTGGCGAGATCAGCCGCCAGCGCCCCGTCCTGCGCTGCGACCGTGACTGCAGTCGGAAGTCCGCGCGCCAGATCGGCGGCGAAGCTCGGGCCCGACAGCGCTGCAAGCGGATTCTCGGGCAGCGCCTGACGCGCAGCCTCCGACATCAGCTGTCCCGTTTCCCGCTCGATGCCCTTGGCGCAGAGCACAACGGGGATATGAGCCTTTAGGGCTGTGCCGGCCACGGCAAGCACGGAGCGAAGGCTTTGTGCGGGAATAGCGGCAAGCACGCAGTCGGCCCCCTCAAGTGCAGCGGCCATGTCATCGGTGGCCAAAACCGCCGGATCAATCTTTACGCCGGGCAGGTACCGGCTGTTGCTGCGGGCATTATTGATCTCGCGCACAAGGTTTTGATCGCGTGCCCACAGCCTCGCACCGTGGCCCGCGCGCTGCATTGTGAGAGCCAGTGCCGTTCCCCATGCGCCAGCGCCGAGCACGGCGATTGTCCAGTGGCGGCTCATGCCTTTGCCCCCCTTTTTCCCGCGCCGAAGAGCGGAGCGGCGCTTTCGTCCAGCGGCCAGCGAGGGCGCGGTGCAAAGGCGAGCGCTCCTTCCTGCTTAAGCCCCGATTCCAGCCGTTCCAGCCCCGCCCAGGCGATCATGGCGGCATTGTCGCCGCAAAGATTCAGGGGTGGCGCGACAAGACGGAAGCCCTTTTTCCGGCAGAGATCCTCGAGAGTCCCGCGCACAGCCGCATTCGCCGCCACGCCGCCAGCCACGACAAGCGCTGGCTGCTGCAGCTTGGGATGTTCCTTGCCGAACCGCTCCAGGCTGCGCGCAACGCGATCGGCCAGCGTTTGGGTGACAGCGAACTGGAAGGAGGCGCAGAGATCGGCGACATCCTGTTCGGAAAGCGGCGCAAGCTCGCCTGCCGCGCGGCGCACGGCGGTTTTCAGCCCGGAGAAGGAGAAATCGGGCCGCGCCTCGCCCTTGAGCGGCGTGGGGAAGGCGAAGCGCGCGGGATCGCCTTCTGCCGCCGCCTTTTCCACGTTGGGGCCGCCGGGATAGGGCAGGCCGAGCAGTTTCGCGGTCTTATCGAAAGCCTCCCCCAGCGCATCGTCTATGGTGCTCGCCCAGCGCTCGTAACGGCCGACGCCCGCCACATGCACGATCTGTGTGTGCCCGCCGGAGACGAGCAGCAGCAGATAGGGAAATTCCAGACGGTCCGTCAGCCGGGCTGTCAGCGCATGGCCTTCCAGATGATTGACGGGCAGAAGCGGCTTGCCGAGCGCGGCGGCGATCGCCTTGGCTGTCGTAAGCCCGACGATCAGGCCACCGATCAGGCCAGGGCCTGCGGTCGCCGCGATGGCGTCCACCTCGTCAAGGCTCAAGGCGGCTTCGGCCAGGGCAGCCTCGATAACGCCGTCCAGTGCCTCCACATGCGCACGCGCGGCGATCTCGGGCACCACGCCGCCGAAAGCCGCATGTTCCTCGATCTGGCTCAGCACCACATTGGAGAGGATCGCCGGCGCTTCGTCCGCGCCGCGCGTGACGACCGCCGCCGCAGTCTCGTCGCAGCTCGTCTCGATGCCCAGCACGCGCGTCATTCGGTCCAGCCCACTTCGGTTGCCGAGGAGGTCAATCCCCGATAGGTAGGAATGCCGGTTAGCACGGACATGACGGCATGCAAACTGATGTGATAAAAATCGGAACGCGCGGCAGCGCCTTGGCCTTGGCACAGGCTGCCGAGACGCGGGCGCGGCTCATGGTTGCGCATGGCCTGCCGGAAGATGCGTTTGAAATCGTCGTCATCCGCACGTCCGGCGACCGCATCCAGGACCGCCCCCTCTCCGAGGCGGGCGGCAAGGGGCTCTTTACCAAAGAAATCGAGGAAGCGCTGCTCGAAGGCCGCATCGATCTTGCGGTACATTCTTCGAAGGACATGCCCACCTTCCTGCCTGATGGGCTGGAGCTTTCGGCCTTTCTTGAGCGTGAAGACGTGCGCGACGTGTTCATCGGGCGCGCGGCCAAGCGGCTGGAGGACCTTCCGCATGGGGCCAATCTCGGCACCTCGTCGCTGCGCCGGCAGGCGCTGGCGCTGAGGCTGCGGCCCGATCTCAAGGTGGGTGTCTTCCGTGGCAATGTGCAGACGCGATTGAGAAAGCTCGAAGACGGCGCGGCCGACGGCACGCTGCTCGCGCTCGCCGGCCTGAAACGCCTCAAGCTGGAGCACGTGGCGACCGAACTCATGGACCCCGTCATCTTCCCGCCGGCGCTCGGGCAGGGCGCGATCTGCATTGAAAGCCGGACCGGAGATACGCGGATCGCTAAGCTGGTCGAAGCCATTCATCACCCGGCCACCGGTTTCGCGCTCTCCTGCGAACGGGCTTTTCTCGCTGCCCTCGATGGCTCCTGCCGCACACCCATGGCCGGTCTTGCGACGGTCGATGGCGACCGGATCGCCTTCTCCGGCATGATTCTCACCCCCGATGGACGAGAGGTCCACGAGATTGGCGGCGACGGCGCGGCGCAGGACGCGGCCGAAATCGGGAGGGATGCCGGCCGGCGCATCCGGCAGAAGGCGGGGGCCGGTTTTTTCGAAAGCTGGAGTTAACGCCCGTGCGGCGCGTCCTTGTCACGCGTCCAGAGCCCGGCGCGTCGCGAACCGCTGGCAGGCTTGCCGCGCTCGGTTTCGAACCCGTGCTCCTCCCTCTAACGAAGATCGTTCCCCTTCCGGTCGAAACCTGGTCAGGAGCGGAAAACATTGCTGCCCTGGCGATCACCAGCGCGAATGCGGTACGCCATACACCTCCGCCTCTTCTGAGGGATCTCGCCGGATTGCCGGCATTCGCGGTCGGCGAAAGAACGGCTCAGGTGGCGGCGGAAGCAGGCGTTTCGGTTAAGGATGCCGGAGCGGGTGACGCGGACCGCCTGGCGGAACGAATCGTCGCTTCCGTCCAACCAGGCTCAAAAATTCTTCTTCTTTGCGGGCGCATCCGCCGCGGCACGCTGGAAAGCCGACTGGCCGCAGCCGGGCTCCCGGTGCGTGCAATCGAAACCTATGACACCGTTCCCGTTTCGCTTTCCGGGGATGAGCTTTCTACCGAGATCGGGGATCGCTCCATCGATGCGGTGCTTGTCTACTCCGCCGTTGCCGCCACGATCCTTTCGCCCTTCGTTTCATCTTTTTTGACCGCGGCATTCATTGCCATTTCGGATCGCGTGGCGCAAAACCTGCCCGCTGGATTGGGGAACCGCATACACATCGCGCGGGAACCAACGGAAGACGCGATGCTTTCCCTGCTGCCCAAGGTGTGACGGGCGTCAATGGTTTTTCAGGCTTGGGGCCTATAGTAGGAATATCGGCACACAGCGCGATTTTGAGAAACGGAGCTGCCACATGGCCAAGACACCGAGGACGCGCCACTCCAAGTCGAGCCGCGAGCCCGTGACGATCGACCTGGAGGCCGAGCCTGTCCATCGTGAGCCGACTCCTATGGAAGAGGTGTCGTCGGGCGGAGAATCGGCCAGCTCCGAGGAGTTTTCCGGCCAGGATCCGGTTGATCAGGCATCTTCGAACATGACGGGTATAGGTGCGGATGAGTCTGCCCGTGAGGAAGCCCAGCCTGCGATGGAAGCCGGTTCAGACTCCGTGTCACAGTCGCAGCCCCAGGAAGATGAGCCCCTTCAGCCGGATGAAGCACGTGCCGATATGGAGGCACCGGCTGAGGAGCCGGCCTCCGAAGAGCAGACCCGAGCGCCGGTTCGGAGCCGCGGCGGCTTCGCAAACGCGTTTGTCGGTGGCCTTCTGGGCGCGCTGATCATGCTCCTGATCGGGGGAGCATTGCTCTGGACGGGAGTTCTTCCCGGAACGCGGCAGCAGCAAGCCGATCCCGCCATGAGCAATCTGGAGCAGCAGGTTGCCGCTCTGCAAAATGAGATTTCCCAATTGCGCGAGAATGCCGCAGCGGGACCTTCCGCTGAAGCGTTGCAACAGGCACTTGCCGAGCCGCGGCAGCAGATCAGCGAATTGCGCGACACGGTCGCAGCCCTGCAATCCGCTCCGCCGGCTGAAAATGGCGCGGAACTGCAGCGGCTGGGGCAGCAGCTTGCTGAGCTTGAGAACCGGGTGGCTTCGGTCGCGCAGACGGCCGGCACCGGCGATACTTCCCAGCTTTCGCAGCAGGTGAGCGAACTTGAAATGCGCGTCGCCGGGGCCATGGAAGCCGCCAACACCGCACAGGAAAGGGGTGCGGCGACGGCGCAGCAGGTGAATGAGCTGGCGCGCCAAGTCACGCAGCTCAGCGAGCAAGTGGCCAAGGAGGATGAAGGGCCGAGACTCGCGCTCATCGTGGCCGCGTCCGCCCTGCGTTCCGCGGTGGAGCGTGGTGCGCCTTTTGGAAGCGAGCTGGATACCTATTCCGCCATCGCGCCCAATGCGCCCGAACTCGACCCGCTCAGGCCCTATGCACAGACGGGCATTCCCACCGAAGCCGCCCTTGTCAGCGAGGCGCCGCAGATCGCATCGCGGATTGCCGCATCCTCATCCGATCTGCCACCCGATGCCGGCGTTTTCGATCGCCTGATGGCGAGCGCGCGCTCTGCTGTAACGGTCCGGCCGGTCGGCGAGGTGCCGGGGGATACGCCGGAGGCGATCGCCGCCCGCATGGAAGCGGCCGTCAAGCGGGGGGATTACGCCCAGGCATTGAGCGAATACGACTCGCTGCCGCCCAGCGCCAAGGACGTGGCCGCGGAATTCGCGGAGAAGCTGCGTGCGCGGCGAGCGGCCGATCAGGTCCTCGAAAAGGCGCTTTCGAACGCGCTAAAGCCCGCGTAAGGACGGCGCCATGTTCCGCATCCTCCTCTTCCTCGTCATTGTCATGCTTCTCGGGCTGGGTTTTGCCTGGCTTGCCGACAGGCCAGGCGAGCTTGCCGTGACCTTTGGCGGGTATCAATACCAGGTGACGCTGATGATGGCCGCCGTGCTTCTGGTGGCGGCGATCGCGGCGGTGATGATCCTGTGGTGGATTGTCCGCGGCATTTGGACAAGCCCCTACACCGTACGGCGGTATTTTCGCGCGCGCCGGCGCGACCGGGGATATCAGGCGCTTTCGACAGGGCTGATCGCAGCGGGGGCCGGCGATGCCGGTCTTGCCCGGCGCATGGGCCAGCAGGCGGCGAAGCTCATCTCCTCCGATCAGGAGCCGCTCATCCATCTTCTCGATGCCCAGGCAGCGATGCTCGAAGGAAATCACGAAGCCGCCCGTGCCAAATTCCAGGCCATGGCGGACGATCCGGAGACCCGCCTGCTCGGTTTGCGCGGTCTTTATCTGGAGGCCGAGCGCCATGGCGAGCGGGAGGCGGCACGGCATTACGCCGACGAGGCGACAAAAATCGCGCCGCAGCTCGGCTGGGCCGCCGATGCCACTCTGGAAGCCAAGGCAGACGAAGGCGATTGGCAGGGGGCGCTTGCCTTGCTCGACAAGCAAAAGCCCTCGAGCAAGGAGGAGCGTGCGGCCCTTGCCAGAAAGCGTGCGGTGCTCCTCACCGCGCAGGCGATGGCGCAGCTGAACATGAATCCGGCCGCGGCCAAAACCGCCGCTTTGGAGGCGCACCGCCTGCAGCCCGATTTCGTTCCTGCCGCCGTGACGGCGGCCCGCGCGCTCTTCCGCCAAGACGATCTGCGACGCGGCGCCAAGGTGCTGGAAGCGGTGTGGGCGAAGTCGCCGCACCCGGAGGTGGCCGATATCTATGTCCACGCGCGGCCAGGGGATTCCACGCATGACCGGCTTACACGGGCTAAGAAGCTGCGCCGGCTGAAGCCCAACAACGCCGAATCCGTGCTTGCGGTCGCCCGTGCGGCTCTGGATGCGGGCGAGTATGGCGAGGCACGCGAGGCCGCGGAAGCGGCAGTGCGGCTCGATCCGCGCGAAGGGGCTTTCCTGCTTCTGGCGGATATCGAGGAGGCGGAGCGGGGCGACCAGGGCCGCGTTCGGTACTGGCTGGCAAAGGCGGTGCGCGCGCCGCGCGATCCGGCCTGGGTCGCAGATGGTTATGTCGCGGAGCGCTGGGCGCCAGCTTCACCGGTCACGGGGCGGCTCGATGCGTTCGAATGGCGCGCGCCGATGGAGCGGCTCGGCCAGATTATCGAAGGTGAAGAGGCGCTGCGTGCCCTGCCGCCCCTGGAAACCGGGGTGAAGGCTTCCGAAGAGGAAGAAGCAGATGATGTCCTCTTACCGGCCGAAGCCGAGCCTGTCGTCGAGGTGGCAGCGCAAAGCGAGTCCGAAAAAGCGGAGACGGCCCTGCCAGGTGACAACGGCGCGAAAGAACCTGCTGCCGATGCGGAGCCGACGGAAGAAGACATCCGCCCGCCTCTTCCTGATGATCCAGGCGTAGAGCCGCGCAAGGAAGGCGGTGCGGACGAAACCAGCAGGTTCCGCCTTTTCTGACCGCAGGGCTCGCGCGCGAGGAACGGATCCCTCCCGCTTTCATTTTTTCTTGAAGGATCTTCGCAATTGCAAAAAAAGGCATTGTAGGCCTTCGCGCGAGTTTTAACATACACAAGTGATTCCGAAGGATCTGTTATGTTTGATCGCATCCTCGCCTTCCTCAAGGACCTGCCTTCCGGCGCCAAGGCGTCACGCGTGCAGGAGGATGATCCGCGCGTGGCGGCGGCGGCGCTCCTTATCCACGTGATGGCGGCCGACGGAATGTGCGGCGAGGACGAGCGTGCCCGGCTCAAGAGTACCCTTTCGAGCACCTTCAATGTCAGCGGGGCGGAACTCAAGGCGCTTTTGAGGGCCGCGGAGGAAGCGGAGGCCGATGCCGTCGACCTCTACGCCTTCACGAGTGTGCTCAAGCGGCACTATGACGAGAACGCTCGCGCCGAATTCATCCGCCTCATGTGGGAAATGGTGCTTTCGGATGGCGAAATGCATGAATTGGAGGACAATCTCGTCTGGCGCGTGGCCGAGCTGATCGGCATCGATACGCGCACGCGCGTAAACATGCGGCAGAGCGTGCAGGCCGAAATCCGGGATAAAGAGGGCGAATAGCTGCAGGATATGGCACGAGGGGCGGGTAAGAAGATCCTGGTTGTCTTGCACCAGGAGATGTCCAGTCCGGGCCGCGTCGGCCAGCTCCTTGAGATGACGGGCTTCACGCTCGATATCCGGCGGCCGCCTCTGGGCGATCCGCTTCCCGAGACGTTAGAGGATCATCACGGCGCCATCATCTTCGGCGGGCCGATGAGCGCCAATGATCGGGACGATTTCATCCTCCGGGAGACCGAATGGCTCTCCGTCCCTCTCAAGGAGGAAAAGCCTTTTCTCGGCATCTGCCTGGGCGCGCAGATGCTGGTGAATCATCTGGGCGGGCGGGTGAAAAGCCATGATGACGGGCTGGTGGAGGTCGGCTGGTATCCGATTCGCGCCACCGAAGAGGGCCGCCGTCTCCTCCATTGGCCGGAGATGGTCTATCAGTTCCACCGCGAAGGCTTTTCGCTGCCTTCCGGCGCGACCCTGCTTGCCACTTCGGATCACTATCCCAACCAGGCATTCCGCTACGGCAAGAACGCCTGGGGTATCCAGTTCCATGCCGAGCTCACGCGCGCCATGATGCAGCGCTGGGTCGTTCGCGGCGCGCATCGCTTCGTGCTGCCCGGTGCTCAGCCGGGACGGGATCATCTCGGCGGCCGTCTCATCTGGGACATGCATCTGAAGCAATGGTTGGTCGAGTTCCTCGATATGGTCTTCGGAGGTGGCACCGATGTGGAGGTTGCGGCTGGCGCGGAAGCGAGGGCGCAAAAACCGCTCGGCCGTGCGAAGGTCGGCCGTCGGGGCATCGCATAATTTTTTCGATGCAAATTGCACTGCCGTGGCCCGCAGGACACTGGTACGCATAGCCGCCGTGGCCTATATTGCTGATTAGCGGTCTGCGCCTCGCGACAGGAATTCAATTCCCCGGGGCCTTATCGATCCTCTAGGGAGCTGTCCCTGGCCTTGCCCGTGGGCTTGGCCACACGGCGCCCACCTACTTTGTAGGTTCCCGGGATCGGTCATTCCATCGGTTGTCGTGGATCGCTGCTCTTCCCTCCCGTCTTCCTTTTTGCCATCCTGCCGGTTCCGCCCTGCGGGTTTCTTCCTCGCAGTGTCTCCATCCGATGAAGGGCAGCGATGACGGCCATTCCCCGCGAGATAAAAAGAAGGCTGCGCCAGGAGGCGCTCGCCCGCCGCGATGCGCTTGACCCGCGCTGGCGTATAGAGGCTTCGCTGGGCTTTGCGGAATGGGCGGACCGGATCGCGCCGCTGCCGGGCACGGTCGTTTCCGGCTTCTGGCCCATGCGCTCGGAAGTCGACGTGCGCCCGTTGATGGCCGCGCTGCGCGATCGTGGCGCGCGGCTCAGCTTGCCCGCCATCCTCGATAAGACCACGATCGTGTTTCGGGAGTTTGTGCGCGGGGCGCTGCTTGCCGATATGGGCTTCGGTACCTGGGGGCCGGGCAAAGAGGCGGCTGAACTTGAACCCGGCATGATGCTCGTCCCGCTCGCCGCCTTCGATTCGCGCGGGCACCGCATCGGTTATGGGGCAGGCTATTACGATAGAGCCATAGAGAGGCTGCAGCGGCTAGGCCGCGCGCCGCGCCTGATCGGCATCGCTTTTGATTGCCAGGAAGTCCCGGAAGTTCCCGACGAGGCACATGACATAGCGCTTCCCGAAATCCTCACCGAAAGCGGCTTGCGCCGGTTCCCCCCGCCCCTGTAAGAGCAGGCGATGCGTATCTTATTTCTTGGTGACATGGTCGGCCGTACGGGCCGCACCGCCGTCTGGGAGCGCCTTCCTGGCCTCATCTCGGACTTTAGGCTCGATTTCGTGGTGGTGAACGGCGAAAACGCCGCGGGCGGTTTCGGCATCACCGAGGAGATTTTCCGCACTACGCTGCAGGCTGGCGCGGATGTGGTGACGACGGGGAACCATGTGTGGGACCAGCGGGAGGCGTTGAGTTTCGCGCCGCGCGAGGAGCGGTTTCTCCGCCCCGCCAACTTTCCGAAGGGCACGCCAGGGCGCGGCTCCGGCCTCTATATCGCCAAGAACGGCGCGCGTGTGCTCGTGGCCAATATCATGGGCCGGGTGTTCATGCATCCCGAGCTGGACGATCCGTTCCGCACCGCCGAAAACGAGCTTGCCGCGTGCCATCTCGGCGAGCAGGCGGATGCGGCGATCATCGACTTTCATGCCGAAGCCACGTCCGAGAAGATCTGTTTCGGCCATTTCGTGGACGGGCGCGTGAGCGCTGTTATCGGCACGCATACGCATCAGCCCACGGCGGACCACCAGATCCTCACCGGGGGCACCGCCTATATTAGCGATGCCGGGATGTGCGGTGATTACGATTCCTCGCTGGGGATGGATAAGGAAGAGCCTCTCAACCGCTTTGTCAGCAAGGTACCCAAAAACCGCTTCGAGGCGGCCACGGGTCCTGCCACCATCTGCGGTGTCGGATTGGAGGTATCGGAGCGCACCGGCCTTGCGGAAAAGATCGCGCCGCTGAGACTGGGACCGCGGCTTGAGGAGACCTTTCCCGCCTTCTGGCGTTGACGGGGAACAAATGCCCCCCTAACTCTGCGAAGCCTCAGACTTCAACCCCACGCAGGAATCCCCGATGGAATGGTTGCTTTCGCAATTTGACTTCGTCTCCAGCCCGGAAGCCTGGGTCGCGCTCGTAACGCTTGTTACGCTCGAGATCGTGCTCGGTATCGACAATCTCATCTTCATTTCGATTCTCACCAACAAGCTGCCGCAGGAGATGCAGGCGCGCGCGCGACGGCTCGGCATCGGGGCAGCGCTTGTGCTTCGCCTTGCGCTGCTCGGCACCATTTCCATCATTGTCCAGCTGACCGCGCCGCTTTTTACGCTATTCGGCCACGGCTTTTCGTGGCGCGACCTCATCCTCATCGCGGGCGGCCTTTTCCTCGTCTGGAAGGCCACCAAGGAGATCCATCATTCAGTCGATCCGGTGGATCCGAAGGAAAACATGGTCGGCAAGGCGGCTACGCTCACCATGGGCGCGGCCATCACGCAGATCCTGCTGCTCGACCTGGTCTTCTCGATCGATTCCATCATCACGGCGGTCGGCATGACCGATCACATTACCATCATGTTCATTGCCGTCATCTCAGCGGTCACGGTGATGCTGCTTGCGGCAGAGCCTCTGTCGCGTTTTATCGCCGCCAATCCCACCGTGGTGATGCTGGCGCTCGGCTTCCTGCTCATGATCGGCATGACACTGATCGCCGACGGCTTCGGTTTCCATGTGCCGAAGGGCTATATCTACGCGGCGATGGGTTTCTCGGCGCTGGTCGAAGGGCTCAACATGATGGCGCGGCGCAAGCGCGCGCGCGAAAGCGCGTCGGGAGACCATACGCACTGAGCCCCATTGCTGGAGGGTGTCAGACGCCCTCCAGCACGATAATGGTAGGTTGCCTGGGGAGGCTGCCGATCGAGACGCGCAGCGTCCTCTCCTCATGAAACTCGACATCGAATCCTTCGCCCATTCGTTCAGCGAACACGCCGATGGGCGTGGAAAAGCGATGCATCGGCAGGATGATGGACGAGGAAAGCCTGCGCGCGATCTCGCTCATGCTGTCAATTGAAAGGGTAAGGCCCCCGTCGATCGGCACCATCACCACGTCGAGACGTCCGATCGCGGCATAATGGGAATCGTCCAATTCGTGGTGCAGGTGGCCCAGATGGCCGATGCAGAGCCCGGCCACCTCGAAGATGAAGATGGAATTGCCGTCTTTCGAGGCTTCCGAAAAGCCGCGAATATCGGTTGTCACGTTGCGGATATAGACGTCGTCCACCACCAGCGAATGCTTGATCGGGCCGTCTCCGTCGGGATTCCAGCCGGTCAGCACATGTTCAATCGCGGGGTCTGGATACATCGTGTAATGGGTGGAATGCGCCCGGTTCATGGTCGCGACGCGGGGAGTGGGCGCGCTGCCGTAAGTGCCCGAAAAATCGGTGGCGATCGTCACCCCGGCCGGTGTCTCTATGAGATAGGTGGAATGGCCGGCATAGGTTATCGATACCTCGCCTTGCGCTGCCGCGGTTTGTTGAAAACTGACGAATTTCACGTCGGGCAGGCTGTTTGCGACGGCCATGCAGGTGCTTGGCCTTTGCATCTGGGCGTGAACCGTTACAGACGGCATCAGAAGAAAAAAGAAAAGAGAGGCAATCAGACGGAAGGCGGACATTGACATCTCCCCGGATTTGCGGCGCGAATGCTAACCCAGGTCTGGCGCTTGTGCTACGGAGGCGGCCTCACCATTGCGTGAGGGAGGCATAACCGTCGCAAATAGCGGTTCTGGACGTTGCGGGCCCTTTTCAATATAAGCCTGCAAATCCAACAGATTTTCAGAATTCCGAGAAGGAGCCCCATGGCCGGCCATTCCCAATTCAAGAACATCATGCATCGCAAGGGCCGCCAGGACGCGGTCAAGTCGAAGATGTTCTCCAAGCTGGCGCGCGAGATCACCGTTGCAGCCAAAGCGGGCCTGCCCGACCCGGCGATGAATCCGCGCCTCAGGCTTGCGGTGCAGAATGCCCGCGCCCAGTCCATGCCCAAGGACAATATCGAGCGCGCCATCAAGAAAGCGCAGGGCAATGACGCGGAGACCTATGAGGAAATCCGTTACGAGGGCTATGCCCCTGGCGGTGTCGCCGTCATTGTCGAGGCCCTGACGGACAACCGCAATCGCACCGCCTCCAATGTGCGCGCAGCCTTCACGAAAGCGGGCGGTGCGTTGGGCGAGACGGGCTCGGTGTCCTTCATGTTCGATCGCGTGGGCGAGATCGTCTACCCTGCTTCGGCAGGCGACGCGGACAAGGTGATGGAAGCGGCCATCGAAGCTGGCGCGGAAGACGTCCAGTCGGATGAGAACGGCCACGTCATCATCTGTGCCTTCGAAGATATCGGCGAGGTAACGTCGGCGTTGGAAGAAGCGCTTGGCGAGGCGGAATCGGTCAAGACCGTATGGCGGCCGCAGACCTCCACTCCCGTTGACGAGGAGCGCGCCCAGTCGATCCTGAAGCTCATCGCCGTGCTGGAGGACGACGACGACGTGCAGAACGTCTATGCCAATTTCGAGGTGGACGATGCCACTATGGCGAAGCTGAGCGCGGCCTGAGGAACGACCTGATGTCCCACCGGGTGACGATTGCCTATTGCACGCAATGCCACTGGCTGCTTCGGGCGGGGTGGATGGCGCAGGAGCTTCTTTCCACCTTCCAGGAAGAGCTTGGCGAGGTGACGCTCAAACCCGGCACAGGCGGCATTTTCGAGATCCATTGCGACGGCGAGCTTATCTGGGAGCGAAAGCGCGACGGCGGCTTTCCCGATGCAGCCGAGCTCAAGCGGCGCGTGCGCGACCTCATCGCCCCGGAGCGCAATCTGGGCCATGTGGAGCGGAAGCACACGGAGTAACACTCAGTTTTCGTTTGCTCTGCCGTCGGCGCGGTTCAGGCATGGATCCTCGGGTCAAGCCCGAGAATGACGAATGCTTGGGGCGCATCCGCTAATCGCCTTCACTTGAGGTTTGCAGAGGCCTCTCCTCCTCGTCATCTTCGGGCGTGACCCGAGGATCCATGCCTGACCATCTCCCCGCCACCGGCGCTTCAACTAAACCTGAAGCGAGGGGAAATTCCATCCGGACAAACAAAAAGCCCGCCGAAACGGCGGGCTTTTCCTTGAACTCTATGGCAGGCCTTAGATGCCCAAGCCTTCGTAACGCTTCTTGAACTTCGACAACCGGCCGCCGCGGTCAACGAGCGTCTGCTGGCCGCCGGTCCATGCCGGATGCGAATTGGGGTCGATGTCGAGGTTGAGCGTGTCGCCTTCCTTGCCCCAGGTCGAGCGCGTCTCGTATTCGGTGCCGTCCGTCATGACGACCTTGATCATGTGATAGTCGGGATGGATGTCGGCTTTCATCGCTCTGTCCTGAATCTGTCTGACATATGGGCTTGCGCAGCTTTCACTGCGGCAATCTCGCCCATGCTGAAAACTTGAAGCCGCGGCCAAGGACGGCTACGGCTTCGAAAAGGTTCGCGTGCCTATACATCAGGCGCCAGATCGATACAAGGCCGGTGAGGGCGGAATCTTGGGGCAGGCTCGCGAGGGGAAAGAGGCCATGGCATTGACATCCGGCACAGAGGAGCGGAAATCAAGGCGCTCGCTCAGACCGCTGCGCAATCTGCTTCCTTATGTGAGACGCTATCGCGGCCTGGCGCTCGGCGCGGGCTTCTTTCTGGTTCTTGCGGCATTGGCGACGCTGCTCCTGCCCCAAGCTGTGCGCCGCGTTATAGATCACGGCTTCTCCGATGCCGATGCGGCCTTCATCACCATTTATTTTTCCGGGCTGTTGCTGGTGGCGGCGATCCTCGCCGTCGCTTCGGCCTGCCGCTACTATTTCGTCGTCGCGCTGGGCGAGCGCGTGGTGGCGGATCTGAGGCGAGACGTCTTTGCCCATGTCACGCGGCTCTCTCCGGCCTTCTTCGACAGGGCGCAGTCGGGCGAGATCATCTCGCGGCTGACGGCGGATGCGACGCAGATCAAATCCGGTGTGGGCGCCTCCGCATCCCAGGCCGCCCGCAACACCCTCATGGGCCTTGGCGCAGTGGCCATGATGGTGGTGACAAGCCCGCGGCTTTCCGCCTTTGCAGTTGGCGCCATACCCATCATCGTGCTGCCGCTGGTCGCTTTCGGCCGCTCCGTCCGCCGGCGTTCCCGCTCCGCGCAGGATACGCTTGCCGAGGCGACCGCCTTTGCCAGCGAGCGGATTGGTGCTGTCCGCGTTCTCCAGGCCTTCAACAATGAGGAGGGCGCGGCGAGGCGGTTTGGCGGGGCGGTCGATGCGGCATTCGAGGCTGCCCGAAGCTCCATTTTCGCGCGTGCGGTCCTCACCTTCTTCGTCATCCTTGGCGCTTCGACCTCGGTCGTGGCCGTGCTCTGGGTGGGTTCCCGCGACGTGCTCGCCGGCACGATGACCGCGGGAACGCTTGTCCAGTTCGTCCTCTATGCCGTGCTGGCGGCGGGGGCGCTCAGCGCCCTTTCGGAAGTAGGCGGCGAACTCGCCCAGGCAGCCGGCGCAGCCGAACGCATGTCGGAGCTGCTGGCTGAAGAGCCTGCCATTGCCGCTCCCGCGGACCCTATCGCCCTGCCGGTGCCGGCGCGCGGTGCCGTTTCCTTCAGGGACATCAGCTTCGCTTATCCAGCTCGTCCCGGCCGATCGGCCCTGCACGAACTGTCTTTCGACGTGGCGCCCGGCGAGACGGTCGCGATCGTCGGGCCGTCAGGCGCCGGCAAAAGCACGATTTTCTCACTGCTCCTGCGCTATTACGATCCGGACCGGGGCGCGGTGCTGGTTGACGGCGTCGATATACGCAAGGCGGATCCGCAGGCCGTGCGCGAGCGCATCGCCATCGTGCCACAAGACGTGACCGTCTTCGCCGCGACGGCGGAAGAGAACATTGCCTTCGGCCGGCCGGGGGCAACGCGCGAGCAGGTGGAGGCCGCCGCCCGCGCCGCACTCGCGCATGACTTCATCATGGCTCTGGAAAAAGGCTACGACACTCAAGTCGGCGAGCGCGGCGTGATGCTTTCCGGCGGGCAGCGCCAGAGGCTCGCCATTGCCCGCGCTATCCTGCGTGACGCGCCGATCCTGCTTCTCGACGAAGCTACCTCGGCGCTTGATGCCGAGAGCGAGACATTGGTGCAGGAGGCGCTGGAGCACCTGATGCGCGGGCGCACCACCATTGTCATCGCGCACCGCCTCGCCACTATTTTAAAGGCCGACCGCATTCTGGTGCTTGATGACGGACGCATCGTTGAAGAAGGCTGCCATGCCGAGCTTGTCTCGCGCGGAGGGATCTATGCGCGGCTTGCCAGCCTGCAATTCGAGGCCGGCGCGGATGTTTTCAAGGGAGCGGCGGAATGAAGTGGGTGAAAGAGGTGGCCATAGCGCTTTAAATGAAGCCGCTTTCGCTACCGTTCACCATTGCTCACCTTTCCGTCAGCTTCAGCTCGATGCGGCGGTTGCGGGATCGGGCCTCGGTCGTATTCTCCGGATCGAGCGGCTGAAACTCGCCGAAGCCCGCGGCTACGAGGCGTTCGGCCGGCACGCCGCTCTCGATGAGGAATTTCACCACGGCAACCGCGCGCGCGGTCGAAAGCTCCCAGTTGTCGCGGAACCGGCCAGTGCCCGACAGCGGAATGTTGTCAGTATGCCCGTCGACACGCAAAACCCAGTTGATCTCAGGCGGGATCTCCCTTTGCAGTTCCAGGATCGCGCCCGCGAGCTTTCTCATTTCTTCCTGCCCGTTGGGGTTGATCTCCGTTGCGCCGGACGCGAATAGCACCTCCGATTGGAAGACGAAGCGATCGCCCACGATGCGGATATCCTCCCGATCGGACAGGATTTCGCGTAACCTCCCGAAGAAGTCGGAACGATAGCGGTTCAGCTCCTGCACGCGCTGGGCCAGAGCAACGTTGAGCCGCCGTCCGAGGTCGGCGATCTTGGTGTTCGATTCCCGGTCCCGCCGTTCCGATGCCTCCAGCGCGTCCTCAAGCGCAGCGATCTGCTGCCTTAGGGCCGAAATCTGCTGGTTAAGAAGCTCCACTTGTGAAAGAGCGCGCTGGCTGATCTGGCGTTCCTGATCCAACTCGCCGGTAAGCTCGCCAATACGCTCGTTCGCGGCAGCTTCGCTCCCCGCGCCGCTCGACAGGATCTGTTGCAGCCGGCTTTGCTCCGCCTCCGCATCCGCCAGCGAGGCGCGCAAGGTTGCGATCTGATCCTCTGCATCTTGGAAATTCGCTTTTTCGAGCGCCAGCAGTTGCGTCAGCTCGTTGATCTGCGCGTTGAGGCGATCGAGCGCCTCGTCCCTGCCGCTGATCTCCCGGCTTAGGAAATATTGGGCGACCACAAAAACGGACAGCAGAAACATGATGGCCAGAAGCAGCGTCGCAAGCGCATCGACGAAACCTGGCCAGTAGTCGACCGTTCTTTCCCTGCGGCGGGAACGGGCAAGCGGCATCAGCTGCCTTCCCGCTTCTTGAGGGATGCGGCGATGCTTTCAAGCGTCTCGCGCAGCGCCTTTTGATCGGTGGCTTGGGCTTCCACCCAGTCACGCATTAGCTGCTGCTCCTGGCGCATATTCTTGACGAGACCCGAAATGCCTTCGGCGAGGGAGGCCATCGCGGCGGCGGTGCGCGGGTTGCCGGTTCCTGCCTCCTGTGTCGCGCGCAGCCTTTCGGCGAGCTCGCGCAACTCCTCGGACGATCCGTTCCTTGCGCCGTCGAGATCCGAGCTTAGATCCGTCACCGTGGAAAGCCAGTTTTCCAGCTCCGTATAAAAGCGGTTCTGCGCGCGCCCGGCCTGCAGGTCCAGAAACCCGAGAATGAGGGACCCGGATAGGCCGAACAGAGACGAGGAGAAGGCCGTTCCCATGCCGCCGAGCGGTGCCGAAAGCCCTTCCTTCAGGGAATTCAGGACATCATTGGCATCGCCCGAGCCTGGATCGAGCGACTGGATCGTCTCGCTGATCGAACCGATCGTCTGCAGGAGCCCCCAGAAGGTGCCGAGCAGGCCGAGAAACACGAGAAGGCCGATCAGATATCGCGAAATATCGCGGCTTTCGTCCAGGCGGGTGGCGATCGAGTCCAGGATCGAGCGCATGGAACTCGTCGAAAGCGCCATGCTCGAGGAACGGCTGAGCAAGGCTTTCATCGGCGCCAGCAGTACGGGCTCGGAGGAGTCGGTTCCGGCCAGGAAAGAGTTGACCCAGCGCACCTCCCGGAAGAGCCGCACCACCTGGCCAAGCGCCAGAAGGACGCCCACGGCCAGCACGCCCAGAATAAGGCCGTTGAGGCCCGGATTGCTCTGGAAGGCTGACGAGATCTGGCGATAGAGTATGGCCGCTACGAAGCCCACGATCACCAGGAAGATCAGCATCGAATAGAGAAAAACCTGCGGGCTCGAGAGACGGCGCGGATCATATTCATCGTCTGCGACAAGCCGCTCCGCCCCGAGCGATTTCAACAAGGCCATCTCTCCCCTCGACTCCGCTTCTGCCTGAAGATCCTTGGCGGAGACTCTAAACGGAAATGTGACGAAATTGAAATATATATCCATTCGACCACTGCCTATCATCCGCAGAGGTGGTTCAGGCGATATCTAGCGAAACCTAAGCCGGAGGGAGTTGATGGCGCGAATACTCGTGACCGGCGCCACGGGATTTATCGGCCGTCATCTCGTGCCGGTGCTTCTGAAGCGCGGCCATGAAGTGGTCGAGGTAGGCCGGCGCACGTACGAATCCGCAGGGCGCTTCGTCGCCGTGGGCGATATCGGCCCGACGACAGATTGGTCGCCGGCGCTGGGAGGCGTTGACGCCGTCATTCATCTGGCAGGGCTCGCCCATAGGGAAGACGCGGATGAGGCCATGTTCTTCTCCGTCAACGACGCGGGGACGCGAAGGCTTGCCGAAGCCGCTCAAGCAGCCGGCGCAAAGGTGCTGGTGGCCTTGAGCAGCATCGCCGCCCGGGAAGCTGAGCAGAACCCGCAAAAGGCCAATGCCTATGGCCGCTCCAAGCTCGCCTCGGAAGCGCATGCGCGGTCTTTCGCCGAGGGAGGCGGCGTTAGCATCGTGCTGCGTCCGCCGCTGGTCTATGGCCATGATGCGCCGGGGAATTGGCGAAAGCTGCAGCGCCTCGCGGCAAGCGGTTTTCCGCTGCCTTTCGGCGCCGTGCGGAACCGGCGCTCGATCTGTTCGGTCGGCAATCTGTGCAGCGCCATAGCCGCTGCGGTCGAAGCCGGGCTGAACGGTACCGGCAATGGCGTCTATGAGATTGCGGATCGCGAAGTGGTCTCGCTTGCCGACATTCTTGCCTGGCTGAGGGAGGGCATGGGCCGCCCGATAAGGCTTCTTCCTGTGCCTGCAGGCATGTTGGGCGCGGTGGCCGATCTTGCAGGCAAGCAGAAGCTCAAGACCGCGCTTTTAGAGGATCTGACGCTCGATCCGTCATCCTTCATGCGCGTCTTTGCCTGGAGTCCGCCGGACCATGCGGAGGAGGCGATCAGGCTTTCAGGCAGGCTTTACGCTTTTGGAGGCAACGCAGCCTGATAAACAGGGATGCAATGCAAGAAGCGCTGCAGCCTCAGGAAACCGGTTTCTGCAGCGCCTTCAGCAGGCTGCGGTGGATGAGCTCGTTGCCCGCCACCACGGAGCCGGTCCCGAACATGTCCTGGCCGCCGTTTCTGTCGGTCGCAAAGCCGCCTGCCTCACGCACCATCAGGATACCCGCGGCCATGTCCCAGGAGCTGAGGGCTTCTTCCCAAAATCCGTCCATGCGGCCTGCCGCCACATAGGCGAGGTCCAGCGCGGCCGAACCCAGCCGCCGGATGCCGGCGCTTTCGCCCATTACATTGCGCAGGTCGAGCAGTGCGCGTCCGTGATGGCCGCGCCCCAAATGGGGAATGCCCGTGCCGATCACGCAATCCGACAGATCCCGGCGTGCCGCCACCCGCATGCGCCGGTCGTTCAAAAAGGCACCGCCGCCGCGTTCGGCCGTGTAGAGCTCGTCCATTGCCGGATTGTAGATCACGCCGGCCACGAGCGTGCCTTGCCGCTCCAGCGCAATCGATACCGAAAAGATCGGGATGCCGTGCAGGAAATTGGTGGTGCCGTCCAGCGGGTCCACCAGCCACCGGTGCTGGGGGTCATCTCCTTCGACCGCCCCGCGTTCCTCCATCAGGAAGGAATAGCCGGGCCGAGCGCGCGAAAGCTCGGTGTGGATGATCTCCTCTGCCCGGCGGTCCGCCTGGCTCACATAGTCGCCGGGACCTTTGAGCGAGACCTGCAGGTTCTGCACTTCGCCGAAATCGCGCGCGAGCGAACGCCCGGCCTTCATCGCGGCTTGAACCATGACGTTGATGATGGCCGAACGGGGCATGAAAAATCCTATCGCAAGCCGCGTCAGTCAGCGCGGCGCAGGTAAGTAATCTCGTCGGTGTCGACCACGATCCTCTCGCCGGCCGAAACGAAGGGCGGCACGAGGATGCGAACGCCGTTTTCAAGCACCGCGGGCTTGTAGGAAGAGGCCGCTGTCTGGCCCTTCACCACCGGGTCGGCTTCAGCCACCTGAAGCGTCACCTGCGGGGGCAGCGAAATGCCGATGGGCTTCTCCTGGTAAAGCTCCACCGTCACCGTCATGCCATCCTGCAGGAAGGCCGCGCGGTCGCCCACGAAATCCTTCTGAAGCTCAAGCTGCTCATAGGTTTCGGAGTCCATGAAGACAAGCGCGTCGCCCTGCTCATAAAGAAACGTGAAGTCCTTCTGTTCCAAGCGAACCTTCTCCACCGTCTCGGCGGAGCGAAAGCGCTCGTTGAGCTTCGTGCCGTCGATCAGGTTTTTCAGCTCCACCTGATTGTAGGCGCCGCCCTTGCCGGGCTTCACTGCGTTCGTCTTCACCGCGACCCAAAGGCCGCCATTATGCTCGATGACGTTTCCGGGCCGGATTTCGTTGCCGTTGATCTTCATTCTCACTGTCCTGATCTGGAGCCGCGCCACTGAGCCGGGCCGGCGCTTCAAGACCACAAAACCGCCGTGGAGGCAAGGTGGAGGAGGAGGGGAATAGGGCAAGACGGCACTGGAATGAAATGCGGCACATGCTCTCGGTTTCGATCGTCGACCGAGAATCCAAGCCTGAACGCTCCACACGCGCCGGCGATAAATAGAGGTCCAAACTACCTCAACTCTTGCGAGCGCTCCGTGGCCTTTTTGATCTGCTCGTCCGTCAGGCCGGCCAGGAAATCTTCCATATCCAGGTCCGTGAGGCCCGCCCTGCGCGCCGTCATGTACCAGGATGCGGCGAGGATAGAGTCCGGCTCTGTTCCCAGGCCGGCCATATAAGCCTTCGCAAGACGGTTCTGGGCTGCCGCATTGCCGCTTTCAGCCGCTCTCTTTAGCCAACGGAAACCTTCCTCCATGTTTCTTGTGCCGCCCCGCCCCTCAATCAGCCATGCGCCGAGATCAAGCTGGGCGGTCTCGAAATTTTGCCGCGCAGCCTTCTCCAGCCACTGGCGGGCCTTTTCCTCGTCTTCCTGTTTTCCCGCAAAACCGTTGGCGAGGATCTGCGCCATCGCGTATTGCGCGTCCGGCAGGCCCGCCTCGGCGGCCCGCTCGTACCAGATCACCGCATCCGCCTCTTTCGCGCCGCTCTCGATCAGCATCTGCGCAAGGTTGAATTGGGCGAGAGGCTTGCCCGCCTCCGCAGCCCTGCGCATGAGCTCGTAGGCCTTGTCGAAGTCGCGCTCGATGAATTCACCATCGAGCAGCATCAATCCGAACTGAAGCTGGGCCTCGGGATTGCCCTGCTCGGCGGCCCTGCCGTACCACTTGGCCGCTTCCTTCCCATTGCGCGGCACGCCGAGCCCCCGCGCATGGATTTCGGCAATGAGGGTCTGCGCCGCCGCATTGCCTGCTTCGGCGCGCGGTCGGGCAAGCTCCAGTGCCGTGAGATAGTGCCCGCGCTGATACGCGCCGAACGCCTCGTCGAGAACCTTGCCGAAGCGGGATGGGTCGAGCGCGGGAGCGGAAGGTTGCTCCCTGCTTCCTTCGCTATTGCCTGGCGCTGAAGGCCGGGCTCCCTTTTGCTCGGCGGGACTGGCCGCGGGTGCACCGGGTGTCGTTTGCGCCCAGGCCGGCGCGGGACCTGACCAAATCACCAGCGCGCAGAGAACGGCCAGGAGACGTCTCATGCATTTTCCCCAAGCGCGGGAGCGTGCGCGTCGAGAAGGGCGTTGGCCTCGGCTACCATTGCAGCGGGATCGCGCCCCTCCGCAAAGACCGCGCTGCCGAGGGCGACGAACTCGGCGCCCGTCCTTGCCACGTCCACGATCGAGGAGATCTCCGAACCTGCGAGCACAATGCATGGGATCTGGATCATTTGCGCCCACCACCGGCCGAGCGACAGGTTGCGCGGATGCGGCTCCGGTTTGTTGTCGTAGCCGAAGCGCCCGAAAAAGATATAGTCCGGCTGTGTTTCGCCCAATTCAAGCGCGTCATCGCGGCTCTTCGCCCCGCCGCAGCCGACCATCATCCGCTTCTGGTGTTTCTGGATGATATCTCCCAGCTCCGCCTTGGAGCCGTCGACATGTACGCCGTCCGCCTGCACGCGGGCGGCGATACGCGGCTCGCCGGCAATGATGACGGCGACCCCGCGCGCTTGGGCAAGCGGGGTGAGCCGTTCAGCCCTTGCCTGCAATTCATTCTCGTCGGCGCCGTAACCGGGAATGAGCAGGGAAGCGACGTCGCCGCCCGAAAGTGCAGCCTCGATCCGTTCCGCGTCGCCGGAATCCGGCGGCGGAGCGATCAGCACAATGCGGCAGCGGCTGGGGATCGGTGCTTCACTCATAATGCCCTGCTTGGGTTTTCAATCAGGCTGACCTGATGGTGATTTTTGGCTTGATTGGGGCATAGACGAAGCAAAGGCCAGCCCACAAGCAGAATAAATCATACCATGCCCCTCGCAAAAGCAAGGCAGAGGGTTTAATGCGCTCTGGCAACCGAAACTCCCGCCATGGCACCGATCCTCAACGATCCGATCTTCTACCTGGCCGCTATTCCCGCGGTTATCCTCGTCGGCCTTTCCAAGGGCGGGCTCGGCGGCGCGATGGCCCTTATCGGCGTCCCGCTGATGGCGCTGGTCGTCTCCCCGGTTCAGGCCGCGGCAATCATGCTGCCCATTCTCATCGTGATGGACATCGTCTCGCTCTGGGCATGGCGGGGCTATTACGACCGGCGGCTGCTCGCCATCATGCTGCCGGGGGCGCTGGTGGGCATCGGCATCGGGTGGCAGATGGCGGCGGTTGTGACGGAGGACCATGTGCGCCTCATCGTCGGCATCACCACTTTGCTGTTCTTCCTTCGTTGGGCAGCCGACAAGCTCCGGAAAAGCGAACGGATAGCCGATCACAGCAGGGCCAAAGGCCTCTTTTGGGGCGCCGTCTCCGGGTTCACCAGCTTTGTCGCCCATGCCGGCGGTCCGCCATACCAGGTCTATGCATTGCCGCTGAAGCATGATCCGAAGCTTTATACCGGCACGAGCGTCATCTTCTTCGCCGTCGTGAATGCGGTGAAGCTCATCCCCTATTTCGCGCTCGGCCAGTTCGACGCGACCAATCTTACGGCGTCGCTTATCCTCGTTCCCGTCGCGCCGCTTGCCACGCTCGCCGGCGCCTGGGTCATCCATCGCATAAAGCCAGAGATCTTCTACCCGCTGATGTATTCCATGATGCTCGTCGTTTCACTCAAGCTCATCTATGACGGCGCCGCGGGACTTGCGGCCTGGTGAGACTGACGGCAAGGGTCCGAGCAGGCGGGAGCGGGCGCGTATTCACCGCGATTATGAAAGCATCCACAGGAAAGATCAGGGGCCGCCGCCGCGGGATTGCCAGGCCTATATCGATAGGCATGCTCGATTTTATCGTAATTTTTTTCTTTAGTCGCCGGAGTTCGTTAACTCCGGATTAAGCTTTACAGGCGTTTACTGTGTGTATCCAGAGATCTGGATTCTGACCGAGTGGCTGGAGCCATTCTGTTTGACGCCTCCCTGTTAACTCCTGAGAGCCGCAGTCCCGCGGCTCTTTTTTTGTGCCGGTTTCCCTGTTAACCTTCCATTAAGCTAAGGACTTGCGTCCGGGCGTGACCCGTCGCATTTTCCCAGCCAATTTGCGATGCAGGAGTGCCCGGCTCGACCGGGCCGGTACGGGGTTTGTGAGGCGAGTAGGAATGGCTACCGTTTTTACGGGGGGCGCCGATATGATCAAGTTGGCAGAACGGCGAGTTTTCTCCCAATCGTTCAAGCCGCTCTATAATGAGGGCATGGGGCTGGTGGAGGAAGCTGCGGAATATCTGGACGGCGAAGGCCGCGCCTCCGCCAAGAACCTTTCCCGGACCGCCGCCAGCCTCTACGCCGCCGAGTCCATGCGCCTTACCACCCGCCTGATGCAGCTCGCCTCCTGGCTTCTCCTGCAGCGGGCCGCCAATTCCGGCGAGATGACGCGTGAACAGGTCGCCGCCGAGAAGGCGAAGGTCCGGCTCGATACAGCCTCGCTGCACGAAGATGCGCCCGGCTGGAGCGAACTGCCGGAGCCATTCCGCAACCTCGTCAACCGTTCGCTGAGGCTCGAAGCCCTGGTCCGCCGCATGGACGAGGAAATTTACGGATCGCCCGAAAGCCGCGGCCGGAATGACCGCTTTCCGGAAAATCCGGTTTCGGACCAGATCAACCTTCTGCAGACCGCGTTCGCGAGAGGCTAAAGATCTTTTTCGCGCGTAGCGGCAGCGAATAGAAGCGCTGACCCTATTCGATACTCGCTATTCCCTATGCGCTTTTCTATCCTGCCGGCATGACAGGTACGATTCGCATCATTGGCATCGATCCGGGGCTCCGGCGCACCGGTTGGGCCGTCATCGAAACGGTCGGCAATTCGCTCCGCTTCATCGGTGCGGGTACGGTGCGCTCAAACGATAAGGCGGATCTCGCCTCCCGCCTCTGCCAGCTTCATGACGGGCTGGCCGAAATTCTTCACCTTCACATGCCGCAGGAAGCGGCGGTCGAAGCTACATTCGTCAACAAGGACGCCGTGGCGACGCTCAAGCTCGGCCAGGCGCGCGGCATCGCCATGCTCGTGCCGGCGCGCGCGGGGCTGCGCGTTGCAGAATATGCGCCCAACGCAGTGAAAAAGGCGGTGATCGGCGTCGGCCATGGCGAGAAGCGGCAGATCCACATGATGGTGAAGGTGCTCATGCCCAAGGCTCTCTTCGATGGCGACGATGCGGCAGATGCCATCGCGGTCGCGATCTGCCATGCGCATCACCGGCAGTCGCCCGCTTGGCGACTTGCTCTGGAGGCTCAGCCATGATCGGAAAGCTGAAGGGTGTTCTCGATGAGATCGGAGAGGATCATTGCGTGGTCGATGTCGGTGGCGTCGGTTACGTCGCCCACTGCTCGGCACGCAGCCTATCGACCCTCGGCAGCGTCGGAACGCCGGTAACGCTCTTCATCGAGACCTATGTCCGCGAGGACATGATCCGCCTTTATGGCTTCCGGACGGTGCTGGAGCGCGAATGGTTCCGGCTGCTCCAGAACAATGTCCAGGGCGTGGGCGCAAAGGTCGCGCTTTCGGTGCTGTCTACCCTCACGCCGTCCGAGCTGGCCAATGCCATCGCCCTTAGGGATATCGCCACGGTGGCGCGTGCGCCGGGCGTCGGCAGAAAGGTGGCCGAGCGCATCGTCACGGAACTGAAGAGCAAGGCGCCGGCTTTCGCGGGCGAGGCCGCGGGCGCAATCGGGCTCAAGCAGGACCTCGGCGAGGGTGTCGCCCCGGCGCCCGTCTCGGACGCCGTGTCCGCACTGGCCAATCTCGGCTATTCGCGCGATATCGCGGCGAATGCCGTCGCCGCCGCGCTCAAATCCGCGGGCGAAGGCGCGGATACGGGCACGCTGATCCGCCTGGGTTTGAAGGAACTGGCGCGGTAGGGCGCGGCAATCGAAGTGGAGTGCTCCTTACGTCAGTCGGGTAAGGAGACCAAAAAAGGTAAGGCCATGGGTATCCGGGCAACCATCACGTCCGAGGGGCAAGTCACGATCCTCAAGGAGGTGTGCGATCGCTACAATCCAGGCGATAGGATCGAGTTCGTGAAGGAAATCGGGAGACCCTGGGCGCGCCGGAGGAGGCCGCGGCTGACGTGCCGCGCCGCCTCCCGCATTCCCGGCATGGAGCTTTTGTCATGAGCGAGCCGGACCGCATCGTTTCTGCTGTCCAGCGCGGCGAGGATATCGACACGACGATGCGTCCGCAGTCGCTGGACGAATTTGTCGGCCAGAAGACGGCACGCGCCAATCTCAAAGTGTTTATTGAGGCGGCGCGCTCGCGGGGCGAAGCGCTGGATCACGTGCTGTTCGTCGGCCCACCGGGCCTCGGCAAGACCACGCTTGCCCAGATCATGGCGCGAGAGCTCGGCGTCAATTTCCGGTCCACCTCCGGCCCGGTTATCGCCAAGGCAGGTGACCTTGCGGCGCTTCTCACCAATCTTGAGGAGCGCGACGTGCTCTTCATCGACGAGATCCACCGGCTCAATCCTGCCGTGGAAGAAATCCTCTATCCCGCGATGGAGGACTACCAGCTCGATCTCATCATAGGCGAGGGCCCCGCGGCGCGCTCGGTCAAGATCGACCTTGCCAAATTCACGCTCGTTGCCGCGACCACCCGCCTTGGGCTCTTGACCACGCCGCTGCGTGACCGGTTCGGCATCCCGATCAGGCTCGAATTCTACACGGTCGACGAATTGCAGGCGATCGTCACGCGAGGCGCACGCATTATGGGCATGCCGCTTGCCGAAGACGGCGCGGAGGAGATCGCACGCCGCGCCCGAGGAACGCCCCGAATCGCCGGCCGCCTTCTGCGCCGGGTGCGCGATTTCGCCTATGTGGCGGGCGCGGAAAACGTGACGCGGCAGATCGCCGACGCGGCGCTTTCAAGGCTTGAGGTGGATGCGCTCGGCCTTGATCAGCTTGACCGGCGCTATCTCCATATGATCGTGGAGAATTTCGGTGGCGGCCCTGTGGGGATCGAGACAATCGCGGCTGCGCTTTCCGAGCCGCGCGACGCCATCGAAGACATTATCGAGCCCTATCTCATCCAGCAGGGCTTCATTCAGCGCACACCGCGCGGCCGGGTGCTTGCGGCCAAGGCCTGGAGGCATCTCGGGCTGAACCCGCCGAAGGAGCTTGCGCAGTCGCAGATCAATTTATTCGAGGAGGAGTGAATTTCGCGAAAGGGAGCAGCGAGTAGAGATCTGGTAAGGCGATCAGACCAGCAGATCTTTCCATTCACTGCTCCCTGTTCGCTATTCGCTTGTACGCTATGATCGAAAACGACAGCACCCTCACTTCCGGCATCAGCGGCGAGCTTACCGAGAGCGGCCATCGCCTGATGGCGCGTGTCTATTTCGCGGATACCGACTTCACCGGTGTGGTATATCACGCGCGGTATCTTGAATTCCTGGAACGGGGCCGCTCGGATTTTCTGCGCCTTTCCGGTGTGCACCACACAGAGCTTGCCGATGGCAAGCATGGCGAAAGGCTGTCATGGGTTGTGCGGCGCATGGAAATCGATTTCCGGCAGCCGGCGCGAATCGACGACATCATCAGTATAGAAACGTATATTGAAGATATATCAGGCGCGCGCATTTATATGCGCCAGCGTCTGAAGCGGGATGATGTCCTTCTGGTTGAGGCGCGGGTGGAGGCGGCAGTTATTGGCGAAGGCGGCAGACCCCGGCGGTTTCCAAAAGAATGGATCGCGGCCTTTCTGCGGCGGCCGGACTGAACGCCGACGGCATTAATCGCAAAGTTATAAGCGGATTGGTAATACTGCGTTAACCATACATCTTCATATCATGAAACGCGCCACCTGGGCCCGAACGCCTTCCTTTGACCAAAATTTGTCGAAAAAAGGCGCGATCAGAGCCTTTCGGGGGGCGTTGCGGCAACGGTGCGAAGACACGCATTCGCAACGGGATGGACCCGCATCGAAGCTGCCCGATTTTTAGAGGACGGTAGGGTATGGAAAGTATTGAGCTCGCCGCGCCTGGTGGGGATCTCTCCATCTGGGCACTGTTTTGGCAGGCCGGATGGGTGGTCAAGCTCGTAATGATCGGCCTGCTTGGCGCCTCTATTTGGAGTTGGGCCATCATCATCGACAAGTGGTTGAGCTTCGCGCGGATGCGGGTGGCACTCAACCGTTTCGAGCAGGTCTTCTGGTCGGGCCAATCGCTCGAAGAACTTTATCGTTCACTGTCCGATCGCAAGACCAGCGGCATGGGCTCGATTTTCGTTGCCGCGATGCGCGAATGGAAAAAGAGCTTCGAGAAAGGCGCGCGTTCGCCCCTCGGGCTCCAGACCCGTATCGACAAGGCGATGGATCTGGCGCTCACCCGCGAAATGGAACGGCTGGAGAGCAAGCTGGGGTTCCTTGCTTCGGTCGGCGCCTCGGCTCCCTTCATCGGCCTGTTCGGCACTGTGGTGGGCATCATGACGTCTTTCCAGGCGATCGCTGGCTCGAAATCGACCAATCTCGCTGTCGTGGCCCCCGGTATCGCCGAGGCGCTTCTCGCCACGGCCATCGGCCTTCTCGCGGCCATCCCGGCTGTCATCGCATACAACAAGCTCACGGCGGATGCCGGCAACATCGCCTCGCGGATGGAAGGCTTCGCGGACGAGTTCTCGGCCATACTCTCGCGACAAATCGATGAGAAAGTCGCCCCCAAAGCCCGGGCGGTGGAGGAGTATGCCTGATGGGGATGTCGGTCGCTTCGGCTAGGGGCGCAAATGGGCGCCGGCGCAAAGGCCGCCGTCATGCGCCTATGTCCGAGATCAATGTCACGCCTTTCGTGGACGTGATGCTGGTGCTGCTCATCATCTTCATGGTGGCGGCGCCTCTCTTGACCGTAGGCGTTCCGATCGATCTGCCCGAAACCCAGGCAAGGGCGCTGAACTCGGAAACACAGCCGATCACCGTCTCCGTCAACAGCGAAGGCCTGATCTATCTGCAGGAAACGGAAATACCGCTCGAAGAGGTGGTGCCGAAGCTGCAGGCTATCGCTCAGGCAGGCTATGAAGAGCGAATTTATGTACGTGGCGACCGTAACGCGGATTATGGCACGGTCATGCGCGTGATGGCGCGCGTTTCAGCCGCCGGTTTCCGCAATCTCGGACTGGTCACATTGCAGGAACAGGATAACTGACCTTATGAGGGCTGGCCTTGCCACATCGGTCACCTTGCACGCGGTGCTCATCGGCTTCGGGATTGTCTCGTTGCAGGCTCCGCGCGCCTTCGAGGTTGCCGATGTCGAGGCCTTCCCCGTCGATATCGTTCCCGTTGGCGACATCTCTCAGGTCCAGCAGGGCGAGAAAGAGGCGCCGGTTGCCACGCGGCCCACACCGAAGCCTACCCAGCGGCAGGATCCGGTGGAAAATGCGCAGAAGGTGGGCGAAGCCGATACGGATCTGAAGCCGCCGCCTACGCCGGAAGCAAAGCCGCGGCCCGTGGAGCAGGCTTCCGAACCGCCTCCCTCGCCGAAGCCGCAGCCAAAGCCGGTGGAAAAGCCGGTCGAAACACCGCAGGAAGCCAAGGCAGAGGAAGTGCCTGTGCCGACGCCTGAGCGCGAGCCAGAACCGCAGCCCCGTCAGGAAGTAAAGCCAAATCCTGCACCTGAGCCGCTTGTCGCGGAAAACGCGGAAGGCGAAAGCGTTAAGCTGCCGCCTGCCGCTCCTGTGCCGCAGGCCCGGCCGCAGCCGCCCAAGCCGCAGATCGCAAAGGCGCCTGAACGCAAGGAGGCTGAAAAGCCTGCTGCCGAACAGAAGCAGGCGAGCCGCGCGACGAAAGACGACCAGGTTCTGGACCAGGTGGCCGCGCTTCTCAACAAGGAAAAGGCCTCGGGTGGCGGGGCAAAGCGCTCTACCGAGCAGGCTGCTCTCGGCGCCAGTCAGGCCACCAGCGGCGACAAGCTGTCGCAAAGCGAAATGGATGCGCTTAGGGCGCAGATCGAGCGCTGCTGGAACGTGCCTGCCGGTGCGCTCGATGCGGAGAATCTTCGCGTCTCCGTCAAGTTCAAGCTGGACCCGAGCGGCGCCGTCGAAGGCCGCCCGGAAATCATCGAGGGCGGTGGCTCAGGGGTTGCCCGCGCGGCTGCCGAGTCTGCGCGGCGCGCGGTCCTGCAGTGCGCGCCCTATAACCTGCCATCCGAAAAATATAGCGCCTGGGCCGATGTCATCGTCCATTTCGACCCAACCGATATGTTCTGATCCACAGGATCTCTCCATCAAGAGGCATGAGCTGATGCGGAACTTTTTCAAAACGGCCGTCGCGATTACAAGCCTTGTCATGGGGCTCGTAGCAATGGCTGTCGTGCCGGCGCGCGCGCTTGTGGAAATCGATGTCAATCGCGGCGTCGTCGAGCCGGTGCCGATCGCCATCACGGACTTCCTGTCCGCTGGAGGGCGGGGCGCCGAGATATCCGCCGTGATCGCCGCCGATCTTAAGCGTTCCGGCCTTTTCGCGCCCATAGACCGCGGCGCCTTCATCGAGAAGATTTCCAATCCGGACGTGGCTCCGCGTTTCGAGGATTGGAAGGTCATCAATGCGCAGGCGATCGTCACGGGCCGCGTGACCGAGGAGCCAGGCGGCAGGCTCAAGGCCGAGTTCCGCCTTTGGGACACCTTCGCCGGACAGCAGCTCGTGGGCGAGCAGTTCTTTGCCAAGCCGGCGGATTGGCGCCGCGTCGCGCATATCATTGCCGATACGATCTATGAGCAGTTCACCGGCGAGAAGGGCTATTTCGACAGCCGCATCGTTTTCGTGGACGAGTCCGGGTCGAAGGAAAACCGCGTGAAACGGTTGGCCATTATGGATCAGGACGGGGCCAATTACAGGGCGCTGACCGATGGCCGCTCCATCGTGCTGAAGCCGAGCTTCTCGCCTCAGCGGCAGGAAATCACCTATGTGTCCTTCGAAGGGGGGCAGCCTCAGGTCTATCTGCTGCAAATCGAAACCGGCCAGCGCGAGCTTGTGGGAAACAATTTCCCGACAATGAGCTTCGCGTCGCGCTTCAATCCGGTCGGCGACAAGATCATCATGAGCCTGCTTCGTACGGACGGCAATTCAAACATCTATACCATGGATCTGAAGACGCGGACCACCGCGCGGCTCACGGATACCAATGCCATCGACACCTCCCCATCCTATTCGCCCGATGGCAACAAGGTGGTCTTCACCTCCGATCGTGGCGGGCGGGCGCAAATCTATGTGATGAATGCTGATGGTTCCAACCCGCAGCGCATCTCCTTCGGCGACGGCACCTATTCAGAACCCGTGTGGTCTCCGCGAGGCGATCTGATCGCGTTCACCAAACAGTCCGGCGGCCAGTTCCAGATCGGCATCATGCGCACGGATGGATCCGGGGAACGCATTCTGTCCACCGGTTTCCAGATCGAAGGGCCGACCTGGTCCCCGAACGGTCGGGTCATCATGTTCTTCCGGCAGGATGCCGGGGCGGCGGGGCCGAAGCTCTATTCGATCGACCTTACGGGCCGTAACGAGCAACTCATCCCGACGCCGAATTTCGCCTCCGATCCCGCGTGGTCTCCGCTACTGAACTAGAGCGCTGCCGCCTTTCAGCCGTATTTGCCGGTACGGTCAGGTCACATGCTTGGTGAGTCTGCCGAGCGGCAAGGAAAAATTAACCCTGTTTCTTGAGCGCCCTTTAACTGAGCCATGGTTACTAGGTGTTCAAGAAATCCCTTCTAATGCCAAGGAGAGTGACGGCATGCGCCGTATCGCAGCTCTGACGAGAAACCCTGTCGCCATCGCCCTGGTAGCCGCGCTTGCCGTCGCCGGATGCCGCTCCAACAAGCAGGTCCCCAATTCGGCGGCCGATCTCGGTCTCGGCGCCGGCGGCGTGGCCGGAACCGCCACCCCCGGCTCGAAGCAGGAGTTTACGGTTGCCATCGGCGATCGCATCTTCTTCGACACCGATTCCTCGGTGATCCGCGCGGACGCCCAGGCCACGCTGGCCCGCCAGGCACAATGGCTCAACCAGTACCCCTCCTATTCGGTCACCGTCGAGGGCCATGCCGACGAACGCGGCACGCGCGAATACAATCTGGCGCTCGGCGCCCGCCGCGCCGCCGCCGCGCGCGACTTCCTGGTCTCCCGCGGCGTGGCCGCAAACCGCATCCAAACGATCTCCTATGGCAAGGAGCGTCCGGTCGCCGTTTGCGACGACATCTCCTGCTGGTCGCAGAACCGGCGCGCAGTGACGGTGCTGAACGGCGCCGGCAGCTGATCAAAAGCCAATAGCAGTGAATAGCGAATAGGGACGTGTTGCAGAAAGGCCCGCCTTTCTGATCCCTTTTCGCTATTCGCCCGCGAAACAAAATTTGGCCGAAGTCTCGCGACCTGATAAGGGGATGCCGCAGGGTTAACTCCCTGTCCTTTTCTTGGTCGAGAAGCGAGATAGGAATGCTGTCCCGAAACCGTCTGCGTGGCCTTGCCGCGCTCATCTTCTTTGTCGCGACGTCCGCCGGGCCGGCCGCGGCTTTCCAATTGCCATGGGTGCAAAAGCCCACCCGCCCGGCCGGCGGCGCTCCAGTCGTCCAGGCCCAGGCCGCCGACCCCAGGCTGATGACGCTTGAGGAAGAGATCCGCAAGCTCAACGGCATGGTCGAAGAGCTCAACTTCCAGATCCTGCAGATGCAAGACCAGATGCGCCGCATGCAGGAAGACACCGAGTTCCGCTTCCAGGAGCTGGAGGGTGGCGCAGGCACCAACCAGGGCGGCCGCCCGGAGCAGAGGAGCGAGCGCTTGACGCCGCCCGCCGAGGCAAGCCAGCAGACTGCCGCCGCAGGCACGCTGTCCTTGCCGCCGGCGGAAGCACAGGCTCCCTCCCAGAACCCCCAGGTTGCCGGCCAGCAAGGAGGGGGCGGGCCGGAGCGCGGCGCCCCTCCCTCCACGCTTGGCACCATCACCTTCGACCAGAACGGTAATGTTATCACCAGCGGGGCGGGCCAGCCGGTCGACCTCCTGCGGGGAACGCCGACGGGCGGCACTGATAACGCCGTGGTTGCAGCGCTGCCGCATTCCAATAATCCCGAAGAGATATATCAGAGTTCCTACCAGTTCATCCTTTCGGGCGATTACAAGACGGCCGAAGCCGGCTTCCGGCAGTATCTCGATATGTTCCCCGAAGGCGAGCACGCGGCGGACGCGAATTTCTGGCTGGGGGAAGCAATGCTCGGCCAGGACCGGTACCGCGAGGCGGCCGAGGTGTTCCTCAACGCGAACCGCCAGTTCCCGAATGCCAGCAAGTCGCCGGAGATGCTCCTGAAGCTGGGCGTTTCGCTCGCGGCCATGCAACAGCGCGACGTGGCATGCGCGACCTATACCGAGATCGGCCATCGTTACCCGGACGTCTCCTCCGCGCTCAAGGAGCGCGTGAAGCAGGAACAGGCGCTTGCGGGTTGCTGAGCGACACGGCCTCGCCGGAACCGGGCGCGCTCTTTTCTGACATCCGCTTCGCCGGACGCAAAACGGTTGTTGCGGCGGTTTCGGGCGGCGGCGATTCACTCGCCCTTCTCTTTCTCCTTCAAGATTTTCTGGAACGGCAGCCTTCGGGACCATCGCTCCTGGCGGTGACCGTCGATCATGGGCTCAGGCCCGACTCGGCAACGGAAGCGCGAGCTGTCGGCGAACTCGCCGCTGCGCGGGGCATCGCTCACCGCACGCTTAGATGGGAAGAAGCAAAGCCCAAAGCCGGCATTTCCGCCGCGGCGCGGGAGGCGCGATTGGCCCTGCTTGCGCGCGCTGCGCGCGAAGCGGGAACGGATCTCGTTTTCACGGCACACACCGCCGACGACCAGGCGGAAACGCTGGCTATGCGGCTTTCGCGGGGCGGCGGGCGCGGCGCGGCGGGGATTGCGCCCGCCACGCTCTTTGAAGGGGACGTCTGGTTCACGCGGCCGCTGCTTCACACGCGTCGCGCGGCGCTCAGGACATATCTCGGTGAGCGCGGCATCAGCTGGTTCGAGGACCCGAGCAACCGGGATCCGCGTTTCGAGCGGGCTCGGGTGCGCGCCTGCCTGGACGAAGACCGTACCCAGGCCCTTCTGGCGGAGGCGGAAAATGCGCAGCGCCTTCGGCAGGAGCAAGGGCGGGCCGCCGCAGATCTCATCGGGAGCGCCGCGACGCGTGTCGCTCCCGGCCTCCTTCGTTTCGCGCTCGCGGCCGCTTCGGAAGAAAAAGGCGGGCTCTATGCGCTTCGCATCGTGCTTGCCGTGGCCGGCGGCAGCCCTCATCTGGCCGACGAAGCGCGCTCGGCGGCGCTCCTGCGCCGCGCCCTTGAGGATGAGCGGTGCCGCGTCAGTCTTTCCCGCGCCGTCGTTACGAGAAAGCGGGATTGGCTGTATCTCCATCGCGAAAGGCGCAACCTGCCGGAGACTTCCCTTTCCGGCGAGCAGATCTGGGACGGGCGCTACCGTCTGGTTCCGGCAGGCCAATTGAAAGGCGCGTGCGTTGCTGCTTTCGGCCCGGCAAACGCGGCTGCCCGCGATGTTGCGGAAGCGGAAGCGCCAGCCGGCCTTCTACGGTCGGCACTTGCGGCTGAGCCGGCCATCTGGCGGGGTGATCTTTGCCTTGGGCTTGCAAGCGATATGGAGGGGCTTGTGCTCCAGCGCCTGGCCCAACCCTGGGCAAGGCTTCTGCCCTCTTTCGACCTTGCTCCCGCGTCCGCTCTTCTGGAACTCTTGAACGGTTCTGTGCCGCCGATCCTGCCATTCGATGGCCATAAAGAACAGATGGGATAAACCATGCTGCTCGGATTTGCCTTTCATATTGCCGGAATGCTTGGCAACGCTGCGCTTGCTCCCTATGTTAGGGAAGACGATGCCGGCCTCGGCGCACTCACGGAACGAACATGAATCCAAATTATAGAAATTTCGCGCTATGGGCGATCATCGCGGTCTTGCTCATTGCGCTGTTCAACCTGTTTCAGGCGCCGCAGCAGCGTGGGGCCACTCGGGACATTGCCTACTCTCAATTTCTCGAAGAGGTCTCACAGGGTCGCGTTGAAAGCGTCACCATCACCGGCAGTCGGATCTCCGGCACTTATACGGACAACCGCACGCCGTTTCAGACCTATTCTCCCGGCGATCCCAGTCTCGTCCAGCGGCTTGAAGAACACAATGTGACGATCACGGCCCGCCCCGAGTCTGACGGTTCCAACTCCATCCTCGGCTATTTCATCTCCTGGCTGCCGATGATCCTGATCCTGGCGGTCTGGATTTTCTTCATGCGGCAGATGCAGTCGGGGTCCGGCCGCGCAATGGGCTTCGGCAAGTCCAAGGCCAAGCTTCTGACCGAGGCGCATGGGCGCGTCACCTTCCAGGATGTAGCCGGTGTGGATGAAGCCAAGCAGGATCTAGAGGAGATCGTCGAGTTCCTGCGCGATCCGCAGAAATTCCAGCGCCTCGGCGGCAAGATTCCGCGCGGCGTGCTGCTCGTCGGCCCTCCCGGCACTGGCAAGACGCTGCTCGCGCGATCCGTCGCGGGCGAGGCGAATGTGCCGTTCTTTACCATTTCCGGTTCGGATTTCGTCGAGATGTTCGTCGGCGTGGGCGCAAGCCGTGTGCGCGACATGTTCGATCAGGCGAAGAAGAACGCGCCCTGCATCATCTTCATCGATGAGATCGATGCGGTCGGCCGTCACCGCGGCGCGGGCCTGGGCGGCGGCAATGACGAGCGCGAGCAGACGCTGAACCAGTTGCTGGTGGAGATGGACGGGTTCGAAGCCAATGAAGGCATCATCCTGATCGCGGCCACCAACCGGCCGGACGTGCTTGACCCCGCGCTCTTGCGTCCGGGCCGTTTCGACCGTCAGGTGGTCGTGCCCAATCCGGACATCGTGGGCCGCGAAAAGATCCTCAAGGTGCATGTGCGGAATGTGCCGCTGGCTCCCAATGTCGATCTGAAGACCATTGCGCGCGGCACCCCCGGCTTCTCCGGCGCCGACCTCGCCAATCTGGTCAACGAGGCCGCGCTGATGGCCGCGCGCCGCAACAAGCGCCTCGTCACGATGGCTGAATTCGAGGACGCCAAGGACAAGGTCATGATGGGTGCGGAGCGCCGCTCGCACGCAATGACCCAGGAAGAGAAGGAGCTGACCGCCTTTCACGAGGCGGGCCATGCCGTGGTGGCGCTCAACGTGCCCGCTTCCGACCCTGTCCACAAGGCCACTATCATCCCGCGTGGCCGCGCGCTCGGCATGGTCATGCAGCTGCCCGAGGGCGACCGCTATTCCATGAGCTACAAATACATGATCTCCCGCCTGGCGATCATGATGGGCGGGCGTGTCGCCGAGGAGCTGAAATTCGGCAAGGAGAACATCACTTCAGGTGCCGCTTCCGATATCGAGCAGGCCACCAAGCTGGCGCGCGCCATGGTCACGCGCTGGGGCTTCTCCGACAAGCTTGGCCAGGTGGCTTATGGCGAGAACCAGGAAGAGGTCTTCCTTGGCCATTCCGTCACGCGCCAGCAGAACATGTCGGAGGAGACGCAGCAGAAGATCGACGACGAGGTGCGCCGGCTGATCGACGAGGCCCATGAGAAAGCGCGGGAGATCCTTACGACCAAGCGCGATGCCTGGATCGCCGTTGCGGAAGGCCTGCTTGAATACGAGACGCTGTCGGGCGAGGAGATCCAGGCGATCATCCGCGGCGAAAAGCCTGCGCGGGACCTCGGCGACGACACGCCTCCTTCACGCGGTTCCACTGTGCCCAAGGCCGGTGTGCGCAAAGAGGGCAAGAAGGGCGGCGAGGAACCCGACGCTGGCCTGGAGCCGCAGCCTCAAGGCTAATTCGAGAAATCGCACATCGAGACGCCGCGGAAGAAATTCCGCGGCTTTTCCTTTATGGGGACGGTTTTTGCCGCCTCTTCAAGCGAGGGCGATATCCCCGCTTCAAGGTTCGGACAGATGAGAGCCGCGCATGACGAGGATGAAATGGGCTCTGCCCTCCTGCTCGCCACGAAAGTGTCTCTTTGCCGGAATACGGGGAACTGGGATTAGCCAATCGTTAACCAAGCTGGACAAGCGGCTGTTCATATGGATTGGTTATATTTTCCCACTTAAAGTGCTTGTACACGCGAAGCCGTGACATGAGAGGGAAGGAGCGCTGCTTTGCGAGCAAATCCTAGATCGGTACGGATGAAGAAAAGCAATATGTCGAAACAGTATTTCGGGACGGATGGGATCCGGGGACGGGCGAATCGTTTTCCCATGACCGCGGAGGTGGCAATGCGCGTTGGCATGGCTGCCGGGCTGTCCTTTCAGAATGGCAGCCACCGGCACCGCGTCGTGCTGGGCAAGGACACGCGCCTTTCGGGCTACATGATCGAAAATGCCATGGTCGCGGGTTTTTGCGCGGCGGGCATGGACGTGTTCCTTCTTGGTCCTATCCCCACTCCCGCCGTTGCCATGCTGGTGCGCTCGCTGCGCGCCGATATCGGGGTGATGATCTCCGCCTCGCACAACCCCTATCACGACAACGGCATCAAGCTCTTCGGGCCGGACGGCTACAAGCTCTCGGATGAAATCGAGAACCGCATCGAGGCGATGCTGGACCGGGATGTGGAACTGGCGCTGGCGGATTCGGAAAGCCTTGGCCGTGCCAAGCGCGTCGACGGGGTTCACGACCGCTATATCGAATTTGCCAAGCGCACGCTGCCGCGCGACATGTCGCTCTCGGGCCTGCGTGTGGTTATCGACTGTGCCAATGGTGCGGCCTACAAAGTGGCACCGGCTGCCCTATGGGAGCTTGGAGCCGAGGTGGTGCCGATTTACGTCGACCCCAATGGCTTCAACGTCAACGAGGAATGCGGTTCGACCCACCCGATGAGCCTTGCGAAGAAGGTGCACGAGGTGCGCGCCGATATCGGCATTGCGCTTGACGGCGATGCGGACCGCGTTGTCATCGTGGATGAAAATGGCACGATCATCGATGGCGATCAGATCATGGCGCTCATCGCGGAATCCTGGCACGAGAACGAAAAGCTCATAGGCGGTGGAATCGTGGCCACGGTCATGTCCAACCTGGGTCTTGAGCGCTTCCTTCGCGGCCGGGGGCTCGAGCTCCATCGCACCAAGGTCGGCGACCGTTATGTGGTTGAACATATGCGTGAGCATGGCCTCAATATCGGCGGCGAACAGTCGGGCCATGTCGTCCTCTCGGATTTTTCCACCTCCGGTGACGGGCTTGTCACGGCTCTGCAGGTGCTCGCCCACATAAAGCGGCTGAACAAGCCAGCGAGCGAGGTCTGCCGGAAATTCGAGCCGGTGCCGCAGGTCTTGAAGAATGTGCGCATCAGCGGCGGCAAGCCGCTTGAAGCCGCCTCCGTCAAGGCCGCGATCGCGGATGCGCAGGCGCAACTCGGCGATACCGGACGGCTCGTGATTCGGCCCTCGGGTACCGAGCCGCTGATTCGCGTCATGGCCGAGGGTGACGATCCGGAACTGGTCAGGAAGATGGTGGACAGCATCGTCGATGCCATCGCCGACGCCAGGACGGCGGCGGCGTAAGCCTTTCAAAAGAAACATTCCCCGCCGGCGGCTTTGTCCCGCCGGCCGCCCTTTCTCATATTGCGCGGCAAAAGTTTATTAGGGTTAAGCGAGGCTTAACTTTTCTGTTGCAGCTTTCGACATGATTCAACCAGCCGGGCACGGGACGGCTTTTGGGGGTGTTTGTGACATGTCGAGAATGATCAGGCCGATTTTTGCCTCAGTTGCCCTTGCGCTTGCAACCAGCGCCAACGGTGCAGACCTTTATGTTCCGCCAGAGGCTCCGCTTCCGCCCCCGCCGGTTATCGAGCAGCAGCCGGTCTCGGTCGGCGGCTGGTATCTGCGCGGCGATATCGGCTATCGCTGGTCGGACCTGCGCGGAACGGAATACATCACCTACGGTCCGCCTCCCGGAACCAGCGAGTTCACAACGACCGAGCTCGATGGCGCCATGTCGCTCGGCGGTGGTATCGGCTATCAGATCACGCGCCACTTCCGCACCGATCTCACCGCCGATTACTGGTTCGATTCGGACTTCCGCGGCACGACGGCCGGGTTCTGCGGTGGTGTTCCCTGCACCTCGACGGACCGGTCGTCCTACAGCGCGCTTTTGCTGATGGCCAATGCCTATGTCGATCTCGGCACCTATTACGGCTTCACGCCCTATGTGGGTGCGGGTATCGGCGGCGCCCGCATCAAGTGGGACAGGCTTCGCAATACGATCGGCGATGATGATTTCTACCATGACGGCGGGAAGGAATGGCGCTTTGCCTGGTCGCTTATGGCGGGCACTTCATACTGCCTGACCCAGAACCTGCAGCTCGACGCCGGCTACCGCTATACCCGGATCCAGGGCGGCAGGATGTTCGAGTTCGGCTCGGGCGTCGGCCCCGGTTTCGACGATGGCTTCAACGTCCATGAGGCACGCGCCGGCCTGCGCTACTCCTTCGGCGGCGCAAATGCGAATTGCGCGGTGCCGCAGACAATCGCCTATCAGCCGGCCTATGAGCCCCCGGTAGAGCCGGTGATCTATAAGTAACCGCTTTTCGTCCTCGCACAATTGGCCGCCCGGTCTAGCACCGGGCGGTTTCATTTTTGCAACAGGAAAATCGGTAACCTCCCGTTATCCTTAACTGCTGCTTAACCCGGATGGTTAAGAATCTCCGCAGGACGGGGGGCATCTAAAACTCCGTCGCGATTTGCGGAGAAAATTCCATGCAGAAATCCTGCAGCCTTACCTTGATCGCGGCTGCGATCCTGTTCGCCCAGGCAGAGCCGGGTCGCGCGGCCGACTATGACCCGCCTATGATCATCGAAGAGGCGCCGCTCGTGCCGGTCGAAGTCGGCTCCGGTTGGTATCTGCGCGGCGATGTCAGCTATAGCGTCAACAAGTCCGTCTACGATGTCGATACTCTCGCCGATGATATCGATAACAACCGCATTGGCGGCAGCGTCGGCGTCGGGCACCATTTCACCGATCTCCTGCGGGCTGACATCAATGTCGCCTATATCGCGGGCGACGACTATGACGACGGCGTCATCGCAGCGGAACGCCGGGTTTGGAGCGGCATGGTCAACGGCTATCTGGACTTGGGCACCTTTGTGGGCCTGACCCCCTATGTGGGCGCCGGCGCCGGGCTCCTCTATACGAGCCACGAAATTTCAGGCTCCGATCCGTTCTTCACCGACGCGTTCAGCTCGATCGACCGTCAATACGAGTTTGCCTACGCGCTCAATGCCGGCGTGAGCTACCAGATGACGAATAACCTGTCGGTCGATGTCGGCTACCAATATCTAAATTCGCCCGGCACGAAATATGTGGATGTGGACCGTGGCACCGTGGAAGAGGGGGTGGATTTCCACCAGGTGAAAATGGGCCTGAGATACGATCTCTGGTAAGCGGTTCGGGCACGCGGTTCCAAATGGAAAAGGGCCGGCATGGAAGCATGCCGGCCCTTCTTTCTCGCTAATTTCGATCGAAGCTCAGGCAGGCCGCGGAGTTGGTTCCGCACCCAGGATGTCGATCCGCCCAGCATTGTCGTAGCGGGTCTGGTCAAGAATGCCGGCGCGCTTTGCAACGATGGTGGGCACCAGCGCCTGGCCCGCGACATTGACTGCGGTACGGCCCATATCCAGGATCGGATCGATCGCGAGGAGCAGGCCGACGCCCTGCAGCGGCAGGCCCAGCGTGGAGAGGGTCAGCGTGAGCATGACGACCGCGCCCGTGAGCCCTGCCGTCGCCGCGGAGCCTATCACGGAGACGAAGGCGATGAGGAAATAATCCTGAAGCGCCAGCGGGACCTGGTAAAATTCCGCGATGAAGATCGCGGCGATGGCCGGGTAGATGGCAGCGCAGCCGTCCATCTTCGTCGTTGCGCCGAGCGGCACGGCGAAAGCCGCATATTCGCGGGGGACGCCGAGCTCGCGTTCGGTCACAGCTTCCGTTACCGGAAGAGTGCCAATCGAAGAGCGAGAGACGAAGGCGAGCTGGATCGCCGGCCAGGCGCCCGCGAAGTAACGAAGCGGATTGAGCCCGTTCGCGGAGAGCAGGATCGGGTATACCACTACCAGCACGATGGCGAGGCCGATATAGATTGCGGCGGCGAACCAGCCAAGCTGCCCCAACGTCTGCCAGCCATACTGCGCGACTGCATTGCCAAGCAGGCCAATCGTGCCGATCGGAGTCAGCCGAATCACCCACCACAAGACCTTGCGAACGATTGCGAGCAGGGAGCGGTTGAGCTCTAGGAAGGGCTCGGCCGCATGACCCACGCGCAACGCCGCGACCCCGACCACGATCGAAATAACGAGGAGCTGGAGGACATTGAAACTGAGTGAGGTGCTGGCCGCGCCTTCCGCAATCTTTGTCGATGCCTGCAGGCCGAACATATTAGCGGGCACCAGGCCCTTCAGAAAGTCGAGCCAGGAACCGGTGGTAGATGGCGCCGACGCGGCCGCGTGGTCGATAACCGCCCGCGCGCCGGGCTGGATAACGAGACCCAGGGCAATTCCGATCACGACCGCGATCAGGGCCGTGATGGCGAACCAAAGCAGGGTCTGCCACACCAGCGCCGCGGCGTTGGATAGCTGGCGCAGATTGCTGATGGAGGCCACGATTGCGGTGAAGATCAGCGGCGGAACCAGCGCGCGAAGAAGCTGGACGAAAACCGAACCGATCGTCTGCAGCGTCTGCGCGAGCCAGTTTGGATCCCCGGCTGGGCTGTTGCCGAGCTCCCGTGCGATAAGGCCGAGCACGATGCCGAGCACCATTGCGGCCAAAACCTGGAAGCCGAAATTCAGGTAGAACGGCTTTTGTTTTGCCGGTCTTGGGAAGGATTGAGTCTGCGTTGACATGAGGTGGAACTCTTGCTTTCAAGCGACTTAACGGATGGCGCCCTGAAGCTCAGGAGTGCGCCTGGAATTGTTTCCCATATAGTGAGTCAAGAGCTGTCGATTTAAGAATGTGATTTCAATTTCAGCTGCATTGCAGAATAAAAATTCTTCTGAGGCATCCTCATGCCGTGCCGGTCCGCGCTGGTACGTAGCAGCGAGCGTCCCTTCCGAAAGGGAAGGTGCGGCGTTCGGCACGATGGGCTCTTTGCGTCGTCTTGTAGCCCTGTCAAAGCTCCATTGCGATGAACGGGAGACAGAGAAAATAAGCCCGGCGCGTGGCCGGGCTTTCAATTGCGCCATTCATGGCAGTGCATTTCATCGGCACATTGCGATCGCAGATCAGAATCGCAAGTAGCGGCAAGACGAGCGATTTCATGAATGCCCCGCTTGCGCTTTGTCTCCGCTTCGGGTAATGCCCGCAGCGGGCTACCCCTCCCCACCGAGGGGCGAGCTATCTGGAAGGATAGGAACAACATGACCATGCTCGCGAAACCGGACCAGCGTCCGGCAAATCCCAATTTTTCTTCAGGACCCTGCGCAAAACGCCCCGGCTGGACGCCCGAGGCGCTGAAAGGCGCTGCCCTCGGCCGCTCTCATCGAGCCAAGATCGGCAAGGAAAAGCTCTCCCGCGCCATCGAACTCACCCGTGAGGTGCTGCAGGTTCCCGCCGATTACCGCATCGGCATCGTTCCGGCCTCCGACACGGGTGCCGTCGAGATGGCGCTATGGTCGCTGCTCGGCGAGCGCGGTGTCGATATGCTCGCCTGGGAATCCTTCGGGGCGGGTTGGGTGACGGATGTCGTCAAGCAGCTCAAGCTCAAGGACGTGCGGCGTCTCGAGGCCGACTACGGCAAGCTGCCCGATCTTTCCCAGGTCGATTTCGATCGCGACGTGGTCTTCACCTGGAACGGCACGACATCGGGCGTGCGCGTGCCAAACGCGGACTTTATCCCGGCCAACCGCAAGGGGCTGACCATCTGCGATGCCACCTCGGCGGCCTTCGCCCAGCGTCTCGATTTCTCCAAGTTGGACGTCGTCACCTTCTCCTGGCAAAAAGTGCTCGGCGGTGAAGGCGCACATGGCATTTTGATCCTATCCCCGCGTGCGGTGGAGCGGCTGGAAACCTATGTGCCGGCCTGGCCGCTGCCGAAGATTTTCCGCCTCACCAAGGGCGGCAAGCTGATCGAGGGCATCTTCAAGGGCGAGACCATCAACACGCCCTCCATGCTCTGCGTGGAAGACTATCTCGATGCGCTCGAATGGGCGAAGTCGGTGGGCGGTCTTGAAGGACTGATCGGCCGCGCCGACGCCAATTTTGCCGTCATCGACCGTTTCGTGAACGAGAGCGGCTGGCTTGCGCATCTCGGCGAAGATCCGGCCACGCGATCCAACACATCGGTCTGCCTCAGCATTGTCGACCCCGCGGTTGCGGCGCTGGACGAAGAGGCTCGGGCGGCATTCGCCAAGGGCATCGTCTCCCGGCTCGACAACGAAGGCGTCGCCTACGACATCGGCCATTACCGTGATGCGCCTTCGGGCCTCAGGATCTGGGCCGGCGCTACGGTGGAGACTTCCGATCTCGAAGCGCTCATGCCTTGGCTCGACTGGGCCTTTCAAGAGCAAAAAACCGCGCTCCAGGCAGCCTGAGTTCTTTCGGCCGCAGCCATGCGGCCCCCCTTTCCTCAATTCGTCAAACAAGGAGCCTGGATATGGCACCTCGCGTTCTCGTTTCCGACAAGCTTTCCCCGACCGCGGTCGACATCTTCCGTCAGCACGGCGTGGAGGTGGATTACCAGCCGGACCTCGGCAAGGATAAGGACAAGCTTCTTTCCGTCATCGACCAGTATGACGGCCTCGCCATTCGTTCCGCCACGAAGGTGACGGAAAAGCTGATCGCCGCCGCCACAAATCTGAAGGTGATCGGGCGTGCGGGTATCGGCGTCGATAATGTCGATATCCCCGCCGCGTCGCGGCGAGGCATCATCGTGATGAACACGCCTTTCGGCAATTCCATCACCACGGCTGAGCACGCTGTCGCCATGATCTTTGCCGTGGCGCGGCAGATCCCCGAAGCCAATGCTTCCACCCATGCGGGCAAGTGGGAGAAAAACCGCTTCATGGGGGTGGAGATCACCGGCAAAACGCTGGGCGTAATCGGCTGCGGCAATATCGGCTCGGTGGTCGCAATGCGCGCCATCGGCCTCAAGATGCATGTGATTGCCTACGATCCGTTCCTTTCGGAAGACAGAGCGGAGGAACTGGGCGTGGAGAAGGTGGAGCTCAACGAGCTCTTCGCCCGCGCCGATTTCATTACCCTGCATACTCCGCTGACCGAAAAGACGCGCGGCATCATCAATGCGGCTGCGATCGCCAAGATGAAAGACGGTGTGCGCATCGTCAATTGCGCGCGCGGCGGCCTCATTGTCGAAGCCGACCTGGTCGAGGGGCTGAAATCCGGCAAGGTGGCGGGCGCCGGCATCGACGTTTTCGAGAACGAGCCGGCGACCGAGAACCCGCTCTTCAACCTGCCCAACGTGGTCTGCACGCCGCATTTGGGCGCCTCTACCACCGAGGCGCAGGAAAATGTGGCGCTGCAGATTGCCGAGCAGATGTCGGAGTACCTCATCAAAGGCGCTGTGACCAACGCGATCAACATGCCTTCCATCACCGCCGAGGAAGCGCCGCGTCTTAAGCCTTTCATCAAGCTGGCCGAAGTGCTGGGCGCGTTCGTGGGCCAAGTGACCGACGAGCCGATCGCGGGCGTGGAGATACTTTTCGACGGCTCAACCGCCGCCATGAATACCCGAGCCCTCATCAGTGCCGCACTTGCCGGCCTGATCCGCCCGCAGGTGAATGACGTCAATATGGTCTCCGCCCCCATCATGGTAAAGGAGCGCGGCATCATCGTCTCGGAGGTGAAGCGCGACAAGTCGGGCGTGTTCGACGGCTATATCAAGCTGACGGTAAAGACACCGGAGCGGACGCGCTCCATCGCCGGTACGGTGTTTTCCGACGGGAAGCCCAGGTTCATCCAGATCAAGGGCATCAATCTTGACGCGGAAGTAGGCGAGCACATGCTCTACACCACGAACAATGACACGCCTGGCATTATCGGCCAGCTCGGCACAATCTGCGGCAAGCACGGGGTGAACATCGCCAATTTCCAGCTCGGCCGGAATCGGCCCGGCGGCGATGCCATCGCGCTGCTTTATCTCGATGCCCCGTTTCCGCAGCCCGTACTGGAAGAGCTCAAGTCCACCGGCTCTATTATTTCGGCCAAGCCGCTGCGGTTCGACGTCGGCAACTGAGCCCTCAAGACCCATCCACCGGCGCTCGCACGCGTGCGAGCGCCGCTTCGCTCTTGCGGCCGCTATACTCGGCTAGCCAGATGCCGCAGATGACGAGGGCTAGCGCGGTGGCGTGGTAGAGGTGGAACTCCTCGCCCAGGATCACAATCGAAAGAAGCGTGCCGAAGATTGGCACGAGATTGACGAACAGACCGGCCCGGTTCGCACCGATGAGCTCATTGCCGCGGATATAGAACACCTGCGACAGGACTGAAGGCATCAGCGACACGTACATCACGATCACCCACCCGGTGAGGTCCGGAAGCACCAGATTGTCAGACGCATATTCCCAGGCCAGGAGCGGAAAAGAGCTGACAAGCGCCGCCGCCACCAGAACCGTGATCATGCTCAGCCAGTGGATCTTGGGCTTGAAGCGCAACGCGACCGTATAGAGCCCATAGGCGAGCACCGCGATCAGCATCAGCAGGTCGCCGAGATTGATATCGAGCGCGGTAAGCCTCGCCAGGTCTCCATGGCTCGCCGTCAGCCCCACTCCAAGGATGGACAACAGGAAGCCGGCAAGCTGCAGCCATGTCGTCTTCGCCCGGAAAACAAGGAAGTTCACCACGATAATTACGAGCGGGATCGCTGCCTGCTCGATGGAGACATTGACCGCCGATGTCCATAAGAGTGCGCTGTACATGATGGCATTGAAGCAGGTGAACCCCACAACACCGAGGATGCCGAGGAGGGGCAGATGCTTTTTGATTTCCGGCCAGTCACGGCGCAGCGGTTTCAGGGCAAAGGGCAGAAGGATCGCAAGCGCGACAACCCAGCGCAAACTCGTGAGTGCGAGGGGAGAGATATGGCCGATTGCCAGCTTTCCCGCGACCGCGTTTCCTCCCCAAAAAAGGGTGGTGAGCAATAGAAGAGGATAGGCTGAATTCAGCATTCCAGATCCGGCTTGTTTTCCTTGCGCGCAGGGATAAAGCATCTCGCGGCCCGATGCACCACCGCAGATGAAATTCGACCGTGTCTAAGGGGTGGTGAAAGAGGGGGTCGCATCGAGGACCGCATGGCGGTATAGAACCCCTGGTCTTGGTAAGGCTGGCGCGTTTGCCGGCCCGTAGGAAGGAAGCGTTATGGCGAATGTGGTGGTCGTCGGCTCGCAGTGGGGCGACGAAGGCAAGGGAAAAATTGTCGATTGGCTTTCCGAGCGCGCGGATGTGGTCGTGCGTTATCAGGGTGGCCACAACGCTGGCCATACGCTTGTGATCGATGGGGTGAGCTACAAGCTTTCGCTGCTGCCCTCGGGAGTGGTGCGGTCGGGCAAGCTCTCCCTCATCGGCAATGGTGTCGTGTTCGATCCCCATGCCTTCGTGGCGGAAATAGAGAGGCTGAAAGGGCAGGGCATCTCTGTGACGCCGGAAAGCCTGAAGGTCGCGGAAAACACGGCACTCATACTGTCGCTGCACAGGGAACTCGACGCGTTCCGGGAGGATGCCGCCTCAAATTCGGGAACCAAGATCGGGACCACCCGCCGCGGCATCGGTCCGGCCTATGAAGACAAGGTAGGACGGCGCGCCATCCGCGTCATGGATCTTGCCGACCCGGAGACACTATCGCTCAAGGTGGACCGGCTGCTGACCCATCACAATGCGCTTCGCCGCGGCCTGGGGCACGCCGAAGTCTCCCACGAGGCCATCATGCAGGAGCTGACCTCGGTGGCCGACAAGATCCTGCCCTTCGTCGACCGGGTGTGGAAAATACTTGAGGATGCCCGCCGCGCCGGCAGCCGCATCCTCTTTGAGGGTGCCCAAGGCACGATGCTCGATATCGATCATGGCACCTATCCGTTCGTGACCTCCTCGAACACGGTTGCTGGCCAGGCCGCCACCGGGTCCGGTCTGGGTCCCGGTGCGGTGGGCTATGTGCTTGGCATTACAAAAGCCTATACGACGCGCGTGGGCGAAGGGCCCTTCCCGACCGAGCAGGACAACGAGATCGGTGAATTTCTGGGCAACCGCGGACATGAATTCGGGACCGTCACCGGCCGTAAACGCCGCTGCGGTTGGTTCGATGCGGTGCAGGTGCGCCAGTCCGTGGTGACAAACGGCATGAGCGGCATCGCCCTCACCAAGCTCGACGTGCTCGACGGGATGGAGGAGATAAAGGTCTGCACGGGCTACAGGCTGGACGGCCAGGTGATCGACTATCTTCCCGCGAGCCAAGGCGCGCAGGCGCGGCTCGACCCGATCTACGAGACGCTGGAAGGCTGGAAGGAAACGACGCGCGGCGCCCGCAAATGGAATGATTTGCCTGCGCAGGCGGTGAAGTATGTCCGCCATATCGAAGAGCTTATCGGCGCGCCGGTCGCGATTTTGTCGACCAGTCCGGAGCGGGAGGATGCGATCCTGGTAAAGGACCCGTTCCAAGACTAGCGCATCGGCGTGACATCGGAATCGGTTCTCCGAATGCCGATGCGTAGACGATAATTTACAGCGTTCTTTGTGCGTCCTAAAGGACGCACGGCGCTGTAGCGGGAGGCAATGGTGCGAAGTCTTGTGGATGTTGAGGGAAAAATGAACTGGACGGATATCGCCCGGTAAGCTGGGCATGATCCGGTTTTCGGCAAATCCGTTGCCGGGAGGAGAGAAACGCGCGCGGCAAAACACATTTATTTAGCTATGAGAATAGCTTAAGCAGTGTGTCGCCGGCGTCTAACCGTGCGAGATGCGACTTTTCGACTTCATGTGATCTCAAGCAGGGCGTGATTTCAATATCTGGAGCCGTGTTGTAGTGTGACCACAATTTCGCGCGAGTTTTAGGCGAGTTTAGGTAAGCAAGGGCAAGCAGGAGCGGGCTTTTCAGGTTATGGCAGATTTTGCTGCGGTTTTGCGCAAAGCCGTCGAGGCGCTGAAGGAAAATACGCCAGAGGCGCGGGAGAAGATCTATACGAAGGCGCGCTCCACTATCGAGGCCAAGCTTGCCGCCGTCTCCTCTCCGCCCGAGATAGCCGATCGCCAGCGGCGGCTTATCGAAGATGCGATTGCCACAGTAAAGGCGGAATACGCCACGCCCCCTGCTGCAAAGGCCGGCGTGGACGATGAGCTTGAGCGGCTTCTCTCAGACCTTCAGGTCGCTCATCCCAAAAGCGCCCCTGTGGTACGTGCGCTTCCCGAAGAGCCGGCCCCGGCAGTCGCGTCCCAGCCAGCCGAAGATGCTCAGATTACCGACGCCGACCGAGAGGATAATCCCGCCGAGGCATTCGCCGAGCCGGAAGCCGCATCGGAAGAGGAAAGAGAACCTGATCCCGCCGATGAAATAGTCGAGCCGGAACCGGCCAAGACGGCACCCGCCGAAGATTTCGGCAAATTAGCGCCGGTTTCACCCGTAGATGACATAGACTGGTCGCAAACCAGGCCTGCGCCTGTCGAGGGCCCGGAGGTGCTTCCACCTTTGGAAGCTACGCTGCCCGGAAATATTGCGCCAGACGAGGCGCCGCAGCGCGGGCGAGGCAGAAGGCTGGTTCTACCGGTCCTTCTCGTCCTTGTCGTCTGCGCCGTGGCCTTGGGAGGATGGCTCTACCGGGAAGACGTGGCGCAGCTTGCCGGAATGTCGAATGCCGGCGACGGAGTTGACGAGACTGAAGCGGCCGAGGGAGAAGAGCCTACCGTTCAGGTGGCTGCTCCATCCGAGCAGCCGCAGGAACAGAGGCAATCGACGGCTGAAGCGCAGGCCACGCCGGATGCACCGGCGGAATCAGCGCCGCAGAAATTCACGCAGCGACTGTTGCCGGATGGGCGCGAGGTGGATGAAGGCCCCGCGGGCGGCGAAGCTGGCTTGGGCGAAGGCACCTCCGTGGCGCAGGCGGTGCAAGGAAGCGAGGCTCCGGTTCAGGGGAGGCCCGGCGGTTCGGCTGAGCCCGCTGAGTCCCAGCCGGACCAGTCTTTGCCCATTGGCCAGAAGGCAATCTTCTATGAAGAGCGGACGAGCGCCTTGGAAGGTTATGCCGAGAACGGTTCGGTCGTATGGTCCGTCGTGGAGGAATCTCCTGGCGAAAACCTGCCGCCGGAGCCTGCCATCCAGGCGGAAGCGACGATTCCGGAGAAAGGCCTGCAGCTCAGAATGACGATCCGCCGCAATACGGATCAATCCCTGCCGGCGAGCCATATCGTGGAGCTGATTTTCCTAACGCCGGAAAACTTCCCGGGGGGCGGCATCAACAACGTGCTTCGGATCAATATGAAGCGCAGCGAGCAGGATACCGGCAGTCCGCTCCTGGGCATCCCGGCGAAAATCGCGGATGGCTTCTTTCTCGTGGCACTGAGTGACACCCAGGAGGACCAGCGGGTCAATTCCACGCTTTTGCGCCGGCAAAGCTGGATCGACATTCCGATCGTCTATTCCTCGGGCCGCCGAGCCTTGATCACAATGGAGAAAGGCCTGCCCGGCGAACGCATCTTCAACGAAGCGCTCGACGCCTGGAGCCGGGACACCAGCGGATGAAGAAAAAGCCCTCCCGCAGGGGAGGGCTTTTCAAGTGACCGAAGCTGATTTTCAGCTTCTGAAACGCATCAGATTGAAGCGTGCTGACTTTCGCCCGGTAGCGGCGCGGAGCGAAGTGCCTGGGCTTGGCGCTTCGCCGAAGCCTTGACGGCCTCCTGCACTTTTTCGAAAGCGCGGACTTCGATCTGGCGCACACGCTCGCGGCTGATATCAAACTCGCCAGAGAGTTCTTCCAGCGTCATCGGCTCGTCGGAGAGGCGGCGTGCCTCGAAGATGCGGCGTTCGCGGTCGTTCAGAACGTCCATCGCGTCCTCCAGCATGCGCCGGCGGGATTCGAGCTCGTCCTGTTCGACCAGCATCTCCTCCTGGTTCTCGTGCTCATCCACGAGCCAGTCCTGCCACTCACCGGACTCGCCCTCAGTCGCGCGAATCGGCGCGTTGAGCGAAGCGTCGCCGGACAAGCGGCGATTCATGGAGATGACCTCTTCCTCGCTCACGTTGAGGCGGGTGGCGATCTCCGAGACCTGCTCGGGATTGAGATCGCCTTCGTCCAGAGCCTGGATCTTGCCCTTCACCTTGCGCAGGTTGAAGAACAGCCGCTTCTGGTTGGCCGTGGTGCCCATTTTCACGAGGCTCCACGAACGCAAGATGTATTCTTGTATCGCGGCCTTGATCCACCACATAGCATATGTGGCCAGACGGAAGCCGCGCTCGGGTTCGAATTTCTTGACGGCCTGCATGAGGCCTACATTTCCCTCGGAGATCACCTCTCCGATGGGCAGGCCATAGCCGCGGTAGCCCATGGCGATCTTCGCCACGAGCCGCAGATGGCTGGTCACAAGCTTATGCGCGGCGTCGGTGTCATCATGCTCGCGATATCGCTTCGCAAGCATGTACTCTTCCTCCGGCTGAAGCATGGGAAATCTGCGGATTTCCTCGAGATAGCGGGTGAGACCACCCTCGCCAGAAACAATGCTTGGCAATGTCTGGGCCATTTTAGCACCCTCCTTTCTTCGCCCCCTGGGAGGCGGGCGGACGCGTGGCCGCACTGGTCGCACCACGAGATATAGCCTATATAGGAACAAATGCGGAGAAATAAAAGCTTCCTACGCCGGTCAACATTACGTTACCGGTACCACCATTTCGATCCGCACTTCGTGATTAGAACTGGCGAGGGCTTCCAGAAGTTCCACGCGAATGCGAAGGGAGTTTTCCGTTCAGTCGCAATCCGCAGCAGGTCCAGCACTGCATGGGGCAGCTCAGCGCTATTCCGGCTTTTTACCGCTCATGCGCTTCATCCATGACGTCAGCGCGGTATCGCCGAGGCTTTCAAGAATATGGTCGAAGGTGGCTTGCTGCTCATCCTGTCCCAGCTTGGATCGGGCGACGATGGTGGCGACGGGCGCGCGAAAGCCGATGACGCCACGCCGTAAGGTTTCGTAGCGCGCGCCCAGGCTTTCGCGGTTCCAGGGCGCGGATCGGCCCCGTTCCATATGGGCTACGATGCGATCGAGCGCCTCGTCAGTGAGGGTGTCATCCGGCCCGATATTGGCTGCGATGCGCACGGCGATAAAATTCCAGGTCGGCGCCCAATCACTCCTGCCTGCCGCAAGGGGAGAGATGTAGCTGTCGGGCCCGCGAAAAAGGAAGGTGCAGCGCGGATTCGTTGCCAACAATCCGATGATCGGAGCACGGCGCGGCAGGTGGCCCGTCAGGCTCACGGGTTTGCCTTCATCGTCACGATCGAGAACAACGGGCATCTCGATGGTCGAAAGAGGGTCGGCGTGAGGCACAATGGAGGCCATGGGATAGGCATCTATGACATCGCTGATGTCACGATCACTCCAGTTGTCGAATAGGCCGCTCATGATTGCCTCCTGGGGACGAACTGATGATTTGCGGACGCGACGCCGCGGAAATCCGGGGGCTCCTACCTCCGGCGCGCATGAAGCCGGGTCGAAAATTGTTGCGCGGCCCGGATCAGCATCTAGCCGAGTATGTCGCGTACCACCCGCATGAACACTCGAGCACCCGTGCCGATGAGCGCGTCGGGGAAATCGTAGTCGGGGCTGTGAAGGGCGGGGCAGTCCGGGCCTGAGCCGAGGAAGAACATCGCGGCCGGCCCCACGCTGCGGAAACGGCCGAAATCCTCCGAGCCAAGCATTGGCAGGCGGCCGGGGCCGAAAGGAACCGCTTCTGCGGAAAGAGCGCGGGAGAGGCACTCGACCGCCTCGGCGCTGTTTTCGCAATGGGGAAAGATGTCCTTATAGTCAATCGAAAGCTCAAGGCCCTCCGCCTTCGCGATTTTCCTTGCGACAGCTTCCGCGGCGGCGCGCAACTCATCCATCCGGTCATCGGTGAGCGTGCGCAGCGTCGCCCAGACCTCGGCGCTTCCGGGCGCGACACCGAAGGTCGGCTCGCCCAGGCTCGCGTGGGTAAGCGTTACCATGGCGAACTGCGGACCCATGGCGGCGTCCGTCGAAAGAGCTGCAAGCGCCGGCATAATCGCCGCCACTGCCATCATCGGCGAACGGCCGGAGTGGGGCGTGGATGCATGCGCCGTGCGGCCGGACAGGCAAATGCGCATGCCGCGCGAGGCGCAGTTCACCGGCCCTTCGGCCAGTTCCACATGGCCAAGCGGCACGCCCGGAACATTGTGCAGGGAGAAGGAGAAGTCCGGCCGAATGCTCTCGAAAGCAGCGGTATTAAGCACGGCAAGCGCACCGGCCCCGGTCTCCTCAGCAGGTTGGAACAGCAACACGACTCGCCCGCGCCCCGGCCGCTGTCGAGCAAGCCCGCGCGCAAGGCCGGAGATGATGGCCATGTGCCCGTCATGGCCGCACATATGCCCCTTTCCGGGCACAAGCGAACGGTGGTCGCTCTCGCGCGTCTCGGCGATCGGCAGCGCATCCAGTTCGCAACGAAACATCAGCGTCGGCCCCGGTTCTTCTGCTTCGAAGACGACTGCGACGCCGGTGCCGCCGAGCCCCGTGACGATCCGGTCTGGCTTCAGCGGAGCAAGGAAGGCCACAACGCGCTCAGCCGTTTTATGCTCCTCACCAGAGATTTCGGGGTGACGGTGCAGCTCGTGGCGAAACCGAACCAGCTCTTGGAGATCCTGCTCGCTCAGGAACATCGCGATACCTCCTTAGTTTCGGTGCCTGGTCGGGACTTGGTCATCTCTTGTCTATGTGATCAGGTAGCCGCCATCGATGACCAGCACCGCGCCGGTGACGAAGCTTGCAAGCGGAGAAGAGAGAAAGAGCACGCCACCGGCAAGGTCTGACGGTTCGCCCCAGCGTCCGAGAGGCGTGCGCGCGAGGATTGCCGTTTCGCGCGCAGGGTCTTGGCGTAGCGCCCGAGTGAGGGGTGTAGCGATCCAGCCCGGTGCTATGGCATTCACGCGGATATTGTCGGCCGCATAGGCAATCGCCAGCGACTTGGTAAGCTGCGCCACGCCGCCCTTCGAAGATGAGTAGCCTGGTGAAATGCCGCTGCCGAAGAAGGACAACATGGATGCTGTGTTGACGATCGTCCCGCGGGTTTCAGCCAAGCGCGGGCGGGCCGCTGCGCAGATGCGCATCGAGCCGTTGAGGTTGATGTCTACGGTATCGGCAAAAACATCCGGATCGAGTTCGTCGTTGCGGCGGATCACGCCAGCGCAGTTCACCACATGGTCGAGCCGCGGCAGGCCGGCGACAAGGGCATCGACGGCAGCCCTGTCGCGCACATCAAGCCGGGCGAAACGGACGCCCTCGCATTTGACCATATTTTCAGCGGCACCGACCTCAGCCTCGGTGGCGCCGGTTGCAAGCACATCGGCGCCAAGCGCGGCAAAGGCTTCCGCGATGGCGGCACCGATGCCCGAGGTCCCGCCACTCACCAGTACCTGCCGACCCTCGAACAAGCCGGGGCGCAGGAAGCCGGACGGATGACCCGCCCGGTCATCGAATGAACTGGTCGACATAGTCAGCCCCGAGCCCAACGGCCGCATAGTGGGCGCGGCACATGTCAATCTTGGTGAAGACGTCCTCGAAACCGAGCGGTTCGCCGTGGGCATCAACATAGTACATAATGCCATTGACCTGGAAGAAAGTGATCATCTCCTCCACGTCGTCAGGCACTACCAGGGTATGCGTTTCACCCGGCGGCTCGAAGACATAGCCGCCTTCTTCGGCGATCCAGTCGTGTTCGAGATAATGCCAGCGGCCCTTCAGGACCAGGCCGTGAACCGCCTGAGGATGCCGGTGGCGGCTGAGCACGCCGGCCTTCCTCACCTTCAGAAGGTTCATCCAATAACCGGCGGAACGATTCAGACAGAGCGGCCGGAACCAGACATTCTCGCCCTGCGGCACCCAGATGCGGTCATCGGCGGGAATGGCGTCGGGGATGACGATGTCCGGCAGCGCTTCTTTCGGCATAGCGTGCTGGTATGGCATGCGCGGGTTGGGATCGATCTTGATCGGAGGCATGGTTTTTTCCCCGTATGTTTGTCGGGCAGCTCAGGATGCAGCGCGCAGCCCGTATTTCGCGTCTGTATTTAGGATGCGGGCAATGAAATCCGCCCCGTCCGCAATGGCCTGCCGGGCCAGTGCCGACATGGACATGGCTTCAAGGAAGGAATGGGTCGCGCCGCGATAGATCTTGCAGGTCATGGCGTTGCCCGCCGCGCGAAGCTTTCCAGCCATCGCCAGGCTGTTTTCCGCAATGATGTCCCGGTCGGCTATCACGAAGAAGCTGGGCGGCAGGTGGTCGACATTGGCGTCCAAGAGATTGACTTCCGGGTTTTTCATGTCTTCAGGCGAGCGGGTGTAATTGCGGATGAAAGAGCGCACTTCATCGCGATCCATGACGGAACCCGGCCCGCCATGCAGGGCCTCGGCCTCGTCGGAGCAATCGGTGGCGAAACCCGCATAATTGAAGAGAAGACCCTTTACGGCGGCGGGCCGACCCTTGTCACGCATGCGGATGGCGGCCGCCAGCGAGAGGTTGCCGCCCGCCGAATCGCCGCCAAGCGCCAGCCGTTGCATATCGACGCCGAGATTGGCAGAACCGATCCACTCCAGCGTGTCTTCTACCTGGTCGAGCGCTACCGGGTATTTGTGTTCCGGAGCGAGATAGTAATCGAGGCCGAGCACCTTCACCCGCGCCGCATGCGCGTACTCGCGCATAAGCCGGTCATGCGTGTTGATGCTGAACAAGGTAAAGCCGCCGCCATGCAGATAGATGAGAACGGGTGCATCCTCGCCAAGGCCAGGATCATAAAGCCGCGCGCGCATGTCGCCGTGCCGCGTGGGGATTAAAAGCTCGAGCGTTTCGGCCATGACAGGGCCGCCCTGACGGAAGGGCTCGCGCACGATTTCCGCGATCCACCGCGCCTCGGCGGAGGAAACCGCCGACAGTGGCGGATGCCGGCTCCAGCCCTCGCGAAGACGTTCCAAGAACAGGGAAATCTCCGGATCGATCGGACAAAGCGTGCCGGAGCCGTTCTTCAACAAATTGGATTCGTTCACGAAAATCGTCCTCCCGAGTCTTGAGGTCGGTTTGACCATAACAACGGAAAAGACGGCTCCGCTCACTTCGCCGGGACGAATACTTTCTCTTTTAGGCCTTTTCGGCAGTCATTTTTGTCACTTTCCCGGTGCGGTAATGGCTGGGCGGAAAACCGAATGACCGGTGAAAGACTGAAGTGAAGGCCGAGATGCTTTCATAGCCGATGCCATAGGCGACGGAGGTGATGGAATGGCCGGCGTGCAGCAGCGATAACGCATGCATCAACCTCACTTGCAGCCGCCAGGTCGATAGCGCCATCCCCGTCTGCTTCTTGAAAACACGGGTAAAGGTGCGCCGGCCCATATTGGCGACGGAAGCCCAGTAATCGATGTCATGAGCATCGCCCGGCTGCTCGATAAGCATGTTGCATACACGCAGAATCCGGCTGTCGGTCGGCATCGGAATCTGGATGTCCACTGTTGGCATGCGCGGGATTTCATCAAGCAGAAGCCGGACGATCTGTCCCTCCCGGCCGAATTCATTGTAGGCGAAATTGAACGTCATGATCTCGCCAATTAGCGCCCGCACCAGATCCGACACTTCGAAGACGCGGCATTCCTTTGGGAGGTTGTCCAGCGTCGGGTCTATATAAACGGCGTAGAACCGCACGTTCTCGCGACAGTGGGTCTTGTGGCGTACGCCGGGCGGAATCCAAATGGCGCGGTTCGGCGGCAGGACATAGGTCGCCGTTTCGGTAATCAGTGACTGCACGCCGGATAGCGAAAAGCTGAGCTGCGCCCGCTCATGCGAATGGAAGGGATCGATATACCCGGCCTGGTACTCATCTGACAACGTCACCACCGGCCGTATCGTCAATGGATAGTCTTTACTGCGTTTCATCGCCCCGAGGCATTTTCCCGCCGCAACTTTGCAATTCGGCCTTAGCCCGCTTCAGGTAAATTCTCGCATAATTGCTTCAGATTGGCCAGTTCGAGAAACATTCAGTCCCGACTGAGACAAACATCCCGAGGGCTTGATGCTAGTCTCCGGCCGATGAGACTACGCCCGGGAGGGCCGAACTCAGGAGTAAAAAAACAAGGGGAATCAACGGATGACGAATAGAAAGACATCGACTGCATGCCTTGTCGCGCTGGCGGCATCCCTGCTGGCGGTTTCTTCCGCAAGCGCCAACGACATCTCCAAGTGCCCGCTTTCGGGCGAGAAGGGCACCGTCTCGATCACACCCGCCAATCCAGGCGTGATCACGGTCGAAACGGCGCTGCCAAATCCGGCCTGGTGGAATGGTGACACGCCGGATCAGATCGCCGACGGTTTCGAATATTGCCTCGCGGCCAACATCGCGCACCGGGCGGGATTTGACGCCGTCAACATCGTTGTTTCCTCGTTTCCGGCGCTGATCGCCAACAACAACCAGAACAAGGATCTGGCGATGGCGACGATCTCCATAACGGAAGAGCGCAAGAAGGTGATGTCCTTCTCCGCCCCCTATTTCTCATCGGATATTGGCGTGCTCGTGAAGGCAGGCGGCAATCTGGACGCTGCGGGGCTGAAGGCCGGTCGCATTGGCGTGCTCCAGGGCACCACGGGTGCCGCCTACGTGACCGATCGCATCCAGCCGGCCGAAGTGAAAGTCTATCCGGAAAATCCAGCCATGTTCGCCGCCCTGATGGCCGGCCAGATCGATGCTGCGATCAACGATACCTCCATCATTCTTGCTCAGGCTTCCAAGTCGAACGGGGTACTTGAAGTGTTGGGCCAGTATGAAACTGGTGAGCAGTACGGCGCGATTTATCCGAAGGATTCGCCGAACAAGGAAGCGATCGACAAGATCATCGAGGACATGCGCGCTGACGGCACGCTTGCCAAGCTTGCCTCGACCTATCTTACCGGCATCTGGGGCGCTGACCCGACCAAGATTCCTTACCTGAAGCCCTGATCATTGCGGGGAGCGCCTCGTGACAGATTTTTCTGAAAGCGGCGAGGCACGGCGACCTCGCCTCGACGAGAAACGATCCTTCGGCGCCGGCGCGGCGCCGAAGGATTCGCGTGGCTGGTCGGCGACGGCGATGGTCTGCGCCCTATTCATAATCCTGGCAGCATGGGCGACCTTCCAAGCCGCCGGCCAACACGCGGCCGCCTTTGGATTGGGTGGGACTGTTTCGTCCCTGCTGTTCTGGGTACCGGTTTTCTGCGCGGCGTTGCTTCTGTGGCCAGCAATCAAGAGCGTCACACGCGGGCAGAAGGCGCGGGATGCGGTTGCGGCCCACGATCTGATCACCGCGCGGATCGAGACGGCCAGTGCACTCAACTACGCGCATTATACGGTCGGCTTTGCCGCCCTCTTCGTGGTGGTCATCGCCCTTGCGCAGTTTCTGATGGCGAACAATCTCGCCGTCAGCCGCACCTTCCTGTCCGTACCGCTGCTCGACCTGTCGTTTCCCCTCATCCTGAAGGCGTTCTGGGTCAATATCTATATCTTCGTCGTAGCCGAAATATGCGTCCTCGTCTGGGGCCTGATCGTCGCGGTGGCGCGGCTCATCCCCGGCAAAACGGCCGCACCAATCCGGGCGATCGCAACGCTCTATACCGACATTTTCCGCGGTATGCCCGCGATCATCACGATTTACCTGATCGGGTTCGGCCTGCCGCTGAGCGGCCTGCCGATCCTCAAGGATCTTTCGGTCGAGACCTATGCCATCATCGCATTGACGCTTACCTTCGGCGCCTATGTCGCCGAGGTCTACCGCGCCGGCATCGAAAGCATTCACTGGAGCCAGGTGGCCGCCGCCCGTTCGCTCGGCCTCACCTACATGCAGACGATGCGCTACGTCATTGTGCCCCAGGCGGTGCGCCGTATCGTCCCGCCGCTTCTTAACGATTTCATCGGCCTGCAGAAGGATACCGCTCTCGTTAACGTCATCGGCTCCATCGATGCCTTCAACCAGGCGAAGATCCTATCGAGCAACTATTTCAACCTCTCGCCCGTCACCGTGGTGGCCTTCCTCTTCGTGGTAATCACCATTCCGCAGGCCCGGTTCGTTGACCGGATACTCGAAAGGGAGCAGCGGCGCACGCGCGCCGGGTAAGGATCCGCCATGGCCATGATCGAAATCAGGAATATCTCTAAATCCTATGGCACGTTCCAGGTCTTCGACGGATTGAGCCTTGAGGTCGAGGAGCACCAGGTCGTTTGTCTCATCGGTGCGTCGGGTTGCGGGAAGTCCACGCTGCTGCGCTGCTTGAACGGACTTGAATCCATCGATAGCGGAGAAATCCGCATACATGGTGACCGCGTGACCGGTCCGGGCGTGGACGTCAACGCCTTACGCCGCGATGTCGGCATCGTCTTCCAGAGCTATAATCTCTTCCCGCACATGACCGTGCTGGAAAACGTCACCCTTGCGCCCTGCAAGGTGCTTGGCAAGCCTAAGGCCGAGGCTACAGCACTCGCAATGCCGCTTCTCGAGCGCATAGGCCTGGCGCACAAGGCGAATGAATATCCGGACAGGCTCTCGGGCGGCCAGCAGCAGCGCGTTGCTATCGTCCGCGCGCTTGCCATGAATCCGATGATCCTGCTGCTCGATGAGATCACATCGGCACTGGACCCCGAATTGGTCGCTGAAGTGCTCAACATTGTACGTGACCTTGCCGCTGATGGCATGACCATGCTCCTCGCCACCCACGAAATGGGTTTCGCGCGCGAGGTTTCGAGCAAGGTCTGCTTCCTTGCCGGCGGAAAGGTGCACGAGGAAGGCCCGCCCGAGCAGATTTTCGGAGCCCCGACGCAAGAGCGCACCGCAGCTTTTCTCCAGCGAATCGTTGAGGCTGGGCGGCTTTAGGCAGCCGGCGGTAAGGAATATAATAGGGCTATTCTGCTATAATTGAAGGTCCCACTGAACAGTTCTATGCCTACTTAAATACTTTCCATTGTGTTGGAAACAACGCCGTCACAATTTCGCAAAACCCTTTAGCAGGTTTTCCATATCGGCGGGGATTGCGGCTTCAAAGCGCATGATCTTGCCCGATACGGGATGCCTGAAGGCAAGAAGGCGCGCATGAAGCGCCTGGCGGGGGAAGGCGGCGACCATTTCTGCCAGAGCCGGAGGCAAGCGATTAGCCTTGGTGCGGAAGGCGCGGCCATAGGCAGGGTCGCCCACCAGCGGGTGGCCGATATGCGCCATATGGACGCGGATCTGGTGCGTGCGGCCTGTCTCCAGTCTGCATTCGACGAGCGCGGCGATCTGCTCTTCGGGCGTGCCGGTCCCATAACGTTCCAGCACGGTGTAGTGCGTCACCGCATGGCGCGCATCGGCTCGGCCCTGTGGCACCACCGCGCGCAGCGTCCGGTCGCTTGCCGAACGGCCGAGCGGCGCGTCGACCAACCCGGAAATGCGGCGCGGCACACCCCAGACAAGCGCCACATAGGCGCGCTCCAGATCCCCGTCCTGTCCGTGATCCGCAAAAGCTTCCGCGAGCACCCGGTGCGCTTGGTCGGTCTTGGCCACCACCATTACGCCGCTCGTGTCGCGGTCGAGCCGATGGACGATACCAGGCCGGCGCACGCCGCCGATGCCCGAGAGCGTGTCACCGCAATGATGGATCAGCGCGTTCACCAGCGTGCCGGTCCAATTGCCGGGCCCTGGATGCACGACCAGGCCCGCTGGCTTGTCGATCACAATCAGTGCCTCGTCCTCGTAGAGAATGTCGAGGGGGATGTCCTCGCCTTGCGGCTCCGGGGCCTCGGGTTCGGGCAGCGTAATGCAATAGAACTCGCCGGCCGCTACCTTCCGCTTTGGCTCGGCCACGGTCCGTCCGTTGAGGGTCACGGCACCTTCCCGGATGAGCGCCTGGATGCGGCTGCGGGAGAAATCCGGGGCAAGTCGAGCGGCCAGCCATTGGTCGAGGCGATTGCCCTCTGCCTTCTCATCCGCCAGCAGCTCTTTCCATCCGCCGCCAGCTTCGCTATCAGGATCGCTCATTTTTCCACTTTTCTTGCGATTGGAATATGCATGGCAGCGCCGAACGCCTCGCTCGAGATTGATGAAGAGAAGCCGCTCGATCCGGCGGCGGAGCGCGTGCGCCGCAAGCTCGTGCGCTTCATGGTCATCAATCTCGGCATTCTTTTCGCCGCCGTTATGGCCGTGGTTTTGGCGCTTGTCTATAAGTCGGTGACGGAGAGCGGGCCACAGGCATCGTCCTCCTCTCCCACTGCTCCTTCGAACGAGATGATTTCCGGGAGCATTCCGCTGCCCGAGGGCGCGCGCATCATCTCCCATGCCGCTTCCGGCGATCGGCTGACATTGCATGTGGCGCTCGCAGACGAGGGCGAGGCCATCCTGCTCTACGATATTCCGGAAGGGCGGTTGGTCGGACGCTTCGCCGTAACCCGCGCCGTGCAATAAGCGCAACGGGCGGACTTGCGGAGAAAGATCTGACCCAGCAGTTCGTTGTTGCAATTCCCGCGGATCGCGACTATATCGCGGGCTTCTGAGCGCTCCCATCGTCTAGCGGTCTAGGACGCCGCCCTCTCACGGCGGAAACAGGGGTTCGATTCCCCTTGGGAGTACCAGAGTTCCCGCGTAAAGCATTGCTGCACAGGTGGCCCCTTTTGGGGGTGCAGAAGCTGCTTTTTTGGACCAATCAATTCCGCGCGTATCGTTAAGGACGGAGAACGAGCTGCCGTCCTTAACAGGACGTTTGGTGAGGGGCGCCGCGTGGCTATGACGACTCAGTAGATGAAGCGCTCAAGGTAAGGAGGCGCGGCCAGACGACCCGATAGGCTTTGCGCGGAGGCTGACTTCGCCGCAGGTCTGCACTGCTCCTTAATGCATGTGTCTCACCACTCGCCGCCACCGCCCAAGTCTTCTTCTATAGGTTTCTGCCTCGCGGCCTCTTCCTGGCGTCTGCGCATTTCCTCCTCTGCTTCTGCGCGCCTGCGCCTTTCAGCCTCCGCTTCCGCTTCTGCGCGCCGGCGCTTCTCTTCCTCGGCTTCTGCGCGTCTGCGCAAATCCACTTCAATCTGATCGCGCCTGCGGTTCTCCGCTTCCGCTTCCGTGCGCCTGCGAAACTCTCTTGCCAGATAATCGAAATGGCGGTTGGCAGCTTGCATTTCCTCTCGGTGGCGGCGGTTTGCGGCCTCTATTTGCCGCTGCGTCGAAAGCTTTATCATGCAGCTTGCGAATGGTTCCGTACCCTCAAAGTATCCGTAGCTGGCACATCGTTCCCGATCCGTCATTCTTGCTTCTCTTATTGCTTCCTCGAAGGAGGCGCAGCCAGGAAGGCTTAAGGCAACCAAAAGAGAAGCCATAAATTGCGTGCGCTTCATGTATCACCTATAGAATAATTCTAAAACAAATGCTTTGTTGAGATAATGTTGTATTATACAACTAAATCATCTAACCATTGAAGAATATTACTTATAGAAATGGCTGCCCGTTTTTAACCTTGCCTTATCGCTGAAATTGCAACGAAAAGAGGCCCCTGACTGCGGCCTGCGCGGATAGCTATATTCTACAGCGTCTTCGTGGTGCGTCCGGAGGCTGCGAGCTATGGCCGCATCAATAATTTGTGGGGCCTGTATTGCGTCCTAAAAGGCGAGCGACACTTCAAGGCGGCTCAATTTCCAAGCCACCAGATCGCAAGAGCGGAGAAGAGCACAAGTGCCAGATAAATGATCGTGCGCGTTTCGAGACGGAACATTTCAACATTCAAAGATTGGTTGCCGGATTGGAATAACACCATCCGGGCCAAGTGACCACCAAGCCTTGCCGCTTGAGTGATCTCGGTAATCGCTGAATGTCTATAGCCGGTCTTGATCAGGTTCTCCGGTTAAGGGCGGGCTGTCCGCTTCATCTCCCGGTTGGGCGGACTCTGAAACAGCGCTCCTGGCCTGTTCGAGCCCACTATTGATTGCGCCCATGGCGCTTTCCCGTGCTGCCGTTCCATATGGGGCCAGGATATCCTCTTCAACCTTGCTGGCGGGCAGCATGGCGCCAATGGCGGCGCCTACAGCCATCCCCAAGGCGCCTATAATAAGCGGCTCCTGGTTCAGCGTGTCATTCAGTACCTGCTGAGCGCGGCTGCCGGCCTGACGGACCTGAGTGGATGCCTGCCTGCCTGTATCGCTCGCCCACTGGCCGGCAGACCTGGCATGCTCGGTCGCAGAATCGAGGGCCGTCGATGCCGCACCTTCCGATGACGTTTCATCAGACGGGAAAGCGGAGCTTTCGTAAGAAGGCCAACTCTGACCCGAATCGGGATAGGCGGCGGTGCCGCTCATTTTGTCCCTCAACGTGTCGGCCTTTGGGCCGCCGCCCATGAAAAGCCACGCGAGTCCAACCCCCACCAATGCGAGTGGAAGGGGGTTGTCCCTCACCTGTGTTTTCAGGTTTTCCAGGGCAATCGAGCCGTCGGAATTTTTGAAATAGGTTCCGAACTCATCGAGAAGCTGACCGGGGGAGAGTTTGCGCTGCAGCGTCTCGGCGGTTTCGCTCATCCTGCTGCGGGCCGCTTCGGCCTCGCGTTCCAATTCTGCTGACGATTTATGCGTCATCGAACCTGTTCCTTCACTGTCTGCACGTCGCGGTTCAGCTGCTTTTGTGTCCGCTCGGGCGCCAGATTGGTCGCCGCCATGTTCGAAGTCCCCATTCTGACCAGGATCACGCCAATGATCGCAACGACGACACCGACCAGCAAGGATGCCCAAGCAGGGCCCAGGCCGAGTTCAGCCAGCGCGGCGATAAGAGCTTGAAGCAGCACCAGCAGCGCCGCCAGGAGACAGATGCTTCCCGCAACGATCTCGATTGCGCCATCCCTTACCTGCCCGACTTTTTCGGACATTTCCGTGCGCAGCAGCTCAAATTCCGTTCGGACGAGCGTCGAGGCCTGCTCTGCAAGGTCGGAAATCAAAGTCGTAATTCCGCGAGGGTCATCATTCGACGACATTGGGTCCTCCCGACGTCTGATATTGGCTGTCCGGCTGGGGCTGGAGATTGTTGACCTGAGGAGCTGTCGGTTCGCTATGCGTCTGGGGACGTCCAGCGGGCGCTGCGCTGCGGGCAAACCGGCCCAAAGCCACGCCCATGAGCACGGAGCCGAGCATGAAAGTGCCCGGATGCTCGCGCCCGAAGCGCCTCACATCTCCAACGAGGTCCTCAAGCCGCTTTTGGCCGATCGCATTGGAAATCTGCTCCAGGCCGTTTGCCGCTTGTGAGAGAAGCTGCGATGCCGGCCCTTCATCTTTTTTCGCCAGTTCGTCGCCGGCTTGCCTCACCGCTTCGGCAAAGGTCCGCAGGCTCTCCGATGTCGCTCCCCGCGCTTCTTCCGCGCGGTTTTGGGCTTCCTCCTTCATGTCGGAGCCGAGCGCGGCCGCTGTTTCGCCAAGGGAGGCTGCCGTACTGGAACCGGCACCAGCCGACTGAGCGCTGCCCGTCCGGTTTGTCGTTGTCGCCATCGCAACCTCCTATGCCAGACCGAGAAACGAAAGAATGGCGAGCACCACCACGATGAGGCCAATGAGGTAGATTATGGAGTTCATGAGATCCTCCTAATGGGAAATCTCCGAACTTCCGGCGGCGCGCTGTGTTCCCAGCGTGGAAAACAGTCCGGTGGCCCCAGCCGTCGACAGCACAGCATCTTCTTGACGCGCAGAACGTGAGGCGCGAGAACCGAAGCCCGAAGGGGCTGCTGGATGAGCATCGCTCCGACCCGGATAACCCACAACTGCGCGATAGCAGTCGGTCACTCCCGATGGAAAGGCTTGCGAACTTGGAACAGACAGTCATCAACGCTCTCAAGAACGTTTCGACCGCCACGCTCACGACCATTCTTCTCAAGAAGGGGCTGCGGAATGTCTGGCTGCGCGGCACCAAGCCGATCAGGCCCGGCCAGCCGCGCATTGTCGGCCCGGCCTTCACGCTTCGGTTCGTGCCTGCGCGTGAGGATCTTGCAACACCGGCGAGTTGGGGCTCGCCGATTTCCACCCGTGCGGCGGTGGAGGACATGCCGGAGGGCGCAGTGGCGGTGGCCGATGCCATGGGCGTCACGGATGCCGGGATTTTTGGCGACATTCTCTGCGCGCGCATGGTGAAGCGCCGTGTGGCAGCGCTTGTAACGGACGGTGTGATGCGCGACGCGGCTGGCGTGCTCGGAACGGGGCTGCCGGTCTGGTGCAACGGTTTTGCCGCGCCGCCTTCGGTGGCGGGGCTGACATTCGTCGGCTGGCAGCAGCCCATCGCATGCGGCGGCGTCGCCGTCTTCCCGGGCGATATCGTCGTGGTGGACGATGATGGCGCCGTGCTGATCCCGGCCGCGCTGCTCGACGAGGTGCTTGCGGAAGCGCCGGAGCAGGAGCGGATGGAAGCCTGGATCATGAATGAGGTGGAAAAAGGCGTGCCTCTGCCCGGCCTTTATCCCATGAACACTGAAACCAAGGCACGGTACGAAGCCGAGAAGGCGAAAAAGGAATGAAGCTCGATCACAGCGCGGGGGGCGTTTACGCCATCGCTGCCACGCCTTTCCATCCCGATGGCCGGCTCGATACGGCCTCAGTGGACCGGCTGACGGATTTCTATCTTGGCTGCGGCGTGACAGGGCTCACCATCCTCGGCATCATGGGTGAGGCGCAGAAGCTGGACCCGGAAGAATCGCTTGCCGTAGCGCGGCAGGTGGTGAGCCGCGCGAATGTGCCGGTGATTGTCGGCGTCTCCGCACCGGGTTTCGCGGCCATGCGGTCGCTCGCGCGCAATTCCATGGATCTGGGTGCGGCCGGTGTCATGATCGCGCCGCCGTCCTCGCTTCGCACGGACGAGCAGATCGTCAACTATTATGCCCAGGCGGTGGAGGCGATCGGCGAAGATATACCCTTTGTCATCCAGGATTACCCGCTGACATTGACGGTCGTGATGACGCCGAACGTCATCCGCACGATCGTTCAGAATCATCCGTCCTGCGTGATGCTCAAGCACGAGGATTGGCCTGGGCTTGAGAAGATCTCGCGGCTCCGGGGATTTCAGGCAGCGGGCGAGATGCGCGAAATCTCCATTCTCTGCGGCAATGGCGGGCTTTTTCTCGATTTCGAGCTGGAGCGCGGGGCCGATGGCGCCATGACGGGCTATGCCTTTCCCGACATGCTGGTGGATACTGTTCGGCTGCAGCGGGAAGGTCGCCGCGACGAAGCGCATGACCTGTTCGACGCTCACTTGCCGCTCATCCGATATGAGCAGCAGCAGGGCGTCGGGCTCGCCGTGCGCAAATATGTGCTGCAGAAGAGGGGCGCCATCTCGAGCGATGCGCAGCGTAAGCCGGCTAGCAGCATTACCGCGGCGGCTACAGCCGAAGTCGACTATCTTCTCTCACGCGTTGCCCGCTACGATCCGCGCGCGAAGCTTTAGAGGTTCCGATTGACGGGCGCCAAATGCGGCGAGCCTTCCGCCGCATGCGGCCTTATTGGACCATACATTTCGCGGAAATAATCTTCATCTGCACTTTCGGAGGCAGATGCGAGATCCTTGATGCTTAAAGGCCGCAGTTGGCTAACGCTGCTTGCACCTCATCCCTTTTTTCGCAGGCGAGACGATGCCCAGCCAAAGCGCTACAGGCGATGGGCTGTTCGTATATCGGCATCTTTGACCATGCTTATATCCGCCTGCCTCGCCAGCAGTGACGCCTTGGCCGTATTGTCATCGGCTGGCAGCTGGTCCGGCAGTGTTGGCGTGAGCGTTGACGGAATTGGCAGCAACACAAGTCCTGTGGGAACAGTTCAGGCAGTCATTCCCGTCGGCTCCACCATTTTGAGAGCGTATCTCTACAGTACCAGCAGATCTTCGCCGAGCACGCTTGCCGAGTTCAATAGTGAAGGTATCACCCTGGCTGGGCAGAGCGTCACCTTCACGCACCTGATCAGCAACAGCACCGCATGGAACTTCTTTGTCGCGCGGGCAGATGTGACTTCACTTGTGCGCACACTGACAGCCAACGCAACCACCAGCAACTTCAACTGGACTGTGACGGAAGGAGCCAGGAACGCCAATATCGACGGCGAGGTTCTGGCTATTGTCTATTCCCATCCTAACCTTCCCCCCGCGAGTGTCGCCTTTTTCGACGGAGGTCTCAGCACAACGGGTGAAACCGCTGTCATGTCGCTGGGGGCAGCCGCGATGAACCCTGCGAGCGCCGCCTTCCGAGGCGAACTCGGCGTCGCGATCTCCTTCAGTTGCTGCAATCAGTTGTCGACGATCAGCATCAACGGGTCCACCATATCCAATTTCGCGGGCAACTTTGATGATGGATTGAGCCAAGCCAACGGCGCCTTGATTACCGTCGGCGGCGTGGGTGATCCGGCCGTCAGCAATCCAGCCAATTACGATAGCGATCACGAACTTTACGATTTGCGTTCCTATATCAGGACCGGGGACCGGTCCGTTACGATTTTCGCGCAGAACCCCACAAATGATGACAACCTCTTCTTCATTCATGCCTATGTTCGCACAGCAGGCATCAGAGGAACGGTCTTTGAGGATACGGCGGGCAACCTGCTTGCTGATGGAAGCATAGGCACGGCAAGAAACCGCGGTATAAGCGGCGTCACAGTACGGTTGTTCGACAACGCAGGGACGCAAATCGGCGCAACCCAAACAGAAGCCGACGGTACATATCTGTTCCCATCTGTTCCGGCACCCGGCACCTACTATGTCGCGGTTGATGCGCCGACGGTGAGTGCGGCGGGGACGTCCGGCGTTGTTGGTGAGCAGACCTATGCGCGGGCGGGAAGCGGGAACACCGGCGCGGCGGGGGGCGCGGGCTACGGGACCCTTTGCGTCAGCACCAATGGCAGTTACACCCAGCAGAACGCCACCACCACCTCCGGCGCGGCCGGCAACCCGGCCAATGGCGCCTGCTATGGCGGCCGGCGCGGCGCCACGGCCGATAGCGGGACCACGGCGCTTAATTTCAAAGAGCATGTGATCCGGGTCGTGACGGACGCGGGCAGCCCGGTCACCAATGTCGATTTCGGCTTTTCCTTCAATGTCGTGACCAATGTGAACGACAGCGGGCAGGGGTCCGTGCGCCAGTTCATCGCCAACGCCAACGCGATCACCGCGGCCTCCGGCGGCGGGGGCGAACCCGATGCGGGCGCCAATGTCCTGCGCTTCGTGCCGGCGCTTGCCATGAATGGCAGCGACTGGTGGCAGGTCGCTCCCACCGCACCATTGCCGGCGATCGGCGGGCCGCGAACGACCATCGACGGCAGGGCCTATGACAATGCCAACGGAACGTCGGCGCTTCTTCGAGGCGCGGTCGGAACGGGCGGGCTGGTGGGGGCGGACTGGAATCCGCTCGTCCTCAGCCAGGTGGCAAGCCCGAAGCTGGCCCTGGCCAACGGGCTCACGGCCGACGCGCTCACCATCGCCGCGGGCGCGAACGACACCACCATCCGCAACATCGGCATATTTGGAACCACCGCCAATTCGGGTAACGGTATTTCAGGTTCCGGGGTTCTCACCGGCCTGCGCATCGAAGGCAATGTCATCGGCGTATTGCCCGATCAGAGCAGTGCCGCCGGCACAGTGGGAAACGGGATACTGCTGGACAGCAACACCAACGGCAGCTTCACGATCGCAAACAACTACATTGCTGATTCCAGAGGTTTTGGCGGTATTCTTGCAACAAGCAATACCCATGTGGCGCTCGGCAGCTACATCATCAGCGGCAATCAAATCGTCGACGCCGGCTCTGACGCCATCAATTTGGGAAGCTCCTCCCACGTGACGGTGAGCGGCAACCTTTTGCAGCGTTTCACCCAAAGTGGCGTCGACTTGATTTTTAACAAGGGATTTAATCTCGTCGAGCACAACACCATTGCTGAAGGGAGCGGCCCGCAGCCCGAGGGCGGAGTGAGACTGCTGGGCGACACAAGCAGCGATAGCAATAGAAGCAACATCGTCCGCTTCAATAAGCTGGTCAACAACGCTGGAACGCGTCATGCAGGAATAACCGTAAGCCGCCTCGGGGCCGGCAATCGCCTTACCGAGAACCAGTTCGGCGGCAATTCGGGCAACGCGATCGACAATATCGATGGTACGGGGAGCCTTCCGGACGGAGTCACGGTCAGGACGGGTTGCACCACAAACACCGTGCCGCTCGGCCGGCCGGTGCTTTCCTCGGCCATCCTTGTCGACAACACGCTGCGGCTTGAGGGCAGCTATTGCGGCAGCGGCACCTATAGGCTGGAGCTCTACAAGGTGGCGCCGGGCAGTGCCGGGGATATGGGCGCCGACGGCCTGCAGGCGGGCGAGGGCGGAACCTTCCTGGCCGCGCTGACGGGGCTTTCCGGCGGCACGCTCGACGAGACGCTTTCCCCCGCTCCGGGCAATCTCGTCGCCGGCTCGGACCATATCACGGCCATCCTGATCCGCGAGACGGCCACCGGCGGGGCCGTCGGCGACACGTCCGAGTTCAGCGCCAATGTCCTGGCTGTCTCCGTGCCGTTCGTCACCCTTGCCAAGGTGAGCACCGGCGGGACGGGCAGCTTCATCTTCAACGGCTCGGCCGCCAATGCCAACGGCTTTCCGACCGACGACACCTATTCGCTCGCCACGACGGCGCAGGACGTGGCCGTGGAAGGGGCGCCGGTGCCGCTTGCCGCCGCCGATGTCGCCACCGAGATCGTCGAAGGGGTGCCGCCGGGCTGGGTGCTGGAGACCGCCCGCTGCGAGGACCGCCGGGCCGCCACGACCGGCAATCCGGTGGGCCCGGTGATCGGC
>NZ_JAAAPL010000004.1 GCF_011317445.1 Chelativorans multitrophicus
CGGCGGGGCAGCCGCCCTCTCTGGTGGCGCGGCCGTCGCACGTGGAGGAGCCGCCGCCGCAGGCGGCGCCGCGACGGCCTACTCGCTCGGCTCGGCCGGACAAAGTGGAGCAGCCGGCGTCGCATCTGGCCTCGGCGGCGTCGCCCGCGCCGGCGGCAGCGCCACGATGGCACCCGTGAAGCGCGCAGTATCCCGCGCCTCGGAGTCCATGCGCTCGTCCTACGCCGCCGGCGGTCGGTCCGCGGCGGCCATGACCGGCGGCAGTTCCTCGATGGGAACGATCGGCGGTGAGCCCGAGGCTGCCGCTTCCTCGACCACGGGAGGTCCGCCCGCCTGGGCCCAGCGCATGCGCCGCAGCCAGACGATGAGCCATGGGGTCTCCGCCGCCGCCCATGCCGTCCGTTCCGGCGATAGCCACGGCGGCGGTGCTTCCATCAGCCTTTCGCAGAGTGACCGCACATGAACATCTTCAAGCGACCGATGACCCGCTACGGCAAGACGCCGGAACCGGAAACCCCTTATCAACGCGCCGGCCAGGCATGGGACGACCGCATCGGCTCTGCCCGCGTGCAGGCCCGCAACTGGCGCTACATGGCCTTTGGCTGCCTGATTCTGTCAGCGGGATTCGCCTCGGCTCTGGTCTGGCAGTCGGCACGCGGGACAGTGGTGCCCTGGGTGGTCGAGATCGACAGCCGGGGAGAGGCCCGTGCGGTGGAACCCGCGGTCGCCGACTATCGCCCCAACGACCCCCAGATCGCCTTCCACCTTGCCCGATTCATCGAGCAGGTTCGCGGCCTGCCTGCCGATCCCATCGTCGTGCGGCAAAATTGGCTGCGCGCCTACGACTTCACGACCGACCGCGGCGCGGTCGCGCTCAATGACTATGCCCGCGCCAATGATCCGTTCACCCGTGTCGGCCGTCAGCAGATCAGTGTCGAGGTATCCAGCGTCATCCGCGCTTCACCGGATTCGTTCCGCGTCGCGTGGACGGAGCGCCGCTTCGAGAACGGCCAGCTCGCCGGCACCGAACGATGGACCGCGATCCTGACCATCGCGATCCAGGCGCCGCGGGATGCCGAGCGTCTGCGGCGCAATCCCTTGGGAGTCTACGTCAATGCAATCAACTGGTCTCGGGAGCTGGGGCAATGAACGATTCGACCATACTCGCGCATGGGCGCAAGGCCGTCCGCGCCAGTATCCTCCTCGCAGCGCTGGCATCGGCCACCGCGCTTACCGGCTGCGCAACGGCGCCGCGACCGCCGCACATCACCTACGATGCCGACGTGCCCCCATTGCCCGTGGTGCCCGCCGCCGTCACCGACGAGACGCCCCGCCCAATCCACGTCCCGCCCGCCTGGTCACCGGCGACGGGCGGGACAGCCGCCTCGACGCCGACGGCCCGCGTCGAAAACGCCAATCTCGCCGCACGTGTCGAGCCTCGGCGTGAAGGCTACTACAATGCGATCCAGATTTATCCGTGGAGCGAAGGCGCGCTCTATCAGGTCTACGCGGCTCCCGGCCAGATCACCACCATCGCGCTGGAGCCCGGCGAGAGCCTGACCGGCGCCGGTCCGATCGCGGCGGGCGACACGGCGCGCTGGATAATTGGGGATACGGAAAGCGGCTCTGGCCCAAACCGCCGCGTGCATGTTCTGGTCAAGCCGACCCGGCCTGACATCACCACGAACCTTGTCGTCAGCACGGACCGACGCGTTTACCTGATCGAATTGCGCTCCGGCGAAAATCCCTACATGCCGGCAGTCGCCTGGGCCTATCCCACACCTCCGGCCTCGCAACGCCAGACCGCTCCCGCCGCACCGATCATCCCGGCTGTTGCGTCGCGCAACTACCGCTACGGCCTCACCGGCGATGCACCTCCGTGGCGTCCGATCTCGGTCTATGACGACGGCCGGAGGGTCTATATAGAGTTCCCGCGCGGCATCGTGCAGGGCGAGATGCCGCCGATCTTCGTCATCGGCTCGGACGGTCAGCCAGAAATCGTCAATAGCCGCGTCCACAACAACATCCTGATCGTGGATCGCCTTTTCGGGGCGGCCGAACTTCGGCTTGGCAGCGGCAATCGCCAGCAAATCGTGCGGATCGTCAGGACTGACGGGAGGCCGACGACATGACCGCCAACGAGACCGGAAAGGGAGAGGGGATCGGCGCGGCCGACACGGCAACGACCATGCGGCTGCGGGCGGAGGCGCCAAGCGTCACCCGCGTCTCGCGCAAGGTGCTGACCGGGCTCGGCCTCATTGCCGGCCTCGGCATCGGCGGTGCGCTGATCTATGCGCTCCAGACCGCCGATCGGCAGCGGCAAGGCGAGGAGCTGTTCACCACCGACCGCCGCCAAACGGCCGATGGTTTGCAGGGGCTGCCGTCCGACTACAGCGGCATCCCACAATTGGGACCACCACTTCCGGGCGATCTGGGAGGACCGATCGTGCGCTCCCGTGAGGAAGGCCGGCCCATTCCGGTAGAGACCATGCCGATGCCGCAGGCTGACCCGGAGGAGCAGCGGCGGCTTGCGGAGATGGAGGCCGCACGCACCAGCCAGCTCTTTTTTCAGACCCGCTCGGACACCAGCTCCGGCCTGCCATCCTTCCAGCCGAACTTCGGCGGCGCGACTAGCCCGACAGGTTCCGGGAGCCAGGACAGGCATCTGACCTTCCTCAACGCCGAGGTCGACCGGCGAACGGTGGCGCCGGATCGCGTCGCTGCACCAGCCTCGCCCTACGTTCTTCAGGCCGGATCGGTGATCCCGGCGGCCCTCATCACCGGCATTCGATCGGACCTGCCTGGGCAGATCACAGCACAGGTCACCCAACACGTCTACGACTCCCCCACCGGAAGCCTTGTCCTGATTCCGCAGGGGACCCGGATCATCGGGGAGTACGACGCCGGTGTCACATTCGGTCAGCGCCGGATTTTGCTGGTGTGGAATCGCCTGATCTTCCCGAACGGACGCTCCATCGTCCTCGAAAGGCAGCCGGGCGTCGATACCCAGGGCTATGCGGGCCTCGAAGATCAGGTCGACTATCATTGGTGGGACCTGGCCAAGGCCGCTGGTCTTTCAACGCTGCTTGCGATCGGCACAAACATGGCCATGAGCGACGAGGACAGGCTTATCCAGGCGATCCGCCGGGGCGCTGGCGACACGGTCAACGACGCGGGCCAGCAGATCATCCAGCGACAATTGCAGGTCGCCCCGACCCTCACAATCCGTCCGGGGTTCCCGATGCGCGTCGTCGTTACTCGCGACCTCGTTCTCGAGCCCTACGCCGCACACTGACGCGGCAGGAACGAACTTTTCCAACCACCGCAGGAGGCGCGCCATGTCCGATCTGAAGCTGGGGCCGTTGCCCAAGATCCGCTACGTCCGCAGGACCATCATGTTGCCGGAGCCGTTGAGCGAGGAACTTGAGCAATATGCCGCTGAGCATAGTCGGCTCTATGAGCCGGTCGACGCTATCGCGCTGATTCCGCACATGCTGGAGGATTTTCTGCGCTCTGATCGCGGTTGGCGCAACCGCAAGGCCAGGAAGGACCGCACCGACAATCGTTTGAAGACCGTTGCCGACCCGGCGCGCCGACACGAACCGGGCGCGTGAGCGCATCGAACCTGTTTCCCGAGGGCCTCGGTTAGGACTCGAAGCGATCTCGTCCGCCGCCGTTCGGGCGTTGCGCTCGAACAGTAAGCGCCTTGCCGTGGCGCGACCGGCCGGCAAGAAGGTAGGCGACCGAGACGAATCGGCGAAGAGCGGGATTGTCATTGTCCGGCGACCATACCGCGCTGAACGGAACGACATCCTCGCATGCTGTGAGGGGACGAAAGACGAGGCCGGGCATGCGCACCTCAGTCCATACCGAGGAGACCAGGGTGATGCCTTGGCCGAGTGCGACAAGGCTCATCAGCGTCTCCTGAGTGCAGGGCTTGCGCTCCACCCGCGGATATGTGCTGAAGTCGGCCACCCGACGCACGATGTAGTCATGAACCTCGGGACCTGGCTCACGTCTGGTTACGATGAATTGCTCGTCCCGGAGCATCGGCCAATCGACGCGCTCTAAGTTCGCAAGGGGATGGCTGACCGGAACCGCAACGTGGACACGTTCGTGCCACAACTCCGCGATCTCACAATCGGGAATCTCGCCGCTTCCAGAAAAGAAGGCAACATCGAGCTGCCGCGACCGCAGGGCCGTGACGTGTTCCCGGCGACCGCCATCGTAGACTTCGACCGCCACCTCCGGATGCTTGGACGAGTAGTCAAGCAAGAGGTTCCGCATGAACCCGCCCGCTATCGAGACGATGATGCCAACCCGCACGGTGCCGGACGCCACCCGGCCGGCAGCGCCCGCCGTTCGAAACGCCGATCCGATCTGTCTCACCGCCGGGACCACCTGATCGAGAAAGCGCGCGCCAGCGTCCGTCAGTCGAACGCCTGACGCGCCTCTTTCAAAAAGCGCGACGCCGATTTCGTCCTCCAAGTCCCTCACGCCCCTGCTGACGCTCGACGGATGTGCGTCGAGAGCTTCAGCGGCGCGACGAAAGCTCAGATATTCGGCTGCTGCCAGCACGTAGCGAAGCGCCCGGAGATCGAGTGGCGGGCTCTCATCAGTATGACCTTGGTTCCCGACCTGCATATGCCACCCGCGCCGGTCATCATTCATGCGGTTGCCTCCGTTTTTGACGCAGATCCGCCAAACGGCCGCCACAGCAAAGGGAGGTCAGCTTTCGACACGCGCTCGGGAGGATTGTCCGCAAAGCTATTCGCACTCGCACGGAGCGAGCTTCGACGATCGCCTTCATTCAGCCGGTGCTGGAACCTGTCGAGCGGTTTCCGCCACATCGCTAAGCAGGTTAAGATTCGGCGCGCGACAAAATCTTGATCTGGATTAAAGACTTACGAGAGAGAAACATCGACTTGTTGGAGCAAGCTTCGGCAGCCGAGCGCTTGGGGATTGCTGCTTAGAAGGAGGGTTTGGTGGCGGACGACGAAGATCAGGATATGCCAGAAGGGGCATGGGAAGGCGAGGCTTCAAAGCCTCACGACGCGGCAGTGCAGCGCGCATTGGTTGAGGCCCAGCAAACAATACTGCATTTTCTTCAGAATCGTCTTCGCGACCGGGACGAGGCGGAGGAAGTGCTTCAACGTTTCTCCCTTCGCGCACTTGAGCGCGCCGCACAGCTCCGCGACGTTCGCACCGTGCGCGGTTGGCTAGGCAGGATACTCGCGACGACGATCGTTGACCATCAACGAGATGTGATCCGCCGACGCCAGCGCGAGGAGGAGCTGGGCCCCGAAACCCTGGAAAGCCACGAAGCCGAGCCCGACGCCGAGTTGGACGCGGCCATTTGCAACTGCCTCTATCGTTTGCTGCCGACGCTCAAGGCCGAATACGCCGACATCATCTGGCGCGCGGACATCCTGGGGGAGCCACGAGACCGGCTCGCGGCGAGCCTCGGCACGTCACTGAACAACGTCACCGTGCGGCTGCACCGCGGGCGCCGTGCATTGCGCAAACGCCTTGAAGAGATGTGTCGGACGTGTCCGATACACGGATTCCTCGACTGCCATTGCGAGAAGGCGGAGAAATTTCGAGTCGAGCACGCGGCCGTCGCCGGTCGAGCGAAGTAAAGACAGCCCTTTGCGGCCGCATCGTCCTGGGACGGGTTCATGATCACTCGCTTCACGCCCATCCTCGTCTTGGTTGCCTTTCTCAACGCACTCTGCTTTCCGCTCATCACGGTCGGCCTGGAGCATGCGCCCCATATGACCTTCGCCGCGCTGCGGGCGATCGTTGCCGGCATGTCGCTGGCACTTGTCGCTGCGCTCCTCAGACGACCGATCCCGATGGATCTCCGAATGTGGATGGCGCTCGGCGCCATGGGAATGGGAGCGACCGGCTTCGCATATTTCGGAATGTTTCACGCCGCAGAGTTCGTATCGCCAGGACTCGCGACAATTCTCACCAACACCCAGCCGTTGATCGCTGCGGTCCTAGCGTTCGCGTTCCTCTCCGAACGTCTACGACCGTCGCAGTATATTGGCCTGGGGATCGGCTTCTTGGGTATTGTCACGGTCGCCATGCCACGGTTGGGTATCGGGAATGGCCCCGGTGAGCTCTTCGCCTTGTCCTATCTAATCCTCGCCGCTTCCGGGCTCGCGGTCAGCAACGTTCTGATGAAGACGGTTCGCAGCCGAATCGATCCCCTCGTCGCGATGGCGGCACAGCTCCTTCTCGGCGCGGTGCCTCTCGCGATCCTGGCGCTGCTGACAGAGCAGCCTTCCGACATTCATCTTTCGGCCGACTTTGTCATCGCGCTGACCCTGTTGGCGCTTCCCGGAACGGCCTTGTCATACTGGCTTTGGTTCTGGGTGCTCGACCGGATTTCCCTCAGCCATGCCAATGCGTTCACTTTCCTAACGCCTGTGCTGGCCCTCTTGCTCGGAGTTACGATGTTCGATGAACAGATCGGACCTCCGTTGATTTTGGGGCTGCTTCTTACGGGCATCGGCGTCGTGATCGTTGAACGAAACAGTCGGAGCCGAATCGCTCCGACTACGTAGTTCATCTCTCATGCCGAACAGGTGCCGCCATTCAGACCGATCGTCGCTGAAACCACGACATGGCAGTCTGCGGATCGACGCCGGCGACCTCTATGAGCCGATCCGGGTCCAGTATCCGAAGCCTCCTATAGTGGAAATGCACGATCTTCTCCTTGCGCAGCGTGGCGAGCACGCGGTTCACATGAACGAAGGTCAGGCCCGTCGCGTCCCCGATTTGCTCTTGGGTGAGAGGGATCGCCATCTCCTCAATGCGGTCGCCCGGCCATTGAGCGCGATACCGCGTAAACAACTCCAGCAATAGATGCGCCACGCGCTCGCGGGCCGTCCGGCGTCCGATGCTGGTCATATGGTCGTAGGCCATTGATGTGTCGCGCGCCAACGCGCTCGCCAGCCGCATGCTCATCTCCGGATCGTCCCGCGAGGCCGCTGACAGCACGGTGCTCGGAATGACGGAGACGACCACCTCGGTCAATGCCTGCGCGCTGTAGCTGACCTGGGCGCCCTTGGAGGTCGGCATCCCCATCACCGCCCCAGGCAGTGCGAAATGGACGATCTGCCGCCGGCCGTCCTCCAACAGCGTGTAGATCGCAACCCATCCGGACAGCAGGTTGAAGATTGCGGTGTTCGTCTCGCCTATACTGAACAGATCTCGGCCGGCCGCGATCTTGCGATCACCCTTGCGGTATCGCGGAAGCAGGCGATACGCATCTGTGGACGGCGGCAGACCCGTAGCCGGAGCCCAGCTCTGGCCGTCGTTTCCGTCGCCCCCGCGCTTTGGGCGCCTGCTCAACTCATCGAGCGGAAGGCCCGGAGGGCGTTCCGCTTCCCGTGTCACCGATCCTCGAAAAAATGGTCTGCTCCGTCCGCGTTCAAAATCGTCCCATTCGTCGCGGAAGAGCGACCGGGCTACCTCTGTTGATAAGGACGCTCGATCCCAGCTCATATTACACCTCCGGGCGCATGGCCCGTTGCAGCGACTGCGATCGCAGCCAGCAAGTTGTCCTGAAGAAGAACCTCGCCGCGCCGAAGCGACGCCTCCGCCACGTCCGTGGCCGCTGCCACTCCCTCAGAGGGAGCGGGCACGCGAGCATATCGGCATGGTCAGTGCAGGCGAGGAAACGACCTAGACGAAGCTGGGTCGCGGGACCGGAGGGTCTCTGCTGAGGATGATCGTTCGGAGGCAGTCATCGCGGAGGCCAGGCACGGCTGACGCTTCGACCGACCTCCAGAGAAACTCGCCGCGATGCCCTGGCAGCGGTAGCTTGCAGGGTGCGCACGTCATGGTGCAGCACGATACTCGGGACGAGCAGTCGTTACCCGGAGTCGATGCCGTGAGGACAACATCCGCCACAGCGTCGGGCTGGGTTATGGATTGAAGCGGAACGAACCTGGCTTCGTGCGCGGACGCCGGTTCCCCCTGCATGAGAAAGGAAACCGTGCAGACGACCAGCAATGCCAGAAACCTGAGCATCTGCCCAATCCGCTCCGTTGGCGACCCTGCGCTCCTTCACGCTTCATCCGACGGAGAGCCTACCCCATCGCATTGCACGCGCAAGACCACGCCGCTGCACTACACGATAATGCAACACGCGCCGCCTTGATCCAGATCAACCGTTGTTGCCAACGACGGTCAGCGCCACCAAACCCTCGCCAGCCCCGCTCGCATGGCCTGCCGGGAGATCGCGAGGTCAACCGACGTGCCTTTGTGACCTCACTTGATCGAGATTAAAGTGCGGCGCGACCGGGGCGATGATAGTGACAGTTCAATGACTAGTCCGACTGGCTCTTTCACGGCCCAGGAATGGCATCGATAGCCTCACCCTCGTCTGATCGAAATCATAGCGTGGCCCTGCTCGTCGCCCGCGACCAACGTAGGTATGCTCTAAGCCCGTTTTTCGCCAAGAGCGATGGGCTCCTCGTAGTCGATCCCGTGGAGCGGCGTCGACGGTATCGCGCCAATGTTGCCCGAACGACCGAGTCCGCTTGCGACCTGATCCTTGCCAGTGGTGCAACTCGCCTCATTTGCGGCTACGTGGCTGTTCCCGACCGTGACAGGCTCCGGGCCGCTGGCATCGATGTCCGCCTCGGCTCCTGCGCGCGCACGGTCAACGACCTCGTCACCTCGTTCGAGACCTTGCCGGACGCGTGAGGCCGCAGGCTACCAAAAAAGAAGGAGGCGCCGTGCAGCGCCTCCCATTCTCCATGCAATAACGCCTACTGGGGAGCGTTCGCGCGGAGCCATTCCTCCAACTGCGCGATCTCGGCTTCCTGGGCTGAGATCACGTCTTCCGCAAGCGCGCGGATCTCCGGATCGGAACCGTGCTCAAGAACGACGCGCGCCATGTCGATGGCGGCCTGATGGTGCGGGATCATGCCGCGGGCGAAATCCACGTCCGGGTTGCCGCTATAGTCCATGGTCGACATCGCCGCGTGCATCGTTTCCATGGCATCGACGTAGCCGCGAACCGCCGGATCATCATCGGGCGACACGGAAGTCTCGCCGGCGGCTGGTCCGCCGTGCATCGCGCCGTGGTCGGCCTGCGACCATGCTGGAATCGAAGCCGCAAAGCCGAGACCAGCCGCCACGACCGACGTAATCATAAGTTTCTGCATTTTCATGGCACGTTCCTTTCAGTGTGGTTTTTCCCGACAGGTCTCGCGCCGGATTTTCGGCACAGTCTGCGAGATCAGTCTCCACGTCGATCCGGTCGACTCTTTAACCGAGATCAAGAACGTCGCTGCGATCTGACGAACCCCTCGACGCCGGCCCGGTGCAAACGCTCTTCCTTAACCGCAAACTTCAGCAAAACGACCATCGAAATCATCGGCAAGGCAATTCGAGACGGAACGAATGGCTCTCTGTCACGAAGTCTCACATTCCAAATCCTAGCTGGTGGCCCTTCGGCGAAGATTGATCTGGGTTAAGTTTTGACGCCATCCGCGTCCAGTCCGCGCGACTGCCGACGCGCATTGGCGATTCCAGAAGCAAACGCGACGAGCGAGACGGACGGACCCTGCCTCGCCCACAACCGATTCCACTTCGTCGCCCACCCAGACAAAACTATAACAGAGATCAAGGTTCTTGCCCCCTTGCGCGAGCACTGTTGAACGACCAACAACCGACGCGGGCGCGATCAATCCTGCTCTAACGCGCCGTTGCGTCGCCTACGTCCAAACGGATCTGCTCCGTCAGAAAGGTCGACAACGGATATGGCACGCAATGCGAGACAGCCTAGCAACTACGACCAACCTCCTCGGTCGCCCTCGGCGGCAACCATAGCGCTTTGGGGTTTCCTCGCCATCGGCGCCTTCTACCTGATCGCCGAGCATCGAGCGCACCTGCTGGGGTGGCTGCCTTGGCTGATCATCCTGGCCTGTCCGCTGCTCCATATTTTCATGCACCGAAGCCACGGTGGCCACGAACACGACGGAAGCTCGTCTACGAAGCGTTCTGACAATCCTCCCCACCAACACTAAGCGTCCAGGGAAGCAGGCAGACATGCACGAAGACGTTCAAGCTTACGGCCTCTGGTCGCTGGTATTTCTCAACTCGGCCGTGTTCATCTTCTTCGCGTTCAGCTTCTTCAAGCCGTCGACAACACGCGACTGGCGTTCTTTCGGCGCCTACAGCGCGTTCATCGTCGCTTTGTTCACCGAGATGTATGGATTTCCGTTGACCATCTATCTTCTTTCGGGCTGGCTACAGTCGCGCTATCCCCAAATCGACTGGCTATCCCACGATGCTGGCCATCTTCTGGAGACGCTGCTTGGCTGGCGGCTGAATCCGCATTTCGAACCGTTTCACCTTCTCAGTTTCGTCTTCATCGGTGGCGGGTTCATGCTTATCGCTTCGGGGTGGAAGGTCCTCTACGACGCTCAGAAGAAGGGCGTGCTCGCCACTACCGGCGTCTACGCCTGGGTGCGTCATCCCCAGTATGTGGGCTTCGTCCTCATCATGTTTGGGTTCCTGCTCCAGTGGCCGACCCTGCTGACCGCCGTGATGTTCCCGATCCTCGTCATCATGTATTGGCGGCTTGCCCGCCGGGAGGAGCAGGAAGTGCTAGATCAGCATGGGGAAGCATATGCGCGCTACATGCGGGACGTGCCGGGATATTTCCCGCGCCTGGTCGCCAGGCCGGCTTGATCCGAAGCGCATTCGGCCCACGGGAAAGCCCAGCGGCGCCAGGACAAGCCGTGCGCCTGACATCGGACGATCAATGCCATCAACTCATTGATCCACTTTAAAGTCTGGATGCTCGACCTCGCTCCAATGTCGCCATGCTCTGGTTATCTCGCAAAGCATGGTATTGGCACGTGGACGCAATTCTGTTCGGAACGCTTGATCGCCTGATCAACAAAGGCTCGCTTCAACTCACAACAGCCCGGGGCAACACAAAAGTGTTCGGGGACGACAGCGGTCCGCCCATTTCGGTTCGCTTTGCTTGCAAGGCCGCGCAGCGGCGCGTGCTTGCAGACCCTGAATTGCGGCTCGGAGAAGCTTACGCCGATGGCCAGCTTTTGATTGAGAACGGCAGCATCGCCGATCTGCTGGATCTTCTCCTGTCGCAGGGCGACGCTCTCCAACGGCAGTTCGCCTCACGACTGCTGTCGGGAACCCGGCTCGCGCTGCGTCGAATCCATCAACACAACCTGCGAAAACGGTCCAGGCGGAATGTCGCTCATCACTACGATCTCGACGGCCGGCTCTACGATCTGTTTCTCGACCGCGACCGGCAATATAGCTGCGCCTATTTCGAGGAGCCGCACCTGACACTGGACGAGGCGCAAACCGCCAAGAAACGGCATATTGCCGCGAAGCTTCTTGTGCAGTCTGGCGCGTCGGTTCTCGACATCGGTTGCGGCTGGGGAGGACTAGCGCTCTTCCTGGCCGAGACCTATGGGGCCGAGGTGACCGGCATCACCCTCTCGAAAGAGCAGCATGAATACGCCCGCCAGCGGGCCGCGGCAGCGCCTCACGGCGAGCGGCCGAATTTCCAGCTTCGCGACTACCGCGAGATCGAGGGCAGGTTCGATCGTATCGTGTCGGTCGGCATGTTCGAGCACGTCGGCGTGAACCACTTCAGAGAGTTCTTTCGCAAGAGCCATGATCTGCTCGCGGACGACGGCGTCCTCTTGCTGCATTCGATCGGGCGGTTCGACCGGCCAGGCTTCACCAATCCGTGGATTGCAAAATATATCTTTCCGGGCGGATATATCCCGTCCCTTTCTGAAGTCCTTCCGGCCGTGGAAAGCTCAGGGCTTGTGGTCACGGACATCGAGATCCTGCGATTGCACTACGCCGAGACACTCCGCCACTGGCGGGAGCGGTTCCTTGCCCGGCGCGATGAGGCGGTCGACCTCTACGACGAGCGCTTCGCGCGCCTTTGGGAGTTCTACCTTGCGGTTTCGGAAATGGCGTTTCGCCATCAGGGCATGATGGTCTTTCAGATGCAGATTGCGAAGCGGCAGACGAGTGTTCCGCTCAGGCGCGATTACATTGGCGCCGAAGAAGCACGCCTCCGCGCCTCCAGCTCCGACGCCGAGGACCGAGCAAGCGCGGTATAATCAATTGCTCTATCGCGTTCGCCTCTGCGCAACCCCTGGCCTTCCGCTCCGCGTTGCGCGGCCGCGGCACCCAATCGACGTGACTACTGATGATCGCTGGAGAATGTAAGGTGGGTCGGCCGGTCCCGGTCCGGGATCGAAATCGACAGTTCGATCTCGTACCGGCTGCGGCCAGGAAAGTTCACGAAGCCGCCATAAGTGATCGTGCCGGCGATCGACATCGGTTCCAGATCGATCCGCTCATGGCTGACATGGCCGAGCGAGGAGACCGTCGCCACGATCTCGGCGTTTTCGATCCGGTCGCTTGTCCGAGTGTCAAAGACGGCGACGACGATGTGCTGAGGGTGCCGTCCACTGGGTGCTCCGCCGTGCATCGCGCCTTCCGCATGATCGGAGGGATGGCCGCGCACGACGGAAGCCGGCATAATGCCGAGATACACCGAAAGCCCATCGGCCGATTGGTAGCCGTCGTCGGCCGACGCCAAGCCTGCCGACACGAGAAGCGCGCCGAGGGTTGCGGACAGGGTTCGCCCGGCGAACAATCTCAGCGTTGACGGTTTGCGCTTGACCATCTCGCTATCCTCCGGATCTGCAGCCTATTCGCCGCGGTCAGACAGCCACGCTCGCATTGCGTCGATCTCGGCCTGCTGAGCGTCGATGATCTCCTGCGCCCATTGGCGGCTTTGCTCGTCCTCACCGAACTCGAGAGCCGCTCGGGCCATGTCGATCGCGGCCTGGTGATGCGCGATCATGCCCTTGACGAACGCGACGTCGGCGTTCTCTTCCTGCATCGCCTCCATCATGGGCGCGTGCATGCCCATCATCGCCCCCATATAGGCTCGCGAGGCTTCTGGCATCGTCGCCATGCGCTCCGCCATCATGCCTTCCATCATCTGCATCATGGGTCCCGATTGCTGAACGGGAGCGGACTCGGCGTGCTCACCATTCCCGTCCGGGTGATGCGGATCGGTTTGTGCCATCACGCCCATCGGAAGGATGGCTAGCCCAGCGACGAGGGCGATTCGTCCAAAGAGTTGCATTGCGACATCCCCTTTTTCGCGCGCCTCCCACGAAATGTTCAGAGAGAAGCACGTCATCCCGAAAACTAGCGGCCGTCGTCGTGCCAAGACTTGATCTGGATTAAAGAACACGCACTCGCTGCGATCGAGACTTTCAGTCCAGCAATATGCAGTTCCGGACGGCCCCCGAGATGGGGAGAACGATCGAGTTCGGTCCGCCTTTCGCACCAGGCGCGGTGCGCGGCGGCATGGTTTCAGGGATGGGAGCGATACATGCGGGTCGTCGTGGCGCTAGGCGGAAACGCGCTCCTCAAGCGCGGCGAGCCGATGACGGCGGACGTGCAGCGCGCTAACGCTCGCACGGCGGCACGCGCGCTCGCCGTTCTTGCGCGCGATCACGAGATCGTCGTCGCCCACGGTAGCGGGCCGCAAGTGGGCCTGCTCGCGCTCCAGGCGGCGGCGTACAAGGACGTTCCGCCTTTCCCGCTCGACATCATCAGCGCCGAGAGTATCGGCATGATCGGCTATCTCGTCGAGCAGGAACTGGCCAATGCGTTGCCCGCTGGAACGCGCATCGGGACACTGCTCACCCAGATCGAGGTCGACCGCAACGATCCCGCCTTCCAGCGACCGGAAAAGCCGATCGGGCCGATTTACGGGCCGGAGGAAGCCGAGACGGTCAGGAAGAACCATGACTGGCCACTCGTCGAGGAAAGCCCAGGCAAATGGCGGCGCGTGGTCGCCTCGCCCTTGCCTGGACGCATCACCCAGATCGAGACCATCCGCCTCCTTGTGGAGAACGGTGTGATCGCGATTTGCGCTGGGGGCGGCGGCATTCCCGTGATCCGGAACGATGATGGCGACCTCGTCGGCGTCGAGGCCGTGATAGACAAGGACCGCGCCGCCGGGCTTTTGGCGGAAGAGGTGTCCGCCGACGCGTTCTTGATGCTCACCGACGTGGACGGCGTCTACAAGGCGTGGGGCACCGAGCATCAGCGTCGGATCGAGCGCATACGCCCCGATGAGATCGATCCCGGAGACTTCCCGCCCGGCTCCATGGGCCCCAAGGTCGAGGCGGCCGCTGCGTTCGCGTCGGCGAAGGGGCGGATCGCGGGAATCGGCAAGCTGGAGGATGCCCGCGCGATCCTCGAACGGCGCTCAGGCACGACATTCTCGCTTCAATGAAACGGAAGGGACATCACGGCCATGTATAAGCACATCCTCATCACCACCGACGGATCGGAGCTTGCCCGCAAGGGCGTCGATCATGGACTTTCGCTGGCTAGGAGCCTTGATGCGAAGGTCACAGTCGTGACGGTGACCGAGCCGTTCCCGATCTATGCGGGAGAGGGCTGGGCTCTTGGACCCCAAGAGTTCGAACGCTACGACGCGGATCAGGTCAAATTCGCCAAGGAGCTTCTCGAGCCCATCAAGGCCGACGCCGCAAAGCTCGGCGTTTCCTGTGAGACGCGCCACCTTCCCGGTCGACGCCCGGCAGAAGCCATCCTCGAAATTGCCTCGGAGCAAGGCTGCTCGCTGATCGTCATGGCGTCGCACGGCCGCCGTGGGCTCGGCCGGCTGTTGCTCGGCAGCCAGACGAGCGAGGTGGTGAGCCAGTCGCCGATTCCCGTGCTCGTCGTGAGATAGCTTCGTTCAACCATCCGCGTCGTGCAATTTGTCAGCCGGGCGAGAAGCCGGGCGACGGGTGCCACTCGCCAAACAACTCGCCGACGGAGACTTTAACCTCGATCAAAGATTCGATGCCGGGATGGGGCGAGGTTCCTGACTGAAGTAACATGCTTTCGCACCATGGCCGCGACCAGATCAAGGACAGTCCTGATGAGTTCACCCCATTCCCACCACGGCCATCAGAACCATCAGACCCACGCGACCGGGCATAGAGGTGGCGACGATTACTATGGCGATCCCAAAATCGTAGCGGCTGCCGGCTCGAGCCATTCCGGACATGGCGGTCATGGCGGCCACGACCATGGTGCGATGGTCGCCGATTTCCGCCGCCGCTTCTGGGTCACGCTGGTCCTGACGCCTCCGGTCCTGCTGCTCTCGCCGATGATCCAGCACTGGCTCGGCCTCGCCGAAGCGCTGGCCTTTCCCGGCGACCGCTACGTTCTCTTCGTGCTCTCGACCATCGCCTATCTCTACGGCGGCTGGCCGTTCCTGACCGGCTTCACCTCCGAGTTGCGCAAGCTCCAGCCCGGCATGATGACGCTGATCGCATTGGCGATCTCGGCGGCGTACTTCTTTTCGGCCGCCGTCACCTTCGGTCTCCCCGGCCAGGAGTTCTACTGGGAGCTGGTGACGCTGATCGCCATCATGCTGCTGGGCCACTGGGTCGAGATGCGCTCGGTGATGGGCGCCTCGCGCGCCCTGGAAGAGCTCGTCCGACTGCTTCCCGACAGCGCGACGAGGATCGACGCGGACGGCACCACGCACGAGGTCGCGATCTCGGCGCTGCAGCCCGGCGACCGCGTGCTGGTGCGGCCGGGCGCCAAGGTGCCCGTCGACGGAGAGATCGTCGAAGGATCGTCGGGCTTCAACGAAGCGATGCTGACCGGGGAATCCCGGCCGGTCTCCAAGACCGTGGGCGCGACCGCCATCGGCGGCGCGATCAACGGCGCCAATGCCGTGACCATCCAGGTGACCGCCACCGGCGACGCCACCTATCTGGCGCAGGTCATCGACCTCGTCAAAAAGGCGCAGGCCACGCGATCCCGCACCCAGGACCTCGCGAACCGCGCCGCCTCATGGCTGACCTACATCGCGCTTGTCGTCGGCTTCGGTACGCTCGTCGTCTGGTGGCTGGTGCTGGGTGCGCCGTTCGAATTCGCGATGGAGCGCATGGTGACGGTGATGGTCGTCGCCTGTCCGCACGCGCTCGGCCTCGCCGTTCCGCTCGTCGTAGCGGTGAGCACGTCGCTGTCGGCCGGCAACGGCCTGCTGATCCGTGACCGCGCCGCCTTCGAGCGAGCGCGCAATCTCAACGCCGCCGTCTTCGACAAGACCGGCACGCTGACCGAGGGTCGCTTCGGGGTCAGCGACATCGTGCTGCTGGCCGGTGGCGACGAGAACGAGGAACTGGCCTATGCGGCCGCGGCCGAAAGCCAGTCCGAGCACCCCATCGCCCACGGCATCGTCGCCGAGGCGAAGGACCGGAGCCTGACCGTTCCCAGGGCGAGCGAGGTCAGCAACATCACCGGCGAAGGCATCGTGGCAAAGGTCGGCGGCAAGGATTTGCGCATCGTCAGCCCCGGTTATCTGGCACGGCAAGGCACGCCGGTCGGTCACGAGCGGCTCAAGCAGCTTGAATCGCAGGGCAAGACCGTGGTCGTCCTCGTGCGCGACGGCGAACCGCGTGCGCTCTTCGCGCTGGCCGACATCATCCGTCCGGAATCGAAGGAAGCCATCGCCGAACTCAAGTCCCTCGGGATCAGCTCCATCATGCTCACCGGCGATGCCGAGGGCGTTGCAAAGGCGGTATCGGAAGAACTCGGCATCACCGAGTATTTCGCCGAGGTGCTGCCCGATCAGAAATCGCAGAAGATCGAGGAACTGCAAGCGCGCGGGCTCTCGGTCGCAATGGTCGGGGACGGGGTGAACGATGCCCCCGCGCTGGTGGTGGCCGATCTCGGGATCGCCATCGGCGCGGGCACCGACGTGGCCGTCGAATCCGCCGATGTGGTGCTGGTCAGGAGCGACCCGCGCGACGTGGGCGCGATCCTTGGCCTCTCGCGCGCCACCTACCGCAAGATGGTGCAGAACCTGATCTGGGCGACGGGCTACAACGCGATCGCCATCCCGATGGCGGCCGGCATCACCTTCGGAACCGGCTTCATGATGACGCCGGCCGTGGCCGCCGTCTTCATGTCGGCCAGCACCGTCATCGTCGCCATCAACGCCCAGTTCCTGCGCTCCTACAGGCGGCACAAATGACGACGTTCGCCGACGAACCGGGGAAGTCCGTCATGCGGCTGATCCTTCCACTGCCGGGCAACGAGACGTTCGCGCGGCGCCTTGCCGACGACGGCGGTTGGGAACTCGGCGCGCTGGCGACGCGCCGCTTCCCGGACGGCGAGACCTACGTCCGCATCCTTTCGGATGTGAAGGACAAGGCGGTCGATCTTGTCTCGACGCTCGCGAGGCCCGATGATGGCTTCCTGCGCCTGATCTTCGTTGCCGACGCCGCCCGTTCGCTCGGCGCGCGGGAAGTCAACCTGATCGCGCCATACCTATCCTACATGCGGCAGGATCGCCGCTTCCAGCCCGGTGAGGCGATCACCTCGAGGAGCTTCGCGCGGCTCGTCTCGTCGAGCTTCGACAGGCTGGTGACGGTCGATCCGCATCTCCATCGCTACCCGGCGCTATCGGCGCTCTACACGATCCCCACCATTACCCTGCATGCCGCGCCGCTGCTGGCGGACTGGATCGCCAGCGCGGTCGAGAAGCCCCTGATCGTCGGCCCCGACGAGGAAAGCGAACAATGGGTCTCGGCCATCGCCGCGCGCATCGGCGCGCCGCATGCGGTGCTGCGCAAGGTTCGCCATGGTGACCGCAATGTCGAAATCGCGCTGCCGGACCTTACCGGGTGGCGCGGCCGGCAGCCCGTGCTCGCGGACGATATCGCATCCTCAGGGCACACGCTCATCGAGGCCGCCCGCCAACTCCCGCTACAGGGCTTCGCCCGTCCCGTGGTCGCGGTGGTGCATGCGATTTTCGCCGAGGATTCCTTCCAGCGCCTCGCCCCTCTCTGCGACCGGATCGTCTCGTCCGATTCGGTGCCGCACGAGAGCAATGCCGTCTCGCTCGCCGGCGTGATCGCGGGCGCCATCGCGTCATCGGCCGCCGACGATGCGGATCTCGTGCGTCATCGGCGTCCGCCCGAGCCCCTGGACGAGGTGGAGCAGGCGGGCTTCGATTCCTTTCCCGCCAGCGATCCGCCGCCCTGAACCGGCGGCGTGAGCTGACGAACAAGAACAACTGATTGAAAGCGGCGACGGTATGAACGAAACGGCAACAGAAGCATTCGGGACCTGGCGCAAGGGATACGGCCCGATCGCGCACACGGATGAAACGGTGGAGCGCATCAAAGCGCTGGCCGCGTCCGGGCGCATCGACCCCGATACCCTCTACCGCATCCTCATCGCCGCGGATCGCCTGACCTCATCCGCCATGTGGACCGTCGTCCACATGACCTATGCCAGCCGGGTCGACCTTTCCGGCGCACCGCTGCCGGCCGAGGCGTTCAAGCCGACGCCAGAAGGCCACACCGGCGGCTCGCTCAACATGGTGCCCGCTTTCGTCGGCTATCTCGCGGCCAACGCGATCACCGCGAAGACCCGTTCATGGCTGATGGGCCAAGGCCACTGCGTCGCCGCGATCGAGGCGGTCAACGCACTCACCGGGGACGTTTCGGCCGCCCAGAAGGGCCGCTACGACCGCAGCGAAAAAGGTCTCTCGCAGCTTGCAGCCGACTTCTACTCCTACGCCATCGACGCCAAGGGCAATGTCGCCGTGCCGCTCGGCAGCCATGCCGGGCCGAACACGGCCGGCGCGATCTCCGAAGGCGGCTATCTCGGCTTCGCCGAGGTCCAGTACGTCCATGCGCCGCTGCCGGGCGAAAGCCTCGTCGCCTTCCTCAGCGACGGCGCCTTCGAGGAACAGCGCGGATCGGACTGGACCCCGCGCTGGTGGCGGGCCGAGGATTCCGGCCTCGCGATCCCGGTCATGATCCTCAACGGCCGCCGGATCGAGGAGCGCGTCCAGATCGCCCAGCAGGGCGGCGCCGACTGGCTGGTCGACCATCTGAGGCTCAACGGCTTCGATCCTTTCATCGTCGACGGCCGCGATCCCGCCGCCATCGCCTGCGCCATCATGGAGGCCGAAACCCGGCTCGAACGCTTCGCCGCCGATCCCGGCCGAACCTATCCCGCGCCCGTTCCCTACGTGATCGCCGAGACGGTCAAGGGCTTCGGCTTTCCGGGAGCGGGCACCAACGCCGCGCACAATCTGCCGCTCGGCGGTAATCCGGCGCGCGACGAGCCAGCCAGGAAAGCGTTCAACGAAGCGACGCAGGCGCTGTTCGTGCCCCCCGAAGAGATCGAGCGCGCGGTCGCCGAAATCGCCGTCCATGACCGGCAGGGCCGCGTGCCCGAAAGCCGGCATCCGCTCGGCACGCGCAACCCGCCCGCGCCCGACCTGCCCGAGCCGGACTGGACTGTCGCCGGCGACCCGCCCGATTGCGCCATGCACGCGGTCGACCGCTGGTTCGTCCGCGTCGTGGATGCCAACCCCGGCCTTCGCCCGCGCGTCGGCAATCCCGACGAATTGCGCTCCAACCATATGGGCGCCGCGCTCGACAGGCTGCGCCATCGCGTCAACGCGTCCGAGCCCGGCGTCGCCGACGCCGTCGACGGGGCCGTCATCACCGCGCTCAACGAGGAAGCGGTGGCGGGCGCGGCGCTCGCCAACAAGGGCGGGATCAACCTGATCGTCAGCTACGAAGCCTTCGCCATGAAGATGCTGGGAGGCTTGCGTCAGGAGATCGTCTTTTCCCGGCGTCAGCGCGAAACCGGCCAGGAACCCGGCTGGATCTCAGTGCCCCTCGTCGTCACTTCCCATACGTGGGAAAACTCGAAGAACGAGCAGTCGCATCAGGACCCGACCATCGGCGAGGCGCTGCTCGGCGAGATGTCCGACACCGCGCGCGTGCTCTTCCCGGTCGACGCCAACAGCGCCATGGCTGCCCTGCGCTCCGTCTACGAGGGGCGCGGCCAAGTGGCCTGTCTGATCGTCTCCAAGCGCGACATGCCGCACCGCTTCGATGCCGAGGCGGCGGCACGTTTCGTCACGGGGGGCGCGGCGCATGTCGAGGGCGAAGCGACAAGCGCCGAGCTTCAGATCGTCGCCATCGGAGCCTATCAACTCGAGGAGGCGCTGAAAGCCGCCCATCGCCTCAGGACGCACGGTCACCGTGTCCTCGTCACCGCCTTGTCCGAGCCCGGCCGCTTCCGCATCCCACGCGATTCCCTCGAGGCAGCCTTCACGGCGAGCGACGAGGAACTGGCCGCCCTGTTCCCGGCGGCCATGCCGCGCCTGATCGTCTCCCACACCCGGCCCGAACCCATGCTCGGCCTGCTCCGGCGACTGGATTCCGGCCCACAGACGACGGCCGCGCGCGGCTATATCAGCCGGGGCGGCACGCTGGACGTATCGGGCATGCTGTTCGCCAACCGCTGCTCCTGGGCGCATCTGGTCGACGCCGCCGTCCCGCTTGCCGGCTGGTGCCGAGACGACCTCCTCGCGCCTGCCGAGCGGGACGCCGTGGACGGACGCGGCCACCCCGGCGACATCGCCGCATTTACGATCTGAAGGCCCTCATGCTCACTCTCACCTCTCTCGGCGGTGCCGGCACCGTCACCGGCTCGAAACATCTCCTGACCAACGGCGACAGGCGCATCCTGATCGATTGCGGCCTGTTCCAGGGTCTCAAGAACCTGCGCGAGTTGAACTGGGAGCCGTTGCCGGTCGCCCCATCCAGCATCGACGCCGTGGTGCTGACCCATGCCCATCTCGACCATTCGGGCTACCTGCCGAAACTCGTGCGCGACGGTTTCAAAGGTCGCATCTACGCCACGGCCGCGACCCGCGACGTGGCCGAACTGATCCTGAAAGACAGCGGGTTCCTCAACGAGAAGGACGCCGAATACGCCAACCGCAAGGGCTTTTCCAAACACAAGCCGGCCCTGCCGCTCTACGGTGTACGGGATGCTGAACGCGCAATGGAGTTCTTCTCCATCGTGCCGTTCGACAAGGCCGTTCAGCTTCCGGGCGGCGCGACCCTGACGTTCCGCCACGCCGGCCACATCCTGGGTGCGGCGAGCGCCGAAATCGAATTGGCCGGCCGCCGCATCGCGTTTTCCGGCGATCTTGGGCGCTACGGCGATCCGATGCTCCCCGATCCGGCTCCCGTGCCAGAGGCCGACTATATCGTCGTCGAATCCACCTACGGCAACCGCATCCACGATCCCGCCGATACGACCGAAGTGCTGGGAGAGATCGTCGAGCGCACCGTCAAGCGTGGCGGCACGGTCGTCATCCCCGCCTTCGCGGTCGGCCGGGCGCAGTCCGTCCTCTATCATCTCTGGAAGCTGAAGACCGCCGGCCGCCTTGCCAATGTTCCGATCTATCTCGACAGCCCGATGGCGATCGACGCGCCCGACCTGTTACACGCTCATAGCGGAGATCATCGCCTCACCCACGATGAATGCGCCGCGATCTGCAAGATCGCGACCTACACCCGCGATGTCGAAGGCTCCAAAGCGATCACTGCCAGCCCGTGGCCCAAGATCGTGATCTCGGCGAGCGGCATGGCGACGGGCGGTCGCGTCCTTCACCATTTGAAGGCCTTCGCGTCCGATCCGAAGCACACCATCCTGTTTTCCGGCTATCAGGCCGCCGGGACGCGGGGCCGCGCCATGGTCCAGGGCGCGCGGGAGATCAGGATCCATGGCCAATGGGTGCCCGTCAGGGCAGAGATCGACGATCTGTCGATGCTCTCGGCCCATGCCGACGCCGACGAGCTGATGCGCTGGCTCTCGGGATTCGAACGGGGGCCGTCCCGCGTCTTCATCGTTCATGGCGAGGATGAAGCCTCCGAGGCCTTGCGCATCCGGATCGATCGCGAGCTGGGCTGGAATGCCACTGTGCCCCGTCAGGATCAGGTGTTCGACCTATGACCGCGCTCGTCTCTCCCGCCGGTCCCGAGCAGCCATCTCTCCGCGTTCGACGCCTGCTGTTGCACACCCAGCACCAGCCGGTCGTCGTCATGCACACGGACTGTCACGTCTGCAGGTCGGAAGGGTTGGCGGCACGTTCGCAGGTTCTCCTCACCAACGGAGCCCGGCAGGTGCATGCGACGCTGTTTCAGGTCGACGGCGACGCCGTGCTCAGCCACGACGAGGTCGGTCTCTCGGAAACGGCCTGGGACCTCCTCGGCGTCGCGGAAGGCGACGAGGTCCGGGTCAGCCACCCGCCCGCGCTGGAATCGCTCGCAAGCGTGCGGCGCCGCATCTATGGCCACCGCCTCGATGCCCAGGCCCTGTCCGAGATCGTAAGGGACGTCGCCGCCGGTCGCTACACCGACGTCCACCTGGCCGCCTTTCTGACCGCGAGCGCGGCGCTGCCTCTCGACGAGAACGAGACCGCCGATCTGACCGGCGCCATGATCGCGGTCGGTGACAGGATGGAATGGGACGCTCCCACCGTCGTCGACAAGCACTGTGTCGGCGGCTTGCCCGGAAATCGCACCACGCCCATCGTCGTGGCGATCGTCGCGGCCAATGGGCTCGTAATGCCCAAGACCTCCTCGCGCGCCATCACCTCGCCGGCCGGCACCGCCGACACGATGGAGACGCTGGCCCCGGTCGATCTCGATCTTGCCACGCTGAGGCGTGTCGTCGAGGCGGAAGGCGGATGCATCGCCTGGGGCGGCGCCGTCCATCTGAGCCCGGCCGACGACATCTTCGTGCGGGTCGAGCGCGAGCTCGACGTCGACACCGAGGGTCAGCTCATCGCCTCGGTGCTTTCCAAGAAGATCTCCGCCGGCTCCACCCATGTCGTCATCGACATTCCGGTGGGTCCCACGGCGAAGGTTCGCGGAGAAGATGCGGCATCTCATCTCGCCTCCCGGATAACGGCGGTCGCGTCCCGCTTCGGCCTCGCGGCCACATGCGTGCAGACCGATGGATCCCAGCCGGTCGGCCGCGGCATCGGTCCCGCTCTCGAGGCGTTCGACGTGCTTGCCGTGCTGCAAAATGCGTCCGACGCCCCGGACGATCTGCGCCGGCGCGCCGCCACGTTGGCCGGCGCGGCCCTGGAGATCGGACGCAAGGCCGGCAAGGGAGAAGGAACCGCGCTCGCGCTGGAGACGCTTGCCGATGGTCGGGCATGGAAGAAGTTCGAGGCGATCTGCGAGGCGCAGGGCGGGCTGCGCGCACCCCCCAGGGCGGCTCATGTCCATCCGCTTGTCGCTCCGCGCGCCGGACGGGTGGTTCATATCAACAATCGTAAGCTGTCACGCCTCGCCAAGCTCGCAGGCGCTCCGGAATCGAAGGCGGGGGGCGTCCATATGGACGTTCGGCTCGGCGACGAAATCGATCGCGGGCAACCCCTGCTCCATGTCCATGCCGAGACAACGGGCGAGCTTGCCTACGCGCTCGACTATGCCGCGCGCGCCGGGGATATTGTCGAGATCGAGGCTTGAGGAGGCTCCGGCCAGGCCGGGCTATGCGACGTCTCCCTTGATCTCCATCAACTGAAAACGTCCCTGGCATGCTAGAATTGAATCGAGGTGGTTTGAAGTGACTTTGGTTGCGAACATTTCCGGACGATTGAAAACGGCTGTCGTTGCCGCGTTCGTGTTCGCCCTTCTGGCAGCGTCCCTGTCGGCCGCGCATGCCTTGCCGTGCCTGGACCTGACGAATGCTCAAAGCGTTTCGGCCAGCGGCAAGGCAGACGGCGTTGCCGCGCATGCCAATCTTCACGGCAGCAGCAAGAGGACCGACAGAAGCATCGACCGGTGCTGTCAGAAATCCTGCGCCACCTGCCTCAGCGTGGTGCGGCCTGCCGCCCCTTTCGACGGTATCACTGTGGCGAGGGACCATTCCTCGCCGATCGAGATCCAATCGGCGGGCATTTCCGTCGGTCCTCCTCACCGACCTCCCCGAACCTGATCTGACCGAATCGCCCCGATCGCGCATCGGGGTCTTCGACGCGCGTCTGAAAGACGCGCCGATCAGTTCGCCTGCACGACGCAGGCTACATCAGGAGTGAACCATGAACCGACGTAGCTTTCTCACAACGATCATGATGGGCACGGCCGCCTTCGGCGCGGCCACCGTCATCCGCCCATCGAGGGTCTTGTCCCAGACCTTGGCCGCCACGCCGCCGCTCCGACTCGCCATCGCCAGTCGCACGATCGAGGTCAACGGCAGGGCAGCACGGGTGTTCGGATTGCTTCAGCCTGACGGCAAGCAGGGGATCGAGCTGGATGCCGGCTCGAGCTTCGATGTCGAACTCACCAACGAGATCGATGAACCGACCATGATCCACTGGCACGGCCTGACGCCGCCATGGACGATGGACGGGGTGCCGGACAATCCGATCGCGCTCATCAAGGCCGGCGAATCCGTGCGCTACACCTTCCCTGTCGGCGCCGGCGGCACCCACTGGATGCATGCCCACACGCTGCAGGAACAAAACCTTCTCGCCGCGCCGCTCATCGTCCGGACGGCGGCCGACCGGGAACGCGACGAACAGGAAGTCGTCATCCTCCTGCACGACTTTTCCTTCACACCGGCCGAAGAGCTGCTGGCCCGGCTGACGAGCGGACAAGCCCATGAGGGCCAGACGAATGCGCCGGCGACAGGACAGGGAGGAATGGCCGGAATGCCGATGATGGATCATTCCTCCATGGGGCAGGGCGGCATGGACATGGGCGGTATGCCCGGAATGGACATGGGCGGAATGGAGGCTATGGACCTCAACGACATCGAATACGATGCCTACCTGGCCAATGACCGGACGCTCGACGATCCCGAAGTCGTGCAGGTTGAAAACGGTGGCCGCGTCCGCCTGCGCATCATCAATGGCGCCACCGCGACCGCCTTCACCATCGACACCGGAACCGTGCTGGGCACGCTCGTGGCTGTCGACGGCCAGGAGGTCGAACCTGTCGATGCCACGACGTTCCCGATCAGCATGGGTCAACGCCTCGACATCCGCCTGGAGCTGCCTCAAGGAGCCGGAACCTATCCGGTTCTGGCCCTGCGGGAAGGGGCGGTGGAGCGCACGGGCGTGATCCTTGCCACAGCCGGGGCCGCCGTTCGGCGCATCGCCGTCGTGGGCGAATCTGAGGGGCCGATTGTCGGCAATGCACTCGAACAGCGGCTACGGGCCAAAAACCCGCTGGCCGTGCGTCCGGCAGACCGACGTTTCGAGATCGCCCTGACCGGCCAGATGCAAGGCTATGTCTGGGGCATGGACGGCGCATCGGATATGCGCACGCGCCAGGGAGAGCGTATCGAGATCACCATGCGCAACGCATCCATGATGGCGCATCCGATGCACCTGCACGGTCATCATTTCCAGGTGACCAGCGTCAACGGCGCCGCGATAGCAGGAGCCGTCCGCGACACGGTCCTGGTGCCTCCCGAGGAAGCGGTGACCATCGTTTTCGATGCCGGAAACAGCGGCAAGTGGCCTTTGCACTGCCACCATCTGTATCACATGGCGACCGGCATGATGGCCTATATCGACTATGAGGACCGCGTCTAGAGCGTTTCCAGCAAAAGTGGCTACCATTTTTGCGGTTCGGAAACGTGACAAGTCAATAAGTTAGAGCTCCCGTTCTGATTCAATCAGAACGGGAAATGCTCTAGCCGGTGCGGCGATCGACAATTCCCGTTGCCGTGGTGTCGGCTCCGCCGGCGCATGGACAGGCAGCCTGCGTGGACCTGAGGCGCATCGTCGGGGGCATGCCCTGGCAACGGGAAGAAATGATCACGCCGGCAAGGCAAGGCACTTCACAGGGTTTCGACGTCAAAAGCCGCCGGTTACGACTGCGCGGCTTCCTGTCGCTGTTCACTCAACGCCTGCTTCACCGGCGATCAGAACGCGAATTGCCCCCTCAGTCATGCCTTCGCCCCCATACCTTCAACACGGTCGCGAATGCTGCTCCTTCCATCGCGCGGGCCACGCGGTTGGCGCCAACGCATTCCCTCACGGTCCTGCTTTCCATATCAGGATGGCTGCGCAGATCAGCGCCAGGACGAACATGGACGCGATGAAGATCAGGTAATCCCCACCAATGACCACGTTGCTATAGGCGAAGCGCCCGAAAACCACGAGAATGCCTGCCGCCGTACCGTAGCGCAGCCACCTGGCGTCGCCCGAGAAGGTTGCAACGCCGATCCCCGTGAGGACGATGCCGAAGCCGGTGATGAACCCGCCCCAGGTCCGGAAGACGATGCCGAGCCAGTCGAGAAACGCCTGAGGCAACGTGGCCTCGTCGATGCCCGTAAAGCGAATGTCCTCGGGGAGCAGCGCGGGGCGGATTCCGAGAAAATAGATGCCGGTCCCGAAGGCGAGCACGCCCAGGATCGTGAGGAGCGTGCCGCTGAGCCGATTTGTGGTCGTTTGCATGATCGTCTCCGAAAAATGATGTGCAGTTCCGGGATACCGGCACCGCCGGCTCCCTTCGCATCCTTAACGTGGATCAAGGATAGCATCGCCGAGCGCAACGAAACTCATCGAGACACGACGAACATCCAGTTCCGAAGGAGGCCGAAAGCCATGAGCCGGAAAACCCCTGTCCGCGTCGCAATCAACGGTTATGGCGTGATCGGCAAGCGCGTGGCCGATGCCATTGTTGCGCAGGACGACATGGTTCTTGCCGGTGTCGCGGATGTGGCGACCGACTGGCGCCTCCGACCACTCGGGGCGAAGGGCATCGCCCTTTATGGCGCGACGCCGGAACACGCCGAGGCCATGGGCAAGGCGGGCCTGATAGTCGCGGGAACGCTCGACGCGCTTCTCGCGCAATCGGATGTCGTCGTCGACTGCACGCCCAAGCGTATTGCCGCTCAAAACGTCGAGACCTACAGAGCCCGCGAGATCAGGTTCATTGTCCATGGGGGCGAGAAACATGCCGTGACGGGGCACTCGTTCGTCGCCGAATCGTCTTTTGAAAGCGCGGTCGGCCGCATGGCGACCCGCGTGGTGTCGTGCAACACCACGTCCATCGTGCGGACCCTCACCGTCCTCAAGCGGGCAGGCCTCTTGAAGCGGGCTCGCGGGACCTTGCTCCGACGCGCCACCGACCCCTGGGAAAGCCACGAAGGCGGCATCATGAATACGCTCGTGCCCGAACCGGAAATCCCCAGCCATCAGGGGCCCGACGCCCAGAGCGTCGATCCCGATCTCGACGTCGTCACCATGGCCGTGAAGGTGCCGGAGACGCTCGCCCATCTCCATTACTGGGCGGTCCAGCTGACCCGCCCGGCCGAGAAGGAAGAGGTGCTTCAGGCCTTCAGGACGTCGTCCCGTATCGCGCTGATCCGTACCGCCGATGGTCTGGCCGCCCTGAACACCGTCAAGGAGCTGATGGCCGATCTCGACCGGCCGCGCGACAATCTCTACGAAGTGGCGCTTTGGGAGGACATGCTGCGCACGGAAGGCGACGAGCTGTTCTACGCCTATATGGTCGACAACCAGGCCATCGTCATTCCCGAGACGATCGACGCCATCCGCGCCCTGACCGGCCTCGCATCGGACGCCGACGGCTCGATCGCGCTCACCAACGCCTCCCTCGGCATTCGGCAGCGGTTCTTCTGAGGCCATGGGCGGCATCGGTCATAAACCGGGACCGGCCGGGTGATCTTCCGGTTCTTCAGGATCGTTGCCGCGGCATCCTCGCTGATCCTGCTCTATCTCGGCGAGCGGCGTCGCGGTGTCGGCGCCGACGCTTCAGCCCTGCCGGTGCGCCTGCGCCAGATGCTCGATGAACTCGGCGGGAGCTTCATCAAGATCGGACAGGCCCTCAGCATGCGGCCCGATCTGTTCCCGGAAGCCTATCTGAGGCAGTTGCGCGACCTGCGCGAGCATGCCCGGCCGTTCTCCGCGCAAGAGGCAAGAGCAGAGCTCGAGAACGCCATGCGGCGTCCGCTCGACGAGGTGTTCCGGACATTCGAGAGCGAGCCTTTCGCCGCCGCGTCGATCGCCCAGGTCCACCGCGCCACCCTGACCGATGGGCAGGACGTGATCGTGAAGATCCGACGCCCGCATATGCGCGAGCGCATCGACGGAGACATGCGCATTCTCGTTGGCGTCGCCCGGCTCGCCGGCGTGGCGGTCCCCGGCCTTCGGCGCTTCCAGCCCGCGCGCCTCGCGCGCGAGATCTGGGCCAATCTCAGGCGTGAGACCGATCTTCTGCAGGAAGCCCGCAACATCCGCCGCTTCAGAGAGGCCTACAAGCAGCGCGCGGACGTCTACGTGCCGGCAGCATTTGAAGCACTGTGCAGCGAGGCGATCCTCGTTCAGGTCATGAGCCATGGCCGATCGATCGAAGACCCGGCGGTGGTGCAGGATGGCCCCAGGATCGCAGGCGTGCTCGTCGATTTCTATCTCGAGCAGCTGCTGAAGACCGGTCTGTTTCATGGCGATCCGCATCCCGGCAATCTATTCGTCATGGAGGACGGCCGGATCTGCTTTCACGATTTCGGGCTCGTCGGCTATCTCGATCGCACGACCCGGCGCAATCTGGGGATCTTCCTTCAGGCCTTCGTTCAGCAGGACGCCGGATGGATGCTCGACGCGGCCATCGCTCTTTCGCTGATCGACCGGCAGGCGGAGCGCACGCTGTTCGTGCAGGGTATCGAAGAAATCCTCAGCGACTATTCTTCGCTGCCGCTGAAGGACTGGTCGATCGCCGATGCCTTCCTCAGGGTGATGCGGCTCGGCGACGGCGCCCACGTCGTCGTTCCCTACAACCTCATGGTGTTCGTCAGGGCACTTTTTCTGATCGAGGGCTGCCTGCGCCGGCTCGATCCCGACTTCAACGTGCTGGATACGCTCATTGCCAAAGGCGAGGCTGCGGTGGCGCACACGCTGGGCGGCAGGCCCGACCGGGCAGCCATGGCGCGTCTCAAGACCGAGCTGGCGCTCTCGGCAGAGGACCTGCCCGCGCTGCTGGCCTCCTGGCTTCATCGCGCCCATCAGGACGGAGGAGACCTGGCCCTCGGTCTGCGTGTCCATCATTCGGACGAGACCGAGCGGCGGCTCGATCGCAGGGCGGTGCTCGCGGCCCTTGCGCTTCTTTCGGTCGGAATCCTGGTCACGTCCGCGCTGCTGGCGGAAGCGCGCGTCGGACCTGACGTACTGGGCCTACCCGTGGCGGCCCTGATCGGATTTGTCGTGGCGATCTGGCTCTGCCTGCGCGTGCTGGGCTTGGTGAGCTCGCTCTGGCGACGCTGAGCGTCACGCTGGCGCGGGTGCGTGTGCACCAGATCAGCGCGAGCCGATGCACGGAGATCACGGCGCGGTCGAAGAAGAGCAGATGGGCCTCAGCAGAGGGCAGGTAGGACAACGGCGATGGCGTTTACTGGGAACGAAACCTGGGCGATTGCCTACCTCGCGATGGAATGGACAATCCGCATTGTGATGGTTGTTGTCGTGCCCTTGCGGCGTACGCCCGACGCTGCACGCAGCTGGCTCCTACTGGTATTCTTCCTGCCCATTCCCGCACTTGCGGTCTATCTTGCTATCGGCAGACCGACCTACCCACGCTGGCGCCGGGAACGCTTCGCCAGATTGCCGGAGGTCCTCGCCGCGGCGTCGAAAGAGATTGCCCATTCCCACTTCTGCCGCCAGCCAGAATTGCCGGGCCCGCTGGCGGGGCCAGCACTGCTGATCGAAACGCTCGGGCGATTCCCTGCGCTGTCCGGCAACGATGTCGAACTTCTTTCCAGTTACGACGGCGTTATCGACCGTATGGTCGCCGACATTGATCATGCAGAACGAACTGTCCATCTCCTGTTCTACATATTCGCGGACGACGATACGGGCCGGCGCGTAATAGAAGCCCTGGAACGGGCGGCCCGGCGAGGTGTCGCATGCAGGGTGCTGATTGATGCCATCGGTTCGCGGCAATGGCGGCGACAGGTGGCGAGGCTGCTCGCCCAGGCGGGTGTGGATGTTCGATTCGCTCTGAAGGTAGGGATCTTTCGGCGGAGATCGGCGCGTGCCGACCTACGCAATCACCGGAAGATCGCCGTTGTCGACAGTCGCGTCGGCTATGTCGGCTCTCAAAACATAACGAATGCCCTGTCCGCCTCCGATATAGCAAATGAAGAGTTGGTCGCACGGGTTGTCGGCCCAATCACGACAGAGCTCCAAGCCGTCTTTGTCGGCGACTGGTTCATGGAAACGGAGGAGGAGCTGGCAGTATCCGCCCTGTTCCCGCACCATCATCCCGAGGCCGGGGTCGTTGCACAGGTCCTACCAAGTGGTCCCGATTATCCCGACGCCGGCATCGGGTATCTAGTAGCGGCTCTGGTTCACGGCGCAAGCAAGCGTGTCGTGATCACGACACCTTATTTCGTCCCGGACGAGCCGCTCCTTCAGGCACTCAAAACCGCAGTACTGCGCGGGGTGGAAGTGCGTTTGCTGGTCCCGCGTCTCACGGACCACATCCTGGTGAAGTTGGCGCAGCAATCCTACTACTCCGAGCTACTCCAAGCCGGTGTTCAAGTGCACCTCTATGAGGGGGGGTTCCTGCACGCCAAGCATGTCACGTTTGATGACGAGATCTCGCTGCTGGGTTCCAGCAATGTCGACATCCGCTCTTTTGTCCTGAACGCCGAAGTAAGTCTCATCGCTTTTGATAAGGGTGTCACGGTGCAGTTGCGAAGCGAGCAGATGCGCTGCCTCGACAAGAGCGAGATGCTCACCTCCGAAGGTTGGGAAGAGCGCCCGATGATCCACAAGATTGGCGAGAATCTGGCGCGGCTAGCGAGTCCTCTCCTGTGAGCAGCACCTGCGGCTCTACAGTACTCCAACGCAACGCGACGTCCCGTTTCGATCCCAGGTGCATAAGGGCGGATTCGCCGTCGCGATCTCGGCCTTACCTTCGCGTGCTTCGCCCGGCACACTCTAGCAATGCGAACGTACGGACCCGATCACGCCAATACGGGCGTCGACCGCCTGCGCCACATCAGTGCGAGCAAATAGGTGGAGATCACCGCGCCGCCGAAGCAGAACACCGAGATGTAGGCGTAGGAGAAGAACACATACGTGACGACGAGGACGCCGGCGACCAGCAGGCCGAACACCTTGATCTCCCGGCTGCGCACCAGCAGGAACGGCACGATGACGACGGTGACGTAGATCGCGTAGGTCACGTTCCGCGAGACGAGCCCGTCGAGCAGGTTGATGTCCTGGTAGCGGACCGCCCAGCGCAGGAACGTCGTCGTCAGCCAGCCGTCATGTACGAAATAGGGAATGAATTGCAGGCCGCCCAGCATCGCTCCCGCAATCACGAACAGCAGGATGACGTTCCGCCGCGCGCCGCGCTCGAGAAAGTAGGCTGAAACCGGCACCCAGATCGGCCAGGCGATCCAGGTGAAGAACATAAAGAGGAGCGAGTATTGAGCGACGTGATGCGCATTACCGGCACGGCCCTCGATCCAGATCAGGCCTTCCACCAGTTGCTGCAGCCCGAACAGAAATGGCAGAGTCGCGATCATCAGGTAGCGGCGATCCCGCCGCCAGGCGGAGGCGGCGGCAACCGCCCCGGTCGGGATGAGAATAGCCGCGGCGCCCAGACTGACCTCTGCGGACAGGCACATCTCAGCCAGCCTGGACCAGATTGACGAGCTGTCCGGCCGCAAACCCTTCGATATTGGCGATGGTGGTATCTATGATTCGCCGGAGGGCGGCGTCGGTATTGTAGGCATTGTGCGGCGTGATCAGGACGTTCGGAAATCGCAGGAGCACGTGGTTGGCGACCAGCGCCTTGAGATCAGACTCATCGACCGCCCTGTCCTGGCGGAAGATCTCGGCTTCTTCCCGGATGAGCGGCTCCTGTGGCAATACGTCGAGGCCAGCCGAACGCAGCTTGCCGCTTGCCAGTGCCCGCACCAGCGCCTCGGTATCGACCACGTTGCCGCGTGCCGTGTTGATGAGGATGGCGCCATCCTTCATGGCCGCGAATTGCCGCTCCCCGATCAGCCCGACGGTCGTCGGCGATGACGGCACATGCAGCGTCACCACATCGGCCTGCGCCAGGATCTCGTCGAGCCCGCCATAGGTGAATCCCGACCGCGTCGCGGCCGCGTCGTCCTCGACCTGGTCGAAGGCCAACACCTTCATGCCGAAGCCACGCGCGATCTCGATCGCGCGGCGGCCGATGCGGCCCGTCCCGACGACCGCGATGACCTTGTCGCGCAATTCGAGACCGCGTATGCCGGCCATCGAAAAGCCGCCACGGCGCGTCAGCGCGACGCTCTCGACGATGTTGCGCGCGAGCGCCAGCAGCAGCGCGAAGGCGTGCTCGGCGACCGTCGCATCGCCATAGTCCGGGACATTGACAATGGCGATGCCGCGATCCCGGCAGGCGGAAAGGTCGATGTGATCGTATCCCGCCGAGCGGGTGGCAATGAGCTTCAGATCGGGCAATCGGCCGATGATCCCGGCATCGAGACGAGAGGCCACGAAGGGGCTGATCACCTCTGCGTCCTTGAAGTCGTCGACCGTCGTGAAGTTGAGCGGAGCTGTCGTGCAGCGGACATCGTGCCGGCGCATCAGGGGTGCGCAGGCCTTTTTCTCCCAATCCTCCGCCTCGAACAGAACGACCCTCATTCATGCTCCTTCTCGATCGTCAGTTCGTCCATAAACCCCGATCCCACGACGCTGTCGACCACCATCCGCACGACCTCGAGCTCTGCGGCCGATCGCATTGCGCCAGCCACGCGCACCCTGCCGGCCTCGACGTGCAGTTCCGGCTGACGGCTCAGGACGCTCCCGGCCTCCGCGAGGCGAGCGTTCAGTGCGCGTCGGACGGCCTCGTCGCCCCTGATCTCGGCCTCCGGTCCGCCCGCCGAGATAACCTTGAGGAGGTCCGCCCGGCTGACGATCCCCACCAGCTGCGTGTCGCGGAGAACAGGCAGGCGCTTGATCCGGTGAACGCCGAGGAGCATCGCCACCCGGGACAGCGGGGCGTCCTCCCCGATCGTGAGGACGGGAGAGGACATGAGCGCGCCAACCTTCCAGCTCCGGCTTTGGACATAGGCGCGGGCGCGCTCCTGCGCCCCTTCATCGCCGAGGGGGGTTCCCAGTTCGGAGCGTCGCAGCAGGTCGCCCTCGGTCAGCAGGCCGACCATGACCTGGCCGTCATCAAGCACGGGCAGGCCGCTGACGTGTTTGGTGAGCATGATCTGCGCGGCGTGCCAGACGCTGTGCTCGGGGCTGATCGTGACCAGCTGGGTCGACATCACATCTCGCACGCGCATCGCTCGTCCCCCTGTCATCGCAGATAGGCTTCGGTGACGTAGCGCTGCATCATCCGATGAGAATTGAAGGACGGGCCGATCTTGCTGATCGCCTGCTTCATCATCCAGATCCATTTCGGCCGATCGCGGTGGTAGAGCGGCAGGACGACATCCTCCAGCTTCGCGTAGAGTGCCGGACCGTCCCCTGAACCTGGCGGTGTTCCCTCGATCGACCAGCCGGTGACGCCGTCGACACAGCCTTCGAGCCACCACCCGTCGAGCACGCTGAGGTTCAAGACGCCGTTCAACGCCGCCTTCATGCCGCTCGTGCCCGACGCTTCGAGCGGCGCCAGGGGCGTATTGAGCCAGATGTCGCAGCCCGCGACCAGGGCGGCGGAGAGCCGCATGTCATAACCGGGAAGGAAGACGGTCTCGACGATGCCTTCGAGACGTTCGATATGACGTCGGAAGTCCGCGATCGCCTTTGCACCACCCTCGTCCTTCGGATGGGCCAGCCCCGCCAGGACGATCTGAAAGGGATGGTCCTGCGCGATCGCGATCAACCGCTCGATATCGGAGAAGATCAGTCCGGGCCGCTTGTAAGCGGTCATGCGGCGCGCATACCCGATCAAGGGGAGGTCGTCACGCAGTTGCGTGCCTGTCGCTGCGGCAATGAGCGTAAGCAGCTCGGTCTTGGCGTTCTGATGAGCGTTCCAGACCGATGCGTCCTCGAACTGGTCGGCAAAGGCCAGCGTCGCTGGCTCATGGGCCCAATTGAGATACCGACTGGCATGAAGTTCGGCGAACGCGCGATGCGTCCACGTATGGACATGAACGCCATTGGTGATCGAGCTGATCTCATAGCCGGGGAACATCTTGCGCGCGGTCTCGGCATGGCGGCGCGCGACCCCGTTCACATAGCCGCTGAGGTTGAGCGCGAGCTGCGTCATGTTGAGTTGCTTCGGGCCGCCCAGCGCTTTCAGCACATCGGGTTCGACATAGTCGCCCAGGATGCGCTGCACGAGATCGTAGTCGAAGCGGTCAAAGCCCGCATCGACCGGCGTGTGGGTCGTGAACACACAGCGGTCGCGAACGGCGGCAGTGTCATATTGGCGTTCGGACGATGACGCGTCGCCGTCGTCCCTCCGCGTCTCGCGAAGCAGCGGCAGGGTCAGCAGCGCGGCGTGGCCCTCATTGAGGTGGAATTTCTCGATCGCGAAGCCGAGCGCCTGGAGAATGAGATGACCACCAATTCCCAGGACGATTTCCTGCTTGAGCCGGTAAGCGTCGTCTCCTCCATAGAGGACATCGGTGATGCGCCGGTCCTCGGGCGCGTTTTCTTGCAGGTCCGTATCGAGCAGCAGGACCGGAATCGCGTGGCCAAGCGGGCATTCAAGAGAATAGAGCCACGGTCGAATCCATACATCGCGACCCTCGATCCGCACGGCGACCATGTTTGGGAGGGGTTCGGTCCAGTCCGCGGGGGACCAGGGATTGCTTCCGCTCGCCTGTTCGCCGCTGGGCGTTATCTCCTGATGAACGTAGCCCTGCCTGCTCAACAGGGTCACGAAAACCATCGGCAAGTCCAGATCCGCGGCCGATCGGGCGGTGTCGCCGGCAAGAACGCCGAGCCCGCCGCTGTAGGTATGGACCTCCGGCCGCAGCGCGATCTCCATCGAAAAGTAGGCGATCCGGGCACGGCGCACGGAGCGCTCGAAGAGTTTCAACTGGCGTCTCCCGTTCGTGTTCGTTCAGGCACTGGGTCATGCGCGGCCACCGACATGCGGTTGTGTGTCGGCCACTCGTTTTTGGGACAGGTCTCCCTTCACCCGAACAACTGAGTCAGGGAAACCTTCGCTTGATCGTGGGCCGCGAGGCTCAGGCCTTTTTCTTGAACTCCGCGCCATCTGGCACTTCCAGCTCAGGAACCGCTGCTATTGCGGCGATCTCCGATTCCGCTTGCAGCCAATGGTCGAGCTCGCAGCCCGTGGGGCAACCTTCGTCCTCCCAGATCTGGTATGCGCGTTGTTCAATTCTGAGGTGAACCGACTCATCGGCCGGCATTGTTTCTGTGTCTGACATCGCCATGGCTCCTTGTAGGACGCTGCGGAACGTCCGGAGGATCGCCCGGAAAGCAAGGAACGGTCGTTGATGCAGGTTAAAGATCGCGGAGGCCGGGAATTGCGCATGGCAACGACGGACGACATCGGGGCGCGGGCCTAATGGCGGGCGAAGACGGTCCTGCTCGACGCGCTGAACACGATGACCTCGTAAGGCTCTGCCGGGCCTCCGACCTCCATGCCAGGCGATCCGGGCGGCATGCCGGACACCGCAAGGCCAATGGCAAAGGGTCGCTCGCGCAGGAGGCGCAGCACGTCCCCGGCCGGCACGTGACCTTCGATGGTGTAGCCCTCGACGACACCGGTGTGGCACGATTGCAAATCCGCGGGTACGCCGAGCCGCGCCTTGAGAGGCGCCAGATCGTCGACCAGCCTGTCGCTGACCGTGAACCCGGCCGAGCGCATGTGCGCGATCCAGCCGCCGCAGCAGCCGCAGCTCGGCGAACGGGCGACGTCGATCGCGGGCCGGGCTGCATAGGCGGGGCGCGGCAACACGGCTGTCAGCGGTGCGACGACGCCGAGCGCGGCGAGACCGAGCATCCTTCGGCGCGACAGTTCCGTCATTGAGAATGGTCCCTTCGTGTCCGGGCGGCCGGTCGCTTACTGAAGGCAATTGTCGATCGCACCACGCCGCCGCTTCGGTTCCTGATCGGCATCGTCGTTCGCGCTTTCGAGGTCGGCGAGGATGGGGCAGTCTGGCCGGTTGTCGCCCGAGCAGCAGGAGGCCAGCGTCTGAAGCGTGTCGGCCATCTGCTCCATCTCGCCGATCTTGCGCCGCAGGTCCTCGATATGCGCGAGAGCGATGCGCTTGACGTCGGCGCTCTGTCGGCTGCGATCGCGCCAGAGTCCGAGAAGTTCGTCGATCTCCGCGACCGAGAAGCCCAGATCGCGCGCGCGCCGGATGAAGCGCAGCATATGCACGTCGGTCCCCGAATAGTCCCGATAGCCTGACGCCGTGCGATCGGCCGGCGGAATCAGGCCGGTCTGCTCGTAGTAGCGGATCATTTTCGCGCTCACGCCCGAGGCGCGCGCCGCTTCGCCGATATTCATGCCGCGCTCCTTTCAATCCTCGAAGGGTCATCTCCGGTCGCATCCGGACCCGCCGACCGCGCGGCGGGGATCGCCGCGCCGGCCACGGCTTCCATCGGCGGCTTCCATCCGCGCAGGCGCAATGCGTTGCCGAGCACGAAGACCGAGGACAGCGCCATCGCGCCGGCCGCCAGCACCGGCGAGAGGAGGATGCCGAAGGCCGGGTAGAGCACGCCCGCTGCGACCGGGATCAGCGCGGTGTTGTAGGCAAAGGCCCAGAACAGGTTCTGCCTGATGTTGCGGATCGTGCCCTTCGACAGCGCGATGGCGTTGGGCACGCCCTTGAGGCTGCCCGACATCAGCACCACGTCGGCCGCCTCTATGGCGATGTCTGTGCCGGTGCCGATGGCGATGCCGACATCGGCCTCGGCAAGCGCGGGCGCGTCGTTGATGCCGTCGCCGACGAAGGCGAGCTTTCCGTGCTCGGCCTTCAAAGCCTTGACGGCCTCGACCTTGCCCTCCGGCAGCACCTCGGCGATCACATGGTCGATGCCGAGGCGCCTCGCGATGGCTTCGGCGGTGCGCCTGTTGTCGCCGGTGATCATCGCGACCTCGAGGCCGAGGTCGTGGAGGGCGGCGATGGCGGCGGGCGTCGTATCCTTGATCGGATCGGCGACCGCGACGATGGCGGCGAGCCTGCCGCCGATCGCGGCGTAGAGCGGCGTTTTCCCCTCGTCGGCGAGGCGTTCGGCCGTCCCGGCGAAGGTCGCCACGTCGAGTCCCAGCGTCTTCATGTAGCGGTCCGCGCCGATCTCGACGCGCTCCCCTCCGGCGTCGGCCTTGACGCCAAAGCCCGTGACCGATTCAAAGCCCGAGATCGGGGGAAGGACGATACCTTCAGCCTCCGCAGCGTCCACGATGGCACGGGCGATGGGGTGCTCGGACTTCGCCTCGACCGCCGCGACCCTGGCCAGCACGTCGCTCCGCGCGAAGCCCTTGGCCACCTCCAGATCGGTGAGCGCCGGCCGGCCCTGGGTCAGCGTGCCGGTCTTGTCGAGCGCCACGACCCTGGCGTCCTTCAGAAGCTGGAGCGCCTCGCCCTTGCGGAACAGCACGCCCATCTCCGCACCACGGCCGGTCCCGACCATGATCGAGGTCGGCGTGGCGAGCCCCATGGCGCAAGGGCAGGCGATGATGAGGACCGCGACGGCATTGACCAGTGCGAAGGTCAGCGCCGGGTCGGGTCCGAGCACCAGCCACACCAGGAAGGTCAGCAGCGCGGCGCCGATGACGGCGGGCACGAAATACATGGTCACCTTGTCGACCAGCGCCTGGATCGGCAGCTTGGAGCCTTGCGCCTGCTCGACCATGCGGATGATCTGCGAGAGCACCGTCGCGCCGCCCACCGCCGTCGCGGTGAAGGCGAACGCGCCCTTCTGGTTGACCGTGCCGCCCACGACCTGGCTTCCCGCCGCCTTTGCGACGGGGATCGGCTCGCCGGTGATCATCGATTCGTCGATATAGCTCTCGCCCTCGATGACCTCTCCGTCCACGGGCACGCGTTCGCCCGGCCTCACCTCGACCACGTCGCCCGGCGCGACCTCGCCGATGGCGATCTCGACCGCCTTGCCTTCGCGGCGCACGTGGGCGGTCTTCGCCTGCAAGCCGACGAGGCGCTTGATCGCCTCCGAGGTGCGCCCCTTGGCGCGCGCCTCGAGGAAGCGGCCGAGCAGGATCAGGGTGACGATGACGGCCGCCGCCTCGTAATAGACGTTGATGGTGCCGTCCGGAAGGAGCGAGGGCGCGAAGGTCGCGACCATCGAATAGGCATAGGCCGCCATCGTGCCCACCGCGACGAGCGAGTTCATGTCGGGCGCCAGGCGCACGAGGGCGGGAAAGCCCTTCTCGTAGAACCGGATACCCGGCACGAACAGCACGATCGTCGTCAGCGCGAACTGGATATACCAGGTCCACTGCATGCCGATCGTCGCCATGATGAGATCGTGCGCGCCGGGGATGAGATGCGAGCCCATCTCCAGCACGAAGACCGGCAGGGTCAGCGCGGCGGCCACGATCACGTCGCGCCCGAGTTCCGCCTGCTCGCGGCTTTTGCGGGCATCTGTCTCGTCTTCATGCGACACGCCGCCATCGAGCACCCGCGCCACGTAGCCGCTCCGCTCGATCGCCCCGATCAGTTCGGCGGCATCGGCGAGGCCGCTTACCTGGGCGCGCTCGGTGGCGAGGTTGACGGTGGCGTTCGCGACGCCCGGAACGGCCATCAGTGCGCGCTCCACATTCCCGACGCACGAAGCGCAGGTCATGCCTTCGACCGAAAGCTCGATCGTCGATGACGGCACCCCATAGCCCGCATCCTCGACGGCGGCGACGAGGGTGCGCCGGTCGGCCGGCGCATCGAACGAAACCTGGGCATTTTCCGTGGCCAGATTGACGTTGGCGTTCCTCACCCCGGGCACGGCCTTCAGGGCTTTCTCCACGCGGCCCACGCACGAGGCGCAACTCATCCCCTCAATCGGGAGAGTGACCGCCTCATGGGTGGCAACGTGGTCTCTCAGCGGCGCATTCATTGAACTTCCTTGCAGACCGGATTCAACATTCGGCCAGCAAGTTGAGGCTTCCAACGATGGGAAGGTCAAGATGCTTTTTTTGGTTTTTCTCTTGACCTTCCAACGGTGGGAAGCCCCATCTGGAGAGGCATGAGACATGAAAAGGAGATTCTCGTGCAGTTCCACATCAAGAATATGTCGTGCGGCGGCTGCGTCCGCAGCGTCACCAAGGCCGTTCAGTCCGTGGATCCGGCCGCCACGGTGCTCGCCGATCCCGCGACAAAAAAGGTCGAGGTCACATCCGACCAGCCCCGCGCCCTCTTGGAGGCCGCGCTGAAGGAAGCGGGCTATCCGCCCGCGCCTGCCGCCTGAGCCGGGGAGAACCCGACATGAACAGGCTGACACCGATCCTTATCGGCGGCGCGATCATCGTCGCCGCCGGTCTGGCCTTCGCTCAGGCCGAGATGGGAGGGTCCGACCCCATGGCACAGATGGACCATGGCGGGAATGGCCCTCAGGTCGCGGCCGAAGCGTCCGACAGTCCAGCTATCCAGGCCTACAGGGAGGCCAATGACCGGATGCACGCCGACATGGCGCTCGACTACACTGGCGATGCGGATGTCGATTTCATGCGCGGCATGATCCCGCATCATCAGGGCGCGATCGACATGGCCCGCGTCGTGCTGGAACACGGAACGGATCCCGAGGTTCGTGCATTGGCCGAGGACGTGATCTCCGCGCAGGAAGCCGAGATCGAGATGATGCGACGCTGGCTCGCGGATCGGGGCTATTGAGGCGAAGCGGGCGGACGCCGATTCCGCCCGCCCGCCTTGCGTGCTCGGGCCCACGACTCGGTCACAGACAAGAGACCTCGGGAGATTTGAGATGCCCCCTCATTCCGGAGCCGCCGGGCACGAGCACGACGGGAAACACGGCGGACGTCCCTATGTGATGTTCTGGATCAACATGGCGCTCGGTCTGGTCGTCATGTATGTCGTGATGTTCTCGATGATCGATGGCATTCGCGATTTTCGGAACAATCTGAACATGTTCTACATGGCCGTGACCATGTGGGCGCCGATGGGCATTTTCATGCTGGCGACGATGCCGGGCATGTATCCCCGGCGATCTCTCAACATCGCGCTTTACGCTGCGTTCATTGCGCTGACACTCGGTTCCTTCGCGGCCACGCGGGCGCAGGCCCTAATCGATGATCGTCAGTTCATCGACTCGATGATTCCCCATCACTCCGGTGCGATCCTGATGTGCCGCGAGGCGAATTTGAGCGACGCGGAACTCGTCTCCCTCTGCGAGGGCATCAGCGGCGGGCAACGGTCCGAGATAGAGCAGATGGAGCGGATCAGAGCGCGCCTCGATGGCGCTTCGTAGCGACGCGAATGCTGCCGCGCACTCAACGCTCTGTCTCAATGCTAACGATGGCCATTGCCTTTATAGTCATCTCTCCTATCGAGAAATCCCAGTCCTCACACGATCCATGTCGGCAACGATCCTGGGCGGTTCTTCACTAAGTGGCATGTTCGACAAGTCGCCTGCGCCATCCAGTGCGCCGGGGGCATCGGCTTCGAGAGCCGCAAAGAGCGGATCGAAATCCTCCTGTTCCGGCCCTTTCTCGCTATGCAGCTCGAAGGTCTTTCGCAGTGCCGACCCCGAACTCAAGCTGCGAACCAGCACCTCGGCAATCTGGCGACGCGCAATGGCGCCGTCGGATGGATTGCCGGCCAGCGGTTTGTCACCTTGCAGCATCACCAGCCGGTTCTGGTCGGGGGCGTTGTAGTCGAACCAGGCCGGGCGCACGATCGTATACGGCAGGCCACTGGCCCGAACGAGACGTTCGGCGCGGCGCTTCCAGTCGTGTGATCCCTTGCGATCAGTGGTACCGATCGCCGTCATGAGGGCGATACGCACTTTGCGCCCCGCAAGCGCGGCAAGCACGTTGCGCACGCCACCATAATCGACCGCCTCCGCCGCAGCAGGACTGCCATAGGTTCCCTGCGTGAAAATGATGGCATCGAGCCCTTCGACCGCTTGGGACAGCGTATCCGCTCGGGTTAGGTCTCCAATGACGACTTCCGTTCCGGGCGGAAATACTTCTCGCTTGCGAGCATCGCGCGCCAACGCGCGCACGTCATAGCCGTGCTCCAAAGCCGCTGCGACGACATGGCGGCCGATGCTTCCGGTCGCTCCGACAACTAACACTGTGGATGGGGATTGAGGCATGCGAGGCTCACTATTGCACGCTGTTTGTCGTGATGAATTTCTCCCAGAACCGGATCGCATCGGCGATCCATCCTTCGGCGCTGGTTCCGAATCCCGGTCCGAAACCATGGCCCAGGTTCTTGTAGCGGTGAAACTCCACCTCGGTCCCGGCAGCCCGAAGCGCCGCCACGCGCCGCTCCATCGCTGAGGGTGGGGCTATTCCGTCGCGTTCACCGACAACGACGAACGTCGGCGGCTCGTCAGCCGCTATGTCCGAATGACCCGTATAGGCCATGACGACGGTCGACGGCCTCGGAAGGCCGTCGCCATCGAAAGCCGCGACGCCGTAGGAGCCAATCGCGGCGGCCATGCGCGCACCGGCCGAGCTCCCCCATAGCGAGTAGTCGGCAGTGCCGACGCCCAGCGCATCCGCATTTTCGAAGATGAACGAAATCGCAGCGGCAAGATCCTCGGTGGCGACGCCTCCGCCGGACCCGACACGGTATTTCAGCACGAAGGCGTTGTAGCCTGCCCTGCTGATCTCTTCGGCATAGGGAAAGCCCTCATGGACCGAGCCGACATAGGAGAACCCGCCGCCGGGGGCGATAACAGCGAAAGGTGCGCCCGGTTTTCCCCGGAAAAAGAACAGGCCGGTATTCTCACGACCCGGCACCGCGCGCTTTTCCTCGGGAGTATAGAAATCGTAGAACACGGTATTGTCCGCGCGCGCGTCGTCGATCATGCGATTGAGCCCCGACACCACGACATCGGGATCGACGTTGCTGTGGTAGGGCAGCAGCGCACCGATCTCGCGGAGCGTCATGGCTTCGTCATAGGACCGGCCATCCCACGGCAGGAGCAAGGACGCATACCCTGCGAAGGCGGGATGATGCAGAAGATCGCCCAGGCTGCTTTCCGGCTTCATGTCCTCGTACTGACCGCTGTGATCGGATGCCGTTGCACCGGGCTCGCTACCCATATTCGCGGAAGCGATGGCGGTGCCGTTCGCCGAGGCGAAGGAAACGGCGAAGAAGAGGGAGAGTGCGATGCCGGCCCGGTGCAATACACCTCGAACCAGCGCCCCTGCAGCCGTTCGTGTCCTTACCATACGCGTCACTTCCAGTCGGACTCATCTTTGCGTCACCGGGCGTCCAGGCGATCGAGCCATTCCATCACCTGCTCTATGGTCTGCCGCTCCTGCGGACCCTCCATGGTGAAGCCCTCGACAAGCCGCGCAGCCGGCGCGATCTGGGCGAGGACTTCCCGGCTGTCGCCCAACCCGTAGCCGCCATGGGTGACCAGCGGGACAAGAGTCTTGCTCGAAAGGTCGTGCGCGGACAGGAAAGACCGGATCACGGGCGGCGCGGTCGTCCCCCAGATCGGGAACCCGAGGAACACCGTTCCATAGGCGCCGATATCGGCAACGGTCTCTTTCAGCGGGGGCTCATAGCCACGTTCGGTCTCCTGCTGCGCTTGCTCGACCGTCTCGAAATAATCGTCCGGATAGGGATTTTCGGGCAGAATCTCGAACAGGTCAGCTCGCAGCGCGCGCCTGACCTGACCAGCGACGGTACGCGTGTTCCCGCTGCGCGAGAAATACGCAACAAGGATTCTTCCCTGCGGGAGTTCCGCCGCCACGGCCGATGAAGCCAAGGCGGCTCCACCCGCCACGAGGGACAGGAGCAGTGAAGTCATGAGAAACTCCCTCCGTGTCGGATCGGGCTGATTCATCTTTCTTTCCCGTCTGTTGATCAGAACCCTGCCATCTTCGAGCACGGCTTCCGGCAGGCATCGTGCCCTGCGCGGCGGTGAGCCGCAGGCCGGCCCGCGCGCCGGATTACGCCTCGGGGATCGGCCTGCCATAGCTCTCGAGCGTGATGCTGTCGGGCTCCGGGCCGCTGCGGACACCGGTATCGAGCGCATCGATGGCGGCGATCTGCTCTCCCGAAAGCTCGAAGTCGAAGACATCGAAATTCTCCGCGATGCGCGCCGGTTTTGTCGACTTGGGAATGACGGAACGGCCTTCCTGCAAATGCCAGCGCAGCATCACCTGGGCGGCCGACTTGCCGTGCTGCTGCGCGATTTCCAGCAGCACCGGGTCTTCGAGCGTGCTTTTCTCGCCGCCCCTATAGAAGGTAATGCCGCCGATGGGTGACCAGGCTTGCGTGAGGATGCCGTGCTCGGCATGCAGGCGCTGCAATGCCCTCTGCTGGAAATAGGGGTGGACTTCGATCTGGTTCACCGCAGGCACGATGGATGTTTCGGTCAACAGGCGCGTCAGATGCTCGGGCATGAAGTTGCTGACGCCGATCGCGCGCACCTTGCCATCGGCCAGCAGCTTTTCGAGCGCCCGATAGGCGCCAAGGGTGCGATCGAATGCGGAGGGGAGCGGCTGATGCAGAAGCAAGAGATCGATTTGATCGACGCCAAGCTTGCCCGCGCTCTTGTCGAACGCGTGCAGGGTTTCGTCGTAGCCGTAGTCGCTGATCCAGATCTTGGTCTCAATAAAAACCTCGTCACGCGCGATGCCGGCGCGACGGATACCTTCGCCCACCTCACGCTCGTTGCCATAGGCGGCGGCCGTGTCGATATGACGATAGCCAAGCCGCAAGGCTTCTTCGACCGCAGCCGTCGTTTCGTCGGGCGGCGTCTGAAAAACACCGAGCCCGATCATCGGCATCTCGACGCCGGAGCCGTCGGCGTCCGCCGCACTGTCGCGACCCGGGGCTGAAACGTCGCGGTTTACAAGTTTGTATGTCTTCATCGTTCTTCTCGATTCATGATCTGGTGCCGGTCGGAAAGTCGGTGCTTGTGCTGACGTCCCGCCATGCTTCGAGTTCGGTGCGCTGGGCATCGAGCTCGGAACGGGCATTCTTCAGCGCGTCGCTTCCGAGCAGCAGCCGGAAAGGCGGATTGGTTTGCCCCACGACGTCGATCAACACGCGCGCCGCCTTGTCGGGGTCGCCCTGCTGGGTGCCGTGCATCTTGTCGTTTTCCTTGCGCCGTGGGCCGGCGGTCGATGCATAGTCATCGATGCGGGCCTTCGCCTGGTGCAGGGAACGGCCGGCGAAATCGGTCCTGAAGGCGCCGGGCTCGACCACGATCACCCGGATGCCGAGCGGGGCCAGTTCCTTGCGCAGCGCGTCCGACATGCCTTCGACGGCGAACTTGGTGGCCGAATAGTAGCCCGAGCCCGGTGCGGCCAGCCGCCCGGCGATCGAGGACAGGTTGACGATGGTGCCGCTTCGGCGGGCGCGCATGCCGGGCAGCACCGCCTTGATCATCGCCACCGTGCCGGAGAAATTGGTGGCGAAGAGGTCGGCGACTTCCTGATCGTCACCCTCCTCGACCGCGCCGCGATAGCCGTATCCGGCGTTGTTGACGAGCACGTCGATCGCGCCGAAACGCTCTTCGGCCTGCTCCACGACCCGCGCGATCGCTGACTTGTCGGTCACGTCCAGCGTGGTTGCCAGTGCGGTTCGCGGATAGGCGGCGGCGAGTTGGTCGAGTGCCTGGGTGTTGCGAGCGGTAATGACGGCATTGTCCCCGGCTTTGAGGACGGCCTGTGCAAAGCTCTTGCCGAGGCCCGTCGAACATCCCGTGATCAGCCAGGTCTTCATGATGGTCTCTCCTTCGTTACATGCGTCGGCGCCCTGATGCCGTCCTCAGAGTTCCTGCGCTGTCGGCCGAAACAGGATTTCGTTGATGTCGACGTTCTCGGGCTGGCTCATGGCGAAGAGGACGCAGCGGGCGAAGCTGTCGGCGGGAATGGCGGTTTGATGATAGAAGCCGGCGACGGCCTCCGAGACCCCAGGGGCGCCAACCGAACCGGGAAGCTCCGTGTCGACGGCACCGGGCGACAGAATGGTGGTGCGGATGTTGTAGGGCTTGACCTCCTTGCGCAGTGCTTCCGAGATCACGCGCACCGAATACTTCGTCGCCGAATAGATCGCGCCGCCGGCGCCGATCGTGTGGCCGGCGACCGACGAGACGTTAATGAACTGGCCGCTCTTTTGCTCCTTGAAGAAAGGAAGTGCTGCCGCGATGCCCCAGAGTACGCCCTTGATGTTGACGTCGATGCACTGGTCCCATTCGTCGAAGCGCATCATCTCCAGCGGCGCCAGCGGCATGATCCCGGCATTGTTGATCATCACGTCAATCTTGCCCTGGGTCTTGACCGCGTGGTCGACAAAGGCCTTAACCTGCTCCCGGTCGGTGACATCGACCTTGAAGATAGCCTCCTCACCAAGACTCAGTTCCTTCGCCAGCGCCTCGAGCCGGTCGAGACGCCGCGCGCCCAGCACCACCTTCGCCCCTTCGCGCACGAGATGGCGGGCGGTTTCCGCGCCCAGCCCGCTCGACGCGCCGGTGATGACGACCACCTTGTCCTTGATGTTCTCGGTCATTTCATTCGTCCTCGTATATGGAATTACCGGCCGACCAGGGCCTGATAGGCGGCGTTATAGCGCGCGCCCTGCACCGTGATGTTTGAAAGGGCCGCCTCGATCCTGGAGAGATCGTCAGCGGTCAGCGCCACATTCGCGGCGCTGATATTCTCCTCCAGGCGATGAAGCCTGGTGGTGCCGGGGATCGGGACGATCCATGGCTTTTGCGACAGGAGCCAGGCGAGCGCGATCTGTGCAGAGGTAACGCCCATTTCGGCTGCGATCTGACCAAGAAGGTCGACCAGCGCCTGATTGGACTTTCGGTTCTCTTCCGAGAAGCGCGGGACGTTGGCGCGGAAATCGTCGCTGGCGAACTGCGTGTCCGCATTGATCGCGCCGGTGAGGAAACCCTTGCCGAGAGGGCTGAAAGGCACGAAGCCGATGCCCAGCTCCTCAAGCGTCGGCAGCACATCCTTCTCCGGCTCGCGCCACCAGAGTGAGTATTCGCTCTGAAGCGCCGCCACCGGCTGGACCGCATGAGCGCGCCGGATCGTGCCCACGCCCGCTTCCGACAGCCCGAAATGCTTGACCTTGCCTTCCGCGATCAGGTCCCTGACGGCGCCCGCGACATCCTCGATCGGCACATCAGGATCGACGCGATGCTGGTAGAACAGGTCGATGCGATCGGTCCGAAGGCGCTTGAGGCTGGCGTCGGCCACCTTTTTGATGCGCTCGGGGCGGCTGTTGAGCGGACGTTCCTTGTTGTCGCCTCCGATGTCGAAGCCGAACTTCGTGGCGATCACCACGCGGTCACGGACCGGCTCCAGCGCTTCGCCGACCAGCTCCTCGTTGGTGAACGGGCCATAGACTTCGGCCGTGTCGAAAAAGGTCACGCCCCGTTCGACCGCTGCGCGGATCAGAGCGATACCGTCTTTCTTCTCGACGGCCGGACCATAGCCGTGGCTCAGGCCCATGCATCCGAGTCCAAGGGCCGAGACCTCGAGATCGCCGAGATATCTGCGTTCCATTGCGATAATCCCTTCAATTCCTCTCAGGCGCCTCGACGTTCGAGAATGCCAGCACGGCGTCGGGCAGGCGCTGGCCGCGCACCTCGATCGCTGCGACCGCGGAGTTGAGCTCGCCGATTTCCTCGGGCGTGAAGCTTACCGAAGCCGCGCCGATGTTCTCGAGCAAGTGCGCCATCTGCGTCGTGCCGGGGATCGGAACGATCCAGGGCTTTTGCGCCATCAGCCATGCCAGCGCGATCTGTGCCCGGGTGGCCTGCTTCCTGTCGGCCCATTCGCCTAGCAATCTCACGAGCGCCAGGTTCGCCGGCAGGTTATCGGGCGAGAAGCGCGACTCGATTCCGCGAATGTCTCCCTCCGCGAAACGCGTCCGCTCGTCGATGGCTCCCGTCAAGAAGCCGACCCCGAGCGGGCTCCACGGCACGAAGCCGATGCCCAGTTCCTCGCAAACGGAAAGCACCTCGTCTTCCGGACCGCGCCACAGCATCGAATACTCGCTCTGGACCGCCGATACGGGAAGGGCGGCGTGGGCGCGGCGCAACGTGTTGAGCCCCATCTCGGAGAGGCCCCAATGCAGCACCTTGCCCTCGTCCATGAGGTCCTTGATTGCTCCGGCGACGTCCTCGATCGGTACCTCCGGGTCGACGCGGTGCTGGTAGAGAAGATCGACGCGATCGGTGCGCAGGCGTTCGAGCATGCCTTCGACCGCGAGCTTGATGTGGTCCGGGCGGCTGATGAGTCCCGGTCGACGCTCGCCGGTGTCCAGATCGATGTTCCAGCCGAATTTCGAGGTGATCACGACCTCGTCGCGGAACGGCGCGATAGCTTCGCCGAGAATCCGCTCGCACTCGTGCGGGCCATAGGCCTCGGCGGTGTCGAAGAAGGTAACGCCGCGCTCATGGGCCGTCCGGATGATGTTGATCATCTCCGGCCGCGACGGGATCGTCGTCTGGTAGGTACGGGCCATGTTCTGGACGCCCAGCCCGACGCTCGAAACCTCCAGCGCTCCAAGGTTGCGGGAATTGCTCGACGACGCTGCTATGGAGCCATCCGGGCCGCCAGCCTGCGCCCACGCCTTGGAAGTGGCGCCAATGAGGACAGGAGCTACCGCCATCGTTGCCGCCACGCCGAGAAAACTACGGCGGCCGATTGTGGAAATGTCTTCTTTCTTCATGTCCATGGGTCCTTCGATGATGATCACCTGCACGGGGCTGGCCGGTCGCCTCGGGTCAAGGTCGGCCGAAACGACCTTGTTCCGGACGTTTATGGCCGATGATCCCAAATTTACCTTCCGACCATGAATGCGATAAGGTGCTATAATCTGCATGAGCCTTTTAGATGAGCTAACAAATACAGATGGAAAACCTCAACGATCTCGCCGCTTTCGGCGCTGTCGCGCGTGAGCGGAGCTTCACCCGCGCTGCCGCCAAACTTCGCGTTTCCCCGTCGGCGCTGAGCCAAACCGTCAAGAATCTTGAAGAACGGCTGGGGATACGGCTTCTGACCCGCACCACGCGCAGCGTCGCGCCAACCGAAGCCGGCGAACGGCTGTTGCGCACGATTACGCCCCGCTTTGAGGAAATCGACGCTGAACTTGCCGCGTTGAGCGAACTGCGCGACAAGCCGGCCGGAACCGTCCGGATCACGGCCGGCGAACATCCCGCGATTTCGCTCCTGCAACCCGCGCTCAAACGGTTCCTGCCGGAATACCCGGATATCCAGGTGGAAATCATCATCGACTACGGCCTGACCGATATCGTCGCGGAGGGATTCGACGCCGGGGTACGCATGGGCGAACAGGTTGCGAAAGACATGATCGCCGTGCCGATCGGCCCGGATATGCGCATGGCGGTCGTCGCATCACCGGCCTATTTCGACCAGCACCCCATCCCAAAGACGCCGCAGGACATGACCGTGCACAAATGCATCAATACGCGCCTGCCGACCTATGGCGGCGTGTTTAGCTGGGGCCTTGAGAAGAAGGGCCGTGAAGTGAAGGTTCGAGGCGAAGGACAGCTTATCTTCAACAGCCTTGCCATGCGCCTGTCGTCGGCTCTGGACGGTCTCGGTGTAGCTTATATGCCAGAAGATCAAGCGCTTCCCTATATCGCCGATGGCCGGCTGATCCGGGTTCTGGAGGACTGGTGCCCTGGCTTCCCCGGCTACCACCTCTATTATCCCAGCCGACGCCAGCAATCGCCGGCATTTTCCGTCCTGATGGAGGCCCTTCGCTACCGGGCATGAGCGATGTGTTCGATCCGATATACGGACGCGGGCGGAGGATTGCTGAAGACCCTTCTGAGGGAGGTTGCCCGCAATGCGAGCCGTGCCAGGATCGCCGGCGGCACCGGACAGCGATACCCATAGGTGAACTGATAGAACGCGGCGGCATCCCTCAGATTTGCGAATGCGCCGCGCATGATGCGCATGACGGTCGATGGCGGCATCGACAGCAAGGGCAGGCCGCTTATTACCGCTCCTGCCTTAACCGGCGCGGCAATTCTCAAGCGCCCGGCGTCCATACGCAAGACAGTTGTCTTCGGGAATGTTCGGGAAAGCCTGTATGCGAACGCATCCCCGGATTCGACCAGTATGAGCTGGCTTTCCGTAATGCCGCGCTCGATAAGCCGGTGTGTGAACACGCCTGTGCCGGGACCAAGTTCGAGGACGGGCGCGTTGGCGGCGGAAATCTCGCTGGTGATGAGGTCGGCAGGCGCGGCGCTGGAAGGTGCGATCGCCATACGCGCCTTGGATCGGCGATCAGATTTCGCCAGAAATTCAAGGTCTCTTGCAAAGTGACCTTCCTTTTACTGTCGTGGCATGGGCGTCCTGCGCGCCGTCCTGGCGTAATCGACCAGCTTCATGGTGTAGTAAGTGAGCGTCGCGTAGAGGCCGACGATCGCCAGGCAGTGCAAAAAGAACCCGACGACCGATTCCTCGAAATTCCACCAGTCGAGGCTCATTTGCATCGTCAGTTTCTCGTCGAGAGCGAGTTCGGACGAGCTTCGGATACCCTGTAGCGATATGGCGGCCGCCGCTATACGCAGGAGGGCGGTTCTCAATCCGCTTTGTCCCTTGATGCCGCACAGGTTGCGGGCCAACCCCATCAGCATCGGCCAGCGCAACCCAAGATGGATGGCCGCGGCGATGAGCGCCCAATAGGCGGCCAGCGTGTGAATCTGGCGCACGGTGAAACCGCCATAGGCGGAGAAAATCCCCGACAAGGCGGTCGAGATCAGGATGCTCGTGACAAGAAGCGCGACCATTGCCGTCAGGAGCACGCTGGTCGAAATCACGTTGACAAGGCCACGGGGGTCCGGCGCCTGCCTGCCGATCGCGCCGTACCAGCGCCGGTTGAAGGTGTTGTGCGCGATCAGGAGGACGAAGAAGGCGGTCCCGGCAATCTCATGGCTGAGATTGCCGAGCCACCAGTAGGAAAACCCGAACAGGAGGAGGCTGAAGGCGATGAGGTCGAGGACCAGGCGCAGCCGAAAGATCTTGCTCAACGAAGCTGCCCCTACTCGACCGGCGTGCCGTTGAAGCGTGGAATGCGATATCCCGTGAACAGGTAGTCCGCGCTCGCCTGCCGGGAATGACATGCCTGGCAGCGCGCGGTGTTCTCGTCCATGTTGATGGACTGATCTGGCCAGAACCATTGGAACTGCCAGTCGCCGGTGCGCCGGCCCGCCTCGTAGTCCTCGCCCCAGCCTTCGCCCTTCTCCATCACGAAATAGCGGTAGAGTTCCATGTCGTCGCGATAGTCGACGAGGACGAACTGCGTTCCGTTCGGGATCGGCTCGCCGGCCTTTACCGCCTCGATCGCTTCCGGCGTGGTCATGATATGCTCGGTGACGTTGCCCCGGCGCACGGTGGTGTAATGCACCAGCGCTTCCAGATCGGGAAACTCGACGCGAGTTGTCTCGGCCTGCACCTGCCAGCCGATGGTCGTGGCGGCGACGGTAGCAAGCCCGGCGAACAGGAAAGTCAATCCAAAGCGTTTCATGGGCACACTTGCTTTAGAGGGAAGGCGAGTGCACCGATATGTGCTCGCCGGCTTTAGCGATGCGATGCTCAGCCGCGCCGCGTCCTCGATCCAAGACGCGCCAGATCAACGCCGCGCGCAGTCACCTGTTTAACGGGTGTTGTATTCTTCGTCGGTGACGTGCTCCATCCAAGTCACGCTCTGTCCATCCACAGTGCTTCCCACGGCCAGGTGAGTCATGGCGCTGTTCGGAGCGGCCCCGTGCCAATGCTTCACACCGGGCGGGCACCACACCACATCGCCCTGGCGAATAACCTCAACGTCCTTCCCCCATTCCTGGGTCAGGCCGATCCCGGACGTCACCACCAGGCGCTGGCCCGCTGGGTGGGTATGCCATGCGGAGCGCGCACCCGGCTCGAATGTCACGTAAGCGCCCGACGCATTGATGCTTTCATTGGGAGAGAACAACGGATCGACGCGCACCCGGCCGGTGAAATAATCTGCCGAGCCATATGTAGAGGCTTGCTCTCCCGCCCGCGTGATCTGCTGGCCTTGTTCTTCAGCGGCGGCGGTGAGTGGCATTGCGGCGCATAGCAGCGCGGCTCCTGCAATGGTGTTTTTCATGATCGTGGACCTTTCCGGCTAGCGCCTTCGAAGCGCTGTTTCTGTAGGGGATGGGGGCAGGCGCAGAGTCGGTCCTCTCGCCCGTCTGGGCAGAAGGTCCCGCGGCTGCACTGAAAAGATCAGCCCCCCAAGGTCTCGGTTACGACCGTCAAAGCCTTGGTGGCCTTCCCCCAGCCGGCGTAAAAGGCGAGATGCGTCAGAGCTTCCGCGATCTCGTCGCGAGTAAGCCCGGCCTCTATGCCGCGACGCAAATACGGCTCCATCAGGTCGATATCGCCTGTGCCGGTGAGGGCAGCGATCGTGACGAGGCTGCGATCGCGAACGCTCAGGTCAGGCCGGGACCAGAGGTCGCCGTGGACAATCCGATCGGTAAGGTCCGCGAACTTCGGCGCGACGGCTTCGAGCTGTGCGTTTGCCGCGTCATCGGTCTCAGAGGAAGACGAAAGCGGCTCAAGCTCCGCTTGAAGCGCAGCGAAATCCACATCCCGCTCGGTGTAGACCTCATCATACACTTCGAGCGCCGAGACCGCATTCGGCCAGCCCGAGTAAATGGCAAGGTGGGTCAGGACGCCCGACGCTTCCATGGGCGTGACCCCGTTGGTCAATGCACGACCGAGATGGCCGCGAAGCTGCGCCGGCTTGTTGGTGGCGATCAGGACTGAAATAACGGCGAGGCTGCGGTCACGCGGCGAAAGACCCTCTCCTGGCCATATCTCACCGAACAGCACCTCGTCGGTGTATCTGGCCATTCCCGGCACGAGCTTCTGCTGAAGCGGACCCGATGGACGCGTCTGGTTCTGCTGCTGCGTCCCCTGCTGCGGTTGCGCCTGTTGATCGGTGGGCGGTTGTGACTGGGCCTGGGCGTGTGTTGCTCCGGCGAACGCAAGCGCGAAAGCAAGTGCAGCTCGTTTCATATCGATTTTCCAGTCTTTTTGGGATGTTCAGGATCTCGCAGCAGACCGACATGCGGGCCGTGGTCCGCTGCGCGATCGATGGCACATCGTTGATGATGATGACCGTGCCCGGCGCAGCAACGCCGGACACGGCAAGCCGGGATCAGGAGCGATCGGCGTCGAGCGTCCGTCCGAAGAATGTCGTCAGCTTGCCCATGGCGGCTTCGACATACTCAGGCACCCAGTAGGTCTCGATGTGCGTTGCACCCTCGATTGTGAACAGTTCCTTGTCGGTTGTGCCCGTCGCCTTCTCGTAGGCATCTTCGGTCATATAGAGGCTGTCGGCCGCGCTGCCGGCGATCATCAGGAGAGGCTGGTCGATCATGTCGATCTGGTCGGTGGCATCCCAGCGCATCAGATCGAGCAGGCTGCTCGTGGTGTAGCGGAAGGTCGATCCCTCATGGGCGTGCGTGCGCCAGTAATATTCGTAACCCTGGCGATACATCTCGAAGGGCAGAGCGGCGATCTCTTCGTCCGTCATGTCGGCATCGCCCGAGTAGAGGACTTCGCCTCCGGCCTTTTCCTGGGCGCGGGCCTCCGAAGCCTGCTGCAACCGTTCCTGGATCGTCTCCAGTTGCGAATCTTCGAAGCCGTTGCGGCGAACGCGACCGGAATTGAACATGCTCAGCGTTGCGATCGACACAAAGCGTTTGTCGGACTTCGCCGCCGACAAGGCGTATCCGCCGCCGCCGCAAATGCCGAGCAGGCCGAGACGCGCCGCATCGACGCCCGGATACTGGGTGAGGAAGTCCGCCGCGCCGTGAATGTCCTCGATGCGGTACTGGGGCTTGTCCACGCTGCGCGGCTCGCCGCCGCTGCCGCCCTGATACGCGGCGTCCATGGCGATCGTGATGTAGCCCTGTTCGGCAAGATGCTGGGCATAGAGGCCCGCGACCTGTTCCTTGACGCCGCCATTCGGGTGCGCCACCACGATCGCGGGATATTGCTGGTCGGGGTCGTAGTCCGCCGGGGTGTAGACGTTGGCGACGATGTCGAGGCCGTTGAGGTCGTAGTTGACCGGGTGGATATTGAACTGTCCCGGCACGTTTTCCGTGATCGCGCCGCGATAAACGAGCGTGAACGGATTTTCGGATGCGACAGCATTGGCGCTGGTCATTGTTAGAACTCCTGTCATTGCGGCGGACAACACGAGAGCTGAGGTCCCAAGAAATTCTCTTCTTTTCCTGTCGATAGTTTCGCCGGACATTTCAGGCTCCATTGTTCGATTTCGAGGGGTGCCCGTGCCGTGCCGGCACGAGCGCAGGCGATCAGTCCAGGTCCTTATCGGCAAGGAACTGCGATACCTGATCGGCGATCGCGACATTGTTCAGATCGGAGAACGGGAAGTGCGTGTTGCCGGTGATGCCGATCTCCGGCAGGAGCACGAGGCTGGCGTCGCCGCCGCGCTCATTGATGGCGTCCACCCAAAGGCGCGCCATATCGACACGAACGCGCCAGTTATCCTCGCCACGGCGGTCGGTCGGCTCGGAGGGAATGTTGTCGCCGTAATAGATGACGATCGGGATGCGGGTCAGCCTTTCGAAAGCCTCGGCCGACACCGCCTCCGGTTCAAGCGTTCCCGCGGCACTCGGCATCGCTTCAGGAAGCGCGCCCTCGGGGAAAACGAATCCGCTGCCGGGCTCGAAGGCGACAATGCCCCGCACATCCTCATTCTTGATGGCGGTTTGCCAGCCCGGGCCGCCGCCTTGCGAGTGTGTGAACAGCACTGACGGCCCGATCCGCTCGACCAGGGCGGACATGGAGTCCGATATGACCCCGGCGTCATATGGCCCGGTATTTGGCGTGAAGGAGCGGAAGAACTGGTCGAGCGTTTCGGGGCTCTGGTCGAATTGTACGCCTTCGAAGTAATCGGGCCAGATGCCAAGCCGGAACTGATCGAAGAAAAGCTGGTCGTTCGGGACGGGCTCGATCTCGATGGCTTCGGTGCTGTTGCCGGCCCGTCCGCGACGTGGCTGATCGACCAGGTAGATGGGGAAACCGCGCCGCAGAAAGATCGTGTCGAAGCCCTCGCGGCCGTCCGACGTCGTTTCCCAGCTACGCGCGGACTGAAAAGCTCCATGCAGCATGACGATCGGCAGCGGACGCGCTTCGGGCGGCACCTGGTACGACACATACAGGTGATCGCCGTGCAGGGTCTGGCCTTCGGCCGACGGGGCATTGTTATTGTAGGTGCCGGGCGTCTCGGACACGGTGCCGCCGACCGCGAAGCTGCCCTGCTCCTGAACGGTCAGAGGCTCGAAGTTCCCCGACTGTTCAGCGATGGCGGTCATTGGGGAAAGCATCGCCACCACGGCAACAGCGGACGTGAGTAGTGGACTGCGTAAGCACAAGGCACCCATCCTTTTCGACATTTCCGATATGTCGAGGAAGATAGACCCCATCGCATTCCGCGATTAGATGCCCATATCAGGATGCGTCTTTAAGTCTGGCTTAACAATTTTAGATACGTGCCTCGGTAGAGGTGGAGGCGGTTTCGGCCGGCGGAAGGCGCACTTGGCCGCCAAGGTCGATGAAATCCAGTCCGTAAGCCTTCGGTATGCTTTGTCGAGGAGGCAACGTTCCGATGCCGACCTCTTGGTCGAAACGAGGTTCGTTACGATTACCCATGGCCTTCTCCAAACTCGATACCATGATACGAGCCAAGGCCGAGCGAACCCTTGAAGCCTCCGGAAAACCAAACCGTCGGGAGTGCTCATCCCGCTCTTCGAGCCAGCGAATGCGCCAATTACTCCAAAGCCGGGCTACGACGCTGACCCGGGATCGCGAAGCCGTGTATATAAAGCTCGCTATTCGCTATCCCATGAGCATCCAACGACCGCTGACAACCGCTACGCTCACCACCTCTCTTTATGGGTTGACGGCCTTAGGGAGGGGATCTGCAATTTGCGGGGTTGGCGCGAACAGAAAGTGAACGAGGTTGTCAACCAAATTTGTCCGCCGACTCTACGACAAGCTACGCGAGCATTCGCGAAAGTGTCCGATTAGCCAAAACCGTTGCAAAAACCGTTGCAATACCGACTTCTGCAACGGTGAAATTTCACTAAGTCCTTGAAAGAAATGGCGCGCCCGACACGATTCGAACGTGTGGCCTCCACCTTCGGAGGGTGGCGCTCTATCCAGCTGAGCTACGGGCGCTTTGGTAGTCCAATATCGTTCGACATCAACCTGGGTCAACCTCAAACCTTGTCTGGCGAAAATCGAATTTGAGCGAGGCCGAAATTCCGCTCAAATGCCGCCGACGCTTCTCTATACCCTTCTTCCGCTTGCTTCCGCAGTGCTTCCGCGACTTCAACCGGACATTTTTCGCTTCCGTCGATTTCCGCCAAGCTCTTGGTTTTATTCGACTTTTTTCCTCCGCTTCCGCACCAGAAAGCGCTTGCATCTGCCTTCGGAGGGCAGCACTCTATCCAGCTGAGCTACGGGTGCTTTTAGATCTCTAGGACCCAACGCGGGTCTTCATAGCGGATGCGCGGTTCGGCATCAACTTCAATCGAACACCCGCCTCCTTTTCGCGACAGAATCGCCTTAAGGCAGGCAGGTCACAGCTTCGTGAACGTTGACATATAGAAATTTGGATCTTAGTGCCTATTTTTGTTGTGTGAGGAAGCAAACTTCCTCGTGTATATGATGGAGATCTATAATGCGTAAGACCCTTTTCGTAGCTTCGGCCCTCGCTGTATTGAGCGCAGGCCCGGCTCTCGCTGCCAATGATTCACCTTTCGCATCCGACAAGGTAACCGCTCCTTCCTATCAGGCGGATTTTTCCGCCGAGCGGGGCTACTCTGCCGCCAACGATTTTCGTCCGAGTTCGACGAACGCCTATCCGGTCATAAATGTGGGTAGCGCATCGCAGGCTGGCAATGTCGATCCTGGTCTCGTGACTTCCAGCGTTTCGGTGAAGCATTTCCCGGATGCCGGTACCGAGCAGTTCAAGGTTAGCGACGACTAATAATTGGGGTAGACCGGCTCCCAAACCCGGTCACCAACGCCCGGGACCGTCCCGTGCTTTAATGCACGGGCTGGCCCCGGGGCGCCCCAGAAGAGGGGTGCATCCACTCGGTCCACTGGTTTGTTGCATTTTTAATTAATAGCGACGGTTCTCCGATCGGCTGAAATTGCTGGCGGCAATGACCGATTCTGGCTGCTTGGACCGTCTATCATCAAGCGCTTGTGAGCGGCCAGGACACTCGATTAGCGGAACTCTGATTTTCCTCAGTGGTTAAGGGTCTAGGGGTGAGCAAAGGCCCTTCCCGGAGACTTGAAGGAGAATCCCAAATGCAAAAGATACTTGCCGCCACTTCGGCTTTGTTCCTGCTCGGTTCGAGCGTAAGCTTTGCGCAGGGCGTGGATAGCACCGTAACGACGGGCAGTATCGGCCCGACGCAATCAATGGCCGCACGAGACCTGAACGAACAATTCAAGCCAAGCGACGAGGACAATCTTCCCTATTCCCTTAGGGACGACGATGTCTTTGATAATGAAATGGATACAAACACCGCGATTGTCGATTCCCCGCTTCTTCGCCCCTTGGCGGGGCAGGAAACGGAAACTTTCTCGGCCCGGGATGAAAATCTCCCGCCCGAGAACGAGACAATCCCCGGCGGTTGATAGCAATGCTTCTCCGTTAGATGGGTCGGTTGAGTTCTCCCTTCCGACAGGAGGCCGTTTCGGCTACATGCCGGAACGGCCTTTTTGATTTTTTATCATTGCCGTGCGCCGGGCCAAATTGCATGCTTGGCGGCTGAGGGCGATTGACCGCGTGCGCCCGCCATGGTCAAACGCAGCGTTTGCATGTGCCGAGGTGCCAAATGACCGATCGCGTCGAGATCAACGGGCTCAAGATCGCCCGTGAGCTTCATGACTTTGCGATGAACGAAGTCCTTCCGGGGACTGGTGTGGATGCAGAGACCTTCTGGCATTCACTTTCCCAAATCGTTCACACGCTCTCGCCGCGCAACCGCGCGCTGCTTTCCAAAAGGGATGACCTGCAGGCGAAGATCGATGCCTGGCATCGCGCGAATCGCGCGCCGAGTGACCTGCAGGCCTATGAGGCCTTTCTCCGGGAGATCGGCTATCTCCTGCCTGAGGGGCCGGATTTCAAGGTGACGACTTCGGATGTCGACCCGGAGATCTCGCAGATTGCCGGGCCGCAGCTCGTCGTGCCGGTGATGAACGCGCGCTATGCGCTCAATGCCGCGAATGCACGCTGGGGTTCGCTCTACGATGCTCTTTACGGGACCGACGCCATTCCCGAAACGGCAGGCGCGGAGCGCGGCAAAGGGTTCAATCCGCAGCGGGGCGAGAAGGTTATTGCCTGGGCGCGCAAGTTCCTGGACGAGAGCATACCGCTAAGAAATGCGAGCTGGGCCGATGCGGCGCGGCTTTCTGTGAAGGACGGGAAGCTAGCTGTCGATTTCGACGGCGCCGCCGCTGACCTGGCGGACCCGGCGCAGTTCACCGGTTATAGCGGAGAGGCTGATAGTCCCCGCGAAGTGGTGTTGGCCCGAAACGGGCTCCATGTGCGAATCATCATAGATCGCAACCATCCGATCGGCAGCACCGACAGGGCAGGTATTGCCGACGTCGTCATGGAAGCCGCACTCACAACAATCATGGATTGCGAGGATTCCGTCGCGGCCGTCGATGCGGAAGACAAGGTGCTCGCCTACCGCAATTGGCTAGGCCTCATGAAGGGGGATCTTGAGGAGACGTTCCAGAAGGGCGGCACAACGGTCACGCGGAAGCTCAATCAGGATATCCGCCTCACTGCGCCCGACGGTTCGCCGATTAAGCTTCCCGGCCGTTCACTCATGCTCGTCCGCAATGTCGGCCACCTCATGACAAACCCGGCGATCCTCGACAGGGATGGCAAGGAGGTGCCCGAGGGCATCATGGATGCAATGTTCACGGCGTTGATCGCGCTGCACGACATTGGTCCAAACGGCCGGCGCATGAACAGCCGTGCCGGCTCCATGTATGTGGTAAAGCCGAAAATGCACGGGCCGGAGGAAGTCGCGTTTGCCGTGGAGCTCTTCGGCAGCGTGGAGGATGCGCTGGGCATGCGCCCCAATACGATCAAGATGGGCATCATGGACGAGGAGCGGCGCACGACCGTGAACCTTAAGGAGTGCATCCGAGCCGCTTCGGAGCGCGTAGTGTTCATCAATACCGGTTTCCTCGACCGCACGGGCGACGAGATCCATACCTCGATGGAAGCCGGCCCAATGATCCGCAAGGGCGATATGAAGCAGTCGACCTGGATAGCGGCTTACGAGAACTGGAATGTCGATATCGGGCTCCTGTGCGGACTTTCTGGCCGTGCCCAGATCGGCAAGGGCATGTGGGCGATGCCCGATCTGATGGCGGCCATGCTGGACCAGAAGATCGCCCATCCGAAGGCGGGCGCCAATACGGCTTGGGTCCCTTCGCCAACCGCGGCCACGCTGCACGCGACCCATTACCACCAGGTGGACGTAAAGGCGGTGCAGGAAGGCCTGAAATCCCGCACAAGGGCCAAGCTCGGCGATATCCTCTCCATTCCAGTGGCGGTGCGCCCGAACTGGTCGCCTGAAGATATCAGGCAGGAGCTCGACAACAACGCCCAGGGAATTCTCGGCTATGTTGTGCGCTGGATCGATCAGGGCGTGGGCTGCTCCAAGGTGCCGGACATCAATAATGTGGGCCTGATGGAAGACCGCGCGACACTGCGCATCTCCTCCCAGCACATCGCCAATTGGCTGCATCACGGCGTGGTTACGCCGGAGCAGGTGATGGAAACCATGAAGCGAATGGCGGAGGTGGTCGACAGTCAGAATGCAGGTGATCCCGACTACGAACCGATAGCGCCGAATTTTGAGGATTCCATCGCCTTTCAGGCTGCCTGTGACCTCGTCTTTAAGGGCCGCGAGCAGCCAAACGGCTATACGGAGCCGGTGCTGCATGCAAGGCGGCTCCAGAAGAAGGCTCAAGACAGGAAGGGTGCTGCGGCTGACAGCTCCAGAGGCTGACAAGGGCTCGGCTGTTGACGAGATATGCATTGGCCTTTCACGAGAGAACCGGCGCTGTATCGGCGGACGGTCGCTGTCATACTGCGCTGCCGGGCAAATGCGACCGGGCCTGAAGCTGCGCCTCGGCAGGGCGCGGACAGCCGGATAGCGCAGCCTTTGGCATGAATATCCTCGCCATTGATACCGCCGCCGCGTTCTGCTCCGCCTGCGTCTATGATGCTCAGGCAGCAGAGGAGAAAGGCCGCGCGGTTCTCGATCTCGGCAAGGGCCATGCCGAGCACATTATGGATGTGATCGAGAAGGCGCTGGGGCAAGCCCGGCTTTCCTTTAAGGAAATGGATGCGATCGCCGTTTCGGTAGGGCCGGGTTCATTTACGGGCCTGCGGGTCGGCATCTCCGCAGCGCGCGGCCTTGCGCTCGCGTTGAAAATCCCGGCCATAGGCGTGACCACGCTGGAAGCATTGGCGGCAGAAGCGCGCGCGGCCTTTCCTGGCCGCTCTGTGCTTTGCGCGCTGGGGCGGGCGGAACCGGTCGCTATGGCGCAATTCGATGCTGCCGGGCACTGCCTGGACGGGCCACGGCTCACCTCGGTTGAAAACCTTGTGCGGATTGCCGGGGAAGGAAGGCCGCTGCTGGTCGGCGACGCGGCAGAGCGCATTGCCGGGGAGGCGGATGAACATTTTGACATCGGATCTCGTGCTGCGACCTCGGATATTCTTTTTTATGCCCGTGTTGCGGCCAGCCGGCCGGCGGCGGGCGAAAAGCCCAAGCCGCTATATCTGCGCGCGCCGGACGCGAAGCCTCAGACCGGCTTTGCCGTGCCGCTAAAGGGGAGATGATGGCGTTTTCTCTCTCCCGATTGCTTAGAAAGACATTCGTCGTGCGCCCGCTGGAGATTGCTGACTGCCGGTTTCTGGCCATGCTGCACGAGGAGGATTTCGTGCGGCCCTGGACTGACGGGGAGTTCGAATCCCTTCTGTCCCAGGATACCGTATTCGGCTTCGCCGCTATTGAGGAAGGTGTTCCGGGCGGAAAACCCTGCGGGTTCGTCCTCGCGCGCCGCGCAGCCGGCGAGGCCGAAATCCTCACGGTCACCGTAGCCCGTGCTTTGCGCCGCCGCGGTATCGGCCGCATGCTGATGGATGCCGTTCTGCGCACATTGCATGCCGAACGCGTGGAGGCGCTGTTCCTGGAGGTGGATGAGAACAATGCGCCGGCGATCACGCTTTACCGGCGCCTGGGTTTTCGCCAGGTCGGCCATAGGCCCGATTATTACCGGGATGCAAGTGCACGCCAGAGCAATGCGCTGGTAATGCGCCGGGACCTCAGGTAGCGGACACTGGCCAGGAGTCGCGACATGCTCGGCAAGCTCCGCCTGATCGGAAGGATACTGCTCGTTGCCGGCTACACGCCGCCGCTTATCCTGATACAGGAATTGGCGCTGCGCACCCGGTGGTGGAGCGATCGTGTGGCGCCTCGCCTTTGGCACAGGCTCACGCTTAAAGTGCTGGGGATCAGGGTTCAGGTAAAGGGTGCGCCCACGGCGGAGCGTCCGCTGCTTCTCGTTTCCAATCACGTATCGTGGACCGATATACTTGTGCTGGGCTCCATCACCGGCGTGCATTTCGTCGCTAAGGCCGAAATGCGAGGCTGGCCGGTGCTCGGCACTTTCGCCCGCCTTCAACGCTCGGTATTCGTCGACCGGGAGCGCAAGCGAAGCGCTCCCGAGCAAGCGCGCGAAATCGCCTCGCGGCTGGCGGACGGCGATCCGATGGTGCTTTTCGCCGAAGGCACGACTGGCGACGGGACCAGCGTTCTGCCGTTCAAAAGCACCCTTTTTGGCGCGGCCTATATGGCGCTCGGTCAGGCAAAGAGCAGCCAGGTCATTGTACAGCCCGTGGCCATCGCCTATCTGCGCCGGAGCGGGCTGCCGCTTGACCGGCGTGAGCGCGGGGCGCTCGCCTGGATCGGCAACATGGATTTCGTGCCCCATCTTTTGGCGTTGCTTCGCCTCAAGGCCATCGACGTAGAAGTCCATTTCGGGGAATCCATCTCCTTTTCCGCGGACGGGGACAGGAAAGCGTTGGCACGCACAGCCGAGGCAGAGGTGCGGCGCATGCTGGTCGGCGCATTGCGTCAGCGGTGACCTGGAAGATTCGTCTGTTTTTTGGGATCGAAAGACGCTAGTTACGCGATCATGGAACAGAATTTGACGACGGAACGTTCAGAGACCTCCTCTTCCCGGGCAGGGACGGCCTCGCGCACGGATAAAAAAGTCTTCGTGAAGACCTATGGCTGTCAGATGAACGTTTACGACTCCCAGCGCATGGCCGATGCTCTGGCGGCAGAGGGTTACCGCGCGACTGATGTAATCGAAGACGCCGACCTGGTTTTGCTCAATACCTGCCATATTCGCGAAAAGGCGGCGGAGAAGGTCTATTCCGAGCTTGGGCGTATCCGGGTGCTTAAGGAGGAGCGGGCGAAACAGGGGCGCGAAACGGTCGTTGGCGTTGCGGGCTGCGTTGCCCAGGCGGAGGGGCGGGAAATTTTGCGCCGCGCCCCTGCCGTTGATCTCGTGATCGGCCCTCAGACCTATCACCGGCTTCCATCGGTGGTGACACGGGCGAGGGCCGGCGAGAAGATCGTCGAGACGGAATATGCCGTGGAGGATAAGTTCGACCACTTGCCCGCTCCCGAGCGGACCGCGGTCAGAAGCCGGGGTGTGACCGCATTTCTTACGGTCCAGGAAGGCTGCGACAAGTTCTGCACCTTCTGCGTGGTGCCCTATACGCGCGGCGCGGAGGTTTCACGGCCTGTGGCGCAGATCGTAGCGGAGGCCGAAAGGCTGGCGGAAGCCGGCGTTCGCGAATTGACCCTGCTTGGCCAGAATGTGAACGCCTGGCACGGCGAGGGACCGGACGGCCGCGAATGGGGTCTGGGCCGTCTGCTTTTCCGGCTAGCGGAAATCCCGGGCCTTGACCGGCTGCGCTATACAACCAGCCATCCTCGCGACATGGACGAGGAGCTCATTGCCGCCCACCGTGATCTTATTAAGCTGATGCCCTATCTCCACCTGCCGGTGCAGGCGGGGTCGGACCGCATCCTCAAAGCAATGAACCGGAAGCACACCGCCGCCGATTATCTGCGTTTGATTGAACGCATCCGCGCTGCCCGGCCCGACATTGCCATGTCCGGTGATTTCATTGTCGGCTTTCCGGGCGAGACGGATCGGGATTTCGAGGATACGATGCGCATCGTGCGCGATGTGAACTATGCCCAGGCTTTTTCCTTCAAATATTCGCCGCGGCCGGGAACGCCGGGTGCGGATATGCACGATCAGGTCCCGGACGCGGTGAAGGACGAACGGCTGCAGCGGCTCCAGGCGCTTCTTGCCGAGCAGCAGCGTGCTTTCGGCGAAAGCCTCGTCGGCACGGAGATCGACTTGTTGCTTGAAAAGCCGGGCCGCCAGGCCGGACAGCTTGTGGGCCGATCGCCCTGGCTGCAGCCCGTCATTGTCGAGGAGAATGCGGGGCAGATCGGCGATATCGTCCGTGTGCGGATCACGAGTTCGGGGGGGCATAGCCTCTTTTGTGAGCCGGCAGGAACAGCGAGAGTGGCCCTATGAAAGCCAAAAAAGGGGAACGCGTTTGACGGGTGGTCCGGAGCTCAAGCACACGCCCTCTGGGGCGTCCGACATGGCGCACATCGTGCTCACCTTCGACAACAACAAGCTTGCCAGCGCGCTTTACGGCCCCTTTGACGAGAACCTGGCTCGCCTTGAGCAGAAGCTGGGGGTCGATATACGGTCCAAGGGCAACCAGCTTTCCGTAAAGGGAGAATCGACGGCTGCGGAGCAGGCCCGGCGCGCGCTCGATTACCTCTATGGCCTGGTGCAGGGCGGTGCGGAGCTTTCCGCATCGGAGGTGGATGGTGCGATCCGGCTTGCGCAGGCTGCCGACGACCAGTTGAGCCTACCCACTTTGGAAGGCAAGGGAAGGCTCGCCGCCGCGCAGATTTCGACGCGCAAGCGCACCATCAACGCGCGCTCGACGAACCAGGACGCCTATATGCGCGCCCTGGAGCGTTCGGAGCTTGTCTTTGGCATTGGGCCGGCAGGTACGGGCAAAACCTTCCTTGCTGTTGCCTATGCCGCAATGCTGCTCGAGCGCGGCATGGTGGACCGGATCGTCCTCTCACGCCCGGCGGTTGAGGCAGGCGAGCGCCTGGGATTTCTGCCTGGCGACTTGCGGGAGAAGGTCGATCCCTATCTCAGGCCGCTTTATGACGCGCTCTACGAGATGATGCCCGCCGACAAGGTGGAGCGCGCTCTCGCGGCGGACGTCATCGAGATTGCGCCGCTGGCATTCATGCGCGGCCGGACGCTTTCCAACGCGGTAGTGATTCTGGACGAGGCGCAGAATACCACGCCGATGCAGATGAAAATGTTCTTGACCCGCCTTGGCGAGAACGGCCGCATGATCGTTACCGGCGATCCAAGCCAGATCGATCTGCCCCCCAACACTAAATCGGGTCTGATCGAGGCGCTGGATATCCTCAGGGATGTGCCGGGCATTGTTACCGTGCGCTTCAATGAGAAGGACGTGGTGCGCCATCCTCTGGTGGCGGCCATCGTGGAGGCCTATGACAGGCAGCCGCGTAAAACAACGGAGAGGCGGCGCGAAGGCGATGGTTGAGGGCGAAGCATCTTCGCCGGCTTTCACGATCGACTATGCCGTTGCGACCGGAGACTGGCCAGCCGAGGATGTGCTGCGCGGCCTTGTCGAACGTGCCGTAACGGCGGCTGCCGCGCGAACCGACGGCCCGCTGCAAGCAAGCCTGAGTGTTCTTTTCACCGACGATGCCGAAATGCGGGCGTTGAACGCCCGTTTCCGAGGCAAGGACAAGCCGACGAATGTGCTTTCATTCCCAGCGCCGGATAGCATGGTGCCGCCCGGGACGCCGCGTCATTTCGGCGACATAGCTCTTGGCTATGAAACGGTTTCGCGTGAGGCGAAGGAGGAGGGCAAGTCTTTCGAGCATCATCTCACGCATCTCGTCGTCCATGGCTTTCTACACCTTGCGGGCCATGATCATGAGACGGAAGTGGAAGCCGAGGAAATGGAGCAGCTCGAAAGGGAAATTCTCCAAAGCCTTGCCATCGGCGATCCCTACGCTTAACTTTGCGATAGCAACGATCAAAGGACAATGACTGAAGCTTCTATAATCGCCCCCGGCGGAACGCCGGAGAGTGCGGCTGCTCCCCCCGAGGAGGGGGAAGAGGGCCCGAGTAGGCCTCCGCAACGCCTGGAAAGCCGCTTATCGCTGTTTCAGCGCATTGCAGGCTTCTTCCGCTCGCGCAATGGCTCGACGCTGCAAAATGAGCTGGCTGAAGCTCTCGCCCAGCACACAACCGACGCTGCACCGCTCACCGTGGGCGAGCGGGCAATGCTCAACAACATTCTCCGTCTGCGCGAACTTCGCGTAGAGGACGTGATGGTGCCTCGCGCAGATATCGAGGCGGTGGAGATGTCCACCACACTTGGCGATCTTCTTAACCAGTTCGAGCGTGGCGCACACTCGCGCATGCCGGTCTATGTGGAGACCCTGGATGATCCGCGCGGTATGGTGCACATCCGTGACGTCGTGGCCCATCTGATCCGGACAGCGCGGCAGAAAAACGGGCGCGGCCGCAAAGTGCTTCCTGCGAACCCGTCGCTGTTGCTTGGCAATGTGGATCTCGACCGGACCGTGGGCGAGCTCGAAATCGTACGGCCGCTGCTCTTCGTGCCGCCTTCCATGCTTGCGTCGGACCTGATGGCCCGCATGCAGGCGGCGCGAATACAGATGGCTCTCGTGATCGATGAGTATGGCGGCACCGACGGACTCGTGTCTTTGGAGGACATCGTCGAGATGGTCATCGGCGATATCGAAGACGAGCATGACGAAGACGAGCCGATGATCGAGAAGACCGGAGACGGCATCTTCGTGGTCGACGCGCGCGCTGAGATTGACGAAGTGGCTCAAGCCATCGGCGAAAGCTTCAGGCCGGGTGAGCATGCGGAGGATGTCGACACGATCGGCGGCATGATCTTCAACATATTGGGCCGTGTTCCTGCCCGTGGCGAGGTCGTTCAAGCTGTCCCCGGTTTCGAATTCCATGTTCTCGACGCGGATCCGCGCAGGGTGAAGCGGGTGCGCATCATACAAGGGCGCACCGCGGAGCGGCGTCGCCGTATTCTCAAGGCGCCGGAGAGTTCGGTCGAGTAGGCGCCGGCCTCCAACTCCGAAGTCTTGCACTCGTCAAAACGGCATGTTGTTCTTGCGGCAGATTGCCGCACGACCACGCAGATACTGCCGGGTAGGCTCGTCGCTTGCGCCAATGCTCGATCAGTCACACTGGGCGCGGGTGGCGGATCCGTCGACGTGTATAACGCTTGTTAAAAAATGTTGATCACGTCGGCGATACGCTATTCCGACTCGGCTCGATGAGTTTGCGTTTCGCGCTCAGCCATCCGCCGGGGCTCCTATTGCCCTTGTGGCGCAAGTGCTACTAACACCCTTCTTAGTTACTCATTGTTACGCCATGTGTAGAAAAAGCTCCGGCGGAGCCGGAGGGGGCCGCCTATAGTTCGCCGTAGTCTTCAGTTTTCTGGCGGGGCCAAAGTTGGGAAAAACCTAACCCAAGGCCTTACATTTTTGATAGTTTAGGATATTGCCTGTAACGTTAAGCATAAGCGTGGCAGGTTCAGCCGTCGAATTGACATCGGCTAAGTAGCTTACGCATATGCAAATGCCGACTATTCGCGCAATGCCGGAGACCCGGCTGAGGGGGGCGTGAACCTCGTCGGTTCCTGTGTCAGTTATCCCGAGCGGCGAGGGATTGAATGAATACCAACGATAAGAAGAGGCCGAACCCAATTGATGTTCATGTCGGTAGTAGAATCAGACTCCGCAGGAACATGCTGGGAATCAGCCAAGAAAAGCTGGGCGAAAGCCTGGGCATTACATTCCAGCAAATTCAGAAATACGAAAAAGGAACAAACCGCGTAGGAGCGAGCCGGCTACAGGCGATCGCCTCCATTCTTAATGCGCCGGTTTCTTTTTTCTTTGAAGGCGCTCCAAACGAGGACGGGGACCCAGTTGCTGGACTTGCCGAGGAGGGAACACCTTATGTGGGTGATTTCCTGAGCAGCTCGGAAGGCATTCAGCTCAATCGCGCCTTTGTCAGGATTACGGATCCGAAGGTTCGCCGTCGGGTTCTCGATCTTGTCAAGGCTCTTGCGACCGACGGTACCGCACCGGATTAAATCAAGTTTTCTTGACCGGCTCACTGGCGGTGGCTAACTAGATGCTGCCAGTTGCCGGTATTATGCGCCGGCTTTTCTCAGAGGGGTTACCCGTGGCGCGCAGAAGCTATCTCTTTACAAGTGAATCTGTTTCCGAAGGCCATCCGGACAAGGTCTGCGACCGGATTTCGGACGAGATCGTCGATCTGGTCTATCGCGAAGCAAAGAAGGAAGGCATGGATCCCTGGAAGGTGCGCGTGGCCTGCGAAACGCTTGCCACCACCAACCGGGTCGTCATCGCAGGCGAGGTGCGCGTCCCCGACAGCCTCCTCAAGCGAGACAAGGAAGGCGATATTCTCAAGGATAGCCGCGGGCATCCTGCGATCAATCCTTCAAAGTTTCGTGCGGCAGCGCGCCGCGCGATACGCGCCATCGGATATGAGCAGGACGGGTTTCACTGGAAGACGGTGAAAATCGATGTGCTGCTTCATGCCCAGTCGCCCGATATCGGCCAGGGCGTCGACAGCGCCGCGGATCGGCAGGGCGAGGAAGGAGCCGGCGACCAGGGCATCATGTTCGGCTATGCCTGCCGTGAAACGCCCGATCTCATGCCGGCGCCGATCTATTATTCCCATCGCATTCTGCACACGCTTGCGGAAGCCCGCAAGGAGGGCCAGGGCGATGTGGCGAAACTCGGCCCCGATGCCAAAAGCCAGGTGACCGTCCGATATGTGGACGGCAAACCTGCCGCGGTGACCGAGATCGTGCTTTCCACCCAGCATCTCGACCCGAATTGGGACAGCAAGAAGGTCCGCCAGGTGGTCGAGCCTTACATACGCAAGGCGCTGGCGGATGGCGGCCTGACGATCGCCGACGACTGCCGTTGGTACATCAACCCTACCGGCAAATTCGTCATCGGAGGACCGGATGGCGATGCGGGTCTTACCGGCCGTAAGATCATCGTCGACACCTATGGCGGGGCAGCCCCTCACGGCGGCGGCGCCTTCTCAGGCAAGGACACGACCAAGGTTGACCGCTCGGCGGCCTATGCTGCGCGCTATCTTGCGAAGAATGTGGTGGCCGCTGGGCTTGCCGATCGCTGCACGATCCAGCTCTCCTATGCGATCGGCGTGGCACAGCCGCTGTCCATTTATGTGGATCTGCACGGCACAGGGCGCGTTTCGGAGGAGGAGGTGGAACTCGCCATCCGCCAAGTCATGGATTTGTCGCCTTCCGGTATTCGCCGCCATCTCGATCTCAACAAGCCGATCTATGCGAAAACCTCGGCCTATGGTCACTTCGGCCGCAAGCCTGGTGGGCGTGACGGCTCTTTCTCATGGGAGCGTCTGGATCTGGTGAAGGCGTTAAAACAGGCCATGGCTGCCGCCGCATAGGCAAAGCTAATGGCCGAACGCCATCCCGAACGATCTACAGAAGCATTCTTCGGACGCAGGCGCGGAAAGCGCTTGCGTTCGCAGCAAACGGCCGCGGTCGAGAAGCTGCTTCCCCGCCTCAAACTCGATCTGAGTTCCCCGGCTCCAGCCGCGCTCGACAGCCTGTTTGGCAAGCCACTGCGTGAAATACGGCTTGAAATCGGTTTCGGCGGAGGCGAGCACCTGCTCAATGAAATCCGGCGTCATCCTGATGTCGGTTTCATCGGCGTGGAGCCGTTCGTCAACGGTATGGCCAAGCTGGTCGCCGCGCTCGAAGGAGAGGCGCCGCCCAATTTGCGTCTTTATGATGATGATGCAACGAAGCTTCTTGATTGGCTGCCGGACAGCGCGATCTCGCGAATCGATCTTTTTTATCCGGATCCCTGGCCGAAAAAGCGCCACTGGAAGAGGCGCTTCGTCAATAAGGCCAATCTTGACCGCTTTGCCCGTGTATTGTGCGTGGACGGGCAGTTCCGCTTCGCCTCAGACATAGAGGGTTATGTCAACTGGACGCTGCTCGCTTGCCGTGCCCATCCGGACTTCAGGTGGGTCGCGAAAAGCGCGGAAGACTGGCGGCACCCGTATGAGGGATGGCCGGGAACGCGCTACGAGGCGAAAGCCATGCGCGAAGGCCGGCATCCCGCTTACCTGACATTTGTCCGCGTCTAGATCGTTTCAGCGACTAGAAGAAACGCTGAGCTGAGCCAAACCCTAAGGTTCTACCCAATTCCGGCGTGCCGGGATGCTCTAGAGCAACGTGATCTCCCGGAAGCGATCGGGATCGATGCCAAGCCTGACAAGATCGGCCGACCTGGGCTGTGCCCGGTTGCGGACGGCATTCGACACTCTCATGGCGCTGTCGACCATCCCGAAAAAGCTGCTAATTCCGCTGATAAAGGTGCGCTTACGCATTTTAGTCTCCAGCCATTGTCTGCCGAGGAAATAAGATGGCCGAAGACCGCGAGCTAGGGCCTTTTGTGCAACGCACCCATGCGTTTTTGTGCATTGCAACAATGATGCCTGCTTACCCGCGCTTGAATACCGCCGCCGTCTTAGCTATATCGAGGAGAAATTCTTGGTCACTATGACGAAGAGTGGGTCCTTCCGGTCCCGCTCTTTTTTGTTACCGCTGACCGCCAGAGGCTTGTAACCTATGCAGGACGATCGCATCATTCGAGAAACCGGCGCTGCCGCCCGCGTTGCGGCCATTGTCATGCCGGTGCTCGATGCGCTCGGGTACAGGCTGGTGCGGGTGCGCCTTTCTGCTCAGGACGGGCTGACGCTGCAGATCATGGCTGAACGTCCCGACGGGACCATGACTGTCGACGATTGCGAGGAGGTCAGTCGGGCGGTTTCGCCGGCGCTGGACGTTGAGGATCCGATTGATAGCGCCTATCAGCTGGAGATCTCCTCTCCCGGAATTGACCGGCCGTTGGTGCGCCTGAGCGATTTTCAGGCGGCGCTGGGTCATCTGGCCAAGGTCGAGACATCGGTGATGGTCGACGGGCGCAAGCGGTTCCGAGGTCAAATCGTCGGCTGCACAGGTGAAACGCTGACGATTGAACGGGACAAGGTCGCCGAGGGCGAAGCGCCGCTTGCGGAGATTCCGCTCGATGCAATCAGCGATGCGAAGCTGGTGTTGACGGACGCGCTTATTCGCGAGGCGCTGAAGAAGGACAAGGAAGAAAGGCGGCAGCGCAAGAAGGCTCGCCGCCGTGGTGAAAAGGGCGGCGTCGGGGACGACGGCACCGCAGGCGAGGAACAACCGGATTCGGCGAGAGAGGGTCCGGCCCGCTCCGCAAGTGAAGGAGAATGAACATGGCTGTCAGTGCAAACAGGCTGGAGCTCTTGCAGATCGCTGATGCGGTGGCTCGCGAGAAATCGATCGACAAGACGATCGTAATTCAGGCGATGGCGGATGCTATCCAGAAGGCCGCTCGCTCGCGCTATGGCCAGGAAACCAACATCCGCGCGGACATCAACGCTCAAACGGGCGAGATGAAGCTGCAAAGGCTGATGGAAGTTGTCGAGAATGTGGAAGAACCCGCACGGCAGATTTCCATTGTAGACGCGCGCACGCGCAATCCGGATGCGCAGGCTGGCGATTTTATCGCGGAGCAGCTTCCGCCGATGGATTTCGGCCGTATCGCTGCGCAGTCGGCCAAACAGGTGATCGTTCAGAAAGTGCGCGAGGCCGAGCGCGACCGGCAGTATGAGGAATATAAGGATCGCGTAGGCGAGATCGTCAACGGCACGGTCAAGCGCGTGGAATATGGGAACGTGATTGTGGATCTTGGCCGCGGCGAGGGCATTATCCGCCGTGACGAATTGATCCCGCGCGAGTCTTTCAAATATGGCGATCGCGTTCGTGCCTATGTCTATGACGTGCGTCGCGAGCAGCGGGGCCCGCAGATCTTTCTTTCCCGCACCCATCCGCAATTCATGGCGAAGCTCTTCACCATGGAGGTGCCGGAGATTTATGACGGGATCATCGAGATCAAATCGGTGGCCCGCGATCCGGGCAGCCGCGCCAAGATTGCGGTGATCAGCCACGATTCCTCGATCGACCCGGTCGGCGCCTGCGTGGGTATGCGCGGGTCCAGGGTTCAGGCCGTGGTGGCCGAGCTCCAGGGGGAGAAGATCGACATCATTCCCTGGAACGAGAACGCGGCGAGCTTCATCGTCAATGCGCTTCAGCCGGCGGAAGTCTCGAAAGTCGTGCTCGACGAAGACGCCGAGCGCATCGAGGTGGTTGTTCCCGACGACCAGCTTTCCCTTGCCATTGGACGTCGCGGCCAGAACGTGCGGCTTGCCTCCCAGCTCACCGGCTGGGACATCGACATCCTGACGGAGGAAGAGGAGTCTCAGCGCCGGCAGAAAGAGTTCACCGAACGCTCGAACCTCTTTATGGACGCTCTCAACGTCGATGAAATGGTCGGCCAGGTGCTGGCGTCCGAAGGGTTCACCAGCGTCGAGGAAATCGCCTATGTGGACGCGGACGAAATCTCTTCTATCGACGGCTTCGACGAGGATACGGCCGAGGAGATTCAGGCGCGTGCCCGGGAATATCTCGAGCGCATCGAGGCTGAACGGGATGCCAAGCGCAGAGAACTCGGTGTCTCCGACGATCTGCGCGAAATTCCTGGCATGACCACTGCAATGATGGTCAAGCTCGGCGAGGACGGCGTAAAAACCATAGAGGATTTCGCGGGCTATGCGGTTGACGACCTCGTAGGCTGGAGGGAGCGCAAGGACGGTGAGAACAAGTTCTTCCCGGGCGTCTTTTCAGATCTCGACCTCAGCCGCGCCGAGGCGGAACAGATGGTGGTCGCAGCTCGTCTGAAGATGGGCTGGATCAGCGAAGATGACCTGCAGTCGGAAGCCGAGGAAGAAACCGAGGAAACCCAGCCGATGGAAGGCTGATATGCAGGTTCGCTCGCTCAAGGGTCTTGTGAAACGCGATGAACGACCGCACATGTATCGTCACGCGGGAAACGCAGCAGCCGGATCGGCTGATCCGGTTTGTCGCGGGTCCGGACGGCACGGTCGTTCCGGATTTGAAACGCAAGCTGCCTGGTCGCGGCTGCTGGGTTGGCGCTGAGCGGGTTCTGGTCGAGAGGGCGGCCGCGAAAAATCTTTTCGCCCGCGCCCTGAAAGCGCCGGTGAAAGTTCCGCCCGGTTTGGCCGAAATGGTCGAATCTTTGCTGGCAAGCGCTGCTCTCGGCGCTCTTGGTCTTGCGCGCAAGGCCGGAGCCGTGGCATTGGGGGCGGCGAAGGTGGAAGCCGGAGTGCGCAGCGGCAGTGCTTTGGCCGTGCTGCACGCCAGCGAGGCTTCACAGGACGGCGTACGCAAGATCGCGAACGCGCGAAAATCGATAGCCCATGTCGGTGGCCCAATGGTGCCGGCATATAAACTCTTTTCGGAGGCCGAAATGAGTTTGGCATTGGGGGCGACAAATGTGATACATGCTGCCGTGCTCGACCGGGGGCCGGGCGAGGCAGCGCTGAGGCGCATCGACGCGCTTGCTCGATATCGAGGCATTGTCCCGGACCGGGAAGTGTCGAGCGCGGCGGATGCCGCAGAGGATATGGAATGACTGATACGAAGACCGGTGACGACAAGACGCTGAGCGTCAATACAAAAAAGACGCTGACGATTAAACGGCCCGGCGTAGAGCAGGGTACAGTGCGTCAAAACTTCTCCCATGGACGGACGAAGGCGGTCGTCGTCGAAACCAAGAAACGCAAATTCTCCAGGTCCGATGAGCGGGTGGAGCCGGTGGCGCCAATGCGCCCGAAGGCTCCTGCGCCGTCGCCAGCGCCCGCGCCTGCCCCTCAGCCGCGCGAGACGCCCCGGCCTCAACCGCAGCAATCGCGCTCAGGCGTCGTGCTTAACGAGCTTTCGGCCGATGAGATAGAAGCGCGCCGTCGTGCTCTGCAGGATGCGAAACTGCGCGAGACCGAGGAGCGCAAGCGCGCCGAGGAAGAGGCCAGGCGTCGTGCCGAAGAGGACGAGCGCCGTCAGCGCGAGCGAGAGGAATCCGCACGCCGCCAGGCGGAGGAGGAAGCTCGTCTCAAGGCAGAGGCGGAAGCCCGCAAACGTGCTGAGGAAGAAGCCAAGCGCCGGACACCCGTGGTCGAGACACCCGCCGTGGTGGCGGAGGCCGTGGAAGAGGAAGAAGAGCGCGGCGGCCGTGGCGGCCTCGCCAAGCGCGGAGCGGTAAAGCCGGAAGCGCCTGTTCGCCCCGTCAAACCTCGCGGCGAAGAGGAACGCCGGCGCGGCAAGCTCACGCTCAATTCCGCCCTTTCCGACGAGGAGTCTACGCGCAGCCGTTCCCTCTCCTCCATGCGGCGCAGGCAGGAAAAATTCAAGCGCGCCATGCAGCAGGAGCAGCGCGAGAAGGTCTCGCGCGAGGTCGTCATTCCGGAGACGATCACGATCCAGGAGCTTGCCCAGCGCATGGCCGAACGGGCCGTGGATGTCGTCAAATATTTCATGAAGCAGGGCCAGATCATGAAGCCCGGCGACGTGATCGACGCGGACACTGCCGAACTGGTGGCGGTCGAATTCGGCCATACGGCCAAGCGCGTGGCGGAATCCGACGTTGAGGAAGGACTTTTCAATATCGAGGACAGACCCGAGGACCTGAAGCCGCGTCCGCCCGTGGTCACCATCATGGGCCATGTTGATCATGGCAAGACCTCGCTGCTCGATGCGATCCGCAAGGCCAATGTCGTGGCTGGTGAAGCCGGCGGCATCACACAGCATATCGGCGCCTACCAGGTGGAGCAGGACGGGAACACGATCACCTTCATCGACACGCCCGGCCACGCGGCATTCACTGCCATGCGCGCCCGCGGCGCGCAGGCAACGGATATCGCCATCCTTGTGGTGGCGGCTGATGATAGCGTGATGCCGCAGACGGTGGAATCCATCAACCACGCCAAGGCAGCCGGTGTCCCGATCATCGTGGCCATCAACAAGATCGACAAACCGGATGCCAACCCGCAGAAGGTGCGCACGGAACTTCTCCAGCACGAGGTTTTCGTGGAATCCATGGGCGGCGATGTCCTGGATGTCGAGGTGTCCGCAATCAAAGGCACCAATCTGGACAAGTTGCTCGAGGCTATTCTGCTCCAGGCGGAAATACTCGAACTCAAGGCCAATCCAGATCGCACGGCCGAAGGTGTCGTTGTGGAGGCCAAGCTGGATCGCGGCCGCGGCTCCGTGGCGACTGTGCTTGTCCAGGCCGGCACGCTGAAGCCGGGCGATGTGATCGTGGCCGGCAGTGAATGGGGTCGCGTCCGTGCGCTCGTGAATGAGCGCGGGGAGGCAGTAAAGGTTGCGCCGCCATCGACCCCGGTGGAGGTTCTGGGCTTGCAGGGTCCGCCGCAAGCGGGTGACCGCTTTGCGGTCGTGGATACCGAGGCGAGGGCTCGCGAGATTTCCGAATATCGTCAGCGCAAGGCGCGCGAGAAGGCCGTTGCCCGTCAGGCCGGCCAGCGCGGCTCGCTGGAGCAGATGATGTCGCAGCTCCAATCGAGCGGTATGAAAGAGTTTCCGCTCATCATCAAGGGCGACGTGCAGGGCTCGATCGAGGCGATCGTCAACGCTCTCGAGAAGCTCGGCACCGAAGAGGTGCGCGCACGTATCGTCCATTCGGGGGCCGGCGCCATCACCGAAAGCGACATTTCGCTTGCGGAGACATCCGATGCCGCCATCATCGGCTTCAATGTGCGCGCCAACAAGCAGGCGCGGGATGCAGCCGAGCAGGCGGGAATCGAGATCCGCTATTACAACATCATCTACGACCTCGTGGATGATATCAAAGCGGCTATGTCCGGCCTGCTCTCGCCCGAGCGGCGTGAAACCTTCCTCGGCAACGCCGAGATTCTGGAGGTTTTCAACATCACCAAGGTTGGCAAGGTGGCCGGTTGCCGTGTCACCGAAGGCAAGGTCGAGCGCGGCGCGGGCGTCCGCCTCATCCGCGACAACGTGGTGATTCACGAGGGCAAGCTAAAGACGCTGAAGCGCTTCAAGGACGAAGTTTCAGAAGTTCCCGCGGGCCAGGAATGCGGCATGGCCTTCGAAAACTACGAGGACATCCGCGTTGGCGATGTGATCGAGGCTTTCCGCGTCGAGCATGTGACCCGCACGCTATAAGCAATTTGCCGGCGGCTTCTTGGCCGCCGGTTTCGCGGCCGCACTTTTGCCTATGGCAAACAGGGCCAAAATTGACGGTGGGAAACAGGTTTTCCGCCCGAAGCTTGACGATTGATTGCCATGCCCAGTTCCGCCCCTTCCCAACGGCAGCTTCGCGTCGGCGAGCAGGCTCGCCACGCGCTCTCGGACGTGCTCCAACGCGAGGATATGCGTGATCCGGCCCTTGAAGGCGCCGTGATTTCCGTTTCCGAGGTCCGCATGTCGCCGGATTTGAAGATTGCGACAGTATTTGTCTCGCCTCTGAGCGGCGACAAGGAAGCCATCATCGCAGCGCTTAACCGCCACGCGCGTTATATCCGTGGTCGGGTGAGCCCAGCGCTGCGGCAGATGAAGTATATGCCGGAATTTCGTTTTCACCTCGATACAAGTTACGAGAATTTCGAGAAGATCGACCGGATTCTGCGCTCTCCGGAGGTGGCGCGGGATCTTGGTGATGCCGACGACGAAGACGACAACGGCTGACGGACAAAACCCGACCACAGAAGGACTGCCATATGGCGCGTCGCGGAAAGAAAAAGGGCCGAGCCGTCTCGGGCTGGCTGGTGCTGGACAAGCCGGCCGGGCTTGGTTCCACGGAGGCTGTCTCCAAGGTGAAATGGCTGTTCGGCGCACAGAAGGCTGGACATGCCGGCACATTGGACCCGCTCGCCTCCGGCATGTTGCCCATCGCTCTTGGCGAGGCCACGAAGACCGTTCCCTATGTCATGGAAGGGGCGAAGGTCTACCGGTTCACGGTCGCTTGGGGTGAGGAACGCTCGACGGACGATCTTGAGGGACCGGTGACAAAGTCCTGTGACAAGGTGCCTGTGGAAGAGGACATACGAGCGCTCCTGCCGCGGTACACGGGGCTGATCATGCAAACGCCGCCCCAATTCTCCGCCGTGAAGATCGGTGGGGAACGCGCCTATGATCTGGCGCGAGAAGGCGAGGTGGTGGAAATTGCAGCGCGCGAGGTGGAGATCGGGCGGCTCGATCTCATTTCGATTCCCGAACCGAAAAAGGCCGTGTTCGAAGTGGAATGCGGCAAGGGGACCTATGTCCGCTCGCTCGCCCGCGATATGGGCCGCGATCTAGGCTGTTTCGGGCATGTCGCCGATCTCCGGCGCACAGAAGTCTACCCATTCGAGACGCAACAATTGGTGCCGCTGAAGGATTTGGAAGGCGCCGCAGCCGATGCGGAAACGGAAAGCGATCGATTTTCTGCCCTGGACTCCTATCTTCTCGATACGGAAGCGGCCCTCGACGGATTACCCGAAATCGTCCTGGGCGATGATGCGGCAGGCCGTATCCGGCTTGGGAATCCGGTGATCGTGCGCGGCCGGGACGCTCCGGTACAGGCGCCGGAAGCTTGGGCCAGCCTGCGCGGCCGTTTGATCGCGATCGGCATGGTGGAGGCCGGCATGTTCAAGCCGAAAAGGGTTTTTGGGCTCTAACGGGGAACGAGGTCCTTAAGCTTTATGTTGCAACGCTTGCCCTAGTTTCGCATTGAAGGAGAGATGCGGGTTGGATCGGCAAGGTGTGGGCGACGTGGACACCAGCGTTAATCGCCCTGATGCAAAGCACGGGTTCAGGCAGAAGCTGCGCGCGCGGCTGACAGGCCCGAAATCGATCGGCTTTTATCTTTTTTTGCTGATCCTGGTCACCATTGTCCCGGCGCTTGCCATCTCGGCGGTGCTTCTGCAGCGTAACGACGCGGCGCAGCGCGCGGTGGTCGAGACATTGGCGGAAGCTATGGCCGGCTCCATAGCAGAGGCCGTGGATAGGGAACTAAGCGGCATGGTGACCACGCTCAGGGTGCTGTCGACCACGCGCTCACTCACAACCGGCAACCTGCACGACTTTTATGAGCGCTCGAGGATGGCGCTCGCGGGAACCGGGTCCTATCTCATCGTGCTTGACGGAAATCTCAGGCAACTTCTGAACACACGTGTCCCGTTCGGCGCCTCGCTTGGACCAACCGCAAATCCCGCCTCGGCAAAGCAGGCCCTTCAGACCCGCGCTGCTGTGGTCTCCGGCGTTTTCTTCGGCCAGGTTTCGCAAAAGTGGGTCTTCAATGTCATCTTGCCGATCCTGCGCGAGAACCAGCCGCCGCTTCTGCTGGTGCTGACGCGCAATGCAGAGACTATGGCCGACACGCTTTCACAGGAAATGCTGCGCGGCGGGTGGAATGCCTCGTTGCTTGACCGGGAGGGGATAGTAATTGCCTCCTCCTTCATGTCGTCCAGCATTGGCAAGCCATTCTTCCTCGATGTCCATAACGGCCGTGAACCGCAGACCGGTCGCATTTCCGAAAGTGTCGACTCGCAATCCTACGTGGCGATCGTGGATGAGTCGGCCTATAGCGGCTGGAAAGTGGTCGTCTGGGCGCCAACGGCGGCCGTCGAGGAGCCAACGCGACGCGCTTTGCGATCGCTGTTCAGCAGCAGTCTGGTGATCATAGCCATCGGAACGCTGGCGGCCTGGCTGATCGGGCGGCAAATTGCCCGGTCCATCCGCCGCCTCGCCTATGATGCACGAAGATTGGGCGCCGGACAGGCGGTGGATGCCGTGCGCTATCCAATCGCCGAGGTGGCAACGGTTTCCGCGGCGCTTTCGGAGGCGGCAACCGATCGGAAAACCGCGGAAAATGAGATCCGGCTTCTCATGCGCGAGGTGGCTCACCGGGCTAAAAATCAGCTCACCGTGGTCTCATCAATGGCAAAGCAGACGGCCCGCAGTTCGCGCTCCCTGCCGGTCTTCCTCGATTCGTTCCAGAAGCGCCTTTATGGCCTTGCGCGTTCGACAGATCTTCTCATCGCAGGCGGCGCCACCGGTGTGGAGCTGCGCGAATTGCTGATGGCGCAAATCGAGCCCTTCCGGCCCGAGGATATGAAGCGGCTCGATATTTCGGGCCCTCCTTTCCGTCTTTCCAATCAGGCGGCGCAAACCATCGGCCTTGCCGTGCACGAGCTGGCGACGAATGCCGCCAAATATGGTGCTTTCGGTGCGCGGACGGGCCGATTGTCGGTCACCTGGACAATCGACGGAGAGGTGCTGGTTCTCACCTGGCGCGAACATCTCACGCTGCTGCGGCGGCGGTCGATGCGGCGCGGTTTCGGCACGGAGATCATCGAGCGCATGTTGGGGGGCACGCTTGACGCGGAGATATCGCGTACGTTTCATCGCGACGGCCTCGAATGCATTTTTCGCATCCCGTTGAAGCGCCTCGCACCCGAGCGGACGCAACCCGCCTCGCCCTTCTGATCGCCTTTTAGCTGGCAATCATTCGGATTATGCCTTATATGCGCCGCATCACAGCGCCTTTAGCGCCCTGTGGAAAATGGCCCTTGCTGGACGACATCCCGGCTGTGGGCGGCTTATTCCTCTAGTTAATGAAAGGACCCCGATGTCGATTACTGCCGAGCGCAAGCAGGAGCTTTTGAAGGAATTCGCGACTGCCAATGCTGACACCGGTTCGCCGGAAGTCCAGGTCGCCCTCCTCACCGAGCGCATCAAGAACCTGACCGAGCATTTCAAGGAGCACCAGAAGGATAACCATTCCCGTCGTGGTCTCCTCAAACTCGTCTCGCAGCGCCGTCGTCTGCTCGACTATGTCAAGCGGAAGGACGAGGCTCGCTACCAGGCGTTGATCGAAAAGCTCGGGCTGCGTCGTTAGTTCTGGAGGCGGGTTCTCCTCGGGGGAACCCGCCCCAGTTTATTGGCCCTGTAAGGACAGGTGCCATCCGGCTCTGGGCAAGTGGCCTGAGGCCGCCGACGGACAGGTCATGGGGCAGGATTGCGGGATGCTTGTGAGCCGCCAGGCGGCTTGGAACCAAGCTTCACGTTGTCTTGCCCGTGGCTCGTCCTAAAATGAAAGAGAAATGAAGTGAGACTGCTATGTCTTGCTTTCAAGCGTTAAGGACAAGACATGTTCAATCATCATAAAGTGGAAATTGAATGGGGTGGGCGGCCGCTCATCCTGGAAACGGGCAAGATCGCCCGCCAGGCCGACGGTGCGGTTCTCGCGACCTACGGCGAAACTGTCGTGCTGGCCACCGTCGTCTCGGCCAAGGAGCCGAAACCCGGGATCGATTTCTTCCCGCTCACCGTGAATTATCAGGAAAAGACCTTCGCGGCCGGCAAGATCCCTGGCGGTTATTTCAAGCGTGAGGGGCGTCCGAGCGAGAAGGAGACGCTGGTCTCCCGCCTCATCGATCGTCCGATCCGTCCGCTCTTCGTCGAAGGCTACAAAAACGACACCCAGGTGATCATCACCGTTCTCCAGCACGACCTGGAGAACGATCCGGACATCCTGTCCATGGTTGCCGCTTCGGCCGCGCTGACGCTTTCGGGTGTTCCCTTCATGGGGCCGGTAGGGGCTGCTCGCGTTGGCTATGTCGGCGGCGAGTACATTCTTAACCCGCACCTCGACGAAATGGCGGAGACCAAGCTGGACCTCGTCGTGGCGGGCACTAGCGATGCGGTGCTGATGGTGGAGTCGGAAGCTCACGAGCTGCCCGAGGACGTGATGCTCGGCGCCGTGATGTTCGGGCACAGGAATTTCCAGCCGGTCATCGACGCCATTATCAAGCTCGCCGAAGTCGCGGCGAAAGAGCCCCGCGAATTCCTGCCTGAGGATCTTTCCGCGCTTGAGGCCGAGATGCTGAAGGTGGTCGAGGCTGACCTGCGTGACGCGTACAAGATCACCAACAAGCAAGCTCGCTACGATGCCGTGAATGCTGCCAAGGCAAAGGTGAAGGAAGCTTTCCTTCCGGAAGGTGCCGAGGCATACAAGTGGACGCCTGAGCAGGTGGCCACGGTCTTCAAGGCGCTCCAGGCAAAGATCGTGCGCTGGAACATCCTCGACACCGGCTCCCGTATTGACGGCCGCGATTTGAGGAGCGTTCGCCCGATCGTCGCGGAAGTGGGCGTACTGCCCCGTACGCACGGCTCTGCCGTCTTCACCCGCGGGGAGACGCAGGCCCTTGTGGTCGCGACCTTGGGTACCGGCGAGGACGAGCAATATGTCGATTCCCTGACAGGTACCGTCAAGGAAACCTTCATGCTGCACTACAACTTCCCGCCCTATTCGGTGGGTGAGACCGGCCGCATGGGCTCTCCGGGTCGGCGTGAGATCGGCCACGGCAAGCTCGCCTGGCGCGCGGTGCACCCGCTGCTCCCGGCACCGGAGCAGTTCCCCTACACGATCCGCGTTGTGTCCGAGATCACCGAGTCGAACGGCTCTTCCTCAATGGCCACTGTCTGCGGCACCTCGCTGGCTCTGATGGACGCGGGAGTGCCGCTTGCCAAGCCGGTGGCTGGCATCGCGATGGGCCTCATCAAGGAAGACGACCGCTTTGCCGTGTTGTCCGACATTCTCGGTGACGAGGATCATCTTGGCGATATGGACTTCAAAGTGGCAGGCACCGCCGAAGGCGTCACCTCGCTGCAGATGGACATCAAGATCACCGGCATCACCGAAGAGATCATGAAAGTCGCCCTGGAGCAGGCAAAGGATGGCCGTTTGCATATTCTGGGCGAAATGGCCAACGCGCTCTCGGAAAGCCGCGGCGAGCTTGGTGAGTTCGCTCCGCGCATCGAGGTCATGCACATCCCGACCGACAAGATCCGTGACGTGATCGGCACTGGCGGGAAGGTGATCCGCGAGATCGTTGAGAAGACCGGCGCCAAGATCAATATCGAGGACGACGGCACGGTGAAGATCGCCTCCAGCAATGGCAAGGAGATCGAGGCGGCTCGCAAGTGGATTCATTCCATTGTCGCCGAACCGGAGGTGGGAGAGATCTATGAGGGCACGGTCGTAAAGACAGCCGATTTCGGCGCATTCGTGAACTTCTTCGGTCCTCGGGATGGCCTGGTCCACATTTCGCAACTGGCGCCCGAGCGCGTCCAGAAGACCACGGATGTGGTGAAGGAAGGCGACAAGGTCTTCGTCAAGCTCATGGGATTTGACGAGCGCGGGAAGGTGCGCCTTTCCATGAAGGTCGTCGATCAGGAGACCGGTAAGGAAATCGTACAGGAGAAGAAGGAAGAGAAGCAGGAAGCCGAAGGCTGATCTCTCTTTCACTGTGTTATCTTCCAGCGGGCGCCGCTATTGCTGCGCCCGTTCCTGTTTCTGGCCTGCGGTGAGCAGCACCGATGCACGAAGCTCTGCCAACACTCCTCTATCCATTCGAGCGCGGCATTCTCGATTTGCCGGGCGCAGGCGCGCGCCTGCTCGTTCTCGGCGCATCTGCTGGCCTGCGCCTGCCTGAAACCGCCGCCGAAGTTGATGTGGTGGTGGACTTTCGCCCTGATTTCCTCGCCCTGGAGAAGGCCGGCTTTGCCGTCAGCGCGGAAGTGAAACGGAACGGCTATGATGCGGCGCTGCTTCTCCTCGGCCGGAATAGGCGGGAGAACGAAGCGCGGCTGGCTGAGGCGCTCAGATCCGTTCATCCCGGCGGGATCATTCTTGCCGCGGGCATGAAAAAAGACGGTGCGCAAAGCCTTCGAAAACAAGTCGCTGAGCGTCTTCCGCTGGAAAACGCGATCTCAAAATTTCATGGCCTCGCCTTTTGGCTTCGCCGTCCCGAGCGGCTGGAAGCGGATGTCCTCTCAGTCCTATCCGGACCCGCAGGCATTACGCCCGAGGGCTATGAAACTGCTGTCGGAGGGTTTTCGGAAGGCTTGGCCGATCCGGGCTCCCGTTTCCTCATTGACAATCTGCCGCCCGACATTTCCGGCAAGGTTGCAGACTTCGCGGCCGGCTGGGGATTTCTTTCGCTACGGCTTGTCGAGCGTTTCTCGATTATGGCGACCGATCTCTATGAAGCCCATCTTCCTTCCCTGGAGTCGGCCAGACGGAATCTGGCTGAGCAGGCTCCCGGCGTGAATTGCCGCTATTTCTGGCACGACCTTCTAAACGAGCCTGTCCCGCATCGCTATGACGTGATCCTCATGAATCCGCCTTTTCATCGTGGCCGCGCGGCCGAGCCGGAGATCGGCCGAGGCATGATCGGGGCGGCAGCAAAGGCTCTCAACCCTGGCGGCAGGCTTTTCCTCGTTGCCAATCGCGGCCTGCCCTACGAGCGCATAATGGAAAACGCCTTCCGCCAGCAGGGCGAAATCGCCCGCGACGAAAGCTATAAGGTGCTGTGGGGACGGAAATAGCCCGCTGTCCGTTGGACGGTTGCGCCCGCTATTTCGCTTTCGGGACGTCGCCCTCGGCTTGGGCCTTTTCGGAGGCTTCGCCTGAGCGCTTCAGTTCCTCAAGCACCGGCATGGAAACGATATTGTAGCCCGAATCCACATAGTGGATTTCCCCCGTTACGCCCGAGGAAAGTTCCGACAGCAGATAGAGCGCTGACCCGCCGATCTCGTCTATCGTGACGGTGCGGCGCAGTGGTGAGTTGCGTTGCTGGTAGGTGAACATATGCCGCGCGTCGGAAATTCCAGCGCCTGCAAGCGTCCGCACCGGGCCGGCAGAAATCGCGTTCACGCGGATTCCGCGCGGGCCGTAATCATTGGCAAGATAGCGCACACTCGCTTCAAGGCCGGCCTTGGCAACGCCCATCACGTTGTAATTGGGCATCACGCGGACGGATCCGGCATAGGTAAGGGTGAGGAGGCTCCCGCCATTGTCCATCATTGCCGCCGCCTTGCGGCTGACTTCGGTGAAGGAATAGCAGGAGATAACCATCGTGCGGATGAAGTTTTCCCGCGTGGTGTTGGCGTAAAGGCCTTTCAGCTCGTTGCGGTCGGAAAAACCGATGGCATGCACGAGGAAATCGAGCGAGCCCCATTCCGACGCAAGGGTCTCGAAAACGCCATCAATCGAGGCGCTGTCTTCGACGTCGCAGGGCAGAAGCAGCTTTGCTCCCAACTGATCGGCCAGTGGCTTCACGCGGCGCCCGAAAGCATCCCCCTGATAGGTAAATGCGAGCTGCGCCCCTTGCTCGGCGAGTTTCTTTGCAATGCCCCAGGCGATCGAATGATCGTTCGCGACGCCCATGATGACGCCGCGCTTCCCCTTCATAAGAGATTCCATCATCCCCTCAGCCCGCGTATCGCTGAAACACCAGCGTCGCATTGGTGCCGCCGAAGCCGAACGAGTTCGACAGAACGGTGTCTATCTTTGCGTTGTCGATGCGCTTGCGCACGATGGGAACCCCTTCGAATTCAGGGTCTAGCTCGCTAATATGCGCGCTCTCTCCGATGAAGCCTTCCTGCATCATCAGGATCGAGTAGATGGATTCCTGCGCACCCGCCGCTCCCAGGGAATGACCTGTCAGCGATTTGGTCGAGGAAATGGGTGGGATCTCGTTCCCGAACACTTGGCGTACTGCGCCGATCTCGCCGGAATCCCCGACCGGCGTCGAGGTGCCATGCGTATTGATGTAGTCCACCTTCCCTTTGACGGTGGAAAGCGCCTGGCGCATGCAGCGGACGGCACCCTCGCCGGAAAGCGCAACCATGTCGTACCCGTCTGAAGTGGCGCCATAGCCTACGATTTCGGCATAGATCTTCGCGCCGCGCGCCTTGGCGTGCTCAAGTTCTTCAAGCACGAGGACGCCGGCGCCGCCAGCAATCACAAAGCCGTCCCGCGTTACATCGTAAGCGCGGGATGCCGTGGAGGGCGTGTCGTTATGTTTGGAGGACATCGCGCCCATGGCGTCGAAGAGGTTCGACATCGTCCAGTCGAGATCCTCGTGGCCTCCGGCGAAGATCATGTCCTGCTTGCCCCACTGGATCAGCTCGTAGGCGTTGCCGATGCAATGCGCGGATGTGGAGCAGGCAGAGGAGATCGAGTAATTCACGCCGTGGATTTTGAACCAGGTTGCAAGCGTTGCCGAAGCCGTCGAGGACATTGCTTTGGGCACGGCGAAGGGACCGATGCGTTTCGGGCTGCCTTTCTCGCGCGTGGTGTCGGCGGCTTCCACGATAATACGCGTCGAAGGGCCGCCGGAACCCATTATGATGCCGGTGCGCTCGTGGGTGATGTCCTGCTCTTCGAGCCCGGAGTCGGCGATTGCCTGTTCCATGGCCACATGATTCCAGGCGCCGCCCTTGGACAGAAAACGCATCGCGCGGCGATCCACAAGATCTGTCGGATCGAGGCTAGGCGCTCCCCAAACCTGGCAGCGAAAGCCGTGCTCGGCGAAATCTGGCGAGAAACTGATGCCCGATTTGGCTTCGCGCAGCGATGCCGTGACTTCCTGGGCGTTATTGCCAATGGAGGAAACGATGCCGAGGCCGGTGACTACGACGCGTCTCATATGGCTCTCCTTAGGGCTTCAAGGCTGATGTTTAGGATGGCGGCAGCCTAGCTTTCCTGCTTGAAAAGGCCGACACGCAGGTCAGAAGCCCTGTATATGGTTTCCCCGTCGGCCTTCAACCATCCATCGCCGATGCCGAGCACAAGGCGCCCGCGCATCACGCGCTTCAGATCGACGCCATACTCGACGGTTTTCACAGCGGGTGTGACCATGCCGCTGAACTTGACTTCGCCCGTGGAAATGGCGCGTCCTTTGCCCGGCTCGCCCAGCCAGCCGAGAAAAAAGCCGGTCATTTGCCAAAGCGCATCAAGACCGAGGCAGCCCGGCATCACCGGGTCGCCGATAAAGTGGCATGGAAAGAACCAAAGATCCGGCTTGATATCAAGTTCGGCACGGATGAACCCTTTTCCGAATTCACCGCCTTCTGCGCTCACCTCAGTGATGCGGTCGAACATCAACATCGGCGGCGCCGGAAGCTGTGCGTTGCCCGGGCCGAACAATTCGCCTCGGGCGCAGGCCAGAAGGTCCTCGTAATCGTAGCTGGATTTCGTCTGCGCCATGAATTCCCATTCTCACTGGCGACCGGTTCTTCCGGCCGGCGTCTAACCATTCACATCGTTGCCGATACGGCACCGCATTTTGGAAACTCTCCTATCACAGCTTTTTTCCCGTGGGAAACCGCCGAACGCGATTATCCCGTCGATGATCAGCCCGGAATGGTAGAGAATGCATGCCGCTATTGATCGCGGCAACCGGTCGGAATATATGTCGGGAAGCTATATGCGGCCTTGCCGCTTTCGAATTCGCTAGCGACAGGAAAGACTTCCTTGACCGCAGCTGCTGGGAAGTGCGACAGATGGACTTGGAAAAGCCGTGTCCGGGCAGCTGGGCTGCGTCCGACGCGGCAGCGCGTGGCTCTGGCCGGGCTTCTGTTCGCGCCTGGCAATCGCCATGTTTCAGCAGAGGAACTTCACGAGGAAGCCGTTAGCGCGGGCGTGAGGGTGTCGCTCGCGACGGTCTATAACACGCTGCATCAGTTCACCGAGGTGGGGATGCTGCGAATCCTGCCGGTGGAAGGGTCGAAGACCTACTTCGATACCAACACCTCGGATCACCATCATTTCTTCGTGGAAGGGGAGAACCGGCTGGTCGATATCCCGGAAGGGCCTGTCACCGTGTCGAACCTACCAGAGCCGCCGGAGAACATGGAGATATCCCATGTCGACATCCTTGTTCGCCTGCGCCCGAAGGCCAAGCCTCTGCGCTGATCTAGGTAGATTGGCGGATCACAATCCATTCCTGCTGTAACGGCCGGCCAGTTGTGATGGCCGGCCACTCTTTTGCGGTCGGGTTTACAGACCCTTCATCAGATTGCCAAGCAACAGCACGACAAACCCCACGAACAGGATCCAGTAGCTGTAAGCGCCAATTCCGCCGAGCGTGATGCCGAGCACCGGCAACAGCGAGACGATGGCCAGAATCAAAGCGATAAGAAAGACCACGGTGGTCGGTGCACTGAGTTGCATTTTCCCTCTCCTACCCTGTCCTCCCTGGACAGGTGCCATCCTTAATAGCCGCAAGTCTGCTTGCTGCGAAACAAAATGCGAGAATTGGGCACAGAATGACCGAAATTTGCGCTTTTTTGCTTGAGGCGCGTCGGTGAATTTTTAAATTCACCCATATTTTTTTGTAAAAGTACTTCGCATCCGGCGAGAAGCAAGCGAATCATCTGCGCTCGGGACGGCAATCTCTTCCGCAAGGCCGGAGCTACTCCTTAATCGCCTCTCCGGGATAGACACCCCAGATCGCGCCCTGGTCCATCCAGCCTTCGTGCCCGGCAAAGTTGATACGGCACCAGCTGCCATTGCACATGGCCACCTCGCCAACGAGACCAGGTTCCACCTTGGCGACCTCGCGTGCGCCCTCTTCAGGCTTGGCAACAAGGGGTACCGCCGCGTTTTCCTTGCCTTTAAACCAAGGCGCCACAACGGCCGTGCGCTGCCCCGAAAGAAGCGCCTGGTTAATCCAGCCTTCCGTTCCATCGGCGTCACGCACGCGGCGCCAGTTGTCGTATTCCTGAATGATCTCAACAGGCAGCCCAGGCTTAAGATAAAGCCACATCACGGCATATTGGGTGCCGGGCCCGACGCGCATATTCACCCGGCCTGATTTGAGGCTGACGAAACGTGGCAGGGGAAGGCCGCTTGGCCCCCTTTTCAATGCCGCTCCCACCTGAGCCTGGTCCTGGGAGATGGCCGGAAATGCTGTCAACGCGGTGGCGAGAACGAGTGAAAGCAGCCTCGTTTTTTTCAAAACCTTAAACATTTTTTACTCCCTTGTCCCAGAACCTGCCGCCGAAGGCAGCAGGGCATCACTGCCGGCGATGTTGGCTTGGGACCCACGCAACGCATTACGGTCTTTTTCTTTGTCTTCCTCGCGCCTGCTTGTTAGACATCGGGCTGAGACATCGAAGCAGGGCAGCACTTTTCAGTTTCCCTCGTCTTGGTTAACGGTGTCTCAACGCGGGGAGCAGGAAAGAGAATGACCGGGCGAAAAAAACCTCTCGTCGTGATCACCCGAAAACTGCCGGACCAGGTCGAGACCCGCATGCGGGAACTTTTCGACGCGCGCCTGAACATCGATGACGGTCCAATGACCCAGCCCGAGCTGGTGGCCGCAGTGAAGGAAGCCGATGTGCTGGTTCCCACGATCACCGATCGCATCGATGCGGCTCTTCTTGCGCAGGCTGGCGAGCGGCTGAAGCTGATCGCCAATTACGGGAACGGCGTCGAGCATATCGATGTCACCGCCGCGGCGGAGCGGGGGATTACCGTCACCAACACGCCCAACGTCCTCAATGAGGACACGGCCGACATGACGATGGCGCTGATGCTTGCTGTCCCGCGGCGGCTGGTCGAAGGCGCGGAAATGCTGAAGCAGGGGGGAAAGTGGGCCGGCTGGTCGCCCACCTGGATGCTCGGCCGGCGGATTTGGGGGAAGCGGCTGGGCATAGTCGGCATGGGCCGTATCGGTACGGCGGTGGCGCGCCGGGCGAAGGCGTTCGGCCTATCGATCCATTATCACAATCGCCGCCGCGTGGCGCCGATGATCGAGGACGAGCTGGAAGCGACCTACTGGGACAGTCTCGACCAGATGCTGGCCCGCATGGATATCATTTCGGTGAATTGCCCGTCCACTCCGGCGACTTACCACCTGCTCTCGGCACGCAGGCTCGCGCTGATGCAACCCTCCTCCTATCTTGTGAACACCGCGCGCGGCGAGATCGTCGACGAAGAAGCGCTGATCCGCATGATCGAGGAGGGCAAGCTTGCCGGCGCCGGGCTTGATGTGTTCGCGCACGAGCCGGCGGTGAGCAGAAGGCTCCTCAAGCTCTCCGAGATCGGCAAGGTTGTGATCCTTCCGCATATGGGATCGGCCACCATCGAGGGCCGCATCGACATGGGCGAGAAGGTGATCATCAATATTCGCGCCTTCTTCGACGGTCATCGCCCGCCGGATCGCGTGCTGCCGCGGAAGCTCTGAAGCCCCTTGGCGCCGAACTGCGACCTTGGCAGCCGCAACAGAAGCATCGTCAGACGAGACCTCCAGCCAATGTGCGGGGCTGCCTGAGCGGCCGCGATCAGGACCGCTCAGGCGTTGGCATCACGCGGTTTGCGGATGCAAATTGCGGCCGCCGAGCCAAAAGAGCGCGATCAAAGTGACCGCCGCCATGCCGGCCGCGTTGGTGATCAGAGGCCATGCGGTGCTGCCATCCAGCATGATCACAAATCCCGTGCCGACAATGCCGACAAGGAGGCTCTGGATACAGAAATGCAGGGCGACCGCCATTCCCGCAGTTTCTCCGAACTCCTGCAATGCGCCATTAGCGGTGACGGCGGTCGTAAAGACGATGCCGATCGCAATCAGCCACATGGGCACGACAAGGGACCAAAAGGACGGGGCGAGGAACAACTGGCCGATCGCGAGCAGGAACGCCCCCAGGATCAACATCACCATGCCGCGCATCAGGGTGCCCGGAATTCCCCATCGCGCCACGAAGCTCTTGGCGAACCGCGTGGTAATAATCATGGCGATGGCCACGCTTGCAAAAGCGAAGCTGAAATCGAGCTCGGAAAAGCCTGCTCCATCGATCAGAACGCGAGGGGCGGTAGAGAAGAACACGAAGAATGTGCCCATGGCAGTTCCGAAGCCGATGGTATAGGTCCAAAAGGCTGGGCTTCTGAGCACCGGCCTAAAACCCGCGCTATCCTGTCCTCCCTTCGCCTGCCGGGTCTCGTGCCAGGCGGGAAGCATGAGGGTGAGCACGATGAGCGCCGGAATGCCCAGCGCAAGGAAGATGGCGCGCCATCCCCAGATCCCCATGATCAGCGCGCCGGCGATGGGACCGACCGCAGGCACGAATGCCAGCATGGCATTCATGAGGCTGTATATGACGGCGCTTTCTGGACGCTCGGCATAGACGTCGCGGATGGTGGCGAAAAGGGCAACCAGCACCGCAGCCGCGCCCGTGGCCTGAGCCAACCGGAGAAGCAGGAACAGCCCGGCCGAGGATGTGGCCGCAAGAGCAAAGGAAGCAGTGGCGAAGAGGATCGCCCCGCCGATCAGGACGGGCCTGCGGCCGAGACGGTCCGAAAGAGGCCCGAAGAGGATCTGTCCTACCCCGAGCATAATCATGTAGAGGGTGAGCGTTAGTTGCACCACATTGGGTGTGGTGCCGAGGATTCCTGGCATTGCGGGAATGGCAGGCAGGTAAATGTCCATGCCAAGCGAGGCAAGGATGTTGAAGGGTGCCAGCAGCATCAATGCGACAGGCAGGCTGTAGGTCCACAGCCGGATATTTCTGGACATGACAAAGCATCCGCTCGAATGAATGATGTTCGGCGGCGGTCTGCGCTGTCAGGTGACAGGTATTGGAACCGGGCAGACGGCCGCAACAACGAAAGCACGTTGCTGCGGCTTATCGGTCTGAGGCTTTTGGTTCCATCAGGTGCGAGCCTTCGAAGGGGCGATAAAAGCGGGACGCTTTTTATCAGACAGCCCCCGAGCCATCAATCACCTGCTCCGGAAAACGACGGACGGTGCTTGATAACGACAGAATGGATCGGCCGAGGCCGAGCTAATGCGCCTCTTCCCAGTTGTCCGCTGCGCGGGCGTCCACCTTCAGCGGTACTGAAAGCGATCGGGCGGGCCATGCCGCGCCCTCCATGACCGTGCGAATTACCGGAATTGCCCGCTCGATCGCGTCTTCCGGCGCTTCGAACACCAGTTCGTCATGCACCTGCAGAAGCATCTTCACGTCGACCAATCCCGAATCGGCCAGCGCCGCCTCCATCCGCATCATGGCGCGGCGGATGATGTCGGCAGCGGAGCCTTGGATAGGCGCGTTGATGGAGGCACGCTCGTTGAACGCTCGGACGGACGGGTTCGATGAGCGGATCTCCGGATAATGCGCGCGGCGGCCAAAGATGGTTTCCACATAGCCTTTCTCGCGGCAAAAGGCCTTGGTGCGTTCCATGTAGTCGCGGATGCCGGGGAAGCGTTCGAAATAGCGCTTGATGTAGGCGCCGGCTTCATCGCGGGGGATGGAGAGCTGGTTGGCGAGGCCAAAAGCCGAAATGCCGTAGATGATGCCGAAATTGATGGCCTTGGCGCGCCGGCGCACCTCGCCTGGCATTCCTTCCACCGGCACGCCGAACATTTCGGAGGCGGTCATGGCATGAATGTCCATACCTTCCGCGAATGCCTTCTTCAGCTCCGGAATGTCGGCCACATGGGCGAGCACGCGCAGCTCGATCTGGCTGTAATCGGCCGAAATCAGCTTATAGCCGGGGGCGGCAATGAAGGCGGTGCGGATCTTTCGCCCTTCGGGTGTGCGCACCGGGATGTTCTGCAGATTTGGCTCGGAGGAGGAAAGGCGGCCGGTTGTCGTGGAAGCGAGCGAATAGGAGGTGTGGACGCGGCCTGTCTCAGGGTGGATATAGCCCGGAAGCGCGTCCGTATAGGTGGATTTGAGCTTTGTGACTTGCCGCCAGTCCACGATCTTTCTCGGCAGCTCGTGGCCGGCGGCTGCCAGCTCCTCCAGCACCTGCGCGGAGGTGGACCATTGGCCCGATTTGGTTTTCGCGCCGCCGGGCAGGCCCATACGCCCAAAAAGAATGTCGCCAAGCTGTTTGGGCGATCCAATAGTGAACCGGCCCCCCGCAAGCCGGTATATCTCTTCCTCCATGGCCGCGGCCGTTTGCGCAAAGTCGCCGGACATCCGTGACAGGATTTGCCGGTCGACCATGATGCCGCGATGCTCCATGCGGCAGATAACCGATACCATGGGGCGCTCCAGCCGCTCATAGACGGAGACGAGGCCCTTCGCGGCAAGCTGTGGCTTCAGAACCTTCCAAAGCCTGAGCGTGACGTCGGCATCCTCCGAGGCATAGACAGTTGCACGCTCCAGACCGACCATGTCGAACGTGACCTTCGAGCGCCCGGAACCCGTGACCTCCTTGTAGGAGACAGGCGTATGGCCCAGCCAGCGCTCGGCCAGCGCGTCCATGCCGTGGGCTTGAGTGCCCGCTTCGAGGACGTAGGAGATGAGCATCGTATCGTCGTAAGGCGCGATCTCGATGCCGTGGCGGTAAAGAAGCACCCAGTCATATTTGAGGTTCTGGCCGATCTTCAGTACCGAGGGGTCCTGGAGGAGGGGGCGCAGAACCGCAAGGGCTTCCTCCACCCTGATCTGCCCGTCCACCATGCCGCCGCCAAGCAGGTCTTCCGCACCGTTTTTGTGCGACAGGGGGAGATAGGCCGCCCGGTTAGGCGCCGTCGCCAGAGCAATGCCGCAAAGTTCGGCCTGCATCGGGTCGAGCGATGTGGTCTCCGTGTCGAGAGCGACAACACCTGTCTCTCGCGCCTCGGCCACCCACTGGTTCAGCGTCTCCAGGTCGCGAATGCAGACATAGCGCGAGTGATCGAAGGCCTCGTGGCTGGCGGCGTCGGCAAGCTTTCGGGCGAGCTTTTCCGGCGTTTCGGCCCCGTCGTCCCTCTCCGGCGCCACCTCCCCTTCGGCCCCAGGCTCGCCGATGCCCGTTGCCGGAACAGTGAGGTCAGGTCCGTGCGCCTCGGCGCCCTTCTGGACTTCTATATATGCCGGTTCGACATCTGCGGCATCCGCTCCCGTCGCCTCCGCCACGCGGCGGGTGAGAGTGGAGAATTCCATTGCCTTCAAAAAGGCGATCAGCTTCGGCCCGTCCGGCGGGTTGAGGGCCAGCGCATCGAGCGGCATCTCCACTGTCACGTCGTTTTTGAGCCGCACGAGTTCGCGCGAGATCCTGGCCTTTTCCGCGAATTCGATGAGGTTTTCGCGGCGCTTCTGCTGCTTGATTTCATGAGCGCGGGAAAGCAGCGTGTCCAGGTCCCCATATTCTTCGAGGAGCTGGGCGGCAGTCTTCGGCCCGATCCCCGGCACTCCGGGAACATTATCGATCGTATCGCCGGTGAGTGCCTGCAGGTCGATCATTTTTTCCGGCGGAACACCCCATTTCTCGACAACCTCCGGAACCCTGATCTCCTTGTCCTTCATGGGGTCGTACATGGAGACAGTCGGCCCTACGAGCTGCATCAGATCCTTGTCGGAAGAAATGATCGTCGTGTCGCCTCCCGCCTCGCAGACCAGGCGCGCATAGGTGGCGATCAAGTCGTCGGCTTCGTAGCCTTCCATTTCGATGCAGGGCAGATCGAAGGCGCGGGTAGCCTCGCGAATGAGGCCGAACTGAGGAATGAGGTCTTCCGGCGGCTCAGTGCGATTCGCCTTGTATTCGGGATAGATTTTGCTGCGGAAGGTTTTTGATGAGTAGTCGAAAATCACAGCGAAATGAGTGGGTGTGACCCCGACAGCCGTATCCCTTGCGTCGCGCAACAGCTTCCACACCATGTTGCAGAAGCCCAGAACCGCGCTGACTGGAAGCCCGTCCGACTTGCGGTTGAGGGGGGGAAGCGCATGATAGGCCCGAAAAATATAGCCCGAGCCGTCCACGAGGAAGAGATGGTCGCCTTTTTTCATGGCGCAACGGGTAGCGCGACGACCCCTTTCATGTCCATCACAAAGGCGTGAAACAATCGCCTCTACCGCCAAAACCTGGCAGCTGATCGCGAAATATTAACAAAGTGTAACCTCGTGGCCCTTGAATAGCCATTTTAGCGAACAACATATCCTGTATCGGCAATATTTTTCGCCGAAGTCCGGAAAGGCTCGTCCCCCGCCGAACCGGACATAAAAGCGGCAGCCTTATCCCCCTCTCCGGGCTGCCGCACATAATATAAGGCCGCCGTGGTTCCCCTCCACCACGGCGGCACTTTTTTGCCGCCTAGTCCCGCTTCCAGGATGCGTGATGACTGCCTTCGCTGTCCACGCGCTCGAAACCGTGAGCGCCGAAGAAATCGCGTTGCGCCTGGATGAGATTCGCTGTGCCCCGCCCGCGGCGGAACGTATCGAAATGGGCGAGAGCCGCCGAAAGCGACGGTACGGGAAGTCCCGCCTCCGCACTTTTGGCGACAACGCGCCGCAGACGCGGATGAGCGGCTTCCATATGTTGAGAGAACGCCTCCGTCATCAGCAGGTTGTCCGTCTCCGGTGCGCCGTCGAAAGCCTCGGCAATTGCACCGAGGAACTGCGAGCGGATGATGCAGCCTGCCCGCCAAATCCGCGCGATGGTGCCGAGCGGCAGATTCCAGCCGAACTCCCGCGATGCGGCGGCCATGACGGAGAAACCCTGGGCATAGGCGACTATCTTGCCTGCGAAGAGCGCCGCCTCCAGGGTCGCCAGCTCGTCCGCGCCCGGTGATCCCGCCATGGCGGCGGCGAGGCTGCCGTAGCGCTTTTCGGCTGTCTCGCGCTCAGCTTTCAAGGCGGAGAGGCTGCGCGCGGCAACGGCGGCCTCGATCGCCGTTGCGGGGATGCCCAGCGATTGCGCCTCAATGGCAGACCAGCGGCCGGTGCCCTTTTGTCCGGCGCGGTCCAGGATGACATCCACGATGGGCTTTCCCGTATCGGGATCACTCGCCTCGAGGACCTTGGCTGTGATCTCGATCAGATAGGAATTGAGCCGCCCGTCGTTCCACTGCGCGAAAATCGGAGCGATCTCGCCGGCCTGAAGCCCGTGGCCGTCGCGCAGGATGCCGTAGATCTCGGCGATCATTTGCATATCGGCGTATTCGATGCCGTTATGAATGGTTTTTACGAAATGGCCGGCGCCGTCTGGTCCAAGCCAGGCCTGGCAAGCCTCGCCCTCATAGCGCGCGGCGATCGCCTCCAGGACCGGTTCTATGCGCCGATAGGATTCGTCCGGCCCGCCAACCATGATCGATGGGCCGTGGCGGGCGCCGTCCTCGCCTCCAGAGACGCCCATGCCGATGAAGCGGGGCCCGGTTTTCGCGAGTTCCAACATGCGCCGGCGCGTATCGCGAAAATTGGCGTTGCCCGCATCGATGATGATATCGTCGCGTGCGACCAGCGGGTCGAGAGCCGCGATCTGCTCGTCCACCACTGAGCCGGCCGGCACCATCAGGATAATCGGCCGGGGCGGTTTTATGCCCTCCACAAGCGCCTGGAGCGTGTCGCAGGGCACAATATTCCCGGCGAGGGAGCCCGCCTCCTGAGCAAATTCATGCGTCCGCTCCGTCGTGCGGTTGAACACGGCAATGCGGAAGCCCTTCTCGGCAATGTTGAGGGCCAGATTGGCTCCCATGGTCCCAAGACCGATAAGACCGATGTCAGCTTTTTCCATATGAAGACAGACCCATCTTGTGTGCGCTGGCGTGCAGAGTAACCCATGCTTTTCGGTAGCCTAGCGGCGTCGCCGCTTCCTGCCGTAAAGCTCCAGCCTATGATGAACGATATCGTAACCCAGCGAACGGGCGATCTCGTCCTGCAGCGCCTCGATTTTTGTTGAATGGAACTCTATCACATCACCGGTATCGATATCGATCAAATGGTCATGATGTTGGCTTGCCTGCTCGAAGCGGGCCCGCCCGCCCTCGAATGCGTGGCGGTGGATGGCACCAAGTTCCTCGAGCAGTTTCATGGTGCGATAGACTGTGGAAAGTGAGATGCTGGGATCAATCTCTGAGGCGCGGCTGAAAATCTCCATCGCGTCCGGGTGGTCTTCCGTCTGCGCGAGAATGCTCAGGATCACCTGCCGGGGGCGAGTGATCCGGATCCCGGCGCGGCGGAGCTTTTCCTCGTATTTCACCCTGTTCGGCACCGTTTCACTCATTATAAGACTATGCGCTAAATCGGCCTTTGTTGCAAAGTCGCAGCCGGGTCTTTAACACCGCCGCACGCGAGCGCAAACCTGTTGACAGGCAGCGGCACAGGCCCGACTTTTTCGCCAACGCCACGAGTTTTGGAAGGGACGTGATGAGACCCGTTTTCGTTCAGCTGCGGTGCGTGCCCGGCAAGACGTATGATGTAGCCGACGAAATCTACAGGCGCGAAATCGCTTCGGAACTCTATTCCACGAGTGGGGACTACGACCTTCTTTTGAAAATCTATATCGATGAAGGCGTGGATGTCGGCAAGTTCATAAATGAGAATGTGGCGAATGTGCCCGGTATCGTGCGCTCGCTGACCACGCTCACTTTCAAGGCATTCTGATCGGTCGCGGCTCTCCGTGAGCGGTTCGTATCATCCAATGCCTTGCCCGCCTTTCGAAGGAGGAGCTTGCGATGAAACGATCGAAGGTCAACGACATCCTGCGGGAAGGCGCGGGTCTCATCCGCTCTTTCGGCTATGCCATGCCGCCTTTCGCGGATTGGCCGCCGGCCGAAATGAAAGCGCGCCGCGCGGAAATCGGCGGTATCGTTGACGCGCGGCTCGGCTGGGACATCACCGACTACGGAGCGGGCGATTTCGCCAAAAAGGGCCTTTTCCTCTTTACTGTGCGCAATGGGAATCCCGCGGCGCTGAAGGAGGGCCGCGGCAAGCTCTATGCCGAAAAGATCATGATCTCCCGCCGCGATCAGATCTCTCCCATGCATCGTCACGCCATCAAGGCCGAAGACATCATCAATCGGGGCGGCGGCAGCCTGTGCATCAAATTATATGCCCCCTCGCCCGACGGCAGCATTGATTATGAGGCGCCGGTTTCCGTGCCGATCGACGGAATCGTTCGCCACTTCGGCGCCGGTGGAGTCCTGCGGCTCTCTCCCGGCGAAAGCGTTACGCTCCTGCCTGGCGTCTGGCATGAATTCTGGGGTGAGGGATCAGACGTGCTGATCGGCGAAATCTCCACCGTCAATGATGACCTGACGGACAACATCTTTGCCGAGCCGATCGGCCGGTTCTCCAGCATCGAGGAGGATGAGGAGCCATATCGCCTTCTCGTATCCGACTACCCGCAGTGGCTGGAAGTTGATCCCGAAACGGGTTGAAAACCGCCGTCGCGAAGCTGACATGTTTCTCTGAACGGAATTCACCGTCCTGCGCCGTTGGAACAGTTTCGTGTGCCTGCCGTTCCCGTCACTGAATTGCTTGGTTCGCTTGCAAGGAGAAAAGATGCTTTGTGCGGATATTGATCGGCCCGCTTCTCTTGGATTTGCTGAGAGAACATTGTTCCTCGTTGCGGCTTTTACCTTCCTGCTGCTGCCGATATCGCAGCAACCACTTGCTCAGGGATTGCAGAGCCAGGAATCGATCGACGCCATCGTCGGCTCCGATGTGAAAACGGAGGAGACAACGAAGAACGCGCAGGTGGAGCGCATCCTCACCGCCATCCAAATGACCCAGGATAGCGCCGAACGCGTGCGTAAGGCCTTTACCGTCAATGAGCTCGAAATCGTGTTCCTCCCCGATCTTGGGAAGGAAACGGGCGCCATTGAGAAGGCGATCGAGGAACACGAGGCCGACATTGAAGTCTTGCGCGACTCAATCGAGGGTAGCGCTATGTTTTACCACGCGATTGATTCGCGGCAGATCCTCCTGCAGGACGTGGTAGCGATGGAATTCGGTACGGATGACCGCGCGACGATCTTCGTTACCGGCGACGAAAGGCGCTGACGCATCGCCCGAAAACCGGGATTTGAAAGCATTATGCATATCTCATCGTCTGCGGCGTGCTTTGCGCGTCCTGAAGGATGCACCGCGCGGCGGTCAGGGCTGTTCCGGTCTGCGAAAGCCGGTCGGTTTTCCATAAAAAGGCTCGATGCGACGGATTGCATCCGCAAGCCGTTCGCATGAAACCGACATTGTGTAGCCATTGGCGTGAATGATGGTCTGGCTGTCCGTCATGATGGCCACATGCCCTCGCCAGAAAACCAGGTCGCCCCGTATCAGTCCTTCTGCAGGATCAACCGGTGTCCCGAGATAATTTGCCTGCATATCGGTATCGCGCGAAGCCTGGCGGCCCGCCATGAACATCGAGAGCTGAACGAGGCCGGAGCAGTCGATGCCGAACCCGCTCGCACCACCCCAGAGATAGGGAGTGTGGAGAAATTTCTCTGCAACTGAAACGTAATCGCTTTCCGGCTGGCCGACCGGGCGCAGATGTCCGGCAACCATGGCGCCGCCGGAGGCCAGCAGCGCATAGCGCGTTCCGCGCTTCTCCACTTCCTCGACCACGATGACGCGCGCGCCCATGCTGAAGGCTGCAAGCGGAGGGGTTTTCAGTTCCGGCTCGGGATAGACGAAGCTGCGCGGGACCGACAGCACATGCGTATGCTGAAAGCCCGAGGCGCCGAGGGAGGATTCCCGGATATAGCCCACATAGCCGTCTCGGGTTCCCTGCACCCAAGCCCAGCCCTGACGGCGATCGAAAACCAGCACCGAATCGCCGTGAAGGAATTGCGTGTCGATGCCGGAGGCCTGATCGGGCGTCGCATGCACGTCAACCACGGGTGCGGTAATGGACGCGGGGTGCCCGGCAACGAAACGCGCGGCATCCACTTGCCCGCGAAGCCGCTCATCCGCCAGATCCGGCCTGTAGGCATTCAGACGACGATCTGGCTTGCTCATAAAGGCAGCTCCTCCGCCTTGGCTACGATGACATCGCCAAAACGCTCCACGAAAAGCGCACCCTCGACGGTGCGCCGGATAAGGACGTTGCGCCGGTCATGATCGTCGCGATGGCGAGATACGAGCTTCAGCGCCCCCATCCTGTCGAGAGCGCGTGTAATCACAGGCTTCGTCACGTTCAACTTCTGCGCCAGTCCTCGTACGGTATGCGGCGGCGGGTCGAGATAGATGGTCAGCAGAATGGCAAGCTGCCGCTCTCCAAGATCCGGCAGTTCATTTTGCACCTCGGCCAGGCATACCTGCTGCCAAAGCCTCAATGCCTGGATCGGTCGAAGCACAACCGGCATCAGAACGTCCGAATTCGTTTCGGGACCGTATCATTACGCCTTTCCTCGCCCGCGCGAAAGCCTATCCATACCGCTCACGCAGCAAGGCGAAGAGCGCGCGGATACCCTGCGCTTCGCCGCCAACAGGGCAGGTGGGTTTCTCGGTCGGGTTCCATGCGAAAATATCGAAATGAACCCAGGTTGCCGCCCTCTCCACGAAGCGCTGGAGAAACAAAGCCGCCGTGACGGATCCCGCGAATCCGTCGCTGGTCACATTGTTTATGTCGGCGATGCGGGAGCGCAATTTGTCGGCATAAGGCTGCCAGAGCGGCATGCGCCAGAGTGGATCATCCGTCCGGTTGGACGCTGCGGCCAATGCGGACGCAAAGAGATCGTCGCGCGTGTAAAATGGCGGCAAATCAGGCCCCAAAGCCACGCGCGCCGCGCCTGTGAGCGTTGCCATATCCACCAGAAGCTCCGGTTCTTCCTCGTCGGCGAGTGCAAGCGCGTCGGCCAGGATCAGCCGGCCCTCCGCGTCCGTATTGCCGATCTCGACCGTGATGCCCTTGCGGCTTCTCAAAACGTCACCGGGGCGGAAGGCATTGCCGGCGATGGAATTTTCAACGGCGGGGATCAGGACCCGAAGCCGGATCGGCAAGTTTGCGGCCATGATCATGGATGCAAGGCCCAGCACATTGGCTGCCCCGCCCATGTCCTTCTTCATGAGCAGCATGCCGCTCAACGTCTTTATGTCGAGCCCGCCAGTATCGAAACACACGCCCTTGCCGACGAGGGTCACCTTCGGCGCGTTTTCCTTTCCCCAGCGCATGTCCATAAGCCGGGGCGCAATGGCGCTTGCGCGGCCGACAGCGTGAATCATGGGGAAGTTCTGTTGCAGAAGATTCTCGCCAACGACCGAGGCAAAGGCAGCGCCATGCGTCTCGGCAAGTTCCCGCGCGGCTCGTTCCAATGCATCTGGCCCCAGATCGTTCGTCGGTGTGTTGACGAGATCGCGGGCCAGGAACACGCCCGCCGCCACCCGGCGGGCCTCGTCCGCACTCGCGCCTTCCGGCACGAGGAAGCGAATGTCGGCCGTTGGCTTCGCGCCGTAGGAAGTGAAGGCATAACCGCCCAGGAGAAGGGCAACGGCCATAAGCTGCGGGTCCTTGGGGGGAACAGCGAAGTGCCAATCCCCACCCGGCAGTGCACGGGCGAGCTTGCCGTAAATGAGCGGCGAGGAGCCGTTGCCGCCAATGCCGAAGAAAGCTCCTGCCAGCGCACCGTCCCGGCTGGGGAAGGTGAGCACTGCTCCTTCCGCCCCGGAAAATCCATGTGAGCGCGCCCACGCGCAGGCGGCCGCGTCCGCGCCGGATTCCTCCAGGGCGCCGCCGGCAGCGACATAGACAGGCAATGAAGCGGGCACTTTGCGGTCCGTGAGGTTTAGGGGCATTGGCGGCGTCCTGTTCGGCAGTCAATTAACACTCCATTAGGGTTAACAGATTACCTCTGGCGGTGGAAAGGCGGCGTCTTTGCCAATAAGGGGATTACGGGGGCCAAAGCCTATGCGGGGAAAGGTGCGAAGGGGCCGGGTCGTCTCGGCAATGATAGCCCTTGCTTTGGCCGGCGCGCTCGCCGGCTGCTCACAAACGGCCCGAAAGGCGGTGAGCGCCCAAACCACCGCTTCGACGGGAGCTCCCTCGCAGCAGAACGTCGCCATGATGTCCGCGCGGGATCTCCAGGCGGCGGCCGATAGCGTCGGCAAGCTCTACGTCCGTGATCCCAGGAACAAGGCCGTGGCGCTGCGCTACGCGAACATTCTTCAGATGAGCGGACGCGCAGATCAGTCCCTAGCCGTGATGCGCAAACTGGCCATAGACCATCCGAAGGACCGGGATGTGCTGGCGGCTTATGGCAAGGCCCTTGCCGCGGTTGGCGAGTTGGAGCCGGCGCTTGATGCGATCCGTCGTGCCCAGACGCCGGAATATCCTGACTGGAGGCTTCTTTCGGCGGAAGGCGCAATTCTAGATCAGTTGGGCAAGCCGGACGAGGCGCGCGCGCTTTACCGGCGCGCTCTCGACCTGCGGCCGGACGAGGCCTCCGTGCTTTCCAACCTGGGCATGTCCTATCTGCTGCAGGGTGATCTCAAGACCGCCGAAATCTACATGGCCAAGGCAGTGGCCGCCCCCGGTGCGGACAGCCGTGTGAGGCAGAATTTGGCGCTGGTGGTTGGCCTTCAGGGCCGTTTTAATGACGCGGAAGCCATCGCTCGCCGGGAGCTCTCGCCCGAACAGGCCGAGGCCAATGTCGCTTACCTGCGCGCAATGATCGCCCAGCGCGACGGCTGGTCCGAGATCGCCCGCGAGGACGCCGCGAACGCCATTTAGGCCAGTACTTTGCCGGCATTCTCCACCTCGCGTATTTTCATTGCTCGCCTTTCATCTGGGTGTAACATGGCGGGCGTAACCGCTGCGCGCACCAAGCAACGGGTTTGAAGGGGAGAGTTACCAATGAATCCGATCACACGGCGCCGTTTCGGCAAGGGTTTGACATCCATCGCAGGCATGGCCTTGGCTGCCCCTTTCATCTCGCGCACTTACGCGCAGGGCTCCTCCGGCACGGTCAACATTTTTGCCTGGGCCGGCTATTTGAATGACGACATGCTCGGCGCTTTTGAGAACACGACCGGCATAAAGGCGAACTACACACCCTACGGCACGAATGACGAGCTTTTGAACCAGCTGCGCGCCAATAATGGCGCAGGCTTCGATATCATCTGGCCGACGGTCGACCGCGTGCCCAACTATGTCGAGTTCGACCTCGTGCAGCCCATCGACGAATCCAAGGTCGAGGTGGCGAAATGCCTGCCGAGCGCTTGGGAAAATTCCAAGAACCTGGGCGCCGTCATCGGCGGCAAGCGCTACCAGGTCCCCACTGACTGGGGCACGGAGGCGATCGCCTTCGACAAGGATCAGGCGCCTCTCGAATACGGCACGGCTTCTTATGGCGATATCTGGAAGCCTGAGATGCAGGGCAAGGCCACTGTGCGCGGCCATTCGGGTCTCACTGGCCTCGGCCTCTGGATGGAGAGCGAAGGCAAGCTGCCTATGCCTTATATCGAAGCTTACAAGTCCGAAGAAAACATGGTGAAGATCTGGGATGTGATCCTCGCCGAGGCGATCACCCGCAAAGCCAACATCGCCCAGTTCTGGTCGAACGAGAACGAGGCGCAGGGCGCATTCCGCGTCAATGGCTGCGCCATCGGCCAGACCTGGGATTCGACTGCCGCCACCCTCGCTAGAGAGGGCTTGCCCATCGGCTTTATCGCCCCCAAGGAAGGCGCGCTGGCCTGGATGGAGGGGATCGCCATCCCGAAAGGGGCGGAAAATATCGAGCAGGCCTATGCCTTTATCAACTGGTTCCTGACGCCGGAGGCCGGCGCCATGTACACCAACGCCACATCCATCAATTCGACCGCGGTCGGCGCCGAGCAGCTGATTTCGGACGAGGCCAAGGGCTTCTTTGCCGCCGCCTATCCAGGCGATGCGCTGGAGAAGCTTTGGTGGTGGCCGATCCAGGAGAGCTGGTACGTCGCCAAGCGCAACGAATATCAGGACCGGTTCCTTTCGGCCTGACGCGTTATCGGGGGCGGGAAACCGCCCTCGCCACCTTCCGGACGATAATGTCACAATCTGTAGAGCTGCATCACATCGGCATGGCCTTCGGCCAAACCCGGGCCGTCTCGGATGTTTCCTTCACCGTTGGCGGCGGAGAATTCTTCTCGATCCTCGGGCCTTCGGGCTGCGGCAAGACGACGATCCTGCGCATGACCGCGGGATTCCTGGAACCGACCGAAGGAACGATCCTTATCGGCGGGCGCGACATGAGAGGGCTCGGGCCCGATCAGCGCCCGACCGCAATGATCTTCCAGTCACTCGCTCTTTTCCCGCTTATGCCGGTTTGGGAGAACATCGCCTTCGGTCTGGAGGCACGCGGCGTGGCCAAACGCACGCGAAAGGCAAAGGCCGAGGAACTCCTGAAGCTGGTCGCGCTCGAGGGGCTCGGGAACCGGATGCCGGGCGAACTGTCCGGCGGACAACGCCAGCGCGTGGCAATAGCTCGGGCGCTTGCGGTCGAGCCGCAGGTCCTGCTTCTCGACGAACCGCTTTCGGCGCTCGACCTCAAGCTTCGGCAGCGCATGCGTGCGGAACTGCGTGCCCTCCAGAAGCGCACCGGAGTCACCTTCATCTACATCACGCATGACCAATCGGAAGCCCTGGCCATGTCGGATCGTGTGGCCGTGATGAGCGCCGGGGTTCTGCAGCAGGTGGGCGCGCCGCGGGAACTTTACGACAATCCTGCCACCCCCTTCGTCGCTCGCTTTGTTGGCGAAACCAACGCGATTCCCGGGAAGGTGACCGCCATCGACGACGGGATCGCGACCATTGAAAGTGCATATGGCCCCTTGCGTGGGCGCGCTGGCAATGGACTGTCCGTCAGTATGGCCGCGAAGCTCTATGTCCGCCCGGAAGCGCTGGAGCAGCGGCCGGACGGAGACGGCTATCTGAGGGCCGCCATCGAGCGCATTGACTTTGAGGGCGCGTTTGCGCTGGCCCATGGCAGGCTTCCCGACGGCAGTATGCTCATTGCATCCATTCCGAGCACGGAACTTGCGGGCGCTCCTTCCATAGGCGCTCCCGCGGATTTCAGCTTCCGCCCTGCAAATGCGGTGGTACTGTCTGATGGCTGAGCTATACCGGCGTTTCGGCAGCGGACTGGGAACGCTTTTTCTGGCGCTGGTGGCCGTTTGGCTTGCCGGCATGGTGCTCGCGCCGAACCTCATGATGATCGACTACGCGTTCCGGCCCAATCTGCTTCCGGCGGAGATCGGCGGGCCTCGCGACGTCTATTCGCTCGACAACATCCTCTATCTCGCCAATGAGAGCGTCCATCGCACCATCTTCTTCAAGACCGTATGGGCCAGCGCCCTGGTCGCCTTCCTCACGCTCGTGGTATGCTACCCGCCGGCATACTGGCTTGCGCAGCGCGCCACCCCCAACCATACGGCCGTGGTGCTGCTTGCGCTCACCATCCCTTTCTGGATCAACGAGGTGCTGCGCACGCTTGCCTGGTATATCCTGCTTGCTTTCCGCGGCCCGCTGAACGCGGTGCTTCTCGCACTCGGCATCATCGACCAGCCGATGCGCTGGTATGGCGATGCCGGCGTGCTTGCCGGCATGGTCTACGCCTATATCCTCTTCATGCTCTTCCCCATCTACAACGCGATCGAATCCCTCGACAGATCGCAGATCGAGGCGGCGCGGGACCTTGGCGCCTCCATCTGGCGAACGCATTGGCGTGTCGTGATCCCGCATGCGAAGGCGGGGATCGCCACGGGCTGCGTCTTCACCTTCATGCTGGCCGCCGGAAGCTATGTTGCGCCGGCCCTTCTAGGCGCGCCGGGAAGCCGATGGTTCACCGAGATCATCTACAACTGGTTCTTCGAAGGCGGTGACTGGAATCGTGGAGCCGCCTATGCGCTTGTGCTGCTGGTGCTGTGCCTCACGGTTGTGCTTGTCACGCTGCGGATCGCGCGCGTGAACCTGACGGACGTGGCGAAATGAACGCGGCCGACCGCATCGCACGCGGCCTCTTCGCCTTCTATTTCGTGGCATTCTTTGTCTACCTTTTTGCCCCGCTCGCAATCATGGCGGCGGCGACGTTCAACACGAGCCGCTTTCCGACTATCACGCCCTGGCAGGGCACGACGCTCGACTGGTTCAACCAGTTGGCGGCAGATACCGGCATGTGGCAGTCGCTCCGCACTTCGATCCTCGTTGCCTTCTTCGTCGTCGCTGTAGCGCTCCCCATTGGCACGGCAGCTGCCCTCATGCTGACCAGTCTCCACGCGCGGGCGCGAAGCTTTCTTTACGCGGTGATGGTTTCACCGCTGCTCACCCCCGGCGTGGTCGTCGGCATCTCCACTCTGGTGCTGTGGCGGCAACTCGGCGTTGGCGGCGGCATATTTCTGATCGTGCTGGCACAGGCAAGCTTCATCATCTGCTATGTGATGCTGATGGTTGCGGCCCGCCTGCAACGTTTTGACCGCACCCAGGAAGAGGCGGCGATCGGCCTCGGGGCCTCCAAGTTCATGATGTTCCGGCGCGTGATGCTGCCGTTTTTGAAGCCTGCGCTGATTGCGGCTGCGTTTCTCGCGGTTTTGCAGTCGATCGAGAACTACAACACGACGCTCTTCGTGCGCGGCTTCGATACACCGCTGACCGTCTATATCGCGACGAAGGTGCGCACGGGCCTGACGCCTGCGGTGAACGCCTTGGCGCTTATCATGATTGCGGTCACAATTATCGGCGCGATCGTCTATGAGGTTGTGCGTCGGCGCTCGCGCAGCTCCATTGACGTCTGAACGAAAAACGAAGAAACCGCGTTGACAGTCGTCGCGCCGCCGCTTACATCGGCTGCGCACCTAGCCCAGGTGGCGGAATTGGTAGACGCGCACGGTTCAGGTCCGTGTGCCGCGAGGCGTGGAGGTTCGAGTCCTCTCCTGGGCACCAGCCCCGATCGATTCGGAGGGCTGGCGCAACTCTGCTTCCAAGAGAATGTTCGATTTCTGCGAGGCTCGCCAGCCTTGATCGCGCCGCTTCGGATGTGAGCGGCGCGAGTGGCTCTTTACACCTGCGGTGCGCTTAGCACCTTACTATCCCTGCAAGACCACATCTATCGGGGCCTTCGCCACGCTGTGGCCCGGTGTCGCCCCGTCTGCGGATATCAAAGCCTGACCGTCTATCTTCTGCTCGGTCACGCTCCCGAGGCTGCACACGAACCCTTTCCCGGTCCCGCTCACGTTCCCAGCGATCGCGATCGCGGTCCCATCTGTCGCGGTCCCGGTCCCGTCTATCGCCATCCCAGTCCCGCCTGTCGCGATCCCAGTCCCCGCGACGCCACCGATCACGATCGCGGTACCAGGGCCGGTCGCTGTACCACCGGTCCCAGTAGGAACCGAACTCGAACGTGATGACGGGCAGGCCAAGACGGGGTGCATATTCCGGGACATAGACCCTGCGTTCGCGATACATCATTTGCAGGTAAGATGCGCTGACCCAGCCGCGATAGCCGCGCCAGCTCGTATCGCACCACCTCCAGCCATTGGTGCAGCCATAGACCTCGACGGCTGCGCCCTGTGGAAGCGTCATTACTCTTGGATACTGCGTACTTGGGCCGGCACGCATATTGACATTGCCGGTTGTGAACGCGTTGGCCGCCGCTGCAACACCGGGCAGCGCCAGCGCGGCCCCAAACGCGGCAGCCGCCAGCAGAAGACGGGTTTTCATCGTAAAGCTCCTATTCCGCATCTCTTCCTTTTTGGAACGCTTTTTGGGGAGGGACAGTTCCTAGCCCCGGGAGGGGAAGAGACTCATGCGTTCTCCGATTAGAGAGGTACACATATCGAAAATGAACGTAATATGAATGTGATCCTTCCATAGCCGCTAGTATAATCAGATTTAGATGTCTTCATTCGGTCTGGCACCTCGATCCTCCTTCACATTATCGCCGATTCTCTGCCTCATTTAGCTTTTATTGGACCGGGACCTGCATTCTCCTGGGGGTCTACAATATGAAATCCTTGCTGCGCCGACGCGGCGCATTTGCTGTTACTGCCGCTATGCTTTTTGCGCTCATACCGGCTACGGCTCACGCTCAATGCGGCAGCGCGTCCTGGTATGCGCTTACGTCCAAAACTGCGTCCGGCGAGCGCATGAATCCGGCCGCAATGACCGCGGCGCACCGGAAACTTCCTTTTGGAACCAAGATCAAGGTGATCAACCGGCGGAATGGAAAGGCCGTGGTGGTGCGCATCAATGATCGCGGCCCGTTTGTTCGGGGGCGCATTCTCGATCTATCGAAGGCCGCGGCCGCAAAGTTAGGCTTCCTGGGTGCAGGACACACCCCTGTCTGCCTGGAGGTAAACTAAGCGCTCCCGTGCCGGCAGAAAGTGTGGCCTTGGCCTCTTGGCGCTGGACGATTTCGAGCTCAAACTTGCTTCCGGGCTGGTAGCGGCTCACTTTGCGCGTGCGTCACCAGCAACGGAGAAGGTGCCGAAAAGGCTCGTCCGCTCTCGATACAGGGCGGGTATGGCAAGCGACCCCACGGCCAGAAGAGCAATCGCCGTCTTGATCCATTCCGAGAACGGACCATAGTGATAATCGGCGCTCTTCAACAGATAGACAACGACCACATGCCAGACATAGACCTGAAGCGAATGGCGGCCGATGAGGCGCAGGAACGACAGGTTGAAAATGCGGCGCAATCCACTGCTCATCGCTCGGACGATCCGGTTTTCCGAGGCTGAGCCGGCCATGACCACCCAGGCAACCAGATATCCTGTCGCCATAAAATTCACCAGATAAACGAAGCTGAACTCGACCCGGTTGTCGAGGCTGGTGAAGCGCTGCGCCATGTCTTCAGGCAGGAAACCGAAAGTGAAGCCAAGACGAACGACCATGAAGATCAGCACGAGCGCTAGGGCTGCCCAGGCCGGAGCGGCCTTCTCCGGCGTGATCATCCTGCTCCAGTCGATCTGCTTGGTCGCGGTCAGCGCGCCGAGAATAAGGCCGGACATGAAGACAATCTGCCAACCGAACACATTGAAGGCCGAGCGGAACAATTCGCCCTCATATATCCATTCCATGGCACGGTGCGTGCCGGCGCCCAGTGGAATGTACAGCCCGAGCTGCGCGGCGACCCAGACGATAATTGTCGTTGCGGCAACCCACCCCCAGCGTCCGGTCACGCAAAGCCAGATAAGCGGCGGCGAGACCAGCATGTAGATGATGTATTGCGGCAGGATATCCATATAGGTGGGCTGGTAGAGCAGCAGCAGCGATGCGATGGCGTAGAAGGGATCATGGCTGGCAAGCTTCCAAAGCCAGGGTTCCCAATAGGTAGAGGATTTGCTCAAGATCAAGCCGAGGATCACGACCGCGAAGATACAGCCTGCCGCATAGCGGTATATCTCCAACGCCCGCTTGCGGACTTTGCGGGCACCCGCTGCATATCCTTCTTTCAGCATACGGCGAGCATAGACCATGCCGACCAGCAAGCCCGACAAGAACACGAATCCCTGCGCGTCCTGCACATAACCAAGTTCGCTGTGATTGAACTTCACCAGCAAATATCCACCAGTGAAGGCCAGGTGATTCAGCATCATGAAGACGAGGAAGTATCCTCGCATGCCGTCCAATATATCTAGGCGTCGCATGAACTCTCGTCAGCTTGGGAGCGCCCCCGCAGGAGAACAGGACTAACCCGATCAGGTTCCCCGAACAGAATCACGATCTGTTCGGCGCGTTTGTACTGTGTCACTCCCGGGCGGGCTCCCTGCCCAACGACAACAAGCCGGCGCGGCGGTAACGGCCACGTCGATGGCCGGGCCTAGGCCGCCGTTTGCCTGGCGGCATGCCGCAGAAGCATCCCGAAGAGATCGCGGGGCTCATCCGGGTCGGCGAGCAGGTCGAGCCTGTCGAACAGGCCCGTCGATTGCAGCTTGTCGCGGACGTAACGCAGCGCTGAAAAGTCTTCGATGGCGAAGCCGACGGAATCGAACAGCGTGATCTGCCGGTTATCGTGACGGCCCGCTGCTTCGCCCGCTAGAACCTGCCACAGTTCCGTGACGGCATGATCAGGCGCCAACTGCTGTATCTCGCCTTCGATGCGGGTCTGGGGCGTATATTCGACGAAGATTTCGGAGCGCAGCAGAATGTCGCGGTGCAACTCGGTCTTGCCTGGGCAATCGCCGCCGACGGCATTTATGTGCACTCCCGGCCCTACCATATTGTCGGTCAAAATCGCTGCGCGCTGCTTGTCAGCCGTAACAGTGGTTATGACCTGGGCCTCTTCCACCGCCTCCTGTCCCGTCTCGCAGAGGGTGATATCAAAGCCCTTTCCCGCCAGGTTCACCGCGCATTTGCGCGATGCGGACGGGTCCAGGTCGAACAATCTGAGTTTTCGAATGCCGAGCAGAGCCTTGAACGCGAGCGCCTGGAACTCCGACTGCGCGCCATTGCCGATGATCGCCATGCAGTCGGCGTGTTGTGGCGCAAGATATCTGGCGGCCAGAGCCGAGGTGGCCGCCGTGCGCAACGCTGTGAGGATGGTCATTTCCGTCAGGAGCATCGGATAGCCGTTGCCGACATCGGCAAGGACGCCGAAGGCTGTAACCGTCTGGCGCCCCTCGCGGGTGTTGCACGGATGTCCGTTTACATATTTGAAGCCGTAGAGCTGGCCGTCACTCGTCGGCATCAGCTCAATCACTCCATCGCGGCTGTGGCAGGCCACGCGCGGCGTCTTGTCGAAGAGCGGCCAGCGGCGGAAGTCTTCCTCGATATAGCCGGCAAGTTCGGTCAGGAATTGCTCTACGCCGGTGCGCATCACCAGCGTCATCATGTGATCGACGCTGACAAAGGGGACGATATTCAAATTATCCATGTGAGTAGCTCCGCGTCGGCCGGTCCATAATGCGGCGTCCCATCAGGCTGGAGGCCAGATCGACCATCAGGGTTGCCGTGCGGCCACGTTCATCGAGAAAGGGATTGAGCTCGACCAGGTCCAGACTGCTGACGAGGCCGCTATCGTGCAGCATTTCCATCACCAGATGTGCCTCGCGAAAGGTCGCTCCGCCCGGCACGGTGGTGCCGACCGCCGGCGCGATCGAGGGATCGAGGAAGTCGACGTCCAGGCTGACATGCAGCAGTCCGTCCTGCGAGGCGACCCGCTCCAGAAAAGCGCGCAGAAGCGGCGCAACGCCGTGCTCGTCGATGGCGCGCATATCGTACATGGTCACGCCCGCCTCATTGATGGCGATACGTTCAGCGGGATCGATACTGCGGATGCCCATTACGCAGGTGCGGAATGGATCGACGGCGGCCATTAGCGGAGGGAAATAGCCGTCGAAGCCCGGTTGTCCGGTGGCATAGGCCAGCGGCACCCCATGAAGGTTGCCGCTCACCGTGCTGTCCAGCGTGTGGAAATCGGTGTGCGCATCGAGCCATAACACGAAAAGCGGACGCCTGAGTTCTGCAGCCCGTTGAGCGATGCCGGAAACCGTTCCAGCGGATATGCTGTGGTCGCCGCCGAGAAAGATGGGCAGCGCGTCGGCGCTGGCGCGATAGGCCGCCTCTGCAAGAGCGGCGGTCCAGCCGGCGATCTCGGATAATGACCTGAGGACTGAGTTCGGATGGGCAAGTGGAGACTGAAGCTTGGGGCTCACATTGCCCAGATCCTCGACTGTGTGGCCAAGCTCGCTCAATGCTTCGACCAATCCCGCGACGCGAAGCGCGCTCGGGCCCATGTCGCATCCTCTGCACCCTGCACCGTCTTGAACGGGTGCCCCCAGGATTTTGCAACGCATGCCTTTTTGTCTCGCAGCTTTTTCCAGCGGATTAAAGCTGAACCGCGCGGCGGTTTATATGGCGTGATTTGGCAAGGCGAGCGTGCTAATTTACATTCTGAGAAGCAAAAATTGCCAGATCGAGAAGCAGAATGGACGAACTGGACGAAAGATTGATCACTTTGCTTCGCCACAATGCCCGCCGAAGCATTTCCGACCTGGCAGCCGACCTTGGCGTCTCGCGCGCCACCGCTCGCGCCCGGCTTGCACGGCTGGAGCACTCCGGCGAGATCGTCGGCTATACGGTCATCCTACGCGCCGACACGACCAACCAACCGGTTCGTGGCATCATGATGATCGAAATCGAAGGTCAGGTGACCGACAGGGTAATCCGGACGCTTGGGGGCTTGCCCGCGGTTTCGGCGATCCATACGACGAATGGTCGGTGGGATTTGATCGTGGAACTGGGAACGAGCACACTGGCTGATTTCGATGCCGTGCTGCGCCGCATACGCCTCATTGCCGGCATTGCAAACAGCGAGACCAGTCTTCTGTTGGCTACGCCGCGCAGCACCAAAGCCAAACTATAATTTCAAGGCGTACCGCCGCCGCCGTGCAGGCAGGACGTGGGCTTCGCCATCGCCGAACACGCATGCCGTGCGCTTAGGCGCCGCTTGGTTGGGGGGCGGATATGGCGAAACGTTCACCCCATGGGGTGAGGCTCTCCATTATGATGGAATGAAGGGGAACGCCGCGCTCGAGAGCTTCACGCTTGCGCCTGAGGCCAGCCGAGCCGGGCATTCTTACAGGGTTGTTGATATCGCGCGACGGACCGGAGACACACTCGTCGGCGATGAAACTCATTTCCCTCAGGAGCGCCTCCTTCCCGCCGAATGCGTCGGGATCTAGAACCTGCACGAAAACCGACGCTCCCCAGTTGGTTGGTTTGTCAGCACGACCATGCCCACCAAGTCCGCCCGTAAGTGCTTCAACCATAAGCGCCAAGCCAAAGCCTTTGTGCCCGGCCTCGATCCCTCCCAACAGCATCAGGCTCCCCTTGGGGTCGGCGTCTATGACGTTGGGATCGTCAGTTGGATGTCCATCGCCATCCAGCAACCAAGGGAAAGGCGCCCGCTCACCGGAAGCAATGAGACGTCGTGCCATACCGACAGTCGCGATAGACATGGAAACGTCGATCAGGATCGGATCACCTTTCGTCGGGATGCCAACCGCGACCGGATTTGGCGTAAGAAACGGACGAGTCCCGCCATGGGGCGCGACTGCTTTGACGGCGGGGTCTGAGCTTTGGATAATGCACACAAAGCCTTCGGCCGTTAGCGGCTCGAGATAGGCCGCAAGACATGCAATGTGGTGTGAACGGCGAATAACAACGGTCCCTGTGCCGAACTTTCTTGCGCGCGTTTTTGCCTCAATACATGCTGTTCTTGTCAGCCATGGGCCAGGCAGCCACTGCCCATCCCATGTGGTGGCCGCTGGAAAATCACTGACCACGGAATAAGTCCCTGAAGGCTTCATCTGCCCCTTGGCTAGATTGTCAAGATAGCTGGGCAGCTGTGCGAGGCCATGTGTGCTGTGCCCCAGCAAATCTCCTTCAACAAGGACATCAGCCACAACTTCGGCGATATCAGTCTGGACGTCCAGCGCCTTGAGAAGGTTCCTGGCGTAGTCCTTCAACGCGTTCGCATCATAGAACTGCTGTGAGTTCATTTGGATATCCCTTTTCAGCTCCGTGTTATGGACGCACTTCCCTTCTGCCGAAGCCGCCAGATCAGCGGAATGGACCAGACGCTGACAAGAAGAAGGGCGATTACAGCCGCGAGCGGCCGGCTGACAAATGCGAAGATGTCGCCACCTGAGCTCGTCATTGTGGTAACAAAGTAGTTCTCCAGCATCGGTCCTAAGACAACGCCGAGAATAGCCGGGGCAATCGGGAAGCCTGCCTCTTCGAGGAAATACGCAAGAACCCCGAAGAACAGCATGATGGCGATATCGAAAGTGCTATTGTTTATGGAATAGCTTCCGAGTATGCAGAATAGCAAGATGCATGGCATTATTATTCTTCTTGGTATCCGCGTTATAAAGGATCCACCGTGTATTGCTGCCCATCCGACCGGGATCATAATCAGATTAGCGATCACGAAGATCGCAAAAAGTGAATAAAGCTGTGGCGCATTCGTGGTGAAAAGCTCAGGACCGGGATTGAGATTCTTCATGTAGAGCACGCCAATGACGATAGCGGTTATTGAATCGCCGGGAATCCCGAATACAAGCGCGGGTATCCACGCACTGGCGAGTGACGAATTGTTGGCCGCACCAGCCTCAACGAGACCTTCTGGGTGGCCAGAGCCGAACTTCGCCGGGGTTTTGGACCGGCTCTTGCTTATGCCCATCGACATCCAGGCCGCAATATCCGCGCCAGCACCGGGCAATGCACCTACCACCGTGCCCAGAGCGCTTCCTCGAAGCAGTTGGACTGGATACCTGGCGATGATTGCAGCAGATGTCCTAATTGCGCTCCCGGTCGATCTAATCGGATCGCCAAAGTCCCTCTTGCTGTTTGACGCATAGCGAAGAATTTCCGATATCCCGAACATTCCCACCATCATTGGAATGAGCGACACCCCGTCCAGGAGAGCCATTTCGCCGAAGGTGAAGCGCGGGATACCGGCATTGTTGTTCATGCCGACCATCGACACGGCCAGCCCGAGCATGAGCATGGCGAGCCCCTTGAGGGGATCGCTCGCCCCTATTCCAGCGGCGCAGCTCAGACCCAATACGACGAGCCAGAAATATTCGGCCGAACTGAATCGAACGGCAAACTCCGCAAGCGACGGCGCGACAAAGACGAGCACTGCGGTAGCAAAAAGCCCCCCAAATGAGGATGAGAGCAAGCCGATCCCAAGTGCCTTCTTGGCGTCGCCCTTCAGCGCCATCTGATAGGCTTCGTCCGTATATGCTGCAGAGGCGGGAGTGCCTGGCATCCTAAGAAGACAGCCAGGGATATCCCCCGCAAAAATAGCAACCGCCACGGCGGTGATCATGGTCGCAATGGCAGGAACCGGGTCGAGAAAGAACGTGACCGGGACGAGGAGGGCTGTCGCCATCGTAGCCGTCAGGCCGGGAATGGCGCCCATGAACATGCCGAAAATTGCAGCCCCGATAATCGCAATAATTGTCTGCGTTGTTAGTATATTGGCAATGACCTCAGACAGCATGGCTAAGTTCCATGAGCACGCGTTCCACCGCGCCTTCAGGCAACGGAACGAGAAGAACGCCGCGGAACAGCAGGAAGCTGACAGACGAAACGACTACGGCAAGCGGGGCAGCTATATAGAGTTTAGCCCTAAAGGCCACCATCATGACAAACAGTATAACTGTTGACACGATGAGAAAGCCTGCGGTGTTTGCAAAGGCGATATAAAACACGACAGAGGCGGGCACGAGAAAGATTGAAATCAGGCTTCTCGGAGAGAGAATGGCATTATCGAGGGTCAGCCATCTCTCTTTTCGCTTGCCCGTTATGGATTTCAATAGGATCGCCATGCTGACAAGACCCAGCATGATGGAAATCGTTATTGGGAAAAGCGCAGGTCCGACAGTCTGTCCAGGCAGAGAAGGCAACGTCTTCGCATTATAGTACATGAGTCCTGCTACAATGAGTAACAGCGAGGATATGACCGTGTCGTTGAATTTCATTGCGAGGCGCTTCTTTAATACTGAGCGTCGACATGAGCGGACAAAGGCGAGTGCCGGTCCGGAAAGCTCGCTGCATTACGTCGCGGCGAGTTTCCAGACAGATTAACCAGCGAGCGTCACTTCGCGAGGCCGATTTCCCTCAGCCCTGTCGCCATCTCACTTTCGCTTGCCGAAAGGAACGATGTAAGGTCTTCACCAACAATCCAGGCGACGCCAAAGCCGCGATTGTCCATAAACTCTTTGAATTCCTTCGAGTCCGCGCCCTGTCTGATGGCGTCGCGAAGCTTATCGGCAACCTCCTGCGGCACTCCCGCAGGAGCCATTACCCCGCGCCAGGAACTGAACGTCAGTTCTGTAGCACCAAGAGATTCCGCTGTGGTTGGGACGTCCGGATATGTTGGACTGCGTTTATCCCCGATCGTCGCCAAGGGGCGCACTTTCCCGGCCTGGATGAGGGACGCCGCTTCAGCCAGGGTCGTCAGAGTAACATCCACTCCTCCCGCCACCATCTCCTGAAGTCCCGGTGCGGAACCCTGAGAGCTAACATATGTCGGCAGCATCGGGTCAATTCCCCGATCCTTCAGAAGGAGACCGAACGCAATCTGATAGGAGCCGCCAAAAGCTCCTCCAGTTGAAACGCGTACCGTTTCACCGGATTTGATCGCCTCCAGCAAATCGCTAATCGTTTCGAACTTGGAATCCGCGTTGACCACCACTGACGTTGAATCAGTGTTGTAAACGGCCAAGTGCGTGAAATCCTTGGTGGGCTGAAACTCTGAAAGGCCGGTCGGCTTATAGGACATGGACTCAGTGGTCGCGACTCCGATCGTGTACCCGTCCGGTGCAGCGGCGGCAATCGCGGAGTGCCCTACCAATCCATTGCCTCCCGGGCGGTTTACCACGTTGATCGGCTGCCCGAGTTCCTTCTCCATCAGGGCGGCTAGCATCCGCCCGGTCGCGTCCGTGCCGCCGCCGGCGGAAAACGGAATGATCATCGTAATGGGTTTGTCAGGCCACGCAAATGCGGGCTGGCTCGCGGCTGCAACCGCCACGATGGCCGCGGCAATCGATTTTAGCAAATCTCGTTTGAATGCGTAACGCATTGTCTCCTCCCTCAAAGCTCTCCTGCGGAGCGGTTCAGATAACATAATCGATTAATGCATACAATAACCATTTTGGGAAGGGCGGAATAATTGCCCTGCCACATTCCGCAGCAACTTATTGTCCGGCTAAAGGTGCAGGGGAGTCATGGCCGGGGCAGGGGAATGCTCCGGTTCCGCTTCGAAAGCGCCGCGGCTAGCTTACCAAATAGCTCACAGATTCCATCTGGTTTACCGATCGAAATGCGTGAATCCGTTCGGCCGCCTTTCGACTGGATGCCAGTAGGTGCGCGGAGAGACGAGCTTTTGCTAACTGATGGTCCTTCTCCAGGACAGCGTCCACGATCTCAAGATGCTCGCCCATGAATGCATCGATTCCCGTCATTCCTCGGATTGCCCGCTGAATATGCTTTCCGGCAACCAGCACACAATGCGTACGCCGGAGTCCTTCGATGATCTCGATATTTCCGGTCCACTGAAGCAGATCGATATGGAGGTCCTTCTCCAACTCATCCAACTCGGCGCCTTGGACATCAGGGAAATGTTCGCTCGTTCTTAGAAGCCGCGACCTGAGGCCTTGGACGAACTCGACTGGAGCGTGGTCGATCGCGGTTTGCAGAGCTGCCGGCTCCAGAAGTGCCCGCACCTCATAGAGATCACGAAAGCGCCTTTCGTCGAGCGGGTTCACGAACCATCTCGATTTCTCGTCTCTGCTAACGATCCCCTTTTCCGCGCCTCTATTCAGGATGTCACCGGCGACGGTCCGGCTAACGCCGTAGTGACGCGACAATGCCAACTCATTCACACGGGCTGTCCCGTACACGGCGCGCAGAATGACCGTTTTCTCGAAGTCGTAATAAAAACTCTCCCACGCGAATGTCTTAGGGTACTCATGACCTTCCGGGTTGAGCTTCAGCATCTCTGGGGTCACTTTAATTCGGAGTGGTTCTCCTTCTTTTCCCGCAAGCAATCCCCGCCCCTTGAACCGCCGGACCAGCCCTTCGGATTCCAGGGTAGCGAGCGCTTGTTTGACGGGCGTTCGGCTTGCATTGAAGAGCGTCGCGATTGGACCCTCCAGAAGGACAGCGCCTTCAGGAAGCGTCTTCTCGATGAGGGCAGTTCTCAAAGTCTCCGCTATTGCCTCTTTGGCTAGCGTTCGATGCGACATAGCCCCCTACTCATTCTAAGTGACAGCCCCGATTTGCCAGGGAACGAACTCGTTATCACCATAGCCGAATGTTTCGCTCAAGCTTTTCTCGCCGGATGCTACCGCGATGATTCGCTCAAAAATCCGCTGCCCGGCGTCCGCAATAGTGTCGCTGCCATCAATAATGCCACCGCAATTGATATCCATGTCCTCCCTCATCCTTTCGTACATGGCGGTATTGGTGGCAACTTTAATGCAAGGCGCGGGCTTGAAGCCCGAAACGGATCCGCGTCCGGTCGTGAATACGATGAGATTGCATCCGCCTGCAACTTGACCCGTCACTGCGACGGGATCGTAGCCAGGCGTATCCATGAAGACAAAACCAGGGGTGTCGATGATCTCGGCATACTCATAGACAGCCTGCAGCGGCATGGAGCCGCCCTTGGCCACCGCTCCCAAGGATTTTTCCAGTATGGTCGTCAGACCACCTTCCTTGTTGCCGTGAGAAGGGTTGTTGTTCAGCTCGGCGCCGTTCAGGGACGTGTAGTTGCGCCACCACTCTATCCGCGCCATCAGCCTTTCGGCGATCTCGGATGTGACAGCGCGACGGGTAAGAAGATGCTCCGCGCCATAGATTTCGGGGGTTTCGCTAAGGACGGCCGTCCCTCCATGCTTAACGACGAGATCAGATGCGTAGCCAAGGGCAGGATTCGCCGTGATTCCGGAGTATGCATCGGACCCACCGCACTGCAGAGCCACTTTAAGCCCCGATAGCGGCACGGTCTGGCGCTTGGTCGCGTTTATCTCCTCAAGCATTCCATCGATAACACGAATGCCCTCCTCGATCGTCTTGCGTGTGCCCCCCACCTGCTGGATTGTCATGGTATGGAGCCGCGGGATATCCCGGAGTTCGAATGCGTCAACGAGGTGGCTGATCTGGTTTGTCTCGCAACCCAGGCCAATGATCAGGATCGCGGCGAAGTTGGGGTTGCGGGCATAGCCGTTCAGGACGCGACGAAGATAGACATAGCCTTCCGTGTTGGTCGGGATCGCGCACCCGGTCCCATGGGTCAGCGCGACAACCCCGTCGATATTTGGGTAATCCCCGAACCCTCTAGTCTTATAATGATCGGCGATTGCTCGCGAGACGGTAGCAGAGCAATTCACCGACGTGATGATGCCGATGTAATTGCGCGTCCCGACGAGCCCGTTCTCGCGGACGTAACCTTCGAAGGTTCTGCGCTCCTCGACTGGTAAGAGAGGGGTCGGACCGCCATCGACTGCGAACTCGTGTGCCGTTTTGCTTTCCAGCATGGCGAGGTTCGACAAGTGCACATGCTGACCTGGCCTTATCGGCTTGCTCGCGACACCGATAACGTGACCGTACTTAATTACATGATCACCCGGCTTGATTTCGGATGTCGCGACCTTGTGCCCGTTCGGAATCGGCTCGAGCGTGACCGTCTCCCCGAGATCAGTCCCGCTCTCTAGGCGGCGGGTGGCCACAATGACATTATCGGCCTCGTGTAGGCGAATGGCCGCGCGATGCAGTTTGGGACTGGTCATGTAGCAATCCATATTGCTTATTGTGCGCAAAAGTCATTTATGATAGCGATCAAGAAGTCAAGGACATCCTTTTGGTTTGCTGAGTTTTGCGGAGGAATTTGTCGTATGAACAGGAAGTCGTATTCGGGGCTGTTTCCGGTCGCGCCAACGCCTTTTGCCGGAGACGGGACACTGGATCTCGACGGTCAGCGCCGTGTGCTCGATTGCATGATCGACCAGAAGGTCGATGGAATATGCATTCTGGCGAATTATTCAGAACAGTTCCTCATTTCAGACACCGAAAGATTGGAACTCACCAAACTCTGCCTGGAGCATGTTGCCGGACGGGTTCCGGTAATGGTCACTTGCAGCCACTTTAGCACCCAAATAACCGCGGCGCGCGCCCGACATGCTGCTGAGCATGGCGCCGAACTGATCATGGTCATGCCACCCTACCACGGTGCGGGTTCGGTAATTACCCGGATCGACGAAGACGCAATCTATGAGCACTTCTCGCGCATCGCCGATTCCGCCGGCATTCCGATCATGATTCAGGATGCGCCCGTGAGCGGTGTAGCGCTCTCCGTTGAATTCCTGGCGCGTATTGCGCGCTCCCTTCCCCTGGTCCGTTACTTCAAGATCGAGGTGCCCGGCACTGCTGCCAAGCTGCGTAGGCTTATCGAGGTTGGGGGCGGTGCGATCGAAGGGCCGTTTGATGGAGAGGAAGCTATTACGTTGATGGCGGATCTCGATGCGGGGGCGACTGGTGTCATGTCCAGCGCCCTGCTGCCTGATCTCATTCGGCCCGTTATCGACCACCATCGCGCCGGGCGTCGACAGGCGGCAATGGCCGCCTACGAAAAGATCCTGCCGCTGATAAACTATGAAAACCGTCAGTGCGGCCTGCGGGCGGCAAAAACCGTCATGAAGGAGGGGGGTGTCATCGCCTCGGACCATGTGCGTCATCCGCTTGCCCAGATTGACCCTGCCACCAAAGCCGGCCTTTTGGAACTTGCGCACGCCATGAACCCTCTGGCGCTGAGCTGGGGCAAGTAGATGCCCAACCATCCCGAAAACCGTGAAATCACCGGCCGCACCCGGGTGCTGGGAATTCTCGCGCATCCGACCGAGCATGTAAAAGCGCCTCCGGCAATCAATCGCATAGCAGCAGAGCGGGGAAAAGACGCCGTCATGGTACCCTTTGATGTTGCACCGGAAGAGTTGGCGAAGGTTGTTGAAGCGTTGCGACAAATAAAAAGCCTCGATGCGTCAATCGTTACCGTTCCTCACAAGCAGTCGATTGTGGCGCTTTGCGATGAGCTGACACCTCAGGCCCGCGCCGTGAACGCTCTAAATATCCTTCGCTTTGAACCCGATGGCCGGCTGATTGGCGGCCAACTTGACGGTATCGGGTTCGTTGAGGGGCTGCGCTCGGCAGGCGTAGACCCTGCTGGAATGCGCGTCTTCCTTGCCGGAGCTGGCGGTGCCGCGAGCGCAGTCGCGTTTGCGCTGGCAGACGCCGGAATTTCGCACATCACCCTGTCCAACCGGAGCAGGCACAAAATCGAAAATTTGCGTGACCGCTTGCGGAAGTTCAGGTCTGATCTGTCCGTCTCGCTCGGCTCGGGCGACGCGGGTGGTCATGATCTTGTCATCAACGGCACAACACTCGGTATGAAACCCGAAGATCCGCTGCCGCTGGATGTTGCCACATTACACGCGGGAATGGTCGTTGCAGAAGTCATAATGGAGCCGGAAATGACTCCCCTGCTGCGTGCTGCGCAAGCGGCCAGCTGCCGAATTCATCACGGCCGCCATATGCTTCAGCACCAGCTCCAACTCATGGCCGACTTTATGGGCCTTTGACGGACCTAGAAGACATCACCTCTACCCTTCAACTCTACAGGAACGCATTATGAAAGAACTTGCCGTCAATGGTGGCCCCAGGGCGATAGAGGGCGTATTGCCGAGTTTTCGCGATGCCTCCGGTCGAACCTTTGGTGCTAAGGAAGCGGAGCATCTGCGGGATGTCATGGAAACCGGCAGGCTGTCGTTCCTCACGGGTCCGAAGACCGCCGAGTTCGAGCGCCGTTGGGCGGAAAAATACGGTGTAGATACGGCGGTGGCGGTTTCGAACGGAACCGCAGCGCTTCACGTCGCGGTCACCTATCTGAATCCCGAACCGGGAGACGAGATCATCCTATCGCCGATCACAGACGTGGGCACGGTGATCCCGATCATCTACCAGCTGGCCATCCCCGTCTTTGCCGATGTTAATCCGGTGACACAGAACATTGACCCTGCGTCGATCGAGAAGAATATCACCTCGCGCACGCGGGCAATTATCGTCACGCATGTCTATGGCCATCCCGCCGACATGGATGCGATCATGGCAATCGCGCGTAAGCATGATCTGTTCGTGATTGAAGATTGCGCTCAAGCACATCTTGCATGTTACAAGGGGAAGCTTTGCGGCAAGATCGGCGATGTTGGATGCTTCAGCTTTCAGCAATCGAAGCATATGACCACCGGCGACGGCGGCATGGTGATTACCAACGGTGATGGACGCTTCGGCCGGAAACTCAGGCATTGCTCGGACAAGGGCTGGCCACGCGAGAAGGGCGGCCGCGATCATATTTTCCTCGCAACGAACTATCACATGACGGAACTGCAAGCCGCCGTGGGGCTTGGTCAGCTTGAACAGCTTGAGCAGTTTGTTGATGCACGGATTAAAGCCGCCGACAGGCTGACGGAGCTGCTTTCGGGCGTCGCGGTGACGCCGGTCCTGCCCATGCGCGATACGATCGGCGTGTATTTCTTCTACAGCTTCCGAATCGACCCCGCGAAATTGACGGTCTCGGTACCGGAGCTGATGAAAGCTCTGGTGGCCGAGGGCATCGATGGATTCATTGGGTATCCTGGCCCCATCCCGCTTTACCGTTATCCCATGATCCGGGAACATAAGACATTCGGAAATTCCGGCTGGCCCTTCACCTTGGAAGGCGTTCGCAAAGACGACTTCGGATCGCCGCTTTGCCCCGAGGCGGAGAAGGCGTGCAAGGAAACGATTTGCATGTGGTGGACGGATCGCATGGAAGAACGCCACCTCGTGCAAATTGCTGGCGCGATTGGAAAGGTCATCGCCGCCTATTCCCGTGTTTCGGCCTGAAGGAGCGGACGTGTTCAAGAACTATATTGCCGGCGAGTGGGTCGAAGCCGAAGGAACGGAGAACATCAACCCGTCCGACACCAGCGATGTCGTTGGCGTGTATTCGCGGGCGACCCGCGAGAATGTGCTCGACGCAATCTCTGCGGCCAAGGCCGCTTTTGCCAGTTGGTCCCGCTCGGGGCCACTACAGCGCCATTCTGTTCTGCGCAAAGCTGCCGATGAAATCATGGCGCGCAAGGACGAGCTTGGCTCGCTCCTTGCCAGGGAGGAGGGAAAAACCCTGCCGGAAGCCATCGGCGAGGTTGTCAGGGCATCGCAGATATTCGATTTCTTCGCCGGCGAAAGCTTAAGGCTAAGCGGTGAGATTATCCCATCGGTTCGCCCGGGAATCGGTGTGGAGATAACGCGGGAGCCCGTGGGCGTGATCGGCATAATCACGCCATGGAATTTTCCGATCGCCATCCCCGCATGGAAGATCGCGCCGGCGATCTGCTACGGAAACGCGATCGTCTTCAAGCCGGCCGACCTTGTTCCCGCCAGTTCCTGGGCCATTGTCGATATATTGCAGAGAGCGGGATTGCCTGCGGGAGTATTGAACCTCGTCATGGGCAAGGGTTCTGTGGTTGGCCAGGCAATTCTTGAGAGCCCAGATGTCGCCGCAGTTACGTTTACCGGTTCGACGCAAACCGGCAAGCACGTCGCGGCCGCCTCGATCGAGCACAATCGTCGCTTCCAACTGGAGATGGGCGGCAAGAACCCTATGGTCGTTCTGGACGATGCCAATCTTTCGATCGCCGTGGAAGCGGCAACCAACTCTGCATTTTTTTCGACTGGCCAACGTTGCACTGCCTCTTCGCGACTCATCGTGACTGAAGGGATCCACGATCGCTTTGTCGAAGCTATGACACAGCGGCTTAGCTCCCTGGTCGTAGACAATGCACTCAAGCCGGGAACGCATATTGGTCCGGTCGTCGACGAAAGCCAGTTACAGCAGGATCTCGACTATATCGAAGTCGGCCAGAAAGAAGGAGCCAGGCTTCACTTCGGTGGCCGGCGATTGGAGCGCGAGACGAACGGCTTTTATCTCGAGCCAGCGCTGTTCACGGAGGCTTCAAATGATATGCGCATCGCCCGTGAAGAAATCTTCGGACCTGTGGCGGCGGTTATCCGCGTAAAGGACTATGAGGAGGCGCTAGCCGTCTCCAACGACACGCCCTATGGTCTGTCGGCCGGCATCGCGACCCAAAGCCTGAAATTCGCTACGCATTTCAAGCAGAACGCTGAAGCCGGAATGGTCATGGTAAACCTGCCGACCGCCGGAGTCGATTTCCATGTGCCGTTTGGCGGGAGAAAGAGGTCATCTTACGGGCCAAGGGAGCAAGGCCGCTACGCGGCCGAGTTCTTCACTACTGTAAAGACAAGCTACTCGCTCGCCTAGGCTTGGCCAGTGAGGCTCGTCGGCATCATAACGGCCGCGCACACAGTGAGGCCGTTATTAATGACTCAGCGCAGCGCTAAAGTGATTGTATGCTCGCCGCTGGAAATATGAGGGAAATTCTACGTTGTTGGACGACAAATTGAGCGTCTAAGCCCCTGCAGGCAGGAAAAAATGTCTGCAAAGTCCATTTTATCGGTTTGGCTATTTCGTGTTGAAATGCACACTACTGCCGTTCCTTGCCGCCTTCTTCCGAAATCAAAAAAGATCATTGCCGACAAAAACCAATTGTGATAGCTTTTTTGGATAAGGAAGCTGAGATACAACCAGCCAGCGGGTTGACGGTACGAGGGGAATGATCACCTCATGGGTGAGAACATCGTTGATTTCAAAGGTGTAAGGAAGAGCTTTGGAGCGCTTGAGGTCCTTAGGGGCATCGATCTGCGATTGGAAGCGGGCGAGGTCGTCGCGCTCATTGGTCGCAGCGGTTCCGGTAAGAGCACGGCGCTGCGATGCGTAAATGGCCTTGAGCAGATTAATGCGGGGCAACTGACAGTCTGCGGGCATCATCTTCATGTGCCTGAAGTTGACCTGCGCGCCTTGCGTCGAGAGGTCGGGATTGTTTTTCAGGGCTACAATCTTTTTCCCCACCTCACTGTCGCACAGAACGTGATGCTTGCTCCGCGCAAGGTTAAGAAGATCGGGCTCGGTGAAGCGCGTGATCTTGCAGGCGAAGTGCTGGCGCAAGTGGGTCTTTCGGAGAAACTCGATTCTTATCCGAACCAACTCTCGGGTGGGCAACAACAGCGGGTAGCAATTGCAAGGTCGCTTGCGATGCGGCCTCGCCTAATGCTTTTCGATGAGGTGACTTCGGCGCTGGACCCGGAGCTGACCGGCGAAGTTCTAAAGACGATTGAGAGGCTGGCTTGTGACGGGATGACCATGCTGATCGTTACCCACGAAATGGCCTTCGCAAGCTCTGTGGCAACCAGCATCGTCTTCATGCACCAGGGCACTGTGTGGGAGCGCGGATCGCGCAACCTCCTGTCGCAGGCAGCGACACCTGAACTCAGGCAGTTCATAGGAAACGGGTTGTAGCATCCCAATGTTCTGAACTCTTTCCCCCTGATCTCTCCTCCCTGAGCGTCTGCCGACCGCGCAATGGACAGGTAAAGCACGATGTATTTCATGCAATTTGGATGGCTATGGCAGAACTACGACACCCTCCTTTATGGGGCGTTGACGACCATTCTGCTTACAATCGGAGCCTGTGCCGCAGGGAGTGCGATTGGAATCATCGTTGGTCTTTGCAGGCATAGGGGAAACCTCCTGCTGAGGACATGCGGCGCAGCATATGTCGAGGCCATCAGAAACACGCCGCTCCTCGTCCAGGCATTCATTATCTATTTTGGTCTATCGAGCGTTGGCTTTCGGCTTGATCCGCTGCCGGCCGCCCTGGTTGCGCTGGTGATTAACTGCGGCGCGTATTCGGCAGAGATATTTAGGGCCGGCTTCCAATCTATCCCGCCCGCCCAGAAGGAAGCCGCCGAGAGCCTCGCCCTCTCGAAGATCCAGACCTTCGTCTATGTAATACTGCCTCAGGCGCTCAGGAACATTTGGGTTCCGCTGAGCGGCCAGTTCATCCTGATCATGCTGGCGTCGAGCATCGTCTCACAGATTTCGGCCGAGGAGCTGACGGCCGCCGCAAGCCAGATCCAATCCCAGACGTTCCGAAGCTTCGAGGTCTACGTTGTTCTGGCAGCCCTGTATCTAGCCCTGTCTATTGTCCTGAAGACTGTGCTCGTTCGCATGGGAATCTTCTTTTTCCCTGAACAGCGGATTTTGCGCAGATCGGCCAAGCGCGCGCGATCCAGAGGCCGCTAATGCGAGAGTTTTCCTACAACGACATTTACTTTCTGCTCGACGCCACCCAATACACAGTGTGGCTGTCGCTGGCATCTCTTGTTCTCGGTAGTGTTGTCGGTATAGGCATTTGCCTGCTGAGACTGAGCAATTCCAAGCTGATCGGGGCAATCGCGGCCACGATTGTCGCCATTGGGCAAGGCGTGCCGCCGCTCGTTCTTCTGTTCCTCGCCTATTTCGGGCTGGCTTTCGCGGGCATCGTCGTCAGCCCGTTCATGGCCTCCTGCATCGCATTGAGCTTTTTTGCAGCCGTGTATCTGGGGGAAATTTGGCGTAGCGCGATTCAGTCGATACCGATCGCCCAATGGGAGGCGTCCGAGTCCCTATCCCTGTCTTGGGCGCAGCAGATGATCTATGTGATCGTCCCGCAGGCCATACGCCTTGCCACACCTTCGAGCGTCGGCTTCATTGTCCAGCTCGTCAAGAACACGTCGCTGGCGTCGATTGTCGGCTTGGTCGAGCTAACGCGCGCTGGCCAGCTCGTAAACAATGCAACGTTTCAAGCTTTTCAAGTCTTCTTGACCGTCGCCATCATATATTTTTGCATTTGCTATCCAATCTCATTGATTAGCCGATTTCTCGAGAAGAAAACCGCACATTAGCAATTGAAGAACCATGAAGAAGGGAACAACAATGAAACAACTGCTCTGCACATTCATGCTTGCCGTTGCGGCACTTGTCGGAAGCGCCCCATTGGCTGCCGCACAGACTTTGGAGGCCATCGAATCCCGCGGCAAGGTGCTGATCGCGATAGACACCGCGGTGCCGCCATACGGCATGCTCGACGAAAACATGCAGCCGGTGGGATACGATGTCGACATGGCGAAGATGATCGCTCAAGATCTCGGCGTCGAACTTGAGATCGTTCCGGTCACCGGCCCAAACCGAATTGCCTATCTCGAAAGCAATCGGGCAGATATGGTGATTTCCACTTTCGGCGTGACTCCGGAGCGCGCAAAGACAGTTAACTTCACCATACCTTACGGCGCAAATCAGATTTGGATCTTTGGGCAAAAAGGCGAGGCTGCCTCCTCCATTGCTGATTTGTCCGGGAAGCCGGTGGCTGTCGTTCGAGGCTCGATTCAGGACAATGTTGTCACCCGAATGCTGCCTGATGCAGTGATCCGCAGATATGAGGATGATGCGACCGCCGCGACAGCATTCCTGTCAGGACAGGTACCGTTTATCGCCACAGGCACGCTTATTGGCGACAAACTCGTCGCGCGGGACACCGAGAATTACGAGCGCAAACTTCTGCTTGGGCTAAATCCCTATTCCATCGGGCTTCGAAAGGGCGATCTGGAGTTCCTCCACCTGATCAATACCTTCATCTATTCTTATCGGCTGGGCGGCCAGTTAAATGAGCTGAGCAAAAAGTGGATCGGCGCAGAGTTGGGGAACCTACAGTCCTTCTAAAGCAGCCTCAAAGAATATCGGGGAGATATGAGCCAAGGAATGACTCATCCGCTCGTATCTCCCCATTACTAAACAGGGAAGGCCGGGAGCCCTCCCTCGATTGGGAAAAGTAAATGGCTCAGCGTTCAATCCTCGTCGGCCAGATTTGGCACGAGGGGCATTCATTCAATCCGATCCTGACGCGCGAAAAGGATTTCCTCTTCCTGCGGGGAGAAGCCGTCCTTGAGGAAGCCCGAGCTTCGTCGACGGCATTGAGCGGTATTGTAAAGACCGCTGAAGCTCTCGGATATCGCTGCGTACCTTCGATCAGCGCCCGTGCGCGTCCGGGCGGAGCTATCGAACAGAAGGTGTTCGATAACATTGTTGACGAATTCGTCCAGGCGGCGCGGATGCAAGACTTTGACGCGATCTGTCTTGACCTTCACGGTGCGACACTCGCGGAGCACACACTCGACACGGAAGGGTATCTGCTGTCGCGGCTCCGGGAGGTTGTCGGCAACGACATCATGATCTCGCTTGCTCTCGACCTGCATGCCTACCTGACACCCCAAATGGTGGAGCAGGCGACGATCATAACGAGCTTCCGCACGACTCCTCACGCGGATATCGAGGAAACGGGCGTCCGGGCCATGACGCTGCTTGACAGCCTGTCCAATGAAACGCGGCCTCCGCGTGCGATATATTCGCTGATTCCTTTTCTCACCAGAGGTAACGACGAGACGTGGTCGGGGCCACTCGCCGAGATCGGCGCGGCGGCGGATAGGTGGCGCGCGCGTTCCGATGTCGTCGACCTGTCAATCTTCAACGTCCATCCTTTTCTCGACGTGCCGGGATACGGGCAGGTCGTTCTCGCCTATGACAACGGAAGTGGGGCGGCCATTGATGCGTGCAGGGATCTGAGCGACATGCTCTGGAAGGCACGCGACGAATTCCAAGAGCAGCTCATGTCTGTCGACAAGGCGTTGGAAATTGCACGCACTTCGCGGCAACTGCTCGCTCTCGGGGACCAGGGCGATCGCGTCATGGGCGCTGGCCCCGGCGATTCACCCGAGATCGCGCGCGTGGCCCTCGAACATTTTCCGGGCCTAAAAGTCGCTGTTCCAGTGTATGATCCGCAGGCGGTCAGAACAGCACGGGAAGCGGGAGAGAACGCTACGGTCCGCATGGCCGTCGGAGGCGCTTTCACCCATTCGGTCGCACCGCTCGAACGCGACTGGACCGTCCGGAAACTTTGCCGCGCGCGTTTTACGAATATCGGGCCTTATATGGCGGGAACGGAAGCGGATTTTGGCGATGCCGCTGTGCTGACCTGTGATGCTGTCACGGTAATTGTCACAACTATGGCTCCCAACGTGCATGATCCTGCCTTTTACGAGGCGGTGGGTGTTCCGCTGGCCAGCCAGCAGGCGGTAGTCGCCAGAGCAGCCAACCACTACAAGCTCTCCTTCGCCGATATCGCTCGAACGATTACAGTCGATACTCCCGGCCTCACAGCCTTTAAGCCGCATCAGTTCCCTTTTACCCAGGCGAGGCCCTTCTACCCGCTCGACATCGTCCAGTGGTCGTTTGCTCCTCTTGAGTGCAACAAGGTGGGCTAGAGGGGAGCAGCCAACAAAGCGCCTCCAAATACGGAAGGAGATTCATGAGATTTTCCGAGGCCGGCCGCCGCGAGTGGGTCATGGCGCTTTGATGGATATGACTTTGGAGGAGCCTCTCCAGTCTCCGCCCTTTGGCCTATCGTGACGAGCTAACCGGCAGCTTGAAGAATTCAGACCGCTGAGACGGCGAGGAAGCATCAACCCACCGAGGGTGCACGGAGGGGCGCTTCACGCGTCCTTCGTGTCGCTCGGCGCCTATTGCCACTAAAAAGCTTATGAAATCAGATAGGAACTGGCGGAGAGAGAGGGATTCGAACCCTCGATACGGTTTCCCGTATACACGCGTTCCAGGCGTGCGCCTTCAACCACTCGGCCACCTCTCCACAGGCAACGAAAGCTGAATATAGCCTTCCGCTGCACGGGGGCATGCAAAGCCCGGGGCTCATCTAGTCGAATTAGCCCCGCATGCCAAGATGCTTAGACGCCTTTTCTCTCTTGGTTGAAAACTTATGAATCCGCGGCGATTGCCAAGTCGCTCTCGCAGCCTTATCTCACTGGCAATAGCATTGACAGCCATTGGCGGATTTCACAATGCGGCTCATCTTTCGCATCCTTGCGCTTTTTGCCCTTGCCATCGCTGTCGTCATGGCGGTTATCGACGCAACCCGCACGATCGCGGCAGATGCCTGGACGTTCACGCCATTGGTGGAAAGCTGGCAGACCACCTTTCCCGATGCGCTGCTGTCCGTCCAACGATTCATTCAGGCTCGCACGGTTTCCTACCTGTGGGATCCTGTGATGACCTCCATCCTTTCGTTGCCCGGGTGGCTCGTTTTTTCCGCGCTCGCATTCATCCTTTACGCCATTGGCTATCGAAGACGAAGGCCGGGCGATCTTTTGGCCGCCCGCTAGCCGGTCAAACCGAGGAGAGCTCCCATGTTCTTTCAGACTTCGGAAAAGAAGCTCAGGCTTCCTTCCCCGCAGGAGGCATTGCCGGGTCGCCCGCAGCCCATTGCCACCGCCGAGCATCATTTCGTCAACGGCAGACCCCTGAAGGGTCCATATCCGGAAGGTGCCGAGCAGGTGCTGTTCGGCATGGGCTGCTTTTGGGGTGCCGAGCGCCTTTTCTGGCAGATGGAGGGGGTCTGGGTCACTGCCGTGGGCTTTGCCGGCGGGCTCACGCCAAATCCCACCTATCGGGAAACCACGACGGGACTCACCGGCCATGCGGAGGTGGTCCTCGTCGTCTATGATCCGAAGGTGGTTTCCTTTTCCGCGCTTCTAAAGGTTTTCTGGGAGAGCCACGATCCGACCCAGGGGATGCGGCAGGGAAACGATGTGGGCACAACTTACCGGTCCGTCATATACGCCACCACGGACGCGCAGCTACACGAAGCCGAGGCTTCCCGGGACGCATATGAGAAGGCGCTGAGAGGCGCCGGAAGAGACCGGGTAACGACCGAGATTGACCGTGCCCCAACCTTTTTCTTTGCCGAGGAAGAGCACCAGCAATATCTTGCCAAGAATCCCGGCGGCTATTGCGGTCTGCAGGGAACAGGCGTCGCCTGCCCGATGCCGGGGGCCTCTGTTCAATAGCCCAGTACGCCGCACCTATTTGGCGCACGGCTCCATTTTCTAACCTGTTTTCCGCGTGGAATTTTCCCTGCGCCCGTGCAAGAGTGCTCTCAAGCAGGATGCAAAATCCTGCCGGCATATAGCGCACCGTACCATGCGGAAGCGTGGGGATCGGTGTCAGAGCAACCGACAGGGTGTGGATCAAATGAAGCAAATTGTTCTCGGCCTTCTGGGCGCAACAGCAATGGTCACCGCCGCAATGGCTCAGGAGGAGACCTCCCCAGCGCTCCTCTATGATCTGGGAGGAAAGTTCGACAAGTCTTTCAATGAAATGGCCTATATGGGCGCGGAGAAGTTCAAGGAGGAAACCGGCGTTCAATATGCCGAGTTCGAGATCTCCAATGATGCCCAGCGCGAACAGGCCCTGCGCCGTTTCGCCGAGAACGGGCATAATCCCATAGTGATGGCGGGTTTCACCTGGGTGGAGTTCCTCAATAAGGTGGCGCCGGACTACCCCGATGTGAGCTTCACCATTATCGACGATAAGGTCGACCAGCCGAATGTCCGCTCCGTCACGTTCAAGGAGCATGAGGGCTCCTATCTCGTCGGAATGCTTGCGGCCATGGCGTCGGAGACTGGGACTGTCGGGTTTGTCGGCGGGATGCAGGTGCCGCTGATCGGAAAGTTCGAATGCGGTTATGTGGGCGGTGTGAAAGCCGCGAAGCCCGACGCCAACGTGATCCGCAATTATACCGGCGACACACCTTCGGCCTGGAACGATCCGACGAAAGGTGGCGAGATCACCCGCACGCAGATCGATCAGGGAGCAGATGTCATTTACCACGCCGCGGGTGGCACTGGTGTCGGCGTCTTGCAGGCTGCGGCGGATGCCGGAAAGCTGGGCATCGGCGTCGACGCCAATCAGAATCACCTCCATCCGGGACACGTGCTCACCTCGATGCTGAAACGCGTGGATCTTGCCGTCTACGATTCCTTCATGGACGCCAAAAATGGCGAGTTCACCTTCGGGCATGAGGATTGGGGCCTGAAAGAGGAAGGGGTGGGTTATGCGGTCGACGAGAACAACGAGTCGCTCATCACCGCGGAAATGAAGAACGCGGTGGAGAAGGCGAAGGCCGATATTATTTCGGGTGCTGTCACTGTCCACAACTACCTGGACGACAACAGCTGCCCTTACTGGTAAGCGATGCGTCAGCAACGGAAAAGGGGCCGTGCGCGGCCCTTTTTCTTGTCTGAGGCGCGATGCGCAACTGAAGGAGACCGCCATGCTTGATCTCGCACCGGTGCTCAATCACTTGGATAACGAACTGGACCGCAGCCTGGGGCGCTTGTTCGACCTGTTGGCAATTCCATCGATTTCCACCGATCCGGCCTTCGCAAAAGATGTGCGGAGCGCTGCTGCCTGGCTCGCTAAAGATCTGCATTCGATCGGGTTCGAGGCAAGCGTGCGGGAAACTGCCGGCCATCCGATGGTGGTTGCTCATCACGAAGGTGAGGGACCGCATGTGCTCTTTTACGGTCATTATGACGTGCAGCCGGTCGATCCTCTGCCCCTTTGGGAAAGTGACCCGTTCTCGCCGGAGGTAAGGGAAGTCGAGCCCGGCCGCAAGGTTATCACCGGGCGCGGCTCGTCAGACGACAAGGGGCAACTCATGACCTTCATCGAGGCATGCCGCGCCTACAAGGCAGTACACGGCAAGCTGCCCTGCCGTATCAGTATTCTGCTGGAAGGCGAGGAAGAATCCGGCTCGCCTTCGCTGGGGCCCTTTCTGGAGGCCAACGCAGAGGAGCTGAAGGCCGATTTCGCGCTGGTCTGCGATACAACCATGTGGGATCGCGAAACCCCTGCCATCTGCGTCGGGCTGCGTGGTTTGGTCGGTGAGGAGGTTACCGTAAAGGCTGCTGATCGCGACCTGCATTCGGGCTTCTTCGGCGGCGCCGCTGCGAATCCGATCCGCGTGCTCGCCAGTGTCCTGGCAGCCATGCATGATGAGGATGGCCGCGTGACGATCCCCGGCTTTTATGACGGCGTGGAAGAAACGCCGCCCCATATACTCGAGAGCTGGAAGGCCTTGGGCAGCACGCCGGAGAATGTCCTCGGCCCCATCGGGCTCTCCCGGCCGGCGGGCGAAAAAGGGCGCGGGATCCTGGAGCTCATCTGGGCGCGCCCGACCGCCGAATTCAACGGCATTACCGGCGGCTACACCGGCGAAGGGTTCAAGACCGTTATCCCGGCGCAAGCCTCGGCCAAGATCTCTTTCCGCCTGGTGCATAATCAGGACCCTGCCAAAATTCGCGAGGCATTCCGCGCCTTTGTTGGCGAGCGCATCCCGGAAGACTGCTCGGTGGAGTTCGCGCCGCATGGCGGTTCGCCCGCAATCCAGCTTTCCTACGATTCGCCGCTGGTGAAGACCGCGCAGGAGGTTTTATCGCAGGAGTGGGGCAGGCCGGCTGTGGCGATCGCGATGGGCGGGTCCATCCCGATTGTCGGCGATTTCCAAAAGGTGCTCGGGATGGAATCGCTCCTCGTCGGCTTTGGCCTGGCGGATGACCGGATCCATTCTCCGAACGAGAAATACGAGCTTAATTCGTTTCATATGGGACAGCGGTCCTGGGCAAGAATCCTCGCTGCTTTCGCTGAGGGGACGATTTAATGACGATCCGATTTCATCAATACGACCTGCCCGATCTCTCCCGCTACGATGTGGACGCGGTGGCGATCGATACCGAAACGCTGGGGCTCAATCCCCATCGTGACAGGCTATGCGTGGTGCAGCTTTCTCCAGGGGACGGAACGGCGGATGTCGTGCAGATCGCGGCAGGGCAGAGGCGCGCTCCAAACCTTGTCGCGCTTCTGCGAAACCGGCGCATCACGAAATTATTTCACTATACCCGTTTCGACATAGCGGTTCTCTACCACTCGTTCGGCGTCATGCCCGATCCGGTTTTCTGCACCAAGATTGCCTCGCGCCTGACGCGGACTTACACCGATCGTCACGGCCTCAAGGATATCTGCTACGAGCTTCTGCAGGTAAATCTTTCCAAGGCGCAGCAGTCTTCCGATTGGGCAGCGGAACAGCTGACTCCGGAACAGCTGGAATATGCTGCGTCCGATGTGCTTTATCTTCATCGCCTGGCGGACGTGCTGCAACAGCGTCTGATGCGGGACGGCCGCGCGCGGGAAGCGCAGGCTTGCTTCAAGTTTTTGCCCACACGAGCAAAGCTGGATCTCATGGGTTGGGACGAGCAAGACATATTTGCACATAGTTAAAAAACAAAAGCCTGATTGGATTATCACGCTATTTATTAGAAATAATTATCGCCACGAAACTTTTGAGGGGTAAAGTAGTTTCGCCTGTCTGGCTTGGATATTGGAATTTGCGCCGTTTCATACTGAAAAATACATAAACTTTTCTATTTTTAAGCATTTAATTGATGAAGTCATTATCGAAATCGCTGGCTTCCCAGATTACCGTGGCTATTGCCCTGCTCACGCTTCTTGCGCTGGCATCGCTCGCCGCCTTTACGTGGTTCGCGGCGAGAAGGGCTGATGAAGAAGCTCTGCGGACGCAAAAAATGCTCGTCCAGCGGGAGATCTCTTCCATAATGGCTGCTGTCCCAAGAGAACAGGAAAGCTTTAGCGTATGGGATGACGGCGTAATCCACACCAACAAACGTGACGTCCAGTGGGTTGAGGAAAACTTCGGCGGCTGGATGTACCGCTTCTTCAAGCATGACCGAACTTACATAGTTGCTCCTGATGGTGAGCTCCTCCTTTCGGCCCGTGGCGAAGATGTGGTGAAGCCGCCGAGCTTTGGTGCGGATTTTAGGGCTGCCGAGAGGGTAATGACTAAACTTCGCGAGCGCTTGCAGGCCCGGGAAGCACCGTGGCAAGTCCCCGGCGGCGATATTTTCGTCGTTGATATCGATGAAATTGAACAGCGCCCGGCCATCCTCAGCGCCAGACCCATTCGGCCTCATACGGATGCTGTCGTTGTTCCCAAGGGGAAGGAAAGCATTTTCCTGGCGGTAAAGTTTCTGGATGGGCCGGTGGTGAAGGAGATCGCCAGCACCACGCTTGTAAAGGAACTTCGCTACGAACCAGCGCGCGATTACGTGCCCCAGCCTGGGAGCATCGGGGTTGGCTCCCAACAGGGTGACGTGATCGGCTATTACGTTTGGACTGCCGACCGGCCCGGGTTGGGCCTGATACGTCAAATCGCACCCTGGGCCTCACTCGTACTTGCCTTTGCGGCTGGCATCGCGTTCTACCAGGCACGCAAATTGCGCCGCGCCTCGGCCGAACTGCAGGAGAGCGAGGGACGCGCGCGCCATCTCGCCTTTCACGATTGGCTGACGGGACTGCCCAATCGCGCGCGTCTGGAGAGCAGGCTCGATGACATTCTAGCCGATCTGCTGCCGGGGCAGGCAGAGGCTGCCGTGCTTCTTCTGGATCTCGATCGATTCAAAAATGTAAATGATACCCTCGGCCACCGCGCGGGCGATCAGGTCATTCAGCAGACAGCGCGGCGGCTGAAGGATATCGTCGGAAATACCGGCCTCGTGGCTCGTCTCGGCGGCGATGAGTTTGCCATCGTGATAGCCTCTCGAAATGCCGTGGAGGCAGCCAGCGAACTGTCGGATAGGGTGCTCGCGGCATTTATCCCGCCCTTTCAGCTGGAGGGGGATACGGCGCATATCGGCGTCAGCATTGGCATTGCCACCGCCCCTGAAGCGGCTTTGCACCGCGAAGAGATCCTGCGCAAGGCTGACATCGCCCTCTATGAAGCCAAGAAGCAGGGCCGCGGCCGCTATGAACTTTTCTCCAGGACGATGGACGATACCGTCAAGCAGCGCCGCCAGGTGGAGGCGGATCTGCGAAAGGCGCTCGCGACGGGGAAAGAGCTCGAACTTGTCTACCAGCCTCTCTATTCGGCGGAAGGCAGGATCACCGGCGCTGAGGCGCTCCTGCGCTGGAACCATCCCGTGCACCAATGCGTCTCGCCTCTGTTCCTTGTCACAATCGCCGAGGAAAGCGGGCTTATTGCCCAAATCGGTGATTGGGTGCTCCATGAGGCGTGCCGAATGGCCAAGCGCGTGCCAGTCGCCTGGATCGCCGTGAATGTCTCTCCGGTTCAGCTTCGCGATGCGGATTTTGCACGCCGGTGCCTCGATATCATTCGGCATCACCGGATCGCGCCACAGAGGATTCAGATCGAAGTCACCGAAGCGGTTGTCATCGAGAATCCTGAACTTGCCGGCACGATACTCGGCGCATTAAGGTCCGCCGGCGTTCGCGTAGCGCTCGACGATTTCGGGACGGGCTATTCCTCCATGAGCTACCTTCGGAATTACCCGCTGGACAGGCTCAAAATCGACCGTTTTTTTGTGCGTGCGCTGCTGGAGGGCGAAGAAGGGCGTGCGATAATCGCAGCCATGATTGAAATGGCGCGCGCTTTGAAGCTGAAGGTCACCGCCGAGGGTGTGGAAACTCAGGAACAGCGCGACCTTCTTGTCAAACTAGGGTGTGATGAAATGCAGGGCTATCTGTTTTCCCGGCCCATACGGGCGCCGCACTTCATCGCGAAGTTCTCTTCCGCTGGCGGCGCTATATCTCCGAACTCCTGACAAGGGCAGGAAATTGAGATGAGTTTCCATGAAAGAGCTGCGGCCGCGATGAGACGCGCTTCCAGCAATGAAGGCCCGCGGCATCTCGGCTAAGTCGTTGAAGTGGCGTGAATTTGTGGATATTCGCCATTAACGCCCCCTTAAATCGCCATCTTTAGCTTGCAGGTGGGCGCGAAGGAGCCGCATCGCGGGTGGTGATGGGAGTTTAGATGGCGAAGCGCGATCGGGGAAAACGCATCGAACCAAGCTTCGGCGCACCGGGCGGGCGGCGCTCTGGAACATTGTCGGTGAGCCAGTCCGACCGTATTCTCCCTCCCGCGCGCCGTCCGAGCCGCAAAAAGGGTAAAAAGAAAGCCCACCGCCGTTCCAGCCGCGCGCGGCGCAGCGGGCTCGGAGGTTTTCTGCGAGGCTTCGTCTACTGGTCGATCGTGCTCGCCCTTTGGGGAGGGATCGCCGCTGCAGGGCTCATCGCCTATTACGGCGCCCAGATGCCGAGCCTAACCACCTGGGTGATTCCCGATAGGCCGCCTAACGTAAAGATCGTGGCAGTGGATGGCACGCTGATCGCCAATCGCGGCATGACAGGCGGCGAAGCGATCGGCCTGCACGAAATGTCGCCCTTCATCCCCCAGGCGGTGATTGCCATCGAGGATCGGCGCTTCTACTCCCATTGGGGCGTGGATCCGATGGGTATGGCGCGCGCGATGGTCGCGAACCTGCTTGAGGGCGAGCTGTCCCAGGGTGGGTCCACCATTACCCAGCAGCTGGCCAAGAACCTCTATCTGAAACCCGACCGCACGCTTGAGCGCAAGGTTCAGGAGATGCTGCTCGCTCTGTGGATGGAGCAGAAATATACCAAGAACCAGATACTCGAGATGTATCTCAACCGGGTCTATTTCGGTTCGGGCGCCTATGGCGTGGAGGCTGCTTCACAGCGCTATTTCAACAAGTCGGCCCACGAAATCACGCTTTCCGAGGCGGCTTTGCTGGCCGGCCTCCTGAAGGCTCCCTCTCGGCTTTCCCCCGCGCGCGATCCGCAGGCCGCAGAGGAACGCGCCCAGGTGGTGCTCTCGGCCATGCGCGAGGAGGGCATGATCGGCGACAGCCAGCTGGCGGCGGCGATGAGCGCGCCTGCCAACCGCGCGGCAGCCTACTGGACCGGCTCGGAGCACTACGTGGCCGATCGGATCATGGAAGAGCTGCCCGCTCTTGTCGGCACGGTGGAACGGGATGTGGTGGTCAAAACCACCATTGACCTGCATTTGCAGAAGGTGGCGGAAAAGTCGATCCGCCGCCTCATTGACGAGAAGGGGAAGCAGCTTCAGGTAAGCCAGGGTGCGCTCGTTTCCATCGACGGTTCCGGTGCGGTACGCGCGATGGTGGGCGGATATGATTATGCGCACAGCCAATTTGACCGTGCCTCGGAGGCGCGGCGGCAGCCCGGCTCGGCTTTCAAGCCATTCGTCTACATGGCCGCGCTTGAACAGGGGCGCACGCCCGACAGCATGCGCAACGACGCACCGGTTCGAATCGGCAAATGGCGGCCGGAGAATTATCAGGGCAAGTATTATGGCCAGGTCACGCTGGCGGAAGCGCTTGCGCGGTCGCTCAATTCCGTCGCAGCGCAGTTGGCCGTCGAGGTCGGACCTGAAGCGGTCGTCGAAGTGGCGCATCGCATGGGCGTCGAGTCGAGCCTCAACGCGAACGCTTCGATCGCGCTCGGCACATCCGAGGTGACGCCGCTTGAGCTCACCGCCGCCTATGTGCCGTTCGCCAATGGCGGCTTTAAGCCCGAGATACACTTCATCGAAACCATCACCACCGCGTCCGGCAAGGTGCTCTACCAGCAAAAGGCAAGCCACGTCCCGCGCGTGGCCAATGCCGAGATCATCGGCATGATGAATTACATGATGGCAGGTACAATCGAGTACGGCAGCGGGCGAGCCGCCGCTTTCGGCTGGCCTGCCGCGGGCAAGACGGGCACCACGCAGGAATCCCGCGATGCCTGGTTCCTCGGCTATACATCGAATCTTATCACCGGTGTCTGGTTCGGCAATGACAACAGCCGCCCCACCAAGGCAACCGGCAGCTCGTTGCCGGCGGAGGCATGGCGCGAGTTCATGACAGCCGCCCACAAGGGTGTTCCGGTGGCAGGACTTCCCGGCAGTTGGAGACCTCAGCCGCGGTTGGATGTTGCCCGGCCGCTGGAGTCCTCCAGGCCGGTGCCGCAGAACGCGGTTGGGGAGGCCGCAAGGCCTCAGCCGATCCCGTCCGTGGCGGATGCCGGCGGCGGGAATGGCCGCCCAGTTCCGCCAGCGGATGTGGGCGGACCGCAACAGCGGCGGCATCTCTCGATCCTGGATGCAATTCTAGGCAACTAGGCAGCGCGCCGGCCTATCGCATTCTCTGCGCCCAGAGATTACATATGGCGCAAATGGAGAGCGACGTGAGCCAGATTGATCAGCGGAAGACCTTGGTCCTGACGGGCGCAAGCCGGGGTATCGGGCATGCGACGGTAAAGCGCTTCTCGCGCGAAGGTTGGCGCGTCATCACCTGCTCGCGCCAGGCTTTCGCGGAGGACTGTCCTTGGCCGGCTGGTCCTGAGGATCATATTCAGCTCGATCTTTCGGATCAGGAGGGAGTGGGCATCGCGATCGCCGAAATCCGTCACCGTCTCGCCGAAAATGGCGGACAGCTCAATGCGCTCGTCAACAATGCCGCGATCTCACCCAAGCTCGATGGCGGCAGGCGCATGAATTCCATCGATACGCCAATGCATGTCTGGCGCGACGTCTTCCAGGTGAACTTCTTCGCGCCGATCATGCTGGCGCGCGGCCTCTTCAAGGAGCTCGCCGCCGCCAAGGGCTCGATCGTCAATGTCACATCCATAGTAGGCGGTCGCGTTCATCCCTTTGCAGGCACCGCCTATGCCACCTCGAAGGCGGCACTTGCCGCGCTTACACGCGAAATGGCGGGTGATTTCGGTCCACACGGGATACGCGTCAACGCGATCGCACCGGGCGAGATCGAAACGCCGATCCTGTCGCCTGGCACCGACAAGCTGGTCGAAACCATACCGCTGCGCCGGCTCGGCCAAACATCGGAAGTCGCGGATACGATCTACTTTCTCTGTTCCGAAAACGCCTCTTACGTCACGGGCGCAGAGATCCATATCAATGGCGGGCAGCACGTCTGAGGGGAGGCTCCCCTCACCGCACGCGGGAGCCGCCCTGCAGTGGAAAGGTCGGTGCGCCGCCGCTCGTCAACGTCTTCTCGATATCGAAGATGGTATGGTTCGTGAGCGTCTTGGATAGCTCGCCCGTGACCCGCGCATCGACTTCCTTGTGCAATGCCTTGCGTAGCGCACCCAGCACCAGCGGCGGCGCAACGAGCACGATCTTTTCGAACCGGCCGCTGTGAGCCATCTTGTAGAGCCGCTCGGCAATCTCTTCCGCGAAGCGCTCCTTCTCAATGCGGTGCCAGTCCGTCTCCGCGAAGCCGCTCTTATGCACGTTTGCGCCGTCGGAATAGCGGCCGGGCTGGTCCGTTCCCTGCTCGCGCGTGGGCGGGTTTTCGTCACGCAACTCGCGCACGACTTCAAGATTGGGATATTCGGCATCGCCCTTGTTGTGCAGGAACAGTGCCTTTTCGCCATCTGCCACGAGAACCCAAATGCCGTGTTCGAGCCGAATGCCCGCCATTTTTCTCTCCATGTTGATGTTTATTTGCTCCCGCACAACTTCGTTTGGGCGTGCGGCGTTCCACGGCGGCGTGGCAGCGCGGAAACAAGTGGCGGATGATTTTTCCTTAGGTGTGGTCGGCAGCGGAAAAGCGATTGCGCGGCGGTCTTTCATGCGCGACTGGGTTTCTTCTGAAAATTCTCGCCCGCGGGCAAAATTGCCCACTGATCAGGAGCAACTGGTTTTATGGCTGGCGAAACGGCAAAGCTGAACGCATTTCCCGTTTTCTTACGGGTGGAAGGACGACGCGTCGTCATCGTCGGTTCCGGCGGCGAGGCTTTGGCTAAGGCGCGGCTGATGGCGCAGTCAAGCGCTGAAATCCTGATTGTCGCCGAAAAGCCGGAGCCAGCGCTTGCAGCCTGGGCTGCGGAGAACGGCGCGGCTCTTACCCGCTCCTCATACAACCCCGCCCTTCTCGACGGTGCCGTCCTTGTCTTCGCCGCCACGGGCGATGAAGAGGCCGATCGCGCCGTGGTGGCCGATGCGCGGGAACGGTCCATCCCGGTCAATGCCGTGGATCGGCCGGAACTTTGCGATTTCTTCACCCCGGCCCTGGTCAACCGTGCGCCTGTGGCTGTCGCTATCGGCACGGAAGGTGCAGGCCCGGTGCTGGCGCAGATGATCCGCGCCCGCATCGATCAGATGCTTTCGCCCTCGCTCGGGCGGCTTGCTCTTCTTGCCGCTTCCTACCGCGCGGCGGTTGAGCACCGCCTTGCCAAGGGCGTCGTGCGCCGTCGCTTCTGGAAAGCTTTCTTTACCGGCGGTCCGGCATGCGCCGTGGAGGCAGGCAATGCGGATCGCGCCGCGTGGGCAGCAGAAATGCTGCTGGATTCACAGGGCGTTGAGCCCGGCCACGTGGCGCTGGTGGGTGCCGGCCCAGGCGCGGAGGATCTGCTCACGCTGCGCGCCCAGCGCCTTTTGATGGAAGCCGATGTGATCGTGCATGACGCGCTGGTGCCCGAGGCGGTCGTCGCCATGGGGCGGCGCGATGCGGAGCGCATCGCGGCAGGAAAGCGCAAGGGTTGCCACTCCAAGACCCAGGCCGAGATCAACGAGCTCCTTGTCGCGCTTGGGCGTAATGGCAAGCGTGTCGTGCGGCTGAAATCGGGCGATCCGCTCATCTTCGGCCGTGCGGGTGAGGAGATAGCCGCGCTGCGTGAGGCCGGCATTTCCTATGAAGTCGTACCGGGCGTTACTGCCGCTTTCGCCGCCGCCGCCGATTTCGAGCTGCCGCTGACGCTGCGTGGCATAGCCTCGTCGCTCGTCTTCACAACCGGCCACGATCTGAAAGGGCAGGCGCTGCCGGATTGGGCCAAGCTCGCCATCGATGGCGCGACGGTCGCTGTCTATATGGGTCGCTCGACCGCTGCCGAGGTAGCGCAGCATCTGCAGGAAGCTGGCCTGTCGCCGGATACCGCGGTGGCTGTGGTTGAGAACGCCAGCCTCGGAAACCGGCGCCTCTTTCACGGCACGCTTTCCGATTTGCCGGCGCTTGGAAGGCGCGCTGATCTTTCCGGCCCGGTGCTCACGATCATAGGTGATGCCGTCGCTGGCGCGAATCTGGCGCGCTCGGAACCGCTCGCTGCTTACCACGAGCACGGCGCACGCACTCCGGCAGAAGAGGAATGAGCATGAAATTGCTCGCGGCAAACAGGTTGCTTGATGGCACCGCAGTCTGGCTCGGGCCCGATGCGGCTTGGGTCGAAGATATTTCGGATGCCGAGATAGCCCGCGACAAGGAAGGCGAGGCGCGCCTGGAGCAGATCGGCCGTCGGGCGCTGGCAGAAAATCTGGTGCTCGATATCGAGCTGATCGATGTCGAGATCGTTGATGGGGCCGTCCGCCCCCTGCGGCTTCGCGAGCGCATCCGCGCCGCGGGCCCATCCATTCACCCCGAACTCGGCAAGCAGGCGAACAAGCCTGCGGTGTCGCTGGTCTAAGGAGCGAGTATGTACCGCTACGACGAATTCGACCACGCCTTTGTGAAAGCGCGCGTCGCCGAATTTCGCGATCAGGTGGAAAGGCGCCTGGCGGGCGAGCTGACGGAAGAGCAGTTCAAGCCGCTTCGCCTCATGAACGGCGTCTACCTGCAGCTGCACGCCTATATGCTCCGGATTGCCATTCCTTATGGGACGCTTGCACCACGGCAGATGCGGATGCTCGCCCATATCGCGCGCCATTACGATAAGGGCTACGGCCACTTTACGACGCGCCAGAACCTGCAGTTCCATTGGCCCGCTTTGAAAGACATCCCGGACATTCTGGAAAAGCTCGCCTCTGTCGAAATGCACGCCATTCAGACGAGCGGCAACTGCATTCGCAACGTGACGGCCGACCATTTTGCAGGCGCGGCGGCGGATGAGGTGACCGATCCGCGACCCTATGCGGAAATCCTGCGCCAGTGGTCCTCGCTTCATCCCGAGTTTTCGTACCTGCCGCGCAAGTTCAAGATTGCAGTGACTGGAGCGCAGCGCGACCGCGCGGCCGTGCAGGTGCACGATATCGGCCTGCATTTGAAGAAGAATGCCGAAGGCAAACGGGGCTTTACGGTCTATGTGGGCGGTGGCCTTGGTCGCACGCCCATGGTGGCCAAGAAGATCCGCGACTTCCTTCCGGAAGAGGACCTGCTCTCCTATACGACGGCGATCCTGCGCGTTTACAACCTGAATGGCCGCCGTGACAACAAATTCAAGGCGCGTATCAAGATCCTGGTGCACGAAACGGGCACCGAGGAGCTGAGAGCGCAGGTGGAGCGTGAATACGAGGCGCTGAAGGATAGTGAGCTGAAGCTTCCCGAAAGCGATATTCGTGCGATTCAGGCCTATTTCGCGCCTCCTTCGCTGCCGGCCCGGCCGGAAGGCGATGCAGTTATCGCTGCCGCATCCGCCGCGGATGCGGGGTTTGCCACCTGGCTTGCTCGCAATCTGCATACGCATAAGAACCCCGATTATGCATCCGTTACGGTCTCGCTCAAGGGTATCGGCGAGGTGCCGGGCGATATGTCCGCCGACCAGATGGACGCCGTCGCCGACCTCGCCGAGCATTATGCAATGAGCGAAATCCGCGTGAGCCACGAGCAGAATCTGGTGCTGCCGCACGTGGCGCGGGCGGACCTGAAAGCAGTTTATGACAGGCTGGTCGAGATCGGGCTCGCCACGGCCAATGTGGGTCTTGTCACGGACATTATCGCGTGCCCCGGCCTAGACTACTGCGCGCTCGCCAATGCCCGCTCGATTCCTGTTGCCCAGCAGATCTCGACCCGTTTTGCCGATCAGGCTCGCCAGGAGGCGATCGGAGATCTCAAGATCAAGATTTCCGGCTGCATCAACGCATGCGGCCACCACCATGTGGGCCATATCGGCATTCTGGGCGTGGAGAAGAAGGGCGCGGAGCTCTACCAGATCACGCTGGGAGGGTCGGGCGACGAGAACACCGCTGTGGGCGAGATCATTGGCCGCGGCTTCGGTCCCGACGAAATCGTCGACGCGGTTGAGACGATCGTCGAGACCTATGTCGGCCTGCGCCAAGACAAATCAGAGACGTTCCTTGCCGCCTATGGCCGGCTTGGCCCTGCACCTTTCAAGGAGGCACTTTATGGCAGCGAAGCCAAAGCCGCTTGACGCCGAAATCGAGGCGCTGGAACTCGATGCGCGTTACGGCCATTTGGCGGCCGAGGCGATCGTCGAGCTTGCCGTGAACCGGTTCCGCGACGAGGGCGGTATTGCCACCGTCTCCTCTTTCGGTGCCGATTCGGCCGTGCTTCTTCACATGGTCGCCAGCGTCGACAAGAGCTTGCCCGTGCTCTTCCTCGATACCGGCCAGCATTTTGGTGAGACGATCGAATATCGCGACCAGTTGGCGTCGGATCTTGGCCTGTCAAACCTGGTGGTCGTTCACCCGAAGTCCGAGATGCTGAGCGCGCGCGATCCGGGTAATGATCTTCACAAGAGCGACTCCGATCTGTGCTGCGAGATTCGCAAGGTGGAGCCCATGGCGCGCGCGGTGGAGCCGTATTCCGCCTGGTTCACCGGCCGCAAGCGCCACCAGGCGGAGTCGCGGGCGCAAATGCCGGTATTCGAGGCGGTTGGTCCGCGCATTCGCATCAACCCGCTCGCCCGCTGGACCACGGCCGACCAGGCCGCCTATATGCGCGCGAACGACCTGCGCGAGAATCCGCTGGTGGCCTATGGCTATCTCTCGATCGGCTGCTTTCCCTGCACGCAGCCCGTGAAGCCCGGCGAGGATCAACGCAGCGGGCGCTGGGCAGGCTTGGCTAAAACCGAATGCGGCATCCATCTGCCGGGTCTTGAAGCTCTCACCAACGCGGCGTGAATATGAACACAACCGAAATCATCGCACCGGCGCCCCGGCTCTGGACCGCGGAAGGCTTCCAGGAGAATAGGTGGGAGCGGGCCGACAGCGCGGAGGCGCTGCGCGGCAACGGAAATTTCCTGCTTCCGCTCGGCGCGTTTCTCGCACTCGACCCGGTGGTGCTTGAGAACGTATTGCCTCGTCTCGGGGTTGAACTGCTGCCAGGCGATGCGCTTGATCCGATCCTGCCGTTTCTTGATCGCCTGCCGCTTGTGGCGCTTTCATTTCCCGCTTTCAACGATGGGCGCAGCTATTCGAAAGCCGAGCTGTTGCGTTCCCGGCATAATTACCGAAGCGATGTCCGCGCCACCGGCGACGTGCTGATCGACCAGATTCCGCATATGCTGCGCTGTGGGTTTTCGAGCTTCGAAGTGAAGAACGAGATCACCCTGCGCCGCCTTGAAGCCGGGCGGCGTGGCGGCATTCCCCTGCACTATCAGCCGAGTGCGGCCGCCCCGGCCGGCCCTGGCAGATATTCCTGGCGGCGCGCGGCGCAATAGGCCAAAAAAGGTGCAGGAAATACGCCTTACTCCTTCAATCGGGAATTCGGCGCGCTATATTTCCCTTTTAGGGAATACTTCTGGCGCAATTGCTGTTATAGCTCGCGCCATTCCGAGTCGTCTGAGCCGGCGGCCGAAGTGTCGCCTTTAGCGCCCCGCGGGCGCGTGCCGGACTTTTTGCAGAAATATCCAACCGAGTGAGGTGGAAGCATTGCAGGTCGTCGTTCGTGACAACAATGTCGATCAGGCCCTGAGGGTCCTTAAGAAGAAGATGCAGCGCGAAGGCATCTTTCGTGAGATGAAGGCGCGTCGCTCTTATGAGAAGCCTTCAGAGCGGCGCGCACGGGAAAAGGCGGAAGCGGTCCGCCGGGCTCGCAAGCTTGCGCGTAAGCAGGCTCAGCGCGAAGGCCTTCTTCCCGGCAAAAAGCGGGCTGCCTAAGCACTACAGCAAGAGGTAAGGAGCCGAGCGGCGTTGCCGCCCGGCTCTTATTTTTTGGCTTAGCGGGAATCCTGTTGTCTCATGCCCGGTGTCGAATAGGTACCCTCGACCTCCTGCAACTTGCGCAGGAGATCCAGCACCTGTGAAGGCAGGTCCCGTTCTAGTTCCAATCCTGGCAGCCGGCGCAGGAAACGCTTGTTGTCAGCATTGCGGATCTGCCGGCTTATGAGTCGCGCCACATCTGGCGCATCTCTTGCCTGTTCGTTTTTCCGCATCACTTCGCTCGCAATGCCTGGTTGCACTTCTTACTTGCTGGTTTAACAATGCCGGGCGGAAAACGTTCCGAATTCGTGTCTAACCGGTCCCAATTGCCAGGCTTTAGAGTAAATTTTTCATAAAATTCCATGTCACTCGCGCGACTCTGCTGGTTTCGAGCAGCAGTCGGCGGTCCGACGTTGGAAAGACTGAGAAAGACATCCACACTTCATTAACGATGTTAGTATCGAAGTTGTTAACCATAATTTGACCTTTCCCCTCCATGGTCCAAAAACGGCGGGCTGCCTAAGCCCGCATGTCAGGGGGCGGTCATATGAACAAATCCCGCATTGTCATTCTCGGCGTAGCCGTGGCTGCGGCGATCGGGGCGGGATACCTGGCCAAGAATCTCGCATCACCGCAGAAGGTGGCCGCGGTTGCGCCGACGCCTGAGAAGCCGCCAGTTAGCCTTACGGACGTCCTGGTGCTTACGCAGGACGTTCCCGTCGGGGAGCCGATAAATGGCGCGGCGATGTGGCAGGCTTGGCCGGCTGAGAGCGTGATGGATGCCTTCATCACGCGGGAGCGAGAGCCGGATGCCCTTGAAACGATAAGAAATGCGGTTGCGCGCCTGCCTCTCTTTGCGGGCGAGCCGGTACGCCGCTCCAAGCTGGTGGGGGAGGGCGATAGTTTTCTGGCTGCGATCCTGCCGCCGGGAAAGAGAGCTGTGGCCACTCGCATAGCGGCGGACACTTCCGCGGGCGGCTTCATCCTGCCGAATGACCGCGTCGATGTGATCATGACGCGCCGCGCGGACGAGGGCTCAAGCCCTAACGGCTTCATTACCGAGACGGTTCTGGAGAATATCCGTGTGCTGGCGATCGACCAGACGATCCACGAAGACGAGGAAGGCCGCCGCGTCAAGCTCGGGGAAACAGCCACGCTCGAGCTCACGCCGGAGGAGGCCGAAGTCATCACCGTGGCGCAGCAATTGGCGGATCGCTTGACGCTTTCCCTTCGCTCAGTCGCGGATTCGAATGAAGAAGCTACCGACCGCGGCCTTCATCTCGTTACCGGCACCGGGCGCGGAGACAGTGTGCGGCTGATCAAATCCGGCGAAACAAGCATCGTCGGAACACGGCGATAGGCAGGCATCGTAGGGGGCGAAAGTGATGATAGGGGCAACAGGAAAATGGCGCGGTAGGGCCCTGCTGGCGGCGGCCCTGGTGCTAGCTTCCGCGGGGCCGGTGATCATACCCTCCGCTGCGCGCGGTGAAGGCGTGATTGAGGTTAGCGGAGCAGGAACCGAGCGATTGAAGCTCGGCTTGAACAAGACGCTGGTCCTGGACCTGCCGTCTGATGCCTACGACATTCTGGTTGCCAATCCTGCGGTGGCAGACGCCGTGACCCGCACGGCCCGCCGCATCTATCTCTTCGGCAAGCAGGTGGGTGAAACCAATATCTTTGTTTTCGGGGCGGGCGGCGAGCAGATCGCCAGGATCGATGTCGCAGTGGAGCGGGATGTCGCCGGGCTCGAGCAATATCTGAAGCGCTTTATTCCGAACTCCAATATCGATGTCGAGCTGATCAACGACAATGTCGTCCTCACCGGCACGGTGGAAACGCCGCTTGACGCCTCTCGTGCTGCACAACTCGCCACCATATTCGTGACCGGTGGCGAAGCTACGACCGGGCAATATTCCCAAACAGCTGCTGCGCCCACTGACGGCGGCGGCGTCGCGATCAGCAATCCTGATTCTGCACGCCAGGTCAGCAAGATCGTCAACATGCTTCAGATCATCGGCGAGGACCAGGTGACCCTGAAGGTGACCGTGGCCGAGGTCAGCCGCTCCGTCATGAAGCAGCTTGGCGTCAATATGATAGGCTCGGGAAGCCTTGACGGGATCAGTTGGGGCGCCATCGTCGACAGTCCCTACGGTCTCGGCGCCCCGGCCTCGGCTTCGCAGCTCGCACTCGGGGGATCGCTCCTTCAAGGCTATCTCAATGCCATGGAGCAGGCGGGCGTCATGAAGACGCTCTCCGAGCCCACGCTCACGGCCATCTCAGGCGAGAAGGCGACATTCAAGGTGGGCGGGGAATTCAACCTTGTCACCGGCCAGAAAGTCGAGCAGGGCGATGCGTCGAAGGGGCAGGCGGACCAGCTTACCTATGAGGTCGAGAAAATCGACTACGGGATCGGGCTGGAATTCACGCCCACTGTGCTCTCGCCCGGACGCATCAGCCTCAAGGTGCGAACATCGGTTTCGGAGCCGACATTCGAGGGCTCCTTTTCCCTGGGGTCGCCGTCGATCGGGGGGCGTTTCAATAGCCCGGGCATGAACGCGCTTTCCATTCGCAAGCGTCTGGCCGACACCACGGTGGAGCTGCCTTCAGGGGGCTCGATGATGATTGCCGGCCTGGTGCGCGATGATGTACGCCAGACGATCAACGGTCTCCCCGGCCTTTCCAAGATTCCCATATTGGGCACTCTCTTCCGCAGCCGCGATTTCGTACGCAACGAAACCGAGCTCGTGATCATCATCACGCCCTATCTGGCGCGCCCGGTGGCGCGCACGGCACTTGCAAGGCCGGACGACAATTTCAATCCGCCCAGCGATGGCGCCGGCATATTCCTCGGCCGGGTCAACCGGATCTATGGCGCAATGAAAACCAACCTGCCCAAGGGCCGCTACCACGGCGTGGTCGGCTACATTTACAAATGACGGGGATGTCTATGTCCATACATCGGAGCGGCAGGCTGGTCTTCCTGGTCTTCATGGCAGCGGCCGCAATGGCCGGTTGTGCCAAACGGGATTCGATTACCGTTGGCGCGCTGCCGGACGACTATCGCACCAATCACCCCATCGTGCTTTCCGAAAAGGAGCAGGTGCTGGACCTTCCGGTCGGCGTTTTCTCCTACCGTATGACGCCGCAACAGAAGATGTCGCTCGAAGGCTTCATGGAACATTACGGCGAGAGCGGCAAAGCGGTCGTGACGGTTCTCGTGCCATCTGGTTCTCCAAATGAGCGCGCGGCAAGCCGGCTCTCGGAGGATATCGCCCAATTCCTATACAGGAGAGGCGTGCCGAAGGGTCATCTTCAGGTTCTGTCCTATGATGCCCCTGCAGAGCAGGCTTCTCCGGTCCGCGTCAGTTACTCGGTGGTAGCGGCGACAACCGGCCAGTGCGGGCGCTGGCCGGAAGATTTGCTCGATACCACCGAAAACAAGCACTACGCGAATTTTGGCTGCGCCTATCAGAACAATCTCGCCGCGCAGATAGCAAACCCCATGGATCTGCTGGGTCCGCGCAAGACCACCCCAATCGATGCTGAAAACCGCGATACGGCCATTGGACGGTACAAAGCCGGTCAGGTTGCCGATGAGTTCTGGGTGCGCTCGGAAGTCGAATACTAGGATTGAGCAATCATGAGCAGCCTTGCCTTGGAAACCGATGAGGAACGGTGGAACGCCGATCAGGACGGCCTGCTTCAGATGTTGCGGCCGATACCGCGCATTTCCATCCAGGCATTCTGCGAGACCGATGCGGTGGCAGGTGCGATCCGCCGGGCCGGTGAGGACCGGCGCATGGCCAAAACCCATCTCAAGGTCCAGATGCGCGGCCTTCCGGCGGCAATCGAACACTACCGGACCGCGGCCACGCCCAATCTCGTCCTGCTTGAAACACGTATGGAACCCAGGGAGCTGACCGCCCAGCTCGGCAGCTTCGCCGAGGTCTGCGATCCCAGCACGAAAGTTGTCGTTATCGGAAACCACAACGATGTGTGGCTCTATCGGGAACTCGTCAGAGCCGGCATTTCCGAATATATGGTGGCGCCGGTTTTGATGGCGGATATCGTGGCCGTGATCGCTAATATCTTCGTCGATCCGGGTGCAGAACCGCTCGGCCGCTCGATAGCCTTTGTGGGCGCCAAAGGCGGCGTTGGGTCGTCGACGCTTGCGCATAACATTGCCTGGTCCATGTCCTCGCTTTTCGAGAGCGAGGTGGTTGTCGCCGATCTCGATCTCCCATTCGGAACCGCCAACATCAACTTTGACCAGGATCCGGCGCAGGGAATAGCAGAGGCGGTCTTTGCGCCCGAACGCGTTGATGAGGTCTATCTGGATCGGCTGCTTGCCCAATGCGCCGAACGGCTTTCGCTGCTCGCTGCCCCGTCCACTCTCGATCGGGTCTATGATTTGGATGGGGAGGCCTTCTCGCAAATCATCGATACCGCCCAGCGCACCGCCCCCATGGTCGTGCTTGATGTGCCCCATCTATGGACGGGCTGGGCCAGGACGACGCTCATGCGCGCCGACGATATCGTCATCACCGCCACTCCAGAATTGGCCAATCTGCGAAACACGAAGAATCTCGTCGACATGCTGAAGATGTTGCGGCCAAACGATGGGCCCCCGAAGCTGATTATCAATCAGGCAAACGTGCCGAAGCGGCCGGAGATCAAGCCGGAAGACTTCTCCGAACCGCTCGGCATTACCCCGCTCGCGGTTATTCCCTTCGAGCCGCAGCTCTTCGGCACCGCCGCAAATAATGGCCGCATGCTTGGCGAGACGGATCGCAATCACACCATTGCAAAGACCATCGATGAACTTGCGCATGTGCTTTCCGGCCGGCGCGAGGTGACGCCGAAGAAGAGGTCTGGCCTGGCCGCGCTTCTCGGCCGGTTGAAGAAGTAGCGCCATGTTCGGGAGAAGAGGAACAGGCGACACCACAGGCACAGTCAGGTCACGCCTCGTCGTTCAGCCGGCGCTGGCTCACGCCGAAGCAGATATCTCTGCTCCCAAGCCCCGTCCGCAGCAGCCGGATGCAGCGGGCGCAATTGTTGCTCCGCCTGCCGCCTCCAGTCAGGAGAAACCCGCGCCCGCTCCTGCCCAGGCGCCGGCTCGCCCGGCGGCTCACAGCGACAGCTATTACGACACCAAGGGCCAGGTTTTTTCCGCCCTCATCGATACGATCGATCTTTCCCAACTGGCGAAGCTCGACGCCGACAGCGCCCGGGAAGAAATACGCGACATCGTCAACGACATCATCGCAATCAAAAATCTTGCGATGTCGATATCCGAGCAGGAAGAGCTGCTGGAGGACATCTGCAACGACGTGCTGGGCTTTGGGCCGCTGGAGCCGCTGCTCGCGCGCGATGAAATCGCCGATATAATGGTGAACGGCGCGCGAAACGTCTACATTGAGGTGAACGGGAAAGTCGAGCAGACGAATATCCGTTTCCGCGACAATCAGCAGCTTCTCAACATCTGTCAGCGCATCGTAAGCCAGGTTGGCCGGCGGGTGGACGAGTCGAGCCCGATCTGCGATGCGCGCCTGCCCGACGGCTCCCGTGTCAACGTAATCGCGCCGCCGCTGGCGCTCGACGGCCCGACGCTGACCATCCGCAAGTTCCGCAAGGACAAGCTGACGCTCGATCAGCTTGTCCGGCACGGCAGCATCTCGCCGGAGGGCGCGGAGGTGCTGAAAATTATCGGCAGAGTGCGCTGCAACGTCGTCATTTCCGGTGGCACGGGCTCCGGCAAGACCACGTTGCTCAACTGTCTCACGAATTTCATAGACCGGGATGAGCGTGTCATAACCTGCGAGGATTCGGCCGAACTTCAACTGCAGCAGCCTCATGTAGTGCGGCTCGAAACCCGCCCGCCCAACCTCGAAGGCGAAGGCGAGGTGACGATGCGCGATCTCGTGCGCAACTGCTTGCGTATGCGGCCCGAACGTATCATCGTGGGTGAGGTGCGCGGGCCCGAGGTGTTCGACCTGCTCCAGGCCATGAACACGGGTCATGACGGGTCCATGGGCACGATCCATTCCAACAGCCCGCGTGAATGCCTGAACCGCATCGAATCCATGGTGGCCATGGGCGGCTTTTCCCTGCCGCAGAAGACTGTTCGCGAAATCATCGTCGGCTCTATCGACGTCATCATTCAGGCCGCGCGCCTGCGTGACGGCTCCCGTCACATCACCCACATAAGCGAGGTGCTGGGTATGGAAGGGGATGTGATCGTCACTCAAGACCTGGTGGTCTTCGACATAAAGGGGGAGGACGCGTCGGGCCGCATCATCGGCAAGCACGTCTCCACCGGCATCGGCCGGCCTGCTTTCTGGGAACGCGCGCTCTATTATGGCGAGGAGGCGCGGCTCGCAGCCGCGCTCGAAGCGATGGAAAAGCAGGCTCTCTGATGTTCGGTCTGTCGCTCAGCCTCCTGGCCTTTGTCGTGCTGGCGGCCTGCAGCGCAGGAGGACTGGCTTATGTGCTGATGTTCAACACGATCGCCAGCGAGAAAAAAGTCGAACGGCGGCTCGAGACCGTCAAACGCGCTCAGATCGAGGGCAATGTGGTAAGGGCGGCGCGCGACCGGGCGGCAGAAATTGCCAAGAGACGCAGGTCCATCCAGGAAAGCTTAAAGGATATCGAGACGAGGCAGAAGGATCAGGATCGTTTCCTGAAGCGGCCGCCGCTGAAAATCCAGATCCGCCAGGCGGGATTGGAGATGAGCATGGAGCGCTTCTACATCCTGTCGGCTGTGGTCGGATTGCTGTTCGTGATCGTGACTTTTATCGCCGGAGCACCGCTGCTCGCGGTGGCGGGTGCAATGGTCGCCGGCTTCTTTGGCGCTCCGCGCTGGATCATTGCTTATTTGCGCAGGCGCCGCGTCCAGGCGTTCCTCAACGAATTTCCAAACGCGCTGGATATCATCGTGCGCGCCGTCAAGTCGGGCCTCCCGCTGAATGACGCGGTGCGTATGATCGCGGTCGAGGCACAGGAACCGGTTCGAACGGAATTCCGGCGGCTGGTTGAAGCCCAGCAGCTCGGGCTTCCCATGGCCGAGGCTGCCATGCGCATGTCGGAGACCATGCCCTGCCCCGAAGTCAATTTCTTCGGGATCGTGCTTCAGATCCAGAGCCAGGCCGGCGGTAATCTTTCCGAAGCGCTTGGCAATCTATCGCGCGTATTGCGGGAACGGAAAAAGATTAAGGCACGAGTGCAGGCGCTCTCGATGGAAGCCAAGGCCTCTGCCGTGATCATCGGCGCTTTGCCGATTGTCGTTGCCGCGCTCGTCTACATTACGAGCCCGGCCTATATCATGCCGCTCTTCAGCGAAAGTGTCGGCCACTTGATCCTCGGGCTTTCCGCGGTCTGGATGAGCATCGGCATCTTCGTGATGCGCCAGATGATGAATTTCGAGGTCTGATCCCGCAATGACTGATGTGGTCACGACCCTCACCGACCCGAGCTTCCTTCTGGCGCTCCTCGTTTCGATCGCGGTATTCGCTACGATCTTCACCGTGGTTCCCGTCGGCGGAGGAGATCCGCTCAAGGCGCGGATGAAGACCGTGGCCCTGGAGCGGGAGGAGCTGCGCGCGAAACAGCGGGCACGCCTTGCCGCTGAGGCGGAGCGCCGGCGGGCCGGAGGTCTGCGCCGGGAAGACCGCTCCTCCATGCGCGCCATCGTGGACCAACTGGATCTCAGGCGCGCTTTGGCCGACGAGTCTACTGTCGCCATGTTGCGAACGGCTGGTTATCGCGGGCAGAGCCCGCTCACCCGATTCCTGTTCTTCCGACTCGTCCTGCCTCCCGCTGGCTTGATGCTCGCCCTTTTCTACATATTCGTCATGGGCGGTCTTGCCGCGCAGTCGCTCCCGATCCGCATCTTTGTCTGCATCCTGGCCGCTTATGGGGGGTTCTACCTGCCGGTCCTCTATATTTCCAACCAGGCAAGCAAGCGGAAGAAGTCCATCCAGCTTGCATGGCCCGATGCCTTAGACTTGCTGCTCATCTGCGTCGAATCGGGTGTTTCGGTGGAACAGGCTTTCCGGCGCGTGGCAGACGAGATTGGAACGCAGTCGGTGGCGCTCGCCGAGGAGTTAGTGCTCACAACCGCCGAACTCTCGTTTCTGCAGGAGCGGAGACAGGCCTATGAGAATCTGGCCGCCCGCACAGGTCTTGAATCCGTAAAGAGCGTTTCCCAGGCGCTGATTCAGGCCGAACGTTACGGCACTCCCATAAGCCAGGCGCTGCGCGTGCTGGCCGATGAAAGCCGCGAAGCGCGCATGAACGCGGCCGAGAAAAAGGCAGCAGCCCTGCCGCCCAAACTGACGGTGCCGATGATCCTATTTTTCCTGCCGGTGCTTTTTGCGATCATTCTCGGGCCGGCGGCGATCCAGCTTTCAAAGGACGGATTGTTCTAATCCCTTAGGCGCCTGAATTGCCGCCGAGCAAGCGGCGCAGTTGCCACGGATTTCGATGGTCGTTTTGGCCGGTTTGAAACCGTTGGCCGTCACCCACTCGCCGAGCCGCGCTTCGACGGTCTCGTCTGAAAACTCGTCGACACGACCACAGGTCTCGCATATCGCGAATGCGATCATGGAATGGCCATGACAGTGAGGATCGGCGCAGGCAACGAAGGCATTGATGCTCTCTAGCCGGTGAACGAGGCCGAATTCCTGCAGCTTCTCAAGCGCCCGATAAACCTGGAGCGGCGCGCGGAAGCCGTCATCCCGGAGCCGGTCGAGAATGGTATAGGCGCTGAGCGGGCTTTCCGCCCTGCCGAGCGTCTTGAGCACCAAAGATTGGTTGCGTGTGAGCTCCGGGTGGGTCGTCATATTTTTCCTCCGGTATTGAGCGGCGCCGTCTGCCGCCAGGGCAGACGCACCAGGCTCAGGAGAAAGAGGATGAGAGCCGCGACGACGATCGACGGGCCTGACGGTGTGTCAAATTGCAGGGATGCGGTCAGCCCGCCGATTACGGCGATCGCTCCGGCGATCGAGGCGGCAATTGCCATGATCTCCGGCGTGGATGCAAAGCGTCTGCCCGCCGCTGCCGGAATGATGAGCAAGGACGTGATGAGCATGATGCCCACGATCTTCATGGCGATGGCGATCATGGCCGCCATGAGAAGCATGAAGATGAAGCGCGCCCGCTCCGGCCGCATGCCTTCAGCCGCCGCGATCTCCGGATTTACGGTGGCGGCAAGCAGCGGACGCCAAAGCCAGGCAAGCACCAGAAGCACCAGCGCCCCTCCGCCATATATCATTGCAATATCCATTCGCGAGACAGCAAGGATATCGCCAAAAAGAAAAGCCATGAGATCGATCCTGATCCAGCTCATGAAAGCCACCATAACCAGACCTAGCGCAAGTGTGGAATGGGACAGGATGCCGAGCAGCGCATCCGTCGATAGCGTGCCGTGCCGCTGCAGGAAAAGGAGAGCCAGGGAGGCGAGGGCCGCGACCACGAAAACGCCCGCGGTCAGGTTGATCTCGAACAGGAAGGAAAGCGCTACGCCCAGGAGCGCCGAATGCGCCATGGTGTCTCCGAAATAGGCCATGCGCCGCCAGACGACAAAGCAGCCAAGTGGCCCCACCACCATCGCCAGGCCAATGCCGGCCACAAGTGCCCTTGTGAAGAAATCATCCAGCATGACCATGCCCCCCACCACCCTGGCCGCCATCGCGGGCGTGATCGTGGTGATGCGCGTGGCAATCATCGACAATCGTGCCATCTGCCTGCCGGACGCGGCCATCGGCAAGATGGGTATGGTCGTGATGATGATGATAGATCGCCAGAGTATCTCCGGCGCGTGCGCCGAACAGCCGCACATATTCCGGGCTCTTCAGCACTTTCTCCGGCGTCCCGCGGCAGCATATGTGCCCGTTGAGGCAGATCACGGTGTCCGTCGCCGCCATCACCACGTGCAGGTCGTGCGAAATGAGCAGCACGCCGCACCCCGTGCGGTCGCGGATTTCGCTGATGAGTTGGTAAAGTGCTATTTCGCCGGTGAAGTCCACGCCCTGCACCGGCTCATCGAGCACAAGCAGGTCAGGCTCGCGGGCTAGCGCCCTGGCAAGCAGGGCCCGTTGAAACTCGCCTCCGGAAAGCGTCTGTACTTCCGCGCGCGCCAAATGCGCGATGCCGGCCGCTTCAAGAGCCTCGCCCACCTTCTTCCGGTCGAGTGTGCCGGTGAGCGCCATAAGCCGTTCGACGCTCAATGGAAGCGTCCAGTCGATCGAAACCTTTTGCGGTACATAGCCGACCTTCAGCGACGGCATCCGTCTAACCGCACCTTCATCAGGCTGAAGCACCCCGATGGCCATTTTCACCGTGGTGCTTTTACCAGAGCCGTTCGGCCCGATCAGCGTAACGATTTCGCCGCGCCGAACAGTCAGGTCCACGCCGCGCACCAGCCAGCGTCCGGAGCGATGGACGCCGGCATTTCTCATCTCGACCAGCACTTCCTGATCTTGTCTTGCTGTTTGCAACATTCGGCTCGCATCCTGCTTGCCAATCCATATGGCACACGTTATAGCATTACGCAACAAGTGTAATGTCATAACGTTTAGTGAGGGAATTCGATGCAACAACGCCTGCTCTTGCCGCTAGCCGCTTACGCGGCATTCTTCTCCGTAACGCAGGCCATGGCCATGGACGGGGTGGTCGCTTCGATCAAGCCGGTCCACTCGCTCGTTTCGGCGGTGATGGAGGGGGCAGGGGATGTTGGGCTGGTGGTAAAAGGCGCGGCCTCGCCGCACACTTATACCATGCGGCCTTCCGAAGCCGGCATGCTGGAGGATGCCAAGGTCATTTTCTGGGTAGGCGAGGGCGTCGAGACCTTTCTCGAAAAACCGCTCGCGTCGCTCGGGGGAAACGCCAAAATCGTCAAGCTCTCCGAAACGCCTGGCATAACCCTGCTCGATATGCGGGAGGGTGGCACTTTCGAGCCGCACGGCCATGGCGATGAGGATCATGATCACGAGCATGAGGCCGAAGAAGCCGGCCACGATCACCACGACGATCATTCCGATCACGAGCACGGCAAGGACATGCATATCTGGCTCGACCCGGAGAATGCGAGGTTGATGGTGCGCCAGATTGCAACGACCCTGGCGGAGGCCGACCCGGAGAATGCCGCGCTCTATGAAAAGAATGCTGCCGCGCTTGACGGACGCTTCGATGAACTAATCGATGATATCCAGAAAACCGTCGAACCTGTCCGCGGCAGGCCCTTCGTCGTCTTTCATGACGCTTATCACTATTTCGAGAACCGCTTCGGCGTGGAGGCGGCGGGGTCCATCACCGTCAGCCCCGAACAGATGCCAAGTGCCGGGCGGCTCGAGGAAATCCGCAACAAAGTGGCGGAGCTCAAAACGGTCTGCGTCTTCGCCGAGCCGCAGTTCGATCCGAAATTCGCGAATGTCGTAACGGAAGGCACGAACGCCCGCATGGGCGTACTCGATCCGGAGGGCGCGAGCCTCGACGAGGGGCCGGAACTTTATTTCACGCTCGTCGGCAATCTGGCGAAATCCCTGTCCGACTGCCTGTCCGCAGCGCAGTAGTCCCCGGCATAAAGCGCGCTAACGCCGCTCGTCTTTGAGGTGAGCGGCGTTTTTCAGGTCATCGGTTGTAATGTTATTACGTCAAAGGAGGTTCAAGTGAAATCACTCGTTTCATCTTGTGCGTTGGGGCTTGCTTTTGGCCTGACGCTTTTACCGGCGCGGGCTGACGAGAAGACGGAGAGCGCCTGGCGGCTGTTCGTCACGGATCGTCACCTGCCGGTGATGCATGTCCTGGATGCCGCGGAAGGCAAGATCATCAAGAGTTTTGATTTGAAAAGCCAGGGGCGGCTCTACCCGACGGAGAGCGGCAAGGTCGTCTTCGCCGTGCAGGCGGATGCCGATGTCGCCATGGGTTTTGCGACTGGAATCGAGTTGGATGACCATGGCGATCATGGGGATCTGGAAGTCAGCGAGCCAAAAGCGCTGGGCGTGGAGATCGCCGGCAAGAAGCCTGTCCATTTCGTGCCGCATCACGGCGATGTCGCGATCTTCTATGACGGTGAGGGCGTTGTACGACTGATCAAGGAAGCGGATGTTTTGGAGGGCAAATCCGCTGTCCGCTTGCTCGAAACTGCCGCTCCGCATCATGGTGTCGCGATCCCGCTAGGCGATCATGTCGTTGTCACCGTGCCGAATGAGCAGGATCCTTCGAAACTCCCCACCGGCGTGCGCGTGCTGGATTCCTCGGGCAGTCAGGTCGGCGAGGTGGCGGAATGCCCCGGCCTCCACGGCGAAGCCTCCTCCGGCCATCTAACCGCAATCGCCTGCGAAACGGGCCTGCTGATCGTAAAGGAGACGGGAGGCAAGCCGGAAATCAAGCATCTCGCCTATGCCGGTGACCTGCCGGAGGACGCCAAGGTGTCGACCCTGCTCGGCGGCAAGGGCTTGCAGTATTTTCTCGGCAATTTCGGCCAGAAGGCTGTCGTGCTCATCGATCCCGAGGACGAGAACGCTTTCCGTCTCATCGATCTGCCCGTCCGGCGCGTTCACTTCGCGATCGATCCCGTCCGCACCAAATTCGCCTACGTGTTCACCGAGGACGGTCGCCTGCACCAGATCAATGTGCTCTCAGGCAAAATCGCCAAATCGGTCGGGGTGACGGAGCCTTATTCCATGGATGGCCACTGGAACGACCCGCGTCCGCGGATCGCCGTCGCCGGAGATGAGATCATGGTGACGGATCCGCTCAAAGGGCTAATCCACGTGCTTGACGCTGTCACCTTGGAGAAGCGCCGCGAATTCGTCACCGGCGGCGCGCCTTATGAGATCGTCGCGGTCGGCGGTTCGGGCGCTGTGCACGAATAACAGGCAATCCATCACAGCAGAAAGGCCTGCGGTTCGGCCGCAGGCCTTTCTCATGTTCTGGTGGAGCTAGTGGCGGGACATCCAATCGTCCACTTCCTGCTCGACCTCCTCCTGGGTCCTGCCATAGCGTTCCTGAATACGGCCAACAAGCTCGCGGCGATTGCCCTTGATGACGTCAAGGTCGTCATTGGTGAGCTTGCCCCATTTCTGCTGGGCCTTGCCTTTGAATTGCTCCCAGTTTCCTTCGATTTGGTTCCAGTTCATGAGCATATCCTCGCTTTCCAGCACCTTGAGCGTTATCTAGGTTATAAACGCTCACCCTCCGGCCCCGTTCCCCTCGCGCTGATTGAAGCCATAAGTGCAGGATCCTAGGTAAGAAGCATGGCCACACCGACAGACCTGGTTGCCGCTTCCTTCCGTCCGCCCGCGCCAAGCCCGCGGCAGACACCGCCTTCGACCCTGCAGATGATGCGGATCGTCTATCGCAATCCGCTGGAACTCTGGGGTGAGCCTTCCTACAACGAGCCTTGGGTGCAGTTGACGGGCGGCATTGGTGGGCCGCTATTGATTGCCAACGATCCTGGCCTGATCCGTCATGTGCTGGTGGACAATGCCAGGAACTACAAAATGGCTCGTGTCCGCCAAAAGATCCTGCGGCCGATCCTGCGTGATGGCCTGTTGACGGCGGAAGGCGAGGTCTGGCGCCGCTCCCGCAAAGCAATGGCCCCCGTCTTCACGCCCCGTCACATATCAGGCTTTGCCGGGCCGATGCTTCAGAAGGCCGAAGCCTTCGCCGAGCGTTACGAGCAGGCGATCGGGGGCACGGTCGATGTCTCTCGTGATATGACGATGCTCACCTTCGATATTCTCTCCGAAACGCTTTTTTCCGGCGAGGTGGCGGGAGATCCCGGCGGCTTCGCCCATCAGGTGGATCGCCTGTTCGAAACGATGGGCAGGGTCGATCCTCTCGATTTGTTGGGCGCTCCCGATTGGTTGCCGAGGATCACACGAATCCTGGGGCGCAACTCGCTCGCCTTCTTTCGCAATATCGTGGCGCGGACGATGGAAATGCGGAAGGAGAAACTCGCCGGGGGCGATGCGGAAGTGCCGGAGGATTTCCTGACCCTGCTCCTGCGCGCAGAAGGGCCGCAGGGCCTTTCGCGTGGAGAAATCGAGGACAATATCATCACCTTCATCGGCGCCGGTCACGAGACCACTGCCCGCGCTCTGGGCTGGACGCTCTACTGTCTGGCAAACCTGCCAGAGGAGCGGGAGCGGATTGAAGCTGAAATCGACAGCGTGCTTTCAAGCGAGCCGGACCCCGTGAAGTGGCTCGACGCGATGCCGCTCACGCGCGCCGCCTTCGAGGAGGCGATGCGGCTCTACCCGCCGGCACCATCCATCAACCGCGAGGCGATTGAGAACGATTCCTACTCAGACCTGAAGATCGCGGCGGGTACGCAGGTGCTCGTCATGCCCTGGACGGTGCACCGGCACCGCAAGCTCTGGGACGATCCGGATGCTTATAGGCCTTCGCGGTTCCACCCGGAAAACCGGGAAAAGATAAACCGTTTCCAATATCTTCCGTTCGGGGCCGGTCCGCGCGTCTGCATCGGTGCCACCTTCGCCATGCAGGAGGCGGTGATCGCTCTCGCCGTGCTCATGTCCCGCTACCGGTTCGATCTCCTTCCCGAGACCAAGCCCTGGCCGGTGCAGAAGCTTACCACGCAGCCTCAGGGTGGCCTGCCGATGGGTGTGAGCCGCCGTTAGCGGGCGGCGTAGATGTTCTCCACATGCACGGGCCAGCGGCGCGGCAGCACCGCGACGAGATCATAGCGCAGGCTGAGGCGCGCGTAGTCGGGCTGGCGCGAAAGCCATAGATCCGCAGCGGCGTCGATCCGCCTCTGTGCGGTAAAGGAGACCGCCTCCATCGCCTCGCCCAAGGTCGGCCGTGCCTTAACTTCCACAATTGCAACAAGGTCCCCGCGCCTTGCGATCAGGTCAATCTCGCCCAAGGGTGTCTTGAAGCGGTGCGCCAGAATACGATAGCCCTTAAGCCTCAGGGCAAACGCCGCCAGCCATTCGCCCCGGTGGCCCTTTCGGTATGCTCGCTGGCGGCTCAGACGCGCCTCAGCGCCCATCGCCGCCCTCCTTAAGCGCGAGCAGGCGCTGGTACAGTTCGGATTTCTTCCCCCCGGTCATCCGGGCGGCTTCGCCCGCGGCTCTCGAAGCCGGCATTTCGGCAGCAAGAGCAAGAAGCAGCCGGTCTGTTTCTTCAGGCCCCGCGAGGGTTGCCTGGCCCGGCGGAGCAACGCAGACCACGACCTCGCCTTTGGGCGCGCCCGCCTCGTTGTAATGCGCCGCCAATTCGGAAAGCCTTCCCCGCCGCAACTCTTCGAAGGCTTTGGTCAATTCACGCGCCACGACGGCTTGCCGGTCTCCGAGGCTTTCGCCCATGGCCGACAGGCTTTCGGAAAGCCGGCGGGGAGATTCGAAGAAGACAAGTGTTGCGGGCACGGAAACGAGAGCATCCAGGCGGGTCCGGCGCTGTCCCGCCTTGGAAGGAAGGAAGCCCGCGAACATGAATGAATCGGTGGGTAAGCCTGCGGCTGCCAGCGCGGCGAGCACCGCGGATGGGCCCGGCACCGGCACCACCCGAATCCCTTTCTCCTGCGCCGCCTGCACGAGCCTGAACCCGGGATCGGAGACGAGCGGTGTGCCCGCATCGCTGGCGAGCGCTACGCTTTTGCCCTCCTCTACCATGGCAACCAGGCGCGGGGCGGCTTCGGCTTCATTGTGCTCGTGATAGGCGAGCATGCGGCGACGAATGCCGTAGCGGTTGAGCAGGATACGGGTCACCCGTGTGTCCTCGCAGGCAAGGACGTCGGCGGCGGCGAGCGTTTCCAGCGCGCGCAAGGTTATGTCGGAAAGGTTGCCGATGGGCGTCGCTACGAGATAAAGCGCCGGTTCAAGCCGGGGTGCATTGATCTCCGCGCCTTTGATAACAAAAGACCTGCGCTCTTCGCTGTTGTCGGAATCCACCGTCGCTCTTCCCCACGGCTGTCCACATCTTGCCGGCCAACCTCTTTGACATGCCGGCCCGCGGGTTGCAAATTCACTGCCAGACCGCATCTCATAAAGGACAGGACGCAATGAACTTCGCCGGAGCGCTTCGCGCGAGAATCGCCACCGCCGCGATGCTTTCCTGCGTCGCATTCCTTGGAGCCTGTTCGGCTGGGGATATCCCATCGGGGCTGCCCATAAGGGAGCCCGCTGTAACGCCCGCGCAAAATACCGCACTGGTGCCGGCGCAGGGGGAAATCCTTGGGACCGGGAGCACGCGGGTTGCGCTTCTGGTGCCGCTCGGCACGCAAGGCAATGGCGGCGTGGTCGCGGCCGAGCTTAAGAACGCAGCCCAACTCGCCCTCGAGGATGCAGGGCTCGATTCTCTCCAGATCGTGGTGAAGGATACCGGCGGGAACGAGGCCGGCGCTTCCGCAGCCGCCGCGAGCGCCGGAGCCGAAGGCTCGGCAATGATCATTGGACCTCTTTTTGCGGCCGAGGTGCGCTCAGCTTCCACGGCGCTTGGCCCGTCACATCCGCCCATCCTTGCCTTCTCCTCGGACCGTAACGTGGCCGCGCCCGGCACCTATCTCAACTCCTTCCTGCCGGAAGACCTCGTCCGCCGGATCATGTCCTATGCGGTATCCCAAGGGGTGAGGAGGGTGGTCGCGCTCGTGCCGAATGGCCCGGCGGGCGATCTTGCGGAAACCGAGGCCCGCCGCATCCTTCAGGCTGCGGGCGGTGATGTTGTCGCGATCGGGCGCTATGGCTACGACAATGCTTCGGTCATGGCGGCGCTGCAGCAGGTGGCGCTGGCGATCGGCCAAGCCGATGCGATCTTCATACCTGACGGCGGCAACACGCCGAGCGTCATCGTTTCGGCCCTTAAGGGCATGGGCATCGATCTTTCGGGCAAGAAGCTGCTTGGAAACGGTCAGTGGACAAGCGCCAATCTGGCCGATCAGGCACTTCAGGGCGGCTGGTTCGCCGATGTCGACCACGCGCGCCTTAACATTTTCAAGGGCCGCTACCGGCAGCGCTTTGGAACGGAGCCGTCGGTCACCGCTTCGCTGGCCTATGATTCCGTCATCCTCGCCGCTGCCTTTGCCCGCCAGGGAGGTGCTGCCGCCTTCACGAGGGCCAATCTCGAAATCCCGGCAGGCTTCGCAGGAACGACGGGCACATTCCGTTTCCGCCCTGATGGAACCAATGAGCGTGGTTATGCGGTCTATGAGGTGATGGACGGTGCCGCCCGGCTCATCAGCCCCGCACCGTCGAGTTTTGCCGGCGCAAGCTGAGGCTTCAGCGCGCCAGGTCCGCCACGAGCGCGTCGAGCACAACCATCCCTGCGGGTGTAGCACGCAAGCGAGAATTGCCGACCGGCTCGATCAGCCCTTCCTCGCGCAGGATGGCGACGCGTTGCGGGGAAAGCGGAAATCCGGCCAGCTTCTCGTAGCGATCGAGATCGATTCCTTCCACCAGCCGCAGCCCCATCAGCAGAAACTCGTCCGCCTCTTCCGAGCGCGTGAGCATCTCGCCGCCCGTCACGCCTGAGCCGCGTGCTTCCACCAGCGCCGCCCAGGTCTCCGGATTTCTTTCGGTCATGGTCACGACCCGCCGCCCATCCTCGATGAAGCGTCCATGGGCGCCTGGCCCGACGCCCACATATTCGCCATAGCGCCAGTAGATCAGGTTGTGCCGGCTCTCGGCGCCCGGTTTGGCGTGGTTGGAAATCTCGTAGGCGGGAAGGCCGCGCGCGGCCGTAATCTCCTGGGTCACCTGATAGAGATCCGCCGCGAGATCCATATCAGGTACGGTAAGCTTTCCGGCCGCGCGCAGCGCATAAAAGGGCGTGCCCTCCTCGATTGTGAGCTGGTAAAGCGACAAGTGATCGGCGGCGTATCCGACCGCTTCCTCCAGCTCAGCTCTCCAGGCGTCCACCGTCTGGCCCGGCCGAGCGTAGATCAGGTCGAATGACATGCGCGGAAAGAGATCGCGCGCGAGCCGGATCGCGCCAAGCGCCTCCTCCACATTGTGGAGGCGGCCGAGAAAGCGCAGATCCCGGTCGTTCAACGCCTGGATGCCCATGGAAACGCGGTTGACCCCCGCCGAGCGATAGCCACGAAACCGGTCCGCCTCCACGGAGGAAGGATTGGCCTCCAGCGTTATTTCCACGCCCATCGGAACGTGCCAGCTCGCAGCGACCGCGTCGATGATTGCGCCAACTGTTTTCGGGTCCATCAGAGAGGGTGTGCCGCCGCCCAGGAAAATGCTGGATACGCTGCGCGGACCGGTTCGCGCCCGCATCGCTGCGAGCTCGCGCTTGAACGCGGCGGCGAAGCGTTCCTGATCTACCGGCTGGTGGCGTACATGGCTGTTGAAGTCGCAATAAGGGCATTTGGCCGCGCAGAAGGGCCAGTGAACGTAAACGCCGAAGCCAGGCCCCTCGTCGAGCGGCTTGTTCATGCGACGCCCAGCCTCGCCCGTGCGAATTTCTGAAACGCGCGGGCACGATGCGAAAGAGCCTGCGCATCCCCCGGTTTCCAGCCGTGCTTTTCCGCCGCCGTCATCTCGCCGAAGGTTCTTTGGTGGCCATCGGGCTGGAACACCGGGTCGTAACCGAACCCAAGCCCGCCGCGCGGCGGCCAGACGAGATGGCCTTCCACCTCGCCGCGGTAGAATTCAGCTTCGCCGTCGGGAAAACACAGGCACAGGACAGCCACAAATCGCGCGCGCCGCTGCTCGGGGGACGTAGCCCCTTTCTCGCGCAGCAGCTTTTCCACTTTTTCCATGGCTATCCCGAAATCGCGGCGCCCATCAGGCAATGTCGCCCAGTCGGCTGTGTAGACGCCCGGCGCGCCGCCCAGCGCATCCACGCACATCCCGGAATCGTCCGATAAGGCCGGCAGCCCAGTCGCCTTTGCGGCAGCCGAAGCCTTTATATAGGCGTTCTGCTCGAATTCGGTGCCGGTCTCTTCCGGCTCCGGCAGGCCCAACTCGGCTGCCGAGCGTATCTCGTAGCCAAACGGCGCCAGCAGACCGGCGAACTCATCGAGTTTGCCCTTGTTGTGGCTGGCAAGCACGAACTTCTTGTTGTCTATTGGCCTCACGAAAAACCCCAGATGCGCGGCTCCGCGAATTCCAGAGAATTGCCGGAGGGGTCACGAAAATAGATGGATCTGCCACCCTTCGGCCACACGAAATCAGCTTCTATGGCGATGTTGTGTCCTTCGAGCCGCTTTTTCCACAGATCGATTTCCTCTGTACTCGCCGAAAAGCACAAGTGTCCCGGCCCGCGGGCGCCATGGGGAGGCACAGGCAGGCGGGCGCCCGGCTCGGGCGGAGCCTCCGTCGTCTTGGGATCGAAAAGAAGCAGCACGCCGTCGCCGCAGCGGAAGAAGACGTGCCGCCCCTCCGCCTTGGCGAGAAGATCGAGGCCCAGCACCTCTCCATAGAAGCGCTCGGCTTCCGCAAGATCGTTCACATAGAGCGCCGCTTCGAGTATGGCCCCAGGCTTCATCCGTTTTACGAGACCGCCATCTTCTGCAGCTCCACCAGCCGGAAGATACCTTTCCTGGCCAGGCGAAGAAGTTCATGAAATTCCTCTTCCGTGAAAGGCGCGCCTTCGGCGGTCCCCTGGATCTCCACGATGCCGCCCTTGCCGGTCATTACGAAATTCGCGTCGGTTTCGGCTGCTGAATCCTCCGCGTAGTCGAGGTCGAGCACAGGCGTGCCGTCGTATATTCCGCAGGAGATCGCCGCGACATGGTCCTTCAAAACGCGCTCTACGGTGACCATTTGGCGCGCCTGCATCCAGCTTAGGCAGTCGTGCAGCGCCACGAACCCGCCTGTGATCGCCGCTGTGCGCGTGCCGCCATCGGCTTGCAGGACGTCGCAGTCGACGGTGATCTGCATTTCTCCGAGTGCTTCAAGGTCGATGACTGAACGCAGGCTGCGGCCGACCAGGCGCTGGATCTCTAGCGTGCGCCCGCCCTGCTTGCCGCTCGCCGCCTCCCTGCGCATTCGTTCTCCGGTTGAGCGTGGAAGCATGCCATACTCGGCCGTCACCCAGCCCTTCCCGGAGTTCCGCAACCAGGCGGGAACCTTCTCCTCCAGGCTTGCCGTGCACAATACGTGGGTGTCACCGAACCTCACGAGGCAGGAGCCCTCGGCATGTTTCGATACACCACGCTCGAAGCTGATTGCGCGCATCTCGTCCGGTTGCCGTCTTGATGGTCGCATGTCGGGTCTCCCGCTCGCATTTGCTTGTATTGGGCCGGCTTGTATCTGCCACGGCTTGCCGACGCAAAAGGAAAAGCATGTTCGTGAACGACCGCCAACAGTTGTGTTCGTCCTCGGCACGCATATATTTTTACGGGATGGAGTCAGGAGCATGACCAAACCGGTGGCTGACCAGTCGCTTCAATCGCTTGACGCGCGCTCGCGTGATATTTTTCGCTTGATCGTCGAAAGCTATTTGCAGCGCGGCGAGCCGGTAGGCTCGCGCAACCTGTCGCGGCTTTTGCCGACCCAGCTTTCGCCGGCAACCATACGCAATGTCATGAGCGACCTGGAGCATCTGGGCCTCATTTATGCGCCGCATGTCTCCGCGGGCCGTCTTCCAACCCAGCAGGGGCTCCGCTTTTTTGTCGATGCCTTCATGGAGGTCGGAGATCTTTCCGAGGAGGAGCGGCGCGTTATCGAAGCGCAGATCAAGGCTTCCGGGCGCGGCCAGTCGCTGGACCACATGCTGACGGAAGCAAGCCAGATGCTATCCGGTCTCTCCCGCGGTGCAGGCCTCGTGCTTGCGGCCAAGACCGAGGCGCCCCTCAAGCACATCGAATTCATCCAGCTGGAGCCGCGAAAGGCATTGGCAATTCTCGTCTCGCAGAATGGAGACGTGGAAAACCGGGTGATTGAATTGCCCGCAGGCGTCACGGCTTCGCAGCTGGTGGAAGCCTCCAACTTTCTCAACGCGCATATTCGCGGCCGGACGTTGGCGGAAGCCAAGTCAGAGATGGCACGGCTGAAAGAAGAGACACGGGAAGCGCTCGACAGCCTTTCCCAATCGCTGGTAGAACAGGGGCTTGCAATTTGGGCCGGGGCGGAAAGCGACACGCCGGCCCGCATTATCATCCGCGGCCGTGCCAACCTGCTTGAAAATGTCACCGCCCAGGCTGATCTCGAGCTCTTGAGGCATCTTTTCGATGATTTGGAAACCAAGGAAGCGCTCATCCAGCTTCTCGGATTGGCGGAGGAAGGGCCGGGCGTGCGGATTTTCATCGGCTCGGAAAACAAGCTTTTCTCCCTTTCAGGCTCCTCCCTCATTGTCGCACCTTATCGCGACCAGGATTCCCGTGTGATCGGCGCTCTCGGCATCATCGGCCCGACGCGCCTTAACTACGCGAGAATTGTGCCGATGGTGGACTATACGGCCCAGCTGGTGGGCCGCCTGCTTCGCTGAGACCAGATAGGGGGAAAGATGTTCGGCCTGATAGGGAAGATGCGCGCCCAACCCGGCAAGCGGGATGCACTGTTGGAGATCCTGTTGTCTTCCACGGAAGGGATGCCCGGCTGTCTGAGCTATGTGATTGCCAAAGCCGAGGACGATGAGCACGCGATTTTGATCACGGAAGTCTGGGAAACGGAGGCAAGTCACAAGGCTTCGCTCACCCTCCCACAGGTTCAGGCGGCAATCGCCAAGGCGCGGCCGTTGATCGCCGGTTTTGACAGTCAGGTACGCACTGTCCCCGTCGGTGGCGTGGGCTTGCCCCGCTGAGCTTCCTCGTCCGTACCCCTTGATTTTGCAATCGCAAACCTCGATATCCGGCGCGGCTTTGGCAGAATGAATGACGGATTTGCAATGAATACACACTCCAAGGACGAACGCGCGCCGGAAAACGGCCAGGCCGAAAATATGGCCGTGGAGAATGGTGCGGAAGCGGCTCAGGCTGCAGACCGCGCCACGCCCGTCTCCGAAGAGGATGTGCTCCTACGCCTCGCGAAGGAGAATGAGGATTTGAAAGAACGCGCGCTGCGCCTGACAGCCGAAATGGAAAACCTGCGCAAGCGCACCCAACGCGACGTGGCTGATGCGCGCGTGTACGGCATCGCCAACTTCGCGCGCGACATGCTTACCGTTTCCGATAATCTGCAGCGCGCCCTGCAGGCTGTTTCCGAGGAAGCGCGCGCCCAGGCCGATTCCGGCCTGAAGGCGCTTGTCGAGGGCGTGGAGATGACGGAGCGCGCCATGCTCGCCACGCTTGAGCGCCACGGCGTGAAGCGGGTTGACCCAAATGGCGAGAAGTTCGATCCGCATTTCCATCAGGCAATGTTCGAAGTGCCCAATGCAGACGTGCCGAACAATACGGTGGTTCAGGTTGTGCAGCCCGGTTATGTGATCGGCGACCGGGTGTTGCGGCCGGCCATGGTTGGCGTCGCCAAGGGCGGCCCAAAGGCGGAAACGCCTGCCGCCACATCCGAGCAGGCAGCCCAAGGGCCGGAGGGCGCCTAGCGCACTCCGATCCGAAGCTGCTCGGATGAGCGTCTCGCAATGCGGCAGCTTCGCTGGCAGAAGCTCAGCTTTCCTTTGCCGTAGCCTTGCTCTTACGCATCGGCCCGAAAACCGAAATCGGCTTTCGGGCCGATGCGTAGAGTCAGTAATTTACAGCGTCCTTTGTGCATCCTAAAGGACGCACGGCGCTGTAGCCGTTGGCGGGAGGCTGCGATGAATCTGATTCTTCTTCTCGATTATGCCGGCGTGGCCGTTTTCGCTGCCACAGGAGCGCTCGCCGCATCGCGTAAGCAGCTCGACATCATCGGCTTCCTTTTCTTCGCTGGCGTAACCGGCATGGGCGGGGGTACCCTGCGCGATCTGGTGCTCGGCCTGCCTGTGTTTTGGGTCGTCAATCCGGCCTATTTGATCGTTTGCGCGGTCGTGGGTGTCGTCGTCTACTTCTCAGCTCATCTGGTCGAATCGCGCTTCAGGCTCTTGCTGTGGCTCGACGCGATTGGGCTGTCGGCCTATTGCGTTATGGGCGCGGCCAAGGGTCTCGGCGCCACCGGATCGCCAACGGTAGCCGTCATGACTGGAGTCATGACCGGAACGTTTGGCGGCATCCTGCGCGATCTTCTGGCAGGCGAACCCTCGGTCCTGCTCAGGCCGGAGATCTACATCACGGCGGCTTTGACCGGTGCCGCGGTTTTCACCCTGGCCGATCTTGCAGGTGTTGCGGCGCCGCTGGGTGCGGCCATCGCTTGTGTCGCTGCCTTTGCGGTGCGCGGCGGCGCACTGAAATTCGGATGGGCCTTTCCGCGCTACAAGCCACGTCCCGGCCGCAGGCCGGAAGACATTGTTTGAATGCTTGGACTAAAGAAGTCCCGCCTGCTCGGCCGCTTCCTTAAGGCTGACTTGTACGCGAGGGCCGATCTGCTCGATGCAGAGCGCGGCTGCAAGAGAGCCTAGCCTGCCGCAATCGGTTATGCTGCGATTATGGGTATAACCGAAAAGGAAGCCGGCTGCGTAGAGATCGCCCGCGCCCGTGGTATCTACCAGGTTTGAGACGGGCACCGGCTTGATCGTGATCGTCTCTTCGCGCGTAACCGCGATGGAACCCTTCTCCGAACGTGTTATCAGGCCCAGCCTGCAATCCTCCCGGAAGGCCGATATGGCGGCATCCAGTGAGGCGGTCTGGTAGAGCGACATCACCTCGTGTTCATTGGCGAAAACGATATCAACGGTCCCCGAGCGCATGAGGTCGAGGAACTCGGCCCGGTAGCGGTCGACGCAAAAGGGATCGGACAGGGTCATCGAGACCTCGCGGCCCGCCGCATGCGCGATCTCTGCCGTTTTGCGGATCGCTTCCTTGGCGCGCGGCGGATCCCATAGATATCCCTCGAAATAAGTGACTTTGGCGTTTCTTGCCTTCTCTTCTTCCACGTCCTCGGGCCCGAGTTCGACGCAGGCGCCGAGATAGGTGTTCATCGAGCGCTCGCCATCCGGCGTGACGAAAATCATGGAGCGCGCCGTAGGCGGATTGCCATCGAGCGACGGTGTATCGAAAGCGACACCCTGCGCGCGGATGTCGTGCCTGTAGATCGCGCCCAGGTGATCGTTTGACACTTTCCCGAAATAAGCGGCGGTGCCGCCGAAATTCGCAACGCCTGCCGCGGTATTGCCGGCGCTGCCCCCCGAAGTCTCGATCGCTGGCCCCATGCGCTCGTAGAGGAGCTCCGAGCGCTCGGCGTCGATGAGGTTCATCGCTCCCTTGATAATGCCGTTCTCCACCAGAAAGGCGTCGTCACATCGGGCAATGATGTCCACGATGGCATTGCCGATGCACAGGACGTCATATTGGCTCATCAGAAACTCCAGGATGGCGGACAGCAGGGAGATATGAGGGGTTTACCGTCTCGACCGGGATTTGCAAGTACACTCCGGCGCTTGCGCTGCCTTGAGCGAGGCCTTATCTCGCCTGCACGGGGCTTTTAGCTGACGAGAGGCTTTCGCACAGATGATCTTTGACGCCGCGCGCGCCGCAGCCGCCCAGCTCTTCTCGCCTCCCTTTCGCGGAGCCTTCTTTAAGACATTAGGCCTTACGCTGCTCATCCTCGCCGGCCTCTGGTTCGGCCTCAGGGAGCTGTTCGAGATCTACGCCATGCCGTGGCTCGATGCACTTCTGCCGGGCCTGCCCTCCTGGGCCGGCTGGCTCGGGTTGCTCGCGGCGATTATCGCCGGCATAGGGCTCGCGGTTGCGCTGGCGCTGCTGGTTGCGCCCATCACTGCCGTCGTCGCCGGTATCTTCCTTGACGACGTGGCCGAGGCAGTGGAGAGAGAGAGCTATCCGCAGGATCCGCCAGGCAAGGCGGTGCCGCTGTTCCCGGCGATAATCCTGTCGCTCAAATTTTTCGGCGTTGTCATCATCGGCAATATCATCGCCCTGACGCTGCTGCTCGTGCCGGGTGTGAACCTGGTCGCCTTTTTCATCATCAACGCCTATTTGCTAAGCCGTGAATTCTTCGAGTTCGCAGCCATGCGTTTCCGCAGCGAGGCAGATGCAAAGGCTCTGCGACGGCGCCACGCCGGAACCGTGTTCCTGGCCGGCTTCGTTGTTGCCGCGTTCCTGGCCGTGCCCCTGCTCAATCTGCTGACACCGCTCTTTGCCGCCGCCATGATGGTGCATCTGCATAAGATGATTGGCGCGCGGGAAAGCGCCGATTTGCGAGCCTCCGCCGGCCATTTATGATCTGCCGGCCACACTTTCCAGCCTTTCCTCAAGGAAATAGCGCGATCGCGGAACAGGGTTTTTTCCTGCGATGCGGAACTTATAAATAATGCGAACGTTACTTTCTGTTATATTTCTTTACCGTGAGGATATCGTTGGACTTGTCTTCTCTCATTCAGCTCCATACGGGAAATCGGATGCCCATTTTGGGGCTGGGCACATGGCAGCTTACCCATGAGACGGCGCGGACGGTCCGGGCCGCTTTCGATCTTGGCTACCGTATGGTCGACACCTCCGGCGACTACGGAACGCAGAGCGCCATCGGCGAGGCGATCCGGGCGAGCGGCTTGGACCGTGACGATATCTACCTGGTCACCAAGGTCGAAGAAACCGAAGATGCCTATAACGCGACGCAGGCGAATCTGCGCGAGTTGGGCCTGGATTATGCCGATCTCATCCTCATTCACCGTCCGCCGCGGCATGGCGCAGGTGAGGAATTGTGGCGCGCACTCATCCGCGCGCGAGAGGACGGGCTGACGCGGGACATTGGCGTGAGCAATTACTCGATCGAGTTGATCGAAGAACTGGTCGACGCGACCGGCGAAATACCGGTGGTCAACCAGGTGGAGTGGAGCCCGTTCGGGCACGATCTGGAGCTAAAGCATTACGCGGATTTCAACGGCATTGTCATTCAGGCCTATAGCCCGCTTACGCGGGCCACACGGCTCGATGACGCGGCGCTATGCGAAACAGCGGAAAAATACGGTAAGACGCCGGCTCAAGTGCTGATCCGGTGGAACCTGGAGCGCGGCACAGTGCCCATCCCCAAAGCCAACCTTCATTCGCATATGAAAGAGAATATCTCCGTCTTCGACTTTACCCTCGAAAAAAGCGATCTGGAGTCACTCGACTCTCTCAACGAGCATTTTTCCTCATTGGGGCGGCTGCCCTACGTGTAACGCTCCCCTATCGTGGACACGGCCGCGCTTGCCCGTTATGCCTTTGGCGTGCGTGGTTCCGTTGCGGGAGAGAGGTCATGCGGCTCACGACGATCGGTTTCGACGCCGACGACACGCTTTGGCAGAACGAGCAATTCTTCCGCTTGACGGAGGATCGCTTCGTGGAGCTTCTGGAGAATTATGCCGATGCCGCAAATCTGAAGCAGCATCTGCTGCAAGCGGCCATGCGCAACCTCAATTTCTACGGCTTTGGCATCAAGAGTTTCACGCTTTCAATGATAGAGACGGCGCTCGATGTCACAGCCGGGAAGGTGCCTTCGTCGGTTATCGCACGGATTATGGAAATCGGGCGCGACCTTCTCCAGCATCCCATCGAGCCGCTGCCCCATGCCGCCGAAACGCTTGAGGCACTTGCTGGAGGCTACAGGCTGCTGCTCATCACCAAGGGTGATTTGTTCGATCAGGAGCGTAAGCTTGCCCAGTCCGGGCTTGGCGACTTTTTTGACGGTGTGGAGATCGTCAGCGATAAAACGAGCGACACCTATGCGCGCATCTTCGCCCGCTACGGTGACGGGCCGGAGAAGAGCGCGATGGTCGGCAATTCACTCAAATCCGATATTATCCCGGCCATCCGCGCCGGTGCCTGGGGCATCTTCGTTCCGCATGAGCTGACATGGGCATTCGAGCACGAAAACCCACCCGTGGACGAACCCCGGTTTCGAGAGCTCGCGCATCTGGGCGATCTCTCCGCATTGCTGGCGCAGATTCAGGAAGGTGAATCCCTAGCCGGTTAGCGGTAAAGTCGAGCTTGGAGCTTATCGGTTATGGCTGGTGCTGGCGCATCGGCGTGAAAACCGGCATGTGTTCGAAAAGCACGATGTGCAGACACGTCACGGCGGGATATCTGCTTGGTTCCCGGCCACAACTGCATTATCTCAAGCGCAAAGTCCAAGTGAAGAGAAGAAAATGACCGTCAGCCGTCAAGCCGTCGTGGAAAAGCTGAGCACCGTTGAGGGTCCGGACCACGAAAGCGATATCGTCTCGCTCGGCCTGGTCTCCGAGATCTTCATTGCCGACGGCAAGGTGTTCTTCTCCATCACCGTTCCCGCCGCGCGGGCGCAGGAACTTGAGCCGCTGCGCGAGGCGGCGGAGAGGGCGGTGAAGAGCCTGCCCGGTGTCACCGGCGCCGTGGTGGCGCTCACGGCGGAGCGGCAAGGCGGCATGGGAGCTGCGCCACAGCCAAAGCCTGCCTCGCAGCCGCAGCGCGCCCATGCGCCACAAGACCGCCAGCCCGCCAAGGCTGGCGTGCCGGGCGTTGAGGCCATCATCGCCGTGGCGAGCGGGAAGGGCGGTGTGGGCAAGTCCACGACCGCAGTAAACTTGGCGCTCGGCCTGCAATCGCTCGGGCTCAAAGTCGGCATTCTCGATGCGGATATCTACGGTCCCTCCATGCCGCGCCTGCTCGGCATCAAGGGCAAGCCGGAGATGATCGACAGCAAGACATTGAAGCCCATGGACGCATACGGCCTTCAGGTCATGTCGATCGGTTTCCTTGTGGAGGAGGAGACGCCGATGATCTGGCGCGGTCCGATGGTCATGTCGGCGCTGCGGCAGCTTCTGCGTGACGTGGCCTGGGGCCCGCTCGACGTGCTGGTGGTCGACATGCCGCCGGGCACCGGCGACGCGCAACTCACCATGGCACAGCAGGTGCCGCTTGCCGGCGCCGTGATCGTCTCCACGCCGCAGGACCTCGCCCTCATCGACGCCCGAAAGGGCCTCAATATGTTTCGGCGCGTCGAGGTGCCGGTTCTCGGGATCGTAGAGAATATGAGCTATTTCATCGCTCCGGATACAGGCCGGCGCTACGATATTTTCGGCCATGGGGGGGCAAGGGCAGAGGCCGAGCGTTTGGGTGTGCCCTTCCTGGGCGAAGTGCCGCTCACCATGGACGTGCGGGAAATGTCCGATGCCGGAACCCCGGTGGTGGTATCCGATCCCGAAGGCGCGCAGGCGAAAACCTACCGCGCCGTGGCGCAAAAGGTGCTGGAGAGACTGGAGGCGGAGAAGGCGGCCGCCGGTTCAACCCCCGCTATCATCTTCGAATAAGGTCTTCCCGGTCCTTCCTGACGAGAGACCTTCTTCCATCCGTAATTCGGCGATCACCGGCAAATGGTCGGATGCGGTTCGCGCTTGCGGATCGGTCCATTGCCGCGCCAGCATTCCGCCTGGCCGGCAATAGATGCGGTCAAGCGCGAAAACGGGCCAGAATGCGGGAAAGGTCTTGAAATGGGTATGGCCAGGGAAGAGACGGTTGAGCAGGGTCTGCACGGAGCCGCTCCAAACCCAATCGTTGAGGTCGCCCATGAGAACGGTCGGTGCCGATCCCGACCGTACCAGATCTGCCAGCAATTGTGCCTGGTGCCTGCGTTCCCTGAAGCTCAATCCGAGATGCGCGGCAACCACGTGCAAGGGGCCGAATGGTGTCTCGGCCACCGCCTCTATGGCCGCACGGCGCTCACGTTTGCGGTAGGAAATGTCGTGGCAGACCGTACTTCGGAGCGGCCACCGGCAAATCAGGGCGTGGCCGTAGTTCCCGTCTGGCGCCGTAATGAGCCGGGTCTCGGTTGCATGGTTGCCAAGCGTACTGAGGAGAAAAGTGAAAGCCTCGGCCGCATCCGTGACTTTGCGCCTGGAGCCAACCTCTTGCAGGGCCACGAGGTCCGGATCGTGCTTGCGGACGAGATCCACAACCCTTTGCAGGTCGCGCCGTCCGTCCGGACCAATCCCGCCATGGATGTTCCAGGTCATCACCCGCATGGTTGCATGCTCGGACAGCCCATGGCGGGGGCCTTTCTCATTCGCGTCCTGTACTCTCATTTCCGCTCAACGCATGAGCCGCCGGATTGTTGAACGGCGGGTGAGTTTTTGTAGCGGCCCGGATCTGAAAGCTGGTCCCGCGCGTTGCATTCACGGTCATCCACGAGAGAGTAGGCTTTGAAGAAATCCTCTGGGCGTAGCTCGTTGAAACGTTTTCTCGGTTGGGCGATCGCGGTGGTCGCCGTCATTTTGTCCGGCTATCTGCTTTACCGCACGCTGTCGAAATATGATTGGAACGAGCTGGTTCAGGCCGTCACCGCCGTTCCGCTCCAGCGCATGGCCTTCGCGCTGGCTTTCACAGCCGCTAGTTATCTCTGTCTCACGGGTTTCGACTGGCTGGCCCTGCGCTATGCCGGCCACCCGCTGGCTTATCCGCGCGCGGCACTTGCCTCCTTCACCAGCCTCTCGCTCGGTCACAATATCGGCTTTGCCGCCTTAAGCAGCGGCGCAATCCGGTATCGCTTCTATTCACGATGGGGGTTGAGCGCCGAAGAGGTCGCAAAGGTCATCGTATTCTGCGGTTTTACGGTGGGGCTCGGGTTATCCATCCTCGGCGGGATAGGCCTGATTGCCAATCCTGGCCTGGCTGAAAGAGTAATCGGCATCCGGCGCCAGACAGTTTATCTGATTGGCGGCATCTGTCTTGCCTGGCCGGCTGTCTACATCTTGCTCGCGGGGTTCTTGGGCGGGCGCGCGGTCCACCTTCGCGGCAGGCGGCTGGAGATGCCGCGTTTCAGGCTGGCATTGGCCCAGACCGTTATCGGCACGCTCAATTTTGCCTTTGTCGCCGCAGCGCTTCACCAGGCGATCTCGGCTCTGGCGGAGGTAGCTTACCTGGAAGTGGCCGCGGTCTATGTAAGTGCGAATGTTGCAACGCTGATCACCCACGCTCCGGGCGGGCTCGGCGTGATCGAAAGCGTCGTGCTCTATCTGCTGCCGCAAGCCCATCTTATCGGCGCCGTGCTCGTCTTCCGTTTCGCCTATTTCCTTCTGCCGCTTTTCATGGGCAGCATCCTGCTCGCCCTGTCGGAAGCGTTGCTGTCCCGGCCGGGCGCGGAAACGGCGTCTTGACCGAAGATGCGCCGCCACTTGGAACGCAGCCATTCAACCAGACGGAACGGCCTTTCCGGATCGAGCAGGCGCGTTCCGGGAAACGAATGCGTCGGTCCTGGACGAACATCGATTGCGCAAAGACAGCGCCCGCTTTGGCGGTTGAGCTTTTCGATCGTGCGGATCACCGAATTTTCCTGCCGCATGGTTTCGCGAACCATGGCGGGATCCAGGTCGAGATGCTCCGCGATCAGGCGTTCGCGGCAGCGTGCGATCGCCTGGCGAGTCTCGGGCCTGTCCGCTTCGATGACAACGTCGCATTCGGTATCCAGTCCCATCGATCGGTTGTTCAGATTGGCCGAGCCTAGCCGAAGGAACCGGTCGTCGATGATCATCAGCTTAGCGTGGACGAGGAGGATTCCGTCGTCCTCCTGCCCGTCTAGGGCGGGATAGTAGACACGCAGCCGGTCATAGCGGTCCCAGCGCTTCAAGCTGCGAAGAAGACGCTCGCGATTGGCGCCCATGATGAAACGCTCGATGAACCCGTTGGCGTGGCGCGTGCAGATGACGACGATTTCAGGTCCGTGCCGGCGCGAAAGCACCTTGCGCAAGATTTTCCGCAGGCGTTTGGCGGTGAAATATTGTGCTTCGATATAGACAGTGCGCCTGGCGGATTTGAGCAGATCGCCCGTGAGAAGCGCTACTTCTCCCACTCCTTTTGCCCCGCCAAGCCCGGGAATGGTCCGGGCAATCGCCACGGGAACGTGGCTGAAATCAGTGGCAAGATTTTCCGGCCACCTCTCGGCAGGCTTCGAGAACGGAACCTTTTCCCCGGTCAACTCGACCCATCGGTCACGCGCCACCTCCGCAATGGCGCGGGCGACAGGCCCGTCCAGCGCCATTTGCAGATCATGAACGGGGTTGCACGCGATACCGTTAGGCCCATTCCTGCGTGGATCGTCTTTCCTGTGTTTCGGGGTGTCCCAGCGGCCGACCGTCAGGTCCATGCCGCCGATGAAGGCCAGCGAATCGTCAATGGTGACGATCTTCTGGTGGTGCGCCGCATGGATGGGATGGTGCGTGTCGAGCCGGAGGCGAATGCGCGGGTGCTCCTCCCACTCCGCGCCGAAAACGAGCGGAATGGTTGCTCCCGGCGCATGCAGCGCAGCAAGACTCCATACCAGAATGCGGATTTCGAGTTCCGGCCGTTCCTCAACAAGCTTCCGCAGCAAAGTACCCAGGTTGGGGGCATCCTCTCCATCCTGCGGCCGGAGCTGAATCCGGGCATCGAAGTCCCAGCCGATGATGAATATGGAGCGGGTAGCGCTCCTGAGCGCCTCATCCAACGCCGCGAAATAGGCCTCCGCGTCGATGAGAAAGGCGGCCCGATGAGCCATCGCGATCTGCTGGCAGTTGCGGCCCGGCGCCAGCACCGTACCGCGCGCGCCGAAAGCCGGCGCGTCTTCCTGAAAGACCTCGCTCCTCATCCAGGTCCCTTTGCCCACGTGAGTCACGAGGCTTCAACGCGCAACCTGCAAATAGGTTCGCGGAGCAGTTGTGAACCTGTTCTCGGATCAGCCGCCTGTCGTCGCGTGCGGCGGCTGACCACCGGCCTCGTTCCCGCCCCTCGGCTGCAGGAAGAGGAAAAGGGCGAGCACGATCAGGATCGCGGCCGCTATTGCTATCATGATATTCCTGCTCATCGCGGGAAACCTGCTTCCGTTGGCACGCCGCGACCATTGTCGCCGCTGCCGTTGAAAACAGCCTATGTGGCGCGATGTTCCAGAGAAACCGCCGCGCTCATCCGCCCGCTGTGTAGGCCGCAACCGCGGCCATGTTCACGATGTCTGAGTCCTTCGCATTGAGCGAAACGATCTGCACCGGCTTGTTGAGGCCCACCAGCAGCGGACCTATCACCGTGGAACCACCCAGCTCCTGCAGCATCTTGGTCGAGATCGACGCGGAGTGGAATGCCGGCATCACCAGTACATTCGCGGGCCCGGAAAGGCGGCAGAACGGATATTGCTGCATGATCTGCGGATTAAGCGCCACATCGGCGGCCATCTCGCCGTCATACTCGAAATCCACGCGCCGCTTGTCGAGAATCTTCACCGTTTCCTGGATGCGTTCGGATCGTTCGCCGGCGGGATGCCCGAAGGTGGAATAGGCGAGCATCGCCACGCGCGGCTCGTAACCCATGCGACGGGCAAAATTTGCCGATTCCTCGGCAATGTCGGCGATCTGTTGTGCATCCGGCATGTCGTGCACGGCGGTATCCGCGACGATGACGGTGCGTCCGCGCGCCAGCACGATGGAAGCACCGATCACCCGGTGGCCGGGTTTTGCATCAATGACGCGGCGCACGTCGTCCAATGCCGTGGAATAGTTTCGCGTCACGCCCGTCACCATGCCGTCGGCATCGCCAAGCGCCACCATGCAGGCAGCAAAGTGGTTGCGGTCGTTGTTAATGAGCCGCTGGCAGTCGCGGAAAAGATAGCCTTTCCGTTGCAGGCGCTCATAAAGATAGTCTGCGTAAATGCCGTTGCGGCGGGAGAGCCTGGCATTGATGATCTCGATTCCGGATCGGGCGAGATCGACTCCCGCATTTACTGCCGTCTCGCGGATGCGCTCCTCGCGCCCCAGCAGGATCGCCGTGCCGAGCCGCTGGTTCACATAGGAGACCGCCGCGCGCATCACCTGCTCCTCCTCCCCTTCGGCAAAGACGATGCGTTTGGGTTGGCGGCGCACGCGGTCATAGATGCGCTGCAGCGTCGAGGCGATCGGGTCCCTGCGGGCGGAAAGCTCCTGCTCGTAGCGCTCCAGGTTGAGGATAGGCCGCCGCGCAACGCCCGAATCCATCGCCGCCTTTGCGACGGCCACCGGGACCGCCGTGATGAGCCGCGGGTCGAAGGGCACGGGAATGATGTAGTTCGGCCCGTATTTCGGCCGGTTTCCCTGATAGGCGGCGGCCACATCATCCGGCACGTCCTGCCGTGCGAGAGCCGCGAGCGCCTCGGCTGCCGCCACCTTCATCGCGTCGTTGATGGTCGTGGCGCGCACATCGAGAGCGCCGCGGAAAATATAGGGAAAACCAAGCACATTGTTGACCTGGTTCGGGTAGTCCGACCGGCCCGTCGCCATGATGGCGTCCGTGCGAATCTCGGCCACCTCCTCCGGAGTGATCTCCGGGTCGGGATTGGCCATGGCGAAAATGATGGGGTTTTTGGCCAGGGATTGAACCATGGCGGGCGTGAGCGCCCCCTTGGCCGAAAGGCCGAAAAAGACATCCGCCCCGTCAAGTGCCTCGGCCAGCGTGCGCTTGTCGGTTTCCACGGCGTGGGCCGACTTCCACTGGTTCATGCCCTCCGTGCGGCCCTTGTAGACCACGCCCTTCGTGTCGCAGAGGAGGATGTTCCCCGGCGCAAAGCCGATCGCCTTGGCAAGCTCGATGCAGGCAATGCCGGCTGCTCCCGCGCCGTTGCAGACGAGCTTCGTCGTCTTCATGTCACGGCCGGTGAGATCCAGGGCGTTGATGAGGCCGGCGACGGCTATGATGGCCGTGCCGTGCTGGTCGTCGTGGAAGACCGGGATGTCCATGAGCTCGCGCAGGCGCGTCTCGATGATGAAGCATTCCGGCGCCTTGATGTCCTCGAGGTTGATGCCCCCAAAGGAGGGACCGAGCAGCTTGACGCAATTGACGAACTCGTCTGCGTCCTCCGTCTCCACCTCAAGGTCGATTGAATCCACGTCGGCGAAGCGCTTGAAGAGCACAGCCTTGCCTTCCATGACCGGCTTGGAGGCCAATGCGCCCAGATTGCCGAGGCCGAGAATGGCTGTGCCGTTGGAAATGACGGCGACGAGATTGCCGCGTGTCGTGTAATCGAAGGCGCGAGCCGGATCCTCCGCGATGGCCTTGACAGGCACGGCCACGCCGGGGGAATAGGCGAGCGACAGGTCGCGCTGCGTCGCCATCGGCTTGGTCGGAGTGATTTCCAGCTTTCCGGGTCGCCCCATGGCGTGGAATTCAAGCGCTTCCTGCGCACTCACCGAGGGGCCCACCCTGTCGTTCTTTTCAGCTTCGGCCATTTAAATCCGCCTCTCCCGTCGGCTTCTTGTGGAGTTCTGCCGAACACGGGTGCATAAGGCCACATTTGCGGTAGGTAAATGGGCCACCAGATTTTTTTCCGTGGGGCGGATTTTGAATCAGGAAACGCCAATCCTTCAAGGTGAAGCTTCCGCGGTGCCCGCGACCGAGGGCGCCACGCCCATGATGCAGCAATATATCGAGATCAAAGCTGCGAATGCGGATTGTCTGCTCTTCTATCGCATGGGCGACTTCTACGAGCTCTTCTTCGACGATGCGGAAGTGGCCAGCCGCGCATTGGGCATCACGCTGACGAAGCGCGGCAAGCATCGTGGCGAGGACATTCCCATGTGCGGAGTGCCGGTCCATGCGGCTGATGATTACCTCCAGAAGCTCATTGCGCTCGGGCATCGCGTCGCTGTCTGCGAGCAGATGGAAGATCCCGCGGAAGCAAAAAAGCGCGGCTACAAAGCGGTGATGCGCCGCGACGTAGTTCGGCTGGTCACGCCGGGCACCATCACTGAGGAGAAGCTGCTCGACCCTTCCGAAGCCAACTATTTGATGGCGCTCGGTCGGGTGAAAGGCAGCGAGGAACTGGCGCTCGCCTGGATCGACATTTCCACCGGGATATTCCGGGTGGCGTCCACCGCGCCCGATCGGCTGCTCGCCGACATTTCACGCATCGATCCGCGCGAGTTGATCGTGGCCGAGCCGGTCTACCACGATGCGGAGCTTCGTCCCGTCTTCGATATGCTGGGCCGTGTTGTCGTACCGCAGCCGCCGGTCTTCTTTGATTCGGCGAGTGCCGCTATGCGGCTTTCCCGTTTCTATGGTGTCGCGACGCTTGATGGCTTCGGCCGCTTTTCCCGTGCGGAGCTGTCCGCCATTGCGGGCGCCGTCGCTTATGTGGAGAAGACGCAGAAGGCGGAGCGTCCGCCTTTGGCCGCCCCGGAGCGGGACGAGGAGGGGAAAAGCCTTTTCATCGATCCATCGACCCGTGCCAATCTTGAGCTTGCGCGCACCCTTTCAAGTAGCCGCGAGGGCAGTCTCCTGAAGGCGATCGATCGTACGGTAACCGGCGCCGGGAGCAGGCTTTTGGCCGAGCGGCTGATGTCGCCGCTCACCGATCCGCAGGTCATCGCCGAACGGCTGGATTCAGTGTCTTTCTTCCTCGATGAGCCCGGCTTGCGCGATAGGTTGCGCGCGTTTTTGAAAGGCGTGCCGGATATAAGCCGGGCGCTGTCGCGACTGGCGCTCAATCGTGGCGGGCCGCGCGACCTTGGCGCCCTTTCGGCCGGGCTTGAGGCGGCCGCGGCGGCAGCCGATCTCCTGCGGGGGAAGGAAGCGCCCTCTGAAATATCCGCTGCGCTCTCGACATTGCTGTCCCTTCCCGCAGCGCTGGTATCGCACCTTGATCGCGCACTTGCCGATGATCTGCCGCTTTTGAAGCGTGACGGCGGCTTCGTGCGCGGGGGGTACGATGCCGAACTCGACGAGATGCGCGCGTTGCGCGATCAGTCGCGCCGGGTGATCGCCGGCATGGAGCGCGACCTGATCGAGGAAACCGGCATCCGCTCGCTCAAGATCAGGCACAACAACATCCTCGGCTATTACATCGAGGTGAGGGCCAACAACGCGGGCGCCCTCAACGGCACCGACGAAGCGAAGGCGCGTTTCATCCACCGGCAAACCATGGCGAATGCCATGCGCTTCACCACGACCGAGCTGGCTGATCTTGAAACCAGGATCGCCAATGCCGCCGACCGCGCGCTTGCAATTGAGCTTGCCGTCTTCGAGCGCCTGGTGGGGGAGGTGGTGGCGGCTTCGGAGCCGCTGCGTGCAGCCGCCCAGGCTCTTGCCGTCCTCGATGTGTCGGCCGCGCTTGCCTGCCTTGCCGAAGGCGAGGACTATTGCCGCCCGGTTGTGGACGGGAGCCTGGATTTTCATATCGAAGGTGGTCGCCATCCGGTTGTCGAGCAGGCCCTGCGCAAGCAGCTTGGCGAGCCGTTCGTGGCGAACGACTGCGATCTCTCGCCGGCCGAGGGCGAGAAGGCCGGTGCGATCTGGCTCCTCACCGGCCCCAATATGGGCGGCAAGTCCACCTTCCTGCGCCAGAACGCGCTTATTGCGGTGCTCGCACAAATGGGCTCCTTCGTGCCGGCGCGCTCCGCCCGTATCGGTGTGGTGGATCGCCTCTTCTCCCGTGTTGGCGCCTCCGATGATCTGGCGCGCGGGCGCTCTACTTTCATGGTGGAAATGGTGGAGACCGCCGCGATCCTGAACCAGGCGGGGGAACGCTCGCTTGTCATCCTCGACGAAATCGGCCGGGGCACCGCCACATTTGACGGGCTCTCCATCGCCTGGGCGGCCGTGGAATATCTCCACGAAAAGAATCGCTGCCGCGCCCTGTTCGCAACCCATTTCCATGAGATGACGGCTCTTACGGAAAAGCTTTCGCGGCTCGTCAACGTCACCATGCGCGTTAAAGAGTTCGAGGGCGAGGTAATTTTCCTGCACGAGGTGGCGCGCGGCGCCGCCGACCGCTCCTACGGCATTCAGGTGGCGCGCCTCGCCGGCCTGCCACAGACGGTGGTCGAGCGCGCTCGCGATGTGCTGCACCGGCTGGAAGAGGGCGAAACGGGCACCAAGGCTGCGCGCATTGTCGACGACCTGCCGCTTTTCTCCGCAGCCATGCGGCAGGAGCCGCCGAAATCGAAAGCCCCAGACCATCTGCGCGAGGAGCTTACCGCGCTCAATCCCGACGACATGACCCCGCGTGAGGCGTTGGAGGTTCTCTACAAGCTTAAGCGGCTTGTGATCGAGGGGTGATCCGGGCCATCACTCCTCGGCGATGTCCCCCCACTCAAGCCGCTTGGCTGCTTTAAAGGCTGCACCGTCTCGCCGCGTGGCCAGCCGCTCCTCCACCTTTCCGCCGGGATTGCAGACCTTCAACCGAACGATCCCGCTTGCCACCTTCGGCGGCGCGAGCACACGATTTCCACGTATGCTCGCGGCCGCGCGAGAAGCTGCAAGATAGATGAACTTTTCATCCTCCCACGGGACCTCGCCGCCTTTTGTCAGCCGGTGCAAACGGGAGCGGGCGACCCGCCGGGAGAAGTGGCACCAGTCAGGCTCGGCGATCGGGCAGGTAAGTTCATGAACGCATGGCGCTATGATACGCGCTCCGGAATCGATCAATTGCCGCCGCGCGTTGAGGATGCGCCGCCAGCCCGCAGGCGTTCCCGGCTCGACGATAAGCAGCGTTCCCTTCGTTAGCGCCCATAGCCGGCCAATCAGCGCTTCGGCTGCCGGAGGGGCCAACTCGTCCAGCACGTAGCAGAGCGTTACCAGATCCGCCGGCTCTGTCCCGGGAAGACCGTCTTCCACGGCGGCGCCGCGCCAGGAAAGCCGCGCCGGCCCTATATCACGCGCCAAATGCTCACCCACTCGTTGCATGGCAGCACTCGCCTCGACAAGCACGGCATCTTCTAGCTCCGGCCATTCATCGAGCGCTGCCCAAAGAGCCGTTCCCGGCCCGCAGCCGATATCCAGAAGGCTCTTCGGCATCTCCACGCTTAATGCCGCCACATCGCTCATCGCCTGGCGCACAGCGGCATAGGTCGCGGGAAGCCGAGTGGCCAGATAGGCTTTTGCGGCCAGCGCATCGGCAACATGCAGCCTTCCGTCCCGCGTCTCGCTACGATACCGTTGGGAAAGCAGGCTGGCGGCCCTCTGCAATTCTGCCAGAGGCGTGCCCTCCAGCATCCGGTCGACAGCTTGGCGCAGCTTGGGGGGAAGTTCCATATAAGGTGTGGCTCCAGGGAAGCCCGCCAAATAATCGCTGCCCACGATTGGTGCAAGACGCCGTTTCTTGTCGGCGGGAAACACGCTATACAGCGGCCGCCTAAGGCGGAAAAACGATGGCCAAAGTTTCATTAAAGCTGGATCAGATCATCGAGCCCGCAAGCCTGCGTGCGGAGCTGGATGCCATGGTCGCGAAAGACGGCGCGGCATCGGCTGCCACGCGCAGCAATGTCCTGCAGCTTTTGAAAGCGCGGCTGTCGGCTGGCAGGAAATTGGCGGAGAAGTTGCTGGCTGAAGATGGCAGCGGCACGGCCTGCGCCACACGGCTTTCGCATCTTATGGACGAGATCGCCCGAGCGCTGAACGATTTTGCTGCCAACCATGTCTACCCGGCTGAGAATCCCTCTGCCGCCGAGCGAATGGCGGTTGTTGCCGTAGGCGGCTACGGGCGGGGAACATTGGCGCCGGGCTCCGACGTCGATCTGCTTTTTCTGCTTCCTTATAAGCAAACGCCTTGGGGCGAGCAGATCGCCGAATACATGCTCTACATGTTGTGGGATCTTGGCCTTAAGGTGGGGCATGCCACGCGCAATGTGGACGAGTGCATCCGCCAGGCCCGTTCCGATATCACCATCCGCACGGCTGTGCTGGAGGCCCGCTTCATCTGTGGGGATGAGGCGCTCTTTAACGATCTGATCGCCCGGTTCGACGAGGAGATCGTCAAGGATACCGGCGCGGAATACATCCAGGCCAAGCTCGCCGAGCGCGACGCGCGCCACGCCAAGGGCGGGGAGAGCCGCTATGTGGTGGAGCCGAACATTAAGGATGGCAAGGGCGGCCTGCGCGATCTCCACACGCTGTTCTGGATCGGTAAGTATTATTATCGCGTGCGCGAAGCTGAGGAACTGGTGGGAAAGGGCGTCTTCACCCGCAATGAATACCGTCAGTTCGCCAAGGCCGAGGATTTTCTGTGGGCCGTGCGCTGCCACATGCATTTCCTGACCGGCAAGGCGGAAGAGCGGCTGCACTTCGACATTCAGCGCGATATCGCTGAACGGCTGGGTTACAAAAGTCATCCGGGCCTATCGCCCGTCGAACGCTTCATGAAACACTACTTCCTTGTCGCCAAGTCGGTCGGCGATCTGACGCGCATCTTCTGTGCCGCGCTCGAGGAAGAGCAAGCCAAGCACGTTCCGGGCTTCAACCGCATCTTCCTCACTTTCCAGCGCCGCAAGCGCAAGCTCGCCGGCACCAGCGATTTCGTCATCGACAATCATCGCATCAATGTCGCGGACGAGGGCGTCTTTGAACGCGACCCCGTCAACATGCTCAGGCTCTTCTGGTTCGCCGACAAGCATGGGCTCGAATACCATCCCGATGCGCTGAAGCTGCTCACGCGGTCACTCCACCTGATCGACCGCAATTTGCGCCGGAACGAGGAGGCAAACCGGCTCTTCCTGGATCTTCTCACCTCTGACCGGGATCCCGAGCTCAACATGCGCCGCATGAATGAGGCTGGCGTGCTCGGAAAGCTCATCCCCGACTTCAACAAGGTCGTGGCGATGATGCAGTTTTCCATGTATCACCACTATACGGTGGATGAGCATCTGATCCGCTGCATCGGCATCCTGGCCGAGATCGAGCGCGGAGACGCCGAAAAAGTCCATCCGCTCACGCATTCCATCATGCCCAGCCTGAAGCTTTGGCGGGCAGTGCTCTACACCGCGCTCCTCTTCCACGATATCGCGAAGGGCAGGCCGGAAGATCACTCCGAGGCTGGCGCCCGTATCGCCCGCCGCCTCTGCCCGCATATGGGCTTTGACGCAGCCGAGACGGAAATGGTGTCGTGGCTAGTCGAGCAGCACCTCACCATGTCCATGACCGCGCAGACGCGCGATCTGAACGACCGCAAAACTATTCAGGATTTCGCTGACATCGTTCAGTCGGTCGATCGGCTGAAGCTGCTTCTGGTGCTTACCGTCTGCGATATCCGCGGCGTGGGTCCGGGCGTCTGGAACGGCTGGAAGGGCCAGCTCTTGCGTACGCTTTATTACGAGACTGAGATCCTGCTCACCGGCGGTTTTTCGGAAGCCTCGCGCGCGGCTCGGGCAGAGGCCGCACGAAATGCCATGGCGGAAGAGCTTCAGAAAACCGGCTGGGAAGAGGCGGATGCGCGCCGGTACATCGCGCTTCACTACGAGAATTACTTGCTTGCTGTGGACGAGAATGACCAGATCCGCCATGCCGAGTTCATTCGTGCCGCGGATCGGGAGGGCAAGGCCCTTTCGACCATGGTGAAGCCGCACGCATTCGAGGCTGTGACGGAAATCACCGTGCTCGCGCCCGACCATCCGCGCCTGCTCTCCGTTATTGCCGGTGCCTGCGCGGCCGCAAATGCCAATATTGTCGATGCTCAGATCTTCACCACCACCGACGGCCGGGCTCTCGACACGATCCTCATCGGCCGCGAATTCGAGATGGATGAGGACGAATTGCGCCGCGCCCAGCGCGTGGGCCGGCTGATCGAGGACGTGCTGTCCGGCACGGCCTATTTGCCCGAGGTTATAGAGAAGCGGACAAAACCACGCCGCGGCACGAAAGCCTTCCGCATCGAGCCCCGCGCGGATGTCCGCAATGCCTTGTCGAACCGGTTCTCGGTGATCGAAATCGAGTGCCTCGACCGTCCGGGCCTTCTCTCGGAGGTCACCAGCGTTCTTTCCGACCTGTCGCTCGATATCGCCTCCGCGCATATTACCACCTTCGGCGAGAAGGTGATCGATACCTTCTATGTAACCGACCTCACCGGGTCGAAGGTTGATAATCCTGATCGGCTTGAGGTCATACGGCGCGAACTCATCGAGACAATTGAGAACGGTCCGCCCCGGCGCAACAATCGCGCGAAGGCCAAGACGGTGGCGGCGTGATGGTGGCGTCAATCACGTTCGGAAATATCGGTTTCCCTTCACACCCCCCTCTGGCCTGCCGGCCATCTCCCCCACAAGGGGGGAGGTCAACCCTCATGCCAGCTTTCGCCAATTGCCAGCGCTGCAGGGTGGGCGGTGGTAATGCGACAGCCAATCTCCCCCCTTGTGGGGGAGATGGCCGGCAGGCCAGAGGGGGGCAACGTGGGGCGCGGGCTCTTCCATATGGCCGCCCTCCTTCAAAGCCGCGCGAGGCCTCCCACTCATGAGCCTCGTCGCCAAATTCGCCAGTGTCGGCAGCGCGACTATGGCAAGCCGCATCCTGGGCTTCGCGCGCGAGGCGCTGATCGCGGCGGCGCTTGGCGCGGGACCGGTTACCGACGCGTTCTATGCGGCCTTTCGTTTTCCCAACCTGTTCCGCAGGCTCTTTGCCGAGGGCGCATTCAACACCGCCTTTATCCCGCTCTTTGCCAAGGAACTAGAAGGCGGAGGCATGGAGGCGGCGCGCCGTTTCGGCGAGGATGTGCTGGCGGTCCTGCTCACGGTTCTGATTGGTCTTTCCGCACTCGCCATGATTTTCATGCCTCTGCTGGTAGGCACGATTGTTGCGCCGGGCTTCGCCGACACGCCGGAAAAGTTCGACCTGACGGTCGCGATGACCCGCATCATGTTTCCATACCTGACCTGCATGTCGCTGGCCGCGATGCTCTCGGGCATCATGAACTCGATGCGGAAGTTCTTCCTGGCGGCTCTCGTTCCGGTACTCCTCAACGTCATTCTCATCGCAGTGCTGCTTGCAGGCCTGTTTGGCTCCTTCTCCGAGCGCGGATCGGGCCTGATGCTTGCCTGGGGCGTCTTCATTTCGGGCATCGCCCAGCTTGCGATCCTGATTGTGGCGGTCCGCCGCACCGGCTTGTCCATGCGTTTGCGCGCGCCAAAGCTTACTCCCGCCGTGCGCCGCCTCCTGGTGTTGATGGGGCCGGCGCTCATCACCGGCGGCATCATGCAGATAAACCTGCTTGTGGGGCAGATCATCGCGTCTACCGAGGACAAGGCGATATCGCTCTTGAACTTCGCCGACCGCATTAACCAGCTCCCCCTCGGCGTCATCGGCGTGGCGGTGGGCGTGGTGCTCCTGCCCGAGCTTTCGCGCTCCTTGAAAGCGGGCGATTTTGCCGATGCACAGCACCTGCAGAACCGCTCGCTGGAATTCGCACTTGGCCTCACGCTTCCAGCCGCCATCGGTCTCATGGTGATGCCGGCCCCGATCGTAAGCCTGCTCTATGAACGCGGTGAGTTCACTGCGCTCGACACGCAGATGACGGCGGCGGCGCTTGCCGCCTTCGCCTCAGGCTTGCCGGCCTATGTGCTGATCAAGGTGTTCCAGCCCGGCTTTTTCGCCCGCGAGGACATGAAAACGCCCATGTGGTTCTCGCTCGCTTCGGTGATCGCCAATATCGGCCTGAGCCTGGCGCTCTTCCCGCTCTATGGCCATGTGGCGATCGCGCTCGCCACCTCGCTTTCCTCGTGGTTGAATGTCGTTCTGCTGGCGGGCACGCTTTGGCGGCGGAATGATTTTCGCCCTTCGCCGGTCACCTGGCGCCGGGTAGCCATGGTTATATTCGCAAGCGCCGCCATGGGCGCGGTCGCCTATCTGCTCAATGCCGTTCTTTCCGGGCCGCTGGAGCAAGCATCCGTGCTGCTGCAGGGTCTCGGAGTGCTCTTCATCGTCGCTATCGCGGGCGTGATTTACCTCGCCCTTGCCATTCTCACAGGCGCGATTGACCGGGCAGAGCTTAAATCGGCTCTTCGCAGACGCCCGCGGCCGAATCCGGCCACGCAGCAAGGTTGACCGGCTTTGGGCTTGATTGCCTTTTCCCGGTCGTCCATAAGCGCGACGTTTACGGCGCCCGCGGGGCGGTCGGCTTTCAGGGTGTTCCCATGAGTGAATTCAAGCAGCTCGTTTTTTCCGGAGTGCAGCCCACCGGCAATCTCCATCTCGGCAATTATCTAGGCGCATTGCAAAAGTTCGTCGCCCTGCAGGATAGCTACGAATGCATCTACTGCGTTGTGGATATGCATTCACTGACGGCCACGCTGGTTCACGACGATCTCATCGACCAAACGCGGGGGATCGCCGCGGCCTATCTCGCCTGCGGACTCGATCCCAAGAAAAACATCATCTTCAACCAAGCCCGCGTGCCGCAACATGCGGAGCTTGCCTGGATATTCAACTGCGTCGCCCGCATTGGCTGGATGAACCGCATGACGCAGTTCAAGGACAAGGCAGGCAAGGACCGCGAGAATGCCTCGCTCGGCCTTCTCGCCTATCCGAGCCTGATGGCCGCTGACATACTTCTTTACCGCGCCACCCATGTGCCCGTCGGCGAGGACCAGAAGCAGCATCTGGAATTGACCCGCGACATCGCCCAGAAGTTCAATAACGACTTCTCCGAGAAAATCGCAAATCTCGGCTACGGCGTCGAAATGACGGTGGGCGAGGAGAAGGTGAACGGCTTTTTCCCGCTGACGGAGCCGCTTATCGAGGGGCCTGCGCCGCGCGTGATGAGCCTGCGCGACGGCTCCAAGAAGATGTCTAAATCCGATCCATCGGACCTCTCGCGCATCAATCTCCTGGACGATGCTGACACGATCGCGCGCAAGATCAGGAAGGCAAAGACTGATCCGGAACCGTTGCCGGGCGATGTCGAAGGTTTCGCCGGACGTCCGGAGGCCGATAATCTGGTGGGCATCTACGCCGCACTTGCCGGCATGCCGCGGGAAAACGTAATCGCCGAGTTTGGCGGACGCCAGTTCTCCGATTTCAAACCCGCACTTGCGGATCTTGCCGTGGAGAAGCTCGCGCCTATCGGCGGGGAGATGCGACGCCTCAAGGCCGATCCGGCCTACATCGACAATGTTCTCAGGGATGGCGGCGAGCGTGCGTCCGTCAAGGCTGAGGCGACCATGAAGCATGTGCACGAAATTATCGGTCTGCTGGTGAACTGATCCGTGAGAACTCCACCTTGCCGCCCGCCCCGCTCGGTGGCAGATTGCTTGGTGGGCGGCTCCCGTGCAGGAAGGGACACGCATGGTTTCCAAACGTTTGAGCCGGGAGGCCGGCCATAAACGCAAGTTCCTGGCGATCGTCGATGAGACGCCGGAATGCGACCGCGCCGTGGCCTATGCCTCGCGCCGGGCAAAGTCCACGAACGGGTCGGTGGTGCTGCTTTTCGTTATAGAGCCCGGCGACTTCCAGCATTGGCTCGGCGTCGAGCAGATCATGCGCGAGGAGGCGACCACAAACGCCCAGGCTGCTCTTAACGGCTATGCCGCCAAAATCCGCGAAACGGTGGGCATCGAGCCCGAACTGGTTGTGCGCGAGGGCAAAACCGTCGATGAGATCCACAAGCTCATCGAAGATGATCAGGACATTGCCATTCTTGTTCTTGGCTCGGGCGGGGCTAAGGAGGGTCCGGGACCCCTGGTCTCCTCCATCGCCGGAAAGGGAGCCGCATTCCCGATTCCTGTAACTGTGGTGCCCCACAGCCTGACGGACGAGGAAATCGAAAGCTTGGCATAAGCGCCTTCCACATCCCATATGCCGCTTGAATGGTCGGGCTATTCGGCCTATTTTAGAATTGTTCCAAAAAAAGCAGCACGGAGATTTCCGCCGATGTTCATCCAGACGGAAGCAACCCCCAATCCCGCAACCCTGAAATTTCTGCCGGGCAGGGTGGTCCTGGAGGAAGGCACGGCGGATTTTCGCTCGGCCGACTCCGCGCAGGCAGTTTCGCCGCTTGCCGCAAGGCTGTTCGAGGTTCCGGGCGTGACCGGCGTCTTCTTCGGTTTCGATTTCATCACCGTCACGAAGGACGGGGCGGACTGGCAGCACCTCAAACCCGCCATTCTAGGCACGATCATGGAGCATTTCATGTCGGGCCAGCCGGTGATGGCGGCAAATGACGGCAGTGAGCGTGAAACGGCCAGCAGCGAGTTCTATGACGAGGCCGACGAGGAGATCGTCACCACGATAAAGGAACTTCTGGAGACCCGCGTCCGTCCGGCAGTTGCCCAGGACGGCGGCGATATCACCTTCCGCGGCTATGAGAATGGCACCGTATTCCTGCACATGAAGGGCGCCTGCGCCGGCTGCCCATCCTCCACCGCGACGCTTAAGCACGGTATCCAAAACCTCCTTCACCACTTCGTTCCCGAGGTGCAGCAGGTCGAGCAGGTCGCTTAAGCAGGCAAGATCCTTCCCAAGAAAAAAAACCGGGCCATGCAGGCCCGGTTTTTCTTTGGAGTAAAGCGCAGCGCGGCGCTTATTTCACGATCACCTTTGCGCCGACCTCCACGCGGTTATAGAGGTCGATGATGTCCTGGTTCAGAAGGCGGATGCAGCCCGAGGACATCGCCTGCCCGATCGACCACCATTCTGGTGTGCCGTGCAGCCGGTAGCCGGTATCGCCGTTCTTGTTGAAGAGGTAGAGGGCTCGTGCGCCGAGCGGGTTGGACAATCCGGGCGGCATGCCGCCGGCCCACTTCGCCAATTCAGGCTGGCGCTTGATCATCGCCGCCGGAGGCGTCCAGGTGGGCCATTCGCGCTTCAGTGCCACGCGCGCCGTACCGGACCAGGAGAAGCCCTCGCGGCCCACGCCGATGCCGTAGCGCATCGCCTTGCCGCCTTCCATCACGAGGTAAAGGAACTTGTCTTTGGTATCGACGACAACCGTGCCGGGCTTTTCATCGGTCTGGTAGCTGATGATCTGCCGGTGATATTGGCGCGGCACGCGGGAAACCGGGATCTTTGGCAACTGATAGCCGGCGTCTTTCACCGATCCATATTCGGAGGTAAAGATGCGCTGAGTACCGTCAACGCTGCAACCGGCCAGTACCGCCGCAAGTCCCAGCACGGCGGCAAGAAGAACAGCTTTCGATTTCATGAAAAAATCCGATCCCCGTTACCCAGGTGTTAACAATACCTGATTTTCGCCGCTATTCTTAAAATCAAGGTTAACGAGCCGCCAAGATTTTCTAAGCGTCCGATGATGTCTATCCGTCATTTCCGCCCTGGCTATTGCTTTCCCGCAACAATCATCCCCAATTAAAGGCAGTGTGTTTGAAAGAGGTGAAGCGATGAATGTCGGTGACGTGGCCAGCCGCTCCGGCCTTCCTGCCAAGACGATCCGTTATTATGAGGAGATCGGGCTCGTTTCGCCCGCCCGCGCGGGCAACGGCTATCGTGCCTATTCGAACGAGGATGTGCATCGCCTCGCCTTTTTGAAACGAGCGCGCAGCCTCGGCTTTTCCATCGAGGAATGCCGGCAGCTCCTGCAGCTTTACGGGGATAAGTCGCGCGCCAGCCATGACGTCCAGCAGATCGCCGTTTCACATGTGCGGGCGATCGAGGACAAGATACGGGAGCTGGAATCCATGCGTGCCACGCTGCAGAAGTTGATCGCGGCCTGCCATGGCGATCACCGCCCGGACTGCCCGATCCTTGAAGATATCGCGGGGGCTTCAGCCTAGCGGCCGTCACGAATGAAAGATGGCTTTAGGCCTTTATTCCTTCGCGTATTGCTGGCATTTTCCGATTATGCCGATCGTCTCGCCACTTCCCGTCAATCCGCTCCTGGATGGCCGCCAGTCCGATAGGGCCCTTGTCATTCGACGGGGCGTGCAGCGTCTTCTCACGCAGATGGGGGCGGTTGTTCTGCCCGAGCTGTCGCTCGCCACAGGCCGCCGCGCCGATTTGGTGGCGCTCACGGCGAAAGGCGACATCTGGATCATCGAAATAAAGTCGTCCGTGGAAGATTTCCGGGTGGACCGGAAATGGCCGGACTATCGCCTGCACTCGGATCGCTTCTTCTTCGCGTCACACCCGGATGTGCCCGGCGACATCTTTCCGGAAGAGTGCGGCTTCATCCTTTCCGACGGTTATGGCGCGGAGATTTTGCGCGATGCGCCAGAGCACCGGCTACCGCCGGCCACGCGCAAGGCGCTCATGCTGCGCTTTGCCCGCGTTGGGGCCGCGCGGCTTACCGCGGCCGAGCTTGCCGGTGTTCCCGTGCCGATGCTGGATCGCGAAGATTTTTAAGCGGGAGAGTTCAGCGCGGCGCGCGCTTGGCTAGGATGCGTTGCAGCGTGCGGCGATGCATGTTGAGCCGCCGCGCCGTTTCCGAAACATTGCGATCGCACATCTCATAGACGCGCTGAATATGCTCCCAGCGCACCCGGTCGGCCGACATCGGGTTTTCCGGCGGCTCCGCCTTGACACCTGGCATGCGCATGAGTGCGGCGTAAATATCGTCCGCATCGGCGGGCTTGGAGAGATAATCGATTGCGCCGAGCTTCACCGCTGTCACAGCGGTGGCGATATTGCCGTACCCGGTAAGCACGATTGCGCGGGCATCCTCCCGCTTATCGCGGAGAGCGGAAACAACATCGAGCCCGTTGCCGTCGCCAAGCCTCATATCGATCACCGCAAAGGCGGGCGGCGCCGCCTTCACCTTGGCGATCGCTTCCTCGACGCTCTCGGCTGTGTCGACCATGAAGCCCCGGCCCTCCATGGCGCGCGCAAGACGCGCAAGAAAAGGCCGATCGTCTTCAACAATGAGAAGGGTGCGATCCTCGCCGGGAATATTATTGGCCTGTTCGGCTGTCGTATCGTTCATCATGGCCCCGCTGATATATGCAAGAATTTAGGAAAGGAAGCCGCGTTTTTCCAGCTTTTGTTATTTCTGATAGCCTTGCGCGGAGGCTTCGCCTCCGGCGAGGTATCTTTCCCGCGGCCAGCTTATTTCCACGGTTGCGCCCTTGCCCTCGCCACCCGCATTCGCGAACTGCACCGTAGCCCCGGAGCGTTCCAAAAGCGTTTTCGCTATGAAAAGGCCAAGCCCCAGCCCGCCGCCGCTCGAGCTGCCCGCCGGCCGCCGCGACATATAGGGCTCGCCGATACGATCGATGATTTCGGCGGGAAAGCCAGGCCCGTCGTCGGTAATGGAGATGCGAACCAATTCCGCATTCCACCACCATCTGATGTTCACTGTGCTGCGGGCGAAATCGACCGCGTTCTCCACCAGGTTCCCGAGCCCGTAAATGACACCGGGATTGCGCCGGCCGACGGGTTCAGGCCCTTCCATCTCCTGGGCCGCGAGCTTTATTTCGATGCCGAAATCGCGGTGTGGCGCGGCGGTCTCTTCGATAAGCGAGGTAAGCGGCAGTTGCGCCAGATGCGCTTCGCCCTCCGAGGAGAGGCTGGTAAGCCGCTTCAGGATCTGGCGGCAGCGTTCGCTTTGCGAGCGCAGCAGCGTGACGTCCTCGCGAAAGCGCGTGTCATCTCCCAATGCCTTTTCCATTTCCCGCGCCACCAGGGCAATCGTGGCTAGGGGCGTGCCGAGTTCATGGGCCGCTGCCGCTGCCAGGCCGTCCAGCGCCGAGATGTGCTGCTCGCGCTGCAGAACCAGCTCCGTGGCCGCGAGCGCGTTGGCAAGCAGCCGCGCCTCCTCCGCCACACGATAGGCATAGATGCCGGTGAATGCGATGGACGAAACCACCGCGATCAGCATGCCCACCACATAGATCAGCGGCATGGCAAGCTCGGTCCCCGGAAACCAGGGAAGCGGCAGGTGGAAAACGGCAAGCAAGCTGGCCACGACCACCACATAGGCCCCGAGCACGCCCGTCCAGATGAGCGGCAGGGACGTGGCAGAGATGACGACCGGTACCGTCATCAGCAGCGAAAATGGATTTGTGAGCCCACCGGTCAGGAAGAGCAGCCCGGCAAGTTGCGAGGCATCGAAGGTGAGGATCGCAAGTGCGGCCGCCGGTGGAACAAGATGGGCGCTCGGATAACGGAAAGTGAGATAGATGTTGAGGGCGGCGGACGCTGCAATAAGCGCAAAGCAGGGAATGACGGGCAGCGGAAAGCCAAGCCCGATCCAGACAACCAGGACCGCGGCGCTTTGCCCGACAACCGCGAGCCATCTCAGCCTGATGAGCGTCTTTAGCCTCAGGCTCCGGCTGACATGGCTGTTCGGCGTTCTTTGTTCTTCCAGCATGAAGCTTTTATGAGCCAGCGGACTTCTCCTTACCAAGCATTATTTTTGCCGCGGCTTCGCGCGGTTTGTCGGCGCTGCTTCGGCCGGATTCTCCGGCCATACATGCTTGGGATAGCGGCCGCGCATATCCGCCCTCACATCGGCCCATGTGCCGCGCCAGAAGCCGGGCAGGTCGCGCGTCTTCTGGATCGGCCGGTGCGCTGGCGAGAGAAGCTCCAGCGTGAGCGGGACGCCATTCCCCACAGTGGGATGCTCCCTCAGCCCGAAAAGCTCCTGAACCCGGATCGCCAGCACCGCCTCCCCATTCTCGTAGCGGATCGGCACCCGGCTTCCCGTCGGCGCCGTGAAATGGCTGGGCGTCTCCGCGTCGACCTTCCGCTGCAGGTCATAGGGCACGAGCGCCATCAGCCCTTCCGCGAGCGCACTGCCGGATATGGCGGAAAGCGACGGCTCGCCGCGCAGATAAGGCAGCAGCCAGTCTTCCAGCCGGGCAAGAAGCGCCTCGTCTGAAAGCTCCGGCCAGGGCTCCCCCTCCGCCGCGTGCAGAAAGGCAAGGCGCGCGCGCAAACTTATCGACTCCTTGCTCCACGGCAGGATTGCAAGTCCATGCTCCCGCACCGCGTCGAGAATTGCCTGATCGGCCTCCTGTCCTTTCGGCGCCGGCAGCGCACGCTCACCGAGGACAATGGCGCCAAGCCGCCTCGTTTCGCGCTGGCGCACGGTGCCTTTCTCGCGGTCGAATACGGTCTCGGTATGGGTCTCGATCCGCTGCCCTAGGCCCTCGATCACTTCAGCTTCGCTGATGGCGGCGGCCGCGGCGATACGGGCGTTGCGCGCCTTGCCCTGCAGGTCGGCTACGACCAGATAGGGCTCGCGAGCAAGCCGCTCGCCGGGGTCTACCTGTCCGCCGCGCCCATTGGCGAGCACGAAACGTCCATATTCGCCGCGCGCCTTTGCCACGCGATCCGGCCAGGCATGCAGGAGAAGTGGGCCGGCGGCACAACCAACCTCGTCTTTGCGACCACCCGCCGCTTCCGCCAGCCGGTCTGCCAGCGCCCGCGCCGCCTTGCCGCGCTGCGAGCGGTCCGTTGAGAAACGCGAGAGCCTTTCGTCGAGGTCGATGCTGTTGCCGCCGAGCCCTCGCTCGGAAACAATCACGGCAAGCCTCGCCGCCGCGCTAGCCTGCCCCTTGGCCGCGGCGACGGTGACCATATGCGCAAGCCGCACCGGCAGCGCCAGCCGCCGCATGGCCGTCCCCTCGGGCGTCAGCCTGCCGGCCTCGTCCAATGCGCCGAGCGTCTTCATTAGCGCCCGCGCTTCGTTCAATGCCGGCTCGGGCGGCGGGTCGAGAAAGGCGAGCGTCGTGGGATCTGTGACGCCGAAGGCGGCACAGTCGAGCAGCAGGCCCGAAAGGTCCGCTTCCAGGATCTCTGGCGGGGTGAAGGCGGGCAGTGCGGCCGTCTGCTCCTTACGCCAGAGCCGGAGCGCAATGCCCGGCGCCGTGCGCCCGGCGCGGCCGGCGCGCTGGTCTGCCGAAGCGCGGGAGACGCGCACCGTCTCGAGCCGCGTAAGTCCCGTGTCGGGCTCGTATTTGGGAAGCCGCGAAAGCCCGCTGTCCACCACGGCTGTCACTCCATCGATGGTGACGGAGGTCTCGGCAATTGCTGTCGCGAGCACCACCTTTCGCTGGCCCGGTGCTGCCGGCCGGATTGCGGCATCCTGCGCAGGGCCTTCGAGACCGCCGTGCAGCGGCGCAAGATCCACATTTTGAGGCAACCTGCCCGAAAGGAGCTCCTGTGTCCGGGCGATCTCGCGCTGGCCGGGCAGAAAGGCGAGAACGCTGCCGTCTCCCTCCGCAATGAGCTGCCGCACCGCGCTGGCTACCGCCTCCTCTATCGCGGTATCCGGCGCGCGCTCGGCATAGCGTACCTCGATGGGAAAGCTGCGTCCCTCGCTTTCAAGCACCGGCGCGCCGTCGAGCAGGCTCGCCACCCGCGCGCCGTCGAGCGTGGCGGACATGACGATGAGGCGCAGGTCAGGCCGGAGCACTCCCTTCACGTCCAGCGCCAAGGCCAATGCGAAATCGCCGTCGAGCGCGCGTTCATGAAACTCGTCGAAGATGACCGCCGAGACGCCTTCCAGCGCCGGGTCGTCAATGATCATGCGGGCGAGCACGCCTTCCGTAACCACGAGGATGCGGGTGCGCGCGGAAACCTTCCGCTCCATGCGCATGGCATAGCCAACTGTGCCGCCGGGCTCTTCGCCGAGAAGCGCAGCCATCCGCCGCGCCGCGGCACGGGCGGCGAGACGCCGAGGCTCAAGCAGTACGATCTTGCCCGAAGCGCTCCACGTTTCATCGAGTAGCGCAAGTGGCACGAGCGTCGTCTTGCCGGCACCCGGCGGGGCGACGAGCACAGCCTTCCCCTCACGCTCCAGCGCTTCCTTCAGCGCCGGTAGCACGGCGCTTACCGGTAGCTCGGGGAGCAGTTTAGCGTCCGCGGACATTCGCACCCCCTCTCTTGCGAGTTCCAACACTGAGCTTTCGCTTCGCTTCAGCTAAGCTGTTAAAACCGCTTTCTGCCGGACCGAGGGAATGAACACGGGAGAGGGAGTGGATACCGTTCATTCTCCAATCCGCACGGTTTCGCCGCCGGCGGCTTCGGCGTCTGCCTCATCATGGGTGACGAGCAGAACCGGCAGGCCGCGCTCATGTGCCTTGTCAAAGACGAGCATGCGCATCTGCTGGCGCAGATCCATGTCGAGCTTGGAGAAGGGTTCGTCCAGAAGCAGCATGCGCGGCTCTGAAAGGAGAACGCGGGCAAGCGCCACCCGCGCCTTCTGCCCGCCCGAAAGCGTCGCCGGGTCTCGCGTGCCCATGCCGTCAAGGCCAACGCCTTCAAGCGCTGCCTCCGCCTGCGCCCTGCGCTCGCTCCGCCCCTTGAGGCTTTCCGGCAAAGCGAATATCAGGTTGCCGGCGACGCTCATATGAGGAAAGAGAAGCGGGTCCTGAAACAGGATACCCGCATGGCGCTCCTCAGGCGGCAGGCGTGTTATCTCGATGCCGTCGACCAGCGCCCGGCCGGACGCCGTGAAAACCGGATCGAGGAAGCCGGCGAGATAGGCGAGAAGGGAGGATTTCCCCGAGCCGGAAGGCCCCATGACGGTCAGCACTCCGCCCGGACGCACATGGCGCGAAAGTTCGATGAGCGTGCGCCCGCCGAGCGTGATTTTCACGCCATCGAGAAAAAGCCCCTTCTCCTTCAACGTGTCTTCCTAAACCTGCATGCCGCGGAAGCGCCGGAATATCAGTGTCGGCATGAAGGTTGCAACGGCAAAGCCGGCCGCGGGCAGAAACATCTGCCAGAAGGCATAGGCTCCGATCACCCGCGCATTGCCGCCCGAAGCGAGCGCCACCGCCTCGCTTGTCACCGTTGTCAGCCGGCCGGCGCCGACCAACACGGTGGGCAGATAAAGTCCGACTGAAACGGCGAAGCCCACCGCCGCCGTGGTGAGGACCGCGCGCAGCATGACGGGCAGGCGGATCGAGAAAAACCTTCGCGCTCGGCCTTTGCCAAGCCCCGCCGCGATCTGGTCGTAACGACGGTCGAAGGCATACCATGGGTCCTTCAGCGACAGATATGCATAGGGCATGACGAAAACGAGATGCGCCAGCACCAGCGCCGGCAGCGTGGCGAGCATGCCTGCATAGACGAGGAAGAGTTGCAGGCCGAAAACGAAGGCGACCTGCGGTATCAGCAGCGGCAGATAAAGCAGGGTGAGCGCTCCACGGCCCGGCCTTCGCCGAGTCTCGTCCTCATTCATCAGGCAAAGGATCGCAAGCAAGGAGGCGATCAGCGTTGAGAGAAGACCGGCAAGCAGCGTCATCCGCAGCGGCTCCAAAATGGAGGGAAGGGTCCGCATCCAGGTCCTGAGCGTGAAGGAGGAGGGCAGCGCATCGGGAAATTGCCAGAGCCCGGCGAAGGACCAAAGCAAAAGCGAGCAAAGCCCAGCGAGAACAATAGCTGCGGCAAGCACCATTGCCGCGAGCGCTGCTGCGCGGATGAGCGCATCGCGTCGAAACCTCCACCCATGCATCGCCATGCGTGTGCAAAGCGCTGCGCCAAGCCGCTCCAGACCCAGCCAGAGCGCAAGCGCCAGCCCGGTCACGCCAAGCTGCAGCAGCGCACCGGCGCTGGCCAGATTGCGCATGGAAAGATCCGGATCGTCCATCCACTCGACAAGGCGCACCGCAAGAGGCGCGGGACGCGTTGGGCCGAGAATGATCCCCACATCGACGACGGAGGAGGCAAAGGCAATCACCGCGAAGACCGGCAGCCGGATCTGCCGGTAAATCACCGGCCAGAGGCCGAGCAGGAAACCCGCCATGCGCCCATAGCCAAGCGAAGCGGCAAGCATCCGCGTCTGCGGCAACGGCGCTTGAGGGAGTGCCGCAAGCGTCATCAGCAGGAGAAAGGGAATCTCCTTCACGATCAGCCCTGCCATCATCGCGAGCCCCATCGGATCGTTGACGATCAGGAGGTCTGGCGGCCTTTGCCAGCCGGTGAGTTCCGGAGAGATGAGCCGCGCGAGCATCCCCGATGGCGCGATTAGAAAGGCAAGCCCGAAGGCTGCGGCCGCATGCGGAAGCGAAAGCAGTGGGGAGACCAGGTGCTGCACGCGGCCGATAGCCCGGGTGCCCGCGTAGCCTGCTATGAAAAGCATGACTGTAAGGAGGGAAATGAAAGCGGTCGCAAGCCCCATCGTGAGACTTAGGCTCGCCGACGTAAAAATGGCCGGCTCGGAAAAGAGGTCGCGAAAATGCCTGAGCGTGAGCTCCATGCCGCCCAGCACAGGCAGGAAGCCGAATGCAGGCAGCACCGTCCCGGCCAGTCCGAAGGCAATGGGCCCGGTCAAAAGCAGGATAACGAGGGCAGGGCCCAGGCGGGTCAGCATGAGCACCTTCCACCCTCCCCACAAAGGGGAGGGTGGGGTACCCTCAATTCTCGGCCGTGTAGCGACGGTTCCATTCTTCCTCGATGCGCTCCATCCAGCTTGGATGCGGCTCGCCCAGCGCGGGGCCGAGTTCTTCCGGTTTCAGTGTCGCGATGCCGAGGTCGATTGCCTCAAAACCTGCGCGCGCGGCGGGATCGAGTTTTTCCATGGACAGCACGGTCGGATCGCCCCAAAAGGCCGGGTCCTGCTTTCTCGCCTGCGCTTGCGGCGATAGCAGGAAATTCGCCGTGACGAGAGCGCCGGCCTTGGCATTAGCATTGTACGGTATTGCCACGAAATGCGTGTTGGCGAGCGTGCCGCCGGGGAAGGTGAAGGAGCGCACCGTATCCGGCAGCTCGCCATTGGCGATCGCGCTCGAAGCTTCCGAAGGGTTGAAAGCGAAGATGATATCCAGTTCGCCGTCTGCCAGAAGCTGCTTCATGGCGGGATAGTTCTGTGGGAAGGCCCGCCCGCTTCGCCACGCAACTTTGTGCAGCGTGTCGAGATAGTCGAAGAGCGGCTTTGTTACCTCGGCGAAAACGTCATCCTCCACCGGCCGATCCAGAACGGACCGGTCCGTCACCTTTTCCAAGAGGACCTGCTTCAGGAAAGAGGTGCCGGTGAAATCAGGCGGCTGGGGATAGGAAAAGCGTCCCGGATTGGCTTCCGCCCAGGCGAGCAACTCATCGGCAGTGCGAGGAAGCTTCGCCGCGTCCATGCGGGCTCCGTCGTAGAAGAAGGCAAGCTGTGCCATTCCCCAAGGGCTTGCCAGTCCTTCGACGGGAATGGTGAAGTCAGTCGTGATGGTGGGCTTGTTCTCGTGGTCCACGTAGCGCCAGTTCGGGAGATCTTGCGCCCAGCCGGGCGACAGCAGCAGTCCGCGCTCTTTCATGGCGGCAAAATTCTCGCCGTTGATCCAGATGAGGTCCACCGAGCCGCCCTCATCGCGTCCGGCCGTCTTTTCGGCAAGGACGGTTGCCACCGCGTGAGCCGTGTCGTCGAGCTTCACCTGCTTCAAGGTGACGCCGTATCGGTCCCGAAGTTCGCCCGCCGCCCATCCGATATAGGCATTGATGTTCTGCGCTCCTCCCCAGGCGTTGAAATAGACTGTCTGACCGCGCGCCTCTTCAAGCACCTTGTTCCAGTCGGCGGCGGTGAAATCCTCCGCATGCGCCGGAAGGCTGGCGGTGCAAAGGAGTGCGGCAGCTAGGAAATGTTTCAGCACGGCGGTTCCTCTTCCCCAGTTTGCCCGCGATAGAGCACCGCCCGCGCCTCGGAATCAATGGAGCGGCCCTCAAAACCCCGTGAGGCGCGGCCCTGTTGGTGGAGGTCGCGCTTGACCGGAGAATCTACCTGAACATCGACCCGCTTCGGCGATCTGGCTGCGGCATTTTTTCCTCATCTGGTCAACCATGACCTTGAAAGTCAAGTTTAGGTTGACATACATCCCACTGAAACGCTTTTATGAGCCCGTCCGAAGGATGCGTTCCCAAATGTCTGGGCCTTGAACCCATTCGATTGAAGGACTCCAACCCGAAAGGCCGCTAAGCGCGGCATCAGCGGAAGGTAGTTCAAGGTTCGATGTTCAGGTGAGGGAATGCAGGCTTCGGGCCTGCTCCTGAAGAACCAGTCAGCCGGAAGCCATGCTCGTCTGCCATTGCAACCTCATCACCCAGAAGGAAATCGAGGCGGCTATCGTCGCGATGCTCGATGAGGATCCGTGGCAACTCATCGTCCCCGCCAAGGTTTATCACTCGATGGCAAAGCGTGGACGTTGCTGCGGCTGCTTTCCGGGCTTGGTGGAAACGATCATTCGGGTAACCGAAAATTATCACCGCGCTTCCGATACTGGCGACGAGAAGATCGTGACATATTTGGATCGTGTCCGCGCTTTGCGGGATAAATTCGGGAGCAAATTTAATGAAAGGCGATACAAGGGTCATAGAGCGGCTTAACGAGGCTCTTTTTTTGGAGCTCGGAGCCGTTAATCAATATTGGCTGCATTACCGGCTGCTGGAAGACTGGGGTTACACCAAGCTCGCCCATAAGGAACGCGCCGAGTCCATCGAGGAGATGCACCACGCCGACAAGCTGATCGCGCGCATCATTTTCCTCGAAGGCCATCCAAACCTGCAGACGCTCGCTCCGCTGCGTATCGGCCAGAACGTCAAGGAAGTGCTGGAAGCCGATCTCGCCGGCGAGTATGACGCCCGCAACTCCTACAAGCGCTCGCGCGAGATTTGCCATGAGGCGGGCGACTACATCTCCATGAAGCTGTTCGAAGAACTGCTGGCGGATGAAGAAGGGCATATCGACTTTCTTGAAACGCAGCTTCAGCTGCTCGATTCCATCGGAGAGGAGAAATACGGCCTCCTTAACGCCGACTCGGCGAAGGACGCAGAGTAGATACTTGATCGCTGGCGCGATTTCCGTGTTCAGGCATGGGTTCAGTTAACGAGTTAGGCGGCCTTGAGCCGCCTTTTTCGTATCACAACAAATTTTAAACCAAATGGTTGACTATCCGCGCTGATGCGCTATTATCAACCACATGGTTGAACAACATCCCGTTATTCTGGACTCGATCTTTCATGCGCTCTCCGATACCACGCGCCGCGCCATGCTGCGCGATCTGGCGGAGGGCGAGCGGAGCATCGGGGAACTGGCTGCGCCGTTTGATATGTCCTTCGCCGGTGCGTCGAAACATGTGAAGGTGCTGGAGCAGGCGGGACTCGTCCAGCGCCGCATCGCGGGCCGCACCCATTATTGCCGCCTGAACGCCGATCGCCTTGCCGAGGCTGACGCGTGGCTTCGTTACTATGAGCGCTTCTGGACCCGTGGTCTCGATACACTCGAGGCGCTGCTGCGCGCCGAGGATGAAAGAGCAGGGAAGATGGGGAAATGACCCCGAACACCTTCGCGGTGAACGTCACCCGCCGGTGCAAGCATCGTGCTCCAGCAGCTAACCTCGTCGCCGACCGCTTTCCGGATGGGCTCGGCGCATAACCAGCAGGAGGCTCGAATGAAAACGCATGATTTCCCGGCGACGGGCGAGGCGATCGCCCCTGGAACCGTCCGCATCGAGCGGGTGTTGCCCGGACCGGCCGAGCGCCTTTGGAATTACCTGACCGACTCTGAAAAGCGCCGGCTGTGGCTGGCGGCGGGCAGTATGGAGCTTTTCCCGGGCGGCAAGGTGGAGCTCCTGTTCCGCCACCGCGAGCTTTCCTTCGAACCGACACCTGATCGCTACAAGCATTACGAGACGAGCCCGGCGATGCTTGGTGAAGTGATCGAATGCGATCCGCCTCGCCTCATCACCTATAGCTGGCCGGGGGACGGCGGAAAGAGCGAGGTCACTTTCGAGCTTTTCCCGGAAGGGCCGAATGTGCGGCTCGTGCTTACGCACCGCCGACTGGAGGGTGCGGAGATGATGATCAGTGTTGCCAGCGGCTGGGAGGCGCATCTGGGCATCCTGGAGGATCGCCTGTCGGGCCGGGAGCCGCGTGGCTTCTGGTCCACTCATGCCGGGCTGGAAAGGAAATATGCGAGAAAGTTCGCGGAGCGGGGGTGATGAAGGGTTCCATGATGGGCCAATCATATTTGGTCATTCCGCCTAAACGCCGCGCTTGTTGCCCCAGACCAGGACGTGCAGCTGGGGCAGAACCCGGACTGAAAACCACGCATCTGCGGCAACTTTGTTAATTAGCCAGCGCATTCGCCGCATCACGCCCTCAATGTCGATCGGCGCGTAATGGGCATCGGCTGGCGGCGGAGTGTGATTGCCAGGCTGAAGATAAAGCGGCAAGCCGCCATGACGGGCCGAAACCGCGCGCGCAAAGGCATAATCGGCCTCGTCGAAGATCACGATCTTGAGCGCGACTTCGGTTCCTTCTCCCGCACGGGCGATGCAGTCGCTTAACCTCTGCCAATCCATTTCCATGCCGCTGGAGGGAGGCTTGGGACTGATAATCAGAACGTCGAGCTCGGAAAACCACTCGCGCGCCAGCGATCCTTGGGTTTCGAGCGCGAACCGATAGCCCGATGATTTGCCCAATGCGATGAGATCGCCCAGCGGCTGTATCGCCGGATTGCCGCCGGAAAGCGACACCATGAGCGGAGTGTTGGCCGAAAGCACCTGCACTTTCTCCCAAACAGCCTTTGCCGTCATAGGCTCCCAATCGTGCCGGTATTGGGTGTCGACCGCATGCAGGCTGTCGCACCAAGCGCACCGGTAGTCGCATCCGCCCGTCCTCACAAAGACGGTCGGCAGACCGATCAGGGGCCCCTCGCCCTGAATGGTCGGCCCGAAGATTTCCGCCACCCGGATATGCGTTTCGGATTTGTCGCTGGTCATGGCCGGTACTCGGCCCAGGTCTTGGGCGTTTCGCTGACGCGAACGCAGGACGTCTCGGGCAGCCTCTCACGGCACCAGTCGAAAAAGTGCTTGGCCAGCCATTCGGCCGTGACCGCGTCGTGGCCGAAGACATCGTTGAGGTGTCTGTGATCCAGCGTTTCGTCGACATAGCGTTGGAACGCCGCTAGGTCGTGATAGTCACGAACAAAGCCGTTCTCGTCGAGCGCGTCGGCAGCCAGCTCGATCTCGACGATATAATTGTGGCCGTGCAGACGCTTGCAAGGATGATCGTCGGCCAATCGCAACAGTTGGTGTGACGCCGAAAAGTGGAACTGCTTGGTGATCCTAAACATCAGCCCGCCTTCCTCGCGACGGCCTCGCGCCAGAACGCAGCGTCCTCATATGTGGTGGGATCGGTGACGCCGGCGAGATCGAACGCCTCGCGGCGCTCAACGCAGGTGCCGCAGCGGCCGCAGTGATGCTTGCCGCCTTTATAGCACGACCACGTCGCCTCGAACGGGGTGCGGTGGCGTACCCCATCCGAGACGATATTGGCCTTGGAAAGGTTCACATAAGGCGCGTAAAGAGCAATCTTGGCGTAGCCGTCGAGAGCTTGCGCCTGCATCGCCTGAAAGGCCTCGATGAAACCGGGGCGGCAATCGGGATAGATGAAATGATCCCCGCCATGTACGGCCGTTGCCACCGCGTCGGCGTTTTGCGCTGCCGCTACGCCGAAGGCGATCGCCAGCATGATGGCGTTGCGATTGGGCACAACGGTGATCCGCATGGTGTCTTCGGCATAATGGCCGTTGGGCACGTCGATCTCGTCTGTCAGAGCCGAACCGGCCAGCCCCTCACCAACGGCGCGAATATCGATGATCATATGCCTGACATCGAGCCGCTGCGCGCAGGCGCGGGCGAAATCGAGTTCTTTTTTGTGGCGTTGGCCGTAATCGAAGGAAATGAGACCAGCGAGGGTTTTCTCGACCGCCACCTTGTGGGCAAGCGAAACCGAGTCCAATCCGCCAGAGCAGATAACGAAAGTCTTCACAGAGCAGGGTCCTTGTTTTTACCGGGTAGGCTGCGACCGGAGATTTCTCTGCCCTCCCCCTAGCCCATGTGGCTTTGCTTGTGAACCGGGAGAGTGCCGGCGTGTCGGCTGCCTAAACCGAAATCCAGACCGCAACCGGCTTGAGCACTGCGCTGTCGATGGGCTACGCGCTCCGCCGGACTGCCCAAACCGCACTGCGTGGCGTTATATTCAACTAGGAAATTGCAAATTCCGTTGCCCCAGCACCCAGGATAATATCGTTTACCTATTGATCACCAACGGGTCCGGGCGCGTAGCACGCCAGTTTTCCTTTCTTGGCCGCATAGAACGCCGGAGAATTACTTTGGGCCGGAGTGTGGTTCGCCGCGGCAACGGGCATTGCTTCGCCATCCTGAAGGTGAGGTGAACCGCACAATTGCCGTGCAGGGATTGCACGCCGCAATGCTGGACGAAACTATTTTTTGAATAATCGTGGTGTGCGTCAATTGTTGCGGCGCCAAGTAACAGAGCAATAAATGAACAGAATTTGCCAGCAATCACAAATTACTTCGCACATTCTAGATGACAGAGTGCAAACGGGGAGGAAGAGCCAAGGCTGGCATGGTCACTTTTCGGAGAAGCCACAGCGCCATACCGGCGCGCTTTCAAAGGCGCGGCCACAGGTTTTTACACTGCCGGCCCTGGATTCTTCGGGACAGATCTTCGATGCCGTCGCCCGCCAGAACCCCCTCGACGCTAATCAGCTCGGAACGCACCTGCCAAAACAAAAGCCGTTAAATTCAAAGGCGCAAGCCGTGCTGACCCTGGCAACGCTGCTGTCGTCGTGGCGTTTGCCGGGTGCTGACGCCGCCTCAAACATGAACGGATATCGAAAGCCGCGGCCAACGCAGCCTCAATCGTATGCAATGAAAGTTCGCGATAATGGGGGCGCGGCAGCGCGAGAGGGCTCGAATTTTTCCAGCATCAGACTGACGCGCAGCTTGCAGTTCGATTCCTGGGAATTGGCGCCGAATATCGGCAGTACGGATTCGGAGTCTCCGCGCGGAAAGGTGAAAATTCACTCCGCGCCTAAGGCGCATCCACAAACATCCTCTTCGGCTCCATTGGGAAAGGCAAAATGGCTGGACCTGACCCGCGCCCGCCCGCGTATCGAGACGCCGACTGCGGCACTGATCGCGGTGATGCGTCATGCGGGCAGTCATACAAAGCAGGTCGAGAAGGTGATTGCCGAGCTGGATCATGCGATGGATATGACGCCTTCGCGGCTCGCCAAGCTGGTCGGATCGAAAAAGCTGGTCAACAAAGCAGCCAGGCTCTACGCAGCCAGCCGCCAAGTGGGCAGCGACACGCCGCTGAAGCAGCGATCCCGCGGCGAGACCGCTCAGCGGCGGCTAGAGTTTGTGAGCGCACTCAAAGATGAACGTCTGCAACAGCGTCTGTTCTTGCCTGACAATCTGAGTGCAAGCGAACGAGCCAGCAGTGTTTACTTCGACGGGAACGCCATCGTTAACGCGCTTGGCAAGACAATCCTGGAGCTTGCCGACGATCCGGCGCTCATGCGGCTGCCTGCCTTTGCGAACCTGACGCAATCCGCGCGCCGCGAGATGGTGACGCGCTGGATGGACGCTCACGGTCAAGATACCCGATATCCAATCGGGACGATTGCGCACTCAATGGCATCCGTCCTCAAGACCGCGGCGATGGCCCGCGGTAAGGCGCCTGCTGCCGCATACGCATCGCAGGAAGCTTTAGATCAGGCATTTTCCAATCTGGTGCAGCAGTGGCCCTCACAGGAGAGCACGCTGATCGACCCGCGGGTCCTCTTTGGGCTTCATCTCGCCAAAACTCAGGGAATCAAGCTTAGCGGTACAGCCTCTGAGCGATTGGCCGGCCTGAGGGGGGTAATAAAGGATCTTCTCACCGAAGCGGACGGACCGCCGCGCTTTGATCGAAGGGCGGTCGCGCTAGAAATCCTGCAAGAAAAGACAAAGCTGCCAAAAGGTGAATTGGATTTCGAGCCGCGCTTTGGCGGTGAAACTCTGCTCGATTACTTCATCGATACAGCGGAAAATTTCCTTCCCACTCCCGGAAACGTGCCCCATGTGCCGGTGCCATACCTCAACGGCGGTTATGGAAGCGTCGGGCTGGAGGAAATCAATAAGTACAGGGCGGCAAAAGCGCAGTTCAATGCGGCGCTGCCGCAGCACCCTTGGTTTGCAGCAAGCGCCCGCTTGGCTCTACGTCGCGAAAACGCGAATTTAACCCCTGATGTGTTGACGGCGAGGATCAATGAAATCGTCTCTCAATATAAGCAGGGCAACAGCAATTCTCTCTCAGAATTGAAGCATTGGCTCGACAATATGCCCATCATATCAAGCGTTATGGGCATCGCCGAAGGCATTGTTCATGGGAGCCCAGAAGAGATAATCAGCGCTGTTCCGATTTTGGGGAATATATACAATGCCGTGGACGGAGTAGCCGCTGGAGATGGAGAGCGTGCGGCAACGGCATTGATCACAATGGTTCCGTTTTTGGGAGCGGGCTATGTGATCGTTCACGGTCTGGCCGATGGCGACGCCGCGGAGGTTGTGGGTGGCGCCCTGGGCCTGGGATTGGACTTCGTGACCTTCGGCGAGGGCCATCTGGCGATAAACAGCCGTGTTGTAGGACATGCAGAAATAGCGGGGGGGCTGGTGGCGCCGCACATGTTTTCGCACCAGGAGCTGCCTTCGCCACTCCGGCTGCAAGCGCAGCATAGTTTACGCGCGTTGGCAGACCTTGGTATTGAAGACCGTGCATTGGCGCTCACCGACAAGACTGGCAAACACGGGAGCGTCGGCGATCCTTACGGCATTGCCGTAGGCGGATTGGATGCCTCGCATCTTCTCTCTTCGGAGATCGCCAAGGTTGCCGATCGCATGGTGCCGGTACCTCCCGAAAAGATTCCCAAGCTTATGAGGCGCCGGCAGGATGGGACGTGGCAAAATCCGTCGACGCTGGCGCATTACGCCCAGATCGGGCCTCATCTTTATCGCCTTGCCCTTGACGCGGCCGCCTCGGTTCCGGAGCGGCCGGTTTGGAACCCCGTGGATCCGACAGGCAACGGCCGGGACCGTAGAATTCGCCTCCAGCAGGTTGATGGACAATGGCAGACTGCACGCGATGCGCCCGGGCTCAGAGGCGGTGCACCCAAGGAAGTCTTGAGAATCATTTCCGAGTCAGCCGCCGAGGCGCTGGATGTCGCTGTTCCCGAAGCCTATGCACGCAGGCACTGGCATGAAAGGGCGCCGTCGCTGCCCGCCTCTCTCCAAGCAGAACAAAGCACGCGGCCGGTGATCGTCTCACGAACGGAAACTGTCAGGGTTGTGGAGCAGATACTACGTGGGTATCAAGATTTGCGCCATGAGCCGGGGATCGTAGAACAAACTTTCAATCAGCATATCTCTGTCAGCCGCATGCACCCGGATGGAAAGCTGGTTCTCTCGTCCGAAGACGCGGCAGGAATAGCCGCCTTCCTTCGGAAACTTTACGACACATCGGAAACATTTAGATCGCTTTACAATGGCGCCGTTGACAGCGGCAGAATCGGGGAGGACGCCAAGTGGCAGATCCATGTCTGCGGCGATCAGGCATGCAGGCCGGAATGCGATTTTCAGGCTAGGATCCTGACGGTTCCAGACATTGAGGTAAACGAGCTAAGCTTTATCGCTGACAAACAGCTTCTATCGAGCAATGGGAAGCTTTTCGCTCCAAATGGCCGCCGCGTCATTCTCCATGAGGCGATCCATATGCTGACCGGGAAGCTCGATCCTTCCCTTTCCGATTGGTTCGATCAGGAAAACCTGCCCGAAGCAATTCAACAGTTCGGGTTGGGGGAACGGGGGGGGCGTCGTTTACCTGGAGGACAGGATCTTGAAAGAGGCGGGTATAGAAGCAAAGACAAGGCTTACTTACCCGGGCATTTCCGAAGAGAAAAAGAATGCGCTCGAGATTGCCGGCGTCGACTACGACTCGCTCGAAAAATATGTGAAGCTCCAGGACGATTATTTGAACGCCCTGTTTCCCAGAACAGGCCTATTCACGACGGTTTCTGCCTGCTGCAACATTCAGAAGTGAAGAGCGGCACGCGACGCCGACGGGGGTTGAGAATTTTGGAGACGCCGATAGCGGCGATGCGGGAAGCGGGGGAGGAATCCCGCTTTCTCTGCCTTCAGGTATTTTCTACGGCCCTCCGCTTCAGCCCACTCACATCCTGGCCTTCGAGTTTAAGAGTTCCGCCACCTTGGCCGCCAGCCGCCGGGCGACCTCCTCCTTGCCTGCCTCCGGCCACTCCTCGACGCGGTCGCGGCTAACGATATGTACCTTGTTCCGGTCGCCGCCCATAACGCCGGAACGGCCGATGCCGCTATCATGGGAAACATCATTGGCCACGATGAGGTCGGCGCCCTTCTTGGCGAGCTTCGTGCGGGCATTCTCGACCAGATTTTGCGTTTCCGCGGCAAAGCCGATCACGAGGCGCGGCCGGTTCTCGTGATGGCCCACGCCGGCCAGGATATCGGGATTCTCGGCGAGTTTCAGGGGAGGCGGGTTCGCCCCCCTGTCCTTCTTGATCTTTTCCCCGACTTCCGTCAGTGGGCGCCAGTCCGCGACCGCCGCGACAAAGATGCCCGCATCGGCCGGCAGAAGCGCTTCCACCGCGTCACGCATCTGGCGCGCGCTCTCAACATGCACTGTCGCCACACCCTTCGGGTCGGGAATGGCGACCGGACCCGAAACGAGATGCACCTCCGCCCCAAGCTCGGCGAGTGCTGCGGCAATCGCATGGCCCTGCTTGCCGGAGGAGCGGTTGGCGATGTAGCGCACCGGATCGATCGGCTCGCGGGTCGGCCCCGAGGTGACGATGATCTTCCTGCCGGTAAGGAGCCTTTTCCCGCCGTCGAGAATGGTTTCGATGGCCGTTACGATTTCCAGCGGCTCGGCCATGCGCCCTTCGCCGGCCTCGCCGCTTTCGGCCATTTCGCCGCTGTTGGGGCCGACAAAGCGCACGCCGTCGGCCTTGAGCTGCGTCAAGTTTCGTTGCGTCGCGGGATGCATCCACATTCTCGGGTTCATGGCAGGCGCCATGAGCACCGGCTTATCGGTGGCAAGCAGCACCGCCGAGGCAAGATCGTTCGCAAGGCCCGTTGCAAGCTTTGCCATCAGATCGGCGGTCGCTGGCGCAGCCACGATTAGGTCGGCCTCCCGCGACAGCCGGATATGGCCGACATCCTGCTCGTCCTGCCGGTCAAAGAGATCGGTGAAAACATGGTCAGCCGTGAGCGCGCCAACGGATAAGGGCGTGACGAATTCCTGTGCGGCTTGCGTCATCACGCACCGCACCTTCGCCCCGCGCTCGCGCAAGCGGCGGATAAGATCGAGGCACTTGTAGGCTGCGATTCCGCCGCCGATAATGAGGAGGATGCGCTTACCGGAAAGGCTCAACGGGACGTTTCCTTCACGCCTGGTTTCAACTGGCGCATAGGGTATGGCCGAATTCGGCGTCCTTGCAAAGCGGCGGCAGGCCTCAGAACGGCAGCTTCATTCCCGGAGGCAGGGGCAGACCGGCTGTCATTTCCTGTGTCCGCTGCTGGATCGTCTGCTCCACCTTCGTCTTGGCGTCATTGTGGGCCGCCAGGATCAGGTCTTCGAGGATTTCGACCTCCCCTTCCTTGAAAAGGGATGGATCGATCTGGAGCTTTTTCATTTCCATTTTGCCGCTAAGAGTCACCTTCACGGCGCCGCCGCCGGACTGGCCATCCGATTCCAACTGGGCGATCTCCTCCTGCATGGCCTGGAACTTGGCCTGCATTTCCTTCGCCTTGCCCATCAGGTTCATCAGGTCACGCATTCTCTTCTCCAATCAGAGATCATCATCGTCATCGTCGCCAAGGTCCGGCTCGGGCGGCGCGCCTTCGGCTTCTTCTTCAGCCGCCGCGTCGGGTATCCGCACGTCGAGGATACGCGCGCCGGGAAAGCTTTGCAGGATCGCGGCCACAGTTGGGTCGGCGCGTGCATCGGCCAGCGCGGTTTCGCGACGCCCGCTTTCCTCCTCGGCCAGCGTCTTGCTGCCGGGCTCGTTGGAAAGCGAGACGATCCACCGCCGCCCGGTCCATTTCTGCAGGCGATTCGTCAGGTCCCCCAGAAGCGTCTTCGGCGCGTCCTCGGTAAGGTTGACCGAAAGCCTGCCCGGCTCGATCTGGACGAGGCGTACGCAGCGCTTGAACTGCACCTTGAAGGCGATATCGCGATTCGCGTCCGCCAGCTCGGTGATGTCGGCCAGCGACTTCACGGGGACGCTCGGCGCTTCGGCTTCCGCTGGCTGGGGAGACGCGGCATATTCGGCCGGTGAAGACTGGATCAGCCGCATAGTCTGTCCGCCGCCGCCCGAAGGCATGCGCTGGCTCGATATGGCCTGCGCTCCTCCATTGCCCGGCGGCGAGGGAGCGTAAGAGCCGGCTGAGGAGCGCCCGCTTCCATTCCCCGCGGGCAGCCCCTCCAATGTTTTCAGCGCTTCGTCCAGTGTAGGCAAATTCGCCGCATGCGCGATGCGGATCAGCACCATTTCGCCCGCCGAGATGGGGCGGCTCGATCCCTGCACCTCCTGAATGCCCTTCAGCAGCATCTGCCAGGTGCGCGAGAGCACACGAACCGAAAGGTTTTTCGAAAACTCCAGTCCTCGCGTGCGCTCCTCCTGCGGCAGTGAGCCGTCATTCGCCGCATCGGGCACGAAGCGCATGCGCGTGACAAGATGGTTGAACTCAGCCAGATCGGTGAGCACGGCGGCCGGATCGGCCCCTGCATCGTATTGCGCGCGGTATTCGGCGAGCGCTGCCGCTACATCGCCCTTCATCAGATGCTCGAAAAGGTCGATCACGCGTGCACGGTCCGCAAGCCCCAGCATGTCGCGCACGGTCTCAGCCGTCACCTTTCCCGAGGAGTGGGCGATTGCCTGGTCGAAGATGGATTGGGCGTCGCGCATGGAGCCTTCGGCGGCGCGCGCGATCATCGCCAGCGCGTCGCTATCGGCATCCACGCCTTCCAGATCGCCGATATGGGCGAGATGCTGCTTGATGAGGCCAGAATCGATCCGTCTCAGATCGAATCGCTGGCAGCGGGAGAGGATGGTGATCGGGACCTTGCGGATCTCGGTGGTTGCGAAGATGAATTTGACGTGCGGCGGCGGCTCCTCCAGCGTCTTCAACAGGCCGTTGAAGGCCTGGTTGGAGAGCATGTGCACTTCGTCTATGATATAGACCTTGTAACGCGCGGAAACCGGCGCGTAGCGCACCTGCTCGATGATGTCGCGGATGTCGTCGATGCCCGTATGCGAGGCCGCGTCCATCTCGATCACGTCGACATGGCGCCCCTCGAGAATCGCTTCGCAGTGCTCGCCGGGCACGGAAAGGTCGACGGACGGCCGGTCGACGGCCTCGGTCCTGTAATTGAGCGCGCGCGCGAGGATGCGGGCGGTGGTGGTTTTGCCCACGCCGCGCACTCCGGTCAGCATCCAGGCTTGTGCGATACGGCCGGCTGCGAATGCGTTGGTGAGCGTGCGTACCATCGGCTCCTGGCCGATGAGCTGGGAAAAGTCGCGCGGGCGATATTTGCGTGCGAGCACGCGGTAGGCGGCCTTGCCTTCTGCCGTCTGCGCGACATCGTTCATCTGCTCGTCCACGCTCCCGTGATGTGGGCCTCGATGCGGGTCTTCGCCCGACGGCGAGTTTCCCCTTGGATGGGGAGCCGCGTCAATGGGCAGCGGGAAGGAAAGGCGGGAGGCTGGCACGGTGACCCGTGCCGGAGCTCGTTAGGGCTGCTTCCTTCCGGACCTGACCCGGTTGGCGAGTGGCGCGTCCACCACCAACCTCCCGCACCCCATATCGTCAATCCCGCGGGCAAATGCAAGGCCAAGCATGAAGGAAAGGCTTGCAGGCGCCTCAGCACCACTCTAGCTTCCCCTGCTTGAACAGGAGAGGAGGCAATGCTGCCGGGCAGCAAAGGAGGGTTCGTTCTTGATCCGCGGCTGGAGGCTGAAAGCCTTCCCGTCGCGTGGCTGGGCTTGTGCGAACTGCGCCTGCGCGACGAGCGGCGCTGGCCCTGGCTTCTGCTTATCCCCCAACGCCCGGATATCGAGGAGGTCCACGATCTTACGCCCCTCGATCAGGCAATGCTCAGCTTCGAGACCAATCTGGTGTCGAAAGCGCTAAAGGATCTGACCGGCTGCACCAAGATAAATTGCGGCGCGCTCGGCAATATCGTCCGCCAGGCCCATATTCACGTCATCGCCCGCAACGAGGGCGACCCCGCCTGGCCGGGTCCGGTCTGGGGCCACGGCGTGCGCGAGCCCTACCGGCGGGAAGAGCTCCATCAGCTGGCCGAGAAGATCAAAAGCAGCCTCTAGTCGGAATGAGCTACGCCGCTTTGGCCTTTTCCCTCACCTGATAATCCTTGACCGCGGTGAAGGTGATCGCCTTCCAGCGCTCCGCCTCGTATTTGAGGCCGAATTCGTGTGGCGCCAGAAACACCGGGTCCTCGTCGAGATCCCGCGCAATGTCGCCGCGATGCGCGGTAATGAAACGCTCGAGCTCAGCCTTGTCTTCAGCCGAGATCCAGCGGCAGATCGTGAAGCGCGCCATTTCGAAATCCACCGGCAGCGTGTATTCGTTCTTCAGCCGCTCCTTGAGCACGTCGAGCTGCAGCGCGCCGACGACACCGACAATCGCCGGTGAGCCGTCCTCGGGCGAGAAGAGCTGCACCACGCCTTCCTCGGCCATTTGCTGCAGGGCCTCTTTCAGCTTCTTCGCCTTCATTGCATCGGAGAGCCGTACGCGGCGCAGGATCTCGGGCGCGAAATTCGGCACACCGCGGAAGAGGATGTCCTCCCCCTCCGTCAGCGTATCGCCAATCCTGAGTGTGCCGTGGTTGGGAATGCCCACCACGTCGCCGGCGAAGGCCTCGTCGGCGGTGATCCTGTTCTTGGCGAAAAAGAACTGCGGTGCGGAAAGGCTGATGGGCTTTCCCGTGCGCACGAGCTTTGCCTTCATGCCGCGCTCCAGCCTGCCGGAGCACACGCGCACGAAGGCGATACGATCCCGGTGGTTCGGATCCATATTGGCCTGAATCTTGAAGACGAATGACGTCATCTTCTCCTCGGTCGCCTCCACCTTGCGGGAGTCCGCATCCTGGGCGCGCGGGGCAGGGCCGATGGCGCCCAGCGCCTCTATCAGGTCGCGGACGCCAAAATTACGTAGCGCCGAGCCGAAATAGACCGGTGTCAGATGCCCCTCACGGAACGCTTGCCGATCAAAGGGCTTGCAGGCCTCCTTTGCCAGCAGCATCTCCTCGACCAGAGTATCGCGCTCGTGCTCGGGCAGGAGGCCGGAAACGGCTTCCGCTTCCGGCCCGTTCACCCTGATCGGCTCCACATCGTCGTCCGAGTGCCGGATCGTGTTGTTCGCCAGGTGATAGGTTCCCGAAAAGCTTTTTCCCCTTCCGATCGGCCAGGTGATGGGCGCCGTATCGAGTGCCAGCTTCTGTTCGATCTCGTCTAGGATCTCGAACGGATCGCGGCTCTCCCGGTCGAGCTTGTTGACGAAGGTAATGATGGGAATGTCCCGCAGCCGGCACACCTCGAAGAGTTTCAGCGTGCGCGGCTCGATGCCCTTTGCTGCGTCGATCACCATAACGGCGGAGTCGACCGCCGTTAGCGTGCGATAGGTGTCGTCGGCGAAATCCTCGTGGCCGGGCGTGTCGAGCAGGTTGAAGACGTGGCCGCCATATTCGAAGGTCATCACCGAGGTGACGACCGAGATGCCGCGCTCGCGCTCGATCGCCATCCAGTCCGAGCGGGTCTGGATACGGTTCTTCTTTGCCTTCACCTCGCCGGCAAGCTGGATGGCCCCGCCGAAAAGCAGCAGCTTTTCGGTGAGCGTCGTTTTGCCCGCGTCGGGGTGCGAAATGATCGCGAAGGTACGGCGGCGCGCCACAGCGTCGGCCAAACTCTCTGGCATATCCGGAAATCCTTTTGACGGCGGCCTCTTACCAGTCATGACCGCCGCTGTCGAACAGAAATCCATATGTAGGAAGCCTCGGCCGTAATTGTAGCATCGCAAGATCCAGGCCGGGCTTGACAGAATAATCAGTCTTCACTAATCATTAGTAATGGCTAATGAAATGTCGCAGATTGCGGCGCTTGCCGATCCGACCCGCCTGGCGGTGTTCGAGCTTGTGGCGGAACAGCCGCGCTCGGTGGCGGAGATCACGCGGTCGCTGCCGGTCACGCAATCGGCAGTCTCCCAGCATCTCAAGGTGTTGAGGGAAGCGCAGCTCGTGCGTTCGGAGCCCAGGGGGGCGAGCAATATCTACCACGTCGACCCGGCCGGGCTTGTACGCATGCGCGCGTGGTTGGACAGGTTTTGGGGCTCCGCGCTGCAAGAATTCCAGAAACAGGTGGAACAGGAGTGGAGAGATAAATGAATGCGACCAGTATCCCGGCGCCGGTGCGCCGTTCCGTCACTGTGAAGGCGCCTCAGCACAAGGCCTTTGAAGTATTTACATCCGGCTTTGGCCGCTGGTGGCCGGCAAGCCACAGCATCGGTTCTTCGCCGCTTAGATCGGCTGTGATCGAACCGCGCGAGGGCGGCCGCTGGTATGAAGCGGGCGAAGACGGCAGCGAATGCGAGTGGGGGGAAGTGCTCGCATGGGAACCGCCATCGCGCGTGCTTCTCGCCTGGCGCATCGGCATGGATTGGAAATACGATCCCGATTTGCACACCGAAGTAGAGGTCCGCTTCGTGTCGGTGACATCCGACTCCACGCGTGTGGAGCTTGAACATCGCCTGTTGGAGAATTTCGGCGGAGAAGCAGAGGCCGCGCGCGGAACCTTCGATTCTGAAGGCGGCTGGGTGGGATTGCTCAGGAACTATGCCGAAATGGTGGAAAAGACGATCGTCTGAAATCAGTTGAAAAAATCTGCCTCAAGACGGCGGGCGAATTGACGAGTCCGGCTGCCGGCGTCAGATAGGAGTTATGACCAGTTCACCCGTTTCCATGCCTGTCATCGGTCCCGCTATCGGCGTTGTCCGTCTGCCGCACGCCAAAGACTTGCCGCTTCCTTCCTATGAGAGCGCAGGGGCAGCGGGGATGGATTTGCGTGCTGCCGTGGCGGAGGACCGCCGGATCATCCTGCTTCCGGGCAGGCGGGCGTTGGTGCCCACTGGTTTCATTCTCGAGATCCCGGAGGGTTTCGAGGGGCAGGTTCGCCCGCGTTCCGGCTTGGCTCTGCGCAATGGCATTACCTGCCTCAATACGCCCGGCACGATCGACAGCGACTACCGGGGCGAGGTCCAAGTGCTGCTCGTCAATCTGGGCGAGGAAGATTTCGCCGTGACGCGCGGCATGCGCATCGCCCAGCTTGTGATCGCGCCAATTACCCGCGCTACCATCGAGGAGCGTGCCAGCGCTGGCGAAACCCGGCGCGGCTCGGGCGGCTTCGGCTCCACCGGTACTGTCTGACAGCCTATCTGCCACGACGGCTCTTGCTGGCTCTTGACTCGGCCGGCTTGTGGATCCCTCATTGAAATCAGGCGATCGGGAGGGACGGCCATGACCGGGAAAGGCTCTATTTTTCGCGCCCTGCATCAGGACATTTTCATCATTCCCAACCCGTGGGATATCGGTACGGCGAAGCTGCTTGCCTCGCTCGGCTTCAAGGCGCTTGCCACGACCAGCGCAGGCTATGCTTTCTCGCGCGGACTGCCGGATGGCGGGGTAAACTTCGAAGAGATGATGCAGCATTGCCGCGAGATCGTTGGTGCAACACCGCTGCCGGTTTCGGCCGACCTGGAGCGCGGGAAGGGCGATAGCGCCGACAGCGCCGCCGAGACGATTTTCGCGGCGGAAGCGGCAGGGCTGGCCGGCTGCTCCATCGAGGATGCCACCGGCGATCCGGCCCGGCCGATCTATGACTTCTCGCTCGCCGTGGAGCGGGTGACGGCCGCCGCCGAGGCCGCCCGGGCGCTCAAGGGTGACTTCGTGTTCACTGCGCGGGCGGAAAACTTTCTCCATGGCCGGCCCGATCTCGACGACACCATCCGTCGCCTGCAGGCTTTTGAAAGCGCCGGTGCGGATGTGCTCTACGCGCCGGGGCTCAGCGATATCGAGCAGGTGCGGGAAATATGCCAGGCTGTCAAAAAGCCCGTAAATGTGCTGACCGTGGCAAGTTTCACCGTGACGGAACTGGCGGAGGCGGGCGTGAAGCGCATCTCGCTCGGCTCGAAACTGGCGACCCTGGCCTTCGGCGCCGTGGAAAGGGCCGCAGCCGAGATGCTTTCGCGCGGCAGCTTTGCCTATGCCCGCGAAGTCATGCCCTTCGCGCGCCTGCAGAATTTGTTTTCCGCGCCCGTTTGAGCTTCCTTTTCAAGAGCAGGCGGTCCGTAGTAAAGGAACCCCGGCTGCGACAAGATGCGGCCGTTGCGACAAGGCGAAGGAAAATGGTCCCTGCTCTGGCAGCTATCTGTGCGGCGGTGATGATGGCGTTTGCTGCGCTGCGCGGCTTACGCCCCAATGCAAAGGCGATCGAACGGCTTTATTCGGTTGCGACTGGTGGATGGTCGGCTTTGGGCGCGGCGATCTACTATCCTGCCCTCTATGGCCGGTGGGCTCCGATTGGCCTTTCTCACAATCACCTTCTGGTCACCGTCTTCGGCTTCGGTCTCGTTTTCCTGGGCGTCGTCGGCGCGTCCTTGCTGATCGGCGATCAATGAGCGCCGCCACGGCTCAGTGATACCCCTCGCCAGGGCCGACCTTGGCACGGAAGACCCAGTAGACGAAGATGGTGTAGCCGAAAACGAGCGGCAGGAGAAAGACCGTCCCGATCAGCAGGAAGATCTGGGAAGCCGGTACCGCTGCCGTGTCCCAGAAAGTGAGGTGCGGCGGCACCAGATAGGGCACGGTGGAGATGACAAGGCCGGCATAGCCGAGCAGGAAAAGGACGATCGCGCCAAAGAAGGGAAGTCCCTCGCGCCCTTCGGCCAGCCAGCGCCAGATGCCATAGCCGACCAGGGCTGCCGCGACCGGTACGGGCCACAAGACATAGAAGTTTGGAAGGCTGAACCACCTTTCCGCGATCCGGTCGATCAAAAGCGGCGTCCAGAGACTTACAATCCCCATCCCAGCCAGCACGGCAAGGAGGAATATCGGCGCGTAGCGGCGTCCCAGTTCCTGTACTGGCCCGATCGTGCGCATCAACAGCCAGGTTGAGCCTAGAAGACCGTATCCCGCGACCACGGCAAGACCCACGAAGATGGCAAATGGCGTCAGCCAATCCAGGGGACCGCCGGCATATTGCCTGTCCGCTACTTGGATCCCTTGCAGCAGTCCGCCGAGGATCACGCCCTGCAGAAAAGCGGCAATAATGGAGCCGCCTGCAAAGGCGATGTCCCACATCCGGTGGCTTGGCTTTGCAACCCACCGGAATTCAAAAGACACCCCGCGGAGCACCAGAGCCAGGAGCATTCCCATTACAGGCAGGTACAGCGCGGGCATGATCACCGAATAGGCTGTCGGGAATGCCACCCAAAGGCCGCCGCCGCCCAGCACCAGCCAGGTCTCGTTGCCATCCCAGAAGGGAGCGACGGAATTCATCATCTGGTCCCGTTCCTCCTCCTCATGCGTGAGAGGAAAGAGGATGCCGATGCCGAGGTCGAACCCATCGAGGATTACATACATTGCCACGGCAGTGCCGATGAGGCCTGCCCATATTGCAGGGAGATACCATTCCATCGCTGTCATCCCTTCGGCGGGGCGAGCGATGCGCCTGGGCCGTCGCCCGGCGATCGCCCGGTCGCTTCGCGCGTGGCTTCCTCAGCGCCGGAGAGCGGGCCGTTCGGCACACCTGCGGCGGCCTCGGTCGCCTGGCCCTTTGGACCCGCATTGATCAGCCGGTTGATGTAGTAAATGCCGGTGGCGAACACGATCCCATAGATGAAGACGAACAGGGCGAGCGTACTCGCCACGCTTGCACCTGGTACAGGCGAAACGCCGGCCGCGGTGCGCAGGTGGCCGTAGACGAGCCAGGGCTGCCGTCCCTGCTCCGTGACGAACCAACCGGCCAGGATGGCGATGAAGCCAAGTGGCCACATATAGGAGGTGGCTCGCAGGTAGAGCCGGTTTTCGAATAGCCGTCCCCGCCACCAGAGATAAAGGCCACAGAAGCCGACCGCGATCAGGAGAAGCCCTATTCCCACCATGATGCGGAAGGCGAAGAACATCTTGGCTACCGGCGGCCATTGGTCCTCGGGGAAATCGGTCATTCCTGGATAAGTCCCATTCCAGTCATGGGTGAGGATGAGCGAGCCGAGATTGGGAATGGCGATCTCAAGATGGTTCTTTCGCGCCTCCTTGTCAGGGATGCCGAAAAGGACCAGTGCCGCGGGATCCTGTCCGCTCCAATGCCCTTCCATGGCCGCCACCTTCGCCGGCTGGTGCTCAAGGGTGTTGAGCCCGTGCTGGTCGCCGATGACAAGCTGGAGGGTTGCCGAGACCGCAATCATGCCGACCGCAATCCTGAGCATGGTGCGGCTTTCTTCGGAATACCGTCCCGCGAGCAGATATCGTGCGCCGACCGCAAGCACCACGACCGCTGTCGCGAGATAGGCGGCATTCACCATATGCGCGAAGCGATAGGGGAAGCTCGGGTTGAAGATGATCTGGAGCCAGTCGACGGGATAGGCGATCCCATTGCGAATTTCATGGCCGGCGGGGGTTTGCATCCAGCTGTTGGCCGAGAGAATCCAGAATGCGCTGATGGACGTTCCGATAGCAACGAGGCAGGCTGCAAGAGTGATGAGCCAGGCGGGAAACCGGTTCCAGCCGAACAGGAGAATGCCGAGGAATGTCGCTTCCAGATAAAACGCCGTCAGCACCTCGTAGCCGATCAGCGGGCCGATCACATTGCCGCTGAATTCAGAAAAGCGGCTCCAGTTCGTTCCGAACTGATAGCTGAGCACAATGCCGGACACGACGCCCATGGCGAAGGAAACGGCGAGGATCTTTGTCCAGAAGCGCGCGAGGCGGTGGAAATTCTCCTTCTTCGTCCACCTCCATGCGAGCAGCAACACGGCGATGAAGGCAGACAGGCCGATTGAAAAAGCGGGGAAGATGATGTGGAAGGAAACGGTGAAGGCAAATTGTATGCGCGCGAGCAGGACTGGATCGAATTCCATTAAGTTCTCTCCACCACGGGTGCCCGTCCGGCAACCAAATTTGATAATGATGGAGCAGACGACAGCGATGTCCGCTCTGGGCGGATCTGTTGGCGCAGGCGCTTATTATCGACCAATAGATTTTCGAAATTCCGGGCGGCACGCCGCGTCTTGATCCGAAAGTCGCAGACGTGACCAGTTCCCAGCCTCCTCGCTTGCCTTTATGGTTGGCCAAATCACCGTGAATCGACGGTCCTTGCCATGCAGGGATAGTCAGGGAGATTTGGAGGAGACGAGATGATTGGCTTGAACAGGAAACATGTGGCCGCCGCAGCTGTGGCGCTCGGGCTCGGATTCCATCCGGCTGCCGCCGGCGCGCAGGAATTCGTCAATGTGCTCACGGGCGGCACGTCCGGCGTCTATTATCCGCTCGGCGTCGCGCTCTCCAAGATCTACGGCGAAAATATCGAGGGTGTTCGCACGCAGGTGCAGGCGACCAAGGCTTCGGTGGAGAACCTCAACCTTCTGCAGCAGGGCAGGGGCGAGATTGCCTTTTCGCTCGGCGATTCCGTCAAGGCCGCCTGGGAGGGGCAAGAGGAAGCCGGCTTCCCGCAAAAGCTCGACAAGCTCAGGGCCATCGCGGCAATCTATCCGAACTACATCCAGATCGTGGCATCCGAGGAGTCGGGCATCGAGAACCTAGAGGGCCTGAAGGGCAAGAGCCTGTCAGTCGGCGCGCCCAAATCCGGTACGGAGCTCAATGCGCGCCAGATCTTCGAGGCTGTAGGCATGAGCTATAACGATCTGTCGAAGACGGAATATCTGCCCTTCGGCGAATCCGTCGAACTTATGAAAAATCGGCAGCTCGACGCCACCCTCCAGTCGGCGGGCCTCGGCGTGGCCTCGATCAAGGATCTGGCGGTTTCCATGCCGATCAACATGGTGGCCGTTCCCGCTGAAGTCGCCGAGAAACTCGGCGCGCCTTTCCAGTCGGCGACGATTCCGGCCGGTACGTATGAGGGCCAGACGGAGGACGTCCCGACGCTTGCCGTCACCAATATCCTCGTCACGCATTCGGATGTCTCAGACGAGGTGGCCTACCAGATGGCCAAGCAGCTTTTCGAGAATCTGGATGAGATGACGGCCGCCCACGCCGCCGCCAGGGACATCTCGCTCGAAAACGCTGCCAAGGCCCTTCCGATTCCGCTGCACCCCGGCGCGGAACGGTATTATAAGGAAAAGGGTCTGCTCTAGCCGATCAGGTATAGCGGAAGGCCAATGCTGCCGCATAACGCCGTCTTTCGCGCTTGGCTGCCCGCCATAAAGCGCGAAAGCGTTAGCGGTCGAGCTGACCTGGGATGCAATAGGGGAGGCCAAATTATTCAATGACGACAGCCGAGAGCAGTTCTCCCCCCGCGCTGAAACCGGAGCTTCTCGATCCCACGCACGGCGACTTCAAGCGTACGATCGAAGGCCGGCTTCTCATGTGGATCGCCGTGGCCTTCTCTGTATTTCAGATCGGTACGGCGGCGCATCTCATCAACCTGCCGAGCCAGATCGTCAGGGCTTTCCACGTGGGATTTCTGCTGCTCCTCGTCTTCCCTGTCGTCGCCTCGGCGAGGAATGCCGGCCGTCCGGTGAAGGCGCTTGCATGGCTGTTTGCTTTCGCGGGCGTCGCCGTCGCGCTCTATCAGTTCGTGGAATATGAGCCGCTAATCCTGCGTGCCGGCTATCCCACGCAGATCGACATCGTCGTAGGCGTGATCGCGCTCATCACCGTCTTCGCCGCGTCTTATGTTCTGATGGGGCCGCCTCTGCCCATCATCTCCGGCGCTTTTCTGCTGTACTGCCTGCTTGGCCAGTATCTTCCCGCCCCGCTCAACCACCGCGGCTATGATTTTTCGCAGGTGATCGAGCATATGGCCTATGGCACGGAGGGGATCTACGGCATCCCCATCTATGTCTCGGCCACCTATATCTTCCTCTTTATTCTCTTTGGCTCTTTCCTTGAGCGTGCCGGCATGATCCGGCTTTTCACCGACGTCTCGCTCGGGCTCGTCGGCCATGCCCAAGGCGGGCCTGCCAAGGTCGCCGTCATTACTTCGGCTCTCATGGGCACCATCTCGGGCTCCGGCGTGGCGAACGTGGTCACCACCGGCCAGTTCACGATTCCGCTCATGAAGCGCTTCGGATACCGGCCGGCCTTTGCCGGTGGAGTGGAGGCCACCGCGTCGATGGGCGGGCAGATCATGCCGCCCGTGATGGGAGCCGTCGCCTTCATCATGGCGGAGACGCTCGGCATCGAATATTACGAGGTGGTCAAGGCCGCGATCGTCCCGGCCTTGCTGTATTTCTCCTCGGCCTTCTGGATGGTGCATCTGGAAGCGGGCAAGCGCGGGCTGCACGGCCTGCCCCGCGCCGAACTGCCTTCGGCGGTCGCTGCGCTGCGCAGAGGCTGGTATTTGATCCTTCCGCTCGCCGTGCTCGTCTATCTTCTCTTTAGCGGCTATACGCCGCTTTACGCGGGCACGGTCGGCCTGGGGCTTACGATCCTCCTGGTGTTGGGCGGATCGGTGGCGCTTGGCCTGCCCTCCTATGTTTTGCGCGTCATCTTCTGGGTGGGGCTGGGCCTTGTGGCGGCCAGCTTCTTTCGTTTCGGCATCAATGTCGTTCTTCTCGCAGGGCTGGCTCTCATCCTTGCCAATCTTGCGGTCGAGGGCGGGATCAAGACGATTGACAATTGTCGCGCGGCACTGGCCGAAGGCGCCAAAGCAGCGCTTCCAGTCGGCGTAGCCTGCGCGATCGTGGGCGTCGTCATTGGCGCCCTGACGCTGACCGGCGCTGCCAACACCTTCGGGCAGTTTATCGTCTCGGTTGGCGAAAAGAGCCTCTTCCTGTCGCTCATCCTGACGATGATCACCTGCCTCATTCTCGGCATGGGCATCCCGACGATCCCCAATTACATCATTACCGGTTCGATCGCTGGTCCCGCTTTGCTCGCGCTCGGCGTTCCGCTCATCGTCAGCCACATGTTCGTCTTCTACTTCGGCATCCTGGCCGATCTCACGCCTCCCGTCGCCCTTGCGTGCTTCGCGGCAAGTCCGATTGCGCGCGAGAGTGGGCTAAAGATCTCCATGGAAGCCATAAAAGTCGCGACGGCCGGTTTTGTCATTCCGTTTATGGCCGTCTATTCGCCCGTACTAATGCTCCAGGATGGCGGGCCGACTGCAGCCGCCTTCGGATATCCGTTGGCGGTCGCCTACATCATCGTAAAAGCAGGCCTTGCGATCGGCCTCTGGGGCGCGGCCGTCATCGGCTACCTGAACCGCCCGCTTTCCTGGTGGGAGCGGCTCCTTGCCGCAGCAGCGGCCTTCACGCTGGTTGCAGCCTTGCCGATAACGGACGAGATCGGCTTTGGTCTTTCGGCCATCCTTCTTGCCATCGTATTTCTTCGGCGCCAGACCTCGCGAACCAAGCGAGCCGGCTCTGAAAGAGGCAGTGCGGCCGAATGAGTCTCTGTATCCTCGCTGGCGGGAAGCTGACGGTGATCCTCGCAAATCTTTTCACCCTCTCCTGGACCCATTCGGTTGAGCAGGTGGAGTGGCAGGAGACGTGGCGGGCCTCGCCCGCCGGTGTGGAGATCGTTGAGGCCCGCGTTCAGGGGTCTGGTGCCGGCATGGAGCCACCACCAGGGTCCCGTTACGAGCGAGGCTGGTGGATTTATAGGCCGGACGTTGGCCTCCTTCCGGAACTGCGCCTTGCTGCTTCCGGCGCGACGCAGAGCGCCTGGACACTTTGCGCGGCCGGGACGTGCCATGCGCTTGGCGGCCGCCCTGGATCAACGATCGTCGTCAGCTATTGTCCTTGAATTCTGTCTGGCGGTGTAAGGCTCTAAGCGTGGGCCGAGGGGCTGTCGCCTTCACGCCGGGCGCAGGCTGGTCCTGGACCGCGCATATAGTGGCACTCCGGGCGATAACGCGGTGCAAAGAAATCACGGACGGCCTTCACGCCGGCAACGATCAACTTGATGAACCCCATGGTCCCGTGTCCTGGCTCTTCGAACGTCCCTCCCGAATGAGATCCTACGGAAAACGGATGAATGCCGGGTGAACGCTTCGCTTCGATAGAGGCCAGACACCATCGCTCCATGGCGGAAAATGGGAGCGATTTTGGCGGCGGCGTGGCAAGCTTCTTTGTTCTTCCTCCTGTGCTCAAAATGCCACAGAAAATGGCGTCCCCATCCGCCCTTGGCGTGGAACAGAGTGCCCGGAGCAGGGTTAGTCCTTAGAGGACCGGCGCGGGGAGCCCCGCGGGTCGTAACGCGACAAGAAGAGGACAAAAAAGATGGGTCTGTTTTCGAACGACATCAGGAGCATGGATGATCTGTTCATGCACACGCTCAAGGACATCTACTACGCCGAAAACCAGATCACGAAGGCCTTGCCCAAGATGATGGAGAAGGCCAGCAACCAGCAGCTGAAGCAAGGATTTGAGCAGCATCTGAGGGAAACAGAAGGCCACATTCGCAATCTGGAGCAGGTCTTCCAGATGATGAATATGGAGCCGAAGGGCGTCGATTGCCCGGCCATCGACGGCATCATTGAGGAGTCGGACGAGATTGCCGGCGAGGTGGAGGACCCGAAGGTGCTCGATGCCGCGCTGATCGCGGCTGCTCAGGCCGTGGAGCATTATGAGATCACCCGTTATGGCACGCTCATCACCTGGGCACAGGAGCTTGGCATGTCGGAATGCGCGGATATCCTGAAGCGCAACCTTGCCGAGGAGAAGGCGACCGACGAGAAGCTTACCGAACTTGCCGAAAGCCGAATCAATCTTGCCGCAGTGCAATAATCTCCCTGCTGACTGACCGCGAGCCCTCCTCCGTAGCCGCTGGCTGGTGGAGGAGGGCTATTATGCTGACATACCCGCCTCCGTTCACGCGTTGCCGATCAGCATCCCCGTAGCGAAGACCAAAGCTCCTCCCAGCACGACCTGGAACGTCGCGCGGCTCCAGGGCGTCTCCATGTAACGGTTCTGGATAAACGCGATCGCCCAAAGCTCGAAGAAGACGACGATGAAGGCGATTATGGTCGCCGTCCAGAAATGCGGGATGAGATAGGGCAGGGCATGGCCGAGCCCCCCAAGTGCCGTCATGACGCCGGTTGTGAGGCCGCGTTTTATCGGTGACCCCCGTCCCGAGATGATGCCGTCGTCGGAAGCCACCTCCGTGAATCCCATCGAAATGCCGGCGCCGATCGAAGCAGCAAGCCCCACGAGGAATGTCTGCCACGTGTCGCCTGTGGCGAAGGCGGCAGCGAAAATTGGCGCAAGCGTGGAGACCGAACCGTCCATGAGGCCTGCAAGCCCCGGCTGGACATAGGTCAGAATGAATTGCCTTCTCTCGGTCCGCTCTTCCTCGCTGCGCGCCTCAGGTCCCAGATGCTTTTTCTCCAGCTGCTCGGCAAGCGTCTCGTGCTTTTGCTCGGCTGCCGCGAGAAAGCCCAGCAGCTTTCGCGTGGCGGCATCCTCGGTGCGCTTTGCAGCTTCCGTATAGAAGCGCTGCGCTTCCTCCTCCATCTGTGCCGCCTGCGCGCGCACATGCTCCAGTCCAAGTGGCCGCACCAGCCAATCCGGCCGGCGCTGGTAATAGCCTCGCACATGTTCGCGCCTGATGAGCGGGATCCGTTCGCCGAATCGTCTGCGATGCATGTCGATCAGCGCTTCCCGGTGCTCGTCTTCTTCCGCCGCCATCTCCTCGAACATGGCGGCCGAGTGCGGGTAATCCGCCGCGAGCCCGTCCGCATAGGCGCGATAGATTCGCGCGTCGTCTTCTTCAGACGAAATCGCCAGAGCCAGGATCTCTTGTTCGGAAAGGGAGGAGAAAGACCGGCGGTTGAACCCGAAGAGGCGATTGAACATAACGGGGAACCCCACCTGATTAGAATAATTCTAAACTAGGTCTCCCCTTTTAAATCGTCAAGGATCGGGAAGTGCCTGCGTCGCAAGGCTGCTCTGCCGCACTTTCAACCTGCGTTGATCCAGGATGGCCTTCAGATTGCCCTTCACAATCTCGGAGATCGCGGCGGTTTCGCGGCGGCCGATCCGCTCCCAGCCTATGCGCCGCAGAACTGCTTCCTGCGCGATTCTGAAATAGGTCACCTGACCGATGATGGTGAAGACCGCGATTCTGGTCTGCTCGCTCTCGGCGGGTTCGCCGGTGGCTGCCTCCCACAGTCTGCAGAGCCGCAGATGCGTCGGCTCGAACACCCCGTCATAGATGATGTCGAGTGCTGCGGTCGGATGTGTCATCTCCCGCAGCAGGAACTGCACGAACTCACCGGCTTCAGGTGAAGCTACGATAAAGCCCATAAGCGTGTCGATTACCTGGCAGAGCAGGGCGCGGGCTTCCTCCGGAGTGGCGGAGACCTTTTCGTCGCCCTCGGCAAAATCATCAAGGGTGCGATCGGTGACGGCCGCGATTCTTTCGACGATATAGCGGGCACAGGCCGCTCGAAGCCCTTCCTTTCCCCCGAAATGATAGGCGATGGAGCCGATATTCGCTCCCGCCTCGGCGGCGATCGCACGCGTCGAGGTGGCGTCGAATCCCTGTTCACCGAAGAGCCGGAGCGCGGCGCGGATCAGCGCTTCGCGTGTTCGATCAGCCCCGCTGAGACGCAGGGGTTTTCCGTCACCAGTACCAAGAATGATTTCCATAGCCGGCCATTTAATCAGTCGATTGATTTTGGTCAATGCTCTTGCGCAAGTTCTCCCACGGGTTTTGACTAGTCTTGAGGAGAGGCAGCATGGCCAAGGAAAGCGAACGCAAATTCCTCGTAAGCAGCAATGCCTGGCGCGAACTGGCCACAGCGTCCGTCGCGATTAGGCAATTCTATCTCGTCGCGTCCGAGGATCGTGGCTTACGAGTACGGCTGAAAGAGGGCCGGGCGACGCTGACACTCAAACTGGGCCCCGCCGCTCGCGTGCGGGACGAATTCGAATATGAGATCACGATTGAGGATGCGCTGGAGATGGAGGCCTTCGCGCTCGGTTTCGTCGTAGAAAAGACGCGCCACATCGTCACACACCGCGGCCGCGTTTATGAGGTGGATGAATTCTCCGGCCCCCTTTCCGGGCTCATCCTTGCCGAACTTGAGACTCCCGAAAACGTGGAGGATGCCGATTTGCCTTCATGGCTCGGGCGCGAGGTCACGGGCGACACGGCCTACCTCAACGCCTCGATGGCGCTGCGCGGTTTGCCGGAAAGTCTCGCATAAGTTGCCTTAGAGAATAGGCAAGTAGGATCGCCCCGGCGCGCATCAACGAGACGCGCAAGCGGCTGAAAAGATTGCGCGGGCCTGTCAGCCCGGTGCGCATCGCTGATTCCCGGGTTTTCCGCGCGCCTTCCTCGCTTGCCTGCCCCTGGCGGCACTGCTACATGCCGCGCATGACGAACACGCCAATAAAGAACATCCGCAACTTCGCCATCGTCGCCCATATCGACCATGGAAAGTCGACGCTCGCCGACCGGCTCATCCAGATGACCGGCTCGCTGGAGGAGCGGGAGATGAAGGAGCAGGTGCTCGACTCGATGGATATCGAGCGCGAGCGCGGCATTACCATCAAGGCAAACACCGTCCGTCTCGAATATGATGCCCGTGACGGCGAGCACTACGTGCTGAACCTGATCGACACTCCCGGCCACGTGGACTTCGCGTACGAGGTCTCCCGCTCGCTCGCCGCTTGCGAGAGCTCGCTTCTGGTCGTCGACGCCTCTCAAGGCGTGGAGGCGCAGACCCTGGCGAATGTTTATCAGGCCATCGACAACAATCACGAGATTGTTCCAGTCCTCAACAAGGTGGACCTGCCCGCCGCCGAGCCCGAGCGCGTCAAGGCGCAGATCGAGGACGTGATCGGCCTCGACGCATCCGACGCCATCCCCATTTCGGCCAAGACGGGCGTCGGCGTGGACGAGGTGCTGGAAGCCATCGTCATGCGCCTTCCTCCGCCCCATGAGGGCGACGCCTCCGCCCCTCTTAAAGCGCTTCTGGTCGACAGCTGGTACGACGCCTATCTCGGCGTGATCGTGCTGGTGCGCATCATCGACGGCGTGCTGAAGAAGGGACAGACCGTTCGCATGATGGGCACGGGAGCACGCTATCCGGTCGACCGTGTCGGCGTCATGACGCCAAAGATGGTGATGGTGGAGTCGCTCGGCCCTGGCGAGATCGGGTTTATCACGGCCTCCATCAAAGAGGTCGCGGATACCCGCGTGGGCGACACGATCACCGAGGACAAGCGCGCGACGGCCGCCGCGCTTCCCGGCTTCAAGCCGGCCCAGCCGGTGGTCTTCTGTGGCCTCTTCCCGGTCGACGCCGCCGATTTCGAGGATCTGCGCGCCGCCGTGGGCAAGCTCAGGCTCAACGACGCCAGCTTCTCCTACGAGATGGAGACCTCCGCCGCGCTCGGTTTCGGCTTCCGCTGCGGCTTCCTGGGCCTTCTGCATCTGGAGATCATACAGGAAAGGCTCACCCGCGAATTCGATCTCGATCTCATCGCCACCGCGCCGTCGGTTGTCTACCGCATGAACCTGACGGACGGCAAAACGGTCGAGCTGCATAATCCTGCCGATATGCCAGACCCGGTCAAGATCGCGGAAATTGAGGAGCCCTGGATTCGCGCCACCATCCTCACGCCCGATGAGCATCTGGGAGGCATCCTGAAGCTCTGCCAGGACCGCCGTGGTGTTCAGGCGGACCTCTCCTATGCCGGCAGCCGTGCCATGCTGGTCTATGACCTGCCGCTCAACGAGGTCGTGTTCGACTTCTATGACCGGCTGAAATCGATCAGCCGCGGCTACGCCTCCTTCGATTATCACCTGACCGACTACCGCGAGGGTGACCTGGTCAAGATGTCCATCCTCGTCAATGATGAGCCCGTCGACGCGCTCTCCATGCTTGTCCACCGCTCGCAGGCCGAGCGGCGCGGCCGCGCCATGTGCGAGAAGCTGAAGGAGCTGATCCCGCAGCACATGTTCAAAATCCCGATCCAGGCCGCAATCGGCGGCAGGATCATCGCACGCGAGACCATCTCCGCCCTGAGGAAGGACGTGACCGCCAAGTGCTACGGCGGCGACGTCACGCGAAAGCGCAAGCTTCTGGAAAAGCAGAAGGAAGGCAAGAAGAAGATGCGCCAGTTCGGCAAGGTCGAGATCCCGCAGGAGGCGTTCATCCAGGCGCTTAAAATGGGGGATTGAGCAGCCGGGCGGTTTTCACAATCGCCACTATTGAAGGAGCCGGATTGCAACAGGCGCTAATCGGGCTTCGTTAGCCGTCCAGCACCATCCTTATCTTTGCCGCGAGCTGCTCGAGTGAAGCCGGCTTTTGCAAGAGGTTTACGCCCGGGTCGAGCACACCCTCATGCACCACCCCATTGCGCGTGTAGCCCGTCGTGAAGAGCACCTTCAGGCCCGGCCGGCGTCTTTGAGCCTCCTCGGCGAGCCGCCGGCCGTTCATGTCCGGCATCACGACATCGGTGAAGAGAAGGCGGATCTCCGGGTTGTCCGACAGCGCGGCCAGCGCTTCCGCGCCGTCCCCCGCCTCAATAACACCGTAGCCCAGGTCGCGAAGCATCTGCGCGGTGAGCGACAGCACCTGCTCATCGTCCTCCACAACCAGCACCACCTCGGATACAGCCCCGCGGGCAAGCTTCTTGGCGCGGGCGCGCTTCGGCGCATCACCCGTCCCGTAGAGGCGCGGCAGATAGATTTTGATCGACGTGCCCCGGCCGGGGTCGGAATAAATCTTTATGTGGCCGCCGGACTGCTTCACAAAGCCGAAGACCTGGCTGAGGCCAAGTCCCGTGCCCTTGCCCGGCCCCTTGGTGGTGAAAAAAGGTTCAAACGCCTTGGCCATGACCTCCGGTGTCATGCCAATTCCCGTGTCGGTAACGGCGATCATCACATACTGGCCGGCCACTGCATCGTGCTCGGCTGCGTAAGCCTCGTCTAAGTGGCGGTTTGCGGTCTCGATGGTGAGCCGGCCGCCTTCGGGCATGGCGTCCCGCGCATTGATGGCAAGGTTTAAGATGGCGTTTTCGAGCAGGTTCTTGTCGGCATGCACCCTCCAGAGCCCGCTGGCGAGCACGGTTTCAAGCCGCACCGTCTCGCCCAGAGAGCGGCGGAGCAGTTCCGACATGTCGGCAACCAGCTGGTTGGCGTTGAGCGGCTCGGGCGAGAGGGCCTGCTGGCGCGAGAAGGCGAGAAGGCGCTGGGTAAGGGAGGCGGCCCTGGCCGCGCCGTCCTTGGCGGCTTCGATAAATTCCGCGAAGTCCTCCCCTTGGGCGACGCGGCGCTCGATGAGGTTGAGTGCGGAAATGATGACCGCAAGCATATTGTTGAAGTCATGGGCAATACCGCCCGTGAGCTGACCGACGGCCTCCATCTTCTGCGCCTGCCGGAGCGCGGCCTCAATCTTCATGCGGGCCTCGACGGCTTCGGCGATGCGCTCCTCCAGCGTGCGGTTGAGCTCGAGAAGTTCGGCGTTGGCCTTCTCGGCGGCCCGACGGGTTTCAAGCAACTCGCGCTCGTAGCGGCGGCGGTCGGACGCGTTGAAAAATGGTGATACGGATGAGGCGAAGCTTGCCGGTATCGTCACGCCGCTCCACAGCGTTGACGAGCACGGGCAGCAGTGTGCCGTCGGCGCGCACCAGATCGAGCGCCACCTCGTTGAAAAAGCCCTGCATGCGCATCAGGGGCGCGAAATGGGTTTCGTAATAGATCTTGCCCGCTATGTTCAGGAAATCCTGAAAGCGCCGGCCGACGAACTCGCCGCGGTCGCGACCGAGCCATTTGGCGAAGGTCAGGTTCGCTTTGGTGATCCGGCCATCCGGCCCAGCCGAAATGTAGCCGCAAGGCGCGTTCTCGAACAGGTCTTCAAGATCGTCGAGCTCGTGGCCCATGGTCCCCAGTGCGCTCAACCGGCACCAGTTTCAAGAAAGGTCTTCATGGCGGCGACGGTCTCCTCCGGGGCACTGAGATTGGGACAATGGCCGCTGGCCTGCAGGAGAACATAGGCGCTGCCGGGAAGATGCCGATGGACATATTCGCCCACGGCCTGAGGTGCGATCACGTCCTCCGAGCATTGCAGCACCAGCGAGCGGGCGGTGACGCGCGGCAGGTCGGCGCGGTTGTCGGAAAGAAAGGTGACGCGGGCAAAGCGCTTGGCGATCTCGGGGTCCGTCATGCAGAAGGAGTTGGTCAGCTCCTCACCCAATTCCGGCCGGTCCGGATTGCCCATGATGACAGGGGCCATGGCCTGCGACCATCCCATATGGTTGGAATCGAGAAAGTCCAGAAGCTCGTGAATCTGCGCCTCGGTGAAGCCTCCGATATACTCGGCGTCGTCGATATAGCGCGGCGAGGGGCCGATCATAACGAGGTTGTCGAAGATGTCCGGCGCCTTGACGGAGGCCATGGCCCCGATCATGGCGCTCACGGAATGGCCGACAAAGACGCCATGCGTGACGTACAGCGCGCGGCAGATCTCGATGATGTCCTCCGCATAGCCTTCGAGCGAGCTGTATTTACCCGCGTCGTAAGCCTTGAGGTCGGAGCCGCCGCAGCCTACGTGATCGAAGAGGACGATGCGGTATTCCTCGGCAAAGGCCGGCCAGATAAAGCGCCACATATTCTGATCGCAGCCGAAGCCATGGCCGAAGACCATCGCCTTCTCGCCTGACCCCAGCACTTTTACGTTGTTTCGCTGAATAACGCTCACTGATCCCCTCGCCTCGCCGCACCTTTTTCAACCGGCTTGCTCGCGCTTGTGCGTTAGGATTTGCTGCCGATGATATGGGAAGTTAGGGCCGGCTTGCGCGTTGTCCACCGCGCGGTTCCCATCGCTCTCTGCGGCATTCAGCCGCTATCGTAAATGATGTGCCGGGACCACGCAAACCAAGAGCCGATCCCGGAAGCCGATCGGAGTGGGCGCCTCAATAGCCCGCTTCGCGGTCCACCAGGTTCTTCAGCGGCTCGCCACGCTCGAAGGCGTCCATCTGCTCAAGCATCAGCGGCACCAGATGCGCGGGATCGGATGTTGCCGCAGCATGCGGCGTGACGAACACTTTTGGATGCGTCCAGAGCGGGCTTTTAGGGTCGAGCGGCTCCTGCTCGAACACGTCCAGGCTCGCCTCCTTGAGCACGCCCTGGTCGAGCGCCCGCAAAATATCCGCTTCCTTCTGCAACTGCCCGCGCCCTGCATTGATAAGGCAGGGGCCGCCGAGCGGCCCGTCCTTCCTCAACCTGTCGAGCACGGAAAAATCGATGATGCCCTCAGTTGCCCCGGTGAGCGGCAGGAGCACGACAAGGATGTCCGTGGCGTTGAGGAACGGGGTTAGCGCGGCTTCCCCATAAAAGGTGGAAACACCCTCGACGCGCTTTTCGCGCCGGCTCCAGCCGTTCACCTTGAAGCCTAGCGAAAGAAGCGCCCTTGCCGCGGCGCTCCCAAGTTCGCCAAGGCCCATGATACCAACGGCCACTTCATTTGCCGGCGGCTGGAGCGGCTCGTGCCAGACCTTCTGAACCTGCTGCACCCGGTAGGTCATGCCCTGCCGGTGGTGGTCGAGCACGCGCCAACAGACATATTCGACCATGTGTTGCGTGAGGTTTTCTGCCACCACGCGCACGATGGGCACACCCGCCGGCAGTTCGGGATCGGCGAGCAGGTGGTCGACGCCGGCTCCCGCCGAGAAGATCAGTTTTAGGTTGGGAAGCCCGTTCAAGACGCCGCGCTTCTGCTTCCACACCACCGCATATTCGATCGTCGGGTCTGCTTCGCCGTCAGGCTCCAGCACTACGGTCCTTGCCTTGGAAAGCGCGTCGTGCCAACGCCGCGGGTACATGCCCGTGACGGAAAGCAGGATGCGGCTGGAGGCCGGCTTTTCTGGCATCATTCCCCCCCTCACTAATCGCTGACGACACCTGTGGGAGCCGTCGCAATGTCGAAGGCGGCGGCGATCAGTGCTTTGGTGTAGTCGGTTTTTGGCGTGTGGAAGATCTGGTCCGCGGTGCCGGTCTCGACCACCTTGCCGTTGCGCATCACGATCACCTCGTTGGCGAGCGCGCGCACCACCTTCAGGTCGTGGCTGATGAAGAGATAGGCGAGGTTGTGCCGCTTCTGCAGGTCGCGCAACAAATCCACCACCTGCGCCTGCACGCTCATGTCGAGCGCGGAGGTCGGCTCGTCCAGCATCACGAAGTTGGGCTTGAGCACCATCGCCCGCGCAATTGCGATGCGCTGCCGCTGGCCGCCCGAGAACTCGTGCGGGTAGCGGAAACGCGCCTCCGGGTCGAGCCCGACTTCCTTGAGTACGGCGACCACCTGCGCGTCGCGCTCTTCAAGGGAAAGCCTGGGCTCATGCACCCTCAAGCCTTCCTGAATGATCTCCGCCACCGACATGCGGGGACTCAAAGACCCGAAAGGATCCTGGAAGACGATCTGCATCTGCCGCCGCAAAGGCCGCATCTCGCGAAACGACCGTCCGTCTATTCGCTCGCCTTTAAAGCGGATCTCGCCTTCTGAGGAGATCATGCGCGAGAGCGCAAGCCCGAGCGTAGTCTTGCCCGAGCCGGATTCGCCGACGACGCCCAGCGTCTGGCCGGCCCTGACGGTGACATCAACCCCGTCGACCGCCTTTATGTGGTCGACCACCCGCCTCATGAAGCCCTTCTTGATCGGGAACCAGACCTTTACGTCTTTCCCCACCATCACCTTCTCGGCCGAAAGATCGGCCCTCGGCGGCTCACCCTTCGGCTCGGCGGCCAAGAGGTGCCGGGTATATTCGTGCTTCGGATCGGAGAAGATCTGCGCCGTCGGGCCGCTCTCAACAATCTTGCCCCTGGTCATCACGCAGACCCGGTCCGCCACCTTGCGCACGATCCCGAGATCATGGGTGATGAAGAGCATGGAAAGGTTCTGCTCGCGCTTCAGCCTTGCGAGCAGTTCCAGAATTTGCGCCTGCACCGTGACGTCGAGCGCCGTCGTTGGCTCATCGGCAATCAGCAGCTTCGGCTCGCAGGCGAGCGCCATGGCGATCATCACACGCTGGCGTTGCCCGCCGGAAAGCTGGTGGGGAAAGGCGTCCAGCCGCTTTTCCGGATCGCGGATGCCCACCTGGTTCAAAAGCTCAAGCGTGCGCTCCCGCGCTGCCTTTTCGCCCAACCCGCGATGGAGCTTCAGCACCTCGCCCACCTGCCGCTCAATGCTGTGGAGCGGGTTGAGCGAGGTCATCGGCTCCTGAAAGATCATGCTGATTTCGTTGCCGCGCACCCGGCGCAGGTCGCGCTCGTCGCTGTCGAGCAGGTCCTGCCCCTGATAGAGAACCTGTCCGGAAGGGTGGCTTGCCGATGGATAGGGCAGGAGCTTCAGTACCGAAAGGGCCGTCACGGACTTGCCGGAGCCCGACTCGCCCACAAGAGCCACGGTCTCGCCCTGCTGGATATCGAAGGAGACGTGATCGACGGCAAGGGATTCCTGCCCGCCCTGCGTGAAGGCAACCGAGAGGTCGCGTATCGAGAGGAGGGGTGCGCTCATCGGAATGTCTTCCGCGGATCGAAGGCGTCACGCACCGCCTCGCCGACAAAGATGAGCAGCGAGAGCATGATCGACAAAGTAAGGAAGCCGGTAATGCCGAGCCAGGGCGCATTCAGATTGCGTTGGCCCTGGCGAAGGAGCTCGCCCAATGAGGGGGAGCCGGGCGGAAGGCCGAAACCCAGGAAATCGAGCGAAGTCAGCGTCGTGATCGAGCCGTTCAGGATGAAGGGCAAAAAGGTGAGTGTCGCAACCATCGCATTTGGCAGAAGATGGCGGAACATGATCGTGCGATTGCGCACGCCCAGAGCGCGGGCGGCGCTCACATATTCGAAATTGCGTGCCCTCAGGAATTCCGCCCGGACGACGCCGACAAAAGCCACCCAGGAAAAGAGCAGCATTATGCCGAGAAGAATCCAGAAGCCCGGCGGCAGCACCGCGGCGATGATAAGGATGAGGTAGAGTACGGGTATAGAGGACCAAATTTCGATGAAGCGCTGGAAGAGCAGGTCCGTCCAGCCGCCGAAATAGCCCTGGATCGCGCCGGCCGACACGCCGATCATGGCGGAGAGCGCGGTGAGAACCAGGCCGAACAGGACTGAGATGCGGAAGCCGTAGATCACGCGTGAGAGCACGTCCCGCGCCTGATCGTCGGTGCCCAGCCAGTTCCAGTTGCCGATGACGCAGTTCGGGTCGTCCACCCCCTGCGGATAGCGGCTGCAGCGCTCCTCTTTCGTGTAGAGCCAGGAGGGCTTCGCGGGCGCGGCTTCCGGTATTTCGCTGTTGACCGTGCGGTAGGAATAGCGGATCGGCGGCCAGATCATCCAGCCATTCGCATTGATCTCGTCCTGGATGAAAGGATCTCTGTAATCCGTCACGGCGAGAAAGCCGCCGAACTTTTCCTCCGGGTAATCAACCAGAACGGGGAAAAGGGTTTCTCCCTTGTAGGAGGCGATAATGGGTTTGTCGTTGGCGATGAACTCGGCGAAAAGCGAGAGAATGAACAGCGCCAGAAAGAGCCACAAGGACCAGTAACCGCGCTTGTTTGCTTTGAAATTCTGCCAGCGGCGTTGGTTGATGGGTGAAAGCCAGGGCCGCGATACTTCCTCGCGCACCCTCTCCACCTGTGCCTTCGCCTGTATTTCAGACATCTAGACATCCCTCCGCTCGAAATCGATGCGCGGGTCGATGAGCGTGTAGGTGAGGTCGGAGACAAGACTGATGATCAGGCCCATGAGCGAGAAGATATAGAGCGTGGCAAACACCACGGGATAATCGCGGTCAATCACAGAGCGAAAGCCGAGCAGGCCCAGCCCGTCCAGCGAAAAGATGCTTTCGATCAGGAGCGAGCCGGTGAAGAAGGAGGAAATGAAGGCTCCTGGAAAGCCGGCAATGATAAGCAGCATGGCGTTGCGGAAAACATGTCCATAGAGCACCTGCCGGTCTGACAAGCCTTTCGCGCGGGCTGTGACGACGTACTGTTTCCGGATCTCATCGAGGAAGGAGTTCTTGGTGAGCAGGGTCGTCGTGGCGAAGGCGGATAGCACAAGCGCCGTCAGCGGCAAGGCAAGGTGCCAGAAGTAGTCCAGGATTCGTTCCGGCCAGGATAGCGAGCTCCAGTTGTCCGATGTCAGTCCGCGCAGGGGAAACCAGTCGAAGAAAGAGCCGCCGGCGAAGAGAACCATAAGCAGAATCGCGAAGAGAAAGCTCGGAATCGCATATGCGACAATGACGATCCCGCTGGTCCAGACGTCGAAGGGCGTTCCGTCCTTAACGGCCTTGCGGATGCCGAGCGGAATGGAAATGCCGTAGGAGAGCAGCGTGATCCAGAGGCCGAGGGAGATCGAGACCGGCATCTTCTCAAGGATCAGGTCGACGACCGAAATATCGCGGAAATAACTCTCGCCGAAATCGAACCGGATATAGTTCCAGAGCATCAGCCCGAAGCGTTCCAGGGGAGGCTTGTCGAAGCCGAACTGCTTTTCAAGCTGGGCAATGAATTCCGGATCGAGCCCCTGCGCCCCGCGATAGCGGGAATTCGCGCCGCCCGCCGCCTCGAAATTCTGAGCGCCCGCGTCTCCTCCGCCACCGCCGATGCGGGCATCGGCCCCGCCTCCTTGGCCTGTGACCTGGGCTATGACCTGCTCCACCGGGCCACCCGGCGCGAACTGAATGACGATGAAGGAAATGGCCATGATGCCGAACAGGGTCGGGATCATAAGAAGCAGGCGGCGGAGGATGTAGGCTCCCATCAGCCGATTGCCCCATTCGGTGATGTTCCAGCGAGGATGACAGTCACGCCGATTTTACGCTTTTCCAATCGTTTTGGCCTTTTCCTCGTCGTACCACCACAGAGCCTCGACCGGGAAGAAATAATCGGGTTTCGGCTCGTTGAAGCCGAACATGTCCCAATAGGCAACCCGGTGATTCGCCGCATGCCAATTTGGAATCCAGTCGCGTCGGGCGCGCAAGACCCTATCAAGCGCCCGCATCGCGATGGTGAATTCTTGTCGCGTCTGAGCCTTGCCCGCCGCATCGACCAGTGCATCGACCGCGGAATCGGCTGTGCCGGCGTAGTTGTAGGATCCTTCGACACTTGCCGTGCGCGAATGGAAGAACTGCACGAGGCTGTCATGGGTGGGGGTCGCGCCCAATGAAAACGCGATTTCGATGAGGTCGAAATCGAAGCTCACCTGGCGCAATTGATATTGAGCCGGGTCCACCTGGCGCATTCGGGCGTCAATTCCGATCGCGCGTAGATTGCCGATGAAGCTCGGTTCCACGCGCAGGAACGTCTCGTCATTGACGAGATATTCGAGCGTGAACCTCTCCCCCGCGGCGTTGTGAAGAACGCCATCCCGTGCCTGCCAGCCGGCCGCCTCCAACAGCTCGCGGGCGCGGCGCAGCATGGCTCTGTCGCGGCCGGAACCATCGGAAGCGGGTTGTGTGACGGCTTCTCCGAATGCGGCATCGGGGATTTTGCCCCGCAAAGGCTCAAGCAAGGCGAGCTCCTCCTCGCTTGGAAGCCCTTCCGCCTTGTAGGGGGATTGCTCGAATGGAGAATGGGACCGGGTATAGAGGCCGTAAAACAGGTTCTCGTTGATCCATTCGAAATCGAAGCAGAGCGCAATGGCTTCGCGTACGCGCGCATCGCGAAAACGTTCCCGGCGCTGGTTGAGCGCCTTGCAATAGAAATACGGCCGCAGCTCGGAAGGGAACTCGCGTTTGACAACGCGGCCATCCTCCACAGCCGGGAAATTATATCCCGTGGCCCATACCCGCGCCGTAAATTCCCCGCGCCAGGAGATCTCACCCTTCTTGAAGGCTTCGAAAGCGGCATTCCGATCGCTGTAAAACTCGATCCGAACGCGATCGAAATGATAAAGGCCGCGGCGTGCCGGGTGATCCCGCGCCCAATCATCCTCCACACGCTCGTATTCGATGTACCGCCCGGCGGCCAGATTGCCGACCTTGTAGGGTCCTGACCCGAGCAGCGGTTCGAGGGTGGAGCTGCCGAAGGACTTTCCTTCCAGAGAAGCCTTCGAAAGTATAGGGAACCCGACCACTTCGAGGATCGTGCGTTCGGACTGGTTTCCGGTGAAGGAAAGCCGGAATTCCTGCGGGTTCAGCGCCTCCGCTGCCGCCATTTCCGCAAGGGTCAGGGCGAATGTCGGGTGGCCCTTCTCCTTGAGGAGATTGTAGCTGAAGGCGACATCCTCCGCCGTGATCGGCGACCCGTCATGAAAGCGCGCCTCCTGCCGCAGCTTGAAGGTGAAGCTGTTTCGGTCTTCGGAGACCGTCACGCTTTCCGCCACGAGGCCATAGACCGCATCCGGCTCATCCCAGGCGCTCATCATGAGCGAGTCGAAGCACATTTCCATGCGCGGCGGAGCGTCACCCGTACGAACGAAGCTGTTCAGCGTGTTGAAGGTCTGGACGTTCTGGTTATAAAACCAGTAGCCGGGCGAGAAGTTGAAGGTGCCGCCCTTCGACGCATCCAGGCTCGCATAATCGAAGTGCTCGAAGCCGGCGGGATATTTAAGGTCGCCGAAGGCCGACAGCCCATGCAGCGGCGTGCCCGTGTTCACCTGGGCAAAGGCGACGCGTCCGGCAACCGGAGCGGCTATTGCCGCTCCAGAGAGCTCCAGGAACCGGCGTCGGGTGAGCGCGAAGAAATCCATGGTCATTCCGGCTAGTACTTCGCCTCGAGCGCCGCCTCGAGCTCGGGATCGACCCACCAGGAATCGACATCCACGCCCGCATAGCCCGGCTGCTTTTCCGGTATGCCGAATTTGTTCCAGTAGGCATAGCGAAGGGTGGGCTGGTAGTATTGCGGGATCGCGTAGTACTTCCAGAGGAGCACGCGATCGAGCGCCCTAACCGTCGCGACGAGTTCCTCGCGGTTCTTGGCGTAGATGATCTTGTTCACCAAGGCGTCCACCACCGGATCCTTGATGCCGATCACGTTTTGCGAACCCGGGATGTCGGCGGCCTCCGAACTCCAGTAATCCCGCTGCTCGTTGCCCGGAGAGTTGGACTGGGGGAAGCGGGCTGTGATGGCATCGAATTCGAAGTTCTGAACACGCTGTATATATTGCGACGTGTCGACGATGCGCAGCGTCGCATTGATTCCGATCTTCCGTAGATTGGCCATGAAGCCGCCGGTGATGACCTCGGCGGTCGGCGATGCTCCAAGAAACTCGATGCGGAATTGCTCGCCTGTCTCTTTGCTGATCATCCGGCCGCTTTGGATTTCCCACCCGGCCTCGTTGAAGAGGCGAACCGCCTCGCGCAGATATTGCCGTTCGGACTGCGGCGAATCATAGACGGGCAGCTTGAACTCTTCGGTAAAAACTTCCGGCGGAAGTTGATCGCGGAATTCCTCCAGGATTTCCAGCTCCTGCCCTTGGGGCAGACCGCTCGATGCCAGCTCCGAGCGCTCGAAATAGCTGCTGAAGCGCTTGTTGAGCCCGAAGAACTGCGTTCTGTTCTGTTCCTCGAAATTGTATGCCAGCGTAAGAGCCTCGCGCACGCGGCTGTCCTGGAACCGAGGTCTCCGCATATTGAAGACGAAGGCCTGCATCCCCTCGATGGCCGTGCTGGTAAATTCACGCTTGATGACGTCGCCATCCTGCACCGCGGGAAAGTCATATTCCTGTGACCAGCGCCGCGTGCTCAGCTCGCGCCGTACATCCTCGATGCCGCCTTTCTGGAACGCCAGGAACTCGGCATTGTCGTCCTGGAAATACGTGTATCGGATGCGATCGAAATTGTACCGGCCGATATTGACCGGCAGATTCGCAGCCCAATAATCTTCGGCGCGCTCCCATATGATTTCCGAGCCGGGGCGGAAGCTCGCGATTTTGTAGGGTCCGCTGCCGAGCGGCGGCTCCAGGGTGGGATTTCTGAGATTACGCTGCCTGCCTTGGGAATCCGTCCCCTCCCACCAGTGCTTGGGAAGGACCGGAAGGTCGCCCATGATATGCGGCAGCTCGCGGTTTCCGCCCTGGTCGAAGCGGAATTCGACCTCTGTGTCGGAGAGCGCGACGGCCTCCTCGACATTCGCGAAATAGCGGTTGTGCTGCGGACTGATCTCCTTGAGCATGTTGAACGACCAGATCACGTCCTCCACGGTGACAGGTTTGCCGTCATGCCAGCGGGCGTTCGGATTGAGACGGTAGGTGGCCGAGGAATAATCCTCCGGGTATTTGAACGCCTCGGCGATCAACGGATGGCTGGTGCCCGGATCTTCGGGCGACTGTTGCATGAGCGTTTCCCACAACATGCCGCCGAAATAGGTGAGGCCCGCCGCCGGCGTGCCGCGCACAATGAAGGGATTGAAGCTGTCGAATGTGCCGAAGACGGCGGAGTTCAGAGTGCCGCCCTTCGGTGCTTCTGGATTTACATAGCTGTAGCGTTCAAAGGGCTTGGTCTCCGCCTCAGGATTGACCAGCGAACTTGTGGTGCGCCACTCCTGCGCGCTTGCGTTCGCGACCAGTAAGAACATCCCAAGACCGACAAGGGTTAGCTTTTTCCCCTGTTCGATGACCTTAGCCAGCATGCGGCACATCTCCCGTTCCGTTTTGCCGAAGGTAGTTCATCTGCGGCTGATGGCAATCGGTGGGGCGCGGCAAAAATAAAAAAGCCGGCATAAGCCGGCTTTTCGTCGGGATATTTTAGATCAACTATTGAGCGGGAGCGGGCTGCGTTTCGCCTGTGCTGCCGCCAGCTTCGCCTTCCGTAGCTGGGGGCGTAGTGGTTTCTTCCGTCTGGGCCGGAGCCTGTGTATCCCCGGCAGGCGCGCCTTCCGCGGGCGCAGCACCGTCTTGGGCTGGCGCTGCCGTTCCTTCCGCCGGAGCGGCACCCTCGGCCGGGGGGGCTGCCTCGCCCTCCGCAGGCGGCGTCTGCTCGCCGCCTTCCGCGGGCGCGGCGGCACCTTCTTCACCCGCGGGCGCTGCTTCCGGCAGCGGAACAGGCTGGTCCGACATCGTGCGCAGATAGGCGATCAGGTTGGCCCGATCCTCCACCTTGCTGAGGCCCGCGAAGGACATGGCCGTGCCCGGAACGAGGCCCTTGGGGCTGGCCAGGAAGTGGTCCAGATTCTCATAAGTCCAGAGCTTCTGGCCGCCTTCCGAGAACTCCGTCAACGCGCTCGAATAGCTGAAGCCCTCATGACTCGCGATCGGGCGGTCAACGACACTCCACAGATTGGGGCCCACCTTGTTCGGGCCGCCCTGCTCGACCGTATGGCAGGCTCCGCAGCGCTTGAAAACGGCCTCACCTGCCGAAGCGTCGGCAGAGGCAAGAAGCGGCAGCACTGATTCGGCAGCCGGTTGGGCCTCTCCGCCGCCTTCGGTAGCGCCGCCTTCGGGTACCGCGATGGCATAACCGGGTGTTTCCGGCTCGGGAGAGGAAAAGACGGCATCGGACAATAGGCTAATGGAGAATACCACGAAAACAACGCCGAGGAATGCGCCGATGAATTTGTTGAGTTCGAAAGAATCCATGTGCCCTAAGGCCCCCTTCTCCGTATCCTCCGCGGGCATCGCGCCATTTCCGTCCGGCGCATCGGGTTCCCGCGTTCGGCTGCTGCCAAAAATCGCGCGGAAACTAGGTCTTTTGCTCGATCAACGCAACACATATAAGGCTGTTTGCAACTGAGACCTTTTGCCACTTTCAAAACCCGCCGCGACAGCTGTCCCATGACCTCTATAATTCTTATCCCCGCCAGAATGGCCTCCACGCGTCTGCCTGGAAAGCCGCTTGCCGACATCGCCGGAAGAACCATGATCGCCCAGGTCGTCGCGAGAGCCCTTGAGAGCGGCGTGGGACGCGTTGTCGTGGCAACGGACACGGAGGAAGTCGCCGCAGCCGCTAGAGCCGAAGGCGTTGAGGCTGTGATGACGCGTGCCGATCATCAGTCCGGCTCGGACCGCATATTCGAGGCGTTGCAGACGATCGATCCTGGAGCAACGGCCGAGATCGTGATCAATCTTCAGGGCGACTTGCCGACGATCCCGCCGGAAGATATCCGCGCTGTCGTCCGTCCGCTGGAAAATGCGGACACTGACATAGCCACGCTTGGTGTCGAGATTTCGGATGAAGAGGAAAAGGCCAATCCGAACGTGGTGAAGATCGTGGGCGTGCCGGTCAAAACTGCGTCAGATGCACTGCGGCTGCGCGCGCTCTACTTTACGCGGGCGACTGCCCCGTGGGGGGAGGGGCCACTTTTCCATCACATCGGCATCTATGCCTATCGCCGCCGTGCGCTGGAACGATTCGTGGCGCTGCCGCCGGGAACGCTTGAGATGCGCGAGCGGCTGGAGCAATTGCGTGCCCTGGAAGCGGGGATGCGTATAGAGGCCGAGATCGTCCGCTCGGTGCCGCTCGGGGTCGATACGCCTGCCGATCTTGAGCGCGCCCGCCAACTTCTCTCCGCTAGAACCGAAAGCCGATGATGATTGCGCGAAAAACGAACAAGATCTCCTTCCAGGGAGAGCCGGGGGCCAATTCCGATACCGCCAGCCGCGACATGTTTCCGCACATGGAGCCGCTGCCCTGCCCGACATTCGAAGATGCTTTCAACGCAGTAGAGACGGGCAAGGCCGATCTCGCCATGATCCCGATCGAGAACACGATCGCAGGGCGCGTCGCCGATATCCATCACCTTCTGCCTGAATCCCGGCTTCATATTGTGGGCGAGTATTTTCTGCCCATTCATTTCCAGCTGATGGTGCTTCCGGGCACCGATATATCGCAGATCAAGGCCGTCTACAGCCATATCCATGCGCTTGGGCAGTGCCGGAAGATCATTCGCAAGCACCGGTGGAAGCCCATGGTGGCCGGCGACACGGCGGGCGCGGCGCGAGTGGTGGCCGAAGAAAAGGTGGTTTCGAACGCGGCGCTTGCGCCACGGCTGGCTGCGGATCTTTACGGCCTGCAGATCGTGGCGGAAAACGTCGAGGACACGGACAACAACGTCACCCGCTTCGTCGTGCTTTCGAAAGAAAAGGCATGGGCGCAGCGCAAGTCTCCAGACCAGCGCATGGTGACCACGTTCATTTTCCGGGTGCGCAACGTTCCGGCTGCGCTTTACAAGGCGCTCGGCGGCTTTGCCACAAACGGCGTCAACATGACGAAGCTGGAGAGCTATCAGCTCGGCGGCAAGTTTTTTTCCAGCCTTTTCTACGCGGATGTGGAGGGACATCCTGAAGACCGAAGCCTTGCATTAGCATTGGAGGAGCTTCGCTTCTTCTCCCACGAAGTGCGGGTGCTCGGTGTTTATGAAGGCCATCCATTCCGGGATACGCAAAGCGAGGACGATTGAAGGAGTCTTCTTTTCGTCCTACGCTGGAAAGATGATAGGCCTCCTATCTGGAGCAGGAAATTTTTAGGCGGGCCTGCATTTTAGTCTGATTTTCTCCGGACGGGCTTTTCGCGCATATTTCAATGCTCAATACCTGCTCGCCGGAGCCCTATCTTAGAACAACTTATGACCGGGAGAAAACGCCATGGGCCTTCGTATCAACGACACCGCACCGGATTTCACCGCCGAGACAACACATGGCACCATCCACTTCCATGAATGGATCGGCGATGGCTGGGCCGTCCTCTTCAGCCACCCAAAGAATTTCACACCCGTCTGCACGACCGAGCTTGGCGCGATGGCGGGCCTGGAAGGCGAGTTCAAGAAGCGCAATGCCAAAATCATCGGCATTTCGGTGGACCCCGTCCAGGATCATCTGCGCTGGAAGGACGACATAGAAAAAGCAACAGGTTTCCGCGTAGATTACCCGCTGATCGGGGATAAGGACCTGAGGGTTGCCAAGCTCTACGACATGCTGCCCGCTGAGGCGGGTGATTCGTCCGAGGGGCGCACCCCCGCTGACAACGCGACGGTTCGCTCGGTTTATGTCATCGGTCCCGACAAGAAGATCAAGCTGATCCTCACTTATCCGATGACCACCGGCCGCAACTTCGATGAGATCCTGCGGGCTATCGATTCGATCCAGCTCACCGCGAAACACCAGGTGGCTACTCCAGCCAACTGGAAGCAGGGCGAGGACGTCATCATCACCGCCGCGGTTTCCAACGAGGATGCCGTCAAGCGCTTCGGCGCTTTCGACACCATTCTTCCCTATTTGCGCAAAACCAAGCAGCCAACGGCCTGAACGCAGGCGGTTTGCCATTGAGAAGCGGGGCTTCGGCCCCGCTTTTTTATTGCGCGCTTTTCTGCTCTAGGTGGCTTTGAACGCATGGCGCAGCAGCCGGCATTCGGTTATGGTCGCGCCGGTTTTCAAGAGCGAGAAGATATGTCGCAACAGCGCACTACGGCTTCAGGCGGGATGGAGACCGCCTTCGGCTACCGAAACGTGGGAGAAGGCGAGAAGCAGGGCCTCGTCAACGAGGTGTTCCATCGCGTGGCGGAACGCTACGACCTGATGAATGATCTGATGTCCGGCGGCCTGCATCGGCTCTGGAAGGCCGGGATGGTCTCCTGGCTCTCGCCACCAAAGCAGCCTGGCTTCAAGGCGCTAGACGTGGCTGGAGGCACTGGCGACATAGCTTTCCGCATCGTGGAGGCTTCCGGCGGCCAAGCGCAGGTCACCGTGCTTGATATCAACGGTTCCATGCTGGCCGTGGGCCGTGATCGGGCGGAGAAACGTGGGCTTGCTCAGAATCTGAGCTTTGTCGAAGCCAATGCCGAGGAACTTCCCTTTCCTTCATCGGCCTTTGATGCATATACGATCGCTTTCGGCATTCGCAACGTGCCGCAGATAGACAAGGCATTGTCTGAAGCCTGCCGCGTGCTGCGGCCGGGTGGACGTTTCCTTTGCCTGGAATTTTCGGAGGTGGACGTGCCTCTTCTCGACAAAGTCTATGAGGCCTGGTCCTTCAACGCCATTCCTCGCATCGGCCAGGCCGTGGCAGGTGATGGCGAGCCCTATCGCTACCTGGTGGAATCCATTCGGAAGTTCCCCAATCAGGATAATTTCGCCGTCATGATCAAGCGGGCCGGCTTCGACCGCGTCACCTGGCGAAATTATTCGGGTGGTATTGCCGCCCTCCATTCCGGCTGGAAAATCTGATAGCGAATGAGCACGCTAGGCGCATATCTTCGCCTTGCCCGCGCGGGCTGGATTCTCTTGCGGGAGGGTGTGATTGCAGCTTTTCCCGGCGACCAGTTCGAAGGGATGCCACGTTTCGGATGGCGCCTGGCGCGACTTTTATCACGCCGTCGCTCGAGCCACCGGGCTCGTACGGAACGCCTTGCCATCGCGGTGGACCGGCTTGGCCCGACCTATGTAAAGCTGGGGCAATTCCTGGCGACACGTCCGGACGTTGTCGGCCACGAACTGGCGCGCGATCTGGCTTCGCTGCAAGATCGGATGGACACTTTCCCGCAGGAGCGCGCCGTCATGGCGATCGAGGCTTCACTGGGCGCCCCGGTGGGCACGCTTTACCGGGAGTTCGGTGCGCCCGTTGCGGCAGCTTCGATAGCCCAGGTGCACCCAGCGAAGATCATCCGCGAGGGGGAGATCCAGAAGGTTGCGGTCAAGGTGATCAGGCCCGGGGTGCGCCGCCGTTTCTATAATGACCTGGAATCCTTTTTTCTCGCGGCTCGCCTGCAGGAGCGCTTCATTGCGTCATCACGCCGGCTGCGCCCCGTCGAGGTGACGCAGACTCTGGCTCAGACGACCAAAATCGAGATGGACCTGAGGCTTGAGGCGGCCGCCATTTCGGAGATCCATGAGAATTCGAAAGAGGATCCAGGCTTCCGGGTGCCTTGGGTGGACTGGCAGCGCACCGGCCGGGATGTGCTGACGCTCGAATGGATCGACGGCATCAAGATGTCGGACACCGAAGCGCTGCGCGCCGCCGGGCACGATCTGGAGCGTCTTGCCACGACATTGATCCAGTCCTTCCTGCGGCACACTCTTCGTGATGGCTTCTTCCATGCCGACATGCATCCCGGAAATCTTTTTGTCGAGGCGAATGGAACCATTGTCGCCGTCGATTTCGGCATTGTCGGCCGCATCGGGCGGAAGGAAAGGCGGTTTCTCGCCGAGATTCTCTATGGCTTCATAACGCGGGACTTTCGCCGTGTGGCGGAGGTCCATTTCGAGGCGGGCTATGTGCCCAGCCACCACGACGTGGCCGCCTTCGCCCAGGCGCTCCGGGCGATCGGGGAGCCGATCCACGGCCAGCCTGCCGAAACGATCTCCATGGCGCGGCTGCTTACGCTCCTGTTCGAGGTGACGGAACTATTCGACATGCAGACGCGGCCCGAACTACTGCTTCTGCAGAAGACCATGGTCGTCGTCGAAGGCGTGTCACGCACTCTGGATCCGCACTTCAACATGTGGCGCGCGGCAGAGCCTGTCGTCTCCGAGTGGATCGAGAAGAATCTTGGCCCGCAGGGACTCTTCATGGACGCGCGGGAGGGAGCTCATGCACTGATGATGCTCGTTCGCCAAGCGCCGGAACTGGCGATTCGTCTCGACCATGTAAGCCGAGGCATGGAAGCTTTTCTCAACAGCGGGCTCCGCCTCGAAACGGAGACCACGCGGGCGATCGGCCGCGCGCGGGCGAGATATGAGCGTGCGGGCCATCTTGCGTTATGGGTAATCGCCTTGCTGCTCTTCTTCTTTGCTTTGCGGCTCCTGTAGGAATTGGCTCACTCGTGCCGGCAAAGGCCTGTTTTCAGCAGGCAAGGATGGATGCTATTGCTCCCCCTATTCGAGAAATGACGGTCGCTAATGTCGAAACGCATCGCCGGTCCTGAGATCGAACGCCTGATACAGCTCCTGGCGAAGGTGCCTGGCTTGGGGCCACGTTCTGCCAGGCGGGCTGCCCTTCACCTCATAAAGAAAAAGGAGCAGCTTTTCTCGCCTCTAACCACGGCGATGGCGGAAGCGCTGGCGAAGGTGAGGGTCTGCTCCGTCTGCGGCAATGTGGATACCTCCGACCCCTGCACAATCTGTACGGACCCGCGGCGCGAATCTGCGACGCTGATCGTTGTCGAGGACGTATCCGACCTGTGGGCATTGGAACGTGCCGCCGCGTTGAACGCCCGCTACCACGTGCTTGGCGGGACGCTTTCGCCCCTGGACGGCGTCGGCCCGGACGATCTCAATATCAAAGGCCTGGTGAGCCGGATCGCGGAGGGCGGCGTTTCGGAGGTCATCCTTGCCGTGAATGCCACCGTCGAGGGGCAGGCGACCGCCCATTACATCACGGACCAGCTTGTGGGGCTGGAGGTCAGGGTCACGAAGCTCGCCCATGGCGTGCCGGTCGGTGGCGAGCTTGATTATCTGGATGAGGGAACTCTCGCTGCTGCGCTGAAGTCACGTACAGCTTTCTGAACAAGGGAACTGCTCGATGCTGCAAGGAGCAAGAAGGGGCTTTATGCTTGCCCTTGCGATTTTGTGCTTGGCCTCCTTGCCGGCGCGGGCTGCCGACGTGAACGCGCTTTTCCAGGATTGGCTCGCGCGGGACCTTTGGCCTGAGGCGCGGTCCCGCGGCATATCCGAGGCGAGCTTCAAGGCCGCTTTCTCCGGCGTGAAACCCAATCTGAAGCTGCCGGACCTTGTTCTGCCAGGCGAGAAGGCGCCCCGTTCCACGGAGCAGCATCAGGCGGAATTTCGGGCGCCATCAGCCTATTTCGCTCATATCGATGGTGTCGTTTCCGGGGGAAGGAGCAGGGCGAAAACCCATGCCGCGACGCTTGCGGCAATCGAGAAGCGCTTCGGCGTGCCGTCTGGCGTGCTGCTCGCAATCTGGGGCCGCGAATCCGGCTTCGGCAGCGCCAAGATTCCCTATAACGCTTTCGAGGTATTGGGTACGAAAGCCTTCCTTGCCACCCGCAAGGAGATGTTCCGCCAGGAAGTGCTAGCCGCGCTGGCGATGGTCGATAAGGGCCGTGTCCCGCCCGAAACGATGCGCTCCTCCTGGGCAGGCGCAATGGGCCAGCCGCAGTTCATGCCCACATCCTACCTGAAATACGCGGTGGATTTCGACGGCGACGGCCGTGCGGATATCTGGAATTCCGTTCCGGACGCGCTTGCCTCGATCGCCAATTACCTCGCCGGCCACGGTTGGGTGCAGGGCCGGGATTGGGGTTTCGAGGTGGTTCTCCCCAAGGAGATTTCCTGTGCGCTTGAAGGCCCGGACCAGGGCCGGCGCATCGCTGATTGGGCGGCCATGGGAATTGCCCGCGCGAACGGCAAGCCCTTCCCAGACCACGAATTGCGCGAGGAAGGTTATTTGATGATGCCGGCGGGGCGCCATGGGCCGGCTTTTATCGTCACGCCGAATTTCTATCGCCTCAAAGACTATAACGAGAGCGATCTTTATGCCCTCTTCGTCGGCCATGCGGGTGACCGCATCATGTATGGCACAGCCGGATTTTCTGGGCAGTGGGGCAGGGTCGAGTCCATGCTCCGGTCCGATATTGCCGCCATGCAGCGCGCGCTGGAACGTGCCGGTTATGATGTGGGAGGCGCCGACGGACTGGCCGGCTTCAAGACCCGCCGTTCAATCGGCCTGTGGCAAGAGAAGGGCGGACGCCCGCCCACCTGTTTCCCCGATAGAGACCTCGTCCGCCAAATAAGGTAAGGAGAATCGCGGCCCCGGCTGAAAAAGCGGGTTGAGCCGCGCTGTATTAGGAGGGCTCATCGTGAAATTGCTGAAAGACCTTGCTCGGCTGAGTGCTCTGGCCTTTGCAGGCCTTCTCCTGTGGAGTTGCACCGTCGTCGTCGAAGAGGAGCCGGGTCGCCCGCTCCCGCCGCCGCCGGATGGGCCGCGCATCTGTACCCAGCAATATCAACCGGTCTGTGCCACGCGCGGCGGACGCGAACAGACCTTCCCCAACGCCTGCATTGCGCAATCCGAAGGCTTCCGGCCGGTGCATCCCGGCGAATGCCGACCCTCCCGCCCGCCGGAGATGCCGCCGCAGGCCTGCACGCGCGAATACCGCCCGGTCTGCGCGGTGCGCGGCAGCCGCGAGCGCACTTTCCCCAATTCCTGCATAGCTGAAGCCGAAGGCTATCGGCCGGTATATCCCGGTCAATGCGGCGGTGGCCGCCCCCCGGTGGATGACGGCCCACGCTTCTGCACGAAGGAGTATGCGCCAGTTTGCGGCGTGAGAAACGGGCGGATGCGCACCTTCGGGAACACCTGCGAGGCGGAATCGGCAGACTACCGCATCATCCACAGAGGCGAGTGCTGAACGAAAGAAGTAAGGCCGCGGCAATCTTCGTGCCGCGGCCTTACTAGTCTACCCAGCCGCGAGGCGCTCCATGGCCCATTGCATCAGTGGTGTCTGCGGAAAGCAGATCAGGCCACCCAATCCGAGTGCCACGCCATAGGGGATGCCGGACTTTTCTTCCGCGAAATGGCGCAGCAGAACATGATGTGCGACCAGTGGCGAGAAAGCCGATCGCCTGAAAGATACAAGCGCGAGCGTGAGCGCTCCGCCCAAAAGCGCGGTCGCCAGCAGGTAATCCATCAGACCGGGATTGAAGCCGAACCACACCGCGCTCGCAGCCATCAGCTTCGCGTCTCCGCCTCCCATACCGCCGATCGCGAAGACTGCGAATGTTGCGAGGAGCACCGTTCCCCCAAGCAGGAAATGCATCCCGATTTCCGCAACGGGCATGCCGACCAAAGGTGCAAGCACCGCGAAGGAGAGGACGAGCAGGATCGATACGCGATTGGCTATCGTCAGCGATATCATGTCGGAGACCGCTGCAAAGGCCATGCAGAAAGGAAAGATGACCAGGATCGCTGCTTCAACCATGACAGTACTCTCCTGAAGAGACGAAAGAATAGCCTCTCGAACCTAACCGCCTGTGAAGATTGGGCGGGTCAAGAGAACTCCGCAACCGATGGCAATGAGAAAGCCGCCTGCTGCTGCAGGCGGCCTCGCAATAGGAAATCACCGAATCCTGGTATTATTCGGCAATACCTTCGCCGGTGAGCCCGGTAGACACCCGTGTAAACGCATTGGTGATCTGGCCACCAATCGAGCCGACCACCGCGATGATGCCTGCGGCGATCAGTGCAACGATCAGGCCGTACTCGACGGCCGTCGCGCCGGATTCATCCTTCAGAAAACGCGCAAAAAGACTGGACATAAGAGATCTCCTTCAGCTCCGATTTTTTCAGCACCCCGCCGACTTTCTCTTGTGTCGATCGGATGGAGGGAGGTTTACGCCTGGTCACTTTCGGTGCTCTTAAAAAACAATGTTACCAAAGAATTTAGATCGTGATCTCAATAATATAGTTACGAACACTATCATCGTTTGCTTAAATTTTGAACGTTTCAGGAGCTGGTCTTTGTTGAGAGTGAGGTCTCTCCGGCAGAGGGTTTTAACTATTACTTTACCATTTATGTTCATTTTTGATGGGAAACACTGGAGGCGGCGCGTTGCGGCCATTTGGCGAAAGAGCACTCTTTTTTGCGATAATGCTCGCCGCGGCGATAGCCGGTGCCGAAGCTCGCGCCGATATCGGCATCGTCATGAACCAGGCGAAGATCATCAAGCTCGTCCGTCCCGCCGACACGGTCGTGATCGGCAATCCGGAAATTGCGGATGCGGTGGTGCAGGATGCCCAGACCATCGTGCTCACGGGCAAGGGTTTTGGTGTTACCAATATAGTCGCGCTCGATGTCGAAGGGCGGCCCATCATGGACGAGCAAGTGAGGGTCTCCCGACAGACCGTCGATTCAGTCCGCATCTACCGCCGTTCGGACGTGCAGACCCTGTCGTGCACGCCCTTCTGCGAAAGCGCTTACAAGTCCGAAGCCGAGCGAATCTCCGAAGCCGAGATGCGCAACTGATAAGACCTGCTGGTGTTTGGCCTGAGCGTTAATGGAAGGCTTCTTTCCCCGCAGATAATTTAACCGTCTGAAAAACGAGGCAGCAACGGCTCCCTGCAATAATCGGTCCCGAGGGAAGGTGGCTGAGATGGGTGGTCTTGGGGCAAATTTCGGGACAGGCAGGCGCATCACCGCGACCGCGCTGCTGCGCCGCTTCGGGCGCGAGAAAAAAGGCGCGACTGCGATAGAGTTTGCGCTTCTCGCTTTCCCGTTTCTGCTTGTGCTCTTTGCAATCATAGAGAGTGCGGTCGCCTTTGTGGCGCAGGAGCTGTTGACCAATGCCGCCGATGATGTCGCGCGCCAGTTCCGTACCGGCCGGCTCAGGGCCGGCGTCGTCAACGAGCAAATCGTCCGCGACCTTATGTGCGAGCGCATGCGCGTGCTCTTTCCGAGTGACTGTCCCGGTCTGCGGATTGATCTGCGGAGCTTTCAAACTTTCGCGCAGGCAGCAGAGATTTTTGACGGGCCGGTTCTACCGTCTGCCTATATGTTCGATCCCGGCGGCGCGGAGGAGAAAAATGTATTGCGCATCTTCTATTTCTGGCCGGTGCTCACGAACATCATGCATGACCGCCTGACGAACCTCCCCGCCGGAAAGATGCTGCTCTTGACCAGTCAAACCTGGCAGAACGAGCCCTTTGCGGCCGCGGCCCAATAAGATGGCTGAGGAGGAGGGGCGCATGATTGCACATTTGCGGAAGCAGGGCCGTGAGGTGGTGAGCCATCTCATCAATTTTTCCAAAGAAGCCAGTGGTGCGGCGGTAGTCGAATTCGCTTTGGTCGTGCCGCTGATGCTGGCGCTCTTCTTTCTCACATTAGAGGCCACCCAGGCTTTGGAGGCCAATAGAAGGGTGGGCCGGCTGGCAAATCAGGTTGCCGATCTGGTTACACAGCAGAAGGAAATCACGAAGGACGAGCTCCTTGCGCTTATGATGATCGGCCGCGCGGCACTTGAGCCCTACCGCCGCAGCAAACCTACGATAACGGTTACCGCCATCCAGATTACGGACGAGGACAAGCCCAAACCGAAGGTGGTCTGGTCACGTTCGCTGGTTGGCGACGCGCTTGTTTATGCGGAGCGGCCGGACGACATCACCGAACTCCCGGACAGTCTTCTGGTGCGCGGCAGGTTTCTGGTCCGCGCGGAGGCAAATCTTGATTATCGGCCGATGATCCTCTGGAGCGCCGACGGCAAGGAGGCGATGGGTTTAACGGCGGCGTTCGACAACATTTCGATGAGCGCGCGCCAATACTACAACCCCCGTCAGACTCCAACCATTCCCTGCGGAAATTGTTAAAGCCTCTCGGAGATTGCCAAGCTGCCCGGCTCTCCCTATTTCTGCCACCAGATGGATTTTTGAGCTGATGGCGCGCGCCTTTCTTTTTGTTCTAGATTCTTTCGGCATCGGCCATGCGCCGGACGCTGCCCGCTTTGGCGACGAGGGCGCGAATACATTCGGTCATATCGCAGGCGCCTGCGCGGCGGGAAGAGCCGACCGGGCTGGTTTGCGAACAGGGCCGCTGGATCTTCCTCACATGCAGTCCCTCGGCTTGAACGCCGCGGCAGCCATTGCCGCAGGGCGCGAGCCCGAGCGCGGTTTCGCTTCAACGGGTTTCTTCGGCGCCGCCGAGGAACGTTCGACCGGGAAGGATACGCCTTCCGGCCACTGGGAGATCGCTGGTGTCCCGGTGCCCTTTGAATGGGGCTATTTCCCCGAGACCACACCCTCTTTCCCGGCCGAGTTGACGGGCAGGCTGATACGGGAAGCGAGCCTGCCGGGCATCCTCGCCAATTGCCACGCATCGGGAACGGAAGTTATCGCCCGTTTGGGTGAGGAACACATCCGTACGGGCAAGCCCATTTGCTACACGTCGGCGGACTCGGTCTTTCAGATTGCGGCGCACGAAACACATTTCGGATTGGACCGGCTCTATGCGGTATGCGAGACGGCGCGCAGACTGGTGGATGACTACAGGATCGGCCGCGTCATCGCCCGCCCCTTCGTCGGCGAAAGTGCCGAGACTTTCGAGCGCACGGCGAACCGGCGCGATTATGCCGTCCCCCCGCCTGAGCCGACCCTTCTTGATCGGGTGGAAGCCGCGGGCAGGCGGGTGATCGGTATCGGCAAGATCGGCGACATCTTCGCTCATCAGGGCGTGACGGAAGTGCGCAAGGCGGCCGGCAACATGGCTCTTTTCGACGCGGCGCTCGGTGCGATGGACGATGCGCGAGAGGGAGACCTTGTCTTCGCCAATTTTGTCGATTTCGACTCGCTCTATGGCCATCGGCGCGACGTCGCGGGCTATGCCGCCGCGCTTGAAGCATTCGACCGCCGCCTTCCGGAGGCGCTTGGGAAATTGCGGGCGGGGGATCTCCTGATCCTTACCGCCGATCACGGCTGCGATCCCACATGGCGGGGTACGGATCATACGCGTGAATGCGTTCCGATCCTGGGTGCAGGACCGGGATTGGCCAAAGGGTCCATTGGCCGCAGGCGCAGCTATGCCGACATAGGCGAGACCATCGCCTCGCATTTGGCGCTTCCCGCCGGCCGGCACGGCGTTTCTTTCCTGAACGCTCTGCAACATGCCTGAGCTTCCAGAGGTCGAAACAGTCCGGCGTGGCCTGGAGCCTGTGATGGAAGGCGCGCGGATAATCCACGTCGAGCAGCGCCGCGCCGATCTGCGCTTTCCCTTTCCCGCCGGCTTTTCCGAACACGTGAAAGGATGCAGGATCGAGGCTCTCGGGCGCCGCGCAAAATATCTGCTTCTCCACCTGGAAAACGGCAGGGTGCTCGTAAGCCATTTGGGCATGTCCGGCTCTTTTCGCATCGAGGAGAGCGGGTCGGACAAGCTTCGCGGTGACTTCCATTACGCGCGTTCAAAGGCCGAGAAGCACGACCATGTCGTCTTCCACCTGGCGCGGCACGAAGGCGGCTCGGCCCGCGTCATCTACAATGATCCGCGGCGCTTCGGCTTCATGCTTCTCCTGGACAGCGCGGATCTGGAAGCGCACCCGCTTTTTGCCGGGCTCGGCGTCGAACCCACCGGCAATGCGCTTGACGGCGCGCTTCTGGCCCGGCTGCTTGCCGGAAAGCGTGCCCCGCTCAAGGCTGCGCTCATGGACCAGCGGTTGGTGGCTGGCCTTGGCAACATCTATGTATGCGAGGCGCTTTGGCGCGCGGGTCTTTCACCGCGCCGTATCGCCGCTACGATCGCGACACGCGAGGGCAAATCGACGGGACGCAGCGAGCGTTTGGCTGGGGCGATCCGCACGGTTATTGCCGAGGCCATCGCGGCGGGAGGCTCATCCCTCAAGGATTATGTCCAGGCAGACGGCTCGCTCGGCTATTTTCAACATAGCTTCAGCGTCTATGATCGCGAGGGGAAGCCCTGCCGCAAGGAAGGTTGTTCAGGCACGATCCAGCGGTTCGTGCAGGGAGGCCGCTCTACATTCTATTGCCCTATATGTCAGCGCTAGCTGGTGAGGGTTTGCACGGGGAGAAGCTCTATGGCCTATGAAACGATTCTGGTGGAGACGCGTGGGCGGGTGGGTCTCATCACGCTCAACCGCCCGAAGGCGCTGAATGCGCTCAATACCAAAATGATGGAGGAGTTGATCGGCGCGGCAGAGGCATTCGACGCCAATCCGCGCGTGGGGACCGTTGTCATTACCGGGTCAGAGCGGGCCTTTGCCGCCGGGGCCGACATCAAGGAGATGCAGCCCAAGACATTCATTGATGTCTATATGGAAGACCTCTATTCGGATTGGGAGCGGCTCACCCGTGTCCGCAAGCCTCTCATCGCTGCGGTAAGCGGCTATGCGCTTGGGGGCGGTTGTGAGCTGGCGATGATGTGCGATTTCATCATAGCGGCTGATAATGCCAAGTTCGGCCAGCCGGAGATCACCCTTGGTGTCACGCCGGGCATGGGCGGGTCCCAGCGCCTTGCTCGTTTCGTTGGAAAATCCAAGGCCATGGAGATGTGCCTGACGGGCCGCATGATGGATGCGGAGGAGGCTGAGCGTTGTGGCCTGGTCTCCCGTGTCGTACCTCTGGGAGAATTGATTGAGGATGTGCTTGAGGTGGCCGGCAAAATTGCCGAGTTTTCCATGCCCGCGGTGATGATGACGAAAGAGGCCGTCAACCGCGCCTATGAGACGACGCTTTCGGAAGGCCTGCGGTTCGAGCGGCGGGCCTTCCATTCCCTGTTTGCGCTTGATGACCGGGAGGAAGGCATGGCCGCCTTTACGGAAAAGCGCTCTCCGCAATTCCGTAACCGTTGACGCGTTGGGATCCCTCGACTATAAGCCGCCTCGACTGAGGTAGCCCTTGGGGCTGCCCTTTTGTTTTGCGCCTCGGCTCATCCGTGAGGTTGAGCTGGTGGCTAGGATTAGAACGAGAGAGGAATTATGGCCAACACCACTTCGGCCAAGAAGGCGGTGCGCAAGATCGCCCGCCGTACGGCGATCAACAAGACCCGCCGTTCGCGTGTCCGTACTTATGTCCGCAAGGTCGAGGAGGCGATTGCCTCTGGTGATAAAGGCGCTGCGGAAGCCGCGCTCAAGGCAGCTCAGCCGGAATTGATGCGCGCTGCCACCCGGGGCGTTCTTCACAAGAATACTGCCGCGCGTAAGGTTTCTCGACTCGCTCGTCGTGTTAAGACCTTGAACGCTTGAGATCCCGGCCTGGGATCTCCAACCCGGCCTAACGCCGGGTTTTTCTTTGCCGTGCAATGACTTGGCTTCACCTCCGTGAGGGGGCGTAGCTATGCTCATTATTTATTTTGCCGGCGTTTTTCTTCCAGCCTTAGGAAAACTGTCATACAAATGACTGCCCCCTCAATAGGGGCAGGATAGATTTCTATAACATAATCAACTGCTTACAAAAGTTTATCCACAGCAAAAAAGTGTCGCGTGGCGGGGTGATGGGGCGAGCGAATGTCAAGCAGATTTTTTCACTTTTTTTCTTCGCGCATGCCTCGGAAACCCTGCTGGCAAAAGCGGTTGGAATCAAAACGAGTTAAGCATTTCCGTGCCTGCGGATCGATGCACGGAGTGCCGCAACTGGGCAAAAAAGCAACAGTATCGCACTTGCTCTGCCTGCACGACTTTCGGTAATGTCCTCCCCATCAAAGAGGGCAGGCTTGGCCGCCCAGAAAACCAGAGAAAAGACGCAGCTGCTGCGGCGCGGAGAAATTCGCGCTCGTGTTGGCGTGTGGTCGGAGAAGGGGTACCGGATTGGTTTGAAGGGGGCTGTATTCCGGTTGGAAACCAGGGCTGCGGATTAGTGCCAGCTCGGGGGTAAAGGTTTGCAGTTAGTCACCAGTATCAAAAGTGCGGAGAGGCAGCAGTGCCGATAGGGAAGTTTGCGGGCGGTCGCCTGTAGCAGGGCGGGGATAATCACCGTCTGTTTGAATTAAAAATAGAAGCATTTTTTAACAGGGAAACGAGGATGCAAAGCGGCGTTGAGAGGGAAGTCGGGGGAGGGTTCTCTTTTCACGGCTCGGCGGCTCATGAAGAAGCGGAGAGCTCCGGAGAGGCCATGGCAGTGTTCGAACGGGTTCGGGCACAACTGAAGGCCCGGCTCGGTACGGAGGTTTATTCCAGCTGGTTTGGGCGCATGAAGCTGGCGGAGACCTCCAAAGGTGTAGTTCGCATTTCTGTCCCGACGGCATTTCTGAGGGCCTGGATCAACGGCCACTATCTTGATCTGATCACCAGTCTTTGGAAGGCGGAGGATCCGTCCACCTTGAAGGTGGAGATTGTGGTTCGCACGGCGACGCGCACATCGCCCGTCAAGGCGGATGTCAAGCCCGTGCCGGCGCGGAAGGCAAGTGGCCAGCCTCAGCAGGCGCTCGCGTCGGTCGGGGTCAACGGGGCCCGGGTCACGCCCCTGCCTACGGCAAAAGCAGACCAGGCGATGCGGCCCAGCATGTTCGGATCGCCGCTCGACAGCCGCTTCACCTTTGAATCCTTCATTGAGGGCGCCTCGAACCGTGTTGCCTATGCGGCCGCCCGAACGGTGGCGGAACTGGCGGCAGGGGCCATAAGGTTCAATCCGCTCTTCATTCATGCCTCGGTCGGCCTCGGGAAAACACACCTCTTGCAGGCCGTCGCCGCGGCTTCCTTGAAGCGGCGCCCGCAATCGCGCGTTGTCTATCTTACCGCGGAATACTTCATGTGGCGCTTTGCCACTGCGATACGCGACAACAACGCGCTTACCCTAAAGGAACAACTCCGGGACATCGATCTCCTCATTATCGATGACATGCAGTTTCTGCAGGGCAAATCGATACAGAACGAGTTCTGCCACCTTCTCAATATGTTGCTCGACAGCGCCAGGCAGGTGGTCGTGGCAGCCGACCGGCCGGTATCGGAATTGGAGTCGCTGGAGCCGCGCGTAAAGTCGCGTCTGAACGGCGGCGTGTCTCTCGAGATGCTCACGCCGGATTACGACCTCAGGCTGGCCATGCTTAAGCAGCGTCTCGCCTGCGCTCGCGTCGAGGATCCTTCCCTAGATATCCCTCTGGAAGTGCTGGAGCATGTGGCACAGGTGGTGACCGGCAGCGGGCGCGAGCTTGAGGGTGCGTTCAACCAGCTCGTTTTCCGCCATTCCTTCGAACCGCAGATCACACTTGAGCGCATCGACGAAATCCTGGGTCCCGTCTGTCGCACCGGCGAGCCGAGGCGCGTGCGCATCGAGGATATCCAGCGCATCGTCGCTCGGCATTACAATGTGTCGAAGACGGAGCTTCTTTCCAATCGGCGCACCCGTTCCATCGTGAAGCCGCGCCAGGTGGCAATGTACCTTGCCAAGGTAATGACGCCTCGCTCGCTGCCGGAGATCGGCCGCCGCTTCGGCGGTCGCGATCACACGACGGTGCTGCATGCGGTGCGCAAAATCGAAGGCATGTCGGGGGACGACAAGCAGCTTGCGCAGGAGATCGAGCTTCTGAAGAGGCTGATCAGCGATCAAGCTTAAGCGGGAGTGCGCCTAAAAACGCTCGTAGAAGCGTTATCCCCAGAAAGCCCGCGGAAATCGGCTAACGCCTTTTCGCGGGCTTGCCTTTTTTCCGGTTTTCCTGTCAGTTTGGCGCAATTTCTATCAGGTCGAGGCGGGCCGTGACGGCATTCGCCAGGCCGCTCCTCATCAGGCGAGAACAGAGGTTATGCGCGTAGTCCTTGAACGTTCCAATCTTCTGAAGTCGCTCGGCCATGTTCATCGGGTGGTGGAACGGCGTAATACCATTCCCATTCTCTCCAATGTGCTGCTTTCAGCTGATGGTGCGAGCCTGGAGATGAAAGCGACCGACCTCGATCTGGAGATGACGGAAGCAGCGCCGGCCTCCGTGGAGCAGGGAGGCGCCACCACCGTGCCTGCGCATCTGCTCTACGATATCGTCCGCAAGCTGCCGGACGGTGCTGAGGTGATGTTGAAGGTGGATGAGAACGGCCAGACCATGTCGGTCATTTCGGGCCGTTCCACCTTCCGCTTGCAATGCCTGCCCAAGGCGGATTTCCCGGCCCTTACGGCTGGCCAGTTTTCGCATATTTTCCGCATGGAATCCGCCGTCCTGCGCAGCCTGGTGGAGAAGACCCAGTTCGCCATCTCGACCGAGGAGACGCGTTATTATTTGAACGGCATCTTCCTTCACACGCTTGAATCGGATGGAGCGCTCAAGCTTCGGGCCGTGGCAACCGATGGCCACCGCCTTGCGCGGGCGGAGATCGAGGCGCCCGCCGGTTCGGAAGGGATGCCCGGCATCATTGTACCGCGCAAAACCGTTGGCGAATTGCAGAAGCTGGTGGACGATCCGGATGTTGCCGTCACTGTGGAGCTTTCGGACACGAAAATCCGCTTCACAATTGGCAGTGTTGTGCTTACGTCCAAGCTGATCGACGGCACGTTCCCCGATTATCAGCGCGTCATCCCGGTAGGCAACGACAAGGAACTGCTCATCGACAGGCAGAGCTTCTCGGCGGCGGTCGATCGTGTCTCCACCGTCTCCTCGGAGCGCGGACGGGCGGTGAAACTTTCCATTTCGGACGGTCAGGTGACCTTTACGGTCAACAATCCGGATTCGGGCAGCGCGACGGAAGAAATACCTGCGGGCTATAACGCGGATCCCATCGAAATCGGTTTCAACGCGCGCTACCTCTTGGACGTTGCAGCGCAACTGTCGGGCAGTGAAGCGAAGTTTCTCCTGGCCGACGCCGGCTCGCCGACGCTCATCCAGGATACGTCCGACGAGCGCGTGCTTTACGTCCTGATGCCGATGCGGGTGTGACGACGACGGCCACGACAGGAACTCCGGAAAAGCGGCCGGCGCAGGTCCATATCGCCAAGCTGACGCTCTCCAATTTTCGCAACTACGCCTCGCTCTCGCTCGGCCTGCAGCCTGGCGCGGTGGTGCTTACCGGCGAGAACGGCGCCGGCAAGACGAACCTGCTCGAAGCAATCTCCTTTCTCTCCCCCGGTCGTGGACTGCGGCGCGCCACATTGGAAGAGGCGATGCGCATCGGCTCCAGCGATGGTTTTGCGGTGCATGCGGAGGTGGAAGGACCTTATGGCTCCTGTCGGATTGGGACGGGAACGGCCGGTACGGCAGCTGAGGGATCAGAATCCGGGCGACGTGTGCGCATCGATGGCGAGCCCCAGCGCAGCGCTGAAGCCATGCTCGATTGGTTGCGGGTGATCTGGCTTACCCCGGCTATGGACGCGCTCTTCACCGGGGCTTCGGCTGATCGCAGGCGCTTTTTGGACCGCCTTGTCCTGGCAATCGATCCAGCGCATGGCCGCCGGGCGGCGGATTATGAAAAAGCCATGCGCTCCCGCAACCGGCTTTTCGCGGATGATGTGCGGGACGATGCCTGGTTCGATGCCATCGAGATGCAGATGGCCGAAACCGGCGTGGCGATTGCCGCGGCGCGTGCCGAGATGTTGCGGCTGCTTGCCGCAATGATTGAGCGTCTTCCTGCCGGCAGTCCCTTTCCCAAGGCGCTGCTCGCGCTAGAAGGCACGGTGGACGAGGCGATTGCACGAAACCCGGCTGTCGAGGTTGAGGAGGATTTCCGTACTCGCTTGCGCGAAGAGCGCCCGAGAGACCGCGCGGCGGGGCGGGCGCTCGAAGGGCCGCACCGCAGCGAGCTCCTGGTGCGCCATGCGCCCAAGGACATGCCGGCGGAAAGCTGTTCGACCGGAGAACAAAAGGCGCTTCTCGTTGGGCTCGTGCTTGCCCATGCACGGCTGACCGCTGAGCTTTCAGGCATGGCGCCGATTCTGCTCCTGGACGAAATCTCCGCCCATTTCGATGCCGATCGCCGCGCGGCCCTCTTCGACATCCTCGAGGATCTCAACTGCCAGGCCTTCATGACCGGTACGGAACGCGCGCTCTTCTCCAGCCTGGAGGGCCGGGCCCAATTTCTCGCCGTATCGGGCGGCGCAATTCAGTCGGTTTGAGCGCGGCGCACCTGACAAGCCGCCTCCGGCGAAGTATGGTCCCGCCATGAACGATACGATCCTTTCCGACGAAGAGCTTGAGCGCTACGCGCGCCATATCGTGCTGCCCGAGATCGGCGGCGCGGGCCAGCAGAAACTGAAGCGCGCCCGGGTTCTGGTGCTGGGTGCAGGCGGGCTTGGAGCTCCCGTCTTGCAGTATCTGGCGGCCGCAGGCGTGGGGACACTCGGCATCGTAGACGACGACCATGTCTCGCTGTCGAATCTGCAGCGGCAGATCATCCATGAGACGAAAGCGGTCGGGCTACCCAAGACCGAGAGCGCTAAGACCGCCATCGAACGCCTCAACCCTCACACAAAAGTCGAGTCACACGTCCGTCGGCTCGATCCCGCGAATGCCGGTCCGCTGATCGCGCGCTATCACGTGGTGGTGGATGGTTCCGACAATTTCGAGACGCGCTATACGCTCGCCGATACCTGCGCGGAACAGAAGGTGCCGCTGATCACGGCGGCGGTGGGGCGTTTCGACGGCTCCCTCACTGTGCTGAAGCCCTATGAAACGACAGCGGATGGCCGACCGCTGCCTTCCTATCGGGACCTGTTCCCGGAGGCGCCGCCGCCTGGAATGGTGCCCACCTGCGCGGAAGCGGGAATCGTCGGCGCTCTCACCGGTGTCATGGGAACATTGCAGGCGATGGAAGCCATCAAGCTCATCACAGGCATCGGTGAACCCTTGATAGGGCGCCTGCTCCTCTACGACGCGCTGGCCTGCCGCTTCGAGATTGTCCGCTACGGGCCGAAACAGGCCTGAAACAGCGGCTATTCAACGGCCGTCCTGATGGCGGCAATGTTCTGCCGGTAGGCGTCCTCCCCATTTCCTTTAAAGATCGAGGAGCCAGCCACAAGCACATTGGCACCGGCTGCAACGACTGCCCCCGCATTTTCGGCGGTGATGCCCCCGTCCACTTCAATGTCGATCGGCCGATTGCCCACCATCTGTCTCACACGCCGGATCTTCTTCACCGCAGAAGGGATAAAGGCTTGCCCGCCGAAGCCGGGATTGACGGTCATGATCAGGATCAGGTCAACATCGTCCAGCACATATTCGATCGCGCTTTCCGGTGTTGCCGGATTGAGCGAAACGCCCGCTTTCTTGCCCAGTTTCCTGATCGTCTGCAGCGACCGGTGGAGGTGCGGGCCAGCCTCCGCATGGACCGTCAGCACGTCGCATCCCGCTTCCGCGAAGGCGGCGAGGTAAGGGTCCGCCGGCGCAATCATCAGATGACAATCGAACACCTTGTTTGTCCGGTCGCGAATGGCCTTCACGACGGGCGGGCCAAATGTGATATTCGGAACGAAATGCCCGTCCATGATGTCCAGGTGAATCCAGTCCGCGCCGGCCGCGGCCACTGCCGTCACCTCTTCACCCAAGCGCGAGAAATCGGAGGCGAGGATGGATGGCGCGATCTTGACGGGCCGGCTGGCTTCCATTGGGTGTTTTCCCTTACTTCAAGGATTTTTCTAGGTCAGGCGCTTTCGGCAGTATTCGTGCCGCTCACGCGTGCGTTGAAGTCAGCGAAAAATTGGGAGGCAAGCTTCTTGGACGTGGACTCGATCAGGCGTCCGCCCAATTGTGCCATCTTGCCGCCGACATCCGCCTTGGCCTGATAGGATAGGATGGTCACATCCGCGCCGTCTTCCTTGAGTTTCACATCGGCGCCGCCTTTGGCGAAGCCGGCCACCCCGCCCTTTCCCTCTCCGGAAATCGTATAGGAGTAGGGCGGATTGAGATTTGTCAGCTCGACCTCGCCGTTGAACCGCGCCTTGATTGGACCGATTTTGAGGGAAACGACGGCGGAAAACTCAGTATCCGACTTCTTTTCCAGCGCTTCACATCCGGGAATGCAGTCCTTCAGCACCGCCGGATCGTTCAATGCGCGCCAGACGGCATCGACCGGTGCTGAGATCCGCTCTTCTCCTTCGATGATCATCGCCATGGCCTATCCCTTCTCTCGAAATCCTCCTTGGCTAGCCCAGTGAACGCTTCTTGTCCATTGGGAAGGCCATCGTCATTGCCGCTCCGTGAGCGGTAAAAGGGCGTGATTTCAGAGATATCCCGGGCCTGCTAGCGCTGGAGATCGATTTTCGTATGGCGCGGTGGAACGACCCGTCTTCTAAGCAGGGCGTCAGTCTTCTGACTGAGCCTTGGAATCCTGCGCCCCATCGAATTCCTTGGGATCGAAGAGATATTCCTTCGAACAGAATTCGCAGTTGACGCGAATGATGCCGTCTTCGGTGCTTTCCTTGATTTCCTCGGCAGTGAAGCCATCGAGGATGGTTTTGATTTTCTCACGCGAGCAGGAGCAGTTGTCGATCACGTCCACGCCGTCATAGACGCGCACGCCCTGCTCGTGGAACAGGCGATAGAGAAGCCTTTCAGCGCCGACGGTGGGATCTAGAAGCTCGTCGACTTCGACGGTGTTCAGAAGCGCCAGTGCCTCCTGCCAGGCATTGTCGTCGGGGTGGCCGTTGCCCTCGTTCTCTTCGTCGCCGTCGCCGCCCGGTAGATCGCCCATGCGGGCACGTTCGGGCACGGAGGGCAGGAACTGGACAAGCAGTCCGCCGGCGCGCCAGCGCCCCTTTCCGCTCTCGCCCGGCATGACAATGCGAGCCACGCCAAGGCGCACTTCGGTCGGGATCTGCTCCGACTGGCGGAAATAGCTGCGCGCCACGTCCTCCAATGTAGAGCCGTCTAGCTGCACTATGCCCTGATAACGCTGCGTATAGGGTCCTTGGTCGATCGTAAGCGCCAGGATGCCCTCTCCGAGCAATGCCTCTGGCGAAGCCGCCCCCTGCTCGACTGCGTCGGCGAGCCGAGCCTCATCGAACCGGGCATAGGCACGCACTGAACCGGGCGTGGAGAAGTCGGCCACCAGCATGTCGACCGGGCCGTCGGAACGCGTCTGGACGATGAACTTACCGTCGAATTTCAGCGAGCTGCCGAGAAGGACCGTCAGAACGATCACTTCGGCCAAGAGCCGCGCGACTGGCTCCGGATAGGCATGACGCTCCAGAATCTGGTCGAGCATCGCACCAACCTGCACGGCGCGCCCGCGCACGTCGAGCATCTCCACCTCGAAAGGCACGACGTGATCGTCTCCGGCGAAGCCGAAGTCGCCCAATTTCGCCGTATCGTCGTTCACTGGCCGAGGCACCAGGCGAGAACGGCTTTCTGGGCGTGCAAGCGGTTCTCCGCCTCGTCGAACACCACCGAGTGGGGGCCGTCGATAACGCCGTCGGTCACCTCCTCGCCGCGATGGGCGGGCAGGCAGTGCATGAAAAGTGCCTCTTTCTTAGCGAAGCTCATCAGCCTCTCGTTCACTTGATAGGGTTGGAACACATTGTGTCCTCGCGCGCGGTGCTCCTGGCCCATTGAGATCCAGGTGTCGGTCACCACGCAATCGGCCCCGCGCACCGCCGCTTCCGGGTCGCTGGTGAGGGTCACGCGTCCGCCATTCGTCTTTGCCCACTCCACATAGTGAGCGGAGGGCTCGCTGCCAACCGGTGTGGCGATGTTTAACCTGAAACCGAAGCGTGCCGACGCCTCTAGGAGGGAATGCAGCACGTTGTTGCCATCGCCCGACCACGCGAAGAGCCGGTCCTTCACATCGCCGCGATGCTCCTCGAATGTCATGATATCAGCCATGATCTGGCACGGATGCGTGTCGTCAGTAAGCCCGTTGATGACGGGTACGGTGGCGTTTTCGGCAAGCTCCAGAAGCCTCTCATGGGCCGTGGTGCGGATCATGATGGCATCGACGTAGCGCGAAAGCACCTTGGCCGTGTCGGCGATCGTCTCGCTGCGACCGAGCTGCATTTCCATGCCGGTAAGCATGATCGTATCGCCGCCGAGCTGGCGCATCGCCACATCAAACGAAACGCGCGTGCGGGTCGAAGGCTTGTCGAAGATCATCGCAAGCACTTTGCCTTCGAAGGGCTTGCCGGCCTTCCCTGATTTCAGCAGCGCCTTGCGCTCCTTGGCATCGTCCAGAATGGACCGCAGATCGGCGGCAGAAACGGCGGAAAGATCGATGAAATTGCGTGCCAAGGCAGTCACACCTTTGTCGCTGTGGCAATTGAGGACGCAGATACCAAGCTTTCCATGGCGCGATGGATACGCTCCAGCCCCTCCTGAATATCTTCATCAGTGACATTGAGCGGCGGCAGCAGGCGGAGCACATTCTCTCCGGCCGGCGCCACAAGTATTCCCTCCTCGCGCAGCGCCTGCTGCAGCGCGGAAGTGGGGCTCTTGCAGCGGATTCCGAGCAGCAGCCCGGTGCCGCGGATCTCGTCCACGATATCGGGGAAGGTGTCGGCAATTGCGGCGAGGCCTTGCTTGAGGAGCAGGCCCCTGCGGCTCACCTCATCGAGGAAGCCAGGCTCCAGGACCACGTCCAGCACTGCGTTTCCAACCGCCATCGCGAGGGGATTGCCACCGAAAGTGGTGCCGTGCACGCCTGGTGTCATTCCCTTTGCGGCTTCCTCTGTTGCCAGGCACGCGCCCATCGGAAAACCGCCTCCGATGCCTTTCGCGATGGCCGCAATATCAGGTGCTACGCCAGTCCATTCATAGGCAAAGAGCTTTCCGGTGCGGCCGATCCCCGTCTGAACTTCGTCGAAGATCAGCAGCAGGCCATGCTTGTCGCAGAGTTCCCTCAATCCCTGAATGAACTGGGCGGGGGGCATACGGATGCCGCCCTCACCCTGGATCGGCTCAATGAGAATGGCGGCGGTCTCGGGTGTGATGGCGTTTTCAACGGCCCGCAGATCCCCGAAGGGCAACTGGTCAAAACCTTCGACCTTTGGACCGAAGCCCTCCAGATATTTCTTCTGGCCGCCGGCAGCGATGGTCGCAAGCGTACGGCCGTGGAATGCGCCTTCGAAAGTGATGATGCGGAAGCGGTTTTCCTGCCCGTTGACGTAATGATAGCGCCGCGCCGTCTTGATGGCGCATTCGAGCGCCTCCGCGCCCGAATTGGTGAAGAACACCTTGTCTGCGAAGCTATGCTCGGCAAGCCGCTCGCCCAGGCGGCGCTGACCGGGAATCTCGTAAAGATTTGAAACGTGCCACAGCTTGCCGGCTTGCTCGGTAAGGGCGGCCACCAGATGCGGATGGGCGTGACCCAGGGAATTGACCGCTATTCCCGCGGCAAAATCTAGATATCGCGTCCCGTCGGCGGTGATCAGCCACGATCCTTCCCCCCGCTCGAAAGAAAGGGGTAGCCTCGCAAAAGTATCAAAAAGCGCCGAACCGCTCATGCGCACATTCCTCGGGATTCTGCTCGACGGCACCAAGCCGCGATGCCGATGAAATCAAAATGCCGCCCCAAGGGCGGCAAGCGGCCTTTTTATCAGCATTTTCCTTCACGAAGTCAACGAAAAGAGGGCCTGCGGCACCGAAGTGGAATGCGAAGGAAGGATGAACGATTTTCGCCAAGTTGGGGAAAACCGCAAAAAGCGATTCGCGATCCGAGTCGGACTCTTGTCATGGAGTCAATCAGTAAGGTAGGTTTACTGAGTAACGACTAGATTTCGTGCGGCGGACCTTCAGAACCATATAGATATGGTATCTACTCGGCATTTTGCCGAGGGGAGGGGGCAGGGATTCCGCACGCTTGCACAGGAGCGTGTCCTGATGAATTGGACTGACGAACGGGTCGAACAGTTGAAGAAGCTTTGGTCGGAGGGGCTGAGTGCCAGCCAAATTGCGGCGCAGTTGGGCGGCGTCAGCCGCAACGCTGTTATCGGCAAGGTGCATCGATTGAAGCTTTCCGCCCGGGGCAGGGCGACGGCTGTGCCGGCGCGGCGCAAGAAGGCGGCGACAGCCGCTTCTGCCAGCGGCGCTGCCGCCGCGGCTGGCGCGCGCAAGCAGCGCAATGCCAATCCTAGGCCGGTCACGGCCTCCATCGGAGCGACCGCGCTCAAGCTGCAGTTCGAAGAAGATGCGGTCGCCCATCAGTACCTGCGCCCGATCGAAAACGTGGTTGTTCCGATTTCACGAAATCTGAAGCTAACCGAGCTGACGGAACGTACTTGCAAATGGCCCAACGGGGACCCGCTGGTGGAGGATTTCAGCTTCTGCGGAAGCGATACCGCGGATTCGGGGCCCTATTGCACCTATCATTCCCGACTAGCCTATCAGCCGGCGTGGGAACGCCGCCGCAGCAGATAAGGACGGGGCAACAACGAGCGGACCGATCCTCTCGGGCGGCTTTAGCCGCCCTCCTTTTCTCAAGCGGTTTACCGCGTCGCGGGAACTCTGACGAGTTCTGGCGCATCGCCTGAACACCGGCTCGGTTTCGGGAAGCGCGATGCGAAAGTTCCGGCTGCCTATCTCGACAATTCCGTCGGCACTGGCGCCACCACTTTGTGGCTCTGGTCTTCTTTGGGGCGCTCCGGCGGCATCGAGGCGCCCGTCACTATATGATAGACGGTCTCGGCGATATTGGTCGCGTGATCGCCGATGCGCTCGATATTCTTTGCGCAGAAAATCAGATGCGTGCACGCCGAGATATTGCGCGGGTCTTCCATCATATAGGTGAGGAGCTCGCGGAACAGTGAGGTGTACATCGCGTCGATCTCCTCGTCGCGATCGCGCACGAGGCCGAGCTTCTCCGCCGAGCGGGAGGCATAGGCGTCGAGCACTTCCTTGAGCTGGGTCAAAGCGAGCTCGGTCAAAGAGGAGACCCCGCGCAACAGGCGCACCGGCTGGCGCGCTTCTGTGATGGCGACGACCCGCTTCGCGATGTTCTTGCCGAGATCGCCTATTCGTTCTAGATCGCCGGAGATGCGGATTGCACCCAGAATTTCGCGAAGGTCGGCCGCCATGGGCTGACGTTTGGCGATAATGATGACCGCCTTTTCCCCGATTTCGCGTTCCTTCTCATCAAGAAAGGCGTCGTCTAAAACGACTTTCCGCGCCAGTGCCGTATCGCCTGATACCAGCGCTGAGACGGCCTCATCCACCATCCGTTCGGCATAGCCGCCCATCCCGCCGATCTGGTTGGCGAGAAAGCGCAGCTCCTCATCAAAGTTGCGGATAGTATGCTGGCTCTGCATTTTTGGGAGCCTCCTGGCGCAAATCACCCCTGTCATGACGTAGGCTAGCTACATGACGGAAAAAAGAAATAGGCTCCAGGAGAAGATTTTCAGCCAGGTAGAGGCTGTGTTCACTCCCCATCAGGCGTGATTGGGAGCGGGGAAATGGATCGTGAAGGACGATCCCTCCCCAATCTTGGAGCGGATCGAGAGCCGCGCGTCGTGGCGCGTCAGGATGTGCTTGACAATCGCAAGGCCGAGGCCGGTCCCCTTCGGGGCACGCCCCTTTTCGACAGTGACGCGGTAGAAACGCTCCGTAATCCTGGGAATATGCTCTTCCGGAATTCCCGGCCCGAAATCGGTAACGGTGACCGTCCTCTCCAGCCCTTCGACAGGCTTGCCGGCCGAGACGATAACACGCCCTCCGGGGCTGCCATATTTGCAGGCGTTTTCGAGCAGGTTCTCGAACACTTGCACAAGCTCGTCCTGGTGGCCGAGTACCTCAAGGGGCTCGTCAGGCATGTCGAGCTCGATGGTGACGCCGGAATCTTTGGCGAGGGTCGCAAGCGCATCCCGCACCCCGCCGATAACCGGGCGCAGGTCTATCTTTTCGGTGGGCTTCCCGTAGGGCTTGACCTCCAGGCGAGACAGCGAAAGCAAATCGTCGATCAATCGGGCCATGCGCGAGGTTTGATCCTGCATGATCTGCAAAAAGCTGTCACGTGCCTTGGCGTCATCGCGTGCCGGCCCGCGCAGCGTCTCTATGAATCCGGCGATTGAGGCAAGCGGTGTGCGCAGCTCATGGCTCGCATTGGCGATAAAGTCGGCCCTCATCCGGTCGATGCGCCGAGCTTCGCTTTGGTCCTTGAACAGCAGCACGAAAAGTCCAGAGCCGTCACTGATCCGCGTTGCCGATACCCGATAGGCGCGCTCGACAGGGACGCGCTCGATATAGTCTATGCCAAAGGGGCCCGCTCCCCCTTCCATTATGCGGAGGATGAAGTTTTGCATTTCCGGCGCGCGGAATTTCAGTTGCAGGGGCATTCCGGGCGCAAGCGAGCCGAAAGCGAGTGACGCTGCTTCATTGGCGTGCACGACATCGCCATTCGCGTCGCAGAAGATCAGGGGGTCGTGAACGGCTGCTGCCAAGTCAAGGGCAAGCAGCGTCTCCATTCGGCGCCCGCCGCCCTCTCGACGCTCTTCAGGTTGTATCCCCTGCGTTTTTTGGGGAAGAAAAAGAGCTATCGGTACAATAATCGCAATCGCAATCGCCGCGCCCAGTCCGCTGCCGCCTAAGGAAAGGTCGAGCACAAGGCAGGCAGCCGCGGAGACGGCAAGCACCGTGCCGTGGCGAGCAAGCCGCTCGCGCGCCGCCAGCAGCAGGTTCCGCAAAGGCCTTGTTTTGGTGTCCGTCATCTCCTGCCCCCGACCTGCTACTAGACCGCCTTGATCGTGACGGCTAGCATCAAACCTACTGTCGCAAAGGATAAAGTTTATGAATAAGCCTTTGGATAAACCCTTACTCCCACCTTCAAAGCCGATGAAACTCGTCATCGACGGCGTGAAACGCGAGTTTGACATCGATGATCCAACTCTTCCGCGTTGGGTGGAAGAACGGGTCCTTACAGCCGGCGGTTACCCCTATGACGAAAAGCTGCAGCGCAAAAAATATGAGAAGCAGTTGAAGACGCTGCAGATCGAGCTCGTAAAACTGCAGAGCTGGTTACAGGCAACCGGCGGCCGCGTGGTGGCTCTCTTTGAAGGGCGCGACGCGGCCGGCAAAGGCGGCGCCATTCACCATTTAAGGCAGAACATGAACCCGCGTAGCGCTCCCAATGTGGCGCTGTCGAAGCCGACCGAAACCGAACGCGGTCAGTGGTATTACCAGCGCTACATCGCGCATTTTCCGTCGGCAGGTGAGTTCGTCACCTTCGATCGGTCATGGTACAACCGTGGCGTTGTGGAGCCGGTAATGGGCTTCTGCACGCCCGCGGAACATGAACAGTTTCTTGAGGAGACACCCGCGTTCGAGCGCTCCATCGTGAACGACGGGATCTATCTCTTCAAATTCTGGCTCAACATCGGCCGGGAAACACAGCTGAAGCGGTTCCACGACCGAAGGCACAGCCCACTGAAATGGTGGAAATTCTCCCCGATAGATATCGCCGGAATGGAGAAATGGGACGATTACACGCGCATGCGTGATCTCATGATCGAGCGAACACATACGCAGCACGCTCCCTGGATGATTGTACTTGCCAACGACAAGAGGCGTGCGCGACTCGCTGTCATTCGCCGCATCCTGCTTTCACTCCCCTATACGGGCCGCGACGAAGACGCGATTGGTGAAGAAGATCCAAGGCTTGTCGGGTTCGGAGCGAGCTTCCTGCGCTGAATGTCCCTGAGCTTCCATAGGCTGGGCCGGTGCGGCGTCTTTTCCCAGACATGGGGGCAGCGATAAAGCTGCCAGAGAGCCCGCCATGCGGCCGCTGAGAGCAACGCCCAGTATACTGGAATCCACATCATGTGCCGCCACAGGCCGTGCTGTTCCGTCTTTGGGAGCGTTCGCCAGCCGAGCGCCAGGAATGCACCGTGGCCGAAAATCACGTTGACTGCATCCAAGGCAAGCAACGCGGTATAATGGTTTACGGGATTATCCTGGGCGAGCATTATGACGAGCAGGACAGCGGCACTTATGGGAAAAGCCGCATATGCGAGGGCCGAGACCCACATCCCCATCGTGAGGATTTGCGTGACCAGGAAGGATGTTCTTCCGAGTTCGCGATAAAGGCGCGGCACGTCACGCATATGCACCAGCCAGGTCTGCATCCAGCCTTTGAACCAGCGGGTCCGCTGCGGCAGCCAGATGCACGCGGTCGTTGGGGCATCCTCGTAGGTGGGCGAGCTGATCGTGCCCGTTTTGTATCCCATCCGGGCAAGCCTGAGGCCGAGATCGGCATCCTCGGTCACATTGCATGGGTCCCAGCCGCCGACACGTTCAAGCAAAGCGCGGCGAAAATGGTTCGAGGTGCCTCCAAGAGGCAGAACGAGATCGCGCTTGGCCAGCCACGGCAGAATGCCTCGAAAAAGTGCGGCATATTCGAAGGCGAACATCGAGGCGATCCAGCTCTCGCCCCTGTTCGTGATCATCAAGGGTGCCTGCAGACATGCGAGGTCGCCTGATTCATTGCTGCGGAAGCGCTCCCAGGCTTCGACAAGCTGCATGGGATGTGGCCTGTCTTCAGCGTCGAACAATACGACGAATTCTCCCGTGACCAGGGGCAAGGCATAGGAAAGCGCCTTAGGCTTGGTGCGCGGGCCGTGAGGGGGCACCTCGATCACTTCGATATAGGAATGCAGCTCTTGTGCTCGGATGGCGGCGAGGGTCTCCGTGTCGTCGCTTTCACAGACAAGCTTGATCTCCAGCTTGCTGCGCGGCCAAACGATCCGTCCCAGAGACACCAGCAGTTCCGGTACTACGTCGGCCTCCCGGTAGAGCGCCACCAGCACTGTATAGACCGGCATCTCGGCAGGCCGCATAGTCGTCAGGACGGCGGGTGGAGAAGGCTCGCGCGCCTCCTGGCTGACCGCGACGCGCAGCAGCACGCAGGCAAGAAAGAGAACTGAAAGCAGAAGATGTAAAATGACGAGTGCGGAGAATGGGGCCAGTGCGAAAGCAACGATGATAAGTGCGCCGATGCTGCCAACCGCGACGCCCTGCCATCCATTAAGGACGTGACGCGCTGAAAACTCGGGCTTTGCTTCGAACAGGCCGTTAATCGCCATGCGCGACAAGCGTTCGCTGGAACGATTTCTCAAGGCGCGGCGCAGCACCGATGGAGCCACAATCCTTATTCGGTCCGCGATCTCACGATGCTTGCGGAGGAAGCGCTGCATGGCAGCGATATCCAAGCGCTCCGGCGCGACAAGGTAAATTGTTCGATCAGCATCTTCCAGGGCGATGACAGGACCTATCCCATAGGGCAGGCGCAGCGCTTCCAGGCCTTTTTCTTCCGGCAGGAAGATGGTCTCAGGGGCAATTTCGTCATCGAAAGGAAGGTCTAGATGTGCCGCCAATGCGCGAAAGAGCGCGCGTTCTCCGACTGCCCCCGAACACTGAAGCTCGATCTGATAAGGCACTCCCGCAAGCTTCGCCCTCCGTTCGATATCCTGCATCTCACGATAGGCAACACCCAGCCGTTCCAGAATTGGCTGCCAGTTGGCAAGGCCAGATGGAGACACATCCAATGGTTCGTTACGGCATGGAAAGTCGCCCCGCCCCGACATCTTTTCAGCACGCAAAACACCACTCGCGCCACCCATATACATGAGGCACTTAGCTCCACTGATTTCAGATGCTTTCGACGCTCCGCCAGATCATCGGCAGACCTTGTCAGGCCATGCTGCGTTCGACACGGGAAGGAAGATGCAAGCGATTAGCTCCGGACCGGATGCGCACGCATCCGCCGTCGACCCAAGGCGAGTTTTTCATATGACCCCTCTCGGTGACCGGACCCCCACAGCCCCTGCTGGTCACCTCACTTCACATATTGTTAAACTTGTTTTCCACAGTCAATGGGGCAGCTTACCTAAAAGTATAATCGCTATCGCTTGCCGGCGATCCTCACCTGTGGCTTTGCGGTATTCTGCTTCTGCCGCAGGATTGGGCCAGCGGTATAAACTTATGACGCCAGACGATGGAGGTTGCTCTTGCGCAATTGTTTAAGCGCCATTTTGGCCTTCATGCTGGCCGCTTCTGTCGGGCAGCCAGTTTTGGCCCAATCGGACTTGCCGAGTTTCTGGGACGGGAAGCAGCGTCTGGTAAAACCGGACACCGCAGGCCTTCAGCGGCTGCGCTTCCTCACCACGACCGATTTTTTTCCGTTCAACTTTCTTGATGCCGACGGTCGGCTCAACGGGCTGCACATCGACCTTGCAAGGGCCATCTGCAGCGAGCTGGGCATGCTCGACCGCTGCCAGATTCAGGCGCTTCCCTTCGAGGAGCTGGAGCCCGCCCTTGAGCGTGGCGAGGGCGAGGCCGTGATTGCGGGACTGGCTATCACCGAGGAGCGTCGACGGAAGCTGCTCTTTTCACATTCCTTTCTGATGTTCCCGGCGCGTTTCGTCGCGCGGAAGGATACTCAAATGGGAGAGCCCATATATGAAGCGGTCTCCGGCAAGCGGGTCGGCGTTGCCGAAGGGACAGCCCATGAAACCATGCTGCGCGACCTCTTCGCCGAGGCTGAAATCGTCGGCTTTTCAGAGGAGGCAGAACTCACCCGCGCGCTGGCGGAAGGTAAGGTCGATGCCATCTTCGGAGACGGCATGCGCCTTTCCTTTTGGCTCCTCAGCGATGGAGCGAAGGGCTGTTGCTCCTTCGTCGGCGGGGCATATATGGCGCCGGAATATCTTGGCCAAGGCTTGGCCATTGCGGTGGAAGGCGACCGGCCCCAGCTGGCGCAAGCATTCGACTACGCCCTTCAGCAGATAGAGGCTGACGGTACTTTTTCAGATCTCTACTTGCGTTACTTTCCGGTCGGCTTTTACTGATCGACGCGGAGAGCCGCTTCCATCGTGCGATGCCGGGCGCGCGCCGCCCGCTCTATCGCGGCTGCGACCAGAGGCTCCAGCTTCAGCCGCCGGCGCACGATCTGCAGCATGCGCATCTCCTCCGGTTCGACATAGAGATCGGCCGCCACAACGTCGACAGCCAAGGCATAGGCGGTGTCGTAGAGAATTGCCGGCACCGTATCGCGAACGAGATCAAGCACACGTTCGGGCCCATCCTCCTGCTGCAGCAGCTTTTGGCATTCCTGCGCGGTCCGAATGATGCTTTCCTGGTCGAAGCCGTCGAAGACGGGCACTGTTCGAACAAGCCTTCCGATACTGCCCAACTCGGCGTCGGTCATGTCCCGGTCTGCCGCGGACACGATAACCATCAGATAGACCAGTGCTTCCTGGGGGGACGGCTTCTCGTTCATGCCATTCGTCTCCGTTTTCGTGAGGGACGAAGGTAGGTGTGCCGGCGGCAGGCTGCAACGAAGAATCGCGTCGCGATTGACGCATGGCGCAGGTGGGCTTACACGCCAAGCGGTGAACCGGTCCCGAAACGCCGCCATCGCGGTGCCGGAGGCGGAACATCCATCATTTACCGGATACAGCAGATGACGATCACGCTTGGAAACGCGCTCGAACTTACCCCGGAAGTGCTGCAGGCCGCCGCGGAAAGCAAAGCCTGGCCCTTCGAGGAGGCGCGCAAGATCGTCAAACGTTACGAGGGAAGGGGTTTTCCCGAGACGGTGCTTTTCGAGACCGGTTACGGTCCGTCGGGCCTGCCGCACATTGGCACGTTCGGCGAGGTGGCCCGCACGTCCATGGTGCGCCACGCCTTCCGTGTGATCACCGAGGATAAGGTTAGGACAAAGATCCTATGCTTCTCGGACGATATGGACGGTTTGAGGAAGGTGCCTGACAATGTACCGAACCAGGAGATGCTGCGCGCCCATCTCGGCAAGCCGCTGACACGCGTGCCGGACCCGTTTTCCAACCAGTATCCTTCTTTCGGCGCTGCCAACAACGCGCGGCTGAGAGCCTTCCTCGACCAGTTCGGCTTCGAATATGAGTTCGCTTCTTCGACGGAATACTATGCCTCGGGTCGTTTCGACGCGACGCTTTTGAAAGTCTTGGAGCGCTTCGATGAGGTAATGGCGGTCATGCTGCCTTCGCTGCGCGAAGAGCGGGCACAGACCTATTCCCCCTTCCTGCCTATTCACCCGAAAACCGGGGTTGTGATGCAGGTGCCCATTGAGGAGCGAAAGCTCGACGCAGGCACGATCGTTTGGCGCGATCCTGAAAGCGGTGAGCGCTTCGAGACGCTGGTGACCGGCGGCCATTCCAAGCTGCAGTGGAAGCCCGATTGGGCGATGCGCTGGGCGGCGCTCGGTGTCGACTATGAAATGTCCGGCAAGGACCTGATCGACAGCGTGAAACTCGCGGCGCAGATTTGCACCGTACTCGACGGTACGCCGCCGGAAGGCTTCAACTATGAGCTTTTCCTGGACGAGAAGGGCCAGAAGATCTCGAAGTCCAAGGGCAACGGGCTGACCATCGATGAGTGGCTCGCCTACGCGCCGACGGAGAGCTTGTCGCTTTATATGTTCCAGAAGCCGAAGACAGCGAAAAAGCTTTATTTCGATGTCATTCCGAAGGCGGTGGACGACTACTATTCGTTCCTCTCGGCCTATTCCCGCCAGGACTGGCAGAACCGGCTGGGCAATCCGGTCTGGCATATTCACGACGGAAACCCGCCGCCGATCGACCTGCCTGTGCCTTTCGCGCTGCTGCTCAATCTTGTGAGCGCTTCCAATGCGCACGAGAAGGGCGTGCTTTGGGGCTTCATCTCGCGCTACGCGCCTGGCGTCACACCGCAGACGCATCCCGAACTGGATCGGCTGACGGAATACGCCATCCGCTACTTCGATGATTTCGTGAAGCCCGCGAAGAAGTTCCGTGAACCGGATGCCGTTGAACGACAGGCGCTCGAAGCTCTAAGGGACAAGTTCGCTGCCCTGCCTGAAGGCGCCGACGGAGAGGAGATCCAAAACCTAGTCCTCGACGTGGCGCGTGGTATCGAACGGTACCAGGACCACACCAAGCAAAGCCCGAGCGGTGGGCCGGGCGTTTCCGTGGCCTTCTTCCAGATGCTCTATCAGGTTCTCCTGGGACAGGAGCGTGGGCCGCGGTTCGGCTCCTTCGCCGCCCTTTACGGCGTCACGGAGACGCGGGCGCTGATCGAAAAGGCGTTGGCCGGAGAGCTGGCAGGATAATCATTCTTCTCCGTCTCCGCGAGGAGACGGGGAGGGCTATTGGCTAGCCCAGACAATTCGGGCAATCCAGTCCACTTCTTCATGCCCGAGCACTCGGTTCGGATGGTCTGGATTAAGAGACAGGAGCTCCATCTGGCGGGAGGTCTGTCGCAGCAGGATCTTTGCCATGACCTCTCCATCCAACGTCCTGACCACGACACGATCGCCACGCCGAACCGGGGCTGACGGCTCCACCACCAGCACGTCTCCATTGCGGTAGAGCGGCAGCATGGAATCGCCCTGCACCTCCAGAGCATACGCGGCCTCGCTGACCTGGCCAGGAAGCTCCACCTGCTCCCAGCCTTGTCCGACGGGAAAGCCTGCATCGGTGAAGTAGCCGCCGGCACCTGCCTGCGCAAAACCGATCAGCGGCACGCTGATACGGCCCGGCTTGCGCCGTCCCGACTCCGCCATTTCCTCGATCAGCGCCGTGAATTCGCCGAGCGTGACACCGGTCGCATCCATGATTTTGGCAAGTGATTCCGTTGATGGCCAGCGTGGCCTGCCATCCGGAGAATGGCGCTTGGAGCGATTAAAGGCGGTGGAGTCCAGACCTGCCTTCCTGGCCAGACCTGAGGCGGATAGGGAGTGCCGCGCAGCAAGCGCGTCAATAGCCGCCCAGACCTTCTCGTGAGAAAGCACGCCCCTCTTCCTCCGCAGACTGCTGCTCCACGAGCGGAAATTACCCGTAGAACAGCTTTTTTAACTCTTACGTATGTGCTTGTCCACAAACGCTTGGCTATGCTGAAAAGGCTTTTCGCCCGGCGGCAAGCGCCTGGTCAAGATGTTCGAGCCGATCCTGACCCCAAAACGGCTCTCCGTTCAGGATCCAGGTGGGCACGCCCACAGCATCGGCAGCAATCGCATCTTGCGTGTTTCGCGCGCGAATATCGAATGTTTGTGGGCTCGCCGCCGCCTCCAGAATTGCATCCGCGTCGAAACCCTCCGCTTTCAGATAGGTGGCCAGCGTAGCTGCTTCCGCAATATCCTCTTCGTTGGCCCACACCGCCGCGAACACGCGTTCCATATAGCTCAGTGGGTTCTCGCCGGCTTCTACCAGCGCGATGATTGTGTGATCTGCCAGGCTGGGATCGACCGGCCAGAACTTTGGCTTGGTGTGGATCGGCAGCCCGCGATACTCCGCCACCCGCTGCAGCTCAATCCTGCGATAGCGCTGCCGAATGGCCGGCCTCTGCGCAAGGGGAAGCGCGCCCGAGTTCTCGAAGATCGGCCCGAGATTCACCGGCTTCACGCGCACAGCAACGCCATGCTTGTGGGCGATTGCGCGGAAGGTCTGGTGCCCGAGATAGGTAAAAGGGGAAACGGACGTCATATAGTAGTCGACGGTGGCAGGCATGGACCCTTCCATACGTTAAAAACAAAAGGGTAGAGGGAGACGGCGGGACGGGGAAGTCCCTCAAGTGAGAATTTTCGCCAGCGCGCGCAGCCCTTGGTGAGAAGCCATGAATGCCTTTTCTTCTTGGCTCGGCGGGGGTGGGGGATGATCGTGTCCCATGGCCGTCATCACTTGTCCTACGTCGAGGAAGCGACGGTTTCGGAAGTCGTAGACACCGCCTGTGGTCAGGATGATCGCAGCCGTGCGGCCATCGGCCAGCATGAAGCGGTGGCGGCCGATGATATGCGTGCCCTCCCAGGTCTCGATTGTCGTTACGAGCTCGAACCGCTGCCACAGGCGGATTTCCTGCACATAGCTCACCTGCAATCCGCCTAGCATCGGGCTCCAGCCATGCTTGCGTGCGGTCGCCAGCAGGCCGCTGCGGAAAAAGATGTCCATGCGCCCGAGATCCGCCAGCATCATGTAGCGGGCATTGTTCAGGTGGAAATTCATATCGATGTCGGAAGGCAGGCAGCGAAGCGAAATCCTGCTTTCTCCGCCTATTCTGTAAGGGCCGCGGCGGCGACTCGTCGCTGCTAGCCGCAGGAGCCTGAACCAGACATACATGAAACTTGCTCCGCGTTGCAAAAGCGCCGGCCCTTCGCGGCTGAAGGGCCGGCGCCCGATCAGGCGGCCTCCTTGAATCCGCCAACGCCTTCCGGCGCAAAGCGGTCATAGAAGGTCTCGCCTTTCTCAGCCATTTCCAGCAAAAGCCTGGGCGGCTTGAACTGCTTGCCGTATTTCTTCTGCAGCCGCTCGGCGCGCTTTACGAATTCCGCCGCGCCAATGCCGTCGATCAAGGAGAGGACGCCGCCTGTAAAAGGCGCGAACCCGAAGGCCAGGATCGAGCCCACATCCGCTTCGCGAGGATCGGTGACGATGCCCTCCTCCATCACGCGCGCGGCCTCGAGCGCAATCACATAGAGGAAGCGCGCCTTCAGCTCCTCGACATCGATCTCGTCGGGGTCCTGCTGACGGTAAAAATCCTTCAGCCCCGGCCAAAGGAATTTCTTGGCCGGTTTGGCGGGATATTCGTAAAAGCCCTTGCCGTTCTTACGGCCGTGGCGGCCGTGCTTGTCGACCATCATGTCGATCAGCTCCATATGGCGCGGATCGACTGCCTTCTCGCCAAGATCGCGGATCGTCTGCTTCATGATCTTCTGAGCTAAATCGATGGCCGTTTCGTCCGTGAGCGCTAGCGGCCCGACCGGCATGCCGGCCATTTTCGCGGCGTTCTCGATCATGGGCGCGGGCACGCCCTCGATCAGCATGGAATAGGCTTCCTGCATGTAGCGCAGGACGCAGCGGTTCACGTAGAAGCCGCGCGTGTCGTTGACGACGATCGGCGTCTTCCTGATGGCGCGAACGTAATCCATCGCGAGCGCCAGCGCCTTGTCCCCCGTCTTCTTGCCCAGGATAATCTCCACCAGCATCATCCTGTCGACCGGAGAGAAGAAGTGGAGGCCGATGAAGTTTTTCGGCCGCTTCGAATTTTTGGCGAGGCTCGTGATTGGTATTGTGGAGGTGTTGGAGGCGAAGATGGCCGAGGACTTCAGCGCAGCCTCTGCTTTTTCCGTCGCTTCCTTCTTCACGGCCGAATCCTCGAACACCGCCTCGATCACGAGATCGGCGCCTTCGAGCGCGGAATAGTCCGGCGTCGCGGTGATGAGCGAAAGAAGCTTCTCTTTCTCTTCCGCCGTGGCGCGGCCCTTCTTGATGAGACCATCCATCAGCCCGGCCGAATGGGCTTTGCCCTTATCGGCCGATTCCTGATCACGGTCGATCAAAACCACAGGGATTCCAGCCTTGGCTGTCACGTAGGCGATGCCTGCGCCCATGAAGCCTGCGCCGAGTACGCCCACCTTCCTGATCTTCTTGGCCGGCACATCCTTTGGCCGGCGCGCGCCCTTGTTCAGCTCCTGCATCGAGATGAAGAGCGAGCGGATCATGGCCGCCGCCTCCTTCGACTGCATAATTTCCGTGAAATAACGCTGCTCAATACGGAGAGCCGTGTCGAAGGGGACCAGCAGGCCCTCATAGACGCACTTCAAGATGGCTGTTGCGCCAGGATAGTTGCCGTAGGTCTCGCGGCGCAGAATGGCGATGGCCGGCGGCCAGAGATTGGCGCCGGCGGCCGAATAGACCGGTCCACCAGGCAGTTTGAAGCCTTTCTCGTCCCAGGGCTGGACGGGTTTTAGTCCGTCCTTGATCATCCTTTTCGCCGCATCGACCAGCTTCTTGCGAGGCACGATCTCATGCACCAGTCCCATGGCCTTCGCCTTCTGCGGCGAGAGGTTCTGGCCGGAAGTGAGCATCTGCAGAGCTTCTTGCGTGTTGGTAAGCCGCGGCACGCGCTGGGTGCCGCCCGCGCCTGGGAAGATGCCGACCTTCACCTCGGGCAGGGCGAGCTTCACGCTGTCATCATCCACCGCCACACGGCCATGGCAGGCAAGCGAAAGCTCGAACGCTCCTCCCATGCAGGTGCCGTTGATGGCCGAAACCCAGGGCTTTCCCGAAACTTCGAGCTTGCGCCAGAGCTTGCTCATGCTTCCGGCCCTGTCGAAGAGCTCTCTGGTCGCCTTTTCGGGGCTTTTCGCCTTCTCTTTGTGATACCGGCCCAGCATGTTCTGCAGCATGGACAGATCCGCGCCGCCGGAGAAGGTCTCCTTCCCAGAGGTGAAGACCGCGCCCTTGATGCCGGCATCGCCTGCGACCTGGTCGATGATCTTGTCCAACTCGCCCATCACCTCCTCGGTGAAGACGTTCATCGAGCGGTCCGGCATGTTCCAGGTGACGAGTGCGATACCCTCGCTATCGACCTCGACGGTGAAGTTCTTGTAGCCAGCCATGATATTGCCCTCTCCCGCCTAGACCCGCTCGATGATGGTGGCCGTGCCCATTCCGGCGCCGATGCAGAGCGTGACGAGCGCGGTGTTCATGTCACGCCTCTCCAATTCGTCGAGTACCGTGCCGAAGATCATGGCACCGGTGGCGCCGAGCGGATGGCCCATCGCGATAGCGCCGCCATTTACGTTGATCTTGTCGCCATCGATGTCGAAGGCCTGGATGTAGCGCAGCACCACCGAGGCGAAGGCCTCGTTGAGCTCGAAGAGATCGATGTCGGAAAGCTTCATCTTTGCCTTTTTCAGAAGCTTCTTGGTCACGTCCACCGGGCCGGTGAGCATGATGGCCGGCTCGGAGCCGATATTGGTGAAGGCACGGATCCGCGCGCGCGGCTTCAGGCCCATCGACTTGCCGGCCTTTTTCGAGCCAAGCAGCACTGCTGCCGCTCCGTCCACGATCCCCGATGAGTTGCCGGCATGGTGGACGTGGTTGATGCCCTCGAGTTCGGGATATCGCTGCACTGCTACCGCATCGAAGCCGCCCATTTCGCCGGGCACCACGAAGGACGGGTTGAGCGAGGCCAGCGACTGCATATCCGTGTCTGGGCGCATGTGCTCGTCCTGATCGAGAATGGTGAGACCGTTCTGATCCTTGATGGAGACCACCGAATTCTTGAAATGGCCCTTGTCCCAGGCCCTTTTCGCCCGCTTCTGGCTTTGCACGGCATAGGCATCCACGTCGTCGCGGGAAAAGCCGTATTTAGTGGCGATAAGATCGGCGGAGACGCCTTGCGGCATGAACCATGCGGGCAGGCCGACGGACGGGTCCATGAACCACGCGCCGCCCGACATGCCCATGCCGACGCGCGACATCGACTCTACGCCGCCTGCGATCACGATCTCGTCCGAGCCGCCCGCAATTTTGGCCGCCCCTAAATTGATCGCGTCAAGTCCGGAAGCGCAGAAGCGGGAAATCTGCATACCCGGCGCGCGGTTGTCGTAACCCGCCTCGAAGGCCGCCGAGCGGGGTATCACCGCACCTGCCTCGCCCACAGGATCGACGCAGCCGAAGATGATGTCGTCCACCAGCTTTGTGTCGAGCCCGTTACGGTCGCGAACCGCTTCCAGCATCTTCGCCGCCAGGCGAACCGCCGGCACCTCGTGCAGCGCGCCGTCCTTTTTGCCGCGGCCGCGCGGGCTTCGCACCGCATCGTAGACATAGGCATCAGGCATTCCCGTCTCCTCGATCCTTACCTGCTCGCGCTACTCTAGAACGCCGCTTCGGTCATAGCCATCATCGTCTCGGAGCCGGAGGAAATCCGCGCCAGATGCGCCGCCGTTTCCGGCATCGACCGCTCCATGAAAAAGCGGCCAAGAAGCAGCTTCTGCTCCAGGAACTCCGCGTTGCCGCCGGCCCCTGCCGTCAATTGATTCTGGGCTGTCCTGACCATGCGGCTCCACATGAAGCCGAGCGCCACGAGGCCGAAGAGATGCATGTAATCATAGGCGGCGGCTCCGGCATTTTCCGGCCTTTGCACCGCGTTCTGCATGAGCCATAGCGTTGCCGCCTGCAGGTCGTTGAGCCCCTTCTTGAGCGCCTTTGTGTAGGGCGCCATTTTCTCGTCGGAGCGGTGCTCCTCGCAGAAATCGCCCACGATCTTGAAGAATGCCTGCACCGCGCGGCCGCCGTCCTGTGGGAGTTTACGGCCGACGAGATCGAGCGCCTGGATGCCATTGGCGCCCTCGTAGATCATGGCGATCCGCGCATCACGCACGAACTGGCTCATGCCCTGCTCTTCGATGTAGCCGTGGCCGCCGAAGACCTGTTGCGCCATCACCGCGTGCTCGAATCCTTTGTCGGTTAGCACGCCCTTCAACACCGGCGTCATCAATGCGAGATAGTCTTCGGCCAGTTGCCGCGCCTGCTCATCCTCGCTGCTATGGGCGATGTCGGATTGCAGAGCCGTCCAGAGGAGGAGCGCCCGCCCTGCTTCATTGAAGGCTCGAATCGTCATCAGGTTTCGTCGGACATCCGGGTGGACGATAATGGGATCGGCCTTTTTATCCGGCGCCTTGGCACCAGAAAGGGAGCGGCCTTGAAGCCGCTCGCGCGCATAATTGGCAGCATTCTGGTAGGCGGCTTCGGCGACGGCGAGGCCCTGGAGCGCCACGCCCAGCCGCGCCTCGTTCATCATCGTGAACATGGCCTTCAGCCCGCCATTTTCCGCGCCCAGGAGGAAGCCTTCTGCCTCGTCGTAATTCATGACGCAGGTGGCGTTGCCGTGGATGCCCATCTTCTCCTCGATGGAGCCGCAGGAGACGCCGTTCGGGCCGGCGGGATTGCCGGCGTCGTCGAGCTTGAGCTTCGGTACGATGAAAAGAGAGATGCCCTTGGTGCCTTCCGGCGCGCCCTCGATGCGGGCCAGCACCAGATGAATGATGTTCTCGGCCATGTCGTGCTCGCCGGCGGAGATGAAGATCTTCTGGCCGGAAATCCTGTAGCTGCCGCCGCCGTTCGGCACGGCTTTGGTGCGAAGCAGGCCGAGATCCGTGCCGCAATGCGGCTCAGTCAGGTTCATGGTGCCGGTCCAGACACCCTTCACCATCCTGGGCAGATAGGTTTTCTTCTGCTCGTCCGTGCCGTGCGCGAGAATGGCGGCGATAGCCCCCTGCGTGAGCCCCGGATACATCATCAGCGCCATATTGGCGGAGGAGAGATATTCTCCTACCGCCGTATGCACCAGATAGGGCAGCCCCTGGCCGCCATATTCCGCAGGCGCGGAGAGGCCCATCCAGCCGCCTTCGCAATATTGACGGTACGCTGCCTTGAAGCCCTTCGGGGTGACAACCGAGCCGTCCTCGCGGCGCGTGCAGCCCTCCATGTCGCCCACACGATTGAGCGGCTGCATCACGTTTTCTGCAAGCTTGGCGCCTTCGTCCAGGATCGCTTCGAGTATGTCCGGCGAAATGTCGCTGAACCCGGCAATATTTCCGTAGCGCTGATAATTCAGCAAATCGCGGATAACAAAAGCGGTCTCCCGCACGGGCGCCCTGTAGATGGTCATGCTGCTGCTCCTGGACGTACCGGTGAACGACGCGGCAATGATAGATAGCAAATATTGACGTGCGCGTAAACGTCAAATTCAATCCACGGACAGAAGTTCCGTGGCGCGATCCTCGCCAGGGCAAGCGGACATCGACGCAAAATGGGCTTGAGAATTTCGAGGGGATTGCGAGTGAGTCCCGCAATCCCGTTCCGGCTCAATTCGAAGCTGTAACCTGGCGTGCAAATGCCGGCTTATCGTGGCCGAGTCGATTGCGCAGATCGCGGACCATATCTGACAGTTCTTTTGCCGCTTCCTCGATTTCCTTGTGCTGCTGTTCCAGCCAATCCATCTGCTTTTTTGCTTTTTGAAGAAATGTCCTGACCTGGGGCGCGCTTACGGTTGTCGAGCCGTATAGATCCAGGATTTGTTTCATGTCGCGCAGCGGAAAGCCGATCTTCCGGCCCCGCAGGATAATTCTGAGGCGCTCGCGGTCTTTTTCGCTGTAGAGCCGCGTCAGGCCCTTTCTTTTGGGGCGTAAGAGCCCCTTGTCTTCATAGAAGCGGAGCGTACGGAGCGTCACATCGAACTCTCGTGCCAATTCGCCAATGCGGATGTAGGAAAGCTGCTTGGGGGCCGTTCTGCGCACAGGCGTGCCACTGGTTACCCTTGCAATATCTGCGTCCATCACCTTTTCCCTTTCGGGCTAATGGCCTCTACCGCAAACCGCGGTGGGAAAATTCCCCGGCCGATACTAAAATACGGGCGGTAGATACCGCCCGCCGGGAGTCTTCATTTATCGGCGTATTATTTCAAGGCTTTGCTGGCGCACTTCGCGCTCACTTTCCGGTGTACGGAAGCAAAAATTAACTTCTTGTTTACCATGATTGGTGAAAGTCTCCGTATCGGACTGCCAGTGTGTGTCGCGTCGATTCACGGTCTTCCGATCGCGGGGGAATAGTCTCCAGGATGTCTGCCCGCGCGCGGTGCAGTCCAAGTACCCTGCGTGGCGTTCTAAATGCGGCGACCGTCAGCCGCGCAGAAGCGGACAACTCGATGACAAGCAAGCGGTCGTACCTGGAGAATGTCAATGCCGGGCGTCAGCGCCGGCCGGGGCCTGCGCCCAATGATATTAACCAAAATATCAGCCAGACATTGAGCCAGTTGGAGGGGCGGTTAGGACGTGCTTTGGACGCCGGGAAACACAACGGCCAGAACGAAAGCAACATCGCTCAGCGCCTGGAGCTCCTCTCGAAACGCTTCGGCAAGCCTCGTCGGTCGGAGGAGCAGCCATCAAGGCAGAATGATACCTCTCCTCGCGCCAATTTGGAGTGGATCGCACGAGAGATCGAAAATTCGCGCCACCAGGAGGATCAGCTTGCATCCATCGGCGGTATCGCAACGGAACTGCAGGCGCTGAGAGAGGAAATGCTGGGTTCCGGGAATTCGGACCTCCGGCACGAATTGAGCGGCCTGCGGCAGGATTTTGATCGGATCGCCGCAACCCAACGTTCCTCATTGCCGCACGAAATGCATAACGAGTTCGAGCGTTTGTCCAACGCCATCGAACGGCTCGTCGAGCGCAGCGACGACAAGGGCACGAAGCTCATGCGGCTCGAGCTCGAACAGGTAAAATCCGCTCTTTCCGATATGGCCCGCGAAGATACGGTGCGCTCATTGGAGAATCGACTGCGCGGTTCCGATCCTCTCCTGGAGAGACTGGGAGCACGGCTGGATGAGATCAGCGCCGCCATCAATTCCCTGCCGGAATCGCTTTCCCTCCGTTCATTGGAGGATGGAGTGCGGATGCTGGCCGTCGCCCTCGACAGGTTCGTCGAGCAGCGCGACAAGAACGGACCGGATCTTTATGCGCTGGTGGAAGAGCGCCTGGACGAGATCTCGCGCGCAATCACCGCATCGGCCGCACTGGCCCATTCACCGGCCTTTGATGCAGCCCAGCTACAGCGTGTCGAAGCGCGAATCGCATCGCTGGCTTCGCAGCTTGAAGAGCTGGTGCAGAACAGGTCGGACGGGGTGATCGCCGAACGGCTGGGCGCCCTCTATGAGCGCGTCGATGAAATCGCGCGCCGTATCAACGTGCCCGAGCAGGCAATGGATAGGGTGACCAGCCTAATCGCCCAAATCAGCGAAAAGCTCGATTCCTCCCCCCCGCAGCGCCAGGCAGATCGGCTGTTCCGCGGCCTGGAGGATCGTTTCTCCCATCTGTCGGAGCTCATCGCTCGCCGTGCCCAGGAAACCATCCAGCAGGGGCACGTTCTGTTCCAGGATCTGGAGCGCCGGCTCGAGGAGATGGCGGAGCGGCTCGAACAGGGCGCCAACACTATCGACACCGAAAATGGCTTGATCGCCGCTTTGGATGATCGCTTTGCCGAACTCGCCGCTCATCTAAGCAACGCCCGGCACAATCCGGGCGGCGATGGCAGACTTCATTCACTGGAAGCCCGTCTTGACGATATTTCCGGCCGGCTCCAGACCTCGGCCGCGGCTGCCTCGGTCGATCCGGAGGTGATCAGAAATCTGCAAAAGCAGGTGGCGAGCCTTGCTGCGCATCTGGAGCGCCCGGGTCGAGAACCGCCGGCTCTCGAGGATTTGCGACCGCGCCTGGAAAAGATCGAGCGCTCTATCGAGCAAAACCGGGCGGCTGTGTTGGATGCCGCTCGTCGGGCCGCCGAGGAGGTCGCCGAACGTTTGACCGCGGCACGCCCGCAGGATGACCGGCTAAGGGCAGAGCTGGAAAAGCTGCAGACGCTCACCAGGAAATCCGACGAGCGCAACATCAAAACCTTTGACGCCATACATGATACACTTCTCAAGATCGTCAATCGTTTGAGCTCCCTGGAAGCCGGCGCCGAGAAACATGGGGCCGCCGACGAGACCTCCTCGCCCGACGCTGCGATACGGCTTCTCCATGAGCGTGTCGCTCCGTCACCTACGGCAGCGGCGGTCAAGCGAGCACCAGGCGAACCTGCCGCTGCATCTGAGCTCAGCGATGACGAAGTCGAGGAGGAAGCGCAGGAGCCTCGCAGGCTTCTGGCCGGCCTTTCACGCGCTTTTTCGGACAAGCGCGGCGAGCTGGATACGCCGCGGGAAGATCCGATTCTCGCCGATGACGATCTGGACATCGATCTGGAGCGCCTGAATGAACCCCTGGAACCGGGTTCAGGGAAACCCGACATTAACGCGATCATGCGCCGCGTGCGTGAGCAGCATGACGCGCGCGGGCGCTCGGTCGATGAAGTTACAAAAGCGGATTTCATTGCAGCCGCGAGGCGCGCCGCCCAGGCGGCTGCCGCGGAAGCGGAACTCGACGGCAAGGGTAAGGGACGTCGCAAACGCGGCGCTTCCGCTAAAATTCTTGGCCGGCATAAAAAGCAAGTTCTGCTGACGATGGGAGCCGGGGTTCTCCTCGCAGGAGGGGTTTATTTCGGCGGAGGCGTCATCCGTGCGACCCAGAACCTGGCGATCTTCCAGACGGAGGACAGCCTGCCGAAAGTGGTTGAATCGACTAGTCTCGATGTCGATCCTATAAAGGTGCAAACGGCACCGGCACCTTCCGCGCCAGCGGCGGCTCAGCCTGCGGAAGTTGCGAAGAGCGACAGGGCCGCAGAAAAAATCCCTGAGATAACCTCGCAGTTCTCTTCAGCCTCAACGTCGGAGTCAAACGATGCCCGGCAAGAGACGTCGCGGCTGAATGCGCATCAAGAGGCGGACGAGCCGGACAGTGTCGCCCGATTGATCTCCGAGCAGCCTGCGTTGCCGCATGAGCATATTCCTTCGTTGTCTTCACCGGAGGGAGTGCAGCTTCCAACGTCCCTGACTACCTCCGAGCCGTTGCAGACAGCTCCTGATCCGGTCTGGAACGCACAGCTACCGGAAATCCCTGCGGAAATCGAGCCAGCGGCTCTGCGTGATGCCGCTGCCAGTGGGAAGCCGGAGGCGCTTTACGAAATCGCCAGCCGGTACGCTGAAGGCCGTGGCGTAGCGGTCAATATGGGCGAGGCGGCCAAGTGGTATGAACACGCCGCCGAACGTGGCCTGGCGCCCGCGCAATACCGCATAGGCAACCTATACGAAAAGGGCATGGGCGTGGAGCGGGATCTCTCCAAGGCCAAGATGTGGTATCGTCTTGCCGCGGACCAGGGGAACGCCAACGCCATGCATAATCTCGGCGTCCTCTTTGCCATCGGGGTCGATGGAGCCGCCGACAATAGCTCGGCTGCGCAATGGTTTCAGGAGGCTGCCGACTTGGGCGTTACCGATAGCCAATTTAACCTGGGCATCCTTGCGGCAAAGGGGGCCGGTGTCCCGCTCGATCTGATCGAGGCCCACAAGTGGTTCGATATCGTAGCCCGGACGGGCGATACGGATGCTGCGGCCAAGCGTGATGAGGTCGCTAAAACCCTTTCACCCGAAGATCTGACCGAGGCGCAAGGAAGGGCGAAGCTTTGGACTGCGCGGGAAGGCAACCCGATGGCCAATGTGGTTTCCATTCCCTCCGAATGGACACCCTCTCAGGAGATCACCGCAACCGTCGACATGAAGAAGGCGATCTCGAATGTTCAGCTCATCCTCACCAGGATCGGGTATGATCCCGGCCCAGCCGATGGAGTAATGGGTGAGAAGACGCGGTCAGCGATTCGTTCTTTTCAGAAGCAGAATGGCCTGGAGGAGACGGGCGAAATAGATGAGCCGCTCGTGCGGGCATTGCTGGAGCGGAACAACTCGGGATCCTGAGCGCGCTGGGTCCAGCCTCTGAAATTTCATGGTAACCATGCCGGGGGAAAGTAATTTCCGCCGCCTAAATTTCTGCGACTTTTCAAGGTTTTCTGATCTGTGCGTTTGACTTCGCTCGATTGTGGGCGCAAGAACGAAACAGTCGATTGATCATGCGCGGCGGTCCCGTCGCTTATCGTGCCTTTTGCTTTTATTGGTGTCGCGGGTGGGCATTTATCTCCCGATCGCGGAAATGTCCGTTAACATGTTGGTCCTGCTCGCCATGGGAGGTGCCGTTGGCTTCCTCTCGGGCATGTTCGGGGTCGGCGGCGGCTTTCTGATCACTCCATTGCTCATCTTCTACAATGTGCCGCCAGCCATTGCCGTGGCCACCGGCGCAAATCAGGTCATCGCCTCGTCCTTTTCCGGAACGCTTAGCCACCTAAAGCGTGGCACTTTGGACGTGAAGCTTGGGCTGGTGCTGCTGGTGGGCGGCATCATTGGCTCCGCCGCTGGCATCTATGTCTTCGCCTATCTGCGGCAGCTCGGGTTGCTCGACCTCACCGTATCGCTGCTTTATGTGGTGCTGCTGGGCTCCGTCGGCGGGCTTATGCTGGTTGAAAGCGTGCGTGCGATCCAACGCTCGCGCGCAGGCCAGGCGGCGTCGCTCCGGCGTCCGGGCCAGCACAATTGGATCCACCGCCTGCCGCTCAAGATGCGCTTCCGCGCGTCAAAACTGTTTGTCAGCGTGATTCCGATTTTGGCGCTTGGCGCAATGATCGGATTTCTCGCGTCGTTGATGGGCGTTGGTGGCGGCTTCATCATGGTGCCTGCCATGATTTACCTGCTCAAGGTGCCGACCAACGTGGTCGTGGGAACGTCGCTTTTCCAGATCATCTTCGTCGCGGCATTCACCACCGTTTCACACGCGTATACGAACCAAACGGTGGACGTCGTGCTTGCCTTCCTGCTCATGGTAGGCGGGGTCGCGGGCGCGCAATACGGCACGCGGGTTGGCCAAAAGCTGCGCGGCGAACAGCTCCGGGCATTGCTCGCCCTCCTGGTCCTTGCGGTCGCGATCAGGCTCGCATTCGATCTTTTCGTGCGGCCGTCCAGCGTCTTTTCGCTCGCGGGAGGAGTCTGATGCCTTCTCCCCGCGTTGCCGTCCTTATCGTCGGGCTTTGCTTGGGTGGCCAAGCATTCGCGCAGCAGGAGGAACCCCAGCCGGAAGGGATTCAGATCGGGCTTTCCACAGACAGCGTGGCCATCACGTCAGACTTCTCCGGCACCAATCTCACCATCTTCGGCGCGCTCGATAACGCCGACCCGCTGGTGAGCCGGCAGGGACGATATGACGTGATCGTGGTTCTCGAGGGGCCGCCGCGCACTACGGTGGTGCGTAAGAAGACGCGCGTGCTCGGTATGTGGATTAATACCGAATTGGTGGCGTTCCGGGATGTGCCTGCTTCTTATTCGGTAGCCACGACGCGTCCCCCGCAGGATATTACAGACCCCGCGAGCTACAAACGGCTGGCGCTCGGCGTCGACAATATCAACATACGCCCGCTTGATGAGAGCGACAGCCCCATAACGATAGAGGAATTCACCGAAGCGCTTCGCCAACAGAAGGAGGCGGCTGCCCTTTACGTGGAGAATGTCGGTGGGGTGCAGTTCCTCTCGCGCACGCTGTTTCGCGCAACGCTCTATCTCGCGCCGCACGTGCCGGTCGGAACGCACAAGGCCCGCGCCTTCCTATTCCGAAATGGGGCATTTCTTCGGGAAACCTCCGCGCCTCTCAGCATCCGAAAGGCTGGCGTCGAGCAGCAGATTTTCGAATTCGCCCAGCAGCGGAGCCTGCCTTACGGCCTTTTTGCCGTTCTGCTTGCGATGATCACCGGCTGGATCGGCAGGCTGGTGTTCAGAAGGGATTAAGCGGTCAACTTCTCAGCAATGCGCCTGCGATGGGATACACCCGGTCACGGCCCAGCATGTAGGCCGTCAGCGTTTCACGGCTGAACAAGCCCGCAAAGGCGCGGTCTAGCACATTCAAGCTGCCGGTGAGGCTCCCGAAGGCAGGCATCACCATGCGCAGGCCGTCGCAGGCAAAGCATGCGCGGCGCACGGAGCGCCCGCGCTGCACAATGCGTGCTCCGGGGTGGAGATGCCCGGCAATCTCGCCCGCGGCACCCTGCGCCGGTTCGTGACGCAAGACCAGGCTGCCCAGCGCCAGCTCGCTTACCCAATGGCCGGGAAGGCCTTCCGGCGGGACGGGATCGTGGTTTCCCGCAATCCAATACCAGTCGCGCCCCGCCATCAGGCTCAGCAGATGCTCGCGGAAGGCCGCCGGCATGCGGCCCGAGCCGCCCGCGTCGTGAAAACTGTCGCCCAGGCTGATGACTGCGCAAGGTTGCCAGCGCGCGATGACGGCGGCAAGGCGCTTGAGCGTGGCGAGCGTGTCGTAAGGCGGCAGAAAGCTGCCGCGGCGGGCATAGGACGAGCCCTTCTCCAGATGCAGGTCTGAGACGATGAGCAGCCGATCGGCAGGAAGATAAAGCGTGCCGGAGGGATCGCAGACCGCGCGCTCGCCGGCGATGGCGATTCCCACCGCCTCCCACGCGATCCCCTGTGCCACATTCATCCGCCCATGGCCTCCTTGATCAGGCTTTCCGCAGCCTCGCCCAGCAATGATTCATGCGCGCTGCCGGGAACCTGCTCCCTGCCGATTTCCAGCATTACAGGTACCGCCAGCGGCGAAATCCTCTCCAGATCCTTATGCATGATTCGGCCGCGGATGCGCGACAGCATCTCGCCGAGGCGCCCGATGTCGAGCAAGCCTGTCGCCGCATCATGCCATGTGGCCTGAAGCAGGATGTGATCGGGCTCATGGGTGCGCAAAACGTCGTAAATAAGGTCGGCGGAAACCGTGACCTGCCGCCCCGTCTTCTCCTTACCGGGATGGTTCCGCTCCACCAGGCCGGAGATGACTGCACAATTGCGGAAGGTGCGCTTCAAGAGCCAGCTGTCGGCGAGCCAGCTTTCGAGATCCTCCCCCAGCATGTCCTCGTCGAAGAGCCGGCCGAGAGAAATGTGGCCGCGGCGGATCATGTATCCCATGTCCTCCAGCGCCCAGATGGCAAGAGAATAGTCCGTCGCCACGAAGCCGAGCGGCCTCGCGCCGAAGCGCTCCAGCCTGCGCGTGAGCAGCATGCCCAGCGTCTGGTGCGCAAGCCTGCCCTCGAATGGATAGGCCACCATGTAGAAGCGATCGCCGCGCGGGAAGGTCTCGACCAGGAGATCCTCCTTGCGCGGCAGCACGGAGTTTTCCTGCTGGATCCTAAGCCAGTCTGAGACCTGGTCGGGCAGCGCCTTCCACCGGGCGGGGTCGGCCAGAATCGCGCGCACCTCGGCGGCCAGGTAGGTGGAGAGCGGAAATTTGCCGCCGGCATAGGAGGGCACCATTGCGTCCTGGTCCGCGGCGTTGGTGACGAAGGCCTCGTTCTCGCGAATGCCCTCGAACCGCACAACGCGGCCGGAGAATGTGAATGTGTCGCCCGGCGCGAGCGTCTCCAGGAAATATTCCTCCACTTGGCCGAGCAGCAGGCCGCCGCGTACGCTGCCGCCCGCGCCCTGCCTGCGCGTGAGCCTTACATTGAGCATCGGCGCCTCGACGATCGTACCCACATTGAGCCGATATTGCTGGGCGACATTGGGATGGGAGATGCGCCAGCGGCCCTCTTTCATCCTGCGGATGCGGGCATAGCGTTCGTAACTTTTCAGCGCGTAACCGCCGGTCGCAACGAATTCGACGACGCGGCCGAAGGTGGCGCGGTCGAGCGTGGAATAGGGTGCGGCGCTGCGAATCTCGTCGTAAAATTCGTCCTCGTCGAAGGGGCCGGCGCAGGCGCGGCCCAGCACATGCTGTGCCAGCACGTCGAGAGACCCTTCGCCTAAGGGGGGCGTATCCTGCGCGCCGAGATAGTTGGCCTCGAGCGCCGCCCGGCACTCCATCACCTCGAAGCGGTTAGCGGGCACGAGGATCGCCTGGCTCGGCTCATCCATGCGGTGGTTGGAACGCCCGATGCGCTGGGCAAGCCGGCTCGCCCCTTTTGGCGCGCCTACATGCACGACAAGGTCCACGTCGCCCCAGTCGATGCCGAGGTCGAGTGTGGAGGTGGCCACGATCGCGCGCAGGCTGTTCGTCTCCATCGCCTTCTCCACGCGACGCCGCTGTGCCACGTCCAGAGAGCCGTGATGGAGCGCGATCGGCAGGTTATCCTCGTTGATATGCCAGAGCTCACGGAAGAGAAGCTCGGCCTGGCTGCGCGTATTGACAAAGAGCAGCGTCGTCTTGTGTCGTTTGATGGCCTGGTAGATCGAGGGAATGGCATAGCGCGCCGAATGCCCGGACCAAGGCACGCGCTCGTCCGTATCGAGGATCGTGATTTCGGGCTTGGCACCGCCCGCCACTGTGACGATGTCGGCCATGGCCCCCGGCGGAGTCTGGTCCACGAGCCATCGGCGTAGCGCGTCCGGCTCCGCCACCGTGGCCGAAAGGCCGATGCCTGTCGTTCCGCGAGCCAGCCGCCGCACTCTGGCGAGGCCCAGCGACAAAAGGTGCCCGCGCTTTGAGGTGACGAGCGAGTGCAGCTCATCCAGCACGATAAAGCGCAAGCCGGCAAAGAAGCGGTCGGCATCCGCCGACGCGATCAGCAGGGCAAGTTGCTCCGGCGTCGTCAGCAGGATGTCCGGCGGAGCATATTTCTGGCGCTGGCGCTTGTACGCAGGCGTGTCGCCGGTGCGTGTCTCGATGCGGATATCGAGGCCGATCTCCTCCACCGGTTTCATCAGGTTGCGTTGGATATCGACGGCGAGCGCCTTCAGCGGTGAGATATAAAGCGTGTGGATGCCGCGATGCGCTTCACCCGGCTTGCGCTTTGGCCTTAGGGCGAGATCGGCGAGCGAGGGCAGGAAGCCTGCAAGCGTTTTGCCTGCCCCCGTTGGCGCGATGAGCAGCACCGAGCAACCTTCACGCGTACGGCGTAGAAGCTCAAGTTGATGCGGGCGCGGCGACCATCCGCGCGCGGCGAACCATTCGCGGAAAGGCGCGGGGAGGAGGGCGGCGCGGTCGCCGTCGATGAGATCCGTCTGTTCCAAGGCAATTAGAACTAATGCAGAACAGATCGGCGGCCAAGTGGGGGCATCTTCCTTTTCTACGGCGTTGGGCCGGCAGGCCAGAGCTGACCTTTCCGTCTACTGCGACTCAGTCCGCTCGGCTGCTTCTTCAAGCATCACGACATCACCCGCCACCGCAGCCGCTCCCGCCCGCACCGCCACCACGATGAGCCCTCGCACCGGCTCGCCGCGATCCATACGGATCGTGGCGGGTTCGAAGGAGGCAATGTCGAAGCCGGCAGCGGCAAGCAGCGCCTGGACATGAGCTGGTGAATGGGCGTAGCGGCGCGAAGGGCGCAGCACCATCTCCTCCGGCGCTTCATGGGTTTCGACCGAGAAGGCGAAGACCGCTCCCGGCTGCAGGCTCGCGGCCACCAAATCAACAATGGGGGCCAAGGCCCCCACATACATGAACACATCCGCCGCCGTGACGAGATCGGCTTCGCGCGGCAGAGCGCCGAGCGTCAGCAGGTCTTCGCGCGAAAGGCGATCATAGATGCGCTTGGCCTCTGCCCGCTTCAGCATCTCGCCGGAAATGTCTATGCCTTCGAGAAAGCTTGCGGCAATCCTCAGCCGCTCGCCCATCAGGCCGGTTCCGCAGCCGAGATCTACCGCATGGGCAAAGCGCTCGCGTCCGAAGTTTTTCAGGGCCTGCCAGAGCAGTTCGGGCACGCGATAGGCAAGCTTTTCGACCAGCGCCTCGTCGAAATTCTCCGCATACTGATCGAAAAGCGTCTCCACGAATGCGCTGGGAGCGGCCTGCAGGCCCGCCAGCGCGCCATGCAACTCCAGCTTCAGCCCAGCGCCCAGCCGGTCTTCCGGATCGAGTCGCAGCACCTTGCGCCAAGCCTCGATGGCGGCGGCAAGTTCACCAGCCTGCTCCAGCATCTCGCCGTGCCGGAAATGGCCCGCCACCCATTCGGGCGCGAGCGCGAGCGCTTCACCTATAAGCTCAGCGGCCGCCTTGTGCTCGCCGGTTTCGAAAAGCATTTCGGCATAGTCGGCGCGTCGGTCGGCCAGCAGATTGCCCGAAGAGAAGGAAAGGGGGATCATGCAGAGGGGTTCCGGGAGGAAGCGCGCGGCTTATGCTGGAGAAATGCGGCATTTGCAAGCGCCTTTTGTTCGGCGCAAAAACGCCTATCTTCACGGCATGGCTCCGCTTCTTCGCTCCCAACCGCAAGGCCTCTGCTGTCCCGAGGGAGGCTTTTTTATCGATCCGGTGAGACCGGTAGAGCGCGCGCTGATCACTCACGGCCATTCCGACCACGCGCGGGCGGGCCACGGCGCGGTGCTTGCCACCCGAGAGACGCTGGACATCATGGCGCTGCGCTATGGTCCGGGCTTCGCCGGCTCCACGCAGGAGATAGGGCTAGGCGAGACCGTGACGATCGGCGGCGTGGCGGTGACCTTCCACCCAGCCGGCCACGTGTTGGGCTCGGCGCAGATCTGCGTGGAGGCCAACGGCACGCGCATCGTAGCCTCCGGCGATTACAAGCGAAGCCCCGATCCCACCTGCACTTCCTTCGAGCCTATCCCCTGCGACATCTTTATTACCGAAGCCACCTTCGCGCTGCCGGTCTTCACCCATCCGCAGGCATCGCACGAGATCGGGCATTTGCTGAAATCGGTCAGGCAATTTCCCGAGCGTACGCACATCGTAGGTGCCTATACGCTGGGCAAGGCGCAACGCGTGATCGCGCTGCTGCGCGAGGCAGGATACAACGAACCCATCTACATTCACGGCGCGCTTTCCAAGCTCTGCGGATATTACGAGAGTGCCGGCGTGCCGCTCGGCATTCTGGAGCCTGCGACGATGGAAGAGCGCGGCGCGGCACCCCCCGTGGGCTCGATTGTCGTGGCGCCTCCGGCCGCGATCGACGACCGCTGGTCTCGCCGCTTCGCCGATCCGCTCGCCTGTTTCGCCTCCGGCTGGATGCGCATCCGCCAGCGCGTGCGCCAGAGGGGAGTGGAACTGCCGCTCATCATCTCCGACCATGCCGACTGGGAAGAGCTGACGCAGACGATCCGCGAAACGGGCGCCGGCGAGGTATGGGTGACGCATGGTCGCGAGGAGGCGCTTGTTCGCTGGTGCGAGATCAATGGCATCGCGGCGAAACCCTTGCATCTTGCGGGCTACGAGGACGAGACGGAATAGTGGAACGCTTCGCCGAACTCCTCGACCGGCTGGTGCTGACGCCATCGCGAAACGGCAAGCTGCGGCTCCTGACCGACTATTTCGCAACCGTGCCCGACCCCGACCGCGGCTATGGGCTCGCTGCACTCACCGGGGGCATCGGCTTTCCCGCGGTGAAGCCGGCCATGCTGCGCATGCTGGTGATGGAGCGGGTCGACCCTGTGCTTTTCGGCTATTCCTATGACTATGTGGGCGATCTTGCCGAAACCGTCTCGCTCATCTGGCCGGCGGGCGAAAACGAGGAGGCGGAGGCGCCGTCGCTCTCGGAAGTGGTGGAGCGGCTAGCGCAGGCAAGCCGCTCCGATGCGCCGGCGGTGGTGGCCCGGCTCCTCGACCAGCTTTCTCCCTCCGGCCGCTTCGCCGCGATCAAGCTTGCCACGGGCGGCCTGCGCGTCGGCGTCTCCGCGAGGCTCACAAAGCAGGCGCTCGCCGATTTCGGCCAGGTGGATGTGCAGGAGATCGAAGAACTCTGGCACGGGCTCTGGCCGCCCTATACCGAACTGTTCGCCTGGCTGGAAAAGCGAGGGCCCAAGCCGGAAAATGCCGCCAAGGCGCCGTTCCGGCCCGTCATGCTGGCACATGCGATCGAGGAGGCGGACTTTGCCAATCTTAAGCCTGCGGACTATGCCGCCGAATGGAAGTGGGACGGCATTCGCGTGCAAGCCGTGGCTGAAGATGGCGTGCGCAGGCTCTATTCCCGCACGGGCGACGATATTTCCGGCGCCTTTCCCGACCTTGCTGAGGCCATGGATTTTGAAGCAGCCCTCGACGGCGAGCTTCTGGTGGGCGACCCGCGCGAGAGGACCGGCACTTTTTCTGACCTGCAGCAGAGGCTGAACCGCAAGAGCGTCTCGCAGAAGATGCTCAGGGACTATCCGGTTTTCATGCGCTGCTATGATGTCCTGTCGCTCGGCGGGCGCGATACGCGGCCGCTGGCCTATGCGGAGCGCCGCGAGCTTCTGAAAGAGTTCCTGACCACGCTTCCACCTGATCGCTTCGACCTCTCGCCCGCAATTTCCTTCGAGACCTGGGAGGATCTTGACGACAAACGCTGCAACCCGCCGCATCCCATTATCGAAGGGGTGATGCTGAAGCGCAGGGATTCACATTATCTGCCGGGCCGTCCGAAAGGACCTTGGTTCAAGTGGAAGCGCGATCCTTTCACGGTGGACGCGGTTTTGATGTATGCCCAGCGCGGCCATGGCAAGCGGTCAAGCTTTTACTCCGACTATACGTTCGGGGTATGGGCCGGACCGGAGGAGGAGCCGATGCTGGTGCCGGTGGGAAAAGCCTATTTCGGCTTCACCGACGAGGAGCTGAAGCAGATTGACAAATACGTGCGGGATAACACGACAGAGCGTTTCGGCCCCGTGCGCGCGGTGCGCGCGGACCGCAATCATGGGCTCGTGCTCGAAGTGGCCTTCGAAGGCCTTGCCCGTTCCACGCGGCACAAATCCGGCATAGCCATGCGGTTCCCGCGCATTTCGCGCCTGCGCTGGGATAAGCCGAGCCGAGAGGCGGACCGGATCGAAACGCTGGAGGCGATGATACCAAAGGGCGCAGGTGCTTGATGACCTCCGCTCCTTTCATTCCATTCGCTACTCGCTTTTTACTCCGCTTCCCGCACCCTTAATGAGAAAACATTCAACATCCTGCGTTGCCCACTGACATCCGGCGAAATCGAAATCCGGCCGCCGCCGCTTGGCTGCTGGTCCGGCAACTCGACTTCGAAAAGGTATTCGGAGGAAGTATTCCCGACCTGATAGCGCGTTCGTCCACAGCCGCCCAATGGGCCGAAATCGCAGGAAATGGAGATTTCCGTCTCGCCTTCCGCCGCCTGCGCGTTCAAGCTGAAGACGGCACGTTTTCCGGCAAGTTGCTCCAGCACTCCCTGCCCGATATCGAAGCCAATTGCCGTCCCCGGATTTTCCGCGCCGATCTGGAGATAGGCTTCCTCGCCCTGCTGCAACGCTTCCGCGCTGCCGCCTGCCGGTGCTTCCACCGTGGTCGGGTCGGCGGGAGAGAAAATTGTGATCCAATCCTGATCTTCCGCGGAGCTTTTGGCAAGACGGGGCGGCGCATTGCTGTTTTCCCCGAAGCTTGCCGTATCGTCGCCTGACGCAGTGGGGGGCGTTGGGATCCCGCCTATGGTCCACCAGAGGCCAAGCATGATCATCGCCAGCAGGACGAGGATGAACAAAGAAAAAGCGAGCGGGCGCCGCCTCTTCCGCTCGCCGGCAACAGGCGTTCGCACTTCATTGAGCGGAGAATAGTCTGGTCTTGTGCCGCCGCGTCTCTCCAGTCGCTCCTCGCGCTCGATACGGGGCACGAAGTCGGGTTCAAATACCGCCTCTTCCGGCGTCTGGCCTGAAGGCCGGTCGGTGGGGGAGGGCGCCGTCGGGAATGGCTGCGTCTGGTTCGACTCCGCCGCGACATATTCTCGCTCCACATCAATGATCGCCGCCTTCATCTGCTCGCGGCGGCGGTGCATGTCCTCCTCCGGCAGGTCACGGCGCGCCTGGAACGAACGCTCGAGGGCGGCAAAGGCCTGCCGGTACACCTTCTCGCGAAAAGCGCGGTCGTTCGCGTCGCCCTTTTCCAGGGCGGTTCTGATCGCCTTTTTTACGACTTCCAAATCCGGTTCCCTCGCATTGTCGTTAACCCATGGTTAACCCTACCCGCCGATGCAATCAACGCAGATTGCGGCAGTAGCGCAATAGGGGCGGTGCGGTGGAAGGTGACGAGGGAGATCAGCAAACCGCATCCTGATCCTTAGCGCCACTGGCGCTATTGCCTTTTTGGTCCCCCTATTGCCTTACTGCCCACTGCCTTATTGCCTCACGGAGCATGCTATGCTGAAGACCCCCTACCTCCTTTTCCTCGGCGATGCGCCGGATCAGCTCGCCGCCAAGGTGGCCCAGGGTATCAAGGATTGGCGTCCGGAATTCTGCCTGGGCCAGCTGCGCCTTCCTGGCTGCAAGGCTGATCTCGGCCTGCCCGAGATGACGGTGGAACAGGCCCGGATCTCCGGCGCGAAAACCATGGTGGTTGGAGCAGCCAATCGCGGCGGCGTCATCTCGCCGGCATGGCTTTCTACGCTGATTGCCGCGGCGGAAGCCGGAATGGACATCGCCTCCGGCCTGCACAATCAGCTGGCGGCACTGCCTGAGCTCGTCCAAGCGGCGCAGCGCGCCGGCACGAAGCTGTTCGATGTGCGCGTGCCGCAGCATGAATACCCGATCGCCGATGGAAGGAAGCGTAGCGGCAAGCGCTGCCTCGCCGTCGGCACGGATTGTTCAGTGGGCAAGATGTATACCGCACTTGCCATGGAGCGCGACATGCGCGCCCGTGGCATGAAGGCCAGTTTCCGCGCCACGGGCCAGACTGGCATTCTCATCACCGGCACGGGCATTCCGCTCGATGCCGTGGTGGCGGACTTCATGGCCGGCGCGGTCGAATGGCTGACGCCCGATAACGATGCCGACCATTGGGACCTGATCGAAGGGCAGGGAAGCCTGTTCCATCCCTCCTTCTCCGGCGTCACCATGGCGCTCGTCCATGGCGGCCAGCCGGATGCGCTGGTGCTCTGCCATGAGCCCACCCGCACGCATATGCGCGGTCTGCCGCATTACAAGCTTCCCACGCTCGAGGCTCTGCGGAACCTTGCGCTGGAAACGGCGCGCATCGTCAATCCAGATGTACGCGTGACCGGTGTTTCGGTCAATACGGCAGCGCTTTCGGATACCGACGCGGAGAAGTGCCTGCGCGAGATCGAGGATCGGATGGGCCTTCCCACGGTAGACCCCTTCCGCCACGGCGCCGGCCGGCTGGTGGAGGCGTTGCAAGCCTGACCCGTTCCCGGCGCCCGCTATGCGGGCGCCACCGCTTGCCGGCTCAGCACCTCCTTGAGATTGAAGGCCGCCTGCATGAGCGCGCGGGTGTAATCGCTCTTAGGAGTCCGGAAGACCTCCTCCGTCGGTCCTTCCTCCACCACTCTGCCGGTCCTCATCACGATCGTATAGTCCGCAAGCGCCCTTACCACGGCCAAGTCGTGGCTGATGAAAATATAGGAAAGCCCGTAGCTCTTCTGGATTTGCCGCAGCAGGTTGATGATCTGCTTCTGTATGGAGCGGTCCAGCGCAGAGGTGGGCTCATCGAGCACGATGACCGTAGGCTTCAGGATCACCGCGCGGGCGATGGCGATGCGCTGGCGCTGACCGCCTGAAAATTCATGCGGGAATCGGTTCCTCGCGATGGGGTCGAGGCCGACTTCCTTCAGCGCCTTGATCGCCGCTTCATCACGCTCGCGCGCGGAAAGCTGCGGTTCGTGCACCAGAAGGCCCTCTGTGACGATTTCCCCCACCGTCATCCGCGGGCTTAAGCTGCCATAGGGGTCCTGGAAGACCATTTGCAGGTTCTTGCGGTAGGGCCGCATCCCGGCCCGGTCGAGACCCTGGATCGGCACGCTTTGGTAGACCACGCGGCCGTCCGACGGCAGGAGCTGCAGGATCGCACGGCCGAGCGTCGATTTGCCCGAGCCCGATTCGCCCACAATGCCGATTGTCTGGCCTGCCCGCAGTGAAAGCGTCACGTCCTGCACAGCCTTGAGCTCGAATGCGGACCGCGAGAGGAAACCGCCTCCGGCGGTAAAGGTCACCGACACTCCCTTCGCATCGAGAAGGACCGGAGAATCGTCCTGAACCGGCGGCTTGGATCCTTCCGGCTCGGCTGCGAGAAGCATCTTGGTGTAGTCCTTGGCGGGGCGGGTGAAGATCTGCCGGGTCGTTCCCTCCTCCACCACCTCACCGCTTTGCATCACATAAACCCGGTCGGCGAAGGCTTCGACGATCCCGAGATCGTGCGTGATGAAGAGGATGGCCATGCCGAGCTTCTTCTGAAGCTCGGCCAGCAGCCGTAGGATCTCCGCCTGGATGGTCACATCGAGGGCGGTGGTCGGCTCGTCGGCGATCAGGAGATCAGGGTCGTTCGCCAGCGCCATGGCGATCATCACGCGTTGGCGCTGTCCGCCTGAAAGTTCGTGCGGATAGGATTTAAGCCGCCGCTCGGGGTCGGGAATGTGCACCAGCTTCAGGAGCTCCAACGCTTTTCTGCGCGCTGCGGAAGGCGAGAGGCCCCCATGCACCATGATCGGCTCGGAAATTTGCCGCTCGATCGTGTAGAGCGGATCGAGGGAGGTCATGGGCTCCTGGAAGATCATGGTGATCTTGGCGCCCCGGATGCGGTTGAGCCTGTTTTTCGGCAGCCCGATCAGCTCCTGCCCGCGATAGGAGACAGCGCCCTCTGCGCGCCCGTTGGAGGCGAGCAGGCCCATGGCCGCCATCATCACCTGGCTCTTCCCAGAGCCCGATTCTCCCACCACAGCGACGGTTTCTCCTGCATTCACATGCATGTCGACGCCGCGCACGGCATTTATGCGGCCATCCGGCGTATCGAACGTCACATGGAGGTTGCGGATATCGAAAATGCGTTCGGCGCTCATATCAGCGGTCCCTCGGGTCGAGCGCATCGCGCAGGCCGTCGCCCAGGAAGTTAAGCGAGAAGAGGAGCAGCGTCAGCGCGATCGAGGGGTAGATCAGCATGTAGGGCGCGCTGCGCATGTTGCGGGCTCCCTCGGAGATCAGCACGCCGAGACTTGTTAGCGGCTCCTGCACTCCGAGGCCAAGGAAGGAGAGGAAGCTCTCTAGCAGGATCACCTTCGGGATGAGCAACGTCATATAGATGATGACGGGGCCGAGCGTGTTGGGAATGATATGCCGGCGCAGGATGCCGCCGGAGCTTACTCCCAGCGCCTCGGCCGCCTGCACGAATTCACGCCTGCGTAGCGAGATGGTCTGTCCGCGCACGATGCGCGCCATGTCGAGCCATTCCACCGCTCCCACGGCAACGAACATGAGCACCACGTTTCGGCCGAAGAAGACCACGAGCAGAATCGCGAAGAACGTGAAGGGCAGGGCGTATAAAACATCCACCACGCGCATCATCACATTGTCGACGCGTCCTCCGAGAAAGCCTGCCGTCGCCCCCCAGGCAACGCCGATGATAAGCGCCACGCCCGTCGCCAGCGCGCCGATCATAAGCGAGATGCGGATGGAGACCAGGATGCGGGCAAGCAGGTCTCTTCCGTTGGCATCGGTCCCGAAGAGGAAACGCAACCGCTCCACATCCGCCTCCATAACGACCGAGCGGCTGTCGCCGCTCGTTTCCACAATCCGGACATTGGAGAAGATGTCGGAACGTTCCAGATAGCGGGTCATACGCGGATCGATCTCACGCTCGGACGAGGCCTCGACGTGCAGCGTGTTTCCGTTGACCTCAATCGCGTCGATTTGGAGCCGTGTACGGGTGAGCACGCTTTCCGCCTGCGGAATGATCTCTTCTGCACGCGGATATGCCTCGAGGCTCGCCGGCACTCGCACATACTCGGGATAGACGGTCGCGTAGTGATGCGGCGATAGCATTGGGCCAGAGATACCGGCGAAAATATACAGTATGAGAATGAGAAGGCTCACCATGGCAGCCTTGTTGCGGCGTAGCCGCATCAGCGCTGTCGCCCAGAGGGATCGCCCCTTTACCGCTGTGCCGGCGGCAAGCTCGGGCGTGTTGGTTGCGATATCAGTCATAGCGCACCCTCGGATCCAAGGCGGCGTAAAGCAGATCGACGATCAGATTGAAGACCACAACGAAGACGGCAATGATGATCACGGTTCCCATCACCAGCGTGTAGTCGCGATTGAGCGCGCCCTGCACGAAATAGCGGCCGATGCCCGGAAGTCCGAATATGGTCTCCACCACAACCGAGCCGGTCAAAAGAGCAGCCGCGGCGGGGCCGAGATAGGAGACCACCGGCAGGCAGGCGGCGCGCATCGCGTGGACGATCACAACCATTCTCGCCGGCAGGCCATAGGCGCGCGCAGTGCGGACGTGATCGGAGCGCAGCGCCTCGATCATCGAGCCGCGGATAAGGCGAGCAATGATCGCCACTTGCGGGAGAGCCAGCGTGATCACCGGCAGGAGCATGTTGGCGGGACCGCCATTGCCCCAGCCGCCCGCCGGCAGCAGGCTGAGCCACACGCCAAAGATCAGCGACAAGAGGGGCGCCACCACGAAATTCGGTACGGTGATGCCGAAGGTGGCGACTGCCGTCACACCGTAGTCGATCCAGGAGTTCTGGCGCAGCGCCGCAATCGTGCCAAGCACCGAACCAATCAGGAGCGCCAGCAATAGCGCACTTGCGCCGAGCTGAATCGAGATCGGCAGTCCGCTGCCGAGCAGCTGCTGCACGGAGAAATCGCGGTAGATGAAGCTCGGTCCCAGGTCGCCGCGCGCAAGGTTGCCAAGATAGTAAAGATATTGCTCCCACAGGGGGCGATCGAGATGGAAGACGCGGTTCAGGTTTTCCAGCACTTTCGCTTCGAGCGCGCGCTCGCGGTCGAATGGACCGCCCGGCGCGATGCGCATCAGGAAGAACGATAGCGTGATGATGACAAATAGCGTCGGGATCGCGCCGAATAGGCGCCGCAAAACATAGGCAAGCATCGCCGTTGCTCTCGTCGGGTCCCGGAGCCGCGCGCTTTTCTGCGCGGCCCCGCGGACGCAGGAACTATTCGGAAATGCTCATCCAGCGCGTGGCGTGAGCGTTCTGAATATTGTCTTCCCAGCCCTTCAGCTTGGGCGAGACGAGCGACATGGACGAATAATAGAGCATCGAGATAACGGCGGCATCCTCCACGAGAAGGGCTTCCGCCTGGCGCAGGATCTCCTCGCGTTTTGCAAGGTCGCTTTCGGCGGCCGCCTGGTCCATCAGCTTGTCGTATTCGGGGTTCTCGTATTTGGAATAGTTGAAGCCCGTATTGTCGCTTTCCCAGAGCTGAAGGAAATTTACCGGGTCTGAAAAGTCGCCAATCCAGCCGGCGCGCGCCACCTCATAATCGTCGCTGTCGCGCAGATGCGAATAATGCGCCGAGCCGTCGCGGACGTTGAAGGTCACATTAACGCCCAGCGGTTTCCACATGTCGGCGATGGCCGTCGCCGTGTTCTTGTGGTTTTCGCCCGCGCTATACGAGATCTCCAGCTCCAGCGGATTATCGGGGCTGTAGCCGGCCTCCTTCATGAGGGCGATCGCCTGGTCTTCCTTGTCGAGCGGGTCAAGATCGGCCCATTCCACCTTCGGCCCGCCACCCTCGTAATTGCCGATGCCAGGCGGCACGAAGGTGTAGGCAGGCAGCATGGCGCCCGACCAGATTTCGTTGGCGATGAACTCGCGGTCGACCATCATGGAAAGCGCCTGGCGGACTCGCGGGTCCTTCAGATCGTCCCTCTTGTTGTTGAGCGCGTAATAATAAGTTCCGAGATAGGGCACCACATGCACTTGTTCGCCCAACCGTTCCTTGAGCGACTGGAGCTGCTCTGCCGGCAGGTCGGAGCAACTCAGCACCTCGCCCGCCTCGAAGCGGCGCACGCAGGTCGCACGCTCCTCGAAGGGCACGAATTCCACGCGGTCGATCGAAACCTTGTCCGCCTCGCGAAACTCGGGATTTTTCTCCAGCACCACCTTGTCGTTGGGTACGAAGGAGACGAGCTTGTAGGGTCCATTGGTGACCATATTCTCCGGCTTCACGAAATCGGAGCCGTGTTCCTCGACACTCGCCTTGTGCACCGGATAGCTCGTCTGGTGGGTGAGGAGCTGGAGGAAATAAGGTGTCGGGTTCTCTAGCGTGATCTCCAGCGTCTTGTCGTCAACTGCGCGCACGCCTAGCTCGCCGGGCTCAAGCTCGCCCTTGTTCACTTTCTCGCCGTTCTTGATGACGTAGAGCATGTTGGCGTATTTCGCGCCGGTCTCCGGATTCAATATCCGCTGGTAGGAGAAGACGAAATCCTCCGCCGTCACCGGATCACCGTTCGACCAATTCGCGTCGCGCAGCTTGAATGTCCAGACTAGGCCGTCATCGGACGTTTCCCAGCTTTCTGCGACACCGGGGATGACCTCCGCCTTCGCGCTGTAGATCACCAGCCCCTCATAGAGGTCGCGCAGGATGTTCGCCTCGGCGATTGTCGAAGTCTTGTGCTGGTCCAAAGTTTCGGGGTTCGCGTCATTGCCGCGGATATAGGTGACCTGGGCAAGCGCCGTGCTTGCACCGAAAAACACTCCGGCCATCACCAGAGCGCCGGCCATCAGGGGCCGGATTCCCGCACTTTTCAGCATGATAAGCTCCCATCATCTTTCGCGTTCATGTTTTTGTTGTTGCTTAAACGCACCTGTGGCTGCTTGGTACCGTTCCCTCCGTCAGCTATGTCTGACCGCCTGGCGGCAGCAGGTTGTTGTCGCTTGTCAGGAAGAGGACGCCACAGGACGCGGCGGAGGGATGTTGCGGGAAAGCTCTGCCGCTTTCGCCGCTCTCATCGGTCGAAAAGGCGAATTGCATGCCCTTCTCCACCCTCCGCATCGGTTCTTCGCGCGCGAGCCAGGCCCCCGCGCCATGAGCCAAGAGGCCAGATTAGGCATGGAAATAACGCATACTGTCAATTGGAATTCAGGCGCCGGTAAAGCTGGCAAGAAGGCATCGAATCGACGTTGTTTTCCGAAATAAACTTTCGCGGTTCCCGGTGCCTGTGAACTAATCTGACTTTGATACTAGTCGTTCCAGCGGGAACGCTAAGGATCGCGACCTTTTTACTTGCAACACTGGCGGACCGACACAATGCCACGACGCCCGCGCCGGAGCTTTCAGTCATGCGCCGTCGCAATTAGATAAAGCGATTGAGGAACTGACGCGTGCGTGCTTGCTGGGGATTGTTCAGCACCTCATCCGGCTTGCCGTCTTCGACTACCACGCCGCCATCCATGAAAACCACGCGATGTGCCGCCTCGCGCGCGAAGCTAATTTCATGCGTGACGACCAGCATCGTCAAACCACCTTCGGCAAGATTCCGCATTGTCGTGAGAACCTCACCGACAAGCTCCGGATCAAGTGCCGATGTCGGCTCGTCAAAGAGCAGGAGCCGCGGCTTGATCGCCAAGGCTCTGGCGATAGCCACGCGCTGCTGCTGGCCGCCGGAAAGCTGCCGCGGATAGGAATTCGCTTTCTCCGCCAATCCAATCCGCTGCAACAATTCCATGGCTTCTTCGCGCGCCTCGGTCTTGTCGCGGCCGTGAATGCCGATCGGCGCTTCCACCACGTTCTGCAGCGCCGTCATGTGCGGAAACAGGTTGAAGTTTTGAAACACCATGCCGATCTTGCGGCGTTGGCGGCGCACGGCGCTGTCGGGCAGATGATAGAGCCGGTCGCCTCGCAACTCGAAGCCCATTTGTTCGCCATCGACAAAGATCGCCCCGCTGTCGATCTCCTCCAATTGGTTGATGCAACGCAGGAAGGTCGATTTTCCCGAACCGGAAGGACCGAGGACCGTTACCACCTCCCCGGTGGAAACCTCCATGTTGATTCCCTTGAGGACCTTGTTGTTGCCGAAGGACTTGTGAACGTCGACGGCGCTAACGATGGGTTCGTCGGAACTCATTTTTAACTCTCAGCCTCTTCGGAAAGAGCGTCGTCATCGACCACGCCGCGTTCGCTGCGACCGAAATGCCGCTCCAGAAACTCCTGGCCTACATTCAGAAGCGAAACGATAAAAAGATACCAGGCCGCGGCGACCAGAAGCAGCGGAATGACCTCGAAGGTTCGATTGTAGATGGCCTGCACCGAGTAGAGCAGATCGGACATCGCGATGACGCTGACGAGCGAAGTCGCCTTTACCATGGAGATGAACTGATTGCCCGACGGCGGCACGATGAATCGCATGGCCTGCGGTAGGATAACCCGACGCAAGGCCCGCGCGCGGGACATGCCGAATGCCTGTGTCGCTTCGATCTGTCCGCGGTCGACCGAAAGCAGACCGCCTCGAATGATCTCGGCCATGTAGGCGGCCTCGTGAAGCGCAAGGCCGATGATTGCCGCCGTGAGCGGCGAAATCAAGCTGTTCGTCTCCCATGCTCCCAGCTCGGGACCAAACGGTATCGAGATTTTCACTTCTGGAAAGAGCGCCGAGAGGTTGTACCAGAAGATCAGTTGCACAAGCAGCGGAACGGCGCGAAAGAACCACAGGAAGCCGGCTGCAAAGCCGGACAGAAGCCGGTCCGGCGACATGCGCATCAAGGCGATGACCAGCCCGAACAGGATGCCCAGCGCCATTGAGACAACGCTCAGACCGAGTGTGATCTTGAGGCCATCCAGAATATTCTGGTGGAAGAGGTACTCGCCGACCGTCGCCCACCCGAAATTCGGATTCTGGCCGACCAGCATGACCGCTTCCAGAACGATCCAGCCGAGAACGAGCCACGCCACCAGCCGCCATATCGGGAAAGGCTTGTAGGCGTCGGCGACATTCCTCGAAACGCGCAGCGCAGCACTTTGTCCGGGCGACGCGCTTATGTCTTGTGCCGTGGTGTTCATCTTACCAGGTCGACAGGTTGATGCCGGGTTTGGCTAGCATGTTGTTTTCAAGGCCCCACTTCTTCATGATCGTGTCGTAAGTGCCGTTCTCATGAAGAATCTCGAAGGCCGATAAGAGCACTGGTCCAAGCGGCGAACCGCTCGGCACGACGGCGCCCTGAAAGAGGTCCTTGAAGCCGTTGCTCTTGCCAACGCCGGCTAGTTCCAGCTCTCCATCGGACTGCTGCACGAAATAGGTCAACGGCGCCTGCGAGGAGAAGAATGCATCCGCCCGATTGGACCGAACCGCGAGAATCGACGTCGGCTGGTCAGCGTAGGTCTTCACCTCAAGCGGCTCTTTGCCATCCGCTTCGCATTTCGCTGCCTGCTCGATAATCACGCGTTCAGCGGAGCCTCCGGCCTGCACGGCAATCCGGTTTCCGCATGCAGTGTCGAGCCCTTCAATGCCGGTCGGATTGCCCGCACGCACGGCGAAAACGACATACTCCTGCACCCAGTCGACGAAATCGTTATTTTCGCGCCGCGACACGAAATCGCCCACCGGCCCCATGGAGAATTCGTAGCGCCCGGCGCCGATGCCGCTCAGCAGTGCCGGTAAGCCAGCCACCGTGGCGTGGCGGATCTCGATGCCGAGAATACCCCCCAATGCATTGGCCATGTCCGCGGATGCACCGGTCACCTTGTTAGCGCTCTCGATGAATTCATAGGGCGGAAATGAGCTGGAATTGACGGCCGTCATATAGCCCTTCTCGCGGATCTTCTCCGGCAATTGGGCATTCAGCTCCTTGTTCATCTCCTGCGCGGGAAGTTCGCCATCCTGTGCCTGTGCGGCACCAGCCATGAAACCAGCGACGAGTATGGCAACGCCGTATTTCAGCATGGTATTTGACATGATTCTCCTCCCTTTCCTCTCTCTGAAGCGATTAAGCCAGTTGCGGTTGTGCGAACTGGCGGTTGGCAAGCACTGGCAAGGCGCTTCTTGCGTGGGTAAGGCGCTCGCGCTCGATATCGGCAAATATCAGCGTCGGGTCTTCGCCGGCCCGATGCGTCACCACGCCGAGCGGATCGACAATCATGCTCGCACCGATGTTGCGCGGGCCACATTCGCCAACGGCAATTACATAACAGGTGTTCTCCAACGCCCGCGCTGTAACGAGGGTCTCCCAGTGGTGTTCCTTGCCGGGGCCCCTGACCCATGCCGCCGGTAGTGCAAGCACGTCGGCCCCAGCCACGGCGTGATGACGCGCCAATTCGGGAAAGCGGACATCGTAGCAGGTCATGAGCCCCACCTTGAAGCCGGCCACCTCCACGAGATCCGGAATGGCCGTGCCCGGCATGACATGCGTTGATTCCAGGGCGGCGAAGGCGTCGTAGAGATGCAGCTTTCTGTACGCGGCGATGATCTTGCCATCGCGCAATGCGACCAGCACATTATGCACGCGCGTCTCGCCCTCGATCGGCACATGAATGCAGAACATGGTCGTCATCTGAGAGCCTTCGCTGGCCCGCAGCATCTCCGTCATGAACGGACCGTCCAAGGGCTGTGCGGCCTTGAGGACGATGTCGGGATCGGTGATATCGCGCGCCAGGATACCCTCAGGGAGAACCAGAAGGTCGCATTTTGCATTCTTGGCTTTCGCCATGATCGCGGTGGCTGTCTCCGCGTTCCTACGCCATTCGTTCGCTGCCGCGAATTGGCCAAGCGCAACCTTCATACCTTGTCTTCCTCGTAGTTTTTGGCTTCAGCCTGCTCTGCCGGCGATGCAAAGATGTTCTCGGGTGCAATGGGCGCCGGGATCAGCCTCTGGTCGTAAGCGGCTTCAACGAACGCTTCGATCATCGCCCGATTCTCGTCGATGCCGCTGCGATGCCAGCCTGCTGGCAGGAGACGCTGGGAACGAAGATGTTCATCGAACAGCCAGGGCGACGTATCCGAATAGCGCATTCGCTTTGCCGCCCAGAATTCCCACGCCCGGTCCAGAAGATCGCTCAGTGCCTGCGGAAGCCACGCATGCCGGTCGACCACCTCCGCCGTCAGCGCCATGGTGTGAATGCCCGGCACGAAGCCATGTTTCTTGAAGTAGGCAACCTCGGCTGCGGGAATGTCATCAAGAACCGGCCGGAATTCGGAGCCAGGACTGAAAAAGCCCTCCGGCATGAAAGGGGTAAAGACCGCGTCGAGTTCTCCTGATCGAAGAAGGTCGAGCATCGGTGTGTCGTTATCGATCGCGTCGATCCAGCCGGGTTGCGCGAACGGTCCCAGCCTGTCGATCGAGGGATGCTTTTCCGTCAGGCGCCCCGCAAACCAGCGTACATCTTCAAGCCGGACACCGGCGTCAAGCAGCGCATGGCGCGTCCAGATATTGCCGGAATCCTGCCAGCCGGTCACGCCTATGGACCCACCCTTCAGATCGGTCAGGCTGCGCGCCGAGTGGGACTTGCGCGTGATGATGCAGCGATGGCGGAAGGCCCGCATCGGGAAATTCGCAATGCCGATATCGTCCGTATGCCCGGCGACCCGCTGCTGAACAAAACGGCTGAGCGACACCTCGGCCCCGTCGAGGTCATTCACCTGCGATGGATTGCCGGGCAGCGTCGCCACACGCTCCAGCGTCAGATCGATCCTTTCATCGGAAACATCCCCAAGCAGGATCGGCGTCAGGAAGTCCCAGTCTCTCATGGCGATGCGCAATTGAACCGGCATAACCTCTCATCCGTTTTTGGAAGTGCGAGGAGAATTAAATGTTCAAGTCTTTGACACAAGTGTTATTATGTTATTGAACATTTAATTGTTGGGAGGGCTGCATGCAGAGAATCGAAGCGAAGTGGCTGGCGGAGCTGCTGGAAGGCCGCAACGCCAAAGGCATTGCGGTCGAAACTGCGCGGCTAATTCGCACCGGGAAGATCCCGGTGGGCGCCCGCCTCCCGGCATTGCGTGAGTTGGCCTTCTTCCTCGGTATCAGTCCCGCTACCCTGTCAGGCGCATGGGCGGAATTGCGCAGGCAAAAGGTGATCTCAGGGCGCGGACGCAATGGTACGCTGATCACCGGCAAGACGATTGGCAAAGCACCGGCGCGTACTGGCCGTATGGGCCATTACACTTCCGATGCATTGGATCTTAGCTTCGCGGTGCCCGATCCCGCTCTGCTCCCCGATCTGACCGAGGCGCTGCGAACCGCTGCGCAGAGCGCATCCCTCAACAGCTATCAGCGCTCTCGGATCGAACCCGCGCTCGAGGAGGCCCTGAGAGCTCGCTGGCCCTATGGCTATGAGGCACTGCTCGCAACCAATGGCGGCTACAATGCCGTCTATGCGACAGTGCATGCACTGGTGCAGCCAGGCGACCTTGTCGCTTGCGAGGAGCCTACCGCGATTCGCCTGCTCGACATCATCGAGGACGCCGGCGCCAAGATCATTCCAGTGGCATGTGACGATCACGGTCCATTGCCCGCGAGCCTCAGCGAAGCACTCAGCCTCAAGCCGGTTTTGTTCGTCTATCAACCCCGTACGCATTCGGTGACAGGCCGGCATGTCACGCCCGAACGGCTCGGCACACTTGGTGAATTGCTTTCATCGAGCAATGTGCTGATCCTGGAAGATGACGGGCTTGGCGACATATCGGCCTATCCATCCCAAAGCCTCGGGTCGCGCTTTCCGGAACGCGTCATCCACGTGCAGTCTTTTTCCAAGACTTACGGTCCCGATCTGCGTCTTGCGGTTATGTCGGCACCAGACGAGATCGTGGAGAAGGTCCAATCCTACAGATTGTTCAGCGCGGGCTGGACCAGCCGGCTTCTGCAAAATGTGGCCGCCTCACTGCTGTCGAGCGAACGAACCGCACGTGAGGTTGACATGGCCCGGGAGGTCTACAAACAGCGCCGCACCGCGCTGATCGACGCGCTGGAAAAGCACGGCATCGAAGCTTTTCGAGGGGACGGTCTCTGCATTTGGCTGGAAGTGCCGTCGGAGGCGTACGCGATGGTCACCCTGGCTGCACACAAAATCGCCGTTCTGCCCGGTGCAAAGTGCTTTCTCGACGGGGGCGGCTTCATCCGAATTGGTACAAGCATGCTCGACCGGAAATATGACGAAGTCAGCCACGCAATCGCCCTTGCCTCGCGGTCTCCCGGACAGCTGCTATGACGGTCTAGCGCTTCAGCTGCAGAGGGCGCACCGGCAGAGCCTCATAGCTTGAGTGATAATCAGCGCTGGCTCGCGGTGCTTTTCGAGGAGATCGAAGACAGTTGCGGGTCCAACCGGCTGCGGCAGGAGGGGCAAAGCTGGATCCACATCTGCCCGTTGTGCTCGCGGTGCAGGAAGACCCAGCGGAACTGGTGGTTGGCCTTGAACCGCTGCTCCTTGCCGCATCCGTCACATTTCCATGTCGGTTGCATTCTCATCCCGCCCCGTGAGATTGCCCGCGATCACCTCCAATTTTCCCCGCCGCTTGGATTCGCGCGGCGGGGATTTGATTTTTCGGTCAGAATTTTCCGACGACGTTGAGGAAGACGCCCTGGTCGTCGAGTGTGAGGTCGCGGAGGTCGTCGGAGAAGCGGCCGAAGTTGTAGCC
>NZ_JAAAPL010000005.1 GCF_011317445.1 Chelativorans multitrophicus
GACAGACCATTATGCGGGTTCGCGACGAGGGTTCACGATCCGTTCGACCTTAGCGTACGATTTTGCACTGCTCTTGTTCCGACCCCTACCTCGAGGTCGGAATCGGCCCGGATGCCGAGGTTTTCTCCAAGGCACAGGTGCTGTCATCCGTGGGGCCGGGGGCCGACATCGGCCTGCACCCTGTCTCGCGCTGGAACAACCCCGAGCCCGAGGTGGTGCTGGCCGTCGCCTCGTCCGGACGGATCGTTGGCGCCGCGCTGGGCAACGACGTCAACCTGCGCGATGTCGAGGGTCGCTCGGCGCTGCTGCTCAGCAAGGCGAAGGACAACAACGCCTCCAGCGCCATCGGCCCCATGATCCGGGTCTTCGACAGCGGCTTCTCGCTGGATGACGTGCGCCGGGCCGAGCTGACGCTGCAGGTCGACGGCACCGACGGCTATCGCCTGACCGGGCGCTCGGCGATGTCTGAGATCAGCCGCGACCCGGAAGATCTGGTGGCGCAGACCGTCGGCCGCCATCACCAATATCCCGACGGCTTCATGCTCTATCTTGGAACGCTGTTCGCGCCGACCGAGGACCGCGACGAGCCGGGGCAGGGCTTCACCCATAAGCTAGGCGACATAGTGTCGATCTCGGCGCCTGGCCTGGGCTGCCTGCGGAACACCGTGCGGCTGTCGACCGAATGCCCAGAGTGGTCCTTCGGCACGCGGGCGCTGATGTCGAACCTGGCCCGACGGGGGCTGCTTTAGTCCACCCCGACAGGCACCAGCGCGCCTCGGCTCTGAACCACTCGGGCGGCGACGCTCATCGCATCCCGCACCGCGTTGTCCAGCGCCTTGCCCTGCATCAGCGCTGCAAGGAAGGCGCCGGCGAAGCTGTCGCCGGCGGCGGTGCTGTCGACCGGCACCGCCGGCACGGGGTTCAGCCGCAGCCGCACCGGTCCGTCCACAGCCAGCACCGGCCCGGCGCCGTTCTTGACGACCACCGTGGCTGCGCCCGCTGCGGCATAGCGCTCCGCGGTGTCCTCAGGGTGCGCATCACCGAAGGCCTGGCTTTCCTCGCCGAAGCTGGGCAGCACGATATCGGCCACATCCGCGGCGCGCATTGTCCAGTAGCGAAGCTCCGCGTTGCCCCGCCAGAGCCGCGGCCGCATATTGGTGTCGAACGATATCGTCGCCCCAGCCGCGCGCGCCGCCGCGAGGCTGTCCAGCTGTCGCTTGGCACTTAATTGTAAGAATACGGTGGTTTCGTCCGGACTTGGCATTTTATTGTGAGAATCGTGGTGGCCGGATTCTCAAATTAACTGCATCTGAGAAGAGGCATTCGACCTGCGAGCTCGGGCTATCATGTTCTCGGTGGCGTCAGTGAATCTCACCCTGTTGTCACCCATCATGTGCCCACGCAGCATCCGGAGCATCTCCGGTCCGGCACGCTCGACGATGGCAACGCCGGCGAGCAGAGCCGGCCGCAGGTGGAGCGGCAGGATCGGTTTTGCAGGTGTGGGCAGGTTCTCCTGTCGCTCGGCGATGACATCGTCGAGATCGGGGATGACTGCGCCGAGCACCCGGAAACGCCAGAGGTCGTGCTCGCGGCATACAGGCGTTGGAACGCGTCGCATCAGGAGAAGCCGGGCAATGTCGGCTGGCGATGTCCAGGTTCCGATACCTCGTTCGGCTTCATCGTCGAGCAGCCTTTCGCCATGAACGGCCGCAACGCGATGTTGCCGGAAAGGGGAGGCGAGTTCGCGACCGCTGGCATCCCGGAGTTGGTTTCCACACAAAGCGCACGTAATGCGCCACCCCAGAAGCTGGCTACGCAGGATCGGCGCCGATTCCGCATGTCCCGGGCTGCAGCTCGTGCAGACCTGCGTTGGCCGCGTGGCGATGAACCGACGCGATGATTGCGCGACATTTATGAAGGTCATTCGACGCACCACGGCCGGTTCGGTGCCAAATATGTTGGCCAGGCGGATTTCCTGATCACTGCTCAGATGGAGATTGGCCGCGCGCAACGCTGAGGCCTCCGGCAGGCAATGCCGAAGCATGACAAGGGGAGGGACTGCGTAGAAGGCGGCATGGCGACTGATCCAGGAGGACAGGAGTTCATCATAATGGGGCGGCAAGCACACCGGCAACTGCCGTGGCGGCGGGTTTTCAATCATGCGAATGCCGCTTCGGCATCGAACTCCGGCTCCCAGTTCTCGACTGCTTCGTCGTTGATGTGCTCGCGGCCGCTCTCGATGGCTTCGACGGCCAGGCTGTTGATCACGTGGAAGATGCTGGCGGTGATACCCTCTGTGATCTGCAGGATCCGTCGCAGCGATTTCGGCGTAAGCACCGAGGGTCGACGCAGCGGCGTGTTACGCAGGATCGAGGCCACCAGGGTCTCGAACTGTTCGTTTGCAGCCCACCGACTCAAGGTGAACTGCTCGAACCGTCGCGCAAGCTGGACGTCACCACTGATGGCCTCCCGCGCCTCGTTGACGCCGAAGCAGACCAGGGAGATCTGCAGACGATTGCTGAGGAAGCGGAGCGTATTCAGGACGATACGTTGCTCGCGGTAAGATCCGGCGAGGATGTTGTGCACCTCGTCGATGACCAGCACCTGCACGCCGATCGCTTCCATGATCCGCAACGCCGCCTGTTCCATCTGGGCGATGTCGGCGCGAGGCCTTTGCGGCGCACCGAGAAGGGTAAGCAGTTCGGAGTAGAACCGTCGCTCGCCGGGACGGCTGGTCATTTCCATGGCCAGGACTGGTGTCTTTAACGTGCCTGTCAGCGGATTGAAGCTCGGCGGGTGCTCGTCCCGGAACCGCTTCATAATCATGGTCTTGCCCATGCCGCTGTCGCCATAGATCGCGACCGAGGGCATGCGCGTGCCTCGCGGATGGTCGAGGAGGCTACTCAGCCGGTCGAGCGCCTGCTTGGCGCGCGGGTAGAGAACCCAGCGGCGTGATCGTATCGCTCGAATGCGTCGCTCGTCAGTTTCGGCAAGCAGTGCTGCTGCACTGGCGGTCAGGTGGGAGACTTCATCGTTCATATTCACTCCAGCTCAATCTGTATCCTCAACAAAGGGTACAGGTTTGCTGGAGTCGACACCGCGGAGCGAGCCCCATCCGCGATCATCCACCTTCGATTTCGAAGAAGACTTGCCGCGGCGCGCCGCCGCCGTCTTTCTGGTCGCCGCGTCGACCAGTTCTCGCTGCGCCATCGCAGTGCGGACGATGGCGCGTGTGTCGACTTCACGGCGGCCTTTCGCCAGCAGGGTGCGTCGGGCGGTCAGCGCCTCGTGCAGGGTTACCGAGGGCAGGGTGACGTCGGCATAGCGGGCTTCCACGAAGTTTCCAGATGGCCGCCGAATGAAGATGCGCGCCAGGTCGCGCGGATCGTACTTCACAAGCACGCGGCGGTCAGAACGCCCGACGTCGGCGCTGAGCGCCGCCGACCAGTAGCGCAGGCCGAACAGATGAATCCCGGTCGGCCGCAAGGTGCGCTCCTGCTCAGGCAGGAAGGTCAGCCAGAAGCGAAGCCGATCCTGTGGCAGTCGAAGCGGGATCTCACCTTCGTGCTCCCGCCAGACCGCAATCGGCGGGCGGCCCAAGGAACTGTGGATCGACTGGTGGTAGGAGCCGACGATATCGAGCGCGATGTAGCGCTCGAGTTCCCTCAAAGTCAGCGCTGCGTGCCGCTTGGGGTTGTATTCGCCGAGCTCCTGTTCGTTGCTGAATGTTGTCCCGGGCAGCAGGTGCAGCCTTCCCATCTGCGTGCCGATCAGACGCTCGATGTGACCGCCGAAGCGCGGCTCGCTCGGCGGCCGCCATTCGATTGCCATACCAGCATCCTCACAACCTCTCTTGAATGCTCGACTTCGGAAGTCGGATCCGTTGTCGACGTGAACAGTGTCCGGCAGCCCAGCGACGGGCCACGGCTCCGTGACCTCGCGTTCCCGCAGCCAAGCCGATTTATCAAAGACGGAGTGTAGGAGGCACAGGCTCGTCGACAGACGGGATGGCACCTCCATCGTGAGATAAAACCCGGTCACCATGCGGCTGCAGACGTCCATCGCCAGTGTCAGCCACGGTCGACCGAGGGGCTGCCGGGTTTCCTCGTCGACGACGAAGACGTCGGCCTTCGTATGATCCATCTGGACGACTTCGAGGGGACGGGATGCACCGAACAACCCGGGAACAGGCGTCGTCGCCTTGACGATCTTTTGTTCGCCGCGGCGCCGGGCACGCTTCTGGAGGTCGATATCCTCAAGGCGGGCAACTATCGTCCGGCGATGCGGTGGCTTGAGCCCCGCCGATATGCAGTTTGTCTGCACGTCACGGACCAGCTGCGAAACTGTTGGCCGGGTTTGTTTCAGGTAGTGTGCGCTAATCGTCGCGCGGATGATCTCTTCGCGCTTCTCGCCCAGGGCACGATGACCCTCGGGGCGTCCCCGTTTGCGATCCACCAGAGACAGCACGGTACCGCCGGCGCGGAACAGCTTGACCAAGCGGTAAGCCGTAGCCTGGCTCAGGCCGAGCTCGGCCGCGAGCGCCGCAACATTTCCGGCCGTAGTGCGGCCGGGGTTGCGCCTCAGAAAGCCGCGGATCGCATCCGCACGCCGGCACGCTTCATCCCAAAGCGCCTCATCAATTTCGTCGGGAAATGGGTCGCTCACGGAGGCTCGCAAGTGAAAAACTCCGAAAGATAGATTCTCACATTAAATGGCAAACGCCAAGAGCGATTATCAAATTAACTGCCAATTCTCAAATTATGTGCCGGCCGAAGCATCTGGAATCGCTTGTATGGCATTCTCATAATTAAGTGCCAAGCGACACATGGCTTCGCGCCGTCCCTTGGCTGGAGAGTGCCGGAATCCTGCCGGCGAGCGCCGGTCCCGCACAATCGGGACCTGTCATCTATTACCGCGATCCGGACGGACAGCCCTTCTATTCCGCCGTGCCGAAGAAGACCGCCAACGGCCGGGATTTCCTCGCGGTTCATGCCGACGAGGACGTGAGCTTTGAGGAGAAGCCGGGGAACAAGGAAGTAGCAGCCGCACCCGCCAATGGTGGCGCGAAGCGCGTGCTGTACTACCGCAACCCGATGGGTTTGCCCGACACCTCGCCGACACCCAAGAAGGATTCGATGGGGATGGATTACATCCCCATTTACGAGGGTGAGGACGAGGATGGCTCTTCGGTTAAGGTCGCTCCGGGTAAGCTGCAGCGGACCGGCGTGAGGACGGAGGCCGCCACCGAAAGGGTGATCGTCAATCCGGTGCGCGTGCCGGGAACGGTGCAACTTGACGAGCGGCGCGTGACCGTCGTCGCAACACGCTCGGACGCTTTCATCAACACTGTCGCGAGCGTGACCACTGGCGATCGCATCGCCAAGGGCCAAGCCCTTCTTCAGCTCTATTCGCCCGAGGTCGCCGTGGCCGGTGCGCAGTTGCTGACCGTCCTCAACGGCAGCGGATTGAGCGATGGCCTCGGTGGCGCGCGTCAGCGGCTTGAAAATCTCGGTGTCCCTTCCGGGGCGATCGCTGAGATAGAGCGGACACGCAAGGTGCCGCTTTCGATGACATGGCGGGCACCCCGCGACGGCATCGTGCTTCAGCGGAATGCTGTGGAGGGGATGAAGGCCGCACCCGGCGATATCCTCTTTCGGCTTGCTGACGTATCGACCGTCTGGGTCGTGGCGGACGTGCCCGAGTACCAGCTCGCCGCGGTCAAGCTCGGGGCGGCCGCCACCATCCGGCTGCGCGGTCGGCCGGGCCAGAGCTTCACTGGCCACGTCGCTCTGATTTATCCGCAGGTCGCGACGGACACCCGCACGACGAAGGTGCGGATCGAAATCCCGAACCCGTACGGCACCCTGCTGCCGGATATGTATGCCGATGTCGAGATCGCCAGCGGCAGCGGCGCTGAGGTCGTGGCCGTTCCCGACAATGCGGTGATCGACACCGGAAGCCGGCAGGTCGTCATCGTGGACAAGGGCGACGGCCGCTTTGAGCCGCGGCAGGTTCAGGTTGGTCAGCAGGGCGGCGGATTCACCGAAATCCGCTCCGGCATCGCGGCCGGCGACAAGATCGTTGTTGCAGCGAACTTCCTGATCGATGCGGAAAGCAATCTCAAGGCCGCCTTGAACGGCATGACAAGCGCGGAGGCGACACCATGATCGCCCGATTGATCGCGTGGTCCGCACGCAACCTCATCCTGATCTTCGTCGGTACAGCCTTTGCGGTCGCGGCTGGCCTCTATGCCCTGAAGACGCTGCCGCTCGACGCCATTCCCGATCTCTCCGACGTGCAGGTCATCGTCTATACCGACTATCCTGGCCAGGCACCGCAGGTGGTCGAGGACCAGGTCACCTACCCGTTGACGACGGCAATGTTGACGGTGCCGAAGTCGAAGGTGGTGCGAGGTTTCTCCTTCTTCGGAGTCTCCTTGGTCTATGTGATCTTCGAGGACGGCACCGATCCCTATTGGGCAAGGAGCCGTGTTCTCGAATATCTCAACGCAGCGGCGCAACGCCTGCCACAGGGCGTGACCCCGGGGCTTGGGCCGGATGCGACCGGCGTCGGCTGGGTCTTTCAATATGCCGTCGTTGCGAAGGAGATGACGCTCGCCGAACTGCGCTCGCTGCAGGATTGGGTCGTGCGTTACGGCGCCTCCAAGGCGGAGGGGGTCGCAGAGGTCGCAAGCGTCGGCGGCTTTGTGAAGCAGTACAATATCGTCGTCGATCCACTGCGGCTGCGCGCCCAGGGCATTTCGCTGGCGATGGTCCGGGATGCGGTGCGGGCCAGCAATCGCGACGTCGGCGGCCGAACGCTTGAGCTCTCCGAGTTCGAGTTCATGGTACGGGGCCGCGGCTACATCAAGTCGCAAGCCGATATCGAGAACATCGTCCTCAAGAGTGCCCAGGGCGTGCCGCTGCGGCTGCGAGACGTGGCTCGCGTCGAGATCGGCCCCGACGAAAGGCGCGGCATCACCGAGCTCAACGGCGAGGGCGAAGTCGCGAGCGGGATCGTGCTGCAGCGCTTCGGCGCCAATGCGCTCACCGTGATCGATAATGTGAAGCAGCGTCTCGCCGAGACCGCCGGCAGCCTGCCGAAGGGCGCTGAGATCGTGCCGGTTTACGATCGCTCGCATCTGATCGAGGCGGCGATCGAAACGCTCAAGGGCACGCTCGTCGAGGAAAGCATCATCGTCGCGCTCGTGTGCGTCGTCTTCCTGCTGCATCTCCGCAGCGCCCTCGTCGCCATCCTGATGCTGCCGGTCGGCATCCTGATCGCCTTCGCGGCCATGAGGGCGATCGGCCTCGGCTCCAACATCATGAGCCTTGGCGGCATCGCGATTGCCGTCGGTGCCATGATCGACGCCGCGATCGTGATGATCGAGAATGCACACAAGCATCTCGAGCGGGCCGAACCAGGCAAATCGCGGGTACAGATCCTGATCGATGCGGCAAGCGAGGTCGGCCCGGCGCTGTTCTTCAGCCTGTTGATCATCACCGTCTCCTTCCTGCCGATCTTCACGCTGGAATCGCAGGAGGGCCGGCTGTTCGGTCCACTCGCCTTCACCAAGACCTTCGCCATGGCGGCGGCGGCGCTCCTGTCGGTGACGCTGGTGCCGGCGCTGATGGTAGTCTTCGTGCGCGGACGGATCATCCCGGAGCACAAGAACCCGATCAACCGCTTCCTGATCTGGATCTACCGCCCGGTGATCCGGGGCGTGCTCAAGGCCAAGACGCTGACGATCCTGCTGGCGCTCATCGTGCTCGGCGTTTCCGTCTGGCCGGCCCGTCAGCTCGGCTCAGAGTTCATGCCGAGCCTCAATGAAGGCACGCTGATGTACATGCCGACAACGTTGCCGGGGCTCTCGGTGACCAAGGCAGCGGAACTGCTGCAGATGCAGGACCGCATCATCAAGTCCTTCCCCGAAGTCGATTCCGTCTACGGCAAGGCCGGGCGTGCGGCGACGGCAACGGACCCGGCTCCGACCGAGATGTTCGAGACGATCATCAATCTGAAACCCAAGGATCAGTGGCGTCCAGGCGTGACCATCGACAGCCTCAAGGCTGAGATGGACAAGGCGCTGCAGTTCCCTGGCGTGTCGAACGCCTGGACGATGCCGATCCGCGCCCGCATCGACATGCTGTCGACCGGCATCCGCACACCCGTCGGCGTCAAGGTCTTCGGCACTGATCTGACCGAAATGGAGAAGATCGCGCGTCAGATCGAGGCGGCATTGAAAACCGTGCCGGGAACATCCAGCGCCTATGCCGAGCGCGTGATCGGCGGCTACTACCTCGACATCGTTCCAGACCGGGAAGCACTCGGCCGCTATGGGCTTGCCGTCGGCGACGTTCAGGACGTCATCGCGACCGCACTCGGCGGCGAGACGGTGACGACGACGGTCGAAGGCCGAGAGCGCTACGGGGTCAACATTCGTTATCCACGGGATCTGCGCTCGAACCCCAGGGCGATCGAGACGGATGTCCAGGTGCCGCTGCCCGGCGGCGGTGCGGTGCCGCTCGGCGAGGTAGCCAAGGTCGAACTCACGCGCGGCGCCACCTCGATCCGCACCGAGAACGGCCAGCTTGCGACCTATATCTTCGTCGACATCAGCGGCCGTGATCTTGGCGGTTATGTCGCTGATGCCCAAAGGGCGGTTGCGGAGCGGGTGACGCTGCCGCCCGGCTATACCGTCGGGTGGAGCGGCCAGTTCGAATATCTGCAACGTGCCGAAGCACGCATGAAGATCGTCGTGCCGGTCACGCTACTCATCATCTTCCTGCTGCTCTATCTGAACTTCAAGGCGCTGACCGAGACGCTGATCGTCATGCTGTCCTTGCCGTTCGCGCTGGTTGGCGGAGTCTGGCTGATGTGGTGGCTTGGCTTCAACATGTCGGTCGCGGTCGCCGTCGGCTTCATCGCGCTCGCAGGCGTCGCCGCCGAAACCGGCGTGGTCATGCTCATCTACCTTGAGCAAGCGATGGCTGAGCTGAAGGAAGAACGCGCCAAGCAGAAGCGGAGCTTCACCCGCGCTGATCTCTATGAGGCGATCATGCTCGGCGCAGTGGAGCGGGTTCGGCCGAAGATGATGACGGTCGTCGCCATCATGGCCGGCCTCGTTCCGATCCTGTGGAGCACGGGGACCGGGTCTGAGGTGATGCAGCGCATCGCTGTGCCGATGATCGGCGGCATGATCTCGTCGACCATCCTGACGCTGGTGGTGATCCCCGCCATCTACGGGCTGATCAAGGGATGGCGGCTGCCGGCGACGCCCTCCGCGGAGGTGATCGAGACAGAGTTCAAGTTGCCTCCTCTCAAGGAGGCCGCCGAATGAAAGGAGGCTGCCATGATGAACGACATGATGGGCAGCGGCATGATGTGGGGCATGGGCCTCGCGGGGATCGTCGGGATCATCCTGATTGCTCTCGTGATCGCGGCGCTCATCAAGTATCTGTTTTTCCGCTGACCAACGTGGTCGGGCCGAATATTTTTGCGTTACTTCGCGGGCGGCTGAAGGTTGCAAGCATCGGTGACGGCTTGTTTTTGGCACATTTTGGCGTCATCCTTCGGGTTGTCATGGAACGCTGGTCGGCTCGAAAGCTTGTCGCTGTGTTCCTCGCGGTCTTCGTCACCGTGGGGATGAGCCTGTCCGCCGTTCAGGCGAGCGGCATGTCGGCGCAAATGGCGATGGCCTCCGACATGACCGGCTCGGCACATGACGGTTGCCCTGGCTGTCCGAATGGCGGCGGCGATGATGGCATGAAGGCGATGGTGTGCGGTGTAGTGTGCGCCACTCCCGTTCTCGCGATGCTCCCGGAGGGAGCATCCATGCCGGCAGCTCAAAAAGCGGCCTCCTATCCGGCGCGCGACGCGTTTCTTCATGGAAGGCGAGCGCCGCCCGATCCTTACCCGCCGCGAACCACCGACATCGGCTGACGCTCCGGCCGTTGCAAGAAGCGACTGAGCCGGTCGAGCGAACGCGCCTGCGCGCCTTTCTCACGCGATAGCTCGCTGAGCGCAGACGCGTTCCGTCATCAACGATGATCGGAAGGATCGCATGTGACTACGCAATTCATTTGCCCTCTCTCGCGCCGGACCCTGCTCCAGGCGGGTGGCGGCCTCTTCTTGGCGATGGCTTGGCGGCAGCGGCCGGCCTGGGCCAACACGCCTGCCGAGCGCCGTATCGTGGCAGTTCCAGCCCGCGCACGCCTTGCCGGTGCTGATCATCCGGCAACCGATGTCTGGTCTTACGACGGCATGGTGCCCGGTCCGCTCGTTCGCCTGCGCCAAGGCGAGCCGGCACGCCTCATCATCGAGAACCGCCTTAATCAGGAGACCACTGTCCATTGGCACGGGATCAGATTGCCGAATCCCATGGATGGCGTCCCCGGCCTGACCCAGCCGCCGATCAAGCCGGGCGAGAGCTTCGCCTATGAGTTCACGCCGTCGGATGCAGGGACGTTCTGGTATCATCCACACGCCAACAGCCTCGAGCAACTCGGCCGCGGACTTGCGGGAGCCGTCATTGTCGAGGAGCGTGAGCCCGTCGCCGTCGATCGTGACCTTCTCTGGCTCCTGGCCGACTGGCGGCTGAACGCGCAGGGTGAGATCGCCGCCGGCTTCGGCAACCGCATGGAAGCGGCGATGTCCGGCCGGGTCGGTAACACCGTCACGCTCAACGGGAGCGTGTCGAAGGAGGTGCCGATGCGTGCCGGCGAGCGTGTCCGCCTGCGCCTCGTCAACGGCTCGCTCGCCCGCATCATGGCACTGCGCTTCGAGGGGCACCGGCCGGTGGTCGTGGCGGTCGACGGCCAGCCTTGCGAACCGCATGAGCCCAAGGGCGGCCGGATCCTGCTCGGCCCCGCCATGCGTATCGACGTCGCGCTCGACCTGCAGGGCGAGCCGGGGCGCCGTTATCGCGTCGTCGACGATTTCTACGAGGGCCTGGCTTATTGGGTGACCGAACTGGCCTACGACGAGAGGCCACCGATCAGGACGCATCCACTCGAGACGCCACTCAGCCTGCCGCGCAATCCCCTGCCGGAGCCTGACCTTGCCGATGCGGAGCGCCACGAGTTGACGCTCCAGGGCGGCATGATGGGTGGCGGCGGCATGGCCGGAATGGGCGGGATGATGGGCGGTGGCATGATGGGAGGAATGATGGGCATGGGCGGTGGAGCCGCCTGGGCCATCAACGGCATGTCGATGACCGGCGACGGTCACGCCGGCATGGAGCCAGCCCTGACGTTCCTCCGAGGGCGCAGCGTCGTGCTGAAGCTGCGCAACGAGACCGCCTGGTGGCACCCCATGCATCTGCACGGCCACAGCATGCTGGTGCTGAGCCGCAACGGCGCGTCTGTGCCTCATCGGCAGTGGCAGGACACGGTCCTGATGGCTCCCAGGGACACCGTTGAAGTTGCCTTCGTCGCCGACAATCCCGGCGACTGGATGCTGCATTGCCATGTCATGGACCACCAGATGTCCGGCCTGATGACCGTGCTGCGCGTGGCCTGAACTCGAACCTGATGAAGGAGATCATCGATGCAAAGACGAACTTTTCTGCTCGGAAGTGCCGCCATTCTGTTCCTGCCGATCCCGGCGACCGCGGACACAGGCATTCGTGCGACACTCTACAAGAACCCTCAATGCAGTTGCTGCGACGGCTATGCCGGCTACCTGCGGCAGAACGGCTTCCAGGTGGAGGTCAAGCCGACCAATGATCTGGCCGAGATTAGTCGCAAGGCCGGCGTACCGGCGGAGCTGGAAGGCTGCCACACGATGTTTATCGACAAATACGTGATCGACGGTCACGTGCCGGTCAACGTCGTTCGCAGGCTCCTCGCGGAGAAGCCCGCGATTGCCGGCATCACCCTGCCGGGCATGCCGATGGGCTCGCCTGGCATGGTCGGGACCAAGACCGAGAAATTCGTGATCTACGCCCTCACGAAGGATGGCAAAGCCCCGACCGTCTACGCGACGGAATGACCGGCGCGGGAGGTCGCTTCGATGACTGAGATCGCAACCACACATTCCCCCGGAGATGGCTGAACAGCCGGCGGGCGCGGTCACACGGCGACGCTTGCTCTTGGCTGCACCAGCCATCGGTTTTGGAGGGCTTGCGGCCCTATTCGCCACGCGGCTCGGAAGCGATATCCGAGCCAGCTTCCCTGGGCCCTGATCGGCAAGCCCGTTCCGATCTTCGATCTGCCGCCGGTCCAGGGCCGCACCCCTGTCGAGCGGCGACCTCCACGGTGAAGTCTCGCTCGTCAACGTCTTCGCGTCCTGGTGCGTCGCCTGCAGGGCCGAGCATCCGCTATTCTTGCGCCCTGCCCGGGACAAGACCGTGCCAATCCACGGACTGAACTTTTAGGGATCGGCCCGAAGACGCAGCCCTTTGGCTCGACAGTCTCGGCGACCCGTACACGCGCACCGGGGCCGACCGGGACGGCCGAGGTCCTGCTCGACTACGGAAAGGCTCATGGCCTCGACCCCGTGAACTGGGTGTTTCTAACAGCGGCGTCTGATCAGCCCGAGGAGCACACGCAAGATCGCAGAGGCCTTTGGGCTCAAGTTCACGCAAAGCGACGACGGCATGCAGACGGTTGCCCGGTTCGCGGACGGTGGCTCGCAGAACATTCGAACGGTCGTGTGGGCCATAGTTACCGAGACGAGAGCGACTAGTTGGACTTTCCGACGCGAAAGACATCAACGAAGGTGTCTTGCACAGCTCGGGCATCTCACCGGTTGAGGGTCTCTACTTTGTCCGACGGCCGTGGCAGCACAACCGCGCGTCGGCGCTGATTATGGGCGCAGGACCAGACGCAGAAGCCGTCCTTTGATCGCATCCTGGCCGAGCGAAATGGATGAACCGAGGTGCGTAATCGCGGCGCCTCGAAGAACCCAACCAAGATTCTGCTCGAGGTCATCATGAAGGTCAAAATCACGATACTTATTCGAGAACGGCGGGTTACCAGCCAAATCAACGTATTCGCGTGACAGGTGTGGTGCTGCATCGGTCCCGATCTCGGCCGCGCTGATCATAGGGTCATGAGCGGCTGTCGGCCTGTGCGTAACTGTCCAGATTGCATGACCCAAAAATAGGCGGCGAACAGCGCGGTTCGGTCGACTGCGGGTGGCGAGCGCTTCCGCCGCGGCGAACCCTGGTGCGTCTCCAGGAAATCCGCAAAGCGCTCGATCAGCTCCTCATGGCTGCCCGCTGCCACGATCATCCAGCGACGGCATGCGCCGGCCCCCTCCATGTCGTTCACAAGCCAGTCGGAAGGTTTCGCCGCCAGCGCCTCGAAGCAGCGAATGCGCGCGGCGCTCGACAGATTCGTGAGCGTCCTTCCCCAGCGGACATCGGCGGCGACCGGCGTGCGCAGCACGCGCGAGACGGCATCACTGGATTTCGCCGAGCCCTTTGCCGACTCCACCCGGCATATATCCACGATCACGCGTTCCAGCCGACGTGCAGCCGCCTTCACTGAGGCCTTCGGAGCAGCGCGCACGTCGAACCCGCATCGAGCGCAAAAATGCTGCGGGACCAGCTCGCTCTGCTCGAAGGTCGCGACGCCGGCGTGGCAGGCCGGGCATCGATCCCGAAGCCCGCAGCCATGCGCGAAACATGACACTCGCGATGACAGCCTCCACTCCCGCCGAAAATACGGCGTATCGTCAGCTGCAAGGCAATCTGGGCAATACTGCATCCAGGTCGAACGGTTCCGGTGCGCGTTGTCGCGCAGCGGCAGCAGGAGCGGGGCCATCGCGCAGCGGCTAATCGTCATCGCTTCGATCGCTTCCTGCCGAAGCCCCGTCTGGTCGGCAAGCAATCTTGCGACGTGACGCGGTAGCTTAAGGTCCAGGCGCGGCGACCACATTTTTTCGTCGAGCCCGAGGACGCCACGGAACGACCGCGGCGCGATGCCGTTCGCGAGCGCCACACGATGAAGCCAGCTCGAGAGCAGTTCGTCCGGGAGCGGCGCGACGGAAGCCGGCCAGCGGTCCCGCGCGACGTCAGCGTACCGCTCGCGGATCTCGATCGCGAAGCCCGCGCGTGCGGCTTCCTCCGTCACAGCAGGTCTTCGCGCACCGGCGCTCGGCGGCGCTTCGAGACCGGGACGTAGCGCAGCGCCGCGATGCTTGATTTCGTGATGCGCTCCTCGCCTGACCTCACCACCGCCGTGGCCGCTGCGGAGACGATCGCCACGATCTCGCCGATCAGCCCCTCCGAGAGCTGGAAGATCATTCGCGCCATAGGTTCATCCGAAAGGTTGGATGCGCGGGCAAGCGGGAGAGCACCCTCGAGGCTGTCGAGCAGCGAGAGAAACTCTTCGCCATATTGCCATCGCGGCACCGCGTGCAGGTCGAACCGGGTCGCCATTTCAGCTGTCTGGTTGACGAAGTCAAAGACGGCGACCTCGCCGATCAGAACCGGCGAGATGTCGAACTGGCGGCCAATCCTCCGAAGGAAGGCAAGCACAGCCTCGACGTCGCGCGCCCGGCCGCGCAGAGCATTGTGGAACTCATCGAAGATCAGGACCCTGGGCTTCAGCCTGTCGAGCAGATGATCGACCTGCTCTGCCTTGCGGCCGACGTCCCGGCTGCTGCCCGTCGGCGCGCGCAAGCCCTGCAGGATGCTTCCGTAGAAATGGGCGAGACCTGCGCCCTCGCGCGTCTGCACCACCCACACCCGCCGTTGCTCGACCGTTCTCAAATGGCCGACGGCGAACCGTTCGGCGATCATCGTCTTGCCGTTGGCATAGGGACCGACGAGCATCAGGCCACGGGTCCGCAGCGACGGCGGCCGCGATAGAAGCTCGGCAAGGCGTGCGTGCGCCTGCACCGCCACGTGGTGTCCGATCCATCGCGGCGCCTGGATATAGGCGATCCGCTCTTCCGTGCTGCGATCGAGGTGGGGACGAACATGATCGAGAAGGTGATCCGTCATCTCACCAATCCTCAATAGGCAGTCGGCGCTTCCGACGAACGGGATGATCGGCAGGCGCCGGCGTCGCCTGCCGCATCGCGTCATAGGGCTTGGGGGCGTCTGCGGCGTGAGACTTGCGCACGGCATTGCGCAGCTCGGCCTTCGACGGCTTCGTTCCGCCGGCAATCTCCGCGATCCGGCGGCGCAGCGTCACCTTCTCGACGTCCGTGCGCACATTCGCGGTGCGTCGCTGCAGCCGGTCAGCCTCGTGCTCCCACAACGTCATTGGAACAAGCATGCCGTCGCGCCTCGCCACAGATCGAAACTCGCTGGTTTCCGGGTCTCGGGCATAGATGTGGCTGATGTCGCGCGGATCGTATCGAAGCTCGAGCTTGCCCAGCCGATCTCGCTGCGGGACAAGCTCGCCCAGCCAGGGTGAGTAGTAGTCGAGCGCGAACATGCTGACGCCCTGCGGCGAGATGCGCCGCTCCGTTCGGGGCATGAATGCCAGCAGGACCCGCATGAGATCATCGTCGAAGCGTACTAGATCGCGCGCCTGCCGGTCCCACTCTGACGCTGGCAGCTTCAGGGTCCTCGCGTTTTGCTGCAGGTTGTGGTCGATCACCGCGAGCGCGACGCATCGCTCGACATCGGCGAAGCTCAGGCGCGCCCGCCGCTCTGCGGGATATTGGTCGCGGTCCGCCACGGAGCGACCCGTCGAGCCGGGCTGCGCTGCAAGAACCCCGTTGAGCTTCCCGAGCAGCCGTTCGACCACGCCGCCCTGGTGGACGCGGCCGCGATCCCGGTAGCGGATGCGGATGCCGTAGTCCTCGCACCCGCGCTGAAAGGCATTGCCTTTGAACTCCTTGGCGGAGTCGGTGACCAGCGAACGCGGTCGACCGAACATCGGCCACCTATGCTCGATGCCACGCGCGACCAGCCATTCGTCCTTCGGACACATCGCCTGCGCCAGGCACAACGCAACCGAGAGTGCCGACGGCTTTTCAAGCGTGAGGCAAAAACCCAGAATGCAGCGCGTCGCCACGTCGGTGACGATCGTGAGATATGCCCGCCCGACAAAGGTTCCGCCGCCCTCGACGACCTCGACGAAGTTGATGTCGGTCGGCGTGTGGTCGATCTGGCAGACATCCAGCGGATGTGCCGCGTGGATGTATCCGGGCTTGGCCCTGAGCCGATGGAGATGTTTCGGGTTCGCGGATCGCTTCTTCGCGATTTCCTCGGGTCCAAACAGTGCGGGTATTCGGCGGGCGACCGTCAGATAGGACGGAGGAGCGAGGCCCGCCTCCTCGCAACGCGCGCGGATCTCAGCCACGACCGGAGCGAGCGGCGGAGCCTCCAGCACCATCCACTGCTCTCGCAGTGTCGTTGCGATGATATCCTCGATGTCCTGCTGAAGGCGCTTCTTGCGTGTCCTGTCCGGACCGGGCAAGAGCGAAGTCACGGTCCGATCGACACGGTAGCGTGCCAGCAAATTGTAGACCTGCCTGGTCGAGAGGCGCAACTCGGCAACTGCCCGAACGATCGCCGCCCGCCGGGGACCCGAACCGTCTAGGATCTTGTCGAGCTCGCGCGCAGCGCGGCGCGCCGTCGCCCAAGCTTCTTCGGAAGGTGGCGCAGCCGGCGCCGGTTTCAGGCTGTGCAATCGGTTCGGCAAAATGAGAGGTCAGTGAAATCGTTAGCGAAAAATCAAGGCCATCATAGCGCCCAAACCTAAACAGCACATGACGGTCTCACGATTGAAATCGGGAAGTGAAAGCGACAGCCACCGAGGTTTTGGCCCGCCTCGACGAGCGGCTGGCGCGCTCTCCGGTGCGCGACGGCTTTGTCGAGCGTCAGCACTTTGCCGACGCGGCCGCCGCGCTTTGGCTCGAGGGCGAGCTTGTCCACCTTGAAGACCTCGTCCTTTTCGACGCTCATATGAACGTCCGCACGCCGACCCACGAGCTCACCCGCGCGCATGCCGTGCTCCGTGTCCGCCGCCAGATTTTTGGCCATGCTCCTGACTGGGCGCTCAGCCGCGACGGCCTGCGCCAACTCACCGGCCGTGGCGGCGGTGTGGCGCCACCGGAAAGCAGCCGGGAAGGGGAGGGGGCTGTTGGCCCTGAAGTGGAGGCCGGCGAACCGGATGAGGTCGGCGCGCCGGATCCGCTGACCGAAGAATTCGCAGCGATCGACGCGGTGCTCGCGCGTTCGACAAGTGCTGGAAGGCGGTGTGATGCCCGAGACTGAAAAGCCGGCCTCGGTGACCGGCCGGCAGCCGCAAAATGGCCTGGTCTACGATCTCGATTGGGACGAGGACGCGCGCCTGGCCGAATGGCAAGACGTGATTGCCGACAGGCGTGAGCTGCCCACGGTCCTGCGTGCCGCGATTCTGCTCGAGGCCTGGTCCGAGATCGATGTGCTGCAGCACGCCGCCTGGCTCGGGCCGCTGCTGGTCGCCGCGCTGCTGCGGCAGGAAGGGCCCGCGGCGGGCCATCTCGCGTGCCTGCATCTCGGCGCCAAAAACATTCCGCGGGAGCGGCGGCGGGCGCGGAGTCGAAGCGACCGACTATTGGCGTTTGTCGACGCCATCCAGGAAGCGGCGCTGGCTGGGCTGAAGGAGCACGATCGGCTCGTCCTGGCGAAAAGCCAGATGGAGCGGCGGCTGCGTGAGCGCCGTGCCAGCTCGAAACTCTCCGACCTGGTCGAACTCGTCCTCTCGCGGCCGATCGTCGCCACTGGGATGATACAGGAGACACTCAAGGTGTCGAAGCAGGGCGCGCTTAACCTCGTCGGCGAGCTCAGCCTGCGCGAGATGACGGGACGGGGGAGATTTCGGGCGTGGGGTATTTTGTGATCGCCCCTCGTCAGCTTAGGTTCGCCGACTTTACGAAATTATCGAACTTGACGAACTTGCAACGTGCCTCCACATTGGTGGAAACAGGAGGTTGTCGTCATGGCCGCTCCAAAGCGCAGCAATCACAATATGACCGCGTCACATGCGAGAGCAACCACTATGGCCTTTACCACGAAACTTCCGTCGCAGTCGGACTTCAAGAAGGTGTTGCTCGAGCGATATCAGGAAGCGATCGCACGCAGCCGCAAGATCGGCCATCGCGTATCGTTCCGGGTGGAGGTTGATCCGGCCGCCGGAGCGCAGACGATCACGCCAGTCGAGGAACAGCCGGTCGCTTCGGATGACGCGTTTCCCGTCGAGGACGCGCGCAAGCCTGATGCTGAACTTGAAGCGGCGCTTGCCGAGGCGCGCGAGCGCGGCCGCAAGCGTGTCGCCGAGATTGTCGCCGGCGAGGACATGCTGAGTGCAGACGCCTTTGCCGAGCTGCTCGGCACGTCGCGCGTGACGGTCAACGCCAAGCGGCAAAGCGGGCAGGTTCTCGGGATCGATGGCGCCAAGCGCGGCTTCCGCTTTCCCGTCTGGCAGCTCGACAAGGATGGCCGGCCGTTCGCGGCATTGCCGGCGCTCCATGCAACGTTGGGTAACAGCGCCTGGGCGGTCTATCGATTTCTGGTGTCGCGCCACGGTGCGCTCGATGGGCGGACGGGACTCCGAGCCCTTCAGCAAGGCGCCGATGCTGCGGTGTTGGCTGCGGCGGAGGGTATGGCCAGGGGCGATTTCGACTGAATGCCCGGCGTTCCACCTCCTGTCGATTTCGGGCGCGCAAGGCTCGAAATCGAGACCATCCCGCCGGGCCAGACATTCGGACGGATCTATTGGAGCACCTATCCTGATCCCCTCGGATACGGGAAATCGCCAAGTCGCTTCAGCGATCCTCGGCGCCGCGTCGCTGTCAACCGTTTTGGCGTTCTTTACCTCGGGGACTCCGTGAAGGTGTGTTTTCTCGAGGCCGTGCTCCGTGACCGGCGGGAAGGATTTGTCGACGATCTTCCGATCGATGAGGTGGAGCTGACACAACGGCGCTATGCGGAGATCACGACCACAGCGGAACTTCGCCTTGTCGACCTCAGAGGCGACAAAGCCGTCAGAATGGGCGTCCCGACCGACGTCGTCGGGGCACAGCGCCAGAGCTTGGCTCGCCGGTGGTCGGTGGCGTTTTACGAGCACCCATCTCAGCCTGACGGCATCATTTACCCCTCGCGCCTCAATGGCGCGACCAATCTCGCCATCTACGATCGCGCAACACCGAAGATTCAGGCGAAGCGCGTCATGACGCTTCTCGGCGCGCCAGGGTTGGCCAAGGTTCTCGATGCTTTCAGAGTAGGATTAATGTGAAATCCAGTTTTGTTTTATACCGCCTGGTGCCGATAGCGATGAAAACCAAGCTAACGCTGCAGTTCTCCGGAATGAAGCGTCGCCCCTGACCCCTGACCGTGCCAAGGCGAAATAGGCGTGGCCTGCGCCCCGTCTGAGCAATAGGCCGCTCTCGTTTCGATGAAAATTCTTCCTAGTCCATGATCGAATAGCGCCGGATTAACGGTCAGATTCGGCTGCGATCTTCCACGCTCCGTCGTCTGCCATCTTCTCAGCGAGCCGCTGCATCACACACAGCATCTCGACCAGACGGACGCCGTCGATCGGGCGGATGTGCATGGTCGGACGTCGGGTGGCGACGAGCTTCTGCATGTCGTAATCGAACTCGGAGCGGTTGATGAAAACGTCGCCGAACACTTCGTCCCAGTTCTTGGTGCTGAGGATGATCCCAGCAAGCTCGCCCAGCTCGACGAACTCGATCAGCGGTGCGAACGCCTCACCACGCTCCATTGCAGCCTTGCGTATGGCCTTCGCTTTACCGATCAGGTTCGACGCTCGCGTCTTGAACCAGTAGGGGCCGAACCGCTCTTCGAGCTTCCGGCTGATATAGGCACGCAGCTCCTGCTCAAAACAATCAAGCGCGGCATACGCATCCTTGCGGGTGCCCCGCGACCGCACGGTCATCGAGACTTCACCTAACGTTACCACTGCGACGGCGTTCGCTCCGGAACGCAGACCGGCGGTGAGACCGCTCTCGACCATAATCTCTAGCGCCACGCCGGGCGTCGCTTCGATCAGCCCACTATCGACCTCCGCCTCGCGATACATGCGTTTTCGCACTCGCGCATCGCGCCAGAAACTCCCTGGAAGGTCGGGCCGGCTGCGCCACTCGCCGAATAGCGAATGATAGGCGTCAAGCCGCAGGCTGCTGCGCGGATCAAATGCTTCGCTGATGCCAGCGAGCGCCGACATTTTGAGACGCGTCGCCGCAAGGTCGGCCTCGTACCTGGCGTTGAGACCAAGCATCGCGCTCATCCTCACTTGGTCCGCTGCGATCGCCCCGCTAAAATTCTGCGTGATCGCCTCGCGCATGCTATCGACCGCCTTGCCGAGGTCACCGCCGAGCAGGCCGGCAAGGTAAGACCTGTCGACCTTCCCAATCGCGCTCGCCCACTGCCCGGTCTTGGCCATGACGCCGATCGGCCCGGCAAGCGAGGCGACCAGCGACTTTTGAATGGCGCGCTGCTGCTCCTCGAAATGCCTCACCGCCGATGCAACGCCGCCGAATGGATGCATCGCCTCTTCCAGCGATTTCTGCGCGCTCTGCATGGCGTGGCCGAGTGCCGGATCGATCTTGAGCGGTTGAATTCCCTGCATCGCCTTGATGACCGACGGATCGATCGATGGCATGATCGCGCCGAGCGAGGCGAGCTTCGCATGCTCGATTGCGATCGGCTGGATCGCCACGAGTTTGGCTGCGAGGCCGGCCGGCGGCTCAAGCGCAGTTCGCATTGCCGCGATGCGCGCGGTGTCGAAGGTCGGTCCCAGCCCGAGAGCGACCTGTTTGGCGAGCTGCTGCATGGATGAATTGGCGAACTCGCGTGCAAGCTTCGCCGCAGGACTCTCAAGATAGTCCCGCGCCATTTTCACCGCCGGCGATTCAAGATAGTCGCGCATGAGACGTTCAGTGGCGACGTTACGCTGGCCACGCGCAATCTCCTCGGTGGCCGTCAGTGGTTCACCCCGCGCGATCTTGGAGGGTCTATTATTGGGGAGCTTACCGCTCGCGCTGTCGTCTTCTTCGTCCATAACGTTGGGTTTGTTCGATCGCGCTTCAATAGGCGCCGTGTGCCACCTAACCATATATACTCACGACCGTCCGATTTCTCATCGGGCTCAAGGCAGCCGTATCCAAGATCCGCAAATCTGACCGCTGGTTGCCTTTTCTGCGCCGGCCTCGCTAGAGGCCCTGAACAGCCCTCCCTCGAGCGTGGGGCTTTAGCCAAAGCCCGAGCGTTAAGGCCTCGTGACGGTTGAAAAATGTCTCGAATCCGAACAGATGCGGATCACCATTGCGATCAGGCAAGATAATCTCGCTTTGGCCGAGACTTCCGCCGCTCTGCGAACCGCAGTAGCCGGCAATTGCCGCGAACAAGTCCGTTTCCTTGAGGCCGCCGAAACGCTCGCGGAAGGGTGGCGATTCCACACAGTAGCGGCATGGGTTCGCGGCATCAAAATCAGCTTTGCGCCGAGCTGGATGCGGGTGGCCAGTAACCAAGGCGACAATCGGCCGACCGCCATGCGCCTGCTCGACAAACCGCCAGAGCGTCGACGTCATCGTATTGCCGAACGCCTTGCTCAGGTTCCGCACGAGGCCCAGACTTGGCGCCGAGGCGGTCGCCTCCGCGGCGAAGCGCTCGGCGAGGAACAGGATCTGACCCGCCGCGTAGTTCGCTTCCGCCTCCATGACCTCATGGCAGGCTGGCGTCAGCGTCTGCTCGGTGTCGCCCAGCATCATCCCCACGTGCCATGGGATGATGTCGTGGCCGATCTCGTGCGCCTCGTTCCAGCGATGTTTCAGGGCCGGTAGATCCTGGTCGAGCAGAATCCGCTTCTGGTCCGGCAAGTACAAGGCCTTCAGACTCAGGCTGCGCACAGCGTCGCGCAGGATCGTTGGACGCAGCAAAACCTGACGGCCGGCGACCTTCATGCGCGAGAGAGTCTCGCGCAGAAGGCTGTCGTCCGTGGTGCTGTAGTAGCCGCGATCGAGCTTCAGCAAATCCCGGACGATGCGCAAGTCAAGGGGCGGCTCAGAGTTGCCCAAGCCCCGCAGGACCTTGGCAACCTGTCCATCGATATCGGCGATCGTGCGATGTCCGAGACTGACGTTTCTCACTTCACTCGCTTGGGTTCCTGCTCGCTCAGGACAGCGACGAACGCTTCGAGTGCTGAGCTTTCCTCTGGGGTCAGCTTCTGCACGGCCTCGGAGCGCGCGGCGAATCTTACAGCTTCCTGTCGAAAGCCAGCATCGTTCGCCGCCGCCAATCCGGCAAGCTGCATCAATCGCCGCTGCGATACCTCGAAGGTCTCCGCCAGCTTGAATACGGTCCGGGGCTCCGGAACGTAGTGGACGTCGTCCTCGATCACGAGCAACTCGCTTGCATCGAGGTCGGCCGCCTGAGCCAGTTGCTCCATCGAGAAGCCACGGCGGCGGCGCATCAGATTCACGAACTTGCCGAAGGCGATACGGGTTTCCTCAACTACTGCGCTCTGCGCGCCCGATGGGCGCTCGTCCGCTGCCGGGTCGAACGCGAGCAGGCCGGCGCCGATGACGGCGTCGCCTTCACGACGTGCCCGAGCAATCCACCACTCTTTGCTGCGTTCAAGTTTCATCGTTCTCACTCCTCTTCGAGGAACGCGCGAGCCTGCTCGAGGGTCATCTCGAAGTATCTCAGGTTCTGATATGCCGGGTCCTGTCCAAGATCGGTCATCCCGATCTTGCGGTAGAAGGCATCCGCTTGGGGCAGCGAATGAAGCCCGAGCCGACCCTTGAAGCCCTCATCGATGCTCAACACGGTGGCGGCCGTTATCAGGGCCGAACCAACGCCGCGCAGTCGCGGCGCTGCTCCAAGCTCCGGTCGATTCCAAGGCGCCACCTCAAGGTAGTCAAGGTAAACCAGCGGTTTGCCGACCTGGCTCGGCTCCCGGCTCGCCTTCGTCAGGTTGACTTGGGCCAGGCCTTGCGTCTCGCCACGGGCGACAACGCTGAAACCGCGAAAGGCCAACAGTCCCTGCACTCGAGCCGTTTTCTGCGCCCAATTCCAGTGCCAGCTTTGCGGCCACTGTGACATAGGCACGCCCTTGCGGGCGAGTTCCTGGAGCACCGCCAGCAAGGCGGGCTGCCATTTCGTCTGCCAATCGTCGAGCTGCGCCTGTTCGATCGCATCACGCAGTTCAGCTTCGACACTCTCCCCGGTCGCGACGTCGAGAAGATAGATCGTCGAGACATCGACCGTCATAGAAGCATCAGCTCCGCCTTCTCCTTCGTCGCCTCGTTCTCGAACAGGAGCTTCTCGCCCTTTTCGACCCGAGCATCGATCGTCTGATAGAGGCGCAGGGCCTGCCGGAGCACGGCGGTCTTTGTGATGTCTTTCCGGACTGACAGTTCGTCCAGAACCCGCATCTCGGCGTCGGTGAGGTTCAGCGTCATCGTCCGCTTCGCCGTCATCTCATCCTCCGTCGTTGAACACAGCATATAGAGAATCAAAGGATTTTTGTCAACGGTGAATAGCCAATTTTATGCCACTTGAATAGCTAAATTTTAGCCATTATATCATGATCCCAACACGCCGCCGCCCTTGGGGCCGCCGGCCAACAGGAGTGGGATATGGGACGGCAGCATGTCGGTCATGATGAGATCGCCGCCTTCGCGCAGGACAAGGTGAACCTGCCGAAAGACAAAGCGGATGAGTATCGGGCGCAGGCCCGGCGCCTTCGCGAGAAGCTGGAGGGCTATCTCAGCGAACATCCGGACTTCACGCTGAAGAAGATGCTGCTTTCGGGCAGTCTCGCGAAGGGCACGGCGCTTCGCTCCCTCAACGACATCGACGTAGCCTGCTATATTAGCGGTGCCGACGCGCCCAAGGATGTGCAGGCGCTGCTCGACTATCTGGCCGAGCGGCTGCGCAAGGCGTTTCCGAATTTCAGCCCCGACCAGGTGCAGCCGCAGACCTACTCTGTCACGGTCTCCTTCCGCGGGACAGGGCTCGATGTCGACGTAGTGCCGATCCTCTATGACGGCGACGCGCAATGGTACGGAAACCTCGTCAGCCAGGATGACGGCTCATTTCTAAAGACGAGCATTCCGCTCCATCTGGATTTCGCCGCCAAGCGCAAGCGCACACAGGAGAAGCATTTCGCGCAGGTGGTCCGACTCGCGAAGTTCTGGGCCCGGCGCATGAAGCAGGAGCGCGACGGCTTCCGCTTCAAGTCCTTCATGATCGAGATGGTTCTCGCCAAGCTCTGCGACGACGGCCTGGATTTCTCTGACTACCCGGAGGCGCTCCAGCACTTCTTCACCTACATCGCCCGAACCGATTTCCGGCAGCGCATCGTGTTCAGCGACTATTACCCCGCCTCGTCGGTGAGCACGTTCTCCGACACGGTGCAGATCATCGATCCGGTGAATGCCGCCAACAACGTTGCACGACTCTATACTGCGGCAAACGCCGACGCCATTGTCGAGGCGGCACTCGATGCCGGGGACGCTATCGACGCGGCGCTTGCCGCCCCCAACAAACAGTTGACCGTCGCCTATTGGCAGAAGGTCTTCGGTTCCTCCTTCCAGGTGTGAGGTCGATCCATGTCCACGAGCTACAGCTACTCGGAGAGTGCGACCTTCACGGTCACCCATGCGCGGCACATGGCCGCCAAGGTCGCAACCGACCTGAAGCGCATGCAGCGCTTCTACGGCAGCCCCTCCGACGCGGAGATTGCGGAATTTGAAACCGAGGCCACAGAAATGCTCAAGGCCGGCTATCTCGAGACCGTCACTTACGGTTTCAAGAGGAACGGCAATTGGATCGAACCGACGCTGCGGTACACTGCTCGCGATCTCGCCGGCGCAGCGGCCAATGACGACGATCCTGGCCGTGTACGACCGGGGGCCAACATTACAGGCGCCTCCTTCTACAGCTACATGACCTACACGTCCGCCTGGTTCCAACTGACCGAGGCCGAGCGTGCTGCCTTCAAAGGAAGACTTCCCTTTTCCCGCGGTGGAGCTCCCGAGCCGGGTATCTCGGGCTATCTCGCCAATGACCGCACCTATTCGGCCGGTGGTCGAGCCCTCGACCGCGCCTGCGTCAGGAGCTTCTGATGAACACCAAGCCCACCCTCGACGAACTTTTTGAGCGTCGCATCACCTATCCCGACTTCGAACCACAGGCGCGGCTCGCCCGGCTTGTGGGTCTCGATGACCAGAAGGGTCGCCTCGCCAAGATCCTTGGCCTTCTCGTCAATCCGGCAGGTCTTACGGACTGGGCGAAGCGGCACCATCCCGGCGCCCAGGCGCTCCTCGACACGGTTCTGCGCCGACCTCCGCTGGTCGTACTCGCCGGCGACGTCGGCTCGGGCAAGACGGAACTCGCCGAGACGATTGGCGATGCAGTGGCGCGGCAGGAGAAAATCGACATTACCCTGCTGCCACTGAGTCTTTCGACACGCGGCCAGGGCCGAGTCGGCGAGATGACACAGCTGCTCTCCGCCGCCTTCGACTACACGGTGGCCGAGGCGACCAAGCTCAAGTCCACCTCCGGCAAGGCGCGCGGGGCCGTGATCCTTCTCGTCGACGAGGCCGACGCACTCGCCCAGTCGCGCGAGGCGGCGCAGATGCACCACGAGGACAGGGCCGGTGTGAATGCGTTCATCCGCGGCATCGACCGCATCGCCAACGACAAGCTCCCGGCCGCAGTACTGATGTGCACAAATCGCCTGAACGCGCTCGACCCGGCGGTGCGGAGGCGTGCGGCTGACGTGCTTAGCTTCGCTCGTCCTGGCGAGGAGCAGCGCTGCTTCGTGCTGTCGAGCCGCCTAGAGCCCATTGGTCTCGGCCGCGATCATATCGACGCTCTCGTCACTGCCACCGGGCCGCAGCGCGGTACGCGGGACTACGGCTTCACCTTCTCAGATTTGACCCAACGGCTGCTGCCGGCAATCGTTCTGGACGCCTATCCCTCCCGCGCCGTGGATGGCGTACGTGCCGTTGAGATCGCGCGTGGCATGATCCCAACGCCCCCGTTCCGGGGCGGTGAGGCGACTGCATGAGGACGTGATCATGACCCAGGCGGTGACCGTCCGGCGCGACGGCGATACCTTTCAGGCGCGTCTTTTCTGGTGGCACGCTGCCCGCCTGCTCGATCCCGAAAGCCCGGTCATGCGGGTCGGCTTCGAGACCGGGCCGAAGAGCTTCGATGATATCTGGGTCGAGTATGACCCGGCACGGACGGCGGTCGACCAATACGGCGACCCGCTGCGCCGCGAGCACATGCAATGTAAATGGCATGTGACGCCTGACAGCTATGGGTACGCGCATCTCATTGATCCGGAATTTATCAACGCCAATGCGCGCTCCCTCCTGCAGAGGGCACGCGAGGCGCAGCTCGCCTATGCCCCCGAGGGGAGTGGCGTCAGGTTCAAGCTGGTGACCAATTGGCGTCTTGATCGTAACGATCCGCTGCGCGAGATGGTGGGCAACCGCTCCGGCGCAATGCGGCTCGAGCGGCTCTATGGCTCCGTGACGGACAACAGCAAGGCGGGCGCCGTGCGCAAGGCTTGGCGGGAGCACCTCGGCATTGACGAAGCAGAGCTTCGGCTCCTGGCGCGCACACTCGCCTTCGGCGAGGCCACGGACACGCTCGATGCTCTCCGCGATCACCTGGACATCCTCTTCGGCCTGGTCGGGTTGCATCGAATACCCGCGTACCAGAGCGTGTTTCCTTACGACGATCTTGTCTTTCAATGGATGGCGCAAGGGCGCCTCGAGTTTGATCGTGCCGGCTTCCGCACGGTCTGCGCGCGCGAGAATCTGCTCGGCCCAGCCCAAGGCGGACCACGCGTTTATGGTGTGAAGTCGTTCGAGCACGCCTTTGATCGGCTCGAGGAGCGCTGTCACGCCGTCCTCGACCTGATCCCGTCCTTTGACGAACGCTACATCCGCAGTGATAGCGATTGGGAGACCACGCTGTACCCGACGCTCCGGTCTTTCCTTCTCGCGGCGGCTAAGGATCAGCCGCGACTGCGACTTGCACTCGATGCTCACGTCACGCTCGCCTTCGCCGCGGGTTCGATTATCAACATCAAGTCCGGCCGCCAAGTCGAACTGGAGCAGCGGAGCACGGGCCGACGCATCTGGGCAGCCGACGATGTGATCTCCGATCCAAGCTGGCCAATCCTCGTCGCGGAAACCGTAGAGCTTCGTCCGGATCAGCCTGACTTTGCTGTCGCACTCGGCCTGACGCATGACGTTTCGGAAGACGTGCGCCGGTACTGCAACGCCAAGCTTCCCAACGTGGGACGGCTATTGATCTTGAAACCGAGTACCGGCTCCGGTGCCCAGTCGGTCGCTTGCGGTCGCCACGCATTTGAGCTCGCCGACGCGGCGACCAATGCTGCCCGTATCGCAAGGGTCGATCGCGCAGGCCTCGTGCACCTGTTCATCGCCGCGCCCAACGCTTTCACTTTCTTTCTTGGCCAGCGCCAGACGGTCCTCGGCTCAGTTCGCCTGTACGAATTCGATTTCGATGGCGCACGAGATCGGTCTTATACGCCAGCGCTCACGTTGCCATTGGGCTTTCCTCCGGCGAAGAACGCCTGAGAGGCGCTCCAAAACTTCCCTGGGAACGGTTGCCCACCCCAGGCCGGCACCTGCTCTAGCACCGCGCTCTCAGACTCCATAGAAAGCGGACATCGCTGCTACCGTGTTGGAGGTGGAGATCGCACCTGAAGCCCACCTACAACCACCTTGGCGACATGGCAGGCTGTGGCGTCACCCTCGATCAGATGCCAAGTCGAACTGACCTCTAAGGCCCTTAGTTTCAACCCACTTCAAGAAGCTGGCCGCCGCCTGCGACGCCATCGGTGCAAACTATGGGGGTCTGGGAGGCGATCGGAGGACAACTGGACGAGCTCGTCGACGAAGGTAGGCTCCCTGTGTCGAGGAGGCAGGTTCAACGAAACCATCCCGCATACGCGGGAAGCGGGAGGCGATGCCGAAACAGAAAATGACGCACCGGTCCGTCCCAGAGCAGCCGCAGGTGCCTAGGCGCTGATCAGCCATTGAGCCTTGGCGGCCCCGCCGCGCTGCGCGTAATCCAGGCCATAGACCATCAGGTCGGCGAGGTGTTGATCCACGGCTGCTCTCGATATACCTGGCTGCACGCCGAAGATCTCAAATGTCAGTCCGGTCGGAGGAGCGTTTTCAAGCGCCTGTTTCGTGGCGTCGAAATCACCTGATACAAAACGCGAAGGGTGGCGGTGATGACCCGGATTGATGCGATGTTGGACGTGCTGGATAAGCACTGCGGCATCGCAAAAAGCGATGGATTTCAGCATCTGGCCCGACACTTCATAGAGATCGCCGACGCGCCCGCCAGAAGGCGCGCCGCCCGCGGCTTTGCAATGATAGAGCCTGACGACAACGGAGCCGTCCGGGTTTTGCACGAACGCAATATAGTCGGCTGCTTCTCCGCTGCGGTGGTCATAGACGAGCGCGACGAGGCCGGCTGTCGCCCTGAGATACCGCTCCAGCCACTGGTGGACGGTCAGTCGTCCATCCGGCTGGTCAGGCCCGAACTCCATGTCGATTTTGCAGTTGTCCCAGGCGAGAGCCTCGGCATCGCCATCGCGAAGCTGCGTGACGACATTGGCTGCTGCGGCAATAAGATTGACACCCAGGAATGACGACTTGTCGGCCGCGTAAAAGACCGGAGGATGATGGGATAGCCACGACGCCAGGTCCGTCCACTCGTCATAGCCTGTGACGATGTCGATATCGCGTGCCCCGACTTTCGTGAACAAGGCTCCGCCACCAAGGTTGAAGCGGAAGCTTTCGCTGAAGGTATCGGAGACAACATCGAAGGTCATAGTCGAACGGGCTGCATTTACCTGGAAATTGGCGAGCTCGAGATCGGTGACGATTCTGTAAGTCCAAGGTGCGCCGGCTCCGGCTCTCCACCGGACGCGCGGCGCAAGGCGATAAGCTTGCTTGTGCCAGCCGGCGGCAATGATGTGCTCCGGCAGCTGGCGCAAGGTTCGCGCGTGCTGGATGATGTCTAATTGTGATGCTGCGATCCCACCGCCGCCCCCAAGCCTTCCGTTCAGCTCGGTGATCCACTCGATGTATTCCGCGACTGTGAGGCGTTGGTTAGACCAGATACGCGAGCTGCTGCTGGCGCCGATTGTTTCACGTACATCGTCCTCCCCCACGCCGCTTCCGAAGAAGTGACCTTGCGAATAGGCACGTGCATCACCAGTGGTAATTGCGCGCTCCGCCGCCGGTCCAGTCATCACGCGATAAGATTCGGCCTGGGAGTTTACGGCTGTGTTCTTCAGGCCGACATTGTAGAACCTAAGGCTGTTCAGCCCACTTAAGGCACGGCGCGTGCGCTCGTAGCTGATCGGCCGATGCTCGTCGGGCAGCGCCGTCTGGATGAGGTCGAGATAGATGCGGGCCGTTCGACGCGTCGAGCCGATGTAACACAGGCGCGATGCCTGATTATACGCCAACAGGAATGCGTCATGGCGCACGTTCACCAGAACATCGGAGGTTGCCCAGTTGGGAGGCGAGGTGTCTACGGTCAGAAGCAGGGTCACCAGCCCGTCATCTGATGTCCAGTGCTTGGCCACTCTCAGGTTCCGACCAATGACGTCTCCAAAAAGCAAGAAGTCCGGCTGGCGCTGACACTCGAAGATTTGCGCATGCGCATAGAGTTCCAGCAGGAGAGGGGTCACGGAATCGTAGTCGGAGTCGGCCTGCTTGCTGATCTTGAGAAAATCCAAAACCTCTCGGTCGGCTTCGGCTTCCGCGATCTGCGCGCGCGCGACCTCATCGATCATCTCCGCGATGTCGACGCCTTCCTTGAACAGCTTGACTGAGGCTTCTTTCAGTCGCGAGAGTGGCGCAACGAGCGTTGCATCGCCAGTCGCGGCATCGTTCGTACGCGCGAAGCGGCCTATGAACTGCAGAGTAGGAACAAGGGACCGGTGCGGTGCGTGGAGCGCTGCGATCTTTAGTTTGGGGAAGTCATAGCCCTCCCCAAACATGTCGACACAGACTACGCCATCGATTTCGCCGGCGAGAAGCTCGGCCTCCGCCTTGTCCTGTGTACGCTTCGACGCATGGCTGTCGATCGCCCTTACCCGTGCGCCGGCCTCTTCATAGACGGCTACCAGCTGCCTTGCAGAGACAATTGTCGCAGCACGTGCAAAGATGCGATGATCAAATCCAGCTGCCTGGTCAGCTCGTAATTGGGCAACGGCCGTGCGTGCAACAGACCGATCAATCTCGTCATCGTCGTTAGCGTTGCGAACTGGCGCCGACGTGAATTTCACCCGCCCGAACGCGGCTTCCTTCGATGCTTTCAACACCGGATACCAATACGCCATGCGACCCGGTATGACCTTTCGGTCGCGGCGGAAAGGCGTTGCTGTCAGGAAGACAAAACGCGCCTGGGGATAGTGCTCAAGGAAGGCTGCCCACGTGTCGGCTGGCGCGTGATGAGCTTCATCGAAGATGATCAGATCGAAGAGGTCGGGCGCGGCTCCCGGGGCGACTGCGGGTGAAAGACTTTGAGGCGTTGAAATGACAACGTCCTGTACGGCGATCATCGTCCACGCGTCGGCATCGGAGGGCGCACCTTTTTGACCGAGCACCGCGGGGTTGGGAGTAGCTGCCGCAATGACGCCGAGGCGACGAAGGACGGATAGTTCCTTGAAGTGGCTGGTCGTCTGCTGCCGCAAGGCGTCGGATGGCTCCACGACTAACACTCGCTTCGCCCGCAACAAAAACGGCAGAGCCATTAGGAGCGCTGTTTTCCCGTAGCCCGTCGGCAAGGAAAGGATCGCTGGCTCATCGTAAACGGAAAAATGCGCCAACACGGAGTGCAATGCCCCCAGCTGACCGGGGCGAAATCCGGTGTTAGGCGCGCCGATCAGATTCAGTGCAAGATCATTATCGACAAAGTATGGCATCTAGTCCCCCAACCTGCATTGCACGATGATTCCGGCGTCTTTTGCAAGTATCCATGCTTGGTGCCCGACAAAGTTCAAAGTGCTCGGGAGGTTAGCGATGCTAGATTAGGGAGCGGCACATCGAGAACGCCAATCCGAAGGGCTCTGACAGTGACTGGGACACACTGCATCCTGTTGAGCAGGAGGACACATATCCGCTGTCGAAACGGTTGGCGTTCTGGTCGCCGCGTGAGTTTCACGAGGTCTGCTGTCAGTTCCGATTGTTGCGCGGGGTCACTGCGGCGAAGGTCGCGGCGCCAACTTCACCCGGCTCGACGCTCGTGATGTCGGGCTCGAGCGACGTGCGGTTTTCCGCCCGCCCGCAATCATGCTGAAAGATCCGCACATACAGCGGAGAATTGCGCACGGCTCGCTCATCAACGTTTGAGCCGAGAGCGAACAGAATCGTTCGCACAGACGAAGTGCCGCTCAAGTCTGGCTACCGCCCTCGGTCAATTCAATCGATCTTCCGAGGGGCATGCTCCCTTTGCGGTTTGATCGCGCAGCCCCCACTGCGACCTCGACCCAAGTGAATATTGTGGATCGCCACCGGCTGCGGGAAACACCAGCGCATTATGCGAATATATTGTCGTCCCAAGAGGAGCGGGCCATGACAAAAAACATCGTCATCTTTTCCGACGGTACCGGTCAGGAAGGCGGCATCCGGGTCGAGCAGCGCCTGAGCAACATCTACAAGATGTATCGCGTTTGCAGGGTAAGTCCCGAAACGAACATCAATCCTCGCGAACAGGTGGCGTTCTATGATCCTGGTCTTGGGACCGAAACAACGGCCACCGGCTTCACGAGTGTAGTGCGTTGGGTGCAAAAGACGTTGGCTTCCGTGTCCGGCCGCGGGATAACGACCAACATCGTCGATTGCTACGAATTTCTGATTAATCACTACGAACCTGGCGACAGGATTTTTTTGTTCGGCTTCAGCAGGGGAGCCTACACGGTACGGAGCGTGGCGAACTTGCTGATGCTTTGCGGGATTCCCAGCCGCGATGGGGATCAACCGTTAGCCCGCTTCAGGAAGGCCGTCCGTGATATCGCGAGCAGTGCGGTTCACAACGTACTGGAGCACGGGGCAGGGCACCCGCGTGCGAAGTTTGAGGACGAAAGGCTGGAGCTCGCACGTAGGTTTCGTGCTCGATACGGCGCCGATCATGAATCCGGCGAACCCCACCGCTCAAACGCGTCACCATACTTTATCGGCGTGTTTGACACGGTAGCGGCTCTTGGCGTCAAAGGTCCGCTGGCGATCGGCATCAAGATATTCCTAGCTGCCGGCGCTGCTCTGCTCGCAGCGGCACTCGCGTTTGTGCCTGCGGTTGTAGTGGCCGGTGTTCTTTCCTTTTTCGGCTTCGCCTTCTGGTGCTCGATGCTGGCATTGGTCGGGCTGGCAGCGGTCGCTGGCGGTGTTCTGATTACTTGGCAACAGCGCAGATCGATCAGAAAAGTCATACGCGACTTCCCCCACCCCGGCGACAAATCCTCTCATCTTGCCGAGTGGAAAGGAGAACATTTCGACCGCCTGCTCAGCCGATTTGTGGGATATGCGCGTTCTGCGAACGCCATCGATGAAACGAGAGAAGACTTCGCTCGAGTGGGTTGGGGCCCAACCAGGGAGATGCCAGAAGAGCGGAATGGCGTCCGAACGTTCAAACAGTTGTGGTTCGCCGGCAATCACTCCGATATCGGCGGCAGCTATCCGGAAAGTGAATCTCGACTCTCGGACATTGCCTTGCAATGGATGATCGAAGAGGCGCTGGAAGTGCCCGACGGCCTTAAGATCGGACCAGTGATTGTTGACGGCAAACGTCTGCCGCAGACGTCTGAAGACGGGACACCCCTTCACCTCTTCCCGAGAGCCGATGGCCTGCAGCATTGTGAGGTCGCGGGCATGCAGGATGTCCTGGAGGCTCGCATCCCCCGCTGGCTGCGCCGGTTCACCAGCGGCCTCGGATGGAAGACCAATATCCGGGAAATTAATCCCGAGGCTCCCGTCCATCCTACCGTAGAAGAGCGGTTCCAACTCACGCAGGTTCCCCAATGCGCTGGATCCGGACCCTACCGCCCTGAAGCCTTGCGGAATCATGAGAAGTTTCGCGCCTACTATTAATAGAATATCCGTTGTCCATCGGAAGTGTTCCGCCGGGGCTCTCCTCTTCAATAGCCCATCTTGCGTCCAATCCCTGGCGTAGTGCGTCCACTTGACTGGGTTGGACGATGAGCTATCCTCTTCACGTGCTTTGAGAAAAGGCGGCGCCGGGCACCTCGCTTAGCCGCATGATAACCGACGACAGGCTGGCCTAGTACGTCGAAGATAAAAAGAAACAGCACCAGCTCAAGCTGGCCGCGCTGCCGACATAGCTCCTCAAACAAGACAGCGGCTGCCGACTACGATGGCATTCGGCCCTAGAAACATGTGGAGAAGATCATGCGGTTTGCATTGGTAGACAGCGTGCGGTCGGAAGCGTCGCCAGGGTCAATTGGTTACTGTCCTGGATGCTCGGAGCCGATGACTGCGAAGTGTGGGACGCGAAAGATCTGGCATTGGGCGCATCGCAGCAGGAGAACCTGCGATCCATGGTGGGAACCTGAGACCGTATGGCATCGTATGTGGAAGAGCCATTTTGCTTCGGGCTGGCAGGAAGCGATTCAGCTTGACGACGCAGGAGAGAAACACATAGCGGATGTGAGGACCGAGAGTGGCCTGGTTATCGAATTCCAGCACTCACATCTCCCTGAAAAGGAACGGTCAGCGCGCGAGGCCTTTTATCAAAATATGGTTTGGGTTGTGGATGGAACGCGCCTGAAAAGAGATCGCCCACGATTTCTCAGTGGACGCACGCTTCTTAGACCGACGTGGTTGAAGGGCGTTTTTGTTACTCAGAGGCCACAGGAGTGCTTCCCGGCTGGGTGGCTTAACTGCACAATGCCGGTCTTTTTCGATCGTGAGGCTATCGAACAGTCCGGCACAAAGCTCGCTACGCTTTGGTGCTTGCTGCCTGAGCGGGCCGAAGGACAGGCTGTCATCGCGGCAGTTTCGCGGCCCGCCTTTCTTCGGGCAGCTCGGGAGAGGCCCCAAATCATTCCTAGCCGAACGATAGTGGAAACGATTGCTGCCGGCTTGAGGCGTGAACGAATGATCGCTGAACTAAACGCCAGACGGCGGTTCTACGGACTTCCTCTAGGCCAGAATGGAAGGTCTAAACGCTTCGGCCGCCGTCGGCGACCAAGGTATTAAACCGCAACGTTTGCACGGCCGTTGGTCACGATCGCGTAGAGGGAATGTACCGCAGCTGTTGTGGTTCTGTTCACCGTGTGTTTGCCCAAAGTCGCATAAGAGGCAATTTGGAAGTTCCGTTGTGATGTCCGGAAATATTTGGCATTTCACGGGGTTTACCAGTCCGGAATTATGGGACGCTGTTGGTTGGCCTATTAGATTGAAAACAGGAGGGTTTTCTGGCTGAGGGTAGGGCTTTCCGATCTTAAGAACGGGTTTACCAATGGCCTCAATGACAGCTAATTCTGGATTGGCATTAAGCGATTGGATTTGCGCAGAATATAGGCGCCCTTGTTGGTCAACCCGCTCACGGTCGTCAACAGATTGGTCAACCAAGATCGACAGGATTGGTAAACCGGAGCAGCCCCATCAACGAAGGTCCAGCTCTGCGCTTTCACTTTCGAGGCTTCCTCAGGCTGCGTGGCGATGCAAGGTGTGGTTGTCACGACAGATACAACTCCAGCTGCTAACCGGTGGTTTCCGTTCCGCTGCTCGGGACTAGCGCAGGATGTCCAGGAAAGAGTTCGTGCCACTCAACCTGCTCGCCAAGCGGGCAGGAATCTCTCGGCAGGCAGTTTGGAAGGCCTGCCAGCGTGGCAACTGGCGAGGACACTCCCCGGAGGTGCGCGTTGTCCGGGGGAAGGGCGGCAACGCGGGCAAGCAGTATCTCGTCAACTCGACTTCCCTCCCACTCGAGTTGCAGCTCCGTCTAAAGCCCATTGAAATGCCGGTTCAAAACCGTCCGAAGCCGACTGCATGCCGAGGCCGGCGCGACCGAGCGGATAAAGGAAAGAAACGTGTCGTCATCAGCCGGCAGTGGGATGCTTTGGTACCCTTTGACTCTATCACCAAGGCCAGGATTGCAGAGGACCTAAAACAGGAAATCCGAGGCCTTCTGGCGCAGCTTGGGGACACGTCAAGATCTTGGCGCGCAACTTCTTGGTCGAGACAACCAGGTCATGGAAGTTCCGCCCCAATAATCTGGCGAGTTTCGAGCAAATTTGTTCGATCCCGTGGACGCTCGTTTCGGAAGAGCTGCATTATCGGAAGGCCCACCAGTTTCGAACGAACCGCAAAGCTTACGAGGACAGCCGCCCACGCGGGCGGCGCTCCATCGAAGGCATGCGCCCGATGGAATTGGTCGTCGGAGACGTGCACCCGATTGACATCCACCTGACGCGGGCGGACGGCTCGGTCTGTACTGCGAAGCTGATCGGGTTCCTCGATTGGGCGACTGGCCGCGTCTGGTGTGATTTGATCGCATTCGACACGCGCGGCGGCGTCAACAACCGTGATGTGATCGAAGTATTTGCGGCCATGGTGGAACATCCAGCCTTTGGCCTACCTGAAGCCCTCTACATCGATAATGGCAGGGAATACGGGTTCGCGACGTACCTGGATGACGCCATGACACTGACGGTCCCCGGGTGCCATGGGCCAGGTCGCTCGATGCGAGTTATCAACGCCTTGCCCTACAACGCCCCGGCAAAGCCAATCGAACGTTGGTTCGGTGACTTCGAGTCCCGCTATCTGAGCACGCTGCCTGGCTGGATTGCCGGCAACCGTATGAACAAGCGCCAAGAGGCGATCGGCCGGACGGTTGCGCCATATGGCACCTTCGAAGATTTCGTTCCGGCGTTCTTCGGTCTCCTGAAGGCCTATCACAGCGTGCCCACGGGAAAGCAGAGCGGCCTCAAGGGGCTCTCCCCCAACACCACTTTTCAACAGCACGTTACTGCCGGCTGGTCAGCGATCACCATGAGCCGGGATGAGGTCCGAGCGGCTGTAGCGCGCCGTGTCGAGCGCACCGTGATCCAAGGCGCGTTCCAGATCCGTGGGCGTCGGTGGTCCTGCGAAGAGTTGTGGCAGTACATGCACGATAAGGTGCTGGTCTGCGAGCCTGTCTATCATGCGCCGGCCGAGCTGCTTGTGCTGGACATGAAGGGCAACAGGCTCGGGATCGCAACCGCCGACGTCGCACTTCGTCCACTTGATCATCGTGGCTCCCAAAGCACGGCAGCACGAGCAAAGGCGCATCGCGATGCAATTGTGGAGATGGTTCGCTCAGTCCCGAAAATCGACGTTGCAGCTCGGCTGATAGCGCTTGGTCAGGCTCAACCTGACGTCATCCCCAACGAGCCGGCGGGCAAAGTGTCATTCGACCAGTCTCAGCGGCCGGCGCGGATCGTGATGCCGAAGAGGCCTTCGTCCTCCGAAGAGCGCCGACGCGAACAGGACGAGCGCATAGCCGCTCAGATGGATTTGGCCAAGAGGATCGTCGGATGACGTTTATCGAAACCGGCGCCGCGCTCACGGTGCGGGCTGCATTCGATACGGCGGTCAAGATGCGATATCCGGTGCTTGCGGTCGGCAAAGCCGGACTCGGAAAGACTGTAGCGCTCAACTGGATAGCCGCCCAAAGCGGAGCTGCCTATTGTGAGGTTGCGCAGCATACCAAGGCTATCAGGCCGATGTTCCTGATGCTGCACGACGCCTACGGCGTCCAAAAGGACAGCAAGCACACATACGATCTTGCGAAGGATTGCATGAACTTTTGGGCGCCCGATACGGCCCGACGCGCCCGTTGCTGGTGGACGAATATCAGAACTTCACACCCACTGTTTTGCGGGAGCTGCTGCATCTTCAGGAGCGCTGCGGCTTCGCTTTACTGCTCGCCGGCAACACTCATCGGTTAGCGGGCACGAGGCGTTATACCCACGCTGTGGATCAGATCGAAAGCCGTATCGGCATGCGTTTCGAGATCGGGCAGCCCACGCGGGAGGACTGCGTTAGGATCGGCGCGGAACACAACGTTGAGGGAGCCGACGCCTACGAAGCGATTGTTATCTATGGTGAGAACACCTCCCTTCGCGCGCTTTGCCACCTCCTCCAGAACTGCGCTGCCATTACCAACGGCGTTGGTAGCATTCGTCTTTCCCGGATCGAGACCACACTTCGTGTCATGTCGTGTGGCAGCGATGCGCTCAAGCTTTTGCACGAGCGCGGAGACGACCTCCGAAGATCGGCTTAATTCCGGACAGCGACAGTTAATTCTGAACGGCACATCAACGTCGACGTCCGCTTCGCACAGCCTATCCGGTCATTCCAATGGCTCCTGCCGTTGTCCAGAAACGGACATGTTTTGGGAGGAACGCCACGGGCCAAGGAGGCTGTTGAAAGCCTCGGTGCTGCCCTTGAAGTGACGCGAGGGCACGCCCAACTGTTTCGCAATCGATTTAATGGGGGGTTCATGGTCCGGAGAGTGACACCTTCACAGTTCCGCAGCATGATGCAGCAGCGCCAGAACAAGCTGAAGCAGGCGGTTCGAAAGTTCGAACAGGACATTGACTGCGCCCAACGCCAAGCGAAGGCAGCGCATGACAAATGGGTGCGTGACGTTAATCGCGAAATCGACCGGGCAAAACAGCACAACAAGCGGGTCGTTGCCGACCACAATCGGCGGGTCAGGCAGCGCAATCAGAACGCTGCGGCCGCGGTCAACAAGTACAAACAGGCGGTGCGCTCTCACAACGCTGCGGTCGAACGCGATCGTCAGCGCCGGATCTCCGCACTGAGGGCACTCAGTAGCCCGCGCTACATCGAGGTGCGGACCTCAACGTTTGATTTGAACGAGCGCTACGAGAGGGTCGAACGCACCGGTCTGAGCAGCGCCGATTTGCTGTCGCTGTCGGAACGGGAGGCTGAGAGCAGCGCAACTGTGGCCGAGGCTCTGGCCACTGACGCCCCTACGGCACCGCAACCCGAACAGGACTCCGGTATCCTCGAATACCTTGCAGGGTTCTCCCAAGACCTATGCGACCGCTGGAAAGGGGCATTGTACGCCCTCAACCCCATTAACCCGGATGCCGCCCGGCACTTCTGCACGAGCGTGCGCGAGATTTTCACGGAGATCCTCGACAAGTGGGCCGACAACGAGGACGTTCTTGAGGCCGACCCAAATGCTGAATTGACGCCCAACAAGACAGGTCCGTCGCGCCGCGCCAAAATCCGCTATTTGCTAAAGCAGAAGGGGGCAGATACTCCGGAAATGCTCGGCTTTGTTGAGCAGGACATTGAAGACATTCTCCAGCTCTTCCATGTTTTCAACGAGGCAACGCACGGCGCGGCGGGGAAGCACGGCTTGACCAAGCTTCAGCACATCCGCCAGCGCGTCGAGGGCGGCATCATGTTCCTTGCGGCGGTCGCGCTCTAGCAAGCCTTGCTGCGGCTTCGGATCTCTGAAACGTTGATCTCGAAGTCGACCATAGTACGGCGGAGGTGTGCGCACAGCAAATCTTTGCTCGGTCGCCCTGAGCCTACCTTCCCGGTACCGCGCCCAGGGCCGTCACTGGGATGTCGTTGGGAAGCCGCTGCAATGCAGTAAGGGCCTATGACCTCACCGGCCAAAAGGAGCCGGCGATCAGCAAGACGACGCCGATCGTTATCATCGTGTCCGCCATGTTGAAGGCCGGCCAGTGCCATCTTCCGACATGGAAATCGAGGAAATCGGTCACGGCACCTTGACTTATCCGGTCCACAATATTGCCCATCGCACCGCCGGCGATCAGGCCGAGACCAACCATCTCCAATGGCTTTGGCGTTCTCATAGCCCAGAGGAGAAGGCCGGCGACGATCACCATCTTGATTCCGGCGAGCATCAATGGGCGGTCGAGGAAGAGCTCACGGAACATTCCGAAACTGACACCCGTATTGAAACCGAGGGTCAGGTTGGAGAGAGGCGTAAGTGAATGATAATGCAAGACTATGATTCATTTTATCCTGTCGACAACCGATACTGAGCACCAAATGACCGAAGGCTTCAGATCGCTTCGGCTGCCAGCGCCAATCCGACGAGCAGCATGATGTTCATGCTCGTTCGGCCTTAGCCTACGATTTTGAGCAGCTCTTGTTCTGACCCCATCCTCGGGATGGATGCGACCGATCTGGGCACCGCAACTAGCCGCAGATTGCCATCAATCTGCATTATCGAGTATTTGAGCCATACCAACCAAGTCGAAAGTGCGCCTTCTGCCCGTGGTCTAATGGAGGAGGATCGGGGCAGATACGTAGCGATGACTTCTCGAGGGCAGATATGAGGAATGAGACGATTACGCGCCGAGCACTGTTGCTTGGCGGTTTGGCGCTGTCGAGCACCGGGTGCATGTCGACGATACAGGATGTGGTGCAGCCGGTGCCGGTCGCGCTCAACGCGGAGAACTACCGGGTGGATCCACGCTACCGAAAACAGCGCGTACCCTACGACGGTGGTGAGGCGCCTGGGACGATCGTCGTCAACACCTCGGAATTCTATCTCTATCATGTCGAAGAAGGCGGCTGGGCGATGCGTTACGGCGTCGGTGTCGGGGAGCAGGGGCTCACCCTTAAGGGCAAGGCGAAAATCGGCCGCAAGGCGGAATGGCCGTCATGGACGCCCACGGCGAACATGCTTCGGCGCAAGCCGCATCTGGTGCAGTATGCGGGCGGCGTCGAGGGAGGGCTGAACAATCCGCTCGGCGCGCGTGCTCTTTATCTCTATCGCGGCGGGCGCGACACCATGTTTCGGATACACGGCACTAACGAGCCCTGGTCGATAGGCAATGCTATGTCGAGCGGCTGCATTCGCTTGACGAACGACGACATCGTCGATCTCTATGAGCGCACTCCAGTGGGGGCGACCGTAGTGGTCATCTGACAGCGAATGGCTCTCAAGCGGCTCACCGGGGCGACGCCCGTGTCGAATCAACGTGGGCCTGAATGTAACCACGAACAGCGGCATCAAACCTCTTACTCTTGCCCCAGTGCCGCATCTGCCCGGTCCTGTCCCTCTTCGCGGGGCAACGTCTGATTTAGCTTTGGATCGTCGCTATGGCGCGTAACCGGCATTGTAGATAAACCCACGTCGCGCCAGGCACAGCAACCGGTCTGCCGATGCCAGAAGAAGAACCGAGCAAAGAGCGACATAAGGAGCGTTACCGAACCTGCGTCGATCTCGACCCGATCAGTGTACCGTGTTTTGTCGACCGCAATCCTCTCCACCGAAATCAAGTGGTCCCACCGTCTGACAAAAATCGCTGCGTCTGTTATCATGAAATCTGATCCGATCAGCTTCGGGCGGCCGATCGATATTGATGACCTGCCGGCCAATCGGAACGAAGCTGAAAGCAGCATCCGGACGTAATGGTTATTAGCTTTCCAAGCAGAATCCAGTGCCAAGGTCTTTGAGGGGATGAAGCGTATCAAAGGTCTGGCGACCTCGATAAGCAGGCGCGGTTTGTTGGCCTCCATCCAGACCCGGTCAGCGTCTGCGTCCAACATGATTGATCTGCAAATGGTTGATCATCGCAGATTTTTTCCAACCTGCCCGACTGGGCGCTTGGGCGAGAAGGGCTGCGGCACCTGACCGCACGCGGGATGCCGGCGGGCGAGCCGCCAGTCGTCCGGGACAGGGAAGGGGGCGACGAACTCGCCGCTTCCATGAGGCCGGACGATGCCGAACCGGGCGCAGAGGAAGAGGCGACCCTCGCCGACGAATTCGCTGCCATCGACACGGTCCTCGCGCGCTCGCGCCGTCCTTGACGGCGTTGCGGTCGCACGCCCAGCCCGGCCCAGAAGCGGCACCGGAGCGGGATCGTTGATCTACGACCCGGATTGGGATGAGGATGTCCGGCTTGAGGCATGGCGCGCCACGTTTGCCCGCGCCGCGGACCTTCCGCCGGTACTCGCGGCGGCGGTCCTTTGGGACGCCTGGGAAGGTATCGCTCCGCTGCAGCACCAGTCCTGGCTTGGTCCCCTGTTTGCCGAATGCATGCTGAGACAGCGCCGAAAGACAATTGCCCATCTGTTCAGCCTCAATGCGGGTTTGCGCGTCGTCGCCCACGAACGGCGACGTCACCGCGACAGGACGACGCGGTTGCTGACCTTCCTCGACGCGGTCTCGGAAGCGGCCGCGCTCGGCTTGAAGGAACACGATCGCCTGACCTTGGCGAGGAACAGATGCTGCGACGTCTCAAGGGGCGGCGTGGTCACTCAAAAACTGCCCTGGCTTATCGAATACGCAGTGTCGCGACCGCTCGTTTCGAGCGCAATGATCGAAAAGGAGTTGAAGGTGACGACAAGGGGGCGTTAAATCTCGTTGGCGGGCTCGGCCTGCGCGAGATGACGGGAAGGGGGAGGTTTCGGGCCTGGGGGATTTTGTGAGACGGCCGCAGGCACTTGGGAGTGTGGTGCGGGGATGTCCGACAAGAGGCCGGATGGCAGAAGAGCGCAGCACAAGACGGGAAGGCCGAGACCGTGGCGCCGAGGAAAGCTACGCGGCATCTGCCATTGAAAATCTCCAGGCGCAGCCATCGGGCCCGAAAGACCTCCCAATCGCAAGTGATCTCGATCACGAGGTGAAGTTGCTGGCAGAGCTGACTGGCCTATCGCCAGCAGAGGCCCGTCAGCTAATCGAGCAGGCTGGCACCTTTGCAGAGGCCCTGCGACAGCTCGGCAAAGATCCCGAAGTCATGCCGTCCCCAGACTGAGCTCGATAAGCCATGCTCGCAAGAAGGACTAGCGTGCAATTTCTCCTATTTATGCTTTCGGCTGCCATGACGACATTTGTCGGGGCGGACGCCTCTGCGGTGGAACGTCCAGCAGGCCCACCGGTAGGCGTCTATCTCTGGTATCCGAATGCCTCGGCAATGCCGACGGACCAGGATTGCGAGAAACTGGTGGCGGACATCCAGCCCTCAAGGTCGAAGGCTGAAGACTGGCTCTGGGGGCGGGTGCCCGAAGGGGATGATTCGCGCGAGGTGGAGTTCTATCTGTGGGACCGCATGGAGCCTACATTCGCCGCCGAGGGGGATTACGACTCCGGTTCGGTTGTCTGGGAATCGACGGCAACTGGGACGACGTCCTTCACGCTCACTCCGGATGATCATCCTGATACCTCGATCAGGGGAACTATCCGCACGTCTCCCGAGGGTAAGGTGCTCTCGGTGACCCTGAAGGGAATACCTCTGGACGGCGGAGCCGTGGACCGGACGACCTACTATTGCAGTTTCGACGACATCGGCGTGGAAACCTGACGCCGGCGGCGCTTGCCGCTACTGCGGACGCCTGAAGTCCTCGTGGCAGGAAGAGCATTGCCGGCCGACGTCAAGAAAAGGTGCGCGCAGGGATTCAAGACTCGCCGTCTGTGTTGCGGTCATCAACGCCTCAACGGCACGATCGAAACCAGCCATTGCGGCCGCAAACGCGTCGGGATGCTCCCAGATTGCCGGCAGAGCCCGGCTCGCGTGGTCGTTCTTGCCATTGGAGAACAGGTCTTGGGCTTGATGGCAAGTATGATGAAGGGAAGCGACCCGGGCCTTCGCATCGTCAGCGCTGAAGGGGCGCTTGCCATCAAGCATTTCCGCGAGTGCCTTCATGTCCTCGGCCATGGATTTCATTCCATGCATGCGCTCTGCGACGACGCCAGTCGCGCCTTCATGCGCCACCGAGCCGCCGCCGACCACCAGCCCTGCCAGCAGAACGAGTAGGACGGCAGCCCGTGGGGCAGTTCGTTTCATCGGCCTCAGACTTTCACCAACATCGCGGTGACGTACATGAAGCCGACGCCGATTGCGAGCCCGGCAAGAACCGGCGCGGTTCCGAGCGCCGCCGGTCCACTTCCGTTGCTGCGCATGAGAAGCATGCTCACCTCGACAATGACCTGGAGGATTGCGCCTGCGCCGATCGCAAGTGCGAGCGCCGACCAGTGCGGCGCGTAGGCGAGGCTGCCCAGCCAAATGCCGACGACGGCCGGTCCACCGGCGAGCAATGCCAAGGCGGCGAAAGTCAAAAGTGACGGCTTCGCCTTAAGCATGGGCGCTGCGATCCCGATGCCCTCCGTTATGTTATGAAGGGTGAATCCGATGACCAGAAACGTTCCCAGCCCGGCCGCTCCGGCAGCGAAGGCGGCGCCAATCGCCAATCCTTCTCCCAGATTATGCAAGCCGATGCCGAGTGCGATGTAAGCGGCAAGTGCAACACCGGTCGGGCGGCCCTGTCGTCTCGAAACGGCCATCAGGAGCAGGAAGCTTGCGGCCGCCGTCAATACGACCATCGCGCTGCCCTGGAAGATGGCCGCCGCCTGCGAGGCGAACTCGAAGGAATCCTCCAACGTGTCGACCGCAAGGAATCCGAGCAGGCCGACTGTCATCGCGAGCAGAAAATCCATCGTGGCGGGTCCTGCACCACGAAGCGCGGGGTAGAACATCAAGCCGACGACAACGGGCAGGATTCCGACAAAAGCCCCAAGGATCGCTTGTGAGACGAGGTTGCCGGAGGTCACGGTCGGGGTCGCCACCGCGACGGGGATCGAATGTCCGAAGGTTGCACCGGTGTTCGTCACGAACGTGACGAGATGCGCCTCTCCGACTACCCACGGAAATGGGACGCTCACCCAGGCCGTGTCGCCGTGAGCGATGGCCCCCGGAGGATCCTGGACGAATTCCCAATAGGCCGCGTCGACCTGGACTTGCGCGATCGTCATCGGCTCCGAGCCGCCGGCGCGGACCAGAAGCCGCAGCCCACTGTTGTCAAGGATCGTGCGCTCGATCGTCAAGGATTCGACAGGCGGTGCGCCGTTGTCGAAGCGAGCGAGCGGATTGGTGGCAACGAGCCACCAGATCGCGGCTGCCAGCACAGCTATCGGCAAGGCCAGCCATATGACGGCGAGCCGGCGTGTAGACTTCTGCGGTACGGCGCCAGTCTCGATCTGACGCGTCTGGAGGCGCTCGTTCATGACACGGCCTCAACAACGTCGAACATTCCCATCCACCCGAGTTCCGTGAACTCGGACTGGTGTGCGTGGAACATGTAGAGCCCAGGCTCGTGGTCAGCGAAGGTGAACTCAAGGATGCCCCGCTGCGCCTGGCACTGCATGATGACGTCGACCGTCTTCAGCGTGGGCGTGAGCGTGGTTCCCTGGTCGTAATAGTCAAAAAAGTTGGCGTGCAGGTGGAAGGAGTTGATCGGGTCGAATTCCGTGACATTCACGAGGAAGACGCGCACTGGCCGGGACTTTTCAATCCGGATCGGTTTCTTTGCATAGCAATGCGCGATCGTGTTGCAGGCATAGAACTCGTTCTCGCCGTCGAATGTCGTGTCGAAGGCGTTCATGACCATTGCCAGTTCCTGCCAGCGGGAGTTCTCCTGAGTGCCCAGTAGTCGCGAACGGGCGACGTCGGCGAACTCCGGATGCCGCTCCGGATCGGGGTCGACGACGAACAGGCCGTACATCCCCTTATGGATGTGGCGTGCCAGCGGCAGCGCATGGCAATGGTAGAGGTGACAACCGAAAGGCTTGGCGTCGAACTCGTAGACGAATTCCTCGCCGGGACCGATCAGCCCCGCACCGGGAACGCCATCCATGCGCGCCGCGTGAATTCCGTGGAAGTGCATGGAGTGCGGATGCGATCCGTTATTGCGGAAAACGATGCGGAGGCGCTCTCCTTCCACCGCCCTCAACGCCGGCCCCGGAACGCGGCCGTTGAACGTCCAGGCCGGGAACATTACGCCCGGAGCGATCTCAATTTCCTTGTCCTCGGCGATGACTTCGAAGGTCCGCAGCCGCCTTCCGTCAGGCAGCGTGGAGAGCGTTCCGCTTTCCCAGTCGGTCAGCATGGTGGTGGGGTCGAAACCGTTCCGGGCGTCATCGACCTCACCAACGGTAATCATAGAGCCGTGCGCCGCTCGGTGGGCCGGCACGCTGTCGGCGGTTGCCGCCGCAGTGGCGGAACCGTGGCCCGCTGGATGCGCCGACTGTCCTAAAGCAGAGCGGGCGCTGAGCGCTGCCCCGCTCGCGGCAAGTAGCCCGGCACCGAGAAATCCTCGACGTCCGCGATCGAAGGGCAGCCAGCGCTTCATGTTTGCTCCGCTTGGATGATAGCGACTGCAAAAAAGGAAAGCACAACATCTGAATTATAGCAAATGCTATTTCAATGATCGCGAGCGGAGCCACTCCCGTATTCTCGCTTGGATAATCCATAGCCGAGGCTATAATGCTTTCTGAGCGTTGTGAGGAACTGGATGGCGATGGACGAAAATGCGCCAAAGGAAGATGGGGCTGGCGTGCTCGTGGACGCTGCAACGCACGTCGAGAGCTTTAGGCAGACAAGGAGCAATCGACGGTTGGAGCTGGTCGAAGACTATGTCGAGCTGATCGCAGATCTGATCGACCATGGCGGCGAGGCCCGCCAGGTGGACATCGCCCATCGCTTGGGCGTCGCGCAGCCGACGGTGGCAAAGATGTTGAAGCGTCTGGCCGCTGACGGCTTTATCCAGCGGCGGCGTTACCGTGGAGCGTTCCTGACGGAGGCTGGCAAGGAATTGGCTCGCGTCAGCCGGGAACGCCACCAGGTGGTCGAATCGTTCCTTTGCGCACTTGGCATCAGCCCTGAAACCGCGCGCATCGATGCCGAAGGGATCGAGCACCACGTCAGCTCCGAAACTCTCGACGCCTTCCGGCGATTTCTCGGAGCGCGAAGCTGACTCAAACCCGGCAGGAGTTCGTCAAAGGCCGATTGGGCCTGACCGGGACGGTTTATTGGCTTCCTCGCGCACCTCGCGCGCCACATCGCGCAGAATCTCGATGCCTCCCTTAACCGCGATGGCTGCGACTGCGACGCCCACCAGGAGGTCGGGCCAGGCACGTCCGGTCCAAAGCACCAGGCCTCCTGCGAGGATGATGCCCGCGTTCGACACGAAGTCATTATAGCTAAAGGTCCGCGCCGCCCTGACATTGACGTCGCCTTTCGCGCGGTTCAGCAACCAGACACAGAGGGCATTCACCGCCGCCCCGACAACCGCCATCCCAATCATCGTGGGTCCGAGAGGCTCGCTGCCCGTGAGAAATCGCCGAACGGCATCGGCAATCACCGCCAACGCGAATAGCAGCAGCATCACGCCCGACACCCGGGCCGCGCCGTGCTTCCACGCTTCGCCCCGACCGAGCGCCAACAGGCTGAGAATGTAGACGAGGCTGTCGGAGGCGTTGTCGAGAGCGTTCGCTATCAGCGCGTTCGAATCGGCGAGAAGTCCGCCGATTCCGAAAGCCGCCACCAGACCGACATTGAGACCGAGCACGATCCAAAGCGTGCGGCGCTGTTGGTGCGTGTCTGGATCGGCATATCCAGTCATGCTGCCCGGTCTCGCATGAAATCGCGCCCAAACGCGAGCCGCCACATGCCCCACCAGGCGATCGGGGCGAGCGGCAGGACGCTTGCCATGCCGGGAAAGTACCCGTACGGGCCACCGGTGAAAAACGGAAAGACGAAGTGTACGAGCTCGGTGATTCCCATGGAAGCGAAAAACGTCCAGGCGAGGAAGTAGCCAAAGGCGTGCTCGCGTCCTACCAGCCACGGGATCAGCAGCCACATGCCTGCAAAGGCGTAAAGCAGTATGGCCAGCGGCGATCCTTCTACCGGCACGGGAACCCCGGTCAGCCGTGACAGCGCGGGAAAGAAATCGAGATAGCGCTCCTCGAGCTTGTGCAGAACGAACAGGGCCAGACAAAGGAAGTAAGGAACTCGAATGGCAGCGAAGGGGACTTCCGCGGGGATAAAGATCCATAAGAGCAGCCCGCCTAGGAAGCCGAGTGCAAACAACGCCATCGGAATAAAGCCGAGCAAAACGTACCCCAAGGCGACTACTGCCGCAGTGAACACCGCCGCCAAGGCAACGACGTTGGAGGATCTATGGTTCGTTCGGTCCATGTCCTTCCCTTCGCGAGAGACAAGCGCTTCGACAGTCTGATCCTCGTGGGGGGTGGCGAAGCTTCGCTCAGTGCTCGCTTTCGCAGAGGTCGTGATTGGCGAGCGCGCGGATCACGTAACAATTGCGGGCATTCTCGCCCATACAATGGCTCGAGATGCGTTCGAGTTCCTGTTCGAGACGCTTCAGTTTTTCGATTTTCTCGCGAACTGCCTGGAACTGCTCCGCCGCGATCCGGTTGGCTTGTTCGCAGGGGCGATCAGGATGGATGCTGAGTTCCAGAAGCTCCCGGATAGATTCGATCGTGAGGCCGAGATCGCGAGCATGCTTGATAAACGACAGACGGTCGCGCTCCTCGCGGCTGTAGCGTCGCTGGTTGCCTTCGGATCGCTCCGCGGGCGCCATCAAACCCATGTGTTCATAATAGCGGATGGTCGGCACCTTCACGCGGGACAAATCTCCAATCGTGAGCATGATCGATACTCCGATCCTCTGGCGACTAAAGCATAGGATGGGAGACCGGCGCAGATGATCAGAGCTGACGCGATAAAGTTGCCATGGCCTTGGCGATGAAGTAGGTACATTTCACAGGAAACTCCAGCTTCGTGCTAGAATGTGCATCGAGTCCCTTGGCTTCTTCAAGACAAGGAGCTGTCGTCCAGATAGCCCACGGCGCCGAGCGACGTTTGCAGTTCGCTCGACATCCCGCAGCGAAAGCCACGACGCTGATCGTCACACCGACTTGAATTCGGGAACTGCGGTCACTGCCCAAGTATCTGGCTGAGAAACAGCTTCGTCCGTTCGTTGCGAGGTGATGAGAAGAAAGCGGCCGGTACGTTCTCCTCGACGATCTGGCCTCCGTCCATGAACACCACACGATCGGCGACTGCCTGTGCGAAGCCCATCTCATGCGTCACGCACACCATTGTCATGCCCTCGTTCGCCAGTCCGATTATGGTGTCGAGCACTTCCTTGATCATCTCGGGATCGAGCGCGGACGTCGGCTCATCGAACAGCATGATCCGCGGCCTCATGCACAAGGCCCGCGCGATAGCGACGCGTTGCTGCTGGCCGCCTGAAAGCTGCCCCGGATATTTGCCTGCCTGTTCGGGTATGCGGACCTTGCGCAGGAAATGCATGGCGGTCTCCTTGGCTTCCTCCCGAGGCAGCTTCCGCACCCAGATGGGTGCAAGCGTACAGTTCTCGAGGACCGTCAGGTGAGGAAAGAGGTTGAAATGCTGAAACACCATGCCGACCTCCGAGCGGATCTTCTCGATCCCCTTGAGGTCGTTCGTCAACTCGGTGCCTTCCACCACGATCCGGCCGGTCTGGTGCTGTTCCAGCCGGTTTATCGTTCTTATGAGCGTGGATTTGCCCGAACCCGACGGGCCGCAGATGACGATCCTTTCGCCTTGGGCGACCGTCAGCGTCACATTCCGAAGCGCCTGGAAATCGCCGAAGGACTTGCCGAGATTTTCGATCTTGATCGCCGCGCCGCGATCCGTCTGCCTCTCAACATTCTTCATCCACGCTTCTCCGCGCCGCTGCGTTCAAGGAAATCTGCAAATCGCGCGAACGAAAAGGCGAGCGCGAAGTAGATCAAGCCGATAAAGAGAAAGGTTTCGGTGGAAGGCGCCGGCCATGCAGGGTCGGAGAGTGCCGCCTTGCCTGAGCTGATCAGGTCGAACAGGCCGACCACCAGCACGAGACTTGTGTTCTTGATCATCACGATGATCGTGTTGGTCAGCGCCGGTATGACGATCCGGATCGCCTGAGGCAAGATGATCAGCCTTTGCGTCTTCCAGTAGCCTAAGCCGAGGGCCTCGGCCGCTTCCGACTGGCCGCTCGGGATTGACTGCAGGCCGCCGCGTAGAACCTCCGCGAGGTAGGCGGCGGCAAAGATGGTCAACGCAATTAACGCGCGCACGAACTTGTCCGGGAGGAGCGCCTCCGGCAGGAACAGCGGCAGCAGGATGGACGCCACGAGAAGCAGACTGAGCAGTGGCAGCCCACGTATAGTCTCAATGAAGAGCACACTCAGGGTGCGGACGACCGGCAGGTTCGACCTGCGGCCCAGCGCGAGCAGGATGGCGGCCGGAAAGCCGAGTCCAATGGCAAAGACCGTGAGGATCAGCGTCACCGGCAATCCGCCCCATGAGCTTGTGGGCACAGCGGCCAACCCGAAGCCGCCACCCATCAGCCACAGGACCACCACCATCATGGCGACCCAGACGAGTCCCAGGCTGGGCCGCCATGCGGAAGGCCGTGCCGATGCGACGAGCGTCGTGATGATGAGGACGCATACCAGCCCGGCGCGCCATCGCTCCGTCGGCGGATAGATGCCGAACAGGATCTGGCCGGACTTGGCGATCACGAAGCTCCAGCAGGCTCCGGTCTTGCCCACGCATGTTTCCGGTTCGGCAGGGAAAATGGCGGCCTTGAGGACTGCCCAGTCCAGCAGTAGCCACCCGAACCGGGCCATCAGCCAAAGCAGGACGACTGTCAGGGCGGCATTGAGCGGCGTGCCGAAGAACGGCGCGAGCCGACGAAGCAGTGAGCGCATGTCAGGCCCGGCGGTACGCGCGATCGTATTGGACGCTGTGTCGGCCATGTCTCAGCGCTCCATGATGGCAATGCGGCGATTGTAGGCGTTGAGCAGCGCGGACAATGCCAGGTTTACGGCTAGAAAGACCCCGAGGATGATTGCCACGCCTTCGATCGCATGGCTGGTCTTGTTGATCATGGTGCTGACGACCGTCATGAAATCCTGGTAGCCGACGACGATTGCCAGAGTGGAATTCTTGACCACGTTTATGTACTGGCTGTTCAGTGGCGGAACGATACTTCGCAAAGCCAGCGGCACGACCACGAGCCGGTAGGTCTGACCTCGCGACAGTCCCAGCGCGGTCGCCGCCTCCCACTGCCCCTTGCGAACAGCCAGAATTCCGCCTCGCACGATCTCACCGATAAAGCCGGCGGTGTAAAAAGTGAGGCCGATCAGGATCGTGGTCAGTTCCGGCGTCAGTGACCAGCCGCCCGAAAAGTTCGCTCGGCGGAATTCCGGGATGTCCAGAGAAACGGCGTCGCGGTAGGCGAGCAGAAAGATGCTGGCCCCGAGCGCGGTAAACAGCCACGCCGCACTCACATAGGCCGGTCGCCTGCCTGTCTCGACCTGGCGCTGCCGCGCCGCATAGGAAGCCACCACGAGAATTGCGGCACTCGTTGCAAGGAACGCTGCTGGTGCAAGCACCGAAGCCGACCAGGTGAGAGCTGGCATCGAGAGGCCTCGCACCGAGATGTGCGTACCGGGCGCGAGCTTCCATGCCTGGGTGGCGAGCGGCACGACCTCCCACCAAAGCGCGTAGTTGAAGATCAGCAGGACGACCAACGGCGTGTTTCGGGCCACCTCCACCCAGACACGGCACAGACCGCTCACCAGCGGATTGCTGCTCAGGCGGCCAATACCAATGAACAGGCCGATCACGCTGGCCAGCAGTATGACAAGGACGGAGATGAAAAGGCTGTTTGACAGGCCGACGACCGCGGCCCACCAGTTCGGATCGGAAGACGAATACGGCAGGATCGTTTCGGCGATTTGGAAGTTTGCTGGCCGCCAGAGAAACCCGAAACCGAGAGGAATTCCGCGAAGCTCGAGGTTTCGTGCCGTGGCCGTGAGAAGCACGAACCCGAGAGCGGCGACGCCTGCCAGAAGAGCGGCCTGAGCCATAATCGCCCGAAATCGAGCATCCTGCAGCATCTCTGCCTCCTTGCCCCCATGGCCGCCCGGCCTTCGCCGGACGGCGTCCACGGCTACTTGAACGGGATGGGGAACAATATTCCGCCGTCGCGCGGAAGCGCGTTGAGACGGCGTTCGGCCTTCAAGGGGCTCTCCTCGCCCAGATTGCGCGCGAACACCTCGCCATAGTTGCCGACTTGCTTGATCACGTTGTAGATCCATTTGTCGTCGAGCTTGAGAGGCTCGCCGATACCCGGTTCCACGCCAAGAGCCTTGCGGGTTTCGCCGTCCGTTGCACTTGCGGCGATTTCATCGACATTCTTGGATGTGATGCCGCGATCTTCCGCCCACACCATGGCGTTGAAAGCGTAGCGGACGATGTCGAACCAGCGGTCGTCGCCGCGAGGTATAGCCAAAGCGAGCGGTTCCGTCGTCGCTCCACTCTGGAAGATCGCATGCTCGTCAGGATTGCTCGCGACCGCTGCCCTCTGCCCGGCGATCGCGAAACCGTCGCTCATGTAGCCGTCACACCGCCCTCCGAAATAGGCGTCGCGCGCGAGGATCGTCGAGTCGAAGTAGACGCGTTCGACCTTTACCTGATTTTGCTGCTCGATCAGGTCGAGCGCATTTTCCACGAGGCTGCCGCCGCCCTGAAGGCAGATGGTCAGCCCCTCGAGATCGGCTGCGGCCCCGACGTTCAAAGACTTGCGCAGCATGATCGCGTCACCGTCAACCAGATTGATAGCGACGAAACGGACTGCCACGTCGCGGGTATACGTCCAGGTCGTGGTGCGAGCCAGCACGTCGACTTCGCCGGTCTGGACGGCCGGAATCCGCTGGGCTGCGTTCAGCGGCACGAACTGGGCCTTCTGGCTGTCGCCGAAGAAGGCAGCAGCGACGGCGCGGCAGCTGTCGACGTCGAACCCGGTCCACACTCCCTTGTCGTCGGGACGGGAAAGCCCTGGCACCCCCTGACTGGCGCCGCAGCTGACATATCCGCGCTGACGGACTTTGTCCGTGATGGATTGCGCGTTCACCGACCCGGCCCCGATCAAGACCATTGCCGCGGCGGCGGCAAACTGAGTTACTCGTTTCATCTGCGTCATCGCTCCTCTTTCTGTAGTTCCCTCTGTTCAACGACATGTTTGCGCACGCTGTGCGTGGTACTGGCGGACAAGACCGCCAGAGCCGCTTCGATGTCCGCCTGCAGATCCTCGACGGGCTCGAGGCCGATCGAGAAGCGGATGAGTTTCCTCGGTATGGAGGCAGGTCCGCCGATCGTGTTGAACGGGACCTGGGGTGTGACAATGCTGTGGGTGCTGCCCCAACTCGCTCCGATGCGGAAAATCCGCAGAGCGTCCACGAATGCGGACGTGTATTCCTGATAGGGCGGCGCCAGTTCGATGGAGAAGAGCCCGCTCGCTCCGCGGAAATCTCGTTTCCAGAGATGATGCCCGGGATCGCCCTGAAGGGCTGGATGCAGCACCCGCGCGATTTCTGGACGTGCGATGAGCCACTGCGCTAGGGTCAGCGCCGAGGCACCCTCGCGCTCGATCCGGAGAGGCATCGTCTGAAGGCCGCGCAAGGCCAGGCTCGCATCGTCGGCAGATACGCCCAGCCCCATGAGGCGACTGACGTCCTTCATTCGACGGAAGAGTGCCTCATCGCGGGTCACGAGAGCGCCGAGGAGCACGTCCGCATGACCACCGGCGTGCTTGGACAACGCCTCCATGGCGATATCAGCACCAAGGTCGAGCGGATTGCAGCACAGCGCCGATGCCCATGTGTTGTCGGCAAGCACACACCCCCCCCATGCGTGCGCCGCATGCGCGATGGCGGGAATGTCCTGGATCTCCATCGTGTTCGAGCCGGGGGACTCGACCACAACCATCCGGGTACGGTCGTCCAAGAATGCACCGATACCGGATGCGACGCCGGGATCGTAGAGCGCCACCTCGACACCGAAGGCCGCGAGCATTTCCGTGCAGAATGTGCGAGTGGACCCGTAGGCGGAGGTCGTCACCAGCACGCGGTCGCCAGCTTTCAAGAGCGCACTGAGGGCGAGCACCGTCGCGGACTGCCCTGATGGCAGGCACAGGCAATGGTCTGCCGCGTACAATTCGGAAATGCGCGCCTCTAATGTGCGGCTGGTCGGCGTGCCGTAGAGTCCGTAGGTGTAGCCGTCGTAGAAGTGCTCGTAGCGGCTCTCGAAGGCATCGGACGAGGGAAAGACGATGGTCGAAGCCCGCGTCACCGGAACAGCAAGGCTGGCGAAGCCCTCGTCGCTCGCTGGCTCGGCACGCAGTAATCTGGTTTCTGATTTCAAGGCCAATCTCCTGCCTAGAGGTGTAGCCCAGTGAACCTATGTGCGATAATGCTGCCGTGATATGTACATTATGCGCTGGTGTTATTATGCATCTTGGAGAGCTTGAGGCCTTCGATGCCGTTATGCGGATGGGGAGCACAAACCGGGCTGCCGACTTCCTGGGCATCAGCCAGCCGGCGGTCAGTCGGGCCATTGGCCGCCTCGCGAGATCCACAAGGCTGACGTTGTTCCGACAGGTTGGCGGACGTCTCGTGCCGACGCCTGAGGCATTGAGCCTACACGAGGAGGTACAGCGCGCCTTTGTTGGCCTCGATCAAATACGCGCCCGCGCCGCGATGATACGTGAATTCGGCGCCGGGGGGCTTCGGCTGGCCTGCTATCCCGCGCTCGGTCTGTCCTTCGCACCCAAGGCGATCCAGCGATATCGAACCAGGGACCGTTCGGGACATGTGACCCTCCTGATCGCAGGTTCAAACGCCGTGCGCGACATGGTCGCCTCCGGTCAGGCGGATGTTGGGCTGGCTGCCGACGAAATCGACGTGTCGCGCGTCTCCACACAGCCCTTCATGTCCGCACCCGCCGTGTGCGTCATGCCGGTAGGCCACCGCTTGTCCAGCCACGAAACTGTTTCGCCCAGTGACCTCGCCGGAGAACCGTTCATTGCCCTTTCACCGGATGACACCGTTCGTAGGCGGATCGAGCGCATCTTCGAAGAAGCGGGCATGCAGGCGCGCACTGTGGTCGAGACGCAATACTCAGAGGTGGTCTGCAATCTGGCGCTCGAAGGCGTCGGTGTTGGAATTGCCAACTCCATGACGTTCAGGGCCAGCAAATTCGAACAGCGTGGCTTGGTCGCTCGCCCTTTCCATCCCAAGATTGCATTCAAGGCTCTGGTCCTCACAGCAAAGGAGCGATTGAAGTCCGCCCAAACACAAGCCCTTGTTGCGGCGCTTCATGACATACGAAATCAATTCAGTATCATGACCGCACCTGCCAGGACTGGTGACTAGTCCAGGATATATCGTCAGCGCGTGAGCCACGACAACGACACCGCGTGGAAAGCGCAAACGGTTCGGCAGCAGGCTCGAAAGTCGCGTACGAGATTCCGGCGCTGCCACTTGCCTTCGCGGTTCCGGGCGCAATTCCTCTCCTTCCGGCGGTCATCGTGTGTCGAACTCTTCGTCTCGCTGATCTACATGCAGGTCATGCCGCTGTTGGGCGTTCGGACGAGCCGGTAAAGCAAGTGCCTGATAATCAGCACGCGCATCCCGTCGCTCATTCGCGGATGTTCTCGGGCCGGGGCCGGCATGGCTCATCTGCTGCGCCGGATCGTCGTCGTGGCGCGACAGCTTGATCCAGAGCACATCCACTGACGATCCTAGGTCCTCGACCTGAAGCTCTGCCATGCGGCGCACAATGGAATCCCGGCCTTCGTCAAGATTGTGAAGTCCGATTCCAAGCGCAATAAAGGTCGCGAGCGCCAGCCCAGTCGGTGTTCCTCCACGGAGGCCGACTGCCATCAGCAGCAAGAAGCTCGCAGTGGCGGCCAGCACGACCATGGTCTGCCCTTGGAAGAGGGCAGCAGCCTCCGCTGCCAACTCGAGCGCTTCAGCAAAGGCGTCCACCAGAAGGAAGGCGAGCAATCTCACGGTCAGCGAAAGCAGGAAGTCCATACCGGCTTGGCCAACTCCCCTAAGCGCCGGAGAGAACATGAGGCCAACCGCTACCGGCAGAATGCAGACGAACGCTCCAACTGCTTGTGTCGTTATGCTAATGTTGTACCGGGAGGGCGCGGGGAACTGCTACTTCGATCGCATGATCGACAGTCATCCCGGTGTTTGTGACGAATCTCACGGCATGCGCTTCGCCGAGTACCCATGAGTATGAGCTCGATCCAGGCGCGCGATCGGTCCGGGGGGCTCCTGCGTGAACTGCCAGTAGGCATCGTCGACCTAAACCTGCGCGATGGTCATAGGCTCCGACCCGCCGGCCCGCACCAGGAGCCGGATTCCGTCCGGGCCGAGGATCGTCCGCTCGAAAGTCAGGTTTCTCGACCGGCGGCGCGCCGTGGCGAAAGCTGGTCTTCTGCTCTAAGCCGCCGCTCGATAGGGCTCACGATAAGCGAGCAGCCGCAAGGCGTTGAAAACCACGAGAAGGGTTGAGCCTTCATGCACTGCGACTGCCGCGCCAATGCTCAATCCGAAAATCGTCGCTGGTACGAGCACGGCGACGATGCCGAGGCTGACGACGACGTTCTGGAGGATGATCGAGCGGGTCTGGCGGCTGAGCCCTACTGCGAAGGGCAAGTGCGACAAGTCGTCGGCCATCAGCGCCACATCGGCCGTCTCCAGCGCCACATCGGAGCCGGCCGCGCCCATCGCAATGCCGACCGTAGCGCTCGCCATCGCCGGTGCGTCGTTGACTCCGTCGCCGACCATGGCAACCTTGCCTTCGGACCGCAGTTTCTTAATTGCCTCCACCTTGTCCTCGGGCATCAGATCGCCCCAGGCCTCGTCGAGCCCGACGTCCTTCGCGATTGCGTCAGCGACCTTCTGATTGTCGCCCGAGATCATGATCATGCGCGTGATGCCGATCTCGTGCAACTTAGCCAGAGCGCCGCGTGCGGCGCCGCGGGGCGTGTCCATCAATCCGATCACGCCGAGATCGCGATCGCCCCGGCGGACGACCATCGTGGTGCGGCCGCCGTCGCGCAGCCGCGCCACGGCTTCCATCATCGCCGGGCTCAGCGCCGGAACACCCTCGCTTCCGAACATCTCGGCCTTGCCGATCCAGACGGTCTGACCGTCGAGCGTCGCCGTCACGCCCTTGCCTGTGAGGCTTTTCAGATCGGATGCTGCAGCGATCGCCCGGCCGCCCAGCTTCTCTCTGCCGTCGCGCACGATAGCCTCGGCGAGAGGATGATCACTCAGGCTCTCGACAGCGATCGCCACGGTCAGCAGTTCCTCTTCGTCCAGGCCTTCGGCTGTGACGATGTCGGTGATGCGCGGCCTGCCCTCCGTCAGCGTCCCGGTCTTGTCGAAGGCAATAGCCGTCAGCGAGCCCAGGTTCTCGAGCGGTCCGCCACCTTTGACCAAGACACCGCCGCGTGCCGCACGAGCGACACCTGACAGGACGGCGCTTGGCGTCGCGATCGCGAGCGCGCAGGGACTGGCAGCAACCAGCACGGCCATCGCCCGATAGAAGCTGTCGCGGAACGGCTCGTCTATGACCACCCAACCGAATAGCATCAGGATCGCAAGCACCAGGACCGCTGGCACGAAGATTCGCTCGAACTTATCGGTGAAACGTTGCGTCGGCGACTTCTGCGCTTCCGCTTCGCTCACCATCTTGACGACTTGGGCAAGCGCGCTTTCGGTAGATTTTCGCGTCACCTCGATCTCGATCGCACCCGCGCCATTGATCGTGCCGGCAAAGACGCGCGAAGCGCCATCGACGGAATCGGGCCGCGCCCGCGCCGCCGCGGCATCGGCAACCGGACGCTTGTCGACCGGGATACTCTCGCCTGTCACCGGTGCCTGATTGACGCTGGTCGCGCCCTTGCTGAGGAACCCGTCGGCGGGGAGACGCTCATTCGGGCGTACAACGACGATGTCGCCGAGCACGAGCTCCTCAACCGGAATTTCTGCCGTCTCGCCGTCTCGCCTGACGGTCGCGACCGATGGAGCAAGCTCCGCCAAAGCCTCGATGGCGCGCTTAGCACGGCCCATGGCGTAGTGTTCAAGCGCATGGCCAAGGCTGAACAGGAAGAGCAGCAGAGCGCCTTCTGCAAACGCGCCGAGCGCTGCCGCGCCAGCTGCCGCAACCAGCATCAGCGTATCGATCTCGAACCGCCTGAGACGCAGATTGTCGACAGCCTCGCGCAAGGTGAAGAAGCCGCCGAAGAAGTAGGCCGCGATGTAGCAGGCGGTGGGCAGCCACCCTGGCGCGCCTGGCGCGCACTTCTCGAGCGTGTAACCGATCCCCAACAGCGCACCGCATGTGAGCGCAAAGATCAGTTCCGTGTTGGGCCCAAGGAATTCACCGTGCGAATGATCATGTCCATCACCTGCGGAGTGTCGTTCCCCAGGGCCATGATGATGGCCGGCATGTGCATCCTGTTTACCCGCCAACGCCGGCGAGGCGTCGCCCACCCGCTTGACGCCCAAGTCGCGCATTGAAGACGCGATATTCTCTTCAGAGATCGTGCTGCGATCGAATTCGATATGCACAATGCCGGCAGCACTCGCCTCGGCTTCGAGAATTCCGCCCAAAGACCGCAGCTTTTCAGCGACGGTGCGGGCACGACGTTCGTGACCGATACCGGAGACATTCCAGGTCAGATGCCCGAAGCGAGCCGTAATCTGCGCTCCGGCCGTCCGAGCGATTTCGCGGATCCGGGCCAGCGGCAGGACCTCCGGGTCGTAATGGAGACATAGTTTCGCAGGCTCCGCGCCTTCACCTGCCACGATGTGGACTCTCTCGACGCCTGGTCGAACCTCAAGGTCACCGGTCAGACGCTTGACGCAAGCATCTGCAACGTCGTCGATCTCAGGGAGCAGGACCGGAATGTCCAAACGAAGCTTGCTTGTCATCTAGAAATGCTCCCATGTAAAATATTCCGTATCCGGCCAGCCGACGACATCCCCGGCAGTACAGCAGTCGTGGCTTCGCCCCGAGCACTGAAACCTGCTTGTAGATGGCCTTCGCGTAGTCCACCAATACTGAAGATTGCGAGAGTGTCGAACGCTTATTTGCTCCGGTCGCGACCTCGCGGCGCCTCTTAAGGTTTCCGCTTTCGCGCTTTCGCCGGCTTTACATAGATTTCAAGCCTGTGGCTGATGATCTCAAAACCGTGCTCCTGCGCAATTTGTTGCTGAAGCTGTTCGATCTGATCAGAACGAAACTCGACCACCCGGCCTGACACGACATCGATGAAATGGTCATGGTGTTCTGCGTCGGCGCGCTCGAAGCGAGCAGGTCCGCTGCCGAAAATGTGCCTCTCAAGGATCCCTTTCTCCTCAAGTAGACTGAGTGTTCGATAAATCGTTGAAAGCGCGATCCGTGGGTCGACTTTCGTCGCACGCCGATGAAGTTCGAAAGCGTCGGGATGGTCCTTCGCTTGCTGAAGAATCTCGACGATCACGCGCCGCTGGCCTGTCAAGCGAAGACCGCATTCTTTACAGATCTTGACAATATCGATCGGATCGATCTGCATCGCAATAGCCAATCCTGCCAGATATCATTCTATACACCAGCTCCCAAACCCCTCGTTTCCCAGCCCCGAAATGTCGATCGTTTCAAAATAGCACAAGTTCAGACTCGTCTGCCAACGCTTCGCTCGCTAGGAAGCAATTGAGAGCTTGAACAGGCGTATGTGGATGCAGTTTGCGATTCACTGCATTGGAGTGCTTCCCACCGCTGGCAAAAGACAACTGCGCCCGATCGGCGGAAGGAACAGCCGCGCTGGTTCCAGATCGACGCCGTGCGCTCAGCTGGCAGGCACGGTCTCGACAGGGAAGATCATGACCGCTCCCATGGGCGCGTCCTTGTCACCAAGCTTCATCGCAGAGCGTGTTGCCGGCGCAAAACCTATGTCACGAAGCATGTCGGCAAATGCTGGCTGGCCAGAGGCCGCCATAGTGTTTCTACTCGTGTCGCATATTTCGTTTTTTGCATACCGAACTACTTAGGCCATCTAGAAAATTACGTTGAGGCCGACTCTCTTAAGATGCCGGCGAAGATCGTCCCGGAATGGTACTTTCTTCCATTCTATGCGATCCTCCGCGCCGTGACGTTCGACATCGGACCGATCGGCTCTAAGTTGGGGGGTGTCCTGGCAATGTTTGGAGCGATCGCGGTGCTCTTCTTCGTGCCATGGCCCGACACATCGAAAGTGCGATCCGCAGTCTATCGCCCGTGGTATGAAGTGTTCTTTTGGTTGTTTGCCGCAAACGCTCTTTTCCTGGGATGGCTCGGGGCCAAACCGGCGGATGCGATATATGTCGTGTTGATGCAGATCTCGACGGTCATTTATTTCGCCTTCTTTTTGGTGGCGATGCCTATGTTGGGCTTGGTCGAGACGCCCCGAAGGTTGCCCAACTCGATAACCGAAGCGGTGCTGTCCGCAACTGCGCGGAACGGTGACAGCGCTTCCACCCAGGATAGGGAACGCAAGCCCGCAGAACAATGGGCATATTGTTTGAACAGGCCATAGGAGCTCTACCGTGACGGACTTCCGCGAAATCGTTGTCGATGCATGTCCACGGAGCAACCTAACCAGGACCCTCGAATTCGCACGCGAGATGGCCAAGGCATTCGACGCCAGAGTCTCCGTCGCTTCCTACGCATGGCCGAAAACGTCGATGAAGGATGTCTTGGCTCCGAACGTTTTCTGGGCCGAAGAGCAGACCCGATTGATGGAACGCATGTTGGCATCTAGTCGGAACATCGTCGACAAGGTCTTTGGCGCCGATTCTGAGCAGGTCCACTGGTGTTCGGGAATTGGCGAACCTACCGCTGCAATGCAGGGGCACCTCCTGACCGCAGACTTGCTGATCACGGATTCATCCGATGAAGACGAAAGTGTGTTGCCGAACCCGGCTCACGTCGCCCTTGGTTCCGGCGTGCCCGTGCTGCGCCTCGGGCGCTCGGTTGAGAACGCTCGTTTCCCCCGCATTCTGGTCGCTTGGAAGGACACAGCGCAAGCCCGACGCGCAGTTCATGATGCCCTCCCTCTGCTTGTCCGCGCCGAGAGTGTTTCGGTCGTCGGCGTCGGGGATGAGGTTTCGAGCGAACGGCTCGATGCTGTTGCGACGCACCTGAGTTCCCATGGCGCAAAAGCGCAATATTTGCACATTCCCAACACCCCTGGAGACGCGTGCTCGAGCTTGCTTGAGCAGGCCGGTCGGGAGGGATCGGACCTGATTGTGACTGGCGTTTTCGGACGTAGTTCACTCGCCGAACGCGTCTTTGGGGGCGTAACCACAGAATTGTTGAAGAGCACCGAAATCTGCTGGTTCATGGCGCACTGACTTTGGGTCAGTGTTTGCATGTGATCACTGACCATTAGTGCGGCGTGAGCTATCGAACAAGCGCTCGATCCGGATCGTAGTGCGCGACGGCATCATCCAGCAGGTTGCCCGGGCTTGGAGCGGAAAGAATCTGCAATCAAAATTGCCGCTCCAACCACAATCGCGATATCAGCAGTATTGAATGTCGGCCAATGCCAGGCACCTAAATGAAGGTCGATGAAATCAGTAACCGCGCCTTGTCGCATTCGGTCGTAGATATTCCCGCTCGCACCTCCCGTTATCAGTCCCAGCGCCATGGTATGGCCGTTCGTCTTTGCATAAAGCATCCAAACAAACAGAAATCCGACAACGACCGATGTCAGGAATGACAGCGAAGAGGAAGAGCTGGAAAAATAACCGGACAGGATTCCGAAGCTTATTCCTGTATTGTAAGAAAGAACAATATTCAGAAATTCAGTTATATAAATTTCCCTTGGCGGTTGCATGATAAACTCGACGATTACAAACTTGGACAGTTGGTCGATCGAGAACGCCAAAGCCACGCAGGCGAGACCGAGGAGAACTCGAGTTAAATTAGTGGATCGCTTCACGGTTATCCTCCGTCACGTTCGGGGATGAGAGCTTCGTCGCTCTAGCTGCTTGAGCTTCAATCGCCGGCGGGCAGCTTCCTGTGGAAAGCTGAGGGCATGGACACTTCACGAAGTCGTGGCCCGCCCGGAATAGACGCGGACCCCAGGAGCCGTTAAGGGTTTGGTAATATCGGTTAAAATCGACGGGGGATCGGGGAGTGACCACTGGAAAGTCGATCGCTGCTTTGTGCGTGGTGGCCGCTTGGACGTTTAGTGCCAGCAGTGCATGGGCCCATCCCTCAGCGATGATGACAGGAAGCCTGACATCGCAACCGATCGGACACTATGAGTTCTGCAGGCGCAACGCTTCAGAATGCTCAATTCGCTCCCGCAACGTGACACCGCTGAAGATGTCGACTGAGCTCCTCGGGCGGCTGGAGAAACTCACGGTCACCGTGAATCAGGCCATAAAGCCGAAAAGCGACCTCGAGCTGTATGGCAAGGAAGAATTCTGGACCTATCCCGTTGATGCGGGCGACTGCGAGGACTATGCGTTGGCGAAACGCCGCGTTCTGATGGAAGGTGGCATTTCAGCATCAAACCTGCTCCTGACTGTACTGCGACGCCCGAACGGCGACGGGCATGCAGTGCTGACCGTTCGAACCGATGCTGGGGACATTGTTCTCGATAATCTCACGGACACGGTTTTGAACTGGGATGAAACCGGATACACCTACTTGAAGCGGCAAGCGATTGATCATACCGGTCGATGGGTCTCCATACGAGACGGTGACGCGCCGCTGGTCAGTTCCGTTCATTAGGGCGCGCGAGCAACCCCTTGGTTTTTCGGAAGCGGCGTCGAGTGACCGCGGCGGCGGCAATTAGCAGTGCGATCGCTACGACGACTGGAATGTTTCCGGCCCGGCGGAACACGGTTTCGGAAGATGCGGGCAATGGACCATCGATGACCCCGCTGACGTTCAGGGGAAGCATCTCGGTCACCCGACCATAGCTGTCGACAATCGCGCTGACACCGCTGTTGGCCGCCCGGATGAGCGGCAGACCCGCCTCAAGCGCTCTCGCTCGCGCGGCAAGAAAATGTTGGTGGGGTCCCGCGGAGATGCCGAACCACGCGTCATTCGTGATGTTCAGTATCCATCCTGCTCGGTCGTCGCCCGAACGTGGAAATATTGCCTCATAGCAGATCAAGACCCTCGCGGCGGGCAATCCTCCAAGCTGGATCGGTGCGCTGCTCTCACCCGGAATGTAGTCGATATCGCCGACGGTCATCTTCATGGCGCCGAGGACCTCCTTGAAAGGGGTGAACTCCCCAAAGGGCACCAATCGCACCTTGTCGTAGTCCGCGACGACGCCTCCCTTCTCATCGAGTGCAAGAACACTGTTCAACAGGGCAGGATCACTAGCGCGACGCGCAGGAGCTTCCCTGACCGCTCCGAAGAGAAGCAGGCCTCCGGTCGGTACACTGGCGGTGAGGGCTGGATGGATCTTGCGACCAGCTTCGAACAAGACAGGATACGCCGTCTCGGGCCAGACTACGTAGCGTGGCCGATCGCTTTTACCGGACGTACTGAGCGCCAGGAGTTTGTCGAGGATTGCGTTCGCTTGGCCGGCCTCCCATTTCTGGTTTTGCGGGATGTTCGGCTGGACGATCCGCACGCGCTGTCCATTTTCCCCGATGTCGGCCGCGGCCAGGCGCATCGCACCGCCAGTCCATAGAGCGGCGAAAGCGATCGTTGGCACCAGGATCAGAACGAGTGCCGCAGACCGACGGCCCAGCTTGTACTTCTCGGTGATCAGGAGCGGCAAAATCGCCAGGAGAACTGTCAGAAGCCCGAGGCCATAGATACCCATGACCGATATGGCCTGAAGAACTTCATCGCTGTATCCCCAAGCGTATCCAATGAGGTTCCAGGGGAATCCCGCCAGTATGGTGCCGCGCGCCATCTCGGCGATGGACCACGTGGCCGGGAGGACGATGAGCGCACCCGGTCCCGATCCGCCGAGACAACGAGCAGCCATCGCCGCGAACGCCGGGAACAGCGCCAGGAATGCCGAAAGAGCAGCCACCGCGGGCCAAGCCAGCATTCCAAATCTCTCGGCTTCCACCGCAAAGCTTTCGGCTATCCAGCTCAGGCCAACGATGAATTGACCCAAACCGAAGACCCATCCGGTGACGAATGCAGGCAAGCCGCTTGGGCTATGACGTGTCAGAAAGGCGAACGCGGCAAGGCCCAAATACGTGAGAGGAAAGACGAAATAGGGTGCGAACCCCAAGCCGCTCAGGCCGCCCATCGTGACGGCAACGAGGGCGCAGCGACGATACCTTCCGCGCGACTTGATCCTCGAAATTGAATCGGCCCCCGTTCTTCGTGGATCGCGCCGCACCGCGCTAGCCGATGTAGCCCAGTCCCGGAAAGCGCTCGAGCAGCCAAAATGCGATCAGAGTGAGGCGGCCTGTCATCATCAATATTCCCATGGCAATCATGATGCCGCCGGCAAGGACGTTGAGGATATGGCCGGCATACCGCATGCGCTTGAATCCGGCGGCGATGCTGCTGAAGGCGACCGCAACTATCAGAAAGGGGATTCCCAACCCGACGCTATAGGCTGCGAGGAGGACAGCACCGCTTCCTGCGGACACCGCCGCAAGGGTAAGGATCGAGCCGAGCACTGGGCCAATGCACGGCGTCCATCCAAAGGCGAATGTAAGTCCAAGCGTATAGGCTCCGGCTGGCCCCGATATGGTCTGCGGCCCCGGCAGTCTGAAATCTCTAAGCAGCGCCGGTATCTTGATCATGCCAGTCATCACAAGGCCGAAACAGACCAGCAGCGCCCCACCAAGGAGATTTGCCTCGACATTGTACCGCAGGAGAATGCCGCCGAACGCCTGCGCGCCGAGCCCAAGCATCACGAAGACGGTGGAGAACCCGGCTATGAAAAAAAGCGCTGACCAGACGACCCTGATGCGATCGGCAAGCTGCCTGGACGCAGGATCGACGCCGCTTGACACGAACGAAAGATAGCCCGGCACAAGCGGGAGAACGCATGGGGAAACGAATGATATGGCACCCGCCAAAATCGCCGTGAGAAGTCCGACGGCTGAGACATCGATCGCCAAGGCTGTCGTCCTTTCTCTGTCGACTGCAATCCCCGACCCCATTTGTGTGTCGGTCTAAATGCTCAAGCGACATGAGGTTCAATGGGAGCCTGGATAAGCCTGCCGTGACATTGCGACGCGCAGTCGCAGTAGTGTTAACTTTCCATCAAGGTTAACAATCGATTCTCCTTCTGCGTGGGGCATCCGGAGAATGAGATATTGCGGTCCAAACCGAAAGCCGCTTTCGAGCGACGATCATCGAACGGCCATCGGCGTGTGCTGGCGATTCTCGGCGCAAGTTGGTTCGTGTTCGGCTTCGCATCGCCCACGGGGATCCAGGGCACCAAATCCGAGTTGGGAATCGCTCCCGGGCCGGATCGCTGGGCGGTATATGTCGAGCAGGCCGACACCTGCTCTCATCTGAAGGAGCTCCGGCTGCCCAGTGCCGCTATTCCTGGCGATGTCGAAAACCTGGATCTGGTGCTCGGCGGTCAACGGGTCAATTTGCGGGCGGATCGAGAGGTTTCTTCCGCGTCCCAGCGGGTGGTTGAAGAAGCGAAGAAACCACGGCTGGTCAGCGTAGCGTATCGGAAAAACCTGGAGACCCCGGTTGGCGAGCAGGCATTGGCTTCGCGGCTACTTTCGTCGGGGACCGACGTGTCATACTTTCTGCGGGGCTTTTCAAAACAGGCAGATCCCGAAATGGTGGCGGGCCTGTCTACGTTTCATAGCCCAGCAGACGACCGTCTGGCCGGTGTCCCGGCGGCGCTGGCCGACCTGGTCAACAACGATGGCGCCGACATCCTGGCCACGGCTTACGCCCCAAAGGATGAGTTCCACGCCTCCTCCAATGCCTTCACGGCTTTGCTCGGCACCGATGAGACAGCCGGTCGCTTCGTTCCGCCCACTATGGAAGGTGACCACGATTGGATGAAGCAGCCTCTACCGGAATCCGTCTTCTCGACAGCCGAGCAAAAGTGCCTTGCCACCGCTATCTATTTCGAGGCTCGGGGCGAGGAGGTGAGGGGGCAGGCCGCGGTCGCACAAGTCATTCTCAATCGGGTGCGCAACCCTGCATATCCAGCAAGCGTCTGTAACGTAGTTTATCAAAATGACAGCTGGATCAACAAATGCCAGTTTTCCTTTGCCTGCGACGGCATTCCGGATGTCATTACAGATCGACGCGCGTATCGTCTGGCAAAGGACGTGGCCATGGCAGTCACCGGCGGGAAGATATTCTTATCCGAAGTGGCGTCATCGACCCACTACAACGCCACCTACGTCAGCCCGCGTTGGGCTCGCTCCATGGAGCGCATGACGCAGATCGGTTCCCATATTTTTTACCGCACATTCGGCGGGGGGTGGAGTTAGATCAGTGTTAGGAACTATTGGTACGAAATCCCTAGTCGAGCGCAAGAGGACTTTTGTAACGTGGCTTTTGGCACCAGCTTGGCTGGCGATGCTGTTCGCAACGCAGCCAGAAGGCTTTGAAACGCTGGGCTACAGCCTGATTGAGTTTCTCGGATTCTTTCTGGTGTTTGCTGCCGTTCTGGGAAGGCTCTGGTGCACTCTGTATATTGGAAGTCGGAAGGATCTGGATCTCTGCCAAAGCGGTCCGTATTCCCTTACCCGCAATCCTCTCTATTTCTTCTCCTTTCTCGGGCTCGTCGGCGTGTGCCTTGCGGCTCAGAACATTGTCTTGATGATCATAAGCGCGGTCGCATTCCTGGTTTACTATCGACCGGTAATCAGGAATGAGGAAAAGCGGTTGCTGTCCCTCTTTGGGCCGGATTACCTGCTATACATGGCGAGAGTTCCTCGCTTCTTTCCTCGCCTCGATTTGCCGGAAAGCGAAGACACCGTCGTTGTTCATTCTCGGGCATTTGTACGGTCGTTGACGGAAGTCATGTGGTTCCTTGTCGCCATCGTCGGAATTGAAGTGCTTGAAGAACTGCGCCAAGCGGCGGTGATCTCTGGCTGGCAACTCCCATTGTAGGCTGGCCCGCTCCGCTTAGTGCTGTGTCGGCGACGCCACGCTTCACGCGAAGCCTGGCCAGATGCAAATGAGTATCAAGTGCTCATCTAGCTGAATTAATCTGACTTTTTGGATCCGCGTTCCTATCTCCCGGCCAATCAGGGAGTAGTCACCGCGCCCGCGCGGGACCGTGTCAACAGGCTTGTGCACATGCGCATGGCGCGGTCAGCCGATTCAACGGCCCGACAAGACTGTGGCGCCACTGCTCCTATGCGGACGAGCAGGGGTTGGCGCCCCGGTAGATGTCCGTCGGGATCGCTATCCAATGTCGCCCTACACCATTGCCGTGCTCGCCCTGAGCATGTCGATCGATGCCTTTGCAGTCTCTGTCGGACGAGGGGCCGCCATCGGCTCGCCGCCCCTGAGAGAATGCGTTACGGACAGGTTTGATCTTCGGCATGGATAACCCGCCCAAGGGAAGATCGCTCGCCGCCCTGATGGCGACGGCGGTCGGAACCAGCATCGACGCCATGGCAGTGGCTATCTCTCTCGCGTTTCTTCAGGTCAACATCGTCATCGTGGCGGTAGCAATAGGGCTTGCCACCTTCGTAATGTCCTCGGGCGGCATGCTTGTCGGGAGGCTGGTTGGCCATCGCCTCGGCAGGCTAGCCGAACTGATTGCAGGTCTTGCACTTTGCGGCTTGGGGACGATGATCCTGCTCGAACACCTGTCGCCGATGTGAAAAGACGCTTGAAATCGTGGCCGCGCAACAGTTTAGCGGCGTCGCTTTCCAAAAGGGAGCTGCGACATTTGAACACTTGAACCTCAGCCTGATCGAGGTCCTACCTTTCCGTTAGCGGGGTGCTTTGGTGCACTCAAATAGGTTGGATATCGCGATGTCAGGAACGCTTCTCAACTCGCTAGGACCAGGCGACAAAGCCACCGGGGCTCTTTGTCCACATTGCAGGGTCGACCTCGTTATGAGCGAGCGTCAGGGTATCGAAATCGACTACTGCCCGAAATGTCGCGGCGTGTGGCTGGATCGCGGCGAACTCGACAAGATAATCGAACGGAGCGCGGCGGAAGAGGCCCAGTACGCCCAGGGACAAGCCGGTCGCGGCCGTGCGCAAGCGTCCTCACGCAATACATCGAATGACTGCCGCGAAGATCACCGCCGCGACTATAGCGACCATGATCGTCATGGCGGACACCATGGTCGAAGGCACGGTTCGTTCCTCAGCCGATTGTTCGACTGACACCCCACCAGGAGCGGAACCATGAAGGCTGCGCGCATTGGTCGGCTAGGGTGGTACGCCATTTCCGTGTTGACAACGGCCTCGCCGACCTATGCCCAATCGATCGATCGCGCGGAGGTCGAGAAGATCGTCCGCGAATACATCATGCAAAACCCGGAGATCATCGAGGAAGCACTTACGGAGCTTGAGAAGCGGAACCAAACAGCTCAGGCCGAGGTCAGGTCGCAAGCGATAGCGACCGCAACTGATGCGTTACTCCGATCGAGCGACGATGTCATCTTGGGAAATCCGGACGGGGATGCTACGCTTGTTGAATTCTTCGACTTCAACTGCGGCTATTGCAAGCGGGCGGCGCCTGACGTCAAGGCACTTGTCGCCGAGGATCCCAAGTTGCGGATCGTCTTGAAGGATTTTCCCATTCTTGGGCCGGGCTCGGTCGAGGCCGCGAAAGTGGCCCTGTCCGTGAAGCGCGTTGCTGGCGACGCCGCTGCGCGTGATTTCCATGTCAGATTGATGGAAATGCAAGGACAGATAAACGCTAGCCGGGCATTGGACCTGACCGAAGAGATGGGACTCGACCGCAAGAAGCTGTCTGAAGAAATGGCTACACCAGCGATCGAGGCCATCATCGCGGCAAACCTCGCTCTGGCTCAGCGGCTCGGCCTGACAGGGACGCCTTCGTTCGTCGTAGGAGATCAAATCATCGAGGGCGCCGTTGGAAAGGAACCGCTTGCCGATGCAATCGAAGCGGTCCGCCAGAAATGAGCTCTCCGAAGACCAATCCTCTGCCTCTTTGGACGGCAAATCTAGTATCCGATTTCGGTACCGTGGATTGAAGCATCTCGCCAACCCAGCCTCACTGTCGCACCCGACGATCAGTGGCAACCGGCACGCCATGCCACATCGCTTGGCAAGAAAGGTTGGCGCTGGATGTCTCAGATGCCGCAGCGTTTGACATTCCTACGCCAGTGGCTCGCCGACCCCCTGAGGGTAGGGGCGGTGCTCCCCTCAAGTACGTCTCTGGCCCACTTGATGACAAAGGCAATCGACCGCAACACTCTGGTCGAACTGGACGAGAGATTTGCCTACTTGCTCTTGCGCCGGTTTCCGGGCGCTCGAATCGTCCAGGGCAGTGCGGCTCGCTTGTCAGGGGCGGGCGTCGGGAGAGATGTCGCATACGGTGCGGTTATCAGCGAGTTGCCACTCCTTTCGATGCCCCCCGCACGGTATTTCGCATCGTCGAGGGCGTGGCGCGCAGGCTCGGGCCCCGCGGCAATCTCTATCAATTCACCTATGGCGCTCGGTGCCCCGTTGCGCACGCCATACTTGAGAGGCTGGGCCTGGAAGCGAGTTTGCTTGGGACCGTCATGTGGAACCTGCCGCCGGCGTCGGTCTATCGGATTTCACATACGCGGGTTGATCCGAAGGTGACATCAGCGTCCGAACCGCATGTGGTGGCAGACGCCCACGCCATACAGCTCTCATCCGGAAGCAGAACCCGGCCGCGATGTGTTGGGAAGGGGAACGGGTTTCCCGTCAATAGAAAGAGCAAGGAGCTCGATATGTTCACGAGACGCGAGATGCTGGCCGGCACAACGGCTTTTGCAGCCCTGGCGGCACTGCCCGCGCGAGCACAGACCGGTGTCAACCATAAGGTCCAGATGCTGAACAAAGGAAAGAAGGGCGCAATGGTGTACGAGCGGGACTTCGTGGCTGCTTCCCCCGGCGATACCATAACCTTCTTTCCAACCGACAAGTCCCACAACGCCGAGAGCATAAAAGGGATGCTGCCGGAAAATGCGCTCCCGTTCAAAGGCAAGCTGAATGAACAGATCACCGTCACCGTCGAGAAGGAAGGCGTCTATGACGTAAAATGTGTCCCGCACTACGGAATGGGGATGGTGATGCTTATCGCCGTAGGGACGCCAAGCAACCTGGATGAAGCCAGGGCAGTCAAGCATCCGCCAAAAGCAAAAAAGCTGTTCGACGAGCTGCTTGCTGAAGTTGCCGCAGCTTGATCCATTCCGGATTGCGCCAGCAACTTTGGATGGCAGCAGACGATCATCCGGTGACGAATTGCATGCTGCCATCTCTGGGAAAAAAAGCGTCGAAACCCCTTGACTACGATGTTTCGACGCTTGACGACTATGGCTTCGCTCTGTCCGACAACAATCGCTGGACAACAATCTCGCCGTCCGGCCCGGCTCCCATGATCAGCGCCGATGCTCGATTGCGTTGCCATGGCCGCCCGACAAAGTAGATGCCTTTCACCGGCGAGATACCGGCTTCGTGCAGGAATGCTCCATCAGGCCCCTTCGCGTCTTCGATATCGAGCCAGGTTGCGTCGTCCCGATAGCCGACCGCCCATATAACCGTCCGGATGTTCGCCGACGTGCCGTCGGCAAACCGGGCCGCTTCACCGCTTGCTTCAATGAGACGTGGCAGCACCCGGATGCCGCGCTTCGCCAGGCTCTCGATGCTCCGGTCACGGTCAGGAAACGCATCGGATTGTCTAAGCTTTCTGCCAATCCGCGACTCCGCGGGGGCTCTCAGTACGCCAAACAGGTTGAGCCACCACCAGATGGACTTGCCAAGCACTCGCTCGGGAAAGAGCTTGCGAGGCTTGCCCGTCGCCAGCATGGCGGGCTGCCTTTGTCGCACTTCCACAGCGATATCCCGCCCGCTTGCTCCATCTCCGACCACCAGGACCGGACCGTCGGGCAGCTGGTTCGGATTGCGGTAGGTTTCGGTGGTTAGCTGCAGCACCTCGTGTCCGAACTGCGCCGCAAGCTTCGGCACAAGCGCGACCTGGAACGCTCCGGTCGCGACGATCACCTCGCTGGCACTGATATGCGATCCATCGTCCAACGCAGCTTCAAATCCACCGTCTCCAGCCTTCGAGAGGCGGATCAGACGTCGACCAAGCTGGATCGGCAGCCGGAAGCGTGTAGCATATACTTCAAGATAGTCGGCGAACTCGTCGCGGGTCGCATAAAGTTCCCGGTTGCCCGCCAGGTCTAGTCCCGGTAGGGCGCTGAACTGGCGTGGCGTGAACAGAGTGAGCGAGTCGTAGCGCACCCGCCAGTTGTCTCCCACCCGACGATGACTGTCGACGATGACAAACGGCACACGGGCATTCTTCAGGTGATACCCGGCTGCGAGCCCCGCCTGTCCGGCTCCGATCACTAAGACAGGTCTTTCCATCAGACAACGACGACTTGGGCTCCTACGGGCACACGCTCGTAAAGATCCTCAACATGCTCGTTCACCATCCTGACGCAGCCGTTGGAAACAGCCTTGCCGATGGTCCAAGGCTCGGTCGTTCCGTGAATACGGTAGAGCGTGTCGCGGCCGTTACGATAGAGGTAGAGAGCCCGTGACCCCAATGGGTTGTTTGGCCCCCCTGGCACGCCGCCAGCATAACGGGCATATTTCTTGGGATCGCGGCGGATCATATTGTCGGTCGGACGCCATGACGGCCATTTTGCCTTCCTGCCGATGATCGCCGAACCCGAAAACGCCAGGCCTGCCTTGCCGACACCGATGCCATAGCGACGCGCAAAGCCCGCACCGTCGACCAGATAGAGAAATCGCTCGCGCGGAACCACGATGATCGTTCCGGCCAGATAGTCATAGGGTGTCCTTACGACCTGCGGAAGGAAGCGCTCCTCGAGCACGAAGTTGCGCTGCGCCCCGTTCGCCAGGGCCTGCCCGGGTGCCGCCAGCAAGGTGAACATGCCAAGGAAAAAAGTCCGTCGACCAATCCCGAGAGGCGAGCAGTCGCTTCCAATTTCCTCGGAATTAATGCTCATGGCCATCGTCTCCCTCTGGCGGCGCGACATCCGGAACAAGCTTCTCCACCTTCGCGGCCGCCCGAAGCTCGGAAATGATCCGTCTTTCCTCCGTGGCTTCGAGGGCTTGCCGAATCTGCGGTGCGACGGCCTCGAAAGCTGGGGGAGGCCGGTTGCGTGTCTCCTCGACCAGAACGACGTGGAAGCCGAAGGCGCTCGCAACGGGCGACTGCGTGAATTCTCCGGGCTGTAGTTTCGCCGCCGCCGCGTCGACCTCCGGCACGACCTGGCCTTCCGCCACGAAGCCGAGGTCTCCGCCCTTGACCTTGGAGACCTCGTCGGCAGAGCGTTCCTGCGCCAGCTCCGCGAAGGCCTTGCCCCCCTTCAGTGCCTCAATGACCTCGACGGCATCGCTCTCGCTTCGAAGCAATATATGACGAAGTCGGCGCTCAAGAACGGGCGGGATTTTCCCAACCCTTTCGTCATAGGCCGCCTTCACCGCCTCGTCCGTCACCGCCGCCGCGACGCGCTGCTCGAGGAAGAGCGAGCGCAAACTCTGCGCCTCGAAGAAGGCCAGTTGCCGCTTGTAGGCTTCCTGGTCGGCGACGTTGGCCTTGCGCGCGGCCTCGGCGACAATCCTGAGCTCGATCAGGGCGTCCACCAGCATCGAGCGCCTCGCATCTTCGGGCATCTGTCCGAGCTGCTGGGAATACATCTGCTCGGCAATGGCAAGATCATCGGCAGTGATGTCCTGGCCGTCGACGCGGCCGACAACACTCGCGTCCTGCGCCCCGGCGACCGAGCCGAGCAACAGCGACAGCGAAACGATCGTCGTGATCAGAATGCCGCTCTCCCGGTACCTGTTCTTGGTCCAGCCCATCATGAGAACCTCCCTATTGCTTGGCGGCGGCTACCAACGGATCGATGATCTCGCTGAAGCGCTCGATGCTAAGCGCGCCCTTTTGCATCTGGCCGTTGATGAAGAAAGTGGGCGTGGAATCGACGCCGAAGGATCGGCCCCCCTCGGCGACGGCTGTGACTTTCTCGAGCAGAGCCTGGTCTTGAAGGCATTTCTCGAAGTCGGCGGTGCCCATCCCGGTCATGCCCATGACGGATTTGAGCGCGGCCGTGCCGTCTGATACCCGCGCCCAATTGTCCTGGGTTCGATAGAGCAGGTCGATGGTGGGGTACCATTTGTCGTCGCTGACGCACCGCGCAAGCATGAAGCCGGCCGAGGCCCGCGGATCAAAGGGAAACTCCCGCATGACGAAGCGGACCTGACCCGTATCGACATACTTTTTCTTGAGCTCGGGCCACACATTTACATGAAAGGTGCGGCAATGGGGGCAGGTCAGTGACGCGTATTCGATGATGGTGACGGTTGCGTCGTCAGGCCCGAAACTCTTCTCCGGCAGCGGTCCCGGCGCCAGCAGGGCCTCCGGCGTTGGCTGGGCCGAAAGCAGGGCTGGATATGTGGCAGACATACCGACGGCAGCCATGCCGAAAATCAAATTGCGACGTTTCATCTTGGGTCCTTTCGCGAGGACAGGGTTGTGCAAGCTCTAGCCCCTTGAGAAGCAAGGGGCGTTTTTCATACAAATGCGCGGGTACCACCCCGCACGATGATGGGGGTCGGCGTTGCGACGCGGTCGTACAAGTCGATGATGTCCTGGTTCATCAACCGGACACAGCCGCTGGAAACGGCCTTGCCGATGGTCCAGTATTCGGGCGTGCCGTGAAGACGATAGAGCGTGTCTTCACCGTTCTGGAAAATGTATAGGGCTCTCGCCCCGAGCGGGTTGTTGAGTCCGGGTGGCTGGCCCCCATTGTCCGCGCTCCACTTTTCAAGCTCGGGCTGCCGGGCAATCATTTCCGCCGGCGGCGTCCATTTCGGCCACCTCTGCTTCCATTGGATGACACCATCGCCGGACCAGGTGAATCCCTGCCGCCCGAGCCCCACCCCATACCGCATTGCCTTGCCGCCTGGCCGGACGAGGTACAGAAAGTAGGATCTCGTATCGACAACGACCGTGCCGGGTCGCTCACCGGTAGGATCGTCGACAAGCTGCCTGTAGAAGCGCTTGTCGACCTTGGTGAGGTCGACCGCCGGTATCGGGAAATCTTCCTCCGGCATCGCCCGGTACATCGAGACATAGGATGGGTCGCTGGCAGGCTTTTCCGATGCCGGTACCGCAGCCGGGTCCCCCGTAGTCGAGCAGGCGGGCAAGGCCAGTCCGCCGGCGGCCGCAGCAGCCAAGCTTAGAAATTGTCGCCGGGATGGAGTCGTTCGAAGGTCTTTTGAGGTCACTGTTCCGCTCGCAATAGGTCATCGAAAATCCAGCGCTTGCTGGGCAAGCGAAGCCGAAAGGCAAGGAACGCGCATCACGCTGTAGGCTCTGGCGCATGTCCAGCTCGGCGCAACGCTCGCGCGCTCTAGCTTCGAGACGTTATCGGGGCGGTGGGGAATCTAAGGAGATGAGGCCGGGAGGGATCGCTCGCGTGCGCCTCTCAGGAAGCGATTGAGGTACTCCACCGACGGCAGGTACATGCCACTCCGCAAGCCAGCTGCACCCGTCGTGGCACTTCGCTGCCGCGTCGGGCGAAACAGGTGCGGCGGCGTCATCGCTGCCCTCCACTGCATCCCCCGCGACTAGCGACACGATCGTGACGGATTGCTCGCCGGCCGTAGCCGTCGGCAGCGCAGCATGAAGGCTGACGAAACATAGCATCAGGAGAGCGAGCAGTGTCCGTCCCATCGCGTCACTCATCTGGCGAGTGAGGGTCGGCCAGTGCAGCGTCGGGACGGCTGATCGGCACTGATGTCAGCGAGGTCCGCTTGGCGAGAGCGGACTGCCCGCCGCGTTCCAGCAACTTGCGGAAGCTCGGATGCATGCCTCCGTCGGCATAGGCATGTGCCGAAAGCACGCTGCCGGTCGAAAGAAGATCGTCCATAGCGACGCGATCGGATTGCTGCCGTCCGGCGACCAACGGATCAGCAGCGTTCAGTGCTGGCGGACATGACGCCAAAGGATCCCGTGGCTCTCCACCTTCGAACTCCCTGTCGAAGACGTAGCGTCCTTCGCAATAGGAAACCTTCGGTTGCCGGCGTGTGACCTCGAAAATGTCGTAGCCCAGCTTCAGGTCCGACCAGAATGCAAAGTTCGGGTCGTTCCGATTCTTCGCCATGTTCTGAGGCGTCATCCGGAACGGAAACGCCTGGACCTGGAACGACCCTTGGCCGCCCTTCAGGGCCTCGCGCGCGACGGCATAGATTTCGGCAACGCCTTCGTCCGTTAGTGCGAAACACCCGGACGACGAGCAGGCGCCATGGACCATAAGCGCCTCTCCCGTGTAGCCGAGAGCCGCTTCCAGCCTGTTCGGATAGCCGAGGTTGAACGACAGGTAGTATTGAGAGTTGGGGTTCAGCATCCGGGCGGACACATGGTAGAAGCCCTCGGGAGCCTGACGATCGCCATTCTGCTTTTTGGGGCCGAGCTTTCCGGACCAGCGGCACATCGGGTAGGTCTTGAGCAGGGCGAACTTGCCGCTGCGGTCGCGCTTCCAGACCTCCAGCTCGCTTTCTTGTTTGAAGATCCGGACGAGGACAGGCGCCGAGGGAGACATGGATTTGCGCGACATATCCGCCACGAGGGCGGCGGGGATCGGCCGAGTTGCCTTCCCGTCAACGTCGAGAACAGTGGAAACACATGCGCTCAAAAAGAGCGCAAGTGCTGCAATTCCCCCCATCTTGACGGCCGTGAGTATCATCCAGAACCATGTGTGTCGGCGCCCACCCCTTCCGGCGGCTTGTCCGAAAGTTCGAGTATCATAGTTAAGATGACGTTTCCGCCCACAAATTCGCGAGCGTCAAAGAACCGCAGCAAACAGACTATGCTGCTGTGCCGAAGACCAACTAGGTAAGGGCAGGACAAAGTGCCCTGAGAAAGACCCCGCCACGCCCATGCCAGAAGGATCGGAACACCTCACCCTCGAAGAGTCCAAGACACTCGCACGGCGCAGACGACGCATGAATTGGGTGATCTGCGGGCTCCTGTTGGCCTTCGTCGTTGCCGTGTACTGGATAAGTTTCAGCCACGTCCGGACTGAGACGAATGAAACTCAATCATCCTCCGAACTGGATAACGGTCCAATCACCCACGCTTGAGTGGCCGATCGCCCTTGTCGGTGAGAAAGTGGACCGACCTAAGTCCAGCTCGGTCCATCTCTCGATGATTTTGCGCTTGGCCTGCTTTGCGTTGGTCGCACCGATAGCCTACCTACCATTAGCCACCTTGTTCGGGATGGTGTGCGTCGGGCTCGGGCACAACACCATTGAGATGCTGTACGGCGGGACCGCTGTCTATCTTTTGACGCTCGCCGCCGCTGTGGAAGGCGCTTGGCTCCTGCCCGACGAGATTAGAAGGTCTTCCTCATTCACCAGGCTGACCCAGCGATTCAGGTCATCTCCTGACTGACGCTTCAGATAGTAGATTTCCGTGTCCTTCCACAGGAGGACCTTCTGCTCCAGATTGTCCAGGATGAAGTCGCCGAGGTCCGTGACTAACGTCAGCACGGCGTGCCCACCGCCCTTGGCATCACGGGCGACCGTCAACAAGAGGGCTCCCAAGGGATAGCCCATCTCGTTCAGGCGCTTGCGTTTCTCAAGGGCGTAGTCCTCGCAGTCCCCCACTGTCGTCGGGTACTCCCATCGCTCCTCGACTCCGAAAATCTCCATATCGGTCAACGGCGCAACCGCGGCATTGACGTCAGCGTTGACCGAGACGATTTCGCGCCACCGAGGCTCGGTAAGCTTGATCATCATCCCCTCTGGTCCGCGCGCGCACTCCTTTCGGTAGCGACGGCAATATTCGTAGTATCCCACCGGCATGGTTGTCGCGCCGTACGTGAGCATATTGCGCGCATTGGTGGGTTGGGTCGGGTTGAAGTGAAAGGCGTTGGCCGAAGCTACGACGCAGGACATCCCGAGCGCCAGGGCGCAGACAATAAAGCGTATCATTGAACCGTCTCCCCGTAGTGTTGGGAAACAGATACAAGATAAGCCTCAAAACGACGGAAAATCAGCGAGTTAAATTAAGGGAGAACTATCGGAGAATTTTATGCCCCGCTTCAACGTTTGATTCACCGATGGGCAACGCACACGCGATCAGTCAATGGCGACGTCGCCCTGGCCGTGATGATGTACCGTCAACTGATCGCGAGATTGGACGACATCGGCGGTAACCTCCAGTTTCTGGCCGCCTTCGAAGACCAGCGTAAAGCGGCTGTCAGCCAACCTGTCATTTCGGGGCAGGGGATCCTGCAGGAGCAAGCGAATGCCGCTAGGGCGCATCGTCAATTCGGCGTGTCCCGGCACAGGAACAATTCCTTCCACGGGCCCGGTGCTGGTCTGGCCCGAACTCATCTCGGTTCGCAAGATGGAGATCTTGCCGAATGCATCGCTTCGGATCGCCTCCAGGCTTATCTGCTGATTGGTGCCATTCCAGATTGTGAGATAGCCTTCAGCGCCGACGTCCTCGTTGTCTGCCACCAAAATCTCCGCGTGCTCGACCGTCAAAATCGGCGGCGGCTTGCCATGATCTTGTACACCGTCGGATGCCTCCACCTGCGTGGCCAAGACGAAGATTGCCAGCGCCGCTCTCAAAAGTGCTCTGTTCACAAGCAATTGTCCCCTCTCCAGTGCCTGCCCTTTGGTTGAGCACAATCTGGGCAAACCTGTGATCAATGCTGCCGGACAATGCGGCAATTGAACGCGTTTGCAGGGAGAAATCCTAAGCCATAATAGCTATAGATACTGGAGGAACACATGCTGACGATTGGAGACCTGTCGCGGGCAACCGGCGTCAAAATTCCTACGATACGGTACTACGAACAGATGGGATTGATGGCTGCTGCCGAACGCTCCGGGGGCAACCAGCGGCGATATGAATCCCATGATCGAGAGCGCCTGTCGTTTATCAAGCATGCTCGGGATCTGGGGTTTACAATCGAAGCCATTCGGGAGCTCCTGGAACTGAGCGCCCATCCTGACCGTCCTTGCGTGGATGCTGATGAAATCGCCGTTCGGCAGCTTCAGTCCGTTCGCAACAAGATCGCCAAGCTCCGTCTTCTCGAGAAGGAACTCGATCGAATGACGTCCCGCAACCACGACGACCAAGTCAAACACTGCTACGTCCTGCGGTCTCTCGCCAACCACGACATGTGCGTGAGCGAACACTAGCGCCTTAGCGAGAAACCAAACCTCGGCTTTTCGCGCGATCTCCTGGAGATCTTGAAACGGCAGCGCGACGCCGGTCTGCGCCTCTTGCAAAAAGGCGCCTTCCTAGCCTTAAATGCAAATAAGTCGCAACTGCAAGACATGAGATCAATATGACCGATTCGACGTCGGACGTCGCCAACGGCTGGAAGGGCAGGTCGAGTGCCCCTTCAATGTCCGATGTGCACCGGTCAGTGCCCGTGCAGGGCATGCACTCGTCCTGGCGCCGGGCCGCCGCCTTCATCGGTCCAGGCTATCTTGTCGCCGTCGGCTATATGGACCCCGGCAACTGGGCGACGTCGATCGCAGGCGGCTCTCGCTTCGGATACACCCTGCTCGTGGTGGCCCTGATCTCCAACATCATGGCGATCATCCTCCAATCCCTTTGCGCGCGGCTCGCCATCGCGTCCGGTAGGGACCTGGCGCAGGCTTGCAAGGATGCCTATCCAAAATCCGTGTCGCGTACCCTGTGGGTGCTGGCCGAGATCGCGATCATCGCGACCGACATCGCCGAGGTCATCGGAACGGCCATCGGCCTGAACCTGCTCTTTGGCATTCCGCTGGAAATTGGCGTCGTGATCACCGCGCTTGACGTCTTCCTCATCCTTTATCTGCAAAGGCTCGGCTTCCGGTGGGTCGAAGCACTGGTGATCGCGCTGCTCGCCGTAATCGCCGTCTGCTTCGTGCTTCAGATTGTCCTGGCGGATCCGAACTGGGGCGACGTCATCCGCGGTTTCGCCCCGACCACCGAGATCGTCACCAATCCCGAAATGCTCTACCTCGCCCTGGGCATCCTCGGCGCGACGGTGATGCCGCATAACCTCTATCTCCACTCCGGGATCGTCCAGACGAGGAATTATGGCGACAGCCTGCCGGAGAAGCGCGAAGCGCTGAAGTTCGCCACGATCGACTCCACGGTCGCACTCATGTTCGCACTCTGTGTGAATGCGTCGATCCTCATCCTTGCCGCAGCCACGTTCAACACGACCGGAAGGACGGAAATCGCCGAATTGGGCGAAGCCCACAGCTTGCTGGCTCCGATGCTCGGCGCGGCCATCGCGCCGACCTTGTTCGGGATCGCACTCCTTTGCTGTGGCATAAACTCGACGGTGACGGCGACCCTGGCGGGACAGATCGTCATGGAAGGCTTCCTCGATATCAAGCTACCACCCTGGCTCCGCCGGCTCATCACGCGGGCGATCGCCATCATTCCGGCCGCGGCGATCACCATCTGGTACGGAGAGAGCGGCACCGCCCAGCTCCTGATCTTGACCCAGGTGATCCTCAGCCTTCAGCTGTCTTTCGCGGTATTTCCGCTGGTGATGTTCACTGCCGACCGGAAAAAGATGGGTGAACTGGTGGCGCCCCGTGCGCTGGTCGCCGTCGCCTTCTTCATCGCCTTTGCCATCGCTGCCCTGAACGTCACGCTGCTCTTCGACTTTCTTGCGCCCCCGGCTTGATCCCGGCGTCCTCACGCCTCCGTGTCGTCTTCGAACCGGCAGAAATAGGTCACCCTGTCGGCGGTGCCATTGAATGAAGGAACGTTGTGCAGAATGACATTGACGACCGAGCTGCCCGCAGGCGCGATGATATTCCCGGCAATCGTCACCGTCGGATGGTCATCGGGGATGAGCTCGAAGGCGGTTTTGTCCCCGCGGGTCTGGCCGAAACGGATCGATCCTGTATCGTAGTCGCCCTCCGCGGCGTAGGTCGTCTCCATCCTCCTTTGATCCAGGAACAGATAGTATTCCATGTCCGAACCGAACGGCGCTCGTCCCCAAAGCAAGGCGTCGGCCTTCTCACGGGATGGCCTGATGCGCCGCACGAGCGCATCACAGTCCGCTGAGGAGGGTACTGCTCCTTGCTCTGGGAACCACAGGAACACGCCCGTCGGCGCTTCTGCCAAAGCCTGTAGAACGCCGGCAAACGATGCCGCAAGCAAAGCGCCGATTGTCTGCCCTAGCCGCATGCTCGCCTTCCGATCCGCGCGTCTTGATGCATCCGGTCACCGTGCCTGAAATTGGGATCGATGGGCCTGTCCTATGGAAGTGTGAGCCTCGCAATGACTGGAAGGTGATTTGAGCCGAATTTTGGCCCCATCGCCAAGCTGTCCAATCCCACCGCAGGCGTCAGCACGATGCGATCGATTGGTGTCCCGAGCTGCGTCCACGATCCGAACCTTATGCTGAATCGAGTCGGCAGGGGCCACCATCGGGATTCAGTCGTCCTGTAACCCGTGGAGGACAACAGGTCTTTGAAGAAGGGAGACCACGAGGCGGTGTTCCAGTCTCCCGCGACGACAACGGGGGTGTCGTGCGGTTCCGACCTGAGCGCCTGTGCAAGATCACGCAGATAGGCCGACCGCTCGCGCCACATGCGTGGACTTCTCGGCGTCTGCGGATGAACCGCATAGACGATGAGGGTCCTGGCTCCCACAAGTAGTTCATAACGGACGGCAAACCTACCGCCCGTGTCGGCGCTATCGGGAGAAACGGTTCTCGCGGTCAGGATCGGAAATCGGCTGAACAGCTTCATGTCCGTGTTGGCGTGCAGGTCGCGACTGCTTTCGAATGGCCAGATGCCGCTGGCTGCCAACGCGTCCTGCCATCGCGGCGTCATCTCCTGGAGCACCAGGATGTCGGCGGCCGCGATTGATGGAAGTGAGAGAAAGTCCGCCGGATCGGGGTTATCGACATAGACATTGGCGGTCACCACCGTAAGCGGCGCGCCGATTTGCGAAGAAGCAGGCTGTGGTAGGAAAAAGAACGGGAACACACCGCTTAGCAGCGCTAGTGTCCCGAAAAGTGCCACGACGACGTGGCGGAAGGCCAGGCCAAGAACAAACAGGCACGTCGCAGTGAGCAGAAGATGCGGGCGCAGGAAGTTTGCGAGATCAGGTATCCATATGGTTGTCGCGAGAACCATCGATCCCAACGATGCTGCGCAAAACCCTATGCACAGGACTGCCATCGCGACGATGCCCGCCCTATGTAGACTACTTGGTGAAAGCGTATCGGGCATTCTGCAGCCGCAAGACGGTCGGGACGCATGAACGAATAGTCCCTCCTCCTCGCTCTTGCCAGTGAGTCAAACTAACGCGGCGACCTACGTCAGATCCCTCTTGAATCTCTAGCAGCTTGAGATTGTACGCTAGGCTGGAGCGAGACTTATCGATCGGCTGAGACAGGAAGCCCAGAAACGTCGCTCACCCTGTGCTAGCGATCGGGAGTGACCTGTGTGTCAGTGGATGTTTTGAACGGTCATATCCTGGTGGTTGATGACCATCAGGATATTCGAGACCTGGTCGCCGGGCTGCTCGCCAAAGAAGGATACCGTGTCAGCGCAGCAGCGGATGGACGACAAATGCGTCGGCAGCTCATCGAAAGCAGCGTCGACCTTGTCGTTCTCGATCTCATGTTGCCAGGAGAGGACGGGCTCACCCTTTGTCGCGATCTCAGAGCCTCGACAAACATTCCGGTTGTCATGCTCACCGCGAAAGGCGACGAATTTGATCGTGTCCTCGGTCTCGAGATGGGTGCTGACGACTATCTGACAAAGCCATTCGGCGGCAGGGAACTCGTGGCCCGGATTCGCGCGGTCCTCAGAAGGACGCGATCCGTTCCACCAGGAACGCGAAGCCAAATTGCGTGCTTGTGGCGGTTCGGCCGCTGGACATTCGACACGGCGACACGCTCTCTGAAGTCGACAGATGATGCGTTGCTTTCCTTGAGCACTGCCGAGTTTAACCTGCTGAAAGTATTCGTTGAACGGCCGCAGATCGTGCTCACGCGAGATCAACTCCTCGATTTGACCCGGGGCCGTGAGTCCGAATTCATTGATCGCAGCATTGACACCCGGATCAGCAGGTTGCGGCGGAAGATCGAGGAGGATCCCCAAAACCCACAAATCCTCAAGACTGTGTGGGGCGACGGCTATGTATTTGCAGCCGACGTATCTCGTGGATGATCGGTTTGCTCCCGAAAAGCCTGAGCGGTCGGACAGTTGGCATTCTCGTGACGGGCCTTATTGCGACGCATATCGTCACCCTGCTCGTGCTGTCAGAAGATCGAGTTGAGTCTTTGACGCGCACTGAAGAGCAACATATCGCCCAGCATATTGCGTCCATTACAAATATTGTTTCAGGCGTTCCAAGCGAATGGAGGGACCGGATCGTTCGTTCCTCCGATGGCCACCTGTTCAACGTCAGAATAACGGAGGACAGCACCAACAGCACGCTTCAACCTATTGGTACCAGCAGCAGCACGCTGGCCGACCTGTTGTTACGACAGGTTCGACAGGGCACGGGCGAACCGATATCGGTGGACATAAGTGACGCAAACCCCGGCAATACGCCGCTTGCGCCAGATAGCTGGCGCCGGTGGCTGAGTTCGCGGCTCAGTCGCCTCGCCTATGGGCACGACCGCGACCAGGCTGTGCTGGTCTCAGTTCCGCTGTCAGAGGGTCAAAGGCTCAATTTCTCGACGTCGATGCCGCTGGCTTCGGCGCCTGGATGGGAGCGACAGCTGGCGGTCACCGGGACGTTTTTGGTCATCGTGTTGGCGCTTTCCCTGTGGGCCATCAGGAAGATGTCGAGCCCACTGGCTCTGTTTGCGCGCGCAGCCACCACTTTCGCTCGGAATGTCTATGCGCCGTCCTTACCTGAGACAGGCCCGAGTGAAGTCCGGGAAGCCGCCCGGGCGTTCAACAACATGCAGAAGCGAGTCCTTCAGACGATCGAAGGGCGTGCCCAAATGCTCGGGGCCATCTCCCACGATTTGCGTACACCGCTGACGACAATTCGTCTTCGGGCGGAGAGTTTGGGCGATTCCGAGGTCCGGCATCGCATCCTCGCGGCGATCGAGGAGATGGACGCGATGCTTGCCTCCACGCTGGCTTTTGCCAGGGAGGGCACCGCGCAGGAGGAACTGCAGGCAACGGATATCGGATCCCTGTTGGAGGCGATCTGCAGCGATTTTTCGGACATCGGGCACGACGTCAGCTTTGTGCCTTACGGCACAATCGTCGCTGCATGCCGCCCACTGGCTTTGAAGCGAGCGTTGTCCAATCTCATCGACAACGCGGTCAAGTATGGGGAGCGCGCTCAGGTGGTTGCCAAGGTCCGGGAAGGGATGATCGATATCAGCATCACCGATCAAGGTCCCGGAGTCCCGGATGAAGAGTTGGAGCGCATATTCCAACCGTTCTACCGCATTGAGAGCTCAAGGAACCGCAACACCGGTGGCGCGGGCCTTGGACTGGCCATCGCCCAGATGGCTCTGGACATGCACGGCGGATCTATCCAACTGGAAAACCGCGGCGAAGCCGGCGGTCTTTGCGTACGGGTCCTGATGCCAGTAGGGACAAACGTCGCCAATCGCGGGGCCGCCCCAAGGCATCGATCTCGCCAGCCACGCAAGTAGCCGGCTTCAAAGCGCTGGTGACCAACGGACCGGAATGATCGCTTCCGCGTCAGCCGACGGTCGGCGCTTCAGAAAAGTTTTGCAGAATGTGTCAGAAGTCCTGTGGTGACAAATTCCGCCATGTCCGGGCGAGGTTGCGACGAACTCCTGAAAATTATGTCGTGTATGTGCAGCGCAGCACCGTGATTCTCCGTTCGGTTGTGAACAGGGGGAGCGACTGTCTTGGAAATCCAGTCCGTTTATCTACAAAGTCCACACGTCCTGGTTTCATTCTCCTTGGCCCCACCTTGCGCAAGACGGGTTTGGCTTCCGGCCGGAAGTTTCCCCAAGCGACTGTACGGGCTTGGGAAAATGGTGGAGTTGGCCCATGCTCTCCCTCGATCTCTTCGATCTCGATGTCATCGGGCTTGGCTCCGCGACAACTTCCGATCGCCACCGAAAGTCGCCGATTCCAAGTTACAAGATGTCATCAGCCGTTCTCCGACGCTGTTGACCCAGCCCCTTTGTCTCGCCGTTTCCCCCCCGAAGGTCGCGGCCGCCGAACCTGTTTCCATTTCGCGAGAGTCGACAGACGATGGATCGTAAAGAGCGCACCGTATTCGTTACGATCCTCATCAACGGACTTCTGATCCTTTTCAAGTTCTGGTTATCAGCAGCTTCCGGAAGCCTGGCGCTCCGGTCCAGCGCCATTCATTCCCTCGCGGATCTCGCGATCGGCGTGTTCGTTCTGATAGGTCTATTCCTGAGCCGTACGAAGCTGGCGGCAGCCGCGCAACACGGGGCTCACGCCGTGGAAAATTGGGTGGCGCTCCTTGTTTCGGCGGCGATCTTCTATGTCGGGCTGGACATTGTCGGGGAGGTCCTTGCAGGCGACCCTCCCGATTTGAGGAACCTTGGGCCTATCACCCTGGCCTCTCTCGTTACCGTCGTGGTCGCCTACGTCATTGCCCGCTACAAGCTCTATGTGGGCCGCCAGACAGAGTCCCCGGCATTGATTGCCAGCGGCTACCACTCTCAAGTCGACATATATGCGTCGATTGTCGTTGTCGCAGGCTTGGGAGGCGCAGCTCTCGGCCTGGAGAACCTGGACACGGCTGCAGCGGCCATCGTCGTCGTCATGATCTTTCTTTCTGGATTCGAGATCGCGGCTGCTGCGATCACTGCGCTGCGGCATCGTGAGCAGCTGCAAGTGGAAGCCGAGGACGCACACGGTCACCTCCATAGCCGCGGCTGGTTTCGCATTTATGCCCCTATCGCATCGCTCGCCTTGATAGCTCTCTATTTCTTGACCGGCATCTACACGGTTCAGCCCGGGGAAGTGGCGGTGGTGAGGCGCTTCGGAAAGGTGATCGAAGAGGCCGGGCCTGGAATACACTATCGCTGGCCAAGCCCGATCGAGACCGTCGACGTGGTTGCGCTCGATCTGCTGAGACGAATCGAGACCGGCCCTCTCCAGATGCTGACGGGCGACGAGAACCTGATCTCTGTCCGGGCGAGCGTTCAGTTCTCAGTCGGCGACGCTTCGGCATTCGTTCTCAATGTATCCGCGCCGGACGACCTCGTCCTCCAAGCCGGCGTGGGAGCCCTGCGCCAGAGCGTTGGTGAGGACGCGGTTGACGCTGTCCTCACGGTCGACAAGACCGCCATACAGGAAAAAGCCGTGAAGGCTGCCCAGGCGTCGCTCGACCGGAGTGCTGCGGGGATCCGGATCGTCGGCGTGCAATTGCTCGAAAGCGCGCCGCCACCCGAAGTGGCTGATGCATTTCGCGACGTCGCGAGCGCGCGGGAAGATCGCAACACCTTCGTCAACGAGGCACTCGCCTACCGCAACGAGGTTCTTCCGGCCGCGCGCGGCGACGCCGACACCGCGCGGCAGGCTGCACGAGCCTATGCAGCTGAAAAGCTCGCCACATCCGCTGGAGATGCCGCGAATTTCGAATCGCGGCGACAAGCCTACGCGGCGGCGCCGGATATCACCCGCCAGCGCCTCTACCTCGAGGCCGTGGAGAAATCGCTGGCTGGCGCCAAGAAATTCGTGATGGACCCGACGATCATCCCGCAATCGACGGATCTTTGGATAACACAACCGGGCAAGGCTCAACTGCTGCCCCCAATGCAATAGGGACGGGCGAGGACGATTACGACATGAAACCAGTTCGAATTGCCGCTCTTGGCGTCTTGGGCCTTGGCTTCCTGGGAGCAACACTGACCCTCTATCAGGTCGACACCACCGAATACGCGATCGTGACGCAGTTTGGGCGGCCCGTCCGCGTGCTCAGTGACCCTGGTCTCTATATCAAAGCGCCCGACCCCATTCAAAGCGTTCTAAAAATCAGCAAGCAAATTCAAGTCTACAACCTACCGAAAACGGAATTCCTGAGTAGCGACAAGAAGAACATTATGGTGGAGGCCTATGCCACCTGGCAAGTAACGGACGCGCTGGCGTTTCTGAAGAACGTCAACAGCCTGCGCGGCGCCAGCACACAGCTCAACGATATTATCAAAGCTGAGCTCGGAGCGGCATTGGGACAGGTCGAGCTCGGAAATCTCGTCACAGTAGAAACCTCACAGGCGAGCCTTCCAGACACCTTGAACGCCGTGAAGGAGAGGGCTGCAGCCCGCACGGGTGCTTATGGCTTCACGGTCACAGATATCCAGCTCAAGGAGCTCACGTTCCCGGAGGCCAACCTCACAAGCGTCTTCCAGCGTATGCGCTCGGAGCGTGAGGCGATCGCGCGCCAGTTTCGCTCGGAAGGCGCGGAAGAAGCAGCCCGCATACGAGCGGAAGCTGATACAGAGAAGGCGAAGATTCTCGCCACCGCGAGCCGCGAATCCGCCGAGATCCGAGGGACGGCCGATGCGGAGGCGATTGCGATCTATGCGGGCTCCTTCGGCAGGGACAAGGATTTTTACCGCTTCTCCAGAACGCTCGAAGCCTACGACAAGTTCATTGATGAAGGCACGACGTTGATTTTGCCAGCCGATTCCGAACTGCTTCAGTATCTGGATCCACGAAACGCTCTGAAACTTCCTCCATCATCGACCGCGACTGGCGGATCTGCGGTCGGATCGCGCAACGTGACCGCGGATTCGGAGCGCGATAGATGATGGACGAGGATGTGGCAAAATCACCAAAGTCCCCGTCGACGGCGGACGATGGCAGCGGAAACATTGCCCGCGACGTCGCGATCAAATCGAAGCTCCTTGTTCGCGCCATTGCGGAGGGTGGGCGGTTCGCATTTGCAGACTTCAAGGTCGCTCTCGGTCACCTAAGGCCCGGCCCTCTGCTTGCGGGTGCGGTGATGCTGATCGCTATCGGCTATGCTTTGACCGGCGTCTATTCGGTCGCGCCTGGAGAAGCCGCGGTTGTGCGCCGCTTTGGCGCGATTGTCCAACCCAGTGTTGAACCGGGACTCCACTATCGGCTACCGTGGCCGATCGATCGCGTGGATATCGTCGATGTTACCAGTGTCCGACGTGAGCAAGTAGGTATAAGCGCTCCCGAGGAAGAGCACATACATCCTGAACCTCCGGCGAAACTTCAGGCACTCTCCGGCGATACCAACGTTGTCGATGTGGAAGTCATCGTGCAGTATCAGGTGCGCGAGCCAGCCAACTACATACTGAACGTCGAATACGCTCCATATCGCATCGTCCGAGACGCACTCCGGGCATCAGTCACCAGGCTGGTAACACGTCTGCCGGTTGATGCATTGCTGACCAGCGGACGGCAGTCCTTGCAACAAGCCATCCGCGAGGAGACGCAATCGCGTCTGGATCAGTATCGGACCGGCCTCGTTATCGTCGGCGTTGACCTGCAGAAAGCGTTCCCTCCTGCCAACGTCGCGGATGCCTTCACAGCCGTCAATACCGCGCGCGAGGAAAAGGCCCGTCTGATCAATGAGGCACGAGGATATGCGAACAGCCTCGTCCCAGAAGCCAGAGGTCAGGCACAGCAGCTGAAGGCACAGGCTGCCGCTTACCGATCCGCCGTTCTGGCGCGCGCAAGCGGAACGGCACGCGCCTTCGATCTTCTTTGGGACGAGTATCGAAAGAACGCGGAAGCCTACGGCGAAGATGTGACCCGATATCGGATGTATCTTGAGACCATCGAGAAGATCATGCCTCGAGTGCAGGTTTATGCTCTGGATACCGCGAAAGGCGGCAGCTTCAACCTGAGACTTTATGGCGCTCAGAATGGCGCACCAACAAACGGTGAGGCAGCGCGCTAGCCATGGCAGATGGTTGGCGTCAGATTTGGTCCGATTTTCGCGATAGCCTCAGAGGAAAGCCATCGAAACCGGACAGCGATCGCACGGTCGAACCTCCAGAATCGGCTGATAGCCGGGCTACTATCGCACCCGGTCCACCAATTGCCACTGCCTCGCCAAAACCTCCTGCGACCGATCCGGCCGCAGCGAATTCGAGTCCCGATGACTCGGAGCAGCTCGCCCGCCAGCTCACGGAAAGCGCACAGTCGGAGACAGAATGGACGGCAGATTCAGATCAGGCTCAGCCTGCGCCAACACGGCAACCGACACTGGGGCAGTATGTGGCGAGCATTTTCGCGATCACGACCATTCCCGCCGCGCTCGTCTTCTTTTCGTCGGACTATTTCGCCGACATGACGCTCCCATCTCCTCCGGCCCCCAATGTCGTCGCGACATTCGAGGGGGGACAGATAACCCTTGAAGACATCGAAGCTCACCTGAATATGCTCTCGTCGTCCACCAGCAACCCTGGTCCCATGTCGCAGGAAGCGCTTCTTGAGACAGTTGAAGATCTCGTATCCGATCAACTAATTCTCCGATGGGCAGCTAATCGAAAGCCGGAAGCCGACGAGAGCTTCCAACATGCGATCAAACACATAAATGAAAATCTCAATCTCGAATCCTTCGCGGACCAGCTTCATACCGAGCGCATCTCAATCTCCGAGAGCAGCATCCGCGAATATTACGATAAGAACAAAGCGCGCTATGAAGGACGTAGCTTTACCGAGGTGCGCGATGAGATACGGCGGACCCTGGTTGCCGAGCAGGAACCCGCTTTTGTCGAAGACTATTTAGAGAAGCTGCGAACGAGCGCATCGATCACTCGCAGTTTCGATCTCCTGGATGTACCAGCTCCGAGCCAGAAGGAGCTTGAGACCTACTACCGACAGAACATCGACCGATTCAAATTGCCACGCCGCGCCATCGTTGATGAACTGGAGTTTAGTGCATCACAATTCAGCCCGAAGGCCCAACAAGAGGCGGCCAGCGCCTTACTAGGCATCCAAGGCGGTGCAACATTCCAGGCGACAGCAGGGCGATTCTCGAAGGCGCGTTTTTCATCCCGGGCGGAGGTGCCCGAAGGCAGCAGGAACCCCGATTGGGACAAATACGTCTTCGCACTGGTTCCCGGGGAACTGGCGAGCGTGTTTCAGGCAGGCGGATCGTATTACGTCGTCCGCCTTCAGGAGGTCATGCCCGCAGGCGCAAAGAGCTTCGCCGAAGTCCGTCCGACAATCATGACAACCGTACGCACGCAAAAGGAACAGCGATGGTTCGCGGATAACGGCGAAAAGACGCTCTTCACGATCAAGGGACAGCGCTACAGCCTTCGCGATTTCTACAAGGAATACGAGGAAGCGTCACTTCGCGAGCAGTTCGAAGGAGCAGAGGGCCTCAAACGTTTGGCAAACGCACTTATTGATCGCATGCTCCTGGTATCGGACACTTATGACAGGTTGCTCGACGTCGCAAACAAGCCCCTTGCCGACGAAACGCGACTTCGTCTGCTGCGGCAAATGATGGAGCAGGAGGAGGTGGACGACCGGATCGAAGTCAGCGACGAGCAAATTCAAGCATTCTACTCCGACAATCGCGATCGCCTTGTGAGTCCTCCGAAGTCGAGAATCCGTTATGTCCGAATCGGTCTTGGCTCGAGCGAGGCGGACGCGAGTCGTGCACGCGAACGTTCGGACGAAGCCTATCGGAAGCTGACCGGAGCTGTCCCGGGGTCGGACTTCGCCTCGGTGGCGCAAGAGTATTCCGAGGATGTCGAAACAGCTTCAAAGGGTGGCGAGTTCCCTGATTGGATCGGCGAAAGCGGGGATCCACTAGGCGAACTGATGAGCCACCCGTTCCATGAAGCGATTCAAGACATGGAGCCGGGAAAAGTTGGCAAACCTTTCGAGTTGGGAGGCAGCATCTACATCGTGGAAGTGACGGAACGAACCTTGCCGCAGCAGTTAACTCTTGACGAGGCAAAACCCTTTATCGAGGAGTACCTGACCAACCAACAGCATCGCTCTATGGCCGAGGAATTGCAGAGGCGGCAACTTCAAGAAGCCAAGGTGCAATTGTATCCGCAGGTTCTGGAAGAATATCTCATGCGCGCGGCCTCTCGCGACCAACCGACATCGCAGTAGCGAAGAATCTCTCAAGGCCCCTTGACCCTCTAGCTGCTATAGGTCCTATGACGTAGTCCCTGCGAGACAGGAGACATCGAGATGACCGCTGCAGCACGCCGCACCCGCTTTCGGGTTGAAGGCATGGATTGCGCAAGTTGCGCCGCCAAGATCGACAAAGCGGTCCGACGAATACCGGATGTCACAGATGTGAACGTGTCGGTTGTTGCTGGCACCATGAGCGTTGAACACGGAGACAAGCTCGATCTCGACACACTGGCCCAAAAGGTCAACCGGCTAGGCTATAAGGCCACACGCCTTGGTGCGGCGAAGAGGTCGAAGGCTGCGGAGCGCGCCCACGGCCAAGACCGAAAGTCCGACCATTCGGACCATGACGACGATCATGCCGATCAAGATCATTCGGACCATGACCATGCCGGCCATGTGCACGGGCCCGACGGCAAGCACGATCATGCCGACCATGACCGCGATCACGCCGGACACGATCATTGGGACCATGACCATGCCGGCCATGTGCACGGGCCGGACGGCAAGCACGATCATGCGGATCATGACTGCGATCACGCCGGACACGACCATTCCGGCCATGACCATGCCGGACATGTTCACGGGCCGGATTGCAAGCACGATCATGCTGATCGCGATCACGCGGGGCACAGTCATTCAGGCGAATATCGCGTCGCGACTGGTTACATCGAGGAGACTGCGTCGCCAGGCGCGCATCAGACCCGCTTTCGCGTCGCGGGCATGGATTGCGCGAGCTGTGCGGCAAAGATCGACACGGCAGTGCGCCGTATGCCGGATGTCACTGATGTGAAGGTATCAGTTGTTGCTGGCACCATGACCGTCACGCACGGAAGCAAGGCTGACCTCGACGGACTTGCCCGCAAGGTCACCAGCCTTGGCTACAAAGCCGCGCCGATAGGCCCTGCGGGACAAAAGCCGGCCACCACCCCCGCAAACCATGTCCATGGGCCGGACGGTAGGCTTGACCAGGCACTGACAGCAAGCGGGATCGCTACCGAGGCGCCTGATGCCCTGGAAGGCATGCACGGGCACGATCACGGGCCGCAGGACGGACCCTGGTGGAAAACATCTAAAGCGCAATTGACGATCATCTGCGGCATCGCGCTGGCCGTCGCTTTTGGGCTTTCGCAGGTTCTTCCGCAGACCCAGCCGTGGGGCTTCATCATTGCAATGGCCGTCGGGCTCATACCAATTGCGCGACGCGCCTTGCTCGGTGCTGCAAACGGGAGCCCTTTCACAATCGAGACGTTGATGACGGTCGCGGCGGTCGGAGCTGTCATCATCGATGCGGCCGAAGAAGCCGCCGTCGTCGTCTTCCTGTTTCTTGTCGGTGAACTCCTTGAAGGGATAGCGACAGGCCGGGCTCGCGCCTCGATACGGGCGCTCGCAACACTGATGCCCAAGACTGCGCTCCTTGAGCGCGACGGTGCCACGCAGACGGTTCCCGCCGAAAGCCTGACGGTAGATGCTGTGGTGCTCGTTCGGCCCGGCGACCGTGTGCCCGCCGACGGCATCGTGCTCTCCGGCGAAAGCGCGGTCGACGAGGCGCCGGTGACCGGCGAGTCCGTACCGAAGCGCAAGGAGACGGGCGACAATGTCTTCGCCGGCACTGTGAATCAGGAAGGCGTGCTCAGGGTGCGTGTAACGGCAGCAGCGGCCGACAACACCATTTCCCGTATCATCGCATTGGTCGAGGAGGCCCAAGAGTCCAAGGCGCCGACCGAACGCTTTATCGATCGCTTCTCGAAATATTATACCCCGGGCGTAATGGTGGTGGCTGCACTGATAGCGATCTTGCCGCCGCTGCTTGCCGGCGCGGAATGGAACACCTGGATCTATCGTGGCCTCGCAGTTCTTCTGATCGGATGCCCCTGCGCGCTGGTCATCTCCACGCCTGCGGCAATCGCCGCGGCGCTATCCGCCGGCGCGCGCCGTGGTCTCCTGATGAAGGGCGGAGCGGTGCTGGAGAATCTGGGCAAAGTCAACTACGTCGCGCTAGACAAAACCGGGACGCTTACCGAAGGCAAGCCGAAGGTCACCGACATCATCGGTGTGGCACGCGACGGGCGCGAGGTATTGAGGCTCGCAGCGGCCCTTGAGGCCGGATCGAGCCATCCGCTGGCTGTGGCCATCCTGGCAAGGGCGGAGGCTGACAAGGTTCCTGTCGTCGCCGCCACCGATGCCGGCGCTGTTGGCGGCAAGGGTGTGGTAGGGACAGTGGATGCGGTGAAGCTCTTTCTGGCTTCACCGCGCGCCGCGGCCGAAAAGGTCAAATTGGACCAAGGGCTGCTATCGCAAATCGCCGCGCTGAACGACGAAGGCAAGACTGTTTCGGTGCTGCTTGCCGGAACGGAAGTGGCGGGCCTCTTCGCAATACGCGACGAACCGCGAGAGGACGCCAAGACCGGTATAGCCGCGCTACACGATCTTGGAGCCGAAACCGTCATGCTGACGGGCGACAATGAGCGGACGGCGAAAGCCATAGCCTCGTCGCTCGACATGGAAGCACGCGCAGAACTGATGCCGCAGGATAAACAGAAGATCGTCGGCGAGATGCGCGCGAAGGGCAAGTTCGTGGCCAAGGTCGGTGACGGGATCAATGACGCTCCGGCGCTCGCAGCTGCTGACATCGGCATTGCCATGGGCAGCGGCACGGACGTTGCTCTGGAAACAGCCGATGCGGCGGTCTTGCATGGCCGTGTCAAGGACATCGCCAATATGGTGGTGTTGTCGCGCCTCACCATGCGCAACATCCTCCAGAATATCACCCTCTCGCTTGGCCTGAAGGCCGTATTCCTCGTAACCACGGTTCTCGGCGTGACCGGGCTGTGGCCCGCCATTCTTGCCGATACCGGCGCGACGGTATTGGTCACCGCCAATGCCATGCGCCTGCTCGCCTGGAAGGGGCTTCGTGAAACATGATGGCAGTCCCTATGCGGCGAAGTGCGTAGTGGTCCCTATGACACGAAAGGGCGATAAAGCCGCGAAAGAACAATAGTTGGAGGAAACCCATTGTCGTCCGGGTTCAAGCTGACCGTGAAGCTCATTTGCATATTGGCCGCGATGCTGCTTTCTACATCAGCTTTTGCACACCAATTCTCGCAAGGTGATATCAAGATTGGCCATCCGTGGTCACGGGTCACGCCGTCCGCTGCCCCGGTCGCCGGAGCCTATCTGACGGTGACAAATTCAGGGTCACAGCCCGACAGACTGACCGGCGGATCGACTCCGATAGCTGATCGGATCGAAGTCCATCAGATGACCATGGATGACGGCACAGCCCGCATGCGTCCACTTCCCGATGGAGTCGAGATCGCTGCAGGAGCCGCGGTCGAGTTGGCGCCAGGCGGCATCCACCTTATGCTCATCAAACCCAACCAGCAGCTGATCGAAGGGAGCAGCTTCAAGGCGACATTGGAGTTCGCCCGGGCCGGGACCGTAGAGATCGAGTTTGTCGTGCAGAGAAACCCCACGGTGGAAACGGGCAGCGGCAATGAGCACGGCGGTCATACGCCGTGAGCGGACTGCGGGCCTTCCGGCTCATGGTGTGGGCCGCCATCGTGGTGCTCGGCATGTTCGTGATCGTGTCGACGCAACGATCCGGTCGCAGTCCTACGGTCGAGACTTCAAGTGGCACCGCGAAAGTCGGTGGGCCTTTCTCCTTGGTGTCGCATACCGGCGAACGCGTCGACAATCAGTCGCTGGCCGGTCGACCCTATCTGGTCTTTTTCGGATTCACCTACTGTCCCGACATTTGTCCGACGACGCTGTTCGAGCTAACGGACCTGATGACGGAGCTGGGACCTGTAGCCGACGGTTTCGAGGTTCTATTCATCACGGTCGATCCGCAGCGCGACACCCAAGAAGCCTTGGCAAGTTACATGACATCGTTCGACAGCCGGATCCTGGCGCTTCGTGGTACGGCTGCCGAGACAGATGCCGCGCTTAAGGCTTTTTCCGCCTACGCGAAAAAGGTTCCTTTGGAGGCCGGCGAGTACACGATGGATCACACTGCCGGCGTGTTCCTCATGAAATCTGATGGCAGCTTTGGCGGTATGATGGATATGCACGAGCCACGCGAGACGCGGTTGGAAAAGCTTCGTCGCATAGCAAGAGATCAAGTCACGGGTTCTTGATGCATGTTGAACAAATTGTCCAACGACGTGGTGGAGGAGCGCAATGGCTTATGGCTATTGTTCGCTTGGATGATCGCGGTAGCAGCAACGCTCACCGCCTTGTTCATTGGAGAGATCGTTGGGCAGACACCATGCAATCTCTGCTGGTTCCAGAGGATATTTATGTTTCCTCTCGCGATTATCTTGGGAATCGCGGCATTTCGCTCTGATTCCAGCATCAAATTCTATGCATTGCCGCTCGTTGGATTGGGCGCGGCGATCGCCTTGTTTCACACATTGATCTACTTCGGCCTTATAGAAGAAGCGATAGTCCCGTGCACGCGCGCCGGGCCATCTTGCGCTGGAGAAGCTATGACCATTCTCGGCAGCGTGCCCTTGCCGCTCGCTTCGCTGATTGCCTTTGCGGCAATCGGCGGGCTCCTTTTCCTGTGCCGCCCCGGAGTTTATCGATGAACCGTCGACAGGTGATAATCGTCTCCGCTGCCGTCGCCTCCACCATCCTCTTCGCGGGGTCTGTGCTCTACTATGACCGTGTTGGTGGAAGCAGTGCTGAGGCGATCTCCGACAATGCCAGCCTCGTCAGAGACTACTCGCCAGTCATGGGACCGGCCAGCGCCCCTGTCACCATCGTGGAGTTCTTCGATCCGTCATGCGAAGCCTGCCGCGCCTTCTATCCCATCGTAAAGAACATCCTTGCACAATATCCTCAGGATGTCCGACTCGTCCTACGATACGCCGCATTCCACGACGGTTCGGACCAGGCAGTAGGAATCCTTGAAGCCGCACGAAAGCAAAATCTCTTCGAACCCGTCTTGGAAGCTCTCCTGGCCGCGCAGCCGGAATGGGCCCCGCATAGCGGGCCGGTCATTGACAAGGCATGGCAGGCCGCGGCCGCCGCCGGGTTGGACCTCGAGCGCGCGCGGCAAGACGCCTCTTCACCGGACGTTACAGCAGTCCTCGATCAGGAATCGAAGGACATCGATACGTGGCGCGTCGAGCAGACCCCAACGTTCTTCGTCAACGGCAAGAGCATGCAAACCTTCGGGCCGCAACAGCTCGTCGATCTTGTCGAGACTGAAGTCAAGCTCGCTCAAGGCACTCAATGAGCCGCACGCGTAGAGCGATGCCCACCCGTTAGCCAGGGCCGGAGCGCCGCGTGCGAGGATCTGCGAATCCATGGCGCACAGGAGAGGCAAAGACATGGCCCACGGCCAGCGCGTTGTAGCGATTGACGTCGCACGAGGACTGGCGATCGCAGGCGTCGTCCTGTTTCATATTGTGTGGGATCTGGAATTCACCGGGATCATCAACGGTGTCGCACGGCACCCAGTCTGGTTGGCTTTTGGACGAAGCCTAGCCGGAACATTCATGTTTCTCGTTGGTGTCAGTCTGGTGCTCGCGCATCGCGAAACCATTCACGTGAGAGCCTTTACCCGCCGTCTTTTCTCCATCACCGCTTATGCGATGGTCATCACGCTGGTTACCTGGTTCGTTTTCCCGGAGAGCTTCATCTTTTTCGGGATTCTCCACGCGATCGCGGCTGCCACGCTGCTTGGTGCACTGTTCTTGCGCGCTAGCCCCTTAGTCTGTTTGGGCGCGGCCACAATAGTGCTGATGCTGCCATTCGTTGCGGATGCACCGGCATTCAACACGCGGTGGCTGGCTTGGATCGGATTTGCAGAACGCCCTCCACCCAGCAACGATTTCGTCCCCATTTTCCCGTGGGTCGGCGTCACGCTTCTGGGCATGGCAAGCGCAAAGCTGTTCGCATATCGACGTGAGCAAGGTTCTCTGGGCGACCAGCCGATGCAAGGATGGCTTGCAAGGATTTTGGTCTGGATGGGAAATCGGAGCCTTCCGATCTACCTCGTGCACCAGCCAATACTCCTGAGCGTCATCGTTCCCCTGTCGTGGGTTTTCTCCACACCACGTTGAGACATCCCACTGGAAGGATTCCGATGGCACCGTGTTGATTGAAGCAACAGAACACACCCGGTCGAAATGGTGTTGAGGAACTCTGGGGATTCGCCGTCTCCTGTCGCTGAAAAGATCCATCTCAATTCACTGGGAGGAAAAGTGGTGGCATTTCACCTTCGGCCGTTCGGGATCATCAGGTTTCGGGGGGCCACAAAAAACGCTTGGAGGATCGATCCATTCGCCTTGCCTCGATGCCGGACGGCCAAGGAAAAAAGCCCCCCGCTGCCGGGAGGAGGTCGCAGCGGGCTCGATCTATGGACAAGGCGCGGGAGGAGGTGTACCGCATCCAGCATCGGCATCGCATCTGGGAGGAGTAGATGGCCGACAACGGGATCATACCGAACGCCGTTGATATTGCAATGCACAATTTCGTATCGCACGTGCGAAAATGAGCCAAACCCGCTTGGGAAACCGCTCAAGATATTGGGCAAGGGCAGGGCCCAAGAATCCGACTTGCCAGTCGACCAAGATGCGCTGATAGCCGAGACAGTGCGATGTTCACCGAAGAGGCATGGAAGGCATCTCGCCCTCCGCTGTGCGCCAGATCCGGCGCCGATTTCCGGCCGTGATCAGTTCTTCTTCCAAGGCCTCTTCGTAAGCTTTGTCCGCCGAAGGCGGAACCACAAAAAGCGCGATCGGCCGGGATTGACGCTGCACCATTACCGCCGCGGTTGGCGTTTTCTGCCGTCAGGTTGTAGCGCAACCCTTTGACGCTTCGGTCACGCAGCTTGGCCAGTGTGTCGGCCAGCCTCTTTTCCTATGCGGATTCGAAAGGCACCCAGTTTTCGTCGACGACCATCAGCGCCATATCCTCAATGACTGCAAGGCTGGTCGGCGTGAGCCCGAACGTCGCGATCACCATCAGGTGAGTAGCCTCGTCCGCGTCCCACAGTGCCAGCTCGTTCTCGAAACGACCCTTCAGTCGCAGATACAGCCTTTCATCCAGCAGGAACCGAAAGTCCGGCATGAGCTTGACGATCAATCGGTGGCCACTGCGTGTCGGAGCAAAATCCTTGGCCTCACCCACCAGGATCATCAATTTGCGCGGTCCGCTCTTCGGCGGAAGTGCCGGTACCAGCGCCTCGGTCCGGCGCTGCTCGATCGCGGCCTTGTCCGTCGACCGGAACGGTTCAGGCACGAAAAGCATCTCGTTGAGCATTCCGCCTTTCACCGTCATCTGGCCCGCGGCCTCGATCAGGTGCCAGCGAATATTCCACCAGTGACGCTTGCCAGCCCACCGCGACGTCCAAGCCGTCAGCTCGGCCTGATGCCAGAGATAATGGAGCACGCTGCGCAACGAGAGCTTCTTTGCGTCGCCAGCGATGCTGTCAGTCGTATCCGTCCCCGCACTCGGCGCAGCCCGCGTGCCGATTTTCGTGAGACTCAAGGCGACTTTAAGCGCGGACATCCCGCTCTCCGGATCGACCAGGATCGCACTGCCCATCAACACGCCGAGACCGGACAACTCGTCTGGTGGCTCGTAGGAAGGACAGACGGGATCGTGCTCCCACCCGACATAGGCATGCGCTTGACGATGTACTGGTCGCCGACATGGGCGATGTACATCGAAAGTCCGCCTCCCCTGCAGAGGCAAAGCGGTCGAACCCGCTTACGATGAGCGTCGGATAACGCTACCTGCAAATCCGGCGCCGTCTCCTCGACAACCTGGTCACCAAGTTTGAATCGTCGCATCGCCTCCATCGCTCCGGACGCCGCCGCATCCCCTGTCTTTCATTGATTCACGGATTGGGCGGCAACGCAACCCTCAGAGCTTTTCGTGTGCACGCACTGCTTCGCCGCCGCCAGCCGGGGCCGGCGTACCCTTCGCGCGTGATCTCATATGGAGGCGCGGCGCAGCTACGGCTGCGCGCTTCGCGCCTGCCGGCGCTGGCGGAGGCAGAGGGGAGGCCCGGATGCGGCGGCGGGTCGAGGCCAGGAGAGAGTCTCCCGGTGCCCGTCGCGGAGAACGATCATGACCCATACTGAGATTCTGGCACCCTCACGCACTACGCCCAACGGCTACAAGGTCGACATCAGCCGTGGCCAGCGCATCGGGCGCGTATCGTCGGAATGGTTCAACCGGCCGGACGACGAACGCTACCTCTCTCTCACCGATCTCAACAATGCGGTGAGCCGGCGGTCTGAACACAGCAAGACCCGGATCGTGGAAAGCGAGACAATCCGTGTGGAAGCTTCTCGCGACAATCCCGAGCGGCTGACACTCATGCTGCCAGATGCCCGCGCACCGGTCGCGCCGACACACTGGAGTTTTGGCCAGCTTGCCAGCCTGGTCAGCGCACCCGCGACCTATCTGCGCCAGCTTCCAGCCGCGCTTGCCGGCATCAATCTACAATATGGCCTGTCCACCCACCGCACCGAGCAGGTCAAGACGCTCGAGATCGAGAACGGCCGCCTGGAGCTCCGGGCGGTCACGGGCCCGGACTATGTGCGTTATCTGAACAGTCAAGCTGTCTCACCGGCTTTTCACTGATCCCTTCCATCGATGTTGAGCTCGACGCCGCCCGTAAGCGGTGGCGATCCCGTGCGCTCGCGTCGCTCTCAAGGAGCTTTCACGATGACTTCCAGGATGCATTCCGGAGCGCGTGCCGACGTTTACACGCGCATCACTGCCGAGATCATCGCGGCAATCGAGCAAGATGCAGGCGAGTGGCGTGCGCCGTGGTTCCACAACGGGACAAGTGTTGCCCGCCCGACCAATGTCGCATCGGGCAAGTGCTACCGCGGCATCAACACGGTGGCGCTGTTGGCCGCAGCCATAGCTGGCGGTTACAGCGATGGCTTATGGGGCACCTACCGGCAATGGCAGGCCGCCGGCGCCCAGGTGCGCAAAGGCGAACGCTCGACCACCGTCGTGTTGTGGAAGCAGGTCGCTTCGTCTGAGCCGGCTGACGACGATGACAACGACGTCGGTGGCCACCGCCGGATGTTTGCCCGGGCCTTCTCGGTGTTTAACGTCGCGCAGGTAGACGGATACGACCAGCCGCCGGTGGACCTCCTGCCGGAGAGCGAACGCCTGGCGCATGCTGAGGCTTTCATCGCCAATCTCGGGATCAAGACCGTGTTCGGCGGTTCGGAAGCTTACTACCTCCCGTCATCGGACACGGTGTTCATGCCGGATTTCGCTTCCTTCCGCGATGCCGCCTCATTTTATGGCGTGTGGCTTCATGAGGACGGCCACGCCTCGGGAGCAAAGCACCGGCTCGATCGTGATCTCTCGGGTCGCTTCGGCTCGGCTGCCTATGCCGCCGAGGAGTGTTGCGTCGAGATTCTCAGCGGGCTCGTCCTTGCCGATCTGGGCATAGCCCATCATCCGCGTGCCGATCATGCAGCGTATATTGCCTCGTGGATCGAAGTGCTGAAGGACGATCCCCGCGCCATCTTCACAGCCGCCAGCAAGGCGCAGCAGGCCGCCGACTGGATGCACGCGCAGCAGCCTAAGGCCGCTGCGGCTCCATCCGTGACGGGGCTTCGGGATTTGTATCCCACTCTCAATCACGCGCGGGATCATTTCGGTTGAACTGTAACGGTCGTAACATTATACATGTGACGATGACAGCTGCAAACTGGCTCCTTCTGACCTACAAAGTGCCGCCCGAACCCGCGGCGAAGCGCATCGCGCTTTGGCGACGGCTGAAGGGCATGGGCGCCGTCTATCTGCAGAACGGCGTCTGCCTTTTGCCCAAGACCGACGATCACGTCCGCCGGCTGAAGATGCTGGAGAACGACGTCGGCGAGATGGGCGGGGAATCCGTGATCCTGGAGACAGTCGCGCTCGACCGGGCGCAGGAGGAGAAGGTCATCGCCCGCTTCAAGGCTGACCGCGACGAAGCCTATCGCGAGTTCGTCGACAAGTGCGACGACTTCGAGGCGGAGATCGCCAAGGAGCGGGCGGCCAACCATTTCACTTACGCCGAACTGGAGGAGAACGACGTCGATCTGAAGAAGCTGCAGGGCTGGTTCGAGAAGATCCGCAAGCTCGACTTCTATGGCGCAACGCTCGGTGCGGAGGCCGAGAAGCGGCTGCGCGCGTGTGAGGCTTTGCTCGACGCCTATGCTCGCCAGGTTTTTGACGCTCACGACGAGAACCGCTGACTGGAGCCGACACGTTGGACATGTCATCCCATGAACAGGACCTGCGGCGAGTGGTTCGTCTCGTCGCTCTTCTCAATCTCGCCTATTTCGGCGTCGAGTTTGCCGTCGCGCTTGCCATCGGCTCGGTGTCGCTTTTTGCCGACAGCGTCGATTTCCTCGAGGATACGTCAGTCAATTTCCTGATCCTGGCAGCGCTCGGGTGGTCCGCCCGCCGCCGGGCCATGGTCGGGATGGCGCTCGCTGGCATCCTCCTCGTCCCCGGTCTGGCTACCCTTTGGACTGCCTGGGACAAGTTCATGACACTGACCCCGCCGGAGCCGTTTGCCCTGTCATTGACCGGCCTCGGCGCTCTCGCGGTCAATCTCTCCTGCGCTCTCATGCTGACCCGCTTCCGCCACCACAGCGGCAGCCTCACCAAGGCCGCTTTCCTCTCGGCACGCAATGACGCGCTGGCCAACGTCGCGATCGTCGCCGCCGGGTTGCTCACCGCCTACACCCTGTCGGCCTGGCCCGACCTGATCGTCGGACTTGGTATTGCTGCGATCAACGCCGATGCCGCGCGAGAAGTGTGGCAGGCGGCACGCTCGGAACATCGCGCTGCGGAGGCTTGATCTCATAAAGCAACGGGCGCATTCGCGCCCCGATCCGACGTTCGTCGGCGCGGTGTAGCAGGGCACGGGCCTGGATATGCTGAGCGACCACATTCTCCCGCTCACGCCGATCCCGCTCTGTGGCGTTCTGCGGTGAGCGGGGTTCCTCCAATCGGGACAGCTTTGCGGCTTCGGCTACCCGCCGCAGTTCGGCGAGTATTACTGGAGCACGGTTCGCGGTCGCCCGGCTGACGCCGGCTTCCCGAGCCAGACCGGCGATCGTCAGTCGGCCGTCCGTCCGGGCCGCATTACCGGAGACAAGCCGGATCAGCGCGGCGCGAAGAGCTCGCTCTGTGGATGCGCTGACCGGCTTCACGACTGTTCCTCCAGCAGTGGCGCGATCAGCTTGCGCATTCGATCCCGGTCCTGCCGGATTGCGGTCCGCTGCACGCTCGACAATCGCTTCTCGTCCAGCATGGCCTCGGCATGCGCGATCGCAGCCTGCCACGACGGCAGATGACGACGCGCGATGCAGGAGTTCGGGCAGCGGTCAGGGGCGCAGTTCGACAGGATGGGCTCGCTTGCCGAACCCGTCGACCGGCTAAGGCAAAGCGCCGTCGCCGGCTCGAAGAAGCAGTCGTTCAGATAGCCGACGTGCAGCGTGCGCGCGAGGTGGGCGAGCATCGCCTTCACGCGCTTGCCGTCTGCGATCACGCCCGGCAGGGAGCCGATCTCCTGCGCGACACGGTCGATCTCGTGCGTGACGCGAGACGCGCCGGGGCCGGCCAGTCGCTCGCCGCGCTGCGCCGCTTCGTAATGCGCAACGATGTCGTCGAGCTGCCCCAGATGGTGTTCCTGCTCCACCTCCTGGCGGAAGCCGGAAGCCGATGATCCGGCATAGCCGTCGAACATTGCGACGGAGGCATGCTTGTACTGGATCTTGCCGGCGACCACGCCGAACGGCCGGTTGGCGATGTACCAGGCCACGGTGCGCCGGAACTGCCGTGTGTTGAAGATCCAGCTTCGGCCCTCCACGAGCGGGATTGCAGGTTGTTCCGATGCACCGAAGCGCTCGTCCAGGTGCTCGCGATACCGATTGATCTGTCGCACCACATGCGGCACGCCGCGATCGAGCGCAACGGCGTGGTGCAGAACGATCCAGATGCCGTCATCCTTGCGCCGCGGCCGATGCCTTGCCGCAAGGCGCTCGGCGATCTCGACAGCGCGGCCGACCGGCTCGATCGTCACCCATTCCTCTGGTTCGCCACGCTCTTGCCGGCCCTTGTAGACGATGCTGCGTATTGCCAGCCGTTCGATCATGCCGTCGGCGCTGCACTTGCGCTGAAGGCAACCGGGCCGCATTGCCTGGACCTCACCGTCGCGCATGCCGGTCAGATAGGCGCACAGGATGTAGGCGGCAGTCTGAAGTTGCCGTTCCTCGTGTGCCAACACATAGGCGTCGAAGCGCGGCCGCCATGGTTGGCCGCTATCGGGATCGATGGCGATCGGCGTGTCCATGCCGCCTTGCTCGACGCCGAGTTCCTTCACGGCGTCAAGAAGCCGGCCATAGGCAATCTTGTTCTGGATGAGGTTGCTGGGATGCAAGCCGCTCTGCAACGAGATCAGCCGGATGTTCAGAACCTGGCCGTTCAGGAGCTGGTCGAGCGCGATAGCGCAGCAGATGCCACCCATGCGCCTCGGTTCGTTCCAGACGGGAACGCCTCGTCCCGCCTGACGCCGCCTATCGATCCAGTCCGCAAGCCGCCCTTCGACGCTGCCGCGCCGGGCATAGCGCGGGCGCGCTGCATAGGCGGCCTCAAGGGCGTCGAGTTCGTCGCGTGCCGCGAGGATATCGGTCGAGAACAGCTCGACATAGCGCAGCGACCAGCGCAGCAATGCGCCGATCACCGGCTCGGGAATGCGGGGCGTCATGTTCTCATATGGCCGACCGCCGCAGCCCGCCACTTTGTAGACCGGCGTCCCGTTCCAGGGAACGAAGCACAAGCCGCCATGGGTCAGGAAGCGGGCGAGCCGATGCAACTGCACGACCGGTCTCAGGCAGGCGCCAACCCGGCTCGGCAACACGGGCCGGTTCTTTTGGAGAGCAAGGTAAGCGTCGAGCAGATCCTGATCGATGAGCGCGGCATCGAAGCGGCCCTCCCGTTCCCGCACGAACGCCATCAACTGGCGCAGGGAGGCGAGCGCTGCTCGCGCGCTCAACGGCCGCAACCGCCCCGAGCGGTCCGGAAGGCGTTCGTTGAGCCAGGCGAAGATGTATTCCTTGGCCGTCAGCCTCTCCACCGGACAGGCAATATCGGTGAAGTCGATCGTCCGGAATGCATTGCGCGCAGTCACATGGAAGATTGCCGGATCGAGATTCCACACGTCGTCGCCGAAGCGCGAGAGCGTCTCCCGGTCGGTCCCTTCCTTGAGCTTCATCGAGCAGAGCACGATGTCGCTCTGGCTGCGTATGGCCGACGGGGCTGTGGCCTGGGCGACGTTCGTCGCCGTCATTGTGCCGTCGCCTCAACCGGCAGATAAAGTAGCGTCGGCCCTTCTGCGGCAATCCGTGTCCGGGCCGCTTCCACGATCTGGGGCGCAAAGGCGGGCAGGATCTGCTTCGTGATGCGGTGCCAGGGGCGGCCAAACTTGATCGACCACTCGTCAGCGTTGAGGGTGGCGCGCTGATCGGCCATGAACGACTGGAATGCGATGAGCGCCGGGAGCTTGCGTTCGGTGATCACGGCGTTCTCGCATTCCAGGCACCCCCAGAACGGGGTCGGGCAAGGTTTGCCCGCTTCAGCGAACGGGCTCTCGTAAAAGCTGCCGCATCGCGCGAGCCACACATCCTGCTCGTCCATCGCCGGAGGCGGGTCTTGCCGCTCTGCGACAAGGTCTTCCCGCTCGCTCGTGGCGATGCGCGGCTTCAGCGCAGCGTCGAGGGCATCGTGGAACGCGGCGGCCAGGGTCCGCTCGTGAACATGGCGCAGGGCCGGAATATCTGCATAGTGCCGGACCGCGACGCTGATCGAATGCCCGACGGCGAACTGCTCGAGCTGGCCGTTCGTGCGTCGATACCACTCGGCCTTATGTGTCTTCCGCAACCGCGACAGCCTCAGCCGCAGCGATGCGCCGTCGTCATCGACCAGATGATAGCGCTCGACGAAGGCGGCGATGCCTTGTCCGCCTTCTTCATTGGCTGGACGCAAGCCGTCGATGGTCCAGAGGACCCACAGGCGATCCGACCCAGTGTGTCGTCGGGCACGTTCGGTGAGCGCGATCGCCATTCTGACCAGCCCTCCGGGTGTGCCGCTCGATCCATCCCGCACCCGAAGGCGCTTCCACTCCGAGCCGCGTGCACCGCGCTTGTAATACTCGATCTCGACATAGCCTCTGGTGGGATTGCGCAGGCAGTCCGCCTTCAGGTGGATCAGGCATTCCATCTCCATGCCGGTCTCCAGCGACAGCAGCGCCAGGAATGCCGCAAGGTCGATCGCCGTGAGGTGGAAGCCTCGGTGCGGCACCTCGATCCTGCTGTCGACCTTGCGGTAGGCCGCGAGATTGACGAAGCGCCTGAAGGCGGGATGTCGCGTCTCGATCTGCCCGGATCGTATGATCTCGGCGACGACGGCATCATGATGGGCGCGCAGCCGCGTGCATGCGTCGACTCTCGGCGGAGGCGGCGGAACGCGGTCGCCGAGCGCGATGCGCTGGCGGGCTTCAGCGATTTGAGCCCGGGCCGCGGTACGCAGCGCTTCAGCGATCCCGCCGCTATAGGCGTCTCGGGGCCGGCTCCCGCCGCTATCGCCGTGACCGAGATAGCGCAGGCGGGATACGACGTCCGGCGTCAGCACGCCGGGACGGTCCTCGACCGCGATGCGGAGCACGCTGATCAGCGCCGCCAGAAGGTGACGCTGGAACAGCCGGTTCCCGGCATTCTGCTCGAGCCATGCCTCATAATCATTGATCAGCTCGACGGTGATGTCGCCTAGCCTTCGGACGGCAATCTCCCGAGCATCCAGGAACGACCAGAACCGACGGAGATTGAGCACCGTGCGCTGCACCGAACGTCCGATCGGCGTCGGCCCCATCTGGCGGATGCGTTCCCGCACCAGCGGGGCGATCTCGGCAACGAAGGATGGGTTCGACCAGGTACTCAGGTCGACGATGATCTCGCCGACTGTGTCGACGCGCACAGCGAAGCGGCGGGGATCGGCCACGATGACGGCTGCTACGGCGCTCTCATCCGGCGGCTCCAACCGGGGCGGGAAGGTTGCCCGTCGTCCCCGGCTCATGGCGCCGGCTCCCCGGAGGTAACATCCAGGCCGAGATTGCCCACCGCCGCATCGACGATCTCCTGGCTGTCCGCGAGGTGATCGAGATAGATATAGGTGCTCTCGATCCTGCTGTGCCCCATCAGTCTCTGGAGCTTCAGCAGCGGGTCGCCGATCATTCGGCGGTAGGCGGAGCCAAGATGCCGCGATCGCTCGCTGATGACCCAGCCAACCTGTTCGCGCAGAAGCAGCGTCAGCATGTGGACAGCAAAGCTGTGGCGAAGCATGTGAGGGGTGACGTGCATGTCATCGAAGCCGAAGCGACGGCATCTCTCGCTGGCTCGCGTGAACACGGCTTCCCACGACGCCATCGGCATCGGCAATCCGTCTTCGGTCAGCCAGGGCGCCAGAGGCGCGCCCGTCGTGGCTTCCACGAGCCGCGTTCGTTCCGCGGGCGTCATCTGATCGACGCTCATCCTCACCGCGCGGTCGCCATCGTTCAGGCGAAGAGCTCGATGCTCGCATTCGACGACCGGGATCGGGCTACGCGTCCGGCGGATACGACCGCTCCGCCGAGCTCGTCCAAGCGCGTTGTCCCGTTCGATCCGGACATAGTCGTGCAACTGCCCGATCAGACGGATCGGCATGCGGATATCCCGGCCGCGCGAACCCTTTGCGGTCGCGGCGGCCAATCGGAAGGGCAGAGATCGGGCCGTGGAATCCAGGCATGTATCCAGTGTGGGCAACTCGTTCAGCAGCAAGCTCGACGCTTCCTGCAGCCGCAGACCGGTCGTGATCAGCAGTTCCGCGAACAGCGCATTGCGCTCTCCGTTGCGGCCTCGCCGTGTCGGGTCTTCCCGCCCATCGGGAAGCCTGCCGCGCAGCCCGACATCGCGGAACACCAGATAGCGCGGCAGGTCCAGGAAGCGCATGTCGCCATTGCGAGCTCCGCTCTCTTTGGAGCAGTTCACCGCAACGGCTATGACCGCTCCCGAAGTCGACGCGCGTGACCAGAGCTGCCGGTAAGTGAACGGAGCCGCGGCAATAATCTTCTCGTCCACTGCCCACCGATAAAGCTTGTCGAGTGCCGCGATCATCCGGTTCCAGGAAGAGGCCGATATCCGGAACGGAGGTTCGGACAAGCGCCGGGCTTCGTGGAATGCCGCGATGTCATCGCGATCTGCCGACCAGACAGACTTGCCGTTCTGTCGCTCTTCGAGGAAGCGCATCCAGACGATAATGTCCCGCGCATAGGCGCGAAGGCTGTTCATCGAGCGCACGCCCATGGTCGGGCACGATCGGAGGAAACGGTTGAGATGGTGATCGTAGGTGCCGTCGCTTCCCAGAATGAACGGCATGCCCTCGATGAGGCCGATGCTGTCCGCAGCCGCTATCTCGTCCGAGGACAACTCGTATGTCGCGCCGTTGACCGTCACGGAACGGCGCAGGGCGGAAAGATCGGTGAAGAACAGCTGCGGCAATGGACCTCCCAAACGGCGCCGAAGTTTTTGCCGGGGGACGGGCTCGAGCCCGCCCCCCGGCAAAAACTTCGCACCGGCATCACTCGACGATTCTGTCTCTCTGACCGTCGGCGATACTAACCGCCAACCCTGACGTCTGTGAGACAGGTACACAGAGTCTGGATAACGGCCGCATCTTCGACCATGAGCTGGTCGAGGCCGTGCAGCGGATTGCCGGCAACGGTACTGGTGACACGCGCTGGAAGGTGCCGGGCGTGCTCGACTGGTCGACCCGGATCTACAATCCGCACGCCGACGTTACCAAGGACACGACGACGCTCTATGCGTCCGACCGCGACGTCTTTCTCTTCCTGGTCGACGACCTCAATCCCGATCGAGGCCGGCAAGCTGCCCGACGGCTCGCCCGACCTTTATTTCCGGGGGTTCTACTGCTGGAACTCTGAGGTCGGCGCCCGCACGCTGGGAATTGCCAGCTTTTATCTCCGCGCCGTGTGCCAGAACCGCAATTTGTGGGGGGTGGAAGATTTCGAGGAAATCACTATCCGGCACTCCAAATACGCGGCCTCCCGTTTCGCCCATGAGGCGGAGCCGGCACTGATCCAGTTCGCCGACTCCTCGCCCATGCCGTTCATCAACGGCATCAAGGCGGCGCGGGAACGGATCGTCGCCCGCGATGACGAGGACCGCACAGTATTCCTGCGCAAGCGCGGCTTCTCGAAAACCGAGACCACCAAGATCATCGACGCCGTCCTGCTCGAGGAAGGTCGCCCCCCGGAGACCATCTTCGACTTTGTTCAGGGCATCACCCGTATCGCGCGGGACAAGCCACATCAGGATTTGCGGCTCGATATGGAGGGCAGGGCAAAAAAGCTTCTGGATCTCGCAGCATGACCCTGTGATGCCGGCGACCTTAGATACCTGTTCCGAGGATCGTTTGGTTCATTCCTTCTGATCGCATTTGTGGCGCCGTTACCCCAGAGCACGAGGACGGCGCCATTTCTCGTTATGGGTCGAAGCGTGCGTTGCGGCAATGGTGGCCGCGGCGCCGGCAGGCAGAGGCAGAGGGGGGAGGGGAGGTTTCCCGACGGGCTTGGAGGTCCGGGGAGGGTCCCCGGGCCGCCCGTCATGGAGAACCTAATCATGGCAAAGGCCATCAGGAAGATCGTATTGAGCGCCGCCGAGAACATTCCCTACGACAAGCTCGTCCTCTCCCAGAAGAACGTGCGCCGCATCAAGGACGGCGTGTCCATTGAGCAGCTTGCCGAGGACATTGGTAGACGAACGCTCCTCCAGAGCCTGAACGTCCGTCCCGTGCTCGACGAAGGCGGAGAGGAGACCGGCAATTTCGAAGTGCCTGCTGGCGGGCGCCGCTATCTCGCACTCGGCATCCTGATCAAGCAGAAGCGCCTGGCGAAGAATGAACCCATCCCCTGCATCGTGAAACGCGATGCCACGACCTCGGCCGAGGAAGACTCGCTTGCCGAGAACGTGCGCCGCGTCGACCTGCACCCTCTCGATCAGTTCCACGCTTTCAAAACCCTGAGCGACCAGGGACTTGACGTCGAGGAGATCGCCGCCCGGTTCTTCGTGTCGTCTGCAACGGTAAAGCAGCGTCTGAAGCTGGCCTCCGTCTCGCCGAAGCTCCTCGACCTCTATGAGAAGGAAGAGATCGGCCTCGAACAGGTCATGGCCTTCTCGATCTCCGACGACCATGCGCGTCAGGAGCAGGTGTGGGAGCGCGTCGCCAATACCCACATGCAGGAGCCTTACTATATCAAGCGGCTGCTGACAGAGACCACCGTTCGGGCCGATGACCGCCGGGCAGTCTACGTCGGCGCGGAAGCCTATGAGACGGCTGGCGGCGTCATCCTGCGCGATCTCTTTGAGCAGGATTCCGGCGGCTGGTTCCAGGATGCAGCGCTGCTCGAGCAGCTCGTTTTCGAAAAGCTGAAGGTCGATGCCGAGGCGATCCGCGCCGAAGGCTGGAAGTGGGTCGAGGCGGCGATCAGCTTTTCCTACGGGCACACGAACGGCATGCGCCGCATCTATGCCGAGCCGCAGGAGCTGAGCGCCGAGGAGATCGAGCGCTACGAGGCGCTCAAGGCCGAATACGACAAGCTCGATGCCGAATACGCCCAGGCAGAAGAGGCGGACGAGAAGGTCGAGAAGAAGCTTGATGAACTCGGCGCCGAACTCGATGCTTTCGACGATCGGCCTCACCTCTACGATCCTGCCCAAAAGGCGCTGGCAGGTGCGTTCGTGACGCTCGCCGCAAATGGCCGGCTGCAGATCGAGGCGGGCTTCATCCGTCCCGAAGATGAGCCTCGCGTCGAGATCGACGACGCCGGCGAAGGCGAAGCGGAAGCCGGCGACGCCAATATTTCCTCGTACGAGGGCAACGGGAGCCCCGTCGTCGTCAACGGAAAGCCGGTGAATGGCGCAACTGAGCCGCGCGAGGAACCCGAGGACGAGGGGATCAAGCCGTTGCCTGATCGTCTGGTCTTCGATCTGACGGCAGAGCGGACGCTGGCGCTGCGCAACGCGCTTGCCGGCGACGCAGACATCGCCTTCGTCGCAGCCCTGCATGCGCTCGCGCTGCAGGTCTTCTACCGCTTCGCGCAGGATACCTGCCTTGAAATTGGGTTGACGAGCGCGAGCTTCAGCCAGGTCCAGGGTCTCGGCGACACTCCCTGGGCAAAGGAGATCACCGAGCGCCACGAGGCCTGGGACCGCGAACTTCCCGACGGGGAGGGGGAGTTCTGGGACTTCCTTGTCGGCCTTGACGAAGCAAGCCGAAGGGCGCTCTTCGCGCACTGCGTTTCGTTGTCCCTCAACGCCGCATTGGAGGTCTGGAACAAGCGGCCGCGGGCGCTTGCGCATGCCGACGTGCTCGCCCGCACACTCCGCTTCGACATGGTCTCTGCCGGCTGGGCGCCCACCGTCGACAACTATCTCGGCAGGGTGACCAAGGCCCGAATCCTGCAGGCCGTTCGTGAGGCTCGCGGCGAGGAGACCATGGAGCTGATCGAGAACCTGAAGAAGGACCGCATGGCCCAGGAGGCTGCCCGTCTTCTCCAGGGATCGAACTGGCTCCCCGAGCCGCTGCGCCTCGAGGGAGACGACGCGACTGCCACCGTCGACCACGAGGCGTCCGGCGAAGCACTCGAGGAGACTGCCTCGGATCACGAGCCGGCCGAGTTGCCGGCGTTCCTCGCGGACGACGCAGACCTGTCTTCGGAAGACCCCGCCTCCGCCGACGATGGCGAGGCGAATCAGATCCTGGCCGCCGAATAGCCGGGTTCATCGATCCGCACCGGGGCTCGGCAATTGTGCCGGGCCCTTCTCGTATTGCCAATGGAGAACACGCATGTCCGCAACAATCGTTTACGACAACGCGCCGCTCGGCAGCCTCATCCGCTATTCGGACGGAATGCCCAAACCGCCATCGCGCTTCACCAGGAAGCTTGCTAGCTGGGAAACCCGCAACGGCGTCGGCCGGCTCGTGAAGAAAGAGTCGCCGCGCGAGCGCCCGACCTACAGTTCGCCGGCCTGCTTCACCCTGCACGAGGGCGATTTCGGTGAGGATGGCATCATTCTGGTCACAGTGATGCGCACCTATTCTCTCGGCAGCGACCTCCGTTTTGAGATTGTCGAGCGCCCGGCGATCGGCATGGTTCGCGTCCTGCAATCCGTCGGCGCCAGCTCAGAGCTGCTGCATCTGGCCGAAAACCGTGAGGCTGCCGAGCTCTGGCTCACCCGAAACCGGCACCAGAAGGCCCACCTCGAGGAGATCACCGCCGACGAGGTGAGCGCCGACGCCGTCGAGGGGCGCACAGCGGCCTGACCTTTCTCGTCACAGATTTTGAACCTCAACAGGCCCGGGATCGCTGATGCGGTCGCCGGGCCATCTCGTGGAGACCAACATGTTTCAGTGGAACAAGAGCTGCTCCTACGACGAACAGCAGAAGAAGCGCTTTCACACAACGGCCCGTTCACGGCTCAAGAGCCTCGCCAGCGAACTCGGTCTGCAGCCGGGTAGCTACGATATCCGATCGAACAAGGCGGGCATCGCCGTTTCCGGCGAGATCACCCTCCACCACGAGCGCGCCTACATCCAGGTCGGCCAGTTCGGCCTGTCATCCGGCCACGGCATCCTGATCCGCACCTGCAAGGGCCGCAAAGATTACACCGGCGGCCCCAATCACTTCGTCGCTCTCGACATGCTCGACGATATTCCGACACTCGCCGCGGCCGTACGCCCCATTACCGGCATCGGCCGCGAAAGCTGCGACGCGTCGAGCTCTCGCGCGGCCTAAGGCCCCTGCCACCGCACTGATACCCGACCCGGCTCGGCGTTTCAGCGTCCCCACCCCGAATCCGTCAACCCACCGATCGTCCGACGCCACGCCTGCCGCCGTGGCGGAAGGGCGCAGCCATATCGGAGGTACGTCATGTCCGACCATCCACCGTTCCGCAAAGTGTTTGACGGCGTCGCCTCGCGCGAGCAGATGTTTCAGCTGTTCAACCGCCATCGCGACACTCCCGGCATCGATGTGCTTTCCGGCAAGCCCTATGCCGGCGAGTGGTTCGAAATCACCGCCGACGGCTACCGGTTCATGCTCGAACTCCTGCCTCCGTTATTCCAGCGAACCGGCATGTTCGGCATCTCGGAATTCAAGGCCGGCTATGTCACCAGCGTCTTCTTCGCGATCAGGATCCGCGGCCGCGAACGCTGGTTCCACGGCTTTTGCGATCTCTCCGACAAGCGCAGCCCGGATACCATGCGCGCCGCCATCATCGCGCACGAGACGGGTGCAGTCGACAGCATGACGCGTGAGGAGAAGCTTGAGGCGATCTGGACCGCAACCCATGCCGACTTCAAAGGCAACGCGGGAGACGTGAACCCCGATGCCTGGGCGCCAGAACATCGCGGCAAGCGCACTATCCTTGTCAACGCCGGCGCGCAGGGCACCGTCCTTAAGCGGCTAGAGGACCTTTCGGAGGAAGAAATCGACGCCCTTCTTCGCGCCAGATTACGGCACGCCCCACGCAGGGGAGGCGGCAATGCGGACCATTCCTAGGCAGCATGGACTGACGCCAACCAAGCGTATGAGGCGCAATCCACCTATTCGGCCGATATGGGCGCTGCGGCCCGCGCGGTAGCCTCAAGCGCCGACCCCGGCACAGCATAAACCGGCCGCTGCGCGGGAGGCAGAGGTGGGCCGGGAGGAGGCGACGTCGGCGTCGGCAGAGAGGATCCGACCGGGCGGCAACAGGAACATGTGCCGGGTGCTCAATAAGCACACAGACGTAATCCCGCCAGGAGCCCAGTACATCGGCCGCGGATCGAAATGGGGCAATCGCTTCGTCATCGGCCGCGACGGCGATCGCCAGGCGGTTATCGCCAAACATGAGCAATGGCTCGCCGATCAGAATGACCTTCTGCGCTCGCTCGACGAGCTGCGCGGCCGCGACCTTGTGTGCTTCTGCGCGCCCCGGCCGTGCCACGGGGACCTCCTGCACCGATTAGCGAACGCGACGCGCGAGCAACGCATCGCCTGGCGGCGCGGCGTCAAAGCAGGCGGATAGTCGATCGGTCTACCCGACCGCTGCACCCGACGGCTCGCGTCCTGGCGATCACCTCCATGCGTCGATTTCTTGCCCGGCCCCTCGCGCTGGGCAGCGCCCTTTTTTCATCAGAGGAGCAAAGCAATGCCATGCCCAAGTTCACCATCGAAGCCACCTACCGCATGCCGTACTACCGGCAGCGCACCTACGACGCGGCGACACCCGAGGAGGCTTGCAGGCACGCTATCGAGGACGACGACTGGTCGGGTGAGCTGCCAGACTATGAATGCCCCGGTCCGACCTATATCACCGGCCTCTGGAAGGGTGCGGAGACCGCCTACCAGGGCGAAGAAATCCTGGTGTCCTCGCACTTCCAGGAAACCATGCGCCGCATGGTCGATCACTTCCCTGTTTTACTTGACCTGCTTGCCTACCCTGCCCAGCCGATGGGTCTCTCCCAAGTCGACTTCCAAAGCTGGCTGCCGAAGGCCGTCGCTGCGATTGAGAAGGCGAGAGCGATCATCGAGGAACGCCGCGATCCGGATGAGCCAGGCTCCCAGCACGCGGAGGCATCGTCATGACGACGTATGTCCTGGCGTTTTACGAGATCGATCGGGTTTACGGCGGTCCCGAGGAAGGCGGCTGGTGGTACGACACCGGCCAACTCGTGCGCATCTGGCGCACCTTCAAAGCCGAAGAAAGGGCCTATGACCTCGCACACCGCGCGAACCGGCTTCTGGAGCGTCTTCAGCGGCACAGGCCAGATGTCGGATCGGTCATTTACCGCGGAGGACGCCATTCGGTCGCGGTGTACGAGAACTTCGCTCCTAAATTCTATCCCGAAGTGCGGCCCCGCTATGAATAGCGAGGCGCCCGCTCGGACAGTCGCCCTATCGGCTCGCGAGGGAATTCACTTTCTCCTGCGAAGGACCTTCGGCAACCGCCGCTTCCACTTCTGGCCACGCGGAAGTGCTTCGACACGTCCGCGTCGCTTCCAAACGACTATCTGGCGCTCTTCTCCACCGGGTGGCTCGTCGGCGCGTTCAAGCTCAAGATCGCGCGTGCCGACATCCTGATCTATCTGGGGCATCGTCATCGCAGGAATAGAGACAATCGAATTTCCCGATGTCGACGGTCGTTCAATTGCCTCCACCTGCCGCTGCTGTGGCTTCATCTCTGCAATACTCGCCACTGTCTCGGCAGCGACTACGGACAGATCCAGTCCGCCCCAGATCGAACGCTTCCGCGCTTGATCACCGCGCTTTTTCTTCACCTCCACCACGAAGGGTCGGACCTGCCGCCTCATAGATATTTATCCTGGATCGAGACTCGATCCGCTACCCGGATCATGCGGCGATCTACATTGCTCGGGTGTTATCGTCCACTCGCCCGAAGTCTCGAATTTCGCTCATCCACCAAATCGTGTCGTCGTGCAAGCCAGCTTTCGAGAGGCTCGCCAGCAAAGTCCGCAACGCCACGGACGTGCATATCCGCGTCAAACACGTCGATCTTGACAACGATAAGCCGAACTCCACCACCTTCAGGCCGCTCACCCGAAAGCCGCAGCAGGCTCAAGCTGCAACACGATCGCTGATCATTCCCCACCATTCGACAATGATCCGGGCGAGGCACCAGTCTGTCCAACGCATTATGTGAATCGATGACGACGAACCGATTCACCAAGTTGATGGAATCGCTCTCGAGCGGAGTGATGCCGGCTAGGGCAACGCCGGCATATCGCCCTCGGCGACGCGCCACATCCAAGTCGCTATTTCCGGACGCTCGGCGATCATGTCCTGCAAGGACACGTCGAAGGTGTCGTCGGCTCCGGCTGGAACAATGAACAGCGCAACCGGGTCTCTCCTGTTCTGGAGCAGGGCATTGGCGATCGGCTGATCGGGTGGCAGATTGAAGCGCAGGCCCTTGACGCTTTTCTCGCGGACCCGGGCGAGAGCATCGACCAATCGCTTCTCCTGAAACGTCTCGTATGGAATCCAGTTCTCGGACACCACCATCAGCGCGATTTCCTCAACGATGGCCAGCCCAGCCGGGTTCAGCCCGAAGGTCGCGACGGCGAGGAGGTGTGACGAGGCGTCGGCGCCCCAAAGCGAAAGTTCCCGCTCAAAGCGGGTCAACAGACGTCGATGCAGGGCATCGTCGATCAGGAACGGAAAGCCTGGCAGGTGCTTGATGACGAGCTTTTGGCCTGACCTCGCTGGGATCAGCTCCTTCACCTCGCCAACCAGCACCATCAACCTGCGTGGTCCATTCTTCGGCGGCAGCGCCGCGGCAAGCTCCGCGTTGCGCCGCTGCTCGATGGCATCCTTGTTGTCCGCGCGAAACGGTTCGGGCACGAACAGAATGTCTGAAAGCGGACCACCCTTGACCGACATCTGCTTCGCAGCCTCGAGCAAATGCCACCGGACAGTCCACCAATGTCGTTTCCCAGTCCACTTGGACGTCCAGACCGTCAGCTCGGCCTCGTGCCACAGATAGTGCAGCAGGCCGCGCAGCGACAGCTTCTTTGGGTCTGCGGTCACCCCGGCGGAGCCACTGCTTCCTGACACGGGCGCTGCTCGGCTGCCTGTCTTCGACAGGCTGAAGTCGAGCTTCAGCGCCGCCACGCCGCTTTCAGCGTCGAGCTGGATTGCGCTGCCCATCAACGCACCGAGGCCGGACAGTGCATACGGAGATTCATATGAGTCGCAGGAAGGATCGTGCTCGCCGCCGCTAAGCGGCATGCGCTTGATCACGTAGAGGTTGCCGATCTGCGCGATATACATCGCGCACCCCGGATCGCGACACAAGCACAGCGGCCGCTCCTTACGCCCATAGGCGGCAGCGAGGGCCACCTGCAGTTCTGACCCTTCATCGGCGTAGACCTCACCTCCGATCCTGAATCGCCGCATCACCTCCGTTGCTCCGGGCTGCCGCCGCATCCCCTGTCCGCCCATTGAGTCACGAGTTCGCGCATGACGCAACCCGATGATCACAATCTCGCCGGAGGGAGAGGGCGGCCGGCAGGAGTGCGGCCCGGCCGGCGCAGAGAGTGTGCCGGAGGGGGCCGGATACTCCAGCACCGGGAAGGTTGCACCATGAACATCGTCATCCCCGCATCGGCCGCCCCGGCGGCAGCCCCCCTTGCCATGCCCGGATCCGGGTCCGCAAACCGCGCCGCCGCGATCCTCCGAGCAGCAGAGCTTCTTCTCCCTGCACTCGAGGGCGGCCGCGCGATCAGCGCCAATGTGCTCGGCGCGGCCATGTCGTCGTCTTTCGGCGGCACGGACGCCGAAGGTCGCTGGGTGTGGAAAGACGCCTATGAGGCGCTCGAAGCCGCCCAGGTCCTGTTCATGCGCAAGTTTGCACCCGCGATCCTGTCGCGCTCGGCATCGCCGCAGGCGGCACTCGCCTTGATCACGCGGATCGCGCAGCTCATTCCGACCCATACCCGCCGGTCCGACGAAAGCCAGGCGATGCAGCAGCTCTCGACGCCGCTGCCGCTCGCCTTCGTGGCGGCGCGTGCGGCGGCGATCGCATCCTCCGACCTCGTGCTTGAGCCCTCGGCCGGCACTGGCCTGCTCGCCATCCATGCCGAGATCGCGCAGGCCTCGGTTGCGCTCAACGAGCTTGCCGCCACACGCGCCGATTTGCTCGGCCTGCTCTTCCCGCGGGTTCCGACCTTCCGCCACGACGCAGCCCATATCGACGATCACCTCGATCCGGCCATCGATCCCTCCGTCGCGCTGATGAACCCGCCCTTCACGGTGGGCGCCCATGTCGACGGTCACGTCTCGGATGCCGCCTGGCGTCACCTGCGCTCTGCCTTCGCACGCCTGCGGCCCGGCGGCCGTCTGGTGGCAATCACCGGGACTGGTCTTTCACCCGACAACCCGAAATGGCGGCCCGCTTTCGAGCGCCTGCAGCAGCAGGGCAGGGTCGTTTTCACCGCCGCGATCGACGGCCGCGTCTATGCCCGTCACGGCACCACGGCCGAAACCCGGCTGACCGTCATCGACAAGTCGCCCGCCGCCGACCCGTCTCGCTTCTTCGCCTCGCGCGGCAAGGCTCCGGATGTTGAGACGCTGCTGTCCTGGGTCTCCGACGTGCCACCCCGAACGCCCGGCAGCTACCCCGATTCCATCGGAGCGCTGACGAACAGCATCCTGCGCGACGCGGCCGCCGGAATGACCAGCCGGTCGCGGGCGGCCGGCTCCCACACCGCCGTGGCCAGTCAGGACATCCGCAAAGCCGCACAACCGGCGAACAAGATCGCGCGCTCCGCTCGACTTGGCCCGATCGAGGCGGTCAACGCTCCTTCGATCCCGCTCGCCTATGAACTGCGCGACTGGACGCCCGAAGAGGGCGGTCGGCTGTCCGACTCTATCTACGAGCCCTACGCACTCCAGTCGATCCACATTCCCGGCGCGCAGCCCCACCCGACGCCCCTTGTGCAGTCGGCCGCGATGGCTGCGGTCGCCCCGCCGCGCCCGTCCTACCGGCCGGTTTTGCCGGACGCGATCGTGAGCGAGGGGCTGCTGTCCGATGCACAGCTCGAAAGCGTCATCTATGCCGGCGAGGCCCATTCCGGCCATCTCGCCGGCGCCTGGACGGTGGACGAGACCTGCGACGTCGTCTCGGCCGCACCTGAAAGCGCCGAGAACGCGGTCCGCTTCCGCCGCGGATGGTTCCTCGGCGATGGCACCGGCTGCGGCAAGGGCAGGCAGGTCGCCGGCATTATCCTCGACAACTGGCTGCAAGGCCGTCGGCGAGCGGTCTGGATCTCGAAGTCGGACAAGCTTCTGGAAGACGCCCAGCGCGACTGGTCCGCACTCGGCGAGGAACGTCTCCTTGTCCAGCCATTGTCACGCTATCGGCAGGGCACGCCGATCCGTCTTGCCGAAGGCATTCTCTTCACGACCTATGCGACGCTGCGCTCCCAGGAGCGCGACGGCAAGAAGTCCCGCATCGCCCAGATCATCGACTGGGTGAGCCAAGAGGCGGGGAGCGCCGAAGGCGCGACAGGGACGAAAAAGCCCTTCGATGGGGTGATCGTCTTCGACGAAGCACACGCCATGGCCAATGCCGCCGGCGGCAAAGGCGAACGCGGCGATGTCGCGCCCTCGCAGCAGGGCAAGGCGGGACTTCGCTTGCAGCATGCGCTACCCGACGCCCGCGTCGTCTATGTCTCGGCGACCGGCGCCACCGCGGTGGAGAACCTGGCCTACGCCCAGCGCCTCGGCATCTGGGGCAGCGAGGATTTTCCCTTCGCCAACCGCGCAGAGTTCGTCGCGGCGATAGAGGATGGCGGCGTCGCCGCGATGGAGGTGCTCGCCCGCGACCTCAAGTCGCTTGGCCTCTACACGTCGCGTTCGCTCTCCTATGACGGCGTCGAATATGACCTGCTCGAGCATGAGCTGACCGAGGAGCAGATCCGCATCTACAATGCCTATGCGGACGCCTTCCAGGTCATCCACAACAATTTGACCGCCGCGCTCGAGGCCGCCAATATCACCAGCGAAAGCGGCACGCTGAACCGCAACGCCAAGGCTGCGGCCCGCTCGGCCTTCGAAAGCACCAAGCAGCGGTTCTTTTCTCACCTCATCACCTCGATGATGACGCCGACGCTGATCGGCGCGATCGAGCAGGACCGTGCCGACGGTCATTCGGCCGTCGTGCAGATCGTCTCGACCGGCGAGGCGCTGATGGAGCGCCGGCTGGCCGACATTCCGACCGAAGAATGGTCCGACCTGCATGTCGACGTGACGCCGCGCGAGTACGTCGGCGGATATCTGATGCATTCCTTCCCGACACAGCTCTTCGAGGAATATTCCGACGCCGACGGCAATGTCTATTCACGGCCCGTGCATGACGAGGACGGAAACCCGGTTCAATGCCGCGAGGCTGTCCGCCGGCGCGACGAGATGATCGAAAGGCTGGCCTCGCTGCCGCCGGTCGGCAGCGCACTCGACCAGATCCTCCACCATTTCGGCACGGATATCGTCGCGGAGGTGACTGGCCGCTCACGGCGCATCGTCAAAAAGACCGGCCGCGACGGCGTCGACCGGCTGGCGGTCGAGAACCGTCCCGGCTCTGCCAATCTCGCTGAGACGCAAAGCTTCATGGATGACGACAAGAGCGTCCTGATCTTCAGCGATGCCGGCGGCACCGGACGCTCCTACCACGCGGATCTCGGGGCCCGGAACCAGAGGTTGCGTAAGCACTATCTGCTCGAGGCCGGCTGGCGCGCCGACAACGCCATCCAGGGTCTCGGACGGACCCACCGCACCAACCAGGCGCAGCCACCCTTGTTCCGGCCGATGGCCGCCAATGTCAAAGCCGGCAAGCGATTCCTGTCGACCATAGCGCGGCGTCTCGACACGCTGGGCGCGATCACCCGCGGCCAGCGCCAGACGGGCGGGGCAGGGCTGTTTCGCGCCGAGGACAATCTCGAAAGCCCCTATGCGCGGGCGGCGCTGCGCCAATTCTACTATCTGCTGCATCAGGGCAAGGTCGACGGCTGCTCACTGACGACCTTCGAGACCGTCACCGGTCTATCGCTGACCACCGACGAGGGCGGGTTGCGCGACGAGCTGCCACCGATCACCACCTGGCTCAACCGGCTGCTGGCGCTGCGCATCGAAACCCAGAACCTGCTGTTCGAGGTGTTCGAGCAGCTGATGACGGCCAAAATCGAAGGCGCCATCGCTGCCGGCACCTACGACAGGGGTTTGGAGACGATCACGGCGGAAAGCATCGTCGTCACCGATCGCCGGACCGTCTACACCCATCCGGTCTCGGGTGCGCAGTCGCATGTGCTGACTGTGGCGCGGAAGGACCGCGTTCGTCCTCTCGGCCTGGCCGACGTGTTGGCTATCGCCCGCGCGGAGCCGCAGTCGGTCCTGCTGGTCAACACGCGGTCGAACCGCGCGGCGATCCAGCTGCCGACGGCGAGCCTGATGCTCGATGACGGCGCGATAGAGCATCGTGTTCGTCTCCTGCGGCCGACCGACGAGCTGCGCTTCGGTCTCAATGCCCTTGCCGAAACGCACTGGCAACCAGCCGACCGGAAACTGTTCTGCGAGCTCTGGCAGGCGGAGGTGGCAACGGTCCCTGAGTTCACCACCAGCAGCTTCCACATCGTCACCGGCCTGCTCTTGCCGATCTGGCGGCGGCTTCCCGATCACGATTGCCAGGTCTACCGGATCCAGACCGACGCCGGTGAACGCATCATCGGCCGCCACATCGCGCCGACCCTGGTCGCAACCATGCTGCGCAATCTCGGTATCGACCATGTTCCTTCGCTATCCACCGATGATGCGTGGGCCGGCCTCATCGATGGGCGCATTGGGTTGCAGCTAACAGACGGACTGGTCGTCCGCCGCAGCCGGGTCATGAACGACTATCGCGTCGAGTTGATCGGCTTCACCGATGCGACGGTTCCCCGGCTGAAGGCCCTTGGCCTGACCCCGGAAATCATTTCCTGGAAGCTGCGCCTGTTCATCCCGACCGGCGCCGGCGGCTCCACCATCCTTACCTCGCTCCTCGACCGCCATACGGTGGTCGGCATCACCGACCGTTCCTCGGCCGCTTGAGCGAGGGAGGTGATCATGACCGGCTCGGCCTCCGAGCTGGCGCGCCGCCTTGGCGACCATGCCGAGGCCGTGTGCCGCGAATATCTCTCCAATGGCCATCGCGCCGGCAACTACTGGATCGTCGGCGATGTCCGCAACACGCGCGGCCGCTCCATGCATGTGCGGCTCAGGGTCAATGCCAAAGGTCCAGCTGGAAAGTGGGTTGACGAGCAAAGCGGCGAGCATGGTGATCTGCTCGACGTGATCGAGCATAGCTGTGGTCTCACCGAGTTCCGCCACGTCGCCGATGAAGCCCGGCGGTTTCTTGCCCTGCTGCGCCCCGAAACCGTGCGCGCGGAGCGCGAGCCCGCCGCGGCACGCGGCTCGCCCGACGCCGCGCGTCGCCTCTTCGCCATGTCGCAGCCGATCGCCGGCACGCTTGCCGAGCGCTATCTTGCCGGCCGCGGCATCCTGCTTGGCCCTCGCGAGCGATCCCTGCGCTTCCATCCCGGCTGCTACTACCGGGATCTTCTGACGGGCGAGACGCTCACGCTTCCCGCCCTGATCGCCGCAGTCACCGGCCTCGACGGTAGGATCACCGGCCTGCAGCGCACCTGGCTTGATCCGGCAGGCAACGGCAAGGCGCAACTCGCCGATCCGCGCCGCTCGCTTGGCCACCTGCTGGGCAACGGCATCTGGCTCGGCCTCCACCCCGGCACGCCCGTCCCGGTCATGGCGGCAGGCGAGGGTTTCGAGACGATGGCATCGCTCCGCACGGTAATGCCTTCGCTGCCGGTTGCCGCCGCCACCTCGGCCAATCACCTTGCGGGCCTTTGCTTCCCGCCCGGCTGCCGTCGCCTCTACATCGCGGCCGATGCCGACGCTGCCGGCCGGCACGGCATCGAGCGGCTCAGCCAGCGCGCCGGCGAGGCCGGTATTCTCGCACTGGCGTTGCGGCCGCAGCTCGGCGACTTCAACGACGATCTGCGCCATCTCGGCCCGGCAAGCCTCGTCGCCTGGCTGCGGGACCAGCTCATCCCGGACGATGCCGGTCTCTTGCCTCCGTCCGGATGAACGGACCGCGCCGGCGGGCGGGCAGGGGTGGCGTCAGCGGAAGACCGGCAGGCATGGCGTTGGTCCGGCGGAGAGGCCGCGCCCGCGGCCTGCCTGAGAGGCGATCCCTGCCACCCCCCGGTCACGGCCGCAACGGCTGCGCCGTCCTCCGCTTCGCTCCGGCCTTCGGTGCGGCCGCGCCCGGGGCGCGGCCGGGATGCGCTGTCAGGCCGCGATCGGCGCGGCCACAACCGACGGAGACACGCCATGACCTACGAGCTTCCTTTCGATGACGCCTACGAGCCCTACCACGCCTCCTCGCCGACCGACCGCGTCATCCTCGAACTGCAGATGTACGGCCATCGCCCGCATCAGGACGAGCCCGATCCCAGACCCTTGCCCGACGACGAGGTGATCCGGGCCGGCCTCGCAGGGATCGTCGAGACCTTCGCTGGCATGCTCAGCGACACCAGGCTCGAACCCGACCTCGACGACCTGCTCTGGTCCTTCGCCAACGTCTTCCATCGCGCGGCCGAGCGCATCGCACGCGACCTCGACCGTAACGAGGAGGCGCAGCGCTCGAGCCAGCGCGAGCAGGACGGCTCGGAAGTGAAGTCCGTCGAGCTGGAACGGCTCACGGCAGAGGGCATCACCTATTTGGAGCGCCGCAACGCCTTCGAGATCATGCGCGACGAGGCGGCCGACCTCTACGAGGCGCATACCGGGTCGGCCTGGCGGCCACGCACCGGCTCCAAGGTGAACCACCAGGCGATGACAGCCGCGGTGATCGACTCGCGCGACTTCCTCACTGCACGCCGCCGCGCCGAGACCGAGGTGCTTATCCCGGCCGGCACCAAGATCGCCTTCGCGGGCGGGCTCGACTTCAACGATCACGAGCTAATCTGGGACGCGCTCGACAAGGCCCGCGAGAAGCATCCCGACATGGTGCTGCTCCACGGCGGAAGCCCACGTGGCGCGGAACGCATCGCCGCCTGCTGGGCCGAGAACCGCAAGGTCACGCAGATCGCCTTCAAGCCCGACTGGAACCGGCACGCGAAAGCGGCACCGTTCCGGCGCAACGACCAGCTGCTGTCGGTGATGCCGGTGGGTGTCATAGTCTTCCCTGGCTCCGGCATCACTGAGAACCTGGCCGACAAGGCGCGTCGGTTCGGCATCCCCGTCTGGCGCTTCACGGAGGGCGGCGCGTGAGCGTCGCCCCTATCGCGACGCGCCGGCGACGACGCGTCGCACGACGGCAGTCGACGCAGCTCACCATGTCACCTTCGCGCCAGAGGGAGAGGCGGGTGGGATAGGGGTGGGGCGTTGCAGGAAAAAGGAGAGCCACCATGGCGATGATATTCATAGGCGGGTCGCGCGACATCGTCGCCCTGCCTGACCCCGCGATCGAACGCATCGCATCGATCGTCGCTGCCGAGCACGGCGTGTTGATCGGCGACGCGCCAGGAGCCGATGCGGAGGCGCAAAGCCTGCTCGCGGGCTACGGCTACGAGCATGTCGGCGTCTTCCATGCCGGCAGGGAGCCGCGCAACAATCTCGGCGACTGGGCTGCCTACCACATCCCCCCGCCAGCCGGCGCAAAGGGCTTTGCTGTTCATGCCGAGAAGGATCGTGAGATGGCCCGGCGCGCCGACTACGGGCTCATGATCTGGAACGGCATCTCGCCAGGCACCGCCCTCAACGTGCTCCGTCTCGCGTTGATCGGATCGCCGTGCGTCGTCTACGATACGATGCGCAGCATGGTGACGACCACATACAGCGCCGCCGATTGGCAAGCCATGCTCGACAATGCCGGCGCCGAGGTCCGCCGGCAGATCGAGACCCGCATGACGCCGGACGAGCGTCTGGCGCTCGCTGAGTGATTGGCACGTCCACCGTCCCGCCCCGCCCCGGCGCCGGACCTCGCCTTCGCAACGGCGCTTGATCGTTCGTCCGCGCCTGCCCCTCGACGGCACCGGGGCATAAAGCCGACCCCTCGCGGGGCCGACCCTGCTTGCCTCACTGCGGGTTGTTCCAGAGGCTGATCGTCACTTTGTCGCCCGTCAGCGGGCCAGGAACGACACTGCCAAGAGCACGTCCATCACCTGGCCAGGCAGGACCGATGCGCATCCATCCCCATGCGCTGCGAGGCCGGATCGCCACCGGTCGCGATCACGAAGCCGGTGCGCTTGTTGATGACCCTGTAGTCGGGTGCTCTCCTCGCGACTTGGTCACGTGGGGAGAGCGTGGTGGGCCGGTGACGCGCAGCGGGTGCAGCGTCCCATCCATCTGGCCGGTGTCCTGGCGCTGGGTCTGCGATGATGGCCGGTGATCCAGCGCCATCGGCCGCATCCGGACCATTCCCGTGTCATGTCGCCTTTGTAGAGGACCGCCTGCCTTTTGCGGTCAACCCCCAAGGGGGTACTCTCGGCAAAAATTCAGAAAAATTCGATTTCGGTTCTTTGTTTGCGGGCAGGCGAAGGGCCTGCCCGCGTTTTTCGGCAAATAGAATTTTCCAGAATTTTCGCCGAGATGACCGCAGCAGGACGGTCCTCTCCTTTGGCGCCATCGGGAATGGTCCCGATGCAACCGAAGGAGAAGTACCATGGCCACCACGATCGCAAACCTCACCACCAAGGCAGACGGCTCGATGGAGGGCGTCTTCGCCACACTGCGGGTCAACGCACCGATCACCCTCGTCCCGAACGCCAGCAAGTCTAGCGAGGACGCACCCGACTACCGCATCCTCAACAAGCGCACTGGCTTCGAGATCGGCGCCTGCTGGTTCCGCACCTCGCAACGCACGGGCAAGGAGACGCTCTCCGTCAAGCTCGAGGCGCCCGAGATCGGCGTGATCTTCGGCAACCTCGCCCCGGCCCCCGGCGGCGACGAGAGCAAGAAGGTCATCCTCTGGAACAACCCGCAGTGAGGCAGGACGGGCCGGTCTCGCGAGGGGTCGGCCCTCTCCACCCGTCACGCAAGGAGGATGCCATGAGCCGCTACGTCATCACCGTCACAGGCGAAAGCCGAACCGATCCGGAGGCCGTCATCGGCTACGACCCGCCGCTTCAGACCTACTTCCTGCAAGCCTTCCCGCATGAGGAGACCGACGACCCCGCACTCTGGATCGGCACCAAGCCCCACGAGATGGAGACGCTCGACGACCTCCATCGCGCAGCGCTCGCCGAAGGATACGACTTCATGCCGCTGCCGTCCGGGGTCGCCGCGAAGCTCGTCGCCGACAAAGGCGCGGCCGCCGGTCGACCGAACCCAGACGGAGCAATCGGCGAACTTCTCAAGCGCCTCAATCAGCCAGACTAGGCGCGCGCTCCATAAGAAGGGCCGGCGACGGAGCAATCCGTTGCCGGCCCTTTTTTCGCCCGCGGTGACGGGTCAACTACATAATCGTCGCAAACCGCGCCGCCTATCTCCCGATAGCCCCGCCGGGTCTTGGCCTGCTCGATGGCGTCGAGGGCGACCAGCGCTTCATTCTCATCCGCGAAAAGGTCGATGCGCACGCGTCCGATGGTCCCAATCCTGCCCCACTCTCGAACGACTGCGATGTCGCCGAACAGACTCCGCCCGACCGAAAGTTTGTAGAACCGCGCCATGTTGCGTGCGGGATCAATACGATGGAGATATGCGGCGGCTTCTGTCGGCATAAGGCGACATTCGCGGACTGTTGCCCGCTTCGTCCAACGACTTCGACGAATCGATGTGGCCCTATCGATTCAAGACGCTGATACGTCGGAGGTCGCTACCGATTTGGGCGAGCCGCCTTCGGTGGGCGGGCTCTACTCGCGGCGTGCCGCCGCTCCCCGAGCCGGCTTCGCCGTCTCGGCCTTCGGTGACGATCCCTCTCGCGGGGCGCTCGGCACTAGCCCTCGCGCCTAGTTCTCCCACGTTTCGGCGAATCATCCACGCTGCTGTCCGGCGAAAGTTCCTCGATCATCATCAGAAGGTGTTGGGCCGTCGATGCCGGCAGATCGAGCATCCGCAGGATCAGCTTCAGCTTGACCTCTGCCTCCTGCTCGCTCTCTCCGAACAAATGTGGAGCGGCCGCATAGAGCGCCTCAATCGGCGAGAAATCGAGTAGCTCGGCTAGGTGAAGCAGCCGTGTGACCCTGAGCTTGGCGCCCGCCCGCTCATGCCGCGCGTAGATTTCGTGGTGAATGCCGACCATCATGCCGACCTGCTCGCGATTGAGGTTCTGCGCGTCGCGACGTTCGCGCAGATAGCGGCTCAGCTCTTCCTCCATTTCCAGAAGGCTGCGGACACCGTTGAAGCCCGGCTTGCGATAGATCGGCTTGTCGACCTCGGAGTCGTTCGTTTCGACAAGCCCGCGCCTGTCGATGTAAGTCTGTACGTCCTTGATCGCCATCCGCTTGGCTCGACCCGAATCCGCTGCCGCAACCCCGTCAAAAAGACGAGGAAACACCCCAAACTGGCTCAAAGTCCCCTAAAACAGAGCCAAAACGATTGTGTTCCTAGCAGGGATTCAGACTCAAGTTCAACTCGCCGTTCGATCTAGCCGCGCCTGCGTTCCCTTCAATAGCCATTCGCGTCGAGAAACTGCCGGATGGCCTTTTCCATGATTGCCTGCATGGACGTGTCCATGTTGAACGAGGCCAGCTTCAGCCGCCTCTTGGTTTCTCGGTCCAGATTGACGTTCACGAAATGGCTTGCCCCTTTCATGCGAGCACGCTTCATCTGGCGCAGCGCCTTGCTCGCCTCCGTCTGCACCGTGCCCGCTTCCGGACGCTCTTTGCTGGTCGTATCCGATGTCGGAGCAGGCTCGCGTATCCTTTCCACGTACACTCTTGGCGGACCCTCGGTCGCCGCCCGCTGCCTGCGCGGCGCGGTGGCGAATTCATCAAGCGAAAGGATTTCCTTGCCGCTCATGCAGCACGCCCCGCTGTCAACTCACCTCGGAGCAATTCGTCGACTTCCTCCACCAGCGTCTGCGTCTCCCTCCGGGCCTTGGCGATCGCGTCCGTTACCTCCTGCATCTGAAGCGTTCCGATTCCGTTGTGGATGTCCTTGTAGACATTGCGCTCGAACACCTCGGTGCGAAACAGATAGGTTCCGACCTTGTCCTCGATGATCGGCCTGATCTTCCGGTAGAGCTCCGTGTGCCGCACGGTCACGGTGATCCGCGTCCGCAGCACGCCATGCCGGCATCCCCGCCCAAGCGCCTCGTTGACGCGCAGCACGTTCTCAAAGCTGTCGATGGCCCCGAGCACTTCGCGCTTTGACGGCTGGATCGGCGAAATCACCAGTTCGGCCGAAGCGATCACAGGGTCGACGATAGAAGAGTCTTCGCCTGGGGTGTCGATCAGCACGTGATCGAACGCTCGGCGGTGGTCATCCATCCAGCGCTCCAGCCCCTTTGCCGTCTTGTGGCTGTAGACCTCGATCCCCTCGGGCTGCGCATCCTTCTCCTGACAGTCCGTCCACCATTTCATCAGATTGTTGCGAGCGTCCATGTCGATCATGGCGACGCTCCCGCCACGCAAGGCATATTCGCCGGCGATGTTCATCAGCGCGGTAGTCTTGCCCGCGCCTCCCTTGCCGTTGATGGCGGCGATCACGACGGTCATCGGTTCATCTCCACGAAAATGTGTTTCTACTCACACACGAATCCATATCCGTGTGGACGTGGATTCACATCGATATAGAAACACACGAACATGGAAAAACACAATTATATTGATATAGAAAAGCAGGCAAATTCACCTGATATCGCAAAAATCTATGTTATATCGGTTGGCAGGATACGGAAAAATGTGATACATTTTTCCTGACGATCGAGGGACAAGCCCTCGATCCGCGGCCTGCGGCCGCGATCACCATGATCAAGGGTGAGAAACCCGATGGCTGGCAGCCGATCCGCCACATCGAACCGGAAGGACAGGGTAGCGCATATCCGCTTCTCCCCGGCCGAGTTCAATGCTCTTGAGGCGGCAGCGAAGGCCGCCGGCATGACCGTTTCGGCGTTCGTCCGGTCGCTCTCGATGGAGGGCGCCGGCGTGCGACCTTTCCTCGGGGAGAGTGACCGTGCCGTCTTGGGCCTGCTTGCCGACGGAATGCGCGCAATCGGTGGAAACCTCAACCAGATCGCGCGCGGCATCAACACCGGCAGGATGCCTACCGAAGAAGACGTCGCAGGCAGCATCAAGGATGCGCATGGGGTGGCAACGGCTCTCGCTGTCGAGCTTGCTGAAATGATCAGGCGCTCCGCGGCAACCCGGCGGGGGGAGGGCATCTGATGGAATTCTTTCCCGGCGCCTTCGAGCAGGAGTGGGAGCGCCGCCGCGCCATGTTGCTGCACGAAATGCAGATGGGTCAGACCGGGCAGGCCGACTGGGACGAGCCGCGAAAGGGAGGGGTGTCCCGGCTTCCGGATGAGGGTCTCGGCGGCTTTGGGAGAGCGCGGCGGCGGCATAGTGGGGGTCGCGCGCGGTGGTCGTGCGACGGCGCAGGCTCGGCCGGCCGCTCGATGCGGACGCGCTTCGCGGCGCTGGCGCGCGGAAGCCAGCCGGCGGTGGTCAAGCTCGCCTCCTATGGCGGTGGTGCGCGTGCTGCGGCGATGATGAATTACACGTCACGGGGAGGGGAGCTTGCCGTCGAAAACGAGCGCGGCGAGCGCGTGCTCGGCCGGGATGCACTCGCCGAACAGCGGGCGGAATGGGAGCATCTCTTCGACAACCGTGCCGCCAGTCGGGATCTCGGCATCTTCCATGTCTCGATAGACACAGCTTCGATCTCCTACGACGTCGACCAGGACGATCAGTTGCGCGAGATACTGCGATCTGGTTTTGGCGGTCGTCCATTCGTCTATGCGGCGCGCGAGAAATCCGATGGGGAGCTCCATGTGACCGGCGTCGTCGTGCTGCGGAATGGGGCTGGGGAACGACTGACCGGCGACCGGAAAGCCGCAGAAATCGTGCAGCAGCGCTTTGACGATTCCGACGTCGGACGGGGTGTCGAAGCATGGTTCCGCTTTCATGGCTATGGCAACGGCGTGGAGTGGGGCACTGCACGGATTCGTGAACTGGTCGCGTCAACCGACGAGGAGGTACGCGACGACACCGGCCGGCTGATCGGTGATGCGACGCAGGCCGGCGATCTCGTGCAGAAGGAATGGCGCAAGGAACTGCACAGCCGCAAGGGCAGGGACGTCATGCACCTCATTGTCTCGGCGCGCGCCGGCACGGGTGCGGCCGCATTCGAAGAGGCCGTTCGTGAGTTCCTGGGAGAGCAGTTTACGGGGCATCGCTATGTGTTTGCCGTCCACGATCCGGCGCTTGATCCAAAGGAAATGACCGAGGGCGGCAAACGCCCGCATATTCACGCGCACGCGATCATCACGATGCGTTCCGAAACGGGTGAGCGCATCGTCACCAGCCCGCAGCTGTTCCGGGAATGGCGTTCCCTGATGGCAGAGAAAGCCCGTGAGCAGGGCATCGACATGGAGCTGACCGATCGGCGTGAGTTCGCAAGCGCGCCGGCCTACACACGCAACCAGGTGCGGCCCGTCAGCTATCGTGGCCGAACCGAGCATGAGGGCACGAGCGCTGTGGCTCACGCTCGATATCAGGCGAAGCGCTCGAATGAGTTGAGCCCGGCGACGTCCGACAGTAGCAGGCAGTACGCGGCGACGGCAGCGCGGGCCTGGAGCGACCTGGCGAGCGAGAGGCCGGGCGACACGGAAGGTAAGTTTGCGGTGCTTCAAAAAGCCCGTCTCGAAAGCGCTGCCGACATCAATCGAGTTGATATGATTTTTGAAGGATCAGAGTTAAAAGCTGTCAAAAACACAGCCAATATGATAGAGTTGATCCAGATCGTGAACGGTGAGGATGGACAGATGCGGGAGATGACGCGTCCGGAATTCGAAGCCTACGAAAAACGCGTGGAAGCGGTTCTTGCTTCTGTAGAGCAGACCCTTGACGCAGCAGAGCGCGAGGAGTTCGACGAGGTCGCTGCCGCGGCGCGCGAAGTGGTGGAGATTCGTCGCGAGTATCTGGATCTCGCCGAACGGCAGCTCTCGCCCGAGCCTCGGGGCGCGCGGCAGGAGTATCGCGATGCGGATGATTTGCACGGCCGCAAGGCTGGCGCGGACCCGACGCCGGTCGGACAGTCGGCCGAAGCGGCGAACGAGGTTCTGGCCGAGATCCGGTCTTCGCGTGAAACGTTGATCAGCGCCGGGAGCAGTGAGCACTCCGCGGCATCGGTCGAGGCCTATCGCGAGAACCTCAATCTTGGCCTGTGGCGGGCGGCGGAACTAGCCGTCGAGCACGATAACAGGCATGTGCGGGAAGCTGCAACGAACGACGAACAGCTCGCGGATCGGATTAAGCTGCTTGAGAAAATGCGAGAGGAACGCGACGCCTCATACAATAACGGTTTTGAGGGTAGGCCCATCCCGGACATCGCGAAGGGCGATGTGCAACTGCTCGGACGGTACGAGCAGGGGCTCAGGGCGCTCGAAATGGAGATCGCCGTCACCGATGCGGAGAACGGGATTGGGTCAGTGGGCTGGGGTCGCGCCGACGGCTCCTGGACCAAGGAGGATTCGGATGCCGCATGGGAGAACTTCAACCAGCGAAGCAGCGAACTTCAGGCGTTTCAGGCCGAACAAGGGCAGGCGGCGCAGAGGCGCGAAGGCCCGGCGACTGCCGCAGAGTCAGCCAACGACGATCGAGCACACGAGCGCGGCGGTGATGATGACCGTATCGCCCAGCCAGCCCATGATGAGATCGCACGTGAACGCGACGGTAATCTCTCAGTTTCGGAGAGGCAACATGTGTCGCCAGCGGTTCTTCGGGACGGCGCTGAGCGGACGGCGGACACCGCGCGGTCGGATCCTCCGCAGCAGCACGTGCCGCGCTTGCGTCAGATCGAACTGGAGATTGAAGAGCGCAACGACCGCGATCGCGACGATCGTGAACGGTAGGAGCCGAACATGACAGATGAACGGCCTCACACCCAACTTCCTCCGCCGGACGGTTCGGAAGATCGACCGGATGGGTTCATATCGCTTGCCATCTTGGCGTTCGCCGTTGTTGCCCCATTGATCTACTTCGGCCCTCAGCTCGGTGTGATCGAAGCTTGGATCGTTGACGTTTATCGCATGATTGACAGTTGGGTTGCTCCGATCAGAGAGTTGGCTTTCGGGTAGCGAAACGGTCCGAACAAGACCCCGTCGACGAGGGCTGGAGATGTGAAAGTCGGGGGCTGTCGCATCTCTAACTTGCTCAACTGTCGCATCTCAATATAGCTACAGTTACAAGTCGCATAACATAGTTTATGGAACTAAGTGATTGATATCACTAAACAATTTGAGAGTGATATCTTGTCTCAATCCTGTTTCCTCCCAAACCGCGCATGTTCATTTGATGAATGGAGCCCTCCGAGCAATCTCGACATTTCGGACAATCCGCACTATCTTGAGGGCACAGTGTGGAGGCTATCATGGTCGCAACAGTTCGCAAATCTGGTCCCGAGAAGCAGGTAAACGTGAGCCGCGCGGCGGTTGCCGACATTCTTGATGTGCTGGCCCGTCACAACCCCGGGATTTCCAGAACAGCGTTGAAAGGCAAGAGCAGGATAGTGGCTGCAGTTACCGCAGCTGCCGTCAGGCTCTCGGACGAACAGCAGCGACAAATCCTGGCCCATGAAGAAAACCTGGTTGAAGCGATGGAAACGGCCGTCGCGGATCTTGCTGACAAAAGCAGTGAAAATCTGATTCAGCTCGAGCTCGACAAGCCGGTCGAGGTTAGCCAAGGCGGCGGACTTGGCGAGCTGTTGGAAGAGGACGAGGGTCGCAAGCGGATTGCCGCAATTGCAACGCCCGTTCGGCTAGAAGATTGGGCCGGTCCAGTCGCCGGACCAAGCGAAATCGAACGAGCCTTCGGCACGAGACGATCGACGCTCCATGACTGGCACAAGCGCGGGGCCGTCATTGGACTTCTCAAGGGCGAACGAAAGCACGTGTTTCCCCTTGCTCAATTCGTTGATGGCCGGCCGATAGAGGGCATGTCGGAGGTGACACGCGTGATCGGCAACCCGCGCGTGGCTTGGCAATGGCTCACTCAGGCCAAGCCCAGCATTGGCGGGAAGCCCCTCGATCGGCTTAAGCAAGGGCACATTGCCGAGGTCATCGCTGCTGCCGAACGCGATTTCGGCTGACCGTGAAGCTGGACCCGAACGTCGTCGCGGAACTCGTTACTCCGTTTCTTCCCAAGGCATATGTGCGGGTGATACCCAAAGCTCACGCAGCCACTCCACTCGGCATGGGCTTTGGGCAGACGCGCTTCGCTTCTCCCGATAAGTCCTTCCAGTTGGTCTATCTTGCGCGCAACATAGCCACGGGGATCGCCGAGACTGTCGTTCGGGACCGGTTCCAAGGAAAAGTCAGACGCATACTCGATATCACCGAGCTGAACGACTGGGCGGTCTCAGAGGTATTCGCCACCAGCCCGCTCAAAGTCATAGATTTGCGAACAACCGGCCTGCTTAGGCTCGGTGTGTCAACCGACGCGGCGCGGGCCAAGAAGCAGGAAGCGGGTCGACGGTTGAGCAAAGCACTCTACGCCCGTTTCGCGATCGACGGCGTGCTGTATTTATCGCGGCTCACCTCAGCCCAGTGCCTGGCAGTGTATGATCGCGCGGTAGCCACCAAGCTAGCATCAACTCCGGCCGTTGATCTCATTCGTCATCGGGAGCTGATTGATGCCTTGAAGTCCATAAACGTCTCAATTCGAGGCATCGCATAGCTGGAGCTGTGCCGGTCTATCAGCTCGCCTCGGCCTCAGCGAGCTCCAGTTCGTCAGGGACCGTCTCGTCGAAAACCCGGGCCCAATTGCTTGCCTTGCGTTGGCTCCCAGGTTTAGCGGGCGCCTTCGCAAGCGTCTTCAATCGTCTGGCGGCCATTGCGAAGCGCGCGTCCAGCTTGACTGGGGTTGTCCTCACGGCACCGCCCGCCCTCGGCGACGCTTCCTTGGTGAAAGAGGCTGACACTTGTCTATTGCTCCGGCCGGCCCGTGCGTTGGCCGCCGCCAAGGGCCTTCGGCGGGGAAGCTTTGCCGTCTCATCTGGTTCGGCCTTCTGCTGGACCGATTCTACGAGATCGGTGTCTTCGCCGGCATATCCGGAGGTCGTGGCCGGCATCGGCCGTTGCGGCAGAAACTCTGTTGCCGGCACATCTGGCAAGTTTGCCTGGGAGAACCTTTCCATCTCACTGAATGGCGCCGTCCGGAAGAACCGCAGCTTGTCGGCGAAGATCGGGTTCTGCCCCTCGGCCAGGATGACCATCTTGTCTCCCGGCATCTGTCGCACTTCCTGCGGCATCATCAGGTCGCGCTCCCGCAACTGCTCGACCTTGGTCCGGCGATGCAGGCCCATCAGTTCGATCGTGCGGGATTCGGTCTTGTAGCGGACGGTGCGCTTGCCCAGACCTTTCGAGACAGCTTCCGCGGTAACCTGATCGTTGGCGCCAAACACGAGCTGGTAGCCGCAATTACCCATCAGGGAATGGCGGGACGTCTCGCCGTAGATTTCATCGAGGTTCTTGAGGTCCTGGATCACGAAAGCCATCTTGATGTTGTAGCCGGCGACGTAAGGCAGCTTTGTCGTGATCTCGCTCATCTTCCTGAGTTGCCGGAACTCGTCGAGGAGGAAATAGACCGGCACCGAACGCTCGATATGTTCAAGCATGAGCGTGTCGAGGGTCTGCTGCACGAACAGCGCCAGCAGCGGTCGCAGCAGCGTGATGTCTGTGACGTTGGGGGCGAGGTAGATCGAAATCGGCCGACGCTTCAGAGCGCGCAGGTCCATGTCGGTCACCGACGTCGCCGCGACCACGCGCTCGTTGCGGAACGGCCGCAGCGCTTTCTGGATGTCGAGCAGCGCGGATGCGGCCGCACGCTCGGACAGAGCGATGTAGGCGTTGAAACTCTCAATGGTGAACCGCGACAGATAGGGCTCGCGTTCCTTGAGGAGGGTCATGAGCGCCTGAAGATTGGTGCCACTGTTGAAGAAGGCTGTGACCTCTCCGAGATTGCGGTGTCCTTTGAAGTAGATGCTTTCGTTGATGTAGCTGATCACCCCGGCCATCACCTGCTGCGCGGTCGCCTGCCAGATCGAATTCTCGGACTCGGTGACCTCGGGGACGAGGATCGCGGCGATGTTCTGGATATCGGTGGTGCGATCGCCGCGGTCCGGCCGGATGAAATCGAGGGGATTGTAGCGGTGGGTCTTGTCCGACCCTGGCGCGAATAGGAAGACCTGGTTGCCCTTCAATTTGCGGTAGCCTGCGGTGCTGCGGAAGATCTCCCCTTTGAGGTCAGTAACGATCATCGAGCCTTCATGAGCGAGCGCGTTGGGAATGACGTAGCAGGCCCCCTTCCCCGAGCGCGTCGGACCGATGATCAGGTGATGCCGATCGTCATCGACGCGAAGAATCCGGCGTCCGAAGCGGCCGAGTATCTTTCCTTTCCTCCTGAACCATCCGTCACGCCGAAGCGACATCACCGTCTGGAAGCGGGCATCGCCGAGGGGGCTCGCGTTCGGGCGAAGGCCCGCATAGGCGACTATGCAGGCGACGAGGGCAGCTGGAAGGAGTGAGCCCAGTGCCATCGTGCGGAGGACGCTGCTCTCCCCATAGGCCATGAGCTGCTGGAATGGTGCGAAGGGATCTGTCGTGATGATCGCCTGCAGGATCCGACCGTCGCCATAGAGCAACTGCAACCCGAGTCCGTAGGCCAGCAGCCAGACGGCAAGGGCGACGATCAGGCAGAAGCCGATGTAAAAGATACGCAGCGATCCGGTCATGGCACTTCCATTCGTTCGCGCGCGAAGAAGATTTCCGAGACGCCGCGTCGGCCCCCTTCCCTACGCAACTGGATCACGATGGGGATGACTTGTTTGATGTAGGAGATCAGATCCGCCTTCGGGTAGGCGGCCGACAGACCCGATTGCATGACCATCATGGCGAGCTGCTCATAGGCACCAAGCGGCGTGTCGGCATGGACCGTAGACATAGACCCGGGATGACCTGTGTTGATGGCGCGCAAGAACGCGAAGGCCTCCGATCCCCTCACCTCGCCCACGAAGAGGCGGTCCGGTCGCATGCGCAGCGACGCCTCGAGCAAGGACTGGATCGTCACATTGGCAGTTCCCTGGTCCCCACGCGATGCAAGCAGGTGAACAGCATTTTTCTGTGGCGGGAACAGCTCGCGCGTGTCTTCCAGCGTGATGATACGCTCATGGGGATCAACGGATTTTAGGCAGGCGTTGAGGAACGTCGTCTTTCCACTCGAGGTGCCGCCACTGATCAGGATCGACACGCGATTGACGATCGCTGTGCGGATGAAGCCGTAGATGTCCTTGGCAGAGAGCTGCTCGATCAACACCTGCTCGATCTCGCTGAGGCCGCCGACGGCAACCGTCACCTGGTCGAGCGATCCCCTGTCACGATAATCCTCGAGCGTGAAGTTGCTGATGACCTGCTTGCGGATCGACAGCGTGCCGCCGTCAGGGGCGGCTGGAGGTAAGACGACTTGGATACGCTCGCCGGTGGGTAGTGCTGCGCTGAGAATTGGGTTTGCTGGGCTGACGAACTGGTTGGTGCTGGCCGCCACACGCTCACCGATGTTGACGATCTCGGCCGTGGTGAGCTCCTTAATCTCATGAAACGCCATGTGCGCGGCGCCCAGGCGCTCCACATAGACCTGTCCCGGCCGATTGACAGAAATCTCGACGACGTCGCGATCGTCAAGGAACGGTTTCAGCGGCGCCAGCGCGCGATAAAGAAAGTAGTGCCGGTTGTCCGACGCAAGCTCAGGGGAGGCCACGTTCACGACGGATCTCCCCCAGTGCTTCGGTGACTGGATCCTCGTACATGGCTGAGAAATCGAGATCCTGACGAACAAACACGAAGATGCGCTCGCCCTGGCTCACGCTGATTGTGGGCGGAATCCTCAACGAGTCTCCCACGGCCTGGTTGGCCATGTCTGAAAACGTTTCGGCGATGGTCTCGCGTGCGAGCTCCTCCGCCTCCTGCGCATCATCACTGTCGCCGGCCGCAGCCTCGCTCCCATAGCCGGTCAGGTAACTAGCACCGGCACCGACGATCGACAGCAGAATGGCGGCACCGAAACGCTCGCGAAATTTCTTGTCCACGTGCCCCGTCAATCCGGCGCGACCGAGACTGTCGGCGCCGATCGAGTTCAGCCGTACGGAAACGCCGTCATCACGAAGCATGCGGGTCCAGACGACGAAAATCCTCGTCTGGCCGCGCGTGATCTCAGACTGGTACTCGCCAATAAGCCGCGTGCCAGTCGGTATCAGAACACGTCGGCCATCGAAGGAGTAGACATCCTGGGAGACGATGGCCCTCACCTGGCCCGGCAGATCACTGACGATGGCCGTCTCCAGGATGCCGGGGATCAGCGTGCCCTCCGGAACAAGGGCGTCGATCCGCTCGATCTTTCTGGCCTTGGCGCTCCGGTCGCCAATGCCTGCAGCCGCGGCGAGGAACTTGCTGCTGCGATCCTCGCCAGCGACGGTGAGACCTTCTCCATTTCCTCCGGTCAGACTCCCAGCCTCGCTCGTCTTCGGGTTGTCGAGCACGACCATGTTCGAGCGGAGGCGCGACGGAAACTCTTCAACAGGTGTTTCGGCAGCTTCAGGGGACGGCGGAGTTGCACCCGGCGCCGGCGGGGGTGGCACATCGAACTGGGTCGTATCGCTGTTCTCCTGGGGAGGTGGTGGTGGTGGCGGGGGAGGTATCTCGACCACCTCCGGCGCCGGCGGTTCGGGCTCTGGTTCGCCCTCACGCACGAACGACGGCGGGCGAAACGTCGTGGTCGTGAACTCCTCGTCCCCGTCGAGCATATCGCGCACGGGGGGTTGCCTTCCGGCAAGGACCATGTAGCCGGCAATGAGGCCGAGCAGGATCAGAACCGCGCCGCCGACCAGCTGCTTTCGCCGGACCGATGTGTCAGCGATGACTGGATTGTCGCTTTGGCCAAGGGCGTCGAGTTCCGGCGCGCGCTTCATCAGTTGCCGCTCCGGCGCCGTCGTTTGGCCTGGTCATCCTCAACCGGTCCGAGAATGGCCGGGTCCGGAGCCCCGAAATCCGGCTTTCTCAGATTGAAGATGCAAATCCATTGATCACCGTCCCGCAGCGTAAACTGCGTCGCCGTTCCATCGACCACGATGTACTCACCTTCCCGGCGGAAGTTCCTCAGCGTCTCCGAAAAATCGGAATTCACGGCAAAAATCGCCGGCGCGCGACGATCGAACTTGAAGAAGGTCTTGTTGCCGTCGTCAAAGACCATGAGGGGCTTCAGGCGCACATCGCCCGAGAACGAATAGTCGATGTTGACGTTGGCCTTGTCGATGCCGGAGATGTTTGGCCATGCGGCGCGCTGCTCAGCCTCTTTCCGCAAGGCGGAATTGAGGTTCTTCTCTGGGTAGTGGAAGCGGATTCCGAAAACCTTGCGGCCAGCTTCCGGAGCGAAGTCGTGCAGCTCGAGGTAATAGATGCGCTTGTCGGTGACGACGTTCATGTTCGTTGCCACATTCTTCGCGATCGGCTTGACGAAGAGGATGTTGCCTTTCTCAGCGGGGACGACCTGCCAGCTTTCGGTGTCGCCCAGCGAGATCGTTTCGAACTTCTCGTCCTCGTCGAATATGATCATGGTCGAGATGCCGTAGGTCGCAAAAACCTGGACGACATTGTTCTCCTGGTAGGTGACACTGGTCACTCGCGCATCGAGCGAGCCGCCCTTAGGCATCTGCGCTGCCAGGGCCGGCCAGAGGGAGCCGAGAAGCACGAGCGCGGCCGTGAACGACCGGCCCCTCATTGCGCGTCCCCGGGTGTGACAGTCTCCTGGTCGCGGCGATACGAGTAGACCTGGAAGCCCAGTGGATTCTCGAAGCGCCACTCGTTGCGCATCGGCGTGTCGGTGTAGCGAAAGCGGACAACCGAAATCCAATGACGCACGATCGATTCCGTGTCGCTGCGTTCGTTGGTCGAGAATCGCACGATCGCCGTGCTGGTATTGGGGAAGGTGACCGACTTGATCTCGACCAGAACCCGTTTCAGGCGCCCGTAAACTTTCGCCGGGTTCTGGGCATTGGCGGCGCTGTAGAGCGCCTGCAACTCGCGCGCTGCCTCGTCTGTGGACAGCAGTGCGGCGATCCCGAAGTTCTCCTCGATGGCATAGGGATCGTAGCCTTCCCGGGCGCGGATATAGCGCACCACATTGGCCTGGGTGACAGCCTGTTGCTCCGTGAGGTTGGCCGGCCGCGTCAGTCCCGACTTCACCTCGATGTAGCCCGTCGTCCGGTCGACGGTCACGATATACGGCTCGAAGCTTTTCAACGGCAGCATCAACACCACGCCGAGCAGGCTGAGCAGGGCGATCCCGGCGAAGACGATCGAGAAGAACCAAGCTACGCGCGCCGAGCGCTTCGCCCGCTTGATGATTTCCTGCTCCCAGATATCGCCCTGCTGGAAATAAGACCGCAGTGCGGTTTCGGACTTGTCTGCCATCCCTGCTGGTTTCCTGTCGCTCGAGGTTCACCATCGGCTCCCGATCATGTTTGCCTTGGCGTTCCGTTTGACGTGATCGCCCGCTGCATAGAGGCGGCCGCGCCATCCTGCCTCGGCGAGTGAAGTCGTGCCTGCACCCGGTGGACGGCCGCTTGCGTCTGTCTGGCCGATTGGCCGATTGCCTCGCGACTCCAGAAGATGCCCCTCGTAGTCAGCTGTCGCGAGCGAGGCCCAATCGGTGTGGCCAATCCGCCGGCTATGCCCTGCGCAAGCGACTGGACCTGAATCAGAACGAAGCTGCCGGCGAGACAGAGCATGATGAAGGCGGCAAAGTCGCTGAGCTTCAGTTCTCGATCGCCGGAGATCTGGTCGATCTTCGTCAATTCGGGTTCCATAGCGGCAATTAGGAAAGCCGCGATGACGTAGACGAACAAAGGAATGAGTGCGTAGAGCAGCGACTGGTTCAGCCAGCCCATCGCATAGCTGCGGGTCGCGTCGAAGAAGAAGCAGGAAATGAAAATCGGCGCCGTGCCGAGCAGCACCCACAGCACGACCTTGGCCAGCACAAGGATGCCGAGGGCAACCGCGACGAAGAGGCCGGCGAAAACCATGATAATCAGCCCGATCAAAGCAGGCAGGACGGACAGGTACCCCGCCTGTTCGGAGAAGGCAGCAGCAGCTACGTTGGCCGTCTTCCAGATCTGTGAAAGCCCGTTGGAGGGCTCGGTGACACCGGTTGCTGACGCTGCGAGGATGGCTCGGCCAGCGCCCTCGGGGACCGTCGTGATCCACTTGTAAACGAGCGAATTGAAGTTGGCCCACGATGTGACGATGATGAAGATGATCAGAACGCGCGCGAGCCTGCCGATGATTTCGGCAACGCTGAGCCGAGACGTTCCCAGGAAGAGCTGCACGCCATAGAAGAGAACGGCGAGGACAAAGAGCAGGCGAAGAAGGGGCTCAATATCCTGGCCGAGCGCTTCGAACGCACGCTGCGAGAAATTTTGCCCCGAAGCGTCGATCCGATCCAGCAGTTCGCCGATAAAATCGTCCACCGCCCCTGCCCTATTTCTCGTCCCCGGATGTCAGCTCCTGGATCGCTGCCAATGCAGCCGCCCGATTCGCATTGAGCGGCTTCATCGGTCCGCACTCTCCCTCCACGCTGGCATAGCTCGTCAGATTGGCCGGGCGTTTGCACGGCGCGGTCTTCTCGCGCGGCGTACCGCATCCGCTGGCGAGCACGGCCAGGGAGAGCGCAAGAGCGGTCGTGATGCATCGACCGCTTCTCATTCGTACCGCAGCGCTTTCCGGGTGTTTGACATGTCGGTTAGCTTGCGCTGGTTCTCCGCATGCAGCGATTGCACGCCGGCATTCAGCACGCCGATCATCTCGTTGAGCGTGAGCCCCGTCTGAACCTGCAGCTGCGTGTTCTGATCGATCGAACCTTTGATGTCTTCTGCCCGTCCGATCTCCCCGCCGGCGCTTTCAAGGGCGGAGCGACGCGTCTCCACTGCCTGCTGGGATCCGGTGATCAGCGCCGAGACACCCATGACGGTCTTCATCAGCTCCTCGTAGGATTTGTCGCTGGCAAGCGAACTGTCCTCCTTGCCGGACAGCGAGCGGACGAGCTGAAGCCCATTGATGAACAGAGTCGCTGCCTGCACGACCTTGGAGTCGAGAGAACCAAAATCGGCCGTGCCACCCTTGAGGAGTTGGTCAAAGGAGGGCATCGACGAGACGCTGAAACCATTGCCGATCGCCAGATCTTTCAGAGGTCCGGCGTCGCCGCCGCGATCTCCCGTCACGGCCTTCAGCGTCTCTTCCACAGTGGTCAGGATTTCCTTGTTCGTATCCAGGATCTTCCCGGTCTTTTCGGCAGTGTCGCGCGCGACGGCATAGTTGGTTTTGTCGATGACAGGGATATCGGCCGCGGCAGGGGCGACACTTGCGCCGATAAGCGCCAGGACTGCCAAGCTTTTCATATTGATCTCCATCACTGTGTCTCGAGAAGTAGTTCCGCCTGCGTGTCGATGCGCTGGACACAGCCCTTGGCGTCAGCATCCCAGACGAGGCCCTCCCGCTCATCGCAGAAACCGGCCACCGGCCGATCGGCTTCCTCTCCGCCTGTCTCGTAACGAGTAGAACGGTTTGAGCCTGACAGGTCGCCAAGTGTCATCGCGTTGCTGGAGTTGCTGAGATCGGCAAAGGCCGTGCTAAGCAAGATCAGCCGGTTGATGAGTTCGAGGTTCGCATTGCGCGCACCGGAATTGTGATCCCAACTGTCTTGGATGGTTCCGGTCTCGAGCCCTCCGAACTGCTGGAGCCACGACACCACGTCGCCGGAACCCTCCCCGATCGCAGAGGTCAGCCCCATTGCGTTCATGGTGCTGGCGCGCGCGCCCTCATAGGCTCCGCCGCCGCCATAGTTGAGCGGGATGCCGGACTTGTCGGAGCCACCGAAGGCTGGGAGCCATTTCTGCGTTATGCTGGCGACATAGCCTTGGGTCTCGCGGAACGGCGGGATGCCGCCATATTTCTGGACGTTGCCGTGCCCGGAATTATAGGCGGCGAGCGCTAACGAGACGTCCCCGTTGAACCGCCGCAGTTGCTGCTTGTAGTAGCGCGCGCCACCCCGCAGGTTCTGCTCGATATCATAGGGATTGACGCCAAGGTCGCCGGCGGTGCCGGGCATGAGTTGGGCAAGTCCGATTGCTCCCGCACCGGATTTGGCACATGGATTGAAGCGGCTCTCTTGATAAACAAGCGCCAGGAATTGGTTCTCGTCTATTCCCTCCTCGCGGGCGATGCGTCGCACCAGGCCGGCAATCGCCGGATTTGCATTCGCGGCAGTGACGGGATCATCCTTCCTGGCCGGGCGATACATGGAGCAGGTGACGCTCTGGTTATTGGCGTATCGATCCTCGTCGACCTTCTCAATCTCGGAGGTTTTTTGGTCGCGGTCTTCACGCTCCCCGAGTACGGTCTTGTCGACGGTCGGAATGTCGGCAAATGCGGGCGAAGCGGCAAAGGCCAGCAGAATGGAAACTCGCCTGATCATGCCGCATGCTCCCAGCCGCAGAGTTCGGACAACCAGTTTGCCGGATCGTCACCGAGCCGCGCGCGGAGTGCGGCGCATTGCTCGATCGTCTCCTTCCGCCCTGACATCACGCGCACGAGGTCCGGCATGGAGGAGAGATCGAGCCTGGCGATGACCGAGTCGTTGCCGTGCTTGATCAAAAAAGTCCGCCGCTCGGGCGGCGTATTGCGGATGAAGGCGAACTCCTTGGCGGTCAGGCCGAAGCGGCGGATGTAGCTTTCCTCGTCTGCGCGCGGATTGGGAAAATGCAGATTGGTCGCGGACTGCTCGATCAGCGTGTGCGATTGCGGTGCCCGTGCGATGTCGGCCGCTGACTGAGTGCCGAACCCGACGATCCCGTTGAGTTTTCGGATCGTCTTCATCTTGTCGACAATGTAATTGGAAAAGACCGGGTCCTGCAGAAGCTTCCAGCCTTCGTCCATGAAAATGAGGACCGGCTCGCCGGTGAGCAACTCATCAAGACGGTGGTAGAGATACATCAGCGCTGGCGTGCGCACGTCCTGATTATCAAGGATGTGCGTCATGTCGAAACCGAAAATCCGGCGGCCCGAGAAAGACAGGACATCCCGCGGCGCGTTGAAGAGCCAAGCCTTCTCGCGCTCGAACCAGGGACGCAGGCGCGACTGAAGATCGTTCGCGTCAGAACGCACCCTGCCCATCAGGAGCCCGGAGAGGTTGGCTAGGGTGCGCTGCTCAATCGGTTCCTGACAGATACGACCGATCGCGCGCTCCAGCGTGTCTTCTTCCTCCTGTGAGAACCCGCGGCCATCGGCGGGATCGAGCATGGCCTTTAACAGCCGATGCAGGAATTCGCGATTGGACGCGGTGTTCTCCATCTGGAGCGGATTGAAGCCGGTCGCTACGCCTGGCTGAAGCACCTCGTAGTCGCCGCCGACGGCTCGGATGAAAATCTCGGCGCCACGATCCTTGTCGAAGAAGACGGCGCGCGGCTCGGGTGAAATGCGGAAAGCCTGGGCGAGCAGAAAGGTGAGCGCCACCGTCTTGCCCGAACCAGTCGGGCCAGTCACCAGGAAGTGTCCGATATCGCGCTGATGGAAGTTGAACCAGTATGGCGTCTGCGACGTCGTCTCAAGGATGGAGATCGGCAGACCCCAATGAACTCCCCTCGCCCGGCCTGTCGCGAAATTATGGAGTGACGAGAACCCGGAAAAGTTGGCGCTCGACAGCATGCAGGAGCGCGCGATGTAGGCATGATTGCCGGGAAGCTGCGCCCAGAAAGAGGCCTCCATGTTGAGGTCCTCGCGCAGCCAATTGATGTTCATGTCGGTGAGACACGAGCCGAGTTCCGCGACGGCTTTATCGAGACCGGCGAGATCGCGCGACAAGCATAGCAGGCTGAAATGGTGATAGCCGAAAACGGCCTCCTGGTTGAGCAGGCTGTTCAGCGCGAAGTCGATGTCGGTCTCGACGGTGCTGCCGGATTCATCCGAAGCGTGGATCTGGCGCTGCAGGCGGGAGATGCGCTCCTGGGCGATCGGCTTGTCGGCAAGCGTGAACGACTGGGTACAGATGAACTCGTGATTCATCTGCAGAAGACCATCGAGCATCCCCGGTCCGGAGAAGGGTGGGTACTCCTTGATGGACAGCATCGCGCCGAAGCGGGTCTCGGCCTCGGTCGGCCCCTGCGCCTGCATCGTCCGCTTCGAGAAATGTAGCCGCGACGTGCCGACATAGCTGCCGATACCCATCCGCGGCAGTCGCATGTCGCGGGAGACGCCGCAGGTCAGGATCGTGTTAAAAAACGCACACGGCTCCGAATAGGGCTGACCGTCGCGATGAACGATCCCGAGCGGCCGCGCGCCGTACTTCTGGAGCTCGCGAGTGATGTTACTGACAATCTCTTCGAGCTCGTTGATGCGCTCGTGCAGGCGTTGCTGCTGGACCTCGGCGCCGGACGAGCGATCGAGCAGACGCGAAAAGCTCTCGGCTGCTCCCAGTGCCCCACGCATGCCCGAGCGAACGATCGTGAGATACAGCTCGTTTGTGAACATACGCTTTTCGCGCAGCGACGCCATGTAGCGTGTGTTTAAGAGATCGCAGAACGGGTCCGAAAAGCTCCCTTCGATTGAAGGTCTGACCTCCTTGCGGATCACCGTCGACCACAGGGCGTACCGGCTCGACCCCAGCGCCCTAATCATGGTGTTCTGCACGGCGGCGCGCATGTTGAGCTCCGCCTGATCCTCCGTCTGGAAAAACAGCCCGTCCAGCTTGATCACCGACAGGATCGCACCGCTTTCGAGACCGACAACGGTGTCGGCGACCTGGCGCAAATAGGGAATGTGGGTAGACATCGGACGTTCGCGGCGCTGTTCCCGGCCAAATCCAAGTTCGTCTGCGACGATGTTCAGCATGGTCACGGTCCGTAGGAGTTGGTGCGCCAGAACAGTCGGTTCCGCGTTCGCGGGGTGCGGCGTCCGACGACCTGGGCAAGGTCGAGGATCCTGATGTCGCGGCTGCAGAAGGCGAAAAGGGCGAGATAGGTCAGCGGCGCTATCAGCGCCGACCAGAAGCTCCCACTAACCAGGAAGGCGATGAGCGTGACACCGACGATGATGTAGAAGGCATTCAGCGGAATCCCCCACATCATCGGCGGCCGCGTGAGGCCGATCACCAGCGGCGTGAGATGGGGCTTCTCGTCCGTGACTTCGACCATCGCTCAGTTCCCCACGGCCGCAATCATCTCGTCGACGATTGCCGGCGCGCCGAAGACGAGGCCGATGCCGAGCACCACCGCGCCGGCCGTGAACCAGGAGAGGCGTCCGGCGAAGGCGAGAAAGCCAAGCGCAATCACCGCTATGATTGCGAGCAGTCGCCCGAAGGGACCGGTTATGAAATCCACGATCATCTGCACCGCGGTTTCGAGCGGTGCGAACGCGCCAGAGGACTGGGCAAAGGCTGGATCAGCCAGCATCGAGCAAAAGAGCACGATTGTCGTGAGCGCGGTCATTCTGCCTGCAGACATCTGGGCAGAGTGGTGAGAAGGGCTGTTCATGTTGGCCTCCGGCTAGAAATGCATGACCCCGCCGACCCACTGGCGGCGTTCGCGTGCGGTAATGACCCCGCTGACATTGGACGGGCGCTGCTGCGCGTCGGCCAAGCCGTCTGGTTGGCGGGCGACAAAACCGCTTCCCTCAAGTTGCATCTGGATGTTGAGGACTTCCGCGACGTAGCCCACCGTCTCCTTGAAGGGAGGGATGCCGCCGTGCTCGCGTACGCGTACCTCGCCCGCGTTGTAGGCGGCAGCGACCAGGAGCGGATTGCGGAATTCGTCGGCCAGCTCGCGCAGATACCGCACACCGCCATCGACGTTCTCTGCTGGGTCGCATATGTCCGTTACGCCGAAACGCTCGGCTGTTTCGGGTATAAGCTGCATGGGTCCGCGTGCGCCCTTAGGAGAGTTTCGCAGCCGATCGAGCCGGCTTTCGGCCGTCGCGATCGCAACAGCAAAGTCAACGTCGACCTTGTGTCGTTGCGCGGCCTCGACAACGAGGCGCCTGATGTCTTCGGGTGTAGCTGGCGACGGGCCGCATTCAGCTGCGATCCCCACTGCCTCACCAGAAAAAACACTATCAAAATGATTATTCTGAGGTTCGCCCGCGAACGCTAGGGCCTTGTCCGGCGTGACAGCCTCGGCCATCCCCTCGCTAGGAACAGCTCGACCGGTGCCGTCAAGCACGTACTCGCGCTGCGGTCTTGCCCAGCGGGCCTCGGCAACGTTATCGGCAGAGAACGGAGTCGCCCACCGTTTGCCGTTCCTTGCTGGGAGTGCCTTATGAATTGCCGGCTGCTCCATTGGTTCGGATGAGTGCGATTCGCCTGGTATGATTGCGCATATGCTCGTGAGAAGTGTCACCGCAAACAGCGGTGCGGCCGATCGTATTGAGCATTGTAGCGCCATGGTGTCGCTGCCAGAGTCTTGTAGCGATGCGTGTTCGAATCGTTATGCGAGGAAAGAAACAATGTCAAATAGGTTGTGATTTCTTCTTGCAATCCGGATGGAGGCACGCCAATGTCATGTACGATGACAATCTTGAGACGACCGCGAATGAGACGTGCGGCCGGGTGCTTCTTGGCTATCGGCGTGTGTCTACCGGCCTACGCAGCCGAGCCCGTCGATGAGGCTTATATCCGCTCGCTGGCAGCGCCGGGAAAAACCGTCCTGGTCATGGAGTACTATGATGGGCAGGGAAAAATATCGGAACGCAAAGGCTATGCGTCCGCCTCTGGCTTCCGGGCCATATCGGCCACCGACTTTCGTGTGGACGCCGATCTAACCGTTCACCTCTACGGCATCGAGCCGTGCCAAGGCGAGATGGTCAATCGCAAGGAGGGTTTCGCGGGTTCGTGCGATGATTATGCGCGGCGCGGGCTCGAGACGCTCCTCCGGTCGCCGAAAGTGATCTACTGCAGGGCCTTCGTCAGCGAGACAGGCGCAAAGGCGCAGGACGCCACTTGCTACGGCTACTACAACTATCCGGGCAGCCTCGACACGATCGACATGTTCGAGGAACAGCTTGTCTCGCTGGGCAGCCACCGCATTGCCCGCCGGCCAGATGGAACACCGGCGCGAACTGACCTCACGGAGGCCGAAGAAATCGGCCGCCGCGGTTTTGGCATGTGGGCCGATCCAAGGATCGCGGGGCAATGAAGTCCCCTGCCCTTTTCCTGGCGCTGGCGTTCAGTTCTACGCCGGCGGCGGCCGCTCCACCCGAAGGTTATTTCTGGCTCAAGCCGGGTGTGACACTCGAAAGCGGCGACAGCTGGAAGGATGGCGACCAGCACTTCCGCCTCTTTGGCATGCAGGCCTGTCTTCGAGGAACGTTCTATACCGACAAAGCTGGTAACCGTCGCGACTGTGGGGAGGCATCGCTTGCCGTCCTCGCAGCTTACATTGCCGACACGAAACCTGAATGTGCGCAGGTTGCACGATCGGCCGAAACTGTCGTCGTCTCTTGCTATGCGACGATCGGAGCGGATCGGCTGGATCTCGCCAATCTCATGATCGCTTCGGGTTTTGCGTTCGCCTCGCTCGACGCGCGCGGCCTGCCCTATCACGCTCCCTACGCTGTGGCAGAGCAGGCCGCGCGGGAGAAGAGAGTCGGTCTCTGGCAGTTTGACGATGTCCAGCACCCGGCCATTCTGCTTGGTCAGGCCGCGGGCCATGAAAGGATCGAACCATGATATCCGTGGCTGTCCGGTCGAGGGTGGTCGCGCTGCTGATGACCGCCCTGCCCTACCCCGCTCATACCGCCGACCTATTACATGGCCAAGGACCATCGTCGGCCGACGCTCATACTGGTCCCTACACGGCCCCACCCCTGAAAATCTCCGGCCGCACGTCCGTCATTGATGGACGAACCCTTTGGTTCCCAAACAGCGGCAAGATGGTGCGACTTGCCTCAATCGACACGTGCGAACTGCCGCAGTGGTCCTATGACCCCCGCCGGCATGGCGACAGCTCGATCCCGAAGCCGGTTCCATGCGGTCCCCTGGCGAAAGCGTGGTTGAAGCGAACGGTTGGCAGCGCTCAGGTGACCTGCGTGGTTCAGACACACGATGCCGATGGCGCCCTCCTCGGCCGCTGCACAGTCCGCGGGCGTGACCTTGCTCTGGAGATGTTGCGGGTCGGCTGGGCCCTGACGATCCCGCCGGCACCTGCAGAATATATCACGTGGCAGAACTACGCCATGTCCGCCCGCCACGGCCTGTGGGCTACCTATGTGCTCGACATGCCGGAATGGCGCGCAAAAGCCGTCGACCGAACACTGTCACGACAGCCGATTGCAGATTTCAACCTCCTTGCAGAACGCCAAAGCGAAATCTCGCCGCCCTTCGAAGATGCGCGCAGGCGCCCAAATCGAACAGATCGATAGGTTGATCGAAGGAAACGTCGGATGAACGTGGCCAAGCTCGCGTCGATTGCGACAGTCGTGTTTACGGGCGCGTGGGCATCGCTCGCCGATCATACTGAGGCAAGCGAGTGGGGATGCGAAGTGCTCTTATGCGCCTCTTCGTCAGACCCGTCCTGGCGGGGTGTGCCAGCGTGCCATCCTCCTATGCATCGACTTATATCGGCAATGGATCGGCCGGGTTTTTCGTGGCCAACCTGTCCTGAGGCAGGCACGGGTAGACCCGGGTATGAACGCTACGACGAGTGTCCCGAAGGCTGGAGTGTCGGCTATAGGAATCAGGATCGCGGCGGCGGAGAGCCCAACCTCTGCGTGCAGGTCCGCAATACCTGTCCCGCCGGCTTTCGCAGTCGCGAGGACTGCCAGCAGATCGTCAGCATGCCTCGCCCTGTCCGCGAGAATCCGTATTATGTCGATATCAGGCACGACGACGGCAATGCTACGCGTCATTGGTTCAGCTTGAGTTGGTAGACGATGTTTCGTGGCCATGATCGGTTGGGGAATGTGCACCAGGTGGAAGCGCATCGTTCTCCAGCCGATGGTGACCGCGCGCCTGAGTCGCTGACGTCAACTTCTGCCGCAGGCTACCGCGACGGGTGAACTGAAACGTCCGACCTTCGGCACACGGTGGCAGCCAACTCCGCCTTGAAAGGACGCAATGTCCGGATTGCTGCCTCTATCTCGCGGGTTGAGGGGTCTATTGACTTGGCTGCGAGGAGCGCGGTCAAGTAAAGTAACTTCTTCTGGGCATCTTCGGCAGTGATGGGACCGACTGTGATGAGTTTTCTTAAAACTCGCGCTTCGTATAGACCGACCAGTCTATTTGCAGAAGAAAATACGATCCACGAAAGAATGGTTGAGTTGTTCTGAATGAAAAACTTTATAGATCGCGTCTTTCGATGAACAGAGATGATGCTCTCTACTGTTCGGCCACGAGGGCGGGTCTGAAATCGCATCCGGACCTCTCAGACAAATGACGTCACAGCGCGTGCGAGCGGTGCTCTCTGAAGAGGTTCAAGTCCTGTCAGCAATAGCCAATTATTGAAAGGGGCGTCGGACTCCCGTTTTTTGGAAAGGGGGATGCCACCATCCCCTTTTTTTGCAGTGCAAAATGAGGTCATATATTCGTCGTTGGGCGGCGGGTGACTCGATTGATCGGGAGACCGACCCGTGCACCGAGCCCTCGTTGTCGAAGACCAAGACCTGATGCGTTTGGCCCTGATGGCCGAACTTCGTACCTGCCTGCGGGATTGCTACGTGGCGGGCGCGCAAGCCCTTCCAGTCGCGTGTCAGCTTCTCGAAGAGGACCAGTTCGATCTTGTGATCACTGATCCCGGTTTGCCAGGTTTCGATCCAACTTCTCCGGAGGATCGTCTTCACGTCGTCGAAACAATAGTCGGAGCAGCGCCCAACTCCGCGCACATAGTCGTCACGGGATCGGATGACGAGGATGAGGCAAGGGCCTGTCGATTGCTCGGCGTCCAAGGCTATGTCTGCAAGACCGGTCTATCACAGGGAGAGCTTCCCCTTGTACTCGAGCAGATCGACAGGGGCGAGTTCTCACTCCGGCTGTCCAAGCCACACACGCCAAATCCGGATCTCCGCTTTCCTACCCTCACTCCCCGTGAACACGAGATCATAGCCATGATGATGCGCCGCGAGCCGGGCACGAAGCGCCGAGAGGTATTTGATGAGATGGCAAACCAGCTCGGAATAAACGCCGCAAGCTCTGAAAAATACTACAAGCAAGCCCGCGCCAAGCTCCTGAAGCTCGGTCGACTCCCAAAGGGACTGTGACGGATGGGTGAGCTTAACGTCCACGGGGTGCGCGTACCGATCAGCTATGGAGAGGTCTCCGAGGAAATCTGGTCTGCCCTGAAGACCGGGCGCTACGAGGCGAACGAGGCACGCCGCATTCCGCGCGCCATCCGGCCGGGCGATCGCGTTCTGGAGCTTGGTGCTGGATTGGGTGTCATCACGTCGATCATTGCGGCAATCGACGATGTTCGCGTTTGGAGTTTTGAGGCAGATCCGCAAACGGTCCAACTCGCTAAACGCGTGATCGACTTGAACTGCAACGGCAATGTCGACCTTTCTAACGGGATTCTTGCTGCCGGCCCACCTAGGAAGATTTCCTTTTATCAGCGGGCGGACTTCTGGATGTCGTCGGGATTCGTCGAACAAGGACCCTACGAACGAGTGATTGAGATTACCTCGCGGAACGTCGACGCCTTTATAGGGAAACACGGTATCAATGTCCTTGTCATGGACGTTGAAGGAGCAGAGCTCGAACTGCTGCAGAACGCAGAGCTTCCGGGAATAGAACGCGTCTTTCTCGAACTGCACGATCATCTCTATGGCCTGGCAGGCGTGCAGGCAATCACAACGGCCATGGCGCGCCGGGGCCTGATCTACGATCCACGGGGATCAAGCGGACCTTGTGTCCTGTACTCGGTCGACGATGGCGAAAGGGAATTTGACGCGGAGATAGCCCATGCGACCTAAGGCATTGATTGCGGGGATCGCGGGGTTGGTCGGCGTTGTCAGCACGGCGCTTGCTGCTTACACCGATCCAAGCATCCTGACGATCGAAGGAGAGCAACGGACTGTGTCCGACCGCTATCCTGTCGAACGGTTGCGTTCCGAGTTCCAGAACATCGAGATCGAAACGCGTACACCGTGGACCAAGGACGGCGAGGTGGTGAAGTTTCGAGGGCCAAGGATCGCTGACGTCTTGCGCAAGCACGGCCTGAGTTCGAGCAAATCGGTTCAGTTCATCGCGTACGACAACTTCACGTCGGAGATCCTGCTCGAGGAGATCAACACCTACAATCCAATTTTCGCGATCGACCGGGCTTGCCAAAACATGGACCGCAAGCTGGGGAGATGCTCGGCCGATCAGCAGTTCACACCGCTATCTCCCGACGAGCAGGGTCCGATATTCCTTGTGTGGCCCTACGACCGGCTCCCGACAGCCTACGTGCCCGCTCGAAATTCGATCTGGGTTTGGTTCGTTGTTGCCGTTCGGCCGGTGCAATGAGGCCCACGGCGCCGCGGGTCAAAGCCGCCCTTCCCTACTTATGCTTAGGAGCCGCTCTCGTTCTCTGCGGCTGGACCTTCCTTCGGTCGGAAAAATACCGGGCGGAGTCGGACCTGAATTTCAGCCAGTCATACGAGATTCAATGGCGGACCACCCAAATCAGAGAACATCTGGCGCGAATTCACGGCGGTCTTCAACTAGCAGCCGCGACCGGCCACACGGCCTCCGATCTCGGCCGCCAGGTGTTTCTGCTCAACGCAAACGTGGGCCAGCTTTTGAAATTGGAGTATGCCCCCAAGTTTCTGCGGGATCGGGATATCGAACTTTTGAATGGCCTGCAGGCTATTACGACCACGCACCTTACCCCAATTGTGGAAGGCGCCACGGATTTCGACCGCGCGCTGCGGACCATGCCGGATCTGGAACAGCGGATGTTCGAGGTTTCGGGAACAGCCGTTGCACATGCTGAGACACTGAACGCGGCCTCGCATATTGCAGCTGCCGCCTCTCGAAACCGGTTCCTCTTTGCGGTTGCGCTGGTGCTTGCCGCTGTCGGCTACACGATCATTCACCTCCGGAACGTCCTTGCCTGGCGGCAGGACCAGTACCTGAGGTCCTTCTCGTCGCTCTATGCCCATATGACGCGGTCACGCGTCGCTGCCCTGAACCTCTTCCTGAGTTACCAGGATCAATCGAGCGTCAAGCATCCCGAGATGTTGACCGCTGCAAGGGATGCCGCGCAGCAACTGGAGGCAATAACAAACGGCCTTGGCAACATCGCCTATGCGCACAAAGATACCCGGCGTGAGCGGCTCTCAGCTATCCTTGAGGCGATCCGGACCAATAAAGTGAAGCCTGAACTGCGGGTCGATCCGGATGCAGCTGAGGCCATGGTGCCCGCGACACAGATACGCCTGATCCTCGAAGAGCTCCTGCACAATGCGAACGCAGCCCTCGGCGGCAATCCCGACGGAAAGATCTCAATCGCCGCACAGGTCAGAGGCGGCTCATTCCGCAGACGACGGGAATTGCTGATAGAGGTTCTTGACAACGGCGAGGGCATGTCGCCTGAGGTTCTCGCACTGGCGAGGACGCCATTTTTCTCGACCAGAGCGGGATCGCACACAGGATTGGGCCTGACCGGCTGCTCGCAGATGGTGGCCGCTCTAAGAGGAAAATTTAGCATTGTCTCGCGGCAAGGAAACGGGACTGCGATCCGAATATCACTCCCTATCGAGTCGGCTTAACGTTGGCCCTACTATCCCATCATGGGTGACTTTGCGTTCGAGTTTCACGTGAGTCGAACTGCGAAAGCCAAAGTTGACTGCGGTCAACTTTCTCGAGAGCGGCGGCTCCGTTAACCTCTCGTTAACCTTAAACTTCTTGCCGGATCGAAAGAATCAGGGCTACATGCGGTTCGCAGGCTCAAGTGGCCTTCAAAGCGCATGTGCGGGATATTTCGATGAATGTGAAGCCGACGCTCCGCGAGGAGATTGCAGAGGTCGATGTGCTGTTGACCGAGCAGGCTCGCGAGTTGTCTGCCATGCTTCACGAGCATCGGCTGGAGATGTTCCCTCCTAATGCCCAGAAAACTCTCAGGCCACTCCAGTTATCGGAGGCCGCTCAGTATCTCGGCGTAACAAGCGGATACCTGAAGAATCTGTCGCTCGAAGGCAAAGGTCCGCAGCCGATGGTAACACCGTCAGGCCGTCGCTCCTACACCGCCGAGCAATTACTCGAGATGAGACATTTCCTCGACAAAAATAGCCGAACAGCGGCGAAATATGTCCCCCACCGACGTGGGATCGAACACTTGCAGATTATTGCGGTGGTAAATTTCAAAGGCGGCTCCGCCAAGACGACGACGGCCGCTCACCTCTCTCAGCACCTGGCGCTCACGGGACATCGGGTCCTCGCAGTCGACCTCGACCCGCAAGCCTCACTGTCTGCCCTGCACGGTTTCCAACCCGAAATCGATCACAACGAATCCCTCTATGAATCCCTCCGCTACGATGACGAACGGAAGCCACTATCAGCGCTTGTTCAGAAGACGAATTTCCCGGGTCTCGACATCGTTCCGGCGAACCTCGAGCTGCAGGAATTCGAATACGACACCCCCCTCGCCCTTTCGCAGAAAGACGGCTCCATGGGACGTATCTTCTTTGGCCGCCTCGATGACGCATTGGCTGACGTGGCGAAGGACTACGATGTTGTCATCATTGATTGCCCTCCCCAGCTCGGGTACCTGACACTAACGGCGCTTTCTTCGTCGACTGGCATCCTGATTACCGTGCATCCGCAAATGCTTGATGTGATGTCGATGTGTCAGTTCCTTTTGATGATGGGCGAGGTCATGGGCACACTGAAGCGGGCGGGTGCAAATATGCGGCTTGATTGGCTGCGGTACCTGGTGACCCGCTACGAGCCGACCGATGGCCCGCAGAGCCAGATGGTCGCCTTCATGCGTTCGCTTTTCAAACAGCACGTGCTCGTCAACGAGATGCTCAAGAGCACGGCCATTTCTGATGCCGGGATCACAAAGCAATCACTCTACGAGGTCGAACGCGTCCAGTTCACTCGTTCAACGTATGACCGTGCAATGGAATCCCTGCATCGGGTGAATGCCGAGATCACAAGTCTGATCCACAGGGCATGGGGACGGTGATGTCCAGAAAGAATCTGCTGAGTTCGCTAACGGATCGAAAGTTGACTGCAGTCAACTCGGCTCCCGCGACGGGGAATCCGGTAACTTCGATGTCGCCAGCGCTCGAACGGAACAGGAGCCGGGGAGCTTTCGGGGCCATTACGAGGTCAATTGACGAGTTGGCCGAGAAGGCGCAGGCAGCCAAAGAATTCGAAGCCCGGCTTCTCGAGGGCGAGACCGTTGTCGATCTCAATCCCGATACAATCGATGCTTCGTTCGTCGCCGACCGCATGGACGAGGATAAGGAAGCGTTCGAAGAACTCGTAGAAGCCATTCGCCAACGAGGGCAGGATAGTCCGATCCTGGTGCGACCGCATCCCGGAGTGGACGGCCGCTACATGACTGTTTTCGGCCATCGGCGCGCACGGGCTGCCAAAGTCCTCGGAAGACCAGTGAGGGCAGTCGTCAAGGATCTTGGCGACAAAGACCATGTGATCGCCCAAGGGCAGGAGAACAGCGCGAGGGCGGATCTCTCTTTCATTGAGAAGGCCGTCTTTGCCAGCAATCTGGAGCGCAACAACTACGATCGCGACGTCATCATGGCAGCGCTGTCCGTCGACAAGACCGTTGTCTCGAAGATGATATCTGTCACCAAGGACATTCCGGACGAGATCATCAAAGCTGTCGGACCTGCCAAGAACAGCGGCCGAGACCGTTGGTACGACCTCGCCAAGAAGATCAGGGGAGGGGGCATGTCTGTCAGGGAGCTCATTGGCTCTCCCGATTTCAAGGCGGCCACCAGCGACGATAGGCTGGAGATGCTGGCTAGACATCTGTCAGCTAAGGCCGCAGGCAAAGAGACAACGCTTGCGCAAAGAGCGCCAACCAAATCTTGGGTTCCTGCCGACAAGTCAATCAGCGTTACTCTGAAAAAGAAGGCGAAAAAGGCCATTGTCACCTTGGAATCCGGTGAAGCGCCGCTTTTCGCCGAGTTCATCACCGGGCGGCTGGACGACCTCTACGAGGCCTTTCGGAAGTCCAACATGGAAGCAGCAGGAGAGTAGAGACCGCAAAAGAAAAAGGCCCCCGAACGTCGCCGTCGCGGAAGCCCTTCTCGTAGCTTGAACACCTAGAGAATCGCAAATCCGCGAATCACTGTCAAGAGTCAACGGCGCCTGTTTGGCGAGCAGATTTCTTTTGCCTAGCGATAGGTGAAGGAAAATGGGGACGCATACAGCAACGACGCCGTTTGGGCGGCGGCCGATGACGCTTGGACTGATTTCAAGCCAGCTCACGGCCAAGACGGTGAAACACAACGCCACGGTCTCGAAGTGGCAGGTCTTTCGGCACATCCGAGAAGCCAAGGACGCGCTCGGGGCGACGGATCGCGCATTGGCGATCCTGAATGCCTTGCTGACTTTTCATCGGGATGACGATCTGACCGGCGAGGGGAACCTGGTCGTGTTTCCCTCGAACGAGCAGCTCATCCACCGCGCGAACGGCATGTCGCCGGCGACGCTCAGACGGCATCTTGCCGTGCTTGTCACCTGCGGCCTGGTGATCCGCCGCGACAGCCCGAATGGCAAACGGTTCGCTCGTAAGGGGCAGGGCGGCGCGATCGAGCAGGCCTACGGTTTCGATCTGTCGCCGATCCTCGCGCGTGCTGAGGAGTTCAGGGAGCTTGCCGATGCGGTCGCAGCCGAGCGCAAGGCCTTCAGGCTGGTAAAGGAACGCCTGACCATCTGCCGGCGAGATGTGGTCAAGATGATCGAGGCGGGCATCAACGAAGATGTCCCGGGTAACTGGCGCGGGTTTCAGTGGCGCTACGAGACCATTGTCGGTCGGCTGCCACGCACGGCTCCACGCCAGGTGCTCGAAGCGATCGCCGACGAGTTGGAAGACCTATGGGCCGATGTGCATCAGACGTTGGAATTATTTGTAGAATCACAAGATTCGAACGCCAATGAGTCCCATTCTGAGCGTCACATACAAAATTCAAACCCAGATTTAAATTCTACCGATGAATCTGAATACGGCTTAGGAAAAATAGATGAAGCGAGCGGCAGCGCCGCGAAAACCGACAACGTGCACAGCTTGCCCAAACGGGATTTGCCCTTGGGAATGGTGCTGGATGCCTGCCCGGAAATTTTGAGTTTTGCCCGCGGCGGACCAATCCGGATGTGGCGGGATCTTGTGGCCGCCGCCGACGTGGCCCGGCCGACCATGGGGATTAGCCCGAGCGCCTGGCAGGACGCCGTCGAGGTCATGGGGGCGGAAAAGGCGGCGATTACCGTCGCCGCGATCCTTGAGCGGTCCGACCAGATCAGCAGCCGCGGCGGCTATCTGCGCAACCTGACGGAACGGGCCCGCGAGCAGAAATTTTCTGTCTGGCCGATGATCATGGCGCTGCTCCGAGTAAAGCTCGACGCCCGGGCCAAAGCCATGGCCGGCGAAGGTTCGGCCGGGAATGACGTGGGCGAGGGCAGTCTTGCTCCCACGCAGAAGGAGCCGACACCGAGGTCCTCCAACGCCCTGCTCGACAATCTCAAAAAGCGGGGCTGGGACCGGTGACCGCGCTGTCGGCTAGACGATCAGCCGCGCCGCGCGTCCCAGCTGGCGTTCGGCGTCGTTGTAGTAGCGGGAAGCCTGCTGCACGGAGCGGTGCTGGGACTGCTGCATGGCTTCGGGAAGGGGAATGCCACGGCGAGCCGTTTCGGTCAAAAAACCGGAGCGCAGGCCGTGGGCAGAAAATACCTTTGGATCGAGGCCGGCCTGAGCGATGCGGCGCTTCAGGATCAGGTTAACGGCTTGCGGAGTGAGCGCCCTTCGCTTGAGATGGCCCCAGCGGTCAATGCCGCGGAACAGAGCGCCTTCGCTGATCTTGGCACGCTCCAGCCATTCCTCGAGCGCCAGCACCGGCCGGCCGACCAGCAGCACAAACGCGTCATCGTCGGCCTCAGTGGTTTTTGACCGGCCGAGAAGGATTTTCGAACATGGCAGGGTGCCGCCGTCGAGACTTTTCGGATCGGTCGGGACCGGATCTTACTCAAGAACGTTTTCGACGCGAAGCGACGTAACCTCGCTGCGACGGCGACCACCCGAGGCGAAAGCGACAAGCAGCAGCGCGCGATCGCGGACGTCGACCAGCCGATCGCCGGCGCAGGCCTTCAGCACGGCGGCAAGAATATCGGCTGTCACCGACTTCGGGCTCTTTCTGCCGCGCGGCCGCGGACTGGCCCGGACGGCCAGTTTTAGCGCCGACCGCAACCCGGGCGCATTGAACTTTTCCCTTGAGGCCGCGCCATTGCGTCAGCGTCGACCAGCTCGCCAGCCGCCGGCGCACCGTGTTCGGCGCGTGCGGACCGTCAGCGCGGAGCAGGCCCTGGGCTTTCAAGCTGGTTGCCACCTCGGCCGGCATGCCATGCGTGGACAAAAGATCGCGCTTGGCCGGGTCCCACAAATGATGCGCCACGAATTTTATCAGGAGCGCTTCTGGCGCCGGCCACGGTAGGCGTGATCCGGTTGCCGCCTGACACCACGCTTCCAGATAGCCGACGTCGGAGGCGAGCGCGCGCAACGAGTTCTCGCCAATGCCCTCGCGGGCTAGGTGGCGCAACGTCTCGACGTCGTCGTCGGAGAGGATTTCGGCCAAAAACTCGCGGCGATCGAAGGGCAGCACGGAATCCAGCGCGTCGAGCGCTTCGGCGCGGCGCAGTTTTTGGTCGGATGCGGGCTTCGGCAGGCGAAGGTCCATGGCGGCGGCTCAGAACAGATATGGCCTGTCGGCCCAGGCCAGCAGCACGGCGGCGTCGCGGTCCGGGAGCCGCACCCGGCCAGCGCGCAGGCCGTCCGCGATCGCATGGCCAACATCCGGATCGACCCAGTGGCCGTGGGTCATGAGGAAAAACCAGGCGAAGGGCAGACCGATTTCTTCGTCGATCGCCTCGATCCGCTCCATGAGCCGATGCACGGACACGCCCTCGGCGGGCAGCAGCCGCTCGGCCGGATTCTTCAGCGGCCGCGGGATAAATCCGATCTCGCGTTTTTTGCCGCGCCCCTCGAGGTCGTGGATGTCAAAGACCCAGTGGACAAAAATGCGGTCGGCCGCCGCGCTCGAGCGCTCCCAGTCGGCAAAAAAGCGGATCTCGCGCGGCACGAAATCGAACCAGTCGGGATTGGCGTCCAGGAACAGAATGTCCCGCATGCCCTCGGAGCCGACCTCGTGAATGACACGGTTCTCGAGGTCCGGTCGACGCGCCTCCCGCTGCTCGCGTTCGATGCGTGCCCGCCGCGCCAGAAAACTGCGCATGTGGACGATGCCGCCGCCCGTGCGGCCGCGCAGCCGGTAGACGGGTCCCGAGAGCACCTCGGCAGCACTGTCGAGCTCGCGCCGTACCCAGGATGGATCAAAAAGGTCGTCGGCGCTGCAGGGGCGGTAGTCGGGATCGACCACTGGGCCCGCCAGATATTCGAGATCGCGGCCGAGGGAGAGCTGGACGAAGTCGGCGACGCCGGGACCAGTGGAGGCGAAGGCGAAGACGGAGGTTCCACGCCATTCGGCGAATTTTTGCGCGCCCGATCGGTGTTTTGTCCAGAAGGCGGTGAGGTCGCCGCCGGCTTGGGTCAGTTCATGTTCGACCCAGGCGCGGTGGTCGCCAAGCCGCATGCCGTCGGCCGCAAAAACGGTGCGACCGTCGCCGCGCCAATAGAAGTCGTCGACTGTGGCGGTCGTGAATTCGAAGCCGGGAAAAGTGCGGGAAAGGGCAGGGGCGAGCTCGGCGTCGGCCGCCGCCGGATCGATGGCGGCGAGCACGGCCTCGACGGTTGCGGCGTCGGGCAGCCGGACAGGTTTTTCCTCGGCCATGCCGGCCCCTTCCTCGTGCGGCGGAAAAGCCGCGTCTCCGCTTTAATCCCGGCCGCACGGGACGTCGCCGGCGACCATCTGAAGCGCGATTCTGGCTGATTTGCGCTGCGAAATCCATCACTATCGATAAGAGGTACTTATCGATAGTGAGAAGCGCGCCGGAGAAAATCCCCTGCAAGTCAACTTAAATACCGGTTAGCTTGACCAACGCGAATCAGCTACCCTGAAATCAATGGCTTACGCGCTGGCAAATCTTCCTCTGGAGACCCTGATCGGGCCCGTCGCCCGCGCCACTGTCGGTTTTACTTCCCGATTTCAATTGAAGCGCTAAGCTGAAAACCCCACCCTCCCGAGCCGCTATTCGACGGCCGAAAGCGGGGAGGGGAGGGGGGCATTCTACAGTCCCGACGCCTTGGTGAGGTTGACCCGGAAACGATCGCGCCGCCGCTGATACTTGCGGGTCATCTCAGCGCTCGAGTGGCCAAGCTGCTTCTGCACATAGCGTTCGTCGACCTCGGCCGAGGAGGCTAGGCCGGCGCGAAGGGAATGGCCGGCAAACATCATCCCGCGCTGGCCTTCGGGCAGATCTCCGCACACACCGGCCGCCAGCGCGGTCCGCTTGACGAGACGGGCGACCTCCTGGTCGTTCAGCCGATTGACGCCGACCGCCTTGCCCTGGCCGGTGACACGCCGGAACAGGGGACCGTGAGCGATGCGTGCGAGCTTGAGCCAGGTCTCCAGCGCAACGACCGGGCAGGTCGCATCGGACGAGCCACGTCCGACCTCGACCTCGCGCCAACCGGTCTTGCCGCGCAGCCGCAACAGCATGCCCTTGTCCAAGATCTCTATCCATCCGGAGGAATCCTCGGTCTGGTCGCGGCCGCAATCGAGGCCGACCACCTCCGAGCGGCGCAGACCGCCGGCAAAGCCGAGCAGCAGCATGGCCCGATCGCGCAGGCCGCGCAGCGTGCCGCGGTCAAGCGTTTCCAGCATGGCGATCAAGTCCTCGGGCAGGACCGCCTCTTTCTGGCGGGGCGGGGCGGCGTGCTTGTTGCGGATACCGGCCATGACGGTAGCGATATGACGGTCCTTCCTGTCGAGCGGCTGGCCACGCTGCGCATAGTTCCACGTCAACGACGAGAGCCGACGCTCGATGGTCGACACGGAGTTCGGCTTCTTATCGCCGGTCGCCTTTCCCGAGGCGCATGCGGTGATGTAGAGGCCGACCACCTGGGCATCGGGTGGAAACATCTCGACGCCCTGCCGACGGCACCAACTCGCGAACTGCTTCCAGTCCGAGGCGTAGGCGCGGCGGGTATTCGCCGAGCTCGCCGCCTCGACATAATCGCGCGCGCGATCGGCGAGCGCGTCGAGATGCGCCGGCAGGCGTGGAGTCAAGACGACCGGAAGGCGAGGGGAGGGGGCTTCCGCCGGCGGCTCTTCCGGCGCCCGGCCCATCTCCAGGACGACATCGACGATGTCGGGCAGGTCGTCGGCGATCGGCGCGTCGTGCTCGGCCGAGCCCGTCGGCGCGGCCAGTTCGACACCTGGGGACATTTCCTGTGATCGAGCGGAGCCGAGCTGAGTACGATTTTCGGTGTTTTGATCGACGATTCGGGCCATTCTCTATATAAAGACGAAAACGACGGATAATGCAATTTTATCACTCGTTTTATCCAATCGACAAGCGCGGCGCTTTTTACCCATTTTCGTTGCCAGAACCGCCGCCATGATTCATCCTTGTTGGCGATGATTCTGCGCCCCAAATCCTCTCCGCGCCACCAGGCGCCGACGCTCGGCGCCGCCACGTCCGCGCCGGTGGTCACGTTGCCGGGCTGGCTGCGCCGCGCCGTTCCGGATGCGCAAAGCCTTGCCGCGAAAGGGCATGGGCCAAATGGCCTTGAGGAGGTCGCGATCGCCGCGGGGGCCGCCATCGGCGCGCTCGATGCCGTGGTCCGGCGACAGGAAAGATGGGCCGGCGTATGGCGGCAGCGGCTGGCGCTCGCCGCGGCGGCGGTGACGACCAGACAGGCCGGACGGGTCGAGGACGAAGCGGCGCTGCGCGACGCCGTGCTGCTCACACGGCCCGGCGACGATGTCGGTCCGGCCGGCCGCGTGCTGCTGGCCTGGCGCCGACTGGCCGCCCGGCCCGCGGAGGAACTTCTGACAGAGGCGAGCATCGCCGGCGTGCTCGATGCCCTGGGCCTCGCCCGGGATGACGAGGCGGCGGCCGACCTGGCCGACGAGGTTCGGCAGCTTGCGGCGACGGAAGGGGCGGTCGGAACGCTGGTCGGCGCCTTTGCGGCCGTCGAGCGGCGCGGCCTTCCACGCACCGTTGGATCTTGGTTTGCCGACGCCATGCTTGCGCAGCGGCTGGGCTGGACGCACGCCGTGCCGCTGCTCGGTGGTGAAGCTGCCGGCGCAAATGGTTCCGCTCGGCCGCGACGCGCGGCGACCGTCCTTGCGCCGAAAGGCAGCGAGGCCGATCCCGAACGTGGGAGGGCTCTGCTCGCCGCGCAGGCGCGGGCGGCGGTGCGCGCAGTCGACCAGTCGGCCGACATCGAACGGCGGGCGGAGCGCCTGATCGCCGTGGCGCCCGCCCTTCGCGCCCGAGGCGCGGACGTCGTCGTCGACCGGCTTTTGTCGGACGACGCGATCGTCGCCTCGGCAAAGATCGCCGGCATGAGCGACCGCAGCCTGCGCCGCCTGTTCGAGCGCCTGGTTGAATTCGGCGCCGTGCGCGAGCTCTCCGGACGATCGGCCTTCCGCATTTACGGGATCTGACGGCCATGGCGGAGGCGCGCGCGAGGCGGGGGAAGGGACGAGCAGACGACGGTCTGTTTGATCGGGAGCTCGACCATCTGCCGCCGGAGGCACGCTGGCGGGAATGGATGAACCGCGTCGAGGCGACGATTTTTGCCGCCAGCGAGCCGGTCGGCCGCGAGACGCTGGCGCGGATCGTGGGAAAGAGCTGCAGCATCGATCTTCTCATCGACGACATCCGCGAGGAACTGCGCGGCCGCCCCTACGATCTGGTTGCGGTCGCCGGCGGCTGGAAGCACCTGACCCGGCCCGCCTATGCCGACGTCATCCGCACCGCGGTTGGGAGAAGTGAACGCGCGGTCGATCTGACGCTGTCGGAGGTGCTGGTGCTGATGTGCATCGCCTACTTCCAGCCGATCACCCGTGGAGAACTGTCGTCCTTCTTCGGCAAGGAGATCAGCCGTGACCTGATCGGCAATCTGCGATCGCACGGCTTCATTGCATCCGGCCCGCGCGCGCCGCAGCCCGGGGCGCCCTACACCTATGTCACCACGAAAGAGTTCCTGCTCGAGTTCGGGCTCGACACGCTGCACGATCTTCCCGACCGCGAGGCGCTCGAGGACGCGGGACTGCTGTCCAAGGAAAAGCTGCTGGCCGGCGACATCATGCCCGACTTTGCCGATGGCCGGGAGGAAGCCGTCGAGATCGAGGACTAGCGGCCATATGCCGATCACCGGCCTCTGGGCTCCGGCTCATTTGTCGAATAGTCTCGACATATGGAATCAGAGCAAGCCATTCTCGCTTTCGCAGCACTTGCCCAGGCGACACGCCTCGACGTATTCCGCCTGCTGATGGAGCACGAGCCGGGCGGGCTGCCGGCGGGGGACATCGCCCGCCATCTGGCGGTTCCCCACAACACTATGTCCACGCATCTCGCGATCCTCAGCCGTGCCGGGCTGATAGAGGCCGAACGCCACAGCCGGTCGATCATCTACCGGGCCAGGCTTGACGCGGTGCGCGATCTCACCGGCTTCCTTGTGAAGGATTGCTGCGGCGGTCACCCGGAGATCTGCACGCCGCTGATCGCGGATCTTTCACCGTGCTGCACACCGAAGAAGACCGCCGTCAGGGAGGCGGCGCGCCATGAGTGATCAGATCTTCAACGTCCTGTTTCTCTGCACCGGCAATTCGGCCCGCTCGATCCTCGCCGAGGCGATCCTAAACCGGGAGGGGCAGGGGAGTTTCAGAGCCTTCTCCGCCGGCTCGCATCCAAAGGGCGCTGTCCACCCCTATTCGCTCCAGCTTCTAAAAATGATGAACCACGACACGTCCTTCGCGCGCTCGAAGGGCTGGGAGGAGTTGGGGTCGGAACAAGAGCAGTGCAAAATCGTACGCTAAGGTCGAACGGATCGTGAACCCTCGTCGCGAACCCGCATAATGGTCTGTC
>NZ_JAAAPL010000006.1 GCF_011317445.1 Chelativorans multitrophicus
GCTACACCACCCTTTCCGCGCCGATGACGGTGGTGCAGGACCCGGCGAGCCTCGACTGCGCCCCCGCCGTGCCGCCGGCCGGCGGAACCGCCGGCTATCGGGGCATCCTGCGCTGGGACTGCACCGGAACCATGCTCCCCGGCGACCAGGGCGAGGTCTCCTTCAAGGTCACCATCGATCAGTGACGGGGGCTTGGCGGCGGATGCTACTCAGTCGGGTGTTGGACGGTCCTGTGGAATGAGGCAAGAAGCTCTTCTGCTCAGGATGTCTTCAGCTTTCGAGCCGGTCCTTCAGGACGACGCCGTCGCGCATGACCAGCGGGATATGCGCGCCATCGTCCTGCAGAAGGGCGATGTCCTCCAGCGGATCACCGTCGACCACGATCAGGTCGGCCAGTGCATCCGGCGCGATCACGCCGAGGCTGCCGGCATAACCGCAAAGCTCCGCGCCGATCACGGTGGCCGAGCGGATGATCTCCACGGGTGTGAGCACCTTCGCCAGAAGCTCGAATTCCATGCAGTGATATTTCCGCAATTCGCCGAGCAGGTCGGAGCCGAAGGCCATTTTGAGGCCGGCGTCTCGCATGATCTTAAGCGACTTCAGGCCCCCGTTGCGCACCACGTCGATCTTGGAGAACTCCGTCTCGCCGAAGCCGAAGCGCTTGCCTTCCAGATGCAGCGCCTCGTAAGCCACCAGCGTCGGCACGGCGATGCAGCCCTTTTCGGCCGCCATTCGGGCGGTTTCCGGTTCGATCAGGTTGCAGTGCTCCAGCGAGTGAACGCCGAGCTCCACGGCGCGGCGGATTGCGCGATCTGTATAAAGATGGGCCGAGACATAGATGTTCGCGTTCTCGGCCTCCTCCACGATGGCGGCAATCTCCTCGCGCGAGAACTGGATGGATTCGATGGGGTCGTTGGGAGAAGAGACGCCGCCATTAGCCATGATCTTGATGAAGCGCGCCCCGCCCTTGATCATCTCCCGCGCGGCCAGCCGGCAGGCGTCGACGCCGTCCACCACATAGCCCATGGAGCCCAGACGGTCCGACATCATGCCCGGCCGGTTGTCCGTTCGCTGCCTGAGGTCCGCATGCCCGCCCGTCGTGGTGAGCCCTTTCCCGCAGATAATGAGGCGCGGACCCTTTATCAGACCTTCCTCCACGCCGCGCACCAACCCGATATCCGCCCCGCCGAGATCCCGCAGGGTGGTGAAACCTCGCTGCAGCGCCTCTTCCATGACGCGCGCCGAGCGCAAGGCAGAGAGTGAGGTGGGCGCGATTATGTTGGCCCAAAGGTCCAGCGTTTCCGCCACCACGTGCACATGGCAGTCGATCAGGCCCGGCATGAGCGTGCGGCCGGCAAGGTCGATGCGCCGCGCGCCCGAGGGCGCATCGAGGCGCTCGCCCACATTTCTGATGCGGCCTTCTTCCACGAGCACATCAAGGCCGCCCCTCGTCACACCAGCCTCGGGGTCAAGCACCCTGCCATTGGTGAAAAGAAAGCTGGTCATCAGAACCTCCGTTCAACGATGGTGGCACGCTACCAGCCGCCCATCATCCCTCGGTGTCAATGCCGGGTCGGCGGCTTTACACTCTTCCGTCGCGAGATGGCAGCGGGGATGAAACGGACAACCCGATGGCTTCTGCGTCGCGCTTGGCACGACATCGCTGCTTGCGCTGAAGACATGGCGCCGGCGAGGGTCGAGCGACGGCGCCGACTTCATCAGAAGCTCGGTATAGGGATGCGTGGGCCTGGCGAAGAGCGCATCGCGATCCGCAATCTCCACGATCTTGCCCAGATACATCACGGCCACGCGGCGAGATATATGCTCCACCACGCCCAGATCATGGGAGATGAAGAGATAGGAAACACCGAGATCGCGCTGTAGATCCGCCAGCAGATTGAGGATTTGCGCCTGGACCGAGACGTCGAGCGCCGAGACTGGCTCGTCGCAGATGATGATCTCCGGCTTTAAAGCCAGCGCGCGGGCGATCCCGATCCTCTGCCGCTGGCCGCCGGAGAACTGGTGCGGAAAATTGTCCGCCTGGTCCGGCCTGAGACCCACGCGCTCCATGAGTTCGGCCACGCGCTTTTGCCGCTCGCGCGCCGTGCCGACGCGGTGGATGTCGAGAGGCGCGCGAATGATATCGCGCACGCGCTGGCGGGGATTGAGCGAGGAAAACGGGTCCTGGAAGACGATCTGCACACGACGGCGGAATGCGCGCAGCGCCGACCCGCGCAAGCCCGCGATGCGCTCGCCCGCGAAAGTCACCGTGCCAGCCGTGGCTTTGACAAGCCCCATAAGCGCCAGTCCGGTGGTCGACTTTCCGCATCCGGATTCGCCGACAAGGCTCAGCGTCTCGCGGCGCTTCAGGCTGAAATCGATACCGTCGACGGCTCGCACCGTCCCCACCTGCCGCTGCAGAACGCCCTTGCGAATGGGGAAGTGGACCGTCAGGCCTTCGACTTCAAGAAGGGCGTCAGACATCGTCATGCTCCCAGCAGGCCGCGAAATGGCCGGGCCGCTTCTCCTCGAAAAGCGGTCGCTCCTCCAGACACCTGGCCGAGGCGCCGGGGCAGCGTGGCGCGAAAGCGCAGCCCTTGGGGAGGTCCCACATGGGCGGGACCGTGCCGGGGATGTCCGCCAGCCTTTCGGAGGCGCGTCCGCGCGGGATGGCGCCCATGAGTCCCTTCGTATAGGGATGAATAGGGTGGTCGAAGAGGTCGTACACAGACGCCTCTTCGACCTTTCGGCCCGCATACATCACGATCACCCGGTCCGCCACCTCGGCAACGACGCCAAGGTCATGGGTGATCAGGATTTGCGCCGAGCCGAGACGCTTTTGCAGGTCAGCTATCAAGCCGAGAATCTGTGCCTGGATTGTCACGTCGAGCGCGGTCGTGGGCTCGTCCGCGACGATGATCTTTGGATCGCAGGCGAGCGCGAGCGCGATCATCGCGCGCTGTCGCATGCCGCCGGAAAGCTCGTGCGGATATTGCCGGGCGCGCCTCTCGGGGTCTGGCATCTGCACGAGCTTCAATGTTTCGACTGCCTGCGCCATCGCGGCCGATGCGCTTACCTTTCGGTGCTGGCGCACAGCTTCGGCGATCTGGAGCCCGATCGTCATCACGGGGTTGAGGGCGGTCAGCGGCTCCTGGAAGATCATGGCAATCTCCTCGCCGCGCAGATCCTCCACCTCATGGGCGCCGAGCTTGAGGACGTCTCGGCCGTTGATTTCCACGCGGCCGCCTGCGATCTCCGCCGCCTCCGGCAGGAGGCGGAGGAGGGCGAGCGCGGTCATCGACTTGCCGCAGCCGGATTCCCCCACGATGCAGAGCGTTTCGCCCGCCGCCACGGCCAGGCTCATATCCGCGACGACAGAGAACGATCCGTGCTCACCGCGAATACGGATCTCCAGGTCCTCCACCGCAAGGACCGGCTTTTTATCCGCAAGCATGGTGGCGGGCGTCGTCATCATCGCCTTTCCGAACGCTCAGTCCGTCGCTCGCGCGAGATTGCCCACCATGAAGCCGTAATCGCCGCTCTCCACGAGGTTTCGTGACAGGTGCGACAGGATCATGATGCCACGCTCGAACGGATTGGGGATCTCTTCCAGCGTCTCGAAGGTGTAGGGGCTCACCACCCGGCCGAGAAGCTGGCCCTTCCCGATCGCCTCGCCAAGCGGCGGGCAGAGCGGTTCCAGCCAGCCTCCCTGTGTCGGCCGGATGCCGGCGATCTCGTCCACCACCACCTGTTTCGGCGCGGGCTTCACATCGCCGGGGATCGCGCCGAGATGGCGGAGCATGTTGAGCACGCCGTTCACCGTGCGCTCTACGTAAGGGGTCTGGTCGACGATGCCGCCGCCGAGCTCGACCACCACGGCCGGAATGTTCCGCTTGTCGATTGTCACGGCTTTTGTCGTGCCGGTAAACACGGTTCCGTCCTTGTCGGGCGCCGGGCGGTACAGGATCTTGGAGCCGAAGGCGCGCGACAGCGCTTCGTCGTTCCAGATATAGACATAGTCGACCGTGGGCCGATCCGTACCCGCATGGAGATCGATATGAACATCGATCTTCTCCAGGAATTCCGAGGTGATAGCGGCAGCAAGCTGCTGGGTATAGTTGCCGTTGCGGTTGCCGGGGAACTCGCGGTTGAGGTTCAGCTCATCTATCGGCGTGAAACGGTGATTGACCGCCATGGCCCGCGCATTGGCCACCGGCAACATTAGGATACGGCCCTTCAGCGGCATGTCCTTGATGGCTCGGTAGATATCGAGCATCGCCTGCGCGCCAGTGTTCTCGTTGCCGTGGATCGCCGCCGAAAGGCCGATTGTCGGCCCGTCCGTTTCGCCTATGAGCTCGTGCATGACGAGCACTGCGTCGGAGCCGTCCGCGTGGGTCGTGAATCTTGGCCGCAGGATCCTTGTCGATTTGACCATCTTTGCTTCCTCGTAAAATGGATGGTTGAAATTCAGGCTTTTCGCCGCTCGCCTCGGCCGCGCGAAAGCTGGCGCGGATCCAGCAGGTCGCGCAGGCCGTCGCCCAGCAGGTTGAAACCCAGAACGGTGATCATGATCGCTGCGCCCGAGACGATGGCGAGCCACGGTTCGTCACGCATGAAGCGCGTGCCGTAGGAGAGCGTCCATCCCCAGGTCGGCGCCGGCGGCGGCAAGCCGAAGCCGAGGAAGGAAAGGGCAGACTCCGCGATAATAGCAGTCCCCAGCCCGAGCGAGGCGAGCACGATGATCGGCCCGAGCGCGTTGGGCAGGATCTCGCGGAAGATGATGCGTAGGGGACCGGCCCCCAACGCCCGTGCCGCCTGCACATAGTTTTGCTCGCGGAGCACGAGGGTCGCGCCCCTCACAACCCTGGCATACTCAGTCCAGAAGACGACGATCAGCGCCAGCGAGACATTCACAATTCCAGGCCCCAGCACGGCGACAATCGCAAGCGCCAGGATGATCGCCGGGAAGCCGAGAAAGATGTCCGTGATACGCCCTAGCACCAGATCCACCCAGCCGCCGAAATAGCCGGAAACGAGCCCCACCACCGTTCCGATAAGGGCTGCTCCGCCGACCGAGATCAAAGCGATCATCAGCGAGATGCGTGCGCCGAAAACCATCCGGCTCCAGAGATCGCGGCCGAAATTGTCGGTACCCAGGAGGTGTTCCAGACTCGGCCCGGCAAACCGGTTGCGCATGTCCATCTGCTCCACCCCGTAAGGGGCGACATGGGGCGCAAGCACGGCGCAGCCGACGATGAAGAGCGTTATCGCGGCGCCGATGACGAAAGACGGATTTCGAAGCGGCTTCGGCATTCGCATGTCAGCCGAGCCTCACACGCGGGTCGACGGCCGCATAGAGCAGGTCGACGAGCAGGTTCACGAGCGCGAAGATCAGCGCAAAGGTGAGCACGATGCCCTGGATCAGCGGCAGGTCGCGCTGCGAGATGGCGGTGATCGTGAGTTGCCCGAGTCCCGGCCAGGCAAAGATCGATTCCGTCAGCACGGCGCCGCCTAAAAGCATCCCGAAACGCAGGCCGATAACGGAAAGAACCGGCAGAAGCGCGTTGCGCAGCACATGGCGAATGATCACACGCGGCCGCCGCAATCCCTTGGCATAGGCGGTGCGTACGAAATCCTCGCGCAGCATCTCCAGCATGGATGTGCGGGTGAGCCGTGAGATGATGGCTGCAGGGGTCGCTGAAAGCGCAAGCGCCGGCAAAAGGAGGTGGCTTAGCGATTCAATCAGAGCCTGCGGCCTGCCGGTGATGGCTGCCCAGAAAGCTTCGGGCAGAGGCATTCCGCGCCCGATCGCGGGAAGCCAGCCGAGCTGCACGGCGAAGGCGAGCATCAACAGGAGGCTCAGCCAGTAGACCGGCATGGAGACCCCGAGCTGGGCGAAGATCATGGTGATCGTGTCGATGATCGAGCCTTGCCGCATGGCCGAGACCACGCCCATGGCGAGCCCCAGCACCGTGGCGATCACAAGGGCAGCGATCGCAAGTTCTATGGTGGCACCGAGGCGGCCGAGGATGATCGTTGCGACCGGCTGGTTCTGAAAGATCGATGTGCCGAGGTCGCCGGAAAGAAGGCTGGCGAAATAATCCCAAAGCCGCACATACCAAGGATCGTTGAGGCCGAGCGAATCCCGCAGCCGCTCTATCGCTTCGGGCGAAGCCTCCTGCCCGAGAAGGACCGAGGCCGGATCCCCGGGGATGATCAGGAGCAGCCCGAAAGTCACGACGACCATTCCCATGGCCATGGGAATGAAAAGCAACAGGCGTCGTATGAGATAGGCGATCACGGCGTCGGGTCTTGTCTGTGTCTGCGAGAGTTTTCCTGGTGGGAATCAGGTCCGGGCGGACTGCCGGCCGCAGGATGGGAGCGGCCGGCACCCGGCATCAATTTTCCATCCCGATAAGCCCGCGGAGATAGCCGCGCGGCGTCGCTGTCACCTCGGTCGGAAGCTCCTTGTCGTAGAAGAGCTGGTAACCCTGATACGACACGATGAAGTAGGGAAGCTCTTCGGCGAGGATTTTCGCCGCTTCCTGGTAGGCTGCCGCGCGCTCCTGCTGATCGAGCGAGGAGCGGCCCTTTTGCAGGAGCTCATCGACCTTCGGATTGGAGTAGCCGCCCCAATTGGTGGAGCCGCCGGTCGTAAGCTGAGAGAAGAGCAGCCTGTCGGGGTCGACGATGTTCAGCCATCCCAGCAGGGCGATCTGGTGCTGGGATTTCTGCACATAGTTTGTCGAAAAGCTCGGCCAGTCCGTGATCTGCGTTTTGGCATCCACGCCGGCCTGGCTGAACATGGTCTGCAGAAACTCGATCGTCTGAACGCGGTTCGGGTCCTCGCTATGCGTGGCGAGGGTGACCGTCAGTTTGTTGCCATCCTTGTCCAGGATGCCGTCGCCGTTGCTGTCGGTCCAGCCGAGCTCATTGAAAAGGGCCACGGCGCCTTCGATATTGAAGGTCGGCTGCTTGATATCGGGCGAATAGGCCCAAGAAGAGGGCAGGAGCACGGACGATGCAACCTTGTCCACGTCCTGATAGATGTCGCTGACGATCGTCTGCTGGTCCACCAGCATGGAGAAGGCCTGCCGCATCTTCGGGTCCGAAAGCAGCGGGTCCTTGGTGTTGAAATTGATGTAGGTGACACCGAGGCCCGGCATGATCGCATTGCCGAAGCGATCGTCCCCGGCAAGACGCGATATGTCCTGTGGCGAGAGCGGCGATTGGATCACGTCGAGATCTCCCGCCTCGAAGGCCTGCGCGCGGGCAGAGTTGTCCGGGATGATCTTAAGCGTGACTTTCTCGATTTGCGGAGCGCCACCCCAATATTCGGGGTTTGCCTCGAGCGCGATTTCCGCACCGCGGTTCCAGGATGTAAGCTTCATCGGGCCCGCGCCCACCGGCTGGGTGGCGATATCATGGCCGCCTTCCGCCAGTTCCTGCGGCACGATTCCAAGGTCGAGATAGGAAAGCAGCGGCGCATAAGGCGCGTCGAGGCTGAATTTCACCGTCAGGTCGTCGACCTTCTCCACCGATTGGATGGGTGTGTAGAGGGTGCGCATCGGCGCGTTGAAATCGGGATTGAGCAGCGTCGTGTAAGTATAGACCACGTCGTCGGCGGTAAGCGGCGTGCCGTCGGAGAATTTAAGCCCGTCGCGCAATTTGAAGATGAAGGTTTGCGGGTCCGGCGTCTCCCAGCTTTCGGCAAGGTCGGGAACGACTTCGAGCTGCGGAGTGATGTGGACCAGGCCGGAATATATGAGGTCGGCGACACGATAAGCCGTCGTGTCCCGCGTCAGGCGCGAGTCGAGAGTGCCCGCGTCGACATCGGTGCCGACCACGATGGTCTCCTGGGCGAAGGCAGGCCCGATCGCCAGGGCAAACAAAAGTGCGGTTGTGGAGAGCAGCAGTTTTTTCATCGTTATTACCCTCTGGACAGAAGCGCCGGTTCGCGGCGGTTCCTGCGGCGGTGCATTTCTGAAGGTTCTGAAGCCCCGTTTTTTCCAGCGTCCGCGCTGGCGATCTTGGCGCGCCGCAGTTGCGCCAAATAGGGCACCAGCAGATTTTCCAGCGCATCGGGATCAGGCGCATGGCGAAATTCGAAACAGGGAATACCCGGGCGTGCGAGCCGCCGCACATCATCGGCCCCCGTCGCATAGATCACGGCATCGCAGCGATTCAGAAGCTCGGGGAGGTCCGGCGCGGCAGCCCAAGCCACGGTAACGTCCGACACGTGCGGCGCAAATTCGCGTACGCTGGGCTTCATGATCGCGATGTAATCTTTGAAATAGGTAATTGCGGCGACACGCGCCCGCGGAGGAAGCCCTGCCAACGCCTGGCGGGTATGCGTGGAAGGAATGAAGCGGATCGCCAGGATGTTGGCTTCTGGCACGATCTTGCGTAACTCCACCTCCCGGTGCACGAATGTGAGGACGACATCCGCGCGGCGCACCGCCGCTTGCGCCTCGGCCGAGACCGTGAGTTGATCGAGCGTGACCAGATGGATCTGGTCTCCCGGTTCAAGTACCGGGCGTATTTCGGCGACATAGTCGCGCGTGGCAGCCTCGAAAATGCCCACGAACATGATCGTGAGGCCGCCGCGCGGTTTTCTCAGTTGCGCCTGAGCGGTGATCATGGTGGCGAGGACGGAAGGGGATATTCCCAACCGGTCGGCCTTGTCCAAAACCTTGCCGATTTCCTCGCGCAGATTGGCCATCGCGGCCTCATCGCCCAGCTTCTTGTGCGGATCACGCGCCGAATAGGCGCCTTTTCCGCGCCTCATCTCGATCAAGCCGGCATCGCGCAGTTGCTGGTACACCTGGCTGACCGTCATCGGGGCAATACCCAGCTCGGCCGCAAGCTGGCGCACCGACTGCAGTTTGGTGCCGTAGGGTATGTCGGAATGGGAGAGATAGTAGCTCAGCAACCCATAAAGCTGCGTACCCACAGGTACGGGCAGAGACTTGTCTATGGTTGAAGCGTCTACCGGGAACATGTGTTCTAATCCCTTGGTACACTAGACCGTATCACGTTTTTTGGTCAGTGCAACGGATCAGGAATATTTTTATATCAGGAAGAAAACGATATAATATCAAATATTTATCGGTATTGTTCCGGCGCATTTAGCAAAAAGGCTAATGTGGAGCGTTGCCGCCGGCCGCCAGCTTCTGCAATAAATGTGCGGGCGAAGCAGGTCAGTTTGGAAAAGGTGTATTGATGGAATATGTCAATCTCGGCCGTTCGGGTCTGAAGGTTTCTCGCCTGTCCTTGGGCTGTATGACCTTCGGTTCGGCCAAATGGGCTTCATGGGTTCTGGACGAGCAGGCCGCGACGCCGATCATCGAGCGCGCGCTGGATCTGGGCATCAATTTCTTCGATCTCGCCGACGTGTATTCGCTGGGGGAGAGCGAGGTGGTGACCGGCCGGGTGCTGAAGCGGCTTCGGGCGAGGCACCAGCTCGTGATTGCCACCAAACTCTACAATGCGATGAGCGACGATCCAAACGACCGGGGCCTGAGCCGGAAGCATATATTCGAAGCGGTCGACGCGAGCCTGAAACGCCTTGGCACCGACTATATCGATCTTTATCAGCTGCATCGCTTCGATTACGAAACACCGCTTGAAGAAACGCTCGACGCGCTCAACGACCTCGTGCGGGCCGGCAAGGTGCGCTATCTTGGGGCGTCGTCCATGTTCGCCTGGCAGTTCATGAAGGCGCTTGGCCTGCAGCGCCAGCACGGCTGGGCGCCCTTCGTTTCAATGCAGCCTCATTACAACCTCATCTACCGCGAGGAGGAGCGGGAGATGCTGCCGCTTTGCCGCAGCGAAGGGATCGGCGTGATTCCCTGGAGCCCGCTGGCGCGCGGCCGCCTGGCCGGCCGCAGCGGCGATGAAGCCACGTTACGCGCTCAAACGGACCGCACACAGGTAAAGCTCTATGGATCGACCGAGGAACAGGATGCAAAAGTGATTGCCGCCGTGCGCGAAGTTGCCACGCGCCAAGGGCGGCCAATGGCGCAAGTCGCTTATGCCTGGGTTGCCTCGCGGCCCGGCATCACCGCGCCGATCGTGGGCATTTCACGGTTGGAACAGTTCGACGATGCCATTGCCGCTTTGGATGTAGAGCTGAGCGATGAGGACGTTGCTTTGCTCGAAGCGCACTACCAGCCGAAGCGCGTCGCCGGACACACCTAGCTCATGCGAGGAAGCCGTGAGCCTTGGCGAAGGCCTTCAGGCCGCGCCAGGCGTCTTCGACGGCCGTATCGTCGTAAGTCGCGGTGAAACAGGCTTCCAGCGCACTCTCGTAAATCGGCCCTTCCTGCACCGGGCAGGTCCGCAGAAAGTCAAAGGCTTGCTGCGGGCTTGCAATCTCTCTGACTTTTCCTGGACGGGCGGCGACGCGGACGGGAGTTTCGAAACACGACTGGACGGATTGTTCCTCGTTCATTGGCGGTCCTCTCCCTAAGGCCGACTATAACGCTTTTGGCGTGCAAAAGTTGCAGTTTCTTTCAACTTGAATTTGCTCGCGGCCGGTCCGACTATCTGCCGGTTGGAACGATCCGGCCTTGCGCCGGTTCCTGTTGAAGATTTTGGAGGGTGTTATGCCGCCGGAGGAGATGGACATCGTGCTTGCGAAGCTTCCGCTGCGGATTGGTGCGTATGTGCCGAGCGATCTTCTTGAGGAATGGTTCGCTCCAGGCACTGGCATGAACCCGATCAGCGAGGCCGCCGCCGAAGCGGCCAAAGCCTATGGCCGGCGGTTCGAATGCGAATTCGAATATTACACTGAACGGATGGAAGGCGTGTTCTGGAAATGGGTGCCGGCGATATGAATCCCGGGGGAGCCTCTCCCCTGGAAGAAAAGGTCAAACAGGCGATCATCGACGAATTGAAGCGCCAGGCCGATATAAGGCCGGGCGCGCTGAAGGTTTCGCCGGGAAAGACAAGGCTTTCCGTCGATGGCGAAATTGACCTCGACGATCTCACAATGGTTGTGATTGGCGCGCTTGCCGGCGGTCCTTGAACGCTTTTCAAGCGCGAAACACACAACAATTTACGCGCAGGTAAGATGTTTGAATTGCGGATGAACACCGCATTCAGTCACAGTTCGGGCGATCACAGATAGCGTGAGATCTTCCAGGGGGATGATCCGATGCTCGTACGCCTGTTTCTTACCGTTGTCTTCGCTGTCTGTCTTGGTGGCGTTCTGTCGATGGCTCTCGACCCCTCGCTTAGCAAGCGGGTGAGCCAATCACAGGTCAGCTGGGGGCAGGCAGTAGATTTCCACGCCGTCGATTAGATATCGGCGGCGGCCGCTGATCCAGTCTGCCGGATCTTTTACGCATTAGTACCTCCCAAGAACCGCGTCAGCAATTCCGCCCGGCAGCCGCCGGGCGGAACCTCTTCCCGCTTTTTCAAGTTGAAAAGCGTCGGCATAGTATTGAGAGGACATTTTACATGAATAACAGAAGCTTCCTTGCGCCTTTTCTGGCCGCCTTATTTGCCTCTACGCCACTCCTTGCGCAGACGACCAACGAGAGCGCAGTGCCGCCGGAAACAGCCATGAAAGCCTCGGCCATCATTGCCAAGATCGAGGATCGCGCCGACTTTCGTTACCTGGACGAACTCGATTGGGATGACGAGGGTTACTACCAGATCATCTATTACACCAAGGACAAGGCCAAGGTTGAAATGAGGATCAATCCCGTCACGGGAGACCCGCTCTAAAGAGGCGCGATCATTACGTGCAAGCCCTGCAGGAAAGGATCAGGGCGGGTTACGCCCTGATCTCCTGCCGCTGAAAGGAGACATAAGCTCCAGTGAACAGCACCACCAGCGCTGCGATCATGCAGGCAAGCTGCGGCCAGATGAGCATCAGGCTTTGCGAGATCGGCAGCGGAGCTCCAATCACCGCCTGACTGAGCTGGTTGGCGAACACGATGCCCAGCGACCGCGTTTCGGGATTGAGGATCGCCAACGTCATTTCCCCGAAAAGCGTGTTGGGTGAAATGCGGGCGACGGCCCGTTGCAGCTCGACCTGATGCACCGCCGTCATCGGGTCGAACGGATCAACCGGCACGACCGCACCTGCAATCAGCGGTGACAGCATCGGCCAGAAGACAGTGAAGAGCAGCCAAACCGTGAGGGTGGCCAGGGCCGAGGTCGCCGGTGATCGGAAGATGGTGGAAAACACCATCGCCACCGCAAGCCACACCCCCGCATAAACGAAGGAGGCAAGCAGGAAGGCGAGGCCGCGCAGGATTTCCTCCCCGCTGGGCGGCAGTCCCAAAAGCAGGATGCCCATTCCGGTCACCAAAAGCCAGAGCACCAGGAGACACAAGGCAATCACCAGCAGACAGCCCAGGAATTTGCCTGTCAGCAGTGCATCCCGGTAAATGGGCTGCGAGAGGATGCGCGACATGGTGCGCCGGTTATATTCACCATTGATGGCATCGAAGCCGAGCGCGATAGCGACCAGCGGCAACAGGAATCCCAGAAAGGCAACGAAGGAGGGCAGCGGCTCCCGCGCCGTGGTGAACAGGCGCAGGAACAGGAACTGGTCCTCGCTCACGGTCTGGGAGATCTGGCCGATGGCGGCATAGACCGAACCGAAGGCGGTGAGCAGCACCAGCAGCATCACCAGGTGGATGCGCGCACTCGTCATATGGTCGGCCGCCTCCTTCAGGGCGACCGTCGCAAGCCCGGTAAAGGGTGAGCCTTCACGCTGCGGCATGAATCCTCTCCTCCTCGAAGTACCTGACATAGACCTCGTCCAGCGTCGTCTGGCGGATGGACATGGTCCGCAGCGCGCCGCCGGCCTCGACCACGCGGCGGGCGATATCGGGCCGAGCGTCGGCGTCGGCATCCACACGCCAGAGGCCTTGCCGCTGCTCCGTCACACCCGTGATGTGCGGCGCGCCGTTAAGTGCGGTCCTGAGATCCACGCCCTCGGCCTCCACTTCGACCACATGGGTCCCGCCGAGGACATCACTCGTCAGATCCGAAACCCGCCCCATAAGCCCGATCCGGCCGCGATTGAAGAGCGCAACGCGGTTGCAGATGGTCTGCACCATGGTCAGCAAATGCGAGGAGAGCACAATGGTGATGCCCTCCCTCGCAAGCTCCACGATCAGCTCAAGGAGCTCCTGGGTGGATTGCGGATCGAGCCCGGAGGTCGGCTCGTCGAGTATGGCGATTTCCGCCCGCTTGATCAGCACCTCGGCCAGGCCGAGGCGTTGGCGCATGCCGCGAGAGAAGGTTCCCACGCGCCGATCCTCGGCATGGGTGAGCCGCACGCGTTCAAGTGCTTCCGTGATGCGCGTATTTGCCTCGGCGGCGGAAAGACCCGTCAGGCGCGCGGTGTAAAGCAGGTTCTCGCGCGCCGTCAGATTGTCGTAAAAGCCGATCTGATCCGGCAGATAGCCCACGCGGCGCTTGACCTGCAGCGGATTGCGCAGCGGATCGAGGCCTAGCACGCGGACGGTTCCTGATGTCGGCTCCGTGAGGCCGAGGAGGAGAAGGATGGTCGTCGTTTTACCCGAGCCATTGGGCCCGAGCAGGCCGAATACCTCACCTCGCTCGACCGTCAGGTCAAGCCCGTCCACGGCTGCGAGGGATCGATAGCGCTTGACGAGGTTGCTCGTCTCTATGACCGTATTCATCGCCTGCCATACCGTGTGACCGCAAATCCAAGAACGACAACCGCGGCGGCGATGACGCCGAGCCCTGTCACGCCCCAGATCGTGGAGGTGCGCACGGTGACGCGGAAGCTGGCGCTGTCTGACGCGCCATCGCCGTTGGCACGTACGGAGACCACATAGTCGCCGGCGATCGCCTGGTCGGAGGGCGTCATGTTCACGGCCACTTCAGCTGTCTCGCCCGCCGGTATTTCGGCGATTTCCTCAGGACTGAACTCCACGTTCCAGCCGGAGGGCGGGCTTGCGGAGAACTTGACGGCGCGCGCGGGCGCAGTGCCGCTGTTCTCGACAGTGAAGTTGAAGCTGCGCTGCTCGCCGGCCGTTGCATCGCCCGATAGCCGGCCGCCCGGACCGGCGAGCGAAAGCTCAGGCTGACCCGTGATGTCCAAAACAAGCTGGGTCTCGGCAGACGCGTCGCCGCCAGCTGCGCCAACCCTGACCGGGTATTGACCCGCTTGCGCATTTTCAGGAGCCTTCACGGAAACCGAGAGATCCTTCTTTTCGCCCGCCTTCAGCGGAAGGCTGGTGAGTTCCTGAGAGCCGTAACGCTCCTTGAAGGTTACCTGAAATCCGGCCGGCGCCTCCGAGACAAGATTGACGACGGTGTCTTCCTGGCCGTCATTGGTGATTGCCACCTGGTAATCAAAGGAGGACCGAACCGTCCCGCGAAGGGCCGGCAGTTCCGGTTCGAGCGTCAGCTGCGCGGGCTCCGTCTCCGCCAGGGTAAGGGAAATCGGCAGCTCCAGCGTCTGATCGCCGGTGCGGCCGGTGATGGTGAACTGATAGGTCTCGTCCGCCGCGCCCTCAGCGGGCGTGAGCTTCAATGAAAGATCTACCGTCTGGTCGGATGCGGCGATGGCGGCGCCAACCCGCTTTCCGCCGCCGTCGATCTCCCATTGCCATCCATCAGGCAAACCGGAGACGCTGAATTCCACCCGTTGGGGCGGCATTCCCTTGTTGGCGAGCGTGAGTCCGATATCCACCTCCTCGCCACTTTGAGCGAAGAAGTCCGGATAAGGGGTGGTAAGCCACAGGCCCTCAATCTGTTGCTCGGCGGCGGATGGCGCCGTCGATATAGACTGGGCTTGAGCTGATTGCGGCGAGGCCGTGAGCAGGCCAGCCAGAACGACAGTTGCACTTAGGGTTTTGGTGAGAGTCTTGCGCGCAAAAAAAGCATGCGCAGGAACCATGGTTGCCCTCCCTGCTTTGCGATCAATGCGTATCCGGCCGGAACGGCCGTAGATTTGATATAGGCAGGGAAAAGAATTGCCGCAACTGTGGCGAGACTGGGGCAAAAGGGTTACATCTTTGTAATCCTTCTGCTTCTGCCGCCACGAGGTGAGGGCATTCAGGCCCTGCTCCCGGCAGCGGACGGCCTATGTGGAACATTCCCCAAAAGGGAAGAGTCTCCGTTGCACCATCGCGGGTGCGATGCGCCCTGCTTGCAGATCCAGGGGACTGTCGCTCTTTATCGGACCGACATTAAACTGTCATCGAACTGTTACACAGGGGCGTTAAGGCCTCTCCCGACGCGACAGGGCGTCAACACCGAATTCCGGACAGGAGTAGCCAAATGAATAAGTATTTCCTTGCGGCAGCTGTGGCGTCCTCCGCCCTTGCCGCGTCGCTCGGCTTCGCCGCCGCGCAGTCGCGCGATACGATCCAGATCGCTGGGTCCTCGACTGTTCTTCCCTTCGCCAGCATCGTGGCCGAAGAGTTCGGCAACGCGTTTCCGGAGTTCAAGACGCCGGTCGTCGGCTCCGGCGGCTCGAGCGGCGGCCTGCGTCAGTTCTGCCAGGGCGTGGGTGAGAACACGATCGACATCGCCAATTCTTCGCGCCGCATCCGCGCTTCGGAAATCGAGGCCTGCAACCAGGCCGGCGTGAACCAGATCCTGGAAATCCAGATCGGTTTCGACGGCATTGTCTTCGCGACCAGCGCCGACAAGGGCGATTTCGCGCTTGAGCCGGTTCACGTCTTCAAGGCAGTAGCCGCCAAGGTCCCGGTGGAAGGCGAGATGGTCGACAATCCGTACAAGAGCTGGAGCGAGATCGACTCTTCGCTGCCAGATCAGCCGATCGCCGTCGCCATCCCGGCGTCCAACCACGGCACGCGCGAAGTGTTCGAGGAGAAGGTGCTGCACGCGGGCTGCGAAGCGGCCGAACTGCCGGAGATGGAAGAGGAGGCCATGGAGGCCGCCTGCACCGCCATCCGTCAGGACGTGGTCGTGGAGATCGCCGGCGACTACACCGAGACGCTGGCCCGCCTGCAGAGTAACCCGGACACGGTCGGCGTGTTCGGCCTGAGCTTCTACGACCAGAACCGCGATACGCTGAAGGTCGCCACCATGTCGGGCGTGACCCCGTCGCTCGAGACGATCGCTTCCGGTGAATACCCGGTCTCCCGCCCGCTGTATTTCTATGTGAAGGGCGAGCATATCGGCCAGGTTCCGGGCATCGAAGAGTATGTCGAGTTCTTCATGTCCGACCAGATGGCCGGTGCGGGCGGCACGCTCGAGGGCGCCGGCATGATCCCGCAGCCCGAGGAAAAGACCGCGGAAGTTGTGGACGCCTTCAAGGAGCGCAAGGCTCTGACCGCCGCCGACGTCCAGTAGGACACATAAAATAGTGGGGAGTCTCTCAAGGCTCCCCACTTGACGGTTTCGGGTAGCATCGCGTTCCTTTGTTCATCCGTGCCGCGCGGGCGGCTACTGAGCCTCGAGGGCTTTGAACGTGAACAGTCTTATCGTCGCCACGCTCCTGCTCATCCTTATCGGCTTTGCCTATCAGGTCGGCTGGTCGCGGAGCAGGCAGGTCGCTCCCGCCGGCGGACGGCTTCATTCTCGGCCGAATTATCACGGCGCGCGCGTCGCCATCTGGGCGCTTGTTCCCGCCCTTCTCATCCTCGGCCTGTGGGCCTTTTTCAGCGACGCGGCCTCGCGCGCCTTTGTCATGGCGCAGCTTCCTTCCGACGTTCGGGCGATGGGCGGTTCCGAGCTTGCGCAGGCACTCAGCCGGATCGAGCAGATCGCGACCGGTTTCGGCGTTGTCGGCGAGCCGGCACCCTATGAGAGCGCCGCCGGTCAGGCGCTGCGCGAATTCCGGAACCTCGCCTTCGCCCTCGTTGTGGCGGCGGCGGCGGGGACGGGCGCCCTCGGACTTTATCTTGCCCGCCGCCGGATCGCGCCGCGGCTGCGCGCCAGGGACGAAGTGGAGCGCGTCGTCCGATATCTCCTGATCGCCTGCTCGGTCGTGGCGATCCTCACCACGATCGGCATCGTCGCCTCGCTGCTGACCGAGGCGCTCCGCTTCTTCACCTTCGTCAGCCCCATCGATTTCTTCTTCGGCACGGTCTGGAACCCCCGTTTCTCGACGGTGGGTGCGGGCACGGGGGAATATGGGCTTCTCCCGCTCCTGTGGGGCACGGTGATGATTGCCAGCATTGCCATGCTCGTGTCGCTGCCGATCGGCCTGATGACAGCGGTTTATCTCACGCAATATGCGCGGCCCAACATCCGCAACGCCGTGAAGCCGGTCGTCGAGGTACTGGCAGGCATTCCCACGATCGTCTACGGCTTCTTCGCGCTGGTGACCGTGGGGCCGTTCCTCGCGGGCATCGGCGACTTGGTCGGGCTCGACATCCGCGCCACCAGCGCGCTCACGGCGGGCATCGTGATGGGGATCATGATCATCCCATTCATTTCCTCCCTGTCCGACGACATCATCCGCCAAGTGCCGCGTGCCATGCGCGACGGTTCGCTCGGCCTGGGCGCCACCCAGTCGGAAACGATCCGTCGCGTGATCCTGCCGGCAGCCCTTCCCGGCATTGTCGGCGCCTTCCTGCTGGCGGTCAGCCGTGCCATCGGCGAAACGATGATCGTGGTGCTTGCCGCCGGCAACAGCCCCTATTTGCGGCTCAATCCGGGCGAGCCCGTCTCGACGGTGACCGTGACGATCGTGAACCAGCTCACGGGCGACACCGACTTCGCCTCGCCGCAATCGCTCGTCGCCTTCGCACTCGGATTGACGCTCTTCCTGATGACCCTCATCCTTAACGTCGTGGCGCTCTTTATCGTTCGCCGCTACCGGGAGCAGTACGAATAGTCATGGCCGAGATCCTTTCCCAGACGCAGACGGCTTCGGACGCGCCCGGCGATACGCTGAAGACCATCCGCAGCGGCCTTACGCGCCGCCATGCCCGCGAGCGCCGGTTCCGTGCCTATGGGATCGCCGCCATCTGCGCCGCTCTCGGCGCGGTGCTCATTCTCTTCAGCATGATCCTCGCCAAGGGCATTCCGGCCTTCACCCAGGCCTCGCTGACGCTGGATGTCTTCTTCGATCCCGCCGTCATTGAGGTCGATCCCAGGCCGGAACCGCAGCCCGGCCAGTCACCGGCGGATTATCAGAAGGCCCGGCTCGACTGGGAGCGGCAGGTGACCCTGGTCAACTGGAACCGCATCCTGGAGGCCGCCATCCGCCAGGCGGCTCCGGATATGGAGGTGGACACCCGCCAGGCGCTCTCGATCGTCGAGACCAGCGAACGCTTCGTCCTGCGCGACCGCTTCGTGGAGAACCCCGCCCTGCTGGGGCAAACCGTCAAGGTGGACCTCCTCGCCTCGGCCAATGTGGACAACTGGCTGAAGGGCAATATCGACCGCAGCCTGCCAGACAGTCAGCAGCAGCTTTCCGCGCCGGCTCGCGCGCTGGCGGACCGCCTGCTCGAGAATGGCACGATCCGCTTCGCATTCGCCACGCAGATCTTCACGAATGTGGATTCGCGCTCGGCACCCGCGAGCGCCGGCCTGGCCGGTGCCTTCATGGGCTCCCTTTACATGATGCTGGTGGTGATCGTGCTGGCGGTGCCGCTCGGCGTGGGAAGCGCGGTCTATCTGGAAGAGTTCGCGCCGAAAAACCGGTTCACGGACCTGATCGAGGTGAACATCAACAACCTCGCCGCCGTGCCCTCCATCGTCTTCGGCCTTTTGGGTGCCGCCGTCTTCATCAACTACTTCCGCCTGCCGCTTTCGGCCCCGCTGGTGGGCGGGCTGGTGCTTACGCTGATGACCTTGCCCACGATCATCATCGCCACCCGTTCGGCACTGAGGGCCGTCCCGCCCTCGCTGCGGCAAGCCGCCCTGGGGCTTGGCGCATCGCGCATGCAGACGGTTTTTCATCACGTGCTGCCGGTCACCTATCCCGGCATCCTGACGGCCACCATCATCGGCGTCGCCCAAGCGCTCGGCGAGACGGCGCCGCTGCTCCTCATCGGCATGAACGCCTTCGTGGCGGCCGTGCCGGCGACTCCTCTGGACCAGTCCACCGCGCTGCCGGTGCAGATCTATCTCTGGCAGGGCAATGAGAACCGCAATTTCTTCGAAGCGCGTACGTCCGCCGCGATCATCGTGCTGCTCGGCCTCATGATCACGCTTAACGCGTTGGCGATCTATCTGCGGACAAGATTGGAGCGACGCACATGAACAACGAACATGCGGAGGTGATGGAGATGCATATGCCGACCGAGAAGATCGTCGGACAGACGGATCTCTATTCCATTAAGTCCTCGACCGTGCGGACGCCCGACGCGATGCCCCGCCCGATCCGTGTCAAGGCGCGGGAGGTGAACGTCTTCTACGGCTCCAAACAGGCATTGTTCGACGTTTCCATCGATGTTCCCGAGCGCGCGGTGACCGCCTTCATCGGGCCATCGGGCTGCGGCAAATCCACCTTCCTGCGCTGCTTCAACCGCATGAATGACACGATCGAGGGCAGCAAGGTAACCGGCAGGATCGAACTCGACGGCGCCGATATCTATGACGGCTCCATCGATGTGGTGGAGCTGCGCGCCAGGATCGGCATGGTCTTCCAGAAGCCCAACCCGTTCCCGAAATCGATTTACGAGAACGTCGCCTATGGCCCGCGCATCCATGGCCTGGCGAGCGCCAAGGGCGATCTCGACCGCATCGTCGAAACCAGCCTTCAGAAGGCGGGCCTCTGGAACGAGGTGAAAGATCGCCTGCACGAGCCGGGGACCGGCCTTTCCGGCGGGCAGCAGCAGCGCCTTTGCATCGCCCGGGCCATCGCGGTCTCGCCCGAGGTCATCCTCATGGACGAGCCCTGTTCGGCGCTCGATCCCATCGCCACCGCCAAGGTGGAGGAGCTGATCGATGAATTGCGTGAGAATTACACGATTGTCATCGTGACCCACTCGATGCAGCAGGCCGCCCGCGTTTCTCAGCGCACGGCCATGTTCCATCTTGGCTATCTCGTCGAGGAGGGGCCGACCGACAAGATGTTCACCAATCCAGAAGAAAAGCGCACACAAGATTACATCACCGGCCGGTTCGGTTGATCGGGGCACAATCTATCAAAAGGAACGGCTTCATGGGCCAGCACACCGTCACCTCTTTCGACCAGGATCTGGAGCATCTCGACCGCCTCATCCGGGACATGGGCGATCTCGCTGGCGCGATGACCCAGGCTGCCACGCGCGCGCTTCTCTATGCCGACAACGCGCTGGCGCAGCGGGTGATCTCGGACGACGCCGTCATGGACGCCAAGCAGCGCGAGCTGGACGAGAGCGCCATCACCCTCATCGCCAAGCGCCAGCCCATGGCGCAGGACCTGCGTGCCGTCGTCGGCGCCATCCGCATGGCCGCCGATCTCGAACGTATCGGCGACCTGGCGAAAAACATCGCCAAGCGGGTCGGCGCAGTCGGCGGGGCCGGCACTCCCCATGGTCTCACCCACCCAATCGAAACCATGGCGGGCATGGTGCTCGAACAGGTGAAGGCGGTGGTCGAGCACTATGTGAACCGGCAGACGGAAGCCCTCACGAAGCTGCGCGACGAGGACGAGAAGATCGACGTGCAGTATACGTCGGTTTTCCGCGAGCTTCTCACCTATATGATGGAAGATCCGCGCAACATCACCGCCTGCACGCATCTTCTCTTCTGCGCAAAGAACCTGGAGCGCATCGGCGATCACGTCACCAACATCGCCGAAAACGCCTATTATGTGCTCACCGGGCTCCAGCTTCCCGTTCAGCGGCCGAAGCAGGATGAAACCCAGATGACGGTCAATTCCTGAGCGGGGGCTTGTGAATGATCGCACCGAAAATCATGGTCGTGGAGGACGACGAGCCGCTTTGCGTGCTGCTTCGCTACAATCTTGAAGCCGAGGGCTATCAGGTCGAAGTGGTCACGCGCGGTGACGAGGCTGAGGTGCGGCTGCAGGAAAACGTGCCGGACCTGCTCGTCCTCGACTGGATGGTACCCGCGATTTCAGGAATCGAGCTCTGCCGGCGCCTTAAAATGCGGCCTGAGACCGAGCGACTGCCCATCATCATGCTGACCGCCCGCGGCGAGGAGAGCGACCGCGTGCGCGGCCTTTCCACCGGCGCCGACGATTATCTGGTAAAGCCCTTCTCCACGCCAGAATTCATCGCCCGCGTCCGGGCGCTTTTGCGGCGGGCAAAGCCGGAAGTGCTTTCAACGGTGCTCAAGGTGGGCGATATCGTGCTCGACCGCGAAGCGCATCGCGTTTATCGGCGCAAGAACGAGATCCATCTTGGCCCCACGGAGTTCCGCCTGCTCGAATTCATGATGCAGCATCCGGGCCGCGTCTTTTCGCGCAGCCAGCTCCTCGACAATGTCTGGGGCGAGACGATCTATATCGACGAGCGCACGGTCGACGTCCATGTGGGCCGCCTGCGCAAGGCCGTTAACCAGGGCCGCATGCCGGATGTCATTCGCACCATCCGTGGGGCTGGATACGCTATCCGGGAGAACTGACGAGGGCCATCTTCCTGCGGCCCTTTGCCGGTTCATCCGAGCGAACCCCTGGGCCTCCGGCAAAAACGTGCCGGTCCAGGTCCGTCAGCGCCGTCATCGCCGCGCCATGCAATATGAGAGGGCGCGCCCTCGGCATCGTCTCGAAAGAAATCGCCTCCGCGTGCTGGCCGCCCGCCGTTTCGGCGAGTGCGCTGCGGATTTCCGGCTCCAATATGTCAAAAGCAGCCGTCCCCTGGCCGATGATTGCCACGGGCGCCGGATCGATCAAGGCAAACAGATTGCCGAGACCGAAACCGATAGCACGTCCCGCCTCCCGGAAGGCCTGGCGTGCAGGTCCTTCTTCGCACCGGGCGCGTTGAGCCAGCTTCTCCATCTCGCCCGCCTCGATATCCGCCACCGGCCTTTCCTCCGGGCTCCTTCCTGATGCCCGGCGCCAGATGGCATAATTCCCGGCATAGGCCTCGATGCAACCCATGCGCCCGCAACGGCAGAGCGCACCGCCAGGCTTATGGATCATGTGGCCGAATTCGCCGGCAGAAGAGCGGGTCCCGCTAAACATCTTTCCGTTCAGCATCAGCCCCATCCCGATTCCGTGGGAGAGCAGGATGGCTATGAAATTGTCGCTGTAGCGCTTGGGATTGAGCCAGCGCAGTGCCTCCGCCATCATGTTGCTGTCGTTCTGCACCGTCGTCGGCACGCCGAAGGCGTCTTCCAGCGCGGCGCCCACCGGCAGGTGGCTCAGCGGCGTGATCGGAGACCAGAGAAGTTCACGGCCGGCTGAATCGGTTATGCCCTGTACCGCGCAGGATATTCGGAGAAACTCCCCCCGATCGCGGGTAAGGTCTTGCAGGGCGGCAATAGTCGCTTCCAGCAAGTCTTGGCGGCTCATCGCCAGCGTATCGAGGCGATGCGTCCGCTGATTGATTACGTCTCCACGGTAATCCGCAAGCACCACCGAAAGGCTGTTGAATGACAGGTAGAGGCAAGCCACGGACGCGGCATCCGGATTGAGGCTGAGTGCCACCTGCGGGCGGCCGCGGCGAGTTGGCGCTGTGTCGCCGTCTTGTTCCACCTCCCGCATGGTGCCTTCTGCGATAAGGCCGGCTGAGATGGTGGAAATGGTCGAATGACTAAGGCCGGTAAGCTTGGCGATTTCGGTGCGCGAGGGCTGGTCCGATTGTCTTACGGCGGCGATCACCAGCGCGCGATTGCGCTTGCGCATCTCGTCATGGCGGATGCCTGCGGTCACGTTTCCTCCCTGGACCGGCGGCGCCGTTTGCCGCCAGTTTTGCACTTCAGTCGATATTGACACGGGCGAGCACCTGCGTCATTCCTTTTTTCGAGGCTCGAAAAAATGAGCCTCCCGGCATTGCGGCCGGAGATTGCTCCGAATTGTCGTTTCGGATGCAGTCCCGGATGGCGAGAGCCGGAAATGACGGGCTCCGATGAATCTGGATAGACATCCCGTTTTGCACAAACGTGACATGTCAAATCCGCGGGATCGGCGCAAGTCAGAGGGAGGTCGCGCCACCGGCGCTGGGAGGAAAACTATGAAAAATACCGCAACCGCCGTACTGGCGGGGATTGCCTTTTCTCTATCACTGTCGTCGGCGGCGCTTGCCGAAGGCAAAACAATTGGGGTGTCCTGGTCAAATTTCCAGGAAGAGCGTTGGAAGACCGACGAGGCGGCCATCAAGGCGCAAATCGAGGCCGATGGAAATACTTATATTTCCGCCGACGCACAGTCCTCGCCGGCCAAACAGCTTACAGACGTGGAATCCCTGATCGCGCAGGGTGCCAACGCACTTATCATCCTCGCGCAGGATGCATCGGCGGTTGGCCCCGCCGTGGAAAATGCGGTCGCTGAAGGAATTCCGGTGATCGGCTATGACCGCCTCATCGAAAATCCGGATGCGTTCTATCTGACCTTCGATAATAAAGAGGTCGGGCGCATGCAGGCGCGCGCCGTGTTCGAGGTGGCGCCCGAGGGCAACTATGTCTTCATCAAGGGCTCTTCGGCCGATCCCAACGCCGATTTCCTGTTCGAGGGGCAGATGGAAGTCCTCAAGGAAGCCATCGATTCCGGCAAGATCAAGAATGTCGGCGAGGCCTATACGGACGGCTGGCTGCCCGCCAATGCGCAACGCAACATGGAGCAGTTCCTGACCGCCAACAACAACGAGGTCGCTGCAGTCGTTGCGTCGAATGACGGAACGGCGGGTGGTGCAATCGCTGCATTGGAAGCACAGGGTCTTGCGGGCTCGGTTCCCGTTTCCGGGCAGGACGGTGATCATGCCGCGCTGAATCGCATTGCGCTCGGAACGCAGACCGTTTCCGTTTGGAAGGATGCGCGTGAACTCGGTAAGGCCGCCGCGCAGATCGCCAATCAGCTTGCGGAGGGGACGGCGATGGATCAGGTTGAGGGCGCGACCAAGTGGGCCGAAGGCCCCAACAAAGTCGAGATGAACTCCGTCTTCCTGAAGCCGGTGCCGATCACGAAGGATAACCTCAACCTCGTCATAGATGCCGGTTGGGTTACGAAGGATGTTGTCTGCCAGGGTGTGCAGCCCGGCACCGTCGACGTCTGCGGCTGAAAAGCGCTATAGCGGCGCAGAACGCCGCGGTTTGAGCGACCGCGGCGTTCTGCGTATCGGTCCCGGCCGTCTTGGCCGGACGGAGGAGACCAATATGACGGATGTAACCTCCCATGCGCTTTCAAAAAAAGCTGCCGCAGTGAACAGCAGCCTGCCTCAGCGCCTTCTCAGGGCGACGGAGCTCGACACGCGCATGCTTGGCATGGTCGGCGCGCTCGCCGTCATCTGGATCGGCTTTCATATCGTCTCCGGCGGGTTGTTCCTTACGCCCCGCAATCTCTGGAACCTGTCGGTCCAATCCGCATCGGTCGCCATCATGTCCACCGGCATGGTGCTGGTGATCGTCACGCGCAACATCGACCTGTCGGTGGGCTCGCTGCTCGGATTCGTCGGCATGGTCATGGGTGTGACCCAGACCGAAATCCTGCCGCAATGGCTTGGCTTCGGTCACTTAGCAATCTGGATCGCAGCAATTCTGGTGGGTGTTGCGCTTGGAGCGCTTATCGGCGCAATGCAAGGGTACATCATCGCCTATCTGGCCGTGCCGTCATTCATCGTGACGCTGGGCGGGCTGCTCGTCTGGCGCGGTGCGGCTTGGTGGGTCACCAGCGGCCGCACCGTGGCGCCGCTCGATGCCACATACCGCTTGATGGGCGGCGGCCCAGATGGCGCCATCGGTGCGTTCTGGAGCTGGGTGGTCGGCCTGATCGCCTGTGTTGCGCTCCTGCTCATGCTGGCCAATGGCCGAAAGCAGCGGCGCAAATTTCACTTCCCGCTGCGGCCTGTCTGGGCCGAAAGCCTTCTGGCGGTTATGGGCTGCGCTTTCATCCTGGGGGCCGTGGCCGTTGCCAATTCCTATCCCTGGCCTTCGGCCATCGTCCGGCGGTATGCGACAGAAAACAACATTACCGTGCCCGAAGGAGGACTCTTCATCGCCCATGGCATCGCGATCCCGGTGCTCATCGCCGTGGGAGTCGGTGTCGTGATGACCTTTCTTGCAAACCGAACGCGGTTCGGCCGCTACGTCTTCGCCATCGGGGGCAATCCCGAAGCGGCGGTGCTCGCCGGCATCAACACGCGTTGGGTGACGATGAAGGTTTTCATCCTCATGGGTGCGCTTGTGGGGATTTCCAGCGCCATTTCGACGGCTCGCCTTAACGCCGCCACCAACGCGATGGGCACGCTCGATGAATTGCTCGTGATCGCGGCGGCCGTTATCGGCGGCACATCGCTTGGCGGCGGCATCGGGACGATCGCCGGCGCCATGATCGGCGCCGTCCTGATGCAGTCGCTTGCCAGCGGCATGATTCTGCTCGGCGTCGACACGCCGTTGCAAAACATCGTCGTTGGCATCGTGCTGGTGGTCGCCGTGTGGCTCGACACGCTCTACCGCAAGCGCGTGAAATAACGGGAGGCCGCGATGGATACTGGGACACCGCTCGTTGAAATGAAGAACATCTCGATCGCCTTCGGCGGCATTCATGCCGTCGAGAACGTATCGGTGGACCTCTTCGCGGGTGAAGTGGTGGCTCTCGTGGGCCATAACGGGGCTGGCAAATCTACGCTGATCAAGATCCTTTCGGGCGCCTACAAACGAGATGCCGGAACCATCCTCATCAATGGTGAGGAAGCGCAGATCAACAATCCCCGCGACGCCAAGAAATACGGCATCGAAACGATCTACCAGACGCTTGCCCTGGCCGACAATGTCGACGCGGCGGCCAATCTGTTCCTCGGACGCGAGCTCAGGACGGCTTGGGGCACGCTGGACGACGTTGCCATGGAGTCGGAAACGCGCAAGGTCATGGGCCGGCTCAATCCTCGTTTTCAGCGCTTCAAGGATCCGGTCAGCAATCTTTCCGGCGGTCAGCGGCAGACCGTGGCGATCGCTCGCGCCATTTACTTCAATGCGCGCATTCTCATCATGGACGAGCCCACGGCCGCGCTCGGGCCGCAGGAGGCAGCCCAGGTGGGCGACCTGGTTCGCCAGCTCAAGACGGAAGGGCTCGGCATTTTTCTGATCAGCCACGACATTCACGACGTGTTCGATCTGGCCGATCGCGTCGTCGTCATGAAAAACGGGCAGGTGGTGGGCACGGCGTCCACGGCGGATGTCACTGAGGACGATGTTCTCGGAATGATCATTCTTGGAAAGTGCCCGCCCGGCGCGATACCCGGGCCCGGCGCATTGCAGATCGCCGCCTGATCCTATCCGTCGGTCCTCGCCACGCGCAGCTCTTCCGTTTTCGCGGGCTCTACCCCGGCGATGAGATCTCCGTTTCCGTCGATGCGCCAGGTAAGCTGCGCATCCTCCTCTTCCAGTGCCGGATCGAAGGCCACGCATTTTGCAAAAATCTGCGGAAAACCCTGCATATGGCGCCGCATTTCCGTTGGGAGCACATTTTCGCATTCCGCAGAATCGGCATAGATTGGCGCTGGAGCCGGTAGCTCAGTGCAACGGCTGACATCTTCTGTGCAGCCGATAATCAGTAGCAGAAAAGCTGCGGTTTCCATGGCGATATCCTTTCACCGGGAAAACCGCCGGCCCTGCCCGCAAGTTCCGGGGCAGGGCCGGGGGGGATGATCAAAAGACGTTGATCACGAGAAGGATGCCGACAAAGGCGGCAAGGGCCAAAATCGCCAGCCTGAAATACCCAAACGGGCCATAGTTTGGCCCGGGCGGCAGAGGGTCACGCGATTCCGTACTTACCATCGCGATCCGCGCCGCATCCTCGATGTTGTTGAGCACCTTCATTTACTCTCCTCCTCAGTGGCTTGCCGCAGGGTTTCACTCAGCGCGCTCGACGGAACAATCCGAAGAGCAGCGAGACCACCAGAAGGATGAGGAAAATATAAAAGAGGATCTGTGCTATGCCGGCGGACGCACCTGCGATGCCGCCAAAACCAAGCGCGCCGGCAATGATGGCCACTACCAAAAATACAAGAGCCCAGTACAACATTTGCAACTCCCATGTTTCACAGGGGAAACCTTAGGGCTGCCCCTTCTCTCGTTGAGGAAACGCGAGGGTGTGAATGTTGGTTCCGGGCATAAGAAAAGCCGCCCTGCGGCGGCTTTCTCTCGGTCCAGTCCGTCCGGTCCAGCTAGGCCGCGGCGGCTCTTGCCTGGTGATCGAAGAAAAGAGCCTGGCTGATAAGCGCCTTGACCATGTCCGGGTTGAACGGCTTCGTGACCAGGAATGCCGGTTCGGGCCGCTCACCTGTCAAAAGCCGCTCGGGGAAGGCGGTGATGAAGATCACCGGAACGGGCGTGGTGCTCAGAATCTCGTTCACGGCGTCGATGCCCGAGCTGCCGTCCGCGAGCTGGATGTCGGCGAGAACCATGCTGGGCTGCGTCTTTTCGAAGAGCGCGGTCGCCTCCTGGTGAGCGCGGGCCGTTCCAACGACCCGATGACCGAGGCTTTCCACCAACTCCTCGATATCCATGGCGATGAGCGGTTCGTCCTCGATGATCATGATGTCGGTGGCGACCTGCCGCGAGATCTCGTCACTTGCCTGGCTGAGCAGATCATTGAGCCGCTGTTCGCTCACATCCATGATCTCCGCCGCTGCGGCTGTGTCGAAACCTTCCACCGCCACAAGCAGGAAAGCCTGGCGCGGTTGCGGGGCGAGCGCGGAAAGGTTGGTTACCGCTCGTTGCTCCCAGGCGGAGGTGGGCCTCACCTCCGGAACCCGGATCTCAAAGGTTCCGAAGAGCTTCGTAAAGAGCTTAAAGAGCGCAATCCGATCCGAGGAGGCCTCCGGGAAGATGGAGGTGTCGGCGATCAAGGCTTCCAGAGTTGCTGCGACCAAGGCGTCACCGCTGCTCTGGGAACCGGATACGGCTCTCGAGAAGCGGCGAAGGTATGGCAGGTGCGGTGCAATTCTCGCTGACAGGCTCATGCTTATTTCTATCCCCTAGAGAAGAAACCCTGGAACTAAGGCAAGATATGGTGTTCAACGCCGCCTGGACAAAAAAGTTCCTAGCGGAGTTGGAACTTTTTTGGATGCTTCCCGTTTAGGCATGAATTGTGATCTTGTGGGCGAAGACTCGAAATGACGAGAATGTTCAAAGATGTGGGGCAGGACGCGGACGACGAGAAAGGTATGACATACCAGAAGCTCGACAAGGGCAGGAACGGCAGCAAGCGCAATCCTGCAGCCGATCCCCTGGGACCAAATTCCGAAATAGGCCGTAAACTTCGACAATATTACGACGAGTTGATCTCTGAGGAAGTTCCGGACCGTTTCAGCCAACTGCTGAATCAGCTGCAGCAGCAGGAACAGCAAGGATCGACGGCGAAAAAGGATTAAACCGATGTCGGCGTCACCAAGTTTCCGCGACGGTCTCTTGGCCGCAGTGCCAACGCTGCGCGCTTTTGCAGTATCGCTCGCAAAAAATGCTGACCGGGCCGATGATTTGGTCCAGGAAACGCTGGTTAAAGCCTGGGACAAGCAGGACAGCTTCCAACCAGGCACCAATCTCAAGGCTTGGCTCTTCACCATCCTTCGCAACGAGTTTTATTCCCAAATGCGCAAGCGTCGGCGCGAGGTTGAAGATAGCGACGGAAGCATCACCGCGCGCTTGTCTATCCATCCCGCCCAAGAGGGCAATTCGGACCTGAACGATTTTCGCCGCGCGCTTGCTCTCCTGCCCGAAGATCAGAGGGAGGCCATTATACTGATCGGGGCCTCCGGGTTTTCCTATGAGGAGGCCGCCGAGATCTGCGGATGCGCGGTAGGCACGATCAAATGCCGTGTCAGCCGGGCGCGCAGTCGACTGCAGGAGATCCTGTCAATCTCGGGGGAAGGTGATTTCGGGCCCGATGCGATTACGGCGCAGGTGACCAACTCAGCGGCAGTGGCTTAGGCGGGCGCGGTCGACCACTGACCGGATCGCACTGACCAATTCATCTGCGGTGTAAGGCTTCGACACGACGGGCACGTCGGGGAATTCCTCGAATATGGCGTCGCCGCTGGTATAGCCCGTGGCGAAGACGAATGGAATTCCATGCTCCTTGAGGCGGCGGGCAAGATCGGTGGTACAGCCTTCGCCCACCTTGGCGTCCAGAATGGCGGCGTCAAAACCGAGCATCCGCGCATTGGCGCCAGCCGAATCCAGCGCCTCGGGGCAAAGCTTTGCTTCTGAGTTGACGGTCTCCACCGTGGCGGCGCCCAAATCATAGCAAAGCTGTTCGATATCCATCGCGATCAACGCTTCTTCTTCCACGAGAAGGATATTCAGCCCCTCAAAAATATCGTTCTTCAAGCGCCCTTCCCCGGTGACAGCCCTTTTTTGACGCTGTCCCATCTATTTGGGAACCTGTCATTTAAAAAAGATATGGCCTCGGCCTGGTCTGTGGCGGCGGCCGCGAACAGACCTAGGGTAAATCGCCGAATAAAAGCTCTTCCGTTCAGGGCAGCCGTGAATATTGCCGCCGTCGTTCTTCCGATAGCGCCCACTCGAAACCTGGAAGAATGTTGCGGGCCACCGCGAAGAAAACCAGTAAGGCCGGCACAGCGACAAAGCCGCCTATGGGTCCCCAAAGCCAAAGCCAGAAAGTGATAGCGAGAAATACCAGGAATGGGTTGAGCGTCATACGCCGGCCGATGACGCTGGGCGTAACGAACTGCGCCTCGATGCCGTTGATCAGAAGGTAAATGAGCATCGGCGAAATACTCCCCCAAATTGAATCGAAGCTCGCAAATCCCACTCCCAAAAGGATGACCGCCATGGTGATCGGGCCAATATAGACGATGAAGTTGAGCAGACCGGCCATGGCGCCCCAGAGGGGAGCCGATGGAACATCTATGAGCCAGAGACTGATGCCGACGGCAAAGCCCAAACAGATATTGATGATGGTGATTGCCAGCAGATAATTGGAAACGAGTTCCTCCACGTCGCGGAAGATATGGGCAACACGCCAGCGTAGAAGCCGGCCTGAGCACAGCCTTAGCACCGTAAGGCGCGTATCGTTTCGGGTGGCGATGAAGAAATAAAGGCTCGCCAGAAAGATCAGAGCCTGGGCTATGACCGCGGGCGCCAGCAGGGCGACGCTTTCCATGGCCGATCCGTCTTCCACGGAAACGGTGACGTTCGATTCCCCCGTCACGTTGCGAATCTCCTCACGGATGCTCCGGATCGTATCGAGGGGTTGAGAGAGATTGGTAAGCTGCAGTTGGAGCTCGCGCCATATCTCCGGAACTCGCCCGGCCCAGGAAGTTAGTGGCGCTGCCACGGCGACAACAAGGAAGCCGACCGAGAAAATGAATATGAGGACTGCCACGGCCGCAGACAGGCTCGGTGGCAACTTTCGGTTCTCCAGCCTCTGCGCGACGGGGCTGAGCATGAGGCCGACGACAATCGCGAGCGATACCGGCGCGGCCAGGAAACGCATTGCGTAGAGACCGGCGATTGCAACGGCGATCGCAAGCCCGATGGCTGAAGCCTGCGCGCCCCTGTTCAAAACCATATCCAGCCCGGACTTCGGCGGGATGCTGGCGGCCGGCAACTTTCTCTTCCTCAATACATTGTGCATGGGTGTACCGGTGCAGGATTTGCGTCAACGGCGGCGCGTGACGATTGTTCCGGAGGCTGACCTTAAACGGGCCGGATCGCCGCGGAACCAAGGCGACGCTTGCGCGTTCCGCCGTTGTATTGCGAAAAGGAGTGGATTATGGCGACTAGCCCACGAGCACCCAAGGAAGATGTACGGCAGGGCGGAGCCGACGCGCAGGAAAGGCGGGATGTCGAAGCCGATATCCAGCAGCTCAAGGAAGACATCGCACGGCTTAAGGATCACCTGATGCAGGTGGGGAATCGCTCGATGTCGCGGGCGCGCCGCGCAGCATTGGAGCAGGCCGATCAACTCCGTGGCAGCGCGGAGGAATTCCAGGACGACGTGATCGAAACCGTACGGGAGAAGCCGCTCACCGCTCTTGCTCTGGCGGCCGGTGCCGGCTTCCTGTTTGCAATGATGATGCGCCGCTAGGTGCGGTAGAGGGATGTTCGCCCGACTCATTGCCCTGCTTGCCACTGGCGAAGCGGCAGCGGTTAAAAGGCGGATCAAGACTGCAGCGATTTTCTACCTGGCTGCCGGCTTTCTCGGCTTTCTGGCGGTCATTTTTCTGGTGCTGGCGGCGTATCTCGCCGCCGCCACCCGCTGGGGAGCGATCGCTACGGCAGTCTGGTTCGGTCTTGGTTTACTGGTGCTGAGCGCCGTAATTTTCATCGCCTACAGGATTTCGGCGCGGTCGCGCCGGCGCGCGGAGATGAGCAAGCGGGCTGAAAGCATGATGGTCGGCGCCTCGGCTCTTGCGATGCTGCCGAGCCTTGTCGGCAAGAAACGCAATTGGGTCACCGCCGTCATGGTTCTGGCCGGGCTCGGTGGCTATCTTGCCTATACGGAGCTGATGCGCAGAAGCCGCCGGGCTGAGGATTAGGCCGAAGGCTAGAAAGGATCTTTGGATCGATGGACGAAAAAGTGCCCCCTAAAAAGGCGCGCCAAGGGCGGGAAGGGATACCGGTTCTTCTGGTCCTGATCGGCGCGCTTTTGCTCGCCGGCATCGTCTGGGTGTTCGTTGAGATATACGGCGTCTTCATAGACGAGCGCCAGCCCGTCGAGATGCCCGATTCGACCGAACGCGTTCCACTGGAGCAGTCGCAGGATTAGAAAATCTTATCGCGCTCCTTCGGCGGGCACCAGCACCCGCAGAGCCTTCGGCCAGAGTTCGACATGCATGTCGCGCTCCAGCGGGTAGAGCTCGCCATCGATCGCGCACCTGAACTGCTTGCCGGGTGAAAGTATCCTGAGGTGCACCTCGTCGGCCTCGTGGATCTCTACCTGGTTGTTCTCGCGCCAGCGCCCGAGCGCCATGTTTATGAAGAACGCCAGCAGATCCCACCTATCTTCCGCTCGGGTGATGTAGACGCCGAGCACGCCGCCATCCGGCTTGTCCGCATAGGGAAGGTGCCCTTCGCCAAGCAGGTTGTTCGTGATTCCTATGCCGGATGTGGTTGTAAGAAGCTCCGCATCCCCGAAAGTGAGCGACACATCCAGATTGTGCGGGTTGCGTAATGTGGCCAGGCCCGCGCGCGCAGAGGCCAGCAGCTTGCCCAATCTCCCGCGGAACGGGATGCGCGAGCGCAGCCGGATGAGCTGCGGATGCATGCCGAGGGAGAATTGGTGGACGAAGGGCCTTCCGTTGACGCGGGCCATGTCGACGCGGCGTATGTGACCCTCGGCAAGCGCTGCGATGGCGGTTTCGATATCGAGGGGGATGCCGAGGCTGCGGGCAAAAAGATTCATGGTCCCCGCCGGTAGCACCGCCAGAATCTTATCTGACCCCGCAATCAGGCTTGCCGCCAGCGAAACAGTGCCGTCGCCGCCGCCAACAAGCACGGCTTCGGCATCCGGCGCTCCGCAATTGTCCTGAATCGCACTCAGGATATCACTTCCATCCACCGCCATGACGTCGATGGTATGGCCCGCCTCTGTGAACACCTTCGTCAGGCGCGCGGTAAGGACGTCCAGATCCATTGTGCTGAGCGTTCCGCCGCCGCGGTTCAGTACGGCACGGATGCGCATGAAATGCCCTGTGCAGAGGTTAGCCGTTCGCGGAAGGAATGTGTAACAAGCCCTTTCAGTTCCCAGGCGCGACCGCACTCATCGCGGAACCGTTTCATGGCCCGCACGTTGTAGAAATGTGGTGGCCGCACACCCGCTCCTCACTGCCAGGTTCGGTCGGATGCGCGGCCATGTACAGCAAAACTGCACATGGAGAGCTTAACATGATCCGCACACTTTTGGCGACCACCGCGCTTGCCACCCTACTTGCAGGCGGTGCGATCGCCCAGCAAACGACCCCGCCCACGACGGCCCCGTCGGCTGCGCCCGCCGAGAGCCAAACTCAGCAGATGGTGGTCCACGCTGAAGGGCATCTCGCGTCCAATATCATCGGAGAGGCTGTTTATAACAGCACAGGCGATGATGCAGAAGACATAGGCGATGTCAGCGATCTCGTGATCACCAATGAAGGTCAGATCGAAGCTATCGTTGTCGGCGTCGGCGGGTTCCTTGGCATTGGGCAGAAAGATGTAGCCCTCGAATTCAATCTGGCTCAATGGACCGATCAGCCGGATGGCGAACGCCGGCTCGTCGTGGAAACGACTGAGGATGCCCTGAGGGCGTTGCCGGAATTCGATCGCTCAGCCTATGAGCCGATGCCGGCGGACGCACAGGTAGGCGAAACCACGCCTGCAACCGAGCAGGACCTTGCAACGGCCCGCACTCAGGAAGAAGGGGCTGAAGGCGGAGAGACTGGCGGCGAAACCGCGATGGCTCCGGCAGACTCAGGTCAGGAAGGCGGCGAGGCTGGCGGTGAAACCGCAATGGCTCCGGCCGATTCAGGTCAGGAAAGCGGCGAAATGGCTGCCGATCAAACCGAGCAAACCGGCGATCAGGCCGGTGGAGCCACGGGCGGCGCAGTAGCAACAGCTCCGGCGACCGGCGCTGGCGATGATCAGCAGGCGCAGCAGCCGGCCGATCAGCAGGCGCAGCAGGAGCGGCCCGCTGACCAGCAGACCGCCCAAGACAATCAGATGGGTGCCGGCGAGGCCGCTACCGACCAGACGCAGACCGGCGCCATTGACCGCAGCACTATGCAGCAAGCCACGCCTGACCAGTTGACGGCCGAGACGCTTGTCGGAACCACCGTCTACGGCGCCAATGAGGAGAATATTGGCGAGATCGGCGACGTCGCCCTCACCCCCGAAGGCCAGGTGGATGCGGTGATCGTGGATGTCGGCGGGTTCCTAGGCGTCGGCGAGAAACAGGTCGCGATCGGCATGGACGACCTCAATTTCATGGCCGATGAAGATGGCGATCTGTACCTGTTCACGAATTTCACGCAGGAACAGCTCGAGGCGCAGCCCGCTTACGATGAGGCTTCCTACGCGGAAAACCGTGACGAAATGCGCTTGCAGGCGCAGTAAGACCGTTTCGCTCTTGCGACGCTTGGAAAGGCCCCGTCAACGGGGCCTTTTCATTTTCGCGGAGCATCGTTTCTATCGGGAAGACAGTGCATCTTCCATAGCGTATCTTTCGGCTTGGTCGGGCTCGCTCCATTTATGGCGCGAATAGGCGGCGGGGTGGAGCGCCCCTCCGCCAAGGAGGCTAAACCATGCTTGATGCAATCGAAGGCATTCACCACATCACGTCCATGGCCCGCGATGCCAACGTCACGGATCAGTTCCACACGAGGGTCCTGGGACTACGGCGCGTCAAGAAGACCGTCAATTTCGACGCACCGGACGTCTACCATCTCTATTATGCCAATCGCGTCGCTCAACCGGGTACGGTGATGACCTATTTCCCGTTCCCGAACATTGCCAGCGGAGCGCGAGGCGCGGGCGAAGTCAGCACGACCGTTTTTTCCGTGCCGGAAGGAAGCCTGGATTTCTGGGAAAGGCATCTTGCCGACAGCGCAGTGGGCGGAATAAAGCGAGCTCAAGCCTTTGGCGAAGACCAGCTCTATTTCGACGGGATCGACGGCGATAGCTTTGCGCTCGCAGCCGTGGCGGGTGACGGGCGCGAACCCTGGACGGGTGCGGGGATTCCGGCTGACCATGCGATCCGCGGTTTTAGTTCCGCTACCTTGCTGCTCAATGACGGCCAGCCTACGCAGGAGCTTCTGGAGCTGATGGGCTTCAAGGAAAAGGGCCGAGAAGGAAATGTCGTCCGCTTGCAGCGCGAGACTGGCAACGGCGCGGCGACCATCGACATCAAGGCCGATCGTGCTGCACCTCCTGCGCGACAGGGAGCGGGCTCCGTGCACCACATCGCATTCGCCGTGCCCGATGCCGCCGCCCAGCGCACCGTACGCCAGGCACTCTCGCAGGAGGGTTTTCAAGTGACGCCTGTGATCGACAGGGACTATTTTCTGGCAATCTATTTCCGATCGCCGGGCGGCGTGCTTTTCGAGGTCGCAACGGATGATCCGGGTTTTGCGCGGGATGAGGACATGGATCATCTAGGCGAGGCCCTGAAACTGCCGCGCCAGCATGAGCACCTGCGCCCCTATCTTGAGGCGCGCCTGCCGGCGATCGGGAGCTGAACCATGGGGATCGATGCCTACAGGCATTTCTCGGCGCCGGCCGGTCCCGGCCGGCCCCTTCTGTTTCTCTTTCACGGGACCGGCGGGGATGAGCGCCAGCTCCTCCCGCTTGCGCGCGAGGTGGCTCCTTGGGCGGGGATTATCGCTCCTCTCGGGGATGTGAGCGAACACGGAGCGCCCCGTTTCTTCCGCCGCACTGGCGAGGGCGTCTACGATATGGCGGATCTTGCCCGCGCCACGGAAAAAATGGTGAGCTTCGTTCGCGCGCATGTGGCGGCCGAAAAGCCCGGTGCCGTGCTCGGCCTCGGCTATTCAAATGGGGCGAATATTCTCGCCACAACTATTTTCAGCAATCCTTCGCTTTTCGACGCTGCAGTGCTGATGCATCCCCTCATCCCCTTTGAGCCTCGTTTCGGCTCGGACAGCGTGGAAATCAGGCTTCTGATCACGGCAGGGCGGCATGATCCGGTCTGTCCTGCGCCGCTGACGAACAGGCTTGCCTCATACCTGGAAGCAGCCGGCGCTGCGAGCGAGATCGTCTGGCACGAAGGCGGCCACGAGCTGCGCTCGAACGAGATTGACGCGACGCGGGATTTCTTTTCCGCCTACGGTGATCCTCGGGAAAAAACGCGATGAAGGAACCGCATATCAAGCTTCACGAAGCCGGCAGCAAAGGCCGTTACGTTCATGCGGCCGATGGCAAAGAAGCGCAGATGACCTTCACCAGAATCGGTGAGAAGCAGATCATCATCGATCATACGGAGGTTCCGCCGGCTTTCCGCGGGCAAGGCATCGGGGAAGCGCTGGTGAGACGAGCCGTCGAGGACGCGCGGATGAACGGGTTGAAAATCAGGCCGCTTTGTCCTTTTGCCGCAGCCCAGTTCCGCCGTCACCCCGAGTGGGGCGACGTGCTGGCACGTTAGCTTAAGTGCTCCGCCCTCACAGCGGCCTGCGGGGCGTGGGAGGCCGAGCTCGCATCGAATTCGGAATTCGTTATGTCTCCCGTTTCACGGCTGCCGAGGAGGGGACTTTCGGCGTTTCATTCCCCAACGTAATCGTGAACGCCGTTTTTGCTGAAGTTTCGATCCTTCCGCCTCGTCTTTGCCCTGTTTGATGCTATCTTACCGGTGAGGCGGTGCTTCCCGTAGGCGTCCGCCGTTCGATCTGGAAGGGTGATGGCGGAGCAACATTCCACAAACGGCCTGAAACCCGGGCTGCTCATCCGCCTCCGGCGGACGCGCACTGCGGTGCGCGCGGTTATCCTCGTCGAGCGTTTGTGGCCCGTCATCCTGCCGCTTCTCGTTATAATCAGCCTGTTCCTGAGCCTTGCCTGGCTGGGGGTATTTCGTATTCTCCCGGATTGGGCGCGGCTCGGTGTTCTCGGGGTGCTCGCCGTAGGGGCTCTTGCCAGCTTCTGGCCAATGCGCTCCTTCCGCATGCCGACCGCGGCTGAAATCGACCGCCGCATCGAACAGGCCAATCTTCTGGAACATGCGCCGGTTTCCGTCCAGTCGGACCAGCTCGCCACCCATGGTGACGATCCTTTCGCCATGGCGCTGTGGCGCGAGCACCAGCGGCGCATGGCCGAGCGGCTTTCCAGGCTCAAAGGTGACCTGCCCCGGACCTCGATTCCAGAGCGCGACCCGTTCGGCTTGCGTGCCCTCGCCGCCCTCCTCTTCGTCACGGCGCTTGCTTTTTCCACTGGGCCCTATGGCGGGCGCATCTCCGATGCCTTCGAACCGCCGGCAGCGACGCAGGCGGCCACTGCGCGCGTCGATGCCTGGGTAACGCCGCCGGCCTATACCGGGCGCGCGCCCATCTTCCTCACGGCCGATGCCAATATTCAGCAGCATGCATTCACCGTGCCCCAAAACAGCACGGTGGCGGTGCGTGTCAGCGGCGGCTCGGGCGGGGAGAGCCTGCATTTCGTGGACATGTCAGGAGAGGAGCAACCGCTCGCATCGGATGAGCAAGCTGCGCCGGATGCAGCCGCAGCCTCGCAGGCGGGAAATGCGTCGCGCTTTTCGCACGTGCTGTCCTCAGGCGGGAACGTGATCCTGCGCAATGGTGGCAGGGAACTGCAGAGCTGGACCTTCTCGGTTATTCCCGATGAGCCGCCGCAGATCAGATTCGTAGAAGAGCCGAGGCGGGCTGTGAATGGCGCGTTGGAACTGGCCTACGAAATCAAGGATGATTATGGAGCCACCAAGGCTGAGGCCGCATTCGAACAGACCGAGGCCGATCCGCAGGCGCGCCCGCTGTTCGAAGCGCCGGAAATGCCGCTTACCTTGCCGCGGGGCGGCGACCGCACCACCGCCAAGGCATCGCGCGACCTGACAGAGCATCCATGGGCCGGATCGGAAGTAAGGCTCACTCTTTCGGCAACGGACGCTGCGGAACAGACCGCGCAGAGCGAAACGAAGACGTTCCGGCTCCCCGAGCGCACATTCACAAATCCCCTTGCGCGGTCCGTGATCGAGCAGCGCCGGGTTCTTGCTCTGGACGCGAAACAGAAGCGGCGCGTGCTCTCGCTTATGGATGCGCTGCTCCTCTGGCCCGAGGAGACTTTTGCGGACGCTACGCATTTCCTTCTCATCTCCGCCGCGCGGTCCAAGCTTTCCATGGCGCGCAATGATGATGCGCTGCGCGACGTGGTCGCCCAGCTCTGGGAGATCGCGCTCATCATCGAGGATGGCGACATGACCGCCGCCGAGAGGCGGCTGCGCCAGGCACAAGAAGAGCTCAAGCAGGCGCTGGAGAATGGCGCCACCGACGAGGAAATCGAGCGGCTGATGGATGAACTGCGGCAGGCAATGCAGGAGTTCCTGCGGGAGTTTGCCGAGCGCGCCATGCAGAACCAGCAACTATCGGAAATGCCGAACAGCGAAATGCTGAGCCAGAATGATCTCCAGCGCATGCTCGACCAGATCGAGAATCTCGCCAGATCGGGCGCGCGCGACCAAGCGCGGGATCTGCTTTCTCAGCTTGAGAACATGATGAACAACCTGCAGATGGCTCAGCCGCAGCAGGGCCAGGGTGGCCAGCAGTCCGAAATGCGCCAGCAGATGGATCGTCTGGGCGAGCTCATGCGCCGCCAGCAGGAGCTCATGAACGAGACCTTCCGCCTCGACCAGCAGCAGCACGGGCAGCAGGGCCAAATGGGCGAGCAAGGACAGATGGGCGAGCAGGGGCAGATGGGCCAACAGGGCCAAATGGGTCAGCAAGGCCAGGGTCAGCAGCCGGGCCAGGGACAGGGAATGTCGCCCGAAGAGCTTGCAGAGGCACTGCGCAACCTGCAGGAGGGCCAGGGTGGCCTGCGGCAGGAACTCGAAAGCCTGACGGAAGGTTTGCGCGGCCTCGGGATCCAGCCGGGCGACGGTTTTGGAGAAGCCGGAGAAGCCATGGGCGAGGCCGAGGGAGCGCTGGGTCAGGGCGAGGGAGAGCGTGCCGTCGGCGAGCAGGGGCGGGCGCTTGAAGCGTTGCGCCGGGGCGCCCAGGACATGATGAACCAGATGCAGGCAATGCAGGGCGATCAAGGTGGCCAAGGCCAGCAGGGGAGCCGGCAGGGCACCTTCGGCCGCGATCCGCTGGGTCGCCCGCGTGCAACCACCGGACCTGATTTCGGTGACGATGTGAAGGTCCCGGACGAAATCGACACTCAGCGGGCGCGCGAAATCCTCGATGCGATCCGCCGCCGGCTCGGAAATGCGCTCAGCCCCGAGGTCGAGCGCGAATATCTGGAACGCCTTCTCGACATGCGGTGATGGCGGATCGCGGTCTGGGCGCCAGAACCTGAGGCCGGCAATCGAGTACGCGCTGCGCCACGACTCAAACGCCCGCTTCCCGAATCCTGAAACACAACCCTGCGGAATGGGCACGCGGAACGGTTAAAATGTGCGGAACGCCCGATACATGCCGGCGTTGCAGGAAGTCTTTTGGCACTCTCAATAGGTGAGTGCTAATTTTTCTTCCGCGCCCTCTTGAAGGCTGAAATTTTCAAAACCAAATTTTTCGCGCGTGGTGCCATGACGGGCCGCGTACCGCGCCGGAAAGGGATGGCGCGGGAGGTGCTTCGAAAAATTGTTTGTCCCAGGAGGAAGACATGAAGTTCCGTCCTTTGCATGACCGCCTGCTTGTCCGCCGCATCGAGGCGGAGGAGAAAACGGCGGGAGGGGTGATCATTCCCGATACCGCGAAGGAAAAACCGCAGGAAGGCGAGGTGCTGGCAGTCGGCCCTGGCGTCCGCGACGAGAAGGGTGAGCTCATCGCCCTGGAAGTGAAGGTCGGAGACCGCATCCTTTTCGGAAAGTGGTCCGGCACAGAAATCCGCCTTCAAGGCGAGGATCTGCTCATCATGAAGGAAAGCGACGTCCTCGGCATTCTCGACAAGGAAGCCGAGGTCAAGAAGGCTGCTTGAGCGCGGCCATCAGTCGAATCCGCCAATGAAGGAGTATTAAAATGGCTGCCAAGGACGTAAAATTTCATTCGGATGCCCGCGAGCGCATGCTGCGCGGTGTCGATGTCCTCGCCAATGCTGTGAAGGTCACTCTTGGTCCCAAGGGCCGCAACGTCGTCATCGACAAATCGTTCGGCGCCCCCCGCATCACCAAGGACGGTGTCACCGTCGCCAAGGAGATCGAGCTTGAGGACAAGTTCGAAAATATGGGCGCTCAGATGGTGCGCGAGGTGGCCTCGAAAACCAACGATGCCGCCGGCGACGGCACTACCACGGCGACGGTTCTTACTCAGGCCATCGTGAAGGAAGGCGCAAAGGCAGTCGCCTCCGGCATGAACCCGATGGATCTGAAGCGCGGCATCGACAAGGCCGTCGAGGCTATCGTCGAGGAGCTCAAGAAGAACGCCCGTAAGGTCACCAAGAACGACGAGATCGCGCAGGTCGGCACGATTTCTGCCAATGGCGATCAGGAGATTGGCCGTTTCCTGGCCCAGGCGATGGAGAAGGTCGGCAATGAAGGCGTGATTACGGTCGAGGAAGCCAAAACCGCCGAGACCGAGCTCGAAGTGGTCGAAGGCATGCAGTTCGACCGTGGCTATCTCTCCCCGTATTTCATCACCAATCAGGAGAAGATGCGGGTGGAGCTCGATGAGCCCTATCTGCTCATTCACGAGAAGAAGCTTGCCAGCCTTCAGCCGCTGCTTCCCGTTCTTGAGGCGGTGGTGCAGTCCGGCAAGCCGCTTCTCATCATCGCGGAGGATGTGGAGGGCGAGGCCCTTGCAACGCTGGTGGTCAACAAGCTGCGCGGCGGCTTGAAAGTCGCAGCCGTGAAGGCTCCTGGCTTCGGCGATCGCCGCAAGGCCATGCTGCAGGACATCGCCATTCTCACCGGCGGCACCGCCATCTCCGAGGATCTCGGCATCAAGCTTGAGAACGTCACGCTCGAGATGCTTGGCCGCGCCAAGAAAGTGGTCATCGAAAAGGAGAACACCACCATTGTCGACGGGGCTGGCTCCAAGGACGAGATCCAGGGCCGCGTCAATCAGATCAAGGCGCAGATCGAGGAGACGACCTCCGACTACGACCGCGAGAAGCTGCAGGAGCGGCTGGCCAAGCTCGCTGGGGGCGTTGCCGTGATCCGCGTCGGCGGTGCCACCGAAGTCGAGGTGAAGGAGCGCAAGGACCGGGTGGACGATGCGATGCATGCGACGCGCGCGGCGGTCGAGGAAGGCTTGCTGCCCGGCGGCGGCGTGGCGCTCCTGCGTGCGGCCAAGGCGCTGGACAATGTCACGGGCGAGAACGAGGACCAGAAGGTCGGCATCAGTATCGTCCGCCGCGCCATCGAAGCTCCGATCCGGCAGATCGCCGAGAACGCGGGCGCTGAAGGCTCAATCATCGTCGGGAGAGTGCGCGAAAAGCCGGACTTCGGTTATGGCTGGAACGCCCAGACCGGTGAATATGGAGACCTCTATCAGATGGGCGTGATCGATCCGGTGAAAGTGGTGCGCGCTGCACTGCAGGATGCCGCTTCCGTTGCCGGGCTGCTGATCACCACCGAAGCGATGGTGGCCGACCGGCCGAAGAAGGAAACCGCTCCCGCCATGCCCGCGGGCGCCGGGATGGACTTCTAAACAGCCTTCTCAAGGCTTTAAGGGCGCGGCCGGCCTCCGGCCGCGCTCTCGCGCGGGAATGGTCAAGCTGCCAGCGCTTTGCCGACCCGGTCGCGGATCTCGGCAAGCGTGAAGGGTTTGTTCACCACGCCGAGTACCGTGCCGTCCATCTCGGCGGCGCGCTCGCGCTGCTCGGCATAGCCGGTCATCAGCAGAAGCCGTAGGCCGGGGAAGGTTCGCGCCGCCGTGCGCGCCATCTCGATGCCGTCCATGGCGGGCATCCGTATATCCGACAGCACGAGGTCGAAGGCGCCCTCTGCGTTCTCCAGTTTTTGAAGCGCATCAATGCCGTCCTCCGCCATCTCCACCATGTGGCCGGCGGCTGCTAGTGCGCGTGCGGTAAAGGTTCGGACCGAATGGTCGTCGTCGACGATCAGAAGTTTTGCCATTGCGTGATTTTGGCCGCCAATTCTTGACGTTCGCTGAACGCGAGGCAAATTCGCGCGATCAGGCCTCGCCCTTCACAATGCCGACAAAGGGCAGCTCGCGAAAAGCATGCGCAACGTCCATTCCGTAGCCCACAACGAAGTAGTCGGGACATTCAAAGCCGACGAAATCAGCCTCAAGGCTCGCCTGCCTGCGCGAATGCTTGTCGAGAAGCACGGCAATGGAAACGGATTTCGCGCCCCGTGAAAGCATCAGGTCACGCGTGTATTGCAAGGTTTTGCCGGACTCCAGAATATCGTCGATCAACAGGATGTCGCGTCCGCTCACATCGTTGTCGATGTCACGCAGCACCTTGATCCCGCCGCTTGTGGTGCCTGCGCCATAGCTCGATATCATGATGAATTCGACCTCCGGGGAAATCCCGGCGTCATGCATGGCGCGAATGAGATCGGCAGCGAAAATGAAGGAGCCCTTCAGAACCGAAATCACAAGCAGGTCGGTGTAGTCGCGAGCGGCAATCTCCTTGGCGAGCTCAAGATTGCGTCGCGCTATGGTGGACGCGGAATAGAGAACTTCGATTTCCTTGCCACGGACGACAGGCATTGCAGGACTGCTCCTTGAACTTCACCAACAATAACGCACAAACTTTACGGCGCCCTGCGTCCTTTAGGGCGCATAAGGGAAGCTGTAAATTATTGAAATCGCCGCGCGCGGCTGGATGCGGCTTTATCCGAGGAGTTTCTTGCGTAGCGTGCGCAGGCCGGTCGCGCAGGACGCGCCGGCCGCGGTGACCAGCGTTGAGGCGAAGCGGGCAGCCTGCGAGCGAAAGCGCAGGCCCGTTCCGCCCCGGCGCAAAATGTAAATGCCGGCAGGCTGTTGCCCCGCCACCGTTGCAAAAATCGGGTGAGGGGCACGGAAATAGTGCTCGGGAAGCAGAGTTTCATATTCCGCTTCCAGGATGTCGTCGTAGTGGCGGCTTCGGCTTGTCCGTGGCAATGCCGGAGTGGTCAGCAACTCGCCCGGCGTGGAGCACACTCGTCTATATTCCATTAGAGACCGAACCGCTTTTTCACAGACAATCCGTCGCATGTAGCGAAGAATGGTTAATGTTTCCGCGATTTGGCTGTTTTCACGCGAATGTTAATCAGGCATTAACCATAACCGCCAAAGGTGAGGTCCGCGTCTCGGGCCGCTATACGCAAACAGCGGCTGCTCATCCGCTTTGAACGCGCAGGTCTGTACACGTGATTCGCTTCGAGAATGTGGGCTTGAGATATGGGATGGGCCCGGAGGTGCTCCGCGACGTCTCGTTCTTTTTGCAGGAACGCTCCTTCCAGTTCCTGAGCGGCCCTTCAGGCACGGGGAAAACCACGTTGCTGCGGCTTCTTTTCATGTCGCTGAAGCCTACCCGCGGGCTCATCACCATCTTCGGCAAGGATCGCTCGCGGATCACGCGCGAGGAACTGCCGCTCATTCGCCGCCGCATCGGTGTCGTCTTTCAGGACTTCCGCCTTCTGGACCACCTCAACACATATGAGAACGTAGCCCTTCCGCTGCGCGTGCGCGGACGCGAGGAGGCGAGCTACCGCAGCGACGTGATCGAACTGCTGAAATGGGTCGGGCTGGGCGATCGCATGCATGTGTTCCCGCCGGTGCTTTCGGGGGGTGAAAAGCAGCGCGCGGCAATTGCGCGCGCGCTCATCGAGCAGCCGCAGATTCTGCTTGCCGACGAGCCGACAGGAAATGTGGACCCGCAGCTTGCGCGCCGTCTGCTGCGCCTTCTGATCGAGCTAAACCGCCTGGGCACGGCAGTGGTTATCGCCACCCATGACATAGGGCTCATGGAACAGGTGGATGCGCGGCGAATGATCCTTTCTGGCGGAAGGCTGGAGATCTATGATTAGATCGATCGCCGCCAGGGACCAGGTCATCCGCCTTGTGGAGTGGGTCGGCGCCATGAAGCAGCAGGGCACGGCGCGGAAGGCGCGCAGGCAGAACCCGATCGTTCCGGCCGATAACATTGCCGGGCGCGCGATGGTGCTCGTCATTGCCATCATGACGTTTCTTTCCTGCTTGACGCTCGGCGCGGTCACGCTCGTGCGTGACACGGCGGCCACCTGGCAGACGCAGATCGCCCGCGAAGCAACCGTCCAGATCAAGCCCGCCGAGGGGCTGGATATGGAGGCCGCTCTGGCGGATGCGCAGCGCATCGTCACCCGCTATCGCGGCGTGCAAAGCGCGACCATCGTCGATCGCCAGGCCACGGCCCGGCTGCTCGAACCGTGGCTTGGGCCAGGTCTCGATATCGAAGAGTTGCCGGTGCCGCGACTCATCATCGTCACGATCGATCCAGCCGAGCGGCCGGATTTCGCGGCGATGCGGGCGGAGTTGCAGCAAGCCGTACCCAGCGCCGTGCTCGATGACCATCGCACCTGGGTTGATCGGCTGGTGGCAATGGCGACAACAACCGTCACCATCGGCATCGGCGTTCTGGCGCTTATGCTTTCGGCCACCGCGCTAACCGTGATTTTTGCCACCCGCGGTGCCATGGCCGGCAACGGCCATGTGATTGAGGTGCTGCATTTCGTGGGCGCGGAAGCAAATTTCATCGCCCGCGAGTTTCGCCGGCATTTCCTGCTCGCCGGGATGCGCGGGGCCGCCGCCGGCGGCCTGGCGGCCGTTATCGTTTTCGTTGTGTTCTCCTGGTGGTCCTCGCACAATGTAGCCACTCCGGAAGGCGATCAGGCGGCAGCGCTATTCGGAAATTTTTCAATCGGCATGTCAGGCTATCTAGGCGTCGGCCTCGTGGTGATTTTGATTGCAGCTCTTACCGCCGCTACTTCGCATATTACGGTCATCAGCTATCTCCGGCATATTGAGACATGACCTCAAAGCATCAATTTTCACGGCTCGAAACTTCGGTTAACGCATTGTGCTCGCGAACAGTTCGCCGCGACTCGCCGTCGCCGCAATTGCCGGTTAATTGTAAGGCAATGACGGGAATTGCGAGTACGTCGGTGGAGAGTGGCTTGCGCCGCCCGCGTCGTATGTGGGTGGGAGTGCGGAGCGCGGCCGCGACTATTTTCCTGTTTTTTGTCCTTTATGTCGCCGGCTTCGGAATCTTTGCAGATCATGTTGTGCGCCTGCGTGCGCCGGCGGAACTCAATCCGGCCGACGGGATCGTGGTGCTTACGGGAGGCCAATCGCGCATTGATACCGGCATGGACCTGCTCAAAGCCGGAAAGGCCAAACGGCTGCTCATCAGCGGCGTCAATCCCGTTGCGCGCGTGGACGATCTGAGGCTTGCCACGGGCGGCGACCGGGCGCTTTTCAACTGTTGTGTGGATATCGACCGGGCTGCACTCAATACGGTTGGCAATGCCCAGGAAAGCGCAAAATGGGTGAGCGCGAATACCTATGGCAGCATCATCGTCGTCACCAATAATTACCACATGCCGCGCAGCCTTCTGGAAATGCGCCGCATCCTGCCAAACGCGGATCTGCAGCCCTATCCTGTAGTCAACACACCGCTTGACGATGGCGCCTGGATCAGCAATCCCGACGCGCTGAGGGTTCTTCTGATCGAGTACACCAAATATATCGCGGCCCTTGCCCGAGGCCTGTTTCCCGCAGAAAAAGGCGAAACGCTTTCAGCGCCTCCAAGCACCACCGTCGCGCACAAATAAACTTCCGCTCTTTACATCGGGCCCGCTTGCGGTAACCAACAGCTGATGGTGGCGCCTCGCGCCTTTCGATCGGGTTCCCGCATGCTCTTCCTCCGCTCGCTGTTTTTCAACATTGCCCTGTATCTGAATACCGTGATCCAGATGCTTCTCTGGGCTCCGATCTATTTCCTGTTGCCGCGGAAAAGTGCCTGGTTCGTGCCGAAATTCTGGGCAGCCTCCTGTTTGTGGCTCCATAAGGTGTGTGCGGGCGCAAGGGCGGAAATCTCCGGCCTCGAAAATCTTCCCGAAGGCTCGTGCATTATTGCTCCGAAGCACCAGTCATTCTGGGACACGATCGCCTTTCTGCCCTGGATCCCCGACGCAGTTTACATCCTGAAGCGGGAACTCATGTGGATCCCGCTTTTCGGCTGGTATGTGGCAAAGATGCGCATGATCCCTATCGATCGCGGGAGCCGCTCGAAGGCTCTGAAACAGGCGGTGAAGATTGGCCGCGAGCGAATGCGGGAAAACCGGCAGCTCATCATCTATCCTGAGGGAACGCGCAGGCCGCCGGGCGCGGAGCCTGCTTACAAATACGGCATCGTCGAGCTCTACACTCAGCTCCAAGTGCCCGTCGTGCCGGTTGCACATGTTGCTGGCCTTTATTGGCCGCGACGGAAATTCATGCGTTATCCCGGCGTGATCCGCGCCCGATTTTTGCCTCCCATCGAGCCGGGGCTCCCACGGGAGGAATTCCTGCGGCGCCTGATCGGGGAAACCGAGGCAGCTTGCGATGAGCTGCTCCTGGACGCGGCGCGTAGCCCTGGCTCCCCACCACTCCCGCCGACCGCTGTTGCGCGTATCGAGCAGCTGAATAGAGAGGCTTCGGCTTCAAAGGAGCAAACGTGAAATTTACGGAAGGCATCCAGTCGCTATAGGCCTTTTGCTGGCTCGGCAATCCCGGCTGCCACAGCTTCCAGCCAGTGATCGCGCAGTCCAAGCGCCCGTAGGTGCTCGACGGTATTGATCACATATTCCTCGTTGCGGCCCGATTGGCCGACCGCGCCCGAGACTCTCCGGGCCGCCTCCGACGGCTCCATTCTCCCCGCATATTGCGGGTGAGAGCGATCGACCACGTAGGCCAGAGCGTTCACGGTCGCCCCGCTCTCCAACCGGACGGGCAGGCGGCGCTCAAGATAGACATTCGTCACCAGCTCCCGTTCCCGCAGATAAGCGATGACTTCGCCGGCGAGTTCGCCGGGGACGAGGAAAGCGAGCCCGAGGCAGGAGCCGCCGCGGTCAAGCCCAAGCACGAGGCCTGGCCGGTCCGGCGTGCCCCGATGCACATGGGAATGGACGCACAATGCACGGCGATAGCCGAATAGACGGGCCTTTCGCGTCTCTACATGAGCAAAACCTGGCCGCCACATCAAAGAGCCGTAGCCAAAGACCCAAAAATCGTCCATTTCGCAATCTTTGCCCTGCTTCGGTAGGGAGAATGCTGATTCGGGTAACGGGAGCAACGCCATGGCGTCAAGCACGAGCTCACGTTTCGGCCGGCGCATCGGGTGGCTTGCCGCCGCGGTTGTCGTTGTCTGCACCGCCTATACGGCAAGCTGGTTCTATGCGGCAGGCGCGCTGGAAACTCGCGTGGCGGCGACGCTCGCCGGCCTCAATGGGGGCGGCGTGCGCGCATTTTGCGAGGAGCCCGAGGCGGCCGGCTTTCCATTCCGCATTGGTTTGCACTGTAAGAGCGTCTTTTACGAGAATGTCGGAGACGGCGTTTCCATCCGGGCAGGTCGGCTGCATTCCACCGCCAATGTTTACCAGCCGTTCCGGGTTCTGAGCGAGCTGGATGGGCCGGCGAAGATCATCCTTCCCTTCACGGTGCCTCTTGAGGCGCGATGGAAGTCACTTCTGGGCAGCCTGCGCTTGTCCCGTCCTTTGCCTGAAAGGCTTTCCTTCGAAGGCGTAGATGTGGAAATCGCGGAGGATGAGAATCAAAAGCCGCTCCTGAGCCTGGGTGACATCCAATTTCATGCGCGGCAAAGGCAGATGGACCTCGAGGCGGCCGTAAGCTTCAGGAACCTCGCCGCTGGCGCGGAAATCGCGCCCAGCCTGCCACCGCTGGAAGGGCGGGCTCTCCTGCTGGTGAAAGATGGCGTCTCCCTGGCCGAAAGCCGCCTTCAGAGCCTGCGCGGGAAGTCGGCTACTATTGAGGAAATGGTTGTTGGCGTCGTGGGGCAAGCGGCTGGATTCTCCGCATCAGGCCCCGTTTCAGTCGGCAATGACGGATTGGTCGACGCCGAGCTTGCCGTCAGGATCGATGATCCCGCCGCGGTTGCGGATATCATGGCGCGCAATTTTCCTGACGAGCGGGAACAGATCATGGCGGCGGCCGGCATGCTCAAGGGGCTCGGCAATACGCCGCTTCAGATCCGTGTCGTGCGGGGCAGGGCCTTCCTTGGCTTTATACCGCTCGGCCAGATTCCCCCTGTCGAGTGAGAACCTGCGTTCAGGAACTATGATTAATGCGCCGTGCGTCCTCAGACGCACAATGGACGCTGTAAACTATTGGAACTAGGAATCGCGCTTTCCGCGAGCCGGTGCGCTGGGCGGATGTGCGACCACCTGACGACCGAAATCCGGTGCGTCCACTTCCTGGCCCGCTTCAATAATCGAGCGCCTGATGGTGCGGGTGCGGGTAAAAAGATCGAAAAGCTTGTCGCCGTCGCCCCAGCGGACCGCCCTTTGCAATGCGGAGAGGTCCTCGGAGAACCGGGCCAGCATCTCCAGGATCGCATCCTTGTTGTGCAGGCATACATCGCGCCACATGGTCGGATCGGAAGCCGCAAGGCGCGTAAAATCGCGGAAACCCGAGGCTGAATACTTGATGACTTCCGACTTCGTCACCGTCTCCAGGTCATCCGCCGTGCCTACGATGTTGTAGGCGATGATGTGAGGAAGGTGCGAAACGATGGCGAGCACCAGGTCGTGGTGCTGCGCGTCCATGACGTCGACCTTGGAGCCACAGCGCTCCCAAAATTGCGTCAGGCGGGACAGCGCGTTCTCGTCCGTATCCGCAAACGGGGTAAGAATGCACCAGCGGCCCTCGAACAGCTCTGCAAATCCCGCATCCGGCCCGGAATGCTCCGTCCCCGCAATCGGATGACCGGGGATGAAATGCACAAAGTCGGGCAGGGCCGGTTTCATCTGCTCGATGACCGACTGCTTGGTCGAGCCTACATCGGTGACGATTGCGCCCGGCTTCAGCGCGCCGGCAATCTCCCGCGCAACACTGCCCGATGCGCCCACAGGCACCGACACGATCACCAGATCAGCGTCTGCCACCGCGTCGGCGGCTTTGGCGAAATATTCGTCGCCGAGACCGAGATCGCGGGCCCTGGCCAATGTTTCCGCGCGCCTTGTGGCGATCGCAATCGTTTTAGCCAGGCCTTCCCGGCGGATCACGCGCGCGATCGAGGAACCTATAAGGCCGATGCCGATGAGCGCGATCTTATTAAAGAGGGGATCGGCCACGATTTACCTTTCCAAGAACTCGGCCAATGCGGCAATCACGCCGCGATTGGCTTCTTCGGTGCCGACCGTGAGGCGAAGCGCGTGGGGAAAGCCGTAGCCGGTGACGCGCCGCAAAATATAGCCGCGGGCCGTCAGGAAGGCGTCCGCCTCTTCGGCGGTCTTGCTGCCATTTTCCGGAAAGTGGATGAGCAAGAAATTCGCAACGCTGGGCGTCACTCGAAGCCCGAGTTTCTCCAACTCCTGCGCCAGCCATGTGCGCCAGGTCTCGTTATGTTCCACGGCCCGCTCCACATGCGCCTTGTCATGCGTTGCAGCCGTGCCGGCTTCGATGGCAATGGCGTTGACGTTGAAGGGTCCGCGCACGCGATTCACCGCATCCACCACATGGATCGGCGCGTACATCCAACCAATGCGAAGACCGGCAAGGCCGTGGATCTTCGAGAAAGTGCGGGTCATGACCACATTGTCATTGGACGAGACAAGCTCGACCCCAGCCTCATAGTCATTGCGGCGCACATATTCGGCGTAGGCAGCATCCAGAACGAGCAGCACCTTGCGCGGCAGTCCGGAGCGCAGGCGCTTCACCTCTTCCATCGGCAGATATGTACCGGTCGGATTGTTCGGGTTTGCGAGGAAAACGATTTTCGTGCGCTCGGTAACCGCAGCCAGGATTGCATCGACGTCGGCGCGCTCATCCTTCTCTCTGGCGACAACAGGCGTGGCCCCCGCCGCGAGGATCTGGATGCGATAGACGAGAAAACCATGCTCAGTGTAGATGCCCTCGTCACCAGGCATGAGATAGGTCTGCGCCAGCAAGGCGAGAAGTTCGTCCGAGCCATTGGAACAGAGGATGTTAGCCGGGTTGAGCCCATGCGCCTTGGCGATCGCGTCGCGCAGCTTCGAAGCAGAGCCGTCGGGGTAGATCTCCAGATGCTGGCTCGCCTCCCGCACTGCTTCCAGAGCCGCGGGGGAGGGGCCGAGCGGCGTCTCGTTGGACGAGAGCTTCCAAATCTTCTCCACGCCGGGAGCGCTTTCGCGGCCGGGCACATAGGCCGCAATGTTCTTGATACCGGGCCTGGGCTGTGGGTGATCGAGCGCAGTCATCGAATGATCCGTGGTTCGAGGCCGCCTGCTTTAGCCTATCAATTCCATTGACGCAAAGGGTTGGCGAGCCTAAATAGCAGGCGAACCCGTGGTGATTTGGCCGGTCGGCTTGCAGCCACGTAAAAGAAGTCGCTAAAAGGCCGTGGATACCAAGTCCGTTGGGACCGGCCGCGATTTCGCCGCCGGTCTTTTTTGTTTGGAGTTTCACGATGCCGATCAAGATTCCCGATCAGCTGCCTGCCCGCGAGGTGCTTGTGCGCGAGGGCGTCTCCGTCATGGATGAAAAGACGGCGCTGCGTCAGGACATTCGTCCGCTGCAGATCGGGCTCTTGAATCTCATGCCGAACAAGATCCGCACCGAGACGCAGTTCGCCCGCCTGATCGGGGCCAGCCCGCTCCAGGTGGAACTGACGCTGGTGCGCATCGGCAACCACAAAGCCAAGAACACGCCGGAAGATCACCTCATCACCTTCTACGAAACCTGGGAAGAGGTGGCGCCGCGCAAGTTCGACGGCTTTATCGTGACGGGTGCTCCCATCGAGCTTTTGCCTTACGAGGACGTCACCTATTGGAACGAAATGACGCGCATTCTCGATTGGACCACTTCCCACGTCCACTCCTCGTTTTTCATCTGCTGGGGCGCGATGGCCGCGGCCTGGCATTTCCACGGCATTCCGAAGCATACGTTGGATAAAAAGGCGTTTGGGGTGTTCCGGCACCGCAACAATGCTCCCGCCTCTCCCTATCTCGCCGGGTTCTCGGACGATTTGGCGCTTCCAGTCTCGCGCTGGACGGAGGTGCGCACTGCCGATATTCCCGCTAATTCCGGCTTGGAAATGCTCATGGATTCGGACGAAACCGGCCCATGCCTGCTCGCGGAAGCCGCCGGGAACCGGCTCTATATGTTCAATCACATCGAGTATGATTCCACATCGCTCAAGGAGGAGTATGACCGGGACGTGGCCGCCGGTGTGCCGATCGAGGTGCCACATGAATATTACCCGGGCAATGATCCGACGCGGCCGCCGCTCAATCGCTGGCGCTCACACGCACATCTGCTCTTCGGCAACTGGATCAACCAGGTGTATCAGACCACGCCTTACGATCTGGACAAGATCGGCAGGAACTTGGAGCATGCCCTTTCCTGACGGGCAACCAGGATAGCCTCATCACCCTAGAAGCGCCGCTGCATCTTTTGCGAGCTTCAGCGTGAGTTCGCCTGCGGGCATTGCCCTTGCAAGTGGCGCGGCCTGGCCGGCCCACAGTGGCGAGAAGTCGCCTGTTCCTGCTTCTTCTGCAGCTTTGCGGAGCGGTCCGACGGCAGCCAAGGCAAGGGGGAAGGCTGGCGCTTCGGCGCTGATCGGCCCCACCTCGCGGACGATCCGGTTGATCAATCCGCGCGCGGGGCGGCCGGTGAAGACGTTTGTCAGCACGGTGCGGTCTTCCCGTGCTTCAGCCAATGCCTGGCGGTGGAGAGGGCCGCTCAAGGCTTCCGGGGTTTGAAGATAGGCTGTGCCGATTTGAACGGCTGATGCACCCAGCATGAAGGCGGCGGCAATGCCGCGGCCGTCCGCGATGCCGCCCGCGGCGATGACCGGTACCGAAACGGCATCCACCACCTGAGGCACGAGCGCCATTGTGCCGGGCTGCGTGTTGATATCGTCCTCCAGGAATATGCCCCGATGTCCCCCCGCTTCGGCGCCTTGAGCAATAATGGCATGGCAGCCGCGCTCATCCAGCCATCGCGCTTCCGCAACTGTCGTGGCGGAGGCGATTATTCTGGCGCCGGTGTTGCGCACGCGCTCAAGCAGCGGCTCTTGCGGCAGGCCGAAATGGAAGCTGACGATCTCCGGCCGAAATTCCTCGACGATTTTACAGCTTTCCTCGTCAAAGGGATTGCGGCCGGCATTCGCCGCTGCGGGAGTGGGATCAAGCTTGAATTCGGCATAATAGGGTTCAAGCCGCTTACGCCAGCCAGCCTCCCGCATTGGGTCGCGATGAGGCGGCTTATGGCAGAAAAAATTGAGGTTTATGGGCTTGCTCACCCGCTGCCGGATGATGCCGAGTTCGGTTCGGATCTGCTCCGGCGATAGCATCGCGCAGGGAAGCGACCCCAGCCCGCCCGCTTCAGCAACGGCTATTGCGAGTTCCGAGCCGCCGGAGCCGGCCATAGGGGCCAGCAGCACCGGCACCTCGATATGAAAAAGGTCGAGAATCCGTCGGTCACGCCACATGCTACCCCTCCTTCTTGTCCATATGGGCGACCGCACGGGTTGCGCCCTGCGGGCTGAGCACGGGAACCAGAACGCGACGCTTGCGGCGGGCCTTTGCGGGAATGCCGTGGTAAAGCCGCTTCTCAGCTTCCACCACAAGCACACCGGCGAAAAGAGGCCAGAAGCGCCTGCCGGTTCGCTCCAGCACCTGGTGGAGCCGCATCAGCCAGCGCCGCCGCGCGGGCGGAAAATGCAGCGTGTCGGCCCAGGCACCAGGGGTGAAGTTCGCTTCACGCAGTAGCTCCACAAGTTGCGAGCGCGAGTAGGGGAGCCCCGTTCCGAACGGCGTATGCTCGAAGCGCGCCCAGACACCGCGCCGGTTCGGCACCACAATGACAATGCGCCCGCCTGGCGCCAGAACGCGCCAGAGCTCGATCAGCATCTGCCGCGGATTTTCCGCGTGTTCCAGCGCGTGGACAACAAGGACACGGTCCACCGCGGCGTCCGCGAGCGGCAATTCTTCCTCGAAGACAAGCGCGGTCGCGGAGGCCCGCCCTGGCGGCCAGCGGAGCGCCCCCTGGCGCGCCGGCATGAAGGCGAACACGCGCTCGGCATCAGCGCCGAAGCGATCGAGCCACGGAATGGCATAGCCGAGACCAACCAGGCGCTCGTCCGGCAGCTTGCACCAGAGCGAAGCCAGCGCCATCGCAATGGACCGTTCCGCAAGCTTGCCGAGCAGGCTTGCGTAGAATGCCCTGAGGTCGACGATATCGGTGTTCATGGGAAAGAGGGTAAGCATCCCCGGCGATTGCTTCAAGAAAGTCTTTCGGCGGGTGACAAAGGTTGGCCTAAACTTTATGTCTCACGGGAACAAAGGAGGCGACGATGACGCTCGAAATCGAACAGTTCATGTGCCGCAGCGATAATTTCGGGATTCTCGCCCGCGATTCCGAAACCGGTATCACGGCCCTGGTGGATGCACCGGAGGAGCAGGCTATTCTGGAGGCGATCAAGCGTACCGGGTGGACGCCCTCGCTGCTTCTCATCACGCATCATCATGCCGATCACGTGGAAGCCAATCTGGCGCTCAAGGAGCGTTTCGGCCTTACCATTATTGGCCCCGCAAAGGAGGCGAGCAAGATTCCCGGCATTGACCGGCAGGTTAACGAGGGCGACGTGGTGCGCGTCGGCAACCAGGAAGCGCGGGTGATCGAAACGCCCGGGCATACGGCAGGTCATATCACCTTTTATTTTGCCAAGGCCGGCATTGCGTTCACCGCAGACACGCTGTTTGCGCTGGGGTGCGGCCGGCTCTTCGAATGCAAGCCACCGGTCATGTACGAGTCGCTCAAGAAACTGGTCGAACTGCCGCTCGAGACCGTCATCTATTGCGGCCACGAATATACGGAGTCCAACGCCCGTTTCGCGCTTTCGGTCGACCCGACCAATTCCGCACTCAAGGAGAGGGCGAAGAAGATCGAGGCACTGAGGCGCGAAGGCAGACCCACGCTGCCCACCACGCTCGGCGAAGAAATGGCCACGAATCCCTTCCTGCGTTGCCATGACCCGGTTCTTCGGAACAATCTCGGCATGAAGAACGCTGCGGATGTCGAGGTCTTTGCCGAAATCCGCAAAAGGAAGGACGTGTTCTAGCCTCAGGCCGCGTTGCCCGCGGTCGCCTGCTTGCGGCGGAGGATCATATTCTTCGCGGCAAGCGCTGCGCCGCCCGTGATGAGAAGACATGCGGCAAGAGTGGTGGCAGTCGGTTCAGCCCGGCCGGCTGCGATCAGGATAAGCGTGGAAAGAAGCGGAGCGGCATAGCTGGAGGCACCCAGGACCTGGATGTTGCCGTGCTTTACGCCGTAATCCCACGCATAGAAGGCCGCCCCAACGGGGAGAAGGCCCAGGCCGAGAACAGCCAGCCATTCGCCTGCGTTTGCGGGCCAGACCGTTTGTTCCAGAGCGAGGTGGCAGATGGCCGAAAGGAGCGCGGTGGCCGCGCAAAACCAGGTCACGATGCTGGTCGGTACCGCCTGGTACCGTCGCGAAAGCAGCGAATAGCCGGACCAGAAGAGCGCGCAGGCTCCAGCCGCCGCATAGCCCAGAAGATAACGGCTCTCGAAGGTGAAGCCGCCGCCCTTGGTGATGATGAGAAATGTGCCGAGGAGGCCGAGGCACGCGCCGGCGATATGATGCCAGCCGAGCCGCTCGCCGGGCATCAGCGCGGAGCCGAGCACGATCAGCAGCGGCCACAGATAGGCGATCAAGCTCGCCTCCACGGCCGGCGCGTTGCGAAGCGCCGTGAAGTAGAGGAAGTGGTAGCCGAAGAGCCCGCCGATTCCGATGAGCCACACCATCGGCGGCACTTTCTCGCTTTTGCGGAAGGCCGGGGAAGCAGCCTGAGCGGTAAGCCCGACGGCCGTTCCGATGGCGAAAGTCATTGCGGAAAGCTGGAGGGGCGGCACCTGGCCTGACGCCGCTGTCATAAGCGCCAGCAGCGCCCACATGGCAACTGCCGAAAAGCCAATCAATGTGGCACGCGCCATCCTTTCTCTCCGAAGTCACATCGCACGCGCCCTGATGTGCACTGTTCCGATCTTGGTGGCAATGGTGGCTTCGACAGGCGAATAGAGATCCCGTCGCGCGACCGGCGTGAACCCCACCAAAATACGCGAGCGATCGCGCAGATAAGTGATGGAGGAATGGTTCTTCCGGTAGCCCGAGACCGGCACGAATCGCGCCTGGCAGGTGACCTCGGCCCTGCGAAAACGTTCCCGCTCGCTCGCGGGCTGAAGAACGATATTGGCGCGGATCTCACCGTCATAGAGGCGGATCGTGCGGTTGCAGACCGCCGCCGCGCCGCCCGAAACGGGCAACAGCAGGGCGGATAAGGGGTCGGCCACACCGGAGAGGTGTTTGCGGGCAAGCGGGACCCAGTCGTCTCCGCGCTTCTTCAGCGGCGGATCGTTCCTGGTCTCGACCACCTTGCTGCCACTGAAGCGTATCGTCGTGATCTGGCGCTTGCTGCCTTCGGTGTATTCCAGCTCGTAGAGGCTCGGGCGCGCGGCCTCTTTTCCAAGGCGGCCATTCACTTTCACCGTGCCGTCGGTGCGCTCGAAGATGCGCGCGATGCCGGCGCTGGCGAATCTGCCGGCGACCGCGAAATCATTGCCTTCGAAACGGCTTTCGAATGTGGCGCGCCCCACGGGCAAACCGAAAAGCGAGGCGTCGTACTGCACCCGGTAGGATTGCAACGCGGCGGAAAGCGGCGTCGTCACGGCGGCGAGCATCAAGGCGGCGACGACCGCGCGTGCACGCAAGAAAGTCATCTTCGGTCTCCAAAGCGGCCATCCCGCCGCAATGCGCCCCTTTCCCCGATAGAAAAACGGCAATTTGGCGGATATGTGGACGTCCGCGCCCGCCTCGCGAAGGGTCGTGTCCCGGTCTTGCTTTCGAGCGGGTGAGGAGCGAAACCTTCCCGGAGGCACCCGAAGGGGCTGCTAATGATACGCGGGGTGCATCATCAGGCCCGGGCGTTTCTCCCCTCTTTTGGGGGCGGCCTAAGCCGCCATCCCGAAGCCTTCCATCTGCGCCTTCATAGCCCGCTGGAAGGCCGGCCGCGCTTCGCAGCGCTCCTTATAGGCCTTCAGCGCCGGGTACGCCTCCAGCAGGTCTGTGTGCTGCAGGATTCGCAGAACATCCGCCATCATCAGGTCGCCCACCGTGAAGCGCCCTTCAAGATAGTCCTTCCCGCCGAGCGCCTTCTCCAGCATCGCCAGCCGGTCGCGCACGAAAGCCTCGACCTGAGGTCGCCGCTCGCTAGTCCAAGCCTCCTCGGCATGAAACAGGTCGATGACGGCGAGTTCCTGGACCGCGATCTCCACCGAGTTCAGCGCCGCGAAGAGCCAGGCGATCGCCCGCGCGCGCCCGGCGGGCTCGGTCGGCAGCAGCATCTCGCTCTGCTCCGCTATGTGGAGCGCGATCGCTCCGCTCTCGAACAGCACCAGCCCATCTTCCTCGATTGCAGGCGCCTGTCCAAAAGGCTGGCGCGCCAGATGCTCGGGCGATCTCTGTTCCGCGCCCAGCGTAACCGTGCGTACCCGGTAGGGAAGGTCCGCCTCCTCCAGCGCCCAGCGAACGCGGAACGCCCGCATCAGCGGCGCGGCGAAATCCGGAACCCATTCATAGGTCGTCAGCGTAATCATGTGCGCAATCCTTTCTGCTCTGCCAGGGCGATGTTCTCGACATAGACCTGCTGCTTGTTGAACAGGGAGTTCCACCCGCCGATGTGGCTGTCGCGGATTGCCACGGTCGAGAACGGCGTCTGATGGAAGGTCTGGATTGTCTTCCCGTCCTTCTCCGCGAGGGTCACGGTCACTACCGTGTCGCAGTCCCGCCCCGCTTCCTCGTCCCACTGGAAGGTGAAGACGATGCGTCTGTCCTTCTCCACCTCGCGGATCGTGCCGCCGAATCTGGACAGCCCGAACTGTTTCGACGTCATCGCCCCACGCCATGGCCTTCCGGGCGTCAATTCCCAATCGAGCTCGATGGTCGTGAACTTCTCCGGGCCCCACCAACGCAGCATATGATCCCGGTCTTCCCACAGGCGGAAGACAAGGGCTGCCGGCGCGTCGAATTCCCGTTCGATCAGCAGTTCGTCGTCGCGGATCTCGCTCATTGCTTCTTCCCCTTCGCCTCTGCCTTGGTGATCTCGCTCAGATACGCATCCATCCGGTCGAAGCTTCCTTCCCAGAACTTCCGGTACTTTCCGAGCCAGTCGTCGACCTCTTTCAGAGGTGCTGCCTCCAGCTTGCATGGCCGCCATTGGGCCTGGCGTCCGCGCGAGATCAGGCCGGCGCCCTCCAGCACCTTCAGATGCCGCGAGACCGACGGCAACGAGATGTCGAACGGCTCGGCGAGTTCGTTGACGGTCGCCGCGCCCTGGCTGAGCCGCGCCAGGATCGCGCGCCGAGTGGGATCGGCCAGCGCCGACAAGGTCACGCTGAGAGGATCATCCGCATGCTGCATATTTAGCAATCTCTCTAATTAGCATAGTTGCTAAATACAGCCGTCGAAAACTTTCGTCAAGAGGAATGCAGTCGTACATCGCCAACCGGGAGAGAAGAGGCGCATGGCAAGCGGTATAAAGGCCGCCTACGGCTCATGGGCCGCGCTTTGCGCGCCAGGCACTACCCGGCGCGGGCAAAGCTTGACCATAGACGGTTTTGCCTTTATGGAACCCGCTACTTCCACGAGGCCGCTTAAGGACCCGCGCGCCGCAGTTTTGGTGCGGTAGTTGGTCATGGCCCGAAAGATAAAGGATAAAACCAATGTCCCGCGCTTGCGAACTGACCGGCAAGGCCGTGATGAGCGGCAACAATGTGAGCCACGCCAACAACAAGACCCGGCGTCGCTTCCTCCCCAATCTCTGCGACGTAACGCTGATGTCCGAGGCGCTCGGCCAGAGCTACCGCTTGCGCGTTTCAGCCAATGCGCTCCGCTCCGTGGAGCATCGCGGCGGGCTTGACGCCTTTCTCCTGAAGGCCAAGTCCAACGAGCTTTCGCAGCGTGCCCGGCTTCTCAAGAAGCAGGTCGCCAAGAAGCTCACCGAGCAGACCGAGGCCTGATCGGTTTCCCTTAGGCGGGCTTGCCCGCCCACTGGTTCCATCACCCAGGATAAAAAAATGAACCGTGTCCTCGCAGTCTGGCCGTTCGTGGCCGCCATGGCAATCGTGGTGGCCGCGTCGAATTTCCTCGTCCAGTTTCCCTTCGCACATTTCGGGCTCGGCGAGATCCTCACCTGGGGCGCTTTTACTTATCCCATCGCCTTCCTTGTCAATGATCTAACCAACCGGCGCTTCGGGCCGGCGGCGGCACGCCGGGTGGTGATCGTGGGCTTCGTGCTGGCCATGGTGCTCTCCGTATTGCTTGCCAGCCCGCGCATTGCGCTTGCCTCGGGTTCGGCATTCCTGGCCGCGCAGCTCCTCGATGTTGCAATCTTTGACCGGCTGCGGCGAAGCGCCTGGTGGCGGGCGCCGCTGATCTCTACACTCGTCGGCTCTTCGCTGGACACCCTCTTGTTCTTCTCTCTCGCTTTTGCCGCTGCGTTCTCCTTCCTGGATACCGCCCTTGGCCTTCAAGACGGCTCGCTCGCCTTTCCCGTGCCTTTGTTCGGCCTTGGCGTGGAAGTGCCGCTTTGGGTTTCCCTGGCATTGGGTGATCTCTGCCTAAAGCTTTTGATCGGCTTTGCCATGCTTGTGCCCTACGGCGCGATGCTGACGATGCTCCGGCCAGCGGAGCCCGCGCGGTAGCTTCACTCTTCCAGCAACCTGAACTCCAGATAGAGGTTGCGCTGGAGGATGGAGTGGTTGTCGTCCGACATCAACGAGACCATGGTCGCGCCGTCCGGGCGCTGCCATATATCGAGCGCTTCCATATTGTCGATCTGGTAACTCATATCGGCCTGGAGGAGTACCGGGCCGTCTGCCACGCCGCCTTCGCGGATGGTTTCCGCCTCAATCCGGCGCAGCCGCATCGCCACACCGTCCAACATCGAGAAACGGCGCTCAAGCAGCAGTAGATCGCCATCGGGCAGAAAGGCGCCGTCCGTGATATCGAACTCGTCCCGGCGGGCGACGGTGAAGACCCCTTTGCGCGGTCCATCGAGGATCGCGGCGAAAACATTTCCCTGCGTGTCGATGCTGCGCTCGGCCACGGTCACAAGGGCGCCGAGGAGGGCGCTTTCTTCCGGCGCGAAAGCCACCGTCTCCAAGCCGCCATTGATGCGCAGCTCGTGGCGAGGCACGAGGAAATCCAGATTGGCGATCGGCGCGCCCATATGTCCCGACACCAGCCGGAATTCCGAGAGGCGATGGTCCCTCTCGAATCCTACGACGACGGTTTCCCCGCGCACGGCAATGGATTCAGCATCGGTCGTCCATTTTTCGCCCGACTTTCCATCGGCATCCAGTATCGGGCTCATGGTGAAGTTTTCTATGGCGCTCGGGCGGCCTTTCTCGTCATGAACGACGCTGCCGAAGAACCAGAAGCCCGTGTCAGTCACCCCAATGAACTGGCCGCCTGGGGATAGGAAACGGAAGGAGGAGAGGGCGCCGAAGCCGCGGTCGCGTGATACCATTTCAAGCCCGCCGACAAATTCGAGCTGGCCGAAACGGGTCTGCTCCGAGCCGATGCGGAACTCGGTAATGGGCCGGGTGGAGATGGCAAGAGCCTGCGGAACCGCATCATGCGCCGTGGCCGTGGGAAGGGAAATGAGGCTTGCACTGAGAAGGGCGAGGCCGAAAACGCCCGCCCGCGCCTCGTCAGCCCGCACGGCGCATCTGCCCCACGGACCGGCTGCCGCGGCGGAAGCCCTCTTCCTCGAACAGGGAGGCAAGCTGCTCCGTCATCGCGCCAGCCAGCTCTTCCGCGTCGACAATCGTTACTGCACGACGATAGTAGCGGGTCACGTCGTGGCCGATACCGATTGCAAGCAGTTCAACGGGCGAGCGCGTCTCGATCAGGTCGATAATGCCGCGCAGATGACGTTCCAGATAGTTTCCGGGATTTACGGATAGCGTCGAGTCATCGACCGGCGCTCCGTCCGAGATCATCATCAGGATCTTTCGCTGCTCGGGCCTGCCGATGAGGCGGTGATGCGCCCAGAGCAGCGCCTCGCCATCGATATTCTCCTTGAGCAGGCCCTCGCGCATCATGAGACCCAGATTGCGCCTTGCGCGCCGCCACGGAGTATCGGCGGATTTGTATATGATGTGGCGCAAATCGTTGAGCCGCCCGGGACCGGCGGGCTTGCCCTCCTTGAGCCATTTTTCACGAGCCTGCCCGCCCTTCCAGGCGCGCGTGGTAAAGCCCAGGATCTCAACGCGGACGCCGCAACGCTCCAATGTCCGCGCCAAGATGTCGGCGCAGGTCGCGGCAACGGAGATGGGCCGCCCGCGCATCGAACCCGAATTGTCGATGAGCAGCGTGACCACCGTGTCGCGGAAATTCGTGTCATGCTCCTGTTTGAAGGAAAGCGGCTGCATGGGATCGATGATCAGGCGCGGCAGACGCGCCGTATCCAGCACGCCCTCTTCCAGGTCGAACTCCCAGGAGCGGTTCTGCTGGGCCATCAAGCGGCGCTGCAGGCGGTTTGCCAGCCTCCCAACGACACCCTGCAGATTGGCGAGTTGCTTGTCGAGGAAGGCCCGCAGCCGGTCGAGCTCCTGCTCGTCGCAAAGTTCCTCCGCACCGATCATTTCGTCAAATTCAGTGGTGAAGACGCGGTAATCGATCGCATGCGCGGCCTGGTCGAAAGGACTTTCGGGCCGACGGGCCTCGCCAGGTGTTTCGGCGTCGATGTCTTCCTGGTCGGTGGCATCCTCGGCCGTGGTGGCGGCGGCTTCGCTCTCGCCGGCTTCGTTTTCGTCGCTCGAAGCGTCCGCCTCCTCGGCCTGGCTTCGTTCGCCCTCCGACTGGTCCTCGCCGCCTTCCTCAGAAGCGTCCTCGCCCTGGGGCTGGTCGTTATCCTCTTCGCTCTCCTCGTTCTGCTGATCCTCGGCGAGGTCCTCGCCCATTTCCATGGCGCCCAACAGCTCGCGGACGGCGCGGGCGAACGCGTCCTGGTCGTTGATGCGCGGAAGCAGCGTGTCCAAGTCGGCGCCGGTTTTTTCCTCGATCCAATCGCGCCAAAGAGCGACGAGCCGTTCGCCGCTCTTCGGCGCCGGTCGCCCGGTCAGCTTCTCGCGAACCATCAGGGCAAGCGCTTCCTCCAGCGGAGCCTCCGCGCGGTCGCGCACCTCGGAAAGGTTCGCGCGGGCGTATTTGTCCTCCAGCATGGCGGCCAGGTTGTCAGACACACCCTGCATGGAGCGGGCGCCGATCGCTTCCACCCGCGCCTGCTCGACGGCATCGAAGATGGCGCGGGCCTGGGTGCCATGCGGCGCCAGCCGACTATGCAGGCGCGCGTCGTGACAAGCATGGCGAAGCGCCATGGAGTCACCCAAGCCGCGGGTCACGCTCAATGCTTCGGCCGTCGTCTTCTTGGGCAAATCCGGCAGCCGGACCCGCGTTCCCGCCAGTGCCGGCTTGTCCTTGGAGAAGACAACCTCGACCTCATGATCGCCAGCAATTGCCCGCACGCAGCCGGTGAGCGCGCGCTTGAACGGATCAAGCGGGTTTTCGGCGGGCTGTCCTGGCTTGCGGTTTGTCTGGCTCACGAATGACCTTCCAAGCCGCTCCTAGCGTGAGCGGCCATCAACCTGGGTGGGCTTCAGGCTTTCAATATCGACACCCTCAAGGCAGCGGACATTGACCGCCACCATCTTCGTGCCGTCGGGCGCGGCTGCGCGGGCGAAGGACTGCATGCCGCAGACCGAGCAGAAGGAATGCGCAATCTGCCTGGTGTTGAAGCGGTATTCGGTCAGCTTGTCCTCGCCCTGCTCCAACTCGAAGTTTTCCTCCGGCGTGAACGCCAAGATGCTGCCGCGGCGCTGGCAGTATGAGCAGTTGCAGGTGATCGGGCGCGAAAGATCGACATCGACGTTGAACCGCACCTCGCCGCAATGGCAGCTACCTTCGTAATGCATCCATTTCTCCCAACCCGGTGACTACCCGCTAGCTCAAAACCACGTTCGCCGCCGATTCCGGCAATTCCTCGCCGAAAGCGCGCTGGTAGAACTCGGCCACCATGGCGCGTTCCAATTCGTCGCACTTGTTGAGGAATGTGAGGCGGAAGGCGAAGCCGACATCACCGAAGATTTCCGCATTCTCGGCCCACATGATCACCGTGCGCGGGCTCATTACGGTCGACAGATCGCCGTTCATAAAGGCCGAACGTGTCATGTCGGCCACGCGCACCATGCGGCCCACGATCTCCCTGCCCTTCTCGTTCTGATAATGCTTGGCCTTCGCCTGAACGATGGCGACTTCCTCGTCATGCGGCAGGTAGTTGAGCGTGGTGACGATCGACCAGCGGTCCATCTGCGCCTGGTTGATCTGCTGGGTGCCGTGGTAAAGGCCCGTCGTGTCGCCCAAGCCCACCGTGTTGGCGGTGGCGAAGAGACGGAAGGCAGGGTGCGGCCTGATGACGCGGCTCTGGTCGAGTAGCGTCAGCCGGCCGGAAGACTCCAGCACGCGCTGGATTACGAACATTACATCCGGGCGGCCGGCGTCGTATTCGTCGAAGACGAGCGCAACGTTGTGCTGATAGGCCCAGGGAAGAATCCCGTCGCGGAATTCGGTGATCTGCTTGCCTTCCTTGACCACGATCGCGTCCTTGCCGACGAGGTCGATACGGCTCACATGGCTGTCGAGATTGATGCGCACACAGGGCCAGTTGAGGCGCGCCGCCACCTGCTCGATATGGGTGGATTTGCCCGTGCCGTGATAGCCCGAAATCATCACGCGGCGGTTGTAGGCGAAACCGGCCAGGATCGCGAGCGTCGTCTGCTTGTCAAACAGGTAGTCCGGATCGATATCGGGGACATGCGGGTCCGACTCGGCATAGGCAGGCACGACCATATCGGCTTCGAAGCCGAAGGTCTCCTGCACGGAAACCGTGGTGTCGGGCAGATTGGCGATATCGCGATCGATCTTGTTCATCATACCTCCAGCGCGCGCGAGGGGAGGGCCCGCGCCGCTTGTCATCGTTACGCTGGCCTCTTAGCAGAGACCCGGGCTAACAGAAACCCGCCTGCTTGAGGAGCCGATAGGCCTGAAGGACATCGCGCAGGCGCGCTTCGGACCCACGGTCGCCGCCATTCGCATCCGGATGGTGGCGCTTTACCAGCGTTTTATAGCGCGCCTTTATATCAGCGCCAGTCGCATTTGCCGCGAGGCCCAGTGTTTCCAGCGCCTTGGCCTCAAGTGGCTTCAATCGCCGCTCTACGGGAGCACGGGAGCGGCCCTCGGCTCCGCCAAACAGATTAAACGGGTCGCCCACGCGGCGATAGTAGGCGGCATGGCCGGAGCGGAAGGGGGCGAAATCTGCCGCTGCCTGGCCCGTGCCGTTCGAGCCCACTTTCCATGTAGGACGGTGGCCCGTCAGCGCCTCCTTTTGGAAACGCGCGATCTCGCTGTCCTTCAGGCCGGAGAAGTAGTTGTAATTCTTGTTGTATTCGCGCACGTGCTCGAAACAGAAGCGGAAATATTCCCCTTCCCGGTGCCGGCCCACGGGCGCACGGTGCAGGCCGGGCTCCTCGCAGCCATCCCACTGGCAGCGCGGCGCGGCGGTGTCCGCCTCCGGCTGGCGCCCGGGGCGGATGCGGATTTTCTCGAAATATTTCGAGTTCAGTTTCATGCCCGTCCTGGAAACAGCAAATCAGAAGAGATTATGGCCTTTCGCGGCGGCGAAACAAGAATTGACATTTCGCCGGCGTTGGGCCTAGCCCGCCTTCAGGCCATTGCCGCGCATTTTGAGGGACCAAGTGATTCCACTTGGGCCGAAAATGCTTTAGGCCACGATGGCGATCATGACGGGGAGCTTCCCCTATATGGTGTCAGGAGGCATTCTTGTCCATTCAAACTGCAATCGAAAACAAGCTTATGCAGGCGTTTTCGCCGGAACGCCTTGCCGTCATCAACGAAAGTCATCTTCACGCGGGCCATCACCACACCGAGCACGGCCATGAAGAGGTTTTCGACGGGACGGGTGAGACGCATTTCCGTGTGCGCATCGTTTCCGCCGCTTTTGCCGGCAAGACCCGGATCGAACGGCACCGCGCCGTGAACGAGGTGCTGGCGGAAGAACTCAAACGTGGCCTGCACGCGCTGGCCATCGAGCCGGCAGCGCCCGGCGAGAAGACGCGGTGGTGAGAGCGCTGCCTATTTCTTGATCGCAGGCTTCTCTTCCACCGCAGGGCGGATGCGCAGCAGGGTGATGCGGTTCTTCTCCCGCTTCATTACGATGAAACGCTTGCCGAAGAAGGTGAAGGCCTGCTTCTCCTCCGGTATCGTCTGCGTCTCGTGAATAACGAGCCCGGCGATGGTGGTGGCCTCGTCGTCCGGCAGGTTCCAGTCGAGCGCGCGGTTCAGATCACGGATGGGAACGGAGCCGTCCACCACGATGGAACCGTCCGCTTCCTGTTTCACACCCTGCATTTCCACGTCGTGCTCGTCGGAAATATCGCCGACAATCTCCTCGATGATGTCCTCAAGCGTGACGAGTCCCTCCACCTCGCCATACTCATCCACCACGATGGCGATGTGCGCCTTGCGCCGGAGAAAGGCGTTCAACTGGTCCTGCAGCGAGGTTGTGTCGGGCACGAACCAGGGCTTGCTAGCCACCTTCATGATATCGATGCGGGCCGGGTCGTTTCCGACCTCGTGCAACGCGCGCAGGAGGTCCTTGGTGTGGACCACGCCGACAATGTTCTCCGTTTTCGTCTTCCAGACCGGAATGCGCGTATAGGGGCTGCCCAGGATTTCGCTCACTACAGCCTCGGGCGGCTCGTCGGCATTGACCGAGCGCATATTCGTGCGGTGGATCATCACGTCTGAGACTTCAAGCTCGTGCAGGTCGAGCAGGCCGCCCACGCGGTCGCGATCCTGTTTCACGACGCCTCCCTCGCGATGCAGGACTTCGACGGTGCCGCGCAGTTCCTCATGGGCGGAGAGAAGCGGTTTGTCGCGCGAGAGATTGATGCCGAAGATCGCCAAAAGCAGACGCACGATCATGTTCGCCGCCGATGAAAGCGGGCCGAAGATGAGGACGATAAGCCGCGCGAAGGGAGATACAGACAACGCAAACTGCTCCGGCCGCGCGAGAGCCCAGGACTTCGGCAGGATTTCCGAAAAGATCACGAGCATCACGGTCATGCCAATCGTCGCGTAGATCACGCCGGCATCGCCGAACAGGGCGAGGAGAACGCTGGTGGCAAGCGACGATGCCAGGATGTTGACCAGGTTGTTGCCAATGAGCAGCGCGCCCACAAGGCGGTCCCGCCGTGCAATCAGCTTCTGGACCACCGCTGCACGGCTATCTCCCCCGCGTTCCAGCGTATGAAGCCGCGCACGGGACACGGCAGTCATCCCGGTTTCCGTTCCGGAAAAGAGAAAGGAAAGGATGATCAGGCACAAGATGATTACGCCCGTGACGAGGAGCCCGGTGGTCATTTCGGTACAACGTCCTTGAGAAAGGCAAGCACTTCTGAAGCGGGCACATCCTTGGCGATGAAGGATTGCCCGATGCCATGCGTGAGGATGAAGGTGAGCGCGCCACGCGACACCTTCTTGTCCTGCGCGATGAATGAAAGCAGCGTTTCAGCATCCGGCAGTCCGCCGGGGATCTGGTCGGTCCGGGTCGGCAGCCCTACCGCGCTCAGATGCGCCTCCACACGGGCGGAATCATCCGCGCTCGCGAGATTCATGCGCGTGGAAAATTTGTGCGCCAGCACCATTCCGATCGCGACGGCTTCACCGTGAACAAGACGCCCGCCGTCATACCCGGTGGCCGCTTCAAGCGCGTGGCCGAAAGTGTGGCCAAGATTGAGCAGGGCGCGGTCGCCCGTCTCGCGCTCATCCCTCTCCACGATCTCGGCCTTGGCGCGGCAGCATTCTGCGATTGCTTCGATGCGTGCGCTGCCGCCGGAAAAGATCTCCCGCCAGTTCGCTTCCAGCCAGGCAAAGAAAGCGGGTCGGTCGATGAGCCCGTATTTGGCAACTTCCGCGTAGCCGGCGCGGAACTCGCGCACAGGCAGCGTGTCGAGCACGCTCGTGTCTGCCAGCACCAGTTTCGGCTGGTAGAACACGCCCACGAGGTTTTTGCCGCGCGGGGTGTTGATGCCGGTCTTGCCGCCCACCGAGGAATCGACTTGCGCCAGGAGCGACGTCGGCACCTGGACGAAATTCATTCCGCGGCGGACAATTCCCGCGGCAAAGCCCGCAAGGTCGCCCACGACGCCGCCGCCCAAGGCGATGACCGCATCTCGCCGCTCCAGCTTTGCGGCGAGAATAGCGTCGACCGTCTCTTCCAGTGATTCGAAGCTTTTGCTGCGTTCGCCAGGCCTCAGGCGCACCGCGACGCATTCGATGCCGGCAGCCGCAAGACTGGCTTCAAACGCTTCCAAATGCGCGGCGGCGACATTGTCATCCGTGACAATCGCGGCCCGGCTGCCGGGCAAGCGCGCGGAAAGCTCTTCTCCAGCAGATGCGGTGAGGCCTGGACCGATGAGAATATCGTAGGCGCGCTCTCCGAGCCCCACGGTGACGGTAACGGCGTCGCCGGTGGTGCGGCTCATTTCGCGGTTTTCCTTCATCTGGCGCCTTTCTTCAGAAATGCGGCAATTCCCTCAAGGACTTCAGAGGCGATCACTTCCTTCGGGTCGTCCCGCGTACGCACGGTTATGTCGGCAAGTTCATAGATCGGATAGCGGATTTCGATCAGCCGCTGCATTACCGCGCGCGGATCATCGGTCTTGAGCAGGGGCCGGTCCTGCCGCTTTGCGACACGTTGCATGAGCGTGTCGAGATCGGCTTTCAGCCAGACCGATACTCCCTGGCGCAGGATGGCACGGCGTGAGGATTCGCTCATGAATGCGCCGCCGCCGGTGGAAAGAACTTTCGGACCGTCCCTGAGCAGCCGGGCAATGACCCGGCGTTCAAGCGCCCGGAACTCGTCTTCCCCGTAGCCGGCGAAGAGCTCCGGTATCGACATGCGGGACACGGATTCTATCTCGTGATCGCTATCGATGAAGGGCAGCCCCAGCATCCCGGCCACCTTGCGCCCGACGACGGTCTTGCCGGCGCCCATCAGCCCGACAAAAACGATGCTGCGCCGCCCCAGCTGCTTCAGCACGGCGTTTGTATCGAGTTCCGGGGTGGATTTGGCCGACGACATCATTCCACAGCTTTCGACACGAAAACTGGGACACGTCAAGCATTTGGGATAACGACCCGCCCGCTTGCATTGGCCGACTCGGCGGTAGATAAGCGTCTGGGACTACAAAGGGTGGATATGCCTACGCTTTTTCGGCTTCTGACGAAGCTCGCTATTCTCGTTGTGCTTGCATACGCTGTTATGTACGCCTTGGCGACCTTTGTGACGCCGAGGCAGACGGAAATCGTGGTGCCTATTCCACCGGAACGGCTCGACCGGCGGTGAATGCCTGCCGCCAGCGCTGTTTGGAAATTGTTTGCGTTCTTCGCTTAGTAATTTCGACTTGCAAGGCAGGATGAAAATGGCGAGCGGCGCGAAGATTGAAGCGTTTCTGGAGATGATGGCGGCCGAGCGGGGCGCGAGCGACAACACACTCGCCTCATATCGCCGGGATCTGGGAGACGCGGACGCTTACCTCGAAGCGCCTTGCGGCGGGGTTTTCAAGGCGAGCGCCGCTGATATCCGCAAATACCTCGCGGACATGACTGCGCGCGGCTTCGCCTCGACAACCCAGGCGCGCAAGCTTTCTTCGCTGCGTCAGTTCTTCAAGTTCCTTTATTCCGAAGGCATGCGCGACGATGATCCCACCGGCGTGCTCGACAGCCCGAAGAAGGGCCGCCCCCTGCCCAAGACGCTAAGCGAATCGGAAATGAACGCGCTTCTCGAAAGGGCAGCGGACGAGGCACGAGAGGCGCCAGCGGGCACGCCCGCGCGCGTCGCTGCCCAACGGCTCTCAACGCTCCTGGAAATGCTTTATGCCTCGGGTCTGCGCGTTTCGGAATTGGTCAGCCTGCCGCTCAGAGTGGCTCTAAGGGACGAGCGCTTCTTCACCGTGCGGGGAAAGGGAGGCAAGGAGCGCATGGTTCCGCTTTCCGCCAAGGCGCGTGAAGCGGTGGCCTTGTGGCTCAAGGAGCGGGCGCGGCATCCCTCTTTCGCGAACAGCCCCTGGCTGTTCCCGGCGGTATCGGCAAGCGGATACCTCTCTCGTCAGGTCTTCGCGCGCGAGCTTAAGGGCCTGGCCGGACGCGCGGGAATTTCAACGGCCAAAATCTCCCCACATGTGCTGCGCCATGCCTTTGCCAGCCACCTGCTGCAGAACGGCGCGGATCTGCGCGCCGTGCAGCAATTGCTTGGCCACGCCGACATCTCGACCACGCAGATCTATACCCACGTGCTGGAAAAACGGCTGCAGGAACTGGTGCAGAAGCACCACCCGCTTGCCGATTAGCGTCATGACCGCTATGTGAAACCACGTTTTTTAGCGGCGTGGCGCCCTGAAAATGCCTAACCGCGGTGTCTCGTGTCCGATTTTTTGGCGGGTGAATGTACAACTATCTCGATTTCGAAAAGCCGGTCGCCGACCTCGAAGGCAAGATCCTGGAACTGAAGAAGCTCAGCGAAAGCGGGGAGGCGGTCGACGTTGCCGAGGAGATATCCCGGCTTGAGCGGCGCTCCAAGGACGCCTTGCGGGATGTCTACCGCGCGCTGACCCCGTGGCAGAAGGCTCAGGTCGCCCGCCATCCCGACCGGCCCCACTGCATGGACTATGTGCGGGCGCTTTTCACGGATTTCACCCCGCTTGCGGGCGACCGCGCCTATGGCGAGGACGAGGCAGTGGTGGCTGGCTTTGCACGCTTCAAGGGGCAATCCATCGCCATTGTCGGCCAGGAAAAGGGTAATGACACCCACAGCCGGCTCAAGCACAATTTCGGCATGGCGCGCCCCGAAGGATATCGTAAGGCGGTGCGGATCATGGATCTGGCCGACCGTTTCGGCATTCCGGTCGTAAGCCTGGTGGATACCGCGGGCGCATATCCGGGGATCGGTGCTGAGGAGCGGGGCCAGGCGGAGGCTATCGCGCGATCCACGTCGAAATGCCTAAGCCTCAAGGTCCCCAATATTTCCGTCATCATCGGCGAGGGCGGCTCGGGCGGCGCCATCGCGATCGCCACGGCCAATCTCGTCTATATGCTGGAGCATTCGATTTATTCGGTGATTTCGCCGGAGGGCGCCGCATCGATCTTGTGGCACGATTCCACCCGTGCCAAAGACGCGGCGACCAATATGAAGATCACCGCGCAGGATCTTCTTCAGCTCAAGGTGATCGATGGCATCATTCCCGAGCCGGTCGGCGGCGCGCACCGGGCTTCGGACGTCGTTATCAGGACCACCGGCGAGACGATCGAGAACGGCTTTCGCGAGCTTGCCGAGAAGGTGGGAGATTTTCGCGAGCAGCGGCGGGAGAAGTTCCTGGCGATTGGCCGCAGCCTGTAGGAAGCCGATTCCAAGCGGCACTTCTCAGGACTGTTCGGGGCGGAAGATATTCGTGACTTGTTATAATCTTGCCTTGTTCTGTGCTTCAGGATAAGCGGTAATAGCCTGTTGCTGGTAATGATTTGTAAAGCCTAACGGGTATTTAGTAGTGGGGACACCCGCCTCCTGCGCCGGGAGAGGGGAATGGCGACCAGGACCCGAGACTTTTGCATGAAAAGCCGTTTTGCTTGTGCTGTGCTTTTGCCGGCCTTCATTCTCGTCGGATGCAGCGGATCCCTTGAGGACCTCGCGCCCAAGGCAGCGGAGCGGAAGCTCCCGCCGGAAGTCACGGAAATCATCAAGGCGAAGGGCATGAGCACGAATGCCCCCATCATGATGCGTGTCTTCAAGGAAGAGGGCGTGCTCGAGGTCTGGAAGCAGAAAAAGGACGGACGCTACGACCTCGTAAAGAGCTACGAGATCTGCAAATGGTCCGGCAAGCTCGGGCCGAAATATACGGAAGGCGACCGTCAGGCGCCGGAAGGTTTCTATACCATCCGGCCGCAGCAGATGAATCCGAATTCCAGCTATCATCTGTCCTTCAATATCGGTTTCCCCAACGCTTACGACCGCGCGAACGGCCGCACCGGCCAGCACCTGATGGTGCATGGCGCCTGCTCTTCAGCGGGCTGCTACTCCATGACCGACGAGCAGGTGGAGGAAATCTACGCCTTCGCGCGTGATGCATTTCGCGGCGGGCAGGAAGCCTTTCAATTCCAGGCCTTTCCGTTCCGCATGACGGCACAGAACATGGCGCGCTACCGGAACGATCCGAACTATCCTTTCTGGCAGATGCTGAAGGAAGGCTATGATCATTTCGAGATGACCAAGGCGCCGCCCAAGGTCGATGTTTGCGAAGCGCGATATGTCTTCAACCGTGTGGCAGCGGAAGGCTATACTTTCGAGCCGACGGCGGCCTGCCCGCCCTCGACGCAGCCTGAAGGGCTGTTGATGGCCTATCAGGCCTATAAGAAGAAGCAGGATCTTGCCATCTCAAAAGCGGCGTGGAGCTGGTCGAAGAAGGAACCGAAGCCGACCATAGCCGGCGTTGAGGAAGCGATGCTGGTGGCCGATTGGAGCCGCCGCCGCAGCCGCGGTGAGAGGGTTAGCCGTGAGCCGCCTTCGCTGAATCCGGTGACGGTTGCGAAATCCAAACCCCTGATCTCCACGCCTGTCTCGGCCTATGCGGCAGTGTCTCAGGGATCTCCACAAACCCAGGCCGCTGCCGCCGCCGCCCCCGCGCAGGAGCAACAGCGTGCTCAGGTCGGGATTGCGAACAACGAAGCGAATGCAACGGTGGCGGAATCACAGGTCGAGGTGGGTGCCACGCCGCTCATCACGGGAACCACGCCTGTTCCGACGCCCAATCCCAACAGCGAGGCCTCCGCTCCCACCGTTCAGGTGCAGCCGGCTCCCGAGCAGGGCGGCCGCATGAGCAGGCTCTGGAATGCGCTACGCAGGTGAAGCGAATATAGTGGAAGTTTATGATCTTAAGGGGCTTAACTGCCCTTTGCCCGTGCTGAAGGCGAAGAAGCGCCTTGCCGGCATGCCGGCTGGTCAGCGCATATGGGTCGAAACGACCGACCCTCTTGCCGTGATCGATATTCCCGCCTTCTGCAACCAGGATAATCATCGTCTTCTTGAGACAGAAAACATGCCGGGCGGGCACCGCTTTCTCATCGAGCGCGGCGAGGGAAAAGATTAGGCGAGGGTTGACCTCAACCAGCGGCATGGCAGCACAGGGTGGGCAGTTAACCCCTGAAGCCCGGTATGGATAACGGGTTCTGTTCGACGGCGGTGCGGTCGGGCGTGTCGATCGCCACCTGGCCTGTAAAGGCTGCAAACAATCTACGAGTATAATCCGTATCGAGGCCGCGTCCGATAATGACGAGGCGCGTGCCGCGCTCATTGTCCGGCCAGCGAGACAGCAATTCCGGCGCATGGAAGAATTGTTGCGCACCCTGAATGAGGAGGGGCCTATCGGGATGCTCCACCGTTTCCACCAAACCTTTTATGCGCAGGATCTTGTCTCCCTGTTGGGAGGCGACGAGGTCGAGGAAGTTTTCGATCACCAATCTTGGCAAGGCAGCGGCATGCCTGAGCGCAATACCCTGGAAATCCTCATGATGATGGTGGTGTTCATGATCGTGGTCATGGTCATGGGCGTGGCCGCACTGCTCGCCTGCGAGCGTTCTCTGTCCGCCGAATGCGGGACGGAGCAGCATCTCGACAACTGATGTGTCGCGGCCATCCAGCAGTTCTGCGTTGCCGTTGAGGATCGAAAGCTTTCGGAAAAGCGCATCCGGGTCGTCTTCCGGTGCAAGTTCAGCCTTGGTCACGACGATCCGGTCTGCGACGGCTGCCTGCCGGCGCGCTTCCTCGTGCCGATCGAGTGTTGCAGAGCCGGTGATAGCATCGATGACTGTAATGACGCATTCGGTGCGGTAAAGTTGAGACAGCAGCGGATGTGCCATGACCGACTGCAGTAGCGGAACGGGATCTGCCAACCCGGTGGTTTCGACAATAACGCGGTCGAGTGCCGGGCGGCGGTCCGGCAATGAAACAAGCAGGTCCACAAAGTCGCCGCGGACGGTGCAGCAAAGGCATCCGCCGCCCAGTTCTACGATTTCCTCACCAGACTGCTCAATTAGAAGGTGATCAAGCGAGACATCGCCGAACTCGTTGATCACGACTGCGGTATTTGCCAGATTGGGCGCCTTCAGGATGCGGTTGAGCAATGTGGTCTTGCCGGCGCCAAGAAAGCCGGTGACGACAACCAGTGCTATGGGCCTCGCAGTCTCCACGGCAGCTCAGCCGCCCTGCTGCACGGCAACAGGCCGGGGCGGATATGCGGGCCGGGGCGTGGGGATCGGAATGTTGGCGTAGCGCGGCGTCGCCGGATCTTCGCCTATCGCGCCGCCAAGCCCGACGGCCACCACCCGCAGCTCGCGTTCCAGCGGATGCACATAAGGGGAGGTCAAGATGAGGCGCCCTTCGTCGTCACGCTCCTTCATGCGTTTGGCCACGGCTTCCTCGGAGCAGATTTCCGGCCTGATATCGGCGACGTCTTCAGTGACCTGTTCGGAGGGGCGAAGGTCGACAATGCTTGGTGCTCCCAGACCCTGGGTCTCAAAACCGCGCGTCAGGAGATCGGCGGCTATCTCGGCGCGCTGCACCTGCGACTGGGCACCGAGCACGACAGCTGCAAGCGTGCGCTCTCCACGGGTCGCCGTCGCCACGAGATTGAAGCCCGATGAGCATATATATCCCGTCTTCATTCCGTCCGCGCCGTCGAAGCGGCCGATCAGGAAATTCGTGTTTTCCTTGACGGATTTTCCGTTGCGGATGCCTTCAATGGAAAAATAGCTGGCATATTGAGGGAACTGGGCCCTCAGCGCGCGCGCGAGGATCGCAAGATCTCGCGCCGTGGTGAATTGCGAAGGGCCAGGCAGCCCGTGTGCGTTGATGAAATGGCTGTCCGTCATGCCCAAGCGCTGTGCCTCTGCATTCATGCGGGCCACAAATGCCTCTTCGGAGCCGGCGACACTCTCTGCCAGGGCGGTGGCAATGTCGTTGGCGGACAGCACCATCAAGATCTTCAGCGCGTTATCCAGCGTCAGCACCGATCCCACCGAATAGCCCATCTTGCTGGGGGGCTCCTTCGCCGCGTTTTGCGAAATGCGAACGGGCGAATTGATCTGCAGCCGGCCCGATTCAAGCTCCCGGAAAACCACATAGGCGGTCATGAGCTTTGTGAGCGAGGCAGGATACCAGCGCTGGAAGGCGTTTTCCTGGGCCAGCACCCGGCCGGTGCCAACATCTACAAGCACGTAGGGTCCCGCAAGAGCAGGCAGGTGCAGCATCGAATAGCAGAACACTGCCAGCAGGATGACCTGTCTCTTTCGCCAAAGCCTCATGACGTTCCAATTCCGTGTTGCGCGCCCGCCAACATTGTCCATACAATGCGCCAAGGAAACTTCCGCTTAATTCGAATCTTCGAATGCGCCGTTGCGGTAGCCAATGCAATTTGTCGTTATCATGACGGGCCGCCTTTTCATTGTTTCTAAATTCCTTCGGACCGCAAGCACAGGAAAGAGTTTTCATGCCGATTGTGAACCGAGCTGCTGAACTTCAAGGTGAGGTCACCGAGTGGCGCCGGCAATTGCATCGCAACCCGGAACTCCTCTTCGACGTGAACGAAACCGCCGCTTTCGTGAGCGACAAGCTTCGTGAGTTCGGTTGCGATGAGGTGGTGACGGGACTCGGACGCACGGGGGTGGTCGGCATCATTCGCGGCAGCCGCGGCGCAGGCCCGTGCATCGGTCTGCGCGCCGATATGGATGCATTGCCGCTTCAGGAGGCGGTCGATCGGCCTTATGCTTCTGCAGTTCCGGGCCGCATGCACGCCTGCGGGCATGATGGCCACACCGCGATGTTGCTGGGCGCCGCCAAATATCTCGCCGAGACGCGCAATTTCGTGGGAACCGCTGCCGTTATTTTTCAGCCCGCCGAGGAAGGCGGTGGCGGCGGGAACGAGATGGTGAAAGACGGCATGATGGAGCGCTTCGGGATCACGCGCGTCTTCGGCATGCACAATTTGCCTGGCATGCCGGTCGGGCATTTCGGCATCAGGCCTGGGCCCATCATGGCCTCGACCGCGGAGTTCAACATCGTCGTTGAGGGTAAGGGCGGTCACGCAGCCATGCCGCATAAGACAATCGATCCCGTTGTGACCGCCGCGCAGATCGTCATGGGCCTTCAGACCATCGCCGCAAGATCGGCGGATCCGCTCGAATCCGTCGTCGTTTCGGTCACCAAGTTCCATGGTGGCGATGCGCACAACATCATTCCCGACAGAGTCGAGATGGCAGGGACGATTCGGACGCTTAAAGGAGAGGTAAGCTTGCTTGCCGAAGGGCGCCTGCGCACGATCGCGGAAGGTATTGCCCATGCCCATGGGGCGAAGGTGGCGATCGATTATGATCCGAACTATCCCGTGACCGTAAATAATCAGGCGGAAGCCGAATTTGCCGCACAGGTGGCTGTCGCCGTGGCGGGAGCGGCCAATGTGGCCACCGATGTCCCACCCCTGATGGGTGGCGAGGATTTCTCCTACATGCTGCTGGCCCGGCCCGGCTGTCTCATCTTCATCGGAAACGGCGATAGCGCCGGCCTGCACAATCCCTCCTACGACTTCAACGACGAAGCCATTCCATATGGGATCAGCTATTGGGTTCGGTTGGTGGAAAGTGCGCTTCCAGCGTGAAAAACTCGGGGCGGCAAAATGTCTCGGGCGGGGCGGCGAGCGGTTGCATGAAGTCCATTTCGGCTTGGCTATACCGCCGCTACAGGGTATGAGTGCGTCACTGGATGGGTCCCGTAGCTCAGTAGGATAGAGCATCAGATTCCTAATCTGAGGGTCGCAGGTTCGAATCCTGCCGGGATCACCAACATTCAACGGTTTAGCACCACAAATCCCATTTTCACCTCGCGTGGAGGCGTTCCGCGCTTTACCGCGTCCGTCCGAGCCGGCCGGTCCGTTCATGCGCGGCGGTAATCCCTGAGATGATGACTAAGGTCGAAGCCGCTTTTTTGACCCGCTCGGAGGGACAATCGAGACTGTAGGCGAGCAGCCGGCTCCGTCAGCACGACAACGGATCGCCTCTTTAAGGCCGCTTAACCCAATCGGGGGATGCAAGGCTCCGTGGCCGCCCTTAGTTTGACCTCTGGTGTTCTCACCACCTTGAGAATGCAAAGGGGGGCAAATGCGCGCTGGTTGCGAATTGAAACGCTTTGCGTCGGGACTGACGCTGGCGATGGCCGTGGCAATTACGTCAATCCATGTTTCCCATGCGGGATCCGGGAAGACTCTCGAACTCGGCAGGGAAACGCCGGTCCTTACGCTGTTTTGCGTCCATGCTGATGCGGCGATCACCCTCATGGGACGCCTTGTGAAAGGAGAAAGCCTGCTCCCTTCCGATTTCGGAAGCTCGTGTACTGTCTTTGCCGAAAGAGTTCTGGTCGAGAAGGTGCATAGCAGACAGGAGGACCCAACGGGACGCATCTGGACTCTCGCCTCTGTGCAGCTTCCAGGCGAAAGAGTCGGATACATACTCACGACATTGGAGGTTTCGATAGGCGTCGAGGTATGAGCCCGTCTTCCGGAGAGCCTCGCACGTTTGGGTTTATGCGAGCGGTCCGCAGCACTCGGAAGTAGAATTGACACCGAATTCAGCTCTGGCAGAGTGCTGACGGATGCGGCTCGACGACTTCGGGGGTGGCTGATGGAGGAACGCATCGAGAAGGCGGTGAACGGCTGCTACGAGGCGGTTATCGCGCCCGAAACATGGCCGGATGCCCTTCATAAGTTGTCCCGCGCGGTCGACGCGGCCTGCACCATGTTCTATCCGAAGGACGCTGACAAGGCGGCCCTGGAGAAGGTTCCTGCCTCCCACGACTACACCGATTTCCTTGACCACTACATCAAGCATCGCTGGTACGAAGGCCATTACCGTGGCGAGCGCGGCTGGCCGCTGCTTTCCCGCGGCTGCGTTGTGATCGAGCACGATCTTGCGACCGACGAGGAGCGGCGGCGGCTGCGGCATTATAACGAGCTCTACCTCCCTTTCGACTTTTACGGCTTCGCGGCTGTCGGATACCGGGTTGAGGGCAGGATTTGGGCAGTATCGATGTTGAGGTACGGAAGCCAGGGGCACTTCACTCGCGATGACGCCGTTCGGCTTTCCGGGCTCAAGCCTCACTTCGCACGCATGACTGCCCTTTCGGAAAAGCTGGCAATGAGGCAGGCCTCGACCGGTCTAGATGTGCTCGATCGGATCGGCTGCCCTGCTCTGCTGCTGGACTGGCGCGGCGCTGTCGCGCGCGCCAACACCCGCGCCGAGGCACTGCTTGGCCCCGATCTTGCAATCCGCGGCGGCAAGCTCGCCGCTGCTGACCGGTCCAGCAACAACGATCTCCAGGCCTTGATACGAAGCCTATTGGCGCGCGACGTTTCGTTGTCCACGTGTCTTCCGGGTTCCGCGCTCGTTCGCCGCCTGGGAAAGAGGCCTCTGCTGTTCGAGGCGCTCCCTGTAGCCGGCCTGTTCGCCGACGTGTTCCATCGGTCGAGGGCGCTCCTCCTCGTGACCGATCTCGACAGGCAGCCTCTCCCTGACGAGGTGCGGCTTCGCCTGGCCTTTGGACTCACACCGGCCGAGTCAAGGCTAGCGGTTGCACTGGCTGCCGGGGAAGGCCTCAAACGCGCCGCGGACTCGCTGGGCGTGTCGTACGAAACCGCGCGTGCACAGCTGAAGTCAGTCTTCGATAAGACAGATACGCGGCGGCAGGCGGAACTGGCGGCGCTGTTGGGACGTGCCGGAAGCCGTGTCTGAGGCGGACCGCTCCCGTTCCTCGACGAGGAACGGCTATTTAACGGCATTGCTTTGCAAAGCGTTATTCCAGGTCATATGCAATCTTCGCCGGGCGCGTGTCGCCGAGGAACTGCTGCAGTCGCGGCACGACGAAGTCGAGGAAGACACGCACGCGCTGTGGCATTCGCAGCCCTCCCAGAAAAACGGCATGAACCTCTTCTTCATCGGATTCGACCGCATCGGTGAGCACTTCCACCAGCCGGCCTGCGGCAAGATCCGCCCGCACATGATAGTCGCCCATGCGGGCAAGCCCCACACCGGCAAGTGCCATTCGCCGCACCGTCTCGCCATTATTGGCGAGCAGTGAGCCATTCACCACGCGGTCGACGGTTCGCCCGCTTTCCTTGAGCGGCCAGACGGGTGCAGCACGGCGGAAGTTGAAGCCCAGGCAGTTGTGCCGCGAAAGGTCCTCGACCTTGCGCGGCGTCCCGCAGCGACCAAGGTAGGAAGGTGACGCGACGATCTTGCGGCGAGCCACGCCGATGCGGCGCGCCATCATGCCGGAATCGGGAAGTGGTCCCACGCGGAAAGCGATGTCGGTACGATCAAGGTAGAGATCGACGATCTCGTCCGACAGCGATAGATCGACGACGATGTTGGGATAAGCGCGCCAGAACTCGGGCAAAAGCGGTTCCAGACCCAGCACTCCGAATGCGACCGAGGCATTGACCCGGACCGTACCGTCGGTCGCCGCGGCACCATAGGAAAGTTCCCGCTCGAGCAGGTCGAGCTCCTGAAGCAGTGCCCGGCTGCGCTCATGGTAGATTTGCCCCTCCGTGGTCAGCGACAGACGCCGGGTCGAGCGCTCGACAAGACGCACTCCGAGCCGTGCCTCCACCCGCGAGATCAGCTTGCTGACCGTAGACGGCGTCATGCGCAGCAGCCGCGCGGCTTCCGAAAAACTGCCCGTCTCCACAACGCGCAGGAACACCTGCATTTCCCAGGTCCGGTTGTCCATCGGCGCCTCATTTATGATTTTGTTTCACAGATGATGTGGGAATCGAGCGGATTATCAAGCCCCCGAATACGCCTTATTTGACCGCGCATGACAAACGCGTCCGCGCTCGATTCCACCCCGCATTCCCGGCGAATGGCGCTCGGGATCCGACACGGCAAGGCCGTTTGACCAATCCAGAAGGACTTTCGCAATGCAAACCGTCACCGCTCACGGCGCGACCATCCCTGCTCTCGGCTTCGGCGTCTTCCGAATGTCCGACGCAGAGGTGGAGCGCATTATCCCGGCCGCGCTCGAGGCCGGCTTCCGCCACTTCGACACTGCTCAAATCTACCAGAACGAAGCCGCGCTCGGCCGGGCGCTGGAGCGTGCCGGTGCCCGCCGCGAGGATTTGTTTCTGACCACCAAGGTATGGGTCGATAACTATAGCGCCGACAAGTTCGCCGCTTCTGTCGACGAAAGCCTCGAAAAGCTGAAGGTCGATCAGGTTGATCTCCTTCTCCTGCATTGGCCGGCCCATGAGGTTCCGGTGGCGGCGCAGATCGAGAGGTTGAATGCCGTGAAGGACGCCGGAAAGACCCGGTTTATCGGCGTATCCAACCAGAACATCGCGCAGATGCGGGAGTCGATCGCCCGCTCGGCCGCGCCGATCGTCACCAACCAGGTGGAATTGCATCCCTATCTGCCCCAGCACTCGCTTGTCGCGGCCGCAAGGGACAGCGCTGTCGCAGTCACCGCCTATTACGGCATGGCCGACGGCGCTGTGCCGAAGGACCCGGTACTGCAGCAGATCGGCGCCAGATACGGCAAGAGCGCCGCACAGGTTGGGCTACGCTGGCTTGTCCAGCAGGGCTATGTCGCCCTTTCCAAAACGGCTAACCCTGCACGCGTCGCGGAAAACATCGCGATCTTCGATTTCGCCCTTGATGAAACCGATATGGCCGCCATCGCCAAGCTTGCCCGCCCCGACGGGCGGCTCGTCAGCCCTCCCGGCCTTGCTCCTGATTGGGACGCCTAAGGAGCTTCAATCATGAACGCCAATGTCTCGACGGCCGGAACGACGGCCGAAGCATCCTCGTCCCCCCGCTGGGCGCTTCTCGCTCTTGCGATCGGCGCTTTCGGTATCGGCACGACCGAGTTCTCGCCGATGGGGCTTCTGCCCGTCATCGCGCAGGGGGTCGATGTTTCGATCCCGACGGCGGGGCTCCTCATCAGCGCCTATGCGATCGGCGTGATGATTGGCGCGCCGATCATGACGCTCGCCTTCAGCCGTTTCGGCAAGCGTACGGCGTTGATCCTTCTGATGGTTATCTTCACCATCGGCAATCTGATGTCGGCCATGGCTCCGGGCTACTTTACGCTGCTCGCTGCCCGTCTCGTCACCAGCCTCAATCACGGCGCCTTCTTCGGCCTGGGCGCGGTGGTGGCGGCAAGCGTGGTGCCGAAAGAAAAACAGGCAAGCGCCGTGGCCGCCATGTTCATGGGCCTGACTATCGCCAATATCGGCGGTGTGCCGGCAGCGACCTGGGTTGGCCAGCAGATCGGCTGGCGCATGGCCTTCGCCGGAACGGCACTTATCGGTATCGCAGCCATCGCGGCGCTTTGGACCGCTCTTCCAAAGGGCGTGCGCGGCTCGATGCCGGATCTGAAGCGCGAGATGGGCGTGCTTACTCGACCCACGGTGCTGCTTGCGATGGCGACCACCGTCATGGGGGCGGGGGCGATGTTCACGCTTTACACTTATGTCGCGCCTACCCTTGAGACCCTCACCGGCGCGTCCGACCGTTTCGTCACCATTGGGCTCGCGTTGATCGGCATCGGCTTTACCATCGGCAATTGGCTGGGCGGGCGGCTGGCCGACTGGTCGCTCGATGGCGCGACCAAAATATTCCTCGGTGCGCTCGCCGTGATCATGCTCGTCCTTCCGCTGGCCTTTGGCACTCATGCGGGGGCGGCCATCGGTCTCCTTGTCTGGGGCGCTGCGGCATTCGCCATCGTCCCGCCGGTGCAGATGCGGGTGATGCAAGCCGCATCGGAAGCGCCGGGCCTGGCCTCCTCCATCAATGTCGGAGCCTTCAACCTTGGCAACGCGCTGGGAGCGGCCATCGGCGCTGGAGTTATCAGCCTCGATCTTGGCTATGCGGCGGTCTCCATCGCTGGCGGCCTGCTCGCCTCCGCGGGTCTTGGCATGGTGCTCATCGGCGGCCGCGAGAAATCCCCACGACTCAAGATGTGTGGAGCCTAAAGCGGGGTTGGGTGGGCTTGGTCTGGAAAGCCTGCGTCCATAGCGGCCGATCCAAACGCAAAACACGCCCCGCCCAGCCTTTCGGCAAGCGGGGCGTGCTGCTTGGTCCGGCGCAGCTTCAAGAGAAATGAATAGGCACGGCAAGAGGTGCTTGCGGCCTTCAATCAGCTGAGAACGATGCAAGCGTGAGCAGCCGATCGGAAAGCTATGTGCTCGATGAAGTCGTTCGGATTCATCGAAATGCCGAGGCTTCCAGGCGTTTGCTCACGCTCTGCCTGTCAAAAATTTCGACGTGGCGTGTTCCGCTGTCTCGGCCGATCGCTTCAACAGACCGACGGCGCCGCGCACGCCCGCTGTGGCGCTGGTGACGACAGGCAATCCGGTGCTGATCTCCACATCGACGATGACGTCCAGCGTATGAAGCCCCCCGCAGGAAATCAAGACGGCGTCGACCGGTCCGGCATCATGTACCGCCTCTTTGCAAAGCTGCAACAGGCGTTTTGCAGGTGTTCCCGCCACGTCGGCAACCGAGGTGATGCCGAGCGACTTCAAGCTTCGGGCCTCGATGCCGTGTTCATTCAGGAACGCGGCAAGCAGATTGTTCACGTCCTGCCTGTAGGCGGTCACGACCGCGATCCGACGCGCGCCGTGGGACTTCAGTTCATCGACCACGGCCTGGCTCATCGTGGTCGCGGGCAGGCCACTCCGGTTGCTCATATGCGTGATCAGTTCGGCGTTGAAGGCCGCGCCGCGGAAGAAGCTGAGCGATGTTCCCATCAACGCGACCGCCTGCGCCCCGGCTTGCGCGTGGCGTTCAGCGTGGTCTCCGACGAGGTCGATTACACCGGCATAGCCACAGGGCGTCATTTCCTTGAGCCCGAGACCAGAGGCGTGGAAGGTCACTTCCGGATACATGGCGACCGCCTCGGGAGGCACCAGGCCGGCGGCCGGAGGGACAATGAGACCGATGACGGGGTCTTCCGCACTCATGCGGCGGCTTTCCTGAAGCTGCGCAACTCACTCACCAGCGCCCAGACAATGAAAGCGACCGCCACAGCCAGAAATATGGCGCAGACGGGCCGGGTCAGCAGTGGCAGGTAGCTGCCATCATAGATCACCAGACCGGAGCGTAGGTTTTCTTCGGCCATGGGCGTCAGAATGTAGGCGATGATGAAGGGCCCGGTCGGGATCTTCGCTTTGTGCATGAGATACCCGAGGGCGGCGAAGACCAGCATCACGCCCGCATCGAACAGGCGACTGGAAACCGAATAGGCGCCGATGAAGCAAAAGACCACAATCGGCGGCAGGAGATAGGCCTTGTTAACATACATCAGCCGCGCCAGCAGAGGCGTCGCCAACCACATGATTGCCAGCATCGCCACATTCGCCACGAGGACGCCGCCGATGATCGTATAGGCGATGGCTGGATTCTCGGCGAAGAGCAGCGGACCTGGATTGAGGTTGTGGATCACCATGGCGCCCAACAGGATGGCCGTGATCACGGAGCCTGGTATGCCGAGGGTGATCAGCGGCACCAGCGCGCCGACGGTCCCGCTGTTGTTGGCGGCCTCGGAAGCGATGATGCCTTCCGCCGCGCCCTTGCCGAAGCGCTCGGGCGTTCGGGAGACGGCCTTTTCAATGGAATAGGCCGCGATCGAGGCAGTGGTTCCGCCGACGCCGGGCAGGATGCCGATCCAGGTGCCCACGAGCGAGGAGCGCAGGAAAGTCCAAGCATAGCGTGCGAGATCGCTCATGCGCATGACAACACATGACCCGCCGCGCGTCGCGCTCATTGGCCTGATGGCATCGCCGCAGTCCACCAGAACTTGGCTCAGCACGAGCGCGCCCAAAAGGACCGGCAGCAGGGCAAAGCCGTTGTCGAGGCCATGAAAGCCGAAGGTCAGCCGCAGCGTGCCGGTGATGGGATCCACGCCTGGCAGGGAGACAAGGGCCCCCAGGACCGCGGCCAGGAGGCCGTTGACCAAGCTGCCGCGGGAAATTGTGGCGATAAGGCTCAGCGCCACCACGGTCATGGCAAAGATTTCGTAGGGTCCGAAGCGAACGGCGATGAGCGACAGCGGGGGCGACAACAATGCAAGGATCAACCAGGCGATCATGCTGCCCACGAAAGAGGCAAGGACGCCAAGGCCCAGAGCCCGAGCAGGCTCGCCGGCCGCGGCCATGGGATAGCCGTCGAGCGTCGTCATGATCGCCGCCTCGGTGCCGGGCATGCGCATCAGCGTTGCGCTGATGAGGCCGCCGGTCGTGGCGCCGATATACATGGAAACCAGCAGCAGAAGCGCGTCCTCGCCGCTCATGAAAAAGGTCATCGGCAAGGCCAGCGATATGACCATCGCACCCGAGAGTCCCGGGATTGCGCCGACGAAGATGCCGACGGCTGTGCCGAGGACGATCCAGGGCAGACCGCCGGTAAGGATGTGAGCGAAAACCTCAGACATGTGGCCCCCCAAAATATCCGGCGATCAGCATCAGATATCCACGTAGAAAAAGCTGGTGAAGACGTAATGGACCAGGAATGCAAAGAGTACCGACGATATGAGAGCGGCGGCCAAGACCGGAATGCGGCGCTCGCCGGTCAGGAAGACGAACATCAGGAAGGTGAAAGCCGAGGTGGCCAAAGTGAAAGGGACGGCGGGCAGGGCGAAGGTCGCGAAATAGGCGGTGATGAGGGCAAGCGCCCCGAACGCCTTTGCCGCCGAGTGCGCGGTTGCCGGGCCGGCTTCGCTTTCGACCTCCTCCTGCGCGCCGCCAGCCATGAGAAAAGAGAGTGCCTTCAGGCCGACCAGACCCAGCGCAAGGACACCCAGCGCCATGGGAAATGCCCCGCTGCCGATCCGCTCGTAAACGGCGGGGGGAATGGCCATGCTGGCGTGGATCGCGGCAGCCGCGACGGCGCACACGACCAGCATGAACAAAAGTGCGGGCGTGCTCTCACGGAGAAGACGTCGTGTCATCTGACTCTCCAATTCGATGCCGTAGCGGCTCCCGGACGGTTGCTTTACTGGCCTGAGGTGGCTTTCACCACATCCACGACCCCGACATAGTCCTGATAGTCTTTCGCGATCGCCGCGCGCAGCTCTTCGCCCCGGAGTACCGCGGCTTCCTCGCCGCTATTGGCGATATATTCCTGCACCTCGTCGGTTTCGATCGCGGCCTCGATCGCGTCTGCGATCACTTTGATCGCCTCCTCCGGCGTGTTTTTGGGCGCCCAGTAGCGGCGCATAAGGCAGGCGCTGATGTCGTAGCCCAGTTCCTGCGCGGTCGGCAGATCGGGTGCCTCGTCGAAACGCTCCATGCCGAGTGCCGCAAGCGGGCGAAGATCGTTCTTCCCGCGCTCCAGCCACGGCGTTGACATGAATGCCAGATCAGCGAACCCGCCCTTGAGCGAGGCAAACCGCTTGGATGTTCCGCCGGTCGGGACGATCGTCCACTCGGTTTCGGCTTGCGACATGAGCATGGCGGAGGGGAAGTGTGTTGCGCTGCCGATATCGTCGGCCTGCTTCAGCTTGCCCGGGTTCTGTTTGGCATAAGCGATGAGCTCTTCCAGAGTCTTGAACTCCGAGCTTTCGGGAACGGCCACGAACATGCAGCCACGCGTGGCCTGGATGACAGGTTCGAAGTCGTCGGGCGTATACTCGACCCGCCCGAGCGCGGAAGCGGCGAACATCTCCTGGTGGATCTGCAAGATCGTATAGCCGTTGGGCTCGGCATCCAGAACCTGACGGGTGCCGACCGTGCCCGCCGCACCATCGGCGTTGACCACGACGAACGGCACCGGCAGGAGATCGTGCTTCTCGATCGCCGCCTGAATGGCTCGTGCCAGTCCGTCGCTGCCGCCGCCGGCGCTGAAGGGGACGATCAGTTTCACCGGCTTTTCCGGAAATTCTGCCTGCGCGGGCAAAATCGCCATGCTCGCCGCGGCGGCGGACGCAAGCAATGCAATCAACAGATTACGCATTCGGTTCCTCCCTTGAATTCCAGCTTCAGACCTCCGCCCCGATCCGGAGAGCTTGATCTGCGAAAATTAGATTGATATCAAACTTTCTGCATGTCAACCATCTTGAAATCAACTTATTCGGCGTGCTGCCCAAGGAGGGAAAGCTTTGAATCTTGCGATCCAGACCGTCACGGCCTATCCAGCCTATATCCCGGTGACGCTTTCGATCGGGCCGGTGGAGGTCGCGACCTCCTTGTCCTGCGCAGTGGTCGAGGTGACGACCGCTGACGGCGTGGTGGGCTACGGCTTCACAGCCATTACGGACGAAGAGGTGATCGTCGCGATCGTGAAGGAACTGGTCGCACCCGAAATCGTCTCGCTCAATGCGCTCGAGCGCGAGAAAATCGCCGAACGGCTCTATTGGCTGCTCACGCCGCGCGGCCAGACGGGTTACGCCAGCCACGTGGCTTCGGCGGTTGATCTGGCACTTTGGGATATCCTCGGCAAGGTCACCGGCCAACCCTGTTGGAAGCTCCTCGGCGGTGCTCGCGAAGAGGTCCCGCTGTACGTGACCTTCGGCTTTGGTTCATTCGACCGTGACCAGCTGGTCGACGCGGCCCGGCATCTGAAGGCTGACGGTGTAACGCATTTCAAGATGGTTGTCGGCCATCACGCCCTGAAGCGCCGCAATGCAGGCGAGGATCTGCGCGCTATTGTCGCCGAGGACGCGGAGCGGGTGCGGCTGGTTCGTGAGGCGGTTGGCGAGGGTTGCGAGATCTTCGTCGATGCGAACTGCAGTCTCGACCCCGGGTCTGCGGCGTGGCTCGCCAGCCGCCTGCGCGACCTTAACGTCGCGTTTTTCGAAGAACCGGTGCGTGACAACGATCCAGCCCGGCTCGCCGAGCTCCGCCGCACCTCCAATCTGCGTGTCGCTGCGGGCCAGAATGAAGGGCAGTTGTGGCGCTTCCAATCGCTTCTGGACGCCGATGCCGTGGACGTGCTTCAACCCAACGTGGTCATCTGCGGCGGGCTGACCGCAGGCGCCAAGATTGCTGCCCTGGCTCAGGCCCGCAACATCCAGATCGCCAATGGCGGCGCCTTTCCCTTCCACAACATGCATCTTCACGCTGGTCTCGCCCATGGCGGAATGGTCGAGTGGCACCTGATCTCGGTGGAGATGTGCAAGGCGCTGTACAGCGGCCTTCCCCGGCGCCAGGGGTCCGTACTGAAATTACCGGACACACCGGGGCTGGGTTTCGCAGCGGATCCGGCTGCATTGCGCGAGTTTGCGGCACGGCCGACATCGCGCGGAAAAGGAAAGGGCTGAATGCGCTACCGGTCGAAAGCGCCTCTGGTCTGTGCGGATGATCTGCGGGAAGCAGCCCGCCGGCGCATGCCGCGCTTCGCGTTCGATTTCATCGACGGGGCGGCGGGAAGCGAGGCGGGACTGGCACGCAACCGAGCAGCCTTCGAGGCGGAGCTGCTCAGGCCACGCGCGCTGGTCAATACCGATGGCGACCTGAAGACCGGGAGGCGTTTCCTGGGGCAGGAATGGTCGGTTCCGTTCGGCATCTCGCCCATTGGGCTGGCTGGCATCGCCTGGCCGGGAATCGATCTGGTCCTGGCTGGTGCGGCGGAGCGCAACGGTGCGCCTTATATTGCCTCCACGCCGGCCACCGCCAGCCTTGAGGATCTCAAACGCACGGCAGCCGTTTCCGCCTGGTTCCAGCTTTATGTCGGCCGTTCACAGGAGATCGTGGATGACCTGATCGACCGGGCCGCGGCCGCGGGTTACGAGGTTCTGGTTGTCACAGTCGACGTGCCGCGTCCGGGCAAGCGCCGGCGGGACCTGCGCAACGGCTTTGCCCTGCCGTTGAAGATCGGCCCGCGTATGATCGCGGATCTCATGACGCATCCGAAGTGGTCGCTTGAAGTTCTGCGTAAGGGCGCGCCCCGCTTCGCCAACCTGGAACGTTATGCCCCTCCCGGTGCCGGCGCGCGGTCCCTTGCGGAGTTGATGGCCGGGCAGAGCTCCGGGCGGCTTGATTGGACGCTTTTGGCGCAGCTACGCGAGCGCTGGCAAGGACGGCTGGTCGTCAAGGGCATCATGGCACCCGAGGACGCTATGCGTGCTCGCGAAGAGGGGGTGGATGCGGTAATCGTGTCCAATCATGGAGGGCGCCAGCTTGATAGCGCGCCGGCCACCCTGCATGCGCTGAAGCAAATCCGCGAAGCCGTCGGGCCGGATTATTCGCTGGCGGTTGATGGCGGGATCCGCACCGGCGAGGACATCCTGAAAAGCCTATTCGCCGGCGCGGATTTCACTTTTCTCGGGCGTCCGTTCCTCTATGCCGTTGCAGCGCGGGGGACGAATGGGGCGAACGATCTCTTTGACATGCTCCGCGCAGAACTCGTAAACGCCATGGCACAGGTCGGGCGTTGTGAACTGTGACTGTTTTCGCTGTTTTGAGAGGCGTTTTGCGGGCACGTTGTTTGAGACTGACTGAGAGGTTTGCCGGATGACCCGTCCAGATGATGTCGTGGAGCAAGCGTTGGAAGCTCCTTCGGAAAGGCCATCCATGATAGATCTCGGGATTCTGGAGGAGCTGACCGGCTTTTACCTGCGGGCGGCCTATGAGGCCTGCTACAACGACTTTGCCACGGTGCTCGGCCCGGATAAGCTAAAGCCTGGCAGCTTCGCGCTGATGTCGTTGATATTCGAGAACCCGGGAATCACCCAGGTTGAGCTCGCACGGGGCAGTGGCCGCGACAAGTCCAGCGTGGCCATCGCGCTACGGCAACTGGAGGATTCAGGGCTGATCCGGCGCGTCCGCCTCGAGGGCGACCGGCGCTCCTATGCCAGTTATCTCACGAGCGCGGGAGAGACGCTTTATCAGCGGATGATAGCCAAGGCGCGCACGCATATCGAGCGTGTGGACGCGATTGTTGGGCCAGAACGCAAGGCGATCCTGCTGACGATTCTGAAAGACATCGTCGACGGGCTTCAGGCGGATTAAGGCACCGCCGCCCATCGCTTCGCCTCTCAAACGCGATCTCAACGCCGTGTGGCTGACTGGAAGGACGTTGTCCTTCATCTCGCCTGAGAACAGCCTCGCTTCCGTGCGTCTGACGCTCAAGGGATGTGACAGTACACCTCACGTCGCCAAGGCGTTGAAACCCTTGCTTTTTATCTAGCCTGCCGCTATGAGCGAACAGATCTTGGCTGTTGCCAGATTGCTCTGCGCCGGGAAGCCGTTCCCCGGGCGGGGGAACTCAGTCGGCTTTCCGCGCTTTCATGGTTTCGCGCTGCGCTTTTATCGGGTCGGCAATGTTTTGCGGTCTGTTCGCGACCATTTGTTATCCACCATAGTTCGTGCATGTGCGTCTGCCTTTGAATGAGCAGCCAGCATCATCATATTCTATGACAGCGCGTCGCTGAATTTTACGCAGCGTAAGCCTGACTTTCCAACTTCGTAGGTCGATCGCCGCAATTCTGACGAAGACATCCCGGCATTCGCAAACTTCACATCGAGAAGGATTTCATGGACAGGCGTTCATTCATCATCGGAGGAGGCGGGGCACTAGCGGGCATGACCGCTTTTCTGAACAATGCCGTCGCCCTTGCACAGGATCAGGCCGAAACGGCGCAGCTTCAGCAGTCTCTCCCCGGGGAAACGCAACCCTTCTCGTTCGACCTCCTGACGGCCACGATGAAGCAGAAGGCCGAAAAAGAATATCAACCGGTAGAGGAAGCTCTGCCGGAATCGGTGACGGAGTTGAGCTATGATCAGCATCGCGCGATCCGCTTCCGGCCCGATGCTGCCTTTTTCGCCGGCGAGGCTCCTTTCGAACTCCAGGCCTTCCATCCCGGCTGGCTCTTCAAGCAGCCGGTGCATCTTCATGTGATCGAGAACGGCGCCGCCACGAGGATGCACATCACATCGCAGATGTTCGAGTACCGCCAGCCCTTGTTGGACCCGCAGAAATTTCAAGGCATGGAGTTTCCGGGCGTTGCGGGCTTCCGGCTGCACTATCCGCTCAACAATCCGGATATCATGGACGAGCTCGTGTCGTTTCTCGGCGCCAGCTACTTTCGGGGGTTGGGGCGGGGAAGCATCTATGGGATCTCCGCGCGCGGCCTTGCGGTGAATACGGCGACGCCCGTTGGCGAAGAATTTCCGATGTTCACCGATTTCTGGATCGAGAAGCCGGAGCGCAGAAGCAAGTCCATCATGGTCTATGCCGCGCTCGATAGCGCCAGCGTCACGGGAGCATATTCGTTCCAGATCACGCCCGGCCAGAATACGACCATGGAGGTGATCGCGCGGCTCTTCATCCGCAACGACATCCAGAGACTGGGCATCGCGCCGATGACCTCGATGTTTCTTTTCAGCCAGAACAATCATCATGCCTTCGACGATTACCGGGGTGAGGTGCATGATAGCGAAGGCCTCAAGATCGTGCGGGGCAATGGCGAGGAGCTGTGGCGCCATCTGAACAACCCGAAGGAGCTCGCCACGTCCTTTTTCGGCGAAACGGGCGTCAAGGCCTTCGGTCTGTTCCAGCGCGATCGGGACTTCGACCACTACCAGGATGCGGAGGCGCATTACGAGCGCCGTCCGTCGCTCCTTGTCGAGCCGCTCGGCGACTGGGGCAAGGGGTATCTCAACCTGGTGGAGATCCCGACAGAGCTCGAGGTGAACGACAATATTGTCGCGTTCTGGATGCCGGAAGGGGAGGTGAAAGCCGGCCAACAGTTCGAATACCGGTATCGCCTCACTTGGGGCGCGATCGAGGAGCCGACGAATCAGCTCGCGCGAGTGACCGCTTTGCGCGCCGGCATCGGCGGCACTTCCGGCGTGGAAAATGCAGAGGGCCTGAGGAAGTTCGTGGTGGATTTCGAGGGAGATGTGCTCGGGAACCTAGCCGCGGATTCGAACGTTGAGGCCAGTATTTCTGTGACAAGGGCGGAAATAGTGCACAGCGCGGTATCTCGTGTCGAAGCCAATGGCGCATGGCGATTGGTCATCGACCTCATGCCCGAGGGAGACGCGCCGGTGGAGATGACCGGTTATTTGAGTTTGAACGGCCAGAGGCTATCTGAAACGTGGGCGTATCAGTGGAGAAGAACCGATGAGCAGCGCTGAGGAAAACTTGCGCGCGCATCATATCGTTCAGCAGAGCGCGTTGCCTGCGGCTCCCATGGCGATGCCGGAGCAAGTGTTGTCGCGGCGCTGGCGCGGCTTTTTGCTGCGGCCGTTCCTTCAGTGGCTGGCGCTGAGATAGATATCTTGCCGGCAGACCGGCTTTTGAACGGGATTTGTGATGGTTACGTTGCGGCGCGCCGCCTCTGCTCTCTTTGCATTGGCGATGGCACTTACGGCCAGCTATCTGGCGATAGGCTATTTCGATTCAGATGGGTTGCAGTGGCTGGATCTCGCGCGCGTGGTCCTGCTGGCGCTCAGCACGGCCTGGCTCGCCTGGGGCGCGGTCCTGGCACTCAACGGGCTGTTCTCGCTTCGGCGTGGACGCGTGCCTCGCCTGCGCGGTCCGATCACGGTCAGAACTGCCGTGGTGGTGCCGGTTTATAACGAGGACCCCGTCAAATCCTTCTCGCATGTGGCTGCGATGGTGAAGAGCATCGGCCGGACATCCTTCGCCAGCCAATTCGATTTCGTCATTCTTTCGGACACCACCGATCAACGGATTGCCGCGAAAGAGGAGTTCTGGCTTGTGCGGCTCAAAACCGAGGTGAGCCATATCTGCAAGATCTTTTACCGGCGTCGTCCCTCAAATCCGGGAAAGAAGGCGGGCAATATCGCTGATTTCATCAAAACCTCCGGTGCGCTGTACGACTACCTCATCATCCTTGACGCCGACAGCCTGATGGAGGGCTCGACGATGGTGGAGATGGTGCGGCGCATGGAGGCCGATCCTCAGCTTGGTTTGTTGCAGACCTTGCCAAAGGTCATTCGCGCACGCTCGTTCTTCGGACGGGCCATTCAGTTTTCCGCCTCTTACTACTCTCCTATCTACGCTCAGGGCCTCGCACTGCTGCAAGGCACGGAGGGTCCTTTTTGGGGCCACAACGCGATTACCCGTACACGCGCTTTCGCGCAGAGCTGCGGCCTCCCGCAATTGCCGGGTAAGCCCCCCTTCGGCGGCCATATCCTCAGCCACGATTTTGTCGAAGCGGCTCTCCTGGCGCGGAATGGATGGAAGGTGAGAATAGATCCCGATCTGCGCGGTTCTTTCGAGGAGGGACCGGATAACGTCATTGATTACGCCAAGCGCGACCGCCGCTGGTGCCAGGGTAATCTGCAGCACAGCCGGATCTTGCCCGCCCCGGGATTGAAGAGATGGAGCCGTTTCGTCTTCGTACAAGGTATTATGGCGTATGTTTCGGCGCCTCTTTGGGCGCTCTTCCTTGCTGCCAGTATTATCGCTCCGGCCATGACCGTGATCCCGGATTATTTCCCGGCGCCTGGATTGCCCGTTTTTCCCAAAGTTGAAACGGCGAATGCCCTGGCGCTGCTTACCGGCGTGGTCGGGCTTCTTCTCGGGCCGAAGCTCCTTATTCTGATCGACGGCATGATAACCGGGCGGAATCGCCGCTTTGGCGGAAGCATCCGGGCTTTCTGCAGCGTCGTGATCGAGATTGTCTGCACGAGCGTCCTCGCGCCGATCATGATGCTGTTCCAGACGCGGGCGGTGCTTGAGATTCTGGCCGGGGCGGATGCAGGATGGCCTGCTGCCAACCGGGAAGCCGGCCGCGTCAGCCTCAGCGAGGCCTGGGCGGCCAGTTGGTGGGTCATGGTGGTCGGGCTTATAACGATTGGAGCGGCCTACCGGCTTGCGCCGGATTACCTGATTTTCGTGCTTCTGGTGGCGGGTCCTCAGGTCGTGGCGCCGTTTGTGATCAGCGGCACGTCTTATGCCGGCCAGGCGCTCCGCCGCGCGCCGGTCAGCCTGTTCGTCACACCCGAGGAACTGACGCCCTCGCAGGTAATGCGCGAGCAGCAGAATGTCCTGGTGCGTTGGCGAGCGGACACGGTGGAACTTTCGGACTCAATAATGGCCGAGCAGTCGGAGGATCCGGCGGAGGCCAGGACCAGCCGATGACCACCACGCTTCCGCAGTTGGGCGGGCGCGATCACAGGATAGATGCCTTCCGCGGCATTGCTCTCCTGATGATCTTCGTCAATCACGTCCCGGGCAACGCCTTCGAGAATCTTACTTCGCGCAATTTCGGATTTTCCGACGCGGCGGAAGCTTTCGTGCTTATGTCCGGCATCGCCGTTGGGCTCGCCTATGCGCGTCCGTTCCGTGCAGGAGAGTATCTCAAAGGCTGCCTGAGTGTCTGGCGCCGCGCCGGCACGTTGTATGTCGCGCATATGGTCTGCACCGCTATCGCCATCGGAATTCTGGCGGCGGGCGTTGTCTTTCTCGATACTATCGATGTGCTTGCGCGCGTGAACTTCACGCCGCTCCTCGAACAGCCGCTCAGGACGATGGTGGGTCTGCCGCTGCTTACGCATCAGCTTGGCTATCTGAACATCCTGCCCATGTATGCGGCGCTGCTTGTCATTTCACCGGTCTATATCCTGATAGGATTGTGGAACCGCCTTGGCCTCATAGCCGTGGCCATCGTGGTCTGGGTGCTGGCTGGCGCCTTCCGCATCAACCTGCCTAATTTCCCGCTGCCAGGCGGCTGGTTCTTCAATCCGGTGAGCTGGCAGCTGATTTACGCCATCGGCATTGCCGGCGGCCTTGCCATGATCCACAAGCGCAGACTGCTTGGCTATCACGGATGGCTGTTTTCCGCCTGCCTTGCCTATCTGGGCTTCTCCCTCCTCTGGGTGCAGATGGAGATGGGCAGTTTGCCGTTCCAGCCATATCTCCCGTTCTACATCGGCGGAATGGACAAGACATTTCTCGCGCTTCCCCGGCTGCTGCATGTGCTGGCGCTCACTTATGTGCTCACGAATCTCCCCGCCGCTTCACGCCTGCTGGCGGGACCCGCCTTTCACGCCATCCGGCTTATCGGGCAGCACGGGCTCGCGGTGTTCACGGTCGGAACCGTGCTGTCGATCGCGCTGCAGGTCCTGCGCGCGCGCTTCGATACAAGCATGGTCGAGGATGCGGCGCTCCTGACAGGGGGCATTCTCGTCCAATACGGCATCGCGCGCTTTATCGCGGCGAGTTCCGAGCGGAAGCGGACTGTGCGAGACGGCGCCAATATAGGCGAACCGGCGGTAGCCGGTTCCATCGCACGGCGGGCGTAGGCTAAAGCCAGTCTGGAAGGGAATCGAGGGCGATCAGCTGCTCATAGGTGGGGCGCGGCCTCACGATATGGAAGCGATCCCCATTCACCAGAACTTCCGGCACCAGCAGGCGGGAATTGTAGGTGCTCGACAGCACCGCGCCATAGGCGCCGGCAGTGCCGACTGCAATCAGGTCGCCCGGTTCCATCCTGGGCAGATCGCGGTCGAGCGCCAGGAAGTCGCCCGTCTCGCAGACCGGCCCCACCACATCCGCTTTGAGGTGCGGCGCATCCGCTGCCGGTTCGGCAACGGGGCGGATCGTGTGATACGCATCGTAGAGTGTCGGGCGAATGAGGTCGTTCATCGCCGCATCGATAATGAGGAAGTTCTTCCCTTCGCCTTCCTTCAGGTAAAGCACCCGCGAGATCAGAACCCCGGCATTGCCCACGATGAGGCGCCCGGGCTCGAAGATCACTTTCAGGCCCAAACGCGTCACATGCCTGCGCACCACCTCGGCATAGGCATCCGGTAGAGGCGGCGGCTCGTTGTCTTCCCGGTAGGGTACACCCAGTCCGCCTCCAAGGTCCACATGCTTGATGGCGTGACCATCCGCGCGAAGCGTCTCCGTCAGCTCGGTCAGAAGGGCAAAAGCCTGGTCAAACGGCTGCAGCTCGGTGATCTGGCTACCGATATGCATGTCGATGCCAGTGACTTCGAGGCCTGGAAGGCTCGCCGCGCGGGCATAGGCCGCGCGAGCATCCTTCCAGGGGATGCCGAACTTGTTCTCGGATTTGCCGGTTGAGATCTTCTTGTGCGTTTTCGCGTCCACATCCGGATTGATGCGCAGCGACACCGGCGCCTTAACGCCTATTGCGCGGGCGCGGGCGGAGAGCAGTTCAAGCTCTGGCAAGGATTCCACATTGAAACACAAAATGCCCGCGGAAAGCGCGAAATCCATCTCCTCACCGGTCTTGCCAACGCCGGAAAAGAGGATCTTGTTCGCCGGAATTCCGGCTGCCAGCGCGCGGCGCAACTCGCCTTGGGAGACGACGTCCGCCCCCGCTCCCAGATTTCCGAGCGTCTTTAGCACCGCCTGGTTTGAATTCGCTTTCATCGCGTAGCAGACGAGCGCGTCGAGGCCGGAAAGCGCTTCGGAAAACACCCGGTAATGGCGTTCCAGCGTGGCTGTCGAGTAACAGTAAAAAGGTGTGCCGACTGCCGCCGTTATCCGCGGTATCGGCACATTCTCGGCATGCAGCACGCCGTCGCGATATTGGAAGTGGTTCATTGGACGGGTTCTTTTCTTACGCCGTGGTGACGGTGCCGGAGGACCAGAGAAGGGTACCAGCCGGTACGCGACATCGACAGAGCGCCTATTGAATCAGCCGGTCGAGGATAAAAGGCCGGTTCGTGGCAGGCCTCTGCGGCTCGGGCGGCACAGGCTGGTCATTCCGCTCCGCCTCCCGCCGCGCTTCGACAGCCGCTTCATAGGGCGTATCGAGCGGGCCCTTGCGGCCGCAGGCGGAGAGCCCGACCGCCAGGCCGAGGACAAGAAGAGTGAGCGTTGCCTTTACTTTCATGTGCCGTCCAATCCGTTGGATCCCGGAACCTTCTAGCCCTTTTTCTCCAGACTTGCATCCCGTTTCAGCCGCTTCTTCCAATAGCGGACCTGCCGGCGCACCTCGGCGGGTGCAGTGCCGCCGAAGGATGTGCGGCTTTTCACGGAGTTGCCGACCGACAGAACCGAAAAGATGTTCTCGGTGATGGCCGGGTGGATCGCCTGGAGGTCCGAAAGCGCGAGCTTTTCCAGCCCGCATTTCCGCTCCTCGGCCAAGGCCACGGCGCGGCCCGTCACGTGGTGGGCCTCGCGGAAGGGCAGGCCAGCCTCGCGCACCAGCCAATCGGCAAGATCAGTGGCGGTGGAAAAGCCGCTTCCAGCAGCTTTCTTCATGGCGGCCGCATTCACCTCCATATCACCGATCATGCCGGTCATCGCCGCAAGCATCAGGTCCAGCGTTTCCGCGGCGTCGAACACGGCCTCCTTGTCTTCCTGCATATCCTTGGAATAGGCGAGCGGCAGGCCCTTCATCACCGTCAAGAGGCCGATCAGATGCCCGTTGATGCGGCCCGTCTTGGCGCGGACCAGCTCCGCCGCATCCGGGTTCTTCTTCTGCGGCATGATGGAGGAGCCGGTGGAGAAGGCATCGGACAGGCGGATGAAGCCGAACTGCGATGTCGACCAGATGACGATCTCCTCCGCAAGCCGCGAAAGATGCGTCGCGCAGATTGCGCTCACGGAGAGGAATTCCAGCGCGAAATCGCGATCGGAAACCGTATCGATCGAATTGCGCGTGGGCTCGCGAAAGCCCAACGTCTTCGCGGTCATGTGACGGTCGATTGGAAAGCTCGTGCCCGCGAGCGCTGCTGCTCCCAGCGGGCTCTCGTCCAGCCTCTCGACGGCATCGCGCACGCGGGTACGGTCGCGGCCGAACATTTCCACATAGGCCATCAAATGATGGCCGAATGTTACTGGCTGCGCCGTCTGCAGATGCGTGAAGCCGGGCATCACGGTTGCCGCATGTTCCTCGGCGCGGACAAGGAAAGCTTCGATCAGGCCGCCAAGCGCCACGTCGATCCGCAACAGCTCTTCCTTGACCCAGAGGCGGAAGTCGACCGCCACCTGGTCGTTGCGCGAGCGCGCGGTGTGCAGCCGGCCCGCGGCCGGGCCGATCAGCTCCGCCAGCCTTGCTTCGACATTCATGTGGATGTCTTCAAGTCTGGTGGAAAATTCGAACTTGCCTGCTTCAATTTCTGACAGGATTGTGTTCAGCCCGTGAGCGATCTTCTTTTCGTCCTCGGTGGAGATTATGCCAGTTTCGGCAAGCATTGCCGCATGGGCGAGGCTGCCGCGGATGTCCTGGGCATAGAGTTTCCGATCGAAGCCGATGGATGCATTGATCGCTTCCATGATGGCATCGGGGCCTGAGGCAAAACGTCCGCCCCACATGCGGTTGCTGGCTTTGTTCTCGTTCATCATGGTAACCGGGCGCTGGAGTAAAGAAATGCCGATGAATAGGAAGTTTCCAGCGGTTGGTCTGGTCGCGCTTTCCGCGGTCGCAGGCATCATCGCCGGGGTTACCGCCCTATACGTGATGGGTGGGCCGAATGGCAACCTCAGCGCGGGTAATGTCGAGACAGCCGCCTGTGAGGCGACGAGCCAAAAAGCTCAGGCGCTGGATAGCGCCATTAGCGGTGAAGTAGCCGCCATGCTGCCTGCCGATCCTCCTCAATCCCTCAGCAATCTCGGCTTCAACGGGCCGGAGGGCGAGCCGATAACGGTAGCCGGCCTGGCCGGGAAAACACTTCTCATCAACCTCTGGGCCACCTGGTGCGTGCCGTGCCGCACGGAAATGCCCGCGCTGGACATGCTGGAGCGCGAGATGGGCTCCGACCGTTTCGAGGTGGTGGCCATCAATGTGGACCGTGGCGGCGACGAGAAGCCGAAGGCGTTTCTGGAGGAGACCGGAATCAAGTCGCTCGCCTATTATCGGGACAGTTCCCTTGGAGTTTTCAACGAGCTGAAGACGCGGGGACTGGCGCTTGGCCTTCCGGTCACTCTTCTGGTGGACGAAGATGGCTGCCTGCTGGCGCATATGAACGGGCCTGCCGAGTGGGCTAGCGAGGACGCCAAGAGGCTGATCCGGGCCGCCGTGGGCGAGGAAGGCTGAAGGAGCGCTTTTATGTGCATCCGCCATAGCGGATGCCATTCCTTCCTGGAACCTGCCCAAGGGTGAGCCTATTCTCAAGGCAGCTGATGCCAGCCGAGAGGCCAAGGAGAGCTGCGCCATGGGTTTTCGCCGCGATCGTCTCACCGCGCCCATTTTCAAGTGGGCTTCCGGCATCATGCCTCCCATCTCCCAGACGGAGCGGGAGGCGATCGATGCCGGCACTGTCTGGTGGGACGGGGCTCTCTTTACCGGAAATCCGGATTGGAACGAGCTTCTCTCCATGCCGGAGGCCGAGCTTTCGGCAGAGGAGCAGGCCTTCATGGACGGGCCGGTGCGCCAGCTTTGCGCCATGGTCGACGATTGGACGCTCAACTGGCGCGACCGCGACCTCGCGAACTCGGTTTGGGATTTCATGCGCCGCGAGAAGTTCTTCGGCATGATCATTCCGAAGGCGTATGGCGGGCTTGGCTTCTCCAATTTCGCCCATTCGGAGGTCGTTCGCACCGTCTCCTCCGCAAGCGTGGTCGCGGGTGTGACCGTGATGGTGCCGAACTCTCTCGGACCCGGCGAACTCCTCATGCATTTCGGTACCGACGAGCAGCGGGATTATTGGCTGCCGCGGCTGGCGGACGGCCGGGAAATCCCCTGCTTCGGGCTTACATCGCCGCATGCGGGTTCGGATGCCGCGTCCATGACGGATACAGGCGTGGTGGAATACGGCACGTGGAAGGGGAGGAAGGTCCTTGGCATCAGGCTCAATTTCCACAAGCGCTATATCACGCTAGGACCGATCGCGACCGTCATGGGCCTCGCCTTCAAGATGCGCGATCCGCAAAAACTCCTCGGCCGCGGGGAAGAGCTTGGCATCACGGTGGCGTTGCTCCCCACCGACACGCCCGGCGTTTCCCATGGCGAGCGGCACATTCCGCTCTTCACCTTTTTCCAGAACGGCCCCCTCTACGGCAAGGATGTTTTCGTGCCGCTCGACCACATTCTCGGCGGAGAAAAACAGATCGGCCAGGGATGGACCATGCTGATGACCGCGCTTGCCGCCGGGCGCAGCATTTCGCTGCCCTCCCAATCGGCGGCATCCGCGGCGATGGCCGCGCGAACGAGCGGGGCTTATGCGCGGATTCGCACCCAGTTCAATGTCCCCATTGGTTTTTTCGAGGGCGTGCAAGTGCCGCTGGCCGAAATGGCGGCCAATGCCTATCTGATCGATGCCGGAAGGAGGCTGACCCTCGCCGCCCTGGACAAGGGCCATCGGCCGTCAGTGCTTTCGGCCATCATGAAATATCATGCCACAGAACGCATGCGCCGTTCCATGACGCACGCGATGGATGTCCACGGCGGCAAAGCCATCATCGAGGGGCCGCGTAACTATCTGGCCTCAGGCTATCGCTCGGTCCCCATCGGCATTACGGTGGAGGGCGCCAATATCCTCACGCGCAATCTGATGATTTTCGGCCAGGGCGCGATCCGTTCGCATCCATTCATGCTGAAGGAGCTGTTGGCGCTTTCAAATGAGGACAAAGGCCGCGGGCTGACCGCATTTGATGATGTTTTTTGGAAGCATCTCGCGCATGCCGCAAAGAATGCAGGCCGCGCCTTTTTCCGCGGCTGGTCGGGATCAATGATTGGTCCCGCTCCGCGCAGTGCCGCGAACCCGCGCTACTGGAAGAAGCTTTCCCGCCATACGGCGGCATTTGCGCTTACCGCCGATCTTGCGCTCCTGACGCTGGGCGGGTCTTTGAAACGCAAGGAGATGCTTTCGGCCCGGCTGGGCGATATCCTTGCGGAACTTTATCTCCTGGGCGCGGTGCTGAAGCGCTTCGAAGACGAAGGCCGCCAAGCCGAAGATCTGCCGATCGTGGAGTATTTGATGCGGCAGGGAGAAAGCCGCATCGCCGCCGCCTTTCGCGGCGTGCTCGACAATCTGCCCGCGCGTTGGGCGGCGTGGCTGGTGCGGCTGCTCGCCTTTCCATTCGGCGTGCCCGATCCCACTCCCTCCGACCGGCTGACGGCGCGCATCGCGGAAATTCTTTTGAAACCCTCATCTCAAAGGGACCGTCTGACACCCGGCCTCTATCTTGGCGACGGCCATGCCGAGCATCCCCTCAAGGATTTGGAGGAAGCTTTCCGGCTTGTGATTGAAGCCGCGCCTATCGAGAAGAAGATGCGGGAAGCACGCATTCACGACACTCAAGCGGCGCTGGATGAGAAGGTCATTACGCCAGCGGAACGGGAGTTGCTTGGCCGCGCTGCGGCGGCGGTGGAAAAGGTTGTTGCGGTCGATGCGTTCCCGATGGAGGCGCTTTCTCCCACGGCCGGCCAGCACAAGCGGCAGAAGCCCACACCGCGGCGCCCACGTCAGAAGCAAACAGCGGAATAGGCTTTGCGGAAATCCATTCCAAGCTAGCGTGTCGGAACCGGCGGATCTTCGCGGTAATCGTAGAAGCCGCGGCCCGTCTTGCGGCCGAGCCAGCCTGCCTCGACATATTTCACCAGCAGAGGGCAGGGGCGATATTTCGAATCTGCAAGCCCTTCATAAAGCACCTGCATGATCGAAAGGCACGTGTCGAGCCCGATGAAGTCGGCAAGCTGCAATGGACCCATCGGATGGTTTGCGCCGAGCCGCATGGCCGTGTCGATCGCCTCGACGGATCCCACACCCTCATAGAGCGTGTAGATTGCCTCGTTGATCATGGGCAAAAGTATGCGGTTGACGATGAAAGCAGGGAAATCCTCAGCGACGGTAACTGTCTTGTCGAGGCTTTCCACGAAGGCTTTCGCCGTCTCGAAGGTGTGATCTTCCGTGGCGATGCCACGAATAATCTCGACAAGCTTCATCACCGGCACGGGGTTCATGAAGTGAATGCCGATGAAACGTTCCGCGCGATCCGTCTGCGAGGCGAGGCGCGTGACCGAGATGGAGGAGGTGTTGGTGGCGAGCAGCGCCTCGGGATTCAGAATCGGGCAGAGCTGCGCGAAAATCTTGCGCTTGATCGTTTCGTCTTCCGTCGCCGCCTCAATTACCAAGTCGGCGTCCGAAAGCTCGTCCACGGTCTTTGCGGGCATGATGCGGGCGAGCGCTTCCTGCCGGGTCCGTTCCTCGAGCTTTGCAGAATGGACCTGGCGGGCCATGTTGCCGCTCACCGTTGCGATGCCCGCTTCGATGCGCTCGGGAGAGATATCATATAGCTTCACGCGATAGCCGGCGATCGCAGCTACATGGGCAATGCCGCTTCCCATCTGCCCAGCGCCGACGACCCCCACCGTTTTGATGCTGCCCGTCATATCCTCATCCGCGGCTTTTGCCGCCGCGTTCCCGTGTTGCTGCGATGCAAGCTAAAAGGGCAGGGTCATTTCGTCCACCCTGCCCTCAACGATTCTGCATGCGCTCAAGAAATTGTCAAAGCGCCTTTTCAAGCTCCGGCAGGATCTGGAAGAGATCGCCGACGATGCCATAGTCGGCCACTTGGAAGATGGGCGCTTCCTCGTCCTTGTTGATGGCCACGATGACCTTCGAATCCTTCATTCCCGCCAAATGCTGGATGGCGCCGGAGATACCGCAGGCAATATAGAGATCGGGCGCCACAACCTTGCCCGTCTGGCCCACTTGCCAGTCGTTCGGCGCGTAGCCGGCGTCCACCGCCGCGCGCGAAGCGCCGATGGCGGCTCCGAGCTTGTCTGCAAGGGGCAGGAGCACCTCCTCGAACTTTTCCGCCGAGCCCAAGGCGCGGCCGCCGGAGATGATGATCCGGGTCGAGGTCAGTTCCGGCCGGTCGCTTGCCGCGATCTTGTTTTCCACGAAGCGCGACAGACCCTTGTCTGCTGCTGCACCGACGTTCTCCACCGGAGCGGATCCCCCCTCGCCGGCAGCCTGGAAGGAGGATGTGCGGACCGTGATCACGCGCTTCGCATCGGTGGCTTCCACCGTCTGAATGGCGTTGCCGGCATAAGTCGGCCTTTTGAACGTCGTGGCATTTACCACCTCGATGACGTCGGACACCTGCATGACGTCGAGAAGTGCGGCCACGCGCGGCAGGACGTTTTTGCCCATGCTGGTGGCTGGGGCCACGAAAGCATCATAGCCGGTCGCCAGCGCCACGATCGTATCGGCCAAAGGCTCCGCAAGCTGCTCTTTGAGAGCCTCGCTTTCCGCCAGCAGCACCTTGCGCACTCCGGCAAGCCGGGCAGCGGCGTCCGCCGCTGCCTTCGCGCCTTGGCCAGCCACGAGAATATCGATCTCGCCGCCGATCTTTTGAGCCGCCGAGAGCGCCTTCGCGGTCTGCTCCGAAAGCGTGTTGTTGTCGTGCTCCGCGATGAGGAGAATTGCCATCGTACCTGTCCTTTCCTAACCGCCAGGCCTAGAGCACGCCGGCTTCGTTCTTCAGTCGGTCGACCAATTCAGCGGCCGAGGAGACCTTGATGCCCGCCTTGCGTTTCGCCGGCTCCTCGGTTGTCAACACCTTGAGCCGGGATCTTACTTCGACGCCGTAGTCGGAAGGGGCCTTCTCGTCGAGCGGCTTCTTCTTCGCCTTCATGATGTTGGGAAGCGAGGCATAGCGCGGCTCATTCAGGCGCAGGTCGGTCGTGACGATTGCCGGCAGCTTCAGCTCCACCACCTGCAGGCCGGCATCCACCTCGCGCGTGATCTTCGCCGTGCCCTCGCTGATCTCCAGCTTGGAAGCGAAGGTGCCTTGGGCCCAGCCAAGAAGCGCCGCCAGCATCTGCCCGGTCTGATTGGCGTCGTCATCGATCGCCTGCTTGCCGAGAATGATCATGCCCGGCTTTTCCGCCTCGGCGATGCCCTTCAGGATCTTGGCGACATCAAGCGGCTCGACCGCCTGATCGCATTTCACCAGAATGGCGCGGTCGGCACCCATGGCAAGCGCGGTTCTGAGCGTCTCCTGCGCCTGGGCGGGGCCGATCGAGACCGCCACGATCTCCTCAACCTTGCCGGCCTCTTTCTGCCGGATCGCCTCTTCCACCGCGATCTCGTCGAACGGGTTCATCGCCATTTTGACATTGGCAAGCTCGACACCGCTGCCGTCCGCCTTCACGCGAGGCTTTACGTTGGCGTCAATCACCCGCTTCACAGGTACAAGAACTTTCATGCACTTACACCTCTCAATCCACAAGGCGGCCCGGATCATCCAAGCAGCATGGGCCGTCTGCCGCTTTCCGCCAAGCCTAGGGGAAAAAACGATCGCAAAGGAGATATCTTCGCGCGAGCGGCCGGACCGTAGTAAGGGCTGCCGCATACGTCAAGTCCGTGCAGGCGTAATCTTTGCGGGCTGAGGATCGGTTTTTTATTCGAGCTTTGCCGCTTGGGGGAGCACGATCCGACGGTCGAAAAGCGGTACGCCTTGCCGGCGCATGATCACGACAAGAACCGCTCCAGCGAGAATGCCGCCGATATGGGCCGACCAGGAGATCTGGTTTTCGCGATCAACCGCGAACATGAGGAATTGTGAGCCGATCCAAAGCAGGAGCACGATATAGGCCGGCAGGCGTACCGGAATGCGCGCGAAGGCAAGGACCCATAGCTTCACGCGCGGATGCAGGATGAGATAGGCGGCTATAACTCCCGCCACCGCGCCTGAGGCTCCGATGAGCGGCGCCTGGGAATCCGGCGCGACAAGGCCGTGAAGGAAAGCTCCCGCGACAGTGCAGGCGAGATAAAATGCGAGATAGCGCAGGTGCCCCAACGCGTCTTCGACATTGTCGCCGAAGACCCAGAGGAAAAGCATATTGCCGCCGAGATGAAAGATATCTCCATGCAGGAAGGAATAGGTCACATAGGTCAATGGCGCCGGCACGAGCTCGAGTTCGGGCGGCAGCACCGCGAGGTCATGCACCACGCTGGGTATGTAACCAAGGCCGAGGGCGGCCGCCTGAAGGGCTTCCCCGCCACTTAACGATGTCATGGCCCATACGAGGACGTTCAGGCCGATAATGGCGAGCGTTACGTATTGCCGTTTGATGTAGCGCAGGTGGTTCGCGTCATGGATCGGAATGAACATCAGCCTGCACTCTCCCGAGGCAACATGCCGCGATTCAGCGGTTTTGTCCGGGAACCCATAACACGTCGCGCGCGCCATTGTCATTGACGGCCCGCGCGGCCACGAAGAGAAAATCCGAGAGGCGGTTGACGTAGCGGAGCGCCTCATCGCCTACCTCTTCCTCAGGCGCGCGGCTGAGCTCCACCATCAGCCGTTCGGCCCGCCGTGTAACGGTACGGGCAAGGTGAAGCGCTGCCGCCGCGGGCGAGCCGCCTGGAAGAACAAATGATCTTAAAGGTGCAAGCCCTTCATTGAGCGCGTCGATCTCCCGTTCCAGCCGCTCGGTCTGGGAAGCCACAATCCGCAGCGCCCCTCCGGATTGCTCGGCGCCCTCCGGGGTCGCGAGATCCGCGCCAAGGTCGAAGAGGTCGTTCTGGATGCGAGCGAGCATCGCGTCGATCTGCGGATGACTCGCGGCTGTATGAACGCGCGCCATGCCGATGCAGGCGCTTGCCTCGTCCACCGTGCCAAAGGCGGCGATGCGCAGGTCGAATTTGAGCCGTCGTCCGCCAGCAGCAAGCCCGGTCGTGCCGTCGTCCCCCGTTTTCGTGTAGATCTTGTTGAGCTTTACCATGGGCGCTGCCTGCCGGATCGTCAGTTTCCCGCCTGGCTGTACCACATCGCCAGCACAATCAGCACGATGGCCACGAATTGCAGCGCCACGCGCGCCTGCATGAGCTTGTTGGACGTATTTCCCGAGCCGCCGCGCATCATGTTCATGAGTCCTCGGACGAGCACGAAGACGACGGCGACCATGACGATGACGGCCAGGATGTTGAAAATGGTGGATGCCATGCTTTCTGCTTTCTTTACGGGTCATCCCTGGCCGGCAATCAGCCGGTAGAAGACCCCCGCGGGAAGGAATCGCTTCATGGTGACGCCGATCTTTGCCGGCAGGGTTATAACGTAATGCGGTCGCGGTCGCGGGTGAAGCAGCGCGTGACGCAGGTCCTTATATACCGCCTCCGGCCCGAGTTTTAAGCGCGACTTGCTGCCACCGGCCCTTAGCCTGGCAAGCTGCGCCTGATAAGCTTCGCGGTGGACTGAGCTCTCCACGTCGATATAGCGCTCGAACCAGGCAAGACCATTTGCGGCGATGTTTGAGCGGATAGGCCCTGGCTCGATAAGCGAGACCTGGATGCCCGAGCCCTGAAGTTCAGCGCGCAGGCAAAGCATCAGCCCCTCGACGGCATGCTTGGATGCGGCATAGGCGCCGCGATATTTAATGGGGAGCAATCCGAGGATCGAGGAGCAATGGACGATCCGGCCGCTGCCTTGCACGCGCATGGCCGGCACAATGCGCCGTGTCAGATCGTGCCAGCCGAAAAAATTGGCCTCGAACTGCTCGCGCAGCGCCTCCACGGGCAGGTCCTCCACGGCTCCCGCCTGGGCATGGGCGCCGTTGTTGAAGAGAGCGTCGAGCCGGCCTCCGGTTCGCGCCAATACGCTTTCCGCGAGGGCGGCGATTGAGGCCGGCTCGCGATAATCGAGATAGAAGGCTTCGATCCCGTCATTCTCCAAAGCGGAGATGTCTTCCGGCTTGCGGGCGGTGGCGAAGACACGCCAGCCGTCCTGCTTCAGTGCCCGGGCGCAATAGGCGCCGATGCCTGAAGATGCTCCGGTGACAAGGATTGTTCGGTTCGTTTTCATAAGCGGCCGATTCGTGGAGGCTTGTTGTTTATCAGCTACACGGCTTCACATATTTGAGATACCCGAGAACCGGACCGGTCGGAAGGATTCGTGTGTGCGGAAGCTGGTGGCGCTAAGAAGGATAGTCAGAGACGCGTTCGGCCATTTCAACGCAGACGATGGCTGGGCTATGGCCAGTCATCTGGCGGTAAGCGCCATCATGGCGCTTTTTCCGTTCCTCATCTTCGCTGCGGCGCTTGCGAGCTTTCTCGGGGCAGATGCGTTTGCCGATACCGCAGTTCACATCGTCTTCGACACCTGGCCCAAGGAGGTGGCGGAGCCGCTCGCCCGAGAGGTCCGCAACGTGCTCGGGGTCAGGCGCGGCGACGTGCTTACCTTCGGTGTTGTGCTTGCGGCATTCTTCGCCTCGAATGGTGTGGAGGCATTGAGGCTTTCCCTCAATCGCGCCTATCGGGTGGAGGAACGGCGCTCAATGATATTTCTGCGCCTGCAAAGCCTTGGCTTCGTGCTGATCGCCACCTTGGGGTTTACGGCCATCAGCGTGCTCCTCGTCATCGCGCCCGTGGCCGCCAATATAGCCGTCTCCCGCATCGAGTGGATCGAGCCCTACATGGGAACGATCACGCTCTGGCGATATATCGTCGCGGTGGTGGTTCTGGTTTTTGCGCTGGTTGTGGTGCATATCTGGCTGCCGGCCGGCAGCCGCAAGCTGACCGACATCATCCCCGGCATCATTTTCACGCTATTGGGCTGGATCGCCGGATCCAGCATATTTGCCGCGTATCTCGGGCGCTTCAGCAGCTATACGACGACCTATGCGGGCCTGGCCTCAATCATGGTGGCCGTCGTCTTCCTCTATATCATCTCAGCGATTTTCATTCTCGGCGGTGAAATCAATGCCGCCATTATGCGTTATCGCGAGGCGAGGCGGGCGGTGGCGGGATGAGCGGTGGCGAGCGCCACCCCGAGCGTGGTGATCGCCATTCCTCCGATTTGGATCAGCGTCAGCGTTTCTCCAAACAGCGCCCATGCCATGACGGCCGTTACTGCGGGCACGAGATAGAAGAGTGAGGCCACGCGGCCCACAGCCCCTTTCCGGATCAGCAGCATGAGCAGGAGAACGGCGCCCAGGGAAAGCACGATCACGAGCCACAGCATAGCGAAGACGATTTCGCCGTTGAGCACAAAATGCCGGGTCTCGAACAGAAGCGAAATCGGGAACGCAAAGAGGAAGCCGCCCAGATATTGGCAAAGCGTGCCGCTGATGAGATCAGCATTGCCGACGAAACGTTTCTGCCACACCGTTCCAGCGCTCATGGCGATCACGGCGGCAAGACCCACCCAGATCGTGGCGGGCGTAACACCGCCAGCGACTTGGCCGAGCTTGGGCGAAAGCACAATTGCAACCCCGACAAGGCCCACCACGAGGCCAAGCCAGTGACGCCTGCCAACTTCCTCACCGGTGAAAGTGCCTGCCATCAATGCGGTAAGCAGCGGCTGCAGCCCGACAATCAACCCTGCCAGCCCAGCGGGAAGCCCCTTGTGAACGGCCCAGAACACACCTCCAAGATAAATACCGTGCATCAGCACGCCTGCCACGCCGGAATGGAAAGCCGTGCGTGCCGGCAGCGGGCGGGCTCCCATGATCGGCATCAGCAGCAGGAGAAGGGCAACGCTCAGCGCGAAACGCACCCAGAGGAACGTGAAGGGCTCCGCCCATGGCATCGCGTAGCGCGCGCCGATGAAGCCTGTCGACCACAGGATCACAAAAAGCGCTGGCGCGACTTTGACGAGTTGGGGCATAGGTTTCGGATTTTCCCTTGGTCTTCGGCGCGATCCTCTGCATCGTCTCAAGCGACAAGGAAAGCAAAAATTTCAAACAGCATGGTCAGGGATATTGAAGGCAGGCACGCGCCGGCATTCGGAAATGTTTCATCGACTGGCTTTGCTAGGCAGATGTATCCAGGCCTATCATCCTCACAATATCGCCCGGTGTGGCGCCTGCCTCCCGCAATGCGGTGATGCCCGTATCTCCCCTGCTTTTGGAAAGCTTGCGGCCGGCTTCGTCGACAATGAGCGCATGATGGTGGTAGCGCGGGACAGGAAGGCCCAACAGTTCCTGCAGCAGCCGGTGAACCGCCGTTGCGTGGAAGAGGTCGCGTCCGCGCACCACGTGGGTGATGCCCTGCAGCGCGTCGTCCACGACGACGCTCAGATGATAGCTTGTCGGCACTTCCTTGCGGGCGATCACCACGTCACCCCAAAGATCCGGCTCCGCCGCAATGCGTCCGGTCTGGCCATCCGGGCCGCCGCCGCTCTCATCCCAGAAGAATGGCTTCGTCACATGCGCAAGAGCGGCTTTCATATCCAGCCGCCATGCAAATGGCTCTCCGTCCTCCATGCGCCGGCGGCGCTCTGATTCCGGGCGCTTCCTGTCGATGGGTGGAAAAAGCGGCGCCCCGTCGGGGTCGCGTGGCCACTTTTTGCCGTCAGCTTCCTTATCCGCGATAAAGGCGCGCATTTCGCCGCGGCTCATGAAGGAAGGGTAGACCATGTCCGCGTCGATAAGACGCTCGAGCGCTTCGGTATAATCATCGAAGTGCTCGGACTGGCGGCGCACCGGCTCTTCCCAATCGATGCCGAGCCAGCGAAGGTCGCGGTAGATCCCCAGTTCCAGCTCCGGCGTGCAGCGCGCGGTGTCGATATCCTCTATGCGAAGCAGAAAGCGCCCGCCGGCTGCGTGCGCCATGGAATAGTTGAGCAGCGCCGAGTAGGCGTGACCGAGATGGAGCATCCCGTTCGGGCTCGGCGCGAAGCGGAAGACAGGAACCGTCATTGCAGCGGTGAGCCTTGCAGGAAATGGATTGTAGGGGCCATCCCTGCATTGCTAGGCTTGCCCGAAGCTAAGCGCAAGGATTCCCCATGGAGCGAATCGAAACGGCAGCCGATATCAGGCGCGGACTGGACGCCTTGGTTCTGCTCGACCGAAGGCTTGGGCCTGTGCGAGCTGTCGCGGGCGCCGTGCCGCTGCGGCGCGGCCCCCCAGGCTTCCATAGCCTTGCCTCGGTCATTGTCTCCCAGCAGGTCTCGCGAGCAAGCGCCGACGCGATTTTCGCGAGGCTTTCCCAATTGGTAAAGCCGTTGACGCCCGACGGATTTCTCGCCGCCGGCGAGAGCGTGATGGTGAAAGCGGGACTATCGCGGGCGAAGCAACGCACCTTGACTGCGCTCTCTGCGGCGCTGCGGGACAAGGCGCTCGACCTTGACGATCTCGGTAACCTTCCGCCGGCAGATGCCATGGAGGCGTTGACAGTCATTCCAGGCATCGGTCCGTGGACCGCACAGGTTTACCTGCTGGTTGCTGCCGGCCATCCGGACATCTTCCCCGCGGGCGACATTGCCTTGCAGGCGGCGGTTGGCCATGCGCTGGCGCTCGATGCGCGCCCAAAGGCGAATCAGCTCGCCCTCATAGCCGAACCGTGGAGCCCGTGGCGCTCTGTCGCAGCCCGTCTTTTTTGGGCGTATTATCGTGAGATCCGTGGCGCGGAAGCCGCTCCGGCGGCCTGAAATACCGAAAATTCAGCGAAATGGGCGGTTTGGCCTATCGGAACTACAATACCGGCTTCACATTCCTGTCACTGCGGGATTACATTATCCGCGCCGATCGATCTGCCTAGCAGGAGCCATGAGGACGTGACGATCGCTATATCGCCGGACGGCATGCCCGCGCTGGTGCTCAATGCGGACTATCGCCCGCTAAGCTATTATCCCCTGTCGCTGTGGTCGTGGCAGGACGCCGTCAAGGCCGTGTTTCTCGACCGGGTCAATATCGTTGCCGAGTACGAGCAGGCTATCTCGTCTCCGTCCTTTACGATGCGGCTTCCGAGTGTCGTCAGCCTCAAGACCTATGTGAAGCCGTCGCGCTATCCGGCCTTTACGCGATTCAACGTGTTCTTGCGTGACCGCTTCCAGTGCCAATATTGCGGCACGCGGGAGGAGCTTACCTTCGACCATGTGGTCCCACGCCGGCATGGCGGCGTCACCTCGTGGGAAAATGTGGTCGCCGCCTGCTCTCCCTGCAATCTGAGGAAGGGCGGGCTCATGCCCGATCAGGCCAAGATGTGGCCACAACAAAAACCCTACCGGCCGACGGTCCACGATCTGCATAATAATGGGCGGCTTTTCCCGCCCAATTATTTGCATGAGAGCTGGATGGATTATCTATACTGGGACGTCGAGCTGGAGCCGTAAGCCCGGCGCCCCCCCCCCCGCATCAGGACAATACAGTCCCTGTCAGCGCTTCAGCGCGCCGCGCAGTGCAATTACGGCAAGAATGGCGCTGGCGATGACATTCCAGCCCGCGAAGGAGAGTCCCAGAAAGCGTCCTGCCGCTACATTGCAGGAAGGCGGAATGACAGCATTGAGCTGATCGAGCAGGTTTCCGGAGGAAACGCTGGGCGGGAGTGCTCCACAGTCGGTGGGCCCCTCCCACCAACCCCATTCGACACCGGCGTGAAACGCACCCATGCCGAGGCTCCACAGCATCAGAAGACCGCCCACGAGAAGGAGACCGCGCGTGACGATCGCGGGCGCCTTGACCGCAGAGGAGATAAGGGCAAGGACCATCACCGGCACGCCGATATAATAGGGAACCCGTTGCTCCAGGCAGAGCTTACAGGGAAGGTACCCGCCAATGTATTGGAACCCCAGGGCGGTCCCGACGGTGGCTGCCATGGCGAGGGCCAGAAAACCAGCAGTAAGGGTCTGAAGCCTGGTGGCTGGAGCTGTAATCGTCATTGAACAACGTGCCTTTTTGCTTGCGTAAAATACCATAAAATATCGAGTTCGGCTCTATAACGGGCGCGGCGATAGAGCGCAATCTCGGGACAGGCTTCCGCGAAGAGTTGACGCGGACGCGCTTCCCCGTATAGTCCGCGCCTGCCTGGCCTTACCCGGCGCGGGCCCCTGTGGCGGAATTGGTAGACGCGACCGACTCAAAATCGGTTTCCGCAAGGAGTGCTGGTTCGAGTCCGGCCAGGGGCACCATTGCATTCCAATAATGTTTGCGGAACGAGCAGTTGGAGCGGAGCGCTGATTCGGGATCCACCGTCGGGTCTGCCTTTCAATGAAGGGTGAGCCGTTCGACTGACTCCGATTCGCCCGTGCCGGCGCACGCGACGGCTTTCTGCCACGGTGTTGCGCGAGAATAGCACGGTCCGATTGGCGGAAATCCTAACTGCGCCGTCGACGAGATGTTTGGCTTTTGGCATCCACCGGCCAGTCATTGGCGATGCTCTGTCCGCCGTTATTGGTCACCCTGCGTGCAGGTCACTGTGTTTCAGTGTCTCACGACCGAAAGGCCTTTGATGTGCCGCTCTAGTCGTCCTCTAACACGGCTGCCAGCGCCCGGTGTCTTGATCGGCAATTACGGCTCGCCTCGCCGTGCTTGAGTATGGCGTCGGCGATATGGCCGGTGCGCAGCCTGAGTACGGAGTACCCGTTCAACACCTGAAACGCTCCGCTCGTCATTGTGCCAACGGCATAGAGGCGAGGCTGCGGACGGCTGTAGGTATCCAGGAGCCGGCTGGTCCTACGTTCAACATCGATACCTCCGAAGGGGTGGGCACGTCCCTGTCCGGACCGCAGCAGGCTGTCGACGAGCGGGATAGCCACCGGATCGGGCGCATTCCCGCTGGAACCGGCAGAGAAAACCCTGTCGAAGTGGAGCGGTGGATGGTCCGCCGCGACGGCGACGAATTGACCATGCGCCGCCTTGGCCACCGACTTCACTCCACGGACAACGTCAAGCCGGTTCGCCTCGGCGAGGTCGAGTATCTGCACCGCGCGGTGCCGCGGCATAGGACAGCACAGACTGGAGTAAATGTGATGTAGGCCGGTCGCGCGCGTTTTATCCTCCGGATTAAGGAAATACCATGCGTCCTGGAGGACCAGGAGCGTCTTAATTAAAATAGAATAGGCCTTTTTGCCACCATCGATATGCTTTAGCTGATGCCGCAGCCGGTCAATCCCGTAGCGCGACGGAAAAATCTCTTCCATGAGAGGTTCCGGAGACGTGCCAGCGTGGTGGAGTTCGTCGTGGACGAGGTGTACGAGGTCTTCCAACGAGACCCCGCCATTCGCGGCAGCACTCTCCTCAATTGCCTTTACCGTGAAACGCTGTAGTTCGTATTCGAGCGACGGCGGGCGCACCGCGGGCAGAAGGCCGTTTCTGGACATTAGTGTAATTCGGCCGCGATGCCTGTCCGCCTTCAAAGCGATGACCAGATCCACCGCGGTCAATCCGGTGCCGATTATCCCAATCTGTTCGTCGGGATCCACACCGGCTAGCGCATCCTTCAAGGGGTAGGGTCGGATGCAGAAGTTCTCCTGACCTTCCATTCGATAAGGATCGAACTTGTCTGAACGGCCTACCGTCAAGATCGCGTAATCGAAAGTATTGTCTCCGTTCTGGGTGTACAGGCGAACGTGGTCGTCCACGACCGACAAACCCGTGACTTGCTCGCGAATGAACACGAAGCCTTCCAGTCTCGAAGCTGCTAGTTGAGCAGAGTCCTGGAAATACTGGCCGATAATCGAACGCGGCGCGAAATTGTTGCCTGCGAGCTCGGCGTAGCCGTTTGCTTTGAGCCAAATCTCCACATGTTCCGGCTGCCAATGACGCACGGACATTGTGTTTGTGTAGGTATTCGTCAGCGCCTCGGGTCGATCAGGGGCAAAGCTGTGGCCGCTCCAGGGGTGCGGCGTTGGGTCGAACACGGTCACGTCCAGCGAGACGTCAGGGCTAATAGTGTCACGCGAGCGGATGAGGCTTTCGAGCAAGGCGACGGCCGTCGGCCCGCCCCCGATAATTGCAATCGACAGCGCAGCAGCATCGTTCATCGATGACCCCTCGGTTGGACAACCTCTTGATGGCCAAGCCGCACGTGCGCCATGTCCCCCGATTCCCAACAGCCGGTTTCACCAGACCGGCTGAGCCACCAACGTTCAAAGCGACAGCCGCTCGTGCACCGGTTCGTTCGATTGTTTCAGGTTAGTGCAGTGCTGCGATGAAATATTTCAGGATGCTGCTGTCCGCGTCAGGAATCTGCGAAAAGCAGCAGCTAATCCAAAGGCGTTTAGGTTGCTGTCAGCCGCTCGAGACGGATAGCCGCCGGCGGCCGCTTCCGCTCCGGAGGGCGCGCCGAACAATAGGCGACGGGCGGTCGCCCTTGCGAACCCTGCGGGTTCGCGCTTCCGGCAGCAGTTGCCCCTCGCCGCTTCCTTCGGTACTTCTCCGTTCGACAACCGCTTTTCACGGAGTTTCGCGATGGATGCTCAGATCAGGACCGATACGCTGCCGCACGAGACGCGTCTTGATCGTCTCGCTGAAGTTGCCGTCCGCGTCGGACTGGGTCTCACCCCGGGACAAGAACTTGTGATGACGGCTCCAGTTGAAGCGCTGCCGCTCGCTCGCCGAATCACCGAGCATGCCTACAAGGCTGGCGCTGCGCTGGTCACAACGGTCTTCTCCGACGAAGAATCGACGCTGCTTCGCTTCCGCCACGCTTCGGATGAGAGCTTCGACAAGGCACCCTCCTGGCTGTTCGAGGGGATGGCGACCGCCTTCCGCGAAGGCGCGGCACGGCTCGCCATCGTCGGTGAAGATCCTTCTCTTCTGGCGGGGGAAGATTCCGATAAGGTGTCGCGCGCCAACCGGGCGCGGTCGAAAGCCTATATGCCGGCGCTGGAGCTGATCGCCGGCTTCCAGATTAACTGGACGATCGTATCCTTCGCCGCGCCGGCCTGGGCCAAAACCGTCTTTCCTGACCTCCCCGAGCACGAGGCGGTGGCCAGCCTGTGGGATGCGATCTTTTCCGCCTCGCGCATTGATGGGCCGGACCCCGTGGCGGCCTGGTCCGCGCATAACCGGGAACTCGCTGCCCGGCGCGAACATCTGGACGCCCGGCGCTATGCGGCTCTGCGCTTCCGTGGTCCGGGGACCGATCTTACGGTGGGGCTCGCCGATGATCATGTCTGGCAGGGCGGCGCATCCATGGCGGCCAACGGCATAACCTGCAATCCGAACATTCCCACGGAGGAAGTGTTCACCACGCCCCATAAGGACCGCGTAGAAGGCGTCGTGAAAAGCACCAAGCCTCTTTCCTATCAGGGGACGCTTATTCAGGATATCGCCGTGCGTTTCGAGGGCGGGCGCATCGTTGAGGCATCGGCGCGCACGGGTCAGGAAGTTCTGCAAAAGGTGCTGGAAACCGACGAGGGGGCAAGACGCCTCGGCGAGGTGGCGCTTGTGCCCAATTCCTCACCCATATCCCGAAGCGGGGTTCTCTTCTACAACACGCTCTTCGATGAGAATGCCGCCTGCCATATCGCGCTTGGCCAGTCCTATGCCAAATGCATCCGGAACGGCGTCGGGATGGATGAAGCGGCACTTGCCGGCAAGGGGGCGAACAAGAGCCTCATCCATATCGACTGGATGATCGGATCGGGCGAGATCGATATTGATGGCATTGCCGCTGACGGGACGCAGGAGGCAGTGATGCGACGTGGAGAATGGGCCTTCTGAGGGGCGTAGGGCGCTCCGCGGTATCGCAATCACTGCCTGCCCTGGGTCACGTTTACTTGCGGTCGTGCTTGGCTCTTTGCCACTCTCTCGGATGGGACGGGTATCTGAAGAGTTCGGGAGTGTTGAATCCAGCGATGCTTGAGCCGAGCGATGGCGACCGGCGCGGATCTGGTGCGGGGGTGGGCTTGGGAGCCTCGGTCAGGGCCGGCCGCCATCGATTATTATGGTAAGTTTCCCGGTCGCGGGCGTGTAGCTGGACTTTAGGTCATCCGCCGTTTCATCAATAAGGATGCGTGACGGCCATGGGATGACGCCCCTCAGCGCCGGCTTATTCCACCTTCAGCAGGCAGAAAGCTACTGTTCCGCGGTGCGCCCTTCCGTCGGGATTCTATTCATGGCCGTCGCAGTCCACATCTGCCTTTTGTGTTTCAATTTTTCCGTCTCGCGATTTGATCCGAACCCTTTACCCTCCCATTCCCATGCGCGCCCAGATTGGCAGCGGACGTTCAGGCGGTTTCGTTTTTCGATCTGCCAATCTCTTTACGCCCTTGCGGCATTGCTGGCCTGCTTCTGCGCCGGCGCGTGGGCACAGAGTCCCGTTCTTTACACCACCCCAGGTACCCACACCCCTTACGTCGTCCCGTCCAATGTCTACCGGATTCAGGTGGAGGTCGCAGGCGCTGGTGGTGGAGGTGGTGGTCAGGACGGTGGCAGCACGAGAGGAGGCGCAGGCGGCAGGGGAGCTCTCATCACGGCAACCATGGCGGTCACTCCGGGGCAATCGCTAACCGCCATTGTGGGCGGCGGCGGCGGCGGTGGCGGCAATAATATCGCATGTTCGGGAGGAGGTGCCGGAGGATCGGGAGAGGGCGCAGGCGGTTCTGGCGGCGGGGCGGGCTGTACGGGAGTGTCTGGCGGCGGCGGTGGCGGCGGCGGCGGTTCGGCGCTTGTCTTCGCCGGCACAAGAATCCTCAAGGCCGGCGGCGGCGGTGGCGGACAAGGCAATGCCCGCCGGACGGGCGCCAGTTTCAATCTTCCTGGCGGGAGCGGATCGACAAGCCTCAGCCAGGCAGCCAATTGCATTGCTTCTTCTAACGGTGCTTCAGGAGCAAACTACGGCAGCGGCGACGGCAGCGGCGGCGGCGGAGGAGGCGGAGGCTACTCCTCGGGCGGAGGCGGCCAGGGTTATACCGATGTCGAACACCCTTTCACTGTGGCCGGCTTTGCATCCGGGGGCGGCGGCTCGTGCCGTTCCAATTCCAGTTCTCTGTGGATCGTCACCCCCAGCGCCACTGCCGCCGGTGGCGCCAGCGGTTCCGGCGCCGGGGGAGCTGGGGGCAATGGCTGGGTCAGGATAACGCCGATCGCGGCAAGATCGAATCTCTTCATCACCAAGACCAATTCAACCACCTCGGTGCAGGCCGGCCAGCAAACCACTTATACCGTCCGGGTGATGAATAACGGGCCGGATCCGGTTGCGCCACTCCTGGCGGATCCGGCCGTCACAGCGCTGCCGAAAACTTCCGTCACCTGTTCGCCCACGCCGGGCCTCTGCACGACCCCTCCCACCATCACACAGCTTCAGTCGGGCTCGTTTCAGCTTCCGACACTAAACTCGGGCCAGTTCTACGAGATCAGGATTGCCGCGACTGTGAATGCCACAGGTGCCACGGTCGCCAATTCTGCGTGGACACAGGTCCCCACGGGCTGGACCAACTCCGGCACGAACTGCATCAATTCCGGGCTCCCTGCTGGTGTGACGCGTTCATTCACCTCCTCAAACGGCCGCTGCACGGTAACGGATACGGATGCGGTGGCCGCCCAGGTGACGGTCGAAAAGACGCTCGTCGGCGAAAGCATCACGCGGAATGATGTTGCCGAGCCGAGCGAGGTGCTGACCTATGACGTGAGGATCGCTCATGCGGGCGGCGGCGCTTTTTCCAATTTCGACTTTGTGGAAGATATTCCCGATGGCGCCACTCTCACCTCGGTAACCGGTGCTACCGGCTTCAGCCAGCCGATCAAGGGTCCTGCCGCGGTCAATCTGCAAGTAGCCCAGGTGCCAGTCGGCGGAACGGCAACGGTTAAGATTGGGCTCACAATGGCCCCGAGCTTTCCGCTTGGTGTCAACGAGATAACCAACCGGGTCGGCGGCGGAGACGTGCCAGCCAATTGCTCGCAGTGCGAAGTCACGATACCGACCACGCCTTACGTGCCGACATTCCCGCCGACGCTGTCCTGCTCGACACCCGGGGATTTCTTCAACACGGCTTATGATGGCGCGGGCGGCAGGCTCAGTTCAGGCTCCGATCCTTATTGGGGGGTGGCCGCCACGACCGAGGATGTGACCGGCAATCCGCCGGCCGGTTTGAACTACACCGCCGCAACGGTCAGCAGCTTGCAATCGGGGTGGGTGAGCCCGCCCACCAATGCGAACTGGATCGCGCACAACAGCGACGGCTCGCATACCGGCAATCTCGACATCTTCTACAAATACGACTTCAACCTGGATCCCTCGGTGGATCCGGGCAGCCTCGATCTTAGGATGAGCTTCTACGCGGACAATTCGCTTGTCCAGGTCTGGGTGAACGGCGTGGCGCAGAACATCCGCTCGAACTACGGTACCAATGATCCGTACCAATATCAGTCCTTCATCGCTGGCCGGCAGGTCACCGCGACGCTGAACCGCAACTGGCAGGCCGGCCTCAACAGCATCGTCTTTCATGTGAAGTCGGGTTCGCCCTATCAGGGCTTCCTGGCGCAATTCCAGTCGACTGCGATCTGCCTTCCGAAGCTGACGTTGCGCAAGGATGTGGTGAACAATCACGGGGGCACGGCGGCGGAAAGCGCATTCACGCTGCGCGCGGCAGGACCGGCCACCGTCCAGGGCGCGATGGGGGATCCTGCCATCACCAATGCATCGGTGCCGGCGGGAACCTATACGCTGAGCGAGACGGGCATATCCGGCTATGAGGGCTCGCAATATATCTGCTCGCTGGACGGCGGACCGGATGTTGTGAGCAACAGCCTGACTCTCGTCAACGGCCAGGACGCGGTCTGCACCATCACCAATGACGATATCGCTCCGCAGCTGACGCTGATCGCCACGGTGGTGAACGACAATGGCGGCACGGCGCAGCCGGGCGACGTGGTGCTGAGCGCAACCGGCCCGGTCTCCATTTCCGGCCCAAGCGGGAGCGCTGCCGTGACGGATGCACTCGTTAGCGCCGGCAGCTATGCGCTCGGGGTCGCGCCTCCCGCCAATTACCGTGCAGAAGATTATATCTGCTCGATCAATGGCGGCACGCCAGCGATGGGCAACAGCATCACCCTTGCACTCTCGGATGTGGCCGTTTGTGTGGTTAGGGTGGAAGACATGAATCCGATGCTCACCCTTGCAAAGGTGAGCGTGGGCGGGACGGGCAGCTTCATCTTCAACGGCTCGGCCGCCAATGCCAACGGCTTTCCGACCGACGACACCTATTCGCTCGCCACGACGGCGCAGGACGTGGCCGTGGAAGGGGCGCCGGTGCCGCTTTCCGCCGCCGATGTCGCCACCGAGATCATCGAAGCGGTGCCGCCGGGCTGGGTGCTGGAGACCGCCCGCTGCGAGGACCGCCGGGCCGCCACGACCGGCAATCCGGTGGGCCCGGTGATCGGCTCGGTCAGCGACGGCAGGACGCTTGTCATCCCCGCCGCAAACGCCAGGGCGGGGGCGGACCTTTTGTGCACCTTCAGCAACCGCTTTGCCGGCTTTGCCGTCACCGGGCGGGTGATCGAGGACAATGGCGCCGGCGGCGGCACCGCCCATGACGGCCATCAGAACGGGACGGAAAAGGGTCTCGGCGCCGTCCTCCTGCGGCTGACCGATTGCGCCAGCCATGACTATGCCAGGGCGGAAAGCGATGCGGCGGGCAATTTCTCGCTCAGCCTTGCCGGCGTGCCGGCAAACACCGACATTTGCCTGGTGCGCGACCCGGTGGCCGGGCATCTGGGCGTCAGCGGCCAGCCCGGCACGACCGGCGGCACGATGACCGGCTACAACCTGCTGCGCTTCAGGCCGGCGGCCGACACCAGCTATCACGACGTCGTTTTCGGTCTGATCGCCGTGCCGCAGCTCGTGTCGGGCACGGCGGCGGCGGTGCCGCCGGGCGGCGCGACGATGATCGCCCACCGCTACACCGCCACCACCACGGCGGCGGTTTCCTTCACGCTCACGGATGTGACGGGAACGCCGGACGCGGCGCTTTTTTCCACAACCCTCTTTCACGATGCGGACTGCTCGGGCGAGCTGGCGGCCGGCGAGGGGCCGCCGCCGGCGCCGGCCGCGGTCCAGGCCGGCGACGTGATCTGCCTGTTCGTGCGGACAGAGGCGCTGGATTCGGTTCCCCCCGGCGGCGAGCTCGCCTACACGCTTGCCGCCGCCACCGCCCTTTCCGGCACGCAGGCCGTGCTGGAGCCGGCCGCCAACCAGGACAAGGTCACGGTGGCGACCGGCAGCGTCACCGTCACCAAGAGGGTGCGCAATGTGACGCGCAACGGCAGCTTCGCCGCCTCCGGCACCGGCGCGCCGGGGGATGTGCTGGAATATTCCATCATCTTCAGCAATCCCTCGCCCGGCGCCGTCAGCCATGTCCAGGTGCATGACAAGACGCCCAGCTACACCACCCTTTCCGCGCCGATGACGGTGGTGCAGGACCCGGCGAGCCTCGACTGCGCCCCCGCCGTGCCGCCGGCCGGCGGTTCCGCCGGCTATCGGGGCGTCCTGCGCTGGGACTGCACCGGCACCATGCTCCCCGGCGACCAGGGCGAGGTCTCCTTCAAGGTCACCATCGATCAGTGACGGGGGCTTGGCAATCGCGAACGGAAAACGGTTTCACCTTCCTGGAAATGCGCAAGAGCGGTTCCGGTTCAATCGACCCGGTCAACCGCTCTACCTGCTTGTTTTTGCTGCCCTTGTGCGACGGTAGGTGAGTCCAAATACCTGCAAAATGCTCTAGGCGCGCCCGATCAGCCGGCGTATGCGGTTGCGCAGGATGCGCAGCGCGTTGCGCGTCTCGCGATAGAAATGGATCTGGCCTGCCGCCTGGTGGGCGAGCCGTTCCGTACCGGGGGCGAGGCCGACGACGAAGGTGCCGATGGGGCGGCGCTCGCTCCACAGCCGGCTCATAACCGGATGGTCCGGCACGGCGCAGGAATCGGTGGCGGTGATGTTCGGATCCTTCAAATGCGCCTTCGTCACCTCGATCATCAGCAGCGTTCCGGGCGAGAAGCCGGCATAATTCTCGTCATAAGCCGTCTTCCAGGTGTAGGCGATGCCCGATTCCACGAAGACCACCAGGCTTGCCAGCGCATGATTGTTGAGCACCAGCGTGTGAATGCGGCAGAGATCGCGCTCGGCCAGGAGGTGGACGGCCTCGCGGGCAAAGGCCGCGCGGTAGCGGTCCGCCACCATCGCCGTCCGCTCGCGCCCTTTCCAGCCGGAAGCTTCCAATGTCAGGAACGTCTCGATCGCCTGGCGGATCTCGTCGGGCTGGCGGGCAATGCGGTGTTCCAGCCGGCCAAGATCGGCGAGGCGGCGCGTCAGGCGGCGGAACTCGCGATAGTGATGGGAGCGCAGGCTTTGCCTCAGATAGTCGTCTCCGTCGAGATCGCTCTTCAGGAACGGACGATCCATCCAACTCGCCGTGATCAACGGCAGGTTGCGTGTTTCGGCGACCGAACGCAGCGCCGCGGCGAAGGGGCCGTCCAAGCGGCAGTCCGGAAAAACGAAGATCTTCGGCAATTTCAGATGTGGGCGCGCCAGCATACCGAAAAAGTCCTCGATCACTCCGATTGGATCGTCACCGTCCACGAGCGGTGTCCCGAGCGGTCCGAAGGGATGCGCCCATGCCCTCATGACTGTGGCGCCGAGCGGGACGGGCGGCTTCTCGATCGAAAAAGGCACGAGCAGCCGCAGCCTGTTCTTATCATCGGTTCCGTCACGAATGACGGCCAGACGAACTTCCCGGTCTTCCAGGCGCGGCATGGCGGGAGCAAGGAAGCGCGGATTGAAAAAAACGTTCGGCTCTATGGCCCGAGCCGCCAAATAATCTAGCTCCTCCACCAGATCGAAGCCGGCGGCGGCGGCATAGATAGCCATGCGCCGCAGCGGGCGATGAGACGAGAAGAGCTCCATGTCGGCGCGTTCCGGCCCGTCCACCACACCAGCCAGATCGCTGATCAAAGCTCCAGCGGCGCTACCGCCCGTTTCTTCGAGCAGGGGAGTGGATATCATTCAGACCGCCTCCTTGGGCGCGGGCAGAAGCGCCACCATAACGATACCGAGCCTGCGCCATACCGCGATTGCGAGCAACGCCGCCTCCAAAACCAGGGAGACTGAAGTGGCGATCGCCACCCCCCAGAGTCCCAGCACAGGGATAAGCAAGACACTGAGCGCAATGTTAACACCCAGCGTGACGGCATAAACCACGACGCTTATGTTCTCATGGCCGCTCATGGTGAGCAGGCTTTCCGCGGGTCCGACCAGAGCGCGCAGGATCACCGCCGCCACCAACGGGAAGAGAAGGGGGTAGCCGGCTTCAAAGCCGGGCCCGAACAACATCAGAATAGGCCTGCCGAGAACGAGCACCGCAACGCCCATGACCGTTGCCGGGATGAAGGTCCAATACGTGGTTTCGCGGGCAAAGCGCGCCAGCCCGACCATGTCACCGCTGTGGAGGAACGCCGAGTAGCGCTGGATGGCGCCGGTCCGCACCGCGTAATAGACGAAGTGAACGAGCGCCAGCACCTTCGTCGTGGCGAAGTAGACCGCAACATCCGTCGGCTGCATGAAATGGCCGACCAGCAGCACGTCGGCGTTTGTAAGCAGGTAGTAAAAGCCGTTGGAGAGGAAGATCGGCAGCGAAACCGTCACCCATTCGCGCAGGCGGAAGACCGGTTGCACTGATTTCAAGGGCTTCTCGGTCTTCACCGCCACATAGACGATCTGCAGGACCGTGGTGAGATATGTGGCGAGGATTGCAGCCATCACGGCGGCCGTCGCGTCCGGGAAGCTTCCGGCCACATGCAGCGCCCAAAGAAAGATCAGAATGAGTAATGGCCGGATGAAGAAACTCGGCGTCATCGACCAGAGAGGCCAAGCGTAAGCGCGCGCCGTGCCCTGGAGGAGGTCGCCGAGCGCGATCATCGGCAGGCACACAAGCCCCAGATAGAAGGGAAGCACGTAATAACTCTGGATCTGCTCCTCGAAGAGCCAGATGCCCACGGCGCCTGCAAGGGCGAGGAATGTGGAAGCCGCAAGCACCATACGCCGGCTGGCCACAAGCACGCCCCGCATCTGCGCAGGCCGGTTCTTGGCCTCATATTCGGGCACGAAGCGAATAATGCTGGTCTGAAACCCCAGGCAGGCCATGTTGCCCAGGATGATCATCGTGACCCAGACCAGCACGAAGACGCCGTATTCGAAGCTGCCCATGTAACGGGCGAGCAGGACCTGGCTTACAAAGGCGATGACTGCGTTGACGATGCGCAAGCCGAAGGCGATCAGTGACATGCGGCCCGCGGCCCCGCGTGCGTCCTGCGCCAGGATGATGGCGTCGAGCCGATCCGCCCAGGGGCGTGCGCGTGCCGCAAGCCGCCCCGGCAGGAGACGTTCAGCCGCAGACGCTGCTGAAAACCGCAACCGATCTACTCCGCATCTTCAGATCCAACCATCTGCTAACCGGAAAGTCTTTAAAGCTTGTTGAAGCGGCGCTTCATTATTGCCACGCCCGGTTTTACCGTCTGGCCATTGCTGGTGAAACTGGGAAGCGGGGCGCGTTGTCCGAGCCTCTCAGTAAAGTGTAATCGTGGCGCGTCCAACGCGCCCCGCCGGAGGCTGTCCCGGCATCGGCCGGTCACTCGGGCTCTTCTTTCGTCCCGGCTGCACCCAATGAAGGGGGTGGTCTTAGCCGGACCGAAGGAGAACCCTGGCGGCTTCTCCGCGGTTCCGCGATGCTGTCTGTCGCCCAGCATCCCGACACCGCCGGCCTGTCGCGGGCCCTCGGATCTCCATGGCCACCGTAGCCTGGAGGGGAGGTCTCCGCCGCTCTCCCGAACACCCGGTGCGCATCCGGTCCCCGCAAGAGCGGCCTTATGTAGCAAGAGCACCAAATCTGAAACAGCGCAGTTTCGCCCCTTGGGCGAATATAAGCCGATGCGGAACACGCTTTGGCCTGTCCACGTTGTGCAACCAAAGGAGACCGCACGATGCAAATGAACCTTCAGAATGCCGAGAGGCACAGCGTTGATATTGAAGTTGTGGAACGCCACGATGCGCCAGGTATCTGGTCGGTCGAGATCATCAATTATGATGACGAGGGGAGCGTCTACGTCACTATGTTCTTTGGCCCGCGCTCCCAGGAACGGGCCGAAGAATACGCTGAATGGAAGCGTTCTCAGTAGGCGACTTCTGCCGCCTTGTGGTCGACGCAGGTTTGTGGCTGAGAATGGTCGTTCCTTGTGTGCCAAGGGCCGTCACGCAGCGAGACGTTGGAAACCTCATCTAATACAAGACAACGCCACGATCCGCCGGGCTGCAATCCTGACGAGCTTTCTCCGGCAAATTGGAGAGCAAGCGCTTGCTCTCGCCCGTTCTTCCAGCCGACGACATGCACGCAGAGTTCTCGATGATAGCCTTGATACGTGCAAGTCACCTGCTTCTTCTGTTCTACTGCCTGCACAAGATCAAACGTACTGCTCATGTTTGCCCCTCCCTGAGTTGCACAACCGGGAGTTTACAGCATGAGCGCCCTGCGTGCATCCCACACAAATGAGCTCGACCCCGGAATACACGCATTGCTTCGTCGCTGCTCGGAAATCGCTGGCGAAATCCTTCATCTGGATAGCCAAGTCAAAAAACTCCGCGCCGACCTGAAGCATCTGGACGCGGCCTTGAAGGTAATGGGCTATGTTAATGAGGATGCACTGCCAGTGCGCAAAGCCTGCACGTCTGGCATTTTCCACCGCAAAGAGCTTGGACGGCCTGCGCATTTGGTTGGTTCAGACATCCGGCTAACTTAATGCTGGATCTGCCAAATGAAATCACGGTCTTGGGATATCTCGATTGCTTCTGAAACATTCCCCTCTTCTAACAACTGCCCCATTAATCCCAAGAATTGCGGGATGCCGTTCTGGCGGTGACTGGCGGTTGCAATCATGTGTGGCGGAAGCTGTACTCCAATCCTTTGTAAAAGCGCTAGCGCACGCATTGTTTGTGGTCCGAAGCGTTCAAAAAATAAGCGACCAGATATCTGTTCAAAATCTCTATCTGCCTGCCAAGAATGGATGCTTACAGGATCTTGGTCAGTCATTCGGGCATGATGGTCCCGTTGTTCGCGCATACGGTCGGAAAGAAATCGGAACATATCCTTGGAAAGATCAACAAGCTCTTGCCCGAATTCTTCATATTTCGACGGGTCGAACCTAGAGGCGGTTCGAATGAGCAGTATTCTATGAGCGGCTCCAAGGACAAAAAATATGGCGGCTAGCAACAATAAAATGGCTGCCCACCAAGGCACATAATCAAAGAACCACGCTGCCCACCCGTAGATGATTACTGGCAACGAGGTCATGACAAACCCCTTGATGCCAAGTTGCTCCAGAAGTGACAATGAAACTTCGACGCCTCTGCCAACCATAGGCATTGTGCGCACCCACTTAGTAAGCGGGCGCACATTCTTAGCTGCCGTTGATTTTGCCGTTTCCACCTTCCCCATAGTAGCAACTTGCACCAAAAGGAATGGCTTGTGGAGTCCTGATGACGCCACCTCGCGGCTTGTTGCGCGTCATGGAGATGGAGTAAAATTTATCCCCCTGGAGCAGATCTGTGGGATAATCCCGCACCCTTCGTTCTGAATCGCCGGCGGTGTTTCGACGGTCAGGTATAGATCCAAGCTCGAGGATGAGCACGGGCGTTCCCGCTAACCGCCGACGCTGAAGAGTTGTTAGAGCCCTCTCCACTTCGTCATGCTCGGGCTTGACCTCGAGGATCCACGCCACAACATGGCGCGCAGGCGCTTCCGGCACTCGGAGAAAGCCTGAGAGAGGAACCCGCCTCTTTGGGCGGATGGGTTTGCGCCCCTTCGTGCCCCCCACAAGGGGGGATCGGCTATTGCAGGGGTGCCGCGAACCGTCAGCGTGCAGAACAGGTTATGCGCAGCGGCGAGGCGCGCCCTATGCGAATGTCCCGTGGCAGTGCTTGTACTTCTTGCCGGAGCCGCAGGGGCAGGCCTCATTGCGGCCCACCTTGCCCCAGGTGGAGGGGTCATTGGGGTCCCGCTGCTCCGCCGGGACGATGCGGGCGTCGGCGCGCGCAAGCGTCATGGTATCGCCATTTGCAAACTCGTCCTCGCCGGTGGTTGCATCGAGGTGGTGCGCCTGCATGGCAGGAGGAGCGGGCGGGGGCGGGGCCTCGGCTGCTTCGCGCACCAGCTCGACGCGCATGAGCTGAGCCGTCACCGCCTGGCGCAAATTGCCGAGCATGGCCTGGAAAAGCTCGAAAGCCTCGGACTTGTACTCATTTAGCGGATCGCGCTGGGCATAACCGCGGAAGCCGATCACCGAACGCAGGTGGTCGAGATTGACCAGATGCTCGCGCCACAGATGGTCGAGCGTCTGCAGCACGATCGATTTTTCCACATAGGTCATGATGTCCGGCCCGAAGCGCTCGGCACGCTCGGCGGCGGCCTTGTTGGCGGCCTCGGTGATGCGCTCGCGAATGTCGTCCTCCGCGATCCCCTCCTCCTTGACCCATTCATCAATGGGCAGGTCCAGGTTGAGATATTGGAGCACGCCTTCCTTCAGGCCCTTCGCGTCCCACTGTTCCGCGTAAGCGTTTGCGGGAATGTGACGCTCCACCAGATCGTCGATGACGTCCTGGCGCATCTCGGCAACGGTCTCGGACAGGTTTTCCCCGTCCATCAATTCAATGCGCTGCTCGAACACGACCTTGCGCTGGTCGTTCATCACGTCGTCGTATTTGAGCAGGTTCTTGCGGATATCGAAGTTCCGCGCCTCGACCTTCTTCTGCGCCTTTTCCAGCGCCTTGTTGATCCAGGGATGGACGATGGCCTCGTCTTCCTTCAGCCCCAGCTTCTGCAGCATGCCATCCATGCGGTCGGAACCGAAGATGCGCATCAGATCGTCCTGGAGCGACAGGAAGAATTTCGAGCGGCCAGGATCGCCCTGGCGGCCGGAACGGCCGCGCAGCTGATTATCGATGCGGCGGCTCTCGTGGCGCTCGGTGGCGAGCACATATAGCCCGCCCGCGGCAAGAGCTTTTTCCTTCAGCCGCTGCACGTCCTCGCGAATTGCCTTTTCCTTGGCGTCCCGCTCTGGGCCGGCGGGCATGTCGCCAAGCTCCTGATGGATACGCATATCGGCATTGCCGCCGAGCTGGATGTCCGTGCCCCGGCCGGCCATGTTGGTGGCGATGGTGATGGCGCCGGGCTTGCCTGCCTGGGAAACGATGTAAGCCTCGCGCTCGTGATGGCGGGCATTTAGGATCTCGAAATCCTTGAGGCCGTCCTTGCGGAGGCGTTCGGCGAGATATTCCGACTTCTCGATCGAAGTCGTACCGACCAGGATCGGCTGTCCCTTCTCGCGCGCTTCCTTGATCTCACGCACGATGGCCCGGTACTTCTCCTCAACGGTGCGGTAGACCTCGTCGTCCTCGTCGATGCGGCTGACCGGCAGGTTCGTCGGGATTTCGACCACATCTAGACCGTAGATGTTGCCGAATTCCTCCGCCTCGGTGGAAGCCGTTCCGGTCATGCCGGCAAGCTTGCCATACATGCGGAAATAGTTCTGGAAGGTGATGGAGGCGAGCGTCTGGTTCTCCGGCTGGATCTTGACGTGCTCCTTGGCCTCCAGCGCCTGGTGCAGCCCATCTGAATAGCGCCGGCCCGGCATCATGCGGCCGGTGAACTCGTCGATGATGATCACCTCGTCGTTGCGGACGATGTAGTCCTTGTCGCGCTGGAAGAGCCTGTGCGCCTTCAGCGCGTTGTTGAGGTGGTGGACGATGGCGACGTTCTCGACGTCATAGAGCGAATCGCCCTTGAAAAGGTTCGCCTCGCGCAGAAGGTTTTCCACCTTCTCCGTGCCTTCCTCCGTAAAGGTGGCGGTGCGTTGCTTCTCGTCCACCTCGTAGTCGGCCGGCTCGAGCTTCAGGATGAACGTGTCTATGGTGTTGTACAGTTCGGAACGGTCGTCCAGCGGCCCGGAAATGATGAGAGGCGTCCGCGCCTCGTCCACCAGGATTGAGTCCACCTCGTCGACGATGGCATAGGCATGACCGCGCTGCACCATCTGCGCGCGCTCATATTTCATATTGTCGCGCAGGTAGTCGAAGCCGAGCTCGTTGTTCGTGGCGTAGGTGACGTCGCAGGCATAGGCCGCACGGCGCTCCTCATCGGAAAGCCCATGGACGATAACGCCGGTCGTCAGCCCGAGAAAGCCGTAGACCCGGCCCATCCATTCCGCATCGCGCCTGGCGAGGTAATCGTTCACGGTGACGACGTGGACGCCTTTGCCGGTAAGCGCGTTGAGATAGACCGGGAGGGTGGCGACCAGCGTCTTGCCTTCGCCGGTCTTCATCTCGGCGATGGCGCCCTGGTGAAGCACCATGCCGCCGATCAGTTGCACGTCGAAGGGCCGCAGGCCGAGCACCCGGCGCGCCGCCTCGCGGACCACGGCAAAGGCGGGAACGAGAAGATCGTCCAGGTCGGCGCCATCGGCGAGCTTCTTGCGGAACTCGTCGGTCTTGCCGCGAAGCGCCTCATCCGAAAGAGCCTGCATCTCCTTCTCAAGGGCGCCGATCTGCTCCGCACGGGGCTGCAGCGCCCTCACGCGGCGCTCGTTAGACGATCCGAAAATCTTGCGGGCAAGGCCGCCGAGACTGACCATCCTCTGGTCCTTTCACTTTGCGCTATGCCGGCTACCGCCGGCCCTTCCGCCAGTCAACCGATGCGGCAGCCAGCAGTTCCGATGCATCCCAATGCTTCCGGCGAATGCTTCTGGACGCTGGATCGAAGGAGAGATAAGAGGGGGCAACTCTTATGTCAACTTTGCCGGGAAGGTCCTTTTCGACCGCACAAATCCGCCACATCCAGCACTTATTGGATTATCAGCGGCCCTCATTGTTGGCCATATCCCGATATCGTCCCCACGGAGAACGACTGATGCAAGAAACCCTACGCCGCAATCTGATCGCGCGGGCCGGCGCGGCCGCGATTCTCGCAGTCCTCAGCGCTGCCCCGGCCATTGCCCAGGAAAGCCCCGTGGTGGCCACGATCAACGGCCAGCAGATCACGGAAGCCGATCTTGCGCTTGCGCAGGAAGAGCTGGGACCGCAGTTCGGTCAGATGCCGGAGGACCAGCGCCGCGCGGCCGCTCTGTCCGCCGTCATCGATGTGCGGCTCTTTGCCTCCGAAGCGCAAAAGGAGGGGATCGACAAGACCGATGAGTTCCAGCGCCGGACGGAGTTCCTGCGCCAGCGCGCTCTGCACAGCGCCTATATCGATGCGAATGTCGTGAAGCCGATCACCGACGAGGAGCTTAACGCACGCTACGAGGAAGAGGTCGCGAAGATTCCTCAGCAGGAGGAAGTCCACGCCCGCCACATACTTGTGGATTCCGAAGAGGAAGCGAAGAATATCATCACGCAGCTTGACGAGGGCGGCGACTTTGCCGAGATCGCCAAGGAGAAGTCGAAGGACGGGGCGGCCGCCAATGGCGGCGACCTCGGCTACTTCACCGAGGGTGCGATGGTACCGGAGTTCAGCAAGGCGGCGTTTGCCATGGAACCGGGAGCTCATTCCGAGGAGCCCGTGAAGACGCAGTTCGGCTGGCATGTCATCAAGGTTGAGGACAAGCGCATGCAGCCTCCGCCGGCTCTCGAACAGGTGAAGGATCAGATCCGCTCCATGGTCATCCGAGACAAATATATGGAGACGCTCGTTTCCTTGCGGGAGAATGCCGAGCTCGACATCCCCAATGCCGACCTCAAGAGTGCGGTGGACGGGCTGCTGCGCCAGCAACTCGGGCAGGGCGAGCCGGCTGAAGGCGGCGAGACGCCGGCGGAAGGCGCGCAACAAGAGACTCCTGCGCAGTAAGAATTCAAGCAGTCGTTCGAAAGGCCGCGGATCATGCTCCGCGGCCTTTTGCTGTCGTAGCGCATCGCGACGGGGTGTTTCCGCTGTTTCGGCTTGCGTCTGGCACGGGCTTGAGGCACACGGAAGCGCATCCCGAGTTCCTGTGCTTTTTCCGGAATCGCCCATGTCTTCTGTCGTCTCGCCGCTCGCGCCGAAACGTTATCCGAAAATGCCCGAAGTCGATGGCGTGCGGATTGCCGCTGCCGAAGCCGGCATCAAATACAAGAACCGCAAGGACCTGATGGTCATGGTCTTCGACGAGGGGACAGCGGCGGCGGGCGTTTTCACCCGCTCCAGATGCCCCTCGGCGCCGGTGGAGTTCTGCCGAAAAAATCTCGCCGGCGGCAAGGCGCGCGTGCTGGTGGTCAATTCAGGCAACGCGAACGCTTTTACCGGAAAAAAGGGCCGGGAAACGACTGCCGCGACTGCGCTGGCCGCGGCCAAGGCGGCGGGCGCCAGCGAGGACGAGGTGTTCCTCGCCTCGACCGGCGTGATCGGCGAGCCGCTCGATCCCAGAAAGTTCTCGCATCTGTTGGGCGACCTCACGAAACGTGCCGAGCCCAAGGCCTGGGAAGAGGCGGCACGCGCGATCATGACGACGGACACCTATCCGAAGCTTGTCACGGCGACGGCTCGGCTCGGAGAAGCGGAGGTGGTCATCAACGGGATTGCCAAGGGGGCCGGCATGATCGCGCCGGATATGGCCACCATGCTCTCCTTCGTGGCGACGGACGCGCCAATCGCCGCGCCGGTGCTGCAAGAGCTTCTTTCCAAGGCGACGTCGAAGACCTTCAACGCGGTGACGGTCGACAGCGACACCTCCACCAGCGACACGCTCATGCTTTTTGCCACAGGTAAGGCCGCCGCGCGCGGTGCGCCGCAGATCACGGATGCCAAAGATCCGCGGCTTCAGGGCTTCCGCCGCGCGCTAGGCAAGCTCCTGAAGACGCTGGCGCTGCAGGTGGTGCGCGACGGTGAAGGGGCGCGCAAGCAGGTGGAGGTGACGGTGACCGGCGCGCGCTCCTCGCGTTCGGCCAAGCGCATCGCCCTTTCGATCGCCAATTCGCCGCTGGTGAAGACAGCGATTGCCGGCGAGGATGCAAATTGGGGCCGCATCGTTATGGCGGTCGGCAAGGCCGGCGAACCAGCCGATCGCGATCTTCTCTCGATATGGTTCGGCAACAGCCGTGTGGCCCATGAGGGCGAGCGGGACCCCGGCTATTCGGAAGAGGAAGTCTCTGCCTATATGAAGCGCGACGAAATCGATATCCGGGTCGACCTCGGGCTGGGCCGGGGCAAGGCCACGGTCTGGACCTGCGACCTCACCAAGGAGTATGTCGCCATCAATGGCGATTACAGGAGCTGATTTGGCGTGGAAAAAGAGGTGGTTGAGCGGCTGGCAACGATCCGCCGGTTCGAGGCGGCGGGATTTCGCGCCTGGCCGGCCACCTCGGTGCAATATGACGGCACCTGGGCACTGCGCCTGACGGCGAGCCATCCCGCCAAACGCCTGAATTCGGTGAACCCGCTCGATCCCAGCGACGACAAGAAGCTCGGCGAGCGAATCGAGCGGGCAGCGCGCCGGTTCACAGCCTATGGAAGGCAGCTCACATTCCGGATTTCTCCGCTGGCGGCACCGGCGATTTCGAAGCATCTGGATGCGGAAGGGTGGTCTACCTTCGGGCATTCGACGGTCATGCGGCTTCCGCTCAGCGAGGTGGCGGTGGAAAGCGCCGTGGACCAGATCCCGCTCAAGGATCTCAACCGGTTCGTTTCAGCCGCATGCGAGGTGCACGGCTATGAAACCGATTTGCGGCCGGGATTTACCGAGGTGGTCAGCCTGATCAAGGCGGAGGCGGGGCTGTTCGTCCTTGAGCAAAACGATGTGCCGGTCTCGACCGCCATCTGCGTTCACGACGGAGCGCTCGCGGGGCTTTTCGAGGTGGCGACCGCTAGAGAGCAGCGGGGAAGAGGCTATGGCAGGCGGATGCTGCTTTCGGCGCTCAAATGGGCGTTCACGCGCGGGGCGCGCGTTGCCTGGCTGCAGGTCGAAGAGGATAATGAGAAAGCGCTGGCGCTTTATCGCTCGCTCGGCTTTGAAGCCGTATACCGGTACCATTACCGGCGATCGGCGCAGGAAGGCTGAGCTGTGGAAAGCGCCGGAAAACCAATCCTGCTCGTCGCTGCCTGCGCGCTGATCGATGCCGACGGCCGAATCCTCCTGGCCCAGCGGCCGGAGGGCAAGTCCATGGCCGGGCTGTGGGAGTTTCCGGGCGGAAAGGTCGAGACCGGCGAGACGCCGGAGGAAACCCTCATCCGCGAGCTGCATGAGGAACTGGGCATCGAAACGAAGGTGGAGTGCCTGGCGCCGCTCACATTCGCGAGCCATTCCTATGAGACGTTCCACCTGCTCATGCCGCTTTATGTCTGCCGTCGTTTTCAGGGCATCCCCCAGTCACGCGAGGGACAGGCGCTGAAATGGGTCCGCCCGCGGAACCTTCGTGACTACCCCATGCCGCCCGCTGACGAGCCGCTCATCCCCTTTCTGATCGATCTCCTCTGAACGTTAAATCTTCCTTCAGCGAAAGCTGAGAATTTTACGGGACGGGGGCAAGATCAGTTGCGTGATCTCGTCCAAAACGTCTGCGATTTCGGGATCGCCTTCTCAGACCAGTGGAGCTTAGAGAAGATGCGTGTGGAGTTCGACGGGGGCTCTGTCAGAAAAGACACGCTGGCGCGTCTGGGAATGGCCGCTGTTCGCGTGGCCCTGCTTTTCGGTTCAGCGGCGGTGGCTCTTGCCCTTGTCCTCACGCCGGTTCTCGAACGGCGCGCGAGAGATATTGCAGCCTATGGGATTGATCCGGTCGCGACGGGTTCTGTTCCCGGGCAGACATACACGGTCCGGCGCAGCGTTCTTCAGCCTTCGGCCGACGCCATCTGCATCATCAGGCAAGACGGAACCAGCAGTGGAGCGTGTTGATAGCGCACGCCCGCATCAGAATTTGTTAACGCTTGTTAGCCAGCATGGCCGAAGCAGATTCGAGGCCCTTACGGTGAAACATTTCCTGCGCAGCAGCAAAGACGGCGCGACGGCAGTCGAATGCGCCCTCATCGCGGGGATCCTCGTCATTGCGATCGTGGCAGGGCTCGCGGAGCTTAGCCGTGTTCTCGGCCACACATACGCACCCGTTGCGGAAGATCTGGCCAACGCCGGGGATTGAGGCTTCGTCCACCGCTTTGCGTTCCCACTGCCTCGGGCTTGTCCGAACCCACTCTTACCGCCAAGAAGGCTGCATGGCGGATCACTCTCACTCTTCTTTCTTTTCCGGCGACAGCACCGATTTGAGGGAAAGTTTGGCGCTGCCGGGCCTAAGCGGCTTTTGCTGCGATTCATGCGGCGTCCAGCCTGAAAGCCAGACGATATTGAACGTGGCGCGGATACGGCCGTCAGCGTCGGCAAAACGCTCCTGATAAATTTCCGCGGCGCGAAAGAAAAGTGACCGGGTAGCGGGGCGGCGGCTGCGCTCGACGAGCGTGTTTGTAACACCCATGGCGCGCAGGTCCCGCATCAGGTCGAACATCGTTCCATAGCGGACAGTCACCGTCTCGATATCCGCCACAGGAAGAGCGAAGCCGGCGCGCTGCAGGAGCGCACCCGCGTCCCGCACATCGGCAAAAGGACCGACGCGAGGCGTGGCACCGCCGGTAAGCTCCGCCTCGGCCTGCAGGAGGCTTTCCCGCAGCTCCTGCAGCGTGCCCGCGCCGGCAAAGGCGGCCAGGAACAGGCCATCCGGTTTCAAAGCACGGCGCACCTGCACCAGCAGGCCGGGAAGATCGTTCGCTTCGTGCAAGGTGAGAAGCGAAACGCAGAGATCGAGACTCTCCGGCGGCAGGGGAATGGTTTCGGCGGTTGCCACAAGGCCGTCATAGGGACCGGACAGAAGCTGCCGATCCGTCTCAATGCGCAGGACATGATCCGATTTGCCACTTTCAGCGATCGCATCGGCGGCATGGGGTGTCAAACTGAAGAGAGCTGCCGCACGAGGAAGGCGGCGCTCGACGGTCGCCAGCCGCTCCGACAGGTCCTCCGCGGCCCGGCGCATCAGGAAATCCGCGCCCTCCTGGGGGCTTTTCAGGGCGCGCAACTTACGTGCCAGCGCTAGGTCGAGGTCGAAGATCGGTTCCATCGGGTCTGCTTAATGCATCGGCCCGAAAACCGGAATCGGTTTTCGGAAAGCCTGATGCGTCGACGCACTAACTTGCAGCGTCCATTGTGCGTCCTAAAGGACGCACGGCGCTGTAGTCGCTAATGCGCAATCGCACAAAACTGCTATGCTTGCAAAGGTGGGTGGTTTCTTCGCGCGGGCAAGTATGGGGGCATTCCGTCAGGCGGCAACGATGATCCGGGAGTGGCCGGCGCGGCTCCTATCCCCGCCCGTCTGTATCGGCTGCCGCAATCTGGTCACCGCTCCAGGCACGTTGTGTCCCGAATGCTGGCCGGAACTGCGCTTCCTGGAGCAGCCTTGGTGCCCGGTAATGGGGACTCCTTTCCCTCATGACATGGGGGAGGGCTTCCTGTCGGGCGAGGCGATCGCTAACCCTCCGCCTTTCGCCCGGGCGCGTTCGGCAGTGGCTTATCGCGGTGTTGCCGGACGCATGGTGTTGTCCCTGAAATTTTCCGACCGCACCGATCTCGCCCCCTGGATGGCGCGCTGGATGCTGCGGGCGGCAGTCGAGCTGATACCTGATGCCAACATCGTGGTGCCCGTTCCGCTGCATCGCAGGCGCTTTTTTTCCAGGCGCTTCAACCAGTCGGCCGAGCTTGCCCGCGCCTTTGCCAAGCTTGCGGGGCTCGACTATCAGCCATCCGCCCTTGTGCGCCGCCGCATTACCCGCCAGCAGGTGGGGCTGGGCGCGCGCGAGCGCGAGGAGAATGTGCGTGGTGCATTCGTCGTGCCGCCTGCCGCGGAGCGGATCTTAACGGGAAAGCGCGTTATCCTCATCGACGATGTCTTCACCACCGGCGCCACGGTGGCGGCCGCCACGAGGGCGTTGAAACGGGGCGGTGCCGGCGAGGTGGACGTGCTTACTTTTGCCCGTGCGCTCAAGGAGGACTTTGCGCCGGAGGATGCGCTAACTATATAGGCGGCCAAACAAATGCGGATGACGTTATGGCAGATGTGACGATCTATACCCGGATGGGCTGCGGTTATTGCGTGGCGGCCAAGCGGCTGCTCGAGCGCAAGGGCATTGCCTATACCGAGCAGGACGCCAGTTTCTCGCCCGAATTGCGCAAGGAAATGATCGGCCGGGCAAACGGGCGCTCCACCTTTCCCCAGATTTTTATCGGGAATATTCATGTAGGCGGTTCTGACGATCTGCACGCGCTGGAGCGGGAAGGCAGGCTTGACGCCCTTCTGGAGGAACGGGACATCGTGGGGAGCAGTCGATGACGGCCGTCCGCGTCGCTGCGCTGCAGATGCGCTCCGGCACGGAGCCGGAGGCAAATCTTTCCGCTTTTGAAGCGCTTGTGCGTGAAGCGGCGGCCCGAGGCGCAAAATATGTGCAAAGCCCGGAGATGACGGGCGCGCTTGTGCGCTCTCGCGAGGCGCTTATGGCGCGGATTAAGCCGGCGGATGAAAACCCGCTCGTGCGGCGTGCCGCGGAGTTGGCGCGCGAACTTTCGATATATGTGCATCTCGGTTCGACGGCGATTCCCCTCGATGGCGGCAAGGTTGCGAACAGGGCCTTTCTGTTCGGCCCCGACGGAACGTTGATCGCCACCTATGACAAGATCCACATGTTCGATGTCGATCTCGACAAGGGGGAAAGCTGGCGCGAATCGGCGACCTACGCGCCGGGCGCACGGACCGTCGTGGCGGCGCTTCCCTTCGCCCGCATCGGACTTGCCGTTTGTTACGATCTGCGGTTTCCCCAGCTTTTCCGCGCGCAGGCGCTGGCAGGCGCCGAGGTGCTGACCGTGCCTGCCGCCTTTACCCGGCAGACCGGCGAGGCGCACTGGCATGTTCTGACGCGTGCGCGGGCCATCGAAAACGGTGCCTGGGTCATCGCGGCGGCACAGGGCGGGTTGCATGAGGACCGCCGCGAGACCTTCGGTCACTCGCTGATCGTCGATCCTTGGGGGCGGATCGTCGCCGAGGCAAATCATGATGAACCGGCGGTGGTGCTGGCTGAGATCGATCCGGCGGCTTCGGCGGAGGCGCGGCAGAAAATCCCGAATCTCAAGAACGCTCGCGAATTCAGGATAGAAGAAGCTTCTTACCGCGAGGTGACAGCGTGATCCGCTACGGCCTCATTTGCGACAAGGAACATGAGTTCGAGGCGTGGTTCCGCAGTGGCGAGGATTTCGAGACGCAGAAGAGCCGCAAGCTTGTCTCCTGCCCGCAATGCGGGTCGCATGAAGTGCAGAAAGCTTTGATGGCGCCTGCCGTCTCCACAAGCCGCAAACAAGCCCAAATCGCGCTTGCGATGAATGAGGAGCAGAAGCGGGCGATGGCAAAGCTCAAGGAGCTTTCGCAGAAGATCCGCGAAAACTCCGATTATGTGGGCGACAAATTTGCCGAGGAAGCGCGAAAGATCCATTTCGGCGAGGTCGAAGCCCGGGGCATCTATGGCGAAGCGACGCCGGACGAGGTCAAATCGCTCGCCGAGGACGGCGTGGATTTCATGCCGCTCCCGGTATTTCCCGACGACAGGAATTAGTGCTGCCCGTCAGTCCTACGGCAAACCTGCATCGCCGGCTCCATTTGGAGGTTAAGGCAAGACTCCTCGGTTATAGACCAGGTTTCTTGCCGAACATCGGCGCGGCCAACGGTCCTGGTCCGCTCAGATCATAGCCTCTGCGGTCGGCTTTTCCGCCAGCACCATGTAATTGACGTCCATGTCGCGCGAGCGGTTCCAACGATCCGTGAGGGGGTTGTAGACCACACCTGTACGGTCTTTAGTGATCAGCCCGGCGCTCGCAAGCGCGCGCTCCAGCTCATCCGGGCGGACCAGCTTGCCATACTGATGAGTGCCGCGCGGAAGCCAGCGCAGCACGTATTCGGCGCCGATGATGGCAAGTCCCAGGGCCTTCAGCGTGCGGTTGATGGTGGCGACGAACATGAGGCCGCCCGGTTTCAGCATTTCGGCGCATTTTTCGATGAAGAGATCGATGTCCGCCACATGCTCGACCACTTCCATATTAAGAATGATGTCGAACTTCTCGCCCTGATCGGCAAGAGCTTCGGCTGTTTCGGCGCGATAGTCGATGGAAACGCCGCTTTCGAGCGCATGAAGTCTGGCGACCTCGATATTGGTCGCGGAGGCATCGGCTCCCACGACAGATGCGCCCAACCGCGCCATGGGTTCGCAAAGCAGGCCGCCGCCGCAGCCGATGTCGAGGATGCGCAGGCCCTCGAACGGCTTTGCCGCACGCGGGTCGCGGCCGAAATGGGCAGCGACATTGTCGCGGATATAGGCCAGCCGCACCGGGTTAAACTTGTGGAGGGGACGAAATTTACCGTTTGGGTTCCACCACTCTTGGGCGAGAGCGGAAAAACGCTCCACTTCACCGGCGTCGATAGTCGTTCGTCGGGCTTCTGGCATCGGTTGATCTCCTCTCGCGTCAGCATGAAGTCGGGCGGCGACGGCTTGATGTCAAGTCTCGGCTTGCTTGCAGAACGCGACGCCTTTGGATATTGAGAGCCCGCCGCAGAGCGGCAGCATGGTAACCTCAGATATTCCGCAGGCTAAAGCCTCGCAGTAGCAAAAGGCCTTTTACACGACCATGGCGCGCATCGTGATGAAATTCGGCGGAACCTCCGTCGCCGATCTCGACCGCATCCACAATGTGGCGCGCCATGTCAAACGCGAGGTCGAAGCTGGGCACCAGGTGGCTGTGGTGGTCTCGGCCATGTCGGGCAAGACGAATGAGCTTGTCGGCTGGGTGCAGGGCATGCCGAAGGCGGCCGGCGCCAAATCGCCCTTTTACGACGCGAGAGAATATGACACCGTGGTTGCCTCGGGCGAGCAGGTGACGAGCGGCCTGCTCGCGATTGCGCTGCAGTCGATCGGGATCGACGCGCGCTCCTGGCAGGGGTGGCAGATCCCCATACGCACCGACAACGCCCATGGTGCGGCGCGCATCACGGATATTGACGGCAGCGATATCATAGAGCGCATGGAGCGCGGGCAGGTGGCTGTGGTCGCCGGGTTCCAGGGGCTCGCCCCCGATAATCGCGTGGCGACGCTCGGGCGCGGCGGGTCTGATACGAGCGCCGTTGCGGTCGCAGCCGCGCTTCGCGCCGACCGCTGCGACATCTATACGGACGTGGACGGGGTCTATACGACCGACCCGCGCATTGAGCCGAGGGCACGGCGGCTGGCGAAGATCTCCTTCGAGGAGATGCTGGAGATGGCCTCGCTCGGGGCCAAGGTGCTGCAGGTGCGCTCGGTGGAGCTTGCCATGGTGCACAAGGTCAGGACTTTCGTAAGATCGTCATTCGAGGACCCGGACGCGCCGGGAATGGGCGATTTCGACAATCCGCCCGGCACGCTCATTTGCGACGAGGAAGAAATCGTGGAACAGCAAGTCGTCACCGGCATTGCCTATGCCAAGGATGAGGCACAGATCTCGCTGCGTCGGGTGGCCGACCGGCCGGGTGTCTCAGCCGGCATTTTCGGTCCGCTCGCCGAGGCCAACATCAATGTCGACATGATCGTCCAGAACGTCTCGGAGGACGGCTCGAAGACAGACATCACCTTTACCGTGCCCACGGGGGATGTGGAAAAGGCGCTCAGCGTGCTCGAGAAGGTGCGGGGGACAGTCGGATTCGACGCCATCCAGTCGGAAGCTGGGCTGGTGAAGGTTTCGGTGATCGGCATCGGCATGCGCAGCCACGCGGGCGTGGCAGCCACCGCCTTTAGTGCCTTGGCCGAGAAAGGCATCAATATTCGCGCGATCACCACGTCGGAGATAAAAATTTCCATACTGATCGACGGACCCTATGCGGAATTGGCCGTCCGGACTTTGCATTCCGTCTACGGTCTGGATAAGCATTAGGACAGTTTTCTTTAACCATGCTTTGCGCGCTGCCAGATGGGCCAGCGCCCGCGAAGCTTTGGAGGAAGTCCGATGCGCGACATTGGCGGCGGCCCGCGTGTACTCTTAAAGCGGCTGCGTGAACTGATGGCAGAGCCGGTCGAGCCGCAGCAGCGGCTCGACCGGATCGTGCGCGAGATCGCCCAGAACATGGTCGCGGAGGTCTGCTCGCTCTATGTGCTGCGCGCCGATTCCGTGCTCGAGCTATATGCGACGGAGGGCCTCAATCCGACCGCGGTGCACCTGGCGCAGTTGCGCCTCGGGCAAGGCCTCGTCGGCACGATCGCAGCGAGCGCGCGGCCGCTCAACCTTTCCGATGCGCAGAAACATCCGGCTTTTGCCTATCTGCCGGAGACCGGAGAAGAGATCTACCATTCCTTTCTCGGCGTGCCGGTTTTAAGGGCGGGCCGTACGCTTGGCGTGCTGGTCGTCCAGAACCGCACCATGCGGCACTACCGCGAGGACGAGGTGGAAGCGCTGGAAACGGTCGCCATGGTGGTGGCCGAGATGATCGCCACGGGCGATCTTGCGCGTCTGACCCGGCCGGGCATCGAGCTCGATCTCAGGCGTGCTGCCAGCTTCAAGGGGCTGCCGCTCAATGACGGCGTAGGGCTCGGCCATGTCGTGCTGCACGAGCCGCGCATCGTCGTCACCAATCTCTTCAACGAAGACAGCGATCGCGAGCGGGAGCGCCTTGAGGAGGCGCTTTCCTCGCTCAGGCTTTCAATCGACGACATGCTTTCCCGGCGCGATGTGGCCTTCGAGGGCGAGCACCGGGCGGTGCTGGAAGCTTATCGCATGTTTGCCAATGACCGGGGCTGGGTGCGGCGGCTGGAGGAGGCAGTCAGCAACGGGCTTACCGCCGAGGCCGCTGTCGAAAAAGTGCAGAGCGACATGCGCGCGCGGATGCTGCACATGACCGATCCTTATCTTCGCGAGCGCATGAGCGATTTCGACGATCTGGCAAACCGGCTTTTGCGCCAGCTCCTGGGCCGTGGGCCGGAGGCGCTCGCCGACATCGTGCCGAAGGATGCGATCATCGTCGCCCGCTCCATGGGGGCGGCCGAACTGCTCGACTATCCGCGCGAGCGGCTGCGGGGCCTGGTGCTGGAGGATGGCGCTCCGACCAGCCATATCGTGATCGTCGCGCGCGCGATCGGCCTTCCGACGGTGGGGCAGGTGAAGGGCGCAGTCGCGATGTCGGAAAACGGCGATGCGATCGTTGTCGATGGTGAGGACGGGCAGGTTCATCTGCGCCCGCAGGCCGATGTCGAAACGGCCTATGCGGAGAAGGTGCGTTTCCGCGCAAGACGGCAGCAGCATTATCGGGAACTGCGCGACCGTCCTGCGGTCACCAAGGACGGTGTGCCGGTCCAGCTCCTGATGAATGCCGGGCTGGCGGTCGATTTGCCCCAACTGGCGCAATCGGGAGCAGAAGGGATTGGCCTGTTTCGCACCGAGCTTCAATTCATGGTGGTCTCCACCTTCCCGCGCGTCGAGGCGCAGGAGGGGCTTTACCGCGAGGTTCTGGACGCAGCGGGTGAAAAGCCGGTTACGTTCCGCACCATCGATATCGGCGGCGACAAGGTGCTCCCCTACTTCAAGGGTGCGCAGCAGGAGGAAAATCCCGCCCTGGGTTGGCGCGCGATCCGGTTGACGCTCGACAGGCCAGGGCTGTTACGCACGCAGATCCGCGCACTCCTGAAGGCGGCCGGCGGGCGCGAGCTTAAGCTTATGCTGCCAATGGTGACGGAAATCGACGAGGTGCGGCAGGCTCGCGCCATCATCGACCGGGAGGTCCGGCACTTATCGCGGTTCGCCCATCTTCTGCCGACCAGCTTGAAGCTTGGCGCGATGATCGAGGTGCCGGCGCTCCTCTGGCAACTCGAAGAGCTGATGCAAGCGGTGGATTTCGTGTCGGTAGGATCGAACGATCTTTTTCAGTTCATCACCGCCGCGGACCGGGGGAATACGCTGATTTCCAACCGTTTCGATCCGCTTGGCGTGCCGTTCCTCAGGGTGCTGAAGCAGATCGCGGCGGCAGGGCAGGCGACGCACACGCCGGTGACACTCTGCGGAGAGCTCGCCGGCAAACCAATCTCCGCCATGGCGCTGCTCGGCATCGGCTATCGGTCCATTTCGATGAATTCCGCTTCCATCGGCCCGGTGAAGGCCATGCTTTGCGAACTGCCGCTGCAGAAGCTCAGCGAACGGCTTGAAGCAGCCCTTGCCAATCGCAGCGGGAAGATCGATATCCGGGCCGAGCTGCAGCAGTTTGCCAGCGAATACGACATTCCTCTTTAGATAGAACAAGGGAAATATGGCCGAGCTGCCGCGCGAACGGATGGACCAGGTTTTGAAGCGTTTCGAGCTGATCGAAACGCAGATGGCGGCCGGCCCTTCGCCGGATGCTTATGTGAAGCTCGCCTCCGAATATTCAGAGCTGCAGGAGGTGGCGAACAGTATCCGCGCGCTTCGGAAGGCGGAGGCGGAACTGGAAGACCTCGATACGATGCTGGCGGACAAGAGCATCGACCGCGAGATACGCGAGCTTGCGGAAATCGACCGGGAAGAGGTGGAAAGCCGCGTTGAAGACATGCAGCAGAAACTTCAAGTTCTGCTGCTCCCGAAAGACGAGGCGGATGAGAAAAACGCCATCCTGGAGATTCGCGCCGGGACGGGCGGCGACGAGGCGGCACTGTTTGCCGGCGATCTTTTCCGGATGTACGAACGCTACGCTAGCGAGCGTGGCTGGCGCGTTGAGGTGGTTTCGGCCAGCGAAGGCGAGGCCGGTGGCTACAAGGAGATTATCGCTTCGGTAACAGGGCGCGGGGTCTTTTCACGGCTAAAATTCGAGTCGGGCGTGCATCGCGTGCAGCGCGTTCCGGCCACGGAAGCGCAGGGGCGCATCCACACCTCCGCCGCCACAGTGGCGGTGCTGCCCGAGGCGGAAGACATCGACGTGGATATCAAACCCGAGGATATCCGCATCGATACGATGCGGGCTTCAGGCGCAGGCGGCCAGCACGTGAACACGACCGACTCGGCCGTGCGCATCACGCATTTGCCGACCGGCATCATGGTCGTTTCCGCGGAAAAGTCGCAGCATCAGAACCGGGCGCGGGCGATGCAGATCCTGCGCGCGCGCCTGTTCGACATGGAGCGCTCGCGCGCGGCCAACGAGCGCTCGGAGGCGCGACGGCTGCAGGTTGGCACCGGCGACCGTTCGGAGCGCATCCGCACCTACAATTTCCCCCAGGGGCGTGTGACAGATCATCGAATCAATCTCACACTCTACAAGCTCGACCGTGTGATGGAGGGCGAGCTCGATGAAGTCATCGATGCGCTGATCGCCGATCACCAGTCGAAACTGCTGGCGGCGGAGGGAGCGGAGAGCTGATATGCCCCCGATCACGCTCGCTGCTCTGTTGCGAACTGCCCGGCAGCAACTGACGAGCACCGGTGTGGAGGACGCGGCCTTGGAGGCGCGGCTGATCGTCGAGCATTTTTCCGAAACGACACAGACCCAGGCCATCACGCATCCCGAGTGCGCGGTGGAAGCCGCCGTGGCGGAAAAGGTGGCGCGGGCGGTGGAACGGCGGATCGCGGGCGAGCCTGTCCACCGCATCCTCGGCCATCGTGACTTTTATGGATTGAAGCTTGCGCTTTCGCCAGAAACGCTGGAGCCACGGCCGGATACGGAGACGCTGGTCGACCTCGTACTGCCGGAAGCGCGACGGATCGCAAACGTCAAAAAGCATTGCCGCATTCTCGATCTTGGGACTGGAACGGGCGCGATTGCGCTTGCTCTTCTAAGCGTTGTGCCTGAAGCCGAAGCCGTGGGAACCGATATTTCGGAAGGGGCTCTTGAAACGGCGCGTCACAATGCCGACATGAGTTTTGTTGCAGAGCGGTTCACCCCTCTGCGGTCGGATTGGTTTCGGAATGTGGATGGCCGATTCGACCTGATTGTTTCCAACCCGCCCTATATCGCAACGGCGGAAATGGAAACGCTGCCGCGCGAAGTGCGCGAGCATGATCCGAAGGCGGCACTCGATGGCGGTCCGGATGGGCTCATGCCCTATAGAGCGATCGCCAGCGGAGCGCGGGATCACTTGACGAGGGAGGGTCTTATCGCCGTGGAAACAGGTGCCGAACAGAAAGCTGCCGTGGCGGCCATTTTCGCTGCCGAAGGCTATGCGGTTTCAAGAACCGCACGCGATCTGGGCGGCCGAGACCGCGCGATGCTGTTTGCCCCAACCGCCTAAATGTGCGATGCGGAAAAAACACTTGGCAAAGAGTTGGATTGCCGCTAGGTTCCGCCCTGCCGATGAGACAAAGCAGGCAGCGCCGTTTTCGATTCGGTTCCCGCGGATTGACTGCTTGAGCGCGTTTCCGACGCATGTGCTTTGTGCGGGGCTTATCGGGCAAGTGAACGAAGAAGCGGGTATTAGCTTTGCGGTCGCCTTCAATGCGGCAGACCGCTAGGGGGTGATTGAAGGAAACGGCGTTGTGCAGTTTCCTCCGCCGATCAACACCAAAGATCGATGGTTGTCTCGAAAAAGAGAATGGAATGAGGCCACAACAGCAGAACAGGCGCATGCGCGGACGCGGGAATAACCGGAAGGGGCCCAATCCGCTCACCCGCAGCTATGAAAGCAACGGCCCGGACGTGAAAATCCGAGGCACTGCTCAGCAGATCGCTGATAAATATGCAACGCTTGCCAGGGATGCCCAAAGCTCGGGTGACCGGGTGATGGCGGAAAACTATCTGCAGCACGCCGAGCATTACAACCGCCTCATCGCCGCCGCTATGGCGCAGGTGCAGCCGCAGCAGAACCTACGCGATTTCCGCGAAGACGATTTGGGTGACGATGAGGAGCGTGAAGAGCGTGAGGAACATGAGGCCCAGGGCTTGCCGAACGGCAATGGCCGGGCTGGCGCTTCCTCGATCAACGACGGATCGGGGCCGCAGCCGGTTATCGACGGAGTTCCCGCCGAAGTCGCGCTCAATCGTGAGATGAACGGCTCGAACGGCCGCGGAAGGGCGAATGGCCGTGGTCACGGTGGAAATGGCGCCAACCGGGGCGCGCGTGAAGGTGCGGCAAATGGCGAAGCCGAAAAGGTGAGCGCCGTGCCGGCCGCTGAAACTCCGGCGCCTGCCGAGGTTCCAGCCAGTGAAGCCGTAGTGGCTGCTGCTCCGGAAAGCGGAGCGGAGGAAGCCCCGAAGCCCCGGCGCACGCGCAGGCCTCGCGCCAAGAAGACCGACGAAGCCGCACAGGCGGAAGCGACGTCTCCCGAGGAAGCCGCTGCCCAGAGCTGAGTACTTCCCCTAGCTGACTCCAGAAAAACGGCGGGCTTTGCTCGCCGTTTTGTGTTTTGCGGGTGATCTTGAGACGATGCAAAAAAGCTCCCATATTTCCATCGGTTGGACTTGCCGCTAGGCGTTGACTTGGGTCAACTCCGTTGGGGGTCCGTCACATTGGCCTGCTCGATGCCGCCAAGCGGGTCGGCACGGAGATGGAGACGTGGAACATGGACATCGAAAAATATTCCGAGCGCGTGCGTGGCTTTATTCAGGCTGCCCAGACGCTCGCCCTTTCCAGAAATCACCAGCAGTTTTCGCCTGAGCACATCCTGAAAGTGCTCGTTGATGACGAGGAAGGACTCGCGGCGAATCTCATCGAGCGTGCCGGCGGGCGGGCGCGGGATGTGAAACTGGGCGTCGACGCCGCGCTTGAGGCGTTGCCGCGTGTCGAAGGCGGCAGCGGCCAGCTTTATCTGGCGCAGCCGCTGGCAAAGGTTTTCTCCACCGCTGAAGAACTCGCGAAGAAGGCCGGGGACAGTTTCGTTACCGTCGAGCGCCTGCTCATGGCGCTGGCCATGGAGAAATCCGCCAAGAGCGCGGATATTCTGGCAAAGGCCGGTGTCACTCCGACGGCTCTCAATCAGGTCATAAACGATATCCGCAAGGGCCGAACCGCCGATTCGCCGAATGCGGAGCAGGGCTATGACGCGCTGAAGAAATATGCGCGCGATCTGACAGCCGAGGCGCGGGCGGGCAAGCTTGATCCCGTGATCGGCCGCGATGACGAGATCCGCCGCACGATCCAGGTCCTTTCCAGGCGCACAAAAAACAATCCGGTGCTGATCGGCGAACCCGGCGTAGGCAAAACCGCCATCGCCGAGGGGCTGGCGCTCAGGATCGTGAACGGCGACGTGCCCGAATCGCTCAAGGACAAGCAGCTCATGGCGCTCGACATGGGTGCGCTGATCGCCGGCGCCAAATATCGCGGCGAGTTCGAGGAGCGGCTGAAGGCCGTGCTTTCCGAGATTCAGGCCGCGGCCGGCGGTGTCATCCTCTTCATCGACGAGATGCACACGCTGGTTGGCGCCGGTAAAGCGGATGGCGCGATGGACGCTTCCAATCTTCTGAAGCCCGCGCTGGCGCGGGGCGAGCTGCACTGTGTGGGCGCGACGACGCTCGATGAATACCGGAAATATGTGGAAAAGGACGCGGCGCTCGCCCGCCGCTTTCAGCCTGTCTACGTGAACGAGCCTTCGGTGGAGGACACTATCTCCATCCTGCGCGGGCTGAAGGAGAAATACGAGCAGCACCACAAGGTGCGCGTCTCCGATTCCGCTCTTGTGGCGGCGGCCAACCTGTCGAACCGCTACATCACCGATCGTTTCCTGCCCGACAAGGCCATCGACCTGGTGGACGAGGCGGCATCGCGCCTGCGCATGCAGGTGGATTCCAAGCCGGAGGAACTGGATGAGGTCGACCGGCGCATCATGCAGCTCAAGATCGAACGCGAGGCGCTGCGGGTCGAGAAGGACGAGGCTTCGAAGGATCGGCTTGAACGGCTAGAGAGGGAATTGGCCGAGCTCGAGGAGCAGTCGGCCAATATCACCGCCAAATGGCAGGCCGAAAAGCAGAAACTGGGCCTTGCCGCCGAACTCAAGAAGCAGCTTGACGAAGCGCGCAACGATCTTGCGATTGCTCAGCGCAAAGGCGAGTTCCAGCGCGCGGGCGAGCTGGCCTATGGCCGTATCCCCGAGCTTGAGAAGAAGCTGAAGGAGGCTGAGGAGCAGGACGGCAAGGGCTCGCTCGTCGAAGAGACGGTGACGCCTGACCATGTGGCGCATATCGTTTCCCGCTGGACCGGCATTCCCGTCGACAAGATGCTCCAGGGCGAGCGTGAAAAGCTGCTCAGGATGGAAGACGAGCTCGCCAAGCGTGTGATTGGGCAAGGTGAGGCGGTGCAAGCGGTTTCCAAAGCCGTGCGGCGCGCGCGCGCCGGGTTGCAGGATCCGAACCGGCCGCTCGGCTCGTTCATGTTCCTGGGGCCCACGGGCGTGGGTAAGACGGAGCTGACCAAGGCGCTCGCCGCTTTCCTATTCGATGACGAGCAGGCGATGGTGCGCATCGACATGTCGGAGTTCATGGAGAAGCACTCGGTTGCCCGGCTGATCGGCGCTCCTCCCGGCTATGTGGGTTATGACGAGGGCGGCGTGTTGACCGAAGCTGTCCGCCGCAGGCCCTATCAGGTGATCCTGTTCGACGAGATCGAGAAAGCGCACCCGGATGTCTTTAATGTGCTGCTCCAGGTGCTGGACGACGGCAGGCTCACGGATGGCCAAGGCCGGACGGTCGACTTCCGCAACACTCTGATCATCATGACGTCCAATCTGGGCGCGGAGTACCTTGTCAATCTGGCCGAAGGCGAGGACGTGGACAAGGTGCGCGACGAGGTGATGGCTGTCGTGCAGGCTTCGTTCCGGCCTGAATTCCTGAACCGTGTGGACGAGATCATCCTCTTCCACCGCCTGCGCCGGCAGGATATGGGCGATATCGTCCGCATCCAGCTCAAGCGCATCGGGCGGCTGCTGGAAGACCGCAAGATCACGCTCGAGCTCGACCAGGAGGCAATCGACTGGCTTGCCGACAAGGGCTACGATCCTGCCTATGGCGCTCGTCCGCTGAAGCGGGTCATGCAGAAGGAACTGCAGGATCCGCTGGCCGAGAAGATCCTGATGGGAGAGATCTTCGATGGCTCGACCGTCAAGATCACCGCCGGTTCAGATAGGCTGATCTTCCGCCCGCGGAAGAATTCGGAGGCTGCGGCGGAAGCAGCGTGATATCAGCCATGCCCGGCGCGCAAACGCGCCGGGCTGTCGTGCGGAGGGGGCGAGTGCTGCTTGAGGACTACAATAGCTTCTGCTCTTCCCTTCCGCACGCGACCCACGTCGTCCAATGGGGTGGGGCCCACGTCTGGAAGGTGGGTGGCAAGGTCTTTGCGATCGGCGCAGTAGGGGAGGGGGAGCAGCTCGCGGTCACGTTCAAATGCTCCGAATTCTCCTACGATCTCCTCAAGGAGCGGCCGGGGCTCAGGCCAGCTCCTTATCTCGCCTCGCGGGGCATGAAGTGGATCCAGCGGCAGAGCGGCGAATCGATGGATGACGCCGCCTTGAGGGACTATGTGGCCGAAAGCTATCGGCTCGTATCGGCCGGCCTACCGAAAAAGCTGAAAAGCGAGTTGGGACTTTTATAATGGGCTGGCCTGCCGAAAATGAAGCTATTGCGTTATGGTTTCGTTAGCCATTTTCATGCCGGGTTCATCTCTTATGTCCTATCGTTTAGAAGCCGGCGCGAATCGCGCGGTGGCTGTCTTTGTCCGTCAGTCGGGGAGCGTGGTTTGAAGAAGTATCCTCTGGCATTTCTCTCCCTCCTTTCCGCGCCGGCCTTCGCGGCACCGGCCTGGGATGTCGGGGAACGTGCGCCGAGGCAGGAAGAAGCTGCGGTTCAACTCGCGCAGGCCTATGATTTCGACGTTTATATCGACCAGTACGGGCGCGAGGTGATCGTCGACCCGCGCACGGGACAAGTCGTGGAGATCAGGACGCCGCTTGGCGAGGTCCTGCCGCCCGAGCCAAGGCGCGAGCAGCGGGACCGTCAGCTGGGGCGGCGTGATTATGACTTTACCGATCCGCGGGATGTGGAGCGGTTTCACCGCGACCGCGAAGCCGCCATCGCGCGAGGCTGGCAGCAGCCATATGAACGAGACTACCAAGATCCCAACTACCCGCCCGCGCGTGGATATCCCTATGAGGAACGAGACTACGGTTACCGGGGATATCCGCCGGCGGAACCGGACTATACTCAACCGCGGGACGACAGCATCGCGCGTTCGCCCCTCGGCCCGCCCGACCAGGGCCTTCCCGCCGCTCCGCAGCCCGGCACGGAACCGGTGCCCGGAATGCCCGGCGCTTCGCCGGGCACGACGCTTCCGAACGGGCCGAGCATCGTGGTGCCTGGCGCGCGGCGCGCCAGCGAGGACGTGGCGGCCTACCAGATCCTGCTGGACCGCGCAGGCGTTTCTCCCGGGGTGATCGACGGTCACATCGGCGACAATGTCAACAAGGCGATCGACGCTTATTACGAAGTTACCGGCCAGAGGCTGAAGACCTATGACAAGGAGTGGATCGAGGCGGAGCTTCAGAGGACAGGCGGGCCCGCCTTCACCGAATACACCATCACCTCGGAAGACGCCGCAGGTCCTTTCATCGCGTCGGTTCCGGAGGATTACAGCGAGAAGGCGCAGCTTGAACGGTTGAGCTACACGCGGGTGAGCGAGATGCTCGCAGAACGCTTCCACATGGATGAGAAATTCCTGATCGATCTCAATCCCGGCGCCAATTTCAACCGTCCGGGCACCATCATCAAGGTCGCCAATCCCGGCCAGCCGGCCAAAAGCGCGGTCGCGCGGATCGTCGCGGATAAGAGCCGGAAGCAAGTGCGCCTTTTCGACGAGGGAGGGCGGCTGATCGGCGTCTATCCGGCGACCATCGGTTCAAGCGACACCCCGTCTCCGACAGGCATCCACCAGGTGGAGCGCGTGGCGCTGAATCCGAACTACACCTATGATCCCCGGAAGAACTTCAAGCAGGGAAACAATGACAAGGTCCTGACCATTCCGCCCGGACCCAACGGCCCTGTCGGCTCTGTGTGGATCGCACTCTCCAAACCCACATACGGGATACATGGAACGCCTGAACCGTCCAAGATCGGCAAGACCTACTCCCACGGCTGTGTCCGGCTGACCAATTGGGATGCCCAGGAACTGGCCAAGCGCGTGAAGCCCGGCGTCACGGTGGAGTTCACTGAATAACACGGTGCTCACGCACTCGGTGCATGAGCACGAACGAGGTCTCGTCTACAGTCAGTCGGATATTCCAGCCACCGGCGTGGGGCTGGTGAAGTTTTCCTCGAGCAAGTCCTCGATGCGGTCGCGCTCGCGCATGAAGACCTCCAGCGTCTCGCCCTCCAGCACCTTGCTGTCGGGCAGGCGCACGCGCATGGGATCGACCTTCCTGCCGTTCACCATCAGTTCGTAATGAAGGTGATTGCCTGTGGCCTGGCCGGTGGCGCCGACATAACCGATCACCTGCCCCTGGCGTACCTTGGCGCCGGGGACGATGCCCTTCGCGATCGCGCTTTGATGGTTGTATGAGGTTTCATAGCCATTGGCGTGGCGGATGACCGTCTGCCGGCCGTAACCGGATGACCATCCGGCGCTTTCCACAACGCCATCGCCGGAGGAGATGATGGGCGTGCCGCGCGGCGCGGCCCAATCGACGCCGGTATGCAGGCGCGAATATCCGAGGATCGGATGCCTGCGCATGCCAAAGCCTGAGGTGAAGCGGCCATTAGGCACGGGAACCCGGAGGAGGAAAGGCCGAGCGCTGCGACCCTCCCGGTCGAAATAATCGACGGAGCCGTCCGGCAGTTCGAATCGATAGTAGGCGCGGTGCTTTTCGCCGAAGCTGGCGGAAACGTAGAGGATCTCCGAATTGTCGGAGGCGCTGCCGTCTTCGTTCGGCTGCGAGAAGAAGACCTCAAGCTTATCGGTTGTCGTCAGACGCGATTGGAAATCCACGTCTGCCGCCAAGAGCCGTATGAGCTTTTGCGTCATCTGCGATGTCAGCCCATAGGAATAGGCGGCGTTGTATATCCCGTCATAGGCGCGCGGCAGATCAGCCCGGACCGGGGCTTGCTGCGGCTCGGTATCAAGGGCGGCCAGCAATTCAGGACCATGTTCTGGCTCGTTGGCCGGCACATATTGGTCGCGATCATCAAGCGCGATCGTAACCACATGCTGCTTTCCCTCGTAGATGCTGGTCCGCACGATCCGTCTCGTCTCGCCTTCGGCTTCAATGCCTAGGCACAGGATGGTGCCGGCCTTCAGCGCCTGCGCGTTGAGCAGTTTGCCGATCGCCAGTGCCATGCCGCGCGCGTCGGCGCCGTCATAGCCGGCATCCTTGAATGCCTCAAAGATCTCCTCATCGTGGGAAAAGACGATAATATCTTCCGCGAAGCCGATCGAAGGCCCTTCTGGCAAGTCGCGCGATGCTATCGAGACGTTTTCTTCCTGCACGATTCGCGCGCTGAACTGGGCGAGCGCCTGCGTCGCAAGCGTATCGCCGAAGCGTTGAGGATCCACATAGTGGAGCGCGGCCACCTGGACGTCGCCGTCGGTCAGAATGGCTCCGGTGTTGCGGACCACCTGCTCCACTTCCTCTGCCGAGAGATCGCTGTTCTCGTCGAACACGTTCTGCCCGAACGGGAAGGGCAGGGTGCGCAGCCTGACCTCGCTCTCGACCTTCGCGCCGTAAATCACGCCCATGCTCGCGGTCGCGGCCGCGCCGTCCTCGGCGAATACGGTCAGCGGATCGAAAGGCGGATAGTCCTTATGGGTTCTGTGGCCAGCGGCGAGATTCATTCGCACATGCACGAAGGGGAGCGTCCGCACCACCTCGCGATCGCCCTCCTTGAGAATGGTCGACACCTCCATGCGGCGGCGGTCATCCTGGCGCGCAAGCAAACGGGCTGGAATCAACCGCGACGTCTTGGCTGCTTCCTCGCCGTCGGGAGCTTTGGGGAGAAGGGCGATCTCGGGAGGGGTGGCAAGCTGTTCGCGTCCATCCAGCGCCGCGGAGAGCGCGACGCCCATCAGAACCGTGGAGGTCAATCCTGTCAGGACCGTCCCGGCGAGCCAGCGCCCGGAGATTTCACGTCGGTCGGGAGGGCCGCTTCGGCCGTCCGCGATGAGGGGCGGTTCGTCGCCAAGTGGAGGTTTTGCTCCAGCCTTGTCGTCCAAGTCGTACCGCTCCCTCTCGATCCCGTCCGCCGCGCTTCAGGCCCTTGCTGGCAAGTGATGCCCTTGGCGCTTTGCCAAGTCAATGCGTGGAAACCGGTTGCTCACCTCTAAGCCCCTGCGGGACGATAGCGAAATAACCCTGAATGCGGCCCCTCGCTTCTGCAAAACGCAAGTTTTCCAGCAAAATTTAAGAATGCGGTAGGGATGAAATCGGGCTCCAATGTGGCGGCCGTGCATCGTTCGATGGCCGCTCGTTATCTGTCGCAAAAAATTCAAAAATATCGAAAATGGCCGTTGACACCCGAATGGAGGCGCGACTATATACGCCACACAACGAGGGAGGCGGCGCCGCTGGCGGTTGAAACGCTCGCTCTTGTTAATCCGTAAAGAGAGCCGCGCAAGCGACCTCGAAAGGGCTGAAGAAAAAGGCCCGAGGATGACGAAATGTCGTCCGTTCTTTGACAATTGAATAAGAAGAAAGAGAAGCGTGGGCGGCAGAGGCTCGCGGGATTTTGGAGGCCTGGAAGGGCTGAAGGGATCC
>NZ_JAAAPL010000007.1 GCF_011317445.1 Chelativorans multitrophicus
TTTGAGAATCCGGCCACCACGATTCTCACAATAAAATGCCAAGTCCGGACGAAACCACCGTATTCTTACAATTAAGTGCCAAGCGACATCTCAGCCGTTGGCCTCGCCGACCGGCTGCGCTTCCTGTGCACCGTGTACGATCCGAAGACCGGCCGCTACCGCACAGACTATGCCATCTACATCGGGGTCGGCACCGGCGGCCTGTCGCTCGTTTTGATGGCATGCGTAATAGTGCGCACGTGGCGCAGCAACCGCCGTTTTGCACGCGCCGGGTCTGGATCATGAGTTCCGACGCGAGCGGGAACAATCAGCACGACTGGCCGCCGCTGCGCCACGCCAAGGCTGGCCTACGTCTCGTCTTCGACCAGTTGGAACGCGGTGCGGAAAGGCTGTTCTCGCCCGCCTTCAATCCGCTGGCGCAGCTCGGCGCGATCTCCTTCTTCCTGTTCTGGGTGGTGGCGGTCAGCGGCATCTACCTGTTCATCTTTTTCGACACCGGTGTCGTGAACGCCTATTCGTCCGTCGAATGGATCAGCGACGCGCACTGGTATCACGCGGGCGTCATGCGCAGTTTCCACCGCTACGCATCCGACCTCATGGTGCTGAGCATCGCGCTGCACCTTCTCAGGGAGTTCTCGCTCGACCGCTATCGCGGCACGCGCTGGTTCTCCTGGTTTACCGGCATTCCGTTGATCTGGTTTCTCTACATCTCGGGTATCACAGGATATTGGTTGGTCTGGGACAAACTGGCTCAGTATGTGGCGATAGTCTCGGCAGAGCTGCTGGACGTCGTGCCGATCTTTGGCGAGCCGCTGGCGCGCAACTTCCTGACGCCGGAGCATCTCAGCAGCCGCTTCTTCTCGCTGCTTGTCTTCCTGCACATCGCAGTGCCGCTGGTGCTGCTGCTCGGCATGTGGATCCACATCCAGCGCATCTCACGTCCCAAGGTGAATCCGCCGCGTCTCCTGGCCGCGCTGGTGCTTGCCGCGCTTCTGGCCGTGGCGCTGTTGACGCCGGCCGTCAGCCAAGGACCAGCAGACCTCACCAAGGTTCCCGCCGAGATCAGCCTCGACTGGTTCTATTTGCCCCTCTTGCCGCTGGCGGAAAAATGGGGTGGGTGGAGCCTCTGGGGCCTGCTTGTCGGCGTCTCAACCATGCTCGCCGCCATGCCTTGGCTGCCGCCCTTCCGCCGAGCCCCAGCCGCAACGGTCGATCTGCCCAACTGCAATGGCTGCAACCGCTGCGTCGAGGATTGCCCCTACGAGGCCATCCGGCTGGTGCCGCGCACCGACGGCGAGCCTTTTCCGCATCAGGCGGAAGTGTCGACGGATCTCTGCGTAAGCTGCGGCATCTGCATGGGTTCGTGCCCGTCCTCGACGCCGTTCCGACGCACGGTGGAACTGAAGACCGGGATCGATCTTCCCGGCCAGCCCTTGCGTGAGGTGCGCGACAGCGTTGCCGCCGCCTCGTCCGAGCTTCGCGGCGACGGCAGGGTAATGGTGCTTGCCTGCGAGCATGGCGCTGGCAGCGGGGCCATCGGCGCCGTGGTCACCTTCCCCTGCGTGGCGATGATCCCGCCCTCGCTGATTGACTTCATCCTGAGCCGGAACCTTGCCGATGGAGTGATCGTCGCAGGCTGCGGCGAAAGCGTGTGCTACAACCGGCTCGGCGTCGAATGGACCAAGCAGCGCTTCGCCGGCGCGCGGGATCCCTACCTGCGCAAGCGCGTGCCGCGCGAGCGGCTCGCCACCATCTGGGCCTCGCCCTTCGAGACCAATCGCTTCGAGGCCGAAAAGGCGGCATTTGCCGAGCGTCTCCAAGGGTTGGCGAGCGCCCTCCAGCCCGTTGCGCGACGGAGCGCCAACGAGGAGTTGGAGGATCAGGCATGAGAACCGCCATGTCGATGCTCGGACGCTTTGCCGTGCTCGCCCTGATCTTCACAGGCGCCGCGGCGCTGTCGAACTGGCCTTCCTACCGCAGCTTCCCGGAGGGTGCCGGCGTCCTGACCCTGTCGTTCAGCCACAGCGCCGACCGAAAGGCGGCGTGCCGCAAAGCGACGCTGGAGGAACTGGCCGCATTGCCGGCCAACATGCGCCGGCCGGAGATCTGCCCGCGCGAGCGGCCCGCGATCAGGGTCGAGTTCGACATCGACGGCAAGCGCGCATTCGACGCCGACGTGCCCCCTTCGGGGATTGCCGGGGACGGACCGTCGCGCGTTCACCAGCGCTTTGTCCTGCCTGCCGGCCGATATGAAGTGGCCATTCGCATGCGCGACCGCCCAGACGGCGAATTCGCCTGGCGGGGCGAGCGATCCGTCGAACTCGGTCCGGCCGATCACCGTGTGATCGACTTCCGAGCCGACGCTGGCGGCTTTGTCTTTCACTGACGCGACAGGAGTGTCCAATGGCCTTGATCGAATGGAAAAGTCACTACAGCGTCGGTGTCGACGCCGTGGACCACGAGCACCGAGAACTCATCGACCTCATCAACCAGCTTCACGAGAACCTGCTCGCGGGAAGCCCGGACCTTATGGTGACGGCTTTCCTCGGCGAGATATTCCGGGCGATTTCGGCGCATTTCGCGCTCGAGGAGCGTTTCATGCGCGAGCATGGCTACGACCAGTTCGCCGAGCACAAGCAGGCGCATGAGCAACTACTGGACGAGATACGCGACATCATGGACGGCTACGAGGCCGACCCCGAAGGCACGTCGCAACAGCTATCGGATCGTCTGGACGCCTGGTTCACCTTGCACTTCAGGACGCATGACGCGCGCCTCCACCATAGGCTCGGCACCCATGATCACTAGGGCAGAAGGGCTGGACGACACGCCGATACGAAGGAAAGGACGTCACCCCCCGGACGAGCAAAACTTGATCCTGGTTGACGCAAACGACCGCGCTGTCGGCAGCGCAGGAAAGCTGATCGTTCACCAGAGGAACATGCGCCACCGCGCCATTTCGGTGCTGATCTTTGATAGCGCCGGCCGGATGCTGCTGCAGCGTCGCAGCGCAGCGAAGTATCATTCAGGAGGCTTGTGGACCAACGCCTGCTGCAGCCATCCGCGGCCGGGCGAATCTCCGGCCCATGCCGCCGAGCGCCGCCTGGGAGAGGAGATGGGATTCGTCGTCCCGCTCAGCTTTGTGTGCCGGTTCCAGTACGGCGCGCCAGTTGGAAACGGGCTATGGGAAAATGAGATCGTGCACGTCTTCTCGGGACTCTACGACGGCGAGATCGTGCCCGATGCGGACGGGGCCGACGATTTCCGCTGGCAGGCTCTGGCCTCTATCCGGGACGACATTGCCACGCGAGCGGACCACTATACGGCCTGGTTCAGGCTCTACGAGAAGGCAAGCTGGTTCGAAAAGCAGCGACAGGCAGCGGTGCCCTGACCGCCAAGCGGCGCAGCACCAAAACCGGCAGGCCGTAAGTCGCCAGGTCATGCCCGGCGTGCGCGCTGACCGCCGCGATCTTGTCAGGAAAGCAGCCTGATCAAGCCGCCCTGCTGTGGATCCGATTCGACTGACCGAGATAGGCATCGAAGGCGGCGGCGACTGCCCGTATGATGAAGCGGTGGTCCTGACGCACACGGATGAACCCGTCGCTGATGTCAATCACGCCATCCTGGACCAACGGTTTCAGCATGTCGGCTGCCGCATCGAGGATACCGGCCGCGTCGAAACCGCGCGCGATGCAGAGCGCCGGAATGTCCGCCTCGAAATCGCACATCAGCCGCTCGATGATCGCCGCCCTTATGCTGTCCTCGGCTGTGAGGCGGTAACCTTTGGCCGTTGCGAGATGGCGGCTGGCTATCCGCTGGGAATAGACGCCCGAAGCGACCTCGTTCTGGACGTATCCCTCGCCAACGCGGCCGATGGCCGATGCGCCGAAGCCGACCAGCGTTTCGCAGGTGTCGGTCGTATAGCCTTGGAAGTTGCGCCGTAGCCTGCCGGCCTTCTGCATCAGCACTAGCTCGTCGCCCGGTAGGGCAAAATGGTCCAGGCCCACCTGCCGGTAACCGGCAGCGACCAATGTCCCGGCGACGGCTGCTGCCTGTTCGCTGCGGGCGGCGCTACCCGGAAGCGCCGCCTCGTCGATCATGCGCTGATGCTTCTTGAAGGAGGGAACGTGCGCGTAACCGAACACGGCGAACCGGTCAGGCCGCATCGTGACGGCGATGTTTGCGGTCTCGACGCAGGACCGCACCGTCTGATGCGGTAACCCGTAGATGAGGTCGAAATTGATCTCAGCAACACCGGCTCTGCGGAGATCTAGAACGGCGGCGGTAGTTTGCTCCGGTGTCTGGATGCGGTTGACTGCCTTCTGTACGATCGGATCGAAGCTCTGTACGCCGAGGCTTGCCCGGCCGATGCCGGTCGCTCCCAGGGTCGCGGCCATCTCGGCCGTCAGGGTGCGAGGGTCGATCTCGATGGCGACCGCGGCCGTGTCCGTGAAGTCGAAGTTGCAGCGCAGCAGAGCCATCAGTGCTAGGAACTCCGCCGGTGCGATGATCGTCGGCGTTCCTCCGCCGAAATGCACGGCGCTGACGCCGAGCTGCGGCGGCGTGAGTTCCGCGACCATGCGGATCTCCTCGCGCAGCACAACCAGATAGTCGAGTATCGGGGCGTCCTGACGCGTAATCGTAGTGTGGCAGCCACAGTACCAACACATCGACCGGCAGAACGGAATGTGCAGGTAAAGAGATACGGGATCGCCCGCCGGCAGGCTCTTCAACCAACCTCGATATGTATCGCCGTCGATATCCGACGAGAACTGCGGGGCCGTTGGATAGCTGGTGTAGCGGGGGAGGCGGGCCTCGCCGTATTTCGCCGGGATCGAAGTTTGCAACGGGAATATCCTGCGCTGGTCGTCGATTTATGAACTCTAGCCGCTGCTGCTGCCCGCCTCTTTGCGAAATGCCAAAGTTCAGGATCGCTTCGAGTATTCCTTCGAGAAGTTTGCGTTTCGACAACCTTGCCTGCCAGGATCTCCATGTACGACATCGGCGCGTGCGTTCACATCCGCGCCCTGCTGGCTGCGGGAGACCGACCTAGCAGCATACGCGCGGTCTCCCTTTCTTTCAGATCGATGCGGTCGCCTCCCATCCGGGCTTACCGTATGCGTACCCGTCGACCATCACGCCGGGCAGTTCGAGGCATGACAGAAGGAAGCGGGCGCTTTGGGGGTCCTGTCTGCCGTCGAGCAAGGCCCTGTAGGTCCTTGCCACTTCCACCATGTCCGCGGTCTGGGGCGAAAGACGCAGGCGCCGGATCCTGCGTGAAGTCAGTTCGCTGGGTATGGGCAGGAAGGCCTGCACTTGGTTGGATAGCGTCTGCACACCGTTGATCGCGAGGAATTCCTGATCGTCAAGCGTATCGACCGCGAGGCCGTCGGGATCCTTTTCGCAGGTGAACTGGCAGGAGTCCTTGTGCAGCCCACGATGCCGCGCGTGGTAGCACCGTCCGGAGATGGCGAGGGGCAGCCGGCCGAAGGCGAAGACCTCGAACTCGGTCTGGGGGAATGCCTGCGCCATGTGGCCGATGGCGGCCAGGGACAGTTCGACCGGTGGGCAAATCGAGCGTGCGCCACGATCGATCAGGAACCGAGCCGAGCCTTCATTATAGACATTCAGGAAAGGCCCGGTGACGAAAGGCCTTCCTGAACGCGATGGTAGGGCGGTTATGTCGTTGATTTCAATCAATCGTTCGTCGGTACATAGTTCCTCGACGCTCCGCCGCTCCCGCACGGTTGCTGGCGCAGCCAGGGTGGAAATCACCACCTCCTTTCCGGCGCGCTCCAGGCGTTCAATGATGTCTGGCCAAGCCGGATCGGAGAACGGCATCCGCTTGCCGCAGACAACTTCTCCGACATGGACCCGCTCGACCGGAGCTTCATCGGCAATGCGGCGGTAGAAATCCGTCAACCTCGCACGTGACCAGTGGAAGAAGACTGGCCCCAGCGTCAACGCGGCTTTCTGCACGGTCATCTCCACGACTTCTTGTAGGCGCCGGTCGTCTGTCGGCCGCCTTCCGACTGACCTGCCAGAATGCGATCGATCTCGATTCCGTCGCTGCCTTGCTCGACCGCGTCGACGGCTTTCCTGAAGGCGCGAACCACCTCGGTCACATAGCCCTTGCCACGCTGGCGCCCCTCGATCTTCAAGGCCGTCACGCCGGCCGCCTTCAGTCCGGCAATCATGCTTCCTGCATTCAAGCTGACGGGATCCTCGAAAAGGTAGGAGGTTTTGTCACCAGCCTTGAACCGTCCCTTGCACAGCGTCGGGTAACCCACCGGCGCGCCGGGTGCATAGCGGTCGATGGTGAAGCCGCAGAGTCGCGCCACGGTGCCGTCGATATCCTCCTCGTAACTGACCATTTCCGGCGGCGAGCACACACCGTTCAGGTTCGGCGACTTCCCGGTCGCGTAAGAGGAGAGATAGCAGCGACCCTCCGTCATCACGCAGAGACCGCCGAATACGAAGGCTTCCGTCTCGACGCGGATCTCCCGGTTTAGTGTGGCAACTTCCTGGATGGACAGCACTCGCGGCAAGACGACCCGACGAACGCCGAACGTCTCGGCATAGAACCCGATCGCCTCCGGCGTGGCGGCCGCAGCCTGTACCGACAAATGAAGGCGGATTTGCTTGTGGTTGCTTGCGACGTGATCGAGCACGGCGATGTCGGCGGCGATTATGGCGTCCGCGCCGCACCCGACCGCCGCATCCGCCGCCTTGCGCCATCGGTCCACGCTGCCCACCCTGCCGAAGGTGTTAATGGCGACCAAAACCTTGCTGCCATGCGCGTGGGCGAAACGGACCCCTTCCGCCATTTCCTCCGTCGAAAAATTAAGCCCGGGAAAGTTCCGGGCGTTGGTTTCGTCGCGAAACCCGCAATAGACGGCGTCGGCGCCGGCCTGCACGGCCGCCCTCAGCGTTGCAGGCGTCCCTGCCGGGCATACCAGTTCCATACGCGTCGAGCTCATGATTTCTCCTGCGATGGTCCGGGCTTTGCAGACGCGGCGAGCCGCCGCATCGCATCGAGGCCGCCGAGGATCCCGGCATTCGCCGCCCGGGCGAGAGCCCCGCTCAGTCCGAGCAGGTCGGCGGGGAGCAGTTCTGCATCCTCGATCGTATTTCTCAGAGCAAGCACCGCCTCGGTGCTGCCGCTGACCGAGATCACTCGGTTAAAGAACAGTGCATCCCCGTCGAGCGTGCCGTCGAGCAGGCCGAGCAACATCAGGAGAGGACCTCTGACCACGACGCTGGATGTCGCCGTTTGCTCCTTCCGCACAACGCGGACGACCGATCGCATTCCGTCCGGGATGATCGTGAACGCAAATGCCAGGTCAACCGGATCGACGAAATAGCGCACGGATCGGTGCTCGCCCAAGCGTTCGAATAGCCCGGGTCGCTGCCGGGCAAGCGAGCGCAGGGATAGCGTCAGCATCGGGCCGAGCGGCAGCCCGGCAACGACCGGGCACAGTTGCCGGGCGAATGGCGGCAGTCTGCCTTCCGTTGCTTCCAGCGTCATCTCACGCTCGTCCGGCCGTTACCGCGACCCACATGTTCCAATTCGACCAGGCTGGCGGCGTTCGGACAGTAATGACGGTACCGGCGTGCGAAATCGCCTGTGGCCAGGTCCCGCCGGCAGCGCCCGCGAGCGGGACATGCCATGCAGACCCGTCGCATGTCACGTTCCCAGCTGCCATGGCGTGCGCGGAGCGCATCCGGGTCGATGACAAGTGCATGCAAGGCCCCCGAAATGAGGTCCCGTGAGATAAAGGGAATCTGCAATCCAGCGCCGAGTTCTGTTTGTGTCAATCCGAGTTCGCCAAGGACACGGGCGCGTTCATGCGCATCAAGCGCTTGAATTTCCCTCGAAGTATCCATTCTGTGCTGCCGGTCGCATGCCCAAGCCGTCACCGAACTCCACAGTATACGCATTTCGCCAATCAGATGTCCGAGCATGGAAGCCTCCTGACCTATTGTTGGACACACTATTCCTGCTGAACTCGCAGTTCTTTGCACTTCCGCAAAGAACGGATCAGCCAAGAGGTGATAGCTGCCGTCATTCTGGGCCGTTTCATGCATCAGCGCCTTCTTCCGTCTTTCGCCGACCTCGGCTCGTTTCTCAGCCTCCTCGAATCTAGGGGGCAGGTGCAGGAGATCGACGCCTCCGTGTCGATGCAGCTGGAAATCACCGAGCTGCATCGACGAGTGATCGCAGCGAAGGGACCCGTGTTGCGCCTGTCGAAGCCGCTCGACGATCAAGGCAGGGCGTCGCGTTTTCCTGTCGTAACCAATCTTTTCGGTACGACGGAGCGCGTCGCAAGCGGTCTGGGCACTAACCTTGCAGGATTGAAGACGCTTGGTGAATTGCTTGCCTGGATGCGGGCGCCGCGACCGCCGACGACGTTGCGCGAGGCGCGGCTGATGCTGCCTGCCGCACGGGGTGCGCTGCTGGCTCGACCCAGGATCGTTACCCCGTCCCGCAACTGGCACGACGCCGAACGGGACTTCTCTATCCTTCCCGTACAGCGTTGCTGGCCGGACGACGCGGGGCCGCTGATAACCTGGCCGGTGGTGGTCACCCGACCGCCGGGTGCAGACGATCCCGCCGCCTACAATCTTGGCGTCTACCGGATGCAAGTGATCAGTCCCGACCGCGCGATCCTGCGCTGGCTGCCTATGCGCGGCGGAGCGGCGCATCACTGGCTGTGGCAGGCGCAGGCGGCGGAGATGCCGGTCGCGGTCATTATCGGGGCCGACCCCGCGACCATGATCTCGGCGGTGATGCCCACGCCTGACGGCGTTTCGGAACTGGCGCTGGCCGGAATGATCAACAATCGGCGAATGGCGGTCGCGCCCTGCGCAAGCATTCCTCTTCACGTGCCCGCCAGCGCCGAGATCGTGCTGGAAGGCGTCGTCTCGCCGGGTGACATGGCGCTGGAGGGCCCGTTTGGCGACCACACTGGATACTACAACGCTCCCGCATCATATCCGGTGTTTCAGCTCAAACGCATTTGCGTGCGCGACGATGCGCACTATCTGACCACGTGCACCGGCCGTGCCCCCGACGAGCCTTCGGTTCTCGGCGAGGCGCTGATCGAGGTGTTCAAGCCGCTTCTGAGGCAGCAGATACCCGAGATCGTCGATGCCTGGCTTCCGCCCGAGGCCTGTTCGTACAGGATCGCCGTGGTTTCCATAGCGAAGAGTTACCCAGGTCAGGCGCGACGCGTCATGATGGGGTTTTGGTCGCTTCTGCCGCAGTTCTCGATGACAAAACTGGTCATAGTGGTAGACGACGACATCGACATCCGGTCCTGGCCGGACGTCATGTGGGCCATCGCGACCCGGATGGATCCATCACGGGATCTGATGCGAGTAGACCGAACGCCCATCGACCAGCTCGACTTCGCGTCTCCGCTCGAGGGCCTCGGAGGCAAGCTCGGGTTCGACGCGACACGCAAGATCGGGTCCGAAACCAGCCGCGAGTGGGGAAAGGAGCTGCGGATGTCGACGGACATCGAGCGACAGGTCTCCCTGCGCTGGACCGAATTCTTTCCGCAACGGGGCGACGGGAAGAAACAATGAAAAAGCGGCTGATCGTCGGCGTCACGGGAGCGTCGGGTTCCATCCTGGCGCTCGAAACGCTTCGGTTGTTGTCGAATGCCGGCGTGGAGACGCATCTCGTCGTTTCGCAGGGCGCGCAGGCCACGATCGCCCACGAACTCGGCGCTGGCGGCCTGGCTCGCCTGAAAGCTGCGGCGACGCGCACCCATTCGCACGAAAATCTGGCCGCGCCGATCGCCAGCGGCTCGTTCAGGACCGATGGCATGATCGTCGTGCCGTGTTCGATGCGGTCACTGGCCGCAATGGCTCACGGTCTCGGCGACAACCTGCTGACCAGGGCCGCCGACGTCGTGCTCAAAGAAAAGCGCAGGTTGGTGCTCGCGCCGCGGGAAGCGCCCCTCCACGAAGGGCATCTCTCGGCAATGCTCACCCTGGCGAGGATGGGTGCGATTGTGGCGCCGCCGGTGCCGCCGTTTTACGTCAAAATGGCGTCGGTCGATGAATTGATCCGGCAGATTGCTGCCCGACTGGTCAATTGGGCCGGCGTCGATCCTGGCGACGAGCTGAAGCGATGGGGCGAAGGGCAGGTTTCGTAAACGGGATTGTGCCTATCGCGACTAGTGCCGCACCTTGCGCGGCCACCATCGCGCGACCGCTGCGAGGAAACGACGGAACCGTCTGAAGGGGCCATTCGATTTTCGGGACGCAATGAGCTCAGGCATTTCAAGCAGAGCATGCAACGTCGCTGGATGGCAAGTCATCAAATGAAGTATTTCCGAACGGGGCTGCTGTCGAGCCGGTGACATGGCCGTATCCTTTTTCAAAAGGATAGGCGCGGTCATCGACGCTCTCCTTGCTCTTGCGCAAAGAAGTGGGTGATCGCATTTGGTCTGATGACGGCAATCAAGCCGTCAGGAAATCAATGTCCGTCCAATCCCAGAATGACATGACCTTTGATGTGCGGAGACTTCCCGCGGCCAAACAACAGGCAGCAGTCTTGTCGATGTTCGATGGTCTCAGGCCAAGTCAGACCTTCACTTTCGTCTGCGACTTCGACCCAACGGCGCTTGAGCGGAAATTCGCGGCTTTTTTCGACGTGGAGCACAGCTGGACTTGCATCTGGCAAGGTCCGCCCGAGTGGAGGATCGAAGTCGGAAAACGCACCGAAGTTAAGGCCTGGTGAATCACGCCACCAAGGCCAATTGCGAAACTCGCTCGGGGCCGGTTCATGATCCGTCGGGTTCAGCCGGGCATGCCGAGAGATGCCGCATGGCATATGCGCCGGCCCTCGCGGTCGTAGCAATGTCGTCAAAGAGGAGCGCGATATCCAGGTAAACACTGTTGTCACCTTCAGTCGCGGTCAGATCGTCGAGGTCCTGCAGGAAGAAAAGCACCGCATTGATGCGTTCGCGTTGATGGCGCGCGCTGGCAAGATGCTCGCATGCTTCCCGTCGTTCCTCCAAAGCGGCAAACCGAACAAGCGCTTCGTCGAGGCGAGAGTGGCATTCACAATCGAGCTGAACCTCCCTCATCAAGGTCGTCAGTCGACGGACCACTGTCGGTCCCACGTTACGGGCGGGGCGATCGGTTCCTTGCGACAGATCATTCACGGGCATGTCGTCCTTGCTCCTGCGATGCTGCCGGGTATTTGTGTCGGTCGTCCGAATCCGCATTGGGGGCGAGCATGAGCGTCGAAGCGGGCATCCAGCACATCCTCCGACATCGGTTGGGCCGAAGCCGGCAAGACACATTAAATCATAGCGGGATTGGCTGCGGGTTGTTTGCGCCAGCGCAAACAACAGGCCGATGATTTCTGAATTGATGGCCGCGCTTTCGTCCTGGGGTCGTCCCGCTGACAACAAATGGAAAAGCAAACCGCTTCAATCCAGCACAGGTCTCCCAGCCGTTCAGGCATCACGAGGAGGCGGGAGCCTTTCAGGCTGTTCTTCCTCATAGCGGCGATGGACGCCATGCTGGGGGCTGCGGCTTGGCTGCCCCTGGCGTTTTTGACAGAAACCTTGTCCGGCGGCGGCGCCGGCGTGTGGCATCGAAACGCCCTGTTGTTCGGAACGATCCCTGCGGTCCTTGCCGGATTCCTGCTGACGGCCCTGCCTCGCTGGACAAAACAGCCCGCCGTTTCCCGCTCGACGAGGCGCCTTCTGGCTGCAACATGGGTGGCCGCGCGCGCGTCATCGTTCCTGTCCGCCACCGTGGGGCTCACCTTTGCCGCCATCTTTGTTCTGTCTCTCTCGATCGTCGCAGCCGGACCGGTGATCGCGGGCAGGGACCGTCGCAACGTCAAGGTCGTGCTGCTGCTGTCGTGCTTTTGCGCAAGCATCGTCGCAATGGCGGGAGCATGGCACGTCGAACTTGCGCTCAGGATGGCTATCGTGTCGATCGTCGGCCTGATCACGATCATTGGAGGGCGGATCGTTCCTGCCCTGACTGCAGCCTACGCACAGCAGACGGGCGACCTGCGCTGCATCCGGCTCTCGACGCAGGTGGAACGCGCTGCGGCAATTGCGACGACGTGCGCCCTTGTCGCATGGGCCGTCTCTCCGCAAGCACAGCTGACGGGCGCAGCGTGTGCCGCCGCTGCCGTCTGTCAACTCATGCGCGTTGCACAATGGCGCGGCTGGCAGGGCAGCGCGCCTTGGTCGATCATTGCATTGCACGTCGGTTATTGCTGGACCGTCGCCGGCTTCATGCTTCTGGCGCTCCATGTCTTTGTTCCGGAAACCGTCGGGCGGGGCGCCGGTATCCACGCCTGGACGATTGGTGCCTTCGGCATGATGAGCCTGGCCATCATGGCAAGCATGATCCGCAAGCACAGCGGCCGCTCCTTTTCGGACTCCGTCCCGGCGACGGCGGCATTCGTATCGATCATGCTGTCGTGCCTTTCGCGGCTCGTGGCGGAGACGTCAGTTGCCGATGGCGGGCTTTGGATAAGGATGTCAGCCGGGCTCTGGGTCGCGGCCTTCAGTCTGTTCCTGGTGGCTTTCGGAGGCTACCTGCTGCGGCGTGAATGATCGCGGGAGCAGGCCGCGCGTTGCTACCAGAACCAGAAAAGCAGGAGCCAGCCTGAATTGACGACGCTCATCCCCACAGCCACGGCCAGCACCGCCAATGCGCGGCGGCCTGTCCCATTTGTGTAGATCCCGCTGACTTGCCAGCAAAGGGTTCCCGACCAGATCGATGCCAGCGCGAGGAAAGAGGAGCGCAGCACGTCGATGAACGGCAAAGCGACCCCGTCGGAGCGAAGCTGACTGACTGTGAGGGCGGAGAGGCCGAGGAAGACGCCGGCGCCGGCCAGCGGAATAAGTGTCTGCGCCAGGTGATGGAAGCGGGCCGTCGTCCACGGTCCAAGGCAGCGCGCCGCAATGGCGAGAATGAGTGTCACCGCGCTGCCGCAGGCGAGGGCGGTCGCCAGGATGTAGGCGACGAGAACGGTCCCGTCGAGCAGCGTCAGGACATCGTTACGCTCCGGGTAGTTGGTCAACAGCCACCACGGCGCGGACGTTTCGAGTGGCCAGGTCTCGCCGATCTCGACAAGCCGTTCGGCAGCCATTTGCTTGATCGCGACGAGCCAGGGACTTGCGGACCAGTGGAACGCACCCACGGCGACCCCCATCAGCCCGAAGGTGATCAGCACCGTTTCCCAGGGCTTCGGGGTCTTTCCGGCGACATGGACGATCTCATGGCTGGGCGAGCGTCGGGCCAGGCGGATCGCACCGCGAAAGCCGCTGCAGCGCCCGCACATGTGGCAGTCGCTGGCGCCGCGCATGGTCCGCAGTTGCACGAGAGGCGCGCAGTTCACCGGTCCCGGCTTGATCTTCGACATCTGCGACTGTTGCCACAGGAACGGGTCGGTGCGGAAATGCAGCGGCGCCAGCTTTGCGAGCAGGCCGAAGACGCCGCTCACCGGACAGAGATATCGACACCAGACGCGCTTGTTGCGCCCGTAGAGATAACCGATCGCCGCAGCCGCAAGGGTCGAGCCGCCAAGGATCAGCAGGGCCGGGCGCGGATATTGGTAGACGCTGATCATCTGTCCGTAGAGCGTGGTGGAGCCGAACGCGACGGTGGGCCAGCCGGGCCATGTCAGCCAGCGGGGGACTGCTCTCCCGCATCCACGACTGCTGACGAATTCGGTAATGGCGCCCTCGGGGCACAGGAGTCCGCACCAGACCCGTCCGACCAGCGTCGTACTCAGAAGCACGAAGGGCCACCAGACGCCCCAGAAGACGAATTGAGCGAAACGGGTGAAATTGCTCCACAGATAGGCCGCATTGTCGGGAAGCGGGAGGAATACGGGGACGATCAGCAGCACGGCATAGATCGACACCGCCAACCACTGCACGCGCCGGATTGCCGACTGGTGACGCCGGAGCCAGTCGCCGACGCTTTGCCATATGTCGCTTTCGGGCGCGGGCAAGGCTCGAATGGGCAGCGTGATCCGTATAGTCATGACGGTCTGGGCGAAACATGCGGCAACCGCATTCGCAGCAGCGCGACCGCGACGATCCAGAATGAAGCGTAGACGAGCGCGGACATCAGATCGGGCCGAGATCGATAGCCGGTCACCGAGGCGACGAAGCCGCCGAGCGGGCCGCTGTCGTCAAGCAGCCAGGACGTATCCCACAACGGTCCGCCGAGCGGAGAGACGAGGTCGAGTCCAATTGCGCGATCGAGTGCGGTCATGACCAGCGACGCTGCCAGCGCCAGCAGAAGGATCTCGGTGACTCGGAAGAAGACGCTCCAGGGAAAGCGCCGGGCGCCCACCTGAAGCAGCCAATAGGCCGAGCCGGCCAGCGCGAAGCCGGTTGCGGCCGCTGCGACATTGCCGGCGAGCGCCGTTTCGCCCACGGATGCGAGGATGCCGTAAAGAAAGACAACTGTCTCGCTGCCCTCCCGCGCGACAGCGATCATCGCCAGGAGAAAGAGGCTCCACCAGTCGGCGCCGGTCACCGCATGTTGGGCTCCCCGTTCGAGGTCTCGTTTCAGGCCGCTGCCATGATGGCGCATCCACGCAACCATCTGCAGGATGAGCAGGGCGGCGAACCCGGCCATGGCGATCTGGAAATAGTCCTCGCGATCGCCCTCCAGCAGGCTCGCAAAGGACAGAATGACAACGGCCAGAATCAAGGCCGCTGCCAGACCGGCAACGACGCCGCCCCACAAGAAGCGCCTGCCGGTCGCGATCGCCTTCGCCTCGGCGTGATGTGTCAGCCACGCGTGGAGGATGCCGACGACGAGCAGCGCTTCCATGCTCTCGCGCCAGATGACGAAGGCCACTTGTCCATGAAGGCCGGTCATGGAGATGCAGGCTCCCTGGCGACCAGGGTGGCCGGTGGCATATCGAGATGAAAGTCGTCGAAGAAGCGGTATTCCCCGGGATCGAGGCTGCGGATGACGATGAAGGACGTGACGCCCGGGCCCAGCACCTTCTCCTTGCGCAGTTCGAGGCTCTCGAATTCGACGGGGCTAAGGCCAGTGTTGCGAAGTTCGAGCTTGAATCGCGTGCCGGCGGGAACCTCGATCGTCGAAGGCGAGATGGCGCCGTCCTTGAACTCGACAACAAAGACCGGATAATCTTCGGCGCTTGTCGGGACGGACATCGATAAAAGGGCTGCGCCGGTAGCGATCGGTATTAAGCGCGCGAAAACGGACATCTCACACTTTCCAATGCAGGTTACTAAGCCACCGCGCCATACGAGCGCGGCGAGTAAGTCGCGTGCATGCCGGCGGCGCGGCGCGGCTGATTTGGGCTAGTAAGCGCCCTTCTTGCCAGTGCCCGCATAGGTGAACTCGTATTCGACCGTGAAGGTCTCGGGCCATGCGCCTACGCCCGTCTCCTTGTCGACGTGCCGGCCGAAGTGCGATGCGGCGTCGGGCGCCACCGACGCGATCTTGTAGACGAGCCGGTACTTTCCGGCGCCCATCAGTTTTACATTGTCGCCGTAATGGGGGCCGTCACTGGCGACCATCGGCATGAAGACACCACCTGTCTGCCCGTTGTCGTCGAGTTTGGTCAACGTGTATTCAATAGTCAGATTTGGGATCCAGTCGCCTTCGGCAAAGCCGTTGGCATTGTCCCTCGTGGCGTGGATGTCGGCCTCCAGATGGACGTCCGAATCCGCTGCTGGCCTCATGATATGCGCGGGCTCCATCTCGATCGGCTGCAGATAGACGGCGGCTACCTCCATGCCGTTCATCAGTTGGGGCTTGCCGATGGGATATTCCAGCGCAGACGCCCCGGAGATTCCCGCAAGCAAGGCTAGGGTTGATACGAACGGAATCGATAGGCGGTTCATGTCGGCTCCTGGGTCTGGCAATCGGACCTCGCGACGCTTTCGTTGCGGGTCTCGGATGTTTCGCTACCGATCATCAAGGACGACCCATCCGAAATGAGTGAGAGCCCGCCCGAAGGTGGCAAAAATCATGACTTGAAAGGTCAACTTATCCGTCGAACCGCAGCGCTCTTTGCGCTAGCGCAAACAAGATCGCGTTTGTCCCGATGGGCCCGCGATGAGACCTGATTCAACCGGTGGGGCACAACATATTGAATCTGATCAGGAAGTGTCGCTGGTTCATGAGGCTAAACGATCGCTGGTTCCGAGGGTGTGGCGTCACCGAGAAAACATAGATTGACAATATATCTTTTGCCAAAGATGCTGAACTCCAGAAACAGATGTGAAGTCAACCGGATGTCTTCCTCAGCTACGCATTCACGAGGTTCGACAGGGGCGTTCGAAGGCAGGGAGCGCCGGCCCGATTTCCATGCCCAGGCAGACCGGCTCGCTTTGCTTGTCGAGCTAAGCGGCGGCAATCTTCTTGGCCCTCCGGGCGGCGAGCTTCTGTGGCTTTGCGACGGCCTCTGCCGTGATGCCACGCGGTGGGAGCAGGAAACCTCCGACGAGCGATCCGGCCTTACCGGAGGTTGGCGATGATCGGTTCGAGCCTGTCACGTTGGACGATGGCCTTCTTCTCTGGCGCGGTGGCATTCCTGATCGCGGCTGAATGCCTGATGGTTGCCGGGTATGGCTTTCCGACGATGCCGGCGGAGGCACCGGAAACCTTGCTGCTCGTCCACACGGTGACGATCGGATGGCTCAGCCTGCTGATGTGTGGAGCTCTGCTGCAGTTCGTCCCGGTGCTGGTCGCACAGCCTCTCCGCGACGAGACCTTGGTTCTGCCAGCGCTGCTGTGTCTGCTTGCAGGCCTTACCTCCTTGTTGGCGGGGTTCCTCCGGCTCACAGGCACACTCGATAGCGATATCCCCTTCCTGCTGATCGGCGGCTGTCTGCTTCCTATTGGCTTTGGGCTGATTCTCTGGACGCTGGGCCGCACGCTCTGGCAGGCGCGGCCACTGCCGTTGCCGGCGCGCTTCGTTGCCGTGGGTCTGACCTGCCTGGCCACCACGTTCCTGCTTGGCGCATTTTTTGCGCACATCCTCTCCGGTCTGATCTCCGACGCGGCGATGATCGATTTTCGGACCCGGCTTCTTCCCGTTCATGCCGCCGCCGGTTTCGGCGGCTGGCTCACCTTCACGGCGATCGGCGTGAGCTACCGACTACTGCCGATGTTCATGCTGGCGCCCGAGGCCGAGCGCACGACCGGCCGCGTGGTCTGGTGGAGCGGCAGCATTGCGCTTCTGTCGATCGTCATGGGGGCGCCGGTGGAATTCGCTCTCGGTGGGAGTGGTCGAATTGCGGGCGTCATCGCCGGGCTGTCCGCCATGGCTGCGCTCGTGTGCTACGGTGTGGATCTGGTCTTCTTCTATCGCAACCGCAGACGGCGAAACATCGAACTGAACAGCAAATCGGCAATCGGGGCCTTCGCTGCGCTATATCTCTCGGCGGCACTCCTTGTTGGTCTGCTTGCGACCGGCACGCTGGCCATTCATGCGGGCGCGCTCGTCTATCTCGTCGCGTTCGGCTGGCTGACAGGGCTGGGGCTCTCGCAGCTCTACAAGATCGTACCGTTTCTGACCTGGCTCGAATGCTACGGGCCCGTTATGGGCCGCAAGCCCACGCCGCGCGTGCAGGATCTGATGGTGGAAAGACGCGATGAACCATTGTTCGTGCTCTACTTCATCGGTGTCCTGGGCGGAACGGTTGCATTGCTGGCAGATGCGCCCAACCTCTTCCGCGTGACGGCGGCCACGACACTGCTTGCGACGGCCGCAATCGTCGTCGAGCTGGTGCTGGCGCGCAGGCTGTTCAATGTCGCCGCCGCTGTACGTTTTCCAAAAGGAACCACGCCGCCGCATCTGTTCCTGCCTGCAATTCGCAACCATTGACCAGGTTGCCTGGAGATTCCCATGACCATTCCCCACCGTGATCTCGACGTAAGGCCGATCCTGCGGGACGGTGGAGAACCGTTCAGCGCCATCATGGAAGCCGTGGCGGAACTGGCGCCTGGACAGAGCTTGCGGTTGCTTGCGAGCTTCAAGCCGATTCCCCTGTTCCAGGTGCTTGGCGCGCGCGGTTTCGAACCGGTATCTCGTGAGATCGGCGGCGGTGATTGGGAAGTCGTCTTCACGCCAGCCGCCGCGATTGCACCGGTTGTCGAAACCTCAGACTCGGTCGGTCACGGGGTTGGCGATGATTGGCAGGTTCCCGTCCGGGAGATCGATTGCCGTGATCTCGATCCGCCCGAACCCATGGTGAAGACGCTCGAGGGTGTCGAGGCTCTTGCCGCCGGGGAGACGATTTCGGCGCTGTTGCCGCGCGAGCCTCTGTTCCTTTTCAAGGAGTTGGAGGCAAGGGGACACCAGTGGCGCGGCGGGTTCGAGCCGGAGGGGCACTATCGCATCGTCATTCGTGCCGGCTCGTCCGGGGGAAAGTAGTCATGAGCGATAAGCCAGGAGAAGGGTTGGCGGAGAGCGTTCGCCAGTCGCTCCGCATGGTGATCGACCCGGAGCTTGGCGAAAACGTCGTTGACCTCGGCCTGATCTACAAGGTGGCAGTCGTCGAGGCCGGAGTGGTGCACGTGGAGATGACGACCACCACGGCCGGGTGTCCCGCAGCAGCCTATCTTAGAGACGCCGTGGAGTCCGCCGCCTGGATCGTCGAAGGGATACAGCGTGTGGAAGTTGGGCTGACATATGACCCGCCGTGGACGCCCGAGATGATGAATGCAGATGCAAGAGCGCATCTGGGGTTTGCGAGAAAGGCGGCGGGCAGATGAGCAAACAATCCGCTGGCAGGACAACGATCATCGTCGACGGCGTCCCGTTGCCGGAAATCCTGGACGAACGCATGATCCACGACGTGGTGCATGGCTTCTATGAGGAGATCCGCAACGACGATCTCCTGGGGCCGATCTTCAACGGTGCGATCAACTCCGAGGCCTGGCCGCACCATCTTGCAAAAATGTGCGATTTCTGGTCGGCGACGTTGCTGCGCACGAAACGCTACGAGGGCCGGCCGTTGCCGCCGCATCTGGCCATTCCTGGCTTGGGCGAGGTGCATTTCCGCCGTTGGCTGATGCTCTTCCGTGCCACCGTTGACAGGCTCTGCCCAGCGGATGTTGCGGTCCTCTTCATGGATCGCGCGCTGCGCATCGCCCATTCCTTCCGCCTTGCGGTCGCGTTCAGCCGTGGCGACGACACGCTCGCGGTCCAGCCCATCCTCAAGGAAAGCCTCTGATGTCGAACTGGCCAGCGAATGCGGCGAGGAATGGCCAATGCGGCTGACGAGTTTTTCCGACTACGCGTTGCGGATGTTGATGTACGCCGCGACGGCGGGGGACCGACTGATTACCATTGAGGAGGCAGCGCGCGCCTTCAGCGTGTCAAAGACGCATCTGAACAAGGTCGCCAACACGCTCACGCGTGGCGGATACCTCAAGGCCGTGCGCGGTCGCTCCGGAGGACTGATGCTCGACCGCCGGCCGGAAACGATTCGCATCGGCGACGTAATCCGAATGACGGAGCCGGATTTCGCACTGGTCGAGTGCTTCGCAACGGGTAACCAGTGCATCCTCACGAACTCTTGCAAGCTGTCCGGCATGCTCGGCGAGGCTATGGCCTCCTTCCATGAAACGCTCGATCGCTACACGCTGGCAGACATCACCCTGACGCCAGAGGATTTCTTCCCGGCACCGCTTCCTCCAAGACGCGCAAGCGCAGCACGACTTTTCGAATGAGTCCGCTTTTCAGTTTGCTGCCGCGCAACGATCGCTTGCTTGAATGCGGTGAACATGGCCGTTTTCCAGATGCGGATATCGGCTGTGAGACAGACACTACACGACGACATGACGATGGATGCAATAATGCGAGAATGGCCGGCCACCATCCGCGTCGTCCTCGATCATGGACTGCTGTGCGTTGGCTGCCCTATCGCCCCATTTCATACCATCATCGATGCCGCGAGAGAACACGATTTGGACCCGGCCTCGCTCGCTCGAGACCTGAAGAGGGCGGTTGCAGAAGAGGACACCGGCACCAGCTAGGTCTTGGACGTGCGTCCTTCCGCAAGCATGAGCAGTTGATGCGGCTCGGTCACGGTCACCTTCTGACGTCCGCTTTTGACCAGACCCTGTTCCTCCCACGCGGTGAGGAGCCGGCTGACTGTGTGCAACGTCGTTCCCGTCATCTCGGCGATATCCTGCCGAGAGATCGGAAAATCGATGAGCACGCCTTCGTCCGTCCTTCTGCCCGTTTGACTGACAAGTTTGAGGAGGGCGTGGGCGACGCGCCGGTCTACCTGTTCCGTCGACATTTCAACGACCCGCGTATGCGCGTCCTGCAGTCTGCTGCCAACTGTTCTGTATGTGTTGACGCCAAAATCAGGAAACGCGGCGGCGAATTCCGGCCAGAGCCGACCCGGCCAGGCGAGCACCACGCAGTCGACGGCGGCGATGGCACTCGCCGGATAGGTCGTGCGGCCAAGCGCGTGGGCGATCCCCATCAGCTCACCGGGGCTGATGTAGCGCACGATCACCTGCTGGCCATCGGGCGTCGTCTTCACCACCCGCACATGCCCGTCGAGCAGCAGGAAGAAAGAATGCGCTTCTCCTTCCTGCTCGAAGACCGCTTCGCCCTTGGCGATGCGGAGCGAGCGGGCCTGCCCGACCATGCGGTCGAGATCAACCGCGGACAGGCCCTGAAATGGGGCAAGCCCGGAAATCAGCGAGCGGTCGAGACGGCTCAAGTTCAAGTTCCTTCGGTCATCTGCCGGCGACCGCCTCGGTCGGAGGCCACCACAGGAATGTCCCACACACAACGCGTCGCGGCAATCCTCGCGCGCTGCGACCTTTTCGGCTCGCAGTACAATCTGTTTGCGTTGCAGCAAAGTCATTGACGGAGGCGTGGCCTATACAAACCCCAACGGTTGAATCCGTCATAAGAGGAAAGGCAATGTCATGAGATTCAAAATCGCCATCGCGGCCGCGTTCGCCGGTCTTTTGCTGGCCGGCGCCGCCCAGGCCGCCGACCATCAGGTCCAGATGCTCAACAAGGGCGAGAAAGGCGCAATGGTGTTCCAGCCCGACTTCATCGTCGCCGCGCCCGGTGACACCATCACCTTCGTGCCGACTGACAAGTCGCACGACGCCGAAAGCATCAAGGGGATGATCCCCGACGGCGCCGAACCGTTCAAGGGCAAGATGAACGAACAGATCACCGTGGCCTTCGACAAGGAGGGAGTCTATGGCGTCAAATGCACGCCGCACTACGGTATGGGCATGGTCGCGCTCGTCGTCGTCGGCAAGCCGGTGAATCTCGACCAGGCCAAGGCCGTCAAGCAGACAGGCAAGGCCAAGAAGGTGTTCGAGCAGTTGTTTGCTGCAGTTCCCACGAATTGACAGGCTGCATTGACTGCATGGCGCCGGCCAGATGTCGGGTTCCCGGATCCAAGGGCCGGGAACCCCTCGGGAGACGATAATGGCAATAGCGCGCACCAGGCCGGGCAACTATCCGGCGCTTCTATCCTATGGCTTTCGGCCGTTCTTCCAGCTGGGTTCGCTCTATGCTGGATTGACGGTTCTGTTCTGGCTACCGCTATTTTACGGCAGGCTTGCGACCGCAAGCATCTTCACGCCGATTGACTGGCACATCCATGAGATGCTGTTCGGCTATCTCGCGGCGATCGTGACAGGCTTCCTCCTGACCGCCATACCGAACTGGACAGGTCGCCTGCCGGTGCAAGGCATGCCGCTTCTTGCCCTGGTTCTCCTGTGGCTTGCAGGACGGTTCGCCGTCTTCTTCTCTGCAGAAACCGGCTGGCTCGCCGCTGCGGCGATCGATTGCTCGTTTCTGGCAGCGGTCGCCCTGGCGGCCGCGACCGAGATTGCCGCCGGCCGCAACTGGCGAAATCTCAAAGTGCTTGTCCCGGTATCCGTGCTGCTTGCAGCCAACGTCCTGTTCCATGCCGAAGCTCACTTTGCCGGGATTTCCGACATCAGCCGCCGGCTTGGCATCGGCGCGGCGATCGTTCTCATTATGATTATTGGAGGACGGATCATTCCGAGCTTCACGCGCAACTGGCTAGCCCGGCAAAATCCGGGGCGGCTCCCGATTCCCTTCGGCCGGTTCGACACTGCGGCAATTATGCTTTCCGCCGCGGCGCTGGCGGCCTGGACATTTCTGCCCGACCGGGTTGAAACGGGCGCGGCACTACTTGCCGCTGCGTTATTCAATCTCCTCCGGCTACTACGCTGGGCCGGCGACCGTACGATGCGCGATCCGCTCGTCCTTGTCCTGCACGCCGCCTATTTCTTCGTGCCTGCCGGGCTGGTGCTCGCCGGTCTAGCGATCGTCGTTCCGGAAAGCGTTCCGACCGCGGCCGCCATTCATGCTTTCGGCGTCGGTGCGATCGGATGCATGACGCTCGCGGTCATGACGCGCGCCACACTAGGCCACACGGGACGGGAATTGCGGGCTGACGTCGGCACCTGCCTGGTCTACACTGCAATTGTGGTGGCCGCGTTGCTACGCATAGCGGCAGCCTTCGCGCCCACGGAGGCCGGGCTGCTGCATGGATCGGCGGCCCTGTGGGTGGGTGCATTCCTCGGATATGGTGTCCTGTTCGGCGGCATGCTGGTGCGCCCCAAACTTCGTGCGCGGCAGCCAAACATCTCGCCTTCCTGAAGCGAGGTTCCCAGTATGGCTGCTTCGAATCGTAGTGAATGCACCGATCGTCTGGAGGCGATAGCCCGCGAGGCCTATGACCGTTGCCATCCTGACGACAGCTTCGACGACTTGGCGCGGCGGGCGCGCTTTTCGAAGGAAGACCGAGGCCTGCTGGACGATTGGCTCGCCTTTGCGCGACGGGAACTTCAGAGTGTCAGGAACGATCAAAAAACTGGCGCACCCCGTGGCGGGAACTGGTGATGCCTCGCTCCATGCGTTTCCTCTTGACCCGCGATCCGACCGGCTTGGATCTCGCTGAAGCTACACGCATCGTACGTTTGCGCCAGCGCAAAGACCATCTGCACCGAGGGCGATAGATATTCTCCGCAAAGAGCAATCAGGCTCAATAAGGAGACAAGAAGATGTTCACGCGACGCGAAGCACTGTTTGGCGTGGCCGGCGCGGCGGTGATTGCAACGCTGCCCGTCGGGCTCAATATGGCCCACGCCGCCGATGTGGCAGGCCTCTCGCGCGAGAAGGTCGCGCTGGTCGCTCCGCCATTCGTCCATGCGCATCAGCAGGTCGCCACAGGCGGCCCGAAGGTCGTTGAGTTCCAGCTCACCATCAAGGAGCAGCCGGTCGTCATCGACGGTGACGGTACCACGCTGCAGGCAATGACCTATGATGGCTCGATCCCGGGGCCGATGATGGTTGTCCATGAAAACGACTATGTCGAACTGACGCTCATCAATCCTGACACCAACGAGATGCCGCACAACATCGATTTCCACGCGGCCACCGGTGCGCTGGGCGGCGGCGCCCTTACAAACGTCAACCCCGGCGAGCAGGCGGTATTGCGCTTCAAGGCGACGCGTGCCGGCACGTTTGTCTACCACTGCGCACCTTCGGGCATGATTCCCTGGCACGTCGTTTCGGGCATGAGCGGAACGATCATGGTGCTGCCACGTGACGGGCTCAAGGATCATGAAGGCAAGCCGCTGATCTACGACAAAGTTCTCTATATTGGTGAGAGCGACTTTTACGTCCCCCGCGACGAGAACGGCAATTTCAAGAAGTTCGAGACCCTTGGCGACAGCTACGACGAAACGCTGAAGGTGATGCGCGGTCTCATTCCGACCCATGTCGTTTTCAACGGCAAGGTGGGTGCGTTGACCGGCGACAACGCCCTGAAGGCAAAGGTGGGGGAGAAGGTTCTGATCGTTCATTCCCAGGCCAACCGCGATACCCGGCCACACCTGATCGGCGGTCATGGCGACTTTGTCTGGGAGCAGGGTAAGTTCGCCAACGCTCCGGACCGCGACCTCGAAACCTGGTTTATCCGTGGCGGCTCGGCGGGAGCTGCGTTCTATATGTTCCGCCAACCCGGCGTCTACGCCTACGTTAACCACAATCTGATCGAAGCTGCCGAACTCGGGGCCACGGCACACATCGTGGTCGAAGGAAACTGGGACGACGACCTGATGACGCAGGTCGCAGCACCTGGTCCCATCCCGACCAATTGATCGGGCGCAACACGCAATAGCAGTCGCTGTCGACCCGCCTTCGCCCTCAAGGCGGGTCGTCCGTGCGAGGACACAGTCATGAAACTCAAGACCCCTTCATTGCTTGCCCTGACCGCGGCGCTCGGACTTGCGGCCGCCGTCGGGCTCGGCGGTCGCGGGGCAGACCCAACCACGAGCGTGGGACCGATCGCCACCATCGCCATCGCGCCGGGCTCGTTCACTTTCAGGCCGCCCGGCGATTATCTTCGGTCAAACCGGCCCGTCGACGCGCCGCTACGCAAGATGGATGTCCGCGCTGGCTTCGAGATCATGAAGTATCAGGTCAGCGTCGCCGACTATGCGCGCTGCGTGGCGGACGGTGCCTGCTTAGCCGCGGAGGGCCGTGCGTCGATGCCGGAAACAATGCCAGTGACCGGCGTCAACTATCGTGACGCCACCGCCTATACAGTTTGGCTATCTAGCGCGACGGGTGAAAGCTGGCGCCTTCCGACCGACGCGGAATGGGCTTTTGCCGCGGCAGAGCGCTTCCCTGACGAAGCGCTTGGACTGCTAGATGACGGCACTAACCCCGCCACGCGTTGGCTCGCTCGCTACCGCAACGAGGCAGGCAAGGCGGCGCCCGATCCCGAGCCGAAACCTCAAGGATTCTTCGGCGTCAACAGCAAGGGACTTGCCGACGTTGCAGGCAATGTTTGGGACTGGACGACGACCTGCTATGCGCATGCCAGCCTCAACGCCGATGGCAGCATCGCCGAAAGCACAGAGAACTGCGGTGTGCGCGTGGTCGGTGGCCGGCATCGGGGCTACATGTCCTTTTTCATCCGCGACGGCAAAAGCGGTGGATGTGCGGCCGGCATGGCGCCGCATAATCTTGGCATCCGGTTGGTTCGCGACAAGCCTTCGGCGATCGCCCGACTGAGGAGCCTGCTGAACAGGACGGCAAGCTGATCTCGACCTGCCACCGGCGAAGTCGAAGCGGAGAACGTCCCCTCTCTTTCGCTGTGCCCGTCAAAGCCGCCGACAATCGATTCGCCGTCGCAAATCGTTACTAAGACGCGCGGGGCGTCAGCTCTTCGGTGTTCCGACTTCAGTAGCCTTGGCTTGTCGACGCCCATTCTGCAGCGGCTGCAAATCAACCAGTCACAATCACAGTGAAAAGGTACTAGCAGTTTCTCAGCGCTCCACATGCAAGAGTCCGGGCTGAGCATCGCGCCGGCGCGCTACGATTGACGCCCCCAGCGACAGAGGAACTAGGGAAGCACCGGCGAACAACGGAAATGGCCTCCCTCAGCCGGTCCTATCGCCGGGCCTTTCGGCTTGGCTGAGATGTTCCGCAATATAGGTTTCCAGGCAGTGTATCGCCTCAGCGGATTCGACCGCGAGGAGGCGATGCAGCCGAACCTCCAGATGCCCAAGCGAATTCAGCCCGTCGGGGCTTCCCAAGAGCCGAACGTCGCCCGGAAGAGTGCTCTGCACCATGGCGGTGACGCCGAGCCCGGCCCTAACCGCAGCAATTGCGGCGGTATAGCTCGAACTAAGGTAGCTGATGCGGCAGAGCTTCGCCTCCCTGTTCAGTTGATACAGCATAAGCTTCCGATAGATGCAGGGCGGCGGCGCCAAGACCAGCGGTAGGGGGCTTCGCATGTGTCCAAAATGATCCGCGCTGGTGAACCATACCAGCGGTTCCGTATGGATGAGCTTACCACTGCCGGCCCGCTGATTGTCGTGCAAGGCCACGACAAGGTCGAATTCGCCATTTTGCTGACGTGTAAGAAGATTCTCGCTGAGATCGCTCGTGACTTCGAGCATGACATTGGGATGGGCCTGCGCAAAACGTCCGAGCAGATGGGGTAGCATGGAGGCGGTGTATTCGCTCGGTGCGCCAAGCCGTACCCTGCCAGACACTGCCGGGCTTTGCATCAACGCCAGAACCTCATCATTTAGCGCCAGCATGCGGCGGGCATATTGTGCGAAAGTACGTCCCTGACCGGTGAGTTGCAGACTATGAGCGTCGCGCTGAAATAGCTGCGTGCCGACGACCTCCTCCAGCCGCTTTATCTGAAGGCTGACTGCTGACTGCGTGCGCCCCACCATCTCAGCCGCACGAGTGAAACTGCCCCCGTCGATTGCACTGACGAAACTGCGCATCAGGTCTGTAGGGATGTTCGGCACGACGATCCTATCATAAATGATCTTCATGCTAACATAAGAACTATGAACTTCAACAATGATAATCGATGGATATCCTTTGCCGAAGAATCGGGCAGTCTGCGCTGACCCTCATCAAATCGGAGAATCAGAAAAATGACCAACGGCACAGCTCCGCTTTCCGTTTTCGATCCAGCCCTTTGGGCGGCCATCCAGGCCGAAGGGCGGCGCCAGGAGGGCGAAATCGAGCTGATCGCGTCGGAAAACCATGCCAGCCCAAGAGTCATGGCGGCGCAGGGCTCGGTGCTGACCAATAAATATGCCGAAGGCTATCCTGGAAAGCGCTACTACGGCGGCTGCGGCGAGGTGGACGTTGTCGAGCAGCTGGCGATCGATCGCGTAAAGCAGCTGTTCGGCGCGCAATTTGCCAATGTGCAGCCCCATTCAGGCGCCCAGGCGAACGGCGCGGTGATGCTGGCGCTGCTGCTGCCGGGCGACACCATTCTCGGCATGTCTCTGGATGCCGGCGGCCATCTCACCCACGGTGCACGCCCAGCGTTGTCAGGCAAGTGGTTCCGGGCCATCGCCTATGGGCTGACGCCGGACGGTCTGATCGACTACGATCAGGTAGCCGCACTGGCAGAAGCCGAGCGCCCGAAGCTGATCATCGCCGGCGCTTCGGCCTATTCGCGGGTGATCGACTTCGCCCGGTTCCGAGCAATTGCCGACGGCGTCGGCGCCACGCTGATGGTCGACATGGCCCATATCGCGGGGCTGGTCGCCACGGGCCATCACCCGAGCCCGATGCCGCATGCCGATGTCGTCACCTCCACCACGCATAAGACACTTCGCGGTCCGCGCGGCGGCATCATCCTGACCAATGACGAGGCCATCGCCAAGAAGATCAACGCGGCGGTATTTCCCGGCCTGCAGGGCGGCCCGCTGATGCATGTGATCGCCGCCAAGGCCGTCGCCTTCGCCGAGGCGCTCGAGCCGGATTTCACGGAGTATGCCGGACGGGTCGTGGCCAGCGCCAAGGCGCTCGCCGAGGTTCTGGTCGAGCGCGGCGCGGCGATTGTGTCCGGCGGCACCGACAACCATCTGATGCTGGTCGATTTGCGCCCCCTCGGTTTGAAGGGCAACGAGGCGGCCGAGGCGCTGGAGCGCGCAGGCATCACCTGCAACAAGAACGGCGTGCCCGACGACCCCGAGAAGCCCACCGTAACCTCGGGCATCCGCCTCGGCACCGCGGCCGGTTGTTCACGCGGTTTCGGCCCCGGGGAATTCCGGCAGATCGGCCATCTGATCGGGGACGTGCTGGACAGCCTGCGCGACGGCCCGAACGCTGTCGTCGAAGACGCCGTGCACCAAAAGGTCGCCGCTCTCTGCCTCGCCTTCCCGATCTATGGGGGCGAAGCCGATGTCTGATTTCGACCTGATCGTCATCGGCGCCGGCCCGGGCGGCTATGTCGCGGCACTCAGGGCGGCACAGGCCGGCATGCGGGTAGCCTGCATTGACGAGCGTGCCACCGCCGGCGGCACCTGCCTGAATGTCGGCTGCATTCCCTCGAAGGCGCTGCTGTCATCGACCGAACACTGGGCAGGGTTGAAGTCCCTCGCCGACCACGGCATCGAGACCGAAGCCGCCCGCGTTGACCTTTCGCGCATGATGGCGCGCAAGGACAAGGTGGTTTCCGACCTGACCAAAAGCATCGCCTTCCTGTTCAACAAGGCCGGCGTGGAATTCATCCACGGGCGCGCGAGCATCGCCGCTCCGGGGCGGGTCACAGTTGGCGTACGCGAGATTTCATCCCAGCACATCCTGATCGCCACGGGGTCCGCGCCTGCTGTCCTGCCCAATGTCCCCTTCGACGAAAAGCTCGTCCTGTCGTCGACCGGCGCCTTGTCGCTCGCCAAGGTGCCGGATCGGCTGGTGGTGGTCGGCGCCGGCGTCATCGGCCTCGAGATCGGCCAGATTTGGTCGCGCCTTGGCGCCAAGGTAACCGTCGTTGAGTATCTTGACCGCATCTTGCCCGGCATGGACGGCGAAACTGCCAAGAATGCCCAGCGAATCTTCGCACGGCAAGGCATCGGCTTCATGCTGAACGCAGCCGTCGAGGCAGTCGTCGACAATGGCGAGACGGCAGAAATCAAAATCAAAAGCCGCGCGTCGGGCAAGGTTGAAAAGCTTCAGGCGGACGCTGTCCTCGTCGCCATTGGCAGGAAGCCCCACACCGGAGGACTGGGGCTTGAGGCTTTGCGCGTCAGGCGAGACGCCAGAGGCTTCATCGAAGTGGATGAGCAATTCCGAACAAGTGTGCCCGGCATCTTGGCTATCGGCGATGTCGTGCCCGGACCGATGCTCGCCCACAAGGCGGAGGAAGACGCCGTCGCCTGCATCGATGCGCTGGCGGGTAAGCCGCATTGCGCACCCGACTACGGCCTCGTGCCGGGCGTGGTCTATACAACGCCGGAAATCGCTGGCGTGGGTCTGACGGAAGACGATGCGAGTGCCGCAGGACGCGCAGTTTTGATCGGAAAGGCCAGCTTCCTTGCAAACGGACGCGCCCGCGCGATCGGAACCACCGACGGCTTCGCCAAGGTTATCGCCTGCGCTGAAACAGGCAAGCTTCTCGGTGCGCATATCCTCGGCCACGGCGCCGGCGAACTGCTGCAGGAGCTCGTCCTGGCGCTTCGGTTCGGTGCGAGCCTGAACGATGTCGCCGGAACATCGCATGCCCATCCCGGAATGGGTGAGGCGGTGAAGGAGGCATGCCTGTCGGTACTCGACGCCAGAAGCTTGGACTGAAAGCACACTGACACCCGCCGTGATGCACAGGCGGTGTCCGTCGTGCGTTTCCACAATACACAATTTTCCGGTCGGAGCCTTTTATGACCTTGCTAGACGACTTGCGACAAACGCCGCTCACCGCCTTCAACAGGGGGCACGGCGGCAAGATGGTGCCGTTCGCCGGCTACGAGATGCCGGTTCAGTTTCCCGACGGCGTTCTGAAGGAACACCTGTACTGCCGTGCGGCTTCCGGGCTCTTCGATGTCAGCCACATGGGGCAGGTCCTTCTTCGCCCGAAATCGGGCAGGATCGAGGATGCAGCTCTGGCGCTTGAGCGGCTCGTTCCGGTTGATGTCCTCGGCCTGAAGTCGGGGCGCCAGCGCTACGGCCTTTTCACCGCGGAAGATGGCGGCATCCTCGACGACCTGATGATCGCCAACCGCGGCGATCACCTGTTCCTGGTGGTCAACGCCGCCTGCAAGGCGCAGGATGTCGCCCATTTCTGGGCCCACCTCGGCAATGACTGCGAGGTCGAGGAGCTCACGGATCGTGTCTTGATCGCCTTGCAGGGCCCGGATGCAGAGGCTGCGCTCGCGGTTCTCGCTCCTGAGGTGGCAAAGATGCATGCCATGGAGGTCGCCGACGTCAATCTGCTGGGAACGCCCTGCATCGTGGCACGGGCAGGTTATACCGGCGAAGACGGTTACGAGATCTCGCTGCCCGCCAGCCATGCCGTGGCGCTCGCCGAAGCACTGCTGGAAGACGAACGCGTGCGACCCGTCGGGCTGGGTGCGCGAGACTGCCTGAGGCTGGAAGCTGGGATGTGCCTTTATGGCCACGACATCGACACCACTACCACCCCGGCGCAAGGCGCGCTCGAATGGGCGATCCAGAGGGTGTGGCGCAACGGCGGAGCACGCGCCGGCGGCTTTCCAGGCGCTGAAACGATCCTGAAAGAACTGGAGAGAGGGGCCTTTCGGCGTCGTGTCGGCCTGCGGATCGATGGCCGCGCGCCGATCTGCGAGGGCACCGCGCTTTTTGCTGACGAAGTCGGCGGCGAACCGGTCGGACAGGTGACGTCGGGCGGATTTGGCCCCGCCGTCAATGCGTCGGTCGCGATGGCACATGTTCCAACAGCTCTCTCCGCCGCGGACACGCCCTTGTTCGCCGAAGTCAGGGGCAAGCGCCTGCGCTTCTTCGTCTCCCCGCTACCTTTCATCAAGCAACGCTACAAACGGACTTGAGGAGACTCGCAATGCTGAAATTCACCGAAGATCACGAATGGCTGTCCATCAAGGGTGGCGTAGCGACGGTCGGCATCACCCGCTACGCCACCGAACTGCTGGGGGATCTGGTCTTCGTCGACCTGCCAGCGGTCGGCACCGTGCTCGAAAAGGGCGAGACGGCAGCCACCGTGGAGTCCGTCAAGGCCGCCTCCGACGTCTATTGCCCACTGGCCGACGAGATCATCGCGGTCAATGAACTCCTCCACAGCGACCCTGCCATGATCAACCGGTCGCCCGAAAGCGAAGGCTGGTTCTTCAGGCTGCGCCTCGCAAACGTGGATGATGCCACAGCGTTGATGGATGAAGCCGCCTATCTGGCAATGGTGGGATGAGCACAAGCAGATGAGCTACACCCCGACAGGCTACGCACCGTACGACTTCGCAAACCGCCGCCACATCGGCCCCTCCCCGCGCGAAATGGCGGAGATGCTGGAAACTGTCGGAGCCGAAAGCCTCGATGCCTTCATCGACGCAATCGTTCCCGCAGACATCCGGCAGACGCGCCCGCTCGCCTGGGGCAAGGCCCTTTCCGAGCGCGGCGTTCTGGAACGGCTGCGCAACGTGGCCAAGAAGAACAAGCCCAATGCCAGCTTCATCGGACAGGGCTACCACGGCACCTTCACCCCGCCGGCGATCCAGCGCAACATCTTCGAGAACCCGGCCTGGTACACCGCCTACACGCCCTATCAGCCCGAGATCAGCCAGGGCCGGCTTGAGGCGCTGCTCAATTATCAGACCATGATGACCAATCTGACCGGGCTCGACATCGCCAATGCGTCGTTGCTCGATGAAGGCACCGCCGCCGCCGAAGCCATGGCCCTGTGCGAACGTGCGTCGCGCACCAAGGCCCGCGCCTTCTTTGTCGACCATCATTGCCATCCGCAGACAATCGCCGTGGTTGCGACCCGGGCGGAGCCGCTTGGATGGGAAGTGATCGTCGGCGATCCCTTCACCTATCTCGATCCGTCGCGCGTTTTCGGCGCCCTGTTTCAGTATCCCGGCACCTATGGCCATGTGCATGACTTCACCGCTCCGATCGCAGCGCTCAAGGACGCTGGCGCCCTTGCCGTGGTGGCCGCCGACCCGCTGGCGCTGACCCTGTTGAAGCCACCGGGCGAGATGGGCGCCGACATCGCCATCGGCTCCAGCCAGCGTTTCGGCGTGCCCCTGGGCTATGGCGGTCCGCACGCCGCCTACATGACCGTGCGTGCCAACCTCGCGCGGTCGATGCCGGGCCGGATCGTCGGCGTCTCCATCGACGCCCGCGGCAATCGCGCCTATCGGCTGTCGCTGCAGACGCGCGAACAGCATATCCGCCGCGAGAAGGCGACATCCAATGTCTGCACCGCGCAGGCGCTACTGGCCGTCATGGCCTCGATGTACGGCGTCTTCCACGGACCCGACGGATTGCGGGCGATCGCCGAGCGCATCCACCGCAAGATCGTGCGGCTGGTCAAGGGACTGGAAACCCTTGGCTTCCCAATCGAACCGGTAAGTTTCTTCGACACGGTGACAGTGGAATGCGGCCCCCGCCGCGACGCCATCCTGGCATCCGCCCTGCGCGAAGGGATCAACCTTCGCCCGATCGGCGAGACGCGGATCGGCATCACTTTCGACGAGACTGTCCGGCGCAGCCACACCGAGGCGATCTGGCGTGCTTTTGGCGGCGGCATGGCCGACGACGACATGACGCCTGACTACCGCCTGCCCGAGGCTCTGCTACGAACCTCGAGCTTCATGACCCACCCGGTCTTCCACATGAACCGCGCCGAAGCCGAGATGACGCGCTACATGCGCCGCCTCGCCGACCGCGACCTTGCGCTTGACCGGGCAATGATCCCGCTCGGCAGCTGCACCATGAAGCTCAATGCCACCGCCGAAATGATGGCGTTGAGCTGGCCGGAATTCGCGAACATGCACCCCTATGCCCCCGCCGATCAGGCACAGGGTTATGCCGAGATGCTGAGCGACCTCGAGGCGAAATTGTGCCAGATCACCGGCTATGACGCATTTTCGATGCAGCCGAATTCGGGTGCCCAGGGCGAATATGCCGGTCTATTGACGATCCGCCGCTATCACGAGGTGCAGGGCGACGGGCATCGCAACATTTGCCTGATCCCGACCTCGGCGCATGGCACCAATCCGGCTTCCGCACAGATGGCTGGCATGAAGGTGGTGGTGGTCGGCGTGGCCGCCGACGGCAACATCGACGTCGCCGACTTCCGCGCCAAGGCCGAAGCCCATGCCGAAAACCTCGCGGCTTGCATGATCACCTACCCCTCGACCCACGGCGTGTTCGAGACGACCGTTCGCGAGATCTGCGACATCACCCATGCGAATGGCGGACAGGTCTATATCGACGGCGCCAACATGAACGCCATGGTCGGCCTGGCGCGCCCCGGCGATATCGGCGGCGACGTAAGCCATCTCAACCTGCACAAGACCTTCGCCATCCCGCATGGCGGCGGCGGACCAGGCATGGGACCGATCGGCGTCAAGGCGCATCTTGTGCCGCATCTGCCAGGCAACCCGCCTGCCGGCAAGTTCGCCATCTCGGCCGCACCGTTCGGCTCCGCCTCGATCCTGCTCATTTCTTGGGCCTATTGCCTGCTGATGGGTGGTGAGGGCCTGACCCAGGCGACCAAGACCGCGATCCTGAGCGCCAACTACATCGCGCGGCGACTGGCATCCGCCTACCCGATCCTCTACAGCTCAGCCGCCGGCCACGTCGCGCATGAATGCATTCTCGATACGCGAGTGCTGAAGGAGCGCGCCGGGGTGACCGTCGACGACATCGCCAAGCGTCTTGTCGACTGCGGCTTCCACGCGCCGACGATGAGCTGGCCAGTGGCCGGCACACTGATGGTAGAGCCGACGGAAAGCGAGCCCAAGGCCGAGCTCGATCGCTTCATCGAGGCCATGCTGGGCATCGCCGCCGAAGCGGAAGCGATTGCCGCCGGCACCCTGGACGCCCAGGACAACCCGCTGAAGCGCGCGCCCCATACCGTCGAGGATCTCGTCGGCGAATGGGACCGGCTCTACAGCCGCGAGGCCGCCTGCTTCCCGGCAGGCTCGTTCCGCACCGACAAATATTGGCCGCCCGTCAACCGGATCGACAATGTCCATGGCGACCGCAACCTTGTCTGCACCTGCCCGCCGCTCGAAAGCTACGCGGAAGCTGCCGAGTGAGCCTGTCGCCCCCGGTCGCGCGCCGGGGGCGTCCCCTCCAAGGATCGATAAATGTTCCTGTCTGTCTTCGATATCTTCAAGATCGGCATCGGCCCCTCCTCGTCGCACACTATGGGGCCGATGGTCGCCGCTGGGCGCTTCATCGAGGCGCTCGCCGCCCAGCCCAACCGGACCGAATGCCGGCGGCTGACGGTTTCGCTGTACGGCTCCCTCGCCTTCACCGGCAAGGGCCACGCAACGGACCGGGCGGTGTTTTTGGGGTTGATGGGGTTTCTCCCCGATACGCTCGACCCCGACCAGGCCGAAGCCCTCGTTGCGCAGCTCCAGGCAACCCGCAGCATCACGGCGCCCGGCATCGGCGCAATAACCTTCGATCCGGACAGCGACCTCGTCTTCGACTACGGGCCGCCGCTGCCGGGCCATGCCAACGGCATGGTCTTCACCGCATTTGGACCCTCAGGCACTGTCCTGCTGCGCCAGGTCTGGTACTCGATCGGCGGCGGTTTCGTCGTTAGCGAAGACGAGCTCTCCGCCACCTCGACATCACGGGACGCTGCGCCAACCGATGTGCCTTATCCCTTCACCTCTGCCGTCGAGATGCTGCGGATGGGACGCGCCTCTGGACTGTCGATCGCGGCGATGAAGGAGGCGAACGAACGCGTGCGCCATGGTCGCGATCTGGAGCCGGGACTTGAACGACTGCAGGCGGCGATGAACGGCTGCATCGATCGCGGCCTCAGGCAGGAAGGAATACTGCCCGGAGGACTGTCCGTGCGACGCCGCGCTCGAGGCCTGCACCAGCAATTGCTCGGCGAGCGCGGCAGCAACCGGACACAGCCGCACGCGGCGACCGACTGGCTGCTCGTTTATGCCATGGCCGTCAACGAGGAAAATGCGGCCGGAGGGCGCGTCGTGACCGCGCCGACCAACGGCGCCGCCGGGGTCGTACCCGCAGTGCTGCGCTACTATCGCGGCCACTGTGTCGGTGCCAGCGCGGATGGCAAACGGCAGTTTCTCCTGACCGCAGCCGCCATCGGCGGGCTGATCAAGCACCGCGCCTCGATCTCGGGTGCGGAGTGCGGATGCCAGGCCGAAATCGGCTCGGCATCCGCCATGGCCGCGTCCGGGCTTTGCGCGGCGCTTGGCGGAACCAACGAGCAGATCGAGAACGCCGCAGAAATCGCGCTCGAGCATCATCTCGGTATGACGTGCGACCCGGTCGGCGGCCTCGTCCAGGTGCCCTGCATCGAACGCAACGGCCTCGGCGCGATCAAGGCAGTCTCCGCAGCCAGCCTGGCGTTGCGTGGCGACGGCCAGCATTTCATGCCACTCGACAATTGCATCCAAACGATGCGTCAGATCGGGCATGACATGTCCGAGAAGTACAAGGAAACGTCCATCGGCGGGCTCGCGGTGAATCTGCCCGAATGCTGAAATCTGGTGTTTCGCGCGCCGGCACAGCCTTCAACAAGACGATCGCGCAACAGTGCGACGGTCAAGGACGCCTGGTTTGTGATTCCTCTTTGTCGATGGGTTTCGAAGGCCCAACGTGTCACGCTTTAACATCAATGAGCGTTTTGCCCGCCGGAGGGAAGATTTCGACGAGATCGACGATGTTTGCGTCAAACTGCCTGACTGGCTTAGGCGCATCCTACCGTTCGAGCCCGGCTTGCGACGGTGCTCAGGTGGAGGACGGTCGGCTGAAGTGCGCAGAGGTAATCATCGAGCGGCAAAAGCGTGCTTGCGCAAGGCGACGATCGCATCCTCCTCGGGGAGAGCATCGTCGAGCACGGGGCTTTCCGTCCCGTCAGCAGGTCGACCACCGAGGTTCGCTTCTTCTATTCGACGACCGTCTTCTGATTGATCCCGTAGCGCTTTGATAACGCTCTCAGGCTCTATTGACTATTTTGCATCCCTCGACGGATCGCCTCTGTCCTCCGTCGTCGTGGCGTTCGAGTATAAAGCTCGGCCATAGCGCATGTCGACGATTGTGAATGCGTACCGATGTCCCACTCACCGGTCTACTCGATGCTAAGAACAACGCCGTCTGCCCGGGATCGACGTCGACGAATTTCGGATCGCCGATGAAGCGTCCGTTGTCGCGATCTTCATCGCCTCGCAGACGACGCGGATGTAATCGGTGCTGTTGTGGCCGAGCGCGCGCAGGTCGAAGTTCTCGAGGATGTTGAGCATCTGCACCAGCATCGCGCCGCCGCCGGGCGGAACGTTGGTCGATATGCGGTGGCCGCGATATTCGCCCCAGACCGGAGTGTTGATATCGGGCGCATAGGCAACAAGGTCATCGCGCGAAAGAAGGCCGCCATTAGCCTTCATGTCGGCGTCGATCTTCGCCGCGATGTCACGCTTGTAAAAGGCATCGGCACCGTTACCGGAAATCTCCTCGAGGGTGGCTGCTAGATCGGGATTGCGGACGCTGTCGCCCACCTTTTTCGGCGAGCCGTCCTCGCGACAATAGAGCTCCTGGGCGGCCGGTGTATGCCGAAGCCGCGCGTGATGCGACACCCTGCCCATACTGCCGTCGTCGGACCACCAGGCGGCGACGTGCGGCCGCACCGTCCAGCCTGATCTGGCCCAGTCGATAGCCGGGATGATGACGTCCCTCCAGATCTGGTCGCGCCTTGGCGCCAAGGTGACTGTCGTGGAGTACCTCGACCGTATCCTGCCCGGCATCGACGGCGAGCTTGCCAAGAACGCGCAGCGGATTCTTGCGCGGCAGGGCATTAGTGCGTCGGGCGTTTAGGATGCAACGCATTTTGCATCCTTGAAGTAGTTCCAGCATTCGGCGGGTGAGAACATGTCGCAGGCATCGCCGACGGCTTTCCATAGGTCGTCATATGTTCGCGCCTTGGCTTTTCTGAGCAGAGCCTTGAGCTTGGCGAATGCCTTTTCGATGGGATTGAGGTCGGGCGAGTAGCGCGGCAGGAACAACACCCATGCGCCACGGTCTCGGATCGCCTGTGCGGCTCTCGGACTTTTGTGAACGTTGAGATTGTCCCAAACCACCACATCGCCCGGCTGCAGCATCGGCGCCAGTTGGGTGCTCACATAGGTGTCGAAGGCCTCGCCATCGATGGCGCTCGCGATCACCCAGGGCGCCACCAGTTCGTGGCAGCGCAGTCCGGCAATGAAGGTCTGGGTGTTCCATTTGCCAAAGGGTGCATCGGCAACCAGCCGCTTGCCCTTCAGGCTGCGTCCCCTGAGTGGCGTCATGTTGGTTTTGACCGAGGTTTCATCGATGAACACCAGCCGCGCCGGCGCCGCCCTGATCGCCGGCAGGCGCTGCCCGGCCCACGCATCGCGCTCGGCCTTGACGTCAGCGCGTTCTCTCTCCGCCGCCAGCAGCGTTTTTTTTATAGCTATAGCCCGCCCTGCATAGGAATTTGGACAGGTTCGAAGGATCGGCCGCAATGCCGCGATCGACCAGCAGCGCCGCCGCAAGCTCCGGCATCGTGATGTCGGGCCGAGCTTCAACATGGCCGATGATGAAGTCGCGATGGTCGCCAAGCTTGCCGCTGCCCTCCGGCCGGCCGATCCGGGCCGCCGCGACCGAACCCGTCTCGTCATAACGCGCCTTCAGTCGGACCGCTGTCGAAGGCGCAACCCCAAAACGAGCCGCCGCCCCTCGCCGCGTGTTGCCGCCGTTCACATCCGCTACAATCCGCTCACGCAAATCCGCCGATAAAGGTCTGCCCATGATCCACCTCCGCAAACGGTGAATCACATTTCAATCCAAAGCGGAATCCCACAAAGCGGATTCGGCCTATGCGCCCGACGCTCTAGCTTCATGCTAAGCACGGCCGTCAAGGCGATCACCCGCGACGGCGACACGGCCAGCGTCGAGATCGAAAACGGCACCTTTGGGCGGCATCGAAACACTGGAAGTAGACGCCGTCCTCGTCGCCATTGGCAGGCGGCCCCACACTGCGGGCCTTGGGCTTGAGGCGCTGGGCGTCAGGCAGGATGCCAAGGGCTTTGTTGAGATCGACGCGCAGTTCCGCGCCAGCGTGCCCGGCATCCATGCCATCGGCGACGCCGTGCCCGGACCGATGCTCGCCCACAAGGCCGAGGAACACGCCATCGCCTGCATAGATGCGCTGGCTGGCAGGCCCAATGGCGCACCTGATTACGGTCTCGTGCCAGGCGTGATCTACACGGCACCCGAAATCGCCGGCGTGGGCCTCTCGGAAGACGATGCAAGTGCCACCGGGCGCGCCGTTCTCGTCGGAAAATCCAGCTTCCTGGCAAACGGGCGCGCCCGTGCGATCGGAGCCACCAACGACTTCGCCAAGGTCATCGCCTGCGCCGAAACAGGCAAACTTCTCGGCGCCCATATCCTGGGCCACGGCGCCGGCGAACTGCTGCAGGAACTCGTCCTGGCGCTTCGGCTCGGCGTGTCGCTGGGCGATGTCGCCGGCACATCGCATGCCCACCCCGGGATGGGTGAGGCGGTGAAGGAGGCATGCCTGGCAGCCCTTTCCAGCACCACGACCTGAGACGTCAGGCGGCCCCTTCCCGGCCTGACGGGATGGCCGTCTGACACATGCTCGAACAAGTGCGACAGCGATCTATTTCCTGCCTTGGAGACTCTTCATGACCTTGCCAGTTCGGTTGCGGCAAACGCCTCTGACACCGCTCAACGTTTTGAGGGTAAACGACGTGGACGATGCCACAGCGTGTATGGATGAAGCCGCCTATCTATAGCAATGGTGGAATGAGGACGCGCCATACGACTTTGCAAATCGCCGCCATATCGGCCCCCGCACGAATGGCAGAGATGCTAGAAACGATCGAAGCCGAAAGCCTTGATGCTTTCGTCGACGCAATCGTTCCCGCAGACATCCGGCAGACGCGCCCGCTTGCCTGGGGCAAGGCGCTATCCGAGCGCGGCGTTCTGGACTGGCGTCGTAGTCATGAACGTGTTCTCTAAGACAGCAGCTCACTGAGTGATTGAGGAGGCGAGCGTTGTGTCACTCGTGTCGGCGAAAGTCCGATAGCCGCCATATTCGTCGACCTGCAGAATTTCGGCAAAGCCTGCGAGATGAGCGATCGGTCGTTCCGGTCCAGTGCAAGACATAGGCAACGCCAAGCGGGTTGACATTGCCCCCTTCGATGTAATGCATGCATGCCGGTGGCGAAGTTTTCGCGCTACTTTGGCCGTTCGCCCGACCGGCTTTCTCTGGAAGACGTCCGCGGCTTCCAGATCCATCTGATCTCAACGCACTGACTGCCGGTTGGCCTTGATGACGTAACCCTTGTCGGCGACGGCCGCGTGCCGATCGACATTGGGGCCGAGGAGGTTTTAGATTATTCTTCAGCTTGTGAAGGCAGGCGGCGAAGCCTTCGCAGCTTTTAGATGACGGATCATCACCGACGCCGCTTTGTCGAGTTCGCGTGCATCCAATGCATCGAGGATTTCGAGATGCTCAGTGCAGGATGCGTTCAGGCGTCCCGAATCGATCAGCGATTCGTATTCCAGGAGCCGCCTCAGCTTGTTTTGTTGTGTGACCGCTTGCACCACATAAGGGTTGTGGGAGCATTCCGCGATGAACAGATGGAAATCCTCGTCCAGCCGGAAAAGTTCCGAGAGGTTTCGCGTGTGGGAATGTAGTACACGCTCGTGCTGAGCCCTGATCGCCGCGGCACCTGCAACGTCGTAGATGAAGGTGGACTGTAGGATCGCGCCTGGTTCTATCAGAAGCCGGAAGTCGTAGCTGGCATCGTTCGCCGCCTGCGAATTCAATGTCGGTTCGAACTGCCAACCATATCCCGGCATCCGCGTAATGATGCCTTCGTCTGAAAGCATGGAGAGCACTCGCGAAAGGGCAACCTTGCCGAGCCTGTAGCGCGAGAGGATGAAGCTTTCCGACACCTCGCGCGGGATCTGCCCTTCGAACCAGTCGCGCGCAATAAGATGCTTGATGCGCTTTTCATCTTCCTGTGGAACGGCGGCAAGCAGGCGCCGTGCGATCTTCGGATCGGCGATGACGCGCAATCCACGTCCTTCGCCCTTACCGGCCGCGCCAATGCCGACAAGTTGCGACAACGCTGCCCTCAGAGGACTGCGCGACACACCGAACATTTGCGCAAGCTCGACTTCGCGCAAGTGCGCGCCGGTTTCGAGCGCGCCGTCGGCAACCATCTTGAGCAGTTGCCGGGTTAGGCGCAATTGCAGGTCGCTCTTAGAGTCCAACAGCGCTCCTATTCACGATTCGGTCGATCGGGTCTCGACTGGCTGTCCATCCTCGCGGCCTCCCGGCATGCGAAAGCGATCGGGATTGTCGAAGCGCCGCAGCACATTGGCTGTAATATAGGCGATTTCGTTTTCATAGCCGTTCCAGGCCATCGAGCCCGCCCAGGCGATCGAGCCCGTGGAGAACACGGCGCCGCCGCCGGCCGTCTCGAAGAAGGTCAGGTCGGCGCGGATGATGTCGGCCTGCGTTCCCGACCAGTCGGGCGTCGGGTCCAGCAGATCCTCCGGCGTCATCAGGTAGATATCGGTATGGCGCGTCGAGGAGGCGAGCACCAGCGCATGCGCCGGCGTTCCCTGCGCGGCGTCCGCCCGGTCGACCTCCAGGCCCGCGGCACCGCCTCCCGCTAGGCCGAAATCGCCGATCTTCGCCGTCTTGGACAACCCCTCGAAGATGAAGGCGGCGCGAGGGTCGCGGGCCGCGGGCGACAGCACGTAAGGCTCGCAAATATCGAACCCCTGCGAGGTCATGCCCACGCCACACAGATGGTTCGGCGGGCGCCCGTTGCGCCGCCACAGGCCGCCATACTCGCCGGTGAAGGCGTGGTAGAACTGGCCGTGCCCCGGCTCCCAGGGTCGGATCCCCGCTTCGGAGCGGCGGCACTCCATGATGCCGGGCATATCCTCGCTGAAGCTGACGACCCAGTAGAAGCCGTTGCCGCCGAGATACATCAGCCGGCCGCCGCGGTCGGTGAAGCCCTGGAGCGCGGCGATCATGTTGCCGGTGTGGTATTCGGGATGGGTCCCGGTGAGGATCACATTGTATCGGCCGAGGAGCTGCAAGCCTTCGGCATGCAGGTCCTCGTCGGTGATAACGTCGTAGTGCTGCCCGATATGGTCCAGCCAGCCGAGGATGTGGGTGTCGGCGTTGAACTGCCAGACATTCGAACCGAAGCCGCCAAGGAAGGATCTCACCTTCGGCTGCAAGTCGACGATCGGCCGCAAGCGCGAGCTGTGGAAGACGCCGCTTTCGTCGTCATGCGTCTCGTACACCGAGAAGCCGATGCCCGGGTTGGCCTGGAGGAACATATGGTGGCGGTCGAGCTCGACCGCCCGGCCCATGCCGATCTCCGTTCCGGGAACATCCATGCCCAGCCGGTGGTTGGCATAGGCCAGATAGCTGCATGTCGGGAACAGGAAGGCGACGGTGTTGCCGCTTGCCTGCTCGCGCGGCGGCCTCAGCGCGAAGACGCAGTAATAGGCGGCCTCCTCGTCGCCGTCCGGCACCAGGCGCACGGCATAGACGCCGCTCCCGAGCCCCTCGGGCACTGTGAAGGTGAAATCCACCGTCCAGGCGGCATCGTACATGTCGGTCGAATGGAAATGGATGGCCGAATAGAGATCCGGACGCTTCTTCCAATCCAGATCCTGGCCCTTCCAGAGCCAGCCGGTCATGGCGCGCGCCGGCGCGTTGTGGATGCGGCCATGCAGTTGGAAGGGCGAGACGTCGCAGATCGTCTGCGTCGAGATCTTGCGCGAGAAGTCCCATGCCGCGCGCAAATTGCGCGTCCGCGACAGCCGCTCGAAATCGGCCAGCAGACGGCGAAGCGTGTCATGCGCCACCGCGGCCGAAAACAGCGCCGGGCGGTCGATCTTGCCGTCGAAGAACGTTCCCGGGCGACCGTTGGGGCCGCGGGTCGCGGCGATCAGGATCTCCGTGGCGCCACTGGGCGCCGCGGTCGCAGGGACCGAGATCGCCTCCAGCTGCCCGTCCTCGCCGGCCGCGTCGCTCTCGGCCGAGATGCTCAGCGTCAGCCGGCCGTCGCCGCCCGAATAGGCGAGGGAAAGCACATGCCACATGTTCCTGGTGACCCGCCCCGTGGTGGCGAGCCTGCGGCCCAGCGCCTCGGCGAAGACGTGCCCCTCGGCGTCGATCCCGATCCGCGCAAAGCCCGGCATGGCGATCACCGTGCGCTCGCGCTCGTCCAGCAGCGTCGGGCTTGCCACCGCCGCGAGGGTGAAGTCGTCGAGGTTCGACAACATCCCCCGCCCCGGCACGACGACGCAGGAGCCGGGGTAGAACCCCTTGGCCTCGGCCGGGCGCTCGCCGCCGAGATCCAGGGCGATCGCCTCGTCCTTGTAGCCGGGTCCTTGCGGGTTGGTGTCTCCTTGGATGATGCGGCGCAGGTCGGCGCGATAGGTGTGCGCGCCGAAGGAACCGGCCATGACGGCGAGGCGTTCCCCGGGTGCGACGGTCAGCTTGTCGAGATAGGCGACGATGGGCAGCATTGCGGACTGTCTCCTACGCGGCGTCGTCGGAGCCGAGGTCGAGCGGCCGGGCCGTCAGGTCCTTCCAGCGGCGCCGGAAGATGTCGCGCTCAGCCTCCAGCAGATCGGTGTAGACGACGTCCTCGACCATCTCGATCGCCGAACCGCGCTTGAGCGGCATCCTGCCGAGACGCCAGCGGGCGTGGCGCCGTTCCACCACCAGCACGTATTTGAAGGCCCAGTCGGCCCCCCGCATGCGGTTCAAGACGCGCTGCAGACCCGGGCTATGGTAGCCGATCGGCGAGGCGAGGAATTCGCGGGCGAATTGCAGGTCGTTGGCGCTGAGCTGATAGCGGCCCATGGCATGCTCCGATTGAAAAGGCCGGGACGCGGGCCTGCGCGCCCCGGCAAAGCCTCGGGAGAAGGTTAGTTCGTCTTGATCCTGTCCCATGCGCGGGTATAGAGGCGCAGATCCTTGCCCATATCCTCGAAGATCTGCAGCTTCGCGCGCACGTCCTGCGGCGGATTGATCGACGGATTGCTTTTCAGCTCCTCGGGCAGGAGGGCCACCGCCTCGGTGTTGACGACGCCGTTGGTCAGCCGCGCCGAGTTCTTGGCCGCAACCTCGGGCCGCAGCAGGAACTGCATGAACAGCTTGGCATTGTGCGGGTTCGGCGCGTTCGCCAGCAGGCAGACGTCCTCCTGGTACATGGTCGCGCCTTCCTCCGGGATGACGAACCCCAGCAGCTCGGGATTCTGCAGCGTGTTCAGGACGCCGCCGACATAGTAGTGCGAGGCCGCGGTGTCGCCGGCGGTCACCAGCGGGATCACGTCATAGCGGAAGGCGCCGATATTGGGCTTCTGCTCCATGATGAAGGCCTCGGCCTTGGCGATCTCGTCGGGATCGCGGGAGTTGACCGAGGCGCCGGTCATGATTAGTCCGACCCCCAGCGTCTCGCGCAGGTCGTCTAGCATGGTCACCTTGCCGGGATTATCCTTGGCGTATTCGAAGAACTGCTTCCACGACTTCAGCTCCGGAATATGCGTCTTGTTGTAGAGGATGCCCACCGACCCCCAGGCATAGGGCAGGCAGAAGTCGCCGTTCGGATCCTCGTGCGAGCGCAGGGCCGCCTTGTCGATGGCGTCCCACCCCGGCAACTGGTTGGGATGCGCCGGCTGCAACAGGCCGAGCTGCTGCATGATGTCGTGCATGTGCACCGAGGGCCAGACGAGGTCATATCCAGAGGCGCCCGCCTGGATGCGGGCCAGCATCTCCTCGTTGGTGGAATAGGTGTCCAGCGTTACATCGACGCCGAATTCCTTGCTGAAATCGTCGATGATCTCCGGGTTGATATATTCGCCCCAGTTGTAGAGCGCGAGCTTGCCCTCGGCTGAGGCCAAGTGCCCCGACAGCATCAGGATTGCTGCCGCGCCCGCGATCCGGGTCAATAGTCGTTTCATGTCGCATACTCCCCTTTGTTGTTTTCAAGACTTGCGATTGCGCAGCAGCATGCCGACGGTCGCCACCGCGAAAGAGAACAGGATGATCACGACTGCGAGCGCGGTGATCTGCGGCCGCAGGCCCCTGCGCATCATCGCCAGGATGAGCAGCGGCAGCGTCTGCGAGCCGACGCCGGCAATGAAATAGGTGATGACCACGTCGTCCAGCGAGATGATGAAGGCCAGCAGGAATCCACCCAGCACGCCCGGCATGATGAGCGGCAGCGTCACGCGGCGGAAGGTGGTCAAGGCCCCTGCCCCGAGATCGGCGGAGGCCTGTTCGAGCGTGGTGTCCATGCCTGCGAGCCGGCTCGACACCACGACGAAGACGTAGCTGGACAGGAAGGTGACGTGGCCGATGACGATGGTCAGCAAGCTGAGATGAAAGCCGGCGCCGACGAAGAAGATCAGCAGCGCAATGCCCAAGACGATGTCGGGCACGAGCATCGGCAGGAGCAGAAGCGCCTGGTAGAAGCGCTTGCCGGCGAATCTGTAGCGGGCCAGGGCGACGGCGGTCGCCGTGCCGATGAGGGTCGATATGCTGGCCGCGGTGGTCGCCACCAGGAAGCTGTTCTTCACGACCTCGAAGATGCGCTCCGGGCTCTCGGTAAAGGCAACATCGAAAGTGCCTTCGACGCCGGCGCCGCCGAAGATGGTCGCGTACCAGTCCAACGTGAAGCCGGTCCAGACCGCCATGTTGATCGGATTGGCGTTGAAGGAATAGACGACGATCAAGGCCAGCGGCATGTAGAGGAAAGCGAGGAACAGGAACCCGTAGCTGTTGAACAGCGCCGACCAGAGCTTTCCCGGCCTGAACCCGCGAAACATCAGACTGCTCCCCTCGCTTGTGCCCTAGCGGTCCGGGTGAACTGGATCATCAGCACCAGGACGACCGAGGCCATGATGAGCAGCGCCAGCGCCGCCCCGAACGGCCAGTCGCGCGATTGCAGGAACGATCGTTCGATGAGGTTGCCAGTCATCTGCACCTTCGAGCCGCCGAGGAAGGCGGGCACGATGAAATTGCCGAGGGCCGGGATGAAGACGATGACCGATCCGCCGGCGATGCCGGGCGCCGTCAGCGGCAGGATGACACGCAGGAAAGTCTGCAGCGGCGTCGCGCCGAGATCCTGCGAGGCCCTGATCAGCGAATAGTCGAGCTTTTCGACATTCGCATAGATCGGCAGGAACATGAACGGCGTGAAGATGTAGACCATGCCCACGATCACCGCGAAATTGGAGAACAGCATGTCCAGCGGTTGCGCGATCAGCCCCGCGCTCTGGAGCAGCGTGTTGATGAAGCCGGTCGGGCGCAGCAGCAGCAGCCAGGCATAGATGCGCACCAGCAGGTTCGCGAAGAAGGGCAGCATGATCAGGAAGAGGACGAAGGTCTTGCGCCGTTCGCTCATCCGGCTCACCCAGAAGGCTGCCGGGTAGCAGATCAGCAGCGAGAACAGCACGGTGAGGCAGGCGACCTTCAGCGAGCCCAGAAAGATCGACAGGTAGATCGGATCGAATTCCTCGTAGTCGTTCAGCGGCCAGCCGAGGATGCGCCCGTAATTGTACGGATACCAGTTCCATTCGACGCCGCCGTAGAGGCCGGGCTCGAGGAAGCTGTAGACGACCATGATGCCGAGCGGGATCAGGAAGAATACGCCCAGCATCAGCGTGATCGGCGCCAGCAGCAGGAGGAGCGCGCGCCGCCTGCGGGACCTGACGGTGTCGCCGGCGATCATCTCAGGCTCCCGCGGCCGCGATGAGGTGCGCGGCCGCCGGCGCGTAGGCGATGCGCACGGCGGCTCCGGCGGCGATGCCCGGCTCGTCGTCGGCCCGGTCGTGGCGGTGATGGGCCGTCACGGTGCGCCCGAAGCCCACGTCGACATGGATGTGCATGACGGACCCGACGAAGACCGTGTCCTTCACCGTGCCTTCCAGCACGCAGCCCGGCTCTCCCTGCCCCGGGCCGACGATGTGCAGGTACTCCGGCCGCAGCACCAGCTTGACGCTGTCGCCGACGGCGAAACGATCATCCTGCGAGGCCAGCCTGCGACCGTTCGCAGTCTCCACGACGACACGCTCGCGCTCACGCGAGACGACCTTTCCGGCAAACAGGTTCGAGGTGCCGACGAAGTTCGCCACAAACTCGTTGGCGGGCGCATCGTAGATCTCGACGGGACTGCCGATCTGCTGCAACCTGCCTTGGGACAGAACGGCAATCCGGTCCGACATCGCCAGCGCTTCCTCCTGGTCGTGGGTGACGAAGATGAAGGTGATGCCGACGGAATGCTGGAGGTTCTTCAATTCCATCTGCATGGCCTCGCGCATCTTGCGGTCGAGCGCCGAGAGCGGCTCGTCCAGCAGGAGGACGCTCGGCTTCAGCACCAGCGAGCGCGCGAGCGCGACACGCTGCTGCTGACCGCCCGACAACTGGCTGGGACGGCGGTTCCCGAAGCCGGAGAGCCTCACCATCTCCAGCGCCTCGTCGACGCGCCGGTTGCGCTCCGGCTTCTTGACGCAGGCCACGTCGAGCCCGTAGCCGACGTTCTGCGTGATCGTCATGTGCGGGAAAAGGGCATAGTTCTGGAACACGGTGTTGAAGGGGCGCCGGTGCGCCGGCACCGCCCTCAGGCTCCGCCCGTGGAGGATGAGGTCGCCGCCGTCCAGGTCCTCGAAGCCCGCGATGCATTTCAAAAGCGTAGTCTTGCCGCAGCCCGAGGGTCCGAGCAGGGTCAGGAACTCGTTGTTGCGGACGTTGATCGTGACATCATCCAGCGCGCGCACCGATGTGCCTTCCGGCGTGCCGTAGGCCTTATGCACGGAAGCAATCTGCAAAAAGTCCATTCAGCACCCTCTGGAGACTCTTATTGTTTTTATGGACGTAAAAATACATACTTTGGCCACCAGGACAAACATATTCTTCGCCACGGAGGCGGGAATGACAAAAGGCCGGATGGAAGGGACGGGCGATCGGAGGGCGAAGGGACGGGCGCGGGAATTGGGCTGGCGCCTGCCCGGGACGACCGGACACGACAATGCGATCACCGATGTCGCGGGCGTGTGCGTCGGTCTGGTAACGCTGAACGAGCCGGAGGGGCGCATCCGCACCGGGGTGACTGCGATCCTGCCTTTCGGGCACGAGCGCGAACCGCGCATCGCGCATGCCGGCATCTACGTCCTCAACGGAAACGGCGAGATGACGGGCGCGCACTGGATTCGCGATGCCGGCTATTTCCTCGGGCCGGTGTGCATCACCAACACCCACAGCGTCGGTATTGCCCATCACGCCGCGGTCAAATGGATGATCGCACAGTATGAGGAGGCGTTCCGCGACCATCATCTGTGGGCCATGCCGGTGATCGCCGAGACCTATGACGGCGTCCTCAACGACATCAACGGCCAGCATGTGCGCGAGGAGCACGTTCTCGCCGCGCTCGACGGCGCCCGGCCCGGCCCCGTCGCCGAAGGCAACACCGGCGGCGGCACCGGGATGATCTGCTACGAGTTCAAGGGCGGCACGGGCACGTCCTCTCGCCGCGTTGAGCTGGGAGGCGCTCACTACACGTTCGGCGTGCTCGTGCAGGCCAATCACGGCCGCCGCGACTGGCTGACGGTGCTGGGCGAATCCGTAGGCAGGCAGTTGGACGATCATCGGCTGCTGGACCGCGAGCGCGGCTCGATCATCGTGGTGATCGCCACGGACGCGCCCTTGCGGCCGGGCCAGCTCGACCGGCTGGCGCGGCGCGGCGCCATCGGCATCGGCCGTTCCGGCACGCCGGGCGGCAACAGCTCAGGCGACATCTTCCTGGCCTTCAGCACCGCCAATGCCCGCCCGCTTCCCCAGTTCGACGCCCCCCTGCAAGGCTTCACCCACCTCAACGACGAGATCCTCGACCCCGCCTACGAGGCGGCGGTCGAGGCGACCGACGAGGCGATCCTGAACGCGATGCTGGCGGCCGAGGACACGACCACGCTCAAGCCGCCGGGCCTGACCTGCAAGGCGCTCGATGCAGCGGCCGTGACGGACATCCTGCGCCGGGCAGGAAAGAGCGGCTAGAGCATTTTGCAGCCGGACGGAATCGTCTGACGTTGCACAAATGCGGCTAAAACAAATCGATAGAGCGTCCGCCGGCGGCGCGATCAGAGGCCGACGTCGGCGAAGACCTCCGCCATCGTATCCTCGAGGATGTCGAATATCTCGCCGATCTGGCCCTCGGTGATGATGAAGGGGGGCCCGAGCACGATCGCCTGGCCGAGCGGGCGGCAGATCAATCCCTTTTCGAGGGCCTTGTTGGCGATGCGCTCCGGGATCCGGAGCGCCCCGTCCAGCGGGGCCTTGCTGTTCTTGTCGGCGACCAGCTCGACCGCCCCCATCAGGCCGACGCCGCGCGCTTCGCCGGCATGGTCGTGCCTGGCCAGCCGGTCCAATCCCGCGAGGAAGCGCGGGCTAACGCGGCGCACATTGTCGAGCAGGCCCTCCGTCTCGATCACCTCCAGCGCCTTCAGCGCGATCGCGCTGCCGAGCGGGTTGCCGCCGGACGTGAAGCCATGCGGGAATTCCTCGGCCGCCTCGCAGGCGCGCGTCAGCGCGTCGGCGAGTTCCGGCCCGAGGATGATCGCGCCCATCGGGAAATAGCCAGCGGTGATGCATTTGGAGGCGACGATGGCATCGGGCTCGACATTGTACTTGTCGCCGCCCCACATCTCGCCGGTGCGGCCGAAACCGGTGATCACCTCGTCGGCGATGAGCGGAATGCCGTATTTGCGCAGGATGGGCCTGATCGCCTCGAAATAGCCCCTAGATGGCGGGATGACCCCGCCCGCCCCCTGCACGGGTTCGGCGAACATGCCGGCGATGGTGTCCGGCCCTTCCTTGATAATCAGCTCTTCCAGCTTGCGGGCGAGGCGTTGCGAAAACGCGGCCTCGCTCTCGCCGGGCTCTCCGTAGCGCCAGTGGTGGGGGCAGTCGGCATGCAGGAAGCCGGGCAGCGGCAGGCCGAATTCCGCATTGTAGGTCTTGCCCGTCATCGACGCCGTGGCGACCGTCACACCATGGTAGGCGTTGACGCGGGTGATTATCTTGCGGCGCTGCGGCTGGCCGTTGCGACGGTGCAGCAGCCACAACATCTTGACGACCGTGTCGTTCGCCTCGGAGCCAGAATTGGTGTAGTAGACGCGGCCGCTCGGGAAGGGCGAAATTTCGATGAGCTTTTCGGAGAGCGCCACCGTCGTATCCGCGATCCTGCCGAAAAAGGCATGATAGCCCGGAAACCTGCGGGCCTGGTCGCAGATCGCCTCGATCAGCCCCTTGTGATTGAAGCCGGCGACATTGTTCCAGAGGCCGGAATTGGCATCCATGTAGCTCTTGCCATGGACGTCGAAGACATGAATCCCTTCGCCATGGGTCAGCACGACCGGTCCGTTCTGATTTAGTGTTTCAAGATCCGTGAACCCATGGAAAACGTTTTCCTGGTCGCGCTGCTCCCAAGAATTCTTGGCGCGGTGATACAACATCTCTGTCTCCCAATGTTTTTTTCGACGTAAAAAGACACTCACACAACGATGAAATTTGGTCAAGCGGTGTGAGTGGATGCGCCTCTTTATACCAGATGGACGGCGCTTCACCTGCTCGCAGCTACATGGCTGCTAATCGATATGGCCGACGCAGCGCAGAGGCGTCGAACGACCGTCAGTCCCCGGTGCATGGCGGCACTGTAATTCAGATATTGAGTGCCGTTCCGGTCTAAACCTGGCTATGGACGCAAAGGTGCGAAAATAGATGGATCGAAGAACCGGTTTTTGTGGGTCTGACAGCGGGGCTTTGACGACGTTCTTGCACGGGGAAAAGTCCTGAATGAGATTGATGCCGCCCCGACGCTGATTTCAGGCTTCTCTGATGCGCTCCAGGTAGATGAGGCGGCGGATGTTGTTAGACGAGGTTGGCCATGCCGATCTTCAAGATGCACACGCTCATGCCGCCGTTTGTCCGATAACCCCACACATCAGATACCGCCCCGGCGCTGCTCGTACGGGCACTCCATATATTTGCCGGGTGTCGATTTGAACGTCACTGTTACGTTCGCCACACCACATATTAGTATGAAGCAGTCGCCGGAGCATAGAGCCCGGCTTCCTCTATAATGCGCCGATGAAGAAGCATGTCGCGAATAAGTTCTGCATGGTATCGTTTGACGATCTCTTCCCTTCGTTTTCGGTCAGCCGTTGCTTCAATACCTCCGATCACGGATGCAATTCGCTCAGATAAACGACGCAGTTCTTTCAGAATCACGGACTGATCTGCAAATGCCAAAAACGATTCTGGGGTTGATCTACCTACGCCGGTCGGCAAACTTGTTCCGAGATTGACGTATCCTTCCGGAAGCGAACCTTTCACATTTCTCACCGCTTTGAACTGTATGACGTCAAAGATCTGATCGACCGCCTGCTTTGCACCCGCGACACGGGTCGGATGATCGGTATCCGCGGCGACGTGCGGAAGCAATTCGAGTTTTTGGGGGAACTGCTCATTCAATGCTAGATAAGGTAGTAACGGCCCACTTAGGGCGCCGCTTTCCGCGTCACTGAAAATGTCTGCATCGATTGCAGCATATCGGACCTTACCAGATTGCAAGGCCTCCTTGAGGGCGCATACGTCGACAAGCTCGCCTCGGTCGAAGTTGATCAGAATAGCGCCGTGCGCCAATGCATCTAACAACTCGGAACTGATCAGGCCGGCATTGCTAAATTTACCGCTCGCCTTGTTCAGCCTACCCAGTCCAACATGCACTGAAAGAACATTAGCGCCCAAGGCAGCGTCCATCGGACTGGCAAAATACTCGTAGCCCCCGGCTTCAATCCATGCCTTATGATGCTCTCGTGCATAGACGCGTACATGCATTCCAAAAGCCTTTGCAAGCTTGGCAACCTCGCGTCCAATGTTGCCATAGCCGAGAACGGTAAACTTTTGTCCTTCCAGCTTCGAGGTCGGAAAGTCCTTCAGATCTCTACCGGTATCGAACTTTCCTGCAATCGACCGCTGATGCAATTCGTTTACAGGAAGATCAGGAACAACCTTAATGAGCGCCTTCATCGCCATTTGGGCTGTAGCCCGACTGTTTATACCGGGAGTATTCATGAGCGGGGCGTTGCCACCGTCGCCATCCGGGCCACCCCAAGAATCCGAGAGCATGTTCCCGGTTCCTGTACCGATGCGGACGCCGCCGAGTGGGAATAAGGACTGTTTAGGGATGAAGGTAGCCGCCGTAATAAGCGCATCATATTCTCCTTTTGCAGTGCATGCGAGGAGTTCGGTCTCCGTACTCAAGCTTGGCTGATAGAAGAAATGAATCTTGCCTTTCTCTAATTCCTGATTTCCTTCAATTGGACCGCAATGGAATACGCCCCCCTTACTTTGAATGTGTTCCTCCACTTCGCTGTGATCCGGAGCACCGTGATCGTCGAGGCGCAGTCCAATCAAGTCAGACACCAGAACCGTGTATGCCCGATCGGGATCATCCTTCCGGAGAGGGCCACTATCGACCGCTTTAAGTTCGCAGGTTTCGCCTTGACTGGCCAGCTCCTCCTCAAGCACCGATATCTTGGCTCGGCGGTAGGCATATTCCAGGTTCTCCAGAAGCAGGTGAAGATCTTCCGGGTCGCGGATGCCACCTACCCAAGCGCGGTAGTCGCCGGGCATGCCGGGAAAAGCATTCACATATCGAGCAGCGTCCAGCCCCTCTTCGAAGTCGCCGTTTACGTGCGTTATGCCTTCATAACCCAGGAGTTGTTTGGACCGGGCTATGATGCGGGCATGAACCTCCTTGTCGCAGATATCCGGATCCTCGACTTTCAAAAGCATCACGGCGGCACCGCGCCGCTCGGCTTCGGTGACAGTGAATTTCAGGAGAGACGAGCGTTTAATCCAGTCCGAAATAACTCGCCGATTTTGAACAGAACGGCGGTTCAAATCGCTAACAGAACCTACGCGGCGAGCAGCCTGCAGCAAACCGAACGTCGTTTCGGCAAAGGCTAACGCACTATACGTGTTGATCACGCCGCCGAGCATTCTGTCCTGATTTGCGTCGTAAAAGGGTCCGATGGCCACAGACCGCTTGCCGGTTAAAGGCGTTTTTGGATCGACAGAAGGTGCAAGCTTGAGCTGCCGGGGTATTGCCCAAGCAGGATCGTTCTGGTTGCTTTCGATGAGCCTCAGTGCTTCCGGCGTAAGAGAGATAACAAAATAGCCCGAGATGCCGCCGATCGCCTTTTGAAATGGCATGAACAAGCAGCACTTTGTGACAACTTGCCGGACGAACTCTTCCCCCCACGGCATAGCACCCAACATCGACGTGGCATCGAAAATCACGTGACGGCTTTCCGGATCGCGATCCAACCAAGTCACAAGCTCCTTGATCTCGGCCTGTGTATAGGAGTTGGCACCAGTGGTCTCATGGCCGACCCCGATAAACAAGCTGATGCCCAACGCTTCCAACTGATCCGCCGTTGGAATAGTGCCGTCAGTATCAGCGAAGTGAAGCCGATCCACGTCACCATTCTTTACAAATTTTTGCATCTCAATTAGCTGTGTCGCCCAGGATTGACGAAAGAACCCAGCGCTGACGGCCTTCGACGATTCAGGTCTTGGCGTGTCCACGTAAACCTGCTGCTTTAACTGGTTGGGATTCATGAGATGCATGATGGCAACGGTAAAGCCGCTGTGGCCGCCGCCTAGGCCGACCGCCATCAGATTCTGTGACGGGAACTCGAAATACTGATGTATTGACCTCATCATATCCTTCAGAATTTTATCAGCTGGATAACCTCGATGCATGCTGCGCGCTATTTCGGCCGTGGTGAACGGACCAATATCGTTGCCCTTATCGTCGACCTTTCGATAGTTCATTTCGAGCCATCTATCGAACTCGACCCGGCGTTGCCTGCTATGAACCTCATCGAGCGTAGCGTCAGTGATGGGACCGACGCCGAAAAACGGATTTGACGGCGCTTTGGGAGGGCCTGGACGGGTCAGATTTCTTTCTTTGTCGAGTTGGTCCCTCAATGTCGAAGTCGTCGCCATGGTATATTATTCCTCGTGCCTAAAGTTGCTTAGCTTTTAATACTTAAGGTCAAACTGCCGATGATCGATCTGCCAGAAGAAGAAGCGATCACTATTGTCATGGCGACGTTGGGAGAGAAGGACTGAGTCCAACCACGTCCTAATGAGACCACCCTGAAGGGGTATGACGTTGCCTTCTTCCGGCAGACTGATCTTAGTTCCTGCCTCTGCGCCCCGAATGGCGATGAGAACCCGATCGAGCGGACTGACGCTAAGGTCAAGCCCTTTGGCAAGCTTGCTCAGATGTGCCTCGTCCTGTGCCGCACAACCCGGATCGGACACCAGCATGAAGTGATCGGCACGAAGGCGGATGACAGCCATGTCATTAAGACGACTGGCATTGTCATTGAATTGACAAAAATGCGATGGCGGCGCCATCGAATCGAATGGGCAGGCGCTGTGGAGATCAACGCTCGCCGGACAAGTGAGCGGCACGGGCCAGCCGATAAAGGCGACGAAACAGACCCCTGACTGCTGATGCAGATCTTGCAGTACTGAGTGGTTCGTTTCTTCGCCTGCCATAACTTCTCCAGAAAAGCACGAAGCCGGCCGCACCGTGCAGCCATTCCGTGCCCCTCTGTCTGAAGCCTGAGAGACTCGCGCTGCCGGATAGGGCTCCGATAGCACTTACACCTTCGGCGCGGGATCTTTGACAGGCCCCGTCTTTCCAGAGTGTCGCCCTGCTTACGGTTCTTTTGCCTGAGAGATTTTGGGCGTATTCCCCTTCGGCGGCAGCCGTGCGCTGCTCTCTCCCGCAACCAGTTGAGGCCATTTAACCTCGCCGACGGAGAAATGCATAACCTACTCGCTGCAACTTGTCACCTGCACGCGACACCGCGGCTCACGATTATTGTTAGCCTCTTAGATCGTGTCGCTGTGTTCTGGCCCGATCACGTCAGCTTTCGACCTCCAAAGCCTGCCAAGTTGCTCGACAGTTTGTTAGCCGCGGAGTTGCCACGTACTAGGTACTGCCGCCACAATCTCGAAACGTTTCGGCTCCTCGGCTACCAATTCAATGTGCATCCCTGAGCTGATTTCGTCCAACAGTGGCCTCAGGCCGCATTGCGAGGCGTGGACAATGCCAACCCGCTGCTAGAGCTGATCAGGGTAATATTCCGGCTCGATAGGTCAGATTGACCCATTCCAACAGCTTGCGCACTCCAGCCTCGCGCCTGCAACTTGATCTGCCCGATAGCAATGTTCTTCTCGACCGAGGATGCGGAAAACCAAACCGACCTTGTGCCGCAGGCGGTCTATATCGACGCCCGGTCCCGAGACATCGCAACCCACAGCGCGTTCAGACAGTACAATAGCATACTTTTCTCCGATCGCTTCGCCCCCGGTCATCGCGGACAAAGCGAGAATCCGTTAGGTTCTGTTTGCAATCTTCGACAACACCCCCCGTTATGGCCCTGCAGCACCTTGGTGGTTGAGACACGTAAAACGAAGGATCGGGCACTGCTTCGCTGCTCCGACATCGGTCCGGGCCTTTCCCGCCGTCTCGGAAGAGCGGTCTTTTGAGCGGTTCTGGCGCTGCGATGACACACGCGCGCGCCAGCGGCGGTTCCGGCCTCAGCCTGCCGGTCGTTATCCGTCTCCGATCTTTTCATCAGAGTACTATCGAGGCGGGAGCGGGCATTGCCAGCCTATCAGGTCAGGATCGCCTATCGGACGCCGCACCGGCGCTCTCCGTGCTTGAGAACTTTGCGCTAGCGCAAAGAACGAGCCGTTTCAGCACCTTATTATCAATATGGAAGTCCGTTCGTTTGAGAAACCGGGAGGGCGCGTCACATGAGCAGCAACCTGATCAAAAACACCCTCGGTGCGTGCCGGTCCGCAATCGCCATTTTCAAAGACCGCAGGCGGAGCAAGGCAGCGAGAAGGGATTTCTGGGCGCTTGGCATGGAGGAATGCACAGGCAGGTTGAACGCCCTCGGCATGTCGCCCAGCGAATTTGACAACGCCATGCACCTGCCCTGTGCCGCGCAGGATCTCCTCACGCTGGCGATGCGTTCAGTTGGAATCGATCCTAACAGCTTTCATACGCTGGAGTTCGCGTATGGCCGCTTCATGTACCGAACCTGCATCACATGTCCCCATCGCCGCAGATGTCACAGCCATCTAGAGGCCTTCGATTTCGAGGATCGCTATCGAGAGTTCTGCCCGAACAAGGATAATTTTTCGGAGCTACTCAGGCAACGGATGCAGTCTCAGGTCGGCTGTAAACTTTCATGATTGAACGCGGAAGCTCTGCAGCGGACGGCATTAGGAAATGTTCGATGATCTGTCGGCTGCTCGCGCTGCCCGTCACTTCCAAAGCGGCCGGAGTTCGTAAGACCATATGTCCGCATCTGTCGGTGAGGTGGCTCGCCCTACACTGCGCGTCCGAGGGTTGCTCGGGCGGGCCGAGCCGATCCTCATCACAGGAGGACGAGCCGTGGCAGATTATAAAAAGAAGCATTTATCGGAATCGATGTCACGAAGCTGAGGCACGCCATCGCGATTGCCGATTCCCGTCGGGATGGAGAAGTTCACTTCTTCGGCGAGGTAGACGCGCAACGGATCACCGACACGTTCGATTGTGTATTCGGTCGTGTCCTGCAGGATAAGGATTGGGCCTTCGCGCGCCGCAGTGGCGGCGAAATGACAGGCGAGAATACTATGTTCGGTCACCTAGGTTGTCAAAGAACCGGTAGGCGGCCTAGGTCGCTGCCCAGTCGCCGCAACCTGCGGGGATCGGCCTTGCCCGGCGCAGCTTACATCTGATCCAGCAACCGTCGCAGTCGACGGGCAAGGCGCTTATTATCATGAAGACCGGCCGCAGAAAGTTCTTCCTCCTGCCAAGCGGCTTCGCTGCTCCTGGATCTGCTTCGCATCCATGACGCCCCGTGATTCGGCGTCACGGACAGAATCACGGCAGACTCAAACGAGGCAACAGCGCATGCCAACGATGTGGGTAATTGAAAGTTTCGCCGAAGGGATACGACGATACTGTCCTGTTTCGTGTTTCTTTAGCTTTTCTTCGCGGCCCGGAGCCTTCGCGGTGATACTCAGGAGCTGACCGTGAGGAAGCTGCCCAGGAAAGTTGCCAAGGATTTCTGCGCTTCGGCCGGATCATGACGCGCCCGCTCGTTAGCCTGAAGGTCGGCCATTCAAGGCTTGAGCGTGGCTCTCATTGATTCCCGTTCCAGGATCTGCTCGCTCTCGGTCTGCCTCGCGACAAACTCACCATGCCGGACGCTCGAGTACACCTTCATCACGGCATCCAGTCCGTCCTGATCGGACTGCGAAACGGAAGGATGCGTGACCTGCCGATTCGCAATTGATCCTCGTGCAAGCTCTCTTGCGCCTTCGTCGCCGAATCGGGACTCGACCGATTTCTTGAGCGCTGAGATCTCTTCGTTGACCGCTGGATCAAACGAAACCGTCTTGAATACCTCGGCCCGCTCCTGATTGTCCTTGGCCTGGGCAACTTTCGCCAGCATCGCTTTCGCCTCCTCCGACACATCCCTCACCTCGACCGCGTCGGCCCTCATCTGACGTTCGACATCGTAACGATAAGTCTGCACGGAACGATGTTCGAACTCTGCGGTACGCACGACATTCGGTCCTATCGCGGCGGCACCTCGTTCGGCCGCTCCGCGCTCTTCGCGCGCCTTGGCGCCGGCGAAAAACCCTTCTCGGCCGCGAAGCTCACCAAGCAGGCTGAAGTCGGCCGAGATACGCTGTGCAGCGCTCGTTGGTCCGTCGCGTGCGATGATGTCGTCGAGACGCCGTTCCGCCGACTTCGGATCACGGTAGGCTGCCTCGAGGTAAATCGAGAGGGCCTGGCGCTCACGCTGCACATCTGCGTCCCGACCGATGGCAGCAGCAATGCCGGCGTCGTCCAATGCTCGCCCAAGACTGTCGCGACGAATGCCGTCTAGACCGACGGCTTGGAACGCAGGGATGAGCACCCGCCTCTCATCGCTTGCTCGATCCCCAGTGCTGCTCGCAGGCTTTTCGTCTCCACTAGTCCCGGTAGGTTGCCGACGGCCGGCGTCATCCGAAACGATGAGCTCCTCCGGGGCCGAGCGCTGCCGTGTGGCTTTCGCGTCTGGCTCGTCCTTTCTCGCCGCCGGCTGCTCCACTGCGCTTGCCCCACCCCTCCCGTCGCTCCGTCCGCCGCTTCCCTTCGCTATAACGCCCGTTTCCATCTCCGACCTCCGTCGATTCTGACCAGACTCTGCGCGCGCCCACTCCTCGTTCGCGACCGGACCGGTCGCCTGGCGCCGTCCCTCCCCTTCACGGCCCTTCTCCGCCACAGCACCCGCTTCCGCGGCTCGCAACTCGCCCAGCCTCACCTTCTGCTCCGCGCTGAGTTCATCATGGGTCGCGTAGGCCACCGAAGCCGACTTGATCTCGTTGCGTCCGATCTGCCGCGCAAGTTGCCTGAGATCGCGCGCCGTCTCGGTTGCTACAAAAATCGTAGCGCTCTCGCGCTGCCTGGTCAGCGCGACATAGCTTGAGGCTGCACGCCAATGATGCGTGTGCAGGAGATAGGTATGGTCAAGCGTCTTGCCCTGCCCCTTGTAGATTGTGCCGGCATAGCCGTGCCTAAACCCTGAAAACTCCGACGCGTACCACTCAACTTTTCTTCCTTCCCGACCCGCTGCAGCATCGAGCGTCACACCGATCCGGCCAAAGTTCCTGTCGATTCTGTCAATGACGCCGGCATTGCCGTTATAGATGCCGGCTCCCTTTGCCGTGTCGGTGAACTGCACCCGGTCACCGACCGCGAAGGGCGCCTCCCCATGTTTGGTGGTGAACACAAAGTCCTCGCCGAGTTCGCCTCGCTCCTTGCGCACCGCTCGCAGATCCTTGTTCAGGACATCGACATCCTTGTTGGTGTAGGCGAACACAAAGCGCGACGATGAAGGATGATCGTGCGAATCCTTGGCCCACTGCTCGACCAGCTTGCCCCGCAACTCTTCTTGCTTTGAAGTCCAGACTATCGCCTTGTTACGAGCAAACGATCGAAGGGCGTCCTCGAAGCGTCCATCTGACAGATCGCGGGCCGCCGCGCGCTGCCAATCCACCTTCTGGCGCGTAACCTGCGTGATCTCCGCCGAGCCATGCTCTTTCTTTAACTCGGTGAATAACCCGCCGCGTTCGATCGAACCAAGCTGCCGGTCGTCGCCGGCCAGGATGACCTTGGCGCCATACAGTCGGGCCTCGCGCAGCACCTCGCCCGTAACCTTGGCGTCCATCATCGCCGCCTCATCAACGACAACAAGAGTGCGCCGATCCCACTGCACGCGTCCGTTCTTCAACCGAAACAGCTCCGCATGAACGGTTGAGCTTCGACTAAGCCCCGCACGGCCAAAACCGGAAGAGCCAAAATCCGTACGGCCCAGGCCTGGGCCAAAGCCCTCGTCTTTCATCGCCTGCGCCACGGCATTGGTCGGCGCCAGGCCGATAACACGATAGCCCGCCGCCTCATGCGCCTCACGGATCGAACCAAGGACAAAACTTTTTCCCGTGCCCGCACGTCCTTCGATGATTTTCAGCCCGCCCGAACCCGTCGCATGATCGAACGCCGCAAGCTGGTCCGCCCGCAACGCGCGCGCGGCCGTTACGCGCTGCCTGGCGACATCCCCCAGATTTCGGTGTGATCCACCGACCACTTGCCGACCATCGGCAAGAGCCAAAACCTCCTGATCCCGCACAGCCCGCGTCGTCCAGCGCCCGACACCGTCTCCTGTATCCCGGTCATGCAATGCCAGCACATCGCCTCGGCCGAGCACCTTGGCCTTCACCTCTGACCGCTCGCCCTCGTCGCGAATATGCTTTTTCAAATGCCGATCGAGATCATACTCGGAAAAACTCGCCTGGTTGCGCGTCAGCACGCCAAGCACGTGCTCGGGATCGCGCGCCGCCTGTTCGTTCGCCTTGCGGATCTGCTCGGCACGCACATTCGCCTCAGCCTCTGGCACCCGCATGCGGATCGGCCCAATATGTTCCTGCGGCACCGCGCTCGTCGCGTCGACCCGGATCGAAAGGCCCTGTTCGGCAAAATACCGGTTCTGGTGATCTCGCCACAATTGGCCCCAGGCTTCGCCTTCCGCCACGATGGCTCGCCCCCCGCCACGCTTGATGACGGGATCGAGATCGCGCGCCTTCTTCGCCGCAAAACCATCCTCTCCCAAACGTCGCGTCGTGATCAGCAAATGCGCATGATAATTGGCCCGCTCCCCTTCGCTCTCCGCCCCGTGCGGTGAATGCACGTCCAGCTGCACCGCCAGGCCTTTGGAGACAAAATGCTCGATCGCGAACGACCGTGCCAGTTCGACGCGATCGTCATGACCGAGCTCGGTATTCGCCGGCAGCGCCAGCACGATCTCGCGGGCGAGTTGCGCGTCCTTGCGCTTCTCCATGGCCTCTGCTGCATTCCACAGCGTGTCGCTCGACGACAGCTCGGCAGGTGCTCCTTCCGGCAGCAGCACCTCGTGATGCTCCGGGGCTTCGCGGTGCTTGAAATAGAACACCTCGCCGGTGCGTTCGGCCCGGATCGCCTCACGGCCGCTATAGGCGGCTGAGCGTACGGCGCTGCCGCCGTCGGCACGGGAAATGTAGCGGGCACGGGCAAAGGCGATGGCCATGCCGACAGAATGCCGCATCTGAAACCCAAGCGCAAGCAAGCATTCGAAGAATGCATATTGCGTCTGCACATATCCGTCACATGGTATCTAGACAGGGGGCGGCAGCCATGGCAAATTGAAGACAGCGCGCGTCAGGCCCAAAGGCCGGTCGACCGCACCAGCCGAGCGATTCAGGGTTTGAAGGCGCCCTTCCCGGCTGGCAAACTCCACACGGGCTTGGGAAGACGGAAACGGAGACATCCGCCAATGGCCCGCACCTCGCTTGCCGAACGCATGAGCCGCCTGGAACAGCAACGGGCAAAACTCGCCGAGCAGGAAGCAAAGCTGAAGGCCGACGAGCGCAAGCAGCGAACGCGCCGCCTGATCGAGGCCGGCACGCTCATCGAAAGAGCCGGCCTGCTAGACCTCGAAGAGACATCTCTTTATGGCGCGCTGCTGTCACTGGCTGGTTTAGCGGGCGACAAGGCAAAAGTTGCAGAATGGGCGAAGGCCGGTAAAGCAGCGCTTGATGAGCAGACCAAAGCCGACGACGCTGCAAGGGAACCGCTGACCGTCACCTTCCCTGCGCCGTTGCCAACCTCGTTTGCTACACGCTTGCGCGCCGCAGGTCTGCGCTGGAACAAGCTCCTGCAGCACTGGGAGGGTTTTGTCGATCACATCGCGGTGGCCGCGCTAACGGCGGAACACGGCGGCTCGGTGACACGCCTTCGCTCTGGCGATGTCCTTGACGGGGATGGCCTGGCCAAAAAGTCAACCGGTGGCAGACCGTCTGGCAAGTCACCGGGCTCGTAGCGACAGGCGCGCGGTGGGACAAAAGATGCTCGGTCGACTTTCCTACAATTCGTTCCGCATTGCCATCAAGGCATCGATCGCCATCCTGCCGCTCGACATCTGGTATCCCGCCTGGCGTTATGCTTACGCGCTCTGGGGTGACGCGCTGATCGGCTGGTACCAGAGCGGCCTGTCACCAGCATCGGTCACGTACCGGCTTGGCTACGCGGCTTGGCCTTCGGTTGCTTTGATCGGTCCCGCCGCGACTATGACGATCGCGTTGATGTTGCGGCGATCAGGAATGGTGTTGCCGCTCACGGCGATCGCCGGCGTGTTCGGCATGGCCGCTGCCACGTTTCTCAGTGTCTGGCCCGAGGCGATACGATTGCTTTCTTATAGGCCTGCCTACGCCTGGTCCGACATTTTGCGCACCGCGGACATGTCCGTCTTCTATGCCGGCGTCGTGGGCTTTCTCGCGACCATCGCCGGCGTAAGAATGCTGATGGGCAAGTCGCTGCGCGGCCCGGGAATAAGACCGGTTGAGCGCGCCGCCTCGGACATTTTTGGCCACGCCGACTGGATGGAGATCCGCGAAGCGCAAAACCTTTTCTCCAATGCGAACAGGTCCTCGGATGCAAAAAACCTCGGGGGTGTCGTCATCGGCGAGGCCTATCGCGTCGATCATGATGCACCGGCAAGGCGCAGCCAAAAGTTCGATCCACATGATCGCAAGACATGGGGCAAGGGCGGCAAGGCGCCGTTGCTCACCTTTGATCTTTCCTGGGGCGGCACGCACGGTCTCGTCTTTGCCGGCTCCGGCGCCTACAAGACTGTGTCGGTCTGCGTGCCGACTTTGCTTACCTATCGCGGCCCGATCGTCACCCTCGATCCGTCATCGGAGCTGGCGCCGATGCTGACTGGCGCGCGCACGGGCATGGGTCGGCGCGTTATCTCGATCGATCCGATGAAGGGGACCGGCAGCTTCAATGCGCTCGGCTGGCTGGACAAGGAGTCGCCGCTGATCGACGGTGACATCCGCTCCGTCGTCGACTGGATCTGCGGCGAGAAGGTTTCCGCAACCCGCGATGCGCCGCACGCCACCTCGGGAAAAGCCTTCTTCGAGGGCCGCGGCAAGGCGATCGTCGAGGCGCTTTTGTCCGACATCGTCTTCGATGGTGAGTTGCCGGACGACAAGCGCAACCTCGTCACGCTGGCCGAACGGCTTGCCTTTCCGGAAAAGGCGATGCGGGACGAGCTGGCGCGCATCCACGAACATTCGTCTTCGCACCGTGCCCGCCATCTCGCCGGCCAGCTGATGGATCTGGTTGCCGAAACGTTTTCCGGTGTCTACGGCAATATGAGCGAACAGACCGAATGGCTGGCCAATCCTGCCTACGCAAAACTCGTTTCCGGCAATAGCTTTAAGACAGCGGATCTTGTCGCCGGCGATCTCGATCTTTTCATCAACTTGCCCATGAAGGTGCTGGAATCGACACCGGCGCTTGCCCGCGTCGTCGTCGGATCGCTGCTCAATGCCGTCTACGAGGCCGACGGCCGTTTGCCCGGCGGCCGTGTCGTCTTCCTGCTCGATGAAGTCGCCCGCCTCGGCTACATGAATTCGCTTGCCAGGGCGCGCGACGCCGGTCGCAAATACGGCATTACGCTGGTCATGCTCTACCAGTCCGAGGGCCAATTGAAAGAACAATGGGGCGACGGCGGCAAAAGCGCCTGGTTCGAAAGCGCTTCCTGGCGCTCCTATGCCGCGATCGGCTCGCTCGAACAGGCCCGTGCCGTCTCCGAGGCGCTCGGCGAGCATGGTGTCGTCTTGAACAGCGAGACGAAGAACCGGGGCAAGAGCGCGAAGCCGCTCGAGATCGGCACCGCCTCGACCGGCGCCTCGGAGCAACGTTCGGAGCGCGGCCGGCGTCTGGCAACCGTCTCCGAAATCCTGGCCGACGCTCGGGCCGACGAGCAGTTCGTCTTTGTGCAAGGCAGAAAGCCGCTGCGCTGCGGACGCGCTATCTATTTCCGCAGACCGGAGATGGTCGCAAAGGTCGCAGACAATCGTTTCGCGCCGCATGCGACGATTACGTGATCGGACAGCGCGATGCGCAGGATCGGCCTTGCAGAAATCCTCCTCGGCCTCGTTGCGCTGATCGTCATCCTTGCCGTCGCCGAAACCTATGCCGGTATTATTCTTGTCATCGCAGTTGCCATCATGGCCTGGCGGCTGGCACGCGCGGCAACGCACGGCGTTCCGATGTCCCGCAAAATCCGGATGGAAAATGGAGGCGCTCAAGGAGCGGGTGACGAAGTCCCCGTTCTACCGATCCGCGTCGCAAAAGATCGGCCGCTTGAAGAAATCCTTGCGGAACTCGACGCCATGACCGGCTGGCATTCGGTCAAGGCAGAGGTCAGGAAACTGGTCGCGGTGCTGCAGGCGGAACAGGAACGCCGCCGGTACGGCATCGCGACCACGCCTCCCAGCCTGCATCTGGTCTTCCTCGGCAACCCCGGCACCGGCAAGACCACGGCCGCCCGCCTCATGGGCGAGATGTTTCGCACCCTCGGCCTACTCAAATCCGGTCATGTCGTCGAGGTCGACCGAAGCCAGCTCGTCGCCGGCTATATCGGCCAGACCGCGATCAAAACGCGCAAAGCTATCGAGGCAGCCCTCGACGGCGTGCTCTTCATCGACGAGGCTTATGCGCTGGCCCCACAGCATGCCGGCAATGACTTTGGCCGCGAGGCGGTCGACACTATGCTCAAGCTCATGGAGGACCACCGCGACCGTCTTTGCGTCATTGTTGCCGGTTACACCGGCGAGATGCGCCGCTTTCTCGATTCGAACCCCGGCCTTCGATCGCGTTTCACTCGCACCATCCTGTTCGAGGACTATGCGCCCGCCGAGCTTCTTGCCATTTTCCGCGACCTGGCCAAACGCGACGGTTTTGTTCTCGATGCGGCGGCCAGCGAAGCCGCCGAACTCGCCTGCGTGCGCATGGAGGCCGAATATGGCGGCGACGCGACCTGGAATCAGATCGCCGAGCAAAACTCGTCGGACCAAGAGCTTTGGGACCAAAAAGCTCCGGACAAAAGTTCCTTCGGCAATGGGCGCGCCGTGCGCACGCTGTGGGAGCGCACGCGCGAGGCCCAGGCCATGCGGTTGGCAACGAAAGGCGTCGGAAGTGCCGGCCGCGACGCCATCATGCGCATCGACGTCTCCGACATAGAAGCCGCGGAAACCGATCGGACAAAAGCGGCGGGAGCAGGCCGGTGACCGCCGGCACATCTCTTGCAGATATCGGGGCGGTGCTCGTGCGCTGGGCAAAACTCGTCCCTGCCCTGCTCTGGCGCGATCCGATCTTTCGTTACGCCGCGATCGCCGCTGCCGTCGCGATGATCTTTCTCATCGCGCGCCTGGCGCAGGATCTTGCCGGGCCGGGCGCCATACCGCCGGCCGGACAGGCCACACAGGGGTCCGGCGGACCGGCCGGCGATCCCGGCCATGTCGATGAAGGCGACGATGCGCGCGGCACCGGAATGGAACAGGATGAAGAGCAGCCGCCGCGGCCCGGATCGGCCTCGACGTTACCGGCCCGGGAGGAGACGACGCCGCGCGTGATCGCGCCGGGCCGGTCGCTCGAGAATATCGAGGTCGAGCCGGCGCCGGCCGACAGTTTTGGCACGATGCCGACAGGAGACCCAAAAAGATGACATCACAGGGCAAGACCTTCATGGCCAGCGCGGCCGCCCTTGCGATCGCAAGCTTCTGGCCTGGGGTGACGCCCGTTGTCGCGCACGATGGGACCCCCGAAACCGTCGAGCAGCGTCTCGAGCGTATCGAGCAGAAGCTCGACCGCATCCTTGAACGCCTCGAAGAAGAGGGACTGAAGACTGGGCCAGTCGCGGCCGGCGCCGCCACCATACCACCCGCGCCCGCCAGAGAAACCAACACCGACATTCCGCCGCCGCCCGGCGTTCCCGACCCGCAGCCCTTCAGGCCAGGCGCCGTTGCAATCGCCCGCGCCGCGCCCGAGCGGCCGAATGCGCTCTCGGACATACCGGCCGACAGCGTCGGCAGCTTCGTCTATGGCGGCGGCGCCATCCCGCTCAATGAATTGTCTCGAAGCGGCGTCCGCTACACCGGTGTGGCCGCTGTCGAGCTGCAGGGCTGGCTGAAGGTGACCGAGCCCGGGCGCACCCAGATCGGTGTCGAGTACCAGGCGACAACGGGCTCCAACGCGTATATTTCCGTCGCCTGCATCGCCTCTGTCTGGCTGGAAGACCGCGCGATCGGCTCCGAACGCGGCGACATCCCCATGCCCGCCCGAGAGCAAAAAAACATCTCGCTGGTGATGGGTGCCGACCTTCAGCCCGGGCTCTATCGCCTGCGCGTCTGGTCGGCCTGCACGCCGCCGCGCGACGTCAGGCAGCTCACCGCAGAACTTCTGGTCAAGAGTCCGACCGACATGAACCTGCGCGCGATCACCAGCGGCGACCTCCTGCATCGGGGAGGCTGACGCATGGCGAAGAAGAAACGGAGCGATGCCGCGTGGATTGCCAGGCGCGGTCTTGTCGAAACCCGCGATACGGAAATCCACAGGCCGATACTGCGCAAACCCGGCTTCAACGGTGTGCCGACATTCGGAGAGATGGAAACTTCACTCGGCCGGGCATTGCGGGCAAAGCGCTCTGAGCGCAAGCTGACCCGCGAGCAACTCGCCACGATGATCGGATTGTCCACGCAGGTTTTTGGCCGCTACGAAAAAGCCATCTCCAAAATGAACGTCACCCGTCTGATTCACCTGTGCGAGATCCTCGATGTCTCGCCCGTGGACCTGATCTACGAGGCCGCACCGCACCTGTTCGGCGATACGCCGCAGGAGGCCAAGCTTCGGGCAAGCGCGGCACGTTGGTTGTGGGAACTCCCGGCCTCCACTGTCGCCGCCCTGCATGATGTTATGGTGACGATGATCCCCCGATCATGAGACTTACACCGCCGCGGCCGGAAATGTTCGGCGCCTTGGCCCACCCGACGTACCACTGAAACGTACCGACCGTTTTCAGCCTTGAAGATGAGTGCGGGGACATACTCCCCGTTTGCCGACTGCGCTCGTCCAGTCGGCAAACGTATCGAACATCCTAGTGAACAGCGTTGAACCGCGAATTGGGCAGTGAGTCCCATGCACCCAATCGATCAAAAAAGGTCCGCGCGGCTGGATCGCATTTCCTGAGTTCTTGCTCGCGCTTCTCGAGCGTCATGGCATCGATCCGACCTGCACGCCAGTCCCCCATCAGCTGGCGCACCGAGAGCGGGGCAAGGTCCATAAAAGGGTCGAACTTCATCGTCGCATCCTTCCTTCAATATCGTCGAAGATAATAGCGGCCGGTCGATTTGGTTCAAGGAGAAATGGTAGCGTGATCCCGCCACTGACGATCCTGTCGCGACCGGGAAGAGTGGCCTCCGCCATTGCCTTGTGTGACAAAAGCTACTACCTTGCACACAAGGAATCGCAGGAGCACCATATGCCGATCGCAGGCGCAGCCAAGGTGCGGACCGACAGGCCCGCCCCACGCACGAGAAAAGTCGCAGGAACGCTCGGAGCGGCAGCCGTCCTCGAGGATGCCAGGCGGGCCGGCCTCCTCGACGGCGAGAAGACCGAGCACCTGTCGTTTCGGGCGCCAAGGGCGCTTATCGAAGCGGCAAAACGCGAGAGTGGCGTGGACACCCCGACCGATCTCGGTCTGCTCGCTCTGGCCACGCTCGCCCAGCCCGATCCCGTTGCGGCGTTCTTCAAGCGCACGCATGGCAAGCTCGGGACGAGCCATACGCTTGAATTCTGATCTGCGCGCTGCGCTGCGGCGCTACAAACCCGACAAGCACCGAGCGCAGTTCAAGCCGCGACCGAAGGACAAACTTGTCGGCGTGGCGGACGTCGGGTTGGCCGGTCGACCGATGCTCGTGCCGGACACCAATATCTACATCATGTCGGCGGCCGGCACCTTGCCGCCGCCTGTACGCCTGCTGGTCGAGCGCGCGCTTCTGTTTCACTGTTCCGTATGCCTGGCGGAGCTCGCCACCGGCGTCGCCAATCTCGAACCGTCGAACTCAGCATGGCACGCCGTCCGCGATCACTATGCCGCTCTCTTCGACATGGTCCCAGACAGCCGTCTGCTGACGCCTGATCATCAGGTTTGGTTGGACGCCGGCATGATTGCCGGAACGCTCGCGCGCACCCAGAATTTTCAGAAACATCAGCGCAAGGAATGTCTTAACGACGCACTGATCTATCTGACAGCCGCAAAGGCCGGACTGCCCGTTCTCACCGCCAATCGGGACGAGTTCGACATCCTACAGCAGGTTGCGCCCGGCGGCCGGTTTATCCATCTCTAAGGTCCACCGCTGTGCGGGAATCCTGCTCGCAGAGTTGCAGCCGGCTGGTCTATCCAGCTCTGATCCAGAAATGTCACTTTGCTCGCGGGAGGATGCAATTCGCGTACGCACATAGGAATTGTGCATTGCAATATCGCTCTCCTGTGCTAGCCTGCCTTGTCGATTGTGCACCTCCTCCCGAGCGGCCGACGCTGAATGTGGTGCACCTCCGCGGCGCGCCGCATTTTGAATAGAGCCCGCCGCACCTCCTCCCGCGGCGGGCTTTTTCTTGTCGCTGGACTCTTGCGCTTTCGGAGGTCGTTATATTAGGGGGTTGCGGAGAGCAACCTTTTCACCTGACCGAATATTTAAACAGTCGATCCATAAGAAAAATCCAAACATCCCTTAGGCTTCTAAAGACCTTCTGGATGGCATGGTCGCTCGGGACCGGCTAACCAATCTGTGTCAACACGACCAACCAAGACTATAATTCTGCTGGAAAAGACCATTATGAAACCGCTGCGACCGTTCATCGTTGAAATCAAGCGGCGCGGCAGGAAGAGCACCACCGCCGCGGCCAAATCATCCATATGGCCCGATCCAAGCGTGTTTCGTGAGGTCGGGGCGGATTTGCCGTTGCCGACGCCTACCGGCGCCACCCCGGCCCGTCACCTGAGCGCGCCCGCCGCGCATGCACCAAGAATCCTGCAGGACAAGTTGGCCGACGCCGTCGATATGCCTGCAAGGGCAAGTTTGATCGATAGCATGCCAAAGCCGACAACGAGCACACCAGTCCGCCAAAAGCCGCGAAGGCAGCCAGACGCCAATACATCGGTGGCGAAACGTCCGGACATACCAGCGGAGAGATCGGAGCCGCTCGGAGAGGACAGCATGCGTCCGCCACGCGTAAGATGGCGCAAGTCGCGTCGATGGGCAAGAAAGAACCGACAGGAGTATCCTGCGGGCCAACGCTGGAAGCGGCGGTTACCGAAGGTCCTGAGATAGCGATCGATGAAAGATCTTGCGCTGCTCGCTGAGGCAACCGAAGAACAAATAGAGGTCTCCGTGGCACGGTACAATTAGGAACGTCCGCCAAAGCGATGGCCGAAATTCTTTTTCGCTGTCGGCCTTTTCGCGATATGCAGTGTCCTTCTCCTGTTTGCCGCTATGCCAATTCCATGCTGACGGTGAGCCGCGTAAGGCATGTCGTTCACGGCAACTGCGAGGGCTCTCCTTGCTCTCCGTCGCAGAAGCAGTTGGTGCGCTCGGCAGGGGTTTGAACCTGCAACCCTCAGATTCGAAGTCTGATGCTCTATCCAGTTGAGCTACGAGCGCGGCATCCGTGCAAACTGGGCTTGCAGCACCTTGCATTCAAGTCTTCGGTGTCGATCCAACATGCAAAGTGATGTGCCATCGCGCACGTGTAAGCCCGGATTCATTCTGGCAACGTCCCGGTGAAAATGGCGTTCGACGCGTCAACGGACACCGGCACCATGTTCGGCCGGATCAACGAACGATTCCCTGGATTTGCCATGAGGCGTCGGTTACCGCCTCTTGCGTCTTGGCAGTTTCGTGGTCACACAAGGATGGGCGGAAAATGAGGAGCATTTTTATGACCAGTGCCAATGAGATCGCCGACAAGATAGCCGGCGCCCACGGTTTGACCAAGGCGCAGGCCAAGACAATCGTCGAAAGCGTATTCAAGGAGATTGCCGGCGCCGCGGCAGCTGGCGCTGAGACTTCCATCCCCGCCTTCGGCAAGTTCAAACCGAAAAAGACCGCGGCGCGCGAAGGCCGCAATCCCTCGACCGGCGCAACGATCAGGATCGCAGCTTCGACGAAACTGACCTTCACACCGGCCAAGGCGTTGAAGGATGCGCTGAACGGCTGACGCGCCAAGCCTACCAAGGGTCGTGCTGCGGCGCGATTGCCGCCCGTGCAGATCCGGCAGGACAATCGCATTCATCCTGGAGAAGGCAGTCTTGGCGAGAGGGTGAGCGGGCTATCGCCACCCTCCACGCTCCTTGATCGGGGCGCCAATTGCGTCCATACTGGCGGTGACGGGAAATCGAGATGTTTTTCAGACGTCAGGCATCAGGCGAGCGCATCGTCGCGGTTGCCGTGCAGTTGGATGAGTTCGTGTTGTCGCTGCCTGCACCGGCACGACACGAGGATCTGTATGCCGGCGTTCATAGGGCGACTGGCGCACTGCCGACCCCCGACCAGCAAGGCTTCCTGACAAGCAAGGGGCGTTTCGTGAAGCGCCATGCTGCGCGTGACATTGCGATTGCCGCGGGGCAGGCCGATCGCGACTGTCTCCTGCTGACCAGCCAACACCTCTGGTAAAGTCGCTATACGGCCCAGGCTGAAGGGGAGCGTCGGCCCGTTTCGTCGACGGATCACAGGGTCGGCGCGCCGCAGGCGCTTTTGCATTCGCTCGACACGGAGGCCCGGCATCCGGCCACGAGGTGTGACGCACATCCTTGCCACCGCCCGCCTCCGCCGAAATATCACTGGCATGAATCGATCGCAGCATATCCGATTCATGGAAGTCCTTGAAACGCACGGACAGGCGTAATGGACAAGATGGAATGCTCGACCCTGATGCCGATCCCATCCTGCTCAACCGTGTCGACCCGGCGCGCAAAATGGCGCGCCATTATCGTGTCGCGATCGAGCCGACCTCTTCGGCTGGTCGGCAGTGGTGCGTGACCGGGGCCGCGTCGGACGCTCCACCCGCCGGCGTCTCGATCTCTATGACGAGACCGGTCAAGCGCTCTCGGCAGCCCACAGGCTGCTGCGACAAACTGCGCTGAGGCTATGTGTTGTCGAAGATACCGGTCGGTCGGGGCCGCGCCGCGTGAACGGAAGGCGGCCCGGTCGATCGGTCCGCCTCGCATGAGGCGAGGAAAGGTGCCTCCTATGAAGGAGGCACCTCGTCGCGCCCGACCTCGTCGAGCCAGGCTTCGTATTCGGCCAGGGCTTCGTCGAGGGCCGCCTTGATCTCGCGGTATTCGTCGCGGTCGCAGCAGTTCCTGAGTTCCGCGCGTTATCCTGACAGTCAAGCCGATTTATCGAAACATCGTGAGGAAGGGCGCAAAGCGCCCTTCCTCTTCTTTCTTATTCGAGTTCCGCGAGAAAGATGTCGATATAGCGCGCGAAATGCTCGTCCTCGGCCTGAGCCTTTGCAATCAGAGCAGCCAGCTCGGCTTTGGCAGCGGCACGTTCTTTCTTCGTGAAATAGCAGTGGCGAAGCTCGGCGCGCAATTCGATGATTTGATCCATAGTGGTCATGTTGATCGTCTCCATTTTGATGACGTCAACGAGGCCACGAGCGCACGAAGCGCGTGTCAGGGAGCGCGAAGCGACCGGCGGAGCCGGCGAGTGGGGGAACCGAAATGCGATAGCATTTTGGGGGGACCGCTCGTCCTTGACACGTGCTGAGCAGCCGTAGAATGGGACGGCAGAAAGAGGAGAACCCGCGACCCCGACCAGGGGTCGCGACCGTATTCCTATGAGGTCATCCGCTTGCACCCTGGCTGTCGGATAAAACCTTCTCGATCCTGCGCAAGTCTTCGGCGACAGCAAGCCGCTGCAGTTCCGCCAGCCTCTTCTCCCTAAGGATTGCCCTGGCGTTCTCAGCAGCGCCTGCCCATGCGGGCCGGTGCCGAGACGTAATACACGCGTTCGGGCATCGTGTCGGCTCACACAACGAGATCAGCGGCTCGTCCTGATCGCCAGCCCCAGCGTGGCGGAGACAGACGGCAGTGGCTGGGTCGAAGAAGCAGTCGGCCAGCACGCCGACGTGAAGTGTGCGGGCCGTATCCGCCAACAGCACACGAAGGCGAGCACGATCAGCGATCATGCCCGGGAAAGGCTGGAGCTCAGCGGCGGCATTATCCAGCGATCTGCCGATCCGTGTCGCAGCCGGACCAGAAAGGCCCGCTCCGAGCTGACGCTCATCGAAGTAGCTCAATATGTCATCCATCTGCCCGAGGCGTCGCTCTGTCTCGACCTCGGCGCTGAAGCCCGAGCGGCTCGAGCCCGCATAGCCTTCGAAAGCTGCGACGGAGACGTGCTTGTACTGGATCATGCCGGCGATCGTGCCGAAGGGGCGATTGGCGATATGCCAGGCAATCGTCCTGCGAAACTGACGTGTCGTCAGTTGCCAGGGATGCCCATTGGGTGCGGCCGGAATGACGGGAGCATCCGCAGCCCCGAAATGTTCGTTCAGATGGTCTCGAAACTGATTCAGCCTGGTGACGATGTCCGTCGCGAGAGTTTGCTTTCGGGCACGCGCGACGAAGAGAACCGGCCACAGCGTCTTCGTGCCGCGGCGCTCGGCGGAACGGACGACAAGCCGTTCGAGCACCGATATGGCGCTCGCGACGGGCTCGATGGTGATCCACTCGGCCTCCGCACCATGCGCTTGCTTCCCCTTGTAGGCGACCGACTTCACCCGATGCCTGTCGACCAGGCCGTCTTCGCTCCTGGTGACGGACAGACAGCCGGGCCGCATGGCCTGGACCTCGCTGTCGCGCATACCGGTGAGATAGGCGCAGACGATATAGCAAGCGGCTTGCAGCATCCGTTCCTCGACCGCGAGCGCTCTCACATCAAAGCGGGAACGCCAGGGATGGCCGGTATCGGGGTCGACCGAAATCTGCGTGTCCATTCCGCCGACCTCCGTCCCCAGTTCCTGAGCCGCGGCCTGAACGGTCCATCGCACGTCATTATTGGGTTGGCCGACGGCAGATCGTTGGAGATTGGCGTCGGCACCGATATGCAGATAGATCAGATGCCAGTTCACGGGTGGCCCTGACTCCGCAGGTGATGCCGGCCCACCGATTCTGACCGGCCATACCGGAATGCCGCGGCCTTGCCGTCGGCGTTCATCGAGATAGGCATTCAGGCGGGCCTGGCGGCGCGCGCGCCGTGCGTTTCGAGGCGCCAGCGCGTCCCCGGCAACCAGCATCCTGTGACCATCCTCGAGCGCCCGCAACTCGTTGCGCGCCGCGAGAATATCGGGCGCAAACACCGTGACGTATTTGAGTGACCAGGCAAGCAGTGGCCGGATAATCTCCTCGGGAATGCGAGGCGTCCGGTTCTCTTCGACGGAGAAACGATACCCTGCAACCTCCGCGGGCCGGCGGCCGCGCCACGGCTCGAAGGGCAGCTTCGCCACGGATAAATGGTTGCGAAAGGCATAGAGGTCGAAAACGATCCCCAGCCACTGGGTGACAATGATCGGCCGGCGTCCATCGCGGAGAGACCTGGCGAAGCGGTCGAGCAAAGCCTGATTGGCGCTGTCAAGATCGCAAGTCCCGCACTCGGCCTTGACGAAATTGAAAAAGGTCAGCGCGAAACGAAAGAGGCGACGGACGCTGACCGGAGGCGCCCTCATCTTGTACCCCGGCAGATCGGTGTTCAGGCGCACATAAAGATAGTCGCGAATGGCGGCCGCAATGGCTGGGTCGTCAATGGCATCAAAGTCTACCCTGGTATCGGAGCGACGGACATTCTCCCGAAAAACCGCCGGCCCTAAATCCCATTGAGCATCACCATATCGCGACAGACAGGACCTGTCGAAACCAGCGTGCAGTGGCGCCGTCGCCAGAACCGGCCGGTCGTCCGTGACTGCTATGGCGGTGTAGGAGGATGTTGCGGACTTCAAAGTGACACCTCCGGCGGCAAGTAAACCGAAACCGGTTCTCTGGCGAGTTCACGACGCGCCTCCTCGACGGTCGCCGCGCTGAAAGCTGGAAGAATATGCCCGGTGATGCGGGCATGCGCGGCTGCGAACTTCATCGGCCAATGGCTGGAGGAGAGCGAAATACGCTGTTCTTCGAGGAACCTGAGAAAGGACAGGATCGCGGGGAGCTTGCGGGCGGTGATGACCGCGTTCGGGCATTCGAGGCAGCCCCAGAACGGCAACGAGCAAGGCGAACCGGGTGCGGCATAAGGGCTGGAAAAGAAGCCGCCACAGCTCGCCAACCATACATCTTGCTCTCCATCGAGGAGTGAGATCGGATCGCTCCCCGCTGGCGCGGCGACTGAAGCAGCGACGGGGTCATCGCGCCAGGTATCCTCCTTCTCCGGCGTCAGGATGATCGGCGACATGGCCGATGTGACCGCCTCATTGAAGGCGTCGGCGATCGTAGTCTCGTGAAGCGGCCTGAGTGCAGGAATATCGGCATAGTGCCGAGAAGCCACTTCCCGCGTGTGGCCGACGGCAAAGCGCGTCATGTGCCCCTCGGTCTTCAGATACCAGAGTGCCTTATGCGTTTTGCGAAGACGCGAAAGCACCAAATGAAGCGGCCGTCCACCATCATCGAGAATATTGTGCTCTCTTGTCCATGCCGCGGTGAGAGACTGCGTGTCTTTTAGCCCGGATCTCAGCCCTCCGAGCCCGTAATGCAGCCAAAGACAATCGCTTGGTCGGTGCTTGCGGGCGGCGGCCGTCACGGCAATGATCTGTCGGATGAGCCCGCCCGGCGTTCGCGGCCCGCCATCCCGCACACGAAGCGTCTTGTGCTCTGCACCGCGCGCTCGGAGTTTGACGTAAGCGATCTCGACCGTGCTGTTTGCCGGATTCTGGAGACATTCGACGGTCAAGGTCTTGCAGCATTCGATCTCCAGACCGGTGTCGAGCGCCAGAAGCACCAGCAGCGGAACGACCTCCTGCGAGGTCAGATAGTGCCATTCGTGAAGCTGGTGACAAAAGTTCTGTGACGAGAGACCCCGCACCCTTCGGGCGTGCAGGAGAGCTTTGTATTTGCGATCGGTATGAAGGAGAATGCCTCTCGCATCGATGTGTGCATGCACGCGGTCTTCCAAGACCTTGAGTTCGGGGTCCGTGGCCACCGGCCTGGGCTCACGAAAGCGCCGGAAGATACGTCCGATATCCGCACGGGCTGCATCGCGAAGCTGACGCGCAATATAGGGACTGTAGGCGTCCCGGGGATGCGAGGGCGGTATCGGCCTCAACGTCGTATAGGCCAGGCGGTCGCGCAGCGTAGCGGAAAAGATGGTCGTTCCTTCAGCGGCAATCTCTCGCAGGGCCACGATGACCTTCGTCAAGATGGTCAGCAGGTGGATTGGCGACTTACCGTTTGCCGCCAACCAGGCCTCGAAGCCATCAATGTGGCGCGCCTGAAGGAGTCCGGGGACATCAGGCACGTCGCCGGCCTCGGCCAAATAGGTGAGAAACAGCGGCAGGGTCCGGGTATAGGCCGCCACAGTCGATCTGACGGACAGACGCCCGCCAAGACCGGCCAGCCGGCGCAGCGCACGGGCGAATGCAAGCGCGAGCCAACGCGGCATCAGGCGCGTATAGTCGACCAGGACCTCGCCGCCGTCTTGCGTCTGAATGTTGAACCGCAGACCCGATATCGCCTTTGTCTGTCCCTGTGGTGAACCAGCGAGTTCGCGACCGAACGTGACAGGTTGGCCTTTGCGAGGACGAAGGCTCATAGCCGGCTCCCGCTTGGCAGCAGGGCGAGCAGTTCGGCGACAGCCGTATCGACAGTATCGGCGCGCGTGGCGATATGATCGAGGTAGAGGGAAGTAGTCTCCAGGCTCGCATGCCCGAGAAGCCGCTGCACCTGCTGAAGAGGATCACCGAGCAGCCTGCGGTAACCTTCTGCGGGTCCGGCGGAAATTGCCGACGCTGCGCCTTCGAGTTGGCGCTGGATGAGCATCGCGAGCATATGGACCGCAAAGGTATGACGAAGCTGATGCGGGCTGATGTTGATTGGAAATCCGTTCGCCCGGCAGCGACGGCAGGCACGGGCGAACGCAACCTCCCAGGAGTTTGGGCACACCGGCTGACCGACCTCGGTCAGCCACAGCACCGCCGGCTCGATGGGTGCATTGTCTGGATCACAGATGACGAGGCGCTCTCGTTCCGCCGGCGAGAAGATCTCCAACGGAACAGTTCGTCCGTCGGCAAGCGCAACGTTGGTCGAGCCGACAACCGGTCGGCGAACAAAGATCGGCCGCTCCATCGAGCCCCAGCCTTGCCGGGCCTTGAACTTCGCCGCAGCATGCGCGCGTTCCACGCGAATGTAGGTTCGGAGCCGCTGAAGCAACCCGTCAGGAACAAGGATGGCCCGGCCGCGCTCGCCTTTGGTAAGACCTGCGGGTAGATTGAACCATGTCTGCCGGATCGCGGAACCGGACGTCGGCAGGGCATCGACTTCGAACGCCAGGAGAAACGAGGCTTCTTCGAGCCTCAAGCCGGTTACCACCAGCATCTCCGCAAACAGCGCGTTGCGAAGTCCATTCCTGTCGCGAGCACCAGGCCGCTCGGCTCCGTCAGGAGCAAGGCCACGCAGCCCTACATCGCGAAACCTTCGAAAATCCTCGAGCGTGACGAAACGAATATCGGATCGCTTTACCCGTCGTTCGAACGCATCGTTGCGCACGACAATCTGACCTTGGCCTCGCGTACGATTGCGACGCCAGACCTCTCGATGCGAGAACGGGCTGGAAGAGAGAAGCTCCTCGCGCACTCCCCACTCATAAAGCTTGTCTATTGCCGCGACGGAGCGGTTCCATGATGCCGCCGATATCCGGCTACCGGGTTCGGCCCTTCGACGTGCGCGATGGAAGGCCTCAACGTCCTCGCGATCAGCCTTCCAGACCGTCTTGTCGCGGGCATCGGCAAGGAATCGCAACCAAACGGTGACGTCGTAGCCGTAGGCGCGGAGAGAATGACGGGAGCGGACGCCGTTGAGGGGCAGATCGAGGAAGAAGCGATCGACATCAGGATCGTATAGCGCCCCGTCCCGGAGGATCAGCGGGACATGGGCGTCAAGGCCTTCCGCTGATCTCCGCTCCTGAATGGTGATGCTTGAAGCTGCGATTACATTGTCCACAAGTTGTTCAACCTTCCCCCGGACCCCCATCCGGGGAGCCCAGCATCAACGAAGGAGTTCAACTTGCCCGGCGCTATCCAGGCCGGCCTCCGCCAGCTATTTGGGAGCGCTGCGGCCGGCCTGGATAACGCCTCCGTCAGTCCTGTTGCATCGACGTCAGCAAGACACTGGGAGTCGGTGCAGACTGTCAAGATAAGGCCCGCAGTTCCTCGATATGTTGTTCGAGCAGCATCGTCGTCTCCTGTGGTTCGTGTGAAGGACGACGACGCGGGTCATGGTGGTGCGGGGTGGGTCGAGACCCGCCGGAGGTGGCTCGCGCGCGGAGGAACCGATTTTTTGACGATGCCCTCTTCCGGGCGTCGGCAAAAAATTGGAGGCGCCGCGCGGTCTCGAGGCGCCTCGTGCCGCCATGGTACGCTAGGAGGGACCGAGCAGAGCCGGTTGGGTGTCGGGTCCGGATGGCGGCGGCGGGCTCGATGCCCGTCGCCGCCATAACGAGCGCAAGAAGAGGGCCGGCCCCCGCGGTGGGGGCCGGTCTCGTCTGCGGCTCAGGCGGGCGGGTTCCACAGGATCACCTTCTTGTTGGGATCGTCGCCCGGCGCCGGGGCCACGTTGCCGTAGATCACGCCGAACTCCGGCGCCGAGAGCTTGACCGAGAGATACTCCTCGCCGGTCTGCTTGGAGATACGGTTCCAGCCGGCGCCGAGTTCGAAGCCGTTGCGGCGGGCGATGATGCGGACGTCTGGTGCTTCCTCGCTGGACTTCATCGCGTTGGGAACGAGGGCGATGGGTGCGTTGACGTTGAGGGTGGTCAGCGTGCCTTCGAAGCTGCCGTCCTGCTTGGCGGTGAGGTTTGCGATCGTGGTGGCCATGGTACTTCTCCGTCGGTTGCATCGGGACCATTCCCGATGGCGCCAAAGGAGAGGCCGGACTGCTGCGGGCAGCTCGGCCCAAATTTCTGCAAAATTCTATTTGCCGCAAAAAGCGGGCCCGCACTTTCCCCGAGCCGTTTGCGGCGAGGTCTTGGGAAAGTGCCTGGGACCGCACAAGGAACCGAAATCGAATTTTGCAGAAATTTGGGCCGAGTCTTACCCCTTCAGGGGTTGCCCGCATAAGCAGGCGGGCCTCTACAAAGGCGACACAAAGAGGGGATGGTCTCGTTGCGACCGAAACGGGAAGAACCACCAAGGCTACCATTGCTGACTCACGCACAGGCAGCGCAGTCTTCGCACCGGCGCGGTGATCCCTCACCGGACACGCTATCTCCCCTACCCCGCGCGATTTCCAGCGAGACGCCAGAAGACACCGCCGCCCAGCGCGCAATGGGTTTGAGCCGTCGCGCGCACCGCATCGCCTTCGGAGCTGGCTGGCGCGGAGGCCTTGTTGCTCATGCCGCCCCGCCGGTGCTCGCGATCTTTGGGGACGGGGCCTCCGCCGGACGATCCCGGCATGACGTTGAGCCTTGCACCCGCTCGTGCCGTGAAACGTCCGGCTCCCGATCCCGGGGCCGCCGCGCGCGCGAATCCGGACCCCCGCCGCAAATCGACCAATGGGATCGCAGTCGGTGTCGCAGGCTCCGCGCGAGGGACCGTCACCGAAGGCCGAGACGGCTTGAACCGGCTCGGGGAGCGGCGGTACGCCGCGAGTAGTGCCCGGCCGGCCGCAGGCCGGCGCGCCCAGTTCTCCCCCGCCGTTCTGTCCGAGTCGGCCGCGCATCGAGCTTGCGTAACACAGGAATGTAACTACATTATAGGTACATTATGCATCACAAGGAGCGCCTCTCATGCCACGGGCCAGCCAGCATCCGAAGGCCGACACATTCAATTTTCGGGTCGACCCCGCTCTGAAGGCGGAATTCACCCAGGCCACCGAAGCTGACGACAGGCCGGCGGCCCAAGTGCTCCGCGACTTCATGCGGGCCTATGTGGCGCGGCGAAACCGCAAGGTCTTCGAAGCCGAGGCGCAGCGGCAATCTCGTGCGGCGGCGGCACGAGCGCGATATCCACGCAGCGACGAGGCCGCGTCCCTGCGGGAGATGGAAGCCTTGTTCGATGAGGATCATTTCTCCGATGAGTGGAACGCATGAAGCGTGGCGATCTGGTGACGATCGCCGTCAGCGGCGACTACGGCAAGCCCCGTCCAGCGCTCGTGATCCAGGATGACGCCTTCGGCGAGCTGAGCGCCGTGATCGTCCTGCGCCTCACCAGCGAGATCAATGACTGGCCGCTGTTTCGGGTGACGGTCGAGCCGAGCGTGACCAACGGCCTGCGCAAGCGCTCCCAGGTGATGATCGACCGCGCCATCGCCCTGCCCCGCTCCAAGGTAGGGCAGGCGTTCGGCCATCTCGATGACGCCGATATGCTGGCGGTGAACCTTGCGATCTATCGCTTCTTCGGGCTGAGGGGCATCGGGCCGGACTGACCACGCTGCTTCGTTACGACCAAGGCGCTTTGCGCCTGAGACGTTCGGCCGCCCTTCAGAGGGCTGTATGCCAGGCGCCGAGATCGCGCGCAAAGCTGCGTCCTAGGCATCGGGCGCAAATTTGACGCCGGTCTCATTGAGGATGGCAACCTGCGCCGCCAGGATGCGGGCGGAGACTTGCGTCTGTGGATCGGGCTTTGCACTTGCATGTCCCCCGTGAACCAGTGCGATCATGCGTCGTAGCCGCGCTTTGCGTCGCGAGAGGTGGCCTTCGGCCAGTTCGGGCGAAGTCGGATTCGTCTGATCGAGATGTAGTCGAGGTGTCGCGCGGAGAAAGAAAGCGGCGCGTTACGCGCCGCTCTCCGCCGGCCGCCAGACGGGGATGCCGAGCTTGCGGGCCTTGTCGCACAAATTGCCGGTGATGCCGGAGCCGGGAAAGCCGATGACGCCCGCCGGCAGGATCGACAGCATCTCGTCATTGCGACGGAAGGGCGCTGCCCGATTGTGCCGCTGCCAGTCCGGCTTGAAGGCGATCTGGGCAACACTGCGATTGTCGGCCCAGCAGGCGGCGATGCGTTCGGCGCCGGTGGGGCTGCCGCCATGCACAAGGACCATGTCCGGGTGCCGCGCCTTCGACTTGTCGAGCGCGTCCCAGATCAGGTGGTGGTTCTCGTAGTCCTGCCCGCCCGAAACCACGATCTTGGTGCCGGCCGGCACCAGCACCTCGGTCTCGGCGCGGCGGCGTGCGGCGAGGAAGTCGCGGGAGTCGATGATCGCGGAGGTGAGATTGGCATGATTGACCTTGGAGCCGCTGCGCGGCCGCCAGGCCGAGCCGGTGAAGGCTTCGAACAGGTCCGCCGCCTCGTCGCGCATGAACTCGAACGCGTTGCGGCGCTCGACCATGGTGATGCCCTCCGCCGTCAGCCGCTCGAGCTCGACAGACTTCACCTCGGAGCCGTCCTGCTCTTTCTGGCTGATGCGCTGGGCGTCCTCATTGCGGTCGAGCTCGCGCTGGACGCGGTCGGCGCCCCGGTGGAAGAGGTTGACGGAGCCCCAGAGCACGTCCTCGAGGTCGGGTTCGAGGCGCGTGTCGGCGAAGCTGCCGGCGAGGGTTTCGAAGACGGCGCCGAGCGCTGCCCGGAGCATGGCCTCGTCGGGAAGCGGACGGGCGTCGGGCTCATCCGCGAAGGGTCGATGGCCGTAGAGCTGCAGCTCCTGGATGACGCGGTTGGTCGGGGAGGAGGCGTGATGCTGCTCGAAGGCGTCGTCGGTGATGGTGAGGTCCATGTTCGGTCTCCGTCGGTTGCGGCCGCGACCCTCGCGGCCTGACGGCGACCCCAGACCGCGCCCCGGATCGCCGGAGCCGCGCGCTTGCGCGCGGACCAGCGCAGCGCCGGGCGGCTTCAGCCGCCGAAGGCCGGGCCGGGGGGTGGTAGGGGTCGCGCTCTCGGCAGGCCGCGGGCGCGGCTCTCACCGCCGGACAAGAACCAGGGACCGGCTCCGCCGAACGCTCTCGGCCCCCTCGCCCCTTCCCGGCCCGTCAACCAGGCGGCAGGAAGCGGTCGGCGTCTGCGGGAAGGAGCTGGGGACGCAGCCAGCCCGCGAGCTGCTCTGGGCCGAGCCGGCGCAGGTCTTCGTTGAAATCCCCGAGCCTCGGCGCAAGCGCCAGCACGAGCAGGCCCGCCTCGCGGGCGCGGCAGCCGAGACGCTCGATGCCGTGACGGCCGGCCGCGTCGGCGTCGGCCGCGATGTAGACGCGCTCGCAGCCGGGCGGGAGCGTGAGGGCGGCGAGGTGGTTGGCCGAACTCGCCGCGATCGACGGCAGGTCCGGCATCACCATGCCGAGCGACAGCACGGTTTCGAGGCCCTCGCCGACGGCGAGGACCGGGACCGCCATGCCCGGCATGAGGCCGAAACGGACGCCGTTGCCGAGAAGCGCGCCCATGGCGCGGCGCGGATCTTCGACCGGCGCCTTGCCGTCGCCGTCTGGATCGAGCCAGGTGCGATGCACGCCGGTGATGTTACCGTCGGGCGCGGTGACGGCGGCGAGCAGCGCCGGGAAGATGCGTGTCTGTCCGGTCACCAGGTCGCGGTAGTAGCAGCCCGGATGGAATCGCAGCGCGCGTTCGCGCGAACCGCAGAGAATGCCGCGCGCCATGAGATAGCGATCGGCAAGCGTGCCGCGTAACGGTTGGCCCATGGCGAAGAGGCGCCGCGCCGCTTCGGGACGCCGCGGTGCAGCAGTGGACTCGACCGGGGGTCGGCTCGCCAACCGCTCGGGTTCCGGCAAGGCGAGGAAGCGACGGGCCTCCTCGGCAATAGGCCGAAACTCGGTGAGGCCGCGGGCGCCGGCAATGAGGTCGAGCAGATCACCGAAATCGTGGGGACGGGCCGCGTCCCGCCAGCGGCCCACGCGATCACCCTTGACGTGGACATAGAGGGAGCGCCCTTTCGAATTCGCGAGATCGCCGACGATCCAGTAACTGCCAGCAAGGTGGCCCGCCGGCAGATAGTGCCGGCAGACCGCCTCGGCGTGCTCTGCGAGCCGGGCGGCGAGATCGGATGCGGATTGCATGATCGACCTCCCCTCATGCGCGATCGGCGGTCGCGACCAGCCGATGGCGGTCCATGAGGCGGGCGAGGATGGCGGGACCCTCGGCCGAGCGTGGGATGAAGAACCGCGTCTTCCACGAAATCATCTCCGAGAAGAGCCCGATCGACTTGAGCCAGGCGGTCATGCCGGGCGTGAATCCGGTGAGCTCGACGCGGTAGTCGGACATGATGCGCATGCGGCGCAGGGTCAGCCCGCCGGCAAGTTCGATCACGGCTGCACCTGCCACCAGCATGTCCCAGATCTCGTCGGCGCCGATCACGATCGACTGGTCGACGCCGAGATTGCGACAGAACGTCGAAAGTTGCCCCGCTGCGATAGTGCGGCCGATGATGCGCTCGCCGTCATCGGTCTGGAGCCGATAGACCCGCCCGAACTCCTCCGGAAGATGCTTCCAGATCGGCAGCAGCAGTCCGGTGACGATATGCAGCGTCGCGCTCGTGAATTCCGGAAGGTCAGCGATTTCCGCGTTCCAGGCGGCGGCGAAATCAGCTTCGGTGGCAATTTGCCAATGGGACTCATCGAGGTGCCGGGTTTCGAGACGCATTTCTTCGGTCGGTCGGACGAGATTGACGCGGTCCTCGATGCTCCCGTCCTCGAGCATGACCGAGCGGGTCGGCACCATCACGGCGGCGCGCTCCGAGCGTCCGTTGACCATGAGTTTTGCGCGCGGATCGTGTCGGACCATCGCCAGGGCCGCCTCGAGCGTGGTCGGGCGTGCGCGCCGGCGGGATTGAATGGTCAGCAGATGCGAGGTCGCGTCGGTGCGGGCATGGGTGTAGATCAGCCGTCGCTCGGTGACGCGCATCGGGTCCGCTGTGATAGTCTCCACACCGACATCGTATATTCCGGCCGCGATCGCGCCCTCGACGCGCCGCGCGAGAAGTGCCTCGAACGCATCGAAGATAAGGTCCTGCATGGAGATGCGCAGCGCCAGCAATCTGTTGAGGAAGGTGGAAATGGGCGGCAGTTCATCGCGAAGGCCGCCCTCTTCGGTGACCAGGGACAGGCCGGTCGTCGATTGGAACGTCTCGAGCGAGCAGCCCTCGAGCTTGCCATCGACGATCACCCGGTAGAGCTGGCGCAGCGCATCGCGGGCATAACGGGATTCGAGATTGTCCTCGGGCCTGAACAGGTTTTGCCCGCCGGTCTGGCGCTGCCCGCGGGTGATCGCGCCGAGCGTGTCGAGGCGGCGGGCGATGGTCGAGAGGAACCGGCGTTCGGCCTTCACATTGGTGGTGATCAGCCGATAGAGGGGCGGCTGTTTCTGGTTGGTGCGTTGCGTGCGTCCGAGCCCCTGGATCGCGGCATCGGCTTTCCAGCCGGCCTCGAGAAGGTCGTGGATGCGGCGACGCTGATTCCTCGCGGTGAGGTCCGCATGATAGGAGCGACCCGTGCCGCCGGCATCCGAGAAGATGAGGATCTGCTTCGCGTCCTCCATGAAGGCACGGACTTCATCGAGGTTGGATGAGCCGGGCCGGTTTTGAACCGCAAAGCGTTCAATGCCGCCGCCGTCCGGCAGGCGTATGATGCGGCGCGAGCGGCCGGTGATCTCGGCTACGGCCTCGGTCCCAAAATGGTGGATGATTTGGTCGAGCGCGGTCGGCACGGCCGGCAGGCTGCCGAGTGTCTCAATCAGGCGATCGCGGCGCGCGACGGCCTCCCGGCAGAGCACCGGATTGCCGTCGGCATCACTCACGGGCCGGGACAGGATATTGCCCTCGCTGTCGGAATACTCCTCGTAGAGCTGCGTCGGAAAGGAGTTCATCAGGTAGGACAGACAGTTTTCCCTCGGTGTCACATCCACCTGGATGTCGTTCCATTCCTCGGTCGGGATTTCCGCCAGGCGCCGTTCGGTCAGCGCCTCGCCCGTCGAGACGATCTGGATCACCGCGGCGTGCCCGGCCTCGAGGTCGGCGGCGATCGCGCCGAGCAGGCTGGGCGTCTTCATCGAGGTCAGGAGATGATTGAAGAAACGCTGCTTGGCGGATTCGAAGGCTGATCTCGCTGCGGACTTGGCCTGACGGTTGAGCGTTCCGCTGCTGCCGGTGATGTTGGCGGCTTCCATGGCCGCGGTGAGGTTGTTGTGGATGATCTGGAACGCATCGGCATAGCTGTCATAGATGCGGGTCTGCTCGGCGCTCAGCTCGTGCTCGAGCACCTCGTATTCGACGCCGTCATAGGAGAGTGAGCGCGCAGCGCTGAGTCCCAGCGATTTGAGATCTCGCGCCAGCACCTCCATGGCGGCGACGCCGCCGGTCTCGATCGCGGCGACGAACTCGGCACGTGTGGCGAAGGGGAAATCGGCGCCACCCCAGAGGCCGAGGCGCTGTGCGTAACAGAGATCGTCGATCTCGGTCGCGCCGGTCGCCGACCCGTAGACGACGCGCGCGTCGGGCAGCGCATGCTGCAGGCGCAGACCCGCCCGGCCCTGCTGGGACGCGGCAACCTGGCCGCGGTCGGACTTGCCGCCGACGGCATTGGCCATGGCATGAGCCTCGTCGAAAACAATGACGCCCTCGAACTCGCTTCCCAGCCAGTCGAGGATCTGTTGCACGCGAGAGGCTTTGCCCTCGCGCTCGTCGGTGCGCAGGGTCGCGTAAGTGCAAAAGAGAATCCCCTCGTTTAGAACTGTCGCTTGGCACTTAATTATGAGAATGCCATACAAGCGATTCCAGATGCTTCGGCCGGCACATAATTTGAGAATTGGCAGTTAATTT
>NZ_JAAAPL010000008.1 GCF_011317445.1 Chelativorans multitrophicus
AAATTAACTGCCAATTCTCAAATTATGTGCCGGCCGAAGCATCTGGAATCGCTTGTATGGCATTCTCATAATTAAGTGCCAAGCGACACATCAGCACGCCACCGAGAGTATCGGCCGGGCCGATGCTCTGCTCTTTGGCCGCGTCACCTACCAGATGATGGAAGAGGCGTGGAGGCATGAGACGCGGACCATCACGCCGCCTGACTGGACCGAGCCTTTCGCGCGCACCATCGACGCAATGAAGAAATACGTCGTTTCAAACACACTCGAGCGGGTCGATTGGAACGCGGAACGGGTTAGCGGTAACCTCGGCGAGGCGGTCCGGAAGCTCAAGCAGCAGCCGGGCAGGGCGCTGTTCACGGGCGGCGTAAAGCTGCCGATGGCGCTGGCGGAGCTGGGCCTGATCGACGAGTATGAATTCGTGGTACAGCCCAGGCTTGCCGGTCATGGGCCCACCTTGTTCGCCGGGCTCTCCAAATATATCGAGTTGAAGCTCGTCGACCGGCAAGAGCTCAGCTCAGGCGCTGTAGCGCTGCGCTACGAGCCGAGAAGGTAACGCGTGAGCCCGCCCCCTACATGGCCGGCCTGATCCCAGTTGTCCTAGTAGATAGCGTGCCGCGCTTTGCGCCGCGTCCCGAACTGGTAGGCGCGACGTTGGGCCTTGCTCGGCATCCTCTGAATTGCCCGAGGCTAGCCCGTCCTATTCATGAGCACGGCTTTGCGGATGACGCAGATCGATGGTGCGCGGGCAGTCGAGGCGTCTCTTTCACCGCGGGCGAGGCTGGACTTGTTGAACGCGCTGGAGGTTGACGGGCTTGGTTGCGGGGGCATTCCGCCCTGGTCGTCTCAAGGTCCTGCCGGCTGCAGCTTGGCGGCAATGGAACGGAACAGACTTGCCTCGGGACAGGCGGCGGCGAATGCCAATCGGATGCGCGAGACGGTTTCGGTTACACGGGCGCCGAGTTTGAGAAGCCTGAGCCGCAGCGTGGCGAACTCGGCTTTGCCAAGATGATGGGTAGCGGGCACCGCCTCGCGCAGCGTGAGCATGAGCCAGTAGGCGGCGGTGTGGAGAACGAGGCGCATCTGGTTGGCGACGGCCCGGCGACAGGAGGTTCGATCGGAGGCGAGTTGGCTCTTGTGCATCTTGATCAGGTTCTCGGCCTGGCCGCGCGCACAGTAGACGACGTCGTAGATGTGCTCAGCGGAGCCTTTGGCGAGGTTGGTGACGACGAAGCGGATGTCGAGGCCCATCGTGGTCGCCTCGATGCGGGCCGCGACGCGGCGCTCGGCCTTCCAGGATTTGGCCTCGTAGCGGGTCTCGACATAGCCCCGCAGCACCGGCTTCTGCTCGAGCGCGCGGCGGGTGCGGATGTCGTCGGCGCTCGCGTCAACGAGACGCTTCAGGACCTTGTTGCCAGCAAGGCCGAAGACGTAGTCGATCGCGTTTTCCTCGCACCAGGCCATGACTTCGACCCGGCCATAATGGCTGTCACCGCGCACGAGGATGCGGGTGTCCGGCCAGCGGGCACGGATGCACCGCGCGAGCCGGCGCAGATGACCACGGATCTCCTTGCCCGACGGGGTCTTGCCCGGACGCAGGATCATGGCGACCGGGCGTCCAGTGGCGGCGTCGTAGATGTGGATCGGCAGGAAGCAGCGTTCGTCGTGGTGGCCGTTGAAGAGCGAGAGTTGCTGATGGCCGTGAACGACGTCGAGCGTGTCGTCGATGTCGAGGGTGACGCTTTTCGGCGGCGCAGGGTAGCTCGACAGCCACAGGTCGACCAGAACCCGGCCGAGGCGGATGACGGTCCTGAGGTCGGGCAGGTTCTCCAGACGCGAGCAGGTCGGCTGCGAGCACAGATCCTGACCGCTGTCGGGCAGCCGACCGCAGGCGAGCTTGAAGGCCGGATCGTTGCGAAGGCGGTCGAGGTCGTTGGCATCCTCGTAGCCGCAGGCAATGGCGAAGATGCGGGCGCGCAGGATGTCGGTCAAGCTGTGCCTGACACGCGCCGGATCGCGCGGGTCGCGGATGGCGGCAGCGAGCTTCTCGGCCAGCTTCAGGCGCCGCTCGGCGGCGGCCAAAAGCATGATCCCGGCATCCGAGGTGATGCGACCGCCGTCGAAGGCAGCCGTGATCTTCTTGGCGCGAACGGCTGGAAAAGAGAACGGCAGCAGCGTATCGTCGATCATGGCGGGTGTGGCTCGCGAGATGTTGTCTGCAGGACTGGCCTAAGCAACCGAATCCTACGCCACATCAATGGCTTATGCTACACCCGCCAGCCTCGCAAACGCGCCGTCATGAATAAGACGGGCTAGATGGTTGTTTCAGGGGAATGATTGCCAGATGCAAACCGGCAGCGAATGACCCCTGCCGATTGTCAGATTGATCCCGACGCTCATGAGGGGCGAAGGTTATCGAGTAGGCCGGCAATATCGACATTAAGCCTTCCAGCGATCCGGTACTCCCTTGCTTGACCTCGGCCCATTGAGTTTTTTGTCCAGGATCCTTCGATGAGTCCCCTTCTTCCAAGGGCGCCAAGAACCTCATCGGCAGCACCGCGCGTCATCCCGGTGACAGCGACAATATTGGAAATCGTTATCGGCTCGCCCTTGCAGTGCAGGTCTAGGATAACCGTTACCATCGCGTATTGCCGTAGTCGTGCGCCTGGCGTCTCGCCGGCCAGCGGGAATCCAACGACCTGATGCAGCATCACATCGTGAATAAGCTGGAAGCCAAGCTTCGCCCTTGCCTCGGAACTACCCGTTGTCATTATCCGGTTTCGAAGCCATCGCTCGCGGTGCGCCCCCGCTCTGCGATGCTCATTGACCCCTTGGTGATCGGGGAGTTCGAAACCGTACCAGACGGCCCCATGGCCTTTAGCTCGGTGAGCCTGTTGTATACGCCACAGGCTCCCCGACCATAAGGTCAAGGAGGTTGGAATCATCCCGGTTGATTCCATACCGCTGGTAAGGGTTTCGACGCCCTTGAGGCAGTGCGTCGCTGCCTCAACTGAATCCATACCGAAAACGAACGGATTTGTCGCGGTCTCTTCGCGTTTTAGACGAAGGAAGGCGTCCGGACCGGAGAAAGGTCGATGCTGGGTGGCCAGAGGCGAGGTCGAGGCGGCGCGGCAGGCTCGACCGTGTTTGCTGCGGGCGCTTTCGTCCGCTTTTTGCTTGGGGCAGTCGCGTTCGCGCGACCGCGCCTCAGTCGCCGGCAGCAGGACGGCCTTCGGCAATGAGCCGCAGAAGCTCAGCCCTGGGTACGGAACTGTTGCTGACGTAAGCGGCAACGATCTCCGTGGTCAGGCCGATCAAATTGGCTGTCGGCTTTTGATGGTGGCGACATCGTCGGTACAGGAAGAACCGGTCCTCGCAAAGACCTTGATGATAGCGGCATGCATCAGCCGGCGCTGTCTGCGGCATGAATCCGCGACGGTTCGTGCTGGAAATGCGGCTCAGGCGCAAAGATCACCCCCGCTCTTATCGGCTTATTTCCCTTGTTCCAGCCCGGACCTTGTCGATCAACCCGCGAGGGGTCGGACTACGCAAGCGTGCCGCCGCTTATGGCTTCGCCAACGCGGTGATCGCGGTCCAGGCCGGAACCGACGGGCGCCTGTCGAGCGGGGAATGGTCCCCGCAGCTACGGGAGTCACACCATGTCGCAAGAACTCAGCCTCGCTCAGAACCACGCCTGGAACCTCGCGCGCACCCTGATGACGCCGGTCATCCTCTTCAAGGTCGATGAAGACGCATACGGCGTTCTTCCTGCCGACGACCTCGATGACGACGAGGTCAACGCCCTCTACTTTTACGACCCCTACACGGGTGGCCAGCCGGTTCATTGAACCGTCTCTTGCCCGGCGTGCCGCTTGCGAGCGGCAGGCCGCAAGGGAAGCTGCGCCGCGGCAGGAGCCGCGCCCTTGCCCCCTTTGCTCTTCGCGCCGGTCGCTAAGGTGTTCCGCGAAGTGTGCGGAGAAGATAAACTGAATGAAAGGTCGGCCGAAAGGCCGCTGGGAGAAAAGAATGGAAAAAGCGGATATCGAAGAGCTGCGAGGCAGGGTGGGTTGTGCGGCCGTGCTGGAGACCGGAGGGTTCGCGATCGACTTGAAGGAAAGCACGCGCAAGGCGGTGAAGTATCGCCGTGGCGATGACATCATCATCGTTATCCACGATGGCAAGGGCTGGTTTGATCCGCTCTCCGACGCCAAGGGTGATGTCTATTCGCTCGTTCAGCATCTGGACGGCGGCGATTTTCTGGAAGCGTTTGTGCAAGTCGCGTCCCTGGTCGCCTTCGAGCCCCGCGAGCCAGAATGGAAACGACAGTCGCGCGAGGCGGAACCTGACCAATCCATACCGGATCGTTGGGGTGCCCGGCGCAAGCCCTGGCGCGGGTCGGCAACCTGGCGATATCTGCGCGACGACCGGCACATTCCCGAACAGGTCCTCCGGGCAGCCATCGCCCAGGACCTTCTGCGGGAAGGGCCGCGTGGGAGCATGTGGGCCGCTCATCAGGGTGCCGATGGCGTGGTCACCGGTTGGGAGGAACGTGGTCCCGAATGGCGCGGCTTTGCAACCGGCGGCAGCAAGGTCTTGTTCCGCTTCGGGTTCAAGGGCGCCGCTCGCATCTGCGTAACCGAAGCCGCCATCGATGCCATGAGCCTTGGCGCGATCGAGAAGGCCCGGCGCGATACGCTTTATGTCAGCACTGGCGGCGGCTGGTCGCCGGCCACCGACGGCGCCATTCGCATGTTGGGGGAACGGCCCGATGTCCGCTTCGTCGCCGCGACCGATGCGAACACGCAGGGCGAAGCGTTCGTGGCGCGGTTGCGTGAGCTTGCCGGTGAACTCTCCTGCGACTTCGAACGTCTGAAGCCGCGTGCGGAGGACTGGAATGCGATGCTGAAGGAGGGGGCAATCGCCTGATCGGGCAGACCGGCACCTCCAGCGCTCATGATGCGCGATCGAGGATCGCTGGCCCGACCTTCGCCGTCGTCATCTCGATCCGCAATGGCGCGCCAAGTCTTGACGCGGCCTCCAGCTTCGCAGCTTCCACATCGGCCGACTTAGCTCTGGCGTGTAGATCTCCAAGATGATCTCGCCGGTAGCGACGAGGATTGGGGCGAAGACGAGTGCGCGGCTCATCGGCGGATCAGCCCGGGCATGCGGCCGAATTGGGGAGGAAGAAGAAGGAAATAAAACGAATGAAACCCGGCTGCCGCATACCCGCCAGCCGCGTCAAGTGTGAAGCTTCGCCCGGCTCCGCCGGCACTTGACCCGGCCGGACGGAGAGGCGGCCGCTGGGGAGGGGTCAGGAAGGGCTGAAGATGATGGTGATCCCCGAGGATGCGTCGCGCTCCAGTCCGACGAGGCTGAAGGAGCCCGCCAATGAACCCCTCTTCTCCTATCCGCAAAGTCTACCAGGGTATTGCCGACCGCCGGCAGATGTTCCGCATGTTCGATCGCCACACGCAGCGCCCCAATCGTTTCGAGGATGCCGATGCCGGCCTCTATCGCGGGGAGTGGTTCGAGCTTACCGAGATCGAGCATGATTACATGTTCAACATCCTGCCGCCGCTCTTCATGAACGGCGAGATGTTCGCCATGCGCGAATTCCTGACGGGCTGCATCACCAGCGTCTTCTTCACCCTGAAGATCGACGACCGGATGCGGTTCTTCCACGCCTATTGCGACCTTGCCGACAAGGGTTCGCCCGCACACATGCGCGCCGCCATTGTCGAGCGGGAAAGCCGTCCAGTCCGTGCAATGACCCGCGAAGAGCGGGTCGAGCATATCTGGAGTTCAAGCCACGACGAATACCGCGGTTACGCCGATTGGCGTTTCCCGCACGCGCAGCGCGGCCGGCGGACGGTCCTGTTCTTCGGTCCCGACCGAAGCCGCGACGTCAAGCTGCTCGACGAACTCACCGAGGCGGAAATCGCAACCAAGCTGCCGGTTCATCTCCGCCACCTTCCTTTTGCCGTTGCAGCGTGAGGGGGCGGCGATGTTCACATTTCCCATTGTTGCCGTTCGCAAGGTCATCGATCGCGGCACGGCGGATTCCGCCATCAATGGCGGATTTCGCAATCCCTATTATGGCATGAAGCCCGGCGAGGGCGAGATTCCAGGGCTCTGGCTCGTTGGAGACCAGGGCGTCTACATCATGTCGGACGGAAAACTCCCTGATGGCGGGCGCCCGCTCGTCGTCTATTCCGAGGAGTGCCATCCGGTCGGCAATCCCGACTGGTTTGACTACAAGCATCGCCATTTTGGGGGCGATGACGGCATCGAATTCATCGACGCCGGGCAGTTGCTCCCGATGTTCGATCGGAATCTGCGCTGCACGCATCTCAATGTGCAGCTCACCGAGCACCAGGTCACGCTCTCCCTGATCGTTCGCTGACTCTTTCAAACCGCGAGCCTTTCCACGTGGCCGACGCTGTCGTCCGCGTGAAACGCGCTCGCCCGCAATCCAAGGAGATTTATCATGTCGAATGACGACCCCTTCACCATCGATCTTTTCGGAAACACGGCCCTTTCGTCCGGTCTCGGCCTCGGCGTGACGGCCTTTGCCGACAGATTTGAACCCGACGACGATCCTGATCCATCGTCCCCGGCGCCGGCGATGCCGATCGCGGCGGCCGCAGCACCCTCCAAGCCCGACCGGGAACGTGGCTCGAACTTCTATCTCGCCGACGACCGGGGTCTGGCTCGGGGCTGGAAGGAGCGTGCCCGCGATAACGTCGCTGCGATCCGGCTCGCGGTCGAAATCGAGGCCGATGAGCGGCCGGCCACCGCCGAAGAGCAGGAGCAGCTGATCCGCTTCACCGGTTTCGGTGCGTCCGATCTTGCCAATGGTGTCTTCCGACGGCCTGGCGAGGTCGATTTCCGCAAGGGCTGGGACGAAATCGGCACCGATCTGGAGGATGCCGTCGGCGAGGGCGACTATACTTCGCTCGCCCGCTGCACCCAATACGCCCATTTTACGCCGGAGTTCATCGTCCGGGCGATCTGGTCGGGCCTCACATGGGCATTTCGATGTCAACGGTTGGCATTCGGTCACATGATGATGCTCCGTTTGTTTCAGGATCCGAGGTCCGAGCCCGAATGCATGACGCGGCCCGGTTCCGGGCACGATCAACCTCACATACGGTCGCGCAGGCGCCCTGTCGGGCTGTCGGCGGCGGTCCAGAATTCCGCTTGCGGCGGGCTGGGCTCGGGCGGATGAGACCAATCTTGAACACGGTTCTTGTCAGACCAGGGTCCGGCCCGGTTCATCCACCCGGATCCGGCGAGGCTGATCGGGCCCCGTCGAATTTCGGAAAGGAGGGTATCAGGTTCAGGCGGGTTTCATCGCGGCGCCCTCGATCACGACACCCGTGGCGACGTATTTCCAGAGTGCGACCAGCAGCTTTCGCGCCAGCGCCACGATGGCGGGTTTGCGCGAGCGGCCACCCTGATGCGCTACCCTGTCGCGGAACCACTGCGTCAACGCCGATGTCGGCTGGTGCTGCAGCCAGAGCCAGGCCAGCTGGATCATCGTGGTGCGCAACCGCGGATTGCCGGCTTTCGACACGCCTTGCTCCTGGTCGACCGCTCCGCTCTGCCACGGCGTTGGCGCCAGGCCCGCATAGGCGGCCACCTGCCGCCGGTTGTCGAAGTGACGATAGAGCCCCTCCGACCAGAGCAGCATGGCGAATTCCGGGCCGATCCCCCTGATCTCCAGCAGCCGCGCGGCCGAGGCGGGCAGCGCGGCCTCCCGGGCCTGCGCCAGTTCGGCATCGCGCTCGGCCTCCACCGCCTTGATCTGCGCCAGCAGCAGTTCCAGCCGGTCGAGCTCGCGCAGGATCTGCACCGTCAGATGCCGCGGGAGTTCCCGACCGTCACCGGTGCGCAGCTCTTCCAGCCGCTTGCGACGATCGCGCCGCAGCGGCTCATATCCGCTCACGCCTTGCGCGAAGAGGAGCCCCTTGATGCGGTTGACATGCGCAACACGCTCGCCGGTCAGCGTCTTGCGCTCGCGCATGATCCGGCGCGCGTCCTCCTCTGCGGGCGACGGGGCCCGGACCATGGCGCAGACCCGCGGCTCTCCCCGCTTGAAGGCCAGTAGCGCCCGCACCAGGGCCTCCCCGTCGATCCTGTCGGTCTTGGCGCGCCGCCGCCGACGCGAGGTCGCGATCGAGGCCGGATCGACGACATGGCTCTCGATGCCCTCCTTCACCAGCGCGCGGTGGATCCAGAAGCCGTCGAGGCCCGCCTCCTGAATCGTCACGATCGGGAAATCCCGTCCCGTGCGACCCTTCGCTTTCGCAACAAGGAGCCGGAAACGCTCCATGAGACCCGCAAGATCGCCGCCCGGCACGCTGTGCTTCGACATCTTCTCGGCGCCGCCGGGCGACAGCGACGTGACGATCCAACGTGATCGGCTGAGTTCCAACGAAACAAAAATCGCGCCAAGATCGGTGCGGATCGCGGCTGGCGTGAAGATCGCGGGCAAAGGCTTGTTCATGGTTGTCTCCTGTGCAGATGGGCGTCTGAGCAACCCCACACTGCCAGAGCGCCGGTCGCGGTCCACCGCCCATGGAATCTTGAACGCATGGGATGGCGCGGCGGGCGCGTGCTGGAGCCAGGGATTGGCACGGGGCTGTTTCCCGCCCTCATGCCGGAAGGCCTGCGCGACGTCTCCCATGTCACCGGCATCGAGCTCGACCCGGTGACGGCACGCATCGCCCGGTTGCTACAACCACAGGCGCGTATCATTACAGGCGACTTCGCCCGCACGGAGCTGCCGGCGAGCTTCGACCTTGCCATAGGCAACCCGCCCTTCTCCGACCGGACCGTGCGTTCCGACCGGGCCTATCGCTCGCTGTCCTTGCGCCTGCATGACTACTTCATCGCGCGGTCGATCGACCTGTTGAAGCCAGGCGCCTTCGCGGCGTTCGTCACCAGTTCCGGCACGATGGACAAGGCCGATGTCTGCGCGCGTGAGCATATCGCGAAGTCGGCGGACCTCATCGCTGCGATCCGGCTGCCCGAAGGAAGCTTCCGCGCGGACGCCGGAACAAATGTCGTCGTCGACATCCTCTTTTTCCGGAAGAGGAAAGCTGGGGAGCCTGAAGGCGAGCAGTCCTGGCTCGACACCGAAAACGTCCGGCCGGTCACAGACGATGAAGGCGCGATCCGCGTCAATCGCTGGTTCGCGCGCCACCCGGACTTCGTGCTCGGAACGCACGCACTGACCTCTGGTCCCTTCGGCGAGACCTACACATGCCGGCCCCGCGACGGCGAGGACCTCGACGCGGCGTTGTCCGCTGCCGTCAGTCTCCTTCCGGAAGATCGCTATGACGGCGAACCCAGCGACATCGACCCTAATTTGGATGTGGCTGACGATCAGACCGTTGTCGATCTGCCCAATGGCCGGCATGTGCGCGAAGGGAGCTTCTTCTTCGACAACGCCCGCGGCCTGATGCAAATCATTGACGGCGAGCCGGTCGCTGTGAAGGTGCGCAAGGGCCGTAGTGCCGACGGCATCCCTGAAAAGCATGTCCGTATCATCCGCAAGCTGATCCCGGTCCGTGACGCGGTGCGCGAGGTGCTGAAAGCCCAGGAAGTGGACCAGCCCTGGAAAGACCGTCAGGTCAGGCTGCGCATCGCCTGGTCGAGCTTCGTTCGCGACTTCGGTCCGATCAATCACACCACGGTCTCGATCAGCGAGGACACGGAGACCGGCGAGACCCGCGAAAGTCATCGGCGTCCAAACCTTCAGCCTTTCCTCGACGATCCCGACTGCTGGCTGGTCGCTTCGATCGAGGACTACGACCTTGAAAACGACACCGCCCGGCCCGGCCCGATCTTCACCGAGCGCGTGATCTCACCGCCGGCGCCGCCGGTGATCTCCAGCGCGGCCGACGCCCTTGCCGTGGTTCTCAATGAACGCGGCCGTGTCGATCTCGACCATATCGCCGAGCTGCTCCACCGCGACCCCCAGGACGTCGTCGCCGAACTTGGCAGCGCGATCTTTCAGGACCCCGCCGACGGTTCCTGGCAGATGGCTGACGCCTATCTCTCGGGTCATGTCCGCGACAAGCTGAAGGCCGCGGAAGCTGCTGCTGCCCTCGATCCGGCCTATGAGCGCAATGTCACGGCCCTGCAGGGCGTGCAGCCGGTCGACCTTCGCCCCTCCGACATCACCGCGCGTCTCGGCGCGCCGTGGATTCCCGCTCTCGATATCGCGGCATTCGTCAAGGAGACGATGAATGTCGACATCAGGATCCACCACATGCCGGAACTTGCTTCCTGGACTGTCGATGCGCGCCAGCTTGGCTATCTCGCCGTCGGTACATCGGAATGGGGGACCGAACGCAGGCATGCGGGCGAACTGCTGACAGATGCGCTCAACAGCCGCGTGCCACAGATCTTCGATACGATCAAGGACGGCGACAGCGAGCGTCGCGTCCTCAACGTCGTCGATACCGAGGCGGCCAAGGAGAAGCTTCACAAGATCAAGGAGGCCTTCCAGCGGTGGATCTGGTCTGACCCGGATCGAACCGACCGGTTGGCCCGCATTTACAATGACCGCTTCAACAATATCGCGCCACGAGCGTTCGGCGGCTCCCATCTGAAACTTCCAGGCGCCTCGGGCGCCTTTGTTCTTTATGGACATCAGATGCGTGGAACCTGGCGCATCATTTCGGCCGGTTCAACCTATCTTGCCCACGCCGTCGGCGCCGGTAAGACGATGACCATGGCAGCCGCCATCATGGAGCAACGCCGTCTAGGCCTGATCGCCAAAGCGATGCTCACCGTCCCCGGCCATTGCCTGGCGCAGGTGGCCCGTGAGTTCCTGGCGCTCTATCCGACCGCCCGCATCCTCGTCGCCGACGAGACCAACTTCACCAAGGATAAGCGCGTGCGGTTCCTGTCGCGGGCGGCAACCGCGACCTGGGACGCGATTATCATCACGCATTCCGCCTTCAAGTTCATCGGCGTCCCGTCTGCCTTCGAACAACAGATGATACATGACGAGCTGGAGCTCTACGAGACGCTTCTCACCAAGGTCGAAGGCGATGACCGCGTCTCGCGCAAGCGGCTCGAGCGGCTGAAGGAGGGCCTGCAGGAGCGGCTCGAAGCACTCTCCAGTCGCAAGGACGATCTTCTCACCATTGCTGAAATTGGCGTCGACCAGATCATCGTCGACGAGGCACAGGAGTTCCGCAAGCTCTCCTTCGCCACCAACATGTCGACGCTCAAGGGCGTCGACCCCAACGGCTCGCAGCGCGCCTGGGATCTATACGTCAAATCCCGCTTCATCGAGACGAAGAACCCGGGACGGGCGCTCGTGCTCGCCTCCGGAACCCCGATCACAAACACGCTCGGCGAGATGTTCACCGTCCAGCGGCTGATGGACCACGCGGCGCTGATGGAACGCGGTTTGCACGAATTCGACGCCTGGGCGTCGACCTTCGGCGACACGACGACCGAGCTGGAGCTTCAGCCTTCCGGCAAATACAAGCCTGTTTCCAGGTTTGCCAGCTTCGTCAACGTCCCCGAACTGATCGCGATGTTCCGCTCCTTCGCCGACGTCGTGATGCCGGAAGACCTGCGCCAATTCGTCAAGGTGCCGGCGATCTCCACCGGCAAGCGCCAGATCATCACATCGAAGCCGACGCAGGCCTTCAAACACTACCAGATGGTCCTGGCTGCGCGCATCGCGGAAATCGAGAAGCGCGACCGGCCGCCTGAGCCCGGCGATGACATCCTGCTCTCGGTGATCACCGATGGTCGCCATGCTGCAATCGACCTGCGCCTGGTCGACGCCGACAATGACAATGAGGCGGACAACAAGCTCAACGCACTCATCTCGAATGCCTTCGCTATCTGGAGGGCGACAGCCGGGCACCCCTATGTTCGACATGACGGTAAGCCTTTCGAACTCCCGGGCGCCGCCCAGATGATCTTCAGCGATCTCGGAACGATCAGTGTTGAGAAGAGCAGGGGCTTTTCCGCCTATCGCTGGATCCGTGACGAACTCATCCGCATGGGCGTGCCAGCCGGCGAGATTGCTTTCATGCAGGACTATAAAAAGTCGGAGGCCAAGCAGCGTCTGTTCGGCGACGTGCGCGCCGGCAAGGTCCGCTTCCTGATCGGCAGTTCCGAGACGATGGGCACCGGCGTCAATGCGCAACTGAGGCTCAAGGCGCTCCACCATCTCGACGTGCCCTGGCTCCCGTCGCAGATCGAGCAACGCGAGGGTCGCATCGTCCGTCAGGGCAACCAGCACGACGAGGTCGATATCTTCGCTTACGCTACCGAAGGTTCGCTCGACGCCACCATGTGGCAGAACAACGAGCGCAAGGCCCGCTTCATCGCCGCGGCGCTCTCCGGTGATACCTCCGTGCGGCGTCTCGAAGATCTCGGTGAGGGCCAGGCCAACCAGTTCGCCATAGCCAAGGCCATCGCGTCCGGCGATCAGCGCTTGATGCAGAAGGCTGGGCTTGAAGCCGATATCGCCCGGCTGGAGCGTCTGCGCGCGGCGCATATCGATGATCAGCACGCCGTTCGCTGGCAACTTCGCGACGCCGAGCGCGATATCGAGTTCTGCACGCGGCGGATTGGGGAGATCGGCCAGGATATCGGGATGCTCGTTCCGACCACCGGCGAGGCATTCACCATGACCGTGGCCGGTAAGGTCTACACTGAGCGCAAGGAGGCAGGCCGCGCGCTCATGAAGGAGATTCTGACCTTGGTGCAGCTTCAGCAGGAGGGCGAGAGCATCATCGGCTCTGTCGGGGGGTTCGATCTCGAATATGACGGCCAGCGCTTCGGCAAGGAAGGCTACCGTTATACCACCATGCTGACGCGCACGGGCGCCGATTCCGAAATCGAACTTGCCATGACGGTCACGCCGCTCGGAGCGATTTCGCGACTCGAACACTCGCTCGACGATTTCGAGGGCGAACGCGAGCGGTATCGCCAGCGTCTCGCTGATGCCCGCCGCAGGCTCGCATCGTACCAGTCGAGGGACAATGGTGCCGAGTTTGCCTTCGCCGGCGAACTGGCCGACAAGCGGCGGCAGCTTGGCAAGATAGAGGCGGCCCTGTCGGCGGATGTGGAAACATCTGCTGAACCTTTGCAGGATGCCGCATAGTCGATTCACCCCCCTCAGTCCCTCCGTGAAATGGCCGAGTGGCAGATATCCGGCTCTCGCATGTCGCAGCGGGGATGTTCTTTGAGAGGAGGAGGAGGGAAAAAGAAAAAGGAGGATGAGGAATCCGCTCGCAGATCGGTCGGACCGCTGACGCTTGCGCTCAACCGCGCCGGCTCGCGATCCCGGCCGCGTCGGCCTTCGCAAGGCTGTTAGCCCCGCTTGTCCTGCCGGGCAGGGATGCTCGGCCGCAGTTGCACCGGTCCGTCCGCTCCGCGGGCCAGAGGGTGTCTTCGGGAAGAAGACGAAGAAGGACGCAGCGATTGGCTGTGTCCGGCAACCCCGTGAGGAGCATTTCCATGGAACTGAAGTTTGTCGATCCGCGCGCGCTGAAGGGAAACCCCGACAAGGCGCGTCGTTCCAAGTCCAGTCCGCAGGCTGACGCATTGCTGCTGGCGACGATCCGCGCCGTCGGTATCGTGCAGCCGCCTGTCGTTGCACCGGAATCCGATGGTGGCAACGGCTTCGTCATCGATGCCGGCCATCGCCGCGTCAAGCAGGCCATCGCCGCAGGCCTTGAAGAGATCGCCGTGCTGGTGATCGAGCGTGCCGAGGATGGCGGCGCAATGCGCTCGCTCGCAGAAACGCTGGCGCATGAGCAGCTCAATCCCGTCGATCAGTGGCGGGCGATCGAGCGCCTGGTCGCGCTCGGCTGGACCGAGGAAGCGATCGCTGTCGCCTTGGCCTTGCCGGTTCGCCAGATCCGCAAGCTGCGTCTGCTCGCCAATGTCCTACCGGCGATGCTCGACCAGATGGCCAAAGGCGACATGCCCAATGAGAGCCAGCTGCGCACCATCGCGTCGGCCTCGCTCGACGACCAGAAGGAGGTCTGGAAGAAGCATAAGCCCTCGAAGGCCGACCCGCAGGTCTCCTGGTGGAGTGTCGCGCAAGGCCTACAGAAGACCCGCATGTATGCCCGCGATGCGAGCTTCGGCGAGGATCTCGCCCAGGCCTACGGCATTGCCTGGGTCGAGGACCTGTTTGCACCGGCCGATCAGGACAGCCGCTACACGACCGACGTCGAGGCATTCCTGGGCGCGCAGCAGGAGTGGATGACGCAGAACCTGCCCAAGAAGGGGGTCATCACCGAGACCAACAACTGGGGCCAGCCGGAACTGCCGAAGAAGGCGGAGCGCGTCTATGGCAAGCCGGGCAAGTCCGACCATACGGCCCTGTACCTAGACCGCGAGGGGAAGGTTCAGACGGTGCACTTCCGCATGGCGGAGGCGAAGAAGCCGAAGAAGGGCGAACAGCCGGCGGGCGAGGGTGACGATACTGCGATCGTCGTGAAGACCCGCCCCGATGTCACCCGCAAGGGCATCGAAATGATCGGTGATCTGCGCACCGATGCTCTGCATGAAGCGCTGTCGCGGGCTCCGATCGAGGACGACACGTTGATGGCGTTGTTGGTCCTGGCGTTCGCGGGACAGAACGTGACGGTGGCGTCCGGCACGCGCGACATCTCCTACTACGGGGCGGCCGGCCTTGGCGAACATGCCGCGCGCCTGTTCGACGAGGAGGGCAAGCTCGACTTCGACATGGAAACGCTTCGGGTTGCCGTGCGCTCGCTGCTGATCGACGTCTTGTCGTGCAGGGAAAACCGTTCGGACAGTGGCATCGTTTCCCGCGTTGCTGGCGATGTGATCGGCGCCGACGGCTTCCTGCCGAACATGGGCACGGAGGAGTTCCTCTCCTGCCTGTCGCGACCGGCGCTGGAGGCGTCGTGCGCCGACACGTCGGTTCTTCCCCGGCAGAAGATCAAGGACACCCGCGCGGCCCTGGTCGAGCACTTCAAGGAAGGTCGCTTCGTCCATCCGTCGGCGCTGTTCGGTCCCGACCAGACCAAGCTCGCGTCGTGGCTGAAGAAAAACGAGCGCGTCGAGCAGCCTGAAGATGACGGCACGCCGGAAGGCGAGGACGAGCTCGACGGCGATGCGGTCGTCGAGCCGGCGCATGACTATGTCGATGAAGATCAGGCTGCGGCCGACCAGGACCTCACCGACGAGCAGCGCGAGGCCTACAAGGTGGCCGCCGAGTAAGCGTCACACCCTCTCTTCCGAACGACCATCCCGCCGCCGGTGCATCACCGGCGGCGGTTCTGTTTTCCACTCAACACCACGGAGAAACCATGTCCGCTCAGTTGATCTACGACCTCGTGCCCCTGGGCTCGACCCTGACATATTCCGACCGCTCCCCGCGCCCGCCGGAACGCCACCGCAAGAAGCTTGCCGCCTGGGAGACCCGCAACTCGGGCGGTCGCCTGATCCGCAAACAGGCCGGAGTACGTGTCGGCAACATTACGATCCCTGCCTCCATCACCCTCCACGAGGGGGACTATGGCAGCCAGGGGACGATTGTCCTGCGCGTCCACCGGACGTTTTCGGTGAACAGCGACCTCAAGTTCGCGGTCAAGGAACGGCCCGCGATCGGCTCGGTTCTCGTCCTCGATCGGGCCGGCGACGATGCCGAGCTTGTCCATCTTGCCGCCGATCGCACCGCCGCCGCGGAATGGCTGACCCGCCACGGTTATCCAAATGCCGTGCTGCAGGAAATCACGGCCGATACGGAAGCGGCGGACAGTGTCGAGGGGAGGGCAGCGGCATGAGCGCACCTGCTTTCGAAACCGATGTCATCGAAGCCCCCGGTTTTCCGTGGGTTTCTTTTGGCAAAAGTGCAGATGGCCTGCCCGTTGCACTCGTCGACGAGCACGCCTTCGCCATGGCCCCCGCCCGAGACGGGCGCCATTTCCTTGTAACCGGGTGGCGTATCCGGCGGCCCATGGCCGACTGGACGCGGAGCGACTTCTACGGTCATGGCGGCGACCTTGCCGATGAGAACGCCTTCCGGACAAAGGTTCTGGAAAACGCCGAACACCAGCGCGAGAAGATCGCCCTCGGCCGACGCGAGGAGCGATCCACGGCGAGTACACCATGGGGTCCGTCACAGGGGGCGACCGTGTATGCTGACGGCATTGTCTTCCACTCGACGGCTGGCCATGGCGGCTTCCTTCTTTCGCCCGACCGCAACCGCAAGGTTCATCCGTCGATCCGCGTCGCCGGCGGGGCCTATGAGGAGGATGAGGCCTGGGCGATCGTCGCCTTCAGCTTTCCGCATTTGTTCACCGCTTTCGAGCGCCGGGCTGCGGAAAAGACGATGAAGGACAGCTTCCCGGATGCGTGGGAGGCGATCACCGGCAATGTGCTTGGTGCGGGTGAATCCTGGACGAAGGACGAACGTGCATTCTTCGCGCAGCACCGCGACGACTGGATCGTCATCTGGGCGATCATCTGCGACCACCAACCCGGCTTCACCGAAGTAATCGCCACCCCCGGCGGTAAACGCGGGCCGGGTAGCGAGGAACGCCGGTTCCTCGTTCCTTCGGTTGAATATCGTGTCGGCCGCTTCGGCTTCGTCATCGATCCGGAGCGACACGCCGTCTATGGCGGGCCTTCGAGCTTTGTCGGCTGGCAGGGGAGACCAGCGTAATGGTCGCGCGAGGTCGCCGAGCGCGGCTCTTTCGCATGGAGGAAGCTCGCCGGCAAATCCAGCGTCAGCTGGACATGATCGACCGGCAGATCACGCGGCGCATGGCAGCGCTGATCCCGCAACTGCATCCGCGCCAGACCACGTATCGGCGCGGGAAGTCACCAGACCCTGGCGCATTCCTCGAACGGTATCGTGCCAATCTGGCTGCGATCACGGCGGAACGTCAGCCGGAAATCGACGCCTTGACCCGTAAACTGGCACGCCAGGAAAGCACTATCACGGCATTGCGGGCGCAGCTCGACCCGGAAGAACTGTGTGCGTGACGCGGATGTCGTTCTCGCCGCGGTACGACATTCATTCGTGGCGATGATGCTGGTTACAACCATGGTGACCAGATCGCTCCCGGCAAATCGTGGATGACCTTCGGCAGCGCGGCTGGCCATGAAACACCATGGCGGTGCGGGTCGACCGGGCGCTTACCGGTCTGCATGCCGGTGTCACAGACCATCCCTCGCCGCTCTTCCCGGCGGGTTTGTTGCGGTCTGAACCAGCGGCTGGCCCCTTCAAGGCCGCTATCGCGCCGCGGAGCGGCCGGAACCCCGCCGATCTCGGCAAGGCCGGCCCGCGTCCCGCGCAGGGACCAGTGAAGAACTGGCCCCGGCTTGTCCGCAAGCCGGCCTCGCTCGCCTGGCAGGGTCCGGACCCTGAAGCGTCCAGCTTCCGCTGGTTCCTTTCGACCGCACCCGCAGGAAAGACCGGCCGAGGGCCGGATCACCTGAAGGGCATCGCTAGAAAGGTAAGCTCAATGTCCAGTTCAACCCGCTCCCCCAAGTCCAAGGCCCGCATCGTCCCGCTCCGCAAGGGCACGACCCTCGAAATGGTCCGGCTTTGCTGCCCTGACGGCAACCAGGCCGCGCTCATCTCCGAAAGTTTCGGCCTTCCGGTCCTCGACAGCGACGGCATCCGCGACTTCCACCAGCGCAGCCTGATCGAAGGCGCCGATACCCTCTCCGAGGGGCTTTCCGACAAGGCGATGCAGATTCACCTGCAGCGGATCGTCGGCTCCTATGTCGGCTCCGCCTACGGGGCAGGTCAGTTCTACTCCAAGGCCGTCACCGAGGCGAAAGACGCCACGGCCAAGCTCGCCAACGACATCCGCGACGAGGATCTGGACGGACCGGTCGGTTTCGACAGCAACGCCCAGCGCAAGCGCGAATTCGCGGCCGACATGGGGCTTCAGTCCCACGCCCTGCGCATGGCCGCCGAGGGTGCCGTCGCCGCTTACGAGCATATCGTCGGCGAGACCTGGAAGCCCTACGAGCGTCAGGTCGAAAATCCCGGCCAGACCGTCAGCCGGCAGGCGGCCGACCTCCAGATGGCGGCGCTCGGCTAGCCAATCCCGGGCGGAGCTTCGGCTCCGCCCTCATCTTCCCATCGAGGCTGGTGTCCTTGCGGACACCGGCCTTTTCGCATGTGCGTCGCCAAGGAAACCCGACAAATGAAAACGATCCTGCAGGCCGCGCCAGTCGCGGCCGTCACGAATGTTGGTCCTGCTTCGGTCCTCGGCCCGCGAAACGGCTGCGCCGTCCTTCACTGACGTTGCGGCCCGCAACCGACATCTATCCTTTTTCCGATTGCTCTCGAGCGGGTTCGCGAACCTGCGGTCCTGCGCCTGCGGACCTCGTGACGGCCGCGACTGGCGCGGCCTTGAATGGAGGTTTTGGAAAATGAGCAGGAAAGAGAGCAAGCCCCGCGTCGATATCTACGCGAAGATCACCGACCGCATCGTCGCAGAGCTGGAAAAGGGCGTGCGTCCGTGGGTTCAGCCATGGAATGCTGGGAATACGACGGGTCGCATCACGCGGCCGCTGCGCCACAACGGACTGCCGTATCAGGGCATCAACACGCTGCTTCTCTGGTCGGAGGCGGTGGCGCGGGGGTTCGTCTCGCCCACATGGATGACGTTCAAGCAGAGCGTTGAACTGGGCGGTCATGTCCGCAAGGGCGAGACCGGATCGATGGTCGTCTACGCCAGCCGCTTCACCCGCACAGAAACCGACGCGAAAGGCGAGGAAGTCGAACGCGGCATTCCCTTCCTCAAGGCCTATACCGTGTTCTGCGCCGATCAGATCGACGACCTGCCGGCGCAGTACTACGGCAATCCCGCGCCGGTGGCCGATCCGGTCGAGCGCATCGAGCATGCCGATGCCTTCTTCACCAATACCGGCGCTGTCATCCGTCACAGCGGCGACAAGGCGTTTTTCAATCCGGCGCTCGACATCGTGCAGATGCCGCCCTTCGAGAGCTTTCGCGATGCTCCGAGTTATTACGCCACGCTCGGGCACGAGATGACCCATTGGGTCGGCTCGGAAAAGCGGCTTGATCGCAATCTCTCCCGCTATCACAAGGATCGCTCCTTCAGGGCGCACGAAGAATTGGTCGCGGATTTGGGCGGCTGCTTCCTGGCGGCCGACCTCGGCATCGTCCCTGAACTGGAGCCGAGGCCGGATCACGCGAGCTATTTGGCCAGCTGGCTTGAAATTCTCAAGAACGAGAAGCGCTTCATTTTCGCCGCGGCGGCGCATGCCCAGCGCGCCGTCAACTATCTGCACGATCTCCAGCCGGGTGCGACGCAGGTCGCGGAGGCGGCGTGATGCTGCATTCTCCGAACATCATGGGGGAGGGCGCTGAGCCTTCCCCGCTCCGCTTGCGCGCGCTATCGCTTGGCGCTGGCGTGCAATCCACCACACTCGCTCTGATGGCGGCCCATGGCGAGATCGGCCCCATGCCCGACTGCGCTATTTTCGCTGATACCGGCTGGGAGCCTCAGGCCGTCTACGATCATCTCGCATGGCTGATGTCGCCGAACGTCTTGCCGTTCCCGGTCCATATTGTCTCGGACGGCAATATTCGCGAGCAGCTGATCGCGGCCGGGCAGGGCAACCGCTGGGCCTCGATCCCCGCCTTCGCCAGGACCGTCACGCCGGCAGGCGCGGTGGTCCCGGTTTTTGACGAGGACGACGAGGGCGAGCTCATCGAAGTCGCCACGCGCCAGACGACGACGGAGACCGTCTCGATCGGCATGATCCGTCGCCAGTGCACTACGGACTATAAGATTGTTCCAATCCGTCGGAAGGTGCGTGAGCTGGCGGGCCTGACGCGCAAGCGCTCTCCCTCGTTTCCGGTCGTCGAATGCTGGATAGGCATCTCGACGGACGAGATTGTTCGGGCAAAGCCGAGTTTCGAGGCGTGGCAGGTCAAGCGCTTCCCGCTGATCGAAAAGCGCTTGAGCAGGCGGGATTGCCTCGCCTGGCTGCGTCGGCACGACTATCCCGATCCTCCGAAAAGCGCGTGCATCGGCTGCCCGTTTCACAGCAACGCCGTATGGCGATCGATGCGCGAACAGGATGCCGTTGCATGGCAGGACGCCGTCGAGGTCGACCGGGCGCTGCGGACAGGACTCAGGGGCATTCGCGGCGAGGTATACCTGCATCGATCCTGCGTGCCGCTCGAGGACGTCGATCTATCGACCGCCGCTGACCGCGGGCAGCTCGATCTCTGGCCGAATGAGTGCGAGGGCATGTGCGGTGTATGAGGCCGGCTTTGCCCCCGTAACGTTCGGGCCCATCACACGCGAGGAGCTTAACGCCCATCTCGTTCTATAGGGTCACAGGATGGGCGAGATCCACCGCCCGACGCGCGGCTGGTCCTACGGCCTGCGCCACGAGGGCCGGCTGCTTGCCGTCGTCGCGACCGACACGCTCATACGTGAGCGTGTCGCCGGCTTGACGCGGCACGATGCAGTCGAGCTTTCGCGCCTGTGCGCAGCAAAACCGGATCTCTGCCGCGTGGCGCTGCGCCTCTGGCGATCCTTCGCCTTCCCGGCAATTGCTGTCGCACGCGGCTGCCGCTGGGCGGTCAGCTATCAGGATGCCGCCCTCCACAGCGGCAATCTCTTTCGGTTCGACGGGTGGGTTACACTCGGTCGATCGCGGAGCGGGACCGACTCCCGGTCCGGACGCCGGGGCCGAAGAAAGGTCATCTGGGGCTGGTGCGACGATCCGCAAATCAGGCGGAGCCGGGCCGTCGGTCTGGCGACGACGCCGACGGAGCGAAAGAGCGGACCGATTACCTTCAACGCCGAGGATGGCGTCGCGGCTGTTCCCTTCCAGATCGGCGATCTTGTCAATGTAGACGAGAATATCTACATTACTGGCAAGAACTATCTACATGGAGGCCCCATGCCAATCAATGTCAATAACCCGGAGGCTGATGCGCTGACGCGCAGGTTCGCCCATATGGCCGGCGTCAGCATCACCGATGCGATCGTCATCGCGATGAAGGAGGCGATCGAGCGCCGGCGTGATGCCGAGAGCCCGCTTCAGACGGCTGCACGGCTTCGTGAAAAGCATGGCGTGTCGCTGCGCAAGGCGGCGAAGAAGCCGCTCCCGCGCGAAGCTTTCGACAAGATGTGGGAATCGGAGTGATGTTCGTCGACGCGTGCGCGATCATCGCCGTGCTGTCCGATGAACCGGAAGCGGGCCGCGTCTCCGATGCCATCGCTTCCGGGAAGAATGCCTTCACCTCGCCGGTCGCCGTGCTTGAGGCGGTGCTCGGTCTTGCGCGTCCCGACAAGTTTGGTCTTTCGGTATCGGAGGTGGAGCCGATCGTTGCCGAGTTCCTCGACGAGCGCGGGATCGAGGTCCGGGATCTGCCGCCTGCAGCCGAGACCACCAGGCTGGCACTGTCGGCGGCTCACCGGTATCGCTCCGGCCGCCATGGCCTCAATCTCGGCGATTGCCTGCATTACGCCTGTGCGAAATATTTCGCGGTGCCCATTCTGGCGACGGCCGATGAGTTTCGGCAAACCGATCTCGCCACGGTTCCCTGACGGGCGCCAGGTCGGCCCCGGGACCCGGAGGCGCCGCGCCTTCCCGCTGTAGTTTGTCAGGTCCGCGATCGGAACCCCGCCTGTACGGTCGTCCCTGGCGGTTAGCCATTCAGCTTGAAACGAGAGCCAGGATAGGCAAATTGCCGGTCGCCTCTCCCGATAGCGCGCCATAGAAGCAGCGTCGGTTCAATGCATGGGTCAGCCTGGCGCGTAGCGTCGGGCGCTTGTCTCGCTGATCTCCCGGTGCGTCACCGTTCGAAGCCGGTGCGAGACAATGGGGCAACGGTCCCTGTCTTTGGGATCTGAGGCGCTGCGTGGCTTGACTGCGACCGCGATGGGCTCTCGACCGAACAGCCTCTGGCTCGTGGTATGACGCCGTCGACGGAAACGCCGGTCTTCATTCCGGTTTCCACAAAGGCCACGTCCATCTGCGTCCTCGATGTGACTGGTCTGACCGAAGGCCGATCCCGCTATTGCGGGCTCTCGATCTTGTCCCGGCAACGGCCTTCACGACTTTCTTCCCCTGACGGCTGCGCCGCCATTCCTCGCGGACCAAGAAAGCCGCTCCCGGCCGCCTTCCACTTTGTTCCAGCCCTGCGGGTGCCAGTCGATCGCCTCCGGTCCACCGACCGTCATCGAGGTCGCGATGGGCGCGGCCCGAGCAACAAAGGAATGAGACACATGGCTACCATCGGCACCTTCGCTTCCACGGGCAACGGCTTCAGCGGCTCGATCAAGACCCTCAACCTCAACGTCAAGGCCAAGCTGGTCCGCATCGAAAACCCCTCCGACAAGGGACCGCACTTCCGCATCTTCTCCGGCAATGTCGAACTCGGCGCCGCCTGGCAGAAGGTCTCCGCAGAGGGCCGCGACTACCTCTCGGTAAAGCTGGACGACCCGAGCTTCCCCGCTCCGATCTACGCCACCCTGATCGAGGTGGAAGGCGAGGAAGGCCTGCAGCTGATCTGGTCCCGCCCGAACCGGGACTGAGCATCCCGCCAGAGGACCCCGCCGCACAGGCGGGGTTCCTCTCAGCTATAGAGAAGCCGGAACCAGGCATCGAGCCTGGCCCCGGCTTTTTGCTGCCATCCGGTTGGGGAAGGTCTGCTCAGATCGTCCGAGGATGCCATGGCGTTCCGAAGGCCCCAAGGACTTCGTGGTACCCCCAAAATGCTGACGCATTTCGGCTCCCCCACTCGCCGGCTCCGCCGGTCGCGTGCCGCGCTCCTTGACCCCTCCGGCCCACCATGACCGCCGGTGTCATCTTTCACCAACATCAAGGAGATGAACATGTCGATCGATCAACACATCGAGGAGCTTCGGGCCGAGGCCAGAAATGCGATCTGCCGGGACGAGCGTCGCTGGATCGAAGAGGAGCTTGCCAGGGCGCTGGCCGAGCGTGAAGCCATCTGGGCCGAGCAGGAGGCGCTGATGAGCGCCGAGCCTCCTTTCTAGGGGGCTTTCGCCCTGACACCTAACCTCATAAGCCGGATCGACCGGCCTATGAGGTTCGCCGAGCCCGGCGATCATGCGGCCGGCGGCCCGTTCGTGGACCGTAACCGCGCGTGCGTTTGCTGCGCAGCAGCTCCAGAAAGAGCTGCACCGCGTCTTCCTCTTTGTTGAAATGATGTTGCATGATCTGCCCACGCGCGCCGATGCGTCCCCATCTGCGGGTCAGGCAGACGTCTCCGAACAGCGTCGCCTCGATCGACATGGCATAGAACCGGGCCATGTTCTTCGTGGGATCCATCCGCTCGACGTAAAGCTGGTAGGGTTGCGCGATCATAGGGACAGAATCGCGCTTTACGATTTCAAGGTCCAACGACTTCTATGAATCGGTTGCCCACGGCCGATTCATTCCGGTGATGGGTCAGCGCAGCGGCTCTGCCGTGGCCCTGCCATCGACGATTAGGCCATTCCTCGATCAACGTCGCGTCCTGACTATGGGCCGTACGTCCATATCAGGGCGTATCAGGAAAGTGGAAGATTCCCTTTCCGGTCGATGCTTCAACGATGCGCACAGGGAAGTTGGGCGAGCCCCTTCGGGGACGGCTCTACTCGCACCGCAAGAGCGGTGCTCCCGGAGCCGCAAGCGGTCTCCGCGCAGTCGCGTGACGATCCTCTCGCGGCCACGGGACCGTCCACAAATGATGGCTTTCGAAGCACCGCTTACCGAGGAAGATCAGGCACTGGTCCTTCCGCGATGTCCCATATCCAGGAGTCCATTTCACTCTCCGAGACAAGCAGATCGAGCGTCTCGCGATAGGCGCCATCCGCGTCATCGGGAACGATGTACATCGCGATGGGCTGGCCGCCTTCACGGGTCAGCACGACGCTCGCCATCGGCTGTGCCGGCGGCAAATTGTAACGCAACCCCTTCACGGATATGGAGCCGTGCTTCGTGAGCGCGTCAAGCAGCATGCCTTCGTATTGGCTCTCGAATGGAATCCACCGTTCGCTGACCATCATCAGCGCGATCGCCTCGATGGCTGCGATGCCGGATACCCCGACCCCGAACGTTGCCGCTGCGATGAGATGCGATTCCGGGCTTGCCTCCCAAAGCGCGAGTTCGCGAGAAAAGACCTTGTTCATGCGGCGGGTGACGTCGTCGGCCAGCATGAACGGATACCGGGGGGCGTGTTTGACGATCACACGCGATCCGGACCGAGACGGTTGTATCTCCTTCAACTCTCCGATCAGGATCGCGAGCGAACGGCGGTTGCCCTGTGACTGAACGGCTCTGCTCAGAAATGCCTGGCGGCGCTGAACGATTGCGTCGGCGCGCTCCGGATCGAACATCTCCGGAATATAGAGTGCGTCGGAAAGCGGCTTGCCCTTGGCGCTCGAGCTCGACGCCGCCTCGACGACGAACTTGCGCACCACCGCCCAATTGCGGCGGCCGGCCATCGCCGGCCGCCAGCGATTGAACTGCGCCCGGTCCCACAGGAAATGCAGCATCGCCTTTAACGACAATCGCGCCCCGTCGGTCCTGACGTCGCCCGGATCAGCGCTGTCCCCGATTGCAGGCGCGGTCCGTCCGCCGAGCTTGGACAGGCTGAACCCGAGCTTCAGGGCCGTTGTGCCGTCCTGCACATTCTCGACGATTGCCTCGCCCTCGACCGCGCTCAGGCCCGAGAGGTCGGATGGCGGCTCGTAGGACTCGCAGTCGGGCGCGTGCTGCGCCCCGGTGCCCGGCATCCGTTTCAGGATATGGCGGTCTTCAAACCGCGCGATGTACATCTGCACGCCGTCCGCCTGGCAGCGGCAAAGCGGATGTTCACGACGCGAATAGGCATCCGCCAACCGATCGTCGAACGCGGCATCAGCGATGTCGACATCAAGCCCGCCCATGCGGATATGCCGGCTCATGGTCTTCCGGTTCCTGCGGTCATCATCAGACTGGTCTCCTCTTCACTTATTCTGTTTCCGTTTGCTCCCGCGGTTTCGCCGGCCTGCGGTTCTTTGCTGTTCTTCTTCCGTCAATTGAACTCCGCCGATTCTCATTCTTCCAATTTCAGCTACAATGACGCTCACCGCGAAAGGACAACGGATGCGATCTCCCACAAACGGCAATCACGACGCCCCCAACGCTGCCCCTGCCGACGCGCGGCCAACGTTGCGCCCGATGCCCTTCCTCGTCGCATTGCCCTTCAACGTGCTCGAGGCCATTGGCCGCGCCGGTTTCTACACCACCTGGCATCTGCTCTATTTCGTCGCCTGCGCGTTCCGCGCCTTCACCGGCTTTCTGTTCGTCGCCGGCATCGTCATGTTGCTCGTATCGATCGGTGTCTTCGTCAATCCGAATGCTGCGCCCATGCCGTGGTGGTTTTTCCTTTCCTCCGCGCTCGGCATGTTCGTCTTTGCGGTCGGCTACAATCTGTTCCTCGACTGGTTCGCGCCGCCCGGCGCGGAAGATCCGTTCGACCGGTACCGCCCTTCCGCTAAACGGCGGACTTGACGAAACGGTTCGGACTGGCCTGCGCATCCATGTCCTTTCTCCGGAAGTAGATCGCCCGCCCGCAGCGGATCGGGTCGTGGCCCTGTACGATGATGATCTGCTCGTCCTTGCGCATCTGCTGCGTGATTTCGTGCGGCATGATCAGAGGGCGGCGTTGCAGGTTGAGGCTTTCCGAGCGCCGCGACCCGCTGTTGGAATTACTCCACCCGACATTGCGGGATTTGCCCTCGACCTCGACGGTCATCTCGCCGCATTGCGCCGAAACGTTCCGCGCGGTCTCCAGCGCCTTGATCGCGGCATAGGAGGCGAAGGCGCATCCATCGATCCATGACGTCGCGCCATCCTTGCCAAAATGCCGTTCGAGCTGGCCGACCGACTGGTACATGAGCATCAGCGTGATGCCGTATTTTCGACCGCGATCGCGCGCCTCTTCGAGAACGCGCATATAGCCAAGCAAATCGACTTCATCGAGCATGAACAGGGCCCGGCGCTGAAACGCGCCGTCGGCCTGTGTCATGGCATTGATCAGGGAACCGATGATCACCCGGCCAATGCCCGGATAGGAGCGCAGGATGGCGGCAGGGATGTTCAGGAACACGTCCCTCTTTCCGGCGACGAGATCGCTCGATTTGAACGATCGGCCGCAGACAAGCGCGGCATAATCGTCGAGCGACAGCCACTGCGTATCCTTTGATGCCGTGGAGTACACGCCGGAGAATGTCTGCTCGGTCATGTTGGTGAAGACGCCGAGCGTTTCGCGGATGAAGGCGGACGCCGATGTCTCCTGAATGTCGCGCAGCATGGCGAGCACGGACGGTTCCGGCTCGGAGACGATCTGGCGCAAACTGCGCAGGTTCCGCCGACCGGCATATTCCGGAGAGAGCACCACATGGGCGAGCAATCCGGTCAGAAGATTGTGCGCCTGGTTCTGGAAATAGCTGCCGGTCGAGGATTCGAACCGCGCGCTTTCCGACAGCAGCATGTGGGCTACCGCGACAATATCCTCCTCCTTGTGTTTTGACGTTTCGATCCAGTCGAGAACGTTGAACCCCGTCACTGGATTTGTCGGGTCGAGGACCATGCACTCTCGCCCGAGCGATTGCGTCCGGTGCTCGACGACCATAGGTGCGACTTCGGTCGACGGGTCGAGGCAGATCAATGGCCCGGTATAGCGCAGCGCCGTCGGCACCACGTTGCTGGTGGTCTTGAATCCGCCTGAGCCCGCAAAGAACAGCATATGGGTGGAATCGAAATCCTGCTTATAGGTGAGCAGCGGCGCGGTGCCGCCGCTTCCCCATGTCTCGCGGTCGGCCGGATCGAACGGCACGTCGCGGATCGTTTCCTTGTCGACGCGGTAACGTTCGCCGACGACGATCTCGCCGTCTGGCGGAAACAGCTTTGCGGCGGCCGACATGGTGAGCCAATCGGCATCACCGAAGGTTCCGCGCTTGGCGCGCTTCACCGGATCGGACACGACGACCGATATCCGCGCCGATATCGCGACGATGACGAAACCGACGGCCGCAGCAATGACGGCGAAGAAGTCGAGATAGGACAGCACCTCGTCCCAGGTCACCGAGCCGCTCTCGACGGATGGGGACAGCCGCGCATATTCGCGCAAAGCGTAAAAGCCGGCGACCCCGAGAAAGCAGATCAGGCTGACCATCGCCACCGGCCGGCGGCGGTGCATCGGCAGCGCGAAGACAGTGATCAATCCCGCGATCGGACCGAAGAGCAGATTGGGAACGGGTGCTGAGCGTAAGAACCAATAGGCATTGGCAGGCGAGAACCCGCCCGCCATTGCCTGCCATCTGTACGATGTGATCGCCAGGGTCATCGCTGTCACGACGGCAGGCACGATTGCCCATAACAGCGCCGGCTTCAGTTTCGTCTTTCCCGCCATGACCGGCTTCCTCTTGCTGGCGCTTAGTCGCCGTTTGCCTTCTCGGAATCGTCGGAGACGGGCGATCCCGCATCCGCCGCTTCGGCGTCCTTCATGCGGTCGCGTTGGAACGCCATGCCGCCTTTTGCTTTCAGCCGATGATGCTCGGGCGATCCGACGCGTACGGTCGCGGCTTCCAACAGGACACCGAGCAGGAACGCCCGGTCGGCCTGTCGCAGCCCGGCCTTCACCACCAATCCGCCGAGCGTGATCTTCTCGCGCGCGTCTTTCTTGCGATCCTCTGTCATCGTCTGCCGCCGCTTTCGTTCCAGGGCCACAATCCGCCGATCGAGGCGCTTAAGCAGATGCGCCTGAAGGCCCCTTGGCGCTTTTGCGAAATCGCGCGGCGATCTCCTCGAAGACAGCGTCGAGCTCATTGTCGGGAATATCCATCTCGGCCAGTCCTGCCTTGGCCGCCGCGCGCGCGAAGCGCTCATTGGCCTTGGCGAGGATTCCACGGCGTTTTTCGCGTAGTTTATCTATCTGGGCGTCAATCTCTGAAATCGATGATTTAGCGCGCATTTTCTACCTTATCCTTTCCGGAAGCCTTCCTTTGCACGGCGATTATACCGTGTAGAAACGCATAGTAAAAGATGCTAGTTTGCGGCGAGCCGTGAGGCTCACTTTTGGTCTGCGCCCGCAAGGGCGCATCCCGAGAAGCGGCATCGGTCCTGCGGCCCGATCTGTTCGAGGGCGCAATATACGTGGCGGAACGCGACATGCTTGGGAGAGGGTCTGATCGCATGGCGATCATGTTCGTACGGGCACAGGTGATCAGCCGGGGAGCGGGACGCAGTGTCGTCTCGGCCGCGGCCTATCGCCATCGTACGAGGATGGACGAAGAGCAGACGGGGATGAGCTTCCGGTATGAGGGCGGCAAGGCCGAGCTCGTGCATGAAGAGCTGGCGCTGCCGGATCAGACGCCGGCATGGCTCCGCACCATGATCGATGGGAGGACGATCGCCGGCGCCAGCGAGGTGTTGTGGAATGCCGTCGATACCTTTGAGAAGCGGGTGGACGCGCAGCTTGCCCGCGAGATGATCTTCGCGCTGCCGGAGGAGCTGTCGAAGGCGGAGAACATTGCCCTGGTGCGCGAATTCGTCCGCGACCATCTGACATCAAAGGGCATGGTCGCCGACTGGGTCTATCACGACAAGGACGGCAATCCGCATATCCACCTGATGACCACCTTGCGGCCTCTGACCGATGATGGTTTTGGCAACAAGAAGGTCGCGGTTCTCGGCGATGACGGCAAGCCACTGCGTGTCGTCACCCCGGATCGGCCGAAGGGCAAGATCGTCTATCGGCTGTGGGCTGGTGACAAGGACACGATGAAGGCGTGGAAAATCGGCTGGGCGGAAACGGCCAACAAGCATCTTGCGCTTGCCGGTCACGATATCCGCCTGGATGGGCGCAGCTATGCCGAGCAGGGCCTCGACGGCATCGCCCAAAGCCATCTCGGTCCGGCAAAAGCGGCCTTGGCCCGAAAGGGCAGGGAGATGTACTTCGCACCAGCCGCCCTGGCGAAGCGGCAGGAAATGGCCGACCGCCTTGCCGATGAACCCGGCCTTTTGCTGAAGCAGCTCAGCCGGGAACGTTCGACATTCGACGAGCGGGAAATCGCCAAAGCACTGCATCGCTATGTCGACGATCCGGCGGTCTTCGCCAATATCCATGCGCAACTGATGGCGTCGTCGGATCTGGTGACGCTGAAGCCGCAGCAGATTGATTCGGACACAGGAAAGGTTGCCGACGTCGCCGTGTTCACCACACGCGCCATGCTGCGCACCGAATACGATATGGCGCAGTCGGCGCGGGAGCTGTCGCGTCGATCGGGCTTCACGGTGACGTCCGAAAAAGTCGGTAACGCCATTCGCCTGGTGGAGAGCCGCGATCCGGAGAAGCCGTTCAGGCTCGACGCCGAACAGGTCGACGCCGTCCGGCACGTCACCGGCGATAGCGCTATATCCGCCGTCGTAGGGTTGGCCGGTGCGGGCAAATCCACCTTGCTCGATGCGGCGCGCATTGCCTGGGAGGCGGACGACCGTCGCGTCGTCGGAGCGGCCCTTGCCGGTAAGGCCGCCGAGGGTCTTGAAGAGAGTTCCGGGATCAAATCACGCACGCTCGCCTCATGGGAACTGGGCTGGGCGGACGGTCGGGACACGCTGCAAAAGGGCGATGTGCTGGTTATCGACGAGGCCGGCATGGTGTCGTCGGAACAGTTGGCGCGTGTCTTGAAGATTGTCGAGGACGCTGGAGCAAAAGCGGTGCTGGTCGGGGATCCGATGCAGCTCCAGCCGATCCAGGCGGGCGCGGCGTTCCGGGCGATTGTCGAGCGCATCGGCTTTGCCGAATTGACCGGTGTTCGTCGCCAGCGCGAGCAGTGGGCGCGCGGTGCCTCCCGCCTGTTCGCGCGCGGGAAGGTCGAGGAGGCGCTCGACGCTTATGCGCAACATGACCGCATCGTCCAGCTTGAAACCCGCGATGCGGTGATCGAGCGGATCGTCGAGGATTGGGGGCAGGCGCGGGCGGATTACCGGAAGAAGGCGGAATCGGAAAGCCGCGTTCTCACCGGTTCGGAACTGCTGGTTCTGGCGCAAACCAATGATGATGTCGGAAAGCTCAATCATGCGATCCGCACCGTGATGCGTCGTCAGGAAGCGCTTGGCGAAGACCGCGCGTACCAGACCGAGCGGGGCGCGCGGCAGTTCGCGATTGGCGACCGACTGATCTTCCTCGAAAACGCCCGCTTCTTTGAGAAGCGCGCCGAGCATCTCGCTGTTCAGCAAGTGAAGAACGGCATGCTCGGAACCGTCGTTCGCACGACGAACGAGCGGGGCGAGACGCTGCTCACGGTAAAGCTTGATGCGGGGCGGGAGGTAACCTTCGGCCAGGACACCTATCGCAATGTCGACCACGGCTATGCGGCCACCGTGCACAAATCTCAAGGCGCGACCGTGGACAGGACGTTGGTTCTGGCCACCGGCATGATGGATCAGCATCTCGCCTATGTTGCGATGTCGCGACATCGCGATCGGGCCGATCTCTATATGGCGCACGAGGATTTTGCGCCGCGCGAGAAATGGGGCAGGGCGCAGCGCGTCGATCACGCCGCCGGCGTCACCGGTCAACTGGTCGAAACCGGCGAAGCGAAATTCCGTCCAAACGACGAAGATGCAAAAGAGAGCCCATATGCCGACGTCAAAACCGACGACGGCGTGGTCCATCGCGTCTGGGGTGTCAGCCTTCCGAAGGCTATTGAGAAAGGCAGCGTCGAGATCGGCGACACCGTCACCTTGCGCAAGGACGGAGTTGAGCACGTCACGGTGAAGATACCGGTCGTGGATCCCGAAACCGGCAAAAAGACCTTCGAGGAGCGTGAGGTCGAACGCAATGTCTGGATCGCAGAGCGGGCCGAGACCGCGGATGTACGCCAAGAACGTCTCGCGCAGGAAAGTCATCGTCCGGAACTGTTTAAGTCATTGGTCGAGCGCCTGTCCCGCTCCGGCGCCAAGACGACGACGCTCGATTACGAATCCGAAGCGGGCTACCAGGCACAGATTGTCGACTTCGCCCGCCGCCGCAACATGGATCATGCCATCGAGCTTGCTGCCGGAATGGAGCAGGGGATGGAGCGGCGCCTGTCGTGGATTGGTGCACAACGTGATCGCGTGGCGCGGCTTTGGGAGCGCGCCAGCGTCGCACTCGGCTTTGCGATCGAGAAGGAGCGCAGCGTCTCCTACGACGATCGGGCGGTTCGGACGCAAACGGTGGATCCGGCATATGTCGGTGTATCTGGAATTGCGCCCGCGCAGATTGGGGCGGCTGCCGAACAGACGCGATATCTGCTCGCGCCACAGGCGAGTTTTATCCGCTCGCTGGACGAAGACGCGCGGATCGAGCATCTTGCGTCGACACGGTGGAAAGAGCGCGAGGCGATTCTGCTCCCCGTGCTCGAGCGTATCTATCGCAATCCTGCCGCTGCCCTCGATCGTCTGAACGCGGAGGCGTCGGCCTTTGAAGTCGAGCCACGGCAGCTCGGTGAAAAGCTTGCTCGCAGTCCCTCGATGCTTGGGGCCATGCGTGGCAGCGACAGCCTGGTCGACGGCCAGATAGCGCGGAAGGAACGGGCTGAGGCCGTCGCCGCTGTCGCAGAGCTCGGCCCCCTGGCGCGCAGTCACGCCGAAAACTTCAAGCATGACCGGGCCAATTTTGAGAACCGTGAGCATGCGCGCCGCGCCGCCATGGCGCTTTCGGTCCCGGCACTGTCCCCGCATGCGGTGGCGCGGCTCAATGAAGTCGAGGCGGTTCGCGAGAAGGGCGGCGAAGGCGCCTACAAGACGGCCTTTACCTATGCAGCGTCAGAGCGCTCGCTGGTGCAGGAGATGAAGGCCCTCGGCGAAGCGCTGACCGCCCGCTTCGGCTGGAGCGCCTTTACCGAAAAGGCCGACCAGTATGCCGAAAAGCAGATGGTCGCGCGCATGCCCGAAGGAATGCCAGAGGCAAAACGGCAAGAGTTGACGACGCTGTTTGCGGCCGTGCGCCGTTTTAACGAACTGCAATATCTGGCCGAGCGGCACGATCCATCGCGGGTCATAGCGCCGGCGGCCTACGATCCGGCCACGGCTCCAGAGATGTCCAGGCCACCCGCCTTGCCGATGCTCGCGGCGGTCACCGAGTTCGCGGCAACTGTCGATGATGAAGCCAAAAAGCGTGCGCTGGAGGTTCCCCGCTATAGGCAACAGCGCGCAGCACTTGCTGAGGCCGCGCAGCGCGTCTGGCGCGATCCTGCGGCGGCCCTTGCGACGATTGAGGCTCTGGTCGTCAAGGGCGTCGAGCCCGAGCGCATCGCGCGTGCCGTCGCGAACGACCCCGCGGCTTATGGCGCACTGCGCGGTTCCGACCGCGTTGTGGATCGGCTCATGGCCACCGGGCGGGAACGCAAGGCTGCGGTCGAAGCCGTGGCGAGCGCAGCCGCCAGCGTCGTTGCAACGGGCAAGGCCTGGCAGGGCGCGTTCGACGCCGAGAAGGCGGCCATTGCCGCAGATCGGGAGCGAATGAGCGTACCGGTGCCCGGACTGTCACCACGGGCGGTATCCGAGCTGGCCCGCGTGACGGCCACAGCCGAGAAGTCTCCCAAGGACATAACCCGGCTCGTCCGTTCTCTGGATGCAAAGGTGAGAGCGGAGTTCGCAGCCGTCAGCAATGCGCTCGACAAGAGGTTCGGGCCGAACGCGATTGGACGTGCGCAGGCAAACGTCATCGATCGGGTGCCGGCGGCGCAGCGCAAGGTCTTCGAGGCCATGCAGCCCCGCCTCAAGGTGCTGCAGAATGCCGTTCGCGCCGACAAGGCCCAGGACATCATCGCCGAGCGCCAGATGCGGGCACTCAACCAGACCAAAGGCATCACGAGATAGCAGAAGGGACAAGACAATGGCCGGACAGATAACAACGCTCGACGCGATTGTGCGGGCCGAGCTCGCCATCGAAATCATGAATCAGGCGCGTGGGTTGGTATCGGAACGCGTTGCCGCCATCGAGGCGAACGATCCGGCCGGCGCCGAAGCGCTGCGCGCCAAGCGGCGGGAGTTGCTTGCGGTGCAGAACCGCATTCGGGTCGGCGATCCCGAGCAGATCGAAGCCGTGATCGCGGAATGGGGGCCGCGGGTCAAAGACGCGGCCGCGTTCTGGCGGGAGCTCTGATCCATGGCGGACGAAGCTACCCTCGGCCGGCTGTCGGAGGCCCAGAACGAACACATCTTTCGCACGGAAATCCTGCCCGACTATCTCCCCGACGATATCGGCAAAGCGGACCGGCCGACCCTGATCGTGCTCGGCGGCCAGCCTGGTTCCGGCAAAACAGCTCTGCTGACGGCGAGCCTTACGGAGCTGGAGGAAACGGGTCCCGCCATCCGCGTCGTCGGCGATGATCTGCGATCCTATCATCCGGGTTTTGTCGCTCACCAGAACGCCGATCCGATGACGGCGTCGCGCTTCACGCAAGCCGACGCCGGTATCTGGAGCGAGAAGCTGCTCACCGCTGCCACCGGTCGCGGTGTCCATGTCGTGTTTGAAACCACGATGAGGACGCCCGACAATGTCGAGAAAATCATGACGGCCGGACGATCGGCCGGCTATCGCATCGAAGCGCGCGTGCTGGCCGTCAGTTCGCGAGTCAGTTGGCAGGGTTGCCACTACCGCTTCGAGGAATTGCATCATGCCGGCGCAGCGGCGCGGATCCCGCCGCGCGCCGTCCATGATGCCGCCGTCACCGGCCTTGCCGAAAGCCTGGAGCGCATTGAGCGCCGCAAGCTCGCCAGCCGGGTCCTGATTCAACGGCCCGATGGCGAAGCGGTCTATGACAATGTTCTGTCCAATGGACAGTGGCGGGCGGCCGCCATGGCGCGCCAGGTGCTCGAGGAGACGCGCAGCCGACCTTTGTCCCGCGAGGAAATCGACGCCTTCGCGCTTGTCTGGGCCAAGGTCGTGGATCGTATGGAGGCTCGTAGTGCGCCGGCGTCCCTGCTCGATGAAGTCAAGGCTCACTCACGCGATGACCTCGCCTGGTTTCTGGCGGATCGGCGTCGCTCGGATGATGACGATGCCATGAAGACCGCCCGGGAGGTCAAGCAGCGGATCGGCATCGACCGGAGTCCCATCATTCCAGGCGGCGAAGACCCTCTGGCGCGTCCCCTGGTCCGTGATCGTGAGGAAGAGAAACCGGAGCGGCAGGTTCGACCGGGAGAGGTCCTCATTCCCGGGCGGGACGTGCCCGATCTGAGCGAGGCCGAGATCGGCACCAAGCTGCGGCAATCCTCACGGCTGGAGCAAAAGCGTTCTGAAATCGAACGGCTATCCCAACTGGTCTATGGAAACGCCGCTGCTACATCGGCGACGGTCGAGAGCATCGATGGCGCCATGGCGGGCTCCGTCGCTGGACAGGATATCCGGGCTGGAAAGCTTGGACCCATGGCAGGCGAGGGCGGTCGGTTCCTGCGTGCCGAAAGCCCGGAACGCCAGACCGCGAAGGCACATCTGCCGCAGCTTGCCGCCGCAATGGAGGATTATGGCCGCACGGTCGATTTCGAGCGGCATCAGATCGAGACGAAGCATCGTGAGGAGCAACATCGCCAGCGTCAGGAAATCCGAGCGCCATCGGTGGGATTGACGGCAATCCTGCAGGCGCCGGCGCACGAGCAGGCCGCGAGGCTGCACGCCGCCCCGCAGTTGCGACGGGAGCTGGACGGCATCGCTTCGTCAATCAATCGGCGGTTGACGCCCTCTGACCGAAATGCCTTGAAATCAGGGGATCTCGATCGACTGTCACGAAACCTCGCTGTCCCTCATGAGCGTGTCGCCACGCTCGCGCGCGTGCAGTCTCAGGTGCAGGCGGTGCATGGTCAGACCCAGCTGCAGCGACAGCAATTGGAACGCGGCCGCAATGCTGGGATCTCGATAAAGCGATAAGCTTGCCTGGCGGGGTCCCGGCCACCACTGGAATCGCTGGGATCAGGAAATCAGATCATGCTATCGCGTCGCCTCATCGCCTCATCGCCTCATCGCCTCATCGCCACGGCGAGCGCGCGGCTCTAGTAGGCGGTGATCTGGCCGGACTGGATGACTGCCCGGACGGCCGCAAAGGGCTCGTGCTCCGCCTGCACCCACAGAACATGTCTCGGCGCATCCTCTCGAGACGCTCTCAGGGCAGACTCGAGTAACATCTTCGTTCCAATGCAGGTCAGCAAATCGGACGCGTCAACGCGTAGCCACAGCATTCCCGGAACGGGCCGGATGATGGCACGGGAAGAGTCGAGCTCGAGAATAAGATCGTCACCCTCTCTCATTTGTTCTCTACAGTAACACGCGAGAGCCAAATTGATGGATTGAGCGAGATGCTCCCCTTCGGAGACGGTCAGACATGCTTCGTTCGAGGTGCGCATACGAAGACACCTTTCTGCAGACCTTGCGGTACCGCAGGATAAGTTTGTCGCAAAATGTACGGGGAGACTGGCCGATCGCCGACGGCGCGCTGTTTTCATAAGATGGTCCAACTTTCTAAAATGCGGATCTTGCCTAGCCCGCACGCTATGGATTATGGCGCGACCCCTCCAGCTGAAGAGATGCGGGCGGTCGGGGCAATGGCGTCAGCGAAGTAAATCTCCGTCACCCGGAACCTGCCGCCGACCCTCTTGCACTGCACGATCACGTCGATCGAAATCTTCAGCAGGTTTCGGATGTCTTCCCGGTCGAGGTCCTGTCCCCCCTCGGATTCTTTGACCAGGAGTGTCAACTGCTCGAACGCCAGGCTTGGTGAATCCGCATGGACGGTGGTGATCGAGCCGGGGTGCCCGGAATTGATGTTTCGGATGTAGTAGAACGCAGTGCCGTCACGCAGCTCCTGCAGGAGGACCCGATCCGGGCGCATGCGCAGGCACGATTCAAGCAGATCCTTCGCGCCGAGCTTTGCCAGCCCCTGCCCGCCCTTGGAATAGAACAGCCGGACATGGTTCGGCTGCGGGATCGTCAACTCCGGTGTGTCTTCGATGCTGATGAGCCGTTCGTCGTCTGGAATGTGCTGGATTAGCGCCTTCGAGATCGTGGTCTTGCCGGATCCCGTGGCGCCAGAGATGATGATGTTCTTGCGCGCAAGAACCGCACCTTCGAGAAAGACGCGATACTGTCCGCTGCGGTAGCTCGCTAACAACGGATCTTCACGAGAGGTCTGATCGGCGCTCGCAACGACATTCTCGAACAAGCCGCCCTCCTCCAGATCAGCCGTGGACAGCGCAACAGATGAGGGCTTGCGGATGGTGATGGAAACGGTGTCGCGTGTCGTCGCCGGCGGGATCACAATCTGGATGCGTTCGTCGTCCGGAAGGGTGGCAGAGAGAAGCGGGCGCGTCTCGTCGATGCCCTGATTTGAGTAACTTGCCACCGCGCGGGCCAGCCGCATCAGCTTGTCAAACGACAGGTCCGGCAGCTCGTGGCGTTTCCAGCCAGCCGTTCCTTCCGTCAGCACTTCGCCGGGTCGATTGATGACGACCTCGTAGAGGCTCTCGTCTTTCAAGAAGCGATCGAGCGGCAGAAGCAGTTGGCGGACGACGCCAGCATCGGAGTTTTCCGCCATCCCCTGCCCTATTTCGTGACCAAATCGGATTTTGGATAGAAGTCGCCTATCACGGCGCGGTCGTAGATCGTGTTGCGCGGCTCGGTGACCCGCAGACCATAGATGCTTGAGAAATCGAGATCGCGCGCCACGAAGATCGAAACGAGTGACCCCTGGTGCTTCATGAGCGTTGGCGGAATGTTGATGGACTGCTCGACGGCGATCGCGGCGGCGTCTTTGCCGGCGCTTGTCGTGCCCTGCGCCTGCACATCACTGCGCTGTAGTTCCTGACCGGCATAGGTGGCAATATCGCCGACCACCGACAGAAGTAGCGCGCTTCCGAAGCGCTCCCACCAATGCGTATCGACGTAACCATCAAAGCCAGCCCGGCCGATCGCATCGGTTGCCGGCGAGGCCAATGTGATGATGACGCCTGTGGGCGTCTTGGCTCGGTTCCAGAGCACGAACAACCGGCTTTGGCCGCGGCGCAGTCCGCCACGATATTCGCCCACGACCTGGGTGCCTTTCTCCATCAGCACGACCCGGCCGTTGTCGGAGAGAATATCTCGGGTAATCACGCAACTGGTGAATCCCGGCTGATCGGATGACAGCGCGGTTTCGAGCGCGCAGGGGATCGAGGTCCCCATCGCCACGATGAAGTTCCGGTTGCCGAGATGTCCGGCCTTCGATCCTTCCAGGACAGTTGGCTTCAGCATCCGGTTGAAGCGCTGATCCTCGTTCTCGCCCTGCCCCCCTCCTCCCAGGAGGCCGTCAACCGGGACGAAGTTTGGATCGGTCGTCGCGTCGCCCGTATTGGAAGGCCTGGCATTGTTGCCGGACTGACCGCCGCCAAAGGCCATCACCGGCGCCCGTCTTGCCGCATCGAGCAGTTCATCGACCGGGGGCGTCTCCGCCGTCTCGACGGCCGGCGTCGGTAGTTTGATCTCGGGAACTGGCAGGGCCACGGGCTCGGGTTCGGCCCGGGCCGGTTCGAACTCCGTCGTCTGACGGATCACTCCCGATCCCGGCTGCTCGACGTCCTCCTTCGGCCCCTGGCGCATCGACCACATGGCGAAACCCATGAAGGCGACGACCGCCAGCACGACCGCGCCTCGCTTGAGCAAGGGATTGCTGTCGACCTTGCGTGCCGCCGAGGTCTGACCGCGTTCGCCGGGGATCGATGTTTCTGGCGTATCTGTCATGGCGGCTCCCTTATTGTCCGGCGGCCGGAACCTTCACCACTCGTTCGACCGAGGGCGAGGTGGTATTGGTTCCCGGATCGACGCCTACCGGCGAATAGGCCTCGTTGAAGATGCAGAGCGTGTCCGATCCACGCCGCAGGATAAACTTGCGGCTGATCGCATGGACCAGAACGAGGTCGCCCTGAACCGTCTTCGGCACCAGGCTTTCCGTCCCGTCGGAATTCTCTATGTAGATCGCGGGCATCTCCTGATTGCCGCTGAAGGCAAAGGTCGTCACCTTGCCATTATCGTAGACCGCCTGCGGTTCGATTGCGGCGGAGCCTTGCGCCGAATAACGCCAGTTTCGTGGGCCGTATTGTTCATGGATGCCGAGGACCTGATCGGCATAACCAGCCTCGGCCGCACGCTTCTTCGCCTCATCCTCGAGGCGTCGCCGCTCTGCTTCATCGGCTGGATAACGGTACTTCACATAGAAATAGGTATTTTGCCCGGCATCGACCGACCCGTCTCGAACGACCAATTCCATCTGATAGCTGCGCTTGGAGCCGTCGCGCCGTGTCGTCACAACCGAGATGTTGGTGGCGGGTTGGTTCTCGCGTGGTTTGAGGAACAGGATGTGGCCGGCAGGTGCGACTTCCCAGGCAACGGTATTGCCGAGTGCCACATGAGCGATTTCCTCGTCTGGCGCGAACTCCACCTGGACCGAAGAACGGATCGTGCCGACGATGCGGGTGATATTGTAGGGTTGGTAGCTGACGAAACGCACGCGATTGTCCTGCTGCGCGCTGGTCGGAATCTCCAGGGTCTGAACAGGGAATGCGGTCAGTGCCGCGATGATGGCCACGGCAAGGAACGATCGTTTTCTCAATTCAAGGCCTCCGGATCGGCCCGGTACTCGCTCACCACGAACCCAAGCGGGTTCACCAACCGGTCGCTGGAGGATATTGGGGCATTGGCATAGGAATAGGTGATCGTTGCCACCCAATGGGTTGTGCGGACATCTTCGCCGCGTGTGATTGTCCGCGTGTAGCGGACTGAAACGACATTGCTGTTGATGAGTGAGATTGACTTGATCCCGATACGGGACGTCGCCGAGCGCCCATAGACATTCTGCGGAGATTCCGGATTGCCGCCGCGATACGCGGCCGCAAAGCGCTGCTGCTCAGCCGCGTTCGACATCAGCGATGCGGTCCGGAAATTCTCTTCCGCTTCCGACCAGACATAGCCTTCGCGTGCCCGGACGTAACGGGCGGCGAAATATTTGGTGACCTCCTCGTCATAGTTGCCGGCGGTCGACGCCATGGCTGACACGACGTCGACGATGCCGGTCGAATTGTCGACGCGGATGACAAAGGGTTCGACCGTCTTGAGCGGCGTCAGCGCGACCACGGCGGCAACCGAGACGCAGGCCAGCACGCTGGCGACGATGGCGACGAACCAGGCGAGTCGTTTTGAGCGCTCGGCGGAGACCATCCGGTCCTGATCGAAGCGGCGCGCCTTGTCGAAATATTCCTTGAGACTGTCTGTCGTCACCATGCCCCCTACCCTGCCCGGCAAGCGGCGTGAGAGCCGGCTTCGTCGAATCCGGCGAAGGCTACGGTCGCGACGGTTGGTTCATGCTCGGCGAACGCCAAGGCTAACGCGTCGCCACCAGCGCGCGAGGATTGCTGTTGCGGATTGCCCTGTGCTTTCCCGGCATCCCAATCCCACATCGAACGATTGAGCGGACGCTTCGCGTAACCGTCGCATTTGGGCAGCGGGTAACTTAGCGTCGCGCAGCCGGAGACCGCCGCCAGCAGCCCCATCATTGTTACAACTCGAACTATATGCACGCTGAAATACCCCTCATGGTAATGGCGTCAGGCTCCTCTGCCGGTCAGCCTGCGCCAACTCCAACCGATCGCGCGCACTACGGTGTTGTTGTGCCCATCGCGCGCCGCGGTATAGCCATAGGTCAGCGAGGCACCGCCGGAGGCGAGCGCCGAGGCAATACCTGGCAGCTGATAAAAGACGTACAGTGACGCAAGCCCGATGGCGCCGACGGCGATCGGGCGCATCAGGACGTCGCTGTAAGCCTCGACAGTCGTAAACATGGTCGCGAAGCTGGTGACCAGCAGCGAGCCGACCGCGACAACCAGAACCTGCAGAATGACGAAGTTGGCGAGCTGCCCGATCCACGCCTCGGTGAAGCGGCGTGTCGACTGGAACATGGCCAGTGCGATGAAGATCGGTCCGATCGCGAGAACGATCGCAAGGGCGACCCGCGCATAGAGTGAAACAACATAGCCGATCGAGGCCACGACAAAAGTCACAAACACGACGACAAGACCGGCAAAACCGGTCAGCGGATCGACCGGCCATGAGGCCTGTGCCCAAATATCATTGGCGGATTTCTGACCCTTGTCGAGCAGACTGTCGAAGGTCGTAGCGCTCGGCGCGCCGCCGGTATTCAGTGCTTCGGAAACTTCCCTGGGCAGAATCTCGAAAAAGACGTTAGTCACATAGGTCTGATATTCGCCGGCGTTCCTCAGCAGCATCAGTATGATGGCGAGCTTTATCGCCCGGAAGGCAAACTCCATGATCGGTTCCTGCACCGATCCGCGCAGGATCAGGAAACCGTAAAGGATCACGTAGAGTGTCAGCGCTGCTGTCAACGGCCCCGTCACCCACGCGCTGATCCCGCTTGTACCGGAACTGATGAAGTTCTGGAGCGGCGTCGTGAACTGGCGATCGAGAAAGCCGAAGACGGTGTACATGGCGCTATCCCCCCAGCGCCCTGTTCATGCGCTCGAGCCGGGCCTTGCCTTCCGCCTCTTCGGCATTGCGGCAATTGGGCGTCTCCCCGAGTTCACCGGGGTTCTCGCGGCACTTTCCGATATGATCAGCGCGCAGGCTCTCGTCGGCGAGAAATTCGCTGACGGTGATGACCGTAGCCGGAGGCGGTTCCGAACACGCCGCCAGCAATGCCATCATGACGAGAGCCGCGACATGCTTCATTGCGACAGCGCCGTGTTCATCGTGTCGATGCGCTTGCGCCAGTCTTCCGCCTTGCGCTGATCCTCGACCTGGGCCTGCGCCTGCTGGACCATCTGCAGCCCCTGCATCCTAAGGAGATCGGTCTGCAGGAAGGCACTTTCGGCCTGAATGCGCGCCTGGAGATCGGCGATGTCCTTGGCATCGCTTGCCGACGATATCTGCTGGCGCAACTGATCGATCCCATCGATGCGCTTGGTGGCGGCATCGTAAATCTGCTGGCCAAGGCTCATTTGGCCGGCATTGCGGTTCTGAACGCGCGCCAGTTCCTGGGCGTAGAAATCGTTGGCCGAGGTCTGGTAGGTCGAGTTCTCGCCGAGGAATTTCGAGGCGGCATCGCCGAACGCACCCGAGCCGTTGCCGCTGAGCAGGCTTTCGATCGCCGCAAAGTCTTGCGGTAAGGCTTTGCGGATTTCCGGCTGGTTCAGGAGGGAAACAACATCGGCCATGTTCGTCAGCTTGTTCAGCGATCCGAACAATTGCTCGGCTTGGGTGATTTGCTGATTGAGCGCGTCAAGCTGCGACTTGAGCTGGGTGATGCTCTCAATGTGCTTCAGGATCGCCGTCTGGTCGATCACGGGAATCCCTTGCGCGCCGGCGCCGCTGGCCGACAGGACAAGGATGGCGGCAGCCATCATCGATTTGCGCATACGCATCAGCCTGCACTCCTTTGCTGCTGGAAGAGAGGAAGCCATGCTTCCGGATCGTCGCCGGTCTCCGCCCGGATCGTATCGGCAAGTTCGACGTTGGCGGTGCGACCGGAGAGCACGGCGAGTTCGTCGTCGAAGCCGCCGAGATTGAGCTCGGCGACGACGCTGTTATGACCCTGCTTGACGATGAAGCGGCGGCTCTCGTTGGAGAGCTCCCGTGCGATCAGCTCATATTCCCGTTCGGTGAGCTTGAAGCCGTCGACGTAGTCGGCTCGACTGCCACGCGAGTTGGGCATGAAGACCTGGGTGGGGCACTGCTCGATGATGGTGTGCGCAATCGGAGAGTTGATCGCATCGCGCGGGCTTTGCGTGGCGAACAGCATGAGCCCATTCTGTTTGCGGATGGTCTTGAGCTTGTTCTGGGCGAGATCGCGAAAGCCTTCGTCGGCAAGCGCCTTCCAGAACTCATCGATCACGATGATGATGCGGCGGCCGTCGATCAGCTGCTCGACCCGGTGGAAGAGATAGGCCATCAGCGGCGTGCGGATTTCCTCATTGTCGAGGAAGTCGGTCATGTCATAGCCGACGAACTTGCCGCCAACACCGAAGTCTCCAAGGCCAATGTCCTCAATGACGTTATCGAATACCCAACCGAGCGGCCCTCCCCTCTCCCAGCGGCGCAATCGAGATGCGATGCCTTCGGGATCGGTGTTGTTGAGAAAGGTGCGCAGCGCGCCGATCGTGCGCCGCTCTACCGGCAGATCGGCGAGCCCATCGATGGCATTGGCGATGTCGCGGGTTTCCGCGACGGAGAGTTCTCGCGTTTTCGAGCCGACAAGCTTGGTCACCCATTGCGCCAGAAACACTTTGTTCTCCGGCGTCAGTTCCATGCCCTTCAGCGGGGCACAGCCGGTCGGCCGGCCATTTTTTAGCGGCAGGTATGTGCCGCCGGCGGCGCGCACGAAAAGATCGGCGCCGCGGTCCTTGTCGAAAAACACAATATTGGCATCAAACTTCTCGCCCTGCGACAGGATGAAGTTGAGCAGCACCGTCTTGCCAGAGCCGGAAGGTCCGCCGATGAAGGTGTTGCCGAGATCGCCATAGTGAAGATTGAAATAGAGCGGAGATCCCGACGCCGTCTTCAGCATGGCAACGGCAGGTCCCCATTCGTTGCCGTCGCGCTGACCGACCGGATAGGAATGAAACGGCGAAAAGGCCGCGAAATTCTTCGAGGTGATCGCGCCGGAGCGGACGCGATAGCGGAAGTTGCCGGGAAGCTGCGCCCACCAGGCCGCTTCCAGCCCGAGATCCTCGCGCGCAACGACCGCGCCGCCGTTGGTCAGATGGGTTCGGCTCTTCGCCAGATTGTCCGTTAATTCCCTCACCGTTCCGGCGAAGACCGTAAGCGTCAAGTGATGGTTACCCAGCACGAAGCGGTTGGATTCCAAATCGTCCAGCGCATCATCGAGCTCCTCGAGCTGCGACCCGGCCTTGTCGCCGGCGCTGACCATCTGGTTCTGCTTGCGTCCCATCACCGTCTTCGCATCTGACTTCGACAGGAATGAGAAGCTCTGGGTCAGGATCAGTTCATAGGGGACGGTCAACAAGCCATCGAACATGCCGGGCCGCGTGCGGGCCGGATATTCCTTGAAACCGAACATGCCTGCATAACGGCTCGATCCTTCGTGACGGATCTCGACCGTCTCGCGTCCGACAATGACGCGGTCGGAATAAATTGCCGATGAAACGCGGCCCTCGGTCAGCGGCACGGCTTCACGGCGGCCGCCCACCAGTTGGTGCAGCACTTCGCTCGGCTCCGAGAAGACAAGGCCGTCGCGCTCTTGAAGGGTGAGAACGCGCGGGCCGAAACGCTTCAGGCCGGCTGTAACGTCGACGATGGTGTCGTCGAGACGCTTGAGGGCATCCACATCAAGCTCCACCCCGCGTCGCCGCGCCTTGCGCAATCTCGACAGGAACGCTGCCACCCGCTCGGCTGCATCCTTGCCCGGGTGCCATACGAGGCTGAGATACAGATCGTTGCGGAACAAGTCCTCGCCGATCATGCGGTTGCGGTACTTGTCGTTCAGCGTGCGCGAGAAGGCGTTCGCGAATTCGCCGTCAGGATACTCGTTGTCGCGTCGCCGAACGACATGCGTCCACAGCGCCAGCCGCTCATCCGCGATGTTGCGGTAGAGCGTGTTGAGGTCCCGGTGCAGCGCATTGAGGTCCAGCGTGTCGGCCGTCTCGAACGACACGCCTTCGAGCGCGATGACCACCATCAGGGCACGGGAGTCAAGCGCGATCACCCGTTCATCGATGTGGCGGACGTAGGGGATGAAGGTCTCGGGTTCGAGCTCACGGCTCCTGACGGTCGCGGTACTAGGCAAGGCCGAGATCCCTTTCGTCATAGCGCCGAACGAGCTTCATCGGAGTGAGACTCGATCCGCCCCAGAACCCGCTGTTGCGGGTTCTGCCCCGCGTCTCGATCCAACCGAGCAGCACGCGGAACATATTGTGGTCGTGCTTGACGATGGCCTTGAAGATGACGTGGAACACCAGGCCCACGAGCGCGTAGGCCACGGATCCCGCGACTATGAAGAGGATCGTCGTGAAGATCATGTTGATCCCCATCGCCTCCATCGTCACGCCGCCAATCATCGCCGGCCTGGTGCAGGCGAGAAACAGCGTGTCTTCCTCAAGGGCAATCCGTTCGGTCACGCACTAGCCTCCTGAGATCATGTTGACGATCTCGGTCGCACCGAAGATGATTCCGATGCCAAGCACGACAAACGCCGCCTTGCGAAGATCGAGGTAGCCGAACATCCATGCGATCCCGACAATGATCACGGCGATGATGGCCAGCAGTCTGGCGACATTGCCGGTGAGCATGTTGACGATATTCTGCAGCACACTTTCGATGCCGCCCGCCTGGGCGAAGCTCGGCTCGACCAAGGACAGGGAAAATACCGCCGCCATCGTCGCGGTCGCCGCGAATGGCCTTATGCGAGCCGATAGGTTCATGGGCTCATCACTCCTTTTGCTCGTTGGAAAAGACGAGGACGGAGGATTGCCGCCCCGCGTTATAGACGTCCCATCGCGGCACTGAAGCCTGCGACCTCTGCTGGCTCTTCTCGGCCTGATCGCCTTCGGCCGTCGCGGCAGACGACTCCCCTGCCCTCTCGCGTGCGGGCAACGCCTGCGCCTTCGCTTCGACAATCTCGATACTGTCGAGTTGGTTGGACAGTCGCGCGCGCTCGGCCAGCACTTTTTTGTCGTAGCGCACCATTTCGCCGACAGAGGGGTCGCCATTGCCGAAATAGCTTCGCAGCATGACGGCTTCGGCCTGCGCCGTCGTCGCGCCGCCTTGGAGCGCTATTTGGTAGTAATGCTCAAGGAGCGACGCGCTGGCCTTGATGTTGAGGCAGAAGTCGAAGGTATCGCTGACGGAAAGGCCGAGCCGGCCGAGATTGCCGGAATTGATCCCGGCAAGTCCGAGGTCAATATCGTGGCCCTCGGCAATCAGGGTTGTCGCGGTTTCGATTGCCTCGGCTCTGGTTTTGGGCTGCTCGGCGAGCGGACGATCTGTGTTGATGCGGATGGCAAAGGGTTGGAAGCCGCTCTCGACGCTCACGACAGCCGCGATTGTTTCCGTGGCGATCTGCGGCGCGCAGTTTTGAGCGAGATCGAGGAAGGCAACCGGCATAGGTTAGAACCACACGCGCTGGCGGCCGGCGCCATCGATGGTAACGTCGACGTACCTCGGCTGCTCGCGCACATAAGGATGTTGGGTGACCAGTGCCTTGCAAACCCGCTTGCCGTCCTCGAAATGCCAGCGTCCCGAGGCGCCCCCATTGTCACGATAACTGCACATGGCGCTGCTAACGACTTTGGGTTCGGTGGAGACGCAACCGACTTCATTCCGACGATCCCCCGAACGCGTGACGAGACGGAACCCGGCATCGCAATAGTACGGCTCGTAACGGGGCTTCGTCGCTGTGAAGCCGACACCGCTGCAAATCGGGAAGGAACGGCCCTTCGCCAGATGCGACCACAACCGCTCAATCGGGGGGCGGCACTCGGCGTACTGCGTTGCGCCACCGGGATTCGAAAGGCATAGGAGAACCTGGCAACCCCAATCATCTGCCCGCGCAATGGAAGACGAAAACGTGTACAATGGAACGCAGAGTAAAAAGGCAGAAAGTGCCCGAATGACCGCATTTTTCATGCCCAAACTCCCGTTTGTCTCTCCACTGGCTCGCCGTCCGTGAGGCTTCACCACCTTTTCATACTGCACGTTAACGAATAGATAAGAAGATGCCAAGCCCATTAAACCAACGCTGGCACAACACGGTTTTTGCGACCTTGGCTACGCACGAGATCATGTCAAAGCCCCTGCCCGACGAGACGCCGAATTCGCGTCTGCGCCAGCTCGGCATGATGAATCTCCTGTACACGCTGCAAAAGGCAGATACGGCGCTGACCATAACGAACGTGACGGAAGTCACTGGAATGACAAGGAAAGCAGCGCAGGAAGCCATTGATCCGCTGGTCGTGCGAGGGCTTTTGAAAGAGTCCTGGGGGCGCACGTCAATCGGGCGTGGCAAGGCCCGGCAGTACGAGATCGCGCCGGAAATCTTCGAGAGGCTTCAGGGCGTTTACGGCTCCTAAACCGCGCTACGTGATCCTCAGTCGTTTGAAAAGTCGTCTTAAAAAGACTTCCATTACATGATGAAAACGCACAGTAGTGCTTGCGCATAAGCGCGCTAGCATACTTCGCGCAACGACTCACCTGCTCTCACGCGCAGACTGATTCGTTTCGCGTAGACAAACCGTGTGATGGAGAAGCTATACGGCAAAAAAGGAACGGCCCCGGAAGTTGACGCTTCCAAGGCCGGTTCACTGAAGATCGAAATTCTTTGCTGGGGCTCTTTGGCGAGAACCGCAACCTGTGACGGGTCGAATAATCGCAAAAGCCCAAATTTGTGTCAAGGCAAAACGCCACTTCGGCGAACGATCCTGCTTGCCGTTTCGGGAGGTACCGGAATGAGCACTACTGAAGAATTTGCATCGGCCGAAGGATTGAAACCAGTGGCCGGTGTTCGTCGGATCACGCCCGCCGGCCTGGCCGCGCACCGGGCAGCTCGGGACTATGCTGGCGATCGGACACTGGCCGTAAAGCGGATTGAGGCATTGCAGTTGGCTAAGCGCGCGGCCGCCGCGTTGGGACTGAAGGCGGCGAAGATTGCGATGATAGACAAACTGTTCGGCTATTCGCCCGCGGCCGACTGGACCTGCAAGGACGCCAGCCCGATCGTCTGGCCCTCTAACGAGGCCCTCGCGCGGCAACTCGGCTTATCCATCTCTACGGCCCGACATCATCTGCGCGGGCTGGCCGCGGCAGGACTTATCGCGCATGCATCGCACCCCACCTACCAGCGTCGTGGTGTTCGGGACGACCAAGGCAAGATCGTGGAGGCGTTTGGGATCGACCTATCGCCGATCATCATGCGTTATGACGAACTTCTCGAGATCGCCCTTGCCTATGAGCAGGAAGGACGCGAGCGCAGGACGCTCTCCTATCAGCGTACACAGATCCGCAGAGAGATCGAGGCTGTCCTGGTGGCGGCGGAACGCGATGGGCTCGTGGGCAACTGGCAACACTTCCACGCGAGGCTGGATAGGCTGCGGGAATGCGTGCCGGGTGACCTGGGCCAATTCCGCGAGTTGATCGAAGAGTTGACCGTTCTCCGTGAGCAGGTTGAAGAGGCGTACCGAAGCGCGTCGCAACGCTCAAATTTAGACACCGCGGTGACGAGTTTTCGTCAGGTACAAACTACAGCGGATCTTCCCTGTGTAGAAGAAAGTAGAAACTCGCCCCCCGCCGTAACGGACAGACTTATTTCAGGCGCCCCACCCCGCCCCACCCCACTGACTTCCGGAAGAAGACTGGCAGATGCGCTAGCGGCCGCTGGAACGGATGGCAGGCCGGCGCTGAGCCCGGTTGACGACATCGGCAATGTATCGCTCGGACTGGTGCGAGCCGCCTGCCCTGCCCTTCAAAAGCACGTCCCCGAGGTCTTCGACAGTTGGACAGCGCTGCGGTCATCAGGCCGCCGGCTGTGCGCCGCCGCGACAATCAATGCCCAGGTATGGACCGAGGCGGAAAACGATCTGGGACCGGACGCGGCGATCGCCGCGCTTGCTGTCACCGTGCAGCGCGCAGATGATGGTCAGGTCGCCAACCCCGGCGCGTATCTTCGGAGACTCATTCAGCGAGGCAGAAACGGGCAGTTGCGAATTAGCCGGTCTTTGTTTGCGCTTGCCGGCGCGAAGGGCGGCGGCGTCGCAATTCATTCCTCGCGCCCGGTACATCCCTATCGCGGCTTTCCTCAGGACCGCATCAACTGGTCCGGTTGGGCGGAGCTGGTTCGCGAGCATGCGCCCAAACCGACGCCTGATGTCGAGACCGTGGCGGATGCCTTCAGGTCCTGGTGCCGCAAGGGGAATATCGATCTCGCCCAACCGAGCATCGAAAAAGCATTTATTGGGTTCTGCAAGAAGTGGCGGATGCGTTGATGAAGGTTCGGACGAGATATGTGGAAAGCCGAGGCTGCGGGTGGGGTCCGGCAGCCTATGCGATCGCCATTGCATTCAGCTTGTTCTCGACCGCCGGCAGCGTCGCCGCCCAGGGTTTGCCGGAAACGGTCATAGGCAAAGCGCAAATCTACGATGGCGTCACGTTCGATTTGATTCAGGACGGAGGACGATATCGTACTGCGACCCGAATCCGCCTGGAGGCCGTCGATTCCTGCGAACTCCGACAGAAGGCGCGTCTTGGAAATGTGGACTGGCCATGTGGCGCAGTGGCTACGGCGTGGCTCGCGTCTCGCACATTGGTCAAGGAGGTCGAGTGTCGGCCGACCCGCGTTATTCCAGGTGGAGGGTATCGAGCGCTGTGCTACGTCGACGCGATCGACATAGCAGCTTTGGGTCTCGGGCAGGGGATGTATGTCCTGGCTGTGTCAAAGCATGAAGATCCGCTGCCCGGCTATGCGGAGATCGAGGCGAAGGCAAAGGCCGCGAGCGCAGGGATTTGGTCGAGTAATTTCATGACTCCTGCGGATTGGCGCCGCGCTAATGGCACGTATAATCCTCTCTCGCCACAACGATGGTGATTCTCGTAGGCGCCATCGCGGTTGGGCTCCGTCGACACCGTGCGTGGCTGTGGCCCTGGGGCGGACCGAGATTACCAGTTAGCCGCGGCTAACTTCCCCGACTGAATGCTGGTACCCCGGGGCATTCATATCTCGTTAACCCTTATTTTGTTGCAGAACAGAAAGAATCGGGCATAGTTCGCTCACCTGCGGAGTTTTTCGCAATCTCGTAAATTTTCCGCAACTACCGCAGGAATGGAAGAACCTGATGGAGACCACTGCTAAACCGCCAGCGTCAACCGACGTGACCAATGAGCTCAAGACCCTCATTCAGCGTCATTCCGCGGCGCTGTCGTCCGAGCTCCAAGCACATCACGTTAGCACATTTCAACCAGGCGCGGAAAAAGGCATTCGCAATTTTTCGCCGGCCGAAACCGCGAAGCTGATCGGAATCACGGAGGGTTACCTCCGACAGGTCGCTAGCGAGATGCCGGACGTTAGTAACGTCTCGGCGGGGGGGCGCCGTACATATTCGGTCGAGGCGATCCATGAGATTCGGAAGTCACTGGACAGTGGGACTCGAGGAAACAAGCGATACTTACCCTGGCGCACCGGCTCCGAGCAACTCCAGGTCATCACTGTGATGAATTTCAAGGGGGGGTCGGGAAAGACAACGACGACGGCCCACCTCGCTCAGTATCTTGCTCTTCGCGGCTACCGCGTCCTAGCTATCGACCTGGACCCGCAAGCAAGCCTCTCCGCGCTGTTCGGACACCAACCCGAGCTCGATGTCGGGCCCAACGAAACGCTCTACGGAGCAATCCGGTATGACGAAGAGAAGCGCCCGATCGCCGAGATTGTCAGAGCAACGTATATCCCAGATCTCCATCTGGTGCCTGGCAATCTCGAATTGATGGAGTTCGAGCACGATACGCCAAAGGCCCTAATGACGCGTGCGCCGGGCGATACTCTGTTCTTTGCGCGCATTGGACAGGCGCTTTCTCAAGTTCAGAAGCTGTACGATGTCGTGGTAATCGATTGCCCGCCGCAACTAGGTTTCTTGACGATGTCAGCGCTTACCGCCGCGACGTCGGTTCTGATCACGATTCATCCGCAGATGCTGGACGTAATGTCGATGAGCCAGTTCCTGGCGATGACGGGAGATCTGCTCGAAGAAATCAGTAGGGCAGGGGCGTCGTCGCAATATCTCTGGATGAAGTACCTAGTGACTCGCTTTGAGCCAAGCGACGGCCCGCAGAACCAGATGGTCGCCTTTTTGCGCTCTATTTTTGGCGATCACGTCCTCAATCACCCGATGCTCAAGAGCACCGCGATTTCCGATGCCGGTCTCACCAACCAAACAATTTTCGAGGTGGAGAGAAGCCAGTTTACGCGGTCGACCTACGACAGAGCGTTGGAATCTGTTGACAGTGTCAACGCTGAAATTGAGGCGCTGATCAAGAAAGCATGGGGTAGGGCCGCATGAGCCGGAAGCAGATCTTTGGCAACCTGTCGCAAAAGCCGACGGATCAAACCCGCGATACCGTGCCCGCAGTCTCGCAGGAAGACCAAGGCCCACGCCGGCCATCAAGGCTGCGACCTCTTCTAGGTTCACCTGATTTGACCGATCCGAGCGATGCCACGCCGGTTGGTGCCCTTGGGCAGTCGCTCGGGGAGCTCAGTGAGCGTTCGAAGCGAGCGGACGAAATTGAAAAGAAGCTCCTATCGGGCCAGATCATAGTCGAACTCGACACTGCCGACGTAGAGCCTTCATTTATCCCGGACCGAATGTTGTCCGATGATGAAGCTTTTCGCGGTTTTGTGGACTCGATCCGGAACGAGGGGCAACAGGTTCCCATCCTAGTTCGGCCCCACCCCGACGACCCAGCGAAATATCAAGTTGCATTCGGACATCGCCGACTGCGCGCTGCGATCGCTCTGGAGCGGCCGGTAAAGGCCGTCGTTAGGACGATGAGCGACCAAGAACTGGTCATTGCGCAAGGGCAGGAGAACAACGAGCGGCAGGACCTCTCCTACATCGAAAAAGTTCGCTTCGCGCAACGCCTCGAAAAGCAGTTCCCTCGTGACGTCATCATGTCAGCCTTGGCGATCTATAAGAGTGATCTTTCAAACATGCTGGCTGTCGCGGCGAAAATTCCCGAGGACTTGATTGAAGCCATCGGCCCCGCGCACGGCGTAGGCCGTCGCAATTGGATGGCATTGGCCGATATGTTGGCGTCAGACAAACAGCGCGCAAAGCAGGCGCTGAACGTCGCCAATCGTCCTGGGTTCGAGCTGCTTAAGTCGAAGGAGCGCTTCGAGGCAGTTGCGAAAGCTCTCAAGGACGGTGCGCTCGCTCCGAAAGACGAGGTGCCTGTCACTCACCAGGGCAATGAAGTTGGTAGAATTTCTCAGACGAAGCAGAAGGTGACGCTCAGCGTCGATCGGAAGGCTTCCCCCGAGTTTGCGGAATTCGTCTTGAACGAGGTCCCCCGACTCTACGCGGAATACCGCAAGAGCGTCGGATAGCGGCGAACTGAACACGAAGCAGGAGATCGAAACGAAGCAAAAGAAAAAGGCCCCCAAAACATCGTTCGGAAGCCCTTCTCCAAGTTAGCACCCAGAGAATCGCACTTCCGCGAATCGCAGTCAAGAGTCCGCGACGGAAAACGTCGTTTCGGCGAGCCAATTTCTTTTGCCTAGCGATAGGTGAAAGACAATGCAGATACATATTTCAACGACGCCCTTCGGGCGGCGAGCGCTGACGCTTGGCCAGATCGCCAGCCAGGCGACCGCAAAGGCAATGCCCAAGGAGGCAGCCGCCAATAAGTGGCAGGTCTTCCAGCATATCCGTGAAGCGCGCGAGCCGCTCGGCGCGACCGATCGCTCTCTGGCGATCCTCAACGCGCTGCTTTCATTCCACCGGGAAACGGAGCTCTCGGCCGTGGGGGAACTCATCGTCTGGCCGTCGAACGAGCAGCTCATGGCCAGGGCCAATGGCATCTCGCCGGCAACGCTTCGCCGCCATCTGGCTGTGCTGGTGGAATGCGGTTTGATCATTCGTCGCGACAGTCCGAACGGCAAGCGCTTCGCCCGCAGGAGCAGGGCAGGGGAAGTGGAGCAGGCCTATGGCTTCGACCTGTCGCCGATCGTCGCCCGCGCCGAGGAGTTTCGTGATCTCGCTGAGACCGTCCAGGCGGAGAAGAAGGCGTTTCGCGTTGCCAGGGAGCGTCTGACGCTGCTGCGGCGCGATATCGTCAAGATGATTGACACCGGGATCGAAGAGGGCGTGCCGGGTAATTGGGGCAGGGTGCTTCAAGCCTATCAAACGATCATCGCAACGCTTCCGCGCACGGCGCCGAGGCAACTTCTCGAGGACATCTGCGGGCAACTCGCGGAACTTCACGCCGAGATCAGTGACATATTGGAATCCTTTACAAAAACGCAAAATGCGAACGCCAATGAGTCTCATTTTGAGCGCCACATACAGAATTCAAATCCCGAATCCATATCTGAATCTGAACACGGCTTTCGAGAAAAGAATGAAGCGAGCGGCAGCGCTGCGGAAACCGACAACGTGCGGAGCTTGCCGAAGCGTGATTTGCCGTTGAGTATTGTGCTGGATGCCTGCCCTAACCTGCTGGAAATCGTTCAATCGGGTGAGATCCGCCACTGGCGCGACTTGCTTGCGGCCGCAGAACTTGGACGAACGATGCTCGGTATCAGTCGGAGCGCCTGGCAGGATGCCCAAGGCGTCATGGGCGAGGTTCAGGCCGCGATTGCACTGGCCGCGATTTATCAGCGATCGGGTCAGATCAACAGCGCGGGCGGATACTTGCGGAGCCTGACAGACAAGGCGAGGGAAGGGAAGTTCTCGACCTGGCCGATGATCATGGCGCTGCTGCGGGCCAAGCTGTATGAGAACAAGCGGCGGCAATCAGAAGCCGCGGGCAACGCCGGCGGAGCACCGCGACTTGAGTTCTCGGATTCGCTCGTGAAAAGTCTGCAGAAGTTAAAGCCGCTGCCATGATGCCGCTCGTTTGGTGTCTCTCACGATCGGGCACTGGCTGTCACCGCCCAGGCATGGTCACGAAGTTTCGCTCGCCAGCAGTCCAGAGCGCCGGGCGCGGTCGAGCAGGTTCTTCACCGATGATGGAGACCACTTGGCTCCGCCGCGCGGTGTGCGCTCGTGAAGTTTCTCGAGCTGCGCCCCAATCTCCCGGAGCGTCAAATCCGGGTTCGAGGCGTGGATACCAGTGACCAGCGTCATCAGCCGGTCCTCCGGGAGGCGAGGCGGCGATTTCCGAAGCAAGGCGGGGTCTGCCATGTGCTCGGTAACCAGCCATCTCACGGCGCGACGAAGCCGCTCGGGCGTCCAGTCCTGCCCTCGTTGCTGCAGTACCCGCGCGATGTCATCCCAAGTATGATCCGGGCGCATGCGCTTCACAGTCGGAAGCCACTGGCTGGCAGTTGCCTGGATGCGTGCGCCGTAAGCTGCCTTCTGGGCGGCTGTCATCATGGCGAGCGTCTCCGGTCGGCGTTCGCGGATCCCAGGGTTTCCGGAGAGCTTTCCCCTCGCCTTCGCCGCCCTTATGCCGGCCTTCGTGCGTTCGGAAATCAACGAGCGCTCCAGCTGCGCCACGGCGCCGAGCACTTGGAGAGAAAACATGCCCTGCGGCGTCGTGGTGTCGATCGGATCCCGCAGCGAGCGAAAATGCACCCCTCTTTCCGTCAGGTCCTCAATCACCTCGAGCAAATGGCTGACGGAGCGCGCAAGGCGGTCGATGCGGACGACAACGAGGGTGTCGCCGGCGCCAACGTCGCGCAGCAGCTTGCTGAGAGCCGGCCGGGCGCGCGATGCGCCGGAGCCGTGCTCCTGGACGATCACATCGCAGCCGACAGAGCGCAGTTCGATTTCCTGCGCTTCTGTCGCTTGTTCATCCGTAGACACGCGCGCATAGCCGATCAGGCGGCCCTGTGGTCGACGGGAAGCTCGTTTTTGCGTCTCAGCTGCCATTTGGAGCGCCTCCGAGCTGCCCATCGTTCCGTTTTCCAAACATAGAAGATACGGATAAACGATCGTTTGTAAACGTCTCTTGAAGGCCTTCCTGACACTCGGCCGAGCTTGAAACCTCCGCAAATCGGCGTTTCTCGTCAATCTGAGCCACGATCGAGGAGCATCTGTTCAATCCGGAAGCCGCTGACGCATCTTATTGTACGCGCGCGTGGCAAAAGTACCGCTGTGACGGAAGTGAAGACTATGATAGCTTCCGCATGGAGAACAAAGTGAAGTTATTACAATGCGGTATGAGATCGGAGATTTGCCCCTCCAAGCCCTCCTGCCGGCGATCGGCAGAGCGGATGTCGGTTTTACTTCCCGATTTCAATTGAAGCGCTAAGCTGAAAATCCCCCTCCGGAGCCGCTTCTCGGCGGCCGAAAAACGGGGGAGGGGAGGGGGCTTTTCTACAACCCCGACGCCTTGGTGAGATTGACGCGAAACCGATCGCGCCGCCGCTGATACTTGCGAGTCATCTCCGCGCTCGAGTGGCCGAGCTGCTTCTGGACGTAGCGTTCATCGACCTCGGCCGAGGACGCCAGACCGGCGCGGAGCGAATGGCCGGCAAACTTCATTCCGCGCTCGCCCTCCGGCAGATCGCCGCGCACGCCAGCCGCCAGTGCGGTGCGTTTTACGAGGCGGGCGACCTCCTGGTCGTTGAGCCGATCGGCTCCGACTTTTTTGCCTTGCCCCGTCACCCTTCGGAACAGTGGTCCATGAGCGATGCGGGCGAGCTTGAGCCAGGTCTCCAGCGCGACGACGGGGCAGGTGGTGTCGGACGAGCCTCGTCCGACCTCGACCTCGCGCCAGCCGGTCTTGCCGCGCAGGCGCAACAGCATCCCCTTGTCGAGGATTTCGATCCAGCCGGACGAATCCTCGGTCTGGTCGCGGCCGCAGTCGAGGCCCACGACTTCCGAACGGCGCAGGCCGCCGGCAAAGCCGAGCAGCAGCATGGCGCGATCGCGCAGGCCACGCAGGGTGCCGCGGTCGAGCGTTTCCAGCATGGCGATCAGATCCTCGGGCAATACCGCCTCTTTCTGCCGGGGCGGGGCGGCATGCTTGTTGCGGATGCCGGCCATGACGGTGGCGATGTGCCGATCCTTCCTGTCGAGCGGCTGGCCGCGCTGGGCATAGTTCCACGTCAGCGCCGAGAGCCGGCGCTCGATCGTCGACACGGAGTTCGGCTTCCTGTCCCCGGTTGCCTTTCCGGACGCGCAGGCGGCGATGTAGAGGCCGACCACCTGCGGATCGGGCGGAAACATCTCGACGCCCTGCCGTCGGCACCAGCTCGCAAACTGCTTCCAGTCCGAGGCGTAGGCGCGGCGCGTGTTGGACGAGCTCGCCGCCTCGACGTAATCGCGGGCCCGATCGGCCAGCGCGTCGAGATGCGCCGGCAGGCGCGGGGTCGAGACGACCGGAAGGGCAGGGGAGGGGGCACCGTCCGGCGGCTCCTCCGGCGCGCGGCCCATCTCCAGGACAACGTCGATGATGTCGGGCATGTCGTCGGCGATCGAGGCATCATGCTCGGCCGAGCCCGCCGGCGCGGTTTCGTCCACGCCCGGCGGCGTTTCCTGTGGTTGAGCGGAGCGATGCCGAGTACGATTTTCGGAGTTTTGATCGATGTGAGAGGCCATTTTCTATATAAAGACGAAAATGACGGATAATGCAAGATTATCAGTCATTATGTGATGAAGACAAGCCGTGCGGATAACTGCGAAGAATCTGGCCTAAACCGCACCGATGCAGTAGTCTTGCGGACATGGATTCGTCTTTCGCCACCGCCTTTCCGAGATCCGCGCCACCGGCCCTGCTGCCCGCCTGGTCTGTTCCGCGCGGACGTGATTTGGCAGAGACGGATGCGGCGTTTCATGCCGGTATCGCGCTGAAATCACTTGATGATCTTGTGCGTTCCGAACCGAACTGGGCCGGCTGCTGGCGGCAGCGCCAGGCGCTGAAATGCGCCGCAACGGCCGTGCGACTGATGGGCCGCAACGAGGACGAAACGGCGCTGCGGGTGGCGTCGCCTTAACGGGCTGTTTGCACCGACTTGCTATCGGGCTTTGATGACCGAGACCTCGCTTGCCCACTTCAAACGCCACCGGTTTCCCGCTGAGATCATTGCTCATGCTGTCTGGCTCTATTATCGGTTCCCGCTCAGCTTCCGTGATATTGAGGATCTGTTGGCGGAGCGCGGCATCAGCGTCTCATTTCAGACCGTCTCGGAATGGGCGGCGAAATTTGGCGTGAAGTTCGCCCATCAGCTCCGACGCCGCTCACGAGGCTACTTTGCCGACAAATGGCACCTCGATGAGATGGTGGTGACGATCAAGGGAAAGAAATACTGGCTGTGGCGCGCTGTCGATACCAACGGTTACGTCCTCGATGCCCTGCTGCAAAGCCGAAGGAACAAGGCGGCCGCTATGCGTTTGATGCGCAAGCTGCTCAAGGACCAGGGTACCGCCCCGCGTGTGATGGTGACCGACAAGCTGCGTTCCTATTCCGCCGCAAAATCCCAGTTGATGCCGGGCGTCGAGCATCGCTCGCACAAAGGGCTCAATAATCGGGCCGAGAATTCTCACCTTCCCGTGCGACGACGCGAGCGACGCATGATGCGCTTCAAATCCGCGCGCCAATGTCAGCGTTTCGTCTCAGCTCACGGCCAGATTGCCAATCTCTTTCTTCTTCACCGGAAATACTTGACCGCCGCAGACCATCGCCAGCTTCGCGCTCACGTCATCTCGACATGGCGCGAAATCGCTTCATCCATTGGCGCGTGAAATTCTAGCGGAAGAAACTATCGCGTCTCAAAATCGGTTAAGGCGACGCCACCCCCTGCACATACCTGGTTGCCGCACGTATTCGGCGGCTCAATACCGCAAACCAGGCCAGGCTCGATCGAGGAGCGGCTCGTCAATACCGTGCTGAACCGCCACGACGAAGTCGAAAGCCTGCTGCGCGACGCGCCCGGGCACTACTTTCCGATCTTCATGAACCACAAGGGCGAGACCATCGTCGGTCCCTGGGCGATCGGATTTTCCCTTGGCCTCAGTCTGGGCGGCGAAGCGTGGGCGCCGATCCTCCTTGCCACGCCAAAGCCCGTGATCGCCCCCATCATGGCCGTCAATCCGCAGCTCGCCAAACTCCTCATCCGGCTTTCTCCTCAGGAGCGGCGCAAAATAAGGGCGACGGCCCACCACCATATCTCATCCGCAGTCCTGCAATTGCACGCAATCACAAGACACGCTCGGTAACAACGCGCCCAGCAGCATCAACCCAACCTACATGCAAGGTGGTGGGTTCGTCGCGCTTACAGTCGAACGAAGTGGATGGTGAGGTCGACGGCATGATCCTGGCGGGTCTCCTGAACGGAACGGGCGAAAGCCCAAAAAAACATGCCTTGACACATAGCCCGTCAATGGCCTGATTGTTCCTGCCAATTATCTTGCGAAGGGCAGGCCATTTGTTCAAGCACTCACAGCTCGAATCCGTGCAGGCCTGGATGGCCCATCCTGCCAATGCGACGATGCCGCTGCACGCCCGGATACAACGGGCGATCCGGCAGTTGATCCTCGACGGCGTGCTGGGACCGGGCAAGCCGTTGCCGGCCACCCGCGGGCTTGCCAAGGCACTTGGCGTGTCGCGTGATACGATCGAGGCGGCCTATATCCAGCTTCACGCCGAAGGGTTCATCGAGCGGCGAGTCGGCAGCGGCAGTTTCGTGGCCGAGATCTCGGCATTTCAGCCCGGCCAGCGCAGATCGCGGCGGGATTCGCTGTTGCGCAACCAGGCCCCGAACCTCAGCAAGCGTGGAGCAGCCATGTTCAGCGGCGGCGGCGTGCGTGACATCCTCGCGCCACGGCCGTTCACGCATGGCATACCGGAAACACGGGAGTTTCCGCTGCAATTGTGGGAGCGCCTGGAGCGGCAGGTCCTCAAGGACTACGGCACGAAAGCCCTTCTGCACGGCGATCCTCAGGGCGCCGAACCGCTCCGGAGAGCCATCGCCGACTATGTCAATCTGGAGCGCGGCGCGCGTGCCACGGCCGATCGCGTTCTCGTCCTCACCAGTTCGCAGCAGGCGATGTCGCTCTGTGCGACGACGCTGCTCGATCCCGGCGCTCTATTTCGTCGAACAATTGTAGCCGCAAAACAGTTGTACGGCGTTCGTGGAACGGTTGATGCAGCTATCGATGGCATATTCGGGATAGTGACACATGATCCCATGGTCAATGGTATCCCATGCCACCATATAGCAAATGAATGGTTCCCTGCTTAGAGCTACGAACGTAACGAACCAATTTATCGTCATTGTTCCAGCGAGGTGTACTATCTCCGCGCCAAAATGCGAGGCCGCCTCAATTCATCCTATCCTAACACCGGTTGGGGGAGCATGACGGCACGCAGATCCTTGAGCTGTGCGCCTGCAGAATGACTGAGATTGCCACCTATGCCACAGGCGGAAGTCATGCTTCCATTTACCCCATGCACCTCATTCGACAGTAGCGGTCCAAACAGCTTACACCGCCTCATGCATAGGATTTTTAGAGCGTAGCCGCTTTGAATCCGCCGAGCCAGATCCAGAACCCTTCGTGCAGCTCCGGCTCAGAGTCGCCAGGCATTTCTAAAGGTGCGAACCAGCATTGCTGCGTCGTAGAGACTAGCCGCATGCAGGGCTGGGAATTCGGCCCCCACCCGCTCCGGGGGCGATGCTCGTAAGCTGATAATACACTTGCTCCCCTCAATGACGCTCATTCTTCGCAGCTACGCATCGATTGGGCTTTTATCATTTACGTTCAGCGTCAACGATATTTCTAACCTCCGTCGATAATATAATATTTGATTATAGATAGCGCAATAATTGGCATTTGACTAAGCGTTATCATGTTGAAATATTATGCATATAGGCGGCATGAAGGCAGCCAGGGCTGAGGTGTGGAGCCGGACGTAGCTGCAGTGCCTAACACCGAATCCTGCCTACAGCGCGACCTGTAGTTGGCACGATTCCATGAATGCAGGAGCAAGACGATGATCACACGTCGAGACAGAACACCAATCATGCATCGGTCAGTTGAATATGCTGATGTGATTTACTTCGGTGGCGTGCTGGCCGATGAACTCAAGGGCGCCTCGATGCGGGCCCAAACGACGCAAGTTTGTGCCAAGCTCGACAAATTCCTCGCAGAAGCGGGAACCGACAAGACGAAACTAATTTCCGCGACCTTGTTCATCACTGACATGAACCTGAAGCAAGAGATGAACGACGTCTGGACTTCTTGGCTCGACGCACAGGATTTGCCCGCGCGTGCGACGATAGGGGTTTCAGATCTTGGCCAGGACGTCCTGATCGAAATCGTCGTTACCGCAGCAAGGTAAGGCACGCCGAATTTTATCACCTACCGCGAAACGGTGGCTAGGCAGCGAGAGACTGTCGGCTCCGCGGGAGCATCCTATGTCTGAGAACCACAAAAAAGTAGGCATCGCTGGAGCCGGAATCGTCGGCGTATGCACGGCGCTGATGCTTCAGCGCCGCGGATTCAAAGTCACCTTGATTGACCCGAACCCTCCTGGCGAAGGTGCATCGTTTGGGAATGCCGGATGCTTCAACGGCTCAGCCGTCGTCCCTATGTCCATGCCGGGAAACTTGACGAGCGTGCCGAAGTGGCTCCTTGACCCGATGGGGCCGTTGTCAATCCGGTTCAGCTATTTTCCAACCATCATGCCCTGGTTGATTCGCTTTCTGTTAGCCGGAAGACCAAACAAGGTGAAGGAGCAGGCGAAAGCACTCCGCAATCTCATCAAGTCCACGGTGCCTCTGATCAAGTCATTGGCGGAGGAGGCTGATGCGAGCCATCTGATCCGCCATGAAGGTCATCTGACCGTATATCGTGGAGAAGCAGACTTCGCCAAGGACCGCGGAGGTTGGGAACTGCGGCGTCTCAACGGTGTTCGCACGCAGATCCTCAGCGCCGATGCGTTGCGGGATTTCGATCCGAACTTGTCGCATGCGTTTACCAAGGGCATTCTTATAGAAGAGAACGGTCACACGATTAATCCGCAAGGGCTCGTGACCCTCTTGTTTCGGCGTTTTATCGCGAACGGTGGCGAATTCGTATCTGCGCGTGTCATCGGCTTTGAGACTGAAGGTAGGGCGCTTAAAGGCATTACAACCACGAACGGCGTTCTGGCCGTTGATGCAGCGGTTGTCGCAGCCGGCGCACACTCGAAATCACTTGCTAATTCGCTAGGCGATGACATCCCGCTCGATACCGAACGTGGATATCATATCGTCATCGCGAATCCGGAAGCCGCTCCACGCATTCCGACGACCGATGCGTCAGGAAAATTCATCGCGACACCTATGGAAATGGGGCTTCGCGTGGCGGGTACGGTTGAGTTCGCTGGGCTCACAGCCGCTCCTAACTGGAAACGTGCGCATGTGCTCTATACGCACGCTCGAAAACTTCTTCCAGCCCTCGCGCCTGCGAGTTCTGAAGAACGATATTCCAAATGGATGGGGTTCCGGCCGAGCATCCCGGATTCGCTCCCCGTGATTGGCCGGGCAACCCGGACACCCGACGTAATCTATGCTTTCGGCCATGGTCATCTCGGCATGACAGGGGCGCCGATGACCGCAACGCTCGTCTCAGAGCTCCTCGCAGGCGAAAAGACCTCAATCGACATTTCGCCCTTCGCACCAAACCGCTTTGGTATTGGCAAATCCAAGCAAACGGGTCCGGCAAGTTAAGTACTTACGCGGTCGTGAGTACAGCGCAGAGCCGGTGTCAAGATCAATCTGCACCTCGCAATCACCTCGGAGACGCGAAATGGCGCAAATAGAACACATATTAACGAGTCACGCCCCGAAGCCTTTGGGTCACTACAGTCAGGCGGCCCGAGCGGGTGGATTCATTCATGTTTCCGGTCAGCTTCCGATCAAACCAGAAGGCCAGTCGGAGCAATCTGACGATCTCTTCGATAACCAGGCCAGTCTCGTTCTCCGGAATTTGCTGGCCGTACTCGAGGCGGCTGGTGCGACGCCTTCTCATGTCGTGAAAGTCACAGCTTACATCGTCGGCGTCGAGCATTGGAGCAGCTTCAACGCAGCATATGCCAAGGCGTTCGGTGAAGCGCGTCCTGCCCGGTCGGTCGTTCCAGTGCCGGCGCTTCATCATGGATACCTCATCGAACTTGATGCTGTTGCTCTCGATCCGAGCGATACCGATCGAGGCGCCGCAGCGATTACAGCGTAAGGAGCGCGCTTGGATATGTACATTCCGAATCTTACCGACGTGCTTGCAGCACGAGCCTTAATCGAACCCCATATTCATCGCACACCCGTTCTCACATCGACATTCATCAATGGACTTGCTGGCGCCGAACTCTTCTTCAAGTGCGAGAACCTTCAGAAGGCTGGGGCCTTCAAAGCGCGCGGCGCGTCGAACGCGGTGTTTGGCCTGAACGACGAGCAGGCGAAGAAGGGTGTTGCAACGCACTCGTCCGGCAATCACGGAACCTGCCTTTCCTATGCAGCTGGTCGGCGCGGCATTCCCTGCACCGTAGTGATGCCGCGCACCGCGCCGCAGGCTAAGAAGGATGCGGTCCGGGGCTACGGCGGTCGTGTCGTCGAATGCGAGCCGTCAACCTCGTCGCGTGAGGCCGTCTTTGCCGAGGTTGTTGCCGAGACCGGCGCGGAATTCGTGCATCCCTATAACGACCATCGTGTCATCGCCGGGCAGGCGACCTGCTCTGCCGAGTTGATCGAGCAGGTCGACGGTCTCGACGCCGTGGTCGCGCCGATTGGCGGCGGCGGCATGGTGTCGGGAAGCTGCCTGACGCTCTCCAATCTCGCGCCCGGCGTAAAGATCTACGCCGCCGAGCCCGAGCAGGCCGACGACGCCTACCGTAGCTTCAAGGCCGGCCGCATCATCGCCGACGACGCGCCAGAAACGGTCGCCGACGGCCTGAAAGTGCCGCTGAAGGAACTGACCTGGCATTTCGTGAAGAACAACGTCACCGACATCCTGACGGCTTCCGAGCAGGAGATCGTCGACGCGATGAAGCTGATCTGGAAGCGCATGAAGATCGTGATGGAGCCGTCCAGCGCCGTGCCGCTGGCGACCATCCTGAAGAACCCTGATGTCTTTGCCGGCAAGCGCGTCGGCGTGATCGTGACGGGCGGCAATGTGGATCTCGACAAATTACCGTGGAACTGAGGAGAAGAGCATGAACACGACGACTCAAACTGAACAACTCGACGTCGGTTTCGACGTGCCGGCGGTCCCCGGCATGGACGAATCCCAGATCCAGACGCCCTGCCTGATCCTCGACCTCGACGCGCTGGAGCGCAATATCCGCAAGATGGGCGATTACGCCAAGGCGAACGGTATGCGCCATCGCAGCCACGGCAAGATGCATAAGTCGGTTGACGTGCAGAAACTGCAGGAGAGGCTCGGCGGCTCGGTCGGCGTCTGCTGCCAGAAGGTCAGCGAGGCGGAAGTCTTCGTGCGCGGCGGCATCAAGGACGTGCTGGTGTCGAACCAGGTGCGCGACCCGGCCAAGATCGACCGGCTGGCCCGCCTGCCCAAGCTCGGCTCGCGCATCATCGTCTGCGTCGATGACGTTGCCAACATCGCTGACCTGTCTGCTGCCGCCGAAAAGCACGGCACGCAGCTCGAAATCTTCGTGGAGATCGACTGCGGCGCCGGCCGCTGCGGCGTCACCTCGACCGACGCCGTCGTGAAGATCGCCCAGGCCGCCGACGCGGCGCCGGGCCTCAAGTTCACCGGCATCCAGGCCTACCAGGGCGCGATGCAGCACATCGACAGCTATGAGGCGCGTAAGGAGAAGCTCGACGCGGCGATCGCCATGGTCAAGGACGCCGTCGAGGGCCTGAAGGCTGTCGGGCTGGAGCCGGAACTGGTTTCCGGCGGCGGCACCGGCTCCTATTATTTCGAGACGGGCTCGGGCGTCTATAACGAGCTGCAATGCGGCTCCTACGCCTTCATGGACGCTGACTACGGCCGCATCCTCGATAAGGATGGCCACCGCATCGACAAGGGCGAATGGGAGAACGCGCTGTTCATCCTGACCAGCGTGATGAGCCACGCCAAGCCCGACCGCGCCATCTGCGACGCCGGCCTCAAGGCGCAATCGGTCGACAGCGGCCTGCCCTTCATCTACGGCCGCGACGACGTGAAATACATCAAGTGCAGCGACGAGCACGGTGTGATCGATGACCCCAAGGGCGTGCTGAAGGTCAACGACAAGCTCAGGCTGGTGCCCGGCCATTGCGATCCGACCTGCAACGTCCATGACTGGTATGTCGGGGTGCGCAACGGTAAGGTCGAGACGGTCTGGCCGGTGTCGGCACGCGGCAAGGCGTATTGAGAACGTACCTGCGAAGCGCAACTGGGCGCTCCGGTGTTATTCTTGGAGGAGTCAATCCATGATCATCGTACCGGAGCGTCTGATCTCCGACCTCATGAGCGAGGCCGCTGTCTTTGAAGCCATCGAAAGCGTCTTCGCTGCCATGGCGCGAGACGAGGCCCGTAACTTCCCCGTCATCCGAGAGGCGATCGGCTATGCCGACGCGCTCTACGGCTTCAAGGCTGGCTTCGACAGTGCGGGGCTCGTCCTTGGGGTCAAGGCGGGCGGCTACTGGCCGGGCAACATGGCGAAGGGCTTGACCAACCACCAGTCCACGGTGCTGCTGTTCGACCCGGACACCGGCCGGATCAAGGCGGCGGTCGGCGGTAACCTGCTGACCGCGCTGCGCACGGCCGCCGCCTCGGCGGTGTCGATCAAGCATCTGGCCCGCCCCGACGCCCGCGTGCTCGGCATGGTCGGGGCCGGTCACCAGTCCGCCTTCCAGATGCGCGCCGCAGTGCGGGCGCGCAAATTCGACAAGGTGGTTGGTTGGAACTTGCACCCCGAAATGCTGTCGCGGCTGGCCGACACGGCGGTCGAACTCGGCCTGCCTTTCGAGGTGGTCGACCTGCCACAACTCGGGGCACAGGCCGATGTCATCATCACGATCACATCCAGCTTCGCACCGATTCTTCTTTCCGGGCATATTCGCCCAGGAACCCATCTCGCTTGCATGGGGACCGACACTAAAGGGAAGCAGGAAGTAGAGGCGGCTCTTTTCCCACGCGCTCGGCTCTTTGCCGATGAGGTTGAACAGTCCGTCACCATCGGTGAGGCGCAGCACGCGGTGGCGCAGGGATTGATCGCGACCGGCGACATCACGCCGCTCGGCGCGGTGATCGCCGGCCTGGCGCCGGGGCGGACCTCGCCGGAGGAGATCACGTTGTTCGACGGCACGGGCGTTGGCCTCCAGGATCTCGCGGTGGCGTCAGTTGCGGTGGATATTGCTCGGGCGCGAGGGCTCGCCCTGGAAGTGGAGCTTTAGTTCTGCGCGCGATTGACATTGAGGGAGATGGCTTGACGTCGGACTTGGATTGCCAGATCAGCCCGCACTCTGTAGTGACCGCGCTGAAGAATGTGCCCCCAAACCCATTTTCGCGATATCAGTCGTTCATGACGATGAGGATAACATACGGCTAGGCAAGCTTTGCTGAAGTCGATCGCTCCGAAAGAAAATTTCGAAAGCTTTTTCGAAACTCGACTATAAACTCGTTCGTAATCGAAGACGCTTTTATGTGCGTCGGTAGCACGATTGTCCAATTGATAGAGATTGGCGGATCGATTGGCCGAACTACCAAAGATGAAGAATATCTATCGGCAGTAAACGGATCGACGATCGAAACGCCGAATCCTGCTGAAACCATACCACAAACAATCATGGAGAGTGGAGTTTCAGCGTTAATACGTCTGATTATTCCTCGCTCGCGCATTATGGCATCGACCATGACATGCATTACCGACGGCTGTATGAGTGAGATGAAATCCTCATTGTCAAAGTCCTCGGGAACGATTCGCTCGCGTTCCACGAGCCGGTGTTGGAGAGGGAGCACCGCTACCATATCGCAGGGTGGCAGTTCTTCGATGGTGACGTTGGTGAGTTGCGTGTTCTCGACGACTCCGAGATCACAATGGCCGGTGCTGATCCATTCGAGGACGAAATGAGAATTCATGCCGTGAAGCGACATATTTAACGATGGCCTTTTGGCAAGAAAACCTGCGGCAAAGGCCGGCAGGAACCCGTTTGCTAGTCCCGGCAGTGCCGCGATGCGCAGAGAACCTCCTCGTCTTTCTCTCAAATCGCGCGCCAAGCCGGCGATACGCTCAAGTCCAACAAATGAGCGGTCGATCTCGCGATAGAGTGCCATCGCGTCGCCGGTTGCAACAAGTCGACCTCCAGAGCGTTCGAACAAATTCAAGCGCGTCTCGTATTCCAAATCTTTCACGAGCCGACTGACCGCAGGTTGAGTGATTCCGAGAATGTCCGCCGCAGTCGACACTGAACCGCTGATGATGACCGCGCGGAACGCCTCCACCTGCCTATGCTTCAGCATAATCTTCTCCATCATATAATATTTGCACATAGATCGGCCGCTATAATGCTTTTGACCGGCAGTCACCTATCGCATTTATTATACCCTCTAGGAAGAGGCAGCGACGGTCAAAATGGTTTGCGTGAACGTCACATGCGACTGACCGTGTTGTGAGGCGGTGTGTCGTGGCCGGTGCCTTTTCTGTTTGGGAGCAGTCGCAAGGCAACGTACCAATTGGATATTGAACATCCGCCACATGGGTCTGCAACGCGACCAAGAAACCAGCAGCCAGCTATCTCTTTCTAATTGCAACCTCTGGAGGAATACGATGTTGAAGAAACTTTGTGCTTTTGCAGTCGTCATGACAGCAATGTGTGGTGGTGCGTCGGCAGATGATCTCACCGGAACGCTGAAAAAGATCAAGGACACAGGAGTGATCACGGTCGGCAACCGCGACTCGTCCGTGCCCTTCTCATATCTCGACGACAAGCAGCAGCCGGTCGGTTATGCTGTTGATATCTGCCTGAAGGTCGTCGACGCCGTCAAAGAGCGGCTCAAGCTTGATAAGCTTGAGGTGCGATTTAACCCCGTTACTTCGGCAACGCGCATCCCGTTGATCGCAAACGGGACCGTTGATCTCGAGTGCGGCTCAACCTTCAATACTGCAGAGCGCCAGAAGCAGGTGGCGTTCAGCAATACATACTTTCTGACTGCAAACAGGTTCGTTGCCAAGAAATCGAGCAATCTCAACTCGATTGCCGACCTCAAAGGCCAGTCAGTCGTGTCGACATCCGGAACGGTCAATATCCAAGAGCTGAACGAAGTGAATACGGCGCAGCAACTCGGCATGAACATCATTGCCGCAAACGACCATGCGGAAGCGTTCCTTATGGTCGAAACGGGTCGTGCGGCAGCATTCGTGATGGACGACATTCTGCTGGCCTCGCTCGTTGCCGGGTCGCGCGATCCGTCCGGCTATGCAATCTCGCAGGATGCATTTTCCAATCCCCAACCCTATGCAATCATGCTCCGTCGCGACGATGCGGAGTTCAAGGAACTAGTAGATGACGCGACCGCCGCGCTCTACAAGAGCCCGGAGATGCTGGATATCTACAACAAGTGGTTCAACCAGGCCATCCCGCCCCGCGGGCTTAACCTGAACGTCCCGCTTGACCCGGCATTGAAGCGCGCGTTCGAGAACCCTTCCGACTCCGCCGACACGGCCTCCTACCTGCAATAATTCCAACAACTGCCTCATGGCGAAAGAACGTCGCCATGAGGCTTGGAGCGTACGGAGGGCTCTATGAACTATAACTGGAACTGGGGAATTCTCTTCCAGCAATCGCTGGATGGGTCGGGTAGTTACTTGGAAATGCTGTTGCGGGGTCTGCAAGTAACGCTAGTCACCGCAGTAGGTGCATGGCTTCTTGCGCTGGCACTGGGTCTTGTCGTCGGGGTGATGCGGACGATGCCGTCCGGGCCTGCCCAAAGGATTGCGAGCGCATATGTGGAATTGTTTCGCAACATTCCTTTCCTTGTACAGCTTTTCCTTTGGTATTTCGTGTTGCCTGAACTGCTACCGCAAAGCATGGGCAACTGGTTGAAAGCGTTGCCAAATTCGGCGTTCTGGACGACGGTCTTGGGGCTCGGCTTTTATATGTCGGCACGAGTCGCGGAACAGCTCCGTGCGGGCATCAGCTCACTGCCCCGTGGTCAGAAGCTGGCGGGTGCCGCAATCGGGCTTACGACACCGCAAACCTATCGATATGTTCTGCTGCCAATGGCATTTCGGATCATCCTGCCTCCACTGACGTCTGAGTTCCTGAACACGATCAAGAATACGTCGGTGGCACTCACGATCGGACTGGTAGAACTCACTGCCCGCGCCCGAGCCATGCAGGAATTCACCTTTCAGATATTCGAGGCGTTCACCGTCGCGACTGTCCTTTATCTCACTGTCAACATCCTGGTAACGATCGGGATGCGCTACCTTGAACACCGGGTTGCTGTACCTGGCTATACTGCGGGGCGTTAACGATGTTCTATAGTTTTGACTTCGACGTCATCGCCCGTTCTCTTCCCTATCTATTCTGGGATGGCATGCGTTTCACGCTGCTACTGACCGCGCTCGCCACCATCGGGGGGATCGTGCTTGGAACCCTCCTAGCACTCATGCGGCTTAGCTCGATCAAAGCCTTGTCGACACTCGCCGGCGGGTACGTGAACCTGATGCGGTCTCTTCCGCTCGTACTTGTAATTTTCTGGTTCTACTTCCTCGTCCCCTATATTGGGGCCTGGCTCATCGGAGCGAGCCAGCCGATCGCCGTGGGCGCATTTGCGTCGGCACTCATCACGTTCACCCTTTTCGAGGCAGCATACTTCTCAGAAATCATGCGAGCCGGAATCCAGTCGATCCCTCGCGGACAGACCGGCGCCGGGTATGCAATAGGGTTAAACTACTCACAGGTGATGGGCTATATCGTTCTGCCGCAGGCATTCCGCAATATGCTGCCGGTCATGTTGACGCAAACGATCATCCTCTTTCAAGATACATCTCTCGTATATGTCATTTCGCTGACAGACTTCCTCGGTGCTGCTTCTAAAGTCGCACAGCGCGATGGTCGCCTTGTGGAAATGTATCTCTTCGCGGCGATCATATACTTCGTGATCTCATTCGCCGCCTCCTTCCTGGTCAAGCGCCTCGAAGCGCGCACAGCAATCATACGGTGATCAAATGTCTGCTACGATCCAATCCCAAGTGTCCCCCAACACCTCGCGTCCGCTCGAAGGAGCAGCCATGATCGAACTCAGCCATGTTAGCAAATGGTACGGGCAGTCTTTTCGCGTGCTGACGGATTGTTCGACAAACGTCAACAAGGGCGAAGTTGTCGTGATTTGCGGTCCATCCGGGTCCGGGAAATCAACGCTCATTAAATGCGTTAATGCCTTGGAGCCCATCCAAGAGGGGAGAATTGTTCTCGACGGGGTTGAAGTTACTGACAAGAAGACGAATCTTACGAAGCTTCGCTCCCGGGTGGGTATGGTTTTCCAACATTTCGAACTTTTTCCCCACCTCCGAATTTATGAGAATCTCTGCCTGGGTCAGATGAAGGTACTTGGCCGGCGCCGCGATGAGGCGATGGCAAAGGCTATGAAACTCCTTGATCGAGTTGGGCTGAAGGCGCACGCGGAAAAATTCCCTGGCCAGCTTTCGGGAGGCCAGCAGCAGCGCGTGGCGATTGCGCGTGCGCTTGTCATGGACCCGATTTGCATGCTTTTCGATGAACCCACCTCAGCACTCGATCCTGAGATGATCAACGAAGTGCTCGACGTTATGGTCGAACTCGCGCAGGAAGGGATGACCATGATGGTTGTCACGCACGAAATGGGGTTTGCGAAGAAGGTAGCAGACCGCGTAATTTTTATGGACAAGGGCGAAATTGTCGAAGATGCGACGAAGAGTGACTTTTTCGGCACTCCTCGAAGTGAGCGAGCGCAAATGTTTCTTTCGAAAATACTATCGCACTAATGCATCCGACCGCCCAAACCCTCAATTACCTACATCGTTCATAGTCTTTGTGCCCCGTGAATCGACTGTGATTCCTTCTTTCACGTCGATCACGGAGGCGTCAGAGATACGAGGGGAAGCCGACACCAGAGTGCCTGGTAAACGTCCGGTGAGGGTGCTGGGCGATGTACTACGGCAATAGCCGTTGAGCTTCGCGGTTTCGATGAGCGACGAGAGCGACGCCCTTGTCCGCTTCAGCAAACAACCGGTCCTTAGAGCCGAATGCGATTGGCCGGATCGCCTGTTCGGTGGCGCTATTGCCGATCTCGACAGTACTGTAGTTGAAGAAGCGGCACGAGGACGCCCAGCGCGTACTGGCGAATCGGCTCCACCGTGCTGCTTGAGTGCGGCAGTTTGCGCAGTGTGCTGAATGCGCATCGACACTGTTTTGCTCATCAGCTTTGTCGCTGGCTGAGCCGCGCGGAGGAAATGGCGAAATCGAAAACGAACACTCACGCGGACGCCAATGTCGGGGCAAAGCGTCCGCAATCCGTGGAAAGAAATGACAGATTCTAGCGAGGGCTGATTTCCATTTGATGGCAGGCCGGGCCGGTAAGGGGGGTGAAGAGCATGATCCACCAACGATCGGAGGTATGACATGAGATTGCGTCACCTGAGATACTTCATCACCGTAGCGGAGGAACTGAGCTTCACGCGCGCGGCGGACAGGCTGCACATCCAATCTTCACCGTTGTCGCGCGCGATCAGGGATCTTGAAGACGATGTGGGCGTCAAGCTGCTGCATCGCTCGAAGGGCAAGATCAGACTAACCTGGTCGGGGGAACTTTTCTGGCAGGACGCGCGCCGTCTGCTCTCTCTCTATGACGAGGCAAAGAACTACGCCCACAAAACGGCTGACGGCAATCGCAGCCGTATCCGGCTGGGTATCGCCGACAGCCTCGCGCAGCCGCGGCTGATCAGCCTGCTGGCCATGTGCCGAGAGGAGGAGCCACTGACGATGATCGGCATCGCCGAGATGACGGCGGGCGAGATGCTTGCCGCGCTCAATCGCGACCTGATCGACGTCGGCATCACGGTCGATGGTGAGGAGATCGACGGCTTCGTCAGGGAAGCAGTCTGGTCGGAGCGTCTTGTCCTTGCCCTGCCGCGACACCACCCGCTGTTGTCGTTCGACCGGGTTCCATTCAGGGAGGCCCTGCGTTATCCGCTGATCCTCTGCCATCCGGACAAATGCGCTGGAGGCTACAAGTTGTTTCAGCAAATGTTCAAGGCGAGCGGCCTGCCTCCGCCTACGATTGCCGACTATATTTCCGGGCATGAGCCGATGATGTTGCTGGTGGCGGCGGGCTACGGCGTGGGGTTCGGGCTGGAATCGCAGGCGGCGCTTTACAATCATCCCGACATCAGAGGTGGCTCGGTTTGTCTGAACAGCTTCGGGCGTTTCGCTAAGTGGATTTCCGCCTCGATTATGCCGCCACCATCATTGGTGTCAGCGCGTTGAAGTAGGCCTGATCCGGCGTCCGCCGGTCAAGGGATGAATGTGGGCGTCTGGTGTTGTAGAAGTTCAGATATCGGCCGATGCCAGCGCGTGCCTCGGACACAGTCTTATCGGCATGGAGGTAGACTTCCTCGTATTTGATCGAACGCCAGAGCCGCTCGACGAAGACATTGTCTCGCCACGCACCCTTGCCATCCATCGAGATGGCGATCTGTGACCTCTTCAGCACGGCGGTGAAGTCGATGGAGGTGAACTGCGATCCCTGGTCGGTATTGAAGATTTCCGGCCTGCCATGACGGGCAAGTGCCTCCTCCACCGCCTCGATGCAGAAGGCTGCTTCCATCGTGATCGACAACCGCCATGACAAGACCTTCCGGCTGAACCAGTCCACGACGGCGCACAGATAGACAAATCCCCGCGCCATGGGGATGTAGGTCAGGTCCATTGCCCAGACCTGATTGGGCCGGGTGACTGCCAGCTTTCGTAGGAGGTAGGGATAAATTTTGTGCCCTGGCGCTGGTTTCGAGGTGTTCGGGCGGCGGTAGATCGCCTCGATGCCCATCTTCTTCATCAGCGTGGCGACGTGTCGCCGCCCGGTCTCCAGACCTTCTCCTCTCAAGAGCCCTTGCAACATCCGACTTCCGGCAAAGGGGTAGTCGAGATGCAATTCGTCAATCCGGCGCATAAGGGCCAGATCGCCGTCAGACACCGGACGAGGCAGATAGTAGACGCTGCCACGGCTGAAGCCGAGAAGCTTCGCCTGGCGCACGACGGATAGCTTGTGCTCGCGGTCGATCATTTCTTTCCGCCCAGCAATCCCGCCTTGCCGAGCGCACCGGATAAAAAATCGTTCTCCAGTGTCAGTTCGCCGATTTTCGCGTGCAGCGTTTTGACATCGATGGTCGGACCCGACGGCTCCGCTTTCGTTTCATCGCCGAACACACCTGTCGCCCCCTCAAGGAGCTGGTCTTTCCATTGCTTGATCTGGTTGGCGTGCACATCGAACTGCTGGGACAACTCCACCAGCGTCTGCTCACCTCGGATGGCGGCAAGTGCCACCTTCGCCTTGAAAGCCGGGCTATGGTTCCGGCGCGGTCGTCTCGTCATGGTCTCTCCTGTTCCCGGCATCTAAGCCGAAGTCAGGCAGAAACTCCACTTATCCCCGCTGTGCAGATTTCCCGAGCCAGCTCTATGGCCTGCCAGAGGTCACGGCGGTGGAAGTCAGGGTCGGCGCCGTTGATCTTCACGGCCTCGTTCCAGGCGACGGACTGGAGGCCGAGCTTCGGCTTCCAGTGGAACTTGACGAAGGTCGACTCGTCCTTGGCGTTGACGAAGCGGAACGTATGCACGCCGAACCCTTCCATGAAGCGGAAAGAGCGTGGGATGGCGCGATCGGACATGACCCACATGATCATGTGCATGCTCTCGGGCGTCAGGCTGATGAAATCCCAGAAAGTGTCATGGGCTGACTGCGCCTGCGGAAAGCCTCGATCGGGTTCGGGTTTTACCGCATGGATGATGTCGGGGAATTTGATGGCATCCTGGGGTCGGAACAAGAGCAGTGCCAAATCGTACGCTAAGGCCGAACGGATGGTGAACGTCATGCGGCGCGCAACATTCGGCCGGGA
>NZ_JAAAPL010000009.1 GCF_011317445.1 Chelativorans multitrophicus
CCGACAGACCATTATGCGGGTTCGCGACGAGGGTTCACGATCCGTTCGACCTTAGCGTACGATTTTGCACTGCTCTTGTTCCGACCCCGACCTCGGATGGTTGAAGCCCGAATCCTATGGAGCGGCGACCCTTGGCAAGGTTCTCTTCGGGATGGCGGCTTATCCGGTCGGCTCGGCAATTGATCGCGGTCATGGGCGGCTGATTATGTTTGGAGCTTCGGTCCGATGACGAGCGCTGGCGTGCGCCAGGTCTTTGATGAGGGAAACCGCCCGTATCACGCCGCAGCCGTGACAGATTTCCTGCTGCGCGACGCGTCCAATCCCTCAAGCGTGGTGTCCTGCATGGAAACCGCGCGGCAGAATGGGCGCATGGTGCGCACGGCGCTCACACGGGAGACCCGGGAGAGCATCAAGGAACCCTGGATAGCGCTGCGGCGCATCTTGAGGAAACCGGTGGACAAGCGTGAACTGCCCCCAGTGTTCGATGCCATCAAGCGCGAGACGGCGCTGATCCGTGGGGCCTTCCAGGGCGCCATGCTACGCAACGAGATCTTCGTTTTTGCCAAGCTCGGACGATGATCTAGCGGGCGGACAACACCGCCCGCATCCTGGACGTGAAATATTATATGTTTCTGCCCTTGGAGACGTGGGTGGGATCGTCGCTCGACAACCACCACTGGCAGACGATCCTTCGCTCTGTTTCGGCGCAGCGCTCCTATCGCTGGAGCTATGACGGAGACTATGCGCCGGCCAATATCGCCAACTATCTCATCCTCAATCGGCGCATGCGGCGCTCTCTTGCCTATTGCTCTGGCATCTGTGATTCACTCGGCTTTCTGGTGGAGGAATACGGAGCGGCCACGGATGTCACGAAATGGCCGAGGCCAAGCTGAAAAAGCTGAAGACTGTGACCATTTCCGAAATTTTTGAGGAGGTTCCTGACCGAGTTCATCCGCGACAACGCCGCGCTGGGCGATCAGATGCGGCGGATTATCGATCCATTGAGGGTGAATGTGAATGGTGAATGGTGGTGAGCTGGAATGGCTATTATCGGCAAGAATGTAGCGATCCGATATTTCCTGCGCTGGATCACTGTTCATCATTTACTATTCACCATTGACCGGCGTACACGCGCATGATCCCATGCGGCTGAAGATCTCCTACAGCACCGAGTACCACTGTGATGCGCCGCTCACATACGCGCTGCAGCGGCTGCGGCTCTTCCCAAATCCGGGCCAACCCAGACCGTTCTGGAGCGGGCGCTTTCGATCGAGGGAGCCATGGAGGAGGTGCGTTATGACGATTCTTCGGCAATGACACGCACCTCCTGAGCATTGGCAGTGTGCCGACCGGATCGTGATCACAGCATCCGGCCCTGGTTGACACGATTGATACGAGCGGGGTTTTCGGAGCGCATAGGGAGCTCGCGTCGCTGTGGCTGTTCCGTCAACCGGCCGATCTTTCGGAGGCCGGCCTGGGGGTGGCCGCGCTGGTGGAGAGGGTGGATGAGGGAAGCGGGATCGATGGCTTTTTCGCAAACCGCGCGGTAACATGGATTGGGGCATGAAAGCTCTCTATTTCAGGGGCTTGTCGATGTTCAGGGCCGCCACTTCGACCAAGGGATAATTCTGCTGTGCGTACGTTGGTATCTGGCTTACAATCTCAGCTTGCGTGATCTGGAAGACACGATGGCAGAGCGCGGCATTCACGTCGACCATTCGACTGTCCACCGCTGGGTTGTGCACTTTTCCCCGCTGCTGCTTGAACGCTTCAACCGGCGAAAACGTCCGGTCACCGGCAAGTGGCACGTTGATGAAACTTATATCTGGGTGCGCGGTCGCTGGATGTATCTCTACCGCGCCATCGACAGCATAGGCGACACGGTAGAGTTCTTCTTCAGCGAAAACCGTGACCTCCCGGCCGGCAGACGCGTCATCCGCAAAGCGCTGAACCGTCATGGCCGACCAGATCGTATTGTCATTGATGGTAGTCAGACGAACCCGGAGGCAATCATTGCGTGCGATGGCGAGAGCCGGCTTCGGAGCCAAACGCAACGGCCACTGAAGCCGATCCGCGTTCGGCAGAGCCACTACCTCAATAACCGGATTGAACAGGACCATCGGCGGATCAAGCGGCGCGTCCGGTCAATGCTCGGCTTAAAGTCCTTTCCTCGGCCGCCGTCATATTGGCCGGCATCGAGATAGTGCATATGATGCGTAAGCGTCGGGCAAGCTACGCCTATAATCCAGCACCGTCACTTGTCGAACAGGTCGAAATCCTGGCCACGTAAAAACTCGATTTCGGCTTCGGGTTTGCGACAGAGCCGTCGTAACTTGCGCCGCACAGAAATACTCCATCGAGCCGCGCTTGACCGCGACGTTCGTCATAGACGGCGTGCATGTACTGTTTAATCGAGAACAGCGCCCGACCCTTCAGGTATACGCCAGTTCCTCGACTAGGGCGCGCGTGGCATGCTCCCGGTGCATGGCGTTGTAGCATTCGCCCCACCCGATAACCCCGTCCCGTGTGGTGATCTTGGCTAGGATCAGGTTTTTCGGCCCGCTTTCAGCAGGAAGCTCTCGATCGTTTCAATGGTGTCGGCCACGTCCCATATTCCTCCTGTTAGCGTGGGGTCTCATGGCTCCCCGGCACTGCACGGCCCTTCTACGGAGACCCGTCTTTGGCTTGCCGAATTGCGCTCCAAATCCGGTGCGGTGTCGCGGGCATGTCCAGATGACGAACCCCGAGTGGCCTGAGCGCGTCGTTGACCGCATTCATCACGGCGCAAAGCGCGCCGACGGTGCCCGCTTCTCCCACGCCCTTGACGCCCAGCGGATTGACTCGAGTGGGGACGTTGCTTGTTGCGAACCGGTAGCCGACCAAGTCGTCGGCCCGCGGCATCGCGTAGTCCATAAAGGAACCGGTCAGCAATTGCCCGTCTGCGTCGTACAATAGTTCTTCGCTCAGAGCCTGACCGGCACCTTGCGCGACGCCCCCGTGGATCTGGCCCTCGACCAATTCGGAATTCAGAACCCGGCCGAGATCCTCTACGGCGGTGTAGCGTGTCAGCCACCGTTCGCCGGTCTCGGGGTCGATTTCGATTTCGGCGACATGCATGCCGTTCGGGAAAGTGGGGGCCAAAGGTTTGAAGGATCCCTGGGCAACCGCAACAGTCCCGTCCTCGCCGATCGGCAGCCCCCCCGCAAATTCCGCGAGCGACAGCGACTGATTGCTTTTCGAGTCTCGGAAGACGCCAGCCTCGAAGACGATATCCTCCGCCGCCACCCCGAACTGTCGAGCGGCAATGGCAGCCAACTGGGTGATCAGCTTATTACAGGCATCGGAAATCGCCGGGCCTCCGACGCTGGTGGAACCAGAGCCGCCATTGCCGCGGCCGCTTTCCAGCCGGTCGGTATCGCCTTGGCGATGCAGCACCCGCTCTGGCTCGACGCCAAAATGCTCGGCCACTAAGTTGGGGAAGGCGGTTTCGTGGCCCTGTCCAACCGAGAAGCTGCCAGGCTCGACGAGTAGACTGCCGTCAGACAGGAGCGATACCTTGGCGTGGTCCGGCGAGGGGCCTCGGATGGTGCCGCCGGAGGTCTCGATGCAGATTGCAACGCCCAGCCCCAGCAAGCGGCCGTTGCGCTCGGCCTCGGCGCGACGGGCTGGGAAGTGTGCAAGATCAGCTTCAGCGGTACCCCGCTCGATGAGTGCCGGGAAATCTCCGCAGTCGTAGGTAAAGGTGAGAGCCGTCCGGAAAGGCATGCGCTCAGGTGGTACGAGGTTGCGACGTCGTAACTCTAGCGGGTCGAGCCCGAGCTCGTGCGCGGCGACGTCCAGGATGCGTTCGATGTAGTAGGCCGCCTCCGGCCGCCCGGCACCGCGGTAGGCGGCGATCGGCGGAGTATTGGAGAGAACGCCGCGCACCTCCACGCCGATTACGGGGATTTCGTAAACTCCGGCCATTGAGCCGATATTGTTGACCGCGCCGCCGCTGCCCCCGGAAAGGTACGCGCCGACGTTGAGGTCGATCCTGCCGGTCAGTGCGACGATCCGGGCGTCAGCATCCAAGCCGACTGCAATTTTTGCATCTGCCTCGCGGCCGCCAGGGTCGGATAGCATCGCCTCGGAGCGGCTGCTTTCCCAGAGCACCGGCTGGCCAAGATACTTCGCAGCGAACGCCACAGCCGCGCCCTCGCCGTGCAGTCCGCCCTTCATCCCGAACGAGCCGCCCACGTCGCCGATGCGAACATGTGGATCGTCATCGAGTCCGCGAGCCTTCAGCGCGTTCAGCAATCCGTGCGGTGACTGATGGCTGGCGCTCATGCCCAACCGCCCGTCGGGCTCGATCCAGGCGAGAAAAGCCCTCGTCTCGAGCGGACAGGCGCCAACGCGACTAACCTTGCAGGACAGGCGCGTGACGTGCGCCGCGCCGGCTAGTGCGCGCTCGGCCGTGTCCATATCGCCGCCTCGCCAGACAAAACCGATATTGTCCGGCTCCCAGACCCTCGGCGCGTCCGTAGTGGACCTCGCAGAGGCGACAGTCGTTACGTAAGGTAGCGGTTGGTAGGTCACCTCCACGGCTTCCGCCGCGTCCTCGGCCTCCGCGGCCGTGTCCGCAACCACCATGGCCACGGGCTCACCGAGATATCGCGCAATTCCCGACGCAAGCGCCGGTCTGTCCGTCTTGGGGGCCGGTGAACCGTCGGCGCGGGGATATGCGATGCCGCCGGGCTCGGGCCCTACACCGGCCGCTTCCAGGTCAGCCGCCGTAAAGATCGCCCTCACGCCCGGCAGGGATGCGGCCTGCCGACTGTCAATGCCGATGATCCGTGCGTGAGGATGCTCGGATCGCACGAAGCGAGCAATAAGACACCCTTCCGGCTTAACATCCGACGTGTAGCGGCCGTTTCCGATCAGGAACCGAAGATCCTCACGCCGTCCGGCGCGGGTCTGTCCGCGCTCATCTGATAGTATTGCCTGCAACCCTCATCTCCGATTGATTTACTTGTGGCAGTACCGGTTCTGGCTGGCTAGGTGCGCACGCCCACTACGCTTTGTCGACGCGGTGAGGTACTTGGATCTCCGGCTAGCCAGTACCTTATTGACATTTTTATCAATAATTCGCATAGCTGCAACCGATATTGGAGACAAAGGCCGCACCCGTCGCCTAACTCTCCGCTTATACGGGATTTTGTGAAGGTGCAGCAGACATGACGCTTGAATCAGAACGCTTGCAGGGACTGAAGGAGGGATTGACGGCTACCTTGACCATCGTCCTTCTCAAGCCTGGGCTACGCAGCGTATGGATCCACCGGTGCCATGCCCTTGCGCCCGGATCGGGGCAGGGTCGCCGGAAGACCCTTCCGCTTCGAGCCGGCGCCGGAGGATCTCGCGGACGCTGGCGGCCTCGTGGGGCACAACCTGTCTCCACCCGCGCCGCCATTGGGCGATGCCCGAAAGCGCGGTCGGGAGATCGGTGCAATGGGGCAGGCCGATGCCGGGACCTTCGGTGATATCCTCTGCGCGTGGATGGTGAAGGGGAAGGCCGGGAGTCTCGTGACGGACGGGCCGTGTCGGCTTGGTGCAGCCGGCTTGTTTACACCAGTAAAGAAATGACGCGAGCACTTAAAATCGCGCCGGGAAGGCGAACAATGATACAGAATCCACTCGGCCAGACCGTAGAGATCCCGGCCGATTCAAATCTGGAAAATATAATCAGTCAGCTTGAGGAGGATATCGTCTTCGGCCGGCTGCATCAGAGGGAACGGCTTATAGAGGACGATCTGATCTCTCGTTTCGGTGCCAAGCGACACGTCATCCGGCAGGCGCTGGCGGAGCTCGAGCACAGAGGGCTGGTCGAGCGTGTGCCTAACAGGGGAGCGTCGGTCTGTGCTTACAGCGCAGAGACCGTGCGCCAGCTCTACGACGTGCGCGAGGTGCTTGAACTCCACGCGGCGAAGCTGATTCCGCTACCGCTGCCTTCCGACATGCTCGACAAGCTGAAGCGCGTCCAGCAAGACCATGACCGGGCGGTGGACGAGGTCGATTTTCACATGGTCTTCCGCTCCAATATCGCGTTTCACCGGGTGTTCTTCGATTTCTGCAACAACCCCTTTCTTGCCAAGTCCATCGATGAATACGCGCTGCGCGCACAGGGGATCAGGTTCTACGCGCTGGCTGATCCGAACGAGCACAAGCGGGCGCGTGACGAGCACCACGAGATGATCGCAGCGCTTGAGGAGGGAGATCGCAACGCGCTGATAGATGTCTGCCGTCGGCACCTCGTTCCCGCCCCGCGGTTCTACATCGGCGCCCTTTCTCGCCTACCGGGCTGATGAAACCACACGCCCGCGCGGAAATCGCCTTGCCGCGCCCAACACATTGAGACGGAACTGACGCATGACCACCGGGCTGAAACGCGGCTTGACCAATTACGGTGATCCGGAATTCTCCGCTTATCTCCGTCGCGCCTTTATCAAGGCCATGGGACTATCGGACGATGCGCTGTCCCGGCCAATTGTCGGCATCACAAATACGTACAGTGACTTCAATCCATGTCACGGCAACGTTCCGCAACTGATCGAGGCAGTGAAGCGCGGAGTGATGATGTCGGGTGGCCTGCCGATGGTGTTTCCCACCATCACGCTGCACGAATCCTTCGCGTATCCGACCTCAATGTTCCTACGGAACCTGATGGCGATGGATACCGAGGAGATGATCCGCTCGCTGCCCGTCGACAGCGTGGTGGCGATAGGCGGTTGCGACAAGACGCTGCCCGCTCAGGTGATGGCGATGGTCAGCGCCGACCGCCCGGGCATCGTGCTGCCGACCGGGGCGATGTTGACCGGGGAGCATCGCGGCGTGCGGATCGGAGCCTGCACGGATTGCCGCCGGTTTTGGGCAAGCTATCGCGGCGGCGAGATCGCCGACGGCGAAATCAGCGAGGTTAGCGGGCGGCTGGTGCCGAGCGTCGGCACCTGCTCGGTCATGGGAACCGCCAGCACGATGGCGGGCCTTTGCGAGGCTATGGGCCTTAGTTTGCCGTACAGCGGTTCGATCCCCGCGGTTCTGGCGGAACGGATCCGTTGCGCGGAGGAAACCGGACGCCGCGCGGTCGGCCTTGCCGCAGAGGGACTGACACCTCGGCAGATACTCAGCGATGGCGCGATCCACAACGCGATGGCCGTACTGCAGGCGATGGGCGGCTCGACCAATGCAGTCATCCACCTCGCCGCAATCGCTGGACGCACCGGCCGCGCCTTCGATTTCGAGGCGCTGGACCGGTTAGGACAGGAAATCCCGGTTCTCGTCGATCTCAAGCCGTCGGGCACCTTCTACATGCAGGATTTCCATGCAGCCGGCGGCTTTCCTGCTCTGTTTGCGGAACTGCAGGATTTCCTTCAAACCGATTGCATGACCGTCGCTGGCGTCCCACTGTCCGCGACGATCTCCGGCGCTACAGACAGAAGGACCGCAAGCAAGGTCATTCGCAGCAGGGTCGATCCGATCTCGGATTATGGGGCGGTAGCGATGCTCTACGGCAACCTTGCACCGAACGGGGCGGTTATCAAGCAGTCCGCCGCATCGCCCGAGCTGATGCAACACGAGGGCAGGGCGCTCGTGTTCGACGGCGTGGAAGACCTGGCCGCACGGATTGATGATCCGGATCTCGACGTGGAAAAGGATGATATCCTCGTTCTGCGTAATGCAGGACCCATAGGAGGGGAAGGGATGCCAGAGGCGGGCTACTTGCCCATCCCCGCCAAGCTGGCGCGGCGCGGGGTCAAGGACATGGTACGGATTTCCGATGCCAGGATGAGCGGCACGGGGTTCGGCACGATCGTGCTGCACATTGCACCGGAAGCCTGGATCGGGGGACCGCTGGGCCTGGTGCGCAGCGGCGACCGGATCCGGTTGGATGTGAAGGGCCGGCGCTTGGACCTTCTGGTGTCGGATGCCGAACTGGAAGACCGTCGCGGTTTCTGGAAACCCGTGAGGCGGCCCGCGCCTCGGGGTTACGCCCGGCTTTTCGAACATTGCGTAACCCAGGCCGACGCCGGTTGCGACTTCGATTTCCTGAATGAAACCTCATCCGGAACATCGCTGGCATAGGAGCCTGAGAACGCAAACGTCGGGCCGCGTCTGCGGTCGACGCAACGTAGTCGCGGAGGTGGACTGTGGAAGCGGTCGCTCCAGGCCTGCCGCTTCATGCACTTTGTGGTTTGCCCAGAAGCTCCAGCGCCCGGACGAATGGCGAGTGATCCTCTGGCGCACGAGTGTGAGCGGCGCAGGCATCGAAAAGCTGCCGCGTCGAAGCCGTGTTCGGAAGCACCACGCCCATTGTTCGCGCGCCTCGAGCGCCAGGTTGAGGTCCTTCTGGTGCAGTTCGATACGGAATCCGGGGTTGAATTTGCGCTCGATCATCCGAGCGCGTTCATCCTCCGTGCAAAGTCACGGGTCGCGGTGGGTGAGATCGAACTCATGTTGATTACGAGCTTGCCGTCAGAAAGCCCATCGGCGACACTTTTCTCGCCGAACAATAGGTCGGCGACCTGCGGCGTTCCCGCGCGACTGCATCGTGGCCCGTCACGGTCTGCAGCCCCTTTGTAGCCAGGTCCGGATTCGGGGAGCGCCTTTGGTCCATGGCGAAAACCCTGGGGCCGGCTTCGAGCAGGTGCTCTGGCATCGGTTTGCCCACGACGCCCAACCTTATGAAGTCAATGGTTCCATATGGTCACTCCTTTCGGTTTTGCTTTTCGGCTGAGGGTATCCACTCGTACTATCCCGCGAAGTGCTTCTTCGGTGGGTTTATGAACGGCCTTTTTTGCCAGCCTGTGCAGCACCGAAGGTGAGAGGAAGAAAAAGTCAATATCTTTATTAATAAGATTTTCGAAAAAGATTATTTACAATCTATCGGCCTGATGTTATGCAGTTTTTTGGGAGAATTTGACGGTGAGGAGATGCAGCGCCAGGGCCGCACGTGGATGCGGCGCACCGCTAAACCTGATCAGAACATGCAAACCATGCAGGCGGAAGGTACCGAATGGCGAACGGGATAACGTTGGGAAATGAACTAACGGAAAGCGCGGAGCACGAGCCCTGGTATCGTTCGCCGTTTCGTCTGTTCCAGACCAATCTTTTGGAACCCGATGCCGATATGGACGTGGAGAAGGTTCTTGATTTCATCGAGGACATGGGTTGCAACGTCTGGCTGGTGAACGGCGGCGGCATCCTTTCGTTCTATCCGACGCGGCTTGAGCACCAGACCCGCAACCCTTATCTCGACCGGCGGCCGAGCGGTGACCTGTTCGGCGACGCGGTTGAGGCCGGCCACCGGCGCGGTATCCGGGTGATGGCGCGGATGGACTTCTCGAAGGTCAACCAGGCGGTGGCCGACAGGCACCCGGATTGGCTGTTCGTGCGTCCCGATGGCCGGCGGCAGGCCGCCGAGGGGCAGGTAAGCGTCGATCCGAGCGGCGATTATTACCAGGAAAAGCTGCTCGAGGTGGTCGACGAAATGATTGACCGCTACCCGCTCGATGGCTTTTTCTTCAATCGTGCCGGCTTCAACGAATTCGACTACGCGATGCACTATCACGGCGTATCGCAGTCAGAGGCTTCGAAGAGGGGGTTCGCCGCCTTCAGCGGCGGCCAGCAGTTACCGACAGGGCCGGAGTCGCCCAACTACGATCTCTGGCGAGCGTATTGCGCGAAGGTGGTCGGCGATCTCTGGGTCCGGATCTCGGCCCACATCAAGACCCGACGCCCGGACGTGGCGCTGCTGCGCTCGGACGATGTGATCTTCTTCGAGGCGAATAACAAGATGGGCCGCCCATTCTGGCCGCATCATGTCAACGAACAGGTTAGCGCCTACCGGACTCAGCGTCCGGACAGGCCGGTTCTGTGTCACTGCGTGACCTTCGTTGACATGCCTTACCGGATCGCAAGTGAGCAGCCGGAACATTTCGCGCAGCACCAGATTCAGGGCTTGTCCCGCGGCGCCAACATCTCAGCTTACATCATGGGCGTTCCGGGCGAGATCGAGTACCCTTCGCTCGAGGTAGGGCGCGAGATCATGCGGTTTCACCGCGACAATCAGGACGTCTACCACGGACTTGTTCCGGCCGCGCATGTGGGCCTCGTCCGGCCGAACATGCTGGCCATGAGCCTCGACCGGCATCGTGAGGCGCAGGAGGAATTCCGCGGGCTCTACGAGGCGTTGCAGCAGGCGCACGTTCCGTTCGACGTCGTCCCCGCCGAGGGGCTCGACGACATGAGGGCCAATGGCGGGCTGGGGCGTTACTCGGTCCTCGTGCTGGCCGATCTCGGTCCCCTCCCAGCTGAGGCAGTCACCGCGCTCGACACCTTCGTCGAGCGCGGTGGACGGCTGGTCGTGACTGGCCGGTCCGGCTTCGACGCCAAAGACCGCGCCCAGCTTGCCCGGATGCCCGCGGTCCGTGTCACCGAGACCACCACCGACCCTGACGCGCTGAAATCTGTCTACGTCACCGAGCGCCCGGTGGAAGAAGGCCGCTACTATTTCGCTCCTCTGTCGCCGGTTTTCGGCGCGCACCTTCGGGTGGAGGCGGCACCAGGCGCGGAGGGGAGGCTGGTCTTCCTGCCACAGGCGCCCTACGGACCGCCGGAGAAGTGCTACGGCCATGCCGCGGACGGCACGCCGGGCTTCTGGCTCGACGCAAGCGGCAAGGTTGCACTGATCCCCTGGACCGTCGGACGATCCTATCACGAACTCGGGCTGACCACGCTGCGCGACATCATTGTCGACGTGACGCTCTCTCTTCTGGGCGACGACGAACCGGTGCAGGCCGATTTGGAAGAGCATGTGGAGATGACGTTGCAGCGGCGCGGCAGCGATCTTGTGGTCCACCTGATCAACCTCTCCGGTGCGCGGCGCAAGAACTACGGGCCGCCCATTCGGACTCGCGGCGGAACGCTGCGGCTGGCCGGCGCGGCGGATGGCACCACCGCCAGAGCCCTTATCTCCGGATCGCCGTGCCCAGCAGTCCGCGACGGCGACGCCCTCGTCTTCTCTCTTCCCGAACTCAACCGCTTCGAAGTTTTGCTGATTGAGGCGAAATAGGGCGACGAAGATGAACCAGACCGTGACGAACACCGGCAAACAGGCTCGCACCATTAAGAGCGTGTTGGCTACGGTGCCGTTCGCATCCGAGCATATCGAAGCGTTGCGCCAGGCTGTGTTCCCGGCAGAGTTCGTGCACTGCGACGCAAAGGATGACGCGACTATCGCCAAGGCGCTGGAGACTGCAGACGTGGCGATCATCGCGGGCGATCTCGACGACCGTCACGTTGCAGCGCCCAACCTGAAATGGGTGCACTGTGACCATTCCGGCCTGACCAGGTCAGCGCGCCCGGACGTATTCGAGAAGGGGCTAATCGTGACCGGCTCGGCCGGACGCTCGGCCGAAGCCTTGGCACAGCACGGCTTCTACTTCGCGCTCGCGCTGACCTTCGAGGCCAAGGCCCTGCTGCGCGACCAGGCCGCACATGTGTGGCGCGGCATTCCCGACTACGCGCAAAAGCTCGGGCTGCCGGGCAAGACGCTCGGCATCGTGGGCTTCGGGCATACCGGAAAGGCGATGGCGGCGCTCGGTCGGGCCTTTGGAATGAAAGTGATCGTCTACACCCGCAGCGTTTGCTCCAGCACCGAGAACGTGGACGTTCTGCTCTGTTCCGAGGCCGGCCAAACCAAAGACCGGCTGGTCGAAGAGGCGGATATAATCATGCTGGCGACGCAGCTGACCGACGCCACCTACCACATGTTCTCCACCGAAGAATTCAGGCGAATGAAACGAACTGCACTGATCATCAACATGGCCCGAGGCCAGGTGATCGATGAGGACGCACTGCTGGTAGCACTGGAAGAAAGACAGATCGCCGGCGCCGGGCTTGACGTCTTCAGGCAGGAACCGCTGCCGGCTGACTCTCCGTTATGGGACCAGCCGAACGTGATGATTACCCCCCACGCCACGCCCGGACTGCCGGACAAGACGCAACGCTCGGTCGATATGATTCTCGGCAACATTGAGCGTTATCGGATCGGCAAACCCATGATCAATGCCATCACGGAACAGGACGTCTACACACCGAAATAGGCCCGTACTTACGCACGTCGGCTGCTGTATCCACTGAAGAATCGGTGGTCGGGGGAACAAAGTAGGAGGCCCGGAGAGGCTCAAAAAAGGGAGGAAGACAAATGTTAAGGCTATCGGGAAGACTAGCCGCCGCCGTCAGCGCCGGCATGCTGACCTGGGCAGCCGGCGCTCCACTCGCGGTAGCCCAACCAACTGACCGTGCGATTACGGTGGTTCTGCCGACCGAGCCGGATTCACTCGATCCGTGCGACACGCAGACCGCAACGAATGGTAATGTGAGCAAGGACAATATCTTTGAATCGCTTACCAAAGTCAGTCCTGAAGACGGAACGGTCATACCGTTGCTGGCGGCGTCCTGGGATCGCGTCGAGCCGAATGTTTGGCATTTCCATCTCAAAGAAGGTGTGAAGTTCCACGACGGTTCTGAGTTCGATGCTGAAACGGCAGCCGCAAACATTATCCGATCGCAAGCCGGTACTGATTTCTACGGCGGAGCTCTGGCCTGCTACAACTCCGAACAGTTCGTGGAGCGGGTCGATGCCGAAGCAATCGACAAATATACGCTTCAAGTGTCGACCGAGAGGCCCGATCCGATCATGCCCCTGCGGCTGACCTATATCGATATGGGCAGCCTCGAGAGCCAACAAAAGGCCGAGAAGATCACTAACCCCGTTGGTACGGGCCCCTATCAGTTTGTCGAGCGGATTCAGGGTCAATCGATCAAGCTGACACGTTTTGATGGATACTGGGGTGAAATCCCTGAGGTGAAAGATGTCACTTACGTATACCGTACCGAAGCGTCGGTCCGAGCGGCCATGGTCGAGACTGGCGAAGCGCAGCTCGCCACCGCAATTAGGGCCGAAAATGCCACGGGAGATGATCGTACTGTCGCATATAAGGACAACCGTATTTTCCTGATGCGCGTCATGACCCACAAGGAGCCATTTTTGGATCCGCGGGTTCGCAGAGCTATCTCCCATGCTGTTGATCGGGATTCGATAACGAGGGCACTAATGGGGATAACGGGATCTCCTTGGTATCAGATGCTCGGACCCCAGGTGAACGGCTTCATCCCGGATTTCGACAATTCGCAACTCGCGTATGATCCGGAAAAGGCACGGCAACTCCTGGAAGAAGCGAGGGCGGATGGTGTGCCTGTGGACACCGAATTCCTCATCATCTCGCGGCCCGACCAGTTGCCGAACCAGACAGAAGTGGTCCAGGCCATTGCTCAGAATCTGGAACAGGTTGGCTTTAACTTCCAGTTGCTGAACATGGAAGGCAGTGCCTGGTTGAAGTACCTGCGGGCACCGTTCCCTGACGATCAGCCGGCAACGCTTCAGATGGTATCGCACGACAACACATCCGGTGACGCGAGTTTTAGCTTTCCGCGGTACATCTCCTGTGAGGGACCGGTCTCCTCGACTTGTAACGAGCGGATAGACGAACTGCTCAAGCAAGCGGATGTTGCCGCCGACGAGGAGCGTGCAAAGCTATATCAGGAGGCAGCACGCATCCTTTACCTCGAAGAAACGTCCATGATCGGCGTTGCAGAGCAGGCGCGGTTGATCCGGCTCGGCGATGGAATCCGATACGATGCCAACCCGATGTCTGGTGTCATTATCCGCATCGCCGATATCCATTTGTCCGAGTAATTCCGTAGAGGGCTTCTAGGTTATTCAAGCTGCCCGATCCCATAACGGGATCAGGCAGCGCTAAAATTAAGCTCACCAAGCAAGACACAGCCGGAAGCGGTCGTTATGATAACATTCCTTAGCCGCCGCCTGACCTCGAGCATTATTACGCTCATTGGCGTCGTCGTCATGGTATTCTTTCTGGCTCGGCTAACCGGCTCGCCTGTCGATGTATTCTTTCCGGAAGGTGCGGCGCCAGAACGAATTGAAGCCTTCAACCGTGCATACGGTCTGGATAAGCCGGTCATTGAGCAATTCAGAATATTCCTATGGAAAGCACTGCAGGGAGATTTCGGTGATTCCATCTGGCAGCAGCGGTCCGCGATGGCAGCGGCTTGGGGAGAGATGCCGATAACGATTGTACTCGCTGCCATTGCTCTGTCCGTGTCGACGGGTATGGCGATTATTCTCGGATCTCTCGCGGCAGTCTTTCGTTTCACTGTTGTCGACCGAACGATAACATTCTTCTCACTTGTTTTGGGCAGCATGCCGGCGTTCTGGTTTGCTTTGGTCGGAATTCTTCTGTTCGCGGTGCACTGGCGCCTCTTACCCACTTCGGGCAGTAACACCTGGCTGGCGTGGATTTTACCCGTCGCAACGCTTTGCTTACAGCCGATTGGCGTGCTAACGCAGGTCGTTCGCGGAGCGATGATTGACGTCTTGACCTCTGGCTTCGTGCGTAACGCACGGGCACGTGGGTTTAACTCACGCCGTCTGGTATTTCGGCATGCTCTACGCAACGCGGCGCTGCCGATCATTTCTGTTGCAGGCGATATTGCCGCCGGAATGGTCAACGGTGCAGTTATCGTCGGCGTCGTTTTCGCATTCCCAGGCATCGGTAAACTGATTGTCGGCGCGATGTTGGCGCGAGATTTTCCTGTCCTGCAAGCGAGCGTGGTTGTCGTTGGGATTTCGGTCATCCTCCTCAATCTTATTGTGGACCTGATCTACGTCCTGGTCGATCCGCGTGTTCGCCTGAGCTGAGGGATTCCATGACAATCGCCACTCGTAGTTCTCAGATTTCACCGTTGAAGCGGATTTTTAATTCTCCTAAGTGGGAGATGTTCTTAGCATCACCTTTAGCTATTGCTTCGCTTGTCTGGCTTCTATTTGTGACATTTGTCGCCGTTATCGGCCCGATATTCGTTGCCGAGCAAGCTAACCATCAGGATCTGCTTTTACGCTTTTATCCGCCATTTACGCTCGACGAAGGTGTGAGCTACGTACTTGGTGGAGATAGCCTGGGCCGACCAATTCTTCTTCAGCTTATCGTCGGTGCCCGTACCTCCCTGATCATTGCAGCGTTCGTCGTGGGGATGTCGGCTTTGCTCGGCTATGCGATCGGCCTTTACTCAGGCTACTTCGGCGGGTGGATCGACAACATCCTTTTGCGTCTTGCCGATATTCTCCACACGGTTCCTTCGATGCTGCTAGCGCTGGTGGTGCTATTTGTCCTGGATCCAAGTATTACCAACCTGATTGTAGTGCTCGGAATCACACGTATACCGGTTTATTTACGCACAGCGCGGGCGCAGACGCTGGAGGTTCGCGAGCGAGTGTTCATAGAAGTCGCCCGCGCGGCCGGAGCGTCTCATTGGCGGATTATGACGCGTGACGTGGCTCCGATGGTTTTTCCGACAATCCGTACGTTGGCTATGCTCGAGGTCGCCACCGTCATTCTTCAGGCGGCCAGCCTGACCTTCCTCGGTATCGGCTTGCAGCGCCCCGACGTCGACTGGGGCATGATGGTGGCCGATGGTCGCGAATACTTGCGCAGCGCCTGGTTCGTTACGGTTTTTCCGGGCATCATAATCGTCCTCACCGCACTTGCGGCCAACCTGTTCTCGAACTGGCTGCGGGCGGTAGAGGACCCTGCACAGAGCATCCACTTCTTCTCGAAACCCCGCCGCCAAAAGGCTGAATAGCATGAGCGCGCTTCTAGATGTGGAGGACGTACGGATCGATTTCACTACGCGCCGCGGCGTCGTCCACGCTGTGAGAGGGGTTTCGTTCTCCATTGATCAAGGAGAATCGGTTGCCATGGTTGGCGCCAGCGGCTCAGGCAAAACCGTGCTCGGCAGGTCGCTCTTGGGACTTGTGGAAGAACCAGGTGAGGTGAGCGGGTCCATCATATTTAACGGACAACAAGTAGTCGGCAGTTCCGAAAGCCACCTTCAACCTATCCGGGGGTTGGGTATGGCGATGGTTTTCCAAGACGCGCTCGACGGGCTGAATCCGGTCTATAGCATAGGCTCGCATCTTATGGAAATTCTGACGATCCGGATGAAGAAGTCGCGATCCGAGGCCCGCCACGAGGCGCTGCGACTAATGGAAGAAGTAGGCATCCCGAACGCGAAATCCCGTTTTCACGACTATCCACACCAATTCTCAGGAGGCATGCGGCAGCGCATCTGCATTGCTCTGGCTATCGGATTGCGTCCCAAGATCCTAATCGCTGACGAACCGACCACAGCGCTGGATGTGACTGTGCAGGCTGGCATCCTGGATCTCATCCGCCGATTACAGGACGACTATGGAATGGGATTGATATTCATCACACACGACCTTGCGGTCGCTCAGCAGATTTCTGAACGTGTGCTTGTGATGTATAATGGTGAGATTGTAGAGCAGGGTGAAACGCGTGAAGTGTTTCAACATCCAAAGCACCGCTATACGCGGGCTCTGCTGGCCTCTCATCCGGCCCATGCGACGTCCTGGCGTGATCTGCAGCCGATGCCAGAAAGCTTTGTCCTGGAAGCTTGAGCCAGCGGGGTAAACCGCCGTGTCATCTCGATTCTATTCTGGAGAATAAGAGCTCGTGACAAAACGCCCGCAGCCCGTCGAGAACAGCCCTCCGCTTCTTGAGGTCAGAAAGCTCTACAAGTCTTTCGGAACACCGCGGCGGGGAGAAAAGCTTGGGCCGATCATTGCCGTCAACGATGTCAGTTTCAGCCTAGCAAGCGGCGAATGCATGGCTATTGTAGGTGAATCCGGGTCCGGCAAATCGACGCTCGCACGAACGCTTTTGAGATTGGTGACGGCGGATAGCGGAGAGGTTCTGTATCGAGGCAAGGATATACTGACGCTCTCCAATGCCGAAATGCGAGTGCAGCGAAGAAGTCTGCAGATGGTCTTCCAGGACCCTTACGCTTCTCTGCATCCGCGCCAGAATGTTCGCCGCCTGATTTCGGAACCTTGGTACATTCATCCCGATGTTCTCGAACGCTCCAATAGGCCGGCCAGAATTTCGCAACTGCTCGAACAGGTGAACCTGCCAGAGCACTTCGCCGACCTCTATCCCAACCAAATGTCGGGTGGACAGCGACAACGGGTGGCCATTGCCCGCGCGCTGGCGCTTGAACCGGAGATCCTCATCCTTGACGAACCGGTTTCGGCACTTGACGTTTCGGTTCAGGCACAGGTCATCCAAGTATTGATGACCCTGCAGGAAAGATTGGGTCTAGCCTATATCTTTATTTCGCACGATCTCGCGCTTGTCCGTCTTCTGGCCAGTAAAGTAGCCGTCATGTACCGCGGCGCATTCGTAGAAACCGGCCCGACCGAACAGATCTTTAGCAATCCAAAGCACGAATACACGAAGACCCTGCTCGCATCGTCTCCGGGTCTGAACCAAGTCTCCGCGAATTACAAAAGGGTGGAACAGGTGACATTGCGGAATTGAAGAAACCGATGATCCAATCTTGTGTAGTTTAGCGAAGTGAACTGTCGACAGAGGGGCAACAATTGATATCACGACAAATTAAAAAAGTTTTGGCGACGGTTGAATACAAAGGATGGCATCTCGAACGATTAAAGGAAATATTTGCGCCGGCGGAACTCATCCAGATATCTCCTGATGATGATTTGGGTATCGAGCGCGAACTCCGGAATGTAGACGTCTGCGTACTCAAGTCCGACCTTGATGCACGCTTCGTGGCGGCCAATCAGCTTAAATGGATTCACTGTGACCATTCCGGGGTTAACAAGAGCGCCCGGCCGGAGGTGATCGCAAGAAAGGATTTGATCGTAACCTCATCGGCCGGTCGTGCCGCGCCGGCACTGGCCGCGCATACTTTCTTTTTTGTGCTTGCGTTGACCTACGACGTCCCGGCCCTGGTTGAAGCCAAGAAAAAGCATGAATGGCGAAAGATTGCAGGCTTCTCAGACCGACGCGGGCCGTATGGCAAGACCCTAGGGGTCATCGGGCTCGGCTATACTGGGAAGGAAGTCATCGCGCTTGGCCGGGCTTTCGGAATGCGTGTTCTTGGGTACGGCCGCGGGTCGGAACAGGCGAAAATCGCAGGTCTCGACCAGTACTTCGACGGAGGTGCCGGAGAAACCATCGATACATTGCTGAAAGAAAGTGACTTCGTGGTGCTCTCAGTTCGATTGACGAATGAAACGTATAGGTTGATCGGTTCGCGCGAATTAGCGCTCATGAAGCCCAGTGCCTATCTGATCAACATGGCTCGGGGCAACGTCATCGACGAAGCGGCCCTCGTCCAGGCCTTGCACGACGGAACCATTGCCGGAGCTGGACTGGACGTCTTCGAGCAAGAACCGCTGCCGCCCAATGCGCCAATCTGGGACGCGCCGAACACAGTGATCACTCATCACCAAACTGCCGAAATGCCTGATCTTGTTGCGCGGTCGCTCGACATTATCGCGGAGAATGCGCGCCGTTACCGCGCCGGCGAAAAGCTGCTGAACCAAATCAAGGCGCAGGACGTGTACACACACTGAATCGCCGGTCTGCGAGAGGAAGGAACTAAAATCGTGGAGCATCCTAAGACGCTGGATGGGCCTTGGCGCGTAGCAAGGCTGAATCCGGAGGCCCTGCCGCAGGGTGTTGACCCCGCTTCCGTTACAGACCTGCATTGGATCGACGCCAAAGTGCCGGGCGCCGTGCAGTACGATCTTGTCCGCAGCGGCGACTTAGAAAATCCGTTCAGCGGAACAGCAGCCGCCTTCGCGGCGAAATGGGTCGCCGAAAGCAATTGGGTCTACGAAATTGCATTCGATGTCGACCCCGGCGCTTCGGAGCGCTGGGCTCTGGAATTTGAGGGTATCGATACATTTGCCGAAATTTGGCTGAATGGCTTCGGCATCGGCACAACCGCCAATGCAAATCGTCAGTACCGTTTTGACTTCGCATCAAGTCTGCTGCGGCCCACGGGCAACCGACTGGTTATCGTGGTTCGGCATCACGAGGCGGGCATTGTCGACAAAATACCCGAGGCAAGGCGCATCCTTGGCCACAAAGATGGCGTCGAAGGGCGCTTGGGGAAATCCCTCATACGTCGATATCAGAGAAGCTTTTTTTCAGGCAACAGTACGCTTCTGAATGTCGGAACCGGTGTCTTGGGCATCGGCATCAATGGTCCGGTTCGCCTGATTCCCGTTCGCGAGGTTGAAGTTATCGATCTTTTTGTCAGAACCGAATCTCTGACCGCAGATCGGGCCGACCTCGCGTGCTTTCTCGAACTTGTACATCACGATAATTCCGGACTGGTCGAAGTGACGCTGGAATTGGCGGATCCGGATGAACCAGAGCACGTTGTTGCCACAGAGACTGCCAGTTCAACAGCTTCGGGCAAGCTCCGCATCGATCTAGTTGTCGATAATCCCAAGCCTTGGTGGCCGCGCGGCTATGGCGCCCCGGCGCTCTATACCATCACCGTAAGAATTTCCCGCGCTTCCCGCACGCTGGGCACCCTTCGGCGTGAAATCGGTATCCGCACAGTCAAACTTCTGCAGAAGTTGCCATCCGGCCGCCCGACATTCCAGCTTGTCGTTAACGGACAGCCCGTGTGGGTCAGGGGCACCAATTTGATCCCGTTCGATTACCTCAAGGTTCATGGCGATCCCGAGGACTATGTCCGCATCTTCGCCTTACTCGACAACGGAAACATCAATTTCATCCGGATGTGGGGCGGTGGCGCGGTTGAATCCGATGAATTCTACGACCGCTGTGACAGAAGCGGCATCATGATATGGCAGGATGCTTACCTCCATAGTATGTACTACCCCGAATACGACCCCGAATTCGTCGAAAACTTTCGCGAAGAGTCGCGGCAGATGATCACCAAGCTGCGTCGTCATGCCTGCCTTACCGTCCTGTGCGGCGGCAACGAGCAGCGCGAGGGTTGGGACGAGTGGGGCTGGCCAGATGAGCTGGACCGTTTTTGGGGGGAGGGGATGATCACAGAGCTCATTCCGTCCTTGGTCGAGGAGCTCGCGCCCGGCGTGCCCTATGTTGACAACTCTCCACACGGCGATGGACGCTCGGGATCTCCGATTTCTGGCGACGGACACATTTGGGGCAATCACTTCAATTCATTAAAGGATCCGCTCTTTGTCAGCGAAACCTGCTGGTCAATCGAAAGTTATTCGCGGGCCGAAACGTTAAAAGAAGTGATGGACTTGGACGTCGGGGATTTCAGTGGCAAAGGTTGGGTCCAGAAGTGGGCCGATCGGACCGGCCGTCCCTTGATCAACAAGTTCCCTTATTCAAGCTACCATCCTTCAGGTGGTCTCGGTCCTTACATCCGTGCGCTCGAACTCGAGCAAGGGCTGGCTGATCATCATTCGCTTTCGAACTTCCGCCTTCGCAGCCCCTCATGCAGTGGTATCGTCTACTGGTCATTTAACAAGGGGGGACCACTGTTCCAGTTCGGAGCGGTAGACTACGCGCTCAGGCCGATGATGAGCTACTATATCGTCACGCGGCTATACCGCGACGTGGTCGTGGGCCTATACCGCGACCTTCAGGATATTCGAGTGGTTGCTTCGAACGTTTCGGCGGCAGATGTCGAAGCAGAGATTGAGCTTGTGCACTTGAGGACTGACGGGACCATCATGAAGCGCTGGACGGAGCAGATCACCCTGCCGCCCGGCCGAAGCATCCGGGTTATGGATCTCGACGACTACTATAGCAGTATTGTGCAGCGTGACCGGGAGGTTATGTATGCCCAGGTCAAGGTCGGCGGTTCACCAGTCGCCGATGATCTGCTGCTTTTCGCGCCACTCGTGGATGTGTGTACGCCAGAATCAGGCCTATCGATTGCTCAGCGGCAGATCGGTGCCGACGAATGGGAATTGGAATTCACGACAAAAGGGTTGTCCAAGCTAGTCCAGATCGAAAATAGCGACGGGCTCATTCTCTCCGACAACTATTTTCCTCTCGCCGCGGGCTACAACCGAACCATCCGTGTTACCGCCTTGGAAAAATCCGGGGCCGAAGTGCATCTGGACATTTCATCGCTCGACGCTGAGTCGCACGCGCGGATCCAGTTGGAACGTGGGGCTTACTAGGTCAGAACTTAATGCGGTCGCGTAATGGTTATGTCGCAAACTGATCGTCAACGAAGGGCTGGCGCATGAATGCCGCTCCCTTTAACCCGGAGTGTATTGGTCTTGCGGGCGCAAACGCGGATTGAGATTGTGAGGGCGCAGCCCTGAACGGAAGTATCCGGTCTCACCCCCGCCAGCATCGCAGGAGGGTGGATTCCAGAAAATAGCAAAGACTGTTTGGCGGACAGTTGCCGACGCTTGATCACATTGACCGGATGTCTTGATCGGGGGCCGCAAGCCAACAGAACGGTTCTGGCGGAGAATATAGACAAGCCGCCATTTAGCCGCCCATCCCATCTCCGTCGTTTGGAGCGGAAGGCCGAGCTCAGTGCGCGGGTTGCTGTGCAGAACGACTTCCGCCTCCTGAGTCTCCCGCGATAGTTAATGGCCGGTAACAAAATCAGCGCTGTCCATCTAGGGTCACCAATTCGTCGCTATGTATTTGGTCTCTGTGAATTCCAGTATTCCGTGATGCGAGCCCTCCCGCCCCAGCCCACTCTGCTTTACCCCTCCGAACGGCGCGGCCGGATCCGAGACCAATCCGCGATTGAGCCCCACCATGCCGCTTTCGATCTTTTCGGAGACCCTGAGGCCCTTGGAGAGGTCCTGTGTATAGACATAGGCCATGAGACCATATTCGGTCCCATTCGCTGCAGACAAAACTTCATCCTCGGAATCGAAGCGGATGATTGGCGCCACCGGACCGAAGATTTCCTCGCTCATTATTGCCGAGGCAGGATCCACATTATCGATTACCGTCGGCGGGAAATAATATCCTTCACGATTGAGCGCCTTACCTCCCGCGAGCACCCGAGCCCCCCGGCTCTGCGCCTCTTCCACCAGGCCTGATATCCGCTCGACTGCATCCTTGTTTATCAGCGGGCCGCATTGGCTTCCGGTTTCGTAGCCTTTGCCGATCGCAAGGGCCTTCATCCTTTCGGCGAGACCTTTTGCAAAGGCGTCAGCAATACCCGATTGGACATAGAACCTATTGGCTGCCGTGCATGCTTCCCCGCCATTGCGCATTTTGGCGACCATTGCGCCATCGAGGGCTGCCGACAGGTCGGCGTCGTCGAAGACGATGAATGGCGCATTTCCGCCGAGTTCCATCGAACACGAGATCACCTTGTCGGCGGCCTCGCGCAGCAATATCCGTCCGACTTCGGTCGAGCCTGTGAAGGACAGTTTGCGCACGCGCGGGTCATGCAGCATCGCACTGACAGTCTTGCCCGATCTGGAACTGGTGTAGACGTTGACGACACCATCGGGAACGCCTGCTTCGGCGCAGAGGGCCGCGAGCGCATAGGCGGTCAGCGGCGTCTCTGTTGCGGGTTTAAGAATGACCGTGCAACCGGCAGCCAATGCAGGCCCTATCTTGCGCGTTGCCATAGCCGCCGGAAAATTCCAGGGTGTCACGAGTACTGAAACACCTATCGGCTGATGTTGCACGAGTATCCGATTGGCTCCGCTAGGCGCTTTGTACAATTCGCCGTTGAGCCGGACCGTTTCCTCGGCAAACCAACGAAAGAATTCGGCCGCGTACGCCACCTCCCCTTGCGCGTCAGCTAAGGTCTTGCCGTTCTCGAGCGAGATCAACTCGGCAAGCATGTCCCTGTTCTCGATCATCAGTTCAAAACAGCGCCGAAGAACCTCCGACCGGTGACGCGGGGGCGTGGCCGCCCAACCGGGCAATGCCTCATGGGCGGCGTCGATCGCACCCATAACGTCCTCTACTTCCGCATCCGCGACTTCCGCAATAACCGTGCCGGTTGACGGGTCGTAGACCGGAATGCGGTTGCCCGTTGCGCCCTCCTTCCATGCACCTCCAATAAACAGGTTCGAGCGAAGCGCTTTTGGATCGAAGCTTACGCCTGGAAACCGATTGCGTGCAGAAGTGGACATGACCTGAGATTTCCCTGATGCGTTCATGAATTCAGCGAGCCGATGTATCCCGAGAATGCCGCCTCCACCAGGAGTTGCATGGATTCCTGGTCGAGCGGCCTGGGATTGTTCTTTACGAGTCTTTGTGCGCCCAGAGCGTTTTCCACCGTCCAGCCGACCTGGTCAGGTGTCAGACCCAAGGCTTCAAGGGTTGGGGGAATGCCGATTGCCGCACAAAGATTCCGCACCCTGTCGATTGCAGCCAGGGCATTCGACGCCGGTTCTGCGCCGGAGGTGGCGACGCCCAGAGCATCCGCGACTTCAACCAGTTCCTGCGTACAATGACGCCGGTTGAATTCCATCACATAGGGCAGCATCACCGCTACACCCGCTCCGTGGGCGGTGTGCGTCAGCGCGCCTACGGGATACTGAACCGCGTGAGCAGCAGACGTACCCGCCACCCCGAATGCGAGTCCGGCCAGGAGCGAACCGTACATCAAGTCGCTCCGCGCTGATGTGTCCGTGCCATCGGCAACGGCCGCTTCAAGGCTGCGTCCGATCCGGGTGATCGCCTGCAGGGCGAACTGGTCCGACAGGATATTCTTGCCGATGAATACGTTTTCGTGGGCGATGGAGGGCGACGGAGAATGCGTGCGCGTTGTGAAGGCTTCAATTGCATGTGTGAGGGCATCGGCACCCGAAACCGCTGTCAGGCCGGGTGGGCAGCTATAGGTTAGCTCGGGATCGCATATCGCAACCTGTGGGATCAGGTAAGGACTGGCAACGCCCACCTTCAGCGTCCGATCAGCGTCCGAGATGACGGCCACCGGAGTCACTTCCGAGCCGGTACCTGCTGTTGTGGGAATGGCAACCAGCGGCATGACCGGACCGGGCACTTTGAACTCACCATAGTAATCGGACGGGCGCCCTCCATGGGCCGCCAGCAGCGCAATGAACTTGGCTGCATCAATGCAACTTCCCCCGCCAATTCCCACGATCATGTCGGCCGAGGCTCGGGACGCTACCGAGGCCCCTGCCGCCACGGATCTGTCTGGCAGTTCGGGTTCGACGCCGGCAAAGACCGACACTGAGTGGCCCTGTGCCTTAAGCCCATCAACAATCTCGCCGAAATCCCGCTCCGATTCCAGTCGCGTGTCGGTGACAATAACTATGTTTTGTCCCATCGGAAGCGTGAACCCGGGCAGGGACCGACGCTGGCCAGCTCCGAAAACGACATGTCGCGGTGCCCGCATTACTCCGACAGAACTCAACTGTTCACTCTTCATTCTTGTGGTCCTTACCGAAGGCGAGATGGTTTATGCGGGCCCATATTTCATTGGGAATTTCGAGACCATTCTCGAGATTGCGTTGGCGACTTGCCTGACTGCGTTCCCCTGGCAACCGGACGGCATCAAACCCCTCCGCGGGCGGCTCGGCGCGCAAAAGATCGAGATATGCGGCAAGACCCGCACCTGGACTGTCGATGATTATGAACACGTCGCCCTTGTTGCAGATGTCGGTAGAATCGAGGGTTCCCCTGACGTCCCGCCCAAGCGCGGCGCCGGTTAGCGCCGAAACCAGCAACTCGAATGAAAGCCCCAGAGCGTATCCCTTGGCTCCACCAAAGGGAGCAATCGCTCCCTTTTTGGCCCGATGTGGATCGGTCGTCGGATTTCCATCGATATCGAGCGCCCAGCCGAGCGGGATTGGCTCGTCCCTGTTGGCGTGGTCATGAATCTTCCCCATGGCCACGTGACCGGTCGCCGTGTCAGCTATGTAGGGACCCGTCTCGGTCGGAATTCCGAATGCGATGGGGTTCGTGCCAATCATGGCACGCCTTCCGCCCCAAGGGTGCACCAGTGCCTCACTGGTCGACAGGGCAATCATTATCTGACCGTCGGCGGCGACATGTTCGGCGTAAAAGGCGAGCATACCGATATGGTTCGAATTCGAGATCGCTGCGACAGCGACGCCGTGCTCTCTGGCGCGCCGCCTGGCCACCTCGATCGCTTTCATAGCGACGACCGGTCCCAGACCCATCTGACCATCAACCTGAAGAAAGCCAGGGGCGCGCCATTCATGCCTGCCGCTGGTCCGCGGATCGGCAACGCCATTTGCAATGCGCTCGATTATACGTGGCAGGCGCAGAAGGCCGTGCGATGCCAGTCCTCGCAATTCGGCCTCGATCAGAAGATCTCGCTGCAGGTCGGCGTTGGCAGCCGGAGCGCCCGCTCGTCGCAGGACCTCCCCGGCAACTTTTCTCGCTTCTTTAACCGAGACAATTGGCAATGCTGCAATCCCTCAAGTCTACTTGTTCTGGCAATGTCGTCGAACATCGCGAACGGTAGCTGGTCAATGAGCGCGCCGTTCCCGAATTTCGGCGCGCCCTGTTCGATATCCGCTTCTAGACCCTGAACTTCTCGATTGCGTCTGGTCTGACCTCGAGGCCAAGGCCAGGTTCGTCGGTCAGGGAAACGAAGCCGTTCCTGGGCGCAGGGGGATCGACAAACAGGGCCTCGCCCACCTTCCAACTCAACCAGTGGAACTCGACGAGCCCGCCGTTCTGAACGCCGGCATGGAAGTGCATGTTGTGATGGGGCTGGGCGCCTCCGGTGGCGATCGGCATATTGTGCGCTTCAGCCAAATGCGCGATCTTGAGAGCTTCACTGTAGCCGCCGCAATGGGTTACGTTTAGCTGGCAGATATCGTACGACTTGCTTTCGATCAAAGTCCTGTGGGCTGCCAGGCTGCCGATATTTTGTCCGGCAGCGATAGGAACGGTGGTCTGGTCCCTGAGCCGCTGCAGCAGGTCGGGATCATTTCCGAGGACCGGTTCCTCAAACCAGATGAGATTGAAGGGCTCGAGGTTCTGGGCGAGCCGCTTGGCTTCGCCGAGCGGGAATGCGCCATTGCCGTCCACCATCAAGCCCTTGTCGGGCCCGATTGCCTCCCGGACCGCAGCCACGCGCTTGACGTCGTTGAGCAAGAGGTCCTCGGTAAATCCCTGGAACCAATGGGAACCGCCTGGGCGAAGGCTTTCCTCCCTCGTGATCGGGCGGGACCGGAGCCCTCCCACGATCATCTTGAAACGGGTATGACCTTCGTCAACGAGGTGGGAGACGGTATCAACCAGTTCCTCGGTCGAATATTCGGCGAGGCCGAATGTGATATAGACCGGGACCTCAGTCCGCGCTCCTCCCAGGAGCACCGACGTCGGAACCCCGTATAACTTGCCCAGCAGGTCCCAAAGACCAATGTCGACCATGCTCACAGCCGAAGCCCACGCTCCCGTGGCCCTGTGCCTGTTGAAGCGCGTCGAGAGCGAACTGATGACGCTGTTTATCTTGCACGGATTCTGTCCAATGAGGACGTCACGGAACATGTCGTTCACGACTTTGGCCGCTGTCGAATGCCACTCGCCTGGCGAGGTGTAGCCGTATCCGCTAATACCTGAGTCGGTATCGATCCTCACCAGGTTGCACTGGCGAACGAACGGGTCTTTCCTGTGTCGCACCATAATGGGGACATCAAGGGCCACGGCTTCCACATTGGTAATCTTCATCTCTGTCCTACCTTCTTCTCAGTATTGATTGAGCCTAGTCGTCCATCACGGGCATGACCCATGGAACGTCGTCGCCGAATGACACGACGACTTTCTCGGATATATTTGCGACCACGGGTGAGCGACCCTGGACCCGGAAAGCAGAATCGACACCTTCGATATCAAGGAAGTATTCGACCACACTCCCGAGATAGCTGATCTTGCTGACAGTACAGACGAAGCTGTTTTCGCCGTTTGGTGTTTCGCTCTTGGCGTCGCCCAGGCGGCTTATCTCTACGGCGTCGGGCCGGAACATTACATCCACATCCTGAGACATGGCGATGGTATCGATCGACCTGGCGGCCCTGATGCAGATGCTCTCTCCGACCATCACATGTACGTCATGGCTGCTCCTGGCGGAAACGCGGCCACGCAGAAAGTTTGCAACCCCGACCACTTTGCCGACGAACCGGTTGGTGGGCCTGTGATAGATTTCATCGGGTCGATCGACCTGGAGGATTCTTCCCGCCTGCATGACAGCAATGCGATCGGCCATCGCCAGCGCTTCTTCCTGGCTGTGCGTCACATAGAGGCTGGTTGTGCCGAGCCGCTGCTGCAGGTGACGAATCTCAAAGCGCATGGACTCGCGCAGGGCTGCGTCGAGATTGCTGAGAGGCTCGTCGAACAGGAGCACGTTGGGTTCGAGGGCGATTGCGCGGGCGAGTGCCACGCGCTGCTGCTGCCCGCCGCTCAGCTGGGCCGGAAACCTGTCACTGTAGGGCGCCATGTCCACTATGGCCAATACGTTCGACACTCTCTGGGCTATTTCGGCCTTCGGAACCTTCCTCAGCTTGAGACCGTACGCGACGTTGTCGAAGACCTTCATATGCGGCCAGAGGGCATAGCTCTGGAACACCATGCCGATACCGCGGTCCTCGGGCGGCACGGACTTGCGTCCGTTGGCCAATACCGTTTCGCCTATGCGAATAGAGCCTGATGTAGGATGCTCCAGCCCCGCAAGCATCCGCAGCGTCGTGGTTTTTCCGCATCCGCTGGGGCCAAGCATTGCCAGCATCTCGCCTTCCGACAAGACAAGGCTGATATCATCGACCGCTGTAACGGCACCGTATTTTCTAGTAAGATTTTCAAGCTCAACGGCGGGCATTGGCATCCTCGGATGAATCAGTGACAAGGCTGCCGGAAGGCGGATCCAGTCGGTCCGCCTTCCGGCGGTTCGCGTCGTAGCGAGGTGCTACCGCGCTGCTTCCATTGCGGATCTTACGATCTCGACCTGCGTGCCCACGTTTTCGGCAAGGTAGGCGTTGTCGGGAACAATGAGCTGATGGTCCGCGGCCGTGGTGCCGTCGAAGAACTCTGGCGAGAAGTCGGAATTGACAGGGATGCTGTCAAATCCGGCCGTGAAGGCCTTCTGCCCAGCCGGGCTGAGCAACCAGGAGGCAAAGAGTTCTGCCGCAGGCCTGTTCGGCGCCGCTTCGAGAACCGCGATGGACGAGTCGGATGTCGGTGTGCCTTCCGTCGCCCAGTTGAAGGCAACCGGCTCTCCAGAGCCGATCTGCCGCTGCATCTGGGTGATGGTAACAGGCGCGATTGCTCGTTCGCCCGTGATCAGCAGTTCGCCCAGCTCGCCGTGCCCTGCTGTGAGGTAGGGATCGTTGGCCGCGATGCCCTTCCAGTAGTCGGGGCCGTAACCTTCCTCGTCTGCAAGGTGTGTGGTTACGAACCACACGAAAGGATGAACAGCCGACGCCGTTGCAGGATCGGCCATGGCCATCATGCCGCTCCATTTGGGATCGGTCAGTTCGAGCCAGGATCGAGGCGAGTCCTCGGGAGCGATGATCGAGGTGTTGTACCCGATGACGTACGGAATTGTCGCCACGGTATGGATACGTCCGTTCTCGGAAAGGAGATTTTGCGGGATACCGGACGTATCCGCAGGCTCGAAACTCAGGAACGCATCAGGATTGCGGATGTCGAGTTCGGCGATGGCGGAACCGCCACCCCAGATGATGTCCGCCCTGTTGCGGTTTGCGTTGAGTTCAAGCTGCAGCGTTGTGACAAGCTGGCCCGTAGGCTGCTCGAACAGCGTGACGCTGATGCCCGGATACTGCTCCTCGAAGATGTCGACGACAGGCTGGGCGTCGACGGCACCGTGTCCGAGATAGATCAGCAGGTCTCCGCTCGGATCCTGCCCATATGCAGGCATCGCAACCGCGCCGGCAATGATCAGTGCATAGATGCCAGGCATAACGCCCGCACCCAAACGCATTGTTTCTAGTCGATTTTTCACCTTTTCCTCCCTCTTCAGTGAATGACAAACAACAGGTTTCTAATCGTCGCTGGCCTCCAGCAGGGACCTCCCTACAACCTTCATTGCGACAAGCATGGTTATTCCGATGACCAGAAGCAGAATGATGCCCATTGCGGCCGCGGCCTGGACGCCGCCCGTGCCCTCCCAGGCCGCGATCATCGCTGTGGACACGACTTCGGTACCCGGCCCCTTGAGCATGATCGAGGCGCTAAGCTCCGGCAGGCACTGAACAAAGACCATGATCCACGCGTACAGAAGGCCGCGCTTGACCAGCGGAACAGTCACAAACATCAGAGTTTGCATCCAGCTCCCCCCGGAGATGCGGGAAGCTTCTTCCAGCTCGGACCCGACCTGAATCAAGGCGTTCTGGGAAATGCGGACGCCAAAGGGGATATTGGAAGCCACATAGGCCAGCAGCAGGATCGAAAGCGTCCCATAGACCGGGAAATATCCGAGCGGCGGCGAAAGATATGTGACAATCAACCCGACCGCGAAGGACGTGCCGGCAATTCCGAGGGGCAGGATGGCGATATAGTCGAGAATGCCGCTGCCCGTTATCCTGGTCCGCACCACGATGTAGGCGACCACCACCCCCAGCACCACAACCGAGGTGGCCGCGGAAAAGCTCAGGATGAGGCTGTTGCCGAAAGCCTCAAGGAAAATGGGCGAGCTGAATACGAATTCGTAGGCCCGGAAGCTGAAATTGTCCCAGCGCAACCCAAGGCCACGCGCGCCCATGAACGACACAAGCAGTATCGCGATATACGGGATGACGCATGTGGCCAGCGCGTAGACCGCGCCAAGCGCCGTAAAGAGATGGCGACCCCACCCAAGATCGAGCATGGCCGGACGGAAGCTCTTGCCGCCGATGGTCTGGAACAGCCTAACATTCCTGATGCTGAGCCTATAGAGGAACAGCATAAACAGGGACCCGATGGCCAGGACGATCGAGAGTGCACCGGACGCCTGGAAACTCCCTGTCACCAGCAGCGCATTGCGAATCTCGATAGTCAGATAGTCCATCTGCAAAAGGTAAGGCGTGCCATACAGCGTAAGGGTCACCGTGAAGGCCAACAGGCCGCCCGACAGGATCGCATGCCGCATCAGCGGGATTGTGATCGTCATGATCATCTTGCCGGGACGCGCGCCGTTCAGACGGGCAGCCTCCTCGAGCGAGGGATCCATGTTTTCGAGAAGCGGTGCGGTCTGAATAAAGACGAACGCCACTCCGCTCGGCAGTGCGAGCAACAGGAAGCCAAGGATCGAGAATACGTTGAAGGGGCCGTAGCTGGTATCGATCTGGAAAAGATCGCGGACCAGGACATTGATCCAGCCATTGGTCGGCCCAATCAGCGCGATATAAGCCATCACGATCAGGAACGGCGGACTGAACAGCGTCAGAAGTATCGCAACACGCACAATCTTCTTGCCGTACATCCTTGTGCGTGCAACCCCGAACGAGAGCGGCACGCCCACAAGCACGCTCAGGACGGCAACGCCGCTCGAAACGAGCAGGGTCGTGTAAAGAGCACGCTGGACGCGCGGCAACGCCAGTTGCTCGAAATACGCGCCAAGCCCCAGGTCGCCAGAGCCCGCACCCAGGCTGACCAGAAGCAGCGCAAGCATCGGCGCCACCACAAGCAGGAGCAGCAGGAGAACTGCGGCCACCCAGATGATGCGTGTGGCGAACGCACCACCAAAGCCGCTTTTCGGCTTCACCTTCAGCCGCTGCATGCCGGACGCGTCGTCCGCGCTGACAGACGTCGCCGTCATCTCAGCGCCCACCCCCTTACCAGGGTCGTCCATTCTCGCTTGCCTGACGGCCCGAATATCCATCGATTTGGCATCCCCTCCTCCTGCAGACGCGTCCCTCTCGCTCTGACTAACCTGCGCAAATCGCGGATGTCAACTATACAATTTGACATTGTATATCCGATATGATTTTACATTTGCCCTGAGTTAGGGCGGAGTTGCCGATACAAAACGCCCGGAAATTCGGCCAACCCAAGGCGTTGAAACGGGAAGTGGCCGAGCACGCGAGGAGGAGAAATCTACCGATGACGTCAACCGTCCAGGCCGTTAGCCAATCGCAGTCGGGCCGCGACAGCACCATCGCTCGTGTCGAGCTGTTCCTGTTTAAGCAGGAAATGCAGAATGTCGCGTTCGACGTCAGCCCGAGCGGGATCGACATGCCGGACGTGCGGTCAAGCCGGACCAGGTTGGCAATTACACTCGAGACCAGGGATGGCTGCAAGGGCGAGTATATCGGAGGGCGCTCGGATATCGTTCCGCACCTGAGCTTTGGCGCCAAACGGGTCCTCGGCCAAAGCGCGTTCGACCGCGAACGATTTTACACCGATCTGCGCCGTCATCTGCGCAAGGAAGATCGTATCGGCCTGAGCCAGCTGGATATCGTTTTGTGGGACTGGCTCGGCAAGCAGCTCGGCGCCTCGGTCTCCGATCTCCTGGGTGGCGGCAAGGACCGGCTTCCCGCATATGCGAGCACCTGGTTCGGCGGCGACGGCAGCGGCCTGGAACATCCCGAGGCTTATGCCGACTTCGCCGAGGAGTGCTACGGACTCGGCTACCGGGCTTTCAAGATGCACGGGTGGGTTGATGGTAACGTCGAACGGGAGCGGTCGGCGATTCTGAAGCTTGGGGATCGTGTCGGTGGCCGCATGAATCTCATGCACGATGCGGCCTGCCACCTGATTACCTTTGCTGATGCACTTGCGGTCGGGCGCGCCTGCGACGAAGCCGGGTTCTTTTGGTATGAGGATCCCTACAGCGATCTCGGCCTGTCGGCGCACTCGCATCGCCGGCTTCGCGAACTTCTAAAGACGCCAATCCTTCTCGGAGAGCACGTGCGCGGCCTTGAATCCCTGGCCACCCTGGTTCTGGCGGGCGGCACCGATTTCGTACGGGCGGACCCCAATTTCGACATTGGCATTACAGGCACCATGAAGATTGCGCACTTTGCCGAGGCCCTCGGAATCGACGTGGAGCTTCACGGCTGCGGCCCGGCGCACAGGCAATGCATGGCTGCGATCCGGAATACAAATTATTACGAGCTCTCGATGGTCTCCCCGTCTCGAGGGCAGCCCGTGAACCCGTTCTATGCCGGCGGATACTCGGACCTGCTCGACGATGTGGACTCCGATGGATCTTTCCCGGTTCCGAAGGGACCTGGTCTCGGTGTCGAATACGACTGGGATGTGGTCACGCGCAATTTGGTCAATCACATCGTCATCGAGTAATTGCCCCGAAAGCTTTATCGCCCGTCGCCCAACTCATCCAGACGAGACCGCCCTTGCCGAAATTTTCAGCAAATCTATCCATGTTGTACAGCGAATGGCCCTTTCTCGAGAGGTTTGCCATGGCCGCAGCGGACGGTTTTCAAGCCGTCGAATATCTGCGCCCTTATGACGAGACCCCCGAGGCGATATGCGAGCAGCTTGAACGCCACGACCTCGTCCAGGCACTTTTCAACCTGCCCGCCGGGGACTGGGCAGCGGGCGAACGCGGAATCGCCTGCATGCCGGACCGCGTCGAGGAGTTCAAGGCAGGCGTCGAGGTTGCGATCCGTTATGCGCAGGCGTTGAAGTGCAGCAAAATCAATTGCCTCGCCGGGATTGCCCCGACAGATGCCAGTGCTGCGGTTCTCGAGGTAACGCTGATCAGCAATCTCTCCCATGCCGCGGCGAGGCTGCGAGATGTCGGGATCGATCTGCTGATCGAGCCGATCAATTTGCGGGACATTCCTGGCTTTTTTGTATCAACGACCGATCATGCCGAGCGCATCATCGACGCCGTCGGGGCCGATAATCTGTTCATCCAGTATGACCTCTACCACACGCAGATCATGCAGGGTGACCTGATCTGCGGCTATGAGCGGCTTAGGGAGCGCATCGGGCATATCCAACTGGCCGACACCCCCGGCCGACACGAGCCCGGCACTGGGGAGATCAACTTCGCAAACGTCCTGCCCGCCCTCGATTCGCTGGGATATGGCGGATTCGTCGGCTGCGAATACAAGCCCCTCGCCGGAACGCGCGAAGGCCTTATCTGGATGAAGCCATACCTGCAGGGAGGAGTTGGAGAATGAATATCGGGTTTATCGGTCTCGGGATCATGGGCCGGCCGATGGCAGGCCATCTGATCGACGCCGGCTATACGGTGCACCTCAATCGCGTGAAGCCTGTTTCCCAGCACCTGGTCGACAAGGGGGGCCGCGCTGTTGCGACAGCCAAGGCTGTTTCAGAAGCAGCCGATGTGATCATCCTGATGGTCCCGGACACGGACGACGTGGAAACGGTCCTGTTTGGCGCTGACGGCGTGGCGGAAGGACTTTCGCCCGGCAAGTTGATCATCGACATGAGTTCGATCTCACCGGTGGCGACCAAGGCCTTTGCCGAACGCATCGAGGCCCTGGGCTGTGACTATCTGGATGCACCGGTTTCCGGCGGCGAAGCAGGTGCAATCAACGCGAGCCTGACGATCATGGTCGGGGGCAATCCGGAGGTGTTCGAGAAAACGCGACCTCTATTCGAAGTCCTGGGAAAATCGATAACCTTTATCGGACCGGCGGGCAGTGGGCAGATCACCAAAGTTGCCAATCAGATCGTGGTCGGGTTGACCATTGAGGCGGTGGCCGAGGCGCTTACGTTCGCGCGTGTGGCCGGGGCTGATCCGGTGAAGGTCAGGGAGGCACTGTCGGGGGGACTCGCTGCATCCAAGATTCTGGAGATGCACGGTGAGCGGATGATCAAGCGAACGTTCGATCCGGGGTTTCGCATCCGCTTGCACCGCAAGGACATGAGCATTGCAGTCGACTCAGCCCGCCAACTTGGTCTAGCCCTTCCCAACGTTGCACTTGTTGAGCAAATGATGAATTCAGCAATCGCGCGCGGCGACGGGGATAAAGACCATTCAGGCCTTGTCCGGACTATCGAGGCCTTGGCCGGCGCTTCCCCGGACCCAGAGTGATCCAGGTGGGAAAATATTGCGGGACGCGGTAAGACCACGATTTAACGGGCAATGCGGCAAAGTGAAAAAATGGCAAAAAGCCTCATAAAAAGACCTCCACCGTTGGGCGACGAAGTCTACAACGCGATCTACGCGCGCCTCATGTCGCTGAAGATTCCACCCGGCGGTCGCATTTCTATCGACAGCCTCGCAAGAGATTTGGGCGTTTCGCAGACACCTGTGCGTGAAGCGCTGTCGCGTCTGGAGGAACAGGGTCTGGTCGTAAAAACGCACCTGATGGGATACAGCGCCGCCGATCAGATGGCTGTAGAAAGGTTCGACCAGCTCTATGAGTTGCGGCTGCTGCTTGAACCCGTGGCGGCAGCAAGAGCCGCTGCCAATATGTCGAAAGAATCTAAAAAGGCGCTGGCTAAGCTCTCACAAAGCATCGAACCCGGCTCCAAGATGTCTCTCACTGCATACGGCCACTTCGCACGAAAGGATCAAGAATTTCATGAATTGATTGCACAGGGCAGCGGCAACGAACTCATTCGAGAGTGCTTGGCCAGGCTGCACATACACGTGCACCTCTTCCGCCTGTTCTATCACGCACACGCAGCCCAAGCGGCGTTTGACGAGCATCAGACGATTGTGACCGCCATCATCGCAGGCGATTCAGAGGCGTCGGCCGACGCGATGCGGGAACATATCGAACGGTCACGCGAACGGTTTAGACCGGCTTTCGACTCCGGAACCACCGATTTGCCTCTGCTGCTTCCATGATGGGTTTAGGGGGTGGCGAAATGCAGCGCCAAGATGCCCGCCAATATGACGGCGGCCAAGGAAAAAGGACTTGAAGCCGAGCATAGACCGGACGCGCCGCTCGATCCGACGATGGTCCTGTTCAATCCGGTTATTGAGGTATTGGCTCTGACAGACGCGGATCGGCTTCAGTGACCGTTGCGATTGGTCTCGAAGCCGGGTCTCACCATTGCAGGCAACAATTGCTTGCCGGTTCGTCTGGCTACCGTCAATGACGAAGAACTCGACCGTGTCGCCCACGCTGTCGACCGCGCGGTAAAGATACTTCCAGCGACCGCGCACCCGGACATATGGTTACCGTGTGGTTTGCGACAGAGCCACCGCCTGCAACAAGGTGCTTGCCATGGGGTTTGGACATGGTCGTCGCCTCCTCAGCGTCCGGTCCTTGCACGCCATTCGGCATACTTCTTCTGGTTCTCATCCTCCGTGGCCGGATAGAGCCCTATCACGGCAGCACCCGCCTTGACCTCCTCGAGCACGAAATCCTCAAAGCTCTCCATCCCCAAACATTCGTCGGCGATTTCTTCTGCGAGATGGGCCGGAATCACCATCACGCCGTCGCCATCACCCACCAATACGTCGCCGGGGAATATCGCGACATCGCCGCAGGCGATCGGCACATTGATATCGAGCGCTTCATGCAGCGTCAGGTTGGTCGGAGCGGAAGGACCGGCACAATAGGCCGGCATATCCAACGCACCAATGCCCGCCACGTCCCTGAACCCGCCGTCGGAAACGACACCGGCCGCGCCGCGCAATGCCAGTCGTGTTACAAGGATCGACCCTGCGGTTGCCGCGCGCGCGTTCTTGCGCGCATCCATCACCAACACCCAACCGGCAGGGCAGGTCTCGATGGCCACACGCTGGGGATGATCGGCTTTGCGGAAGACGGTGATCGGATTGCGGTCTTCGCGCGCGGGAATATAGCGCAAGGTGAACGCCTGGCCGACCATGTTCGTCGGCTTGGGCGAGACGCGCGTCACCCCCTGGATGAACTGGTTACGCAGGCCGCGCTTGTAGAGCGCCGTCGCAATCGAAGCGGTCGACACTTGTGAAAGCTTGCCGCGTGTCTCGTCGGAAAGGGCGTAATCGGTCATGGGAACCTCAAACAAGGGAGTTTTCGGAAAGAAATTGGCTCAGGCGGTCGGCTTGCTGCCCGGTCAGCGGCCAGGCTGACGGCGGACGCGTCGGACCGCAATCAAGTCCTTGCGCGATCAGCGCGGCCTTGACGGCGGTAACGTTCGTGCCTGCCATTTCTTCAGCGCGGATATCCTCGAACACCTTCATGCCGGAAATCAGCATATTGGCTTTGGAATAGTCGCCTGCATCGAGCGCGTCGTGGATTGCTACCGATCTTTCCGGCCAGACATTCATCAGTCCGGACGTGAAGCCCCGCGCTCCAACCGCGTAGAAAGTCGGCGCCCACACTTCGGCAAGACCGCCGACCCAGACGATCGATGGATCGCAGGCCGCGCGGGCCTCGGCAAGACGAATTGGATTGGGTGTCGCCCACTTGACGCCCTGGACGGTAGGGAGCGCGCAAAGATCGGCTATCGCCTTGGTGCCGATTAGATCGTTGCGCAGATAGAGCATTATCGGCAATCCGCCGGATGCGTCGCTGAGCGCACGAATGTAATCGCCAATTCCGCGCGGCGCGACAAACGGATCCGGGGGCTGATGAACCATCAGTGCCGCAGCGCCCGCTTCAGCAGAGACCCGCGCCAGCCGCATGGCGTCTCGCAAGCCGCGCCCCACGCCTGCTATGACCGGTGCGCGGCCGTCCACCATTGCGACGACTTCCTGCACCATCCGACAGGCCTCGTCGGTGGTTAGCGCATAAAATTCACCGGTATTGCCGTTGACGACGGGCAAGTGAACGCCGGCCTTCAAGGCGCGATCGATGATGGATTGAAGCCGGAGTGGCGCTACTTCGCCCGCTTCGTCATAAGGCGTCACAAGGATGCCCGAGATGCCGGTGAGTGCGTGCGCGAGGATTGCCGTCATTCCTGTTTCTCCTCAGTAGATCTGGGGTTCGCTCGCCGCGCGACCAAAGTCGCGCTCGAGGAAGTCAAAGTCGCAGCCCTTGTCCGCCTGGGTCACATGACGGGAGAACATCCAGCCCCAGCCGCGCTCAAAGCGGGGCTCGGGTGCCCTCCATTGGCCGTGGCGGCGTGCGATTTCAGCTTCGTCCACCAGCATGTCGAGCCGCCGTGCCGGCAAGTCGAGGCGCACGATGTCGCCGGTGCGCAGAAGCGCCAGCGGGCCGCCGATGTAGGATTCCGGCGCGACATGCAGGACGCAGGCGCCATAGGACGTACCGGACATCCGCGCATCCGAGATGCGCAGCATGTCGCGGTGACCCTGCTTGATCAGAGCCTTGGGAATGGGAAGCATCCCCCATTCGGGGAAGCCGGGTCCGCCGAGCGGCCCTGCATTGCGCAGCACCAGCACGTGGTCAGGCGTAACGTCGAGGTTTTCGTCGTCCACGGCCTTCTTCATCTCGGGATAGCTGTCGAACACCAGCGCCGGACCCTTGTGAACATAGAATTTCGGATCGCACGCCGCGGGCTTGATCACCGCACCGGATGGGCAGAGATTGCCGCGCAGCACCGCGAGCGATCCCTCGTGATAGATCGGGTTGGACAGCGGGCGGATGACATCCTCGTTGAAGACCTTCGCCCCTTCGAGGTTCTCGCCCATCGTTTTGCCGCTCACCGTCATCACGTCGAGCGCGAGGCGATCCCTTATCTGCACCATCAACGCGCGGAGCCCGCCGGCATAGTGGAAATCCTCCATCAGATAGTCCTTGCCGGAAGGTCGCACATTGGCGATCAGCGGGGTGACGCGGCCAAGCGCGTCGAGATCGTCAAGGGTCAGGTCGACGCCCGCCCGCCGCGCCATGGCGATAAGGTGCACGACCGCATTGGTCGAGCAGCCCGTCGCCATTGCCACGATGGCCGCATTGCGCACGGACGCATCCGTGACGATCAGGTCGGGGGTGAGGTCTTCCCAAACCATCTCAACGATGCGGCGCCCACATTCCGATGCCATGCGCTGGTGGCCCGAATCCACGGCGGGTATCGAGGATGCGCCTGGTAGCGTGAGGCCCATCGCGTCGGCAATCGCCGTCATGGTGCTGGCAGTGCCCATGGTCATGCACACACCTGCAGAGCGCGCAATGCCACCCTGCAACCCTGTCCATTCGGCATCGGTGATGTTGCCGGCGCGCCGCTCGTCCCAGTATTTCCAGGCATCCGATCCGGAGCCGAGATGCTGGCCGGCATAGTTGCCGCGCAGCATCGGACCGGCCGGGAGATAGATCATCGGCAGGCCGGCCGTCAGCGCGCCCATGATCAGGCCGGGCGTGCTCTTGTCGCAGCCGCCCATCAGCACCACGCCGTCGAGCGGATGCGAGCGGATCATCTCTTCCGTCTCCATCGCCAGCAGGTTGCGGTAGAGCATCGATGTCGGCTTGGTGAAGCTCTCGTCTACAGACAGCGACGGTAGTTCGACCGCGAAGCCACCTGCCATCTGCACACCGCGTCGCACATCCTTCGCCCGCTCGCGGAAGTGCGAATGGCAGCTGTTGAGCTCGGACCAGGTGTTGAGGATACCGATCACCGGCCGACCCATGAATTCTTCCGGCGCGTATCCGAGCTGCATCATGCGTGAGCGATGGCCGAACGAGCGCAGGTCGTCGGGGGCGAACCACCGCGCCGACCGCAGGGTTTCAGGTGTCTTCTTGTGCTGCAGCGTCATGCCGGCTTCCTCTGGTTATGGCGTGTTGCAACCGGACGGGAAAACCGGCCGGCGCTGGAAATGTGCTCGGCTGTCACAGCTCACGCCCCCGCTGGTTTGCGCGGCGATAATCTTCGACGGGCGCAATCCGCGATAGATCTGCCAGCAGACTGACGCCGCTGCGAGGCCGAGGAACGTGCCGGAGATCGGGTTCGTAAGGAAGCTTGTGGCATCGCCGGCCGCAAGCTGCAGGTCGCGCCTGAAATTTGTCTCCGCCATCGGCCCCAGGATGAAGCCTATGATAAACGGCGCGGTCGGGATGCCCGCCTTGACGAAGGCATAGCCCAGCACGCCGAAGCCGAGGATCGTCCAGATGTCGAAGATGCGGCTCGCGAGCCCGAAGGCACCCACGGCGCACAGCACCACGATAACCGGCAGCAGGATGTGTTTGGGAATGGCCAGCAGGCGCACGAAGATGCGCAAACCCCAGAATTCGAGGACCAGCATCATCACGGCCGCCAGAATGAGCGCGGCGAAGATGGTGTATACGAACTCGCCTTGCGTGAGGAACAGCATAGGTCCGGGCTGGATACCGTGGATCATCAGGCCGCCCAGCGGGATCGCCGTCACCGCGTCGCCGCAGCCTGCCTCCTCCTCGGTTTCCGTGTCCTGCCGCCGCCATCCTGAAACGGCCTGCAGCAGGCCGAGAAGGATCATGACCGTGGCCAGCACGTAGGGGATGAATGTCGCGTCCACGGCGCCGCGCCGCGGCAGCCCGGAGGTGATATAAAGGTAGCACAGCCCGGCGGCCAGCATGGCAAGGCCAACCGTCAATTCCTTGACGCGCAGAGCGGACATGGGTCGAATCCTATCCCAGAACCACGGTCTCGCCCGAGGTGTGGTAATCTTGGATCGCGCCGTAGGCGATGCCGGCCACTTGGATGCGGTTGCCCAGAGGTGCGGTGATCTTCTCCCCCGCCGAACCGGTGTCGCCGCCAGGGCTTGCGCCGATGATGACGTTGACGGTGCGAGTGGGCCAGTCGATCTGCGCCAGCACGGGGTTCGAGAACAGCGCGGCGGTTGCAAAGGCCAGCGTCGCGGCCACGGGATTTTTTCATTTGGTTCCTCCCATGCGAACTACGAATTGTCAGCTTTACGTTTGTCGCACTAATATATTTGCGCATCAAACGCAAGGTCGGATATGCAGGCCACGTTCGGCCGCGGTGACAAGGCCGGTCTTTCAAGGTATGCGGAGCAGAAATGGAGTTACATGCCACGAGCCGGCCGCGACGCCGCAGGTCGCTTGCAGACGATATCTACGAGCAGCTTCGCCGGCTGATCGTGATGCTGGAGCTGCCGCCCGGCGCCGTCCTAGCCGAACGCGAATTGTGCGAACGCTTTTCCGTGAGCCGTACGCCGGTGCGCGAGGCGGTGCTGAAGCTTGCCGAGCACGGCCTCGTCACGATCGCGCCGCAGCACGGAACGTTTGTGTCCGGCATCGACGCCCGCAGCGTGCGCCAGGCGCATTTCCTGCGTACAAACCTGGAGATTCCGGTGGTACGGCTTCTCTGCGAGCAACCCGCCGTAGACCTTGCGGAACCACGCGCGCTCCTTGTCGCGCAGAAGCTTGTCAACGGCGATTTGACGGCATTCATGCCGTTGGATGACCAGTTTCACCAGTCGCTTTTCGCGCTGGCCGGAATGCGCGAACTCTGGTCCGTCCTCCAGGGGAAGAAGGCGCATCTGGACCGCATCCGCTTTCTTCAGGGGCCGCAGGACGGAAAGGTGGCGGCGCTGATCTCTGACCATCAGGCGATCCTCGACATGATCGTGCGTCGCGACGCCGAAGGTGCCGAAACGATCCTTCGCCGACATGTGGCCGGTTCCGTGCTCTACATGGAGGAATTGCTTCTCCTGCGCCCGGAATTGTTCCGTCCCGTGAGCGCATGAAGCCTTACGGCTGCAGCTTCCTAAAATCGTGCCCCGCGTCGCTCTGATTGTTGCACTAGAGTTTTAGCTTCTGCTATCTGGAAGTCATGTCGACCTCTCACAATAGCTACGCCAGCACCCGCATGGATCCTTATGTGGATTTGCGCCAGCGCATCATCTCGCTCCAGCTACCCCCCGGCACGCTCCTGTCTAGGGCGGAGCTGCAAGCGCGCTACGGCGTCAGCTCGACTCCAATGCGCGACGCGCTGCTGCGCCTGCGCGATGAGGGGCTGGTGGAAATCTATCCGCAATCGCGCACCCTCGTCAGCCGCATCGACCTACCGCTGGCCCGCGAGGCGCATTTCCTGCGAAGCTCGGTGGAGCGCAACATCGTTCGCGAGCTGACGAAGACCATCCCGCCCGGTCTCATCGATATGCTCAGGCGCATTGTCGCGCTTCAGGAACAGAATTCGGGCCCCGAAGACCTGGCGGTCTTCGCTGGCCTCGACCAGACATTTCACGAGACTTTGTTCAAAGCGATGGGATATTTGCGGACATTTGCGGTTATACGTCGCGAGAGCGTCCACATCGATCGTCTGCGGGCGCTTCACCTGCCACTCGGCGACAAGATCGATCGTATCCTCGCCGAACACAAGGCAATTGTCGACGCGATCGAGGCAGGCGACCCAAACCGTGCGGATGAGGCGATGGCATTCCATCTCTCTCAGTCCATTGCGCTCGCGAGCAGGCTGAGCCATGACTGGCCCGGATATTTTACAGGCAATATAGACTGACTTGTCGATTTTGGATCCGCGCGCGCTTCCTTTGGTGCGACGATCCCGACCGCAAAGGCATGCGCCGGATGGGTAACCGGCTCCGACACGAACATCCCAGCGGTCCACCCTATTGCGACATAAAGATGGCTATCCAGTCCAGTGGCGATGTGCCGGCCATTGTAAAGCCCAACCCGACGCCGCTTCGTGCAGTCGGCCGCGATCGCCGCTGTCGCACCGGCGAAGCCGTCGTACCGGCTCCTGCTGTCGGACGCGTCATCGATGACGGCCTGCTCTCGGACGCCCAGATCGAAAGCGTCATCTATCCCGGCGGGACACATTCCGGCCACCATGCTGGCGGCTGGACGGTCGACGAGACCTGCGACATCGTCTCGGCCGCCGCTGAAGGCGCCGAGAACCCGGTCCGGTTCCGCCGTGGATGGTTCCTGGGGGACGGCACGGGCTGCGGGAAGGGGCGAAAGATTTCGGGGATCATTCTGGACAACTGGCTTCAGGGCCGCCGCCGCGCAATCTGGTTCTCGAAGTCGGAACAAGCTCCTGGAGGGGGAGGACGGTACCGAGATCCGGATCGTCCAGGTCCTGCTCGGGCATGCCAAGCTCAACAGCACCGCTTTCTACGCGAGACGACCTGCTTGCCGGTCGGCTACTTCCACGTCGTGTTCACGCTGCCGGCAGAGGTCGCCGACATCGCGTTCTATAATAGGCCAGCGATCTACGACTTGCTGTTCAAGGCGGCATCGGAGACGATGCTGACGATTGCCGCCGATCCAAAGCACTTCGGAGCCAGGATCGGCGTTACCGCGGTCCTCCACACCCGCGATGACGCACCATCCGCATGTGCACATGATCGTCCCCGGTGGCGGCATCGCACTGGACGGGCCACGCTGGATATCTTCCAGGCCGGCCTTCCTGCGCCATCTGAAGCCTGTCCGGAGCAAGCGCTGGGTGGTCTACGCCAAGACGCCGTTCGCCGGCCCCGAGGCAGTACCGCCTATCTCTCGCGTTACACCCACCGGGTCGCGATCTCGAACGGTCGCCTGATCACCTTCGACGAGAGCGGCGTCGCCTTCCGCTCTAAGGATTATCGCTGCAGCGGTGCGGACCGGCAGCAGGTCATTACGCTCGCCACCGACAAGTTCATCCGCCGCCTCTTGCTTCATGCCTACCCACGCGGCTTTCCTTCGCATCCGCCTACGGCCTGCTCGCTGGCAGTTCCCGAAAGACGAACCTGGCGCTTGCTCGCGAACCGCTGAACCGCGCTCCGCCGCCCGATGACGACCTCCAACGCGAACCGGACGACTTCCGCCCGACATGCCCCTGCTGCGGCGAACGCATGAGGTGTTCAACTCTGGAGGCCGCCGCGCGGACCGCCGGACACAACGGCGGCGAACCGGGAGAAGTGTCCATGACCCGGCATGGCATCATCCAGCGTTCAGCCGCAGGCGCCCAGCATTCGGCACCCGGCCAGCGCGTATCCATGATGACTGCTGACGCCGAACTTGGCCTCGACGCCCGGAGCCGCATCGACGTGGTCGTCATCAACGACTGCATCCAAGACCTCCGCCGGCCGAGAAAACAGCTTACGAGATGCTGTGCGAAGCCATTACCTTTCGCGAGATCACCGCTTCCATCCGCGCCTTCATGGCGCAGCGCCAGACGTGGAGAGATCGTCCAGCACGTGCATCATGTAATGGTTGATTGACACGTCCTTCATCGCGTGAGGGGCCGGACACATCGCGTGCACACGACCAGTGCGGCATCACAAATTCCCGCGGATGTCGACAACGTCCACGCCACGCGCTCGGGGCACTTATTCCCCCTGACGCACGACTGGAGACGACGAGAGCTACTTACTATCCAAACTGCTTGCGAAGCGCGATCTTGTTGGTCTTGCCGGTGTTGAGCTTCGGAATCTCACTTAGGAAGACGTAGCGTTTCGGCTTCTTATAGCTTGCAATAAGCTCTCGGCAGTGTGATTCCAGCGTCGCCTCATCAAGAATCGCGCCGTGCTTTGGAACGATGGCTGCGACCACAATCTCTCCCCATTCCGGATCAGGGGTCCCGAAAACTGCCACTTCCGCCACGAGCTCGTGTGCATTCAGCGCGTCCTCGACCTCGCGGCAATAGATGTTCTCGCCGCCGGAAATGATCATGTCCTTCTTTCGGTCGACAAGATAGAGAAAGCCCTCTTCATCGAAATAGCCGATATCGCCGGTGTAGTACCATCCTTCACGGATCGCATCGGCCGTCGCCGCCGAGTTGTTCCAGTAACCGGACATGCGGGTGGCCGTGCGTGTGACGACCTCGCCGGGCTCGCCAACCGGCACTTCGTTGCCATCGGAATCCACGACGCGAATTTGCATCGTATGCGGTGCCTGGCCCACGGAGGAAAGCCATCGCCGCTCGCGTTCCATTCCTGCCGGCCTGTGCTGCCGTTTCGACAGGGTGGTGCCCGCTCCCTCGGTCATGCCGTAGAGCTGTACGAACACATTTCCGAAAAGTTCCAATCCTTTCTTCAGCGTCGGCAGAGGCATCGGCGCTGCGGAATAATAGATCGTGCGGAGGCTGGAAAGGTCGGCTGTTTCGACCAGCGGATGTTGCAGCATCCGCTGCACCAGGGTCGGCGCCATGTGGGTCAGCGTGATGCGCTCCCGGGCGATCGTCTCGATGACCTCGGCTTCATCGAATTTCTGGTGCAGGACGAGCTTCGCCGCACGAAGCTGCGCACCGAGTTGCACCCAGCGCGCACCGACATGAAAGAGCGGCATCATCACCTGAACGATATCGTCGGCCAGAAGGCCGACCTCCGTCGTCATCATCTCCGCCATGTGAATCTCGGCGAAGTGCGACCGCATCACTCCCTTGGGACGTCCGGTCGTGCCACTAGTATAGATGATATGAATCAGATCCTGCGGCACCACCTGCCAGGGGTTCTCTTCGTCCGAGGCCCCCTCGATCAGCGTGTCGAACTCGGTCGCCCACGCCGGCGCCTTGCCTATGCAGATAAAGTGGCGCACGCTCGTCAAGCGTGCCCGGATCGTCTCCACCATCGGCACATAGGCTTCATCGAAGACGAAGACGCTGGGCGTGCAGTCCAGCAATATCTGCTCTACCTCGGGAGCGGCAAGCCGGTAGTTCACGGTAGCTGCGACGAAGCCGGAGAGTTCGCAGGCGGAGTAAGCCGTGATCTGGTCGTAGCTGTTCATCGCCATGATGGCGATGCGCCCCTGGTGCTTCACACCAAGTTCGCGCAGGCCGGCGGCCAGGCGCCTGGCACGGTGGTAATGATCCGCAAAGGTGACATTCCTCTCGCCGATGACGTAAGCGATGTCTTCGGCGTGCCGTTTTGCGTTGTGGCGGATCACATCGCCCAGAACCAGGAACGAGGCAGGCGAAAGATCAAGCATCGGCCAGACCCAGCAGCTTCCGCGCGTTTCCACCGAGGATCTTTCTGAGCGCATCCGGCGGGAGATCGGAGTTGAGGAACTCCGATACCGGAAAGGGTGTGTTGAACAATTGCGGTTGCGAATAGAAATTTGTGCCCAGTAATGTCCGGTCGGCACCTGCTACGGAGATGAAATTTTCGATCAGGTGGCCGACTGAGACCATCACGCCGGTGTCAAACATGATATTGGGATGGCGCGAGGCAATATAGGGCATCCACTGTGAATGATCGGGCGAGGAGAATGCGTCGAGCGCGACGAAGGTCGCATCGGGATTTCGATCGGCAAGTTTCTCCAGCCGCCATGGGCTTTCCAGCTTGGAATCGGCGATGATGTGAACGAAGGCCGGCTTGCCGTGATCGGTTAGCCGGCTGACGAACTCATCCATCATGGGATGATCGATGATTACGCCCATGAACCGGTGGTGCCACATCATTGCGCTCATACCAAGCCGATCCAGACACCGATCGATTTCCTTCAGGGCAGCAACGCCCTCCAGGGGATTGACGGTGCCATAACAGGCGGCGATGCGGTCTGGCCGCACCTGCTGGTAGCGGCGGATATAATCGTTTACGCGTCGGGTGTCCTCGATTCCACCCGCCGTAGGATAACCGTTTCCGGCCATGACCGAGGCCTGATGGATACCGAATTTGTCCATGAAGGCGATGCGCTGCTCCACGTCGGCATGCAGGGCATCGCCGTCGAGAAACCAGTTGGAGGAGCCAAGAAGGCCGCCCAGCGGACCCACATGCTGATGGAGATCGTAGATATCGTATTCCGCAATCATTCTTTGCTCCAGAAATCTTCGTAATCAGGCTTCCGCTTTTGTACGAAGGCAGAGGTGCCTTCCCGCCACTCCGCGCCGTTCATCAAGCCGAGAATTCCATCGATGCTGTCCCAATCGGCGGTCCGAAGGGCCGACTTCACACCGCCGATGGCGGCGGGCGGCGCTCCCTTGACGATGGCGGCGGCCAGGGCGACTGCGCGTTCGAGCAGTTCCTCCTCCGGCGCGATGGCGGTCACGAAACCGAAGCGTTCCGCTTCTTCCGCGCTCCATGCGCGGCGGCTGAGGATCAGTTCCGCCGTCCGGCGACGGCCGATGATCGCAGGGAGCCGAGCAAGCGCGGTATTGGGGAGGACTCCGAGACCGATTTCAGGCAGGCGAAACGTAGTCTGTGGCGCCGCCAGCACCAGGTCGCAGACCGTTGCCAGTTCGACACCGCCGCCAAGCACCAGACCGCGCACGGCCGCCACCACCGGGCGCGGATCGGCGTCGATCAGCTTGAAGAGATCGACGGGCGTGGGCGTTTCCCCATGTGAACGCGGCTCACTCTCAAGCCATCCGGTGTCGAGCATGTCGCGTATGTCGGCGCCGGCACAGAAATCCGTACCGTGATTGGCCAGGACCAGCGCTCGCGCCGGATCAGGCCCCTTGCAGCTCTCGCTGATTGCAGCCATCGCATCCGTTACAAGCACGGTCGAGAGTGCGTTCTTGCGTTTTTCGTCGTTCAGATAGACGATGGCTACATGACCCCGACGTTCGATATCGACAAGCATCGGCTTTCTCACTCGCTCAGAAAGGCCCGGGCGATCTGGATGCGCTGCATCTCCGACGTGCCCTCACCGATACGAAACGCGCGGGCGTCCCGATACATGCGCTCGACCGGCCAATCGCACATATAACCGGCTCCCCCGAAGATCTGCAGCACGCGGTCCGCAACCCGCCCAACCATCTCGCTGGCGTAAAGCTTGGAACGCGAACCCGCGACACGGAACGAAGGATCGCCCTCGTCGGCAAGCGTGGCGGCGCGATAGGTCAGAAGCCTCGACGCTTCCACTTCGCAGTCGCTGTCGGCAAGCATGAACTGGATCGCCTGATGGTCTGCGAGCCGGCTCCCGAAGGCCTGCCGCTCCCGCACATAATTACGGGCCAGCCGCAGGAGTTCGTCAGCCATTCCGACATAGCGGGCGGAATACTCGATCCGAGTCGTATTGATCGTTGCCATCATCGCCGCGAAGCCGCCGCCGACCTCGCCGAGGACATGGCTCTCCGGGAGCTCGCAATCTTCCAGCGAGAATGCACCGAGTTGATAGCCGCGCCAGCCCATCTTGCGGAAATTGCCGGAATATTTGAATCCGGGATTCGAACGTGGCACGATAAACAAGGTGAAACGTGAGCGAAGCGGAGCTGCTAGATCGGTCACCGCCAGAACGATGATGAAATCGGCATAGTCAGCGCCGGAGATGAACTGTTTGGCGCCACGCAGTACCCATCCTGCCCCGGTTCTGGAAGCGCGCGTCTTGAGACCTCCGAGATCCGAGCCTGCGTCCGGCTCGGTCAGTGCGTAGGCGACCGTCAGTTCCCCGGAGACGACCGGGTCGACGAACCAGTCGCGCTGGTGATCGGCGGCAAGCGACATCGACGCGGGCAGGAAGCCGATAGCGTCGGCGAGCGGCATGGAGGTCTTGCCGATCTCCTCGCCGATCACGACCTGACCGAGCATACTGAGACCGGCGCCGCCGACGCTCTCAGGAAGGTTATGCGCATAAAGACCGAGGGCAACGGCTTCGCGGCGCAGACGCAGGAAATCCTCATCGGAAAAATGATCCTCCGCCTCCACCCGGGCCTCGAGCGGCCGCAGATAGTCGTTCACATAGCCGCGCACCGTCTGCCGCAGCATGTCTAGCTCTTCCGGAAACTGGAAATTCATCTGATTATCCCTGCTTGTCACGCCTGCCATTCGGAGCGTGCTCGAAATAGCCGCGCATCATGTCGAGTGTTTTCACAAGATCCTGAGCCCGTGCCTTGCCCAGTTGCCTGATAATGTCGGCCTCCATCTCCTGCGCGAGAGTGACGAGCTTCTTGCGCAGGATGTTGCCCTTCTTGGTAAATTTGAGCGAAATCAGCCTCTGATCGGCTGCGTTGGTGGTACGAGTCAGGATGCCTGCCGCTTCCAGCCTTTGCAGCGCGACGCTGACCCGCGACTTTGCAAGCGTCGTCATGCGGCAGATCTCGCGCGATGAGATTTTGGAGTAACGGGCGAGCACATGGATGACGCGGCTTTCCGGGATCGTGATGCCCAGCTCCCGTCTATAGCGCTCATCATACATCTGGGTTACCTGGGCTGTAACATACAGGAGGCGATAGGGGAGGTAGTCATCCAGGATGATGTAATCGACGCCCTTGACCCCCTCCGATACCAGAGCTTCATCCTCGTCTGATGTGTTCGTTGCCGCCATCGTTACTTCTCGTACGGGATGTTATTTTCTACATAAGACCATATCTCACGCGCCAAATGCGTCTCGCGCTCCTCCTGAATGTGAGCGATCAGGCCGCCCGAACGCGACACCACTGCCAGGCCGCGCATGACATCCGCAGGCAGACCGATCTCCAGAAGCAAAGCCGCGATCGCCCCTGTCGCATTCAGGGTGATTGGTTTGCCCGCCGCCCGATCCATTGCTGCGGAGAGCTTACGCAGGAGATCGACATAGCGACCGCTGACCCCCAGTTCGTCGGCAAAGACAAGGAGCTTCGTCGCGCGCGGATCGGTGGGCTTGTGGAGCGGATGACCGAAGCCGGGCACCGGCTTGCGCTGCTGCCTGTATTCGGCGACGAGCGCATTGCAGTAATCCTCGGGAGTCTGGCCGGACCGTTCGCCAGAAACGAGCAGCTTTGCGCAGGCCTCTGAGGTGCCGGCAAAGATGTTGCCAAGGGACAGAAGGCCGGCGGACATACCGACCTGCATCTCGTCCGGTACGCTGTCGATCATCAGCCGGGCGATCAGGGATGATGGCGTCCAGCCATGTTCCATCAGGGTCACCAGGCAGGCATCGAGGATCCGCCGATGGTCGTCCGGTGGCAGGCTGCCCTTCATGAGCAGGTAGAGCACGTCGGTGAAACTGCGCTCTCCGATCAGATCGGCAGCGAGATCGAAGCCACGGATCGTGACGCTGTCCTTGTCGGCATGTGCGATTCTGGTGGTTATCTGCGGCATGGCGGGTCAGTAAAGTTCCATGAGCTTGCTGCGGTCGGCGATAGCGTCGGGTTCCCCGGAATAGAGAACCGTCCCCGCCTTCAGAACGAGAGCGAGATCCGCAACCCGCAGGGCGGATTGCACGTTCTGCTCCACGAGGATGATCGAGAAGTTGAGGCTCTTCTGGGCTTCCTTTATCGTGCCGAGCAGATCCTGGAAGAGTTTCGGGGCAAGGCCGATCGAGGGTTCGTCGAGCAGCAGGCTTTTCGGATTGGCTGCAAGCGTACGCGCCAGCGACAGCATCTGCTGCTGCCCTCCCGAGAGCAGGCCGGCCTTTCGCCGGAAGAACTCCTTCAGGATCGGCAGGGGCTCGACGACACGCTCAATTCGCGCTTTGCGTTCGGCATCGCCAAGCTTGAGCGCGGCCAGACCAAGCTTGAGATTGTCTTCCACCGTAATGTTCGGAAATACGCCCTTACCCTCGGGCATGTAGGAGATGCCGTGGCGCATCCGCTCGACAGGCGCCATGCCCGCAAGGGCAAGACCCTGATACGTCACGGTTCCCTCGCGAGCCGGCAGCAGGCCGTAAAGGAGCTTCAGCAAGGTCGATTTGCCGGCCCCGTTATGCCCGATCAGCGCCAGGGTCTGGCCCTGCCCGAGCGTAAAGCTGACATTACTCAGTACGGTCCGGTCAGCATAGCCGGTGCTGACATTGGAAACCTCCCACTCAGGTAGGGCTGCGGACATCAAACGGCCTCCCCGAAATAGATGGCGGTCAGCTTCGCATCATTGAGAATCCGCTCCGGCTCACCCTGGTCGAGCACAGTGCCGCGATCCAGGAAAGCGATCTCGTCGGAGATTCCCCGCACGATGTCGAGATTGTGCTCGATGAGGCAGATGGCGACGCCTGCCTCCACCCGCTCACGCAGGATGCCGAAGAACCTGTCATACGAACTCAGGTCCAGACCGGATGCCGGCTCGTCGAGCAGCCATACGTCCGCCTCCATGGCCAGGATGCGCGCAAGCGACAGGAATTTCTGCTCGCCATAGGAGATATCGACGGCAAGCTCATTCCGCAGGCCAGCCAGTCCCACGCGGCTGAGGATTTCCTCCGCCTTCTCGAGGCGTAGCCGCTTCTCCGACCCGCCCGACAGAAAAGACCAGGGGCTGCGCTCCATCACGGTCAGTACGTTCTCCAGCACGGTCATGTGGGAGAACAGCCGCAACGCCTGAAAGGAGCGGGCGACGCCCCGAAGCGCGATCGCACGCGGGGACATGGTCAGAAGCTCGACGCCCTTGTGCAGGACAGATCCTTCGTCAGGACGGATGTGGCCTGTCATGATGTTGAACATGGTGGTCTTGCCGGCACCGTTCGGGCCGACCAGGCCGGTCACCTTCCCATATGGCAAGGACAGGTTGACGTGATTGGCAGCGGATATGCCGCCGAAATGCTTGCTGACGTCGATCAGCTGCATGGCGATTCCCGACCGCGGGTTCATCCCTTCGACCTCGCCTTGCCCATCAGCCCGGCAGGCCGGTAGATCATCAGGAGCACCATCGCCAGGCCGTAGAGTATCTGTTGCAGATAGCCGATGTTCTGCGGTGGCAGGGGGAGCCAGCTCAGCGCCGCCGGCAGGCACTGGATAAGTGCGGCACCGATGATCGGCCCCGTAATCGTGCCCGCTCCGCCAATGATCACCATGGCCATCACCAGCACGGACAGGTTGAGGGTGAAGCTTTCCGGGTTCACGAAGGCGATGTTGAAAGCGTAGAGTACGCCCGCCACGGCGCACAGCGCCGAGGAGATCGCCACGGCGATGGATTTGATGACCGCGACGTTCTTGCCGGCGGCGGCGGCTGCCGTCTCGTCGTCGCGTATTGCCCTCAAATCACGACCGAAGGCTGTACGCAGCAGACATATCACCGCCAATGCCACAAGGGCGACAAGGGCGATGGTCACCCCCATGAACGCCAGTGGTGAGGCAAGCGAATATCCGAAAAGCTCCGCGACGGGGATGCCGATAAGTCCGCTAAGGCCGCCGGTGACGGAATGCCACTGCTCGAACACGGTGAACGCAATAACCTGGAGGCCCAGCGAAGCAGCTACGAAATACTCGCCGCGCACCCGAAGCGCAGGAAGCGAGATCAACAACGATGCCGCCGCGCAGGTCACCATGGCCAGGGGAACCGCAAGCGTCAGTTCGGCCGTGTAGTGAAGCGCGAGCAGCGCCGCGACATAGGCGCCGACGCCGTAGAAGGCTGCGTGGGCCATTGAGAAGATACCGGCATAGCCAATCAGCAGATTGAGGCTGATTGCCAGGATCATGCTGATACCAGTCACAGTCACCAGATTTGCGAAATAGTTGACCATGCCGGCCTCCTACACCCTCACCTTCTGGCCGAGCAGACCAGACGGACGCAAAAGAATGAAGGCGAGCAGGATCAGGAACGTGACGGCATCGCTCCACCCCGCCGGCAGGCGCCAGAAGGACAAGCTTTCCGCCACGCCGAGCAGAAGACCGCCAAGCCCGGCTCCCCGCAGGCTGCCAATGCCTCCGATAATCGTCGCCGCCAGACTGATGAGCATCACGCGGTGACCCGCCGATGGCGTCAGACCTGCGGTAATCGTCTGGAAGACCGCTGCCGGCACCACCAGCAGCGATCCCAGCACCAGCGCGATGAGGAACAGGCTTTTCGCCGAAAGACCGTAGACGGTGACCAGATCGGGATTGTCGGCGAGCCCGCGCAGGGCGAGCCCCACCGACGTACGATCGAAGAAGTAGTTGAGGGCGAGAAAGATCAGTGGCGCCGTGCCGACTATGATCATGCCTAGCTGCGAAATGTATAGGCCCATGATTGGCTGGGCGCGTGACAGTGGCGAAGTCACCGATAGAAAGCCACTGCCGAACATCATGGCCAGTAGGTTTTCCACCACCACACCGACGCCGAACGATGCGACGAAGACCGTGAAGAAGGAGCCGGCATCGCGCTGGACGGGACGATACACCAGAAGTTGCACTAGGGCCCCGAAGCCGGCCGACAGCACGATGGCCGCCAGCACGGAGAGATACCACGGTAACCCGAACACACTCGTGCACGCGTAGAAGCCGTAACCGGCAATTAGATAGGTCGCGCCATGAGAGTAGTGGAAAATGCGCGTCATGCCGAAGACGATCGCAAATCCTACGGCCATCAGCGCATAGACGGCACCGGACTGGATGCCATCGAGTAGCAATTGCAGCAGCAGCATCGGAGATCCGTAGCGCACGCGCTGTCCTATTGGACGACGCGCACCGCCCTGTTTTCAATAAGGTTGATCTGACTGGGCACTGTCACCGTTCCATCATCATGGAACTCAAGCTCGCCTCCGACTACCCGGAATGACCTGATTTCGGCGAGCTTGTCACGAATGGCCTTGCCAGTGACCTCAAGGCCATCGCTTTCCAGCTCATCAATGACCTTCGCCACGATCATCGTAGCGTTGTAATAGTTGGCGTCATAGGGGGTAGGCTCCTTGCCGAACTGCTCTCGATAACCATCGACGAAACGCCGCGTCAACGCGTCGTCAGCGCCCCAGTCGGTCTTCTGGCTGACATAGATCGTGCCTTCGCCAGCGGGGTCTGCAATGAAATTCGGATCACCTATGGTAGAGATTCCGACAAATGGCACCTCCACGCCTGCATCGCGCAGTTGCTTGGCCAGCGAGATGAGTTGCTGCCCGAAATAGGCCAGGAATACGGCGTCGGCGCCTGTCTGCCGCACCCTGGCGGCGATGCTGGCGAACTGCGAGGTCGAACTGGAGATCGCGAACGAGCCGGCCAGTTCCATGCCATTCTTCGGTGCGTCCTCGCCGAGCGTTTCCACGACGGCCTGACCAAGCGGGTCGTCGACATAGACGAGCGCGATCTTCCTGGCCCCCATCTCCTCAGCCAGATAGGGGAGAAGGGTTTTGACTTCATCATTCGCGAGCGGAATGACATTGTAGAAATAGGGCGACAGTCCGGCCAGATCGGGAGAGGAGGCTCCTCCGTTGATCACCAGCACTTCGTCGCGTTCTCCAAGCGGAGCAATCGCCTTGGAGACGGCGGAAAATCCGGTTAGCACAACAGGAACCTGCGCCACCCGCACCAGCTTGTTCATAGCGACGACTGCAGTCTGGGCCTGTGCCTGGCTGTCCTCGAACGTGACCGTGAGCGGTTTGTCGAGGAACTTGTCGGCATTAATGTGCTCGACCGCCAATGAGGTGGCACTGCGGTACATCTCTCCGAAGGCAGCCGTGTGGCCGCTCAGTGGAAACAAGGCGCCGATATCGTAAGCGTCTTGCGCCATCGCCTGGCCACCCACAGCCAGAGACATCGCGGCAGCGCTCAATGTTCTAATTACAAGATTCATCTCTTACCTCCCAGGGCCCGCACGGGCAACACATGCGTTTTGTTTCGTTATGAACGAAATGTCAAGAAGGCGGATCTGGAAAGCTCTGCTGTTGTTGTTTCAGGGAAGATCGCACAGAAGGGCAGATTCGCGATGAACCGCAGGAACAGACGGCCCCAACGACGTCTGGCAATCTGTGGGAAATCGCAAATGCTTCCCTTGCGCGTGCGCAGCTCGATGCATCGCGCACTACCGTCGTTCAGTCCCTCGTCGGCCCCGCAAAAATAGATGAATGCTACAACAACGGCCGCTCTCGTATTGGCGTATGAACTGTTAATGAACGCTTCGGCATGCCCGGATGGAAGTTAAAGTGACATCGCCGGCCAGGACACTGTAACCACCAGCTGAAAGAACACCGATGTCCCCCCTGATGGGCGCGAGGCGCAACCCACATCCGAACCTATCCATCGGCGAAGCAGGGGGCAGGCGTACCTCGCCTGTCGCTTCGCATCATAATGGATCATCTCGATGCCGGAAAGGATGGTTACTGCGCTAGTCATCGACTTGATGCGCCGATGATCCTGCTCAAGGCGCGAAGAGGGGGTATGATTTAGGCACTTCCCAAGCAGCTATGCTGCACAGGAAATGGGGGTGGGGCTCCCTCGGAGCCGGCTTCAAAGCGCCTCAAGCTGCTGTGAGCGTTGAGGAAAAGGCCGGACTTGATCCGGTCAGGTGAAGGCCAAGGAGACGAGCGCAAGCGAACCGCTGATAACGTGTCGAAAAGTGCATAGATGGCGCCAAAACCGCGCGCGTCTCGTTAGCCCGGGACAAGTCTGGGGGAGACCTGCTGACCGCCCAGATGGCGTCCGGCATGGAGTGCGCCCCAAGGGCGGCGCGGCAGCGGAAATCGTCGCTGGGCGAGAAGAGAGTTGACAGCTAGTATCATACTACCATACCAATTGGCGGGTCAGGGAGGAGAACATGACACGCTTATTGAATATGACGCGGCGCGGGTTTCTTCGCACTACGACCGGGGCAATCCCGGCTGCCGCCATGGGGCAGCTTCTGTCCGTAACCAGCGCCTTCGCGCAGGAGGAGCGACCGGGTCCGTCGCTGATTGGAAAGCTGGAAGGCCCCAAAGTGGTGCGCGACGAGTCGCGCTTCCCGACGAGTTTTCAGGAGGCACCGCAACTTGCCGAACAAGTATCCAGCGGTGCGCTTCCCGCCGTGGCCGAGCGGATCGGCGAGGACCCGTTGGTCATTGAGCCGCTGAACGAGATCGGCACCTTTGGCGGCATCCTGCGCCGCGGCTTCACGGGTCCGTCCGACGAATGGAACGGCGTTCGCATTGGTGGCCACGATACCGTGCTGGCGATGGACTATGCCAACAATGAGGTGGTGCCGAACGTCGCGCGAGACTGGGAATGGTCCGACGATCAGCGCGTTCTGACGCTATATCTGCGCCGCGGCATGAAGTGGAGCGACGGCGAACCGCTGACCGCGGACGACTTCATGTTCTGGTACGAAGACATGTACCAGAACGAGGATTTGACGCCGTCGCCGCATGCGCATATGGCGATCAACGGCAAGCCGATCACGATGGAGAAGGTGGATGACTTCACCATTCGTTATGTCTGCCCCGATCCCTATCCGCTGCTACTGAAACTCTTGGCAGGTGCTGGTGTCATGGGGTATGGGCCGGCGCAGTACGGCCGGCGGGCGCAGGGCGGCTTCGCGCCGAAGCATTATCTGACGCAGTTCCATCCAGCCTATGTCGATCAGGCGGAACTGGACAAGATGGTCGAGGAGGCCGGCTTCGATAACTGGAAGGGATTGTTCCTGAACAGGATCGATTGGGCAATCAACCTGGACGTCCCGGCGGTCACCGCGTGGATCCCGGAGACGCTGGCCAACACGCCCACCTGGCGACTGAAGCGCAACCCCTACAGCATTTACGTCGATACCGAGGGCAACCAGCTGCCCTATATCGACGAGGTCGTGATGTCGCTGGCCGAGAACCTTGAGGTTCTGAACCTGCGCGCCGTGGCGGGGGAATACGACTACCAATCGCGCCACATTGACATGGGCAAGCTGCCGGTGCTGCTGGAGAACGCCGATCAGGCGGGTTATGACGTCAAGCTCGACCCCGGCTCCTATGGTGGGGACTTCATTATCCGACCCAACCTGACCTTCCCCGAAGACAAGGATCCCGAGATCGCCAAGTGGCTGAAAAGCGTCGAGTTCCGCCGCGCTTTATCCCTGGGCATCGAGCGCGACCAGCTGAACGAGACCTTCTGGCTGGGCGTCGGCGTGCCAGGCTCGCCGATCCCGGAACCGGAGAACGCCTATTATCCGGGTGACGAGTACAAGACCCGCTGGCACGAATACGACCCCGCCCAGGCGAACCAAATCCTCGACGAGCTCGGCCTGACCGAGCGTGACAGCGAAGGTTTTCGGATGCGCACCGACGGCAAGGGGCGGCTGCGGCTGGAACTGATGACCATGACCGGCATGTTCCTTCCCTTCACCCAGATTGCCGAGGTAATTGTCAACCAATGGCGCGACATCGGCATCGACGTCCGGGTGGACGAGGTCGAGCGCGGGTTGGGCTTCAACCGGGTTTCGGGCAACGAGCAGCAGCTTTGGGCGTGGTCAAACGATACGACCGAGGCGCTGTTCCTTGCGATTCACGCGCTGCCGGTCTCGACCTCGCCGGCTTCGCAGAACCCGCTCTTCGGTCTGTGGTATGACAGCAATGGCGAAAAGGGCATCGAGCCGCCGGAGAGGATGCAGGAAGCGATGGCAAAATACCGCAAGGGCGCCGGCGTGACCGACGAGGAGCGGGCCAAGCTGGGCAAGGAGATCTGGTCCTATCTGGTGGACGATGTCGTCGCCATCGGCGTTGTCGGGCAGTCGCCCGCGCTGATGGGAGTCCGCGTGTCGAACAAAAAACTGGGCAACTCGCCGGCGAGGCAGTTCAACTCAACCCTGGTTCGGACCCCCGGCGGGTCAATCCCGGAGACCTTCTTCTGGAAAAGCTGATCCGGGCGCGGACGAGTATCTATCACACACGCTTCGGACCGGGGCGGTATCGCAACGTGACGGCAGATAAAGGAATAGGTGGGACTGAATGACAAGCAAAACGGCGCCGGTACGGTTTGGAATTATCGGTCTGGGGTTCGGCGCGGGCCGCATCCCAATGATCGAATCCTGCGCGGAGACGGAGCTCGTCGCCGTCAGCGCCCGGTCCGAGGAAAAGGCCCGCGAGGTGGGTGAGAAGCACGGCGTCGACTGGCACACCGATTACAATGACCTGCTGGCGCGCGACGACATCGACGTGGTGGGCCTCTACACCCCTTCGGGCGCGCACCTGGACATCGCGCTGGCCGCGGCAAAGGCGGGCAAGCACATGGTCGCTACCAAGCCGCTTGAGATCAATCTCAAGCGCGTGGACGAGATCATCGCCGCCTATGACGCGGCGGGGCTGAAGCTCGCCACCGAATACGTGGTGCGCTACCTGCCGGGCAATTACGCGCTGCACCAGGCGGTGACTTCAGGCAAGCTGGGCAAGATGATCCTTGGCGAATTCAGCGAGAAGCTCTACCGCCCGCAATGGTACTACGAACTTGACGGCGGCTGGCGGTCGAAGTGGGAAGTCTCGGGCGGCGGCACCGTAGTCAACCAGACGATCCACACCCTGGACCAGATGCAGTGGATGTTCGGCAAGGTTGAAAGCGTGACCGCCTTCATGGGTACCTACATGGCCAACATCGAAAGCGAGGATACCGCGACGGCGATGGTGAAATTCACCAGCGGCGCCATTGGCATAGTTGTCGGCACCACGACCTTCCGCAACGAGAAGCCGCCGACACGCTATGGCGGCGGCACCATGCGCCGGATCGAGGTGAACGGTGATCTGGGTAGCGCACGGATCGAGGACGAGACGATCACGATGATGGCGATAGAGGGTGACCCCGAGTTGCCGCGCGAGGTGCAGCCGCCGGCAGCGAACGTTTTCGAGGACATGGCCCGCTGGGTGCGCGACGACGCCTACGACTCCCCGACGCTGGTTAAGCCAGCCGAGTCCCGCGCGTCAATGGAGCTGGTGCTGGCGATCTATGAATCCGCGCGGTCCGGCAAGACCGTCGTGCTGAACAGCTAGCCGGGAAGGAGCATCGCCAGTGCTGATGAATTTCGAGCATGTGGGCCTGACTTGCAGCGATATGAACAAGACCATCGAGTTCTATTGCGGGCTGCTAGGGCTGAAGGAGGTCCTGCGCAAGCCGACCCATACCGGCGGCGAGGTTGCGTTCCTGGATGCCGGCGGCGGCATGCTCGAAATCGTTCGGCCTAAGGGCGCGGTGCAGAGCCCGGCGCGCGAGATGCCGCGGAGCGAGGCGGGGATCCGCCACTTTACGCTGACCGTCGACGACCTGGACGCCACCTACGAACGGCTCGTCGCCGCCGGGGTCACCTTCACCGAGCCGCCGCGCGACGCCTACAATCCCGAGATACTGAAGCGGGTCGCCTTCTGCCTCGATCCCGACGGGATTTCGGTCGAACTGACCCAACGCTGAGAGGTGCGCCGGGAGGGCTGAACTGGAATGGTATCTTATCTGGTCCGACGATTGTTCATGGCTATCGTCACGATGGTAGCCATCTCGGTCCTGTCCTTCGCGATCATCCAGCTGCCGCCGGGGGACTACATCACGACTTACATCGCCCAGCTTGCCGCGGATGGCACGTCGCTGTCCGATGCCGAGGTGCTTGCGCTGCGCGAGCAATACGGCTTGGATCAGTCCTTCCTGGTCCAATATCTGCGCTGGATCGCCAGCGTGCTGCACGGCGATTTCGGCATGTCGATGGAATGGCGCCGTCCGGTTTCCGAGCTGATCGGCGAGCGGCTGTGGCTGACCATGGCGGTCGCGGTCGCGGCGATCCTGCTGACATGGGCTCTGGCGCTGCCGATCGGCATCTATTCGGCTGTTCGCCGCTATTCGGTCGCCGATTACGCCTTCACGATCGTCGGCTTCATCGGACTGGCGGTGCCGAACTTCCTGCTGGCGCTTGCGTTGATGTACTTCGGCTACAAGTTCTTCGGCATCAATATCGGCGGCTTGTTCTCGCCGGCCTATGTTGACGCGCCGTGGTCGCTCGCCCGGGTCTGGGACCTGATCAAGCACCTGCCACTTCCGGCAATCGTTCTGGGAACGGCGGGGACTGCCGAGATGATCCGCGTCATGCGCGCCAATCTGCTGGACGAATTGCACCGGCCCTACGTAAAGACCGCGCGCGCCCGCGGGCTGGACGAGCGCAGAGTGATCCTGAAATACCCCGTGCGGGTGGCACTGAACCCCTTCGTCAGCATCCTGGCCTACCTGTTCCCCTATATCGTCTCGGGCAGCATCATCGTCTCGCTGGTGCTGGGCCTGCCGACCGTCGGGCCCCTGCTTCTGCGGGCGCTGCTGGCGCAGGACATGTTCCTGGCAGGTGCCATCGTGCTGCTGCTGGGCATCATGACCGTCATCGGCACGTTCCTGTCCGACATGCTGCTGCTGTGGATCGACCCGAGAATCCGTCTGGAGGGACGTTCATGACCGCCACCTATATCGAAACGGTCGGGGACGGCAGCGCGACTGAGTCCAAGGTCCTCGTCGCCTCGCAATGGCAGCTCATGTGGTGGCGGTTCCGCAAGCACAAGCTCGCGATGGCGGGCACCTTTGTGGTGGCGTTCTTCTACCTCGTCGTGATCTTTGCCGATTTTCTGGCCTATTCCGACCCAAACGCGTCCGAGGCCTATCAGGCGCTGCTGCCGCCGCAGCCGATCCACTTCTTCGACGATGGCGTGTTTGCGCCGCACGTGCTCGGGATGACCGGCAAACGCGATCCGCAAACGTTCAAAAGGGTCTACGCGCCCGATCCGGAAAAGAAGGTTCCGCTGCGGCTGTTCGCCGAGGGATATTCCTACAAGTTCCTCGGCCTGATCCCAACCAATCGGCACCTGATCGGGCCGGTAGGAGCACTCGCCGAGGACACGATCTTCCTGTTCGGGACCGACATGCAGGGCAGGGACATCTGGTCGCGGCTGATGATCGGCACCCGCACCTCGCTGACCATCGGCCTGGCTGGGGTGACGCTGAGCTTGCTACTGGGCATCCTGCTGGGGGGCATCTCGGGCTTCTACGGCGGCTGGATCGACAACCTGATCCAGCGCAGCATCGAAGTTCTGAAATCCATCCCCACGATCCCGCTCTGGATGGGGCTAGCAGCGGCGATGCCGCGCGACTGGACCGTCGTGCAGGTCTATCTTGCGATCACCGTCATTATCTCGCTGCTCGGCTGGACCGAGCTGGCACGGGTTGTCCGCGGTCGCTTCCTGGCGTTGCGCGAGGAGGATTTCGTGATGGCGGCCGAACTGGCCGGCTGCAGCCGCGCGCGCATCATCGCCCGCCACATGCTGCCCGCCTTCATGAGCCACATCATCGCCGCGGTCACGCTGGCCTTCCCGGCGATGATAATCAGCGAGACGTCGCTGAGCTTCCTCGGCCTCGGCATGCGGCCGCCAGCGGTCAGCTGGGGCGTGCTGCTGCAGCAGGCGCAGAATGTGCAGGCAATCGCGATCTCGCCCTGGCTGCTGATCCCGGCGATCCCGGTCATCGTGATCATCCTGGCCTTCAACTTCATGGGCGACGGGATGAGGGACGCGGCGGACCCCTATGGTTGAAGAGCTAACGGTGAAACATTTTGAAATTACGGAAACGGCCCGTGGCCCGAAGCAGATGAATGGCGCACCAGTTCTGTCGGTGCGTGACCTGCGGACCCATTTCTTCCAGGATGAAGGGGTGACGAAGGCCGTCGACGGCGTCAGCTTCGACGTTTGCCCCGGACAGACCGTGGGGATCGTCGGCGAAAGCGGCTGCGGCAAGAGCGTCACCTCGCTTTCGATCCTGCGCATCGTTGATCCGCCGGGGCGGATCGTTAGCGGGAAGATCCTGCTGCGCCGCGAGGGGGGCGGCGGCGTCACCGACATCGCCGCGCTGCCAGCGAATAGCCGGGCACTGCGAGACATCCGCGGTGGCGAGATCGGCCTGGTGTTTCAGGAGCCGATGTCCTCGCTCAGCCCGGTGCACACGATCGGCAGCCAGCTGATGGAGGCGATCCGCTTGCATACCCATCTGCACGAGTCGGCGGTTCGCGAGCGCGCAATAGACATGCTGCGCCAAGTGGGTATTCCGCAGCCCGAGCAGCGCATCGACAGCTATGCCGCCCAGCTCAGCGGCGGCCTACGGCAGCGGGCGATGATCGCGATCGCGCTTGCTGGCCAGCCGCGGCTGCTGATCGCCGACGAGCCGACCACCGCACTCGACGTGACGACGCAGGCGCAGATCCTCGAGCTGCTGCGCTCGATCCAGGAGGAGACCGGCATGGCAGTCGCATTGATCACCCACGATATCGGGGTGATCGCCGAGATGTGCGACTACGTCATCATCATGTACCTGGGCCGCGTGGTCGAGCAGGGCCCGGTCGACCAGATCTTCTTCAGTCCGAAGCACCCCTATACGGAGGCGCTGCTGCGTTCGGTACCCAACGTGCATTCCGAGCCGAAGACGCGGCTGCCGGCGCTGGCCGGTTCGGTGCCGCACCCGCTGCACCGGCCCGAGGGCTGCCCGTTTCATCCCAGATGCGCGCGCTTCATGCCGGGCACCTGCGAGCGGTCCCAGCCGAGGCTGACCGAGGTCGGGCCGGATCAGAGGGCTAGTTGTTTCCTCTATCCCGGGGCCGATCATGGTTGATACGATATCCGACCCGTCCGACGACGCGCTGCTCGATGTCGAGGGGCTGCGGAAATACTTTCCAATCCATGCTGGACTGAGCCGCCGCGTGGTGGCCAATGTGCGCGCGGTCGAGGATGTCAGCTTCGCCATCCCGCGCGGCAAGACGCTGTCGCTGGTGGGCGAAAGCGGCTGTGGAAAGTCGACGACCTCGCGCGCGGTGATGCGCGCGCTTGACGTGACCGGCGGCTCGATCCGGTTCCGCCGCCAGAGCGGTGAAGTGGTCGACATCGCCGGGCTCTCCCGCGCCCAGATGAAGCCGCTGCGAAGCGAGATACAGATGGTTTTCCAGGATCCGTTCTCGTCGCTCAATCCGCGGATGACCGTAGCCGACATCATCGGCGAGCCGCTGCTGGTCAACGGTATCGATAAGCGTCAAGACCGGGTCGACCGGGTGGCTGAGCTGATGCGCCGCGTAGGGCTGCCAGCGCAGTTCATGCAGCGCTTCCCGCACGCCTTCTCGGGCGGCCAGCGGCAGCGGATCGGCATCGCCCGGGCGCTGGCGCTCAATCCCAGCCTGATGGTGCTAGACGAGCCGGTCTCGGCCCTCGACGTCTCGGTTCAGGCGCAGGTGCTAAATCTGCTTCTAGACCTGCAGGACGAGCTGGCGCTGACCTATCTCTTCGTGGCGCACGACCTGAGCGTGGTGAAGCATATCAGCGATCAGGTCGCGGTGATGTATCTGGGTAGCATCGTCGAGCTGGCTGACACTTGCGCTCTCTTCGACAGGCCGCTGCATCCCTACACCGAGGCGCTGCTTTCGGCGGTGCCGATACCCAACCCGCGCAAGCGCAGCGCGCGGGTGCTGTTGAGGGGCGAGGTCGGCAGTCCGATCAAGCCGCCGCCCGGCTGCCCGTTTCACCCGCGCTGCGCCTACGCGCAGGACCGCTGCCGCACCGAGGTGCCGCGGCTGGAGCGGACGGCAGAGGGGCGACAGGTGCGCTGCCACCGCGCTCATGAGCTGGACCTTTCGGGTGTGGGCAGTATGGAAAGGCCGGTGTAATGCAGGATGCCACAAAACTCGGTCTGGGCGTGGTCGGGCTCGGCATGGTCGCGGCGACACATGCGCGGGCGTTGCAGGATCTTTGCGACTTGATCGCCGTGCGGGGGGTCTTCGCCCGCGATCCGCGGCGGCGGGCGGACTTCGCCGGGGTGTTCGGCTTTCCGGCGGCGGAAAGCGTTGAGGAACTCATCCGCCGGGACGACGTAGATGCCATCCTGGTGCTGACCCCGCCCAATGCGCGGATGGAGATCGTCGAGGCTGCTTTTAACGCCGGCAAGCACGTTCTGTTGGAGAAGCCGATCGAACGCGACAGCGCCGCCGCCGGCCGAATCGTCGAGATGTGCTGCGCCGCCGGCGTCACCCTGGGCGTCACTTTTCAGCACCGTTTCCGCGAGGCATCGCAAGCGCTGAAGGGGCTGATCGACGGCGGCAGCCTTGGCGCGGTCTGCGCGGTGCGGGTATCGGTTCCCTGGTGGCGCGACCAGTCTTATTACGACGTGCCGGGCCGCGGCACCTATGCGCGCGACGGCGGCGGGGTGCTGATCAGCCAAGCGATCCACACGCTGGATCTGATGATCTGGCTGCTGGGCCTTCCCGAGGCGGTGACGGCGATGGCGGCGACTACCGGCCTGCACCGGATGGAAGCCGAGGATTTTGTCGCTGGGGCGTTGCGTTGGCCCGGCGGCGCCGTCGGCTCCCTGACCGCCACCACGGCAGCCTTTCCGGGCAGGAACGAGTACATCGTCGTCGATTTCGAACGCGCGTCGGCTTGCTTGGAGGGCGGCGAGCTGGTCGTCCGGCACCACGACAGCCGCACCGAGATAATCGGGACGGCGGGCGGCTCGGGCGGCGGCGTCGATCCGATGGCATTCACCCATGAATGGCATCGCTCAGCCATCGAGGACTTCGCCCGCGCCATCGCCGGGGGCAGGGCCCCCGTTGTCTCGGGCGAAAGCGCACTACAGGTCCACCGGCTGATCGACGCGCTTCTCGCCTCGGCTAGCGAGGGCCGGCAAGTCCTACTGAACCCACATTGATACGGGAAAAGACATGGCGGAACACAGCTTCACCTTCGCGATTATCGGCATCGACCACCGGCATATCTACGAGATGACCGGCGGCATGATCGCCGCCGGGGGGCGCTGCAAGGGCTGGTGGAGCGAGGGCGACCCCGAGCCGCTGGCGGGGTTCCAGAAGCGCTTCCCCGAGCTGGAGCGGGTAACCCACCGGCAGAGCCTAATCGAGGACCCGGAGGTCGACCTGATCCTGACCGCCGCGCGATTTGACCAGCGTGCCGTCATTGCCATTGAGGCAATGCGGAACGGCAAGGACGTGATGACCGATAAGCCGGGCTGCACTACCGCGGACGACCTGGCCACGCTGCGCCGAACGGCGGCCGAAACCGGCCGCATCTGGTCAGTCAACTTCTCCGAGCGCTTCCAGGTCGCCGCCGCGCAACAGGCGCTGGACTTAGTTCAGCAGGGCGCAATTGGCCGGGTGCTGCAGACCGTCGGGCTGGGGCCGCACCGGATGAACGCGCCGCTACGGCCGGACTGGTTCTTCGACAAGGCGGTATATGGTGGCATCCTTTGTGACATCGCCTCGCACCAGATCGATCAGTTCTTGGTCTTCACCGGCTCGACCGATGCCGAGATCGTCGCGGCCACCGCCGGCAACATGGCCAATCCCGACTACCCGCAGTTCGAGGATTTCGGCGAGGTGCTGCTGCGCAGCGACCGCGGCCACGGCTATATCCGGGTCGACTGGTTCACTCCGGACGGGCTGCCGACCTGGGGCGACGGGCGGCTGACTATCTTGGGTACCGAGGGTTACATCGAGCTGCGCAAATACGTTGACATCGCAGGCCGTCCCGGCAAGGACCACCTCTTCCTCGTCAACGGATCGAGCTGCGAGCATATCGACTGCTCCGGCGTGAAACTGCGCTATTTCGACCGTCTCGCGGCGGACCTGCGCGACCGGACCGAGACCGCTATGCCGCAGGAGCACGCCTTCAAAGTGACCGAACTGGCGCTCGAGGCGCAGAAGATTGCCCGTCCGGCCGCCGGTTGACGGCCATTCCTGATAACGAAAGAACAGACATGACAGACGCAGTGAAATTTGCCGTGCTCGGCATCGACCATCGTCATGCCCTGATGCTCACTCAGGGGTTGCTGACCGCCGGCGCGCAGATCGCGGGCTGGTGGACCGCCGGACACCCGAACACGCTTGACGATTTCCGCGCGTTGCTGCCGGATGTGCGGCGCGCCGACGACCGCCGCACGCTGCTGGACGATCCGTCGATAGACGTTGTTGTGATCGCTGCTGAGGTTGCGGACCGCGCCGATCTGGCCATCGAGGCGATGCAGAGCGGAAAGGACGTCATGTCCGACAAGCCTGGCTGCAATACTCTGGAGCAGCTCGAGCGCATTCGCCGCACCGTAGCTGAGACCGGGCGCATCTGGTCGGTCTTCTTTTCCGAACGGTTCCGCATTCCGTCGGTGGCCAAGGCGCGCGCGCTGATAGAAGAAGGCGCAATCGGACGGGTAGTGCACTACAACGCGCTGGGGCCGCAGCGGCTTTACCTCAACCCGCGACCCGAATGGTTTTTCGATCCCGCGCGCACCGGCGGGATTCTCGTCGATCTGATGCCGCACCAGTTCGACAATTTCATCTATCTCACCGGCGCGGGCGAAGTAACGGTGGACAGCGCAACCGTCGGGAACGTCAACGTGCCCGACCACCCAGGGTTCGAGGATTTCGGCGAGGCCCTCTTCGGCGCTCCCGGGTTGCGCGGCTATGCGCGGGTCGACTGGTGCACCCCGGGGGCGCTGCCGCTCAATCCGGGCGACGGGCGAATTACCATCATGGGCACGACCGGCCAGATCGAGCTACGCAAGTTCGTCGATGTCGCCGGCCGGCCGGGCACTAACCACCTGTTCCTGGTCAACAGCGACCGCTGCGAGCATATTGACTGCGCCGAGTTTCCGACGGAAGACTATTACGCGCTGTTCTGCGAGGACGTGCGCAACCGGACGGAAACGGCCGTCGGGCAAGAGCATATCTTCACCGTCATGGAACTTTCCATTCGATCGCAAAAAGCAGCCCGCCGCTTGGCGGCATCGGCATAGGAGCCGGCATGACGAAGGAGACCCGGCGGCTGAGATCGCAAGACTGGTTCGACAATCCCGATCACCTGGACATGACGGCGCTCTATCTGGAGCGCTTCATGAATTTCGGCCTGACCCCCGAAGAGCTGCTCGCCGGTCGCCCGATCGTCGGCATTGCCCAGAGCGGCAGCGATCTGGCTCCCTGCAACCGCGTCCATCTAGAGTTGGCCCGGCGGGCGGCCGCCGGCATCCGTGATGCCGGCGGGATTCCAATCGAATTTCCGATGCATCCTCTCTTCGAGAACTGCCGCCGGCCCACCGCGGCGCTGGATCGGAACCTGGCGTATCTCGGGCTGGTCGAGATCCTGAACGGCTATCCGTTTGACGGCGTGGTGCTGACCACAGGTTGCGACAAGACAACGCCTGCTGCGCTGATGGCGGCGGTCACGGTCGACCTGCCGGCCATTGTGCTGTCGGGCGGGCCGATGCTCGACGGCTGGCATGAGGGCGAGCTGGCCGGCTCAGGCACGGTGATCTGGAAGGCACGCCGCCGCTATGCCGCCGGCCAGATCGATCGCAAGGAATTCATGGAGATGGCGGTCAATTCCGCGCCCTCCGTCGGTCATTGCAATACGATGGGCACCGCCTCGACCATGAACGCGATGGCAGAGGCGCTGGGGATGTCCCTGACCGGCTGCGCCGCTATCCCGGCCGCCTATCGCGAGCGCGGGCAGATGGCTTATCGAACTGGCCGCCGCGCAGTGGAACTGGTGCTGGAAGACGTGAAACCCTCACACATCCTGACTCGCCCGGCCTTCCTGAACGCGATCACGGTCAATTCGGCGCTTGGCGGATCGACCAACGTACAGCCACATCTCACCGCGATCGCTAAACATGCGGGTTGCGAGCTGACGGCGCTGGACTGGGCCGCGGCGTATGATGTGCCGCTGCTGGTCGACATGCAGCCGGCCGGCCGTTTCCTGGGCGAACGGTTCCATCGCGCCGGCGGCGTCCCCGCTGTGATGGCGGAGTTGCTGGCCCATGATCGGTTGGACGGCACGGTCGCGACAGTAAACGGCGCGACACTGTCCGAGGTGCTGGACGGGCGGACGGTGACAGACCGCGAGGTGATCCGCGCCTATGACGCACCGATTCTGGCACGGGGCGGGTTCCTCGTGCTCTCGGGCAACCTGTTCGACTTCGCGATCATGAAGACAAGCGTGATCACCGCCGATTTCGCCGAGCGCTTCATGCGGGGCGGCGTGTTCGAGGGGCGCATCGCTGTCTTCGAAAGCTCCGAAGACTACCACGCCCGAATTAACGATCCGGCGCTCGGCATCGACGAAACGACCATCCTGGTGATCCGCGGCGCCGGGCCGGTGGGCTGGCCCGGCTCGGCCGAGGTAGTGAACATGCAACCCCCCGACGCGCTGCTGAAACGTGGCATTAAAAGCCTGCCGACCATTGGCGACGGGCGGCAATCCGGCACCTCGGACAGCCCGTCTATCCTGCATGTATCGCCCGAAAGCGCGGTCGGCGGCGGGCTGGCGCTGCTGCAGACCGGCGACCGGCTGCGGATCGACGTCGAGAACGGCCGCTGTGACGTGCTGCTCTCTGACGACGAACTCGCGCAGAGGCGCCGGACCCTTGCCTTGACGACGCCGAAATCGCAGACACCATGGGAAGAGCTCTATCGCCGCACCGTCACGCAGCTTTCGGAGGGCGCGGTCATAGAGGGGGCTACTGCGTATCGCGGCACGGCGAAGACGCCGCCGCGCCATAACCACTGATCGGCCGCCGGCCGGAGCGACAAAGGGGCGAACGAGATGCATATCATTCCCAGAGAGGGGCTTTTCGTCGGCAGGGTCTGGCGGCCTGACCTGGCCGGACCGTCGGTCGTGACGATCCGCGGCGGCGATGTGGTGGACATTACCTCGTCCAGCGCGCCGACTGTCCGCGACATCTGCGAGATGGACGATCCCGCCGCATACCTGCGCAGCGCGCCGGGCGAGGCGATCGGCGATCTGGAAACGCTCGAGGCTGCAGCTGTCACGCCCGGCAGCATGCATTTCCTTGCGCCTTGCGACCTGCAGGTGATCAAGGCCTGCGGTGTAACCTTCGCCCGCTCGATGGTCGAGCGCGTGATCGAGGAACAGGCGGCCGGTGACCCGAGTCGGGCCGCGGCGATCCGCGCCCGGGTCGGCGGCATCATCGGCGACAGCCTGCGCAACATCCGCCCGGGCTCCCCCGAAGCTGCGGAGGTCAAGCGCGCCCTGCAGTCGGAGAACCTGTGGAGCCAGTACCTCGAGGTCGGAATCGGCCCGGATGCCGAGGTTTTCTCCAAGGCACAGGTGCTGTCATCCGTGGGGCCGGGGGCCGACATCGGCC